>NZ_JAVDRS010000026.1:0-1212 GCF_031454915.1 Pseudarthrobacter sulfonivorans | reverse complement strand
TCCCGTAACCTCCGGTCCGTCAACGAGACCTGGATATATAGAAAAGGAAATACCGTGACTGAATCCAAGCAGTACCAGCTGGCCGTCCTGAATGGCGATGGCATCGGCCCGGAGATCGTGCCGGCCTCGGTGAAGATCCTCGACGCGGCGATGGCCGCCGCGGGTGCCCCCGCGATCCTCTGGACCGAGCTGCCTTTGGGCCGGAGTGCGATCGACACGCACGGGACCGCCGTCCCCGCCGAGACCCTCGAGGCGCTGAACAACGTGGACGGCTGGCTCCTGGGCCCGCACGATTCCGCTTCCTACCCGGAACCGCACAAGTCCGCGCTGAACCCCTCGGGCACCATCCGCAAGCACTTCGGCCTGTTCGCCAACATCCGCCCGTCCAAGGCCTTCCCGGGCGGGAACGCCATCGTTGAAGGCACCGACCTGGTGATCGTGCGTGAAAACACCGAAGGCTTCTACGCTGACCGGAACACCTTCGCCGGGACCGGCGAATTCATGCCCACCCCGGACGTGGCGATCATGCACGGCATCATCACCCGCGCCGCGACCGAACGCATCGCCCACTCCGCGTTCCAGCTCGCCCGGTCCCGGTCCAAGCAGCTGACCATCGTGCACAAAGCCAACGTGCTGAAGATGACCACCGGCCTGTTCCGCGACGTCTGCAAAGAGGTCGCCCTGCAGTACCCGGACGTGTCCGTGAACGACTTCCACATCGACGCGATGACCGTGCACCTGGTCCGCCGCGCGAACAAGTTCGACGTCATCGTCACCGAGAACATGTTCGGCGACATCCTCTCGGACCTCGCCGGAGAAGTCGCCGGATCCCTGGGCATCGCCCCGTCGATCAACTCCTCCGACACCCACGCCATGGCCCAGGCCTCCCACGGGTCCGCCCCGGACATCGCGGGTAAGAACATCGCCAACCCCATCGCGATGATCCTCTCCTCCGCGATGCTCCTGCGCTGGCTCGGCGCCAAATTCGGCGACGAGAAGGTCCTTCAGGCCGCCGAACTCGTCGAAAAAGCCATCGAAGCGACCGTCCTGGACGGCACCACCACCAAGGACATGGGCGGCACCTCCGGCACCAGCGAATTCGCTGACGCCGTCGCCACCCGCGTCACCACCGTCGCACACGTCTAAACAAACGCGCACGACCAACAACCGAACGCCGGGCGGGGCCCACACCCCGCCCGGCACCACCGGCCA
>NZ_JAVDRS010000025.1:0-1356 GCF_031454915.1 Pseudarthrobacter sulfonivorans | reverse complement strand
TGAACCGTCCCGGGTTTGATGCCGCTATCTTCTGTGAGAAAGATAGTGATTATGCCCAAGCAGTTTCCGCCCGAAGTCCGTGACCGTGCAGTGCGTATGACCATGGATCGGTTGTCCGAATACCCGTCTGTTTATGCTGCTTGCAAGGCACTGGCGCCGAAGCTCGGAGTCGGCCCTGAATCGTTGCGCCGTTGGGTTGTCCAGGCCCAGGTTGATGCAGGTGAGAAGACCGGTCCGAGCAGTGACGAGCTGGAGGAGATCAAGCGGCTTCGGGCTGAGGTGCGGGACTTGAAGGAGTCCAACGAGATCCTCAAACAAGCCTCGATTTTCTTCGCGAGGGAGCTCGACCCTCGCCGCCGCTGATCTGTCGATTCATCGACGAAATGCGCGCTGTTGGTTATGCGGTCGAGTCGATCTGCGCCGTCCTGCGGGAGCAGGGCGTGCAGGTCGCCGCACGAACCTACCGGGCGTGGAAGAAACGCCTGCCAGCCCTGCGCACCATCGAAGACGCACGCATCACCGATGCACTCCGCAGCTTGAAAGTCCCCGATGCGAAGGGACGCCCCCGTCCCGAGATCATCTACGGGAGGCGGAAGATGACGCAGTGGCTGCGCCGGAACGGATTCCCGGAAGCCTCCAAACACACCGTGGACCGGCTCATGCGTGAAGAGGGGATGAACGGCCTCATCAGAGGCCGCAAGACCCGCACCACCATCCCCGGCAAGGACGGCCGGCGCGCCGGCGACCTGCTGAACAGGAACTTCACCGCCCCGGCCCCGAACCAGATCTGGGTGACCGATTTCACCTACGTCCCGGTCTACTCCGGATTCGTCTACGTCGCCCTGGTCATCGACCTGTACTCCCGGGCGATCGTCGGCTGGGAAACCTCGACCGTCAAGGACACGGCGTTCGTCGAACACTGCCTGCGGATGGCCCTGTGGCGGCGCCAGCACACCGGCCGCCCGGCGCCGGCGGGACTGATCCATCATTCCGATGCGGGCAGCCAGTACACCTCCATCCGTTACACCGACACACTGGCCTTGGAGGGCATGCAGCCGTCCATTGGCAGCGTGGGTGATGCCTATGACAATGCCGCCGCCGAGACCGTGATGGGGCTGTTCAAGAACGAGGCCGTCGCGAAGGATTCACCGTTCCGCAGCGGGGCGTTGAAGACCGAAAGCGACGTGATGGAGATCGTCTTCGAGTGGGTCCACTGGTACAACAACGAACGCCTGCATTCCGCCCTGGATCACCAGACGCCAGAGGAATATGAGCAGACATATTATGATCTACAAACCGGCCCGTTACCCGACGACGCCGCCAACAAACAGGCGGCATGATTCCCGGGACGGTTCA
>NZ_JAVDRS010000024.1:0-1448 GCF_031454915.1 Pseudarthrobacter sulfonivorans | reverse complement strand
CGGCTCTCCGTGGTTCGTGGTGAAACGGATTCCGTGTCTTGAAAGCTGAAGGGCTCGTAGCCCTGCTGTGATGGATGTTCTCTACGCATTCATCAAGAGTCAGGAGCTACGAGCCTTGATCGAGCCTACTTCCCCGCGCCCAGATGCTGCCACCACCATTTTCAATCTGCCCGACTACCGCGTCACGGACGCTGAAGTCCTCGCGTTCGGGCAGCGACGGGTCCGCGTCGAGGCCACGGACGAAGCCGGGTGCCCGTCCTGCGGCGTGATCAGCACCCGAGTACATTCGCGGCGGCCACAACGTCTGCGCGATATCCCTGTCGCGGGCCCGGTCGAAGTGGTGTGGTCCAAACGGAGATTCTTCTGCGATGAGTACCTGTGCCCGCGCAGGACATTCGCCGAGGAGACTACCCAGGTTCCCCGCCGTGCACGGTCGACGCGCCGGCTCCGCGATGCCCTGGTGGCTGCCGTCATCGGATCCGGAAGGGCGGCTGCGGAGGCGGCCTCTTCGTTCGGTGTCTCGTGGTGGCTGGTCCAGCGAGCCCTGGACTCCGCCGCACTGACGCTGCCTGATGTTGACGCCCTGGCACCCCGGATGCTCGGCATCGACGAACACCGCTACCGGTCCGTCCGGTTCTTCCGCG
Source organism: Pseudarthrobacter sulfonivorans (assembly GCF_031454915.1). Lineage (GTDB taxonomy): Bacteria > Actinomycetota > Actinomycetes > Actinomycetales > Micrococcaceae > Arthrobacter > Arthrobacter sulfonivorans_C. The sequence goes on along the minus strand of NZ_JAVDRS010000024.1, from coordinate 804 downwards.
ACCCGGCCACAAAAGCCTGGAAACGCTACGAACCCTGGATGACCACCATTGTGGATCTGGACACCGGACAGGTGCTCGGGATCGTGGACGGCCGCGACAGCGAGGGCGTCGGAGACTGGCTATTCGCCCGTCCGCTCCAATGGCGTCTGGACGTGCAGGTCGTCGCGATCGATCCTTCCGCTGCATTCCGGAAGGCCCTGCGGATGTGGCTGCCGCGCACCGCTGTCTCGGTCGATGCGTTCCACCTGGTCAAGCTCGGCAACGACATGCTCACCGAAGTCCGGCAACGCCTCACCCAGCAGGTCCATGGCCGGCGGGGACGTTCCATCGACCCGGTCTGGGCCAACCGCCGGCTGCTCCTGCGGGCTGGCGACACGCTCTCGGATAGGGCAAGGAACAGGCTCAGCACCGTATTCGCCACCGACGATGCCACCGGGAAGCTGCAGGCCGCCTGGCTGGTCAAAGAGCAGCTCCGGACGCTTCTCGCCACCGGATCTCTTGCCGACGCGGCCGCCGCGAAAGACCGCCTGCAGTCCCTGGTCGAACGCGCCGCTCAGCCGGAAACGAACCGGCTCTGGCGCACCGTCTGCCGGTGGTGGAAAGAGATCGAAGTCCTGATTGTCACCGGCGCGACAACGGCGAAAGTGGAAGCCAACAACACCGCGATCAAGCACATAAAAAGGACAGGCCGCGGATTCACCAACGCACGCAACTACAAAACGCGTATTCTGTTGCGCAGTGCCGCCAGAACAGCGGCATGAACATCCTTCGCGGCAGAACATTCACCACAAACCGTGAAGAGCC
>NZ_JAVDRS010000023.1:0-1658 GCF_031454915.1 Pseudarthrobacter sulfonivorans | reverse complement strand
CTTGAGTTCTAGCGGTCGTTGCAACACCCCGAGATTTTGGGAGTTGCAACGACCGTGCCGTCTTTAATGGAAAGATCGCGTTCCAACAGGAAGTACACACAGTTCGATAAGGACCGGTTCTTCAAGGCGCTGGACCGGGGCGGGACCGTCGCGTCTGTGGCCGCTGGGCTCGGTCTGGACAAGATGGCCTGCTATCGGTGGACCCGGGCTGCGGGGATGCAGTTCCGGAAGCAGGAGGCTTCCCCGGACCAGAAGGATGCCTTCCTGGACCTGTTTCGTCGGCTTGGAAATGCCACCGACGCCGCCGCGCAGCTCGGATTGAACAGGAACACCTGCTACCGGTGGATCCAGAAGGCCGGGCTGGCCCGCAAACGCGCAGACCAGCCCAGCCGGGAGGACTTCCGTCGGTTACGTGAGTCCGGGTATTCCCGCCGCGACGCGGCCCGCGCGTTGGGCATCCACCCCACGACCGCGGGCGAGTGGGACACCGGGGTCCGCAAGACCGGCAATAGACGCATTTACCCGGGCGGGCGGGTAGTGGGCTACAAACAAGGAGTGAGTAGCTTCGACACCCCCTCGGGACAGCCTGTGAAAACAGCGTCCCCGGGCCTGGCCACACTGGAGAAGGCCATCAACCCCCGCTACCTCTCGCTGCAGGAACGGGAAAGTATCCGGGACCTGCGGGACGCCGGCGACTCCCTCCGCACGATCGCGGCCAAGCTGGGCCGCTCCGCCTCGAGCATCAGCCGCGAATTAGGCCGCAACAGCAGCCAGGCCAACGGCTACCAGCCTTACGCCGCGCAGCGCTCTGCTGCGTCCCGCCGGCCCCGACCCAAGGACAGCAAACTGGCAGCCGAGGGGCGCTTGCGCAAGTATGTGAAACAGAAACTGCGCCTACGCTGGTCTCCGGAACAGATCAGCAACACCCTGATCAAGGAATTCCCCGATGATCCGGAGATGCGCGTGAGTCCAGAAACGATCTACCAAGCCCTCTACGTCCAAGCCCGCGGCGGGCTGCGCCGTGAAATCCAGGCAGCCCTGCGCACCGGCCGGACCCGCCGCAAGCCCCGCAACACCGGCGAGCAGCGCACCTCCCGGTTCGCGGACCCCATGGTGATGATCGCCGAACGCCCACCCGAAATTGAGGACCGCGCCATACCCGGGCATTGGGAGGGCGACCTCATCACCGGCGCCTACAACCAATCCGCGATCGCGACCCTCGTAGAGCGCACCACCCGGTATGTCATGCTCGTTCACCTGCCCGGCGATCACACCGCCGAAACGGTCGGCAAAGGGCTGGTGAAGACCATGAGCGCCTTGCCAGCCCACCTGCGCGGCTCGCTGACCTGGGACCAGGGCGCGGAAATGGCAGCCCATAAAACGTTCACCATCGCCACCGAGATGGCCGTCTACTTCTGCGACCCGGCCAGCCCATGGCAACGCGGCTCAAACGAGAACACCAACGGGCTGCTCCGCCAATACTTCCCCAAAGGCACCGACCTGTCCGCCTACGGGCCCGAGGACCTCGAACACGTCGCCCAGGAACTCAACGGCCGCCCACGCAAAACGCTCGACTGGGATACCCCAGCCGAGCGCCTGCGTGACCTACTCTTGACCAACTAACACCAACGGTGTTGCAACGACCCCCTGAATTCGCC
>NZ_JAVDRS010000022.1:0-2196 GCF_031454915.1 Pseudarthrobacter sulfonivorans | reverse complement strand
TATTGAGTTCTCAAACAACAGACACACCCGGCACCACCACAACAACATTCCGTCATGGATCGCTCCGGAGCAACTTTTCAAACTTACCCGGTTTCGGGGAGCTTTGCAAATCGAGATTTCGGTCGATTTCAGCTCCGGCGAACCAGCCCCACCCGCATCCGGCACGCCGCGAAGCGCGCCATTTTCAGGCTGTTGAAGAAGGGGGGTTTGTCGCTATTTTCCCGCATCAGCGGCGGCGACTCAGAAAACAATACACCCACTGAACCCGCACTGCAAATCCACAACCCAACACCACCCCCCAGCCCCCAAAAACCCCGCAAACACGCGAAACCCAGGCCCTTTCCAAAGCACCCGACGGCCCCACAATCCCACCCCGCCCCCTGTTCACTGGATCACACCCCACCCGTCCGTCACCGCCGGCGAGGCTTCACACCGTGCCTTCGTACAGACCGCACCAAAGCCCCGCCCGGCGGAACAACAAACCCGGGCCGGCCCCAACCGTCCACCAGCTGCAAACCGGCCTACCCCACAGCCGACGGCCCCGCCGCCACCTTGTTCCACCAGCGGTGCGGTCCTATGCATCCGGAGGCCGCTCCGCGACCATTGCACACGTGGCTCTCTGCGTTGAGGGAGTAGGGCTGGCCGACGTCGGTGGCCGGGCAGGGTGCCATCCCGGCCCCAGCCCGGTCGTAAAGTACGAGCCGCCGGCCTTTGGCCAGACGATCGTAGGAGGCGTGCTCCTCCGACAGCTCCCAACCCAGCTCGCTCTGGCTGAGCCAGCACTGACCTACAGCAAGGGCCAACCTGCTCCGATCGAAGATTAACCCGCGGGCCGTCGGTCGAAGTTGCACCCCTCAGCTGGCCGGGTCGTAGTGAAACTGTCTCACCTCTTGCGGACAGCGGCAGGCGACGGCGATCTTCGCGGCCCACTCGAGTGCCGCCTCCCTCGAGGGCAGCTCGAGAATGGCGTATCCGCCATTGGGCACCTTGTGCCCTGGGTACGTGCCCTCGATGACGGTGCCGTCCCCTGACACCATCACCGGGTCGACGTCCGCATCGAGACCGCCTCCGAAGACGTACACACCCGCCGCCTTGGCCTCGTCGATGACGGCATGCGAGGCTTCGACTACGGCCTCGAAGTCCTCCTCGGGGAACTCCATAGCCTCACTGGGGAACGAGATCAGGTACTTCGTCATTCGAAGGCTCCTCTGCCCCGGCGGCGCCAGCCGTCGGCTCTTCTCTGCGGCACCGTTCTGGTGCCCAGCCCGATTATGGCTCCGGCGCCCTACGTGTCGTCAAGGTGGAGCGTCGCGACCGGCCCGCAGAATCTGCTCGAGCAATACCGCCTGAAACACGTCCTCAAGCGCGTAGGCGAAGGGATGTCAGCCATGGATCACGTCGACACACGATCGTGATTGGCACGTTGCGGGTCGATGTCAACGCAATAAGGTCGTTGTGGACCGGTTCACCGGGTTCAAGTTCGCCAACGCCGGGAGCCCCGCGCCAATCGCGGCCACTAAGCCCTTCCAAGGACACGGCAATGCGTCTGGTGATGGGCGCGGGCGAGTTTCATGGTTGGCTGCAACGGTGTGCATGGGCGCTTGGCGGTATGCAAAGTACTTCATGACCGCCGGTGCGCCGCTTTGCTGCCGAGGGCTCATGCCGGACAGGGCCACGCGGCTGCGCCTATCGGGCGGCGGCCAATGTAGCCACTGCCGCTATTGGCTCAGTCCCACCGTCGCGGAGCAGCAAGAGCGGGCAGGAAACGGCGATGACGTAGCTCAGGCTGGGGAGAACACCCAGGAAGCCGGCCACGATGGGCACGGCGCGGCCGTGCCAGGCACGTTGGATGCGGGCCGCCGCGCGATGCTGCAGGACCAGGGCCAGATGCATGCGAAGCTGCAGGGCCCGAAGATACGGAACCCGCCTGGGAGAAACAGACAGTCACAGCACCAGTGCGGCCAGGTGTTCCGGGTTGATGAGATTCATCACGGACTGGTTGGCCGTGGCCTTGTCGATCCCTCCTTGCACCAGGTCTTCCGACCGTGAAGGCCCCGCCCGCGGTGTGGGTTTCACCGGACGCTCCCGGGGTGTGGGGGTTTGACGGCTCTCCGTGGTTCGTGGTGAAACGGATTCCGTGTCTTGAAAGCTGAAGGGCTCGTAGCCCTGCTGTGATGGATGTTCTCTACGCATTCA
>NZ_JAVDRS010000021.1:0-2646 GCF_031454915.1 Pseudarthrobacter sulfonivorans | reverse complement strand
TGTTAGCGGCCATGAAAAACTGCCCATAGGCGGCCACGAAATTGCCCGCTGACGGCCAGTAGAACTGCCCGCCGGTGGCCATGAGATCTGCCCACTTCCTTACTGAACCGACCGCGTCTTATGCGGTGGGGGCCTCTCCCTGGGGTTTGATGACGGTGTCTAAGCGCACCAAAAGCGAACCAGGAAGAGGCCCTGTATGAAGTCTGACGGAGAAATCATGGAAATTCTTGCTGCCTACGATCTGACCGGGTCGTTGCGCGCCACCGCGGAGCTCACGGGCTGCTCGCACCACACCGTTGCCAAACACGTCCAGGCCCGCGACGTGGGCCGGCCGATCGGGGAACCCGCGGCCCGGGGCCGGGTCACCGACGCGTTTCTGCCGAAGATCGAGGAATGGATCGAAGCGTCCAAGGGCCGGATCCGGGCCGATAAGGCGCACGAGAAGCTCCTCGCCCTGGGCTACACGGGTTCGGAACGCTCCACCCGGCGGGCGGTCGCGCAGGTCAAGGCCGCGTGGCGGCTGGGCCACACCCGCGTCCACCGGCCTTGGATCACCGAGCCCGGGATGTGGTTGCAGTACGACTTCGGTGACGGGCCCCGGATCGGCGGGGTGAAGACGATCCTGTTCGTGGCCTGGCTGGCGTTCTCCCGGTTCCGGATTGTGATCCCGTTGCGGGACAGGACCGCGCCGAGCGTGTTCGCTGCCCTGGACCGGTGCTTCCGGGTCCTGGGCGGGGCACCGACGTATGTGCTGACGGACAACGAGAAGACCGTGACAACAGCCCATGTTGCCGGGGTCCCGGTCCGGAACCAGCAAACCCTGGACTTCGCCCGGCACTACGGGATCACCGTGCTGACCTGCCAGCCCGCGGACCCTGCAACCAAGGGCGGGGTTGAAGCGTCCGTGAAGCTTGCCAAGTCGGACCTCGTTCCCAAGGACACCAACCTCCGCGGTGACTACGGCACCTTCGCCGAGCTGGAGGCCGCCTGCGCGGCGTTCATGGATGAGGTGAACGACCGTGAGCACCGGGTGACGCGGCGCAAACCCGTGGCGATGCTCGCCGAGGAAGCCCCAAGGTTGCACCGGATCCCGGACACCGCCCACACGGTCGCGTTCGGGCTGGCCCGCACCGTTCCGGAGAACACTCCGATGGTCACCTTCGAAAACGCCCAGTACTCGGTCCCGTCCCACCTGCTCGGGGCCCGGGTGTTCGTCCGCACCCACGGGACCGGACCGGACGAGCAGGTCATCATCGTCCACCACGGCACCGCCGGGCCCGTCGAAGTCGCCCGCCACGACCGGGCACGGCCGGGTAGCCCCGCCATCAACGATGAACACTTCCCCGGCGCAAGGACAAAGGTCCCCGGCGACTATGAGGTCAGGGCCCGCAGCGCTGACGAGGCTGCGTTCCTGGCCATCGGCGAAGGAGCCAGGACCTGGCTGATCGAAGCCGCTGCGGCCGGAACGGCGCGGATGAACGTGAAGATGGCCGAAGCCGTCACCCTGGCCAAAATCGCCGGCATCAACCACGTCGACAGGGCACTGGGCGACGCTGCCCTGCACGGCCGGTTCGCGCACCCGGACCTCGCCTCGATCCTGAACGCCAACATTCGCCGCACCACCACGCACGCGGCCAACGAAGCGACCTCCCTCACACAGGGAACCAGCGCGTGGGCCGCGATCGGCAACACCGCCCTGAACACCACCGCCACGGAGGAGGCCCGATGAGTCCCGTCACCACTACGAACACTGCGGCTCCGCCGCTGCCGGCGGACCTGGAGGCCCTGATGCGGTCCCTGAAAATGCCCCACGCCCGGGCGCTGGCTCCGGACCTGATCGCGACCGCCCGCGCCCAGCGCTGGGAACCGGCCGAGGTCATCAAAGCACTCTTCACCGAGGAAGCCGCCGGCCGGGCCCGGTCCATGCTCGCCTCCCGCCGCAAAGCCGCTGGCTTCCCGACCGGGAAAACCTTCGACGCCTGGGACCCGGACGCGTCCTCCATCCCGGGCCCGACCCAGCAGGCCCTACGGACGCTGGAATGGATCAACCGGCGGGAGAACCTGGTCGTCTGCGGGCCCTCCGGCACCGGGAAGACCTTCTTCCTCGAAGCCCTCGGCCAGCAGGCTGTCGAAGCCGGGATGCGCGTGGCCTGGTTCAGGCTCGAGGACCTCGGCGTCCTGATCCGCGCTCACCGCACCGATGACAGCGTCACCCGGGCCGTTTCCCGGATCCTCCGCGCCGAACTGGTGGTGATAGACGATATTGGCCTGTTGCCGGTGGCCACCGACGCTGCCGAAGGCCTCTACCGGGTCGTGGACGCAGCCTACGAAAAACGGTCCGTCGCGATCAGCTCCAACCTCCACCCCGCAGGCTTCGACGAGCTCATGCCCAAGACCCTCGCCACCGCGACCGTTGACCGGCTCCTCCACCACGCCCACGTCTGCCAGACCAGCGGCGATTCCGTCCGCCTCACTCAGGCCCTCGCAGGAAAAGGAGTAACCAGACTGAACTGACCAACCCAACGATGGCCAACCCCGCCGAACTAATCAGTGGGCAGATCTGTTGGCCATCACCGGGCAGCTTTACTGGCCCACAGCGGGCACATCAACTGGCCGCCCGTGGGCAGAACCTAATGGCCATTGACA
>NZ_JAVDRS010000020.1:0-2884 GCF_031454915.1 Pseudarthrobacter sulfonivorans | reverse complement strand
ACATGATGAATCGCTTCTCATTTGAAGGGGGTTTGTCACCACTCACCGGCGGCGACTCAGAAAACAATACACGCTCCCCCGCGGCCGTGCAAATCCACCGCCAGCACCACCCCCCAACCCCGAAAACCCCGCAAACACGCGAAACCCAGCCCCTCTGCAAAGCACTCGACGGCCCCACAAGCCGATCCCGCCCCCTGTTCACTGGATCACACCCCATCCGTCCGTCACCGCCGGCGAGCCACCCAGCAGTATGCCTATTGCAGTCCGGACGTCGTCATAGCCACAACGACATCCTTCACGCTGCAGACGTCAACACTTCGCGCGATAGATGCGCGGGACGTCGCACAACTTCCCGTCGTCGTCATCGAGTAGGGGCGCCCTAGCACATCACGCAAATGCTTCCACTCTGCAGCAAAGGAAGCATCCCCGGTTAATGGCCGAGGCCAACGAACTCGGAGCTGCTGCAGGCTCCTTCGGATCCGCAGCAGCTTCCGACTCTCTGAACCATTCGCACACGTCAAAGCTCCGTGCAGCAAGTTCATGGCACTCACGCCAGGGCCACAGCACACCCCTCCGTTTCACATGTCGCGAGGGAGTAGAGTCCCCACATGAATACACAATGGTCGAGAGTGTCGTTTCTGGGACCGGTTGTTGCTTTCCTAACGGCGATCAGTGGGTGTTCATCAGCAGCGCCTCTCCGAATTGTCACACATGATTCACCCGAGCTGAGTGGAATGGAAGCCCTCCTCCGGGCCACATTGGAAATTGACGAAGACGGCTGCGTTTACGCGAAGACGGTCGGAGACCGGGCGACTCTCGTGTGGCCCAGGGGTTACACCGTTGAGGGCGATTCGAAGTCCTTCGAAGTGCTTGACCCTGGCAAGAATGTTGTTGGGCGCTCGGGATCGTCCCTTTCCCTCGGTGGAGGCGGTGCTGACTCGTTCAAGGACACGTGGACCCAACGCGACTGCGCCAAACACAGACTTTGGATAGTCGGAGCTCTCGGAACGGGCTGACAGCAAAACTCCCGCGGGCCCGGCCACGGTCCGGCTGGCTGGCTGGATGGATGGCTAATGAAATTCTCCGTCTGCGATGCTGGCCACCCCGCGTGTGGCGTTGAACGGACGCCGCACCTGGCTAGCCCCGGCATCAAACCGATTCAGGATACCGAGAAGTGGCCTCAAAAGGCAGGAAATGCCGCCGGAGTTCCAACGCCTACGACGCGCCTCGTTAGCCTTTGCCCGGCACCAGCCGCTGCCGGCCATTTCCAGAATTTCATTGAGGACGCTTGAAGGTCCGGGCACTGATCCTATGTGTCTGCACCTCTCATGCCATCGCGCTTGAGCAAGGTTCGTGAGGAGCAATGGGTTGCCTATTTGGGGGACGGCTCCGAGCCGGGAATCTCCAGATCATCCATTCCGTACGGTGCCGTGTGCTCGTCGGCTTCGGCGCAGGTTCGTGATCCAGAGACTCGTTGCCGTGCGCTGTTGACGAACCAAAACATGGGGAAGTCAACCCGGGAGTAGGTCCACTCGGACCTGCCGCATTGATTGACGCGGGAAGCTACGCGGGCGTTCAGACCTTCGCGCCACACGCCGCTGCCCCAAGCGCCGGCGATGTTGCCGGATACGAAGGGCCGTGGAAGTCGACACCAATATCCGGAACCGTCGAGGGACTACCTCGGGAGACAGTGTCCGTGAACACGCGCACCGGCAAGATCGTTGAAGGCTTTTAGCCGATCGATGAACGAGGCCGGAAAGGCAACTAACGTATCCAATGTCGACTTCACAGTTCCCCCAGACGGCGAATGGCCCACAAACCTGGTCGTCATTGTCAATACCGTATGCGGGGAAGGGAACGAGAGTTTCCCGATCGACAATAACGGCACCCACATGTACGCATCCGGGAACTCTGTGAGGGAAACACCCGACTACTAGCGGAACATCAGGGACATCCCGATACGGACGGCAAACCAGATACGGGCCACGCGGCTTCCCCTAAGCGGAAATGGCTCGCCGTGATGCTTCCAGCTGGGGATCATTCAGATTCTTTATGGCGAATACGCTCGGCCAATGCGTAGCGTCCGAGCTGATCCGAAATGATCCGTTGAGAATGGTGATTTCTCCCCATATCCTGTCAATGTTCTGACCACAAGCGGGGAAGAAAGTGGACTCAGAATGGAATTTCGACATCGACGGCCCTAGTGAGGCCGGATTGCGCCACCGAATACTGTGAAGCTGCCGGTCCAACAAGCTGCAAACACACTGCGAGCGGCAATGAACCCTTACAGGAAGTCTGCACTCGATCCCGGCGTCGCCATCCGCAGATCCGGCGAAGCCGGCCATGGGACGAATTGGACTGTGGATACCGCGGGCCGCAGCCGCGCACATCTGGAAAGAGTTCTTCGCGGTCAAGAACTCTTCTGACCGTTCATGACAGAGGCTTCCGACAGGAAAACGTTCATGAGGCAGATTTCAGGTGGCACCCGCGGATAGGGTGACTGCATGGAGGTAACGCCGCGATTCCGTCCACCACGAGGGTGGCCTTGGTTCGTCGCGATCCTGCTCGTGATCATCGTGAACATTTCGCTTCTCGGGTACCAACAAGGCGAGTGCGTCGACTACACCACTGAGTCCGGCGCTACGAGCATCTGCACGAGTGGCCCAGCGCTCGGCATAGCCGGCACGTGGATCTTGGCAATTGTGAGCTTAGCCGCCATCGCCTACTTCACCCGGCGCATCGTGCATCTGGCCAGAGCACAGAGGGAATAACCCAGGGCACAGGGTTAGTGAACCGTCCCGGGTTTGATGCCGCTATCTTCTGTGAGAAAGATAGTGATTATGCCCAAGCAGTTTCCGCCCGAAGTCCGTGACCGTGCAGTGCG
>NZ_JAVDRS010000019.1:0-5354 GCF_031454915.1 Pseudarthrobacter sulfonivorans | reverse complement strand
TGGATCCGCCACCCCGTGGTGTGGTCTGGTTTTTACAGCTGGTTTCAAATTTTGCAGCCTTCTTCTTCCGTTATTTCCGGGGGTGTTGGTTGTGTTCGTTTTTGTTTTACTTCAACGGAGAGTTTGATCCTGGCTCAGGATGAACGCTGGCGGCGTGCTTAACACATGCAAGTCGAACGATGATCCCCAGCTTGCTGGGGGGATTAGTGGCGAACGGGTGAGTAACACGTGAGTAACCTGCCCTTAACTCTGGGATAAGCCTGGGAAACTGGGTCTAATACCGGATATGACTCCTCATCGCATGGTGGGGGGTGGAAAGCTTTATTGTGGTTTTGGATGGACTCGCGGCCTATCAGCTTGTTGGTGAGGTAATGGCTCACCAAGGCGACGACGGGTAGCCGGCCTGAGAGGGTGACCGGCCACACTGGGACTGAGACACGGCCCAGACTCCTACGGGAGGCAGCAGTGGGGAATATTGCACAATGGGCGAAAGCCTGATGCAGCGACGCCGCGTGAGGGATGACGGCCTTCGGGTTGTAAACCTCTTTCAGTAGGGAAGAAGCGAAAGTGACGGTACCTGCAGAAGAAGCGCCGGCTAACTACGTGCCAGCAGCCGCGGTAATACGTAGGGCGCAAGCGTTATCCGGAATTATTGGGCGTAAAGAGCTCGTAGGCGGTTTGTCGCGTCTGCCGTGAAAGTCCGGGGCTCAACTCCGGATCTGCGGTGGGTACGGGCAGACTAGAGTGATGTAGGGGAGACTGGAATTCCTGGTGTAGCGGTGAAATGCGCAGATATCAGGAGGAACACCGATGGCGAAGGCAGGTCTCTGGGCATTAACTGACGCTGAGGAGCGAAAGCATGGGGAGCGAACAGGATTAGATACCCTGGTAGTCCATGCCGTAAACGTTGGGCACTAGGTGTGGGGGACATTCCACGTTTTCCGCGCCGTAGCTAACGCATTAAGTGCCCCGCCTGGGGAGTACGGCCGCAAGGCTAAAACTCAAAGGAATTGACGGGGGCCCGCACAAGCGGCGGAGCATGCGGATTAATTCGATGCAACGCGAAGAACCTTACCAAGGCTTGACATGGACTGGAAATACCTGGAAACAGGTGCCCCGCTTGCGGTCGGTTCACAGGTGGTGCATGGTTGTCGTCAGCTCGTGTCGTGAGATGTTGGGTTAAGTCCCGCAACGAGCGCAACCCTCGTTCTATGTTGCCAGCGCGTTATGGCGGGGACTCATAGGAGACTGCCGGGGTCAACTCGGAGGAAGGTGGGGACGACGTCAAATCATCATGCCCCTTATGTCTTGGGCTTCACGCATGCTACAATGGCCGGTACAAAGGGTTGCGATACTGTGAGGTGGAGCTAATCCCAAAAAGCCGGTCTCAGTTCGGATTGGGGTCTGCAACTCGACCCCATGAAGTCGGAGTCGCTAGTAATCGCAGATCAGCAACGCTGCGGTGAATACGTTCCCGGGCCTTGTACACACCGCCCGTCAAGTCACGAAAGTTGGTAACACCCGAAGCCGGTGGCCTAACCCCTTGTGGGAGGGAGCTGTCGAAGGTGGGACTGGCGATTGGGACTAAGTCGTAACAAGGTAGCCGTACCGGAAGGTGCGGCTGGATCACCTCCTTTCTAAGGAGCACCTACAAGCACCTTGCCTCATGTATGTGAGTGTGGAGGGTTTGTCAGGAGTATATGCCCGTTGCGCAGACGCTAGTTCTGCGGCGGGTGCTCAAGGGTGGAATATCAACGAATAGGTGCCTGGTGGCACGGACCGGTTGTTAGTACGGATGCTGTTTCTTCTTCGTGGAGGGCGGTGTCCTGGAACGCGGCGGGTGCGGGTTGTTGGGTAGTGTTTGGCACACTGTTGGGTCCTGAGGCAACAGGGCCGGGTTGGGGATCATGGCTGGAAGGTTGTGGTTCCCTGTTTCCGGGTTTGTTTGTTTCTGGTTTCCTGGCTGCACCGAGTGCACGGTCAACCCTTTTTGTGGGGGTTGTGTGTGGGGTGTGTGGTTTGGGGTTGTTGTTTGAGAACTACATAGTGGACGCGAGCATCTTTTATAAGAAGCAATTTCCAAGAATATGAACCTGGATCTGGCTGCGCGTGATGATGGTCTGCCTTTCGGGGTGGGTGGTTGTTGGGTGTGGTTGGTTTTCGTGGTTCTCTCGAAAATTTCTGAATTGATCTTTTGTGGTCAAGTTTTTAAGAGCACACGGTGGATGCCTTGGCATTAGGAGCCGAAGAAGGACGTAGGAATCTGCGATAAGCCTGGGGGAGTCGATAACCGGACTGTGATCCCAGGGTGTCCGAATGGGGAAACCCCGCCAGGGGCGCGAGCTGCCTGGTGACCCGCATCTGAACACATAGGGTGCGTGGAGGGAACGCGGGGAAGTGAAACATCTCAGTACCCGCAGGAAGAGAAAACAATAGTGATTCCGTCAGTAGTGGCGAGCGAACGCGGATCAGGCTAAACCGTTCCATGTGTGATAGCCGGCGGGCGTTGCATGGTCGGGGTTGTGGGACTTTCCGTATCAGTTCTGCCGGACTGGTGAGGTGTGATGTGCAGGCATAGGTGAACGGTCTTGAAAGGCCGGCCAGAGAGGGTGTGAGCCCCGTAACCGAAATGTTTTGTGCCGCCTGGAGAGTATCCCAAGTAGCACGGGGCCCGAGAAATCCCGTGCGAATCTGTCAGGACCACCTGATAAGCCTAAATACTCCCTAATGACCGATAGCGGACCAGTACCGTGAGGGAAAGGTGAAAAGTACCCCGGGAGGGGAGTGAAACAGTACCTGAAACCGTGTGCTTACAATCCGTCGGAGCATCTGCAGCTTGCTGTATGGGTGTGACGGCGTGCCTTTTGAAGAATGAGCCTGCGAGTTAGTGTTACGTCGCGAGGTTAACCCGTGTGGGGAAGCCGTAGCGAAAGCGAGTCTGAATAGGGCGTTGCAGTGGCGTGATCTAGACCCGAAGCGAAGTGATCTACCCATGGCCAGGTTGAAGCGACGGTAAGACGTCGTGGAGGACCGAACCCACTTCAGTTGAAAATGGAGGGGATGAGCTGTGGGTAGGGGTGAAAGGCCAATCAAACTTCGTGATAGCTGGTTCTCCCCGAAATGCATTTAGGTGCAGCGTTGCGTGTTTCTTACCGGAGGTAGAGCTACTGGATGGCTAATGGGCCCTACAAGGTTACTGACGTCAGCCAAACTCCGAATGCCGGTAAGTGAGAGCGCAGCAGTGAGACTGTGGGGGATAAGCTTCATAGTCGAGAGGGAAACAGCCCAGACCACCAACTAAGGCCCCTAAGCGTGTGCTAAGTGGGAAAGGATGTGGAGTTGCGAAGACAACCAGGAGGTTGGCTTAGAAGCAGCCATCCTTAAAAGAGTGCGTAATAGCTCACTGGTCAAGTGATTCCGCGCCGACAATGTAGCGGGGCTCAAGTACACCGCCGAAGTTGTGGATTTCAAATATTTGCCAAGCCGCCCACGTGTTGGGTTGGTTCAGGCGTTTGGAGTGGTAGGGGAGCGTCGTGTGGGCAGTGAAGTCGCGGTGTAAACCAGCGGTGGAGCCTACACGAGTGAGAATGCAGGCATGAGTAGCGAAAGACGGGTGAGAAACCCGTCCGCCGAATGATCAAGGGTTCCAGGGTCAAGCTAATCTGCCCTGGGTAAGTCGGGACCTAAGGCGAGGCCGACAGGCGTAGTCGATGGACAACGGGTTGATATTCCCGTACCGGCGAAAAACCGTCCATGTTGAACAGGGGATACTAACCGCCCGAGACCTGACCGCGCACCCTTCGGGGTGATGTGGTTTTTGGTGGAGCGCGGGACCTGATCCTGGGAGGCAAGCGTATTAACAGGTGTGACGCAGGAAGGTAGCCAAGCCGGGCGATGGTTGTCCCGGTCTAAGGATGTAGGGCGAACGGTAGGCAAATCCGCTGTTCATGATGCCTGAGATCTGATGGGACCCCCTCACGGGGGGATTTGGTGATCCTATGCTGCCGAGAAAAGCATCGACGCGAGGTTTTAGCCGCCCGTACCCCAAACCGACACAGGTGATCAGGTAGAGAATACTAAGGCGATCGAGAGAATTATGGTTAAGGAACTCGGCAAAATGCCCCCGTAACTTCGGGAGAAGGGGGGCCCCAACCTTGAACACCACACGCTGGTGGGAGGGGATCGGGGCCGCAGAGACCAGGGGGAAGCGACTGTTTACTAAAAACACAGGTCCGTGCGAAGTCGCAAGACGATGTATACGGACTGACTCCTGCCCGGTGCTGGAAGGTTAAGAGGACCGGTTAGCCCTTACGGGCGAAGCTGAGAATTTAAGCCCCAGTAAACGGCGGTGGTAACTATAACCATCCTAAGGTAGCGAAATTCCTTGTCGGGTAAGTTCCGACCTGCACGAATGGAGTAACGACTTCCCCGCTGTCTCAACCATAAACTCGGCGAAATTGCAGTACGAGTAAAGATGCTCGTTACGCGCAGCAGGACGGAAAGACCCCGAGACCTTTACTATAGTTTGGTATTGGTGTTCGGAGTGGCTTGTGTAGGATAGGTGGGAGACGTTGAAGCCCGGACGCCAGTTCGGGTGGAGTCATCGTTGAAATACCACTCTGGTCACTTTGGACATCTAACTTCGGCCCGTAATCCGGGTCAGGGACAGTGCCTGATGGGTAGTTTAACTGGGGCGGTTGCCTCCTAAAAAGTAACGGAGGCGCCCAAAGGTTCCCTCAGCCTGGTTGGCAATCAGGTGTCGAGTGTAAGTGCACAAGGGAGCTTGACTGTGAGAGAGACATCTCGAGCAGGGACGAAAGTCGGGACTAGTGATCCGGCGGTACATTGTGGAATGGCCGTCGCTCAACGGATAAAAGGTACCTCGGGGATAACAGGCTGATCTTGCCCAAGAGTCCATATCGACGGCATGGTTTGGCACCTCGATGTCGGCTCGTCGCATCCTGGGGCTGGAGTAGGTCCCAAGGGTTGGGCTGTTCGCCCATTAAAGCGGTACGCGAGCTGGGTTTAGAACGTCGTGAGACAGTTCGGTCCCTATCCGCTGCGCGCGCAGGAAATTTGAGAAGGGCTGTCCTTAGTACGAGAGGACCGGGACGGACGAACCTCTGGTGTGTCAGTTGTACTGCCAAGTGCACCGCTGATTAGCTACGTTCGGATGGGATAACCGCTGAAAGCATCTAAGCGGGAAGCTCGCTTCGAGATGAGATTTCCATACACCTTGTGTGTGAGAGGCCCCCAGCCAGACCACTGGGTTGATAGGCCGGATGTGGAAGCGAGGACTAACGACTCGTGAAGCTGACCGGTACTAATAGGCCGATAACTTACACCACACACCA
>NZ_JAVDRS010000018.1:0-10045 GCF_031454915.1 Pseudarthrobacter sulfonivorans | reverse complement strand
CCCCTCAGGGTCCGGACCCTTAAACGCACATAGTTAAGCTCTCCCGGCCGACAGGCGCAGCCTCCGCGGACCGGGGATCCCCACGAATGGTAGGAAGAACAGTGATAGGTGTCATCGCCGATGATGTGACCGGTGGTACCGACGTTGCGGTCGCCTTCCGGCGGGCCGGGCTGGCAACGGTCATCCTCTTCGGCCAGCCTGATGAGCAGACCATCCTGACGTACCATGACGCTGTGGTCATTGCACTGAAAACAAGGACCCTCCCGGTTGACGACGCCGTCGCCGAATCCCTGCGCGCCGCAGCCTGGCTCAAGAACCATGGCGCCGTCCAGCTGTACTTCAAGTACTGCTCCACCTTCGATTCCAAACCCGAAGGAAACATCGGCCAGGTTGCCGACGCCCTGGCCGACCTCCAGGGAGCGCGCCTGACCGTGGTCGCGCCGTCTTCGCCGGAGCACCGCCGTACGCAGTACATGGGCAACCTGTTCGTCGCCGAGCAGCCGCTGGCGGAGTCCCCGATGAGCCACCACCCCCTGACCCCGATGACGGATTCGAACGTCGTGCGGCTGCTAACAGCCCAGACAGACCGTCCGGTTGAACTTGTCAGCCAAAAAACCGTACGCGCCGGCGCCCGGGCAATCCGGGAATGCCTCGATGACCTCGCCTCCCGCGGAGTCCGCTACGCCGTCACCGATGCGATTTCGGCAGCGGACCTGCAGGCCATCGGCGACGCCTGCCGCGATGACGTGCTGGTGACCGGAGCCGCCGGTCTGGCAGGCGGCCTCGGCCGCGCAGTGGCCGGCACCCGGGGCGCCAGCCAGAGCCACGGCGAAGACCCGGTCGGGGCCGGCCGGTCCGTCGCCCTGGCCGGGAGCTGCTCGTCCCGGACCAGGGAACAGGTCGCCTACATGCGCGACCACGACCCCGCCTTCTTCCTGGACGCCATCGCCACTCCCGACCCGGAAAAGCTCGCCGAATCAGCACTCGCCTGGTTCGCATCCCTGCCCGCCGAGGCCCGCCCACTGATCTACTCCACCCTCGAACCGGACGAACTTCGCCGGTCCCAGGAGATCCTGGGCACGGAACGCTCAGCGGCGATCCTGGAAACCGCCACCGGCCTGATCGCACGGGGACTGGTCGCCCGCGGAGTCCGGCGGATCGTCACCGCCGGCGGAGAAACCTCCGGAGCCGTAGTCTCCGCGCTGGGCATCCAGGGCGGAACCATCGGCGCGGAAATCGCTCCCGGGGTTCCCTGGATCTACACCACAGGCCCGGTTCCGATCGCGGTACTGCTCAAGTCCGGGAACTTCGGCGACCCCGAACTGCTCGTCCAGGCCGTCCGTGCAGGCGCCCGCACCGGGGAGGCCAGCCTTGCCGGACACTGAAATCGCCTATGTCGGGTCGCGGACCAGCGTCCTGCGGGACGGGCGCGGCAGCGGCCTGGAAGTCTTCGAAATCCTTCCCGACGGGCGCTGGCTTCCCCGTCAGACCGTCGGGATGGACAACCCCAGCTTCATGGTCCTGAGCCCCGGCGGGACGCAGCTGTACGTCGCCCACGGCGACGGGAACCAGGTCAGCGCCCTGGAGCTGGACCCTGCCACCGGCCGCATCGACTACCGTGACACTGTCGACGCAGGGGGAGTGAATCCCGTCCATCTGGCGTTGAGCCCGGACCGGCAGTTCCTGCTGGTCGCCAACCACAACAGCGGCACCGTCGCCAGTCTCCGCATCCTGCCAGACGACAGCCTCGGCCCCGTCACCGGGCTGCTGTCCTTCGAAGGCGAAACGGGCCCGCACCGCCGGGATCAGAACAGTTCCAAACCCCACCAGGTCGTTTTCGATGCCACCGGTCGCTACGCTCTGGTACCGGACAAGGGCCTGGACTCCGTTTTCACGATCTCCGTGGACTCACAGGGCGCATTGACGTGGCACCAGGACAGGACCGTCCGGCTGCGGGAAATGTCCGGCCCCCGGCATCTGGTGTTTTCCCCCTCCAACCGGTACGTATATTCGGTCGAGGAGTTCCTCTCCACCGTCACCGCCTACAGCTGGGACGCCGCCACCGGAACACTGCACCCCATCCAGTCGCTGACCTCGCTGCCGGACACCGTCACCGGCGACAGCCGCGGCGCCGAAATCGCGGTCAGCCCCGACGGAACCCACCTCTACGTCTCCAACCGCAGCGGACCAGGGGACCATTCACCGGGCGGAGATTTCCCGGACACCATCGGCACCTACGACGTCGACCCGGACACCGGACGGCTCGGCAACGGACGCTGGACAGAAACCCACGGCACCCGGCCCCGGTTCTTCTGTTTGGACACGGACGGTGCCGCGCTGCTCGTCGCCCACGAACGAGGGCACTCCATCGCCGCCCACGCCCTGGATCCGGCCACCGGAACCCCAGGCCCTGCCGTGTTCCGGGCCGCAACCGGCAGCCCCGTCGCGATCCTGCGCCACCGCATACCCGTCCCTGCCATCACTGATGACTCCGCCGATCCTTCACGGCACCGCCTCGACGCGGCACACCGTTCCACCACCCTTTAGAAAGGAAATGACGTGGGTATCGCCGTCTGGGCACTGATCGTCTATCTGGCCACCATTCTCACCTGGGCCACCATCGTCAAACGCGGCATCGGTGAGGCCATGATCGTCGGGTTCCTCGTCCTGTGCCTCTTTGGCGGCGCGGACTTCTTCGCCCTTGTCGGCACGGGGCTCGGCGAGGCCTTCAAGCAACCTGTGGTCTTCGCCGCCATGTCCTTTACGTTCATCGGCTTTGTCCTGACCCAGACCGGCATCATCCACCACCAGGTGCACATCCTGAACTCCATGCTCGGCCGGCTGCGTGGCGGCGCAGGATACGTCTCGACGCTCGCCTCCGCAGGATTCGGCGCCCTGACCCACTCAGCCTCAGCGAACGCCGCCACCATCGGTTCGGTCACCATCCCGTGGATGGAACGCTCAAACTGGCCCAAACACATCGCCTCCTCCGTCGTGGCAGGCAACTCCGGCAACGGCACCGTCATCCCGCCCAGCGCCTCGTACCTGATTTTGGTCGGCCTGGCCACTGTGGGGCCGAACATCGACAAGAACGCCACCCTCGTGGCCATGTTCGCCGTGGCCGGCTACTGCGTGCTGTGGCGGCTGCTGTGCATCTTCTACTTCGTGCGCCGGTACAAGATCGCCAAAGTCTCCGGCGAGGAGCTGATGCCGCTGCGCCGGTCCCTGAAGCAGGGCTGGCGGTCACTGATCGTGTACCTGGGCATCGCCGTGCCGATCCTGCTGACTGTCGGCGCCGGCGCCGAAGCCATTGCCCGTTTACTGGGCGACAAAGGCCCGGACGCCGTCAAGGCCATCGACATCCTGCTGTGGATCCCGGTCCTGCTGGGCATCCTGAGCCTGATTATCGGCCGCAAGCAGCTGCCCTCCTCCCCGCGCGCCTGGTATGACTTCATCGCCAGCACCGCACCTCGGTTCAAGGACATCGGCGCGACCCTGGTCTTCTCGTTCGCCGGCAGCGCCGTCCTCCTGGCCCTGGGCCTGGACAAGCAACTCCGCGACGCCCTCACGGGCCTGAACGCGCCCGCCATCGTGACGGTGCTGATCATCGTGATCATCATCGCCCTCGTCGGCGGCCCGCTGAGCGCCACAGCCACGGCCGCGACCCTGGGAGGCGGAGCGTTCGCCGTGCTTGTCGCCGCCGGAGTCCACCCCGCACTGGCCGTCTGCGCCATCATGGTCGCCATCTCCACCGAAGGTGCTTCCCCGCCCGGCGGACCGTCCATCTTCATCTCGGCCAGCATCGCCGAAGTCAACCCCGCCAAGACGTTCGTTCCGCTGGTGGTGTTCTACGTCGTGCCCTTCCTGATCATCCCGGTGGTCGTCGCCTTCAACCTGCTGCCGATTCCGCACTAGCCGGACACAGAAAGGCTGTTCAATGTCCACTCAGAAACACCTGGAATCCGGACCCCGCTTCGGGCCCCGCCGCAAGGCGCTCATCCGTGTGCTGACCATGCTGTTCGTCGCGCTCCTGGTCACCATGCTCGCCCTGGGCACCGTCCTGGTGCTGCTCCAACTCGCCGGGCTCCTCATCGGCAACAGCGATTTCATCATCGGCGTCTCCAAAACGCTCGGCCCCCTCACCTACTGGGTAGCGGCCGCGTTCGGCACCTTCACCCTCATCCTCGCCATGGCACATGGCTGGAAATCCGCAGACTAGGAGCACTCACACAGTGACCGAAACCCACGCCAACCCGCTGATCTCACTGATCAGCGCCACGCCCCTGGCGATCCCGCCGGCCGCCGGCGCGTTCCGTGAGATCTTCCCCGAAGCCAGGCTCTGGAACCTGCTCGATGACCGGCTCCTGGACGACGCCACGGAACAGGGCGGCGTGACCGACGGGCTCGCCGAACGCATGACACGGCTGATCCGCCACGCGGTAACCGAAGGCGCGGACGGGATTCTCCTGACCTGCTCCATGTACGGTCCCATCGCCGAACGGCTCTCCGCCGAACTCACCATCCCGATCTATGCCCCCGACGCGTCAGCCTTCCAGGCCGCCCTGGACGGCCGCTATCAGCGGATCCTGCTGCTGGCCTCCGCGAAGGGGCCGCTCGAAGATGCCCTGGAACGGTTCACCCGGACCGCCGCCGCCACGGGCCGTGCCCTGGCCGTGACCGGGACCGTGGCCGAGGGCGCCGCAGCCGCGGCCGCCGCCGGTGACGCCGAGCGGCTGGGCCGCACGCTGGAGGCCGCCTGCGCAGGACAGGTAGCGGACTTCGACGCCGTGCTGCTGGCCCAGTACTCACTCTCGCCGGCCGCAGATGCCCTCTCCCGCGCCCTGGGCAAGCCCGTGCTGGCCGGCCCGAAACTGGCCGCAGCCACCCTGCGGGCCCAGCTGCTGGGCGACCGGGCCAGTGCCGACACCAACATGAAAGAGAACGCATGAGCACCGAACGCCGTCTGCGGGAAAGCGTCGTCGACGCTGCCCGATCCATCTTCAACCGTGGCCTGACCCACGGCCGGACCGGAAACATCAGCGTCCGCTGGGGCGACTCCATCCTGGTCACCCCCACCGGCAGCAGCCTGGGCACCGTCCTGCCGGACGAGCTGTCCGTCATTGACGCAGCAGGAGAACACATCGGCGGGAACAAACCCTCCAAGGAGGCTTTCCTGCACGCGGCGGTTCTCCGCGCCCGCCCGCAGGACACCGCCGTCGTCCACACCCACTCCACCTACTCGGCCGCCGTGTCCTGCCTGGACCACAGCTCAACGGACAGCGTCATCCCGCCGCTGACCGCGTACTTCGCCATGCGCGTCGGAACGCTGCCCCTGCTGCCGTACCACGCCCCGGGAGACCCGGCCCTGGAGGACCTGGCGGAGGCCACCGCCGCCAACCACCTGGCCATGCTGCTGAGCAACCACGGACCCGTGGTCGCCGGCAAAGACGTCGACAGCGCCATGGATGCGCTGGAGGAACTGGAGGAAACGGCCAAGGTATATCTGCTCCTGCATGGACACAGCACCCGGCCGCTCACACCCGAGCAGGCAGCTGCCGCCGCGCGGATCTGAACGATGACTGGACCGGATCTGCCGACCCTGTCCGGGAACTGAAATGGGCGGGGTCTTCGCAGGATTCGCCCTCGTCGGGACCGTCATCCTGGTCGGCTACCTGGCCGGGCGGTCCGGGATCGCCGGCCCCCACGCGGGGCCGGTGCTGTCCCGGATCGCGTTCTTCATCACCAACCCGGCCCTGCTGTTCACCATCCTGACCACGTCTGAGCTGCACGCCATCTTCTCGGCGCTGGTGCCGGTGGCCTTCGCCGCGGCGGTCCTGACCTGCTTGATCTACTGGGGCCTCAGCGCGCTGTGGTTCCCGCGGAAGGGGGCCGAAACCGTGGTCGGGGCGATGGCCGGCTCCTACGTCAACGCCAACCACATCGGCATCCCCGTGGCCATCTATGCCATCGGCAATGCCACCCCGGTCGCGCCGGTGCTTCTGGTCCAGCTCCTGATGCTCTCGCCGCTGTTCCTGTTGCTGCTGGACCTCACCACCGGGCAGAAGCCAACCCTGAAGTCGCTGATCTCCCAGCCGGTGCGCAATCCGATGATCATCGCCTCCTTCCTCGGCGCCGTCACCGCCTGGACCGGGCTGGAATTGCCGCCGCTGATCTGGGACCCGCTCAAGGTCCTGGGCGGGGCAGCAGTGCCGCTGGTCCTGATGGCCTTCGGCATGAGCCTGCCCGGAAGCAAGCCGCTGCAGTCCGGCGGGACCCGCACCGAAGTGCTGGTCGCCACCGGACTCAAAGCTGTGGTCATGCCTGCGCTGACCTATCTCCTGGCCCGGTACGCCTTTGGGGTCGATGCGGGGCAGACGTTCGCGGCGGTGATCATGAGCGCCTTGCCGACGGCCCAGAACGTCTTCCTCTTCTCCAGCCGCTACACCAGGGGAGCGGCCGTGGCGCGCGACACGATCCTGCTGACATCGGTCGCGGCGATACCTGCCGTGCTGCTCGCAGCGCTGTTACTGGGCTGATGACCGGGGGCCGGCGGCAGCGGCCCCGGTCAGCTTAGAATCCGTAGAGCGTTTCCGGGTTGTCCACCAGAATGCGTTTCCGGTCCCGTTGGCTCGGAACCCAGGATGCGAAGAGATCAAGCATGGCGGCGTCGTCGGGCATGGGCACTTCGCCCCGGGATGCCGTCGGATGCGGCCAGTCGCTGCCCCAGAGCATCCGCTCGGGGGCGGCCCGGGCGAAGGCTGCGCCGACCGCTGCGCGGTCACTGTAGGAGGGGGGTCCGACGGGGGATTCGTGGTAGACCCCGGAGAGTTTGACCCAGGTGTTTCCGGTGTCCACGAGTCCGAGGATGGCGGTGTAGGCCGCGTGTGCGGTGCCGGCCGCGCCCGGGATGCGGCCCATGTGATCGATCACGAGATCGGTCGGCAGGTCACTGATTCGGGCGAGATTTTCCAGGATTCCTTCTGCCGTCATATGGATCTGGACGTGCCAGCCCAGATCTGCGACGCGTTTGGCCAGCGGCCGGATCAGCTCGGCACCGGCGCCGCCAGGCCGGGTGAGGTTGAACCGGATGCCGCGGATGCCGCCCTCGTCCAGGTCGCGCAGCGCGGCGTCCGAGAACGTGTTGTCGATCACGGCGACGCCGCGGGCATTGCGCTGGCCAAGCTGGCTGATGGCGTCCAGGGTGCAGCGGTTATCGGTGCTGTAGTTCGAGGGGGTGACGACCACGGTGCGCCTGGTGCCGGTCCGGCGCTGCAGCAGCCGGTAGTCCGACACGGTTGCCTTGGGCGGGGGAGTGGCGGTCGGCAGCGGGTACGGAAACCTGTCCGGATCAAAGATGTGCATGTGGCAGTCCGTGGCCTGGCCCGGGACCCGGTACGCGGCCCGCCCGGTTCCGGCCGAGAACGGAGCCTGGCAGTCCTCTGCTGCCTGCGCCGACGCGGCGCCGCCGGCTGCCAGCGCAACGCCCGCCAACGCGCCCCGGACCAGGGTGCGCCGGCTGAATGAACCGGACGGGATGAAGGTTCCGGAATCCGGCCCTGTCTGAGGTGTCATGGGGTCTCTCCTTTGAGGAAGCTCTAGGCACCCCCGCATGTGAGGTGCGCCACATCCATCATGAAGCAAAGTGGACGACCAGTCAACCACTTAAAGCGGGGTAGGTTCACGTCCCCGGCTGGGCTGTTGCGTCAAAGGATGCCAGCAGGCGGCCGCCGGTGTCGGCCTGGCTGCCCGGGACGACGAGACGGGCGGAGATTTCCCTGTAGGCCAGGAAGTGGGGTGCGTTCAGGTGCTCCTCTTCGAAGGCCGCTCGGTCACGGTACACCTCATAGAAGGCGAACAGGTTCGACCCCGCGCCGAGTTCCACGACGTCGAATCGGTAACACCCCGCTTCGTCCTGGACGGATAGCCGGGCGTTCTCGGCGATGGCGTCCAGGAATTCCTCGCGCCCTTCAGGCTTTACTTCCAGGGTGACCCAGAGACTGAACACATGCGCTCCTCAATTGATGGCAGCCGGTGCCGTGGCTGGCAGAGGTGATCAGGCTATCGGTGCCAGTGCCGTTCCGGGGCTGACTGCCCGGGTCAGGAAGTCGATGTCACCGAAGTTGCCCGACTTGAGCAGTAAGGCAATCGGGTCCTTGCCGGACGGGAAAATCCACGGGACTCCGGGAGCTGCCTCGGGCCCGATCAGGCCGCCGCTGACTTCCAGCGCGGTGACGACAGAGCCTGATGTTTCGCCGCCGGCCACGACGACGCGCCGCACGCCCCTGCGGACAAGTCCCCGGGCGATGAGCCCCATGGCAGTTTCGAGGATCTGTGCAGACTCAGCGACGCCCAGCAGGCTTTGGGACTCCCGAAGTTTTTCCGGGGGAAGCGAGGAGTAGATGAGCGGGGTCAGGCCCGCCGGCTGTCTCTCGTACCAGGCCAGGGCGGCCTCCGCCAGCAGGCGCGAGTCGGGGACGGCGACCGCATCGAGTTGGTAGGACGGGTGGCCGCCTGCCTGCATGGCGCTGATTTGCTGCAGTGTCCGGGCCGAGCAGGAACCGGCCAGCGCGATGGCCGGACCGTCGTTCCCGGCTTCATCAGCCGGGGTTGCCGGACTGCTGGCGGGCGTTTCGCGTTCGGCGACCGCAGTGGCGAGACCGGCTGCCAGACCGGCTGCCCCGGATACGAAAGGGTGGTCCAGGATTGCCCGGCCGATGATGGCGAGGTCGCCGGCATCGACGGCGTCAACGACGGCATAGGCCGTGCCCGCAGCGCAAAGGCCGGTGAAGTTCTCCTCGAGGGAATCGGGGCCGGTATGCACCTCCTGCAAGGTGACGAGGGAGACCGTTCGTGCAGTTTGGGTGCGGAGGAGGACCGGTACGCGGGAATCCGTCATGGGCGTCAGGGGATGGTGCCGCATGGGCGAATCCGACAGGAGCTGGTTGTTGACGAAAAGGTGGCCGTTGTACTGGGTGCGTCCGTGTGCGGGCGAGCTGGGGACCACGACGGCGAAGTCGCTCCCGGCCAGGTCCGCGAGGGCGTCACAGACCGGACCGATGTTGCCTGCGGGCGTTGAATCGAAGGTCGAGCAGAACTTGAAGAAGAGCTGCCGCGCTCCGGCGGCGAGGAGCCCCCGGGCGGCCTGGAGGGATTGTGCGACGGCCTGATCCACCGGGAGGGTGCGGGTCTTGAGTGCGACGACGACGACGTCGGCACCGTCGCCGGCCTGCACGGCGTCCTGGGTTCCGAACTGGATCAGGACGCGGAGCCCCGCGCGGCGGAATGCGACGGCAACATCGGTGCCGCCGGTGAAATCATCGGCAATTACCCCGATCATCGGGAACCTCCTAGGGTGGTGCGGCGTAGTGCCGCGGCTGAGCTCAGTGGCCCGGAGAAGACCGGTATGCCGGTGGCTGTTTCAAGGGCCCTGGCAGCGGGTGCCAGGGAATACTGGGCGAGCAGAATCGCATCGGGTGCCGTCCGCTGGCCGCTGACTGTGGTGACGAGCGCGTCGGTAAGTTCTTTGGTGTTTCCGGCAAGGGCGGCAGCCTTTGCGTTCTTCGCGACGGCTCCCCGGATTTCCACCGGAGCTGCCCGTTCGGCGCACTCATTGATGAACCGGTTGAGGGCCACAGTCAGGGGTTGCGGTGCGCTGGCGAGCACCAGGACAGTTCCGGGTGCCTCGTGGAGGAGTCCGTTCAGCGCCATTTCGTCGGGGTCAAGCAGTGGTATCGGGCATTTGTCGGCGAAGGACCGGAGGGCGCTCACGTAGACCGGGCAGGTCAGAAGGATTGCGTCGGCGCCTTCGATGACTGCGTGGTCGATCAGGCGATGCATGCGTTCGGCCAGGGACCCGGTGACGCCGCGGGGGTCCGCGTCGTCCTGCAAGCGGTCATCGAGAATGTTCCAGAGCCGGGCTTCCGGAAATTCGTCGGCGAAGGCGCTGTTCGCAGGCGTCATTGCTGCCGGGTTGGCGCTGATCAGCGCTACCAGCGGACGCTTTTGTCCGGGGGACATGGTGGCTCTCCTGATCCGATAGTGGGAA
>NZ_JAVDRS010000017.1:0-34709 GCF_031454915.1 Pseudarthrobacter sulfonivorans | reverse complement strand
TGATGAATGCGTAGAGAACATCCATCACAGCAGGGCTACGAGCCCTTCAGCTTTCAAGACACGGAATCCGTTTCACCACGAACCACGGAGAGCCGGTTTAGCTCCCGCGATTGGGGCCAACTACGTGTGTGCCCTGTACGCTGCGATATTGGATGTGCCGACGATGCGATGTCAATCGATGATCATGTCCAACTCCATAATGAACTTATGAATTGAAGATATGCCGCGGGATGTTTCACGCTCGTAATACTTGTTATGCGGAAACATCATACTCGTTGACGTATGCCGCGCCTCGCAGAGGAAGTACCAACTAAAACCCAGAACCTGAGTCTTCGCTCCCACGGGACTCAGATATATATTGTCCGCTTTTCCTTCCAGCTTAAGTCTGGAGATGTGGTCGCTCAGCACTTGTGCGGTCATAAATGGGTCATTAGCAGGGGCGAATAGCATCGTGCGACTTCTGTAATCTCGTATTGATTCGCTTGCCTTGCTAAGCCGTAGGATGCTCTCTTGGTACATATGCGGCTGAAGGCTGGGAAGACCCATGAGAAGGTAATGGTCCGCCGACCTCTTGTCTTCAGCAGCAGCGATAACAAGTTGGTGGTCGTAACCTGCTCCGATTATTAAGACATCACGTGTATCTGTGCCAGACCCATGAGCACCCTCCATGCCTGGAATTAGAGCAACACCTTCAACCGGGCCCTTGGAAAACTTGGTCCTATCACCGGAAGAATACGTCATGGGGTCGGAGTAAAAAAACGTAGCTCGGTCTATGCCATAAATTTTGAGCATTAACGGCAGAAGCATCAGGTGAGGGCGCATCATGCCAGTGATATCGACAGCGACCCGCAAATTTTCCAGCTTATCTGGAACTACGAGCCAGTCAAAAAACGTTTGCCAAAACTCAATCGCAGAAAGATCCGCTGGGCTGTGAAATACATTTCCACTAGTCGGTAATCCATCCTTTGCGTATTCATATTCAGGATGGACTAGCCATATCTTAGATGCGGCATCTACGAGACCATACAAAGTGTTTACGCGCTCAGAATCATTGAATGACGACAAAAACACGTCGTAATGCTCATTCTGGATCTGATCCAAACGGAGGCGCTCTTTTGCAAAAAGCGAATAATCAACCGAGCTCAAAAAGTGATTCCTGACTTTCAGCTAGTGAGAATGGCGCATGCATTCCCGCAACCCTGTCTTTGACTATACGTGAATACTCTGATTCGAGTGCCTCAGGCCCAAAAATTGCTGACACCTCCGCGGGCTTCAGTGAGAGGTCACCCCGGCGTCCAGTAGGCAGCCCGAAGAGCGGCGCGAGCATTGGGTGGAGCTGAAACTTCCTGTGCACTGATCCACGATTTCGTGAGGTACGCCCGCTATAGATCTCGATGAGCAGACGATGGTTAACGCAGGTCTCGATTAGTGCACCGGCAGATGGATTGATCCGTTGTAAGTTGCTGGAAAACGTGGTGACGCCTGTTTCCGCTGGCTTATCAGATTGACGCACGGCACGCAGAAGTGCACCCAACCGCCTGATGGCCAGGTCGCAGTCCTCTCCCTCCTGTCCCAACGGCTTCGCATCTGAGAAGAACCACCTAGAAGCATCAAGGACGCCGGCGGTCTGCGCTTCAGGGGATATCGGCTCCAGTCCCTCAAACGGCCTCTCGCCAAAGAAGATAGCCCAGTGCGTTACGTACTTTAAAATCATAAGTAGGCTGCGGGGAAGGTATCCCGACATGTCTACAAATTGATCAAAGCCGATATAGAGATTGCGGCGGTCATTCTCATGATAAATCTGGGCGATGAGATCGGACTTCCACAGGTTCAAATAGTTCCGAAGCTCTACGCTCTCGGTGCCGTCGAGAAGAGGTGTCACGTAATCACGGGCTTCATGCGCGCTCTCAATGTTTATGCTTCTAAAAGTGTTCCACTGCTGGTAGAAGCGCAAAATTGCAAGCTTCTCAATGAGCGGATGTTCAGGTACAGACAGCACTTTGCAGATCGAGTCCGTGAGCTGCCGGTCCTGGGTCGCTCGCAACACCGACTTTCTGAGTTTCTGTACATGAGGCCGATCGGACGAGTCGGCGGATCCTAAGACATCGAGGAGCGACTTGTCTTGAAACCGCCCCAATTCTCCACGGCTGAAAACTGTTGTGAGCGTCTTTTCGTTGATCGAGGGCATGCCCGCGTCTTCCAAACGAGAAACAACCATGTTTTTGCAGAACTCGCTATACGCGTTACCTGTCCGGTATGAGTCTTCAAGAACTTTCCATTCGAACTCGCTGCCGCGCTTATTAATTTCGTGAGCGCTGAGTGTTTCGTGCGTTCTGATACCCCACTCACGGCCCCCAATTAGGAAGCAGGAGGGGAGCTCCTTTTCACGTATTAGGGTATTGAAGTAGCGTTGCTGCGTGAGACTGAGATTCTCAAATTCATCGACTAGGAAGGTGATCTTAACATCTCGCAAACCAGGCATGTGCGCAGCTTGCTGAGCTGATCGAAATACCAAAATGCCCGGTGATGCGAGAACCTCGACATCGAGCTGCCGAGTGAGCGCGGCATTATTGATGGAACGATCCATTTCATGGCGCAAAGAAACTAAAAGGTCCAGGAGACCCGATAAGGAGTCAACGCGGTTGATGGCCTGCATGGTCTTCTCGCGTTCACTGTTAAGTAGATGGCAAATAGACTTTACAAATTGGCTTTCCTCCGCCGCGTTCCAATTTTGCTCAGCTTGATGCAGATCGGTGAGGACGACTAACAACTGTTCCGAAAGCCAGAGATCCATGTAAAAGGCGAAGACACTCTCCCAGGCATCTGGCGGTTGATGCTTGCCTTGAAACCTCGAACTATTTAATCCGCTGCATCGAAAATAGACCCCAAGGTACCCCTCGCTTTGAATTTGCCTTAGCGCCCCTTGGCCTCGCATTTTTTGGAGTGGATATGCGAAGTAACGTAGTAGATGTGTTCGTCCTCCACCCTTTCCCCCTACGAGATACTGTGGCATAGGGCTGCGGGGGTCGACGATAGAATATGGATCCGATGAGGTGAAACTCACAAAGTTGCGCTTGATTTGGTCGTCAGTGAAATCAACCGCTTTTGTGACATCGAAAGGATTAGAGTTCATCAGTACACCTTGTTGTATCGAGGAAATATGGGAGTCCATTGAGTCGCAGAGTCATCGCGCCAGAATATCGGCAGTGTGTTGTCTGGAATGTTGTGATGCATGCCCAAAAGAAGTTGGCCGTTCCCAAATCCCAGACCGTCGCCTGGAGAGACCAGCTCGCCGTAGCGAGCTGCTATCTCCCTGCCGTCATCCTGCGAAAGCGTGTTGGATGCACTCGCGTAGACTCGCGAATGCGCATGAAATGCACTTTCCGTTGCGTCCATCTCGTGAACAGCGTTCACCCTATCAAACCCAGCTAAGTTCCTCGATAGGGCAAGACCTTCCGCTTTTGCAAATAGCGTAAAATAGCATATCTCCAAGTCCCTATTTTCCGCTTGTGCGGCCGCGCGAACGAACTGCAATAGCTTTTGACTGTATTGAGTTGCTTGCGAACCTGAGCCTAGAAGATCATCGATAAATACAAGTCGCTTAAGCCCAGGTATTGCTAATCGTGCATCCGGGGAGCCGGGCGCGCGGTCCAGTATTTCATGCTGATGAATAAACAGTCGTTTTGAGAGCTGATTTTCCTGCCTGAAATAATAAAGGAGGTGTGAGCCGCTCTCCGATGGATTGCCCATCCCGAGAAAGCGTGTTGCACCTAGTTCTTGTTGGAACAGCAGGTTCAGTAATTTCGAATCTCTACTGCCCCCGTTCGCAGTGCGGAGACTTTGGATAATAGGATATCGGTATAAGTCCCGGAATACAGCCTTGAGGAGCTCGCGTATCTCGCGGGAACCAAAGTAATTGAAATGTGACAATAGGTGGAGGGCATGAAGATGTTCCTCCTTTACGCTAGCTACTTTGCCGTCGAAGTTGCTCAGCCAGCGTTCAATGTCTGGTGTCTGAACAGTTTGTTCCCAAACCTGATCAGACAGAACGCGTATCCGGGACAAGATGTCAGAATATTCTGATTCTAACCGTTGAAGGTTTTGCAATTTTTATATATCCCGTTCGAATACTTCGATGAACTCTGCAGGGGCGGGGGTTCCGTCTGAGTTTCTGGTGGTCAATAGGGTTCTACCTTTTATAGCATCACGCAAGCTAAGAGTACGTTTGAATCCCTTTGTGAGGGCAATCTCAGATAGGACTTCGTGGGTCTCAATATGTTTTCCGCGCACAGTATTCGTACCGCAGATCACAACCAAGCGCTTGCAATTTACTGCTGGTAAAGCTGCATTTCTAAGAACTCTTTCCATGTCAAGGAAGTAATTCGTATAGATGCTGGCCCTGACGGGATGATCTTCCGCGATTTCATTCAGGATTGCAGTCAAGCGTCCATTACCTAAACTTGCTATGGTAGCTAAGCGCTCATCTTTGGTGAGGTGCTCGCGGCCCACGCTCGCCCGCTCTAGATCAATCGTGCCTTTGTCAGTGGTAAACCCCAGCCATCCGGATTCCAAACTAGTGCTTCGGATGTACTTTTGCGCTGCACCATAAGGAGGACTGGTCACGATAAGGCTGGGTTTCCCCAAGAGGGGGCTGGTCCACGCGGTCTCGGTGCGTGCATCAGCGTGGTAGACCCTTGAGGGCTGATCTACCCTGCGGAGTCTGCCGATCCTTGCCATAGTTCGCTTGCCGTTCTTACTCCACTCTTCCCATGGTTCCGCGGCCGGAATAGCTTCACTGCTTGCTTTCATGCGAACTGGGACTGGGATCCGTGGGTCCGCATGTGAAAGTTTTCTAGCGCATAGCGCTAGTACAAGTGAAAGGAAGTCCCGCTGGGAAGGGTCGTCGACGTCTCTGACGGCTGATGCCAGTCTCGAGAGAACGGAAAGGGCCGGTGGGGCATACCACTTTCGTAGGTACTCTGCGGGCAGCCGAACTGACCTGCTTCGTTTTGCCGCAAGAGCTGTTCGTTCAAGAAGAGCAACCATATCCTCTTTCGACAGTGGAGTAGTTTTCACACGGCTTATAAGAGCCGCAACTGGATTTTGGTCTATCCCAACTGACGGTATACGTCGGTTCTGAGCTTCAAGCAAGACCGTGCCCGAACCACAGAAGGGATCTATTACGTATTCAACGCCTTCGAGAATCTGACGGCTTGAAAGCAAGAGTCTAGGGATATGTCTTAGCAGCCTTGCGGGGTAAGGATAGATACTGTGAGTCGATTCGTCAGCCGGAAGAACTCCGACCAGTTGACGGAAACTGACCTCCAACGGCATACCTGCGTACTGAGCCAGCAACTCATCCAGGTCTCGTGTATGACGAGCGGAATAAGGGAACTCGGGAGACTGCCCAAGGCTCGGGGCGGTGTACGCGGGAGTTGAAGACAGCATTGCTATAAACTACCCGGTTCCGCGAGCTAACTCGGGTTGGTTCCCTCATAAGCTTGAGCAATGCCGTGACAACGACTGGTTTGCCCCAGCCTCCCCATAGGACTTATACCGGCGGTAAAGGGCAGACACATACCTCCGGCCGGGGGACTTTACTCTCAGTTCCTGTCGCTTCCAGTTCACCCTCCGGCAATTCCAACCCGTTCCCGCGGTCGTCACGGCAACCTCGAAGGGCAACATGCTGGCACAGGAGAAGTAGTTCGGCTTCTGCGACGGACGTTCCGCCGACCTTGCCTCCGGCAAGCCCGTCGGGCTCAGAGGCCACTGCTCAGCGTGAATTGACCCGGCGCTTCGCTGGCAGAGCACCAGATACATGTCCTCGGCCGAGTGTGCCAACCCGCACGTTTACTGGCCGAGGCGCCGCATATGCCGACCTCGCGAATTGCGGACTGACGTAGCGGATGGGTCTTCGCGGCCGTGCGAAGCACAGTTTGCCGCTCCCGCTGCGGAGCTACGAAACTTCTCCCACCCGCCGCCGTAGTACATGGACACACAGCGCAACGTGGGAGCCCCACACGTAATCTGTTTAGATGCCTCGCTTCGCGCTTGATATTGAGTCCGTCCCCCGCCCCGTCCGTGCCCAGGAGCTCCTGGATGCCGTGAACACTCGGGTCGTCATTGCCGATGGGGCCATGGGCACCATGCTGCAGGGCCGGGAGCTGTCGCTCGAGGACGATTTCTTGGGGCTGGAGGGCTGCAACGAGATCCTCAATGCCACGCGGCCGGATGTCCTCGCGGACATTCATGATGCCTACTTCGCCACGGGCATCGACGCGGTCGAAACCAACACGTTCGGCGCGAACTGGTCCAACCTCTCCGACTACGGCATCGACGACCGGATCGAAGAGCTCGCCCGCAAGGGCGCGGAGATCGCCCGTGACCGTGCCGAGGCGGCAGAAAAAACAGACGGACGCATGCGCTGGGTCCTGGGCTCCATGGGGCCGGGCACCAAGCTCCCCAGCCTCGGGCACACCAGCTATGACTACCTCAAGCAGACCTTCGCCCTGCAGGCCGAGGGCCTCATCGACGGGGGAGCGGACGCCTTCCTGATCGAGACCAGCCAGGACCTCCTGCAGACCAAGGCTGCGGTCAACGGCTGCAAGCAGGCCATCGTCACCCGCGGCATCCGGCTCCCCATCTTCGTCGAGGTGACGGTCGAAACCACCGGAACCATGCTGATGGGATCCGAGATCGGCGCCGCGCTCACCGCCCTCGAGCCGCTCGGCGTCGACGCCATCGGCCTGAACTGCGCCACCGGCCCGGACGAGATGAGCGAGCACCTGCGCCACCTCTCCAAGCAGTCCTCCGTGGCCATCGCCTGCATGCCCAATGCCGGCCTGCCCGTCCTGGGCCCCAACGGCGCGCACTACCCGCTCTCGCCCACCGAACTCGCCACCGCGCACGAGCAGTTCGTGCGGGAATTCGGCCTGGGCCTCGTGGGCGGCTGCTGCGGTACGACGCCGGAGCACATGGCCGCCGTCGTCGAGCGTCTCGCGCCCTTGCGCACCGTCGCCGCGGTCACGAGCGGCGGGAGGGGCGCCGACGGCAGCCGCCTTCCCACCGAGCGTGAAGCCGGCATCGCTTCCCTCTACCACCACGTGAATTTCGACCAGGAGTCCGCGTACCTCGCCATCGGCGAGCGCACCAACGCGAACGGTTCGAAGGCGTTCCGCCAAGCGATGCTGGAAGAGCGCTGGGACGACTGCGTGGACATCGCCCGCGAGCAGGTCCGCGTCGGCGCGCACCTGCTCGATGTGTGCATCGACTACGTGGGGCGCGACGGCGTGGCTGACATCAAGGAAGTCGTCTCACGTTTCGCGTCGGCCTCCACCCTCCCGCTCGTCATCGACTCAACCGAACCGCCCGTGCTGCGGGCAGGCCTGGAACTCATCGGCGGCCGCCCGGTGGTCAACTCCGTCAACTACGAGGACGGCGACGGCCCGGACAGCCGCTTCGCGCGCATCATGCCGCTCGTGAAGGAACACGGCACCGCCGTGATCGCCCTGACCATCGACGAACAGGGCCAGGCACGTACCACCGAAGGCAAGGTGGCCATCGCCTCGCGCCTCGTCGACGCCCTGGTGGGCGAATGGGGGATGCGCGTCGAGGACATCATCGTCGACGCGCTGACCTTCCCCATCGCCACCGGCCAGGAGGAAACCCGGCGGGACGGCATCGAAACCATCGAGGCCATCCGCCAGATCACCGCCAAGTACCCCGGCATCAACACCACCCTCGGCGTCTCCAACGTGTCCTTCGGCCTGAACCCGGCGGCGCGCATGGCCCTGAACTCGGTGTTCCTGCACGAGGCCGTGCAGGCGGGCCTGACCAGCGGCATCATCGACGCCGCCAAGATCGTGCCGCTCGCCTCGCTCCCGGAGGAACAGCGGAAGGTAGCCCTGGACCTCGTCTATGACCGCCGCGAATACGACGCCGACGGCAACCTCACGTACGATCCCCTGGCCATCATGCTGGACCTGTTCGCCGGCGTCGACACCGCAGCACTCAAGGACCAGCGCGCCGCGGAACTCGCGGCGCTGCCCACCGGCGAACGCCTGCAGCGGCGCATCATCGACGGCGAAGGCAAGGGCCTCGAAGAGGACCTCGACCTGGCGCGCAGCGAAGGCATGACCCCGCTCGGCATCATCAACGACCAGCTGCTCGAAGGCATGAAGGTTGTGGGTGAGCGCTTCGGCGCCGGCGAGATGCAGCTGCCCTTCGTGCTGCAGTCCGCCGAGGTGATGAAGAACGCCGTGGCCCTGCTCGAGCCGCACATGGAGAAGTCGGATTCGTCGGGCAAGGGCACCATGGTGATCGCCACCGTCCGCGGCGACGTGCACGACATCGGCAAGAACCTGGTGGACATCATCCTCACCAACAACGGCTACAAAGTGGTCAACATCGGCATCAAACAGGGCATCGCCGAGATCATGGCCGCAGCCGAGGAACACAACGCCGACGTGATCGGCATGTCCGGGCTGCTGGTGAAGTCCACCGTGGTGATGAAGGAGAACCTCGCCGAACTCCAGTCCCGGGGCCTCGCGAAGAAGTGGCCCATCGTCCTCGGCGGCGCAGCCCTGACCCGCGCCTACGTGGAGCAGGACCTGGCGGAGCAGTTTGAAGGAACCGTCCGGTACGCCAAGGACGCCTTTGAGGGCCTGGCCCTCATGGAACCGCTGGTGCAGGTGGCCCGCGGCGCCGACCCCGCCGCCGTTGGCCTTCCGCCGCTGAAGAAGCGGATCCACAAGGGCGGCCCGAAGTTCACGGTGACCGAGCCGGAGGCGATGCCCGGCCGGTCCGACGTCGCCGCCGACAACCACGTGCCGTCGCCGCCGTTCTGGGGTACCCGCATTGTGCGCGGCGTCTCGCTCCACGACTACTCCACCTTCCTCGATGAGCGCGCCACCTTCATGGGGCAGTGGGGGCTCAAGCCCGGCCGCGGCGATGACGGCGCCTCCTACGAGGAACTGGTGGAACGCGAGGGCCGGCCGCGCCTGCGCTACTGGCTGGACCGCATCCTCGGCGAGGGAATGCTCGACGCGTCCGTCGCCTATGGCTACTTCCCGGTGGTCTCCGAGGGGGAGCAGGTGGTGGTGCTGCATCACGGGGAAGACCGCGACGGCGTCCTCGGCACCCCGGGGCTGCTCGCCCCCGATGGCGGATCAGGCGGCCCGATCGGCACCGACCGGCTGCGGTTCGACTTCCCGCGCCAGCGCCGCGACCGGCACCTGTGCCTCGCCGACTTCGTGCGCTCACGCGAATCGGGACAGATCGACGTTCTGCCGGTGCAGCTGGTCACCGCCGGCTCGAAGATCGAGGAGGTGACGTCCGAGCTGTTCGCCGGGAACCACTACCGCGACTACTACGAGCTCAACGGCCTGGTCATGCAGCTCACCGAGGCGCTGGCGGAATTCTGGCATGCCCGCATCCGCTCCGAGCTGGGCTTCGCTTCCGAAGAGCCCAAGGACAAGGCCGGCCTGTTCAAGCTCGACTACCGCGGTGCCCGGTTCTCGCTCGGATACCCCGCGTGCCCGGACATGGAGGACCGCCGCAAGGTGACGGAACTGCTGAAACCCGAGCGGATGGGCGTGGTCCTGAGCGATGAGCTGATGCTGCACCCCGAGCAGTCCACCGACGCGTTTGTGTTCCACCACCCGGAGGCGAAGTACTTCAAGGTGTGAGTTGGTGCCTGTTCGACAGGGACAAGGCTTAAGCTTCCCCTATGGGAATTATCATCACACTGCTTATTATCTGGCTTGTCCTGTCGATCCTCGGCTTTGTGTTGGAGGGACTGCTGTGGCTGGCAATCATCGGCCTGGTCCTGTTTGTGGCCACGGGCGTATGGGGCTGGTTCAAGCGGAAAGCCAACGTCTGACGCCCTGCAGGGCAATGCTGTGCGGGCCTGAAACGGCGGGCAACAACCTGGGCTAGTGCGCTGGCCGTGTTGGGCGCATGGCTCCGACCTGGCCCCGGCCGGGGAGCAATACCGGTGGTCCAGGTGGCCCGCACTTTAGGGTGTGAGCTGAAGCCGGTCCCGTGCTTGCTCGGAGTGGGCCTGTGCGGCTTGCCCGCCCACGCTGGAGACCGGCTTCACCCGCCGGAGTGCGGCCAGAATGGCCCGCCCCACCACGGCGATTCCGACGATCGTGGTGATGGCGCGCAGGGTGTCCCAGCCCGCCGTCGACGTCACCAGCGAGTAGAGCAGGAAGCTGCTGAGGTTGGTGCCCAGCGGCGCGCCGGGCACGTAGGAGATGCCGGTGCCGGCGCCCACCGCGAAGGGCCAGAACCACAGGTTGGTCAGCAGGCCGAACAGGTAGGACGCAACGATGCCGTAGCCGCACAGCATCCACAGTTCGGCCTTCCCCCACACGCGCCGGGGGAGCAGGCCGGCCCCCGCGCCCACCCACGCGCAGGCGAAGATCTGGAACGGTGTCCACGGCCCGATGCCACCCCACAGGGCGCTTGAGAGGGCGATGGTGGCGGCGCCGAGGAGCATGCCGAAACGGGCCCCGAAGGCCCGGCCGGCCAGGATCAGCAGGATAAAGACCGCCTCCACACCCCCGACGCCGGTGCTCGCCACCCGCACCGCGGAACCTACGGCGGCCAGGACGCCGAGCAACGCCACCGTGTGTGCGGAGCTGACCGAGCCGTCGAGGCACACGACGATGGCGACGACGGCGAGCGGCGCGATGGCCAGCGCCGCGTATGGGAGTGCCGCGGCGGCATCCTCCGGGAAGGCCGCGGCGAGAAGCGGCCAGCAGAACGCTGCGAGGGCCAGGAGGTTTGCCGCAGCGAGGACTGCGAGCTCGACGCCCCGCGGCATCCGGATGCGGCGCTGCCTTGCCGCGCCCTGGGCTTCTGTTTGGTCGGGGACACGTGGTGCTGTGAAGGGTTTTGCTGTGGGGACAGCAGCGGTGGCTTCAGCCGGGGCGGCTTCTGGCTCGGAAGAGGGCGCGACGCCGTCACGCATCGGGAGGATCCGGGCGCCGAGGCCGTGGGCAAAATTGAGGTCGTGCGTGGCGATGAGGACCGCTGCGCCGTCGTCTGCTGCCGCCCGCAGCGCTGCCGCGACTGCGGTGCGCGCCGTGGGATCGAGTCCGCGGGTGGGCTCATCGATCAGGAGTACCTGCGGCTCGTCCATTGTCTGCAGCGTGATGGCCAGGATCCTGCGTTCTCCTGCAGAGAGGTCCCGGGGATGCTCGTGTCCGATGGGAATCCGGACGTCTCCCCGCAAACGGGCCAGGCGTGACGCTGCGGAGCCGGTTGCGGGCTGCCCGCCGTTCTTTCGGCGGGCTTGGCGACGCTCGGCCGCGCGCAGCTCTCCTGCCACGGTATCCCGGGTGAAGAGGTCGTCCGAGGCGTCCGGGACGAGGGCGACGCGGCCGCCGTCGACAGTACCGCCGTCGACCGTTCCTTCACCCAGGGCGAGAGCGACCAGGAGGGACGACTTTCCGGCGCCGTTCGGTCCCACCAGGGCCACCACTTCGCCGCGGTGCAGGGTCAGGGATGCATCGTGCACCAGCGGCTTACCCTTGCGGTGCACCGCGAGGTTTATGGCTGTCAGGACGGGGGCGAGGTGGGCCGGCTGTGCCGGCGTCGGGCGGGCCTCCACCGGGGCCAAAGCGGAGGGCGCGGCACCCGGCACCAGGGCGCCGTCGTCGATGGTCCACCAGGAATCGGCAACAGGGACGAGCGCTTCCGCCCGGTGCTCCGCCACGATGACGCAGACACCGGCGTCGCGGGCGAGGGCGTGGAGTACCGCGATGACGCGTCCGCGGGCTGCGGTATCAATGTCGGCCAGGGGTTCGTCCACCAGGAGCAGGGCCGGATGATCCACCACCGCGGCGGCGATGGCCACGAGTGTTGCCTCACCCGCCGAAAGGGTGCTGATATTCCGGTCCAGCAGCGCCGAGATTCCGATGCGCTCAGCGACCTCGAGCACGCGGGCCTTGGCGGCAGCGGATGCCATGCCGCGCAGCTCAAGGGCAAGGGAGATTTCGTCCCGGACCCGGGTGCTGGCAAAGGCGGCGCGGGGATTCTGCAATACGACGCCGATGTGGCGGGCGGTATCGCGCGGCGGCGTGGTGGCACGGTCCGCTCCGGCGATGCGCACGGTGCCGGAAATTTCTCCACCGTCAACGTGTGAGAGGAGGCCGGCGATACCCCGCAGGATGGTGGACTTGCCGGAGCCCGTGGGCCCGGTCATGACCGTAATGGACCCGCTGGACGGCGTGAAGCCGGCGACGCGCACCTGGGCGTCGCCAATGCGGAATTGTGCGTCCCGGACGAGGAGCGGTGCTTCGTCGCGGTCAGAGCGGTGTGCTGCACGGCTCCCGAAGCCGCGCAGCTCCAGGGCCGCGGCAACCCGGCTCGCGTGTTCAAGAGTGCGCTCGAGCACGGGCACCAGGGCGCGGGGTCCGAAGCGTTCGCCCCGCAACCGGAACGCCAGGCGTACGGAGGTCACGGCGTCGGCAAGTGCCGGAAGCGCCGCCCACGCCACCACAAGCGTCCGGGCCAAGCCCTGCATGGGGCCGCGGCGGGCCAGGTGCACGAAGCCGCGCGCAACATCCACCCAGGCGTTGAGCAGGCCGAAAGCGAGGAACATCCCGGCAATCGGCAGGGCGGACAGGACCGCCTCCCACAGGCCTTGTCCCGTGACCGGACCAAGGAAGACCACATGGGCGTACGGGGCAGGCAGCCGAACCGCCGGCAGGTCGAGCAGAAGCGGGCCGCCGAGGCCCGCCCCGTTGAAGAGGACGCGGTAGATGACCCGCGCCGCGACGAAGACGACAGCGAGAGCCGCCGCTGCTCGTAGCGGCGCGCGCCGAAAGGTCATGCCGCGGGTGCGGCCGGTGCGCCGTCCACCGTGTAAAGCAGCTCGAGGCTCTCGCCCGGGCTGACCTTCAGGGTGGCGAGGCCTTCCTGAGCGTAGGCCCAGTCGCCGGAAGCCGGCTTCACCCAGAGCGCCCAGTAGGCGAAGGCTGCGGGCATGCCCTTGCATTCTTCCCGGTACGTGCCGCCCTTGTGCTTGATGTCCAGGTCCGCGGCGGGCACACCGTTCACACGGCACACCAGTTCGGTGGGGTATTGGGTGGTGCCTACGGTTTTAACCTTTGCCTCGTCGAGCACCTTGGAAGCGGGAGTCGCCGCGTCCGCGGGCACGCACACGGAGGTGTCAGCGGCAGCCTGCTTCAGGGAACCGGAATCGACGATGACCTTCACGCCGGCGCAGGGTTCGGAAGCGCTGGATGACGCCGCTGCCGTCGTGGCCGGGGCAGAGGTGGGGGGCTGGGTAGGGGCCGGCGAGGAACAGGCGGCGAGTGCAATCAGGAGACCGGCGGCGGCGAGGGAGCTCGCGGCGGCGGTGCGGATCTTAGTCAAAGTCACCAGTCAAGAGTAGGGCGTTGCATATCCGGATCCGGAGGCCGTCGCGTTGTGTGACGACAGGTATTCACTAAATCCAAGATGACGCCCGCAACAGCAGGCGTCATTCCCTCGCCCGTCACCCGGCCCCGTCACGGCTCCACCGGAGAGCTCTGGATCGTACCCACCGACCAGGCCTTAACCAAGGCCGGACAGAGCGCCTACTGCCTTGCTCGTAAGAAGTGCTGCCAACGCCAACCGAGGAACGCGCGGGGAACGGTCGCGACCTACCGTTAAGCGAGAAATCGGAAAGGAGGTGAGAGCAATGGCAGACCACTATGCCTCAGGAACTTGGCAGGTGAAGCAGGGCAACGATCAGGAATTCGTAGACCGATGGACGGAGTTCCTTCAGTGGTCCCGGGCGAACTACCCGTCGATCCTTGTGGCGAACCTCATTCGTGACCGACGTGTTGCCGGTCATTATGTTTCGTTCGCGGAGTGGACCGACGAGGCGTCCCGGGACGCATGGAAGCAGAACCCGGAGTTCATGACCCACTTTGATGCCTGCGTGGCGCTGTGCGAGCACATGAGCGGCGCTGATTTCGATCGGGTAGCGACTGTGTAATCCATCTGCTTTATTACCTGATCGCCGGCCGCGGTCCGGCCGCCCACAGTGTCAGCCGGACCGCCCGCGCGGCGAAGCAACGGACAGGCGTTCTGACGGTAAGGCGACCCTGTTTCCCGACCGTTCCCCCAGCTACCATGAGGGCGTGGAGAGGTGCGCCGTCGTCATGCTGGGCGAGTTCGGTGTCGTGATTGACGGCCGGACGGTTCAGGACGACGCGTGGAAGCGGACCAAGGCGGCCGGGCTCGTTAAGATCCTCGCCCTCGCGGAAGGACACCGGCTGCATAGGGACGTCGTCGCCGATCTGCTCTGGCCCGATCTCAGCGCTCAGGCTGCCGCTTCGAACCTACGCAAGGCAATGCATTTCGCGCGCGCCGCCCTCGGCTCGCCAGACGCCGTTCAGGCGCACGGCGACCTGCTGGTGCTGCTGCCAGGCGCGGATGTTTCCATTGATGCGGAGCGGTTCGAAGCGGACGGGCGCGCCGCGCTCGCCTCATCGGCAGGGGTGGCCGAGGCGCTCGCCCTGTATCGAGGCGACCTGCTTCCCGATGATCGATTTGCGGTGTGGGCCGAGGACCCCCGCGATCGGCTGCGCACGCTGTACCTGCGTTTGCTCAAGGCAGCGGCTCGGTGGGACGACGTGGTCAAGACCGACCCAACGGACGAGGAAGCCCACCGCGCGATCATGGTTCGTGCGCTCGACGCGGGCGATCGCCAGGGCGCGATCCGCCAATTCGAACGACTCTGTCGGCGGTTGCGTGCCGACTTGGGTGTCGGCCCAGGGGCGGCGACCGTCGCGGTCTACGAGGAGGCCATCGCCCAGGACAGCCGACGCGCGGAGAATCGCACTCGGGTCACGTTGGCGCGAGCACTCATCGCCCTCAACATTGGCGACCTCGTCGAAGCCACATCAAACGCACGGCGTGCACGCGAGCTGGCTATGGAAGCGGACTTGGGCAGAGAGATCGGCGAGGCCAGCGCAGTGTTGGCGATCGCGGCGAATATGCAGGACCGTTGGCCCGAAGTGTTCGAGGCCGAGTTCGTGGAGTTCACCCAACACGACTCCACGCGCTCCGGCTACATTCTTGACGCACAGTTGTGCCTCGCCGAGTTCTGCCTGAGCGGGCCGGACGGGCACCGGGAAATTGCGCGGCGAATAGCGCGTATGCGCACGATCGCCGAACGAGCAGGCTCGGTGCGTGGCCTGGCCATTGTCGACCTGTTGCTGGGGGAGGCGGCACTCTTCTCCGGTGAGCTCGGCGACGCGCGCAGTCTGCTCCAGTCCGCCCTCGAGCTGCACCGGCGGGCCGGGGCACCGGCCGGCGAGACCTTAACGCTGCAACGACTGGCTGAGGTTGACCTCGCGCAGGATCGGCCCGAGGAGGCCGCCCGGGCAGCCAGTCGCGCTCTGGCTGCCGCTGCGTCCACGTGGCTCGAGCCGCATCTCGTTGTTCGGCTATACGGGGTGCTCGCTGAGGCAGCCAGATCCCCGGCGCAAGCGGTCCGCATCATTGAGCGAGCCGACGCCGCTCTGGCCGGGAGGAGCGTCTGTCCGCCGTGCTCGATGGGTTATCACGTCGCCGCAGCGACGCAGTACGCACTGGCCGGGAAGCTGGACGCAGCCCGCCGCCGGCTCGCCAACGCCGAGCAGCTCGCAGGCATGTGGCCCGGCGGACCATGGCACGCCGCCCTCTGGGAAGCACGAGCCGTCCTGCGCCGTGCAGAGGGTCAGGATGATCAAGCCATCGCCCTGTTTCGGGAGGCGGCAGCTAGTTTTGCCGAGCTCGGCAGGCGCCAAGACGAGCAGCGCTGCCTAGCCCGAGCAGCACAAAGATCGCCAATGGCGACCGGAAAGCCTTTGGCTGGCTAGTTCCTGAGGGCCCGGGGCTGGGCTCTTATCCTGTCCACGGTCATGCTGAACAATTCCGACGACAACCCGCGAATGTGCGCCGTGGGAGAGTTCGGGATCGGACAGGTCTTGGACGTGTTTGCCTAGAACTGGGTAGTGCCACGCATCTTCCGAGGGCGGCCGTCCGGGTCCACTAGAAGGCGGTTTGCCGGAGCCGCCCAGAGCCGCTGAAGGGACGTCACCGGTTCTGTCGTGTGGTGGCGCGCATGTCCGTTGGGGCGGGGCGGGCGGCGGCCGGTTGTGTGCCAAAGGTCCAGGGCGTCGGCGGCGGCATTCCAAAGTTTGAGCCCGGCCGCCGGGGCGTGGAGCTGGGGGTCGTTCTGGTCCAGGCCCAGGTGTTCGGCCCAAAGTTGGAGCCGGAGCTTGTGGGCCAGCGGACGGGAAGCGCCGGGATCGGTGTCTGCGCCGGTCGCTTCACCTTGACTGGCGGTGGTGTCGATTACGGCGCAGGTAAGCTCGCTGTCCGTGGTCCAGGACCGGCGGTTGAAGTTGTCCGATCCGCACGTGAACCAGGTGTCGTCGATGATGCAGATCTTGGCATGGACATAGATCGGCGTTCCGGCTCTGTTTTCCAGATTGAACACGCCGAACCTGCCGGGTGCAACGCGGCTTATCCTCTCGATGGCGCGCAGTTGCCCGAGCCGCTTGGGTGG
Organism: Pseudarthrobacter sulfonivorans; assembly: GCF_031454915.1. Classification (GTDB taxonomy): domain Bacteria; phylum Actinomycetota; class Actinomycetes; order Actinomycetales; family Micrococcaceae; genus Arthrobacter; species Arthrobacter sulfonivorans_C. Next base: position 18,154 of record NZ_JAVDRS010000017.1, on the reverse strand, counting down.
CCCTGCGAGCGGACCGTCGGAGTCCGGGTAGCGTGGCACCACGGCGATCACGTTCAGCCCGGGGTTCTGCTCGAGGGCAGCGGCGATTCCGGCTGCGACCTCTGCCGACCACAGGTACTGGTCTTCGATATAAATCAACGTTCGGGCCAGGGCGAAAGCTTTCGTGTAGGCCCGGGCAACGCTCCGCTCCCCACCAGGTGCGAACGGGAACGGCGGATGCTTCACACCGTAGGTGCGCAGCAGCTGCACAGCGTGCGGGCCGGCCGGTGGCGGTGGCGGCGCAGTCTCCGGCAGGGGTTCCGGGTGGCGGGGCATATCCGCCAGACGTTGCAGCAGCATCCGGTAAGGCGTCCGCCGGTCCAGCGGATGGGGGTCATTCCACCTTTCCGCGAACAACTCCAGCACATCTGCCACAACCGGGCCACGGAGTTCGAGGGCGGCATCGTGCCACGGAGGTTGTTTCCCGAACCGGGAATCCATGGCTACCGCCTGCGGGTCTCCCCCGTGATCGGCGTTGTCCCGGCGGCTGTGGGAAAGGTCGATCCCGCCAACGAACGCGACGTCCCGCGAAGGGTCGTCACGGCGGCGGATGACGAACAATTTCTGGTGATGGCAGCCGAAGAGGCGCACCCGCTGATCCAGCAGCACCTCGCCGCCGGCGTCGTTGACCTGGCGGCTGAGGTGCTCGTTGGACAGGTTGCTCATAGGGGCCGACACCCGCTCTCCGTGGGACCGCCAGACCAGGCCGCGCACTTCCACTCCGACTCGGGCCAGCCGCGCCAGCAACTCGCCGACTGTCGGCCCGTCCGCCGTAAGCTTTTCGTCGCCATCGCCACGCCAGTCGGTGAACCACACACGGTCTCCCGCATTAAGAACCGACAGCTCCTCATGCAGTCGGGCGAAGTAGGTGGCACCGTGAATCAGGGGCCGCACGAGGTTGCCCTCCGACCACGACGACGATCCGGCACCATCTGCGTGCACGTCGGTGGCTACGTTCCCCCGCTCACTGCCACTCAAGAACCAGTAACCAGCAGTACTGTCCACTCGTTGTTCCCTTCGGGCCCGAGGCCGATCACTAAGCGTCCGGCCTACTCAGTAGCCTACGACTGTGGTGATCAATGTCATCGGGTTGTTCGACGGCGGGTGCCTGCCGCCGTCGTCGTCCTGGGGATTCCGAAGGTCTGGACACGGGTAGCCGCCGGACTTATGGTGCAGAGGTGGCGGCTGCCTGACTGGCAGGATGGCAAGCTCTGCCGGTCCGCTGTTGCGGCCGTCCGTCATAAGGAGGAAGCAGATGGAACACGTTGAAGAGACCGTTGAAGTCGCCGTTCCGGTGCGGACCGCGTACAACCAGTGGACCCAGTTCGAATCCTTTCCGCAGTTCATGTCCGGTGTGGAATCAGTAACCCAGCTGACTGACACCACCAACCACTGGGTCACCAAGGTGGGTGGCGTTCAGCGGGAATTCGATACTGAGATAGTTGACCAGGAGCCTGACGACCGGATCGCCTGGCGCAGCACCGACGGCAAGTCCCATGCCGGCATCATCAGGTTTACGCCGCTGGACGCCAATCACACGAAGGTCAGGGTCCATTTCGAATGGGCGCCGGAAACCGTCACGGAGAAGGCAGGCGCGGCACTGAAGATTGACGAGATGCAGGTCAAGGCCGACATGCGGAAGTTCAAGGACTTCGTTGAATCGCGCGGCACCGAAACCGGCGCCTGGCGCGGTGAAGTCAAGGACAGCGGCCCCACCGGGCAGCTCTAGAAGTGCCGGGCAGCGTCAGCGCCTTCTGGCGCTGACGCTGTCGACATCCGTCGACTCAGGAGGCCCCTTAGCGTGTGCTCACCGCGGGGACCCCGAGGATGCTGTCCAGCAGCCCGTTGCGGAATTTCCCCTCCGGATCGTGGGCGGATGCCAGCGAGCGGAAGTCCGCAAAGCGGGGGTAGAGGGACTCCCAGTCGTGACCGCCGGGCGTGAAGAGCTTGCCCCAGTGCGGCCTGGCCCCGAACTGCCGAAGCAGGTCTTCGAGCTGCGGAAGGATGGCTTCCACCTCCGGCTGCAAGGGCTTCCAAGTGAAGTGCAGGGCAACGCTCTGCTGCCGGTAGAAGGGGCTGAGCCAGAACTCGTCCGCGGCGCCGGTCCGTATTTCCGAGATAAACAGCAGCGGTGCAAGCTTGTCCGCGAAGCTCCGCACTGCCTCGAGTGCGGCAGGTGCCTGATCCAGCGGCAGGATGAATTCGCTTTGCAGTTCCTCACCCTTGCTGGGCGTGAACTCGTGCCGGAAGTGCGGCAGCCGGTCCAGCCATTGCCCGGGCTCATCCATCTGGACTGTGCAGTTCTCGGCCGACATCCCCAGCAGCGGGTGCCGCGGGCGGATGGCTGACGAGGCACCGAACAATTCCCCGAGGGGAGGCTCCGAGTCCAGCGCCTTGAGCCAGACCTGGCTGATGTTATCGCCCACGTAATCCGTGAAAAGACTCACGCTGTAGGCGCTGGACACAAGCTGCGTGAAATCCGCCAGCGCCCGTTCCCACGGCAGGTTTTCCAACACACGCTGACGCATCCTGAAGCTTGGCCGGACGGCAAGCCGGAGGCCGGTGACAATACCCAGAGCGCCCAGGCCAACCACACTGCCCAGGAACTCCTCGCCATCCGCGCGGGACAACGATGCCTGCTCGCCGGAGGGCCGGACCAGATCAATGCCCTCCACCGCTCCCGCGAGGGAAGGGTTGCCCACACCGGAGCCATGGGTGCCCGTCTGGACTGCCCCTGCCACGGAAATGTGGGGCAGCGACGCCAGGTTATGGATGGCCATGCCGGACCGCTGCAGCGTGCGGCACAGGGCACCGTAGCTCACGCCGCCGCTGACGTGGACCGTGCGCTGTTCGGAATCCAGTTCAATGTGCTGCGGCAATGCGTCCAGCAGCACATGCACGCCGGCTGTGTCCCCAATGCGGTTGAAAGAATGCCGCGATCCCAGGGCCTTGACCCTGCTGGAGCGCGCCACCACCTGGGCGAGTTCAGCCACCGACTCCGGGCGCAAGACGTCCGCTGATGAGTAGTTGAGATTTCGTGCCCAGTTCTTCATGTGCTCGGCTTTCGGGTGAAGGTAGTTTCGCTCCATCCAACTGTGAGCGCTAACAATTTCCCTGTCAAGACGCTTCCGCCGCCTCTCGCCGAGGAGGGCGGTAACATCGTCAGCAGGTCATCCGAAGCGGCATTCACTGGCCGCCGGCTTTGGCCCAAGAGGCTTTGAAAGGGGAGCAGTGCGCGCAACGGTCAAGGATGTGGCCCGTCGTGCCGGCGTTTCACCCAAGACTGTCTCGAACGTCATGAACGGAATCATTCCAGTTAGTGGCGCCACCAGGACCAAGGTGGAGCAGGCCATTCTCGAGCTGGATTATGTGCCCAACCTCTCCGCCCGCGGACTGCGCAATGGGAGGTCCGGTGTCATTGCGCTGGCCTTGCCTGATCTTGGCACGCCGTACTCGGCAGAAATTGCCCACCACATTGTGGACGTGGCGCATGAACAGGGCTGGATCGTGCAGATCGAGGAAACCGGCTCCGATCCCCAGCGCGAGCAGCAACTCATGGTCCGCGCCCGCTCCAACCTGATTGACGGCCTGATCCTCAACCCCGTGGTGCTGGACGAGAGTGCCGTCCAGGTGGGCGTTGCCCTTCCGCCAGTGGTCTTGCTCGGCGAGGTCACGCAAAAACTCGCTGACCGCGTCTTTGTGGATAGCGCCGCTGCCGCCCGCGACATGACTCTCGCCCTGGCGCAGCCCGGGCGCCGAAGGATCGCCGTCTTGGGAACCACGCAAGGCAGGGGATCGGCTGCGGCGATACAGAGAACCCAGGGCTATGAAGAGGCGTTGGAGATCCTTGGCATCGAACGGGATGAGTCGCTGCTGATTCCCTGCGAAGAGTGGACTCCACAGACTGCTGCCGATGCGCTCTCTGCCTACCTGGACTCCCATCCGCTGCCCGAGGCCCTGTTCTGCTTCACGGATTCCATGGCCATCGGCGCCCTGAGCGTGCTGTGGAAGAGGGGCCTGCGCATCCCGGAGGACATTGCCGTGGCGGGCTTTGATGACATCGCCGACGGCCGCCACGCGGTTCCGTCGTTGACCACGGTCTCCTTCGACAAGCGTGCCATTGCCAGCGAAGCCCTGCGTCTGCTCACGGAGCGGATGGCGGACAGGGGGCATGAGCAACGGGTGGTTTCCCTGGACTACACCATTGTGGAGCGGGACAGCAGCCGCATCTGAAACGAGAGCGGCCCACCAATTGTGCGCGCTAACAATTTTCTCTTGCCCCGTCTATTACATCGATGTAATGTGAGGCGTGCGTCACCCCCTGAAGGCATCGGCCCGGGAACGGAACGCGCCGGAACCGGAGTTTTGAGCAAAAAGAAGTGACCTTTCAGCGGACCCATCCAAAGGAGTGACGGGTGAAGCAGTTTGAATTTTTCGGGAAGCAGTTGTCCCGAAGGCAGTTACTGACAGGATCGGCAGCCTTAGGCGGTGTCCTGCTAGCAGGCGGCCTGACAGGCTGCGGCGGAAAAGCCCAAGCCTCTGCCATGCGGGACATTGGGTTCTGGCACCTGCTGTCCGGTGGTGACGGCATCAAGATGCAGGCAATGATCAACAACGCCAACCAGGCCAACTCCGGCTTCAAGGTGCACCCCACGGTCCTGGCCTGGGGCCCGCCGTACTACACCAAACTGGCCATGGCATCGGCCGGCGGGCGGCCACCGGAAGTGGCGATCATGCATGCCAGCCGGGTTCCCGGATACGCCCCCGGCGGGCTCATTGACCCGTGGGACCTGGACCTGTTGGCCGAGCACGGCGTCAGCGGTGAAAATTTTGCGCCACGCATCTGGGAGAAGAGCCAGCAGAACGGCAAGGTGTTCTCCATCGCCCTGGATTCCCACCCGTTCGTCATGTTCTACAACACGGACATCGCCAGCAAAGCCGGCGTCCTCGCCGGCAACGGACAACTGCAGGAAGTAGCTTCTCCGCAGGAGTTCATGGCCATTGCAAGGGAAATGCAGAAGGTCACCCAGGCCCACGGTTTATCCTTCGGTTACCTCGGCAGTGGCTCCCAGATGTGGCGGCTCTTCTACACGCTCTACAAGCAGCATGGCGCGGACATGGAACTGATCCCGGGCCAGCCGATGAAAGTGGACCGCGACGCCGCGATTGAGTCCTTGGAATTCATGGCGTCGCTCTTTGATGGCACCATCGCTGCCAAGGCCGGCGACATCGGCACGGGCATCGCGGAGTTCGCCCGCGGCGGCTCCGGAATGCTGTTCAGCGGGGTGTGGGAACTGCCCACGCTCAAGAACGCCGGACTTCCGGTGGACGCCGCCACCATTCCCACGCTTTACGGAACGCCGGCGTCCTACGCAGACTCGCACTCGTTCGTCCTGCCGCGGCAGCTGAATGTGGATGACGCGAAACGGCGGGACGTCTACAAGTTCGTGAGCGACGTCCTCAAAGGATCACTCTCCTGGGCGGAAGCCGGGCACATCCCGGCCTACCAGCCCGTGGTCCAGTCGCAGGCCTACCGCGACCTCACACCGCAGATCCACTACGCCAACGCAGCGGACATCATCGCCTACGATCCCGAAGCCTGGTTCAGCGGTTCGGGCTCGGACTGGCAGACCTACTTTGCGGAGAACGTGCAGAACGTGCTCCTGGGCCGCGATAAGGCTGCCGCAGGTTGGGACGCCTTTGAGCACCGCACCAACACCCTGCTATCCCGGCCCAACCCGGTCTGACGGCACCGAGCGACAAAGGAGTCCTTCATGAGTTCTTCACTAGCGTCCCGGCGCGCCACCGGTCAGCCGGACATCGCCACAGCGACCCAACTCCAACAAACGCGCCGCCCCTCACAAAGCCGTACCAGGAGCAACCTGAGTGGCTGGGGATTCGCCACCCCGTTCCTGGTCTTTTTCCTTGTCTTCCTGGTATGGCCCATTCTCTACGGTTTCTACATGAGCCTGACGGGCAAGTCCCTGACCGGTGCCAATGACAGCCTGATCGGCTTTGCGAACTACGCCGAGGCCCTGGCCGACGCTGATATGTGGCGCTCCCTGGGAAACACGCTCTACTTCACCGTCATCAGCACCGTCCCACTTGTCCTCGTGGCCCTGGTGATGGCGGCCCTGCTGAACGTCGGGCTGCCTGCCCAGTGGCTGTGGCGGCTTTCCTACTTTGCCCCGTACCTGCTGGCCTCCACCGTGGTCTCGCTGTTCTTCACCTGGATGTACAACCCCCAGCTTGGCCTGTTCAATGACTTCCTCTCCACGATCGGCCTCCCCGAAGTCGCCTGGCTCAACGACCCCAACGTGGCCATGTGGGCGATCGTCATCGCCACGCTGTGGTGGACCGTGGGGTTCAACTTCCTCCTCTACCTGGCCGCGATGCAGAACATCCCTGCACAGCACTACGAAGCAGCGTCCCTGGACGGCGCCGGAGCCTGGCGGCAGTTCTTCTCGATTACCCTGCCGCAACTGACCCCCACCACGGTGATGATCGTGCTCCTCCAGATCCTCGCATCCCTGAAGATCTTCGATCAGGTGTACCAGATGACCGCCGGCGGCCCCGGAGGATCAACCCGCCCAGTGGTGCAGTACATCTTTGAAACCGGCTTCACCGGCTACCGGCTGGGGTACTCCGCAGCCATCTCCTACATCTTCTTCGGACTGATCGTGGCGGTTTCGGTCATGCAGTTCGTCATCACCCGCCGCAGGAGTGCATAACCATGGCAACCCCTACCCTCGCGCGTCCCGCTCCCAGCTCCAGCACCGCCAAAAGCCTCAAGATCCGCCAGCCCCGCAAGAGGATGACCGCAGGCAGGATCGCCGCGATCGTCGTTGCAGCATTCATCGCCGTGCTGTGGCTGATTCCCTTCGCCTGGGCCACGGCCACCGCTTTCAAGACCGAGACGGACGCCGCTGCGCCGAAGGTCAGCTGGCTGCCGCCGTCGGGCTTTACCGCCGAAGCGTTCGTCAAGGTGTTCCAGGACGGCAATATCCCGCTCTGGACCTGGAACTCGCTGTACACCTCGGCGGCCATCACGGCGATCACGCTGGTGATCTCGGCGCTGGTGGCCTACGCCCTGTCCCGGATCGACTTCAGGGGCAAGAAGGTACTGATGACGGTGATCATTGCCTCGATCATCATTCCGCCGCCGGTCCTCATCATCCCGCTCTTCTATCAAATGCTGGCGCTGCACCTGATCGATACATCGTGGGCCATCATCCTGCCGCAGGTCATCCACCCGGCCATGGTGTTTGTGCTGAAGAAGTTCTTTGACCAGATTCCCCGCGAACTTGAAGAAGCCGCCGTGATGGACGGTGCCAGCCGCCTGCGGATCTTCACCCAGATCATCCTGCCGTTGTCCCGGCCCATCCTGGCCGCCGTCGCGATCTTTGTGTTCATCGGGGCCTGGAACAACTTCCTGTGGCCGTTCATTGCCACGAACGACGGCGCGCTCCTCACCCTTCCGGTGGGGCTGCAGACCATCAAGAGCGCGTACGGCATCCAGTACGCGCAGAACATGGCTTCCGCGCTCCTCGCGGCGCTGCCCCTGATCCTTGTCTTCCTGTTCTTCCAGCGCCAGATCATTAAGGGCGTCGCGACGACGGGACTCGCCGGTACCTGAACCGGCACCTTATCTACCACTCACCAAAAGACCTGAACCACAACCAAGGAGATACCGCACATGTCCCGCGCACGGATCACCCTCGACCGCGACTTCACCATTGGCGAAGTCCCCCGCCGCCTGTTTGGCTCCTTTGTGGAGCACATGGGCCGCTGCGTCTACACCGGCATCTACGAGCCGGGCCACCCGGAAGCTGATGAGAACGGCTTCCGCCAGGACGTGCTCAAGCTCGTCAAGGAGCTCGGTGCCACCGTCATCCGGTACCCCGGCGGCAACTTCGTCTCCGGCTACAACTGGGAAGACGGCATCGGCCCGCGGGAGAACCGTCCCCGCCGGCTGGACGGCGCCTGGCATACTGTGGAGACCAACGCGTTCGGCCTGCACGAATTCGTGGACTGGTCCCGCCAGGCCGGCACGGAAATCATGGAAGCCATCAACCTGGGCACCAGGGGAGTGGACGCGGCCCGCGAGATCGTGGAATACGCCAACTACCCCGGCGGCACGTACTGGTCAGATCTCCGCGCCAAGAACGGCCACAAGGATCCGTTCGACATCAAGCTCTGGTGCCTGGGCAATGAGATGGACGGGCCGTGGCAGATCGGCCACAAGACTGCTGAGGAATACGGCCGCCTGGCCCAGGAAGCCGCCAAGGCCATGCGCTTTGTGGACCCGGACATCGAACTGGTGGCCTGCGGAAGTTCCAGTTCCGCCATGCCGACGTTCGGCGACTGGGAGCAGACGGTCCTGACGCACACCTATGACGAGGTGGACTACGTCTCCCTCCACGCCTACTACCAGGAGCACGAGGGCGACGTCGGCAGCTTCCTCGCTTCCGCCGTCGACACCGACTACTTCATCGAGTCCGTGATCGCCACCGCTGACGCCGTGCGTGCCAAGGGCAAACACAAAAAGCACATCAACCTCTCCTTCGACGAGTGGAACGTCTGGTACCAGCGCGGCCTGGACACCGAGGACCAGCCGCACAACGTCGCCAAGGCGGGCTGGCGCGAGCACCCCCGGGTCATCGAGGACAAGTACAACGTGACGGACGCCGTTGTGGTGGGAACCCTGCTGAACTCCCTGCTCCGCCACGGCGACCGCGTCAAAATCGCCAACCAGGCGCAGCTGGTCAACGTGATTGCGCCGATCCTTTCGGAGGAGAACGGGCCTGCCTGGAAGCAGACCATCTTCCACCCGTTCGCCCGCATGGCAGAGCTGGCCAAGGGCCAGATCCTGCGGTTGTCCGTGGATTCGGACAAGTACGAGAACGCCCGCTTCGGCGGTACGGACCTGGTGGACGTCAGCGCAACGTGGAACGAGGAAACGGGCCGCATGGCGCTGTTCTTCGCGAACCGCGGCCTGGAGGAAGCCGCCGACGTCGAGGTCGCACTGCGCGGCTTCGACGCCCGCCGGGTGGTCCGTGCCGAGGTCCTGGAAATTCCGGAAGGCGGGGACCGTTTCACAGCCAATACCCAAAGCAGTCAGGACCAGGTGGGGCTTAAGCCGCTGGAAGGCGCGAAGGCAAGCGGCTCCGAACTCCGGTTGACGCTGCCGGCGCTGGCCTGGGCCGTCGTTGAGCTGGAGGTCGTCAAGAACTGACTCTTGCCGCACCAGTGGTGAGCGGACGACGGCGGGATGTCCCGCCGTCGTCCGCCCACCGGCACGCGGCCGTTCAGGAAGCCGACCGTGTGTCGAACGCCGCCGCCGATTCCCGCAGCAGGCGTGCGACGGTGTCCACGGGCATGCTGGCCGACCGCCGCCTGTCGAACCGGCGCAGGACGATGCGCCGGGTTCCGAGTCCGGGGACGTCCAGGACGTCCACTCCGTCGTGGTTGACGCCGCTTAGTGCCAAGGTGGGCACGATCGCAATACCCTCGCCCGCGGCGACGAGTGCGAGGGCGGTCAGCGTTTCCTGGTAATGGTGCGCAGTCTCCATCTGGGCGCCCGTTGACTGGCAGAGCCGGCCGAGCACCGAAGCGTTGGCGGCTGTGGGCTCGACGCCGAGCCACGGAAGTGGCAGCCGGGCCAGGTCGATGTTCTCGGTGGTGAGCAGCGAACCCGAGGGAACAGCCAGCTTCCACGGCTCGTCCAGCAGCGGTTCTTCGGTCATTCCGGCGGAGAGCGAACGCTGCTCGGCCGTCGTCGAATCGAGCTCGACCACCACGGCGTCGAGCTGGCGCTGGCGGAGCAGCCGCATCAGCGCGGGGAAGTCGTCCTCGACAATCCGGATCTGCAACTGCGGGTACTGGGTGCGCCACTCGGGCAGGCGCGGGATCACCACGGTCCGAATAAAGCTGGTGAATCCGCCGACGCTCACGACGCCTGCAACGGTGGCCCCGCCTTCGATGCGGGCGCGGGCAACGCTGAGTGCACGTTCAATCTCCTCGCCGGCCTCCGCTATTGCCAGACCTGCAGGTGTCAAAACTGAGCCTTTGGGTGTGCGCACCACCAAGGCGTGACCCGTCTCATCCTCCAATTTGGTCAGCTGCTGCGAGACGGCTGACGGGCTAATTTCCAGTTCATCAGCCGCGGCAAGCACCCCGCCCGTACGGGCTATGGCAAGAAGTACGCGCAGCCGGCGCGGATCGATATCCATGTTAAGTAGTTCTAAACTATGTCTTCAGTGGAATGCAATTGCTCTAAAGGTGTTTCGTCCTCATAATTGCTGTTAAAGCACAGGCACACGGAGACATCCGGGCCTTCCAAAACACACTTATAGCCCGCCGAAACTCTCCGCCCCGGGCGTCACCTTGAAAGGACATCATGGAACTGCTGTGGGAAATTGCAGGTTGGTCAGGGGCAGTTCTGATCCTTTCGGCATACCTGTCTGTCTCGATGGGGTGGCTGAAGGCCGGCAAGCGCTTCCAGGTGGCCAACCTCGTCGGTGCATGCGCCTTCATCATCAACGGTGCGGTCCACGAAGCGTGGCCTTCAGTGGCCACTAACGTTGCCTGGTGCCTTATTTCCGCCATCGCGATTCTTCGCATGCGGGCCACGCAAGATTCGCCGGTGGCCGCAGCTGAGGCCCCGCAGGTGCAGTTTCCCGGCGTCCCTGACACAACCGGCCAAATCGCTGTTGTGGAGGCAATTACTTCTGCCGTTCATGGCGACGTCACCGGACGCGCGGCTGAGTGCCAGGCCAGCCTGCGTGACGGGCGGGCAGCAGATTCAGCGATCTTCAGCAGCGCCGCGGTGAAGTGCTAACGGCACAAACGCCGAAGCATGGTCTAAACCAGCGGCCAGGGGACAGCGGGGCTGTATTCCTCGACCTGCTGTCAGTTTGGAATCTTAGAGTCTTCACCACGTGAGTACAGAAACGCCTTTTGGACCCTATTCTGACGGTGTTTGAGGTGGGACCTGACGTCAGGTTGGGGTGTGCTCTAACCGGACGGTCTCCGCCTGAGCAGGTTTTCTGGACCTGATGAGTCGAGTAAAACAAGGGGCCGTGTTCGCAAAAATTGAGCAGGGCCCGTCCTGCAGCATCGTTCAGAAGGGCCACGAATGGTTCGAAATCGACTTTGCACGCGCACCGGCCATAACCCTCGGCAGGGGCGGGATGGCTCGCACGTTGTACCCGAGGAGTGCGGATACCGGTCCCTCTTTGTCCAAGCTTTCTCGGTTGCCAAGGGGAACCGGACCGTGCGCTGAGGCGCCCGACAGACGGCGCAACAGTAAGCACTGGTGCCCGCCGGCAGTTCAACCCGCACGCATTCGCCGCTTCCCAGGAGACATCTGCATCCTGTCCAAGGAAGATGCGGGCTCTGCTGCCCCGCTCACCACAGCTTTGACGCTGGCGATTTCCGAGGCGATGGGGGAGCGGGTGCAGCGGTGGCCGCTTGCCCAGGCCTGCGCTGTTCGGCCTGGAGGAGTTGGCCAATGTCAGTCGTCCGCTGGGCCGGTCTGCCGGACCAGTTCAGCCACTATCCGAGGCCGCGTGATGTCTCATTACCGTGCGATTCAGGTCCTGACTGCGTCAGCGTTTCTCGGGAGAGCTGCGAGACACTGCGTTCACATCTTTGATGAGGGCAAATTTAGACGAGCCAATGCTGTGAAAGGTGCAGCCTTCTCGGCAGTTGATGAGCCGGTTGAGTCAATCCGCAGTCACGTCAGTGACAGATCTTCCGGGAATCTGCTCGATTAGACGGCGAGGACGAGCACCGTCCTGAGCCAGCCACAGGATGGTTCCGTCCTTGGTAATGGCGTCCACACGTCCTCGGTCAGTAACCTGTCCCTGTTCGCAGATCTCGATGTCACGTCCGTCGAGCAGCGTCCAATCCTCCACGTGCTGGGGGGCCCTGAAGCGGTCAATCGCAGCGTCGCCTGCTAGGCGGGTTGTTTCCATGGAAATCGTCCTGATCTTGGAATGAACGGCGCGGTGGGGTTCAGTTCCGGCTGGCGTTGTCCTGTTCCCGGGTCAGTCCAAAAGGAATCTGCGGGGACAGCGAGACAGAATAATGGTCGAAATCGTGCCGGGTGACGAGTACTCCACGGTTGTGGCAACCCATGAGGGCCTGATCCCGGGCTGTCCCGACGGCTGACTCCAGCTTTTCCTCGAGCTCGTTCGTGCCTTCGACACGGAAGTCGGCGATGACCTGGTGAAGTTCCATGGTGTTCCTTTCGAACGAGTGGGTCGACCGTCGCTGTTGCGGTGGAGACCAGGATAAGAAAAGTGGAAAAAGTCGGCTTAGGTGGTCGACCACTTTAGTGATAGCAGAGTAGCATGGCGGTAAGAGTCGAAGGGGATTATTCATGACAGCCGAATCCGTCAACACAGCTGATCTTTACGATGAGCGCGGCGAGGACATTCAGTCCATCGCCATCCAGTTCGAGTCGCTCGGCGGCAGGACGCACTTCAGCGGCCAGGCCAGGACTGTCCGGTGTTTCGAAGATAACGCTTTGCTCAAGTCGGTGGTTTCCACCCCTGGCGAGGGTGCCATCCTGGTTGTTGACGGGGGCGGGTCGCTCTCCCGGGCCCTGATGGGGGACATGATCGCGGAGATTGCCGTTTCCAATGGCTGGTCCGGAGTGATCATCAATGGAGCCATCCGGGATCGCGAGGCGATTTCCGGCCTCCCGCTGGGCGTGAAAGCATTGGGGAGCAACCCTAGAAAAAGTACCAAGACCGGCGCCGGCGAGACCGACGTTGAACTGACTCTCGATGGTGTCACCATCAGACCGGGCGCCATGGTGTACTGCGACCCGGATGGAGTTCTCGTTGAGCGCTGACCCAGCCATTGCCGAACCTGCCCCGCGGGCTACCCGCCGCAAGCGGGCTGCGCCGTCGGTGACGGGGCTAAAGCCCGTGAGCGTCGTCCATGCCGAGCCGGCGTCCTCTGAGGTTGCCAAGGCATTGCTGGACTATATTTTTTCCGGCCAGGTCGCTCCGGGTGAGAAGCTTCCTTCGGAGCGTCAGCTCAGCGAATCCTTCGGCGTGGGACGCTCGGTGGTCCGGGAGGGAATCAAGTCACTGGGATTACTGGGGCTTGTAGAGTTCCGCCACGGCGGCGGAACGTTCCTGCGCAATGCCAACTCCGAACTGCTGCCCCGGGTGATCGAATGGGGGCTGATGCTTGGTGAGCGCCGTACTTCGGACCTTGTAGAAGCCCGCCAGCACATCGAACGGGTGACCGCAGGACTCGCTGCTACGCGCAGGACTGACGCCGACCTTAAGCGCATCAAGAAGGCCCTGGATGCCATGGGCGTAGCCGAAACAACGGAGGAGTTTGTCACCGCCGATGTCGATTTCCACCTTGCAGTCGCTGACGCCTCCGGGAACACCGTCCTTGCCAACATGCTGAAGAACATCGCAGCGCTCCTCAGGGTCTGGATCCATCGCGTTATGGATGCGGAGACGTCCTTTACCGGCTCCCACGGAGAACACACCCCCGTCTACGAGGCAATACTGGCCGGGGACGCCGACAAGGCTTCCGGGTCAATGGCAGAACACATGGATGCAGCCAGCGGCAGGCTTATGGCCACGCTGAAATCCAGCGAATAAGTTATCCCAATGAGCGGGGAAGCATGAGTGCTTCCCCGCTTTTTTGCTGCCCAGACAAACCCAGGAGAAGCAGATCTAGGAGATTAGTCAAAAAGTGGTTGACTGGCCGACCACTTAAGGGCATCCTGATGGGGCGGCAGAAAAACTTGAGGCAAAAATGCGCAAGATTTCTGCCGCATAGTGGTTGACTGGTCGACCACTTAGCGTCATGATTGTGTGAGCAGCCTCACTGGCTGACCACAGTCACGGAAGACAACCAAGACCAGCCGTGCAGCCTCAAGGGAGAGAAGCAATGACTGAATTCAAGACGGCCCCGCCATCCGGGCCTCGCCGCCGGATGGTTATGACCGCCGGCGCGGCAGCAATCGCAGCCCTGATGGGTCTGACCGCATGTGGCGGTGACACCGGCGCAGCGCAGACGCCCGCACCGGAGAATTCCATCGCCGTGGGGGAGTATCCCGACTATTACCCGGCTGATTACAAGGACCTGGTCACCGCCGCCGAAAAAGAGGGCGGCGAGCTGACCATCTACTCCAACACAGACCAGGAAAACTGGGATCCGATTCTGCGTGACTTCAAAAAGAAGTACCCGTTTGTCACGAAGATTTCAGCCAACAACCTGGACAGCGACGAGGTGTTCCAGAAGGCCCTGAGCGAGAAGGCCACCAACGCCTCCAGCGCCGATGTCTTCGTCTCCAACGCCGCCGGCGCCTGGGCCGACTTCGCCGCCCGCAAGGGAATGCTGGCCGACTACACCTCGCCGGAACTGGCCAAGCTGCCGAAATTCGCGTCCCTGCTTCCGGGCGTAGTGGCCATGTCCGCGGATCCGCAGACCATCGCTTTCAACACGACGCTGCTGGAAGAAAAGCCCGAAAGCCTGGAGGGCCTGGCCGCGCAGATCAAGGCCAAGCCTGCTGACTTCACCAACATGATCGGCGTCCGGGACACTACCGGTGCCTTCGGGTTCACGATGTTCTACAACCTGACCGAGGCAAAGCCGAAATCCTGGGACTCCATCGCGACCATCCTTTCGGCCTCACGTCCCGAGACGTCCTCGGGCACGCTCTCCGAAAAGGTCCTCGCCGGCGAGTACAAGGCGGGTGTCCTGGTCACGGCAGCTCCGGCGTTCCCGGTGGTGAAGAACAGCAACGGACTCTTTGACATTGCCCTGCCGACCGATGGCACGGTCGTCATCCCCCGCGGCCTCGGCATCTCCGCCGATGCACCGCACCCGGCCACGGCCAAGCTGTTCCAGGACTTCGTGATCTCCCAGGAAGGCCAGCAGGCCGTACTCGAAGGTGGCCTGTCTTCCTACCGTGAGGGCGTGAAGTCGGTTCAGTTCGCTCTGACCTACCAGGATGTCGTGTCCAAGGTCGGCGAAGACAACGTCATCATGGCCCCCTACGAATCGGTTCCCGCGGACAAGGTGAAGGCATTCACTGACCGCTGGCAGAGCCTCCTCAAGTAGCCCGCGGTGCAAGGATCTGGAACAAAAATCATGAAAACACTCCCCGAGGTCGCCTCCGCTCCGGCGGAAACCCCGTCGCGAACTGATTTCCCGGCACCCAAGTACCGCAGAATACTGGGCGTCGACCGCAGCCAGCTGCTTTTCTGGGCAACCATCATCATTCTGGCGCTCCTGGTCCTTGCACCTGTGGTCCCCACGCTGTACCAGTCGGTGATGGACCGTCCTCTCTACGAGGAGGGCGGTCTGTTCACCACGGAAAACTTCACCAGGCTCTTCACCGAGGCCGGGTTCGGGTCGGTGGCGCTGAACACGCTGATGTTCGCCGTGATGACCACCGTGCTGACCCTGCTGATCGCTGTGCCCATGGCCATCGTGGTCGTGCGGACCAACATTCCCGGCCGCCGGTTCTTCGGCGCGGCCATGCAGTGGCCGTTCTTCATCTCCTCTCTCATCCTGGGCTTCGGCTGGATCACCATGTACGGCCCGGCAGGCTTCGCCAGCGTTCAGGTCAAGCGGATTCTGGGCTTCCTGCCCTGGGATCTTTACACCATCCCCGGCATGGCCATCACGGAGGCCGTGGCACTGGCACCGATTGCGTACGTTTTCTGCTCCAATGCGCTGCGCAACTCGGACGCCTCCCTCGAAGGCGCGGCCCAGACTGTCGGAGCCGGACCGTTCCGGATCCTCTGGTCCGTCATCATCCCGATGCTTCGCCCGCCCATGGTGTACAGCTCCGTGCTGGTCTTCAGCATGTCCATCGAAACACTGTCCATTCCGCTGCTGTATGGGCAGCCGGTAGGAATCACGGTCTTCGCGACGTTCCTCTATAAGAACGGCCTGCAGTCCATCGATCCCGACTACGGGATCCTGGGTGCCGCGTCGGTCATCATCCTGCTGGTCACGATCCTGCTCGTCGCCGTCCAGGCCAAGCTCCTCAAGGACGCCAAGCGCTTCGTCTCGGTCCGCGGCAAGGCCACCCGGCCGCGCCTGCTGGACCTGGGCTGGATCAAATGGCTCTCGGTAGCCTTCATCACTGTCTACGTGGTCATCGGCGCCCTGGTCCCGATCCTCGGGCTGGTGATGCGCTCCTTCACCAAGGTCTTCACCCCGCTGCAGAACCCGCTCCTGTCCCTGACCATGGGTAACTACCAGCGCATCATCGAATTCCCGGTCTACCTCGCCTCGATCCGCAACAGCCTCATCGTGGCCAGCGTCGGCGCCGTCCTGGTCAGTGTGCTGGCCGTCGTCGCCGTCGTGGTGTCCAAGCGGTCCACCTTCCGCTACCGCAAGGTCATCGAGTACCTGGCCCTGGCCCCGCAGGCCATGCCCGGCCTGATCATCGGCATCGGCCTGTTCTGGGCGTTCTCGTTCCTGCCGTTCAATATGGGGTCCCTGGTCCAGGGCACCATCTGGGCCATCATCATCGGCTTCGGCCTCCGGGCCCTGCCGAGCGCTTTCGGTTCCATCTCACCGGCTGTGATGCAGATCGGCGAGGAGTTGGATAACGCGGCCCGCGTCAACGGCGCGGACTGGATGCGGATGTTCCTGCGCGTCCTGGCCAAGCTCCTCACCCCGGCGTTTGTCGCCGCCATGGTCCTGACCTTCGTGGTCATGATGAAGGAATACTCCCCGGCGATCTTCCTCGGATCGGCCGACACGAACATCATCGGCACCACCATGCTCGAGCTCTGGGTCCAGGGCAACACCGGATCGGTGGCCGCCCTGGCCACCATCCAGATCGCAATCACCGCAGCCTTCGTCGGCATCGCCGGCCTGCTCATGAAAGGTAAGAAAGATGCCTGACGTCGTAGTCAAGAATCTCCGCAAAGACTTCGGAGGCAACACCGTCCTCCACGAGGTCAGCTTCACCATCAAGGACGGGGAGTTCTTCACCCTCCTGGGCCCCTCCGGCTGTGGGAAGTCCACCACGCTGTCCTGCCTCGCCGGCCTGGAACAGCCCACCTCGGGCTCCATCGCCGTCGGAAGCACCGTCCTGGTCGATGACTCCTCCAACAAGTTCGTACCCCCGGAAGAACGCAACCTGGGTATGGTGTTCCAGTCCTACGCGCTCTGGCCGCACATGACCCTGGCCGAGAACCTGGCCATGCCGCTGAACATCCGCAAGGTCCCCAAGGCCGAGCAGAAAACCCTGATCCATGACGCCCTGGACAAGGTGGGCCTGGCCCACCTGTCCCACCGTTACCCGCACCAGCTCTCCGGTGGCCAGCAGCAGCGCGTGGCCCTCGCCCGGGCGCTGGTCTACTCACCCAAGGTCCTGCTCCTGGATGAACCGCTTTCCAACCTGGATGCCAAACTCCGCGAACAGGCCCGTGTGTGGCTCAAACGCCTGCAGTCCGAACTGGGCATCACCACCGTGTACGTCACCCACGACCAGGAAGAAGCCCTGGCCATGAGCGACCGTATCGCGGTGATGTCCGGCGGCAACATGCTCCAGGTGGCTCCGCCTGAGGAAATCTACGAACGCCCCGCCACCGCGGAAGTCGCCGCCTTCATCGGCCGCTCCAACTTCCTCGACGGCGTCATCACCTCAACCATCGGCGACCGGGCGATCGTCCGGCTCGAAGACACGGGGGAAACTGTCACCGCAGTATTGGCAGACCGGATGAACGACGGCGACCCGGTCACCGTGGCCTTCCGCCCCGAAAAGGCCACGCTGGCACCGGTGGCGGATTCGATCCCTTCCGGGAACGTGGGCTTGCCGGTGGAAATCCTCACCACTTCCTATGTCGGCTCCCGTTACGAATACGAGCTGCGCTACGGCGCGCGGACGCTGGCAGTGGACAGCAAAAACAACGCATTGCACGGCGACCTCATGCTCTTGGTTCCGATCGAGGCCCTGAGGCTGTACCCGCGGGCGAACGTCGTTTCCGCCGACGCCGCCGAACTCATGGCAGTTATCCCGTAACCTCCGGTCCGTCAACGAGACCTGGATATATAGAAAAGGAAATACCGTGACTGAATCCAAGCAGTACCAGCTGGCCGTCCTGAATGG
>NZ_JAVDRS010000016.1:0-44555 GCF_031454915.1 Pseudarthrobacter sulfonivorans | reverse complement strand
ACCCGTGGCTGAACTACTACAACACTGAACGCATCCACGCCGCCATCAAAGGCACCCCGATCACGCGAGTGTCACTAACCTAATGGCCGGGTACAACTAGCGCACCGACCTGTGCATCCAGGGATTGCCCCCGGGTGCTGCCTCGGGCATAGCCAATCACGTTCCGGATCATACGGCCGCCTTTCAATAGTCAGGGTGCCGCATGATCAAACAACGTCAAAACTCTCCTTCCCGCGTTCCGACCGTTGTGAATTGCAGCGATAAATGGCGGCGTTTTCGCAGCGCTAAATGTCACCCTCGATACCCGTTGGCCGATCCTTGAACGCACACCAAGAATTCAAAGCATGCGGGCCCGGGCGAAGTGCATGGCTCGTTTCGAAGAGCCGAGCTATAGCATTGTGCGGATGAAGGTTGCTAAGGTCCACGGACGCTCAGAGCGGAAACTGCAATGATCGGCGACCGGGATCGGGATGCTTCAAGACGCCCGCGGCAGGCCCGGCCACGTGACGCTCTTGGAAGGCCGCTGCCGTACGGAAGCGCCGGCGTAGAGCCGGTCTCCGAGGAGCCGCTGCCGCCGGTGGAGACGTTGGTCTCGGCCAGGAGCCTGGTTGAAGCGGGCCGGCCCTTCGCCGCACATGAGGTACTTGAGGCCCGATGGAAAGCTGGGCCGTCCCAAGAACGCAACCTTTGGCAAGGTCTCGCCCAGATCTGCGTCGGGCTCACCCACGCCGCCCGGGGGAACAGCGTCGGCGCGCTCCGGCTCTTCAAGCGCGGTGCGGCCCGACTCGAGGAGTACGCTTCAGGCGAAGGGCCGACCTATGGGCTCGATTTGTCCGCCGTTGTGAGTTGCGCGCGTGATCGGATGGGCATCGGCCGCTGAGCTCGCGGCCAGCATCCTCACGGCGAAGGCACTATCTCCGGGGGACTGCTGAGAGTTTGCTTGACCAATAACTTGTCCTTAAGGGGAAGGTTCTGAGAACGGTTCACGCGCTCTTGAAATCTAAGGGTGCTGGACGTCAGATGGTGTCAGACAACCACTCCCAAGGAGGCCACCATGACGATCACTTTCAACCACACCATCGTCTACGCAACAGACAAGCGCCGTTCGGCGAAGTTCCTGGCCAACGTACTCGGACTGCCGGAACCCCAACCAATGTGGTCTTTCATGACCGTACCCCTTGACCATGGGGTAGCCCTCGATTTCGCCACGGCGAACCGGCCCATCTCCCCGCAGCACTACGCCTTTCTGGTCAGCGAGGAGGACTTCGACGGAATCTTCGCAAGGATCCAGGCCGAGGGCATCCTCTACTGGGCAGACCCGGGACGGTCCCGCCCACAGCAAATCAACCACAACGACGGCGGACGCGGCGTCTACTTCGCGGATCCTGACGGACATTTCCTCGAAGCGATCACGCGTCCGTATGGATCGGGTGCTGCATGATTCCCAGTTGCCGGATTTGATGTGGTTGGCGCGCCCCGGGGGCACCCCCGCCTAGGCACTGTCCCACTTCCTTGAGCTGAACCCATCCAAGGACTGCCACTCCCCGGAACGATTCGACGCAGAAGGAGTGCGTAATATGCCTGTCTCATAAGTTGTTCCAAAACCGGTTCCCGCCTGATGCGTGTGGAACCAACTTGTGAAACAGGCGAGACGGGGAGGCATCTCCGCAAAGGATCCTTTTTCAAGACCGGAGGGCGGCCAGGCTCAGCGGTCGGAGCCAAAGATTCCCGGAGTCTCCCGAGACCCCGCGCCGTCCCCTTCAGGCCGCTTGAATTGTCTTACGCGTCGAAATGGGTCCGGACGCTCGGGTCTTCGGAAAGCGAAGCGACCACTGATGCGGCGATGTCCCGGAGCTTGACATTGCGGGTGCTGGAAACGATTCTCAGGATCTTGAACGCTCTCTCCTGGCTGCAACGGTTTTGTGCCATGATTGCGCCGGTGGCCAAGTCGATGGTCGTCCGGGCTTCCAAGGCTGCCATGAGGTTGGTTTTCGCGTCGGCCAACTGACTGATCCGCACCGCCAGCCGAAGCGCTTTTGACGCATGATATGAATACGTTTCGACCATGCGGATGTCCTCACCACTGAACCCATGGGACCGGGTGGAGTACAGGTTCAGGCCCGCTTCCGCTTCCCCGTCAAGGATCAGCGGTACCGACAGGCTGGATCCCACCCCGTCCTCCAGCGCGGCGGAGGTGTAGGCGGGCCAGCGGTGCTCGTGAGTCAGGTCAGGCACATGCACAACGACCTGCTGGCGGATCGCGGACAGACAGGGTCCATCGCCGGCACTGTATTGGGTTTCATCCAGCCTGCTCGCCCGCTTTTCGCTGCTGGCGACAGTCACTGGTTTCTTTCTTTGAATCAGCGTGATGCTGCAGAAGGCGACGGCCGGGTCGGCCAAGGTGGCAGAGGAGAACTCGGCGAGTTCATCGAGCATCTCCCCTACATCCCGGGTTTTCAGGACAAGATCCTGCAAGTGGTCGACGACGAGGTCTGGGGGCAGCAGCTGTGGTTCGGTGGCGATGACTGGGCTCATTCCTCATTGGGCCCTGACAACAACCCTTGACGGGGGGCACCGGAGGACGGCGAAGCAGCGCGTGCGGCTGTTCTTTGAGTATGCTCCGCCTCTCCTGCAATAGCCAGCAGTCGGCATTGCGACGGTACAGGGTCATGGGCCCTTACCGCGATGGAAGCAAGATGCTGTCTTAGTAAACAATCCTTTGTCAAGACCTGAGCGCCGGCCTGTCCTCAGCTGGTCGAAGCGGCACTACCGGCGTCTTCCGAGCCCCTGCCTCGTCCCATCAATGTGTCTCACATGCCTTATTCTCAACAAAAGGTAACTTAGCCTTAGATGAGAGCAGGTGGGCATGGGGAGTTTCGGGTCGCCATGACGGTCAGATTACCGCCACGGCAGGTGTGCGGCGTGGGAACGGGCATTGATGCCGGTCCGGAACTGCCCGAGCCGCCGCGCCCCACCACCAACGCAGTCACTGCTACGTCCAACCACTGCCCCCGCTATGGAAGGTGGCGGGCAGACACCACCAGCCATACGCCGACAGCGATCCCTGCGCCGCATAGATATCACCCTGCTGTCGCTGGATTGCTCGGAGCCCTCTGGGCAGGTCCACGCCAAGGCTCCCGCAGCGATGACCGGACCCATTCGGACACGTCGGTTCAAGCGGCTTGGTGATCACTTGGATCGCCCTGGAATTCCCGGACCTCCACCGGGAGCATCGTCGCACCAGCCAGCTTCCTCCCCCACTCCAGGGCGGAATCCAGATCGGGGGCCAGAATGATGGAGAGCCCGCCGAGGTGCTCCTCACCCTGAAGGTAAGGGCCAGCCGAAGTGATCACCTCGCCGCCGCTAACGCGGATCACCACTGCCGCGACAGGTTGGTCCAAGCCTCCGGCGAAGACCCACGCCCCCGCCTTGAGTTCGCTGTTGAAGGCGTCCACCTTCCGCATGATGGGTTCCAGAATCTCCGGCGGCGCCTCACCACCATCGGGTTGTTGAATGCTTAGCAGAAAGTGCTTCATATCCTGATACCTCCATTGCCGGGATGGGATGCAGTCGCTGTCGCACGCTCGCTGCAGGAAGACAGCCTCTTTGTGAGCGGACCCCACGACCCCGGTAGAACGCAGCCGCCTACGCGTCCTTCAGTGGTGCCCCGCCGCCGTTGTACCGAACATGAGGGTTCGCCGGCTGACGTCGTAGAACACTGTCTCCGCGGTGGAAAGCAGGTCCTGGAGGTTGTCTGCGTCGTCGGCGTCGATGGTGAGGACTTCTTCCCACGCGCCCTGATCGAGGACCAACTGCAGGGTCCACGTTCCCGGTTTGCCGGCGTCACCAGCGATCCAACTGAACTGATAATGGCTGAGCTGGCGTACCTTGATGCTATCGTCCGTGATCGGTTGCTTGGGGGTGGGATTCATGGCCGGTCCTAACGTTCCTTGAGTCGCTGTAGTTCACTGGACGGCTCAAATCTAGGCCCGCCGGTTCCGGATGTAAATGATGATTACCGCCCCCTCCCCGCCAGCCTGGCCCCCCACAGTTGAACGACGCTGACGTTCGAATCGAACCCGTACTTAAGAGACCGTGGTCCACAGCAGTCCGTCCGGTCGGCGCGAAAGACCGAGGTCGCGCTTGCTGAACCTGAGCGGGCCGCAGCTTCCCCGAGTCGCCCTTGCCTGCGACACTGCAATATGGCAACCAGCTCCTCCGACGAGCACCCGGGCACTTCTTCGCCGGCTCGCCCGGGAATCGTCGAGGAGTTGCTTGCCGTCGCCAGGCTTGGGCGAAGGCGGTCGTCGGTAACGATGCGGATCGCATCGCCACCTTCCAGACGGATGACTGGGGGTTATTGTCTCTGAATCTGGCGTCTCCCCGCCGCGTACGGCAGCTGCTCGCAGACGTCACCCTGTCACTGTGTCGGCGTGCCGGTGGGCTACCTTCCAGCCGCCGTCTTCGCGGCGGTACACCTGGGTGGCCCGCAAGGTGTAAGTACGAGGCTCCCCGTCGACGGAGGCCGAAGTGTGTTCCAGGCCGGCGGTGTAAGCCATGGCGCCGACGACGTCGAAAGCCAGGACTTCAAAGGCGTAGGAAGTGCAGTCGGAGAACTGCCTTTCAAGGCCAATGAAGAGTTCGTCCAGTTCGTGCTGCCCGTGGGCGTTGCGCCAGGCCCCGAGAATGCTCACTGGTTCAGCGCGGGACCAGAGCGCCCGGCGCGGTGCCGAGTCGCCATTGTGCAGGGCCAGCTCCGCCTCGTGCAGGGCTGACTTCACCCAGGCCAGGAAATCATCGCGTTCGGTCATGCCCCCAGTATGCTCCGGGGCGGCAGTGCGCGCATCTGACGAGGTCGCCCAGGTCCCCGGCAAAATTCCCAGGTCTATGAACTCGGCGTTAGTACACAGTCACGATGAATTTGCCGAGCACGTGGCCCTGTTCGCTTTTCGCGTGAGCGGCCGAGATGTTGTCCAAGGAAAAGGTTTCTGCGACCGGCAGCCGAAACTTTCCCTGCTCGAATAAATCCGCCGCCTCGGCGCGCGCCTCCGCCGCGCGGTCCGGGCCTATTCCGCCGGTTAGCCGCACGCCATACTCGGCGGCCCGGTTGTCGGCGACCGTGATGACCTTCCCGGCGCTGCCTGTGAGCTCGATAAGCTCCGGCAGAACCCCGGAGCCCACCGCGTCCAACGCGACATCGACGCCACGCGAGGCAAGCTCCCACACACGGTCGACCAGGCCAGGGCCGTACGTTGTCGGGATCGCACCGAGGGAGCGCAGATACTCGTGATGCCCTTCACTGGCCGTGCCGATGACGGTCGCTTCGCTGGCGAGGGCGAATTGGACGGCGGCCAGGCCCACGCCGCCAGCGGCCCCGTTGACCAGCAGAGTCTGACCGGACTCCAGGGGCAACACGTTCAACGCCCGGCGCGCCGCTTCGGTCGACATCGGGTATCCGGCGGCCTCTTCAAAGGAGAGACTCTCCGGCTTCTTCGCCCACTCGGCCAGCACCGCGTACTGGGCCGCCGCACCGGTGGAGGAGGTGCCGATGGGGACGCTGCCGAAGACCTCGTCACCGACAGCGACCCCCTTCACACCGTCGCCCACCTCGTCCACGACCCCCGAAGCGTCCAGCCCCACCCCGGCCGGAAAGCTGATTGGCATGACGGCTGCCAGTGCCCCGCGTCGAATCTTCCAGTCGAAGGCATTTACGCCTGCCGCACGAACGGCCACGCGGATCTGGCCCGGCCCGGCGTGCGGTGCCTCCACTTCGACGACCTTGAGGACCTCAGGCTCTCCATACTCGGTAAATTGAACAGCTTTCACTGCATTCTCCCCGTCTGAGTTCGCGGCATGATTGCCTTCCTCATGATCCCAACGGCCACTGGGCGGGGCAAGGACCAGCTACTGGGATTCACGGCGTGGCCCACGCCGGAAAAGATACCGCCGGCGCACACCTCATCGATAACCACGGCTACACCCGCTACGGCTGCGCGGACCCAGTCAAGGAGCACGCCTACCTCCTGGACGTCCGCGTCAACGGCAGCATCAGCCTGTCCATGCTTCTTGAGATCCTCGACTATGACTGGGACCGCGCCGCCCCTTCCTGGGACGCCGGCATGAGGAAACGGTCCAAGCCTGCAACACCCTGATCGCCGCGGCAAAGCAGAACGGCGTGAACGTACTCCTGGTGAAGACGGAGCATGAAGAGGATAAGTCGACCTCGACGCTGAACATGCTCAAGGATGACCAGGGCTTCATCTTCCGCGGCACGGAACAGGCAGAATTCGTCCCCGGCCTAAGGCCGGCAGGACTGCCCCATCTCCTGAAAACCAGGGACAGCGCCTTTCTCGCAACCGACCTGCTGCTGCGCCTGCGGAACTGGAACGCCGACACGGTCGTGCTCGCCGCGTCTCGACTCACAACTGCATCGCCCAAAGCGCGGCCGATGCCTTCGGACACACCATCCGGGTCATCCACGCCGCCGACGCCACCGCATCCGAGGACCAGGAAGCCGCTGCCACCGTCCAGGACATCCTCGCCCGCGAATACGGTCAGCGGGTTCTCCCACTGACGGAAGTCATCGAGATCCATAGCGCCCGTCGCCGCTAAGACATCTGAAAGCCGGAATTGCGGTAGGCACGGCCTGAACAGGCCCGCTCCGGGAGCAGACCAGTCACCAGCGTCATCTCCGTCTAATTGCCGCACCCGGTGGCGGGCACCAGGTGCTCCCACCGCCGGGTGCGCGGATCCTACTGGCCGGCAGTCCTGCGGGTGCTTTCTTCGACGCACAGGTCGTACCAGAACTCCGCGCTGAGGTGCGGAGTTGGGGTATCAAGATTCCGGTATAGGGCGTCCAACAGGGCTGCGAGTTCTTCACCGGAAAGGCCGGGAATGACTTCCTCGGGTCCCCTAGGGTCACTCATGAATCTGGACAGCTGTGCGTGGTTCATCGCGTACTCACCGGGCTTGGCGCATCAGCCAAGGTGTACTTCATAAGGGCCTCCACTTGAACATCCGGAGGCCGGTTGGGCAACTCGGCCCCTAACGCCTCATAGACACCATAAACGAGACCCCGTACTGGTAGAGCAGAACAGGGCAAATACCTCCGGGAAGCGTCGGAACCGGATGCGCTCCGCACCCACAATGGGGGAAACACATTCGGGTGCTGCCGGGTTGGCAGTGATCCAGCGTGGACGCACAGACAGACCAAGGAGAACAATCACGACGGCAATTGACTACGACGAACCAAGGCATGCTCCGGAGGACGAGCTCACAGCGTCCCTGGAAGGTCTGAAGACGGAGAAGAGCCCGACGCAGCCTGCCATTGACGTTGACGAAGCAGAACTCGCCGACGACTTCACCCTCCCCGGAGCCGACCTGTCCCACGGAGAACTCCTCATCCAGGTAGTCCCGATCCAGGCAGACGAGTTCACCGGCACGTCCTGTTTCCTAGTCCACCACCCCAGCCAACTGGCCAGGGAGCAAGACGGCAACAAGTACTGCCTCGACCGCGAAGGTTAGGGCACAGCAATGTGCCCGGGTTATTCCGCGGCCCTTAGCCTCCACCACACCGGCACAGCTGCACGCTGAACATCCCGGCCCCGGGATGACCGGATTTAGCCGGCCGGATCCAGGTGCTCTCCCCCAGCCCGCTGCCGGGCTTCAAGCTGGTGCTGCTCCAGCTTCGTTTCCGCATCCCTGCGGCGATACCCAATCGCACGCAACTGACCCCGGGTGGGATGACGGTGCTCCCGCTCCCACGCGTGGTCATTCACACCGGTCCCGGGAAAACCCGCGCCGCCATAACCGTTCGCATCTTGACTCATGTCCGGATCGTCTCACGAGCCCCTCCGCGGAAGAAGCACCTGAGCCAAATAGTTACCTTCTAAGGAAAGTCCGTCCTACAGGATTCAAGGGACCGGAGCCATTGCACATTCTGATCAAGGGGCTGGTCGCTCATGAACAACCGAACATCCAACGGATCCTGGGCACCTGCCTCAAATCCCACGTCACGCCGTAGAGTTAAGGCAGGCTGGCGGCGACAAAGCCCCTGGCAACCTCCCACCGACCAGTGGCTCATCCCCCAGCCCGTCGCCGGTCCCGGCGCTATCCCCTCCGGAACCACAATGTCAGTCCCGCCCGGAACGCGTCCCAACACCGAAGCCGCGCCATCCCGCGCTCCCCCACCAACGGTCAATAACGCCTTCTCCCCCGTTCTGACCAATATTGATTCCGACAACGAGTTCCGACAGGTGATCCGTTGTCCTGTCCCGGGCCAGCAGTGTCAGTTTCCGAAGTCGGCTGCACAGAATGTCCAAAGCCGTCTGCACAGCCCGCCCGTTGGGGGATCCTTTGTTGAGACCTGCCTAAGGCCCGCCGCGTCGCCCTATAGCCGCGTCGTCCTATATAGGTTTGCAGGAAGGGCGACGGGCCACTTACTCGTTAGCGCTTTCTTCGGGCCGAGAGGTTCCGCGAGTGAAGGACCACCGCAACAATGATTAGCGGGACGTGAATGGCCGGGAGATTTCGCGCGATCCATTGTGGAAGGTAGATGTCGGTGACGGAGCCCGTGCTATCTCCGAGGTTTCGTGCCACCGCGGTAAGTGGGCAGTGAAATCCGTTACCGGCAAAGACTAATGTCTCCAGGGTCACAACCGCTGCCGCGGTCCCGGCCCTCCGGTCGGACTGTCCCCGGATGCCGGAGTACAGGACGTAAAGCATGCAGGCCTCGATGGTGAACCACGCAAACGTGTGGAACGCCTTCACAGCCCTAAGTCGCTTGCCGCGGTCGTCCATACCCCCATGATCGTGCTCGGATCCCGGAAATACGAGTCCCAAGTCGGCCGAAAGAGCACGGCTCTCAGGGCAGGGGAATTGAATGGTCCCTTGATGCCAAGGGTTAGGGTTTGGCAACTGGACGTGGAAAGGATGGCCAACAGGGCTGCCGTGACGGGAAAGACGAGGGCATAGCCGATAACTCCGATGTTGCGCAGCTGCACATCGTTTGCGACGACTCCACTACAACGGGACTCAGGACGTGCCGTTCAGCGTGACCGTGGAGGGCGGGTGTTGGGTTGCCTTTTCTCACTCCCGCCTGAGGACGTCCAGAATTTCACCGACCGCGACCTCGTCCAGACCTTCCCGTCGGATCGGCTGGTTCGGATGTAGCTCGTAGAAGTTGCGGCTCCCGACCCGGCGGCGGGTCAAGTAGGCGCCGGCGAGACAATCGGAACGACCGCATGGAATGCGTTCGTGCACGTACTAATGGTCGGTCTCGTGGGCGCGCTGCTGCTCGTGCCACCGCTAGAACGGTGGGTCGACCAACAAGTCATGAGCTAAGGGAGGAACCAAGGAAAGGTTCCTCTACCTGACGTATACACAGGAGCCCCACGTGTGTAGCGTTCATCGGAACATACGGACGAGGTGGCTCCATGAGCACGTTGTACGAAAACGGGATGCCGGAGCGAAGGACTCCCGCGGACGTATCGCGCAGGAGACCCCTGGCCGCAGCGGTCGTTGCAACGTCGTTGGGTGTGGCCGTGTATATTCTCGGCGTACGCCCCCGGCTGATGCGCTGGGGAGCCACGCCCACAGAGGCGGCCGCCCCGCTACCCGGTGACGGCCTCGTAGCGGATGCCCGACTGCAGTTCACCCGTGCCGTCACCATTAAGACACCGGTCTCCCGAGTGTGGCCCTGGCTGGTGCAAATGGGTGCCGGCCGCGGCGGGCTGTACTCCTACGACGCCTTCGAAAACGCCATCGGACTAGGCATCCACAGCTCTGATCGGATCCTGCCCGAATTCCAGCAGCTGAAAGTCGGCGACATTATCCCGTTGCATCCCGACGGCGGTGTCCCGGTCCGGCTGCTTGAGCCGGAGGCCGTGCTGGGTCTGGGCGGAACAATGAACTACTTCACGGGGGCCATCAGCCCACCCGGCGCGCCGGCACCGGACAAGAGGCTGGACCTGAGCTGGACGTTCATACTGCGGGCCGTGGACGAACGCACCACCCGGCTCGTGTCCAGGACCCGCTTCGGCTATACGTCAACGGCTCTGGGGCTGGCCCTGCGAGTCCTGCTCGAGCCGATACAGCTCCTCATGGAACGCAAGATGCTACTGGGCATCCGGGACCGGGCCCAACGCACCTTCTAAGCGGCTCCCTGTTACGGCTCCAACTTGCAGCTTGCTCAGGTGCAGGATGCCGAGGACAAGGAACAGCAGGGACAGCGCAAGTGCCGGCCAGAACGCAGCTGGGACCAGTGTGGCGTTGAACATGGGCTTAACCAGTTCACCCACGGCCAGGGAGAAAATGAGGGTGAAGCCGAGGACGTAGGCGGCCGGCAGCAGGAGCAGCCCGGTTCCGTGATTTCTATACGTCAGAACGGACAGGATCAGGAAGGCGGGCATGACGAAGCACAGGTCCAGGACGAAGATCGAGTAGAGGGAATCGATCTGCTCCCCGGTTCGCATCAAGGGCAGAAGCATCCCGATCCAGAGCGGGTAAAAGATGAGGGGCTGGAGGATGGCACCGGAGGCGGATACCCTGCGAAACGTCTTGATGAGGGCGGGTTGGGGCAGGTCACGACGAAGGTAGGCGCCGGCATAGACCAAGCTCCAGAAAGCCAGGGTGAAGATCGCCATATAGACGAGGTACAGACCGTTGTAGGCGCGCTCGATCACGTAGATCCCGTATGCGTAGAACAGATAGCCCAGAAGCCCCAGGGCAACGATCTGGTGCTTCTGTCGGTCGGCATGTGATGTGAGGGCCAGATACAGGAGCCCGAGCGCGGCGGCGGCGGAGAGCAGGTCCTGCGAATACGCCCCGGGGATGAGCTCTTCACTGACAATGTGGTCGTAAATCCGCGGGTTCCCCAGCCCTATAGCCGCTGCAGCCAGTGTGAGTACTCCAGTGATCGCCCAAAGAATCCGGTGGAAGTTTATATGGGTGAGCAAGGTTGACCTTTCGGCAGGAGGGAGGGCACTGAAGTTCCCTTCAGGCCTTTGACCGGGTGGTCGACCAGCCCTCTAAGCATCAGTGCCGGCAGCGATAGTCACAAGACCTCATCGAGAGGGAGTGTGGAGACCCTTGCACCCGCAGACGATTACATGTACGCCTTGCATAAGGGACGGTGGTGTCGCGGACCCGACCGGTGTCTGTTTTCAAAGGTGGACGCGCGGACAAAATTGCAGCTCGGAGGCGGGACATTGAAAGCAGCGGTGGTTTACGAATCGATGTATGGCAACACGCATAGGGTTGCAGAGGCAATTGCAGAGGGGCTTGGGCCGATGGCGGCGACGGAGGTCTTCTCCACAGGCGAGGCGGAACGGATGGACCTAAAGGGCCTTGATCTGCTGGTTATCGGGGGACCCACCCATGCCCACGGCATGACTCGCTCACAAACGCGTCAGGCAGCAGTGAAAGACGCCCGCAGCGGGGCGAAGGAACTGATCCTTGACCCGTCGGTCGAAGGCCCTGGCGTGCGTGAGTGGTTAGACTCACTGGACCCCTCCTCGGGCAGGGCAGCAGCTTTCGATACTCGGGTCGACATGCCAGAACTATTGACGGGGCACGCTTCCAAAGGCATCGGGAAAAAACTCAAACAGCACGGTTTCGAACTTGTCGCCGATCCTGAGAGTTTTTTGGTCAGCGGAGACAGCGACCTCCTCCCCGGAGAGCTGGACCGGGCACGGAAATGGGGCCAGACGCTGGCCTCAAGCCTGAAGGATGAGCAGCAACGCAACTGACGGAACAGGCACATGACCACGCAGCGCAGTAGCCGGGCAGGCAAATTTCCCTTGAGGCTACGCCAGGTTGCCGATGTAACCAAGGCCATCCCGCTCTTTGTCGCCGCGTGCGCTGGGGCGCTACCGCCGAAGAGGTCGCCGGCCCTATGCCTGGGGACGAACTCGTACCCGTGTCCCACTTCACCGCAACGCGAGCGATCACCATAGAAGCAGATCCCGAACTGATTTGGCCCTGGCTGGTGCAGGTCGGGTTCCGCAGGGCGGGCTTCTACACATATGACCTGCTCGATTCTCTTGGGGAACCGAGCGCGGAGAAGATTCCGCCCGAATGGCCGCACCCGCGGATTGGAGACGTGACCGCGCCGATGACCGGCCGGGCCACCCCCTCAACCTCGTTTAGGGTGGCAGCGGCCCACCGGCCCGAGTCCCTCGTCTGGTCCAAGCCCGACTCATCATGGGCCTGGCAACTGACCAGGCTCCCCCTTGGACGGACCCGACTCGTGACGCGCCTGAAGCAGCGCTACCGCCCCAGCCCCTCCGTGATCCTCACGGTGACCCTGCTCGAGTTCGGGGACTTCCCGATGATGAGGGAGATGCTCCAAGGGATCAAGGCCAGAGCCGAGCAAAGAGACGACCAACTCGATCACACATAGAAGAGAACGTCAGCGAAGAGTGGGACAATCTGGGCTATGCGCCGATCCGAACCTACATACCCAGGGAGTGTGAGCGCTTGTAACAAACGTTGAACACCCGAGCAGGGTTGGTTCCCGAGCTCTCGTCCGTACGGTGGGTGGCATTATAAACAGCTGAAATCCTCACCTCTCTCGGAAACGAAGGATTTCAAGAACAGGTTGATTTGAGAATCGTGGTGTTCGTGGCGAGCAGCTGCGAAGGGGCTTCTTTCTGTGGAAAACCGCCGTGCAGACGAAAAAGCCGGGCTCAGGGCCCGTCGTTCTCACAAATAGTTCTCGAAACGGCACAGTCGAAGCCACGCCCCGGATTGAGTTTTGAGAAGAGAACACTCCATGACCACACACCGCATCGGCTACGCCCGGGTCTCCCCGCGGGACCAGAACCTGGACCTGCAGATCAGCGCCCTGAAGAAGGCCGGATGCGACAAAATCTACGAAGACATGATCAGCGGCACCACGTCCCAGCGCCCCGGACTCGACCAAGCGCTGGACACCCTGCGTGACGGTGACACTCTGGTGGTGTGGAAGCTGGACCGCTTGGGTCGGA
The DNA here is from genome assembly GCF_031454915.1 of Pseudarthrobacter sulfonivorans. GTDB lineage: Bacteria > Actinomycetota > Actinomycetes > Actinomycetales > Micrococcaceae > Arthrobacter > Arthrobacter sulfonivorans_C. The sequence continues at coordinate 31,569 of NZ_JAVDRS010000016.1, read as the reverse complement.
GCGTGATAGATCTCCTGGACTTCGCCGGCGGCCTGAATAACCGCGGCGTAGGTTCGTCAGTCACCGATGCAATCGATACCACTACGGTCTCCGGGCGCTTCTTCTTCAACGTGATGGCATCCCTGGCCCAGATGGAACGGGAGCTCATGGTCGAACGCACCCAGGCCGGACTCCGGGCCGCGCGGGAACAGGGACGAGTAGGCGGCCGCAAACGCATCATGACGGAAGCCAAGATCCGCTCAGCCCGCAAACTCCTCAACCAGGGAACCCCGCCCCGGGAAGTGGCCAACAGCCTCGGCGTCTCCGTGCCGACGCTCTACCGGTGGGTCCCGGCCGCAGGCACTGCTGTGGCTTCAAAGCGGTAGTTCCTGCAGGTTGGTGCGGGCGACTTCTGAAAAGTGATGTTTGGTGCAGAGGACTAATGAGCGGAATGCGGTTCCGTGCACAGGACTTCTGACATTTCCGTGTCAACACTCGTCTGCACAAGCCCCCGCAATTCCGCGGAAGGCAGTGCAGACGACTTCTGAAACTGCCACCCGGCACCTTGATCGCCTCACCCGCCCGGATCGAATGCCGGTCGTCCATGGCCATGCATTTGGAAAGTAAGCTTGCTTTCTATTACATTGGTGTCTGCTTCTCCGCATGTCCCCCATCATGCGGAGCCGGCGCTAGGAAGACCCCGCATAACTTGATTCGTGCTGCGGGGTTTTCTGCTGTCTGCACGATTCCTACATTGACGCAGTTCAATCAGAGAGGGAGATTTCAATGGCCCAGGGTGATATCGAGACGTACTACGAGGACGGCGCGTGGAAAAACAAGCGCGAAGGTACCGGCCGGGCCTTCGGTGCCGGCTACAGCACAAAGGATGAAGCAGTCGCCGCTGGCCGGGACGCGGCGAAGGCTGATGGTGTGGAGCACATCATCAAAAACCAGGACGGCCAGATCGGTGAAAAGAACAGCCACGGCAACGACCCGCGGAACATCCAGGGCTAAATCAAGCTTTCGGGCCTCAGCGCATGGACTCCAGGTGCGGTTGGCAACATTTCCTTGATCCTTCCTGCATTCCGTGCGCTTCCTGCGTGTTTGACTGGCGGGTAAATCCAGTCGATGTTTCGGACCTTCCTGTTTAAGGTCTTCCGTAGAAGCCCGACGTCCCCCCTCGGCGGGTTTCTTCGGCAGGGGCCGGCTTCGTCCGGGACCACAACCGCGGTTCAACGGGGTTCTTTCAGGAGTTCAGTGACATGACAGACCAGAGCATGGGGGCCCCAGTCGGCACGGTGGAGCTGTGCGGAAACTTTCTGCGGCTTCGCTGGAGCCCAGTGGGCCGGATCGATGAAAGCGCCGCCAGGGCCGCCATCACAAAAATCAACGAACTGAGTGCCGGGCAGGTGCTCCCGGTCCTGATGGAAGTCAGCGGCTCAAGCCCCACCCGGCAGGCAGGTGATGTCTTCGCCAACGAGTGGCCGTTGACCCGGACAGCTCTCGTCGGGGACTCGCCTGTTGACGAAGTCATCGCCGCCTTCTACAGCGCACGACACAGACCTGCTTGCCCGACCCGGTTCTTTACCTCAACAACCCAGGCCACGGCGTGGCTCACAGAACCTGGCTAGAACCCGATCGCCGCTATCCTGTCCACCCCGCGGCCGAGGATCGCACTACCAGAATCCAGCCTGGCTGGCCTTTGGGGAAATGGCTCCAGGCGTGACGGTTCACGCGGCGGTAGGGTTCGTGTCAGCTTCGTTAGGGATCATCGGGCGCTGGACGCGGAGAATCTCCAGTTCAGCCATGTCCAACAGCCGGCGCCTGCCTGTGAGGTCGTCCATGATCCAGAACAGCCCGTGCTCGGGCGCTATCTCTGTGACCCGTCCCCGGTGTACGAGGGCGCCCTTGTATCGGGCGTCGATGTCGTCCCCGGCCGCCAAGTCGCGGCAGGAACTGACAATGGTCTTTTCAGCTGCGTTCATGATCGGGTCCTTTCTGAATCGTCCCGTGCTTACAGACTGCACGCCCGAGGTTGCAGGAAAGTTTCCGCCGCATGATTTCTGGGGTGCGTGAGTGTAGGTCCGCTTCCCCGTGAGCGGTTAAACAGCGAAGGGCCAGCTTGATTGGCACGACTCCTTGGCAGCAGCCTCTCCGCGCGCCACCAGCCACCCTCCTTGTGCTACTACTACTGGCTGCTTTCGCGTCATCGGCCGTAGGCCCTAACCGCCATTTCCGCTATGCAGAGACGCGGTGTGTGCTCGACGGTAGGCTCGATGTCAGGGTGGTGGGAAACCACCTGCGTCACGATGCGTTCGGCTTCCTCGGGGCTGTCGATGATCATCACCGGGATGGAATCGCGTCCGGCCTCGACGACGGCGGGGGTGCACACTGAAGAGGCTTCAGTTAGCCAGGTGGCCGCGGTCCTGAACCGGCCCGGACCCTCCGCAGCAGCTGACGTACTGCAGTTCGGTGGGCGGTACATCCACTGCGGCGTCCCGATGCGTGCAGCCGGTTCCGAAGTACGCAGCACCTCCCGCCGATGCAGCTGCCGAACCCACATCGCCACCAAGTTACAAGACCCGAACCTCCGCCGGCAGTCCCAATACAAGGCTCAAACAATCCATCACTCGGCCCGCCCTACCCGGCTCACCACGGCCGTCTGAACGGACGTCCGGACCTCGGTCAAAGGAGCCCGACGAGCTCTGGCGCGAACCGTCGGTGCCTTGACATCCTGACAGTGTCTGGCCTCCGGTTCTGGTACCGCCAAGTTCCTCTATAGCTCCGTTGAGGCTGTCTCCGTCTGTAGGACCCAGGAAGACCATTCAAGCGGGTGCACGGAGGGTCGGCCGAGCAGATACCCCTGGCCTGCTGTCATCCCGGCTTCGATCACGGCCGCTAGCTCAGTCTCCGTTTCAATTCCTTCGGCGGCCAGGACTGCCCCGACTTCTCGGGCCAGTACTATCACGGCAGGCTCATCCGGATCAGCCCGGTCGAAAATGGCCTCGATGAACGTGCGGTCAAGTTTGATGATGTCGGGCCGCAGACTGAGGATCCGTTTCGCGGGGGTGAAGCCCGCACCGGAACCGTCGACCGCGACCCGTAAGCCTTGTCGGCGCAGCGGTTTCAGTGCCCATAGGAGAGCGTTCCACTGCCCATCAGATGCCGGGCCCTTTAGCTCAACAACGATCTTGTCGATGGCGAGGCCAGAGTGCTGCAGGAGGTCTTGAACGCGCGCGTTCGTGAAAGTTGCAGGACTGAGGTTAAAGGCGAGAAAGAAGTGAGAGGGAATTTCCCTCGCCGCAACCAGGGCGCATCGAAGCGCCGCAATCTCCAGTTCGGGTCCCAGACCTACTGCCTCGGCTTCCCGGAACCATGTGTCCGCGCTGGCACCGTCGCTGTGAACGAAACGCGTCAGCGCCTCAAACCCCGTGATTCGTTCGTCCGGTAGTTCGCGTATCGGCTGGAACGCCGTCAGCAGCATCCTGTCACCAAGTATTGACCGGATCCTCCTTCTGGCACCGGGGTCAGGGGTCACAGGCTGTGGCGAAGGAGTGGGAACGGGCTCGCCGAGGGCGGGCGCAACAGGAGCATGCAGCGAATCCTGCGGGCTGGCCAAACCCCTTGTTCCCATCAAATGCTCAAGAAGAGCGCGTTCTGGTTCGTCAGGGTAGGCTGCCAGCTGCTTCCGCAGCTGGGACCTCGCCCATTCCCCGTCCGGATCAGGGTCGGTCAGAACGTCGTTGATCAGCTCCAGCACTTGCCCGCGCAGAGTAGCGTTCGCCGCCTGTGGCGGTAACCCAGGACCCCCCGGCCCCGGTATCTCGTCTGCGCCGGTAAATGCTGGAAGAGAGGACTCATCCCCGGACATCGGCTATTCCTTTGTAGGTGTCGACACCGGCTGAGCCCAGCGCCGGGCCGTTCCTGCTTCGCTCCGGCATGGCAGCGTCACAACATCGGCTTGAATGAACAGTACAGCTCCCCGGGGATGTGCTCACCTTCCTTCCTTAACAAATTCATGTGAAGGGCCGCGGGGCGCCCTTTCACGCCGGCGATTTTCCGTTCCGCGGAAGAATCTAAACGTCAAAGACCCTATTCAGGAATGGAACCCCCACGGGGGACGGATGTCTCAGGTGCGCCGTCGAACCAGGTCCGCAACCGAGTGAGGCGAGCCGTATGCCACGGCTTCCCTGGAGCTGTCCCAGTGCGGGATCAACGCTCGTGGGGCGGTCTCTCAGCAGCCAGCCGGTACCCGACCCCGCGCACGGTCTGAAGCCAGCGCGGCGAGTCGGGATCGTCACGGAGTTCGCGCCGGAGATTGCCCATGTGGACTTCCACAGCATGTTCATCCGCATCACTGATGGAGGCGCCATCGCCGTACTGCTCACCTCGCACGCCCGGACGAGTTCAGCACGGGAGAGGACGGCCCCGGCACCGTGCAGCACCTCGTGGAGGAGGTCGAACTCGCTTCGCGTCAGCTCCAGAGGCGTCCCGCCCACAGGCAGGGAGCCCGGGCCAGTCCGACAACGCCCGCGAACCGGTCGGCGGACTGGAAGACAGCGAGGTCCTCGCCGGAGGCGCCGAGGAACTCGGCGGCGAGGACTGGTCCGAAGCCGGGCAACGAAGCCCCGGCCCGGTCCTCGATTGCGGGGACTTCGTTGACGCAGGGGCGCTTTGAACACATCAGCCAGCCACCGAATCCGCAGGGTCTTCCCGGCCCATGGGGCAGAATGGGCCCATGTGCGGCAGATATGTGATGTCCAAGGCGGACAGGGGATCTTCTCTCCGCTTTCGATGCCAAGGAAATCGAAGGGAGCCCACCTCCCCCGAGCTGGAACGTGGCTCCGACACAGGACGTTCCGATCATCGCCGAGAGGATGGACGAGGGCGTCGTTGACCGGCGCCTGCTCATCGCCCGTTGGGGCCTGGTCCCGTCCTGGGCCAAAGACCTCACAATCGGCTCCAGGCTGATCAATGCCCGGAGCGAATCCATCCTGGAGAAGCCCTCGTTCCGCAAAGCAGCCGTGAAACGCCGCGCCCTGATCCCCGCGGAGGGCTACTACGAATGGCAGAAGACCGAGGACGGGAAAAAGATCCCGAACTACCTCTACTCCGAGAAGGACGACCTGCTCGCGTTCGCCGGCCTCTACGAGTTCTGGCCTGACCCGTCGCTGCCCGAAGATGATCCTGGCCGCTGGCTCCTCAGCTGCACAGTCCTCACCACAACGGCCCACGACACCCTCGGCCACGTCCACGATCGGGCCGCCGTTATCGTCCCCCCTGACATGTACGCGGACTGGCTGAACCCCGGAACGACCGACAAGGACAGCGTTCAGCAGCTGCTGGACGGAATCCCGGAGCCGGTTCTGACCCCGCGGATCGTCAGCGACCGGGTAAACAGCGTCCGAAACAACGGCCCGGAACTCGTCGAACCGGCATCCTGAACCATCTCGTCGAGACGACCACCGCTTCGGCGTTGGCTCCGATGTTCATCCTCGTCGAAGCTGCCTGGCAGGTGCCGTGGCAGAACGTCGTACGCTCAGATCCATGGACAGGATGGACCTGCGGGCCTACGGTGTGCAAATGAGTGAGATTCCAAACAACGGCTCCCCTGACCCCGAGGACCGCCCGCAGGGGAACGAAGTTCCCGCTGATGCCTTCTCCCCCGTTGTCGACCCGGACCTGGTGCCCGATGCCGAAGATGCCACCCCGGAGGAGAAACGGGCACGCAGGGATCCCGAAGAAACAGGCAGCTAGGGCTCGTTCCGGCCGATACATCATGGGTCTGTGACCTAGTACCGCGCCTTGGTGGAGGCTGCTGCCTTCGGCGTCCCATTGACCCCTACGGAACTGACTTACGCAACATCCTGAACGACGGCCTGACGCTTCCGCCCTGCTTGCCCGTTCGCGGGCCCAGAGCCAGAGCGGACATGGTCACGCTGAGGCTCTCCGCGATCTCCTCCAGCTTCTTTGCTGACGACGAAGGTCCTTGGGGCTGTCTCAAGTTTCGCCGCCGTCATCCCGGCGGACGCCCGCCGAGTCGTCCCCTAGGCTTCGCGGCCGCTAGCCCTGCCTTAGTGCGTCCGGACAATCTCGAAGCTGCATCGATCCTCTTTCCAGCGGGTGGACCCATACATCAGAGACTCCAGCTCCTTGAGCTCGAACACATCAGCAGTTTTCGTCCCTTTCATTCCTGTCTGCCCTATATGTCCGACAGGCAGGAAGGTACAACCCGCGTTCGGGCCGCGCCCTTCCTTTCATGGTTGGATCGTGCTTGAAAGCGTCCTCATCGATACATTCCCCGGGACCCTGTTGCCTCATGTCAATACCTCCGGGAAGGGGCATACGTTGCGTCATTGGAAAACCTCCGGTTGGGTCGGCGGTTCCAGTCCTCGTTCACGGGTGGTTTGGCCGGTGCAGGCTGTTTGGCGGTGGCGAGGGTTTCGAGCCGGCCGGTGAGGGATAGGATCTGCCGGGACAGTGCCGCCGGCTTCACTTTCCGGTATTCGGTGTTCATGCGGTTGGCCGCCTTTCGGTCAGTACGAGAGTCGGCGGCGGTGCGGTGGTACGGAGTGGCCGGCGCATCATGGGTCTTTGTCACCTTGGCTCCGTGGCGGGTCTTGGAGACGAGCTTTCGTTGCGGAAGGAGGTAGCGCAGGTAGCCGACCAGTTCGCGGACCCTGGACCAGTTTTTCTGTTCGACGTGGGCCCCGTCGTTCTTGTTATACGGGCGTGAGCGGGTGAAGGTGATCCGGTGTTCCTGGCAGAAGTCGAAAAGCTCGTTATTGATGAACTCTCCTCCGTTGTCCGAATCAATGCCGACTACCGGGAACGGGAAGACGGAGATGACCTGCTGCAGGGCGGCGAAGACATGCTTTTGTGCCTTGTTGGGCACCGACCTGTTCACCGTCCATCCGGTTGCGATGTCCGTGACCGTGAGCGTGAAGCAGAACTGCCCGGAACTGTTCGACCCCTCGTGACCGACCAGGTCGATCTCGACAAAGCCGGGCACGGCGTCATCCCACTGCGCCCAGGTGCGGATCGGAATCTGGGACTTGAGCAGCGATCCGGGTTTGGTGTGGGACCGTCCACGCGGCAGCAGCTTGGCCCGTTCCCCGGCGAGGCGCCTATCGATCGTCGCGGCGCTCATTCGCTCCAGTTGTTCTACCTGGGCGTCGGTGATGTCCAGGGCCTTCTCATTGCGCAGCATCGGGACGAGTTCGGGCATCACCGCTGCCAGCAGCTTGCCGGCTGGGGCGCGCAGGACCGCCCAGCAGAGCACCAGGGCGGGCTGCAGGTCCGGCCCGTAAACCGGTGCCCGGCCCGGCCTCACCCCCTTGGGCCTAGGAGGATCAAGGGCATGCCGCAGCACCGCCCGGGCATGGTCCCGGTGCCAGCCGGTCAGGTCTACGACCTCGTCCAGGAGCAGTCAGCCGCTTCCCTGACCGCTGTGCATCATTAAATCATGGGCCTGTACCAGGCCACTGAAGACCCCGTAGGTGCACACCAGCGCCTGCCACTCCCCATCCAGCCCGCGGGCCGCGCCTATGCCTGCTAAAGGGAAGAGAGCCAAGGGGCATTTGAGGGAAACAACGCCTGGCCATACTGCGTTCACCCGCAATCAGGAGTGGCCGGGGCCGGCACCCTTAACTCGGCATCATGGCTGCGTCCGGGGGCGACTGCCGCAAACTGCTTAGGGCAGTTTAAAGGCGGACACGACGGCTGGCTCCAACCAAGATGTTACGACGCCGTTCCCGCTTCGCCCGGATCCGCTCAGGGATCCAGACCATTGGTGTGGTTGCTTGCGGCCTACATGCTGAGCATAGGGGTTTGGTGGATCGCCAGGCGTTCTTCGTCAGATAACTCCTGGAACCAGCTCGGCTGCTCGATTGAAACCAGCGTGACCTTGTCTTTCAGTTCTCGTGTCAGGAAGTCGAGTGCCTTGAAAATGGGCTTCCAAGCCTTTCGTTCGGAAACGTGATTCGCGTATGCCTTTTCGCGCTCCTCGTTCCGGTGTCGTTCCTCGGCTCGCGGGAGCATTTCGGCAGGGGTCCAGATCGGATAGGACGACGCGATATGAACTAGTCCGCCGGGGGCGGGATTGAAAAACGACCTCGCGTCCTGCGCTGTGCAAATAACGACCTGATGCATGGCGCGGTCCCGAACATGCCGCAGGCCCAGCAGCACGATACCGTCTGCGTCACGGTCACGACGGTTCCTATAGCCGGAGCTTTCCTGCTGAAGTTGCTCGTCCAAAGCGCAAATCCAATGCAGCGCTTCCGTGGCAGCTACGGCACAGGACAGTAGGTGCATGCTTCGGGCGGCGTCTAGGGTCCGCCAGGCGGCACCCACTAATCCTTGGTGTGCCAGCGACATGGCGTCCGGGCGGTCAACAATTCCCATACGGAAACCCTCTCACGCTGCGCGGGTGAGCAGTCGCACGTCGGTGCTGATGTGTTCTCCGCTGGCGATTGGTTGGCGGTCGCGCCGCACCAGGGCTTGAGCTGCGATCATTGCCGAGTCCTTGGCGTCTGTTTTGCCGTCACCGCGATAAGTGTGGGACGCGTGTGACGGATCTTCGTGGAATGTGGATCAGAGTCGGGTCAGGCCGCTGGCAGGCCGATCAGGAGCGCCACGCCGCTGCGGTTCAAATTGGTGACCCCGAGGACTCCAAGACCAGCAGCAAGGGCCAATACTGCGGTGAGAAGCCCCGTGAGCGCGGCTTCGTCGTTGGCTACCCTGCGGGACAGCAGTCGGTTTTCCTTCGGGGTTAACGAGCACGCAGTGGTGATGCCTTTCCCGCATCGATGCCCGCCAGAGTTCACGCATTCTTCCTCCGCTTTTTGCTGATTACGGGCCCACGCGGGTGGCGGCTCCGTCGTGTCCTTGGCACTGTAATCGGGTCGCTTTTCTCATAGCGGTCGAGCCATCGCGGGTGCTCGCGTGGCCATCCCTTCTGAGCCGTGACGCAAGGTCCGGCCTTTAGCTTCTCGCATTACCCGGCACCCTGGGTTTTCGATACCCTACAACGGCCCCAATCACATTATCGACGCCTTTCGCGCGCTTCGGCGGGGCGAATTAGCACTGCCCATACCAATCCGCCCCGTGAAGCGATGCCCAGCGCATCAAATCAGGCTGTAGCCTCCGTCGACGACGAAGTTCTGACCGATAAGGCCAGGAGCTGCGTTGGAGACAGCAAAGACCGCTGCGGCTGCGATCTCGTCGGGGTGGACGATGCGCTTCTGCAGGTTGGTATCGATCTGGTGCTGAGCTTCAGCGGCCCGCGATTCCTCGTAGGGGAAGAGCGAAAGCCAGCTGTCGAACATGCCGGTTGGGCCGGTAATCCCGGGGGCAACGCTGTTAACGCGGATGTTTTCAGGAGCGAAATCAACAGCCATGCAGCGCACCAAGTGGATAGCTGCAGCCTTGGCAGCACAATAGGCCGCGTTCTGCTTCTGGGCCACTATGCCCACCTGCGAGGTGAGGACCACGATGGCGCCGCCGCCGGCCTGCCGCAGGTGCGGGAGCGCAGCGCGAGCACAGGCGTAAGGACCGAAGGCATTGACCGCAAACTGACGGTTCCACTCTTCCGGCTCGGTATCCTCGATCGTGCCGATACCGTTGATGCCAACGCAGCACACGATGGCTTCGATGCCACCGAGGGCTTCGGCAGCTTCGTTGATGGCGCGCTGGATGTCGGCAGCGTCAGTGACATCACCAAGCGTGCTGAACTCTGCGGCTGAGTCGAGGACAGCCTTGTTCACGTCAATCGCCGCAACACGGCGTCCGCTCTCCAGAAGCTTCTTGACCGTTGCGGCGCCCATACCGGTCGCGCCGCCGATCACAACCACTTTCTGGGGATCCTTATAAGGCCCGAGTGGCGGGATGTTCATCGTTTCAGGGGAATATGCAAGTGTCATGCTCGCCTCTCGGAAAGATTCGGGATGTAGTCCGGGACCGTCAGTGTGACGTCCCTCCACTGAGAAGTATTCAAAAGACTCGGACGACCAACCAGATCCACTTGCTGTCCCGTGCCGGTACCGGTTGACTTGCTGTCGTAGCCGCACAGCAATCCATCAGTTGTCGAGGGCGGAACCGGACGGTTCGGTGGCCGTGAGCACCAGGTCTTGCACCCAGTTGGAAGACTTCCAAGTGAGCGTGTCGCTTCTTCCAGCTAGGGACGGGTTCTTCCAATTAGGTCTACGCTCACAGCCTGCAACGACTGAAAGTAAACGGCAACCTTAGGCCCGAGTAGGAATCCGAGAAGAACGAATTCATTGACCGGAGGTCTAAGCCCGCGCGTTGACCATCATCAGAACGGCTTTTGGGGCCGTCAGAGGGCCCCTGCGGTTAGAACGTAGGAGTTTTCTACCTCTGGAATCCGTCAGGAAGTCATGCCGCTAGATTCCTTGACTTCAATGAACAGGCAAAAGCATTATCGCTGCTTGTCATTCTGATATGCCCCATGATCGCTGGGCGGATCCTCCGCGCAACCAGGGCGCTACCGCGCCGGCACCGGGATCGAAAACTTCTCCAGAGCAGAGTTGAGCGCGCTGTACATGAAGTTTTCGCCCCCGGCGCCGGTCCCCCAAGTTGCACTCCGGCCCCTCAGCCCAGCGGGTGGTCCCCTACCAGAACGGCACCCACAACCAACAACCGCAGAAAACAGCAACGCAAGGGTGAAGGGAACCGAAGGGATCATGGAAAAGCTCACGATCAAAACACCATCAGATGTGCTCAGCTTCATCGGACACACCCTGGGCTTCTGGCCGACGGAAAGCCTGGTCTGCATCACCCTGAACAACAACGGCATCGGCGCGACGCTGCGCATTGACCTTCCCCGCCAACCCGGTCAGGATCTCCCCTACGCACGCACCGTTGCCCACTACCTGACCAGCGACACGACCGCCACATCCATCCTCTTCGCCGTTTACACCAACGAAACCGCTCAACACGGACAGGCCAAACCGTATGCCGGCACCATCGCCGCGCTCACCGGGGTCCTCGCAGAACACGGCATCACCATCAGGGACGGACTCTTTGTCGGCCCCGAAACCTTCTCACCCTACGACGACGAACCCGGCACCAGCCTCGCCCTGCCCGTCAGTTCCACCCAGACCAGTGCAATCAACGCCGAATTCATCTACCGCGGCAGCTTCATCGAACCCACAAACCACATCGCCCTCCCAACAACCAGCCAGGAAACAGCGAAAGCCACCGCCGTCGAACACCACATGGACACCATCAGGACCCAGCCCGCCGACGCCTCGCTCCAGCAGGGCCGGAGACTCTGGGCAGACATGCTCAACTCCAAGAACCTCCCCAGCGATGACGACTGCCACACCCTCGTCGCAAACCTGCAGTTCCCGGAGATCCGTGACCGGCTCCTCGCAGACATACCGGGGCTCGACGAACCCATGCAACAGGTCCTGTTCGCCCAAACCGAAGAGGCGCCGATGTGGTCACGCATCGAGTGGGCACAACAACTTCTCCTCCACGCCTACACCCGCACCAGCGCGGAGCATTCAGCACCCGTCCTCACCGCCATCGGCTACATCAACTGGTGGGAAGGCAAAGGCACCAAAGCACACCAATTCCTCCAACTCGCCCTCGACACCGACCCCGCCTACCGCCTCGCCCGCCTCAGCGACCAAATGATCGGCTCAGGCATCGTCGCCGGCTGGAACATGAACAAAAACACCGCCTACAAGACACTCCTCTTCGAGTAGCCACTAGGAAAAGCGACTTACTCGAGATCGAATCCGTAAAAGGCACCTCCGTCACAGACACCTAGTTGGGCAGCCTTGGCGAGCAAGCAAGGGCCATTCCAGACGTGACAGGTTGACGGAATCTCCATTATCGGCACATGAGAATTGCTGGGGGAGTGCCCGCAAGAGGGGCTGTTCCTGCCGCCATATCTGGGGAATTTTCTCCCAAAACTCCGGGACTCAGAGCCGGTCAGCCAGCGCCAAGTTCACGGCGGGGATGTCGAGAAAAGCAGGGTCAAAAGGCTCATCCGATCCGGTTATTTCGGCCACCCAGGCGGAGTGCTCGGCGTAGTCCGGATGAGACGGATCGGCCAAGGCGTCCATGATCTCCTCATATCCGGGAAATCCTCCGGAGTCTTCCAGCGGGCCGCGCCGGGCGCCATCGATCAGTCGGGCCGGCGCAGTGCCTGCGTTTGCTGGCCGGCGGGACATCAGCTCGAGCCGGTGTAGCCAGCTGTCGCCAAAGTCGTATTCATAGAAGACTGCGCCCGAACCCACCGCGAACAGCTGATCCAGGGTGCAGTCTTCCTCGGGCCTTTCCCCCGGTTCTTCACACTCTTGGCCCGGAAGCCACTGCACGAACTCCGGAATCTCGCCGGCAACCGGCCGCAGCGGCGCGAAGGGATCATCTGCCGTGAACCTGTGCAGGTGCGCGTCGTCCCAGCCAAAGGCTGCCTGCAGGACCTGGTGCACCTGACTAAGGGCCATGGAGCCCCGGAGCTCAAACTGACGCCAAATCGCAGGCTCGCTGTCGACGAGCTCCACGCGGACCACCAGGGTAGAGTCCGCTCCGTCTGCGCCCCCGGTTGCAACCTTTTCCATGAAGCCCATTCTTTCAGCCCCGGCCGCCCTACTCGGAAGACGGCGCGACCACTCCCCCGCCACGGACGATGGCTTGACGGAAGATCCGTTATCGGCGTTTCAAAATGGTCGGGGAGCGGCTTCAAAAGGGGCTGATCCATCGCCCCGTGGCGTTTCCTCCCGGATTCCGTAAGTCAGGACCGTTCCGCCAGGACCGGTTCACGGCGGCGATGTCCAGGAAGACGGGGTCAAACGGCGCATCGGAGTTGGTTATGTCGGCCAGCCATGCGGCACGTTCGGCGCGGCCGGGATGATCCGAGTCGTTCCAGGACTTCCAGCATCTCCTCGTATCCGGGCAATCCTCCGGAGTTTTCCAGCGGGCCCCGCCTGGCGCCGTCAATCAACTGGGCGGCGGGCTGTCTCCGTCAGCGGGCCGGTTGGAAACCAGCTCCAGCCGGTGAAGTCAGCTGTCGTTGAAGTCGTATTCATAAAGCGCCTTGCCTATACCAAGCGTGAGCAGATGATCCAGTTCCCGGGCTTGTCCGCCGTTCTTCACTCCTGCCGGGAAATCCACTTGCACGACTTCCGGAAGTTCGCCGTCGACCGGCCTCAGGGGCGCGAAGGGATCCTCCAAGGCAAACCTGTGCAGGTGTATGTCCTCGCAGCCACAAACTACCTGCAGGACCTGCCGAAACTGATTCAAAGTCATGGTGTTTCGCACCTCGAGCCCGCGCCAAATTTCAGGGAAGGTGCCGCAGCCAATGCGCTAACGAATCAAGAAACTGATGCAGAGCCCGACCGCATCGGAGCACACATCGGGACCTGCAAGATTCGAGCAAAAGGAATCCTTGACAGACCCTTTGTGTAGCCCTATGTTTATTGCAACCGATCTCAGCAACCGATCTCACTGCTCTAGCGAATGCAACCGATCTCAAAGGAGAGACTCGATGATCAAGTCGCTCACTTCTGGACTTTCGGTAGCGCCACGTTCAGCAGGCGTCGTTTTGAATACGGCATGCTCCCGCATTAGCAATCCAGTCCACAGGAGAAACTCATGATCAAAAAGCGATGGGGCCTGGCACTCGTCTCAGCCGTCGTAGCCAGCCTTGCCCTCAGTGGCTGCTCCCCCTCAACATCGGACCCCGAGGGGCCGGTGACGCTCAGTTATTGGGACTTCCTTGATCCCAGCCAGGACAATCCGCGATCAAAGGCGTTGAAGGAAAACATCGCCAACTTCGAGGCGGCAAACCCTGACATCAAGATCAACCTCTCGGTGGTTTCGCTGGGCGACATGTTGAATAGGCTGCCGCAGTCAGCAGCGGCCGGGCAGGCGCCGGATGTGTTTAAGATGTTCACCCCTCTCGTCCCCCAGATGGCCTCTGCCGGCGTTTACTCGCCGTTGCCTGATGCTGCGTCGGGGGTCACCGACTGGCTCCGTCCTACCGACACTTTTGCGGGTCCTGACGGCAAGCAGGTCGCGGTGCCCTATGAATACCGCACCTGTGCGCTGTACTACAACGAAAAAATTCTGTCTCAGATCGGTGCGACCGCTCCAACTACTTACGAGGAAGTCGTTGACGTTGCGCAGAAAGCTGCGGCAGCTGGATTCACCGGGTTCGGAACCGGGTTCTCGGACACTGACAACTCAGCCATCATCAGCACTTTCTTCAATTGCTTCATGTCGCAAGTTGATCAGGACATATGGACTGAGGACGGACAGGCGGATTTCGCCACCGAAAAGGCCGAGGAGTTTGGCAACTTCCTCGCCGAGCTCCGGGATGCGAAGGCACTGGGTAGCAATGTCGTTTCCGACACGTACGGCACCGTAGCGGACGGCATGGCCAGCGGCACTGTCGCAATGTCGGTCTTGGGCACCGAACGAATCGTCTCGTTCGCCTCGCAGAATCCGGACGTCAAGTGGACCTCCTTGCCAAAGGCATCTACTGGGGACACCACCGGCACCACCATTGGGTGGACTCTGGGAATAGGCTCAGGAAGCAAGAATACAGAGGCGGCCTGGAAGTTCATCGAGTACATGACCGGTCCCGAAGCCGGCGCGAAGATGGCCACCGGCGGTGAGGTGCCCACGCGTGCGGCCACGTATGAGCAGCCATTCTTCTCCACGCCCGAAGCGAAGACGGTGAACGACATCGCCGCCTACGTCAAGAGCAACAGCGAACCCCGCACATACGCCGATAACTGGACCTCGCTGGCCACCGGGCTCTCCCAGGCCGGGCAGCGACTAACCCTCAACAATCTGTCGGGCAGCGAATTTATCCGTTCCGCCCAGGATGCGGCCAACAAGAAATAGTCCCCAACGTCCGGGGGAGCCTGAACATCAGGTTCCCTCCGGAAGGGAGAGATAATGTCAACAAACAGTCGCACCCGCACTTCATCTCAGACGGCGACTCCGCCGACAGGAGTCCAGGCTTTCCGCCGGGCTCGTAAAGACCGCATGGTCTGGTTGTACGTCGTCCCCGTCACTGCCGTGTTTCTCTTTGTCTTCGTTGGACCGCTCATCTACACGGCCTGGACAGCGCTCCACGAGACTTCGTATTACCAGATTGGCAAATTTTCTGGTCTGAACTCTTTTGCGGAGCTGTTCGCGGACTCGGAGCTGCCCGCCCGCATCTGGACAACGCTTGTGTTTTCGATCGGGGCGCTGGTCATCGCCTTGCCCGCGGGACTCTTGTCTGCGATTGTGCTGAACAACCTGCATCGGTTCAAGCGCTCCATCCGGAGCCTCTTTTTGTTGCCGTGGCTTTTGTCCCAGGCCACAGCAGGAACAATCTGGCTTTGGTTTCTCAACCCCAATTACGGGCCGGCCTCAGCTATCACCCAGGCCCTTGGGTTCGGGCCTACTGATGTCTTCTCGTCTCCGAACAGTGCGCTCGTTGCCGTGACTCTGATGACGGCGTGGTGGTCCTACCCGCAGGCCATGCTTCTCTTTCTCGGCGCCCTTCAGACCATTCCAGTGGAATTGTATGAAAGCCTCAAAGTGGACGGCGGTGGCATTCGGCACGCATTTCTCAATGTCACATTGCCTCACCTGCGCAACACGATCGTCTCCGTGGTGATCGTTCTACTCATGCTCTATGTACAGATGGTCACCATCATCCTGGTGACCACACGAGGCGGTCCCATCGGATCGACCGAGACGCTGTCAATGCGGGTATATAACCAGATGTTCGACAAGTTCGATCTTTCCGGGGCATCAGCGACGGCTATCCTCCTTTTTGCCGTAAACATTGTCCTCACCCTTGTCGCGATTCGCTTCCGACGGAAGGAAAGCCTGTGAGCACCACCACCTCGCGTCGCCAAGGCCGGCTCGGCTCAGTCCTTCGGGCGGTTCCGGCCTGGGCATATGTCATCCTCTCAGCCGCAGTCGTTCTACCGCCTGTCGCATGGATCTTCTCCACCTCGCTGAAAACCGCCTCGGATACCCTTGAGTTCCCGCCACGGTGGATCCCGGACCCGCTTTCATTCGAGGGCTATCTTGGCCTGCTGACCTCAACGAACAGCCGGTTCTTCATAAACTCCCTGATTTACGCTGTGGGCTCTATCGTCCTCGCGTTGGCGATTTCCATTCCTGCGGCATATGTTGCCACCAGGTACCGAAGCCGGCGCATGGAAACTCTGATGACAGGGATCCTGGTGCTTTCGATGGTTCCCGCGATCGTGGTCTTCATCGCCCTGTACTCCATGTTCGTCAGAACGGCCTTGATCAACACCTACCCGCTGCTGATTGTTGTCTACACGGCCATTATTTGTGGACAGACCATCCTTTTTCTGCGCAACTTCATCGAGAACATTCCTGTTGAGATTGAGGAAGCGGCCGCCATCGATGGCTGCTCGCGGGTGCAGATCCTGTGGCGCATCATTCTGCCGCTCATCCGCCCCGGTATCGCTGCTGTAGCAATTTTCATCTTCGTATTCGTTTGGAACGACTTCCTTGTAGGAACCGTACTGGCCACCACGGAAGATATGAAGACCGTCCAGAACGGCATCGTGCGTTATATAACCACTGGCTTCGGTAGCTTCTGGGGACTCTTCGCTGCATTCATCGTCGTTGCCTTCATCCCCGTTCTCTCAATCTTCCTTGCGTTCCAGCGCTGGTTTGTTGCCGGGATGACGTCCGGCGGTGTCAAGGGATAACCGAAGCAAGAGTTCTACCCCGAGCCCAACTAGAAAGCACGCCACATGACCGCTTCCAAGCGGTCATGTGGCGTGCCTGTTTAGACCAGCTCACCGCATCTGCAATCTCTAAACCCTGACAGGCCACTCAGCCCGCGTCACTTGTCATCTCTTCCGGACGCGGAAAGCTCAAGAGCGGTCGCCTGGCTGCCAGCCGGGTGGCTGAATTAGCTCCACACGGTTTCCGTCTGGATCGAGCAGGTAGATCAGCAGGCCTCCTGAAACCGGGCCCGACGTGGGTGCGACCGGTTCGGACAAAGCCCTGTAGCCGAGCGCTGTCATTCTGGCGTAAACCTTGCGCAGGTCAATATTGGTGAAGGCAAGATGTGCAGTCCCCGGCTGCGCCTCTGATGGATTTACGGCCGGTGGCGGATCCTCAACCTGGACCAGCTCCAGGTTGAAGGTCCCGTCACCCGTTGAGAGCATTAGGGCTTTAACCTTGACGTTGGGACGGCCGTAAAGTTCGCCGACGTAGGGGCCCGACGTCCACGCTTGTACGCGGGTAAGGCCAAGCCCTTCCACGTAGAACCGCGCGCTGCGCTCCATGTCCGTAACGTGCAGGGCAGTGTGATGATGTCGAATTGCAGTTTTCATTTCTCCCGCCTAAACATTCCCGAAGGCTTGAACTGGACCAAAAGAACGGACATAAGGTCTTCTCCTCGTAGTTTTGGACCTAAACTCCGCCGGGGTTGCTCAGACGCAGCCTTGAGGGGTCCGTGCTGGTTTGTCTGGCATATGGGCATGCGCGGTGCCACTCTCCAAAAAGGTGTGGCACGGGGCCTCTACGATTGCGAGGCACGGCACAGGGGGTTCACGTTCCTATTCCCAGGTGTGCTCCGCCGGCCACATCCAGAGACACTCCGGTGATGTAGCGGTTGTCGGGATCTGTCAGGAAAAGGATGGCGCGGGCGACTTCGTCGGGTTCGGCAAACCGGCGCATCGGCAGTTGCGCTGCCCTCTTCGCGCGGTTGGCAACCGCATCCGGGCCTGAATCTTTGGCAAACTGTGCCCACATAGGTGTGTTCACTGGACCCGGGGCGATGGCATTGACGGAGATGCCTTGAGGTCCAAGCAGTTCTGCGAATGACCACATGATGTGTAGGACTGCGAGTTTGCTCGCGTTGTAGGGCAGGTAGTTGAGGCGTGCTTCCTTGGCCGCAACAGAGGATAAGACCACGATTGAGCCGGCCGTGCCGGACCCGAGCATTGATTTTGCAGTCTCTCGTACCATCGAGAACGTTGCAGAGGCATTGATCCTCAGAATGGAATCGAATTCTTCTGTGGTTGTCTCCATGATGTCGGGGGTTGTACCGAGCACTCCTGCTGCATGGACGAGGACATCGATGCGGCCATACTGGGCCGCGATGTCCTGCACAGTCGTTGCGCACTGTTGTTCCGAGGTGATGTCCAGGGGGTAGAACGCGTCCAAGGTTTGGTCGGCTTTAGCGGAACGATCAGCGCCGATGACGGTGGCGCCGGCAGCTGTGAATGCGCTGACGGCAGCATCGCCTATTCCTCCGCTTGATCCGGTTACCAGAACCACCTGGTCTTTGAGGCTCATCGGTTCTCTCCGCTCTGGCCGCCGTGCGGTTCTCCTGCGGTCGAAACGTGGGTTGCGGGTTTCATGTTTAATTCCTTCGTTAAGGTTGTTCAATGGACGGTGGACTGTTGTTCAGGTTTTGGTGATGCTACGGCGCGACCGTGGTTTCAGCGCTGGATGTTGCCGCTGCCAGGACTGCATCGGCGATTTGCGTGGCGCGAAGTGCCTGGGCGAACGTGACTGGAGGGGTTTCACCGGCGCAGAACTTCAGCGCCGTGTCTGCTTGCCGCAGGAAGAGGTCGGAGGGCTCGAAGGTCCTTTCGTAATGGCCGCCGTGCCGCTCCCACACGTGAAGGGAGTCGTTGGTCCAGAGCATCCGGCCTTCACTGGCCAGGACATCGATGGTGAGGCTCCAGTCGCCCTGATTGAGACCTTGAGGTTCCTGCCAGGGAGACCAGTAGCTCTGCAAGGTGAATACGACGCCCTCAGGAAACTCGAGGGCGGACACGACGTGCTCCGGTACCGGCGACCCATACAGGCTGCTGCTGGCGCTGGTGGCAAGTACTTTCGGGTCGCCGTCAAACCATGATGAGACTAATTCGATGGCGTGAATGCCATTCACGACAGCGACGCCGCCCTCCTTGGGATCAGCGCGCCATGAATTGACGTTCTGTTTATGGGCGACCGAACGGACAGAAACGGCGATCACGTTCTTGTCCCTGATCCATTGAGTGACCTGTGCGGCGGCGGGATGCTGGTGGAGCGTATACCCGACCATGAGTCTCTCGTTCACCCCGGAAGCGGCAGCCAGGACGGCAGCACCTTCGGCATCTGCGGCCACCGGCTTTTCAGTCAGCACCCGGAATCCCCGGTTCAGCAGATCTGCGCATATGACCGGTTGCACCGTGGTGGGTAATGCTACGACCACAAGGTCCAAATGTTCGGGGTGGAGTTCCGCCGTAGTGGGCATCAACTGTGCCCCGAGCTCCTGCGCGAGGGCGACCCCGCGCCCGTCCTTCTCCACAAGGACGGTGACCTTGGCACCTGCCGCGGCAAATGCCCGTGCGTGCCTTGATCCGGCCCAGCCGCCCGCTCCTACGACAGCGACGCGAGCATGTCCCGCCGCGGTCATCATGTAGCGCCGCCAAAGATCCGGCAAGGAAGGAACCAGTTGATCATCACATCTCTCCTTCGAGATCGCTTGCAATAAAGGTCGGTTGCAGGAAGGGTCTGTCAGGGGTCTATTCGGTTCGTGTATTCGGGGCCCGGCGTTCCCCGCTTTCGGCGAAAAATATTTCGGCCTTGTGATCTGCTGCAGTCGGGCTCTGCAGCAGTTTCTTTAGTGCCTGGCCGTACCACGTGGAAGGCATCCTCGAGAAAGCGTGGCTTGTTGACCATCATGGCTCCTGCCCACAGCACCAGGAGCCAGGCTCCGAGCATGCCGAACGAGGGCAGCCAGCCGTCCCCCGGATGATGCAACAGACCAAAAAGGAACGGGCCAACGCTTGCCAGGGCGTAGCCGACTCCTTGGGCGAACCCGGAGAGGATCCCTGAGCCGGATTGCGTTCGTGTTCGCTTATTGATCAACGTGAACGCGAAGGAGTACACGCCCTGGCCAAGTCCGGCAATGGCGACCCAAACCACTGCAGAGGCTGGTGGAGCAAAGATTATGCCCCCGTAGCCGATGGCGAAGGCGACGACAAAGACGATTGCGACGGGTAGCGGACGAGGCGTTCTCACCACTACCAGAGGCACAACCAAGGCGACTGGCAGGGCGAGGATTGAATAGAGCGCCAGCATGGATCCAGCGGTTTCCTGACTCATTCCTCTGTCGATAAGAACAGCGGGAAGCCACGTGAGCGCAGCGAAAGTATTGCTTGAGCACCCTGCGAAGACTAGTGCTACACCCCAGCCAATCGATGATCTCCAGGGTTTGATCGCACTCGTAGGGGCAGACGGCCCATCGCTGGCTGGTGATGTCCTGGATCGGGTCACAGCCCGCTTGCCCGTGAGAACAATCAGCCACGGTATCGCAGCGACCGCGCTGAAGGCCGCCCAGATGCCGATGGAGAACCGCCAGCCATAAAGATGTGCCAAGGGTATGGCAGCTTGGGCGGCCACAGCCGTGCTGACGCCCAGGAGAGTTACGTGGAGCGCTGCGAGCATCCCGATTTTGTCGGGAAAGTACTTCACCAGCAACGGCGGAATCACGACATTGACCAGCCCGATCCCGAGCATGGCGACCCAGGTGAACACCAAAAACGCCGGGATGTTCCATCCCAGTGCGCGGCCGACCTGACCCAGTGTTGTCAGCAGGATCGAGACCAGTAGCAGGTGTTCCAGCTGGATACGCCGGAGGAGCGGCGGAGCCAGGAAGCCCATCACTGCGAAGCCGGCGGTCGGCAGCATCCCAAGGATCCCTGTCGTCACCGCGTCGAGGGGAAGGTCCTCGCTTATTGGACCAAGGAGCGGGGACACCGCCGAAACGGCTTCTCTGGCGCTGAATGCGACCAGCAGGATGCCGGTAAGCGCCGCGAGCCGGCCGCTTAGCGGTTGTCGCCCCGCTCCCCCGATGTGTGGGCTGCCCTGACGCAGGCGAAAGAATGCTATATTTTCACCTCCGTATTTTCAGCAGGTTTGTTCAAGCCAGGTTCCACGGTGCCCGCATCAAGGACTGGCAGCGCAGTGGAGAATGGGCGAGCTCGTTTGGTTGTTAGCTTTCGTTTACTGCGTGGCTGGCCCATTCCCGGCCGGCTTGCTCTTCTGTTGGCAAACCGGAGGCAGCGAGAATCCGGTCAAGCAAGCGTTGGGTATGGACAGCTTCCCGGCCTGAGGTAAGTGGCTGCGCCCTGTCCGCAACCCGGTCCAGGAAATGATGAACGGCGGCCGCAAAGCCCAGAGTTTCTGTCGCAGTGGCCCAGCCATAGGCCTCGGCGCTAAGTTCCCGCGATGTGGTGACTCGGTTGACAGTAGTCGATACTGTTTCGGGTGCCCTGACTTCGACGGTCTTTCCGTCGCCGTAGGCGTCCAGTTTTTCGTTCCATGCTCCTGCCGTACGGGCTGCCATCAGCACTCCGGTGTTGCCGGTACTGAAGCGGATAATGGCTGCGACGCCGTCTTCTTCCCACGGGTCATCGCCGGCTGCATGCGCGGCCACGTCCACGGGTTCGCCGCCGCAGTACCAGCGGAGGAGATCGACCATGTGAATGGCGTTCTCGAATGTCGCGCGGTATTCCGATCCGGGGCGGTTCTTTTGGGCGACGCAGAACGTAGCGCCCTTCTCACCGAACGCCTCGCGTCCTGCCCTGTAGACAGGTGCGTAGCGGCGGTTGAAGTCCACCATCAGGATGCGGCCCCTCTCATCGGCGAGGTCCGCCAGACGTCCTGCCTCCTCGGTTGCCGGAGCCAGGGGCTTTTCGCAAAACACGTCGACGTCGCGGTCCAGGCACAGTTGGACTGCGTGGGCGTGCTCGGAGCGTGGCGTGAGGACGAAAACTGCATCCAGCTCCTGGGAGGCCAGCATGTCTTCCACTGTTTTGTAGGCGGCGTTAAAGCCCCAGCGCCGGACCAGGTTGCCCGGGTCCTCACGCCGGGACACCAACGCGGCCAACTCGACATCATCGCGTTGGACGAGGGTGGGCAATTGGGCAATGGTGGCGATATTTCCCGCGCCGACAACTCCGACGCGCAGACGGGTGGTGGTCATCAGGCGTTCCTCACTTCAGCGAGACCGGAAAGCATTGAGCGCAGGACGGCGGCGGATTCGCGGAATCCGTCCTCGGGCGCGGGGAGGTCTTGCGGGTGCCAGCGGTACTCGAGTTCGATGCTCAGCACGTCGTCGTAGCCATGCTGCAGCAACCCGGCGAGGATTTGAGTCCATGGAACGACGCCGCTTCCGACGACCCGCGACCGGACGGCCCGCTCGGAAGCGTTGACCCGGGCTGTTTCCGTGGCTCGGAAGGCCGCGTTGGGATCGGTGAAAACGAGGTCCTTCACGTGAACGTGACCGATCAGGTCACCTTGAACAGCGAGGGCCTGTTCGTACGTTTCGTCGTGGGTGAATGTCAGGTTCGCCTGGTCATAGAGAACGCGGACGGCCGGATGGGCAATTTCCCGGACAAGGGCAGCTGTGTCCGCCGCGGTCTGGGTCATGGTGCCGAAGTGGTTTTCCACGCAAAGGCGAACCCCGGCCTGGTCTGCTTCGGGCGCGAGGGCCTCCAAAGCTTCGCGCAGTTTTACCCAACGCGCCGCGTGGTCGTTGTCCCCGGGGTGCCACGAACCAGCATAGACACGGACCCGGTCAGCGCCGAGCAGGTGCGCAGTCTCTATGGCGCCACGGAATTCATCGACTGCTGTGCGCCATTCCGCATCGTCCAGTGAGTTGATGGCTGTTGTGTAAGGCGTCAGACCCACGATGGGTACCCCCGCGCTTTCGGCCGCTTTCAGAGCCTCCGTCGCGGCACGCCGGTCACCTAGCGGCAATCCTGATTTGTAGTCATTCTGGTAGATGACTTCGGCGGCATCGAGCCCTGCGGCTCGGAATAGATCAAGTGCTTGGGGAACCGTGTGGTCCGGGGTGCCTAGAGTGTGACCGGCTAGCCGCATTGTTTATGTCCTTTCTGAAGTGTTTGGAGGTGCTGCCCAGTCCGTGGGACCGACCAGCCGGGGCGGGCTTGCGACGCGGGATCGATCCACGATTTCCATCAGCAATCCCCAAGGGGTGACGAAATATGTCCAGCGATTGCCGGCTACTCGGGGGCTGTCGCCGGCGACTTCTTTGCGCTCACCGAGCACGCGTACTCCAGGTGTTGACTGCAGCACTCCGATCGCTTCGTCGACGTCGTCCACGACGAAGCACAGGTGGTGGCCGCCGGCGTCGCAGTGCCGCGGCGGGGTATCACGCCGCTCAGCGCTGCTCCATTCGAAAAGCTCGATGTTGAGGTTTGGTGGCAGGCGCAACATTGCGAGCGTGAGCTTGGCATCTGCCGGGACTCCGAAGTTTGTGGGCATGAATTCTTCGTCGGGCCCGCGTTCGGAGCGGTAGAGCTCCTCAGCCCCAAGGACTTCGACGAAGAAGCGGATGCCTTCCTCAAGGTTTGGAACTGTCAGGCCGACGTGGTCTGTGTGCTGGAGCCCGGGCAGACGCCGAAGCGTCGACTCCTGTCCCCTGGTCATTTTCGTGGCCCAGAGGTGGAGCCGCGGACCAGAAGCTGAGGTTCGAGGACGATGTGGTCCACGGAGCCGTCAATGTTCTGCTTCTCAGCCAGTTCGATGGCGATGTGTCCCATGTCGGCGATCGGCTGGCGAACCGTGGTCAGAGGAGGGTTGAACCGGGCGCCGAGAGCGAGACCGTCGAAGCCGATGACCGACACGTCCTCCGGTACCCGTACGCCACGTTGGCCGAGTGCCGAGATGACCGCAAAGGCCACCATGTCATTGGCCGCGATGATTGCCGTTGGAGGATTGTCCATCTCGAGGTAATGTTCTGCCCCGCGCGTGCCCGCATCCAGATCCGACCCGCTGTCCAGCACGACAGGTGCACTGCCGCTGTCGGCGGACAGCTCCAGATAGGCGTCCATCCGGTCCTGGGCGGTGTGCGTTCCGGCGATACCGGATACGTAGCCGATCGAGGTGTGCCCCAGAGAGTGCAGGTGCTCCAGGGCGATCATGATTCCGCGGCGGCTGTCGACGGTGACCGTTGGGACGGCATCGTCCCCTTCAACCCGGTCGATCACCACGACCTTGTGGCCGAAGTCGAAGCGTTTCATAGCTTCGGTATCGACCTTTGTGGACGGCGCGACGATGCCGAAGGGGGCATACATGGCCTGCATGGCGGTGAAGTATCCGTCGGTTTTGGCCGGGTCCCCGTTGGTGACGCAGAGCAGTAGCTGGTAACCGCGCTCATCCGCAGCCTGGGTCATCGTCTTGGCAAGTTCGGCAAAGAACGGGTTGGTGATGTCAGGAACGATCAGCGGGATGAATGTGCTGGTCTTGGTCCGAAGAGCCTGGGCGAGTGGACTCATCGTGTAGCCGAGGCCTTCGGCAACTTTGAGGATGTGTTCACGCGTTTCCCTTTTCACGGCTTCCGGCCGGGAGAATGCCCGGGAAACGGTGGACCGGTGGACGCCGGCAGCCTTCGCGACGACGTCGATACTCAGATCAGGCATGTTCTCTTCCTCCGTGCTGGTCGTCATAGGCCCGCCAAATCGGGCGCATAACGTCTTCGAGCTGGGCCAGCGTCGGCAGGCCCCGGAATCCATCATCCAGCGTCCGGGCGACGCTCCGCACGAACGGATCGTAAAGAGGGTCGCTATCCACATTGATCTTGTCGACCTCCGTGGTGCCATCCAGTGCCGTGAACGTAGCTGTACCGTCCGAATCAACGGAGGCGAATCCTGCCTCACCGACCGAGGTGAAGCTGCAGTAGCGCTTAAGCGGCGAGCCAGGGAATGCATAGCCAACCTCCACAATGGCCTCGCGCCCCTCCGGCGTCGTGATGATGAGGCTTGCATGATCCTCAACAGCCTGATTGTGAAGAACCGATGAGAGCCGGGAGTCCACAAGGGCTGCTGACTCATCGCTACCCTGGAGGAACAGATCGACAAAATGCGGACCCAGGTTCGCCAGACACCCCCCGCCCGCCTTGACCGGATCGAGCATCCAGGGATTGGCATTATCGAGATACCGGGATGGTGGACCAGCAATAAATGAGGTTCGCTGGTAAGCGGGCCGCCCTGCCTTGGCAAGCCACTGATCTGTGGGTCCGCCGCGCTGGACCAGAGGGACAGTGACAGGCACGCCAGCAGCCTCGGCGGCCTGACGCACGGCAGAAAGCTCGTCAAGGGAAGTGCCCAATGGCTTTTCCACGACGAACGGAATACCACACTCGATCAGGGCGAGACACTTTTCGGCCATACCCTCATGGGGACCGAAGACATATGCGAGTCCGACATCGGGGAGATCAACCAGCTTCCGCCAGTCGGCTTCAACCGGCGCCCCCCACCCTTCGGCCAGGTCCTGCACCTGCACGCGGGATACGTCGTCGTCACTGACTCCGATCACCTCGTGCTCTTCGGCAATGGCCGGCGCACAGAGCGGAACATGCCAATGGGAAGCACCAAGAATGATTGTGCGTACGTAAGTCAACCGCAATACCTCCTTGTATGAGATCGGTTGCTGAGATCGGTTGCAATAACACTATGGATGGTGGGAGAGTTTGTCAACGGAACTAAACACCAACAAGGGGTCGGGTCGCTCAAGAAGTAAGAGAAACCCGGCCAGAGAGAGGCCAGCATGTACAAGAAACTCCGCACCCTGCAAACCATCCACGAGTCAGGGGCCGTCCTCATCGTGCGGTTGGAGAACGCGGAGGTTGCCGAGCGTGTTGCGGAAGCTGCCATCGCAGGAGGTTTCCGGGCACTCGAGATCACGCTTTCAATTCCAGGCGCTGTCGACGTGATTCGTCGGCTCGCCGCCAAACACGGCTCCACCGGCGTGGCAATCGGTGCCGGAACAGTGCTGGACGAGCACTCAGCGTATGAATGCATTCGGGCCGGCGCTCAGTTCCTGGTCAGTCCTCAGCTGAACCCCGCGATGATCCGTACCGCGAACCGGTACCAGATACCAACCATCAGCGGCGCCTACACACCCACTGAGCTTGTTATCTCCGCCGAGGCAGGGGCCGACATCATCAAGCTCTTCCCCACCGAAGCCGGCGGCATCCCCTATGCCAAATCAGTCCTCGCCCCGCTCGCACATCTGCCGATCATGCCAGCTGGCGGCGTAACCGTAGAGAACGTGGGCGAATGGTTCGCGGCGGGCGTTGCAGGCGTCGGCGTCGGCAGCTACGTGACGAAAGCATGGCAACCCGACGGCGACTTCTCCCGCGTCACCGAGGCCGCCAAGGAGTTCCTGTCAGCTGTAGCAAAGGCCCGCCAATGAAGGCCCCCAAAGTCTTCATTGTCATCGGTCCTGCCGGCTCAGGGAAAACAACGATTGCCCAGCAAACAGCCCAAGAGCACAGGGCTGCGTACCTAGACAAGGACCGGGTCAGCGGCCGCTTCGTCGAATTCGCACTGACCGCTACCGGCCATGATCCCACCGACCGCGAGTCCAACGACTACTATCGCGACAATCTGCTGCCCCTCGAGTACGAGACTCTCATGGATGTGGCGGGGATAAACCTGCGCCTCGGCCGATCAGTGGTCCTTGATGCTCCCTTTGGAGCCTATTTCGGAGACCCAGACTATCTGAGTCGTGTGGCAGAAGAATTCCAATGGCCGTCACCCGCGATCACCGTAATACGGGTCCGGGTACCTCAAGACGTTCTACGCATGCGACTCACCCAGCGCGGACTGGAACGAGATCGATGGAAACTTGCCCACTGGGATGACTACTGGTCCGTACATGGCAGCCTGGAGTGCTCCTGGTCCGGAGTGGATTACCAAGACGTCAACAATGAGGCGCCCCGTCAAGCCGATTGAAATGAGCCGGTGTCGGGCGCATGGCTCCACTCGCGCACACCGGGCACCTGTGTAAGTGGAGGCTCGATAGCCTGCATGGCCGCCCCAAGCCAAGGCCCATCTTTGAAATTGCGTCGCGACCGCATCAGACGTTGACAAGGATCACATCTCCTCCGTATCGTAGCTTGCAACCGATCTCAGCAACCGATCTCATTAGGAGCTCGCGAGACTGGATAAGCTCCTTCATCTTCAGCGCCCTAAGCGATGCGTCGGCTGTTCGTCATGGCAGGCAGTTGTCCCGCAAACCGACTTAACAGCCGGGCGAGACCCGCACACTGAGGTGTCGGGCACTACTCAATACCCCTCCACAACAAACGTGAAACTATGGAGAGTTCAATGAAGACCTCACAAGACGCCCTCGGCAGCCTGGGCCCGTCCGATCGTCCCAAGACGCCCGATCGTGGTTACCGCAACATAGTGGCAGGCACCATCGGCCACTTCGTGGAGTGGTACGACTGGTACATCTACGGGCTCCTGGCAGCAGTGTTCTCATCCCAGATATTTCCGAGCGATGACCCATTCACCTCCCTAATCGCAGCACTGCTCACCTACGCCGTCGGCTTTGTTGTACGCCCGCTCAGCGGAATCATCATCTCTCCACTTGCCGACCGTTTCGGCCGAAGGCTCATCCTGACGCTGTCCATCTCCGGGATGGCGCTCGGCTCGCTCATCATCGGCCTCACACCTTCATTTGCGACCATCGGCTACGCAGCGCCTGTTCTCTTCCTGGTTGCGCGGATCATCCAAGGCATCTCCGCCGGTAGCGAGGGACAGAGCGCCATCGCATTCATGGTTGAACACGCTCCCGCGAACCGAAGGGGCCTGTTCGGTTCGTTCACCAACATGGCGAGCGGCCTCGCGACCCTCGCAGCTACCGGTTCCGCGGCAATGGTGACAGCATCCTTTTCGCCCGCCGACCTTGCCGCCTGGGGCTGGCGCATCCCGTTCGTCGTGGGCGGCATCCTCGGCATCGTCGGTCTCGTCCTGAGGGCCCGTGCACAAGAAACCCCTGAGTTTGAAGCAGAGTCCCTGGTCGACCAGAAATCCGCCGCAGCCCGCCTGATGGACCTGCTCCGCGAACACCCCAAGGCGCTGCTGCAGGCAGCAGCGCTCTCTGCCCCGGCCGTGGCCTACTACACCTGGGCCACCTTCCTCCCCACCTACGCAAAGCTGACCACCGGCCGGGACCTGGCCTCCACCCTGGCCGGAAGCGTCATCGGGCTGGCCTTGCTCGTGATCATCGTGCCGGCCTGCGGATACCTTTCCGACCGCCTCGGCCGACGCAAAATCTTCCCCATCATCGGCGCCATAGGCATGATCGTGCTCTTCTACCCCATGCTCCTGCTGCTGAACCAGCCCGGCTTCGGCGTGTACGTTCTGGTATCGGCGTCCGGATGGGTGGTTCTCGGTATCTGGCAGTCGGTATATCCGACCATCCAGGCCGAACTGTTCCCAGCTTCGGTACGGGTATCGGGCATCGGCTTTGCACACCAAATCGTAATTGCAGTCTTCGGTGGCACCGCACCGCTGATCGCCGCTGCGTTCGTCGGCGCCGGACAGCCAATGCTCGTTGCGGTCTACATGATCGCCATTGTCGCCCTCAGCCTCATCGTCTACTTCACCCTCCCGGAGACCGGCAGCCGGGCCGCCCGCGCCACCGTAGCTCCCGTCGATCCAGAAGTACTCGAAGGCGAACGCCTGCTCCTGGGCACTCCGCAGGCCGCCGACGAAGCGACGCGTTCCCGGTAGGCACAGTTGTACCTACGAAGCCGTGACGGCTCGACCGGGCAAGAAGGGGCGTGGCTCTGCCCCGGGTCTCGTCGAGCAGTCTGGCACCGCGGACGCGATCCCCGACGCAGGATCGAGAGTCCCGTGCCTTGTGAACCAAGCAAGTTTTCTCCATAGCCACAGAACTGAGAGGATATTTCCACATGAACCAAATGATCATTAATACGTTTTCTTACCTATGGTCATCCACGGCAATTGATGCGATTGCTGAATTGGTCGACCATGGGTATGAGACTTTTGAGGTTCCGATCAGCTCCCCGCACTGCTGGCCTGATGAACTATCCGGTCCGGAGCGCTCGGCAATTTATGCACAGCTCAATGGGTACGGTGCGAAAATCAGGTCACTGAATGCTGGCGGATATGACATCAATCTATCAAGTCCCGGCGCAAATATGCGCCGTAAGAGTGTCGAGCACATCAAGTCCGTGATTGACCTGGCTGAAGCCTGGGAGGTCTCCGAGGTTGTCATATCCCCGGGCACAAGGCGTCCCATGATTTCACCGTCACTTGAAAACGTTTATGGGTGGATGTACGAGAGCCTGGAGAATCTCATCCCGCTTGCTAAACAGGCCGGCACGCGACTGCTCTTCGAAAACACCCCCTATTGCTTCACGCCCACCATCCAGGACTTGGCAGGGGTCGTAAGCACGATCAACGACGACTCAGTCAAGATCGTGTACGACGTCGCCAACGCTGCCTACATAGGTGAGGATCCCGTAGAAAGTCTGCTCTCCCATCACGAATGCATTGGATTGGTACACATTTCTGATACGGGCACTGACACCTGGGGCCACGATCCGATCGGCACCGGAGTAATCGACTGGAGCGGACTGGGCAAGGCCGTCAAGGAAACGTGCGGAGTCAAGAACGTTGTTCTTGAGATCATTCGCGAAGAGAACCCCGTCCAAGAATTCAAGAAGGCAATGCAGGACCTCAATGATCAGGGCTGGGAACTGGCAAATTAGCCCGATGCTTGGGATCACGGCGTGGTAGCCGAAGGCCTACAGAAAAAATTGTAAATAGTTCACACTGCGAATCGATCATCAATGCCAATGAACTTGGCATGTTCTGATTCTAATGAATCTTTGCATCAGCAATTTTTCGTATGTGAACGACTGATAAAGGAGTATGTGCTATGAGAGCTTTGGTTAGTGGCGGAAGTAGCGGCATAGGAGCAGCGACCTGCCAGAGAATCGCAGAGGCGGCTCTGGCTCGTGGCGTACACCCGATGATCGCAGTGGCGGGACACGATTCGAACGGCAACCAGGAGCAAGTCGTTCGTTCAATCCAGTCAATGGGCGGTACCGCTATCGCATTGGCGGGCAACCTTGGTGACCCAGAGGTGCCAGGTAAATTGGTAGAAGCCGCGGTAGCCGAATTTGGCGGGTTGGACGCACTCGTAGCAAACGCGGGGATCGCAAACCCTGGCGCCATCTGCGACGTGTCCCTGGAGGACTGGGACGACATGTTCTCCGTCAACCTCCGCGGCGCGTGGCTTCTCGCGAAAGCAAGCCACCCACATTTGAGGCAGAGCCGCGGTTCCGCCTGCTTCACCTCTTCCATGTCTGGTCAGGTACCACACGCTGGATCGGGTGCCTACAGCCCCAGCAAAGCTGCGCTGACGATGCTGGCCCAAACACTCGCGCTGGAATGGGCACCCGAAGGAATTCGCGTCAACGTCGTCTCCCCAGGAATGACCCACACACGGATGACCGAAAAAATGTACGCCGATCCCCAAATCAAAAAGGCAAGGGAAAACATCATCCCCTTGGCAAGAATTGGAGAGCCCGTGGACATTGCGAACGTGATCGAGTTCCTCGTAAGCCCCCTGGCGGGCTACGTCACCGGGCAAGACATCTGCGTCGATGGCGGCTTCACCAAGTCAATTCTTAGCCATATCCCTGGTCGACCCAGCTCCAAATCTTGACCCCGGTCCGTAGCGGTACCCGGGAAGTGACCTAGCTATCCCCAGGGAACAGCGGCAGCCCGCACCGCAGCACCAACCACTACAGGCGAGCCAACCCCAGGCACGTGCCCTGCCCCCCCCCATGGCGACTCAGGGCACAGATGCGTGCTGGATCGGTCCCGCTAGGCCGTCCTGCGTTCGTGCTCGGCTCAACGCTGCAGCAGTCTCGCCCGAACCGGCCGACTGGCCGCACACTCTCGCGAACACCACGGCCGTCGCCCCGCGCACGCACCTCTGAGCTCCGGGGGGTCCATGCGTTAGAAGAGCCGTCGCGGAGATGGGAGCGGTGCACGTCCGATTCGCGTACGCCCCAACCTGACGTCAGGCTTTCGCTCAACACCGTCAGAATAGGCTCCAGAAGGTATTTCTACACTCCCTTGGCGAAGAGGCTTAGATCCCACGTGACAGACAGTCGCCAGCGGCCGGTCTTTGCCGGTAGGCCGACGTATGCTCCAGCAACATCGAGTGCTACCAGGCTGCCTGGGACCGTGTGGAATCCCGTTCTTTGCGCCGACTTTCCTATGCATACGGCTGTGCTGTCCCCCTCCCGGCTTGCAACTTGCCCCGCCACAGCCTCGTTAGGTGCTTGGCGTTCCAAAATGATCACGATCCAGTCCGGCAGACTGCCCTGCTGGTCTTGACGATGGTGCTCCCCCGGTCCGGTGAATCCGATGCTGCATAGGCTGGGACCGGATTACCCCGTGGAAGGACTACTGCTGCAGTCCATCCCGGGACCTCCATTGAAGTCCACGTGTCCAGACTTCCGCGGAAGTTTGTGCACACACCCTGGCCTGAATGCGCCTGAGCTGCGACAACACTGGCGGAGTAGGTGGTCTCCAGTCCCACACACCTCGCTCTGGGCCACCGGCTTGCAGGCGTTTCATCCTGTGCTATTGCCCTCTCCGGCGCCACGGCATGTTAGCGGCCATGAAAAACTGCCCATAGGCGGCCACGAAATTGCCCGCTGACGGCCAGTAGAACTGCCCGCCGGTGGCCATGAGATCTGCCCAC
>NZ_JAVDRS010000015.1:0-45439 GCF_031454915.1 Pseudarthrobacter sulfonivorans | reverse complement strand
AGAGGAATATGAGCAGACATATTATGATCTACAAACCGGCCCGTTACCCGACGACGCCGCCAACAAACAGGCGGCATGATTCCCGGGACGGTTCAGGCTGCCGAACATTGTTCCAGTGGACAACGCGCTGGCAGAGGCTCACCCTTGGAGTATCCGCACCGACTGCGCATCGCGCTGACCTCGGGCGGTCGCGTGCCGCCGGTGTCGGGCACCCATGAGATGTCGACTCCGTCGGGTTCGCTTGAATGGCTCCGTGACGAGTGGAGGACCGACGACATGACGAACAGCAACGCTTACGATCATCGCAGGCGACCATCGCGGACTTCGAGGAACGGTGCGCGCCGACGGTGGGCGCTCTGCTTGATCCCGGCATTGACCGCCGCACTCGTTGTGCCGGGAGTGTCGAGCGCCGGCGCCTCGAACGCTCGGAGCGCGGCGCCGGCGAATACGGACGTCCTCATCGAGTGGAGCGCCATCGCCCAAGACCACGTCATCCCACTGCGTCCCACGGCTCACGGCCAGCTCCGCGGCATGGCGATGGTTCAAGGCGCGGTGTACGACGCAGTGAACGCCATCGACCGCGGGTACCAACCGTATCTGCTCGACGGCGAATCGGTCGGCGTCGGGCCGGAGGCATCGTTCGATGCGGCGATCTCGACCGCCGCACACCACATGCTCGTCACTCTGGTCCCGTCGGACCAAGTAGCTGGCCTCGACGCTGCGTACGAAACAACGCTCGGAGGCGTCACCGACGGCCCGAGCAAGGACGAAGGCGTCGCCGCCGGTGAGGCCGCCGCGGCGGCGATGATCCTCGCGCGCACCGATGATGGGTTCATGGCGCCGTTCGAGTTCGACATCGGAGCCGATCCCGGCGATTGGCGGCCCGTCGCGCCCGCTGCGCTCGATCCGGACGCCTGGGTGGCCAATCTCCAACCGTTCATCATCGCGAGTCCCGACCAATTCCGCTCGGAGGGTCCCAACCCGCTGAGGAGCGCCGAGTACACGGCGGACTTCAACGAGGTCAAGGAGATCGGTGCGCTCGTGAGTACCACTCGAACCGACGACCAGACCAATGCGGCCATCTTCTGGCAAGCCTCGCCGGTGGCACTCTGGAACGGCGTGTTCCGCAGTCTCGCCGTGGAGCACGGACTCGACCTGGCCGGCGCGGCTCGGCTCTTCGCGATGACCAACCTCGCCGCCGTTGATGGCGCGGTCGCTTGCTGGAACGACAAGTACTACTGGAACTTCTGGCGTCCGATGGCGGCGATCCGCGAAGCCGACACCGACGGCAATCCGGAGACGGAAGCCGATCCGACGTGGAAACCGCTCTTCGATCCATCGACAGCGACCGTCCCGCCGCTCGGCACACCGCCGTTCCCGGACCACCCGTCCGGTCATGGCTGCGTCAGCGGTGCCATTCTCTATGCGGCGCAGGAGTTTTTCGGCAGGGACGAGGTCGCCTTCGACGTGAACTCCGGTCGGTTCCCGGGCGCGCCACGGCACTTCGACGGATTCTCCGCGGCGATACAGGAGATCGTTGATGCTCGCGTCTGGGGCGGCATTCACTTCCGCACCGCCGACGTACAGGGCGCCGAGATCGGCAACGAGGTGGCGTTGTGGCTCAGCGCTCACTACTTCCAGCCGGCGCCGTGTCAGTCGCAGGGTCGCGACTGACCCGATCATTTTCCCAACCGATTTAATTCATTTGAGGTCAGGATCGGTTGGGGAAATCTGAATCAGACGTCGGTGGCGACCGCCTTGACGTGGGCCATGCGCTCGTCGAGCCCATCGGCGACGCGCTCGTCGCTGCCATCTCGGCAGACCATGAGGGTGTCGCCGTGCCGGAGGGATTTAAGACGGGCGGCCAGCTGGGGGCGGTCGTCTTTCTTCCCGGAAGTCCGGTCTTCGTAGTGGGAGTCCGCGGCACCAGAGTGGGCTCTCGCTAGCTTCTCGGCACGATGCCAGTTCGCACTTGCGTGTCAGGGGCCAACTCCTCGCCAAAAAAAGCAGACGTAAGTGTGGACACTGTCCACACCCCTCTTTGGTAGGACAAAGTCCTTCAGGCGGCTTGCCCGGGCCGGATTGCGTGCCGCTTCCCCGAACGCCTGCACATGGCATGGCCCCGGTCATGTTGTTCTCGCTCCCCCAGCCCATGAAGGGGTGTAGGCCACCCGGCCCACCCGACAGAACCGGAACGAGGAACCACCAAACCCCAATTCAGCAGGCGGAATTCCTACCAGCCAAGGACTTGAACCCGCTACCCACACACCTGCATAGGCTCCAGCGGCAGCCAGGCCAGAGCCCGCACCCTTAGCTTCAGAGGGACGCCACCACTTTGTCAACACGCCAAAGCAAAAACCCCTCTGACGAGGGGTTATGCGTGCCCGAGGTGGGACTCGAACTGCATTCCAGCCCCTTCAAACACTGGGCACCCGCGCAAACATAAGCAATCCGAGCCAGTCCAACCGAAATACGGCCCAGTCCGAAGCCAAAAGTGTTGACACTGTCAACATCCCCAAATTCGCCGATTCAGGATTTTCACCACCGACCGCACCGCGCAACGAAGGGGCCTCGGTTCTTCTTTGCGCCGACATTGCGCTCCTGGGGATGGCCCGCCTGGATTGAGCTTCCAGGCGGCCATTCTCGTTCGGCGGATCGTCGGTGCTGAGTTGACCTGAGATAGTCCTTTGAACATGGACATCCAAAGCTCACTGTGCTGATGCAACGTCGGTCACAACGGGGATTGTCACTAGTCAAGGATGACATCGGTCGCCGTTGAAGAAGGGCGGACGGACGGCTACCGCCTGACCAAGGGGAAACCTAACCCCGGCGTCTACGGCGTCGCGGCACCCATTCTTACCAACCAGAAACAGCCCTGGGCAGTTTGGGGTTCGCGTGGAATGGAGACGAACGGCGCGATGTCGATGTTCAGCATGCGGTGCTCGCCGTCAAGCAGGCGGCAGCGACCATATCGGAGCGCCTGCTGGAGAAGCAGCGCCATTTGTCAATGGCCAACACGTTCTGCCCACCGGCGGCCGGCTGATGTGCCCCAGCGGGCATTTTCCTGGCCGCCTATGGGCAGTTTTTCATGGCCGCTAACACCATTCATGACACGGAAGGGACGGCATGGTAGCGCCAGTCCATTCGCGATGTACTTCAACTCGAAGTATTCCTCGAAGCGCCGGGCCACGCAGCCTTCCTCGATGCAAGGCAATTGTTCACCGTCCGTCTGCGACGGCCTACCCGTTCCCGGCATGGGGTAGGTCCGGCGACACGGTGCGCGGCCCATATTCGATGGGGCAGAAATCGTCTCCGTCGGCTTCTCAGCTGACGCCAAAATTCACCTTCATGCCACGGGGCTGATACACATCAGAAATCAGCAAAGTATGTACTTATCGACACCAAGTGCTGTACAAATGAAACATAGCGGCACATTCTGTCCGACTAGTCCACCTTTTAGACATCCCATCAGTGGGGTGTTCCTCACATCTCGCAAGGGAGCGCACGTGGCTGTTGCAGCTGTCGATCCAGGTTCCACAGACATCACCCCTCTCATTCACCATCCGGTCCTTTGGGCTGCGGCAGTGGGAGTCTTTGCAGTGATCATCCTCCAGTCGGTCATCTACTTCAGGGCCATCCGGAAGGCGGCGCCGGCCGTCAGCCTCACTCCGGCCCAGGTCAGCAGCTCAGTCCGTTCCGGTGCTGTTGCCGCCATCGGTCCCTCGCTCGCCGTGGCGCTGATTGCAGTTTCCCTGCTCCCGCTTTTCGGAACACCTGCGGTGCTCGCCCGGATAGGCCTCGTCGGTTCGGCGGCGTTCGACGTCGCCGCCGCCGGCATTTCTGCCGGCACGCAGGGCGCGCAGCTGGGCGGGCCCACCTACACCCAGAAGATTTTCGCCCTCGCGTTTGCCGCCATGACCATCGGCGGCCTCGCCTGGATGCTGTCCGCCCTGATCCTGACACCCATCCTGAGCAAGGGGGACGCGAAACTCCGCAAGGTCAACCCTGCAGTCATGGCCGTTGTTCCTACGGCAGCGCTGCTGGGTGCATTCTTCACACTGGCATTCACGGAGGTAGTCAAGTCCCCCGCGCACTTGGTCACCATGATCGTGTCAGCGGCCGCAATGGGTCTCTGCCTCCTGCTGGCCCACAGGTTGCGGCGGCCCTGGCTGCGTGAGTGGGGGCTGGGGTTCGCCATCATCGTGGCGCTTGCCGCCGCATTTCTCATGACCGCAGCCTGAAAACCTCCCGAAAGGAGCCAATCCGATGTCCACAACGACTTCATCTGACACATCCGCAGGACTTGCAGCATTTGACCGCACCACATCCGTCTGGGGCCCTATAACGCTGGGGCTTGGGTTGCTCGTTTCCCTGGCTGCTGCCCTGTACGCCGCTTTCGGTTCTGGCATGGGCATCACCGGCGTGGAGCTGGTCACCGCCGTCGTCGCCGTGCTGGCTACCTTCGGCGTCATCGCAATCATTGAGCCCATCTCCTACTTCCCGATTCTGGGCCGGTCGGCAATGTACCAGGCGTTCCTGATCGGCAACATCGCCAACAAGCTCCTCCCCGCAGCCGTCGTGGCCCAGGCCAACCTTGGTGAAAGGCCGGGCACCCGCCGGGCCGAACTCATTGCCGGCAGTGCCATCATCGGCGCGGTGCTGATCCACATCACCACCCTGATTCTCTTTGTGGGCATCCTAGGAACCTGGCTGGTGGGGATGCTCCCCGCGCCGCTGATTGCTACCGCCCGCGGCTATATCCTGCCTGCAGTCTTCGGTGCCGTGGTCCTGCAAAGCGTGGTGGCCATGAAGAGCCGCCGCACTACCATCGTGGCCGTTGTGGTCGCCGCGCTCATCGTTTTCGTGGTGGTGCCGTTAGTCCCGGCGCTGACGTTCTACGCCACCGCACTGGCCGTCATCATCACCATCGTCGTCTCTTGGTTCGCACGGTCCAAAACCCCGCCGTCCGCCGCCGCCACAGCTGACAGCGAAGCCAGCCCGGCGGCCCACATCTCCAAACCGACCCACTGAAAGGGAAACCAGACATGACCACCACCACGAGCGTGCGGCTGACCGCCGCCATAGATGTCCCCGAATCATTTGTGGACGAATACATCACCGTGTACGAGCACCTGCATGCCCATCCCGAACTCTCGGGCCAGGAATTCGCAACAGCCGCGTACATCGAAGCCCGCCTGGCAGACCTGGGGATTGAATCCTTCCGCTGCGGAGTCACGGGGGTTGTAGCTATCCTGAGGAACGGCGACGGGCCCGTCGTCGGCTTCAGGGCAGACACCGACGGACTGCCCATAGCCGAGCAGACAGGCCTGGCTTACTCCAGCGAGACGACTGTCACCCAGCCGGACGGTTCCACGATCCCTGTAATGCACGGCTGCGGGCATGACACCCACATCACGGCAGCACTCGCACTTGCCAACGTCCTCACGGAACGCAGGGAACTGTGGGCGGGAACCCTGGTCCTGATCTTCCAGCCCGGCGAGGAGACCGCGTACGGCGCCAGGGCGATGATCAACGACGGCCTGTGGGACCGGGCGCCAAAACCCGAAGTGGTGCTGGCCCAACACGTCTTGCCCGCGGCCAAGGGCACCCTCTTCATCCGGGACGGCCACATGGCCACCCTGGCAGACTCCTGGAAGATCACAGTCCACGGCAGGCAGGCACACGGCTCCCAGCCGGAGAACTCAATTGACCCGATTGTTGCCGCTTCGGCCATGGTCCTCCGGCTCCAGACCATCGTCTCGCGCGAACTGGCACCGTCCACGCCTGCCGTCATCACCGTGGGCACGTTCCACGCGGGCCTGAAAGAAAACATCATCCCCGACACGGCAGAGTTTTCCATCAACGTGCGGACCCCGGATGAAGACACCCGCGCCAACGTCCTCGCAGCAATCCGCCGGATCATCTCCGCCGAAGCCGCTGCCTCCGCAGCCCCCGAACCAACCATCACGGAACTGAACAATTTCCCCCGCTGCTACAACGATCCGGCGGCTACCAGCCGCATCATCGAAGCGTTCACGGCAGATTTCGGCACGGACGCCCTAACCGAAGCTCCGCTCGGGATGGCTTCCGAAGATGCGGGCTGGCTCAGCGACGCCATTGGCGTTCCGGGTGTCTACTGGGCCTTTGGCGCCTTCTCCCCGGCACTCTTCCAGGACGGCACAACGCCTGCGGGCAACCATTCGCCGTTCTTCGCTCCGGAGGCACACGCAGCCATCGTCGGAGGAACAAGTGCAGCACTTTCCGGAGTGCTAGCCTATCTGGGCCGGAACTGAGATGCCGCGGGGCGACAGGAAAGCCTGCCGCCCCGCGCAGTTCAGGTACCCAGCCTGGCCTGCATCGACGGCCGAAACAGCAATGAAGGAACCAGACGTGGAGCAGCTTGATACGCTCGATCGGCAGATTATGGCCGCACTCGTGCGCAATGGCCGCGCCCCGTGGCGGCTGATCGCCGAAGTCCTCGGCCAACAGGAACGGACCGTGGCGCGCCGCGGAAACAAACTCCTCGAATCCGGGGCTATACGCATCAATGCCTTCATCAACCCCGCAGCAGTAAGTTCCCGTACCTCCTTCCTGCTCCGCGTGCAGGCAGCTCCCAGGGAGCTGCGCCAGATGTGTTCCTGGCTCGCTGACCAGGACGAGTCCTCGTGGGTCAGCGCCCTCTCTGGATCGAATGAGGCAGTGGCCGGAATGTTCCTCGCCCCCCATGCATTAGCGGACCTGCTATACCACCGCCTCGGAAAGGTGGACGGCATCCAGTCGTTCACCATGATGCCGTTGTTCGAGTACTTCCGCACACCCTCCGGCTGGACGCCGGATGTTCTCACCAAACAACAGTACGCAGCGCTCCACTCGGACGAGGACGGCCGCCTCGCCGGCAAGGCGACCGACCGCGCTCCGCTTGATGAGACCAGCCGCATGTTGGCCATGTTGCTGCACGGCAATGGCCGGGCCACCTTGGACGAACTCGCTTCTGAACTGTCAGTCTCCAAAGCAACCGTCAGCCGACGTCTGGATGCGATGACCGGATCCGGAACCTTGTTCATCAGGGCCGTGGCGGACCTAAGAGCGTTGGGCTTCCCCGTCGAATCCCTGATCACGATCACCTGCGCAAACGGATCGACGCGCAGACTGGGGAAATACCTCGCCGACCTCCCCGTCACGCGCTGGGCCGCTGCCTCCGGCGACCAGCTCGTGGCCCAGGTAGCGGTGGCCGCTCTGGAGGACCTCGGGTTACTGCTGGCCGACCTCCAAAAACGCGACGGCGTGGCCTCGGCCCGGTCCTCCATCTATGCGGAGATATTCAAGCGAAGCACCCTGCGCTACCACAACGGAATTCCGGAAGGGCCCACGGCGTGAACTGCTCCCCGAAAATTGGACTGAAAATCCAGTTCTGACTTACGTTATCGGAGGAGCAGCGCGAGGCCGCGGCGCCGTTGTTGCGACCGGTTGGGGATCCAGGGCTGTAGCGACCAGGCTTGGGGTTGGTCGGAAAGCTGTCCTCAGGGTGCACGACAGATGGCGTGTTCGTAGAGATACTGCTCTAGTGACCAAAACAAGGCAAGCGGCTGTATCCGTTCGAACTCAAGCTCAGCGCCGTTCAGCGATACATCTCCGGCGAGAACAGGGTCGGGTTCGATCTGCGGTGCCGGATTGACGTCTGGGTCGATCGACTCGGAACCGGGGACCGTAACTTCCTGAACGTTAATCAGGGAGTGCGGGTCCGGCTTGAGGCTGTCCCGCATGTTGTCATTTAAATCAGAAGCATAGGCCTGGTATAGCTATTCGGTCATGGCACCAATCCCGGGGGTCGGATTTCGTGGGTTAACCAGTGGCGGCTCGCTGGCGGCGTTGGCGGATAGTGGCACGACCTTGCCCCGGCTTCCCGGCCCTACGACCTGCACAGGTTCTTTTCGTGCAGTAGGCCATCGGTCGAACCGAATATCAACAATGAGGGGTAATCAATCAAAAATGATCTGAATGCATATGGGTGACGAACAAGGCCTCGAGCTGTTCAAGTCCATGAAACTCCTGTTGCTGGCCCAGGCCAGCCTGCAGGTATCGCCTAGGAGACTGCTGAATTAGTCACGGGATGTGGAGTCGCTGGCCGGGGAGTTGTTGGTTCCGGGCAGTGTATCGCTTTTCTGGCCAAACATCGGGGACGGTTGTTTCCGGATTCAATGATGGAGGACCTCTTTCCAACGCGGCGTGGCAGGCCGTCGGTTCCGGCGGCGGTGATCGGTTCGGTCCTGGTGCTGCAGGCACTGCAGGGTTTATCGGACCGGGAAACAGCCGAGGCTCTGACCTTCGATCTGCGCTGGAAAGCCGCGTGCGGATACGGGCTGACCGACTCAGCGTTTCAGCCCAGTACGCAGACCTATTGGCGACGGGCGAGCATGTCATAGCGGGTGGCGATGCTTCGCAATTGTTTGAAGAGGCTGAGGGATCTCGCCACCGTGTATCGGCCTTTGTAGGTTTCGGAGTCGAAGTTCACTGGTCGCCCGCCGCGTGAGCCGCGGCGTTTGCGGTGTCCGATCTGCACTGAGAAAGCTCGGAGGCAACGACTTGTGAGGCCCGGAGACGGATGGCCGTCTGTCGGCACTCACGCTAGCCCTGAATCGGGAGTGAAGATCTCTGTAACTGTGGATGAAGAGATCCAGGAAGATCTGCTCGGGCTGCAGCTCGAAGTCATGCCGCTTGATTCCTGGGCGTCGATGGACCAGTAGAAGTTCCATCCATCGCTGCTTGTCATTCTGATATGCCCCATGATCGCTGGGCGGGTCCTCCGCGCAACCAGGGCGCTACCGCGCCGACCCCGGGATCGAAAACTTCTCCAGAGCAGAGTTGAGCGCGCTGTACATGAAGTTTTCGATCCCGGCGCCGGTCCCCCAAGTTGCACTCCGGCCAATCAACGCCGAATTCATCTACCGCGGCAGCTTCATCCAACCCACCAACCACGTCACCCTCCCAACCAGCGGCCAAGAAACAGCCAAGGCCACCGCCGTCCAACACCACATGGAAACCATCAGGACCCAACCAACCGATGCCGCGCTCCAGCAGGCCCGGAAACTTTGGGCCGCCATGCTCGATTCCAAGAACCTCCCCAGCGATGACGACTGCCACGCTCTCGTCGCAAACCTGCAGTTCCCGGCAATCCGGGACAGGCTCATCGCCGACATACCCGGGGTGGACGAACCCATGCAACAGATCCTGTTCGCCCAAACCGACGAGGCCCCGAAATGGCCACGCATTGAATGGGCACAACAACTGCTCCTCCACGCCTACACCCGCACCAGCCCCCAACACGCAGCACCCGTCCTCACAGCCATCGGATACATCAACTGGTGGGAAGGCAGAGGCAGCAAAGCACACCAATTCCTCCAACTCGCCCTCGACACCGACCCCGCCTACCGCCTCGCCCGCCTCAGCGACCAAATGATCGGCTCCGGCATCGTCGCAGGCTGGAACATGAACAAAAACACCGCCTACAAAACACTGCGCTACGACATGCCGTGAGGTAGACGACTCGCTGGCCGAACCACAGCAGTTATGAATTCCGCGGTCACCGTAAATAAGCAAGGCCCTGTTCTCATTCGAATACGACGGAGAACAGGGCCTTCCTTCACTTGGCTCCGAGTTATATGTGAAGGATCGGCATTGCTTTTTCTACGAGGGGTGAGTTCACGACGACACCCGCCTCTCACGACTCGGCGATGAAGCCTTTTGGACGTGTCTAGTAGTCTGCGGACCAGACACGGCTAAGTGGCCTGCCTAGTGCTGTCGGAATCCATGCCAGGGCGCCACCTGCGCAGCGGGGTCCGCGACTCGTAGGCCTGCGGGGACGGATAGGTCACGAGTTCTACTGTGCTGCCCCACGGGGTGCGGGCGTAGAGATACTGGTTGCCCTCCCCTGCATCGCCCCCGGGAAGATCACCTGGCTTGCTCAGCAGTTGCCCGCCAGCCTTTTCCAGCCGGTTGGCGGCCCCCTCGATGTCGTCGACGTAGACGCAGAAGTGCTGAAGGCCGTGGTCGCTCGGCACTACGGGCTCGCGCTGTGCAGCACCGGAGTAAATGAACAGCTCCAGATTGGGTCCTTCGCCGAGACGAAGCATACGTATGGCCTCGATCCGCGCCCCTGTTGGGATACCCAGGCCGGACTCGACGGCGGGTCCTTCCAGGGGTTCGTCGAGCATGTCGTATATCTTTTCGGCACCGAAGGCGTCGGCGAAGAAGTTCGTAGCCTGCTCAAGGTCCGGCACCGTTATGCCGATGTGCTCAATACCGCGAATTGCCATCGTCACTCCTCCTAAACCTCAGCTGCAGCCCAGAAACCAGATTGCGTTGCCTCGTACATTCGGCCGCCCCTGAATCGTGTCCCGATGCTGTGCACCCGATCACCGTCGACTGCCGCCGCCATGACATCGCTGGCCGCGCGGTCCTGCGCCCACACGACTGTCCCACTGGCGGGAGCCGGCTGATCAGTAATAACGGTGACGTTCCGGACCGCGAGGAGCCCGTTCAGGTGGTTGCGCTGCATATCGTTCGTATCGAGTCCAACGTCCGCACTGGGAGAGCTGAGCGTAACCTTCCGACCCTGCTCGGCCAGCCACAAGGCCGCAAACATCGCCGTCTCCGTGTCACCGTGCACAGTCACCTCTTGCGATTCAGGGGCACGGCGGTCCGCCAACATTTGCACGGCGTCGACCGCCCCCTTGGGCGCACCGGAACTCTTAGTGCCGGTCGCGAGGAGGACCTTGTCGTATCCGTTCATGTCGGCTTCCGTGATCTCGGTACCGAGCCGCACCTCGACGCCGGTGCGCTGCAGCTCGGCGCGGTAGAACTCGAGGAATGTCGAGATCTCCTTATTCAAAACCTCAGCAGCCGACCAGGCCCGCAACTGGCCGCCGATCTCCTGCTCGCGTTCGACCAGCGTCACTTCATGGCCACGCTCCGCGGCCAAAATGGCAGCCTCGCAGCCGGCCGGGCCGGCTCCAACTATCAGGACCCGCTTGGCAAGGACGGCCAGTCGACGGGCCTCCGCGGCCCGTTTCTCCTGAGAGAGCGCCGGGTTGATGACGCACTGGGTGTGCTGGCCGTTAAACATCCAGCGCGAGATGCATTCGTTGACAGCCAGACAGCGGCGAATATTGGATGTATCACCACGCCGAGTCTTTTCAACGATCGCGGGATCGGCCAAACCTGCCCGACCCATGGCAACGAAGTCCAGTTCACCAGCGGCGACGTCGTTGTTGAGCTCATCCAGCAACCAGACAAGACGTCCGACGCCGATGACGGGTACGGAGACTCGCTTCTTCACCTCTTTGGCGTAGTGCAGGAGGTTGCCCGGCGGGACCATGGGCAGGAGAACGTCCGCTGTGTCGTAGTTGCCGGCTGAAACGTCCAGCGCATCGACGTACTTTTCCAACATCTGGCAGAACGCCAGCCCGTCTTCCAGTGAGAGCCCGCCCTCATACGGCTCCTCGACACTCAGCCGGTACAGCACCGGAAAATCCGGACCGACCTGTTCGCGTACCGCTTGGACCACCTCGAGAGCGAATCGGGCCCGATTTTCCAGCGAGCCTCCGTACCCATCAGTGCGCTTATTCGTCTTCGGTGAAAGGAACTGCCCCAGCAGGTACCCGTGCGCGCCGTGGAGCTCCACCGCGTCGAAGCCCACTTCCTTGGCGCGGCGGGCGCCTTGAGCATACAAATTAATCAGGCCGGGGATCTCCTCGAGCTCGATGGCCCGCGGCGCAGTCCCGAAGGCGCTGGTAATGCCGGCCGTCGGCGCTATCGGGGGAACGTTTCCTTCAGTATTGCCCTGCGAGTTCTGACGGCCAGTGTGATGCAACTGCACGGCAATCTTCGCGCCCTCATTGTGCACTGCCTCCACCAGGTCGGCCAGACCAGACCGGTAACGGTCGTGGTCGATGCGGATAGGGTGTCCGACCGTGCGGCCAACCTGCCAGTCAACAGAAGTGTTCTCCGTGATGAGAAGGCCCACTCCGCCGCGCGCCCGTTCCCGGAAATACTCGATGAGGCGGGGGCCCGCGTATCCATCGACCTCGGCGTACTGAGTGAAAATGGGTGACTGGACGAATCGGTTCTTCAGTGCCATCCGTCCGATTCGTCCAGGCTGGAATAAGGCGGCGTGCTTCTCAGCAAGCTCGCTAAGGGTGCTGGTCATTGGGACTCCTTCGTCACCGAGAGGTATCTCCTCGCTGCAACTATTATTTGAAACCCGAGGGAGCAAAACATGCCGTCGTGTGCACAGAAATGTTCCTGGTATGCACTAGCTCGCCTGAATCATATTCCGGGGCGGGTGCTCCGTGCTTCGCGGGGCGAAATTCCATAGGCGGCACGGAAGGC
The DNA here is from genome assembly GCF_031454915.1 of Pseudarthrobacter sulfonivorans. Lineage (GTDB taxonomy): Bacteria > Actinomycetota > Actinomycetes > Actinomycetales > Micrococcaceae > Arthrobacter > Arthrobacter sulfonivorans_C. Next base: position 33,052 of record NZ_JAVDRS010000015.1, on the reverse strand, counting down.
TCGGCTAAATGACGAAGGATTGTCGAATCCGCACCGGTGTGCGACCTCCGTGACCGATACACCTACGGGCGAAAGCAGTAGCCGGTAGGCCAATTCCCGACGGCGACGCATCAAAAACTCTCGGCAGGTCTCCCCTGTGCCCTCGAACAGTGCATGAAGGTACCGGTTCGATACTGCGTTAGCACGGGCAATGTCATCCACGGCGAGGCTAGAGTCGCCAAGCCGGGACTCGATGAAGGCCTTGATCTCCATGAGCCGAATGGTTCTACTGTCGAGCACGATGTTGGACGAAGCTCCAATTGCCGATGACAACAGATCGATGGCAATCCGTCCCGCCATCGCAGCTGCATCCTCGTCCAGGTCCGGCGTCTTCATCGACGTATGCAGCCAGTCAAACAGCAGCCGCAGGCTAGGATTCGTGGGCAGTGGTCGGGCGACAAGTAGGTCCAGGCGCGGCAGCGCCTCGAGGCAGAGCTGCCGCGGCAGAAAGAGTGTGGTTTTCACGAGCGGTCCTTCGCTGAAGCACTCTCCAGGCATCACTCCATCCCACATAACCGCTGTGCCGGGTCCCACAGCTGCCTGCCGACCGCCTTGTGAGAACACTTCCCGGCCTTGTCTGACCAACAAAACAGCTGCAAAATCACCGTCGGTATGGTTGATTTCCCGCTGGCCGCGGCGCCCGGACATGCCGCCAAGACGGCAATCCACAGCCCACGGCCCACCAAACCTCGCCGCCCGGTGCTTCAACGCGGCATCCCGAACTACATCCAGCTGCCACGGCAGATGGCTCGTCGAGAAGTCAGAAACCATCTCGTCGGTAACTGCTGGGATAGTCGTCGCGAGGTTCATGAGTCATTCCTTTCCGTGCAAAGTGCAGCAGCCGTTCTGTTCCGATCGAGAACCTCCCATGACAGATCGCGACGATGAAATAGTGGCCACATTCATGGACGGCTAAGGCGTGGACTGCCGGCGTTGATCAGGGTGAGATGGCTCGAAACCTGCAGCGCAGCTCTTTTGGCCAAGCCGTGGGTGGCGCCGATGCCGCCACCCACGGCTTAGTGGCTAAAGGGGCCATTTTCGGCTGGAACCGTTGGGTCAATCTTCAGGATCGAGGATGAAGTCGTACGTGACTTCACGTCCATTTCCGGCCCCGCGGTCTGTAGGAGCGAGGACCAGCTCCGGTTTGACGGCCGAAGCAATGTCGTCTGCAACGTGCTCATCGCCCTGGAAGTACAACTGGGTAGTGATGAGCTGGTGCCCGGGCGCGGAGACCTTCAGGTGCAGGTGGGCCGGCCGCCAGGCGTGCCAGCCGGAAGCGGCGATGAGCGCCCCGCAGGCGCCGTCGGTCGGAATCTGGTACGGGGCCGGCTGAATGGTGTTGACCTGGAACTTGCCCTCATCGTCGGCATTGACGGAGCCGCGAAGATTCCATTCCGGCAGGCCAGGGGCGAACTGGGAGTAGAAACCAAGGTCATCTGCGTGCCAAAGCTCAATCAACGCTCCCGGCAGGGGCTCCCCAGCAACGTTCTTAACCTGGCCTTGGAACAGTAGCGGCGTGCCCGGCTCGTCATCACGCATCGGCAGCGTTGCTGGCGTGTTCTGGGATGGCGCGTTTGGAATGTAATAAGGGCCTTCAATGGTTCCCTTAGAGCCGTGTCGGTTGGCATTGGCTACTTCTTCTACGGAGTGCTCAACCCAGACATCGAGGAACAGCGGCCACTCCCCATCCTCGCCAACTCTTATCAGCCACGACTTCAGCGCGTTGTATTCGTCATAGGTGACTTTTTCGTCGATCACAGTGTCGTTGATGGCCTTGATGATCCTGCCAGCAAGGGCGCTAACGCGCTCCTGGCTTGTGGCGGCAGAGACGTGCTTGTCTTCTCTGAATCGGGCTGTTGCACCCGCACCAGAGGCGGCTGCAGTTGCCTGGGATTCCGTTGTCACGGTGACTCCTTTGTCGTGAAAATTCCGTCGTAGTGTCGTGGACTGCCCGTTGGGGCAGAGCCCCCTTATGGCAGCGTATTCAAAGCTAGGCTTCCTATTCGATTAACAGAAATACCTATTTCAGAAGCATTGGAAGGTTTTCGGTATCAGTTACCTGGCTGGCGCTACGACGGCGGGTGCGTGTTTCGCCAGTGCGGTCACCCTGACGTCCATATACAGGACGAGCGGCAAGGAAAGAGAACAATGAACGAAGCTCGTCGTTGTCGGCAATCTCAATCCACGTATTGGTTTCGCTTGCTGGGGCTTCGGGCGGTCTCAATTTCTTCGGTGGGCTACGCGCACAGCAGGCTCCGCAGTTACACTACCGCGGGTCTTTCACTAGCTATGCTGCCCAAGATAGGCCCAGTGCTCTGCCCGGCCATCACGTTTCACTCCCCCGCGATCCCGGTTGCTACGACTTGTTATGTCCCCGTGAACCGGGGATTGCGTCGGGGCGAAGAAGGCGGCCTTGCCTTCGGCGAATCGTTCGAAAAGTAAAGCTCCCGCTGGGTCTTCCGCTCGGCCTCCAATGCGGAGTCGATATCCAGTCTCTCGCCCGCAAAGAATTCCTTGATGGCAGCCACTGATCGCGGCGCGGCCCGCGAGTACACCGGCGAGCTCCAATACCCGATGCAGGAGAATCCAGGCGGCGTGGCCTCGTCAGCGAGCCCAGCCTGAGCGCTTCTTCAGTGCGTGGTGTTCACAGGCAGCTACAAGGGGACGGCACAGGATTTCGTACAGCTACCTGCTGCCCCGGCATGAGGCTTCCCGGCAGGGGCACAAGGGAACTTCCGCGCTCCTTCCCACGGCTAGCCGCCACCCACACAAAAGGAGTGGCGAGGGTACTCGCGGTGGGGCGCTTACTTCGCGTCGTGGTCGGTTTCGAGGATCTTCACGAGCGTCTCCAAAGCCTGGTCGGCGCCCTCACCTTCTGCTCGGAGGACTACCACATCCCCGTGGGAGGCGCCCAGGCTCATGAGAGACAGGATGCTGGCAGCGTCCATGGCCTCGTCGGCCGGTTCGCCCGCATGGGCGATGGTGACCTCACATCTCAGTTCACCGGCGGCTTCAGCGAAGATGGCGGCGGGGCGGGCGTGCAGGCCGACGCGGCTGGCGATGGTGGCGGTACGTTCAGGCATTCAGGGCTCCTTTGGTGTTCGGTTCCGGTCCAACAAAAAAGGACCCGAGCCCCGGCCCTGGGAAAGCACAAGAGGGCTCGACGATCGGATCCTGCCTGGGAGACCAGTTACATATCCGGTCCCAGTGTGCAGAAATGTGCAGACGTGCGTCAAATCCGCCGGCGGCTCCGGCCTACGGCTGCCCGGACTCCAGCTCGTCCTCTCCGCACCTGTAGAATCCCGGATCATGAGCTCCACGCCAAGCACCCCCACAGCAACCATCCGCGCCGTCTTCCTCGATGTGGACGGCACCTACGCAGACTACGGAATTGTTCCTGAGGGCCATGTGCAGGCGGTCCGTGCTGCGCGGGCGGCAGGACACAAGGTCCTGCTGTGCACCGGACGTCCGGTGTCCATGCTGCCGGAGACCATTCGCGGGGCCGGCTTTGACGGCGTGGTGGCAAGTGCCGGAGCTTATGTAGAGGTGGATGGTGAAGTGCTGGTGGACCGCAGGTTCCCCGCTGACCTCGCTGCCAGGACAGTGGCTGCGCTGGACGCCCACGATGCCGTTTACATTCTTGAAGCCCAGGATTCACTCCATATGGCTCCGGAGGCCGAAGCACGGCTTCGCGCCATCATCGAAGAGCACTTCCGGCGCGCGCCGGACGGCCAGCCGAAGGGCGCCTCGGCGATCCTCGGATCCGTGCGCGTGACACCAAACCGTGCAGCGGCCGCGTTCGCCAAAGTCTCCGTCTTCGAGGCTCCCGTCCCCGTGCAGCGGATCGCTGAAGAAATCGGTCCGGACATCGCCGTCGTCGCGAACTCAATTGCCAATGAGGGGCGACACGCGGGCGAGCTGTTCCAGCGCGGCATCAGCAAGGCCGACGGCGTCGCGGCCGTCATAGCCCACTTCGGCATCGAACGCGAAGACACCGTTGCGATTGGCGACGGCCAGAACGACTTGGAAATGATCGCGTTCGCGGGTGTGGGCATTGCCATCGAGGGTTCCTCCCCGGAACTCCTTGCCTTGGCTGACCGAACGGCCGCGCCGCCGCACAGGGAGGGACTGGTTGGCGCGTTCGCTGAACTGGGCCTCATCTGAGCCACACCCCCTGTGTAATTCTTGAGCGATTTGCCTGTGACCCACATCATGGGATAGCTTATTCCAAGCAGGCGATGCAGCCTGAAGGATTGTTACTCGGACACGAGGCAAGACCTGAGACGTACGGAAACGTGCGGCTTGGGTCTTTTTTTATGCCCGAAAGACGGAATGGACAGAAAGGCCTGCCATGGCTTCCGTGGACTACACAACGTTGGCCGCAGACATCCTCGAGGGTGTCGGCGGCGAAAAGAACCTGGTGGGGGCCACCCACTGCGCAACGCGGCTCCGGCTCCGGCTGCGGGACGACGCAAAAGCCGACACCGCGGCCGTCGAGAAACTGCCCGGCGTCATCGCCGTGATGCAGGCCGGCGGCCAGTACCAGGTGGTCATCGGCAACGACGTCCCGCTGGTGTTTGCCGGGCTCGGCAAGATCAGCCGCTTCGGCAACGAGGACGGCAGCGATGATGCGCCGACCCAGGGCAACCTGTTCAACCGTTTCATCGAGATGGTGTCCGCCATCTTCTCCCCCATCCTGTGGCCGCTGGCCGGCTCCGGCCTGCTCAAGGCGTTCCTCAGCATGGCCGGCACGTTCGGCTGGGTGGCGCCGACCAACAACACGTACGTGATCCTCTCCGCTGCCGCGGATGCCCTCTTCTACTTCCTGCCCCTCTTCCTGGCAGTAACGGCAGCGCGACGCTTCAAGGTCAACCAGTTCACGTCCATGGCCATCGCCGGTGCACTGGTCTACCCAAGCATCGTGGCCCTCGGCACCGCCGGGCAGCCCGTGGACTTCGCCGGTATCCCGCTTGTCATGATGAACTACACCAGTTCAGTGATCCCCATCATCGTGGCCGTCTGGCTGCAGGGATACCTGGAGCGTTTCCTCCTGAAATTCCTGCCGTCCGCCGTCCGGAACTTCCTCACCCCGCTGCTCACCGTTGCCATCATGGTTCCGCTGACCCTCCTGACGGTTGGCCCGGCCACCACCCTGCTCTCGCAGGGCGTCTCCGCCGGTATCACCGCGATCTTCGGCTTCGCACCCTGGCTGGCCGGCGCCCTTATGGGTGCGTTCTGGCAGGTCTTTGTTCTCTTCGGCCTGCACTGGGGCTTCGTTCCGATCATGACGAACGACCTCGCAACCATCGGCTACTCACTCCTGATGGCGCCGCTGGTTCCCGCTGTCCTGGCCCAGGCCGCCGCCATGGTGGCCGTGGCCCTGCGTACCCGCAGCGCCGCCAGGCGCGGTGTAGCCGCTCCCGCTGCGATCTCCGGGTTCCTGGCCGGTGTCACCGAGCCCGGCATCTACGGTGTAAACCTGCCGCTGAAGAAGCCGTTCTACTTCGGCATCGCCGGTGGCGCCGTGGGCGGCGCCATCGCCGCCATGGGCGGCAGCGCATCCAACGCCTTCGTCTTCGCATCACTCCTTGCCCTCCCGGCTTTCACCGCCGTAGGCAACTTCGTGCTGCTCCTGATCGGCACGGCAGTTGCCATCCTCATCGCTTTCGTCCTGACGTTCATCTTCGGTCCCCGCGAAACGGCTGACGCTGTGAAGGACGACGCCGTTGCCAGCCCCGCTGCCGACGCGGAAACCGTTCCGGTTCCGGCCGCAGCAGACACGACGACGGGCGCACCAGCCGGCCAGCGCGCTACCAGCGTGAAGGTGCTCGCCCCCGTCTCTGGCCCGGTGATCGCCCTGGCAGATGTGCCGGACAAGGTCTTCTCCTCCGGTGCCATGGGTGCCGGCGTGGGCATCGTTCCCGAGGAAGACGCCGTCCACTCCCCCGTCTCAGGCACGGTCCACGCGGTCATGAAGACAGGGCATGCCTACGGCATCAAGACCGACGAAGGGGTGGAAGTCCTGGTGCACATCGGCATCGACACCGTCCAGATGAAGGGCGAGGGCTTCGAAGCCGCGGTGACCCGCGGCCAGCGCATTGAAGCCGGCGACCTCCTTGCCACTATTGACCGTGCCAGGATCCAGGCGGCCGGCTACGACGCCACAACGCTCATGGTGGTCACCAACACCCGCAACCTGACCGCCGTCGTGCCGTTGGGCGAAACGCGCCTGACGCGCGGCGCCCCGGCACTCGACGTCGAACTCTAGATTTCCCGCAACGAAAGGACAGCGCAGCATGACGCACGCAGCTACCACACCGGCCACCGGACCGTTTCCCCAGGGCTTCCTCTGGGGCGGTGCCACCGCGGCCAACCAGGTTGAAGGCGCCTACGCCGAAGGCGGCAAAGGCTTGTCCATCCAGGATGTGATGCCGCGGGGCATCACCGAGCAGCCCACCGAGGGCCCCACCCCGGACAACCTGAAGCAAACCGCCATCGACTTCTACAACCGCTACGCGGAGGACATTGCACTCTTCGCCGAAATGGGCTTCAAGGTCTACCGGTTCTCCATCGCGTGGAGCCGGATCTTCCCCAACGGCGACGACGCACAGCCCAACGAGGAAGGCCTGGCCTTCTACGGCCGGGTCCTCGACGAGCTGGAGAAACACGGCATCGAACCGATGGTAACCATCAGCCACTACGAGACGCCGCTGAACCTGGCGCGCGGCTACGGCGGCTGGACCAACCGGCAGCTGATCGGATTCTACGAGCGCTACTGCCGCGTGCTCTTCGAACGCTTCGGCAACCGCGTCAAGTACTGGCTGACCTTCAACGAGATCAACTCGGTCCTGCACGAGCCGTTCATGTCCGGCGGCATCCCCAGCCCGCGCGCCGAACTGACCGACACGGACCTGTACCAGGCCATCCACCATGAACTGGTCGCCTCCGCACGGGCGACGCGCCTGGCCCGGGAGATCATGCCGGCGGCGAAGGTGGGCTGCATGATCCTGGCCCTGCCGGTCTACCCGCTCACCCCGTCCCCGGACGATGTGGTCAGGACCATGGACACAGCGCATGCCAGCTACGCCTTCGGCGATATCCACTGCCGCGGCGCCTACCCGGGATACCTGCTGCGGTATTTCCGCGACAACGGCATTGACTTGGACATCACGGACCAGGACCGCGAAGACCTCAAGAACACCGTGGACTTCGTCTCCTTCAGCTACTACATGAGCATCTGCGAATCAGCGGACCCGGACGTGGAGAAGGGGCCCGGCAACATCATGGGCGGCGTCCCCAATCCCACGCTCGAGGCCTCCGAGTGGGGCTGGCAGATTGACCCGCAGGGCCTCCGCGTGGTGATGAACGACTACTGGGAACGCTGGCAGAAGCCGCTGTTCGTGGTGGAAAACGGCATCGGCGCCAAGGACGTCCTCGTGGAAGCCGACGGCGGACTGACCGTGGAAGACGACTACAGGATCGACTACCTGAATGACCATCTGGTGCAGGTGCGCGAGGCAATTGCGGACGGCGTTGAGGTCCTCGGCTACACCGCCTGGGGCTGCATCGACGTGGTCAGTGCCTCCACAGCGCAGCTGAGCAAACGCTACGGCTTCATCTACGTGGACCGCGACGACGACGGTTCCGGTACGCTCAACCGGTACCGCAAGAAGTCCTTCGGCTGGTACCAGGAAGTCATCTCGAGCAACGGCGCAGCGCTGCGCTGACGCTATTGTGGCGGGGCCCTCTTGGGCCCCGCCCGTCCACCCACCAAGGCAGGAGAAACAACGACGTGGAAGTCCTGCGCGTCTTTAACAACAACGTGGTCCTGGCGCGCGGGGCCGCGGGCCGTGAGGTGATCCTCACCGGCCGGGGGCTGGGTTTCCAGGCGAAACCTGGTCAGAAGGTGGACCCGGCGAAGGTGCTGCGCACGTTCGTTCCCGAAGACGGCCGCGACCCCGACAATCTCGGCGCCATGGTGGCCGCCATCCCGCCGGAACACCTCTTGTTGGCCGAGCAGGCACTTGAGGCCGGGCGCGCCGAACTACCCATTCCGAACAGCTCTGTCCTGTCCGTGGCCCTCGCGGACCACCTCAGCTTCGCCATTAAGCGGCTTCGCCAGGGTATCGCCTTCGATTACCCGCTCCGCGCCGAGGTTTCCCATCTCTATCCCGCAGAGCTGCGGGCAGCACGACTGATCCTCAAACACGTAAACGCTTCACTCGAGGCACCGCTGGCTGACGATGAGGCAGTGGCCATCGCGCTGCACCTTGTCAACGCCGGCTTCGCGACCGGCGATCTGTCGTTCACCTACCAAATGACGGGCGTGTTCACCCAGCTATTCGAGGTTCTTGAACAGGCTTCCGGATGCCCATTCGACCGGGACACCGTCAACGCAGCCCGGTTCATCACTCATCTGCGCTACTTCTTCGTGCGGGCAGGCTCCGGCAAGCAGCTGGAGGAAGGAGCCAACAAGCTGCGCATCGCCATCCGGGATTCCTATCCGGACGCCTATGCCACGGCCCTCAAGCTCCAGGCCGTCCTGGAACTCAGGCTCGGCGAACCGCTCACCGAGGACGAGGTCACGTATCTCACCCTGCATGTGGCACGTCTGGTGGACGAAGACCGTGGCCAAATCTGCTGAGACCAGACCGACTCGCTCCCTGACTCCCGTCACCGGACTGAAGGCGACGGTCGCGATCCCTCGACTAGGCAGCGGAGTCCTAACTTTGCTCTTCCACATGAGCAATTCAGGTGGACGAACTCGCACCTAGATCCGCACTTGGGTGCCGGGAACGGGGCGATCATAGCTTGGTACGACGACGGAGCCCTCGACAAAGATGATGCTGTCACTGCTCGCTGAGCCTCCGCACCGAAGAAGGCGCCTCACCGACCACCAATGGAGGGACATCGCGAACGACTTCGGCGGGCGCCATGGGGTGCACCCAGGGCCAGACGAAAGCCCCGTGCCGGTGGGTCGGGGTCAACCACGGCACGAGCGGCAGCGCGGGTAGCGTCGATACGCAAATCGTCCGAGTTTGCGACGAGGTGAGGACAAGACATTGGTGCAATCGTCCAGCGCCGCTGGATGCTTGCGCTCCGGGCTCCGGGCTCCGGGCTCCACTAATAGTCCACAGCCATGACAGGGCCGCCTGTCGTATTAGGGAGGAACCGGAGCCTCCGGGTGGGTCAACGCCCTGGTCATCTTCGACCATATTGTATTGAACTCTTCAGCGTCCTCCGCAGCGCCGCCCTTTCTCCCACGACCTGCGAGCCGCGGCGTTCGCACACGGTTAGCGGGCGGCACGTTCCATTCCGAAACCCTCGTGTAGAACGTTTTGCCGGCCAAGGTCGAGGGGGACCCGGGAACCCGGCGGCAAAGCGGCTGCAAGCCCAACGGCAGCGCCGCGCCCACAGGTGCGGGGGCGCGGCGCTGGCGGTGCTGCTTGTGCCTGTTTATGCTGCCGGTACTACCTTCAGGGCGGAGTTCCACTGGTATGCGGGGAGCTGGTCGTTGGCAGAGAGCAGGATGTGGAGGAAGCCGGTTTGTTCGAGCTGCTGGGCGCGGCGCTGGGGTCCTACGACGACGGGGTTGAGTCCGGCTGCGGCGGCAAAGTCGACAACGGCCTGGGTTGCGGCTTCGTCATCGCCGGCGATCAGGACGTCCAGGGTTTGCCCCGCTACGGCGCCTTCTCCCAGCGTGGCTGCGAAGGTGGTGTTGAATGCCTTGACGACCTTCGCGCCGGTGGCTTTCTGCAGCTCTTCAGCGGCTGAGCTGCCGGCGGGCACGGCGAGACCGTCGAAGGTGGAGGCCCCGAGGACAGGCGCGCCACCAACGCCCGCCTGGCCGAGGGGGGATGGCGCAAGACCAGCAGACCGCACCCGACACGTTATCGACGCCCTCACTCCCGAACAGCTCGGCCAGCTCAGCGGGATTACCGATGCGCTCCTGGCGCAACTGGACCCTAGTGCGGCCATGACGGCCCTGTATCACCGCCACGGCCCGACTGCATGAGCCCCCGCCTGCCACTCCGTTAGGCCTGATTGACGCGGGCTCAGCCATCAATAGCGCCCATCCCCAGAGAAGAATCACTAAATTGATTGACGCAACAACTAATTCGTCGTAAGCTGTTACTTGAAGATACAACTAACCGAATGGTGGGCACCCTGCTCCCTTCAACTACAGCCAAATACAGAAAAGGAATGATTAGATGACTTCCCAGGCCTTCACTCCCGCCACCCAGTCCACCATCGCACGCACCGTCCTGCGCTTTGCCCTGGGCGTTGTGTTCTTCGCCCACGGCTGGCAGAAGATCTTCGAGTACACCATTCCCGGCACTCAGGCGGCCTTCGCCCAAATGGGAGTTCCAGCAGCCCAGCTGGTGGCTCCTGCAATCGGCTTCCTCGAGTTGTTCGGCGGTGCCGCAATCATCCTCGGTGTTTTGGTCCGTCCGGTCGCCGCCCTCCTGGCGCTGGACATGCTCGGCGCCCTCTTCCTGGTACACGCCCCCGCTGGCCTCTTCGCGGACAAAGGCGGATACGAGCTGGTGCTTGTGCTCGCCGCCGGTGCAGCCGCACTCGCCCTGGCCGGCGCAGGCCGCTTTTCCATCGATGCCCTGGCCTTCGGACGCAGCCAGAACCGCATCCTTGGAGGCCTCGCCTGACACGTACTCGATTGCACTCGTTCGTGAGGAAGTGGTCCCAGCCAGAATGGCTGGGACCACTTCCTTTTGTCATGGCCTGCGGCTGGACTGTTTGCTATCACACGACAATATGATCGGCTGGAGCCTTCCGGTGGCCTGAAGCCGAACGTTGCTGCAGGTCGGGTCGCGGCAACGCTGCGCGGACGGCAAACACCTGCAGGCCTGACAGTTCGGCGTCAGTGCCGGGAGGAGGGTCAGGCCTCCGGATCGAGGCGGAAGTCATATGTTGTGACGCGCCCTTGACCGTCTTTTCGGTCTGCAAGGTCGAGCATGAGCTCTGGCTTTACGGCCGACGCTATGTCGTCCGCATTGTGGGGGTCACCTGGGAAATAGAGCTGCGTGGTGATCAGTTGGTGGCCCGGCGCAGAGACTTTGAGGTGCAGGTGTGCCGGGCGCCATGCGTGCCAGCCTGCGGCCTTGATGAGCTGGCCACAGGCACCGTCTGTGGGGATTTGGTACGGGGCAGGCTGCACTGTGTTGATTTCGAAGTGTCCTGTGTCATCGGCAATAACAGTGCCGCGAAGATTCCACTCGGGAAGGCCCGGAGCGAATTGTGAATAGAAGCCCAAATCATCTGCCTGCCAAATTTCGACTCTGGCGCCCTCCATCGGCGTACCCTCAACATCTGTGACCTGCCCTTGGAAAAGCAGTGGTGTGCCGGGCTCATCATCACGCATCGACAAGGTGGCGGGACTTTTCTGGATCGGGGAGTCCGGCACATAGTAGGGACCTTCGATGGTGCCCTTGGAGCCGTGACGGTCTTCGTTGGCCACTTCTTCGATTGAGTGCTCGAGCCAGACGTCAAGGAACAGCGGCCATTCACCGGTTTCACCAACCGTGATCAGCCAACTCTTCAGAGCGTTGTACTCGTCGTAGGTGACCTTTTCTTCAAGAATGACGTCGTTGAGGGCACGGATGGCGCGTCCTGCCAGCTGCGCAACACGTTCCTGGCTGGAGGTTGCCGACGCGGTCCGGGCGGCCAGGAAGCGGGCCGTTGCTCCGGCTCCGGCTTCAGCTGCTGTGCCAGCGGCTTCGGAGGGGGAAAGGGGGCTGTCAGTGCTCAAAATGACTCCTGTGTCATGCAGGCCGGGCGGAATCCGGCAGGTGTTTCCGCCATTGTCGGCGGAGGTGGGACTTGGGTAATTTGCAAGGTTTCAATTGACCATTATTAACTAGCCCTGTGGTTGCAACTTTCGTGCGGCGGCTGGCGTACTTTGATGCCAGAACGCCGGCGGGCAAAGACGGCTGTTTAGGCGCGTCCGCCACTGCCAAGGATGTCTACTAACGCGTCCGCTGCATCTTGACCCGGCTCAATCGTTTTGGGTTAGGTCTTCGGGGATGCTCGTCGCCGTGGACCTCAGGCTTTGTGACCTCCTTATCTGGGTTTCGTTGCCCTGTTTCCGCCGCGCCGACCAAGACAAGCACAGGGTGGCAGCATCTCGTTGCGGGAAGTCCCCCGACGCCAATGGCGAACTCCCTATTTTTCGAGATCGTCAGCGGTCGGTTCACCAGTGCTTGGTGTTGAGTCGAGGTGCATGGTGGCGCCCGTTGAGGCGGAGCGGTATGAAGCTTCGATGACGGCGCTCAGCTCGATTCCCAGGGCCACGTTTTCGGGGGCGGTGGTGCCGGATCGAATGTGGGTTACCCATTTGTCGAAGGCTTTGGGATGCGGTCCGGCCGGCAGCTCTTGGGGTTCCCAGTCGGTGGACTCCGGGTCGAGCAGATCACTGCGCAGGTACAGCTTGCCATCGGGTCCGTTTTGGGAAGTCGCCCGTTCCGGATGCGGGCTTCGCGAGCGTGCAACGAGTTCCCCGATTCCGTCTTCGCTGTAGAGCAGGCTTCCTTTCGTGCCGTGAGCCTCGATCGAGAACGGCGTGTAGGCGGAAACGTAGCTGGTCTCGGCGACGCCAATTGCCCCGTCTGGATAGTGGAAGGTTACGATCGCGTTGTCTTCGATCTCGCGGCGGGTTACGTAACCGAACGCGGCGCTGACGCTGCTCGGACGGCCGAGAAAATGAGCGAGCAGGTAGACGGGATGACAAAGGTCAATGAGCGCGCCGCCTAGGGATTCTTTGACGTTGTAAAACTGTTCGGGCAGGTAACCGCGTGGATGTTCCGGCGTCGGCACCCCGAGTGGGTGCCCGTCCCGGATGCGCAGCTGGGTGATCGTGCCGAGGAGGCCCCGGTTGAGTATGTTCGTGATCGCTTCGGTGTATGCCTCGTCGGAGCGCCACATCGAGACCATGAATGTCACTCCGGATGCTGCAACCTCGCGAACGATCTCCTGGGTGTCCTGCAGCGTCGGAGCAATCACTTTCTCGGTGAAGATGTGTTTGCCCGCTCTGGCTGCGGCGATGATGACGTCCTTGTGTGCGCTGGTCGGGGTGTCGACAACGACCGCGTCGATCTCCGGGTTGGCGAGCAATTCACCGAGGTCATCGTAGAAGCGGGCTCCCCAGCGAACTGCCTCCTCGCGTCCGCGGGCCGGGTCCTCATCCCAGACAGCGACGATCTTTGTGTCGGGATGTTCCTGGGCGGCCTGGGCGTAGTCCTTGCCATGCAGGTGCCAGAAACTGAGCATTGCCAAGCGGATCATGATTCGTCCTCCGGTACTGACTCCCAGGAGCCGCTGGTATTGGCCGCGAACGCGGTTTCGATGACCTGTTGGACTTTCCAGCCGTCGTAAAAGCTGGGCGTGATTGGTTCGTTGTTGAGGATGGCATCGATGAAGGCGCGGTCGCCGACCGAATGCACCTGGCCCACCATCCCGGGGTTGCTTGGATCGACGCCTTCCCACAGGTCTGCCGGTATTTCCAGAACCCGGAATTCATCCTCGTCCGACCTCGCCCCGCGCAGCACCGCACCGGCAAAGGTGTGCTGGAGTTCGAGGGTCCCGCCTTCTCCCTGCAGTACTACTGTGTTGGTCTGCTTGCGTTCGGCCTGGTGGGCCACAACATTGGTCGACATCGTTGCATGTGCACCGTTGCGGAACTCGACTCCGAGGATCGCCGAGTCGTTGGCCGGCTCGTAGGCGTCGCCTGCGCTGTGTGGCCGGCTGATGGTGTTGCGAAGGCTGGTGCTCACCCGCGCTATATCTCCCACGTACCACCGCGCCTGGTCGATGAGATAGCAACCCAGGTCGCCGAGCGCTCCGGTACCGCGCACGGCGTCAAAGCGCCACTGGTAGTCGTCTCCGCGGAAGAATCCGTGGGTGAGGCTGAACTGAGCCGAGTACACCTGCCCCAGGTACCCGTCCTCGACCAGGCTCCTGAGGTAGCGGTGGTGCATGGAGGTACGCAGCGCGAAAAAACTCATGTGCTTGAGCCCGGTTGTTTCCGCGCGTTCATACATGGCCTGGGCCGCCGCGGCGGTGGTCGCCAGGGGTTTCTCGCACAGGACGTGCAGCCCGGCGCCGAGCGCATCCATAGTGATCGGCAAGTGCATTTCATCAGGGGCCACAATGACGATGGCATCGATGTTCCCGGCGGAAATCATGTCCCGGTAGTCCGTGTAGACGTGCGGAATGCTGAAGCGCCCGGCGACCTCAGTCGCCTTGGCCCGGTCTCGGCCGGTGATCGCCACGAGTTCGGCACCGTGGTGGCTCTGGATGTTCTGCAGATGGGTTTCCGCGTACCAGGTAGTTCCGATCACGCCGAAGCGGACCTTAGATTCCGTCATGACAGTACTCTTCCTTGAGTTAAGGCCCGCGACCGGGCCGAAGTCCGCTCTAGGCGGCGATCATTGAGTCGATGCCCTCGGGTGAGAGCGCATGCTGGATCGAGAGTGTGGCGGCCCCGATGACGGCCGCGTTGGACCCGGCTTGTGACTGCACGATCGACAGATGTTCGGTGGCCAGCGGCGTCGAGCGGGTATAGACGACTTCGCGGACGCCCGCGAGAAGATGTTCGCCGGCCCGTGCCATCGATCCGCCGATCACGATAACGGAGGGATTGATGAAACTGATGCAAGTTGTAAGGACTTCGCCAATGTCCCTTCCCGCTTGACGTACCGCTTGGATCGCCAAAGTGTTGCCTTGCCTCACGAGGTCCAGGACATCCGAGCCTGAGGTCGCATCGAGTCCGAGACCGCGCAATGAAGCAGCTATTGCCGGCCCCGAGGCGATGGCTTCCAGGCAGCCCATATTTCCACAAGGACAGGCAGTCCCCGCCCCACGCTCCACGCGCACGTGACCGATATCCCCGGCAGTTCCCTGGGCACCGCGCTGCAACCTCCCACCGGAGATGATGCCGGCACCGATTCCGGTGGCTACCTTCACGAAGATGACGTCGTCGACCTCCGGGAAGAACAGGGCCCGTTCACCGATCGCCATGATATTCACATCGTTTTCTACGTGTACCGGGACGTGCAAATGGTGGTGTACCCACTCCGGCACGTCAAAACCGTTCCACCCGGGCATGATCGGCGGATTGCTGGGGCGGCCTGTCGTGAACTCCACAGGCCCAGGCAGCCCGATACCGACTGCGATGACGTCTGCAAGATCTCGACCCGCCAGTTCCAGCAGCCGTGCGGCGGAGTCCCGCATGTGGGACAAGACGTGCTCGGGCCCCAGCGCTATGTCCAGCTGTTCGCGGCTTTCCCGGAGGATTGAGCCGGCGAGGTCGGTGATTGCGATAGTGGAGTGGGATGCTCCGAGATCGGCGGCAATGACAACACGCCCGGTCGGGTTGAGCGCAAACTGCGAAGGTGGACGCCCACCGGTTGACATACCGTCCCGTACCGGAGCGACCAGCCCCAAAGTCATCAGACCATCGATTCGGGCAGCCACGGTCGACCGGGCCAGGCCGGTTAACGACGCGAGCTCCGCCCTTGTGCGAGGGCTGCCGTCCCGGAGGTGTTGGAAAAGCTCACTGACACCGGACGGCCCCAGCGCGGAATTACGAGCGATAAGAACCATCCCCACATCTAATCACAGCATCGCGAAACTTGTAAGCCAATAAATCAACTTACGTTGGAGGCGTACCCGAAAGACCTGGAGAACTGATTTTTATATTCCGACTTTTGATTGACATTCGTCACAAGTGCCGTAGAGTCAGCAGCATGCTCAATGACGAGGTGCCGTCGATCGGCGCAGATGCAACCCCTGACAGCACCACAGGCCACCGGGTCCCGATGGGCCCGTCTCCGCGGGTCGAACACGTCGGCATGATGGTCCCCCACTTGGACGAGGGCGTTGATTGGTATGTCGACAACCTTGGTTTCACGCTTCAGGACCGCTGGTCCAACCCGGATGCCGGGATGGAGTGGGCGCACTTGAAACTCGGCGATTTTATGCTCGAACTGGTGACCATGCCCGGACTGGAAGACCTGAAACAGGGCAGGGCCGGATACCACCACCTGGCCATCAGGGTCAGTGACTGCGCCGCAACCGTCGCCGCCTTGGAAGCACGCGGAGTAACCGTGATGTTCCAACCGTCGTACTTTGACCGTCACGACATGGATTGGTCCTTCATTCAGGACTTCCTGGGCAACGTGATCGAGATCGTCAGTTACCGGAATTCCGACAACAAGGCATCCGCCCACTAGCCCTAGTCATCCTCGGCAGAGGATACCGATGAGCCTGCCACCCACAACTCGTACCACTCAGAGCAGAGCGAGCAGCCTTGCCACAGCGATGTGGCTGGCAGCATACCAAGAGGAGAAGAATTTTGATGAAATCATCCAGAATGAGGCCGATGCGCTTCGCGGGGGCCGCAATCGCCGCCGCATTTGTGCTCTCCGCGTGTTCACCGGCGACGGCACCTGCTCCCACAGCTACCGCCGTCGGACCGATTGACAAGGCCGTGGTCTCACTGCCTGCACCCAACCTGAGCTTCGATCCGACTAAATCGGTCTCGGCCACGGACCGGGTCACTTGGTCGATGATCAACGGCTCGTTGATGTCCCTCGAATCCGACGGGACAGTGACTCCCGGCCTGGCCGAGAAGCATGAGTTCAACGCCGATTTCACCACACTGACAGCGCACCTGAGGAAGGACGCCAAGTTCTCCGACGGCAGTGCCCTGACGGCGAGCGATGTGGCGGCGACCTTCACCCGTCACAAGGGAATCGAGGGCAGCACGATCAGCAGGCTGACCGACCGCATCGACAGCGTCGTGGCGACGGACCCCCTTACCGTCGTTTTCACGTTTGCGAAGCCGTACCCATCATTCGTGTCTGAGCTGGCCGCCGGCGCTTTGGGAATCGTTCCTGCCGGGCTGCTCAAAAATGCTGATGGCTATTATGCCTCCCCGACGGTGACCTCTGGCCAGTACACGGTCGCCTCTTCCTGGGCCGGCAACAAGCTCGAACTCAGCGCCAATGAGAACTACTGGGCGGCGAAGCCGGTCGTGGACAACCTCACCCTCTCGGTCGTGGAAGACGCCAACAGTGCCATCAGCCAGCTGCAGAGCGGACAGATCGATTTTGCTGCGGATCTGGCACCGAACTTTGTCACCCAGTTGAAGGGCGCACCCAATGTGAATCTGGTCAAGAGCGACGTCTACGGCTTCTTTGACGTTCGTATGTGGAACCGGTCCGGCCCGTTTGCTGACATCAACATGCGCAAGGCCGTCAACGCCGCGTTGGACCGCAAGGCGATCGTCACGGCGATCTGGGGCGAGGAGAACCAGCCACAGGCGGGTTTCTGGCCGAGCTCGATGCCCGGTCATGACGGCAGCAAGCCCGTGGACCAGGACCTGACAGCGGCCAAGGAATACCTGGCCAAGACAAGCTGCGCCAACGGCTGCTCGGTACGGATGATGTACTCGGACCAGGACTTTCCGTTCTCTGGCCAGCTCGCTCTCATGGTGCAGAGCCAGCTGGGTAAAGTCGGCATCGATGTCAAGCTCGAGAAACTCGACGCCGCCACGATGATTGACCGGTTGTTCGCCGGCGACTACGACCTGGTTCCCGGAGCCATGGCTTCGAGCGGAAACGTACCGGACCAGCTGCTCGCAAATGCCCTGCTGGGAACAGGCTTCCTCAAAGCCGAGTTCACCGGGTACAACTCCGAGGAGATGAACAAGCTGGTTGCAACCGTCTTTGAGACCGACGGTGAACCGCGCCTTGAAGCAGTCAAGAAGATTGAGGCACAGTTCAGTCAGGACCAGCCGTTCGCAACACTCGCACCCTGGGTGCGCGGGTCGGCCACGACCCTTCCTGCAGGCGTCTTCTCCCTCGTGGGCGCCGAAGCAAAGATGGGAAGCCTGAAAGAATGAAACTCCGAGCAGGCTGGGTTCGCGTCGCGAGGATGACGGGCCAAGCACTCCTAACCCTCACATCGATTGTCGTCCTGGTATTCCTGCTCGTGAGGATCATCCCCGGCGACCCGGTAAAGGTGATCCTCGGCGTCGAGTACACGGAAGAGAAGGCCCAGGTCCTGCGGTCCGAGCTCAACCTCGATAAGTCCATCCCGGAGCAGTTCGGCAGTTACATTGCCGGCCTGTTCCGGGGGGACCTCGGGGAGTCCACGGCGCAACGGGGCCGCAGCGTCGCGGACATCATCTTCGAGGCACTGCCCACCACGATGTCAATCGTTCTCACCGGTATCGTCATCGGCGTTGTTATAGGAGTCGCCCTGGGACTCCTGGCCGCGATCAGTAACCGGAGGGGAGTTGACCTCGCCGTTCGTACATGGGGCATGCTCTCGTTCTCGGTCCCGACCTTCCTCGCCGCGTTGCTCCTGATCTACGTCTTCTCCCTCACGCTCGGCTGGCTGCCCGCCGGCGGCTGGCCCAACAGGTGGCCGGAGAACTTTGCCTACCTGCTGCTGCCCGGCATAGCGCTGTCGAGCCACTTGGCGACAACGACCGCACGCACGGTCCGGCAGGGAGCACTTGATGCAAAAGGCCAGCAGTATCTGGAAGCGGCACTCGCCCGTGGCCTGCCCCAAGGAGTGCTCAACTTCCGGCACATCCTGCCCAACAGCATTCTCCCCGTCTTGACACTCGTGGGCATCAGCTTCGGGACCCTGCTCACCGGCGCCATCATCGTCGAAGCTGTCTTCGGGATACCCGGAATCGGCTCAGAAATGACCCGGGCGGTAGGCCGTCGGGACTATCCGGTAGTGCAGGGAATTGCTCTTCTCACCGGCGTCACCGTTGTGCTGAGCAGCTATCTCGTCGAAATCGCCTACACCTTCGTTGACCCCCGTGCGAGGACACTATGAACCACAGCCCAACGCTCTCCGTTAAAGACCCTCAACCGTTCTCCCGGAAGGGCCGAAAACCGATCGCTCTGGGCTGGCTCCGCAACGTTGTCGGAGTATCAGCCAGCCGCACCGTGGGTATCGTAGTTTTCGCACTGGTGGTGCTCCTCTGCATCTTCGTGCCAATACTGTCCCCATATGCCTCCGACGAGTTCGTGGCCCAGGCATTCCAGCCACCGAGCCTGGCCCACCCCTTCGGAACCGATGCCGTCGGCCGCGACCTCTTCGTCCGGACGTGGGAAGGCGGCAGGGTCAACCTCGTCGCCGCGGCAATCGTCACCGGCTTCTCGCTACTGGTCGGCACAACGCTCGGCACCTTGGCCGGATCATCCAAGCAGCGCTGGCTTGACGCGCTCATCATGCGCGTCGTGGACGCCGTCATAGCCTTCCCGCTCGTTATCCTGATCCTTGCTTTGGTTGTTGTGATCGGAACCGATAGCTCCTGGGGACCGGCACCGCCCGGGCTTATCGCATCCATGGCCGCGCTGATGTGCGTCATGTGGGCCGGATATGCGCGGATGGCACGCGGCCAGTCACTGGCCATGCGCGACTCGGACTTCATCCTCGCCACACGCGTCTCAGGCCTGTCCAACGGAAGAATCGTGCTCCGGCACATCGCCCCCGGAGTAGGCCGCATCACCCTGGCCCTCGCGGTCAGTGACATTGTCCTCGTCGTTGTCATCCTGTCCTCCCTCCCGTTCCTGGGCGCCGGCGTACAACCACCAGCCGCCGAATGGGGAAGCATCATGTACGAAGGACGAGGTTTCCTCCGCAACGCCTGGTGGATCACTCTCCTCCCCGGCGCCGTGGTCGCCGTCACCGGCCTCGCCCTGAGCTTCGTAGCCGATTCACTGCTTGACGCAAGGAGCAAGAAATGACCGCCATGCCCCCAGCCCACCAACCACTGCTTTCGGTTGAGGGCCTCTCGGTACACCTCGGCGGCCGCGATGTCCTGCACGACGTAGGGTTTTCCATCGCAAAGGGCGATTCCCTTGCCTTGGTCGGGGAATCCGGATCCGGGAAGACCGTGACAGCCCGGGTCGTCACCGGTCTGATCAGCCGCATCGGCGGTGTCGTCACTGCGGGCAAGGTCACCTATGGTGGACAGGAGCTCGTTCAGGACGACCCTGCCGTGTGGTCCCAGGTTCGAGGACGACGCATCGCACTGGTCCCCCAGGCTTCACTTTCAAGCCTTGACCCGGTCATGCGGATCGGGAAGCAGATCGCCGAAACCATTAGGCATCTTGATCCGGCGGCCGATATCCCGGCGCGGTCCCTGGAACTGCTGGACCACGTCCAAATGCCCCGGCCCGAGCAGATCCTGCGCTCATTTCCCCACGAACTATCCGGCGGTATGCGCCAGCGCATTATGATCGCACTGGCCCTGGCCGGACGCCCGGAGTTCATTGTTGCCGACGAACCAACCACCGCACTGGACGTGACCGTGCAGGCTGGCATCCTGAAACTCCTCAGCAGCTTGCGGGAACAGACCGGACTGACGCTGCTGATGATCGCCCACGACCTTGCTGTCGTGAAGCTCGTCTCAGAAAATGTCGCCGTCATGCGCGGCGGCCGACTGATTGAGTCCGGCCCCACCCGCAAGGTACTCACCGTTCCCAAGCACGCCTATACCCAGGCGCTGCTCGCGGCCCGCCCGGAAACCTCCGCGCCTGGTTCCCCGCTGGCCATCCTGGAGCGGGAAACCGGTGAACTTCGGTTGCCCGAACAGCCGGCCCAGGTTGAGTTCACGGCCGAGCGGATCATGCAGCTGAACGACGTGAGCGTCACATACCGGCACGCCACCGCACCCGCTGTGGCTCCCGTTAGTTTGGACATCCACTCGGGCGCCTCAATCGGGATTGTTGGAGAGAGCGGAAGCGGTAAGACAACCCTTGGCCGCGTCATAGTCGGCGCCCTCGCCCCGACCACCGGGGAGGTCCTTGTCCACGGGAAGACCTGGAAGCAGATCAAGGGCAAGAACCCCCTCCGCCGCAACGTCCAAATGATTTTTCAGGACCCGTATGGATCACTTACGCCATGGCGCACACCCCGGCACGCCGTCGCAGAGGTCCTCCGGCGCTGGAATGACATCTCCCCCAGGGAGGCTCTCACCCGCGCCGGCCGGTTGCTTGATGAGGTTGGCCTTCCGGTGGGCGTGATGGACCGGCACCCGGCCAGGCTCAGCGGCGGCCAATGCCAGCGAGTAGGAATCGCGCGTGCACTGGCCAGTGAACCCCGCTTGATCGTGGCGGACGAGCCCACATCATCGCTCGACATCTCCGCGCAGGCCCAGATCCTGAACCTCTTGATGCGCCTCCGGGCTACGCATGGCCTGTCTTTGGTTATCATCTCGCACGACCTGTCGGTGATCCGTCACATGACCGACTCCGCGATCGTGATGAAAAACGGCATCGTCGTCGAACAAGGCCCTTCGGAAAAGCTGTTCACCGCACCGGAGCACGAATACACCCGACAGCTCGTCCAAGCCACCCCCTCGCTCACCGAGAAAATCACTCTGCCCGCCCTGGTCCAGGAATCCGCCTCGTGATGCTCAGACTGGCGCAGCTTGGCACCTGGCACCTGCATGCTGCTCACCATGTCGAGGCGGCACGCCGCAATCGCCACACGGAAGTGGTCCTCGTCTGGGATGAGAGACGGGCGGCGGGCCGGGCCTTCGCGGCCGAACATGCACTGGATTTTGAACATGATCTGGACGTAATCCTCGCCCGTACCGATATAGACGGAGTAATCATCGACACGGCGACCTCGGACCATCCGGATGTAATCGCCGCCGCGGCCCGTGCGGGCAAACACGTCTTCACGGAAAAAGTCCTCACAATCAGGACCGACGACGCCGTATCCCTCATCAACCTGGCGGCCAACAACGGTGTCGTTCTTGCGGTGTCGCTCCAACGGCTGATTGAAGCTCCTATTCGTACTGTGAAACGGCTGCTTGATGAAGGTGCCGTCGGGAAAATCACAGCCAGCCGCATCCGCTACGAGCACCACGGAGCAGTCGGGGTGCCATGGATCCCCGAGCACTTCTTCGATAAAAAGCAGACCGGTGGCGGGGCTCTGATTGATCTGGGAGCCCACCCGATCTACCTTGCGATGCTTATCCACGGATGTGCGCCGGATGCGGTCACTGCACGGATGAGCTACGTGACGGACCGTGAGATCGAGGACAACGCAGTAGCGGTAATGGACTTCCCCGGCGGTGCCTTCAGCGTCGCTGAGGTTAGCATGGTGGCGAGCTTCTTCGCCTACTCTCTTGAGGTGACAGGCACGGCGGGCACAATCGCCATCGGACCATCCGATGGCAGGGTGCTTCTGCGTCAGGGCGCGGCCGGGGAATGGGTCGAGCAAGAGCCCAGTCCGGCGCTGGCTGATCCTTTCGACCAGTGGGTGAACGCCGTCATGACCGGAGCCGTCGACCCCGGCCACCTCACCACGGCCCTGCGGGTCACACAGATTATCGAGGCCGCGTACAAGTCCGCCGAAAGCGGCCGCACCGTGGCTCTTGAAGCCTTATCCGCCACGCCAGCGTGAGGGCCGCGCCGGGGCCTATTCCTGCCTCCCTTATGCTGAGCCTCGGGGTTCTCACGGCTGTGGGGCCGTTCAGCCTTGACACCTACCTTCCCGCGTTCCCGGCGATCGCCTCTGACCTGCAGGCCGGCCCCGAGGCTGTGCAGCTGTCGCTGACCGCGTGCTTGGTCGGGCTGGCGTTTGGGCAACTCCTGGTCGGACCTTTGGGGGATCGGATCGGGCGCAGGACGCCACTTCTGCTCGGCTCAGTGGGCTTCCTGTTTGCCTCCATTGGCTGTGCCTTTGCGCCTTCCATTGAGATCTTTATAGGCATGCGCTTCGTGCAGGGCCTCGCTGGCGCGGCGGGCCTTGTTATGGCGCGGGCAGTGGTGCGGGATATCAGCTCCGGACGCACGGCCACTACTCTTTACTCACAGCTGGCCATCGTCTCC
The DNA here is from genome assembly GCF_031454915.1 of Pseudarthrobacter sulfonivorans. Taxonomy (GTDB): domain Bacteria; phylum Actinomycetota; class Actinomycetes; order Actinomycetales; family Micrococcaceae; genus Arthrobacter; species Arthrobacter sulfonivorans_C. Next base: position 10,127 of record NZ_JAVDRS010000015.1, on the reverse strand, counting down.
GGCCTCGCACCGGTCGTTGCGCCCCTGCTGGGGGCCGCCGGACTGGTCTTCTTATCGTGGCGTGGGGTTTTCCTTGGACTCGCCGTGCTGGGCGCCATCCTCACTGTGCTTGTGGCAACCATGGTTCCCGAAACCCACCATCGCGAATCCCGTACCAACGGTGGGCTCTCTGCAACCTTGGGCGCTTTCGGGCAAGTCCTGGCTGACCGGGCCTTCGCAGGTTATGTGGTCCTCAGCGGCCTCACAGCGGCGATCCTGTTCACCTACATCGCCAGTTCGTCGTTTGTCTTCCAAGGAATCTACGGGGCGACGCCTGCACAATTCGCGGCAGCATTCGCCGTCAACGGGCTCGGAATCGCACTCCTAGGCCGCCTCAATGTCAGTCTTGCCCCGCGCCACGGTCCGGCCCGGATGCTCAGGATCGGCGTGGCACTGCAGTTTGCAGGCACCGTCCTGCTCATGATGTTCGTCCTTCTTGAGGTGGACCTCGGCGAGTTCAAGGTCGTCGGCCTTGCCGCGGCCCTCTTCCTTGCAATAGCCCCTCTCGGCCTGAATCTGCCAAATACGATGGCGATCTGCATGGGCCAGTCCGGCGGTCACTCCGGCACGGCCTCCGCGCTGCTGGGTGTCACGACCTTCCTGTCCGGCGCGCTCGTCACACCAATCAGCGGACTCGGCCACCCTGCCACCGCCATGGTCCTCATCATGGGCGGGGCAGCGGCTCTCTCTATCGTGACCGTGCTCGTTCTCAAGCGTCGCGTCCAGCTATTGGAAACCTGATGCCAAGCCGATAGGCCGGTGCGTCCCAGTCCTGCCCGAGAACTTGGCACCGAAACTCGAAACCACACTCTAGGAAAGGCGCACAATGACCGCACCTAACTCCCCAGCGAACACCCGGCGTCCCCTCGGCGTGGCGATGATCGGTTACGCGTTCATGGGCAAGGCCCACTCGAACGCCTGGCGAAACGTGACGGCCTACTTCGACGTCCCGGCCTTCGAGCAGAAAGTCCTTGTGGGCCGCGACGCTGCCGGAGTGGCCGAGGCCGCCGCGAAGTACGGCTGGGCTGAGTCCAGCACGGACTGGCGCGCCGTCATCGAACGCGACGACATCGACATCGTGGACATTTGCGCCCCGGGCTGGATGCACGCCGAAATCGCCATCGCGGCGCTCCAGGCCGGCAAGCACGTCCTCGTGGAGAAGCCGCTTGCGAACACCCTTGCCGAGGCCGAGGCCATGGCAGCGGCCGCGCAGGCAGCCCGGGCCAACGGCGTGCAGTCCATGATCGGCTTCAACTACCGGCGCGTGCCTGCCTTGGCGCTGGCCCGGGAACTCATCGCGGAAGGCCGGGTGGGCACAGTCCGGCAGGTGCGCGCCGCCTACCTCCAGGACTGGCTGGTGGATGAAACGGCACCCATGAGCTGGCGGTTGAACAAGGAAACAGCTGGCTCCGGGGCGCTAGGAGACATCGCCTCCCACACGATCGACCAGGTGCTGTTCCTGCTCGCGGACCAGGTCACCGAGGTATCGGGCCGCCTGCACACCTTCGTGGGCCGGCGCCCCGGGGCAAGTGGTCCCGCAAGCGGGATGGAGGAGGTAACGGTCGACGACGCCGCCTGGGCCACACTCTCCCTCGCCTCCGGAGCAATCGCCTCGGTGGAGGTCTCCCGGGTTGCCACCGGCCAGAAAAACTCGCTGAAGCTGGAGGTCTACGGGGACAAGGGCGCCATCCTGTTCGATCTGGAGAACCTCAACGAACTCCGGTTCCTGGACGCCACGGCCCCGGTCCGGGAGCAGGGATTCCGCCGCATCCTGGTCAACGAGCCAGAGCACCCATACCTTGCGGCATGGTGGCCGCAGGGGCACATCATCGGCTGGGAGCACACCTTCACGCACGAGATCCGCGACTTCCTTACCGCCATCAGCACCAGCACCCCACCTTCGCCCTCGTTCGAGGACGGGCTCGAAGTGCAGCGGATCCTGACCGCCGTCGAGGAGTCCGCTGCCGCGAAAAGCTCCATCATCCATATGGCAGGCGCCCGTGTCGTCCAACCGACAGCACTGACCGCAATCTCTGAAGGAGCCTGACATGCCCCGCCCTTACACCCTGTTCACCGGCCAGTGGGCCGACCTCCCCTTCGAGGAAGTCGCCCGCCTCGCCTCCGGCTGGGGCTACGACGGCCTCGAAATAGCCGTCTCAGGCGACCATCTGGACGCCTGGCGCTGGGACGAACCCGGCTACGTCGAAGCCAAACTCGCCGTCCTGGAGAAGTACAACCTGAAGGTGTGGGCCATCTCCAACCACCTCAAGGGCCAGGCCGTGTGCGATGACCCCATCGACTTCCGCCACGAAGCCATCGTCGGTGCGAAGGTCTGGGGCGACGGCGACCCCGAGGGCGTCCGCCAACGCGCCGCCGAGGAAATGAAGCACACCGCCCGGCTCGCCAAGGCGCTCGGTGTGGACACCGTCGTCGGGTTCACCGGCTCCTCCATTTGGCAGTACGTCGCCATGTTCCCGCCCGTCCCGGCCGCCGTGATCGAGGCCGGCTACCAGGACTTCGCCGACCGCTGGAACCCCATCCTCGATGTCTTCGACGAATGCGGCGTCCGCTTCGCCCATGAAGTCCACCCGTCCGAGATCGCCTACGACTACTGGACCACCGTCCGCACCCTCGAAGCGATCGGCCACCGCGAAGCGTTCGGCCTGAACTGGGACCCCTCCCACTTCATGTGGCAGGGCATCGACCCGGTCTCCTTTATCTGGGACTTCAAGGACCGGATCTACCACGTGGACTGCAAGGACACCAAGCTCCGCCCCACGGGCCGGAACACCGTGATGGGCTCGCACCTGGCCTGGGGTGACCCGCGCCGCGGCTGGGACTTCGTCTCCGCAGGCCGCGGCGACGTCCCCTGGGAATCGTCCTTCCGGGCCCTCGCCGCGATCGGCTACACAGGACCCATCTCCGTCGAGTGGGAAGACGCGGGAATGGACCGCCTCCACGGCGCCCCCGAAGCCCTCGCCGCGCTCAAGAAGTTCGACTTCCCGGCGTCGAACACGTCCTTCGACGCCGCCTTCAAGCAGTAGCGGGCATTAAGGATCGGTGAGCAACCGCCGCGGGGACGGCCACCGGCACGTGACCGTAGCGGAAGCCCGGTTCAGTAATCTTGCCCTCGACGTCGAAGGAAGCACTTATGGCAGCACCGGCCATCGGCGAGGGCAATGACTGGCCCATCTGCGCATCCCGGCTGTATCCGGCTGTGCTCGCGGGTGAGGCCGAAAAGGAGCCTGTCTGGCTCTGCGCCATGCACCGTCCCGCTCCGCCGCTGGGCTGTCCGTTGATTAGTCACTTCCTTTTGGGCGTCGGCTGACACCCCCTGCGTCGTTCTGCGACGATACACACGTCAGGCAACCCCCGGGTGCCCATTGACTGTGACCACGAGCTTGCCTGTGACGGATCCGTCTTCCATGTCTTGGTGTGCCTGCACAATGTCCTCGAGGGGATAGACCTTCCCGATCGGAGCACGCACGTCGCCCGCTTCCACCGCATCGAGGAACTCTTGGAATACGGCCTGGGGGAGATCTTCTGCCCCGCCCGAGTATGCGGTGAGCCGGACGCCGTTAGGGATGTAGTCGATGGGGTAGAAGTCCGGCACTGTCCACTCGTCAGACAGCATGCCGGTAAAGCACACTGTCCCGTGGACCGCCGTGGCCCGGAGCGTATCCTGCAACGTCGGCGTTCCCACGAGTTCAACGGCGCCGCCGACACCTTCGGGAAAGATCATCCGGACGTCTTCGGCAACGTTTCCGTTGTCGATGATGGCGTGGTCTGCTCCGGTGTCGAGGAGGGCCTGCGCTTTGTTGGGGTTCCTGGTGGTGGCGAGGACTGTTAGGCCACGGCGTTTCGCCAGGACAATAAGCGCCAGGCCGATGGATGAGGTGCCGCCCCGGATCAGCAGGCTGCTGCCCGGGGCGGGGTTGACGCCGACCGTTAGCGAGCCGTGGGCGGTTTGCAGCATTTCCGGAACCGCGCCCAGGGTGGCCCAACCGAGGGTGCTCATGAACGGGATGACGTTGAGCGCCGGCACCGTGACGTACTCGGCGTACCCGCCGTCGAACTCCCGCCCCATGCCGCCCATCAAGGCTGCAACCTGGGTCCCTGCCGGGAACTCTCCCCCGGGGGCGTCCACAACCACGCCGGTCGCCTCAATGCCGGGAATGCGAGGGAAGGAGCCGAAGGAACCTAGGCCTTGGCGGAAGTGCAGCTCGGAACGGTTCAGGCCGAAGGCGTGAACCTTGACGAGCACCCACCCGGGCTTGGGAACAGGCCGGGGTACGTCCCGCATTTTGAGGGCGTCCGGTGCCCCGGGCCCGTCCAGGACAACCGCGCGCATCATTTCAGGCAAGATCTTTCACTCCTTGTGTGTCGGTGCTGTGTTTCGTATCAGCTTGTACTGCGTCCATCGACGATGACTCGTCGCTGCCCGCAACCGTCTCCGGCCCACGCCGGATAGCCGGGATAGCCACGAGGGCCACAGCCGCAATCAGGATCCCTGGAACCAGCGGCCAATTGGTCGACTCGATAAGAGTCTGGACGGCGTAGGGTGCGATCCCGCCGAAGATCGTGGTGGCAACGGTCCCGCCGATCGCCAACGCCGTGAGGCGGCCCCTGACATCGAACTGCTCCGGAATCGCCGACGCTCCCACAGCACTGAGGCTGCCCGCAAGGCACGCGAGGACAACGACCGCCGCGATCGCTATGCCTATGTTGGATTGACCGGCGGCAGCGAACATCGGGACGGGCAGCACGACGGCCGCCGCGGCGAGGACCAACAACGTTCGGCGCCGCCCGTGCCGGTCGGACAGCCAACCTGCCAAGGGCGAAGCAAAGACAACGACGACGGCGGCGAGAACTGCCAGCCCCAGGGCCGAGGACTCGCTCCACTTCTGTACCGAGATCAGGTACGTGGGCAGATAGATGATGCCCACGTAGTAGGCAGCCGAGCATAGCCCCGAAATGATAAAGGTCCGAATAACAGCACGCCACTGCCGCCTCAATACACGCACCAAGGACTCGCGCTGTGGATTGAGCTGGCTTTGAAGGAACAGGGGTGTTTCCGGCAGTGCGGACCTAAGAGCCAAGATCACCGCAGCCAGGACCCCTCCGATAATGAAAGGAATCCGCCACCCCCACTCCTCCAACTGCGACGCCGAAAGGGCCATGACCGTCAGAGCCGAGATGCCCGCGGCTAGTAGGGCGCCGACTTCGCTGGCCGCGGCAGCCAATGAGGTAACCAAGCCGCGATTCCTGGCTCGGCTGCTCTCCAGGAGATAGGTCATTACCCCGGTATATTCGCCGCCAACGGAGAACGCCATAAGGCAACGAACTGCCAGAAGCCAGAATGCCGCAGATTCGCCCACTTGGGAAAACGTCGGTAGAGCCGCCATCCCTGCCGTGGCCACGAACATCAAAGCCATAGAAGCCAGAAGAACCGGGCGCCTTCCCCACCGGTCGCCCACGTATCCGAACACCAGGCCACCAATGGGCCGCAGCAGATAGGAGACGGCAAATGTCGCGAGCGTCATCAGGACGCCCGTCGGGCTGTCCCCAAAAAAGACTCGAGACAGCATAGAACTCAGGTAGAGAAACAGGGTGAAGTCGTACCACTCCACGACGGTGGAAATGACAGCTATTGCTAGGCGGCCGCGGGAAATACCCGCATTGGCGGCAGGGCGGACAAGCCTGTTGGGCATGGGAGTTCCTTAGACGACGGATGGAAGACAGTCAGTCTATACCTCGAATCGAGGCAATCAACAGTGAATGCCTCGATTCGACACATTCATTCATGTAGCATGGCGTTCGTGCTGGAACTGATGATTTTGGGCTTCCTCGCAGAGGGCCCCCTCCACGGCTACGAACTGCGCCGCAAAATGAACGAACTGTACGGCTTCGCCCGTGAAGTCAGTGACGGCAGCCTGTACCCCGCGATCCAGAGACTCATCAAAGCAGGGATAGTCGCGCGCCGGGTCGAGAAGGGCCGCGCCGCGCAACGCCACACGCTCGAACTCACTCCCGGGGGGCGGGAGGACCTGCATCACCGGCTGCGGACCGCATCGGCGGGCGACGTATCTGACCTGGGGCGGTTCATGGTGCTCCTTGCCTTCCTGTCCGAGCTACCCTCCGTGGAAGAACAGCACGAGGTGCTCCGCCGACGGCTCCAGTTCCTCGAAGCACCTGCAAGCTTTTTCTACGAAGAGGGCCGGCCCCTTCGTAGGGCCGAAATACAGGATGTCTACCGGCAAGGAATGCTTACAATCGGCCAAGCCACCAGAAAGGCCGAAATCGACTGGATTCGGCACATTTTGGGCAATCAACTGTCAGACGAAGCCGCCCAGCCTAGTGCCCTCTTGCGTGAACAGGGGGAGGCGGGGACGCGGGAATAAAATACCTCGAATCGCTAGTTGTAGCTTAAAGTAGCGATTCGCCTTGATTCGCGAGAATCAGAAAACCAGGAGATGTTAATGGATAGCGCACGCCTCGATCTCAGCAAGACCGCCCTGCTCCTTGTGGACCTCCAGAACGATAACGTCCACCCGGAAGGGGCCTTCGCCTCCTTCGGCGCCGCCGACCACGCAGTCGAGCAAGGACTGATCCCCCACGTACAGCAATTGCTTCTATGGGCCCGCAAGCAGTCCATGCCAATCATCCACAACCGCATCGTGTCTTACCCGGGCGGGAACTTCGGCGGATCAAACGCGCCCATCTTCACGATGATCGGTCCGGAATCCCTGAAGCTCGGATCCTGGGGTGCGGATGCACTGGAAGGGCTGGAGGCACTGGACAACGAGCCCGTACTGATCCGCAATCGGATGAGCAGCTTTAACGGCACCGGACTGGACATGCTGTTACGCAATACGGGCGTTTCCACCGTCGTAGTTGCAGGGGTGTGGACCAACATGGCCGTGGAACATACGGTCCGCGACGCAGCGGACCACGGCTACCGCACAATCTTGGTGACGGACGCAACCTCAAGCATCAACGCAGACTGGCACAAGGCCGCATTGACGTACGCCTTGACCAACATCGCCGAACTTCAGTCAACAGACGAAGTTACCGCGGCAGCTTCATGAGCCAACTGCCCAACCCGATCACCGTGTGGGACTCCCCCGACGAGCCAAACAAACCTCTTGTGGTTCTAATGCATGGCCGCGGGTCACGCGAAACCGACATAATCGCCCTGGCGGATCATCTCCCGACCGGTCCGGTTTACGCTGCTGTACGTGCCCCTCTTGGAGAGGGGCACGGATTCGCCTGGTTCGCGAACCGTGGAATAGGGCGCCCAATAGCCGCCTCCTTGACGGAGACCATGGCTTGGTTCAACGGCTGGCTGGAAGGTGTCGCGCCGGCCGGTCGGAAGGTGCTTCTCGTAGGGTTTAGCGGAGGTGCCGCGTTCGCCGGAGGTCTCATCTTGAGCGATCCGCAACGCTTTGCAGGCACGGCAATTCTTTACGGAACGCTGCCGTTCGACGCTGGAGTCCCTACAACGCCGGACCGGCTCGACGGCATTCCGATGTTCGTGGCTCACGGTGCCGCGGATTCAGTAATACCACCAGAGCTGTTGAAGGCCACGTGGGATTATCTAACCAACGAATCCGGCGCCCAAACAACGGCGATTCGCTCGGTTAATGGTCACAGCATTGGCCAAGACGACGTTGCTGCCCTGAGCGGCTGGATCAGCGGCCTGCTTGAGCTTTAGCCGTACAACGAAAGGGCGGAGCAGAAGTGATCGCCCCCTTTCGGCAGGCAAATTGCGCGCCGCGCGAAAGGGGGCTTCTCAACCTAGAAGATGATGACCGGCTTGATCGCCTTGCCGCTCTTGGAGTCTTCAAATCCTTGATTGATGGCCTCAAGGCTATAGTCCTTGACGAGCTTCTCGAAGGGGAAACGACCTTCCTTCCACAGCTGGATAAGCCGGGGGATGAAGACCTGCGGCACGGAGCTGCCCTGAACCACGGTTTTAAAGGTCCAGCCCTTCACCAGGGAGGCGCCGATTTCGAAGCTGACCTCTGTACCCGGCTTCGCGGCACCAACGAGGGCGACCGTTCCGCGGATGCCCAACGCATCGGCTGCCTGGCGCAGCAACGCTGGAATACCTGTGGTGTCCACTACGTAGTCAACACCGACATCAGCTGTTATGCTGCGCAGCCGCTCCGCTACGTTCTCCGTCCTGGAATTAATGACATGGGTGGCGCCCAGTTCGCGGGCCAGCTCCAATCGGGAATCATGAATGTCGACGGCAACAATGACGGCGCAATCTGCAACACGGGCCGCCATGACTGCTGCGCAGCCGACTGCGCCGGTGCCGAAAACGACTAGTGAAGATCCGATCTCCGGCTTGAGTTCATTGAGGACGGTGCCTGCCCCCGTGTTGATCCCACAACCCAGTGGGCCCAGGTGCTCGAGAGGTATGTCCTTGTCGACGCGGACGATCGACTCCTCAACCACGTTTGCGTACGTCGCGAAAGAGGACTGGCCGAAGAAGTGCGACGAAATGGGCTCGCCGTCCTTACTCAGGGCCGTGGAACCGTCCAGGCGTTGCCCTCCGAAGTCAGCAGCCATGAGGTTCTCGCAGTACGCCATCTGGCCTTTTCGGCAGCGATTGCAGTGGCCGCAGTAGGCAGCTGCCAACACCACGTGATCGCCCGGCGCAACGGAAAGAACGGAGTCGCCGACCGCCTCTACAACCCCTGCGCCCTCGTGGCCAAGAACGGCGGGCAGCGGAGTGGGATAGACCCCGTCACGAACAAGGGTGTCCGTGTGGCATATCCCGGTCGCAACCATGCGGACTCGGACCTCATTGTGTCGCAGACCGTCCAGTTCCAGCTGTTCAATCGTGAATGGCGCACCCTTCGTGCGCGCGACAGCGGCAGTTACTTGCACTGCAATCTCCTTTTTATGATGGCGGGACGACGAAGCACCCCGGCGGCCGCGAAACCGGCTAATTGCGTTTCGCGCGGCGCAGCGCTCTGGTGCGCGTTGCCCTTCCGAGATGGGACTGAAGCAGCAGCAGGCGGGGAACCGCGAAATACACCGCAACGGGGACCACAACAAGGGTTAAGACGAGCGCGCGCAGCACCGGGTGCCACTGAGGAAATAGTGCTCCCAGCGCACACATGCCCGTCGCGGCCAGAGGAAATATGGCCAACCATGTCACCACCGCCCGCACATGTACTGATGCCATGCCGACCGGCGGGCGGTGATGTATATCCGTTTCATCAGCCGCAAGCGCCCTACCCTCGTGTTCCACTCAATCTCCAAACGTTCGGTTGGGGACGATACTAGCCCGCGATTCACCGTAAGTACAAACAAACGGTTGGAGTTAGGATGGTGAGATGGCTTGGGACACGGACGCAACACAGGCGAGACTTCTCGACGCTGCCATCTCCGAGTTTTCAGAGCGGGGATTCTCCGGCGCGCGCATACATGAAATATCCAGAAGGTCGGGTTGCAACAAAGAGCGCATCTATTTCTACTTTGGCAACAAGGCAAAGCTTTTTGAGGCAGCGCTCACCCGTGAACTTGGGTCAGCACTGGACGACGTTCCTATCAAAGGGTCCGGGCCCCAGGCGGTCGCGGACTTTGCCGGTCGATACTTCGACTTCGTCACAAGCCATCCCAACTTGGCGCGCCTCACATCCTGGGAGGGACTCGAGCGCGGCTATCCGGTCGGTGCCGAGAAACGAGCCATCCATTCAGCACTCAAGGTGTCCGAGATCCGCGGCGCACTCCCCCGTATAAGCGAGGCCGTTGCAGAGGATCTCCTGCTCACGATCATCACCCTGTGCCACGCATGGATGTCGAACCCTAACGTCCATCTCGTAATAACGGGCACTCCAAACCAAGACCGCCGGCGCTCAGCCATATTGCGCACCAGCGAACTCCTCGCCCGCGACGCGTCGGATTGCAGCTAGAGAATACGTCAGTGTCGCCGCTTAGTCCGTGCCGGAATGCGGAAGAGGACAACGGCGGGTGCGACTTGAGTTCTAGCGGTCGTTGCAACACCCCGAGATTTTGGGAGTTGCAACGACCGTGCCGTCTTTAATGGAAAGATCGCGTTCCAACAGGAAGTA
>NZ_JAVDRS010000014.1:0-46666 GCF_031454915.1 Pseudarthrobacter sulfonivorans | reverse complement strand
AAAACGCTCGACTGGGATACCCCAGCCGAGCGCCTGCGTGACCTACTCTTGACCAACTAACACCAACGGTGTTGCAACGACCCCCTGAATTCGCCCCACCGAAAGGTGAGGGCCGCCGTCGTCGTCTGCTCACTTCGCCCGCGCGGCGCCAGGCTGTGACGCAGCTCCACCCCGGTTGTAGCCTTTGCACAAATGGAGGTTGGGCGGCGGGCCCCGTATGCTCAGAAGATGCCTGAGCCAACCACCCCGACTGCGAAGCGCAAGCCAAGTTCGCGCAGCACCACGCCGGAGAAGTCTGAAACCCTGAAAAAACTCCGGGCGAGTGTAGGCCAGCTGTCCACCACCACGCTTCGCCAACTGGAGAAGTCACTCCCCTGGTATTCCCGGCTCAGCTCGGACGAGCGCTCTGCCCTGGGCATGGTGGCCCAGAACGGCATTGCCGCGTTTGTCACCTGGTATGAGCGCCCGAGCTCGCCATCCTGGATCCTGTCCGACGTCTTCGGAACAGCCCCCACGGAGCTGACCAGGTCCATCAGCCTGCAAAAAGCCCTCCAGCTCATCCGGATCGTGGTGGAAGTGGTGGAGGACCAGGTGCCGGTCATCGCCCCCGAAGCGGACCAGCCCTCACTCCGCGAAGCGGTACTGCGGTACTCGCGGGAAGTGGCGTTCGCCGCTGCGGACGTCTACGCGAGGGCCGCCGAATCCCGCGGCTCCTGGGATACCAGGCTGGAAGCGCTCATCGTGGACGCCATTCTGCGCGGCGAAAACACCGACGCGCTGCGGTCACGGATTGCCGCGCTGGGCTGGAAAGCCCAGGAACGGTTCACTGTCATGGTGGGCAATTCGCCGTCGGAACCGAGCGCCAGCTACGTCAGCGAACTGCGCCGCCTGGCGGGCCGCTACGCGGAGGACGCGCTGGTGGGTATCCAGGGCGACCGGCTGATCCTGATCCTGGGCGGTGTCCAGGACCGCGAGACCGCGTACCAGAAGCTGAGCGAAATGTTCGCCCCGGGCCCGGTGGTCTACGGCCCGGAAGCCGGCTCCCTGCTGGAAGCCAGCGGGTCCGCCCAGTCTGCCTTCGCCGGCCTCACCGCTGCGCGGGCCTGGCCGTCCGCACCGCGGCCCGTGGCCGCCGACGACCTGCTGCCAGAACGCGTCATCTCCGGTGACGAAGCGGCGCGGCGTTCACTGGTCAAGAACATCTACCGTCCCCTGGTCGCCGCCTCAAACGGGCTGGTGGAGACATTGGGGACGTACCTTGAATTGGGTCATTCCCTTGAGGCGACGGCACGGGAACTGTTTGTCCACGCCAACACCGTCAGATACCGGCTCAAGCGCGTCTGCGACGTGACAGGTTGGGATCCGCTCCTTCCCCGAGAGGCGTTTGTGCTGCAGGCGGCCCTTGTGGTCGGGCGGCTTTCAGCGCCGCCAAAAGCGCCCACCGAACGTCATCCGGCGCGGAATCAGGTCTGAGTCGTTGTAGACTTCCTACAATCTGACCCCTTGAGCTTGGTGCAGAGAAACACCGCTGGATGACACAGTAATTTGGAAAGCTGGATACGTGCTTGCAATAGTCTGCCCTGGACAGGGCTCACAGACCCCGGGTTTTCTGGCCCCTTGGCTGGAACTGCCTTCGGTAGCAGGCCAGCTGGCCTCCCTTAGCGAGATCGCAGGCATCGACCTGACCGCTCACGGGACCACCTCCGATGAGGAGACCATCAAGGACACCGCCGTTGCGCAGCCCCTGATTGTTGCCGCCGGCCTGGTAGCCGCCACGTCCCTCTTCGACGTCGAACTCGGCTCGCTCCCGGTGATTCTTGCCGGCCACTCCGTCGGTGAGATCACCGCCTCGGCCCTGGCCGGCGTGCTCACCGAGCAGGAGGCCATGACGTTCGTCCGGGAGCGTGCCAACAGCATGGCCGCAGCCGCTGCTGTAACGCCCACCGGCATGAGCGCCGTGGTGGGCGGGGACCCGGCCGAGGTCCTCGCCGCCATTGAGGCTGCGGGCGCAACTCCCGCCAACGTCAACGGTGCCGGACAGACCGTAGCGGCAGGAACCTTCGAGCAGCTCAAGGCACTTGCGGACAACCCGCCGGCCAAAGCACGCGTCATCCCCCTGAAGGTGGCCGGGGCATTCCACACCTCCCACATGTCGCCCGCAGTGAGCGCCCTCGAGGCCCTGAAACCGGACCTCAAGCCGCAGAAGCCGCTGGTACCGTTGCTGTCCAACTTCGATGGCCGCGAAGTGACCGACGGCGACGCCGCCGTCGAGAGCCTCATCGCCCAGGTCTCCCGGCCGGTCCGCTGGGACCTGTGCATGGAAACCCTCGTGCAGCGCGGCGTCACCGGCGTGATTGAACTGGCGCCGGCCGGAACACTGGCCGGGCTCGCCAAACGCGGCATGCCCGGCGTTAAAACCGTCGCAGTCAAAACTCCGGACGACCTCACGGCCGCACTGGCACTCTTCGCAGAATTGGAGGGAAATGCATGAGCGTTCCCACGCTGAATCAGCTTCCGGTCAACCAGTACAGCCGCATCCTCGGACTGGGCGCTTTCCGGCCGGATGTCATCGTTACCAACGACGACGTCTGCCAGTGGATTGACTCCTCGGACGAATGGATCCGCCAGCGGACCGGAATCATCACCCGCCACCGCGCCGCCGCCGACGTCAGCGTCATTGACATGGCCGAAGGCGCCGCGCGGGAAGCCCTGCAGAAAGCCGGCATCGAAGCCTCGCAGCTAGGCGCCGTCATCGTTTCCACCGTGACGCACCCTTACGCCACACCCTCCGCCGCTGCCGCGGTGGCTGACCGCATCGGTGCGACGCCGGCGCCCGCCTTCGACATCTCGGCTGCCTGTGCCGGTTACTGCTACGGGATTGCCCAGGCCGATGCGTTGGTCCGCTCCGGTATCGCCACCTACGTCCTGGTGGTCGGGGCAGAAAAGCTCTCGGACGTCATCGACAACCGCGAACGGACCATCTCCTTCCTGCTCGGTGATGGCGCGGGCGCAGTTGTCGTCGGCCCCTCGGACATCCCCGGCATCGGCCCCTCTGTTTGGGGTTCGGACGGCAGCAAATGGGACGCCATCGGTATGACGCGTTCCATGCTTGACGTCCGCGACCTGAGCATGGCGGCCCGCCAGTCGGATGAGTCCGGCGACTTCGCCCTCCTGGAAGAAGCCCAGGAACTGTACCCCACGCTGCGCCAGGACGGGCAGACGGTCTTCCGCTGGGCGGTCTGGGAAATGGCCAAAATGGCGGAGCAGGCCCTGGAGGCCGCCGGTGTCAAGGCTGAAGACCTGGTCGCGTTTATCCCCCACCAGGCCAACATGCGGATCATCGACGAGATGGTCAAGAAACTCAAGCTTCCCGAATCCGTCACCGTGGCCCGGGACATCGCCGATGCCGGTAACACTTCGGCGGCCTCCATCCCCCTGGCTACCCACCGCCTGCTCCAGGAAAACCCTGAGCTCAGCGGCGGCCTCGCGCTCCAGATCGGCTTCGGCGCCGGTCTGGTCTTCGGTGCCCAGGTAATCGTCCTTCCTTAGGAACGTCCCACACAGGCCGCACCCGCGGGCTGAACCGTTTCCGGCATCCCCTGCCGGCAATAACAAGAAAAGGAGCCGTCAATGGCTAGCAACGAAGAGATCCTGGCCGGCTTGGCTGAAATCGTCAACGAAGAAACCGGCCTCGCCCCCGAGGCCGTGGAGCTGGACAAGTCCTTCACCGAGGACCTGGACATCGACTCCATCTCCATGATGACCATCGTGGTCAACGCCGAAGAGAAGTTCGGCGTGCGAATCCCGGACGAAGAGGTCAAGAACCTCAAGACCGTGGGCGACGCCGTCAGCTTCATCGCCGGCGCACAGGCCTAGTCAAGGCTTCAGCCACTTACGGCTGACAGGACTGCCGGCCCGCCTTCGGGCGGACCGGCAGTCCACCATATATTTCCCGGCAGCCAGCTGCCCATCAAGCGGGACCCCGCCGGAGTTACCGGATACGGCCTGCCCAGCGACAGAGAGTGATCCAATGACACGCAAAGTAGTCATTACCGGTCTGGGTGCCACCACGCCCATCGGCGGCGACGTACCAACCATGTGGAACAACGCGCTGAAGGGCGTCTCCGGTGCCCGCACCCTTGAGGACGAGTGGGTCGCCAAATATGAGCTGCCCGTCCATTTCGCCGCCCGTTGCACCACTCCGGCCCTGGACGTCCTGAGCCGTGTTGAAGCCAAGCGGATGGATCCCTCAACCCAGTTCGGCGTCATCGCCTCCCGCGAGGCCTGGGCCGATTCCGGCATCACGGAAATTGACCATGACCGCCTCGCGGTGGCCTTCGCCACCGGCATTGGCGGCGTCTGGACCCTGCTGGACGCCTGGGACACCCTGAAGGAAAAGGGCCCCCGCCGCGTCCTTCCCATGACCGTGCCCATGCTGATGCCCAACGGCGTCGCTGCAGCCGTCAGCCTTGACCTGGGCGCCCGCGCCGGCGCCCACACCCCCGTTTCGGCCTGTGCCTCCGGCACCGAGGCCCTCCACCTGGGCCTGGACCTGATCCGCTCCGGCAAGGCCGACGTGGTCATGTGCGGCGGCGCCGAGGCGGCCATCCACCCCATGCCGCTGGCCGCATTCGCCTCCATGCAGGCGCTGTCCCGCCGCAATGACGACCCCCAGGGCGCCTCCCGCCCCTACGACATGGGCCGCGACGGCTTTGTCATGGGCGAAGGCGCGGGTGCGCTGGTCCTGGAGGCTGAGGAGCACGCCCTCGCCCGCGGTGCGCGTATCTACGGTGAACTGGCCGGCACGTCCGTGACCGCGGACGCTTACCACATCACGGCTCCGGACCCCCAGGGCCTGGGCGCCACCCGTGCGCTCAAGGCGGCCATGTTCGACGGCCGCATCCAGGCCGAGGACGTGGTCCACGTCAACGCGCACGCCACCTCCACCCCCGTTGGTGACAAGCCCGAGTACACGGCACTGCGTGCCGCCCTGGGGAACCACATCGACAATGTTGCGGTCTCCGCCACCAAGTCGCAGATGGGCCACCTCCTTGGCGCGTCAGGCGCAGTGGAGGCAGTACTGACCGTGCTGGCTGTCTACGAACGCAAGGCTCCGGTGACCATCAACCTTGAGAACCAGGATCCGGAGATCCCGCTCGACGTCGTCACCTCGGCCCGGGACCTGCCTGCCGGCGACATCGTGGCCCTCAGCAACTCGTTCGGTTTTGGCGGCCACAATGCCGTCATCGCCATCCGCAGCGTCTAGCGGCAATCGCCGCTGATACCAGAGGAGGCCCCGCCCTTGTGCACTGCACAAGGGCGGGGCCTCCTCTTTGCTATGGAGCGTACTGCTGTGGCGCCGGAATACCCTGGTGTACGACGACGTGACCTAGGTCCGCGACGTTCTGCGGCGGTCAGCCCACCTGGTGCAGCCAGCGGACCGGGGCACCCTCGGCTGCGTGGCGGAAGGGCTCAAGCTCCTCGTCCCAGGCCTCACCAAGGGCCAGGGAGAGCTCGTGGTACACCGCGGAAGGATCGCCGGCACCAGATTCGTAGGCGTAGCGGATCCGGTCCTCTGAGACCATGATGTTGCCGTGGACGTCCGTTGTGGCGTGGAAGATCCCCAGTTCGGGGGTGTGCGACCAGCGGCCGCCGTCAACCCCCTGGCTCGGCTCCTCGGTGACTTCGTAGCGCAGATGCGCCCAGCCACGAAGCGAAGACGCCAGCAGCGATCCTGTGCCGGGGGTGCCCGTCCAGGAGAGCTCAGCCCGGAACATTCCGGGCGCGGCAGGCTGAGGGGTCCACTCAAGATCCGTCCGCTTGTCCACGACGGATCCAATGGCCCACTCAACATGCGGGCACAGTGCCGTAGGGGCCGAGTGAACGAACAGTACACCGCGGGTCATTGCAACAGACATTCCATCCTCCATAGCTGTAGGTACGTCTTCCCCAACGACCTCTGCCTGGACGAAACTGTCCGCGCTGTCTTGCCTGCGGCGGTGTTCCTTTACTGATTATTAAGCTGTGTCCGGACTTGCCGTAACGCGCGAAGCGAAAGAGCTTCAAGCGAAACTTGAAAGTTGCCGGACGTGACTCTTATTGTGCCGTACACCGCGTAATTACGCCAGTGCGATTCGCCACAGCTGACATGAACCATGATTTGCCGTCCTTGGTGGGAGCCCGGCAGCGTTCAGGCTCTGGGATGGGCCTGCTGGTAGCTCCGCCGGAGCCGTTCCACCGAAACGTGCGTGTAGATCTGGGTAGTGGCCAGGCTGCTGTGGCCCAGGATTTCCTGGACCGCCCGAAGATCCGCCCCGCCGTCCAGCAGGTGGGTGGCGGCGGAATGCCTCAGAGCGTGCGGGCCGGTTGCTGAGGTGTCCCCCAGAGCCTCAAAGAGTCCCTTCACGACGGTCCGGACCTGGCGCTGGTCAACGCGGTTGCCCCGGGACCCCAGGAACAGTGCCGGACCGCTTTGCCCGGTTGCCAGAAGCGGCCGGCCCCGGCGGAGCCAGTCGTCGATGGCCACAGCAGCCGGGACACCGTAAGGGACCGTCCGTTCCTTGTTGCCTTTGCCAATAACGCGGAGGGTGCGGCGGTCCGGGTTGAGATCGTCCACATCCAGGCCAGCCAACTCCCCCACCCGCAGCCCGGTGGCGTAAAGGACTTCCACCATGGCGCGGTTACGCACTGGAACCGGGGAGCCCTCGGCCGCAGCTTCCTCCATCCCCCTCAACAGCCGGACAAGTTGCTGGGGCTGCAGCACCCCTGGCAATGACTTTTCCGCTTTGGGCGCCCTCAGCCGGAGGGCGGGATCGACTTTGATGAGCTCTTCCCGAAACGCCCACGTGGTGAAGGACCTTGCAGTGGCCGATCTCCGTGCCAGGGTGGAACGGGACATCCCGGCTTGGCTCTGCGCCCCCAACCAGCCGCGGAAAGTCCCCAGGTCCAGACCGGGGAGATCGGTGAGACCCTCGGAGGCAGCGTATTCCAGCAGGCTTCGAAGGTCGGAGAGGTATGCCCGGCGGGTGTGCGCGGACCGAGCCCGCTCCGCTTCAAGATACCGGCCGAAGCCGGCGAGTGCGTGCTCGAACGCCGGGGGCAGTTCCTGGTTCTCCACCAGTACACTGTTTCAGAAATCAACTGCCAACCCCGCCCGGGACACAGGAAACTAGCCGGAATCCTTGGCCCGTTTCCAGCCGCCCCTTTCTGAGACGGCAAGTCCCAGCAGCCCGAGCCTGCCCAGCCCGGCCCGTACGGATTCGACGCTGAGGCCGGCGACGATGCACAGCTTGTGCACGGATGTGGTGGACCGGAGGGGCAAGGCATCGAGGAGGATCAGATCCTCCAAGGTCAGGCCGTCGTGCTCGGCAGCATGCGCCGTTCCGGGCTCAGAGAGCCCTTCACCGCTGGGTGAAGCCAGCTCGGCGATCTCGGCGGCGTCGGTCACGCAGACTGCGCCGCCATCCCGGAGCAGCCGATGGCAGCCGGCGGAGTTTGCGCTGTGGACAGAGCCGGGAACTGCCCCGACCGCACGGCCCAGAGTCTCTGCATGATGGGCGGTATTCAGCGCGCCGGACCGCCAACGGGCTTCCACCACTACTGTCACGGCAGCCAGTGCGGCGATTAGCCTGTTGCGTTGCAGGAAGCGGTAGCGTGTTGGCGCCGATCCCGGCGGGACCTCGGCCATCACCGCTCCCTGGTTGCAGACCGCACGGAGGAGATCCTCGTTGCCGGACGGGTAGAAGCGGTCCACGCCGCCCGCCATCACAGCTATGGTGGGCATGGCCCCTGACGCCCCGGCCAACGCCGCCCTGTGCGCATGCGCGTCAATGCCGTAAGCGCCTCCGGAAACTACTGTGAAACCGCGCTGCGCGAGGGTGTAGGCAAGATCGCCGGTCACGGAGGCGCCGTAGCTTGTGCTGTCGCGGGAACCCACCAGCGCTACGCTCCGCGCCGGGCCGGGCAACTCCTGTTCCAGGCCGCGCCACCACAGGCAGATCGGCTCATGAATCCCAAGATCCCTGAGCTGAGCTGGCCAGAGAGCATCCGAGGGGACGATCACCCTGCCACCCAGCCGGGCCATTGTGGCAAGGTCACGCTCGGGCGCCAGGTCGGGGATGCGCGGCGCCCACCTTTTGAGGGCGGCTGCCATTCCGCCCCAGCTGGTGCCGGCGCCGCTGGCGGCCAGGAGGCCGGTGATTTCCTGCTCCATCGCCGGCCCGGCAGCAGCCGCGCCGGTGGCGATCCGCAAGGCGTCCTGAGCACCTGATGCCTGCACGAGCGCAAGTCCGGCAGCGTCCTGGGGCTCCATGAGCCGCGACAGCGCGGCGCGGGCAATCCGTTCGTTATCCATTGTTCCTTTCCTCACGCCGCTGCCGCCGAGGCAGCCTGCCGCAGGCCCAGGGCCTGACCAATGTCGTTGGTGTCGGGGATGTCGCGGTGCGACAGGTCCGCCAGGGTCCAGGCCAGCCGCAGGACCCGGTCGTAGCCCCTGGCCGTCAGTACGCCCCGCTCCAGGGAGTGGTCCAGGATCCGGGTGGCCACGGCCGGCAACCGCAAGGCCCCGCGAAGAATTCGGCCGGGCACCTGGGAGTTGGTTTCCAGGCCCAGCGGCCGCAGCCGTTCAACCTGCCGTCTTCGGGCATCGCCCACCCGTTCCGCCACGGCAGCGGTGTCCTCCTCCGCCCCCGCCTGCCCGAAGTCAGCCAGTGACACCCTCTCCACCTGCAACTGGATGTCCACGCGGTCCAGGAGAGGCCCTGACATCCTGGCCACGTAACGGCGCCGCATCATCGGGGTGCAAGTGCAGTCCAGACCCTTTCCGGAGGCCTTGCCGCAGGGACAGGGGTTGGCGGCAAGGACCAGTTGGAAGCGGGCGGGATAGGCGGCCGTTCCCGCGGAGCGGTGAATGACCAGCTCCCCGCTCTCCAGCGGCTGCCGCAGTGCGTCCAGGACCCGGCGCTCGTATTCAGGGGCCTCGTCCAGGAAAAGAACGCCACGGTGGGCCCTTGATGCAGCACCGGGACGGGGCAACCCGGAACCACCGCCGATGATCGCGGCAGCCGTTGCTGAATGGTGCGGATTTTCAAAGGGCGGACGCCGCAGGAGCTGAACGGCGGACGAGGGCAGGCCGCACAGGGAGTGGATGGCGGTGACTTCCATGGCCTCGTTGTCGGCAAGGTCCGGCAGAAGCCCGGGCAGCCGCTCCGCCAGCATGGTCTTGCCCGCGCCCGGTGGTCCGGTCAGCAGAAGGTGGTGGGCCCCGGCCGCGGCTACCTCAAGCGCACGCCGCGCATCACCTTGGCCGGAGACATCGGCCATGTCCGGAACAGCCACGGCAGCCGGTGCGGAATCCCCGTGACAGGCTTCTTCCTCCGGCTCAAAATCCAGCGCGAGCTCCTGCGGGTCCGCCCCGAAATCGAGCGCCAGCCGCGCCAAGGTCCGGTATCCCCTGACCTCGGCACCGGGGACCAGCGACGCTTCCGCGAGGTTGGCCTGTGCCACCACAACGTCCGGGTATCCGGCCTGGACGGCCGCCATCACCGCCGGCAGGATGCCGCGCACCGGCCGCAGCCGGCCGTCCAAACCCAGTTCGGCGATGAAGACGGTCCGCTCGGTCGGCTTGATGTCATTGGCGGCCCGCAGAACCGCCATGGTGACAGCGAGGTCGAAAGTCCAGTAAAGACACGTTTAGACGTAGCTTCTTGGTGCTCAACTTGCGGGTGTTCAACACCTTCCAATGATCCTCTTTGGGCGGGCAGACTGAGTGGATGGTGCCCAAGAGGAATGACAGGGAACGTGAGCGTCGGGAAACCGTACAGCGCGCTCACACAATGCGTGCTGCCTCCGAAGCGTATGAAGCTCAAAAGGCAGCCGCCACGTCCCAAGAGGAACGGGATCGCATTACCGCTGAGTTTTCGGCTTTCCGGACGAAGCACAGACAGGAGGATATACAGCTCGGCAAGCGCCAGCCTGGAGTGGGTGTACTGATGCATCAGGTGATGTGGGCACTATGGATCGAAATAGCAGCGGAAAGCGAAACCAAGGCCCAGCTGGCATTCCAAAAAATAGTGAGTGGCAATGACGATGCATTACTCGAAGAATTACAGCAATCCTTGGTGGCTATTACTGCGGCAGCATGTACAGTAGAGGCCCTTTACGAGGACATCAAGTATCTAATCGACGAGCAAAAGCCGCGCCTTGACTCTGCACACGAGAACATTGGCAGAGGTTTCGCGGTGGCGTTCGGCTGGGAAGACGAGCAGGTGGAGACCTTCTCGGCCGGGTTAAGGCGCCTCTTTGAACAGCGCAACGAGGCCGTGCATCCCTATTCGGAGCCAAAGGCGCCGCTTCCTCATCCCTCTGGGCTCGTTACGTCTTCCGAAGCCGCACGGTTCAATTCCGCCGAATCACATTCCAGTGTTGAATTCGCCCTTCGTGTCCTGGGACAGGCGGAACACCCAACTAGCCCCGCGAATGCCGCCGTTACACGTTGGGCAAAAGATCGACGTCAGTACTTTGAAACTATCGTTGCTCCCATCCGGGCCAGGTACGGCGAGCAGAATAAGTAGAACAGTATGTACGCCGCTCGAAAGTCCGTGGGCAGGAAGCTTGCTACATGAGGCTGTTGTGGCTGTAGGTGACGTCTCGGCACTGACCCGAAGCGCGTAGACCCTTCGCGAGTACGGATGTCTGAGCGAACTTATCGGCGTCGGCTATGGAGCCTTCCCTAGGTCCTGCTCAGGAGCGTATACAGGTATGAAGACGGACTTGCTGACAGGGGATGAACGACTTGAGCGGGATTAGGCTGCGGATCGTAACCGACTCGGAAACAGTCCGAGAAGTGGAGGAACGCCTCACATTCGAGGAGACTGTCGAGACGACTGAGCAGCAACCGGTCAAGAATCCCGAGAAGCTGAACTTCGATATTGGCCAGGTCAGCGAGGTCGTCGCCATCGTTCAGGCACTCTTTTTCGCAGGTCCGCTGATACCGGAAGCTCTGGGATTCTTGCGACGCAAGAGGAAGCAGATGGTAGTCATGGAGACGCCCCTCGGCAGGATCTCGATTGAACCGACGAGGGAACTCAGTGACGACGAGATCCGCGAAATGCTCAAGAAGCTCACGGGAGTGTTATGACGGTCGAGCCAGACCTAGGGGAGGAATCCGCGCCGCACTTTGGAAGCTTCGACGGTCGCTTTATCGGTGTCACTTTGAATTTAAGTCCCGCCTCAGAGGCAGCCTTCGGGCTCACCGCTGCTGATAACGTGTCGAAATTCGAGGAAGCAGCGTTTGCAACTGTGCTTTCACATGAGGTGAGACATTTTCATGATTTCCTTATTTCGCCGCGCGGGAGCGTCGTGCTTCGGCGGCGCATCTCGGAAGCCATTAATTGCCTTAGCCTCCTTGTCCACGCGAGGAGATTGGCGGCGGCCAAAGCCATCAATGCTCTTCCGGTGCCATTGGGGCGATGGGCAGCTATGGACGCGGCCGCCCGAGACGAGTACCTCAAGCCCCTGATACAGCTCGTGGGTCCCCTTGCCCTTCCCGACATTCCGTTCCTACCGCAAGCAGGTCGGTTGACGGCCAGGCCGTCGAACCTCCCCGAGCAGTCGGACGCAACGGGGTTCACCTCGGCGGCCACTGCGAGCCTGCTCTGCAGGGCCGGGCTGCATCACGCATTATGGGAGGCTGATGACTGGCCAATCAGCTCCCAGGATGTACGCGAGGGGATAGCTTTCACCATTCAGCGCCAAGAGGCATGGTCGGCCTTCGGAGAGGAGGCCTACGCCGTCTTGACCGACCGAGTGGCCAGCCACTCGCCCTCCTATCTCCGTGCTTACGACCTGTGGGTCTTTCTCGCCAGGGATCTCGGAACGGACTTGGCTTGCGGGGCCATGACTTGGGCAAACATGGGGGCCTACTTCGAAGGGGAGGAGAGTTCTCCTGCTGCTCGATTCTCGAAACTATGCATCGCCGTAAAACGATTAGGAGGATTGCCTTCTATGGCGCCGTCTGACTGGGTCGCTGTGTTCGATTTGTTAATCAACGCAGAAGACACTGCCGCAGCAGTGGATACTCAGTTGCAGGAGGACAAGATATTCCTCACGAGTTTGATGAAAAAGCGCGACGACAATGGTGGCTACCCACTTCTTGGAGAAATGGTCAAGCTTTTCTCGCAGTTCGTGGATGCGAAACAGAAGATCGTCGCTAATTTCCTGAACGATCCTGCCAGCTATCTGTGTCCTTTGCCTTACCTTGAATCGGTGGATCGCCTTCCCACCCCGCCCATACGGCTGATAACAACACCAGGAAACGCTGTGGATGTGGGCCCACTAAATAAGGCAGCCCTATCGGTACAGCATGGCTGGACAAACGCAGAAGGGGACATTGTCGCTACGGAATTGTTACTTCTCAGGGCAAGCGACATAGACCCTCACTGCGCCGGGGTTCTCTCAGATTTCTTCCGCATTTCGGACATCCTTATGGATGAGGGTGTGCGTGACCTTGATGAGGGGGCACTCCGGTCCTTAAGGGAAGTCTTTCCGAGTGTGCGGCTGCTGAACGTTATCGACTAACGAAATCGCTCAGCGGCTGAATTGTCGGCGATGGAAGCTTTAGGGCTTCATTGACCGGTAGTGCGTGTTGGGTTGAAGAAGGCGAATTCCGGTAGAGGTGCTTGTCCGGCGGGGGCGGGCGACGATCGTCCTGCTCATCTCACCCACCGGCGGAGGCATAACCTACCTGGCCTCTGCGATCGGGATCGCGGCCTGCCAGAACTGGCACACCGTCGCCTATGCCCGGATGGATGATCTCACCCGGCGGAGGTCATCGCCCGGGGCGACGGAATCGGACACCAGAAGCTGCTCAACGAACTTTCGGACGTTGACCTGTTGATCATCGATGATTTCCCTCACCGTCGCCATCGATCCCGAGGCAGCCAACAACCTCTTCGCCGTCCTGGCCGGCCGGGTGTCTGGCCTATCCATCATGTAGTAACGTCCATGCGCTCACGCTCCCTATAGGCAGGCCGGCTCCTGCGGGGTGATTCTAGGATTTGAACCTGCGACCCCTTGACCCCCAGGTATGGGCAGGGCGTCGGCCGACGTCCAGCACTGTGTTAAAGACGGCTAGAACTAGCGGAAGTTGGCCGTGGTGGACGCAGGTGGATGACCCAGGATTCTGATGCGTTGCTACACCCGTTGCTACATTTTGCCTCGGATCTCACGTTTAATAGGTAGTCACGTGGTGCGTGCTCACACGGTGATCACAGGACGGCCCTCGTCAGAAAGCTGCCGTGGCCGCGCTCATAAGGTGCCGTTCATGCCATCCGCGCCTCGGTAGCATTAGAGCTCATCCTTGAAATCAGGCTTTGGGGGCATAGTGCTTGCAGCATTCGTAGACGAGTCCGAACGGAACGAGAACTACTACTTCCTCGGCGCTCTCGTCTGCACGCGTGATCAGGAGTGCCAAATCGAGGACGCCCTCGACGGCGTTATTTTAAAACACAGTCAGACTCACCCTGCGATCAGACCAGACACAGAGTTGCACGCCTACGAGTTGATGGCCGGCAGGGGATCCTGGAAGAACATCCCACTTCGTCTGCGCTTCGGTATTTATCACGAAGCACTAAGGGCCATAGATGCCGTGGGAGCGTGCATGCACATAGAGGGAATCGATGTTGGCGCCCAAGCGGCCCGCGGCTATCCCACTCTCACGCCGGCGAGGGAACTGGCCTTCAGCCACCTCTTCGAGCGTGTCAACGACTGCGCGGGCAGGAAAGCCAAACAAGTCCAGATCTTTGCTGACGAGCACCACACGGAAGGAATTAGCCGAAGCAACTTCACCCGTTACCAGGCGTGGGGAACCTACGGTTACAAGAGCAGCAAACTCGTCAACATTCACCAGAGCTTTGACTTCATCGACTCGAAAACCAGCAGGGCTCTACAAGCCTCTGACCTCATCACCTACCTCTACAACCGGAGGAAGACTGTCAAGGAACAGGACGCCAGGGCAGAGGACGAGAAGACGCTTTTATGGGCCGACATACGTAGGACGGTAAATCGCGGTGGTAGTCGTATTTGGCCCTAGACGCACGAAGACCCCGCACTCGGCGGGGTCTAAGGCAGTGCGGGAAGTCTGGCTTCCTGCAATATCTAATTTAGTCAGTTCAAGCACTGCTTGTCCAGCTCCGGGTCCATTTGAACAGCCGCTGTCGCCTACCTCGATGAGACAGGATGGAAGCTATGAGTTCGCAGAAACAGACCGACGAGCCAAAGCGCCGCTTCCTGACCATCGAGCAGGTGGCTGAGGAACTCAGCGTCGGACAGCCGCTTGTCCGCTCTCTCCTGCGGACTGGTGAACTTCGTGGGATCCAGATCGGCGGCCGAGGCATTTGGAGAGTGGCCGCCACCGACGTAGAGGACTACATCACCCAGGCGTACAAGATCACGGCAGAAAGAATCGCTGCCGGCGAGATCCCGGACGATGAGGGCGAAAGCGTCTGATTCGCTATCAGCAGCCAGCGCCAAATCCCATGGTGTTACTGGGAATTTTGCTGAGTGAGCACCGGGTGACCACGGTCTGCTTCGAGTCCGGGCCTCTAATGCCTTCGCCGCCGCGTCAACGCGGCTAGAGTCATTCAGGGGCCAAGAGGTGGTTCCGATATCGAGTGAGGGGGACCCAAACATGTCTTTTACCGCAAAGCTTGCAGACGGATCGATGATCGTTGAGTCCGGACCAGAGTGGGCGTACAACGTCCTCGACAGTGGGGTTCTGCAGATGGTGAATGTCGGCAGTCCCAACGGGAAGCATTGGTACGTCAGCGTTGAGTTCTCACCCAACTATTGGCACGCTGTCGATGGCACGCGGTTCCGCGGTAACTCTGATGCACTTGCTGGGCACGAGGGACTTATCCGCAGTGGGGCGCTTGTAGAAGCTGCGCCTGACGCGAAGCCCTACGAGCCGGCGTCGTCCTAACGGACGGTCAGTGATGTCCGGTAGCTAGCTTCTTCCGGCGATTTTCTTCGCGCCAGGCAGTGAAATCTTGCTGCTTGGCGCGAAGCTTCGCAGGGACCTGTGCGGCGTTGTTCCCGCTGAACTGATCAATAACCGCCAGTGTGGAGTGCGCGCAGCCGCTTATTCCGTTGCCGGCGCTCCCGGCTGCAGATCAGCGGCTCTGGGGCGCGCCGGATCAGACTCTCTCGGATGGCAGCCATCTGCTCGGGCCCGAAGCGGGCCTGGCGGCCGATCATCACCGCCGGCCACTCCCACGCCGCAACACGCCGCCGAACAGTCTCATATGACGCCTGGAGCATCTGGGCCAGCTCTCGGGACGTCAGGTAGGCCACCAGCGGAGGCGGGGCCGCCATGGCCTGACGCAGAGGTCCGCGGTGGCCCGCACGGGCTGAGCCGCAGTGACTTCACAGCCACGGTGCAGCGCCGGGTGGACAAGGACATCTTGCCGGGCTTCCCCGTTGGTAACCGCATAGACGAGATTCTGGACACCTTCATTTCCCGCGACGACAGCACGTAGGACCTTGGCGGCGCTAAAAGCCATCTAGTGACTGGCGAGCAACGCCTCACGGGCGCCCGCCAGTCACCACGGATTTCCTACCCCTCGTAGTTGACGCTACCGATCGACCATGCGGATACATTACGGAGATCAACCCGAGTCGGCGGAAGGGTGACCGGGATTCCGCCGTGGTTATGAACCTTGGGCCCGCTGAAGTGGACGTACCGCACTTGGCCCTTCAGCAACGGGTTTGCGGCCACGTCCTGGTCACGCTGGCTTGTCTGTTCTGCCCTCAGTTCCTGGAACGAGTCAAGGCCCTTCCCTAGGTAATCGCTGGCTTCACGGATGGACTCAGCCTGCGCCTTCGCCCAAGCGGCTTCGGACACGACCTTGCCGGAAATCATCTGGCCATCGACAACCACGGTCATGTCGATCGACCCGTCCTCCGCTTCCATGTTGACCCCGAATACGAGATGCAGCACGTTCGTGAGCCGAGGGTCGACCTCGTACCAGGACTGGGCCGCAAAGCCTTCCCTGCGCTGCTGCAGCTTTGTCTTCGCCTCGTCGCTCAGCTCGATCTGCTCAGTGTCGTTTTCGCTCATCTGTTCCTCCTGGTCAAATGCTTGAGGCGGACGCCCCCTTGTGATCGTAGTTGTGACGTTCGGCGGCTGACCTGCGCGTTCGCCACCAGCAAAGTATGTCGCCCATGCCAGCGGGCGGCCCAGTGAGCTGACGAGGTCAGATGACGGGCGGAGAACCCTTGTTACTGCTGGCACCATAATTGGGCGTGCCCCTGTCAGACAAGGTGGTGTTTTCGGTGGCAAGCCAGCCAGCGGCCGAAATCGGTTAAGGGAATCGATGGGTTCGATCAAGAGTGTCGGCCGGGACTGCGCAGGCTTTGGCCCAACACCGGACGCAGGTGGAGCGCTGCAAATCAACAAGTGACACGCCGCCGGAAGCTGTCGGCCATAAATGTCCGCCCCATCACGCATGATTTCTCTATGGATGAGCCCAAGCCCGAATTCACAACGTATGACGAAGTGCAGCAACGCATCCTTGTCGTACTCATGGAGGCGAAGTCAGGTCACATGTCCGCCGCCGCGGCCCTGGACAAAGTCCGAAAGCAGTTCTCTTGGAGCAAACTCGATCTCTATCCCTGGTCGGGTGAGCATGCGGGCTTGAAGCTTGGCGTGAGAGTCAGCCGCATACGTGATCACATGGTGGAAATTGGCCTCCTTGCCCGCACTGATCCTATGACGTGGCGGATTACCCGGGCGGGAGCGGAGACGGCCCGCAACTATGCCAGGCAGGAACGGGCGTCACGGTTCGCCGACGAAAAGCCCGGAGAGCCGGTATCGGTTAGCGCACACAGTCCTGGAACAAATAACCCGGTTGCAGCGGTGGCAGAAGTTGAGGCGCCCGGGCCGGCGGCGAGTCCCGAGGATGCCAAAGACCAACTGTTCAGGGACCCGTTTGACGAGGTCGAAATTCCGTCAGTACTTCCGAAAGTCAAAGAGTCCGTAGTGGCGCAAAAAGTCACTTTGAGGGCTGTTTCCATGGCATTTCACCCGGACGAGGAATTCAACCGGCGCGAACAGTTGTGGACGGCACTATTAGCCAGCGGCGGTCCCGAGGACGTGCCGCGCGGGCGCCTGCGCGAACTCAACATCTACGGCAACCAAGCTGGCATTTACGTTCCCAGCGCAGAGACCAGAACGCCGGACACACCGAAAGGCATTGCCCTCTCATTCCTCCACACCGGCAGGCACTACGACGACGAACTGACCGAAACGGGCGTAATTTACCACTACCCGACCACCGGCCGCTCAGGCCACGACGAATCCGAAATCGAAGCGTCCAAAGCCGCGTACCGCGCCGCGCTCCCCGTCTTCGTAATCGGGCCCGGAACAAAAGCCACCAACCGGACCGTCCACCGCGGCTACATCGAAGACGTCGATGACAGCAACCGCGTGCTCCTGATCACCTTCACCCGGGCACCACTTCCCCCGCCACCACCTCAGGACGAACTGGTCGACCGCTTCGACCTGACGGACACCGACCCCGCACCGACATTCAGCGCCCGCCGGAACCGGCCTAACCAGGTCCGCTTTGCCTTCGACGTCTACAAACGCTACGGCGCCGAGTGCGCAGTGTGCGGTCTCAACGTCAAAGGTCTCCTACAGGCCGCTCACCTGCTGTCGAAAAAGCTGGGTGGAAGCGATGACGCGCGCAACGGGCTACCCCTCTGCGCAAATCACCACCTCGCCTTCGACCGAGGCTACTGGTGCATTGACACGGACTTGAAGCTCCACGCGGCAAGCGAAGGGCCGTCCCTCTTCGACCTGGGGATCCACCGCTCAGACCTTTTCCACCTACCGCGCGCACCACACCAGGAAGCCCTGTCCAAAGTATGGACCAGCTGGGCGTCCAAACAGCCAGGAACGGCCTAGCTTTGAGCAACTGCACCCTGCATCAGCCCCGAGAGCGGCCGAAATGCACGCAACGACGCGCTTTGAAATTTAGATCATGGAAACTAGGCTGCCGGCCGCAGCGAGAATGGTTCCGAGGCCCACCCAAACTAAGTCACCGAGAAGTCCCTTAACTTGGCGTTGAATTCCTGCGATTGCAGATTCTTCGCCGAAAGGATCCTCGTTTAGTTCCTTTATTGTTCCGAGTCTTATGTTCGCTGCGGCGGCGATGCGACGGTAACCCTCCCAAGCCCTATTATGAGCTTCAATGCGGCTTTCCCTGTCGTCCTTCCCCAGACCCGGAGGGAAGATCAGATCCATCCTCGAGTCTTCTTTGCTCACCTCATTCAGGGTTCGTCTAAGTTTGTCAGCACGTTTGGCCCGGTCGAGTTCGATCTGCGTGGACCTTATTCCGCCGACAATGCCGAACAGCACTGCAACTGCTCCGGCCACGATGAGGCCGACCGCTAAATGTGACCATGTGAGCATGACGCCAGGTTAGTTCACAACGGACAAAGAGGCGTTTTGCGCCTCACACGACTCGGGTGGCCCCCAAGAGTTCCGACGGCCTCCCGCTCCACGACACCACTAAGCCGTCGCGGGCACGTGTTGCCGCAACGTACAGCAGCGATCGTTCCCGGAGTATGGCATCGGCCTGCTCCGCAGGGGCCAGATCCTTGACCTGATATGAAGCAGGCAGCGTTTGGTCCGAAACCCCGAAAAGAACTACCCTGGTGAACTCCATTCCCTTCGACCGGTGCATCGTCAATACCGACGGCGCGCCAGGCACCGTCGCTGCACTCGCCGTCCTGGCTTCGAGATGGCGTTCGTTCAGCCCGTTGATGACTTTGCCGATCTGAAAATTGGAGCGGACCAGGATTCCGACGGTTTCCAGCAACACCCCTTCGTCTTTCCACTTCCGCAGACAGTCAGCAAGGTTGTCCAGTTCCTCAGCGATCGAGGCGGATGCTATTTGTTCCGGCCGCGGCCCTACCCGTGAAGACGTATAGCCATTGATTGACTCATGTTCGCCTTCCATGTCCGTCACCGGAGCTCCGCGAAGAAGTCCGACGGCGTAGGCCAGGTTCTGCCGGGTAGTGCGGTAGTTGAGCGTCAACCTGCGCGAACGTCCGACGATGCCGATTCCGAAGCGGGACAACGGAACCTTCTGGCCGTAGATTCGCTGATGCGAATCCTCCGCGATGAAAAGGTCATCAGGTCCCCGCTGGACCAGCTCCCGGAGAAACAGCCAGTGGCCGGCGTGCAAGTCCTGCGCTTCATCAATCAGTACATGATCAAGGAGACGGGCTTCGCTGGCCGACGCACCCTGGCGAAGCACTAGAGCAGCGAGGTGCGCCAACTCCACGAACGACGCATGCATCTCGATCCGGTTGTAGTAGCGGTAGGCTTCCACGACTTTCCAGACAGCAAGCCGTTTCGCCCGGTTCAAGGCTGTGCCACGGCCGGCGCGGGGTACCTTCAGGTACTCGTCCTTGCCGCTGATGATGTTGGGCAGGATCACCGTTTCGTATTCCTGCTGGAGGAAGGTCGGGTTGGCGAGCTCCAGTTCCAGCTGGTGATCGACGTCGGCCAGGGCTGACTCCCACTGCTGGCGGGCACCATCCGTGTCCAGAATCTTCCCCAGCGCAGAAACCTCGAGCCCGAAGAGATCCTTCATGGCGCGGCGCTGCTCGATTTCCTTCGCACTTCGGAACACCTTGTTAACGAGGGAATCCACACCGGATATGTGGATGCCGGGCGCTCCTGGCTTTGCCGCCCGGGGAAGGTCGGCGTCCAGCTTCGACAGTCCGTTTTCAAGCGAATCAGCAAGGGTCGTTGTATAGGTGGTCAGGATAATTCGGGATGCCGGTTCAGCCGTGGCAAGCATCCGCGCGCGGTGGAGAAGGACCACGGTCTTGCCCGTTCCGGCACCTCCAGAGAGACGAAAGGAGCCGTTGTAACGACGTTCCGAGTAGACGCGCTGTTCGGGATGAAGGAAGGTGCGCCACGAGTCGAAGTCTCCACCTTCGATGACCTTTTTGAGCTCTTCCGAGTTGTCGCCCACGAAGGTGAATTGCATCTTCGTTGCGGGATGCTCGAGTGACTTTCGGATCTTCTCTTCTTCTGTCGCCTGCGGGTCGTCCTCGTAGCGGCTCAACGCGAGTTTGTCCTGGACTTCTTGGACGGAGGTGCCGGCAGCCAGTTCGAGGAGGGCAGTCGCCTGCCACTCCGGCGCGGCGTCCAGGACATCCAGGAGTTCTTCGTCAGATGACGATGCGAATGTTCGGCCTACAAGATCTGCGGCTAGGCCAAGTTCTGAAACAAGTTCAGCTGGATCCATGCCGCAGCCCAGAAGAGGGTTGATCCAGGTTCCAGGCGTTTCCTGGCGCGACGCATGCTCCTCATCGGGCACCTGAGCCTCGACGTCTGGCTCGGGCGTCGGAGCATCGGAAATTTCCGGCGCGGCAGGAGTAGCGGGCGGAACAGAGGGCAGATCACTATCGGGCGCGGACGCCCTGATGACCTCTAGGACGCCGTTGATGGAGTTCACCTGAAGCACGCTCGAGCGGGCGATGTCTATTGCCTCGTCGTGAGGCCAGGCGCCGTAATAGAAGTAGTGCGGGACGGTGTCGAAGGCGACCTTGAAAAGCACGGCCCGGTAGTTGAGGTCGATCCGCCCCGTCCGCACGCGGGGGTCAGCGGGCGCGTGCATGGGTTCGATGTGGAGCCCGGGCGCGGTGTCATCCTTCTGGAGCTTCTCGAAGAAGGAATACACCTTGTTCTTCATAGTGCCGTCGATCTTGTCCTTTTGCTTGATCCATGTCACCAGCGCCATATCAAGCTCCCTTCGTCTTCAGCAGTTCACGAATATCGTCAACGTCAGTCCCCACGGTGGCCCAACCGGCAGCCTCAAGTTCAGCACGCCCGTCGTCGCCGTCCAGCACGACGGCAATCCGGTAGTCGGGCCAGGCTATCGAGACCGGCAGGCCGTCCACCTCGAAGCCGAGTTCGGGCAGGACACTGATGTCCGCATTGGCAATAGCCAGCAAGACGAGCTTTTCGAATTCGGTGGCCTGCTCCAGGAGCTCGTTCCAGGCTGGACTGAGCCCGTCTGACATCTCCAGCCGGGCGGCCTCTTGCTCGACAGGTCCGCCGGAGCTGACCGTAGACATCACCGACCCGATCGTCAGACCGATCGGTTTGAACGCCAGAAGGTTGGAGAGCCGCAACCATTCGCGCCAGGATGCTTCATGTGAGGGAGAACCGACCGTTTGCGCCCTGTCGTCTAGGCACAGGCCGACGGCGATCGTGGACAGACTCTTGGGCGACCCGGCCGCCGCGAACCCCAGGCTCCCCAAGCTGTAGGTCCAGGCCGTGACGGTGCCAGCAGGCAAGGACGGCTTCGCGCCCTGGGACAGCTCCGCCGCGTGCGTGTACATCGCGTCGGCATCGCCGGGCTCCGGCCGCTGCGCCATCAGCATGAGCGGCACAAGTTCCGAGAAGTTCGCCCAGGCCTCGGGATCCGGCCGGTTGACCCACTCCCATAGCATGGTCATCGCGTCCCTACCCAGCAGATCCATGATCCCGGCATTCACGGGATAGTTGGCCATGAGCTGCGCGTTGAGCTTGGCATTGCCCCAGGAAGGCAGCGCAACATCGGCGCCGCGGCCGGCTCCGAACGCTTCCACGTCCTGCCACGTCACGGCCCAAGGCACTGTAGCCCCGGATAGCTCAGAGCTGTGCCGGAGCTTGTCGCGCTTGGTGGCGTCGTCCGCGATTCTGTTGTGTTCCGGGGACGCGTGGAAGGTGAATCCGTCCGTGTAGATCGCCAGCACGGGGAAGTTAGGGTCCGGCGGCCCCTTCAGCAGGAAGTCGGGGCGGGATCCGGCGACATCCACCTGCGGGATGAGCTGCCATTGGAACTGCTGCCCGGGGATCCGGAAGGTGATGGTGTCCGCCAGCGCACCAGGGGTTACTTTCGTGTGTGCGCCCACCGCCTTGAGCCGGTCCATCCAGGCCTTCCGGAACCGCTTTTCCAGCAGCGATTCAATCGAGGTCTCGGCGTCGGGCGCCTCCTCGGTGACAGTCCAGTCGGAGAACGACGGCGGTGCGGCGCCGTCCGTGGCGGCCTCACCGGAGCGCAGCAGCAAGCCAAGCAGGCGTTCGGCGCTGGCCCGGGCCACCTTGTCCACCGTCCATGGATCGGCGAAGGGAAGCAGGCAGTGATGGCACGCCAGTCGCTCCTCGAAACGGCAGCTGCAGTCGCGTACGGTCTGCCACGCAGCGAGCAGCAGCTCCCACACCCGTTCAGCGTTGGCGAACTCGGCCAGGTAGCCGGTGCCGCCTGGGACTTTGTCGTGCAGCATCAAGGCAACACGGTTCCCGCCGTGCGCGGGATCGTTGATCCGCAGCACTCCAAGGTGGTCCGGGGCTCCGCCCAGGACTTTCTGGAGACCCAGCAGCATGGCTGCTTGGAGGCTGGGGATCGAGAAGTCGTCGCCGTAGGTCACGTCGAGGGGCAGGTGCAGCACCACGCCTTGGGTGTTCAGTTCCCGGGCGAGCACCACTTCTTTGACGCTTTCCTGGGCTGCCTTGCGGTATTTGCACCAGAACCGGTGTTCGGTGGGCAGATTCTCCTTGGAGGACTGGTCCAGCTGACCGCAGTACGAGCACAGCCGGAACATCGGGGTTCGGACGTCGTCGCCGGCGATGGTCCGCACGCCGCCGTTGGAGGCTGACCGTCCGGTGTTGAGCCAGCGGATGGCCACCCGGTTGAAGTATTCGGCGCCGAAGTCGTAGCCCTCCACAAACCAGCGTTTCTTCAGGTGCTGCGGGTCGATGTCGGCCGCGGCCACGATCGTGAAGCGTTCCCGCACGCGGTTGTCGCGGCGGTCGTTGATCGCGGCCTCGTCCCGGCGGACTTCTGCGGAGACTTTCTTCATGACTACGACGTCGAGGACCTGGCCCATGTCCGCGATCGCGGAGGTGCCGCAGCGCAGACAGTTCTGCACAGCCACGGCGGCACCCAGGTCAGTCTTGATCCAGCCGCATCGCGGGCAGACCTGCCATTTTTGGATATGGCTTTGCTGGGGGCCAAGGTCCACGGCGTCGATCAGGATTTCCATGCCCTGCGCGTAGAACGTGGCGCCCGGTGCGTATTCGCTCAAGGCCACTGAGGCGCCACGGTTGTATGTAACAGTCTCCGTGACAAATTCCTGTGTGTCCGCGTCCTTCCAGGACAGCCCCACGTCCAGGCTGACCGAGTCGTCCAGAAGCGTGTAATTGGGCAGCACACCGTAGGCCTCCAGGACCGAAATCCAGTACTGGCCCCGAAGCTGCTTGAGCTGGTCCCGGATCATCTTAAGGGTGGCCTTGGCGGTCCGGACGGCCTGGTGCGCGTCGGAGGTCTTGTCGTCCAGCCGTTCCGCCTGGGCGGCCGCGGCCTCGAGCTCGGGCAGGGCATTGCCGATTTCCTTGCGGCGGGTGTCCAGTTCGACGACGTCGGCGCTCCACTCCCCCGCCGCCCTGACGAGGTGACGGGCGAGGCCGCTGGGCTCGCCGTCGTCGTGCTGTGACGCCCACGCTGTCAGGCGGGCGGCGCTGTCCGCGGAAATCCGTTCGCCGAACTGGTCCAGGAACTCCACCAGGTAGGCTGGGGCGTTCGCCATAGCGTCCTCGATCAGATCCCCGATGAACGATCCCGGCGCGACGCTTCCGAGGGCTTGAATGGCGTCGACCGGGTGCGGCCGGCCCGCAGCCCGGGCGAACCGGTCCGCGACGTGGGCCACGTACTGGCGACCCAGGATTTCTTCGGCATCCAGGTAGGTCGCGGGCGGCCGGACCTCCCCGTTGAGGACGGAGAGCGGTTCGTGGAGTTTGGGCAGATGCTCACCGCGACCACGCACGAAGGCGAGGACCAGGGAGTTGCCGGTCAGTCGGCCCGCCCGGCCCACCCGTTGCAGATAGGACGCCACGGACGTCGGCAGCGACGCCAACATGACACATGAAAGGTCCCCGATGTCGATGCCCATCTCCAGCGTGGGAGTGGCGACCAGGACGTTGGGCGCCTGCGGCTTGTCGGCGCCGGACTTGAATTGCGTTTCGTAGAGGATCCTCGTGGGGGCGTCGAGGAGCGAAGAGTGTTCCCGAGCCACGACACGCTTGCTCTCGCGTGAGGAGTACAGGTCCCGGTAGAAGTTGCGGGCGTCGGCGGCGTACCGCTGCAGGGTCCCGCTGCAGCGGACCAAGGTGCAGGGCCCCCCAACCAGCTGGTCGATGACCGTCAGGCTCCCGGGGGTGATGGCCTGGCACACCTTGCACTGGACGGTGTGGCGTCCTGCGGCCAGGTCCTCGGGCTCCGGGACGGAAAGCACGATTTTCTCCGGGTCGAGCCAGTAGACATCTGCGCCGGAGTTCGTCTTCGAGCTGCCGAGGGTTCCGTCATCAGAGAGTGCTGTGATGAGCGCCTTGGCCAGGTAGCCGCTGTCGGCGGGGGCCACGCCGAGGCAACGGGCTGTCCATCGTGCGTACCAGGAGGCCGAGGACGTGACGCCGTCCAGATTTTCGGTGGCTGCGGCGGCGCTGCCGATCCTAGGGAAGGCCGGCGCCGGCCGGCCGGAGGGGAATGCTGGCATGCCTTCACCCTTGGGCCGGCCGCCCCAGATCTGCCAGCGTTTGCCGTCGGTCGCGATGTAGCCTTTGAGCCATTCGTGATGGACGCCGCCCTGAAGGCGGACCCTTTCCACGGTGCCGCGAATCCACTGCAGCAACTGCTTCGGCGTGGGCGCGGTCTCCCCGACCGTGGTCTGGTGAAGAGTCGAGTCGTAGGCCTTCCGGGCTACAGAGAGCATGCGGGTGGGGTTGCCGGCGTCCGTTTCGACGGCCAGGGACCCGGTAAGTTCCAGGGTCCGGCCGGTCCGGGACTGGAGGCCGAGCTCCAAGAGGGCGTCGAACTGCAGCCGGCGTTTGGCGAAGCGCCGGGCCCGGACGCGTTCCGCGGGAGCTGCCTTCGGGTCCCAAAAGGGCTGGAAGCTTGGCCGGTCCACGAATTCGGGCGCGATCAGCTGGTACCTCCCCCCGGGTGTATCCGCGCGGGCAATCGCGGCGTCGACGAGTTCCGAGAGCGTGGCCGGCTGCTCGCCGAGGGCTCGCCGCAGTGCGGTGCGGAGCGTCATAGTGTGGGAGCGGGACTGGACGTATCCGGCCCGGTGCGCGGCGTCCTGGACACTGTCGGTGAAGACGAGGGCCTTCTTTTCCTCATCGTTCAGGCCCTCGGCGCCGAACAGATTCGAGATGCTCACGGAGAGCATGGTGGCGATGGCGCTGCCCATAAAGGCGATGCCGTCTTTGGCCTGGCAGGACGGGCAGACGTCCTTCTTGGACTGGTCGTCCGCGTCCTGCCCAGTGAGCATCAGAACGGGAATGATCCGCCCTTCAGCGAGATCGGCACTGTCTGCTGTCGGCGGCATGGTGGAAAGGCCACGGTTGACCGTGTGAAGCCAGTGCAGGCCCTGCACCTGCTCCGAGCCGTCCTGGCGGAATTCGATGATGTCCGCCTCGGCGGCGGCGGAGATGAGGGTCCGGAAGCGGGGGTTGTTGGTGACGCGAGCTTCGCGGATCTTGGAGTCGTCAAGTTCCAGGTCCAGGCCGGTGGGGGCCAGGACGGCGCCCCACCCCGAGCGGCCGCAGTGCCGGCAATAGAGCGCTGGCAGGTACATCTCGGGCGACTGATCCACACCGTCGTCCGCCCAACGAAATTTCGGTGACACGTCCACGGCGGCGTCCACGCGGGACATCTCGCGGATCCACAGGTGCGTCTCCACGGTCAGGGCGGCCCGGCCGTGGCGGGCGCGGATGTGGCTGAGCAGTGCGATGACGTGGGAGATAAATTCTTCCGCCCCGTCCGGCCTCACCCCCGCAGGCAACGAATGGGACGGGAAGATGGCATTCGTCAGGTCCGAAAGTGCGACGGCGGTGCTCGCATGCGTCAGCAGGGCGGCGGTCAGCGAGTGTGTGCGGATCGCATCCAGAAGGTCTGCGGGGCGTTCGTCGAAGAGCGTGTCCAAGATGGGCCCGACGACGGCTTCCGGGCCGCCGCCTGCCGCGCGCAGATCCGCGACGGCGTTGTTAGTGGTGGTGATGTCGAGGGCGATGGCGTTCAGGTCCCGGCCCTGTAGGGTTCCGTTGCCGAGCTCTGTCCAGGCTTCTTGGGCGAGCCGGGATTCGGTGACGACGGAGTCGCGCGGGAACACCTCCCCAAAGACAGTCTCTGCGAAGCGGAGCATCGCGTCGGGGTCGCCTTTGCTGCCCAGCGTTGCGGACGTGGCGACGGGTGTGGCCCGGCCGAGCGGACGGGCCCGGTCTTCCTCG
Source organism: Pseudarthrobacter sulfonivorans (assembly GCF_031454915.1). Classification (GTDB taxonomy): domain Bacteria; phylum Actinomycetota; class Actinomycetes; order Actinomycetales; family Micrococcaceae; genus Arthrobacter; species Arthrobacter sulfonivorans_C. The sequence goes on along the minus strand of NZ_JAVDRS010000014.1, from coordinate 20,316 downwards.
CTAAGCCCGTGGGGATGGTCAGTCAGGTTGTCCGGCCAGTAGCTCTTGAGCGTCAGCCCGAGCCGGCGCAGCAGCATGGCGACGTCGGTGCCCTGAGCACCGTCGTAGGTGTGGAATTCGTCCAGGACCACGTATTGCAGGCTCGTCCCGGACTTCTGCCAGAGGGGCGAGTCGGTGTGGCGGAGCAGGAGCATGTCCAGCATTTTGTAGTTGGTCAGCAGGATGTCCGGCGGGTCCTGGTGGAAGACCTCGCGGTCATTGATCAGGCCGTCCCGGGCGACCTTGGTGCGGTTGGTGTCCTTTTGGCCGGTGTAGATGCCGGCAGTGACACCGGACAGCTCCGCGTGGGTGGTCAGCAACTCGGCCAGGCGTTTGGCCTGGTCGTTGGCGAGGGCGTTCATCGGGTAGAGGATGAGCGCCTTGATCCCGGTGATGCCCTCGCGTTTGGCGCGGAGCACATGGTCGAGGATCGGGTAGAGAAACGCCTCAGTCTTACCGGACCCGGTACCGGTAGTGACCAAGGTCGGCCCGGGACGACGGCGCGCACCGTTTATGCCCTTGCTGCTAAGCCGTTGGAAGGCCTTGGCCTGGTGGCCGTAAGGCTCGAAGCCCTCGTACCAGTCGAGGCACTCGCGCCAGCCAGGTTCTGCGGTTTCGAATGGGAGCCGCAGCCGGACGTAGGCGCCCTTGAAGAGCCCCTCCTCTGGGTCCGCGAGGAAGTCCTTGATGGCTGACTGTGCGTTCCCGTCCGTCAGCGCGAACGTCGTGGCGAGATAGTCGGAGAGCCCGCGGCGAAGATCCCCGGCCTGAGTGGTGGGCAGAAGCTCTGACATCAGGACTGCTCCCCCAGCATGTTCGAGAAGTGCGCGTAGGCCTTCCGCATGTCTTCCTCGCGGTCAAAACTCTGGAACGGGAACTCGAAGACGTAGCCGATGCCACTCTGCGGGTGCGTCCAGGTGCGGTCCTCATGGGTGAGGCTTTCGCCGACTTTCCGGTAGAGGCGGCTCATGTCACCGGGGACCTTGCGGCCGTTGGCGTCATAGAGGTCGTTTTGTTCGTAGCTACGGAGGACCGGGAACTGAGTTCGGTAGATGATGCACAGTTCATCGCTCGTGATACCCAACATGAGTGCCGCGAGCGCGTCAATCTCGATCTGCACCAGTCTTCGGTCAGCGGCAATTCTTACAGGGGCTTCCGGTGTCCAAGGACCGCCATCAAAGAGTCCGCTGTCAGCCCACGGTTCCGCAAAGGCTTCCGTGAGGCAGGTTAAGAGCATGAACCTCTTCGCAAGCTCGCGGGCAGCCGCGGATTCTAGCCGGATAGGTAGGAGGTTTAGGTCATCGCCGCCGATCTTAGACGCACCCGCAACCTTCACCTGGAAGTCTGCAACGAGGGACGAAGCGAAACCACCCACAGACATAAGACCCAAGAATTTAGTCGCGCTCGCCACCCCAGCCGAATTAACCGCGTGGACATGTGCCGCACCAGCTGGAATCAGCGACAGATTTAGAGTGCGCACGCCGGTAATCGCTGCCATGTTCCGCCAAGCTAACCGAGCTAGAGACCTCACTTCCTTGAGCTCCCCCTCCGGTCCAGACCAGAATCCGTACGCGTCTGCATATCGACCAGGATCTCCCTCCGGTTGATAGCTAGTGCGCGGGATGAAGTCTCCGGGCAGCGCCTCGAGATCAATTTCGGTCCAGTCAAGATTGTTCTTCATCGTGGGGTTGGGCTGCTTGGTAAAGGGGTTTGCGACGGTGAAGTGCGGGCCCTGGAGAATGACGTCGTCCCATGAGTCGGGCACAGCAGATCCAACCTCGAAGTATCCGTTCTTCCGGTCGGTCGTCTCGTTCCAACCGGATGAATATTGCAGCCTCAGCTCACGAACGCGTGGCGCCTTGCTGAGTTTTTCCAGTACCCGAGAGCTGGCCCGGTTGACGGGGTACACCATGCGGGCTTGGACCGCGGGGGTTCCCGGTTCGTCGAGGATCTCAGCCCATACGCGCAGAACGGATTCGTCCACGTTGATGATGCGTTCCCGATGAGGTCGGGTATCCCATTTTCCGTCGCCGTCTTTGAGACCTGGAATTTCGCCGGATCCGTCGTGGACCTCAGAGCGACCGATCGTATCCGGGTGGTAAAGAGACGCCGCCATTCTAAACCGTGGGGATTCGAGACGCATACCGTATATGTGCACACCGTAGGTCACAAGATGATGTATTTCGAATAGCGATAGTTCGTTAATGAACTGCCAATGCCGGCGCAAGCGACGGTAAGTCTCGGCCCTAAGATGCGCAGCTTTCTTTTCCGTGAAGTGCGATTCCGGGTGAAGCAGAGCAACTACTCCGGTCTGGGAAACGGACCTCCAAGTCCGCTCCATGAAGGAACGGTAGAGGTCCGGACGAAGGCCAGCCACGATGGGGTATGACGCGGGCGACGTCAGAAACTCCCGCACTCCCACGATCCCGGCAGCTTGAGAACACATGAACTCAACCTGAATGAGATCCGCCTTGGCCAAGCGCTGCTTTTCGGCCTTCTGCGCTTGCGTATGCTTGTCGTTCAGCTGCCACCACGGATCGAACTCCGCATATACAGCGTTTTCGTCCCAGTCTGGCCGCACCCACGGAGGGTTACCCACCTGTAGATCAAATCCACCGCGTCCAAAGATCGAAGCGAAGTCGAGTTCCCAGTGGAAGAAGCCCTGGTCGGCGGCGATGTTCTCGCACACCTGCAACCACGCGTGTTGCTTCTTGGCGATGTCGAGGTCGGCCACCAGGGCAAACTCAAGGTCAGCCCTTTCGGCGTCGTTCAGTTCTTCCCAGGTCGATGCCGCACCAAAGGTCTGCTGCCCTGCCATCTTCGATTCCTTGCCCTGCAGGCCAAGAATCGCTTCCAGAGCTGAAAGCCACTCGTCCAGTGTCGGCGGTGTCGCCCCGCCGGTCGCGCGCCCGGTTAGCGGCCAGAACCACAGCGCGTTCCAGGCATCCAACACCCGGCGAAGGCGCTGGTAAGCGCCGTTAGGATCGTTGAGAGTCTCCTCGATCTGCTCGCGGGTGACGGCCTGGGCGTGGGTGCCTGCATCGCTAGGGTCAGTACCCGACGGGCGTTTGCCAAAGTAGTTGATGTCCCGGCGGGCCTCCGTCTCGGCGACCTGCAGCCGGCGCAGGGTGAGCATCCACAGGGATTCGACCCGGCGCCCGAGGTTCACCATACGGTCGATCTGCGTTTTGCTGGGCCTGGACTTGATTTTGGTGCGCCAGGCCTTGAGCTGCTGCTGCGCCTCCCCTGCCAGGCCCTTGACCTCCTTGGCGTCGGCGGCCGCGCCCCAGCCTTCAGCCGGGAGCAGGAAGTGGTGGATGCGGCCCACCACGTTGGGATCGTCGGTCTCGGATGTCATGGCCTCGAGGAGGCCGGGCAGGGGCGCGTCCTGCGGGGCGCTCTTCAGCCATGACTTGTCATTCACCGACTGCCGGGAGTACGTGGCCCGGCGGGCGCCGATCAGGGAGTTGCCGCGGCGCAGGCGAAGCCCGAACCAGGGCGCCTGTAGGTCCTTCACCATGGTGTCGAGCCAGAGCGAGACCTCGGCTAGTTCCACCGCGGTCGAGTTCAGGTCCACGCCGTGGACTTGGTGCAGGGCGATCTGCGCCTTGACCTTCTGGAGTTCCTCGGGGTATCCGTCCGCGGGGATCCGGACGTCCAGCTCATCCTGCTTGCGCTTCAGGTACTCGTCGGCGAGCTGGCGGACAGCTTCCAGGGCGAACGCGCCGGACCCCAGAGCTGGCTCGCAGACGGTCAGGTTCAGGATGTCGTCGGCTGGGGTCTTTTGTTCGTTCTGGTCTAGCAGCTCTTCGAGCGCCTGGGACACGACGAACTTGGTCAGCACCTCAGGCGTGTAATAAGAGGCGGACTGCTGGCGTTCGCGGCCGGCAAGCCGGAACACGAACGAGCCTGCGGGGTGCAAGACCGGACGCCGCTCCCCCGTTCGTTCGTCTTCTTCCACCACGAAGTGCTTGGCGTCAATGGACTCGGACCGGTCCACCGGGATCACCCAGGAACCCTTGTCGGGGTTCCCGTCCTTGGCCACCTCGTGCAGGGGCTCCGCAGCGATGAATCCGGTGTAGGACATCAGGCCCTCATAGACGGCCCCGAGCTGGTTGATGCCCAGTTCCGCGTATGAAATGAAACCCCGGTCCTTGCCCTTGGCTTCTTTGCTCAGCAACAAGTGCTGGAGGACGCGCTGCAGCTCGGCGTTGCTCAGCTTGGTGTCATTGATGAAGGACGTCGCGGCGTCGTGGAAGAGGTCGGCCTTGAGCGGCTGAAAGACCAGGCCTTCGTTCTCGCCCGAGGCATCCTCGGAGGGATTCGCTCCTGCCGGAGCGTGGCCGTTGTCCACCAGGTGAAACAGCTGTGCGAGGGATTCGTAGATGTGGGTGCCGCGCCGGGACTCCGGGGACTGGATGTTGACCAGAGTCAGTTCCCGCAGCCGGTCCAAGCCGTAACCCTCGTTGTATTCGCCGGCACCAACCGGGAGGACGCCCATCTCCGGGGAGGCCTCAGCGTAGAGCAGGAAGAGGATCCGGTAGAGGAAACGCAGGGACTGGCGGGCCAGGACCTGACCATCCACGTCCTCCACGCCCAGACCCGCTGCACGGCGGCGGTCCAGGACATCATTGGCGATGATTTCGATGGAGCGCCGGATGCCTTCGCGAAGGTCCTGGGATACGCCCACGGTGTGTTTGACAGAGGCTTCGAGGACGCCGTCCCACCAAATGGAACCGTCCGGCGACGGCATGAGGGAATCGCGGCCGAAGATAGCCAGGAAACGGTCCGTCTCGGCGTTCTTCTTGGTGTCGTTGCGGTCGGCGACCAGGAGCGCATCCGCGGCCAGGTACCGGCCCTCAGCCCAGCGTTCCTGTTCAGTCAGCACCACCCAGCGGCCGGCCATGATCACCACAAACTTCGGGGCCTTGTCCGAAAGATAGGCCTCGGAAACGGCTTTCGCCACCGTCAGCACCGGAGACGGCTCTTTGCCATCCACCAGAACCCGCCCGAGCGGAAGCACCGTGGACAGCATGTCTTCCAGCGCGTCCGCCGGGGCGGCCTCGATAAACAGGACCTCGGAGTTCTCCGTTGCCCACACGCCGGGCACAAGCGTTTCGGTGCCGCTGCGTTCGAAGGTGACGGCCGCCGTCGGGCCCTTAAAGCCGAGGGCGCCGCGCAGGAGTGCGTAGGCCTTGGACGCGCCCGCCGGGTCTTCCGACAGCGCGGCGAGCAGGATCTGAAGGCGTCCACGGACCTCGGCGAAGCGGGTCAGGGTGGTGGATTGGCCTTCTTTGGCCGCATCGTCCCAGGACTTGCGGAGTTTGAGGACCTCGGCCTGGAAGGATTCCTTAGTGGAGTCCGTGGTGAAGAAGTGTTCGCTAATCCAGTCTTCGCCTACAACGATGGAATCAAAGGAGGGCATTACTGGTCAGCACCTTCCGGGACGGCGACAGGGGTTGCGCGGGGAACGACGATCAGGAGGGGGCGGACCAGGCGTTGGGCCGGGGCGAGCGATTCCGCGATGCGCTGCTCCTCGCTGACACGCTCGCGTTGCTTTTTCACTTCCGCCCGCTGGGCGAAGTCGAAGGACAGCTGGGTCCAGCCCGTGGCCCGGTCTTTCCATGCCTGCAGGCGCTGGTTGGCGGAGTTGGCAGCTGCTTCAAAGGTCAGCTGCATGGTATGCCGGGCGCTCTCCACTGCCTGTGACAGCAGGGTCTGCAGCCCGTTCACCGTGACGGGTCCGGGGTTGGTCGCCTTGGCGTCGACGCCGATGCTGCTCAGGTGCTCGCCCAGATCCCCGAGGGGTTCCGAGAGACAGAACGTCGGGTTGGAGGGGTCAGGGAAGTCCACGGCGATGAATGCTTTGGAGACCACCTGACCGCGGCGGTTCATCAACGTTCCCATGAGCAGGACCTGGGCGGCGTCGACGTCGCCGCGGACCACGAGGACTTCGCTACGGGACATCGAGGACAGGGCCCGGTCGCTGGCCCAGTCCAGAACGGGGTGGAGCGGGCCGAGATAGTGTGCCTCGGGCCAGCTCATGTCATCAGACTCGCGGGCGCGGTTCAGTTCCCGGGTGCCGGCGTCGACTGTCGTGGCGAGTTTGAGGCGCTCGGTGACCCTCCGTTCGGACAGATAATCCTGCGGGAGGTAGCCCAGGCGGTGCTGGAGGTCGATGGGCGGGTTGAGTTCGGCGAGGCCGTGTCCGGCGTGGACGGTCCAGCCGAGGACTTTGTGCGGATCACCGAAAGCCTCGTTGAGGGCTTCGTCCAGGAAGTCCAGGTCCGTGGAGTAGAGACCGAGCGGTTTCTCGACCGGGATGGTCTCGGTTTTCGCGCCGTCCTTCAAGGCCTCGAAGTCGAGGAAGCCCCACAGATCGCCCGTGTCTGGTTCGGCGTCGGGCGCTCCGACAACGTCCTCGAAGTCCTTCTTGCCCAGCAGGACGTCGCGGATGGCGTCTTCCTCCTGCTTGACGCTGTACTGCCCCATCAGGGAGGCGACATCGTTGAGGACCGTGTGCGCCTCATACTCGCGTTCCATAAGACGCGTCAGGACCTTGATGTCACCGGAAAAGCGAGTGTTGTGCGGGTTCAGGAGCAAGGTGGTGATCTGCGGTTTCTGGCGCTGGCCGAACCTGTCAATGCGGCCGTTCCGCTGTTCGATCCGGATCAGGCTCCAAGGGATGTCGAAGTGGATCAGATGATGGCATTCGGCGTGCAGGTTCACGCCTTCAGACGCGACGTCGCCGGTGACAAGAACCCGCAGCAGGCTGTTTCCGCGCTTGAACTGATCCACGATGCTTTGCTGCTCGACGTCACTGAGGCCGCCATGCAGGAGGCCGACGTTTTCCGGCTTGAGGCTGAGCGCTTTTGGTAGTGTTTCCTGCAGCCATTTCAGGGTGGCGACCCGCTCGGCGAAGACCACGGCCCGCTTCGGAGAGCCTTTGCCGACGCCGATCTTCTTCAGGTAGCTGACTAGCTCGCTGTACTTGGCGGATTCGCCGGTGTTGGCGGCCTCGGTGAGCTTGCTGAGTCGTTTGAGCGCTTCGGTTTCCTTGGCCTCGGAGGGGGAATCGGCGTCGAGCTTTCTCAGGCGCTCGGTGACGGTTTCGAGAAGCGCGGCAGGGCTGGACAGGAAGGCCTTGGCAAGGATCCAGGAGAACAACGCACCGTTCTGGCCCGAATAGGGGGCTGGTTTGCCCTCCGGGTAGAGCCAGACGTCGGAGAGTTCCTCCGCAATGGCGTTCTCCGCCGCAGAGGCGGAGACGAGCCTGTTGTCCGGTTCTTCACGCTCGGCCCAGTCCGCGCCGACTTCCTGAGAGACCTCGGGGCTGTGCCGGTGCCGGCGAATGATGAGATTTTCGACGTGCTTGGGGTCGAAGGTGCCATCTGGGCGGACAGCGGTGGGGTCCAGCAGACGCAGGATTTCCGCGAACGACTCGTTGCGCCCGTTGTGGGGGGTAGCGGAGGCCAAGATGAGGGCCTCGGTGTTTGGCGCGAGCACGCGGGCGAGCTCGTTGTTCATGGCCTGGGTGTTTGTGACGTTGTGGGCCTCGTCAATGACCACCGCGTCCCAGTGCAGTTTCCCGAGCTGGGCCCGGTAGCGGGGGCTTTTAAGCGTATCCATCGAGATGATGGCGCGCTTGTAGTAAGTGAAGGGGTTGCGGGTGGCCGGGAGCTTCTGCCGGATCTTCTGGATGCCGGCGGAGTCGAGTCGGACGAACGGCAGAGCGAAGCGGCACCAGAGCTCGTGCTGCATCTGCTCCAGTACGTGGCGCGGGGTGACGATGAGGATGCGTTCTCCGCGGCCGCGTTTGACCAGCTCGCTGAGGATCATGCCGATCTCGAGGGTCTTGCCGAGGCCCACCGCGTCGGCTATGAGGATGCGCGGGCGGATGTTCTTGGTGTCCAGGGCCTTCGCGACGGCGATCTGCTGGTACTTGAGGTTCCGCGACAGCATACGGGTGGATACGGTCAGGTACTCCGCCGACTGGGGCGTCGGCGTCTTGCGCAGGGTGGTCTCCAGGAACAATCGAGCCCGGCGGTAGTTGGGCGTGTCATCGGCCACGACCTTGGACCTTGCCGGGTCCACAACTTCGATGGCATCCAGCGCGGAGTAGAAGGCCGCAGTGGTGTCCCGAACGAGCTCGCTGAGGCCCTGGACCCTTATGAGAGTGCCGTCTACCGATTTCTCGACGCTGGTAACGAGCCAGTCCTCGTCCCGGACACGGACCACCGAACCCGGCGCAACGTTGAGCTCAGTTTCAGTGGTTCTCGTGATGGTCAAGTGACACTCCTGTATTCGGTTGCTCCCCCTGCGCACCCGCGGCAGCCTGTATCAGCTTAATGCAGCTCCCGGGCGACATAGGGCTATTACGCCTTGTCCGCCAGGACTGCATCTGCGCCGTCTGTTACACAGCTGGGCAAAGGCCGTTGTGATCCTATGTGCCCTTGCCTGATTCAAGCATGGCTAAACCTGCGGCCGCCGGTGTCCAGCAGCCGGTTGAATTAGCTGGTGACCAGGAGCTGGCTAGATTATTCGGGAGGCTAAGCCGTGCAGGACGTCGATGGGATGCGGTGGGGCAACTTAGGTGAAGGCGTTCACATAACAGAGTTGCGAGCGCGGAGCGATCCCAGGGGGCTGCAGTAGGTCCGAACTCATGGGACGCACGGCGGCACCAGGAATGTTGGTAGGCAGTTTCTTCGCCGCTTGCGCGACTCTTTTTTCTCTTAGTGCCCTTGTGCGCGGTTACTAACATTTCCGGCAGCGCATTTAGGTCAGTAATGCGCCCCTCAGAGTCCCATCGCAGCGTGGGCAGCCTGCGCTACTCGTCCCAGTACACGGCGCCGCTGCGCTTCATTCGCCCCTCGGGTTTTGACTGCGTGGCAGTTAGGGCAAAGCGCTATCATGTTCCTCGGATGGTCCTCGCCGCCTCTTGCCAGGTCCTGCACATGATCGACGTCAAGGATCGGCTCGCCCCCACGATTGGGCTCCGACGGCATCCCCGTACAACCCGGCCCCTCACAGAGCCCTTTTGACCGAACTAGGACAGCCCTACGAGCAGCTGCGCTACGGGCATAATCCGTCCGAACGACACCAGTTGGTCTCCGGGACTGGCCCCGCCCCTCTATCCGATCAATAAGCTCAACGTACGTTGTCGTAGGGGCAGCTTCTGGAACGTTCGCATCATCGTCAGTCGTTATTGCTGAGTCCTGTAAAGACGCAACGACCTCAGCCGGCCATTCGTCAGGAGCAGGGCCGGGCACCGGCTCGAGCTGCCAGTCCAGCTCGGGGCGAGATACACCGTCCGCGCCGACACCGGCGATCCACGAACGGCCCAACACCACCGCCCAGGTCAAAAAAGTGAAACTTCCGCCCCGCGGTCGATACCAAAAACGAACGGCCTCGCCGTTAACACGCGCACGTTCAAGACGTAAGTTCCCGCCCGTGTGTACACGCTGGGGCCCACTCAGCCCCTGGCCTCGGTAACCGAACGGAGCAGTCAGAGTAGGGGGGTCATCAGCATATGGGCCGTCTGCATCCGAGAACACATTGACGACAGTCTCACCAGGAAAACAAACGATGCCGGCTACTTTGTCGCCGCCAAACGCCTCATATACCTGAGTGCGGCTACCGAACTCGGCGCCCAGCCGCGGCGGGTAGAACTCCGCTCGTGTGCCCACACGGAAATCCATGCGCCTCAGGACCGCGACGGCGCCGCCGATGCCTCCTGAGAAGTCCCCCGGCTTGAGCGGACCGCGATCAGGGTGTCGAATCCCATAGGCAGCGGCAACTAGCGGCTTCGTATCAACCAGCAGATTGTCGTGAATCAGAAAGTAGTCTCTGCTCGCGCCGAACCCATACTTTGACAGGAAAGCTTCTCGCCCAACGTCTTGGAACTCAGAGATCGCGGCAGCAACTGCGGCATTAGACAAATCGGATAACCGCGTCACGGTGTGAGCCTTCCTTGAGAGCTGCGGCTCAAGCCAACAGTGCATGGTGACGCTATGCTAACCCTTTTATTCTGGCTCTATTGTCATGTCAGCACATCTCTGGCGAGGCGGAGGATTAATGACTTGCGCCTTCGCCGATCCCTTCGCAGACGGCCCGCAGGTTCCCCGTCGCCGCTCCAGCTGCTATGAAGACTAGTGGGCTAAAGCGAACACACGCCATTGGGGGTAATCGGTATATACCGCGGGATTCTATGGCATCCTGTCTGTTCTGAACGTGCTCGTCTCGGGTGTGATGATCGGGCTGGCCGTACGTTCTGGTCCTCACGGCTGCTTTCCTCCGGCATCGTATGACTGAGTGAAACGAGCCCAACAGCCAAGGGGAGGTATCAACAGGCAATGACGAAGGAGCACAGGACAGCACCCGACCCTGAGTGGGTGCAGATGTACCGGCAAGGCATCACGACGCCAAAGATTGCCGCTGGAGCCGGGATGGCCGAGACTACTGTCCGCTATCACCTGGTCATCGCGGCACGGCTGGAGCCTTCGATAAGGGACGAGCACCGCGAGGCGGCCTTTGTCCCTCCCCGGATCACTGCAGCGGGGCGGCAGAACCTGCAACACATCCTGGCCCTATATAGGACAGAGGGCCGGCTGCCCACTACCTCGGCTGCCACGGCCAGGGAACGGGCCCTGGGCGTCTGGCTTCACCGACGCCGGCAGGAAGCCGCCAAGGGGGTCCTCTCCCCAATCTACAAGGAAGGCCTGGACGTCATCCCGGGATGGCACCACCCATCGACGAAGAAGGCTAATGACGAGTCGCGCTGGAAGCAACGGCTGGCCGAAGTGGCCAGCTACAGGGCCGGCGGCAAGGACTGGCCTCGGCACAACAAGACCGACATCAAGGAAGAACGCGTCCTGGGTGTGTGGCTGCACGTCCAGCGCATCGGCCACCGGGCCGGCCGGCTGGACCCCACCAAAGAAGCCCAACTGGACGCCGTAATCCCCGGCTGGCGGACGGGCCGCGCCCGCGGCCGCCGGTAAGAGAAGACACATCCCACCGGCCGTTAGCACATCCCTCTCGCCGAGGGCGCTGGCAGTGTCTTTGGCTGGCTACGAGAGTGATTACTGTCGTGGAAGATGACCTTGACAGTCTGAAGTCGAGGAGCCGGTGAGCTTCCAGCTCGACGGGGTCGCCTATGACATTGATTTGAACGCCGAACACGCTGACGGATTGCGCTCTGCTCTTCGCCCGTGCATCCAGGCCGGTCGGAAGCAGCGCTCCACCACATCTGCCAGGCGCAAGCCGGCGCCCCGTGGTGACGGCCTCACCACCGTGGAGGTCCGGTCATGGGCGCAGGAACAAGGCATCCCGGTGAACAACCGCTTGCCGGGTGGAAGCAGAAACCCTGGCCCACTACGAAGCAGTCCACTAACCGGAGAGACCCCACCAATGGGACCGCGAAATCTTGATCGTCCTCCCGTCAACGACGAGTCCGTCTTTAGGGGGAATCATACCCAAGCGCTGGAGCCTTCGGGCGGTATCGCGTTACGGTTCACCTCAACTGCCGAGGTAGGTCGCGCGTGGGGAGTCGCCGGCTGTTCAGGTCTCTTGAGGCCCGAGATCTTTCATCAACAAGTGAACCCTGATCGCTGTTTCCTAATTCGGGGAGAAATCGAACCGGCGCGTAGCCCACAACAGCCTTTACTATTTCAGTTGCCACCTCGCGGGATCTCCAGTAACCACCGTGTCCGAGTCGAGTCGGATGCCGGCACGACCAGCGATCGTCAAGAGGTTCTCCTTTCTGCCCGACGGCCGGGGAATCTACGGGTGTGTATGTGTTCGACCCCGGGCCGAAGAGCAATTTGAGAACCAGGTCTCTCGACGAATAGAAGACGTGCTCTTCGCAGAGGCGCTCGCCCCAGAGTTGCCCTGGGGCGCACATACTCACATGAACAGCGGGAGCCAGGAGGAAGGCGTGAGTGACATTAGCCCCTACAAACCGCCCCTGGCGCGTCATCTCGTGAATCCACCACAGGGCGTTGAGCACGACTTGCCCGCCGAGGGAATGAGCTATGAGGATCACCTCTTGATCGTGCCGCAACGTGCTCAAAAAATGTGCCAAGCGCTCTCCGCAAAGTTGCGCATCAGAAATTCTCGCAGGGAAGGACGCAGCCGAAATAAGGCCTCCGTTTGGATGGTCACCGGGCCAGTGAAGAGCACAAACTGCCCCAAATCGTGAACTGCCGCTTAGCGGCCCCAGAACTGAGGCAATATTCGCTTCGTGGTGACTAAACTCCTTCCGGGCACTCTCTTCGGACACGTTAAAACCATGCACAAGAAGAACGACCCGCGGCGTACTACCGAAAGCAATCCGACCATTCAAAGACTGGACGCTGGTCGCCACAGGACGTCCAATAGTGCTCGAACGCAGGGTTAGTTCTTCCATCTCAATTCCTACCGACGCAATTTGGAAAGGCCAACGGCCAGGTCTCGAGTCAGCCACGCTACAAAACCGCCTATGAAGGTGGAAAGGAGCACCGTCGCCCGAGGATCCAGCCATGGAACTTCGTACATTTCGACAAGGAGAATTCCTACGCCCCCGCTAAGTCCAGTCGCGGCGCCCACCAGATAACGACGCCACCCATCACCGATAGTGATTTGCATGTGGTCAACGCTTCGGCGAGCCCGCGCGTCGAACTCTGCGACCGTTGTCTCGTCGGGGTGATTGATCGGATAATCTACGCCTGCCATTGCCCGACAGAGAGCCCTGTACTTCTTGGGGTTGCGCAGGACAGTTTCCGTCACATCGAAAAGTTGGGCCGCCAATTGCTCAATAGGAAGGTCAAACAATCGCAGATTTGCCAAGGCGTGTGTATGCCTCTTGGTTGGCTTGATGCCCACTGGAAGATACGGTGAAAAGGTAGCTCCCGTCAAAATGATGAATTCAACGTAAGCGCGAAGCCCGGTAGCACGGCTCCCGACTCTATGGTTCAGCCACGTTCGAAACGTAAGCATTTGATAAAGACCTCGGAGACGAAGCAGCCTCTTGAGGTTTTCCAGCACGGCACAACTCATGACTCCGCTTACACCAGCAATGAAGAGTCCCCCGCCGATTGTAAGGACCGGGTCTGTTACCGAAACTGGGCCAGAGAGCCAAAGCACTGCGAAAACGACTAGGGCCGTGACCAATACGATCGGCCAACTCGCGAACGTACTGCCGACGACTCGCGACCATCCCCTCAAGACCTGGTTTCGTCCGTCAATCGATGGCCCCAGAACCCCATGCGCAGCTGCATCAACCTGACCGGCGATTATCAGTCCATCTGCCGAAATCTTCCGAAAACTTGAGTTCCGATTTGGCTCCATGTACGTATAGTCGGAATGCCAGTCGTCCGCTGTCGACTTCTCCGCATCGCTATCCAGCGTTATCGCAAATCGGTCAGCACCCGCTTCGTTCGCGCATAGTGTGGCATTAGACAGGTCGAGTCGTTCGCCTCGCGTGTGCCAGATACTAATCTTGCCCGCAGTCTCGACGTTCCTCAGATTAACCGTGCCAGTGATGCCTCTGTCGTCCCGCGCGTGATCTTCCTCAAAGTATTTCCCTGGGAATACGCACTGATGCAGCGCGAGAGCCGGCTCACCGCGCAGTGTGGAGTCGCTCAGATTCAATAACGAGGCCGAGACACCGTGGGCGATTAACCCCGCTCTAAGGTTCGCGCCCTGAATTGTGGCCAACCCCTCTATTTCTAAGTTATTCAGGCGCGCGTTGCCCCAGACGTCAATACCATCGAGAACAAGATCGCCTCGGATCTCGGACGGCCCTATAAGGAGCGAACCATAAACTTTTGCGTCTGCCAGAATAAGACTTCCCCCGAAATCGCCCTCGATACGGAGTCCCTGCATGCGGTTCCCTGCAAGATTTAGGCCAGACAGATGGGTTTGATGGCTCTTCTGGCGGGGATGGAAGTGCGCGGGATGCTCGAAATTGCTTTCTGTAATCGATAAGTAACCTTGGTCGGGACGGAGAGTGACGCCAAGGTGCCCAGAAATATGTGCGCCGCGAATACGCAACGCTTTCCCTTGTTCAAGGAAGTCCTGGACCACTGTGGCTATGGCTTCCGCGGGCACCCGTTGTTGGCCTTCAACGCCTGTTTTTCCAATGCTCGGGCTAGGAGTGAGCCGGGGATCGAAGATCGTGTCACTCTCCACGGATTGCCGTAACGCTTGCAACCACCATCGCCAGTCATCGAACTTGGCGTCTGGTTTGCCGTTGATATCCATGAAGTCGATTATGGCCCCCGCCGATCTGTTAACGTCCACGACTTTACAAAGAAAAGGCGCATTGGGTGATTCTGGTCGTCCAGTGGGCACACCCTGAAATAGGTGACGCTTGCAGAGCACGACCCCCGGGGCGACCCAAATGCATGGCAGACTCCAGCGCCACGATTGCCTCTGGGCTTCGCCCGTCAATGGAGGTCGCGTCCACAAGCATGACGGGGCTGTCGTCGCGCCATGGCGAGGATCTGGCTCGATACTCGCCGAAGGTCTGGTCACGGGGCCGGCCGGATTTCGAAGCCCTGGAGCAGCATTCAGCGGGAAGGCAAAGATCCCCGCTCTGGTCCGCGAACTTCCGCCATGCTTCGTCGACTTTGATGTCTTTTTGGCGTTGCGGGACAGGATGGCATAGATCGATCTGCCGTTGCTAGACCGGCGGGCGCTCCTCGACGAGCTGGCCATTGTGTCTTCCCCTCCGCTTGTCACGGTTCCCGCAGACGACGGACCGGAACCTTGACTGCAAAAGTTTGAGGAGATGGCTTGCGCTGGCATTGAAGGGCTCACGGCAAAGAACGGTGCCCACGGTTACGTTGGGGGCCAAAGGCTCTGACTCAAGACCAAACACCCCTCGGAGCTGGTTGTGGTCGCGGCTGATCTCACACCGTGGAATACCTACCCGTGGTACCGGCACGATCAGTCCTCCGGGCTGCGAAGTCCCCAAATCACCGAAGGGCTCGGCCACTGGCTAGGCTGATCGAGCTGATGTCGAGTCTGGAGGTCGTCCTCCTACAGGGCGGCGAAGCCCAGACCCTGTGGAAGCGCTTCACCCGCAAACATCCGAGGGTCGCCGCCCGGTATACCGCGGTGGAGACTTACCACCCGGGAAGGACCGCCCTACGCGACCCAGACCCCTCAGTAAAGGAGGCCAGGGCCAAACGTCGGTTCGAGGCCTTCCGGGAGGTCCGGCGGGCTTTGGACGGTAATCCAAATCGGCCGGAGCTGACGGAGGATGGCTGATAAACGCGCCGACCATTGCCCCTGCAGCTAAAAGTCTGTCGCTTCAGAGTCGTCCTTGAGGTCCCCGACCGCAATCCTCTCAGAGGTGCGCTTATACGCTGCAGTGATGAAGTCCTCGACGTCGTTGACCCCGATGCGCCACACTCCCCTGCCACCTACCTGAATTCCGCGAAGTTCCCCCGTTCTAAGAAGCGCGCGAATCTGACTGTCGGAAACATTTAGTTCTTCCGCTGCATGCTCGATCGTCAGGAATCTGTGCTTCATGGGTTCGTCAGACACCGAACCATCCTAGTATGTGGCTCTCTTCTGTCAGGCTCCCATCACACTTTTGTTATTCGCGTTCGCATCAGCAACACAGCGCGCCCTTCGCAGACAACCGTCAACCCCATTCGAACGTATGTTCTATACTTATCCGGTGATCAAGGGTGGCACTCCGGAAGACACGGAGCGGATGTTGGCTCGCATGGATGCCGAAGCGAGCCGGCCGATTGATGACCCGGCCCCGATTCGAGACTTCCCAAAGTACGGTCGCCCCCTGGTGTACGTCAGCGGGATCTACGGCAAAGCTGTGGCCTGGACGCATACATACGGCCTAATTGAGTGGCTGGACTCCGCCGGCAAATACCACATGGGCTGGGCACACTCCTCCAGCATCAGGCGAGTGACGCAGGAGGAGTGGAAGGGCAGCAGCTCCCTCTAGTGATCGATTTCGAACAAGCTGGACACCCGAGACTCGTGGCAGGAAACCCGGTACCGCCTAAAACACGGCCATAGAGGGTGGCTGGAGGGGCAACCACGAGGCCTTGCAGTCTCCCCTATGCGGTTATGGACTCCAGGTGGAATTCGACCCGGTACTTCATGAACCGGATGCTCCGTGCCATGGACAGGGCCCTTCTGATCCGCAGGTCGTCTTCTTGGGCAATGATGACACCCTCGACACTCTGGCCGGGCTCGAGCAGGGCGTCCTGGACGTACCCCATGTAGCGCTGGATTTGCCCGACGACGGCGTCGCTGGCCCTCCCCCGCTTCAGCTCGACGACCAGGAGTCGAGTGCGGTCCTTGCTGATGGCAAGGATGTCCATGGGCCCGGTGTCCGTTAGGTACTGCTGACCGACGGGCTGGCCGTCTTCCTCGTAGATGTCGAACTCCCGGCCGAGAGAGGTGCTGGCCCAGTTGTGCACCAGGAACTCCTCTAGCTGCTTTTCCATCTGGAACGCCAGCTGCTCCTGCACCTCGGAGGTGATGACTTCGGCGATGGGCTGCGCCGGTTCGCCCAGCTGGGTCAGCGTCGCCAGCTCGGCCGCGTGAGGTGTCAGCTCCAGCAACGTCCCCACATACTTCGTCGACGTGGCCAGTGCCTCGCTCAGCTCATCCCGGCTGAAAGAGCCTCGCCAGTCAACACGGCGCCGGTGAGGCAATGCCGTGCCGGGGTGATACTCGTAGCCGCCGGTCACAACGCCGTGCTGGTACATCCGGTCCGGCTTGGGCGCCACGATGAGGTCGCCTTCCGAAATGCCCGCGGCGGCACGCCACAGGCTGTTGACCGCCTGCCCCGCGGCGAGCTTCGTCTTCGGGGTTTGTCTCGTGGAACAGCGCCGTCACGGGTGGCCGGAAGGCGTCGTATCCATCGACAAGGTGTGGGGCGAGGTCGCGGTCCCCGATGAAGTCGACTCCCATGTACCCGGTCTCAATCATGTCTTCGGCGTACGCGCCGCCTTCACCCTGGCGTACCATCCATGCTGCCGTCATCGCTCTCCCCTTTTCATGCCCCTCGTGGGGCTCTGCACCTTGGATTTACTTCGCTTCTTCTCGCTTGCCTCCTGATAATCCTGCGCGAGTGTTGAAGGGATATTGGCTGCATCTGCAATGCGTTCGACGTCAGCAAGGCGATTGGGTTCCGCGCGGATACTTTCAACAATCCAGCATGCCATCGCTGTGGCCATTCCAAGATCCAGTATGTTCGCCTCTGGAAAGCGTTCAAGCGCCTGCTGACGTAATGCGGCCTGCCCCGTAAGCTCGTCGACGTGCAAGTACCCGCTGATGGTGCTACTTGTAACGTGGATAGCTTGAGAGAGCCGGACGTATTCAAAGCGCAGGAGTCCGCTTCTCGGTACATCGGGATTGTGAGTTCCGTCCAGTTCGTCACAGATGGCCGAGAAACTCGGTAGCTGGCGGTGCGATTTCCATTCCGCTATCTGATTCTTGGCAGCCGGACCCAATTCAACCTGCAGGCCAGCGGAGTCGAAGTACTGAGAAGCTTTGAACTTGGCGCCGTCTACCAGATGGCCCACGCCGTTCGGTGTCAGGAACGCCCACTGCGCCGTCACGGCATGTTCCAACGCCGTCCGAATATTAGCTGATGCTTCAACGGGAAAGCCGGCATCAATGACGGCCCAGGCTGCCCGCGAATGATTTAGAGCCTGCTGACACAAACCATGCAGGACTTGCGCCATCATCGAGTCGCTGGCTGCCACTGTCATCACTTCTTGGGATTGATGCAATTGAAGAAGTTCTTCACAGGCGCGGCGGATAGCAACGGGATCGAGCTTTCCCTGAGGAACCTCCGTCACAGTGGCCGCGCCGGTGCGAGAAATTCCGTTTCCGCGTTCGTCCAGATCGGCCGGTCGCGCTGCAAGTGGAAAAGTCCCGCATCGTGGGCCCTGTGATGGTTGGGGCACATGAGGCGGCCGTTCTCGACTGATGAGGCTCCGCCTTGGCTGTCAGGGATCAGGTGGGCTGCTTCCAGGATTTCTATTTGGTCGAAACCGCACACGGTGCATCTGGGTTCGTAGGCGCCCAGCAAAAGATTTCGGAATTGCTGTTGGTGGTTGCGGCGCTTAACGATCGCGTAGGAGTAGCTGGCCGCTACTTCGGGGCGTGCTGGGTCGCCCAACGCGGCAAGTGAAACTTCGTTGGCGTGTTCTTGCCAAAGCGCGTTGAGCGTGAGGGTTTGAAGACCGTCAAGCCTGGCCCCTCCTCCTTGGTAGCGGTTTGGAAAACCTGGCACGGTTCGTTGAATGGTCTCCCATGGAAGGACCTCAGGCGGGTCAAGGAGCTTGTCCCAGGCCACTGAGATGTGCGGTGCCGGTTCCGGGTGATCGGCCGCCCACTGCTTGTCGAAGTAAATGTTGCTGGCTGCGTGCCCCGATGCCACCAGCCCGCGCTCCTGTTGGCCGACGAGAAACAGGAAAATACGGTCGCCCTTAGAAATGTCTTTCTTGCGGCTTCCCGTGGACCAGGGCTCGGACCCTGTACCGCCCGCCAAAATTCGCCGCTGGATGGCGAGCCGTCGTTGTTCGTCCCAGTGCCAGAGCGAGGGGTTCCATAGCAGCACAAACGAACCGCGCCGCTGAGGAATGACCTCAAAATCCATATCTTTCAGCGCCCGTACGGCACCCTTCTTACCGCCCTTAAACGCCAAGTTGGAAAGAAGCTCGCCGCTTTGGAAAAGGTGGGCAACGCCAACTATGGCCTTGGAGTCGTAGTACCGCCCATCATGGGCCAGGACGTATTCATCCGCAGTGCCGAATCCGTAGGTTCGAAGGAAGGGGACACGTTTGAGCCTGTCATACTCCTCCAAGGCACGGAGTACTGCCTGCCGGTCGTTAAGATCCTTCAACGCCACGCGAGGAGTCCTCCCCAGGAAGGTGCCCGGCGGAAGGACAACAGTCGCGCAATCACGTTATGCCGTGCCTATCGTTGAAGTTCTTCGCCCGGTGGCGAAGGCCCAGCGTTCGACCTCGTCCGCTCCCACGCTCCGTTCCGGATGGGACAATTCTTGGGCCCACACTTTCATGACGTGCAGGGCATCCTCGTGTACGTCTGGGCCATAGTTCGTCGTTCTATCAGGGTCAAGCAGAGGTCGCTCTGTTTCCCGTTGCAGGCTCCGTAGCACCCGGTTGTCGACGATAAGGCATGGATGGTCCAAGGCGCCACCGCCGGCGAAGTAAAGAAACTTCGTGAAGAAGTTGGGCCCGAGGGAGGCGATCGCGTTGCGCCCTGGCTTCAGAAGCCGGAAAGCCGCCCTCGGTTCCGTCGCCGACAAGATAGACGCGCGGTGAAGTAAGAGTGCCACTGAGTCATTTGCTGTGACGGACGCGATACGCCGCGGAGAGTTGCGGTGACTAGTCCCAGTCCCCCACGCCAGCGCGTGCCAGAACAACCGCACGGCGCCGATCCCCGACTCGTCGTCTCGAGCAGCCTCGGCAAGGGCGAAAATGTCACCTCGACTGATGAACCCCTGCCCCGTTTCGCCTGAACGGCCTGTTATAGGGGCACCCTGGGATTCCGAAATTCGGCTATTCCACCACCCAAGGTTCAGGTCAAAACCGTGATTATCGATCGCCTCTACGCGAGGATGCTGCTCTATCCACACCCGCAAGGCCTCCGGCGGCGGAACATACGGGTCAAGCTTATTCATACGGCCACCTTAATCGATTTGTGCAGCATTTGTAGGTCACTTTTCGTGTGTCGCTTATCTTGAATTGGCATTTTGCCGACGCAGCACGTGATGGATGAGAGGGTAATCCAAACCGGCACCAAAAATTATCCATCCAGGAGCAACCGGGCAGCACGGAGGAGGAAAACTCCATAACGTCATTTGGGTCTGTATAGGAGGTATTGCTGTTCGAGTGCTAACCATTCAGTGGGAGGGGTAAGCGACACCCCCGGATTGGAATCGATACCCACAAGGCTGACCTCAGCCACTTCCGGAACGCCGCCCTGAGGGCCGGCCCACTTCTGCCACGTGCTCAACCTGCCGTACCTTGGGGAGGAACCGCTCGCCAGGCCGCGCAAGCGCTCCACAGCCGCTGGCTTCCACTGATTTATCAATACGCGTAGCCGGGAGGTGGGTTAGCGTTGAAGGGTTGGAACCGTCGGAACCGCCAGGGCACCCCAATTGGGGATCGACGGGACTAGGTTCTAAAGTTCCCGTCGGAAGATCTTTCCCGCGTTGTTGACTACCCAAGGCAGCCCCTGATGGTCGACTGCGATTCTTTCGGCCCCTCCGTCAATGCCTTGCCACCC
>NZ_JAVDRS010000013.1:0-98131 GCF_031454915.1 Pseudarthrobacter sulfonivorans | reverse complement strand
AAACGCTCGACTGGGATACCCCAGCCGAGCGCCTGCGTGACCTACTCTTGACCAACTAACACCAACGGTGTTGCAACGACCCCCTGAATTCGCCCGAACCCGCCGTCGTCCTCTCTCGTGTGAGACGGCTAACCTAAGCCACTCAGACTCGTGACTGGCCGCTAGAACACGATGACCGGCTTGATGACAGTTCCCTTGGCGGAGTCGTCGAATCCCTGGTTGATCTCGTGGAGGCTGTAGTTGCTCATCAGCTTGTCCATGGGGAAACGGCCTTCCTTCCACAACTCGATGAGCTTAGGAATGAACACCTGGGGCACTGAGCTGCCTTGGATCACGGTTTTGAAGGTCCAGCCCTTGACCAGGGAAAGCCCGATCTCAAAGGACACCTCTGTCCCAGGCTTGGCGGCGCCGACCAGCGCCAAAGTGCCGCGGAGCGCAAGGGCGTCGGCTCCCTTGCGGAGTAACTCCGGGCGGGCGGTTGTATCGACGATGTAATCAGCTCCGCGGCCATCTGTCAGCCGAAGGATCTCTTCGGTGAGGTCCACGTCCTGCGTGTTGATGGTGTCCGTCGCTCCCAGTTCCTTGGCGAGATCAAGCCGGGACGTGTGGATATCCACTGCGATGATGCGGCCGCACCCTGCCACCCCACCGGCCATGATGGCCCCTGATCCGACTGCGCCGGTGCCTATGACCACGAGCGTACTGTTCAGCGCTGGCCTAAGTTCATTGAGCACGGCGCCGGCTCCGGTCTGGATGCCGCACCCCAGCGGGGCAACAACCTCGAGCGGGACGTCGGAACCGACGCGTACGACGCTTTCCTCGACGACGTTGGCGTACGTGGCGAATGACGACTGACCGAAGAAGTGCGAGGAGATCACTTCGCCGTCCCTGCTTAGCGCAGTGGTTCCGTCGGTCCTCCGGCCTCCGAAGTCTGCCGCGAAGAGGTTTTCGCAGTACGCCATCTCGCCGGACCGGCAGCGGTCGCACTTTCCGCAGTAGGCGGCGGCGAGCAGGACGTGATCGCCCGGCTGCACCGACGTGACGGAAGACCCGATCTGCTCCACAATTCCAGCGCCCTCGTGTCCGAGAACGGCGGGTAGGGGCGTCGGATAGACCTGGTCACGCACGATCGCGTCTGTATGGCACACACCCGTGGCCACCATTCTTACCAGCACTTCGTTCGGGCGGAGATCGTCCAGTTCGAGCTTTTCAATCGTGAGCGGCTGCCGTGCTTCACGGGCTACTGCTGCGGTTACCTGCATAGTCATGCCTTTCCTGTCCGTGTAGATGGGACTCTGGGTCAGAACGGGTACTGCTGGTCGGACTGCTCCACGGTGATCCATTTCAGTTCCGTGAACTCGTTGATGACTGCCCGGCCATCGAACCGGCCGTGTCCGCTGTTCTTCATGCCGCCGTAGGGAGCCTGAGCCTCGTTCTGCACTGTTGCCCCGTTGACATGGACGTGTCCGGCCTGAATCCGCATGGCAACCTGCAGGGCGCGGGTGCTGTCAGCGCCGAAGACGGCGGCCGCGAGGCCGTACTCGGTGTCATTTGCCACCTGGACTGCTTCTTCGACGCCGGAGACACGGACTACCGTGGTGATGGGGCCGAAGGTCTCCTGGTCGTAGATGGACATTTCCGGACTTACCCTGTCCACGATGGTGGCAGCCATCGACGCACCCGTGGCACGATCCCCAGCCACGATCTCAGCCCCCTTAGCCAAGGCGTCATCGATAAGCCCGTTGATCCTGGTTCCTGATTCCGCGCGGATCATTGGGCCGACGATGCAGCCTTCGTCCGTCATAGGGTCGCCGGCGCTTAACTGCGCGGCGCGAGCGGCAAACTTGGACACGAACTCGTCTGCGATTTTTTCGTCGACAACAAAGCGTTCGGTAGACATGCAGATCTGACCTTGGTATAGGAAGGAGCCAAAGACTGCGGCGTTAACCGCGCCATCGATGTCGGCATCGTCAAGGACTACGAAGGGCGCCTTTCCGCCCAACTCCAGCAGCACGGGCTTGAGGTGACGTGCTGCCTTCTCGGCGATGATTCGGCCTACCGCTGTCGACCCGGTGAAGTTGATCCGGCGGACGGCGGGATGGGCGATGATCGCTTCAACCACCTGGTCCGAGTCCTCAGCAGTGCTTGTAATGAAGTTGAGGACGCCTGCGGGAACACCGGCCTCGTGCAGAACCTCGGCGATGATTGCATGGGTTCGGGGGCTGGTTTCCGAAGCGCGGAAAACCACCGTGTTACCGCAAACGATCGGGTAAGCAAGGGCCCTTGCAGCGAGCACTCCTGCTCCATTCCACGGGGCCATGCTGAGAACCACACCTGCGGGCTGCCGGACGGTCATCGATAGGGTGCCTGGCTTGTCAGTGGGGAGCGTCTCACCCTGGATTTGGGTGGCAAGGCCAGCAGCTTCCCGGAACAATTGGGCCGTGAGGAAGACGTTGAAGCCGGCCCAGAGCTGGGCTGCACCAACTTCCGACATCATTGTTTCGATGAATTCCTGGCCGCGACGCTCCATGATTTCGGCGGCCTTGAGCATCACGGCACGTCGTTCGCTTGGGCCCGAGGTGGACCACGTGGTGAACGCCTTCGCGGCGGACTCAACTGCGTCGAGTGCGTCGTTTACATCGGCTGCTGCGCTTTCGGTCACCAGGGCACCTGTCACCGGGTGACGGCGTTCGAACGTCTTACCTTCGCGGCCGTTCCGGGCCTGGTTGTCGATGATGAGTTGCGTTTGCAAGGTGACTCCTTCTTGGATGCTCTTACCCGCCCAGTACGGTGCGGTCGGATTGTTGTTTCTAGTGGTGGATGGTGTTGCTGGTGGCAGGAGCACTTGCAGTGCCGCCCTTGGTTTCGGTGTCGCGGGGGCGGGGGACGGTCAGGACCGCTATTGCCCCGATTGCTGCAGCGATGGCCCAGACGGAGAAGTTGATGAAGTTGCCGAGCGCCGCGGCAACAAGGACACCTCCACCGGAGATGGCCAGAACGGCCCCAATACGCCCGATGCCCAAGGTGATTCCCAAGGCCGTGGCCCGCGTTGAGCCGGAGAAGTAGGTTGCCACGAAGCCGTTGACAAGTATCTGAGCACCCACTGATCCGAATCCGACCACCGCAACCAGGGCGTACATTGCCACGAGCGGCATGATGCCGGTTCCCATAAGGACAAGCGCGATTCCCGAGCTGGCAAAGGAAACAGCCGTGACTCTGCGGGGGCCGAAGCGGTCCGCCAAGCGGGATGACACCAGTACCCCCACGACTGCACCGATGTTGACGGTGAGGAGGAATGTCAGTGAAGAAGCCAGGGAGTATTTCGCAATTACCATAAGCTGCGGCAACCAGGTATTCAGCCCGTACACGAGCGTTTGGCCGCAAATACCGGCGAGGCAAAACAGGATCATGGCGCCTAGCAGCCGTCCAGTCAGCAGGGTCCGGAAGCGTCCCGCCTCGGGCGCGTCACCATGCACCCGAGCCGGCGGCAGCAGTTCCAGCCCGTACTCGGCGACGATGCGCTCCGCCCGGGCCCGGTCGCCTTTCGCTGCCAGGAAGGCCGGGGATTCGGGAAGGAACTTGAAGAGCAGCGGGACCACGGCGATGAGGGGAATGCCACCTAAGGCCAGCATTCCCTGGAATCCAAGAGAGGGCAGGAATGCAAGGGCCAGAAGCGCGGCCAGAATACCTCCGACGGCGTAGCCGGAGAACATCAGGGCGTTGTTGAAGTTGCGCCGGTTCGCCTTTGAGAACTCCACGGTCAGTGCGATCGCCGTCGGAATGACACCGCCCAGTCCGAGCCCTGCCAGGAAGCGGAACAGACCAAACAGTTCAGGCGTCGGTGCCCAGGCGGTCAAAAGCATCAGAGACGAGAATGCCGCGATGGAAACCATCATGACTTTCCGGCGGCCGACGATATCGGTGAGGTATCCGATAAGGATGGCGCCAATGAACATGCCGGCCAATGCGTAGCTGCCTATGGCGCCGGTCTCAACTGGCGTCAAGCCCCACGGCTCGTAGGCCAGTAGCTTGGGAACGATTGCACCGTAGACAACCAGGTCGTAGCCGTCGAAGACGATGGCGAGGAAACACAAAAAGATGACTACGCCGGGTGATTTGCGCGGTCGGGCCGAGGTTGAAGACTGCGGGAAAGTCATGGGGAGCTCCAGGTGATATACACAACGTTGTGATGTGCCAGAGATTTATGGGCGCGATCAGCTGTGATCTGACGCACAACTGAATGTAACATGAAAATGTTGTTCGTCAATAGAGTTGTTGCACGTTTCCTGTTTGATGATCTCTCAGGTAGTGAAGAGTTAGAGGAGCCTTATGCAGTGGAAACCCAGAGCATTGATCCTGGATTTATTCGGGGACTATCTCCGATACGCCGGCAGCGAGGTCCGGCTGGCCGACATCACGGAACTCCTCGCAGTCTTCGACATCGAAGCGGCCACGGTCCGCGTCAATCTGTCCCGCCTGCGCAAGGAGGGCTGGTTCACCACGAGGAGGGTAGGCCGGGAAACGGTCTACTCCCTCACCCCGCACATGCTGGACATCCTCAATGAGGGACGAGAACGGATTTTCCGGCGCCGGGACGAGACCTGGGAGGGGCGGTGGACCATGGCCATCTACCAGGTCCCGGAATCCGAACGCGCCGTCCGCGAACAGCTCCGGAAACAGCTCGCCTGGCACGGTTTCGGCCAGTTGTCACCATCGACCTGGCTGAGTCCCCACAACCTCCTCACTGAAGTACGCGAAATCGCCGCTGAGAATCCACTGGCTAAGGTGGACGCGCTATGGTGCGGAACCGGCGACCTACAGGAAGACAGGGGGCTGGCCGCGCGATGCTGGGATCTGGAGCAGTTGGGTGCGGACTATCAACGTTTCATCGGCACCTATGCACCCCTCAATGACGACGCGCTGAGCGCGGGCAAGGACGGGCGGACGGCCCTCATTGAACGCATGCATGTCATCGGCGACTTCCGCCGCTTTCCGTTCCGGGATCCGCACCTTCCTCCTGAGCTGCAGCCCGCGAACTGGCCCAGCCGCGAGGCCTACACGCTCTTCGGCGCAGTGCACCGGCAGCTCGGCCCCGCAGCGACAGAATTCGTTTCCGGCATCATCGGGCAGCCCGTAGCCCAGGGCCAGGAAGTAGCTTCGTAGACAGGAATCCACCCTTGCCGTGAGGTATGTGTAACAAAAAGTTGACGTTGCACGCATAAGCGTTACATACTCAATACGAGACCTATCTCACTGACTTCCCTAAATCTAGAAGGTGGCATCGATGGCACTTCGCGTAGCCTGCATTGGCGGCGGTCCCGGCGGACTGTTCTTCTCAACCCTGTTCAAGCAAACCGTTCCCGACGCCGAGGTCGTGCTCTTTGAACGGAACCAGGCCACTGACGCCTTCGGCTTCGGAGTGGTCTTCTCTGACGCCACCTTGACCAGGATCAACGAGGCTGATCCGGTGGTCCACGATGGCCTGCGGGACTTCGGCACCCACTGGGATGACATCGAGGTCTGGCTCAAGGGCGAACACAAGTCCTTCAGCGGCAACGGCATGGCCGCGATTTACCGCAAGACCCTTCTTCAGCTCATGCAGGAAAGGGCCGCAGAGGCCGGCGTCGAGATGCGCTTTGGCCAGTACGTGCCGGACCTGTCCCAGCTTGCAGACTTTGACGTTATCGTCGGTGCCGACGGTGCCAACTCCTCCACCCGCGAACAGCTCGGCGAGAGCCTGGGCCACACGGCGGAGATGGCCACGGCCAAGTTCATCTGGTTCGGCACCAGCCACATTTTCAAGGGCATGACCTTCCTGCACCGGAAGAGCGAGTTCGGCAACTTCGCTGTACACGGCTACCCGATCAGCGAAGGCCTCAGCACCTTCATCGTTGAAACCGACGAGGAGACGTGGCGCAAGGCCGGCCTCGACGAATTCGATGTCAGCCAGCCCCCGGGGCCCTCGGATTTGAAGACCCAGCGGTTCTTGGAAAAGCTGTTCGCCGAGGATATCGCCGGTGAGCCCCTGGTGGCCAACAGCTCCCGCTGGGCCAACTTCCGTACCCGCCGGACCCGGTCCTGGCACAAGGGCAACGTCGTCCTGCTCGGCGATGCCGTACACACCGCCCACTTCTCCGTCGGGTCCGGTACCAAAATGGCCATGGAAGATGCCATCACCCTCGTCCGGGAAATCGCTGCGCACCAGGACAACCTCGAAACTGCCTTCACCAACTATGAAACCGAGCGTCAGCCCCAGGTTGCCAAGATCCAGAACCAGGCACGTGGCGGACTGAGCTGGTGGGAGCACTTCGGCAGGTACTACGACTCCTTCGCCCCCACTCAATTCACTTTCCACTTCTTCTCCCGCAGCATCGATATCGACAAGATCCGCCAGCGCGATGCAGGCTTTGTTGATTCGGTGGAAGAAGACTGGCTTAGCCGGCACGGCCACACACCACTGGAAACACCGCTCGACGCCGGGTCGGTCCGGTTCGGCGGCCGCCTGCTCTCCCTTACCCAGCAGGATGGCCGGGCCGTCCTGACCGGTGCCGGCGGGAGCATTGCCGTGGTCACCGACCCGGCCGATGCCAGCTCCAGCACGGCACTGCTGCTCACCGCACCGGATACCGAAGACGGCCTGACCGACGCCTTCGACCGGCTGACGTCGCTGGCTGCAGCAGTCGTGATCCAGGGCGGGACCCCGTTCACCCGTATCCTTTTGTCCGAGGAAGCCCGGCTCGGCCACGGCCTGACGAGCGTGATCGTCGATGACCGAGGTCCCGTATCCGCCCTCACCCTGGTGCTCTCCGGCCGCGCAGACGCCATCGCCACCACGGAGGCAAACAATGCATAGCCTTACCCCCCTGTTCGAACCGCGCGGCATCATTGTCGTCGGCGCCTCCTCCAGCGCCGAAAAACTCGGCGCCGTCATGGCGCAGTCGCTTTCCAACTACCCGTCGCCCGTGGAACTGGTGAACAGCCGCGGTGAAAACGGGATGCACACCAGCATCGCCGCTGCCGCCACCGCCATCCCCGGCGGCCCCGATCTGGCGGTCCTCTGCGTCCCCGCCGCCGCCACCGCGCAGGCACTGCGGGACAGCGCAGCGAACGGCGCCAAGGCTGCCTTGGTCTGCGCCGGCGGATTTGCCGAAGCCGGCGGCCCCGGCCTCGAACTCGACCGGGACGTTAGGGCTGCTGTTCAAGAGACCGGCATCCGGCTGCTCGGCCCGAACACCTCAGGCTTCTTCGTGCCGCGCCTGAACCTGCGTGCGAGCTTTGTCCCCGGCGTCGCAGAACTGGAACCGGGCTCGGTGGCCGTGGTGGCAGCCAGTGGCGGAGTCAACCACGTCCTGGCCTTCCACCTGCAGCGCGCCGGCGTTGGCGTCAGCCTCGCCGTCGGCATCGGCGCCGGCACGGACATCACCGCACCGGACGTCCTCGACTACCTCATTTCCGATGAGCAAACTAAAGCGGTTGCCCTGCACCTGGAAACCGTCGCCGACGGCCCGGCCCTCGTGGACGCCGTCGCGCGCCTCAGTGCCGTCAAACCGGTAGTTGCGCTGATCGTCGGACAAAATGATGTGTCCGAATTTGCCCAGTCCCACACCGGTGCCCTGGCCACGTCCTGGCGTACGACGCGTGCCGTGCTTAAGCAGGCAGGCGCGGTGATCGTCGACGACGAAAACCAGCTGGTTGCGGCAGTCACCGCACTCGCCAGCCGCCGCCTGGCGCCGGCCCCCAATCCCGGAGTGGGACTCATCACCGGGCAGGCAGGCCCGGGCCTGCTGATCGCCGATGCCCTCCACTCTGCCGGCGTGACGCTTCCGCGGCTGGCTCAGGCCAGCCAGGACACCATCGGTGCACTGTTGCCGCCGATGACGTTCCAGGCCAACCCCGTTGACACCGGCCGGCCCGGGCCCGGCTACGACAAAATTGTGGCTGCAGTCGCCACTGACCCTGCAATCGACGTTGTCGCCGTTTACGGACTGACCGAACCCGTGGCCGACCTGCCGGCGTCCGTTGTCGCTTCAGGAGCCGCGGCGAGCCTGCCGTTCCTGATCGGCGTGGACGGACCCGACAGCGACGTCGAACGTGCCCGGAAATCAGCCGAACTCCATGGCCTGCCCCTGATTACCGGACCCACTTCACTGGCCCACGGCATTGCAGCGTTGGTCAACGACGCCCGGGGACAGTTCCAACGTGCAGAGGCTGCCGCCGCATCCTTCGCCTGGCCAGACGTTCAAGGGCCGTGGGACGAGGACCGCGCCAAGGAACTCTTGGGCGCACTGGGCATTGCCACACCCGCCCGGCGCAGCTGCAGCAGCCGCGCCGCTGCCCATCAGGCCCTCGCCGAGCTGGGCGGCCCGGTTGCGGTGAAGCTGCTCGACGCCGCTGTCCTGCACAAAACCGAGATCGGCGGAGTGCACCTGGGCGTGGACTCCCCTGCTGCCCTGGACCGGGCATTGGACGGCCTCGAAGCGGCGGGGGCCCGCGACTTCCTCATTGAGAAAATGGCACCCTCCGGCGTTGATTTGGTGGCGGGTGTCCGCCGCGATCCCGTCTTCGGACCGATTGTCGTGGTGGGCCTCGGTGGCACCGCCGCCGAGGTCTACGCCGATGTCTCCATCCGCTCGGCTCCGCTATCCATAAGAGAAGCGGAGGGTATGCCTGCTGAGCTTCAGGCCCGCGACCTGCTCTACGGCTTCCGTTCCGGGCCGATGCTTGACACCGCAGAACTCGCAGCGGTCCTGGTCCGGCTGGGCGATGCACTCGGTTCCAACGACTCAATCGCAGAGATCGAAATCAACCCCTTACGCTTGACGCGTGACGGGCTCATAGCCCTTGACGCCGTCGTCATCAATGTCGAGGAGGACACCAAATGACCAGCCACACCAGTGAAGGCACCATCGCCTGGCCGGCAGACCTTGCCGCAGAATTCCGTGCCAAAGGCTACTGGGAAGACCGCCCACTGGGC
This sequence comes from Pseudarthrobacter sulfonivorans, assembly GCF_031454915.1. Classification (GTDB taxonomy): domain Bacteria; phylum Actinomycetota; class Actinomycetes; order Actinomycetales; family Micrococcaceae; genus Arthrobacter; species Arthrobacter sulfonivorans_C. Next base: position 89,157 of record NZ_JAVDRS010000013.1, on the reverse strand, counting down.
GCCTACATCCTGGACACCGCAGACAGGCTGCCGGAGAAAACCGCCGTTGTGGACGGGGACCTCCGCCTCACCTACGCCGAACTCGCCAACAGAATGGATGCGGCTGCCGAACGGCTCCTGCAGCTGGGCCTAAAACCGGATGACCGCATCATGGTCCAGTTGCCCAACGGCTGGCAGTTCACCGTCCTGACCCTTGCCTGCTTCCGGGCCGGCATCATTCCTGTCATGGCACTGCCTGCACACCGGCAATACGAGCTTTCCTTCCTCACCGAACTCTCTGAGGCCCGGGCCATTGCTGTGCCAGACGTCATCAAGGACTTTGACCACCAAGCCATGGCGGAAGAACTTGCGGTATCCATTCCGGCTCTGGAGATCATCCTCGTTTCCGGTACGGCAAAGCCACTCAACGTACGTCTCGAGGAGATTTTGGCGCCAGTAAAGGACGTCTCGGCTGCCCGGGCACGGTTGGACGCCACGGCCCCTTCACCGGACTCGCCCGCACTGTTCCTGCTTTCCGGCGGCACCACCGGCCTGCCCAAGCTCATCACCAGGACACACAACGATTACGCCTACAACATCAAGGCATGCTCCATACCCACCGGAGTCACCGAGGACACCGTCTACCTCGGTACGCTCCCCGCGAGCCACAACTTCCCCCTGGCCTGCCCCGGAATTCTCGGCATCCTGTTCGCAGGAGGCCGAACCATCATGCTGCCCAGCCCCGAACCACGCAAAGCCTTTGCAGCGATTGAACGTGAGGGAGTGACACTTTCGACTGCGGTCCCGGCCGTCGCCCAGCGATGGATCGAATACCAGCAGGAAGCCGGCACCAGTCAGCTCGCCACCCTCGAGGTACTCCAGGTAGGCGGCTCACGCCTGCCGGACGAAATCGCCCGGAAGGTGAAGCCCGTCCTGGGCGCCACGCTGCAGCAGGTCTTCGGCATGGCCGAGGGGCTCATCAACACCACACGGCTGGACGACCCCGAAGACGTCATCTGCACCACGCAGGGCCGCCCCGTGTCCGAAGCGGACGAAGTCCGGATTGTGGACGAATTCGGTGAGGACCTCCCCGACGGCGTCCCCGGATCCATCCTGACCCGTGGACCGTACACCCCGCGCGGCTACTACCGCGCCCCCGAAGCGAACGCCCGTGCCTTCACCCCGGACGGCTGGTACGCCAGTGGGGACATTGTGGAGCGGCGACCTGACGGGAACCTGATTGTCCAGGGCCGAGATAAGGACATGATTAACCGGGGCGGTGAAAAGATCTCGGCCGAAGAAATCGAGAGCCTGGTCTACCGGATCGAGGACGTCACCATGGCCGCGGCAATCGCCATGCCGGACCAAGTCCTTGGCGAACGCCTGTGCCTCTACATCACAGTCAAACCGGGACGCGAGGTTACCCTCGAACAGATCCAGGATTTACTGCGCCGGACCGGGGTGGCGGCCTTCAAGATCCCCGAACACCTTGTTGTGGTGGACGAACTGCCTACCACCAAGGTAGGCAAGATCAACAAGAAAGACCTCCGCGCCGACATCGCCGAACGCCTCGCGGCCGCAGGCGTTCACGCAAAGTAAGGGATTGCCATGACTGAGAACATCACCCATGAATCAGTAGCCGCCAGCCACGCCCTGCCCGAGCCGACGCCGGAAGAGGCTGCCCAGTTGGAGCAGTTGTACAGCGACTTCAAGGATGAGAACCTGATTCCGTTGTGGACGGAGATCGGCGATCTGATGCCGATGGTTCCTTCGCCTAAGGCGGTGCCGCATGTGTGGCGGTGGAGTGATCTGTACCCGTTGGCCGCCCGTGCCGGTGACCTAGTGCCGGTGGGCCGTGGTGGGGAACGCCGTGCGATCGCCCTGGCGAACCCGGGACTTGCCGGGACCCCGTACGCCACTCCGACGCTGTGGGCTGCAATCCAGTACCTGGGCGCGCACGAGACGGCGCCGGAGCACCGCCACTCCCAGAACGCGTTCCGCTTCGTGGTGGAGGGCGAAGGTGTGTGGACGGTGGTGAACGGGGATCCGGTTGCGATGCGCCGCGGGGATTTCCTGTTGACCCCGGGCTGGAACTTCCACGGCCACCACAATGACACCGATGAGCCGATGGCCTGGATCGACGGCCTGGACATCCCGTTTGTGCACTACGCGGATGCCGGGTTCTTTGAGTTCGGCACCGAACGCGTCACCGACGAAGCCACCCCGGACATCTCCCGCTCTGAACGGCTCTGGGCCCATCCCGGCCTGCGTCCGCTCTCGGGCCTGGACGACACCACCAACTCGCCCATCGCCGCGTACCGGTGGGAACACACCGACGCCGCGCTCCGCGAACAGCTCCTGCTCGAGGACGAGGGCCACCCGGCCACCGTGTCCCAGGGCCACGCCGCCGTCCGGTACTCCAACCCCACCACCGGCGGGGACGTGATGCCCACCATCCGCGCCGAGTTCCACCGCCTCCGCGCCGGCGCCACCACCGAACCGCTCCGCGAGGTGGGCTCCAGCGTCTGGCAGGTCTTCGAAGGCTCCGGCACCGCCACCCTGAACGGCGAAACCAAGGCCCTGGCGAAGGGTGACCTGTTCGTCGTCCCGTCCTGGGCTGCCTGGTCGCTCCAGGCCGAATCCGAGTTTGATCTGTTCCGGTTCAGCGACGCCCCCATCTTTGAGCGCCTGAACTTCAACCGCACCTACATCGAAGGACGCACCAAATAATGAAACTCCTCACCCTCCGCACCGCAAACGGCGGCAGCAACAACACCGTGGCTGTCCGCCAGGACGGCGAAACCCTCACCGAAATTGACGGGTTCGCCGACGTCGGGGCCCTCCTGCAGGACCCCAACTGGGAAACCACAGCCAAGGCGGCCAACGGCGCAACCCATCCCCTGGACGGCGCGGACCTCGCCGCCGTCGTGCCTTCCCCCGGGAAGATCATCTGCGTGGGCCACAACTACCGCAACCACATCAAGGAGATGGGCCGTGACGTCCCCGAGTACCCCACCCTGTTCGCCAAGTACGCCGAATCCCTGATCGGCCCAAATGACGACCTGGCCCTGCCGCAGGAATCCGACGCCGTGGACTGGGAGGCCGAACTCGCCGTCATCATCGGCAAGCAGGGCCGCCGCATCAGCGAAGCCGACGCCGCGGACCACATCGCCGGGTACGCAGTCCTGAACGACGTGTCGATGCGGGACTACCAGTTCCGCACCATCCAGTGGCTGCAGGGTAAGACCTGGGAGAAGTCCACCCCGTTCGGCCCCGCCCTGGTCACCAAGGACGAATTCACCGCCGGCCCGCTGATGACCTCCGCCGTGGACGGGGACGTCCAGCAGAGCACCCCCACCTCCGATCTGGTGTTCACCCCGGAATTCCTGGTCTCCTACATCTCCACCATCATCACCCTGAACCCCGGCGACGTGATCGCCACGGGCACTCCGGGCGGCGTGGGACACGCCCAGGACCCCAAACGCTACCTGCAGGAAGGCCAGGTCCTGTTGACCACCATCGAAGGCCTGGGCCAGCTGAAGAACCGCGTCGTCAAGGAAGCCTGATGGTTGCCCGCACCGACCAGACCACCGACCCGGCGCTCCTGCAGTCCCTGCTGCAGGCGCGCCGGGGCACGGCGTTCTTCGCCCGGAAACTGAACGAACTCACCGACGCGGACCTGGACGGTGCCTCGCTGTTGCCCGGCTGGACCCGCCGCCACATCGTCGCCCATGTTGGCTACAACGCCCGCGCCATCGCCCGACTGGTGGAGTGGGCCGCCACCGGCGTGGAAACACCGATGTACTCCTCCCCCGAAGCCCGGAACCAGGAAATTGAGTTCGGCGCCACGCTGTCCCCGATCGCGCTGCGAAACCTGTTCGACCACTCCGCGGTGCACCTGTCCGTGGAATGGCGCGACCTGCCCGAAGATGCCTGGCAGCACAAAGTCAAAACCGCACAGGGCCGGACCGTCCCGGCTGAAGAGACCGTGTGGATGCGGACGCGGGAAGTCTGGATGCATGCCGTGGATCTGGACAACGGCGCCTCCTTTAGTGACATCCCAGCGCCTGTCCTGGAACGGCTCCTCGAAGACATCACCGGCGCCTGGAAAACCCGGGGCACAGCTGCCGGGCTGCTCGTCAAAGTTGCGGGCACCGATTCGGCGTTCGGCGACGCCAGTGCCACCAACCCCACGATCATCACCGGACCGCTTCCCGCCATCGCCCAATGGGCCGCCGGCCGCGGCACTGACGGTGTGCACATTGCCGGGTCGGGCGCCGGCGGTACCGTCGCCGCCGCACCAAAATGGATCTAGGCCGAAGGGCTTTTGCGATGACGAGAATGCTAATTATTGGACCTCCGGGTTCGGGCAAGGGAACGCAGGCTGAACGGATCTCCGAGCGCCTCGGCGTCGTTGCGATCTCCACCGGCGATATCTTCCGCGCCAACGTCAAGGGTGAAACACCGCTGGGCGTCGAGGCCAAGAAGTACATGGATGCCGGCGATTTCGTGCCGGACAGCGTCACCAACAAGATGGTGCGCGACCGCCTGAGCGAGGCCGACGTCGAAAGCGGCTTCCTGCTGGACGGTTACCCCCGCACCACCGCCCAGGTGGACTACCTCGACGAGATCATCGCCAAAGGCGAGGAGAAGCTCGACGTCGTCCTGCAGTTGACGGCCGACGACGAGGAACTCGTGCACCGGCTGCTCGGCCGGGCCAAGGAGACGGGCCGGAGCGACGACAACGAAGCCGTTATCCGCCACCGCCTGGACCTGTACCACGAGCAGACCGAGGCCGTTGTGGCCAAGTATGCCGAACGCGGGATCCTCACCCAGGCGGACGGCATCGGCCTCATCAACGAGGTAACGGACCGCGTGATGCAGGCCATCAAGGCAGCACGGGCAGTTTAGCCAAATCCCTGGGTTTTCATGGCTCCCTTCTGGCCTAAACGGAGGATTCGATTCGATCACCGGATCGAGTCGAAAAGGAACGGCGCCCGGACCCCGCTTTTTGCGGGTTCCGGGCGCCGTCCTTAGTTTGTGGCTGCCTGCTGCTCAGGCGAGGGCTGCGATGGTGCGGTTCTGGCTGCGGCCGAAGACCAAGGAGTCGATGGAGAACCGGCCTGCACCGACGATGGCGAGGGCTGCCGCGCCGGCCGCGAGGACAAGCACCAGTTCGTATCCGCCTTTATCAGCGAAGATGCCGGCTGGCGCGTGGACCAGGAACAGGGCACCGAGCATGTCCAGTGCCAGGAGGGCGGCCACTGGGCGGACCAGTACGCCCAGAATGATGGCGGCGCCCCCAAGGAGCTCCAGGAAGCCGATGGCGGGAGCAACCAGCTGGGCCGCCGGTACGCCCATCTGAACGAAGGCGGCCTGCGTGCCCGGGATGGTGTATTCGAAAATTTTCTGCCAGCCGTGGGCGAAGAAGACAACACCCAAGGCCAAGCGCAGGACTGTACGGGCGAGATTGGACTGCGTGGCAGCGGGATAGACCGGAGAAGTCATGGGATCGTTCCTTTTGTCTTGGCTTTCCTGAAGGGTGTGGGCGAAGCCGGCCTTCGAAAGTTTAGTTGATGTTTCAAGTAAAAGCGTAGAGGAAATTACTTGTCGCGTCAACTATTTTCGGAGTGTGCAGTGCATGTCAGGATGCGACGGGTAGCGGCGAACCTCAGTCCGCCACGTCATGACGGCGATAGAGGGGTGCCATAGCCGCCTCGGGGTCAAGCCGCCCCAGCAGGGCATCGGCGATCCCCCGCAACTGGCCGAGCTGTTCGGTGGTGAGTGCGTCTATGACGTGCCGCCGGACGTTTGCCACATGGCCGGGTGCGGTTTCCTGGATTTTGCGCCATCCCCCATCGGTGATGCGGGCGTTGGTTGCACGTCCGTCTTCGGGGCAGGGGAAGCGCTCCATCAGGCCGCGCGCCTCGAGCCGCTTGACGACGTGGGACAGGCGGGGCAGCGTGGCGCTGGTCTGGGCCGCCAGGGCGGCCATCCGCAAGGTCCGGTCAGGGGCTTCCGAAAGCATCGCGAGCACGTAGTACTCAAAACTGGTCAAGTCCGCGTCACGGCGCAACTGCGAGTCCAACACATTCGGCAGCAGCTCGATCACCGTGTAAAGCCGCACCCAGGCGGCCAGTTCGTCCTTTGTAAGCCATTTCGTTTGCATAAATCCATTGTGTCCCACATTGGTTGTTGCAACAACCAATAAGAACAGCTATTATTTAGTTGAAGCCTCAACCAACTAGGGGCGAACTAAGAAGGAGACCGTTATGACCACTGTGAGCATCCTCGGAACGGGCAACATGGGCCCGGCCATCGCAGGCATCGTCGAAAAGGGCGGCAACACCGTCCAGATCCTCGGCAGCGCGGACACAGACAAGTCCCTTGTCGGAGAAATTGTCGTCCTCGCCGTTCCCTACCCGGCTCTGCGTGAGATATTGAGCCAGCGTGCTGACCAGCTCGCCGGCAAGATCATCGTGGACATCACCAACCCGCTGAACTTCGAGACTTTCGACTCCCTGACCGTGCCGGCTGATTCCTCGGCTACTGCCGAGATCCAGGCCGCGCTTCCGAACTCCTTCGTGGTGAAGGCATTCAACACCACCTTCGCAGCCACCCTGGCCTCGGGCGAGATCGCCGGGCAACCCACCACCGTACTGATCGCCGGGGACGACGCCGACGCGAAGAGCCGGCTCGCCGAGGTCATCACCGCTGGCGGCCTGCGCGCCATCGATGCTGGCTCACTGCGCCGGGCACGTGAACTGGAGGCAACGGGCTTCCTGCAGATCGCCCTTGCCGCCGGCGAAAAGATCGCCTGGACCGGCGGCTTTGCTGTCAAGGCCTGACCCGGACGCCAGCCCAACTACCGCAGCAATGCATTCCCCCGGGAGCCAGCCTTCACTCGGCCGGCTCCCGGGTCGCTCATGCGGGCCCATACCGAGAAGGAATTGCCTCCGATGCCAGTCTCACCCGTCCGGCTGAATCATGCCGTACTGTTCGTCACCGATCTTGACCGGGCCGAGCGCTTCTATACCCACGTCTTTGGGATGGAGGTCGCTGCCCGCGAGCCGCGCGCAAACGCGTGTTTCCTCCGGCTGCCGCGCTCCGGCAACCACCACGACCTCGGCCTCTTCGGGGTAGGCGCCGATGCGGCGCCAAAGGTGCCTGGCGGCGTCGGGCTCTACCACCTCGCCTGGCAGCTGGACACCATCGAGGAGCTGGCCGAGGCCCGCCGGACCTTAACGGATGCCGGCGCATACACCGGTCAGTCCAGCCATGGCGCCACCAAGAGCATTTACGGCGCAGATCCGGACGGCAACGAGTTCGAACTTATGTGGATGCTTCCCCGGCAGCATTGGGGCGAGTACGAGAACGCCGCTCCCGTCGAGCCGCTGGAGCTCGACGCCGAACTGGCCCGATGGTCAGGCGTGTCCACCGCAGGCCGCATAACCGCAACCAACACCGGGGAGGACAACTCATGAAGGACGATTTCGGCAAACCCACAGTCGTCTGGCACAGCCCTGACGCCCCCGACCGTCCCCTGGTGGTGCTACTGCACGGACGCGGCGCCGACGAGACCGGAATCATTGGCCTGGCCGGACACCTGCCCCCCGGACCCTCGTACGCAGCCGTCCGCGCACCGATCCCCTCCGGGGGCGGATATGCCTGGTTCGCCAACCGTGGAATCGGCCGCCCGATCGCGGAGTCCCTCACTCAGACCATGGCCTGGTTCCGGAAGTGGCTCGACCACGTGGCACCAGCGGGCCGCCCGGTAATCCTTGTCGGCTTCAGCGGCGGCGCCGCGTTCGCCGGTGGCCTGCTCCTGGCCGATCCGCAGCGCTTCGCCGGCGCTGCAATCCTGTATGGAACATTGCCGTTCGACGCCGGCGTCCCAACCTCTCCTGCGCGCCTGGCCGGAGTGCCGGTCTTTATAGCGCAAGGCGAAACGGACACAGTCATCCCCCGCGAACTGCTGGACCGTACCTGGACCTACCTGCTCGGAGATTCGGGCGCACCCAGCTACGCCCGCCGCGATCCCGGGGGTCACGGTCTCACCAACACCACCGTTGCCGAGCTCAGCGGCTGGATCGCCGAGCGGCTCCAGTTCCTCGCCGCCCGCAGCATTCTGCCCTCCGGTCCCGACACGTGGGATACCCTTCCCGGCGGGGCCCTTCCGGCCCGCCAGGATTCCCGGCCCGACGTTTCATGGTCGATTCCCCAGGAGCAACGCTCGGACAACAGCCCCCTCCATATCCGGGAGCAGCTCCACAGCAGTATCACGGCCCTGCCAAGGGTAACCGCCCGTCAGTCAGCCATCTCCGTACTCGGCGCATCCGGCTTCATAGTCGAACGCGGCCCGGGAGCGCCGCTTGATGCGTTCCTCGTGCCACAAGTGGGTGAGTTCGCACACCTCCACCCCGACTACGACGGTTCGCTGCATCTGGCACTACCGCCGGCGCTGAGCCGCGACGCCATCGCCAAGGGATGGGCCGTCGCCCACCCCCTCGCGGGCATCCGCCTCGCCCGCGGAATGGTCATGATCTACGGACCACGGAATGCTACCGAACTCGACATCGTCACCGGCATAGTCCAGACCAGCCACGCATACGCCACGGCAGTGCTCGCCGCCAGCGACGGGAGCGCTTGACGAGCTGCGGAGTCAAGTCCGCAGGCCGTCATGGCTCCCAGGCCGTTAGCTTTGGCGTATGGCAGATCGCACGGTCTGCGAGAGGTGAAGCGCCCTGGCATCTGCGCCGCCGGGGAGTTGCATTTGCAGTGGGATGTAACCAAAGCTCAGATCGTACAGGGGATCAGCGTAACCGAGCGCTCCACCGGCTCCATCGTGACCAAAGGCCCGAAAGCTGCCAAAATCACTGCCTGGATGAGGCTTCATGAAAACAATCCCGAACGCGGCTGGGAAATTCAGCACTCGATCAACTCCCCAGACCTGCTGCTGTCCCATCTCGCCAACAGTTTCGGAGTCCAGGAGAGCCTCCCCCAGCAGTCCAATGGCTGCGGCGTAAACCTGCGCGAGCCCCCTCGCCGATCCGATACCGCCAAGTGCAGCGGGACCGGCTGCCCGCACTTCCCGTAGATTGGGTGAGTATGGCCCAAGGTTCGGTGGTACGAGATTATTGACACCGTTGAACATCAGGGCGCCCAAACTGTCCGGCGCCATCGGACTCTGGCTGATTATTGCCAACTGTTCGGCGGTGGGCTGCGCCGGACGCAGCGCTTCGTACCGGCCCTCCTGTGACGACGGCAGCGAGAGCCAGAAGTCGATGCCGCGGGGTGCGCGGATGCTCTCCTCGTAGAGTCCTTGCAGGGACTGACCAGTAATGCGCCTCACCAGTTCCTCCATGAACGTTCCTATGGTTATGCCGTGGTAGCCGAACGCTGTGCCTGGGCGCCAGTGCGGCCGTTGTGCCGCCAGCTTGGGGGCGGCACGGCGCGAGTCCAGTATGTCCTCATTATCAAGTCCGTCATCCACATTCACGAGCCCTGCCTGGTGCGACAAGAGCTCGCGGACAAGGATCCTTTCCTTTCCGTGGGCTCCGAATTCGGGCCAATAGTGGACCACCGTTTGATCCAAGTCGAGCGCACCGGACCTGATCAAAGTGCCCAACGCAATCGCTGCCACCCCTTTTGTTGCCGAAAAGGTTCCCGTAAGGGTGTCGTGTCCTAGACCGTCCCCGCCGGCCAGATCCACTACCAGTTGGCTTTTCCAATACACAGCCAACTGTGCACTGAAGTGGGGGTCGTCGGCCAGGTAGCGCTCAAACTCGGCGCGTACATCCTCGAAGCCGGGAGCTGTGGTGCCTGTGGCATGGTTATGCGTGGGAGCCGTGACGGCTGACATCACTGAGGGCCTTTCTTTAGTTCGGGAATGTGTCAATGCTTGGGCCCAGTCCGAGCCGCCGATCGCTGCGAAGCCACCGGATCATCCGCTCAACTGAATTCCTGCCTGGCGCCGAGTGGGGATGGTCCAAGTGTCCGTGCATGCTGTCCGGTTCCATCTCCAAGCGGACATGGACTCCTGCCGCCTCCAGTTGGGCCGCAAAGAGTTCCCCGGAAGCGCGAAGCGTATCGGCCTCGGAATTGATGATGTACACAGGAGGAAAACCATGCAGGTCTCCCCCTCCGGCAAATGCGTGAGGGTCGCTGAAATTGTCCTCGCTGCCGGCGAAGTTGAGATTGATGTCGCGGATGAAGTCAGGCCCAAATGAGAGCTCAGCAGGGACGCCCTCCATCTTCTTTCCAAGGTCCTCGCTAATTGTCGGAATCTCGGCATGGACGAGAGGATAGGCGAGCAGTAAGGACGCCGGCATCTGTCCGGCATCGTCCCTGAGCCGTCCGGTGAGCGCGGCAGTCAACGCAGCCCCGGCGCTGGCGCCTCCGAGGTGAAGGTCATCAGCAGTCGTCAATCCTAATGCGCTGAGATTTTCAAGAGCCCACGTCCACCCGGCCAGCACATCGTTCGAAGGTGCGGGGTACTTCACGCCGTGAAGCGCCTTGCGATAGTCGAGCGACAGAACGGAAATACCGCTTGAAGCGAGGTAGAGGCTCACCCAGTGAGCCTCCGGCATGTTCAGGTCTCCGGCAATGAATGCGCCGCCGTGTACCCAGACGAAGCCTGCAGAGGCGTCGCCGGGAGCTCGGTACAGACGTCCCGAAACTCCTCCTTCCGGAGTCGGGACAGTAATATCGACTGCCGATACGGCGCCGAGCTCGGGGTATATGGAAACCAGGGACTGGTGGTCCGTATCAGATCGAGGATCAGGGAAGGGGCCATTCAGCTCCAACTCCCGGATCAGCTGGCTAGCGATCGACGTACTTGAATGTTGCGTGCCTGTCTCGGGCATTTGTCTCGTCTTTCCTTCGTTATGCACGAGCTAGTTCTGGACCAGTTCCAGCGTGGCCTGCAGCGGAAGTTCGCTGACGGAGGTGCCGACGCGAAGGGTATAGGCGCCGGGTTCGTAGGTCCAGCCGTTGTTCCAGTAGGCCAGGAGCCGGGTGGGGACGTCCAGCATGGTGATCACTGTTTCGCCGGGATCGGCCCAGACGGGGGTGGAGGCGATGAGCCAGCGGACCGGGCGGTCGACGGCGGAGCCTGGCTTTTCGGCGTAGACCTGGACGATGTTCTTGCCCGAGCGCTCCCCCGTGTTTGTCAGGGTCACGGCGACGGGGATTACGGCGCCGGCGGCGGCGTTGACGGGGGCGTCTACGCTGTCCATGGTCCAGGTGGTGTACCCGAGGCCGTAGCCGAATTCGTAGGCCGGGATGGTGCCGGCTTTCAGCCAGGCACGGTAGCCGATGTGGATGCCTTCATCGTAGGTCAGCGTTCCGTCTGCCGCCGGGGTGACGTTGATGACCGGGACGTCTTCCTGGCTGGCGGGCCAAGTGGTGGGGAGCCGGCCGCCGGGTTCGGTGGTGCCGGTGAGGATGTCGGTGAGCGCGTGGCCGAATTCCTGGCCGCCGAAGTAGCCGATCAGGGTCGCTGCCACCTCGTTGCGCCAAGGCAGCAGGACCGGTGAGCCGGAATTCACGACAACGATGGTGCGGGGGTTGGCTGCCGCGACGGCGTGGACCAAGCGGTCTTGCAGTCCCGGCAGCTCAAGGGACGTCCGGTCGTAGCCTTCGGATTCGACGCGGGAATTGGTGCCCACCACGACGACGGCGACATCGGCTGCGCGGGCAGCCTCCACCGCCTGGGTGATCAGGCCGTCCCGGTCGTCATCGAATGGTTCGATACCGATAGTGATTCCGAGCGTATTGGATAATGCGCCTACCCTGTCCGTCGTGAGCTCCACACGGATTTGTATCGGGATACCCTCATGCACCTTCACCGGCACTGAAACGGCGGGCGGAGCCAGCAACGCCGCCCCCAAATCCGTTCCGACCGCTTCAACCGTCGCTTCGTGCGCGAGGATTCCATCGACGAAGATGCGGCCGTGGCCAACGGTGGCGAAACCCAGCCGGACCGTACCCGTTTCGTTCGGGGTGTAAATGGTGTGGAACTGGACCATGGAGGACTCGGCAATGGGTGCGTCGCCGCCAAACCAGACCAGGGCGGTGGAGCAGCGGTCCTCGGCGAAGAGTTCGTTTCCGTTGGGGTCCAGGAAGCGGACCCGGACGCCGGGGGTTCCGGTGACGGGGTTGGTGATCTGTTCCAGCGGGAGTTCGGCGATGCCTTCGTGGACCATGGCGCCAACGCTGTAGGTAACGTTGTCCGCCCCGAAGGCGGCACGGATCCCATCCAGCGGGGTGACGATCTTTTCCGGGACCACTGTGGCGGAGCCGCCGCCCTGGGTTCGGGCGTAGCGGGCGTTGTGGCCTATCACCGCAACACTCTTGACGGAGGCCGGGTCCAGCGGCAGCACGCCGTCGTTCTTCACCATGACGGTGCCGGCCGCGGAGACTTCGCGGGCGAACGCGATCGGGTCCTCCCGGTCTGCCGGTTCGGCCGCTACGGCATCGAAGCCTTCCAAAGCGCCGACGCGGGCGGCGAGTTGCAGGATCCGCAGGACCTTGCGGTCGATGGCCGTTTCGGGGACCTGGCCGGACTTCACAGCTATCACCAGGGCCACACCCCACGCCCCGTCCGGGCCGGGCATGACCAGGTCCTGGGAGGCTTTGGCGCTGTTGATGCTGCGCACGGCGGTCCAGTCACTGATAACGACGCCGTCGAAGCCCCATTCGCTGTTCAGCGGGGTCTCCAGCAGACCATTTTCAGTTGCGGTGGCACCGTTTATGGAGTTGTAGGCACTCATAACCAACCACGCGTTGGACTCGACGATGGCCTTTTCGAACGCGAGCAGGTATAGCTCCCGGAGTGGCCGGTCCCCTACCTTGACGTCCACGGTGAACCGATCCGTTTCGGAGTCGTTGGCGATGTAGTGCTTGGGGGTTGCGCCCACGCCGTTGCGCTGCACGCCGGAGACGTAGGCGGCGGCGAGTTCGGCTGTGAGGACGGGGTCTTCGCTGAAGGCCTCGAAGTGACGGCCGCCCAGCGGTGAGCGGTGCAGGTTGATCGTAGGGCCAAGCACCACATCGACTCCCTTGCGGCGGGCCTCGACGGCGGAGGCCGCACCGAGCCGGTCTGCGATGGCCGGGTCCCACGAGGAGCTGATAGCTGTGGCGGAGGGGAAGTTCATGGACGGCTGGCGTTCATCCCAGGCCTCGCCTCGGACGCCGGTGGGACCGTCGGAGAAGAGAATCCTGCGCAGGCCGATCTTCTTCATTGGCCAGGTGGTCCAGAAGTCCCTGCCTGTCAGCAGTTGCACCCTTTCTTCGAGGGTGAGTTCAGCCAGGAGTGCTTGGAGCCGGGCGTCGGTCTCGCGCTCGTTGGTGGCGGGTGTTTCTGGCGTGAGGGTTTCCATGGTGGCTTTCTTGGCTGTTCCGAAGGTTGTCGTATCGATGCTCATGCTGTGTCCGTCAGGCGACGCCGGCCTGGAGGTCCTGCTGGTTGTGGAGTTCCAGGAGTCGGAGCCTGTCCGCGCGGTGTTTGGCTTGCCGGTCGGGGTCCGGGATGGGCGCGGCCATGAAGAGGCGCTGGGTGTAGGGGTGTTCGGGTTCTCCGGTGACCTGTTCGCCGTCGCCCCATTCCACGATCTCGCCGTGGTACATCACGGCCACGCGGTGGCTGAGGTGCCGCACTACGGCGAGGTCGTGGGAGACAAAGAGGTAGGCGACGCCGGTGCGTTCCTGGATCTCGATGAAGAGTTCCATCACCCGCGCCTGGGTCGAGAGGTCCAGGGCTGAGACGGGTTCGTCGCAGACGATGAGCTTCGGGTCCAGGGCCAGTGCCCGGGCGATGGCGACGCGCTGACGCTGGCCGCCGGAAAATTCCCGCGGCAGGCGGTGCGCGGAGCCCTGCGGCAGCCGGACCTGGTCCAGGAGGTCGGCCACCCGCTTGTTGGCGGCCTGGCGTTCAACCTTTCGGACGGTGAGCGGTTCGGTGAGGATCTGCTCGATGGTCATGGAGGGGTTCAGTGAGGTATAGGGGTCCTGGAAGACCACCTGGATTTCGTTGCTGAGTTCCTTGCGCTGGGCACGGCCGGCCTTGGAGATTTCCTGGCCCCGGTATTTGATGCTGCCGCCGGTGACCGGTGCCAGGCCCAGCACGGCGCGGCCGAGGGTGGTCTTGCCGGAACCGGATTCGCCCACCAGGCCCACGGTTTCGCCGGGGCGGATGTCCAGGGAGACGCCTTTGAGGGCTTTGAAGGGTATTTTGCGGAAGCCCCTGAGCGGATATTCGACAACGACGTCCTTGACGTCGAGCAGCGTCTCGGTCATGAAGTCACTTCTTTCAGTTCCTTAAGGGTGTACTGCCCGCGGGGCGCGGTGTCTTCGAGGATCGCGTCCAGCAGCCGGCGCGTATAGGGGTGCCGGGCATCGTTGAAGATGGCCCTGACGGAGCCGGTTTCCACCACGCGGCCGGACTGCATTACTGAAACACGGTCGCAAAGGTCGGCCACCACGCCGAAGTTGTGGGTTACCAAGATGACGCCCATGTTCAGTTCGTCCTGGAGCTCACGGAGCAGGTTCAGGACTTCGGCCTGCACAGTGACGTCCAGGGCAGTGGTGGGTTCGTCGGCGATCAACAGGTCCGGTTCGCAGGAGACGGCACCTGCAATAAGGACGCGCTGTGCCATGCCACCGGAGATCTGGTGCGGGTAAGCGTTGAAGGTGCGTTCCGGGTTGGGAATTCCCACTTTGGCCAGCAGCGCCAGGGCACGGGTGCGGGCTTCGGCCTTGGAGATTCCGAGGCAGACCCGCATCGGCTCCATCAGCTGGCTGCCGATGCTGAATGCACCGTCGAGGTTGGACATCGGTTCCTGCGGAATGTAGGCGATACGCTTCCCGCGGATCTTGGTCATTTCCTTTTCGGAGAGGTGTGCCAGGTCCTCGCCCTCGAAAAAGATAGAGCCGCCGGTGATGCGCCCGCCCTGCGGCAGCAGCCGGAGGATGGAGAAAGCAGTCTGTGTCTTGCCGGAGCCGGATTCGCCCACCAGGCCATGGACTTCGCCGCGACGGACGGTCAAGTTCACATGGTTGACTACATGGGTAGTGGAACCGTCGGGCTGGTCATAGCCGACGCCAAGGCTGGCAACTTCCAGCAGCAACTCCCCCGCGTTTTCAGTCCGTTCTTCGGGATGGACGACGGCGGCTGCACCGCGCTTCTCGGCGGCACCTGCGGCGTCCGCGATGGCGGCAGCAGCTGCAGCCTTGCGGCTCTTCTTGACCGGGCCGCTGCTGCGTTCCAGTTCGTCGCGCATCGCGTTCGCCAAGAGAGTCAGGGCGATGCAGACCAGGCCGATGATCAGGGCGGGCCACAGGACCAGGGTGGGTGATTTGAAAATGTTAATGAAGCCGTCGTTGAGCATGCTGCCCCAGGTGGGGATGTTCCGGTCCCCCAGGCCCAGGAACTCGAGGCCGGCCTGGATGGCGATGGCGATGCCCAGGACCATGGCGGACTGGATGATCACGGGCGCCCGGACCACGGTCAGGATGTGGCGGCCGATGATCCGGAAGTCGCTCAGCCCGGAGACCCGTGCTGCATCCACGTAGAGCTCGTTGCGGACGGCGGTGACTGAGGCGTAGACCAGCCGGAAAAAGGCGGGCGAGAGCAGGATGCCGAAGATCATCATGGATAGCCACATCGACGGGCCCACCACGGCGCGGGCTGCCAGCAGCACCACCATGCCGGGAAGGGCCATCATCAGGCCGGTGAGCCAGGAGGAGACGGAATCGAACCAGCCGCCATAGTACCCGGCGATCAGTCCCGCGGTGACGCCGAGAACCAGCGCGACGGCAAGGGCCAGCAAGGCGCCGGCAAGGCTGAACTGGCCCGCGAACAGCAACCGGCTGAGGACATCGCGGCCCGCGCTGTCGGCGCCGAGGAGGTGTTCGGAGCTTGCCTTGGCCAGCACATCCTTCAGGATTGCAGTGTTCGGATCATGCGTTGCCAGCAGTGGCGACAGGACCGAGGCCAGTGCCACCAGGAACAGCACAAGCAGTGAGACTGCGCCCGTGGGGTGGGTCAGGAGCTTGCGGAAAAGGGAAACCTTGGCTGCCGTGACGGGCAGTGCGAGGGGTGTTTCGATCATGACAGCCGAACTTTCGGATTGAGCCAGCCCTGGGCGAGGTCGATGATGAGGTTGACGGCCACCACGATGGCGGCCGTCGCGACGACGACTCCCATCACGACCGGGATGTCACCCTGGCCGGTGGCGGCCACTGTGATCTGGCCTAGGCCAGGCAGTGCGAAGATCTGTTCAACGATGACGGCACCGCCGAGGAGCCCTATGAACTGCACGGCGAGCACGGCCAGGGCCGGGCCGCCTGCGTTGCGCAGGACATGCTTGTAGACCACGCGGTTGAAGGACAGGCCGCGTGCCCGCAGCGTCCGGACGTAGTCCTGGCGGAGTGCATCGATCAGCGAGCCGCGTACCTGTTGGACCACCGCGGCGATGCAGCCGATCGACAGGGCAATGATCGGCAAGGTGACGGTGGCAGCCCAACCACCGAACGACGTCGTAATAGGAACGTAGCCGGTGGCCTTGAACCACTTAAGGTTCAGCGCGAACAGGGACACGAGCCCAAGGGCGATCAGGAAGCCGGGGACGGCAAACCCAAGGACGCCCACGAACTGGACCACACGGTCAACCCAGCCGCGGCGGACCGCAGCCCAAACGCCGATGACCACAGAAATCACAGCTGCAATCATCACTGCACCAAGGACCAGGGAAATGGTGACGGCAAGCCGGCTGCTGACGCCGGTGCTGACGAGCTGGCCGTTGAACCAGGACCGGCCAAGATCCCCGGTCAGGGCGTTGGTCAGCCAGTCCCAGTACTGCACAGGGAGTGGGCGGTCCAGGCCCAACTGGCTGGCCTTCAAGGCAACCTGGGCATCGCTGGCGGTTGGGCCCACGAGGCGGCGCGCGATATTTCCGCCGCCCGCATAGAGCAGCAGGTAGGCGACCGTGGTGATGACAAACAGCAGAAGGACACCGGAAAACAGGCGCCGCAGCACGAATCGGTACATTCGAAAATCCTTTGGGAGGGTTCCTCGGGCTGCCGGACCGGGCTAGGAGCCCGGTCCGGCAGCCTGTCCGCTAGGAGGCGGGGGTGAAGGACCAGATGTAGGGGTAGACGTTGCCCGTCTGAAGCTGCACATTGGTCTTAGCATCAGTCACAAAGCTGTTCTGCGGGCGGTACCACGGGGCAAACCAGGCCTGCTCAACGATGTACTTGTTAAGTTCCTTCGCTGCGGACTTCTGCTCGTCCTCGGAACCCAGGTTAACTTTCTTCACCAGTTCGTCGACCTTGGGATCGGCGTATTTGTAAGGATTCCACGCTGACTTCGGCGCAATTTTCATGTTGATCAGCTGCCAGTCCGACTGCTGCTCCAGAATCATGTAACTGGCGGCATATTTTGCTGCCAGCAGGTCGGCAATGAAGTTATTACCCGCGTCAACGGTCTCGACAGTAACTCCGACATCCTTGAGTTGCTGCGTAATCAAAGCAAAAATCGAGCTGTTGACGAGTGGGGTAGACGGCATCTGGAGGTTGAACCCGTTCGCGTAGCCGGCCTCGGCCAGGAGCGCCTTGGCTTTGGCGGGGTCGTAGGCGTAGCGGGAGTCCAGGGACGGATCGTACGCGTCCGACGACGGTGGGAACACTTGGGTGGTGGGCGTGCCGCGACCTTGGTTCACGGCATCCAACAGCGACTTCGTGTCGAAGGCATAGTTCAAGGCCTGCCGGACGCGGACGTCCTTGAGGGCGGGGTTGGTTGTACCCGCACGGTCAAAGAGCATCAAGCCAACCCAGTTACCTTCGAAAGAATTGTTTTTATAGCCTGCAGCTTCAGCTTCCTGAATCATCGCGATGTCAATGAGGGAGCCGTTGAGCGTCCCGGACTTGACGGCGCTCAGCAGTGAGGTCTGTTCCGGGTATACGTTCAGAATCAGGTTGTCATAGTGAACAAGGTCCTTGGCCCAGTAGTCCGGGTTGGTCTTGTACGTGTAGGAAGTGCCGGTCACGGTGGCAGCAGTGTCCAGAATGTATGGTCCGGATCCCACGGGGTTGGTGGCGATGTCCGCGTTGCCGAAGGAAGCCGGGCTTTGCATAAACGACGCTTCCTTGGACAGGTACCCCAAGAAGGCGGGGTCCGGCGCAGATAGGGTCAGCTTCAGCGTGGTTGCGTCAACTGCATCGGCTTTCTGCAAGGCTGCCAGGAACTGCGCGTCTGCTGATGTTCCCACCTTGAATCGCTCGAGGTTCTGCTTGGCAGCGTCTGCATTGAATGCCGTGCCATCCGTGAACTTGACGTCATCACGAAGCTTCAGGGTGAGGACGGTCTTGTCCTCGTTGTAGGTCCATTCGGTCGCCAGCATCGGCACCAGCTTGCCGTCAGGCTCCATGCGAAGCAGGGTGTCGTACACCGCCTGGTAGAACGGCGATACGTTGGCGAAGTCAGAGTCGGCAGCCGCAAAGGATTTGGGTGCCATGAGAGCACCCAGCGTCAATGTTTGCGAGGCCTGTTCGGCAGGGGGCTCACCTGCAGCAGAGCAGCCGGTGAGGCTCAGGGCAGCGGCGGCAACAAGTGCGGCCATTCGCTTGGATCGGAACATCTTTGGTCCCTTTCGCGGTCAGTGGCGTCCACCATGGACGGCCAATGAAAGAGAACGTATCACGAAAACTGACCATGTGGTAGGTTTCTAAGTACTTAGTTTTCCCCGTGTGTGACCTGGACGCACAGCTGACACCGGACGGAACGCAGGCCCAAGCTGAAGGTTGTTAGAGTTGCCAGATGACTGAAATAGCGACCAATGCTGTGGCACGGGAACCGCGCCGTGGGCGGCCACGCGGAAGCTACGCAAAGACGGAAGGCCGCCGCCAAGAAATCCTGGCGGCGGCCTTCGAGGTTTTCTCCACATCCGGCTACCGGGCAGGGTCCATCCAAGACATCGCTGACAAGATCGGCCTCACCAAGACTGGTCTCCTCCACCACTTCCCCAGCAAAGAGGCCCTGCTTGAGGCCGTTCTCACCCTTCGCGACGAGGATTCATGGGCGGCCGCCGGCATCGTGACGGACAACGGCATGGAGACGCTGAACGGCATCATCCGCCTCGTGCATAACAACACCACTGTTCCTGGACTCGTCGCGCTTCATTGCGTATTGTCAGCCGAATCGACAGACCCGACGCACCCCGCCCATGAGTACTTTAAGCGCCGCTACAACTGGGTGCGGGACGTCGGTGGACAAGCATTTGCCGATTTGGATCGGCGAGGCAGGCTGCGACACGGAGTAACACCGGCTGCGGCAGCGCGGCAGCTAGTCGCACTTATGGATGGGTTACAGGTCCAGTGGCTCCTGGACAACGAGTCTGTTGACATGGCTGGCGAGTTGAAATCTTTCCTTGGTTCCATCACGACCGAAAGCTTTTAGTTCCCAAGAGACAGCTCAGTCACTGGGGTGCGGGTCCAGCAGCTACTACAAAGCGCTACTCAGGAAAGCGAGCATTTCGCGGTTGAATTCTTCCGGCTCGTTCCAGTGGGGGCAGTGGCCACTGTTTTCGAAAACGGACAGGGAAGACTTGGGCAGCGACTCAGCCAACCACTGCATGCCCTCAAGCGGAAAAGATGGCGAGTAGCGGCCGGTGGCTACCCAGGACGGAACATTCACTGCCGGAACAACATCCCGCCAGTCTGCAGTGAAGTGATCCACCATAAGTTGGAGGACGGCTCCTTCAGGAAATTCAGTGAGTCCGCCCACATCGGAAAAGAGTTGCCCGACATGAGGCGGCATAGGGGGCTCAAGCGATGGATTACCCCACTGAAATCTCCCGTTTACTGAATCCCAGACATTGGCCCACCCGACAGACCTGACGCCCCAAGCCCACGACTCGTCGTTAACGATTTTCGGCGACTGGTCGATGGCCACGAAAGCTCGTACGCGGTCCGTGCCGAATAAGTCAAAGTACGCGAGACAAACCGAAACCCCTAAGGAATGACCAACAAGCGCCACCTCGTCAAGTTCCAGATGTTCCATCAGTTCGCGCACGTCTTTCCCTAGGCGGGAGACACGCTGACCAGTGGCCGGCGAGTTCGAACGGCCGTGAAATCTTAAGTCAAGGGCCAACGTCCGATACCCCGCAGCCACCAGCGCCTCGCGCTGGAATGCCCAATGGGCGGCCCTGCATGTAAACCCGTGCACGAGCAAAACAGCGGGGCCGGAACCGAAGTCGTCGTAAACCAATTCCACGCCATCTGTGGTTCGAAACAACTTTTCATGATCCGTCATTTGCGGCCTCCTTGGGCAATCAATCTAAATTCAAGGCGTAAAGCCGCGAGTATTTAGAGTTTACATTATAAATTACCCGCCAATTGAGTGTGCTGCTTCCTAAGTCTTATACTGATCCCGTATAAAGAAAGAGAAAGAAAGTATTGGACAAATGACCCAATGCGTTCGCAGCGGCGAAGGATGCTCGCCTTCACTTTGGGTAAGCTTGCTGCAGCGACGGCCGACCACGGGAGGGCAGCGTTCAGGGATCTCGGACATTCTGCGACCCGGGCCACCATCGGCATCCCCGCCAGAGCCAACACCAAGCAGTCGGTGAAGGTCATGACTATCCTTGTCCCTGACAAGGATGCGTAAACTTCCCGAAACTACCTCTCGGCTCAGGAAGCAGGAGCTGGAAGTCCGACCGACCCTGACTAACGACCACCTACACGGGGGTATCGCCCGGGCGGTGCCGAATCTTAAATAGTTCGGAATCGAAAATGCACGGTTACCCGAAGCCGTCCGGGCGGGCTAAACGTTCAGTATTGGGCCGCTCGCTCTCCGCGATCCAGAACCTGGGCTATATTCGAGGACTGCGCGGCCGGCAAAAGCCGTTGACGACCGTGGTGCGGCGGAGAGCAGGCTCCTGAGCTACGGGATTGCCACTGACGAAGGAGTTGTAGAAGGCGCGAAGGCGCATGCTTCCATCCTGTGACCATATCGAACCCATACCGTATTCGTATTGGATGTCCACTCACATTGCTGAGACTATGACGTAGATCACCTACGGCACTTCGCTGCTCGCCGCCGTATCGGGCTAAGCACCCGGCGAGATGCCGAGTGCTTCAGATTAAGCCTTCATTGGAGAGGGAAATGCTGTGCCTAAGCCTCATATTCCCGGCTCACCCTTGCTCAGCTTTTCCACGTCGCAGATTCCCGCGAGTCACCGCTTAGAGCACTGGGCATCCTACAACGCCGCGACGCTTATGGGTCTGGATATACGCACGATTGATAGCACTCCCCTGGTGGCGGAGGAAATCACCCTTCATTGTCCGACACTGCGGCTCGCCCGCGTGAAAGGTTCTCCGCAAGTCATTGAACGTTCAGAGCGATTCATCGCCACAAACCCCACGGGCGATGTGGCGATGTTCTTCGCTCTAGGCGGCGAAGCCTTCTTCTACCACTCCACGGGGATGATCCTGCTCAAGCCTGGCCAGGCAGTGCTCTGCGACTTGGATCGACCGTTCCTGCGTGGATTCTCCCAAGGCGTGTACGAGCTTGTGCTAACCGTGCCGCGCGAAGAGTATGTGCGGCTGGCCCATGGAAGTTCGCTGAGGGAGCCTGTCATTTACGATTTCGCGACTGCTGCAGGTGCCCCGGGCAAGGACGCCGCCGCGGCCAGCCTGGCTTCACTGGCTAATTCGGTCCTCGCCCGGCAAGGTGAGGGCCTCGAACAAGGCGAGCAGGAGGCTTTCGCCCTGATGGAGCAGTTGCTGACCAAAACCCCTGGTACCGACCCTCGTTCGGCTTATCAGCGAGCGCTGAAGGAGATTGAGCGCCGGTTCACCGACCACTCCCTGGACCGGGCCCAGGTCGCCGCGGCTGCGGGAATCAGCGAACGCCAGCTCACCCGCCTATTTGCTGCCCAAGGAATATCGTTCGGAGACTACCTGGTTTCCCACCGACTGCAGACGGCGGAGGCCCTCCTGGGCTCTGAGCCGTATACGCCGATCGCCGAGATTGCACGTCGATGCGGCTTTGCATCACCTTCGCATTTCGCCCGGACGTTCAAGGCCCGCATGGGGGCGCTTCCTTCGGAGCTGCAGCGCGCAAACCGGGGCTGAAATCGCCAGTGCGGCCGCCGCACAAAGATGAGCGTTAGCCATGGTGGACCAGCGCGGCCCAGCGGCCACAGCTCGGGCCAGTTCCCTGGCCTCGCCCCGAGAGTCACAAGTCGCATCTGGCGCCATGATTCATCACCGACTCGACGAGCGGACGTTCCTGTTGCCTCCCTGCCGGCCCTTCAGCTGTCGTGTGCCCCGCCAGCGCTAATCGGGAAATTTCGCACCTCTTCTGATTGATGCCGTGCGTCCGGCCCCTGCCTGAGAGCAGCACCTCCCCAACCGGAATCGCCCCTATGGGACATCCCCTTATCTCTGCGGGACAGCATCTAGGAATTGGCTGTGTGACACAGGACACTCATTGACATGGCTCCGGCGCACCACTCCCAGGTGATCCGCATTTCGCAACGGCCTGACGAGCTCTTCAATACCGGTTCGTTCTCAGTCTCGCTGAGACGGCCAACGCTTGACAGGCACCACCACTTCCAAGGCTCCGGCTTGAACCGGGCAGTATGAGGAGAAATTACTCATGAGCGAGACCACGTCGGAGCTTCCGGCACAGACGATTGACGTCCGAGAACTGCGCAACGCATTCGGCAAATTTGCAACGGGCGTGACCGTGGTCACTTGCCATACGCCGGACGGAGAGCCCCACGGCGCCACCGTCAACGCCTTCACCGCTGTGTCACTGGACCCGCCGTTGGCCCAAGTCACGCTGATCCGTGGAAACAGGGCCTCCCAGTACCTGGAGGACCAACCGTTCGCGATCAACATCATGGCAGAAGACCAACTCGACGTCTGCCTTAACTTCGCCGGCAAGCCAATGAAGGGTGCCCCGCAATGGCGATCCGAAGACGGCGTGCCCGTACTGTGCGGAACCGCGGCGACCATCGAATGCAAGCCGTGGCGAATATACGACGGCGGCGACCACGTGATCGTCATCGGCGAGGTGATCGCGATGGAGGTCAACGACGTCGAGCCCCTGCTGTTCGTCTCAGGAAAATTCCGGGAGGTCGGGAATTTCTCAGGAGGCAGCCCCTGGGACGCTTCCGGAGACAGCCTTTCCACAGGCTGGTTCGAGGGCTCCAAGTCGTTCAAATCCTTCTAACCGCGCACCTCCGCACCAGATCCACAAACCGGAACGCGATTTTTATGATCGCCCCAGTGTCCCCACCCACATCAAAGGAGCAACCATGACCACCATTCCCGAGACCGAAGAGACAGTTTCGCAGGGCAGTTATTCGGAACGAATCACGCCGGCTAACCCGAAACTGCCCATGACAGGTGACGAATACATCGAGTCGTTGAAGGACGGCCGTGAGGTGTACATCCACGGCGACCGAGTAGACGACGTCACCACACACCCCGCCTTCCGAAACTCCGTGCGGATGGTGGCCCGGATGTACGACGGTTTCCACGACCCTGAGACCTCCAAAAAGCTGCTGGTGCCCACAGACACGGGATCCGGCGGTCAGACACACCCGTTCTTCAAGGTGCCGCATTCTGTGGACGACCTGAAGGATGCCAAAACTGCCATCGAGACATGGGCCCGCATGAGCTATGGCTGGATGGGCCGCTCACCCGACTACAAGGCCTCATTCCTGGGCACCCTGGGTGCCATGCCTGACTTCTACGCCCCCTATCAGGAGAACGCCAAGCGGTGGTACAAGGAATCGCAGGAAAAGGTCCTGTTCTGGAACCACGCCATCATCAACCCGCCGGTGGACCGCCATCTTCCCCCGGACCAGGTGGCCGACGTGTTCATGCGAGTGGAGAAAGAAACGGACAACGGCGTCATTGTCTCCGGTGCCAAGGTAGTAGCCACCGGCTCGGCCATCACGCAGTACAACTTTGTGTCCCATTACGGACTGCCCATCAAGAAGAAGGAATTCGCGCTCATCTGCACGGTTCCCACGGATGCCCCGGGCGTTAAGCTGATCTCGCGGACCTCCTACGCCCAGAACGCCGCCGTGACAGGCACCCCGTTCGACTACCCGCTGTCCTCGCGGATGGACGAGAACGATGCCGTCTTCGTCTTCGACAAGGTCCTGGTGCCTTGGGAGAACATCTTCGCCTATGGGGATCCGGACCAGGTGAATGGGTTTATGCCACAGACCGGATTCCTGAACCGCGCCGTCTTCCAAGGCTGCATTCGGTTGGCAGTGAAGCTCGACTTTATCGCCGGCCTGCTCCTGAAGGCACTCGAGATTGCAGGTACGCAGGACTTCCGGGGCGTGCAGGCCCGGGCCGGCGAAGTTATCGGCTGGCGCAACATGTTCTGGGCCCTTGTAGATGGCATGATGCACAATCCGGATCAGGGCCCCAACGGATCGGTGCTGCCTAACCTGGAGTACGGAATGGCCTACCGCCTGTTCATGGGCCAAGGCTATGCGCGGATCAAGGAAATCATCGAGCAGGATGTCGCGTCCGGCTTGATCTACTTGCCCTCCGGGGCATTGGACTTCAAGAACGCCACTATTCGTCCCTACCTGGACAAGTACGTGCGCGGCTCCAACGGCATCGAAGCGATCGACCGGGTCAAGCTCATGAAACTGCTCTGGGACGCCATCGGATCCGAGTTTGGAGGCCGGCACGAGCTCTATGAGCGCAATTACTCCGGAAACCATGAAAACGTCCGGGTCGAGATGCTCATGAATGCCATGCACAACGGCGCCACCAGCACCATGCACGGAATGGTGGAGCAGTGCATGAGCGAATACGACCTCGATGGTTGGACCGTCCCCGACCTGTTCAACAGCAACGACGTCAACGCGTACATGAAACGAGATGCCGCGGGCCGGTAACTTCATCCGCACAGCTCAACGACCCTGACTGCAATAACACCCCCGATCACGACAGTCCTATCGAACGAATTTGGAGTTCATGATGCAAACCACCAGCGAGACCCGCACTGAAGACGAAGGCACGGCCGTCGAGGCCGGCACCAAGGCAACTGAGCGCTTCGCCCAATCCGTCAAACGATCTGCCCCGGGCACTGCGAGCAAGGAGCGAGTGAGCCTGCTGGCCGGGGAAATGATCAAGGCCGCCAATGACCTCGTCCACAAACACCAGGTGACCTACGACGAGTACAACGCCCTGAAAGCCTGGCTGATCAAGGTCGGTACAGATGGGGAATGGCCGTTGTTCCTCGACGTGTGGCTCGAGCATTCGGTCGAGGAAGTCAATTCAGTAGACCGCCCCGGCACCGTTGGAGCGATCGAAGGACCCTTCTATGTTCCTAACTCCCCGGTTCTCCAGACCCCAGGGACACTGGAAATGCGCGAAGATGAGCAGGGCACGCCGCTGCAGTTCAAAGGACACTTCACCAACACCGACGGTGAACCAATCCGCAACGCCCAAGTGGAGATCTGGCACGCAGACGCAGCCGGGTTCTACTCGCAATACGCTCCGGGCTTGCCCGAATGGCTATTCCGCGGGACCGTGATGGCGGACGAAACTGGCTACTTCGAAATCGCCACCATGAGGCCCGCGCCGTACCAGATCCCCACCGACGGCGCCTGCGGGGAACTGATCGCTGCAGCCGGCTGGCACGCCTGGCGCCCGGCGCACATCCACCTCAGGGTCTCGGCCCCCGGTTATCAGCCAGTTATCCAGCAGCTGTACTTCCCCGGAGACCCCCACAACGAGGACGATATCGCTTCAGCGGTTAAGCCCGAATTGATGCTCGACCCACAACCACGTACCGACGGCGGTGTAGGCGAAGAAGGCGTCTACAACTACGTTCTCGCCAAGGAAGGTCAGACCAAGTAAGTCCGCGAGTCATCTCCTTTCCTCTGTGAGGAGTGCCTCCGCGTCATTGACGAGCGGAGGCACTCCTAATTTATTGACAAAACGGCAGCAACATTCAAACTGGCTCAGAGAAGTCATCAGCTTCCCGGGCGTTTGGCCCCGCTTCAGCTGAGGGGCATCGCACCCGGCTCGTTCTTCTCGGCACCCCGGGTGGCCCGCCCTACTGGCCCGGCGGGACGCGTGAAGGAATATCCTCCGCCCTTGTGGTGGGCGACCGCTACTATCTCATCGATGCAGGCCATGGGGTCATGCGACAGTTACGGAAGGCCAAACTTGGCCCCAACTACGACAAGGATTTCGAAGGACCCTTGGATGTGTTGGCCGGAATATTCCTGACGCATCTACACTCCGACCATGTCGTGGACCTGAACAACATTCTCAGCGAGGGCATCTACAACGGCCTTCAGTCCGTCAATAAAATACCCATCTGGGGACCGGGAAACAGAGGCCAGGTGCCTGCCTTGTTCGGATCAGGATACCCGCCCACCCCTGTCAGTCCAGCAAACCCGACCCCTGGCACCTGGGAAATGACAGATCTCACTGTGCAGGCCTACGCTACTGACTTCAATGACAGGCTTTCGACAACCGCAAGCCTCATCCGAACCACCTATGGGAAGCCTTCGACGTACCCGTTCCCCCAGAGTTCACGAAAAGCCCAAATACAGATCCTTGCCCGGAAATGAGCCCTTTCACGTCCTACGAAGATGAATATGCGGGTGTCAGCAACCTTGGACAACCATGCCCCCGTTTTCCCGGCACTGGCCTTCCGCTTTGACGCAGACGATGGCTCCGTGGTCTTATCCGGTGACACTGGAAAGACCCCAAACCTGATCAAGCTGGCCAAGGACGCCGATGTACTGGTCCACGAAGTGATCGATAAAACCTGGCCCCAGTCCCTCTTCCCTGAGCCTCGTACTGACGCTCAGGAGGGGCTGTACCAGCATCTGATCCAGGCGCACCCACTCATCGAGGACGTCGGAACCATTGCCCAAGAGGCCGGCGTCAAAACACTGGTCCTCTCACATCTGGTTCCGGGCAACAGACCCGACAACGTGTGGGAGGCTTGCGGCAACGGTTTCGACGGGCAGCTCATCATCGGGCACAACCTCGACGTCATCGGTGTCGGAACCGCCACCTGAGGAGCGTAAGCAGGGGCGACCGATCATACAAGTGAAGAGGTCCAGGACACTTTGTCCTGGACCTCTTCACTCGGTTTTATGCCACTTTTCGTTACAGGCCGATGCCGAATAAGCCAAGACATCAGGCACAACCAGCAGTTCCGCCCGGGAGCATCCGCAGGTGTAGCACCGCGTATCTTGCCGCCGGGCGCGGTCCCGGTCCGCGGCTTGAACGTTGAAGGACCGGACCCTAGCGCCGAGTCGGCGCAATGTCTTCATTGGTTCCATGACAACCCCGTTCCGCACAGCACCTGCGCCGCGCTACCGCTGCCCGTCTTGCCGGTACTTCTCGAGCTTGTCCTCATCAATCAACAGGCCTGTTCCCGGGACGTCGCGCACGTAGATGCGGCCCTCCACGATGCGGATCGGATCGGCCAGGAGGTCATCTGACATGTCGAGGAAGTTGGACAGCTCCCCAGCCCGCCGCGAGGTCGACTCGAAGGCCGCGCCAAAAGTGACGGATGCCAGGGTGCCCAGCTGGGTATCGATCTGGTTGCCGATCAGCACGTCCACACCCAGCCCTTCACAAAGGCCCACCAGCCGCGCAGACTGGGTGAACCCCGTCCGGGTGATCTTGATGTTGATGGCACTGCATGCCCCGGCCAGCAGCTCCCGGGCGGCGTCCCCAGGGGTGGGTGTGCTCTCGTCGGAGATTACGGGAATCCTGGACTGGGCCACGATCCGCCGCCGGCCCAGTACCTCGCTGGCGGGGCAGGGCTCCTCCAGTACTGTCAGCCCAAGACCTGACATCCGTTCCATCGCCTCGATCGCCTGGTTCGCCGTCCAGCCGTGGTTGGCGTCGAGCCCGATCTCGAAGTCTGGACCCAGCCCTTCACGGACCGCGCCGACGGCGGCTACGTCCTCGTCAATGCTGCTACGCCCCACTTTGAGCTTCACCGCCGTAATCCCGTACTCCTCATGCACGCGCAAGGCATCCTCGAGCATGGTTTCGGGTGTCCCGATTCCGACCATATGGGACACCCGCATGGAGTCGGTGTAGCCCCCCAGGAGGCGGTGGCAACTGACTCCGAGGGACTGGCCCATCAAATCCCAGAGGGCGACGTCGATAGCACCTTTAGTGGCGTTGTTCCCTACAGTGCGCTCCATGCCCTTATGGATGAACTCGCGTTCGAAGGGATCCCGCCCCGTCAAGATTGGCGCAAAAATCCGCCGAACGATGCTGACAATCGATTCCTGCGTCTCACCATAGGTGTAGGGCCGGGGCGGCACATCTGCTGTGCCGACCAGGCCTTCGTCCGTGTGGATTCGAAGCAGGACATGTTCGGCCTCCGCCACCGAACCCACGGCGAAATGCAGCGAGCGAGTGTAAGGAATGGAGTATGGAATCGTCTCGACGCGAGTGATCTTCATGGCGGCCGCTTCTAGTCCTGGATGAATTCCGTGATCGCCTTCACGAAGGCCTCAGGGCGCTGCACGTTGGCAATGTGGGCGGCGCCGTCGATTTCGAGGTACTTCGCACCGGAGATGCCATCCGCGATGGCCTTGACCACCGAAGGGGGTGTGGCGAGGTCCTGGGCGCCGGCGATGACCAGGACCGGAATGGTAATTTCGTCCAGCCGGTCGGACGCGTCGAACCTTGACACGGCGTCGCACGCATTAGCGTATCCTGCCGGGGACAGCGCCAGCAGGTCTTCAAGCAGCACCTTGGCAAAATCGTCTGTCCCGGCAAACCCCTCAGTGAACCACCGGTCTGCCGTGGGCTGGCGAAGCCAACCCATGCCTTCGGCACGAACACGTTCGGCGCGGTCCTGCCAGGGTTTGGGTTCGCCGAACTTGGCGGCGGTGCAGCAGAGCACGAGGCTTTGGACCCGGCCCGGGTAGGAGATGGCCAACTCCTGGCCGATAGCCCCTCCCAGCGACAGCCCTGCATAGTGGAAGGCGTCGATGTTCAGTTCATCGGCGAGGTCCACCACATCCTTGGCCAGCTCTTCGACAGTGCGGGTGGATACCTTACCCGCGGCCGCGGTTTCGGTGTCAACGGATCCGCCGTGTCCGCGGGCGTCGAACCGGATGATCCGGAAGTGGGGCTCCAGGCCCGGGAGCAGATTTTCCCACATCCGCAGCGTTGTACCGAGTGAGCTGCCCATGAACAGAACCGGTCCGGTGGGGTTGCCTGTGGCCTCGTAGTTCAGCATGATGTTGTCCCTTTCTAACGCAGGTAAATCTTGTCCGGATCCACTTTGGTCCGGAGCAGTTCGAGTTCCTGGGCCGTTGGCGCAGGAATAATTTGCACATCGTCAGCGATCTTGAGCTGCCAACCGGTCGCTGAGGCGACGGTGGCCACATCCACGCCCGGATGGACGGCAGTGAGTTGAAGCTCCTCACCGGGTCCGCTGCGGCTGAGGATGCCGAGTTCGGTGATTACTTTGGTCACTCCCGCACCGCGGGGCTTGAAGCCTTCGGCCACGGCACGGTCGGGGCCTGGAGACGTGCAGAAGTCCAAGGTGCCCACCAGGGAACGCTTCTCATGCCGGCGCATGACCACAAAGACTTCCTTCGAGTTGGCCATCACCTCGATGGCTCCTCCCGAACCGGGAAGCCGGACCTTGGGTTCGTCCCACGGCCCGATCACTGAGCTGTTTAGATTGCCCCACTTGTCGATCTGGGCGGCGCCCAGGAAACCGACGTCGATGTGGCCGCCCTGCAGTACGTAGTTGAACAGCGACGTCATATCCAGGACAGCTTCGGCGCCGGTGATCAGTACGGAGTCTGCAACAGTCTCTGGGAGCGTTGCAGGGTGCGCCCCGCAGACTCCGCTTTCGTAGACGATCTCAATGTCCGGTGCCGACGTCATGTGTGCCAGGGAGACTGCGAGGGTGGGCAGCCCGATTCCGGCAAACACAGTCCGGGTCCGGGCCAGCTCGCGGGAGGCGATCACGGCGAGCAGTTCGGACGTAGTGGGTGCGGCGTCAACCGGGGCAATGGCTGTGGCGCTCATAGTTTCCTGCTTCCATAGCTCACGGGGAGGGAGGGGACGTTCGGGGATTCGAGTCCATCCCAGAAGTCACTGCCCTGCTTACGCACGTAGGCAGCGTGGTCTTCCAGGTCGTAAACCCATTCCTTTAGCCAGCGCTGTAGCAGTTCGGGTTCCTTGCTGATGGAGTTCCATTGCCGGTAAAAGTCGCCATCGCGGTCGTAGTACCCCTGGACAAATGAAGGGTGGGCGCCTTTGGGACATTCGACAACGGCGCTGACGGCATGGGCCGGAAGGAGCGTACGGTTCGGGTCCGAGCGGATAACCTCGTCGGCCACGATCTCTTCGACCACAACGATGACGTTCTCTGCGGCGTATGCGGCCTCCTGCTGGATACCGGTGAGGCCCCAGATCTGGGTGTTGCCCCGGGCGTCCGCGCGCTGGGCATGGATGATGGTCACATCGGGCTTGATGGGCGGAACCACGTGGATTTTGCTCCCGTCATACGGCGATTCAACCACCCGGATCTCATCATTGACCGTCTTGATGTCGCTGCCCGCGTAGGAATGGATCGGATAAAAAGGCAGCCCGCTCGCCCCCGCCAGGTACCGGGAGATCATCCCGCCGTGGCTGTACTCAACGTATTCCAAAGGCACCGGATCAGCATCCTCTATCCTGCGGCGCAGCTCATGCAGGGAACCCACTGAACTGTTTCCAATGAAGGAAGACACGAGTTTCTGCACGCAGCCGGCGGCAACAAGCTGGTCCACCACGATGTCCGCCGTCATGCGGTACACAGTCAGGCCACTGATCCCCTGCCTTATTATTTCGTGTGCGGCCGCCACCGGAATAAGGTGGGTAAATCCTTCGATTGAAATTGACTGACCATTGCGAATAAACGCAGAAACGGCCTCGGCCATGGTCATGGTTTTCGCTTGCTGCACGATCACTCCTCACTGAATATCGTCTGGGTACAATAATTCCATCCGGTGTTGTGGAGCGTCCAATACCGGATGAATATCGAAGCAATCTAATGAAGGAATACTGATGGAAATTCGTCTGCTACGGTCTTTTCTGGTCCTGGCCCAGGAACTGCATTTCGGCCGTGCCGCGGAACGGCTTCATATTGCCCAGCCGCCGTTGACCAAACAGATTCATCAGTTAGAACGGGACCTTGGGGTCCAACTGTTCGAACGTCATTCGCGCGGCGTCCGGTTGACCCACGCAGGTCAGGCTTTTATTGATCCGGCGAAGAAGGTCCTTGAAGCGGCCGACCAAGCTTCGGCTGCTGCACAACGTGCCTCGGACGGTGAGACGGGCACTGTCACCATTGGCTTTTCTGGGGCGCTGGGCGGGGCCATCCTGCCCCGCATTATCAGGACAGTCCACCAACGCCATCCCAACATTGAAATCCGGATCCGCAGGCAGTCATACTCCTCCACCGTGCTTGACCGTGTGGTGGACGGAGACCTGGATCTGGGCATCGTGATCCTCCCCGTGCAACGTGCGGGCATCTCCACGCTCCCCATCCTTGAGCACACGCTCATGGCGGTGGTGCCCAAGGATCACCCCCTCGCCAGCGAAGACGACGTCTCCTTCGAGTCCCTTCGGGACGAAGACTTCGTGGCGCCCGAGGCCTACCAGGGCTCGGTGATGCGCGACCTGCTGGTCAGCCGGTGCGTGGAGGCCGGATTCAATCCACGGATCATTCAGGAGGCAGAAGACACGTATACGATCCTGGCCCTGGTGGGCGGCGGCGTAGGGATCAGCGTGTCCCTCTCCGGCGTGCAAAACCTGCATCCGGACTCCGTTGTGTTCAAGTCCCTACGGGACAGTAAAGACACCATCCACACTGCGCTGGGCTGGCGTACCGACAAGGTGTCCCGCACCCTGGGCCGCGTCATGGAGACACTCAAAACCGAATTCGCTTCCGTCCAGCTGGCGGAGTCCAATGTGGTCGAACCGTAAACCACCGGCCGATTAACCGCTGACGGCGGGAACCCGGCGATCGGGTTCCCGCCGACGGCGGTGCACAGCCCAGCTGAGATCAGTTGAGGGCAGAGGGGTGCTTGGCCAGGGCCGTGACGTTCATGTCCATGTAGGGGAAGAGCGGGAATCCGGCGAGGATGGTGTGCAGCTCGTCATTGGATTCGACGTCGAAAATGCTGACGTTGGCGAATTCGCCCACAATCCGCCAGATGTGCTGGAACTTTCCGTTCTTCATGAACGCCTGGCCGTACTCCTTCTCCCGGCGCAGGATCTCCTGCCACTCCTGCGGATCCATGTCCTTGGGCGGGTTAACAGTCATCTGGACCATGTACTTCATGTGATTCTCCTTGGTGATTGATTATCTGGTTGTAACGGTGGTTTGTTCGGGTGGTGCCGAATCAGGCTGCGGTGATGTTCCGGAAGACGGCGGCAAGCCCCTGGCCCCCGCCGATGCACATAGTTTCGAGTCCGTAGGTGGCGTTGCGGCGTTCCATCTCACGGACAAGATTGGCGAGGATACGCGCTCCGGTAGCCCCTACCGGGTGCCCCAGGGAGATTCCTGAACCGTTGACATTGATCCGTTCCTCATGGTCGGCGTCGGTCAGTCCCAAGGAGCGGGTGCACGCCAGGACCTGCGCCGCGAAAGCCTCGTTGAGTTCTAGGACGTCGATGTCCGCAAGCGTCAGTCCTGCCCTGTCCAGTGCCAGCTGGCTGGCCGAGACCGGGCCGATTCCCATGACGTCCCCCGCCACACCGGTCCGGGCCCAGGACACTAGTGACGCTACAGGCCGCAGGTTGAGCCTGTGAGCCATTCCCCGCGTTGTCACGATGCATAGGGCAGCGGCATCGTTTTGTCCGGATGCGTTGCCGGCGGTCACTGTCGCATCCGGATCCACCCGCCGCCGCACCGGCTCCAGTCGTGAGAGTGCTTCCAGCGTGGTCTCCCGCGGATGCTCGTCGCGGTCAACTATGGTCTCGCCTTTGCGTCCGCGTACGGACACCGGGACGATTTCGTCGTCAAACCTTCCATCGGCGATGGCTTTGAGCGCCCGCTCCTGGCTGCGGGCCGCCAAGGCATCCTGGTCCTCACGGGAGATTCCATACTCGCGCCGCAGGTTCTCTGCGGTCTCGATCATCCCGCCCTGAATGGGCTTGGACACGCCGCCGGCGTGGATCCTGCCGTGGACGAGCGAGTCCTTGAGCCCGAGACCGTCAGCCCCTGCACCCCAGCGCGCCGTGGTGCTGTAGAAGGGCGCAGCGCTCATTGACTCCGCGCCGCCTGCAACGACCAGTTCGGAGACGCCGGTCTGGATCTGCATGGCAGCGTCCAGGATAGCCTGCAGGCCCGATCCGCAGCGCCGGTCAACCTGCAGTCCGCCGACGGAATCGGGCAACCCGGCATCTTGGGCGATGGCCCGGCCGATGGCCGGCGCATCCGCAGAGCCATATCCCTGGCCAATAATGATTTCATCAATGAATTCCCCGGAGAGCTTATTCCTCTCCAAAAGGGACTTTACCAACGTAACACCAAGGTCAAGGGCACTAATGCTTTTCAGCGCACCCCCCATTTTTCCAATAGGCGTTCGAACTGAGTCGCAAATGACTACTTCTCGTAAATTCTTCATTGAATCTTTCCTGGTTTCTTGTCTGGTGAATTAATCCTGCCAAGAACGTTGCTTGGACGTCCAATACCCATTTGGTAGGGCTCCAATATCCTTTGCCCAAATAGACCCGGACCCTAAATGCTGACCTTCGAGCCGTCGTCGGCCGCGGCAACAGCAGGCGAGGCGACTCCCCGACGCCCTGGCCGGTAGACAGTCCGCAGCCCGAAGAGTGCCACCAGTACGCCAATAACAGCGATGACCAGCACGTAGTATCCGGGCGCTGCGCCGTTTCCGGCGCGGTCCACGAGGTATGTTGCAACGTAGGGTGCCGTACCGCCGAGCGCCGCGTAGGCCACGTTGTAGGCGACGGCGCTGGCCGTGTAGCGGATGCGCGTGGGAAAGAGGTCCACCATAAACAGCGGGGTCAGGGTGGAAATGCCACCCACCACCACCGCGTAGAGGGACAGCCCCAGGATCGCGAACAGCAGCGTGCCGACTCCCACCAGCGCGAAGGCCGGCAGGACCACCACGGCCAGCGCGGCCGCGGTCAACAGGGCGACGGGCCGCGCACCATATTTGTCCGTCGCCAGTCCGGCGAGGGGGCTCGCGACGGAGAACACCAGCAGTGCAACGATGTAGGCGGTCAACGCCTCAGACTGGGACAGCCCCACGTGTTGCGTCATGTAGGCGATCATGTATCCGCTGAGCAGGTAGAACCCAACCGCATTGACGATCGCCCAGCCGACCAGCAGCAGCATGCGACCCTTGGCCACTTTGAAGGCCTCCACCAGCGGGGCGTGCTCGGACTTGATGCCAGCTCGGCGTACTGCCTCAAATTCCGGCGTCTCTTCAACCCGTGACCGCAGGTACAGTCCCACCAGGCCCAGCGGTCCGGCGATGAGGAAAGGAATACGCCAGCCCCAGTCCTGGACTTGGGCGGAGCCCAGAATGCCGGTCACCAGCAGGCCGACGCCGGCACCTCCGACGGTACCCAGGGCTGTGGCTACGGGATTGACGCTGGCGAAGAGTGCGCGCCTGCCCTTGGGTGCGTATTCGATGACAAAGCTGCTGGAGCCGGCGTACTCACCGCCGGCAGACAGTCCCTGTAGCACCCTCCAGACCACCAGCAGGATTGGAGCCGCCACACCGACCGTCGCGTAATTCGGCGTCAAGCCGATGGCGATAGTGGCGGCGCTCATCAGCAGGACGGCGGCGGACAGGGAGGCTTTGCGGCCCAGTTTGTCTCCGAAGTGCCCAAAAATGATGCCCCCGATGGGCCGTGCGAAGAACCCGACAGCGAACACCGCGAAGGTGGACAGCAGCGCCGCTGAGGGATTTGACGACGGGAAAAACTGGGCGGCGATGATGACGGCAAACTGCGCGTAGAGCGCGAAGTCGAACCATTCGACAAAATTTCCGATGCCTGCCGCCGCTACGGCCTTGCGCCGTGCAGCATTCAATTCTGTGGTGGATTGCATGTCATCTCCTTCGATGAACAGTGGGGTGGGGCCGGGCCATCCGTGGCGTCGATGGCGCGGAATTGTTTCCCTGCACCCACTCGTGTGATGTGGCTTAAGCCGCTGGACCCATCATGCTCAGGCTCGCGGGCAGACTTCCAATATCCGTTGGATAGCGCTCCGATACCTACAGAGATAGAGGCCGCAGGGGTCTTGGCCTCGGACGCTACGGTGATACGCCGAACACCATCGGAGCGAACGAGTAGAGCATTCCGATTGTGATGACAGCGCCGACTATGTTAAGCCAGACGCCGCCCCGGATCATGTGCCGCATCCCGAGCTGGCCTGTGGCGTAGGCGACCGCGTTGGATGGCGTCTCAACCGGGAGCATAAAGGTGCAGGTGACGGCCATCTCCACTGTGAGGGACATCAGTAACGGGTGCACCGCGGCGCCCACCGTGACCTCCCCCGTGACCGGCAGGAAGGCAGCTGCGGTGGCGGTGTTGCTGGTCAGCTCGGTAAGCAGGATGAGTACGACGGCGACGGCGACCAGCAGGATGATGGCCGGAAAGACTCCCAGCCCACCCATTTGCTTTCCGATCCAGGTGCCGAGGCCGCTGGTGAAGAACTGGGCGGACAGGGTCAGACCGCCCCCGATGAGGAGCAGGACCCCCAGGGTACTTCTGTTGTGTCCGGCGGCCACTCAGCGGCATGCCACGCGCAGATGTACACCATGGGGGCTCTGCTGCGGCACGGCAACGCGGCCCAGAAGAACGAGTACTGCCGCAGATCGCCGCCGGCACGTTGCGGCTGCAGGCCTTCTCCATCACCGAGGACAAGGCAGGCTCGGACACCACCAGCATCGAAACCGCAGCAGTGCGCGACGGCGACGATTTCGTCATCACCGGCCACAAGAGCTGGACCAGCCGCATCGACGAATCCGACCTCCTCTTCGTCCTCGCCCGCACCTCCGAAAAGCCCGCAGGCAAAGGCACCGACAAGACCCACGGCCTGACCCTGTTTCTAGTGGACCTCCGCCAGGTCCGGGCCGAACAGCCTGACACCCTCGAAGTGGTCAAGGTCCGCACCATGTTCAACTACGCCACCAACCAGATCCACTACCACGGCATGGGCGTCCCGGCATCAGCCGTCATCGGCCAGGTAGGCAACGGCTTCCGCTACGTCATCGACGGCTGGAACGCCGAACGCATCCTGCTCGCCTCCGAAGCAATCGGCGACGGCTACTGGTTCACCACGCGCGGCGTGGACTACGCCAACAGCCGCAAAGTGTTCGGCCGCAAGATCGGCACCAACCAGGGCGTGCAGTTGCCCATCACCGACGCCTACATGAAGGTCCGCGCCGCGGACATGATGCGCTACGAAGCCGCCCGGCTCTTCGACGCCGGCGAACCCTGCGGCGCAGAAGCAAACATGGCCAAGCACCTCGCCTCCGAGGCCAGCTGGGCCGCCGCCAACGCCTGCCTCGACACCCACGGCGGCTACGGCTTCGTGGACGAATACGACGTCGAACGCAAGTTCCAGGTGGCCCCGGTCAACAACAACATGATCAAGACCTTCGTGGCCACCGAAGTCCTGGGCCTGCCCCGCTCCTACGGAGGGAGCCGGAACCCACTGCTCCAGTCCCTCCCGGTATAGGGCAAGCCTGTGGGACCGGCGCCGGCTGCGCAACAACAGCAGTCCGCTCAGCCGGCGGCCACCGCAGCGGCAATGACGATGTTGCGGCCCTCCACGTTGGGTCACCGATCTGCTCGACCTAGGCCAGTCGCCGTGCGACCACTTATACGGAATTTACATAACTGATCGCCTAATAAATATTGGACGCCATAAGCGGCAGGAGCAGATACTTGAACAACGACGAAAGGAATTCCCATGGCTTATCTTCGCCTCCATCACGTGAACGTCACTTCGGATGACATGCATTCCCTCAGCGATTTCTATCGCGACGCCCTCGGCCTGCCGTTGCTGCCGTCGCCCAAGATGATCGCGACCACCCACGCTGCCGACGCCGGAGTCACGGATGGAAACGCTGAATGGGAAGAGGGCGCACGCTTTTTCGAAGCCGGCGACCCCGAAGAACTGCAGGTGCACGCCACCCGGCGCCAGGCGTACCTTGCCCTGCAGGAAGGGCACTCGGTAAATCCCCTCGTCGGCGGCCACTTCGCGTTCCGCACCGACGATATTGAAGCAATCAAGGCCCGCCTGACGGAACATAACATTCCGTTCGACGACTGGGGCATCTGGTCCGTTGAAGGATGGCACCAGATCTTCCTGACGGACCCGGCCGGCAACATGATCGAGATTCACCAAGTGAAGGAACCGAAGGCGTAGTTCCGTACCCTGGACCGGCCCCGATGGCCGTTGCAGCCCCGACACCGGGAATGCAACGGCCATCGCCATTTAAGTTCTGGGCCACAGCGGCTATCCCCGGCCCCATCGTTCGAAGAAAATACCCGGCTGGAGCTTTCCAACCGGGTATTTCCTTGCCTTATATCGGGACTTTAGGCGGTGACGTTTTCGAGGACGACGGCGAGGCCCTGGCCCACGCCGATGCAGATCGCGGCGACGCCCCAGCGTTCGCCGGAAGCCTGCAGGGACCGGGCGAGGGTGCCCAGGATCCGGGTGCCGGACGCGCCGAGCGGGTGGCCCATGGCGATCGCACCGCCGTGCCGGTTCACAATTGCCGGGTCGATGCCCCAGGCGTTGATGCAGGCCAGGGACTGCGCGGCGAACGCCTCGTTAAGTTCGACGGCGCCCACCTGGTCCCAGCTGATGCCCGCCTTCGCGAGGGCCTTGTTCGCGGCCTCCACCGGGGCGTACCCGAAGAACTGCGGATCGTTGCCGTGCGCGCCGCGCCCGGCAATGCGGGCCAGCGGTTCGAGCCCCAGCAGCCCGGCGGCACTCTCGGAGCCAATCCAGGCCGCGGAGGCGCCGTCGGACAGCGGCGAGGCGTTCCCGGCCGTCACGGTGCCGTTCTCGGTCCGGAACACGGTCTTCAGCCCCGCGAGCTTCTCCGCCGAGGACCCGGCACGGATGCCTTCGTCGCGGACCAGGTCGGTACCCGGGACCGGGGTCACCAGGTTGTCGTAGAAACCCTCATCCCACGCGGCCGCGGAGAGGTTGTGCGAGTTCGCGGCGAACTCATCCTGCGCCTCGCGGGTCACGCCGTACTTCTCGCGGAGCCGTTCGGTGGCCTCACCCAGGGAGATGGTCCATTCCTTGGGCATGGCCTTGTTCACCAGGCGCCAGCCCAGCGTGGTGGAGGCCAGGGTCATGTCCCCGGCCGGGTACGGCTTCTCCGTCTTCGGCAGCACCCAGGGGGCGCGGGACATCGACTCGGCACCACCCACCAGCATCAACTCGGCATCGCCGGCGTTGATCTGGCGCGAGGCGATGATCGCCGCATCCAGCGAGGAACCGCAGAGCCGGTTCACGGACGTGCCGGGGATCGAGACCGGCAGGCCGGCGAGCAGCGTGCCCATCCGGGCGATATTGCGGTTCTCCTCACCGGCGCCGTTGGCATTGCCAAAGACGACCTCATCGATCCGCTCGGGGTCCAGCCCCGGGGCGCGCTTCACGGATTCCCTGATCACGTGCGCGGCAAGGTCATCCGGACGCACGGCCGCGAGGCCGGCGCCGAACTTCCCGAACGGCGTGCGAACGGCGTCGTAAACAAAAGCCTGATTCAAAATGCTCCTTGTTCTGTTTTCGTTGAAGTCGTGAAGTTTGTGTCAAATGTTCCGGCCGCCCGCGATCTCGAGCACCGTGCCCGTCATGTAACTGGACAGATCGCAGGCGAGGAACAGGATGACCGAGGCCACTTCCTCGGGCTCGCCAAAGCGTGCGAGAGGCACCTCTGACAGACGGGCCTGGAGGACTTCAGGCTTCATGGAATCGATCAAAGCGGTGCGGATGATTCCTGGCTGGACCGCGTTTACCCGGACGTTGGCGAAACCGACTTCCTTGGCAGCGGCTTTCGTCAGGCCGACAATGCCCGCCTTCGCCGAGCTGTAGTTGGTCTGGCCAGGGTTCCCAACCTTGCCGGATATTGAAGACACATTGATGATTGACCCTCCGCCCGGCTGGTCGCGCATAACACCTGCAGCAGCACGGGTGCCCAGCCAGGCGCCTTTAAGGTGGACTGAAATGACGGCGTCAAAATCGTCTTCAGACATCTTTCGCATGGTGGCATCGCGGGTGAACCCTGCATTGTTGACCCATACGTCAAGCCCGCCGAAGCTCGCACGTGCTGCCTGCGCCAGAGCATCGACGTCGTCGGCAGACGTCACGTTGCATCCAATGCCCACGGCCCGGGCGCCGATGCCCAGACCCGCTGCTGCTTTGGCGGCCTGCTCGGCGTCAAGGTCGCCGATAACTACGTTTGCCCCCTCACGCGCGAATGCCACCGCGGTAGCCAGTCCCAGGCCATTTGCACCGCCGGTTATGACGGCCGTCCGATTCTTAAGCATGTCCACGTTGTAGTCCGATCAGTTGTGTTCTTGGGGCCGTTAGCGGATTGCGACGGCGTTAGACGGTGAGCCGACACCACCGGGCAACCTGAGCGGCGTGGCCACGAGCATGCATTCGTAGCGCCTGTCGGCATGGCAGGCTTCGGCCAGTTCGTCCAGCTGCCAAAGTTCCCCGATGGCGAGACCAAGCAGCGGTATGAGGATCCGGTGAAGCATGCCGGTATGTGAGGAGGGCGGGAGTGCCCCCTGCGTGTCGGCTCGGACACTGAGTCCCGAAGCAGTTGCCGGCCACACCTCCAGTGCGACGTTGTCGGCAGCGGCAAGTGCCACACGGTGATCCCAGAACCACTCGGCAGTGTCGTGGCTCTGTTCCAGGCCCACAGAAACCAGTGGGGTGTCAGACAAAGTGTCTTTGCCTGTTTGCGCGTCCTGCCTCATCTGGTTCATGCGATGCCCCAGCCAGCCGAAACGCAACAGCAGAATGTCGCCTGGTTCGATGTTGACCCCTTGATGCCGGGCTGTTTCGTCGAGTACGCGGGCGGGGATGGACCGCGCCTGGGTGTAGTCGATGGGATCTCCGCTGTGCTCCAGGTAGCGCCCGACGTCCAGCAGCACTCCCCTGCCGGCCACTCCGTGTTCGGCATAGCGGTGGATCCCCAGTGTCGGGTCTCCGGCGATCAGTCTCTCGGGATCGGCGCCGTTGTAGAAGCCGTAGTCCGGGTGACCGAAGTGACGGAGTCCGTCAATCTGGCTTGTCGCCTGTGGGAAAAGGTTGTCAATCTTGTCGTCGCGATGGAACTCGTTCAGGCCGAAGACGGTGTGCTGCAGGGCGCCGCGGTGGGAAATCAGCGGCTGTCGAAAGGCATCCAGGGGAAGGTCAAGGGAATAGGCTTGGCCGCTACTGACCAGACTCGCCGCACGGATCCGGCGTTCGGGGGTCAGGAAATTCAGGGTGCCGAGGTCATCATCGTCCCCAAAGAGGCCCCAACTGCTGCCCGGCGGCGCGTCTGTTCGGGCCAGCAGGTCGCTGTAGCTGGGAAGTTCTTCCTGGTGGTTCATGCATCGCCCTTGGAAATTGTCTCGCTTCCGTCAGGCAGGCCCGGAATAAGCAGGACTTTGCAGGACTCCTGGGAAAGGAGTTCGATTGCTTCGTCGAGGGCAGACAACGGAAGGCGGTGCGTGATGAATTTGGACAGGTCCAGTTTGCCGCTGGCAACGAGGTCAGCGATATTCTCCCAAGTTCCCCAGAGAGCGCGGCCGAAGCTGCCTGTGAAGGTGAGCCCCTTCTTTATGAGGTACGCGGCGACGTCCAATTCGAGCGGCCGGCCCGGAATTCCCACGGCGACAACCGTCGCCTCCTTTCGAAGGGCTTCCAGAAGTGGCGGCAGCGCTGCCGGCACGCCGGAGGCCTCGAAGGCGACATCAAAACCAAATTTGGCGCCCGAAAGCCGGCGGCAAGTTCCTATTACATCGTCCCCGGGGGTAAGTGACGTTGCCCCCAGTTCCTCAATGAGTCCTCGGCGGTAGGCGTTGGGTTCGATAACCACCACGTTGCCCGCACCCATGGCGCGGGAAATCGCCGCAATAAAAAGGCCCACCGGGCCTCCGCCGCTGATCACCACGTCAGCCCCTGCGAGGTCAATCTTGGATCGCTGAATGGCGTGCATGGCAACCCCGGCCGGCTCCAGGAGAGCGCCCTGTTCGAGGGGGAAATCCGGGTGCAACTTGAAGCATGCGGTTGCGGGGATGGCCAGCCTCTCGGCGAAACCGCCGTCAAGGTGCAAACCGAGCAATTGCATGTTGAGGCAGTTGTGTGCGTTTCCGGTATCACACGGATAGCAGTCCCAGCAGGCGACGTGGGATTCGAGCGCCACTCTGTCCCCGATAGCAAGAGAGTCAACGCCGGGTCCGACTTCGATAACGGTGCCGGCGCACTCATGGCCCAGCACCACGGGGATGTTGAGGTTGAATGCCTGCGCCATGGGCGAGTACTCGTAGAGCTCGCGATCAGTTCCGCAAACCGAGGCTGCAGCAATCTGTATTCTTACCTCACCGGCCGCAAGTTGCCGTTCGGCGTAGCTGTCGACGAATTCGGCACCACGTTCGGGCCTTGCCTTTACTACAGCACGCATTGTTTGGCGCGGGTGGGCGAATTCTTTCTCCGGAGCACTGAGGGACGTCATTGTTGAGCCTGTTCGCTTAGGAATTATCTGGATGAGGATGACTAAACGCCATCGACGCGGTAGAACGCGAGCTTATCTTCGTCGATCCTGGCGCCGACGCCATGACCTTCCGGTACGTGTATCCGGCCTTCCGTAATGACGAGAGGGTCGGCCAGTAGGTCGTCGGCCATATCAAGGAAGTTGGACAGCTCTCCTGCACGTCGGCTTGTAGCTTCATGCGCCGCGCCGAACACCACAGTGGCAATCGTTCCGATTTGGGTGTCTATCTGGTTTCCCATATAGACGTCTACACCAAGTCCCGTGGCCAGTCCCAGTACTTCCTGGGACTCAGTGAAGCCGGTCCGTGCGGTCTTGATGCAGAGGCCGTTGCAGCCACCCGAGAGCAGCTCGCGTGAAGCGTCTCCTGCCGTCGGCACGCTTTCGTCCCCCACGATTGGGATCGTTGACATCTGCACCAGCCGACGACGGCCCATGGCTTCCTTGGCGTCGCAAGGCTCCTCGAGGAAGCTGAGGCCTAGGCCCTCCGTACGGCGTAGGACCTCGATTGCTTCGTTGGCTGTCCAGCCACGGTTAGCATCGAGATAGATTTCCACATTCTCGCCCAACCCCTCGCGCAGCACATGGCACGCTTCAATGTCGAGGGCCAGCGGTCGCCGGCCCACCTTGAGCTTGAAGGTAGTGATGCCGTAGTCCTCACCAAAACGCCGGGCTTCGTCGAGCAGCACCTCGGGCTCTTTGAAACCGAGCATGTGGCTCACGCGCATGGACGGAGCAAAGCCGCCCAACAGGCTCCAGACAGAGCTGCCGGTTGCTTGGCCGATGATGTCCCACAGCGCTATGTCTATGGCACCCTTGGCCGTGTTGTTGTGCACGGTTCTGCGCAGCATCTGCTGGACCGCCTGGCGGCGGAACGGGTCCATGCCGATCAGTGCCGGGGCGAAGATGCCTTCGATTACAGCCACTATTGACGCTTGTGTCTCACCATATGTGTAGGGGCGCGGCGGGATGTCAGCCTGTCCGACAAAACCGGCGTCGGTGTGGATGCGCAGCAGAACGTGGTCGGCGGTCGTGACTTCCCCGCTGGCAAATTTCAGCGCCCTGACATACGGGATTTCATAGGGAATGGCTTCGATGCGTTCAATCTTCATGGTTTTCGATGCTCTCTATTATTTCGCGGTCATCGCAGGTAGACACGGCGCGGGTCAATCTCTGTGCGGAGCAACCGCAACTCTTCTACCGTAGGTTGCGGCGTAATGGCCAGATCATCGGCAATTTGGAGGTCCCAGCCAGTGTTCGCACGAACCTTGTCCACGGTGACGCCCTCGTGGACCGCGGACAGTTTCAGTTCCTGGTCCACCCCGGACCGAGTCAGGATTCCGAACTCGGTTATCACCTTGGTTACCCCTGCCCCTCTCACGCGGCCACCTTCTGCAAGGGCACGGTCCGGGCCTGGTGACGTGCAGAAGTCCAGGGTCTCCACAAAAGTGCGGGCGTCGTGGCGTCGCATCACCACAAACACTTCCTTGGAGTTGGCAGCCACTTCGACCGCGCCACCTGAGCCGGGCAGTCTCACCTTTGGTTTCTCCCATGGTCCAATTACGGAGGAGTTCAGGTTTCCCCACCGGTCGATCTGGGCCGCACCGAGGAATCCGACGTCGATATGGCCGCCCTGCAAGACATAGCCGAACAGGACCGGCATCGACAGGACAGCCTCTGCTCCGGTGATCAGGACAGCGTCCGCGATGGTTTCGGGAAGATGGGATGGATGTGCTCCACACACGCCGGATTCGTAAACGATTTCCAAATCCGGCGCAGTGGTCATGCTGGCGAGTGAAACAGCGAGCGTAGGCAACCCGATTCCCGCAAACACAGTATTTCTGCCTGCCAGTTCGCGTGAAGCGACGACGGTAAGCAACTCCGTCGCACTGATGCCGATTTCTGCGGCCAATGAAGTCATCGCGGGTCCTTTGTGTTTTCGCCGGCGCCGTCGGCCGGCTCGAGCCGTGTTCCGTAGTTGACCCGACCGCTCAGCGCCTCTCCTACACGGAGACGGGCCAGCGTGGCATCTCCAAGCTTGGCCAGGTAGTCTGCATGGTCGTCTGTTCCGTAGATCCACTCATCCAGCCAGTTCGAGAGGGTGACCGGGTCGGCGCTGATGCCTGACCAGGACCGATAAAAATCGTTGTCACGGTCGGAGTAGCCTTGCGAAAATGAGGGATGGGTGGCGCCGGGGCATTCCACGACAGCAT
Source organism: Pseudarthrobacter sulfonivorans (assembly GCF_031454915.1). Taxonomy (GTDB): domain Bacteria; phylum Actinomycetota; class Actinomycetes; order Actinomycetales; family Micrococcaceae; genus Arthrobacter; species Arthrobacter sulfonivorans_C. Next base: position 45,155 of record NZ_JAVDRS010000013.1, on the reverse strand, counting down.
CCACTGCCAGCGCAGGGATCACCGTGCGGTTGGGATCGGCCCGGATGACGTCGTCGTCGACGATCTCCTCAACAACGACAATCGCATGCTTGGCTGCGAAGACCGCTTCGGCCTGGATGCCGGTGAGGCCCCACATCTGTGTATTGCCCGATCGGTCGGCCCGCTGGGCGTGCACAATCGTGACGTCGGGGTTGATCGGCGGGACTACGTAAATTTCTTCGTACAATCCCTTCTCATCAGGAAAAGGTGAGGTGACCTTGCGCATCCCATCTTGGATCCGCGGAAGGTCCGACCCAAAGTATGACCGGAGAGGATAAAAAGGCAGTCTTTGAGCACCGGCCAAGTACCGGCAGATCATCCCGTAGTGGCTGTACTCCTGGTAATCCAGAGGGGCGGGATCGGACCGCTCCACTCGCCGGCGCAACTCCCCCAAGGAGCCAGCCGAGGAGTTTCCGACGAAAGACGACACCAGAGTACTGATGCACCCTCCGGCCAGCATCTGGTCCACCACAATGTCTGCAGTCATCCGCACCAAGGTCAGGTTCTTCCGCCCTTGGCGAATGATCTCGTGACCTGCCGCTGTAGGTATCGCATGTGTAAAGCCCTCAATCGCCACGACATCACCGTCATGGACGTAGCGGGCAATCGCTTCCCGCATGGAAAGCGCCTTGTTCTTGGTCCTGCCGCCAGGGGGAACCCCCTGTGGGCGTGTGTTCGACGCTTGCATGGTCAACGTGGAAACTCCTTCAATACCGCAGACAACGCTGCGCCCTATGGCTTTACCTTCCCAAAACAACTTATTCGGCGTCCAATACCAATCGAGCACTTAGTTATCTATGCTTTAGATATATAAATCAAACCGTGTGTGCTTCGATCCTCGCGCCCCCCTGGTCCGAGGTGCGGCCCGGGCAACGAGAACCCAAGGATGAACAGTGGAATTCAAAGAACTTGAGGCATTCGTCGCGGTAGCGGAGGAGCTCCATTTCAGCCGCGCGGCCGAGCGCCTTCAGATCGCGCAGCCGCCGCTGAGCTACCGGATCCAGCAACTAGAGAAGCAACTCAAAATCAAACTTTTCAATCGGAATACGCGATCAGTGACGCTAACCGATGCCGGGGAGAGGCTCTTGGGCCCCGCCCGCAAAGTCCTGGCCGACGTCGAGCTCGCGCAGGCTGCCGCGCGTTCCATCACAGCCGGTGAATCCGGACGCGTCCGCCTCGGTTTTGCAGGAGCCTCGAGCAGCAAGATCCTTCCCCCTCTAGCCCAGGAGGTCCGGCGCCGCTATCCTGGCATCGATTTCGTCCTACAGGGGCAGATCTATGCCAACGCAGCCTTGGATCAGGTCGCCAATGGACAGCTCGACATGGGCTTCGTCCGCCTGCCCATCCCCCACCCTGACATCAGTTACCGGATAGTCGAACATGAACGACTCATCTGCGCGTTGCCTTCCTCGCACCCCCTCGCCGGAGGGTCGGAGGTCCGCTTGGAACAACTGGCCGACGATCCATTCATCAGCTTTCCCGCAGAGGGGGGATCTTCGCTGCGAGCCGCCCTCGTCGACTCCTGCGCCAAACGGGGAATTACTCCCCGGATTGTTCAGGAAGCTCCTGACTCATATACGATCCTCGCCCTGGTGGCGGCAGGCGCCGGCGCCACGCTGACGCTCACTTCCGTCCAACATGTCCAGCCCACAGGCGTGGCCTATCTGCCGATCGCCGGCGAACCGATCTGGCTGCATGCCGCCATCGCATGGCGGACTGACAATACGTCCCCGGCCCTCGCCCGGGTTCTCGAGGTCTGTGACGACGTTCTGCCGGAACCTGACGTCTAATTGCCATCAAGACCATCCGCATCAGTCATCTAGTTTTCGTATTGAACCATCACTCATTGGTATTTGTGTTAGATAGACAGGACTCCCTAGCATTCTTGGAAGGAGTTGTTACGGAGGTCACACCGGCGTCGACGCAGGATGTAGCCCCGAAACGCTCCAGCCACAGCGACGCTGACGCAAGTGCAGCAGTGAACACGCTGCCGGACCCCTCAACGAGAATGAGCCAAGGCCATGAAATTGAATGATTCCCAAGCCGCCCAGGGGCTGGAGGGCAAAGACGCCTCCGGTTCCGCAGGCCGCCAGAAAATGGGCCGTCTTCCGGCCCTGCGATGGGCGGAGCTACCCAAGCCCGTCGGACTCCGTAAAATGCTCGGCCCGGGCATTATCCTGGTGGCCGTTGGCATCGGATCGGGCGAATACATCTCGCACCCGTACATCACCAGCCAGGTCGGGCTTACCTTTCTCTGGGCCGCCGCAGTCGGTTTGGGGCTTCAGTACTTCATCAACACTGAAGTAGCACGCTACACGCTGGCAACGGGCGAAACAGCCGTAACCGGATTCACGCGTCTCTGGCGCGGCTGGGCTCCGCTGTTTGTCATCATGACCGTTGTCCCCTTCGCGTGGCCCGGCTGGATGAGCAGCGCGGCCACCATGGTGACCTTCACGGCCGGCGGGCAGGGAAGCGTACAGTGGATCGCTGTCGGCGGCCTTGTCATTATTGGCCTCGTCCTCACGCTCTCGCCCATCGTCTATAAGACCGTGGAAAAGATCGAGTTCCTCAAGGTCATCGCGATCCTGGTCTTCGCCGTGGTGATCATTCTGTTCGTCATCGGATGGGAACCGTGGGCCGCGCTGCCTGCAGCCACTGTCCAGGGAGCCGGGCGCATGCCGGAGGGCATCCCGGCCGCATTCCTGGTCACAGCGATGGTGTTCGCGGGCGGCGGCGGCGCACTCAATCTGACCGTCAGCAACTACATCCGGGATAAGGGTTGGGGCATGGGAGCCCACGCACCTCGCATTGTCTCCCCTATCACCGGTCACGAAGAAGCCGGATCTGCCACGGGCACGCAGTTTGAAATTACCCCCGAGAGTGAGGGGCACTGGAAGACCTGGTGGAAGAATGCCAAGACCGAACAGTTCTGGTCCTTCTTCGTCATCGGTTTGTTCACCATCGTGATCTTCTCACTCCTTGCCTACCGGCTGATGCCCGTCGGGAGCTATGAAGGCAAGGGCGACCTGTCGTTCATCCAGGTGCAGGCCAACATCATCGGCGAGCAGTTCGGCGGCCCGCTGCAGACGTTCTACCTGCTCATCGGCACCGTCGCCCTGATGTTCGCGAATCTGGCCGTAGTGGACATCGTCGCCCGCGTTGTCGCCGACGTCCTTGCCGTCAGCTACTTGCGCGATCACAAGTTCTGGACCGAAGCAAAGATCTACACCACGTGCGTGTGGACCATGATTGCCCTGGGCGTCATCATCCTCAGTGTTGGCATTACCCAGCCCATCACCCTGCTGGCCATGGCTGCAATCCTGAACTGCGGGGTCATGGTGGTGTACTGCGCCCTCCTTATCCGCCTGAACCGCAGCCTGCACAAGGTAGTTCGCATCACCCGCCCACGAATCTTGGCACTCGGCCTTGCGGTGCTGTTTTACGCCGCCGTCGCAGTTTTCACCACCGTCACACAGATCCAAACCCTTATCAGCGCATAGCACTGGAAAGCGTGGCCGGGCTCGATGCCTGGCCACGCTTTCCCACGTCCACGTAAACCGTTACATGAAAGGATGCTTGCCATGAGCACCCCCCAGATCGCCTTCATCGGAGCCGGCGCAATCGGCCTCCCCATGGCCGTGCGCGCCGCAGCAGCCGGAAACGTCACCGCCGTCGACACCTCACCAGAGCGCCTGGCCGAAGCGCGCAAGCAAGGCCTGAAGACCGCCGAATCCATCAATAGCGCTCTTCCTGCGGACACTGTGCTGGTCATGGTTGCCACCGCCGACCAGGCTGCAGCCGTCCTGAATGGACCGGAAGGCCTGTACGCCCGTGCCGGTGCGGGCTCCACCATCGTCATTCTCTCCACGCTCGGCCCGGCCGCCATGCAGAAACTCGCCGCAGAGCGGCCGCCCGCCGGCCCCATGCTCTTGGATGTCCCTGTGACCGGCGGCGTGCCCGGCGCAATCGCCGGCACCCTCACTCTCTTCGCCGGCGGCGACCCGGAGGAGATCGAACGCATTCGTCCGATACTCGAAACCATGGGCAAAGTTGTCTTCGCAGGTCCCAACGTCGGCGACGGTCAGGCCTTCAAAATGGTGAACCAGCTGTTGGCCACCAGCCAATTGGTGGTCGCCGCCGAAGCCCTTGGCTTCGCCGAACGGCTTGGCCTCGATACTCACCAGGTTTTCGAAGCCGTAAGAGGCGGCGCCGGCGGCTCATGGATGCTTGAACACTACGGCCCGCGCATCCTTGACCGGAAACCGGAAAACATATCCGCCCGCGTCGACATCTTCCTGAAAGACTGCGCGCTGGTAGACGACACGGCTGAAAACACTGGCTTCCAAGGCGAGATGACCAAGGCCGCCCGTACCGTACTCGAGCGCGCGGTGGCACTCGGCCTTGCAGCGCAAGACGCTTCGAGCGTTATAGAGGCCTACCGCAACAGGTGATCGTGGCCTTGGATTGACGGGCTCGGTCTGCGAAATCCGGCGGACCGAGCCCTTTGTTTTACCGGAGCGGAAAACCAAAATTGCCCCCTTAGGAGTTTCCGATTCCGATTGTTGGCTTTATCAACGCGCACTTCCGGCCCGGGCTCCGCACCGCGTATGCACAGCGCCTGGCACCCTGCGATGAAGGCTGTTTTCTCAGCGTGCCGGCGTCGAGCATAACAATTAGAGGTAGACGTCGACGACTATCTTGATCGCCTCGTCCTTCTTCTCGATCGCGGTCTTGAACGCTTCGACCACATCTTCCTGGGCGAAGTGGTGTGTGAGCACAGGCGGCGGATCGTACTTCTCGTCGCCGAGGGACGAGACGACCTGCGCGATGTCCTCGTTGTTGTAGGCGGTGGAGCCGATCATCGTCAGCTCCGAGAGGACGAATTGCCGGCCCGCATGTTGTTGACCAGAACGTCCTTCGGGCCTATCTCGGGAACGGAGGCTTTCCCCGACGACTATCTCGCCGATGCCCTTATAGATGACTGCACGCATGTTAATCCCTTCGTTGCACCTGAATGAGCGGCTGGCTTCGTCCGGCGGTCCCGCTTAGGCCGAGAATTAAATGCATATGCATCTAACCCGGTCATATCCCGTATTCAAGGAGGCATAGCCGCCGCGCAAACAGGGCGCGGTCATCAGGCCGCCGAATCAACTGTGGCCCGGCCCTCGGGCCGTGCGGCCGTCGAATGCCCATTATTTAGGTTGCCTGGCGATTCAGCCCGATCTGATGGCACAAGGCCTCAAACAGGGCAGTCACCCCGCGATTCCGCCTTCCTGGATAGTCCGCCCAGGGTATTAGTGCGAAATTGTCATAGATAGAACGACTAATAAGTATTGGACTGTATAGCCGACAGCTGGGATCGTAGTCACTAAGACAAATTCCCCGCAGGAAGAGATCAGGACGATGAGCAACTACGCAACTATCAACCCGGCAACCGGCGAACGCGTTGCCGAGTTCCCGTCCCTCAGCGACGAGGACGTACAGGACGTACTGAAGCGTTCGTTCACGGAATACCGTGAATGGCGCTCCGTTCCCTTGGCCGAACGAACTGCCATCCTCAGCCGGGTGGCCGAGCTGCACCGCGAACGCTCCGACGAGCTGGCCGCGCTGCTGACCCTTGAAGTAGGGAAGACAACGGCGGAAGCCAAGGGCGAGGTTGCCCTCGTTGCCTCCATCTACGAGTACTACGCGGACAATGCCGAACGCTTTCTCCGCGAAGAGCCCTTGGACGTCAAGGGACCCGGCCGGGCGGTTGTCCGTACCGAACCCATCGGCCCCCTTGTGGGCATCATGCCGTGGAACTTCCCGTACTACCAGGTGGCCCGCTTCGCCGCGCCCAACATCGCGCTCGGCAACACGGTCATGCTGAAGCACTCCCGCAATTGCCCGCAGTCGGCGCTGGCCATCGAGGCAGTCTTCCGGGATGCCGGGCTGCCGGGGGACGTCTACATCAACGCATTTGCCACCAGCGGCCAGATCGCCACGATGATTGCCGACCCGCGGGTCCAGGGCGTCTCCCTGACAGGATCCGAGAAGGCCGGATCCGCCGTCGCAGAGGTCGCCGGACGCCACCTGAAGAAGTATGTGCTTGAGCTGGGCGGTTCAGACCCGTTCATCGTGCTGCCGGACGCCGACCTGGACAAGGCCGTGACCGGCGCCGTTTCCGGCCGCATGTACAACGGCGGCCAGGCCTGCACTGCCTCCAAACGTTTTATCATCGTCGGCGACATCTACGACGAGTTCCTGGAGCGCTACACCGAAGCCATGTCCAGGATCACGCCTGGTGACCCCACGGATGCAAAAACGACCTTCGGTCCGCTGTCCTCCCAGTCCGCCGTCGAAGAAATCGACGAGCTGGTCCAGGACGCCGTCGCCAAGGGCGCAACCGCTTCCACCGGCGGTGCCGGCCCAGACGGACCGGGCGCCTACTACCCTGCCACGGTGCTGACCGGCGTGACACCCCAGATGCGTGCCTACTCGGAAGAGATCTTCGGCCCGGCAGCAGTGGTCTTCCACGTGGATTCCCCCGAGGCTGCCATCGACCTGGCCAACGACTCCCCCTACGGCCTGTCCAGCTCCATCTACACCGCCGATGTCGACTACGCCCAGCAGCTCGCCGACCAGCTGGAAACCGGCATGGTGTGGATCAACAGCATCAGCCGCAGCGCACCGGACCTGCCCTTTGGCGGCGTCAAGCGTTCGGGCGTCGGCCGGGAACTCGCGCAGTATGGGATTAACGAATTCGCCAACAAAAAGCTCGTCCGGATCCCCAAGGCATAGATCTAGCACCCAAGGATTCCAAGGAGCATGGTGATGATTGAAACAAGCCCCCTCAATGGGCGGCATCGGGCCGCAAATTTTGCGGCACCTGACGCGCCGCTCGACGCCGACATGTTCGGTCGCACTGGCAGCGGACCACTTGCCGGGCTGCTCGTGGCCGACTTCGGCCGCGTGCTTGCTGGCCCGTACTGCACCATGCTGCTGGCTGACATGGGTGCCACCGTGGTGAAGATCGAAAGCCCCGACGGCGATGAGACGCGGGCCTGGAAGCCGCCCGTCCGGGACGGCCAGTCCACCTACTACCTCTCGATCAACCGGAACAAGGGCTCCATCTCCCTGGATCTCCAGGACCCGGAGGACCGGCGGATTGCCCAGGAGATTGCCGGGCAGGCGGACGTGGTAGTGGAGAACTTCAAGCCCAACGGGCTGAACAAGTTTGACCTGGACTATGACACGGTTGCGGCAACAAACCCCAGCGTGATCTACGCATCCATTACCGGGTTCGGGACAGCAGGCGGCGCGTCCCTTCCCGGCTACGACCTCCTGGTCCAGGCCATGTCTGGTCTCATGAGCGTGACCGGCTCACCCGAGACTCCCGCGTACAGGTCCGGCGTGGCCGTGTTTGATGTGATGACCGGCCTGCACGCGGCCATCGGCATCCTGGCCGCCCTCCAGGAACGCCAGCGCAGCGGTAAAGGACAGCGGATCGAAGTCAACCTGATGTCCTCCGCCCTGTCCGGCATGGTCAACCAGACAGCGGGGTACCTCCTCAGCGGCAGTGTGCCCACCCGGCTCGGAAACGAACACCCCAGCATCTACCCCTATGAGCCGCTGACCACGGGCGAGGGTGACATTGTGATCGCCATTGGCAACGACCCCCAGTTCCGCCGGCTCTGCCAGGCGATCGGCACGCCGGCCCTGACCGGCGACGACCGCTTCGCCACGGCTCCCCAGCGCAGCCTCAACCGCAAGGCTCTGAGGCCGCTGCTGCTGGAGGCCCTCCGCAGCCGAGGTTCCGCCGAATGGTTTGAGATCCTCACAGAGGCGCGGATCCCCTGCGCGCCGATCAACGACGTCCGTCAGGGCCTTGAATTCGCCGAACGGATCGGACTGGATCCCGTCGTCAAAGTCGGTACGGGCGAGTCCGCGCTGCCGGGGATCCGCAACCCCATCACCTTCTCCGAAACCCCGGTCAGCTACGACATGGCCCCGCCGGATCACAATGCCCACCGAGAGCCCATTCTCGCGTGGCTGCGTTCAGCGTCCCCAGGAGCAGCAGTCCCCGCCGCAGCATCACCACAGTTCCAACAAGTTTACGAACGGACAGTTCAATGACCACCACAATTGATCAGCGCGCAACGCTCTCCGATTACTTCCTGTTGGATGACGACCTCACCCCTGAGGAGATCGGCATCCGGGACAAAGTCCGTGCGTTCGCCGAGCAGCGTGTCCTGCCGGTCATCAATGAGTACTGGGAGAAGGCCGAATTCCCCACCGAACTGCTGCCGCCGCTGGCCGAGCTGGGAATCATCGGCACCATCATCGAAGGCTATGGATGCCCGGGTATGAGCCGTAAGGCCGCCGGCATGGTGGCCCGCGAGATGGCCCGGGCGGACGGCAGCCTCAACACCTTCCTCGGCATCCACTCGAATCTCTGTATGGGGGCCCTGAACATTCTCGGCAGCGACGAGCAGCGGCAGCGCTGGCTTCCTGCCCTGGCCCGGATCGAAAAAACAGGAGCCTTCGCCCTGACCGAACCGGACCACGGCTCGGACTCTGTCGCACTGGAGACCAGCGCCCGCCGCGACGGGGACCAGTGGGTCCTGGGCGGCCGCAAACGGTGGATCGGCAACGGGCACGTCGCTGACGTTATTGTCCTGTTCGCCCGCAACACCGAGGACGGGAACGTCAACGCGTTCGTCATCGAAAAGGACGACGACGGCCGGTACCCGGAGGGCTACTCCCCCACCGTGATCACCGGCAAGGTGGGCAAGCGTGCCATCCTCCAGGCCGACATCGTCATCGAGGAAATGCGCCTGCCCGCGGCCAACAGGCTAGAGGGATGCCACTCGTTCCGTGACGTGTCCCGCGTGCTTCAGGCAACCCGGGGCGGCGCAGCCTGGGAGGCGGTAGGCCATGCCATGGCCGCCTTCGAAATTGCATCCGATTATGCGCAAACCCGCATCCAGTTCGGCAAACCGATCGCGTCGTACCAGCTGGTGCAGTCACGGTTGGCGAACATGCTCAGCGAACTCACCACCATGCAGCTGCTGTGCAACCGCATGGCCGAACTCGCGGACCGAGGCCAGCTCACCGTCGCACAGGCGTCGATGGTCAAAATGGCAACCGCCCAAAAAGGCAAATGGATCTGCAACGAGGCACGTGACCTGCTCGGCGGCAACGGCCTGCTGCTGGAGAATCACGTCATACGCCACATGACCGACATGGAAGTCGTATCCACTTACGAGGGCACCGACTCCATGCAGGCACTCATCGTGGGCCGCGACATCACGGGCATCTCCGCCTTCAACTAAGCTTCCCGGTCCGCCGTCGCGGATCGCGACAGATGACCGCGCCAGAACGCCGGCGACACGAACAAAGGAAAGCAAAAACATGGCTGAGGCCTTTCTGATTGGTGGCGCCCGCACGCCCGTGGGCCGCTACGGCGGCTCCCTCTCCTCCGTCCGGCCGGATGACCTCGCGGCACTGACGGTACGCGCCGCCGTCGAACGCGCCAGCATTGACCCGGCAGTGGTGGACGAGGTCATCCTCGGCAATGCCAACGGCGCCGGCGAGGAGAACCGCAACGTGGCACGCATGGCCTGGCTCCTCGCGGGCTACCCCGACAGTGTCCCCGGCATCACCGTAAACCGGCTCTGCGCCTCCGGCCTGTCCGCCATCATCATGGCAAGCCACATGGTCAAGGCAGGAGCTGCGGACATCGTGGTCGCCGGCGGCGTGGAATCCATGAGCCGCGCCCCCTGGGTTATGGAGAAACCCGACAAAGCCTTCGCCAAGCCCGGCGCGGTTTTCGACACGTCCATCGGGTGGCGCTTCGTTAATCCCGCGTTCCTGAGCGGCGAGCGTTCCCGTGACGGCAAGGCCTCCTTCTCCATGCCGGAGACCGCGGAGGAAGTCGCCCGCGTGTACGGCACGTCGAGGGATGACTGCGACGCCTTCGCCGCCCGCTCGCACGAACGTGCTCTGGCAGCGATCAGTGCCTGCCGGTTCGCTGACGAAATCGTGCCCGTGAGCGTTGCCGGACGCAAGGGCGCCACCACGCTGGTGGACACCGACGAAGGGCCCCGGCCCGGGACCACGTTGGAGGTCCTCGCCGGACTCCGGCCCGTCGTCAAAGGCGGCTCCGTGGTCACCGCCGGGAACGCTTCCTCCCTCAACGACGGAGCATCAGCGATCATCGTCGCCTCCGAAGCCGCAATCAAAAGGTACGGCCTGACGCCGCGGGCCCGGATCCTGGAGGGCAGCTCGGCCGGAGTGGCGCCTGAGGTGATGGGCATCGGCCCGGTCCCCGCCACCCGCAAGGTCCTGGACCGCGCCGGACTCTCCGTCGGTGATCTGGGCGCCGTGGAACTGAACGAGGCCTTCGCCTCGCAGTCCCTCGCCGTGATGCGCGAACTGAAACTGGAGCAGGACATCGTGAATTCTGACGGCGGTGCCATCGCCCTCGGCCACCCGCTCGGCTCCTCCGGGTCCCGGCTCGTGGTCACCCTGCTCGGACGCATGGAACGCGAACTCGCCGGCAACGCCCGCAAGCTCGGCCTCGCGACCATGTGCGTCGGCGTCGGCCAGGGAACAGCCCTGCTTTTGGAAGGCATGTCATGACAACTCAGGAAATTTACGACGCCGTTGATGCGGCAGGTGCCGCCCAAGGCTTCCTCGACGCCTCGGCGTTCGCCACGCTCCGGATTGCCGAGCGCGAGGACCGGATTCTGGTCCGCCTGCACCGCCCAGAGGTGCGCAACGCCATTGACTCCGCCATGGTCCAAGAGCTGCACGCTGTTTGCGCCCATCTGGAAGCAACACCCAAGATCCTGATCCTCGCGGGCACGCAGGCGGACGCGGCAACCGGTTCAAAGGCATTTTTTGCCTCCGGTGCCGACATCGCCCAGCTCCGCGAACGCCGTCGGGATGACGCCTTGGCTGGCATCAACTCCTCGCTGTTCGACCGGCTCGCCAAGCTTCCCATGCCCGTCATCGCCGCCCTCGACGGGTTTGCCCTGGGCGGCGGCGCCGAGCTTGCCTACGCCGCCGACTTCCGCATCGGCACCACTGGCCTCCGGATGGGCAACCCGGAAACCGGGCTCGGCATCGTCGCCGCCGCTGGGGCCACCTGGCGGCTCCGCGAGCTCGTTGGTGAGCCGCTGGCCAAGGAAATCCTCCTGGCCGGGCGCACGCTGACCGGCGACGAGTGCCTCCGGGCACGGCTCATCACGGAACTCGTTGAACCCGGGGAACTCCTGGAGGCGGCCCACTCACTGGCAGACCGCATCGCCCGCCAGGACCCCCTCGCGGTGCGCTTGACCAAGACCGTCTTCCACGCTCCGCGGGAGGTCCATCCCATCATCGACACCCTCGCCCAAGGCATCCTCTTCGAATCCCAGGCGAAATTCGACCGTATGCAGCAGTTCCTCGACAGGAAGAAGTAACCGTGAGCACCAGCAACGAAGAAACTCCGACAGCACTCCTGCCGGCAACCGTCGGCGTCCTGGGTGGCGGCCGCATGGGTGCCGGCATCGCACACGCGTTCCTCATCCACGGATCCAAAGTGACCGTCGTCGAGCGTGACGAGGACACCGCCCACGGCGCCCGGGAACGCGTCGCCGCGTCCGTCGCGGCGTCCTTCGAGCGCGGCGTGGTTGCAGGCGACCGCAACGAGGTACTTGACCGGTTCTCGACGAGCGTCGACTACGCCGAATTCGCATCGTGCGATCTGGTCGTCGAGGCCGTTCCCGAGGATGAAAAGCTCAAGACAGCCGCACTCACCGCAGTGGCCGAGCACCTTGCCCCGAATGCCTACCTGGCCACCAACACCTCGTCGCTGTCCGTCAGCGGGCTGGCCGAGTCGCTCGCGCGGCCGGAGCAGTTCCTGGGCCTGCACTTCTTCAACCCGGTCCCGGCCTCCACGCTGATAGAGGTGGTCATCGCCGAGAAAACCTCCGAGGAGACCCTCGCCGCGGCAAAACAGTGGGTGGCCCGACTGGGAAAGACCGCAGTGGTGGTCCGCGACGCGCCCGGCTTCGCATCATCCCGCTTGGGCGTGGCCATCGCGCTCGAAGCAATGCGGATGGTCGAGGAGGGAGTGGCCACCGCCGAGGACATCGACAACGCCATGGTCCTGGGCTACAAGCACCCTGTGGGGCCGCTCCGCACCACGGACATCGTGGGACTTGATGTGCGCCTCGGCATCGCCGAATACCTGCACACCACCCTGGGCGACCGCTTCGCCCCGCCGCAGATCCTCCGCGACAAAGTCGCCGCCGGCGAACTCGGCCGTAAAACCGGCAAAGGCTTCTACGACTGGAGCTGACCCGTTGTCCTCTACTAGCGGGCGTCCGATGGCCAGTGATGCAGTATGGCCACACCAGCCCACCCCGGTGATACCTTGTGGTGAATAATGTCTTTATGAGGAGAACCATGGACGTCGGCCAGCTGAAGGCCTTCCTGGCCGTGGCGCAGGAGCTCCACTTCGGGCGGGCAGCGGAGCGGCTGCACATGGCCCAGCCGCCCCTGAGCCGGATTATCAAACAGCTCGAAACCGAACTGGGGTCGCGCTTGCTGGACCGCAACACCCGCTCCGTGAAGCTCACAGCCAGCGGGCAAGCACTGATCGCCCCGGCCACCGAGGTTCTCGAGGCCCTTCGCCGTGCCGAAGAAGCAGTGATGTCGGCCGAGAGCGGCGAGACGGGGTTGGTGCGGATCGCCTTCGCTGGCGTGTCCACGCATCAGCTGGTTGCCCGGCTGGCCCGTCAAGTGAAATCCAACCGGCCGGGAATCCAGCTGGAGCTGTCCAGCCAGAACTTCGCCCAGCCTGCGATGAAGAAACTGGTCCAAGGGGAGACTGACATCGCGCTGGGACGCTGGGATGTCATCCCATCAGAAATCTCCTCCCGGGTGGTCATGCAGGACTCGCTCGTAATGGCCATGCCGGATACCCACCCGTTGGCGGGCGCACGCCGGCTGGGGATGGGACGGCTAGCCAGCGACAGCTTCATCTCATTGACCCCTTTCGAGGGCGCGGTCCTGCCTGACCGCCTCCGGCGGCTGGCGCACAACGCCGGCTTCGTCGCGGACATTGTCCAGGTGGCTCCGGACACGCAGACCGCACTGGCGCTGGTCAGCGCCGAGGTCGGATGCCATCTGACCCTGCGGTCTGTTGCCGAGCACGCGACAGACCCACATGTGGTGTTCGTCCCGCTCGAGGATTCCACCGCGGACGTCGATTTGCGGGCAGCCTGGCGCCGCGCCGACTCAAGCGCGGTGCTTAAGGCCGTGCTGGATGAAGTGATCGGCCTCGATGAGGCCGCAAAAGGCTGAGACCCCCGGCCGCGTCAGATCGAACCTTCGCCCGTATCAAGTCCTAGCTGACGCAGCTTCCGGTACAGAGTTGTCCGGCCGATGCCCAGCAGTTCGGCAGCCTCGGATTTGTTGCCCCTGGCCGCGTCCAGCGCCCTGATAATGGCGTCGCGCTCGGCCGTTTCAATGAGACCCATGTGACGCCGAGGCGGGGCCTGCTGCAGATGTTTCGGCAAGTGTCGGCGCTCGATGACCGCATTGTTCACGCACCTGACCAAATCCGCCACTGTCTCAGCCAACTCGGTGATATTGCCGGGCCAATTCCACTGGACCATGGACTGCAGTGCCGCCGGCGAGATGGTGTGCCGTGCTTCCGGGTCCACCACGTTAAGGATCTGCCTGACCAAGCCCGGGATCCTTTCGGGAGTCCGGGCGAGTGCCTCTGTATGCACGGCTGGACCAACGGTGTCGAGGAAAGCCTGGACCGCTGGTACAGCCTGATCATGCGACGCTGTCAGGAGGAGGCTGCCTGCGCGTTCCCCGGGAGGCAGCGCTTGTCGGCGCTTGTCAACCACGCCAGCCAGGCGGACTATCTCCTGCTCGGGAATCTCCTCAATACGACGGATCAGCACGTCCGTACCAGCTGCCAGCAGGGCCTCCACGGAAGCCCACGGCGGAATTGCCTCGGCGGCAGCAACAAAAACTTCAAGGGCCCCACGCCCTGTGCGCAACGCTTGAGCTGCCGTGGCCCTCCCGGAGCCCGGCGGGCCCTCAACAAGGATCACAGCAAGGGAGGTCTTAGCCCTCGGCGTCAGGTCCGCGGCGGAGGCGCGGGACGGCACAATTAGTCCTGTCCGAGGCTCAGCAGACTCCGGCAGATCCTCGAAATGCACCACGAAATGCTCCCTCGGCCCATCGGTCGATCGGCGGGCCATCACTTCGATGGCGGTCCCCTCCAGCCGGTGCCGCATGATGCTGTTGACGGACCAGTTGTGCGAGTTAAACAGTTCCCAGAGCATGACGTGTGATGCCACATTGACGTACGGCAGCCCCGGCGTATTGGCCAGAATAGATTCCCGGTCCATCACCACCGTGGGCCGTTGCGAGTTACTGAAGCGCATAAACGACATCGCCAGGGCCAGATCCTGCGGCCTTGCCGATGCCCGGAGCCTCTCCGCAATCTGCTGGCTGATCTCCCGGGTGAGGGAAAGCATTATCGGGTTCGCTGCCTCGGAGGGACCGGCCAGCGCTATGGAGCCGAGGACCAGGCCGCTGGGTGAAATTACAGGCGCGGCCGCGCACGCGTTAACGGCCAGGACCTCGCTGTAATGCTGGCTCCCCTTGACGACGACAGGGCGCCCTTCAACCATCGACGTTCCCAGCGCATTGGTTCCCACTGCGTCCTCGGAGTAGTCGAAACCCTCCGCTGCATGCACGCTGTCGAGACGCCGGCGTTCACTGCTGTCGCTGGTTCTTCGGGCAACAATTCGACCCCCGCGGTCGCTGAGGAAAAGCGTGGTGCCGGTGTCCTCAAGCTGCTGCTGCCACCGGTCAAGCACAGGGAGAGCTGCGCGGCTCACCATCGAGTCCGTGTCCACTTCCTGATAGTGCTGAGGCGGGGCTGAAGTTTCGACCGCGTTGCCGAGTGAGCGCCGCCAGCTCCGCACAATCAGCTCAGGCACTTCATCACTGACCTGGTATGGGGCGATCAGTCCACCGCGAATTAGACGCTCCCGCGCTTCCCGCACTGGATCAGACATACTCTGCACTTTCAGAAGGTTTAGGCCCGCACACGGATGGTTGTCTGTGGATACTTCCGTCTTCGATTATGACTCAACGGGTATCAATCGCGGCAGCGCGGGGAGGATGGGAGTGTTCCAAAGTGGAACACCACGGCATTCTTTCATCACCACAGACTGGTAACTACGAAGTGAATTATCTCACACAGGCCCAGTAACTGGAGGAACACCATCATGGACAACGCAGTCCCCGAAGCCATCCTCGAACTCGACGCCGTCGTCGTCGGCGCAGGATTTGGCGGAATCTACATGCTGCACAAGCTGCGCAACGAGCTTGGCCTCGACGCCGTGGCAATCGACCGCGCAGGTGGCGTAGGCGGAACCTGGTACTGGAACAAGTACCCCGGAGCTCTTTCGGACTCCGAGAGCTTCGTATACCAGTACTCCTTCGATCGCGACCTCTACCAGGACACCCCGTGGGACACAAAGTACGTGCCCCAGGCCCAGATCCTTTCATATCTGAACGGTGTAGTTGACCGGTACAGCCTCCGCCAGCACATCCAGCTGGAGACAGGGATGACCGAAGCGGAGTTTGATGAGACCACCGGGATGTGGACCGTCGGAACCGACCGGGGCATCACCTTCCGGTCCCGGTTCCTGGTCACTGGGCTCGGCCTGCTCTCAGCAACGAACCTGCCAAAGTTCGCGGGCATGGAAACCTTTAGGGGCCAACTTGTACACACCGGCGCCTGGCCCGAAGGCCTTGACCTGACCGGCCTGCGCGTTGGTGTGATTGGGAATGGCTCCACCGGCAACCAGGTGATCACCTCCACCGCTCCGATCGCCGCCCACTTGACGTCCTTCCAGCGCACCCCGCAGTACAGCGTTCCGGCCGGCAACCGGAAGCTGACGCCGGCGGAGTTCCAGTCGCACCGGGAGAACTTCGACGCCAACTGGGCCCAGGTCCGGTCCTCGTCAGTCGCCATGGGCTTTGAAGAGAGCACCGTTCCCACGTTCAGCGTCTCGCCGGAGGAGCGCGAAGAGATCTACCAGCGGGCCTGGGAGGAAGGCGGCGGTTTCCGGTTTATGTTCGAAACTTTCAATGACATCGCCACCGACCCCGCCGCAAACGAAGAGGCCGCGAAGTTCATCCGAAGCAAAATTGCTGAAATCGTCAAGGACCCGGAAACCCGGCGCCTGCTCACGCCCACCGATCTCTACGCCCGGCGGCCGCTGTGCGACTCGGGTTTCTATGAAACCTTCAACCGCCCCAACGTATCGCTGGTGAATGTTAAGGAAAACCCAATCAGCCACGTGACCGCGGAAGGCATCGTTACGGCTGACGGCACCTTGCACGAACTCGACGTGCTCATCTGCGCAACCGGCTTTGACGCCGTGGACGGCAACTACGTGAAGGTGGACATCCGCGGCCGCCGCGGCGAAACCCTCAAGGAACACTGGGCGGACGGGCCCACGAGCTACCTCGGCATGGCCACCAATGGCTTCCCGAACATGTTCATGATCCTCGGTCCCAACGGCCCCTTCACCAACCTGCCGCCGTCCATTGAAACCCAGGTGGAATGGATTGGCGAGACCATCCGCCACGTATCGGCCTCCGACACCCGCTGGATTGATGTCAACAGGGAAACAGAGATCACATGGACGGAGACCTGCTCGGACATCGCCCACCAGACACTGTTCCCCCAGGCCGCATCGTGGATCTTCGGTGCCAATGTCCCCGGCAAGAAGCGCACCGTGATGTTCTACCTCGGTGGCCTCAAGGAATACCGATCCGTCCTCGCCGAGGAGTCACTGAACGACTACCCGAACTTCATGACCGAAGAGGACGCGCTGGCACCGGCTTGATCAGCTGGGGGCGGCTCGTGGGAAGAATTCGCCGACAGTTCGGCAGTTTGTCCAGTTGAACGCCATGAAGCAATCCGGCAAGTCGCAGAAGCCGGCGGCCTACCTGGTCGCAGTCCTGCTGGCCGACGAGGCGGCGTTCGCAATGCCGCGGTCGATGCCACCACGCAATACGTCCGCAGTATGAACTCGTCCAGATTTGTACCGGTCCCACCCCAGCTCAGCCAAGCCCTGTTCCCGCCTTGAGCAGTCCGAGTACAGCACCGCAAGGGCACATCGACCCGAAAAACCAAAGGGGCACCGCCACAGAACGTGGGCTACGTCCCAAGAGGAGAATCAGTATGGCTATTAACGGAAAAGTCGCCTTCGTCACTGGCGCCGCCCAAGGCATCGGTCAGGCAATCGCCTCTCGCCTGGCAAGCGATGGGGCCGACGTCGCCCTCTTCGACCTGAAAGAAGACGGTCTGCAGGAAACGAAGTCCTTAGTAGAGGCGGCAGGCCGCCGCGCCATAGTCATCGGCGGTGACGTGACGGACAAGGCCAGCCTCGAGGCGGCCGTGAACCGCACGGTCGAGGAACTCGGCGGCTTAGACATCATGATCAACAACGCCGGCATCGCCGGTGTGGGCGCCGTGGAGAACATCACGGAGGCGGACTTCGACCGGACGTTCAGCATCAACGTCAAGGGTGTGCTTTTCGGCATCCAGGTCGCGGCGGCCAAGCTCAAGGAACTGGACCACGGCGGCAAGATCATCGCCGCCACCTCGATCGCAGCACACGATTCCTTTCCGATGACCGGCCTGTATTCGTCCACCAAGTTTGCCGTCCGCGGGCTCATCCAGGCTGCCGCCAAGGAGCTCGGCGCGTTCGGTATCACCGTGAACGGCTACTCCCCGGGGATCGTCGGAACCGGAATGTGGGAACAGCTTGACCGCGACTTCGCCGCACTCACCGGAGCAGAGGAGGGTGCCACTTTCAAGAAGTACGTGGAAGGCATCACACTGGGCCGGGCGTCCACCCCCGAGGACGTTGCGGGCTTCGTTTCCTACCTCGCCGGACCGGATTCGGACTACATGACAGGCCAGACCCCGCTCATCGACGGCGGCATCGTCTTCCGGTAAGTCGGGAACCGCAGGGACGCGCGGAATTAATATGCATTTGCATATATAATTGTTCAGGGCTGCGGTGAAAAGAGATGCGAAGAGCACTATTGGTCGGCTTCCACCCGAACGCCTGGCGAAGCCGACCAACGCATTCCGACACAACTAAGGGATTCAATTTATGCGCGCAGTTATCTACAAAGGCATCGGGGAAATAGCCGTACAGGACGCCCCCGTTCCTGAGATCGGACCGAAGGACGTTCTGGTCAAGAACATGCGTGCCGGCATTTGCGGTACCGATATTAGCGCCTATCTAAAAGGCGGCGATGATCTCGGGATCTTCCCTGGCGGGCTGCTTGGACACGAGTTCGTTTCGGAAATTGTTGAGGTTGGCGCGGAGGTTGAGGATCCCCAGATCATTCCTGGCCTGCGGGTGTTCGTAAACGCCTCTACTTCCAAGCGTGGCGACGACGGCCGGACAAAGCTGGAGATCACTGATTCCGCCGGTGGCCTGAGCCAGTTCATCTCGGTTCAGGACGCGAAAATCGGCTTCAACCTGCACCCCCTTCCGGACAATGTCAGCTTCGACCAGGCTGTGGTAATCGAGCCCTTCTCCGTGGCCAACCACGGCGTCAACCTCGGGAAGCCGAAGGCTGGCGAGCGGGCCTTGGTGTTCGGTGCAGGTGCCGTAGGCCTGGGTGTCCTGGCCAACCTGATGGCCAATGGCGTCGAGGAGGTCATCGTCTCCGACATCATTCCCGGCAAGCTGGAGATCGTGAAACAGATGGGTGGCATCCCGGTCAATGGCAAGGATGTTGACCCGATCGAGTTCGCTAAGGAGAAGTTTGGCACCGTGGCGAACTTCCTCGGTGAGGAGCGCCCGGACGTGGACCTCTACTTCGACTCGGCGGGCGCGCCGAACGCACTCCCAGACTATGTGCGGGGCGGCAAGGCCGGTTCCCGCATGGTCGTTCTAGCGCTGACCCCGCAACCGATCGAGGTCCCGCAGACGCAGTTCGTCCTCTCGGAGCTGACGATGATCGGCTCCACCGCCTACAACAACGAGGATATCGCGCAGGTCGTCTCGTACCTCGGCGACGAGAAGTACGATCCCACCCCTGTGGTCACGCACCACTTCGCCCAGGAAGACGTGGTCGAAGCATTCAAGACCGCTATCGAAAAAAGGACGAGGCGATTAAGGTCGTCATCGACGTCCACCCCTAGACCACAATGCTCGACGCCCGGCACCCTGCGTTTAAAGTCTGCATCGCAGGGTGCCGGTCGTTCAACATGCTGAACAAAAGCTGCAGAGTTTCTCCTTTTGCCGTAGCAACGGGTTCTGGCCCTGTTGTCTCGGGCAACCAGCCGCGGGGCTTTCTTGCAGACGGTCGGGTTCCCTGCGCCTTTGTACCCCACTGTAGAAGACCACTCCGCGCTCATTCCCAGGTCAGAAATGAAGTACGATCCCATTCCTGGCAGCCGTAGGGCCCGCTCCCCACAATTCTTGGACAACCAGCAGCCAAGCCCGCTTCGCTGGTTGTCGCTCTGATCTTCGTGGTCGATGGGCCGTTCCCCGTAGCAGTCAGGGGACCATGCCGCTCGTGATCCAAAATTCCCTTCCGCGCTCCTCGCCACAGCGGGACTCTTATCAAGCGAAAGTAGGTGTGGACAGTGTCCATACCTACTTTGGCAGGACAAACCATACAGCCGCGGTTCACGGGATGACCGAGAGGACGTCTTCGCGAAAGCCCCCGTTTTTGCACGTCAGTGTGTACTTGATAGTCCGCCGTCGATGTTGAGCACCGTGCCGTTGATGTAACTGGCGCTCTCCGAAAGGAGGAACTGAATGGTGTCAGCTTTCTCCTCCGTGGTTCCCATCCTCTGGGCGGGGATGCCCTTCGTAACTTGTCGTCTGAAGTCGGCGCTTTCCGTCAGTTCAGGGATCAGGTTTGTGGCTACCGGTCAATCTGGAGAAGGAGCCAGGTCAGCCGGTATTTCAGCGAATGGTGCGTCCAACGGAACCGCGTACGCGCCCAATGTGTACTCGCCAGCTCGCCCCATTTCCATCACCAGAGTGCTCACGTTGCTGGGCCGAGCATTTGCTGTTTGGACTAAAGAGATGACAGTTGCCGCAAGACCAGCTAACAGGGCCACGCCGCCTATTATTAGCCACAGTTTCCGCCACACTGCGTGTCTGGGTTTCCCTTTGGAGACTTCCCCAAGGGGTTTAGCTCTGGCACGTACCCATTTAGGGTCCCTTACAGGTGGTCGCCTATTTCTCACGGGACATCATCCTCCGCCAGACGTTGGTCAAGCAGATTGTCCTCCTGTACAGCGCACCTGGCAACCAACATCGAGGCCACCCCTGGGCGATGGACGGCTGGGCCATGAGAACAGACGCGGCCGACATGAATTGATAGCAACTTCCACCAGTCTTCCAGAGAGCACACGAGAAGAGCCAGCACAGTTGCCCCGGCTCTTTCTTTTGTCCTCTGCTACTGCGAAAATCTGTGGGACAGCGTCCGCGCTGCGTCAGTTACGGCTCGTCCAGCCGGTGGTCTGATGCCGTCCGAGATGGATCGAACGCGGCTTCCGCTGTCATGCAGCAGGGTCCCGGTATTGAGCACGTCGATCAGAGATCGGTCCAACCGGTCGACGCGCCACACCAGGACGGTGTCACCCTCACGGCGTACTCAAGGAGTTTTTTCATTCCGGGCCGTTCGATGGCTGTCGTGCTTCCGGAGGTCACGTTGGCGAAGACGTCGCGTTTCTGCACGCCGACGGCGAGCAGCGCGTCCCGTTGGAGCTGCGCATTCTAGTTGGAAGTACTGACGCGCGGTAACTCAGTTGTGTCACCAGCCAAATTTGCCTCGAAAAGCCCTCCGTGCGCCCTCGGCGAGACGATTTGTGGTGAGACATGTTTCCGAGACTCAGGGAACCCATGCTTCTGCGCCCTCGATATGCTCCTTCGGATCTCTGATCAGTGTCTTGAAAAGCTGTTGTTTTCCAAGGCGAAAGTTGTCGATGTCTCGCAAAGTAGCTTTGGGCGTTTCGGGACTTCTATGCTGACTTCGCCGACACCGCACCCGAATTGACTTGTAGGTGCTCTCCCACTTCCACGCCGTGGGCGTGCGTGCATGCATCAAGAGAGGTGGGCAATCGGGGCGCCGGATAACGAAGAAAATCGCGCGCCAAGGGCCTCAAGCAGTGACGGTGCCGTAATGACCAACAAATTGAAAACTTATTGCACGCTTCGTCGTCATCGGTGATGCCGTTACAGGCAATGCATATGATTGAGTAATGCTGAATCCTGGGGTGGGGTCAACCATCATGCTGATACGCGCCGCGATTCCGGACCTCGGTCCCCGGGAACGCGATGTGGCGGAGGCAATTATTCGTGATCCGTCGATTGTCGGTCGGCTGGGCGCCGCTGAAATTGGCGCCCAGGTTGGGACCTCTGCGGCAACCGTGACTCGTGCTTGTCAGTCGATGGGTTTCGGCGGTTACCCACATTTGCGCACCTTGCTCGTGCGTGATGAAGGCGCTGCAGCTCAAGCAGCCCGCGGCGGTAACACACATGAGCACGCTCTGCATCGTTTGTTCGCCGAGGCGTCGCGAGAACTGGATGCTGCGCCGACAACAGTCGATCTGGAAGCCTTCGCCCGGGCTGCGGCAATGGTCGCCAATGCAAGGCGCATCCTTCTCATTGGTGCAGGAGGGTCTGCAGCGTCGGTCTCCGCGATTGCGCTAAGGTTCATGAGCGTCGGCGTTGCCGTAGAAGCGCCCCAAGAGCCTACTTTGCAACTTCTCGCATGTCGGCTGTTGGCGCCTGGTGACGTAGTGCTGGCGATCAGCGACTCCGGCGAAACCTCGTCCACCCTATCGTCGGTCGAGGCCGCACGTGCTGCTGGTGCCAGTGTCGTTGCCGTCTCAAGTTTCCCTCGATCAGTGCTTGCCAGGATGGCTGATGAGAAGCTCATCATTGGGGCCTCGGGCCGACCATGGCCAGACTCCGTGCTGACGAGCAACATCCTTCAGATCTTCCTGCTCAATGCGCTCGTCGCAGCAGTGGGAGAGGCGCGCGGTGCTAGCGATAAGGCCGCGACGGTTTTCGACGACATCATCCGCGTGGTGACCGGAAATCGCCGCCCGGGCGATAGTGAAGCAGATTCATCCCCCGTTAACCTGTAATACTTTTTCTGTCTCACCTCATCTCCTGTAATGGAATTACGCCGCACTTCACGCGGCGCATAATTACAAGGAGTCCGGATGGGCAGCATCACTATCGAGCGGGTCAGCCGCCGCTTTGGATCGACTGTGGCCGTTGACGACGTCAGCCTGACTGTCGATGACGGCGATTTCCTCGTTCTGCTGGGGCCGAGTGGATGCGGTAAATCAACCCTGCTGCGGATGTTGGCCGGTTTGCTGCCCACCACCGAGGGGCGGTTCCTCGTTGACGGCCTTGACGTTTCACACCAGCACGCGCGGCACCGTGACCTCGCAATGGTCTTTCAGAGCTATGCGCTCTATCCCCACCTCAGCGTCGCCAGTAATCTCGCTTTCCCGCTGCGCGCGAGGCGGATGGCTAAGGGTGCGACCCGCGAGCACGTCGCACGGGTTGCTGAGCTGCTGGAAATCGGCCATCTACTCGATCGCAAGCCCAAGCAGCTCAGCGGTGGCCAGCGGCAGCGCGTGGCCGTGGGCCGCGCCCTGGTCCGCGAGCCTAAGGCCTTCCTCATGGATGAGCCGTTATCCAATCTGGACGCGAAGCTGCGTACCGCCACCCGTCATGAGCTCGTGGATCTGCACCGCCGGCTGGGTGCCACGTTCATCTATGTCACCCACGACCAGGTTGAGGCGATGACGATGGCCACGAAGATTGCCGTGCTGAACGGCGGACGGCTTGAACAGGTTGGTACGCCGCTCGATGTCTATGCCAAGCCCGCCTCGGTCTTCGTCGCAGGTTTCCTTGGTAGCCCTCCGATGAACCTCGTTGACGTCAGCGTTACCTCCGAACGCGGCATTGTTCGTGTTATTGGCGATGGCATAGCAGCGGATCTGTGGGCCGGCGCGACGCCGCCGATCGATGCCGTTCTCGGGCTCCGCCCGGAGCATTTGTTGATCGACGGTGTGGGTCCGGTGCAGCTGGATCTGGTGGTCGAGACCGTCGAGCGGCTTGGTCACGAAAACCTCCTGTTCTGCACGTTCGGCGAAGGGCGCCGAAGCGCTGTACTCCGCACCCCGGCCGACGTCGCAATCGTGGAGGGTCAGGCGCTGCGCGCCGGTGCCGCGATAGAGCATCTGCATCTCTTCGACCGGGCAAGTGGCCGCCGCCTTGAGTGGCAGCCGGACTCTGATCTGGTCGCGACCGATCGCGCCCTTGTATCTGCCTGACCTTACTGCAGCATCACCCACTCCCTTACCTATTGAGAAAGCGAACTCCCATGCCTACACGCCACAGCCTCCTTGGCTACCTCGGCTTCGGTGCAGCCGCGGCGCTTGCCCTTACCGGCTGCGCACCAACTGCCACCACAGCCGGTTCTTCATCAGCCGCGCCCGCTTTTGATCCCGACCAAAAGGTCGAGATTGTCTTTGAGAGCTATAACCTCGGGTCCGCCACCTGGGAAGGTCCGATCCTCTCCCTTATCGAGCAGTTCGAGGCCAAGTACCCCAATGTAGATGTCATCCCCCAGGCGAACGGTGACTCGACAGCCGCCGGCGGTACTGCAGCGAGCGTGCAACGGCAGGTCGTCGCCGGCAACCCGCCGGACGTAGTGCAAATGACCTTCGATACCCTCAGCTACGCGGTCAGCGACCTCCAGGCGCAGCCCCTGAACAAGCTCTACGGGCAGGACGCGATCGACGAGCACTTCGCCGGTGAGTACCCCATGCACGAGAAGGTGCAGAACTTCGGAGTCGTCGACGGGAGCACCTATGGCATCCCCTACGTCCTCTCGACGCCGATCTTCTTCTACAACGCCACGGCACTTGCCGAAGCCGGCATCACCAACCCCGACTTCTCGACCTGGGAATCCGTCGCGGACATCGCCACCAAGGTCTCCGAAAAGACCGGCGCGCCGTCCTTCGGCAATTCGTGCCTCGATGCAATCGGCGAGTGGTGCTACCAGTCAATGGTGCGCTCAGCTGGTGGCCGCGTGCTGAGCCAGGACGGATCGACGATCACGGCTGGTGAGCCCCGCGCTACCGAGCCTCTCGCCGCAATGCAGGAGCTGCACAAGGCCGGCGCCCTGCAGAACGGCGACTTCAACGACCAGTACGAAGCCTTCGCCGCCGGTACCACGCAGATGCACATCAACTCCGCTTCGATGCAGGCAGCTTTCCAGAAGGGCGCCGCTGCCGGCGGCTGGGAACTCGCCGCAGCCCCCATGCCCGGCATCGAAGGCCAGAGTGTAGTGCCGACCTCATCCGGATCCATGCTCTCGGTCTTCACGCAGGACCCCGCCAAGCAGGCGGCCGCGTGGGAATTCACGAAGTACATGACGAGCCCTGCCGCATACGAAGTCATCACTCCGCAGATCGGCTACCTGCCGCTGCGCACCACCATGACCAAGGAGGGCGGTCCCCTCGCGGAATGGGCAACCAAGCAGGCCGACCTGCTCACCCCGAACCTCGAACAGCTTGAGGTCATCGAACCGTGGGTGGCCTACCCGGGCAAGAACTACGTGCAGATAGGAACCATCATCATGGACGCCGTCGAGCAGGTCGCCTACCAGGGCGCCGACCCGAAGACGACCATGGCCGACGCTGCAGCACGTGCCCAGAAGCTGGTCAAAGAATGACCTCGACCATGCTCGGTCGCAACGAGGGCGCACAGGGTTCCCCCGTTCCGGGGCTTTACAACCTGCGAAGCACCGGCATCTGGAAAGCCACCGGCGGCATCATTGCACCCGGTCGGCTGTACCGGTCCGACTCCCCGGCACGGCTCGACGCAGCAGGCGCGGCCGCGCTCGGCGCGCTGGGTATCGATCTCATCATCGACCTCCGCTCCGCTGAAGAAGTCGAAACGGCGAGCTATGAGCTTCCCGGCATCCAGCGCACCGGCATCCCCGTCGAGCTACTCAACCCGACCGCGGCGCTGACAACCGAGCAAACACTCGGGGCTCTCTACGAGAGCTTCATCGACCGGTACGGTCCGAGGATCATCACCGCCCTGCGAACCATCGCCCGGCACGACGAAGGAGCGGTGCTCGTCCACTGCACCGCGGGTAAAGACCGTACCGGCATCGTTATCGCTCTCGCACTTCTGGCCGTCGGGACACCGCGCGCCGAGGTCATCCGCGACTATGCGGTCACCCACGCCAATCTCAAAGGAGCCTGGACCAAAATGATCTTGGAATCACTCCTCATCGACGTCACATCTTTGCCCAACAACGTCAGGGAAATCGTCAACGGCAGCCCCGCACCGATCCTGGAGGCTCTCTTGGACCGGCTCGACCTTGAGCACGGAGGAGCAGTCGGCTACCTGCGCAGCCACGGCTTCGACGATGACGATTTCAATGCGCTTCGCGCCCGCCTCGTGACCGCCACCGCGGCCACCTCAGAGGGAACCTCATGAACATCGGTCAGTACCCGGAGCCGAGCCACACGATCCTGCACCTCAGTGACACGCACCTGGTGAACGAGCGCCGCCCGCTCTACGGCGCCGTTGATTCAGACGCGAACGTTGCCGCACTGCTCGACCGCCTACGCGCTGCTGGCACGCAGCTGGACGCCATCGTGCTCACCGGCGACCTGGCCGATGCCGGTGCCGAGGATGCCTACGTGCGCCTGCGCGAACTCATCGAGCCCTTCGCCGCGGAACGCGGATGCCCCGTGCTCTGGGTGATGGGCAACCACGACGACCGCGCCGCGTTCCGTACCGAGCTGCTGCGCGAGGCGGCGGGCACTGACCCGATCGACCGCGTGCATGATGTAAACGGCTTACGCATCATCGCACTTGACTCAACCGTTCCCGGCCACCACCACGGCGAGCTCGCCCCGGCACAACTGGGCTGGCTGCGCGAACAACTCGCGACACCTGCCGAGCACGGCACTCTCATCGCGTTGCACCACCCGCCCGTGCCAACCATCCTGCCGCTACTGCAACTCGTCGAGCTCAGTGACACGGCGCCCTTCCAGGAGGTCGTGCAGGGCACAGACGTGCGCGGCATCCTTGCCGGGCACTTCCATTACTCGACACACTCAACCTTCGCGAACATCCCGGTCTCCGTCGCGGCCGCCACCTGCTACACCCAGGACCTGGCCCTACCCCCGGGTCAGTCCCGGGCAAGGGATGCGGCGCAAAGCGCAAACCTCGTCCATGTCTATCCCGACCGTATTGTGCACTCGCAACTTACACTCGCCGACGGCCCGACCGTCTACGAGATCTCACCCGTCCAAGCGCAGGAATGGATGGACCAGGCCCGCGCGGGGAAGCCCTTCGTCGCAACTGGGCTTCTGGAGAGCTGATGTTCACGCCCCTACCTCCTGAAGGTCTCCGCGAACCCGACGCCACACCAGCCCAGACCCGCAGCCCTCGCCGGCTGCGCAACATCAACCCTCTCATCCCATACCTCTACGTGCTGCCCGCTTTGGTGCTCGTCGGAGTGTGGATCTATGCACCCCTCATCCAGACCGTGAACCTCTCGTTCTACGACTGGAATATGTTGCCCACGTCCCCGTCGACTCACGTCGGACTGGGTAACTACACCGAGGTCATCAACCTGCCCGAGATGCGCGCAGCGGTCGCAAACACCGGATTGTACGTCCTCGCCGGGATCACCTTCCTCGTTCTGCTGCCCACTGCCGCAGTACTCGTCGTGCGCCGCCTGGGCCGCCGCGCCTCAAATGCGTACCAGGCGCTTGTCTTCCTGCCCTACCTCATGACCCCCGTCGCGACCGGCGCGCTCTGGCGCTGGCTCTTCGCCGAACAGACCGGGCTCATTACACAATGGGCAGCTGCCGCAGGCATCGAACTCGGCAACGTCTTCCGTGACCCGAGCACTTCGCTCTGGGCAATCGTCGTGATCCTCGGCTGGCAAATGATCGGCTTCGGGGTCCTCATGGTCAGCGCCGGCTACACGGGCATCGACCCGCTCTACTCCGAGGCAGCAGCAATCGACGGCGCCAGTGAACGGCGGATCACGTGGACGATCGTGCTGCCACTGCTCTCCCCGACACTGGCTTTTCTCGGACTCATGGCGGTGCTGCTCGTCGCGCAATGGTCCTTCCCCCTCATCGACCTGCTCACCAAGGGCGGACCGGGCTCCAGCTCAACCAACGTCTACCACCTGCTCTACGTCTTCGGCTTCCAGAACTTCGACGCTGGTATCTCCTCCGCCGCAGGCGTGCTTTTCTTCATCGCCTTCAGCCTCATCGCCTTGTTCTTCGTAGAACTCAGCGAGCGGCTTAGCTTCTTCGACGACTAGGAACCGCTCATGGCCTTCTCCATCGTGCAGCCCATACAGCCGAGCGCCCCCATTGTGCTCGCACCCGTAGCACCACTGACTCGCAGGACCGTAACCTGGCTCTTGCGTCAGGGACCCGCACACCTCATCATGCTCGTGCTCGCCCTGCTCGCCGTAGTGCCACTCCTGTGGCTTGTGATCACAGCATTCGCCGCACCCGGAGCGATGGTTGGCGGGCAACTGATCGCCCCGTCGTTCTCATTCGAGAACTTCGCCTACGTATTCGAAGCGATACCAATGCTTCAGATGCTCGGCAACACAGTCGTGATGGCGCTCACCATGAGCCTCGCGCAGTTGCTCGTCGCCATCCTCGCCTCCTACGGTTTCGCAATCTTCGACTTCCCGGGCCGCAAAGTGATTTACCTGCTTTTCGTCGCGTCGTGGCTTGTACCGTTCCAAGTAACAATGATCCCCAACTACGTACTCGTCTCCCAGCTCGGGCTACTCAACACTGTTGCCGGCATCGTTGTGCCCAACCTCTGCTCGGCCTTCGCCGTGCTCATGCTGCGGCAGCACATGCGTGCAATCCCGCGTGAACTCATCGACGCCAGTTCAATGGACGGGCGCAGCACCTGGGCGACGCTCTGGCTTGTCATCGTGCCCAACCTTGTGCCAGCCCTGGCCTCACTCGCCGTGATTCTCATGATCTCCGCATGGAACGAGTACACCTGGCCCCTGCTTATCATGCAGCAGGAAACCAGCGTGATGCAGGTCGGTATCCGCTCCTTCATGGGCGCCGAAGGCAGCAACTGGGGTGCCATCATGGCCGCCAGCGGACTCGCCTGCCTGCCAGTATTCCTGCTTTACATCTTCCTGCAACGCCAAATCGTAGCGGGCTTCGTACGGTCCGGCCTCAAATAAATTCAGAGACTACTCACGCTTTCAAATAGGGAGATCAATCACGCAAAATTTTTTTCCAGCCGATGGCTGACTGCGTTATCCCTTACCGTCAGGTAGAAAGCTCGCCGACCCCCTTCGGCGGGCTTTCTCTCGTCAGCGTCCCTCAACAAGCTATATGCCACTTGGGCCTGGTACCGCTCGCAGCATGACCATCCTCGTAATCCTCGCCGAGGGAAGGGCTGAGTACGCCCACATACTCTTCAGCTCTGGTCCCTCCCTCGCGAAGTCCCTTCGCGGCAACCTCCCGACGTCGCAAATCTCTAGGGATATGAGAAGGGAAATAGCTGGGCAACGAATTTTCGGCGCATCGCGTTGCAGGGTGCTAAGGATTTCCTGCTTAACGCCTCTTCCTAGTAGGAGGCTCTGCGCCACGGCCCGCCCGTGCCGAGCGCGGGACGCTCAAAACGGCCGAACCGAATAACGTCCGTGTCCTGCTGCGATGAAGCAATCCCAGAAACTTAACGACCACCTCGAGAACCAGAATTGTTGGTGCTGAGGAGCGACGGTGCGCTCCTATTCCTAGCAGGGTCTGCCCCTGCAGCGTGGGGTGGCGCCGGTTCCGCGGTGGCGTAAAGGGTGTTGAGTTGGCGGTAGAGGGTTCGGGCGATGTAGCGCTTGAGGGATCTGCGGATTTCCCGGTAGCTACGGCCTTCTTGGGTGCGTTTGGCGACGTAGTCCCGTGTTCCGGGGTCGTGCGTCATCCGGGTCATGGTGATGGTGTGCAAGGCACGGTTGAGGCGCCTGTCACCGCCCCGGTTGAGCCTGTGCCGGACAGTGTTACCGCTTGAGGCAGGCAAGGGATTCACCCCTGCCAGTGAGGCGAACGCAGCTTCACTGCGAACCCTGCCTGGATGCGACCACGCTGTCAGTACACTAGCGACTGTGACAGCCCCGGCGCCCACCATCTCCAATAGCGGCGCCGCAGGGCTTTGCTGGATCAGCTCTGTCATGCGCTTCTGGTTCGTAGCGAGCTGAGTGGTCACTTCGAGAACGCGGCGCGCCAACCGAACTGCTTCCTCGCGGGCGATCGATAGTTCCATCTGCTCCTGTCGTTCCCGCCACCTGGTGATGGTGGCGATTTGGGCGGGAATCAAAGGTTTACGTGCGTCGATTCCAAGATCATGTGCCCGGAGTAGGGCGATGAGTGCATTTACATACATCGTTCGTTCCCGCGTCAGCTGATCCCGGGCTGTGCTCAAGATCCTGAGTCCGGCACGGGTTCCTTCGTCCCGTCGCGGAACCCGGAGTTGGGACTCCTCTAAGCCGATGACAGCGGTTCCGATGGCGGTAGCGTCCAACGGGTCCGATTTGCCGATCCCCCGACGGCCTCGGGCGTTCATGCGTGGAGCTTCGGCGACGTCGTAACCGGCGTCGGTTACTGCCCTGGCCAGACGGGCCCCATATGAGCCGATACCCTCAACAGCCCATAGACACCCCATATCGCCGTCTGTTCGTCGGCCTACCCAGGCAAGTGCGCGTGAAATCCCTGCGGAGGTGGTCGGGAACTGCTCGCACGCCACCTGTCGCTTTGTGCTGGCCTCAATGATCGCGTAAGTGTGGGTGCGGGCGTGACAGTCCACGCCGATGACGAACGGGCGGGTCTGCGCAACGATAGTCAACGCGGCCACGCTCCTTCCTTTCGAACGGACAAGACAGGTCGCAGCGCGACCGGCGCCGGACCTGGGAAGAGTCACTTCGAGGCAAAACTGTGATGAGCCACAACCTCAGAGGCTGGACAAGCTTCTAATCAAGCCACCGACGTGGGACAGGTCAGCGCCGGCCGCTCCACCCAGCGTGGACAAATCGGGGGAAACGCACCCTCGAGGGGCAATTGTTTTTTCGAGTCACGCACCAAGCAGAACGACCGGCATCAACACTGCCAGCTAGTCCCAGACCAGCCACGTAAAGACTCACAGTTGTTTTTTGGTTGCTGGCAAGCTTGCTTGCTCGGCGGCCGACGGAGGCCTGACTACCCGGCAGGGCGAGGGGCAGGACATTTACCGGAGGAAATAAGCGACGCAGGAGCGCCGCAGGGAAATTCCTGCACCGCAGGCCCCGACGAAGGAGGGGCTAGACGGGGTGGAGCGGACGCCTAGAATCCGCAGGACAGCAACCAGAAAACGTCGTAGACAAGACAGGTCCAGGGAGTGACGGAGCTCTGCGACGGCGCACCCTGGACCCAACAGCCGACCGCGCCAGCGGACGCCCAACAACTGGTTGAAGCGCAGCGGAGACCAGGGGCACTGATACGGTGGAATGGTCTCGTCAGTGGCAGCGCATCTCACCGTGCACTCCTGGCGGGACTTCGTTCGAAGGCGAGTAAGGCATGGGCTTGCGGAGCTATTTCAGAAGACGGCCGGAGGCGGCCGACACTGCAGCACTTACAGTGGAAGTGACTCAGGCGTCGGCGCCGTTGCCTCCTGCGCAGCTGGCAGAGCTACAGGAGGCCTGGGCCGAACTCGCACAGGCAGCCGAAGGCTCTGGCGTGACCCGCTTGCACGCATGCTCTCGCAACGGACCCCGCGGCCGTGCGTGGCCTGGCCGCAATACTCAGAGACGTCCGGGCAGAGAACGCAGCGGCCGAGGACCAGCCGGGCCTTTAGGGCCCGGGCTTGATGGCCGGGAGGATTGAACCATGGGCTTTTAGACGGCGGGCTCGATGAGTTCGGGCCCGTTGTTGCGCACGCTGTTCACACTCGTGCTGACGATCCTTGGTGTGAGGACTGGCTCGGGCAGGGAGTCGAGCAGGCTCTGCACGTCGGCCTTGTCGGTCATGTCCGGGTTTAGCCACTGCCCGAATGAGTCCCGCGGGATGATCACCGGGGAGCGGTCATGGACGTGCCCGAGGGCGTCCTGGGTCGTGGTGGTGAGCACGGTGCAGCTGAGAAGCCAGCGGCCCGGGTCATCCTCCGGCATCCGGGGATCAAGCCAGAACTCATACAGGCCTGCGAAACCGAGCAGTGGTTCATTCTCGGAGTAAAGGTAGTTAGGTATTTTTTTGCCGTCTTCGGTCTTCTGCCACTCGTAATAGCCCTCTGCCGGGATGATGGCCCGGCGCTTCAACGCGGCCTTGCGGAACGACGGTTCATCCAGAATCGTCTCGCTGCGGGCGTTAATGAGCTTCGAGCCGATTTTGATGTCCTTCGCCCAGGAAGGCACCAGACCCCAACGGCCGACGAGCAGATGCCGGTTGATGCTGTCTTCATCCAGCCGTTCCGCGATGATCGGCACATCCTGGGTGGGCGCAACATTCCAGCTCGGTGGCGGCGGACTGCCCCCTCTACTACTTTGGCATCGAAGTAGCTCAGAAGGTCCCCCGTGGCTTTGGACATCACATATCTGCCGCACATGGGCCCATTCTGCCTTACCAAGTCAGGGAAGATCCGAATGCCTGCCCCTCCCCAACGCAGCATCACGAAGCTGGTCCGTGGCTGATCCCACCAGCGAAATAGGCTGCCTTCCTCCGGGCGATGGTTCCCCTGCCCGGGAGATAATTACCAGGACCGGGAAAACGCACGACCCTGTACCGGGGCCTCCCGCCTCGCTTCCCCCACTACTCGGAGAGGGCCGTCGATGCCTGACGCTGAAACGCTTACCCTTGCCCTGACCTACACCGGAACACTGGCAGTGGCTGCTCTGATGTTCCTCGGCCAACTGGCCGCATTCACCGTCCTCTTGGCCCTGGCCGGGATAGTCAGGCTCCTGACCCTCCCCGTTTACGCGCGGACACGACGCAAGAAACCCAGCCCTACCGAACACTAAAGAAGAAGCACCAAGAGTGGCCTTGCGGACGCGGGACCGCCCACCGTCCGTGTTCTCTACACCAGGCTGGGCTGGCTCGAAAGGATATAGTCCACAACTGCTGGTCCGGTCATAGCCAGACCCGGCCAGATGTAGCTGCCGGCGTGACGCTGACGGCCCACGTATCTCTGGCGTTTCATGCCTGCCCAGAAGGCCGTGCCCGAGGCCGGAGCTTCGCCGTGCAGCAGGCACCAGCTGATATACACCCCGTACAGTTCCTCCCCGCGAAGACCTGTCGGCCGGTCCGGGTCATGGGTGATGCATTCTGAGAGAAAACGGTTGAACTGGAGGTCGCTCATATCTGCACGCCTTCTGATAGGTGACGCTTTTCCGAAAAACATGGCTGCCCCCAGCGCCTAAACGCTCGGCATCGGTGGCATCGCAGATGATTCGACGCTGGGGCCGGGCCGGATGGGTGAAGCCGTCACCCTGTTTCGGTGACCGGAGAGCTGTCCACAGCCGGGGTCAATTCGGGTTATCCACGGCTTGAAATGGGAGCCCTCGGGGTAGCTCCCTCGCAGCCGCAGCAGTGGATAACCCATGAGAATTGTCCCCGGCTGTGGGGCAGCGGAAACCTCGGCTCCCAGCACCGCCACCGTCGGCCCTCCCGCACCCTGCATCGGGTGCAACTTGGTGGAGTGGTCCCGTTGTCGGTGCCAGGGACTACACTGAATTCATCGAACATATATTCGAATAAAAGGTGTGTTGTGGGCGTTATTCTCGGTCCCCGCGTGATAGATGCGGGCGCCTCCTTGTTGTCGGTGCTGATCTCCCCGGTCCCGGTCGCGGCGGGCTACCCGTCGCCGGCACAGGACTATTTTGATGGCCGGATCGACCTGAACGAGCACCTGATCAAAGACATCACCAGCACCTACGTGGTGCGCGTGTCCGGGGACTCGATGCAGCGTGCCGGGATCAGCGACGGTGATGAGCTGATCGTAAACCGGGCACTGGAACCGCACGACGGATGCGTGGTCGTCGCCGTCCTGGACGGGGAACTGACGATCAAGCGGCTGCGGATCACACCCACCGGCGTCGTGCTGCAGGCAGACAACCCCGTCTGCCCGGATATCCGGGTGCCAGATCTGTCGGACCTGGTCATCTGGGGTGTGGCAACCCGATGCCTCCACCACGTTTAGGGCGGACAATGTCTAAGCCGGTCCAGATGCGGCACATGCCGCAGATCGCACACGTGGACGTGAACTGCTTCTATGCCTCCGCCGAACGGGCCTTTGACCCGTCCCTCGAGGGCAGACCCGTCATCGTGCTGTCCAACAACGACGGCTGCGCCGTCACCTGCTCCCCCGAGGCCAAAGCCCTGGGCATCGCCATGGGTGAGCCATGGTTCAAACTCGCCCCACGGGCGAAGGAATGGGGACTCGTCGCCCTGTCCAGCAACTACGAGCTCTACGGGGACATCAGCGCCCGGGTGATGGAACTGCTGGGCCGGTACTCGGCCTGGCTGGAGGTCTACAGCATCGACGAAGCCTTCCTCGGCGTCAAAGGAACCCCCGCCGAGCTGCTGGCACTGGGACGTGAGATGAAAGCCGCGGTCCGGCGGAACGTCGGCGTGCCCGTCTGCGTCGGCATCGCCGCCACCAAGACCCTCGCCAAGCTGGCCAACAAATGGGCCAAAAACAACCCCGCATTCGGCGGCGTCTGCCACTGGGACTCCATCCCCGCATCAGAACGCGAAGGGCTCATGGGCCGGCTCTCGGTCATCGAGATCTGGGGTGTGGCGACCCGGCTGACGAAGCGGCTGAACGTGATGGGCATTTTCTCGATCCTCGATCTGGCCCGGGCCGACCCGGTCATGATCCGGGACCGGTTCTCCATCGTCATGATGCGCACCGTCCTGGAACTGCAGGGCACCCCCTGCATCCCGATGGAGGAAGAACGCATCGGGAAGGACCAGCTGATCTTCTCCCGCTCCTTCGCCACACCCATCACCACCGCCGCCGGGATCCGGCAGGTCATGTCCGTGTACGGGCAGCAGGCCTCAGCCCGACTGGCCAAACACGACCTGCAGGCCAAAGTCCTCACCGCATTCGCCGGCACCTCCCACTTCAACCCCAAGGACACCTCCTACCCCTCCGTCTGTGTGCCGCTGCCGATGCCCACTGCGGACCCGGTGATCCTGACAAAGGCCGCGCACGCGCTCCTCCCCCACATCCGAGACGGCGTGAGGTACGCCCGGGCCGGAATCATGGTCACCGACCTGCGGCCCACCGGCAACCAGGCACCCCTGTCCCTGTTCGAGAACCCGCACGAGGAACGCCACGTCGGCACCCTCCTCGAAGTCGTCACCAAGAAATACGGCCGCGGCTCCATCGGCCTCGGCCACGGCGGGATCCGCGGCGGGCCGGACTGGGCCATGAAACGGGACATGCTCTCCCCCGCTACACCACCCACTGGGAGGAACTCCCCCTCGTCAAAGCCGCCTAAACCCATGCCTTATCTGTACGACAGCACAGCCCCAGCACCACCGGAAAGAACACACAGCCATGACCATCACCCCCGAAGCCCCCGCCCGCGCCCACGACGTCCAGGTCCGCACCGACCCCGCCGGCACACCGCTGGCCATCCGCCACGACGGACAGATCTGGATCGTTGACCCCGCCACCGATACCCAGCACTGGTACGGCCGCGACGCGTGGTGGGACACCCGGTCCACCGCCGCCAAGGGCAGCGGGGACCTGGTCAGCGTCGAATACTGGCGCGTCCAGGCCCAGATCCCCGGCTCCAACGGCCCGCTGAGGACCTTCACCCTGCGCCGCCAGCCCCTGGCCACCGCGTGGCTGCTCGAGTCCGTCGATGACGGCGCCTGATGGCCCAGCCCATCATCGGCAGGCCCGTGTCAGAGGAGGTTTGGGAGTCCGTCAGGGCCGAATTCGCCCTGCCCGCCCTGGAGCAGGTCCGGCGCCGGCTCGCCGAACTCATGGAAGACCCGGACCCGGTGATGCGGCAGCTCGTTCGAGTCTTCTTATCCGGACTAAATAGGTTGTGCTGATCCTGTTCGGGAAACGCTCGCTAGGCAGCAGGTCGTCCAGGTGATCGTGTCAAGCCTTCTTGGCCCCGGCCGGACGGTTAACGGTTGGCCTGATCCTCTGCCACGTTTCCACCCGGCTCAGCATCGTGGTGCATTATCAAATGCCCAAGTTCGTGTGCGACGTCGAACCGCTGCCGGTAGTAGTCGTCTTTGACAGGGTTGAGAATTATGATCGGCCGCGTGGCTGTGTGTAGCGAGTATGCATCGATAGCTGCAACCCCCGGTTCGCTGAAAACAAACCACCACTCCCGCTCGCTCCGCCAGACGGAAAACGTGCTGGATCGGGCCCGGTCCGACGCCAAAGAATTGACGGGCCTGCATGGCCGCGTGCTCCGGGCTTACCGTTCGCTCATCAGGGTTAACTGGAAGATCGGGGAGCAACACTTCGGGAAATTCCACCGCGTTCTCAAGCATGCCTGCTACCTCGGCGACAAACTTTCCGTAGGCTTTCGCTTCGTCCTGTGCGACCTGTGGAGTAGAACGCAGCGATCGAAAGTGC
The DNA here is from genome assembly GCF_031454915.1 of Pseudarthrobacter sulfonivorans. GTDB lineage: Bacteria > Actinomycetota > Actinomycetes > Actinomycetales > Micrococcaceae > Arthrobacter > Arthrobacter sulfonivorans_C. The sequence goes on along the minus strand of NZ_JAVDRS010000013.1, from coordinate 9,384 downwards.
GGCCTATTCACGCGGGGCGGTGAGCCGCCGCCAGTGAATTGAGGCTCGACCTTTAGGGCAAGGGCCAACTTTGCCACGGTGCCTCGATTCGGCTGCTTTGCTCCACTCGGGTGCCACCATCGACCGGGTTAAGGACAGCACCGCCATGGCGCCCAAGACTAATGGGCGCCATGGCCGGGCCTCAGATCTATGTCTTTTTCCCGGGAACGGCGCGGGAGGCATTGAACTTTTATGCGGATGTTTTCGGCGGTGAGCTCTCCCTGCACACGTACGAGGACTTCGGCAGGAGCGACGGCCCACCAGAGGCCGTAGCTGGCAAGTGCTCAAGCTCATTCACTGCAGGACAATCCCAGGAATTGGCGGTCGTTCCAGTCGTGCGGACTTCCACTGGTTCTGGTCCTGGCAGCCAGCCATAAGAAAAATACTCGCCGATACAGCACCGAACGAGGCTGCCCATGCTGGCGCCTGGAAACACTCGCCCGGGTCCCAGCTGCCCGGCACATTTGCTCGTGCCGGCAGCGCGGATCACTGCCTCACGCACACGCAGGGAGCTCGTCGATGACAAAGAGCGCACTGTTTCGCAGGGAGGCGGCGGCTTCCTGGCCCAGTCTGTTGCGATTCGTGTGGACGATTTTGATGAAATCTTCCAGAGAACCACGCGCCTGCTTGATATTTTTCTGGAGTAGGGTCCCCTCCAGAAGGGTTCTTGCCTTTTCGAGTGGAGCAACCAGTTTTGCTTTGAGGTCGCTGCTCACCGGCAGGGCGTTGACCTCATCAATAATCTCGCCGATGCTGCCGTGCGGGTCGAACCGCCCCAGCTGGAAAGGCGCATCTTGTGCAGCACTAACGGTAGTCCGTCGATTTGTCGTGGGGTTCCTGAGCTGCAGGGCGGACTGCTGGAAGTCGGCGGCATCAGCAAACTCTGGTGATGTGGGCAACGACGTGTCGGAAAACATTGTCGCTTGATTGTCAACAAGGAGGAACCTGGCCAATTCGAGGTTCAGCCCGAACACGGTCTTGCCCGCTACAGCCGCGTCGCTGGCCCGTACGTTGTAGGAGTCCTCAACGAATGTTGTTCCGGCGTTGTCGAAAACTGTGATGTCAGTGCCCGCGCCTGCCAGTGCGACACACTGGCTGCCCACCTCGAAAATGATCTTCTCAAGGGGACCATAGCTTGCGAAATTTTCGCCGGAACCGGACAACCCTGAACCTGGCGCCAGGTCCGGGTTGAACTGGTATATGACGCGCATGGGGGTGCTGGAGCTGCCACCCACGGCGGTGGCATCGACCACCGTTGTGAATTGGAAGGAAATCGGCGTTGTTGCGGCGGCGCCAGGCGGCGCACCGATTACGGCGAACGAAAATGCTGTAACGAGCGCGAATACGGATGCGGTCAGTCTTCGTTTCCGGGACATCTTTGTCTCCAAGGGCTGAGGATTGTATTTCGGGAGCGCACACCCAGAATTGGCCTGAGCTGTGAGTATCGGGCGGTCGCCCTGACTGCGGCCGCGGTCCGCTCAACAACGCTCGCCGGTCATGCGGCGGGGTCCCCATAGATTATGGCCAGGTCCGCGCCGACGGCAAGTGCCCGCGTATTGCCCCTAAACCTTGCTGCCGAGGCTGCGCGCAGCCGCGCCGACTTCCGGGGTTCAGTGCTTCCGGTCAGCCCGGAAAGGGACCACCACCATTAGTTGCCAGCCCCCCTGCGCTTCCGCACTGATCGCGCTGCTAGGCTCCAGCCCAGTCGATCGAATTAATCGCCGCCCTTTTCCCTCGATGTCCGCATACCCCAGCGTCCACACGCTTTTCACGTCAAGAACGATGCCATGAGCTGCCTGGCGCAGGATGAGGCAACTGACCCTTCGGGTCCGGCAAAAACCAACTACGCCTCTGTTTGCTTTTCCACTCCTTAAAATGGGGACGTTGCAGCCAAGATTCCTGGACGTGCGCAACGTGACTCGCGCTGGCATCCCTAACTGACAGGCCCAAACGTTCCCGGAGGGCAGATAACCCAGATCCCCGACTCCAACGGCCCGCTGCAGACCTTCACCCTGCGCCGCCAGCCCCTCGCCACGCAGTGGCTGCTCGAGTCCATCGACGACGGCGCCTGATATTCAATTCATCTGACTATCCGGTTTAGGTGGGTTGGCGTGTCGGTTCGGCCGCCCGACCATTGGGATTCCTAAGTCGACGGCTTCGGGCGTTTGTTGGCTCTGTAATTTGAACATCTGGGCAAGCTTCATTTCGGCGCTGTTGAGCGTGACCCGCAGTCCTTCGGCATCGCCGAGCCAGCCGTGTTGTTCGGCTTCGGTAATGCGTTCTTCGAGGTTGTCGATGATGTCCTGGAGTCTGTTGATCTGGCTGGGATCCGGACGGAGAAGGGCGCAGCGGAGGCAGGCGTGTTCGTGTTGGCAGCCTGTGCCGTAGGCGCGTCCGCAGCTGCCCAGGCTGAGTTTGCGCTGCACGAAATGGGCTTCGAATTCGTCCCATTCGGCGGCGGTTGGCTCGCGGTATTCTTCGGTGGGCCGAATGACCCGTCGCTTTTCGATGAAGGTGCGGTGGTGCCGAATGACGTCCCTAGGATAAATCGCCGCGTATCCCTGGGTCGTCGCCAGACTGGCATGCCCCATCAGCACCTGCACGATGTGTGGAGGCAAGCCGCTGGCAAGAGCCTCGGTCGCGAAGATGCGACGGAAATCGTGCGGGGTGAACCTCACCTCGGCACCGCTGACCTTGATATGCGCGCGTCGCGCCAAGTCATTGAGCAGCGTGGAGACGGTGGCCGTCGTCATCACGTTCGGCGGTCCGGCGCCACGGCGGCGGACGAACAGGTGCGGAAGAGGTGAGCTCAGCACTTTCTCAGCTGAGTCCCATCGCTGTGTCAGCGGTGCACCACCAGTGTCCTTGGTGACTCGCGAGAGCACTCGGTAGAGCACGTGCACGAGCTCGGGGCCCGCCACCATCAGACGCTCTGTGTCGGTCTTGCTCGGAGCGAAGTGCAGCAGCGGTATGGTCTCCCCGGTCCCTGGAACCTTATAGGGCTGGATGCTCATGTGCACCAACTCGAGGACTTCTTCGATCCGTGCACCGGTGTGTCGAAGTGTCTCAACAAGCGCCCAAGTCCAGAAGGCGTTGTCCTCTTCAAAGGACAGGTCCCGGTCCTTTCCATTGCGCCGAATCCGGACATGTGCATATTCACAGCTCTGGAAGACTTCCCAAGCCTCGCCGTCCATGTCGATAGTTTGGCCGGCGCCGGCCGTCTTGGCATCCGCCAGGGTTGCTTCTGCTGCGCGGAGGGCCTGTTCGGCAGCCTCCACCAGACGGGGCAACACGGGAGCCAGTTCACGGGTGCGCTGTTGCATCGTTGCGATGGTCGCGCGCCGGTGCTTCACGTAACCACGGGTTTCGGCGAAGGTTACGGGGCTTGGGGCGGCCCATTGCGCCCAGAAGGCATCTTCGAGTGCCCATTGGCTGATGTCGAGATAAAACGCCCGGACGGAGAAGAAGACGCTGTAAACTTCCCGGCGCGGGGAGCCGTCGGCTTTGACTTTGACTCTGGCTTTCCAGCCAGCAGCCTGCTTCGGAGTCAGTGCGAAGCTGCGTTGGCCAGGGTAGTGCTTGACGATGTCGGCGAAGAAGAGGCCAGCCAGATACCTGCCCAAAGCACAGAGCGAGGCGTAGTCGAGGCCAGCCGACCGGACCTGAAGATAGCGGATGAGTGGTTCCCGGCAGGGGCCGGTGATGTCGTAGTAGTCGACCATCTCATCCACCGTTTTCGGTCCGACGCGGAGCCGTGTGGGCATGGTCCCGGAATCGTGTCTGATCCATCCCAGCCCGTGCAGCACGGGCCATACGGCGGTCAGCCCGCTGCGGCTGACGTCGATCAGCTTCCCGGGAAGCTGGGTAGTCAGGTCGAGGATGTCTTCGGCTGTGAGCTGGCGGATCGATTTGCCTGTATGGGCCTGAATGCGACCTAAGGTGAGGATCCCGCTAGTGGCCTGGGCCGGTGAAGCCTTCGCATGGAGTAGGGCGTTTTCGAGTTCAGTTGTGTGGGCGGGATCCCGGAACCGGCTGAGTGCTTTCCAGAAGGCAAAGCGCTGACCCGCGAGCCACCGGTGGGACGGGCGCATGACGTCCAGAGCCAGCAGCGGTCCCATCGCCGCATTGAGTCCTTCGACCTCGTTGCGATTCTTCGTGTTCTTGCTTGAACCGCCGGCAATTCTGAGCCGCCACGTCAGAGCGCCATGCCCGACCTGGCCCTCGAACAGCGCCCAGCGGTCCTGCCAGGTTTCACCCGGCAACTGCCTCAAATGACCGAGTAAGCGCCGAATGCGCGCCCTGTGCTCAGGCACCTGTGGCCAGTACGGGCGGCAGTCCTCAAGACGGTTGATGATGTCCTCAATGCTGGCGCTGGTCAGTGGTCCAGAAGGGATGGGCGGCAGTGCAGGCGGTTGTTGTTCCTGTGGTGGCGGCGTGTGGTCATTCCAGCTTCGTCGTGCGGTCTGGATCTTATTGATGGGCGGACTTGTCACTGGTTCCCCCAAAGCACGCGCAACTCATCGGGGTTATAGGGCTGACCAGCCGGTGAACTGTCAGCGGCAGGGGAAGTCCTGCTGCTCAGATGGGTCCGGTAATGCTCGATGACTTCCTCCATATGCGGAACCGCATAGACCGTGGTCGTAGTCAGCGACTGGTGACCCAGTAACTCCTGGACTTCGTGAAGGCCCATCCCGCCCTCGAGAGCTCGGATCGCGAACGTGTGCCGCAGATCGTGCAGCGTCCAGTTCGAACCGAGCAGGTCGTTGCAGCGTCTCAGTACGGCGCGCATGGCTTCGTAGGTCAGAGGACGGGGCTCGCCCCGCAGCGTGAGCCAAACCGGTTCATCCGGGCCGGCGACGCCTCCTTCGAGCTGATAGAGCCGAAGCCATACGAAAGCATCAGGCGCCGCGGGCAACCATTGCAGCTGGCCGCCTTTGCGGTAAACGCCGATCAGCTGGTCACCCACGTTGACCCGGTCGCCCGTGATCCCGAGCAGCTCGCTCGCCCGTGCACCGCTGCTGACATAAAACGCCACCAACGCCCGGTCCCTGTTGGACCGCAAGCGGCGAAACAGATCGTTGAACTTCCCATCCGGGATTGATCTTGGCACCCGGTGCGCCTCGCGCTGACGCAAGGGTTGTCGCCGCACCAAGGCAAACTCCCGCTGAGGATCATGATGCGCATGGGATCGCCCACGGCGCAGCTCGAAAGGATTCACGATGGGCCCGTCACCCACCCGAAGCTGGAAAGCGTAAAACTCCTTACACACCGTCGTCGTGTGATTGATCGTCGAGGGTGAGTAACGCATTCCGAGATGCTTCTTTCCCGTGACAAGGTTCCGGCTCCCCCGCCGCCGCGGGACGTTACGATTCCCGACGAACTTCTCGGCCTGGCGCGCCCACAACACGAAGTCACGCGCTTCAAGGGACGTTGCCTTCTCCCAGCTGACCTCGACAGCCCACAAAAATCGAAGGAACCGAAGCAACGACAAGGCATAGGTTCGTATCGTTTGAGGCGAATGGTCCGTCGCTGCCAGCTCAAGCAGATACTCCGTGGCAGGAGCGAACTCCTCGCCCATCGCGTCGAGGACCATGAACCCAGGAACACCGGAGCGAGGAATCACCCGTCCGACGTTCGCGACAGTCAGTCCCTCCGCTCGATGCCGATGCCAACTGCGATCCGAGAGATCCATGACCAAAGCATGACGCTGAAGGGACTCGTCCCAGCCGGCGACACGCGCCGTTAACCATGGACTTAGTCCGGTAAACAGATCATAGGCGAAGGCACCTACTGCCCGGGCTTCCAGTTCCTCCCCGACGGCCAGCTCCACCCCGCGGTCGTGTCCCTGTTCCGGCACGCGATGGAACTGAAGCTCCCGCACAACTACTTCACCGTCTGGATGATCACCCCCGCGGCAGACCTTCGCGGGGCACGGCCCGTGGACTCCCTCCCCCATCTCCGGTGGCTGCACCAGGCGTTGGAAGGCTTCGCGGCGCAGCAGCCGGGAAGCCGGAGAGCCAATTAGGCTGATCCGGCGGAAATTACCGGAACAATACAGATGGCCGACAGCAGCATCGACCACATCACCGCCGACGGTGACAGCTACGACACCGCAAAGGCGGCCCTCGAGGCCGCCATCCCGGACGGCACGAAGCTGATCGCCATCCGCACAGACAGCTGACCGGCATGCCCGAACAGAAGCGAACAGCCCCGCACCCGGAGTGGGTCCAGATGTACCGTCAAGGCCTCACCACTACCCAAATCGCCGCCACAACAGGCGCGGCTCAAAGCACCATCCGCTACCACCTGGCCATCGCCGCGGCCACGGAACCCTCGCTCAGGAACGACCACCGCAACACTGCCCGCCCCACACCGTCCACGCGGGTCACGGCTGAAGGGCTGCAAAACCTCCACGACGCCATCGCCCTGTACAGGGCCGAAGGCCGGCTCCCCTCGACCAAGTCCACCTCCGCACGGGAACGGGCCCTCGCGATGTGGCTGACCAGACGGCGCCAGGACCACGATCAGGGCACCCTCTCCCCCACCTACAGGAACGGCCTCCAGGACATCCCCGGCTGGGAACAACGGACCCGCAAAGACGACGACGAAGCCCGGTGGAGCCAACGCCTGCAAGAGCTCACCGGCTACATGGCCGCCGGGAACAACTGGCCCCGCCACAAGAAGACGGACACCGAAGAAGAACGCGTCCTCGGCATATGGCTGCACATCCAACGCATGAAATACCGCCGCAACGAACTGGACCAGGACAAAGAAACACAATTGAACACGCTCCTACCCGGCTGACGTGAAGGCAGGGCACGAGGCCGCCCGCCCGGATCCCCCAACCTCCGAAAAGTCTGACGATCGCAACCTTGTGCTGCACCCTGGTTCCCGCACCGGGCCGGGAGCTGCAGGAGCCGGTCACTGACAAACGGGCCCGGCGTGCGTAGCGTGGGTCCATGGGACTCATCTACGACAACCCGACGCTGGCTGCGCTGACTCTCACGAGGATCGCGGCCGAGGAATCCGAAGGCCCCACCGAGCTGACCGGACGCATGCACGACGTCCTGGACGACCTGGTGCAACGCAACGGACCCCAATACCTCGCGGAACTGGCCATTGTCCTGGCGCGTGCCCGGTTCATCGCCCTCGACGACCTCGCACGCACCACCGAGACCACCACAGCCCAGCTGCTGGACAATACCGAGGTCGAGGAACTCGAAGGCCCCGGCGATGGCCTCTAAGCCCCCGATCGGGGCCGGCCTACCGGCAGGGCTCTCCCGCCTGTGAAGATCGCCCTCGCCCGTGCCGTGGCGAAGATACCCCGAGCCGGCGCCCTCGCCGAGCACGCTGATTGCCTCGTCGGCGCCATCCAGGGCGTCCTCGTCCACGGCGTAGATGGTTATCGACCGCACGAGAGGCGGACGCTTGCAGTGCCAAGCCAGCCGGCCAGAAAGTGCAGGTGTCACGGGCTGCAACAGTGAGCTATAGATAGTAGACACGCATACGGAAGAAAGAAGATTTTTCATGGGGATAATGGGAGAGATTTTCAACGCTGCCAAGAGCTTCGATAAGGGAATGGACAGCCTCTTCAACGGTTCAGGCACCGCACCCGAGACCTTCGGGATGAGGATTGTAGACAGGGATTCTAACCTCGCTCGGTTCTACCAGACGGTGTACTTCCACTTCGGATTGACGCCTCCCAGCCACTTGGCCCAGAAGGTAAGGGTTCCGATCACCGTCAGCGACGGGTGGAACGGCGGGGTGATCAGGTTCGAGATTCACGGACGCATCCTTTCACCGATTGGGTTCCTGTCGAACGGTTGGGACAACCCCTTCAACCGGATTGAACGCGAGACGCCAGCAGGAAAAGGCCGAGTCTGGGCGTACGACATCACGCAGCTTCACCAGGGAGTTCTGAGGGGCGACTCTGTATTCCCCGGCGACGAGGCACATCGCCGGTCTGAGGAATACCTGAAGACTCTCTACATACTGGGAGGCGGAGTCATGAAGTCGCTGTCCTCTGTCCCTTCGATCGACCTGGAATTCGGCCACACGTGGAGCCGGTTCGGTATCCCCGACAAGGTGTCTTTCCAGCTCAGCTCGATGTACCCCTTCAACGACGACGATCTGCTCCGGCTGGTTCAGCTGATTACCCACAACCAAGCTGGAGCCGGAGCGCCCGTCAAGACGTCGTACTCCGGTAACCTGGCAAAGGGAACCATGACGATCACCAATGAGGACGTTACCGAGACGCAGTCAGACATTCCTCCGCAACCTGAGAATCCTCGCCCCTCCGCCCCTCAGGCCAAGGATTACGACATTAGGACCAAGGACGGGCTGTTCGAGTTCATGGAAAACCTGAAGCAGGCAGGAAATCCAGCTCAGCAGCCCGGACCCACGGATGACGGCTTCCCTTATGACTTCTACCGTGGCCTCGGCCTAATCGACAACGAGGAAATGGTTGCACTCCCAAGCATCCTGGGACCGATCCGAGTTCACATGAGCAGCCCGGACGCAAAACAATTCCTTCTCAAGTACCAGCCAGAGGGATAGTTTTTTCCTTGACCTACGGCGGCACGTTGCTCGTGGCGCTGCTGATGTTCGTAGGGCAGCTGACCACGATGGGGATTCTTCGAGTTGCTGCCGGGATTATCCGGTTGACAACTTACCCCATCCAGGCTATCTCGCGATCATTGACGCGTACAGGACTGGCGTAAGCGACGCTGCGAAACGATGGCCTCGGACCCCGGTCCTGGCCTACTTGTTCGCGGGCCAAGGGCCCTTGTCACGGTGGACATGCTCACGCTCAGGATCTCCGCGATCTCCTGCAGTTTCTTGCCCTGGTGGCGCAGGTCTCTGGCTGCCTCAAGTTTCGCCGCAGTCATCGCCGGCGGACGGCCGCCAAGCCGACCCCTGGCTTTCGCGGCAGCTCCTCCTGCGTTAGTGCGTTCGGACAAACGCGAACGTTCGTACTCGGCCAAGAATGCGAACATGTCGAAGGTCAACTTCCCGCGCGCGCTGGTCGTGTCCAGCCAGAGTTCCGCCAGGGATCGGAAGCCTATCCCCCGGCGCCCGAGTACCGTGACGATATCGGACAGGTCCGCGGTGCTGCGCCCCAGCCTGGTCAGGTCGGTAACCACCCAAGATTTTGCCCGGTTGTAAGTGCTCCAGACAGTCCTGCCATCGCGCCCGTGCCTGGGTGCGCCGGAGGCGTGCTCCATGAAGACCTGGATGGCGCCGGCGCCCACTAGCTGTACTTGGCCATGAGCTTGGTGACATCAGTCTTGAAGTGAGGAGGGCCCCCGGGGCTTAGTGGAGGTATCTGACATCTTCACGGCCACG
>NZ_JAVDRS010000012.1:0-99717 GCF_031454915.1 Pseudarthrobacter sulfonivorans | reverse complement strand
GGGCCCGGCGCGTGGGCATTCTGTTTCCCCACCCCCCACCCCCGCTAACCCCCAACCCCCCCCAAATAAACGGGCGCGGGGGGCGGGCCCCTTGTGGGCCCCGCCCGCCGTCGCGCTTTGCTCGAAACCGGTGATCGAGCTTGTCGAGATCCAGGTTTCGACAAGCCAACCACCAGAGGTGTTACTTTGCGGCTTCCAGCAGGCCGGCGCGGACCGTCTTGGTGGCCTTGACCAGGTTGCGCAGGGACTCTTCAGTCTCGGCGTAACCGCGGGTCTTCAGGCCGCAGTCCGGGTTGACCCAGAGCTGGCGGGACGGAACATGCTTCACGGCGGTGGCCAGCAGCTCGGTGACTTCGGCTTCGCCCGGAACACGCGGCGAGTGGATGTCGTAGACGCCCGGGCCAACGCCGCGGCCGAAGCCGTGGGACTCGAGGTCGTGGACAACCTCCATGCGTGAGCGTGCGGCTTCGATGGACGTGACGTCTGCATCGAGGCCGTCGATCGCGTCGATGATCACACCGAACTCCGAGTAGCAGAGGTGGGTGTGGATCTGGGTGGCGTCAGCGGCACCGGCGGTGGAGAGGCGGAAGGAATCCACTGACCACTTCAGGTAGGCGGCGTGGTCGGCCTTGCGCAACGGCAGGAGTTCGCGCAGTGCAGGCTCGTCTACCTGGATGACCTTGATGCCGGCAGCCTCGAGGTCAGCGATCTCGTCGCGCAGGGCCAGGCCCACCTGGTTGGCGGTCTCGCCCAGCGGCTGGTCGTCGCGGACGAAGGACCAGGCCAGGATGGTGACCGGACCGGTGAGCATGCCCTTCATGGGCTTGTTGGTCAGCGACTGGGCGTACTCGGCCCAGGCCACGGTGATGGGGGCGCTGCGGGTGACGTCACCCCACAGGATGGACGGACGGGTGCAGCGTGAGCCGTAGGACTGGACCCAGCCATGGACGGTCACGTCGAAGCCTTCGAGGTTCTCGGCGAAGTACTGCACCATGTCGTTGCGCTCGGGCTCGCCGTGCACCAGGACGTCGTAGCCCAGCTCTTCCTGCAGCTCCACAACGCGCTTGATCTCGTCCTTCATGAGCTGCTCGTACTGCTCGTTGGTGAGATCGCCCTTGTTGTTGCGGGCACGGGCCGAACGGATCTCGGAGGTCTGCGGGAAGGAGCCAATGGTGGTGGTGGGCAGCGGCGGCAGGTGCAGCGCCTCCTCCTGGGCGGCTTCGCGGACTGCGTAAGCGGAGCGGCTGAAATCGGCTGCGGTCAGGGCCTCGGTGCGGGCCCGGACGTCGTCGCGGCGGACGCCCTCGGCGATGGCGCGGGCCGCGATGACGGCGGATGCCTCATCGATGGCTGCCTTGGCGGAGGCCGGGTCGGCCAGGTAGGACGCGAGCGTCTTGACTTCCACGGCCTTCTGGTCGGCGAACGCGAGCCAGCTGCGGAGCTCGTCGGAGAGCTGGCTTTCTTCGGTGACGTCGTGCGGGACGTGCTGGGTGGATGTGGAGGTGCTGACGGCGACCCGGCCGGCGGCAGCCTTCAGTTCATCCAGCTTGGCGGCAGCGACGGCGAGGTCGTTGCGCCAGATGTTGTGGCCGTCAACGACGCCGGCAACGAGGGTCTTGTTGCCGAGGCCGGCCAAGGCAGCTGCGGAGGGAACCGCACCCTTGAAGGCGTCGATGTGCAGGGCGTCGATGTTTGTGGCGGCAAGCGTGCCGAGCTGGCCATCCAAGGCACCATAAGGAGTGGACACGAGGATCTGCGGGCGCTGGGCAGCACCGGAGAGGACTTCGTAGGCACGGGCAACGGCTGCTTCGATCTCGGCGGCCGGGGTGTCCTGGTCAACAACGAGTGCGGGCTCGTCGAGCTGGATCCAGCTGGCGCCGGCTGCGGCAAGCTTCTCGAGGAGCTGCACGTAGACCGGCAGGATGTCCTCGAGGCGGGACAGCGGGGCGAAGCCGGCGGGTGCGTCGTCGGATGCCTTGGAGAGCAGCAGGTAGGTGACCGGGCCCACGATGTACGGGCGGGTCTCGATGCCGTTGGCCAGAGCGAACCCGAATTCCTCAACGATGCGGTTCGAGGCGAGCGTGAACTCGGTCTCCGGGCCGATTTCGGGAACCAGGTAGTGGTAGTTGGTGTCGAACCACTTGGTCATTTCCAGCGGCTGCTGTTCCTTGTTGCCGCGGGCCAGGGTGAAGTAGCCGTCAATGTCCAGCTGGCCCTCAGCGTTGAGGAGCTTGCCGAAGCGGGCCGGTACCGCGCCCAGGTGCGCTGTGGCGTCCAGGACCTGGTCGTAGTAGGAGAAAGTGCCCGGCACGGCAGCTGCTTCGGTGAGGCCGAGTTCCTGCAGGCGCTTGGCGATGGTCAGCTGGATGTCCTTGGCTGCGGCGTCGAGTGCTGCGGCGTCGATCTTGCCGGCCCAGTAGGCCTCGACGGCTTTCTTGAGCTCGCGGCGGCGGCCGATGCGGGGGTAACCCAGGAGGGATGCAGCCGGGAACGGAGTTGCGGGGGTGTTCTGTTCAGTCATGGGAAAGTCCTTGGAGTGTTGGAGCTGTGAGATGGGTCTAGGGGTTTTGGCAGGTCAGCTGGCGAGCTGGCGCTGGGCCGAGGCGTTGGAACGGACAGCAGCGCTGCGCCGGCCAACTGAACGGACGTGGCGCGGAAGTGCCAGTTTGTCCAGCACCTCCAGTGCGCTCACGTGTTCGTTGAAGGTGTAGAGGTGGATGCCCGGTGCGCCGGCATCCAGGGCCGCGTTGGCCAGGTCAACCGTGGCCCGGACGCCGATCCGGAGCCGCTCGGCGTCGGTCTCTGCGCCGGCCAGGCGGGCCAGGAGTTCCGGTGCCGGCTGAACGCCAGCCAGCTCGCCGAGGCGGGTGACGCGGCGCAGGCTGGTCAGCGGCATAACACCCGGGATGATCGGGATGGTGACGCCGGCGCGGCGGGCCCGGCTGGTGAGGTCCGCGTACTCCTCGGTGTGGAAGTACACCTGCGTGATGGCGAAATCAGCGCCGGAGCGTTGCTTCGCCAGCAGAACCTCCACGTCGTGGGCCTCGCTGGGAGACTCCGGATGCCGTGTGGGGTACGCCGCCACACCCACGGCGATCTTGCCGGCGCACAGGAGCGCCGAGCGGCGCTGTTCAACACGGCGGATGAGTTCAATCAGGTCCTGTGCGTACCGGAGTGACCCGGCCACGGGCGGTTCGCCGTCCTGGGGGCGGTCGCCGCGGAGCGCCAGGATGCCACGCACCCCGGTGTCCAGGAGGTCCCCAATGATTTCGGCCAGTTCTTCCGGCGTGTTGCCCACACAGGTCAGGTGGGCCAGCGGACGGAGCGTGGTTTCGAGCAGGAGCCGGTTGATGAGTTCGACGGCGGTGTCCCGGTTTGAGCCGCTGGCACCGTAAGTGACGGAAACATAGTCGGGCTCGGTGGTTTCCAGTTCCCGGATGGTGGTCCAGAGGGACTCTGCGGCGGCCGGTGTGCGCGGCGGGAAGAGTTCATAGGAGAGCGCCACGGGGGCGGTCTCGGACAGATTTGGATGTGTTTCGATAAGGCTTGGCGGTGACATTTGCGTCCTTGGCTTTGAGCCATTGACGGCGACCGGTCAGCAAAATGTGACGGAGGTGCCGCAATGAATTGAGTTTGGGGAACACGAAAAAACTCCACAAGGACGCAGCCGCGACTGTTACGCCTGGAATGAAGTTCTCCGTGAGCAAATGTCAGGCCCACATGGGGGCACCCACACCCTCCAAACGCGGAGGATCGCTGACACGTTACCTCGGTAACTTGTTTAGAACTCTAGGATCCCGCAGGACACGGTTCAAGTCCACTGCCGAATTAAGACGCAGCTTTACGTCCGGTTTCGTCACGGCACAGAATATTGTTCGCCGTTTTGTGCTGTGGTATTCAGCGGTGGGATATCGGGCACGGCGCCACAGAACTGAATTTCCTGGCTACCAAGGCCGGTCCGCTCCGGGATCGAAGTCATCGTCACGGAGATACTCGTCCCGCTCACTCCCGGAATTCCGTTCAGCCTGGGCTTCGCGGGCTCTGTCCTTGAGCTGGTCGAGTTGGCTCTGGTTTCCCGGTTCCGCAGGCTGATGGTCCTGCCCGGGCTTCCCCGGTTCAGGCGTTGGGGTGCCGCCGGCAACTTCCCCAGCCTTCTGGGTCAGCCGTTCCTTGGCTTGTTCCAGCTTCTCCCCCGACTCCGCCTTGGCACTTTCGTCGGCGCTGGAGCCAAAGCAGCCGGCCGGCGCTCCTTCCACCACTGCCAGCCCTTCGGCGAAAAGCCGGCCGGCCGCCGTCGGATCCCCCGCAGTAACTTCGGCATCACCGAGGCGTTCGATGCTGAGCACCAGATTGACCCTGACGGCGCATGCGTCAGCATCCGGGGCCAACGGCAGTGCCTCCTCGAAGCGCAGCCGGGCTGCGCCGAAGTCCCCGGCGAGGAACAGACCGTCACCCGCCACGAACGGCGCCTTGTGCGGTTCAGTGAAGTTGGCGATCCGAAGCCCCGCCGCGGCATCCGCCACTGCCCCGGAGTCACCGGCATCGAAGGCCCTCGACGCGTTGCCGGCGAGCACACCCACGCTGAGCAGCTTGGCGGCCACGCACAGTACGAGCACGACGGGGAGCACAGACCATGTGAGCAGCCGACGGCGGCGCTGCAGCCGAGATCCGGACGGCACCTGTGTGGAGTGCATCATTTCCGCGCCTCCCCGGCGTGCGGGACTGCGATTGTTTGTGCACGCTCAGGGCTTGTCTGTGCACGCTCAGGGAAGGGCAGTGCACGCGGGAGCCGCCGACATTCGCGCAGCAGCAGGAATGCCTCGCGCAGGCCAAGCAGGAAGGCGCCGAACGCGAAGATCCAGTAGAACTCTGTCCGGCCGTCAACGCCGGAACCCTCCGGAGCCCGCTGCAGCTCGCCCGGATCCGCCGCCTGCATCATCGGGGCCACGGCATCTCCGGCCGAACGGTGGACATAGGGAACACCAAGTTGGCCGGCAATCCATTGCAGCCGGCCCTCGTCGATGACGGACAGGGCGTCCCTGCCGCTTCCGGTTGTCCGGTCCTGGATGTAGCCGGCCCCGCCGTCGCTGCCGGAACGCTGACCGGTGTTTTCCTTCATCCGGCCGCCTTCGGAGGTGCCGTAGCCCAGCACCGCTCCCCCGTTGACCAGGCCGCCGTCCACCCTGATTGCCTCCGGCGCCCCGGAGCTGGTCTGTTCACCGTCGCCGAAGTAATAGACCAGCCGGGGCCGTTCGGGGTGGCTGTCCCGCGCCGTGCGCAGCCGCTCGGTCAGCAGCTTTCCGGCGGCCGTGACGCTGCTGCCCTTCGAAAAGGCGGTCACCTGGGGTTGCACCACGGCGACGGCGGTGTCCAGCGCCGTCGTGTCGGTGGTGAGGGGCATCCGGACAACGGCGCTGCTGTCGAACGTCAGGAGGGAAAAGCGGGCTCCGGCCAGTTCGCCGGCGATAGCTTTGATGTCCTGGCGTACCCCGTTCAGCCGGGGTGAGCTGTTGCCGTAGTCTTCCGCGACGATGCTGCTGCTGGTGTCCACCACAAGGAAGACGTTCAGGTCAGAGGTGGCTGCCTGGGCGCTGCCGCCGGGGACACCCGGCCGGAGTGCAGCGGCCAGGAGCAGCAGCACCAGGGCGCCCCGGAACAGCCATTCCCGACGCCGGCCACCGGCAGGCGCCCGTAACGCCCGGACCAGCCGCCACCCCAGGAACACCACTACCGCGGCGATGAGGACAGCCATCAGCCACCAGGGAAGGATCGGTTGCAGGGTCATGGCCGCAGCCTCCAGGACGCGCCGGCCAGCACCAGGCCGGACAGGAGTGCAATCGACAACGGCAGGTCAGGACGGTCCGAGACGACGGCGCGGGGGGCACCCTGCACCGCGGCGGCTTCCGTTTCCTGCACCCTTCGCACGATGTCCGCCACGGCATCGGGGGTGTCCAACGCGTAGTAGGCGCCGCCGCTGGCTTCGGCGGCTGCCCGCAGCGTGGCGCCGGGCTGGCCTGGGCCCGGCCCGTAGTCGAAGTCCCCGGGATTCAGCGCGTACACCCGGACGCCGGCGTCCTGTGCCAGGGCACCCGCCTGTGCCAGGGTGAAGATCGGATCGCCGGAGAGGTAGTTGTCGGTTGCCAGGACAACGGACCGCGAGCGCTGCGGGCCAGGGTCAGGCTTTGTGCCGGGGAAGCCGTTGACGCAGGAGGCCAGGCCGTCGCCGATCAGCGACGATCCCCGGCCGCTCCAGGTGCCGTCCAGGAATCCGGCGCTGCCCGGGTTTCCATCGAAGGCGTCCTTGGCCAGCTTGAGCTGCTCCTGCACATACTCGTAGTCGTCGGTGAGGGGGAAGACCTGGACGGCGCTGCTGTCGAAAATGGTGAGGCCTATCCGCTCGCCGTCGAACTCCTTCGCCAGGACACCGAAGACCTCCACCACGGCAGAGTCGGCGCTGCTCATGGAGCCGGAAGCGTCCAGGCACAGCATGATGTCCCGGTTCCGCTGCTCCGGCCGGATGGTGGTCAGTTCCACCGGCCGGGCTGCCGCGGCCACCGCCGACACCAGCATGGTGATTGCCGCGAGACCAGCAACGGCGAGCCAGCGGCGGTGGCGCCGCAGGGCGGCCTGGTATTCGGGCAGCGCGGTGAGGCGGTCCGCATGGGCTACCGGCCGGCGTCGTGCGTTTGCCCGGAGGTCCGGGCGGTACGCAAGCCAGAGGGCAACAGCAACGAGAAGCAGCGCGACCGGGATCAGCCACCAGAACATCAGTTCCATTGCCACACCGCCCGGCGAACCGTCTCGGCGGATTGCTCCACAGGCGGCAGCGGCTCCAGGCCGAACTCGCCCGGATAGATCCCGCGGACAGCTTCCGCGACGGCGGGCAGTGGATGACCATGAAGCTCAGCCAGCGTCATCCGGAGGGCGTCCACGCCGGTGACGTCCCGGGCGAAGCTGCGGACCAGGAGGCTCAGCTCAAGGTGCGATTCGCGGGCAGTCAGCAACCCGGCGGCGGCGTCGGCGGTCACGGCGTCGATCCTTTGCACGTAAGCCAGCTTCAGGTCATTAAGGTCCGACGGCGGCGTGAACCTGGCCGGCGGCACAGGTGCCCGCCGTGGACGGGTGCTGACGAACACAAAGAAGTACCAGCCCAGCACCGCTGCCAGCAGGGCCAGGCCCGCCCACATCCAGCCATGGCTGTACGGGAGCGGTCCGATGATGCCGGGATCAGCCTGCACGCCGGTGCCTTTCCAGGAGGGCGAACAATTCAGTCATGACCGTGCTGCTGCCGCTCACGTGGCCTTGCGTGATGCCTGTCCGGCGGAACATGGCCTGCCTGCCGGCCTCCCGCTCCTCCGCGGCCTTGGCATAGGCCGCGGCGACAACCGCGGACCCAGCCACGTGCCCCAACAGGACGGAGGAGTCAGCCACGTTGAACGACTCCCGCGGGGCGCTGCCCGTACCGGCCAGGTCCGCGTCCCGGACGGTGAGCCAAAGGATCTCATGCTGGGCGCGCAGGCGGCGCAGCAGCTGTTCCGTCCCCGGGCTGGCGGCGAATTCATCGGCCACCACGAACAGCAGGAACCTGCCCTTGACCGTGCGGGCCACGTGCTCCAGCTGGTCCTCGATCCTGCTGGGGCCGGAGTCCAGGCCAGCAGCCGAGTCAACCTCCCGCAGGAGCCGTTCCAGGTGTGCCTCTCCGGCCTTGGCAGGAAGCGAGCGTGTGCTGTTGGCGTCCCCGCAGACCAGGCCCACCACGTCGCCGTGCCGGTGGGCCAGGTAGCCCACCACGCCGAGCGCCATCACGGCGATGTCCTTCTTGGTTTCGCCGTCGCGGGATTCTGCAGCCATGTTCCGGCCGGTATCGGCGATCAGCAGGACGGTCTGCCGCCGCACCGCCACATACCTCTTGATCAGCGGGGAGCCGTGGCGGGCGGAAGCCTTCCAGTCGATATCCCGGACCTCGTCGCCGGGGACGTAGGCACGGAGGTCGTCAAAGTCCAGGCTGCGGCCACGGAAGACTGAACCGTATTCGCCGTCGAGCATGCCGCGGGCTTTCCGGTGGGCGAAGATGGCCATCTTCGACTTCACGCGGTGGAGGAGGCTGGTCACCGCCGGGCTCAGGGGGTCTGGACGGACGCCACGACGGCATCGATGATTGTCTCCACCGGCACCTGCTCGGCCACGGCGTCGAACCCCAGGATCAGGCGGTGCCGCAGCACGCGGTGGGCGAGGGACTTCACGTCCTCCGGGATCACATGGTCCCGTCCGTTGAGCAGTGCAACCGCCCGGGCGGCCTGGCTGAAGGCAATACTGGCGCGCGGGCTGGCACCAAATTCGATGAAGCCGGCCAGGCGGCGGTCAATGTACTGTTCGGCGTTCCGGGTGACAAACACCAGGCCCACGATGTAGTTGATGACGGCCGGGTCGATGTAGATCCGCCGGACCAGATCCTGCACTCCGACCACGGCGTCGAGCGAGGCGGCCGCGGCAGGTTTTTGCTCTGCGGTGAAGATCCCGGCGTCAATGCGCCGGAGGATCTCCGTCTCCTCGGCCGGCGACGGATAGTCCAGCACGTCCTTGAGCATAAAGCGGTCCATCTGCGCCTCGGGCAGCTGGTACGTGCCTTCCTGCTCGATTGGATTCTGGGTGGCGAGCACCAGGAACGGCGAGGGCAGCTTGTACTCCTGTCCCCCGATGGAGGTCTGCCGTTCCTGCATGGCTTCGAGCATGGCGCTTTGGGTCTTGGCGCTGGAGCGGTTGATCTCGTCAAGCAGGATGATATTGGCATGCACGGGCCCCAGCTGCGTGATGAAGGTGCCCTTGGCAGCGTCGTAGATCTGCGTGCCCACAATGTCGCTGGGCAGCAGGTCAGGGGTGCACTGGATCCGCCGGAACTCCGCGCTCACGGCCTCGGCCACGGTTTGGGCGGCGGTGGTTTTCGCCAGGCCCGGGACACTTTCCAGCAGGATGTGCCCGCCGGTCAGTAGGCCCACCAGCAGGGATTCACGAAGCCGCGACTGACCCACCACCTTGGCTTCGAAGCTGCGGGAAATGTTTGCCACCACCTGCTGTGCACGGGCCAGTTCCGCCGGTTCGATGCGTGCGGGCGCACTGGTCTGAAGCACTGGATTTCCCCCTGATGGCTGGTACCTGGTGTGACTGGACTGGTGGTGTTGCCGGCCGGCTGCACTCCGCCCGCCATCCTATCCAAGCCACCTGCGGATATACCCGCAAATGGGGACCCCTCCCCATGGCGGGTCCGCGGGTCTATCCTGTTGCAATGAAGGAGCTTCCAGCCAGTTACCAACAGTTTCTCGCCGACAAAAGCGAGCGGTTTATCCTTGCCGTCAAACCTGTTCTGCAGCAGTCAGCCGCCGACCAGTCCCATGGCGTCCGGGTCACCTACAACGTAGGTCCCACCGGCCACCAGGCGCATCTCGACGACACCATCCCCTACGGGGTCATAGTTGAGGACATCGACTGACCGTCCCTGTCTGACTGACACCCCCCAACAGTCAGCCCTTAACTGCGCCTGACAGGGCGAAGGAGTTGCCGGCGCCCTTGGCCACGATGACGTAGAGCGCCAGGACCGGTACGGAGTACAGGATGGAAAAGGCGGCCAACTGGCCATAAGCCACTGCCCCGTGTTGTCCGAAGAAGCTGAAGATCGAGACGGCTGCCGGTTGCCGTGCCTCGGACAGGAGCAGGACGAACGGGACAAAGAAGTTTCCCCAGGCCTGGATGAACACAAAGATGAACACCACGCCCAGCCCCTGCCGCATCAAAGGCAGCACGATGGTCCGCAGCGCCGTCAATCCGGAGGCCCCGTCCACCCAGGCCGCCTCCTCCAGTGACACCGGCACGGCGTCCATGAAGTTCTTCGTCATCCAGATGGCCATGGGCAACGTGGTGGTGGCCATAAAAAAGATGGTTGCCGCCATGGAATCCAAGAGGTCAAGCTGTACAAAAAGCCCGTAGACCGGGACCATGATGGCGGTGATCGGCAGGCAGGTCCCGAACAGGATGGTGTACATAAACGGCCTGTTGAACCGTGACTGGTACCGGGAGAGCGGGTAGGCAGCCAGGACAGCTGCTATCAGGTTGACGGCCGCGGTCCCGGCAGAGAGCACCATGCTGTTCCACAGCGGCTGGAACAGCAGGCCCGGTGTCATAATCGCAGCAAAGTTATGCAGGGAAACCCGGGCGGGCAGCCTCGCCTCGTGGCCGGCCGAGACATCAAGGGACGCAAACACCAGCCACAGGAGCGGCAGCACAAAACAGGCTCCGATCAGGATCAGGGCTGCGTCCGCCGGAACACGGGCACGCTGCTGCGCCCGGGAGACTGCACCGGCTCCCGTCCGCCGCCGTGCCGCTGCGGAGGCCCGCGCCGCCGTCGTCATGGCTTGGACTCGCGGAGGAGCCGCACGTAGGCCGCGCCGAACACAAGGCCGATCAGGATCAGCACGGACGCCACCGCCGTGCCGTACCCAATGTCCCCGAACTTGAAGGCTTCCTGATACGCCAGCACGGGAAGCGTGGTGCTGGCGTTGGCGGGGCCGCCGGCCGTCATGACCCAGATGAGGGTGAACACGGCCAGCGTCTGCAGCGTGATGAGCATGAGGTTGGTGGCGATGCTGCCGCGGATCATAGGGATGGTGATGTAGGCCAGCCGCCGCCAGCCGCCGGCGCCGTCCATCAGCGCGGCCTCCGTGACCTCACCGGGGATATCTTCCAGCGCGGCGCGGTACACCAGCATGGAGAACGCGGTGCCGCGCCAGGTGTTGGCGAGCATGATGGCCACCATGGGGAACGAATACAGCCAGTCAGGCTGTCCGAGCCCCAGGCCGCCCAGGACCTGGTTCAGTGTTCCGTCGCGGCTGAAATAGGCGTACGCGGCGAAGGCAGCCACGATCTCCGGCAGCACCCAGGCGGCCACCACCGCGGTTCCCACCACGGCGGCCACCGGCGGGCGCGCCCGCTTCATCAGGAGGGCGATGGCGAGTCCCAGCAGGTTCTGGCCCAGGATGGCCGAGCCACCAACAAAGATGACGGTCAGGGCAAGGGACAGCGGCAGGACGGGGTCGGTAAACAGGCGCTGGTAGTTCTCAAGCCCCACCCACCCCGGACTGCGGGCGTTCCGGCCGGTGAGCGCGGCATTGGTGAACGATGCGTGGAAGGCCCACAGCACAGGCCCGGCCAGAAACACCAGCAGAAGCAGGACCGCGGGAAGGACCGGGAGCAACCGTGCCCGCCGCCGGAGCTGGGGATGAAGCCGGTTTATCGTGCTCAGCCGCTGGAGTGTGGATGTGGCCACCGGTTACTTCGCGACGGTTTTGGCATCGCCTACGATGCCCTTCACCGCCGTGTCATAAGCGGCCGCCGCCTGTTCCGGGGATTTCGCCCCGGTGATCACAGCTTCGGTGGCTTCCTGGACTGCCGCTGAAATCCGCGGGTAGTCTGCCGTGGCCGGCCGGTAGTGCGTGACGGCCACCAGTTCGGACACCTCCTTCACAAACGGGTTGGCCGCCTGGTAGCCGGCATCCGCGGCGACATCCTTCCGCACGGCGATCTGGGAACTGGCAACGTTGAACGCCAGGGAGTTCTTCTGGTTCAGGGCGGTGGCCAGGAAATCAAACGCCAACTGCGGGTCCTTGGTTCCAGCGCCGACCGCCAGGGTCCATCCGCCGGACATGCTGACTCCGCCGGGGGCCTGGCCGTTCTGTGTGGGGAACGGGGCCACACCCATGTCCTGGGCATATTCCGGCCATTCGTAAGCCCCGCCCTTTTGCCAGAAGGACGGCGTGTAGGACCCTTCCACGGTGGCGCCCATCTTGCCCTGCGGGAGCCATTCCCCGAAGACCTTTTTCCACACGTTCGCATCGAGCGCCTCGGCCGGGGAGACGGCCAGTTTTTCGTCGTAAAGGGTTTTGAGGAACGTCAGCGAGTCCTTGAACCCCTGGGACCCGACCACCCATTTCTTGGCATCCGCGTCGTAGAGTTCGGCTCCTGTTCCGTAGAGCAGTTCGTAGAAGCTCTGCATCACGGTGCCTTCACCGGTGGCTTTGCCGGCGTACATGTTGAACGGCACGACGGAGGGGTCGCTGGCCTTGATCTTCCGGGCGGTGTCCAGGATGTCCTGCCAGGTTCGGGGTTCCCACGGGACGCTGACGCCCGCGGCTGTGAGGACTTTTTTGTTGTACCAGATGGCCCGGGTGTCGGTGCCCAGCGGGACCGCGTAGGTGCCGCCGTCGTCCCCCAGCCCGGCTGCCTTGGCGCCGTCGTCGAAGGTATCCCAGTCCTTCCACCCCTCAAGGTGGGTATCCAGTTTCAGGAGGTAGCCGGCGTCGACGTCGGACCGGACCTTGAACGTGTCCTCGTAGAAAACGTCCGGGGCCGTGGAAGGCGAACGGAGGGCCAGGGCAAGCTTGGTGCCGTAGTCGTCGTCGTTCGCCTGGATGGGTTCCAAGGCAACCGTGACGCCTTGGTTGGCGGCTTCAAACTCCTGTTTGGCCGCCTGGAAAAGGTTGTCGAGGGCGCTGAAGGAGTCAGTCTTCTGGTAGACCACCTTCAGCGTCTTGGCCTCGACCTGCGGGGCTGCGGGTGAACAAGCCGTCAGCACAAACGCTGCTGCAGCAATCAGTGCGGTAATTTCAAAGGCCCGACGACGCATGGTGCTCCATTCAAATCAATGGCTGCCGTTCCCTTTGACTGCGGGCCCCCAGCCGCGGCGATATCCACATGCTAGATGGGGCTCCTGCAACAGGCAAGGAGCCCCCGTTCAGACTTCCAGGAGAAGCCGCTGCGCCCGAGGCGCCAACGTATGTTCCAGGACCAGGCAGGCAGCGCCAATAGCGCCCACATCCTCACCGACTCCGGTGCCGACAACCTCGATGGTATGGATCTGGCGGGCGGCACTGCTGGCATCCACCAGCGCCGGGATCTTCTCCAGGTAGCGGTCCGCAATCCGGCTCCAGAACGGGCCGCCGAACACCACTCTTTCCACATCGAGCGTGTTGGTCACTACCGAAACAGCGCGGGCTACCAGCACGGCTGACTTGTCGATGATGGCAAGGGCCCTGGCGTCACCGGCGTCGGCGAGGTCGCAAAGCTGTGCAAAACTCTGCTGCACCTCAGCCCCGCTGGTCTGCTTTCCGGAGCCATCCAGGATGCCGGCAGCGATAGCCTCGGCCACCAGCACCTGTGGGATGGCCGAGGACTTTACGCATCCCCGCAGGCCGCAGTCACAGGCCGGGCCGTCCGGGTCCACGATGATATGGCCAATTTCGCCGGCGTTCCCTGATGTTCCGCGGACCACTTCATCATTAAGCACAATGCCGCAGCCGATGCCGGTGCCCATGTACATGAACACAAAGCTGCCCGCGCCGCTGGGGCCGCCGGCCCACGTTTCGGCGACGGCGGCACTGGTGACGTCCTTGTCCACCAGGACGGAGTAGCCGGTCGCCTTGGCCAGCGCGTCCCGGAGTTCCACCCGGTCCCAGCCCGGCAGCAGCGGCGGGTCAACCACGGTGCCGTTGTCAAGGTCGATCGGCCCGGGAGCGGCCAGGCCCAGGCCCGCGATCTTGCTGGCGTCCACACCGGACTCGGCCACCAGCTGCCCGATCTCGGTGGCCATGGTGGCTATCACGGCGGCGGGATCGTTCCCGCCGGGTGTTTTGATCCGGGAGTGCTGCACCACGGAACCCACCAGGTCCAGGACCACAAAAGTTGTCACGGCGGGGTCCAGGTGCACGCCAACGGCATACATGCCGGCCGGGTTGAGCCGGAGCATGGTGCGCGGTTTTCCGGGGCCGCTGCCTTCCTTCCCGGCTTCGACGATCAGGTGCTGGTCCAGCAGGCGGCGCGAAATGTTGGAGATTGTCTGCGGCGAGAGTCCCACGATCTGGGCGAGCTCAACGCGGCTGAGGCCACCGGCTGACCGGCGGATGGCATCGAGGATCACCGTGAGGTTAAAGTCCCCCATCCGCGGCAGGTTGGTACCGCGCCGTGGAGCCGAGGGCTGGCGAGTTTCTGGCACGGTCTCCCCTATGGTTTGCGGCCTCGTAGTGATGATGTCTGAATGGTACGTTACCGCCTGACGCACGCCCAGAGCCGGAGGCGGGCCGCGACGCGGCTGTATGGGCTACGCCCGCTTGGTGCTGACTGCAACGGTGAATTTTGGGTTGCTGCCCTTGACTGTAGTGGGGCCGACCAGCCGCTCCAGCGCGGGGAGATATTGCAGGTGGCGGTTGAAAACTGTCCACAGCTCACCGCCCGGTGCCAGCACCCTGGCGGCTGCTTCAAACAGCTTTATTCCGGCGCCGGCATGCACGCTGGCCCCCAGGTGGAACGGCGGGTTCAGCAGGACCAGGTCAGCGCTGGCGGCAGGCAGCGTACTCATGGCGTCATCCTGGAGCGTGGTGATCCTGTCCGCCAGGCCGTTGGCCCGTGCCGTGCCCAGCGCCGAAGCGACGGCGGCGGCGGACCGGTCCGTGGCCGTGACGCGTGCCCCGGGATTCTGGCGGGCGTACATGGCCGCGAGGATCCCGCTGCCGCAGCCCAGGTCGATCGCATGCCGGGCAGAGGGCATCGCCGGCAGGAACGTCAGCAGGAACCGGGTGCCGATGTCCAGCTTTGCGCCGGCGAAGACTGCGCCGTGCGCTGCAACGTCCAGGTCCAGCTCGGCAAGGTGTTCGAGGGCGGGGTGCTCGACGGCCGAATGCTCGACGGCGGAGGCCCGCCCGGCGCCGCCGGCGACGATGAGGCGGGACTTCTGCCGCGCCAGCTGGGGCTGGACATTCTGGAAGTGGCGCTCCAGAACAGCATTCATGGCCAAGGACATGTGCTTGATCCGCCCGCCGGCAAGGAGCAGAACGTCCAGGGCGGCGTACCGGGCCACGGCCCCGGCGATTTCTTCGAGTTCCGCCAGGGTCCGGGGCAGCTGCAGCAGTACAGTCTCCGCACCGGCGAGCAGCTCCTCCCCCAGCGGCAGCTGCTCGAAGCCTGCCAGCCCCAGGGCGCTTGCATTGTTCCGGAGGGCACGTTCTCCCGTGATGAGATCCTCGTGCACGCGGACCCGCCGGACCCCGAGGAAACCAAGCGCGCCTAGGGTCAGGGCGCCGTAACGGTCGCCGATCACGGCCAGGCTGCTGTCCGGGCCCACGCGGCCTGCCGCGGCTTCGAGCAGAAGCTTGTCCGTGGCGTCCCAGGCCTGCAAGTTGGGGGCTTCGACGTCCGGGTGCCGCCTAAGCGTGCCGAAGATGTCCTCAAGGCTGTTCGCTGCCACGTGTTTCCTGCCGTCTGTCTGATTGGTGTGCTTGGTGTGCGTGCTTGTGTTGATGCGTGCTTGTGTTGATGCGTGCTTGTGTTGGTGCGTGCTGGTGTGCGGGTGGTTATTGCTGGAGCGCGGGGAGCTTCAGGATGGCGGTCACGGCCGCCCGGCCCGCCCGGTTGGCGCCGATGGTGGACGACGACGGACCGTAGCCCACCAGGTGCACGCGCGGCTCGGCCGCCACCTGGGTACCGTCCATGGCGATGCCGCCGCCGGGTCCCCGGAGATGCAGCGGCGCGAGGTGTTCAAGCTCGGCGCGGAAGCCGGTGGCCCAGAGGATGGCGTCCGCCCGGAGGTGGCTGCCGTCGGTGAGCCGGACGCCGTCGGGCTCCATGGCGGTGAACATGGGGCGCCGGTGCAGCGCCCCACGTTGTTCTGCCGCACGCAGGGCGGGCGTCCAGATGAGCCCGGTCACGGCCACAACGCTTTGCGGCGGCAGCCCTTGGCGCACCCGTTCTTCCACGAGGGCGACGGCGCGGTGCCCGGCCCGGGCGTCGAAGGTGGCATCGCGCCATTCCGGTTCGCGGCGGGTGAACCAACTGGTGGTGGTGACCTGCGAGATCTCGTCCAGCAGCCCGACGGCGGAAATGCCCCCGCCTACCACAATGACGTGCAGGCCGCGGAACTCCTCTGCGGAGACGTAGTCGGCCACATGCAGCTGCCGGCCCAGGAACGTGGAGCGGCCCGGATAGATGGGCCAGAACGGCCGGGTCCAGCTACCCGTGGCGTTGATGACCGCTTTCGCCAGCCACTCGCCGCGGTCGGAACCGACGCGGAGGTTTCCTGCCGGATCTGCATCCTCCCGGGCTACTGAGCTGACCTTGACCGGGCGCAGGACCTCAATACCGAGTTCCCGCTCGTAGCCGTCAAAGTACTTGCTCAGGAACTCTGAGCTGGGTTCTGTGGGGTCAACGTCTGGCTTGGCGATTCCGGGAAGGTCGCTGATGCCGTTCACCGTGGCCATCACCAGGCTCTTCCAGCGGTGCCGCCATGCACCGCCCGGGCCCTGCTCGGCGTCGAGGACTTTGAATTCGAGCCCCTTGCGCTGCAGGTGGTAGGCCGCCGAGAGCCCCGCCTGCCCCGCGCCGATGACCACAACGTCTGTGGCTCCGTGTTCCATCTCTGCTGGCCGGGTCCGCTAGACCTTCTTCACCACGGAGGATTTGAGCTGCATGGGTCCTACGCCGTCCACTTTGCAGTCGATATCGTGGTCCCCCACGCCGTCCATCAGCCTGATGCCACGCACTTTGGTGCCCACCTTGATGACGCCGGAGCTGCCCTTGATCTTCAGATCCTTGACCACCGTCACGGTGTCGCCGTCGGCGAGGACGTTGCCCACAGCATCCTTGATGACGCGTGGTCCTGCCTCTTCGGCTACAGCGGTCACCTCGTCCGCCCACTCGTGGCCGCACTCCGGGCACACCAGGAGCGCACCCATTCCATAGGTGTAGGCACTGGCACATTCAGGACACGGCGGCAGGGTCTCAGTCACTCCCCCATGATAATCGGGGCGCGGCACTGACAGGTGCGCGCCGTCGTCGTACTGTTGGGCCATACCTGAAGAAAGGCACCCACCATGACAACAGACAACGGGGCAGCATCGCTGCTGGCGAAAGCGCTGGGAATCGTCCTGGGGACAGCGGAGATTCCGCTCCGGCTCCGGGCGTGGGACGGTTCCGAGGCGGGTCCACCCGACGCACCGGTGCTCGAGTTCAGGTCCCGCCGGGCGCTGCGGCGCATCCTGTGGTCGCCTGGTCAGCTGGGGTTGAGCCGCGCATATGTTGCCGGGGACATCGATGCGCCAGGTGACATCTTCGAGGCCTTCACCGCCCTGAGTTCCGTAGGCAAATTCTCCGAACCCGGCCCCTTCCGGCCCCTGACGCCCCGCGAACTGGCCACCCTGCTCAGTACAGCCGTCCGGTTGGGAGCCGTGGGCCCCAACCCTGCGCCGCCTCCCGAAGAGGCAAAGGTCACTCGAAAGGGAGGGCTTCACACGCGCCGGCGGGATGCAGCGGCGATCTCACACCATTACGACGTCGGCAACGACTTCTACGCCCTCGTGCTGGGGGCATCGATGGTGTACTCGTGCGCGGTGTGGAGTGAAGGACCTTACGTGGATAACACCGGCCTCCCGGCCGGACTGGACGGGGCGCAGAAGGCCAAACTGGACCTGGTCTGCCGGAAGCTTGGCCTCAAACCCGGAATGAGGGTGCTGGACGTGGGCTGCGGCTGGGGCAGCCTTGCGTTGCATGCTGCTCAGCAGTACGGCGTCACCGTAGTGGGCGTAACCCTCTCCTCGGAGCAGGCTGTGCTGGCGCGCAAGCGGGCGGCCGATGCCGGCCTGACTGAAAACATCGATATCCGCGTGCAGGATTACCGGGACATCACCGACGGACCGTTCGATGCGATCAGCTCCATCGGCATGTCCGAGCACGTGGGCCGGGAACAGTCACCCCATTACGTGGACGTGCTGCACGGGCTGCTTCGTCCCGGCGGCCGGCTGCTCAACCACGCCATCTCCTGGAACGCCGGACGCACCAAGCCGGACCCGGACTCGTTCATTCCGCGGTACGTCTTCCCGGACGGCGAAATGCTCAGCCTCGGCGAGATGGTCACGGCGTTGGAAACCGGCGGGTTCGAGGTGCTGGACGTGGAGGCGCTGCGCCAGCACTACGCCCTGACCCTGCGGGCATGGGTGCGCCGGCTGGAGACGAACTGGGACGAAGCGGTCAGGCTCACCAGCCTCGGACGGGCGCGGGTGTGGCGGCTGTACATGGCCTCAAGCGCCGTCGGGTTTGAAACGGGCCTCACGGGAGTGAACCAGATCCTGGTGCAGCGTGCCGGCGGGGGCCAGCCGCCGCTGCGTCGGACAGACTGGATCTGAACCGCCCCCGCGGGCGGGCCGAAGTTCCCGGCAAAACGAAAAGAGCCACCCGGCCGGGTGGCTCTTCTTGTTGGACTTTCGTCCGGTTTGGTGGAGCTGAGGGGACTCGAACCCCTGACCCCCTGCATGCCATGCAGGTGCGCTACCAGCTGCGCCACAGCCCCAAACCGATGCCCCGCGGGCCTTTCGGGCCGCTCGAAGCAACCTGATTAGCTTAATAGAAATTCGCGCCCGGCGCCAATCGGGAGCTCCCTCCCGGTAATCCTGGGCCTGTTCGCGTATCCGGACCTTCAGGGGCGGGTTCCGCGGATAAGCCCAGGAGATTCCCGCGGGCTCCGTACACACGCGACGGCTGTCTTCGGCATGATGTGGAAAAGTCCCCGCCAAAGGGACTTATCCCCCGCGAACGACACGGGGATAAGACCATATGGGAGGATATGCGCACCGTCAGCGAGGGGAACTCCGACGGCAACAAAAAAGTCCGCCGGAATCTTTCGATTCCGGCGGACTGTCCGGTGGAGCTGAGGGGACTCGAACCCCTGACCCCCTGCATGCCATGCAGGTGCGCTACCAGCTGCGCCACAGCCCCGGACCTTCGTTACTCCGTGATCTCCGGAGCAACTCAAATATCTTAGACCAGCATTTCCGAAAATTCCAAATCCGGCATATTCGGGCCGGCGAGGTGGGCTATTCGGTTTCTGAAGCGGCCGACGCCTTGACTGAACTGTCCTCGCCGAGCTGCAGGTCGACGACGGGGCAGTCCTTCCACAGGCGCTCCAGGGCGTAGAAAACCCGGTCCTCTTCGTGCTGGACGTGAATGACGATGTCCGAGTAGTCCAGCAGCACCCAGCGGCCGCCGGAGCGGCCCTCGCGCCGAACCGGACGGAGGTCCTGCTTGGAAAGTTCTTCTTCGATGCCGTCCACGATGGCGTTGACCTGGCGTTCGCTGGGTGCGGACGCGATGAGGAAAACATCGGCCAGGGCGAGGCGTTCACTCACATCGAGGGCCACAATATCGTGGGCGATCTTGTCCGCAGCGGCCTTGGCGGCGTGGCGGGCTGTGGCGATGGATGAATCTGATGCAGTCACGGGACTCCTTGTAGTTTTCTAAAGCTTCGTAAAAGGGCGCGGCCAGTCAGCGGGAGATGCCGGTGGCGATAAGGATGACGCCGGAAATGAGGGCTACGATCCCGAAGACCAGGACAAGCACCTGCATGAGCCTGAGCCGCTTTGCGCGGGCCAGGCCTGCCGTCGCCGCATCCAGCGGCTCCAGGCCATGGGCGGACCGGGCCGGGATGCGGGGCAGGTCCTCGAAAAGATCGTCTGCCTCCCCCGCCGGAACAGCAGGAATGATTCGCTTCGGCTCGGTAGCGGCACGGGCAGCGGCTTCGGCCCGGGCGATGACCCGGGAACGGCCAGACGGGGCGCCGGACGCGGAGGCTGGCGCCTTGGACGCCGTGGTTGGACGGCGGCCCTTGCCGCCAGGCCGGACCTTGGCTCCCGGCTGGGTCTGGACTGGAACATACGACGTTGCCGGGGGCTTCATCACCGGACGGTCCACGCCGGGCACCTGGACAAATTCAAGCGGTGTCACCATGGCGAGGTTGTCGGCGGTGGCTGGCCCTGACTGACCGGCTGCTGGCTGAGCGGGCACGGCCTGCGTGGGTGCGCCTTGCGCCGGCGGGCCCTGCGGCGCGGTCTGCTCGGCCAGCTTCTGCTTGGCCATGGCCCGGCGGTTGAGTATTGCGGCCCGCTCTGCCAGCGCAATCTGCTCCGCGAGGATGTCGGGGTCCACTACCTCGGGGTCAAGCGAGGCTATATGCTCCATTTTGGCGAGCTGGTTCTTGGCCTGCGCGGCAATCAGAGTGCGGGCCGCGAGTGCCTGCTCCACGCTCATGCCATCCGGAACGCCCGTACCCTTGCGAGGTCCTGCGGGCTCCGGCTTGGCGCTGGGCGGCGCGCTGGCAGGGACCGGCAGCGGCTTACCCGTCGGGGCCGGCTTTCCAATCGGGGCGGGAAGCGGCTTTCCCATCGGGGCGGGAATGATGGGGTTGGCCGAGGTGACGGCCTGTTCCTTGAGCTGCTGGAGCCTCAACTGCCTTCGCGTGGGAGGGCCGCCGGCCGAGAGTTGGCCTTCCTTTTCCTCAAGTTCCTTGATGGTGCGCAGGGCCGCACGGTCGCGGGCGCGGATCTGGGAGGACCGCTGGGCCTGGGACTGTTCGGGGGCCGAATCCACCGGGGCATCGGCTGCGCGCCGTTGTTTTGAGGCAGGCAAAACCTGGCCCGGGCCTGTTGACCCGGTAGCCGTCTTCTCATCTCTGGCCTGCCGCAGTTCGCGGCGGCTGCGGACGGGGGGCTGTTCCTGACTCATTGAGAACTCATTCAGTACTGGCTGGCTCGTCTGTTTCGGTTGTTTGGACACGTTGGGGCTGTGTTCCCTCGGCGTACAGTCCATATTTAGCGATGTACTGCACCACACCGTCCGGCACGAGGTACCAGACGGGGTTGTTTCCGGCGACCCGGGCCCGGCAGTCCGTGGAGGAGATGGCCATGGCCGGCACCTCCAGCAGGCTGACGTCTTTCCGACCCATGCCGTCCAGCACGTGCCCGGGACGTGTTACACCGACAAAATGAGCCAGCGACCACAACTCGTCGATGTCTTTCCAGGACAGGATCTGCGCCAGGGCGTCCGCGCCGGTGATAAAGAACAGGTCAGCATCCGGACGCTGGGTCCGGAGATCGCGCAAGGTATCAATGGTATAGGTCCGACCAGGCCTGTCGATGTCCACCCGGCTTACGGTGAAGCGGGGGTTCGATGCCGTGGCGATCACCGTCATGAGGTAGCGGTGCTCAGGCTCACTGACCTGCTTGTGCGATTTCTGCCACGGCTGTCCGGTGGGGACAAACACCACTTCATCAAGGTCGAACTTGTCAGCCACTTCGCTTGCTGCCACCAGGTGGCCGTGGTGGATGGGATCGAACGTCCCACCCATCACGCCAAGCCGAAGCCGCCTTTGCGCACCGTCACGGTGCAGAACACGGGAAATGTCAGTGGCCTTGGCCGTGGTCGTGCTTGTTGGGGTGCTGGCGGTGCGGATCTGCGTGCTCCTCGGTCGCTGAGTGCCGGTTACCGAGGTTCGTGTGGGACAAGGTGACGAACATCATCACCAGCAGGAAGGCGAACATGACCACCCCGAACACCCACGGCTCGGCCCACAGCGGGGCAAGTTCGTGTTCTTCGCCTTCGGCAACTGTCATGGCGATCTGCTGGAGCAGCATTTTCTCCCCTAGGATTCTTCAGGATGTGGCAGCGGATCTTCCCGCCGTTCCGGACTTCTGTCTATGTTACCGCGAAGCTACCCGCGGACTTGGCCCTCGCCCTGCACGATCCACTTGGTGGTGGTGAGCTCGGTCAGGCCCATCGGGCCACGGGCATGCAGCTTCTGCGTGGAGATGCCGACTTCGGCACCCAGCCCCAGCTCGCCGCCGTCGGTAAACCGCGTCGACGCGTTGACGATCACGGCAGCCGAATCAATCTCGGCAATGAACCGCTCGGCGTTGGCGAGGTTGTTGGTGAGGATGGCTTCGGTGTGACCCGTGGACCACGTGCGGATGTGCTTGACGGCGTCGTCCAGGCTGTCCACCATGCCCACTGCCAGGTCGAGGTCCATGTATTCCGTTCCCCAGTCCTCGTCCGTTGCCGGCGTGGACTCGATGGAGGACGGCAGGGCGGCACGGATCCGCTCGTCGGTGTGCAGCCTGACGCCGGCCGCCCGAAGCGCGGCGGCCACGGCGGGCAGGACGGTGGAGCGTGAATGGACCAGGAGCGTCTCCACCGTGTTGCAGACGCTGGGCCGCTGGGTCTTGGCGTTCAGGAGGATCTCCACCGCCATTTCTTCGCTGGCGGATTCGTCGATGAAAATGTGCACGTTGCCCTCGCCGGTTTCGATCACAGGCACGGCGGCGTTCAAGACAACGGACTGGATCAGGTCACGGCCGCCCCGGGGAATCAGGACATCAACGCGGCCGCGGGCCCGCATCAGGGCGTTGGCGCCTTCACGGCCGTACTGGTCCACGGTCTGCACGGAGTCGGCAGGCAGGCCAACGCTCTCGAGGGCGTCGCGGAGCACGTGGACCAGGGCTTCATTCGTGGCTGCTGCGGCGGTGCCGCCACGGAGAATAACGGCGTTTCCGCTCTTGAGCGCGAGGCCGGCGATGTCCACAGTGACGTTGGGGCGGGCCTCGTAGATGGCAGCCACCACGCCCATGGGCACGTTGACCTGGCGCAGGCGGAGGCCATTGGGCAGGGTCTGGCCGCGCACCACGTTGCCTACGGGGTCGGGCAGGTTGGCGAGGTTCTCCAGGGCATCCACCAGCCCGGTAATACGGGCATCGGTCAGTGTCAGGCGGTCCAGCATGGCCGCGGACGTGCCGTTGGCCTTGCCGGCCGCGACGTCCTTGGCGTTGGCGGCCAGGATGAGGCTCTTGCGTTCCAGCAGGGCGGCGCCGATGGCGCGCAGGCCCCGGTCCTTCCAGGCGCGGTTGGCCTTCGACATCCGCCGGCCGGCGTGCTTGGAACGGTCGGCGATGGCGTGGACAGCGGCCTCGACGTCCTGCGGTGACAGCGGCACTGCCGTTTCCGGTGCAGTCATTTCCGGTGTTACCGGGGCAGCGGGAACTGCAGTGCTATCTCCGGAAGTCGCAGCAGTAGTGTGGGTCAGTGCCTCAGTCATGATCCAAGTTTAGGCGAGTTGCGGGTTCAGACCAGCACCAGGTCATCAACGTGAACAACTTCACGGTCGTAACCCCGGCCCAGGGCCTTGCCCAGTTCTTTGGTGGACCGGCCCAGCATCTGCGGCAGTTCCGCCGCGGAGTAGTTGACGAGCCCCCGCGCGATGACGGTGCCGTCCATGCTCACCATTTCGACGGCGTCGCCCGCCTCGAAATCGCCGTCGACGGCGGAGATGCCGGCCGGGAGCAGCGACGTGCGGCGGTGGCGCACAGCCTTGACGGCGCCGTCGTCGAGAATCAGCCGGCCGTGGACGGAGGCGAGGTGGGCAAGCCACAGCAGCCGCACGGGCTTGCGTGCACCGTTGACCGTGAACCAGGTGCCGACGTCTTCGCCGGAGAGAGCCGCAGCTGCGTTGGCAGTGGAGGTGACCAGGGCATGGATGCCGGAGCCGGCCGCGATGGTGGCAGCCTCCACCTTGGTGGTCATGCCGCCGGTACCCACACCGGCTTTGCCTGCCTTGCCGATGGTGACGCCGTCGAGGTCGTGCGGGCCTTCCACCAGGGGAATCCGCTTGGCACCGTGCGACGGCGGGCCATCGTAGAGGGAATCGACGTCGGAGAGCAGCACCAGCGCGTCGGCGCGGACCAGGTGTGCCACCAGGGCAGCCAGACGATCGTTGTCACCGAAACGGATTTCGTGGGTGGCCACGGTGTCGTTCTCGTTGACCACGGGCACCACCCCCAGGTTCAGGAGCCGGTCCAGCGCGCGGAAGGCATTGGTGTGCTGGCTGCGCCGCATCAGGTCATCGGCGGTGAGCAGCACTTGGCTGACAGTCACGCCGTGGGCGCCGAACGCCTGGGTGTACCGTGCCATCAGCAGGCCCTGACCCACACTGGCAGCGGCTTGCTGCGTGGCCAGGTCCCGGGGGCGCTTGGCCAGGCCGAGTGGGGCCAGGCCTGCCGCGATGGCGCCCGAGGACACCAGGATGATCTCGGTGCCGGCGTTGCGTTTGGCGGCCAGGGCATCGGCGAGGGCCGTCAGCGCTTCTTCGGAGATGCCGCCCTTGATGCTGGTGAGCGACGACGAACCGACCTTGACCACGATCCTGCGGGCATTCGCGAGCACGCTGCGGTCCGCGGTCCGCTGGTGCGGCACCGCGGTGGCGGCACTACTGGTCATCGTCTGCGCCCAGTCCACTCTCCTTGAGCGGCTTGGCGATCCGGCGGCTGCTGACCGATTCGGTCCAGATTCCGGCCTTGCGCTCTGCTTCGAGCTCGGCGCGGGCGGCGGCCTTGGCTTCCTTGCGTTCCTGCTGTTCGTCGCGCTTCTGGCCACGGGTGGGGCGGTCGCCAATATCCGCAAAGCGGACGTCGGTGCCGCGGGGCGCGGCGAGCAGTTCCGCACCGGCCATCATGGTGGGCTCCCAGTCGAAAACGACGCCGTCGTCCTCGCCGATCACCACGGTGTCGCCCGGCTTGGCGCCCTGCTTGAAGAGTTCGTTTTCCACGCCCAGCTTGGCGAGCCGGTCCGCGAGGTAGCCGATGGCTTCCTCGTTGGTGAAGTCGGTCTGCTTGACCCAGCGCACGGGCTTCTCGCCAAGGACGCGGAACAGCGGCTCCAGGTTCTTTTCTTCGCGGCGGATCTTGAAGCCGGACTCGTTGACGGCGCGCGGCCGCAGGACGGGCGGCTGGACCTTCGGAGGAGCGGCTGCCAGGGTGTCGCGGGCAGCCTGGACGATTTCCGCCATGGCAAAGCCAAGCTGGCGGAGCCCCTCGTGGCTGGTGGCCGAGATCTCGAAGACGCGGTATCCGCGTGATTCCAGTTCGGGGCGGACGAATTCGGCCATGTCCTTGCCGTCCGGCAGGTCAACCTTGTTCAGGGCGACGAGGCGCGGGCGGTGGTTCAGAGGAACCACTTCGCCGTCGGTGCCGGCGTAGCTCATGTCAACGGCGTACTTTTCCAGTTCCGCTTCGATGATGGCAAGGTCGGCGAGCGGGTCACGGTCTGATTCGAGCGTGCCGCAGTCCAGCACGTGCACCAATGCGGCACAGCGCTCCACGTGGCGCAGGAAGTGGTGGCCCAGGCCCTTGCCCTCGCTGGCGCCCTCGATGAGGCCGGGGACATCGGCGATGGTAAAGCGGATATCACCGGCCTGGACAACGCCCAGGTTGGGAATCAGGGTGGTGAAGGGGTAATCGGCAATCTTGGGCCGCGCAGCGGACATGGCCGCGATCAGGCTTGATTTGCCGGCAGAGGGGAAACCCACCAGCGCAATGTCTGCAATGGATTTCAGTTCCAGCACGATGTCGCTGGACTCGCCCTCGATGCCCAGGAGCGCAAAGCCCGGGGCGCGGCGCTTCTGGGAGGACAGCGAGGCGTTGCCCAGACCGCCCTGGCCGCCGGCGGCTGCAACGTATTCGGCGCCTTCGCCTACGAGGTCGGCGAGGACGGTGCCGTCCTTGGCCTTGACCACGGTGCCGTCCGGGACAGGAAGTATCAGGGTTTCGCCGCTCTTGCCGCCGCGCCAGTCCCCCATGCCGGGCCCGCCGTTGGTGGCGTGCCGGTGCGGGGCGTGGTGGTAATCCAGCAGGGTGGTGGTCTGGTGGTCAACGCGGAGGATGACGTTGCCGCCGTCGCCGCCGTTGCCGCCGTCGGGACCGCCGAGAGGCTTGAACTTCTCCCGGTGGACGGAGACACAGCCGTGGCCGCCGGTACCGCCGGATACGTGCAGTACTACCCGGTCTACAAAGCTCGCCACGTGGATCTCCTCAGTGCTGTTTCCTGGCCGCCCATAGGCACCAAGATGATTGTAATGCGGTTAAAAGAACAGTGGAGCGGACCAAATGGCCCGCTCCACCGCTTCAGAACTGTTTGTTACTCTGCAGCTGCAGCAGCAACGATGTTGACGACGCGGCGACCGCGGCGGGTGCCGAATTCGACAGCTCCCGGGGTCAGTGCGAACAGGGTGTCGTCGCCGCCACGGCCAACGCCGGCGCCCGGGTGGAAGTGGGTGCCACGCTGGCGAACGATGATCTCGCCTGCGGAAACTACCTGGCCGCCGAAGCGCTTGACGCCGAGGTACTGGGCGTTGGAGTCACGACCGTTGCGAGTGGAACTCGCGCCTTTTTTATGTGCCATTTGAAATGCCTGCCTCTAAATTCTGGGGAATCTGCTGAAAACCTGAACAGTAACCGGTGGTTACTTGATACCAGTGATCTTGACCTTGGTCAGTTCCTGACGGTGACCCTGGCGCTTCTTATAACCGGTCTTGTTCTTGAACTTCTGGATGACGATCTTCGGACCACGGAGGTCATCGAGGATCTCAGCCGTAACAGTTACCTTGGCCAGGTCCGCAGCGGCGGAGGTGACCTTGTCACCGTCTACCAGGAGCAGTGCGGGCAGCTGAATGGTGCTGCCGGCTCCACCGGGGACGCGGTTCATGGTAACGAAGTCTCCAACGGAAACCTTCTCTTGGCGGCCGCCTGCGCGGACAATCGCGTACACCACTTGGGAACTCACTTCTCTCGACGTTTATTACTAGATTTGCGTGCGGAACCTGGGCCATTAATTGACTGGGTTTTCGCTGTGCCTCAACGCCGTGGGGTCGTAACCCAAGTGTTGGCGTAAGCACCGAAGATCTAGAATACGCTAATTTTGCCTTCGGCCGCAAATGAGGCTGGTTACAGCCGGTTGTCTGTGATAGGCCCCACTAGTGGGAACAGTACTGACAATCCGGAACCGTGCCCGACTATCGTACCGGCTTCTGGGCCTTCGGCCGGTCAGGCGTGAAGTCGCGGCGCGTCGAAGAACTCCACTTCGAAACGGCTCGAATGTTTGAACGCCTCAACCATCGCCTCCCGCTCATCCCCGGAGGCCTTCCGTGCTGCGTCATCAACCATGGCGATCGCTTCGCGGGTGGCCTGTGCAAAGTCCTCGTCTGCGTAGGTCCGCAGCCACCCGGCATAAGGGTGCGCCGCCGGGGCGCCGGCCTCAAGGAACTGGGCGTGAAGCGTCTTGCCCACCTCGGCGTACAACCAGAAGCACGGCAGGAGGGCCGCTACCAGCACTCCATAGCTGCCGGAGGCTGAGGCTGCCAGCAGATGGTCCACGTAGGACTTGGTGACCGGACCCAGGACGTGCTCCACGCTGCGCGTGCTGAGCCAGTTGCGGTGCAGCTCCGACTCGACCTCCAGGCACTGCTGGGCTGACCGGGCCCAGAACAGCTGCGCGGCTTCTGTCGGCGCCAGCGCACTGGCGCGGGCAAGCACCCGTGAATACCCGTTGAGGTAGATGGCGTCCTGGGCGAGATAGTAGGCGAACTGATGCTCCGCCAGCGTGCCGGCTGCCAGGTCGCGGATGAATTCCAACCCGTAGATGGCCTCCAGGTCCGGGGCAGTTGCCTGGCGCAGCGCCGCAGCGAACTCCCCGGCAGCGAGGGGCTGCTGCAGGTGGTGGAAGTGGTTGATGGGGCCGTTGCCTGCCCCGACCTCCAGCTGGCTGGAAGCCTGCAGCGCGCCGGTGAGCCATGGCTTCACCTGCCGCAGCGAGGCTTCCCAGTCCCCCAGCCGGGCCTGTGCCGTAGCCATGCCAGAAGATAGCGAGCAGCCGGTGCCATGGCTGTTGCGGGTGGGGATCCTGTCTCCGGCCACTTCCACCACCGGCCGGGAGAGCAGTCCGCCGGCGTTGACCAGGGCGTCCGGGCAGGCATCGCCGCCGAGATGGCCGCCCTTGACCAGGATGGTGGCGCCGGTGGCCGCGGCCAACCGCTTCCCCTGCTCCAGCGCATCTGCCCAGTCCTGTGCCTGCGGCTCCCCCACCAGGATGGCAAGCTCCGCGAGGTTGGGCGTGATCAGGTCCGCGAGCGGCAGCAGGGCCAGCAGGGCCGCCTCCGCCGATTCCCTCAGCAGCCGGTCCCCGCTCGTGGCCACCATCACCGGATCAAGGACCACGACGGCGGGACGCACCTTTTCCAGCCAGCTGCGGACCACGTGGATCACCTCCGCGTTGCCCAGCATGCCAATCTTGACGGCGTCGATGGTGATGTCGTCACTGATGGCATCAAGCTGCTGGCCCAGGAAGGCGGCAGGCGGTACGTGGACGGCCTGGACGCCGAGGGTGTTCTGTGCCGTCAGGGCCGTAATGGCTGCCATGCCGTATCCGCCCAGGGCGGCAATGCTTTTAAGGTCGGCCTGGATGCCGGCGCCACCGGACGGATCCGAGCCGGCAATGGACAGCACCCGCGGGGTATCACACCGGGCGTCCACTGGAGTGGCTGGTCCGCGAGCCGGGCGGGCAACCGGGGCCGCTGGCATTTCGGCGGTTGCGGGTGTTGCGGGAGGAAGGACAGAGGTCGAAGCCAAAAGAGACATCCCTTCGCCGGTGCTAACCGGACAGGTTCAACGGGTCTGGATCTCAGCCGGCTCTTTGCGCGGCACCCCGTGTCGGTAACCCCACCCTAGCGTTTCCCCGGTGCCGGCGCCTCAGATGAAGCCGGAACGCAGAATGCCCGGACGCGCCCCTGGTGAAGGGCGTGTCCGGGCATTCTGATCGATGTCCGCGCGGAGGATTAGAGCTCTGAGGCAGGAACCCCTACGCCCAGGATGATCGGTGCGCTGGTCTCTGCCGGTTTGGCAGCCGCCGGAGCGTTGGCGGGCTCCGGCGCCTTGGCGGCATGGGTATGTCCCGCTGAGGCTACCGGGACGGCTTCGTGATGCTCCACAGTAGTGGCGTTGGCTGCACCCTGGGCACGGCTGGCACTGCGGTTCCGCCGCGGGCGGCGGGCACGGGGCTCCTCGGTGTGATCGGAGTAGTCCTTCTCCACCGCGGCAGGAGCCTGCCGGGCAGGAACTGCAGCCGGCTGGTTTGCCGCCTGCAGGCTCTCCGCCTGCTTGACCTCCGCCTGCCTGACCTCCGCCTGCTTGGCTTCGGCGGGCTGGCTTTCGGCCGGCTTGCTTTCGGCTACAGGGGCCGGCTCGCCGAGCTTGGCGAAGGCCTCCGCGAGGCGGTCAAGGGTCAGCGCAGGGGCCTGTGGCTGATCCTCGTGGTGCTCCACGAACGGCAGCACTACCTGCTCGCCGCCGAAGGTCAGCACCGCTGCCGGGCGGCCGGTGGTGTCAGTCTCGGACCGCTCTGCCGGTGCAGGAGCCGGGGACTGCGCGCCGGAAGCCCTGCCCGCGGCTGCGGCCTGGGCCACTTCGTCGTCGTGCAGGTGCGCTGCGTGGGCGGCGGCTGCAATGTTAGCAAGCGCTGCCCGCGTGGCCTCCGCTTTGGCGTGGCGCTCGGCGTCGCTGGGATCCGGGTGGACCGTGTGGATCTGCACCGGAGCTGCCGGTGCCATCTCCAGGGGCTGGCCCCCGCGGCCGCGCCGGCGCTTCCGGTCGGTCCGGCCGCCCTGCTGGGCGTCCGGGCGCTGGGTGTCGCTGCGCTGGCTGTCCGCGCGCTGGGTGTCCGGGCGGCTGTCCGCACGCTGCACGTGGTGCTCGGCGGCGACGGTGTTGGCGCGGCGGTGCTCCACGGGATCGTCATGGGTGACGATGCCGCGGCCTGCGCAGGTTTCGCACTGCTCGCCGAAGACCTCCAGGAGCCCGGTGCCCATGCGCTTGCGCGTCATCTGGACCAGACCCAGCGACGTCACTTCGGCCACCTGGTGCTTGGTGCGGTCACGGCCCAGGCATTCCACCATGCGGCGGAGCACCAGGTCGCGGTTGGACTCAAGGACCATGTCGATGAAGTCGATGACAATGATGCCGCCGATGTCGCGGAGCCGGAGCTGCCGGACCACTTCTTCGGCCGCTTCGAGGTTGTTCTTGGTGACGGTCTCCTCGAGGTTGCCGCCGCTGCCGGTGAACTTGCCGGTATTGACGTCCACCACCGTCATGGCTTCGGTGCGGTCAATGACCAGTGAGCCGCCGGAGGGCAGGAAGACTTTACGTTCCAGGGCCTTGTGGATCTGCTCGTCGATCCGCCAGGCGGCAAAGATGTCCTGGTCCTTGGTCCACTTTTCCAGGCGGCCCACCAGATCGGGGGCAACGTAGGTGACGTAGGCCTCGATGGTGTCCCAGGCCTCTTCACCGGAAACGATCAGCTTGGAGAAGTCCTCGTTGAAGACGTCGCGGACCACCTTGATGGTGAGGTCCGGTTCGCCGTAGAGCAGTTCCGGGGCCAGGACCTTGGTGGAGGTGGACTGGCTTTCGATACCCTCCCACTGCGCCCGCAGCCGGTTGATGTCGTGCGTGAGCTCCTCTTCCGAGGCGCCTTCGGCCGCGGTACGGACAATCACCCCGGCGTGCTCGGGCAGGCGGTCCTTGAGGATCCGCTTGAGGCGGTTGCGTTCGACGTCGGGCAGCTTGCGGGAGATGCCGGTCATGGAGCCGCCGGGCACGTAGACGAGGTAACGGCCCGGGAGGGAAATCTGGCTGGTCAGGCGTGCACCCTTGTGGCCCACGGGATCCTTCGTGACCTGGACCAGGACGGTGTCTCCGGACTTCAGCGCGTTTTCGATCCGGCGCTGCTTGCCTTCGAGGTTGACGGACTCCCAGTTCACTTCACCGGCGTACAGCACGGCGTTGCGGCCGCGTCCGATGTCAACGAACGCCGCTTCCATGGAGGGCAGGACGTTCTGCACCTTGCCGAGGTAAACGTTGCCGATCAGGGAGTCCTGCTGGGTCTTGGAGACAAAGTGCTCAGCCAGGACGCCGTCTTCCAGGACGCCGATCTGGATTCTGTCGTCGCGCTGGCGGACGATCATCTGCCGGTCCACCGATTCACGGCGGGCAAGGAACTCTGCTTCGGTGATGACAGTGCGGCGGCGGCCGGTGTCGCGGGATTCGCGGCGGCGCTGCTTCTTGGCTTCGAGCCTGGTGGAGCCCTTGACGCTGGTCACCCGGTTGTTGACCGGCGCTTCGGCGACCGCGCGCGGAGCGCGGACACGGGTGACCGTGTTGGGCGGATCGTCGCCCTCTCCACCGGTCAGTTCGAGGTCCTGGTCGCCACGGCGGCGGCGGCGGCGGCGGCGGGACGTCACCCCTTCGTCAGCCTGGCCGCTGGTCTCTTCCTCGTCCTC
This sequence comes from Pseudarthrobacter sulfonivorans, assembly GCF_031454915.1. Lineage (GTDB taxonomy): Bacteria > Actinomycetota > Actinomycetes > Actinomycetales > Micrococcaceae > Arthrobacter > Arthrobacter sulfonivorans_C. The sequence continues at coordinate 68,708 of NZ_JAVDRS010000012.1, read as the reverse complement.
GCCACCGTCCTGGTCGGCGTCGGAACCCTCGGTCTCGTCAGCTTCGCCATCGCCGGTGCGGGTGCGCCCGCGGCGGCCACGGCTTCGGCGCCGGCGGCGGCTGTTGGCGTCGTCCGCTTCGCCCTCTTCTGCGTCGTCCTCTGCCGGCTCTTCCACAGCGGCGGCGGCAACGGGCCGGACAACCGTGGTGAGGTCCGGGGCCTGGAAGAGCACCGACGTTGCCGAGCCCGGTTCCAGGAACAGTGAACCGAACGGGCTGGCGGGCGCGGCGGCCGGCTCTTCAGCCGGACCGGCCTGTGCCGGAGTTTCTGCGGCAGCAGCAGGGGCTGCTGTTGGTGCGGGAGCTGCTGCGGTGGTTGCTGCGGGCGCGGTGGCTTCCGGCAACGCCGGGGCCTGCGTCACTGTGCCTTCGACGGCGGCCTTTTCCTCCGGCGCGGCGGCAGCGGGGGGCGCTGCAACGTCCGGCGCTGAGGTCTTCCGGGTGGCAACGCGACGGCGGCGGACGGGCTTTGCGTCAGCTTCAACCTCCGCGGCCGGGGCTTCAGCTGAAGGCTCCGCGGCAGCAGGTGCTTCGGTGGCCTCGACGGCGAATGCGGGCAGCGGTTCCGCGGCCTCTGGCTTCTTGCGGGCGCGGGTCCGCCGGACGGGGGCCTTGGCTTCCGGTGCGGTCTCGACCACGGCAACTGCCTCAAGCACCGCAGCAGTTTCAGCGTCAGGCTGAGCCTCGGCGCCGGTGGGTGCTCCTACTTCGGCAGCCTTCGGAGCTGCCTTACGCCGGGTCCTGGTGACCTTCTTGGGCGCCTCGGCGGCTTCCGGAGCCGCTTCTTCAGCATTAACGGCTGGCACTTGTTCATTTTCCATATGTGGCAACACTCCTGCCCCTGACGTACCGCCACATCCGGCACCCATTGGGGCACATATTGTCAAAACCCGCAGGCGTTGACAGAAGTCAAGTGGATACTCCCAGGTTCGCACCGGCATTGGGGTGCGGCAGCCCGTGGGAGCCGTCGGCTGTGTCCTGAAACCCGTTGTTCTACACGCCACAACCAGGTGCCGACCAATGGAATTGCGGGAAGCCGGATCAGAGAATCCGAAGCCTGCCCTGCTCATCATTGGCGGTCTTGAAACAAGCCACCGGACCGGAGTCCGAATGTGGGTCGGCCTCCAGCCACGTTCATTCTCTCACACCCGGGCTGAAAGGCTGCGGAAGCCGGCGTAAATGATCCGCGGATGTGCACGCTGGCTGGATACCCTTGGCTGCAGACCGCCTTCAGGTGTCGGCGTTACAATCGGGCAAGGAGCACCCCGAAGCAAAGGACGCCACACACCATGCCCAGCATTTCCCCGCACGGCACCGACACGCCGGCCGCCTCCCCCGACGCCGAACCGTCACCGGCGGCCTCACCTTCCGCGCCGCCCATGACGCGCAACCGGCCGTTCGGCTGGCTGCTGGTCATCACCGGTGCCATTGGCTGGCTTGCCTCGGGAACGCTGGTTTTGGAAAAGCTTGAGGTCCTCAAGGATCCCAACCACACCACCGTCTGCGACGTGAATCCGTGGATCTCCTGCGGCCAGGTCATGCAAACCTGGCAGAGCTCGGTGTTCGGGTTCCCCAACATGTTCATTGGGATCGTGGCGTTTGCCATCATCATCACTGTGGGAATGGCCCTGTTGTCCGGCGCCACGTTCGCGCGTTGGTACTGGGCGGGCCTTCAGGCCGGCGTCACTCTCGGCTTCGCGTTTGTGGTGTGGCTGTGGTCCCAGGCCCTCTATGACATCCACGTCCTGTGCCCGTTCTGCATGATTGTCTGGGCCGCCATGATCCCGCTGTTCGTCTGGGTGACCATCCGGAACATCACCCACGGCGTCATCCCGGCCTCCGCCGGCGCCGCCCGTGTCCTGGGTGATTCGGGCTGGATCATCACCGCGCTGCTCTACGTGGCGGTCATCGCCACGATCTTCTTCGCCTTCATCCAGGTGTTTGCCGGAACCTCGGGCTTCTAGTACGCACACAAAAGCCCCCGCTTCCGAAGAAGCGGGGGCTTTTGTGTGTTGGCCTGTTAGTCCTGGAACCAGATCTTGATCTCGCGCTCGGCCGAGCCCACCGAGTCGGAGCCGTGAACCAGGTTCTGCTGGACCTTCAGGCCCCAGTCGCGGCCGAAGTCGCCACGGATGGTGCCGGGGGCGGCCGTGGTGGGGTCGGTGGTGCCGGCCAGGGAGCGGAAGCCTTCAATGACGCGGTGGCCTTCGAAGATCGCGGCCACTACCGGGCCGCTGAGCATGAATTCCACGAGCGGCTCATAGAACGGCTTGCCCACGTGCTCCTCGTAGTGCTGCTCCAGGAGCTCGCGGCTGGCGTCAACCTTCTTCAGCTCGGCGAGGGTGTATCCCTTGGCCTCGATGCGGCTGAGGATTGCGCCGCTGAGGTTGCGGGCCACGCCGTCGGGCTTGATCAAAACGAGGGTGCGCTCAATGCTCACAGTTGCTCCAATGCGTTGGTGGGGGTTTCGGAATAAGTCTACGAGGCCGGCGGGGTGTCCCCGTGCGCCGCGTTCCATTCGGCCTGTTCGCGTTCACGCTGCGCGGACTCCGAGTCGATCCGGATGCCGGTACGGATCCCGTACCACCAGGCCAGGCCGAACAGGGCGCCCACCAGGAACATCATGGGTTCCACGATCCCGGTGAGGATCAGCACGATCTGCAGGATCCAGCCCAGTCCCACGCCCCACGGCTTGGACAACACCGCACAGGCGAAGACCATGACCAGGCTGAGGGCAATTCCGGTCCCCAGGATCAGGGCCGGCGGGAACTCACCACGCTTGAGGCCGAACACGGCGAGGGTGGCAAAAAAGACCACAAACGCCTCGAGCAGCAGCACGGTGGAGGCAAACATCACCTTGGTGGATCGGCGCTTCCTGGGCATCCCCGGGCGCCATTCACGCTGGGCTTTGGTCAGCTTTGCCATGGCTAGGCCTCCGTCTTTCCGAGCAGGATCCGTGCCTCTGCCACCAGGGTGATGGAACCTGTCACCAGTACGCCGCCGGACAGGTCATCGTTGGCTTCGGCACGCTCCACCGCCCACTCCAGGGCGTCGTCGAGCTTCTCTGCAATGTGGATGTTGTCTTCCCCGAAGCCCATCTCCACAGCCAGCTCCGCGAGTTCGGCCGCGGGTACGGCACGCGGGGAGTTGGACTGGGTGAAGCAGTACTCCTCGGCAAGGTCGCCCAGGGACTCCTTAAGCTGGCGCAGGATCTCTTCTGCGTCCTTCTCCTTGAGGACCCCCACCACCGGCACAAGCCGGGTAAAGGTGAAGGCCTCCTGGATGGCCTCGGCCGAAACCCTGATACCGTCCGGATTGTGGGCGGCGTCCACGATGATGGTGGGCGCCGTCCGGACAACCTCAAGGCGGCCCGGGGACGTGACGGAGGCGAACGCCTCCTGCAGCACCTCGGCATCCAGTTCCTTTTCGCCGCCGAAGAAGGCCTCGAGTGCTGCCACGGCCACGGCCGCGTTCTGAGCCTGGTGAGCACCGTGCAGCGGCAGCAGCAGGTCAGGGTAGCGGCCGGCGATGCCCTGGATGCTGACTACCTGCCCACCCACGGCAACGGTCCGGGATTCGACGCCGAATTCCACGCCTTCGAACCGGAAGGGCACCGCCACTTCCTTGGCTTTTTCAAGCAGTACCTGGGCCGCGTCCACGGGCTGGGCCGCGCTGATGAGGTAGCCGCCGGGCTTGATGATGCCCGCTTTTTCGTAGGCGATGTCCTCGGTGGTATCGCCCAGCAGGTCCGTGTGGTCCAGCGAGATGGGCGTGATCACCGAGACTTGGCCGTCGCCCACGTTGGTGGCGTCCGTGATGCCGCCCAGGCCCACTTCAATGACGGCCACGTTGACGGGCTGGTCGGCGAAGATGGCGAAGCCCAGGATGGTCACGCACTCAAAGTAGGTGAGCCGGGGCTCCCCCGCCGCCGTGAGTTCGTTATCGACAATCTGCAGGTACGGGCGGATTTCGTCCCAGATCCGGACGAACGTTTCGTCGGAGACGGGATGGCCGTCGATGCTGATCCGCTCGGTGACCTTGGACAGGTGCGGGCTGGTGTAGCGTCCGGTGCTCAGGCCGTGGGCGCGCAGCCCGGCCTCGATCATCCTTGCCGTGGAGGTCTTGCCGTTGGTTCCGGTGACGTGGATGATCGGGAACGCCTTGTTGGGCTCCCCCAGCACGTCCATGGCCCGGAACAGCGGTGCCAGGCGCGGTTCCATCTTGTTTTCGGGCGCACGGCCCAGCAGTTCGGCGTAGACACTCTCTACGGAGAATTCGTCGGTCATATCCTAGGCCTCTGTCTTTTCGACGGTGATGCGGGGGTCGCCGGATTCCGCCGGAACGGTATCCAGCTCAAGGGTCAGGGTCTCAGCCTTGACCAGGCCAGCATTGGCCAGCAGGGCATTCAGCACGGCCTGAGTGGCAGTGACGCTTGTCCGGATGCGGTCGCTCACGTTCAGCCCGGCGTCCTTGCGCGCCTGCTGGATGGCGCGGACCATGTCGCGGGCCAGGCCTTCTGCTTCAAGCTCCGGCGTGACTTCGGTGTTGAGCACCACAAAGCCGCCGCCCGGCAAGACTGCAGCCGCGCGTGAACCGGCGCCTTCCGCAGCCTCCGCCACCACGGTTTCCAGTGTGTACTCCTGCGGCTCCAGTTCCAGGCCACCGGCGGTGACCACCCCGTCTTCGGAAACCGACCAGTCACCGGACTTGGAGCCCTTGATGGCCTGCTGGACGTTCTTGCCCAGGCGCGGACCCGCTGCCCGGGCATTTACCACGAGCTTCTGCTCGATGCCGAACTCCTCCGGGGAGGCGCTCCCGGCGTCGAGCAGGCGGACCGAACGGATGTTCAGTTCATCTGCGACGACGGCGGCGAACCCTTCCAGCGCATCCGCGCCGGGTGCCACCACAGTGAGCTCCTGCAGCGGCAAGCGGACACGGAGGTTCGCTGCCTTGCGGAGCGAGGATCCGGTGGAGCAGATCTGCTGCACGCGGTCCATCGCTTCCACGAGGGCGGCGTTGGACGGGAAGAGGTCCGCGTCCGGCCAGTCGGCCAGGTGCACGGAGCGGCCACCGGTCAGGCCGCGCCAGATCTCCTCGGAGACCAGCGGCAGCAACGAGGCGGCCACGCGGGACACCGTCTCCAATGCGGTGTAGAGCGCGTCGAACGCGTCAGCGCTCTCATCGAAGAAGCGCTGGCGGCTGCGGCGGACGTACCAGTTGGTAAGCATGTCCAGGTAGCTGCGCAGTTCGTCGCAGGCACCGGAGATGTCGTAGCTGTCCAGCTGCGAAGTCATGTTGCGGACCAGGTCGCCGGTGTTGGCCAGCAGGTACTGGTCCAGGGTGTCGGCGTAGCCGTCGTAGCGGAGTTTGGCGTCATATCCGGACGCTTGTCCTGCAGCAGCGTTAGCGGCGTTCGTGTACAGCGTGAAGAAGCTGTACACATTCCACAGCGGCAGGATGACCTGGCGGACGCCGTCGCGGATTCCCTGTTCGGTGACCACCAGGTTGCCGCCGCGCAGGATGGGGCTGGACATCAGGAACCAGCGCATGGCGTCGGACCCGTCGCGGTCCAGGACCTCGGAGACGTCCGGGTAGTTCCGCAGGCTCTTGGACATCTTCTGCCCGTCCGAACCCAGCACGATGCCGTGGCTGATGACGTTCCGGAAGGCCGGCCGGTCGAACAGCGCCGTGGAGAGGATGTGCAGCATGTAGAACCAGCCGCGGGTCTGCCCGATGTACTCCACGATGAAGTCGGCCGGGTTGTGCGTGTCGAACCAGGCTTCGTTCTGGAACGGATAGTGCACCTGGCCGTATGGCATGGAGCCGGAGTCGAACCACACGTCCAGGACGTCCTCGACGCGGCGCATCACGGACTGGCCCTCTTCGGGGGTCCGGGGATCGTCCGGGTTGGGGCGGGTCAGTTCGTCGATGAACGGGCGGTGCAGGTCGACCTGGCCGGCATTGTTCAGCGGCAGGCGGCCGAAGTCGGCCTCGATCTCGGCCAGGGAGCCGTAGACGTCGGTGCGCGGGAATTCGGGGTCGCTGGACTGCCACACGGGGATGGGGCTGCCCCAGTAGCGGTTGCGGCTGATGGACCAGTCGCGGGCGTTGGCCAGCCACTTGCCGAACTGGCCGTCCTTGACGTTGCCCGGGATCCAGTTGATGTCCTGGTTCAGTTCGGACATGCGGTCCTTGAACTTGGTGACTTCCACGTACCAGGAGGACACGGCGCGGTAGATCAGCGGGTTCCGGCAACGCCAGCAGTGCGGGTAGCTGTGCTCGTAGCTGGCCTGGCGGACCAGCCGGCCCTGGGCGCGAAGCACCTGGGTGATGGGCTTGTTGGCTTCGAAGACCTGAAGGCCCACGATGTCATGCAGGTCGCCGTGGCTGAACAGCGGCAGGAACTTGGCGCCTTCGTCCACGGACAGGACCACCGGGATGCCGGCCTCTTCACAGACCTTTTGGTCATCTTCACCGTAGGCAGGAGCCTGGTGGACGATGCCGGTACCGTCGGTGGTGGTGACGTAGTCGGCCACCAGGAAGCGCCAGGCGTTCTGGGTGCCGTACTTTTCGGCGTCGCTGAAGTCGTTCCAGAGCGGCTGGTAGGCCACGCCCTCAAGCTCGGCGCCGGTGTGGGTTGACGTCACGGCGGCCTCGGCGGAGTCCGCATCCTCATAGCCCAGGTCCTTGGCGTAGGCGGCCAGCAGGTCAGCGGCCAGCAGGAAGCTGCCGGTGACAGGGGCGTCGGGCGAGGCGGCCTTCACACCATTGGGACCGGCCGGGAGCACGGCATAGGTGATGGCAGGCCCGACGGCGAGCGCCAGGTTGGTGGGCAGCGTCCAGGGCGTGGTGGTCCAGGCGAGCGCCTGCACGCCGGCCAGCTGCTGTGACAGCGCGGACTCCCCCGCCGTGATGGGAAACGTGACCGTGACGGTCTGGTCCTGGCGGTTCTTGTAGACGTCGTCGTCCATGCGCAGTTCATGGTTGGACAGCGGTGTTTCGTCCTTCCAGCAGTACGGCAGGACGCGGTAGCCGTTGTAGGTCAGGCCCTTTTCGTGCAGCTGCTTGAAGGCCCAGAGGACCGATTCCATGTATTCGACGTTGAGGGTCTTGTAGTCGTTGTCGAAGTCCACCCAGCGGGCCTGGCGGGTGACGTAGCTCTTCCACTCATCCGCGTACTTCATCACCGAGGCACGGCAGGCGTCGTTGAACTTGTCGATGCCCATGGCTTCGATCTGGGTCTTGTCCGTCATGCCCAACTGCTTCATGGCTTCCAGTTCGGCCGGCAGTCCGTGGGTGTCCCAGCCGAAGCGGCGCTCGACCCGGCGGCCGCGCTGGGTCTGGTAGCGGCCCACCAGGTCCTTGGCGTACCCGGTCAGCAGGTGTCCGTAGTGCGGGAGGCCGTTGGCGAAGGGAGGTCCGTCGTAGAAGACGAATTCGTTGCTGCCGGGTTCGCCGCCGGGCGCGTCCGCGCTGCGCTGGTCGATGCTCGCCTGGAACGTGCCGTCCTGGTCCCAGTACTTCAGGATGCGCTCTTCGATCTCCGGGAACTTCACGGAGTGGGAGACACCAGCGGCTGCGCCGGTCGAAGCAGTGGCCGAAGGGGAGGCTGAGGCTTTGGGGTAATACGTCATTCTCGACATCCTGGGTTGAGCTGGTGAACCGTCCAGCCGTTGCTGGATGGTTCCGTTCAGGATGCGAGGACGGCTCTTGTTCAGTCCTGGGACTGAACGCTCACCGCGGTACCACCTCACTTACCGGCACTCCACCTGCTCCACAAAGGGGGCTGCTGCAGTACCGGCCGCTCATTACTGCTGTGACGGGCATACCCGTCCGGGTCTAGTGACACGGACTGCCAGATGCCTGGCGGCCAGTGCGTTCTTCCGGAAGCTCACCGGTGATAGCCGGGTCGTAGCCAGCTTTGAGTCTACTATCGCCGGGCTGTCCCCGCCATTCCCCTGTCCGCGCCGGGATAGGGGGGATGATTAGGGGCCCGGGTTCGTTGGTAGACGCCGATGCGCGGCCAATAATGGACGGTATGCAGACGGCCGGTAGGCGCGGGCAGGGCAAACGGTTCCGGCGTGCCAGCGCCTGGTTCTGCTGGGCCGCGGCGGCACTCCTCTGCCTGCCGGGCGCCGCCCTGGCCCTGCTGCGCCTGCAACAGGTGGACATCGGCACTCCATGGATCCGCTGCTGTCCTTTTTTCCGGCCAGCCTTGCCATCACGACGGCGGCACTCGCTGCCGCCGTCGTGGCAGTTTGCCTCGATTCCCGGCTCAGCCGTACGGTCCTTGCCACGATGGTTACGGCCCTTCTGCTGTTGCAGCTGCATATGGTCGCTCCGAGCCTTATGCCGAGTGGTGGAACTGGCATGGCGCTGCAGGCCGCAGGAACTGCCCGCGCCCCCGCCCCGGCGCGCTTGGTCACCGTGATGGCCCTCAACGTTGGCACCGAAGGAGTTGACTCCACTACCCTCTTGACAGAGGTACGTGCCCGAAAGGTCGATATCCTGGCACTCCCTGAATTGCAGCCTCTCGGCCTGGAGGCCCTTGAGGACGCCGGACTCGCAGCCGTCTTCCCGTACCGTGCCGTGGACGTCGACTGGGCCGGCGTAGGCAGTTCGATCTTTTCCCGGTACCCGCTGCAGGTCTCAGGGCGCGTGCGTGGAAGTTCCTTCTACCAGAGCAGGGCGGTAGTGTCCGTTCCGGGCGTGGCCGGGGGCATTCACCTGACGGCCGTCCATGTCGCCTCGCCCCGTCCCGGGCATATACCCAACTGGCGCCAGGAGTTGCAGCAGTTGGGCGACCTAAGGAGGGACTTGCCCGGTTCTTCGCCGGCCATCCTGCTGGGCGATTTCAATGCCAGCCACGACCATCGCGAGTTCCGTGAACTGGTGGCCACCGGGCTGACGGACGCCGCGCAGGCATCGGGCAAGGGCCTGGCGCCAACCTGGCCGGCCGGCTTGCGTGTCCCGCCCTTTGTTGCCTTGGACCATGTTCTGGTCACTCCGGACATCCGCGTGCTGGATTTCGCCACTGTGGCCGTTGCGGGCACGGACCATGCAGGCGTTGTTGCGGAACTGGTGCTGGCGGAATAGGCAGCGAGGCACGCCAGCCTGCGGTCACTGCCTAGACTCGGACTTATGACTGCTTCGGCCCACGGGTCCACTGACGCGCCGACGTACAACGCGGTGGCCACTCCCCAACCGTCCGCCCCTGCGTCGGCGGGCGGCAGCCGGGTCTCGGCGGGCGGCAGCCGGGTCTCGGCGGGCGGCAGCCCGGTCAGGAATGTCCTGGCCTGGGCATGCCGCTGGCTGTCACTCCTGGCGGCCTTGCCTGTCCTGGTGCTCTCCGTCTTCCGGGCCGTCCCCGCCGAATGGCCCGTCCTGATAGTCCAGCTCCTGTCCTTCACTCCCTGGCTGGCAATACCTGCAGCGGTGGCCGTGGTCCTGGCACTGCTGGGCCGGAGCAGGTGGCTGCTGCTGTCCGCAGTGGCACTGTTGGGGTGCCAGGGCTTCTGGCTCTTTCCCCTCGATGCCGCCCGTCCCTCGCCAGCATCCGCGGTGGAGGCCGCTGGACCGGCGGTCACTGTTGAGCTCAAGGCGATGAACATCAACTCGGAGTATGGGCGGGCAGATTCTGCCAGCATCGTCAGGCTGGTCAAGGACAACGGCATTGGCCTCCTGACCATTCAGGAGCACACCCAGGCACTCGAGGATCGCCTGACAGCCGAAGGGCTGGACCGTCTCCTGTCCCACCGGGTCAGCGACCCTACGGATGACGGTGCCGGAAGTGCCGTGTACTCCAGCTACCCCCTCGAACTGGTGGGCGTCCTCCCTGACACGCCCTTCCGGATGCCGACGGTCCGGCTGACTGCCGCGAACGGCGCAACTGCAGCTGTCCTGGAAGTAACCAACGTCCATGCCCTGCCGCCGGTGGGCGCCAGGGTTGACCAGTGGCGGAGCGATCTGCGGGCGGTGGCCCGGCTGGCGGAGCGCCCCGGCAACAGGCTGCTCATCGGTGACTTCAACGCCACCTACGACCACTCAGAGTTCCGGGATCTCCTCGCCGGAGAGCAAGGCGGCCAGGGGCTGGTTGACGTGGGCACCGCCTCGGGATTCCGGCTGGTGCCCACGTGGCCGATGGACGGACAACTGTTGCCGGGGATCACCATCGATCATCTGGTCACCACCCGCCAGGTTGCCAGTACCGGATACCAGGTCCAGCCCGTGCCGGGGACGGACCACGCAGCAGTCCTGGCCACACTCGCCATCCCGGCCGGCTGATCAGGCCAGTAGCCCGCCCGGCGACCCATCAAACGGTCCGCCAGGCGGCCCCGGTGGAGCAGGTTCAGCCGTTCCCGTCAGCCCTTGCGGATCAGCTTGTGGTTGGCGGCCTGGGCAACGGGCCGGATCACGATCTGGTCCAGGTTGACGTGGTGGGGTGCGCTGACTGCGTAGCGGACGACGTCGGCCACGTCCGCTGCGGTGAGGGGTTTCTCCACGCCCTGGTAGACCTTCGCAGCAGCGCCCTGGTCGCCGAGGCGGTTGAGGGCGAACTCCTCGGTCTGGACCAGGCCTGGCGCCACCTCAATGACGCGGAGGTTATGCTCAGCTTCCTCCAGCCGGAGCGCGCCGGTGACGGCGTGCTGGGCGAACTTCGCGGCGTTGTAGCCGGCGCCGCCCTCGTAGGCGGCCAGGCCGGCCGTTGAGGTCAGGTTCAGGACAGTTCCCTCGCCGTTGGCGCGGAGCATCGGCAGGAAGGCCCGCGTGAGCTTCATGGTCCCCAGGACGTTGACCCGGTACATCCACTCCCAGTCCTCGGTGTTGGCGGCACCGACGTAGTCAGCGCCCCGCGCCCCGCCGGCGATGTTAATCAGCGTTCCCACACCGCCCGCTTCGGTGACACGGGCAAGGAGGTTCGCAACGTCGTCGTCCTCGGCGATATCAGCGGGAATCCCGACGGCGCCGGTCTCAGCTTCCAGCGCAGCCAGCCGTTCAGCGCGGCGCGCCACAGCGAAGACCGTCCAGCCTTCTGCCGTCAAGGCGCGGACCGTGGCCTCGCCGATCCCGGTGCTGGCGCCGGTCACAACTGCCGCCCTGTTCTGTGAAATGTTTTGTGCTGCCTGGTTCTGTGCTGCCGTGATGCGTGAATCCTCAGTCATGGCACCCACCCTAACGGCATCGGGACTACGGGTGCCCGCGTATGAACTCCAGTAACACCTGCGCGTGATTCGCCTCAGGATCCCGGGCACCATAGAGAAAGGTGACCCTGTGGTGGGTCGCCGCCAGCCCGCGGAGCGTGTCAACGGCAGGGTTGTGGTCGAGCTCCCGCAGGTACTGCCGCCTGAAGTCCCCGATGCGCTCCTTCATGTGGCCAAATTCCTTCCGGAGCGGCGGTGACGGCGCAATTTCCTTCAACCACAGGTCCAGCTGCGCGTTCTCCCTGCTGACCCCGCGCGGCCAGAGCCTGTCCACCAGAACCCGGCAGCCGTCGTCGTCCGCGGGCCGGTCATACATGCGTTTGATCACAAAAGTTTCCGCTGCTGAGCCCATAGGCCGCATGCTACTGCAGGCTCGGCGCCGCGGGGCGGATGAGTCCATGAAACAATTGCCAAATGGCTGAAGACACTCAGGGTACAGACACGCCCTCCACCGCCCCTATCAACGTTCCGGACAAGCCCGCCCTTGAGGGGCTCGAAGCTGCCCTCACGCAGCGCTGGCTTGCCGAAGGGACCTACAAATTCAACCCGGACACCACCCGGGAGCAGGTCTACTCGATCGATACTCCCCCGCCGACGGCGTCAGGCTCGCTGCATGTGGGGCACATGTTCTCGTTCACGCAGACGGATGTACTGGCCCGCTACCAGCGCATGATCGGCAAGAACGTGTTCTACCCGATGGGCTGGGACGACAACGGCCTGCCCACCGAACGCCGCGTGCAGAACTACTACGGCGTCCGGTGCGACCCGGCCATCCCGTACAGCGCCGACTACCGCCCGCCGGCGCAGCCCGCCAAGAACCAGCGCGACTTCGACGTCGTCTCGCGCCGGAACTTCATAGAACTGTGTGAAGAACTGGCCGTGGAGGACGAGAAGGTCTTCGAAAGCCTGTTCCAGCAGCTCGGCCTCTCCGTGGACTGGCAGCTGACCTACCGGACCATCGATGATGCGTCCCGTGAAGTCTCCCAGCGTGCCTTCCTCGCAAACCTGGCAGCCGGCGACGCCTACATGGCCGAAGCCCCCACACTGTGGGATGTCACCTTCCGCACTGCCGTGGCGCAGGCCGAACTCGAAGACCGCGAAGTGGCCGGATCGTATTACCGGTACCCCTTCTTCACCGAAGCCGGCGAAAAGATCTACATCGAGACCACGCGCCCGGAACTGCTGGCAGCCTGTGCCGCCCTCGTGGCAAACCCCGACGACGAACGGTACCAGCCGCTGTTCGGCAAGAAAGTCACGTCCCCCGTGTTCGGCGTCGAGGTTGAGGTCAAGGCCCACCCGCTGGCCAAGGCCGACAAGGGCTCCGGCATCGCCATGGTGTGCACCTTCGGTGACCTCACCGACGTCACCTGGTGGCGCGAACTTCAGCTGCCCACCCGCGCCATCGTGGGCCGCGACGGACGGATCATCGGGGAAACCCCGGACTGGATCACCACCGACACCGGCCGCACCGCGTTCGAAGCCATCGCCGGTAAGACCGTCTTCAGCGCCAAGGAAACGGTAGTGGAGCTCCTGGCCGCCGAGGACCTGATCGACGGTGAACCGAAGAAGATCATGCACCCGGTGAACTTCTACGAAAAGGGCGATAAGCCCCTCGAAGTGGTCACGTCCCGCCAGTGGTACTACCGCAACGGCGGCCGCGACGAAGAACGCCGCGAACGCCTGATCGCGCGCGGCCACGAGATCGACTTCCACCCCGCCTTTATGCGGTCCCGCTACGAGAACTGGATCTCGGGCCTGAACGGCGACTGGCTGGTCTCCCGCCAGCGCTTCTTTGGCGTGCCCATCCCCGTCTGGTACCCGCTGGACGCCGACGGCAACCCGCAGTACGACACCCCCATCGTGCCCACGGACGAGCAGCTGCCGGTGGACCCCGCCGCCGACGCCGCGCCTGGTTACGGCGAGGCGCAGCGCGATGTTCCGGGTGGCTTCACCGGAGACGCCGATATCCTCGATACCTGGGCGACGTCCTCCCTGACGCCCCAGATCGTGGGCGGCTGGAGCCGGGACGGGGACCTCTTCGCCAAGGTGTTCCCGTTCGACCTGCGGCCCCAGGGCCACGACATCATCCGCACCTGGCTCTTCTCCTCCGTAGTACAGGCCGACGCGCTGCAGAACGTTGCCCCCTGGAAGCATGCGGCCATCTCCGGCTGGATCCTGGACCCGGACCGGAAGAAGATGTCCAAGTCCAAGGGCAACGTGGTGGTTCCCACCGACGTGCTCGACGAATTCGGTTCCGACGCGGTCCGCTACTGGGCTACCTCGGCCAAGCTGGGTGCCGACACGGCCTACGAGATCGCGCAGATGAAGATCGGCCGCCGGCTGGCCATCAAGCTGCTGAACGCCTCCAAGTTCGTGCTGAACCTTGGTGCCACCGAGAATTCAGTCGTCTCCACGGATCTCTCCGTCCTGACCAACCCGTTGGACCGCGCAGTCCTGGCACAGCTGGCCGACGTGGTGCGCCAGTCCACCAAGGCGTTCGAGAACTACGACTACGCCCGTGCCCTGCAGATCACCGAGAGCTTCTTCTGGCAGTTCACCGACGACTACGTGGAACTCATCAAGGACCGCGCCTACGGTGCCGCCGGCGAAGCTGAGCAGGCATCGGTCCTGGCCGCCCTCGCCACGAGCCTGGACACGCTGCTGCGCCTCTTCGCCCCGTTCCTGCCGTTCGCCACCGAAGAGGTCTGGGGCTGGTGGCGCACCGGGTCCGTGCACCGCGCCGCGTGGCCCACCGCCGTTGAGGTGGACGGCGACACCACCCTGCTGGCCACCGTCGGCACGGCCCTCAGCGGCGTCCGCAAGGCCAAGTCCGAGGCCAAGGTCAAGCAGCGCACTGAGGTCCTGTCCGCCACGATCACGGCGTCAGAGTCCCTGACCACACAGCTGAAGGCCGGGCTGGGCGACCTGAAGGCGGCGTCGAACGCCCGTGAACTGACCCTGGTGGCCGGCGACGGTGAACTCACGGTCAGCGACGTGGTCCTGGCGGCTCCCGAGGAGCAGCCCACCGCCTGACTGGAGCGGGGCCCCAGGGGCCCCGCTTCGAAGCATCAGCCTGTTTTTGGGCAAAGGGGAAGCCCCATCAGCGTTTTGCCGTTGGTGGGGCTTCGACTTTTCGGCCATCTGGTGACGTCTTGATGGTCTGGCAGGATCCTTGGATCTTCAGGTCTTCCTACCTCGTCACTGGTAGCTTATATCTGACTTTGCCGAAGGCTGCGTCGGATATATATCACTGAATCTTTGGTTCCTGCGTCTCACTTCTTTCGAAGTGGGTAAGAACTATTTTGGTCCCGCCGATGGGGATGCGCAAGAGCCCTGGAGGAACTACATCAGAGTAATTCTTTCGGGGCTCTTTGCGGGCTCCGAAACGGACCTCCGGCGAACTGGTGTCAGTTAAATTCGGGGCGTTCGCTGCGGCTGCGCTTGATCTCGAAGAAGTGCGGGTAAGCGGCCAGCGTGACCGTGGCGTCCCATAGTTGCCCGGCCTGCTCGCCGCGCGGGATGCGGGTCAGCACGGGACCGAAGAAAGCGGTGCCGTTGAAGGCTACTACGGGCGTACCGACGTCCTGGCCCACCAGGGAGATGCCTTCTTCATGGCTGGCTCTCAGCTGGGTATCAAAGGCGTCCGTGGCTGCAGCGTCCGCCAGGCTGGCCGGCAGTCCACAGTCGGCCAGTGCCTTGCTGATGACGGTGCCGAAGTCCTTTTCCCCGCCAAGGTGGATCAGCGTGCCCATGGCGTCGTACAACGGTTTCACCACCTGGTCGCCGTGCTGCTCTTGGGCAGCAATGATGACCCGCACCGGGCCCCAGGCCTTATCCATGGCTTCGCGGTAGGCGGGCTCAAGGTCGCGGCCCTCGTTCAGGACGGCGAGGCTCATCACGTGCCAGACCGTTTTGATCCTGCGGACTTCCTCCACCTCGCTGATCCAGCGTGACGTGATCCAGGCGAACGGGCACAGCGGATCGAACCAGAAATCGGCCTGGTTGGTGGTGGTTTCAGTCATGCGTCAGTCCTCGGTGTTCGTCAGTGTAGTGGGAGCCGGAGTGTGGCAGGGGTCAGGCGGACTTGCGTCGCTTGGTCACATGCGGAATCAGGGTGGGCTCGGCCTTGCTCAGGACAACGTCGGCGGTGATGACCACACTGGCCACGTCCTCACGGCTGGGCAGGTCAAACATGACCGGCAGCAGCACTTCCTCCATGATGGCCCGCAGGCCACGGGCGCCGGTGCCACGTTCCAGGGCCTGCTCGGCGATGGCATTAAGGGCATCCTCGTCGAAGACGAGGTCCACGCCGTCGATCTGGAACATCTTCTGGTACTGCTTGACCAGCGCGTTCTTGGGCGTGGAGAGGATCTGGATGAGGGCGTCCCGGTCCAGGCTGGAGACCGTGGTGATCACGGGCAGGCGGCCGATGAATTCCGGGATCAGGCCGAACTTGAGGAGGTCTTCGGGCATAACCTCGCCATAGGAGTCCACTTTATTGCTGGCATCGTTGAGCGGCGCGCCGAAGCCGATGCCCTTGCGCCCGGAACGCGAGCCGATGATCTCTTCCAGGCCCGCAAAGGCGCCGGCCACGATAAACAGCACGTTGGTGGTGTCAATCTGGATGAATTCCTGGTGGGGGTGCTTGCGTCCGCCCTGCGGCGGCACCGATGCAACGGTTCCTTCGAGGATCTTCAACAGGGCCTGCTGCACACCTTCACCGGAGACATCCCGGGTAATGGAGGGGTTCTCGCTCTTGCGCGAAATCTTGTCGATTTCGTCGATGTAGATGATGCCCTGTTCGGCTTTCTTGACGTCGTAGTCCGCCGCCTGAATGAGCTTGAGGAGGATGTTCTCCACGTCTTCACCCACGTAGCCGGCCTCGGTCAGCGCGGTGGCATCGGCAACAGCGAACGGAACGTTCAGCCGCCGCGCCAGGGTCTGGGCGAGGTAGGTTTTGCCACAGCCCGTGGGGCCGATCAGCAGGATGTTGGACTTGGCGATTTCGACGTCGTCATGGTGGCCGCCGTCGGCGAGGCTGCCGCTCTTCGGGGCGTGGCCGGCCTGGATCCGCTTGTAATGGTTATAGACGGCGACGGCGAGGGACCGCTTGGCGGGTTCCTGGCCAATGACGTATTCCTGCAGGAAATCAAAGATTTCGCGGGGCTTGGGCAATTCGAAGCTGCCCAGATCGGCCACTTCCGCGAGCTCTTCCTCAATGATCTCGTTGCAGAGTTCAATGCATTCGTCGCAGATGTAGACACCGGGCCCGGCAATGAGCTTCCGTACCTGCTTCTGGCTCTTTCCACAGAAAGAACACTTCAGCAGATCCGTGCTCTCGCCAATCCGAGCCATATGTGAACCCCTTTAGAATCTTGCTGCCAGGCAGCTGTGCACCGTTGCTGGAATCGAGGCGGGCCTGGGAGGACCGGCCGTGACACCTTCCACTCTAGGTCACAATTGCCCGCAAGGGTGGAAAGCGAAGGCCGGTGCGGCCCAAATTGCTGGACCGCACCGGCCGTTGAAGAGCCTTGTTACCTGGTGATGGCCTGCGGCTTCATCTTGCGGGAATCAAGCACCTGGTCAATGAGGCCGTAATCGAGGGCCTCGGCGGCGGTCAGGATCTTGTCACGCTCAATGTCGTTGTTGACCTGCTCCGGGGTCCGGCCCGAGTGGTGGGCCAGGGTGTCCTCAAGCCAGGAGCGCATCCGCATAACTTCCGCGGCCTGGATTTCGAGGTCCGAGGCCTGTCCACCCTGGCCGCCGGAGAGGGCCGGCTGGTGGATCAGGACACGGGCGTTGGGCAGGGCAAGGCGCTTGCCCGGGGTGCCGGCCGCGAGGATCACGGCGGCAGCGCTGGCGGCCTGGCCGAGGCAAACGGTCTGGATCTCCGGCCGGATGTACGTCATGGTGTCGTAGATCGCGGTCATGGCGGTGAAGGAGCCGCCCGGGGAGTTGATGTAGAGCGTGATGTCGCGGTCCGGGTCAGTGGACTCGAGCACCAGCAACTGCGCCATGACGTCATCGGCTGAGGCGTCGTCGATCTGGACACCGAGGAAGATGATGCGGTCCTCGAACAGCTTGGTGTAGGGGTCCTGGCGCTTGAAGCCATACGGCGTGCGCTCTTCGAACTGGGGAAGTACGTAGCGGCTGGTCGGAAGGTTACCGGCAGTCGATCCGAAGTTGTACGTCATTTTTTGTTGCTCCTGATCTGAATGTTCGAAAATGCCGGGTTACTTCTCGGATGCCGACTCGCCGGAGGTGCCGTTGGCGGTTCCGCCACCGCCGGAGACGGAACCGGCGTGCGCCGCGATCTTGTCGAAGAAGCCGTATTCGAGGGCTTCGGCGGCCGTAAACCACTTGTCGCGGTCGTTGTCCTTGAGGATGGTGTCCACGCTCTGTCCGGTCTGGTCTGCAGTCAGTTCAGCCATGACCTTCTTCATGTGCAGAATCAGCTCGGCCTGGATCTTGATGTCCGAGGCGGTGCCGCCGATGCCGCCGGAGGGCTGGTGCATCAGGACGCGGGCGTTGGGGGTGGCGTAGCGTTTCCCCTTGGTGCCGGATGACAGCAGGAACTGGCCCATGGAGGCTGCCAGGCCGGTGGCGACGGTAACGACGTCGTTCGGGATGAACTGCATGGTGTCATAGATGGCCATGCCTGCGGTCACGGAGCCGCCGGGAGAGTTGATGTAGAGGTAGATGTCCTTTTCCGGGTTCTCGGCGGACAGGAGCAGCAGCTGCGAGCAGATGGCGTTCGCGTTGTCATCGCGCACCTCGGAGCCCAGCCAGATGATCCGCTCTTTCAGGAGGCGGTTGTAGATGTAGTTGTCCTGGGCGGCCGGATCGACAGTCGCCATCCGGGGGGCCTCTGCGTGCTGTGACATGTGTACTTACCTCTCGCTGGTGACGGTGACATCACTGAACTTCACTACTTGGACACTAACCGGTTTGATCACCGATTTGTTCGCCGGAATCGCGCTGTTCGCTGACGGCGCACGATCGCCGGGCAGCGTTGGAGCCGGGCCAATTGATGGAGTGCCGTTAACGAAGGCAGCCCCCGGACCGGTAGGTCCAGGGGCTGCCTTCAGTCGCACTGCCTGGGGCGTGCTAGAACTTCACAGCTGCCGGGTCGTCACTCGGGGTGGCCTCGGTCCCGGCGGTGGCGTCTTCAACAGCGTCCGTCTCGGTTTCACCGTCAACGGCCGGAGCCTCTTCTTCGCCGCCGGGGCGGACGAAGTCGCTGAGGTCAACGGCCTTGCCGTCAGAGTCGGTCACGGTGGCCTGGCCGAGGACCACGGCCAGCGCCTTGCGGCGGCGGACCTCGGAAACCATCATGGGGACCTGGCCGCTCTGATCGATGATCTGGGCGAACTGGTTCGGATCCATGCCGTACTGGCTGGCGGTGGAGACGATGTAGTCGATCAGCTCGTTCTGGCTGACATTGACTTCTTCCTTTTCGGCGATCGCGTCGAGGATGATTTCGTTCTGGAAGGCGCGGGCGGTGTTGGCCTTGACCTCTTCGCGGTGCTCCTCGGTGTCGTGCTCGCCTTCACCGTGGCCGCTGCCCTCCTTGAAGTGGGCTTCGAGCTGCTCTTCAACCACAGAGTCCGGAACCGGAACCTCAACGAGCTCAACGAGCTTGTCCAGCACCTTGTCGCGGGCCTCTACGCCCTGCTCAACAACTTTGGAGTCAGCAGCCTGCTTGGCCAGGTCCTCGCGGAGTTCAGCAAGGGTGTCGAACTCGGACGCCAGCTGGGCGAAGTCGTCGTTGGCCTCGGGGAGCTCGCGCTCCTTGACGGCCTTGAGGACAACCTTCACCTGGGCGGACTCGCCGGCGTGGTCGCCACCCACCAGGGTGGTGTCGAAGATGGCGTCTTCGTCAACGCTCAGGCCGGTGACGGCTTCGTCCAGGCCCTCAAGCATGGTGCCGGCGCCTACCTGGTAGGACAGGCCGGAAGCGGAGTCGACGTCGGCGCCGTCGATCGTGGCGGTGATGTCGATGGTGAGGAAGTCGCCATCGGCAGCCGGGCGGTCCACGGACTTGAGCGTGCCGAAGCGGCCACGCAGTTCGTCCAGCGCCTTGTCCACGTCTTCGTCGGAGGATTCCGCAGCAGCTACCTCGACCTTGATGCCGGCGTAGTCCGGGAGTTCGATCTCCGGGCGGACATCAACCTCGGCGTGGAACTTCAGTTCCCCGTCCGTGGAGGTGGGGTCCGGAACTTCGGTGATCTCAACCTCGGGACGGCTCAGGGGGCGGATGCCGGATTCCTGCACCGCTGCCTGGTACCAGCCGTTGAGGCCTTCGTTGATGGCCGTCTCCAGGACGTAGCCGCGGCCGACGCGCTGGTCGATCAGCTTGGAGGGGACCTTGCCCTTACGGAAGCCAGGGACCTGGATCTGCGAAGCAACAGTCTTGTATGCCTCGTCGATGCTGGGCTTCAATTCCTCAAAGGGGACCTCAACATTGAGCTTGACCCGCGTGGGGGTGAGGTTCTCGACAGCGCTCTTCACGGTCTAAGTACTCCTGGGTTTGTGGGATGGGTATCTGCAACGCAATTTTCTGCCCAGGCCGTTTGCACGATCCAGGCCGCAGAGTCGGGGTGACAGGATTTGAACCTGCGACTTCCTGCTCCCAAAGCAGGTGCTCTAGCCAAGCTGAGCTACACCCCGTAAGTGCACAGGCAAGTCTACGGTGATTCTGGTGCTGATTGCACATTTGACACGTGGGGCATGAATTAGGTTTAGTTGTATCCGGCTTCAACAGCCAGCCCGAAGAAACGCAGACAGCCCGGAAACGTGGCTAAGCTGGACTTCTCCGGGGACGTAGCTTAATGGTAAAGCCTCAGTCTTCCAAACTGATTACGCGGGTTCGATTCCCGTCGTCCCCTCCATATGAGCAGGGCCCCCAGTGGGGCCCTGCTTTTTTATTGCCTGACTCTTGTTGCCACTGCCCGCAGCCGCGCTAGTGCAGGCAGCCGCTGCTACTGCTGGCAGCCAGGGCACCAGTAGAGCTTGCGGCCAGCCAGTTCCGTGATGGCCACCGGAGCCGCGCAGACCCTGCACGGGAGCCCTTCCCGCTTGTATACGTAATGCGCGTCGTCACCGGACGGAAGGGCGGCGCCTTCCGCCCAATACCCCGCCGGTGTGGTGATGATCCGCCCGTCGCGGACGCCGTCGGCCATCAGCACGGCGGTGTCGTCCCACAAAAGTCCGGCAGCGCTGCCCTGCAGGGCGTTGCCCGGCAGCCATGGATCCAGTCCCTGGCGGAAGAGCACTTCGGCGCGGTAGACGTTTCCGACGCCGGCTATCACCTTCTGGTCCATCAGCAGGGCAGCGATGGGCGTCTTGCGGGACAAAACGCCCGTCACGAACCGCGTCCTGGCTTCGGGCTGGTTCCGGAGCGGGTCCGGACCGAGACGGGCCAGGACGGCGCCCGCCTCGGCCTCGGTGATGGCAGCGCAGGTTGTGGCACCGCGCAGGTCAGCCCAGCCGTGGGCGCTGACCAGGCGGACACGGACGGCTCCCCGTGGCTCGGGAGGTCCCGCGTATTCGGCGGTCCCGTCGTCGTCGAAGACCTCGCGCTCCCCGATCTTCCGCGGCGCGCCGATGCTGGACGCCCCGAGGAACGTGGCATCGCCGCCGAAGTCCCAGGCGCCGTAGAGCCCCAGGTGGACGTGCAGCACCACCGCGTGGTCAAAGTGCAGGAAGAGGTGCTTGCCGTGGGCGCGCGAGTCTGTCAGGATGTGGCCGTCCAGCAGCGCAGCGCCGGCGGCGAACCTGCCCTGCGGACTGCTGACAGAAAGTGCTTCGCCGGTAAAAACATCGCCGAACTGTTGTGCGAGCCGGCGGACCGAATGGCCTTCGGGCACTACTCGACAACCTCGCCGGTGGCTTCATAGGCAGCGATCTTGCCGATCCGGCGGACGTGGCGTTCGTCGTTGCTGAACGGCTCGGCGAGGAAGGCTTCGATCAGTTCCGTTGCTTCCTCAACAGAATGCTGGCGCCCGCCCACGGCCACAACGTTTGCGTCGTTGTGTTCACGTGCCAGTGTGGCGGTGGAACGGTTCCAGGCCAGGGCCGCGCGCACGCCCTTGACCTTGTTCGCCGCAATCTGTTCGCCGTTGCCCGAGCCGCCCAGGACGATGCCCAAAGCATGCACCCCTGCCTGCTGGTCAGCCACCACGGCGAGCGCAGCATTGATGCAGAAGGAGGGGTAGTCGTCCTGCGCGTCGTACTCTTTGGGACCGTGGTCCACCACGTCGTAGCCCTTGGCCGTGAGGTGACTGACCAGGTGGGCGCTGAGTTCCATGCCTGCGTGGTCGGTGGCGATGTGGACGCGCGGGAAGGCAGGGGAAGAAGTCACAGCAGTATCCGTTCGTTTCGGCGCCGGGGCCAGCGGTGCTGGTTCAGGCCAGGGTCAGATCAACACGGACAAGGTTACTAGGACTCGGGCTCCGCAGCACCTGCGCCGGAGCCACCGCCGTGGGCCCTTGCCGCGACACGGGTCAGCACTTCGGCCAGCCGGGCGGCCGTCGCAGGACTTCCGCCGCTGACGGCCACGTTGTGGCCGTCCGTTTTGCGGACGACGACGGCGGGCCCGCTGCTGACCAGCATTGCGGCGGTGCCGCCGTGGTTGCGGTAGCCCCACCCGCCATAGTCGGCCGCCCGGACGTCCGCGGCGCTGGCAGCGGAAATCGCGGCCGCTGGGACGTCCATGACCGGCAGGACGCCGGCCACCAGCACGCGCAGGCCCCGGCGGTCCGCTTTGACCCGGGCGAAGAGGAAGGCAGCGGCCACCACAGCAACGGCCGCCACCAGGGCACCAAGCCAGGGCAGGGCCACCACAATCAGCGCGGCCGGAAAGAGGCTGGCAACAGCGATCATGACAAACACCGAACTCCGGGCGTGCACCCAGAGCCGGTAGGTATCCCCGGCCAGTTCGGGATCCAGTTCACGGGCGAGGGCGAGCTCCAGGGCCCTGTCATCCTCGGGTGTCCATTGGCTGTCAGCTTTGAAAACAAAACCCAGAATGACTCCCAGCGACAGTGCCGCGCCGCTTCCCACCGCGAGGACGATCATGTCCACGTGGGACTCCCGGGCATCAGCGAGCCCGGTCTGGCCTACCAGTCCCGCCGCCAGGACAGCGGTAATGAACAGGCTCAGGAACAGTCCGGTGCCCATCATGATCCGCCGCATCACTGCGGGACGGGACACGGGCACCGCCTGGGACAGCACCAGCCACCCGGCGGCGATGATCAGCAGCGCGCCGCCCCACGCGTAGGCGCCGAAGGGCGCAAAGTAGGCGCCGCCGTCGGCCGTCCAGCCGATCGCCACCGGGTCCGGAAGATCGGCACGCAACAAAAACGCGCTAAACACAAAAGCCGCCGCCAGGACCACCGGAAAGCCGACTGCGAACCGCAACGCCTTGGCATCCACCGAATCCCGGAACTTTCCCATGCATTAACGCTACTCCCGCCAGCGGCCGTGACAGAATGACTTCACTTGTGCCGGTGCAGGCCACCGCCCGCCGGCAACCGAACCCTTCTGGAGGACCCACTTGCCAGGTATGAACCTGACTCGCGCCGAAGCCCGCGAGCGTGCCGAACTCATCAACGTTGACTCTTACGACGTCATCCTGGACCTCACCCGGGGCGAGGAAGTCTTCGGGACCACCACTACGGTGAAGTTCACGGCAGTGCCCGGTTCCTCCACGTTTATCGACGCCGTCACGCACACCGTGCACAGCGTCACCCTCAACGGGAACGCCCTGGACCCGCAGTCCGTCGCCGACGGTGCCCGGATCCAGCTGCCGGACCTGGCAGATTCGAACGAGCTCACGGTGGTGGCCGAAGCGCCCTACATGAACACGGGCGAAGGGCTCCACCGCTTCGTCGATCCGGTGGACAACGAGGTCTATCTGTACACCCAGTTCGAGGTGCCCGATTCACGG
Organism: Pseudarthrobacter sulfonivorans; assembly: GCF_031454915.1. Lineage (GTDB taxonomy): Bacteria > Actinomycetota > Actinomycetes > Actinomycetales > Micrococcaceae > Arthrobacter > Arthrobacter sulfonivorans_C. The sequence continues at coordinate 45,517 of NZ_JAVDRS010000012.1, read as the reverse complement.
CGGATGTTCGCGGTCTTTGAACAGCCGGACCTCAAGGGCACCTTCGCGTTCACCGTCACGGCGCCCTCACACTGGGATGTCATCTCCAATTCCCCCACCCCCGTGCCGGTAGAGACTACGCCCGGGGACGGTGGCGGCGCCCGTTCCGTCTGGACGTTCTCCCCCACCCCGCGGCTGTCCTCGTACGTGACGGCACTCATCGCGGGACCGTACCAGTCCGTTCGCAGCGAAGTGGCCAGCTCCGACGGCCGCGTGATCCCCCTGGGCGTCTTCGCCCGGAAATCACTCATGCAGTACCTGGACGCAGACAACATCTTCGACCTGACCCGGCAGGGCTTCGAATTCTTCGAGGCGCAGTTCGGCGTCGCCTACCCGTTTGAAAAGTACGATCAGCTCTTTGTGCCCGAGTTCAATGCCGGCGCCATGGAGAACGCCGGGGCCGTCACCATCCTGGAAGGCTACGTTTTCCGCAGCAAAGTCACCGGGGCACAGGTCGAACGCCGGGCCATCACGGTGCTGCACGAACTGGCCCACATGTGGTTCGGTGACCTGGTGACCATGCGCTGGTGGAACGACCTCTGGCTCAATGAGTCCTTCGCCGAATACATGTCCCACCTCGCCGCGGTGGAGAACACTGCCTTCACCAGCGCGTGGACCACCTTCGCCTCCGTGGAGAAGTCCTGGGCCTACCGCCAGGACCAGCTGCCCACCACCCACCCGATCTTCGCCGAAATCAACGATCTCCAGGACGTGGAGGTCAACTTCGACGGGATTACCTACGCCAAGGGCGCCTCAGTGCTGCGCCAGCTGGTGGCCTGGGTGGGGCCGGAACAGTTCATGGCCGGCGTCCGCGAATACTTCGCCAAGTACGCCTGGCAGAACACCGAGCTCAGCGACCTCATGGTGGAGCTGGAAAAGGCCAGCGGCCGCGATCTTGACCGGTGGGGCCGGCTCTGGCTGGAGACCGCCGGCGTCAACACGCTCAAGCCGGAACTCGAGGTGGACGCCGACGGGAACCTGACCGCGTTCAGCATCGTCCAGTCCGCAGTGGCGGAATGGCCCACCATCCGTCCGCACCGCCTGGCGGTCGGGTTCTACAACCTCAACAGCGCCGGCAAGCTCGAACGCGTGCACCGTGAGGAACTCGACGTCGACGGCGAGCGCACCGAGGTGCCTGCCCTGGCGGGTCTGGCACGGCCGGACCTGATCCTGGTCAACGACGACGACCTCGCCTACGCCAAGGTCAGGCTGGACGGAAAGTCCCTCGCCACGGCCACGGCACACCTGAAGGATTTCAGCGAGAGCCTGCCCCGCACCCTGGTCTGGAACTCCGCCTGGGACGCGGCGCGTGACGGCGACACCCCCGCGCGCCTTTATGTGGAGCTGATCCTGGCCAACATAGCTGCCGAATCGGATTCCTCCGTGATTCTGGTCCAGTTGCGCCAGCTGGCCACCACCTTGAGCTTTTACGTCGCCGAAGAGCACCGCGAAGCCACCACTGTTGCTGCCGCAGACACGCTGTGGGACCTCTCCGGCGCAGCAGCCGGCGGGTCTGACGCCCAGCTGCAGTTTGTGAAGTCGTTTGCCCTGCTGGCTTCCAGCGGCGGCCAGCTGGACACTGTGGCCGGCCTTTTGGACGGCTCCGTGGCGCTGGACGGGCTGGCCGTGGACCAGGACCTGCGCTGGGAACTGCTCACGTCACTCGTTGCCGGCGGCAGGCAGGGCCAGGAACAGATCAACGCCGAACTGGAGCGGGACAACACAGCCAGCGGGCAAAACGCTGCCGCCCTGGCCCAGGCCGCGATCCCCACCCCCGAGGCCAAGGCCGCAGCCTGGGAATCGGTTGTGGTCACAGGAGATCTTTCCAATGCGCTGCAGGGTTCAGCGGTCACCGGCTTTATGCGGGTACTGGACCGGACGTTGCTGGAGCCCTACTCGGAAAAGTACTTCGAGGCCGTTCCCGGGATCGTCGCGAACCGCACCCACGCACTCGCCCAGCAGATCGTCGTCGGACTCTACCCGGCGCTGCTGACAACGCAGGAAACCGTGGACCGGACGGACCGTTTCCTGGCCGGACTCCCGGCGGACAGTGCGGCCCTGCGGCGCATGATGCTGGAGAACCGCGACGGCGTGGCGCGGGCGCTGGCGGCACGTGCGGCGGACGTGCTTCCGGGCGATGCGTAGGCCTGCGGCATGACCCTGGGCGAGCACCATTATTCGTTGACGGTGCAATGGACCGGCAACCTGGGCGACGGAACCTCGTCTTACCGTGGCTATTCGCGGGACCACGACATCATGATCCCCGGTCTGCCTGTCCTCAAGGGGTCAGCCGATCCGACGTTCCACGGGGACCGTGAACGCTACAACCCGGAGCAGCTGCTCCTGGCCGCGCTCGCCCAGTGCCATATGCTGTCCTTCCTGCACGTGGCGGTGCGGCACGGGGTGGTGGTCACTGACTACCAGGACAACGCCACGGGCCTGATGCGCCTGAACCGGGACGGCAGCGGGCAGTTCGAGTCGGTCACGCTGAAACCTCGGGTCACAGTGACGGATCCGGCCCACGTGGAGCTGGCCGGCCAGCTTCACCGGGAGGCCAACGCCGTCTGCTTCATTGCCCGGAGCGTCAATTTCCCCGTGCATCATTCCCCGGTGACCGTGGCTGCCTGACCCCCGGGGTGGGGGTCAGAGTCCGCTAAGGAGCGCCTCAGCGAGCCGGGCTTCCGTTGCCGGTGCCAGCCCTGCCTTGCGGTGGCGCTCCAGGCCTCGGCTGCGTTCGTCCGCCAGCGCGTCCGCCAAGGTCTCCTGCCAGGGCCGGATAGCCAGGCCGAAGGACCGCGCCGCCTGGTTACTCCGGGTGCAGAACCCTTCGTAGCCGGGCGGCAGCCACAGCGGGAGGGAATCAGGCCCGGACCAGTAGTCGATGCCATGCTGCGCGAGCCAGTCCTCCGAAGCGCGAAGCACCTCGCCCGTGTAACCGGCGGCCGTCCGCGATTCCTCAACATAGTCACCAAAGGGCACCTGGTCCCCCACCGCGTTCAGCGCGCCGGTCACCCCGTGCTCCGCCGCGCTCAGGACCCAGGCGGCCAGATCCCGCACGTCCATCACCTGCGTCGTATGGCTGGCAATGTCAGGGACGACGGCGGGCCCGTTGTCCCGGGCGAACCTGGCCGGCCAGTAGCCGTAGCGGTCCGTTCCGTCGCCGGGACCGCCAATCAGGCCCGCGCGGCAGAGATGGGCTTTGCCGCCGGCTGCCCTCAGGGTTTCCTGCTCGATGGCTGCTTTGGACTCCCCATAGTTTTCGGGGGTGGATTCGGTTCCGCGCGGCAGTGGCTCCAGGAGTTGTGCGTCTTCGGGGGCGTCCGGCGTGGAATGGTCTGCGTACACGGAGCAGCTGGACACAAACGTCCAGTGGCCGGCGCGATCCGCCAGTGCTGCCAGCGCTTCGGTGGCAGGCACTGGATCACGGGCCACCTCGATGACGGCGTCCCAGTCGCCTGCCACTTCCGCGTAGCTGTCCGTCCCAAGTGAACGGTCGGCTCTCACCCACCGCACGCCGGCCGGCGGTTCCGCCGCGGAACCGCGGGCCAGGCACGTGACCGGATGTCCTGCCGCCACAGCTTGCCGGGCAATTTCTGAGGAGAGAAAGGCGGTTCCGCCGAGGATCAGGATGCGCATGGGTCCACGGTACGGCGCTAGGGTTAAGGGAGAACAGAGCCTTAAGCGCCGGGCGAACCCGGTGCAGGCCTTCGTTATCCCCGGCCGCCGCCGGAGACCCCAAGGAGTTTCACCCTTTATGTTCAGCATGATGTCGATTGCCCCGTCCCTTACCGCCGATCCCGACGGCGTCAGCGTCGCAGGCATCGCGATCAGTCTCGGTGTCGGTGTCACGATCTGGCTCGTCGCGACGTTCCTGATTTCCCGGATCAGCAAGCGCGTGGCGTCAGGCAGCAATTTCTTTAAGAAAGCACACTTCAAATGGGTTGCCCCCGCCATCCGGGCACTGGACCATGAGCGCCGGGTGCAGCGGGCGGAAACTATCGGTTCGTTGCTCAACAGCATCGTGGGTGTCCTGGTGGCCGTGATCACCACCATGTATGTCCTGCAGAACCTGGACATCAATATCGCCCCCCTGCTGACCAGCGTGGGAATCCTGGGTGTGGCCATTGGCTTCGGTGCCCAGCAGCTGATCCGAGACTTCCTCGCCGGCATCTTCATCACCATCGAGGACCAGTACGGGATCGGCGATGTCATCGAAACCAGCGAGGTCGTGGGTGTGGTGGAGTCCATGGGACTGCGTATCACCCGGGTCCGCTCCGAGGACGGCGCCATCTGGTACCTCCGCAACGGTGAGATCCTGCGCGTGGGCAACCGGTCGCAGGGGACTTATGTTCCCGTTCCGGATGAGCCGGCGGCCGGGCCCGAGGTTGCCTTGCACGAGCCGGCCACCGAGGCCAGGAAGACGCCCCAGAAGGCGGGAGAATAGAGCCATGACCATACCCGCCGAACCGCAGCAGCCACGCCAGCTGATGCAGAACGATCCCTTCAGCCAGCCCGGCTACACGGATAATTTCTACGACGCCGTGGGCGGGCACCAGACGTTCGTCAAACTGATCGATGTGTTCTACGACGGCGTGGCGACGGATCCGCTGCTGCGCCCGATGTACCCGGAAGAGGACCTCGCCCCCGCCAAGCGCCGCTTCCTGATGTTCCTGGAGCAGTACTGGGGCGGGCCCACCACGTACGGCGAAGAACGCGGGCACCCGCGGCTGCGCATGCGCCACATGCCGTTCCGGGTCTCCCCGGAGGCCAAGGACCGTTGGCTGTTCCACATGCGGACAGCCGTGGACTCACTGGAGTTGCCGCCCCTGTACGAGGGAACCCTTTGGGACTACATGGAGCGCGCCGCGCTGTCCATGGTGAACAGTCCGTCTGAAGCCTAGAAACCGCTGCCCGTCCGAACCAGGACGTGACCGCGGGGACCGCTGAGGCGGTACCACCGGCCCGCCCGGTAGAGCATCTGCTCTCCGTCTGCCAGGAATCCGAGCGTGAGGGCCGCGAAAGCCGCTCCGGCCGGAAGCCCGGAGCCATCCAGGGCACGGCCCCACACGGCAGCGCGCGCATTGTTGACGATGAGCGCCCCCGGCTGGGCGGGAACGATGCCTGCCACTTCGGTGATGCCGGTCTCGGCTGCCCGGCGGAGATCGGTGTCCGGCAGTGCGCCCACCAGTTCCCAGCCGCTCCGCGGTGCGCCGACGCCGGTCCAGGATTCGGTGACGCTGGTCGGCGGAACCGGCAGCTCGACGTCCTCCTCCCCCGCCCTGGCCAGGCGGTCAAGGACCGCGGACAACGCGACCGTGGCGTCAATCGTGGAAGGTTCCGCCAGCCCGATGGTCCGCAGGCCGAGGATCGTGGGCGTGGATTCGCCCAGCAGCCGGGGCCGCAGGACACACACGTACGCCGCTAAAACGGAACCCGAAGCCTGGAGCCGGATGGCGCCGTCGTCGATGGTCTTGGCGCGCGTAGCGAAAGTGCGCAGATCGGCAAGATCACGCGGATCGGCGAAGCGGAAGGACTGGGTGAGTAGATCAGACACACTAAGAAGACTACCGGCTGCGCCTTGGTTGAGCGGTGCCGGGGCTGCGTCTAGAGTCGAACCATGACTGAAGCCGAAACCGGACTGCTGGCGCCACCCAGCGGCGATCCCACCGCAACGCTCATCCAGCTCCTTGACCTCGGCGAGCTGGAAGGCGCCAGGACCGATGAAGACATCTTCCTCGGCCCGTCGCAGCCACAGCCCCGCGAACGGGTGTTCGGCGGCCAGGTGCTGGCGCAGTCACTGGTTGCTTCCATGCGGACCGTGGACCCGGAACGCTTCGTCCACTCCATGCATGGTTACTTCCTGCGGCCCGGCGATGCCAACAAGCCCATCACGTTCGGGGTCCAGCGGCTGCGGGACGGCCGGTCCTTTTCGGCGCGGCGCGTCCACGCGTACCAGGAAGGCGTGCCCATCCTGTCGATGATCGCGTCGTTCCAGGACCTGGATGAAGGCCTCGACCACGAATCGGAGATGCCTGCCGGAATTCCCCATCCCGAGTCCCTGCCCAGCACCGCCGAGCTGCTGGGCAAATTCGACCACCCCATCGCCCAGCACTGGGCCTATGAACGGCCCTTCGACATCAGGCACGTGGACACACCCATCTATGTCTCCGCCAAGGGCAAGCAGGAAGCCCGCAACGCGGTCTGGATGAAGACCTTCGGACCCATGCCGGATGATCCGAACCTGCACCGGGCCGCGCTGGCCTACGCGAGCGACTACACACTGCTGGAGTCCATCCTGCGCCGGCACGGGCTGAGCTGGATCACCCCCGGCATGAGCGTCGCCAGTCTGGACCATGCCATGTGGTGGCACCGGCCCGCCCGCGTGGATGAGTGGCTGCTCTACGTCCAGGAATCCCCCAGCGCCCAGGGAGCCCGCGGCCTGGCCACGGGCAAGATCTTCAACCAGGCCGGGCAGCACGTCGCCTCCGTGGCCCAGGAAGGGATGGTCCGTGTTCCTACGGACCTGAAGAACAAAGTAGTGGGGGCGGTCCAGTCCAAACTGCTGCAGCACCAGATCCGCAAGGCCGTGCGGGACTAACTCTGCGCGTTTGTCGCAGGCAGCAAAATGGCCGGCACCCCGTGAGGGGTACCGGCCATTCTCACGCCAGGATCAGTCGCGGGTGAGGCGGCGGTGCGTGACACGGTGCGGCTTGGCCGCATCGGGGCCGAGCCGCTCGATCTTGTTCTCCTCGTAGGATTCGAAGTTGCCCTCGAACCAGTACCACTTGGAGGGGTTCTCCTCGTCGCCTTCGTAGGCCAGGATGTGCGTGGCCACCCGGTCCAGGAACCAGCGGTCGTGCGATACCACGACGGCACAGCCCGGGAACTCCAGCAGGGCGTTCTCAAGGCTGCTGAGCGTTTCGACGTCGAGGTCGTTAGTAGGTTCGTCAAGGAGCAGCAGGTTTCCGCCCTGCTTGAGCGTCAGCGCCAGGTTCAAGCGGTTACGCTCGCCGCCGGAGAGAACGCCGGCCTTCTTCTGCTGGTCCGGTCCCTTGAAGCCGAAAGCGGCAACGTAGGCGCGGGACGGCATTTCCACTTGGCCAACCTGGATGTAGTCCAGGCCGTCGGAAACAACTTCCCACAACGTCTTGTTGGGGTCGATGCCGCCGCGGCTCTGGTCCGCGTAGGAGATCTTGACCGAATCGCCAACCTTCAGCTCGCCGCCGTCAAGCGGTTCCAGCCCAACGATGGTCTTGAACAGAGTGGACTTGCCTACACCGTTGGGGCCAATGACGCCAACGATGCCGTTGCGCGGCAGCGTGAAGGAAAGGCCATCGATCAGGGTGCGGTCGTCGAAGCCCTTCTGCAGGTTCTTGGCCTCCAGGACCAAGCCACCCAGGCGCGGGCCCGGCGGAATCTGGATCTCTTCGAAGTCGAGCTTGCGGGTGCGGTCTGCCTCGGCAGCCATCTCCTCGTAGCGGGCCAGTCGGGCCTTGGACTTGGTCTGCCGGCCCTTGGCGTTGGAACGAACCCATTCGAGTTCCTCGGTGAGGCGCTTGGCCTGCTTGGCGTCCTTCTTGCCCTGGACTTCCAGACGGGCGCGCTTCTTCTCCAGGTACGTGGAGTAGTTGCCTTCGTAGGGGTAGAGGTGGCCGCGGTCAACCTCGGCGATCCATTCCGCGACGTGGTCAAGGAAGTACCGGTCGTGGGTGACGGCAAGGACTGCCCCGGCGTAGTTGGAGAGGTGCTGTTCCAGCCACAGAACGCTCTCTGCGTCGAGGTGGTTGGTGGGCTCGTCCAGGAGCAGGAGGTCCGGCTTCTGAAGCAGGAGCTTGCAGAGCGCCACCCGACGGCGCTCACCGCCGGAGAGAAGGGTCACGTCAGCGTCTGCGGGCGGGCAGCGGAGTGCATCCATGGCCTGCTCAAGCTGGGAGTCGAGGTCCCAGGCGTCCGCGTTATCAATGGCTTCCTGCAGCTGCCCCATTTCTTCGAGCAGGACGTCATAGTCAGCGTCGGGGCTGGCCATTTCCTCGGAGATCTCGTTGAAGCGCTGGATCTTGCCGTAGATCTCGCCAACACCCTCCTGGACGTTGCCCAGGACGGTCTTTTCCTCGTTCAGCGGCGGTTCCTGCAACAGGATGCCCACCGTGTAGCCGGGGCTGAGCCGGGCCTCACCGTTGGACGGGGTGTCCAGGCCGGCCATGATCTTTAGAATGGTGGACTTACCGGCACCGTTCGGGCCAACAACACCAATTTTGGCGCCCGGAAAGAAGGACATGCTTACGTCGTCAAGAATGAGTTTTTCGCCAACAGCCTTACGGGCCTTGGTCATTGTGTAGATAAATTCCGCCATGGTTCCAAATCTAGTGGGTTGGCGGGCTTAACTCACATTCGGTGCCTCAGACTCCTGCACCCACGAAGCACTTGCCGCTGGCCAGGACCGGCAGGACCGTGACCGTGACGCTGCCGTCACGGATATGGCCGAGGACGCAATCCGTGCCCTGCAGCACTGCGGACTCAATGGCATCAGCCTTCAGCCCGGTAGGCGTGCGGCTCGCCGATACTTCAAGGACTGCCGGGGCAACACCGGCGCCGGTGAGAGCCTCGGTTACCTGGGCCGTAGCCGGCTTGGGCGTCTTCGCCGCGAGCCGGTTCAGCGCATCCGTCACCGTCTGCTTCATCGTTACGGTGGCAGGGTCCTCTGCCGGGGTGCTGCCGGATGGCCCGGCAGCGCTTGGCCCGGCAGTGCCTGGTCCGGCAGTTGGCTCAGTGGCCCCAGCCGTGCCAGGCCCGCTGGCGTCCGGGCCCGTCACGGCCGGTGACCCTGTATTGCAGGCCGACAATAAAAGGGTTGCCAGGAGACCAACTGCAATGGATGCCGAAGCCCTGCCCCGGACTGTGACACGCCGCCGGGGAAGCGCCGGCCGGCTGGTGATGGGCGTTGCCTGCCAGTCTTCGGTCGCGCGCTTCATGCCGCCATTCTGCCACGGCGCCAAGGCCGCAATGGAACCGCCGGGGTACCGGCAGACCGCCGGCACCCCGCCCGCGGCTTTCCCGGTCGGTGATTGCCATCTGCACGTTCAGACGGCAGAGTCGGCGAGCTCGCCTGTTTCGATGTCCACCGGGATGTAGTTGCCGTCCGCATCCTCGTGGAAAATTTCCGACGCCGCCAGATCGTCATCGGGTTCCTGCTCCTCGCCTGCCTCCCCGCCATCCCTGTCAGGATCGGACGGGCCGCCGTCAGCCACAAGTTGCGGTCCGTTGTTGACCGTGCGGATGTAATTGGCCGAACCCCACATAAGATCGTGCCCCACGGACTCTGCATCAATTTCGTGCGCGAAGTGGATGCGGCCCTCCTTCTCCCACGTGCGCAGTTTGAGCCGGCCCACCACGATGACTCGCTGGCCCTTCTTGATGCTGCAGCCCATGTTCCCGGCCAACTGGCGGTACCCCTGGACCGTGAACCAGTTGGTGTGCATGTCTACCCACGAATTCGTAGTGCGGTCGAAGCGCCTGGCCGTTGACCCGAGGCGAAATGATGCGGTCCCCACGCCGGTGGTTGTGGTGGAGGTCTTGATATCAGTGGCAACAAAGCCCCGGAACGTCATGTAATCACTCATCGTCATGTCCTGTCTCGAAAGGTGGTGCCTTAGGCGGCAGAACCAGCTTCCCGCGGCCGCCAACGGACCGCGAGGGACAATTTTGCCTATGTGCACAACCCTGCCCCCAACCGCCATGTTGAGGACAAGTGCCCCCTGTGGTGCGGCAGTGACGCGGCGGCACCCGGGGCAATGTAAACTTTTTTATGCGCCGGATTTCTTGGTCGTGGCGCCACGTGCCCCAGTAGCTCAGGGGATAGAGCAGCGGCCTTCTAATCCGCCGGTCGGGGGTTCGATTCCCTCCTGGGGCACCAAAAACAGCGGCTTTGACCTGCAGAAGCGCAGGTCAAAGCCGCTGTTGTCTTACCCTTGAAATCCGGGCCACCGTTTCCCCGCCGGAATCAATTCCAGGAGCCGGGATTCCGCAAAGCCGAAGCAGTGCCCGTCCACTTCGGTGGGCGGGCACTGCTTGGGGCTAACAATAGCGTTGTGCGCCGGCGACGTTGGGGGACAGAGTTTCCGGTCTCATTGGTTGCTCTGAGGCCGCCGGCGCTTATTAGTAGACAGCCTCCCGCCGCCGAACACACGAGTGGTTGGTACTCGCTTTATCGGACCCCGACTGCTCGGGTTCCCACACGTGTACTCAGATACGTCGGCGTTGTACCTTTCCAGGCCGCATGACGGCATCACATATCCGAGTACGGTGACGTCCGCTGACTGGCAAATGGGGCAGCAAAGAACACCCGTCATTGAACCGGAGTGCTCCTGTCTGTCAGTGACCGCGGACTGAATCCGGTCAGGCGTACGGCAACACGAGTTCCGCGTAGCGGGCCTTGACAGTTTCCAGGACGGTGTTGCCGTCGGCGTTCCAGATCTCCTGGTTGAAGATTTCGACCTCGATGTCGCCCGTGTATCCGGCGTCCCTGACCCAGGTGGTGATGGTGGCGAAGTCAATGACGCCGTCGCCCATGTAGCCCCGGGACAGCAACGGATCAGCTGCAATGGGCATGTTGAAGTCGCAGACCTGGTAGGAGGCGAGACGCCCCTCCCGGCCGGCCCGCTCGATCTGCGCCTTCAGGTCCGGGTCCCACCAGACGTGGAAAGTATCAACAGCGACGCCGACAATGCGCGCATCGAACGGCGCAGCGAGGTCCAGGGCCTGGCCCAGGGTGGAGATCAGTGCGCGGTCGGCGGCGTACATGGGGTGCAGCGGTTCGAGCACCAGCCGGATCCCGTTCTCTGCGGCGAACGGGACCAGATCGGCAAGGCGGTCTGCCACCCGCTGGCGTGCCGCCACTACGTTCTTCTCCCCCGGTGCGAGTCCGCCCACCACGAGGAAGAGCTCCCGGGTGTCAAGCGCCACGGCTTCGAGGATCGCGGCGCGGTTGTCGGCCAGGGCGGCGGCCTGCCCCTCGGCGTCGGCGGCTGTCAGGAACCCGCCGCGGCAGAGCGAGGAGACCCGTAGGCCGGCGTCCTTGATCAGCTTGGCGGCCTTGTCCAGCCCGGCTTCTTCAACGCGGTCCCGCCACGGGCCGATGGCCGGGATTCCGGCGCGGACGCAGCCGTCCACCACTTCGGCCAGACTCCAATTCTTGGTGGTGGCGCTGTTCATCGACAGGCGCTCAAAAGGCGACGGGCCTGAATGTAAGGTCATACTCCCACTCCGTTGATTCGCAGGTAGTCGGACATCCGGAACGCAGCCAGGGCGGGGTCTTTCAGGAGCCCTGCCTGGTCCGCGAGTTCGAACGTCTTGGACAAGTGGCACACCGACCGGCCGGAATGCAGGCCGCCCACCATCTGGAAGCCGGGCTGCTTGCCGTTGAGCCAGGACATAAAGGCGATCCCTGTTTTGTAGTAAAACGTGGGTGCGCTGAAGATGTGCTTGCCCAGTTCCCGGGTGGAATCAAGGATGGCCCGTGCCTTGGCAGCGTCCCCGGCATCGTAGTGCTGCAAGGCCACGGACGCCGCAGGATAGATTGCGGCGAAGATGCCCAGCAGCGCGTCCGAATGATGCGTACCGTCGCCGTCGATCAGTTCCGGGTAATTGAAGTCGTCGCCCGTGTAGAGGCGGACGCCTTCCGGCAGCGCAGCCCGCAGCGCAACTTCATGCGAAGCGTCCAGCAGGGAAACCTTGACGCCGTCCACTTTGTCCGCGTTGTCCCGGATCAGGGACAGGAACGTCTCCGTGGCCTCGGCAACGTCGTCCGAACCCCAGTAGCCGGCCAGCGCGGGATCGAACATGGTCCCCAGCCAGTGCAGGATTACGGGCTGGTCCACCTCCTGGAGGAGCGTGGAGTAGACCCTCAGGTAATCCTCCGGACTCGTAGCCACCCGTGCCAGTGCCCGGGAGGCCATCAGGATGACTTTGGGTCCGGCTTCGCTGACGACGGCGATCTGCTCGCGGTAGGCGTCCAAAACGGCAGCACGTCCGGCTTCGCCTGCTGGCAGCGAGTCGAGTTCCAGCTGGTCCGTACCGGCGCCACAGGAGACGAGGTCGCGGACAGTCTTGCCGGCGGTGGCGGCGCTGCCGGCGGAGACCACCGAAGCGGCCTCCACACCGGTGCGCTTGATGAGCTGCTGGGTTGCGGCCCAGTCCAGCCCCATGCCGCGCTGTGCCGTGTCCATGGCGTCCGCAACCCCCAGGCCATAGGACCAGAGCTCGTGCCGGTACGCCATGGTGGCGTCCCAGTCGAGGCTGGCCGGGGCACCCGGTGTGTTGTCCGCCAGGACCTCGGGAATGACGTGCGCGGCGGCATAGGCGCGCCGTGACGTGAGCGGGGCGGTGGGGCGGGCCCACGACACCCCGCCCTGGAGGCGGTACTCGCGGGTGCCGCCGTCGTGGGTGGGAAGGATGAGGGAAGTCATTAGAGCGTGATCTCCGGGATGTCGATGGTGCGGCGTTCGTCGTTGGACTGCAGGCCAAGCTCGGCGAGCTGGACGCCGCGGGCAGCGGAGAGCAGGCCGAAGCGGTGTTCGCGGCCGGCGACAACGTCGCGGAGGAATTCTTCCCACTGGAGCTTGAAGCCGTTGTCCAGCTCGGCGTTGGCGGGGACTTCCTGCCACTGGCTGCGGAAGGATTCCGTGACGGGCAGGTCCGGGTTCCAGACCGGCTTTGGGGTGTGGGCGCGCTGCTGGGCAACACACTTGTTCAGGCCGGCCACGGCGGAACCGTGGGTGCCGTCGATCTGGAATTCCACGAGTTCGTCGCGGTAGACGCGGACGGCCCAGGAGGAGTTGATCTGGCCAACAACAGGCTCGCCGGCCGGGGTCTCGAGTTCGAAGATGCCGTAGGAGGCGTCGTCGGCGGTGGCCTTGTATTCCTTGCCTGCCTCGTCCCAGCGGGCCGGGATGTGCGTGGCCGTCTTGGCGCTGACGCTCTTGACCTTGCCGATGATGCCTTCGAGGACATAGTTCCAGTGGCAGAACATGTCAGTGGTCATTCCGCCGCCGTCTTCCTTGCGGTAGTTCCAGGACGGGCGCTGCGCTGCCTGCACGTCGCCCTCGAAGACCCAGTAACCAAATTCTCCGCGGATGGACAGGATGCGTCCGAAGAAGCCTTCGTCCACCAGGCGGCGCAGTTTGACCAGGCCGGGCAGGTACAGCTTGTCGTGCACCACGCCGGCCGTGACGCCGGCTTCCTTTCCAATGCGGGCGAGCTCGATGGCCTCTTCGAGGGTCTCAGCCGTGGGCTTCTCGGTGAAGATGTGTTTGCCTGCCCGCATGGCTTTACGGAGCGTGGCGGCCCGGAGGCTGGTCATGGAGGCATCGAAAATGATGTCAACGGTGGGGTCACTGATCACGGAGTCAAGGTCAGTGGTCCATTCGGAGACTTTGTGCAGTTCTGCGAGTTCGCGGATCTTGGCTTCATTGCGGCCCACGAGGATCGGTTCGACCTGGACTTTGGTGCCGTCCTCCAGCGTGAAGCCACCGCCATCACGGATGGGCAGGATGGAACGCAGCAGGTGCTGGCGGTAACCCATCCGGCCGGTGATGCCGTTCATGGCGATACGGATTGTCCTTGTTTCGAAGCCCATGTGTCCTCCACGGTGAGTGAGCGTTGGTTACTCAAGCTGAACTGGGAAAGCGCATTCCCACTGCATTCATGATGCACCAGCCGGTCCGCGCTTGGCAAGCGCTTTCCCAAACATCCGCAAACTGCCATACTGGAACGAGCGCCATTCACGCTGGATTTCGCCCAAACAGGAGACGCCGTGGTAGCCAGTACCCTCACCGAGGTCGCCCGCCTCGCCGGCGTGTCGCCGGCCACCGCTTCACGCGTACTCAATGGCTCCGCCCGGAAGCCCGGGCAGGACATTGCCGAGCGGGTCCGCAAGGCCGCCGACTCCCTGGGGTACATCCCCAACGCGCAGGCCCAGGGTCTGGCCAAATCGAGTTCGGGCTTGATCGGGCTGATCGTCCACGACATCGCCGACCCGTACTTTGCCGCGATTGCCCGCGGCGTCCAGGAAGCCGCCCGGGAACAGGGCCGGATGGTTCTGCTGGCGACTACTGCCGGCGCCCCTGCCGACGAAAAGGAAGCGGTGGCCGCCTTTGCCGCCCGCCGGGCCGATTCGATTGTCATCGCCGGATCCCGCTCCGCCCGCCCTGAGGACCAAGACGGCAACGCCGAACTGGCCGCGGAACTGGACCGCTACTGCCGTAACGGCGGCCAGGTTGCCGTCGTCGGGCATGCGGTCGTCGGCGCGTCAGTTTCCGAGGGCTACCACGTGCTTACAGTGCCCAATGAGGAGCTCGCCGCCACCCTTGCCTCAGAACTGGCCGCCATGCGGGATGACCACTTCGTCATCATCGGCGGCCCGGCCGGCCTGTTCACCTCGGACGACCGCGTCCGAGGTTTCCAGCGCGGCCTTGCCGCAGCAGGATTGCCAGCCGCGGAAGTCATCCGCACGGGCTTCAACCGCTCCGGCGGGTTCGAGGCCGGCGTTGCCTTGGCCGCCCGGATCAAAGCTGCCCATGCTGCCGAGGACAGCGGCACATCGCAAACCAGCAGACGGATCTGCATTTTTGCCGTGAACGATGTCATGGCCATCGGGGCGGCCGCAGCACTGCGCTCGGAGGGGCTCCGCATTCCCCGGGATGCCACCATCGCAGGCTTCGACGATATTGAGACGCTCCGGGATTTCCGTCCGGCCCTCTCCACTGTCCACCTGCCGCTCGAGGAAATCGGCCGGCAAGCCACGCGCCGGGCAGCGGGAACGGCCGACGATGACGCCGCACCATCGCCCGTCACCGGCCACGTCACGCTGCGGCGCAGCACTGACCTCAAGCTGCAGGCCAGCGCCTCGGACTAACCGAGCATGAATCCCCGGCCAGCCTCCGACCTGACGACGTCCGCCGCACAGTGGCATGACGTCGAGCGGCTGTTCGGCGGTCCGGGCGAACCATCCCGCTGCTGGTGCCGCTACTTTGCCCTCACCGGCCCGGAGTACACCGCACTGAGTCCGGCAGCCCGGAAGGAACAGCTGAAGGACAAGTTCGACGCCGGGCCCCCGGCCCCCGGCATCCTCGCCTACCGTGACGGCGACCCTGTGGGCTGGTGTGCGGTGGAGCCACGTGAGTGTTATCCCCGGGTTCTTCGCTCCCGGGTCCTCCGGTCGGCGGAAGCCTCCGTCCGGGCGGAGGCCGAATTGACCGCTGCCGACGCCGCCACATCCGGCACGTCTGGCGGGATTTGGGCGGTGACCTGTTTTGTGGTTGCCGCCGGCCACCGCCGCAGCGGCGTGGCAGCCGCCCTGCTTCGCGCCGCCGTCGACCACGCGCAGGTCCATGGTGCGGACGTCGTGGAAGGCTACCCCGTGGACCCCGCACAACGTCCAAAAGCCGGAGCCGCCGACCTGTACCACGGCACACTGGGCCTGTTCCTTGGCGCTGGCTTTAACGTGGTCAGTACCGCGGTTCCGGGGCGGGCCGTGGTGCGCCTGCGCCTCGCCGGAGACAGCTCCGCTGCGCAGTAGTACTGGTGCAGATACCGGCCGAAGGGACGCGGGCGCGCCCGTTCAGCCGGGCCGTTCCGTGGCTGGCTAGAGTTGCAGGATGGTGAACCGCGAACTCCTGGCCGCGATCCGCACAGCGCTGATGGAGCAGGCTGATCCGCTGCGTGCTGCGGGGGCGGAGGCGTACATGAAATCATCCATCCTGTCCCTGGGCGTCCGGGTGCCCGAGGTCCGCCGTTCGGTGGTAGCGGCTGCCGCCGCCCATCCGTTCGAGTCGCCCGAACAACTGCGCGCGACCGTCCTGGAATTGTGGCGGGAAGCGCAGTGGCGGGAAGAACGGTACGCGGCGATCGACCTGACGGGACTACGGCTGGCGTCCAGGGAACTCCTGATGCTGCCCGTGTATGAGGAAATCATCCGCACGGGGGCCTGGTGGGACTTTGTGGATGGTGTGAGCCAACGCATTGGCGCGTTGCTTCAGGCTCACCGGGCCACGATGACACCGGTGCTGCGGAGTTGGAGCACCGATGAGGACTTCTGGATCAGGCGCGCCGCCATCACGTCCCAGTTGAAGGCGAAGGCCGCCACCGATAGTGACCTGCTGCGTGAAGTCATCGAACCCAACCTCGCGGATCCGGAGTTTTTCATCCGGAAGGCCATCGGCTGGGCGCTCCGCGAGTACGCAAAGACCAACCCTGCATGGGTGCGCGACTTCGTGGCAGAACACGGCGCACAATTGAGTCCGCTGTCCCGAAAGGAAGCCCTGCGCCGCCTGAACCCCGGCTGACCCTGCTCAGGGCTGTCAGATGACCGGCCGCTCCGTAACCGGCTCGCCCGTTTTCCGGAAGAGCCGCTTGGTGAGCGGATCCATGAAGATCAGGTACAGGGCAAAGAGCAGTCCGGTGATGGCCGCCGCGAACCGGGCCAGCACCAGGGCGAGCCCCAGATCTTCGGTCTGGAGGTAGGGAAATACTTCCAGCTGGTCCGAAATCGCGTAGATCATAAAGAACGACACAATGAAATACAGTGCCTTGACCTGCCAGTCGTTGCGGATGCCAGTCACCGCAAACAGCGGAATGAGCCAGACCACGTACCAGGACTGGATCATGGGCGCCAGGACCACCACCGCCGCGAATGCCAGCGTCAGACGCCTGATCAGGCGCTCGTGCTCACCCCTGAAAATCAGGAAGGCAACGATGCCCACGGCGAGTACCTTCCCGGCGTCGAACACCCAACCTGCCAGGGTCCACCCGTCGAGCCCGAACGCGTTCGTAACAGAGGCGACTACCAGGCCCACGAGCCCCACCGGCGCGTACCAGATGAAGATGCTGCCGGGGGCAGAGAGTCCGTTGATCCAGCCGAAGCCGAATCCATTGACCAGGCTCAGGGCGTACAGCATGGCCAGGCTCAGCCCGCCGGTAAGGGCCCAAAAAAGGAACTTCCGGCCCCAGCCGGCGTTCTTCCCGGCCCAGATCAGTCCGATGAACGGCAGGAAGACCACGGTGATGGGCTTCACGGAGATGGAAAGCGTCACCAGGACGATTCCCAGGACCATGCGCCTGGTGGCGGCGAAATAGAGCCCTGCCAGGGCCAGGCCGATCATCAGGGCGTCATTATGGACACTGGCGATGAAGTTGGTCAGGAACAAGGGGTTGGCCGCCGTGAGCCAGAGCGCGCGGTGCGGGTTGACGCCATGAAGCTCGGCCAGCTTGGGCACGTAAATGATGCAGAGCACCACGCCCACGAGCGCCACCAGCCTGAACAGCATCACGCTGGCTTCGGGGTGGACGTTGGTGGACCAGACCACAAACTGTTCAATCCACAGGAAGAGTTGTCCGTACGGGACCGGCGCTTCGGTCCACAGCCTGTCGGCGCCAAGCTGGAAGTAGTTGGACAGCGCCGAGATGCCGTTCTCGTAGGGGTTGAACCCCTCCACCATCAGCCGGCCCTGGCCGATATAGGCGTACACGTCACGGCTGAACAGCGGGACACTGATCACCATCGGCAGGCCCCACGCCGCGACCGCCTGCAGGGTCGCCTTGCGCGCCCCAGGACCCCACACCCGGACCCGCTGGCCCAGCCGCAGCCAGGCACGGACAAGGAGCATGCCGCCGATCGCGAGCAACACGATGGCCAGGGCAACCCCGATCGCCTCCGTGCGCATCCAGATGAAAATGGGCACCCTGCGGAGTTCGGAGACGGGCGCCAGCCAGCCGACGCCGATGGACCCGATCGCCATAAAGACTGAGCCGACAAACCCGGCCAGGATCGGGGACCGGGGGTTATCCACTTCGGCCAAACCGGACCCCGGGATCACAGCGGCGGCCATCTCCCCCGCTGCAGGCACACGCGCCGTCATCTCAGGATCGTCCAATCTCTTTGCTTTCAGCGCTTCGGCCCGGCGGGCCGCGGTAGCCGCCCGGGCCACGCAGGCATAACACAGCGGCCGAAATGCCAGGCTCGCCGTACCCGAAATCCTAGCATCGGACCGTTGCACCGGAGCTAAACGGTAGGCTGGTCCGGTGCCTATATCTAACGAACGCATCGTCTGGATCGACTGCGAAATGACCGGCCTGGACATCAAAAACGACGCCCTGATCGAGGTGGCGGCGCTGGTGACAGACTCGGAGCTGAACATTCTGGGTGACGGTGTGGATGTGGTGATCAAGCCCGAGGACGCCGCCCTCGCCCAGATGAACGACTTCGTCCGGGACATGCACACCCGGTCCGGGCTGCTGGAGGAATTGCCGCACGGCAAGACCATGGCGGAAGCTGAGGCTGCCGTGATGGAGTACATCGAAAAGTGGGTGCCGGATCCCCGCAAGGCCCCGCTGGGCGGCAATTCCGTGGGAACAGACCGCGTCTTCCTCTCGCGTGACATGCCCGCCGTCGTTGAACACCTGCACTACAGGGTGATCGATGTAAGCACTATTAAGGAACTCTCCCGGCGCTGGTACGCCCGTGCGTACTTCCAGTCCCCGGCCAAGAAGGGCGGCCACCGCGCCCTCGGGGACATCAAGGATTCCATCGACGAGCTGCGCTACTACCGCGAGGCCGTGTTTGTGCCGGCCCCCGGACCTGACAGCGTCACAGCCCGCGGGATTGCCCAGCGGGTAACAGGCGGGCCCGGCACTCCGGGAGAGTAATCTCCGCCACGTTTTGGGGAATTTTCCGCGAAAACCCCAAAAGTGGCACAACCATCCCCCAACAGCAGGTAAGCTATTTGAGTTGCCTTTCCAGAGGACCGGGTCACCGGATCACCTGCAGGGCACATGGTGGGCTTAGCTCAGTTGGCAGAGCGCCTGGTTGTGGTCCAGGAGGTCGCGGGTTCAACCCCCGTAGCTCACCCTCACAGGGCGGCAGTAGCAGCCGTTCGCTTGGAGGCCGTACCGGATATCCGGTGCGGCCTTTCTTTTTTGCACAAATGCCGGCGTCACGCCGCTCGCACGAAGGGTCCCCTGCCATGACAGTTCTGCCGATCACGATCTGGGGAGAACCGGTGCTCCACCGCCGTGCCGCCGAGGTGGAAGTGTTCGACGACGAACTGCGCACCCTGATTGCCGACATGTTCGAAACCAATGACGCTGCCAACGGTGTGGGCCTGGCAGCCCCGCAGGTTGGCGTCGGCAAAAGAATCTTCGTCTACAAATTCGCCAATGAGGACGGCGCTCCCCCCGTCGGAGTTCTGGTCAATCCCGTCCTGACGCTCTCCAAGGTGTCCGGAGCACTGCCTGACCCCGATGAAGAGGAAGAAGGCTGCCTCTCCTTCCCGGGTGGCCAGTTTCCGCTGAAACGCGCCGAGTGGGCCCGCGTCCAAGGCTTCGACGGGCATGGGCAGCCTGTGGACTTCGAGGCTACGGGCTGGTTTGCCCGGGTCATCCAACACGAATACGACCATCTGGACGGCAAGCTGTATGTCAACAGGCTGCTGGACCGTTACTCGCGGAAGGCCATGAAACTGGCTAAGAAGAGCGGCTGGGGCGTACCCGGGCTGACCTGGATGCCTGGCGTGGACCCGGACCCGTTCGGCCACTAGGCAACCCCACCCGGCCGGACCTGTTCACTTAGCCGCGATGGTGGCCTGTTCCGGACATGAGTCCAGGACGCGGGCCATGGCATCCTTCTCAGGCTGCGTGACCCACAGCCCGTAGGACGCCTTCACCGATATCTGGCGGGCCACGTAGTGGCAGCGGATGTTCTTGTTCTTCGGCAGCCAGGTGGCGGCGTCCCCTGCGCCCTTCTGCTGGTTGGCGGGACCGTCCGCGGCGATGAGGTTCAGGGGATCGTTGGCCAGGTGTTGCCGCTGCAGCGGGGTCAGCCTCTGGGCGCCTTTCTGCCATGCGTCACCGAGCGCCACAACGTGGTCGATCTGGACTTCCTTACTGCTCTCCGGTCCGCGCCGGAAAACCACGGCCTTCCCTGTATACGGCTCCACGATGGCACCGGAAGCGACTCGGCATTTCGAGCCCTCCGTGAAGCCCACTGACGCAAGGTCGCGGCGGAGGATGTCATTGCGGGTGTCGCAGCCGTTCCGGTCAACATCCAGCCACGCCTGCCCGAATGCCTCGCGCTGGTAATTGTCTTTCGATGCACGGCCCTTGACGGTCAGCCCCTCCAGGGCGGCGCGGGCATTCCCCTGCGGTACGGGGTACACGGGCACCACCGGCTTCATCCAGCTGCCGTCAAACACGGGCGCGTGGGCAGGTCCGGCAACGGCGGGTTCAGCTGCCGCGAACTGGCCGGCCGTGAAAAACCACACAGCTGACGCCAGCACGGATATCGCGAGGACCGCCAGTAAAGCCCAGGCCTGCCTCGATCGACGGCGGGCACGGCGGTAGGCGCCCCAACTGACGGTCACGGGCTACCAACTCTTCCGGAAATGCCATGCACCAGAAGAGCCTAGGCCACCCCACTGACACCCGGACGGTTATCCACAGTGGGGAGGAGGAGTGGCCGGGATCTACTGTTCCCGGACCACCCGGCGGAGATCCTCTTCGGCGAGCTGGAGGAGACTCTCCAGCTGCCGGACGCGGTCCTCGCCTATGTCGCCGGCAGCCAGGGAAGCACGGGCCTGCTCCAGAAGCCTGACGGCCTCTTTATGGTTGGCCTTGGCGACGTCGAGGGCGTGTTCAAGGGTGGTGTCGTGGAGAGTTTCGTTATCCATGGCACCAGTGTGGTCGACATTCCCGGCTGATTCCAGCGAATCAGCCGGGAATGTCGGTACTGGCACGTCAGTAGCGGCTCTTTAGACGGCGAGTGCGGCCAGGACGGCGGCAGGTTCCTTGGCCGGGAACGACGGCGGGTTGACCCCGGCCATCTCCTCCATAACGCGGACTACCTGGCAGCTGTAGCCGAACTCGTTGTCGTACCAGACGTAGAGGATGACGTTCTTGTCATTGGAGATGGTGGCAAGGCCGTCCACGATGCCGGCACGGCGTGATCCGACGAAGTCCGTGGAAACAACCTCGGGCGAATCGATGTAGTCAATCTGCTTGCGCAGGTCCGAGTGCAGCGACATCTGGCGCAGGTAGTCGTTCACCTCGTCCTTGGTGGTGCCCTTTTCCAGGCTCAGGTTCAGGATGGCCAGCGAAACGTCCGGCGTGGGAACGCGGATGGAGCTGCCGGAAAGCTTGCCCTGAAGTTCGGGCAGTGCCTTCGCCACTGCAGTGGCCGCTCCGGTTTCGGTGATCACCATGTTCAGCGCGGCGGAGCGGCCGCGGCGGTCGCCCTTGTGGAAGTTGTCGATCAGGTTCTGGTCGTTGGTGAACGAGTGGACCGTCTCCACGTGCCCGTGGATCACGCCGAACTTGTCGTTGATCGCCTTCAGGACCGGAGTGATGGCGTTGGTGGTGCAGGACGCTGCCGAGACGATCTGGTCAGTGTCCTCGATGCTGCCGTGGTTAATGCCGTGCACGATGTTCTTCAGCGCGCCCTTGCCCGGCGCGGTGAGCAGCACGCGGGCCACGCCCTTGCTCTGCAGGTGCTGCGAAAGGCCCTCGGCATCGCGCCAGCGTCCCGTGTTGTCCACGACGAGGGCATCCTTGATGCCGTAGGCGGTGTAGTCGATCGTGGCGGGGTTGTCCGAGTAGATGACCTGGACCTGCACGCCGTTGGCGGTGATGGTGTTGGCTTCCTCGTCGACCCTGATGGTGCCCTCGAAGGAGCCATGGACCGAGTCGCGGCGCAGCAGGCTGGCACGCTTGGTGAGGTCCTTGTCCGATCCGCGGCGCACCACGATGGCGCGCAGGCGCAGGCCGTGCCCGCCACCGGCCTTTTCGATGAGCAGGCGGGCCAGGAGGCGGCCGATCCGGCCAAAGCCGTAGAGCACGACGTCGGTGCTGGTGCGGTCATCAGCGCCGCGCTTGCCCACGATCTCGGCCAACTCGGCGCGGAGGAACTCGTCCAGGGACGCGCCGTTGCCTTCGAGCTTGAACTTCTCGGTCAGGCGGGCCACGTCGATGGCTGCGGCGCCGAGCTCCAGCTCTGCGAGAGCGTTCAGCAGCGGTGCGGTCTCTTCGAGCAGGAGCTCGGTGTTGCTCATCCGGCGCGCGAAGCGATGTGCCTTGAGGATGTTCATGGTGGACTTGTTGATCAGGCTGCGGCCGTGGATGCTGGTCACCACGTTGTTCTCGCGGTACAGCCGGCCAATCACCGGAATCATGGCCTCAGCGAGAGCCTCCCGGCCCATCCACGTATCAAGACAAGAATCTGACGTCTGGCTCACAGAACTACCTTCCTCGGTTCAGCCGCATACGTCCTCGTATGCGGATGTCGGCCACCTGACGTTGTCCAGGGGCTCTGGCACCGGCGGGATTCTGTTCATCCCGGGTGCCGTGGAGAAGCGCAAAGAAAAGCCACCGGCTGCGAACGCAGACCCGGCGGCGGAACTTCTACGTTCGCTCTCTATTCTAAGCTGGCGGCGCGGCCTGGATTGCCGCTGCAGACGTGAAGTCACTCACATGCCCTGCCTGCTGAAATTAGTGGGATGGGTTGACCGATACGCCGGGTTCTGTGCTCCCGTGCCGTTACCAGCGCGGGAGTAGCGGCCATCCATCTACGGACGCCGTTGCCGACGCCCTCCAGCGGCCTACCCGGACACTCGGGCGGGCAGCCCTCAATCGTGTCCTGTCTGGCCTTGCTCCGGGTGGGGTTTACCTAGCCTTCCCGGTCACCCGGGAAGCTGGTGGTCTCTTACACCACCGTTTCACCCTTACCTGCGGCCTTCCGTTACCGGAAGACACAGGCGGTCTGTTCTCTGTGGCACTGGCCTGCGGGTTACCCCGAGTGGGCGTTACCCACCACCCTGCCCTGCGGAGCCCGGACGTTCCTCGAGCCACTTGCGTGACGCGCGGCCGCCTGGTCAACCCATCCGCAAGCCAGTCTACCGGGGATGGAGGCACCGCCGTCGCCGGTAGGATCGTACGGTGCTGATTCTGCTTCCCCCCTCTGAAGGCAAGACCCCCGCAGTCCGCGGATCCGCCGTCGACTGGCCCGCGCTGAGCTTTCCGGCACTCAACTCCTACCGGGCCAAAGTCCTGGAGGCGCTGGGGACGGTCAGCGCCCACGAAGACGCCCTCGCCCTGCTGGGCGTCGGCGCCTCACTGAAGGACGACGTCGAACGCAACACCCGGCTCCACGCGGAACCGGCGGCGCCTGCGCACCAGATCTATTCGGGCGTTCTCTACGACGCACTCGGTTACAAATCACTGACGCCGGCGCAGCGCCGCAAAGCCGATGAATCGGTGCTCGTGGTTTCCGCGCTGTGGGGCGCCATCCGGTTCGCTGACCGGGTGCCCGCGTACCGGCTGTCGATGGGAACGGCACTGCCCGACGTCGGCCGCCTCGCTTCCTTCTGGAAGCCGCAGCTCTCGGCGGCCCTCGCGGAGGCGGTTGCCGGACACCTGCTGGTGGACTGCCGCTCCAGCACGTACGCGGCAGCATGGGCACCGCCGCCGGCACAAACCGTCTCGGTCAACGTCTTCACAGAGGTCAACGGCGTGCGCAAGGTAGTGAGCCACTTCGCGAAACATACCCGAGGTGAGCTGGCGCGGCACTTGGTGTCCCGCCGCGGCAATGCTCCGCAGACCCCGGCCCAGCTCCTCAAGGCCACGCGCGAAAAGTGGGATGCGGAACTGGTGGACGGTTCAGCGCGGAAACCGCATGCGCTCAACATCATCCTGCCCAACTAGTCCCCACCGCCACCCTCGCCTCGCAAGCTCGGCCAAGGAACCCTGACGGCGTGGGCCCAGGAAAGCCTAGTTCCACTCTGCGGAACGCACCAGGATGGCACCGGAGTCCGGGCAGAATACGATGTCGTCCTTTGCGGCGGCCTTGATCTCGGCGAGGTCGCCGGGACTCAGCTTCATGCCTGACGCCTCGGAGGTGCCGTGGAACAGCCGGGCGGCGCCCACACCGCGCTTGGCGAGGGTCTTTTCGTAGACGGCCAGCATCCCGGCGTCGAGTCCTGCAGCGAATTCGTCGCGTTGGGCGCGGACAGCCTTGGCTTCAGCATCCACTTCGGCCAGGGCTTCATCGAGCTCGGCACGGATGCCGCTGAAGGAACCCTGGATGTCATCAACGATCTGCTGCTGGGCGGCCTGCCGGGCGCGAAGGGAATCGAGGCGTTCCAGCACTTCGAGCTCCACGTCCTCAAGATCTGAGCGGCGCTTGTTCAGCGAGGCAATATCTTTCTGCAGCGCCACAAGATCCTTGGACAGTCCTGTACCGCTGTTGAGCCGGGCTTCGTCGCGCTCGATCCGGGAAGCAACCTGCTCGACGTCGGCCTCAGCCCGCTTGAGTTCGGCTTCGGCGTCATGGACGGCCACCTTGGCGCCGCCCAATTCACCGTTGGCCACAGCGAGCGCGGCCTCAAGGTCCGTGATCCGCGGATCGGTACTCAGCGTGCGGCGGCGGTTCGACAGGGACTTGAGCTTGGCGTCCAGCCCCTGCAGTTCGAGCAACTTCAACTGTTCCGCCGGTGCTGCCTTAGCCAACTGCTACCTCCGCTTGTATCCTGCCGGCCGGAGCCGGGCACCCGATCGGCGCTCCCTAGACTCTAGCGCCTAGCCTGCTCCCCTGCCTCGCATACACCAGGCTTAGCCGGGAGTCAGAATGAAGTCCCAGGGGTCGCTGTTGGTGTTGCTCACCTGGATCTCCACATCGTGGCCCTGGTCAGCAAGCACGTTGCCGAGTGCCGACGCCGCAGCCGGCAGCCAGAGCCACTCGCTGGCGAAGTGCGAAACGTCGATGAGGTACGGCCGGCCGTTTACTGCCGCCTCGCGGGCTTCGGAGGCGGGATGGTGGCGGAGGTCGGCGGTGACATAGACGTCGGCGTTGCTGGCCCGCACCTCGTCGAACAGCGAGTCCCCCGCGCCGCCGCACACTGCAATGCGCCGCACCAGCCCGTCCTTGTCGCCGGATACCCGGACTCCCCCGGCCACGGACGGCAGGATGCCGAAAACCCGGGCAGCGAAATCGCCCAGGCTCATGACGTCGGCGAGATCCCCCACGCGGCCGATGCCTTCTTCGGGCAGGCCGTTCGCGGCCACGGTCAGCGGGGCAACGTCCTCCAGTCCCAGTGCGTCGGCCAGGACGTCTGAAACGCCGCCGACGGCGGAATCACCATTGGTGTGGACGGTCAGTAACGCCGTGCCCGACTCGATGAGACGGTGGATGGCCTGCCCCTTGGCAGTGGTGGCAGCCACTGACGTGACTCCTTTGAGCAGCAGCGGGTGGTGCGTGATCAGCAGTTCGGCACCCCATTCCACGGCTTCATCGATGACCGCCAGCGTGGGATCAACGGCGAACATCACCCGGGTGACCGGCGCCGAGGGGTGGCCGGCCACGAGGCCCACTTCGTCCCAGTTTTCGGCCAGGGACTCGGGCCAGAGTTCCTCTACGGCCAGCAGGACCTGCCCCAGGGTGGGAGCCGGTGCCTCTGCCGGCGCATTCTCCTCGGATCCGGTGCCGCCACTGTCAGCATCTGTAACGCCGGTGTCTGCAGATTCCATAAACTCAGTTTTACCCCATCAGGCCGTTTAGCCGGCATGTGCCACAGTCTCGTAGGGTGGTCTGGGAATCATCCGGGGCACTCAACCATTGAAGAGATCATGAAAACTTTTGTTCTGGGCGGAGGCTGCTTCTGGTGCCTGGACGCTGTCTACCAAAAAACCAAGGGCGTCACGTCGGTTGTTTCCGGCTACACGGGCGGCCACGATCCTCAACCTGACTACTATTCGGTCTGCAGCGGGACCACCGGTCACGCCGAAGTGGTGGCAGTGACCTTTGATGAGGCCATCATTCCGGCCGAGGTCATCCTGGACATGTTCTTCGCGCTGCACGATCCCACCACGCTCAACCGCCAGGGATACGACGTCGGCACCCAGTACCGCTCATCCATGTTCTACGAGACCACCGAGGAGAAGATTCTCTTCGAGGAGGCCATCGAACGGAACCAGGCATTGTGGACCCATCCGATCGTCACCGAGGTCAGCCGGCTGCCACGGTTCCACGTAGCCGAGGCCTTCCACCAGGACTTCTACGCCAAATACCCTGAGCAGGGGTACTGCCAGGTGATCATCAACCCCAAGCTCGCGAAGGCCCGGAAATATTACTCTGCATGGCTTAATGCTTAGCCGAGGCCGCTCAGCCATCGTTAGGCTGACCTCAGCATTCACTCTTGAGAGATAGGCATATCTACATGGCACGGATCTATGACGATGTAACGCAGCTGGTCGGCGGCACCCCGCTGGTCCGCCTGAACCGGCTCACTGAGGGCCTGGGCGCCACTGTGGCCGTCAAGCTTGAGTTCTACAACCCGGCCAACAGCGTGAAGGACCGCATCGGCGTGGCCATCGTTGATGCCGCTGAGAAGTCCGGCGCCCTCAAGCCCGGCGGCACCATCGTTGAAGGCACTTCCGGCAACACCGGGATCGCCTTGGCCATGGTGGGTGCTGCCCGCGGTTACAAAGTCATCCTGACCATGCCCGAAACCATGTCCACCGAGCGTCGCGTCATGCTTCGTGCGTTCGGCGCCGAAATTGTGCTGACCCCCGGTTCCGAGGGCATGCGCGGCGCTGTTGAAAAGGCCCAGGAGATTGTGGCCAACACGGAGAACTCCATCTGGGCCCAGCAGTTCGCCAACGAGGCCAACCCTGAGATCCACCGCACCACCACCGCCGAGGAAATCTGGTCCGACACCGACGGCAAGGTTGACATCTTCGTTGCCGGCATCGGCACCGGCGGAACCGTCACCGGCGTCGGCCAGGTCCTGAAGGAGCGCAATCCTGACGTCCAGATTGTTGCCATCGAACCGAAGGACTCCGCCATCCTGAATGGTGGCGCCCCAGGACCGCACAAGATCCAGGGAATTGGCGCGAACTTCATCCCGGAGATCCTGGACACCAACGTCTATGACGAAGTACTGGATGCCACCCTCGAGGATTCCGTGCGCGTTGCCCGTGAACTCGGCGTCCAGGAAGGCATCCTCGGCGGCATCTCCTCCGGCGCCATCGTCTGGGGTGCCCTGGAACTTGCCAAGCGCCCGGAGAATGCCGGCAAGCTGATCGTCGCCGTCGTGTGCGACTTCGGTGAGCGTTACATCTCCACCGTGCTCTATGACGACATCCGCGGCTGATCCAGCCGTTGTCGCCCCGTTTCCTGTAGAAAGAACTTTGTGGGCTTTTACGCAAGACTGAAGGAAGACCTCGACGCCGCCCGGTCCCACGACCCGGCGGCGCGAGGTTCTTTTGAGAACTTTTTCGCCTATTCAGGGCTGCATGCCATCTGGATCCACCGGCTGACGCACCGGCTGTGGCAGGTGCCGGGGCTGCGTTTCCCGGCCCGGCTGGTATCCCAGCTTGGCCGTTTCCTGACCGGCATTGAAATCCATCCCGGTGCCACCATCGGTCGCCGCTTCTTTATCGACCACGGCATGGGTGTGGTCATCGGGGAGACCGCCGAAATAGGCGAAGACGTGATGATCTACCACGGAGTGACATTGGGCGGCCGTTCCCTGGCCAAGGTCAAGCGTCACCCCACCATTGAGGACCGGGTGACTATTGGCGCCGGCGCCAAGATCCTGGGACCCATCACCATCGGCCGGGACAGCGCCGTGGGCGCCAACGCCGTTGTGGTGAAGGACGCACCGCCGGAATCGATTGTCACGGGGGTGCCCGCTAAATGGCGCCACCGGGATTCACAGCGCGAAACAAAGCCAGCGGTTGACCCGGCCGAGTACGACATCGAATACCGGATCTGACGCCTAGGCTTTTCCGCCGGCCACCCGCTTCAGTACGTACATGACCACCGGGTCGAATAGCCTGTCGGGCAGGACGCGCCGCAGGGTCAGGATGGCACGGGCTCCGCTGCCCGCCGGGTAACGGGTCCGGGGCCGGGCTGACGTGGCCGCGTGCAGCACCGCATCGGCTATGACAGCCGGCTGCGTTGAGGTTCCGGCCTGTTCAGTGGAGGCCAGCGCCCCGGCCATCAGCTGCGCCTGGGAGGCGTATGGCCCGGTACCGCTGGTCTCCAGCAGCCCCTGCGCGGCGATGCGTCCCCATTCGGAGATAGTGCTGGCGGGCTCGATGATCGAGACGCTGATCCCGTGCGGCTTCAGCTCCAGCCGCAGTGAGTCACTCAGACCCTCGACGGCGAACTTCGAGGCGTGGTACCAGGAACCAAGTGGCTCATAGAATTTTCCGCCGATGGATGAAACGTTGATGATGCGTCCGCGGCCTGCCTGCCGCATGGCCGGCAATACCAGCTGGGTCATCCTGGCCAGCCCGAAGACATTCACCTCGAACTGGCGCCGGCCTTCGGCCACGTCCACTTCTTCCAGCGCCCCGTACGATCCGTAGCCGGCGTTGTTGACCAGAACGTCAATCCGCCCGCGTTCTTCCAGGACACGTCCGACGGCGGCGCGCATCGAATCCTCGTCCGTCACGTCGAGCGCCAGTACCTGGACACCGAGGGCCGCCAGCGGCTCCATCCTGTCCACCCGGCGGGCTCCCGCATACACCAGGAAACCGTGGCCGCTGAGTCTCTTGGCTGCCTCGAAACCGATTCCGGTGGACGCTCCCGTGATGAAGGCGACTGGCTTTGGCATCTTTGGACTCCTTGGCTGGACGGACACCGCGCTTGCCGTGAAACGCCAACGGCCGGCAGCTCCCAGAATATCCTCGGAAGTGCCGGCCGCAGGGTGATGCAGTAAGCGGTGTTAGTGCGTGTCTACTGCTTCGATTTCGGACTTGTCCTCGCCCCAAAGGGTGTGGAACGTACCTTCGGAGTCGACGCGGCCGTAGGTGTGGGCGCCGAAGAGGTCGCGCTGGCCCTGGATCAGTGCGGCAGCCACGCGCTTGCGGCGCAGGCCATCGTAGTACGCGAGGGACGAGGAGAATACCGGTACCGGGATGCCCAGCTGGACGGCAGTGGCAACCACGCGGCGCCAGGCCGGCAGTGCATCAGCGATGGCCTGGGTGAAGGCCGGTGCGAAGAGCAGGTTTGCCGGCTTTTCTTCAGCTGCGTAGGCCTTGGTGATGTCCTTGAGCAGCTCGGCGCGGATGATGCAGCCTGCCCGCCACAGGGAAGCGATCTCATCCAGCTTGAGGTCCCAGCCGTATTCCTTGGCGGAGGACGTCAGCATGTCCAGGCCCTGCGCGTAGGAGACCAGTTTGGAGGCGTACAGCGCCTGCCGGACGTCCTCAACGAAGGTTTCGGGGATTTCCACTGCGGCTTCTCCGCCGGCCAGCAGCTCCTGGCCGAGCTTGCGCTGCTCGGCCTGGGAAGAAAGCCCACGGGCGAAAACGGATTCGGCGATGCCGGAGACCGGGGAGCCGAGTTCAAGGGCCGAGATGACCGTCCAGCGGCCCGTACCCTTCTGGCCTGCGGCGTCAACGACGACGTCAACGAACGGCTTTCCCGTCTTGGCGTCAACGTGGCCCAGGACCTCGGCGGAGATTTCGATGAGGAACGAGGAAAGATCGCCCTTGTTCCACTCGGTAAAGATCTTGGCCTGTTCGGCGGGCTCGATGCCGGCACCTGAACGGAGGAGGTCGAAGGCTTCGCCAATGACCTGCATGTCGGCGTATTCGATGCCGTTGTGGACCATCTTGACGAAGTGGCCGGCGCCATCGGTGCCAACCCAGGCACAGCAGGGCTCGCCGTCCACCTTTGCGGCAATCTTCTCAAGCAGCGGGCCGAGGGCCTTGTAGGACTCTTTGGAGCCGCCCGGCATGATGGACGGGCCGTTGAGCGCGCCTTCTTCGCCACCGGAAACGCCGACGCCCACGAAGTGCAGGTCCTTTTTGGCCAGCGCGGCTTCCCGGCGGCGGGTGTCCTCGTAGTGCGAGTTGCCGGCGTCGATGATGATGTCGCCCGCTTCCAGCAGCGGTTCAAGCTGCTCGATGACGGAGTCCACCGGCTTGCCGGCCTTGACCATGATCAGGACGCGGCGGGGCTTCTCCAGCGAGTCAACCAGTTCCTGCAGGGATTCGGTGCGGATGAAATCGCCGTCCGTGCCGTGCTTTTCGAGCAGTGCGTCGGTCTTTTCCACCGACCTGTTGTGCAGGGCAACCGTGAAACCGTTGCGGGCCAGGTTGCGGGCAAGGTTTGCTCCCATCACCGCAAGGCCGGTGACACCGATGTGTGCAGACATCAAAACTCCAATTCATTGTGTGCAATGGATGTGCAGATGGCTCCGCGTTCGTTGCGAAGCACGCTCTCACGAACCGATCGATCCTAATAAAGCATATATATTCGAAGCGCGAAGGGGAAGTGATGCCCACTTTGTGGAACGCGGCGGGTCAATCCCCGTCTAGGCTTGACACCATGTCGACCAGCCTGCACCACCGTGCCATTGAGAATGTTGGCACCCGAATCATCACGGGCGACCTCCCCACTGGCCACGTTATGCTCGCCGAGCAGCTGGAGGAGGAACTGAAGGTTTCCCGGTCTGTGGTCCGCGAAGCTGTGCGTGTTCTCCAGTCCTTGGGCCTGGTGGAAACCATCAAGCGCGTGGGCATCCGCGTCCTGCCGCCCAGCCGGTGGAACCCCTACGATCCGCAGGTCATCCGCTGGCGGCTCTCCAGCGAAGGCCGCGGAGCCCAGCTGAGGTCGCTGATCGAGCTGCGGTCCGCCGTCGAGCCGGCCGCTGCAGAGCTGGCAGCGAAGAATGCGCCGGCGGACTTGCGCCGTGAACTTGTGGACATCGCCCATGCCCTGCGCGATGCCGGCCATACCGGCGATGGGCAGAAGTTCCTGGAGCTGGACATCGCCTTCCACTCGGTGCTGCTTTCCGGATCCGGTAACGAAATGTTCGCCAACCTGATGGGCCAGGTGGCCGAGACGCTCACTGGGCGAACGGTGCACGGCCTGATGCCGGACCACCCCCACGAGGGTGCGCTGCAGTGGCACGTGGACCTCGCAGAAGCGGTTGCTGCTGGCGACGCAGCGGCTGCCCGGGACGCCTCCGAACAGATCATGCGCCGCACCACGTCCCGGCTGTCCGAAACCTGGACCGATCAGCCCCGGGTGTTCATTCCTGTCCGCAGGACCTGAGTGAACCGCCGGAACTGACCGGACCAGCCGTCCCCACGCGGCTTACTCGGGCCGGAAGTCGAGGAGGACTTTGCCGGATTCGGCGGAGTTTTTGGCGGTGGCGAATGCCTCGAGTCCCTGGCTGAGCGGGTATTCGTGGGTGACGACCGGGCCGATGTGCAGGCTGTGGTCGGCGAGGGCTGTGATGACGTCATCGATCTCATTGTTGAAGCGGAACGAGCCCTTGAGGTCCAGTTCCCGGGTGATGGCCAGCGAGATCAGGACCGGTTGGGGTCCGGTGGGCAGCAGCCCCACCATGACCACGGTCCCGCCCCGGGCGGCGCCCTGGATGGCCGAGGCCAGGCCGTGGTGGCTGCCCGAGGATTCGATCACCACCTCGGCCTGCACGGCCGCGATCGCGTCCGCGTCCTCTGCCTGCAGGACCTGGTCCGCCCCGACCGCCGCGGCGATCTCCAACGGTTTGGGATGCATGTCCACGGCGGTGATCCGGGCCGCGCCGGCACGTTTGAGGACCGCGATGGCCAGTGCTCCGATCGGGCCGGACCCGATCACCAGGGCGGACTTGCCGGCCACGTCCCCGGCCCGGGCCACCGCGTGCCAGGCCACCGACGCGGGCTCGATCAGCGCCGCCGTGCGCAGGTCCAGGGCTGCCGGCAGGGCCCGGAGCATCCGGCCGGGCAGGTTCACATACCGGGCGAACGCCCCGTCGGTATGCGGGAACCTCGCCGCGGAGCCCAGGTACGTGCAGCCCGGGGACAGGTTGGGCCGGTCCGCCGGGAACCGGATATCACCCGCGCCCGGGCCGGGGGTCGCGGGATGGACCGCCACCGGGGTCCCCGCGGCCGGACCCGTCCCGTCCGCCGCAGCCACCACCACGGTCCCGGAAATCTCATGCCCCAGGACCATCGGCGCCTTCAGGATCGACTCACCCGCCGCCCCGTGCAGCCAGTAATGCAGGTCCGACCCGCAGATCCCGCCAAAGGCCACCTCAATAACGGCCTCGTCCGGTCCCGGCGCCGCTAACGGCACGTCCTCGACCCGCAGATCCCCGGCCGCATACGCGACCACCGCCGGACCAGCAACCGGCCGGACACTAACTCCTGATTCCTGTGCCGCTGAAACTCCCATCAGACCACCACCGTCATTCCGCCATCAATAAAGATCGTCTGCCCGTTCACAAAGTCCGAACCGTCCGAGGCCAGCCACACCGCCGGGCCGGCCAAATCCTGCACGGTCCCCCACCGGTGCGCCGGGGTCCGGCCCAGGATCCAGGCATTGAACTGCTCATCATCAACCAGGTTCTGCGTCATCTCCGTATGGATATAGCCCGGGGCGATCCCGTTGATCTGCAACCCCGACCCCGCCCACTCCGCCGTCATGGCACGGGTCAGGTTCCGCAAACCGCCCTTCGCCGCCACATACGGGGCGATGGTGGGCCGGGCCAGGTCCGTCTGCACCGAGCAGATGTTGATGATCTTGCCCCTCCCCCGCGGGATCATGTGCCGGGCCGCCTCCCTCCCCACCAAAAACGCGCTGGTCAGGTCCGTCGCGATCACCCGTTCCCAGTCCGCGACGTCCAGCTCCAGCATCGGCACCCGGTGCTGGATCCCGGCGTTGTTCACCAGGATCTGCAACGGCCCCACATGCTCCTCCACCCAGGCAACACCCCGCGCGGCCTCCGCATCACTCGTGACATCAAACGCGACACTATGCACCCGGCCCGGCGCGAAATCAGCCGCCAACACAGCCTCCGCCGCCTTCAACCGCTCCGCATTAATCCCGTTCAACACCACCGTCGCCCCGGCCTCAGCCAAAGCCCGCGCCAACGCGTTACCAATCCCCCGGCTCGACCCCGTCACCAAGGCAACCCGCCCCGTCAGGTCAAAAAGTCCACTCATGCTGAAATTGTCCCTTTCATAGCGCTGTCCGCTGCTGCGTCGCTGAGTTGTGAAATGGCCTGCCGTACGACGGCAAGGTCCTGTTCGCCCAAGCCCTGGCGTTTGAGTTCGGCGTACAACTCGACGCCGGCGGTCGCCATGGGCACAGCAGCACCGGCCGCCTGTGCCGACTCGAGCACAAAGGAAAGGTCCTTGTGCATGAATTTCGCCGGGCCCGTGGGGGTGTAGTCCTTCCGGACCAGCCGTGGTCCCACGTTGTCCAGGACGCGGCTGCCGGCCAGACCGCCGGCCAGAACGTCAAAGAGCGCCGCCGGATCCATGCCCGAACGCTCGGCGAGTTCGGCCGCCTCGGCGAGCGCCGCCGTCGTGGTTCCCACGATGAGTTGGTTGCAGGCCTTGGCCAGCGACCCTGAGCCCAATGCGCCCATGTGACGGACGGTGGTTCCCATCGCCGCAAAGAAGGGCTCGAGCCGCTGGAAGTCGTCGGGCGAACCGCCTGCCATGATGGCCAGGGTGCCGTCGGTTGCCCCCTTGGTTCCGCCGCTGACCGGGGCGTCCACCACCACGGCGCGGCCGCCACTCGCGTCCTGCACCCGGCGGCCGAAGTCCTTGACCTTGGCAGGTGAAACAGAGCTCATGACCACCACCGCAGTTCCGGCTGCCGGTGGCGTTTCGGCCCAGCTGGCCAGCAGTTCCTCCGCTGCTTCCTCGATGAAGGACAGGTCCGGCAGCATAAAAGCGATGACCGGCAGATCCCGCAAGGCGGCGACATCGCGGGCCGGACGGCCACCCTGTGCCTCCAGATGCTGCAGGGGCCCGGCGGAACGGTTCCAGGCGCTCACGTCCCAGCCGGCGCGGAGCAGATTCTCCGCCATGGGCAGCCCCATCAGTCCAAGGCCCACAAAGCCCGCTCGTTTGTCTTCCATCAAAAGGCCTCGACTCACATCGTTGTGTGGTTAATGTAGGGAAATCTGTCCAATATCCTAGCCGCTATTCAGTATGATGAACAGTATGACGACTCAAACCACCGTCGCGATCGCCGTCCCGCTCGAAGCAGAGCTCGTGGACCGCATCCGCGCAGTAGACCCCTCCGTAACCGTTCTCTACGAGCCCGACCTCCTTCCGCCCGAGCGTTTTCCCGCTGACCACTCCGGGGATCCGGACTTCAAGCGGACGCCCGCGCAGGAGGAGCAGTACTGGGACATGCTCAACAGGGCACAGATTCTGTACGGCCTGCCCAATGAAAGCCCGGCCGGCCTGGCCCGCATTGCCCGCGAGAACCCGCGGCTCCAGTGGGTTCACGCCATGGCTGCCGGGGCCGGCGGCGCCGTCAAGGCTTCCGGGCTGGACCAGGAGACACTGCGGAAATTCAAGGTGACTACGTCGGCCGGCGTTCACGCCCTGCCGCTCGCCGAATTCGCCGCATTCGGGATCCTCAACGGGTTCAAGCGCAGCGCCGAGCTGGTCCAGGACCAGGCCGCCAAGATGTGGCCTGAGCTCCGGACCCCCACCCGGCTGGTCAGCGGTTCCACCCTGGTGGTCACGGGCCTGGGTGAGATCGGCTTGGAGACCGCCCGGATCGCCCGCGCCCTGGGCATGAAGGTCAGTGGAACCAAGCGCACGGTGGAACCCATCGAGGGAATCGAACAGGTTGCTGACAACGATGGACTCGCCGGGCTCCTTGCCACTGCCGACGCCGTGGTGAACACGCTGCCGGGCACACCGTTCACGGAGAAGCTGTTCAGCCGCGACGTCTTTGCCGCAATGAAGCCCGGAACGGTGTTTGTAAACGTCGGCCGCGGCACCGTGGTGGACGAAGACGCGCTCCTGGAGGCCCTCGACAACGGCCAGGTGTCTTACGCCTGCCTCGACGTCTTCGCTGTGGAGCCGCTCCCCCAGGACAGCCCGCTGTGGGATCACCCGAAAGTCCTGGTGTCACCGCACACCTCGGCGCTCAGCGCAGCAGAGAACCGCCTCATCGCCGAGCGCTTCGCCAGCAACCTCCGCACGTTCCTCGACGGCGGCGACCTGCCCCACCTGGTGGACCCGGTCCACTTCTACTGACCGGCACTGCCCCGGCCGCACAAAAGAGCCCCTGCTGGACTCCTCGCTTCAGGAATCCAGCAGGGGCTCTTCGCGTATCCGGACCTTCGGTTGCTGCCGCGCCGAAGCTTACTTTGCGGCTGCCCCGGAAGCACCCAAAGGCGGCCTCCCCGCTACCGGGAAGGCCGCCATCGACTGCGTATGGGCTGCGCCTAGCTGGCATCCTCCACAAGGACCAGGTCACGGCCGTTCGTCTCCGGCGTGAAGAACGTTGTGCCAAAGGAGATCAGCGC
This sequence comes from Pseudarthrobacter sulfonivorans, assembly GCF_031454915.1. GTDB lineage: Bacteria > Actinomycetota > Actinomycetes > Actinomycetales > Micrococcaceae > Arthrobacter > Arthrobacter sulfonivorans_C. The sequence goes on along the minus strand of NZ_JAVDRS010000012.1, from coordinate 10,136 downwards.
CAGGACCAGCGAGTAGATCGCCGGAACCAGCCAGGAGTGTCCGGTGGCAGCCAGGAGGGCTACACCGATCATGGGGGCGAAGCCTCCGGCCAGGACTGCTGAGAGTTCACGGCTCAGGGCCACGCCCGTGAAGCGGTGCTGGGCGCCGAAGAGTTCCGGGAGCAGGGCGCACTGCGGGCCGAGCATGGACTGCACACCCAGGGAGATGCCTACTGCCATGACCACCCAGACGAGGGTGACGTTGCCCAGGGTGACCAGGTAGAAGGCCGGCAGGGCGATGATGGCCTGGAAGAGTGCGCCGTACCGGTAGACCGGAACACGCCCGAAGCGGTCGGACAGCGCTCCGAAGGTGACCACCATGACCGCGGCGAACCCTGCGGCAATGAGCAGGCCGGTGGGGCCAATGAACTTGTCACCGGCAAAGACGCCGGCGGGCAGGCTGATGAAGGACACCAGGAGCGCGGAGTAGATGGACGAGTTGCCGTTTTCACCCATACGGAGTCCGATGCCGATGAGCACGTTCTTCTTGGAGTGCTTCCAGATCTGGCCCACGGGGTTCTTCACCACGGCCTTGTGCTTCTCAAGCTCCTGGAACACAGGGGTTTCCTTGAGCCGGAGCCTGATGAAGACCGCGATGACGATCAGGATGACGCTCGCCAGGAAGGGCACGCGCCAGAGCCAGCCCTGGAGCACGTCCTTGTCGGCCAGCGCCATCAGCGCGAAGGTTCCTGCCCCCAGGAGCGTGCCCAGCTGAATGCCGACGAACGGCAGGGAGGCAAAGAATCCACGACGGCGGCGGGGGGCCACCTCCGAAATCAGCGTTGTGGCACCCGCCTGCTCGGCACCTGCGCCCAGGCCCTGGAGGATGCGGAGGGCCACCAGGAGAACGGCCCCAAGCATTCCGGCCTGTTCGAAGGTGGGCAGGAGCCCGATGGCGAAGCTTGCCATGCCCATCAGGCCGATGGTCAGGATCAGGACCATCTTCCGGCCGAACCGGTCACCGATGTAGCCGAAAACGATGCCGCCGAACGGCCGGGCAGCAAAACCCACGCCGTAGGTAGCGAAGGAAGCGATGACCGCACCGCTTTCCCCCAGGGGTGAGAAGAAGAGCGGGCCGAAAATGAGTGCGGACGCTAGCCCATAAATGTAGAAGTCGTAGTACTCCAGCGCGGAGCCTACTGAGCTGGCAAGAGTTGCCCTTCGCAGCTGCTCCGGATCGACGACGGCGCCGTCCGCGTCAGCCTGCGGTGATTTAGTACGAGTTGTCACAAGAACTCCCTCAAAAACACTCCAGGCCCCCGTTGGCCTGGTGGGTTAGCGACGACACCTGTTGTGTGGATCACTATACTGAACAGAGTACAGCAAGTTGGACAGGCCGCAAGGGGCATCCTGAATTGTTGCTTCCTGCGACCGTCAAAGCCGGCAGCAAGCGGGAGAGGCCCTCTAGCCCATGGGATTGCCCAGGGACCGGGCCAGCTCATTCAGCTCCTTGACCATCTGGGATCCCTGTTCCTCGGTGTACGTCGCTTTAAGCGCCGTGACGGACAAGCCCAGGCTCGGCCCATGGGCGCCGCGGGTGGGGACGGACACTGCGAGGCATACGACGCCTGTGGTGGACTCCTCATCCTCGAAGGCGTAGCCCTGTTCGCGGATAGTGCGCAGCTGGGCTTTGAGCTCAGCGCCCGTGCGCAGCGACTTGGGCGTGAGTACGGGAAGCTCAGCCGTGTCGGAAAACATGGCGTCGATGTCATGGTCGTGAAGGCGCGCGATCAGGGCCTTGCCCACGGCGCACAGCGACACAGGCATTTTGTCGCCGATATTAGAGGTCAGGCGGACCGCCGGGTGCCCCTCATAGCGGGCAAGGTAGATGACGTTGGTGCCATCGAGCATGGCTATCCGGACAGTCTCCCCGGAGAGCGTGGGCGCCTGCTCGCAGAAGCGGTAGAATTCCTGCACCTCATCGAGCCGGCTCAAATAAGCTGCACCCAGCTCCACCAGCTTGCGTCCCAGCGTGAACTCCGCTCCCTGGCGGCTGATGAGCCGCGCTTCTTCAAGGGCCAGCAGCAGGTTGGACGTCGATGACTTGGGGATCCCCAGTTCCCGGGCAAGATCACTCAATGTGAGGCGACCGTTAGCGGAAGCCGCAAGGGCGTCCATGACGGCGGCGGCCCGGGTGACCGCCGGTGCCGGCGATGCGCTCCCCAATCCATCGGAGGAACGGGGTGTGCGGGAATCAGCCATGATTCTCCTTCAATTGGCACGCCTGGGGCGCTTCACGTGTAGGTGTCCATTCCACTGAACAGTAACCATCATAATGGCTGCGGCCTGATTTGGCGCCGGAAGGACCCCCGCCGGATAGACGGCACGGACACGAAGCCCGGGGCATTTGTTTGTTTCCGGAAATTCACTGTATATTCATGGAAGACCCTCCACCGCGGCATCCCCCAATAGTCGCGGTGGAGGGTTTTCCAATGCCCCAAACATGGGCCCCGGCCCTCAGGCCGCATCGGCCGCCGCTTCCCGCAGCCGCCAGCCACCGCCCAGGCCGTCGCGCTCCAGCACCATAGTGGTCAGCGCAGACTGCGGGTTGCGCCCCAGCCTCACCTGGACCTGCAGCACCTCGACGTCCACCCGGCCCAGGCCCTTGGGCATCCGCCGCTGATCCTCCCACCAACTCACGCGTTCAAACCATCGCACCGCTTCGGCACCGACAGCCCATTCCCTGCCGTTGCTGAGGACCGCCGTCGGAGCGCCGTCACGGGACGTCCTGATCTCCACAAATTCCATACGGGGAACACTAAGGAGTGGCACTGACAATCAAGCGATCCTCCCAGCTATGAGGGTTTGGGCCGCGCCCGTACGTGCATCCGCTCGCCCTGCTGACCGAACAGGCTGATGAACTCGACGGGTTTACCGTCGGCGCTGGCGAACCAGTGCGGTGTGTGGGTGTCGAATTCCGCCGCTTCGCCAGGGCGGAGCTCAAAGTCCTTGTCGCCCAGCACCAGACGCAGTCGTCCATTGAGGATGTACAGCCATTCGTAGCCTTCGTGAACGCGGGGGTCGGGCTCTGCCCCGCGGTCATCACCGGTGAGCACCATCTTGAAGGCCTGCAATCCGCCGGGGCGGCGCGTGAGGGGAACGGCTGTCATGCCGGCATGGGTGATGGGCCGGAGATGGATTCGCGGATCCCCGGTGGGCGGTGCGCCCACCAGATCATCAAGCGGAACACCGTACAACCTAGCAAGCGGCAGCAGGATTTCGAGGTTTGGCCTGCGTTGGCCGGATTCCAGGCGGGACAGGGTGCTTACCGACACTCCAGATGCGGATGACACCTCTCCCAGGGTGAGGTTCCGTTCCGTACGGAGTGCCCGAAGCCGCGGACCGACCGCACCGAGGACATCGTCAAGCTCATTTACCATCCTTCCATTTTGCCATATCGGCAATATAGTTTGCCAATAATCTTTGATGCGGTGAAAGCTGGTGGAACCGCCCAGGAACGCTGGCGGCGAACTTTCAGGACGCGACGAAGGAAAAATACAGCATGAACACCACACGGTATGACGTTGTAATTGTTGGCGGCGGTGCGGCGGGACTCAGCGCGGCGACAACGCTGGGCCGGGCGCTGCGCTCGGTGCTGGTCATCGATTCCGGAACTCCACGCAACGCGCCCGCAGCGGGTGTGCACGGTTACCTTTCGAGGGACGGCATGAACCCCCGGGAACTCCTGGCCATCGGACGCAGCGAAGTGCTCTCTTACGGAGGGACGGTTGTTGACGGCGAAGCCGTTTCGGCACACCTGAGCCCCGACGGATTCGAGGTGATTCTAGGAGACGACCGCCGGTTCTCGGGCAGGCGCCTCCTCGTCACCACGGGCTTGACGGACGAGTTGCCTCCCATCAACGGGCTGCAGGAGCAGTGGGGAAAGGGCGTAGTGCACTGTCCCTATTGCCACGGCTGGGAAATCCGCGGGCAACGGATTGGAGTGCTGGGCACAGGCCCGCTGTCTGTCCATCAGGCACTGCTGTTCAGGCAGTGGTCTCCGGACGTCACCCTCTTCCTCAACGACACCGTGGAACCAACCGACGAGGAATGGGACAAGCTCGCTGCCCGGTCAGTGACTGTCGTCGACGGGGCCCTGGCCTCTGTTGACGCTGTCGGTGGTGTCCTCACGGGGGTTACGCTCCGCCAGGGCTCTTCGTTTTCCGTAACCGCACTGGCGGTGGGCACCCGGATGGAGGCCAGGTCCGTGCTGCTGGAATCACTTGGGCTACGTCCCCAGGTGCACCCGTCGGGCGCTGGACGGTGTATCGAGACCGACGCCATGGGTGCCACGGCCGTCCGCGGCGTGTACGCGGCGGGCAACGTCGCCAACATCATGGCTCAGGTGATCACCGCGGCAGCCGAGGGTGTCATGGCCGGCGCACGGATTAACGCCGACCTCATCGAAGAGGAAACCCGGTGGGCAGTTGAAGGAAACTTCGGCCCCTTTTCGGCCGCCTCGGAGGCAGCCGTTTGTGCGACCGTGCTGGGCCCCCGGCGCCATGGCCTTGATGATAGGCAGCGGACAGCCGGCAAGGGCCCCGCGACCAGAGTAAAACAGGAATCAGCATGAACCACCACGCCAACCAGCACGCGGGCTGCTGCTGACTGAGCGGCGCCCCGACGATATCGAGCTGGAACCCCGCGCCCCTCCGGAGCACATGGGTGGCCACCCCGGCTGATGGAAGTTGACGAACTCGGGACAACAAAAAACCCCGCTGCTCCGGGCGGCATGGCCGGGAGCAGCGGGGTTTGGTGGTGGGTCCTACCGGGATCGAACCGATGACATCCACGGTGTAAACGTGGCGCTCTACCAGCTGAGCTAAAGACCCAAACTGCCGGTTTCCGCACTTCAGCGCGTCGACCAACGAACATAAACTCTACCTGATGCAATGGAGCAAAAGCCAATCCGCGTGCCCGGCGGTGGGTGGGTCAGTCGCTCAGAGATCCGGAAGTTCGGCCGCAAGCCACGTCAGTGACTCGCTCACGCCGGTGTGGAGCTTGATGGTGGCATGGGAGTCGCCCCGGGTCTCGCCGCGGTTGATGATCACCACCGGCTTACCGGCCTTTGCCGTGTGCCGGACGAACCGCAGGCCGCTCATCACCGTCAGTGAGGATCCGGCAACCAGGAGGGCGGCGGCGTCGTCCACCATGGCGTAGGCGGCTTCCACCCGCTCTTTGGGCACGTTCTCGCCGAAGTAGACGAAGTCCGGCTTGAGCGTACCGCCGCAGGCCGGGCAAGCCGCTACGACAAAGCTGGAGATAAGGGCAGCATCGTCAACGGTCGCGTCAGCGTCGGGGGCCATTTCCACCAAGCCAGACCTCGTGGCACGTTCAAGGAATCCAGGGTTCAGTTCCGACAGTACCCCTGCCAGCAAGCGCCGGCTGTAGGTCCGCTTGCAGTCCAGGCACACCACCTGGTCATAACGGCCGTGAAGGTCGATGACATTGACGCTGCCGGCGTCTTCATGCAGCCGGTCAACATTCTGCGTGATGAGGCCGCTCAGCAGCCCCCGCCGTTCCAGTTCCGCCACGGCACGGTGCCCCTGGTTGGGATCGGCATGCCGCAAATGCGACCAACCAATGTGGTTCCGCGCCCAATAGCGCTGGCGGTTGGCGGAATCGCGCACAAACTCCTGGTACGTCATCGGAGAGCGTGGCACAGAGTCCGGGCCGCGGTAATCCGGTATGCCGGAATCCGTGCTCAGCCCAGCGCCCGTCAGCAGGGCCAGGCGCTGGCCGGACAGAAGCTCCCGCACGTTTTCCAGAGCCTGCAGATGTTCAGCAGACAGCGCAGTGGGGGTCGCAGCGGGCAGGCTGGCGAAGCCCGTCAGGCCAACGCCAACGCCCCGCCGCTGCTGGTCCATCCGGCCTCAGGCCTGTTCCAGACCCGCCAGAACATCGCGGTATTCGGAGAGTTCGCGGGCTTGGCCTCGCGGATTCACCACAACATAGCGGATGATTCCAGCCGCATCGATGATGAACGTTCCGCGCCCGGCCATCCCGGTCTCCTGATCGAAGACGCCGTAGGTGCTTGCCACTGCCCCGTGCGGCCAGAAGTCGGCCAGCAAATCGAAGCCGTAGGCTTCCTTTTCGGCATACGCCCGCAAACTGAACTTGCTGTCTACGGACACCGCCAGAACCGTTGCCCGGGCATCCTCGAAAAGTGCCAGGTTGTCACGGATTTCACACAGCTCGCCGGTGCAGATGCCCGAAAAAGCGAACGGATAAAACACCAATACAACGTTCTGCCCGCGGAAAGAGGACAGTCTCACCGGCTCCCCGAACTGGTTAACCAGTTCGAAATCCGGGGCGGACTCCCCTACCGCGGGGACAGGCCCGGCGGCGACGGAAAGCGCTGCCGTCACTTGTTCTTCTTGCTGACCAGCCGGGTTGCGCTCCAGTCCTTGGAGACACCGGCTGAGGTAGTGAGGTGCAGTCCTGCCGTGGGTGCCGCTTCCTGGATTTCTGCCGGAGAAACATAACCCGGCCGGCCGGACTTCGGAGTCAGGACCCAGACAACACCGCCCTCACTCAATGTGGTCAGCGAGTCCATGAGGGTATCCACGAGGTCACCGTCGCCGTCACGCCACCAAAAAATCACGGCGTCTACAACGTCGTGGTCGTCTTCATCCAGGAGCTCGGACCCGGTCAGGTCCTCAATATCATCACGTAAGTCGAAATCGACATCATCGTCGTAACCGAACTCCTGAATCAGATCCCCGTTTTTGAAACCCAATTTTTCCGCCACATTTACCGAAGTGGCGGCGTCGGCCTCGCTCACGTGTTCCTCCAATGCCTAATACATGCGATACGCATAGTGATTTCCATTACTCCAAGCCAACACCCTTTGTGCCTGCGCTTCAAGCTGCCCACCCCGCGATCCGCCATATTCTGCGTCACATCCGGGGCCTTCAGCCTGCATTGCAGCGGCTTTCGTCACACAACCAGTATGACGGCGAAATACAACCACGGTGCCACGGACGCGGCTACGCATCGCGCTGGAGTCACAGCTAGAGTGGCTGGTGACAACTATGCCTGCGGGGCGACCGCCTGGAATTGAATGCAGACATAGGCGTGGCAGGACCCTGCCCGGCGCACATGACCGGGCTGTTGTAACCGATACGTCGCACACGTCGCATTCATCCCGGGCAGTCACCCTGCCCGGTGTGGGGGCGCCGATGCATGCGCGCAAAGAGAGGTTGGACGTGGCTGCAGGAGAAGATACCTCCCATATCCTCAGCGGGTTGACTAACCAGCTGCCTGATCGTGATCCGGAAGAGACCGCCGAATGGGTTGAGTCCCTGGACGCGCTGATCAGGGAACAGGGCACCGAGCGTGCCCAATACATCATGCGGAGCCTGCTGCAGCGTGCCGGCGCGCAGAGCGTGGGCGTGCCGATGGTGACCACCACGGACTACGTGAACACCATCCCGGTGGACCAGGAAGCACCGTTCCCCGGCAACGAGGAATACGAACGCCGCTACCGCGCCTACATGCGCTGGAACGCCGCGATCATGGTCCACCGGGCCCAGCGGGCCAACATCGGCGTGGGCGGGCACATCTCCACCTACGCCGGCGCCGCGACCCTGTACGAGGTGGGTTTCAACCACTTCTTCCGCGGCAAGGACCACCCCGGCGGCGGTGACCAGGTCTTCTTCCAGGGCCACGCCTCCCCCGGCATGTACGCCCGCGCGTTCATGGAAGGCCGGCTGACCGAGGAGGATCTGGACGGGTTCCGGCAGGAAAAGTCCAAGGAAGGCCACGCGCTCTCCTCCTACCCGCACCCGAGGCTGATGCCGGAGTTCTGGGAATTCCCCACCGTGTCCATGGGCATCGGCCCGATGAACGCGATCTACCAGGCCCAGTCCAACCGGTACCTGCACAACCGCGGCCTCAAAGACACCTCGGACCAGCAGGTCTGGGCGTTCCTGGGCGATGGGGAAATGGACGAGCCCGAGTCCCGCGGCCTGCTCCAGCTCGCCGCGAACGAGAACCTGGACAACCTGAACTTCGTGATCAACTGCAACCTCCAGCGCCTGGACGGGCCGGTGCGCGGCAACGGGAAGATCATGCAGGAACTCGAAGCGTTCTTCCGCGGCGCGGGCTGGAACGTCATCAAGGTCGTCTGGGGCCGGGAGTGGGATGACCTGCTCACCAAGGACTCCGACGGCTCGCTGGTGAAGATCATGAACGAAACCCCGGACGGTGACTACCAGACCTACAAGGCCGAGTCCGGCGGGTTCGTCCGCGAACACTTCTTCGGCAAGACCCCGCAGACCAAAGACATGGTCGCGGACCTTTCCGATGACGAGATCTGGAACCTCAAACGTGGCGGCCATGACTACCGCAAGGTCTACGCCGCGTACAAGGCAGCCACCGAATTCAAGGGCAAACCCACCGTCATCCTCGCCAAAACCGTCAAGGGCTACGGACTCGGACCGCACTTCGAGGGCCGCAACGCGACCCACCAGATGAAAAAGCTCACCCTGGATGACCTGAAGAAGTTCCGCGACCACCTGCGGATCCCGGTCACCGATGAGCAGCTGGAGAAGGATCTGTACCAGCCGCCGTACTTCCACCCGGGCAGTGATGCGCCGGAAATCAAGTACATGATGGACCGCCGGGCCGAGCTCGGCGGCGCCGTGCCGGAGCGCCGCTCCAAGCACCAGGACATCGCCCTGCCCGACGCCAAAACGTATGAGGTCGCCAAGCGCGGCTCCGGCAAGCAGCAGGCCGCCACCACCATGGCATTTGTCCGGCTCCTCAAGGACCTCATGCGGGACAAGAACTTCGGCAAGCACATCGCCCCGATCATTCCCGATGAAGCCCGCACGTTTGGTATGGACGCGTTCTTCCCCACGGCGAAGATCTACAACCCCAAGGGCCAGAACTACCTCTCCGTGGACCGGGACCTGGTCCTGGCCTACAAGGAATCCGCGCAGGGCCAGCTGATCCACCCCGGCATCAACGAAGCCGGCGCCGTGGCAGCCTTCACCGCCGCCGGCACCGCGTACGCCACCCACGGCGTGCCGCTGATCCCGGTCTACGTGTTCTACTCCATGTTCGGCTTCCAGCGCACCGGCGACGCCTTCTGGGCAGCCGGTGACCAGATGGCCCGCGGGTTCATCATCGGCGCCACCGCGGGACGGACCACCCTCACCGGCGAAGGCCTCCAGCACGCCGACGGCCACTCCCCGCTGCTGGCCTCCACGAACCCGGCAGTGGTCACCTACGACCCCGCCTACGGGTACGAAATGGGCCACATCATCCGGGACGGCATCGAACGCATGTACGGGCCGGATTCTGCTGACCGGAACCTTATGTATTACCTCACGGTTTACAACGAACCCATCACGCAGCCCGCGGAACCCGAGGATCTCGACGTCGAAGGCGTCCTGAAGGGTATCTACCTGGTGGCTCCGGCAAAGATCGACGGTCCCCGGACCCAGATCCTGGCTTCCGGCGTCTCCGTCCCCTGGGCCATCGAGGCCCAGCGGCTGCTCGCCGAGGACTGGGGTGTCTCCGCCGACGTCTGGTCCGTCACGTCCTGGAACGAACTGCGCCGCGACGGCATGGCTGCCGAGGAAGAAGCGTTCCTGAACCCGGGCAAGCCCGCCCGTGTTCCGTTCGTGACCCAGCAGCTCGCGGGTGCCACTGGTCCCGTGGTTGCAGTCTCCGACTACATGAAGGCCGTCCCGGACCAGATCCGCCAGTTTGTACCGAACGAGTTCGCCACCCTTGGCGCGGACGGCTTCGGCTTCTCCGACACGCGCGCCGCAGCACGCCGCTTCTTCAAGAACGACATCCACTCCATCGTGGTCCGTTCCTTGGAAATGCTGGCGCGCCGCGGTGAAGTTGATGCCCCGGCCCCGGCCCAGGCGATCGAGAAGTATAAGCTGCACAACGTCAACGCCGGTTCCACCGGCAATGCAGGCGGCGAATCCTGATCCTTTCCTGCTGACCTGCTGTCAGCGGAAATAGACGACGACGGCGGCCCCCACTTGAGTTCTAGCGGTCGTTGCAACACCCCGAGATTTTGGGAGTTGCAACGACCGTGCCGTCTTTAATGGAAAGATCGCGTTCCAACAGGAAGT
>NZ_JAVDRS010000011.1:0-110659 GCF_031454915.1 Pseudarthrobacter sulfonivorans | reverse complement strand
CGCTCGACTGGGATACCCCAGCCGAGCGCCTGCGTGACCTACTCTTGACCAACTAACACCAACGGTGTTGCAACGACCCCCTGAATTCGCCTTCCGGTTCGCGTTCAACGAACCGTAAGTGCCGCCGTCGTGCGTTCTGCTCAGTTTCGCTATTCAGTGTCGCGGAACTCGTCGTCATCCAGGGGAACCACGCGCTCCTCAGCGTCGACCTCCACGGGAGGCGTGGGGACAACCACTACTTCTTCCCCGTCCAGGAATTCGTCCTCTGCGTCCCAATCGTCCTCGCTGATGGGGACATCCTCGGCGTAGTCGTATGCGGGATCCGATTCAACAGCCTCGAGGTGCGGCATGTCCGGTTGCTGTCCGGTGGTGTTCATGATTCAACCTCCGTTTGATCGCCTGACGTGCTCTTGCGGGTGGTCGCCGGCGGGCTCCACACCTTCATCACAGCACCGGCTCCCCGCCCGGTCAAGGGTATTTGGAACCACCCCGGAAGCATCTCCGGAACGGCTGAAATTAAGGGAACCCGAAACTCTGCAGTGAGGTTTGCCAGCCGAAAATCCGCGGAATTCCGCGGTAAGCTGGCTCTGCAATGGGGCCGAACCATGCCCCATCCAGCACAGGAGCTCCCGTGTCTCAGCACGCCCATTCAAGCCAGGCCCAGCCTGCGGAAAACCAAGCGACCCCCACACCGGCCGACATCCGCCGGTGGCGCCAGTACCTCGCGGACGAACGTGCAGAAGCCGCCGTCTACCGCGATCTCGCGCAGAACCGCGAGGGCGAAGAGCGCGAGATCCTGCTGGCCCTGGCCGAAGCCGAAGGCCGGCACGAGGCCCACTGGCTCAAGCTCCTTGGTGAGCACGCACAAAAGTCCCGGCCGGCGTCCCTCCGCAGCCAGCTCTTGGGCTTCCTGGCCCGCCATTTCGGCTCTGTCTTTGTCCTGGCCCTGGCCCAGCGCGCCGAAGGCCGCTCCCCCTACGCCATGGATCCGAACGCCACGGACGCCATGGCCGCAGACGAACAGATTCACGAGGAAGTGGTCCGCGGTCTGGCAACCAGGGGGCGCAACCGGCTTGCCGGGACGTTCCGGGCGGCCGTCTTTGGCGCCAACGATGGCCTGGTCAGCAACCTCTCACTGGTGATGGGCATGGCCGCTTCCGGCGTGGCCAGCAGCGTGGTGCTGCTGAGCGGGGTGGCCGGGCTCCTCGCCGGTGCCATGTCCATGGCGGCGGGAGAGTTTGTTTCCGTGCGTTCCCAGCGTGAGCTGCTGGCCGCCACCAAACCCACCCAGATCACGCTCGCAGCGGCCCCAAAACTGGACATCGAACACAACGAACTCCTGCTCGTCTACCTGGCGCGCGGGATGTCCCACGAGGCCGCCGAGCACCGCGTTGCCGAACGCATCGGCCGGCTCAGCTGCGACTGCGATCCCAGCCTGTCCCTCCAGCCCGAACTGCCCCAGGCGGAAGACGAGCACGAAGCCGTGGGAACCGCGTGGGGGGCGGCGCTGTCCAGCTTCTGCTTCTTCGCTTCCGGCGCCGTGGTCCCCATCCTGCCGTTCCTGTTCGGCCTGACCGGAGTGCCCGCGCTGGTTGTCGCCGCGGTACTCGTGGGGTTGGCGCTGCTGGTGACCGGCGGAATCGTTGGCCTGCTGTCCGGGACGTCGCCACTGACGCGCGGTCTGCGCCAGCTGGCTATCGGCCTGGGAGCCGCCGCCGTGACCTACGTGCTGGGACTCGCCTTCGGCACCGTGGTGGGCTAGCCGCCCAGCACGGCGAGCGCCTCAGGCACACTGTCCACCAGGAAAATCCGGTCCGCCATGGGCCGTCCCGCAGCCAGTTTCCGGAGCATCGGCCACGCGGGTAATTCCGTCTCCCAATACCGCCTGCCAACCAGCACCATCGGCGTGATGGCTTCGCGGGCGCTGTAGTAGTTCTCGCAGGCGTCCTGGAAGATCTCCTGCACCGTGCCCGCAGCTCCCGGCAGGAAGATGATGCCGCCGTCGCAGAGTTCCAGCAGGATGGCCTCGCGGATGGCGTTGGCGAAGTATTTTGCGATGTGCGTGGCGAAGTAGTTGGGCGGCTCGTGCCCGTAGAACCACGTGGGGATTCCCAGCGACGGAGTACCGTCCGGATAGCGTTCGACGACAGCGGCCGCCTCACGTGCCCACGCGGAGACCGAGGGGCGGAACCCGCGGACGGACTGCAGCCCCGCCAGCGCCTCTTCAAAGTCGCGGTCCGGGATGTGGCTGAGGTAGGCGCCCAGGTTGGCGGCTTCCATGGCGCCCGGGCCTCCGCCCGTGGCCACCATCCGCCCGGACTGTGCGAGGAGCCGGCCGAGTTGCGCTGCCTGGGCGAACTCCGGGGTGCCCCGTTGTGCGGCGTGCCCGCCCATTACCCCCACGGTGGTCCGGCCTGCGGAGAGGTCCGAGCGCCTGAATTCCTCCAAGGCATCGCCGATGGCGTGGTCATGCAGCGCCGAAGCCAGCGTGGCGTCCAGCCGGTGCCGCTGCGCCGGGCTGATGCTCCACTGATACACGAGCGCATCCGGAAGTTCCTCGTAAGGCCTCGTTTCCAGCCCCGCGTAGAGTTCCTGCGGCGTGTACAGCCGGCCCCGGTAGGCATCGAACGGCACACCCTCCAGCCTGGGAAAGATCAGTGCGCCGCGGTGCCGAAGGCCATCCTCCACCCCGGGGTCGAAGGTGCAGCCGAGGAAGATGGCGCCTTCCACGTCCAGGGTCCCCAGCGCCGCCTTTCGGCCCCGGAGGTCCAGCGACTGGGCGTGCCAGCCGCGCATGGCCACGGCCCCTGCCGCGACCAGGCGGTCGAAGACATCGAGGCTTTCGACCTCAAGGGTCCGCGGGCTGGGAGCAAGGCCGCCGGAGGGGTTCATGCCGCCGACCTAGCTTGCTGCTCCGGCGGTGACCGTCAGATGATGCTCCAGCCGAAGCAGGGTCTTCTCGATGCTGGCCGGGTGGCGGCGCAGGTAGCCTGCCAGCCGGAGTAAGAACTTGGCCCGGACTGCCCTGGCGTCCCACTGTTCGGTGACGCGCGTCCCGGGGTTGCCGGCGTCGTCGGTGGTGGGTTCCAGGACGTAGCGCCAGACGTGGCCGTAGAAGTGGCGCCACGCGATGCGCCGTCCTTCCTCGAACTCGCAAACCGTGTTCAGGATCTTATAGTCCACGGCCATGTTCATTTCCATGCCGAACCGGGCGCCGAGATCCAGCCGTTCCGGGCCCCGGGGCTGGGCGCCCTTGACGGTGCCGGAGCCGTCAATCACGCTGTGCAGGGCCGGCGTGGCCAGCACCTCGAAGATCCCAGCCGGTGCTGCGGGAATGAAGCGCTCACGGGACACCAGGTATCGGTTATTCATTCCCCCAGCCTAGTCAGGCGCGGCGCCAGCCTAGTCAGACGGGGCCGGGCTGGTCACGCGGGGCTGCCTTCCCGCGGCGCCAGCCTAGTCAGACGGGGCTGGGCTGGTCACGCGGGGCTGCCTTCCCGCGGGGCCGGCCCAGTCAGCAGCGACTGGCACCGCGGCGAGGACGTCCTAGCCGTTGAACTCGGCCGGGTGCGGACCTGTGCGGCCGTCCCGCTCGAGGGCGTCGATTACGGACAGTTCGTCCGCGGTCAGGCCGAAGCCAAAGACGTCCAGGTTCTCCCGGATCCGCTCCGGGGTCACCGACTTGGGGATGATGATCCTCCCTTGCTGCAGGTGCCAGCGCAGAATGGCCTGCGCGGGACTCACGCCGTGCCGGGCCGCGATGTCGGCAACAGCCGGATCTGCCAGCACCGCGCCCTGGGCAAGCGGGCTCCAAGCCTCAGTGACGATCCCATGGGCAGTGTTGAAAGCGGCAATGTCACGCTGCTGGAGGGCGGGGTGGAGTTCGATCTGGTTGACTGCCGGCACCGTGCCGCCCAGGTCGATGACCTTCTGCAGGTGCTCGGGAAGGAAGTTGGACACCCCGATGGTCCGGACTTTGCCGTCGGCAAGCAGCTTCTCCAGCGCCCGCCAGGACTCGAGGTACAGGTCTGTTGCCGGCGCGGGCCAGTGGATGAGGTAGAGGTCCAGGTAATCCAGCCCCAGTTTCTCCAGGCTGGCGTCGAAGGCGGCCAGGGTGGCGTCGTAGCCGAGGTCGGCCACCCAGAGCTTGGACGTGATGAACAGCTCTGCGCGGTCGATGCCAGACTCTGCGATGGCGCGTCCAGTGCCCGCCTCGTTGCCGTAGATCGCCGCGGTGTCGATGCTCCGGTAACCAGCTGCCAGGGCGAGGCTGACGGCTGCGGTGGTGTCGTCGTCGGACACCTGGAAGACGCCGAACCCAAGCTGCGGCATGCGTACGCCGTTGTTGAGGGTTATCGCCGGGATGGCTGTGGTGGTGGGTATGGAAGTCATGGGGTCTCCTTGGTTGGGTGGTGTGTTGCGGTCGTGGAATAGCTAGAGCAGGGCGTCTGCGCGTTCGACGGTGGCAGGCGCGCCGGGTGCAGACGGCACCTGCCCTGCAGTGGATGTTTCCTGGGCGGACGCTTGCCGTGCGGCGGTCCGTGCAGCAGTCCGCTTGGCTCCGGCGGCGGCGACGATCATCACGGCGAGCCCGAGCAGGGTGATGCCGGCACCGGCCCAGATGGGTGAGGTGTAGCCGAGTCCGGCGGTGATGGTTACGCCACCGAGCCAGGCGCCGAGGGCGTTGCCCACGTTGAAGGCGCCGATGTTGGCACCCGAGGCAAGGGTGGGTGCGCCGGCCGCGTACTTCATCACCCTCATCTGCAGGCCGGGAACAGTGGCGAATCCGAAGCCGCCCATCAGGATGATGGAGGCCACGGTGAGCACCTGGTTGCCTGCGGTGAGGGCAAAGCCGACGAGCACCACCACCAGCACAGCAAGGACAACAACCAGGGTGCGGTCCACGTTGCGGTCCGCGGCCTTGCCGCCGATGGTGTTGCCGATGAACAGGCCAACCCCGAAGACGATAAGCAGCCACGGCACGGTGGACGCCGCGAAGCCTGAAACCTCGGTAAGCGTGAAGGCGATATAGGTGAAGGCGCCAAACATCCCGCCGTAGCCGAGGATGGTCACCAGGATGGAGAGCCACACCTGGCCGGACCGGAAGGCGCGCAGTTCAGTACGCAGGGATCCCGGCACAGTGTCGCCGTGGCCGGTCTTGGGCACCAGGACGAGAATTCCCGCGAGGGCGATGACACCAATGACGGTGATGGCCCAGAACGTGGAGCGCCACCCGGCAGCCTGCCCCAGCATGGTGCCGAACGGTACGCCCAGGACATTGGCGGCGGTGAGCCCGGTGAACATGATGGCGATGGCGCCGGCCTTCTTGGTGGGTGCCACCATGTCCGCGGCCACCACGGCACCGATCCCGAAGAAGGCGCCATGGGCCAGGGCTGCGATAATGCGGCCCAGCATCATCATGCCGTAACCGGGGGCGATGGCTGAGATCAGGTTGCCGGCGATGAACAGCACGAGCAGGACGGCGAGAACGGGCTTGCGTTCGAAGCGTGTCACCGCCGCAGTGAGCAGTAAGGCACCCACCACGACGGCGAGGGCGTAACCGGAGATCAGCCAGCCTGCCGTGGCCTCGCTGACCTGGAAGTCGGCGGCCACCTCGGGGAGGAGGCCCATGATGACGAACTCGGTGAGTCCGATGCCGAACCCGCCGAGGGCGAGGGCTATCAGGCCGATGGGCATGGGTGTGCTCCTTTGAGAATGTACGGGAAGAGATAGGAAGCGTAAGCTAGTAGTTGCAGACGCGTTATTTATTGTTGCACGAGCGGATACAGCGCGCAAGCAACTACTTTGATATGTGTGCCGGTTCATGCCTCAGGCGTCCCTGCATGCAACGGGAAAGGACAGGAAAATGGGCATCAAGGACGACGCCGTCGAGGTTCGCGCCCAGGGCTGGCGCACGCTGGCGGCACTGCATGGCCTGATTGAAGGCGAGCTGGAGCGCTCGCTGCAGTCCGAATCAAAACTGTCCGTAGTGGAGTACACCGTCCTGGACGCGCTCAGCCGGCAGGACGGCTGGCACATGCGGATGCAGCAGCTGGCGCGCGCCACTGCCCTCAGCGCCAGCGCTACCACCCGGCTGGTCAACCGGCTCGAAGACCGTGGCCTCCTGACCCGAATCCTCTGCGCCGACGATCGGCGCGGAATCTACACGGAGCTCACCGCCAGCGGCGTCGCCCTGCTGGAGGAAGCCCGGCCGGTCCACGACGCCACCCTGGAACGCGCGCTGGCCGAGGCGCAGGAAATTCCGGAGCTCGCAACCCTGGTCGACGCGCTGCCGCGGCTCCACGCGACGGCCTCGTAACCCGACACGGCGCCTCCTGCGCCCAACCCCGCGTCGAGTTTTTGTCCAGATAATGCCCAATCAACACGTCACAGGCGGCATTATCTGGGACAAAAACTCCTTGACCGCAGGCCCGATCAGGCATAGATTATTAATCAATCAATCAGTTGATCAATGAATAGGTTGATCATGGAAGGGTTGATTTGGCAGGAAAGGTCCGCACCACGATGACCTCCGACGACGGCACCCTGGACTCGGCCTTTATGGCCCTGGCCGATCCCGTGCGGCGGCAGATCATCGCCCGGCTCAGCCGGGGGCAGGCCACAGTCAACGAATTGGCGGAACCCTTCGCGATCACCAAGCAGGCGGTCTCGAAGCACATCCAGGTCCTTGAGCAGGCAGGGCTCGTCACGCGCACACGCGACGCCCAACGCCGGCCCGTCCACCTGAATCCCGCACGGCTGGAGGCGCTCACAGCGTGGATCGACCAGTACCGGTTGGTCCGCGAGGAGCAGTTCCGCAGCCTGGACGCCGTGCTCCGATCCAATGCCGCAAACGGCGGCGCACACCCCAAGGAAGCATCATGAGCAATCCACTGAACCTCAGCGTTCCTGAAGGACTCCCCTTTATCGACTACGACCGGGAGTTCGATTTCCCGGTTGCTGACGTCTTTCGCGCCCACAAGGACCCCAACCTGATCACCCAGTGGCTGGGCCCGCGGGGCTACAAGATGGACATCGACCACTATGACTTCCGCACCGGCGGCAGTTACAGCTACCTGCACACTGGTCCTGAAGGGGTGCCTTACGAGTTCAAGGGCATCTTCCACACGGTCCGCGAGAACGAATTCGCCATCCAGACCTTCGAATTCGGCGGCTACCCGGACGTGGTCAGCCTCGAATTCATGACCTTTGAGGACCTCGGCAACGGACGCACCCGCCTGCGGGGCCACTCCGTCTACCCCAGCCTGGAGGCACGCGACGGCATGGCCCAGTCGGGCATGGAGGGTGGCATGACCGAGGGCTACGAGCGGCTCGACGAACTGCTGAGCGGCGCGAAAGTCTAAGACCTCAAAAGTACGACGGCGGACGGTCACCTTCCCGGCGAAGGTGACTGTCCACCGTCGTCCGCGGATGCAGCGGGAAACCCCACTTCCAGAATTATCTGGGCTGACGTCAGGACATTGATACCGGCAATTTCGCCACCAACTAGCCGATTCCACCCCCTTGACCCTCACTGGACGCCTGCTACTATCGAGAAAAGGAAGTATGTCCTATCAAAAGAACAAAGGGTGACATGCTCGGCACGTCTTGATGCGGACGTTGGCCGGGATTGGGCCTGGAACACGGGGAACATTCAGTGGCGAATCAACTTGGTCTCAACATCGACCGGTCCTCCCCCATACCCCTGTACCACCAGGTGGTCCAGGGCATCGAGGCGGCCATCCACAGCGGAGTCCTGGAACCGGGCAGCCGGCTGGACAACGAAATCGACCTCGCGGCGCAGCTCAACCTGTCCCGGCCCACCATGCGCAAGGCCATGGACGAACTGGTCCGCTCCGGCCTGCTGGTCCGCAAGCGCGGTGTGGGAACACAGGTGGTCTCCAGCCAGGTCCGCCGCCCGCTGGAGCTCTCCAGCCTGTTTGATGACCTCACCAACAACGGCAAAAAACCCACCACCGAGGTACTGAGCTTCTCCCACATGGAGGCCGACGCCCCCACCCTGGCCACGCTGCAACTTCCGGCCGGCTCCAAGGTCTACCACTTCACCCGCCTGCGCAAAGTGGGCGGCAAGCCCCTGGCGCTGATGGAGAACTGGGTCCGCGATGACATCACCACCATGGACGAAGCCATGCTGGCCGCCGAGGGCCTCTACGCCATCCTGCGCCGGGGCGGCGTCAACTTCCGCCTGGCCACCCAGCGGATCGGCGCGATGATCGCCAATGACTACCAGGCGCCCCTGCTCGAGACCGAAGTGAACTCGGCCCTGGTGACCATGGAACGCACCGCTGTGGACGATACCGGCCGCCGCGTCGAGACCGGCCACCACGTCTACCGCGCCGATTCCTACAGCTTTGAAATGACACTCGTACAGCGCTAACGCAAGGATTTCTGCCATGACCAACTGGGTCTACCCCCTGGGCTCCGCCACCGACGGCGGCTGGGACATCTCGCTCGGAACCTCCGATTCCGCCACGGCCGTGGACGGCTGGGCCCACACCGGCCTGAAGGTCGCCACCCTGGCAACTGGTGCCGCCGTCGAACTTCCCGCGGCGGCCGAGGAACGCATTGTGGTTCCACTCAACGGCGCCTTCACCGTCACCGTGGACGGCGTCGACTACCCCCTGGCGGGGCGGCGCTCGGTGTTCCACGGTCCCAGCGACGTCCTGTATTCGGGCACCGGCAAGGCCGTCACCATCAGCTCGGCCGACGGTGGCCGCGTAGCGGTCGCAACCGCCCCGGCGCAGGCCTCGTACCCCACCCGCCTTGTCACCGCCGCTGAGACACCCGTGGAACTGCGCGGCGCCGGCAACTGCTCCCGCCAGGTCCACAACTTCGGCACGCCGGCAGCCCTGGACGCGGACCGCTTTATCGTCTGCGAGGTCCTCACACCCGCCGGCAACTGGTCCTCCTATCCCCCGCACAAGCACGATGAGGAGAAGGACGGCGAAACGAACCTCGAGGAGATCTACTACTTCGAGACGCAGGTTGCCGCCGGCTCCGGGGCACCTGCCGACGCCGACGCCATCGGCTACCAGCGCGTCTACGCCTCAGACGACCGCCCCATCGACGTGTCCGCAGAAGTCCGCACCGGCGACGTGGTGCTGGTCCCCTACGGCTGGCACGGCCCCGCCATGGCGGCACCCGGCTACGACATGTACTACCTGAACGTGATGGCCGGACCCGGCCCTGTGCGCGAATGGCTGATCAGCGACGACCCCCACCACGGCTGGGTGCGGCAGAGCTGGGACGGGCAGGACATCGACCCCCGGCTGCCGTTCGGAGCCTAGCCCGGGTTCCTGCAGCACAAAAGAAGTGCCCCTTCCTGAAAACCGCGAGGTTCAGGAAGGGGCACTTTTTTGTGGCGCGAGACTCAGCTGGCCACCTTGAGCGCCACCTTCACCGGGGCACCGGTTGCCAGCGACTCCTGGGCGGCATCGGCCACCCGGGATGCTGCCACGGCGTCCTCGGGCGTGCACGGGTTCCCGCGCTCGCCCAGGATCAATTCCACAAACGCTGCCATCTCGGAGCGGTATGCCTGGTCGAAGCGCTCGGCAAAGGTCTGGTGCGGTTCCCCGGCGGGGAAGGTGATGCCGGCTTCGGCCGAGGCCAGGGCGGACTTCCCGTCCAGGCCCACCATGACCGAGCGGCTGGAGCCCTGGATCTCCAGGCGGACATCGTGGCCGGCCCCGTTGTAGCGGCTGGCGGAGACCGTTCCCACCGTGCCGTCGTCGAAAGTAATAACAGCCAGGGCCGTGTCCACGTCACCCACTTCGCCGATGGCCGGGTCACCGTTGTTGGAGCCCTTCGCATAGACCTCCACGATCTCGCGGCCGGTCAGCCAGCGCAGGATGTCGAAATCGTGGACCGAGCAGTCGCGGAACAGTCCACCCGATGTCGCCAGGAATTCCACGGGCGGCGGCGTCATGTCGCAGGTGACGGCGCGCAGCGAGTGGATCCAGCCCAGCTCGCCGGCCTGGTAGGCGCGTTTGGCTTCGAGGTAGCCGGCGTCGAAGCGGCGCTGGTGGCCGATCTGCACCACGCCGTTGTTGTCCCTGATATAGTCCAGCACCGGCAGGGCATCGGCTACGTTCATGGCCACGGGCTTCTCGCAGAACACCGGAATACCTGCGTCCACTCCGGCGCGGATGAGTTCCGGGTGGGTCCCGGTTCCCGTGGCGATGACCAGGCCGTCCACGCCGGAGGCGATCAGGTCCGCCACCGAGGGCAGGAACTCGGCACCGAGGCCTGCGGCGATATTGCGTGCGTGGTCGGCGGCAACGTCCGTTAGCCTGAGCCGGACATTGATTCCGCGCGGGTTGAGGACTCCGTTGAGCGCAGCGATGTTGTTGGCGTGCATAACGCCGATGCGCCCCACTCCAACCAGGCCAAGAATGACATCCTTCATAGTGTTCCTTCGTAAGTAGTAGTGCGCATGGACCGGGGCGCGCCGGTGAAGGCCGCCCGGAAGGCATCCAGTGCCGCTTCGCTGTCGCCGCTGGCCCAGGCCTCCATGCCGACGGTTCCGTCATAGCCGGCCTCGGCGAGCGCCCGGGCGACTGCCTGATAGTTGATTTCGCCGGTTCCGGGCTCACAGCGGCCCGGGACATCCGCCACCTGGATTTCGCCGATGTGCGGCAGTGCGCTCCGCACCAGTTCAATGAGGTTCCCCTCCCCCAGCTGTGCGTGATAGAGGTCCAGCATGAGCTTCACGTTGGCGTGCCCGGCGGCTTCCACCAGGGCCAGCGTGTCCTTGGCGCGGGCGAGCGGGATGCCGGGGTGGTCCAGGATGGTGTTCAGGTTCTCCAGGCAGAAGGTCACCTGGTGCTTCTCCCCCAGCGCGCCGAGGCGTTCCAGGGTCCGGGCCCCGGTACTCCACATCCGGCCGGTTGGACGGAAAACGGGACGAGCGGCCTTGCCGTCCACCAGTTCCGCGGAGTGCACCACCATGCGGCTGACACCGAGCTCCAGGGCAGTGGGGATCAGCGACTCAGCAGTCCGGACCACGTCATCGGCGGTGTCGGGGTCCACCAGGCTGCCGGCGGTGTATCCCGTCATGGAGGAAAACACGGCGCCGGTCGCCTTGAGCGCCCTGAGGTCCTTGGTGCGGGAATCCCACAGCTCCACGTCGAATCCCGCGTTGTGGATGCGCCGCACGCGTTCGACGAAGGGCTGATCGGTGAACACCATCTCCGCGCAAACGGCCAGCCGCATCAGACTCCGGCCTTGGTGCGGGCAGGGACAGCCACCGGGCCGCGCTGCTTGACGGATTCGATGCAGGCCAGTGCCACGGCGAGGGCGCGGCGGGCGTCTGCGGTTCCGGGCGTGAGCGTGAAATCGCCGGACGGCGGCGGCGTACCGTCGCGCCGGGACCTCACCACAGCGGCGAAGTCGGCGAGTTCATCGGTGTAGGCGTCCCGGAAGAGTTCCACGTTGAGCCGCGGGGTGTCTGCCGCGAGGCCGTCGGCGGTGTAGCGGCGGGCCGCAGTTTCCGTGGCGCGGCCGGCCTGGACCATGCCTTTGGAACCGAAGACCTCGCCGCGGACGTCGTAGCCGTAGAGGGCGCTGAAGTTCGCTTCTGCCACGGCGATGGCTCCGTTGCTGTAACGGATGGTGACCACTGCGGTATCCAGGAAGCCATGGTCGCGCAGACCGGGTTCCACGAGGGCGTCGGCCACGGCGTAGACCTCCACGGGCTCGGCGCCTTCGTTGAACCAGTTCAGGGTGTCGAAGTCGTGGATGAGGGTTTCGAGGAAGATGGTCCAGGCCGGGACCCTTGCTGCGTGCGGGATACTGCCGGTGCCCGGATCGCGCGTCAGCGAGCGCAGGAGCTGTGGCTGGCCGGCTATCCCGGCGGCCAGGTCCTTCTTGGCGGCCTGAAAGTCTTCCGCGTACCGGCGGTTAAAGCCGATCTGGAAGTGCACGCCGGCAGCCTCCACGGCGCCGATGGCGGCGTCGAGCTCATCCAGGCCCTGGCCGGCGGGCTTCTCGCAGAACACATGTTTGCCGGCCGCGGCGGCCTGGCTGATCAGTGCGGCGTGGAAGCGGGCCGGGCTCGCGATGATCACGGCATCGATCTCGGGATCGGCCAGGATGTCGTCCGCGCTGGCCGTGACCTTGGCTATGCCGAGCGACGCTGCGAGCGCCCCGGCGGATTCGAGGTTGGGGTCGGCAATGGCTGTGAGTACCGCGTCCGGGACACGGCGGGCGATACTTTCAGCGTGGAACGCGCCCATCCAGCCCGAACCGATGAGCCCGATGCGGACTGGTACCGGAATTGGAGCAGGGTTCTGTGCGAGGTAAGCCATGGGCTGGTCCTTTCGGTGGTCGTAGCGTGTTGGTGGATCAGTAGTTGGGGGTGGTTCAGTGCCGGGCGGTGCGGCCCGCAGTGGCTGCTTCGCCGGGGAACACGACGCCGAGTTGGCGGCGGATCTCGTCTGCCACTTCCAGGGTGCGGATGGAGGCCGCCAGTGTCCGTTGGTTAGCTTCCGTGCCGCCAGCGGCAATCGCGCGTGCAACTGCCGCGGCCTCGTAGTGCAGGCCTTCGAAGTGGCCGCCGGCTGGTTCATCATGGCGCAGGCGCGTTCCGTCGGGGAAGCGGACCTCGAACCCGCCGGGCATGTTGAAAGGCCCGTCGATGGTCAGGGTGGCCTCGGTGCCTACTACCGTCGCAGCTGTGGGCGTGAAGTTATGAACATGAGTGTTCACCACGGCCTGGGCGCCGCCGTCGAACTGCATGATGGCGGACAACTGGGCGTTGACCCCGGACTCGTGAGGCTGCCCGAGGGCGGCCAGTTGCAGCGGGCTGCCCAGCACCTCGGTGACCAGGGCCAGTGGGTAGGTGCCCAGGTCAAGCAGCGGGCCGCCGGCCAGTTTCGGATTGAAGATCCGGTGGGAGGGGTCGAAGTGCTCGCCGTACTCCGCGACAACCGTGGTGATAGTCCCCAGGGTGCCGGCGTCCAGGATCTGCCGAATCACATCAAACTTGGGCAGGAAGAACGTCCACATGGCCTCTGCGGCGAATACCCCGGCGGTTTCGGCCCGGGCGGCGATGTCCCGTGCCTGGTCTGCGTTGAGCCCGATCGGCTTTTCGATCAGGACGTGTTTGCCGGCGTCGATAGCCAGTACCGCGGCCGCATGGTGGCCGGTGTGCGGGGTGCACACGTAGACGATGTCGAGGTCAGGGGCGGCGGCCAGTTCCTCATAGCTCCCGTACGCCGCCGGCACGTCGAAGGTGTCCGCGAATGCCTTGGACCGGCTCAATGATCGGGACCCGACGGCGGCGATCACCTGCCCGGTGTGCGCCTGGATGGATTCGGTGAAGCGTTCGGCAATCCAGCCCGGGCCCATGATTCCCCAGCGCAGTACGGGGGCGTCACAGGAGTCGGGGACGCGGGACTGTGGGAGTGCTGTAGCGGTCATGCGTAGCTGACTTTCGTGGCGGCACCGTCGCTGTGCAGCGACTGGATCATGGCTTGGGCAACGAGCGAGGCGTTGAGTCCGTCCCGCGCGCCGGCGAGGGAGGGCTTTTCACCGGCGGCGAGCGCGGAAATCCAGGCCTGCAGCTGCAGCCGGTACGCGTCGGCGAACCGGGGGCGCCAGTCCGCAGGGATCTGTGAGTGACTGGTCCCTTCCTGCTCGAGGCCCAGGAGGGCAGAATCCTGCAGGGCGGTGGTGCCGCGTTCCGAAACAACCTCGCAGCGGGTGGTATAGCCGTATTGTGCATTCAGGAACAGCTCCAGGGTGGTGAGGGTTCCGTCCGCGGTCCGGAGCGTCATAAACGAAGGATCCCGCAGTCCGGGGTCCGCCTGCCGGGTGCTCTTTCCGGCCTGCCATGACACCTCCGTGATGGGCGAGTCCAGCAGCCAGGGAATGATGTCCAACTCGTGGATGGCCGAATTGGTGATGGCCGATTCGGCAGTGGCGCCGGGAGCCGCGGAAGCGTTCCGGCTGACACAGTGCACCATCAGGGGTTCGCCCTGCGCCCGGCCTTGCACGGCCTGCCGCAGCGCCACGTAACCCGGGTCGAAGCGCCGCATGAAGCCGAGCGAAAGCAGGGACGCTCCCGTTGCGGCCACCATGTCGGCGTCCGCGGCCACCACCTCCAGGCTTTCCAGGACCGTGGGTGCCAGCGGCTTTTCGCACAGGACCGGGGTCATCGCCTCGAAGCACTCCAGGACCAGGCCTGCGTGGGTGGAATCGTGCGAGGCAACCACCACGGCGTCCACCTCGCTGGAGTTGATCAGCTCCGATGGGTCAGTGGTGATGCGTGCCGACGGCGGCGCTGCCGCGGCGGCGCGGTCGGCGTCGAGATCTGCCACAAAGGTGACTTCGGCGCCGCCGATGCTGGTGGAGAGGTTCCTGATGTGGTCCGCGCCCATGATTCCGGCGCCGATGACGCCTACCCGGATCGGCATGGTGTTCCCTTCGTTAACGTTTCGTGTGTGCATGGTTGGTGCGCACAGGCATGGCGGGGCGCTCCGGAGGGGTGTCCGGAGCACCCCGCCGGGCGCCGCCGCTAGGCGTGTTTCGGGCCGCCGGCGTTAGCGGTGTCCGCGACTTCGGCGACCTCGGCCTGGACTTCCTTGAGGGCTTCGCTGTGGCCGCCGAGTTGTTCGAGTTCGTGGGCGAGTTCGGCGAGTTCGGCGCCGCCGGCCATTTGGGCGGTGAGTTCGTCGAGGGTGATGTCTTTCTTGTCGTAGTAGCCGATCGACTTGCCGCGTTTGAGCAGCAGGAACCGGTCCCCGACGGGGAAGGCGTGGTGCGGGTTGTGGGTGATGAAGATGACCCCGAGGCCGCGGTCACGGGCCTGGAGGATGTAGCGCAGCACCACGCCGGACTGTTTCACGCCCAGGGCCGCGGTGGGTTCATCCAGGATCAGGACCTTCGCGCCGAAATACACGGCCCGGGCGATCGCCACGCACTGGCGTTCACCGCCGGAGAGCTGGCCGATGGGCTGCTCCACGTCGCGCAGGTCGATGCCCATCTCGGCGAGTTCCTTGAGCGTGATGGCCTTCATCTTTTCTACGTCCATGCTCTTGAACGGGCCAAACCCGCTCGTGAGCTCCGAGCCGAGGAAGAAGTTCCGCCAGATCGGCATCAGCGGCACCACCGCCAGGTCCTGGTAGACGGTGGCGATGCCGGCGTCCAGGGCCTCCCGGGGTGAGCTGAACTTCCGTTCCTCGCCCATGATGTTCAGGACTCCGGCGTCGTGCTGGTGGAGCCCGGCGATGATCTTGATCAGCGTTGACTTGCCCGCGCCGTTATCGCCCAGCACGCAGGTCACGCGGCCGTTGTCCACCGCCATGGTGACGTCGGACAAGGCGATGATGTTTCCGTAGTGCTTGCCCACCCCCTCGAGGGAGAGCAGGTGCACCGGGGTGTGGGTGAGGGGGTCTTTTTCGTTTTGCAGCAGGGTTTGCTGGTCGATGTTGTTGGCATTCATGTTCCGTTGCCCCTTACTTGAGTTCCGCGCGGCGCTTGACGATGAGGTTGACGATGGTGGCCAGCAGCAGCATCAGGCCCAGGAAGAACTTGAACCAGTCCGGGTTCCACTGGGCGTAGACGATGCCCTTGTTGGCCATGCCGAAGATGAACGCGCCGATCGCGCCGCCGACGGCCGATCCGTAGCCGCCGGTGAGCAGGCAGCCGCCGATGACTGCGGCGATGATGTAGAGGAACTCGTTGCCCACACCTTCGCCGGACTGCACGGTGTCGAAGGCGAAGAGGTTGTGCATGCCCAGGATCCAGCCGCAGAAGCCCACGCCCATGAACAGGCCGATCTTGGTGGCCTTGACCGGGACACCCACGGCGCGGGCCGCGTTCTCGTCCCCGCCGACGGCGAAGATCCAGTTTCCCACCCGGGTCCGCATCAGAACCCAGGTGGCGACCGCGACCAGTGCGATCCAGATGAACACCGTGATCTTCACGTCGATGCCGGCAATCGTCACGGATGAGGCGAACACGGCGCGGGCGGAGGCGAAGCCGTCCATGGTGGAGATCGACGGGGAGGAAACAGAGCCGCCGATCAGGCGGGTCAGGCCCAGGTTCAGGCCGGTCAGCATCAGGAACGTGGCCAGGGTGACGATGAAGCTGGGGAGCTTGGTCTTCATCAGGATCCAGCCGTTGATGAAGCCGATGGCCAGCGACACCAGCAAGGCCAGGAGGACCCCCACCCAGACGTTCGTGCTGAAGTACCAGCTGAACATCGACGCCGTCAGGGCCGAGGAGATCACCGCCACACCCGTGGAAAGGTCAAACTCCCCGCCAATCATCAGCAGCGACACCCCCACCGCCATGATCCCGATCGTGGAACTGCCATACAGGATGGTCGCCAGCGCATTGGGCTGGGTAAACGTTGAAGACACCAACGCAAAGAAGATGAAGAGGACAATCGCGCCCACCAGGGCACCGACCTCGGGCCGGCCGAGGAGCTTCTGCAACGGACTGCGCCTGGCCACACGCTCATCTGTGGCAGGTGATTTGATCTTGGTCTGGGTAATGGTCATGTGAACTCTCCTTGCTGCCGGGCCGGCCGTGACCGGCCCGGCCAGCGGGCTGTTAGCGGATACCCTGTTCGGCGAACGTCAGGACAGCCGCCGCGTTGGACTGGTCAACGATGGCCGGACCGGTGAGGACTGACTGTCCGCCGCCGAGCCTGAATCCGCCCCGCTTGTTCTGCCACAGAGCATCCACAGCGCCGTAGCCCTGGAGCCATGGCTGCTGGTCCACCGTGAACAGCACGCTGCCGTCGGAAACCTTTTGGGCAAGCTCCTTGTTCAGGTCGAAGCTGGCAACCTTGGCCGAACTTCCGGCCGTAGCCACTGACTTCAGGAGCGTCAGGGTGATGGGAGCACCGAGGCCGATAATGACATCAGCATCTTTGGATGCCTGCAGCTTCGCGGTTGCCGTCGACTCCACCGATGTCATGTCCGCTCCGTTGACGTACAGAATTTCGGTGCCGGGTACCTTGGCTTTCACACCGGCACACCTGGCTTCGAGACCCACGTGCCCCTGCGCCTGGATGACGCACACCGGGTGCTTGTAACCACCGTCTGCAAGCCGTGAACCCACGGCCTCGCCGGCAAGCTTTTCATTGGAACCGAAGTGGGTGAAAGCGCCCAACTGGGCGGAGGCCGCTTCGCCGGCATTGAAGCTGACAATCGGAATGCCTGCAGCCGTGGCCTTCTTCAGCGCCTCCTTCAAAGCGTCAGGCGTCGCCAGGGTAACCGCGATGCCGTCCACTTTCTGGTCGATGGCCTGCTCGATCAGCTGCGCCTGCCGGCCGGCCTCCGGGTCGGAGGTGTAGAGCAGTTCAACGTTGTCCTTCGCGGCCGCCTCTTCGGCGCCCTTGCGTACGGTGTCCCAGAACGTGTCGCCGGCGGGAGCATGGGCGATCAAAGCGATCTTCATCCGCTCTGTCGTGGCCACCTGGCCGCCACCACCACCGGCTCCGGTGTCAGGCGCCCTGCCACCGGTGCTTGAACATGCGCCCAAGGCCATCATCGGCACTACTGCCGCAACCAGAGCTGCCTTACGCCAAGAAAAATTAGCCACCTAAATCTCCTTTGATCTCTCAGTCCCCGGGCTGCCACTCTGCAGCCGCCGGAGCACTGTCTATCTCGATCATGGTGATCTGGCTCACGAATGTCAAGACTTTGTCCTGACATTAGTATGTTTTGACGTCGATTCAGTCCAGCGAGGTCCTAGGCGGAGGGCCGTGCCGTCGTACCGCGGACAACCAGCGAAGGCTTAATCAGTTCTCTTTTCGGTCCTTTTGTGGGGTCCTGGATTCGCTCCAGCAGTGCTTTTGCCACGTCCACGCCCACCAGGTCGCTGCGGTTGTCCACCGAGGTCAGCTCGAGGTAACGGGACTTTGCCAGGGTTGAATTGTCGTAGCCGATCACGGAGATGTCTGCCGGCACCGCCAAACCCCGGGCTTTGATGGCGCCAAAGGCGCCCAGGGCCATCGTGTCATTGGCGGCAAAAATCGCGGTGGTTTCCGGATAGTGGTCCAGCAGCCAGCACGCCGAGGCATAACCATCCTCCTCCGAGGTGCCGCCCTCCTCCCCGGCAATCCACAAGCCAGCACCGGCCTGCCGGACCCGGCCATCGAAGCCCGCCCGGCGATGGGCGGCTGCGCCGCCCGAACCCGAGAGGTGGCCTATCCTGGTGTGCCCAAGCCCCAGCAGGTGGTCCGCCGCGAGGGCGCCGCCGCCGTCGTCGTCGTTGGTAATGAGGTCCACATTCGGGGGCACTCCATTCCGCCACCCCGCCACCACAGTGGGAACGCCGGTGCCGGTCAGCACGGTTCCGCCGGGTTCCGCTGCGATCACCAGGCCGTCGACATGCATGGCCAGCAGCCCGTCAGCCGCTTCCTTGATGCGGTTCTCCCCCGGCCGGGAATCGGCCAGCGTCACGTGGTAGCCATGCTCCGTCAGCGCGGATTCCATCCCCCGGAGCAGGTCAACGAACCAGAGGTTCCGGTAGTCGTCAATCACCAGGCCGATGCTTTTGGTCCTGCTGCTCGCGAGCGTGGTGGCCGCCCTGCTGGGACGGTATCCCAGCTCGGCGATGGCCGCCCGCACGGCCTCACGACGCTTCTCGCTCACCCTGTCAGGGTTCTGCAGCACCAGTGAAACCAGCGACGGCGAGACGCCGGCCAGCTTGGCCACATCGTAGATGGTGGGGCGTCTGGCCTGAGGGTTACGCGCTGTCATCGGGGCCGCCTTTCCGGGGTCTCAGGAACTTTCGACGGATGATTGACAGGACATATAGACATGACTACGCTCAAAGTCAGCATACAAAATTGTAGCGCTACAAAATGCCGCAGAGTGTCCCCCGCCGCGGCTGAATTTCAAAGGAGAAATCAATGGCTGAAAGCCTTGGTGTCGCGGTCATCGGCGCAGGAATGGCCGGAAAGGCCCACGCGGCGGCCTACCGGACAGCGTCCACCCTCTACAGCCCGGTCCTCCCCCAGGTCCGCCTCGTCTCGATAGGTGATGTGAACGCCGAGTTTGGTTCCCTCGCTGCCCGCCGCTTTGGCTACGAGCGCCATGACACGTCGTGGCAGGCTATTGCGGAAGCCGACGACATCGACGTCGTCAGCGTTGTCATTGCGAACTCGCTGCACCGCGAAGTGGTGGAGGGCCTGCTGGCCGCCGGCAAGCACGTGCTGTGCGAGAAGCCGCTGAGTGACTCGCTCGAAGACGCCCGGGCCATGGCAGAGGCCGCCCGCAACGCCGGCTCCATTGCGCGCATCGGCTTCACTTTCCGCCGCACGCCGGGCATCGCCTACATCCGCGACCTCATCCGCACCGGCGTCCTCGGCAACGTCCTGCACTTCAGCGGCCGCTACTGGACTGACTACGGATTCAGCCCATCCGCCCCCATGAGCTGGCGCTACAAGGGCGGCCCCGGCTCCGGTGCGCTGGCCGACGTCGGAAGCCACTTGGCCTACGTTTCCGAGTTCCTCTGCGGCGACATCAAGTCCGTCACCGGGGGACGTCTGAGTACGGTCATCGGTAAGCGGCCCCTGCCGCTGGGTGCCGTCATGGGACACGATCACGCAGCCGTGAGCGACACCTTTGAGGCTGTGGAGAACGATGACTACGCAGCATTTTCCGCAGAATTCGAAAACGGCGCGGGCAGCTTTGAAGTTTCCCGCGTCGCGGCCGGGCACGCCAACAGCCTCAACTTCGAAGTATTCTGCGAAAACGGCGCGGCCAAGTTCGACCAGCGCCGCCCGTCCGAAATCCAGCTGTTCCTCAACGACGGCTCCGGCAACGAGAACGGCTACCGCCAGGTCATCCTCGGCCCGGGCCACCCCTATATCACCGGCGGGCTGGCCATGGACGCCCCCGAGGTGGGCTTCGGCCAGAACGACGCGTTCGGCTACCAGGCCCGCGCTTTCCTCGAAGAGGTCGCCGGCCTCAGCGAAGCGGAGTCACTGCCCCGCTGCGCCACGTTCGATGAGGGCGTGCGCAACATGGAACTTCTCGGCGCCGTGACCGAATCCGCGCTCAACAACGGAAAGAAGATCACGCTATGAAACTCGGCGTCTACAACGCAATCCTGCATGATCGGGCCCTGCCCGAGGCCCTCAAGGTCATCGGGGACCTGGGCCTGACAGGCATCGAGATCAACACGGGCGGCTTCCTGCCCGCCGTCCACGTGCCCACTTTCGATGAGATCCTCACAAGCGACGCCGCCCGCGACGACTACCTGGCGATCTTCGAAGGAACCGGTGTCTCGATCGCCGGCCTGAACTGCAACGGCAACCCGCTGCACCCCAAGCGGGAGATAGGGGAGAAACACGCCGAGGACATCCGCCGCTCCATCCGGCTGGCGCACCGGCTGGGACAGAACCGTGTGGTGACCATGTCCGGCCTGCCCGGCGGCGAGCCCGGGGCAAGCACCGTCAACTGGGTGGTCAACGCCTGGAACTCTGCGGCCCTGGACGTACTGGACTACCAGTGGGGCGTCGCCGCGGAATTCTGGAAGGAAACCGACCGCCTCGCCGCTGACCACGGCGTCAAGGTGGCCTTGGAGCTGCACCCGCAAAACATCGTCTTCAACACTGCTGACGTCCACAAACTCATCGAACTCACTGGCGCAACGCATGTCGGCGTCGAGCTGGATGCCTCCCACCTGTTCTGGCAGCAGATGGATCCGGTGGCGGTGGTCCGCGAACTCGGCCCGCTGGTCTTCCAGGCTGCCGCAAAGGACGTCCGGGTCAACACCGCGAACGCCGCGCTTTATGGTGTTCTCGACAACAGCTTCCGCCGGCTCTCGCCGGAGGAGAACCGGACCAACCTCGGTGGCGACGAGTGGGCCAATGAGTGGCCGAAGAACTCCGCCTGGGACTTCGTGGCCCTGGGCCGCGGGCACGATACAGCCTTCTGGACCGAGTTCCTGCGCGCGCTGCATGAAGTGGATCCGGACATGCTGGTCAACATCGAACACGAGGACACCTCCTTGGGCCGCATCGAAGGGCTGCAGGTGGCGGCGCAGGTCCTGCTCGACGCTGATGCCGCGCTTGCCGCGTCGCTGAACCCGACGGCTTAACCACCCACGGCCCGCGGGCTGACAGCAGGGGCGTCGCTTTCGCGGCGTCCCTGCTGTTGTGTCTCCGGAGCATTCCCCCAGACAGAGAAGGAAGAGGAAATATGCGGATTGGAATAGTCGGCTACGGAGCCGGTGGAAAGTACTTCCATGCGCCATTTATCGAAGCGGCTGAGGACATCGAGCTCGTGGGAATCGTGGCCCGCTCGGCTGCGAAGAAGGCCGAGGTGGAAGCAGATTTCCCAGGACTTCCCGTGTATGACAGCCTAAGCGAGATGCTTGCCGCCGGTGTGGACGCGGTAACCATCACCACTCCGCCACACACGCGCCATGACCTGGTCATGGAAGCCATCGAAGCAGGCGTGCACGTGGTGGCCGACAAGCCCTTTGCCCCGACTTCGCAGGCGGCGCGTGAACTGGCCGAGGCCGCCGCGCGGGCCGGCGTTGTCCTCAACGTTTTCCACAACCGCCGCCGAGACGCGGATATCCTCACGCTCGCCAACGTCTTGGGATCCGGCGAACTGGGCGAGACGTGGCGTGTGCACTCCACCATGGATCAGGACGACGCTGACAGCCTTGAGCTCGGTGCCAGCGGCGGACTCCTTCGCGACCTCGGCAGCCATCTGGTTGACCAGATGCTCTGGCTGTTGGGGCCGGCAACCCACGTGCACGCGACGCTGGACTGGACGGACCGTTTCGGCGAGCGAACGGACTGCGGCTTTGTGGTCACCATGACGCATGCGTCCGGAACCGTTTCCACAGTGTCTGCCAGCAAACTCAACCATTCCGCCACCAGGGAGCTGCGCGCCTACGGCAGCAAGGGCAGCTACGTTGCATCAGGTTCCGACGTTCAGGCGGAGGCCCTGATGCTAGGGCGCCGTCCGATTGAGGAACCGGCCACGTGGGGCATTGACGCGCCGGAACACTGGGGCACTCTGTCCACCAGGGGTGGCCGCGAAACCATACCATCGGCGCAGGGGAACTATGCCGGCTTCTATGCCGAGTTCGCCCGGGCGGTCCGTGGCGAAGGCCCCGAGCCGGTGCCGGCGGCGGACGGAGTCCGGACGCTGGAGGTGCTGGATGCGGCGCGCCGCGGTGCGCTGGAGAACGCGGTGATAGCGCTCTGAGAAGTCCCCCGAAAGGGGACAGCAAAAACGCCCGACGCCGGCCGGCGTCGGGCGTTTTTGCGTTACCTTAGGCGGACACGCCTGAGCGCTGCTTGAACAGGTGCTCCAGCTCCTCCAGGGATTTGTCCTTGGTTTCCGGGACGACGCGCTTGACCCAGACAATGGCACCCAGCTGCAGTGCCACGAAGATGAAGAACGTCGCCGAAACACCGATCCACGAGACCATCTGCGGGAAGAAGAACCCAATCAGGAAGTTGATCATCCACAGCACAAAGACGCAGATGCCCATGGCGATACCGCGGACGTGCATGGGGAAGATCTCGGACATGGTCAGCCACGTGACGGTGCCGATGCAGCCCTGCATGGAAGCCAGGAATGTCACCATGAACAGCAGCACCAGGTAGCCGCGCAGCGTGCTCTCCGGCAGTGCCATGGAGATGACCGCGATGGCCGTCAGGGACGACGCCGTGCCGCACAGTCCCACAATCAGCATGGGTTTGCGTGGCACCCGCGTCATCAGATACATGCCGACGACGACGGCAGCCACCGAAGTGACGCCGTTGAGGACGTTGGCAATCAGGGCGCCCTGGTCGCCGAATCCGGACGAGGACAGGATGGACGTCCCGTAGTACATGATGGCGTTGACGCCGCTGATCTGGTTGATGATGGCCATGCCGAGGCCCACCACGAAGATCCTGCGGATCCACGGCACGGTGAGGTCCTTGAACGTGCCCATCTTGGCCTGGTAATCCTCGCGGGCTGCCTGCCGGACCTCGTCGAATTCCGTTGAGACGTCGCCGGCAGCGCGGGTGGAGCGCAGTACTTCCAGCACCGCGCCGAAGCGGCCGGCCGACGCCAGCCAGCGCGGGCTCTCCGGCAGGACCAGCATCCCGAACCACAGGATGACGGCAGGGAGCGTGGCGATCACCAGCATCCACCGCCAGACGTGCGTTTCTTCGGGAAAGAGGTTGCCCAGCACGGCGTTGAAGGTGAAGGCCAGGAACTGGCCGGTAACGATCATCAGTTCGTTTTGCGTGACGATGCGGCCGCGCTGGGCCGCTGGCGACATTTCCGCGAGGTACACGGGGACAATCACGGAAGCGCCGCCCACCGCCAGGCCCAGCAGGGTCCGGGCCGCAATGAGCAGTTCAGTGCTCGGCGAGATGGTGCAGGCGATGGTGGCCACGATGAAGATCAGGGCCAGTCCCATGATGGTCTTGCGCCTGCCGAAGCGGTCCGAGAGCCGGCCTGCGCTGATGGCGCCGAAGGCCGCGCCGAACAGGAGCGTGGAGGTGACCAGCCCTTCGGTCAACGGTGTGAGGCCGAGGTCCCGCTGCATAAACGGCAGGGCACCGTTGATGACGCCGGTGTCGTAGCCGAAGAGCAGTCCGCCGAACGTGGAGAAGAGCGCCACCTTCCGCATGAACTTTTTCGGGTTGGCGGGCTTGGCGGGCTTGTCCGCTTGTGTGGGCGCAGCCTGCCCGGCAGTTCCTACAGTGCCTGGTGCGCTGGCCCCGGCGGAGGCCGGGTGATTCAGGGTGGTTTGGTTCTGTTCCGTCTCCGCCGCCACTACTGAACCTTGGCCACGTAACTGCGCATCGTCTCCAACTGGTAGCGGGAGACGTCCTCGGCGTTCTCGTCTTCGGCAAAGACGCTGGACACCATCACAGTGTTGTCCTTGTCCAGGAAGCCGATTTCCTTGAGGCCGCCAAAGAACTCATCCCAGTTGACGTCGCCGTCGCCGATCTTCAGGTGCTGGTGCACGCGCACAGCGTTTCCGGGCGGGTTGGTGATGTAGCGCAGCCCGTGGGACGCATGGTGGTCCATCGTGTCAGAGACATGGACCAGGCGAAGTTTGTCCCCGGCGGCCCGCATGATCTCCAACGGCTTGTTGCCCATGTGGAACGAGTGCGAGGCCACGTAGACCATGCCGATGTTGGGCGAGTTCACTCCCCGGATAACGCGGATGGCCGCCAGGCCGTCTTCGACGAAGTCGTCCGGGTGCGGGTCGATCAGGACATCCAGGCCTTCGCGCTCGATGATGGGCAGCAGCTCCTCCATGGAGCGGTAGAAGGCGCGCTCGGATTCCTCGGCTTTTTCGGGCCGGCCACTGAATTCGGTGTTCATGGTGCTGACGCCGAGGTCCACGGCAATCTGGATGGCGCGCTTCCAGTAGCGCACAGCAGCCTCGCGGGCATCCTCATCCGGGCCGGACCAGCGCAGGACCGGAAGCACCGAGGCGATTTCGACGCCGGCGTCCTTGCAGGCCTTATTCAGCTGGACCACCAGTTCATCGTCGGCCTTGGGGTGGTTGTAGAACGGGATCACGTCGGCGTGCGGGGTCAGTTGGAGGTACTTGTAGCCAAGATCGGCGGCCACGCGCGGAAACTCCAGCAGGCTGTGGCTGTGGTGGAACGGGGTAGGGTCCAGGGCGATTTTCATGGTCACTCCTTTGTGGTTGGTTCAGGAACCGACGGGAGTTTTTGTCCAGATAATGCGCCGAAAAGGGCCTCAACGCCGCATTATCTGGACAAAAACTACGAGAAGGGTTGGGTCTTAGGTGTACAGCGCGGGCTTGGTGTTGAGCTGGACCTTGACCTTCTCGCCCGACTTCTGGGCCTCGACGCCGGCTTCGCAGCAGGCTGCGGTGGCGTAGCCATCCCAGGCAGTGGGGCCGCCGATTTCGCCGCGAAGGGCAGCGTCCACCCAGGCCTGCACCTCGACGTCGTACGCCGCACCAAACCGGTCCTCGAAGCCGGGGGTGACGTTCCCGCCCCACTTGCCGGCGGACTGGATGTACGGGCCGCTGTCCCCGCCGATGCTCACGATGCCGTCCTCGAAGGACGCCTGCGTGGCCACCTGGTAGCCGAACTTGGCGTTGACGTAGATCTCGACGTCGGCGAGGACACCCGATTCTGTCTCCAGCAGGACGTGCTGGGGATCGTGCTGGCCGTTGGGGGCATTGCGCGTGGCTTTGCCGAGGCGGACCTGGACGGAGGTGATTTCCTCACCGGTGAAGTAGCGGATCGCGTCGAACTCGTGGACCACGGAGTCGTTGATGAGCATCTCGTTGGTGAAGCCCTCGGGAGTGCTCGGGTTGCGGTGCTGGTGGTGCAGCATCAGCAGCTCCCCCAGTTCGCTGTTGCGGATAACCGAACCCAGCGCCGCGTACTCCGCGTCGAAGCGCCGCATGAAACCGACCTGGATGCGCTTGCGGCCCGCAGTGACCTCGGCCTGGACCACCTTCCAGGCGCTCTCCGCATCCGGCGTGAGCGGCTTTTCGCAGAGGATGGGGAAATCCTTCTCGAGGGCCTGGTACAGGATTTCCTCGTGCAGGAACCCCGGGGTGGCGATCAGTACGGCGTTGACGTCACCGTTGTTGAGGGCTTCCTCGGCACTCGCCAGGGCCACGGCGCCGTCGATTCCCTCGATGGCGGCCTGTGCACGGGCGAGGTCGACGTCGACGACGGCGGCTACTTCAGCGCCGTGGATGCGCGTGCTGAGGCGCTTGATGTGGTCAGCACCCATGCGGCCTGCGCCGATGATGGCTACGCGGAGAGTCTTGGTCACTTTTCTGTCCTTCGTGAGGTTCGGTTGAGTTACTGGACCCGTGTGCGGGATCCGCAGGAGAGCAGGTAGTTGCGGGTGCGCTTGGCGATGGGCATCGGCACGTCGAAGGCGACGGGGTACATGTCCTGTTCCACGATGCCGAAGATCGGACGGTTGAGGGCCTCAACAGCCTCGATGACGGCGCGCAGGTCCGGCAAGCCGTTGGGCGGCTCGGTCATAACCCCGGCCAGGTTGGCCGCGGCCCAGGTCATGTTTTCCTCGTTGACCTTCTTGAGGACCTCCGGGTTGATCTGCTTCAGGTGCAGGTACCCGATGCGGTCCGGGTAGTTCTTGATCAGCTCAAGGCTGGATGCCCCGCAGTATTCTGCGTGGCCGGTGTCCAGGCAGAGGTTCAGGTACTTCGGGTCCGTCGCGGCCAGCAGGGTTTCGATGTCCTGCTGGGCACCGACGTGCGAATCGGCGTGCGAGTGGAACTGCTGCTTCAGGCCGAAGTCCTCCAGCAAAACCTTGCCCATGCGGTTGTGGCCCGCGAACAGGTCAGCCCATGCCGCCTCGGTGAGCTCGCCGCTTTCCACCGCTTCGCCGGTGACATCATCACGCCACATGGCCGGGATGACCACGATGTGTTCGCCACCCATGGCTGCCGTCAGTTCGGCCACCTTGCGGGCCGGCTCCCAGGCCTCGTCGTACTGCTTGGCGCCACGGTGGAACGCGGTGAAGACCGTTCCTGCAGTGACCTTCAGGTCGCGCGCCTTGAGCTCCTCGGCCAGGCGGGTGGGGTCGTTGGGCAGGTAGCCGTAGGGACCCAGTTCGATCCACTTGTAGCCGGACTCTGCAACCTCATCCAGGAAGCGCTCCCACGGCGTCTGCTGGGGGTCGTCCGGGAACCAGACACCCCAGGAGTCGGGGGCGGTGCCGATGATGAGCTTGTTCTCGACGTCTGTCATGACTGTTCCTTCTCATCGATTGCTCCGCAGTGGCCCTTTGGGACGCTCAAAACGGCGGTTGCGGAGCTATCGATCGTAGTAGTGGGTGGGCCCACGCCGCCAGGGTTCCCTGGCCGAGCTTGCGAGGCTAGGGAGGCGGTGGGGATTAGTTGGAGGGGAAGTTGTAGGAGGCGCCGGAGGCGTGGGTGGGTTCGGGCCAGCGTGAGGTGACTACCTTGCCGCGGGTGTAGAAGGAGACGCCTTCGGGGCCGTAGATGTGCTTGTCGCCGAAGAGGGAAGCTTTCCAGCCGCCGAAGGAGTGGTAGGCCACCGGGACGGGCAGGGGCACGTTAATGCCGATCATGCCCACGGTCACGGAGCGCTGGAACGTGCGGGCGTTCGCGCCGGAGGACGTGAAGATGGCGGTGCCGTTGCCGTACGGGTTGGAGTTGATCAGGTTGATGCCGTCTTCCAGGGTGTCAACGCGGACGACGACGAGGACGGGTCCGAAGATTTCCTCGGTGTAGGCGGTCATTTCGGCCTTCACGTGGTCGATGACGGTGGGGCCGACCCAGAAGCCGTCCTCGTGGCCGGGGACCACGAGGTCGCGGCCGTCCACCACCATCGCCGCTCCTGCGGTTTCGGCTTCGGTGACGATCCGGACGATGCGTTCCTTGGAGGCCGGGGTGATCACGGGGCCCATTTCGGCGCCGGGGGCGGTGCCGTTGTTGACCTTCACGGCGAGGGCGCGTTCTTCGACCTTCTTGACGATCAGGTCCGCGGCGTCACCGACGGCGACCGCGACGGAGATGGCCATGCAGCGTTCGCCCGCGGAACCGAACGCGGCGGCGGCGAGGTGGTCGGCGGCGTTGTCCAGGTCCGCGTCGGGCATCACGATGGCGTGGTTTTTCGCCCCGCCCAAAGCCTGGACCCGCTTGCCGTGCTTGGTGGCGGTCTCGTGGACGTACTGGGCGATCGGGGTGGAGCCGACGAAGGAGATGCCGTCCACGTCCGGGTGGGTCAGAAGCCCGTCAACGGTTTCCTTGTCGCCGTGCAGGACCTGGAACACGCCGTCGGGCAGGCCGGCCTGCTTCCACAGTTTGGCCAGCAGCATCGAGGCGGAGGGGTCGCGTTCGGAGGGCTTGAGGATGAAGGCGTTGCCGGTGGCGATCGCCATCGGGGCCATCCACAGCGGCACCATGACCGGGAAGTTGAACGGGGTGATGCCGGCCACGACGCCGAGCGGCTCGCGGAAGGAGAACACATCGATCCCGGTGGAGACCTGGTCCGAGTAGTCGCCCTTGAGCAGGGTGGGGATGCCGCAGGCGAACTCGATGACCTCAAGGCCGCGGCCGATCTCGCCCTTGGCGTCGGAGAGGACCTTGCCGTGTTCGGCGGTGATCAGTTCGGCGAGGTCATCCACGTGGGCGGCGACGAGTTCGCGGAACTTGAACAGCACATTGGTGCGCTTGGCCAGGGAGATATCGCCCCAGGTGTCGGCGGCTTTGCGGGCGGCTGCGACGGTGTTGTCCAGGTCCGCCCGGTTGGCCAGGCGCAGCTGGGCCGAGACCGCGCCGGTGGCGGGGTTGTAGACCGGCTGGGTGCGGTCGCCCTCGCCGGCGGTTTCGGCGCCGTTGATGAAGTGGCTGATGGTGGTCAGTGTGGTCGTCGTCGACATGTGCGGACTTCCTTGGTCGGTAAAGTGCGGGAGGTTATAGGAGTGCGGGAGGTTATCCGAGCAGCTTGCGCTGGCGGTTCTTGTGGTCGGTGTAGGTCTTGAAGGCCTGCTGGGTCGAGTCGAGGTCGGAGATCTGGGAGACGGGCACGTCCCACCAGGACTCGGAGGACGGTGCGTCCAGCAGCGGATCGGATTCGACGTGGATCAGGATGGGCCCGCCGCGTTCAGGTGCGGCTTTGGCGTCCCGGATAGCCTGTTCGAGTTCGGCGATGACTTTCTCCCCGGGTTCGATCCTGACCACCTTCACGCCGAGGGACTCGGCATTCAGGGCCAGGTCCACCGGGAGGGTGTCGCCTTCGTCGAAGCTGTGCTGCTCCTCGTTCAGCGCCCGGTACTGGGTGCCGAACCGCTGCGAGCCGAGGGATTCGGAGAGGGAGCCGATGGAGGCGTAGCCGTGGTTCTGGATGAGGACCACAATCAGCTTGATGCGTTCGGCGACGGCGGTGACCAGTTCGGTGTGCATCATCAGGTAGGAGCCGTCCCCCACCATGACCACGACGTCGCGCTGTTCGCCGCCGCGTGCGGCTTCGGCCAGCGCGGCGCGTTTGACGCCGAGCCCGCCGGGGATTTCGTAGCCCATGCAGGAGTACGCGTATTCCACGTGGTAGCCGAACGGGTCCCGGACGCGCCACATCTTGTGCAGGTCACCGGGCAGGGACCCGGCTGCACAGATCACAACATCGGCCGCGTTCATGGCCCGGGACGTCGCGCCGATGATCTCGTTCTGGGCCGGCAACGGGGTGAAGCGGGTGTCGAAGGCTTCATCGACGGTGGCGTCCCAGCGCTTCTTCTCGGCCGCGATCTGCTGTTCCAGGTCTGCGCCGACGCGGTAGCCGCCGAGCGCTGCGTTGAGCTTGACCAGGGCCTTGCGGGCGTCGGCCACGATCGGCAGTGTGGTGCCGTGCTTGTACGCGTCGATGGCGGCGACGTTGATGTTGATGAACCTGACGTCCGGGTTCTGGAACGCCGTGCGGGACGCCGTGGTGAAGTCCTCGTAACGGGTGCCGATGCCGATGATCAGGTCCGCCTCCGCAGCAATGGCGTTCGCCGCCGTCGTTCCCGTGGAGCCGATCGCGCCGAGGGAGAACTGGTGGTCCCAGGGCAGGACGCCGACGCCGGCCTGCGTGTTGCCCACCGGGATCCCGGTCAGCTCCACAAACTTGGCCAGTTCATCGTTGGCGTAGGCGTACAGGACACCGCCGCCGGCGATGATCAGTGGTCGCTTCGCGGCACGGATGGCCTCGGCGGCGCGGGCGATGTCCTCGTCGTCGGCGTCGGGGCGGCGGATCCGCCATTCGCGTTCGGCCAGGAACTCCTCGGGGACATCGAACGCCTCGGCCTGGACGTCCTGCGGCAGCGAGATGGTCACGGCACCGGTCTCGGCCGGATCCGTCAGGACCCGCAGGCCGTGGTGGAACGCCGAGAACAGCTGCTCGGGCCGCGTGACCCGGTCGAAGAACTTGGACAGCGGCCGGAACGCATCGTTGACGGTGATGTCATAGGCGTAGGGCTGTTCAAGCTGCTGCAGCACCGGGTCCGCGGCGCGGGTGGCAAACGTGTCACTGGGCAGCAGCAGCACCGGCAGGCGGTTGGTGGTGGCCAAAGCGGCACCGGTGAGCAGGTTCGAGGATCCCGGGCCGATCGAGGTGCTGATCGCAAAGGTCTGGCGGCGGCGGGTATGCCGGGCATAGCCGACGGCCTGGTGGGCCTGGGCCTGCTCGTTCCGGCCCTGGTAGTACGGCATGATGCTCGGGTCCAGCTGCTGGTACTGCTTCAACGCCTGGCCCACACCGGCCACGTTGCCGTGCCCAAAAATCCCGAACGTGCCCGGGATCAGGCGCTCCCGGAACTCCGCACCGTTGATGGAGTCCACGGTGTACTGCCTGGACAGGTATTCGACGACGGCCTGGGCCACCGTCATTCGGCGGGTTGCTGTTCCCACGATAATTACTCCGATACTTTCGCTGATGACTGCAGCACAGGTGTCTTGAGCAGGGACGCGGCGGTCGCGACTGCTCCGGCCACGTCGCCGTCGGCCGGATACAACAGTGTCCGCCCCACCGTGAGACCCTGCACACCTGGCAGCGCGAGGGCTGCCTGCCAGCTGGCGAACACCTCGTCCTGGGTGCCTTCCGGGTCCCCGCCCAGCAGAACGGTGGGCATGGTGGTTGCTGCCATGACGCGCTCCATCTCAGCCACCACAGGAAGCTTCATCCACGTGTACGCGCTGGTGGAACCCAGGCCCTCGGCGATCGCCACCGACTTGATCACGGCATCCGTGCTGAGGTCATTGCGGACCCTGCCGTTCTGCCACGAGGACAGGAAGGGTTCCACCATGGCGATCAGCTGGCGCTCAGCCAGCGAATCGATAGCCTTGGCCGTCGCTTCCAGCATGGCCACCGTATCCGGGTCACCCAGGCAGATGCGCGTGAGCATCTTTCCGCCGTCGGCTCCAAGGGCCGCCAGCGCTGCGGCCGTGTGGCCGGTGAAGCGGTCATCGATCTCATTCACCAGCCCGGACAGTCCGCCGCGGTTCATGGAGCCGAAGACGAGCTTTCCCTCCAGCGCGCCGAGGAGAAGCAGGTCATCCAGCACGTCCGGCGACGCCAAGACGCCGTCCACGGCGGGGTTCGCCAGTGCGATCTGGAGCCGGTCCAGCAAACCACGCCGGTCAGCCATGGCCACAGCATCGTTGCCGACCGCGAGGGCGCCACGGGCCGGGTGGTCGGCGGCGACAATAAAGTTCTGTACGCCGTACTTCAGGCCGGGATGGCGGCGGCGCGAGGCGGCGGCCCGGGCAACGGCGCTGGGGTCTTCGAGCCGCAGGGCACTGAGGTGCTCATAGCGGCGGGGATCGTCGTTGAGGCTCAAGACGCTGCTCCTTCGGAAACTGCTTCATGGGATGTGGCTGCGGCGGCACCGGCGAACGCGGGCACCAGGCGGCCGCGTTCGGCCAGCAGCGAGGTGACTTCCTCCGGCGTCGGCATCGCATCAGCACAGGACAGGCGCGAGGCCACAATAGCGCCTGCGGCGTTGGCGAAATCCAGCACCTCAGCCAGCGGCCAGCCGGACAGCAGGCCATGGCAGAAAGCGCCTCCGAAGGAATCGCCGGCGCCCAGGCCATTGACGGTCTCCACCTTCACCGGTGCCGAGACCACGCGTTCCGTACGGGTCTTGGCCATGACACCTTCGGGGCCAAGCTTGACCACGGCGATCTCCACGCCGGCGGCCAGCAGCCGGTCGGCCTGCTCGTCGGGGGTCCCCTCGCCCACGGCGACCGCGCATTCCTTGTCGTTGCCGATGGCCACTGTGACGTGCGGCAGAATCTTGGCGATCTGTTCCCGGGCTTCCTCCTCGGAAGCCCAGAACATGGGCCGGTAGTCCAGGTCCAGGACCGTGAACTGGCCGATCATGAGCTGGTCGCGGTCCCGGGCCTCGTGGGCCTTGAGGTGTGCTTCCCGGCTGGGCTCCTGGCACAAACCGGTCACGGTGGACCAGAAGATCCGTGCGTTCCGGATGGCGTCCAGGTCAAGCTCTTCGGGTTTGATCTGGAGGTCCGGCGCGGTGGGGAACCGGCCGTAGAAGTACAGCGGGAACTCGTCCGTAGCCGGCTTGATCGCACAGAACGTCACAGCGGTGGGCCATTCCTTCACCGGGGTGACGAACGAATCGTCCACGCCGAACTTATGCAGCTCGCGGTGCAGGTAGGTGCCGAAGGCGTCATCGCCGGTGCGGGTGATCACGCCGGTCCGGCGGCCGTGCCGGGCAGCCGCCACGGCTACGTTCGAGGGTGAGCCTCCGAGGTACTTGCCGAAGGACTGCACGTCCTCCAGGTCCACCCCGATGTCGTTCGGGTAGATATCAACGCTGATGCGCCCGATCGTGAGCAGTTCGTGGGTCACGGTAATCGCGGACCTTTCTGTTGTGAACTCTTGCGGGACGGAGCTCCGGTGCCTGGCCGGACCGCACGTGAGCGGGGCCACAACCACTACTCTGCACCACAATTCATGTCCTGTCAAAGGTTTGTACTGACATAATTACAACGAAACGTAGTCTTCTGAATGAGTGCTCCCGGCAGCCCCAGGATGGACACTGGCAGACCCCCTTATTTGCGCGGAACTGCCAGCTCACCCGTGACATACTGGGCGCGGCCGAAGCCAAACGACCAGTCGCTGGCGCTGTTTTCCACATATCCAAGGAACACGTCCTCACCGGCGATGCCAACCTCCGCGAGTTGCGTGGCAATGGCGGCAAAGAGGGACTGCTTGGCTTCCTGGCTACGGCCGCCCTGCGTGAATATCTGGATCATCACAACGTCCGAAGACCGCTCAAAACCCAGTCCGGCGTCCTGGGCGAAAATCTGGCCCGGCGCGTGTTCGGTGACGATGTGGAAGTAGTCCCGCTCGGGAATGCCATACTCAGCCAGGATGGCATCGTGGATCCGGCGGCTGAGGCTGCCAAGCTCCTCGGGACTTCGGCCTGCGTTGACATCGATTCGAACCAGCGGCATTGCGCTTCTCCTTGAAATAGTTTGTCCTGACATACTAACAAACAAAGAAATGGTTTAGCAATGACGTCCGGCCACCCTCGCGCTGAGGGTGGCCGGACGGACTTAACGACGACGGCGCCCGCCACCTTCCGGGGGAAGGGAACGGGCGCCGTCGTACTTAAACAGCAACGCGGGGTCACTCCGTGCCCGATCCAACCTCTGGAAGGGGCAGGGAGTGACCCCGCGTTGTGGTGCTGTGGTGCTTAGAGTGCTGCGTAAACTTCGCGCAGCAGCGTGGCGGTCTCGGACGGCGTCTTGCCGACCTTGACGCCTGCAGCCTCGAGGGCTTCCTTCTTGGCCTGGGCGGTTCCGGCGGAACCGGAGACGATGGCGCCGGCGTGGCCCATGGTCTTGCCTTCGGGAGCGGTGAAGCCGGCAACGTAGCCAACAACCGGCTTGGTGACGTTGGCCTTGATGAACTCGGCAGCGCGCTCTTCAGCGTCGCCACCAATTTCGCCGATCATCACGATCG
This sequence comes from Pseudarthrobacter sulfonivorans, assembly GCF_031454915.1. Taxonomy (GTDB): domain Bacteria; phylum Actinomycetota; class Actinomycetes; order Actinomycetales; family Micrococcaceae; genus Arthrobacter; species Arthrobacter sulfonivorans_C. The sequence goes on along the minus strand of NZ_JAVDRS010000011.1, from coordinate 77,196 downwards.
CCTTGGTCTCAGGGTCAGCTTCGAATGCAGCCAGGGCGTCGATGTGCGTGGTGCCGATGACGGGGTCGCCGCCGATGCCGATGGCGGTGGAGAAGCCAAGGTCGCGCAGTTCGTACATCATCTGGTAGGTCAGGGTACCGGACTTGGAAACCAGTCCGATGGGGCCCTTACCCGTGATGTTGTTCGGCGTGATGCCAACCAGGGCCTCGCCCGGGGTGATGATGCCGGGGCAGTTCGGTCCGATGATGCGGGTGACCTGCTTGCCGTTGGCGTCAACCTTGGACTGGGCCAGTGCCCAGAACTCGGCGGAGTCCTGGACCGGAACGCCTTCGGTGATGACAACTACCAGGCCGATGCCGGCTTCGATTGCTTCCACAACGGCGTTCTTGGTGAATGCCGGCGGTACGAAGACGATGGAGACGTCGGCGCCGGTTTCAGCGATGGCTTCCTTGACGGTGCCAAAGACGTTGATTTCCGTCTCGCCGTGCAGGACCGTGGTGCCGGCCTTGCGGGCGTTGACGCCGCCCACAATGTTGGTGCCGGCCTTCAGCATCAGGGCGGTGTGCTTGGTGCCTTCGCCGCCGGTGATGCCCTGGACGATGACCTTGGAGTCCTTGTTCAGATAGATAGACATGGTGCGTCCCTTTACTTAGCTGCGTTGGCGAGCTCGGCGGCCTTGTCGGCGCCCTCGTCCATGGTGGCGGCCAGGGTAACCAGCGGGTGGTTGGCCTCGGCCAGGATGCGGCGGCCTTCCTCAACGTTGTTGCCGTCGAGGCGGACTACCAGCGGCTTGTTCGCGTTGTGGCCCAGTTCTGCCAGCGCACCGACGATGCCCTTGGCCACGGCGTCACATGCGGTGATGCCACCGAAGACGTTCACGAACACGGACTTGACCTGCTCGTCGCCCAGGATGACGTCGAGGCCTGCAGCCATGACCTCGGCGGACGCTCCACCGCCGATGTCCAGGAAGTTGGCGGGCTTGACGTTGCCGTGGTTTTCACCGGCGTAGGCAACAACGTCCAGGGTGGACATGACCAGGCCGGCACCGTTACCGATGATGCCCACCTGACCGTCCAGCTTGACGTAGTTCAGGTCCTGCGCCTTGGCCTTGGCCTCGAGCGGATCTGCAGCGTCCTTGTCCTCAAGGAGGGCGTGCTTGGCGTGGCGGAACTCGGCGTTCTCGTCCAGCGTGACCTTGCCGTCCAATGCCACGATGTCTCCCGCGCCGGTCTTGACCAGCGGGTTGACCTCCACGAGGGTGGCGTCTTCCTTCTTGAAGACGTCCCACAGCTTGAGGATCACGGCGGCGACCTTGCCGCGCAGTTCCTCAGCGAAGCCTGCGGCTGCAACGATTTCGTCAGCCTTGGCCTGGTCGATGCCAACGGCAGGATCGATGGCGATCTTGGCCAGCGCATCCGGGCGTTCGACGGCGAGCTGTTCGATTTCCATGCCGCCTTCAACCGAGCACATGGCCAGGTAGTTGCGGTTGGCCCGGTCCAGCAGCACGGAGAAGTAGTACTCCTCGGCAATGTCGGCACCCTGGGCAATCATCACCTTGTTGACGGTGTGGCCCTTGATGTCCATGCCCAGGATGTTGGTGGAGTGCTCAAGTGCCTCATCAGCGGTCTTGGCTACCTTGACGCCGCCGGCCTTGCCGCGACCGCCAACCTTGACCTGTGCTTTAACAACAGTCACGCCGCCGATTTTGTCGGCTGCTGCTTTTGCTTCTTCTGGGGTGTACGCCACGATGCCGGCAAGCACGGGTACACCGTGCGCCTCGAACATATCGCGCGCCTGGTATTCAAACAGGTCCACGGTTTAGTGTCCTTCTACGTCGAAGTAGTTTCTGTACAGTCGGGCACCATCGGAGACGATGACCGGGCTGCGGATTGCAAGCACCTGCGACCTGTCCGGAAACGAGCCACAGCGTGCGATGCTCCACTCGGAACTCTAGTCCTCTCTGAGGACCGGCCCGTTCCACAGTACCTCTTATGTGAGTAAGCACACTATTCTATGGAGCGTAGAAAAAGCCCTAGATTACGGGGTTTTTGGGGCCTTAGACGGGGCCGGGGCGGCAGTTTCGGCTGCCTTGGAAATAGCTTCGTAATGATCCCTGGCGACGAAGAAGGCCACACCGGCAGAAACGTTTCCGCACGCCACTCCACGGTTGTATGCGGAGCAGCGAAGGCCGTTCCGTTCCAGGTTGGCCCCGTCGGCCAGGACGGGCAATTCACTGAGCGGGCCGCTCTTGCCCCCCTTGGGCCCGTACGTGGCCTCTATTTGTGTGACACCTGACCGGCATTCCCCGTACGTGGCTTTGTCCGGTGTGAGCAGCGCCGTTCCACCCAGGTAGCCCAGGCCGGTACCGGCGCAATCGTCCTTGATGTCAACGGCGGCAGGTTTGGGGTAGGCCGCCAGCTGGCAGTGCGCCACGGGGACGGTGGCCAGTTTGTCGTTGGCGCTGTCGGTAAAACCGTTCAGCTCATACGGGAGGTTGAGGTGCTCCCCCTTGGCCGACGTCAACGAACACACAATGTTCCGGTCTTCGGTGATGAAGGACAGGACGTCCTGGCCGGCCCGGAACTCTGCCGCATCCACCAGGGCCGCCTGTTCGAGCTGTTCCAACGGCGGCAACGGCGGTGGGGCCACGTAGCCGGGGTCCTCGGTGGTGATGGTGCACGCCGTGGCCGTCACCACAAAGAGGGCGGCCAGGATCCCCAATACAGTCCGTCGCATGGCCTCCATTATGCCCCGGCAGCGGCCTCAGCCCGGCGTACGCCTGACCACGGCCTCCACGACGGCGGCAGCAGCCGCGGCGGGATCCGCGCCGTTGAACTGCTCCTGCATCCTGCCGGCGCGGCTTTTCCAGCCAGGGTCCGCCAGGACTTTGCCGACGGCCTTGGCAATGTTGGCCGGCTTGGGTGATTCCGACCTGAGGTTGATGCCGACGCCGGCGTGCTCCACACGGGCGTTGACATCGCTTTTGCCCTCGTTGATGCCCGCCACCACTAGGGGAACACCCTTGGACAGGCTCAGCTGCACGCCACCGAAGCCGCCGTTGGTGATGAAGACATCTGTGAAATCAAAAACCTTTGCAAAATCCACGTAATCCCGCACCACCACATTGGGCTGCGGGTAGCGGGCTTTCAACGCCTCGGTGCCGCGTCCGCCGGTGGCCACGATGACCAGCGCATCCAGGTCCTTGACCGCCTCAAGGGCAGGAACGATGAGCTTGTTCTGGTCAACGTTGTCCACTGTTCCCTGGGTGATGACGAGTGTTGAAGGATAGGAGCGTGGAAACTCGCCGCCATCGCCGCCACCGGCAGCCTGCTGGTCAGGCCCACGGTGTGGCAGCAGTGCACCGACGTAGTGCACCTTCGGATTGACCCGCCGACGCGGGAAATCCAGGGGCTCCGTACCGGTCTGGATCGTGGCGTCCGAGCACCGGTAGGGCTCGTCCGTCAGCCGGCCCCCGCCCGGAACAGGCTGCCCGTAGGTGGCGTGCTGCCTGCGGTAGCTTTGGCTGGCGGGGCGAAGGATGACTTTGTCCGACAGCAGCCCGGCCAGGCCCTGGAGCGCTTTTTCCGCGGGGTTGCGGGGCGGCCGGAACCCGAAGAAGAGCGGTGGCACCTGCTGGTCGCTTTCCATGTTCGGGATCGCCACAAAACTCACTACGGGCTTGCCCATCACATGGGAGGCAAGCCGATGAATGAACATGGAACTGTCTGCAACCACAACATCGACCGGAAAGTCCTGGTCCAGTTCGCGGATGTCTTCAAAAAAGTTGGTCACGTTGCTGGCGAAGATTTTCTCGCCGTCGAATCCGATCGCCCTGGGACCTTTGAGCCGGGCACGTTCCGGATAGAGCTCATTGAGGTCGTCCGCGCGGTGCTCGATGGCGCGGCGGAAGGGGAAGAGCGGTATGCCGAAGCTCTGGAGCTTGGCCGCGAACACCGGGCCGGTATACCAGCGGACGTCATGGCCGCGCTCCTTGAGCCGCATTGCCACTCCGGTCATTGGATTGAAATGGCCGTCAATTGCCTGGCTGGCGAAGAGGATGTTCACGGTAGTGCCCCGAATCTGCCGTTATGGATGCGCCCCAGCCACCCCGGTACCATTGCTGCCTGCGCGTTCCTGAACTGTATGACAGGCGCGGTCCCCCGACAAGGGCGGCGTGGCGGGCGCCTGCTGCACGGCAGGCTGGGGCCCCGCTGGACTAGTCAGCGCAGCTAGGCGTCCAGCTTCGTCAGCGGCGCGTAGCGGAGCAGGAGCCGCTTCTCGCCGACGTCGAACTTCACCTTGGCCACGGTCTTGTCCCCTGCGCCTTCCAGGGCCAGCACCGTGCCGTTGCCGAAGCTGGTGTGGTTGACCTTGTCCCCCACACTGACGGCCACAATTTCCTTCTGTGGCTGCACGCGGTTCTTGGCGATGGCGGCAGGAACGTCCGCGTTGAAACCGGCCGAGGAATCGGCTGCGCCCCCACGGGACGAGCCTGCGCCCCAGAAGGATCCGCTGTAGCGGCTGGACCCGATGGATCCGCTGTTACCCCACCCGCCGGACTGCCGGCTGCTGCCCTCGCGCTTCCACTCCACCAGCTCGGACGGGATTTCCTCGAGGAACTGGCTGGCCGGGTTGTACTGGCTCTGGCCCCACATGCTGCGGACTTCGGACCGGGTGACATAGAGCCTCTTGCGGGCGCGGGTGAGGCCCACATAGGCCAGCCGGCGTTCTTCGGCGAGCTCCTTGGGGTCCGTGGCCGAGCGCTGGTGCGGGAACAGCCCGTGTTCCATGCCGGTCAGGAACACCACCGGGAACTCGAGGCCTTTGGCGGTGTGGAGGGTCATCAAAGTGACCACTCCGAGGCGCTTGGCCTCCGCCACGGCGGCGTCGATGTCCGCCCCGGGGGCGTCCGGGATCTGGTCCGCGTCAGCCACGAGGGACACCTGTTCCAGGAAGGCGCCCAGGGACCCTTCCGGGTTCTCCTGTTCGTATTCACGCACGACGGCGACGAGTTCCGCCAGGTTCTCCACGCGGGACTCGTCCTGTGGATCCGTGCTGGAACGCAGACCGGCAAGGTAGCCGGTCTGCTCCAGGACTGCTTCCAGCGCAGCGGCGGCACCGGAGCCGGCGGCGACTTCGGCGAGGTCGTCGAGCAGTTTTACAAACCCCAGGACGGCGTTGACGGAGCGGGTTGCCATGCCCGGGGCTTCCTCGGCGCGCCGGGCGGCGGCCATGAACGACATTCGCTCCCGCTGGGCGAGCGCTGCCACGGCACCCTCGGCACGGTCACCGATGCCGCGCTTGGGTTCGTTGAGCACCCGGCGCAGATTGACGTCGTCGTCCGGGTTGACCAGGACCCGGAGGTACGCAAGGGCGTCCTTGATTTCCTTGCGTTCGTAGAAACGGGTGCCGCCCACCACCTTGTACGGCAGGCCCACCCGGACCAGCACGTCCTCAATGGAGCGGGACTGCGCGTTGGTGCGGTAGAAGATGGCGACGTCACCGGGGCGGAGGTTGTCCTCGTCCTGGAGCCGGTCGATCTCCTTGGCGATGAACTGGGCTTCGTCGTGTTCGTTTTCGCCCACGTAGCCGATGATCTTGTGGCCTTCGCCCTCAGCCGTCCACAGCCGTTTTTCGGGGCGGTTGGGGTTGCGGGAGATCACGGAGTTGGCGGCGGTGAGGATGTTCTGCGTGGAGCGGTAGTTCTGCTCCAGCTTGATGGTGCGGGCTTCCGGGTAGTCCTTCTCGAATTCCACGATGTTGCGGATGTCCGCGCCGCGGAAGGCGTAAATGGACTGGTCCGAGTCGCCCACGACGGTGAGCTCGGATGCACCCGGACCCTCACCCACAATCTCGCGGACCAGGGCGTACTGGGCGTGGTTGGTGTCCTGGTACTCGTCCACCAGGACGTGCCGGAACCGCCGGCGGTATGAGTCCGCAAGCGCCGGGAAGGCCCGGAACATGTAGACGGTCTCGGCGATCAGGTCATCGAAGTCCATGGCGTTGGCCTGGCGGAGGCGCTGCGTGTAGCCCTTGAAGACGTCGGCCACCGCGCTTTCGAACGGCTCGTTGAAGTTGGCGGTGGAGGCAAATGAGTCGGCATCGATGAGTTCGTTCTTCAGCGCGGAGATCTTGTGCTGAATGGCTTTTGGCGCGAACTTCTTGGGGTCCAGGTCAAGGCTCTTGGACACCTGCGTGACCAGCCGCAGCGAGTCGGCGGAGTCGTAGATGGAGAAGTTGGACTTCAGGCCCACGTTGGCCGCTTCCTGGCGCAGGATGCGCACGCAGGAGGAGTGGAACGTGGAGATCCACATGATCTTGGCCCGGCCGCCCACCAGGGCCGCGATGCGCTCCCGCATTTCGGCGGCAGCCTTGTTGGTGAAGGTGATGGCCAGGATCTCGCCGTAATGGGCGCGATGGGTGGCAATCAGGTACGCGATCCTGTTACTGAGCACGCGGGTTTTGCCGGAGCCCGCGCCGGCCACAATCAGCAGGGCGGTGCCGGCGTGCTTGACTGCTTCCTCCTGCTGCGGATTGAGTCCCTCCAGCAGTTCCGCGGCGTTGGGCCGGTGGTGCCCGTGGTCTGCAGGGCCGTCGCCCTGGGGCTGCTGGCTGGCCCAGCCGCCCGTGCGCTGGCTGCCGTGTTCCGCGCCGCGGCCAGCGTTATCCGTGCGGTTTGCGGTATCCCGGATGCCCCCGCCGCCACCGAATTCGGCAGCCGCGGCAAGGCCTTCCGGGCGCGACTTGGTGCGGGCGGAGGCTGGCGGGGCGGCCTTGAACGGTCCGTCAGAGTACGGGTCAAACAACATATCCATGGTGCCTACAAGTCTAGGCGGTGGGGCCGACAGTCAGTTCCAGGCTGTGGATAACGTCGCCTTCCCGGTACCGGCACCGCGCGGAACCCGGCGCGCAAGAGCCTTCCCGGGCTCAGGTCACCGAGCCCGACTGGAGTGCCGCGCGCAACTCCCGCACCGCCGCCGTGCCTCCCGCCATGAACCATTCCAGCCCGTTGACCTGCACGGTGTCCGTGGCGCCACCGGCGGCGCGGACAATGGCCTTGCCAGGGAGCCAGTCCCACTCCGGGCAGCTGTGCTGGAACCAGCAGCCCAGCTGGCCGTCGGCCACGCGGCCAAGGTCGCAGGACCCGGAGCCGAGCATCCGCAGCGCAGCGGCGGACGTGGCTGCGGCGTGCCACGGCATGGCGCACAGCGGATCCATCAGCCAGGTGGGGTGGATGTAGGTGGCTGCCCCGACTTCCGCGAGGGCAGTGCCGTTGCGTGCTCCGCCGTCCTGGGAACCGCCACCGTCCCGGAAGCCGTTCAGGGCCTCGCCGTTGAGGGTGGCAGCGCGGGACGTTCCGCCAAGCCACAACTTGTCCTCCTCAGGCTGGAAAATGGCTCCCAGCAGCACGTCCGCGGAGTCCTTCAGGGCGATGGCCGAGCACCAGTACGTGGAGCCATGCAGGAAGTTGTACGTGCCGTCCACGGGGTCGATCACCCAGGTCCGGCCACTGGTACCGGCCACGGAGGCGCCTTCCTCGCCCAGGATGCCGTCCTCAGGCCGGCAGCGCTGCAGCTGCTCCAGCACATAGGCTTCGGCAGCATGGTCGGCGGCTGTCACCACATCCGAGATGGACGTTTTCTGCTGCGACTGCAGACCGGCCATGCGCATCAGGAGCGCCAGCTGTCCGGCCTCCCGCACCAGCGCGGATGCCAGCTGGTAGTCGTCCAGGGCGGAATCAAGTTCGAGGGCGCTGTGCCGGCCAGTGGTCATGGAACCAGTCTATGCAGCGGGATAATGATGCCATGGCCAAAACCCCAGCGCAGCGGATCAAGAAGCATGGCTCCAGGGCGACTGTTCCGGAGCACAGCCTTCCGCCGGTGATCAACCCCACCACCAAACGTTCGCCGCAGAAAGCCCAAAGCAACAGCAACCTGATCCTGATCGCCGGCGTGGTGGCCAGCCTGTTCCTGTTCTGGTACCTCCACCTCCTGGTGCTGAACCAGATGACACAGGTCTCCGGTGGACTGGCCATGCCGGATTCGCTGCTGGGCGGCTTCGACGCCGGCTATGTCAGCGAGCTGCGCGCCGCCATGGACGACGACGCCCGCGGCCAGCTCAACTACGTCCACAAGACCGCCGGCCTATTGTTCCCGCTCATTTTCGGCTTCACCTGGCTCCTGCTGATCGGCACCAACGTGGCCCGGAAGTCGCTCCGCTGGGCCCTGTGGGCCGTCCCGCTGCTGTTTGTGGTGGTCCGGCTGTGGGGAAATGTCACCATCGATGCCGTGCTGGCCGCCGAAACGGCCGACGCCGGCCAGGTGGCCCTCGCGTCGGGGCTCACCGTAGCAGGCTGGGTGCTGCTCGTGCTGAGCCTGCTCGCCGGTGCGGCTGCGCTGTTCCTGAAGAAGAAGCCAGCCACCACAGCTAAGCCCGCACCGCCGCAGTAGCTCTGATTTCCCGCCTGTGCCAGTGCACGCGCTGGGCAATGACGAGTCCCGCAGCCGCCACGCCAACCGTGACCGGGTACCCCATCAGCCGCTCCAGGGTGCCCGGCTCCGGAACATCCATCCCCGTCAGGCCGCCCGTCACCAAGGCTGCCAGGGACACCACCCCGCACACCAGGATGAACCATCCCAGCGGAGTCTGCCGCAGCCACAGGATGCCCAACAACAGCAGTGCCGCCCCGCCCGCGAGAAAATACACCACAGCGCCAACGAAGTGCAGGGCCGAGCCGGCGTCTTCCGGCACCAGCCCCACAATCATGGTCCCGGCCCCCGCCGTGCCCGTCAGGATCCGCACCGAGATTGCGGTGAGCCAGGGCTTCCGGCGCCCCGGCAGGACCTGTGCCCTGGCCCTGGCGGCGACACACAGCAGACCCGAGGCCAACAGAAGGGCGCCGAGGAGCATGCCCAACCCTTGAACCACAAAGGAAGCGTTCATCAGCCAGTGCAGCGGCGAACAGACATCCCGGCCGGCGTAGATCCCGCAGTGGACCGCGCCGAGGTCGCTGATGTAGCCGGTCCGCCGGTCGTAGGGCTGCGACCCCGCCCACGCGCCGATCACCGCCGACTCCGCCACAAAATACTGGAGGACGCTCAGGACGGACCAGGCGCCGATGTACTGGCGGGTGGACGTTGTGTCCGGGATCAAGGCCACAGCGGGCACGGACGGCGAAGCTGGACTCATGCCATGAGCGTAGTACGGGCTCCCACCTTGTATGCTTGTATCCGTGTCCGGACGGACCGGCCCTGCCGGGACAATGGACACGCGCCCTCGTAGCTCAGTGGATAGAGCACGGCTCTCCTAAAGCCGGTGTCGTTGGTTCGATTCCAATCGAGGGCACTTGAACCTTCCGTCCCCGGAAACGGGCCTTCGCGCCTACCTGCTCGGTCCCTCGGCCACCGGCCTCGCCGTTGAGGGACGATGGGCTGTTGAACGCCAACTGCTGGACCGGTCAACGGGCACCCACGGAACCTTCTCCGGCGTCGTACTTTTTTCCCAAGCGGACGACGGCGAACTCATCCTCCGCGAAGAAGGCACCATGCGCTGGCCTACTTTCACCGGACCCGCCTCCCGCGAATACCTCCTCCAACCCGCCGACCGGCCCGACGCGCTGGACGTATTTTTCGCCGACGGCCGCCCCTTCCACCGGATGAGTTTCAGCCCGGAAGCCAACCTGGACAAGCACTGGTGCGATCCCGATACCTACCGTGTGGCCTACAGCTGCGAGGGCCCCGACGCGTTCAGCTACACGTGGGATGTGAGCGGGCCGCGCAAGGACCTGCTGCTTGCATCCGCGCTGAAGCGCCTGGGCTCAACAGGCTAGGCTCGAAGCCGTGAAAGCCCGCATTGTTGTCTCCGCCGTCTGCGTCTTCGACGACGCCGGCCGGCTCCTGACCGTCCGCAAACGCGGCACCACCATGTTTATGCACCCCGGCGGCAAGCCCGAGCCCGGTGAGAGCGCCGTGCAGGCGGCGTCCCGGGAGCTGCAGGAGGAGGTGGGGATCGTCGTTGCACCGCGCGACCTGGAGCTGATGGGCGTCTGGATCGCCGACGCCGCCAATGAGGCCGCCACCGACATTGAAGCCACGGTATTCCTGGCTCCGGGCACGTGGACGGCGCGCCCTTCTGCCGAGATCGACGAGATCCGCTGGCTGGACCTGGCCGAGCTTGAGCTGGCTTTTGAGCGGGGTGCGCCGCTGCCCGCGGACCTCGCCCCGCTGCTGACGGACCACATCCTGCCGGAACTGGCCGCCTCCCGCCGTTGACCCGGCATCCAGTGGCGAGTTCTCGGCGCTATAGGCCCGCCTTAGCGCCGAGAAGTCCCCACTGGATGGGAGCTTAGTACTCCGGAACGGCTTCCTCGGCCACGGCTGAGGCCTCGGCGAACTGCGTCCGGTACAGCTCCGCGTAGCGCCCGTCGGCCGAGAGCAGCTCGGTGTGGGTGCCGCGTTCCACGATCTGCCCGTCCTCCACCACCAGGATGACGTCGGCGGCACGGATGGTGGACAGCCGGTGGGCAATCACGACGGCGGTGCGCCCCTCGAGCGCGGCCCCCAGGGCCGCCTGTACGGCAGCCTCGTTCGTGGAATCGAGCGCGGCGGTTGCCTCATCGAGGATGACCACGCGCGGCTGCGAGATGAGCAGCCGGGCGATGGTGAGGCGCTGGCGTTCTCCGCCGGAGAGCCGGTAGCCACGCTCCCCCACCACGGTGTCCAGGCCGTCCGGCAGGGACCGGACCATGGTTTCCAGCCGGGCCTGCCGGATGGCGTCCCACATATCCTCCTCGGTGGCGTCCGGCCGGGCGAGCCGGAGGTTGGAGGCGATGGACTCGTGGAAGAGGTGGCCGTCCTGGGTGACCATGCCCAGGGTGTCGCGCAGCGAGTCGAAGGTGACATCGCGGACGTCCAGGCCGGAGCCCTTCAGGGTGCCGCCGAGGCGCACGGCGCCGGAATCGACGTCGTACAGCCTGGACAGCAACTGCGCAATAGTGGACTTGCCTGCGCCGGAGGACCCCACCAGTGCGACGGTCTGCCCGGGTTCCACACGGAAGCTGATGCCGTGCAACACCTCTTCGCCGCCGCGGGTGTCCAGGGTGGAAACTTCCTCGAGGGAGGCAAGCGAGACCTTGTCCGCTGAGGGGTAGGCGAAGCGGACGTCGTCGAACTCCACGGACACGTGGCCCGGCGGGACTTCCACGGCGTCGGGTTTTTGCTGGATCAACGGTTTGAGGTCCAGGATCTCAAAGACCCGTTCGAAGCTGACCAGCGCACTCATGATTTCGACCCGCGCATTGGACAGGGCGGTGAGCGGCGCGTACAGGCGGGTCAGCAGCAGGGCCAGCACCACCACGTCGCCCGGCGCCAGTTGGCCGCTGATCGCGAACCAGCCGCCCAGGCCGTAGACCAGGGCCAGGGCAAGCGCGGAAACCAGGGTCAGCGCGGTGACGAAGGTGAACTGCAGCATCGCCGTACGGACGCCGATGTCACGGACTCGGCCCGCCCGGACTGCGAACTCACGGGATTCCTCATCCGGCCGGCCGAAGAGCTTCACCAGCGTGGCGCCGGGGGCGGAGAACCGCTCAGTCATCTGGGTTCCCATGGCGGCATTGTGTTCCGCGGCCTCGCGGCGCAGGTCCGCGAGCCGGGATCCCATCCGGCGGGCGGGGATGAGGAAGATCGGCAACAGGATCATTGCCAGCACGGTGACCTGCCACGACGTTCCGAGCATCACGATCAGCGTCAGCACTAGTGCCACCGCGTTGCTGACCACGCCGGACAACGTTCCTGCGAACGCGGACTGGGCGCCGATCACGTCGTTGTTGAGGCGGCTGACCAGGGCACCGGTCCGCGTGCGGGTGAAAAACGCGATGGGCATCTTCTGCACGTGGTCGAAGACCTTGGTGCGGAGGTCCACGATCACGCCTTCGCCGATGGTAGAGGAAAGCCAGCGGCTCACCAGGCCAAGCCCAGCTTCAGCCACGGCCACCAGGGCGATCAGCACCGCCAGCCGGATCACTTCGTCCGCGCCGGATTTGGCCACGATCGCGTCGATGACCTGGCCGGCAAGGACCGGTGTGGCCACTGCCAGGAACGCCATCACCGTGGAGAGCGCCACGAAAGCGATCAGTTTGGTGCGGTGCGGACGCGCGAAGCCCAGAACCCGCTTCAGCGTCGCCCTGGAGAAGGGCTTGGAGCCGCTCTTGGCCCGGGTGATGTTGTACAGAGTGTGCCAGGCGGCGCCATCCATGCTCATCGCTGGGGCTCCGTTGCGCCGGTCATCAGTTCAGTTACCATTCCATCTTCCACATTCCACCGGACGTCGAGCTGAACGTTTTCGAGCAGCCTCCGGTCATGGGTTACCAACAATAAAGCACCCTCATAACTTCCCAGCGCCTCTTCCAACTGCTCAATGGCGGGCAGGTCGAGGTGGTTGGTGGGCTCGTCCAGGACCAGCAGGTTCACGCCGCGGGCCTGCAGCAGTGCCAGCGCAGCACGCGTGCGTTCGCCGGGCGAGAGGGAATCCACCGGACGCGCCGTGTGGTCCGCCTTCAGCCCAAACTTCGCCAGCAGCGTGCGGACCTCCGCCGGCGTCAAGTCAGTTAGGGCGGCTTCGACGGAGTCCGCCAGGGTGAGGTGGCCGGCCAGCAGTCCACGGGCCTGGTCGATTTCGCCGATGGCCACCGAGGCGCCCATGGCGGCGTTTCCTGAGTCGGGCGCCTGGACACCGAGGAGAAGGCGCAGCAAGGTTGATTTGCCTGCTCCGTTGGGGCCGGTGATGCCGATCCGCTCCCCCGCGTTGAGCTGGAGGTTCACCGGGCCCAGGGTGAAGCTTCCCTGATTGACGACGGCGTTACGCAAGGTGGCCACCACGGCGCTGGACCGCGGCGCCTGGCCGATGCTGAACTGCAGCTGCCATTCCTTCCGCGGCTCTTCCACGACGTCCAGCCGGGCAATCCGGGATTCCATCTGTCGGACCTTCTGCGCCTGCTTCTCCGAGGACTCGGTGCTCGCGGCGCGGCGGATCTTGTCGTTGTCCGGGCTCTTCTTCATGGCATTTCGAACACCTTGGGAGCTCCACTCCCGCTGGGTCCGCGCGCGGGAGACCAGGTCTGCCTTGGTGGAGGCGAACTCCTCGAACTTCTCGCGTGCGTGGCGCCGGGCCACCGCACGTTCTTCCAGGAATGCCTCGTAGCCGCCGTCGTACACAGCGACGGAATTCTGGGCCAGGTCCAGTTCCACGATGGTGGTGACGCAGCGGGCCAGGAACTCACGGTCGTGGGAGACCAGCACCACGCCGCCGCGCAGGCCCTGGACAAAGGCTTCCAGCTTGGCCAGTCCGGCCAGGTCAAGGTCATTGGTGGGCTCGTCCAGCAGCACCACGTCGAAACGGCTGAGCAGCAGGGCGGCGAGTGCCACGCGGGCGGCCTGGCCGCCGGAAAGGCCCGTCATGGGGGCGTCCGGGCCGGTCTCCAGGCCGAGGTCGGCCAGGACAGCCGGGATGCGTTCGTCCAGGTCCGCCGCGCCGGACGCCATCCAGCGGTCAAAGGCCAGGGAGTAGGCGTCGTCAGCGCCGGGGGCCCCGGAACCCAGCGCAACGGCCGTGGACTCCATCTCCGTCGTCGCTTGGGCGCAGCCGGTGCGGCGGGCGATGTAGCCGGCTACGGTCTCCCCCGCCACGCGCTCGTGTTCCTGGGGCAGCCAGCCCACAAAAGCATCGGCCGGCGCAAGGCTCACGCTGCCGCCCTGGGGCTGGTCCACGCCGGCGAGCAGGCGCAGCAGGGTGGACTTTCCGGCGCCGTTGGCACCCACCACACCCACCACATCACCGGGGGCAACCGTGAGGGAAAGCTTGGAGAAAAGCGTCCGATGGTCGTGGCCACCGGACAGGTCCTTGGCAACAAGGGTTGCAGTCATGGGTTGGTTCATCCTCTCGCCGCCCGGCAGGAGGAAGGCCGGATGACCCCGCCTGAATCGGCCGGAAAATGCGGGAATCCGCACTGTTCCACCCCGCAAAAGTGCCGGGGCACTAAAGAGCCCGCCGGTCCGGACTTGGGGGGTGTACGGACCAACGGGCTCGACCATCAAGCATAGTCGACTCCGCAGTCCGCATCAAACCGGGAGCACGCAGTCAGGCTAAAATCAAGAGCAATCCTCCGTTCAGCAGAGAGCCGATATGCCCATTCCCGCCAAGGCGTTCCAGCGCTGGCTGCACGGTATCGCCCCCGACGTGAGCACCTCTGACGTCTGCCGGGCAGCCGGCATCAAGCGGAGCACGCTGGCCCAACAGCTGGTAAGGGGCAAGGTGGCTGGCGGGACGGTGGTGAGCATCAGCCGCGCCTATAACATCAACCCTGTGTCGGCCCTGGCCGGCTTTGACGCCTTCAGCCAGCTCGCGGGGCCGCAGCGCCAGCCAACCAGGTACGAGCTGATCAGCCAGATCTCCACGCCGGATCTCCTGCGGGCGGTCCTGCTGCGTTCCGTAGCCGACCCGGGCGGCCAGCCCCACGCAGGCCACCCCCGCACAAACCAGCCGGAGGCCGGGCTGTCCGAGTCCAGGCCAAGCGCCTTGGGACCGCCACCTCATGCCACGTCCGTCAAGAGCTGGGTAGAGGCAATCGACGACGGCGAGCTGCGTCACCGCGTTTCCGTGGCCACCGGGATCGCTCCCCAGAACTATTCGGCACAACTGACCGCCAACCGGCTCGCCCCGGAACTGGCCATAGCTACTTCCCTGGCTGCCGGTGTGGGGCCCGCGAGTGGACTGGTTGCTACCGGGCTCATCACGGAGGCCGAGGCCGGCTGGCCCCCCGGGGCCCGGCAGGCCGCGCTGGACAGCATGACCGACGGCGAGCTCACCACCCTGGCCGGGGAACGGCTCCAGACCCTCGGCAGGGCCCTCCGCCGCCAGGAACATGACCAAGAAAAAACCGACAAGATTTGGGAGAACCTGGGATGATCGAAATCCTGCAGTGGTCCACTTTGGCTGCCTGCGGCCTGGTGGCCATGGCCCGGATTCCCAGCGCTGTGCGGGGGAAAAACAGGACAATTTTCTACATTTTTGCGCTGATGACCGTCGCCATCCTCCTCAGCATCCAGGCGCCGTATGTTGCCATCGACCAGGCGCTGGGCGGGGTCAACATCGCCAACCTCATTCTCCGCCTGGTCATCTTCGCCGCCATCTACTTTGTGGGGATCCGCATCACCAGGGGCTTCGGGGCTGACCACGCCTACCGGCTGGTCACCGGACGGATCGGAATGGCAGCACTGGGGCTCACCTCCCTGGTGGTGGTGGTCGTCTTCCTCATGATGGACACTGCAGGGTCCTCAGCGGGCATGGGCGCGGTGTCAGCCAAGGACAGCCGGAACGGACTGCTGGTTGAGTACTACGGCGCCGCAGGCCGCGCCTACCCTGCCTATGTTTCCCTGGTCCTGCTGCCTGCCATGGTCCGGGCCTGCCGCAGCACTCTGCCGGTGCTGGTCCGGGTCTCGGCCTTCCTCGTGGCCGTCGGCGCCGTTGCCATCGGCTTGAGCTTGCTGTTCCCGCTGATCCCGCCAAAGCTGGGTTTTGTGGAGTTTGTCATCAACTACACCGCGGTGCTCTGCTTTGTTTTTGGGCTGGCCCTGATTGGTGTCGCCAGGCTGGCACATGGCCGTAACGGCGCGCGGCAAAAGACTTCTACTGCAAAGTAGCGGTCACAGCTTTCACAAAATCATTAGACGTGACACAATCATGAATGTGTGAAGGTGGCGCGCCGGTGTTTGCGAACGGGGATAACTTCTTGGACGCCGGGCCCCAATAAACCTTTGCACACATTGGGGGGATGAGTGGTGGCGGCCGTTGGGGACCGCCCCCACTCAGCCTGTTTAAGGGCCGATGCTCCAGGCGTTCGCTGATGAAGCGGTTCGGCCCCCGGCCCCGGCTCCTGTGCCTACGGCAGTTCCCAGCTCACGCTGCACGAGCGGCAGCACCTCGGTGCCCAGCAGCTCGATGGCTTCGAGAACAGTCCGCTGCGGCACTGACGACAGATCCAGCTGGAAAATCTGCCGGTCATGCTGCATATGGCCGTGCATCCTGACGATCTTTTGTGCCACTTGTTCCGGGTTGCCGACAAACAACGCACCGCCGGGCGCGGTCTCCATGTTGTACGTGACGCCGCTGGGCGTGGGAAAGCCCCGCTCGGATGAGATCCGGCGCATACTGTCCAGCCAATACGGCCGGAAGACCTCCTGGGCGCGGCCCGCCCCCGACGGCAGGTCCCGCAGGACCAGTCCGGGTGAACTTACTCCCACCTTCAGCGGCGACGCGCCGTGCCCGTGCTCAACGGCGGTCTCCCGGTACAGCGCGGCGTGCCGCTCGAAGTTCCGCACCGATCCGCCCAGGAGTGCATACATAACGTTCTGGCCCAGGGTTGCGGCCCGCACCGATGACTTGGGGGTTCCGCCGGTGGCGATCCAGATGTCCAGCCCGCGCTTGCCGTCGGAGGCCGGGAATGGGCGGGGCAGGATGAGGGCATCGTCCAGGCCGGAACGGAACCGGCCGTTCCAGGTCACGCGCTCCTGGGTGTTGAGTTTGAGGAGCAGCTCCAGCTTTTCCTCGTACAGTGCGTCATAGTCCTCCAGGCGGGCGCCGAACAGCGGATAGGACTCGATGAAGCTTCCCCGCCCGGCAGTGAGCTCCGCGCGGCCCTGGCTGATGAGGTCAATGGTGGCAAACTGCTGGAAGACCCGCACCGGGTCCTCGGTGCTGAGGACGGTGACGGCGCTGCCCACCTTGATCTCCCGGGTCTGCGCCGCAACGGCTGCCAGCACGGTGGCGGGCGCCGTCACCGAATAGTCCGGCCTGTGATGCTCGCCCACCCCGAAGTAGTGGAGCCCTACCTGGTCCGCGAGGCGGGCACGCTCTAGGAGGTCCTGCAGGTTCTGTTCCGGAGAGACCTGGGTGCCGCTCACCGGGTCCCGGTGGATGTCGCCGAAGGTGAAGATTCCTAGTTCCATGCCCTGTACAAGGTTTGCATGCATACGCATATTCCCTGCAGGCTTTTTCCCGCAGGCTTCACCGTGCAGCCACTACACGTTCTACGGACGAAGACGGGGTAAGGGCTACCGGGCGAACCTCAGCGTAACCAGTTGGAAGGGTCGCAATGCCAGAAGCACGTTGCCGTGCTCCGCCGCCGTTACGCCGGGCGCTTCGACGGGCCGTTCCAGCAGGTCCGTCGCCTGCACGTCCTTGACCGGGAAGCCGGCCGAGAGGGTCCCGGCAGACCGCTGCCCCAGGGACTCATACAGCCGGACCACAACATCGCCCGAACCGTCCTCGGCGAGCTTGACCGCCTCGATGACCAGAGCCGGGTTGTCCACCGTGAACAGCGGCTCCACGCCGCGTCCGCCGCGGACCAGCCGCGGAGCCAGGTTGGTGCGGTATCCCTCTTCCACGGCGTCGGCGATTCCGGCGCCCGGACGGATGGTGACCGTCAGTTCCTGGTGGCCGCGGTCCGCTGTCGGGTCCGGGAACTTCGGTGCCCGCAGCAGGGAGAGCCGCACCGAGGTGGTGGTCCCGCCGTCGGTATCCCGGACGCTCCTGGTGACATCGTGCCCATAGGTGGCTGCGTTTGAAATGGCGACGCCGTAGCCGGGTTCCGCCACGTGGATCCAGCGGTGCGCGCAGATCTCGAACTTCGCGGCCTCCCATGAGGTGTTCACGTGGGTGGGCCGGAAGACGTGCCCGAACTGCGTCTCGGCGGCCGAGCGGTCTGCTTTGACGTCCAGCGGGAAGCCGAGCTTGAGGAGCTTTTCACTCTCCTGCCATTCAACGGCGGTGGTGATGCCCAGCGAGTCACTGCCGGCATCGAGCGTGATCCGCTGCGTGATGGGCGACGAGCCTGCAACCCGGTTCACCACCACCACGGCACTGTTCCCGACGCGCTCCAGCCGGACCTCCTGCGCCGATGTCAGGGCAGTGACGTTGCGACGGTAGAACTCATCGATGTCCCAGGCATCCCATTCGTTGGGGGTGTCCCGGTGCAGTTCCAGCAGGTTGCCACGCGATCCGGGCGCGATGGCCTCGCGTCCCGTGGCGTGATCGGTGAGGGAGGCCAGGAGGCCGTCGGCATCCAGGACCGCCCTGATGATGCCGTTGTCCAGCACATACCCGCCGTCCACCGCGGTGGCCTGGACAGGCTGGCCGTGGACCGCTGGCTCCGCAGCCCCGAGCGCCGGGACGCCGTTCCGCGGGTGGGGCGCAGCGTTGAGCAGGAACGTCCGCGAACCCTCACCAAGGAGTACGGCCACCGCCTCGCCAATAATGGTTTCGAGGGCTGCGCTGATGGCGGCATAGTTCCGTTCCGCGTCCTGGTGGACCCACGCGATGGAGCTGCCGGGCAGGATGTCGTGGAACTGCTGAAGAAGCACCAGCCGCCAGAGCCGCTTCAGTTCGGCCCCGGGGTAGGCGAAGGAGCTGCGGACCGCCGCAGTTGTGCACCAGAGTTCGGCCTCGCGCAGGAGGTGTTCACTGCGCCGGTTCCCGCGCTTGGTCTGCGCCTGGCTGGTGTACGTGCCGCGGTGGAGTTCAAGGTACATCTCCCCCACCCACACGGGCAGCGAGGCATACCCCTCTTCCGCCTGGGCGAAGAAGCTCTCGGCGGAACCCACCCGGACCTTGGGTGAGCCTTCCAGATCTGCGGTGCGGGTGGCAGCAGCCAGCATTTCACGCGTGGGCCCACCACCGCCGTCGCCGTAGCCGAACGGCACCAGTGAGGTGTTGGCGCGGCCATGGTCACGGAAGTTTCGCTCGGCGTGAGCCAGTTCGCGCCCGCTCAGCTCCGCGTTGTAGGTGTCAACGGGCGGGAAATGCGTAAACAGCCGGGTACCGTCGATGCCCTCCCAGTTGAACGTATGGTGCGGCATCCTGTTGACCTGGTTCCACGAGATTTTTTGCGTGAGGAACCAGCGGCTGCCGGCCGACCTGACGATCTGCGGCAGGGCTGCGGAGTAGCCGAACGAGTCCGGGAGCCAGGCTTCGCGGCATTCGACGCCGAACTCCTGGAGGAAGAAGCTCTTGCCTTCCACGAACTGGCGTGCCATGGCCTCGCCGCCTGGCATGTTGGTGTCCGATTCGACCCACATGCCGCCAACCGGAACAAACTGGCCGGCCTTGACCTTCTCCCGGATCCGGCCAAAGAGCTCAGGATAGAACTCCTTCATCCAGGCCAGCTGCTGGGCCGAGGAACAGGAGAACACAAAGCCTGGATCCTCGTCCATCAGCGCCACCACGTTGGAGAACGTCCTGGCGCACTTGCGGATGGTCTCACGCACCGGCCACAGCCAGGCGGAGTCGATGTGGGCGTGTCCCGTGGCAACCAGATGGTGGGCCGAAGCATAGGCGGGGCGGGACAGCACCTCTGCCAGGGCTGCGCGTCCGGCGGCGGCGGTACCCGCGACGTCGTCCGGGTCCATCTGGTCCATCATGCGCTCCAGCGCGCGGAGGATCTCGTGGCGCCGCGGCTGCTCCATGGGAAGTTCATGCATCAGGCCGGAGAGGGTCCAGACGTCCTGCTGGAGTTCCCAGACGGTCTGGTTCAGTTCCGCAATGGCGATCCTGCCGAGACGGTACTGCGGTGCCGTGCCGGCCGTTGCCTTGTCACCGTACGGCGTGGCGGCAAAGGTCCAGCCCTGCGCCATATCGGGGTTGGCGGCCGCTTCAACGTAGAAGTCAACGGCCATGCCGCTGCCGAGCAGCTTCAGCGGAATGTATTGGTTCCGGGGCGAAATTGCCTTGATGATGGTGCCGTCAGGGCGCCACGCGATACCCTCGCACTGGAAACCGGGCGCCTCGTTGATGAACCCGAGGTCCACCACGATCTCCACCGTGGTGTCCGGCCCGGTACCCCATGCCTCGGGCACGTCGCCCTGCAGGCGAAGCCATTTGGTGCCCCACGGCTGGCCCCAGGCAGCACCGTGCTCCTGCGGCATGAATTTATGCCGCAGGGCATCCATCACGGTGACGGGTTCGCCCGGCGCGTCCCAGCTGCTCAGGTTCAGGGGAACGCTGCGGGTGTAAACGGCGGGATTGATCCGCTCGCGGACAAACCGGTCCAGGCGGACTTCGGTAATCCGGCGGTCGTCATGCACTGTAAACCCTCTTAAATACGTGAATTTGAGTATTCGAATCCGGACAACGCCGTCCAATCGATGGATAAAATCTACCGGCTAGTAGCCCAATAGCCAAGTACCAGTTTGCCCCCGCGCGAGCGCCGGCGCAGTTTTATCCCGGGGCCTCGGCGGCGGCTTCTGCAGGAACCTCGACAGCAGGCAGGGTGATCCTGCCCTGGCCGGCATAGACGTTCAGGCTGGTACCGCGGCTGAATCCGGCCAGCGTCATGCCACTGGCTTCGGCCAGCTCAGCGGCCAGGCTTGAGGGTGCGCTCACGGCCGTCAGGACAGGGATTCCGGCGAGCGCCGCTTTCTGGACGAGCTCGAACGACGCCCGCCCGGAAACCTGCAGGACCAGCCCGGTCAGCGGCAGCAGCCGCTCCCGCAGGGCCCAGCCCACCACCTTGTCCACGGCATTGTGGCGGCCCACATCCTCGCGGAGGCACAACAGTTCCACGCCGCCGTCGTCCGCTATCCGGAACAGGCCCGCGGCATGCACCCCGCCGGTTGTATCAAAAACCGCCTGGGCTTCGCGGAGCCGGTCAGGCAGCGAGGCCAGGACGTCCACCGGCACGGTCATGGGATCCGCCGCAGGGCTGTAGTGGGAGGATTTCCGCACGGCCTCGATGGAATCCGTGCCGCAAATGCCGCAGGAACTCGAGGTGAAGACGTTCCGTCCGGTGGCGGGCAGTTCGACGTCGGGCCGCAACTGGGCTTCCACCACATTAAAGGTCTGAACGCCGTCTTCGTCCTCACCGGCGCAGAACCGGAGCGAGACCAGCTGGTCGGGAGTCCAGATGATCCCCTCGGAAACCAGGAAGCCGGCCACCAGGTCAAAGTCATCCCCGGGCGTCCGCATCGTCACGGAAAACGAAAGCTGGCCAATCCTGATCTCCAGCGGCTCTTCGACGGCGAGGATGTCCTCACGGTGGCGGACCGGGAACTCCAGGGCGTGGGGCGAGCCGTCCAAAACGTACTTGTGCACCTTGCGGCGCTGGGTCACCCGTCCCATCAGCGGCCTGCCCTGCTGCTTCGAAGGTCCTTGCTGATGTTCCGGACTTGGCGGCTGGGAGTGTTCATAGCTCCATCATCGCACCACGGCTGTGCGGTTCAGCACCGACGGGCCAGCACGGCCGTTCAGTCCAGCAGGGCGCTCCAGTCCACAGGACCGGCAGGCTTCGCCGCGTCCTTGGCCGCTGCCCGGTTGGGGGTTTTGGCCGCCGGCCGGGTTTTAGGCTTGGTGCCGGCCGGTTCGGGCACGGGCAACGGAGGACCCCACGGCAAAGCGAAGGCAGGCACGGGCTCGCCGAGCTGCACTCCATGCGGCGGAACAACCATCACACCGTGGGCTGCCGCCAGCCCGCGCATCATCCCCGGACCTGTGTGCTTGGCCGGGGAAGCCATTCCGTAGAGCAGCCGGAAAGGCATCAGCCGGGTCCGGCCGGGCTCCGGCTCGAGAGTGGTACCGCAGGGGACCTCCTGCACGGGCGGCAAGGGGCCGTGGCCCAAGGCGGCCAGAAGCGGTTCGCCCACCGTGGACAGTGCCATCATGGCGGCCAGCGGATTACCCGGCAGCCCCAGGACAAAGCGTCCGTCCGGGAGTTCGGCCAGGACGGCCGGATGCCCGGGGCGCATCGCGATGCCGTCGATGATCAGCCGCCCGCCCAGTTGCGCCACAGCGCGGCGCAGGTGATCAGTATCGGAGCGTCCCGTCCCGCCGGTGGTAATGACGACGTCGGCAGGCAGCGCCGCGGGGTCCGGAACCTCAGGGGCGAGGTCCTCCAGTCCTGCCAGCCACTCCGGATAGGAGTCGCCGATCCGTTCCTGGCCGCCATAAATGCCGCCGAGCATGGCCACCACCGACGCGAGCTGCGGGCCGAAGGTATCCCGGACCTGCCCTGGCACGGGCAGGCCTTCCGCCACAACTTCAGCTCCGGTGAGCAGGAGCTTCACCACCGGTTTTCCGCGAACCAGCAGGTCATCATGCCCCGCCAGGGCAGCGACAGCCAGGTGGGCTGGGTTCAGGGTGACGCCGGCCTTGACCAGGATTTCGCCCGCAGCCGCTTCCTCGCCGGCTTTCCGGATGTGCTGGCCGTTCCTGGGCTCGCCGGGGCGGGCCGTGCCGCCAGTCAGCAACAGCGGCAGGCCGTCGTCGTCCGCGCCCAGCACAGCGCTCTCAGTGCGCAGCACCGCCTTGGCGCCGGGCGGAATCAGTCCACCGGTGACAATCGGGCTGGCCTGATGCGGGGCCAGCCGCTGGCCGGCTTCCGCCACGATCCAGGGACCGCTGCCGTTGACCGCCCAGCCGTCCATCGCGGAGGACGCATAGTGCGGCATATCGTGCAGCGCGGTGATGTCTTCAACCAGGACCCGGCCCAGTGCCTGGTCAAGCGGCACCCGTCCGGGCGGAATCGGCGCGGCACTGTCAAAGGCGGCCTGGCGTGCCTCGTCCCAGGTATGGGCAAGGTGTGTTGCGTGGGCCTCAGCTGCCGGCGGGGAAGGTTGTGGGTCGGGGCTCCCGGCTTCGTCGCCGGGGGCGGTGGTCATTCGACGGTGATCATTCGACGGGTGCCCCGGTGGCTTCAGAGTCGTAGTCTGCAACGAGGGAACGGGCGCGGTCCATGGCAGCAGTTATGGCGGCAGCGTCGGAAGCCTGCCCCGATCCCGCAGCCATCCCCGCCGCAAGCCCGGCAATAAAAGTTGTCAGCGGAGCCGCCGGACGCACTACCGAGTGGGCGGCCACTCCTGCCAGCGACAGGATGGCGTTCACATCGATCTGGACGTCCTCCAGGTCATAGGCCTGCAGCAGCGCCCGGCACCACTCTTCCAACGTCTCGTCCTGGCTCTTCACGCTCTGCCTCCCAAATCATCTGCGGCCGCGCTGCTCCGGAATCCACTGAGGGGCTCCGGGCCGGCCACTCCAAGTGCGGCGGCATCGTCCCAGGTGTCCACGTCTGCTGTGGAGCCGGCCGGAACGGCGACAGGCTGTACGTCAAGACTAGCAAGGAGTGACCTGACCGAACCGTTGATTAAGCTTCCTTTAGCAGCAAGTTCAGCCACCGATCGTTGTAGCGCGTCCGTGCTATAAAAGGCCACCAACTGCTGCCTGCGGCCATCCTCGGAGACAGCCACCACCCCGTCCGGTGTTGCTGCTGTCCCGCCAGCTTCCAGTGCCTTCCGGAGTGCGGCCACCGCTGGCCGGACATTGGGCATGTCGCAGGCCAGCACCAAGGTCATCCGGGCGCTGCTGCCGCCGGTGGTCTGCAGTGTCGCGAGTCCGGCAGCGATGGCCGCCGCAGGGCCACTGAACGGAGGTTCCTCGCGGCAACTGAGGATCCCCGCGGGCAGGTTACCCAGGCCGGCACCCACCACAACTACTGCCCGGGCACCTCCTGCAGCGGCGACCGCACGGTGCAGCAGGGTGTCGCCGTCGTACGTCATGCTCTGCTTGGGCACGCCGCCAAGGCGCACGGAACGGCCACCGGCGAGAATGACGGCATCAAAGTCGAGGGGTTTAGCGTCCACCCTCAAAGCCTAACGGCGCTGGTGTTGTCAGGCCGCCCGCTCGGGCAGCAGGAAGGGGTCCCAGGCCGGCGTCGGCTTCTCAAGTTCCTTGATCTGCCAAATGGTGCCGTGCGGCGGTTCGGGCACAATCCTCAGCTTCCAGCCCATTTCGGCCGGGGTATGGTCGCCTTTAGTGTTGTTGCACCGCAGGCACGCGGCCACGAGGTTCTCCCACGAGTCGGCGCCGCCACGTGATTTGGGCTGCACATGGTCGATGGTGTGGGCTCCCTTGCCGCAGTATGCACACCGGTGGCCATCACGCCGCAGGACTCCGCGACGGCTGACCGCGGTGCTCTGGTTGTAGCGGGGGCGGATGTAGCGGTTCAGCAGAATCACGGACGGGCGGCCCAGGATTTCCTGCGGCCCCACTACGGGATCATCGCCCTCGGCAATGACACTGGCCTTGCCCGTGAGCACAAGCACCAGCGCCCGGCGGAAGGTCACTACCGCCAGCGGTTCATATCCAGCATTCAGAACGAGAGTGCGCATGCACTTACCTCTTCGTGGCCGCACCCGTCAGGGGCACGAGGGCCGGCTGCCCCCGGCATATCCGGGCTATGGATCGACACCACAAGAGTAAACAAAAAATACCGGGATCAACTAATCGCCCAAAAAGCGGCGGCGACGTGTCGGCCGCGCCCGGCGAATCCGTCCGTCCGGAACGTCCGCAGACAGCAAAGGACCCCCGCCATACGGCGGGGGTCCTTTGAAAGCTCAATCAGCTGTTAGGACACGCGAATGAAGACCGGTCCCGAACCAACGTTGGCGCTGAAGACAACGGTCTGGTTGCCGTTGTAGCCGCCGTGCACAGCCTTGCCGTTGCCTGCGTAAACCGCGACGTGGGCCATGCCGGCTCCGCCGTCTGCGTAGTAGATCAGGTCGCCGGGCTGGGCTTCGGCTGCACTCACGGTGCGGCCGAGGCCGAGGTAGCCTGCGGGCCAGTCGTGGAAGTTGATTCCCACGGCGGCGAGCGAGTTGGTCACCAGCATGGTGCAGTCCTGGCTTACGCCAAGCTGCGCGTAAGCTGCGGACAGAATGGCCTGGCCCTTGCCGCTGGCAGACACGGGAGCGGCGGGTGCAGCCGGGGTGGATGAAGCCACCGTGATGGCGGCCGCGGGCTTGGCAGCCGGAGCGGCCGGCTCCTCAACAACGGGCTCGGGTTCCGCAACTGGAGCCGGCGTTGTTTTCACAGCGGGCTTCTCGTAGGAGATGGCAATGGTGGAAGCAGCCGAAATGATGGCCGGCGCCGAAACCTCAACCTCAAGGTTGGAGGCCGAAGCAGCTTCGCGCTGAACGTTGGTGTCTGCTGCGTTAGCAGCGATACCACTGGTCAGGACCAGGCCGGAGGCAGCAGCGATAACCGCAGCCTGGCGGCCCATGCCGCCGGCGTTGTCGCCGACAGCCTTGGCAATGACAGCCAGCGAGTTGGTCTTGGTGACCTCGGCGCGGTGCCGTGCAACAGTTGCACGTGTCGTCATTAAAATTTTCTCTCTTTCGTGTTCCTCAGGACCGCGTGGGCAGCCCAAGGGCTTTGGACGCGCCGGCATCTTGGGGGTACGCCGGCACGCCCCGAACGGGGATTAAGCGAAGAGTTTCCAGCGAAGGAAGGGTGGCAGCCCAGGGCTGCCGGAAATTACGGCGCCAGAGTGTAGAACGAGGACGTGCCCGTTGCTGCAGCGGCGTGCAGCAGGGTGCCCTGTGACGGGTTCAGCGCGCTGATCATCATGCCGTTGCCGACGTAGATGCCAACGTGGGCTCCACCGTTCTGCATAACCAGGTCACCGGGGGCCGGCGTCGCGGTAGGCCGCATAGCCGTCCAGGCGTTGGTGCGGGGGATGCTGATGCCGGCCTGGGCGTAGACCCACTGGGTGAAGCCGGAGCAGTCCCAGCCATTGGGAGTGGTGCCGCCCCAGAGGTAGGGGTGGCCAATGCCGGTGTACGCAATTGCTGCCAGGCCCGAAGCCGCTGCGGAAGAAGCGGTGTCCGCGAGCTTGCTCTCGGCTGCACCGGCAACTTCCTCATCAGCTTCTTCTGCCGTTTCCGAATCATTGGACTGCGCAAGGACCGGCTCGAGCTTCGGAGCGGCGATGGTCTTGACCACCGGGCGCTCGAAGGAAACGGTGGCCGTGGGTGCGGCAGTAACGGCAAGCGCAGTCTGCGCGGAACCGGATTCGCTGGAGGCGGACACACCAGCGGTGGTGTCCGCGGCGTTGGCCGGAAGCCCCATGGTCAGGATGAGACCTGACGCAGCTGCGATGACGGCAGCCTGGCGACCTACGGTCCCGGCATTGGCACTAACGGCCTTGGACACGGAGCCCAAGGGGTTGGTGCGTACCGTTTGCGCACGGTGGCGCGCAGAATTATGGCGTGAAGACACGAAGGTAGCCTCTCCCAATGCCTGCGAGGTGAGCTGTCGGATTCGGATGGGAGTCACCCGGCCACGCTGCTTCCTGGGAAGCTTTGCGACTTAACCCCAAGGCCTTCAGAATCGAAGACCAAAATTGGTTCCCCCGCCCCTGCCAGACGATGTCATGCGAACGGACCTTGAGCGGTGGCAGAGCTAGGCAATCCACTCAAGAACGTCAACTTCGGAAAAGTTGACGCGCTTTAGACGGTACAGGAGTTCGGAGCCAATGTCACATTCAGGTCACGGCATGTCACTGCGATATGAGAGTTGGCCATCATTTGGTGGTCAGAGCCAGCCGGTGGGGTCAACGACTTCACCGTTGACCTGAACCTCGAAGTGGAGGTGGCAGCCGGTAGAAGCGCCTGTGGTGCCACTGAGGGCCACAACGTCGCCGCGTGTGACGGTCTGGCCTTCCTTGACCGTGGCGGACGACAGGTGGTTATAGGTGGTCTCCAGGCCGTTGCCATGGTCCACCACAACGCGGTTGCCGCCGCCATACTCGTGCCAGCCGACGAAGGTCACGGTGCCGCTGGCAGCGGCCAGCACGGACGTGCCGCACTGGGCCACGAAGTCCTGGCCGCGGTGGAAGTCACCGGTACCGCCGGTGATGGGGCTGACGCGAAATCCGAACGGGGAGGCGGTGGCCAGCTTGGCCAGCGGTGGACCCAGGCTGCCCGCCGACGCGGCGGGAGTGATGGATCCGGCAGACTGCGCGCTCAGCAGCTGCTTCAGTTTGCCGTCAGGGTCACCCTGGGTAACAACGGACGAGCGGCTGAAATCGATCTGGGCAGCCGCGGCCGCGGAAACCTCGGGCTGCGGGGCTGCGGACACCGCGGAGGCGGACTGGCCGGGCTGCTGGTCTGCCATGACCGGGCCAGTTACCGGAACCGTCACGGTGAGGGCCAGGCCAGTGGCGGCAAGGGCAATACCGGCCTTCTGGCCGATGCCGCTGGCGGCGGCGAAATCTGTAATTTGACGGAATGCACCCCGCCGCTGACGGCGCGCTTCGCGCTGCGAATCGCGGGGCCGCTCCGCGGAAAAATCCTCGGCCGCCCGCGGCGCCGAAGCTGGGCCCGCCGCGCGACGGCGGCCCCTGGAGTATTGCGTGGTCAAGAATGGTCCTCTCTGGATAGCCTGCGAAGTTAGCTGTCGGATTCGGGTCAGAGAGTTCAAAGACCCGGTCCGCCGTAACAAGCACTTGGCGCAGAGATATCCTGTGAGGATCCTTCGCTGGAAGAGGCTTGCTGCTGACGGACTTCACCCCAAGGCAGCCTTGCGACTGCCGGTTGTGGTTCCCCCGCCTCTGCCAGTTGGTGATCCGTGCACGTGATCCGCTGGCAGAGCTCGGCTCCGGATCAGGTAACGCTTTTATATCGACGCTTGGGTTCAACTATAGGCGATCGAGATGGGCAGTAACAATTCCGTTATCTTTTGCGGATCTGCCATCTTTGGGCTACGCGGCCGCCGGCACGATACCTGCGCGGCCCTCCCTGCGGGCCTCCGGCGGCGGCCCAACTTTGACTCAGCGGAGCTTCAGCGAACCGAAACGAAGACGTGGGACGCCACTTCGGGAGGCAGCTCGAGCGCACCCTCAATCCCGGGAACCCGCACGGAGATGTACTCCCCCACACGCTCCAGCGAGACCGAAGCGCCGGGCCGGATCCCGCCTTCATCCAGCTGTACCAGCAACTCCGGCTCCACCTGGATGGGCTCCGCCAGGCGGCTGACCGTCACGCTCGACGTCGGGCCGTATCCAAGCATGGCCTCTACGAGATTAATCACACCGGCGTCAGGGAGGGAGGACGTTCCGCCCAACGCGGCCAGCCCGGGGATGGGGTTGCCGTAGGGCGATTCAGTGGGGTGGTCAAGCAGTTCGTAGATGCGCCGCTCAACCCGCTCACTCATGACGTGCTCCCAGCGGCAGGCTTCGTCATGGACGTAGGCCCAGTCCAGGCCGATGACATCGGCCAGGAGGCGTTCCGCGAGCCGGTGCTTGCGCATGACCTCCGTGGCGCGCTTGCGCCCGATCTCGGTAAGTTCCAAGTGACGGTCCCCGGACACTACTACCAGTCCGTCGCGTTCCATCCGGCCGATGGTTTGCGAGACTGTGGGTCCGGAATGGCGCAGCCGTTCGGCAATGCGGGCGCGAAGAGCAACGATGTTCTCTTCTTCAAGCTCCAAAATGGTTCGAAGATACATCTCCGTGGTATCGATCAGATCCGTCATCCAGCTCAGCTCCTCGAGCGCAGTACCTAGCGTTGTCCCACCGTATCGCGTCCCAGCCGCGGCGAGGTCCGGTGAAAAGCTTAGCCTATTTTGAGTTTGTCCGGATAATTGCGGGGCGGTGCAGACCGTCTCAATAGCTAGACTATGACGGCGCCGGTTCCCGCCCGATCCAAGGTTTCGGGCAGAATAAAGGCGGCCCTAGCAGTCACTGCTGAGTGCCGGCCACCCCGCCGCCCCGGACGCCAACCACGTCCCTGCCGAATTTGGAGCCCCTGTGAGCGAAACCAGCATCACTATTCCCGCCGACCTCCTGCCCAAGGACGGACGCTTCGGCGCGGGACCATCCAAGGTAAGGCCGGAGCAGATCGAGGCACTCTCCGCAGCGTCCAAGACCATTCTGGGTACTTCGCACCGCCAGGCACCCGTCAAGAACCTGGTGGGATCGGTCCGGGAGGGCCTCAGCCAGTTCTTCCGCGCTCCCGAGGGCTACGAGGTTGTCCTCGGCGTCGGCGGCTCCACTGCTTTCTGGGACGTGGCAGCCTTTGGCCTGGTGGAGAAGAAGGCCCAGCACCTGTCATTCGGCGAGTTCGGCTCCAAGTTTGCCTCGGCTACCAACAAGGCACCATTCCTGGATGCCTCCACCATCATCAAGTCCGAGCCCGGCACCCGCCCGGTGGCACAGGCCGAGGCCGGCGTTGACGTTTACGCCTGGCCGCAGAACGAGACCTCCACGGGCGTGGCAGCTCCCGTCAAGCGCGTCGAAGGCGCCGACGCCGGTTCCCTGGTCCTGGTGGATGCCACCTCCGCGGCCGGCGGCCTGGACGTGGACGTTGCCGAGTCGGATGTCTACTACTTCGCCCCGCAAAAGAACTTCGCATCCGACGGCGGCCTGTGGCTGGGCCTGTTCTCCCCCGCCGCGCTGGAGCGTGCCGCACGGATCAAGGCCAGCGGCCGCTGGATCCCGGATTTCCTGGACCTGCAGACGGCCATCGACAACTCCAAGCTGAACCAGACGTACAACACGCCGTCGTTGTCCACGCTGGTGACCCTGGACTCCCAGGTGCAGTGGCTGAACGCCAACGGCGGGCTTGACTTCGCCAGCAAGCGGACCGCTGACTCCGCCGGCCGGATCTACTCCTGGGCCGAGGATTCCGAATACGCCACGCCGTTCGTGGCCAAGGCCGAGGAGCGGTCCAATGTCATCGCCACCATCGACTTCGATGACTCGATTGATGCGGCCGCTATCGCCAAGGTGCTGCGCGCCAACGGAGTAGTGGACACCGAGCCTTACCGCAAGCTGGGCCGCAACCAGCTCCGGATCGCCACCTTCGTCGCCATCGAGCCGGATGACATCACGGCCCTGCTGGCCAGCATCGACTACGTAGTGGGCGAGCTGCGCAAGTAACTTCCACGCGCAGCACGCTGCAACGCGCAAGGCGTCAGCGTTCGACGGCGTCGTCCGGGTCTTGGTCCTGGGCGGCGCCGTTTGTCTTGTCCCCCAACTGGGAAACGACTCGGAAGTAGCGCAGGCCGCGGGCCCGCCGGTTGAAGGTCAGCCGGAGTTGCTGGGCGCGAATGATCCACACCATGCCGATCAGGGCGGCGATGATCCCGGAGGCGGCCGCTACGACCAGCGACCACCGGGCCCCTGCCACGTTGGCCACCCATCCCACCAGCGGCGCCCCGATGGGTGTTCCGCCCATGAAGATGGCCATGTACAGGGCCATAACGCGGCCCCTCATGACGGGATCGGTGGTGGTCTGGACGTAGCCGTTGGCGCTGGTCATCATGGTGATGGCGAACAGCCCTACCGGCACCAGCGCCACGCCGAACCAGAAGTAGTCGGGGGCCAGCGCCGCGAGTCCGGACGTCACCCCAAAAGCCGCGGCGGCCCCGAAGATCATCCGCAGCCTGGGCTTGCCCCGGCCGGCGGACAACAGCGCGCCCGCCACAGAACCGATGGCCATGATCGAGTTCATCAGCCCGAAGGCACTGGCATCCAGCCCGAATTCCGTGCCCACCATGGCGGCGATGAACAGCACGAAGTTCAGCCCCAGGGTTCCCACAATAAAAACGGCCACCAGGACCACCACGATGTCCGGCCGGAACTTCACGTAGCGCAGTCCCTCGCGGATCCGGCCCTTTCCGGGAGCTGCCCGGGGAAGCTGCCGCAAGGACGCCGTCGGGATCTTCCACAGGCTCAGGAGCATGGCCAGGAACGTGGCGGTGTTGATCAGGAACACCCAGCCGGGGCCCACGGCCACCGTCAGGATCCCTGCCACGGCGGGCCCAATCATGCGGGCAACGTTGAAGGACGCACTGTTCAGCGCCACGGCGTTGGGAAGGTAGTCATCCCGGACAAGCTCCGAGACGAAGGTCTGGCGGACCGGGGCATCCAGCGCAGACACCATTCCGAGCAAAAGGGCGAAGCCGTAGACGTGCCACAGCTGCCCGGCGCCGAGGACCACCAGGACACCAAGCCCCGTGCTCAGCAGTGCCATCACCGACTGCGTCATGATCAGCAACTGCCGGCGGCTGTACCGGTCCGCCACGAGGCCGGCCACGGGGGCCAGGAAGAGCTGGGGACCCAGCTGGAGGGCCATGGTGATGCCCATGGCGCCGGCATCGTGATCGGTGAGGTGATCGAACACCAGCCAGTCCTGGGCTGTCCGCTGCATCCAGGTCCCGATATTGGAGACCAGGGCGCCGACGAACCAGATCCGGTAATTGAGGATGTGCAGGGATTTGAAGGTGGAAATCACTGCCGGCCTACGTGGTGGTCACCCTGCGGATGTGCCAACTTCCTAGTCAGCCTCGCGTGCTGGTTCGTCTTCCTGGGGATCGGATTCCTCGGAAGCTTCGTCCTCATCCGCGGCCGGCGACGTGTCAGGCTCGGCAGAAGGAGACAGCTCTTCCTCCGCTTCCTGCGCGTCCTCGGGACGCACCCGCTCTGCCCACGGCACCCAGTCCGGCGACAGGATGGAGTTTTCCGATGGCAGGAGGCCAAGCTCGCTGACGGTCACCACTTTCGAGCGGGAGTTCCGTGTCACCACGGCGTACCACTGCCAGCCCTGGTAACCAGGGAGCCTGGATTCGAAAAGGTGGGTGACCAGGCGGTCGCCTTCGCTCTTGGCCGCGATATGCGCACCAATGTCCGCCGGCGCCGTGATGCCTTCGACAGCGGCGCGCGCCACGTCAACGGCAGCGGCGAGGAACGCATCCGGTTTCCCGGTCCGCCACACGGGCACTCCGGCGCGGCGCTTGGCCTCGGGCTTGGTGCCTGCCTGCTCCGCTGCAGGTACCTGCCCGCTTGAGGGCGGCTGCTCCCCTGCCGTGGTGTCCTGCTGTTCAGCTTCCGGGTTCATTGACAAGCCCTAAACGTCCAGCTCGTCGGCAACCTTACGCAGGGCCGCCGCGATGGCCTTGCCCTTGTTGCCTTCCGGGTACTTGCCCGCAGACAGGGTGCCTGAGAGGTTATCCAGCACGCTTACCAGGTCCTGGACCAGCGGCGCCAGGTCCCGGGCGCTGGGCCGTTTTGCTTTGGCGATGGACGGGGTCTTGTCCAGGACACGAAGGCCCAGCGCCTGGGCGCCCTTGCGGCCGTCGGCGACGCCGAACTCAACGCGGGTGCCGGCCTTCAGCTCGGTGACGCCTTCGGGCAGCGATGATTTGGGCAGGAAAACTTCCTGGCCGTCTTCGCCCGCGAGGAATCCGAAACCCTTTTCTTTGTCATACCACTTGACCTTGCCGGTAGGCACGTAATCAACCTTCTTCGTTCTGACGTCTTGAGACACGGCCGGCAGTCACCGCATCCGCACTGATATGCGGGTTCAGGGTATGACAGCCACGGACCGTGTTGGTCTGTTCCTTCAAGGTTATCCTGCCGGGGCCGGATTCCTGCTTTCATGGGCCCTTCGCCGTGGCCTGCTGCCGCGGGCTCCGGCCCACCCGTCAAACGCGCCCCGGCACGGCCAACATGGGCACCACCTGCGGCACCCTGCCTGTTAGCGTTACGTGCATGACACCCTCGCGTTTCCGGCGCCCACTGATGATCTGTGCAGCGGTTGTTACCATCCTTTCCCTCGGGGCTGTGGGGACCGTGATGGCGCTGGCCTTCGCCGGCACCGCTGCCCCGGTCTGGGTCACGTCCACCGCCCTGTACGGACTGCCTGTTGCCTTCCTGCTGATGCTCTTCCTGGTCCTGGACAGCGTGGCCGGGCGGCGCAGGGCGGGAAAGTCCGGCGGGCTGTAACGTTGGACTGATGTCCCTTATCCGCGCGCTCAGCAAAGAACTGGAAGCTCGCAGCGATGACTCGTTGCGGGCCCTCTTTGCCGCGCGGCCGGATCTGATGTCCCCCTCGGTGCCGGACTTTCCGGCGCTTGCTGCGAGGGCCAGCGCCCGCGTCAGCGTCCAGCGCGCCCTGGAACGCCTCAACAGGCCCCAGATGCAAGTGCTGGAGACGCTTTATCTGTGCACCAACCCGGACACTGAACACAGCGCCTCGGCCGCCGGAGTCCGGAAGCTCATAGCCGGGTCCACGGTGGCGGCTGTGGAACGCATCCTGGCCTCACTCCAGGAACTGGCCCTCGTCCACCGCGCAGAGCCGCCGCACGGCACCGTGGCGCCGGGGCACCGGCAGCGCTACTACCTGCCGGTGGGATGCCTCAAGGACGTCGTAGGCATCTATCCTGCGGGGCTGGGGCGCAGCTACACCGAACTGGTGCGGCTTCAGCCAGCCTTCGCGCAGCGGGCGGTCCAGCTTGTTGCCGAGCTTCACCGCAGCGGCATCGCCATCCAGGAAGCCACCACCCCCATGGAGGCGGCGCTTGCGCTGCAGCACTGGACGTCCTCGCCGGAAGCCCTCAACCAGGCCTTGGCCGGAGCCCCGGAACGGACCACGGCGCTGCTCGCCAAATTCCGGAACTGGGCCATGGGTGCCGTCCCCCAGGCGCAACGGAAAGCCTCCGTTGCGCACCAGGGCGCCGACGTCGGGCCCGTTGACTGGCTGCTGGCCCGCGGGCTCCTCGTCCCGCTGGACGCCGCGCACGTGGAACTGCCGCACAGTGTGGGGCTGTCCCTGCGGGGCGGAGCCATCATCAACGATTTCACTCTCTCACCGCCGGTTCCTGAGCTGGGCAGCACCACCGCTGCGCTGCGCCGGAACGCAGCGCTGGGCGCCATCGCCGAAACCCTGCGGCTGGTAGGCGAACTCCTGCACGTGGTCCGGGAACAGCCGCTGGCCACCCTGCGCAGCGGCGGCGTAGGGGTCCGTGAGATGAAGCGGCTCGCCGAAACGCTGCGCATTGACCAGCACCGGGCCGGCCTGCTGCTGGAGCTCAGCGCACTCTCCGGCCTGCTGCGCCTGGACGTGGACTCGTCCTCCTGGGTGCAGCCGCCGCAGCTGGAGTGGCTGGTCCTCACCCGCCAGGAACAGTGGCTGTGGCTGGTCAACGCCTGGCTCGCGAGCGAGCGGGTGCCCTCACTGGTGGGCCAGCCCGTGACCGGTCCTGCCGGCGCTTCCGCCGCACACCGTGCCCTGGCCGGGACCACCGTCAACGCCCTCTCCGCGGAGGCGCAGCGGCCCGACGCCCCGGTGGTCCGGAAGCGGATCCTGGAAATACTGAACGAACTTACCCGCGAGGCGGGAGCCGCGGACGGCACCGCCCCGGTTCTGGACGCGGCAGCCGTGCTGCAGCGGGCGGAATGGGCGCAACCCCGGATGGCGCGCCGCTTCAGCTCCCTGATTAAGGGCGTTCTGGCCGAAGCGGAACTGCTGGGCCTGATCGGGTCCGGCGCGCTGAGCCAGCTGGGCAGCGCCATCGCTGACGACAACCCCGAAGAAGCCCTCAGCATCCTGGGCGAACACTTGCCTGCCGCGCTCAACCACGTTCTCCTCCAGGCGGACCTCACGGCAGTTGCCCCCGGATATTTGGCTCCGGAGCTTAGCGAAAAGCTCCAGCTGATGGCCGATGCCGAGGGCCAGGGCCCTGCCACTATCTACCGGTTCTCGACGAATTCCATCCGGCGGGCGCTGGATGCCGGCCATGACGCGTCCAGCCTGCTGGGCTTCCTGCGCGAACATTCAGCCACCGCCGTACCCCAGCCCCTGGAATACCTGGTGGAGGACACTGCCACCAGGCACGGCCGCCTCCGGGTGGGAACAGCCGCCAGCTTCATCCAGAGCGACGACGAGGCCGCGGTGCTGGAACTCGCCGCCGAAACCCGGGCGGCGGGCCTGGGGCTGGCCCGCATCGCTCCCACCGTGCTGATCTCCACCGCCCCGCCGCGCGAAACTGCCCAGGTCCTGCGTGGCCTTGGACTCTCCCCCTCGGTGGAGGAATCCCAGCCCACAGTGGTCCGGCTCCGACGCACCACCAGCGCCCCCGGCAGCGCCCGGCCCGTCTACACGGCGCCGCGGACCGCGCCCGCCGAGGACGACGTCGAGGCCCAGCTGACCGTCTTGCGGAACGGCCGGGGTGCGACCAACGGCAGCCATCCAGGGCCCGTTTCCGGCTCCGGCGAAACGGCCACGCAGCTCGGCCTGGAGACCCTGCAGCGGGCTATCCGGCTCAAGCAGCTTGTGAGCATGAGCGTCGTGGACAACCAAGGGAATTCCAGCCTGGAAACAGTTGTTCCCCTCTCCGTAGGCGGCGGCCGGGTCCGGGTCTTTGATCCTGCCAAGGAAACCGAGCGCGTGCTCTCCATCCACCGCATTATCGATATCGAAGCCGCAGAGGATCTGCGCCAGTGAAGGACTTCCCCGCGTGAACGACGGCCCGCTGATTGTCCAGAGCGACAAGACCATCCTGCTCGAAGTGGACCATGAACTGGCTACGGAGGCCCGCCACGCGATCGCCCCGTTCGCCGAACTGGAACGCGCCCCGGAACACATGCACAGCTACCGGCTGACACCGCTGGGACTGTGGAACGCGCGCGCCGCCGGACTGGACGCCGAAAAAGTGCTGGACACCCTGCTCAAATACTCGCGGTTCCCGGTGCCGCATTCGCTGCTGATCGACGTCGAAGAGACCATGTCCCGGTACGGCCGGCTCCGCCTTGAGAAGGATCCGCAGCACGGCCTGGTGATGCGCACGGACGACTACCCGGTGCTGGAGGAAGTGGTCCGCGCCAAGAAAATCCAGCCCTTGCTGGGGCCGCGGATCGACGGCGAAACCATCGTGGTCCACTCCTCCCAGCGCGGCCAGCTCAAGCAGCTGCTCCTGAAAATCGGCTGGCCGGCCGAGGATCTGGCCGGCTACGTGGACGGCACACCGCACTTGATCGCCCTGAACGAGGACGGCTGGAAGCTTCGCCCCTACCAGCAGCTCGCCACAGAGAATTTCTGGGCAGGCGGCAGCGGCGTGGTGGTATTGCCGTGCGGCGCGGGAAAAACCCTGGTGGGTGCCGCGGCCATGGCCACGAGTTCCACCACCACACTGATCCTGGTGACCAACACGGTGGCAGCCCGGCAGTGGAAGGACGAGCTGCTCAAGCGGACGTCGCTGACGGAGGATGAAATCGGCGAGTACTCGGGCTCTGTCAAGGAAGTCCGGCCTGTCACCATCGCCACCTACCAGGTCCTCACCACTAAACGCGGCGGACTGTACGCCCACCTGGAGCTACTGGATGGCCACGATTGGGGCCTGATCATCTATGACGAGGTCCATCTCCTGCCCGCTCCGATCTTCCGCATGACCGCGGACCTGCAGGCACGCCGCCGGCTGGGCCTCACCGCCACCCTGGTCCGCGAGGACGGCCGTGAAGGAGAGGTCTTCAGCCTGATCGGTCCTAAACGGTATGACGCGCCCTGGAAGGACATCGAATCCCAGGGCTACATCGCGCCCGCGGACTGCGTGGAGGTCCGCGTTGACCTGCCCCGGGACGAGCGCGTGGCATACGCGATGGCTGAGGACGCGGACAAGTACCGGCTCTGTTCGACGTCGGAGTCCAAGACCCTGATCGTGGAACAGCTGGTGGCCAGGCACCAGGGCGAGCAGCTGCTGGTGATCGGGCAGTACATTGACCAGCTGGACGAGATCGGCGAGCGCCTCGAGGCCCCCGTCATCAAGGGTGACACCTCAGTCAAGGAACGGCAGAAGCTCTTCGACGCTTTCCGCGCCGGTGACGTACACACTTTGGTGGTATCCAAGGTGGCCAACTTCTCCATTGACCTGCCCGAGGCGTCGGTGGCCATCCAGGTCTCGGGTTCGTTCGGGTCCCGGCAGGAGGAGGCGCAGCGGCTGGGCCGGCTGCTCCGCCCCAAAAAAGACGGCCGGGCCGCCCGCTTTTACTCGCTGGTTGCCAGGGATACGTTGGACCAGGATTTCGCGGCCAAGAGGCAGCGTTTCCTGGCCGAACAGGGATACGCCTACCGGATCATGGATGCGAAAGACGTGGGCGCCGCCTAGGGCATCATAGCGCTCTTGATATTTTTGTCCAGCGAATTTACTATTTGGGGTAAAGCGTCCCGCCATTGACGGTTGCCCCTGGTCCCGGCAACCTGGCGGCCAGTCGCCGGCCATGGGGGTTCCCGCAGCCAGGGAGCCGGCGGACTTGCGGCCCTGATGAATCCCATAGCTTCTTGCCTGAGGACTTCCCATGCGCAAAGTACTCCTGGCCCTGGCGGCCATCATCCTCTTGTCTTCTCTGGCCCAGCTCTATTTTGCGGGCTACTTCCATTTCCAGAATTCGATTGAAGAACAGCGTGACGCAGGCGTTTACCACATCGTGAACGGCCAATACGTCCTGCGCTATGCGGCGCTGCTGGCCGCTATCGTGGCTGCCATAGCGCGCGCCGGCTCCCGGACCATCTGGCTGGCGGCCGGGATCTTCCTGCTCACATGGGTCCAGCTGTTCATCTTCATCATCGGCGGCATGCTCACCGGATCCTCCGAAGAGTTCGTCACCCCGGCAGGCTCTTGGGTAGTGTCCATCCACCCGCTCACGGGCGCGCTCATGATCTTTATGTCCTACTGGCTCTTCC
The DNA here is from genome assembly GCF_031454915.1 of Pseudarthrobacter sulfonivorans. Taxonomy (GTDB): domain Bacteria; phylum Actinomycetota; class Actinomycetes; order Actinomycetales; family Micrococcaceae; genus Arthrobacter; species Arthrobacter sulfonivorans_C. The sequence continues at coordinate 39,862 of NZ_JAVDRS010000011.1, read as the reverse complement.
GGCGGGCCCGGGCGGCAGCCCTGAACCCCCAGCCGTTACCGCCCAGGGCGGACACGTCAGACGCCCCGTCCAGCCAGGCAACGGCCTGACCGGCAGGGTGCTGTGCAATCAGGTTTTCCCCGCCAGGCAGCAACAGTTATGCCCATGACCGGCAGGCACTAAGAGGCAGGCATCGTGACCGCTTCGCAGCTTCTGGCCCTGGACCTGGCGCTGGCCGTCCTCGCTGCCGGTGCCTGGACCGCGGCCGCTTGTTTTGCCCTGCGCGCAACAACAGGGTCCGCGTCCACAACACGGTCAGCGAGGACCTGGGCCGGGATCGCGCTGCACTGCCTGGCGGCGGCCCTCGCGCTGCTGCTCGGCCGGCTGGCGGTCCTGCCGGCGCTGGCCACCGGCAGCTGGTGGTTTGCCACCGAAAGGGCAACCATAGGCCTGCCCGTTGCCGCCATCCCGGCGGTCATCGCCGCCGTAACGGGCATACCGTACTTGATGAAGCTCCGAAGCACGGCCGGAACCGGCAGCCAGCACACCGGCCCAACGCCGCGGCCGGCACTGATGGGCATCATCCTTGCCGCCATCGGAGCCACAGCATCGGTCCTGGTGAACCTTGTCCTGGGGCCGTTCCCTGCGCCCTGGGCCATAGCCGTCCTGCTGTTTTTCGTGGCGGCAGGCGCGCTCCTCGCGCACGTCCTGCTCTTCCCCTCCGTCGCCGGCCGCCGGCGGCCAGCCACGGCGGGAGTAGCGGTGGCCTCCCTGATGGCAGCGGCCGCTCTAGGTACGGGCAGCGTGGCGTGGCTGGACAGCCGGGCAGCCGACGGTAAGGCGATCGGCGCCGTCGTCCACCACGGCAAGCCACCCACCACGGCGCCGGTGGAAACCACCCCTGTCACGCGGCTGACCGGCACCTTGCCGGCGGATGCTGCCATCCGCCGCTACGACCTGACCGCACGCGTTGAACGCATCACGCTGCCTTCGGGTGAATCCACCGAGGCCTGGACGTTCGGCAGCGTTCCCGGACCCGCACTGGAGGCGCAGCTCGGCGAGGTCCTGGAAGTGGTGCTGCACAACCGCGACGTCGGCGCAGGCGTGACGTTGCACTGGCACGGCTATGACGTGCCCAACGCCATGGACGGCGTGGCCGGGGCCACCCAGGATGCAGTACCGCCGGGGCAGTCCATGACCTACCGCTTCGTCGCCGCGCAGAGCGGCACGTACTGGTACCACACGCACCAGGACTCCTTCGAAGGCGTCCGGAAGGGCCTCTACGGCTCCCTCGTGGTGAGGGATCCGGCCAGCCAACGTGAGCCCACGGACCTGGTAGTGGCCGGTCACACCCTCGACGGGCTGTCCCTGCTGGGCGCCTCGGACCGGATCAGCACTCACTCCGTCCCCACCGGAACCCAGGTCCGGCTGCGGCTCGTCAACACCGATTCGCTGCCGCAGCGGTACGTGCTGATGGGCGCGGACTTCACCGTGGCCGCCGTCGACGGTACAGCGGTCCACCAGCCGCAGCCAGTCTCCGGAAGGGTCCTGCGGATAGGCGCCGGCGGACGGCTGGATGTGGTCTTCCGGATGCCCGACGCGCCGGTGACCCTGCGGATGGAAGCCGCGGCCAGCGCCGCCGTCGTACTTCATCCAGCCGGACCTGAACCCCAAGGGGCCGTCCCGGGGGATGCGGGCGAGGCCGCGCCCAGCCTGCCTGCAGGAACCTTCGCCAAGGCCGCAGAACTGGACCTGCTCAGCTACGGCCAGCCCGACCCGAATGCTCCCGCCGTCGAGGAGGCGACGCGCCAGGAAGTGCTGGTCCTGGACCAGCAGTTCCGGTTCGTGGATGGTGTGCCGCGGTACGCGTACACCATAAACGGCGCGGCCTACCCCAGCATCCCGGCGCTGATAGTGGCCAAAGGTGACGTTGTGAAGCTGACGCTGGTCAACCGCAGCGCCGAGCCGCACCCCATGCATCCGCACGGGCACCACGTCCGGGTGCTCAGCAGGAACGGCGTCGCCCCGGCCGGTTCACCGTTGGTCCTGGACACCGTGGATGTGCTGCCGGGCGATGTGTGGGAGGTGCTGCTGACGGCAGACAATCCGGGCATCTGGATGGACCACTGCCACAATCTGGAGCACGCTGCCCAGGGAATGATGGCGCTCCTGCAATATGAGGGCATCGATTCACCGTTCATGCACGGCGGGCACGCGCACAACAAGCCTGAGTAACCGGCGGCAATCGGCGGGGCGGACCCGGGCCACATGGAACACACACCTTCCATCCAGAAAACTCACAGATTCTGGGAGCATGATGTGAGTATGAAGAAGACCGGTCCAGAAGCCAAGCTGCTCGTTGTTGATGATGAACCCAACATCCGCGAGCTGCTGTCCACCTCCCTTCGCTTCGCCGGTTTCGAGGTGGTTTCGGCTGCCAACGGTCGGGACGCGCTGGCTGCCGCCGAACTGCACGCACCGGACCTGGCCGTGCTCGACGTCATGCTGCCGGACATGGACGGTTTTACTGTCACGCGCAAGCTCCGGGCTTCCGGCAAGCACTTCCCCGTCCTGTTCCTGACAGCGAAGGACGACACCGAGGACAAGGTCACCGGCCTCACCGTGGGCGGCGACGACTACGTCACCAAACCCTTCAGCCTCGATGAGGTGGTGGCCCGCATCCGGGCCGTCCTCCGCCGCACCCAGCCGCTGCTCGACGATGACGCCGTTATCCGGGTTGATGACCTGGAGCTCGACGACGACGCCCACGAAGTGCGGCGTGGCGGCACCGTCATCGAGCTGTCCCCCACCGAGTTCAAACTCCTGCGGTACCTCATGCTGAACCCCAACCGGGTGCTGTCGAAATCCCAGATCCTGGACCACGTCTGGGAATACAACTTCAACGGCGACGCCTCGATTGTGGAGTCCTACATCTCCTACCTTCGCCGTAAAGTGGACATCGATGCGGACGCACCGGCCCTGATCCAGACGAAGCGCGGCGTGGGCTACGTGCTCCGGACAGCAGAGAAGCGCTGACCCTTGCTGCAGCGGTGGAAGTCGGCCTCCCTGAGGTCCCAGCTCGTCGCCATCATCATGGCGCTGCTGATTGTTGCCCTGACCGCGACCGGCGCGGGCACCCTGACGCTGCTGCACAGCTACCTCGTGGGCCAGGTGGATGACAAGCTCTACGCCGCCGTCAATCTTGCCAGCAAGCAGCGCTCGTTTACGCCGCTTCAGGCACCAAACCCGATGGTCCCCACCGAGTACTCGCTCACTCTTTTCACGCCCGGCGAGGAGCCCTATTCGTTCGGCGGGGATGCCGAGGTCCGTCCGGACATCAGCAGCATCTCCGTCGACGAGGCCCAGCGGCGGGACAGCAAGCCTTATCAGGTCCGGGGCACGGACGGCCAGAACTGGCGCGTCGTTGCAGTGACCGTCCTCGACGGCGGTCGCCTGGCAGTCGTGGTGATCGGCCTGCCGCTGCAGAGTGTGGACGATGTCCTCAAGCACGCCACCCTGGTGATCTGCGGCACGGGCCTGCTCACGCTGCTGCTCGCGTCCCTGATCGCAAGCTGGACGGTTTCCCGGTCGTTCCGGCCCTTGGCCCGGGTCGAGAAAACGGCCGCTGCCATCGCTGCCGGTGACCTTTCCCGGCGGGTCGAGATCGAAAATTCCTACACCGAGGTGGGCCGGCTCGGAAATTCCCTGAACGCCATGCTGGCGCACATCGAGTCTGCTTTCGCCGCAAGGATGGTTTCGGAAGCCAGAATGCGCCGGTTCGCCGCCGACGCGTCCCATGAGCTGCGCACCCCGCTCGTGACCATCAGGGGCTTTTCCGAGCTCTACCGGCACGGTGCCCTGTCCACCGACGAGGACGTGGCCACCGCCATGGGGCGGATCGAGAGCGAGGCAAAGCGCATGGGATCCATGGTGGAGGACCTCCTGCTGCTGGCACGCCTGGACGAGCAGCGGCCCCTTCAGCAAAAACCTGTGGACCTGCAGCTGATCGCCCATGACGCTGTGGTGGACACCCGGGCTATCGACCGCGCGCGTCCCATCTCCCTGACGGGGCTCGATGGCGGCCCTGCCCTGCCCGCACCTGTACTTGGGGACGAAGCAAAGCTCCGCCAAGTGGTGGGAAACCTGGTGGGGAATGCGCTGCGCTACACCCCTGAAGGCAGCCCGATCGAGCTCGCCGTGGGCGTGCGGCCGTCCGACGACGGGCAACCCCTCGCCGTGATTGAGGTCCGGGACCACGGCCCGGGCATCTCCGAGGATGACGCTGCGAAGGTCTTTGAGCGCTTCTACCGCGCGGACACGTCGCGGACCCGTGAAACCGGCGGCAGCGGCCTGGGGCTCGCGATTGTCGCCGCCATCGTGGGCTCGCACCGCGGATCCGTCAGGGTGGAAACGACTGACGGCGGCGGCGCCACCCTGGTGGTCAGCCTGCCTGTCCGGGAGGAAGGCGCAGAGGGCGCCGAGCACGCCGGCGACGGCGCAGCCCGCGAACAGTTGGGCGAGTCCGCCGGCGAAGGCCAGGACCACAACAGCGTTTTCCGCGCCTAACCGTTCCGCGCGGAACAAGTACCGGCGGTCTCCCTCTCAGTGGAGCAGGCGCGCCAAGACGAACCGTGTCATGTCCAGCTGGTCCTGTTATCCACATACAGCCCATCGGGCGTGGCGGGCTGGCAGGGCCCCTCCGTAGGCTCGTTGCAGAGGCCCGGAGCAGCCGGGCGGGCAGCGGAAGCAGCCCCACTACATCGAGAGGCACCAGCCATGAGCATCATCTCCGTCGATACCGAACTGCTCCAGCTCAAGTCAGCCAACGTCAAGGCTACAGTTGACCGGATCAGCGCCGACGTGCAGACCATGAAGCGCGGCCTGGATGAATTGCAGGCCACATGGCGTGGCTCCGCTGCCAACAATTTCCAGGCCCTTGTTTCGGAGTGGACCATGACCCAGGGCAAGGTCGAGGCGTCGCTGGCGTCCATCAACATGGCCCTGGCATCTGCGGCGAATACCTACGCCCAGGCCGAGCAGGGCAACACGCAGCGCTTCAGCTAAGGCCGTTGCTTCAGCTTCCCGTCAGGTTTCGGCTCGCCTGTCGGGCTCTGTTGGGGCCCGTCAGGCTTCGGGTGTTCCCTGATGGAACCGCAGCCGCCACCTGCCGCCGTCCAGGACCCACAGCGAGCTTCGAAGGACCGTGCCCGAGCGCGAGTAGCTTCGGTACGTCAGCAGGACCGCACTGGTGCCGATACGGTCCGCGCCCAGGATTTCGAGCTCCGTGTGGTGCCCGGGATCCTCTTCCATCGCCATCATCATGGCGTCCCTAGTCCAGACCCGGCCCGAACTGCCGATTTCCATAAAGTCCGGGTGGAGGAGGACGCCGGTACGTCCGATGTCACTTCTGGCGTCCGGGCCGGCCAGTTCCCGTTCGAGCGCCTCGACGATCGCCTCGGGGTTGGGCTCCGCGCCAGTGTCCTCCGCCACGGCGAACACGTCGGTCTCGAGTTCGCTGAAGAGGTCCGGTTCTTCATAGGGCGCCTGTCCGAACGGGCTCTCGGGGGCAGCGGAGACGGGAGCGGCCGCCGTGCGGACAGCCGTGCTGGCGGCCCCCGGAGCAGAGGCTCCGGCAGCAGAGGCGGCAGAGCTGGCTGATGCTGTGCTGGCTGCTGCCGGGCTGACCGCTGCTGGGGCACCGGCGAAGCCGGGGCCGGAACGAGCTGCCACACCCTGCTGGTATGCAGTGGCCGCGGCACGGGCCCGCACGTCAGCTGCCTCGTTGAGGTCGTGGCCGGCGTGGCCCTTGACCCATTCGAAACGGTATTTGCGGCCGGCGAGTTCCCGGTCCAGCTCCTTGAGCAGCTCAACGTTCAGGACGGGCTTGCCGTCGGCTTTGCGCCAGCCCTTCCGTTTCCAGCCCGGCATCCACTTGGTGATGGAGTTGATAACGTACTGGCTGTCGCAGAGGACCCTCAGGTCTTCGTCCGGGACATGGGCGGTGGCGCGGAACAGGTCCAGAACGGCCATCAGCTCGCCCTGGTTGTTGGTGCCATGCGGCCATCCGCCGGCCCGCCAGCAGTCGTCGTTGACATACCAGGCCCAGCCGGCCGGGCCTGGGTTTCCTAAAGCCGAACCGTCGGCTGCTGCTGTAATCGTCACCATTCCATCCTGCCAGAATTCCGGTGCGCCCTTGACGCCCAGGGGTTACTTGACGCATAGGGGTTAACGGCCGACGGCGGCCCCCACCGTTGGTGAGGACCGCCGTCGTGCGTCGTGCGTGGAAAAGCTGGGGACTAGAAGCCGCCCATGCCGCCCATGTCGTCGCCGCCACCCATGGCCGGAGCGTTCTTCTCCGGCTTGTCGGCCACAACGGCCTCGGTGGTGAGGAACAGACCGGCAATGGAAGCCGCGTTCTGCAGTGCAGAGCGGGTCACCTTGACGGGGTCGTTGATCCCGGCAGCCAGCAGGTCGACGTATTCGCCGGTTGCTGCGTTCAGGCCGTGGCCTGCGGGCAGGCCGCGGACCTTGTCCACCACAACGCCGGGCTCGAGGCCGGCGTTGAAGGCGATCTGCTTCAGCGGAGCGTCGATGGCAACGCGGACGATGTTGGCGCCCGTTGCTTCGTCGCCCGTGAGGTTCAGGTTGGCGAACGCCTTGGCGCCGGCCTGGATCAGTGCAACGCCGCCACCGGCGACGATGCCTTCTTCAACAGCAGCCTTGGCGTTGCGGACAGCGTCCTCAATGCGGTGCTTGCGTTCCTTGAGCTCAACTTCGGTTGCGGCACCGGCCTTGATGACTGCAACGCCGCCGGCCAGCTTGGCCAGGCGTTCCTGCAGCTTCTCGCGGTCGTAGTCCGAATCGGAGTTTTCGATCTCGGCACGGATCTGGGAAACACGGCCAGCGATCTGGTCGGCGTCGCCGGCACCTTCAACGATGGTGGTCTCGTCCTTGGTGACAACAACCTTGCGGGCGCGTCCCAGGAGTTCCAGTCCGGCGGTCTCCAGCTTGAGGCCGACTTCCTCGGCGATGACCTGGCCACCGGTGAGAACAGCGATGTCGGCCAACTGGGCCTTGCGGCGGTCGCCGAAGCCCGGAGCCTTGACGGCAACAGACTTGAACGTGCCGCGGATCTTGTTGACGATCAGGGTGGCCAGGGCCTCGCCCTCGATGTCTTCGGCAATGATCAGCAGCGGCTTGCTGGACTGCATGACCTTTTCCAGGACAGCAACCAGTTCCTTGACGTTGGAGATCTTGGAGTTGACGATCAGGATGTACGGATCCTCAAGGACCGTTTCCTGGCGATCGGTGTCGGTTACGAAGTAGGCGGAGATGTAACCCTTGTCGAAGCGCATGCCTTCGGTGAGCTCCAGCTCCAGGCCGAAGGTGTTGGACTCCTCGACCGTGATGACGCCTTCCTTGCCCACCTTGTCCAGGGCTTCGGCGATGAGGGCACCGATTTCGTCGTCACCGGCGGAGATGGAGGCGGTAGCCGCAATCTCTTCCTTGGTTTCGATTTCCTTGGCGGAGGCCAGCAGCTCAACGGTGACGGCCTCTACGGCCTTCTCGATGCCGCGCTTGAGGGACAGCGGGTCAGCGCCGGCTGCAACGTTGCGCAGGCCTTCCTTGACCAGGGCCTGGGCCAGCACGGTAGCCGTGGTGGTGCCGTCGCCAGCGACGTCGTCCGTCTTCTTGGCAACTTCCTTGACCAGCTCGGCGCCGATCTTCTCGTAAGGATCGTCCAGCTCGATCTCCTTGGCGATGGAAACGCCATCGTTGGTGATCGTGGGGGCGCCCCACTTCTTTTCGAGGACGACGTTGCGTCCACGCGGGCCGAGGGTGACCTTGACGGCGTCGGCGAGGATGTTCAGGCCCCGCTCAAGACCGCGGCGTGCCTCTTCATCAAATGCAATGATCTTGGCCATAACGGCAGTAGTCCTTTCGGGACAGTCGTTAAGAATGATCCTCACTGCAGTGCCCGCGACGGACGATCCTTTACCCGCGGCCTCTGTACGCCGCGGCTGGGGATCTCACTCCAGCCAGGTATTTCTCTCGCTCCACGACCTGGGCCAAGCTCCGAAACCGGCAGAAACCGGACGTTGCTTTAGCAGTCGGTACGTAGGAGTGCTAAGTCAATAATTAGCACTCCCTAGGTGAGAGTGCAAGCGAATGGACCGCAAATCCGCTTATCCAGCGGCGGCCGTTCGCCGCTGGCGATCAGCCTGCTGCCCGTCCTGAAGCCTCACGTCCGCTGAGAACGGCCCGGTTGTCGGCGCCGTAGGTGAACACCATGAAGTTCGCCGTGGTGATATCTCCCTGGGAGTCAAAGGCAATCGGCCCGGATTCGCCGTCATAATTGACCTTCGCCCCGGACTTCAGGACCGCGAGGCAGTCGGCGTACCGAAGGCACGGTTTGCCGGGCTGTCCGGCATCCTGCCCGCCGGCGGTGCCGCCGGATACAGTGATCAGGTTCGCCGCGATGGAGCGCCCGGCATCGTCATCAGCCGTCGCCGCCGCCAGGGCCGCCACATTCACGGCGTCGTAGGCCTCTGCCGCGAAGGAGAGGTCCTTCAACGCCGGACTCACTGCCAGCAGCCGGGCCTGGAAGGCTGCCGCGGCAAACACGCCCGGCACCACGGCACGGGCACCATCCAGGGCTTTCGAGCCCAGCCCGGACCCATACTGCGCGAACGCCCCGTCACTGAGGATGACTTTGCTGCCGGACAGTCCCGCATTGTTGAGTTCGGCGAGGGCGCCCTGGGCGTCCTCCCGCGCGATCAGCACAACGGCGTCGGGCTTTGCCGCGTGGGCAGTCACAGCCGCCTGCTGCGCGGAGCCCGGCTTGAAAGCCGATGTGCTGACGGTTGCCAGGCCGGCATCCGTCGCGGCACTGGCTACCGCGGCGGAGACGTCCTCACCGTAAACGCTGTCCTGGTGGACAAGAGAAATGCTTTTGGCTCCGCCGTCCTTGGCAAGCTTTACCAGCACGGAGGCCTGGGCAATATCAGCAGCGGCGGTCCGGAAGTAGTAGCCGCCGCTCTTGTAGGTGCTCAGGGCGGCCGCCGTGTTGGCCGGCGAAATCAGTGGAATCCTGTCGGCGGAGAGGACGTCGATGGCAGCTGTGGCATTACTGGAATCCGTGGGTCCAATCACCACGTCGGCCTTGGCTGCAGTGAGGTTCATCGCCTGCGATCCGGCATCATCACCGGCCCCGATGATCAACTCCACGGGCCTGCCTTTGTGTCCGCCGGCGGCGTTGATGTCCTTTACGGCCAGCTCGGCCGCGGCCCGCTGTGAATCGTTGAGGAAGCCTTGCTCCCCCGTGCTGTCCTGGATCAGGCCAATGCGCAGGACGCCGTCGCCGGAGGCTTCAACCGAGTCCAGCCGGGAGTTACCACCGGTGGCTCCGGCACAGCCGGCCAGTGCCAGCAGGAGAGCCGCCGCAATGGTTGTCCGGAAGGCTGTAGAACGCAGGGCTGTAGAACGCTGGTTGCCGGAGTTCACTCTGCGGGCCGGACACTTTCGGCCTGCGGGCCCTTCTCGCCCTCGCCGATTTCGAGCTCCACGCGCTGTCCTTCGTCGAGGGCACGGTAGCCTTCACCATCAATAGCCGACCAGTGCACAAAAACATCGTCCCCGGAGCCATCCACGGTAATGAAGCCATAGCCTTTTTCGGCGTTGAACCACTTAACGGTTCCCAGTGCCATGATGTCCACTCTTTCGGTAGTGCCGACGGTCCACTCCGCTGGGTGCCGCGTTGTACGGACCGAAGCCTGAATTCACTCTAGCTACTGGCCGTCCTGCTGGCCGAGCCGCACGGCCGCTCCGCTGCCCAAAAGTTATGCACGTGTGACCGGGAGAAGCGACTCCGGAGACGCTACCGGTAGTCCGGCCCCAGAACCACCACTACGGGAACCTGGAACTCCTGGCTGTCGACCAGCGTGGGAATGCCCAAGAGGGTGGCAAGCGCCTCGGCGTTGGCCTGCTGGGCTGCCCCGGCATAGAAGATCACGGAGGTCTGCTGCGGCGCGCCGGCCCAGTTGCCAACTGGCCCCAGCGTCCAACCGTCGTTCTGGACCATTGAGCTGACACGTCCGGCGAGCCCTGCGGTGCCGGCGGCGTTGTACACGGCAACGCCCACGGCCTTGTTCAGGACAGGAGCCGGCGCTTCGGTGGCAGACGGCGTGGCAGATGCTTCCGGCTTGGCTTCCGGGCTCTTCGAGGGCTCCGAGGGCACGGCGCTGGGGGACGGATCCTTGCTGGCCGAAGGTGCTGCGCTTGCCTCCGGCGAAGCCGACGATTCCAGGCTTGTGGACAGCTCACTGCCTGCCTGCGTGAAGCCAAGTTTGGGAAGGATCAAAAAGGAAACCAAGCCGATGGCCAGCGCCGCGATCCCCACAGCAAGGATGGGCCAGAGTTTGCGCCCGGCCGGTGCCGAGGCCGTGCGATGAACGCCTTGCCTCGAGGCGGTCTCCGGAACTTTGTCGAATTCATCCCGAGCGTATTTGGTCATGGTGCAGAGACATCCTTGTTGATTGCTGCTGATGGCTCAGCACGAAGTAAGTCAGGCGTCGGAACCCAGGCGGCGTGCAGTGCGTGCCCGGTGACGCGACGTACGTAGTCTACGCAATCTCTTCACCAGCATGGGGTCGTGGGCCAGCGCAGCCTCGGAATCTATGAGGGCATTAAGCAGCTGGTAATAGTGAGTGGCGGACAGGTCGAAAAGCTCCCTGATGGCCTGTTCCTTGGCCCCGGCGTACTTCCACCACTGCCGTTCCAAGGCAAGCATCTGTTGGTCGCGCTCGCTCAACGGGGAGTCACGAAGGGCGAAATCAGCCAGCAGCGGGTTCCGCTCTGCAGTCTCCGGTACGTGTTCCCGAGCAGGCTCCGCCACGGCACATCCTTCGCTGGTCGAGTTGGAAAATCTCATCCCATGCTACGGCGTAAATAACACGGATGTCATTTCCCTCCCCCTCGGAGTTTTTGTCCACCTGTTCGCGTTTTTGCATCCCGAAATCGGTGTTATGTGGACAAAGACTCGGAGGGGCGGCGGGGATCCCTGCGAGAATGGGACCGTGTTTGAATCTGACGCCCTGTTCGAACTGGAGGAGGAGCCCGCGGACGCCGTGGGCTTCGCCGAACTGGCCGCGCTGCCGCTCACCGAGCTGATGGCTGCTGACTGGGCGGACGCGCTGGAAACAGTTGATGCTGAGCTCAGGAGCGTCCTTTCTTTCCTGGCCGCGGAAGTGGCCGCGGGGCACCAAGTCCTGCCCTCGCCGTCGAACGTGCTCCGCGCCTTCAAGCAGCCGCTGGCCGAGGTCAAAGTACTCATCGTGGGCCAGGACCCCTACCCAACGCCCGGCCACGCCATCGGCCTGTCCTTCGCCGTCGACGCCCGGACGCGGCCCATCCCGCGGAGCCTGGCAAACATCTACCGCGAACTCGAGTCAGATCTCGGCATTCCCGCCCGCGTCCACGGGGACCTGTCCGCATGGGCCAGCCAGGGCGTCCTCCTGTTGAACCGGGTCATGAGCGTCCGGGCCGGCGCTGCCGGCTCCCACAGGGGCAAGGGCTGGGAGGCCATTACGACGGCGGCCGTCACCGCGGTTGCCAACCGGCGCACCGCCGACGGCGGGAGGCCGCCGCTGGTGGCCGTGCTCTGGGGCAAGGATGCCGACGGCGTCCGGCCGCTCCTGTCCGGCGCGGCGGTGGTGTCCAGTGCGCACCCGAGCCCTTTGTCGGCGTCGCGCGGTTTCTTCGGCTCCAAGCCTTTCAGCATGATCAATCAGCTGCTGCGGGAGCAGGGCTCCGCCGGCGTAACCTGGGAACTCCCTCCAGTCGTTTAGCTTAGGGTTGCCTTATGAGCACAGTCCCGGCCGCCACGAGCGCAACAAAGAAGACACGTCCGCAGATCGATCTCACCGTGATCCGGCGGGAAGAACTCTCGCCCCACATGGTCAGGATTGTGGCAGGCGGCCCGGGCTTCTCCACCTACGACAACAACAACTTCGTGGACCGCTACGTCAAGATTGTGTTCCCGCAGCCAGGCGTTGACTATGCCCAGCCGCTCGATCTGTGGACCATCCGCGAAACCATGCCGCGCCAGCAGTGGCCTTTCACCCGCACGTACACGGTCCGCTGGGTGGACACAGCAGCCCAGGAACTCGCCATCGACTTTGTGATCCACGGGGACGAGGGGCTGGCCGGACCTTGGGCCGCTGCCGCGAAGCCCGGCGACACCTTCACCTTCACGGGCCCCGGTGGCGCCTACAACCCGTCGCCCGACGCCGACTGGTACCTCTTCGCCGGCGACGAAGCCGCCCTGCCGGCAATCGCCGCAGCCATCGAATCGCTGCCCGCGGAGGCGCGCGGCCTGGCGTTCCTCGAGGTGGACAGTGACGCCGACATCCAGCCCATCGCAGCCCCGGGAGGCCTGCAGGTCACCTGGCTCCGCCGCAACGGCGTGCCCGCCGGCTCCGGCGGCCTCCTCGTGTCGGCAGTGGCCGACGCCGAGTGGCCTGCCGGGCGCGTTGACGTTTTTGCCCATGGCGAGCGCGGCTACATGAAGGCGCTGCGCGACGTGCTCTTCGTTCAGCGGGGCCTTGAGCGGAGCCAGGTGTCACTGTCCGGCTACTGGGCCCAGGGCCGGGTGGAGGACGATTTCCAGGCTGAGAAGAAACTCCCCGTTGGGAAGGTCTAAGTAGGGAGATCCAGCGGAACCCTGCTGCCCGCGGCGTTATCGCCGCCGGGCGCGGCGCCGCTCGTTGCTTGCCAGGCTGCGCGTCAGGGGCCTTGCGAGGGTGTCGCCGAGGACAATGCCGGCCGCAGTGGCCAGGACAATCGCACCGGCGTTGAGCATGCCGCCGGCGCCCAGCAGGATCTCGGATTCCTCGATGGTCAGGACATACATCGAGCGGAAAATGGTCAGGCCCGGCAGCAGGATCAGTGCCGCCGGCACGGCCACCACCAGCTGCGGGGCGCCCATCTTCAGCGCCACTACCCTCGCCAGCAGGCCGATCACGACGGCGGCGAGCGCCGGGGAGAACCGGTCGCCGAGGCCGAGGGCACCGGCGCCGAGCAGGACGAAGTAGCCGGCTACGCCGACAGCCGCAGTGGGCAGCAGCAACTCCCAGGACGTCTGCTCCGTGATGCCGATCGCTATCACCGCGATGGCTGTGAAGATCACCAGGACCCACAGGTCGTAAGCCGGCGGGAAGGTCTGCGTCACGTCGATCGCCTGCATCCCGGTCATCGACCCCACCACGAAGGCCACCGCGATCCCGGCAACAATCGCGCCGAAAGTCAGCAATGTGGAAAGGAACCGGCCCGCAGCCGTCACGGGGAATCCGTTGATGGCGTCCTGGACGGAGGAGACCAGGCGCCCGGTGGGCAGGAGCAGCAGGATGCCGCCCACCACCACGATCGCCGGCGCATTGGTGAGGCCGAAGCGCCACAACAGCAGCGCGGTGAGTGTGACGGCGAAGGCGCACGCCGCCGTCGTAAAGAAGTCCGGAACGCGCCACCGGCCCAGCTGCCGGGCCAGCAGGCTGACGCCGAGGTTGGCCACAAAAGCAATGGCCGAGGAAACCGGTCCCCCGCCAAGGACGCCCACAAAGACGGCAGCGAACACGCCGAAGGCCATGGTGACCATCCAGCGCGGGAATGGTTTGGGACTGGTAATGGCCTCGTCCAGCCGGCGGATCGCCTCATCGCGGCCCACTCCCCCGGCAACGATGTCCGTCACCAGCCGGTGCACCTTGGCCAGTCCGGCGTAGTTGTTGGTCCAGGACCTCACTACCCGAAGCAGCGCAATGGGCGGCTGGTCCTTGGGGGCGTAGTTGATGGCCACCGACTGGTTGGTGATATCCACTTCGATGTTTTTCAACCCCAGCGCCGCGGTGACGGCGATAATGCTCGTCTCCACCTCCAAGGCGCCCGCCCCGTACCGGAACATGGTCTCGGCGAGGTGCAGGGCAAAGTCAAGGGTTTTCCGGGCGGAGGTGTCCACCCCGCCCACCTGGATCATGGGGTTGGCATAAGGGCTCCCGGCGAGCCTGTCCACGATGCTCATTGGCGCCGTCGGCGGGTTCTCCCCCTGGACCAGGCGCCGCAGCATCCGCTTGGCCGCAGCATCGTGGCCGAGCTGGGAGGGCGAGAGCGGCTCTGTCTTGGGCAGGCCGTCTATATGAGGCTTGCCGCGGTAATTCTCGGGACGTTTGTTCACGTTGGTCCGCCTCCCTCTTCGCTTTGGTGGATTGGTGTTACGCCTGCCGCTTCAGCGGCAGTTTGCCGAGTACTGTACGGGCCGCTGCCACGGCGGCCCGGGCCAGGCGGTTGGCCCGGAACGCGAGCGGCCGGACCGGCATCACAAAATCGCCAAGCAGCTGGACCACGTCGCCGCCGAAGCCCTTCTTGAACTGGTAGCCGCCGTGGCCTTCCTCGTCCTGCCCCTCGATGCCGAAGGTGCCGTAGAAGTTGTACCGGGCATAACCCTTCTCGAGTCCATGGAGCATCATGCCCCAATACAGCGAGGTGGCGCCGTTGAAGTAGATGTAGTCCTGCTTGGTGCCGCCGATCACGCACACCACTTCGTCGCCGAAGCAGACAAAGTGGATGGCTGCCACGGTGGCGACGCCGACCGAATCCGGGAACCGCTCAATATCCTTGAGGCTCCGCTCATAGCTGTCCGCCAGATCCTGGACCACCTTGAGCCGGTTGGCCTTCTTCTTGCTGCCGGTTTCCTCAATCTCGCGGCGCAGTTCGGCCGCGGACGCGGACTCGGCTTCCAGGCGTTCGGTGATGGACTTCCGGTATGCCGGGATGTCGATCTTGGCCATCATGAGTTTGGTGAACTCGGGCGAGGTGGTCCGCAGGAGGTGTTCGTAGTATTCGCGTTCCCGGTAGACGAAGCCCTTCTCGTCCCCGGCGGTGCTTAACGCGTTGTAGAACTCATCCAGGGTCGCCAGGGTGGCCTGTTCCAGGAAAACACCGTTCTTCTCAGCCTTGCGGATGGCCTTGCGGGTCCGGTAGCTGGTGCTCATGATGAGCTCTTCGGAGTCCGCAATGCCTTCGAGCCTCTTGATGAACATCCAGTTCACGTTGACGAAGTTCATGTCCGAGCCCTGATGCTCAAAGCCCAATCCGGCCAACTCGGCCACCAGCGGCCTGTTGTCCGCCACTTCCGGGTGCTCGGCGCCGTCGGCATCGCGGGCGATGTACGTCAGGTTCGGTGAAATCCGGAGTTCCGCCGCCTTGCGGTCCGCGGCGCGTTCTTTGAGAAGTCCGACGACGTCACGCACCAGAGCGGTATCCGTGTAGTCCATGAGGGGGCCCTTGGCGCACTCGCACACCTTGTAGCCCCACCGGTTGGTGGTGTAGTTCAGCTTGCCTGCGGCGACGAGCTCACCGTCACGGCGGACACCGAACAGTTCAACGACCTGGCCGCGGGCACGCTGGAACCGGACGAAGTCGACCGACTGGATGAAGTTGTTTTGTGGGTGGTTGAGCGAGAAGGCCTCGAACTCGGCATCGCTGAGGACGCCGAGCTCAAGCCCGGCTCCTGCCTTGGTTGGATTCACGGAAGTAACCTCATCTGTGGCTGCGCCGCCCGGCTGGGGCATGCGCTGGCCTTCGTGGTGGTGGGTGTGCGTTGCGGTTGGGCTGTCAGTAGAACTGCTGGCCGGTGCGGGCGGTTTCGAGCCGGCGGAAGATCCGTTCCGCGCCCTTGATCCAGAGGGTGTGCCGGACCGGGGACAGGACATAGTCATGGCAGCCGACGAAGTCCGTGACCGTCTTGGTGAAGCTCGTCTTAAACATGCCCATGCCGTACAGGTTGTGGGCCTTGTCCTTGATCTGGGCCGCTGGCGGGGTCCCGCAGAAGTCGTATTCGGTGCAGCCGAGTTCCTGCATGCGGCGGATCGCGGCCCACTGGACCAGGTGGGAATCGCCGTACTGCTTGCGGTTCTGGGTGGACCCGCCATCCTTATAGGTTGCCTTCGCACCATAGTTGATCACGAAGGCACCGACGCTGGGTTTGCCGTCCTCATGCACAAAGAAGAACCGGCCTTGGCCGCGGCTGCAGAACTCGTCCCAGAACTGGGCGTAGTACCCGTAGCTGCGCAGCGGCATGGAGCCCTTGGCGCTCACGGTGTCCGCCATGAGGCCATAGAGAGCCCGGTACGTTTCCGGGCTTTGTTCGCGTTCCACCACTTCGCAGCCTTCGCGTTCGGCACGGCGGATCGCGTTGCGGGCCCGGGAGGAAATGGCCCGGAGAACCTCGTTCTCCGGCGCAGCGATGTCCAGCAGCGCAGTGGAGTCGTTGGACTGGATATTGGCTGCCTTCACCAGGCCGGCGGCCGCGAGCTGGGCCTGGACTTCCGGCGAGGAGATGATGTCCGGTTCAATCTTGATAGTGAAGACGTTGAGCTTCCGGCTGCGGGCGAATGCCGCACAGGCTGCCAGGGCGGGCTTGAGGTCCGCGGCTGACTCCAGGTCCGGGCCCTTGATCAGGTACCAGAGGCGGCCCAGAATGGGGAACTTCTTCTCCAGGACCAGGTTGTAGCTGGACGTCCCGCCCGACTCCAGGACCAGGAAGCGCACGCTCCAGCCGCTGCCGTTCTTCACGGACGCGTAGGCCGCAGATTGCAGCATGTTGCCGCCGCTGGGGTTGGCCGTGACGTGCTTGTCCCAGTTCTCAATTTCCTCCGCTGTGGCAAAGCGGGCGGTGAATTCTCGCAAGGGGGCAGTGTCCAATCTCAGGGTTTCGTTCGTGGTTCTGTGCTCGTAGCTGCGTGCGGACATGTAGCCACAAGTCTAAAGCCTGAACCGGTCCGGCCGGTCCAGCAGGGCGCGGAGCGCCTTGACTCGCAGCCCGGGCTTCGCGAGTGTTGACGCATGGAGCTACTCCCGGAAAAGTCCGCCCACCAGCCCGAAGGCGCCGGCCTGAAACGCGGGCTCGGTGCCCAGGTGGTGGCCCTCGTTCTCTTCCTCGCGGCCTCCGCCTTGGTCGCCTGGCTGGGTGCGTTCGCCACGGTGGCTAACGTGAACGGCTGGTACGTCGACGCCGACAAAGCGCCCTGGTCGCCACCCAATTGGTTGTTCGGGCCAGTGTGGACAGCCCTCTACACGGCCATGGCGGTGGCCGCGTGGCTGGTCTGGCGCCGCGGCAGTCCCGAGTCTCGGCCGGCCCTGGTTGCCTACGGAATCCAGCTGGTGCTCAACCTGCTGTGGACGCCGACTTTCTTCGGGCTGTATCCACTGATCGGGACGGCTGCGCTCTGGCTGGCCTTTGTGGTCATCCTTGCACTGATCGCGGCCGTGACGGTCACGGTGGTCCGCTTCGGCCCGATCAGCAGGCTGGCGGGGCTCCTGTTATTGCCCTACATCACCTGGATTGTGTTCGCATCGTCCCTCAACCTCTGGGCAGCGCTAAATAACTAGCCGCAGAGGTGCGGGAAGCCGGCGGGCCGAGGTTTTCACGCGTGCTGCGCCCCACCGGTTCCCTAGCCTCGCAAGCTCGGCCAGGGAACCCTGCCGGCGTGGGCCCACTACCTCGCTCTGACGCACGCTTTCGAAAACTCCGCCCGCCGTTTCCCAGCTCACATCAGTCCGCCGACGGGGTTCTTATTTTTCGAATTCGGTGAGCGGCGGGCAGGAGCAGATGAGGTTGCGGTCTCCGCCGGCGCCGTCGATCCGGCCGACCGGGGGGAAGTACTTGTCCTGCTTGAGATGGTGGACCGGGAAGACGGCCTGCTCACGCGGGTACTCTCGTTTCCAGTCGGAAGATACGACGGCGGCCGCGGTGTGCGGTGCGTTGCGCAGCGGGGAGTTCTCCACGCTGAAGTCGCCGTTGGCGACCTGGTCGATTTCCTGGCGGATGGTGATCATCGCGTCGATGAACCGGTCGATCTCGGCCAGGTCCTCGGACTCGGTGGGCTCCACCATCAGGGTGCCCGCTACCGGGAACGCCAGGGTGGGGGCGTGGAAGCCGTAATCGATCAGCCGCTTGGCCACATCCTCGGCCGTCACCCCGGTCTTGGCGGTCAGCGCGCGCAGGTCCAGGATGCACTCGTGCGCCACCAAACCGCCCTCACCGGTGTAGAGGACCGGGAAGTACTCATTCAGGCGGGCCGCGACATAGTTCGCCGCGAGCAGGGCCGACTTCGTGGCCTCGGTCAGGCCCTCGGCGCCCATCAGCTTCACATACGCCCAGGAGATCGGGAGGACCCCGGCGGAACCGAAGTTCGACGCCGAGATCGCCACGCCGTGCCCGTCTTCGTGGGCTGCCTTGTTCGCGTCCCCGGGCATAAACGGTGCCAGGTGCGCCTTCGCCGCGACCGGGCCCACCCCGGGGCCGCCGCCGCCGTGCGGGATGCAGAAGGTCTTGTGCAGGTTCAGGTGCGAGACGTCCCCGCCGAACTTGCCCGGCTGCGCCAAACCAACCAGGGCGTTCAGGTTCGCCCCGTCCACATACACCTGCCCGCCCGCAGCGTGAACAGCGTCGCAGATCTCGGTCACGTCCGCGTCATACACCCCGTGGGTGGAGGGGTAGGTGATCATGATCGCGGACAGGGAGTCCCTGTTCGCCTCGATCTTCGCGTACAAATCAGTGTGGTCAATCGTGCCGTCGGCGGCGGTGGCCACGACAACGACCTTCATGCCGGCCAGGACCGCGGACGCGGCGTTGGTGCCGTGCGCCGAGGCCGGGATCAGGCAGACGTTGCGCTGTGCATCGCCGTTGGCCAGGTGGTAGCCGCGGATCGCGAGCAGGCCCGCGAGCTCACCCTGGGACCCGGCGTTCGGCTGCAGCGAGACCTGGTCATAGCCGGTGATCTCGGCCAGGTCTTTCTCGAGGCCGCTGATCAGTTCACGCCAGCCCACCGTCTGGGACTCCGGGGCGAACGGGTGGATCGAGGCGAACTCCGGCCACGAAATCGCCTCCATCTCCGCGGTCGCGTTCAGCTTCATCGTGCACGAACCCAGCGGGATCATGGTCCGGTCCAGCGCCAGGTCCCGGTCGGACAGCTTGCGGATGTACCGCAGCAGCTGGGTCTCCGAACGGTGCGTGTTGAACACCGGGTGCTGCATAAACTCCGAGGTGCGCTCCACGGAGGACTCAAAGGAGAAGCCCGTCTGGGCGGAATCCTCGGCGCCGACAATTTGGGCACCAAAGACACCGGCGACGACGGCGACGGTTTCCGGCGTTGTGGTTTCATCCGCGGAGATGCCCACCTCGTCGGCGTCGATGACGCGAAGGTTGATGCCCTTGGCTTCGGCCGCAGCCACGATCTCAGCAGCCTTGCCGGGTACGCGGACGGTGATGGTGTCGAAGAAGCTGCCGTGCAGGACCTCCAAGTCAGCAGCACCAAGGGACGCCGCCAGGGTGCGGGCGTGGTGGTGGACGCGCTCGGCGATGGCCTTCAGCCCGTCCGGGCCGTGGTAGACGGCGTAGAACGAGGACACGATCGCGAGCAGGGCCTGCGCGGTGCAGATGTTCGAGGTCGCCTTCTCACGGCGGATGTGCTGCTCACGGGTCTGCAGGGCCAGACGGTACGCGGGGACACCGGCGTCGTCCTTGGACACACCCACCAGGCGGCCGGGCATCGACCGCTCCAGGCCCTTGGCCACCGCCATGTACGCCGCGTGCGGGCCGCCGAAGAACAACGGCACCCCGAAACGCTGGGTGGAACCGACCGCGATATCCGCGCCCTGCTCACCCGGAGGGGTGATCAGCGTCAGCGCCAGCAGGTCCGCCGCGACGGTCACGAGCGCACCGCGCTCCTTCGCGGCGGCGATCACGCCGGCGTGGTTGAACACCCGGCCGGACACGCCCGGCTGCTGCAGGACGATGCCGTTAATGACACCATCCGGCAGACCCTTGGACAGGTCCGCGACCTCCACCTCAAAGCCCAGGGCCTCGGCCCGGCCCTTCACCACCGCGATGGTCTGCGGCATCACGTCAGCGTCCAGGACCGTCTTGCCGTCGCGGGCCTCTTTGTTCTTGTTCGCCCGGCGCATCATCAGGACAGCCTCGGCCACGGCCGTGGCTTCATCCAGCAGCGAGGCATTGGCAATCGGCAGGCCCACCAGGTCCTGGACCATGGTCTGGAAGTTCAGCAGCGCCTCAAGCCGGCCCTGGGAAATCTCGGGCTGGTACGGGGTGTACGCGGTGTACCAGGCCGGCGCCTCAAGGATATTCCGGCGGATCACAGCGGGCGTCACGGTGTCGTAATAACCCTGACCGATCATCTGCACAGCCGTCTTGTTCTTCCCCGCAAGCTTCCGCAGCTCAGCCAGGACCTCAACCTCACTCAGGGCGTCCTGTAAGGTCAGGCCGGCTTCCTGACGGATGGAAGCAGGGACAGCGGTATCCACCAGGGCGTCCACGGTGTCGTAACCGACAGTTTTGAGCATGGTGTCGATGTGCGCCTGGCGGCGCGCACCGATGTGGCGGTCAACAAAGGTGGCGGAGGCGGACTTAACACTCACAGGGAACTCCATAACTAAGGCTGGGCAGGGCACGCCACATCGATTCGGTTCCTCCCCGCTCTGTCTGGGACCCTGAGAGTTTCCGCGCCGCCTGCTCTCGCGGGGTGGCGCTTGCACCGTCGGTGAGCACAGCGGTCCTGGCAGCCCGGAGATATCCGGGACTGTCTCAGGTGGACGGCGTGCCGCTTTCCAGAGTTGCCTGGCCGCGGCGGTACATGGGCCTGAGAGATTCCTGGGGAGGATTTGCTCCTACGGCGCCTGTTGTACCTACTAACAGAACTCTCCCGCCGCAGATCAAAGGCATATTCAGTTGGTTGTTGTGGCGGCCACAGCTGGCCGCCACGAGGTCCAATTCTCCTACGCGCCGGGGCTCCGGGCAAATGTGGCCGTCGGATTCTGCGCCATCATTCCGGCGTGGGGCTCAGGCTCACCACCGGACATACGGGCCGCGCCCCGGCAGGGCCCAATGATGGCGCAGAATCAGCCGCGCAGCCGTTCCACCGCAGCCAGGAGCACCTCCACGTCACCCTGCCGGCCATCGGCGCTTGAGGCCGGACCGCCTTCCCACATGGCGTTCAAATACAGTCCGTCCCCCATGTACAGCACGGCCTTGGCCATACCGCTGCCAACATCGGCGGCGATCAGGTCCAGCCACTGCTGCTGGATGGCGGCGAACCGGCGGCGGGCCTCCACATGGGCCACTTCTGCCAACCGGCTCGCGGCCAGGAAGGAACGGTCCATGGGCGAACCGGACCAGAGCGATGTCCGGATGAAATAGGTGGCCGCGCCTTCCGGTGCTGCCGCCATGAGGGCAATGTCCTCCCCTGCCAGCGAATCCAGACGCTCCAGCATGGCTGCGATCAGCGCCTCTTTGTTGGGGAAGTGGTACAGCAGGCCACCCTTGGACACCCCGGCCCGCTTCGCCACGGCATCCAGGGTGGCTGCCCGTTCCCCCACGCCGATCAGGAGTTCTTCGAAGGCGTCGAGTACGGCATCGCGGGCTACGGGTTTTCTGGGCATGGTTTCCATCATGCATGGTCGACACCCGGTTTCTTAACTGTACCGTCTAGACGGTACAGTTATTAGATGACGTTGTCTTCGACCTCCACCCAGAACACGCGCAGCACACCCACAGCCACCCTGCCCTCGGGATCCACCAGGGCACCGTGGCGTGACTGGCTTGCGCTGGTCCTGCTGATGTTCCCCGTGCTCCTGGTGGCCGTGGACAACACAGCCTTGACCTTCGCGCTCCCGGCGATCGCGAGCAGCCTGGAGACAACCGGCGTCCAGTTGCTGTGGATCGTGGACGCCTATCCCCTGGTGCTTGCCGGCCTGCTGGTTGCCATGGGCAGCCTGGGTGACCGGATCGGGCGCCGCCGCCTGCTGCTGATCGGCAGCGTTGGCTTCGCCGCTGTGTCAGCAGCCACGGCCTTTGCCCCCAGCGCTGAGTGGCTCATCGCAGGGCGGGCCGCGCTGGGATTTTTCGGCGCCATGCTGATGCCTTCCACTCTGTCCCTGATCCGCAACATCTTTCCCGATCCAAACCGGCGCCGGCTGGCCGTGGCCATCTGGGCGGCCGGTTTCTCCGGCGGCGCCGCACTGGGACCCATCTTTGGCGGCTGGCTCGTGGAGCATTTCTGGTGGGGTGCCATCCTGCTGGTCGCTGTGCCCATCATGCTCCCGCTCCTGGCCTTCGGTCCCGTCTTCATCCCTGAGTCGAAGGACCCTCGCCCGGGACGGCTGGACGTGCCGAGTATCGCCCTGTCCCTGATGGTGATGGTGCCCGTTGTGTATGGCATCAAGGAGCTGGCCACCGAAGGCTTGGGGGCCGTCCCGGCCGCCCTGATTGCCTTTGGCCTCGCCATGGGATTCGTCTTCGTCCGCCGTCAGCAGCGGCTGGCCAGCCCGCTGCTGGACATGTCGCTGTTCGGCAACCGGGTCTTCAGTACCGCCATCACGGCAAACGTGCTGGCACTGTTCTCCTTCAACGGCTTCATACTCTTCCTCGCCCAGCACCTGCAGCTCCTTGACGGGATGACACCGTCGGCCGCCGGCGTGGCCATGATCCCGGCCCTGGTGGCCACAGTGGTGGCCGGCCTGGCGGTGGTGCCGCTGGTCCGGAAGGTGCGGCCGGGCTTTGTGGTGGCCGGAGGCCTTGCTCTCAGCGCCACCGGCTACGGGATCGTCGTCTTCGGTGACCACGCCTCCGGGCCGGTTCTCCTGCTGGCTGCACTGCTGATTCTTGCCCTGGGCGTGGGCGCGGCGGAAACGATCTCCAACGATCTCATCCTTAGCGCAGTCCCAGCGGAAAAGTCAGGTGCGGCCGCTGCCATCTCGGAAACAGGCTACGAGGTGGGTTCCCTGCTGGGGACCGCTGTCCTGGGCTCCATTCTTACGGCGTCCTACCAGCACAATCTCCGCTTTCCGGCCGAGCTGGAGGAATCCTCGCCCGAAGGGGCTGTACACCAGGCCGGCGAAACCCTCGCGGGGGCAATGGAGCTCGCAGCCAGCCTGCCTGCCCCGCTCGGCGACGCCCTGCGCGGAGCGGCGCGCGTCGCGTTTGATTCGGGCGTCCACATTACTGCCGCAATTGCGCTGGTACTGATGGCTGGCGCGGCGGCCCTCACCGCCGTCGTACTCCGCAAAATTCCGACGGCGGACTAGACGCAGCGGCCCTGCTGACAGGAACGCGCACGAAGAAGGCCCCGGTACCGGAAATTCCGGCACCGGGGCCTTTCGCGCGCCAAGGCGCGCCAGACTGCTACTTGGCGTCGGGCGCTGTGACGCTGGCGGACGCCTTCATGGTCTCGGCGTTCACCATCCAGGCGTACTGCTCCAGCTTGGCGATGAATTCGTGCAGCAGGTCCGCGGTGGTGGGATCCTCTTCATCCACCTCGTCATGGACCTTGCGCATGGTCCCCACCGCAGCCTCAAGGGCTGCGACGATCCGTTCGATGGCGTCCTTGGTGTTGATTAGGCCCTCCGGGAACTGCGCCAGCGACGTGGACTTGGCCACGGTGGCGCTGCGGCCGTCCGGCAGGGCATGAAGGGCCCGCATCCGCTCGGCCGTGTCATCGGCGAATTGCCGCGCGGCGTCGACGATTTCATCCAGCTGCAGGTGCAAGTCCCGGAAGTTGGTTCCCACAATGTTCCAGTGGGCCTGCTTGCCCTGGATGTGCAGCTCTATCAGGTCCGCAAGAACGGCCTGCAGGTTGTTGGTCAGGGTCGGTGAAGCTTTCATGAATCCTCCTCGATTGGTCCAGTAATCCCGACGCTATCAGTCCGGCCGGGGCCGTGCCGCGCGGACGGACGAGATTTCTCAGTAAGCTTACTAAACCGCCCGACAATGCCGAGGGAAGGTACGCAGCAAAGCCGTGCCGTCGATCATGGGCAGGAAGTTACCGGCGGGTAGACCAAGCGGGAATGCATGCTACGTTTCCTCCAAGACTGGTTCCCGAACAGCACTGGCCCGGATCCTCACCTCCCGCAGGGAAAGTCTCGGTGCCGCGGCTGATCGGAGCCGTTGCCCTGGGCTGTTCGCTCCTCTTCGCAGGGATCAGCCATCTCACCGTTGCGCGGCAGGAATTTCAGGCGCAGGTCCCGCCATGGTTTCCGCTGGATAAGGACACCGTTGTGCTGGCCTCCGGCGTGGTTGAAATCAGCCTCGGCGCTGCACTGATCGTTCTGCGTGAGCGCCGCGTCCCGGTGGGACTGTTTGCTGCGGGGTTTTTCGTCCTGATTTTCCCCGGCAACATCTCGCAGTACGTGACCCGGACGGACGGGTTCGGCTTAAACACAGACCGCGCGCGCCTCGTGCGGTTGTACTTCCAGCCAGTGCTGGTCGTGTGGGCGCTATGGTCCACCGGAGCGTGGAAGGAACTGCGGGCGGCGCTGCGCCGGGGCAACCGCCGGGCATAGCGCCGCCGTCGTGATGATGACCCCAGCCGCTGCGGCCCGCCAACACCGCCCGGCTGCGAGCGCACAGAGCGGTGCCCTGCCCGGAGTCTTCCCGAGCAGGACACCGTCCCTTGGGTTATTGACTTATCTCAACGTCGGATCAACAGCCGACCGGCGGTCACCAGAAGTGCGCTACGTCCACTATCAGCCGCGATCCTGAGCCCGGGCCATCCAGGGTAAGTACCCGGAACGGGAGCCGTGCACGGACACCGAGTCCGATAGTTGTGTAGCCTTCAAAGCTGCCTGCGGACGCTACCTGCCGGAAAGTCTGGTAAGCAGCAACGTTGGACAGTTCGGCCTTGTTCGCCGGGCTGTACGTGGCCTTGCCAGTCTCGCTGTTGTAGGAAGGCGCGGTCACAGTTACCTGAAGGAACGCCTTCCCCCGCAGAGGAACCTTGAATCCAGAACCGTCCTGGGTTACGTTGCCGACGTACCGGGCGGTGTAGCCCTTCACAGGGCCGTTGAGATCAACCACCATCCGGTCGAAGCAGTAGTGCCGCCCCGTCCGAACATTGGTGACGGATGCGGCGCTCATCGTCCGGTTTGTTTCAGCCAGCGACCCCCAGGCGAGTCCGCAATACGATGTGGTTGCCGAGGCGGGCCCCGGAGCCAGGAAACCCAATCCAACAGCCATCAGAATGACTGTCAGCCACGTGTAGATCTTTTTCATTGTGGGCCACCCTTCGAGTGATTAGGTAGCTCAAGCGTAGGAGCCCCACAGGCCCTTAAGTAGGGTTGTGGCCGCTTCGGCGCGGAACCGTTAAAAGCGGCTTTCCCCGGTCACGCGGAAGTCATTCGGCGGCGTATTTGCGGACAAAAGAAACGCTATTAACACCATTTCTGCACCCCACCGTTATGCGTGATAACGACGCCGGCGTGGCGTCGCCGGGCGCTCCGCGCGGGCATCGGCGAAAAACGCAAATGCCCCGTACGGCCCGGGGGCCTGACGGGGCAATTTCACGTTGCGGAGCGTGGAGACTTTCAGCCTTCGCACTCGATGCAGTACTTCAAGCCGTTCTTTTCGCGAGCAACCTGGGAGCGGTGGCGGACCAGGAAGCATGATGAGCACGTGAACTCATCGGACTGCTCAGGAACAACAACAACGGTCAGCTCTTCGCCGGAGAGATCGGCGCCGGGCAGGTCAATGCCCTCAGCCGTATCGTTCTCCTCGACGTCGATGACTGCAGTCTGGGCATTCGCGCCGCGGGATGCCTGCAAAGCCTCCAGCGACTCGGCGGAAGACTCGTCATCCGTCTTGCGTGGAGCGTCGTAATCGGTAGCCATAACGGGGTTCACTTTCGTTGCTGCGCGGCACCATTTCAGGCGCCTCAGTGAAGCAGTTTAGGTCATAGGGCGGGTAGTTAAGCAATAGCCTGTGAAACCGGCCAGATTCTTCGGACCTGCGCGGGGTTAGGCTGCAATAGCCAGCATTCCATGTTGTACACGTAGGAGGCATCATGGCCGCCAAGCTCAACCGCAAAGCATTGACCCACGCGCGCAAGCTCATCGAGCGCGGAAAAGTTGAACGCGATGTCCGCGATGACTGGAGCGAACACGCTCCCTCTGCCGACGACGAGAATGTGTATATCGATAAGCACGGCTTCGCTGCGTTCGCCGAATGGCATCTGGGCCGGGACGACGACCAGTCCGAAGGCACCAAGGGCAGCGTCAGCTTTCCGTTCGGCGACTTCAAGAAGGTCCACCGCTGCGCCGTGATCTCGCTGGAAAGCCGGGCGGCCCAGCACGGCCACGATGATATCCGTGACGCCGCCAAGAAGCTGCTGGAACTGATCGATTCGGAGTGACAGTCGGGCAGCATGGGACCTTATGCTTGACGATCCGCATCGCTGCGCGGGAGCCACCGCGTCATTCCGGCTGAACTGCTCGCCCGGACGTGGGAGTACCTGAGCGCGGAGTCTGCAGCCAGGGCCCATGCTCGCCGGCGACCCAGGGGGACACCGGATTTCAGCTCAGACGTTGGGCGAACTCGGGACCTGGATCAGGGCTGCGGGATCTCCACCGGCCGGACTGGCGCCCGCAGCCAGGTGTTGAAGAAATTGTCCAACTCTTCGCCCGAGGCTTCTTCCATCACGGCCTGGAAGTCCCCGGTGGTGGCCGACGAGTCGTCGTAGCGGGTCAGCCACAGCCCTGCGCCCTCGAAGAATGCCTCGTCGCCGACCTTGACACGCAGTGCGTGCAGGGCTGCCGCTCCACGCTGGTAGATCTGAGCCACGAATAAGTTGTCCCGGCCAGGGTCAGTAATGTCCAGCCCCCAGCGTTTGTTGGAGTCCAGGGATTCGACGGTGTTGGCGAATTGCCTCGCCACCGTTGATGTTCGTCGGTGTTCTGCCCACAGCCACTCCACGTAGGTGGCCCAGCCCTCGTTGAGCCAGATGTGCTGCCAGTCTGCCGGGCTGACGGCGTTGCCGAACCACTGGTGTGCCAGTTCGTGCACCACCGTGGCTCCGTCGGCGACTCCTGAGTAGACCGGCCGCGTCTGCGCTTCCAGGGCGTAATCGACCGAGTCGTCGTCGACAATCGCACCGAATGCCTCAAACGGGTACCTTCCAAACAGTTTCTCCAGGAACGAGATCATGTCCGGCTGCAGGGCGAGTGCAGCATTCGTGTCCACCAGCGCCTGGCCGGCCACGTCAGCGTCGATAGCGTTGATGATGGGCAGCCGCCGGGGCCCGGTGTCGTACGACAGGACGAAGTCGCCAACGCTCGCCGTTGACAGGTAGCTGGCCATGGGGTCCGCGGCCTCCCACGTCCACGTCGTCCACCCTGCCTTAGTGCGCGGCCGGCCGACAGGCAGTCCGTTGGCTACGGCCGTTTTGCCCTCGGGCACCGCGATGGCAAACGTATAGGTCGCCTTATCCTCGGGATCGTCATTCACGGGGTACCAGGTGGAAGCCCCGTCGGGCTCGTTGACGACCAGCGCACCGTCCGCCGTGGTGACCCACCCATAGAGCGCCCCGGTGGTATCCGTCGGACGACCAGTGACACCCCCATACTCGACGACGATCGTGGCAACCTGCCCGGCTTCCAGTTCCGGCCGCAGGCCGATGGTGAGCTCCCAGACGCGGTTCGCGTCCTCCTGCACCTGCCACCATTCGGAGGCGCCGCCGTCGTGAGATTTCGCTTCCTTGGCGCCGGTTCCATCGACGCTGACCGCCGTCACTTCCAGGCCGCGCAGGTCGAAGTTGAGCGTTCCCAGCTCCTCCGTGGCACGAAGGGTGACGGTGGCTACGCCGCTGAGGTTGCCTTGAAGAACAGCGGGGTCCGACGGCGGCGCGTAGCGGAGGTCGAGGTCGTAATGGAGTACGTCGTAGCCGCCATTGCCGGCGTAGGGAAAGTACTCGTCACCGCTGCCGGGTTCGCCTGCTGCGTAAGGCGGCCCGTTGTGGCCGGGTGCCGCCTGCGCAGCGGAGCCTAGGCCCGAGAGGCTGGCCGTCATAAGCACAACCACCAGTACTGTCATGCGCGAGCGCCCCATGGAACTGCTGAGCTTTATGGATCTGCTGAACCAAGCAAACGCGGGGGACAACGGCGCGCGGAAGAAACGCCTCAAAGTGATCATCGTGGTGCTCCTGAGGGCGGCCGAAGCCATCAAGGTTCTCGCCGAAAAATCTGCACGGGCAGTGAAGTTGGGTGCCTTTGCGGCGACGAGACCGATACCAGCGGCGCTAAGCGCCGCACCCCACAGTCAAAGAGTCAATCTAGGCCGCCCCGCCGGCCCTGTCAACGCTTCTCCCCAGCTCGAGTCAATACATCGTTGGGAAGGAGATGATGCGCAGTAGTTGCGGGCTGGATTCCAGGCGCCAGGCCCCGTATCGGAGCCTCCTGTCGGATTCGAACCGACGACCCCCGCTTTACAAGAGCGGTGCTCTGGCCAACTGAGCTAAGGAGGCGCGCCCAAACAAGGGCGTGCGCCTGAACGGCGCTAGATAAGGTTAGCCCAAGTCCGCCCGCTGGTAAAAATGGGGCAGACCCGAGCCCGCAGGAGAATACAAAAATGGCCCGGCCCCGGGGAAGCCGGAACCGGGCCATCTCTGCTATGTCAGCAGAGGCTCAACCAGATCAGCCCTTGGCGGTGATCGCAGCCTGCAGGAATTCAGGGAACGGCGTCTGCGCGCTGGCGCCCTTGCCCCACTGCTGGCCGTCAACGAACACGGTGGGCGTGCCGGTGACGCCGATGGCGGCGGCCTGCTTGGTAGTGAACTTCACGAACGGGCGGTAGGTCTTCTCGTCGACGCACTTGTCAATGGGCTTGGCGCCGATGTCCGTGGCCATCTTCTTCAAGTCGTTGTCGGAGATGCCCGCGCCGCCTTCGGCCGGCTGGTTCGCGAACAGCGAGTCAACGAATTCCGCGTACTTTTCCGGGGACTCGTTCACTACACAGGCTGCGGCGTTGGCTGCCCGCGAGGAGTAGTTGGTCGAGGACCGGTTGTCCAGGAAGCCGAGGGCCCGGTATTCCACGGAGATCTTGCCCTCGTTGCGCAAGGTGGTCAGCTGCTCGTTGTACTGTGCTTCGAAGTTTTTGCAGACCGGGCAGATGAAGTCAATGTAGAGGACCACCTTGACGGGCTTTCCGGCTTCAGCCTCAGCGCCGGGGGCAACGATTTCGGCCGGGGCTGTCTGCGGCGGCTCTCCCACGGAAGCGGCATCAACGGTAGCCGGGTCCAGCTTGGCCACCTCGGTGTTGGCAAGCAGCGTAATGCCGCCGTGGACGTTGCCGTTGGCCGGAGTGGGCCCGCTGTCAGCAACGGGAGCGTTCTGCTGCATGGTTGTGGTCACCACAAGGGCCACTACCGCAAGGATGGCCACAACAGCCACCACAATGCCCCAGCCGATCAGCAGCTTATTGCGCTTGTCCTTCTTCAGCTGGGCTTCGCGGATCAGGCGAGCCTTCTCGCGCGCCTCCGAGGTTCGCTCAGCTTTGGACTTACGTGCATCATTTGCGGGGCTCATGTGTTCCTTGGGTCGATCGACATAGGGGGACCACTCAGTGGCAACTCCACCATTTTAGGGGAGAAACCTGAGAGCTTGCTCTTTCAAGTATTCCGCCCTCATAACCAACGGACGAATGGCCCCCAAGATTCCATCCTATTAAGGTGGCTTAAAGGCACAAGCAACCCCAGGGGGCCGCAATGCAAACACCTGTCCAAGAAAAACCCACCGCCGTACACGAACCGGGCCCGTCCGGGGGCGGCCACGGTAAGGCCGCCAAGTACGACTTTATGGTGGTGTCCAACAGGCTGCCTGTTGACCGCTGCGCGCCAGGTGAAAGCGGCGATGACGGCTCCGGCTGGCGCCGCTCCCCCGGCGGCCTGGTGACCGCACTGGCACCCATGATGACCAAGACAGACGGCGCGTGGGTGGGCTGGCACGGCGCTCCCGATGAGACAGTGGAGCCCTTCAGCCACGGCGGCATGGACCTGGTCCCGGTGCAGCTGAGCAACGACGATGTTGAGCTCTACTACGAGGGCTTCTCCAACGCCACGCTGTGGCCGCTGTATCACGACGTCATCGCCCCGCCGGAGTTCCACCGGACCTGGTGGGATGCTTACCGGAAGGTCAACCAAAGGTTCGCCGACGCCGTCGTACGTTCTGCCGACAAGGGCGCCACAGTATGGGTCCAGGACTACCAGCTGCAGCTCGTACCGCGGCTGCTGCGGGAGGCCCGGCCGGACCTGAGAATCGGGTTCTTCAACCACATCCCCTTCCCCCCGCCGGAAATCTTCGCCCAGCTGCCGTGGCGGAAGGCCATCATCGACGGCCTGATGGGCGCCGACCTGGTGGGTTTCCAGCGCCCCAGCGATGCCGGCAACTTCATGCGCTCCGCCCGGCGGTTCCTCGGCGCCAGCGTCAAGCAGCAGCAGGTGCACGTAAAAGGCCACGACGGCGAAATCACGCACATCGCCAGGGCCCAGGCGTTCCCCATCTCCATCGACGTGGCACAGATCAGCGAACTGGCCCACAAACCGGAGATCATCGAGCGTGCGCGCCAGATCCGCCAGGACCTCGGCAACCCCAAGACCATCCTGCTGGGCGTTGACCGGCTGGATTACACCAAGGGCATCCGCCACCGGCTCAAGGCCTTCGAGGAGCTCCTGAACGAAGGCAAGCTCGCCGTCACGGATGCCACCCTCATCCAGGTGGCCAGCCCCAGCCGCGAACGGGTGGAACAGTACCGGCTCCTGCGCGAGGAGATTGAGGGTACTGTCGGCCACATCAACGGCACGTACGACACCATCCAGAACACTGCCGTCCGCTACCTCCACCACAGTTATCCGGTGGAGGAAATGGTGGCGCTGTACCTCGCCGCCGACGTCATGCTGGTCACGGCCTTGCGGGACGGCATGAACCTTGTGGCCAAGGAGTACGTCACGGCCCGCAAGGACAACGACGGCGCCCTGGTCCTCAGCGAGTTTGCCGGCGCCGCGGACCAGCTCAAGCAGGCGCTGCTGATGAACCCGCACGATATCGACGGCCTCAAAGACACCATCATGCACGCCGTCAACATGTCCCCCAAGGACGCCGCACGGCGGATGCGGTCGATGCGCAAACAGATCCTGGAGCACGACGTCGACCATTGGTCAGCT
Organism: Pseudarthrobacter sulfonivorans; assembly: GCF_031454915.1. Classification (GTDB taxonomy): domain Bacteria; phylum Actinomycetota; class Actinomycetes; order Actinomycetales; family Micrococcaceae; genus Arthrobacter; species Arthrobacter sulfonivorans_C. The sequence continues at coordinate 8,834 of NZ_JAVDRS010000011.1, read as the reverse complement.
GACTTCCTGGCGGCCCTGAACGAGAAAGTTGTCCGCGATGACTCCTGACGCCCGCCCCGCCAAAGGCCCGCTCACCCTGTCTCCGGAACTCCGGGAGGCCACGCGCCGCATTGCCCAGACGGAACACCTGCTGGTGGCCCTGGACTTCGACGGCACCATCTCCCCGATTGTCGACCGGGCCGACGACGCGCGGCCCCTTCCGCGCTCGGCCGCCGCTCTTGCCGGGCTGGCCGCCCTTCCGAGGACGACGACGGCACTCCTCTCCGGCCGCGCCCTCGCCAGCCTGCGTGCTGTGGCGTCGCCGCCGGTGGACACGCTGCTGATTGGCAGCCACGGGGCCGAAGCCTGGCTTGGCCCCGGCTCTGCGGAACTGACCCTGGATGAGAACCAGCGCCTGCTGCTCGCCGAAGTCCGTGGCGTCCTCGAGGAAATTGTCGAGCAGGCGCCCGGCACGCTCCTCGAAGACAAGCCCGCCGGAGTGGTCCTGCACACCCGTTTGGCTGAGGATGATGTTGCCGAGGATGCAGTGGCCGCGGCCCGTTCAGTGCTTCAGGACCGCAAAGGTGTCTTCCTGAAGAACGGCAAGCGGGTCCTGGAGACTTCGGTGGTCAACGCCTCCAAGGGAGAGGGACTGACGTTCCTGCGCCAGATCACGGGGGCAACCGCCGTCCTTTTCGCAGGTGACGACGTCACGGACGAGGACGCCCTGGCGCGCCTGGAATCCGGCGACGTGGGCGTGAAGGTGGGCCTGGACTTCACCCAGGCCGAGTTCCGGGTTGAGGCGCCGGCCCACGTGGCGGAGTTGCTGGAGGCGCTGCTGCAGGAGCGGAGCCTCGTGGTGGCTGAGGAAGAGCCCGGCACCCCGTGATGCGGGCAAGCATGTCCAACCTCACATGTGACCTCCGTAACATTTGCAACAATAAGCAACTGGTCTGACATACTCTTGGTTGTGATGTGACGCACAGAACCGTGCGGCGTCACGCGATACTCCTCGGCCTCGGCCGGGGAGTACACGGCTGCAATGCCGTGGATAACTGAATTACATGAACCATTCACTACGGATCGTCCGGCACGTACCTGCCGGTGAAGGGATTGATAACTGTGGCTACAGTTACTTTTGATAACGCTACGCGTCTGTACCCGGGCACAGAGAAGCCCGCTGTTGACAAGCTCAACATTGAAATCGCCGATGGCGAATTCCTGGTCCTCGTTGGACCCTCCGGTTGCGGTAAGTCCACCTCCCTGCGCATGCTCGCAGGTCTTGAGGATGTAAACGCCGGCCGGATCCTGATTGGCGACCGCGATGTCACCGACGTTCCGCCGAAGGACCGCGACATCGCAATGGTTTTCCAGAACTACGCGCTCTACCCGCACATGACTGTTGCGGACAACATGGGCTTCGCGTTGAAGATCGCCGGCGTTTCCAAAGAGGAGCGTGCCGAGCGCGTCCGTGAAGCCGCCAAGCTTCTCGACCTCGAGCCGTACCTGGACCGCAAGCCGAAGGCACTCTCCGGCGGTCAGCGCCAGCGTGTTGCCATGGGCCGCGCCATCGTGCGTAACCCGCAGGTGTTCCTCATGGACGAGCCCCTCTCCAACCTTGACGCCAAGCTCCGTGTGCAGACGCGTACGCAGATCGCGTCCCTGACCCGCCGCCTGGGCGTCACCACCGTTTACGTCACCCACGACCAGGTCGAGGCCATGACCATGGGCGACCGCGTTGCGGTCCTCAAGGACGGCCTGCTGATGCAGGTTGACACCCCGCGCAACCTCTACGACAAGCCCAAGAACGTCTTCGTTGCCGGCTTCATCGGCTCCCCCGCCATGAACCTGCTGGAGCTTCCCGTCGTCGACGGCGGTGTCCAGTTCGGCGGAACGGTCTACCCCGTGCCGCGCAACGTCCTCGAAGAAGCACACGGCAGCACCGTCACCCTGGGCAGCCGTCCGGAAGACCTCGAGACCGCGCCGCAGGGCGAAGGACTCAAGGTTGAAGTTGACGTTGTTGAAGAGCTCGGTGCCGACGCCTACGTCTACGGCCACACCACGCTGGACGGCAAGGACCACGACATCGTGGCACGCGTCGACGGCCGCCGTCCCCCGCTGAAGGGCGAGTCCATCTACGTCCGTCCGCAGTCGGGCCACGTGCACCTGTTCGACACCAAGACCGGGCTGCGCCTGGGCGACTAGTCCCTCCGGTCCCGGTGGTTGAGCCTGGTGAAACCATGGGCACAACCAAACCAATAACGACGGCGGCCCTCCCCGAAGCGGGAGGGCCGCCGTCGTTCGTTGTGGGCACTTTGCCCCTGGCCCCCTGAAGTACGGAAGAATTGACCCATGAGCGATGAATACAATGCCCAGTGGCACGACGAGCCCACGGACTATGCGCAGGTAGGCAAACTGCCGCGGTTCGAGGCCGCGAGCGCGAAGGATGACAAGAACGTTGCCATCTCCAGCTCGCTTAACATCACCGCTGCGTCCGCGGATCCGGAGCTCCTGGACCTGCCGTGGCACATCGCACTGGAAGACTGGCCGGCAGAGAACCTGGCAGCGCTGCCCCGCGGTATCTCCCGGCATATCGTGCGTTTCGCGCACCTGGGCGGCTCCGTCATCGCCATCAAGGAAACGTCCGAACACGTAGCCCGCCACGAATACCACATGCTCCGCAAGCTGGCCCGCCTGGACGTCCCCTGTGTTGTCCCGGTGGCGGTCATCACCGGCCGCACCACCTTGGACGGGCGCCCGCTGAACCCCGTCCTGGTCACGCGTCACCTGAAGTTTTCGATGCCGTACCGCGCCCTGTTCTCGCAGATGCTGCGCAAGGACACCCTGACCCGCCTCATCGACGCCCAGGCGCTGCTGATGGTCCGGCTGCACCTCATCGGCTTCTACTGGGGTGACGTCTCGCTGTCCAACACGCTGTTCCGCCGCGACGCCGGCGCATTCGCCGCCTACCTGGTTGATGCCGAAACCGGCGAGCTCTACCCCGATCTTTCCACCGGCCAGCGCGAGTACGACCTTGAGATTGCCCGGGTCAACATCGCCGGCGAGCTGATGGACCTCCTGGACGGCGGCCTGATCGAAGAGAAGGTGGACCCCGTGGCCACCAGCGAACTCATCATGGAAAGCTACCGCCGGCTCTGGGCGGAGCTGACAGAGAAGGAATCCTTCGAACTCGGCGAACGGTGGCGCGTGGCCGCCCGCATCCGGCGGCTCAACGAACTCGGCTTCGACGTCGAGGAATACGCCATCAAGACCACCCAGAACGGTTCCACCATCCAGCTCCAGCCCAAGGTGGTGGACGCGGGCCACCACATGCGGCGGCTGCTGCGCCTGACCGGCCTCGACGCCCAGGAGAACCAGGCCAGGCGCCTGCTCAATGACATGGACACCTTCCGGGCGGACAACAACCCGGGGATGGACGAGGAATACAGCGCCCACTTGTGGGTCAGCCAGGTCTTCGAACCGATTGTGCGCTCCATCCCCCGCGACCTGTCCCGCAAGCTGGAACCGGCGGAGGCAGTCCACGAAGTCCTCGAGCACCGCTGGTACATGTCCGAGGATCAGGCCCGCCACATCCCGCTCGCCGAGGCTGTGCAGTCCTACATCGATTCCGTCCTGCGCCACCGCCGCGACGAGGCCGCCATCATGCTCAACCCGGACACCGGCATGCTCAAGATCCTCGAAGCCGAAACCGAGGAATCCCGCTACGGTGCCGACGAATCCATCGACGAGTACCCGGACGTCGACGACTAAGGGCTCGGCCTCGGTCACAGCACAGTTGTGTTAACACACGTGTGCCCGGCCTCAGATGGCCTTGCCCGGGTTCAGAATGCCGGCGGGGTCGAAGAGGTCCTTGATCCTGCGCTGGAGCTGCCGGACCGGCTCCGGCTGCTCCAGGCCCAGCCAGCGCAGTTTGTACTGCCCGATGCCATGCTCCCCGGTGATGGTGCCGCCCATCGCCAGTGCGGCCGTGACCGAGGCATCCAGGGCGAGGTTCAGCCGCTCCATGGCGTCGGTGTCAACGGCGCTGTCCTTTCGGTCTACCCAGAATGTCGGGTGCAGGTTGCCGTCGCCGGCGTGCGCCACCACTTTGAGGTTCACGTGATGTTCTGCCGCGAGATCCTCGAGCACCGCGACATAGTCCACCAGGCGTGAACGCGGCACCGCCACGTCCTCGCCCACGCGGTACTGGTCATCCACTTCCGCACCCCGGCTGTTCCGGCGGAGCTCCACAAGCTGCTCGGCTTCCGCAGTGGCTTCCGTACTCACCCGTGCGCCGCCGGCGGCCAGGACGGAACGGACGACGTCGGCCTCCGCCGCAGCGCCGAACCCATCAGTCTGGATCAGGAGCAGCGACCGTCCGCGTACGCTCAGGTCCGAGCCGTGGATTTCGTCCAATTGGGCGAGGGTGCCGCCGTCGAGCAGTTCCATAATGGCTGGCTGCACCCGGGCCCGGCCCACCGCCAGGACCCCCGCGGCGGCCTGCCTGAAGTCGGGGTAAAACGCGGCAATGGTGTGCACTTCGCGGGGCAGGTACTTGAGCCGCACGGTTGCCCCCACCACGATCCCCAGCGTCCCCTCCGAGCCGACAAACAGGCCCGTCAGGTCATAGCCGGCAACCCCCTTGAACGTCTGGTGGCCGGTGTGGATCAGGGACCCGTCGGCCATCACCACGTCCAGCGCCAGGACCGAGTCCCTGGTCACGCCATACTTTGCGCAGCGCAGTCCCCCAGCGTTGGTGGCAACGTTTCCACCAATGGTCGACGTGCGGAAGCTCGCCGGATCCGGCGCGTACATGAGGCCATGGGGAGCGGCGGCTTCGTTGAGGGCGGCGTTGATGACGCCGGGTTCGACGACGGCGGTCTCGTCCTCGGGGTTCAGGTCCAGGATGCGGTTCATCCGTTCCAGTGACAGGACAACGCTGTTCCGGCTCGCGTGCGCGCCCCCGGAAACACCAGTGCCGGCCCCTCGGGCCACCACGGAAACCTTGTGCGCGCCGCACAGCCTGACCACGGCCTGGACATCCGCCACCGAGCCGGCGAAAACTACGGCTTCGGGCAGCTGGAAGTCCAGCACGGGGGCCTGGTCCACGGCATAGCTGGCCAGCACAGTTTCGTCTGCACTGACCTGGGCGGCTCCGAGGACGCCCACCAGTTCTTCAACCAAGCTGCCCACGCAGCCTCCAGTTCCGTCGTCGCGATTGTCGTTACCAGTGTAGAACCGGCAATCGTTACGCTACTGCCCAGTAGTGTGACTTGGCCGTCGCTGCAAACGTTTCCACAGGTCAGGCCGCTAGCCGTGCTGCAAGTCCGGGTGGTTGGTGACACGCTGCATGGAAGCGTTTTCATTTTCTGGCGTCCGCGCGCTTAGCATGTCTCCCATGTCTGTAGATACAGTGATCTCCGCCACAGCGTCCCTGACGAGCCCGCTGTCCCTGATCCACGAGGCCAGCAGCGCCCCCGGCTGGTGGCGCTCGGCCGTCATCTACCAGGTGTACCCGCGGTCCTTCCGCGACCTCAACGGCGACGGCATTGGCGATCTGGCCGGAATCACGGCCGAGCTGCCGCAGCTTGCCGAGTTGGACGTGGACGCCGTCTGGCTGTCCCCCTTCTACAAGTCACCGCAACGCGACGCCGGATACGACGTCAGCGATTACTGCGACGTCGACCCTATCTTTGGCACGCTGATGGACTTCGACATCATGATGGCCGAGGCCAACCGCCTGGACCTGCGCGTCATCGTGGACCTTGTGCCAAACCACTGTTCGGACCAGCATGTGGCCTTCCAGGCCGCCCTCGCGGCCCCTGCAGGCAGCCCGGAGCGCGACATGTTCATCTTCCGGGACGGCGCGGGGCACGACGGCAACGAACCGCCCAACAACTGGCAGTCCCACTTCGGCGGCCCGGCCTGGACCCGGATCATGGGGCCCGACGGCAGCCCGGAACAGTGGTACCTCCACCTGTTTGATTCCTCGCAGCCGGACTTCAACTGGGACAACCCCGCGGTCCACGCCGAGTTTGAGCGGGTGCTCCGGTTCTGGCTGGACCGCGGCGTCTCCGGGTTCCGGGTGGACGTTGCGCATGCATTGGTTAAGGCTCCCGGACTCCCTGCCTGGGGCGGACGCCCCGACGGCGGTAACTCGGACGGCTTCCCCGGCCACGAGGCGCCGATGTTCGGCCAGCCGGCCGTGCACGACATCTACCGGGCCTGGCGAAGGATCCTCGACGAGTACGGGCCTGACAGGATCCTGTGCGCAGAGGCAGGCGTGGACCTCCACCGTCTTGCACATTGGGTCCGGCCCGACGAAATGCACCAGGCCTTCAACTTTCCGTACCTGCACGCCGGACTGGATGTGTACCGGCTCCGGGGCGTCATCACTGACTCCCTGACAGTCCTGAACGGCGTCGGCGCACCCAGCACCTGGGTGCTGTCCAACCACGATGTGGTCCGGCACGCCAGCCGCTTTGGCTACAACGGGTCCGGCCCCCGCGACGGTGACGGCATCGGTCCGGCCGATCACCAGCCGGACACTGGCCTCGGCCGCCGGCGCGCAGCGGCCGCCTCGATGTTTATGCTCGGACTCCCCGGCGCGGCCTACCTGTACCAGGGTGAGGAGCTGGGCCTCCCCGACGGCATCGATATTCCGGAACACGCGCGGCAGGACCCCACGTTCGCGCGCACCGGCGGCGAACGGCTGGGCCGCGACGGTTGCCGCGTCCCACTGCCGTGGCGGTCCGCTGAACGGCACCTGGGCTTTGGCGACGGCGACGATCCCTGGCTCCCCCTCCCGGCGAGCTTCACTGAACTGGCACGGGACGCCCAGGCCGCATCGCCGTCGTCGCACCTTAGCCTCTACCGGAACATGCTTGCCCTGCGCCGCGAACTGGGACTCGGCCGCGGATCCCTGGCCTGGGCGGAGGACTGGTGCAGCGGGTCGTCCCTGGCCTACGTCAACGGCGCTACGCTGGTGATCATGAACCTCAACCACGAGCCCTTGGAACTGCCCGCCGGCCACGTCCTCCTGCGAAGCGCAGGGCCGGATGCGGGCCACTTCCTGGCCTCGGGAGCAACCGCATGGCTGCGGATTGACGGAGGCGGCACAGAATAGTGGGACTCGCAGGCATCAAGGACGTTGCCGACCGCGCCGGGTTATCCATTGCCACGGTATCGCGGGCGCTCAGCGGTAAGGCGAACGTGTCACCCAAGAGCCGGCAACTGGCCAAGGCTGCCGCCGCCGAGCTCGGCTTCGTCCCCTCGTATCATGCCTCAAGCCTCGCTTCGGGCCGCAACCACAATGTGGGGCTTGTGGTCCCCTCCGTCCACCGCTGGTACTTCTCATCAGTAGTGGAGGGAGTGTCCGGCGCGTTGCTCGACGCCGGCTATGACCTCACCCTCTATAACGTGGGCGACGAGCCGGAACGCCGCCAAATCGTCCTGAACGATTTCCTGCTCCGAAAGCGGCTGGACGCCGTGATCGCCGTGGCCCTGGTCCTCAGCGAGGCCGAAATCCAGCAACTCCTGGCCATCCACCGCCCCATCGTGGGGATCGGCGGTGCGCTGGCCGGTGCCTCGACAATCCGGATTGATGACGCGCGCCTCGCGCGGACAGCAACCGAGCACCTCATCGGGCTGGGCCATACGCGCATCGCCCACATCACGGGGGACGGTGAGCTGAACCGGGACTTCAAGCTACCGGGAATCCGCAGGGCCGGCTTCGAAGCGGCCATGGCGGCCGCTGGCCATCGTGTCCGCCCGGAGTGGACGGTCTCCGCGGACTTCACCATCCAGGGCGCTTACGCCAGTGCCCGCACGCTCTTGGCCACGGCAACTGAACGGCCTACCGCAGTTTTTGCTGCCTCGGACGAAATGGCCATCGGCACAATCCTGGCCGCACGCGACTTCGGACTGCGTGTGCCGCAGGATCTCTCCGTTATCGGCATGGACGGGCACGAGCTTGGCGAGGTGGTTGGCCTGACCACCATCAACCAGGATCCCCGTGGGCAAGGAGCATTGGCCGCTCGGCTGCTGCTGGAAACGCTCGACGCCGGCGCGAAGCGACGTACCAAGGGCGCGCCGCCGGCACCGGAGGCCACGGACAGGGAGTACCCCACCGAGTTCCTGGTCAGGTCCAGCACAGCGGTCCCGCCGGTCTAAGCTTGCGGGCTACCTCGGCTCCGAACCCGTCCCGCCCATAAAGCGCACGAAACGGTCCAGAACGGCTGGCCAACTCTCGGCGGAGGCTGCCCTGGTAGCCGCCGGATCCTCGGCGCCTTCCCAGCCGTCATGGACCAACCGAACCTCAGTCCCCTCCGGTACGGCCCTGAACGCTACCCGCAGCTCGGTGGACCACAGGGCGGTGGTTCCCGGGTACCAGGAAGCGTGGAAGGACAGGGGCGGCTGCCAGTCATCGAGGCTGCCCCACACGGCAGTCCTGCCATCATCAGCGGTTTCCAGAACGAGGATGTCCTCGAATTCGACGTAGGAGCCCGTACCAAAAACGCTGTTGGATTCCATCGGCCACCACAAATGGGTGTGATCCGTGAAGCCGGCAAAGGCCTGCGCTACCGGCCCCGGCACCGTCACCGTGTAGACGACGGGCTCAAGGCTCTCTGCGGGCACAGTGTGGCCCGACAAGGCATCTTCCGAGTGACTGAAAAGGTTCTCCATGGACGTCAACTCTACGCGGCCTGTTTCCAGGGCTCTCGCACTTGATGCAGGTCTTCAGTGAGGATCTCACAGCATGGGGTTGGGTGGTTAAAGTGGGAGACCCCCCAACACGTGTGTGTTGGGGGGTCTCGACCTTAATGATGTTCCGGCGGTGACCTACTCTCCCACAC
>NZ_JAVDRS010000010.1:0-212186 GCF_031454915.1 Pseudarthrobacter sulfonivorans | reverse complement strand
TGATGAATGCGTAGAGAACATCCATCACAGCAGGGCTACGAGCCCTTCAGCTTTCAAGACACGGAATCCGTTTCACCACGAACCACGGAGAGCCGTCATGCGCCGGTTGGGTCTCGCTTAGAATTGACTGAGATGTACGGACTTCGAAGCGCTTGATTTCGGGTTGCGTAGGATAACGAAACACGGAACGAGCGGCTGCGATTGCGCCAGTGGTCGGCTCATAACAGGAGGAATCCCCACATGGCTGAGCACAACGGCGGCAAACGCGGCGGCAACGACCGTGGCCCATTCCGCGGCACAAACAATTCCGGTGGAGAACCGCGTGGCTTCCGTTCCCGCGACGACCGGAACTCTGAGGCTCCGAAGCGCGCCCCGGGTGCCGGTGGGGGTGAGCGCAAGCCTTACGGCGACCGTGACAACAAGCCCTACGGTGACCGTCCGCGCCGTGAAGGTGACGGGGAACGGCGCAGCTTCGGCGGAGGCGGAGGCGGCGGTGAGCGCAAGCCGTTCAGCGGTGGAAGCGACCGGAAGCCGTTCAGTGGCGGTGGTGAGCGTAAGCCTTACGGCGACCGTGACAACAAGCCCTACGGTGACCGTCCGCGCCGTGAAGGTGATGGCGAACGCCGCAGCTTCGGCGGAGGCGGCGGTGAGCGCAAGCCCTTCAGCGGTGGCGGCGACCGGAAGCCGTTCAGCGGCGGTGGTGAGCGTAAGCCTTACGGCGACCGTGACAACAAGCCCTACGGTGACCGTCCGCGCCGTGAAGGTGACGGCGAACGCCGTGGTTTCTCCGGGGGCGAAAACCGCAAGCCCTTCAGCGGCGGTGGTGAGCGTAAGCCTTACGGCGACCGTGACAACAAGCCCTACGGTGACCGTCCGCGCCGTGAAGGTGACGGCGAACGCCGTGGTTTCTCCGGGGGCGAAAACCGCAAGCCGTTCGGCGACCGCCAGGACCGTGCACCCCGCAGTTTCGACCGCGGTGACTCTGGCCCCCGCCAGTTCGGCAGGGACCGTGCGGAAGACCGTCCGGCCCGTATTCCCAACGCCCGCGATCTTCGCAGCGCCAACCGTCCCGACCGCGAACGTTCTCCTGAGATCGATGAGGATGTCACGGGCAAGGAGCTCGACCGCGCCACCCAGCACCAGATCAAGACGCTGGAAGCGAAAAGCGCTGAGTGGGTTGCCCGCCACCTGGTGATGGCGGGTCGTTTGATCGATGAAGAACCCGAGCTTGCTTTTCAGCATGCCCTCGCGGCCAGCCGGCGCGGCGGCAGGCTGGCGGCCGTCCGGGAGGCGGTTGGCCTGACTGCCTATGCGGCCGGACACTACGGCGAAGCACTGCGGGAGTTCCGGACGTACCGCCGCATCAGCGGTTCCAACGTCCACCTGCCCGTGATGGCGGACTGCGAGCGAGGACTGGGCCGGCCTGACCGTGCACTCGATGTGGTGCGCTCCGAGGAAGCCAATGACCTTGACGCGCCGGGCAAGGCCGAGCTGGCGATTGTGGCTGCGGGAGCACGGACCGACCTTGGCCAGCTGGACGCCGCCGTGGCAGAGCTCGAAATTGCCCAGCTGGACATCAACCGGGCGTTTTCCTACAGCCCCAGATTGTTCCGTGCCTACGCCGACGCCCTGGCCGCTGTAGGTCGCAATGATGAAGCTGCAAAATGGCAGAAGCAGGCCGTAGTGGCTGAGAATGCGCTGGGCCTCGGTGTTGACGAGGAACCGGACATCGTGGATCTGGGCTGGGACGAGGAAGAGGAAGCCCGCGAGGAATCGCAGCGCCGCCGTTTGCTCGAGCGCGCTGCCGGAGGCCCTGAAGTCGCCGCCACGTCTGCCCCTGCTGATACCGCCGCTGCCACGGCTGCGGAGACCGCGGCGGAATCACCCGGGACCTCCGGCGTGGACGCCGCCATCGACGACCTGGAATCCGATTATTTCGAGTCCGATGACGCCGAGTCTGATGAGGATTCCGCCGAAGCGGATGAGCTGGAATCTGAGGAAGAGTCTGAAGAAGCAGCGTCAGACCAGAATGATTCGGCCGACGGCGGGAACGATGACGACAGCCACTCCGAGCGACAGGACAGCTAGCCCGCTATGACTGAAGTTTCCCTGATCTCCCTGTTTGACGCGCTCCTGGCAGACCTGGACGGCGTGGTGTACGCAGGCCCGCACGCCATCCCCGGCGCCGTGGAGTCACTGCAGCAGCTGGCTGGACTGGACATTGGCCTGGGATATGTGACCAACAATGCCTCCCGCACGCCTGCGCAGGTTGCTGCTCACCTCCGTGAACTGGGAGCGCCGGCGGAGGACGGCCAGGTGGTCAGTTCCTCGCAGGCCGCGGCCGACCTCCTGTCATCCATGCTGCCTCCCGGGGCAAGGGTACTGATCACCGGCAGCCCCGCGCTGGCGCAGGAGATCGAGCTGGTGGGCCTGACTCCGGTCAGCAGCCAGGACGAGGACCCGGTGGCCGTGGTCCAGGGGTTCAACCCCGGGATTGGGTGGAAGGAGCTGGCCGAGGCCGCCTACGTGGTCTCTGCCGGTGCGCTCTGGGTGGCCACCAATACGGACATGTCCATTCCGCAGCCACGCGGGATGGCCCCGGGCAACGGCACCCTGGTGGCGGCCGTCTCGGCAGCCACCGGCCAGACGCCACTTGTGGCGGGCAAACCGGAGGCCCCGCTCTTCCATGCCGCGGCCAAGCGTCTGGCCGCTGACCGCCCGCTGGTAGTGGGCGACCGGTTGGACACAGACATCCTGGGCGGCAACAATGCAGGTTTTGCCACCGTGGCGGTGCTGACCGGCGTCGACAACACAAACACCATCCTCGCTGCGCGTACTGCTGAACGTCCGGTCTACATCATCAACGAGCTCAGCGACCTGCACCGACCGTACCCCGCCGTAGACCACGTCGACGGGACCTACCGCTGCGGAGACGCCTCAGCCCAGGTCAACGGGGATACGGTCAGCATCCGGGGCCGGGAGAACGACCTCGACGCGTGGCGGGCGGCCTGTGCCGCCTGGTGGGCTGCCGTGCCGGAAACCGCCGAGGCCAGGGCGCCCAAACTCGAATGGCGCACTCAGTAGACTGGTCCAATGACTGAGCTGAACCAAGAGCACCATCCCGAACCAGCCCAGCAAACCCCCGAATGGCCCCAGACCGCCGCGCAACGGATCAGCGATCCGGACATTGCGGCCATCGTTGACGCCTTGGACGGCGTCCCGGACCGGCCGGTCGCAGAGCACGAAGCTGTCTACGGCGAACTGCATGACGCCCTGCTCCAGGCGTTGAACGAAGACGCCCCCAACAAAGGTGAAGGAGAGGCCTGAAGATGGCACGGCTTGACCAAGCCCTCGTAGCCCGCGGCCTGGCGAGGTCACGGACCCACGCCGCCGCGCTGATCGCGGACGGCAAGGTTAGTTCGGCCGGGCAAGTCCTGTCCAAGGCGTCCCTGCAGGTGCCGGAGGACAAAGACCTAACGGTCGAGCACACCGAAGAGGACAGCTACGTCAGCCGCGCCGGCCACAAACTGGCCGGGGCGCTGGACGCATTTCCCGCTGTGACCGTCGAGGGCAAAAGGTGCCTGGACGCCGGTGCCTCTACCGGCGGCTTCACCGAGGTGCTCCTGCGGCGCGGTGCAGCACATGTTGTGGCGGTCGACGTCGGACACGGCCAGCTGGTCCCGCAGCTCCGCGCGGATACGCGGGTAGCCGTCCACGAGGGCCTCAACGTGCGTTACATGACGCCCGCGGATATCGGCGGACAGGCCGAACTCACAGTGGCTGACCTCTCCTTCATTTCACTGACCCTGGTGGCCCATCCGCTTGCCATGTGCACTCAGCCCGGCGGCGACCTGGTGCTCATGGTGAAGCCGCAGTTCGAGATCGGCAAGGACCGCCTTGGCCGCACCGGTGTGGTGAATTCAGAGCGCGAACGCCGGATGGCGGTGGAAAAGGTCGCCAATGCAGCGCTCGACGCCGGACTGGACTTATGCGGCCTGGCGGCCAGCCCCCTGCCGGGCCAGGACGGAAACGTCGAATACTTCCTGTGGATAAAGCGCAGGATGACCCAAGACCTGCCTAAGATCGAAGAGCGCCACGCAGCCATTGACGGCTTGCTTGGCCGAATCTGGCCGAACCACTAGAAAGCGGAACTCGATGAGCAGGCGAGTACTTGTCCTTGCCCACACTGGCCGCGAGGAATCACTGAAGGCTGCTTGGGAAGCCTGCGCCCAGCTGTATGACGCAGGGATCGTTCCGGTGATGCAGGAATCCGAGCTGGCGGACATGGAAAGATTCTTCGGTCAGCTCAACCAGCCCGTGGAGATCCTGCACGACCACGTACTGCTGCCTGACGTGGAGCTTGTGATGGTCCTCGGTGGTGACGGCACCATCCTTCGCGCCGCTGAGCTGGTCCGCGAAGTCGACGTCCCGCTGCTGGGCGTCAACCTGGGCCACGTTGGTTTCCTTGCCGAGAGTGAGCGCGCCGACCTCGCCCAGACCGTGGAATGGATTGCCCGCCGCGCCTATACGGTGGAAGAGCGCATGACCATCGATGTCCAGGTCTGGGTCCGCGGCCAGAAGATCTGGCACACGTGGGCCCTCAATGAGGCTGCGATCGAAAAAGGAAACCGCGAACGCATGCTCGAGGTGGTCACCGAAGTCGACGAGCGCCCGCTGACGACATTCGGTTGCGACGGCGTGGTGCTTGCCACCCCCACAGGATCTACCGCGTATGCCTTCTCCGCGGGCGGCCCTGTGGTCTGGCCCGAGGTCGAGGCCCTGCTGATCGTTCCCATCAGCGCCCATGCGCTGTTTGCCAAGCCCCTGGTGGTATCGCCGGCGTCGCGGCTGGCCGTGGAAGTCCTCTCCCGCAACGGTGCCCAGGGTGTGCTCTGGTGCGACGGCCGGCGCTCCGTGGATCTGCCGCCTGGTGCGCGCGTGGAAGTGACGAAGTCCGCCACCCCGGTCCGGCTCGCAAGGACGCATCAGACGCCGTTCTCCGGCCGGCTGGTCCGCAAGTTCGAGCTCCCCATCCACGGCTGGCGGGGACCCGTGCCGCAGTCGGAGGAAATCCACACCGGACCCCTTCCGATCGTCCGGACACTCCGGCCCATGCCGCCGCTTCAGGCTATGTCCGGAGAACAGCCAGACGATGACACCGATCCCGCGAACGCAAAGTGAACCATGCTTGAAGAACTGAGAATCCGCGATCTGGGCGTTATCACCGACGCCACCCTGCCGCTGGGCCCCGGGCTGAGCGTTGTCACCGGCGAAACCGGTGCCGGTAAAACGATGGTGGTCACCGCCGTCGGCCTTCTCCTGGGTGCCAGATCCGACGCCGGCGCCGTACGGAGCGGCGCTAAGAGCGCCACCGCGGAGGCCGTCCTTAAGCTCGACGCCGGGCACCCGGCGATCGCTCGGGCGGTTGAGGCGGGCGCCGACGTCGAAGAGTTCGACGGCGGCGCAGAACTCATCCTGGCCCGTCGCCTCGGAGCGGACGGGCGCAGCCGCGCATTTCTGGGTGGGCGGGCCGCTCCCGTGGGCGTTCTCGCTGAGATCGGGGAAACCCTCGTGGTGGTCCACGGCCAGTCGGACCAGATCAGGCTGAAAGGGGCGGCAGCCCAGCGCGGAGCCCTGGACAAGTTCGCAGGTGACGCACTGGCAGGACCGCTGGGTACTTACCAGGCGCTCTACAGCCACTGGAAGGCGGTCCAGACAGAGCTGGAAACCCTCCGCAGCGCCGCACGGGACAGGCTCCGCGAAGCCGAGTCGCTGGAGATTGCCCTCGCCGAGATCGACGAGGTGGATCCGCAGCCGGGGGAGGACGAGTCCCTCAAAGCGGAGGCCGTGAAGCTGGCCAACGTGGAGGAGCTCAGGATCGCGGCCAACACCGCGCACCAGGCGCTCATCGCGGAAGACTATGGCGACGAGGGCGACGCCACCACATTGGTGGACGCTGCGAAACGGACCCTCGAGCACGTGGCCGAACACGACGCCGAGCTCGGGGCAGCCGCGGCACGGCTTGCGGAAGTCGGCTTCCTGCTCAACGACATCGCCACTGAGCTGGCCAGTTACCAGGCCGGCCTGGACTCGGAAGGGCCGGAACGGCTCGCCGAGATCGAAGACCGGCGGGCCGACCTGGCCAAGCTGGTCCGCAAATACGCCCCCAGCATCGACGAAGTCCTGCAGTGGGCCGAGAACGCCCGGGTCCGCTTCGATGAACTGCAGGACGATTCCACCCGGATCGAGGCGCTGGACGCAGACGTAATCCGGACCGAAGCGGAGCTGCAGAAGCAGGCGGCCGCCATCAGCAAGATCCGGGCCAAGGCTGCCAAGGACCTTTCCGGCCGCGTCAGCGCCGAGCTGAAGGCACTGGCCATGGCCGATGCCACCCTCGTGATCAACCTCGAAAATGCCGGACAGCTGATGCCGCACGGCGCGGACGAGATCTCGTTCCTGCTCCAGCCGCACTCCGGGGCCCCGGCCCGCCCGCTCGGCAAGGGCGCCTCGGGCGGTGAACTGTCCCGTGTGATGTTGGCCATCGAAGTGGTGCTCGCAGCAGTGGACCCGGTGCCTACCTTTGTGTTCGACGAAGTGGACGCCGGCGTCGGCGGGCGGGCCGCCGTCGAAATCGGCCGCCGGCTGGCCATGCTCGCCCGGCACGTCCAGGTCCTGGTGGTCACGCACCTCCCACAGGTGGCGGCGTTCGCGGACCAGCACATCACCGTCACCAAAACATCGGTCAGGGGAGCCGACGGCGGCACCGCCACCGGGTTCACATCCAGTGATGTCCGGCTCCTCGACGGCGCCGAGCGGGTGAAGGAGCTCGCCCGGATGCTGGCCGGCCAGGAGGACTCCGAATCGGCGCAGGCCCACGCGCAGGAGCTGCTGGATGACGCAAAGCTGCTGCCGCAGCGCGCCTAGCTGCGTCGGGACAGGGCCGTGAGACGGCCGATGGTGCGGGCCATCATGGCGTGCACCACCAATGGATGCAGAAGGCGCACTGGGACGAAGTACAGCCGCCCCTGCCAGCCCTTCAGCCGCACTGCCGTGGTGACCCGCAGCAGCCGGGCGCCGGCGTCGCAGGCCACGCCGCACCGGAAGTCCAGGTGCGTGTCATCGGCGCTGATCAGTGCTTCCTCGCCGCGGACCTCGGAGACGGCGAACACCCCGGCCGGCGCCTTGCGAATGCCCACCAGGCCAACCACTGCCTGCCGCAGCCCCATCAGGGCTGTCACCCAGCCCGGCATGGATTGCAGCGAAAACAGCTCTTCGGCCCAGACGCGCGGATCCGCGGAGGTGCCCTCGGGAACTGGGAGGACAATCACATCCGCATAGTCCGGCTTCGGGATGGACTGCAGTGCCAGTGACCGGAATACCGGGAAATTCCCCGCGTCCACGCCGCCGGCAGTGCTTGATGACTTGTCTTCAGGGTTCGGATCCATTGTCACCCCTTGATCGTAAGGCTGTCCGCACTGCAGACTGGAGCATTTGGGGAACAGTTCCGGATCCGTGGAAGGTTCATTTGATGATAGGCTCGAATTCCGTGGTGCAGCGATCAAATTCCCGTGTAAATTCCCGGTTCCCGGGCTCGTCCAAGACGACCAAACACATCTTCGTAACCGGTGGTGTGGCGTCCTCGCTCGGTAAGGGACTGACGGCTTCGAGCCTCGGTCACCTGCTGCGGGCACGCGGCTTGTCTGTAACTATGCAGAAGCTCGATCCATACCTGAACGTGGATCCGGGCACGATGAACCCCTTCCAGCACGGTGAAGTCTTCGTCACAGACGACGGCGCCGAGACGGACCTGGACATCGGACACTACGAGCGGTTCCTCGACGAAAACCTCGAAGGCTCAGCCAACGTCACCACCGGCCAGGTCTACTCCACCGTGATCGCCAAGGAACGCCGCGGAGAATACCTCGGCGACACCGTCCAGGTCATCCCGCACATCACCGATGAGATCAAGCGCCGCATGCGCCTGCCCGCTGAAGGCAAGAACGCGCCGGACGTCATCATCACCGAAATCGGTGGCACCGTAGGCGACATCGAATCGCAGCCCTTCCTCGAGTCGGCCCGCCAGGTCCGCCAGGACATCGGCCGCGGCAACGTCTTCTTCGTCCATGTCTCGCTGGTTCCTTACATCGGGCCGTCGCAGGAACTGAAGACCAAGCCGACCCAGCACTCCGTCGCAGCCCTGCGCTCCATCGGCATCCAGCCGGAGGCAATCGTGATCCGCTCGGACCGCGAAGTCCCCGAAGCCATGCGGGCCAAGATCGGCCGCATGTGCGATGTCGATATCGAAGCCGTCATCGGCTGCCCGGACGCCCCGAGCATTTACGACATCCCCAAGACCCTGCACACGCAGGGGCTGGACTCCTACATCGTCCGCGCCCTGGACCTGCCGTTCAGGGATGTGGATTGGACCAGCTGGGACAAGCTGCTCGAAGCGGTCCACAACCCCAAGCACTACGTCGAAATCGCCCTGGTAGGCAAATACATCGACCTTCCCGATGCCTACCTGTCCGTAACTGAAGCCCTGCGCGCCGGCGGCTTCGCCAACGACACCAAGGTCAAGATCCGCTGGGTCCCGTCGGACGAATGCGAAACCCATGAGGGCGCGGTCGCGTCCCTCGGCGGCGTGGACGCCATCTGCGTTCCCGGCGGATTCGGAATCCGCGGCCTCGAAGGAAAGCTGGGCGCCCTGAAGTACGCCCGCGAGTCCAGGCTGCCCGTCCTGGGCCTTTGCCTTGGCCTGCAGTGCATGGTGATCGAGTATGCGCGCAACGTGGTGGGCCTCGAAGGCGCATCCTCCAGCGAGTTCGAGCCTGACTCCAAGTACCCGGTGATTGCCACCATGGAAGAGCAGCTGGACATTGTGGAAGGCAAGGGCGATCTGGGCGGCACCATGCGCCTTGGCCTGTACGAGGCAAAGCTGGACGAAGGCTCCGTTATCGCCGAAACCTACGGCAAGACCACTGTCAGCGAACGCCACCGCCACCGCTACGAGGTCAACAACAAGTACCGCGAACAGATCGCAGCCGAGGGCCTGGTGTTCTCCGGAACATCACCGGACGGCAAACTGGTGGAATATGTTGAACTGCCCCGCGAGGTCCACCCGTACTACGTGGCAACCCAGGCCCACCCGGAACTGAGCTCGCGTCCCACCCGGCCCCACCCGCTGTTCAGTGGACTGATCAAGGCCGCTCTGGACCACCAGAACGCACAGAACGCACCGGCTGCCAAGCAGTCACGTACGGTTGCCGCAAAATAGAACCGAATAAGTAGAGGACGGCGCGATGCCCGGTACACCTGAAACGATCCCAGCTGCAGAGCAGGTTTCGGATGCGCCGAGTCCGCGCCGTCTTCTGTCTACGGAGAAGGTCTATGAAGGCCGGATCTGGGACGTCGTGAGTGACAGCTTCCAGCTGAGTGAGGCCGGCGAGGCGCTGACCCGCGACTACATCGACCACCCCGGCGCCGTCGCGGTCCTGCCGATGAACAACGCCGGCGAGGTTCTGCTCATCAGGCAGTACCGCCATCCCGTGGGCATGGACCTCTGGGAAATCCCGGCTGGCCTCCTGGACGTTGAAGGCGAGGACTTTGTCGTCGGTGCCGCCCGGGAGCTGGCTGAAGAGGCTGACCTCGCGGCCGCGCGATGGAACGTCCTGGCGGACTTTTTCAATTCGCCCGGGTCATCCAGCGAGGCCATCAGGATCTACCTCGCCCGTGACCTCACGGAAGTGCCCCACCACGATCGCCATGAGCGGACCGATGAGGAAGCGGAGATCGAATTCCACTGGATCGCCCTGGACGAAGCCGTGGCGGCTGTCCTGGGCGGGCGGCTGCACAACCCCTCCGCCGTCGTCGGGATCCTGGCAGCGGCAGCAGCGCGGGCGGACGGCTTCGCCGGACTGCGCCCCGCAGACGCAGCCTGGCCTGCGCACCCCAGCCAGCGCTGATGACGGCCACCCCGTCAGCGGAAGCCGCAGCGCCGCCTGTCCGCCCGCAGACCGCCGTCGACCGCGCCATCACCGTGTATCTTCAGCACATGGGCGTCGAACGGGGTTTGGCAGCCAACACGCTCGCCGCCTACCGCCGCGACCTTGCACGGTACTCCCGGTATCTGGAGACACAGGGCTGTCTCGCTCCGGACCAGATCACCCGCCATCATGTGACGGGGTTCGTGATGGCCCTCAACGACGGTTCTGACGGCGGCACGGCGCTGGGTGTCAGGTCCGCGGCCAGGACCGTGGTTGCGGTCCGAGGACTGCACAAATTCTGGGCGCTGGAAGGTCTTACGACGACCGATCCCGCCAGCGATGTCCACCCGCCGATGCCGGGCAAAAGGCTGCCCAAGGCCATCAGTGTGGATGAAGTCACGCGGATCCTCGAAGCTGCGGGTACTGACACCGCCACGGGACTGCGGGACCGGGCACTGCTCGAATTCCTTTACTCCACCGGCGCCAGGATCAGTGAGGCCGTGGGCCTGGACGTGGACGACATTTCCCTGCAGGAGGCTGAGTCAGGGCCCGCGGTGGTCCGGCTGTTCGGCAAAGGGTCCAAGGAACGGCTCGTGCCGCTCGGCTCCTATGGCGCCCGGGCACTGGACGCGTACCTGGTCAAGGGCCGCCCGCTGCTGGCGGCCAAGGGCAAGGGCACCCCGGCGCTGTTCCTGAATGCCCGCGGGGGAAGGATCAGCCGGCAAAGCGCCTGGACCATCCTGAAGGCAGCAGCGGACAAAGCCAACATCACCAAGGACGTTTCGCCGCACACCCTGCGGCACTCCTTCGCTACGCACCTGCTGGAGGGCGGCGCGGATGTCCGCGTGGTGCAGGAACTGCTGGGCCATGCCTCCGTCACCACCACGCAGGTCTACACCCTGGTCACCGCGGACACGCTCCGCGAAATCTACGCCGCCGCCCACCCGCGAGCATTGGGCTGACAGCCGGGTCCGCCCTGATTTGTGGTCCGGCAAAAATATCTTTGCCTGTGTGTAAGAAACACGGCACCGCGGGACACTTAGTGGTTAACAACAACACCATCTGATGCCCGGGGGAACACTATGCTGGCGGCCAGCGAACCTGACTTTATTGACCTGCACACTCAGCATTTCACGCGGGTCTATCGCTATATTGCCTATCGCATCAACGATTTGCCGCGCGCCGAGGAACTGGCGGCGGACGTCTTCAGGATCGCGTGGGAAAAGCATCCGGCGGAACCGCCCGGAATAGGCTGGCTGCTGGCGACTGCCCGGAACGTGCTCAGCAATGAATACAAAGGCCGCCGCCGTCGCCTCGAACTCATCGAACGTCTGAAGGACCAGGCCCGCAGCCAGGCTACGGGCTCCAGCAGCGAACAGCAGGCAGCCGTGGCCGAGGTCCTGCTGCGGCTCAGCGAGCGGGACCGGGAGGTCCTGATGCTCAGCTACTGGGACGATCTGACCACCGCTGAACTGGCGCAGACATTGGGGTGTTCCCCTTCCGCCGCGGCTGTCCGCCTGCATCGGGCACGCCGTGCATTTGCCAACGTGGCCCCCGCGCAACTGATGACCGAACGGAAGGGCTAGTCATGGACCGGATCGAACAGCTCATGAAGGACGCAAAACCGCGCGTGGCGGAACCACGCACCGCTTCGGCAGCCGCCGCCCGGTCGATCGTCTTTTCTGACGACCCCAATGTGGTGCAGCTGTCCGGGCCCAGGCCACCACGCCGGACGGCTGTCCGGGTTGCCGTGGCCGCCCTTGCGGCTGCAGCGGTGATGGGTGGCGTGGTGGTGGCCGGCGGCATGCGCGGACCGGAGATGGTGCCCGCGCCCGCAGGCACCAGCGAAGCCACTCCCACACCGACAGCGACTCCCACACTGACGGCCACAACCGAAGCCAGCCCCACGCCGGCGCCCAGTCCCTCGGCTACCGGGCCCGCAGTCCCGAGCACCGGCGGGGTCCCGTGCACCGTGGCCAACATCGACCAGCTCATGCAGACCCAGGCGCCCGCCATTAAGCCGATTCCCGAAACGGAGCAGCACTACTACACCGTGCTTGGGTGCGCCGACGGCTGGTTGGCCTATTCGATTTCCGACGATGGGGTCAGGGACCTTCAGCTCGACGGGGGCAACGCCTGGTACCACATCGCCCGGCTGCAGAACGGCCGCTTCCTCTTTGATGTACAGGCGCCGTGGTCCACAGTGTTCAGTTGGAAATTCCAGGCCTTGAACAACGACGTCTCGCAAAACGGCAAACGTGTGACTGCGCAGGAAGCGATGGACAAGGAGTTTGCGCAGAAGGGGATCCCTGTGGAACTTCGGCCCCAGCTTGTGGGGGAAGGCCCGGTGGACGCCGGCTGAACGTTGGAATCCGGGGGGACCGCTGGTAGCCATGCCAGCGGCTATAGGGTTGAGGGCATGACGTTTACCCCTGTCACGCTGTGTTTCCTCACCCGGCAGTCCGCCGGCGTGTCCCAGGTCCTGCTGGGAACGAAGAAGACCGGCTTTGGACTCGGCAAGATCGTAGGACTCGGCGGGCATGTTGAACCGGGGGAGACGGACGAAGAAGCTGCCTGCCGGGAGGTACAGGAGGAAGCCGGGGTGGTGGTCCGTGAAGCGGACCTCCGCGACGCCGGTGTGGTGATCTTCGACTTTCCGGCCCGGCCGGAGTGGAACATGACCACCCGCCTGTTTGTGGCGGAGCGCTGGGACGGTGAGCCGTCCGAAAGCGCGGAGATCCGGCCGGAATGGTTCGACGTCGGGGCCTTGCCTGTGGAGCGGATGTGGCAGGACGCTGCGCACTGGCTGCCGCTGGCGCTGGGCGGGTCCTTGCTGCGGCTCACGGTGGTCCTGAACGATGACAACGAGACCGTCCGCGAAGTGCTGGACTACTCCACCCGCTGAGGCCGCTGCGCAAACGGCGGGCCGGCCACCCAGATGAGGTGACCGGCCCGCCGTCGGGCGTTACCAGTAGCGGGAGCAGGTCGGGAGCCGGTTGGGCCCACGCCGGCGAGGGACCCGAACCGAGCTTGCGAGGTTTGGGAGCCGGTGGGGATTACGGAACGTGCCGCTCTTCCGGTCCGTTGTATTCGCTCAGCGGCCGGATCAGCGAGTTCGACGCAGCCTGTTCCATGATGTGCGCGGTCCAGCCGGTGATGCGGCTGGCCACGAACAGGGGAGTGAACGTGTGGGTGTCGAAGCCCATGAGGTGGTACGTGGGGCCGGCGGGGTAGTCGAGGTTCGGCTTGATGGCCTTGGCCTCGTCCATGGCCTGCTCAAGGCCGTTGTACAGCCCCAGCAGTTCGGGGCGCCCGTAGTGGGCGATCATCTTGTCCAGCGCGGCCTTCATGGTGGGCACGCGGGAGTCACCGTGCTTGTAGACGCGGTGGCCGAAGCCCATGACCTTTTTCTTCTGGGCCAGGGCGTCCTCCATCCAGGCTTTTGCCCGGGCGGCGGCCTGGTCCAGGGACTCTTCGGACCGGATGCCGATTTCGTCGAAGGTGTGCATCACGGCCTCGTTGGCTCCGCCGTGCAGCGGACCCTTGAGGGCGCCGATAGCAGCCGTCACGGCCGAGTGAAGGTCAGCCAGGGTTGAGGTGACCACCCGGGCGGTGAAGGTGGAGGCGTTGAAGGAGTGCTCGGCGTACAGGATCATCGAGACGTTGAAGGCATCCACAACTTCAGGGACGTGGTCTTCGCCGAAGGCCATCCAGAGGAAGTTTTCCGAGTAGCCCAGGTCATCCCGGGGTTCCACCAGTTCCTGGCCCCGCCGGCGGCGCTGGTCGTAGGCGACCACCGCCGGCATGGCAGCGAAGAGATCCACGGCCTTGGCCATGTTGGCCTCGGGTGACGAATCCTCGGCCAGCTCGTGCCGGGCACCTATGACGGACGCCGCGGTCCGGCAGACATCCATCGGGTGGGCAGTGGTGGGCAGCGTGTCAATAACCTGTTTCACCACAGGATCGAGCGCACGGCCGGCGCGCTCGCGGGCGGAGAATGCGGACAGCTCTTCAGCGGTGGGCAGTTCGCCGTTCCAGAGCAGGTAGGCGACCTCCTCGAAGCTGCACCGGGCGGCGAGCTCCTGGACGGGGTAACCGCGATACAGCAACGAGTTGGTGTCGGGGTTGACCTTGGAGACCGCGGTGTAGTCCACCACGACGCCGGCCAGGCCCTTCTTGATATCTTCAGCAGCCATGTTGAACTCCTTCGTTCTTTCGGGTTTCCCGGGTCCTAGCGGACGCCGGGAATCTGGAAGTTGAAAACGCCGGTATCGAATTGGTTGTAGGCCTCGTAGTCCACGAGGTCATAGAGACGCGCACGGGTGAGCATGTTCTCCACCTGTGCTTCCTGGGACCCTGTTGCCTTGATCGATTCCAGCGTACGCTCTGCAGCCCCCATGGCAATGCGTAGGAGCGTGACCGGGTAGATCACCATGTTGACGCCCACGGACTGCAGCTGGTCAACGGTGAACAGATCGCTCTTGCCGAACTCGGTCATGTTGGCCAGGACCGGCACGTCCACGGCATCACGGATGGCCTGGAACTCGGACAGGTCCTTCATCGCCTCCGGGAAGATGGCATCGGCGCCGGCCTCCACCAGGGCCCGTGCCCGCTCCTGGGCCGCTTCGATCCCCTCCACGGCCCGGATGTCGGTCCTGGCCATGATGAGGAAGTTGGGGTCCCGGCGCGCATCCGCTGCAGCACGGATGCGTTTGGTGGCGGTGTCCAGGTCCACTACGTTCTTGCCGTCCAGGTGGCCGCAACGCTTTGGGTTGAATTGGTCTTCGATGTGGCAGCCGGCCAGTCCGGCGTTCTCGAGTTCCTGGATGCTGCGGGCCACGTTCATGGGCTCGCCGAACCCGGTGTCGGCGTCCACCAGGCAGGGCAGGTCAGTCATGCGGGCGATCTGCCCGGCCCGGGTGGCGACCTCGGTCAGGGTGGTCAGCCCGATGTCCGGCAGGCCCAGATCGTTGGCCAGCACGGCACCGGAGATGTACACGCCGGCGAAGCCCTTTTCCTCAATCAGCCGAGCCGAGAGCGGACTGAAGGCGCCGGGGAACTGCTGGATGGTGCCGGAGGCGAGCATCTCGCGCAGGGCGAGGCGCTTCTGCTCCGGGGTTGTCTTCGAGTACAGCATGGGTTCTCCCTGTCGGAGGTCGGAACGAGGAACCTAGAAAAGGCCGGCGGGCGCGTTGCTGAGGTTGATCACGCCGGGGGCAGCGGTGATGTTCAGCTGGTCCAGCTCGCCCGGGCCCAGGTCCGGAAGGCTTTCGGCGGCGGCGAGGAAACGTTCGATTTCCTCTTCGGCCACGAGACCGGCCGCCAGCGTGCGGAACTTGTTGATGTATTGCTGGCGGGCGAAGGGCCGGGCGCCGAGTGGGTGGGCGTCGGCTACGGCGATCTCATCGGTGATGACAGTGCCGTCGTTCAGGGTAATCTCCACGGATCCGCCGAAGGCTTTCTCGGCGATGTCCAGCGAGTGGTAGCGGCGGGTCCATTCGGCATCCTCCACCGTGCTGACCTTGTTCCACAGCTCCACGGTATCGGCCCGCCCGGCACGATCCGGGGCGTAGGAATCGACGTGGTGCCAGGAACCGTCCTGCAGGGCGACGGTGAAGATGTACGGGATGGAGTGGTCCAGTGTTTCGCGGCTGGCCGTGGGGCTGTACTTCTGCGGATCGTTGGCACCGGACCCGATCACGTAGTGCGTATGGTGGCTCGTCTTGATCAGGACCGACTTCACGTTGGCGGGGTCAGTGGCCTCCGGGTGCTCCTTGTGCAGCTTGCGGGCCAGGTCGATCCAGGCCTGGGCCTGATACTCGGCGGAGTGTTCCTTGGTGTACGTGTCCATGATGGCGCGCTTTGCCTCGCCTGCTTCGGGCAGCGGAACCTCGTAGGAAGCCTCGGGGCCGTCCAGCATCCAGGCGATGACGCCGTCTTCGCCTTCGTAGATCGGCACCGGCGAGGTCTGGCCGCGCATGGAGCGGTCCACTGCCTCCACGGCCATCTTGCCTGCGAATGCCGGTGCGTGGGCCTTCCAGGTGGAGATTTCACCCTTGCGGGAC
Source organism: Pseudarthrobacter sulfonivorans (assembly GCF_031454915.1). Lineage (GTDB taxonomy): Bacteria > Actinomycetota > Actinomycetes > Actinomycetales > Micrococcaceae > Arthrobacter > Arthrobacter sulfonivorans_C. The sequence continues at coordinate 196,138 of NZ_JAVDRS010000010.1, read as the reverse complement.
TGGCGGGTGGCGGTGGTGGTGTGCAGCGCCTGGCCGACCGACTGGAAGATCGTCTCCACATCCAGGCCCAGGAGCGTGCCGATGCCGGCCGCGGCGGACGGGCCGAGGTGGGCAACGTGGTCGATCTTGTGCTTGTGCAGGCAGATGGCCTTGACCAGGTTGACCTGGATTTCGTAGCCGGTGGCGATGCCGCGGATCAGGTCCTTGCCGCTGGCTCCGACATGCTGTGCGACCGCGAGGATGGGCGGAATGTTGTCGCCGGGATGTGAGTAGTCGGCAGCAAGGAACGTGTCGTGGTAATCCAGTTCCCTGACGGCGACGCCGTTGGCCCAGGCTGCCCATTCGGGGGAGACCCGGTCCGTGATGCCAAAGACTCCCGAGCCCTTGCCGTTGGTGGTGGGTGCGTGGGTCAGGGCCTGGGCGCGGGCGGCGACGATCGGCCCGCGGTTCAGGGAAGCGATGGCAACCGATGCATTGTCGATGATTCGGTTGATGACCATTTCGGTGACCTCCGGGGTCACCTCGACGGCGTCGGCGGCAACTTCTGCAATCTTGTGGGCCAGCTGGTCTTCCCGGGCGAGGTTCTCTTCGCTCTTGTAGACACGGACGTGGTTGAGCTTAACCATGGTGCTCCTCATTCGGTGAGTGGGTGGCTTTGACGTGGGAAAGGCTGCGGTGCAGATGCAGCGTGGTGGCTGCTTCAGCGAGCCTGGGGTTGCCGGCGGCGATGGCCCCGGCGATCGCGGCGTGTTCGGCCGCGGCCGCGTGCAGGCGCGGAGCGTCATCGGCAGCGAGGCGGCGGACACGGACCAGGTGGACCCGCAGGCTGCGCATCGCCTGGGCGAGGTAGGAGTTGGAGATGGCAGCGTCGATAGCCTCATCGAGGCGGCCAACCAATGCGTAGTACTCGTGCCGGGCGGGATCGTCCTGGCTGATCAGCTCGGACGCCCGCAGGAGGTCGGCGTGGAGTTGCTCGAACACCGAGCGCTCGCCGCGTTCGGCGGCCAGTGCTGCGGCCCTGCCCTCCAACGTTTCGCGGAGCTCGAACATCTCGTCGATGTCGTCCAGGGAGATATCGGTGACGACGACGCCGCGGCCGCCTGCCGCCGTCGTGAGTCCTTCTGCGTTCAGCCGGCTGAGCGCCTCCCGGACGGGGGTGCGGGACACTCCGAGGCGTTCGGACTGTTCCACTTCGGCAAGGACAGTTCCGGGCGCGATGCGCCATTCGATGATGTCTTCGCGAAGTGACGCATAGGCTTTGTCGCTGGCTCGCAAGGTTCCTCCCCTCATTCCGTGGATGATGCCAGTGTATACACAGATCTCCTCGTAGCCCAAGGTTTCGGTAGAAACCGCCAGAAATGCACGACCCATGTATACAGAAGCCTTGTCCGGAGCGCGCTCCCGGCATAGCATGGAACGCAGGATGTCAGAGTCGACAGGAGCGCAGCAATGGCGAACACGAACTATCGGGATACCTATGCACGGAGCCTGGAGCAGCGGGAGGACTTCTGGCTGGAGGCGTCAACAGCGGTGACATGGACCAAGCCGCCCGTTGCGGCGCTGGATGACTCCGCAGCACCGCTCTACCGATGGTTTCCTAAGGCCACGCTCAACACGGCCTACAACGCCCTCGACCGCCACGTCGAAGCCGGCCGCGGTGACCAGACCGCGCTCATTTTCGACTCCGCCATGCTGGGAATCAAACGCAGCTATACCTATTCCGAACTGACCGGCCTGGTGGCACGGTTCGCCGGAGTGCTGCGCTCGCAGGGTGTGGGCAAGGGCGACCGCGTGGTCATCTACATGCCCATGATTCCCGAAGCCGCGATTGCCATGCTCGCGACGGCGCGATTGGGGGCAGTCCATTCGGTGGTGTTCGGCGGCTTCGCACCCAAAGAACTGGCAGCGCGGATCGACGACGCCGGACCCTCTGCCATTGTCACAGCGTCGGGCGGGATTGAACCGTCACGGCATGTGGAGTATCTCCCCGCCGTGGCCGAGGCGCTCGCCTTGAGCGGCGCCGGCGCGTTGCCGGTCATCGTCAAAAGCCGCGAAGGCTTCGCGGCCTCGTTGGAGGACTTCCCGGGATGGCTCGACTGGGACCAGACTATGGAACAAGCTTTTCCTGCGGCCCCCGAGGACGTGGCCGCAACGGATCCGCTGTACATCCTCTACACCTCCGGCACCACCGGCACGCCCAAGGGGGTGGTGCGGGACAACGGCGGCCACGCCGTCGCACTTTCCTGGACCATGGCGAACATCTACGACATCGGACCCGGCGACGTGATGTGGACAGCGTCCGACGTCGGCTGGGTGGTTGGCCACTCCTACATTGTCTATGGCCCGCTGCTGGCCGGTGCCACCACGCTGCTGTATGAGGGAAAGCCTGTAGGCACTCCCGACGCCGGCGCGTTCTGGCGCGTTGTCCAGGACCACAAGGTCAACGTGCTGTTCACCGCACCCACCGCACTGCGTGCCATCCGCAAGGCCGACCCCCAGGCAGCGGAGCTGGCGCGCTACGACATCTCGAGCCTCCGCACGCTGTTTGCGGCCGGTGAACGGCTCGACACTGAAACCTACCGCTGGGCCGGCGCGGTCTTGGGCGTGCCCGTGGTGGACCATTGGTGGCAGACCGAAACCGGCTGGGCCATATGTGCCAACCCGCGCGGACTGGAGGATCTGCCCTTCAAGCCCGGTTCGCCCACTGTCCCCATGCCCGGCTATGCGCTGACCATCGTGGACGGCACAGGCGCACCGGTGGAAGTGGGGGAGGAGGGCAACATTGTCCTCGGCCTGCCTTTGCCTCCCGGCACCTTGACCACGCTCTGGCAGAACGACGACCGCTACGTGTCCTCCTACCTGGCAGCCTTCGAAGGCAGCTACGCCACTGGCGACAGCGGCTACCAGGACGCCGATGGCTATGTCTTTGTCATGGGCCGCACCGACGACATCATCAACGTGGCCGGCCACCGGTTGTCCACCGGAGCGATCGAACAGGTTATCGCCAGCCACCCGGCCGTCGCAGAGTGCGCGGTGATCGGGGTGGCCGACCCCCTGAAGGGGCAACGTGCGAGCGGCTACGTGGTGCTCAAGGCTGGAGCGGACAGCGACGAAGCGGAGCTGGTCCGTGAGTTGGTTGCCTTGGTCCGGAAAAACATCGGGCCAGTGGCTGACTTCAAGCACGCAACAGTGGTGCAGGCCCTGCCCAAGACCAGGTCCGGGAAGATCCTGCGCAAGACCATGCGGCAAATTGCCGACGGCGACGAGTACGTTGTGCCCTCCACGATTGAGGATCCCGAGGTCATCGGGCAGTTGCTCGGGGTGCTCCGGCCGGACGGCGCGGCTTAGGCCCGGTTCCAGCCGTATTCGTTCTCCGGGCGGCCGGGCGTGCCGTAGCGCGGGGCACGGGTGACGATGCCGGCGTCGGCCAGGTATTCGAGGTAGCGGCGGGCCGTCACCCGGGACATGCCCAGCGCCGCCATGACCTCGGTGGCCGAAACAGCGTCCGAATGCTGTTTCAGGTATTCCTTGACGGAGTCGAGTGTGGAGACGGACAGGCCTTTCGGCAGGGGCAGTTCCGACGGCGCCCGAAGGCTCGCGAACGCCTGGTCCACGTCGCTCTGGGATGCCCCGGTTCGGCCCGCCCCGGGCTCCGGCGTGGCCAGTTGCTGCCGGAACAGCCGGTAGCTGGTGAGCTTGTCCGCGAACGTGGCGTAGGTGAAGGGCTTAATCAGGTACTGGACCACGCCGATGGCCACGGCGCTCCGGACGATCGCGACTTCACGGACAGCCGTGATGGCGATGATGTCCGCAAGGATCCCCGCGGAGCGCATCCGGCGGGCAATGTCCAGGCCGTGCAGGTCCGGGAGGTTCATGTCCAGCAGGACAAGTTCCACCGGCTCGCCGGAGGCGGAGAGCTCGGTCAGGAGCCTGAGGGCGGACTGGCCGTCGGGGGCGGTGCCTGCCAGCGTAAACCCCGGCATCCTGCCCACGTAGGCTGCATGCGCGGCCGACGCCACCGGTTCGTCTTCCACCACAAGGACGCGGATATCACTCACTGGATGGGTCCTTTATGTTGTGATCGGTAGCCATGGCGGGCAGGAAGACACTGAAGATGGCCCCGTCCGTTCCCGAGATGGCCATCGTACCGTCCAGCCGCTGCACGGCCTGCTTGACCAGCGCCAGGCCCACACCCCGGCCGAAGGGTCCGGCCTTTTTGGTGCTGAACCCGTGCTTGAAAATGTGGTCCACGGCGGCCGGATCAACCCCGGACCCGGAATCCCGGACGGTAATGTCCAGGCCTTCGGCGTCGGACTCCACACTCAGCTCCACCTCCTTCGGTGCGGCACCTCCGGCCGCTGCGTCGATGGCGTTGTCCAGCAGGTTGCCCACGATGGTAACGAGGTCCTGTACGGCCAGGCCCTCTACCGACGCCGCACCCTGGGTCCGCAGCGTCAGTTTGACGCCCCGTTCGTTGGCTTCCGCCGCTTTGCCCATGACCAGGGCGCTGAGTACGGGCTCGTCCAGGGAGCTGACCATTTCGTCAGTGAGTTGCTGGCTGAGTTCGAGGTCCCGCGTGGCGAACTCCAACGCCTCGGAGGTCCGGCCAAGCTCCAGCAGGGACACCATGGTGTGCAGGCGGTTCGCATGTTCGTGGGTCTGGGCCCGCAGCGCATCCGACAATGTCTTCATGGTCTCCAGCTCGCTGCCGAGGGACTCAATCTCCGTGCGGTCGCGGATCGTGGCCACGGTGCCGTAGACCTCCGGACGCCGTTGACCGGGGGAGTCCGGGCCCACTGCCGGGCCCTGGTTAACCACCACAATGCGGGGCCCGGTCAGGTGGATCTCGTCATGGGCCTGGCGTCCGGATTCAAAAAGGTCCTTAATGCTTTCGGTCACAGGAAGCTCGGACAGGCTCAGCGGCCGGGACGGATCATCGCCCGAAGTGCGGCGGGGCAGGCCCAGCAGGTCTGCTGCCTGATCGTTGTACATCACCACCCGGCCCTTGGTATCGATGAGGATCAGGCCCTCCCGGACGGAGTGGAGCACCGACTCGTAGTAGGCAAACAGCTGGGCCAGCTGTTCGGGACCCCACCCTCTGGTCACCCGGCGCAGGTAGCGGCCCAGCAGCCACGAAGCCAGCGAGCCGCCCACCAGAAGGCCACCGCCGATGGCAAGCAGCGCCGGAAGCCGGCTGGAAAACGCAACATCCACGGTCCGGACGGTGACGCCGGCAGCAACCAGCGCTTTGACCTTGCCGGCCGGGTCGAGGACCGGAACAATCGAGCGCACCGACGGCCCCAAGGTGCCGGCGGTGACTTCCGTGAAGACTTCACCGCGCAGGGCTGCGTCGATGGAGCCGATATAAGGCCTGCCGATTTCCTCATCGCGTGGATGGGTCCAGCGTGTCCGGTCCGGCGCCATGATGGTCAGGAACTCCGCATCGGCCCCCTCCATGACTTTCAGGGCATAGGGCTGCAGCGCCGCCGATGGATCCGGTTGATCCGCTGCCTGCAGCACCAAGGGGTTGGCGGCCACCGCCGCGGCCACCCCAGTCATCCGCCGTTCAGCCTCGTCATAGGCGCGGTCCCGGGCATCGAGGAAGGTCGCGGTGCCCACGATTGCGATGAAGGCCACAACGATCAGCAGGTTGGCCACGAACAGCCTGCGGGCGATGCTCCAGCGGTGGATCATCAGTACCTCCTATGACCAATATGACCGCAACGGTGAGCTGCGTCACGGTGTGCCCAATGATGGATATCACACCGGACCGACGCGATGAGCCCAGAGATTGTGCCGCAGCGTCTACCAGATTATCCATAAGGAGACACATCATGGCTTCTCAACGAGGAGAGTCGCTCGGCACCGTGGAGACGCGGCGCAAGGGCCTGGACAAATCGCACTACCTTTACATAGCCGTTATTGCCGCCGTCATCCTGGGCGCCGTCGTCGGCCTGTTGTTCCCCGAGGTCGGCAAGTCAATGAAGCCCCTCGGCGACGGCTTTATCAAGCTCATCAAAATGATGATTGCACCGATCATTTTCTGCACCATCGTCCTGGGAATCGGCTCCATCGCCAAAGCCGCAACGGTCGGCAAGGTCGGCGGCCTGGCCCTAGGCTACTTCGTCGCCATGTCCACCTTTGCCTTGGGTATCGGCCTGGTGGTCGGCAACCTGATCCACCCGGGGGAAGGCCTGAACCTCACGCCTTACGACCCTAACAAGAAGGCGGAAGTAGACAGCACCGTTGCCTTCCTCCTGGGCATCATTCCGGGCGACATTCCGGTTCTGCCCACGCTCTTCGCCGCCATCCTCGTAGGCTTCGCCCTCCAAAAGATGGGCCCACAGGGAGCTCCTGTCCTCAAGGCCATCGGCCACGGCCAAGTGCTGGTATTCCGCATCCTCATCATGATCATGTGGCTTGCCCCCGTCGGAGCTTTCGGTGCCATCGCTGCCGTCGTCGGAGCCACCGGCTTCCAGGCGATCGTAAGTATGTTCACCCTGATGGCCGCTTTCTACATCACCTGCGCACTGTTCATCGTCATCGTCCTGGGTGGCCTGCTCAAGGTGGTTACCGGCGTCAACATCTTCAAGCTCATGAAGTACTTGGGCCGCGAGTACCTCCTGATCTTCTCCACCTCCTCCTCCGAGGCAGCCCTTCCCCGCCTCATCGCCAAGCTGGAACACCTGGGGATCTCCAAGCCCGTCGTCGGCGTCACCGTCCCCACCGGCTACTCCTTCAACCTGGACGGCACGGCCATCTACCTGACCATGGCGTCCCTGTTCGTGGCCAACGCCATGGGCACGCCGCTGGATCTCGGAGCGCAGATTTCCCTGCTGATCTTCATGATCATTGCCTCCAAGGGTGCCGCTGGCGTCACCGGCGCCGGCCTGGCCACTCTGGCTGCCGGTCTCCAGGCGCACGCGCCCCAGCTGCTGGGCGGCGTGGGCATGATCGTTGGCATCGACCGCTTTATGTCCGAGGCCCGCGCACTGACCAACTTCACCGGCAACGCCGTTGCCACCGTGCTGATTGGGACCTGGGTCAAGGAAATCGACAACAAGCAGGTCGGCGAAGTTCTCTCGGGCCAGGCTCCCTTCGACGAGCAGACCATGATCGCAGGACACGGCGAGCCGCAGGCCAAGGCCTCCGAGGCCCAGCCCGCCCTGGCCAACGCTTAGCCGGCAAAACGACGCCTCTGAACAAGGCGCGAAGCACATCAGGATCCGTCCGTACAGCCCCGGCTGCACGGGCGGTTTCTGCGTCCGCCAGCCTAACCTTCGACCTCTAGTAGAAGGTCAAGGCTCAGAAAGCGCGCAATGTCAAGTTCCGTCGAATACCGTGTCGGGGCCTGTAGCCTAGGTGAAAAGCAGGATCGGCGCTGGATTACCAGCGGCAGGAAAAATCACCGTCATCGAAAGTGTGGATAGATACGTGAGCAGCGAACAGGGTTCGGCAACTCTGGAAGGCACGGAACTCGATCTGGAAGACGCCGTGATGGGTCCCACCGGGCGCCCCCACCGCGAATTCCCTGAACCTGCGCCGCTGTCCTCCCACGGTCCCGCGCGCGTGATCGCCATGGTCAACCAAAAGGGTGGCGTTGGCAAAACCACGTCCACCATCAACCTGGCGGCGGCCCTCGCCGAATACGGCCGCAGGGTGCTGCTGGTTGACTTTGACCCCCAAGGTGCACTGTCTGCCGGACTCGGCATTAATCCGCACGAATTGGACCTCACGGTTTACAACGTCCTGATGGACCGCAAGGTGGATATCCGCGACGCCATCCACCAGACCGGCGTCGAAAATGTCGATCTGCTGCCGGCCAACATCGACCTCTCTGCCGCCGAGGTTCAGCTGGTCAATGAGGTGGCCCGTGAGCAGGTGCTGGACAGGGCGCTGAAGAAGGTTGAGGACGACTACGACGTCGTCCTCATCGACTGCCAGCCCTCGCTTGGACTGCTGACTGTCAACGCCCTGACTGCCGCGCATGGCGTAATCATTCCACTGATCTGCGAGTTCTTTGCCCTCCGGGCGGTGGCCCTGTTGGTGGAGACTATCGACAAAGTCCAGGACCGGCTCAACCCCCGCCTGCAGGTGGACGGCGTCCTCGCCACGATGTATGACGCCCGGACGCTCCACAGCCGCGAAGTCATCGCCCGCCTGGTGGAAGCCTTTGGCGAGAAGGTCTTCGAGACCGTCATCAAGCGCTCCATCAAGTTCGCCGATGCTACCGTGGCAGCCGAGCCGATCACCAGCTACGCCGGCAACCATATCGGAGCCGATGCCTACCGCCGCCTGGCCAAGGAACTGATTTCGCGCGGCGGCGCACCCTAGCCAGGCCGTGGCTGAGTCCAAGCCCGGCTTTGAGGTGCGGCTGGCCAACTTCACGGGTCCGTTTGACCTCCTGCTGGGCCTCATCGCCAAACATCAGCTGGATATCACCGAGGTGGCCATTGCCACTGTCACCGATGAGTTCATCAAGTACACCAGGAAGCTCCAGAAGCTGGGCGAGGAATGGGCACTGGACGAAGCCAGTGAGTTCCTCGTCATCGCAGCCACGCTTCTGGACCTCAAGGCGGCACGGCTCTTGCCGGCCGGCGAGGTGGAGGACGACGAGGACATCGCCCGGCTGGAGGCCCGCGACCTCCTTTTTGCCAGGCTGCTCCAGTACAAGGCGTTCAAGCAGGTGGCCGCGCTGATGGCCGGCACCCTGGAACAGGAGGCGCAGCGGTTTCCCCGGCAGGTTGCCCTGGAAGAGCACTTCGCCGCGATGCTTCCGGAACTGGTGTGGAAGCACACGCCCCAGCAGTTCGCGCGGCTGGCTGAAGCCGCACTGCAACCGAAGGCGCCAGAGCCTACCGAGGTGGGTCTGGCGCACCTGCACGGCAGTGCCGTCAGCGTGAAGGAACAGGCGGAGATCCTGGGCCTCCGGCTTCAGTTGGGAAAGCCGCTGTCCTTCCGCACGCTGATCGCCGACGCCGACTCCACCCTGGTGGTGGTGGCCCGGTTCCTGGCGTTGCTGGAGATGTTCCGGGACAGGGCGGTGTCATTCGACCAGGTGTCGCCGTTGGGGGATCTCACCGTGCACTGGACCGCAGACGGCAGGGACTGGTCCACAGAAAACTTGAGCGAAGAATATGAGGAGCAACCGTGACTGAGGACTTTTCGGCCACACCCAGGGCAGGTGCCCCGGACGGCGCCGCGCAGGAGGTTCCGGACGTCCACGCCCTTCCCGGGGGTGCGAAGGCCGCCCTCGAGGCGGTCCTGATGGTCCTGGACCAGCCGGCCACCGCCACTGAACTCGCCACAGGACTCAATCTGACGGTCGCCGCCGTTGAGCAGTTGCTGGCGGAACTGCAGCGGGAGTATAGCGGCTATACTGTTAAAGCCCCGAACATGGACGATGCCAGCGTTGCTGGTTTCAGCTCCAGCCCCCGGGGTTTTGAATTGCGGAGCATCGCCGGTGGCTGGCGGATCTATTCCCGCGCGGACTTCGCCGACATTGTCGGGCAGTTTGTGCTGGAGGGTCAGACGGCCAGGCTGACGCAGGCAGCACTGGAAACACTTGCTGTCATCGCGTATCGCCAGCCTGTTTCCAGGGCCAGGGTGTCCGCAATTCGAGGAGTCAATGTCGATTCTGTCGTACGGACATTGACCCAGCGCGGGCTGATCGAAGACTCGGGAAACGATCCTGAGTCGGGAGCCATCCTCTATAGGACTACATCGTATTTCCTGGAACGGATGGGAATCGGCTCCGTGGCCGAACTGCCTCAGCTCTCACCCCATCTTCCGGGGCTCGAGGGCATCGCGGAGTTCTACGACGCCGACAGAATGTAGGCGGGACATCCCGCCTGCGCACAAGAGTATTCATAAGGGCAGATAAATTCTGCATGGCTGGCTAGGGTTGTTCTTGGACAACTTGCCGGTCAACATATCGAAGGACGGGTCATGACACAGGCGGGACGCCAGGGTTCACCACGTAACAGTTCGGGACGCAACAGTTCAGAACATAATGCCGGACAGGGCAGCGGGAGTCGCAATACGGCGGCAGGCCGCAATCCTGCCCAGGGCGGCAGCGGCCGCCCCAGCGCGGCGGGCGGCGGATTCCGTGCCGGCGCCGCCAAGCGCAACTCCGGTTTTGGCGGCGGCGACCGCCCCTACAAGGCACCGAAGCCGCGCGAAGAAGCTTTCGTTGATCCCGGCGATGCCCCGGCATCGCCGGACGGTCGCGGGGACTCCGGCTGGAAGCCCGCCGCCCCCTCATCGCGGAAGCCTGCTGCCCGGAAGCCGGGTGCCAAAAAAGCGCCGGGCACTCCCGGGGCGCTCAAGCCCAAGCCACGCGCCGGCAAGCCGGGGGCAGCAGCCTCCCGTGCATTTGGCAGCGAACGCTTCGGCCAGAACCTTGGCCCCGTGCGCAAGCCCTCCCGCAAGCGCGGTCCCCGCGGAACCGTTCCGCAGTCTGAAATGCACGACGCCGACGGCACGCGCCTGCAGAAGGTCATGGCCCAGGCCGGCGTGGCCTCGCGCCGCGTCTGTGAAGAAATGATCGCCGAAGGCCGGGTAGAAGTTGACGGCCAGGTGGTCACCGAACTTGGTGTCCGCGTGGACCCCAAGACCGCTGTCATCCACGTTGACGGCCTGCGCATCCAGCTGGACGAAAACCTCGTCTACATGGTCTTCAACAAGCCCAAGGGCGTGGTGTCCACCATGGAGGACCCCGACGGCCGTCCGTGCATCAGCGATTTTGTGCGGAAGACCCACCAGGGCGAACGCCTGTTCCACGTGGGCCGGCTGGACGTCGCCACCGAAGGCCTGCTGCTGCTGACAAACGACGGCGAACTGGCCAACCGGCTGACGCACCCGTCCTACGAGGTCCCCAAGACCTACCTGGTCCAGGTTCGTGGTCCGTTCCCGCAGGGGATCGGCGCCAAGCTCAAGGAAGGCGTGGAGCTCGAGGACGGCTTCGCTTCCGTGGACTCCTTCAAGCTGGTTGACTCCACTCCGGGCCACGTGCTGATCGAAGTGATCCTGCACTCCGGCAAGAACCGGATTGTCCGGCGCCTGTTCGACGCCGTTGGCTTCCCGGTCCTGCGCCTGGTGCGCGTCAAGGTGGGCCCCATCGGCCTGGGCGACCAGCGCCAGGGCAGCATCCGCAACCTTGGCAAGCAGGAAGTCGGCCACCTGCTGGCATCCGTAGGGCTCTGAGGCATGTCCGCATTCCGCTCGCACGGGCGTGGACACCTCAACGGGCCCGTGGTGGTGATTGGTACCGGCCTGCTCGGTACCAGCATCGGGCTGGGCCTCCGGGGCCGCGGCGTGCCGGTGTTCCTCTCTGATCCGTCGCCCACCAACCAGGCCGTGGCCGTGGACATCGGCGCCGGCCAGCCTTTGGAACATCTCGGGAACGAGGTGCCGGAACTTGTGGTGGTGGCAGCACCGCCGGACGTGACCGCGGCCGTTGTGGCGCGGGCGCTGGCCGACTACCCCGATTCGGTGGTGGTGGACATCGCCAGCGTCAAGGCCGCCATCCTGGCGGAGTTGCAGGGCGCCGGGGCGGACATTGCCCGGTATGTGGGCACGCACCCGATGGCAGGACGTGAAAAGTCCGGTCCGGTAGCCGCCCGCGGTGAGCTCTTCACCTCCATGCCGTGGGTGGTTTGCCCGGGCCCGGAGTCTTCCGCGGCCGCCGTGCAGACTGCGCGTTCCCTGGCCGCCGACCTCGGAGCGGTGGTTTCGCAGTTCACGGCTGACGAACACGATGCGGCCGTAGCGCTGGTGTCGCATCTGCCCCAGATCATGTCATCCCTGCTGGCGAGCCGCCTGCAGGGGACACCGCTTCATGCGCTGTCCCTTGCCGGCAACGGCCTGCGGGATGTCACGCGGATTGCCGCCAGCGATCCCACCTTGTGGGTCCAGATCCTGGGCGGCAACGCGGGGAAGGTCGTGGAGATCCTTTACGGTGTCCGCGAGGATCTGAACCGGCTGATCGGAACCTTGGAGGATCCCTTGGCGTCCGGCGCCAGGCTGGACCTGGCCCAGCTGATCAGCGAAGGCAACGCCGGGCAGGCCCGCATCCCGGGCAAGCACGGCGGACCGCCGCAGGCCTACGCATGGCTGACGGTCCTTGTCGACGACAGGCCGGGGCAGATCGCAAAGCTCCTCACCGAAATCGGCGAGATCGGCGTCAACGTGGAGGACCTGAGGCTGGACCATTCCTCGGGGCAGAACGTGGGCATGGTGGAACTCTCCGTGCTGCCAAATAAGCATGACCACCTGATCGAAGCACTTAACGACCGCGGATGGCGGGTACTGCAGTAATGACACAGGAACTTCTCGACACCGTGCTGGCCTTGCGCGTCGGCAGGCCCCTCGTGGTAGCTATTGACGGGCCCTCAGGCTCTGGCAAGTCCAGCGTCAGCAAGGAAGTTGCCCGCAGGCTTCACCTTGCCTACCTGGACACCGGCGCGATGTACCGGGCCTTGACTTGGTTCTGCGTGACAAGCGGAATTGACCTCAGCGACGCCGCCGCCGTGGAGCAGGCTGCCCGGGACCTCGTCCTGGACGTGAGCACCACACCGCTGGAGGAATACGTCCGCGTGGACGGGACCGACGTCACGGATGCCATCCGCGAACCGGTCATCTCAGCAGCGGTCAGTGCTGTGGCCACTACCTTGGGCGCCCGCACTGAACTCATCCGCCGGCAGCGTGCACTGATCGAAAAGCACCACCGCCGCATGGTGGTGGAAGGGCGGGACATCACTACCGTGGTCGCGCCCGGCGCCGAAGTCCGGATGCTGCTGACTGCCAGCGAGGAAGCACGGCTCCGCCGCCGTGGCATCCAGTTGGGCGGCACTCAGAACACGGAGCAGCTCGCTGCCCAGGTCACGCTGCGCGATGCGAAGGATTCCACGGTGGTGAACTTCACCCAGGCCGCCGATGGCGTGGTCACCCTGGATTCCTCGGAGCTGGACTTCGCCAAAACGGTGGACGCCGCCCTGGTGATCGTCACGAAGGTCCTCAACCGTGACTGACGGCGCGCGGCTTCCCTCCGGTTTGACCATGACCTGGAGCCGGCCGGTCGGCTGGATCCTGGACCACGTGGTGTACCGGACGTCCGTGACGGGCAAGCACAACGTCCCCACCGGCGGGCCGGTGATTTTTGCCGGCAACCACATCAGCTTCCTGGACGGGCCGGTCATGTTCGGCGCGTCTCCGCGCCCCATGCACATCCTGGTCAAAAAGGAGATGTTCAAGGGTTTCCTCGGCCGGGTCCTCCGCGCCTCCGGGCAGCTCCCGGTGGACCGTTCCGGGGACCGGGCAGCACTGCTGCTGGGCAAGGACATGCTCGACGCCGGCCGTTGCATCGGGATTCTCCCGGAAGGTACGCGGGGGAGCGGCCAGGCAACGGACATCAACAACGGGGTGGCCTGGCTGGCGTTGAACTCCGGAGCGCCGGTAGTTCCCGTCGCGATCCTCGGCACCCGGAGGGGCGACGAACACCTCGACACGGTACCCAAGCCGGGACGGCGCTTCCACGTCAGCTTCGGCAATGCACTGACACTTAGCCGCAACCCCGGCGAAACAGGCCGTGCTTCAATGGACAGGGCGGGAATGGAAATCCGCGCTGCCCTGGCGGGGCACGTCCAGGAGAGCATCCAACACAGTGGGCAGCCTTTGCCCCACGCGGATTTCCGCACGAACTTCACAGCAGTAGCCGGGACGCCGGCAGATGACCATTTAAGGAAAGCGCAATGAGCGATACGACTCAAACCTCCGGCCACTCCGGCGCCGGCGAAGATGAATACACGCCCACCGGCACGGACCAGGTGGCCGAGCGGCTGGCCGCCATTGGCGACGACGAAGCGGAGATGCGCGCCGCCTCGCTCCGGGCCGGCCTGGCGGACTATGACCTCGATGAGGACGATGCCGCCCTGCTGAGCGGGGACTACGACGACGAGGACCTCGAGGGTCCGGTCAAGCTCGATCCGGTCCTTGCCATCATCGGACGCCCCAACGTGGGCAAGTCCACGCTGGTGAACCGTATCTTGGGCCGCCGCGAAGCCGTGGTTGAAGATACCCCGGGCGTGACGCGTGACCGCGTGATGTACTCGGCGCACTGGAATGGGCGCAACTTCACCGTGGTGGACACCGGCGGCTGGGAGCACGATGCCCGCGGCATCCACGCCCGGGTGGCGGAGCAGGCCGAAATGGCCGTGGAACTGGCCGACGCCGTGCTGTTCGTGGTGGATTCCGCCGTGGGCGCCACCGCAACGGACGAGGGCGTTATGAAGATGCTCCGCCGCAGCAAGAAGCCGGTCATCATGGTGGCCAACAAGGTGGACGACTTCGCCCAGGAAGCGGACTCCGCCAGCCTGTGGGGCCTTGGCTTCGGTGAGCCTTACCCCGTGTCCGCCCTGCACGGCCGCGGCGTGGCCGACCTCCTGGACCACGTCATGGACACCCTGCCGGAGTTCTCCAGGATCGAGGGCCTGGAACGGTCCGGCGGCCCGCGCCGCATCGCACTGATCGGCCGCCCCAACGTGGGCAAGTCATCGCTGCTGAACAAACTGGCAGGGTCCGAGCGTGTAGTAGTGGACAACACCGCCGGCACCACCCGTGACCCGGTGGATGAGTTCATTGAACTCGGTGACCGCACCTGGCGCTTTGTGGACACGGCTGGCATCCGCCGCCGCCAGCACATGGCGCAGGGCGCCGACTACTACGCCTCCCTCCGGACCCAGGCCGCGCTCGAAAAGGCGGAGGTCGCCGTCGTGCTCCTCGCCGTGGACGAGGTGCTCAGCGAGCAGGACGTCCGGATCCTGCAGTTGGCCATCGAATCCGGCCGTGCCCTGGTGCTGGCCTTCAACAAGTGGGATCTGCTCGACGACGAACGCCGCACCTACCTGGAGCGCGAGATCGAACAGGACCTGGCCCATGTGGCCTGGGCGCCGCGGGTCAACATCTCAGCGCTGACCGGCTGGCACAAGGACCGCCTGGTCCCTGCCCTGGACCTGGCCCTGGAGAACTGGGACAAGCGCATCGCCACCGGCAGGCTCAACGCCTTCCTCGGCGAGCTCGTAGCGGCGCACCCGCACCCGGTCCGTGGCGGAAAGCAGCCGCGCATCCTCTTCGGCACGCAGGCATCCAGCCGGCCGCCCAAGTTCGTGCTGTTCACCACCGGATTCCTGGACCCGGGCTACCGCCGCTTCATCACCCGCAGGCTCCGCGAAACGTTCGGTTTCGAGGGCACGCCCATCGAGGTCAACATGCGCGTCCGCGAAAAGCGCGGCAAGAAGCGTTAATTACGACACACCGGAGGCGTGCAGGCGGCAAAGTGTCACTTGCACCCTCCGGAATCGTGTAAGCTTTTCAAGGTGGTTCGGCCGGACTGCTGAGTTGAAATCCTGGCTAACACTGGGAGTAAACGCAGCGGAGAACGGCGGGACTAACGGGCTGTAGCGCAGCTTGGTAGCGCACTTGACTGGGGGTCAAGGGGTCGCAGGTTCAAATCCTGTCAGCCCGACCAAAACAGAAGCACCCCGGAGATTTTTCTCCGGGGTGCTTCTGTTTTGTGCCGTCTTTTCGGATTGCTGGCAACTGCTTCAGGAATTTCCCAACCTCAGGAATTTTCCTACTTCAGGAACTTCGAAGTCCGGCGGTCCGCCAATACCTTTCCATGTGTCTGGCAGGTGGGGCAGTACTGCAGGGCAGTGTCGGCGAACGACACCTCCCGGACTGTATCCCCGCATACCGGGCAGGCCTCGCCGGTCCGGGCATGGACCCGCATGTGGCTGCGCTTGACGTCCTTGAGCTCATTGGGCGGCTTGCCCACGGCCTCGGCCAGGGCTGTTCCCAGAATGTCGTGGATCGAGTCGTACAGGACCTGGACGGTCTCGCGGTCCAGTGACTTGGCAATGGCGAAGGGGGAGATCCTGGCGGCATGCAGGATCTCGTCGCTGTAGGCGTTCCCGATCCCTGCAATCACGCTCTGGCTGCGCAGGAGGCCCTTGACCTGTTGGGAACTGGAACCAAGGATCCGCGCGAGCGTGTCGGCGTCGAATTCCTCGCTGAACGGGTCCGGCCCTAGGGCCGCGATGCCCGGCACATCGTGGGGATCGCGTACCACGTAGACGGCCAGGCTCTTTTTGGTCCCGGCCTCGGTGAGATCCATGCCGTGCCGGCCGTCGGGAGCCGTGAACGCGAGCCGGGTGGCGATATGGCCTTTGCCCAGCCGGAGCTGCGTGTCGGTTGGCGCGTCGGTGAAGCGGACCCAGCCAGCGCGGGCGAGGTGGAAGACGAAGGAGGGCCCATCAGTGTCGATGCAGATGAACTTACCGAACCGCCGCACGCCGGCAACAGTGCTGCCCTCCAACGCCGTGTAGGGCGGATCTGCGGTCTTCAGCACGGCGAATGAGACGATTTGGACTTTCTGCACCAACGCGCCGCGCAGCTGCTCGTCCAGGAATCCGGCCAGGCCTGCAACCTCGGGAAGCTCCGGCATGGCTCTACCTGCGGTCAGCCTGGCTGTCGGAAACGGCCGCCGCTGCAGGAGTGGTTGCTTCAGCGCCGCTGCTATCCGCTGCCTTCGATGCCAGGGAACGTTCGGCATCGGCCTTCCTGAACGCCTTCACCTTATTGCCGCGCTGCCTCCAGATCTTCCCGAGGACGGCGCCAACTATGAAAATTACGACGGCGGCAATCGCCGCTATCTGCGTCCACAGCGGGAACCAGGTGGCCTCGGTCCCGAGGATCCGTTGGCCGTTGTGCGCGGCCTGCGAGTTGCCGAACATGATCCCGGCGGTCAGGAGGTTGGGCGTCGCCAGTGCCACCGCGGCAACCAGGATCACAGCCGTCCACGGCCAACTGACGGTTTTGTGCGTTGCCTGCCACGCCACCAGAAGAGGCACAAACGTGAAAACGAACCCGTAGAACATCCCCACGAGGATCCCGGCGCCGAGGTTGCCCTGGACCTGGCCGCGGATTACGTTCGCCCACCACACCGGCAGGATGGCCGCCAAGGCAAAATAGGCAATAACAACTACCAGTAGTGCCACGCTGCCAAGGATGATCCGGGCAGCCCAATTTCCCTTTTTCCTGGGCGTCTCCTGTGCCGGTGATCTCATGCGTCCCATCATGTCAGAATCATCCTCGAACGCTTATGGAGTTGTGCCTATACTTTCAGCGGCGGCTTGTTTTCCAGGCCCCGTTGACATTAGTGATTGACCCGATGAAAGGCCCCTGATGAGCAACATTCCCGAAGACCTGTCCTACACCGCCGAGCATGAGTGGGTAACCGCACCGAACGCCGACGGCGTGGTCCGGGTGGGCATCACAGATTTCGCCCAGGACGCACTCGGAGATGTTGTATACGCACAGATGCCTGAAGCTGGCAGCAAAGTAACGGCGAACGAAGTTGTGGGTGAGGTGGAATCCACCAAGAGCGTCAGCGACATCTACGCTCCCGTGAGCGGCGAGGTGGTTGCCCGCAACGAATCCCTCGACACCGATTCGGCGTTGATCAACACGGATCCATACGGCGATGGCTGGCTGATCGAGATCAAACTCGCCGAAGCCGACGCCGTGGAATCTTTGCTCAGTGCATCCGAGTACGAACAGCAGGTAGGCTAAACATAACGGGTTCATCCGCTCCGGCCTACGGGCGTCTTCGCACGTCAGTGGCCGGATCGGGACCCGAGCCGTATCTGTGCGGGGCAATCCGTCAGGGTAAATGTTGAATGCAGTCGTGTGAGCTGCAGCGAAAGAGGAGGAATCCATGGTTGGCCACAAAAAGGACCATGCCGAAGGCGACTACGGCAAAGGTGCGGCCAGGGCTTCGGAGACCACCTCGATCCATCTCACCCCCGTCACCGACGAACCCACCATGGCGCCGCCCAGGCTGTCCAGTGAGGAACGCTTGTCCGTGGAGGCACTGCCTGCCGGTTCGGCGCTCCTGGTAGCCCACAGCGGACCTAATGCCGGCGCCCGCTTCCTGCTGGACACGGACACCACCACCGCCGGGCGGCACCCGGATGCCGACATCTTCCTCGATGACGTCACCGTCTCGCGGCGCCACGTCGAGTTCCGCCGCACCGCCCGGAGCTTTGAAGTGGTGGACACCGGCAGCCTCAACGGCACATACGTCAACCATGACCGCGTTGACAGCGTTGAGCTCAAATCCGGGAACGAAGTCCAGATCGGCAAGTTTCGCCTTACCTTCTACCTGAGCCCTGCCCGCGCAGCAGGCCGCGCCTGATTCCGGGACACTTGCCTGTGGCAATGGCACAACCGGAACGCCGGGGGCCCCAAGTCCTGAACATCGGGGAAGTCCTCGCCCAGCTCAGCGGCGACTTTCCAGGCATGAGTGCGTCCAAAATCAGGTTCCTTGAGGAAAAGGGACTGATCAACCCGCGCCGGACCCCGGCCGGCTACCGGCAGTACGCAGAGAGCGACGTTGAGCGCCTCCGCTTTGTGCTTGCCCTGCAACGGGACCAGTATCTCCCCTTGAAAGTCATCAAGGACTACCTTGATGCGATCGACAGGGGAGAGCGCCCGGAAAACCTGCCGCCCGGCGTCGTGGTTTCGCCTCGGATCGTCTCTGATGAACTGGCCGCCGAGCTCCAAAACCGCGGACGGAAATTCAGTGAGGAGCAACTGCGGGCTGAATCCGGTGCGAGTGTCCCGCTGCTCCAGTCGTTGCTCAGCTTCGGGCTGGTCAGCCACAGCAACGGCAAATTTGATGAACACGCGCTCCAGGTGGCCCGGGCCTGCGTGCAGCTGGAAGGCCACGGCCTGGAGCCGCGCCATCTGCGCCCATTCCAGGCCGCGGCGGAACGTGAATTCGGGCTCGTGGAGCGGGCTGTCGCCCCCCTGGCCTCCCGGCGCGATTCCGCTTCCCAAGCGCGGGCTGCCGAAGCAGCCCGCGAAATAAGCGACCTTTGTTTGATTCTGCACCGCGCCCTGGTGCAGGACCGGATCTCACGTATGGACATCTGATGATCGAAGTCGAGATCGTAGGCGTTCGCATCGAACTGCCATCCAACCAGCCGCTGGTCCTCCTGCGCGAGATCCATGGTGAGCGCCACGTGCCCATCTGGATCGGAACGCCCGAGGCCAGTGCCATTGCCCTGGCCCAGCAGGGGGTTGTGCCGCCGCGGCCCATGACCCACGACCTCCTGGTGGACGTTGTGGAAACCCTGGGCCATTCGGTTGTCAGCGTGAACATCGTGGCGGTCGAGGACAACATTTTCTACGGCCAGCTCCAGTTCGAGAACGGCACCACCGTCAGTTCACGCGCGTCGGACGCCCTGGCAATTGCCCTGCGGGCAAAGTGCCGGATCTGGTGTGCTGACTCGGTGATGGATGAAGCCGGTGTCCGCATCACGGAACACGATGAAGGCGAGGACACCGAGCCGGGCCCCACCGTGGACGAGGAGCGGGAGCTGCGGCGTTTCCGCGAGTTCCTGGATGACGTGGAGCCCGAGGATTTCGACGGCTGAGATCACGCTAAGGTTAAAGTTGAGGCTGAAAGTTCCGACACGCCTGCGCCAAGGGGCCTAGATCTTTGACCTGAGGGCGCCGCGGGCCTAACGTCGAAGGTATCAAGCTCCCATTGCTTACAGCAGCCGCGCAAGTCACACTGTAAAAGTACGACCCCCGCGAAATTACATGCATGGACTTCATGTGTGAACTGGCTGATGCAGTGGTCCCCGGGAGCTTAGAAGAAGGAGGATCCAGGTGAGTCCCAAAGGCGAAGCAGGCGGGTTGAAGCAGTCCACAACGGCTGGTGTGGCCCTGCCCGCGAGCGGTGCCCAGGGCCTCCTGTTTACCGAAGACCTTCCCGTCCTCGACGAAGACGCCGGCTACCGCGGCCCCACAGCCTGCAAGGCTGCGGGCATCACCTACCGCCAGCTGGACTATTGGGCGCGCACCGGGCTGGTCGAACCTGCCGTCCGTGGTGCTGCCGGTTCCGGGTCCCAGCGGCTTTATGGCTTCCGCGACATCCTGGTACTCAAAGTGGTCAAGCGCCTGCTGGATACGGGGGTCTCGCTTCAGCAGATCCGTTCAGCAGTGGAGCACCTGCGCGAACGCGGCGTCGAGGATCTGGCACAAATCACGCTCATGAGCGACGGCGCGAGCGTCTACGAATGCACATCGGCTGACGAGGTCATCGATCTTGTCCAGGGCGGTCAGGGTGTTTTCGGCATCGCAGTGGGCCGCGTCTGGCGCGAAGTCGAGGGCAGCCTGGCTTCCCTGCCGAGCGAACACGCGGCGGTACAGTCCTTTCCCGACGACGAACTGAGCAAACGTCGCGCCTCACGCAAGATCAGCTAACCGCTCTCCTGCCAACAACAGACCCGCAGACAAAAGAAGAGGCCACCCCGAGACGGGGTGGCCTCTTCTGTTCTCTGGAGTCTGTTCCTGGGGGAGTTCCGTAGGACAGTCCTGTGGCGGCGGAAAACCAGAACTCAGGTGGCCTAACGCTGGGTACGGTTGCGCAATCCGCTGCCGGTGGCCAGCAGATTGGCCAGGAGGGCATCGAACAAGGCAGCCGAGGATTTGGCTGACTCCCCGGGCCAATGGTGTACCGGATGGGCGGCACCCTGTATCTGCTGCCAGTTGGCCTGTTCCGGAATTCGCGGGCTCAGCAGCAGGTCACCAAACATCGACTCCATCTCGGCGAGCCGGTAAGCGTGTTCGGACGAGCCGGTACGCACGCGGTTGGCCACGATGCCGGCGGCCGAGAGATTCGGGGCGAATTCCTGCTTGAAGAGCTGGATGGCGCGCATGGTCCGTTCCGTGCCTGCCACGGAAAACAGTCCCGGCTCTGCCACGAGTGCCACTTTGTCGCTCGCGGACCAGGCCATCCGGGTCAGGCCATTGAGGGACGGCGGGCAGTCGATGAGCACCAGCTCATAGTTGCTGGCACCGGCAAGGACGGCCGAGAGTCGCCGGAGGTCGCGGCGGCCAAGGTCGGGGCGGTCGTAGATGCCGGTGTAGGCCGAGCCCACCGCGACGTCCAGTACAGCTGGTCCGGATCCGTTCGAATGCGCCCGTGCCGTCCAGGAGCTGCCCGCCACGTTCTCGGCCAGCTTCGCCCGGCGGGGGCTCTTGAGCATCCGGCCGATGTCCAACTGGTCCCCTGGCTGGACTCCGAGGGCGGTGGTTGCGTCTGCATGGGGGTCAAGGTCCACCACCAGTGTGGGGATGCCCGCGGCAAGCGCCGCAGACGCCAATCCTGTGGTGACGGAAGTCTTGCCGACTCCGCCCTTGAGGCTGCTGATGCTGACTACTTGCACTTGTGAGACCAATACCTAACGCCGGCTGCCGTGTTGGGGGTAATGTTTGCTCCGGCAGTGCCGAAGCCGGGCGGCTCCTGCCGCCTTACTCATCATATGTGGCTATGCCGGTGAATACTGCTTTATGGGTGCGCGGCATGGCATCGCGGTCCGGTCAGCGGGCCGATTGTGCCAGCCTCTGTCGGGGCATGCGGGACATGACAGGGGTTTCTGTGACTGTGGACACAATAATTTGTATTTGTGTGCACAGGTCTTAGACACTGTGACCACCTATCGATACACCCGCAATGATGCAGGAGAAGTATGTTTTCCAAAATTCTGGTGGCCAACCGCGGCGAAATCGCGATCCGGGCCTTCCGCGCCAGCTACGAGCTGGGCGCCAAGACCGTTGCTGTCTTTCCCAACGAGGACCGAAACTCGATCCACCGCCAGAAGGCTGATGAGGCGTATCTGATCGGCGAAGAGGGGCACCCCGTGCGGGCCTACCTTGACGTTGCAGAGGTGGTGCGCGTCGCCAAGGAATCCGGTGCGGACGCCATCTACCCAGGCTACGGGTTCCTCTCCGAAAACCCGGACCTTGCCCGCGCCGCCCAGGAAGCGGGCATCACCTTTGTGGGCCCGCCGGCTGAAGTGCTTGAGCTGGCCGGAAACAAGGTGGCAGCGCTCAAGGCTGCACGTGATGCAGGCGTCCCTGTCCTGAAGTCGAGCGAGCCGTCCAAGGACCTGGATGAGCTCATCGCTGCCGCTGACGAGATCGGCTTCCCCATCTTTGCCAAGGCCGTCGCCGGCGGTGGCGGACGTGGCATGCGCCGCGTCGACACCCGTGAGGCCCTTCCTGAGGCGCTGCAGGCGGCGATGCGCGAGGCCGATGCGGCCTTTGGTGACCCCACCATGTTCCTGGAGCAGGCAGTCCTTCGCCCGCGTCACATCGAGGTGCAGATCCTGGCGGACGCCGAGGGTAACGTCATTCACCTGTTCGAGCGTGACTGCTCCATCCAGCGCCGCCACCAGAAGGTCATCGAAATCGCGCCGGCGCCCAACCTGGATGAAGGAATCCGCCAGGCCCTCTACCGCGACGCCGTGAAGTTCGCCAAGGCCCTGAACTACGTCAACGCCGGAACGGTCGAGTTCCTGGTGGACACCGTCGGCGAACGCGCCGGCCAGCACGTTTTCATCGAGATGAACCCGCGCATCCAGGTGGAGCACACCGTCACCGAGGAAGTGACCGACGTTGACCTGGTGCAGGCACAACTCCGGATCGCCTCCGGCGAAACCCTCGCGGACCTTGGCCTCTCCCAGGAGACGGTCCAGCTCAAGGGCGCTGCGCTGCAGTGCCGCATCACCACCGAGGATCCTGCCAACGGGTTCCGTCCCGACGTCGGAAAGATCACCGGCTACCGTTCCGCCGGCGGCGCCGGTGTACGGCTCGACGGCGGCACCGTGTACTCGGGTGCCGAAATCAGCCCGCACTTCGACTCCATGCTGGTGAAGCTGAGCTGCCGCGGGCGTGACTACCCGGCTGCCGTAGCCCGTGCACGCCGCGCCCTCGCGGAATTCCGCATCCGCGGCGTGTCCACCAACATTTCCTTCCTGCAGGCCGTGCTGGACGATGCCGACTTTATTGCCGGCAATGTGGCCACGAACTTCATCGATGAGCGTCCGCAGCTCCTGAAGGCCCGGGTTTCTGCTGACCGAGGCACCAAGCTCCTCACATGGCTGGCCGAAGTGACGGTCAACAAGCCCAACGGCGAGCTTAAGGTGCAGTCGGATCCGGCGGCCAAGCTGCCTGCCGTGGGCGATCAGACGCCACTTCCCGGCTCCCGCCAGCGCCTCCAGGAGCTCGGCCCGGAAGGCTTCGCGAAGGCCCTGCGCGAACAGACGGCTGTTGCTGTCACCGACACCACTTTCCGCGACGCCCACCAGTCGCTCCTTGCCACCCGGGTCCGCACCCGCGACCTCGTGGCGGCCGGTCCAGCCGTTACCGCGCTGTTGCCGGAACTCCTGTCCGTCGAAGCCTGGGGCGGCGCCACCTATGACGTGGCCCTGCGTTTCCTCGGCGAGGATCCGTGGGACCGCCTTGCTGCCTTGCGGAAGGCGCTGCCTAACGTCTGCCTGCAGATGCTGCTGCGCGGCCGGAACACCGTTGGCTACACGCCGTACCCGGAAGAGGTGACCGAGGCTTTCGTCAACGAGGCTGCGGCCACCGGCATCGACATCTTCCGCATCTTCGATGCCCTGAACGACGTGAACCAGATGGCCCCCGCCATCCGCGCCGTCCGTGCCACCGGCACGGCAGTGGCGGAAGTAGCCCTCTGCTACACCGGGGACATGCTGAACCCCGATGAGAAGCTCTACACGCTGGACTACTACCTGGAACTGGCCCAGCGGATTGTCGACGCCGGCGCCCACATCCTGGCCATCAAGGACATGGCCGGGCTGCTCCGCCCGGCGGCGGCCGCCAAGCTGGTTGCCGCCCTCCGTGAACGCTTCGACCTCCCGGTCCACCTCCACACCCACGACACCGCCGGCGGCCAGCTGGCCACCCTGCTCGCGGCAGTTGACGCCGGCGTCGACGCCGTGGACGTTGCATCCGCATCGCTGGCCGGCACCACCAGCCAGGTCTCAGCCTCCGCCCTTGTGGCGGCGCTTGCCCACACTCCGCGGGACACCGGCCTGAACCTGGACGCAGTCAGCTCACTGGAGCCGTACTGGGAGGCCGTGCGCCGCGTCTACGCGCCGTTCGAATCAGGACTGCCGGGCCCCACAGGCCGGGTCTACAAGCACGAAATCCCTGGCGGCCAGCTCTCCAACCTGCGCCAGCAGGCCATGGCGCTGGGACTGGGGGAGCGCTTCGAGGCGATCGAGGACATGTACACCGCCGCGGACCGTATCCTGGGCCGCCTGGTGAAGGTCACGCCGTCCTCGAAGGTAGTGGGCGACCTCGCCCTGCACCTGGTGGGACTCAACGCTGATCCCGCGGACTTCAACGAGAACCCGCAGAACTACGACATCCCCGACTCCGTCATCGGGTTCCTGTCCGGCGAACTCGGCGACCCGCCCGGAGGCTGGCCGGAGCCGTTCCGCACAAAGGCACTCCAGGGCCGCAGCATCAAGGTCCGCGACGTTGACCTCAGCCCCGAGGACAGCGCCGCGCTCAAGAGCGATTCCAAGACCCGGCAGGGTACCCTCAACCGGCTTCTCTTCGAGGGTCCCACCAAGGATTACCTCAAGAGCGTGGAGACCTACGGCAACATCTCCGTACTCGACACCCGCGACTACCTCTATGGTCTTCAGCGTGGCGCCGAGCACGAGATCCAGCTCGAAAAGGGCGTCCGGCTGATTGCCTCGCTGGAGGCCGTGTCCGAGCCCGACGAAAAGGGCATGCGCACGGTGATGTGCACGCTGAACGGACAGTCCCGCCCCGTCGTTGTCCGTGACCGTTCCGTGGTGAGCAACGTCAAGGCTGCCGAGAAGGCGGATCCGGCCCAGCAGGGCCACGTCGCCGCGCCGTTCGCCGGCGCTGTCACTGTGACGGTCAAGGCCGGCGATACGGTCAATGCGGGAGACACCGTGGCCACCATCGAAGCGATGAAGATGGAAGCGTCCATCACGACGCCGGTGGCAGGCACAGTCTCACGCCTCGCCATTTCAGCAGTGGAGCAGGTCCAGGGCGGGGACCTACTCCTCGTCGTCGAGTAGCCACTTAAAGCAACGCGGGGTCACTTCCCGCCCAATGGGGACTCTCCCATGGGCGGTAAGTGACCCCGCGTTGTTGTTTGCTTGGGACGGATATCCGCTAGCTGCGCGGCGCGCCGTACATTTCCTCGATGACTGTCTCGAAGTCCTTCATCACCTGGGCCCGCTTCACCTTCATGGACGGCGTCAGGTGGCCGGACGCCTCCGTGAAGTCCGAAGCGACGATCCGGAATGACTTGATGGCCTCCGCCTGCGACACCGAGGCGTTGGCCTGCGTGATGAGGTCCTGCACGGCTGCCTTGACCACGGGATTCTCCACCGCCTCATCCAGCGTGGTGGTGTTCGGCAGGCCGTGGCGCTGGAGCCAGCCCGGCAGGGCTTCCTGGTCCAGGGTCACCAGTGCGCCGATGAACGGCCGGTTGTCGCCCACCACCAGGACCTGGGAAACCAGCGCATCCGCCCGGATCTGGTCTTCCAGGAGGGCGGGGATCACGTTCTTGCCGCCGGCCGTGACAATGATTTCCTTCTTGCGGCCGGTGATCCACAGGAAGCCGTCGTCATCGAGCCGTCCGATGTCGCCGGTGCGGAACCAGTCATCGGCAAACGTATCCGCCATCAGGTCATCGCGCTGGTAGTAGCCGCGCATGACGCAGACGCCCTTGGCCAGGATCTCGCCGTCCTCGGCAATCTTCACCGAGTTGCCAGGCAGGGGCTTCCCCACGGAGCCGATCTTGATCAGCGAGGGCGTGTTGACGGAGATTGGGGCGGTAGTCTCGGTCAGGCCGTAGCCCTCGAGCACTTGCAGGCCGATGCCCTGGAAGAAGTGGCCCAGTCGCTCTCCCAGTGGCCCGCCGCCGGACACGGCGTGGGCAACATGCCCGCCCATGGCGGCACGTAGCTTGCCATAGACCAGCTTGTCGAACAGTGCATGGCGGAGCTTCAGGCCGAGGCCAACGTGCCCTGCCTGCCTGGCCTTGGAGAAGGCGATAGCGGTATCCGCGGCCCGGTGGAAGATGGGGCCCTTGCCGCCGTCCTCGGCCTTTGTCAGCGCCGAGTTGTAGACCTTCTCGAAGACCCGCGGAACAGCCAGGATAAACGTGGGCTCGTAGCTCTGCAGGTCGGCAAGCAGGTTCTTGATGTCCGGGGTATGCGCCACGGTGGTTCCGGCGGCCATGGCCAGAACGGAGATGAAGCGCGCGAACACGTGCGCCAGCGGCAGGAACATGATGGTCTTGGCGTTCTCGTGCACAATCTCGCCGATGATGGCCAGGGCGTTGTCGGAGAGCTCAACGAAGTTCCCGTGGGTCAGCTCGCAGCCCTTGGGCCGGCCCGTGGTTCCTGACGTGTAGATGATGGTGGCGATGTCGTCCAGGTTGGCGGCACTGCGGCGGGCCTCAAGGTCGGCGTCGCTGACGTCCCGCCCGGCTTCGCGGACCGCGTCCAGCCCGGCGCCTTCGAGCTGCCAGACGTGCTGCAGGGCGGTAAGTCCCTCGGAGGTGGCCGCCTGCCGGATGATGTCCTCGTGGTGGGCGGCTTCGCCGAAGGCGGCGACGGCGCCCGAGTCGCCCAGGTTCCAGGCAACCTGCGACGGGGAGGAGGTCTCGTAGATGGGCACCGAAACAGCGCCGGCAAACCAGATGGCGAAGTCAATGAGCGCCCATTCGTAGCGCGTGCGCGACATAATGCCAACCCGGTCGCCTGCACCCACGCCGCTTGCGATCAGGCCCTTGGCAAGCGCGGAGACGTCGGCCAGGAAGTCCTTCGCGGAGACGTCCTGCCAGGCGCCAGCGGAATTCAGCCGCGAGAACAGCGCCGGGTTGCTGGGCTTGGCGGCCTGCCGCAGCACAAGATCGGTGATGTTGGTTTCCGGTGGGACAACAACCAGCGGCGGAACACTGAATTCGCGCACTATAGCTCCTTTGATATCCATAGACCCGCACAGGGTATGCCTAAAGACTAATACGCCTGCCACGTGGCCGTGCTGCATTAAACCTACTGGCCAGTAACATTGGAGTCAACGGGTGTCCGAAACGCACCGGGCCAGGCTTCCGGAACCGTGGCCGGAGCGCGCCTAGAATGGGGCACTATGTATGCAACGTCCCCCGGCGAGCAGGCCGGCCCGCCCACGCGTCCAGTGCCGTGGCGGCGGCGGCCCCGGCCTGCGCGGACGCAGCCGTGGCGGGGACAACGGTTCCGCGAGCATCTGCGGCTTGGACGCAAGGGCCTCGCGATCGGGATCGACATCGGCGGCACGAAGGTGGCGGCCGGTGTAGTGGACGCTGACGGCAGGATCCTCAGTGAATCGCGCCGGTCCACTCCCGGCAGTGACCCGCGGGCCGTGGAGCAGGTCATCGTAGAACTCGTTGACGAGCTTGGCGCCAGCTACCGGATCCGGTCAGTGGGCATCGGGGCGGCCGGGTGGATGGACCTGGACGGCGGAACGGTGCTTTTCAGTCCGCACCTCGCGTGGCGCAATGAGCCTTTGCGGGCCAACCTGCAGCGCCTCCTGCGCCGGCCCATCCTGCTGACGAACGACGCCGACGCCGCAGCCTGGGCGGAATGGCGCTATGGTGCGGGGCAAGGTGAGGACAGGATGGTGTGCATCACCCTCGGCACCGGCATCGGCGGTGCGATGGTGATGGATGGCCGCGTGGAGCGCGGCCGGTTTGGCGTCGCCGGCGAATTTGGCCACCAGATCATCATGCCGGGCGGACACCGCTGTGAGTGCGGCAACCGGGGCTGCTGGGAGCAGTACGCCTCCGGCAATGCATTGGGGCGCGAGGCGAGGATCCTGGCGGCGGCCAATTCGCCGGTGGCCCAGGAGCTGCTGGCGTCCGTTGGCGGCAGCACGGACCTGATCACCGGGGCGATAGTCACTGAGCTGGCCCTGGCCGGCGACGCGGCGTGCCGCGAACTCCTGGACGAAGTGGGCGAGTGGCTGGGCCTTGGGTTGGCGAACCTGGCAGCCTCGCTGGACCCGGGGCTCTTTGTGATTGGCGGCGGACTCTGTTCTGCGGGAGACCTGCTGGTGGAGCCGGCCCGCAAGGCGTTCGCCAGGAACCTGACGGGCCGTGGCTTCCGCCCGGCGGCCGGCATCGAGCTGGCAGCGCTCGGACCCAACGCAGGGCTCATCGGAGCCGCGGATTTGTCCCGGGTGAGCAGCCGCGTGCGCAGCTAAACGCTCGCGTCAATGTGGAAGCTGCCAGTTGCCCGTCACTGGGGTGAGGGCAGGCAGCTCAGACGCGGGCGCCGTCGTCGTTCTCGTCTTTTTCCTGGGGCAGCTTCATGATCAGGTAGACCACCGCCAGGATGAACGCTGTCACCATGCCCAATATCGCCAACAGCGGCGCTGACCGCCAGAACATGACGGACAGGAGCAGAGCCAACGGCGCACCCACTGCGCCAAGCCAGGCGAGCATGGTCAGCGGATCAGTTCCGGACAGGCTTGGCGGTTCTTCCGGAACGAAGTCGCCGCCGTCGTCCTGCACGTCATAGTCGCGCGGCCCGGCGCTCCCGCCGTCCCGGGGGTAGTGCCCGGCGCCGGCATCGTCACCGGAGCGGGACGGGCCGCCACCGGGCGGTCCGGGGGCGGCCGCCAGCCGGTCGGCCGCAGACAACTCCATGGGGGCCCGGCCAGCCAGGCCCAGGGGGTCAAAGTCGCGGAAAGTCGCGGACCGTCCGGGCGTGTCGGCGGGTGCGTCCGTGGTCGCGTCCGGGCCCGTGGTGTCAGGGCCTGCTCCGTCTTTGGCGGGATTGCCGGAACTATCGGGACTGTCAGGGGCGGCGGGAGCAGGGTCGCCGTCCTCGGTGCTGCTCCCGTCGGGGGACTTCCCCTCCAGCCGGGCCACAAGGTCGAGCCAGACCGCATCGTCCTGGTTTGCGCTCTGGTCCGGCGAGCCGGAGTCGGGCCTGGTCATGGGCGGCCCTCCTGAAGGTGGGCTGCTGCCGTGTCCGCCAGCACCGTCCGGATGAAGTCCGCGGATCCGCGGAAGATTTCCTCGGCGTCGTGATCCAGTGTGGCCACGTGGTAGCTGTTCTCGAGGGATGACAGGGTCAACGGGGCATGGGTCAGGCCACGGCGCAGAGCCATGATGCTGGAGTCTGAGACCACATGGTCCACCGTCGATCGGAAAACGCGGACCGGTGCCGTGACGCGGGGGAGCAGCCTGATGGTGTCCTTGAACATCTTGTTCAATTCGTGGGCAGCCGCTACAGGAGTCCGCGGATAGGCGCCTTCATCCATGCCCGGTTTGAGGATGTCGTTGGCTATGGCTGGGGTGCTCTTGAGGACAAGTTTGAGGATGCCGGCCAGCGGTGCGCGGGGATCATCGATGACCAATCCGGGGTTCACCAGGATCACGCCACTGACTGGCCTGGTTGCCGCGATCCTCAGTGCCAGTGCGCCGCCCATGCTCAATCCCGCGGCGAAGACATGGTCACACTGGGCATCGAGCTCCAGGAAAGCGTCGTCCAGCGCTCCATGCCACTGCGTCCAGCGCGTCCGGGCGAGCTCCTGCCAACTGGTGCCGTGGCCCGGAAGCAGCGGCATCCGTACGGCGAAACCTTCGTCCGCGAGCGACTGTGCCCAGGCGCGCAGCCCGTGGGGGCTGCCCGTGAACCCGTGGGAGAGGACCACCCCGATCCGGGTGCCGTTACCGGTGGCGGTGCTGCTGAAAGGGCTGTGGTCCGGAAGGCCGGTCATAAAATCTCCGAGGTGCGATGCGGGGCGTTTGCCGTGCTGGTTGGACTTGCCAAACGGGCTGAGTGATCGAGGAAGAACTGACTGGAACGGGCGAAAATTTCCGGCGCGTCAACATCCAGGGTGGCCACATGGCCGCTGTTGTGAAGATCCACCACCTCCACCAGCCGCGGACCCAGCCGGTGCCGGAGGGCCGAAAGCGAGGTGGGCGGCACCACGGCATCGGCGCGCGACTTGAAGACCTGCACCGGGGCCTCTATCTTGTGCAGCCCGCGGACGGCTGCGCCGAACAGCTTCTTAAGCTCATGCACCGCTGCCAGCGGCGTCCGTGAGTAGTCGCCGTCTTCGGTGACCGCCGCCGTCGGCTGTTCCTCCTGGATGGGCAGCGTGGTGCGCTGGAAATACTTCAGTACGCCAATGACGCGGACACGGCGGTCGTAGAAGCTAAGCCCGGGGTTCACCACGGAAACCCCTGCCACCGGATGCCGGGCGGCCGTCAGCAGCGCGATGGCACCACCCATCGACAGCCCGGCTACAAAACAGCGGTCTGTGCGGGCGTCAAGGTCCTGGTACGCCGCTTCGAAGGTGCCGTACCACTCGCGCCAGTTCGAACGTGCGAGCTGCCGCCAGTCCGTCCCATGGCCGGGAAGGAGGGGCACGGATACGGCAAATCCTCGGGCGGCGAGGTCTTCTGCCCAGGGCAGGACGCTGAGGGGGCTGCCGGTAAAGCCGTGGCAGATGGCAATCCCGGTCCTGGCGTTGGGACCGTGGCCGGGGTAGCTGAAAGCGGCAGGCCGGGGCGGAGTGCTGCTTTCTGTCATGACACCATCGTGTCACTGTTCGGGACAAATCTCACTAGAGTAGGGTTGCATTGAATTGCTGGCCTGACCCAACAAAGGGCCAGCCGGCAGGCTTCCGGAGGGGTTCGAGACGTGTTCTATTGGGTCATGAAAAGGATCTTCCTCGGGCCGGTGCTGCGGCTGCTTTTCCGCCCCTGGGTCAAGGGCCTGGACAACATTCCGGCGGAGGGCGCGGCCATCATCGCCTCGAACCACCTGTCGTTCTCCGATTCAATCTTCATGCCGCTGATGGTTCCCAGGCCGGTCGTTTTCCTTGCCAAGTCCGAGTACTTCACAGGCACCGGTGTCAAAGGCCGGCTGACGGCCATGTTCTTCAGGCTCACCAACCAATTGCCCATGGACAGGTCCGGCGGGGCGGCGTCGGCGGTTTCACTGAATGCCGGAATGGATGTCCTGACCAGCGGCGGCCTGCTGGGGATCTACCCGGAAGGGACCCGCAGCCCGGACGCCCGTCTCTACCGCGGCAAAGTGGGCGTGGCCAAGCTGGCGCTGCAGGCCGGGGTCCCGGTGATTCCGGTGGCGATGATCGGTACCGACAAAGTTCAGCCCATCGGCAAACGGCTGCCGAATATCCGCCGGATCGGCATGATTTTTGGTGCTCCGCTGGACTTCAGCCAGTACGCTGACCAGGCCGAGGACCGGGCAGTGCAGCGGAAAGTCACTGACGAAATCATGTTCGAACTCATGCGCCTCTCCGGCCAGGAGTATGTGGACGAATACGCCGCCGTGGTAAAACTCCGGCTCGCCGGTGCCGGAACCACCGAAACTGACCGCAAGGACCCGGCCGCAGGCTGACTGTGACGCGGCTCTCCGGACGCGTGACGGTCAGGTGTCCCGAAGCCTCCAACGCGCATTAGTCTTAGATAGTGACTGAGCTATCTGCAAAACCTGCCTTTTCGCCGTCCAGCACCGCCCAGAGCGGAGCAGCCAATTATCCTGGCCTTGATGACTGGCGGGATCTTCCTGTTTCCCAGCAGCCGAGCTGGCAGGACAAGGACGTTTTCGACGCCTCGGTCCGCGAACTCTCTGTGCTCCCGCCGCTCGTCTTTGCCGGCGAAGTAGACGTCCTGCGTGAGCGGTTGGCAGCTGCGGCCCAGGGCAAGGCGTTCCTGCTCCAGGGCGGCGACTGTGCCGAGACGTTCGAAGCCGCCACCGCGGACAAGATCAGTGCCCGCGTCAAGACCATCCTCCAGATGGCCGTGGTGCTCACCTACGGTGCCGCGATGCCCGTTATCAAGATGGGCCGGATGGCGGGCCAGTTCGCCAAGCCCCGCTCGTCCAATGACGAAACCCGCAACGGCGTGACCCTTCCGGCGTACCGTGGCGACATCGTCAACGGGTACGAGTTCACCCCTGAATCCCGTGGCCACGACGCTGGCCGGATGCTCAGGGCGTACCACACCTCAGCCTCCACCCTGAACCTCATCAGGGCCTTCACTCAGGGCGGGTTCGCGGACCTGCGCTCGGTGCACCAGTGGAACAAGGGCTTCACGGAAAATCCTGCCCACGCGCGCTACGAGTCGCTGGCTCGTGACATTGACCGCGCCATCAAGTTCATGGCCTCCTGCGGCGCCGACTTCGAAGCGCTCAAGCGTGTTGAATTCTTCGCGAGCCACGAAGCCCTGCTGCTGGATTACGAGCGGGCACTGACGCGCATCGACTCCCGCACGGGCTTCCCCTACGACACCTCCGCGCACTTCCTGTGGATCGGGGAGCGTACCCGCGAGCTTGACCACGCCCACATCGATTTCCTCTCCCGGGTCCGCAACCCGATCGGCGTGAAGCTCGGCCCGTCCACGACCGGTGACGACGCACTGCGCCTCATCGACAAACTGGACCCGGAACGCGAACCCGGCCGCCTGACATTCATCACGCGCATGGGTGCGGGAAACATCCGCGAGAAGCTCCCCGCCGTCGTCGAGAAGGTCACCGCTTCCGGCGCCCAGGTCCTCTGGGTCACGGATCCCATGCACGGCAACACCGTCACGTCGCCCAACGGCTACAAGACGCGCAATTTCGACGACGTCATTGACGAAGTGCGCGGGTTCTTCGAAGTGCACCACGCCTTGGGCACCGTCCCCGGCGGCCTGCATGTGGAGATGACCGGTGACGACGTCGCTGAATGCCTCGGCGGTGCCGATCCCGTGGACCAGGAAGCTTTCCTGGACAAGTACGAGTCGGTCTGCGACCCGCGCCTGAACCACATGCAGTCCCTTGAGATGGCGTTCCTTGTAGCCGGCGCACTGGCCAAGCACTGATCACCTGACCACCGCGGTGGTGTAGCCGGCAGGCCGCCGGTTACACCACCGTGATGGTGATGACGGATCCTTCCGGGACTTCCTCGTCCACAGGGTCCTGATCCCGGACCGTGCCGAAGAAGCCGCCCAGGACGTTGTTGACTTCAACCTTGAACCCTAGGGCTTCCAGTCCCTTGCGGGCTTCCGCGGCCTGCTTGCCGATGAAGCTGGGCACGTTGACCAGTTTGGGCCCGTCGGAGATGGTCAGCGTCACGGTTCCACCCTTCGTCAGGTTTCCGGTGGCCGGCGACTGCGCGGCTACCGAACCCCTGGGCACCTTGGGATCGTTGACCTCGTCCTTGAGGACGTCAGCCTTTAGGCCGGCCGCCTCGATGGCGTCAACGGCGTCGTCCTCCTCCATGCCCACAACGGACGGCACGGGAATCGGCTGCGGGCCTTTGGAGACCAGCAGATTCACGGGGGTTCCGTGCCGGGTGGGAGTGCCGGAGGCCGGATCCTGGGCGAGGACAACGCCGGCGGCAACTGCGTCATCGAATTGTTCCGTGACTTTACCCAAGGCCATTTCAGCCTGGTTCAGGGCATTCTTGGCTTCCTCCAGCGTTCCGCCCGTCAGGGTGGGCAGTTCGAACAGCTGGGGACCTTTGGAGACAAACAGTGCCACTGGCTGGAACTTCCTGATCTCAGTCCCGGCCGCCGGTTCTGAACCCACCACCAGTCCCGAGGGGACGTCGTCGTCGAACACGTCGTTGGTCCGTGACTGAAAGCCCGCGTCGCTCAGCAACTGTTGCGCCTGCGCCACCGACTTGTTGGCGACCACCGGAATGGTGGCTGCTGAACCCGGTCCCATGCCGAAGAACCAGCCGGCCCCGGTGGCAAGCAAAGCGATGATGATGAGGACCACGGCCCACAGCACTCCGCGACGCCGCGGGTTGCCTTCGCGCAGGCTCCTGACCGGGGTCGCTGCCGCCCGCGACCGTGCCTTCTCGTCATCCCGGTCATGTTTGCGCTGCGCACGCTTGCTGAGTGGGGCGGGTTGGTTCCGGTTATCCTGCGCGTACGGAATGTACTGCGTGTCCGGAGGGTCATCCGGCGGATACAGGGCATGCGGCGCGTAAGGGGAGTGCGGCTCGCGCGACGGTTGCGGGGGCTGCGGCCGGGGGAAGGCCGACAACGCGGCGGTGGGATTGTTCGTCCGTGCGATGATCTCGGTGGCATTCTGCTGCCCGGCGGGGACCGCAGCCGGAGGCCGGAGGTCCAGCTCGGCATTCGTGAGGTTAGTGCGGATATGGCGGAGTTCCTGCAGCAGGGCATGGCCGTCCACGGGCCGGTTTTCGGGATCGCTGGCGGTGCACCATTGGACGAGTTCATCCATCTCGGCGGCAAGCCCAGGCACCAGGGCCGACGGCGGACCCACTGTTTCGTGGGCGTGCTTGTAGGCGACCTGGATGGGGACCTCGCCGTCGTACGGCTGCTGGCCGGTCAGCATCTCGTACAGCATGATCCCCACCGAGTAAATGTCGCTGCGGGCGTCAGCGGGCTTTCCCAGCACAAGCTCGGGGGAGAGGTAGCCCACGGTGCCGATCAGTGTTCCCGTGCTGGTGGACGTGGTGACGGCGCGGGCCAGGCCAAAGTCGCCAATCTTGATGCGGCCATCGTCGGCGATCAGCACGTTTTCCGGTTTGACGTCACGATGGATCAGTCCGGCGGCATGGGCCTCGCCGAGGCCCTCCACTACAGGATCAATCAGGGCCAGCGCCAGGCGGGGAGGCAGCGCACCCTTGGACCTGATGACGTCACGGAGGGTATGGCCCTTGATGAACTCCATCACCAGGTAGGCCGTCCCGCCATCGTTGCCCTGGTCCAGAACGCCCACAACGTGCGGATGGGAAAGTTTCGCGGCGGCTTTCGCCTCTTGGCCCAGCTTGCCCAGGAAGGTCTCGTCAGTTGCCAGATGGGGATGGAGGACTTTGAGGGCTACATCCCGCTCCAGGCGCAGATCCGTTGCCAGATAAACGGTGGACATGCCGCCGCGCGCGAGTTTGGAGCGGACCGCGTAGCGGTTATCCACCAGCGTTCCAACGAGACGGTCAGACACGTGTTCCTGCACCTTACGATCCTAATCCCGCAATGAAAAGGGTCCGAACCGATTTGCGGTCCGGACCCTGATCGTTATTTTTGGTGTCGGTTTCAGCACGCTCCTGGGGCGTCGCGTGCTGGCAGGTCAGCCAAAGTTTTTCTGGTGCGCCTTGATGGCTGCAACGTACACCTTGGTGTCGTCGTACATGCCGTACTTACTGACGGAGTACTGGCCCTGGTAGTACCCGGCGATGGCCGAGTCCAGGTTCTTGCTGGTGTCAATGAGCCGCTTGATGATGGCCACGCCGGCGGTGACGTTGTCGTAGGGATCCAGCAGGTTCAGCTTCCGCCCTACGAGGTCCGAGGCCCACTCGCCGGAGGTCGGAATGACCTGCATGGTTCCGATGGCGTTGGCGGGCGAGACAGCGCGCTGGTCAAAGCCTGATTCCTGGTATGCGAAGGCGAGGGCCAGGGACGGCTTTACTCCCATGGCACGTGCTGTGTCGGCCACAATGGTGCGCATCTGGTCGCGGGACGGTACGGGGGAGGCGTTCAGCAATGCCTTGTTCTGGTTGGCGGAGCTGACTACGGCTTTGGGGTAGGTGAAACCAAGGAATGAGCTCGGCACAAGCGGTGTCACGTTGGCAGCCGGAGTGGAAGAGGCTGGCTGGACCGAAGCGCCGGGAATGACCAGCTTGTTGCCCGGGTAGATGACGCTGGTGACGCTCAGCCGGTTGGCGGCCAGGACTTTCGAGAGTTTGACTCCGTGCCTGGAAGCGATGCCGGACAGGGTATCGCCGGCCTTAATTGTGTATGAGCCGCTCGGAGCAGGGGCAGCCGCAGCGGACGCAGGCTTCGGGGCCGTTGTCCTGCTGGCGCCGACCTTTACCTTTTGGCCCGGGTAGATGACGGAGCGCGCGTTCAGGCCGTTCCAGCTGAAGATGTCCGTCAGTCTGGCATTGTGCCGGGCCGCGATCGCGCCGAGTGTATCGCCGGGCTTCACCGTGTAGGTCCCTCCGGAATTGGCCAGCGCAGCCGGGGCCGCGGCTGCCCTGGCCGGAGCCGCCGCAGGGGACGAAGCCGAACCGGACAGCTTGATCCTCTGGCCGGGGTAAATGATCGTGTTCGTCCGAAGGTTATTGAGCTTGAGGACTCCGCTCGTGCTGAGTCCAAACTTCCGGGCAATGGCGCTGATGGTATCGCCCCGGGCGATCGTGTATGCGGCTGGGACTGAACGCTGTGCGGGCTGGAAAGCTGCCGGAATCGTTGTCGAAACCAAGGCCGCCGGGATAAGGGCTGATGCGCCTTCGGCCGCCTGGGCCTTCATGGCGGCGGCAAGTGTCGCGGGGAGAGGGCGGGTGGGTGCCTGTGCAGCGGCGGGTTGGGCGAGGGCCAAGGATGACAAGACAACCGCAGGAAGTGCCGCCGTGGTGACAGCAATCATGGGCAGACTCGGGCGAGGGGTCTGCTTTGGCAAGCGGGACATCGTCATGAATGGAATCCTCTTCTATAACTGCCGGGGACGGTGTAATGCATTGTGACTATTGATACTAGTGTGGCTTGAGTTATTACTGTTACAAATGAGATCTATGTGAATCTCTCATGAATTTGGCCCTAGCACAAGAACTTGGCATTTTCCGGCAGCGACGGATTTATGGTGTGTCACCTCTTTTGAGGGGCGCCTGTGAAAGCGGACTAGGCGGCAGGGCTCCGGCCGTGGCAACCTTGATCCGTGAGTAACGTAGAAAGCCTTGTGGGCGAGTGGCTGCCCCTGCCTGATGTCGCGCAGTTGTTGGACGTTTCGATTACGAAAGTGCACAGCCTTATTGATGAACGCGCCCTGGCGGCGCTGCGGGTCGGCGAGCGGCGCATACGGTCCGTTCCGGCGGCTTTCATCCAGGACGGCCAGGTTGTCGACAGCCTGCGGGGCACCATCGTGGTCCTGGCTGACGCTGGCTACTCCGACGAGGACCTGATCGTCTGGCTGTTCACCGCCGACGACTCGCTCCGCGGCAGGCCGATTGATGCGTTGCGGGAAGGCCGCAAAACCGAAATCAGGCGCAGGGCTCAGACCCTGGCCTGGTAGGGCTGAACTTAGGCGGCTCGGCTGACAGTCGCTTCAGCCAGCCGCCGCAGCGCGGTTTTTGGCAATTCGTCGAGCGGCAACAGTTCCAAGGCGTCGTAGGCGGCCGTGCCGAATTCGCCGATCAGCAGTTCGGTTGCCTGAAGCGCCCCGGACTCTTCAATGATCCGGCGGATCTCGGCCACGTCTCCGTCACCCAGGTCCGGGCTGCCGAGCTTGGCGTCAATGAACGCTGATTCTTCGGCCGATGACTGTTCGAGTGCCAATGCAATAAGGACAGTCCTCTTGCCTTCGCGGAGATCGTCCCCGGCCGGTTTGCCGGTGGTGACGGGGTCGCCAAAGACTCCGAGGACGTCGTCGCGCAGTTGAAACGCCTCGCCCAGGGGCAAGGCAAAGGCCGAGTATCCCCGGAGGAGTTCATCAGAGGCCCCGGCGAGTGCACCGCCAAGTGCCAAGGGGTGCTCGGTGGAATACTTCGCGGACTTAAACCTGATGATCGACTGGGCGCGGGTCACCGCTCCTGCGCGGTCCCGGAC
Organism: Pseudarthrobacter sulfonivorans; assembly: GCF_031454915.1. Classification (GTDB taxonomy): domain Bacteria; phylum Actinomycetota; class Actinomycetes; order Actinomycetales; family Micrococcaceae; genus Arthrobacter; species Arthrobacter sulfonivorans_C. Next base: position 158,634 of record NZ_JAVDRS010000010.1, on the reverse strand, counting down.
AGGGCCGGCTACTTCCTCCAGGATGTCCAGGTACTGCCCGGCCATCACTTCGGTGCGCATGAGATTGAAGATCAGCCGCGCCCGGCTTCCTGATGCCGCCTGCCCGCCGATCTCGGTGAACGCCTCTTCGCTGAAGGACAGGCACATGTCGCCGGTCAGGATGGCGGCCGCATGTCCAAACCGTTCGCTGTCCAGTGCCCAGCCCTGCGCGTCGTGCAGTTGACTGAAGCGGCGGTGGACACTTGGCCCACCCCGCCGGGTGTCTGAACGGTCGATGATGTCGTCGTGGATAAGGGCGGCGGCCTGGAACAATTCCAGCGCCGATCCTGCCGTGACGATCTGCCCGGCGTCAGGGTCACCGCCGGCGCCCCGCCACCCCCAGTAGCACATGAGGGCCCGGAGCCTCTTGCCGCCGGTCACCAGATTGGAGATCGAGCCCATCAGGGGTTCGATGTCAGGGGAAATTGCTGCCACCAGGGCTTGCCGCGTGGTGAGGAAGTCGGTGAGTTCACCGGCAACAGCGGCTACGAAGGCGGCCTGTTCAAGCCTCAGCTGCTCCGAAACCGTCACTTGGCTGACTCAACTGCCACGTTGGCGCCGATGGTGAAGGTGGAAACGCCGGCCGCTTCGACTATCGCGACGTTGACTGTCTCGTTGTCGTTCCGGACAAAATCCTTGGACGCCACGGCCCCGACCGCGTCGCCCGGTACGGCTTTGAATCCCAGCCCCTTGAGGTGCTTTGTGTAGAAGTCCACGACGGCGGCTGCGGGGGCTTTGAGGCTGGCCACCAGTGCCACCGTGGAGGGCTGGGAGGTCTTGTCGAAACTGCTGGAGATCACGGTAGCGCCGGGCATCACCGGTATCAGCTTTTCCGGAAAACCCTCCACAATTTGGCCCACTGTGGCCGACGTTCCCGGTGATGCCGTGGGGCTTGCCGAAGCGGTGACGCTGGAGGGGCCCGATGTGGGTGATGATGTGTCTTCAGGCGATGTGGTCACTCCGGGCGCCGCGGGGCTGCAGGCAGCAAGTGCCAGCATTGCGCCGGCGGCCAGTGCCGCTAATCCTGTTGGCTTAAGACTTCTCGTGACCGTCACAGGGACTTTCCTCCTGGGGTTGATGCCGGGCTCAGCCTCCAGTTTAGTCAGTACCAACCGATAGAATTTCCCTTGTGGGGCCAGACCGGAGCAACCAGTACACCGAAGCGGGTCTTCGGGAGCTTCGACGCAACTGCATTATGCACGTGGATATGGACGCCTTTTTTGTCTCCGTAGAACTTCGCACGCGTCCGGAACTTCGCGGAAAACCTGTCATTGTAGGATTCCCCGCGGACCGTTCAGTAGTCCTTTCGGCATCGTATGAAGCCCGTGCCTTCGGGGTTAAGTCCGCCATGCCCATGGTGGTTGCGGCCAGGATGTGCCCTAAGGCCACCATTATTGAACCCCGCCATAAGCTCTACTACGAAGTTTCTGCACAGCTGATGGAAATTTTCCAGTCCATCACTGAACTCGTGGAGCCGCTGAGTGTCGACGAAGCCTTTCTGGATGTCAGCGGCGCGATCCGGCGCTTGGGCACCCCGCGCGAAATCGGTGAACTGATCCGCCGTCGCGTCGCTGCCGAGTTGGGCATCACAGCGTCGGTGGGCATTGCGGCGAGCAAATTCGTCGCGAAAATTGCTTCCACCCGCTGCAAGCCGGACGGGCTGTTGCTGATTGGTCCCGACGAGACGGTGCCTTACCTGCACAGCCTGCCCGTTGGTGCGCTGTGGGGAATTGGTGCCAAGACTGCGGATGTCCTGGCCCGGATGGGCATCAGGACCGTGGCGGATGTGGCGGCCACGCCCGTAACGTCCCTCAAAAAGGTGCTCGGGGCCACCGGTGAGCATGTCTACCGGCTTTCCTGGGGGATCGACCCGCGGGCAGTAACCCCGGTCAGGCTGGAGAAGAGCATCGGGGCCGAAGAGACCTTCGCAGTGGATACCGGCGACCACTCGCTCATCAGCAGGGAGCTGCTGCGGCTCTCCCATCGCACTGCCGGGAGGTTGCGGGCTTCAGGGATGGTGGCGCGGACAGTTGCGTTGAAGCTGCGCTACGCCGACTTTTCCACCATTACCCGGAGCCGTACAGTCCATACGCCCGTGGACAGCGCCCAGCTGATCCATGCGGTGGTGCTCCAGCTCCTGGAATCAGTGGGCACGCGTCCCATGGCTGTCCGGCTGGTGGGCATCCGGGCTGAACAGCTTGAGGAGGCCGCCCAAACTTCCCTGCAGCTGAGCCTCGACCGCCGGGATGACAACTGGCGGGCGGCGGAGCAGGTGCTGGACCAGGTCAGCCGGAAGTTCGGCAACAAATCCGTACTCCCTGCCAGTCTCCTGGATCCCGGAAAAGGGCATTGACAGGCAGTCCGGTCCGAATGCCGGCGGCGGCTCCGGCCGGTGACGGCCGTCTTTCAGAACGGCCCCCGACAAACTATCCTTATATGTACATAGTTTTCAGTTACTGCCGGACTTCTTGGACATGCTGCCGTTCCAATCAGCCTCATACCGGTGTTCGCATTCTGCCGTTGTCGGCGGGGCGGGAACCTCCCGGACATGCCGGTCGTTATTGGAGCAGGAGTACGGGATGGGACCAGCCCGGACGTTGGCCTACTTAAGGAGGTCGTGATGCCGCTCTCGGAGCACGAACAGAAGCTGCTCGAGCAGTTGGAGAAGCAGCTGCACGAGGACGATCCGAAGTTCGCAAATTCCATGGGGTCGGATCCGGGACGCACCTGGTCCACCCGCCATGTGGTGATTGGTGTGCTGTGCGCGCTTGCGGGGATCTTCCTGCTTCTGGTTGGCGTCACGCTCCAGAACATCTTTGTGGGAGTCCTGGGCTTTGTTGTGATGGGCGGGGGAGTCTACTTCGCCACAATGCGCAACGCTGCCGGTGCTAAGCCAGGCTCCGCTTCAGGCACAGGAAAGTCCGGAAAGCCCCGGAGTTCATTTATGTCCAGCCTGGAGGAACGCTGGGACGAGCGTCGCCGCGACCAATCATGAGGCTTTGCCTCCGCTGATTGCACGGTTCTTCGTGCTGAACTGCCCGCCGTACTGATCGCCGTCCTTTTTCTCCCCTTTCGCACTCCACTTCGCTCCCCGTGCAGGTCTTCCTGCAGAGTGGGACCGCTGCAGAAGACCCGCCCCGGCGGGTCTTCTGCGTTTAATCTCACGGAGCCACCAGGGCGTCCACTACAAGGTTGGCTTCCAACCCTGCAAGTTTTCTACAGGGACCCGGAAGCATCATTGGGCGTTATTGCCAACCAAGTGGAGGCACGTTCCATGGATTCACGCCCATCCCTGATCTCCGGCCCTGTCCTGAGCCGCCGCCAGTTCGGACTCATCATGGGGGGCGGAGCCATCCTGATGGTGGCCGGCGCCGCGTACGGGGCCGTCGCCCGCAGCGTTCCACGGCCGGCGACGCAACTGGACACCGCCTTTGGCGTCCTGTCCGTCACCCGGGCAGGCCGGCTGGCCCGGCTGAACGCGGCGGGCCGTCCGGCCTTCCGGTCACTTGAGAGCGCAGCCGCCCTGCTCACCGGTCCCGAAGCCGTTGCCCTGGGCGCCACCACGGCCGGCGCGGGCGGTTTCCATCGGGCCGCAAACCAAGCGGTTCTCCCCTCGAGTTCCCACGGGCATGACAGCGCACCGCCGGAGGATCCCGACTGGCCGCAGCCCCTAAACCTGACATGGGGCGACGTCATCCTCCTTGAGGTTGGACTCCACAACTCGAGCCAGGAAGCAGTCCTCTTCAGCCCTGGCCAACTGCGACTCAGGCTGCTCCCATCCGCGACCACAGTCACCCCCCTGGACTTCGACCGCGGCATGCGTGCCGTCGATCCCGGGGCTGCTGAGCATCTGTGGATCAGCTACCTGGCACCACATGATGCGGCCGCGATGGAATTGGAGTACTCGGAACCGGAACACGACGGCACGGCCACACTCACCCTTCCTCCCCTAACTGTCAGCCAGGTGAAGTCATGAGCCCCCTCGAACTCCACATCAACGACGGATACCTGCCCATGGTGGACGGCTCCCGTATCTACCACCGGGGATTCGGTGACCGGTGGACGATGGTGAATGACCCAAAGCCGAGCCTGACGGTATACCCCCGGGTTTTCCTGCGCGACGGCCGGATCGAGGCAAGCCGCACCTACCCGCTGAACGCAGCAGTTCCCCCATTCGGTCGCCCTGAACCTGCCGCCAAGGACGATGCCAACCCCGGTGAATTCCTGGTTCGCCAGAAATATTGGGCCAGCTTCTTCCCGGACCGGACACTGATTGCCGAAACCGGCAGCACCATCAGCATCCGCGTCACCAACCACTTGGCCCAGGACCACGAACTCCAGTTCCTCAACGCCGGTGCGGACTACGGCCACGTCAGTTCAGGCGCCATCAAACCCGGCCAAACTGGATACGTGGAATTTCCGGCCCCGGCGGCAGGCACCTACCTTTACTGCGATCCCGGAGCCTATCCTGCCGACCCGACCGTAGACCCGGTCCAGCGCGTCCTGGGCCTGTACGGGGCACTTCTGGTCATCGATCCGGAATCGCCGTGGGTGCCCATGCCCGATGGTCCGGAATTCGAGCGCCAGTGGCTGTGGATGCTGCACAACGTTGACCCGGTATGGGCCGGCATCGCGTCGCGTAACGGAACCGTGGATCCCGATAAGACTCCGGTGCTTCCACGGTATTTCACGCTGAACGGCCGCAGCGGCTTCCAATCGCTGGCCGCGTCAACGGACGAAGAGCTGAACCGCATGCGTGAGGAGGACACCCTGATGTCGGGTTCGGCCCGGCAGGTCGACGTCCGTGATTTCAGCCTGAGCGCTGCTAAGGGCACTGTGAGGACCGGCCAGCTCATGCGCTTCCTCAACGCCGGCGTCGTCCACCACCAGCTCCACTTTCACGGAAACCACCTTTGGACCGTCAACCGGAACGGGAAGATGTTTCCGCGTAACGGGGGAAGGGTCGACGCTGACGGTCATGTGGTGCTGCAGCAGTGGGAGGACGTCGTCGAGATGCACCCCCTGGACCGCAAGGACTCCATGCTGCCGCTTCGGCGGCCACCGGAGGTAATAGACGAGGTGTGGAATGCCCGGAAAGAGGACTGGCACTACCCCATGCACTGCCACGCCGAACCCTCCCAGGTAGCGAGGGGCGGCATGTATCCCGGCGGGCTGGTGGGCCACTGGACAGTTGCGGCGCCGGGCGAAGCCAATGAGGCGGAGCACGAGCTATACCGCAGCCAGGTCGATTTCAGCTCCCACCAAATGCACGAGGGACGCCCAGAAACGGAATTCCGGAAGAAGCCTGATGTTGCGCTTGAGTTCAAGTTCTTAAACCGCGAAATGAAATTCGACGACGGCGGTGAATTCGAGATGTGGACGTTCGAGACCGAGAGGTCCGGCCGGATCTTTCCGGCACCCCTGATCCGCATCACGGAGGGCCAGGTGTTCCACGGAACCGTCCGCCCGAGCAAGAAGGTCCACACCATCCACTGGCATGGAATAGAGCCGGATCCACGCAACGACGGCGTCGGCCACACCTCCTTCGAGGTCTCGGGGAGCTATACCTATCAGTGGCGCCCCGAACGGGGGGAGCCCGGCGACCCGAATAGGGGAGCGTCCGGCACATACTTCTACCACTGCCATGTCAACACCCCGCTGCACGTCCAGATGGGCATGTTCGGTCCGCTGATCATCGACCCGGCGTCCGACCCCCGGTATCCGGTGGCCAAAGGCGCCAGGCGGGCGTTCGTTGACGGCCCGGAATACGACATCGACACCGAGTCGATCCTCGTCCCGTACTCCGTGGATCCCCGCTGGCACGAACTCAACCACGCCGCGGGGCTTTCCGGTGAGGACGCGGGACTGGACAAATTCAAACCCAGGCACTTTTACCTGCTCGGTGGAGAACTGGCGCGGGTCCCGAAGAGAGAGGGCCCCATCTTCCTCACGCGCCTTCGAGCCAGGATGGCGGGAGGCGAGGTCAAGCCCACGTTGCTGCGCCTGCTCAACGCCAACTACTTCCCGGTGAACGCCCGCTTCACTGACTCAAAAGGTATGCCTGTCGCCATGGCTGAACTCATATCGCACGACGGCCGGCCATTCCGGGATACCTCCAGCCCTACGGGACCAGCGCGGCCGATTTCACACACCGGACCCCTGAAGTCCGACCTTATTAATTTCGGTGCCGCCGAACGCTATGACATGCTGCTGCGCCCGCCGGCAGCCGGCACGTATTGGCTCACCGTGGACCTGCTGGACTGGATCACCGAAAAGGTCCTCTTTACGCGGAAGATTCCGGTGGTAGCGGCCTAGGAGGCTCCTGCCCTAAGGCGCTCTAAACCGTCCTGCCCCTTCCCTTGCCCCCGTGCTCATGCCGCTACGGCGGGGCACCCGGCATTTGTCGCGGAATGACGGCCTGTGATGGCGCGCCACCGATTCACGGTCGGTAATATCACCGTGCCTTGCCGTGCCGGCCCCCGCCATCCACGCCGTTGCCGGGAAGCAATCCTTGGTGCCCCGATTGCATCCACCTGGCCTCCACTCCCATCCACCTGGCCATTCCGCGCCATTCCGGGGCATACATCCTCAAAAGGGGGAACCCTGGCCTGTTTTGCGTTGACTGTGGGGGAAAGTGGAGTAATGTGGAGGACATAAGAGGGTAGTTGCAACATTAGGGGATGTGCAGTTCCTGACGGCAGACGGGCGGTGGGCCAGTGTTTCTTGGCACACATTCGCCCCGGCTGGACGAAAAGGGACGGATTATCCTCCCCGCAAAGTTCCGCGAGGAACTTGCCGCCGGGCTGGTTCTCACAAGGGGCCAGGAGCGTTGCATCTACGTCTTCAGTGAGCAGGAATTTGCGAGGGTCCACGAGCAAATGCGGGAGGCGCCCATCTCCTCCAAGCAGGCCCGTGACTACATTCGTGTCTTTCTCTCTGGAGCCTCGGACGAGGTACCTGACAAGCAGGGGCGCGTGACCATACCGGCTGCGCTCCGGGAGTATGCAGGCCTTGGCAGGGAACTGGCCGTAATTGGCGCAGGAACCCGCGCCGAGATCTGGGACGCCCAGGCCTGGAACGAGTACCTGGCGGAGAAGGAAACTGCTTTCTCTGAGACCGACGACGCCATTCCGGGGATTCTGTGATCACCTGAACGGCACAGAAGACCGCTTCTTGAACGAGATCTCCAGCCGCCCATCGGACAGTCAACCTGGCTCACTTCCCCGGAGTCAGGCTGGCAGGACGATAGGCGCGGATGGGGATCTGGCTTAAGAAGCACCACGCCGCACCCGCCAAACGAAAGGACGAAGGCATGAACGACCACCCGAAGCCGACGTCCGAACGCCATGTACCGGTCCTCAAGGACCGGTGCATTAATTTGTTGGCGCCAGGATTCGAAGCCGCACGGCTCCGCGGCGAAACCCCCATTGCCATTGATGCGACGCTCGGCATGGGGGGCCACTCCGAAGCCATGCTGGAACGGTTCCCCGACCTGCACCTGATCGGTATCGACCGTGATGAGGAAGCTCTGGCGCTGGCCGGGGAACGGCTGGCCCGTTTCGCTGACCGCACGGACCTTGTGCATGCCGTCTATGACGAAATCGCCGACGTCCTCGAGGACCTGGGCGTCAAGGAAGTCCACGGCATCCTGATGGACCTCGGCGTTTCCTCCCTTCAACTGGACGAGCGCGAGCGTGGCTTCGCTTACTCCTTTGATGCGCCGCTGGACATGCGGATGGACACGAGCCGCGGGCAGACTGCGGCCGATGTGGTCAACAACTACAGCGAAGAGGATCTTGTCAGGATTATCCGGAAGTGGGGCGAGGAAAAATTTGCCGGCCGGATCGCCAACAGGATCGTCGCAGCACGCGCCGTCAAGCCTTTCGCCACGACGGGAGAACTCGTGGAACAGATCCGCTCAGTGGTTCCGGCGGCTGCCGCCAAATCCGGCGGCCACCCGGCCAAACGGACTTTCCAGGCGCTGCGGATCGAAGTCAACGAGGAACTTGAGGTGCTGGAACGCGCCGTTCCCGCAGCAGTGGAAGCAACCGCGCTGGGCGGGCGCATTGTGGTGATGTCGTACCACTCCCTCGAGGACAAGATCGTCAAGTCTGTCTTCCAGGCCGGCTCCAAGTCCTCCGCACCACTCGGATTTCCGGTGGAACTGGAGGAACACAAAGCCCCCCTCAAAACCCTGACCAAGGGCACCGAGGTACCCACCGCCGTCGAAATCGCCGAAAACCCCCGCGCCGCTTCTGCCAGGCTGCGCGCCGTGGAACGCATCAGAACCAGGAGAGAAGCATGAGCACCGCCGCCGCCAAGAACTTCCCGGTCCTTTCCGGTATCACGGCGGCCCCGGCGACAAGGACCAATCCTGCCGGCCCGGGCCGCAAGGAGCGCACACCCCTGTCGGTGGTGCGCTCTGCACCCAAGAAGCGCCGCGCGCCATTTGTGGTGATGTGCTTCGCGCTGCTCGCCGTAGCGCTCATGGCCGTGCTGGTCCTTAATATCTCCGTGTCAACCTCCCAGTACCAGCTTGTGGAACTGAGGGGCAAGCAGAGCACGCTGACCAAGCAGAACCAGGATCTGACACAGCAGCTCCAGAACTTCGAAGCTCCACAGAATCTGGCAGCAAAGGCGGGAGACTTGGGAATGGTAGCTTCCACCGTCAAAGGCCAGATCGACCTTTCCACCCTTAGCGTCACGGGCAAGGCAACCCCGGCCGTCAAGGGTGGCGCCGCTGGCGCTGTTATCCCGGCTCCAGCGATCGCAGGGGTGCTTACTGTGGTTCCGCCGCCCTCGGCATCGGAACCGCTGGTAAACCGCAAGCCGGCTACCCAAAAGCCCGCTGCACGGGTGCCGGCTGCGGCTGTTGAAGCCCCGGCCGAAAAGCCGGCCCGCCGGGTTCCCGCCGTTGAGCTTCACGGCGGTTCCGTTCCGGCACCGGAGCAGAAGGTTCCCGGGCAGTAACTGACCTCCGCTGAAAAGCAGCCGGTCAGGCAAGAACGCCGGGCGACCAGCCGGGCACCACAGCAGGCAACAAGGCGAGCAGCAAGGGAATTACGGTGGCGCAGAGGACCGGCAAGGCAAAAGGCGGCAAGGTGCCCAATGCCACCAAGCGGCTGCGCCTCGGCCTGGGGATCATGCTGACACTGCTTTTGGTGGTGGGCGGGAAGCTCTTTATGGTCCAGGGCCTGGACGTCGGTGGGATGGCCGCTGCGGCCCTTGACTACCGCATGCGCGAGACCACCCTCCCTGCCGAGCGCGGCAGCATCCTGGACGCCAACGGCACAGTCCTGGCCAACAGTGTGATCCGGTACAACGTGGTGGTGGATCAGACTGTTAACACCAAGACCGAGACGTTCAAACGCCTTGCCAAAGTCGATGGCAAAGACAAACTCGTGGACGTCAGCCGGGAGCAGGGGCTAAAAGAACTGGCGCTGGTCCTGGGCATGAGCCAGGACGCCATTCGTGAAGCTGTCACCGGCGAACAGCGCTATTACATCGTGGCGAAGGATCTTAAGCCGGACGTCGAAGACAGGGTTTCGAACCTTCAGATCCCAGGCATCGTCACCGAGGGCGTCAGCAAACGTGTCTACCCCAATGGGTCTGTGGCCGGCGGGATCATCGGCTTCCTGCAGGACGGCAGCACTGGCCAGGCCGGCATCGAGCAGACCCAGGATGGGCTGCTTCGCGGTAAAGACGGCAAGCGGCTCTTCGAAATCGGTGCCGACGGCCTGAGGATTCCCGTCGGCGTGGATGAGCTGACGCCGCCTGAGGACGGCAAGAACGTCAGGCTCACACTGAACTCGGACCTCCAGTACTTCGCCCAGCAGGCCATCCAGAGTTCCACGGACAACCAGAGTGCCGAATGGGGCGTCATTATTGTGATGGACGCCAAGACCGGGAACCTCGTGGCCATGGCAGACTCCAATGCCCCGGATCCGAACGATCCGGGGAGGGTGGCCGCCAAGGACAGGGGCGTCCGCTCAGTGACTGCGGCCTATGAACCAGGCTCCGTGCAAAAGATGATTACGGCCGCGGCACTGATTGAGGAAGGAAAGTCCAGCCCGCTGGATACCTTCACGCTGGGACCCTCTTACACCGTGGACGGCCAGACCTTCACGGACGCCTTTACGCACGGCACCGAAGAACGTACGCTGGCCGGCATCCTGGGCTGGTCCATGAACACAGGTACTGTTGCTGCCGGCTCGCGGCTCACCCCGCAGCAACGCTACGACTGGCTGCGGAAGTTCGGCATTGGGGAGGCGCCGAACATCGGACTGCCCGCAACAGCTTCCGGGATCCTCGCACCGGCGGACCAGTGGGACAGCCGCCAGCAGTACACCGTGCTGTTCGGCCAGGGCGTGTCCCAGTCCACCCTGCAGACGGTCCGCGCCTTCCAGACGATCGCCAACAACGGCGTGATGCTCCAGCCGCGGCTGATTGACTCCTATGTTGGAGCAGACGGAACTGAGGAAAAAGTAGCTCCGCAGCCGTCGCGGCAGGTGGTGTCCGACAGCACTGCGCAGCAGGTCCAGGACATCCTGGAGAGCGCGGTGACCGAGGGCCAGATCAAGGACGCTGCGATCGACGGATATCGGGTGGGGGCCAAGACCGGAACGTCTGAATCGCCGTGCGACGACGGGAAGTCAGGATTCTGCGGTTACACCGCTTCAATTGTGGGGATGGCACCGATGGATGATCCCCGGTTTATTGTTGAGGTGGTACTTCAGCGTCCCAAGGGCAATATCTACGGCATTACCCAGGGGCCGGTGTTCCGCTCGGTCATGAGCCAGGCACTGCGCACCTACAACGTCAAGCCGTCCACGGGCGAACCGGCCCGGCTGCCGCAGTACGCCAAGTAGCACCACGCCACGCAGCTGTACCTTTACCGCCCGCACCGGGAGCAGTTCCGCGCGGGCATGATCCACTAGCACCATCGGAGACCCCTTGTCAGAGCAGAACGAACCAGGCAGTCATACCGGGCCGGGAGGGGAACCCCCTGTATCCCGGTTCAGGCCGACGGCAGTTGCCGCAGTCCGGCTGGACAGCATTGGCGAAGCCATTGGCGTCCCGGTCCCGGGCGCCTCCGCTGCGGTCGGTGTCACAGGGATTTCGCTTAACTCGCGCACCGTGGAACGCGGCGACCTGTACGTCGCGCTGCCGGGCGCCGCCCGGCACGGCGCTGATTTTGTGTCCCAGGCAGTGGACAGGGGAGCCGTAGCGGTCCTGACCGACGACGCCGGCGCGCGGCTTCTTGCCCTGTCAGCAGACACTGCCGTGCCGGTTCTGGTGGTGGAGGCGCCGCGCAACGTGGTGGGTCCCCTATCCGCCATGATCTACCGGAGCCAGCCTTCAGCCGGTCAGCAGCCGCGACTCTTCGGTGTGACCGGCACAAACGGCAAGACCACCACCACCTACTTCATCAACGCCCTGCTCCGTTCCCTGGGACAACGGACCGGCCTGATCGGCACCATCGAAATCCTCGCCGGCGGGGACCCGATTCCCAGCCTCCTGACCACGCCGGAATCAACGGATGTCCACGCCCTGCTGGCACTGATGCGGGAGAGGGGACTGGACGCGGCGTCAATGGAAGTTTCTTCCCATGCCGTCTCTTTCCAGCGCGTTGACGGGGTGGTGTTCGACGTCGCCGGGTTCACGAACCTGACCCAGGACCACCTGGACCTGCACGGGACCATGGATGAATACTTCGCCACCAAGGCGGAGCTGTTCACGCCCCGCCGCGCCCGCACGGCTGTGGTGACGGTCGACGACGAGTGGGGCCGCAAGCTTGCCGCGGCGGCCGAGATCCCGGTCACCACCCTCGCCACGACACCGGGCGGCGCTTCGGCCGACTGGACAGTGACCGCCACCGCGCCGCGCGGCCTGGGTACCGCGTTCACCCTGAGCGGGCCCGACGGCGCCACGATCCAGGTCCACACCGGCCTGCCCGGCGCCTTCAACGTTTCCAACGCGGCGCTGGCCACGGTGATGGTCCTTGCCGGCGGAGTGGACAACGCTGCCTTGCAGGCGGCCCTGACAGCCCATGACCCCTTTACCGTGGCTGTACCCGGCCGCATGCAACTCGTCTCCGAGGAGCCCGCCGCCGTCGTCGATTTCGCCCACAACACCGATGCCCTGGCACGCGCGCTTGAGGCCGTCAGGTCTCCGCGTTCCGGTTCCCGGGTGATTGTTGTTTTCGGGGCGACCGGACAGCGGGACCAGGGAAAGCGTCCCGCCATGGGGGCCATCGCTGCCCGGCTCGCCGACGTTGTGATCATCACGGATGACGACCCCCATGACGAGGATGCAGCAGCCATCCGGACGGACGTCCTCACGGGCGCCTGGGCCGCGCAACAACAGGACGCACTGGAGTGCGTCATCGAAGAGATTTATCCCCGGGACGCCGCGATCCAACGGGCCGTCGAGCTGGCCAGCCCGCAGGACACCATCCTGGTTGCCGGCCGCGGACACGAGGTCTGGCAAGAGGTTAAGGGAGTCAATCTTGCCCTCGATGACCGGGTGGAACTCCGGAACGCCTTGACAGCCAAGGGATTCAACGTTCTCCAAGACGACCGGATAGAGTCCTAGACCGAGATGATTGCACTTACTGCGGCGGAAATCGCCGAAATCACAAACGGCCGCCTGGACGCCGATCCGGGGATCACCCCGCTTTCGGTAGTCACCGATTCGCGCGAAGCCTCGCCCGGCTCGCTCTACATTGCGAAACCAGGCGAGCACGCGGACGGCCACGACTTTGTCACGGCTGCCTTCAGCCGCGGTGCGGTGCTGGTTCTCGCGGAGCGCCCCGTCACCGGGCCGAACGGCGTCCATTATCCCGCCGTCCTGGTGGAGGACGCCGTGTTGGCCCTGGGCGCGCTTGCCGCAGAAGCAGTCCGCCGCATCCGCGCGGCCCGGGCCGCCGCCGGCGAATCCCTGACGGTCATCGGAATCACCGGTTCGGCCGGCAAAACCACCACGAAGGACCTCCTCGCGGGAATCCTCACCACGCAGGGCCCTACTGTTGCACCGCAGGGTTCCTACAACGGCGAAGTAGGCGTGCCGCTCACGGTCTTCCGGGCCGACACCGGAACCCGGTATCTGGTGATCGAGATGGGTGCCACCGGCATCGGGCACATCAGCTACCTCGCCGACATGGTCAAGCCTGACATCGGCGTAGTCCTCGGGGTGGGCACCGCCCATGCGGGGGAGTTCGGCGGCGTGGAAAACATCGTGCAGGCCAAGGGAGAACTGGTGGAGGCCCTCGCGCCCGCCGGCACTGCCATCCTGAATCTCGACGACGATCGGGTCGCCGGCATGCGCGCCCGCACCGGCGCGTCCGTGCTGGGCTTTTCCGCCGAAGAACGCCCTGAGGCCACCGTGCGGGCTGACAATCCGGACACCAATGCGGCGGGCAACCCTGAATTCGACCTTGTCCTGCCCGGCAACGACGCCGCCCTGCGCGTCAGCAGCCGCCTTATCGGCGCCCACCACACCGGAAATCTTCTCGCCGCAGCAGCGGCGGCACATGCGGCCGGCGTGCCGGGCCGTGACATCACAGCTTCCCTCAGCACGCAGTCGGCGGCCAGCCGCTGGCGGATGGAACGCACCGAACGCCCCGACGGCGTCACGGTCATCAACGACGCCTACAACGCCAATCCTGAGTCCATGCGTGCCGCACTGCGCACACTGGCCGACCTGGGCCGCGGGCGCCGCACCTGGGCAGTCCTGGGCGCCATGCTGGAGCTGGGACCTGATTCGATCCGGGAGCACACTGCCGTGGGCACCCAGGTGGTGCGCCTGAACATCTCAAGGCTGGTGGTTGTTGGCCGGGAGGCACGGGCCCTGTATGTTTCTGCCGTCCAGGAGGGTTCCTGGGGCGATGAATGCGTCTTTGCCGAAACGGTGGAAGACGCCTACACCCTCCTCAACGCGGAGCTTGAACCCGGTGACCTGGTGCTCTTCAAGTCCTCCAACAGCGTAGGACTGCGCCACTTGGGCGATCGGATAGCATTACCCCCACAAACCACGGAACCTGCCGATGAAAGGAGCGAGCTGCTGTGATTGCACTATTGATCGGCGCAGGACTTGCCCTGCTGTTCGCCCTGGTGGGAACCCCGCTGTTTATCCGCCTCCTCGTCCGCAAGAGCTACGGCCAGTTCATCCGCGATGACGGACCCACCTCGCACCACACCAAACGCGGCACTCCCACCATGGGCGGAACCGTGGTGGTAGGGGCAGTCCTGCTCAGCTATGGGCTGACCCACCTGATCATGTGGATGATGAACCCGGCCTCGGCCGGACCTTCGGCGTCGGCCCTGATCCTGCTTTTCCTCATGGTCGGGATGGGGCTGGTGGGCTTCCTCGACGACTTCATCAAGATCTCCCGCCAACGCAGCCTGGGGCTGGACGCGAAAGCCAAGCTCATCCTCCAGGCGGCAGTAGGCATCGCCTTCGCCGTCCTGGCACTGAACTTTCCCGACTCCGACGGACTCACGCCGGCCTCGACCAAAATCTCCCTGGTCCGCGACATTCCCTGGCTGGACCTTGCCTTCGCCGGCACGGTTGTGGGCGCCATTCTCTTTGTCCTCTGGTCCAATCTGATCGTCACGGCAGCAACCAACGGCGTGAACCTGACGGACGGCCTCGACGGTCTCGCAGCCGGAGCCTCGGTCATGGTCTTCGGCGCTTATACCCTGATGGGAATATGGCAGAACAACCAGGCCTGTGGCTCACCGCGTCAGGCGGGCAGCGGCTGCTATTCCGTCCGCGATCCCCTTGACCTGGCCCTCCTGGCGGCCATCCTGAGTGCAGCCCTGGTGGGGTTCCTCTGGTGGAACACCTCGCCGGCCAAGATCTTCATGGGTGACACCGGATCCCTGGCTATCGGCGGCGCCATTGCAGGCTTCGCCATCCTGTCCCGGACCGAGCTGCTCCTTGGCATCGTCGGCGGCCTGTTCGTCCTGATCACGCTGTCGGTGATCATCCAGGTGGGCTACTTCAAAATCACCGGCGGTAAACGCGTCTTCAAGATGGCACCGCTGCAACACCACTTCGAGCTCAAAGGCTGGGCCGAAGTCACAGTCGTTGTCCGTTTCTGGATCCTGGGCGGGCTCTTCGTAGCCGTGGGCCTGGGTGTCTTCTACGCTGAATGGGTTGTGCTCCTGTGACTGTTTCCCCCCGCCTGCAGAACCTCGTCAGCTGGGACTCCGACTGGGCGGGCCTGCATGTTGTGGTCACCGGTATCGGCGTCTCCGGCTTCGCCGCGGCAGACACCCTCATTGAACTCGGTGCCAGGGTGGTAGTGGTGGACGCCGCCACCAGCGAGACCGCCAAGGCGCAGGCCGACACCCTGAAGATCGTCGGCGCCGTGGACGTGCTCCTCGGCGAAGAAGCCGTCAGCAGGATCCCCAAGGTAGATGGCAGCTTCCCCGACCTGATCGTGACCTCGCCGGGCTGGCGACCCGACCAGGCGCTGCTCGCCGCTGCGGCGCGTGCGCACATTCCGGTGTGGGGCGATGTCGAACTCGCCTGGCGGCTGCGTGTCCGGGAGGGGCACAAGACGGCTGACTGGCTGACCATCACCGGCACGAACGGCAAGACCACCACGGTTGGCCTGACGGCGTCGATGTTGCAGGCCGCGGGCCTGAAAGCCATTGCCGTAGGCAACGTGGGAACGCCGATCCTCGATGCCCTCCGCGATCCCGTTGAGTACGACGTGTTCGCCGTTGAACTGTCCAGCTTCCAGCTGCACTGGGCCGAGTCTTTGTCTCCCGTGGCCAGTGTTTGCCTCAATGTGGCCGAAGACCATGTCGACTGGCACGGTTCCTACAACTCCTACCTCGCCGATAAAGCGAAGGTCTACGCGCGGACCCAGAAGGCCTGCATCTTCAACGCCGAGCAGATCGAAACCGAACGGATGGTGGAGGACGCCGACGTGGTGGAGGGCTGCCGGGCCGTCGGCTTCACCACAGTCACCCCGGCCATCAGCATGCTTGGCGTGGTGGAAGGCCTCCTGGTGGATCGGGCCTTCATCGAACAGCGCAAGGACAGCGCCGCCGAGCTGGCGTCGATGACGGACCTGGGGCAGTTTGCTCCCCGCCACATGGTGGCCAATGCCCTTGCCGCGGCCGCCTTGGTCCGTGCATATGGAGTGGACGCGCAGGCGGTGCGAAGGGGCATCCAGGACTACGTGCCGGGCAACCACCGCATCCAGACAGTCGCCCGCCAGAACGGTGTGCTTTGGGTCAACGATTCCAAGGCCACCAACCCGCACGCCGCAGCGGCGTCACTGGCTGCCTTTGAGAACGTCATCTGGATCGCCGGTGGACTCTCCAAGGGGGTCAGCTATGACGACCTGGTCCGGGAGCAGGCGCCCCGGTTGAAGGCAGTAGTGCTCATCGGCGTCGACACCGCTCCGCTGGCCGAGGCCCTGCAGCGACACGCGCCGGATGTCCGCGTGATCACCACTCCCGCGGGCGACACTGAAAATACGCAGACTGCCGCAACGGGCGGAGCCATCGCGGCCGACTCTCCGGTTTCCGGGGCGGACGTGATGTCCCGGGCCGTTGCGGCAGCGGCGCAGCTGGCCGCATCAGGTGACACCGTCTTGATGGCACCGGCGGCTGCTTCCATGGATCAGTTCTCTTCCTATGCTCACCGCGGCAACGCCTTTATCGAAGCTGTCCGCGAGCTGGTGGAAGGGCAGGCCCAGACCGGCGAGGAGTAACAATGGTCAGCACGCCCACCCGGCCCAAGGCTTCACAGCTGCGCGCCGGGAAACCAGCTTCGCCCACAGGTTCCAAGCCCACCCCCTCGAAACCCGCGGCCTCGAAGCCCGCAACGTCCAAACCCGCAGCCGGGACCCACGGGGCCGGAACTGTGCCTCAACTGATCCGGGGTTGGTACCGGGGATTCTGGTCTGCCCTGGAAGGAACCGGGACCTCCCGGAACGGCTCGACGTACTACCTCATCCTGGGCTCCACGCTTGCCCTGACCGCCATCGGCATCATGATGGTGTTGTCGGCCTCCAGTGTTGAATCCATCGCCGCCGGAAAGTCGCCCTACGGTGACGCGCTCAAGCAGGGCATGTTCGCCGGCATCGGCATCTTCACGATGTTCGTCCTCTCCCGGGTCAACGTCGTGTGGCTCAAACGCCTGGCCTGGCTGGGACTGGGAGCTGTGGTGGTGCTGCTGGCCCTTGTGCAGGTCATCGGCGACGAGGTCAACGGCAACAAGAACTGGATCGATATCGGCGGCATCACCTTCCAGCCGTCCGAGGCATCCAAACTGATCCTGGCCCTCTGGATGGCCACCGTCCTGGCCCGCAAAGGCAAGCTGCTGCGCCGCCTGCCGCACGTGCTGATCCCTGTAGCCCCGGTGGCCGCGGCGATTGTGGTCCTGGTGCTGGTGGGCAACGACCTGGGCACGGCCATGATCATCATGATGATCGCCGCCGCCGCGCTGTTCTTCGCCGGCGTACCGCTGTACGTCTTCGGCTTCGCGGCCCTGCTGGGCGCTGCCGGCGCGGCCCTGATGGCCATCACCAGTTCAAACAGGATGTGCCGCATCACCTCCTGGTGGACGGGGCAGTCCTGTGCCGACGGCATTGACGCCAACTATCAGGCCACCAACGGGCTCTATGGACTCGCTTCGGGCGGATGGTTCGGCGTGGGCCTTGGCCAAAGCCGGCAGAAGTACAGCTGGATTCCGGAAGCCCACAACGACTTCATTTTTGCCATCATCGGCGAAGAGCTCGGCCTGGTGGGCACCGTCGTCGTGCTGGTGCTCTTTGCCATCCTCGGAGCCGCCATCTACCGCGTGGTGGTGGCACAGGAGGACATGTTCCACCGGGTCCTGGCAGGCACCATCATGGTGTGGCTGCTGGGCCAGGCCACAGTTAACATGGCCGTGGTGACCGGCCTGATGCCCGTCATCGGTGTGCCCCTGCCGTTCATTTCCTACGGCGGCTCGGCCTTGCTGATGTCCCTTTGCGCCGTGGGGGTGGTGCTGTCGCTCGCGCGTGAACAGATGGCGCCCGCACTCCGGCCCAAGAGAATGCTGAAGTTCGGCGCCAAAAAAGCCGGGGGATCCACCCGCCCCACCAAGACCGCAAGAAAGCGTACCTAGCACCAGATGACTTCCCAGAACCTGTCCATTGTCCTCGCGGGCGGCGGAACCGCCGGCCACATCAGCCCGCTCCTGGCCATCGCGGCGGCCCTCCGCTCCGCAGCCCCGGAGGCCCGGCTGCTTGCCGTGGGTACGCCGGCGGGCATGGAAACCCGGCTGGTGCCGGCCGCCGGCGTGGAGCTGGCCACCATCGACCGGGTTCCCTTTCCCCGAAAGCCTTCCCTGGATCTGCTGAAGCTGCCCGCCCGGCTGGCCGGGGCGGTGCGGCAGTCAGGCCGCATCCTGGACGAGGCCTCAGCTGACGTGCTGGTGGGGGTGGGCGGCTACGTGTGCACGCCGCTGTACCTCGCTGCCCGCCGCCGGGGGATTCCCATCGTTATCCATGAAGCCAACACCAGGCCAGGCCTGGCCAACCGCGTGGGGTCATTCCTGACCCGTCACGTGGCCACCGCCTTCGACACGACCCGGCTGCGGCACGCCCGCCATGTCGGGATGCCCATGCGGACCGAGATCTCCGGCCTCGACCGGGACTCCGCCCGCGCCGCCGCGCGCGGGGCACTGGGACTGGACGCACATAAGCCCACGCTCATTGTGACGGGTGGGTCCTCCGGCGCCCAGAGCATCAACCGGGCGATTGCCGCTGCGGCGCAGGAGCTTGGCGCCGCCGGGATCCAAACGCTGCACATCACCGGCCGCGGCAAAACCGTCCTGGGTCCCGACGGCGGCCCGCTCACCGCTGATGGCTACCAGCAGGTGGAGTACGTGGACGGAATGGAACAGGTCTACGCCGCCGCTGACGTGCTGCTGGCACGCTCCGGCGCAGCAACTGTCTGCGAAGTGGCCGCAGTGGGAGTGCCCGCAGTATTTGTCCCGCTGCCCATCGGCAACGGCGAGCAGGCGCTCAACGCGGCTGGGCTCGTGAACTCCGGCGGCGCCCTCCTGGTCGCGGACAAGAACATCACCGCCCAGTGGATAACCCACGAGCTCATCCCGTTGGCTACCGACGCCGGCCGGCTGGCTACGATGGCAGCCAACTCCCGCCGGCTGGGCATCAGAAATGCCGATCAGCGCATGGCTGATCTTGTCCTGGAAGCGGTGTCCGCATGACCCCCGCAAGCATCCGCAGCCAGGAGTCCCTGGGCCGCGTCCACTTCATCGGCATTGGCGGCGTGGGAATGTCCGCTGTCGCCCGCATTATGGTGGCCCGTGGCGTCACCGTCAGCGGCTCCGACGCCAAGGACCTGCCGGTCATGGCGGAACTGGCTGCCGCCGGGGCCCGCATAGCCGTGGGCTACCGCGCCTCCAACCTGGGCGACGCCCAGACGGTGGTGGCAGGTTCGGCGATCCGTGCGGACAACCCCGAACTGGTGGCTGCGCGCGACTCAGGCCTGCCCGTGCTGCACCGCTCGGAAGCGCTGGCTGCCACCATGGGGGATGACGTCGTGGTGACAGTGGCGGGAACGCACGGAAAGTCCACCACCACCTCCATGATCGCCGTCCTGCTCCAGGGAGCAGGCCTTGACCCCTCGTTTGCCATCGGTGCCAACGTGCCTGCGCTCGGCGTCAACGCAGCACATGGCGCGTCCGGCATTTTTGTGGCCGAAGCGGACGAATCCGACGGTTCCTTCCTGAACTACCGGCCGAAAATCGCTGTGGTCACCAACGTTGAACCTGATCACCTGGATTACTACGGCACCGCCGAAGCCGTCTACGAATCCTTTGACCGCTTCACGGAGCTGCTGCCGGAAGATGGCGTCCTGATCGCCTGTGCGGACGACGACGGCGCGCTGGCCCTTGCGGAACGCACCAAGGCCCGAGGCACCACCAGGGTGCTCCTGTACGGAACCTCTGACCGGGCGGACCTGGTACTGCACGACGGCGGCCCGGGTCATGTGGAGGTTTCCTCAGCCGCCGGGCGGTTCGCCCTGGAGCTGCAGGTCCCGGGCCGGCACAATGCACTCAACGCGGCTGCCGCCGTAGCTGTCGCCTTGGAGCTTGGGGTCGACGCCGGAGCTGCTGCGCGCGCCCTGGCGGACTTCTCCGGCGCGTCCCGGCGATTTGAACTAAAGGGCGAAGCGCGCGGTGTGCGCGTGTTTGATGACTATGCCCACCACCCAACCGAGGTCCGCGCAGCATTGACGGCGGCGCGCTCCGTGGCGGGCACGCACCGTGTCCATGTGGTGTTCCAGCCGCACCTGTTCTCGCGTACCAGGGAGTTCGCCGGCGAGTTCGCCGCCGCACTGAACCTGGCAGACACGGCGCTGGTCCTGGACATTTATCCCGCCCGCGAGGATCCGATCCCCGGCGTTACCAGCCAGCTCATCGGCGACCACCTGGCGTCCGGCGGTCGCCTCGTGGCGGCGGACGAAGCTGTGGCGGCCCTGGTGGAGGCCGCCGGGCCGGGCGATATCATTCTGACCGTCGGAGCCGGAGACGTGACCAGCTTCGGGCCGCAGATTGTGCAGGCCCTCGATGGGTAGCCCGCGCCGCCCCACATACGCTTCGCCTGCACGGCGGGAACCGGCGGTGCGACAACCCGCGGCCAAGACCCCGCCGACGGGACCGGACGTCATTTCCGCATCCAAAAGCGCCCCCCTTCCAGGGGCCTCATCCACGGGCGGGGGGAAAAAGGAGAAAAACGCGGACACGGACACCGCTCGGGAAAAGTCGCCTGCGTCTGGCAACGTGCTGGTATTCCCAGAACCCCCGGCAAAGCGCCGGAAACGGCACATCCTTGTTGCCTTGGGAACTGTCCTGGGGCTGGTCGCGGCGCTGCTGGCCGCTGCCATCTTTTCTCCCATCCTTGCCGTGGGAACCATCTCGGTAACCGGGACCAAGCTGGTGACCACGGACCAGGTCCAGGCCGCGCTGGAGCCGCTCAAAGGAAAACCACTCCCACAGGTCAGCGACGATGAGGTGGGCCGGCTGCTGGAGCCCCTGGTCCAGGTCAAGTCCGTGACGACGCAGGCGCGGCCGCCTTCCGAACTGGTGGTGGAAGTTCTGGAACGCATCCCTGTGGCCCTGGTCAAGCAAGGGGAGCGGTACAGGCTGGTTGACGTGGACGGCGTGGTGCTGGCCACCACGGCAGACCCGTCCTCGGTTTCGCTGCCGGTCATTGACGGCGGCGCCGGCACCATCGGCAAGGATCTTTTCCAAGCCACGGCTGAGGTCCTGGGGGCACTCCCGCCGGACGTACTGTCGAAGCTCTCCAACGCCTCCGCCCAGTCCGTGGACGCCGTGGAACTGAAGCTGGTTGACGGGCAGACCATCATTTGGGGTAATGCGGGGGAGAAGGAGCTCAAGGCCAAAGTGCTCGAAGCCCTGCTCAAGGTTCCCGCGGATCCGAAGAACCCCGTGCGCGTGTACGATGTGAGCGCGCCCCGGCATCCGGTGACGCGTTGAGCGCTCTTTCGGAAGTTGCAATCTTTACCGTATTACCGCGACACGCGGCGCCGGTTATTGAATGTCCGAACCATAGGAAATAGCGTTCCAGACATGAGTTACTTGACATAACTATAACCTTCAACTCGAAGGTTAGGGTTGCAAGCTTCAAGCCCGACTCCACAGTTTTCGCAATAGGACACGAACAAGGGACACGTAACGTGGCAGCTCCGCAGAATTACTTGGCCGTCATCAAGGTCGTCGGCATCGGCGGCGGTGGCGTGAACGCAGTCAACCGCATGATCGAGGTGGGCCTCCGGGGTGTCGAGTTCATCGCCATCAACACAGATGCGCAGGCGCTGCTGATGAGCGACGCCGACGTCAAGCTCGACGTCGGACGTGAGCTGACCCGTGGGCTCGGCGCAGGGGCCAATCCTGAGGTGGGCAAGCAGGCTGCGGAGGACCACGCAGACGAGATCGAAGAAGTCATCCGCGGTGCAGACATGGTGTTTGTGACCGCTGGCGAGGGTGGCGGCACCGGTACCGGTGGAGCCCCCGTCGTTGCCCGAATCGCCCGTTCCCTTGGTGCGCTGACCATCGGTGTGGTCACCAGGCCGTTCACGTTCGAGGGCCGCCGCCGTGCCGGCTCCGCCGAGGCGGGCATCGACGCCCTCCGCGACGAAGTGGACACCCTGATCGTGATCCCGAATGACAGGCTCCTGTCCATCAGCGACCGCAACGTCTCCGTCCTGGACGCTTTCCGTTCCGCTGACCAGGTCCTGCTGTCCGGTGTCCAGGGCATCACTGACCTCATCACTACCCCCGGCCTGATCAACCTCGACTTCGCTGACGTTAAGTCCGTCATGCAGGGCGCGGGCTCGGCGCTCATGGGCATCGGCTCCGCCCGCGGCGAAGACCGCGCCGTGAAGGCGGCAGAACTGGCCATCGCGTCCCCGCTGCTGGAAGCGTCCATCGACGGAGCCCACGGTGTCCTGCTCTCCATCCAGGGCGGTTCTGACCTCGGCCTGTTTGAAATCAATGAAGCTGCCCGCCTGGTCCAGGAAGTGGCCCACCCCGAAGCCAACATCATCTTCGGTGCGGTCATTGACGACGCTCTTGGCGATGAAGCCAGGGTCACCGTCATTGCCGCAGGCTTCGATGACGTCAAGGCCACCTCGCCCTCCATGGACCAGTCCCAGCCCCAGGTGGCCCCGCAGCGCCCCGCAGCAGCTCCAGCGCCCGCCCAGGCACCCACATCGGGTGGCAGCCACCAGATGAACGTCCAGCCCGTGCACGCTGGCGTCGGCGCGTCCGGGCTGAGCAACTGGGGGCAGCAGCGCCCGTCGGCCGTCCCCGCCGACTCAGGTTTCGACGTCGACCTTCCCTCTGTGGTGGAGCCGGATCTCTCGGGAAACCGTGCCGATGACCTGGATGTCCCCGACTTCCTGAAGTAGGGCACGGCTTGTTCCTTTGGCGGGCTGAAGTCGCCCCCGGCGTGCATGTGGCTTTCACGGACACCCGAGCGGGCAATCTCGCCCTTCATGTCGGGGACGACGCCACTGATGTCCGACGACGCCGCAGGATGCTGGAGGACGCCGCACGCCTGACCCCTGGATCCCTGCGGTTCATGGACCAGGTCCACGGCACCACCGTGGAAATGATGGAGCCTGGCACACCGGTGCCGACAGCAGACGGCATGGTTTCACGGGGGCTGCCGCTCGCGGTAATGGTGGCCGACTGCATCCCGGCGGTGCTCGTAGGGCAGGGCGCCGACGGTCCGGTCGTGGCCGCCGTACATGCAGGCCGCCCGGGGATCGCGAACGGGATCCTCCCGGCAGCCGTTGAACGGATGCAGGCGGAAGGGGCCACCGGCATCCGCGCCTGGCTCGGCCCATCAATCTGCGGCAGCTGCTACGAGGTGCCCGTTGAATTGCGGGCCCAGGTGGCCGGACAGGTGCCGTCAACCTGGGCTACGACGTCCTGGGGGACTGCCGGGCTGGATCTCCCTGCCGGGGCCCGCAGCCAACTGGAGGCTGCCGGTGTGGTCATCGAATATGCCGGCCCATGCACGCTGGAAAGCGACCAGCTTTTCTCTTACCGGCGGTCCACCAGCACCGGGCGGTTCGCCGGGCTGGTGTGGTCCGAGGGCAAGGAATGACGGTGGAAGACTCAGCGCGAACTGCACAGCTCGCGGAGCGGCTCGCAGCCGTTCAGCACCGTATCGAGGCGGCCGCCCTGGCCGCCGGACGCGCCGGTGAGCTGCCCACACTGATAGTGGTCACCAAGTTCCATCCGGCCGCAGACATCAGGCGCCTCGCGGCCCTGGGCGTCGGCGACGTTGGCGAGAACAGGGATCAGGAAGCCTCATCGAAGGCAAAGGAACTGGCAGACCTTGGCATCAACTGGCATTTCGTCGGACAGCTGCAAAGCAAGAAGGCCAAGTCCGTGGCCAAATATGCGCACGCACTCCATTCCGTGGACCGTCCCGGCCTGGTTGATGGCCTGCAACGGGCCATCGCCATCGAGCAGGACACCACCGGCCGGAACGCCCTGCAGTGCTTCATCCAGGTCAGTCTGGACGACGACGCCGGCGCCCACCGTGGTGGCGCCTCACCGGCAGAAGTGCCGATGCTCGCCGACCAGCTGGCCGCGGCCGCCGGACTGGAACTGGCCGGCGTGATGGCCGTTGCCCCCCTGGGGGCCAGTCCGGAGGCCGCATTTGAAAAACTCGCGGCCATTTCAGCGTCCCTGGTGGCCGAACATCCGGCGGCCACAGCCATTTCCGCGGGCATGAGCCAGGACCTTGAAGAGGCCATCCGGTTCGGAGCGACACACCTGCGAATCGGTTCCGATATTCTCGGATCGCGTCCCGCCGTGGGGTAGCGTCGAGCACATAGGAAGTGAGTGGCGGGGGATTCCAGTGCTGTCAAGTTATTGGGCGGCCCGCCTACGGACACGATTAGGAGTCGACCATGGCCGGCGCTCTGCGCAAGACAATGATCTATCTTGGGCTCGCCGACGGCGATGAACACTACGAGTCCGAGCACACCACAACACGTAAGGACGAGGACGATTCAATGGAAGTTGACCGCGAGGAACGCCGGGCCCCGGCACCGGTCCGCGAAGTCAGCCGAGAGACGTCCCACGCCCCCGAAGAGGAATACCGCGCACCTGTGACCCCCATCAAGCGTGCGGCCTCGAGCCGCGAAGAAACGTCCGGACTTCGGCAGATCACCACGATCCACCCGCGGTCCTACAACGACGCCAAGCTCATCGGTGAGAGTTTCCGTGATGGCATTCCCGTCATCATGAACGTCACAGACATGGGTGAAGCGGACGCAAAACGCCTCGTAGACTTCTCGGCGGGACTGGTATTCGGCCTCCGGGGAAGCATCGAACGGGTCACTAACAAGGTCTTCCTGCTCTCGCCGTCGTACATTGAGGTCATCGGCGACGACAAGAAGGTCAGCGAGACCCAGGCCAGCTTTTTCAACCAAAGTTAGCCATAAAGCTTATTGCGGATGCCAGGCAGGTACACCTGTCTGGCATCTGTGCTGAAATAGACAAGAAACGTTGGCAGGGCACTGCGGTATCCGGAATGGACATGGAGATATGAGTTAAGTCATGGGAATTGTTTTCGGACTTGTCTATATCGCCCTCCTTCTGTTCTTTGTGGCGCTGATCATCCGCCTGGTCTATGACTGGGTCCAGATGTTCGCCAGGGAGTGGCGTCCCCGCGGTGTTGCCCTCGTGGCCGCCCACACGGTGTATTCGATAACCGATCCGCCGCTCAAGGTGCTCCGAAAGGTGATACCGCCGTTGCGGCTCGGCGGCGTGACACTGGACCTCGGATTCCTGGTCCTTTTCATCGCGGTGAGCATCGCGATGGCGGTGACCAGGGGTTTCGCGTAATCTTCGACAAGACCTAGCGGGCACGGGCGAAGTTCGTGGAAACGAACTTATCCGCGTAACGCGAAAGAAATCTCCGGTTTGACACCCAGTGTTGAATTAGAGGAACCAGACAAAATTTAGGTACCGTAGTTTTGACGGCCGGAAGGCCTACTGACTAACTAGACCAATGAGGTGACCAGATGGCTTTGACGCCAGAAGACGTTGTCAACAAGCGCTTTCAGCCGACCAAGTTCCGCGAAGGCTACGACCAGGACGAAGTTGACGACTTCCTGGACGAAATCGTTGTGGAACTCAGGCGCCTGAACCAGGAGAACGACGAGCTCCGCAAGAAGCTTTCCGAATCGGGTTCCGCCGTGCCGGCCAGTTCCGCTGCAGCCGCCCCGGTGGTTGAGAAGGTCCCCGCGCCCGTCAAGGCGGACAAGGTTGAGGCTCCGGCGAAGGCCGAAGTCGAGGCAAAGGCTGCCGACGCTGCGAAGAAGAAGGAAGCCGAGCCGGTGGCTACCGTTGCAGCCGTCCCGGCTCCTGCCCCCGCACCGGCCGCCGGAAGCACCGTCTCCGCCGAGTCCGCTGCCGGCCTGCTCGCCATGGCACAGCAGATGCACGACCGTCACGTCGCCGATGGCCAGTCGCAGAAGGACAAGATCATCGCTGAGGCCCAGATCGAGGCCAGCAGCCTGGTCAACGATGCCCAGGAGAAGTCCCGCAAGATTCTCGGTGCCCTGGAGCAGCAGCGCTCCGTCCTGGAGCGCAAGGTCGAACAGCTCCGTGGCTTCGAGCGCGATTACCGCTCACGCCTGAAGGCCTACATTGAAGGCCAGTTGCGCGACCTTGACGCCCGCGGTTCCGTCGCAGCCCCTGAGGTCGAAGCGAACTAGTCCGTCAAGCACGTATTCTGAAAGCCGGTGGCTGAGGATTCCTCGGTCACCGGCTTTTGTGATTAACATCGGTTTTACTAATGAAAGCACCATGACTGACGATCTTGCCGCCGACGCTGCACACCCGGTTCCTTCAACGCCCCGTCCGGGGAAGACGCTGCTGCTCTCGCTCTTTGCAGGCTTTGCAGTCTTTGCTTATGCCTTTGACCAGCTGACCAAAATCTGGGTCACCACCACCATGGTGGAGGGGGAGCGCATCGAGGTGCTGCCGCCCCTCCTCCACTGGTACTTCATCCGGAATTCCGGCGCGGCCTTTTCAATCGGCGAGAACGTCACCTGGGTGTTTTCCATCATCATGGCCGGAGTCGCCATTGCCATCCTGTTCCAGGTGCGCAAGCTCGGTTCCATATGGTGGGCGCTGGCCTTAGGGCTTCTCCTGGGCGGTGCGCTGGGCAACCTGACAGACCGGCTGTTCCGGGAACCTTCGTTCGGCATGGGGCACGTGGTGGACTTCATCCAGCTGCCCAATTTTGCGATCTTCAACATCGCCGATTCTGCAGTGGTCTCCGCCGTGTCCATCATTTGCATCCTCACATTGCGGGGGATCTCGCTGGACGGTTCACGGCACGTTGCGGCCCCCAAGGAAAAGGCTGAGGATGCCTGAGCGCGTAGTAGTGGCCGAGGAATTCGGCGGAACCCGGGCTGATGCCGGGCTCGCCCGGTTGCTGGGCATTTCCCGGTCCCTGGCGGCGACACTTATTGCCGAAGGCAACGTTGTCAGCCGCGGCAAGAAACTGGGCAAATCCGCGCGCCTCGTGGCCGGGGATGTGTTGGAAGTGACGGTGCCTGATCGACGGGACCCGCTCGAAGTGGTGGAGGAAGTTGTGGAAGGCCTGAAGATCCTGCTCGACGACGACGATTTTGTGGTGGTGGACAAGCCGGTAGGGGTTGCCGCGCATCCTTCGCCGGGATGGGTGGGACCTACTGTGGTGGGTGGCCTCGCCGGTGCGGGTTACCGCATCTCGACGTCGGGTTCCCCTGAACGCGTGGGCATCGTCCACAGGCTCGACGTCGGCACGTCCGGTGTCATGGTGGTGGCCAAGACGGAGCGCGCCTATACCGCCCTGAAGCGGGCTTTCAAGGAACGCAACGTGGACAAGGTGTATCACGCGGTGGTCCAAGGACTGCCGGACCCCCTGGAGGGCACCATCGACGCCCCGATCGGCCGGCATCCCGGACATGACTGGCGCTTTGCTGTTATCGAGGACGGCCGCCCGTCGATCACGCACTACGAGGTATTGGAAGCCTTCGGCAAGGCAACCCTGGTGGAAGTGCACTTGGAAACGGGCCGTACGCATCAGATCCGTGTGCACTTTTCAGCATTGCGGCACCCGTGCGCCGGTGACCTCACCTACGGGGCTGATCCGCGCCTCGCCGCAACCCTAGGCCTGACCCGGCAATGGCTGCATGCACGCCAGCTCGGCTTCGACCACCCGGTCACCGGCGAGCGTGTGACCGTCACCAGCGAGTACCCCCAGGACCTGGCCTATGCCCTCGAAGTTCTGGAGTCGGGCCAGGCCTGACCTTGCCGGTGGGCGCTGAGCCGTCGGTCACAAAGTAGGCCCACCCGTCCCGTGCCCGCTGCGTGGCTGGGCCGGAGGCATCCCGCCAGCGCTTAGAATGGTCCGGTGACTTCCAGCAATGCCTCGTTCGTCCACCTCCACAACCACACCGAATACTCCATGCTGGACGGCGCCGCCCGTCTGGGGGAGCTCTTCGATGAGACCGAACGCCTCGGCATGCCGGCTCTCGCCACCACGGACCATGGCTACCTGTTCGGCGCCTTCGACTTCTGGAAACGTGCCACCGACCAAGGCATCAAGCCGATCATCGGCGTCGAAGCCTATGTCACCCCGGGCACCGCGCGGACGGACAAGAGCCGTGTCCGCTGGGGCGAGGAACACCAGCGCAAAGACGATATTTCCGGCGGTGGTTCCTATACCCACATGACGCTGCTGAGCTACAACAACGCCGGCATGAGGAACCTCTTCCGGGCGTCTTCCATCGCCTCCCTGGATGCCGTCTTCGGCAAGTGGCCGCGGCTGGACCGGGAGCTCCTGAACACGTACTCCGAAGGCCTGATCGCCACCACGGGCTGCCCGTCGGGAGAAGTCCAGACCCGGCTGCGCCTCGGCCAGTACCGGGAGGCTGTGGAAGCAGCCGCTGAATTCCGCGACATTTTCGGTGCGGAGAACTATTTCTGCGAACTCATGGACCACGGGCTGGACATCGAACGCCGGGTCACGGGGGACCTGCTGCGGCTGGCCAAGGACCTGAACCTGCCCCTGGTGGCCACCAACGACCTGCACTACACACACGAACACGACGCCAAGGCGCATGAGGCGCTGCTCGCGATCCAGTCCGGTTCCACGCTGCTGGAGCCCACGTACGACAACGGCGGATCCCGGTTCGCGTTCTCCGGCAGCGGCTACTACCTCAAGTCGCCGCAGGAGATGCGCGAGCTGTTCCGGGACCACCCGGACGCGTGCGACAACACGCTGCTGATTGCCGAGCGCTGCGAAGTCTCGTTCAACACCGGCGCCAACTACATGCCGCGGTTCCCCTGCCCGCCGGGCGAAGACGAGACATCCTGGCTGGTCAAGGAAGTAGCGGCCGGGCTGGAATTCCGGTACCCGGGCGGGGTCCCGGACAAGGTCCGCACGCAGGCTGATTACGAGCTCGAAGTGATCACGTCCATGGGATTCCCCGGTTACTTCCTGGTGGTGGCCGACTTCATCAACTGGGCCAAGAACAACGGCATCCGCGTCGGTCCGGGCCGTGGCTCAGGCGCGGGCTCGATGGTTGCCTACGCGATGCGCATCACCGACCTTGACCCGCTTCACCACGGCCTGATCTTTGAGCGCTTCCTCAACCCGGACCGCGTTTCGATGCCCGACTTCGACGTCGACTTCGATGATCGGCGCCGGTCCGAGGTGATCGACTACGTCACCCGCAAATACGGTGATGAACGCGTGGCCATGATCGTCACGTACGGCACCATCAAGACCAAGCAGGCGCTCAAGGACTCCTCCCGCGTGCTGGGCTACCCGTTCAGCATGGGCGAGCAGCTCACCAAGGCCCTGCCTCCGGCGGTGATGGCCAAGGACATTCCGCTGGCGGACATCCAGAACAAGGACTCAAAGCGCTACAGCGAGGCCGGTGACTTCCGCCAGCTGATCTCCACCGATCCCGAGGCGGCCAAGGTCTTCGAGACGGCGCTCGGCATCGAGGGCCTGAAACGCCAGTGGGGTGTGCACGCCGCCGGCGTCATCATGTCCTCGGACCCCATCATTGACGTCATCCCGATCATGCGGCGCATCCAGGACGGCCAGGTGATCACGCAGTTCGATTACCCCACCTGCGAAGGCCTGGGCCTGATCAAGATGGACTTCCTGGGGTTGCGAAACCTGACGATCATTTCCGACGCCCTGGAGAACATCAAGCTCAACCGTGGCCATGACCTGGACCTGGACAGCCTGGCCCTCGATGACGTCGCCTCCTACGAACTGATGGCCCGGGGCGACACGCTGGGTGTGTTCCAGCTCGACGGCGGCCCGATGCGCGCGCTCCTGAAGCTGATGAAGCCTGACAACTTCGAAGACATCTCGGCTGTTCTGGCGCTCTACCGTCCCGGTCCGATGGGTGCCAACGCCCACACCGACTATGCCCTGCGCAAGAACGGGATCCAGGAAGTCATTCCGATCCACCCCGAGCTCAAGGAACCCCTCGCTGAAATCCTGGGCGGGACGTACGGCCTGATTGTGTACCAGGAGCAGGTTATGGCCGTGGCACAGAAACTTGCCGGCTATTCCCTCGGCCAGGCAGACATCCTCCGCCGCGCCATGGGCAAAAAGAAGAAGTCGGAACTGGACAAGCAGTTCGCCGGCTTCTCCCAGGGTATGCAGGACAACGGCTACTCCATGGCCGCCGTCAAAACCCTCTGGGACATCCTGCTCCCGTTCTCCGACTACGCCTTCAACAAGGCACACTCGGCCGCGTACGGCGTGATCTCCTATTGGACCGCGTACCTGAAGGCGCATTATGCGCCGGAGTACATGGCCGCCCTCCTGACCTCGGTGGGTGATGACAAGGACAAATCGGCCATCTACCTCAATGAGTGCCGGCGCATGGGAATCACCGTGCTGCCGCCGGACGTCAACGAGTCGGCGCTGAACTTCACCCCGGTGGGTAACGACATCCGCTTCGGAATGGGAGCCATCCGAAACGTGGGCGTCAACGCCGTCGAAGCCATGGTGGCCG
Organism: Pseudarthrobacter sulfonivorans; assembly: GCF_031454915.1. Lineage (GTDB taxonomy): Bacteria > Actinomycetota > Actinomycetes > Actinomycetales > Micrococcaceae > Arthrobacter > Arthrobacter sulfonivorans_C. The sequence goes on along the minus strand of NZ_JAVDRS010000010.1, from coordinate 127,975 downwards.
CGCGCGAAAAGGAAGGTGCCTACACATCCTTCAAGGATTATCTGGTGAAGGTTCCCGCAGTGGTATGCAACAAGCGCACCATTGAATCCCTGATCAAGGCTGGCGCCTTCGATTCCCTTAACCATCACCGGCGCGCGCTGGCGATGATCCATGAGGAGGCCATCGATTCGGTCATCACCCTCAAGCGCAACGAGGCGATCGGCCAGTTCGACCTCTTCGCCGGCTTCGAGGAAGCCGAGTCCGAGGCCTCGCTGAGTATTGAGATACCCGACCTGCCGGAGTGGGAGAAGAAGGACAAGCTGTCCTTCGAGCGGGACATGCTGGGCCTCTATGTCTCAGACCACCCGCTGCAGGGACTTGAAGGACTCCTCAGCCAGCACGCTGACCAGAGCATCACCTCGATCATCGCCGATGACGGCCCGCACGACGGCGCGATCATCACCATCTCGGGCATGATCACCTCGCTCAGCCGCAGGATCGCTAAGGCGAGCGGCAATGCTTACGCCCGCGCCGAAATCGAAGACCTTGGCGGCTCCGTAGAGGTCATGTTCTTCGGCCAGGTCTACGGACCCATCGCATCCGTCCTGGCGGAGGACTTGGTGGTGGTGGTGAAAGGCCGGCTCCAGCGGCGCGACGACGGCGCCGTGGCACTGAACTGCATGGAACTCAGCGTCCCGGACCTCAGCGAGGGGACAAACGGTCCGCTGCAGATTTCCATGCCCACGCATAAGGCCACCGAGGCCGTGGTCACCGAACTCGGCGATGTCCTGCGGAACCATCGTGGGAACTCGGAAGTCCGGCTGCACCTGCAGGGGGACACCCGGACCGAAGTCATGGCGCTGCCGGTCCACCTCAGGGTCAATCCAAGCCCGTCGCTGTTCGGGGACCTAAAGGTCCTTCTCGGTCCGACCTGCCTGGACTACTAGATTTCGTAGTCCAGCGGGACCGGCTGGCCGTAGCTGCCCGAGTGGTACAGCAGTGGCGAACCGTCTTCGCCCACGGCGCCCTCCACCACTTCGACAACCACCACGGCGTTATTCTCGAAGGAGAGCCGCATCTGGATCTTGCCGATCAGCCAGCCCGCGACGTCCTTGAGGACCGGGACATCGTGAGGGCCAAGCTCCCAGTGGTCTCCGCCGAAGCGGTCCTTCGTGCGCGCAAAGCGGTCGGCCAGGGCCTGGTTCTCGAGGCCCAGCATGTGGACGCCCAGGTGCGTGGCGTTGGCCACGGCCGGCCACGAACTTGAGCTGCGGGCCATGTTGAAGGTGAACCGCGGTGGCTGTGCTGACAACGACGCAACTGACGTGGCGGTAAACCCGTATGGCTCACCCTGGTAGTTCACCGTGATGATGGCGACGCCGGCTGCGTGGCGCCGGAACATCTCCTTAAACGTGCCCTCAAACGGCGTGGTGTCTGACATCGTGAAAATGGCTCCCTGGAAAGCATGCTGAAATGGACTCTTACTTAAGGGTATTGGTCCGGCAGGGCACGGCGGAATCGTTTGACAACCCACGTCATCTGACCTCGTGCAGCGAACATTTGTTAAGGTTTGTTTCATGAGTGAACACATCAGTCGCCGGTCCGCCCGGTTGCCGTGGAAGTGGTTTGTTGCTGCCGCGGCCGGTGGTGTGCCCGCGGGCCTGTTGTGGTGGCTGCTCGCCCCGGGCGGGCTGAACCTGATCACCCGCAATCCCACACTCGCTGACGGGACCAATCCGTCGGTGTGGCTGCCGCGGGACCTTACCCTTGCCGGCCTTTTCGTTTTCGCCGGCTGCCTGGTGGCCGTTTTCCTTACGGACAAAGCCGGCAGGGCTGCGCAATCTGCCTTCCTCCTCAGCCTGGCCGGTGGACTCGTCGGCGCCCTCGTTGCCTGGCAGACCGGCGTGGGGGCGGGCCGGCTGTGGGGCGTCCAGGTGGATACAACCATCAGTTCCAGCGTGGCATTCTCCCTTCGCTCGATGTCTGTGCTGCTGCTCTGGCCTGCGGCAACCGCAACATGCGTGTTTGTGCTGAACCTGCTGAACCTGCTGAAGAAGGGGCCCGACGGCGGAAGCGCACCCCTCGCCGAAGGCACGGCGCCCGGCGCGTAAAATAGTCCGGTGACCATTTCTTCTGAATCTCCAGCCACCCCGTCAACCGCCACCGTCAGCTTCCGGACGGTCGATCTGCGCGGACGGGGCCTGACCCTGGCCGGATTGCGGGCCGCTGTGCCTCGCGCCCGGCAGAACACGGTGGCGGATGCTGAAGAAAAAGTGCTCGACATCATTAGCGCCGTCCGCCAGCAGGGTTTCGCGGCGCTCAGCGACCTTGCCCTCCGGTTCGACGGAGTTGAGCAGGTACATCCCCGGGTCCCCGCCGAATCGCTGGCCAAGGCACTGGCGGAGCTGGATCCCGCCGTCCGCAGCGCGCTGGAGGAATCCATCAGCCGTGCCCGGCAGTTCGCCGACGGACAGCGGCCGCGCAATGTCGACGTCGAACTTGGCGATGGTGCGCTGGTGAGCCAGAACTGGGTGCCGGTTTCGCGTGTGGGACTCTACGTTCCCGGCGGCCTGGCCGTTTACCCGTCGTCGGTCATCATGAACGTTGTCCCGGCCCTCGCGGCCGGCGTGGAATCCATCGCACTGGCCTCACCGCCGCAAAAGGACTTCGGCGGCCTTCCGCACCCCACCATCCTTGCGGCGGCCGCCCTGCTCGGCATCAGCGAGGTGTACGCCATCGGCGGCGCGCAGGCCATCGCGGCGTTTGCCTATGGCGTGCAGGCAGGCGACGCCGGACCCGCGCTGGATCCCGTGGATGTGGTGACCGGTCCCGGAAACATTTTTGTGGCAACGGCGAAGCGCCTGGTCAAGGGAGTGGTGGGCATCGACTCCGAGGCCGGAACCACGGAGATTGCCATCCTGGCCGATTCCTCCGCTCAACCGGACCTGGTGGCCGCGGACCTGATCAGCCAGGCCGAACACGACCCCAAGGCGGCATCGGTACTCTTCACCGATTCAGAGGATCTTGCCGTGGCGGTCCGCGCCGAACTGGACCGGCAGGCGGCTATCACCAAGCATTCACAGCGTGTGTGTGAGGCCCTGTCCGGTCCCCAGTCGGGCGTTGTATTGGTGGAGGACCTGGAGCAGGGCATCGCCGCGTGCGATGCGTACGCCGCTGAACACCTTGAAATCATGACTGCGGACGCGCCCGCGGTGGCCGCCAGGATCCGCAACGCCGGAGCGATTTTTGTGGGGGACTACAGTCCCGTCAGCCTGGGGGACTACTGCGCGGGGTCAAACCACGTGCTGCCCACCAGCGGTACGGCTGCGTTTTCCTCGGGCCTGAACGTCACCACTTTCCTGCGCGCCATCCAGGTGGTCAATTACAGCCGGGCAGCCCTTGAGGAAGTCAGAGGCCACATCGTGAGCCTGTCGGCGGCGGAAGACCTCCCGGCCCACGGCGATGCTGTGACGGCCCGCTTCAGCACAACCGCCTGATTCCGGAAACGGCACGAAATGCACTACATGTAGTGGCTCGACTACTACATGTGGTATTACAAGCTTGTTATTGACTAAGATGCGGTCGTAGACTGATAGCTGACGATCGAGGGAAGGGACACCATGTACTGTCCGTTCTGCCGCAACCCGGACTCCCGCGTTGTGGACAGCCGCATGGCCGACGACGGTTCAGCCATCCGGCGCCGCCGCCAGTGCCCTGAATGTGGCCGCCGGTTCACCACCGTCGAAACCACCAGCCTCTCCGTCATCAAGCGTTCCGGCGTCGGCGAGCCGTTCAGCCGGAGCAAGGTCATCAACGGCGTCCGTAAAGCCTGCCAGGGCCGCCCGGTCAGCGAAGATGACCTCGCGCTCCTTGCCCAGGAGGTCGAGGAGCAGATCCGTGCCTCGGGGGCTGCGGAGATTGAGGCGCACGAAGTTGGACTCGTCATCCTGGGTCCTCTGCAAAAGCTGGACCAGGTGGCCTACCTGCGCTTCGCCAGTGTCTACCAGGCCTTCGAATCCCTTGAAGACTTCGAAACAGCCATTGCGCTGCTCCGCCACGAGTCCGTGGCTGAAACCGCTGGACCGGCAGCGAAGAGCACGAAGAACTCCGAAAAGAGTCCCATATAAGTCGGCCTGGAGTTGGTCGCCACGATGGCGGGAGTCGGTTCGCCTACTACGTAAGTGCGATGCGGGCCAACAGGAGCGCGCCCACGGTCACGTCGAAGACCGCGCGGCCGCCCTCATGCGTGAAGGGTATCTCCGCCGGCGCCGCATCCCCCGGCTGCGTGACGGTCACCCGCCGTGGCATCTTTCCGCCGCAGGGGATGGCGACCTGGAAGCTGGCACTTTCCGCAGTGAACCCGCCAGTATCGAGGCCGTCGATGTTGGCGAAGAGCACATCCAGACGGTGCTCCGTGCGCTGTCGCAGGTCGATGACCACCGCGGGCGGCGCATCGGTGACAATGGTGCGCCCGGCCGCCTCCAGGATCCGCGCCAGCTCGGTTGTCACTGAGGCATCGGTGGTCTGGTAGTACGTCTGCCCCACCTGCTCGGTCACCAGCACCACGGCACCGAGGCCGTACGACGTGCGCGACCAGTTGGCGCCGGCACTTACGCCAAAGGCCTGCAGCAGCGCCGGCTGGGCCCGCAGCACGCCGTGCTCATCGAAGAGGCCGGCATCGGTACCACCGGTGACCAGCAGCGTGCCGCCAGCCTCGACATAGCTCTTCAGGCTGGCGATCTCCCCATCCGAAAGCGCCGCCGGCCGCGGCGCCACCACCACCGGGTAGGGCGCGAGCCACGCCGGCGACAAGTGCGGCATGGTGACGACGTCGTACGGCGCGTGCGCGTGGATGAGGGCCTTGCAGATGCCGCGGTATTCGCCGAGGTAGGGCAGGTTCTTGGCGGAGTCCGTCGGCGTAGTAGCCCACCAGTCCTCATCAGCCCGATTGGTGCTGGTATAGAGTCCTCCGCCGGCGTTCCGGTCGATAAAATCGCGGCTCACGCTGGAGAAGATCACCGCCACCGGGTTGGCGCTCTCACCGGCCCAGATGTCGTTGTTGTCCTTGAGCCAGCCATACATCTTGCCGCGCCAGGCGTCGCCCACGGTGTTGTTGAGGAGCGGGATCTGGCTCTCGTATGGCCGCACGCCACCGGCGATGGCAATGGCCATGACCCGCTCGGCGTCGTCGGTCTCCTTGCCGTAGGAAATCACCCAGCTCGGGTTCTTGCCCGCGCAGCCGCGGCCGTGGCGCATCATGATCGCCATCGAGATCCAATCGTCGGCGGGCGCCTCGCGCATGCCGGTCTCGTCGCTGGCGGTGCTCACTTCCCACACGCGCAGCACGTCACCGTCGTCGCGGCTGGCGCCGTCGAGGCCCTGCACCGTGCCGCCGCTATGGTCCATGGTGTCGGTCTCGACGATGAGCTGGAAGTCGGGCCGTACCGTGCGCGCACCGGCAAGCACCGCCTGCTCGAACTCGTGGATGACCCCGTGGCGCCACGCCACCCAGCGGCGAAACACTGGATTGTTCCAATCCACGCGCGTGGGCTGGGCGAGCCCGGTCTCGGCAAGGAACTTGGCGGCGCAGGAGGCGTTGGTGCATGGCCACACCCCGACGATGTCCGAGAGCAGCGGGACGTCCCCCCACAAACCGTCGAGTGAGGTCTGCGCCAGCCTCTTCACGCGGTTGATGAAGTAGTCGCGGTAGCCCGAGGTGGGGCAGAGCCAGGCGCTCTCGGTCCCCGCCGGCACCCAGAACGCGCGGCCCGCGCCGCCGACGAACTTGTTCGCTTTGCCGTCGATGCCGCGCTGCACCCAGTCCGGGTGGTCCTTCCACATGGTGTTGGGCACAGAGGCCGCGTTTTCAGTAAGCGCCTCCAGCAAGGAGCAATAGGCCACAGCCTTCATGCCGCGCTCATGGCATTTCTTCGCCACCGCCTCGATGTAGGCCGCGCTCTCCTCGAAGCGCGCGTCGGTCATGTAGAAGGAGAGGTCGGAATCGATCACCACCACGCTCACATGCGCGGCCGCAAACACGTCCAGGCGTGCATCAACTGCCGGATCGCCCGCAAAGGTCTCGAACCCCGCGACGCGCGCATCGGAGACCCAGCTCAGCTCCGCGGACGGCGGCTCCACGATCGGCGGGAGCTCACCCTGCCCCGGTACCGTGTTATCTCCGCGGCTCAGCAAGTTACCGCCACATCCAGCCACAACGGCGGCAGCGCCGAGCGTGACGTAAACAAAGTTACGTCTGGAAATTTCGGGCCTTCGTCCGGGACGGTACAAAATGACTGCCTTCCTGCTGAGGGAGCCCCCTTCCACATCCCCCAACCAGTGTGGGCGAATGGTTGCTCGTTGCACAAGGGGGTCCAGCCGCAGACCGTGACGGCGGCACCGACCGCTTGGGGCGATGCCGCGCACCGTTGAACCGGACCGGTGACCATCATTACCGCCGCCGAATCCGCTTCAGGTTCAGCCGATTGCTACTTGATGTACTTGTGCTTCACAGCGATTTCGACGGCGGCGCCCACGATTCCGGCCTCATTCTTCAACTCAGCAGGCACGATGGGAGTGCGCAGCTTCAGCCGGGGCAAGTACTCGTCCGCGCGCTTGGAGATGCCGCCGCCCACAATGAACAGTTCCGGGGAGAAGAGGAACTCGACGTGGGCGAAATAGCGCTGCAGCAGCACGCTGTATTCCTCCCAGCTCAGGCCATCCCGTTCGCGGGCAACGGCCGAAGCCTTGGTTTCGGCATCGAAGCCGTCAATCTCCAGGTGGCCCAGTTCTGCGTTGGGCACCAGAAGGCCGTTGAAGATGAAGGCTGATCCGATCCCGGTACCGAGTGTGATGACCAGGACGGTGCCCTCAATCCCGGCGCCGGCACCGAATCGCGCTTCCGCCAGCCCGGCGGCGTCGGCGTCGTTGATGACCTCCACTGGACGGCCCAGGCGGGCCGTGAGCAGGGCGTCGATGTCCGTGTTGAGCCAGCTCTTGTCCACGTTGGCTGCAGAATGCACCACACCGTGCTGAATGATGCCGGGGAAGGTGACGCCCACCGGCGAATCGGCGGCGGGTGCCTCGGGGCGGCCGGAGAGCTCGGCCACCACCTGCGCCACAACGTCGGCCACAGCTTCTGGAGTGGCCGGCTGGGGAGTTGGCACCCGGAACCGTTCGCCGAGGAGCTTGCCCTTCCTGGGGTCGACGATGCCGCCCTTGATTCCGGTACCACCGATGTCGATGCCGATCAGCGGGGCTTTTTTGTGCGACTTCTCGTCCTTCTTGGCCAATGTTTTATCCGTTCGTGGCAGGGCGGGCGGGCAGGCCGGGAGGCTGACCGAGGGGATTCAGGGGAGTGTAAGGATCTCCGCGCCGGATTCCGTGACCAGCAGCGTGTGTTCAAACTGCGCGGTCCGCTTATGGTCGCGGGTGACAACCGTCCAGTCGTCTTCCCACATGTCCCATTCGATGGTTCCGAGCGTCAGCATGGGTTCGATGGTGAACACCATTCCCGTCTCGATCACGGTGTTGTAGGCAGGCGCGGCGTCGTAGTGCGGGATGATCAGGCCGGTATGGAACGCCTCACCCACACCGTGGCCGGTGAAGTCGCGCACCACGCCGTAGCCGAACCGCTTGGCATAGGACTGGATGGCGCGGCCAATGACGTTGATCTCGCGGCCGGGCGCCACGGCCTTGATGGCACGGTTGAGGGACTCCTGCGTGCGCTCCACCAGCAGCCGGGATTCCTCGTCGACGTCGCCCACAAGAAAGGTGTAGTTCGTATCGCCGTGGACACCGTTAATGAACGCCGTGATGTCGATGTTCAGGATATCGCCGTCCTGGACAACGGTGCTGTCCGGGATGCCGTGACAGATGACTTCATTCAGCGACGAGCACAGGGACTTGGGGAATCCCCGGTAACCCAGGGTGGACGGGTAGGCCTTGTGGTCCAGGAGGAATTCGTGGCCCACCTTGTCCAGTTGGTCGGTGGTGACACCCGGTGCGATGTGCTTGCCCACCTCAACGATCGCCTGCGCGGCGATCTTGCTGGCGACCCGGATTTTCTCGATGGTCTCGGCCGATTTGATCTCTGAGCCGGTGAATTTGGCCGGTCCGGGCTTGCCCACGTACTCCGGGCGCGGGATGGACGCCGGAACGGACAGCTGCGGGCTGACCGTTCCCCGGGTAAGCGTGCCGGTGGGTGCAGTCGAGGCTAGGGAAGGCATAGATTGATCATATAAGGCACCGCAGAACGCCAAGTAACGCGAGGGCCAAACCGTGGCCCGCCGGCACTTAGGTTACGCGGGTCACAGCCGCGGCTTCCTGCCCGCCGGAACGAAGGAGCACTAATGGCCGAGTATTGGTACAACGTGAACACGCACGAGGTTGAAGAAGATGCCCTCTCGGACTGGAGCCAGCTGATCGGCCCCTATAAGACGCGGGAGGAAGCGGAACACGCCCTCGAAAAAGTCCGGGCCCGCAATGAGGCCTGGGAAAAGGGCGACGAGGACTGAACGGTCAGCGGTACCTGCCTGCCGCCGTCGGATTCTGAGCGCCACGGCCACTGCCCAACGGTAGAAGACGGTGCCACACCCTCTGGCGAACAGGCGCGGACCGGTGGCCGCTGCCTTAGGCGGCCGTTGCTTTAGAAGGAGTGCTCCGGGCCCGGGAACTGGCCCGACCGGACTTCCTCGCCGTAGGCTTTGGCAGCGTCGCTGAGGGTGGTGCGGAGATCGGCATACTGCTTCACGAACTTCGCCATCCGGCCGCCCCGGAGCCCTGCCATGTCCTGCCACACCAGCACCTGCCCGGTGGTCGCGCTTCCAGCGCCAATGCCAACGGTGGGCACGCTCACGGCCGCGTCAACGGCGGCGGCCGTGTCCGCGGGAACCATTTCCATCAGGACGGCGAACGCCCCCGCCTCAGCCAGCGCCACGGCGTCGTCAATCAGGCGTTGCGCGTCGTCGCCGCGCCCCTGGACCCGGTAACCGCCCAAGGCGTGTTCACTTTGCGGGGTGAAACCGATGTGGGCCATTACGGGGACGCCGGCCTGGACCATGGCCCGGACGGTGTCCGCGTAGTATTTTCCGCCCTCGATTTTGACAGCGTGGGCAAGGCCCTCCTTAAGGAAGCGGACGCCTGTTTCCACACCCTGCTGCACCGAGACCTCATAACTGCCGAACGGCAGGTCCGCCACCACCAAGGCGCGCTTGGCCGACCTCGCCACAGCGCGGCAGAGCGGGAGGAGCTCATCCACCGTCACCGGGAGGCTGGTCTCGTTGCCAAAGACATTGTTGGACGCCGAATCGCCCACCAGGAGCACATCAATGCCCGCCTGGTCGAAGATCTCCGCACTGTATTGCTCATAGGCGGTCAGCATGGCGAACCGGGTGCCGTCCCTTTTGGCCTGCTGCAGGTGGTGGAGGCGCACTCTCGGCGCGGGCTTCGCGGACCCGTCCGACGACGGCGGCTGCACCTGTGCAGCTCCGTTGCCGTAAGGAGCGGGTACTTCGGCGGACGCGCTTGACTCAGAGCTATTGGTTGGGGCCATGGCAAGAGCGTAATGCGGTACAGGCCGTCCGAGCCACCGCCGTCTGGCTTGTGGACGGTGATCCCTGTCATATTCGGGGCGCAGCCCGGCGGGTACATCGGCCAGTTGTCCGCAGGGCAGGGCAGGATTGACGTGTTAACGCTGTGTTACGTCCGGCGCCGTCTCCCGCATCAGCGGCAATTGCTTAGTAAAGTGATGGTGAACTGCTGCCGGCCGCCGTTTCCGCGGATCCGGGGCATGACCGTTTGACCGGAGAAGAGGCCTTAATGGACCGCCAGCAAGAGTTTGTCCTGCGCACAATCGAGGAGCGCGACGTACGGTTCGTACGTTTGTGGTTCACCGACGTCGTGGGTTCACTCAAGTCGGTGGCCCTCGCCCCCGCTGAGGTTGAGGGCGCCTTCGAAGAGGGCCTCGGCTTTGACGGTTCAGCCATCGAGGGCCTGGCGCGCGTGTTCGAATCGGACATGCTGGCGCAGCCGGATCCGTCCACGTTCCAGATCCTGCCATGGCGCGGTGAGACTGAGCAGACCTCGCGCATGTTCTGCGACATCCTGACCCCGGACGGCGAACCGTCCGCTGCGGATCCCCGGAACGTCCTCAAGCGCACGCTGGCCAAGGCCGCCGACATGGGCTTCACCTGTTACACGCACCCGGAGATCGAGTTTTACCTCCTCAAGTCCCAGGAACCGGGCCCCGACGGTGCGCCCGTCCCTGTGGATGAAGGCGGCTACTTTGACCACGTTCCCGGGGGCGTGGCCCAGGACTTCCGGCGCACGGCCGTCACCATGCTGGAGTCGGTGGGCATCTCCGTGGAGTTCAGCCACCACGAAGCAGGACCCGGCCAGAACGAAATCGACCTCCGGTACGCGGACGCGCTGCAGACAGCGGACAACATCATGACATTCCGCACCGTGATCAAGGAGGTGGCCCTCCAGCAAGGCACGTACGCCACCTTTATGCCCAAGCCGTTCACCGACCACCCCGGTTCCGGCATGCACACGCACTTCTCGCTGTTCGAGGGCGACACCAACGCCTTCTATGAAGCGGGCGCTGAGTTCCAGCTCTCCAAGACAGCCCGCCAGTTCATCGCCGGCATCCTGAAGCACGCCCCGGAGTTCACGGCCGTGACGAACCAGTTCGTGAACTCCTACAAGAGGCTCTGGGGCGGCGGCGAAGCACCCAGCTACCTCAGCTGGGGCCACAACAACCGTTCGGCACTGGTCCGGGTTCCGCTCTACAAGCCCGGCAAGGGCCAGTCCGCCCGGATCGAATACCGCGGCATTGATTCTGCAGCGAACCCCTACCTTGCCTACGCCGTCCTGCTGGGAGCCGGACTGAAGGGGATCGAAGAGGGCTACGACCTGCCGGCCGCAGCCGAGGACGACGTCTGGTCACTCAGCTCTGCGGAGCGCAGGGCCATGGGCCACGACCCCCTGCCCGCCAGCCTCCACGACGCCATCCGCTCCATGGAGGACTCCGAACTGATGCCCCAGATCCTCGGTGAGCAGGTGTTCGAGCACTTCCTGCGCAACAAGCGCGCCGAATGGCAGGACTACAGGCTCCAGGTGACGCCCTACGAACTGCAGCGCAACCTCGGCATTCTCTAAGCGGTGGCGGTGAGCCTCGCCCGCCGCCTCATCTCGGCCGGCTTCAGTGACCTGGAGAAGGGTGAGCGGTTTCTCGCTGCCCCGGAACTGGACGGTTTGGACGAGGACAGGATCTTCGCCGGCCTGCAGATGGCCGCCAACCCCGACACCGCGCTGCAGTCGCTGGTCCGGCTGATTGAAAAGCACCCGCAGCTGCGGGAGCTGGCAGCCGCCGATCCGGAGACCAGCGAGCCGCTCTACCGCGTACTGGGGGCCTCTGAAGCGCTGGGCGAGTTCCTCATCCGCCATCCGGAACACCTCACGGCTTTCGAGGTCACGGCCAGCCCTGAACCGATGCCCGCGGATCCGGAGCAGCTCCGTGCAGCCCTTTTGGGGTCAGTGCTTGCGGACCCGCGGTCCGCCCGTCCGGTGGCGGGGGTGACCGGCGCTGAGGCGTATGCGGCCCTGCGAACGGCCTATCGTCGGGGAGTGGTGGACCTGGCCGTTAAGGACCTGTGCGCTGCTGATCCGCTGGACTTTATGCCTGCTGTCGGAGCTGAACTCGCCGACCTGGCGGGAGCTGCCATCGAGGCCGCCCTCGCAGTTTCGCGGGCGGAGGCCGCTGAACAGTTCAGCGCCGAGGAAGTTGCCGGCGTAGGCCTGGCAGTGATCGGCATGGGCAAGTGCGGAGCCCGGGAACTGAACTACATTTCCGACGTCGACGTTATCTACGTCATCGAAGCCGATGATCTGGAAGATGCACGGGCAAGCACCATCGGTACAGCCCTTGCCGCCGGTATTTCCCGGGCCATCTCCTCGGTGGCACGCGAACCCGGCCTCTGGGAAGTGGACGCCAACCTCCGGCCGGAGGGGAAATCAGGGCCGCTGGTCCGCACCCTGGCTTCCCACGAAAGCTACTACGCCCGCTGGGCGGAGAGCTGGGAGTTCCAGGCACTGCTCAAGGCGCGCACCATCGCCGGCGATAGGGAACTCGGGGAACGGTACGAAAAGGCGGTGGCACCGCTTATCTGGAGTTCCGCCGGACGCGAGGGCTTCGTCGAATCAGTGCAGGCGATGCGCCGACGGGTCACCGAACACATTCCCGCCGCCGAGGAACAGCGGCAGATCAAGCTGGGCCGCGGCGGACTCCGTGACGTCGAGTTCACGGTGCAGCTGCTCCAGCTGGTGCATGGCAAGTCCGACGAATCACTCCGCCGCAGGGATACCACCGCGGCCATCACTGCCCTCTCGGCCGGCGGCTACATTGGCCGGTCCGATGCCGCCGCCTTCGACCAGGCCTACCGCTACCTTCGGCTGCTGGAACACCGGATCCAGCTGTTCCAGCTCCGCCGGACGCACCTGATGCCGGCCGGCGAAGCCGCCCTGCGCGCCCTCGCGAAGGCCGTGCTGGGCCCGTTCTCCACCGACCGGCCACACCCGGACGCGTTGCTGGCGCAGTGGCACAAAACCAAACGGTCCGTCCGCGAACTCCACGAACGAATTTTCTACCGCCCGCTGCTCAACACTGCGGCCAAACTCAGCAGCGAGGACGCCAGGCTGACTCCGGAGGCGGCCCAGGGACGCCTCGCTGCGCTGGGTTACGGCGACCCCAAGGGTGCCATGCGGCATATCGAGGCGCTCACTGCAGGGGTCAGCCGGCGGGCCGCCCTGCAGCGCCAGTTGCTGCCCATCCTGCTGGACTGGCTTGCCGAGGGTGTGGATCCCGACGCCGGACTCCTCGCCTTCCGGCGGGTCAGTGAGGCACTCGGCACCACGCACTGGTACTTGGGCATGCTCCGCGATTCCACGGCCGCCGCCGAGCGGCTGTGCCATGTGCTCTCCAACTCACGCCTGATTGCCGACCTGCTGGAGGTGTCGCCGGAGTCGGTGGCCTGGCTGGGCAACAACAAGGACCTCCTGCCACTGGGATTTGAAGCCCAGTGGCAGGAGATCACCTCCAAAATGTCACGCCATGCTGATCCGGAAAATGCCATGCGGCTGATCCGGCTGATCCGGCGCCGTGAGATTCTCCGGGTAGCGATCGCCGATTCCGCCGGGATGCTCAACCAGGACGAGGTGGGCGCAGCCCTGGCAGACACGGACCGGGCCGCGGTGCTTGGCGCCCTCCGTGTGGCGGAGGGCATTGTGTCCGCAAAGGGACCGCTTAAGACTGCCATGCTGATCGTGGCCATGGGCCGGCAGGGCGGGCGCGAGATCGGCTACGGCTCCGACGCCGATGTGATGTACGTGCACCGGGCGTTGCCTGGCTATACGGACGAGGAAGCCCAGGAGCAGGCGGCCCGGATTGTCGCCAAGGTTTCCAGCCTCCTGACCCAGCCGCTCAAGCCTGCCATCATGGCCGAACGCGTCCTGCAGATGGACGCGGACCTCCGCCCCGAGGGCAAGAACGGCGCAATGGTCCGCTCCTTGGACTCCTTCGCCGAGTATTACCGCCGGTGGTCCCTGATTTGGGAGGCGCAGGCGCTGCTGCGGGCCCTGCCGATGGCCGGAGATGATTCACTGGCCGACGACTTCGTGGCCCTCATCGATCCGATCAGGTACCCGGAGAAGATCTCCGAGCAAGATGTCCGGGAGGTGCGGCGGGTCAAGGCGCGGGTGGAGGCCGAGCGGCTTCCGCGCGGAGCTGATCCCGCACGCCACCTCAAGCTGGGACGCGGGGGATTGAGCGACGTCGAGTGGCTGGTTCAGCTCCTTCAGCTCCAGCACGCAGGCAAGCACCATGAACTGCGGACAACGTCAACGGTGGAAGCCCTGGACGCTGCGGCGTCACTGGGGCTGCTCTCCGCGGCTGACGCCAATCTCCTCGCGGACGCATGGCGCCTAGCCAGCCGGATCCGTTCCGCCAACGTGATCTGGAGCGGCAGGGCCTCGGACCTCCTGCCGTCTTCACGGCGGGACCTCGAAGCCGTCGCGCGGTGGTGTGGCTACGAGCCAGGCCACGCCGCCACGCTGGAAGAGGACTACCTGCGCCTAAGCCGGCGGGCCCGGGCGGTGTTCGAGAGGGTGTTCTACGGCCACTAGACCACCCCTGCCGTCCCGGTTCTCTGCAGACAGCCGCTCCGCTCCGGTGCTACCTTGGGGCGCATGGCTACGCAAATCTACCTGAACCTGCCCGTGAAGGATCTGAAGAGGTCAGTCGATTTCTTCACCGCCCTTGGCTTCTCCTTCAACCCGGACTACACCGACGAAAACGCCACCTGCATGATCGTCAACGACAACGCGTTTGTGATGCTGCTGGTGGAAGGCTTCTTCAAGACCTTTACGCACAAGGACGTGGCCGATGCCAGCGGCTCGACGGAGGCCATCCTGGCCTATTCCGTGGACAGCAAGGAAGCCGTGGACGAAACCATCCGCAAGGCCCTCGCCGCTGGCGGCACACCGTCGCAGGAAGTGCAGGACTACGGTTTTATGTACAACCACAGTTTTCAGGACCCGGACGGGCACCTCTGGGAAGTCATGTGGATGGACCCTGCGGGACCGCCGGCCGAGGATGCGTCGGCCGCGAGCACCGAAACACCGGGCAACTGACTGCTGCAGTCCAGTCCGTCTGGCTCATTCCCCTGGACGACCTGGGCCCGGATGCGTGCGCCATCCAGTTGGGAGCAATCGCCCTCCTGGAACTGGCACCGGGGCAGCTCGTCTTTGTCGGTGATCCCTTGCGCATGGCCTTGGCCGGCCTCGCGGAAGAGTCCCGGCGCCCGTATGTCATCGAAGCCGGCGGGGAAGCAGTCGGAGTGCTCACCCTCCAGGCGGGGGCTGCCCGGCTGGCCGGCTGGCCCGATGACCATTCTGCGTGGCTGCTCCGGGGATTCCTACTCGACCGGCGGTGGCAGGGCAGGGGATTGGGACGCCTTGCGGCGGCCGCAGCGGTGTCAACAGCCGCGAAACTGACGGCCAAGCACGGAAGCGGCGAGTCCGGCGTCGTACTTTCAGTCAATGAAGGCAACCCCGCGGGCCTGGCGGCCTACCGGAAGGCCGGATTCCTGGACCACGGACAGTACCTGGGCGGAAGTTCCGGCCCGCAGCGGACCATGTTCCGCAGCTTTACAGGATAATTTCGCCGGAAACAGCCGCCACAATTGCCACAGGCCGCACTTTGACCCATTATGTGGAATGGCGGTGTTCTTCAAACCTTGTTGGGGGGAAGGCTTGAAAAGTCTTCGTCTCGGGGAGCACATGTCAGGGGGCTGGCTCCTGGTCTCAGCACGTCTGGAGCCAGCTCCCGCCTTAAAGCCAAAAGTCCGCCCGGACTGCGCAGCATAAATGCTGGCGGCCCGGGCGGACTTTCTGGGGTTGAACAGGTTCAGCCCCGCGGTGTTCTAGACGCCGTAGTAGAGCTCGAACTCGTACGGGTTCGGGCGCAGGGACAGCGGGCGGATCTCGTACTCGTACTTGTACTCGATCCAGGTGTCGATCAGGTCCTGGGTGAACACGCCACCGGCCTGCAGGAACTCGTTGTCCTCGCGGAGCGCCTCAAGGGCTTCTTCCAGCGTTCCCGGAGCCTTGGGGATGTCCTTGGCTTCCTCGGCGGGGAGCTCGTAGAGGTCCTTGTCGATGGGAGCCGGCGGTTCAATGCGGTTGCGGATGCCGTCGATGCCGGCCATCAGCTGGGCAGCGAAGGCCAGGTACGGGTTGGAGGAGGGGTCCGGCGCACGGAACTCGATGCGCTTGGCCTTCGGGTTGGAGCCCGTGATGGGGATGCGGATACCGGCGGAGCGGTTGCCCTGCGAGTAAACCATGTTGACCGGAGCTTCGAAGCCCTTGACCAGGCGGCGGTAGGAGTTGACCGTTGGGTTGGTGAAGGCCAGCACTGCGGAAGAGTGCTTCAGCAGGCCACCGATGTACCAGCGGGCGGTGTCGGACAAGCCGGCGTAGCCCTTTTCGTCGTAGAACAGCGGCTCGCCGTTGGTCCACAGCGACTGGTGGCAGTGCATGCCCGAGCCGTTGTCACCGAAGACCGGCTTCGGCATGAAGGTCACGGACTTGCCCCAGGCGTCTGCCGTGTTCTTGATGACGTACTTGAACTTCTGCAGGTCGTCAGCGGCGTGGGTCAGGGTGGTGAACTTGTAGTTGATCTCAGCCTGGCCGGCGGAGCCGACCTCGTGGTGGCTGCGCTCGACCTCAAGGCCGGCCTCGTCCAGGGCAACACACATGGCATCGCGGAGGTCGGCCTGCTTGTCAGTGGGGGAAACCGGGAAGTAGCCGCCCTTGATGGGGGTCTTGTAGCCGAGGTTTCCGCCCTCTTCTTCGCGGCCGGTGTTCCAGTGCGCTTCTTCGGAGTCGATCTTGTAGAAGCTGCCCTCGGGGGAGGACTGGTACTGGACGTTGTCGAAGACGAAGAATTCGGCCTCGGGAGCGAAGAACGCAGTGTCGGCGATGCCGGTGGAGGCGAGGTAGGCTTCAGCCTTCTCGGCCACGCCGCGGGGGTCGCGGTGGTAGGGATCGCCGGTGCGGGGGTTCACGATGGAGAAGTTCAGCGCAAGGGTCTTCTCCATGCGGAAGGTGTCCAGGAATGCGGTGGTGACATCCGGGATGAGCTGCATGTCGGATTCGGCGATGCCCTGGAAGCCGCGAATGGAGGATCCGTCGAAGAGCTGGCCGTTGACGAAGAAGTCAGCGTCAACGCTCTTTGCCGGCACGTTGAAGTGCTGCTGGACGCCGGGAAGGTCGGTGAAGCGGATATCGACGAATTTAATATCCTCGTCCTTGATGAACTTGAGGACTTCGTCCGCATTCTTGAACATCTATGCTCCTAACGCATATGTAAATATCTGGCTTTTAAGCCATCTGGCCCAGCGCAATCCGAAGGGCAGGGAAACTCGGTTTCCCTGCTTGGAGTAATTGCTTGAAACTGATACCAACCTTATGGACACGTCATTTCCCGACGGTGTCCACATTGTTTCGGGCAGGTTACAGAAATGCCCTGATCAGGCAACGCTATCCGGTGTCCCCACTGTGGTCCAGCGGCTTCCACTCTGTGAGCGGTGGGAAGTCGGTAAGCTTGGACCGTGGTAGATCGCAACGACATCGGCTCCTGGCTCACCGGACCGGACACCTCCGGCATCTCAAAATACCCGGGAGAGCGCCTGGGGCTGCCGGAAACCGGATCCGGCTCCATTGCCCGGGCCGGACGGCGCATTGTGGCCATCCTGTTGGATTGGGGCCTTGCCCTGCTGATCAGCAATTTCGCGTTCGGCGGAGACTCCTGGGCCACTTTGGCCGTTTTTGCAGCCGAACAGATGCTGCTCGTAGGCACACTCGGGTACAGCATTGGCCACCGGATCATGGGTATCCAGGTGGTCCGGTTGGGCGGTGGGCCGGCGGGACCGCTGCCCGCCGTGGTGCGTGCCCTGCTCCTGTGCCTTGTCATCCCGGCAGTGATTTTCGATCCGGACCACCGCGGCCTTCATGACAAAGCGATGAACACGGTGCTGGTCCGCCGCTAGACTCCGGCGGGTTCCCTGACCTCGGCGGTGCGTGCTGCGCCATCTGTGAGGTAGCCGCGTTTCCCGGCCCAGCGCTCGAACGCGATGGTGGCGAACGGGAAGACAGCGGAGATCCCGGCGAACAGGGCCACCACAAACGGCCAGCGCTGAAGCCGCCACAGGGTAAGGGCTGCCACTCCGTAGCCCACAAAGAGTGCGCCATGGATCGGGCCGGCGATTTCCACGCCCAGCTCGGTGGTCTTAGCGATCCACTTGAAGTACATGCCTATCAGCAGGGCTGCCCAGCTGAATGCCTCGGCGACCGCCAGGATTCGGAAGGCGCGGATTGCAACTGTCTTCAGCGGCGTTGTCATGGGTTCTCCGATCTCAGGATGCGTTGACGCGATGGTTGGCGCCACAAAAAAGACCGCCCCGGGCCCAGCCTGAGCCGGAACCGGGGCGGTTCAAAAGTCTTAGCGTCCGCGGTTGGGGCGGGCTTTGTAGGGATCGATTCCCTTGGGGATGGGGAGACGGGTGCCCAACGACGAGATGCGCTTGGATACCGCGTTCACCTCGAGCTTGGTCAGTTCCTTCTTCAGCTTTCCCATCTTCTTGGCTACCTGGCTGATGGGAACCTGACCCTCTCCGCGGCCGCTTTCGATCACGTGTACCGTAACGTTCGGGAGGATCCTGGCCAGGCGCTTGCGCTCGGCGTCCAGCAGCGGCTTGACGCGGACGGTCGGGCCTTCACTGACAAGGACGACGCCGGGACGGCCGATGGCGCGGAACACGGCATCCTGCGTGCGGGGGTTGACCGAGACGGGCTGGTCTTCGGTGATCCAGCCGCGCTTGAGCGTGCCCAGGGCAGCGCCCGACGCGCCGGGCTGGTTCTCGATCTGCGCGAACGCCGCGCGTTCGGCCCGCCGGGACAGGATCAAGGTGGCTCCGAGCAGGCCCAGCGGGATGCCGATGAGCAGGCCGGTGATCCAGTTTTCCAGCAGCAAACCAACCACGAGGCCAACAGCCACAACGCCCAGGAACACCAGCAGCATCAGCCACGGGACCATGGGGTCGTGTCGGCGGGTCATGTTGAAGACTTCGCCGATCTGCTTGAGCCGGCTGGGCTTCTTGACCTTTGCTTCTTTGGGCTTGCGCGAGAAGAGGCCACGCTTCGGGGCGCCTTCGGCCGCCGGTGCAGTGTTACTGGAATCAGGGGTTTTCGCCATAGTGCCTCAATTCTACGTGATTTATGGCTGAGGGCCGGACGCCGGATATTGTCCGGTGCCGGCCCTCAGGGCAAACAGAATTGCGCGTCAGGAACGGGCTGCGAGCAGTGAGCTGGCTTCCTGGCGGGTGCTGCCGGAGGACTCGATGTGGGCGAGTTCGGCGGGGATTTCCCAGCCCTTCTTGCGCATGGCGGTGGCCCAGAGCCGGCCGGCACGGTAGGAGGACCGGACCAGCGGGCCGGACATGACGCCGAGGAAGCCGAGCTCGTCGGCCTCATCCTGCAGGTCCACGAACTCCTGGGGCTTGACCCAGCGGTCCACCGGCAGGTGCCGTTCGGACGGGCGCAGGTACTGGGTGATGGTGATCAGGTCACAGCCGGCCTCGTGCAGGTCACGCAGGGCCTCGGAGATTTCCTCGCGGGTCTCGCCCATGCCCAGGATCAGGTTGGACTTGGTCACCATGCCCAGGGCCCGGCCCTGGGTGATGACATCCAAGGACCGCTCGTACCGGAACGCGGGCCGGATCCGCTTGAAGATCCTGGGCACGGTCTCGACGTTGTGCGCGAAGACCTCGGGCTTGGAATCGCAGATCGCCGCGATGTGCTCGGGCTTGCCGGAGAAGTCCGGGATCAAAAGTTCCACGCCGGTGCCGGGGTTCAGCTCGTGGATCTTCCGCACCGTCTCGGCGTACAGCCAGACGCCCTCATCGGCGAGGTCGTCGCGGGCGACGCCGGTGACGGTGGCGTAGCGCAGCTGCATGGCCTGGACCGAGCGGGCCACCTTGGTGGGTTCGAACATGTCCACCGGGGAGGGCTTGCCGGTATCGATCTGGCAGAAATCACAGCGCCGGGTGCATTCGGAGCCGCCGATCAGGAACGTGGCTTCCTTGTCTTCCCAGCATTCAAAGATGTTGGGGCAGCCGGCCTCTTCACAGACTGTGTGCAGGCCCTCTTTCTTGACGAGGTTCTTGAGCTGGACATACTCAGGACCCATCTGGACCTTGGCCTTGATCCACTCCGGCTTCCGCTCCACGGGGACAGCCGAGTTACGCTGCTCAACGCGCAGCAGCTTCCGGCCTTCTGGTGCCAATGTCACAGGAGCGCTCCTTCGGGGTTTGAAACGAGTGCTTCTTCGTGTTTGCGGAACTCGTCCATAAACCGGTCGGCAATATCGCTCGGGTTGATGTTTCTGCCAGCTTCGATGGACATCGTGGTGACGCCGGCGTCGGTGATGCCACAAGCGATGATCTGGCCATAGGGGGCCAGGTCATTGTTGCAGTTGATGGCGACGCCGTGCATGGTGACGCCGTCCAGGACCCGGATGCCGATGGCGGCAATCTTCCGGTCCGGCCCTTTGCTGTCCGCGGTGATCCATACTCCGGCGCGTCCTTTGATGCGCCCGGCGTTGATGCCGTAGTCCGCCAGGACGGCGATCATGACGGATTCGAGCCGCTCAACGTAGTCCCGGATGCCCGAGCGGTTCTTCAGTTTGAGGATGGGATAAGCAATCAGCTGGCCAGGGCCGTGCCAGGTCAGTTTTCCTCCGCGGTCCACGGACACTACCGGCGTGCCGTCCAGCGGGCGCTCGTGCTCTTCTGTGAGCTTGCCTGCCGTATAGACGGCGGCGTGTTCAAGGATGAGGACTGTGCTGGGCGCCTCGGCCGCGACAACTTTGGCGTGGATTTCGCGTTGCAGATCCCAACCCCGTGTGTATTCGACGAAGTCCGGGGCGAGACCCACCTGTGAAAACTCAAGAGTCATGGCATCCAGCTTAGACCCCGGTCCCTAAAGGGTCCGATATAAGTGGCGGACCACACATCCCTGGCTGGCGGAATCTGCGGCCTGAGAGCGGCCTGTGGATAACTTCTGCAGGTATCTGCGTATTCCGCTAGACATGACTCATGGATGATTTCATTGCCCCGGACGTTCCCGGCTACTCGGTGGGACGTGTGTTGGGCCGCGGTGGAAGTTCAACAGTATGGCTGGTCACCGAGGAAAGATCCGGCCGGGAATTCGCGCTGAAATGTCTCGGCGTCCAACACGGCAGGCGGGCCGACACCAGCGACGCCTGGCCATCGGGTGCTGCCGCCGAGGATGTCCGCCGCGAAATCCGCATCCTGTCGGTGCTTGACCATCAACACCTGATTAAGGCGCACGACGCGGTCCGGTTCGGGCTGAAGCCGGGAGCGGCCGGATCCGGGGATGAAAGCAGCGGTGGAATCGGCCTGCTGCTGGACTATGCGCCTGGCGGATCCCTGGCCGAGCTCGTAGCCAGCCGGCGCAAACTTCCGGTGGGGGAGACGGTGACGGTGCTGACCCCCATTGCCCAGGTCCTGGGTTACCTGCACGCAAAAGGGTTTACGCACGGCGATGTCTCGCCGGGGAACGTCCTGTTCACCGGTCATGGCAAGCCGATGCTGTCAGACGTCGGAATTGCCAGGATGGTGGGGGACGCATCGGCAGTGCCGGATTGCGGTACGGCGGGCTTTATGGACCCGGCCCCCGTGGATGCCGTCCGGGCCGGACTTCAGCCGGAACGTGATGTCTTTGCGGTGGCGGCGCTGGGGTGGTACTGCCTGACGGGTGAACCGCCACGCAGAACCGCGGACCGGCCGCCCTTGGCGCTCCTGCTCCCGGAGGTGCCTTCCGAGCTGGCCGCCGCCTTGGAGGCCGGCCTCAACGAGGACCGGCGGCTGCGGCCCAGCGCCGTTGAACTGGCGACGGCGATCTACCGCAGCGCTCCGCCGTCGCCCGTAGACCTTGCTTCGTCCGTGCACGCCACCGTCATCCCGCAGCTGCTGACACGGCGTCGTGTCCCGGAGCATCCTGACGGCGCAGTCCGGAGCGGGCTGCGGGCGTGGAGACGCCGGCTCGCGACGTCGCGCTGGTCAGGCCTGTTCGGCGCGCGCCAGGTTCTTCCCTTCCCGGCAGGGGAGGGGGAGCCTGAGGCTCGGCCCAGCCCGGCCAAACAGGCCAAGCCCGCCAAGCCCGCTAAACCCGCTAAACCCGCTAAACCCGCTAAACCCGTCCAGGATGAGAGGTCCGGGGGCACCGGACCGGCCGCAAGCGACAAACCAACGCCTCGCGCAAGGCACGCAGTGGAACCGGGCCCAAGGCGATCGATGCCGGACCCGGATCCCCGTCAATCCTGTCCCGTACGCAAAGGCAGGCCCGGGCCGAAGGCAGCGAACAGACGCGCGACGCTTCTGCTGTCCGCAGGAGCTGCTGCCGTGGCGGCGGCCGCCATCTGGGCTGCCGCCGCGTTTGGCCCAGGCGGGCCGCTGGACAGCTTCGGGACAGGATCGCGGACAGCCGGCACTGACGTTACAGACAAAACGGGGAACGGCTCCGCTGACAACACTGCCGGCCGGGCGGCGACTGGGACCGCTCACCCGGAGATTCCGGCAGCAGTCGCCGCGCAGCTGGTCTCAACGGATCCGGCGGAAGCAGTCCACGCGCTGGCAGCCGTGCGGTCACTTGCCTTTAGCACGGGCAGGCTGGAGCTGCTGGACCTTGTTAACGCCCCGGGCTCCACGGCAGCCGCCGCCGATGCACGGCTCAAGGACGAGCTGCAGGCATCCGGGCATGTCCTGACCGGCTTCACGAGCACGGTTTCAGACGTCCAGGTCCAGGCGGGAAGCTCAGCAAGCCAGACGGTAGTCGGGGTCACGTCCGCAACCTCTTCCTACGTGCAGCAGGACAGCTCGGGCGAGGTGGCGGCCGCGGGTGCCCCGGCGTCGGAACAGGTCCTTCGTCTTGTACTGGTCTCCCTGGATGGGCAATGGCGGATCGCGGACGTTCTTCCAGGTTCCTGACCTTTAGTATCCGGGCACGCCGCCGCCGGAATGCGGGGATCGGCTCAGCGGCCGGCTACCCAGGCCGCGGCTTGGGTGAGGGAAGGATGCTGCCACTGGAATCCGGCGGCCTCCAGGACTGCCGGCTCCATCCGCTTGCCGGACAGCAGGAGTTCGTCGGCCATCTTGCCCATGACCAGCCGGAGTGCCGGTGCGGGCACCCGGAAATAGGCCGGACGGTGCAGCGCTGAGGCCAGCGCTGCGATCAATGAGTTCATGTCAGCCTCCTGCGGGGCGCACACGTTCACCGGGCCGTGAATATCCGAGAGCGCCAGAAACTCAAAAGCGGCGCAGATATCTGGCAACGTAATCCAGGGCCAGTACTGCCTGCCATTGCCCAGAGGACCGCCGACGCCGAGCCGAAGCAGTGGCAACAGCCGTCCCATCGAGCCCCCCGAGCGGCTGAGGACGATCCCGGAACGGGTGGTGACCACGCGGACTCCGGCTGGCGCCCGGTGGGCGGCGGCCTCCCACTCCACGCAGATTTGGGCGAGGATGCCAGAGCCCGGCGAGGCGTCTTCGCGAAGCTGCGCAGACCCCGAATCGCCGTAAAAATCAGCCCCGGACTGGCTGATCAATGTCCGCGGCGGCTCATCGAGCCTGCCCATAGCCTCAACCAGGGTGTGCGTTGCCCTGAGCCGTGAACTGAGCAGCTCCTTGATCCGGGTACTGGTCCACGGACGGTCGCCTATCCCGGCCCCCGACAGGTTAATCACGGTGTCGGCGCCGGCCAGAGCCAACGGATCAAGTAGGTGCGCGGCGGGATCCCAGCGGACCTCAGTGGGAGAGGACGGCTTGCGGCGGACCAGGGTAACCACGTCATGGCCGGCCCCGCGCAGCGTCGTCGCCAACTGTGTCCCGATCAGCCCGGAGGCGCCGGCAATGACAATGTGCATGCTCCATCTCACCATGCCCCACACCGTGACGGAACCGCGGTGCCTCCCATGGACGTCAGGGCAGGTTGACTATGATCGAACGATGACTTCTTCGAGCTACCTCCGATTTCCGCATGTCCACGGCGATCTGGTCACTTTTGTGGCAGAGGACGACGTCTGGATCGCGCCGCTCAGCGGTGGCCGGGCATGGCGTGTTTCATCGCTGCAGCTGCCCGCCCGCAACCCTCGCTTTACGCCTGACGGCAAGCGGCTCGTCTGGACTGTCATCCAGGGGACCGCGCCGGAAGTGGTGTCGGCAGAGGTCGACGGCGGCGGCTACCGTCAACTGACCTATTTTGGCCACAGCACCACCAAGGTGAAGGGTTTCACCGCCAGCGGCGATGTGGTGGTGACCAGCGCCTTCCGTCAGGCGGAAAGCCGCCACACCTATGCGTACAGCGTCCCTATGGAGGGCGGCTCGGCCCAGGAGCTCCCCTTCGGGCCCGTCGAATCCGTGGCGTTCGGCCCGGAAGTCGGGGACGAACGCCCGGTTGTCCTGGCCAGCGTTCTCTCGCGCGAACCCGCCTGGTGGAAGCGGTACCGCGGCGGCACCGGCGGCAAACTCTGGATTGACGCCGACGGTAACGGCGAGTTCGAACGCCTGGTTCCCGAACTGGATGGAAACCTCACCGATCCCCTCTGGGTCGGCGGCCGGATTGCGTTCCTGTCGGACCACGAAGGGTACGGAAACCTGTACTCAGTGCTGCCAGGCGGCGGCGACCTGCGCCGCCACACGGACCACGAGGACTTTTACGTCAGGCACGCCGCCAGCGACGGCCAACGGGTGGTCTTCGAGTCCGCCGGTGAGCTCTGGATCCTTCAAGATCTGTCCTCGGACGCCGTGCGGCTGGACATCACGCTGGGTTCGGCCTCGCAATCCCGGCGCCCTGGCCTGCTGAAGGCAGCCAAGCACCTGGGTGAGGTGGTGCCGGATGCCGGCGGCTCGGCAAGCGCCGTTGAGGCCCACGGCACCCTCCACTGGATCCGCCACAAGGACGGCCCTTCCCGCATCGTCGAGGCCACCCCCGGAGTCCGGGCGCGGCTGCCCCGGCCGCTCGACGGCGGCCGCCTGGCATACGTCGGCGACCACGACGGAGTAGAGGCAATCTACATTAAGGAAATCGCGGCCGAGGTTGCCGCCGCCCAAATTGCCGTCCCGGCCGTTCCCGCTCCGGCGGTTCCTGCCGGCAGTGCGGCCCCGGCCGCCGCGGCAGCTCCCGGTACAGCCCAATCCCACGGTGCGTCCGGAGAACCGGCAGCGCCGCTGCCCAGGCCGGTTCCTGCGGCGGGCCCGGGCGCCCTGGCGACTGCCGACGTCGTTATTCAGGTGCCTGATGAGGCCATGCCCGCGGAGCCCGGAGTTGAATCCGGTCCCGATGCTGTGGGCAGCTCCAGCGTGGCCGCCGCTGTCGGGCTGCGGCCGGAACCATCCCGCATCGCATTTCCGAAGCCTTCCCGCGCCAGTGCCATGGAAGCCAGCCCGGACGGCAAGTGGCTTGCCGTAGGAACCTCCTTCGGTGACGTTTACCTGGCAAACACGGCAACAGGGGAGCTGGCTGTAGTCTCCAGCATCGGCGAGGGCACTATCGAGGAACTGGCATGGTCGCCCGACTCGGAATGGCTGGCGTGGTCTGAGCCCGTCACGTCGTTTGGTTCCAGGAGCCGGCTACGGCTGGCCAGCGTGACGAAACTGGGTGACGGCCTCGTTGAGGTCACCGACGGCCGCTTCTGCGACCGGTCGCCGGGCTTCACCCCCGACGGAAAGTTCCTGGCGTTCCTGTCCAACCGCAGCTTTGACCCTGTCTACGACGGCCACTCGTTTGACCTATCGTTCCCCAGCCCCATCAAGCCCTACCTCGTGGCACTGGCGGCAGCCACGCCGTCGCCCTTTGGCCCGGCCGTTGACCTGGAAGCAGCCGCCGGCCCGGAGGAGAAAGGTCCGGACGCAGAAGTGTCGCCGGTCCGGGTGGACCCGGACGGGTTGGCCCACCGCGTCATCGGCGTCCCGGTGCCGCAGGGCAACTACACTGCGCTGACGGCCATCGAGGGTGCCCTGCTGTGGCTCGACTGGGCACTGGCGGGTGTCACCGGCGACGGCAAGGCCAGCCGCGAAGACAAGGACGCCCGGCCCAGCCTGGTCCGCTTTGACCTTGCGCGACGGAAGCCCGCCACGCTGGTGGACGCCCTGGACAGCTACCGGCTCTCCGGGGACGGCAAGAAGATCGTGCTGATCAGTGACAAGCAGGTCAGTGTTGTTCCTTCTGATGCCAAGGCTGACGAGGAATCAGGGCAGCTGGTCAAGGTTGACCTGGGCAGGATCCGCGTGATGATGGACCCGGTCAGCGTCTGGGGCCAGGCCTTCGACGAGGCATGGCGCCTGCAGCGCGATTTCTTCTGGGCAGAGGACATGGCTGGGCAGGACTGGGAATCCATCCACAAACGGTACCGTCCATTGGTGGGCCGGCTGGGTTCGCACGACGATCTGGTGGACCTGCTCTGGGAACTCCACGGGGAACTGGGCACGTCGCATGCCTACGTCAAGCCGGCCATGGTGACCGAAAACGGCAGCAACGGCCAGGGCCGTCTGGGCGCCGACCTCGCGTTCACAACCGCGGGCTGGGAAATTACCCGCATCCTGGCGGGGGAATCGTCCGATCCGCTGGCCACCTCCCCGCTCACCCGGCCTGGCGCTGCCGCCATGGCCGGAGACGTGCTCCTGGCCATTGACGGCGTGTTGCTGTCCGATACCGTGTCGCCGGCCATGCAACTGGTGGGCGCTGCCGGGCGCGCTGTGGAACTGACTCTCCGAAACGGCGCCGGACACGGAACAGAGGCAGGCAAACAGCGCCGCATCGCGGTGGTCCCGGTCAGGGACGAGGAGCGCTTGCGCTACCAGGA
The DNA here is from genome assembly GCF_031454915.1 of Pseudarthrobacter sulfonivorans. Lineage (GTDB taxonomy): Bacteria > Actinomycetota > Actinomycetes > Actinomycetales > Micrococcaceae > Arthrobacter > Arthrobacter sulfonivorans_C. The sequence continues at coordinate 101,502 of NZ_JAVDRS010000010.1, read as the reverse complement.
GTGGGTGGCAGCAAACCGCCGGACCGTCCGGGAAGCCTCCGGCGGACGCTACGGTTACCTGCACATCCCGGACATGATGGCCAACGGCTGGGCCCAGCTGCACCGCGACCTGGACACCGAGACCGCCCTGGACGGTCTGATTGTTGACGTCCGGCGGAACCGGGGCGGACACACTTCACAGCTGGTTGCCGAGCTGATCGGCCGGAAAGTCACCGGCTGGAGCATGCCGCGCGGCGAACGCCCCCGGACCTACCCGCACCACGCCCCGCGGGGCCCGGTGATCATCCTTGCCGATGAGTTTGCGGGCTCCGACGGCGACATCATCACCCAGGTGTCCAAGCTGCGGGGGATAGGGCCCGTCATCGGTACCCGGACCTGGGGCGGCGTGGTGGGCATCGACAACAGGTTCTCGCTGGCAGACGGCACGGGCGTGACCCAGCCGCGCTACGCCAACTGGTTTGGCGGCGGAGTGGGGTGGTCCGTGGAGAATTATGGCGTGGACCCGGACATCGAAGTGGCATTCCCGCCGCACGCCTATGCGGCGGGCACGGACCCGCAGCTGGAACACGGCATCGGCGTCCTCAAGGAAATGATCCAGGAGCTGCCCACGGATCAGCCCCCGGCCCGGGAAGGTTACCGCCTGCTGCGGCCGGCTCCGCTGCCTGCCCGCCGGAACGAAGGCTGACAGCTCTTCTCCGCCACAGCAAAAGGCCCTGCTCCCTTCCGGTAATCCGGGCGGGGGCAGGGCCTTCTGCGTCTCAGCGGCGCTTACGCCGCTGCGTGGATCAGGACGCCAGTGTCGCATCCAGGGTGATCTCGATGCTGGCCAGGGCGCCGGAAACCGGGCAGCCAACCTTGGCTTCGCCGGCGATCCGCTGGAATTCCTCTTCGGAAAGACCGGGAACCTTGGCGGACACCGTCAGGTGGCTGCCGGTGATGCCGGTTCCCGGCACGAAGGTGACGTCCGCTTTGGTGTTGACTTCCTCGGGTGCGTGGCCAGCCTGGGCAAGCATGTTGCTGAAAGCCATCGAGAAGCAGCTCGCGTGGGCCGCGGCAATCAGTTCCTCAGGGCTGGTCTTGCCCTCGGCCGCTTCGGTGCGTGCCTTCCACGTGACGTCGAAGGTGCCCAGTCCGGAGCTGTCCAGCGTGGTCTGCCCGGACCCCGAGATCAGGTCGCCGTTCCATACTGTGTGCGCGGTGCGTGTTGCTGCCATGTCCACTCCTCAAAGTCGGTTGAACCGGGACCGGCCCTTGCCTGGCCCCGCCGGTTCCCATCCTAGGGATTCGCGTGCACGCATGCACGGGCTGTCCGCTCTCAGAGGATTGTGACCGCGGTGATTAACGCCCGACGGCGCCGCACACCGGAGATGGGGAGTGGCGCCGTCGTGGGTGGTGCTGTTGGCGATCAGTTCCAGAGGGTGGCGATGGCGATGTTCACCAGCGCCAGGCCGCCCACGCCGTGGGCGAGGCCGGTGCTAACGGGTTCGCCCTTCTTTACCTTGCGTGCGCCGATGACGGCAAGCACGGCAACCGCAACGCCAATGGCAAATTTGATGCCGAGCTTGAAATAGTCGGCATGCATGTTTAGCTCCGGAACCGTCACGAGGCCCATCATGGCGATGCCGGTCAGCAGCTGCAGGAAGGCGCCGTCACGCTGGCGCGGGTGGACGGTGGGCTCCTTGATGGTGGCGATCCAGTAGCCCACAATCATGGCTGCGCCGACGATGTGCAAGAACACCAGGATGTTAAAGAGGAAGGTCATTGCTCCAGCTTAGCCAGTAGCTTCTACGCAACGTAGCAAAGCCACGCACAGGGCCCCGGGAAGTGCGGTCGTAGGACTAAAAAGCGGGGCAGGTGCCGGTGGTTTCCCACCGGTGCCTGCCCCGCCGTCGTGCTGTGAAGCCTTAGGGGTTAGAGGCCCAGATCGGCCTCGAAGGCGCCTTCCTCAAGGCGGGCCTTCAGAGTCTGGAGGAAGCGGCCTGCGTCCGCGCCGTCCACCAGGCGGTGGTCGTACGTGAGCGACAGGTACATCATGGAGCGGATGGCGATCGAGTCGTCACCGTTCTCGTCAGCAACAACCACGGCGCGCTTGACGATGGCGCCGGTGCCGAGGATGCCCACCTGAGGCTGGTTGATGATCGGGGTGTCGAACAGGGCACCGACGGAGCCGATGTTGGTGATGCTGAACGTACCGCCGGACAGTTCGTCCGGGCCGATCTTGCCGTCGCGGGTGCGGCTGGCAACATCTGCGATCTTTCCGGCGAGGCCGGCCAGGTTCAGGTTGCCCGCATCGTTGATGACGGGAACCAGCAGGCCCTTGTCCGTGTCAACGGCAATCGCGAGGTGCTCGGCGTTGTGGTAAGTGATTTCCTGCTTGTCCTCGTCGTACGCAGCGTTGAGCTTCGGGTGCTGCTTGAGGGCCTCGGCAACAGCCTTGGCGATGAACGGCAGGAAGGTCAGCTTGACGCCGTTCTGGGCCTGGAACGAGTTCTTGGCCTTCAGGCGGAGCTTGGCCACCTTGGTCATGTCCACTTCGTGCACCTGCGTGAGCTGGGTGGAGACCTCGAGGGACTCGCGCATGCGGCGGGCGATGACCTGGCGGATACGGGGAGCCTTCTGCGTGGTGCCACGCAGGGAGGAGGCAGCAGGACCAGAGGCTGCGGGGGCTGCTGCGGCGGACGGCTTGGCCGGGGCTGCTGCGGGAGCGGCCTTGGCTTCTGCCGCTGCGAGCACGTCCTGCTTGCGGATGCGGCCACCAACGCCGGTGCCGGACAGTGAGGAGACGTCCACGCCGTGCTGGTTGGCCAGCTTGCGGACCAACGGGGTGACATAGCCGGACTCGCCGTTGGCGGCGGGCTCGGCAGCCGGAGCCGGTGCAGCAGCGGGAGCTGGAGCAGCGGCAGGGGCCGGAGTCTGTGCGGGAGCAGCCGGAGCCGCTTCTGCCTTCGGTGCTGCGGGGGCAGCCGGAGCCGGTGCAGCAGGCTCGGCAGCGGGTGCCGCGGGTGCTGCCGGGGCAGCAGCTGCTGGAGCGGCCGCGCCGGAGCCGATGACGGCGAGGACAGCGCCTACCTCGGCGGTCTCGTCCTCGTTCACCCGGATTTCCTGGAGCGTGCCGGCAACAGGGGAGGGGATCTCGGTGTCAACCTTGTCGGTGGAAACCTCGAGCAGCGGCTCGTCGACGGCAACGGTGTCGCCCACGGCCTTCAGCCAGCGGGTCACGGTGCCTTCGGTGACGCTTTCGCCCAGGGCGGGGAGGGTGACGTCGTGGCTTTCGCCGCCGCCTGCAGCGGGGGCTGATGCGGCCGGAGCCTCTTCAGCAGGCGCTTCTTCAGCCGGTGCTGCGGGAGCTTCCTCGGCAGGAGCTTCAGGTGCTTCCTCGGCGGCAGGGGCCGCTTCGGGGGCGGCACCGCCGCCGGTGCCGTCGCCGATGCGGACCAGCGGAGCGCCGACTTCGGCGGTTTCGTCTTCGGCCACGAGGATTTCCTCGATGATGCCGGCTACCGGAGAGGGGATTTCGGTGTCTACTTTGTCGGTGGAAACCTCGAGCAGCGGTTCGTCCACCTCTACCCGGTCACCTACCTGCTTGAGCCAGCGGGTGACGGTTCCTTCGGTGACGCTCTCACCGAGGGCGGGCAAGTTAACGGATTCAGACATGTCGTCCCCGTTCTCCTTATTGATCTTTAGTGCGGATGATTGCTGCCTTGTTCGAGCCTAGTGCACCCGGCAGATTGGGCCGGGTGCACCAAAACTCTGATGTCTTGCGGGTAAAACGGGGAGGCTATTAGCCGTGCAGAGCCTTGCCTGCGAGTGCAAGGTGGGCTTCACCGAGGGACTCGTTCTGGGTGGGGTGGGCGTGCACGAGCTGTGCAACGTCCTCCGGGTAGGCTTCCCAGTTCACGATGAGCTGCGCTTCACCGATCTGCTCGCCCATGCGGGCGCCGATCATGTGCACGCCCACCACCGGGCCGTCCTTCTGGCGGACCAGCTTCACGATGCCGCTGGTGCCCAGGATGGAGCTCTTGCCGTTTCCGGCGAGGTTGTATTCCTGGGTTTCCACCTGGTCCTCGCCGAACTTCTCCTTGGCGCCCTTCTCGGTGTAACCAACAGTGGCAATCTCCGGTTCGGAGTACGTGACCTTGGGGATGTTGACGTCCTCAACGACGACGGGCTTCAGGCCGGCGATTTCCTCGGCCACGAAGATTCCCTGCTGGTAGCCGCGGTGTGCCAGCTGCACGCCCGGGACGATGTCGCCGACCGCGTAGACGTTGCCCACGCCGGTGTGCAGGCGCTCGTTGGTGATGACGAAGCCGCGGTCAATGGTGACGCCCGCTTCCTCGTAGCCAAGGTTGGCGGTGACGGGGCCGCGGCCCACAGCAACGAGGAGCAGGTCGGCTTCGAACGTCTTGCCGTCCACGAGGGTGACCTTGACGCCGTCGTCGTTCTGTTCCACACCCTGGAAGAAGACTCCGGTGGAGTACTTGATGCCGCGCTTCTTGAAGGCGCGCTCGAAGTTCTTGACGATGGTCGCGTCCTCGTTCGGCACGAGGGAGGGCAGGCCTTCCACGATGGTGACGTCCACGCCGAAGGACTTCCAGACCGAAGCGAACTCGACGCCGATCACGCCGCCGCCCAGGATGATGGCGCTCTTGGGGATGTAGTCCATGGTGAGGGCTTCGTCGGAGGTGATGACCTTGCCGCCGATTTCCAAGCCCGGCAGCGAGCGGGAGTACGAACCGGTGGCGAGAACGATGTTCTTGCCCTTGTAGGCCGTGCCGTTGACGGTGACGGTGTCCGCGCCGGTCAGCTTGCCTTCGCCTTCGATGACAGTGATGCCCTTGGACTTGATCAGCCCCTGCAGGCCCTTGAACTTGCCGGCGACGATGCCGTCTTTGTAAGCGTTGACAGCGGTGATGTCGATGCTGTCCAGGGTGACATTCACGCCGTACTTGGCGGAGTCACGGGCGTGGTCGGCCAGCTCTGCGGAGTGCAGCAGGGCCTTGGTGGGGATACAGCCATTGTGCAGGCAGGTACCACCCAGTTTGCCTTTCTCAACCAGACCAACGGTGAAGCCAAGCTGAACGGCCCGGAGGGCGGTGGCGTAGCCGCCGCTGCCGCCACCGAGTACCAGGATGTCGAATTCTTGCGCAGTTGCCTGATCGGCCACTTAGACGCTCCCTCGCGTGAACGATGACGCGAGCTTTGCGCATCATCTTGTCTTGGAACTTGTACTGCCGTGATTATGCCAGCAGGCAGGTTCTCTTTCATTTGTGACTACCGTGGTTCACATTAGCGAACCACTTATCCATGCTCCACCTCGCCGCCGCGTTTGTGGGGCGCTTGTGGTGAGTGTCACGCGGCTTTGTGGCTAAGGGATCAGCCCGGTGTCACAAAGCCGCGTGAGTGTGCATTGATTTGGTCAGGCCGCCGCGAGGGCGTCCTCAACGTAGGCCAGCAGGGTACGGACGGTGCAGCCTGTGGCCTGCTTGTGCGTGTAGCCGTACGGGCTGCCGTTGTTGAAGGACGGGCCGGCAATGTCGATGTGGGCCCAGGGGATCTGTTCGCCGTCCTTGCCCTTGCCCACAAACTCGCGCAGGAAGACCGCAGCGGTCATCATGCCGCCGTGCCGTTCGCCGATGTTGGCCAGATCCGCCACCTGGGAGTCAATGCTGGGTCGCAGCTCCTCGGGCAGCGGCATGGGCCAGACGAGTTCGCCGGCGCGGTCGGCGGCGGCCTTGAGCGGGCCGGTGACACTGTCCGAGCCCATGACCCCCGCCGTGCGGTTGCCGAGGGCAATAAGCTGCGCACCGGTGAGCGTGGCGACATCGATGATGGCGTCGGGATACTCGCGGCTTGCGGCGACAATTCCATCGGCCATGACCAGGCGGCCTTCGGCGTCGGTGTTCAGCACCTCAACGGTCTTGCCGCCGAACATCGTGAGGACATCGGCGGGGCGGGACGCCGCACCGCCGGGCATGTTTTCGGCGATGCACAGCCACGCTGTGGCTTTCACGGGCAGGCCAAGACGTGCGATCGCCAGCACAGTGTTAAGGACGACGGCGGCGCCCGCCATGTCGCTCTTCATGTCGCCCATGCCGAGGGCCGGCTTGAGCGAAATTCCGCCGGTGTCGAAAGTGATGCCCTTGCCGACGAGGGCAATCTTCTTCGTCGCCTTGGCAGGGGAGTACTCCACCTTCACCAGGCGCGGCTGGCGGGTGGAGCCCTTGCCCACACCCATGATGCCGCCGAAGCCTTCTTTCTCCAGCCGCTTTTCGTCCCAGACCGTCACCTTAACGGGCAGGCCCTTGGACAGTTCCCTCGCCGCCTCGGCGAACGATTCGGGGTAGAGGTGGCTGGGCGGCTGGTTGACCAGGGACCGGGTGGCATTGACGGCCTGGCCCACCAGGCCTGCCCGGGTCAGGGCCGAGCGGAGTTCGTCGTTGGCGGCCACCTCCGTGTAGATCACCGCGTTGCGCACCGGATCTTTCAGTCCGTCGCTGGAGGAGCGGTGCTCGGTGAAGGCGTATGCGCCCAGCGCGGCACCTTCGGCGACTGCTGCGACGTCGGCGGGACCCGTCGTCGGGAACGCCAGCACCACGGTGGGCAGGCCGGACAGTTGGCGCACGGCGGATCCTGCGGCGCGCCTGAGTGACTCTTCGGAGAGCGGCTTGCCGGTGGCGATTTTGCCAACGCCGGCGAGGACAAGCACCCCGGCGCCCGTTTCCGGCAGGCCGGGAAGCCGGACCACCTGGTCTGCGGCGCCGGTGATCCCCAGGACCTTAAGGGAATCGGCCAGTGCTTCAGCCGACTTCGCGGTCAGCGGGTTCTCGAGCAGCACAGGGCCGTCCGGTCCCTGTCCCACGCCGATGACAACGGCGTCACCAGGGGCCTTCTTCAGGTCCTTGGCGAGGGTACTAAGGTTGATTTCAGTATTCTTGACCACGGGGTAAGTCCTCAATTCTCGAAAGGCTGTTCGCGCAGGAATGGATGTCTGCCGCTGGCCATGGAAATCCGGCGGCCGTCCGATCGGGACGTAGCCGGGGCGCCGGCGGAGTCCGTCCGGCAGGCCATTTGTCGATCGTAGCCGCTGGGGGCCGCAGGAACGGAATCTCCTGAGACCTGCGCCACACCAGCCGGCGGAATGCCGGAGAGCCCGGCAGCGTTGTACAACTTATCCATCCGAACTCTCGAAAGGAAGACGCCGTGCTTGAACGGATTTCCGGCTCACTGCTGGACCCCGATGCGCTCTATGCGAGCAACATCGAGCTGTTCCACAGCCCGGCGCTCCGCGGGCTGAACCTGGTGATGGGTTTCACCGGCTTCGCCGATGCCGGCCATGTGGTGAAGCAGATCAATGCGGAGCTGCTGGACACACTCGACACCGAAACTGTGGCAGTGTTCGATGCCGACCAGCTCATCGACTACCGGTCGCGACGGCCCCACATCTCCTTTGTGGAGGATCACCTCCAGGACTACCAGGCGCCGAAACTGGCCCTCTACAAACTGAAGGACGGGCTCGGCAACGCCTTCCTCCTGCTGGCGGGCTTCGAACCCGACCTGCAGTGGGAGCGGTTCGCACGCGCCGTCGTCGGCATCGTGGAAAAACTGGATGTGAACCTGGTGACGTGGATCCACTCGATTCCCATGCCGGTGCCGCACACGCGCCCGGTGGGCGTTACCGTCCACGGCAACCGGCCCGAACTCATCGAAGGCATCTCCGTCTGGAAGCCCACCGTTGATGTCCCGGCAGCCGTAGGGCACATCCTGGAACTGCGCCTGATGGATGCCGGACGGAACGTTGCCGGCTACGTGATCCACGTTCCGCACTATCTTGCCGAAGCGGAATACCCCCCTGCTGCCGTCGCCGGGCTCGAATTCCTGGGCGCGGCCACGTCGCTGATGCTCCCCACCGACAGGCTGCGTGAAGCCGGCCGGGAAGTGGGCCGCCAGATCGCCGAACAGGTGGAGGCTTCGGATGACGTCCGGCAAGTGGTCTCACGCCTGGAGGAACGGTACGACGAAAAGGCCGACGGCACCGTCCGGCGCTCACTCCTGGCCGACGAAAACGACGAACTGCCTAACGGGGATGAACTGGGCGCCGCAGTGGAGGCTTACCTGGCCCGCGAGAACCCGGGCATCTAACCGCCCGGTCGCCAACCTGTCCCGCGTCGGCCCGGCCCGGCGCGTACGTCTGCTTGTCCGTCTGTCAGACGGGTGCCCCGGTGTGCGCAGCACCCCGGGCATAATGAGGGAGTGACTTCACCCCGAGCCTGGCTGATCTGGACCATTGGTATCTTCGCGTATCTGGTGGCCGTCTCCCAGCGCACGTCGTTCGGCGTGGTGGGCCTTGAAGCCACGGAACGGTTCAATGCCGGCGCCTCCGCCATCTCCTTCTTTACCGTGCTGCAACTGCTGGTCTACGCGGGCCTGCAGATCCCGGTAGGCGTCCTGGTGGACCGGTTCGGCTCGCGGGCCATGATCGCCGGCGGAGCCATCCTGATGGGTCTCGGGCAGCTCCAGCTGGCATTCGCTGACAGCATTCCGGGCGGCGTGGCGGGACGGGTGCTCGTAGGAGCCGGCGACGCCATGACGTTCATCTCCGTGATCCGCCTTATTCCCTTGTGGTTCGCGCCGGCGCGGGTTCCCCTGGTCACGCAGCTGACCGGCATGTCCGGCCAGCTCGGTCAGCTGTTCAGTGTTTTGCCCTTCGCCTTTGTCCTGCATTCCTTCGGCTGGACCCCCGGGTTCCTGATGCTTGCCGGCATGTCCGGGCTGGCAGTGGTCCTTGTGGTGGTGCTCCTGCAGGACCAGCCGCCCGGATCCGAGACCCCGGATGTCCAGCGTGGCCTGCGGGCCACCGGCGTTTCCCTCGCCAGCGCCTGGCGCCAGCCAGGGACCCGGCTGGGTATGTGGAGCCACTTCACCATCCAGTTCAGCGGGACGGTGTTCGCCATGACCTGGGGTTATCCGTTCCTCATCTCCGGGCAGGGGCTGGAGGCCGGAACCGTGGCCGGACTTATGACGCTATATGTTGCGGCCGGACTCGCCGCCGGCCCTTTCATCGGCAGCTTTGTCGCCCGGCACCCGCTCCGCCGGTCCACCATGGTGCTGCTGATCTCCGCAGCCACGGCGGCAGCCTGGGCGGCGGTCCTGCTGACGCCGGGACGGTCCCCGCTGTGGCTGCTGGCGGTCCTGGTCGTGGTGCTGGCGGTCGGCGGACCAGGGTCCATGATCGGCTTTGACTTCGCCCGGACGTTTAATCCCGCACACCGGATCGGCACCGCCACGGGGATCGTGAACGTTGGGGGGTTCATTGCGGCCCTGATGGCTATTTTTATGATCGGCCTTGTGCTGGACCTCCTTCTGGCCAGCGGCTATTCCCAAGGTGTCCTGTACGGGCTGGAGCCGTTCCGGATCGCCCTGAGCGTCCACTTCCTGCTGCTGGGATTCGGCGCCATCATGATGCTGCTATGCCGGCGCAAGGTGCGCCGCCAGATGGCCGCGAACGGTGTGGTGGTTCCCCCGCTGCTTCAGGCCATGGCGCGGCAGCGGCGGGCGAACCTGGCCCGGCGGCGGCAACGGGACCGCGCAGACAGAGACTGACACTTGTCCTCCACACCGGCCCGGTCCGGGCGCAGTTGTTGACATAGCGGACCCTGGCCCTTCAGCCCCGACTGCGATGCGCGAAAGCTGGAGTCATGAAACCTCCAGAACACCTGACCGTCCGAGGCCCTGAAGACGTCCTCGGTTTCATTCCACATTCCCTGGGCTACTGGCCGGCAGGCAGCCTCGTGGCCATGACCCTGCACGGAAACCGGCTGGGAGCCACTCTGCGGCTTGACCTCCCCGGTCCGGCTACGCTCGCGGATCCGCGGGACTACGCCCGGACGGTGCGCGACTACCTCGCCGCAGACCAGAATGCCGACGGCGCCCTGCTGGCCATCTTCACCAACGACGGCTGGACGGAGCCGCCCGGAACTTACCGGGGGCTCCTGGACGCCCTGGAATGCCGCCTTGATGCTGCGGGGATGCCAGTACGCGACGCATGGTACGTGGGCGACACGTACTGGCGGGACGCAAACTGTACCGACGCGTCGTGCTGCCCGGTGCCGGGCAGATCAGTCCAGACAATCCGGGACAGCATGCTCAATGCTGAAATGGTCTTCCGCGGCAGCAGTGTGGGGCCCGCGCCGGAGAACGCTGCTCTTCCGGCGGCCACAATTTCCGGTGACGAGCGTGCGGCCATCCTGAGGTCGGAGGCAGCATGGACGGCGCAACTGGACCGGCGGCGGGGGAGCAGGGAACAATTCACCAGCCTTCTGGCCTTATGGTGCTCCGTCCTGGCCCGCGAAGCCGGGCAATTGCTGCCAGCAAACGACCTTGCGTTCCTCCGGGCTTCGCTCGGAGTTCCGGCCTGGCGTGATGCCGTCCTGGTTATGGCCGCGGCCGGTACGCCGGCGGCCCTCGCAGGCGCCGAAGCGTTCGGCATCTTCGATGATGGCTGCAGCATGGCGCCGGTGGGACCTGTCCCCTTTGGCCAGAGGGCCGCTGGTGAAACCGCCGGCACCGGCGCCGAACCGGTTAACCAGGACGCAGCTGGAATGGAAGCCGTAGACGGGCAGGACGTTCCAGGCTACGGCGAAGTGCTGCTGGGGCTCGAGCCTGAAATTCCCGCTTGGCACAGACTGAACAGCCTGGACGGGGTGCTGCAACAGCTCTCAGCCTGCGGTGGGCTGCCAGGCGCTGCGGCGCTGACCGGGCGGGGCTGGATCGCATGGTGCCGGGGCCGCGGATCCTACGCTGCCGCCTATCTCGGACAGGCCCTTGAGGAAGAACCGGGCTACCGTTTGGCTGAGCTCATGCTGGAACTGGTGCGGCGGGGCACCCTCTGCGGCTGGGCTGCCCGGAAGGAGGCAGCCTGGCCGCGTTTCGAACCGGACGCAGCCTAGGTCCTGCCGCATCTTGAGCCCGGTGACGCAAAACCGTGAGACAATGGTTGCCGAGACCCGGTTGGGTCCGTGTATCAAGTGCATGTAATGGTGCCCTGACGGGAACATTACAGCCGCCCCGGCAGTTCTACTTGTAGACTCTGCCGGCCGTGGTTGCACCTGATGTTGATCACGGACTTGACAGGGTCATAGTGGTGTTGCCCGTATGGTGATTCCACAGACCGCCGCTAGAAAGGTTTTCTGTGACCCCGTCTTCCGCGAAGAAGGAACCCGCCGCCCAGGACTTGTCCCCTGAGGACAAGCAGGCTGCAACGAACGCCAAGCGAGCAGCAACGCGGGCAGCCAACAAAGCCGTCAAGGACGCCGCCGGTGACAGCGCCGTGGACGGCAAGCCTGAGCCCAAGAAGCGCGGGCCAAAGCCCGGCGCCAAAGCTGCTGCCGAAGCCGCCGGAAAAGCGGCGCGCGGCGCAGATTCGGATGAGGATGATGTCGAAGATCCCGACGACATCGCTATCGAGGGCGTCGAGGCCGGCGATGACAGCGAAATCGACGCCGCCAAGGCCGCATCAGCGGCCACGGGCAAGGGTTTCGTCTACTCTGATGCCGACGACGATGATGCTCCCGTCCAGCAGGTAATGTCCGCCGGTGCTACCGCCGACCCCGTCAAGGACTACCTCAAGCAGATCGGTAAGGTTGCGCTGCTCAACGCCGAGCAGGAAGTCGACCTCGCGCTCCGGATCGAAGCCGGACTTTTTGCTGAAGAGAAGATCAATGCCGACGACGGTTCGATGGACCCCAAGTTCAAGCGTGAACTTGAGTTCGTCATCCATGACGGCAAGCGTGCCAAGAACCACCTGCTCGAAGCCAACCTCCGCCTGGTGGTCTCGCTGGCAAAGCGCTACACGGGCCGCGGCATGCTGTTCCTGGACCTCATCCAGGAAGGCAACCTTGGCCTGATCCGTGCAGTGGAGAAGTTCGACTACACCAAGGGCTTCAAGTTCTCCACGTACGCCACGTGGTGGATCCGTCAGGCCATTACGCGCGCCATGGCGGACCAGGCCCGCACCATCCGCATCCCGGTGCACATGGTGGAAGTCATCAACAAGCTGGCCCGCGTCCAGCGCCAGATGCTTCAGGACCTCGGCCGCGAACCAACGCCGGAAGAGCTTGCCCTCGAACTGGACATGACCCCGGAAAAGGTCGTCGAAGTCCAGAAGTACGGCCGCGAGCCCATCTCCCTCCACACCCCGCTTGGCGAGGACGGCGACTCCGAGTTCGGTGACCTTATTGAGGATTCCGAGGCCGTGGTCCCTGCCGACGCCGTGAGCTTCACGTTGCTGCAGGAACAGCTGCACTCGGTGCTGGATACCCTGTCCGAACGCGAAGCCGGTGTGGTGGCCATGCGGTTCGGCCTCACCGACGGTCAGCCGAAGACTTTAGACGAAATCGGCAAGGTCTACGGCGTCACGCGTGAGCGTATCCGCCAGATCGAGTCCAAGACCATGTCCAAGCTCCGCCACCCTTCGCGGTCGCAGGTGCTCAGGGACTACCTGGACTAGATCAGGACCCACGCAACGCGGGGCCAGTTCCCGCCCGGCATCCCAGGATGCATGGGCGGGAACTGGCCCCGCGTTTCTTGCGCAGCACCCCGTGTTTCCTGGCGGCGGGGGACGTAAAACGAAACAGGACCCCCTCCCGAGGGAGGGGGTCCTGAAGGTGTGTGTATATCGGTCAGTCGACGGCTACGGGAGCCTTCTCGTGAAGCCTGCCCGTCTCATCGTGCCAATCGGAGCTCAACGGCCTGAGCGTCGCCTCGATTGCACGGGCATGGTGGCCGCAGAAGAGCAGCTCACCGCCGGAGGTCTCGAGTACAACGCGGACGTATGCCTGAGCCCCGCAACGATCGCACCGGTCGAGTGCGTTGAGTGTGCGGTCTGCCACTGCTGTAGTCATGTCGGCCTCCTTAGTAGATCTGTATGTCTATATAACCAGCATTCGTATCAAACCCATTGCAAGGACGGGTCAAGTTCGCTGTCCGCGTAGCCACAAGAAAGTCTCAAGACGCAAGTTTGCGTCACGGAACCATAACGAGTGGCCCCGCCCACAGCCCTGGCGAGGTGTGGCAGCAGGCCGTCCGCTGCCGCGCCGACTAGGCTTGAACCTGCGTCCGCAGCGCCAGATGTTCCGTCACTGAAGGAGTTCACAACCCGTGGCACCAAGTTCTGATTACACCGCCCGGCACCTTTCTGTGCTGGAGGGCCTCGAAGCCGTCCGCAAGCGCCCCGGCATGTACATCGGTTCCACCGACTCCCGCGGTTTGATGCACTGCCTGTGGGAGATCATCGACAACTCGGTGGATGAAGCACTGGCGGGCTTCGGGCATGACATCAAGATCATCCTGCACGCGGACAACTCCGTGGAAATCCACGACGACGGCCGCGGCATCCCCGTGGACGTGGAACCCAAGACAGGACTGACCGGCGTCGAGGTGGTCTTCACCAAGCTGCACGCGGGCGGCAAGTTCGGCGGCGGCTCCTACACCGCCTCCGGCGGCCTGCACGGCGTGGGCGCCTCCGTGGTGAACGCGCTGTCCGCCCGCCTGGACGTGGAGGTCGACCGCGGCAGTAAGACCTACAAGATGTCGTTCAGGCGCGGCGAACCCGGACGCTTCCAGGACCAGGGCAGCAAGATTGACCCCGCTGCGACCTTCGCACCGTTCGTGGACGGCTCAGTGCTTGACGTGGTGGGCAAGGCCAAGCGGGGCGTGACGGGAACGCGGATCCGTTACTGGGCCGACCGCCAGATCTTCACGCCGGACGCCAAGTTCTCGTACGACGAACTGGCTGCCAGGGCCCGGCAGACATCCTTCCTGGTGCCGGGGCTCAAGCTCACCGTCCGGGATGAGCGCAAGCTGGCGGGTACACCCGGTGAAGCGGGAACCCACGAGGAAGTGTTCCATCACGACGGCGGCCTTGCCGAGTTTGTCGACTTCCTCGCCGCAGATCCCGCCGTCACGGACATCTGGCGGCTCCACGGCTCGGGCAAGTTCAAGGAAACCGTCCCGGTACTTGATGAGCGCGGCCACAGCCAGCTCGCCGAGGTGGAGCGCGACTGCGAAGTGGACGTGGCGCTGCGCTGGGGCATCGGCTACGACAGCACCGTCCGCAGCTTCGTGAACATCATCTCCACCCCCAAGGGCGGAACCCACCAGTCAGGGTTCGAGCAGGCCCTGGTCAAGACATTCCGGAAAGCCGTGGAGGCCAACGCCCGCAAGCTCAAGGCCGGCAACGACAAAATCGAGAAGGACGACATCTTCGCCGGCCTGACGGCCGTCCTGACGGTCCGGCTGGCCGAGCCTCAGTTCGAAGGCCAGACCAAGGAGATCCTCGGCACGTCCGCTGTCCGGGCCATCGTCTCGAAGGTGGTGGAGCAGGAGATCACCGCGAAGCTCAACTCCGCAAACCGTAACGACAAAGCGCACTCAGCGCTGCTGCTCGAAAAAATCGTCAGCGAGATGAAGTCCCGTATTTCCGCGCGGGTCCACAAGGAAACACAACGGCGCAAGAACGCCCTGGAAACTTCCTCCATGCCCACCAAACTCGCTGACTGCCGGACGGACGACGTCGAACGCTCCGAGCTGTTCATCGTCGAAGGTGACTCCGCGCTGGGTACGGCCAAGCTGGCGCGGTCCTCTGACTTCCAGGCCTTGCTGCCCATCCGGGGCAAGATTCTGAACGTCCAGAAAGCATCTGTGGGGGACATGCTCTCCAACGCAGAATGTGCCGCCCTGATCCAGGTGGTGGGTGCCGGTTCGGGCCGCAGCTTCGACATCAGCGCGGCCCGGTACGGCAAGGTCATTCTCATGACCGATGCCGACGTCGACGGCGCCCACATCCGGACGCTGCTGCTGACCCTGTTCTTCCGGTACATGCGCCCGATGATCGATGAGGGCCGTGTGTTTGCCGCGGTCCCGCCGCTGCACCGTGTTGAAGTGATCAACGCAGGCCAGAAGGCCAACGAGATGATCTACACCTACTCTGAGGCGGAGCTGCACGTCCTCCTGGCCCGGCTTGCCAAGGAGGGCAAGCGCTACAAGGAACCAATCCAGCGCTACAAGGGCCTGGGCGAAATGGACGCTGAACAGCTCGCAGAGACCACTATGGATCCGCGGCACCGGACCCTTCGCAAGGTGGGAATCGAGAACGCCAAGCAGGCCGAGGACACCTTTGACCTGCTGATGGGCTCGGACGTCGCCCCGCGCAAGGATTTCATCATCGCCGGTGCCGCCAGCCTTGACCGGGAGCGGATCGACGCCTGACCCGCGCAGGACGGCCGCAGCCGGCTCAGCCCAGCAGCCCCGGCACGATCAGCAGGGCCGTGGGCAGGGCAAGGAGCAGCGCGCAGCCTGTAAGCACTGCCCCGCGGGCGGTTGCAGACAGTTGAGGCTGCGGTGAGAGCAGCCGGCTGACCCTGGAAGCCGTGGTGCGGGCAGAGTCCGAGCCGGTCACGCCGGCCGCGGTTTCCAGCCCTTCAAGCGCAAGGCCCGCCTGGCCGCCCGGCGGGAAGCCGCCACCCGCTGAACCGCTGGCTACAATCGCGATGGCCTTGATGAGGGTTACTTTGCTCTCAGTCTTCAGCGCCACGTCGTCGGCCAGCATCTCGATAAGCGAGTTCACGGACTCCTGGGCCAGCCTGGTGGTGGGAAGCCAGGGGAGTGCCTGGCGCCACGCCGCAAAGGCCCACAGGAGGAGGTGGTGGCGCTGGTTGAGATGGGCATTCTCATGGCTGAGTACTGCCCGCAGCTCCGCCGGTTCGAGGGCAGCCATCAGCCCGTCCGAAAGGACCGTTACCGAGCGCGCCCCGCCCGGCAGGCAGTAGGCCACGGGTGAGTCGTGGCTGATAACCAGGGTGCCCGTTCCTTCGGTGGAAGGGGAGGCAAGCAGGGCCAGCAGTTCACGGTGCCGCCGCCGCTGCCGCTCGATCTTGTAGTACGTCAGCAAGAGCGTGAAGACCAGGTGTGCGGTCAGCAGGGCTGCGGCGGAGAGGGCAAAAAGATGCCAGAAACCGAGGGCTGTAGTGGGCGCATTAAGGAGCACCATGCCTGCGAGTGCCCGCAGTCCCGCGATCAGGTTGTCGCCCACCGGTTCGAGGCCGTATACGAGCATCGCGCCGATCATCGAGAGCCCGCCGGCAAGGGCGATGGCCTGCCAGAGGAGCATCGCGGTAAACGGCGACCGGGCCGGCCACTGGGCGCGGGAAAGAATGATAGGCACTGGCCATGCCAGGACTATCGCAAGGACCGCCAGCAGGTATGAGGTCCAGAACATGGCCCGCTAAATGTGGCCGAGCAGTTTGCGCAGTGTTTCGGCTTCACTTTCCGTGACGGATCCGATGAACCGTGCCAGTACCGCTTCGCGGTCCGGGGCGGAGCCCAGGACTTCGTGCATCAGCTCGGCGGTGTGCTCCTCCCGGCTGGAAACGGCCTGGTAGCGGTGCGGCCTGGTCCCGCGTTCCCGCTCAACGAGACCCTTCTTCTCCAGCCGTGAGAGGACAGTCAGCACGGTGGTGACGGCAAGCTCTTTGCCCTCATGACCTGCCGCGTCCCCGTTGGCCTCGGTGGTTGTTGCCAGTTTGTCGCGAAGAGTATTTGCGGTGGCAGCTTCGTGGCCCGCCCAGAGCAGATCCATCACTGCCCGTTCCAGTTCCCCAAGACTTGCCATTGCTACATCCTTTGATTCCCTGCACCGGCCGGCATACCGCCGCGGTGGCTGCAAATTTTTCGCTACAGATACATAATCAAATTTACCTGTTTTTTGCCTGAGTTTCTACGTACGGTAGAACACTGGGCGCGCCGCGGCCTTGTGAGGGCCGGAGCGAGGTGGAACTCTTGGGTTAACACTGCCCGCCGCAGTGTTCTACACTGTGTAGAAGTCATTGTTCTACGGACCGTAGAAGAGTTGAACCGCCAACCCGAGGGACTGCTGTGGAAGCTCTGGAAATCGCACGCTGGCAATTCGGCATCACCACCGTCTACCACTTCATGATGGTGCCACTCACCATCGGGCTTGGCCTGGTGGTGGCGGTGATGCAGACCCTTTGGCACCGTACCGGCAAGGTGGAATACCTCCGGATGACGAAGTTCTGGGGCAAGCTCTTCCTGATTAACTTCATCATGGGCGTGGCCACCGGCATTGTGCAGGAGTTCCAGTTCGGCATGGCCTGGAGCGAATACAGCCGGTTCGTGGGGGACGTCTTCGGTGCTCCGCTCGCGCTCGAATCGTTGCTGGCCTTCTTCGTTGAGTCCACGTTCCTGGGCCTGTGGATCTTCGGCTGGAAACAGCTGAAGCCAGCCATCCACCTCGCCTGCCTCTGGATAGCCGTGGTGGGATCGGCCTTTTCCGCCTACTTCATCATCGTGGCCAACAGCTGGATGCAGCACCCGGTGGGTGCGGAAATCATCGACGGCCGGCCGGTCATGACGGACGCCTGGGCCGTCTTCACAAACAACACAGCGATGGTGGCGTTCCCGCACACCCTCATGGGTGCCCTGGCCGTGGCGGGCGGCTTCCTCCTGGGTATCGCCTGGTACCACCTCTGGCGCAGGCGCAAGGACGGCATTGACACCATCGGCCCCGACGGAAAAGTGGTTCCCGGCGAAGCTGCCATCCCGGGCCGGGACCTGACCGATTACAAAGTGTGGATCCGCTCCCTGCGGATCGGCGCCATCGTCGCCATGATTTCCTTCGCCGGCACCGCCCTGACCGGTGACCTGCAGGGCAAGCTCATGTTTGAGCAGCAGCCCATGAAGATGGCCGCGGCTGAAGCCGCCTGCCACGACGGAACCGGCTTCTCCGTTCTCAGCGTCGGGAACCTTGGATCCAAGAACTGCGACGAGATTGTGGCCCTGATCGAGGTCCCGGGTATCCTTTCCTTCCTCGCCAAGGGCGATTTCACCACCGAAGTCAAGGGCGTCAACAGCCTCCTGGACCAGTACAAGGCCGACTACGGAACCCACCTGCCGGACAGCCCCATCTACGGCGACCGGGCCGGCCAGGAAATCGAGTACGTCCCGGTCATGGAGGTCACCTACTGGGGTTTCCGGATGATGATCGGCTTCGGTGGCCTGGCCGCCATGGCAGCCCTGGCGGCCCTGTGGCTGACCAGGAAGGGCACCGTCCCCGCGTCACCGTGGCTGATGCGCCTGGCGGTGTTCGGCATCCTTGCCCCGTTCGGCGCCAACGCGGCGGGCTGGATCTTCACCGAGATGGGCCGGCAGCCGTTTGTGGTGGCCCCCAACCCGGACCTGAACGGCATCGACCAGGTGTTTATGTTCACCGCGGCCGCTGTCTCGCCTGGCGTCTCGGCCGGTGAACTGCTGACCTCGCTCATCGTCCTCACCGCCGTCTACGCCGCACTCTTAGTGGTGGAGGTCAAGCTCCTGGTCAAATACATCCGCGGCGGCGTGGTGTCCGCGATGCCGGAACTGGCACACGCCCCGGCCGACGAGAACGAGGACGCCACACCGGGCCAGGACGGCACAAAGAAGCCCGCCGACGACGTCCTGGCATTCGCCTACTAAGAAGACCAGAGGATATTCGAGATGGAACTCCTGCCCACTATCTGGTTCATCATCATCGCGGTGCTATGGACCGGCTACCTCTTCCTTGAAGGCTTTGACCTCGGCGTGGGAATGCTGATGAAGCTGTTCGCCCGGAACAATACCGAGCGCCGGGTACTGCTGAACACGGTGGGCCCGGTCTGGGACGGCAACGAGGTCTGGCTGATCACGGCGGGCGCAGCAACGTTCGCGGCGTTCCCGCTCTGGTACGCATCACTGTTCTCCGCCCTCTACCTCCCGCTCCTGGTGGTACTGGTGGCCCTCATTTTCCGTGCGGTGGCCTTCGAATACCGCGGCAAGGTGGACGGCGACTCCTGGCGCGCTCGCTGGGACTGGGCCATCGCCCTGGGCTCCTTTTTCGCCGCGTTCGGCGTCGGGGCCGCCCTGGCGCTGACCACCACCGGCCTGCCGCTGAACGCCAACGGTGACCGTGAAGGCGGTGCCATGGCCTGGTTCAGTGGATACGCCGTCCTGGGCGGGCTTGCCGTGGTGGGATTCTCCCTGCTGCACGCCCTGGCATTCCTGGCGCTGAAGACCGACGGCGACGTGCGCCACCGGGCGCGCGCCTGGTTCGTCCGGCTGCTGCCGGTCCTGCTGCTTCCCATCGCTGCCTGGGCACTCACCATCCAGTTCCTGGAAGGCAAGCCGTGGACCTGGGCAGCGGTGATTGTCGCCGTCGTGGCCGCCGTGGCCGCCTGGTTCCTGGCACGGCGCGGAGCCGAAGGCAGGGCGTTCATCGCGATGGGGGCTTTCCTCCTCCTGGGCAGCGCGTCGATCTTCGGCGCGGTGTTCCCGGTGGTGCTGCCCTCGACGCTGGACCCGGCGTTTGACCTGACGATCGCCAACGCTTCATCGTCCGACTACACCCTCGGACTCATGAGCGTGGTGGCCGCCGTAGGCCTGCCCCTGGTGATCGTCTACCAGGCGTGGACCTACTGGGTGTTCCGCCGCCGTGTCAGCGCCGCCCACATCCCGGCTGCCCACAGTTTCCTGCCGGCCATTGCCGTCAGGGCCTTCACCACCAAGGGCTGACCGGCGTGCGCCCAGACTTTCCGGCCGGACCGGCCACCCGTTCCGCCATTTACTGGCTTGGCCTGCTGGCAGCACTGAAGGCGCTCTCCCTGGTCCTGATGGGGCAGGCGGTGGCCGCCATGCTCGCAGGCCTGGCCACCGGGAACGAATCCTGGCAGGACCAGTTGCCCTGGGGCCTGGCCGGCGTTGTCCTGAGGTCCGCCACGGTGTGGGCGCAGGGCATCGCCGCTCGGCGTGCCGCCTTGGGCATCAAGGAGGAACTCCGGTCCGAGCTGCTGGCACGCGCGCTGCGGAACGGTGCGCGCAGTACCGGGCCGGCCGACGGTGGCCTGGCCATCCTGGCGACCCGGGGCCTGGACGCGCTGGACAGCTACTACACCCAGTTCCTGCCCGCCCTCGTGAACTGCGCCACCATCCCGCTGCTGCTCGGTGCGCGTATCCTCTTCGCGGATTGGGTCAGTGCCGTCGTGGTTGTGCTGACGGTTCCGCTTGTTCCGCTGTTTATGGTGCTGATCGGCCGGTACACCGAGGACCACGTCCGCGAAGCCCAGGAAACCCTGACCCGGCTGTCCGCGCACATGCTGGAACTGGCCAAGGGGCTGCCCGTCCTGGTGGGCCTGGGCCGTGCAACCGCACAGCGCAAAGCCCTCGAGGAGATCTCAGAGGAATACCGCTCCCGGACCATGGGGACGCTGCGCACCGCGTTCCTCTCCGCCCTGGCACTGGAACTCATCGCGACGATCTCTGTGGCCGTGGTGGCCGTCTTCATCGGCGTCCGCCTGGTGCACGGCGACATGGCCCTCGAAGCAGGCCTTCTGGCCCTCATCCTTGCGCCTGACTGCTACCTTCCCCTCCGCGAACTCGGCACCGCGCACCACGCAAGCGATGACGGCCGGGCGGCGCTCGCAGCCACTCGGGCGGTTACCGAGGCACCCGAGCCGCGGCCGCTGCCTGCCGATGGCCCTGAATCCGCCGCCGACACCGCGGCAGCCCTTCCCGCAGCCGCCGCTCCCGAGGACGACGACGGCAGGCGCCTCGCCGCGCCCGTCTCCCCGGGAGTGACGGTCACCGACCTCACGGTCACCTACGCCGGAAGGTCCGCGGCCGCCGTCGGGCCCCTGACCTTTACCGCCCCGCACGGCCGGATCACCGCCCTGGATGGTCCCAGCGGCGCCGGCAAAAGCACAGTCCTCGGGGTCTTGGCCGGGACCGTTGGCGATGGCGGCGGAACTGCCGTGACCGGCCACCTTTCCGGCGTGGACCGCGGCGCCATCGCGTGGGTTCCGCAGCACCCGGTCATGGTGGCGGACTCCGTGCTCGAGGAGGTCATGCTTTACGTCAGTGGCGGATCAGGCAGTGGGGAAACAAACAGTTCTGGACCCGGCCCGGATGTACCTGGCATGGAAGAAACCGCCCGGGAGTGCCTGGCCGCTGCTGCGGCCGGCCACCTTGCCGGTAACCATCCGGCGGAACTGAGCCCGGGGGAGCTGCGGCGTGTGGCGTTGGCCCGCGGTCTGGCGCGGCTGCGTGCGGGCGCCACCGTCCTGCTGCTTGACGAACCAACCGCCCACCTGGACGCGGTCTCGGCAACGCTGGTGCAGGATTCAATCCGTGCGCTCCGGGGCCAGGCCACGGTCATCCTGGTGGCCCATGACCAGCAGACCCGCGAAGTGGCTGACCACCTGGTGCCCGTCTCCGCCCGGGGCATCACGGCACGCGGCATTACGGCACCCTCCGGGATCGCCGGGTTGCCGGACGCGGCCGTGAACCTCCCGGGTCCCGGCAGTGCAGCGCAGGCCAGCGCCGGGCAACAGCCGGGCCCAACCGCTGCTGGCCGTGCAACGCTCCAGCCCATGGCCGGGGATGAACAACCTGTTCCCACCAACCGGCTCCTGGCCAGCCTCCTGGCTCCCGTTGCGGGCCGGTTCTCCACCGCCGCGGTGGTGGGGACCTTTGCCGCGATCTTCGCCGTGGCCCTGTCCGGGCTTTCCGGCTGGCTCATCATCAGGGCCAGCGAGCAGCCTCCCATCCTGTACCTGCTCACCGCCATCGTGGGGGTGCGGTTCTTCGGCATCGGACGCGCCGTCCTCCGCTACTGGGAACGCCTGCTGCTGCACGACGCCGTCTTTGGCGCCCTCACCCGGCTCCGCGGCCAGCTGTGGGAGTCGCTGAGCCGCAAGGCCTTGTCGCTGCGGCGGATCCTGCAGGGCGGCAACGTCCTCGGCACGGTGATTGACGACGTCGACACTGTCCGGGACCTGCTCCCACGCGTGGTGCTGCCGCCCCTCACGGCGCTCGCCGTGGGCGGCTCCGCACTGCTGGCCACAACCCTGGTGGCGCCGGCTGCGCTGCCGGCCGTTGCCACCGCGGCGGCACTGGGCCTGGTTGTGGCACCGCTGGCTGCCCTGTGGGGCGACCGCAGGTCGGCCACCGCGGAACAGCGACTGCGGGCAGGAGTGCTGCGGCGCACCTCTGCGGCCCTGGACGCACGGGCGGAACTGCACGCGAACAGCATCGCCGCAACAGTCCTTGACGCATTGCGCTCCGAGGACCGCACGGCAACCAAGGCATCACAGCGTTCTGCATGGGCAGAAGGCCTCGGCCAGGCCATCACGGTGGCGGCCTGCGGAACGGCGGCCCTGGCCGCTGCGGTGCTGACCGCACCCCAGGTCATCGCGGGCGCCCTGGAGCCCGCCACGGCCGCGGTCGTAGTGCTCCTGCAGCTGGCACTGGTGGAACCGTATGCAGCCATGACGACGGCGGTCCGCCAATACCCTGCGCTGCGTGCAGTCCTGCGGCGGGTGGCCGGGTCCGGCGTGCTTGGCGACACCACCGCGGAAACCGCGGAAGGCGACGGAGTCCACGCCGTCCCGCCCCGCCCCTGCGCCGCCCCCGGGGTAGAGCTGACGAACCTCGGCGCCGCATGGCCCGGGGGTGGCACCGTGTTTGCCGGGGTGTCGGCCACTGCCGAACCTGGCAGCTGGCTGGCGGTAACGGGACCTTCCGGCTCAGGCAAGTCCACCCTGCTGGCCGTCCTGCTCGGCTTCCTCCCGGCCTATGCCGGCCGGGCCGCCGTGACCGGGACGGCAGCATGGTGTCCGCAGGAGGCACACCTGTTTGATTCGACGCTGCGCGGCAACCTGCTGTTGGGCCTTCCTGCCGACAGGAACAGCACCCCTGGCTCTGGTGGTGCGGCCTCCAGTGACGCAGCCCTGGGTGACGCCGGGCTTGCGGCGGCGTTGACCGCCGTCGGCCTCGATGCACTGGTGTCGCGGCTGCCGGAAGGGTTGGATACCCGGATCGGTCCGGGCGGCTCGTTCCTCAGCGGCGGTGAGCGGCAGCGGCTTGCCGTGGCCCGGACCATCCTGACGGGCGCCGAGGTGATCCTGCTGGATGAGCCCACGGCACACCTGGACGCGGAAGCCGGACGGGAAATGCTGGCCGACCTGCGCGCCGGCCTCAAGGACCGCACGGTAGTGATGGTCACCCACAATCCCGCTGATATCGACCCCAGCGACACGCTCCTGGATCTGTCCGCCGCGTCACTGACCGGCGGCCCGGCCGGGGACCGGCTTCTGCACCCGGAGGGGAGCCGCCAATAGCCTGATGTCATGGGCTCAGGTCACAGCCCGATGTCATAGTCTGATGCCATGAACCAGGAGCCAAGGGTTGACTTTCCGCAGCTGAAGTGGCGGCCGGCAGCAGTGTCCGATGTCCCGGTGTGGGCGGCGCTGATCGCCCGGACCGCCGCTGTCGAGACCCCCGTCTGGTACGAGCGGGAGGCAGATCTGCAACAGCACGTTGCCTCCGGGAAGAACCCCGTGGCCCGCCATGCGGTGCTTGGCATGGACGCCGAAGGCATCCTCCGGGGGTACGCGAGGATCTCGAAAAACCCAGGCGGGGACAAGGCGCACGGCTTTGGGTGCGTTGACCCTGAGTGGCAGCGGCGCGGGGTGGGAACGGCATTGCTTGGCTGGCTGGAGCAACGGACCCGGGAACGGTTCGCCGAGGACGCTGCCGGCAGCAGCGCCGAGCTGCCGCCCCGGCTGAGGATTGGGACCGAACAGCAGCACGGGCACCAGGCCAGGCTGCTGGAATCGGCCGGCTACACGGTGGTCCGGTATTTCAATGAAATGCACCGGCCACTGGACCAGCCGCTGCCCACCACCGTCCTGGACCGCGGGCTGCAGCTTGCCGCCATGGTTCCGGAGCTGCACGAACAGGTCCGCCGGGCGCACAATGCGTCCTTCCTCGACCATTGGGGCAGCGAGCCGCGCGATGAGGAATCCTGGTCCTTCACCGTCAACAACCCGCAGGCGCGTCCGGACCTCAGCGCGGTGGTCCTCGACGGCGCTACGGGGGAAGTGGCGGGCTACCAGCTGGCCAGCCACGATCCGGACATCGCCGTGCAGCGCGGATACCGCGAGGGTTACACCGAACTGCTCGGGGTGCGGCGGGAATACCGGGGACGGGGGATCGCCCAGGCACTGCTCGCCGATGCCATGCGCCGTTTTACCGGGGCTGGAATGGACGTGGCCTCACTCGATGTCGACTCGGAGAACCCCACCGGTGCGCTGGCCCTGTACACCAAAATGGGTTACTGCGCGGTCAACCGCAGCATGGCGTGGGACAAAGCCCTGTAGTCAGCCGTCCACGTCTCAGCCGTCCACATCGTGGAGATGATGAACCACATCGTGCAGGAAGTACTGTGCCAGCGTCAGGACGGTGAACTCCGAGCCGTTGCTGCGCAGGCCCTTCCTGCCCCACTCTGACTCGCGGACGCCTGCGAAAGACTCGGCGATCTGCTTGCCCTCGGCCGTCAGTTCGGCGCTGACCACAGCTGGATCGGCCCCGGCGTAGTCCTGCTCGACGGCCGTGCGGTCCTGGTCCCAGTCCGCAAACCGCGCGTCCTCGGATTCGAGCATCAGGTTCAGCCGCTGGTCGAAGAGGGCAAAAACGTCGCGGACATGGCAGGCGTACTCCAGGGCCGACCACGTGTCTTCGTCCGGGCGTTCTGTTACCTCGGGCCGGCGGAGGACGGCCCGCCAGCGTGGCAGCATGCTCTCCACTGTGCCCGGCACGGTAGCGGGGGTGACAGTGGAGGCGTCGAAGGAGCAGTCCGGGCACGGCTGGGAGAGCACCCAGGTCCAGTCCTTCTGATCAGGAATGATAGGCATGGCAGCAGTCTAGGACGGATCCGTCCACGCCATGCCAGGACCCACCACATCCACGGGCTGGGACAGGGGAATCCCCGAACCGTCGCGCCTGCCGTGTTCCTGCGGCAGCGACCTGGCAACACCGGCCAGTGAGGAGGCCTTGGCCGGTCCGTGCCCTGCCCAGCCAAGGAGCAGCGTGTCTTCACCCTTGAGGAACCTGTGGGCGCGGACACCGGCTGTGGCGCGGCCCTTGGCAGGGTATTCGGCGAAGGCTGTCACCTTGGCGGCGCCGGGTGCGGTCCCCGGCAGGGCGCCGTCGGTACCCGCGATGGTCACCACGACGGCGGCCTCATCGTCGGGCGCCACAGCACCGAAGAACAGCACCTGGTCGCCGGCGCCGAGCTTGATGCCGGCCATGCCGCCGGCTGTCCTGCCCTGCGGGCGGACGTTGGCGGCGCTGAACCGGAGCAGCTGCGCTTCCCGCGTTAAAAACACGAGGTCGGTATCCTCGGACCCGGCCGGAGCCACGCCCACCACCACGTCCTTGTCCTTGAGCGCAATCACTTCCCAGTCCTCACGGTTCAGGGGGTAATCCGGCTGGACCCGCTTGACCACACCCTGGGCAGTGCCGATGGCCAGGACTTCATCCAGCGGGGCAAAGGCCACCAGCGATTCACCCTTCAGCAGGGTGATGAAGTCCTTGGCCGGGACACCCCCGGCAAGGTTGGGCAGGCCTGACATCGGCGGCA
Source organism: Pseudarthrobacter sulfonivorans (assembly GCF_031454915.1). Lineage (GTDB taxonomy): Bacteria > Actinomycetota > Actinomycetes > Actinomycetales > Micrococcaceae > Arthrobacter > Arthrobacter sulfonivorans_C. The sequence continues at coordinate 76,001 of NZ_JAVDRS010000010.1, read as the reverse complement.
GCACCGGCATGTCCATGACCTGGAGCCGCAGCATCCGCCCTTGGGAGGTGACTGCGGCTATTTCACCGCGGGCGGAGGTCTTGACCACCGAGCGGAACACATCGTGCCGGACACGGGGACCCGACTCCGCGAGGGGTTCCTGGTTGGACGTGCGCGCGATTTGGCCCGAGGCCGTGAGGATTGCCCAGCAGGGATCATCGGCGATCTCCAGGGCCAGCGGCGCGGCTTTGCCCTTCGCGCCGGGAGCCGCAGCCAGGGCAGCGGCCACTGTTGGGGAGACGGCCTCCGATTCGAGCAGGACGGTCCGGCGCGGCGTGCCGTACTTTTCGGCGATCTCGCCGAGTTCGGTAGACACGAGTTCGCGCAGGCGCTGCTCCGAGCCGAGGATGGCTTCGAGTTCCGCAATTTCGCGGCGCAGCTCGTCCTGTTCCTTCTCCAGCTCGATCCGCGAGTATTTGGTCAGTTGGCGCAGCCGCAGTTCCAGGATGTAGTTGGCCTGGATTTCGGTGAGGTCGTAGATGGACATCAGCCGTTCGCGTGCGGCCGAGACCTCATCCGAGGAGCGGATGATCTGGATGACCTCGTCGATGTCCACGATGGCGATGAGGAGCCCCTCCACCAGGTGCAGGCGGTCCTTCTTCTTGCCCAGCCGGAACGCCGTGCGCCGGCGCACCACATCGATGCGGTGGCCAACGTAGACGGACAGCAGATCCACGAGCCCAAGGGTCTGCGGCTGGCCGTCCACCAGCGTCACGTTGTTGATGCCGAAGGAGTCTTCCATGGGGGAGTAGCGGTAGAGCTGCTGGAGCACGGCATTCGGGTTGAAGCCGTTCTTCAGCTCGATGACCAGGCGCAGGCCGTGCTTGCGGTCTGTGAGGTCAACAATGTCGCTGATGCCTGTCAGCTTCTTGCTGTTGACCGCATCCTTGATCTTCTCGATCACCTTTTCCGGACCCACCATGTACGGCAGTTCGGTGACCACCAGGCCGGTGCGCCGGGCGGAAAGCTGTTCGATCTCCACCTTGGCCCGGGTCTTGAAGGAACCGCGGCCCGTGGCGTAGGCGTCACGGATGCCGTCCAGGCCCACGATCCGGCCGCCGGTGGGAAGGTCCGGCCCGGGGACAAACCGCATGAGGTCATCCAGCGTGGCGTCCGGGTGCGCAATCAGGTGCCGTGCAGCGGAGATGACCTCCACCAGGTTGTGCGGGGCCATGTTGGTGGCCATGCCCACGGCGATGCCCGTGGCCCCGTTGACCAGCAGGTTGGGAAACGCAGCCGGCAGCACGTCCGGCTGGGTCAGCTGGTTGTCGTAGTTGGGAACAAAATCCACTACGTCTTCGTCGAGGTGGTCCGTCAGCGTCAGGGCCGCCGCCGCAAGCCGGGCTTCGGTATACCGGGGCGCCGCAGGGCCGTCGTCGAGCGAGCCGAAGTTGCCGTGGCCATCAATCAGCGGCAGGCGCAGCGAGAAGTCTTGCGCCATGCGCACCATGGCGTCGTAGATCGCTGTGTCGCCGTGGGGGTGGAGCTTGCCCATGACCTCGCCCACCACGCGGGCACTCTTGACGTGGCCGCGGTCCGGCCGGAGGCCCATCTCGCTCATCATGTACAGAATCCGGCGCTGCACCGGCTTGAGTCCGTCCCTGGCGTCGGGCAGGGCCCGGGAGTAGATCACCGAGTAGGCGTACTCCAGGAACGAACCTTCCATTTCGGAGGTGACATCTATGTCCACGATGTTCTCGACGAAATCCTGGGCGGCTTCCCCTGCAGGGGCTGGGCTTTGGCGGCGGGCCATGGGGCTGGTAAATCCTTCTGGGTGACTGATGGTGCTCTTGTTTGGCGCAGGGTTTTTCGGCAGTTTCCTGCGGCAGTTTCTGCCGCAGGGCCTGCGGCGTCGGTTTGTGGTTAGGCTAAGCCTATGGTGGATCAGCCCGGGGACGGCGAATATCCGGAACATTGGGAAGCCGATGTCGTGCTCAGGGACGGCGGTACCGCGCACCTGAGGCCCATCCACCCCAGCGATGCAGACGCCGTCCAAGCTTTCCATACCGGACAGTCGCAGAACTCAATCTACATGCGGTTCTTCACCTTTAAGGCCCGGTTGTCCAGCAAGGAGCTCAAACGCTTCACGGAAGTGGACTATAGGGACCGCGTGGCGCTGGTCATCACCTTCGGCGGCGAAATCCTGGGGATCGGCCGCTACGACAGGCTCGATGACCGCACCGAGGCCGAGGTCGCCTTCAACATTGCAGACGCCCACCAGGGCAGGGGAATCGGTTCCATCCTCCTTGAACACCTTGCTGCTGCCGCCCACGAAAACGGCATCCGCCGATTCACCGCGGAGGTGCTGCCGGAAAACCGCAAAATGCTGATGGTTTTCGCCGACGCCGGCTACGACGTCAAACGCCATTTCGACGACGGCGTGGTCAGCCTGGAGTTCAACATCGGCCCCACCGAAAAATCGCGGGCCGTGATGGAATCACGCGAGCACCGCGCCGAGGCGAGGAGTGTCCGGGACCTGCTGACGCCGTCGTCCATTGCGGTGATCGGCGCCAGCCGCAAATGGGGGACCGTGGGGCACCAGCTGCTCGAACATGTCATTGAAGGCGGCTTTGCCGGACCGGTGTACGCCATCAACCCCGAGGCGCTGGAGCTCGCCGGCATGATGTCGTTCGGCCGCCTCTCCGAAGTTCCTGACCCGGTGCAGCTTGCCGTCATCGCTGTTCCATACGAGGAAGTACCCCGTGTGGTGGACGACTGCGCCGCGGCAGGAGTCAAAGGGCTGGTGATCGCTTCGTCCGGTTTCGCGGACGACGGCGAACGCGGCCTGGCCCGTCAGCGGGACCTGGTCAGGAAGGCGCGCGCCAACGGCATGCGGGTGATCGGCCCGGCGTCGCTGGGGATCGTGAACACCCACCCTGATGTGATGCTCAACGCGTCAATGGCCCCCGCCATGCCGCGGCGCGGCGGACTGGGGCTGTTCAGCCAGTCGGCGGCCATCGGAGTCTCCCTCTACGCGGCGTCCAGCAGGCGGCGGCTGGGACTCTCCACGTTCCTGTCTGCGGGCAACAGGGCTGACGTCTCCGGCAACGACATGATGCAGTTTTGGGAGGACGACGCCGGTACCACCGCGGTGGGCCTCTACCTGGAATCCATCGGAAACCCCCGCAAATTTTCCCGGATCGCCCGGCGGCTCGCCCGTACTAAGCCGGTAGTGGTGGCCAAGTCCGAGACCATGGGCCTTCGGCTGCCGCCCGGCCACGCCGTCCGGACCACGCAGGCGCCCGCCGGTGCACTGGATGCGATGATGCGGCAGTCCGGCGTAATCCGGGTCCAGACCATCGAAGAGCTGATGGACGTTACCCAGATCGTGGCCGGCCAGCCGTTGCCCGCCGGGCCCCGCCTGGCCATTTTCAGCAACTCCCTGGCGCTGGGCAAAGTGGTGGCCGACAGCGCCGAAGCGCATGGCCTGACGGTGGACGGCATCGTTACCGACGTGGATCTCGAGGCTGGTATGTCCCTCGCGCTTCCGGCCCTGCGCCGCAGCCTCGAGGACACTCTCGCCTCCGACGCCGTCCACGCCGTGGTGGCCGCGCTGCTGCCTGTCCGGGGCCTGACCGTGGACCGCATCGCCGAGATCCTGGCCGAATGCTCGGCCGCTGCCGGCAAACCGGTGGTGGCCGCTTTCACCGGAATCCTCGACCCCTCCGTCTATGTCGAGGGCATGGTGGGGGCCGAGGGACCGGCCGTCCCGTGCTTCTCCAATGCGGGAGCGGCAGTGGCGGCACTGTCCGCCGTCGTGCGCTACTCGGAATGGCTGGCCCGGGATCCAGGCCATTTTGTGGAGCCAGCCGGCTGCGATCCGGACAGCGCCCAGGTTCTCCTGGACGGCCTGCTTCGCGACGTCCATGGAGCTGAGCTGAAGGCCTTGGATCCCGCATCCACGGCGTCTCTCCTGGCGCACTACGGGATTCCCGTGCTGCCATCCGCCGGGTTTGAGTCAGCTGATGACGCGGTTGAGGCCGCCGGCAGGCTGGGCTGGCCCGTTGCCCTTAAAACCACGGATCCGGCCCTTCGCCACCGCCTTGACCTGGGCGGAGTGCGCCTGGACATCGAGGATGCAGACTCACTGCGCCGGAACATCGTGCAGATGCGGCGCTCGCTGGCCCCCTACGGTTCGTCGTCCCTGGAGGTGCAGTCCATGGCACCCGTAGGTCAGGCCTGTACGTTCCGTGCCATTGAGGACCCCTTGCTGGGACCGGTGATCTCCTTTGGGCTGGCCGGAGACGCCGTCAACCTGTTGGATGACTGGGCGCACCGCGTCCCGCCGCTGTCCGCCGCCGATGTCAAGGACTTCATCCGTGCTCCGCGGGCGGCCCGTAAACTCCTGGGCTACCAGGGCCTGCCGGCCGTCGACGTCGACGCCCTGGAGGATCTCGCCGGCAGGCTGGCCTGGCTGAAAGACAACCATCCGGAAATTGCGTTGGTTGAATTCAATCCCGTCCTCTGCGGCGCCCAGGGTGCGGCCATCCTGGCGGCAGACATCCGGATCGGCAACGCCGCCCGCCGCACAGACAGCGCCCGCCGGGCCATGCTGGGCTGACGCGGTTAGCATGTCCCCGGCCGATCTGTGAAAATGGGGGAATGAGCTCACAGCCTTCCCCGTCGACGCCATCCACGCCCGGCAATGACAACCAGGCAACCCGACCCCACAGCTCACACAGCCACACCCCGCAGGCCCAGAGCCTGGACGGCGCCCTCCAGAAGGCCGGCTTCTACCCGCGCCTGGTGTCCGACGTGGTGGACGACGCCCTGGACGGCCGCGAATGCGTAGCCCACCTGGTGCACCTGGAAACCCACTTTGACCGGGCCGAGGTCCGGCGCCACATTACCGTGCTGGTCCTCACCTCTGACATGCTGGTGATCACCCACGTGGACGACCAGCAGCTCGATGACGCCGGCGAGCAGATTGTCGCCCAGATCTCCACCGAATCCGTACCGGTGGCGCAGATCCGCTCCGTGGTCCTCAGCTACATGTATTCCCAGCCCCAGAACTACAAGCCCTCGGATCCGGTCCGGGAGGTCACCCTCGCCATCGCCTGGTCCGGCGGCCAGCGGCTGGACATGGGACCCGCGAGCTGCGGCGATCCGCAGTGCGAAGCCGACCACGGCTACAGCGGCACCATCGCCCAGGAAGACATCGTCCTGCGCATCAGCGCGGAAGCGGACGGACCCCAGGCAGTACAGGACGCCAAACTCTTCGCCCGTGCCTTGCGGGCCGTCAACACCGGGTCCTCGGCGCCGGTGTCCCACCAGGGCCAGGCGCTGCAGCCCCGGCCCCGGACGGGCGTGTTCGGCAACAGGCTCAGCCGCGGGCACCAGCGCTGAGATGCCGGATCAAGGAAAAACAACCGTCGCTGCAACCCATTCCGAGGGGATAACCCGGCCGCACACCGTGCCCCCCGCTCCCGCGTTTGGCCAGCGGTCCGTAGCTGAGGTCCTCACCAGCGCCGCGGCAAGCCTGGGCGTGGAAGGGTTCTCCAACACCCTGGGCCTGCCGCCGGCGTCGCGCGTCTGCGTGGTCCTGGCGGACGGTCTCGGCCGGAACCTGCTGAAGCAGAAGTCCGCCCACACACCCTTCCTGCGGTCGGTCATGCAGGCCGGGCAGGGCGAGGTCCCGGTCTGGCTCGACTCCACGTTCCCCTCCACCACTGCCGCTGCCCTGGCCAGCTTCGGCACCGGGCTCCCGCCCGGTCAGCACGGCATGGTGGGCTACGACGTGCTGGACCCGGAGCAGGACAAAGTGGTCAACATGCTGGGTAACTGGGATGCCAAAGTCGTCCCCCTGGCGTGGCAGCCCTTCCCCACCGTGTTCGAGCGGGCGGCTGAGTCCGTGAACGTGACCACCGTCAGCCTGCCGCAGTTCGGCGACTCGCCCATGACCCAGGCGGCCCTCCGGGGCGGGAATTTCGTCTCGGCCATCACCTCCCATGCCCGTACCGCTGCCGCCGCCGAGGCCATGGCCGCTCCCGGCAAGGCGCTGATGTACTTCTACGTCAACGAGTTGGACAAAGCCGGGCACCGCCACGGTTGCCAGTCTGAACAGTGGGAACACCAGCTTGAAGAGCTGGACGCCACGGTGAAAAGGCTCAATACGTCGCTGCCTGCCGGGACCACCGTCCTTCTCACCGCGGACCACGGCATGCTGGACGTGCCGGAACAGCAACGGATCGACTACGCGGCGGACCCGTTGCTCATCGATGGCGTGCGGCATACTGCGGGGGAGCCGCGGATGGTGCACCTCTACCTGGAAGATCCGGCGGATGCCTCCGGCCGCGAACGCCTGGTGCAGGCTTGGCGCGCCCGTTTCGGCGACAGGATCTGGGCCTTCACCCGGGACGAAGCCATTGCCGCCGGACTCTTCGGGCCGCTGCGCCCCGCCGTCGGGCCCAGGATCGGCGACGTGATGATTGCCGCGCGGGACGCCCTTGCCCTGTACGACACGCGCCGCGTCCGGCCAGCCGCCATGGAGGTGGTGGGCCAGCACGGCTCGCTGACCAAGGCTGAACGCGAAGTTCCATTCCTGTGCTTTGCGGCCGAAGGCAAGGCCCGGGGACGCTAAGGACTTACTCCCGCTTGGTCCCGAAGACGATCTCATCCCAGCTCGGAACCGTTGACCGCTTCGGTTTGGCGGGCTGGCGCTCAGGCAGGTCGGAATCGTGGTGCTGGCCGGATCCTTCGTCCGGCCCGGCCGCGTAGGCTGCCCTGCGCGGACTTCCGCCCAGCAGTTCGTCCAGGCCCACGCTCGGCGCCGCGTTGTCGGATGCCGCGGGCGCTTCCGCCGGGACACTTTGCCCGTCCGGACGAACGGGGGACGCCACAATGGTGATTTCCCGCGTGTCAGTACTGACGCCGTCGTGCAGTTTCAGGATGTCGTGTTCATCATCAATGTCGCGGTGCGGCGGAATGAGGCTGAGGCGGGACAGCATGGACGGCATGCCGTCACGCCTGCGTGTCAGGGGATCCTGATGGGCACCCGGCGACTCGTTGTCCGGAGGGGTTCCTTCAGCTGCAGCTGTGTCCGGGCTGTCATGTACAGCGTCGTCGCCGGCTTCGTGCCCGTGCTCGGGCACAACTTCAGACGGGCGGGGATGTGCTGCCGGGACGCCGTGGGTCAGCAGTAGCGCCAAGGCATCATCAGCGTCCTCATCCACACCCAGCCGCTGGCCGCGGCGGGAACGAAGCATGTCCAGGAGCCCATCGGATTCCTTGGCCGGGAGAATGGGGTGCGGGCCAGTGGCATTGCGCGCAGCCGCTTCGGCATCGGTTTCAAAGTCGAAAGGCCGGTCCGAGACAGCCGTCAGCCGGCGGGCCGGAACAGGGCCGTCCAGCGGTTCGAGCTCGCTGAGCTGCTGCGCCCAGCGGTTGGTGTTCTGCAACGCTTTGCGGGCCGGGCTGAAGGTCCACAGGGCCGGAGGCTCCTCGCCGATGCCGGCCGTGCCCGTTTTTTTCGTCTCGAACCGGGCCGCCACCATCCAACTCCCGTCCTGGCGGCGCCACGAATCCCATTCCACAGTGGAAGGTTCAATTCCGTGGGCTGAGAGCCGATGGTTGACCATGTCATTGAGGGTGGCAGGGTTCTCACCAAAAACGGAACGGTAGGTGTCATGACCGGGCGAGGGCGAAGCTACCTCGATCTTCCGTGCCTGTTGGGCCACGTATTCACGCTCAGCGAGGACCGGGCCCTCGTACCGCTCCACCTTGGCAAGGGGCAGCCCGGAGAGCTCTGCCACGTCCGCTGCGGTGGCGCCGCTGCGGATCCGCGCCTGGATGTCCCGCGGGGACATGGCAATGGGCGCAGCCGCATTGGCGGCTTTCGCCGACGACCGGCTGGCCGCCCGCAGTGCTTCATCGATCGGCAGCTGGAACATCTCGCCGCCGGCACCGCTCAACAGGAGGTGCACTCCGTCGTCGTGTACGCCTACAAGCCGTAGATCCTGCATACAAATCCTCCACCCTGGCATTACTATCAATCGAAACTCTGCCACTGACGAGCACTGTTTTGGGTGAGGAGCAAGGGCGCGCCGCGATATTCCGGGACTTTCGTGCGCCGGGGCACAAACCGGAGGAGCGCGGCGTTATCACGGGTGTACCCGCTGACGCGAAAGGAACGGGGTTGAGCGGAGATGGCCACCGACTACGATGCGCCGCGGAAGTCGGAAGAAGACCTCAATGAGGAATCGCTGGAGGAACTGAAGTCCCGGCGGACGGACAAGCCCACGGCGGTAGTGGAAGAAGACGAAACCGACCTCGCCGCTGGCTACGAGCTTCCCGGGGCGGACCTCTCCGGGGAGGAACTGCTGGTCCTGGTGATCCCGCCGCAGCCGGACGAGTTCACGTGCTCCTCGTGCTTCCTGGTCCGGCACCGTTCACAGATCGCCAGGGAAAAGGACGGCCACTTCTACTGCGTGGAATGCGAAAGCTGAACCCCGCTGTATGCGGACAATTCTGCCGCGCAGACTGTGCAGTTATTTCCCGGACAGGGCAGCGGTGAGTTCCTCGGGCCGACGGGAAGAGGTGAGCCAATAGGGCGTCCGGTCTGCGGCGTCGGTGATTTCGATCCGCACCACGGGGTCGATCCAACCCCGGATGCACAGGTAGGCGAGGCCGTTGAGCTTGGTGCCGCGCTGGGCGGTGGCGTCCTTGCCACGGTAGGTCTCAACGTGGCCGATGAAACGGCGCTCGATGGTGGCGCGCCCCACTGTCAGAGCCTCGTCCGTGACCACGATGCTGGGAGTGGAGAGCACCAGCAGGACGGCCATAATGGCGAACAGCACGCCGGCGGCCGTGTAGCCCGCCCCCATGCTGATGGGGGCAAAGACCAGGATGCCGGCGGCGGAGATTCCCGCCGCGATGATCCAGATCCAGACGTTCGGCCACAGCCTCTCCTGAAAGATCGCCGGGGTGCCGGCAGAGGGGGTGTTTGGAACGTGGGCAGCGGAACTGGATTCGGGCATGCCATCAGCTTTCCATCTTTGGCCTGCTAATTCATCTTGACCCGGGCCAGGTGCCGTCCGTGCGTCTAGGACGGAACTCCGGCTGGGCGTTAGAGTGAGTGACTGTGACTGACGAATCCGCCACCCTAAAGACCGTTCCTGATAATGCGCTGTCCGGCCCTGCGCCGGAAGCTGCCGTGGCCTACGCTGCCCCGACCCTGCAGGTCCAGCTGAAAATGCTCGACGCCGGGCTGGAGGCGCCGTCCTACGCCCACCCCGGGGACGCCGGAGCCGACCTCCGGGCCAGGGAGGACGTGGTGCTGCAGCCGGGGGAGCGGAAGCTGGTGCCCACGGGCGTCGCCATCGCCCTTCCGGATGGTTTCGTTGCCCTGATTCACCCGCGCTCAGGGCTCGCCACCAAGCACGGGCTGACCATCGTCAACGCCCCGGGCACCGTGGATGCCGGTTACCGCGGTGAAATTTCCGTCACCCTGTTGAATACTGATTCCCGGGACGCCATCGAGCTGCGGCGCGGCGATAGAATTGCACAGATGGTGATCCAGCGCGTGGAGTACGCGCAGTTTGTCGCTGTCAACGAATTGAGTGAGTCGGTGCGGGGAGCCGGCGGGTTCGGATCCACCGGCGGTTTCACCCCGCAAAACGCCTGACACCTGGCACACCGCCGCAGCCCGGAGCTGGCTGGTAGCGGCATCGAAGATTTTCGGCGGGACCCCACAGGCCTGCCGGGCACTTTCACAACTAAGGAGACAACCCCATGGTTTTTGGGCTCGGCAGGAAATCCAAAAAGGAACAGGCCGCCGAACCGGATGAATCCTCCGCCTCAGCGGAATCAGCGGATTCTGCCGGGAACGGTTCGGAGGACGCTGATCGGCGGGTCACCGGCCCCTTTGATGTTTCTGAGATCTCCAGCCGCGATGGCTATGTTGATCTCGGCGCGCTGCTGATCGCTCCGAGCGAGGGGCTCCAGCTCCGGCTTGAGGTGGAGGAAGCCACGCAGCGTGTGGTTGCAGTGACCATGGACCTGAATGGGTCCAGCCTTCAGCTGCAGGCCTTCGCTGCCCCCAAGACCGAGGGGCTCTGGGACGAGATCCGCGAGCAGATCGGACAGTCCGTGGGAAGCCAGGGCGGCCAGGTCGAAGAGGTCCAGGGTGCCTTCGGAACCGAACTGGTGGCGAAGCTGCCCGCCGGCGCCCCGGACGGAAGCCAGGGCTACCGGGTAGCCCGCTTCATCGGCGTTGACGGACCGCGGTGGTTCCTGCGCGGCGTCCTGGGCGGCGAAGCCGCGATGGAGCGGGAAGCAGCCGCTCCGCTGGAGTCCCTGTTCCGCCGGATTGTGGTGATCCGCGGCGACAGCCCCATGCCGCCGCGCGACCTGCTGCAACTGCGTCTGCCTAAGGACGCCAGCGTGAGCCCGCCTCCTGGTGCCACTGAATTCAAGGAGCCCGAATTCAAGGGGCCCGAGCGCGGCCCGGAAATCACCCAGATTGGCTGATTCCCGCCAAGGCTCCCCGAACCCGTCATCGCCGGGTGCCGGGGTGCCGGTCAGCCGGCTCCCGGAAAGGGGCCGGGTGCTATGCCATGGGTATATTGAATCGGTAACGTACGTGCCGGCGGACCAGAGCCCGGCATTCACGGCCATCCTCTCGGACGCCGAGGTTCCGCACCCGGGCGCCAAGCCGGTAGATGGCAAGGGCGGGCGCCTGCGCGTGGTCTGGCTGGGGCGGCGCAAAGTGCCGGGTATCGACGCCGGGACGGAAGTCAGGGTCGAGGGCATGCTGACCCAAAGCCATGGACTGCCCACCATCTTTAATCCGCGCTACGAAATACTTTCCCGCCAGGAGCACGAATGACCCCGTCCCAGCTGCCCGAGCCGCCCTCCGGATCAGGTCAACGTCCGCCGGAACCGGCCGGCACCCAGCCATCCCGCCCCGAACCGGCCTCCACGGAGCCGTCCCCGATGGCGGGGCTCGCCGCAGACTACGCGGCCAAAGCCGGCCTGCACCGCACCCATGATGGCCGGATTGACGTTCTCAGGACCGCCGGCGGGATCCAGGGAATCGCGGAGAGCATCGTGCCGGGCCTGCTGTTCCTGGTGGCGTTCACCATTACCCGGGACCTCACGCTGGCGTTGATCGCCGCGCTGGCCTCGGCCGCAGCCTTTACGGTGGCCCGCCTCATCCAGCGGCGCCCGCTGACCCAGGCCCTGGCCGGAGTTGTGGGGGTGGGCATTTCGGCCTGGCTCGCCAACACCACCGGAAAGGCTGAGGACTTCTATCTGCCGGGCTTTTTCACCAACGCCGCCTACATCCTCGCCATGGTCATCTCCATCGCGATCAAATGGCCAGTGGCGGGCCTGCTGTTCGGCTTCATCCGCAATGAAGGCCTTGACTGGCGCAAGGACCCTGTCCGGCTCAAGGCCTACCGCCTGGGCACCTGGATCATCGTGGCGGTCCTGGTCCTGCGGCTGGTGGTCCAGGTTCCCCTGTACCTGATGGGGGAGGAGGGCCTGGCCGCCCTCGCCACCATGCGCCTGATCATGGCGGCCCCGCTGTACATCCTGGGCGTATGGATTGCCTGGCTGATCACCCGTCCGGTGCCGGCGGACGCCGACGCTCAGCCGTCGAAGCCGTCGTCCTCCGGGGCCTGAACCTCGGCTGGCTGAACACCAACAGGTTCGCGGGTGTCGTCTTCAGCACCGGCTGATTCCGGTGACAGCAGCGCCCGCAGCTCATCCTCGGCGGCGATGGTGGTGACAAAGAACAGCTCGTCACCGCCGTCGATCACGTCGTCCCGGCTGGGGGTGATGGGCGCGTGGTCCCGGAGGATTGCCACCAGCGTTGAGTCTTCGGGCCACCGGATATCCCCCACGGTCAGGCCAATGACATAGGAATCGTGCGGCACCGTGAACTCCACCAGCGAGGAGACGCCGGTCTGAAGCGTCAGCAGCCTGACCAAGTCACCGATTTCCACCGCCTCTTCCACCAGGGCAGTCATCAGCTGGGGGGTGTTGACCGCCACGTCTACACCCCAGGAATCGTTGAACATCCAGTCGTTTTTGGGGTTGTTGACCCGGCCCACCGTACGGCCTACACCGAATTCGGTCTTGGCAAGGAGCGACACCACCAGGTTCACCTTGTCATCACCCGTGGCGGAAACCACGACGTCGGCTTCCTCCACTTTTGCCCCCTGCAGGGTGCTGAGCTCGCAGGCGTCGCCCACCAGCCAGTGTGCGCCGCGCAACCCGCTGCGTCCGATGACCTCGGGTTTGAGGTCGATCAGCAGGATGTCGTGTTTGTGCGCCAGCAGTTCCCGGGCGATGGACGACCCGACGCTGCCCGCGCCGACGATAACAACTTTCACTACGACTCCTTGGCAGGTGCTTTGGCCAGGATCTGGGCCACTTGGGAACTGCGGTCTACCGGGATCATGGCGTGCACGGTATCGCCGTCCTGGTAAGAGGTGCCGGATTCGGGCAGCATCCCCTCGCCGAACCGGGTCAGGTATGCAACCCGGATTTCGGCGGCTTTTTCGATCTCGCTGACCCGGTGGCCAATCCAGTCGGCGGCAAGGTCCACTTCGGTGAGCACCAGCCTGCCGGACGGCTCACGGAAATCACCGGCCAGGTGCTGTTCGGGAAGGATTCGGCGCAGGACCTGGTCCGCACTCCAGCGCACGGCCGCGACGGTGGGGATGCCGAGCCGCTGGTAGATCTCTGCCCGGCCCGGATCATAGATCCTGGCTACAACGTGGGGAACGTGGAAGGTCTCGCGCGCCACACGGGTGGCCAGGATGTTGGAGTTGTCCCCGCTGGAGACGGCGGCGAAGGCGTAGGCCTCGGCCACGCCCGCCTGCTGGAGGGTGTCTCGGTCGAAGCCCACACCGGTGACCTTTCGTCCGGTGAAGCCCTGCCGGAGCCGGCGGAACGCCCGGTCATCCTGGTCGATGATCGCGACGGAATGGCCCGCGTCCTCCAGCGTGTGCGCCAGAGTTGCCCCCACCCGGCCACATCCCATGATCACGAAATGCGCCACCGTGTCTTCCTTACCTTCCCTCGCCTGTTGCTGCTGCTAGAACTCTACCGGCAGGCCGCATGCCGCAGCTGCCCGGACGCCGTCATGACATGGGCGGCGAATCAGACTAGCTTTGTGGAGTGCTGACAATACTGAATGCCGTTAAACGGGTGCTGGTGGGCAGGCCCTTCAGGAATGACAGGCTCGCCCACACGTTGTTGCCCAAACGGATAGCACTTCCGGTTTTTGCTTCAGATGCCCTGTCCTCGGTGGCCTACGCACCGGATGAAATCCTGCTGACGCTGGCCCTCGCCGGCGTCAGCGCCGTCGCCTTTTCGCCCTGGGTGGGCCTCGCTGTCATGGTGGTGCTCCTGACGGTGGTGGCGTCCTACCGGCAGAACGTGCACGCGTACCCCTCCGGCGGCGGCGACTACGAGATTGCCAATGAAAACCTCGGCAAGTTTTCCGGGCTGACGGTGGCCTCGGCACTGCTGGTGGACTATGTCCTGACGGTGGCCGTCTCGATGTCCTCTGCGGCCACCTACCTCACCACAGCCATCCCCTCCCTCCATGGGCAGCAGGCGCTTCTTGCCACCATCGGCGTTGTCATCCTCGCCCTGGTCAACCTCCGCGGAGTCAAGGAGGCCGGCAGCGTGTTCGCCGTCCCGACCTATATCTTCATGGCCTCGATCCTCGGCATGACAGCGGTTGGCATCTTCCAGGCCGTCACCGGCCAGCTGGGTGAGGCGCCGTCGGCGGCTTTCGAGATTGTGCCGGCTCCCGGTTTCGACGAAGGGCTGGTGGGCCTGGCAGGCGCCTTCCTGCTGCTGCGGGCCTTCTCCTCAGGCGCCGCCGCGCTGACCGGTGTGGAAGCCATCAGCAACGGAGTGCCCAACTTCAAAGTGCCGAAGAGCAAGAACGCGGCCACCACCCTGCTGCTCCTTGGCACCATCGGCGCCGCCATGCTGGCAGGCATCATGTTCCTGGCCAACGCCACCAAGGTCCACATTGTGCTGGACCCGGCCACCGAGTTCCTCCTGAACGGCATGCCGCTGCCAGAAAGCTATATCCAGACCCCCGCAATCAGCCAGATCGCGCAAACCATTTTCGGACCCGGCTCCATCCTGTTCTACATCGTGGTGGCGGCCACCGGGGTGATCCTGGTGTTCGCAGCGAATACTGCGTTCAATGGCTTCCCGGTACTGGGTTCTATCTTGGCCCAGGACGGTTACCTTCCCCGTCAGTTGCGGACCAGGGGTGACCGCCTGGCGTTCAGCAACGGTGTCCTGGCCCTCGCCGGCGGGGCCCTGGTGCTGATCCTCGCCTTTGACGCCGATGTCACGAAGCTGATCCAGCTCTACATCGTGGGCGTCTTTATCTCGTTCACGCTCAGCCAATTGGGCATGGTCCGGCACTGGGGGAGGCACCTCAAGCTTGCCAAGGACAAAACCGCCCGACGCCGGATGGTCAAGTCCCGCACCATCAACAGCATCGGCTTCGGCATGACGGCCCTGGTGCTGGTCATCGTCCTGATCACCAAGTTCACCCAGGGTGCCTGGCTTGCGTTGCTGGCCATGGTGGTCCTGTTCCTGATCATGTGGAGCATCAGGGCGCACTACGACAACGTGGCCAAGGAGCTGGCCGTGGATGAGGACTCCTCGCCGCGGGCCCTGCCCTCCCGGGTCCACGCGGTACTGTTGGTTTCCCACGTGCGCAAACCTGTGCTGCGTGCCCTGGCGTATGCGCGGGCGTCCCGGCCGTCCCGGCTGGACGCCATCACGGTGGACATCAACGCTGAGGAAACGGCGCACACTGTTGCCGACTGGGACAAGCTGGAGATCCCCGTGCCGCTCACGGTCCTGGCCAGCCCGTACCGGGAAACCATCACGCCCATCATGGAATACGTGAAGAACATGCGGCGCGATTCGCCCCGCGACCTGATCGTGGTCTACATCCCCGAGTATGTAGTGGGCAAATGGTGGGAGCAGTTGGTCCACAACCAGACAGCGCTGCGCATCAAGACCCGGCTGCACTTCGAACCTGGCGTGATGGTGGCCAGTGTCCCGTGGCAGTTGAAATCATCCGAAGAAGCAAAGAACCTGCAGGATATCCAATGAACCCCCAGTCCCAATCCCCCTCCCAGACCGCCGCCGCCAAGGAGGCCGCCGTCGAGCTGGTGCTCGACGTCGGACCGGTGGCCCATGGTGGTCACTGCGTGGCCCGCCACGAGGGCAGGGTAATCTTTGTCCGCCACGGCATTCCAGGCGAAAAGGTCCGTGTCCGCCTGACCGACGCGGGGGAGTCAGCCAAATTCTGGCGGGCCGACGTTGTGGAGGTCCTGGACGCCTCCCCGGACCGGGTGGAGCACTTCTGGCGCCCGGCCGATTCCCTGCGTTCATGGCAGCACGGGCACCCGCCGGTGGGTGGGGCCGAATTCGGGCACATCGCCCTGCACCGCCAGCGCATACTCAAATCGGCGGTACTGGCCGAACAGCTTAGGCGGCTCGCCGGCGTCGACCGATTGCCCGGTGGCCAGGACACAGGAAACCTGGTGGAGGCCGTGAGGGCGAACGCTCAGGGCGCGGAAGCCGCGTCCGGTACGGACGCAACGCACGACGCCGTCGCTGGCCTCGGGTGGCGGACCCGCGCGAGTTTCTCGGTCACCCCCGGCGGAAAACTTGGCATGCACGCCCACCGTTCGGACCAGATCATCCCTGTCCGGGAAATGCCGCTCGCCTCGGAGGGCATCAACGGGCTGCGATTGTGGGACATCGACCTGCAAGGCATCGAGCGCGTGGAGGTCGCGGCGCCGTCCAACGGTTCACGCCCCCTGGTGCTGCTGGCACCCGCGCCCGGCACGAAGCCCAAGCGGCTCAGTGCCATCGCGGCCCAGCTTCCGGACGACGTTTCCGTGGCCACATTCGACCCGCTCAGCGGCGACGTTGCGCCGTTGCGGGGCCGGACCTGGGTTCAGGAGTCGGCAGCCGGCCACGACTACCGGGTGACGGGCGCAGGCTTCTGGCAGATCCACCGCGACGCGCCCGGGACACTTGTGGGGGCCGTCACAAAATTCCTCCACGATGGCGGGTTCCTGGCGGCGGGTTCTGTGGTGGCCGATCTCTATGCCGGAGCCGGGCTGTTCACCGCACCGCTGGCGGACGCCGTGGGCCAGACCGGGTCCGTCCTCTCCGTGGAAGGCGCTCCGGGAACCAGCCGGGACGCCCGCAAGAACCTGCACGAGGCTCCGCAGGTGGAGATTGCGCAAGGGCGGGTGGAGCGCATTCTCCGCCAGAAACCGCGGAATTTCGACGCCGTTGTCCTGGATCCGCCCCGGGCGGGAGCTGGAAAGGCTGTGGTGGGCCAGTTGATTGCCGCCGGTCCCCGGGCCGTGGCCTATGTTTCCTGTGATCCGGCTTCTTTTGCCAGGGATGTGGGGTACTTCCAACAGGGGGGCTGGACCTTGGCGGGTCTGCGCGCCTTTGACCTGTATCCGCACACCCACCATCTGGAGACCGTCGCACTGCTGACGCCGGCCCCGTGATGCTACTAGGATGGCGGTAGTAATCCCACGTCGCGCCCGTATTCACGGTTGAGTATTCACGGCTGACCACCTGCAGTATTTGGGGCCAGCACTAATTAGGCCTGCCTAACTAGCAAGCGGTCTACCGCGCGACAAAGATGAAACTGTTGCGAGAGGAGTCCTGCGATGAGCACAGTGGACAGCTTCGGTTCAAAAGGCAAACTTAATGTAGCCGGAACCGAATACGAAATTTTCCGGTTGAACTCCGTTGAAGGTGCAGAAAACCTTCCGTTCAGCCTCAAGGTATTGCTTGAAAACCTGTTGAGGACCGAGGACGGCGCGAACATCACTGCCGATCACGTGCGTGCCTTGGCTGGCTGGGATCCCAATGCCCAGCCTGATACAGAAATCCAGTTCACGCCTGCCCGCGTGATCATGCAGGACTTCACCGGCGTCCCCTGCGTGGTGGACCTGGCGACGATGCGTGAAGCGGTCAAGGAACTCGGCGGTGACCCCAAGCGGGTGAACCCGTTGGCTCCTGCGGAAATGGTCATCGACCACTCCGTGCAGATCGACGCTTTCGGTAACTCCGGCGCACTGGAGCGCAACATGGAGATCGAATACCAGCGGAACGGTGAGCGTTACCAGTTCCTGCGCTGGGGCCAGACGGCATTCGATGACTTCAAGGTTGTTCCCCCGGGAACCGGCATCGTGCACCAGGTCAACATCGAATACCTGGCCCGCACGGTCATGACCCGCGAAATTGACGGAGTGGTCCGGGCGTACCCTGACACCTGCGTTGGCACCGACTCGCACACCACCATGGTCAACGGCCTGGGTGTCCTCGGCTGGGGCGTTGGCGGCATCGAAGCCGAAGCGGCCATGCTGGGACAGCCCGTCTCGATGCTCATCCCGCGCGTTGTTGGCTTCAAGCTGACCGGGTCCATTCCGGCCGGCGCCACCGCCACCGACGTGGTGCTGACCATCACTGAGCAGCTCCGTAAGCACGGTGTAGTGGGCAAGTTCGTGGAATTCTACGGCGAAGGTGTTGCCGCGGTGCCGCTGGCCAACCGCGCCACGATCGGCAACATGAGCCCGGAATTTGGTTCCACGGCCGCAATGTTCCCGATCGACGACGTCACATTGGACTACCTGCGCCTCACGGGCCGGTCGGACGAAAACGTGGCACTCGTAGAGTCCTACGCCAAGGAACAGGGCCTCTGGCACGATCCGTCGCGTGAGATCAAGTTCTCCGAATACCTCGAACTGGACCTGTCCACGGTTGTTCCGTCCATCTCCGGCCCCAAGCGTCCCCAGGACCGCATTGAGCTGACGGATGCCAAGGAGCAGTTCCGCAAGGACATCCACAACTACGTCGCCATCGAAGACGGCAGCGTGGACGAGTCCCTGGACGAATCGTTCCCGGCCTCGGACGCCCCGTCCTTTACGCACGCCGACTCTCACACCACCGAGACCAGCCGCGTTGTGTCCGCCGCGAACGGCGCCAACGGGCGCCCGAGCAGCCCGGTGCACATCAAGACCGAAGACGGCCGCGAGTTCGAACTGGACCACGGAGCGGTGTCCATCGCCTCGATCACGTCCTGCACCAACACGTCCAACCCGTCGGTGATGCTGGCAGCCGCGCTGCTGGCCCGCAACGCCGTCGACAAGGGCCTCACGTCGAAGCCTTGGGTCAAGACCTCCGTGGCCCCCGGTTCCAAGGTTGTCACCGACTACTACAACAAGTCGGGCCTGACCCCGTACCTGGAGAAGCTCGGCTTCTACATCGTGGGCTACGGCTGCGCCACCTGCATCGGCAACTCCGGTCCGCTGGACGCGGAAATCTCCGAGGCCATCCAGGCCAACGACCTTTCCGTCACCGCCGTGCTCTCCGGTAACCGTAACTTCGAAGGCCGGATCAACCCGGACGTGAAGATGAACTACCTGGCCTCCCCGCCGCTGGTCATCGCTTACGCCCTGGCCGGTTCCATGGACTTCGACTTCGACACCGATTCCCTGGGCAAGGACGAAGCCGGAAACGATGTCTTCCTGAAGGACATCTGGCCCAACCCGGTTGAGGTCCAGCAGGTCATCGATTCCTCGATCGACAAGGACATGTTCGCCCGTGGCTATGAGGGCGTTTTCGACGGCGACGCTCGCTGGAAGGCGCTCGACACGCCCGCCGGTGACACCTTCGCCTGGGATCCGAACTCCACGTACGTCCGGAAGCCCCCGTACTTCGACGGCATGAAGGCTCAGCCGGAGCCCGTCCAGGACATCACGGGCGCACGCGTGCTGCTGAAGCTGGGCGATTCGGTCACCACCGACCACATCTCCCCGGCCGGTTCCTTCAAGTCCGACACCCCGGCGGGCCAGTACCTGCTGGCCAACGGTGTGGACCGCAAGGACTTCAACTCCTACGGCTCACGCCGTGGCAACCACGAAGTCATGATCCGCGGCACGTTCGCGAACATCCGCATCAAGAACCAGATCCTGGACGGCGTCGAAGGTGGCTTCACCCGCGACTTCACCCAGGCCGACGGTCCGCAGGCTTACGTCTACGACGCCGCGCAGAACTACCAGGCAGCCGGCACTCCGCTGGTGGTCCTGGCAGGCAAGGAATACGGCTCCGGGTCCTCCCGTGACTGGGCTGCGAAGGGCACGGCGCTCCTGGGCGTCAAGGCCGTCGTCGCCGAAAGCTACGAGCGCATCCACCGTTCCAACCTGATCGGCATGGGCGTCCTGCCCCTGCAGTTCCCGGCCGGCGAATCCGCAGCCACCCTGGGCCTGACCGGCACGGAAACCTTCTCGGTTGAGGGCGTCACCGCCCTGAACGAAGGCACCACGCCCAAGACCCTCAAGGTCACCGCCACCGCAGAAGACGGCTCCGCCAAGACCTTCGATGCAGTACTCCGCATCGATACCCCGGGCGAAGCCGACTACTACCGCAACGGCGGCATCCTGCAGTACGTCCTGCGCCAGATCTCCGCAAACTAGCGGGTATCTGAACACACGCAGCATCCTCCCGAAGCCCCGGCCGGTCACCGACCAGCCGGGGCTTCGGCTTTGCATTTCAACCGAGGCGTTAGAGTTAATAGGCACGTCTACCACCCGAAGGAGGGGTCATTGGGAATCTTGGACACCATCCGGAATCCGCAGGACCTGAACGGGCTGTCCCAGGGGCAGCTCGAAGAACTGGCTGATGAGGTCAGGAGTTTCCTCATCACGAATGTCTCCCAGACGGGTGGACACCTTGGCCCCAACCTCGGCGTTGTGGAACTCACGCTGGCAGTGCACCGCATCTTCGATTCGCCGCGGGACAGCATCGTGTTCGACACGGGACACCAGTCCTATGTGCACAAGCTTTTGACCGGCCGGCAGGATTTCAGCACCCTGCGGCAGCAGGGCGGAATGTCCGGCTACCCGTCCCGCGCCGAGTCGGACCATGACATCGTGGAAAGCTCGCACGCGTCATCTTCCCTGTCCTGGGCGGACGGAATTTCCCGCGCCCGGCAGCTCACCGGAGAGGGCGACCGCTACGTCGTCGCCGTCGTTGGTGATGGCGCCCTCACCGGCGGCATGGCCTGGGAAGCCATCAACAACATTGCGGCGGACAAACGACGCCGCGTGGTGATCGTCGTCAACGACAACGGCCGCTCGTACGCGCCCACGGTAGGCGGCTTCGCGGACTACCTGGCTTCGCTCCGCCCCACCATCGACTCCTTCCGCGCCGCCCCGGCCTATGAGGGCACGCTGGACTGGTGGAAGAGGAAACTCCAGAACGGCGGCCCGGTGGGCCAGTTCACCTACAAGAGCCTGCACGCCATAAAAAAGGGCATCAAGGACTGGTGGGCTCCGCAGGGGATGTTCGAGGACCTCGGCATGAAGTACATCGGCCCGGTGGACGGCCACAACCTCCAGGCCATGGAGCATGCCCTGTCCACGGCCCGGAACTACGCCGGACCGGTCATTGTCCACGCCATGACCGAAAAGGGCCACGGCTATGCTCCGGCACGGGCGCATGAAGCCGACCAGTTCCACGCTGTGGGCATTATCGACCCCGAAACCGGTGAGCCCACCGGAGCCTCCGGTGCCCAGTCCTGGACTTCCGTGTTCGCCGACGAGATCGCGGCCATCTCCGATGAACGCGCCGACATCGTGGGCATCACGGGGGCCATGCTGATCCCCGTGGGGCTGCACAAGTTCGCCGCCAAGCACCCGGACCGCGTGATCGACGTCGGCATTGCCGAGCAGCACGCGCTGACCTCCGCCGCCGGCATGGCCTTCGGCGGCCTCCACCCTGTGGTGGCCGTGTATGCCACTTTCCTCAACCGTGCCTTCGACCAGCTCCTCATGGACGTGGCCCTGCATAAGGCCGGCGTGACCATCGTCCTGGACCGTGCCGGCGTCACCGGGCCGGACGGAGCCAGCCACCACGGCATGTGGGACATGGCCATGGTCCAGATTGTGCCGGGCCTGCACCTCGCCGCCCCCCGCGACGCATCCAGGCTGCGCGAAGAGCTCCGCGAGGCCGTGGCCATCGGCGACGCCCCCACCGTAGTGCGTTTCTCCAAGGGCACTGTGGGCGCCGAAGTGGAGGCCATCGAACGGCTCAGTGACGGCGTGGACGTGCTGGCCAGGAGACCCGCAGGCTCCACCGAAAACGATGTCCTGATCGTCAGCGTCGGAGCAATGTCTGAACTGGCCCTGGATGTCTCCAACCGGCTCGGTGCCCAGGGCATCAGCACCACTGTGGTTGATCCGCGCTGGGTTCTGCCCGTGCGCCGCTCCATCATCGCGATGGCCTCCCACCACCGGCTGGTCATCTGCATCGAGGACGGCGTCAGGGCCGGCGGCGTCGGATCACGCATCCGGCAGGAGATGCGTGCAGCCGGCGTGGATACCGCCCTGAACGAAGTGGGGCTTCCAGCAGAGTTCCTGGACCACGGCACCCGGAGCCAGGTCATGGAACGTGTGGGCCTGACAGCACAGCAGATCACCCACGACGTCGTCGCCCAGGTTTTGGGGACCAAGGTCCCGTTTGCGCGCCCCCTGCCAGGCCAGGAGCACCCCACCACCGGCAGCCTTCCGATTCTGTGAGGGAAGAAGACGCACTGAAGTTTCCGGGCGCCGTCGGAGAGACAGGTCCAGTCCGGCACACCAGCACCACCCGCGTTCCCGCGGGACTGCAGCCCGGCCAGCTGGTGGTGGCCCGGAACCGGAAATGGAACGGAAAAGCCCATTGGGTGGTCCCGGGGCGCTACATCGGTGAAGACCGGCACGGCTGGTGGATTTTTCAGGGGACCAATGAATTCTGCTCACGGCCCGGCGCGGCGTTCTACACGGCGTCCGACGCCGTGCTGCTGGTGCCGCGCTCAGGCGACTGGGTTGCCACTTTCTATGACTCCGCCCATCCCAGCGGCGTGCGGGTGTACGTTGACCTCGCGGTCGGCCACGAGTGGACGGACATCCGGCCCGCGGTCACCGAGTTCCATGTGATCGACATGGACCTGGACGTCATCCGCATGGCTGAACGCGGCGTGTTCATCGACGACCAGGACGAGTTCGCGGAGCACAGGATCGCCATGAACTACCCGGACCGGCTGGTGGATGACATCCAGGCCGCCGCGGATGAGCTTTATCAGGCCGTCAAGGCACAGCACGCACCGTTCGACGGCACAGACGTCGAATGGTTCACGAAGGGACGGTCATGAGCGGAATTATCAGGGTATACAAACGGGACGACGAGGGAGTTTTGCATTTCCGCGAGGGCTGGTTCGACGAGGACTACAGCCAGTTTGTGATGAACTTCGGCGTGGTGGGCCACCAGAGCAAAACCGAAGAAACCGATGTTCCCGACGCCGCAGCCGTGGAGGGGCTCATGGACGCCTTCGCCGTGCAGTGTGCAGAGGACGGCTACGCCGAAATCCCCGAGGAGGAGCAGTTCTGGGTAGTGGCCCAGTTTGCCCTCAAGACCAAAGATGGCACCGACCGGGACCGCTACCTCGAGGAAAAGGCCAAGGACGCTCTCATCAGCCACCTGGCCTGGCGTGGACTGGGTACCGTCGAACGCACCGAGTACAGCGACTACAAGCTGAATATCTTCTGCCTCTGCCCCGAGGTCAACAAAGCGGTCAGTGCCATCAAGATCTGCAGCCGCGGCGAGGACCTGGACTTCACCAAGCTCAGCATCGGCGCCGCACCCTTCAACGATCCGGACAACTTCAAGCTCAAGCACTCCGCGAAACCCGCCAACAGCTTCAGCGTTTAGGGGAACCCTGTGACTGAATACCGCCGCCTGGGAAAGTCCGGGCTGACCGTCTCCGTGGTGGGGCTCGGCTGCAACAACCTGGGCCGCGCCAAAACGGTGACCGAGTCACAGGAGGGAACGGACGCCGTCGTCCATGCCGCCCTCGACGCCGGCGTGACACTCTTCGACGTCGCGGACAGCTACGGACGGGAGCCCGGCCTCAGCGAAACGATGCTGGGCAAGGCCCTGGCCGGCCGGCGCGACGACGCCGTGGTGGCCACGAAGTTCGGGATGAACATGCGCGGCACCAACGGGCCCGACTTTGATGCCAGGGGCTCCCGCCGCTACATCGTCCGCGCCGCGGAGGCCTCCCTGCGGCGGCTCGGCACGGACTGGATTGACCTGTACCAGTTCCACACTCCGGACCCGCTGACTCCCATCGAGGAAACCCTCTCCGCCCTCGATAACCTCGTCACCAGCGGCAAGGTCCGCTACATCGGACACTCAAACCGCGCCGGCTGGCAGATTGCCGAAGCCGAGTTTGTGGCCCGCGCCGCTGGCGGCACACGTTTCATCTCCACCCAGAACCACTACAACCTCCTGGACCGGCGGGCCGAACTGGAGGTCACCCCGGCCGCGGAAGCCTACGGCCTGGGCGTCCTGCCATATTTCCCGCTGGCCAACGGGCTCCTCACCGGCAAGTACGCGCCGGACACGGCCCCCGAAGGCTCCCGGCTCAGCCACACCCGGACCCACATGGTGCACGACGCCGACTGGGACCAGCTCCAGCGTTTCAGCGCGTTCGCCGCCGAACGCCAGCTGTCCGAGATCCAGGTGGCCTTCTCCTGGCTCGCGGCCCAGCCTGCCGTCAGCAGCGTGATCGCCGGGGCCACGCGGCCCGAACAGATCCGCCAGAATGCCGAAGCCGTCGCCTGGGTGCCGTCCGCGGCCGAGCTGGACGAACTCGACGGGATCTTCCCCAAGGTCCCCAAAGTCGCGCTCTTTTAAGGACACCGCCGATGACCAAGCTCCTGCTTGACGTTGACACCGGGATCGACGACGCCCTGGCGCTGGCCTACCTGGCCTCGCTGCCCGACGTGGAATTCGTGGCCGTCACGGCGTCGCCGGGGAACGTGGACGCACACCAGGTGGCGCGTAACACCCTTGCCATGCTGGAACTGTGCGGCCGCACAGGGGTGGAGGTCGCCGTCGGTGCGGAAGCTCCGCTCGCCATCCCGCTGGTGACCACGCCGGAAACCCACGGACCCCAGGGCATTGGCCACGCCGTCCTGCCGTCGCCGTCCGGGATGGTCTCGCCGCGGCACGCCGCCGACCTGTGGGTGGAGGCAGCCCGGGCCCGGCCGGGGGAGCTGACTGCCCTGATAACCGCGCCGCTGACGAACTTCGCACTGGCCATCCGGCGTGAACCGCGGCTGCCCGAACTGCTGGGCAAGGTGGTGATCATGGGTGGCAGCTTCTACCACCAGGGGAACACCACTCCCACCGCCGAATGGAATACGCACGTTGATCCGCAGGCAGCCAAGGAAGTGTATGCGGCCTACCGCGGCCTGCCGGTGGACCGGCTGCCCATCGTTTGTTCACTGGACACCACGGAGCGGATCGAGCTGCGGCCCGAGCATGTACTAAGGCTCGCAGAGGCGGCCGGCTGCTCTGAGCGGGAGCTGGTCCTGCCGAAGCAGCCGGAAGGGCTCAGGAGCACCGCGGACAGTCCGCTGGTGCGGCACCTGTCCGATGCCCTGCGCTTCTACTTCGAGTTTCACCGGTTATACGGCCAGGGCTACCTGGCGCATGTCCATGACTACTTCGCCGCCGGTGTGGCGGCAGGGACCCTCGACTACGCAACCCGTCTGGCCACCGTGGATGTCGAGGTTGAATCGGCACTGCTGATGGGGACCACCGTGGCCGACTACCGGAACCTGTGGAGTCACTCGCCCAATGCCCGGATCGTCTCGGACAACAACCCTGAGCAGGCGTTTCGGGAATTGATCCGGGCCATCGGCGGCCTGGCGGTGCGGCTGCGCTGACTCATCGACTTCCCAGCGGGCCGCTACAGCGGCGCGTTTTCGGGTAAGTCCACGTCCAGGGCAAGCAGGGCGTTTTCCACCACCTCGGTCAGGGCCGGGTGAATCCAATACGGTCCCCGCGCGAGCGTGGCCACAGGCGTGGACAGCGCGATCGCCTGGACCAGGGGCTGGATGAGGATTGACGCCTCGTGGCCGAGGATGTGGGCCCCCAGCAGCCGGCCGCTGGATTTTTCCGCGATCAGTTTCACGATTCCCTCGGAGTCCTCCATCGCCCAGCCATAGGCCGTGCTGCCGTACTCCTGGACAGCCACGACGATGTCCGTGGCGTCGGCGGCCTCCTGCCGGGCCTCCTCCTCGGTCAGGCCCACGGCGGCCACCTGCGGATTGCTGAACACCGCAAACGGAACGCCCGTGTAGTCGATGCTCCGGAGTCGGTCCCGGTGTTCGAGGTTGTGCGCAACCACCCGCGCCTCCCGGTTGGCGACGTGTTTGAGCTGATAGCGGTTGGCGATGTCGCCCAGGGCATAAACGCCTTCCAGCGGTTCACCGTTTGAAAGAATCCGCAGCTGCGCGTCCACGGATAAGGTCTTGTCAGCCGTCAGGTCGAAGCCTGCCGCGGCGACATCGAGCCGGTCCGTGTTGGGCACGCGTCCGGTGGCCATCAGCACGATGTCCGTCTCAAGGCGCAACTGCTTGCCGTCGCCGCCGTCGAACACTGCGGTAACCCGGCCGTCCCCGATGTCCTCCACAGCCTGCAGCGTGAAGCCGAGCTCGAGCTTCCAGCGGCGGGCGGCTGCCCCGGCGAAGTGCCGCGAAATTTCCTCGTCATTGCCGCGGAGGAGGCGTTCGGAACGGTTGACCTGGACCACTTCGCACCCGAAGCCGTGGAAGATTGCGGCGAACTCCGCGGCGATGTAGCCGCCACCAACCACCACAACCTGCCTGGGCGGGCCGTCGATGCGCATCACAGTGTCCGAGGTGTGCACCTGGGGGAGATCCATGCCGGGGACGTCCGGTAAAACCGCACGGGATCCGGCGGCCACCACCACCTGGTCGGCGGTGATCTCGGTTCCGGATTCCGTTGTCATCGTCCGGGGCCCCGTGAAGCGGACAAATTCCTGGTAGAGGTCCACGTTGTCCAACTCCTCGGCCCGGTAGCGCCGGCCGTCTTCGGAGATGGCATCGATACGGCCGAAGATCCGGTCGCGGATGGCGTTCCAGCGCACGTTGTCGAGGGTCAGTTCCACGCCGAGGCGCGACGCTTCGGCGGGGACTGCGGCCAAGCCCGCCGGGTAGGCGAACATTTTTGTGGGGATGCATCCGACGTTCACGCACGTGCCGCCGAAGACGCCGCCGTCGATGAGGGCCACCCGCTTTCCGTCCCAAAAGGGGGTGATCAGCGAGTTTCCCGATCCGGAACCGATGATGGCGAGATCGTAGTGGGGCATGGTTCGGCCTTTCGGACTGTCAAGAGTGTGCGGCGGCAGGTCTGAGGGAGTCTACTCTCCATCCGATCCGCGGCGGCTTCCCGGTAGACTGGTCCGCGGACCGGGCCGGCGCAGACGCCCCCGGCTGCCGCCGAGGTGACATAGGCGGCGTTCCGCCCCGCCCGGGCCCTCCGGGCGGCAGAGCCTGCATCCCCCAAAGGAACGCCATGTCATCGCCCTCCCTCACGCTGCCGCCGCAAACGCCGGCCAACGCCCGGAACCGCCGCCTGCTGGAAATTTTCGGAGCCCTGGCCATCGCGGGGACCTACATCTACCTGGTCCTCAACCAGCCTGCTGACATCACCGGCGGGCCGGGCAGCGCCGCGGCTTTGATCGCCCTCTCCGGTTTCCTGGTGGGCGCTGTCCTGCTGATCGTGGCCGTGCTCCCCACTTTGCCCGTTTCCACGCTGGTGCTGATTCCCGTTGCCCTGGTGCTGAACATCGTCCTGGGCCAGTTTGTGGGCAGTACCCTGGTGCCCTTCTACCTCGACGCCATCGGCACCGTGCTGATCGCTGTCCTGGCCGGTCCGGCTGCCGGGGCGGCCACAGGCGCCCTCAGCAGCATCGTCTGGTCCTTCTTCAACCCCACCGTCCTGCCGTTTGCCGCCGGCGCGGCCCTGATCGGCTGCCTGGCCGGCCTCGCCGCGCGCTACGGGCTCTTCCGTCGCTTCTACCTGGTACCCGTGGCTGGTTTCCTGACCGGCATCATCGGCGGTGTGGTCTCCGCTCCCGTGGCGGCCTTCGTCTTCGGCGGCACGTCCGGCCTGGCCACCGGTGCCATCGTCAGTGCCTTCCGCTCCATGGGGGACAGCCTGCTGGCCGCCATCACCAAGCAGGCCCTGATCTCGGACCCGATGGACAAAGCCATTGTCTTCACCCTCGTAGCCCTGCTGGTTTATGCGCTGCCGCGCCGCACCAGGCTGCAGTTCCCGTTCGTCCGGCGGCACCGCGTGCTGGCCGGCCGGGACGACCGTCCGGCGCCAGACGTGCAGTCGGGCAAGGCCACCGGCCAGGACTCCTGACCCGCCCCCGATGCGCCTCCACCCCCTGACGTCGCTGGCAGCTGCCGGCAGCACCGCGGTGATCACGACGGCGGCCGCCAGCTGGCCGCTGTCCGTCGCCGTTGGTGCCGCTGCCGTTGGGCTGTCGTTTGTGGCAGGAAAGGCCAACCGGATGTTACCGGCGGCTGCCGCCGTCCTGGTTCCATTGGCACTGTCCCTGCTGGTGCTGCATGGCCTGTTCTTTCCTGAGGGAAGCACCGTCCTGGCCGAGTGGGGACCGGCGCGGGTGACCTCCGAAGGGCTGCAGTTCGCCGCAGAACGTGCGGCACAGCTATCCGCCGCCGTGCTTGCCCTGCTGCTGTTCTCGTTCACTGTCAGCGTGCCGGACCTGGTGGCAGTTTTGTCGTCGCGGGGAGTGAAGGGGCGGTTCGCCTACGTCCTCGCCTCGACCCTCACCCTGTTGCCCGCCATCGGCGCACGGGTGCAGCGGATCCGCCGGGCGCAGGAATCCCGCGGCCTGCTGATCCGCCGGGGCTGGGCCCACCGGGTGATCGCCTTCCGCCTTCAGGCCGTCCCACTGGTGCTGTCCCTGGTGGAGGAGGCCGGAACACGCGCCCAGGCGCTGGAGGCCCGCGGGTTCAGCAACCGTGGCCCCCGCACCAGCTACCGCGAGGTTCCGGATCCGCCAGCCCAGCGTGGCGTGCGGATTGTGCTGTTGCTGGCCGCCGTTGCGGCAGTCGCCGCCAGGCTGGGTTTCCCGACGGCGGGCGCGTAGCAATGCGCGGCACGTTGACTCCGGCGCTCGCCGCCCGCATAGGACACTTCACGTACCCCGGTGATGCAGCCCCTGCGCTTGGCGGCATCAACCTCTCCCTGGCACCCGGAACCCTGACAGCAGTCCTGGGTGGCTCGGGCAGCGGCAAATCAACCTTGGGACGGCTTCTGGCTGGCTGGCTGCGCCCCGGCAGCGGCGGGTCCCTCGAGGGATTTCTGGACTTGGCCGGCGAACGGCTGGAATTCCGGGGAACGTCTGAGGACCCGCAGATCGACCCGGCCGCGTGGTGCCGCCAAGTGGGCTTTGTCCCGCAGGACGCCGCAGCGGCGTTGTCTACCGTCCGCGCAACCGTGGCCGAGGAGCTGGCTTTTGGACTCGAAAACCGGGGTGCGGGCCGGCCGGAAATGCACGAGGCAGTCCGGCGCGTGGCGTCACTCACCGGGCTGGACAGTCTCCTGGACCGTGATCCAGCCAGGATCTCAGGGGGCGAGCTCCGCCGCCTGGCCATCGGCTGTGCCATCATCACCGGACCTGCCGTGCTGGTTCTCGACGAACCGTTCGCCTCCCTGGACACCGACGGCGCAGCGGCCCTGACGGCCCTGGTGCGGAGCCTCGTGGCTGGTGGCACCGCCGTTGTGGTTTTGAGCCAGGCGGTGGACGCACTGCTGTCCGGGGCTGACCGCTGGATCCTGCTGAACGACGGCGCGCCTGTTGTTGAGGGAACCCCGGCGCAGCTGGCCACTTCCCCGGAACTCGCTGCCGCCGGCGTCATCGGGACCGGAACCAAAGGGGACCACTCGCCGCCGCAACGGCCGGCCCGGGCCCATCCCGCTGACGCCGGGTCCGGGCCGGCGGGGGTTCCCGCGCTGGAGCTCCGCGATGTCAGCTTCGCCTATGACAGGCCACGTGCCCGGCGCCGGTTCCGCCGGGTCTCCACAGGTGCGGTGAGGCCGGCCGTCCTGGACGGCGTCTGCCTGTCAGTTCATCCTGGTGAGATCGTTGCCGTCATTGGGCCCAACGGAGCGGGTAAAACCACACTCCTGCGGCACCTGAACGGCCTGCTCCGGCCGCTGGCTGGCAGCGTCCGGATCAACGGGCAGGACATTGCCGGACTGCTCCCGGGCACGGTGGCCGCGGACGTCAGCCTTCTCTTCCAGGACCCGCGTGACCAGTTGTTCGAGCGGACAGCGGAACGGGAAGTCGGGTTTGGGCTGGCGGGCGGACCGGCGGCCGCAGCCTCGGTTCGGCGTGCTTTGAGCGCCGTAGGTCTCGCGGAAGCAGCAGGGAAGCACCCCGCTGAATTGCCGGCCTCCCTGCAGCGGCTCCTGGCACTGGCCACGGTCCTGGCCAGGCAGCCGAGCGTTATGGCCCTGGACGAGCCGACGGTAGCCCTCGACCGCCATGGCCTGGCCAGGCTGGACACCGCGGTGCGGCACGCTGCAGCGGAGGGCGCCGCCGTCGTGCTGGTCACCCACGACCTGGACTACGCCCGGTCCACCGCGCATAGGATAGTGCGCTTGGATGCCGGCCGCCTGCAAGGGGTTTGAGCAGTCAGTACCCTCACCATAGAGTTTTTGGTCAGATGACGCGGCTTTCAGGCCGCCGGCATTAAGGCGCTGTTATCTGACCAAAAACTCGGCAGGCGACGGCGTTAGGCGTGGATAGGGGCAGCTGATGGGGCGGTGCCGGACGCGAGGCCCGGAGCGTGGAACCGCTTGCCGTTCACCCGGTCCGAGGCGCCAACCCGGTCCAGGTACGGCGTGATGCCACCCAGGAACATGGGCCAGCCCGCTCCGAGGATCATGCACAGGTCGATGTCCTCGGGGCCGGCCACCACGCCCTCATCCAGCATCAGGCCGATTTCCTCGGCCAGGGCATCCTGCACGCGGTGCAGCACGTCGTCGCCGGTGGAAGGGGA
Organism: Pseudarthrobacter sulfonivorans; assembly: GCF_031454915.1. GTDB lineage: Bacteria > Actinomycetota > Actinomycetes > Actinomycetales > Micrococcaceae > Arthrobacter > Arthrobacter sulfonivorans_C. The sequence continues at coordinate 45,981 of NZ_JAVDRS010000010.1, read as the reverse complement.
CGTGCCGAAGGACATCAATGCGAGCGTTGACGCGGGGATCTCCTGGCTGCCGCCAGCCGCGGGAGCCCAGAGCGACTTCACCCCGTTGTCGATCAGCTTCCGCAGGTTGGCGGACACGGCGAAACGGTCACCGAAGGCCGCATGCAGCGACTCCTGGACATGCTGCGCCACCGGGAGGCCCACCATGGCGCCGAGAGTGAACGGAGTCATCGGCAGGCCCATGGGGCGCAGTGCGTTATCGGCAATGTCGGCGGGAGTGCCTTCGTCAAACGCTGCCGTCACTTCGCCCATGAGCCGCAGCAGGATCCTGTTGACCACAAACGCGGGCGCATCCTTGACCAGGACGGCCGTCTTCTTCAGGCCCTTGGCCAGCTCAAACGCCGTGGCCAGCACGGCATCCTCAGTCTTGGGCGCACGCACGATTTCGAGCAGTGGCATCACCGCCACCGGGTTGAAGAAGTGGAAGCCCACCAGCCGTTCCGGGTGCTGAAGGTCCTCGGCCATGGCCGTGACGGACAGCGAGGATGTGTTGGTGGCGAGGATGCAGTCCGGTGAGACGATGGCTTCCACCTCGGCGAAGACCTGCTTCTTGACGTTCAATTCTTCGAAGACGGCCTCAATGACGAAGTCGGCGTCCGCGAAGGCTTCCTTGGAGACCGAGCCGGTGACCAGGGCCTTGGTGCGGTTGGCTGCATCCGGGCTGATCCGCTTCTTGCCCAGGAGTTTGTCCACCTCGGCATGGACGTAGCCCACGCCCTTGTCCACGCGGGCCTGGTCGATGTCCGTCATGACTACGGGGACCTTGAGCTGGCGGGCGAACAGCAGGGCGAGCTGGCTTGCCATCAGCCCCGCCCCCACCACGCCTACTTTGGTGACCGGACGGGCGAGCTTCCGGTCGGGCGCGCCGGCCGGCCGCTTGGAGCGTTTCTGGACCAGCTCCAGGAAGGCGTAGACCGTGGACCGGAATTCATCGCTCTGCATCAGCCCGGCCAGGGTCTCGCACTCGAGCGCGGCGGAATCAGCCGGGCTCATGGTGCGGTTTGCGTCGAGGACGTCCAGCACCTTGGCTGGCGCCGGCGACGCGTTGGACGTCTTGGCCTCCACCACCGCACGTCCTGCTTTGACGGCTTCTGACCAGCGGGCGGCAACGGCGGGGTCGGAGGGGTCCACGGCGTTGGCCCGCTGGGGGGCGACCTCGCCGGTGATGACTTTTGCCGCCCAGAGGAGGGACTGCTCCAGGAAGTCGGCCGGCTCGAACAACGCATCGGCGATGCCAAGGTCGAAGGCTTGCGTCCCGGTAAGGGTGCGGTTGTTGCTGAGCGGGTTCTCGATCATGACCTTGACCGCGTGCTCCGGACCGATCAGACGGGGCAGGATGTAGACGCCGCCCCAGCCCGGGACCAGGCCGAGGAAGGCTTCAGGCAGCGCCAGCGCGCCGGCTCCGGTGGATACGGTGCGGTAGGTGGACTGCAGGGCGATCTCCAGGCCGCCCCCCAGGGCAACGCCGTTGATGAAGGCGAAACTGGGGACGCCGAGGTTGGCCAGGGTTGCGTAAACGTCGTGGCCGAGCTGGGCCATCCACAGGCCGTGTTCGCGTTTCTCCAGCGACTTGACCGCGGACAGGTCCGCGCCGGCCACGAGGAAGTATGGCTTGCCGGTCACACCGACGCCGGCGATCTCGCCGCGGGCGGCGCGCTCCTTCAGCCCCTCCAGGACCGTGCCCAGCTCAACCAGGGTGTTGGGCCCGAGTGTGGTGGGCTTGGAGTGGTCCAGGCCGTTGTCCAGCGTGATCAGCGCAAAGACCCCGGGGCTGGGCTGTCCGGGAGCGGCGGGCAGCTCAATGTCCTGGACGTAGGAGTGCGTCACAGTTTCGTCGGGAAAGAGTTCGGCGAGCTTGGTGAAATCTGCGGCGCTCATGCGGCGGCTCCTTCGGTGGTTGCTGCGGTGATTGCTTCGTGGGCGTCGTCAGCGGCGGCGCTGTACCCTGTGTATTTCGAGTGACGCGGGTTTTCCCAGATGACGGTGGCCCCCATGCCCAGGCCGATGCACATGGTGGTGATGCCGTACCGGACGGACGGGTCTTCCTCGAACTGCCGCGCGAGCTGGTTCATCAGCCGGACGCCGGAGGACGCGAGGGGGTGGCCCACGGCGATGGCGCCGCCGTAGCGGTTCACCCGGGGATCGTCGTCGGAAATCCCAAAGTGGTCCAGGAAGCTCAGGACCTGGACCGCAAAGGCTTCGTTGATTTCAAAAAGCCCGATGTCCTCAATGGTGAGTCCGGCGTTCTTCAGGGCTTTTTCGGTGGCGGGAACGGGGCCGATTCCCATGACTTCGGGCTCGACGCCCGCATAGGCGTAGCTGACCAGCCGCATCTTCACGGGCAGGCCCAGCTCCGCGGCGGCCTCGGAGGATGCCAGGACGGCGGCGGTGGCGCCGTCGTTCAGGCCGGCGGCGTTGCCCGCCGTTACGCGGCCGTGTGCGCGGAAGGGAGTGCGCAGGGCGGCGAGATCCTCCAGCGTGGTGCCCGGGCGGGGCGGTTCGTCAACGCTGTTCAGCGTCCACCCCTGGCCCGGCTTCAGGGTGGCCACGGGGACGAGGTCAGGCTGGATCTGCCCGCGGGCATAGGCCGCCGCCAGCCTGTCCTGGGAGGCAACAGCGTAGGCGTCGGTGCGTTCCTTGGTGATGGCGGGGAAGCGGTCATGCAGGTTTTCGGCCGTGTTGCCCATGTTCAGGGCGGCCGGGTCAACCAGGCGCTCGGACATAAAGCGCGGGTTCGGATCGGCGCCGGAGCCCATCGGGTGGTTGCCCATGTGCTCCACGCCGCCGGCAATCACGACGTCGTACGCACCGAAGCCGATGCCGCTCGCCGTGGTGGTAACTGCAGTCATGGCCCCGGCACACATCCGGTCGATGGCAAAGCCGGGAACGGTGCGGGGGAGCCCGGCCAGGAGAGCTGCCGTGCGACCGAGGGTGAGGCCCTGGTCCCCGGTCTGGGTGGTGGCGGCTACCGCCACTTCGTCGATCCGGGCCGCCGGCAGGGTGGGGTTCCGGCGCAGCAGCTCGCGGATGCATTTCACCATCAGGTCATCGGCGCGGGTTCCGGCGTAGATGCCTTTCTCGCCGGCACGGCCAAAGGGTGTGCGGACGCCGTCAACAAAAACGACGTCGCGGACAGTGCGCGGTGTTGCGCTGCTTCCGTGGTAGCTCACGTGTACTCCTCATCGAGACGTTTGGCGCCGGCCGGAGGGCAAAGTGGCAGCACTCGTCCGGACGGCAGTGCACACTATGTTACTCGTCAGTAACATAGTGTGCAAGGGTCCGATGAGGGGGTTAGTCGGTGGGCGCGGCAGCCTTGGTTTCCTTGGGCGGGAGCGGCTGCGGATGGAGGAACGCGTGCGTGATGAGGGGCGCCACCAGGCCGATCTGCCACTCCCGGGCGCCGAGGGCACGCAGTTCCGTGGCCACGGCCTCTTCGCTGATTTCAGCGGGCGGACGCCACGCCACGCGCCGCAGGTAGTCCGGGGTCAGCAGATTCTCCATCGGCAGGTTCAGCTCTTCGGCCTTTTCCTGCAGAAGCGGCCGGGCCGTGGAAAGACGCTCGGCGGCCTCGGGGTCGCGGTCAGCCCAGACCCGCGGCGGGGGAGGGGCGTTGGTGGGCAGGTGCAGGGGCGGAAGTTCTTCGAGCTCCCTTGCGGCCGCGATGCAGCGGAGCCAGCGGGGCGCCTCGCGCTGGGCCGCCCGGCCGTGGAAACCCTTGGTGCCCAGGAGCTGGGGCACGGTGGAGGGCATGGCCTTGGCGGCCGAGACCAGGGCGGAATCAGGAATCAGCCGGCCAGGTGCAACATCACGCTTCTGCGCCAGCGAATCGCGCTCCAGCCACATCTCCCGGACCGCGGCCAGCTGGCGCCGGTCACGGATCTGGTGCAGGCCGGACGTCTTGCGCCATGGATCCACCCTTGGCGGTGCAACGCCAGCGGCAAGGATCGCGGCAAATTCCTGCTCCGCGTACTCCAGCTTGCCGTCCGCCTGGAGCAGTTCGATGAGTTCTTCGCGCAGCTCGGTGAGGACTTCCACGTCCAGGGCTGCATAGCGCAGCCACGGCTCAGGGAGCGGCCGGGTGGACCAGTCGGCGGCCGAATGTTCCTTGGCCAGGCCGAAGCCCAGCAGCTGTTCGATGACGGCGGCCAGGCCCACGCGCGGCAAGCCGGCCAGGCGTGCGGCAAGCTCCGTGTCGAAAAGTCTGTCCGGCCACATCCCGAGCTCCAGCAGGCACGGAAGGTCCTGGCTGGCCGCATGCAGGATCCACTCCACACCCTTGAGCGCATCGTTGATGATGGCCAGGTCATCGAACGGTTCAGGGTCGATCAGCCAGGTGCCGGAGCCTTCGCGGCGGATCTGGACCAGGAACGCACGCTGGCCGTACCGGAAACCTGAGGCACGCTCGGCATCAACCCCCGCCGGTCCGGTTCCGGCGGCGATGGCTGCCGCGCACCGCTCCAGCCCGGCCTGCGTTTCGATGACCAGCGGCACGCCGTCGCGCGGTGCATCGAGGTCAATGATTACGGGGACCTGGCTGTCGAATCCTTCCACCGAGATGTGGGAAGTTGTTTCAGCAGCCGGAGCGCCGGCCGTGGTGTTATCCGGGATGTGAGGGGTCATGATGCCTTCAGTTTACCGACATGGTGCAGTCCTAGTTCCGGCGGCGGCGCGGAAGGGCGGAGACGCCGTCGGGCAGAGGGGGGAGGCCGGCGAACGTGCACACCATATCGGACCAGGCCTCCAGGTGGGCCGTGACGTCCGATGAGGCCGGCGTCCACGAGGCGCGCAGCTCGATGTCGATCGACCCGGGCCGATCAGAAAGAGTCCCAAAGCTCTCCGACAGGACGCGCGTGGCAGTCCCGCCGGCCGCCCGGTAAGCGGCCTGATGGTTCTCGAGGGCTTCAACCAGCCAGGTCCAGGCCACGGTGCCCAGCATCTCGTCATTGCCCATCTCGGGCTCAAGCTGGGCCCGGATGTACGTGACAATGCGGAACTCACCGTCCCACACCGCGGAGCCTTCGGGGTCGTGCAGCAGGATGAAGCGGCCAGTGGCCAACTCGGTGTCGTCGTCCTCTTCGGTGCCGGAGGCGGCGGCCAGTGCCATCGCTGCGGGGCCGTGGACGGGGGCGGTGCCGCTGCCGGGACCGGGCGCCATGACCTCGGCTCCGAGTGCCACGGCGAACGGTGCCAGCCGTGCGGGCGCCGGAATTTCCGCCAGGCGCAGTTCACTGCGGCATTGGGCCTTCCTGAGTGTTCCCAAGGCGTGGAGAAATTCCGGGGGAACCTGGGCGAGTGCGTTCACCTTCGCAGATTACGCAACAGCAGCGGGCAGGCTGTGCAGGCTCGCCGTCGGCAAGTCATCGCTACCTGGCCGCCTTGCCTTCATTATGGGCCGCCAGTTCCCGGCGGATCGCGGCCACAAAAGCGTCGATGTCCTCTTCGCTGGTGTCAAAGGAGCACATCCAGCGGACCTCGCGGGCGGCTTCGTCCCAGTCATAAAACCGGAAGGACTCCCGCAAGCGGTCTGCCACGCCGGCCGGCAGGATGGCGAACACGCCGTTGGATTCCGTCTTCTGGGTGGGCTCCACGCCGTCGATGGTCTCCACCGCAGTCCGGAGGCGGGCGGCCATGGCGTTGGCGTGCGCCGCCGAACGCAGCCACAGATCGCCTTCGAGGAGTGCAATGAACTGGGCCGAGAGGAAGCGCATTTTTGAGGCGAGCTGCATGTTCATCTTGCGCAGGAACACCAGGCCCTGGGCGGCATCAGGGTTCAGTGCCACCACCACTTCACCGTAAAGCAGCCCGTTTTTGGTGCCGCCGAAGGAAAGGATGTCCACGCCGGCGTCGCGCGTGAAGGCCCGCAGCGGCACGCCCAGGTGGGCAGCCGCGTTGGCCAGCCGCGCCCCGTCCATGTGGAGCTTCATGCCCTTGGAGTGGGCGTGCTCGGCGATGGCGCGGACTTCGTCCGGGGTGTAGCACGTGCCCAGTTCGGTGGTCTGGGTGATGGAGACAGCCAGCGGCTGGGCGCGGTGCTCATCGCCGAAGCCCCAGGCTTCGCGGTCGATCAGCTCCGGGGTCAGCTTGCCGTCCGGGGTGGGGACGTGCAGGAGCTTGATCCCGCCGATGCGCTCCGGGGCCCCGTTTTCGTCCATGTTGATGTGGGCCGTCGACGCGCACACCACAGCGCCCCAGCGGGGGAGCAGCGATTGCAGGGACAGGACGTTGGCGCCCGTGCCGTTGAAGACCGGGAAGCACTCGATGCCGGCGCCGAAGTGCTCTTCCAGCAGTTCCTGCAGGCGGGCTGTGTAGTCGTCCTCGCCATAGGAGACCTGGTGGCCTTCGTTGGCTGCCGCGAGGGCGGCCAGGACCTCCGGGTGGACGCCCGAGTAGTTGTCCGAAGCGAAACCGCGGACGGTCGAGTCGTGCAGCCGGGTGGTGAGGCTGTCAGGGCGAGGGGCGGCGTGTGCCGTGGTTGTCATTGCTTTGCTCACGTTCTCAGTCTAGGGAGGTCAAACCCATGGCAGTGGGGGCAAGGAAGCCGGATTCGGGCGTCAGCCGCAGGCGCCGGCCATTCAGCTCGGCCGCGGGGCGTCGGAAGAGGCCGACGACGGCCGCCGCCAGGTCCTCGACGTCGGTGGCGCCAGGGAAGGTCCGTTCCGGGTGCGCCTGCCGCAGTTCTGCATCCACCAGCGCCTTGACCACCAGTACGACGGCGGCGCCCCGCAGTTCCCTGCCCTCGCTGGCAGCTGAGCGGGCCAGGCCTTCCGCCATCGCCATGGTCCAGGTTTCCGCTGCGGCCTTGGCCGCCACATAACTGGCCGTGGCCGCCGTCGGAGTCTCCACAGTGGTGGAGGAAACGATGGCAAACCTGCCAGCGCTGGAGGCAGCCACGTCGTCAAAGAAGACCCTGGACACGTTCCGCACCGTGGTGACGGCGCCGCGTTCGAGGAAGTCCCAGTCGGCGTCGCTCTGGTCCGCGATGCCGCTGGCACCGCGCCAGCCGCCCACGAGGTGGATGACTGCGTCCACTGGTCCGGCGGTGGACGCCAGGGTGTCCCGCAGGGCGCGGACGCCGGGCAAATCCGCAAGGTCGCACACGAGGGGTGTGACGCCGTCGCCCGCTTTATTTGCTGCGGCATTGATCCGTGCCCGGTCCGAGCCCACGCTGAACACTCGGAACCCCGCCTCGTGCAGGGCCCGTGCCACCGCGACCCCGGAGGGTCCGCTGCCGCCGGTGACCAGGACGTTCAGGGGGTTGCTGCCGCTCATACGGCGGAGGTTCCGGTAATGCCGGCGGTGGATTCGATGACCGGGCGCATTTTCTTCTCCAAAGCCTCGTAGAACATGGACAGCGGGAATTCGTCATCCAGCACCTGGTCCGTCAGGCCGCGCGGCGGGCCGGACACGGGGAGGGCGTCCGGGCCCTTGGCCCAGACCGAGGCAGGACTCGGTGTGACCGTGGCCGAAATCAGATCATAGGCGGCAAGCCAGTGCGCTGTCTTCGGCCGGTCGATGGAGCGCCAGTAAAGTTCGTCGATCGCGGACCCGAGGGCGATGACTGCGTCCGCCACCTGGTCCCAGTCGATGCGGAGACGGGTGTCTGTCCAGTGCAGGACGTGGTGCTGGTGCAGCCAGGCGAAGAGCAGTTGGCCGCCGAGGCCGTCGTAGTTGCGAACACGGTTGCCCGTGATTGCAAAGCGGAAGATCCGGTCGAAGATGATGGCGTACTGCACCAGTTTCGCGTGCCGGCGGGCCTCCGGCCGGGCGTCGTCGTCCTTTTCAATCCGGACGGATTCCCGGAAGGCGGTGAGGTCGCAGCGGAGTTCCTCCAGTGAATACAGGAAGTAGGGCATCCGCTGCTTGATCATGAACGGGTCAAAGGGCAGGTCCCCGCGCATGTGCGTCCGGTCATGGATCAGGTCCCACATAACAAATGTGGCCTCGGCCAGTTCCTGGTCCGCCAGGAGTTCCGCGGCGGCGTCGGGAAGGTCCAGCGAGGTGATGTCCGCGGCCGCCCGCAGGACCCGGCGGAACCGGGCAGCTTCGCGGTCTGCGAAAATTGCTCCCCAGGTAAAGGAGGGCGTTTCCCTTACAGCCACGGTCTCCGGGAACAGCACTGCCGAGTTCGTGTTGTAGCCGCGGGTGAAGTCCAGGAACCGGATGGGGACAAAGAGCTTGTTGGAGTAGTCTCCGGCCTCCAGTTCGGCCACGAAGTCCGGCCAGATGACCTCGACCAGGACGGCTTCCACCAGCCTGCTGCTGCTTCCGTTCTGCGTGTACATGGGGAAGATGACAACGTGGGCCAGCCCGTCCTGCCGCTGCAGCTGCGGCTGGAAGGCCAGCAGCGAGGCGAGGAAGTCCGGCACACCGAAGCCGGCATTTGCCCAGGCCTCAAAGTCGGCGACGACGGCGTCAAGGTAGGCGGCGTCGTGCGGGAAGAGCGGCGCCAGTTCGCTAATGGCCTTGGTGATGGCGGCGACCTCGAGCGCAGCGGCAGTGTGGTTGCCCGCCTCAGGCACGGAACCGTCCTGGATCTGCAGCGCCTGCAGCGATTCCGCGGCAGACTTGAGCCGGAGCCAGGCGGGAACCTCGGCGGTGATGGTTATGGGGGCGCCGGTCATGGTGACGGTCATGTGCGACTGCCTTTCTCGTTGCTTGGGCATCTACGGCGAGCGTAGCAAGCAACCAGAGTCCCTAACTCAAATAATGCCTGAGCGTAAGAGATTCGAATGCTCAAGGTTCTTGTCAGCGGCGCCAGAGATAGGCAAGGGCCCGGCTGGCGGGATCAGGATTCCGCGGAAACGTCCCCGTCAGCACCGCGGGGGACCAGCTTCAGGGATACCGAGTTGATGCAGTAGCGCTGGTCTGTGGGGGTCCCGTAGCCCTCACCCTTGAATACGTGGCCCAGGTGGGAGTCACAGTTCGCGCACCGTACCTCCACCCGCTCCATGCCGAGGGTGCGGTCATGGATGTAGCGCACGGTCCCGTCCGCCAGTGGCGCCCAAAAAGACGGCCAGCCACAGTGGGAGTCGAACTTTTCGTTGCTCCTGAACAGTTCCGAACCGCAGGCGCGGCATTGGTAAACGCCCTCCGTGTGCGTGTCCACATACTCGCCGGTGAAGGGACGCTCGGTACCAGCTTGCCGCAGTACGTGGTATTCCTCCGGCGTCAGTTCCCGGCGCCACTCGTCATCCGATTTCCGGACGGAAGGTTCCGGCACATCCGTGGCGGCGTCCAGGGACGACGCTGGGATGGAATCGGTGGCTTTGTTCCCGAAAACGCTCTTTCCAAAGATGCTCATAGTGTGCTCAACGCTCAGGAGTCGCCGATAAATCCCGAGCCGGCATACAGGTGCAGCACCGGAAGGCCCAGCTGGTCCTGGGCCTTGTTGGCCCAGTCTGTGTGGAAGGTGTCCGCCACCGCGTGGGGCCGCGTGATCACCACGGCCTGGGCCGCCCCGAGCTCCTTCACCTTTGCCACAAGTCCATTGACGGCGCCGCCATCCACCACTTCGCCCGTGACTCCGCTGCCCAGCCCATCCAAGGCTGCCAGCGAGACGGCGAGGGTCTCGGCGGCCTCGGCCCGTTCGACATTCGGATCCGGGGCATGCGCGGTCAGTTCGCGGAATGCTTTGGCAATATCCAGCAAGGAGAGATTCTCGAGGAAATCCACCAGCAAATGCCGCTCGGTGTTCCCAGGGACCAGCAGGACCAGGGGGGTGTCTGCCCCGTCCACCAGCCGTTGAATGTTGATGCGGTCATCCGCACCCAGGGGTTCTTCAGTCAGAATGACGATTGGATCGCTCATGGCATCAGCCTAGTCGTGCGCACCGGCGCCTGCACACGTTTGGGGCGGGCAGCCGCTGGAGTGTCCTGCCCCGCATCCCCGTGGCACCCACAGGATGGGGCGCCACGGCCTGTGGAAATAGGCCAACCCGCCCGCGGCGGTAAGAATGGTTCCATGGCACCTTCCACGCGCACTGCAACGTTGACGGCGATCCCTCCGGTCCAGGCTGACGGCGGTATGTCGCTCCGCGCCAAGTGGGCCCTTGGCGGCGCTATCGGCGGTGGGGCGCTCGCGGGACTGCTTGCGACGGGCTCATCCGCGCTGGCACTGTACTTTGCGCGGCGTGTGATTACCCCGGTCCGGCAGCGGACGGCCGACCAGGAAGTGCTGGCGGTGATTCGGGACGGCGAGGGAATGCGGGTCATCCTGGCCGCCACGCCCGAGACCACAGTGGAGGGCGTCTATGGCTTCTTCTTTGACGGCGGCAAGGGGCACGCCAGGATCGGCCGGATCGTGTCCTACGCGCCGGCAGACGGCACAGTCCTGCGTGAGGTCGAGGCTGTCTATGCCGGTGATTTCGATACCGCCCGGCGAGGGTGGTGGAGCGGGGCTCTCTACCCGGATCCGGCAGCCGCCGGGATCGCGGCGGAGGACGTCCTGATAGAGGTAGATGGCGGCCAGGCCCCGGCGTGGCTGGTGCGGGCAGAAGGTGCTGCGCGGACTTGGGCCATCATGGTGCACGGACGCGGGGCGACCCGCCAGGAAGCGTTGCGCGCCGTGGCCCCCGCCCGGGAACTGGGGTTGACCAGCCTGCTGATCTCGTACCGGAACGACGGATTGGCGCCGTCGGCCGACGACGGCCGGTACGGCCTGGGATCCACCGAGTGGCACGATGTGGAAGCCGCCATTGAGTATGCGCTGGCCAACGGGGCCGAGGAAATCGTGCTTTTTGGCTGGTCCATGGGCGGCGCCATCTGCCTGCAGACGGCCGATCTGTCGCGGCACCGCCACCTGATTCGGGCCATGGTCTTGGACGCACCGGTGATCAACTGGGTCAACGTGCTGGCGCACCACGCGCAGCTGAACAGGATTCCGTCCCTGGTGGGCCGCTATGGGCAGCTGATGCTGGGCCACCCGTTGGGCCGCAGGCTGACGGGCCTGTCGGCGCCCGTGGACCTCAAGGCCATGGACTGGGTGGCGCGCGCCGTGGAGGTCCGTACTCCGACACTGATCATCCACAGCGTGGACGACGAGTACGTTCCCTATGGGCCCTCGGCGCTCCTGGCCGAACGGAATCCGGACATGGTCACCTTCGAGACGTTCAACCGTGCCAGGCACACCAAGGAATGGAACGTTGATCCCGAGCGGTGGGAAAACCTGATCGCGGCGTGGCTTCGGCCACAACTGGCCCCGCGCGCCAACCCCGGCCAGCGCCGACCGGAGGAAGGTTAGGGCGTGCCCGTGCCTATGTTTGCCGTGACTGCGGACGTCAGCCGGATGAGGTCGGCCGGCGCCAATTCGATGTCCAGGCCGCGCTTGCCCCCGGAAACCAGCATGCTCCCGAGGTTGAGGGCGCTGCCGTCAACCACGGTGGGTGAGGTCTGACGCTGGCCCAGCGGCGAAATCCCACCCAGTACATAGCCGGTCCGGCGCTCGGCGGCAGCGGGGTCCGCCATGGAAGCCTTCTTGGCACCCAGGGCGGCGGCGAACGCCTTGAGGTCAAGGTTTCCGCTGACCGGCACCACTCCCACGGCCAGTCGGCCTTCCACTTCGACCATCAGGGTTTTGAAGACCTTCTCCGGGGCGATCCCCAGCGCCTCGGCCGCTTCCGTGCCGTAGCTGGCCGCGGACGGATCGTGGACGTACGGATGCAGCACAAAGGGAACGCCGGCCGCAGCCAATGCTGCTGTTGCCGGCGTTCCCTGCGACGAGCTTTTGCGTCCCATTAGTTCTCAGTTGCGTTCAGGCACTCAGGCCTCGAGCCGGACGTTGGCGGCGACCTTGCGCTTGATCCGGCCCAGCATGGCGGTCATGCCACGCATCCGCAGCGGTGTGATGGCCCGGGTCAGGCCCAGCAGCTCGGGCATGTCGTCCGGCACAGCCAGGATTTCCGCCGCGCTGAGCCCATCGAGTCCCTCGTGCAGCACCCCGGCGAAACCCCGCGTGGTGGGGGCCTCAGGCGGCGCCTGAAAGTAGAGCCGAACCGCACCGGCCGCGCCGGCGTCGTGCTTTTCCGTCTCGATGGTCAGGAACAGCGGTGACTGGCATTCCACCACCTGCTCCAGGAGCTCGGGATGGTCCTTCAACCGGTCCGGAAGCTCAGGGAGTCCCTGGGAGAATTCCAGCAACAGTTGCAGCCGCTCGGGTTCGGTCAGGGCCTGGAAGTCGTCGACTATTTCCGCAAGTGCGGCGGGAAGGGCTTGGGTATTCATCAGGTCCAGTTTACGCCGGGACCGTGCCGCGCTCGGCTCCCTTGGCGATCGGCACGCGGACGGCGTTGCCCCACTCAGTCCAGGAGCCGTCGTAGTTGCGCACGGTTTCGAAGCCCAGGAGGTACTTCAGGGCAAACCAGGTGTGGCTGGAACGCTCACCGATGCGGCAGTAGGCCACGACGTCGTCTCCTTCCTTGAGGCCGGCCTCGCCCAGGTACAGCGCCTCCAGTTCGCCGCGGTTGCGGTACGTGCCATCGCCCGCTGCGGCACGTGCCCAGGGGATCGACGCGGCCGTCGGAATGTGGCCGCCACGCAGCGCGCCTTCCTCAGGGTAGGCGGGCATGTGGGTGCGCTGGCCGGTGTATTCCTCGGGGGACCGGACATCGATCAGCGGCTTGCCGAAGTGCGCCAGCACGTCTTCCTTGAACGCCCTGATGGGGGCATCGTTCCGCTCGACGATGGGGTAATCGCCGGCCGCTGGCTGGGGCACATCTGTGGTCAGCTTGTGGCCTTCAGCGATCCATTTGTCCCGGCCGCCGTCAAGCAGCCTGACGTCCTCGTGGCCGAAAAGCGTGAAAACCCAGAGGGCGTAGGCCGCCCACCAGTTGGACTTGTCACCGTAGATCACCACGGTGGTGTCCCGGGAGATGCCCTTCGAAGCGGCCAGTGCAGCGAAGGCTTCGCCGTTGACGTAGTCGCGGGTCACTTCATCGTTGAGGTCGGTGTGCCAGTCAATCTTGACGGCCCCCGGGATGTGGCCTGTCTCGTAGAGGAGGACATCCTCATCGGATTCGACTACGACGAGCTTGCCGTCCGCAGCCGCACCTGACTCCAGTGCCGTGGCGAGCCATTCAGTGGACACCAGGCGCTCGGGATTGGCGTAGGCGGCGAACTTCTCGTTCTGTTCAACGGGGTAGGACATGATGATGGCCTTTCACTTCAGAAAGTACTGCGGACCTGCAGCGGGAGGTGGAAATCCTTCTTCCACCCTAGCTATGGCTGGCCACCGTGTCCGCCCTGCCGTTAACAGTGGGAAATATGGCCTTCGTCACGCCGGAGTCATAGACGGGTGCCTGGCGGGGGAGCCCTGGACCATTGCCGGTATTCTTTCTGGGGACAACCCACCAGCAGAACGGACCACCTTGGTACAGATCGAACAGCTTGCCGCCCGCACTCCGGCGGTGTCGGTGGATGAGCTCCTCAAGGGTTTCTATCCCTCACCGAGGTTTGGCCAGGTCTCCTTCGCCAGCTATCGGCCGGACCCCAACCAGCCTTCCCAGGCGGCGGCGGTCAAGGCGCTGGAGGGATTCGCCGGCGGTGTCGGTGCAGGTGACGGCGCCGGGTTGTTCAAAAAGCTCTTCACCAAGAAGGTCGAAACAAGGGCCGGAATCTATCTGGACGGCGGATTCGGCGTCGGCAAGACCCACCTGCTCGCTTCACTGTGGCACGCCGCACCGGGGCCCAAGGCCTTCGGCACGTTCGTGGAATACACCAACCTGGTGGGCGCCCTGTCCTTCCGTAAGACGGTTGAGGCGCTGAGCCACTACAAGCTGGTGTGCATCGACGAATTCGAGCTCGATGATCCGGGCGACACGGTGCTGATGTCCAGGCTGATGCGCGAACTGGCCGACGCCGGCGTGAAGCTCGCCGCGACGTCCAACACCCTGCCGGGCTCGCTGGGCGACGGCCGCTTTGCCGCCGTCGACTTCGCCCGTGAGATCCAGGTCCTCGCTGACCAGTTCGACGTCATCCGCATCGACGGCGAGGACTTCCGCCACCGCGGCCTGCCAGCCGCCCCGGCCCCGCTGAAGAACAGCCAGCTTTCGGCCCAGATGAAGGCGGAGTTCGACGGCAAGATTGTGGCCCAGGATGAATTCAGCTCGCTGATCGGACACCTCGCCGGTGTGCACCCGAGCCGGTACCGCCAGCTCATCGACGGCATCGACGGTGTGGTGTGGCGCAACGTAGAGACCATCACTGAGCAGGCCGTCGCCCTGCGCTTTGTGGTGTTGGCGGACCGCCTCTATGACAAGGATGTGCCCATCCTGGCCAGCGGTGTCCCCTTCGACAAGCTTTTTACCGACGAGATGATGCACGGTGGCTACACCAAGAAGTACTACCGCGCCGTATCCCGACTGACGGCACTGGCACGCGAAGGCCAGAACCACGAGCCGTCCTAGGCTCCCGGCTGCGTGTCATGGTTTTTGCCATGACGCGCCCACCAACAGTTCCATCAGTGGCTCAAAGTCGTACGCGGCGGTGCTGTTACTCATGATCACGACGCCCATTCCGTGGTCGGGGTAGAGGCGCATGACGTTCCAGAAGCCCACCCCGGTGCCGAAGTGCTCTACCCACGGCGTGGTGGAGTCCGGGGACCTGCGGAACCAGCCGATGCCGTGGGCGAATGGTTCTCCTGCGTGTTCGATGACCCGCATCCGGCGGGCGGATTCCGGGGTGAGGACACGCTTGCCATCCAGGTCGCCATTGCGAAGGTGCATGCGCAGGAACTTCGCCGCATCCAGCACGTCGCCCGCGAGTCCGCCGTAGGCAGGTCCGTCGACGTGGAAGGGGTTCAGCGAAAGATAGGCACGGTAGCGGTCGCCGGCGATTCCCGGCGGCAGAAGCCGACGCAGTAGCGGGTCGGCGATCCTTGGTGCTTTCAGATACCCCTTTGCCGTGGCTGCTCCGGTTGGCTGGCGAAACCCGGTGTTGTGCATGCCGAGAGGTTGCAGGACGGATTTGCGGGCGTAGTCCTCGTACGGCATGCCAGCGGCGGCGGAGATGATTTGCCCGGCGGCGAGGTAACCGACGTTGGAGTATCGGGCCATCTGTCCCACCGGGTAACGGTATGCCCGACGGCGTGCCATCAGTTTGCGGAGCAGCGCCTCGGGGTCCGGCGGAGCCGCTTCGGCCGCGTGCGCCCACCTGATGGGCAATGGATTGCCCAGCCCGGAAGTGTGGGTCAGCAGTTGACCGACGCTTGGCTGCACTTTCCCGGGGCCGCGCAGGTAGTCGACATACTCGCCTACGGGCGTGGCAAGGTCGAGGCGGCCGTCGTCGGCAAGGCGCAGCGCTGCTGTCGCCGTCACCATCTTGGTCATGGAGAACCACAGATACGTGGTCGACGCGGTTGCCGGGCTTCGTGCTGCCAGATCCGCCAGTCCGTATCCTCCGGCGAAGACCACGCGGTCCCGGTCCACGACCGCTACAGACACGCCGGGGACGCTGGCCTTCAACATCATGGACCTGAGGGCTGTCGTCAGGCCTGGTGGCGGGGTGCCCGTGGAGATCTGTTCACGGGGGAGCCGGGCTGAATCCGGGTCTTTCACCACTGCTCCTTTGCAGACACTCCCTAGACGACACGGCAGTACAGTGATCCGTCGCTTAAACGCCAAAGGTGCAGGTGCCGCCTCCCGGCGGGACCCGCACCCCCTTGACGTGCTAGGGCAATGCCCTGGCCGAATCCTTGTTACGGAGCCCTATCAACCGGAGGAACCGGGTTGACCGGCGGTACCTGCTCGCTGGCAGGGGTCTCGCCTGGTGTTCCGTCATTCTTATCAACGAGTTTGGAAGCGCCATCCTGGATCTTGTCGACATGCCCGGCGTACTTGCCGCCGGTCTTGGAGTCGACGAAATCGCCGGCCTTGGTGATGCCGTCCTTGATGGCCTGCTCGTTGCCGTGGATCAGACCCTGAGCCTTGCCCTTAAGATCGTCAATCAGTCCCACGAGCACCTCCCTTCAATCGCGGAGCCAGGTCGCTCCTCCGCAATCGATCCTAGCCCTGTCTCATGGGTGTGCCAAGGAAATTGGGCGTCCGGGACGTTCGCTGGCAGCGGATCGGGCCGACGCTAAAGTATCGAGTCAACGCTAAAGCCAAAAGGGCAACAAAAAAGCAGCTCACGGGGAGCTGCTGCTGTGGGCGATACTGGGATCGAACCAGTGACCTCTTCCGTGTCAGGGAAGCGCGCTACCGCTGCGCCAATCGCCCGGAACCGGAAGGCCGGTCATTTCGGATTTAATACGGGGGTAGAGAGCGGACGACGAGATTCGAACTCGCGACATCCACCTTGGCAAGGTGGTGCTCTACCAGCTGAGCTACGTCCGCGTATGAAGTACGTTCTGGCAGAAGCCAAAAGTACTGCATGAAGCAAGTTGCCTTGCTTGGTGGGCGATACTGGGATCGAACCAGTGACCTCTTCCGTGTCAGGGAAGCGCGCTACCGCTGCGCCAATCGCCCATTGCCATCCGGGGTGAACCGGAAACCATGGTTTTCACCGAGGTGGGTACGGGATTCGAACCCGTGTATACGGCTTTGCAGGCCGCTGCCTCGCCTCTCGGCCAACCCACCGTGTAAGCGCCGGTTCCGAAGAGCCATTGCCGTGACAGTGTCCTGCGAGCGGACGACGAGATTCGAACTCGCGACATCCACCTTGGCAAGGTGGTGCTCTACCAGCTGAGCTACGTCCGCATGTTGACCGTTGATTCCGTACCGTTTCGGGCATTTCCTCGCGTTCCAACGAGTAAGAACTCTATAGGAGGTTCAGGGATTCTCCAAATCGGGCCTCCCAAGCCGGCGGTGATGGCCCTGGATCCCTGCAATCTAGGGGTTTTTGCGAATTACAGGCCTGTAATTCGAAGTTGGAGCAATCTCGATTTCCATAAACCCCGTCGGGTCCGCTAGCATTCAAAGGCATCGGGGCGATTGGCGCAGTGGTAGCGCGCTTCGTTCACACCGAAGAGGTCACTGGTTCGAACCCAGTATCGCCCACCGAGGAATCAGGTCCGTTTCCGCTCAAGCCGAGCGGGAACGGACCTTTTTTGTGTCCGTCTTTTTGTCAGCCCCTTGTGAAAGAGTCTTTGTATGACTGATCCACTCCTTGCCCACGCCACGGAATACGGCCGCATGTACGCGCGCTCCACTTCCGAACAGTTCTCCGTTCCGTCCATTACCACCGTGATCGGCCAGCAGCCGCACGGGCTGGACGGCTGGTTCGGATACATGGGCGCAAGCAGCCTGGCGAAGGATCCGCTGCTCGCCGACTGCCTGGGCAGTCCGGCAAAAATCCGCCAGGCCGTCAACCGGGCCTCAAAGGCGGCCGAGAATTACCGGGACGACGCCGCTAAACGCGGTGACCGTGTCCATAACTACTGCGAGCAGGTTGCACTCCGGGCCCTGGGCCGCCCGCACGCCATGAAGGAAACCCGCGAGGCCCTGGCAGCCAACGGCGAGGAAGCCTTTGCCTTGCGGTTCGACGAGTGGTGGGAACTTTACGACGTTGAGCCCATCGCGCCGGAAATCACCGTCTGGAACAAGTCTGTGGGCTACGCCGGGACACTGGACCTCGTGGCGCGCATCAACGGCCGCGTCTGCCTCATCGACTACAAGACCAAAGGAACCACGCGTGACGGCACCGTCAAGCCGCTGGATGACAAGGTGGTTATGCAGCTCGTGGCCGGTATGAAGGCGGAGGAAAGCCTGGTGGACCCGGTTGCCGGAGAATGGGAGCCGTGGAAGTACGGCGATAACCCGCTGTTGCTTGCCGTGGCCATTGGTGAGACCGAGGTCCGGCCCGTTCGCGCCAACCCGGACGTCCTCAAGCACCATTGGTGGAAGTTCTGCGCCCTGCGGCGTGTGTGGGAGCTGTCCGCGGACACCCTGTCGGCCGGCAGTGCCCTCCTTCCGGTGGCTCCGCCTCCGTCCGTTCGGGTCCGCACCGCCTAGCGGTACCGGCTGAAGCCCACTCCAGTCCCGGCAGCGATGCCCCTGCGCCTAAACTGGATAGGTTCGCCTATAACGCCCACCGTGAGGAAAGACAACACATGGCCATTCTGAATATCCGCATCATTGGAGATCCTGTGCTCCGCACAGTGGCCGATCCTGTGACGGAATTCGGGCCCGAGCTTGCCAAGCTCGTCGCGGACATGACCGAAACCATGGAGGACGTGGATGGCGCCGGCCTCGCCGCTCCCCAGATCGGTGTCAGCCAGCGGGTCTTTACCTACCGCGTGGGTGGCGTGGACGGCCACATCATCAACCCGGTCCTGGAAAACAGTGACGATTTCCAGCCCGACCACGTGGAAGGCTGCCTGTCCATCCCCGGGCTTGGATTTCCTGTCCGCCGGTTCCGGGCCACCAAGGTCACCGGGGTCGATCTTCACGGGAATCCCGTCACCGTCGAAGGAGAGGGCATGCTGGCCCGCTGCTTCCAGCACGAGACGGACCACCTGGACGGCATTCTCTACACGGACCGCCTGGAGGGCGAAGATCGCAAGACTGCGCTGCGCTCCATCCGCAATGCGAACTATGAGGCCATTACGGAACGCACGACGGCGAAGCGCGCAAAAACTGTCGGATCCAGTTTCGGCGGGTCCAGTTTTGGGGGCGCCAGCTCTGGTGGATCCAGTTTCGGCGGCGGCTCCACCGCATGAGGGTAATTTTTGCCGGCACTCCTGCCGTCGCTGTCCCGTCACTGGACGCCTTGGTCAAGGCCGGCTTTGACATCGTTGCGGTCCTGACCCGCCCCGACGCGCCGGTGGGACGCAAACGTGTGCTCACGCCGTCGCCCGTTGCCGCCCGCGCCGCCGAGCTGGGCATCCATGTCATCCACGCCACCCGCGTTGATGACGCCGTAACGGCGCAAATCGCCGCAGCCAAACCGGACGTGGCCGCCATCGTGGCCTATGGGGGACTGATTCCCCGCGCCGCCCTTGATGTTCCGCCGCATGGCTGGATCAACCTGCATTTCTCCCTCCTTCCCGCCTGGCGCGGGGCTGCCCCGGTACAGCGGGCCGTTATTGCCGGCGACGACGTCACCGGCGCCGTCACCTTCCTGCTGGAGGAAGGCCTGGACACCGGCCCCGTCTTTGGGACACTGACCGAGGGCGTTGGGCCAAACGACACCGCGGGTGCCCTGCTGGAGCGGCTGTCCCACAGCGGGGCCGTCCTGCTCTCACAGACACTGTCCGCCGTGGAAGCAGGGAAAGCAGCTCCGCAGCCACAGGCAGGCGACGTTTCACTGGCACCCAAGCTGACCATCGAGGACGGCAGGCTTGACTGGAAGCAGCCGGCACTGGCTGTGGGGCGGCGGGCGCGGGGCGTAACCCCCGAGCCTGGCGCCTGGACCACGCTGGACGGTCAACGGGTCAAAATTGAACCGGTCCGGCTCCGGCCTGACAGTTCCCACCTGGAGCCCGGCGCAGTCAGCCTCGAGGGAAAAAGCGTCTTGGTGGGAACCGGGTCCCATGCGGTGGAGCTGACAAGGATCCAGCCCGCAGGAAAGAAAATGATGGCCGCGGCCGATTGGGCCCGCGGCATGGCTTCACTTGAAAGCGTGGTGTTCGAATGAGCGAGTCCGGCGGTAATGCAGGGGGCCGTGGCAGGGGCGGCAGCGGAAGCGGCCGGGGCAAGGGCGGGCCGCGCGATTCCAGCACGCGCAACGCCCAGGGCCGCGAGCGTAACCGAAGCACCCAGAAGAGCTTCACCGAGAACGCTCCCGCACAGCGCACGCGCCGCGCGGATCCGGCGCGCCTGGTTGCGTTCGAAGTCCTGCGCGCGGTGGCCGCCGAGGACGCCTACGCCAACCTGGTGCTCCCGTCCCGCATCCGCCATCACGGCCTGGACAAGCGGGACGCCGGCTTCGCCACCGAACTGAGTTACGGTGCTTTGCGCGGCCAGGGGACCTACGATGCCGTCCTGGCCCGTTGTGTGGACCGGCCGCTGGACCAGCTTGACCCCGCCATCCTCGACGCCCTGCGCATCGGCGCGCACCAGCTGCTGGCCATGCGTGTCCCGGCGCACGCTGCCCTGGACCAGACCGTTGGCCTGGCCCGGGCTGTGATCGGCGCCGGCCCCTCGGCCCTGATCAACGCCGTGCTGCGCAAAGTCACGGCGCACACCCTCGAGGAGTGGCTTGAGCTCCTCGTGGCCGGCGAAACCGACGAAACCAGGATCGCGTCCATCCGTTACGCCCACCCCGAGTGGATTGTCCGGGCCATGCGCCAGTCCCTGGTGGCGCACGGGCGTTCCGCGACGGAGATCAATGACCTGCTGGAAGCCGACAACGCCGCCCCCGTGGTCAACCTCGTCGCATTGCCGGGCCTGGGGAGCCTCGACGAGGCCCTCGAAGGCGGGGCCACCCGGGGTGAACTCGTCGAAGGATCAGCGCTCTCCAGCGGCGGAGACCTCGGCCGGCTCGCCACCGTGCGCGAAGGCAGCACCAGGGTCCAGGACGTTGGCTCACAGCTTGTAGCCCGTGCCATGGCGGCAGTGGACCTGGGTGCCGGCACCAGCACCGGCACCGACGGCGGAGGCGAACGCTGGCTGGATCTCTGCGCAGGACCCGGCGGCAAAGCCGCGCTGCTCGGCGCCCTCGCCCGCCAGCAGGGCGCCACCCTGCTGGCCAACGAGCCCGCACCGCACCGTGCCAAGCTGGTCCGCCAGGCTTTGGCCGCAGTTCCGCACGAGACCTGGCACGTGCGAACGGGCGACGGCCGCGAGGTCGGCACGGAGATGGCCGAGAGCTTCGACCGGGTCCTCGTGGATGTCCCCTGCAGCGGCCTCGGCGCTCTTCGACGCCGGCCTGAGTCCCGCTGGCGCCGCACGCCCAAGGACCTGGCCGATCTGGGCCCGCTGCAGCGTGCGCTCCTGAAATCCGCGCTGGATGCTGTCCGCCCAGGGGGAGTGGTTGCCTACGTCACCTGCTCGCCGCACCCCGCCGAAACCACGGCCGTGGTCACCGACGCGCTCCGGAAACGCGACGACCTGGAGCTGCTGGACGCCGGCGGTGTGCTGGACGCCGTGAGCCTTACCGGGAACCTGGGAGCCGGCCACGATTCCACTGCCCAGCTCTGGCCGCACATCCACAGCACCGATGCCATGTTCCTGGCCCTCATCCGCAAGAAGGCCTGATCCGTGAAAGGTTCACCCATGCCGCAATGCTGCATCAACCCGAGCATCCTGTCCGCCGATTTCGTCAACCTCGAAGCCGAACTGCAGCGGATCAGCAACGCCGACGCCGTCCACGTGGACGTCATGGACAACCATTTTGTGCCCAACCTCACGCTTGGGCTGCCCGTGGTTCAGCGGATCCAGGCCGTCAGCCCCGTGCCGCTGGATGCCCATCTGATGATTTCCGACGCCGACCGCTGGGCGCCGGGATTTGCCGACGCCGGTTTGGCGTCGGTGACCTTCCACGCCGAAGCATCCATTGCACCCGTCAAGCTCGCCCGGGAACTGCGGGCCAGGGGTTCCAAGGCCGGCATGGCGCTGCGGCCCGCCACCGCCGTGGAACCGTACCTGGACATGCTCGAAGAGCTGGACATGCTCCTGATCATGACGGTAGAGCCGGGATTCGGCGGCCAGGCGTTCCTTGACCTGACCCTGCCCAAGATCCGCCGCGCCCGGGCCGCTATTGACGGCTCCGGGTTGGAGGTTGCCCTGCAGGTGGACGGCGGCATCACCGAGGAGACGATCCTCCGGGCAGCAGAAGCCGGGGCGAACGTCTTCGTGGCGGGCTCGGCTGTCTACGGTGCCCAGGACCCGGGAGCGGCGATCTCACGCCTCCGCGAGGCAGGAAGCCTGACGTTACGGTCCAAGTCCGGGGAATAGTCTGGACAGCCTGGGGGTTATGGCACAATAGCAACACACAATACGTGCTCCGGGGTCGGTGTAAGTCCGAACCGGCGGTGATAGTCCGCGACCCGCGAGCCGGCACTTCCCCTTATGGGAGGCAGCCGGCAGACGGTTGAATCGGTGAAATTCCGATACCGACAGTTAAAGTCTGGATGAGAGAAGCACGTACAGCTGTATCTGCGGCGTCCTTGCGATGCCGCGGCCTTCTGCTGTCGTATACCCCCGGAGCCATCGCGGTTCTAGAGGGAAGGAACGACACACACACATGAACCCCTTGCGATGGCTCTTTGAAGCCAGGCTGTCCTATGGACTGGACGCCGAAGCCACCAGTCTGGTGGCTGCCCCATGACCCCGGTGGATACTGTGACGGCATTCAGCAACGCCGAAACCGCCGCCATGGACGCCGCCCTCAACGCGGCCCTGAAGGGACCGCGCGGGGCGAATCCACTCGTGGGTGCCGTGGTCATTGATGCCGAAGGCCACCAGCTGGTGACCGGGTACCACCGCGGCGCCGGGACACCCCATGCAGAAGCGGACGCGATCTCGCAGGCCGCTGCAGCAGGGCTGGACCTGAGCGGCTGCACCATGGTGATCACCCTGGAACCCTGCGACCACCGCGGCCGTACGGGACCGTGCACCCAGGCCATCATCGGCGCCGGAATCGAGGACGTGGTGTACGCCGTCGACGATCCGCATGACCCCGCGGCAGGCGGCGCAGCAACCCTGCGGGAAGCCGGCATCCGGGTCCGCAGCGGACTCGCCGCCGTCGAGGCCCTGGAGCTGAACCGCCAGTGGTTCCTGGCCGTGGCTGCCCACCGGCCGTTCGTGACGCTGCACATCGCCCAGACCCTGGACAGCCGGATCGCCGCGGAGGACGGGACCAGCCAATGGATTTCGTCCCCTGAGTCGCTCGCTGACAACCACGGCTTACGGCGGCGGATCGACGCCATCCTGGTGGGCACCCAGACAGTCCTGGTGGACAATCCCCGGCTCACCGCGCGTGACGCATTGGGGGCCACATCCGGCAAGCAGCCGCTGCGCGCGGTGATGGGTCTGCGGGAGATTCCGGCGGATGCCGCAATTCGCGGCGACGACGGACACGTCCTCCACCTGCCCACACGGGATCCGCAGGAGGCGTTGTCACTGCTGTACGCCGAGGGAATCCGCCATGTCATGGTGGAAGGCGGCTCGCGCATCCTCAGCTCATTCCTGGCCTCAGGGCTTGTGGACGAACTGATCGTTTACCTGGCGCCCACCCTGCTGGGCTCCGGAACCCCCGCATTGAACGGACTCGGAATCACCACGCTCGCAGACGCCCGGCACTGGGAATGGGACACGTCCGACGGCGGCGCGGTCCTGACGCTGGGACGCGACCTGAGGCTGCACCTCCGTCCAGAACCAATCGAAGCTTTGGAACCACAACCATCCCGCACTGCCGCGGAACCAGCCATGGGAGGCTACTGATGTTTACCGGAATTATTGCCGAACAAGGACACGTGCTGTCCGTCGAGCGTGACGGCGATGCCAGTGCGACTCTCCGCCTGAGCGCGCCAGGCACCACCGAGGGGCTTGCCCTCGGAGGGTCAATTGCCGTCAACGGCGTTTGCCTGACTGCCACCGAGATCGACGGCAAGGAATTCAGCGTTGACGTGATGGGCGAGACCCTGGTCCGCAGCACCATCGGCGAGCTCGCGGCCGGAGATTCGGTCAACCTTGAGCGTTGTGTCCCGGCCGGCGGCCGGCTGGACGGCCATGTAGTCCAGGGCCACGTCGACGGCGTCGGGCAGCTGCTGGAGCGCGAGGCGCTCGGCAACTGGGAACGCCTCCGATTCGGTGTTCCAGCCAACCTCGCCCGTTACATCGCGGAAAAGGGCTCCATCGCGATCGACGGCGTCTCACTCACCGTGACAGCAGTCAGCCCGGCGGCGGAGTCTGAGCCCTGGTTCGAAGTGGGCCTGATTCCCACCACGCTGGCTGAGACCGGCCTGGGAGCAAGGACCACCGGCAGCAAGGTCAACCTCGAAGTCGACGTGCTGGCCAAATACACCGAACGCCTGCTGTCATTCAGCACCGGCGCAGCAAACGGAGGGACCCGATGAACGCCACGATCCGGCTGGAGCCAGCCACGGACGCAACCACCCGCCGTGATGCCACACCGGGACTCGACCCGGTGGAAGTTGCCATCCGCGCCATGGCCGCCGGACTGCCTGTGCTGGTGGTGGACAACGAGGACCGCGAAAACGAAGGCGACATTATCTTCGCGGCCCAGCACGCAACGCCGGCGCTGATGGGCTGGACCATCCGGTACAGTTCCGGGGTCATCTGCGTCCCGCTGAGCGGGGACCGCGCCGATGCCCTGGCGCTGCCGCCCATGGTGGCAGTAAACCAGGACTCGAAAGGCACGGCTTACACCGTTTCCTGCGACGCAGCGGTGGGGGTCAGCACCGGAATTTCCGCCACGGACCGTGCGCTGACCGCCCGCGTGCTGGCAGACCCCGGCGCCGGACCCGCCGCCGTGACCCGGCCGGGGCATATTTTCCCGCTCCGCGCCGTTAACGGGGGAGTGCGTGAACGCCCCGGCCACACCGAAGCGGCCGTGGACCTCTGCCGGCTTGCCGGACTGGAGCCCGTGGGCGTCATCGCCGAGGTTGTGTACGACGACGGCGAAATGATGCGGCTCGACGGGCTGCGGGCGTTCGCTGCCGAACACGGGTGCCCCCTGATCTCGATTGAGGACTTGGTGGCTTACCTTGAAGCAGGGGCCGCGGTTCCCGCTGACAGTGACACCGGGCCGGACGCCCGGGCGAAGTAGAGGAGTAACGCGATGACGGTTTCCGGAATTTCGGACAACAGCCACGAGAATGGCCACCACCATAAGGCTGCCAGCAACGGCCACGCGCACCACCCGGTAAGCGCCGGCCCGATCGTGCAGCTGCCCACCGCCTTTGGCGACTTCATTACGCAGGCCTGGACCGACCTGGTCACGGGTGCCGAGCACCTCGCCGTGAGCTCGCCCAATCCGCCGAGGGACGGACTCGCTCCCTTGGTCAGGCTCCATTCCGAGTGCCTGACCGGCGATGTCTTTGGTTCCTACCGCTGTGACTGCGGCGAGCAGCTGGCCTATGCCCTGGAGCTCATCAACGAGTTCGGCGGCACGCTGCTGTACCTGCGCGGACAGGAAGGCCGGGGCATCGGCCTGGCCAACAAGATCAAGGCCTATGCCCTCCAGGAGGCCGGCTTTGACACGGTGGAGGCCAATGAGCAGCTGGGGCTGCCCGTGGACGCCCGCTGCTACAAGGCTGCCGCCCAGATCCTCGCAGAGATGGGCCTTCACGAGGTCCGGCTCCTAAGCAACAACCCGGACAAGCAGAACCGGCTTGCCAAAGCCGGCGTGAAGGTGGTGGAGATGGTCCCCACCGAGGTGCCCTCCCGCGACCAGAACATCCGCTACCTGCAGACCAAAAAGGACCGCATGGAGCACAGGCTGACGCTGGACACCCACGTTGTAGCGGTGCCCGGCGCCGCTGCTGACACTTTCGCCCACGAACAAGACTGAACGGATTAGATACACGCATGAGCGGACACGGCGCACCAGATATCGACCTCACTACCCTGAACCCGGCGGAAACGTCGCAGCTGCGGCTGGCCATTGTGGCTGCCAGCTGGCATACCCAGATCATGGACGGACTCGTGGACGGTGCACTGCGCGCCGCCAAGGACGCCGGCATCAGCGAACCCACTGTGCTGCGGGTTCCGGGAGCCTTCGAGCTTCCGGTCGCTGCCGCGCGGCTGGCGCCGCACTTTGACGCAGTGGTGGCCCTCGGCGTCGTTATCCGCGGCGGCACGCCGCACTTTGAATACGTCTGCCAGGCGGCGACGTCGGGACTTACCGACGTGAGCGTCAACACCGGGGTGCCCGTGGGCTTCGGAGTGCTGACCTGCGATACGGAGCAGCAGGGCCTGGACCGCGCCGGCCTGCCCGGCTCCAACGAGGACAAGGGCCACGAAGCAGTGACGGCGGCCCTCGCCACGGCCGTCCTCCTTAAGCAGTACAGCCGCTAGCCTGCTGCAAAGTGGCGGGCGCGTGTGTCATCACTCACATCGCGCCCGTCATGCAGCGGCCCGACAGGCGCCGTCAGGCCCGCAGCAAGTAGGCTGTAGGGCGTGAAGAATTTCGAGACGCTGTTCGCTGAACTGAGTGAGAAGGCAGCCACCCGTCCGGCAGGCTCCCGCACCGTCGCTGAATTGGAGTCCGGAGTCCACGGCATCGGCAAGAAAGTCGTGGAGGAAGCAGCCGAAGTCTGGATGGCCGCTGAATACGAATCTGATGAGGCCGCGGCCGAGGAAATCTCCCAGTTGCTGTACCACCTGCAGGTTCTGATGCTCGCCAAAGGACTGACCCTGGAAGACGTCTACAAGCATCTGTAGCCACTGCGCGCCGTGCGGCCTTCCCTGCCCGCCCGTGCCCTGTGTGGCTTGTTTGCCTGATTAATAGACCTCCCAACAAGAAAGACCCCCCATGCTGCGAGTAGCCGTCCCCAACAAGGGCTCCCTGTCCGAAGCCGCCTCCGCCATGCTGTCCGAAGCCGGCTACCGCCAGCGCCGCGACACCCGCGAACTGGTCATGATGGACCCGGACAACGGCATTGAGTTCTTCTTCCTCCGCCCGCGCGACATCGCCGTCTACGTCGGCCGGGGAACGCTCGACGTCGGCATCACCGGCCGCGACCTGCTGCTGGACGCCGAGGTGGAAGCCGAAGAACTGCTGCCCCTGGGCTTTGCTGCCTCCACGTTCCGCTTCGCCGGACCGGTCGGGGACTTCAGCAAGGTGGAAGAACTTGAAGGCAAGCGCCTCGCCACCAGCTACGACGGACTGCTGCGGGGCTACCTCGCCGAGCGCGGCGTCAAGGCCACAGTGGTTCGGCTCGACGGCGCCGTCGAATCATCCGTTCGACTGGGCGTGGCGGACGCCATTGCCGACGTCGTCGAAACCGGCAACACCCTCAAGGCCGCCGGCATGGAGATCTTCGGCGATCCGATCCTCAAATCCGAGGCCGTCCTGATCCGGCGCACCGGCGAAGGCGGCGCAGCCAACGGCACTGCCAAGGAAATTGAAGTTCTCATCCGCCGCCTCCAGGGTGTCCTGGTTGCGAGG
The DNA here is from genome assembly GCF_031454915.1 of Pseudarthrobacter sulfonivorans. Lineage (GTDB taxonomy): Bacteria > Actinomycetota > Actinomycetes > Actinomycetales > Micrococcaceae > Arthrobacter > Arthrobacter sulfonivorans_C. The sequence goes on along the minus strand of NZ_JAVDRS010000010.1, from coordinate 18,937 downwards.
CAGTACGTCCTGATGGACTACGACATCCGCAAGGAACTCGTGGAACAGGCCGCAGCACTCACCCCGGGCTTGGAATCGCCCACCGTCTCCCCGCTGCGTGACTCCGAATGGGTGGCCGTCCGGTCCATGGTTCCGAAGAAGGAAACCAACCGCATCATGGATGAGCTCTATGACCTCGGCGCCCGCGCCATCCTGGTCAGCAGCATCCACGCCTGCCGAATCTGAGCTTTTAGCACAGTCCGCGGCTCGCCGCACGACCCGGCGGCAGAATCCACCCGAGAATTCCAGGAGTACCCATGGCTGTAGCTGTACGAGTCATCCCGTGCCTCGACGTCGACGCCGGACGCGTTGTGAAGGGCATTAACTTCGAGGGCCTCCGCGACGCCGGAGACCCGGTGGAGCTCGCCCACCGGTACGACAACGCCGGAGCCGATGAACTGACGTTCCTGGATGTCACAGCTTCCTCCGGCAACCGCGAAACCACCTTCGACGTGGTCCGGCGGACCGCCGAGGAAGTCTTCATCCCGCTGACCGTGGGTGGCGGAGTCCGCGGCGTGGCCGAGGTGGACAAACTCCTGCGTTACGGCGCGGACAAGGCCTCCATCAACACCGCCGCCGTGGCCCGGCCGGACGTCATCAACGAAATCAGCAGGCACTTCGGTTCGCAGGTTCTGGTCCTGTCCGTCGACGCGCGCCGGACCCGTCCCGGATCCGAGCCCACGCCGTCGGGCTTTGAAGTAACCACCCACGGCGGACGCACCGGCACGGGCATCGACGCCATCGAGTGGGCCAAGGAAGCCGCCGATCGCGGCATCGGTGAGATCCTGCTGAACTCCATCGACGCGGACGGTACCAAGGACGGCTTTGACCTGGAGCTCATCCGGCTGGTTCGGGCCGCTGTGAAGGTGCCGATCATCGCTTCGGGCGGAGCCGGCGAACCGGCCCACTTCCCGCCTGCCGTGGCCGCAGGGGCCGACGCCGTCCTGGCCGCCTCGATCTTCCACTGGGGCCCGGACAACATGATGTCCCAGGTCAAGCAGGCCATCCGCGAAGCAGGCTTCGAAGTCCGCTAGCCCCCACCCGCCCAAACAACGCGGGGTCACCTTTGGCCCGATAATCATGGATTATCGGGCCAAAGGTGACCCCGCGTTGGTTTGTTTAGAGCCCGACTTCGGCTGACTGGAGGAGTGCGACGGCGTCCGGCTGGCCCTCGAAGGTGACGAGGGCATGGCGGGTCCGGCCGTGGGCGTGCATCAGCAGTTCGCCCGGCTCGCCCACGATCGCCACCGAAACGGGTGCGCGCTTGGCAACGTGCCGGGGGCCCGACGGGCGTACCAGCACAATGCCGAGGTCTACGCCCCGGTAGAGGATGGCGGCCCGTTTGATGAGCTCGTCCCACAGGGCGTCAGAGTACGCCTCGTCCAATGCCCGCGGTGCCCAGCGGTCCACGGCCCGGCGGATGTCCTCGGTGTGGACGAAGTATTCGATCAGGTTGGAGCTTTCGTCCAGTGCCTTGATGTTCATCGGCGACAGGGCGGGTGGCCCGGCGCGGAAGGTGTTGACCAGGCCCGTGTAGTCGTCTGCGGTCTTCAACTTCGCGGCGAGCTTCGCAGTGGCCTTGTCGGAGGCCTTGGACAGGCTCTTGATGATGAGGCCCAGGCCCACGGCAGCCTTGCGTTCGCGCAGGTAGAGGTGCGCGGCAAGGTCCCTGGTGCGCCAGCCCCGGCAGAGGGTGGGGGCATCAGGGCCGGCCGCCAGGAGGGTTTCGGCCAGGACTTCGCGGGACGGGTCAACGTAATGCATCACTTGTGAAACTAGCACGAGAGCGCGGGAGTTGGGCAGCAGAACCGCCACGGGACAGGTGCCGTTGGTAACACACCGTTTGTATGCCGATTGGCGCATATTCGACGGCCACAGATCAGGCACTAGACTTGACCTGATGTCTGAGCAGCCTGCCCCCGCCCCCGTACCTGTCCCGGCCCCCGCCGCCAGCCCGCTGTCACCGGCCCTTGCCGCCGCACTGAAGCGGGACAGCGCCGGGCTCGTCGCTGCCGTGGTCCAGCAATTCGACACCAACGAGGTGCTGATGCTGGGGTGGATGGATGATGAGGCGCTGCACCGCACCATGACCAGCGGCCGGGTCACTTTCTACTCCCGGTCCCGCCAGGAATACTGGCGCAAGGGGGACACCTCCGGCCATGTCCAGTGGGTCAAGTCTGTGGCCATGGACTGCGACGGCGATGCCCTCCTGATCCGCGTGGACCAAGTGGGCGCGGCGTGCCACACGGGCACCAGGACCTGCTTCGACGGCAGGGCCCTGGACGTCCAGGCCGGCGCGGCCCTCTGATCCACCCGCCTGCGGCGGAATCTGCCCGCAGGCCTCCAAACTTTGGCAGCAACAAGACTGACGCGGTGCCACCGCGGCGGCACACAAGAACAGGCGGCGAAGCATAGCCATGCAGGATCTTGGAATCATCAGCCCGGGCCTCGAAGAGTTCCGCGAACTCGCCGGCGGCAGCCGGGTCATCCCCGTCACGCTCAAAGTGCTCGCGGATGCTGAGACACCCATCGGCCTGTACCGGAAGCTGGCCCAGGGCCAGCCCGGAACGTTCCTGATGGAGTCTGCAGCGGTAGGCGGCACATGGTCGCGCTACTCATTCATCGGGGCAAATTCCCGTGCCACTCTGACCACCAAGGACGGCCAGGCGCACTGGCTGGGCCAGCCGCCGGCAGGAGTCCCGCTGGACGGCAACCCGGTGGATGCCATCCGCGACACCATCGAAGCGCTCCGGACCACCAGGTTTGAGGGCCTTCCGCCGTTCACGTCCGGCCTGGTCGGCTTCCTGGGCTGGGAGGCGGTCCGCCACTGGGAGCGCCTCACCAGTCCGCCTGAGGATGACCTCCACCTGCCGGAGCTGGCGCTGAATCTGGTCACCGACATGGCAGTGCATGACAACCACGACGGCACGGTGCTGCTGATCGCCAACGCCATCAACTTCGACAACAGCTCAGAACGCGTTGACGAAGCGTGGCACGACGCCGTGGCCCGGGTTAAGGCCCTGCTGACCAAGGTCAGCACCCCGGTGGCGCAGCCCGTCTCAGTCCTGGAACCGGCGGCCCTGGACTTCGCTTCCAGCGTCGAGGAACGCTGGGCCGAGCCCGCCTACCTGGAAGCCCTGGACCGCGGCAAGGAAGCCATCGTGGACGGTGAAGTGTTCCAGGTGGTGATCTCCCGCCGCTTCGAAATGGAGTGCGGGGCTTCGCCCTTGGATGTGTACCGGGTCCTGCGCAACACCAACCCCAGCCCCTACATGTACATCTTCAGCCTCGAGGACGCAGACGGCCGGGAGTACTCTATCGTCGGGTCCTCGCCGGAGGCCCTGGTGACGGTGACCGGCGAGGAAGTCATCACCCACCCCATTGCCGGTTCGCGGCCCCGGGGCAAGACGGTGGAGGGAGACAAAGCCTATGCCGAGGAACTCCTGGCGGACCAGAAGGAACGCGCCGAGCATCTGATGCTGGTGGATCTGTCCCGCAACGACCTGTCCAAGGTCTGCGTTGCCGGCACCGTGGACGTCACGCAGTTCATGGAGGTGGAACGCTTCAGCCACATCATGCACCTTGTGTCCACCGTTGTGGGCAAGCTGTCCCCGCAGGCCAAGGCCTACGACGTCCTGAAGGCAACCTTCCCCGCCGGTACCCTGTCCGGCGCCCCGAAGCCCCGGGCACTGCGCCTGCTGGACCAGTTGGAACCCCACCGGCGCGGAATCTATGGCGGCGTGGTGGGCTACCTCGACTTTGCGGGCGACATGGATATGGCCATCGCCATCCGCTCTGCACTGCTGCGCGAGGGACGCGCCTACGTCCAGGCCGGCGGCGGCATCGTGGCGGATTCGGTGAACCCTACTGAAGCGATCGAGACGGTGAACAAGGCAGCCGCTCCGCTCCGGGCGGTTCACACCGCCGGCTCGCTGCGCAACATTGCTGCCGAATCCCTGCCTGACGACGGGAAGGCTCCCGAATGACCCCGGTCTGGGCCCGCAAGTCCACGCTGGTCCTGCTGATCGCCCTGCTGGCGCTGGCTGTCTTTGGCACCACCACCCAGACCTGGATCACCATCACGCTGGATCCGGAGCAGGTTGGCCAGACAGCGGGAGGGCAGAACACCCTCCCGGTCCAGGGCAGCAAGGCGGCCACCGCGGTGACCGCCCTGGCCCTGGTTGCACTGGCCGGGGGACTGGCCGCATCCATCGCCGGAAAAATCGCGCGGTGGGTCATCACCGTCATCGTCGTACTTGCCGCCACCGGCATCATCGCGGCAGCCGCTACGGTGCTGGCTGACCCGCTGGCCGCCGCGCAAGGATCCATTGCCGCCGCCACCGGCGTGACCGGGAGCAGCGCCGGAGCCGAGGTGACCGCCTTCCCGGTTCTCGCCGTCGTCGCGGGTGTCCTGTTGGCGCTGGGCGCCTTGCTGATCGTTCCGGCGGGCCGGTATTGGAAGGCGCGGACCAAATATGACACCGCCGCCTACGGTGCGTCCGCCGGCACTTCCGCCGTGGCTACAGGGCCGGTGGATGAGATCGACAGCTGGGACAGGCTCTCGCGCGGCGACGATCCCACCTGACGCCAGCGGCCGCACAGCGCAACGCGCAAAAACCGGGTCCGGTCCGCCGATGGGCAGGTCGCGGCCAAAAAATGGCAGAATGTAAGCAGTATTGATCCTGAGGAGATTCACATGAGCAAAGCACCCGCATCCGCGTCCAAATCCGCCACGGAATCCGCCGTGCACCACGGAGTTGACCACAGCCAGGAACTGGGCCATGGCAACAGCCCTGCAGCATGGACCTGCGTGATCGTGATGCTGGTAGGTGCCCTGGTCTGCTCCATCGCCTTCGTCATCGCCAACACCCCCATCTTCATCGCCGGTGCAGCCGTGATGGTCGTCGGCCTGATCCTGGGCTACGTCATGCGCAAGGCAGGCTACGGCGTCGAAGGCAGCAAGCTCAAGAGCACCGGCCACTGATGGTGACTGTTCTCGATGACATCAATGCCGGTGTCAGGGAGGATATGGAGTCCAGGCAACGCCTCGTTTCGCTCGCGGAACTGAAGGATCTGGCAGCCGCCGCAGCACCGGCGCGAGACGCCTGGGCCGCCCTCGGCGGCCCTGCCGCACCGCGCAATGAGCTCAAGGTCATCGCCGAAATCAAGCGGCGGAGCCCCTCCAAAGGGGACCTGGCTACCATTGTGGACCCGGCCTCGCTCGCTGCGCAGTACGCCGACGGCGGTGCCGCCGTCATCAGCGTCCTCACCGAACAGCGGCGGTTTAATGGTTCCCTCGCTGACCTGGACGCTGTCCGTGCCCGCGTTGATGTTCCCCTGCTGCGCAAGGACTTCACGCTCGACGAGTACCAGATCTGGGAGGCCCGCGCCCACGGCGCGGACCTGGTCCTGCTCATCGTGGCGTCGCTCTCCGACGGCGAGCTCCGGGACTTCAGCGCACTCAGCCGCGAACTGGGCATGAATGTCCTGGTGGAGACGCACACCGAAGAGGAAATCGAACGTGCCGTGGCAGCGGAGGCGCGCATCATCGGTGTGAACGTCCGCAACCTCAAAACGCTCGACGTCGACCGTTCCGTTTTCGCGTCCCTCGCCGGCCTGATTCCAGCCGAAGCGCTGGTCATCGCCGAGTCCGGCGTGCGCGGTGTGGCCGACGTGACGCACTACGCCACGAACGGCGCCAACGCCATCCTGGTGGGCGAAGCCCTGGTGAGCGATTCCACTCCCCGGGAGCGGATCGCCGAATTCACGGCTGCCGGCGCTGCCGCCATCGCCGCGCGGGCCTAGCCCCCGGCAATCGCCGGCCCTGGCGCCGGCGGCACAACACTTCTGAACGATCAACTGGAACAGGACGGGACTGATGGCTGAATCCTCAGAGAACGCTGAGAACAACGCCGCGGAGGCATTCCTGCAGGGCGGCTCGCTGAAGCACGCCCCGGGGCCCTACTTCGGCGGCTACGGCGGACGCTGGATGCCAGAATCGCTGATCGCCGCCCTGGACGAGCTCGAGGACACGTTTGAAAAGGCCAAAGCCGATCCTGACTTCCTTGCCCAGATCGCAGAGCTGAACAAGAACTACTCCGGCCGGCCCTCCCTGCTGACCGAGGCCAAGCGGTTCTCCGAGCACGCCGGCGGGGCCCGGATCTTCCTCAAGCGGGAGGACCTCAACCACACCGGATCCCACAAGATCAACAACGTGCTGGGGCAGGCCCTGCTGGCCAAGCGCATGGGCAAGACCCGCGTCATCGCGGAGACCGGTGCAGGGCAGCACGGCGTGGCAAGCGCCACCGCCGCGGCCCTCCTCGGCCTCGAATGCGTTGTCTACATGGGCGCCGAAGACTGCCGCCGCCAGGCTTTGAATGTTGCCCGGATGCAGCTGCTTGGCGCCACAGTGGTCCCCGTGACCAACGGTTCACAGACCCTCAAGGACGCCATCAACGACGCCCTCCGGGACTGGGTCAGCAACGTTGACACCACGCATTACCTGCTGGGCACCGCAGCCGGCGCGCACCCGTTCCCGGCCATGGTCCGCTTCTTCCACGAGGTCATCGGCGAGGAAGCCCGTGCCCAGATCCTGGAGCAGACCGGCAAGCTGCCCGACGCCGTCGTTGCCTGCATTGGCGGCGGTTCCAACGCGATCGGCATCTTCCACGGCTTCCTGGATGACCCCGGCGTCAGGATCTACGGCTTCGAGGCCGGCGGCGACGGCGTCGAGACAGGGCGCCACGCCGCCACCATCACGCTCGGCAAGCCCGGCGTCCTCCACGGTGCGCGTTCCTACCTCATGCAGGACGACGACGGGCAGACCATCGAGTCCCACTCCATCTCCGCAGGTTTGGACTACCCGGGCGTCGGCCCCGAGCATGCGTACCTGGCCGATATCGGGCGGGTCACCTACGAGCCCATCACGGACAGCGAAGCCATGGACGCGTTCAAGCTGCTGTGCCGGACGGAGGGCATCATCCCTGCGATCGAGTCCTCACACGCCCTCGCAGGAGCCATCAAGGTGGGCAAGCGCCTGACCGAAGGCAGCGCCAACCCGTCCGAAACGGTGGTCATCGTGAACCTCTCCGGCCGCGGAGACAAGGACGTGGAGACCGCTGCGGAATGGTTCGACATGCTCGACGAGGAGGGCAAGGTCAAGGGGACCAACCTCTCCACCCGCAAGCCCAAGGGCCCCTCCGACCGGGCAGAAACTGAAGCCGTTCCCGCTACCGGCGCCCCCGCAGATAACACTGCCGCAGACAACACCGAGGACCACTGATGACTGAACAGACGGCCAGCAAGTCCGCCGCCGCCATCGACCGTGCCCGCGGCGCCGGGCGCTCCGCCCTGGTCTGCTACCTGCCGGCAGGCTTCCCCGACGTCCAGGCCACCATCGACGCCGGCATCGCCATGGCGAAGAACGGCGCCGACCTGATCGAAATCGGCATTCCGTATTCAGACCCGGTCATGGACGGTCCCGTCATCCAGGCGGCCACCACCGAGGCCATTGCCAACGGCTTCCGGGTCGAGAGCGTTTTCGACGTCGTGGCCGGCATTACGGCGGCCACCGACGTGGCCGTGCTGGTGATGACATACTGGAACCCTGTGCTCCGGATGGGCGTGGACGAGTTTTCCCGCAGGCTGGCCGAGGCCGGGGGAGCGGGGCTCATCACTCCGGACCTCATCCCGGACGAGGCGTCAGAATGGTTCGCAGCGTCGGACAAGTACGGCCTGGACCGGGTGTTCCTCGTGGCACCTTCCTCCACGCCCGAGCGCCTGGCCATGACCGTGAAGGCAAGCCGGGGCTTCGTTTACGCCGTCTCCATCATGGGCGTCACGGGCACCCGCCAGGATGTCAGCAGCAGCGCTGAACAGCTCGTTGCCGATACCCATGCTGCCGGTGCCGAACGCGTCTGCGTGGGGCTCGGCGTGTCCAACGCCGGGCACGTCCGCGAGATCGCAGCCTACGCCGACGGTGTCATCGTGGGCACGGCGCTGGTTGCCGCAATCCGCGACGGCGGCGTTCCCGCCGTCGCAGACCTCACCCGGGATCTCAGCGCCGGCCTCGCCAGGGAAGTAGCCTAAGCCACCATGCAGATCCTCCTTCAGGCCGCCACCCTGGTGCCGGCCAGCATCCCCAGCCCGGACTGGTCCGGCTTTGACATCCCGTTGCCTTGGGGGACCCTGCGGATCCACGCGTATGCCCTCTGCATCCTTGCGGGCATCATGGTGGGCCTGTGGCTCACCTCCGTCAGGTGGGCCCGGCGCGGTGCGCCCGAAGGCAGCGTGTGGGACATCGTCATCTGGGCGATCCCGTTCGGCATCATCGGCGGACGGCTTTACCACGTGGTGTCCTCACCGGACCAGTACTTCGGGCCGGGTTTCGACGGGACAGGCGACCTCTGGCTGATCCCGCAGATCCAGCGTGGCGGACTGGGCATCTGGGGTGCTGTTGTCCTGGGTGTCCTGGGCGCCTGGATCGGCTGCCGGCGTGCGGGCGTGAAGCTGACGGCTTTCCTGGACGCCGCGGCACCGGGCCTCCTGCTGGCCCAGGCGGTGGGCCGGTGGGGCAACTACTTCAACCAGGAACTTTTCGGCAGCCCTACTACGCTGCCATGGGGCCTGCAGATCGACGCGAACAACCCCAACTTTCCCGCCGGCATGCCGGCGGACACCCTCTTCCACCCCACGTTCCTGTACGAGTCGCTGTGGAACATCGCAGGCGTGCTGATCCTGCTGGCGCTGGACCGGCGGTTCAACTTCCGGCGGGCACGGCTGTTCTGGCTCTATGCGATGTACTACACGCTGGGCCGGGTATGGATCGAAGCGATGCGCATCGACGAGGCCGAGCAGATCAACCTGTTCGGCATCACCACCAGGCTCAACGTCTGGACCAGCATCTTTGTGTTCATCGCAGCACTGGTGGTGTTCATCCTGGTGGGGATGAAGGGCCGGCCCGAGCCGGACACCCCCTACCTGGAGGGCCGCGGTCCCGGTGCTGATAAAGCCGAGGACGAGGCCAAGGAAGAGGCCCGGGAAGTCGCCGGGGCTGATGCAGTGGCACCAAGCCCCGGTGTCCGCGATACGGATTCCCGTGTCTCAGATAGTGAATCGCGTGATAATCTGCCAGATATCCAAAATGGTTCCGGACATCCTTCCACCCCAACGGAAGAGGAACCGGCGTCCATGAGCGGCAACAAGCCCGTTACTGACGCGTCGGAGACCGGAAATTCCCGCCACCAGGCAACGGAATCCGCGCCGGAGGCTGGCACAAGCAAGTAGGACGCCAGCACGGCAGGGCAGCAGAGTCACCGCTCGGAGCGCCCACACACCACAGCGTCGTGGCAACAGGGCCCGCCCGGACAGCAGAGACTTGCTGGCCGGTCAAGCCCGGGTCAGAGGCCTGCGTAACTCTTCGTTCAGCAGGCCTGTCTGGCCTACAATTTCCAGTAAATAACACTTTGTTGTGCCCATCACACAGGCGCGGAGAGTGGGGCCAACGGTGTCCCTTCCATACGTACGATCTCGAGGAAGGACGTCTTCAATGACCCATCTTCAAAGCCCACGCTGGTCCGAAAAAATAGGATCTGACGGCCCCGTCTCTCCCTTTAAGCGTTTCGCTGCGCTGCCGGAGGCCCGGGGTCTATACAACCCAGAAAACGAGAAAGACGCGTGTGGCCTTGCGATCATCGCCACGCTCCGTGGTGAGCCCGGCTACGACATTGTCGACGCCGCACTGACCGCCCTGCGCAACCTCGAGCACCGCGGTGCTGTGGGCGCCGACGAAGGCACCGGCGACGGTGCAGGCCTCCTGATGCAGATCCCGGATGAATTCTTCCGCGCCGTCACAGAGTTCGAACTCCCCGCGCCCGGCCAGTTCGTGGCCGGCACCGCCTTCCTGCCGTCCGAGCAGCGCGAAGCCGATGCCGCCAAGGCCGGCATCGAAGGCCTGGCCGCCGATGAGGGACTCACCGTCCTGGGCTGGCGCGAAGTGCCCATCGTGGCAGACCTCGTAGGTGCCATGGCCCGCGCCTGCATGCCGTATTTCTCCCAGCCATTCCTTGCCTCCGCAACCGGCGAGAAGCTGGACCGCAATGAGCTCGACTCACGGGCCTGGCGGATCCGCAAGCGCGCCCAGAACAAGTTCGGTGTCTACTTCCCGTCCCTGTCCTCCCGCACCATCGTCTACAAGGGCATGCTCACCACTGCCCAGCTGGAGCCGTTCTACCCGGACCTCTCCGATAAGCGCTTCAAGACCAAGCTGGCCATTGTCCACTCGCGCTTCTCCACCAACACGTTCCCCTCCTGGCCGCTGGCCCAGCCGTTCCGCACCATCGCCCACAACGGTGAAATCAACACCGTCAAGGGCAACCGGAACTGGATGCGCGCCCGCCAGTCCCAGCTCGCCAACCCGCTGCTGGGGGACTCTCCCGAAGAGCTGTACCCCATCTGTACGCCCGGTGCCTCCGACTCCGCATCCTTCGATGAGGTAGCCGAGCTGCTCTGGCTCTCCGGCCGGCCCATCACGCACTCGATCATGATGATGATCCCCGAGGCCTGGGAAAACCACGCCACCATGGATCCGGCACGGCGGGCCTTCTACGAATACCACTCGCTGCTTATGGAGCCGTGGGACGGCCCCGCCGCCGTGTCCTTCACCGACGGCAACCTGGTCGGGGCCACGCTCGACCGCAATGGCCTGCGCCCCGGACGTTACTGGATCACCGAGGATGGCCTGATCGTCTTTGCCTCCGAGGTGGGCGTGATCGACGTCGAACCCTCCAAGGTGGTTAAGAAGGGCCGGGTTTCCCCGGGCAAGATGTTCCTTGTGGACACCGATGCCGGCCGCATCATCGACGATGAAGAGGTCAAGGCCGAGGTTGCTGCCGCGAACCCCTGGGCCGAGTGGCTCAAGGACAACCTGATCGACCTCAAGGACCTCCCCGAGCGCGAGCACGTAGTGCACACGGCCGCGTCCGTGAACATCCGCCAGCGGACCTTCGGTTACACCACCGAAGAGCTCAAGATCCTGCTTGGCCCGATGGCCCGCACCGGGGCCGAACCGCTGGGCGCCATGGGCTCCGACACCCCGGTGGCAGTGCTGTCCAAGCGCCCCCGCCTGCTTTTCGACTACTTCGTGCAGTCCTTCGCACAGGTCACCAACCCGCCACTGGACGCCATCCGCGAGGAACTGGTCACGTCCCTGATGTGTGCCATCGGTCCCAACGGCAACCTGCTGGACACCAAGCAGGTCCGGCAGCCACAGGTTTCGCTGCCGTTCCCGGTGATCAACAACGACCAGCTCGCCAAGATCGCCAACATCGAGACGCCCGACGGCGACAAGGTGGCCATGAAGGTGCGCGGGCTCTACCGCCCCGAAGGCGGCGAATCTGCACTCCGTGCCCGGCTCACCGAAATCTGCGAGCAGGTCTCCGGTGCCATCAACCGCGGCGTGCAGTACGTTGTGCTGTCCGACCGCGACTCGAACGCGCAGTGGGCACCGATTCCTTCGCTGCTCCTGGTCAGCGCCGTGCACCACCACCTGCTGCGCAGCGCCAACCGCACCAAGACCGCCCTGGTGGTTGAGGCCGGCGACGTCCGCGAGACGCACCATGTGGCTGTCCTGATCGGCTACGGCGCATCCGCAGTCAACCCGTACCTCGCCATGGAATCCGTGGAGCAGCTGATTTCCAGCGGCGACGTTGTGGGGGTTACCCCGCAGGATGGTGTCTACAACCTCATCAAGGGCCTCGGCAAGGGCGTCCTGAAGATCATGTCCAAGATGGGCATCTCCACGGTGGCGTCGTACACCGGCGCGCAGACGTTCGAGGCCCTGGGCCTCGGACAGGAGCTGGTGGACGAGTTCTTCGCCGGCACGCACTCCCAGCTGGGCGGCGTGGGCCTGGATGTCATCGCGGCCGAGGTTTCGGCGCGGCACCAGATGGCCTACCCGGAAGGCGGCATCGAGCAGCCGCACCGCCCTCTTCTGGGCGGCGGCGAATACCAGTGGCGCCGCGACGGCGAGCCGCACCTGTTCAACCCGGAGACTGTCTTCCGGCTGCAGCACGCCACGCGTGAGCGCCGCTACGACATTTTCAAGTCCTACACCAGGGGCGTGGATGACCAGTCCGAGAACCTGATGACCCTGCGCGGGCTGCTCAAGTTCAAGAATGAGCGTCCAGCGGTTCCGCTGGAGGAAGTGGAGCCCGTCTCCAGCATCGTGAAGCGCTTCTCCACCGGCGCCATGAGCTACGGGTCCATCTCGAAGGAAGCCCACGAGACCCTCGCGATCGCCATGAACCAGTTGGGCGGCAAGTCCAACACCGGTGAAGGCGGCGAGGACGTGGACCGCCTGCTGGATCCGAAGCGCCGTTCTGCCGTCAAGCAGATCGCCTCCGGACGGTTCGGCGTTACCAGCCTGTACCTGACCAACGCCGATGACATCCAGATCAAGATGGCGCAGGGTGCCAAGCCCGGCGAAGGCGGCCAGCTGATGGCGCAGAAGGTGTACCCCTGGGTTGCCCGGACGCGCCACTCGACGCCCGGCGTCGGGCTCATTTCGCCGCCCCCGCACCACGACATCTACTCGATCGAGGACCTCGCACAGCTCATCTACGATGCGAAGCGTGCCAATCCCTCGGCCCGCGTCCACGTCAAGCTCGTCTCCGAAGTGGGGATCGGCACTGTGGCATCGGGTGTTACCAAAGCGAAGGCCGACGTCGTACTTGTCTCCGGACACGACGGCGGAACCGGCGCGTCCCCGCTAAACTCACTCAAGCACGCGGGTGTGCCGTGGGAGCTCGGTCTCGCAGAGACCCAGCAGACACTGATGCTCAACGGCCTGCGCGACCGCGTGGTGGTGCAGGTGGACGGCCAGCTCAAGACCGGCCGCGACGTTGTCATCGCTGCCCTGCTCGGTGGTGAGGAGTTTGGTTTCGCCACCGCTCCGCTCGTCGTGGAGGGCTGCATCATGATGCGCGTCTGCCACCTGGACACCTGCCCGGTGGGCGTTGCGACGCAGAACCCCGAACTGCGTGCGCGCTTCACCGGCAAGCCGGAATTCGTAGTCAACTTCTTCGAGTTCCTGGCCGAGGAAGTCCGCGAGATCCTCGCGGAGCTCGGCTTCCGGAGCATCGAGGAGGCCATCGGCCACGCCGAGGTGCTGGACGCCCGCGAGGCGATCAACCACTGGAAGGCCGACGGCCTGGACCTGGACCCGATCCTGCACGGTCTTGAGTTCGACGACGACGCTCCGCTGCGCAACCTCACCTCGCAGAACCACGAGCTGGACAAGCACTTCGACCAGCGGCTGATCAGCATGGCCACGGAGGCCCTGACCGACCGCAGCCCGGTGAAGATCGCGGTGGACGTCATCAACACCGACCGCTCCGTGGGTACCATGCTGGGCCACACCGTGACCAAGACGTTCAGCACGGATGTCCTGGCACCGGACACCATTGACATCACCCTGACCGGCACGGCAGGACAGTCGCTGGGCGCCTTCCTGCCCGCCGGCATCACGCTGCGCCTGTTCGGCGACTCGAACGACTACGTGGGCAAGGGGCTTTCCGGCGGACGCATCATTGTCAGGCCGGACCGCACCAACGTGTTCAAGGCCGAAGGCAATGTCATTGCCGGCAACGTGATCGGCTACGGCGCCACCAGCGGCGAAATGTTCCTGCGTGGCCAGGTGGGCGAACGCTTCCTGGTCCGCAACTCCGGCGCCACCGCCGTCGTTGAAGGCATCGGCGACCACGGCTGCGAGTACATGACCGGCGGCCAGACGCTGATCATCGGCCGCACGGGACGCAACTTCGGTGCCGGCATGTCCGGTGGTACCGCCTACGTGCTGGACCTGCGGACCACGCGGGTCAACAAGGACGCCCTGCAGTCCGGCGAACTCCAGCTCATGGAACTCGACGCCGAAGACCGGGACATTGTCCACGGCCTGCTGGTGAAGCACGTTGAGGAAACCGAATCGCTGCACGCTGCCCGGCTGCTGGAGAATTTCGACGACACTTGTGCCCGCATTACCAAAGTGCTGCCGCGCGATTACGCGGCAGTCCTGCAAACCCGTCTTGACGCGATCGAAGAGGGCCTTGACCCTGATGGCGAAGAAGTATGGGCTCGAATCCTGGAGGTGACCGGTGGCTGATCCACGCGGATTTCTTAAAGTACGACAGCGTGAAACCCAGCCACGGCGTCCCGTTCCGGTCCGCATCATGGACTGGAAGGAAGTTTACGAGGCCCAGGAAAAGGGTGTCCTGAAGGCCCAGGCCGGCCGCTGCATGGACTGCGGCGTTCCGTTCTGCCACCAGGGCTGCCCGCTGGGCAACCTGATTCCTGAGTGGAACGACCTCACCTGGCGTGACAAGGGCGAGGAAGCGATTGAGCGGCTGCATGCCACCAACAACTTCCCCGAGTGGACCGGCCGGCTGTGCCCCGCGCCCTGCGAGGCGTCCTGCGTGCTGGGCATCAACCAGCCTGCGGTAACCATCAAGCAGGTTGAAGTCTCCATCATCGACGAAGCCTGGGACAGCGGCTGGGTCACCCCGCTGCCGCCGACGCGCCTGACCGGAAAGACGGTTGCCGTGGTTGGCTCCGGACCTGCCGGCCTGGCCGTGGCGCAGCAGCTGACCCGCGTGGGCCACACCGTGGCCGTCTACGAGCGTGACGACAAGATCGGCGGGCTCCTCCGCTACGGCATCCCCGACTTCAAAATGGAAAAGGAGCAGGTTGACCGCCGCATCGAGCAGATGAAGACGGAAGGCACGCGCTTCCGCACCGGCGTTGCCGTGGGTACCGATGTGACGTGGGAGCAGCTGCGCCGCCGGTATGACGCCGTCGTGGTTGCCACCGGCGCTACCGTGCCACGTGACCTGCCCATCCCGGGCCGCGACCTTGACGGCGTGCACTACGCCATGGATTACCTCGTGCCTGCCAACCGCGTTGTCGCGGGGGAGGCCGTGGAGAACCAGATCCATGCCAAGGGCAAGCACGTGGTGATCCTGGGCGGCGGCGACACGGGCGCTGACTGCCTCGGCACCGCGCACCGCCATGGTGCCGCATCGGTGACCACGCTGGCCATCGGCAAGCAGCCGCCGGCAGAACGCGCCGGACACCAGCCGTGGCCGACGTTCCCCACGCTGTTCGAAATGGCCAGTGCGCACGAAGAGGGTGGCGAACGCACGTACCTCGCCTCCACTGTCGAGTTCGTGGGCGAGAACGGTAAGCTCACCGGCGTCAAGGTTGCCGAGACGGAATTCGTGGACGGCAAGCGGCTCCCCAAGGCTGGCACCGAGCGGGTTGTCCCGGCGGATCTGGTCTTCCTGTCCCTGGGCTTCACCGGAGCCGAGCCTGCGGGCATCACCGAGCAGGTCAGCGCCGAATTCGACGGCCGCGGCAATGTGTCCCGCGACGGGTACTACATGACCAACACCGAGGGAATCTTCGTGGCCGGTGACGCGGGCCGCGGGCAGTCGCTCATTGTGTGGGCTATCGCCGAGGGGCGCGCCTGCGCTGCCGCGGTGGACAAGTTCCTCATGGGCAGCACCATCCTGCCGGCGCCGGTCGCTCCGACGGACCGTGCCATCGCCGTTCTCTGACGCACGGTCAGTTCGCCGGGGATTCATCTCCACTACGACTTAACCAATGCAGCACACTATTAGGGTAGGTATATGAGACGCGCTAAGATTGTGGCCACTTTTGGCCCGGCAATTGCCAGCTTTGAGAACACCTTGGCGGTGTTGGAAGCCGGCGTGGATGTGGCCCGGATGAACATGAGCCACGGCGATTATTCCGTGCACGACACCACCTACGAGAATGTCCGCAAGGCTGCGGCGCAGCTGAGCAAGCCGGTGGCCATCATGGCTGACCTGCAGGGCCCGAAGATCCGCCTGGGCCGCTTTGTGGACGGCCCCCATGCCCTCTCCGAGGGCGACATCTTCACCATCACCACCGAAGAAGTTGAGGGCACCAAGGAGATTTGCTCCACGACGCTCAAGAGCCTCACCGAAGACGTCAACGTGGGCGATGCCCTGCTGATCGACGACGGCAAGGTGGCCTTGCGCGCCATCGAGGTGGACGACGTCAAGGTTGTCGCCGTGGTAACCGTTGGCGGCATGGTGTCCAACAACAAGGGCATCAACCTGCCCGGCGTTGCCGTCAACGTTCCGGCACTGAGCGAAAAGGACGAGGACGATCTCCGCTGGGCCATGCGCCGCGGTGTTGACATGGTTGCCTTGTCGTTCGTCCGGGACGCAACGGACATTACCCGGGTGCACGAGATCATGGATGAAGAAGGCCGCCGCGTGCCGGTCATCGCCAAGATCGAAAAGCCGCAGGCCGTGGAGCAGCTCCACGAAATCATCGACGCGTTCGATGCCATCATGGTGGCCCGTGGCGACCTCGGTGTGGAACTTCCCCTCGAGGAAGTGCCGATCGTGCAGAAGCGAGCCATTGAACTGGCACGCCGCTGGGCCAAGCCGGTCATTGTGGCCACGCAGGTCCTTGAGTCCATGATCGACAACCCGCGCCCCACCCGCGCGGAGGCCTCTGACTGCGCCAACGCCGTCCTTGACGGTGCGGACGCAGTGATGCTGTCCGGCGAGACCAGCGTGGGCAAGTACCCGATCGAGACCGTGAAGGTTATGGCACGGATCATCGAATCCACCGAGGTTCATGGCCTGGAACGCGTTCCGCCGCTGGGGACCAAACCCAAGACCCGTGGCGGCGCCATCACCCGCGCCGCCGTCGAAATCGCCGACCAGCTGGACGCAAAGTACATCTGTACCTTCACCCAGTCCGGCGATTCGGCGCGCCGCCTGTCGCGTCTGCGCCCCATCAGGCCGGTATTCGCGTTCACTCCGTTGGAGCACGTGTGGAACCAGCTGGCGCTGACCTGGGGCATCCAGCCGGTGCTGGTTCCCATGGTGGGCCACACCGACGAGATGACCGCACAGGTTGACCGCAGCCTGCTTGAGATGAAGCTGGTGAAAGACGGCGACCTCGTGGTCATCGCCGCCGGTTCCCCTCCCGGAAAGGCAGGTTCCACCAACTCGCTGAAGGCACACAGGGTGGGCGACTTTGCAGACGCCGGCAGCCTGGGCGACAGCAGCGAAAGTGCTCCCCGGGAGAAGCTCGGCCCCTGGCCGACGTCCTAGCGAATTTGCTCGGTGGTTGAGCCTGTCGAAACCAAGCAGGCTCAACCACCGCGGTTGGACAAGGAAAAGGACCCCTGCCAGTTGGCAGGGGTCCTTTTCCTTTGCTTTGAGTCTTAGTTGACCTGGTTGATGATGGTCTCGGCGACTTCGCGCATGCTCAGCCGGCGGTCCATGGAGGTCTTCTGGATCCAGCGGAATGCTTCCGGCTCCGTCAGGCCCATCTTGGTGGTGAGCAGGCTCTTGGCGCGCTCTACGAGCTTGCGGGTGGCGAACTGCTCCTGCAGGTCCGACACTTCGCTTTCGAGGGCCTTGATCTCCTCGTGGCGGGAGAGTGCAATCTCCAGGGCCGGAATAAGGTCGGCGGGGGTGAAGGGCTTCACCACGTAAGCCATGGCGCCGGCGTCGCGGGCACGCTCCACCAGTTCCTTCTGGCTGAACGCCGTCAGCAGGACCACGGGGGCAATGCGGGCCTTGACGATCTTCTCGGCCGCGGTGATGCCATCCATGACGGGCATCTTGACGTCCATGAGGACGAGGTCGGGCTTGAGTTCTTCGGCGAGCTGCACGGCCTTCTCGCCGTTGTCTGCTTCGCCTACAACGTCGTACCCTTCACCGCGCAGGATTTCGATGATGTCTAGGCGGATGAGGGTTTCATCCTCGGCCACAATGACGCGGCGCGCCGGCTGGGACGTGGGTTTTGACTCCGTCTGTTCAGTCACGGGATCTCCTTGGAAAGGTACGGCGGGAACATCACCATTTTAGGTGCGCCCGCGGCCGTACTTTGAACTGCATGGTCTGTTGCGGCGTCAGCGGCGCGATTCTGGAATTTAGCCTATCTGCATGTAGAGTAATTCCGCGTACGTGAAGCGATCGCGTTGCTCACAATCAGCTGTGGGCGTACCGGTTTGCATCGCGTATTCCGCGCCCGAGTGGCGGAATTGGCAGACGCGCCGCACTCAAAATGCGGTATCGAAAGGTGTGTGGGTTCGAGTCCCACCTCGGGCACGCATTCCCCCTCGTCAGAGGGGGTTTTGCTTTTAATGTGTTGACATTGACCTTCCGCGGGTCCCTCTGACTCTGGCCGCGGTCTGTGCCTGGCGCCGCGGTGGCCTGTGAACTTGTGGGGGTGGCGCGTTCAGGGTCTTGGCTGGTGGGCCCTCCGCCTGCTGGGTTGTGGGGTGATCCGTCCTCTTTTCTGGTTGGTTGTCGTGGCCGTGGTTGGCCATCACTCATTCATAGCTAGATGTTGTGTTGACGACATGAGCAAGGCGAACCTGGCTTCCAGGATCTTCGTCGGATAGCTGTCTCTTGCGGGCCAGGTATGGGGCGCTCAGCGCGCGATTGTCCGGCCAAAGAGGTGTTGACATTGTCAACACTCTGTCCACGGGTGCATGGTCGACCTGCATTTTGCTCACCCTCCTGGACCTTTTCGGCTGCTATCAGTTCATATGTCGTGGCGTTCTGTGTGACATGACCTGCGGGAAAATCGGTGTCCGTCGCGTTGCTTGGTTGCCGCTTCCCGGCCGGCCATCTCTTGAGTCCCATACGCTCGCCGCCTGTTTCCCATGACGTCTATTCATGCTCCGTGGCGCGGTTTACGGCATGACATGGCGGGAAACCGAGCGCGGGAGCCTGCCGTTGTCAATGGCCATTAGGTTCTGCCCACGGGCGGCCAGTTGATGTGCCCGCTGTGGGCCAGTAAAGCTGCCCGGTGATGGCCAACAGATCTGCCC
>NZ_JAVDRS010000009.1:0-222063 GCF_031454915.1 Pseudarthrobacter sulfonivorans | reverse complement strand
TTCCTGTTGGAACGCGATCTTTCCATTAAAGACGGCACGGTCGTTGCAACTCCCAAAATCTCGGGGTGTTGCAACGACCGCTAGAACTCAAGGAATTCCCGCCGTCGTCCTCTTGCGTTCTTGCCCTCTTGCGTTCCTGCTGGGGTCCGGACGGGTGCCGTCCGCTACTGACGAAGGTCGAGCGCGGCGAGGAGCCGGGCCACCGAGCCACCCAGGTTCCATTCGCCGGCGAGCCGTTCCAGTTCGGCCCGTGACTCGCCTACCACCGGGTGCAGCTGCGCCCCGGCTTCCTCGAGCGTCGGCAGCGCCAGGTCACGGACCACGTTCACCACCACGGGCGCTACTTTGAGGTAGTCGCTGGCGGCGGCGAGCTTGGCCCGCACGGACGCGGAGAGGCCACTGCCAGGATCCGCTGCTGCCTCGAGGAGTCCGTCGAGGGTGCCGTACTCGCCAAGAAGCGTCGCTGCCGTTTTCTCACCGATGCCGGCGACCCCAGGCAGCCCGTCCGAGGCGTCGCCCCGGAGGGTCGCATAGTCCGCATACTGCTGGGGCAGCACCCTGTATTTTCCGACGACGACGGCGTCAGTCAGGACTTCGAGGTTCCGCATCCCGCGCGCGGTGTAGATCACGCGTGCGTGGCGGTCGTCGTCGACGAGCTGGAAAAGATCGCGGTCGCCGGTCACCACGTCGACGGGAAGGTCAGCCTGGCTGGCGTAGGTGCCCACAACGTCGTCGGCCTCATGGTCAGCCGCGCCCACAACGGCAATCCCGGCGAGCTCCAGGACCCTGCGGATCATGGGAAGCTGCGCTTCGAGCGCATCCGGCACCACTTCCACGTCCGGGGCGTTGGCCACCACCTCCGCCACCCGATGCGACTTGTAGGTGGGAATGAGGTCCACGCGCCACTGCGGACGCCAGTCGTCATCCCAGCATGCGACCAGATGCGTGGCCCCGTAATCGGTGGTGAGCCGCGCGATCATGTCCAGCAGCCCGCGGACCGCGTTCACCGGAGTGCCGTCGGCGCGGCGGAGGGTGTCCGGCAGGCCGTAGAAGGCGCGGAAGTACAGGGACGCGGTGTCGAGCAGCATCAGGCGTTGGGACATACCTGATCCTGACACGGATGAAGCCCACGACGACAGCGGCCCACGGGATACGCTGATTGTATGTCCCGAGTGAGCGTCAACGGCGTGGATCTCTACTACGAGGAACGGGGCGAAGGGCTCCCCATCCTGGGCGTGCACGGTACGCCCAGCTCGGCGGTGCTGTGGGCGGACGCCGCGCAGGAACTCGCCCGGCATGGCCGCTGCATCACCTATGACCGCAGGGGTTTCCACCGCAGTTCCCCGCCGGTCCCGTTCGAGTCCATGGACCTGGTGGAACACGTCGACGACGCCGCAGCCCTCCTCGCGGCGCTGCATGCCGGGCCGGCAGTGGTCATCGGGCGAAGCACAGGCGGCCTCATTGCCCTCGAACTCGCCCGCCGTTTTCCCGACAAAGTGCAGGCGCTGGTTCTCCTGGAGCCGGCACTGTTCACCATCGATCCGGACGCTGCGGCGTGGGCCCGGAACCTTCGGCAGCGGGTGCTTGAACTGGCGTCCGGTCAGCCCGGGCTGCTGGCCGAGTCCGTGATCCGGGAGGCTGCCGGCGACGCGGCCTGGGAAGCACTCCCCGCAGGGCTCCGAGAGATGTTCGCCGGAACCAGCAACGCCGTCCTCGCCGAAATCAACGGCCACGGCTTCGACCTCAGCGACGACGCGCTGGAACTGAGCGAAGAGGACCTTGCCGGGATCCGCCGGCCAACACTCATCGTCTCCGCCGAGGACTCTGTAGGAGCCTTCCGGGCTGTCAACGCACGGCTGTCAGGCGCGTTGCCGTTCACCCACACGGTTCAAGTCACAGGCGGCCACGTCATCAATCCCGCCCACCCGGCTGTCCTGGATTTCGTGGACCGGATCGCCGGCACAGACCGTGCTGCTAGCTGGCACCAGTCGGACGGTACGTGATCTGATCAGCCGTGACCAGGTCTCCGGGGTGGCTCAGTTGTCTTCCACGAACACCTCAACCGCCACAACGTGAACGTCCATCAGTCCCCGGGCCGGTGCCGGTTTCTCCAACAGGACCGGCGAACCGTACTGGCTGGCCCAGTCCCGTGCGTCGGGCCCGAGCACGTCATCAATCCACACCACTGAGTCCCAGTCTGCGTCACCGAGCAGTTCCATCCTGGCCAGCCACCTGCTGACCGGCCGAAGCTTCGGCGTCGCCGCGCCGGACTCGTTCAGCGCCTTGACTGGCAGCGGCACCCTCAGCGGCTGCTCATCCAACTGCAGCTGTGCCTCCAGCCCGGCCGTCTGTTCCGCGGGCCACGTCGACACCCAGGCGATCCGTCCGCACCGGGCCAGCCTCCTGACCAGCGCAACCCGCGCGGCGGAGAGGACCAGCCGCGGTTCGCCGCCGGTGGTGGCCGCCCGCGCCGTCGGGTTGAGAACTCCGTCGATGTCGAGGAGGATCAGCGGTTTCATAACGTGACCCTAGCCCGTGCGGACCTGTGGCCGCACCGGCAGTCCGGTATTGGTTATCCGCAGCGCCACACCGCCGCGCATCTTTGCGGAGTTGGCGGCGTCGGGCAGAATGTGCTTCATGGGGCGTTGGAGCGAAGAGCAAGTGATCGGCGCCGCGCCCGACCCCTCTTCCTTGGCGGCTGCCCGAAAGCTGGCGCGGCCGGGGCCTTGGTCAGAGAGCGGGAGCAACGACGCCCTCGTCTGGGGCAAGTGCCAGGGCAGCGGCAAGACTCCCTATCAGGTGAGCGTGGACGTTGCCGCCCCGGCGTACAGGTGCTCCTGCCCGAGCCGCAAGTTCCCCTGCAAGCATGCGCTGGCGCTGCTCCTGATGTGGGCGCGGAATGAAATGGCCGACGGCGGCGCGGAGACTGCCGCTTTCGCCGAGGAGTGGGCAAGCCAGCGGGCGGATCGGGCCGCCACCAAAGAGCGGCGCCAGACGGAGCAGCTGACGGATCCGACCGCCCAGGCCAAGCGGCTGGCCGACAGGCTGTCACTGATGGATGCCGGGATCGCCGATTTCGCCCGCTGGCTTACGGATCTGGTGCGGACGGGGCTGGCCGCTGCCCACAACCAGCCGTATTCCTGGTGGGACGCTACAGCGGGACGCCTGGTTGACGCCCAGCTGCCGGGCCTGGCGGAACAGGTGCGGGCCATGGGATCGGACGTCCATGCCCGCGCCGATTGGGCCGATCATCTGCTCTTTCGTACCGGCCGCTGGTGGGCATTGACCAAAGCCTGGGGCAAACGGGACGAGCTGACTGTCCACGAGTTCGCGGACCTGCGCGTGGCACTGGGCTGGGCGACGCCGTCGGCCGACGTCCAGGCCACGGAGACGCTGCCCGGTCCGTGGCTGGTGCTCGGTGCCCACCGGGGTGACGACGGACGGCTCCAGCAGCAGCGCACGTGGCTTCGCGGCCCCGATGGCACCGTGGTGGTGGTGCTCGACTTCGCGGCGCAGGGTGAAGCGCTCGCCACACCGCAGCTGGCCGGCGCCGTGCTGGATGCCACCGTTGCCCGGTATCCGGGCACCGCACCACGGCGGGCGATGTTCACCGGCCCGATCACCCCGCGCGGACTGGCCGACAGCTTAGGTGAGGGCCGCAGCATCGCCGACGTGCTCGAAACGGAAGGGACCGCCGTCGCGCTTTCCCCGTGGCGTGAGCGTCACCCCGCATTGTTCGCCGGAGTCCGTGTCTGCCCGGGCAATCCAGGCTGGCTGCGGGACAGTGCCGGCGATGCCCTCCTCATGATTGACGCGCCAACGGACACCCTGCTGGCACTGACCGGCGGCCATCCAGTCCACGTGTTCGGAGAACTGGAGGAAGGGCGCGTCCGGCCCCTGTCCGTCGTTGTCAACGGAACGGTGGTGACGCCATGACCTGGGTGGCGGATCTTCGCAGCGCAGCGCTCATCGGCACGGGACGGCATGCCGTGCCGGCGCCGGTCCCCGGACTGGGATTCCGTCCTCCCGGCGAAGTGTCACCCGAGGAACTGTTGCTCGACCAGGCAGCCCTGGCCGACGTCATCACCCGTGCCGCCCGCCGCCCGGGTACGGCGGACGCCGCCAACACCCCTGATCCGGCGCCAGCGGACGTTGCACCGCCGGCCACTGGTGAAGCAGCCCGCCTCCTGGACCTGCTGCTGAGCCAGCCGCCGGTTGGCCAAGAGCTGCGAATGAGGCTTGTCATTGACTGGCTGCAGTTCGCGGCCCGGGCCGGGCTCTGCGTCCCACACCGTTCACTCCCCGCCGTGCTGGCCCTGGCCGAGGCACGGCCGGCGGTGGCCGCGCAGCTGCTTCCGGCCATCGGCATCCGGGGCCGCTGGCTTTTGGGCCTCGGGTCCACCGCCTCCGGAACGCTCCCCGGGACCGCGGCCACCGGGGCTGGGCCCAAAGCGGCCGAGGCTGCAACGGAACTTGAACGGCTCCGGCGCAGCGACCCGGCCGCCGCCCGGGACCGGCTGCGCGAGGACTGGGACGGGTTCAGCGCCCGGGAACGCGCCGCGCAGCTGGGCGTTCTCGCCACTGGCCTCGGCCCGGATGACGAAGGCCTGCTCGAACGGGCACTGGACGAAAAGGCCAAGATTGTCCGCGATGCCGCCGCGGCGCTGCTTGACCGGCTCCCCGGCAGCGCCCGGGCCCAGCGGATGGCAACCCGGCTTGCGCCCCTGCTCCGCGTCAAAGGGCTGCTGCGCAGGCAGTTCGACATCGACCTGCCACCCGACCCGGACCCCGCCGCCGTGCGCGACGGAATCGCCCCGTTACCCCGCACCGGCGAACCCGACCGGCTGGGGCGGCTGGACACCATCATCCGCGGCGCCCCGCTGGACGTGTGGACGACCGCCGCCGGGCGGAACCCGGCGGCGGCCTTGGCAATGCTCGACCGCGAACCCCGCGTGGTGGAGAGCATCTTCACAGCAGCGGCCCTCCGCTCCGACGTGGAATGGGCACGCGCCCTGCTCGATCTTCGCGCCGACGCACGGCTGCTGTCCTGTTTGCCGGCGGCCGAACAGGAGCCCGCACTTCTGCGCCACATCAACAGTGGCACCCTGCAGCCCATGGCCCTGGCCGCGCTGCTGCGCGACGTGCCGAGGCCGTGGGGACTGCCGTTGGGCAACGCCGTCGTCGAGCTGCTCGCCGCCAAGGACGGGGGCTACCTGGCTGAGCTGGTGGCTCCGTTCCTGCCGCTGGCGCTGCCGCCCGATGCGGCAGCTCAATGCCACCACCTGCTTCAACGTTCCGACGACGACGCCAGCCGGCGCCGCGTGTTCCGGGATGTTGTGCAGTACCAATCGTTCCGACAATCCCTGACGGAGGCCTTCCGATGACCGATGCCCAGACCACCGCCCCGGACATTCTGCGTGCCCATGCGGAAACCGCCTACGCCGATGAACTGCTGGCACTGGCCACCGCCGACGATCGGCCCCGACCGCCCAGCTGGAAGCTCTCCCCGTGGGCCGTAGCCACGTACATCCTCGGCGGCACCCTCCCCGACGGCACGGTGGTCAGCCCGAAGTATTTGGGATCAGCGCGGCTGGTTGAAATCGCTGTGGCTTCACTGGCCACCGACCGGGGCCTGCTGCTGCTTGGCGTGCCGGGCACAGCAAAGACCTGGCTCGGCGAACACCTGGCCGCGGCCATCTCCGGCACGTCCACTCTGGTGGTGCAGGGCACCGCCGGCACGCCGGAAGAGGCGCTGAGGTATGGCTGGAACTACGCGCGGCTGCTCGCCGATGGCCCGTCCCGCGCTGCCCTCGTGGCCGGACCGGTGATGCGGGCCATGGAGACCGGCAGCCTGGTTCGGGTCGAAGAGCTCACCCGGATCCCGTCGGATGTGCAGGATTCGCTGATCACGATCATGAGCGAGAAGACGCTGCCGATCCCCGAACTCAATGCTGAAGTGCAGGCGCGCAAGGGATTCAACGTCATCGCCACCGCGAACAACCGCGACAAAGGCGTTAACGACCTGTCCTCGGCGTTGCGCCGGCGGTTCAATACCGTGGTCCTGCCGCTTCCCGACAGCCTCGACCAGGAAGTGGAAATCGTCACCACCCGTGTGCGCAGCCTCGGCGCGGCCCTCGAACTTCCGGCGGATCTTGCGGCTCTTTCCGAGATCCGGCGGGTGGTCACGGTGATGCGGGAACTTCGGGCCGGCCTGACCCAGGACCAGCGCACCACCCTCAAGTCCCCGTCCGCCACGCTGTCCACGGCCGAGGCGATCTCGGTGATGACCAATGGCCTGTCGTTGGCAGCCCACTTCGGGGACGGCAGCGTCCGTGCCCAGGACGTGGCGGCCAGCCTGGTCGGGGCCGTGGTGAAGGACCCGGTCCAGGACCGCGTGATCTGGCAGGAGTACCTGGAGACCGTTGTCCGGAACCGGCCGGAGTGGAAGGACCTCTACCGGGCCTGCCGCGACCTCGAAAGCTCGAACTGATCCATGACGGACGTCCATGTCCTGGGGATCCGGCACCACGGGCCGGGTTCGGCGCGTTCGGTGGCCGAGGCTTTGGCAACCATCCGGCCGGACCTGGTCCTGGTGGAGGGACCGCCGGAGCTCGACCCGGTCATCCCGCTGGTTGCCGATGCCGGGATGGTCCCGCCAGTGGCGGCGCTGATTTACGCTGCTGACCAGCCGCGCCTGGCCACGTTCTATCCGCTGGCGGACTTTTCCCCGGAGTGGGTGGCCATCAGATGGGCGCACTCGGTGGGGATCCCGGTCCGGACCATCGACCTGCCGGCAGCGCACAGCTTCGCACTGCATGCGGCCCGCGATGAGGCCAACGATGAGGCCGAGCCGGTTCAGCCGCCGCCTCCGACGCAGCCCTACCGGCCGGATGCGATCTCGATGCTGGCCCAGGCCGCCGGATACAGCGACGCAGAACGCTGGTGGGAGGACGCCGTGGAGCACCGCACGTCCGACCCCATCGAAAGGTTCGCGGCCATTACCGATGCCATCGCGGAAATCCGCGCCGTGGATGACCGGCCCGACGGGCACGCCGACGTGGTCGAGAACAGCCGCCGCGAAGCCGCCATGCGGCGGCTCCTGCGGGCCGCCATGCGCGAGGGGCACGCGCGGATCGCCGTAGTGTGTGGGGCCTATCACGCCCCCGCCCTGGTGCCGGCGAACTTTCCCGCGGCGACGGCGGATAACAAGCTTCTGGCCGGTTTGCCCAAGACCAAGGTAGCGGTCACATGGGTGCCGTGGACATCGGACCGGCTCCGCCTGGAAACCGGGTACGGGGCCGGTGTCACGGCGCCCGGCTGGT
This sequence comes from Pseudarthrobacter sulfonivorans, assembly GCF_031454915.1. Classification (GTDB taxonomy): domain Bacteria; phylum Actinomycetota; class Actinomycetes; order Actinomycetales; family Micrococcaceae; genus Arthrobacter; species Arthrobacter sulfonivorans_C. Next base: position 214,741 of record NZ_JAVDRS010000009.1, on the reverse strand, counting down.
ACCAGCATCTGTTCGCCCACTGGACTGCCCGGGACCCCGTGGCTGATGTGGCCACCACGTGGCTGGTCCGCGTCGCCCAAACGCTCCGCCGCGAGAACCTCGACGCGTCGCCGGCCTCCGTTGTGGAGGCGAGCCGGCTGGCAGCCACCCTGGCCGCCGTCCGCGGCCGCCCCAGCCCCGGCCTGGTAGAACTGGACGACGCCGCGCAGGCCGTTCTCTGCGACGGCTCGCCACTCCCCTTGGCTTTGGTGCGCCGCGAGCTCACCATCGGACCCGGGCTGGGAAGCGTGCCGGAGGCAGCGCCGACCGTGCCGCTCGCCGCTGACCTGGCGGCTACCCAGCGCCGGCTGCGCCTGCTGCCCAAGGCGATGGAAGAGGCCGTGTCGATCGACCTCCGCAAGCCTGCCCAGCTGGCCCGTTCAGTGCTGCTGCACCGGCTGGCCCTCTTGGGCGTGGACTGGGGAACGCCGGCTGACACCGGACGCACAACTGGCACGTTCAAGGAGGCCTGGACGCTCCTCTGGCAGCCGGAACTGGCCGTCGCGGTGGTGGATGCCGGCCGTTATGGGACCACTGTCGCCGCGGCAGCGGCAGCATGCGTGGCCGAACGCGCCCAAGGTTCCGGCACCTTGGCGGACCTCAGCGAACTCCTCGAAAGCTGCCTGCTGGCCGACCTGCCGGACGGTATCGGCTCTGTAGTGTCGGTGCTCGCCGAGAGAACCGCAGTGCAGCAGGATGTCGCGCCGCTGATGGAAACCATCGCCCCGCTCGCCCGGACCTGCCGGTACGGGAATGTGCGCGGAGTGGACGTCACCGGCGTGCACACCATCCTCGATGCCACCGTAGTGCGGGCATGCGTCGGCCTGCCTGTCGCCTGCGGCGGGCTGGACGACGCTGCTGCCGACGCCATGCGGCACGCCATTGATGCGGCTCAATACGGGTTGTCGTTGTTGCCGGACCTGCCACTGGACGACTGGCACCGGGCCCTGGCCGCCGTCGCCGGTTCGGACCGGATCCACGGGTCTGTCGCCGGCCGCGCCACCCGCCTGCTGCTGGATGCCGGGCTGGTGGAACGGGATGAGGTGGCCGCCCGCCTCAGCCAGCGGCTGTCCATCGCCACGCCGGCGCCCGAGGCCGCCGCCTGGCTGGACGGCTTCCTGTCCGGCGACGCGGTGCTGCTGATCCATGACCGGCGCCTCCTGCAGATCGTCGATGATTGGGTTGCGGGCGTCCAGGACGAAATGTTCGACGACGTCCTGCCGTTGCTGCGCAGGACGTTCTCCGCATTCAGCCGGCCTGAGCGGCGCGAGATCGGCGAGCAGCTCAGCCGCGCACAAGCGCCCGCGCGGGGGCTGGACGTCGCTGAGCAGGACATCAGCGGCGCCGGCCCGGCAATCCACACGATGGCAAGAATCCTGGGATGGGAGGCAATCGCGTGACTGACACGAATCCAGAGGACCGTGACAGGCTCAGCCGGTGGCGCATGGTGCTCGGCGGGCATGAGGCCGACGGCATCTTGAGGGACGGCGGCGAAAGCATTGTCCTCTCGGCCGATGATGCCCGCCGGGACGGCGTGCTGGAAGCCCTCTACGATGCGCCAAACAAAGGGCCCGGAGGCCTCGGTGCGTCCAGCCCGCGCGTTGCCCGGTGGCTCGGCGACATCCGGGGCTACTTTCCGTCCTCAGTAGTGCAGGTAATGCAGGCGGATGCCATGGACAGGCTTGGTCTTCGGCAACTGCTGCTTGAACCTGAGATGCTCCGCACCGTGCAGCCCGACCTCAGCCTCGTCAGCACGCTCATCGGACTGGGCAGGGTTATCCCCGAGCATTCCCGTGAGACGGCAAGAACAGTGGTCCGGCAGGTGACGAGAGAGCTGGAGGAGCGGTTGCGCGCCAGAACCGTCCAGGCCGTTTCGGGTGCGCTGAACCGGGCCGCGCGGACCCGGCGGCCCCGGCACCGGGACATCGACTGGAACCGCACCATCGCCGCAAACCTCAAGAACTATCAGCCGGACTACCGCACGGTGGTGCCCGAGCGGCTCGTCGGCTACGCCCGGAGCAGCAACGAGGTGCAGCGCGAAATCATCCTGTGTATCGACCAGTCCGGTTCAATGGCCGAATCCGTGGTGTATTCCAGTGTGTTCGGGGCCGTCCTCAGCTCCCTGCGGTCCGTGCGCACCCGGCTGGTGGTCTTTGACACCGAGGTGGTTGACCTCACCGAGGACCTGGAGGATCCGGTGGATGTGCTCTTCGGTGTGCAGCTCGGCGGCGGCACGGACATCAACCGGGCGCTGGCCTACTGCCAAGGCCAGATCACCCAGCCGACCGACACAATCCTTGTCCTGATCAGTGACCTCTACGAGGGCGGAATCGCTGAAGAGATGCTGCGGCGCGCCGCTGCCATCGTCGGATCAGGAGCCACCTTGATTGCCCTCCTGGCCCTCAGTGACAGTGGCCACCCCAGCTTCGATGCCAACCACGCCGCTGCGCTCGCGGGCATCGGCGTCCCGGCCTTCGCCTGCACGCCGGACCTGTTTCCTGAGCTGATGGCTGCGGCGATCGAACGCAGGGACGTCAGCGAATGGGCCGCCACTCACGACATTGCGACGTCGCATGCGACCTGATGCATGCCGGTCCCTTGACCGTCAGGTCGGGGGTCGCTAGCGTCAGCCACATGGGCACCGTCTTCGGCGGGATGGCTATGAGCCTGGATGGATACATCCGTTCTGGGAACGGCGACTTGTCATGGCTGAACGACGCCATGGCCAAGGATGAAGACTACGGTTTTGAGGCGACTGAGCGCAGGACCGGCGCTTATGTCATGGGCGCGCACACTTACCGTGAGGTGGCCCGAATGGGCGGCGGCGGTGGCTCTGCCATTCCGACGTACGTCGTCACCCACGACCTAACCATGGCCACGGGGCAGAATACCCAGCTGTTTTCCGGCGATCTGACAGAGCTTGTTGCCCGGATCAAGTCCTCCATCCCCGGCGACAAGGACATCTGTGTCTTCGGCGGCGGCCAGCTCCTGACCCAGTTCATTGAGCTGGGGTTGCTGGACGAATTAGGCCTCGCAGTGGTGCCGGTCATCCTCGGCGGCGGTGTGCCGTTCATCGGCAGGATCAGCCAATGGCGGAAGCTGGAACTCCGGGAATGCCGCTCCTACCCGTCCGGCATCGCGCTGCTGAATTACGGGCTGAGGCAATAACACCCCAGCCCAAACAGGCGGACCGGCCGGCCGCTACTGCGCGTGGCCGGACCCCAGTCTTTAGCGGACGGAACTAAGCATCCGCCGTGGCTTCGAAGGTCTGAATGGTGCGGCGTGCCAGGCGCGGGATGATCTGCTCTGCGCCGATGCTGCGGACATGCTCATATTCACGGTGGGCCGCAAAGCCAGCGGCATCCGCGTACCGCTCCAGGATCACGATATGGGTGGGGTCCTCGACGCCCTGAAAGTACTCATAGGACAGATTTGCCTCCTCCGTGCGGGTGGCTGCGGCCATCTCGCCCAGGAGGCGGAGAACGGTTTCCGTTTCTTCGGGTTTCACCTGGTAGCGAACAACCACGTCGAAGTATGTCTGTGCCATATCAGCGTTCCTTGCTCTTGAGCCTTGCGGCCGGGTTGGGGACCGGCAGCCACATCATCGTAGCTGGCAGGTCAGGCTTCCAGCCGGAACGCCACTCAGGTGGCCTCAAATCCGGCGCCAGCCGGCGGCATAACCCAAACCCGATCTGCAGGGCATCCTCGTCGCCCCTGTAGAATCCCGGATCATGAGCTCCACACCAAGCACCCCCACAGCAACCATCCGAGCCGTCTTCCTGGATGTGGACGGAACCTACGCGGACTACGGGATTGTTCCTGAGGGCCATGTGCAGGCGGTCCGCACCGCGCGGGCGGCCGGACACAAGGTCCTGCTGTGCACTGGACGCCCGGTGTCCATGCTGCCGGAGACCATCCTCGGAGCCGGCTTTGACGGCCTTGTGGCAAGTGCCGGAGCTTATGTAGAGGTGGATGGGGAAGTCCTGCTGGACCGCCGGTTCCCCGCCGACCTCGCGGCCAGAACCGTAGCCGTACTCGACGCCCACGATGCCGTCTACATTCTCGAAGCCCAGGATTCACTGCATGTGGCCCCGCACGCCGAGGCACGGCTCCGCGCCATCATCGAGGAGCACTTCCGGCGCGCGCCGGAGGGCCAGCCGAAGGGCGCCTCGGCGATCCTCGGATCCGTGCGTGTCACGCCCAACCGGGCGGCGGCCGCGTTCGCCAAAGTCTCTGTCTTCGAGGCTCCGGTACCCATGGAGCAAATCGCGGAAGAAATCGGTCCGGACATCGCCGTCGTCGCCAATTCAATTGCCAATGAAGGGCGGCACGCGGGCGAGTTGTACCAGCGCGGCATCAGCAAGGCCGACGGCGTCGCGGCCGTCATAGCCCACTTCGGCATCGAACGCGAGGACACCGTTGCGATCGGCGACGGCCAGAACGACCTCGAAATGATCGCGTTCGCGGGTGTGGGCATTGCCATCGAGGGCTCCTCGCCGGAACTCCTCGCCCTGGCCGACCGCACGGCAGCGCCGCCGCACCGGGAAGGACTGGTTGACGCGTTCACTGAACTCGGCCTCATCTGAGGCACACCTAACCGCAGCCTCCGGCCACCTATTCGTGCGGGCCGGCTGCCTCTTCCCCGAACGTGACACCGCTGCCAAAGCGGCAGCTCGCATTGAGGGCGCCTTCCGCGATTCCCGTCAGGCGACCGTCCAGTATATTCGTGCCATAGACCAACGGCGCTGGTGCGTAGGCAACCGCCAGGGCGATCCGCCGGCTCCCGTCGGCGCTGGCCATAGCGACGCTTCCATATCCCGGGATGTCGCCGGCATAGCCAACGTAGAAGCCGTTCGTGCAGGAGTCCTTCCATTTGTAAAGGCCAAGCCCAAACTTGGCGTGGATGGGGCCCTGCATTTCCGCTACCAGATCGCGCGTCACCAGCCGCCCATCCAGCAGGGCACCGAAGAAGGTGTTGAGGTCACCCACAGTCGAGACGAGGCCGGTGTCCGCGGCACCGACGTGCAGGGCGGCAAATGCGGCGTCGGCGGGTTCAGCGTCGATGAGCGTATACCCATGGACCATGTCGTCAGGTACCGGTCCATCGTCCGTCAGCCTGGTGCCAGTGAGGTTGAGGGGCTGCCAGATCTCGGCTCGCAGGACGTCCGAGAGAGGCTTCCCGCGGAGACGTTCGACGATCAGGCCGAGGGCGATGTAGTTGGAATTCGAGTAGCTGGCCCATTGGGCGGGGTAACGCTGCCAGGGAAGAGCAGCTGCCAAGGCGAGTTTGTCCTCAGGGCCCCGCCGGGTGGCGAGGGCCTGCTGCAGTTCGGGCGAGTTCAGCAGGGCGGTGTAGTAGTCGGGCATGCCTGACGTGTGGCGGAGCAGGTCCCGCACGGTGTAGGGCTCCTCATGGGGGAACAGGTTAGGCAGTTCCGGAAGGTAGGAGCTGGCGGGTTCGTCAAGGGACAGCCTGCCCTCGTCCGCGAGCTTGAGGACGGAGACGGCCACGAGGGACTGGGTGATGTCACCGGCAGGGATGGGGTCCGTGGCCCGGGCAGCTTCTCCCCCGGGCTTACGTGCGCCGGCGGCATAGGTCCAGGCCTCCGCACCCACGCGCAGTTCGAGCAGGACCGCAGAGGCACCGGCGTTGATCAGCTCCTGGCTGTCGTGCTTAAGCTGTGCCTTTGGCTCGAGGCCGGGGAACTTGAGAGATTGGTGACGATCAGAGGGTACGGCTGCCGACGGCAGCGCCGACGTCGGCGCTGCGGGCTCCCGGAAGTCGAACTCTGTTTCGTAGGTGCATCCGCCCAGCACCATGCCGGCTGCAGCCGCGACGGCAATGGCGGCAGCCCTGACCGACGATCCGACTGCGCCGTGCCCAGACATCGGACAACCTTCTGCCTGCCGGTTCCCGGCCCGCCGTGGAGCGGGGCTGTCCCGACACTTTTATGCTCCCACGGCTTCAGAACGAGTCAATACTCGGGCCCGGGTTGCAGGACCGCCGGTGCAGGTCAGGGAGATGCAACTTCTGCCAACCCCGTCTCCTGGGTGAGCTGGGCGTGCGTGCTTCACCGATCAGCGCATAGTGGAAGACCCGGCCCGATGCATTTTCCCTACTGCCACGCGGCTCCACGCTGAACCACCCGTGGCCGGCGACCGCCTGAGCCCAGGCATCGGCTTCTTCCCAATACACGGCACCGGGACTGCGTTGGGGATGGACATGCATGGCGACCGAAATCATAAACGCGGCAGCCTCCGCTGACGGGCCGAGGGCGAAGCACACCACATCCACGCTGACGCCCTGGTTCACGCAGGAGGGCTTGCGGGCCATGGCTGTGGCGGCCACATCAACAGCACCTTCGTGGAAGTCCTGCCATCCGAGGGCGTACATCCGGCGGCGGAGCATTGAGAGCTCGTCGCCGCATATCATCTGGATCCTGTGGGTGAGTGTCCCGATCACGGCAAGTACGTCCTTCAGGAATAGAGAGTGAGGCTGACGCCGTCGCGGCTGCCGACCAACTGGCGGCCGGAACCTTTCAGGCTGACCACCCAGACGAACCCCGAGTCAGGCGTTTTGGCATCTACCCGAGCGACATACGGCAGTCCCTCCGCGGGGGTGACTTCAACGGTGGTGTCCACTTCGATCCCGGACCAGTCCTGGGCGGGATATTCAGGACCGCCGTTAACGTCCCCTTCCGGCACGGTGTCCGGCCCCCTCCGGACGGGGCGCCGCCGGCGCCTGCGGGGGCCAGACTCGACTGCCGTCATGCGATGCTCTCCAGCAATTTGGCAGGGGACGGAACGCCGTCGAAGTAGCCGCCCTTGAAGAACAGCAGCGGCTCTGCGCCCTCCCGGGCGCCGAGGGCGCGGACCGCTCCCACCACAATGGTGTGGTCGCCGCCGTCGTACTCTTCATGAAGCTCGCAGTCCACCCAGGCGAGCGCCTGGTCCAGCACTGGATTCCCCAGCGGCGAGGAGCAGTAATCCACGCCGGCAAACTTGTCGGTACCGGAACGGGAAAACTGGCCGGCCAGGTGCTGGTGCCCGGCGGGCAGGATGTTCACTGTGAAGCGTCCGGCCTGACGCAGCAACGGCCACGTGCTGGAGCTGCGGGCCGGGTTGAAGGTGACCAGGGCCGGGTCCAGGGAGAGGGAGGAGAAGGACTGGCATGTGAAGCCCGCCGGGCCGTTGTGTGTTGCCGCTGTGATCACTGTCAGCCCGGAGGCAAAGTGGCCCAGGACGTGACGCAGACGCTGGGGGGTGAGATCAAAATGTTCCGTCATGTTCTTTCCTTTCAAAGCCGGTGATTCAAACCAACCACCCGCCCTGACCCCGTACAACCGCGGGTGAAATGCACCGACGCGCAAAGCAACGCGGCTTCACGGTCCGAAGCATGAAGTAACGATCCGGTTCCTCCACGTGGTGTTGACCTGCGCCTTAACCCTTCAGTCCCAAAATTAGCCGGCCGAGTAAACGGGCTGCGGGCACCACCTGTCCTGCCAATCGCAGCCGATCCTCGAGCGTCGCGCCCTGCTGCTCGACGCGGCTGCCCCCCGCCCGGGAGGGCGTCTTCTCGTCGCAGAGAACGTGGACACCGGAGCCCTAGGGGGCACCGCAAGCCTCCCGCCGTTGGGGTCTCCGCGTGCCCGCCAAGCGACGGAGCGAGACAACGGAACTCCGCCTCGTCGCCGTCCTTCCGGAAGCGCGGCGCTCCGGTATTGTTTGGAAACTGGTCGAAGAGTCGGTGGCACTATCCATCGAGCAAGGCGCCCGCCGGATGGTGCTGGACACGGGCTTGGAATGAATGGTCCCAGCCACCAGGTGGCGACAAGGTAGTCACGCCCACCTGCCCAGGCATCCCCACTCCGTGGTGTGCGGCGAGGCTCCGAAACCCAGGAAGCTCACGGACAAAATGGAGAGGACGGCCATCCCGAATTCCAGGGCCGAGGGTTGCCCGAACAGGGGCCACCGCGTTGGGTAGGACGTGCCGGAGCAGGATGGATTGCCACCGGACCCCGGCGGACCGCGCCACTTCGTAGACCGCCGTTCCTACGCGCAGCGACTCAGACCCGAAGGAATCCCGGCGGCCAGTTGAGTCAGCGTGGATCCACAGTAGAGCTGCGGATACCCACAGAGTTCCGCTGGCGTTCTGGTTGGCGAACCAAGGCTCGACCTAACATACAGAGCGTATGGAAGGCCGGAATGAAGGTGGTTCGGCTTCCCACTCACCGGGAGCCAGCCCGGTTTCGCTCACCGCACCCGGCTTGATCAACTGGCTAGCAACCACCATCGGGACTCCGACTTGTCAGGTTCTCGACTGGTCCTCACCAGGAGAGGTCTCCGACTATGCTTTCCCTTGCAAACCGGCGTTCGACGAATTTCTTTCGAGTTCGGGGCGTTAGCGCCAGGCGCCAGCTGACAATCATTGCAGTGTGCGCATTTGCCTCTGCGATGATCGGAATCGGCACCCCCGGCATCGGTTTTGACGAGGCCGCGACGTGGTGGGCGGCCAATCTGCCATGGTCCGGCTTGTTCCGCCTGCTAAGCCACCAGGACCTGAATTTTGCGCCGTATTACACCTTTATGCACTTTTGGATGGGCGTCTCAGACTCCTTGTGGTGGCTGAGGGTGCCGTCGGCCGTTGGCGGTGCGGTTGGCGTCGCCGCAACCGCAGGTCTCAGCCGATACTTGTTCGGCGCAAGAACCGCGTGGATTGCAGCCCTGTTGATGATCACAGCCTATTCATGGGTGAGGTTCTCCCAAGAGGTCCGGCCATATTCGTGGTCCCTGGCCGTCGCGACTTTGGCAACGTGGGCATTTGTCGCACTTTGCGATCGCTACGTTCGAAGGACTACTGCCATATATCTGGCACTCATGATCTTCTTGCCAGCAACTCACCTTTTCGCGGGAATGGCCAGCGGAATTCACTTCATCTACGCCGTGGCCCGCAGAGACAGAAGGATGGCTGTTGTGGCAGCATGCGGGGCGCTCCCCACCGCTGTGGCGGCACTGTTCGTCTTAGGTCAGGTGAAGCAAGTCTCTTGGCTGACGTCCGTGACAATGCCGGCGGCGGTTCAGGATCTCGTAGGGCAGAGTAAGGCGGTGTGGTACTTGCCTGTGGCGCTGGCCGCACTGATTGCTTTTGCTACCTATCGCTGGTTGGCCGCCGGGACAGTCAGGTCCCGGACGGATATTGCGCTCTTTGCCAGTTGGTGGGTTCTTCCTCCGGTCCTCTTATGGTGCGCTTCGGAGCTGGTCACACCGGTGTACACGCCCCGGTACGTGTTTTGGACTCTTCCGGCGATGGTCATTCCCGCTGCGGCGTTGGTGGTCAGGCTCGCCGCCTTGGGGCGAGCGCGGGTGGCAGTGGCGGCGGGACTCGTTTGTCTTTTGGCCGCCACACTCCCAAGCCAAATTAGCGCAAGGGCTGCCGACGGGCACCTGTGGGCACCGCAGCAGTTCGCTGCGGTAATGGGGGCCAACGCGAGGCCCGGTGACGCCCTCGTGAACCCGGATTTCCTGGCCTTGACCCTTAGATATCACCTACGAGGCCAGCACTTTCCCGAGCCATTAGTGGCGAGTCCGGCAGAGCAAGAGGGAACGTTCATGGATGTTCAGGTTCCTGTCAGATTTCAAGCCGAGCGCTTGCAGGGTTACTCGCGGGTGTGGATTCTCGCCGAGGTCCTCCGGGACCGGCCCTTGCCCGTAGGATTTTGTGCACGACAGTCCTGGACTTCAGCATTCAACATCGCGAGGCTGACTCTGGCGACCCCCTGTCCGTAATTCCCAGAAAGCTCGGAAAGTCCTCACTGAGGGTGTCGTTGGAGTGCGTGCCGACGGCGGACTGCCATGACTCGCTCCATATGTTGGAGAGTGGACGGCCAATCTGGGGATCCCGGACGCGAAGCCAGCAGATGTAGCCGGTCAAGTCACCGACGTCATATACCGTCCTTGAAGAACAGCAGCGGTTTTGCGCCCTCCCGGGCGCCGAGGGCGCGGACCGCTCCCACCACAATGGTGTGGTCGCCGCCGTCGTTCTCTTCATGAAGCTCGCAGTCCACCCAGGCGAGCGCCTGGTCAAGGACTGGATTGCCCAGCGGCGACGGGCAGTAATCCACGCCGGCAAACTTGTCGGTTCCGGAACGGGCAAACTGACCGGCCATGTGCTGGTGCCCGGCAGGCAGGATGCCCTGACCCCTTACAAACGAGGCTGAAATGCGCCGACGCCCAAAGCAACGTGGCTTCACGGTCCGAAGCATGGAGTAACGATGCGGCGGAGCGACTCAGGAATTGAGCGTGCCGCGGACGATGCTGACGCTTGAGTGCCCGGGATTTCCATCCACGGGCTCGTCGGAGACGTCCACGATGGGGAAATCGGCAAGTTCCAGGCCGGCGGGCAGCTCGAAGGTGCCAGAGTCCGAATTCATGACGCCCAGGCTGACCAGCCGTGAGAGGTCCGGGGCGATCAGCCAGACCTCCTGGTAACCCTGGGCCTCGTCCTTGCTGAGTTTCACTTCAAGCGTGCGGGAGCCGTCCGCGGCCCTGATCACCTTCGCGGAACCTGTGGCGGAGTGCTGGGCGAGCGGGGTCAGTTCCGCTTGGGCCAGCGGTTGGGGGGCCCGGTTCAGGCTCCACACCGCAGCTCCGGCCACCAGCAGTGTTGCCGCCGCAGCGGCCAGCCAGGTTCCGGGGCGCTGCCACCACGCAGCCGTCCGCCGGCTGTGTCCGGCGGTCTGCAGCTGTTCCCGCGGCTGCGTCGGCTCGGGCTGGCGGGCGGGTTGGGGAAGCCGCGCCTCTGCGGGCGCTGGTGCGACTTCGGGTACCGGCGCAGCTCGCCGGACCGAAGACAACGGGTCTTCCTGCACGGCCTGGGACAGGCCCAGCTCCCGGTGAATGCCGGCCCACACCTGCGGGCCGGGGGCCTCAAGGCTGTTGGCGTCCGGTGTGGTTTTCATGGCGTCCACTGCGCGGCGCAGGGCCGCGTAGTCCGCCGTGCACGCACTGCAGCTGCGAAGATGCTCCCGGCCCTCCTCGTCCAGCCCGTCGTCGTACAGCGCGAGGAGGCTCAACCGTTCCGGATCAAGATGCGGCATGGTCTACCTCCAATCTGTTTCTCAGGTGGGACAAGCTGCGGCGGATGTGGCTCTTGACCGTACCAAGGGGAAGTTCAAGTTTCCGGGAGATCTGCTCATGCGTCAGGTCTTCGAAGAAGGCGAGCTTCATGATGGACCCCTGGGGTTCGCCGAGCCTGTCCAGCTCGCCGTCCAGGAGCAGCCTGTCGGCCAGGACCTCGGCGGTTTCCAGTCCGGGATCCGCCTCGTCCGGTCCCCGGACTCCGGCGACTGCGAGGACTTTCCGGATTTCCCTGCTTGAGGCGGACTGGGCGTCGGAGATGACGTTCCGGGTAATGCCCACGATCCAGGCGGGGAGCCGTGCCACTTGGGGGTTGAAGGTGCTCCGGGAACGCCAGACCCGGATGAAGACTTCCTGCGTGACGTCGTCAGCTGCGGATCGGTCCCGCAGGGAACGCAGGGCCAGCGTGTGCACCAGCGGAGCGAACTCACGGTAGGCCGCTGCCAGGGCACGTTCGTCGCCCGCCATGAAGGAGGATGTGAGCCCATCGTCCCACCCGGAGGACGCCTGGTCAGGGAGTGCCAAACTGGATTCCTTCCCGGCATCGGTGACGAGAACCACGGCTGGATCACCGCTCACTCAAGGACCGCGGTGACAATCACATTGTCGCTGTAGTCCATTCGTTCGTCCAGCCACCGGCCGCCGCAGGTGACCACCTTGAGTTCGTGCGGGCCGGTGCGGCGGAACAGCGAATCACCGTCAAAACTGTCCTTGGCCATGAGTTCCACGGAGACCACACGATAGGTCAAAGCAGGCGCATCCTGCCTGCCCACCTGCAGGGCCGTCCCCGCAGCCAGCGACTTCAGCTGGGAAAAGGGCGCCCGGTCCGACGTGGTGTCGATGTGCCCGGCGATGACGGCGGTGCCTGCGGCGGCTCCGGGGGCCGGGCCGAACCGGTACCAGCCGGCCCGGTCGAAGGCCTCCGGTATTTCCATGGCGGCGCCGGCTGCCACACCCACGGGCACAACGGCCATGTTGATGGACGTTCCGGCCACGGTGAGCGAGGTCGGAACCGGCGCCGCACGCGCCGCGGCTTGCGGTGTTGCTGGCCGCACCGGGATTTCTGCAGGTGTTTGGGTCGTCGGTGCCGGAGCTTCTGGCGGCGCAGTGGTTCCTGGGGAGGGATTCCCGCCCGCAGCGCTTCCGGCCGTGGCCGCCGTGGAAGCTGCCTCCGGCACGGACGGGGTTGTGGGGCCGCATGCGGGAAGCAGCAGTGCCGCCGCGGCTGCAAACGCGACCCGCCAGCGAACGGACGCACGACGGCGGGACTCGCCTGCCGTCGTCGTGCTTTGCTTCATGACCGGCCTTCCCGCAACAAGCACCTGCTGCTTTGGTTGATGAGGGGTAGCCCGGCCGCCGGCTGGTTGCCGGCGGCCGGGCTTCTTCCTGCTGGACCCGCCTCGCTGTTTGGCGTGTTGGTATTACGATTTCCGCAGTTCGGCGATGGTGCGGGCCATGCCGATGCCGCCCAGGAGCAGGATGAGGGCAGTAGCGGCGAATCCGACCGTGACAACAACCTGTCCGGCCGAAACACTGCCCGAGATGCCACTGGCGGACGATCCGTCATTTGATGAGCCGTCACGGGCTCCCGGTACCGAGCCCGGAGCCGAGTGCAGGCCCTCGATGGTCTGCACGGCCAGCTGCAGGTTCTTGTCCGCAACGCTGCCCCAGGCGTAGACAATGGTGTGCGTACCTTCTGCGACGGTTACGTCGGCCGGGCCGATGACGGGGGCCGTGGTGCCGGTGGCAGCCACTGCAGCCGAGATGGTTCCGGGGTCCAGGGTCAGGGTCTGCTCGCTGGGGTTGGCCAGGTTGGACACCACGGCGGCGCCACCGGCGAGCACATCCACGGCGGGTGCCGCGGAAGTGTGCCGGACGGTCAATTTGCCCTTGCCCGCCTCGATTTGGGAGACATCATTGGTAAAGAGGTTGGCCGTGGGATTGCCTGCTGCGTCGAGGTTGGCGACGGCGGTGTAATTGCCGTCCGCGGCCAGGGTCACGCTGACGGGCCCGATGACGGGGGCCGACGCGTCGGCGGCATCCGAGGCCGTGATGGCGAGTTCGTAGGCGCCCGGTGGCAGCGCCAGCGGGCCTGCCAGGCTGCCGGGGGCGAAATCATCCAGCGTGCGGTCGCCGTTAACCCAGACATCGACTGTCAGCCCGGGCACGCCGTGCAGTACTGAAAGCTGGGCGTCCCCCTCGGCAGCCTGGGCGGGGCCGGCGAGGGCGATTGCTGCCGCAATTGCCGCTGCGCCTGCTCCTGCTGTGAAAATGCTCTTGCGCATGTTCTTCTCCTTCATCGGCCCGCCTGGCGGGCATCTTTGCTTACACCCCTACTACCGGCGCAGCATCGGATGTGGATGCAGATGCACAGAAATTCCTTGAGGCAGTTTTTACAGTGGTGCGCCTGGAGTCGTTATGCCTTGCCAGATAGTTTTCAATCAATGAAATCTTGACTCCTGTCTGTGACGAATTTCGGTCATGCTTTTCCGGAACCCAACTGGGCGAAACAGGAAAGAAGGAACCGATGTCCCTCAGCGTTGAGGAAATGAACCAGCAGTTGCCGGTGTCTAACGCCTTGCCTGGCGAGGCAGTGCCCTACTACATGGCCTCGGGAGAAGGTGCCCGCTACGAGATCAACGGGCAACTGGTGACCGTGATCGCCCGCGCCGCCGACACCGGCGGGATCTTCAGCGCCGCGTACATCTCAGGCGGCATGGGGGCGGAGTCACCCTTCGTCAGCCACAAGGTGGAGCACAAGACCCTCTATGTCTTTGACGGCATCCTGCACGTGTGGCTGCCCGGCGAGAGCCGAATCCTCACCCCCGGAGACTCTGTGGTCATCCCGCCCAACACGCCGCACGCCTACCGGATGGCCAGCCACTACACCCGCTTCCTGAACTGGATGACCCCCGGTGGCGCCGAGGCCTACTACGAGCGGGTGGGCACCCCGATCGATTCCCACGTTCCGCCTGTGCGGGCCGGCCACAAGGCCAGCCTCCAGGAACAGGCAGAGGTTGGCGCCGAGTTCGGTATCACGTTCCCGGACGTGGAGCGCGTCACGCCCACCTTCAAGCACGACGCCGGCCTGCCGCCCACGCAGAGCCCCTACTTCCTCAGCGCCCACGAAGGCGAACGCCTGGCCAGCTACCAGACGATCTTCACCTACCTCTCACGGCCGGCGAACACGGGATCCAACTACTTCGCTGTGCACACCAAGGGTGCCAAGTCCCCGTATATCCCGCTGCACTTCCACTCGGAGCACACCGAGAACTTCCTTGTCACCGAAGGGCGTATGTGGCTGTATGCGAACGGCCGCGAGATGCTGCTGACCAAGGGGGATTTCGTGCACGCCCCGGCCGGCACCATCCACTCGTTCGCTTTCGATTCCCACAACACCCAGATGGTGGGTTTCCTGACGCCGTCGGTCTTCAACGGCTTCTTTGAGTACTTCAACAAGCCCACCGAGGACTACATGTACACCGAGGGCGGGGCGCCCTACATGGACATGGAAGGCTTCGGCCGGGCTCAGGCGGAAATGGACCTAACCGTGGTTGGTCCTCCTCCGCAGCGGCGGACCGCACTGGAAATCTCCTAGCTCCTCCCCCAAGACCCAAGGCAAACCAATGGCCCGGACCTCCGAAAGGAAGTCCGGGCCATCTGTTCTTAAACCAACGCGGGGTCACTTCCGGCCCAATAAAGTGCATTTATTGGGCCGGAAGTGACCCCGCGTTGCCGTCTACCGGGATGGGTACTGCTTCACCAGTTCACGGCCGTAGTCGTTGCCATTGGGTGTCCGCACCACGGTGTGCATGTGGAACGGGGCGGGCTCGTCGTTGCTGAGGAATACGCCTGTGTGGTGGTCCAGTTCCAGGATCACCACCGGGCTCTGCAGCCTGAAATAGAAGGCTTCTTCCCCCTCCCAGCCGCCAATCCAGCTGAAGAAGCTCTCGTCGTAGTGCTCGGTGATCTCGCGGCGACGGGCAGCCCGCGGACCGTCGGGCAGGTAGGCGATGAAGTCGTCCACCACCGCGTCCAGGATTGCCCGGGCTTCGGGCGGCATGCCCTCCACCGGGATGCCCTCGTACGGGATGACCCGGTTGTCCTGGAAGCATCCGCCAAGGTGCCGCTCGTCGCCCGCGTGCAGACGGCCTTCGGGCATTGCAGGATCCACCATCGATTCATACACGGTGGCTTCCGAGCGCAACCCTGAAGGCAACGCAGCCATCAGCTGCCGCGCCAGGGCGATGCGCTCCTTGAATACCGCCATACCCTGGTACGGCCCGGCGTCGATGACATCAGGCTCGGCGCCCATAAACACCGGCGAGATCACCAGCTGGGTTCCGGCCACCAGGCAGTTGAGCGCGGCGTGGGGGCCGAACAGCTGCCACCCCCACGGCTTCGTCTCGGACGGTTCCCCATAGAGCGCAAAGTTGTAGCTGAACTCGTTCATCAGCAGCGGCAGCTCCACCAGTTCACCGAGGAAGCCGTTGATCCGCATGAGGTTCCGGACCAGCTCAAAGCCGGCGGGACTCAGTGACGCTTCCACAACGGCGAACACGGCATCGCGCACCGGGGCGTCCAGTTCGTCGAGGCGGAGTCCCGTATCGTGCTGCATGAACTCCGGGTTCGCCCAGCTCTGCCATTCCGGAGCATCGACGGCATATCTCAGCCGGGAGGCCTGTTCAAAGGTGACGGCATCCAGTAGCCTGCGGGCCGCGGCCACCATGTCCGCGGCGGGCGCTTCCTCCCCCGCCCGCGCCGGAGCCAGCGGATACAGCCCGGGGCGGAGGACGCCGTCGTCCGTGATACCTGTGAACGGCTGCGGATACAGCGTCTGCCAGCCCTCGATCATGGGCCCGGCAAAGGAATCCCTGGTGGCGGCCTCAGCGTACTCGCGCGCGTTCAGGCCGCGGATCTCCGCCACCCGCGGGTGGTCGGGGGCAAAGAGGTAATCACGGAACGACGACGCGGTCACGGGCCTTCCCTTCCTGCTCGTTGTGCTGGTTTTGCTGTTCCCCGCGGTGGGGCCGGCGCGGCCGCTCCCGCTTGTGGGAGGCGCCTGCCCTGCGGCTGGTTCCTACCCTAAGGCAAACATTTACCAGGTTGGAATAGTTTCATGCAGAAATCTTTACCGACCTGGAAAGGAACATTGGTAGGCTGGCCATCACAGCACCAGTCCCCGGGAGGGCACAGGCATGACAGAAGTGACGCGGCCACCGGCGCGCACCGGCCGGCGGGCGCCGTACGCCAACGGTGAGCGCAAGCGCGCCGAGCTGGTTGATGCGGCCTTCGCGGTTTTTGCCGAAAAGGGGTTCCAGCACCTGTCGATCCGCCAGATCGCGGAAGAAATCGGGACCAGCCACACCGCCCTGCTGCACCACTTCGGGGGCAAGGATGCCCTGCTGGAAGCCGTGCTGGTCCACCGCGAAGAACGTGAAGGACCATGGCGCCGCACGCTGCTCCAGGAGAAGGGCCTCCTGGAAACGGTGCCCGAGGTCATGCGCCACAACGCCGGCATCCGCGGTGTGATCCAACTGGATGCCACCCTGCGGGCCGAAGCCGTGCGCCCCGATCACCCGGCCCATGCATTCATCCTGCGCCGGGACCAGGAAATCATCGCCTCACTGCGGTCCGAGTTTGAGCGGGAAATCGGTGCCGGCCGGGTGGCGCCGCACCTCGACCCTGCAATTCTTGCCCGCCAGACGGCGTCACTGATCGAGGGGGTGCAGCTTGCCTGGCTCTACGACGAGTCCGTGGACATGGCCGCAGCCGCGAGGCACTTCCTGCAACTGCTTAGCGTCCCGGCTTAAACGTTGTCGGTTGGGGCGGCGCGGTGGTCTATCCCGGCAGTAAGCCCGTCGATCTGATCCAGCGCGGCCGTGAGCCGCTCCACCGTGGCCCACAGCACCGGATGCTGCTCGCGGACCTGCTCAAGCGCTCCGCCCGCCTTGGTGAGCGCGGCGAGATCGAAACTCACATTGGTTCGCGCACCTGAGACGGCTGCCCTGAGGGCACCGAACGCTACAACAACGTCAGCAACCAGTGCCGGATTGCCGTTGGCGGCCAGCCAGCCCAGGTCTGCTATGGCATCGATAGCCCGGTCGCCGAGCACTGCGGATGATTTGGCTGCATTGACGGATGCCTGATGGATGGCATCGTCGCGTTCCGGTCCCGGCTCGAGCCGAAACGCCGCGCCGAACGCCTGGGATGCCGAGGCGTCCTCGTCGGCCAGCCGAAGCGCGGCCTCCCGAAGCGAATGCGCCCGCGCATGGATGTTGGCAAGCTCGGAGCGTCGGTGATGGTCAGTTTCGGTGTAACCGGCAACCATCGACGTCAGGGATGCGGCGATGGCCAGCATCACTCCGGTCCCGGCGCCACCACCCGGCGAGCCGGTGGATTCCGCCAGTGCCCGCGTCCAATCATCCACCGTCGAGCGTTGAGTCGTAACGTCGTCAGCATCATCGTCCATGACACCAGTGTGCGCTTTGTTGATTTCAACCGCCCACGCGGTGGATGGTAAAAGCGGTCAGGAAGCCAACCGACGCAGTAAACCCGGTCAAGTTATGGTGTTCTTCGAAGGCCTCCGGGATCATGGTGTCCGCGAGCATGGCCAGGATTCCTCCCGCGGCCACGGCCGTGATGAACGCGATCAGTTCAGCCGGCGCATTCTCCAAAGCTGCATAGCCGAGCAGTGAGGCGAGCCCGCAGAAGACGGCGATTCCGGTCCACGTCCCGAATACATAAGCCGGACCCCGGCCCGCCTTCTTCATCCCCGCGGTGCTGGACAACCCCTCGGGGACATTTGAAATGAAGACGGCGGCGAGCATGGCCGGGCTGACCGTCCCGGACGCCAGGATTCCAAGTCCAAGAACCACCGATTCAGGGATCCCGTCGATCAAGGCACCGATTGCTATGGCCGTGCCGCTGCCCGGCGCTTCCTTCTCTGAGGGCTGCTTCTCCCCTGACCGCTTCCGGTGCTTTGCCCCGGCGCGGGCAAGCAGGACATTGGAGCCGACAAAGATCAGCGCGCCGGCCAGAAATCCAATCACGGTGGGGAGCAGTCCGCCGCCCTCGACAGCTTCATCGACCAATTCGAAGGCCAGGGCCGAGATCAGGACGCCGGCCCCAAACGCCATCACGGTGGACACCCACTTTGGCGGGATTTTCCACAGCCAGGCGATCCCGGACCCCAGAACCAGAGCCCCGCCGGCAACCGTCCCCCACATCAGAGCCTGCAACCACATCGGCATAATTCCTTCTCTCCAGGTCGACTCGGCTCCATGGGTTCACCCGAGACGATGGTAGTCCGGTGGGGCGGCACCGTAGGGGAGGCTCTGATCGCGCCCATACTGTGCAACGCTGGTTCCATGGACCTGGAGGTATCGCCCGCGCTGACGATTCCGTCGTCCGAACTCGGCTGGCGCTTTTCGCGCTCCTCGGGACCCGGCGGTCAACACGTCAACACGACGGACAGCCGTGCTGAGCTCTCCTGGAACGTGGCCGGCTCTGCGGCGCTTTCGGACGTCCAGCGGCTGAGGCTGCTCACGCGCCTCGACGCACGTCTCACTGCCGGAGTGATCACCGTGACTGCCTCCGAACAACGCTCCCAGCTGCGCAATCGGGAGATCGCCCTGGCGAAGCTCGCCGGCCTCGTGGCAGCAGCTCTCGCTCCCGATGCTCCTGGCCGGAGGGCAACCAGACCCACCCGCGGGTCCAAACGCCGGCACCTCGCCGCAAAACAACAGCGCTCGGCAACCAAACAGCAACGCAAACGACCCACTGCAGAATAGCGTCGTCCGGACCGGAACAGCAGTCCGCACCGCCGGCAGCCGCGGACGGCAGAATTCATCCGCGGATGTGACAGTTGACACTTCCCGAAACGTGCCCTACCTTTTGGATAGGTTGAAAATGAATCGTTTCATTACAAAGGAGTAACCGCATGGACGGGACCGGCATGCATGACGTCGACCTCCGCAGCGACGCGGCTGAAATCGTACCTCCCGTTCCAGTCCTGGAACTGCGGGGTATCCACAAGTCCTTCGGAGCGGTCAAGGCCCTCCAAGGAGCAAACCTGAGTCTCTATCGCGGCGAGGTCACGGCCCTCGTGGGGGAAAACGGCGCCGGAAAGTCGACCATGGTGAAAACCCTGGCCGGCCTGCACCAGCAGGACCGCGGCGAGGTCATCCTGAACGGCGAAGAGATATCGTTCCGCGACCCGCTCCACGCCCGGGAGGCAGGTATCGCAGTCATTTACCAGGAGCCCACGATGTTTCCGGACCTGACCGTCGCGGAGAACATCTTCATGGGCCGCCAGCCTCTTGGCTCCTTCAGGCGGATCGACCGCAAGGCCATGCGTCAACAGGCCCTGGAACTTTTCAGCCAGCTGGGGGTGAAGATCGATCCCGACCGTATCGCCCAGGGCCTTTCCATCGCCGACCAACAGGTTGTGGAGATCGCCAAAGCGATCTCCCTGGATGCCCGGATCCTGATTATGGATGAGCCCACCGCAGCCCTCAGCGGTGTCGAGGTGCAGCGGCTGTTCACTGTCACCCGGACGCTGCAGGCGCGGGGAGCAGCCGTCCTCTTCATCTCCCATCGCTTTGAAGAGGTTTTCGCACTGGCTGACTGGATCACGGTCATGCGGGACGGCGCCCACGTGGCCACCGCTGCCGCTTCTGAACTCACCGTGGACCAGGTGATCCGCCAAATGGTTGGAAGGGACGTTGCTTCCCTCTTCCCGAAGCAGGACGCAGAAATCGGCGACGTGACACTTGAAGTCCGGAACCTGAGCCGCAGGGGCGTCTTCCACGACGTCTCTTTCACCGTCAGGTCCGGGGAGATTGTCGGCCTCAGCGGCCTGGTGGGCGCCGGACGTTCCGAAGTGGCCCGCGCCATCTTCGGCATCGACAAATATGACACCGGTGCAGTCATCGTGCATAACCACCCCCTCAAGGCACTCTCCCCCAAGGCTTCCATGGCCGCTGGCATCGGCTTCGTTCCCGAGGACAGACGCAAGCAGGGCCTGGTGATGGAACTGAACGTCAGCCGCAACCTGACGCTCACGCTGCGCAAGCGCCTGAGCCGCTTCGGGCTGCTGAGCAGCAAGTCCGAGGCCAGCACCACCAACGAGTGGGCGAAAAAGCTGCAGATCAAGGCTGGCTCCCCCGAGTCACCCATCTCAACACTCTCCGGCGGCAACCAGCAAAAAGTGGTCCTGGGAAAGTGGCTTGCCACCGGTCCGAAGATCCTCATCATCGATGAACCGACACGAGGCATCGATGTCGGCACCAAGTCCGAGGTCCACAGGCTCATTTCCGAACTGGCAGGGACCGGACTGGCGGTCCTTATGATCTCGTCCGAACTCCCGGAAATCCTCGGCATGTCGGACCGTGTACTGGTCATGCACGAAGGCCGCATCACCGCCGAACTCAGCCGCAGTGAAGCCACCGAGGAAACGGTGATGACAGCCGCCACCGGAGTCGATTCCGCCGACAAGGAGACCCACGCGTGACCACAGTAGCCCTCCGCCCCCAGCCGTCCCTGGCCTGGCTGGGAACATTAACACGTTCCCGGGAATTTAGTGTGTTCCTCGCCCTGGCAGCGCTTGTTGCCGTGACGGTTGCGGTGAACCCCCGCTTCCTCGGTGCGCAGAGCACCAAGGACCTGCTGCTCAACTCTTCCATCCTCGTGATCCTCGCCGTGGGCCAGGCGGTGGTCATCATTACCAAGAACGTCGACCTCTCCGTCGGATCCGTACTTGGCCTCACGGCGTTTGCGACAGGAAAGATCTTCATCGCACTGCCCGATCTGCCCGTCATCGCAATGCTGGTGATCGGTGTGGGCATCGGCACGCTCCTGGGCGCCGTGAACGGGGCACTGATCGCCGTGGCGAAGGTTCCGTCCCTGGTGGTTACCCTCGGCACCCTCTATATCTTCCGGGGTGTTGATTTTGCCTGGGCGCAGGGCCAGCAGATCAGCCCATCCAACCTGCCCCAGGCATTTCTTGACCTGGGCAGCGGTGCACTCATCGGGCTCCCGTACCTTGCCCTCATCGCGCTTATTGTCGTTATCCTATTCGGGCTCTATCTAAGGAACATGCGCTCAGGACGCGAATTCTATGCGGTCGGTTCGGATGTGCTCGCCGCGCGGCTCTACGGAATCGGCGTCGGACGGAAGGTGTTTATTGCATTCGCCATCTCGGGCGCGCTGGCGGGCCTCGCGGGCGTCATTTACGCCGCCAAATACGGCAACCTTGATGCCACCGCGGGCCAAGGGCTGGAACTGAACGTCGTCGCCGCCGCCGTCGTGGGGGGCGTCGCAATCGCCGGCGGTGTCGGCACTGTTTACGGGGCAGCCATCGGCGCAGTCCTGTTGACCACCATTACCTCCGCCCTGCCGGTTCTGGGCGTATCCCCGTTCTGGCAGCGCGCCATGATCGGTGCGCTGATCCTGGCCTCCATTGCCCTTGACCGCTACCTTGCCGTCCGCACCGAGCGCCGGCTGAGAGGACACGATACCCATGCTGGCTGAAACAGCACGGCCGACGGCCGCCCCGCCCACACCTCCGCGTTTAGGGTTCCTGCGGGGCTGGGACACAGCAATCATTGCCGCGGTCCTGGTCAGCATCCTGGTGGCTTCGTTGACAGTGGAAGGCTTCGCCTCCCCCCGCAATACCGGGTTCCTGCTGATTGACATGATTCCCATCCTGTTGCTGGCGCTGCCGATGACGCTGATCATCCTCACCGGCGAAATCGACCTCTCGGTGGCCAGCATCGCAGGCTTCATCAGCTGCCTGTTCGGTGCGTTATGGAGCAGCGGCCTTCCGCTGGAGACCATCATCCCGCTCTGCCTCTTACTCGGAGCGGTCTCCGGCGCCGTCAACGGTTTTCTGGTGTCCGTCGTGGGATTGCCTTCGCTCGCCGTAACCATCGGAACGCTGGCACTGTACCGGGGACTGGCCTTTGTGGTCCTGGGAGACCAGGCCGTAACCAGCTTCCCGCGGGCCATCACCACGGCACTCCAGGCAAAAATCGGGGCAACCGGCATTCCGGTCTGGATCATCCCGGTCCTCCTCCTCGCGCTGGTCTTCGGCGTTGTCCTGCACTTCACGGGCTTCGGCCGCTCCCTGTTCGCCATCGGCTACAGCGAGGACGCCGCACGCTTCGCCGGCATCACGGTGGCACGCACCAAGTTCTGGCTTTTCGTTGCCTCCGGGGCCATCGCCGCACTCGTCGGGATCTGGTGGACGCTGCGGTACGGCAGCGCCCGGGGAGATAACGCGACCGGGCTGGAGCTGTCCGTCATCGCCGCCGTGCTGCTCGGCGGCGTGTCGATCTTCGGCGGCAAAGGCAACCTGCCCGGCGTCATCGCAGGCGTCGCGCTGCTTGCCATCCTCCGCAATGCCCTGCAGCTCGCCAGCGTCCCGGAGGACACGCTCTCCATGTTGACCGGCGGACTCCTGATTGCAGCCGTCGTGGCACCCAACGCCATTGTGTGGGGCCGCACTCTCCGCAGGAAACCACACACCACCTAGCCGTATTTCAGCACACCCTGCAACAACGACGTTCACAAGGAAAGGCACCAGCCATGAAATTCAGCAGCAAAGGAACCCGCCGGGGCGCACCGGCCTACCTGGCCATCGCAACCGGCCTCGCCCTGGCCTTGACGGCCTGTGGCGGCACCACAGTCAACTCCGGTTCCGGCGACGGCGGAAGCAGCGCTGCTACTGCTTCAGCAGATGCGAATGCGCCGCTCAAGGAAGGTCTCAAGGTCGCCTTCCTGCCCAAGCAGCTGAACAACTCGTACTTCACCGTGACCGACCGCGGCGGCAAGACCGCCGTGGAGGAATTCAAGGGCACGTTCTCCGAAGTTGGCCCGTCCGAAGCCAGCGCGTCAAGCCAGGTGAGCTACATCAACACCTTGACCCAGCAGGGCAGTGATGTGATTGTCACGTCAGCCAATGACCCGAAGGCTATCTGTTCGGCCCTCGATGAGGCGCGGACCGCCGGCGCCAAGGTAGTGACTTTCGACTCCGACACCGATCCCGAGTGCAGGGACCTATACGTCAACCAGGCCACGGCGGAAGGCATCGCCTCGACGCAGGTCAAACTCATCTCGGAGGCAGTCGGGCCGGACGGCGGGGACATCGCAGTTCTCTCTGCCACGGCGAATGCCACCAACCAGAACGCCTGGATCGAACTGATGAAGAAGGAGCTTGCGAAGCCCGAATACGCCAAGCTGAAGCTCGTTGCGACGGTTTACGGGGATGACAACGCCCAGAAGTCCCAGCAGGAAGTGCAGGCCCTCCTGCAGCAGCACCCGAACCTGAAGGGCATCATCTCCCCCACCACTGTGGGCGTAGCAGCGGCAGCCCAGTACCTGGCAGGGTCTGAATACAAGGGCAAGGTGGCGCTGACGGGCCTTGGCTTCCCCAGCCAGCTCAAGGAGTTCGTCAAGAACGGCACCATGAAGGCCTTCGCCCTGTGGGACGTCGAGAAGCTTGGTTACCTGGCAGCTTATGCCGGCGCCGCCCTCGCCTCGGGGCAAATCACCGGAGCCGAAGGCGAGAAGTTCAAGGCCGGAACACTTGGCGAATACACCATCGGTGCTGACAAGACCGTGCTGCTCGGTGACCCGACAGTGTTCACCGCAGAGAACGTCGACAGCTTCAACTTCTAGGCGTGCTCTGATCCTGCCCACCAGGCGGCGGGAACACCCCTCAGGCCAGGGCCCTTCCTCAAGGGCCCTGGCCTGATCCACATTCTGTGAGCTGGCCGGTTGCGGGCCGGAAGACACATACAAAAGAGCTGCCGGTACGCCATACTGACGGCATGAACGCTGCGAAGGGAAAGCCCGACCGTATTCTCATCGCCATCCTGGCCGCCATTGCGGTGTTGGTAGTCGTCGCACTGGCCGTCGTTTTTACGCGCGGGGACCCTCAGCCGCTGGACGCAGCGACACCCCAGGGAGTGGTGCAGCGGTACAGCACCGCGGTGATCGCCGGTGATACGGCCACAGCCAATTCCTACCTCACGGAGGCGGCCAGGTCCTTGTGCAGCGGCTTCCGTGACAGCGGGCCGCTGCCCACACGCGTGGTTTTAGTCTCCACCACAGAGCGTGACAACACAGCCCTCGTGAAGGTCTCGGTGGTCAATTCAGGTTCGGGCGGCCCGTTCGGACCGTCCGAGTACGAAATGGAGGATCGTTTCTCCCTGGTGAAGACAACCGGCAAATGGCTCGTCGACCAGGCGCCGTACCAGCTCCAGTCGTGCACCCGATCGGCAGGGAGGCCATGAGTTCTGACATCCGGACAACAATTCCCACGGCAGGTTCCGCCCAACTCACCCTCCGGCGCCTGATCCTGTACGTTCTGTTGTTCACACTGGTGGTGATCGCAGCAGCGGGGCTCAGTGGCCTCCTGGAGCGCCTGTTCAGTACTGGCGCTCTGCTGGCATCCACCGATGTGGCCGGTGTTGCCCGCTCCCTTGCCTTCACGCTGATCGGCGGCCCGCTCGCCGCGCTCCTGTGGTGGGTTGTCTGGAAAAGGCTCGACGACGGCGCGGAGCGCAGCTCCGTTGGCTGGGGCCTGTACTTGTCAGCCGTCTATGCGGTTTCCCTCATCACCTCTGCGACGGCCATCCTGGGGATGGCGGCGTCCTTCATCGGCCAGACGGAACCTCAGTGGCATTCGCCCTTGTCGAACGGGCTGGTCTGGGGCGGCATCTTCCTCTGGCATCGCTGGATGTGGCGGCACCCTGCCAAACACCCCCTCACTCTTGACGATCTCCCGGCGGTCATCGGTTCGGTCTTCGGGCTGGTGGTGGGCGCTGTTGCCGCCATCGCGGCCGTGGGCGGGTTGTTGGACGTCGCGATCCGGGGGTACATCAGCCTGACGCCGGGCGGGGACGCCTGGTGGCAGTCCGTGCTCCGGGCGCTGGTTTGGGCCGTTGGCGGAAGTCTCGTGTGGTGGTGGCACTGGCATAGGGGCGGCGGGCGAAAACTGGACACCGCCCTGGTGGACGTGGCGTTGATTGGTGTGGGGATCTTCGCGGCGGGCATCACCGCACTCGGCGGGGCCGGCGTCGTGGTTTTTGTACTCCTCAGAGCGGCATTCGACCAGGGTGAACCGATTAACGAACTGCTGGCCCCACTGGGCCCAGCCATCGCCGCCGCTGCTGTGGGTGCTTTGGTGTGGCGCTATCACCGCGTCAGCGGGGCCCATCGGTCTGTTGCCACCCGGCGTGCGAGCCGGCTGGTGACATCGGGGCTTGCCTTGGCAGCGGCCGCGTCCGGCGTCGGGGTAGTCATCAATGCTTCGCTTGCCATGGCGGTTTCACCCCTCGCGGGCAGCGGCACACGAACCCTCCTGCTGGGAGGGATCAGTTCCCTCGTGGTGGGCGGTCCGGTCTGGTGGCGGGCGTGGAGGCCTACGAGGCAACCGCACACCGCGGACACCATTCCGCCAGGCAGGCGAGTTTACCTCGTAGCGTTCTTCGGCATCAGCGCCGTGGTGGCGCTGATCGCCCTCCTCATCATTGGCTATCGGTTCTTCGAGTTCCTCCTGGGCGAGGTAAGCGGGGGCAGCCTCCTGGACCGGATCCGAGCGCAACTCGGTCTCCTGGTAGCGGCCGGGCTCGTTGCCGCCTACCACTTTGGCCTGTGGCGGCGCGAGCACGCGCTCCTGGCAGCGGCCTCCCCGGCCACTGCGCGAACCATTGATCACGTCACCATGGTGACGGCCTCCGACCCCGCGCCGCTGTCCAGGGCCATCACCGCCGCGACCGGCGCCAAAGTCGCTGTGTGGAAGAGAGTCGATGCCGGCGGCACACCGCTACCGGCCGGCGTCGTCCCCCCGTCGGATCCTGAACTGGTGGAGCGGGTGGTCGCTGCGCTCGCCGGTGTTGCCGCCGGGAGCGTTCTATTGGTGATTGGTCCGGCGGACGGTCAGGCAGCACGCATCGAGGTCATTCCCGTGGAAACGACCAGGTAGTCGCGAACGCACGCCGCTTCGGAAAGGTGAATCACCATGCTCAAGGCGTTCAGGCTGCTGCTGATCGTGTTTGCCGTGCTGCTTGGCGGCGCCGTTCCTGCGCTCGCCGTGACTCCCACGGACGTCGTCATTGAAGACCGGGCGGGAGTCCTCGACTACAACACCCTCGTCCCGGCCATCGCCGGCATCCAATTTCACGAGCCCACGAAGGTGGCGGTGTACACCCACAACGGGAGCGCGGCCGAGAACCTGAACGAAGAAGTGCTCAGGTTCGCCCGCGCGGAACACCCGGACTGGATCAGTCCCGACGGGCAAAAGTGGGCCGACGGACTCTTCATCTTCGCGCTCGATCCTGTGGGCCGGCATGTTGGCACGTACATGGGCGAGGACCGCAAGGTCTCGCTGGAACAACGGGACAACATCCAGGATGCCGCAAAGGACCTCCTGCGGGACGCCCAATGGACGGACGGGACCATCGCCGGAGTCCGCCGCGGTGCCGAACTGATCAACCAGCCCTGGTACCAGTCGGCCGCCTTCGTGATCACGGCCTGGGTGACCGGCGCCTTGGCCGGCCTGGGCATCGGAGCATGGCTGACGGTGGGTGCCCTGACGAGGGCGGCAAGCCGGAAGGAGCTGGCACGGGGAGACCGGAGCTACGCCAGTGTGAGCACAGACCTGGACGTCACTGAACTCAATGCCGGCACCATCCCCGGGTCTCCTTCCTACGGAAGCAGTGTCCTGGAAAAACACCGTAATTTCCTCAACCGGTACAACGCCGCAACCGAGCTCTCGAACCGGGTCCATGCCCTGAATCCGAAGGCTTTGGGCCGCAGATCAAACCTCAAGCTGGTGCGGGAATACGCAGATGCGGCGGCGGAACTGGATGCCCTGGACGACGTCATTGCCGACACCAACGCGTTGCTCAACAAGTTCACCACCTGGCCCACAGCCTGGGACCGGCAGTTGGCGCCCTTCCGCAGCGACCTGGCGGCTGTGGAGCAGCTGCTCAGCAAGCGCCAAGGGCAAAGTGCCTCGGCTACCGCCGCGGCACTCAGGTCCTTCCGCGATGAAAGCCTGCGCGACATCGAGTGCTGGACCACGGAACTCTCAGACGGGACGATCACACCGGAAGGTGCCTTGGACCGGTTGCGCGACGCCCGGAGCCACCTGTCAGTTCTATTGAAGAACCACGCAGAAACAGTGGTCGAGGGCTTTGCCAAGACCGATCGCGAAGCACAGCTCATGCGCAGGGAGATGGAGAACGCGCAGGACGGCACAGACAGCCGCCACCGGCGGACTTATGAACCCAGCATCCTCGGAACGGTCTACCCGTCCTACTACTTCTTTTCGGTTCCTGCCTTCAACTCCGGCCTGAACACCGGCGTCGGCAGCGTCAGCTCCGCCAGGGGCGGCGGCGCCACCACAGGTTACGGGAGCAGCGGCGGAAGCTTTTCCGGCTCGGGCAGTTTCTCGAGTTTCTAGGTGACTTTCGGCCCTACAGGTCGGGTGCCTGAGGCAGCACGCTGGAGGCAGCAACCGTGTACCGAAGGGAAGGGCCATGGAGGATTTGGAGGGCGCCAGGTTCGTGGTGGGCGTGGACGGCTCGGAGGCGTCAGTGGAAGCTCTCCGCCAGGCCCAGCGGCTGGCAGCCCCCGCCGGGGCCAAGGTGCTGGCCACCGCCTACTGGGATGAACCGCAGGTCTACGCCGCGTATGTGTCAATGGGCATCGACCGCTTCGAGGAACGCGTCATGATGGTCCTCAACGAAGCCCTGAAACAGGCCTTCGGCGACGAAGTGCCGCCCAACGTCATCCCGCGCGTGGTACGGGGCCACCCCCGGGAATCCCTCATCGACGCCAGCCGCCATGCGGACATGATCGTTGTTGGCAGGCGTGGCCATGGTGGATTCGGTGGCCTTCTCCTGGGGTCCGTCAGCTCAGCCTGTGTTGCCCATGCGCACTGCCCCGTCTTAGTTGTCCACAGCCCCGACAAAAGTAGAAGGAAGACCAGCCGTGAGAACGTCTAAACCGATCGCCGTCGCCACCAACGACTCGCCGCAAAGCCAGGCAGCCGTGCAGTGGGCTGCCAGCCGGGCGGCTAAGGCCGGCCTTCCGCTGAGCATTTTGTACGTTGTTGATGACCGATGGCTGGCCGAACCGATCCCGTGGACCGGAGAGCTGCTGGAGAAGGGTGAACAATTGGTGGAAACCGCTGCCGGGCGGGTGAGGGGCACGCTTCCGGTTGAGGTCACCACCAAAGTCCTGGAGGGAGGAATCGCGGGCTCGCTGCGAAAGTACTCCACCCAGGTATCGATGCTGGTAGTGGGGTCCGGGGCTCCGCATTTGGGTGGCTCGTTGAGGGACCGGGCCCTACAGGTCGCCGCTGCAGCGAAGTGTCCGGTCGCGGTCATTGGAATCACGGAGGCTGAAGGCGGGCAGGGCGTGGTGGTGGGCGTGGACGGCTCTGAAGAGGCCACGCAGGCCGTTGCGTTCGCTGCCGCCGAGGCAGACCGGGAGGGCCAGGAGCTGACGGTGGTTTATGCCATTTGGGAACCGGACAAATGGGTCGACAGTGGAGCCCTCACCGGGACGCTGTCCCAGCGAATTGAGGACGAGGAACAGGTGGTGCTTTCCGAAACAATCTCCGGCCTCCGCGAGGATTACCCGGACCTGGTGGTGCACAAGATCCTGGATACCGAGAAGGAACCGGCTGCGGCGCTGGTCAAAGCCGCAGCTGGTGCCCAATTGCTGGTGGTTGGAAGCCGAGGCAGGGGCGGTTTCAAACGGCTGCTGCTCGGTTCCACAGCACATGCAGTCCTAACGCATCTCCCGTGCCCCACGGTGATAACACCAATCCACCACGTATAGCACCAGACGTAGTAGCCTGCGAACATGCAAAGCGACACTTCGGGATCCCAGACGGAAGTCCTCAACGTTCATGACTGCTGGAAGTACCTCCGATCAGCTTCGGTCGGCCGGGCGGCTGTCACCACCGGGGGTGGGCCGGAAATCTTCCCCGTAAACTACGTCCCCGATAACGGCACGGTGATATTCCGAACCGGGCCCGGAACCAAACTGGACGCCCTGCTGGGCGGCAGTCCCATTGTGTTGGAAGCCGACGGCCTCAACACCTACGGCACCATTGCGTGGAGCGTCATCGTCAAGGGCAGCGTTTCAGTTGTGGACTCGCAGGAGGATTTCCAGGAGGCCGCAGATGCAGGACTCTCACCGTGGGAGACCGGAAGCAAGGATCATCTGGTGCGGGTAACGCCCACCGAGGTCACCGGCCGGCGCTTCGTGATCAATCCCGCGTCGCACTGGTGGCCGCCGCTGGACGCCGGGCAGCACTGACGTCCGGGCAGGCAGAGAGCAGCCTACGACGGCGGCTCTCACCTGACTCCGGCGACGCTGACTGGCATGCCTCCCACCGGCGTCGTACTTCTTTTCCTGCCACCTCGGAGGGCACGAAGCGCGTTGAGGATGGTGGCCAGGTCCACCAACTCCTGAAGGAGCGCTCCCGCAACAGCGGGAATGTAGCCGAAGACTGCCGCAATCATGAGTCCGACGCTGAGCAGGATGCCCGTCCAGATGCTCGCCAAGGCGATCCGCATGGTCCGCTGGCCGATTTCGACGGCGAGCACGGCCTTGGATAGATCGTCGAGCATGATGACGACGTCCGCCGATTCACTCGCCGCAGTTGATCCCTTGGCGCCCATGGCCACGCCTACGTCGGCGGCGGCCAGAACCGGTGCGTCGTTAACGCCATCGCCCACCATCATGACCGGGCGCTTCCGCAGTCCTGCCACGATGGAAACTTTGTCGCCGGGCAGGCAACCTGCCCGGACATGGCTGATCCCGGCCTGGCTGGCTATCTGTTCTGCCGTGGGCCGGGCGTCGCCGGTCAGCAGGAGGGTTTCCCGTACGCCCAGCCGCCTCAGGCCGGTCAACGTGCCTACTGCATTTGCCCGCAGGGGGTCGCTCATGACCAGCGCTCCCACAAAACGCCCGTCAACACCCACATAGACCGCCAGCTGTCCGCCGGCAAGGTCGGCCTCCTCAAAACCAGTGGTGACAGACCGGACAAAGCCGGGTTTACCCACCACTACCCGGTGGTCCCCGCACGTAGCGGTGACTCCCTGTGTTGCGTGTTCATTCGCGTCGCTCCCGGGCAAGAGTTCGAGGCCGCGTTGCCTCGCGGCGGCAATCACTGATGATGCAAGCACATGGGAGGAATACTGCTCTGCAGACGCGGCGAGCTGCAGCAGCCGGTCCTCGCTGATCGGCCAGGCTTCCGCTTTCGGCAACCTGATGCCATGCAGTGTTGGCCGGCCGTGGGTGAGCGTACCTGTTTTGTCGAACACGGCCGTCTGCACGCGGGCAAGCTGTTCGAGGGTGCCCCCGTTTTTGATGATGATGCCGGAACGCGCCGCCCGGCTGGTGCCGGCAAGAAACGCCACCGGGGCTGCAATGAGCAGCGGACAAGGAGTGGCGACCACCAGGACCTGGGCGAACCGCCCAGGGTCCTGACTGAAGTACCAGCCCGCGCCGGCCAGGGCGAATGCCAGAAGCGTGAACGGGACGGCGTACCTGTCGGCGAGCCGGACCACTGGCGGCCGGCTCGACGCTGCCTCCTGGACGAGGGCCACGATCTGGCTGTACTGCGAGTCCTTTGCCGTGGACGTCGCTGTCATGTTCACGGCATTATCGCCGTTAACGGATCCGCTGAGCAGTGTGTCGCCTTCAGTGTGTTCCACTGGCAGGCTTTCCCCTGTCAGCATGGATTCATCAAAGCTGCCGGTTCCGGTCAGCAGTACTCCGTCCACTGGCACCACTTCCGACGGTTTGATCAGGAGGACGTCCCCCGGGCGGACCGCATCGGCGGGGATGTCTTCCGGCGGACCGCCATTGAGCTGCCGGTGGGCGGTCTGCGGGGTGCGCTCGAGCAGGGACCTCAGCTCGCGGGTGGCCCGTCCCTGGGCGATGTCTTCCAGGGCTTCACCCCCGGCAAGCATGAGCACGATGATCAGGGCCGCCACGTATTCGCCAACTGCCACCGTCGCGGCGATGGCAGTCACGGCCAGCAGGTCGATACCCCACCGGCCGCCGATCAGCGCCTTGATCATTGCGCCCGACCGGATGACGGCGATCAGGAGGGCGTAGGCACTGGCTGTCCACTGTGCCGCCGGAGCCGCACCCAACGCCAGCATGAGGATGACGGCCGCCCCCGCCGTCAGTGTGGCGGCCACCAAGGGGAATTGCAGAATCGCCGTCCTTAGGGATGCAGGCCTCATGGCCTCGACCTTAGGACGCTCGGCGGTCGCAGCCAAGGACCTACGTGCGCCCTGTAGGGTCCGACGGCGGCAGAGGACTTTCGGGCGGGACGGCACCATCCTGCGGGACCGGCGCCCGCAGAGTGCTGCTGTTGTTGGCATCGGGCCGGAGTTCCCCGATATCCCGGGCACCCTGGTCGAGACGGAACGGCGGGTATTCATCGCGCATGAGGGCCACGTAGGTGATGACCCGGTAGATCCAGCGGTTGAAGCCTAGGATCAGGTCGAACAACGGGCGCTGGTACCGGCCGCTGAACAGCAGGATCACGGCCGCAACCAGAACGAGGAAACCGAACAAGGAAAATCCTGTCCCGGTCTCGTACCTGACTCCCGGGGTGTCGGGGTCGGTCCACCGGACAGTACTCGAGCCGGTCAGCGCGCCAACGATAATCAGGTGTGGCAGGGCAAGGAGCCAGCCCTTGACCAGCACAAGTCCACGGGACAGCCGCCCCGGATAGTCAACCTCGAAATCAGCGGGGTAGTCCGTCCTGGCCAGCGTAAATGGCGGATATCTGTCCGTTCCCAGCGCAGAATAGGCATAGAAGGACACCCGCCAGCTCCAGCGCAGGACCCCCACATTGAAGTTGAAGAGGGAGCGCGGATAGCGGGCGGTGAACAGGATGGCGAACCAGGCAATGATGGTGACCACAACAAACGCGAACCAGAGAAAGAACAGCACAATAAAGTGTGGGATGGCCAGGAACCACTTCACCAGCCACATCCATCTGGACAGCACCGGATCGAGGTCGCCGCGAAGCCGCGCCGGATAGGGCGCCAGCTCGGCCGCAGCCGTAATACCTGCTGGCTGAGCGGCCGTGCCCTGGAAGGCTGGCGTGGGTGCGGGGCCGGACGCTGCTGGCACGGCAGCGCCCGGGTGCGGAGCATGGCGTCCCAGCCCTTGAGCGCCGAAGATCAGGAGCGGCACACCGAGAATCAGCAGGATGGCTCCCGCTGCCAGCAGGCCCGCAGCTATGGGACCGAACAGCTCGGACCGGAACCCTGCCTGCAGGTCCGCCGAAATTCCCGGACTGGCATCGGCATTCATGACCACCACGGACCAGTCCCCCGCTTCGATTTTCCAGTCCAGGTTCCGTTCGCCGCTGCCCGCCGCGGAAGCCACCCAGAACGTCTGGTCTGCGGGAGCTGATAGTTGGGTTGTCCCCTGCACTTCCCGGTACTCGGTACGGAACGGGCGGAACTCGACTTCCCGCAGTTCGGAGTAGTTGGATCCGGAAAGGTAACGGTCAACGTCCTGTCTGGGCGCGATGCCGACAAAAACATCCTTGCCCGGGTTGGCGGACTCCGCCGCTATCCGGATGCTGCCCACGTCAAAGGGCAGAGGTCCCGGGTAGGTGTCGCCACGTATTCCGTCCGCCCGGGCGGAGACGATGGCCGAGGAATCGACAGCGAAACGTTCCCTCGGCGAGGTGAGGTATCCGCCGTCGTTCTGGAGTGCATTGACCCACGACGCGGCGATGCCGCCGAACAGCAGTCCCACACCCAGCATCGAGAACAGGATGCCGAAAACAAGCATGGTGATTGAACGAGCTTTCATTGGGAGTCCTCCCGTCGTAGCAACAACGTTCATGGCTCCGCACCCCCAGCCGGGCACTGAGTACCTTCCAGAGTTAGGCCGCAGTGCCCTCGTTACTAGGGCCAAAGGTCACGTCTGAGAGCTGCACTGTCACCCGCAGGATCCCGTTCGGGTCATTGGACCCTTGTGGCGGTCCCCCGGTTCCTAAAGAATGAGTCAGGCTCAGGACAGCAGCCCGTTGCGGGTAGGCAGCGGAGGCAAGAAGGGATCGGCATGAACGCTTCAGCAGCACCGGAGCACGCCGTTGAACTGTCCAACGACGGGATCCGGGTGTTCATCCTGGACGACCACGAGTTGGTGCGGCGCGGCCTGCAGGACCTCCTGGAGAGCGAGGGTTTCGTGGTCGTCGGCATGTCCGGTTCCGCCGCCGAAGCGGCGCGTCGGATTCCGGCGATGCGTCCGGACGTGGCGATTCTTGACGCACGGCTGCCGGACGGCACGGGGATTGAGGTCTGCCGCGATGTGCACTCGGTCGACGAAACGATCAATTGCCTGATCCTCACGAGCTACGACGACGAGCAGGCACTCCGCGGCGCAGTCCTGGCCGGGGCCTCCGGGTACGTTCTGAAGGAGATCGGTGGTTCCGACCTGATCGGGGCCCTGCGCCGTGCCGCCAAGGGAGAGTCCCTGTTTGATGCCGACCTGAAGGCCCGGATCGTCCAGGGGCTTGCCGAGCCAGAGCGTGTGGACCCACGGATCGCAGGGCTGACCCGGCAGGAGCGCAGGGTGTTGGAGTTTATTGGGGAGGGTCTGACTAATCGTCAGATCGGCGAGCGCATGCTTCTTGCGGAAAAGACTGTCAAAAACTACGTCTCGTCCCTGCTGGCGAAGTTGGGTTTTGAGCGGCGGACGCAAGCGGCGGTCCATATGGCGCAGCACCGTGACCAGCAGAACTAGGACCAGTGGAAGCTAGAACACAGGGGCCGTCCACGTCAGGACTGTTCCCGTTTCCGGGGAGCTGGAGACTTCGAAAGTGCCGCCAAGCTTGTTGGCCCTGTGCTGCATGTTCGTCAGACCGTTGCCGGGCGGTGGCACGCTGAATCCCGTGCCATTGTCCTGGACTGAAACGCACACGGTTCCTTCGTCCACGGCAACGGATACGCGGATGGAATCCGCTCCCGAATGGCGGACAGCATTGCTGAGCCCCTCGGTAACTACTGCAAGGATGTTTGATGCTGTTTCATCATCCCTGATCGCGTCGATGGCGCCTGTCAGGGTAAGCCTGGGGACAAACCGAAGCGACTGCGCGGCAGTGCGGACTGCCTGCAGCACACGGCTGCTGAGAAGTTCCTTCTCCAGGGCGGAGTCATTCAGGGAGTAAATGGTGTTGCGAAGCTCCCGTATGGTCTCATCTAGTTCGGCGGTAACATTCTGCAGGGTACTGACGGCGGCGTCGCTGGTAATCACGCGCCGGAGGCTTTGGATGCTGAGCCCTGCTGCGAACAGACGCTGGATCACGAGGTCATGCAGGTCGCGGGCGATCCGGTCCCGGTCAGTGAACACCGCTAGTTGTTCCCGCATCCGGTGAGCTCTCGCGAGTTCCAGGGCAAGGGCAACATGCGAACCGAACACTGAGCCCATCTCCACATCCGTCTTGCTGAACGTCCCGGCAACGCGTTCGCGCACGAGGACCAAAAGCCCGTAGTGGGTGCCGCGTGCGCTGAGGTCTATCACCAACAGCCGGCCGTCATCCGGCAACAGGGCAGCAGCGAGGCCCGACGAAGCATCCTCGATGACAGCCGCCTGGCCTGTGGAAAGAACTGCGTCAATCTCCCCTGAATCAAACGGGGAAAGCCGTCCGACCCACTCCGGGGCGGTTCCTCCCGCGGCCCCCGCGACGCGGAACAGGCCGGAAGTGCCTTCCGGAACAAGGATGAGCGCAAGGGAGGAACGGGACTCCTGGAGTGCCCTGGCGGCGATCATGTCCAGTCCCCCGTCCTGGTCCCCCGGCGCCTCCTCGTCGCCCATCTTGCCGGTAACGTCCATGCAGGCCTGAAGCCATGCTGTCCTGCGCCTGGCGTCATCGTAGAGCCGGGCATTTTCTATGGCGACGCCGGCGGCAGCAGCGAGTGCCTCCGCGAGCTCCTCATCCTCGTCCGTGAAGTCGCCGCCACCCCTTTTTTGAGTCAGGTAAAGGTTGCCGAACACAACATCCCGCACCCGGATGGGTACGCCGAGGAACGATTTCATCGGCGGATGGTGCTTCGGAAACCCGTAGGCATCCGGATGCTGGCTGAGGTCATGCAGGCGCAGCGGCTTCGGATCCCGGATCAATAAGCCGAGAACGCCGTGGCCTGTAGGGAGCGGGCCAATCGTGTGGGCGAGGTCCTCCTCGATCCCCACCGTGATGAAGTGGCTCAGGCCACGGTCACTCCCGATGACTCCAAGCGCCCCGTAGTCAGCTTCCAGAAGATGGCAGGCGGAAGTGACCACCCTGTGCAGGACGGCCTCCAGGCTCAGGTCTTCGGCCAGTGCAACGACGGCATTCAAAAGGCCTTGCATCCGTTGTTGGGCGCTCACCAGTTCCCCGGCACGGTCAACAAAGTCGGTCAGGAGTTCGTCCATCCGCGAGCTGGCAAGAGGCTGCTGGCCCTCCACGGTTTGCCGGGTGGGTTCGATCACGGGACCGCCTTCCGCGGTTTTTTGACCGCACACGCAGGCCGACCGGCTGCAGCAGTTGCACACAGACTACGCCTCGCTGCGCCTTTCCTCCATGCTCACAGGCTGGATTTAGGGGTCTTTGTGCCCTGTGTTGCGGGCCGACCACGCCTCTATGCTCGTGGGCATGACCACAGATGCATCGATACCGGAGACCGCCAACCTGCCAACTGAGGAGTGCTGGGCGTTGCTGCGGGGCGGTTCCGTGGGCCGCCTTGCCGTCTGGGTGCACGACCACCCCGAGATCTTTCCCATCAATTACAAGGTTGACCACGAAACGCTGGTCTTCCGCACCGGCGCCGGCACCAAGCTTTCGGCCGCAGTGGGCAAGATGGTGGCGCTTGAAGCCGATGCTGCCAACACGGATGGAGGCGTCGCCTGGAGTGTTGTGGTGAAAGGCCAGGCCACCGCGCTGACCCGGACTCCCGAACTCCTGGCCTCTGTCGGGCAGCTGCTGTTTCCCTGGGAGACGGGCCGCAAGGATCACTTCCTCCGGATTGTGCCGGAGGAAGTGAGTGGACGGCGCTTCAGGATTGCCGCCCCGCTGACATGGGGCAGTCCCTTGGATGATGCCACCCGCGCTGGACTGGAATGACACTTCATGAAGGCATGGTGGGTCGAGGAGCCCGGTCCCATCGTGTCCGGTCCCTTGCGGCTGGGCGAGCGGCCTGATCCGTCGCCCGGGCCGGGTGAGGTCCTGCTCTCCGTACGTGCCTGTGGCGTCTGCCGCACAGATCTGCACCTTGCCGAGGGAGACCTTAGCCCCCGTGCCGCGCGCAGGATCCCTGGCCATGAAGTGGTTGCCGACGTGGTGGCACTCGGAGCAGGCAGCTCCCGTTTCCGTCTTGGCGAGCGTGTGGGAGCGGCTTGGCTGGCCCGAACGTGTGGCATGTGCCGGTTTTGCCTGCGCGGGTCAGAGAATCTTTGCCTCAGCCCGACGTTCAACGGCTGGGATACTGACGGCGGCTACGCGGAGTTGATGGTCGCGCACCAGGACTATGCGTACCCCCTGCCTGAGGTGTTCACCGATGAGAAAGCCGCCCCCTTGCTGTGTGCAGGGATCATCGGATACCGGGCGCTCCGGTGCTCCGGGCTCCCGCCGGGCGGCAGGCTGGGAATTTACGGTTTTGGCGGTTCAGCCCACCTGACAGCGCAGATGGCGATCTACGAGGGAGCAAGCGTCTACGTCATGACACGATCGGCTGCGGCGCAGCAGTTGGCCCTTGAACTGGGGGCCCGGTTCGCCGGTGCCGCTGAAGCCGCCCCTCCTGAACTGCTGGACGCGGCCATCCTCTTTGCTCCTGTGGGCGGGCTGGTGCCTGTTGCGCTCAGGGCATTGGACCGTGGTGGCACCCTCGCTATCGCCGGAATCCACCTGAGCGACATCCCGGTCCTGGACTATCAAAGGGACCTTTTCCAGGAGCGCCACCTCCGCAGTGTTACGGCCAACACCAGAACCGACGGCCTGGAATTCCTGGCGCTGGCCGAGAAGATCCCCCTCCGCCCGACCACTGTCGCCTACCCGTGGACAAAGGCGGACCAGGCATTGCTGGACCTATCGCGGGACCGGTTCACGGGAGCCGCTGTGCTGCTTCGGTCAGCCTGATGCCCGGGTCAGCTGATGCCCGGCCGGCCACGGTGTGCCTTGGGTGACCTTCGGCCCTAGGCGTACGGCCGGATCCTGGAGGATGGTACTGCCATGAGTGATAGCAAACGCATCCTTGTTGGAATCGACGGGTCGGAATACTCCCCCTCGGCGCTGCGCCTCGCCGGGAGGCTGTCCTCCGCCTTGGCCGCCCCTTTGCATGTGGTTACGTGTCTGGGCTTCTCCGATTTCTACCTTCCGGAACATCTGCCCCCGGGAGGGGACCTCGATACCGCGGCGGAGCTTGAGGCGATCGCGCGCCGAAACATGGAGCAGGCCATCGACAGAGCCTTTGGCCAGGAACGCCCTGAACACCTCTCCGCTGTTGTAACGGTCGGGTCGCCGGCAAAGGTTCTGGTGGAAGAAAGCCGGGACGCCCAAATGCTCGTTGTGGGCCGGCGGGGCCACGGCGGCCTGCTGGGCCAGCTCATGGGCTCGGTGAGCGCCGTCTGTGCAGCGCACGCGCATTGCCCGGTGCTGGTAGTTGGCCAGGACGCCGAGGAAGACCATGGAACAAAGCCGTGAACTGCCTGCCATCGTGGTGGGTGTGGACGGGAGCGCTCCGTCCATACTCGCACTGCGCTGGGCCGGTGGGTTAGTCCCGCTGTTCAAGGCCCGCATCCGGGCCGTCACGTGCTGGCAGTTCCAGATCGCCGTCGGCACCTTCACGCCCGTTCTCTGGAACCCTGAGGAGCAAGCCCGGGAAGTCTGCGCTGCCGCTGTGGCCGAGGCGTTCGACGGCGGTCCTCCATCCGATCTCGAAATAGTCACCGCCCAAGGCGCGGCCGCCAAAGTACTGGTCGAAGAAAGCAGGACTGCACAAATAGTCGTGGTGGGCAGCCGCGGCCGCGGAGGATTTGAAGGTTTGCTGCTGGGTGGGGTGAGCGCCACGGTGGCCGAGCACGCAAAGTGCCCGGTCCTCGTCGCGCACGGTACCGACCTGCCCGGAGCGCTGTCAGGCGTTCCCGGGCAAAACTCCGCGGATGCGGGCGGTCAACCCGGGTCCAGCCATGCCAGCGCCTGAGCGAATAGTCGTTGGCTATGACGGTTCGCCGGAGGCAGCCCTTGCCGTGCGTTGGGCTGCCCGGCACGCAGTTCTTCTGGACAGTGAGCTGGAGGTGGTTCATTGCTCATTGTGGCCGCTGCTAACCCATGACCTTGGACCGGTCAAAGGCGTTGCTGGCAGCGGCCTGCAGCATCAGGCGCAGGCCACCCTTGATGAGGGCAAGGCTGAGGCCCTGGCCGCGGAGCCCCGGACCACGGTCCAGGGCAGCCTCCTGTACGGGCTGCCTGCAGGCCAGCTCCGGCGAATAGCGGAAAATGTGGGCATGCTGGTGCTTGGCAGCCGTGGAATCGGTGGCTTTCTGGGACTTCTGGTGGGATCAGTCAGTCTTGAACTCGCCGCTACAGCGCCCTGCCCCGTCGCGGTCATCCGGTTCGATAAGCACCCCCAGGGGCGCGTCGTAGTAGGAGTTGACTCCTCCGGGTCCCCAGGCGCGCTGCGTCTTGCCAGTCACCTGGCCAGCGCAACAGGAACGGACCTGCTGATCGTCCATGTCATTCACCCCCATGGCGGCATGGCCAACGGGTCCGGAGGAAGCCATGAAACGGCCCGCCGCCTCCTCCTGACGGCGGCCCATGACGCCAAGGATCTGGCCCCGAACGTGACCGTCGGCCAGAGCCTTGCCCAGGACGCCTCCGTTCCGCGGGCACTCCTCAATGCCTCCCGCGGCGCCGCCCTCGTGGTCGTGGGAAGCAAAGGCCACACGCTCCTGAGGGGAACTGTCGGGTCGAATGCCCATGCGGTCCTGCACCACGCCACGGGCCCGGTCCTGATCTCCCGCACCTGAAGCCCTGCGGAACCTGGGCCAGCTGCCGGCCTTGCGCGCCGCCGTCGGACATCAGGGACCTTTGTCCCTTACCGCGGAGCCAGCCGGGCGTCATCGTTGAGGTGGAGCAGCATTCGGCCCACCCCGTGGACCCCCATGAACAACAACAGCGAGGAACGGTTATGAAAGCTTTGGTTTACGGCGGCCCAGGGAAAAAGTCATGGACGGATGTGCCCGATCCTGAGATCCGGAATCCATCCGACGCCATCGTCAGGGTTGACACCACCACCATCTGCGGGACGGATTTGCACATCCTCAAGGGCGATGTCCCGGCGGTGACCGAAGGAAGGATCCTGGGCCACGAAGGCGTGGGCACTATCACCGAGGTCGGTTCGTCAGTGACCAGCCTCAAACCGGGCGATCGCGTCATCATCTCCTGCATCAAGTCCTGCGGTCACTGTGCCAACTGCAAGGTCGGCCTTTATTCACACTGCATGGGTGACGAGGGCGCCCCGGGCATCGGCTGGGTCTTCGGCCATCTGATCGACGGGACACAAGCCGAATACGTGCGCGTCCCCTACGCTGAAAACTCCCTGCACCTGCTGCCGGCGGGGGTGAGCGACGAGCAGGCCGTCATGCTCTCTGACATCCTCCCCACGGGCTTCGAGATCGGCGTGCAGTATGGCCGGGTGAAGCCCGGCGACACGGTGGCAGTAGTAGGTGCAGGTCCGGTGGGGCTGGCCGCGATCGCCACCGCGGGTCTCTATGGAGCGGCGACCATCATCGCCGTGGACCTGGACGGGAACCGCCTGGAGAAGTCCCGCGAATTCGGCGCCACCCATGTTGTCCGCTCAGGCGACGCCGACTGGAAGGAGCAGGTGCTGGGCCTCACCGACGGCCAGGGCGTGGATGTGGCCATCGAGGCTGTGGGCATTCCGGCGACTTTCAGCATGTGCACGGAGATCGTCCGGCCGGGCGGGAACGTGGCCAACGTCGGGGTCCACGGCAAGTCCGTGGAACTCCATTTGGAGAGCCTCTGGATCCAGAACATCAACATCAGCATGGGGCTCGTGAACGCCAACACCACACCGATGCTGCTCAAACTCGTGGCCCAGAAAAAGCTGCCGGCGGAGAAGTTCGCGACGCACCACTTCACTTTCGACCAGTTCATGGATGCGTACGACACCTTTGCGGGCGCGGCGGAGACCAAAGCACTGAAAGTTGTGATCACGGCATGAACCTCGACGGCAACACGCTCGGATCAGCGTTCTCCCCGGCCACGTAGGGAGGCGCGTGAGCACGGCAGCGGCGCCCCCGCCGTCCGGGGCTGATCCTCCCGCAGGTTCGGGCCTCTCGGCCGAGGACGTGAGGGAGCGAACGCTGGCAGGCCTTGCCAACGGAGCGCCGGAGGAATCAAGCCGAAGCCTGTGGCAGATCTTTCGGTCGAACGTGCTCACCCTGTTCAACGGCATCGTCGGCGGCTGCTTCCTGCTGCTGCTCCTGCTGGGCCAATGGAAGGACGCACTCTTCGGTTTTGCCGCGCTCAGTAATGCCGTCATCGGCGTAATCCAGGAGTACCGCGCCAAAAGGCTTCTGGACCAGCTCGCCGTCCTGGATGCCCCGCAGGCCCGGGTGCTACGGGACGGCCAGGTGGAGGAAATTGCGGTTGCCGATGTGGTGATGGACGACGTCTCCATTCTGCAGGCCGGCGACCAGGTCGTGGCAGACGCCATCATCATCGATGAAGACGGCCTGGAGGTTGACGAGTCGCTCCTCACCGGCGAATCAGAACCCGTCGGCAAGTCCAGCGGCTCGACCGTCCTGTCAGGCTCCTCCGTGACGGCCGGCCAGGGCCGGGCACGAGTCGTCGCTGTGGGCCCGGGGTCCTACGCCAGCCGGCTTACAGCCGAAGCCAAGCGCTTCTCACTGGTTAATTCGGAAATCCGCAACGGGATCGGCCGTGTCCTCCGCTGGATCAGCTGGGCATTCCTGCCTGTCGTGGCAATCATCACCAACGGCCAGATGCAGGCGAGCGGCGGCTGGGACGTCGCTTTCAGTACGGGCGCGTGGGAGGAAGCACTCGTCGGTGCGGTGGGTGCGGCCATCGCGATGATCCCGCTGGGCCTGGTCCTGATGACCAGTGTGGCGTTCGCCGTTGGCGGTGCACGGCTGGCCCGCCGCAACGTGCTGGTGCAGGAGCTCGCCGCTGTGGAGGGGCTGGCCCGCGTGGACGTGCTCTGCATCGACAAGACCGGCACGCTGACAGAGGGCCGGGTGGTCTTTGACGACGTTCACGACGCCGGGCGGCAGCTTCCCCGGGGATGGCGGGATGCCTTGGGCTGGTTCGGGGCAGACCCCCACGCCAATGCCACCGCCCGCTGCCTGGCGCCCGCTTTCGCGTTCGATGGCGGCACGGACCCGGCCACCATCGTTCCGTTCTCCTCCGCCAGGAAATGGAGCGCCGCCAGTTTTGCTCCACCCCACGCGGCCGCGGGAACGTGGGTTCTTGGTGCTCCCGAGTTGGTGTTCACCGGGAACGGCCAAACGGGGAACAGCGCGGCCACTGAGGAACTCCTTAGTCAGGCCCGCCGCCTCGCGTCCAATGGCCTGCGGACCCTGGTGCTGGCGCACACACGAAATGTGCTGCCTGAAGAGGGACCGGATGATGATGTGCGTCTGCCGGCCGGACTGGCTGCGGCCACCCTCCTGACCTTCCGGGAAAAGGTACGCCCGGACGCGGCGCAGACCCTGGCCTATTTCCGTCAGCAGGGCGTTGACGTGAAAATCCTTTCAGGTGATGACCACAGGACGGTGACGGCCGTGGCACGTGAGGTGGGGCTCGACGTCGGCGACGGCTACGACGCACGGAACCTGCCGTCGGACCAGCATCTGCTGGAAGAGGCGCTGGGCAGCTTTTCCGTGTTTGGCCGTGTCACGCCCGACCAGAAAAGGGACATGGTCCTCGCGCTGCAGAGAATGGGGCACACCGTCGCGATGACCGGTGATGGTGTCAACGACGCCCTGGCACTGAAGGAAGCGGACATCGGCATTGCCATGGACACCGCCGCGCCTGCCACGAAGGCCGTTGCCCGTTTGGTGCTGTTGGACGGGCGGTTCGACAGGCTTCCGGACGTGCTTGCCGAAGGCCGTCAGGTCATCGCCAACATTGAGCGGGTCTCGGTGCTGTTCCTGAGCAAAACAACGTACGCGGTCTGCCTCTCGGTGACGTTCGGGGCACTGATGTGGAGTTATCCGTTCCTGCCCCGGCAACTGTCCGCCACCGATGGCCTCACGATCGGCATCCCCGCGTTCTTTTTGGCCCTCATGAGCAACCCCCGCCGCTACCGGCCGGGATTCCTGAGGCGGTCCCTGGCTATGGCGGTACCCGCCGGGATAATCATTACGACGGCGGTGCTCGCCGTTCAGGTGTACTCCCACCTGTCGGGGGGCTACAGCGCTGGTGCCAACCGCACAGCCGCGGTGCTCACTCTGTCCTTGGTGGCGCTGAGTGTCCTGGCCGCCGTCGGCCGCCCCATCAGGGGACTCCGACTGGCCATCATCGGTGGCATGTGCGCCGGGCTCGTCCTGCTGATGACAGTCCCCCTGCTTACCGACTTTTTTATGCTGGAGTGGCCTCCGCCTGAACTCTCAGCTGCGTCCTTGGCGGCGGCCGCCGTCGGCATCCTGGCTGTCCTGGTGCTGAGCCGGATTCATCGGAGGCGGTACCCGCTGGAACCGTCCCTGTGACGCCGGCCTGCTAGGTCCAGTCGGCCGAGAAATCCTGCGGCGGCCACCAGCGCGAGCGGGGCGACACGGCAAACCGTCGTCCGGAGACCTCCGCAGGATTGATCTGCACCAGATGTTCTTTGAGGCCAGGCTGCCAGGGTTCGCGGTCAGGGCCGGCATCGCGGAGGCTCCCGGGGTCACCCTCGAACGGCCCGGGCTGTCCCTTGACCACAACGCTCCACACTTCGGTGGAGTAGGCATTCAGCCCGTCGGTCTCGAAGGCGACGGCCGCGCCGGTCAGCAGGGCACGAAGCTTCGTACCGGGTGCTGTCCGGAAGACGACCGTTTCTCCCACCACCATGAAGTTGACGGGAAAGATCTCGGGGGCAGCGCCGTTGATCACCGCCAGCCGGCCGATGTACGAGGCCTGCAGGTACTTCCAGCAGTCCTCGGTGGAGAGGATTTCCGTTTGAGACTCTGAGGGGGAGCTGCTCATGCTATTGATCCTAGCCCCAGGCCCGCGGCTCCCCGGGGCGCACAACCGGCGCACGGCTGCGTCAGCGGGACGCGCAACGGCTGATGCCGCTCCTGCTCAGCCGAAGAGGACCGCCGCCTCCCGGTAGCGGTCCTCAGGCACGGTCTTGAGCCGGCCCAGCGCCGCCCCTAAGCCGACATTCACAATGCTGGTACCCCGCAGGGAGACCATGGTTCCCCACCGTCCCTCCGCCGCCGAGGCAACGGCTTTCATCCCCATCCGGGTCGCCAACACCCTGTCGAAGGCAGTGGGGGCGCCGCCCCGTTGGATGTGCCCCAGGACAGTGGCCCTGGTTTCGATCCCTGTCAGCTCCTGCAGCTCATGTTCAAGCAGCAGGCCGATCCCGCCCAGCCGCGGCCTGCCGAACGTGTCCAGGCCGCGCGGAGAATACGGCGCTTCCCGTCCTTCGGGGACGAATGCTTCGGCGACAACCACCAGGGGTGCCCGTCCGCGGTGGTGCGCCGACTCCACCCACCGGGCAACCTGCCGCGTCGAAACCCTGTGCTCCGGAATAAGGATGGCGTGTGCGCCGGAAGCCATCCCCGCGTGGAGGGCGATCCAGCCGGCGTTCCGGCCCATGACTTCAGCGATCATGCAGCGGTGATGCGACTCTCCTGTGGTGCGGAGCCTGTCGATGGCCTCTGTCGCCGTCTGGACTGCCGTGTCGAACCCAAAGGAGACATCGGTGGCATCGAGGTCGTTGTCGATGGTTTTTGGAACGCCGACAACCCTGATTCCCGCGTGTGAAAATTCCTGCGCTGCCGCCAGGGTGCCCTCCCCCCCGATGGCGACCAGGCCGTCGACACCCGCGAACTGGAGGCTCTCGCGCACTGCCTCAATGCCGCCGTCGTTCATTGGGTTAGTCCGCGATGTACCCAGGATGGTCCCGCCGAGACGGGAGAGCCCGCGCACCGCGGGCCGGTCCAGCGGAATAAAATCGCATTCCAGCACCCCGCGCCAGCCGTCGCGGAACCCGGCGAATTCGTAGCCGTAGCTAATGGCTCCCTTCAGCACGGCGCCGCGGATCACGGCGTTAATTCCGGGGCAGTCCCCGCCGCTTGTCAGGATTCCCAGGCGTGTCACGATTCGGACGTTTCGCCGGCGGCGACGACAGGCACGGTCAAGCGGCAGTAATAGCTGAGACTCTGGTGCCTGTGGAAGGCAAGCTCAGCGCGGCACGCGCGGGCGACTTGGCTCACTGAGGGTTGCTGCCTGGCGGACCGTTCAGCAAAGTGGGGACGTACTCGAGCAGCTGGATCCGGCCGTC
Organism: Pseudarthrobacter sulfonivorans; assembly: GCF_031454915.1. Lineage (GTDB taxonomy): Bacteria > Actinomycetota > Actinomycetes > Actinomycetales > Micrococcaceae > Arthrobacter > Arthrobacter sulfonivorans_C. Next base: position 169,991 of record NZ_JAVDRS010000009.1, on the reverse strand, counting down.
GAAGGTCCGGCTGTCCGCCAACTCGAGAGAGACGTCCGGATAACCGGCGTAGATCCGTTCGCTGCCGGTGCGGCCAGTAATCACCGGGAAGATGACTACCCGGAACCTGTCTACGAGACCGGCGGACAGCAGTGACCGGCAGAGGCTGAGGCTGCCGAGGGTGCTCAGAGGCCCGGTCCTGGCCCGTTTGATCTCCTTCACGGCCTCCACAGCATCACCGGTGACCAGCTCCGAGTTGGGCCAGGTCAGGGGCGCCTTCAGAGTCGAGGAGAAGACGATCTTCGGGACGGCCGCAAGTCCGGTGAGGCTGGCCCCTTCGTTTTCGGAGAATCCCGACCCCTCAGCCGAGGCCTCGTGTGACATGCCGGACATCAGCCGATACGTGTTCGCCCCGAGGAGGAAGGTGTAGCCCTTCTCCCCCTCCTGCCCGAGCCACGCCAGGTATTCCGGGCCCTCCAGACCCCACCAACCCGGCCAGCCCTCGGCCGAAGCGTACCCGTCCAGGGAGATGATCAGGTCGATCATCAGGTTTGCTGACGACATATCTGCAGGTGTGTTGCCCATGATCGTCTCCTCGATCGGATCGGCGCCCGTGCCGTAGGCTCCAGGAGCAGACCAGAGACAGCCCGTCCAGTCCGGCACTACCCATCTGCGCCCGTGCGGGCAATGCTATGCCCGGACGATCAGCCGTTCAAGCGGACGCCTCGGGGGCTCTATCGTCGTCGTCCGTCGCGTTGCTGCGCGGAGCCTGAAGCCCAACGGATTTGGCCTCAAAAGCTCATTGAACCCTGGCCCCTGCGGCTTTCCGGATCATGGCGAACACGGGCCAGACGCTGACTCACGATCATGGCCGGCGATCTTGAGCAAACCTTTCGCAAAGCTGGGCTGATTTCTGATTCTTTTGTTGCAGTATCAAGTCAGCATCCGCGAGCTTCCATCAAATGGGTGTTCGCGGAATGAAAGTAAGGTGAACTGCCATGACAAAGGATGACCCGCCGTCGGGAACCGCCGGCGAAGTCCAGCCGGACCAGGCGGCCCCCGCCATGGGCACGCTGGTTATCCGCACATGGAACGAGCCGGACCAGACGCCCAGCTTTCGCGCCAGACTGACCTACAGCCAAGCTCCGGACGATGATCCCCGCAGTACCTCCACTGCTGATCCGGAGGAGGTCCTGAGTGTTGTGCGCCAATGGCTCAATGCCCGGCTGGGGCCTCCACCCGAGGTTTAGAACTTCCCCACCGGATTGGCGTGGCTCTCAGGAAATGTCCGAGATGAGGCGTCGGATGCCCTCCGACGGCACCAGGCCCATGTCCTCCTTCAGTCTCGACGCGTATCGTCCGAAGGCGCGAAGCGCCAGAGCATTGTTGCCTCGCCGCCGTTCAGCCTGGATCAGAAGTCCAACAGCACTTTCAAAGAGCGGTTCGAGGTCCAATGCCGCCTCCGCAGCCTCCAAGGCAGACTCACAATCTCCACGCGCCAGAGACTCCCGGGCAATGATGTGGTAGGCATGGAGCCGATCCTGCTGCAGCCTGCTCTGTTCAAAGAGCACCCAATCGTCGTACCAGCCCGGGAGTAAGTCGGAGTCCCTCAGCTGCTGGAGACACGTGGAGACGTTGCCATTGAGTCCAGCCCGCCCCAGCTCCTGGATCTGGGCCCGGAGCCGGTGCAGGTCCACGTCCACAATTTCGCTGAGGGACAGCATTGTTCCGCTATTTATGAGCAGGCCGGGGATTTGCCGCGAGATCAGGTGCACGGCAACGCGAAGGCTTTCAAGCCCATTGGGCTCCGGGGTGTCCGGCCACAGCAGGCCGACGAGATAACTTCTGGGGCGGGGGCCGTTGACGGCCAGCGCTGTAATGAGCCGCTGTTGCCGGACAGCGACATGCACCACGTCGGTGTCACGCCGAAGTTGCCACGATTGAAGCAGCCGCAACTGAAAACCATAGCCGCCATTGCCCATGGGTACCCCTAAATCCAGCGTGGGGCTGAAGTGCTGGAACAGATGTAACAACCACTTTCCGCAGTCCGGAGCAGGCTGTCAATGGGCTGCGTCTTCTGGCAGAGTCCGGTTGGTAACACTCCAGTAACGGCGTGCCTCTATTGTCCGGGTCAGGGTGGTCAAATGCGGACCGGCCAGCCGACGTCGTGCCATGTTCCAAAAAACGTTAGGAGGATATCCAATGACTACTGACCTATCCGGTGCCCGTGCAGGGGACCGCGGATACTCGCCCGATTTCCTGGGGCTACAGATAGCTCCGCCGACGATTGGCGCTGCGTTGCAGGATGACACCGTCCGGCTCGATGGCTCGGAGGTCATTCCCTACACGCACTTCTCGCTGGCGCTCAGCAAGTCCAGACGCTTCGCCCGCTGGGTGGCTTGGAATATCGACGGCGGCACTCTCAAGAAGATCAGCCGAAATGGCATCCCATTCATCAAGGACGCCAGGATCCCCGCCGAGTTTCAGAGTGGCGACGAGCTCTACAGCGGCAACCGCCTTGACCGCGGGCACCTTGCGCGCCGCGCCGACCTGGTGTGGGGGCCCTTGCCGGAAGCGAAAAGCGCCAACATTGACTCATTCTTCTTCACCAACATCACCCCGCAGATGGATGACTTCAACCAGAGCAGCAAAGAGGGTGTGTGGGGGCGGCTGGAAGATGCGGTCTTTGCCGACGTCGAAGTCCAGGATCTTAAGGTGAGCGCCTTTGGCGGGCCGGTTTTCCATGACGATGACCGCGTGTACCGGGAGACCCGGCTGCCGCGGGAATATTGGAAGGTCCTCGCTTACGTGGAGCAGGGAGAGTTCAAGAGCCATGCATTCCTGCTGACCCAGAACCTGAATCCGTTCGAAGCGATCGACTTCGACGAGTTCCGCGCCTTTCAGATCAGCACGGCGGAGCTGGAGGAACGTACCCAACTGCAATTCGCAGCTGACCTGCGCACCGCGGATGCCTTTACGGCACCCTCAATCAGCGGGGACCGGGAGCCCCTGAATTCTGTCGCTGACATCCAGTGGTGACCGCAGCCGGATGATGCCGGCCACAGCACTGGGTCCGGGATTCGTCAGTTCCGTGGTCAGTTCTGCGGCACGAGCCGGTATACCGCCCCGTAATTGGATGGCACCCGGACAGGACTCACGTGCCCCTCGGCCGGAATCTGGAGTGGCGGCTTGGGATTGTCGGCCTTGTCAATCTGTTCTTCCCAGTGGCCGGCCTTCGGCCAGCGAATCCAGGCATCAACGTCGTTGTCCGAGAAGTTGAGCACCACCACGAACGCTTCGGCGGGCAGGGCGCCGTGTGCCCCGGCTTCGCGGCGGAAGACGATGATTCCATCCTTCCGGTGATTCGGATCGTCGTCGTAGTGGAAGAAGCCCCTGCTGCCCAGGGCCCGGTATTGGGACCGCAGCGCAGCCATGATCCGGTACAGCCGGATCAGTGCCTTTCCAGACAAATCGTAGAAGTACTCCCAATGGAGCGGGCGGCTGAACAGGATCCGCTCGTAGCCGCCCGGCCGGTGGGGCGTCACGCTCCAGTTCTCGGCGAATTCCTGGCCATGCCAGAGCATGGGCACGCCTTTGGCGGTGTACAGCGCGATGACGTACGGCTGCGTCTTGAAGAAGAGGTGGCGATTTCCATACGGCTGGCCGACGGGATCGGAGAGCTCCTCGAGTCCAAACCGGGTGATGAATCTGCTGTGGTCGTGCGACTCGAGGTATTGGAATGGTGCCACCGGGAATTCTTCGCCGTTTGTCGGGTTCCTGTAACGGTCCGGGTAGCCAATAAGCTCCGGGTCCAGCTGGCGGGCAAAGGAAGCCCTGACAGGTTGGCCTGCCTGCGAGGCGGCCTCATCCAGCAGACCGTTCTGCCAGCATGTGTTTGAGTAGGTAGTGCGCAGGATTCCCTGGGGATCCTGCAGATGCTCCGCGCACTGGATCACCAGGCTTCGCCCGTTGCCGGCATCAAAGCGCGGGTAGCGTGCCGCTTGCCTGGTGTGCTGGTACGTCCGGTAGGCGAGGTCGGCGTAGCCGCGGCCGGTGGCACCATCGAAGATGCCAGGCACGTAGTCGTAGCGGAATCCGTCCACGTGGTATTCGTCCAGCCAGTACCGGCTGGCTGTCAGAAAAAAGTCACGGGTGAACCCGCGGCTAAAGTCACAGCCCGGGGCTTCGGCGAATTCCTCCCCGAACGGCCCCATCATCGGATTCGGCCGGCCGGACGTCGCGTAGACGAGGTTGTAGGCGAATTCAGGATGCGCGTGGGAGTACACGGCGTCGAGGATCACGGCGATGCCGTTGCTGTGACACGCGTCCACGAGCCGTCTCATGCCGTCCGGACCGCCGTAGCGGTCATCGGGCGCGAAGTAGGAGAGCGGGGTATAGCCCCATTCGACTTCGTCCTTGACATTGGTCACCGGCATGAGTTCCACCGCGTTGATGCCCAGCCCCTTGAGATAGTCCAACTGGCTGGCCACGCCGTCAAACGTGCCGTTGAATTCACCGACGTGCAGCTCGTAGACCACCAGGTCGTCGACCTCCGGAACAACAAACCCGCCGTCGTGCCAGCTGAACGGCGCGCCCACGCTGTCGATGGTGAACGCGGACAACGCGCCCCGGCCGGTCGCGCGGGCGAAAGGGTCGGCGAACCAGAACGTGACGGCCTTCGCTCCGCGGAGCAGTTGGAAGCGGTAAAGGTAGACGCCGTCCTGGCCAAAGTTTCCGTTGTTGTCCGAGGTCAGATCGACGGCCACGTCCCACAGGTCCAGTGCGGATCCGCCGTGCCAGGACAGATCAAAGACTTTCGGTTCAATGCCCCGGACAAACTGGTCACGCTCATGGATCAGACGGACCTGGACGCGGTACCCGTCCGGGAACGTAATGCCCGGCAGGTAGACGCCGATGTGCACCTGCCAATGCCCTGCGGCATCCTTGACGGCGGTGGCCCCTACTTCGTGAAGGTCAATTGTCGTGGCCATGGCACATTTAGGTGATGCCGACGAGCTGGTAGGCCTTCCGGATTGCGGCGATCTTTTCCGTCCTGTGGACGTCGCCGCCGAAGTACGTTTGCCCGACGTCGACCACTGACTGGAGTGCCGCGGGGAAGGTCGCCCGCGGGGTCAACCGCGCCATGCCCAGGTACGTCAGCACTGCCACGTCTTCGACGCTGAACACCCGGGCCCCGTTTGTGCTCATGGTCAGCAGGTTGTGGACTGCCTTGTTGTGGATGTTGCTGTTGAAGTGGACCCAGCCCTGATCGTTGGACCGGCCCGGCAGTTCGCCGGGGGCCAGAGGGCGGAAGTCGTCCATGTGCTTGGGGTGCCCTGTGCGGGAAGGATCTGCGAAGTCCCGGAGCGGGCGCCCGTCCGCCCTGAGTCCAGGGCCAATCTCCCAATCCCAGGTTGCCACGTCGGCCCGGTCCGGTGCCTCGTACCAGTTCTTGATGATGACCCCGGCTATGTCTGCAAAGGACTCATTGAGCGCGCCCGACTGAGTGGCATAGACCAGGCCCGACGTCGTTTCAATCACGCCGTGGGTGAGCTCGTGCCCGATGACGTCCAGGAAGCGCGAGAGGCTGACGAGGCGGCCATTCTTGGTGATTTGCCCGTACCACATGCGACGCCTGAACCAGAACGCGTTGAGTAGGCTGGGCGGGGCCTGCATGCTTGCTGCCGTGACGTTGACCAGCGAGACGAGGTCCATCCCGTTGTCGTCGATGCCCTGGCGTTGCAGGACCACGTTGTAGAAGTCCAGCACCCGCGAGGCATTGGCGTGGGCGGAAACGGCTGCCCGGTTCGTGACGCCATAATCACTGTCCGGCGCCTCCACTGGGAAGTCCGGGTCCGGCGGATCGTTGTTGATGTCCGCGAACTGCAGGTCGTACGTGCGGACCCTGCGCCGGGGGTCGTTCAGCCGGCACGTTGTTGACGTTGGCGCGACCAGCTCCCCAAAGAACGCCTGCTGGTCATCGTTCTCATCAATCCCGGTGCACCGGGCCGGGATGGCGAGTGCAGTCGGCGCGGCGCTGTAGCAAAACAGGATCTCGCCGTCGTGTGCGTCCACGAGGTAGTTGAAGCTGGGCGGTACAGGCCGCCTTCCGAAACCATGGCCCAGCAGTGCCTCGTCAACAGTGTCCGCGTCGTTGTCGTTGGCAGGCGGCTCCGCGGGGAGCTCCTGGAAAAACCACGCCAGGTGCCACGAGCCGTCGTCGTCCTTTTTGTAGAAATTGAGTCTCGCGCCAACACCCGACTCGGCCGGAATGTCCGCGCCGGTGTAGTCCGCCACCTTCTCCAGCGCCTCGGCACGGCTGAGGGATTCGACGGGATTGGCTCCAGGAGCTTCGCCGAGTTTCCCGTTCACGCTCACGAGGTCCCGCGCCGCCGTAAGTTCGACCAGCGCCATGGCCCCGAAAATCGGGATGTCCCGGTAGGTCTGCGAAAACCGCAATGAGTGGGTTCCCAAGGCAGGCAGATCCCGCTCGCTCTCGACCACCAGGCTGGGTACGCGCTCCGGCCGTTCGGGTTCGGTCAATGACCGCATACCGGCACGGTCGTCCCGCTGGAGGAGCTGGTCGAGGTAGTACCTCGCCGCCCCCTCATTGCTGGTGAAGGTCATGGCAGGCGCATCATCTGCCCCGCCCGGTGAGCGGCCAAAGGATTCTGGAGAACGCGCCGCTGTGTTGTCCTCGGCGGCATGATAGTGAAGCCCCTGCAATGACTCAGACATCTCCTGCTTCCTCCCACTAGATCCGCAGCCCGGTAATCCTTCCGCGTCGAGTCTAGGATCGTGGCGTTACTGGCCCGTTACTCCCGGCGTCCTGGCAGCAGTAACGCCCCGGTAACGCATGGCAGCCGAGAATAAGGACGGAGAGGCCGACGGGGACTCTTCCTGCAGTGGGCCCAAAATTGGGGAGCCGGTTGTGAAACTCGTCCTGTTCGATCTCGGCGACACGCTGGAAAGCGATGGCGTCCTGGTGCCTGGTGCGCTGGAGACGCTGGAGATGATTGCGGCGTTCCGCACCAACGGGGACCCGTCAGCGTTCCTGGGCCTCGTGTCGGATTTTGACATGCCGGCCGAGCCGTCGGAAGTGGCCATCATCCAGCAGCGTTACTACAGCCTGCTTGACGACCTTGGCATCCGGCCGTTCTTCGAGCCCGTGGCGGAGCGGGTCACGTTGTCCACAGAGGTGGGCGTGTTCAAACCCGACGAGGCGGTCTTCCGGGCGGCGGCCTCGAAGGCCGGTCCCGACGTCGGCTTCGGCGATGTTCTGTTTGTCACCGAAAACCGCAGCCATGTGCTCGCCGCCCGCCGCCTTGGGCTGGCGGCTGTTCATGTCCGCGGTCCGGGGCAGGCCCACGGTGAGGTGAACACGCTGGCCGAGGTGGTCCCGCTGGTGCAATCGTTCCTCAACGGCGGCGAACCCGTGGAGACCGTTGTTTTGGACGTTTCATCGGAGGCGCCGGACGCGCTCCTGACGCGGATCGGAGCCACCGACGCGACGTGGACCCGCCTCGGCGACGTGCTCGTGGTGCGCTCCCCCGCCGCACGGCCCGGGCAGAGTCCCGCCCGCGGCGAATTGCCGGATTCCGCTCGCCGCCTCTTCGTCCCGGAGCAGCACCTTCATGTGGTCACCCAAACCGCCCGCCTTTTCCAGGAGGACCATCCCGACATCCGTGTTGTGGTGGACAAGGGCCGCTATCTGGTGGTCGATTTCGATGCTGGCGCGTCCCTTCCCGCCGACGGCCCGCATGCGTCCTGTTACCGCGTCAGCCCTCTTCCGGCAGACGGCGTGGTGTTTGACCAACGCGCTGCGGGGCCAGGGCCGGCGTCGCCGGCTGAGGCAGTTGGCGTTGCCGCCGTCGAGGTTTCGCGCGCAGCGTTTGATGACGACGTCGGCACGCTGGCCCGCCTGCGGACGCGGCACTCACGAAGTGCCGAGTTCCGCGGTGCACTCGCGTGGGCGGAAAGCCTGCTGGCGGATCTAGGCTATGCCACGCAGATCCAGACTGTGGCGGTGCCCGGCGGGACGAGCCGCAACCTTGTTGCCGACCGTCCCGGGGACGGGGACGGGGACGGCCGGGAGGTTGTGCTGGTCACCGCGCACCTGGATTCCGTCAACATCCAGGGAGCCTCGGCAGCCGCGCCGGGTGCCGACGACAATGCGTCCGGCAGTGCCGGAGTGCTGGCGATCGGCCGGGCGCTGGCCGGACGGTCAACGAGGCGTGGCCTAAGGCTCATCCTCTTCGGGGGCGAGGAGCAGGGCCTGTTTGGCAGCCGCCATTACGTGAGCGGCCTCGACACGGACGAGCGCGCCCGCATCAGCGCCGTCATCAACATGGACATGATTGCCTGCACCAATACCGCCACAGCCACTGTGCTGCTTGAGGGCGCCCCCGTGTCGCAGGGCATGATCGACTCCCTGGCCGACATCGCCCAGGCGAATACTTCCCTGGCCGTCCAGACCAGCCTCGCCCCGTTCAACAGCGACCATGTGCCCTTCATCGAGATGGGCATTCCGGCCGTCCTGACCATCGAGGGAACTGACTCCGCGAACGACCGGGTCCACACGGACCGGGACACACTCGAGACACTGGACGTCGGCCTGGCCCTGGAGATCCTGCGGATGAACACCATGTTCGTGGCGCAGGCCCTTGATAGCGACACCAGTATTGCCCGACCCATCAGATAAAAGGAGAACCAGCGATGCCCGAGACAAATCAACTGAACCTCCCGGAGCAGCGCAGCCGCGAACTGTGCGGGACCATGGAAGTACACCGCCGGCTGCTGAACGTGAGCGTCACGTACCAGGAACGCCGGGCCCTGATCGACAACCGCGCCCTTGCATACGAGGACCAGTCGCGCGGAATCGCACGGAACGGCCTGCTCACCATTCCGGTCGTCGTCCACGTGGTGCTCAACCCGGCTGATCCCGCCCAAAATGTCAGTGACGCGCAGATCCAGAGCCAGATCGACGTCCTCAACGAGGATTTCCGGGCCGACAACCCGGACGTGGCCGGTGTGCCGCCGGTCTGGACGGACCGGGTAGCCGACTGCAATATCGAGTTCCGGCTCGCGTCCCAGGATCCGAACGGCAGTCCGACCGATGGCATCACGAGGACCCCTTCGACAGTTCCGTTTTTCACCACTGAGCTGGACGACGTCAAGTCCAGTGCAACCGGCGGCGCTGACCCCTGGCCCAGCGATGATTACCTCAACATGTGGGTATGCAACGACCTCCGGGACGGGATCGGCCGGGTCATCCTGGGCTACGCGCAGTTTCCGGGCGGCCCGCCGACCACTGATGGCGTTGTGATCGCCAGCTTCTGCTTCGGCAAGGGAGGGACGGCGCAGGCGCCCTTCGATCTCGGCCGGACCGCAACCCACGAGATCGGCCATTGGCTGGACCTGCGGCACATCTGGGGCGACGACCGCGGCTCCTGCAGCGGCAGCGACATGGTGGACGACACGCCCAACCAGGCCGACGCCACGTTCAACAGCCCGGCCTTCCCGCAAATCAGCTGCAACAACGGACCTGACGGCAACATGTTCATGAACTACATGGACTACACCGACGACGCAGCGATGTTCATGTTCACTAAGGGCCAGTCCAGGCGGATCGACGCTTGCCTGGAGGGCGAACGGGCTTCCTTCCTGACCGCGCCGGCTTTCGCGCTGACAGGGGCCGGGACCGGGACTGGGCCTGCTCCAGCTGCACCCGCACCACATCCGGCGGCCTCCACGCAGACCCCCGCGGCAATGCCTGCACCGGCTGCTCCCGTTCCGGCGCTGGCGGCGCCGGCTCAGACGCAGGCGGACGGCGAGCTGCTCCGGCTCCGGCAGGAAGTCGATCAACTCCGCCAGGACTACCGTCGGACCATGGTGATCCTGGAGGGCATCCGGGCAGCACTTAACAGTGACAGCCTCAACCCCGCGGGTGGATGATGGGGTGATGATGACACCGGCCGGGCGGTGAAGGCCGTGACTGGACCCGCACAGGAGATTACTGGCATTTGGCTGCACAGCCACGAGGAAGATACTCCCTCAACTATGGTGTTCCGGCCCCGCGACTACCCCTTGCGGCCCGCCCGTTGGCGGGACGCAATCGAGTTGCGGGCGGACGGCACCTGTATATGGCACGGCAGCAGCCCCGACGACCGAGGGCAGGCCATTGACGGACGCTGGGAGGACCTCGGAGGCGGGCAGGCGCAAATCAAGGCGGCCACGGCTGAGGGCGGTTCCCTCCCCCGCCGGATCCAGTCATGGGCCCCTGACAAGCTGGTCATCAAGAAGGGGTAGGAACCGACCGCCACGGGTATGCGGGGAGGCCAGAGATTCCTGCCGTTGCCTGGCGGTGCTTACGCGCCCGGCACAGGGGCATACATGACCAGGTGCAGTTCGGGAGCGTCCGATGGAACCAGCCTGTGCTGCTCATAGACCAGCCTGCCCGCCTCGGGATGCAGAAACACCCGTTGCCGGGAGGAGAAGCGCTCCACACCGCGGTCGGCCCAGAGCTGGGCAAACTCGGGGCTGGCCCCGGCCAGCCGGGAGATCAGCGCTGTGTGGGCCGCGGAGCCGAGCCGCGCACCTGCCTCGGCGCGGAATTCGGCAACAAAATGGCGCGAGGTCTCTTCCCAGTCCGGCAGCATGTCGCGCAGATGCGGGTCAGTGAAGATGAGCCAGAGGAGGTTCCTGTCCGCCGGGCCAACGGCGGCGATCCGTGAATACAGTCCGGCGTAGGCGCGGTTCCAGCCAGCGATCCCCCAGTCCGGGGCAACGGCAAAGGCCGGGAAGTCCAGGGAGTCCAGCAGCCGCTGGACATGGGCGGGCGCCTGCTCGATCGGGGCGACCTCTGCGAGAGGAACGGGAGCGTACCCGCCCAATGCCAGCAAATACGAGTTCTCGGCACCTGTCAGTTGAAGCACACGCGCGATGGCCTCGAGGACCTGGCGGGAGGCGTTAATCTCCCGGCCCTGTTCCAGCCACGTGTACCAGGTGACGCTGACGGCAGCGAAGGAGGCCACCTCCTCACGGCGCAGCCCCTGCGTGCGGCTCCGCCCAATGGGCGGCAGCCCCAGCTCAGCCCTGACCAGGTTCCCGCGCCGGTCCCGCAGGAACTGCCCCAGCTCCCGCCGTCGTTCATCACTCATCCCCAGAATCTAGCACTGCCACTACTAGTACCAGCACCGTCTTCCACCTCACCACCAGCACTGGTTGACTGCTTACATGCCTCCTCTACGCTCACGAACAGTCACCCACGGCCGCAACATGGTGGGCGCACGCGCCCTGCTCCGCGCCGCCGGCGTCAACGGATCCGATTTCGGCAAGCCGATCATCGCCGTCGCCAACAGCTTCACCGAATTCGTACCCGGCCACACCCACCTCCAGCCGGTGGGCCGCATCGTCTCGGACGCCATCATCGCGGCCGGTGGCATCCCGCGCGAGTTCAATACCATCGCCGTGGACGACGGCATCGCCATGGGCCACGGCGGCATGCTCTACTCGCTGCCCTCGCGCGACCTGATCGCCGACTCTGTTGAGTACATGGTCAACGCGCACTGCGCCGATGCCCTGATCTGCATCTCCAACTGCGACAAGATCACCCCCGGCATGATGATGGCCGCCATGCGCCTGAACATCCCCACAGTGTTTGTCAGCGGCGGCCCCATGGAAGGCGGCACCGCCATCCTGGTTGACGGCACCGTCCGCAAGCGCCTGAACCTGATCTCGGCCATCGCCGACGCCGTCAACGACTCCGTTTCGGACGAGGATCTGCTGCGCATCGAGGAAACGTCCTGCCCCACCTGCGGTTCCTGCTCAGGCATGTTCACGGCCAACTCGATGAACTGCCTCACCGAGGCCCTGGGACTCTCGCTGCCGGGCAACGGCACCACCCTGGCCACGCACACCGCCCGCAAGGAGCTGTACCAGGATGCCGGCAAGGCCATCGTGGACATCACCAAGGCGTACTACGACGGCGACGACGAGTCGGTGCTGCCGCGGGCCATCGCCGGCCGCGCCGCGTTCGAGAACGCCATGACCATGGACATTGCCATGGGCGGATCGTCGAACACCATCCTTCACCTGCTGGCCGCCGCCCAGGAAGCCGAACTCGACTTCACCCTGGAGGACATCGACGCTATCTCGCGCCGCACCCCCTGCCTGACCAAGGTTGCTCCGAACGGCGACTACCTGGTGGAGGACGTGCACCGCGCAGGCGGGATCCCGGCCATCCTGGGCGAACTGGACCGCGGCGGGATGCTCCGCCACGATGTGCGCTCCGTGCACGGACCGGACCTGCGCTCGTGGCTGGACGCCTGGGACATCCGGGGCGGCAAGGCCACTGACACCGCCGTCGAACTCTTCCACGCGGCCCCCGGCTGCGTCCGCTCCGCCACGGCCTTCTCCCAGTCCGAGCGCTGGGACACCCTGGACACCGACGACGCCAATGGCTGCATCCGCTCCGTCGAGAACGCGCACACCGTGGAGGGCGGCCTGGCCGTGCTCCGGGGCAACATCTCCGTGGACGGCTGCGTGGTGAAGACCGCCGGCGTGGACGAATCAATCTTCAAGTTCTCCGGCCCGGCCGTGGTCTTCGAATCGCAGGACGACGCGGTAGAGGCGATCCTGAGCAAGCAGATCGTCGCCGGCGACGTTGTTGTCATCCGCTACGAAGGGCCCCGCGGCGGTCCCGGCATGCAGGAAATGCTTTATCCGACGTCGTTCCTGAAGGGCCTGGGACTCGGCGCGAAGTGCGCCCTCATCACCGACGGCCGGTTCTCCGGCGGGACTTCCGGACTGTCGATCGGCCACATCTCCCCGGAGGCTGCCGCGGGAGGAGCCATCGCACTGGTCGAGAACGGCGACACGATTTCCATCGACATTCCCGCCCGATCCATCACGGTCGACGTGCCCGACCACGAGCTGGACCGCCGTCGGGCACTGCTGGAAGCGACCATCGGGTACCGGCCCCGCGACCGCGAGCGGGCTGTCTCTCCCGCTTTGCGCGCCTACGCCGCCTTCGCACTCTCGGCGGACAAGGGCGCGGTGCGCCACGTGCCGCTGGAGCCGCTGCCGGTCGCCACGGTCTAAGGCGGCGGAAGTTCGTGGTTGACGGCGACGGCTACTAGAGTCGGACCGATGCAAGGCAAACAGAATGTTTCCGAACTGACGGCGATGACAACCCTGCCCCCGCTCACCCACGGCCACTCCGCAGACGGCTACGTCCAGGTCCGCGGCGCCCGGGAAAACAACCTGCGCAACGTGGACGTGGACGTGCCCCGGGACGCAATCGTGGCGTTCACCGGCGTATCCGGCTCGGGCAAGTCGTCCCTGGCATTCGGCACCATTTACGCCGAGGCGCAGCGCCGCTATTTCGAATCGGTGGCACCCTACGCCCGCCGGCTTATCCAACAGGGGCACAACCCCAAGGTGGAGCAGATCACCGGCCTGCCTCCCGCCGTCGCGCTCCAACAGCGACGCGGCACGCCGAGCTCGAGGTCCACCGTTGGCACCGTCACCACGCTGTCCAACTCGCTGCGTATGCTGTTCTCCCGGGCCGGCACCTACCCGGACGGCGCCAGCCAACTGGACTCGGACGCGTTCTCACCGAACACCGCGGCCGGCGCCTGCCCGGAATGCCACGGTCTGGGTACTGCCCATACTGTCAGCGAAGCCTCGTTGGTCCCGGATACCTCCCTCAGCATCCGGGACGGCGCGATAGCTGCCTGGCCCGGCGCGTGGCAGGGCAAGAACCTGCGCGACATCCTGACCCACCTGGGGTACGACGTGGACACCCCGTGGCGGAAGCTGCCCAAGAAAGAACGGGACTGGATCCTCTTCACTGAGGAACAGCCCGTGGTGGAAGTGACACCGGAGCGTGACCGGGTGGCCAAACCGTACAAGGGCCGGTTCTGGAGCGCCAAGAGTTACGTGCTGCACACCCTGCTGGACTCCAAAAGCGCCACGATGCGGGAGAAGGTGCTGCGCTTTATGGAGACCGGGCCGTGCCCGCGCTGCGGCGGCAGCGGGCTGAGGCCCGAAGCCCTCGCGGTGACCTTTGCCGGGAAAACCATCGCCATGCTCAACGCCGTGTCGATGACAGAACTGGCCGAAATCATCCGACCCACCACGGAGCTCACTGCAGCCGGGACCGCCTCGCGCAAGCAGTCCTCCGGCGAAGGGAACGAGGTGGCGGTCGCCATTACCCGGGATCTTCTGGTGCGCGTCACAGTGCTGTTGGAGCTGGGTCTTGGCTACCTCGCCCTGGGCCGCGCCACCCCGACGCTCTCGCCGGGCGAAATGCAGCGGCTCCGGATCGCCACTCAGCTCCGCTCCGGCCTGTTCGGCGTGATCTACGTGCTTGATGAGCCCTCCGCCGGGTTGCACCCGGCCGACGCCGAACCCCTCCTCGCGGTCCTGGATCAGCTCAAATCCTCCGGCAACTCCGTGTTCGTGGTGGAGCACAACATGGATGTGGTCCGCCGCGCCGACTGGCTCGTCGACGTTGGCCCCCGGGCCGGCGAAGGTGGCGGCGAGGTCCTCTACAGCGGCCCTGTTGACGGCCTCGCCACAGTCCGCGAGTCCGTCACGCGGCCGTTCCTGTTCCCGAACGGGTCAGGCACAAAGAACGACGGCGGTCCCTCCGCGTCCGCGGGGAAGGCCGGCGCCCGCCGCGATGCCACCGGCTGGCTGGAGCTGCAGGACATCAGCCGCCACAACCTGCGCGGGCTCGATGCAGAGTTCCCGCTGGGCGTCCTGACGGCCGTCACAGGAGTCTCCGGCTCCGGCAAATCGACACTCGTCAGCCAGGTCCTCGCCGGGGTGGTCGGCGCCAGGCTGCATCCCGAGGCCGACACCGCGCAGCAGCCGCCGGACGAGGACCCGGATGCCGACGCCGGCGCCGGCGCGTCTCCACACGTAAATGCGGGACCGGTGGCCGGGCTGGAACACGTGGACCGGCTGGTGACGGTGGACCAGAAACCGATCGGCCGCACCCCGCGCTCCAACCTCGCCACCTATACAGGGCTGTTCGACGCCGTCCGCAAGGAATTCGCGGCCACTGAGACAGCCCGCGCCCGCGGTTTCGGTGCAGGCCGCTTCTCCTTCAACGTGGCGGGCGGACGCTGCGAGACCTGCCAGGGCGAGGGCTTCGTCGCCGTCGAACTCGTATTCCTGCCGGGCAGCTACGGCCCGTGCCCCGAGTGCCACGGCTCGCGCTACAACCCCGAAACCCTCGAGGTCACGTACCGCGGGAAAAACGTCGCCGACGTGCTCGGCATGAGTGTGGACACCGCCGCCGAGTTCCTGGCGGACATCCCTGCCGCGTCGCGCAGCCTGAAGACCCTGCGTGAGGTGGGCCTCGGCTACCTACGGCTCGGCCAACCCGCCACCGAACTCTCCGGCGGCGAGGCGCAGCGCATCAAGCTGGCCACCGAGCTGCAGCGCGCCCAGCGCGGCCATTCGCTGTACCTGCTGGACGAGCCCACCACCGGCCTGCACCCGGCCGACGTCGAACTCCTGATGGCACAGCTTCACCGTCTGGTTGACGCCGGCAACACGGTGATCGTGGTGGAACACGACATGGACGTTGTGGCTGCAGCCGACTGGGTGATCGACATGGGCCCCGCAGGAGGCGACAACGGCGGCAGGATTATCGCCACGGGGACACCCGCCGTCGTCGCCCGTTCCACAGAGAGCCGGACGGCGCCGTACCTCGCCTCCGCACGCCAGTGACCGGCGGCAACCCCCGCCAGCGCTAAGACCGGCGATGCCGGGACCGCGGTTCAGGTTCCGCAGAAGGTCCGGTACGGGCCGAAGCTCTCCGGCGCGGGCGCAGCGTAATGCGCAAGGCCGGGGCGCTCGTCGTAGGGGGAAGCGACTGCTTCCATCAGCCGTTCCAGCGGGCCGGTGTCTCCGCTGGTAGCGGCCGTCAGGGCCTCCTCCACGAGATGGTTCCGTGGGATGTAGAGGGGGTTGATACGGTCCATGGCGTCGGCATCCGGCGTCAAGGCACGCCAGCGCCCCAGCCAGGCATCAAACGCTGCCAGGTCCAGCATCATGCCGCGCGCAGGTTCAGCCTGGCCGCGGGCGGCTTCGGACAGGTGCCGGAAGAACGATGTGTAGTCAGGGCGGGACTCCTGGAGCAGTGCCACCAGCTCGTCCACGAGCGGCGAGGTCACGTCGTCGTCAAGTCCTTCGCGCAACCCCAGCTTGGCTTTCATGCCAGCCGACCAGGCCGCACTGTACTGGCTGCGGAACGCCTCGAGTGCTTCGACCGCGAGCTCCACCGCCAGCTCCTGGTCCGCGTGGAGCAGCGGCAGGAGCGACTCCGCGAGCCGGGCAAGGTTCCACTCCGCCACCAGCGGCTGGTTGCGGTAGGCGTACCGTCCGGCCTCGTCGATCGAACTGTAGACGGCCCCAGGATCGAAGCCCTCCATAAAGGCGCACGGCCCGTAGTCAATGGTTTCGCCCGAGATGGTCATGTTGTCGGTATTCATGACCCCGTGGACGAACCCGGCGAGCATCCAGTGCGCCACGAGCGCCGCCTGGGCCGAAATGACATGTTGGAGCAGTGCGAGGTAAGGGTTGCCGGCTGCCGCTGCGGACGGGTAGTGGCGGCTTAGTGCGTGATCGGCAAGGCGGCGCAGCAGGCCCGTGTCGTCGGTGGACCGGGCGTACTGGAAGCTGCCGACGCGCAGGTGGCTGCTGGCGACCCGGGTAAGGACGGCCCCCGGCAGGAGTGTCTCACGCTGCACCGGGTTTCCTGTCCCGACCACCGCGAGGGACCGTGTGGTGGGGATGTTCAAGGCGTGCATCGACTCGCTCAGGATGTATTCGCGCAGCATGGGACCCACCACTGCCTGGCCGTCGCCGTTCCGTGCGAACGGCGTGCGGCCTGATCCTTTGAGGTGGATGTCGCGGGGCCGGCCGTCAGTGTGCGCGATCTCGCCGAGCAGGAGTGCGCGCCCGTCGCCCAGCCGGGGCGAGTACCAGCCAAACTGATGCCCGGCGTACGCCTGCGCCACCGGAGCAGCCTCGGCGGGCAATGCGTTACCGATCAGCAGACGCAGCCCCTCAGGGCTCCGGAGAAAAGCCGGATCAAGACCCAGCTCGTCGGCAAGGGCCTCATTGAGGACGAGAAGTTGCGGGTCAGGAGCCTCCTCCGCCCGCCAAGGAATGGCCATCTCCGCAAACTCCCGGGCGAACTGGCTTTCCAATATGACGGTTTGGTGCGCGATGTCGCTCATTCCTCAAGAATACCGGCGGTGCCGTCCGCCACGTCGGCTCACGCCGGCGGCGCCCAGCTCTGCAGCTCGACGGCGTTGCCCTCGGGGTCGGTGACGTAGCACCAGGTGACCCGGCGCCCGTCGGCTGTGGTGAGGGTGACCACCTCGCCCACCGGGCTCCCGCCCTCATCGAGGACGCGGCGTCGGGCAGCGTGCACGTCCGCTACCGCAAAGGCGATGTGGCGGAAGCCCGGCCGGTCAATCCCCACTTCCGAGGCTCCGTCCGTCGAGGCGAACGTGTAGATCTCGAGCGTGGGGCCGTCATCGCCATGTCCCGGCAGCCGCAGATGCACACCCTGGAGGGCGGCATCCGGCACGGCCGTGCCCCGCTCGAGGTCAGTCCCGGCGTAGTCGCGAACCGGCGGAACCGGCGTGCAGCCGAAGAGACGCACGTACCAGTCGGCGAGGTTGCGCCAGTCGCGCGCGATCAGATTCGTATGCCCGTATCGGGCACCATCGATGGGTCCACTTGCGTCACCGGTCATGGACGCATCGTACCCACTGCGGGCCCCGGAATGTACTGATTTAAGGGAATGCCCGCCCGGGGTAACCCCGGGCGGGCATTCAGGTCGAGACAGAGAATCAGCGCGCGCCGGCGCCAACTTCCGCACCGGCTGTGGCACCGTCTGCGCCGCCGGCGAGCCGGAGCCACGTATCCACCACCGTGTCCGGGTTCAGGGAGACAGAATCGATGCCTTCCCCTACCAGCCATTCGGCGAAGTCCGCGTGGTCGCTGGGACCCTGGCCGCAGATGCCCACGTACTTGCCGCGCGCCTTGCAGGCCTTGATGGCCATGGTCAGCAGCTTCTTGACGGCGGGATCGCGCTCATCGAAGCTGTGTGCGATAGTGGCCGAGTCCCGGTCCAGGCCCAGGGAGAGCTGGGTCATGTCGTTGGACCCGATCGAGAATCCGTCGAAGTATTCGAGGAATTCGTCGGCAAGCAGCGCGTTGGACGGGATCTCGCACATCATGATCACCTCAAGGCCGTTTTCGCCACGGACCAGCCCGTTCTCCGCCAGCAGCTCGATCACGCCCCGGGCCTCGTCCAGGGTGCGCACAAACGGGATCATCAGCTTGACGTTGGTCAGGCCCATCTCGTTCCGGACGAAGGACAGGGCCTCGCACTCGAGGTCGAAGCAGTCCCGGAAGGATGGGTCCAGGTACCGGGAGGCGCCGCGGAAGCCAAGCATCGGGTTCTCTTCGTGCGGCTCGTACGCCGGCCCGCCGATGAGGTTGGCGTACTCATTGGACTTGAAGTCGGACATGCGCACAATCACCGGCTCCGGCGCGAAGGCCGCCGCGATGGTGGACACGCCTTCCGCCAGGCGCTTGATGTAGTAATCGCGCGGGCTGTCGTAAGCGGCAATCCGTTCCCGGATCTCCGCTGCCACATCGGCCGGCTGGTCGTCCAGGTTCAGCAGCGCCTTGGGGTGGATGCCGATCTGGCGGTTGATGATGAATTCGAGCCGGGCCAGGCCAACGCCGTGGTTGGGCAGCTGCGCAAAGGTGAACGCCTGCTCCGGAGTACCCACATTCATCATGACCTTGACCGGGGCCTCGGGCAGCTGGGTGACCTCGGTTTCCTCGACGCTGAAGTCCAGGAGACCTTCGTAGATCACGCCTGTCTCACCGTCGGCGCAGGAGACCGTCACCTCAAGGCCGTCGGTCAGGGCGTGCGTGGCGTCGCCGGTGCCGACGACGGCCGGAATCCCCAGTTCGCGGGCGATGATGGCCGCGTGGCACGTGCGTCCGCCACGGTTGGTGACGATCGCGGAGGCGCGCTTCATGATCGGTTCCCAGTCCGGGTCCGTCATGTCGGCAACGAGGACGTCGCCCGTCTTGAATGCGGCCATCTGGTCGATCGCGCTAAGGATCCGGACGCTGCCGGCACCAATGCGCTGGCCGATGGCGCGGCCCTCGGCCAGCACACGGCCGGTCCCATTGAGGCGGAAACGGCTCAGGCTGCCGGCGGCACGGCGGGACTGCACGGTCTCCGGGCGCGCCTGAAGGATGTACAGCCCGCCGTCGATCCCGTCCTTGCCCCACTCGATGTCCATCGGGCGGCCGTAATGGTTCTCGATGGCGACGGCGTGCCGGGCGAGCTGCTCGACGTCGTCGTCCGTGAGGCTGAAACGGTTCCGCAGCGAAGCCTCAACCGGTACGAAGTCAATGGTGTGGCCCACTTCGCGGTTGCTGGTGTAGGTCATCTGGAGCGCCTTCTCGCCCAGTCCGCGCTTGAGGATGGCCGGGCGGCCGGCCTGCAGGGCGGGCTTGTAGACGTAAAACTCGTCCGGGTTCACGGCACCCTGGACCACGGCCTCGCCCAGGCCGTAGGAGGACGTGACGAACACGGCGTCCTGGAATCCGGATTCGGTGTCCATGGTGAACATGACCCCGGAGGCCCCGACGTCGGAGCGCACCATGCGCTGGACACCGGCCGAGAGTGCCACGTCGGCGTGCTCGAACTTGTGGTGCACGCGATACGCGATCGCGCGGTCGTTGTACAGGGACGCGAACACGTCCTTGATGGCGAGCAGGATGTTCTCGATGCCGCGGACGTTAAGGAAGGTTTCCTGCTGCCCGGCGAAGGAGGCATCGGGCAGGTCTTCCGCCGTGGCGCTGGAACGGACGGCCCAGGACAGGTCCTCGGAGCCGCCGTGCTTGTCCACCAGCTGCTGGTAGGAGGCCCGGATCTGCTTCTCGAAGTCCGGCAGGAAGGGCGTTTCACGCATGAGGGTGCGGATTTCCTGGCCGGCCGAAGCGAGCGCTGTCACGTCGTCGGTGTCCAGGCCGAGCATCCGGTCGGCGATCTTCTGGTCCAGGCCGGAGTCTGCCAGGAACGCACGGTAGGCGTCGGCCGTCGTGGCGAAGCCGTCAGGGACCTGGACGCCGGCAGACGTCAGGTTTTGCACCATCTCGCCGAGCGAGGCGTTCTTTCCGCCCACCCGGTCCAGGTCCTTGAGTCCGAGTTCTGAGAACCACAGGATGTCTGTCGTCATAAGTTACTGCTCCTTTGCAGATGGTGGCATGCAGATGTGCCGCCCACCCTTGGCTATGGCCGGTTGGTGGGCGCGAATCCCGTCCACACTGACAGGAAACGGGCGCTCGTGCCACATGATATGCGCCACATTAAGTTTGTGAAAAGTTTCTCTAATGCTTGAGGTTCATGCGCTGGAGGATGGTCGCGGCCATTTCCTCTACGGACACGGAGGCTGAATTCAGGTACGGAATCCGGTGCGAGACATACAGCTGCTCGGCGCTGCGCAGTTCGAAGCCGCACTGCCGCAGCGATGCATACGGTGAGCCGCGGCGCCGTTCGGTGCGGATCTGGCTCAGGCGCAGCGGGTTGGAGGAGAGGCCGAAACATTTCTCCACGAAAGGCCGCAACGGCTTGGGAAGCCCCTCCCGCGCAAAATCCTCATCCACCAGCGGAAAGTTCGCGGCGAAAATTCCGTGCTGCAAAGCCAGGTACATGGTGGTGGGCGTTTTTCCGCAGCGCGAGGGAGCCACCAGGATGACCTGGGCCTTTTCCAGTGCGCGGAGGCTTTGGCCGTCGTCGTGTTCCATCGCGTACTCGACGGCGGCCATCCGGGATTGATACCGCTCTGCGTTGCCCAGACCGTGGGCCCTGCCGGGCTCGCCGCTGGCCGGCGTGCCAAGGGCCTGCTCCAACTGTCCAACATGCGTCCCGATAAGATCCACGATGATCCCCTGGCACATGGCAATGGCCTGCCGGATGTCGCTGCTGACCGCTGTCGAAAAGACAATCGGCCGTCGGCCGGTGGCGGCCAGTTTGTCGATGGTACCGACCACAGTTCTGGCCTGTTCGACCGTGGTGATGAACGGGACGGTGATGCGGTCAAAGTGATTGGCGGGAAACTGCGTCAACAGGGTGTTGCCGAGCGTTTCCGCCGTGATGCCGGTGCTGTCTGACAGGAAGTAGACAGGCCGAAGATCGTCATTGGTCATGAACGCATTCTGTACCACGACCTAAATCCACAGCGAACCGCCGGCAAATATTCCGACTATTACGCACGCACGCAGAGGCAACGCAAGTGGCGGATCAGGCCCCGGCAGATCCACCCCTTGGCCCGGCCACGGCAGGCTCAAAGGTTTGGCAGAATGTGGACATGGTGGGTTCCGATACGGCCGGCGGCAGGGCCACAATTTACGACATCGCCAAATTGGCAGGCGTCAATCCCTCCACGGTGTCCCGCGCCCTGGGACACCAACCCGGCGTAAGCGTCGAAACCCGGAAGCTCGTCGAAGATGCCGCAGCCCAGCTGAGCTTCAGGGTCAGTCCTTTGGCCCGTGCGCTGCCCACTGGGCGCACGGGGACGGTCGGCCTCATCGTCGCGGACATCACGAACCCCAGCTACTTTGACATGATCCGCGGGGCTCAATCCGCGGCTGCGGCACGTGGCTTAACACTGGTGCTGGCAGAGTCCAGTGAATCGGGGTCCACGGAGTCCGTCGTCGCTCAGCGTATCCAGCCGTCCACCGACGGCATCATCCTTGCCAGCCCGCGCATGTCCGACCCTGAGATCAGGGAGCTCAACAAAGCCAAGCCTGTGGTGGTGATCAACCGATCCGTTGAAGGCATTGAGTCCGTGGTTCCTGACATCGAACCGGGAATCCGCGACGCCGTCCGCCACTTGGCAGCCAATGGCCACACCAGGTTCGCCTTTCTGGCCGGGCCTGGGCAGTCCTGGATATCTGCACGTCGCTGGGACAGCTTCCGCGAAGCCTGCGAATGGGCCGGACGGACGGCGCAGCCCATTCCCACGCTTGCACCAACACTGGAGGGCGGCAGGCGCGCAGCCGGGGAAGTTTTGGCATCCAGAGCCACTGCGGCCCTCTGCTACAACGACCTGCTGGCGATCGGGCTGATGAGGGAACTGCAAGCGGCAGGCGTGAAGGTGCCGGACGAATTCAGTGTCGTCGGATTCGACAACATCTTCGGCTCGGACTTCACCACGCCCACGCTGACCTCCATCGCCTCGCCCTTCAAAGAATGCGGCGCAACCGCTCTGCAGCGGCTGCTGGCTTCCCGCCAGGGCACAGAAGGCAGCCCGCATGGCGTGAGGTCAACGCCGCTGCGGGTTTCGCCAATGCGGACCACCCTGATTGTCCGCGGATCCAGCGGGCGCCTCCTGGCCCCCTCCACCTGAAGCGACTCTTCCAAGGGATCTGACGTGAGTGGGAACATACAGGCATGGAATCCATACAGCGCCTCCGCCCCCAGGGGCTCGTCTCGAGCCCGGCCTTCAGCCACGTAGCCATCGTTCCGCCCGGCGCGACGACTATCTATGTCGGCGGGCAGAACGCCGTCGACGCAGATGGCACACTTGTCGGAGCGGGTGACGCGGCCGTGCAGTCTGCCCGGGCACTCGAGAATGCGAAGACCGCACTCGCCGCAGCAGGCGCGACCGTGGGCGACGTCGTGCAGTGGACTGTGCTCTTCGTCGATGGAGCCGACCTCGCAGCGGGGTACGGAGCGATCGCCTCGGAACTCGCGTCCGATGAACCAGCCTTGGTGACCGCAGCGTTTGTCGCCGGCCTGGGCGTACCCGGCGCGCTCGTCGAAATCAGCGCCGTTGCTGCCGTTCTGCGCCCCGGGGGTCTCCAATGATGGGAATTCATTCATCGCTCGCCCACAGCCTCGAACGGCAACTGGCCCGGGGCCCGGAAGACTGGGAGCAAACGTTTCGTCAGATGGCCCTGTTTGACCTCGCAGAGGATCTCAAGCTCGGCTTCTTCCTTGCCTATTACCGGAACTTCGCCATTCCTTCCGGTTCAGCCCCCTCGTGAGGAACGGGGAAATACCCGCACGGCCCATGAAGCGGTCCATCGACACCGGCGTGGTGATCTACGAGCTCATCGCCTGCGGGCTGGACTCGGAACGCGGACGGCACATGACGTCGCTGCTCAACCGCGTTCACCGGCATGTTCCAGGCACTCAAGAGGATTTTCTCTATGTGCTGATGACGCTCTTGGTGGTCCCCATGCGATGGACTGACCGTCACGGCTGGCGTAAACCAACACAGACCGAACGAGACGCCGCGGTCCGATTCTTCCGCGAACTGGGGGCGAGAATGCACATCACGGACATCCCCGTCACGTTCGACGAAGCCGAGATGTTTTTCGACGACTATGAACGCCGGAGGGTTGGGCCAAGCGCAGCCGGCAGAACGCTCATGAGCGCCACGGTGCAGGTATTTCAAAGCATGCAGCCGCGGCTGCTCCATCCGTTCACGAAGCGCATGATTTCGACAATGCTCGACGACGCGCATCTTGCCGAGGCGCTCGGACTCCCCCGAAGCACGTGGTGGTCACGGCTCGGGCTCAATGCCGGACTTGCCGTGCGCAACGCGATCCGTCGCCGCACCCCGTTGAGTGCCGTGCCCAGCTTCATCCCCGGGCAGTCCGCTCCCCCGGTCTATCCCCAGAACTATGATTTGGCGGAGGTTGGGCCGCTCAACGTGATGGGCCCCGGGGACCGCAACAAGTTGTGAAATAGCATCAGGGCCCGAGCAAGTTTTGCACGACAGACGGGCTGGTCCAGCCTCATCAAAAATTGCTTCCCGCATCGCGATGACCACGCACTGAAGGACAGTCTGCTCCCCGGGACCACTGACGCACCGAAGTCACAAAACGGCGGGATTGCTACACAAGATTGAAGCGCTCAAATTGTATCGATTCAACAACTGAGCGGCGAAAATGCGATACGTGGCAGTAATCCCGCCATGGCGGGCAATCTGGCGACCGTGGTGATCCTTGACACACGCACCGACCGCCCCCTACCCTAATTGAAACGCTTCAAATGAAGCACACTTCAAGGAGGAACTGTGGTTTCTGTAGTGTCGCGGCCCAAAACCCGCGTTATCGCCCCTGTCATCGCTTCAGTCGGTGCGCTGGCTCTGCTGCTCACCGGTTGCGGGGCAGGCAGCGGCGGAGGATCAGCTCAAGGTTCAAAGGAGTTCACCTATCTGACCAACGTCGAAAACACTACTATCCGAGGCGAAATCGAAGCCTTGAGCAAGGACCAGTGCAAGACCGAGAACGAGGCCGCGCCGCTCAAGGTTGAGACAGTCCCCCAGACCCGCCTCGACCAGAAGCTTCAGCTGCTTGCCGGACAGAACGCCCTCCCGGTCCAGTTTGCCGCCGGCAACGCCCCCGCCCTGACCCAGGATCTGGACAAGTCCGGCAACATCCTCGATTTTGAGAAGGCGCTCAAGGACCTGAACATCTCCGACGCCATCCTGCCGGGCGCCGCGTCCACCATCAAATCCCTGTACGGCGGCAAGCTCAACGTCCTGCCCTACCAGTACAACGTTGAGGGTGTCTGGTACAACAAGAAAATCTTCGCTGACAACGGCATCGAGGCGCCCAAGACGTGGGAAGACTTTGTCGCAGCTGGCGAGAAGCTCAAGGCCGCCGGCGTCACTCCCCTTTCCGCTTCGGGCAAGCAGGGCTGGCCCCTGACGCGCCTCGTCAGTGGTTACCTCTTCTCTGACCTGGGTCCGGATGCTCTGAAGAAGGTGGCCGACGGCCAGGCGAAGCTGACGGACCCTGAATACGTCAAGGCAGCCGAAGCGATTGCCGACCTTGGCTCCAAGGGCTACTTCGGCCAGGGCATCGGATCCATCGACTACGACACGGCCGCTTCACAGTTCCTCAGTGGCAAAGCCGGAATGTTTTATATGGGCAGCTGGATCCTCTCGAACTTCAATGACAAGGCCCAGAACAAGATCGGCGAGGAAAACATCGGCTTTATGCCATTCCCCAAGGTCGCCGAGGGTAAGGGCATCGACAACCAGTACGCCGCCAACGTCGGCCTGCCCATGACCTTCAACGCCAAGAAGTACGACGACAAGGCCTCTGCCTGGCTCAAGTGCATCGCCACCAACTACGGCAGCACCGCGCTGAAGGACAAGAACTCGATATCCGGATTCAAGCTGACAACTCCGGTGGACGGCCTCCCGCCGCTGGTGAAGTCCACGCAGGAGACGGTGAACAACACCAAGGAAAGCGTCCTGTGGTTCGAAGCGCTTTTCAGCACCAAGGCCACCACCACCAGCCAGACCAACGCCGCTGGACTCGTCTCCGGCAGCATCACCCCGCAGAAGTTCATGGAACTCGTCCAGAACGACCTGAACACCAAGTAAGCAGCCCGGCCGGGGCCGGCTAAAGCCGGTCCCGGCACCCTCTGCCCGACTTCCGATGAAAGAAGCACCATGAACAACGTCCTCGGAGACAAGAAGGCCGTCGTCGTCCTGCTTGGTCCCGCGCTGCTGGTCTACACCCTGGCCATGCTGGTACCAGTCTTCTGGTCCCTCGGCTACACTTTCCTCTCCGGCAACGCCATCACGGGTTTCACCTTCGCCGGACTCGCCAACTTCGAAAAGCTCTTCTCCGATCCCGCCGTCGGCGAAGCCCTCTGGTTCACCGTCCGCTACGCCGTGGTCATCACGGCAGGTCAGGTCCTTCTGGGCTATTTCCTCTCGCTGCTTTATGTGTTCGCCCTCAAACGGGGGTCCAGCCTGATCCGGACTTTGGTCTTCTTCCCCGTGGTCCTGCCGACTGTTGCCGTCGCTCTGCTGTTCCAGAAGATGTTCGAAATCGCACCGCAGAACGGCCTGGTCAACTCCGCCCTCAACGTCTTCGGGATGGGCTCTATCGACTGGCTCGGCGACGGCTCCAGAGCGTTCTGGGTCATCGTCATCATGGACCTCTGGAGGTCCATGGGCTTCTACGCCGTCCTGCTTTACACCGGGCTGGTCGACATCCCCGAAGACATCCTCGAATCAGCCCGCCTCGACGGTGCACAGGGGCTCCGCCTGATCCGGCACATTGTCCTGCCACTCTCCCTGCCCGTGCTGCTGTCCTCCATCATCTTCAGCATCAACGGCACGCTAAAGGTGTTCGACTCCATCGTGGCGCTCACCAACGGCGGCCCAGGCAGCGCCACCACACCCCTGACCCTGCACATGTTCAGGACCTCCTTCACCTACGGCGACTACGGCTACGGCAGCACTGTTGCACTGCTGCTGACGATCCTGTGCCTGATCGTCACCCTGTTCATCTTCCGCTCGTCGCGCCGCGACCTCACCAAGGACTGACCGACGATGACCGCACCCGTCACACTCCGGGACCGCAACACTGCTGGCCCCTCTGCTCCGGCCCGCCGCCGTGCGCCGCAGATCAAGGCACTCAAACGACTACCCGTCCAACTGCTGGTAGCACTCCTCCTGATCGTGGAGACCTACCCGCTTGTCTGGCTGTTCATGGGTTCCTTCAAAACCCAGGACGAGTTCCTCAACAGCCCTGTCTGGACACTCCCACAAAACTTCAACTTCGATAACTACACCGAGGCCTGGACCACCGGCAACCTCGCAACGTATGTGGCCAACAGCCTGATCGCCACGATCCCCTCACTGTTCCTCATCGTGCTGTTCGGCGTCGCCGCCGGGTTCGCCCTCGAAGTGCTCGTGTGGAAAGGCCGCAACGCAGTCCTGCTGACGTTCCTCGCCGGCATCATGGTTCCCGGCCAGATGATCCTGCTCCCGCTCTTCTCGGCCTACTTCCAGGTTGGCCTGACCGGCACGCTCTGGCCGCTCATCATCACCTACACCGCCACGGGCCTCCCACTTACGGTGTTCATGATGGCTACGTACTTCCGGGCCGTCCCACGTGAGGTCTTCGAGGCCGCAACCCTCGACGGCGCCAGTATGATCCGCGCTTTCTTTTCCATCGGGTTTCCCATGGTCCGCAATGCCGTCTTCACCGTGGCACTGGTCCAGTTCTTCTTCATCTGGAACGACCTGCTAATCGCCCTGACATTCACCAACAATGCCGAGCTGAACACCATCCAGGTCGGCCTGCTGAACTTCACCGGCGAGTTCGGCGCAGTTCAGTACGGCCCGCTCTTCGCTGCCATCTGCATCAACGTCTTTGGCACCCTTGTCCTCTACCTCTTCCTCAACCAGCGGGTCATGAAAGGCCTGGCCGGCGGCGCGGTCAAAGGCTAGGCCACAGCCTTGATGACCCGCCCGAACAGCCTGCCCACCGAAACACCCGAACTTCCTTCACCACGATCCCAGGAGATCCAACCCATGCCACCGACCGTTATGCCCGTAGCCTTCGATCACCATCGCGAGGCACTCGGCGTTGGCGAAAGCCGACCCCGTATCTCCTGGAAAACGGCGGGCGCGCCGGGCTGGACCCAGACGGCCTACCAGATCCAGACCATACGGAACGGCGATGCTGTCCTCAGCAACCGCATCGCATCGGGCGAGTCCGTGCTGGTTCCGTGGGCAGGCGAACCCCTCCGCTCCGGGGAAGAGGCTTCCGTCCGGGTACGTGTCTGGGGTACCGCCGATGCAGGAGGCGCTGACGGCGACAGTGAGCCGGCCGACAGTGAGCCCAGCGATTGGAGTGAGCCAGCCACCGTTGAGGCAGGGCTCCTGGAATCCAAGGACTGGTTCGCCCAACCCATCAGTCCGGCCTGGGATGAAAACTCTGACTCCGACCGCCGGCCTCCGCTGCTCCGGCGGGAATTCTCCGTCACCTCCCCCATCGCCAAAGCGCGGCTGTACGTCACCGCCCACGGTCTTTATGAAATGGAACTCAACGGCACGCGTGTCGGTACCGACATCCTGTCGCCAGGCTGGACCGTCTACGGCGAGCGGCTGCGCTACTACACCTACGACGTGACCGGCCTGGTCCGCGAAGGCGATAACGCCGTCGGGAGCTGGCTCGCGGACGGCTGGTACCGCGGGCGCATCGGATTCCATGACGGCTACCGCAACCTCTACGGCGACAAAGTGGCCCTACTGGCGCAGCTGCAGGTCACCCACGTGGACGGGACCGTCACCATGATCGGCACTGACACGGAATGGAAAGCCGGCTTCGGTCCCATCGGCTTTACCGGCCTCTACGAGGGGGAAACCTACGATGCCCGCCGACTGTCGTCCGGTTGGAGTGAATCAGGATTCGACGACGGCGGCTGGAGCCCGGTCATAACCGTCGCGCGGGATCCGGCAACGCTCGTTGCCCCGGACGGACCGCCGGTGCGCTGCACCGAGGAAGTCCGCCCGGCTCGCGTCTTTACAAGCCCGGCAGGCAAAACGCTTGTGGACTTCGGCCAAAACCTGGTGGGGCGGCTTCGGATCACCGTGCAGGGCACGCCGGGCGACACCGTCACACTGCGCCATGCCGAAGTACTGCAGGACGGAGAGCTCTTCACCCGGCCCCTCCGCCGCGCCATCTCCACCGACACGTACACACTTGCCGGCACAGAACAGGAAACCTGGGAACCCCGCTTTACCATCCACGGCTTCCGCTACGCCGAAATCGATGGCTGGACCGGCGGCGATATCAGCGAAAACCTCGTAGCCCGGGTTTACCACACCGACATGGAGCGCACCGGTTGGTTCGACAGCTCCAACGCGGACCTGAACCGCCTCCACGAAAACGTGCGTTGGAGCATGCGGGGCAACTTCGTGGATATTCCCACGGACTGCCCGCAGCGGGACGAGAGGCTCGGCTGGACCGGAGACATCCAGGTCTTCGCACCCACTGCCTCATTCCTCTACGACTGCTCCGGAATGCTCAATTCCTGGCTGAAGGACGTTGCCGTCGAACAGCTACCCGACGGGACCATCCCCTGGTACGTTCCTGTCATCCCCGGTGGCACCGAGTGGACACCCATCCGGCCCGGTGCCGTGTGGGGTGACGTCGCGGTCCTGACGCCCTGGACCATCTACCAGCGCTTCGGGGACACCCAGGTTCTCAGGGAACAGTACGCCAGTGCCAAAGCGTGGGTGGACCTGATGGACAACCGGGCCGGCGGAACGCACCTGTGGAACACCGGCTTCCAACTGGGTGACTGGCTGGACCCGACAGCTCCCCCGCATGACCCCACCGCAGCAAAAACAGACCCCTACCTGGTGGCAACGGCCTACTTCGCCTGGTCGGCCACACACCTCGGAAGGATCGCCAGCGTCCTGGGCAAAACGGCAGATGAACTGCACTACACCGAGCTCGGACTAGCAGTGGCCCGGGCCTTCGCGGACGAGTACATCTTCCCCACCGGTACAGTCGCCGGCGATGCTCAGACGGCGTACGCGCTGGCGATCGCGTTCGATCTCTTCCCCACTGCAGAGCAGAAAAGGCTGGCCGGACGGCGGCTGGCCGAACTGGTGGCCGACGGCGGGAACCGGATTGCCACTGGCTTCGCCGGCACACCGGTCATCTCCGACGCCCTTACCGACGTGGGCGCGCTTGATACCGCCTACGACCTGCTGCTGGAGAAGGAATGCCCGTCCTGGCTCTACGCGGTGGAACAGGGCGGCACCACCATCTGGGAACGCTGGGATGCCATGCAGCCTGACGGCACCGTCAATCCGGGCAACATGACTTCCTTCAACCACTACGCCTTCGGAGCGGTTGCGGACTGGATGCACCGGGTAGTGGCGGGGCTCTCGCCGCTCGAACCGGGCTACCGCAAGATCCTCTTCAAGCCCCGGCCAGGAGGCGGGCTCACCAAGGCCTCAGCCCGGCATGAAACACCCTACGGGTCGGCCAGCATCTCCTGGACCCTGGGGGCCGATGGACTGAACGTACAGATTGACGTCCCCACTGGCTGCACAGCCAGGGTTGAGCTTCCCGGCAAGACACCGTTAGATGTGGCTTCGGGGACGTTCAGCTATGCCGTGGAGCCGGTGTCCTAGAGGAGCCGGCGAATGGAAGACGATGGAGCCCGGGACGGAAATCTCCCCGGGCTCCATCGTGGTTTCATGCCGTTATCGAATACCTGACCGTTGGCGGTCAACGGCCTAGTGTGCTCGTGCGGGCAAAAAGGGTGGGTTCCAGCATCAGGTTCCGGTGGACATGCTCGCCGGGCTGGTTCACTTCCTCCAGGAGGAGATTTGTGGCCACCCGCCCCATCTCGTGCCCAGGTTGGCCGATCGTGGACATTGGAATGGCGCCTTCGCTGGCGAACTGGTTGTTGTCGTACCCGATCACCGCAATGTCCTGAGGCACCCGGAGACCGTATGTTCCCGTGAGCTCGTGGATGATGCCGGCGGCCAGCTGGTCCGATGGTGCGATAATCCCGTCGGGCATCCTGCTGCGGCCGCGGCTGGCCAGATCGCCCGAAATCCGGCGCCCCTCCGGGCTGTTCAGGCTTCGCCCAAAGATCACTTCAAGGGAGACGGCGCCCCTGGTCTCCGACGTGGCACGCATGGCACCTTTGCGGCGGTCGTTCACGGCATGCAGGTTGTCGGGACCGCCAGCGAAGACCAGCCGCCGACGGCCAAGGTCAATCAGGTGCCGGGCCGCCAGATAGCCGCCATGCTCTTCGTCGACCAGCACGCTGCAACAGTCGGTGCGGCCGCCGGCATAGTTAACCAGGACGATATGGCGGCCATGGCGGCGAACCCGGTCCACGCCGTCCAACGACGCGTCCAGCGGCGCAAGGATGATTCCTGCGACCCGGGCCTCGTCAAAAATGTCGAGGTAGCCCTCCTGCTTCTGGAGGTTGACGTCGCTGTTAGCCAACAGCAGGGAATGGCCATTTTCGGTCGCGGCGCTCTCTGCGCCGCGGGCGATGTCCACAAAGAGGGAGTTGCCAACATCCGTCAGGACCAGGCCAATGGTCCTGCTGCTTCCGGCCGCCAGGGAACGGGCCGCCGAATTACGGACAAACCCCAGTTCGTCGATTGCCGCTTGGACCCTCAACCGGGTTCTTTCCGCCACGATTTCGGGTTTGTTCAAGACATTGGAAACAGTGCCAAGCGAGACCCTCGCGACCCGCGCCACATCGTTCATGCTCGGCGCAGAATCGGCCGACGCCTCAGCGGTGCTTTCTCTTGGCACGATTCTGCACTTCCTCTATCAGACCTGAGCCTTCATTTTTTCACACGTTCCGTGTAACGCCGCACCCCGACGGACTCGGCGTTTCCCGTCCGGTCAGGCCGTCGGCAGGCACGCTGCAGGGACATCACGCCCACCGCGGTCCGTTTGCGGAAAAGGGCGAGGGTGACTGAGCTGCCGTCGCCCTACCTTTCAAATTGCGCTCAGACAGAGCGGGGCGTCTCCCGACCTGCTAGCCGTCCAGGACCCGGCCGGTGTTGACGGCCACGAGCTTGCGGACATCTTCCCTGCTGACGCCGGCGTCCAGCAGTTGGCCGAGCACGTGTTCGTAGGAGTCGATGGGGAAGGGATTGTTCTTCTGCCCAAGGTCGGACCCGATGATGGTGTTGTCGATTCCCACGGCGTTGATGAAGCTGACTTCCGCGTCTTGGAGAATGGAGCCATGGAATTCAACCGGCTGCTGCAGATCCGGCGCATTTATGCCCAGCCCGCTGCACTGGAGATACCCAGAGGCCGGGAGATCATCGGACGCTGGCCGGACGCCGATGTCGTCCTTGTGGATAACCACTGGAACATCCCGGAGGTGCACGGTGACGAAACGAACGTACCGCGCTGGTCCCGGATCAAAACGGAGGCGCTGGTCCTCGGCGTCAAGAAGGCGCTGACCGTCAAGCCGAACGGCCGGTCCGCGGACTTCATCGCTCCCTCAACCGCAAACGGCTGCGCCATGGCATGCGCCTACTGCTACGTGCCCCGCCACAAGGGATACAGCAACCCGGTAACCGTGTTCGCGAACATCGACCAGATTGCCCGGACACTCGAGCGGCACGCCACACGCCAGGGCATGAAGCTGGAGCCCAACCAGTGCGACCCGGAACTCTGGGTGTACGACATCGGCGAAAACAGCGATTGTTCCGTCGACGCGCTGATCAGCGACAACGTCGAGGATCTCGTCAGGCTCTTCCGCGATTTGCCCACCGCCAAGCTGTCCTTCGCCACCAAGTACGTGAACCCGGCCATGCTCGGCTGGGACCACGGCGGTCACACCAGGATCCGCTTCTCCCT
Source organism: Pseudarthrobacter sulfonivorans (assembly GCF_031454915.1). Classification (GTDB taxonomy): domain Bacteria; phylum Actinomycetota; class Actinomycetes; order Actinomycetales; family Micrococcaceae; genus Arthrobacter; species Arthrobacter sulfonivorans_C. The sequence continues at coordinate 137,771 of NZ_JAVDRS010000009.1, read as the reverse complement.
CATGCCCGCGGACTTGGCGAAATCAATAGACGTTCGGACCTCGCCCATGGCTGAACGCACGGCTGCCATCAACGACTTCGTCGATGCGGGCTACGAGGTGCACGTGAACTTCTCCCCCGTCATCATTACGGACACCTGGCTCAGCGACTGGGAGGAACTCCTGCGCCAACTCGACGCCACCCTGACAGCCGCCGCAAAGGCCCAGCTCGCGGCAGAAGTCATCTTCCTGACCCACAACGAGCGGCTTCACGAGGTCAATCTGGGGTGGCATCCGCAGGCCGAGAACGTGCTGTGGCGTCCGGACCTCCAGGAATCGAAGATCTCCGCCAACGGCTTCACCAATGTCCGCTACCGCTCAGGGACCAAGGCGGGCTATGTGCGGCAGCTGACCGCGCTCATCAAGGAGATCGCACCTTACTGCCGCGTCCGCTACGCGTTCTGAGGTTAGCGGGGCAGTGCGATGCGGCTGATGTCCCCGCGCTGGACAAGGCAGAAGGGCGGTCCCCACCACCCAGACTGTACGACCATACGCAGCATGGTGCGCCAGTTCTGCCCTTCACAGGTATTCACTTGCCCGTTCGCGGGCGGTTTCCAGCAGCGTGGAGTGGAATGCGACTTCCGCGGGGGCGTAGACCTTGTCCTGGCGCTGGGCGAGGAGTACCCGGCGCAGCGGAGCGGCCGAACCGAGACTGAGTACCTTTACGTCAGGGTGCTGAAGGGCGACGGCTGTTTTGGGCACCATGGCAACGCCCATTCCTACGCTGACCATGGCCTGGGCTTCCTGGTAGTCGTTGGCCAGGAACCCGATGGTCGGCTCAAAGCCGGCGTCGTGGGCGGAGCGTTGCAGGACTTCCACCACCGGGTGGGCCTCCGCCCGCACTATCCATGATTCCTTTCGCAGGTCCTCCATCCTCACCTCATCACGGTCGGCGAGGGGGTGCCCCTTGGCTACCAGGATGACGGTGCTCTCCTGGAACACCTCTGTCACCCGGATCGAATCATCGTGGAAGCGATTCCACGGGTAATCCCAGAGCAGGCACAATCCAGTGACGCCGGATTCAAGGTCCGAGACAAGCTCGTCGAAGCGCGCGCTGCGCACAGACAGGCCAATCGCCGGGTACCGCTTCTTGAAAGTGCGGATGACGATGGGCAGGAAGGACCCAGCCAAGGTTGGAAAGGTACCCACAGTGAGTGAGCCGCTTCTGAGCCCGGCGATTTGCGCGAGATCGGACCGGGCTGCCCTCATTTGCCCAAGGATCTTGCGGGCGTGGCCAGCCAGCATCTGTCCGGCCTCGGTGGGCACCACGCCGCGGGAACGGCGGTTCAGCAGAGGTTGGCCGACCTCCTGCTCAAGCTTTCGCAGTTGCTGGGACACGGCGGAGGGTGTGTACATCATCAAATCGGCCGCTGCGGTGATCGACCCGTGCTCGACGACCTCCACGAGAAGGGCCAGGCGGCGGATGTCGAATATTTCTTTGTCCTCATCCTTAAGCAACTCTTCACCTTCCTGTGTCTTTGCTTCACTCCATGTAATCACGGACACTGAGGGAGGCCATCAAGGCCATGGTTGGCGGACATCAGGAAATTTCGTTCAACCAGTTCCCTGCTGTCTCAAGTGATTGAAGAGAGGCTACATCCCCCCTAAATTATCCAACATTGTCTTCATATGTGATCCAGATCAATCTCTTAACAGGCGCCCAAGAGAACTGACGGCACAAGGAGATGTGGATACTCATGAAGATCGAAGCCGAATGGATGCGCGGAGGCACCAGCAAATGCTGGGTCTTTGAAACCGGACATCTGGACCAAACCCGCGCCAACCTGGATGACTTGCTGCCGCGGCTGTTCGGCAGCCCGGACTCAAGACAAATTGACGGTGTTGGCGGTGCAACCTCGACCACCAGCAAAGCCATGATCCTCCACCGGCCTGCCGACCACGATATCGATGTCGATTTCACCTTCGCCCAGGTAGGTATCGAAGAGGCAGCCGTGGACTGGGGCAGCAACTGCGGGAACTGCTCCGCAGTTGTTGGCCTCTACGCGATCGAGAAGGGATGGGTGGTCCCTACCGGGAACACCACACGTATCGTCACCCGAAACACAAACACGGGCCAGATCATCGTCCAGCTCATCCCCACACCCGCGGGCGCCCTACCCATCGTTCCGGATGCGCACATGCCCGGGGTAGCGTCAGCCGGCTACCGGGTCGGTCTCGGGTTCAAGGATCCGGCCGGCAAGACCACTGGAAAGTTGCTGCCCACCGGTGAAGCGACCGACACCATAGTTGCTGGTGGTACCCGCTGGACTGTCTCGATGGTTGACGCCGGGGCGCCGGTGGTGATTGTTCGTGCTGAGGATCTGGGACTCGACAGGGCCCGCTACGACAGCTGGGTCGCCGGGGTGGAATTGCAGCTGGAAACGCTGGACCACATCCGGCGTCAGGCAGCCGTCCGGATGGGGTTGGCACCAACAGTTGCGGAAGCTGCCCGCGCCGTACCCAAACTCGCCATCGTCGCATCCCCCACCCCGTCGGATCCGGACTGCGACGTCAACGTCATGATGCTCTCGATGGGCAAGCCCCACCCGGCCCTGGCCATCACCGGCAGCATCGCCCTGACGCTCGCAGCCCGCACCCGGGGCACCGTACTCAACGCCATCACCGGCGACACACCGGGCGGAAACCTGAAACTTCGCACGCCTGCAGGCGTGATCGAAACCTGGAGCGAGGAACGCGACGGATCCCTCCTGGTCGGGGTCGACCGTACAGCCCGCACCATCGCCACCACCATCATCCATCTACCTGAGGCACTCGGCAGGGCCGTCGAAGCCTCCCTGGCATCAGCCACTCAATGAGGAGACACCACCATGGCTAAGACCGCTTTCCAACCTGCTCCCCCAGAGAGCGACATCCAGGACCGCCGCTCCAAGCATCCGAACCGTCGCCGCCGTATCCTTCTGGTGACGGTAGCCGCTTCTGTGATCCTGGGTCTGGTCGCCCTCCTGTTCGGGGGTGTCCTCTTCAACCCGGCGGCCACCCCTGAATCGGAGCCGACTATGACCGCGACCCAGATCATTCCGCTCGTCATACTCGTGGTGATGTTCGTTGTCGCCACGAAGTGGCCACTGAACATCGGGGTCATGGGGCTGGTTGCCTCCTTCGGCGTCGGCTACTTCATGCTCGGAATGACCGACAAGGAAATACTCGCGGACTTTCCCGCCAACATCGTGATCACCATCATCGGAGTCACCTACTTCTTCAGCATGGCCCAGAGGAACGGGACCATCGACATCATCGTCCAGAACTGCGTGCGGCTCGTCAGGGGCAAGACGCTGCTTCTGCCGTGGGTGTTCTTCCTCCTGGCCGCATCGCTCACGGCACTGGGCACCTTCTCCCCTGCCGCCGTCGCCCTGCTGGCCCCGGCGGCCATCGGATTGGCGTACGAATCGCGCATCCACCCCGTGCTAATGGGCGCATTCATTATCAACGGGGCCCACGCCGGCGGATTCTCCCCGCTTTCCGTGGCGGGCGTCCTGGTGCACGACATCGCACTGGACAACGGATTTCCCATCTCCCAAGGCGGGCTGTTCGCAGCCAGTTTCGCCCTCAACCTGGTCCTCTCAATACTGACCGTTGTGCTGTTTGCCCTCCTCGGCAAACTACGCGACGGTGCCGGCCAACACGCCGATCTTGACACCACCCAAATCAGCCGTCCTCACGGCCAGCAGATCCTCACGCTGGCTTTGATTGCCGCAATGCTCGTGTGTGCCCTGGGCTTCCACATGCCGATCGGTTTTGTCGCTCTCTCCGCAGGTCTCCTCCTGGCGCTGGTCAACATCAAGGAACACCGCACCTTCATCAGCGGCGTCTCCTGGTCGACCGTACTGCTCGTGGCAGGCATGATCACCTACGTCTCCCTCCTCCAGCACGTGGGCGTCATCGACACTCTCGCCGAGCAGGCCCTTGCGCTCGGTGCGCCACTGCTCATCGCCTTGGTCCTCTGCTACGTGATCGGCGTCGGCTCTGCCTTCGCCTCCTCCACGGCCCTGCTGACGGCGTTCATCCCCCTGGCCGGTCCCCTGCTGGCGACGAGCGCGCTCAGCGCCTCGGGAACAGTAGCGGCTCTGGCCATCGCCGCCACCGTCGTTGACGTCTCGCCGTTCTCCACCGACGGCGCCCTGGTTGTGGCCAATGCCCGTGAGGACGACCGGCAGCGCGTCTACAAGCAGCTGATGATGTACGCCGGCGGAGTGGTCCTGGTGGCCCCGGCACTGGCCTGGGCCCTGCTGGTTCCCACGGGCATCATGTAGCAGCCAGGACTGACGGCCGGTCCAGCTGCCCGAATACCGCCGACCTAACAGGTCGGCTGGCGTACGGGGCCGCGCCCTGCAATCCATCGCAACAGGTAGCCCGAAGGACGGGCGCAGGAGCGCAACCCCTACGCAACGAAGGCAGGGCCACCCCTCACAGGTGGCCCTGCCTTCGTCACTCCTGACCAAGCCCGCAGTGCTGCGGTGGCAGCGACGCCGGATCAGCGGGCGTAGGGGTCGTTGATGCCGATGTATTGGGTGGTGGTGTATTCGGCGATGCCTTCGGTGCCGCCTTCGCGGCCGAGGCCGGATTGCTTGACGCCGCCGAAGGGTGCGGCGGCGTTGGAGATGACGCCGGCGTTGAAGCCGACCATGCCGAATTCGATTTGTTCGGCTACGCGCAGGAGCCGGTTGAAGTCGCGGCTGTAGAGGTAGGAGGCGAGGCCGTATTCGCTGGCGTTGGCAAGCCGGATGGCGTCCTCCTCGGTGGTGAAGGTGGTGACGGGGGCGACGGGGCCGAAGATTTCCTGGCGGAGGATCTCGGCGTCGTTGGGGACGCCTCCGAGGACGGTGGGCGGGTAGAAGTAGCCGGGGCCGTCCACGGGTGTGCCGCCGGTGATGGCGGTGGCTCCTGCGTCGACCGCGGCGGTCACGAGGGCGTGGACGTCGTCGCGGGCTCCGGCGTCGATCAGGGGTCCGACCTGGGTGGTGGGGTCGGTGCCGCGGCCGGTGGTGAGGGCGCCCATGGCGGCGGCGAATTTGCGGGTGAATTCCTGGGCCACGGATTCGTGGACGAGGAAGCGGTTGGCGGCGGTGCAGGCCTCGCCCATGTTCCGCATTTTGGCGGCCATGGCCCCTTCGACGGCGGCATCGAGGTCGGCGTCTTCGAACACGATGAAGGGGGCGTTCCCGCCCAGTTCCATGGAGGTCCGCAGGACGTTCTGTGCGGCGTCGGCCATGAGGCGTTTGCCCACCGGGGTGGAACCGGTGAAGGAAACCTTCCGCAGGCGCGGATCGGCGAGCAGCGGGCCGGAGATTCCGGACGCCGAAGCGGAGGAGACCACGTTCAGGACGCCGGCGGGCAGGCCGGCGTCGAGCATGGTCTGGGCGAAGTACTGGGCGGTGAGCGGGGTGAGTTTGGCGGGTTTGAGGACCATGGTGCAGCCGGCGGCGATGGCGGGGGCGACCTTGCGGGTGGCCATGGCCAACGGGAAGTTCCAGGGGGTGATGAGCAGGCAGGGGCCGACGGGTTTGTGCTGGACGAGGATCTTGTTTTTGCCCTCGGGGGTGGTGAGGTAGCGGCCGTAGTCGCGGACGGTTTCTTCGGAGAACCAGCGCAGGAACTCGGCCCCGTAGGTGACCTCGCCGCGGGCTTCGGGCAGGGGTTTGCCCATTTCCAGGGTCATCAGCAGCGCGAAGTCCTCGGCGCGTTCGGTGACCAGGTCAAAGGCCCGGCGCAGGATCTCGGCCCGCACCCGCGGCGCGGTCCGCGCCCAGGAAGCCTGCACGTTATCTGCGGCGTCCAGCGCGGCCACGGCATCCGCGCTGGTGGCAGAGGCGAGGGTCGCGAGCACCTCCCCGGTGGCGGGGTCATGGACATCGAACGTGCCGCCGTCGGACGCGTCCCGCCACTGCCCGCCAATCAGCAGACCGGTCGGAACGGTGTCCAGGAGGCGGGTTTCCTGGTCGATGGAAATACTCATTGATGCTTCTTCCTCATTCGGGTGGGGTTTCCGGTGCCCAGGCTGGTCGGGGCCGGTTTCGACAAGCTCACCCTCCGGGGTGGCAGGGGAGAATCAGGGCAGCTCTGCCAGCGCACCGCCGTCGTAGAAGTGCGCGGCCCGGTAAATGATGGGCTCTTTGTCGGCGACGGTTACGTGGCGCACGCGCCCGATGAACACGGTGTGGGTCTTGGCCTGGAAACGCTCCCGGATCTCGGCCTCGAGGGAGGCTGCTGCGCCGGCAATCAACGGTGACCCGTGCGGCGCCGGCGTCCATTCGACTTGGTCAAACTTGTTGTCGCTCTTGCCGGCGAAGATCCCGACGACGTCCTTCTGGTCGTTCGCCATGATGTTGATGCCCAGGTGCGTGGCCCTAAACAAGGAGGGGTGCGTGCTGGAACTGTGCTGGACACAAACCATCACCATGGGCGGGTCGTAGGAGATTGAGGCGTAGGCGTTCACACACAGGCCGCGCGGCTCGCCGTCGTCGTCCGTGGTCACCACCGTGACACCCGTGACGAACTGTTTGTTGAAGGCGCGGACCAGTGACGGGTCAACGTCGGGGGCAACAGCGGGTGCTGTCATGTCGTTCATTCTGACTCCAATGAAATGATGCCGAGGGCGGAGAGAAGCTGGCGCGGATCCCAGGTCACGTGTTCGGCAACAACCTTGCCGTTGTTGAATACGCAGTGGTTGGATCCAAAGGTCTCCACGGTGCGCCGGGTAGACGGAACACCAAGGAATTCGTGCTGGTGGGTACCGGTGCTGTGCCAGAAGATGGCCATCTGGTCGCCCTCTTCGATGACCGCATCGATGGTGGTGTGCAGGTCCGGGAAAGCAGAGCGCGAGGCCTGGATGGTCTCCATGAGCTGCGTGGACGACTGGCTGCCTCTGGATCCGGCGGAGTGGCGTTGGTACGCCGGGTCGAGCAACTGCTCCAGGAGCGTGGTGTCACCTTCGTTCCAGGCCGACGACCAGGCCTGGGCCACGGCTGATCCACGGGTTGAGAGGCCGGTTGTGGGTGCGTTGCTCACTTTTCTCCTTCTTCCTTGCGAGTGGTTGGTTCTGGAGTTGCCAGGTTTTTGAGGGGTGCCATGGCGAGAATCTCCGGATCCCGCCGAAGCTCGATCATCAGTGAGACTGCGAGCAGGACAACAATGACGGTGAAGGGGGCGGCGGAGAGGATGACCGCCTGTTGAAGCGCCGCAAGTCCGCCGGCCAGCAGGAGAACAACGGCTGTTAGTCCAGTGACTGCGCCCCATACAACGAGCACCGGGCGCTTGGGGGTAAGAACGCCCTTGGTGGAGAGCATGCTCAGGACGTAAGTATTGGCGTCTGCGCCGGAGACGAAAAACAACACAACCAGGATGATGGTGACGGCTGAGGTGATGCCCGTAAGGGGAAGCTCGCCGAGCATGGCGAAGAATGCGGAGTTGACGTCCGCCGTCGCTGCTTTTCCGATGGCTCCGTCGCCGGTCATGTCGCTGTGGATCGCGGTGCCGCCAAAGACGGTGAACCAAATGAAGAAGACGAGACTGGGGACGCCGAGGACTCCGATGATGAACTGGCGAATAGTGCGGCCGCGGGAGATCTTGGCCAGGAAGACGCCGACGAAGGCGCCCCAGGCGATCCACCAGGCCATCATGAAGTACGTCCACCACTGCATCCACTGCAGTTCAGAATCACTCTGCGGCGTGATGAGGCTCATCGAGAGGAAATCGTTGGCGTACCGGCCAATGGATTCGAAGAACAGGTTGCTGATGAAGTTGGTGGGACCGGTCACGAGGACGAAGAGCAGCAGGCCCACGGCCAGGACCATGGTGGTCTGGCTGATGTAGCGGATGCCGCGGTGGACGCCGCTGAGTGCTGATGCGGTGAACAGGACGGTGATGATGGCGATGATGCTGATCTGCGTGGCGGTGCCGCCGGGGAGGCCAAAGACGCTTTGCATGCCATTGTCGATCTGAGCTGCACCAAGGCCCAGCGAGGTGGTGGTTCCAAAGAGCGTTGCGATGATGACGAGGACGTCCACCGCTTTGCCGCCCCAACCGTCTGCGGCCTTGCCCAGGATTGGACGGAGCATGGTGGAAACGAGCGTGCTCCGGTTGAGCCGGTGTGTTGAGTAACCAATGGCAAGCCCGAAGACGGCGAACACTGCCCAGGCGTGAAGGCCCCAGTCAAAGAAGCTGAACTGCATGGCGCGGACAGCCGCGTCCCGTGAGCCGGCATCTGCCAGGCCATGGGGAGGGGCGACAAAGTGGGAGATCGGTTCTGCAACGCCGTAGCTGATGAGTCCGACACCCATCACCGCTGACAGGATCATTGCCAGCCATGCGTAGGTGGGATAGTCCGGCCTCGACGTTGCGGGGCCAAGCCGGAGTGTGCCGTAACGGCTGCACATGATGTATACCAGCAGCCCGATAAGGCCGAGGGTGACCGCCAGGTACCCCCACCCGACGGACCCTGTAACCCAGTTCAGGGCGGCCGTCATGGTGGTGTTGAGGCTGTCAGTGAATGCAGCCGCCCAAATCACGAAGGCGGCAATAAGTCCTAGGGAGATCCAGAAGACGGATCCTAAGCGCTGGGGAGGAATAACCGGTTGGGGAGCGTTGCCCTGGGCCTCAACGGGCGCCGGCGGAACGCTGGTGGATGTCTGTTCCATACAACAGACGGTAGATCCTTAATGTGACGCAGGTCAATAGCTGGTGAAAAATTGCGTGTTCCAGATCATAGATTGGCGGTAAGTTCCGTTTGTTTGCGGGTATTTATGGCCGATCGCCGACCGCGCAGAATCTGTTGTATGCAAGTCCTTGACGGACTCGAATCGTGCCGTGTAGCGTTATCTACCATGCAACAGAGTTCGAAGCGGGCCTCAAAGGACGAGATCATCCAGCTGCCGGTGCCGCCCCTGCTGGACCGGCTCCGCCAAGTGGTGCTCAGTGGTGACTACCCGGCGGGCACGGCGCTCAGTGAAACGATCCTGGCCCAGGAATTCAATGTCAGCCGTACTCCTGTACGGGAGGCCCTGAAGCAACTGCAGGCTGAAGGTCTTGTGGAGATCAGGCCTAAGGTCGGGACGTTCGTGCGGGAACCAAGCCGCCGCGAAATCGTCGAGATGTTCCAGCTCAAAGAGATCCTGGAAGGCCTCGCTGCCGGCCTGATGGCACGTCGTGGTCCGGTACCGGAGCTCACAAAACTGGAGGCCAACATTGAAGCCTCAGAGGAGGCAGCGCAAAACGGCGACTCCGAAACCTATGCCCGGCTTGTCCATGAGTTCCACCAGCTCATCGTCGATGGAAGCGACCACCGCAAGCTGGCCGAGCAGTACCGGACGCTGATGAACCAGCTTGCGTACTACCAGCGCCTCGTTGCGAGCACCGTCGCGCACCCGGGACGCATCTCGCGGTCAGTGGCCGAGCACCGCAAGGTGGTCGCCATGATCCAGGCCAAAGACGCCATGGGCGCCGAGTGGGCGATGCGTGATCACGTCGTCACGTCGGCCCGCGAGGTAGCAACGGAGCAACACCAAGCCAACGGCTGAAAAGCCCGCCTTTTTCTACTACTGCCAGGAGCTAGTTATGTGCTTTTCCATCTTTCACGCCTTCGGCGCCGCCGGAGCTCCAGCCAATTGCGGGCCCGAATCATGAACGATTTGAGTTTGGGAATCCGCAAGATTGTCTTTTACAGCGAAGAGATCCTGCTCGAGAACGGCCTCTCCCCCGCCGTCCCCGCGGTGCGTGCCACGGCAGCGGCCGTGGTCACCAACCCCTGGCTCGGCGGAAGGGCCACCGACGACCTGAACGAGGAAGTCATCAAGTTGGCCCCGGTCCTGGCCCGCAAGCTCACCGACGTGCTCGCCAGGGAACTGGGCGGCGTGGACGCCATCCAGGCCTTCGGAAAAGCGGCGATTGTCGGCACTGACGGCGAGATTGAACATGGTGCGGCCCTCATCCATACACCGTTCTTCGGCAACCTCGTCCGGGAGTACTTCGACGGCGAATCCATCATCTGCTTCGCCGATGACAGGGCCGACGCCGGCGCTTCGCTCGTTGTGCCCCTCTGGCACAAGAACGCTGCGGCCACCCGCACGCACTACCAGACCATCACCACCCGCATCAGTGATGCTCCCCTGCCCGGGGAGATTGTCGTCGCCCTCGGCGCATCAACCGGACCCCGCCCACACTCACGCATCGGGGACCGGCTCACGGACCCCGTCGTCAAAGCAGACACCCTAGGAGAACTAATTTCATGAGCATCCGCAAAATTGTCACATTCACCGAAGACATCCTGATCGAGGGCGGCCGCGAGGTCGCACCCAACGCACGGGTCGCCGTCGTCGCCGCTATTATCAAGAACCCGTGGGCGGGCCAGGGATTCGTCGAGGACCTTTCAGCCGGAATCGACGGCAACGCCTCCGACATCGGCGCCCTGCTCGCCCCCCGCGTGCTCGAAGCCCTCGGCGCCCCCGCCGAAGCGTACGGCAAAGCCGCCATCGTGGGCCTCAACGGTGAAATCGAGCACGGTTCCGGACTCATCCACACCCTTGCCTTCGGAAACCACTTCCGTGACGCTGCCAACGCCACCACGCTGTTGCCAGCGGTTGAAAAGCGGGGGCCGGCAGGCGTTGTGTTTGATATTCCGCTCAAGCACATCACGGACGCGACCATCCGCTCCCACCACCAGAGCATCGAGGTGCGCATCAATGACGCACCTCACGCCGACGAGATCGTGATCGCACTGGCCGCCGCAGCTCAGGGACGCCCCCAGCAGCGCCTCGCCGCGTTCAGCACCGAAGCGAAGTAGGAGACTGCCCTCGTGAGCCGCCCCCGCATCGCACTCATTCACGGAGTTGGCCTCGACGGGTCGATGTGGGGGCCGCTCCGTGAATTCCTCGAACCCGAATACGACGTTCAGGTCCTCGAACTCCTAGGCCACGGAAACCGCGGACACATTGCGCCCAAGGGTGTGTCACTTGCCGAGCTCGCCGCCGACGTCGCAGAGCACCTGGAACCGGGCACCCATGTCGTGGGCTTCTCACTCGGCGCCCTCGTCGCTCAACACCTGGCGCGATTCCGGCCTGATTTGGTGGCCTCCCTGGTTTCCGTCGCATCGGTATGTGACCGTACATCCCAGGAGCACGCTGCGGTGATGATTCGCCTGGCCTCAGCGGCATCTGACTTTCCCGCGACGGTGGAAGCATCAATCTTGCGGTGGTACCCCGAAGGGTCCTCCGTTCCGGCCGAATTGGTCCAGGCGACGAGGGAAGTACTGCTTCGCAACCACCCCCAATCCTTCCTGGCCTGCTATCGCGTCTTCGCAACCGCAGACGCGGAAATCGCCCCCGAACTCCCTCGGATCAGCGTTCCGTCCCACGCCGTGACGGGTGAACTGGACCCGGGCTCAACACCGGAGATGAGCGCCCGGCTCGCCGCGGCCATCCCCGGCTGCACGTACTCCGTCATTAGCGGGGCCCGCCACATGATGCCGGTGGAACGGCCCCAGGAACTCGCCACCACCCTCACTGCTTTCATCAAGGAGCATTCACATGTCCACTGATCGCCGCTACGAGCACTTCATCAACGGAGAGTTTGTTCCACCGTCGTCCGGGGAATACTTCGAGAGCACCAACCCGGCCACGCTGGATGTGCTGTACCGGGCCGCCCGAGGCAACGCCGCCGACGTCGAGCGGGCTGTGGCAGCCGCCGCGGCTGCCTTCGAAAACCCCGCCTGGCGGGACCTCAGCCAGACCAAACGCGGGCACCTGCTCCGCCGCCTGGGCGATCTCGTGGGTGAGCATGCGGACGAACTCGCCCGCATGGAGTCAGAGGACAACGGCAAGCTCCTGCGTGAGATGCGCGCCCAGCTCGCCGCGATGCCCGAGTACTACTACTATTACGCCGGGCTGGCGGACAAAATCCAGGGCGACACCATTCCGGGCTCCAGCCGCGCAATGCTGAACTACACCCTGCGCGAACCCCTCGGCGTGGTCGGGGCCATCACGCCCTGGAACTCGCCGCTGACGCTGACCACCAGCAAGCTCGCGCCGGCCCTCGCCACGGGCAATACCATCGTGATCAAGCCGTCCGAATACACCTCGGCCACCGTCCTGCGCCTCGCGGCGCTGGCCGACGAAGCAGGCTTCCCGCCCGGAGTCATCAATGTGGTCACCGGATTCGGCGCGGAAGCCGGCGCCGCGCTCGTCGAGAACCGGCGGCTGGCGAAGATCTCGTTCACCGGCAGCACCGCCACCGGCGCACGCATCGCCTCCTCCACCGCGTCCCGCTTCATCGGCTCGACGTTGGAACTGGGCGGCAAGTCGCCGAACATCGTTTTTGCTGACGCCGACATCGCCAATGCGTCCATGGGAGTGGTGGCCGGGATCTTCGCCGCGGCCGGCCAGACCTGCATCGCCGGCAGCCGGGTGTTCGCCCACAAGTCCGTCTACGACGAACTGCTGGAGCGGGTCGCCAACCGCGCACGCAGTATTGTCATCGGTGATCCGCTCCTGGACGCCACCGAGCTTGGGCCGCTTGCCTTCGCAGACCAGCGGGACAAGGTCGCCAGCTACGTCGATCTCGGCGTCTCCGAAGGCGCCACCGTCCTGACCGGCGGCGGGCGGCCCAACACCGGCCTCAACGGCTACTTCTTCGAACCCACGGTGCTGACCGGCGTTGACAATTCCATGCGCGTGGTGCGGGAGGAGATCTTCGGCCCCGTCGCGGCGATCATGCCGTTTGAGACGGAGGACGAGGTCCTCGCCCTGGCCAACGACACCAGCTACGGGCTGGCCGCCGGGATCTGGACCACCAACCTCTCCCGGGCGCACCGCATGGCCAGCCGGCTCGAGGCGGGCACCATCTGGGTCAACACCTACCGCACCATGTCCCCGCAATCACCGCGCGAAGGCTTCAAAACCAGCGGAGTCGGCGTCGAACACGGCATCGAAAGCATCCGCGAATACACCCGCCTCAAGAGTGTCTGGATCAACACCGACGAGTCCCCCCTGGCCGACCCCTTCATCATGAGGAGCTGAACACCTTGCCTCTTATCGAAGTCTCGATTGCCCGGGGCCGGACCCCCGGGCAGCTCCGCTCCCTCATCGGCGCGCTTCACCGCGCAGCTGAAAACTCCGTGGGCGCAGCACCGGAAAACACCACCGTCATCATCCGGGAAATTGAACACGAACACTGGTCCCGCGGCGACCAGACCATCGCCGAACGTAACGCCGCCGCCCAGGGCGCGGCACCCGCCACCCTGGCGCCGGCAGACACCGCCGCAGAACAAAGGAGCCACTAATGCGTTTTTCCCTCTTCGCCCACATGGAACGCTGGGACGAGGCCGTCTCTTACCAGGAAAGCTTCGAGAACCTGACGGAACTCACGCTCATCGCTGAAGCCGGCGGGTTCAGCACCGTCTGGATTGGTGAACACCATTCCATGGAGTACACCATCTCCCCCAGCCCCATGCCCCAGCTGGCGTACCTGGCGGCGCGCACAACACGCATCCGGCTCGGTGCCGGAACCATCATCGCGCCCTTCTGGAACCCGCTCCGTGTGGCCGGCGAGACTGCACTCCTGGACGTCATCAGCAACGGCCGGATGGAAGTGGGCCTGGCACGCGGCGCCTACCAGTTCGAATTCGACCGCCTTCTGGGCGGCATGTCCGCGGTGGACGGCGGCAAGCACCTTCGCGAGCTCGTCCCGGCCGTGCGCGCGCTCTGGGAAGGCGACTACGCACACGACGGCGAGGTCTGGCAGTTCCCTACCTCGACCAGCGTCCCCAAACCCGTGCAGAAGCCGACCCCGCCGATGTGGATCGCCGCCCGCGACATCTCCTCGCACGAGTTCGCCGTCGCCAACGGCTGCAACGTCATGGTCACGCCGCTCATGAAGGGCGACGAAGAGGTCGAAGACCTTACCAACAAGTTCAACACCGCCGTGGAGAACAACCCCGGCGTCCCCCGCCCGGATCTTATGGTCCTCCGCCACACACACGTCCACGCCGCCGACGAGCCCGAGGGATGGCGGCGTCCGGCCGAGGCTATCCAGAAGTTCTACCGCACGTTTGATGCCTGGTTCGGAAACAAGACCACACCGAAGAACGGGTTCCTTGAGCCCAGCCCTGCAGAGAAGTTCGCCGACCGGCCGGAGTTCACACCGGAGTCCTTCCACCGGACGGCCATGATCGGCACTCCCGACGAGGTTATCGAGCGGCTCCGCCACTACGAGGCCCTCGGCGTGGACGAGTTCAGCTTCTGGGCCGACAACAGCCTCACCCACGCGGAAAAGAAGCGCTCACTCGAGCTGTTCATCGAGCACGTTGTGCCTGCCTTCCAGGAGCAGCCCGCCACCGCGGCCCGCTGAAATACAAGTGGCTGAACCACAACGATGGTTCACCTGTCTGCAGGCTGGAGCCGCTTCCGGGATGACCGGACGGGCTCCAGCCTGCAGTGCGTCGGATAGCCGGCGTCCGCAAGCAGTGAGGCGTCAATGCCGCCTCACTGCTTGCTGCCTGTCGGTGTCCTTTACCCGGCGCGGGCCCTAGGAAACCTTGACCAAGCCAGGCTCGATCGGAGTTGCCTTCGCGGACAGCGACCAGACCGCAGCCATGGCCAGGGCGGACGCGATCAGCGGCAGCCCGAAGAGCATAAAGATGTTCTCGGCTTTCCAGCCTCCGGCCAGAAGATAGCCCACAACGATGGGTGACACGATCGAGACGAGCCGCCCGATGCCGACCATCCACCCGATGCCCGTTCCGCGGAGGGCAGCGGGAAAGAGGCCAGGAGTGGTGGCATAGAACCCGGCGACGTTTGCCGAGGTGGCTACACCGAGAATTGCGCCGATGATGATGGCCATGGACGTCTGGTTAAACGCCATGCCGAACACGGCGTAGATCAGCGCGGAGACCAGCAGCGACCCGAGGAGCAGGTGGCGGCTGCGAAGGAACACGGCCAGGATGCTGAAGATAAAGCAGCCGATGATGCCGCCGAAGTTTACGGCCAGGCCCATCGTCACGCCCAGGCTGTCGTCTCCGGAGGAGGTGGCGATGAGTTTGGGGGTCCAGGTGCTGGCGAAGTAATAGGCGGCGATCATGAGGCCGTAGCCGGCCCAGAGCAGGACGGTCTGAACGGCCATCCGCCCGGACAGCAGGTCTTTGATTCCCTGTTGGGCGTGTTGATCCTGTGGCAGTTCGGGAAGTTCGGCCAGCGTGGGGCGCCGCATTTGCACGAGGATGGCGTTGACTTTGGCAAGGGCGTGGCGGGGGCGCTTACTGAGCAGGTAATCCAGCGACTCCGGAAGGAACCGCCACGTCACTGCGAGCATCAGGACGCTGGCTACAGCACCGACGACGAACACTGACCGCCAGCCGAACTGCGGAATGAGCGGTCCGGCGATGAAGCCACCCAGGGTTGCGCCGATGGCGAATCCTGCCGTGTACAACCCGAAGATACTCCCCCGGCGTTTGTCCGATGAGTATTCCGAAACAAAGACGTTGAGGTTCGCGATCATGCCTCCGATACCGAGCCCGGCAAGCACCCGGTAGGCCATCAGCTGCACGACGTCGCCGGCGAAGACGGAGAGCACCATGCCTGCACTGACCAGGACCAGGGCGGCCAGCATCATGCGGCGCCGGCCGATCTTGTCGGAAGACGGGGTCAGAAAAAGGGAGCCGGCTGCCATGCCTACGAGGCCGGAGCTGAGCAGAAACCCGAGAGTAACGGGGTCAAGGTTCCAGGCCTTGGAAAGTGACGGCGCTGCGTACGCGGCAACTGCCACGTCCATGCCGTCTATCAGCATCAGGGCGATGGCGACGGCGACCGCCCTGATTTGGAGCCTGCTCATAGGTGCTGTGCGGAGTTCGTTGAGTATGTCCATGTTTACGTCCTTGTAAATTGGGCGCGCTGAACCGGCAGCCGGCAGCGGCTGTCCTTTTGCTGGCGTTGTATCTGGTTGTGGGTGGGGTGGTGCGCGTGCGGTCTTTCCGTCCTGTGCTCAGGCGGTCCGGACGCGCACAGGCAGGGATTCCCAGGCCCGCAGCGTGTTGTTGTGGTGCCTGCGGGTTGGTCCGGAGATTTCGAGGGAGGTGACCCTCTTGGCCAGGGCGTTCAGGATGGTCGATGCCTCCAGTCGGGCAATGTGCTGGCCCACGCATTGGTGGATGCCGAACCCGAAACCGACATGCCCGGAAGGGTCCCGGTTAAGGTCGAAGGCATCCGGGTTTTCCCAGCGCCGCGGGTCCCGGTTGGCTGACCCGAGGAACATGAGGATCTTGCGGCTCTCGGGGATACGCGTGCCGCCGACTTCAATGTCCCGGGTGGTGGTCCGGAAGAACGTCTGGACAGGTGATTCGAGCCGGACGGCCTCGTCAAAGGCAGTGCGGGACAGCGCGGGGGTTTTGCGCAGCATCGCCCACTGGTCAGGATGGGCGGCGAAAGCGTGAAGCACGGCTGCCAGTCCGTTCACGGTGGTGTCCACGCCCGCTGTGAGCAGCGAGCGGACGATCAGGGGCGCCTGGGCGGCGGTGATGTCTCCCCTGTCTGCGGCGGCCCAGATTTGTGCACCGAATCCATCCGTGGTCAGGACCTCGCGAGCGCATTGGGCAGCTATCGCGGCGGAGAGTTCGGCTACGCGCGGTGCGCCCTTGGCCACGAGCTCGTTTGGCGGACCGAAGGCGTTGAAGGCGTGGTCCCCGTACGGCAGGAGGTTTTCCCTGCCCGCCTGCGGTATTCCCACGGCGTCGGGAAAGACCCGGAGGGGGAACGCCTCGGCAAGGTCCGTTACGGCGTCGAACGCTTCACCTTTTGCCAGCAGGTCATCGACCAGTTCCTCAGCGTCCGCGGCCCAGGAGTCGGCCAGCCTGCGGATCTCACGGGGCCCGAGGATTTTGGTGAGGACCGCGCGGGGCGCGTCGTGGTGGGGCGGGTCGGCTTCGAGCAGCAGGCTCGGGGGACGCCACGGCACTTCGGTGCGGAAGTTGCTCAGTCCAACTCCGGCCGCCGACTGGAAGGTTTGCCAGTCTGTCAGGGCGGCGTGCACTTCGTTGTAGCGGCCCATGGCGAAGACATCGTATTTGTCCAAATGGACCACTGGACCGGCGTCGCGGAGGGCAGCCTGGAACGGTAGCGGGTCCTCCAAAATGTCGGCACTGAAAGGGTCGACGTCCCGGACTGGTCTTTTGAGCGTGGCAGGGGTGATGGTCATGGTGGGTCCTTTCGCAGCAGGCTGCGGGTTACAGGTCAAGAACGAGTCGGTCGCTGCAAGAGCGTGAGACGCAGGGGAACATGCAGTTCCCGGATGCACGGTCCGCGTCGTTGAGGATGGAGTCGCGGTGGTCCGGTACACCCGCCAGAACGGGGACCTCGCAGGTTCCGCAGGTACCCTCCCGGCATGAGGTCAGGACATTGACGCCGGCATTTTGCAGCGCATCGAGGATGCTGACGTCGGGCGACACTGTCACCGACAATCCGGCCCGGGCGAGCTCCACCTCGAAGGGAACGTCGCGTGCATGGGCGCCCTGGGCCTTGGCGGCGAAATGTTCCAGGCGCAGAAGGCCCGCGGGCCACGCGGCACAGTGGCGTTCGACGGCGGCAAGCAGCCGCTGCGGGCCGCACACGTAGACCTTGGTGTCCGCTGAAGGGCCGTCGATCAGTTCCTCCAGTTGGCTGGGACCCGACTCGTCTTTGGGCAGGACCACAACGTGGTCTCCGTATTCCGCAAGTTCGTCAAGGAAGGCCATGGTGCTCCGTGCCCTGCCCAGGTACAGGAGTTTCCAGTCCGCGTCGAGCATCTCCGCCTGCTGGATCATGGGCAGCATGGGGGTGATGCCTATCCCACCGGCGATAAACACATACTTTTCGGACGGTACAAGCCGGAAATTATTCCGCGGCCCGCCCAAAGCCAGCATGGTTCCCTCGGTGAGTTCTTCGTGGATATACGCGGATCCCCCACGGCCTTCCGCTTCGTGCAGGACCGCGATGCGGTAACTCTGGGCGTCCCACCGGTCCCCGCACAGGGAATACTGGCGGTTGACGCCGGACGGCAGCACGACGTCGACATGGGATCCGGGTGTCCAGTCAGGCAGCCTGCGCCCGTCAGGATGGGCCAGTGTCAGGGCGACCACTTCGTCAGCGGCCCTCGTCTTCGCCGTCACGATCAGCTTGACCTGTGACGGGTCAGGTACGTCATTCTTTCCGGTGAACATCTCGGCTCCTTTGCTCGCTGTGTTCTCCTCACATGCTGGCTTGGAAGTGACGCCCGTAACTATGCGATTCTCAATGGTTGAGAGGAAAGCGCGGAGCGGACTAGGGGTTTGGCGGTGCCGGGTACTTCATTGCCCGGGAAACGGCGCCCGAGGCGGCCTGAAGGACGGCGATGCGGGACCGTGCCGTGTCGTCGTTGGGCACAATGATTGCCAGGGCAGCCACCACCTTGCCCGCAGGGTCCCGGACGGGCACGGCAACGCCGGTGGCATCCGGGTGGAGGTGGCCGGCGAGCAGTGCATACCCCTGCCGGCGCACCTCCGCCAAGGCAGACCTCAACTGCGAGGAAGTGCTGATCGTCTTTTCGGTGAAAACCTCCAGAGGCCGGGCCATGATGCGCTCCTGTTGCGCGGGCGGGGCGTAGGCCAGCAGAAGCAGCCCGGAGGACGAGGCGTGAAGGGGCAGCCGGCCGGCGACACGCGTGTAGTTAATGACCGCCCCCGGCGCGGTCAGACGTTCCACGAAGAGCACCTCATCGCCTTCCATAAGTCCGAGCTGGATGTGCTGGCCAACAATGGCATGCAGGTCTTCCATGACAGGCAACGCTGCTTCCCGCAGACTCAGTGTTGGAGACGCCCGGGAAACTACTTCCCACATGCGGACCCCAATCCGCACCTTGCGCTCCTCGTCGCGCTGGAGCCAGCCGAAGCTGCCCAGTTCCTCCACCAGCCGGGAGGCCGTGGCAATGTGCAGACCGGACCGGCGCGCAATCTCTGTGACGGTCAATGCCGTATCGCCCGGCCCGAAGGCTTCTACGATGCGGACGGCTCGGGAGAGCACAGACTCTCCCCCTCGGGTTCGGGGCATGTTCTCCAGCTTCCGCGATCGTTATCCTCGTGTCGAGCGTACTGGCGCAAAGTAGGGCATTTCGCCCCTTTGCCCCGCCCGCCGTCGGGACTAGCGTGATCCGCATCAGCGTCCACCGCCATCGAGGAAGGTGCGGACAACGGCTAGGAGCAGGACATGGCTTCAGTAAATCCCGGTCCGGAGCGGGGCCGTGTCGAAATGGGCCTCGTGGTTGATTTCAGCCAGCTGGCATCGGCGTCGCTGGCCACAGCGGGCGGGAAGGCCGTCAACCTCGGCCGGCTTGCCGCTGCGGACTTTCCGGTTCCGCCGGGTTTCTGCCTGACCACGGCCGCCTACCGGCAGGCCGCACCCACGGAAATGGACGCCATCGCCGCCCGCCTGGACGGAGCGGAAAGCGTGGACGTCGCCGGCGGACTGCAGGAACCAGACCGGAACGGGCTCTCGTGGCGTGGCCGCGAGATGATGGCGGCAGCGCCGGTACCACCCGACGTCGAGGCCGCCATCCGCGATGCCTATGCAACGATGGGCAGCGGGCCAGTGGCGGTGCGTTCGTCCGCCACCGCCGAAGACCTGCCCTTTGCCAGTTTCGCAGGGCAGCAGGACTCCTTTATGGACGTGGTGGGAGCCGACGCCGTTGTTGAGGCCGTCCGGCGCTGCTGGGCGTCCCTCTGGACGGACCGGGCGGTTGCCTACCGCACAACGAACGGGATCAGTCACCGTGAGGTGGGCCTCGCCGTCGTCGTTCAACGCATGGTCCGCGCAGACACGGCCGGCGTGCTCTTCACGGCCAATCCGGTGACAGGCACACGGACCCAGACAGTCATCGATGCCAGTCAAGGGCCGGGACAGGCGGTGGTGTCCGGCGCGGTGAACCCGGACCATTTCGTGGTGGAGACGGCATCGGGCCGGATCCTGCAGCAGACTCAGGGCGGGGCGCCCAGCCTGACCGTGCCGCAGCTTCGCGAGCTGACATCCCTCGGGGACCGCGCCCAGCGGCTTTTCAGAGTCCCCCAGGATGTGGAATGGGTGATCGACGACGCCGGCAAGGCCTGGCTGACCCAGTCGCGGCCCATCACCACGCTGTACCCGCTGCCGGATGACGATCCGCTCGGCGGGCAAACCGGCACCGACGGCACGGCTGACGCAGCCTCCGGCGGTGATACGCGCGTTTACCTGTGCGGCACGCTGCTCCAGGGCCTCACGCGCCCCATCACGCCGATGGGACTCTCCGTCCTGGGCCTCATGAGGGGCAACAAAGGACCGTGGAAATACGTGAACCCGGGATTGCGGATGTACATCGAACTGACGCCGCTCATCCGCAACAAATCCGGCCGCAAGGCATTGGTGAGGATGCTGCCGCTCGCGGACGGTCGGTCAGCCGCGGTTCTCCCCGCTCTCCTGGAAGATCCGCGGTTCAGTGTTGTCCGGCGTCCTCGGAATGAATCCGGCCGCAAGGGCAATACCGCCTCCGCCCGGACGCAATCCAAGGGCGCTGAAGGCACCCAGAGCCTGGGCCTGTTTGTAGGGCTCATTCCCTCCATGGCCCGGGCCCTGTTGTGGCCGGAACGGGAACTGCGGAGGGCGCGGCGGTATCAGGACCAGCTCGCAGCCGCGTTGGCCCTGCGCCTGCCGGCCACTGCGGCCAGGCGCCTCCAGCACACTGCGGACATCCTGGCCACCACCGTCAACGGGTTGATCCAGGCCACACTGCCGGCTCCCTCCGTGGGATACCTGATGCTGGCCGCGGCCCGGCGGTTGCTGCGTGGAATTGCCAAGCCGCGTGAACTTGAGGCTGTCCTTCGCGGGCTTCCCCACAACGTGACCACCATGATGGATTTGGAGCTGTGGCACCTGACCGAGTCCCTGGGCAGGGATCCTGAGGCCCGCCGCGCGTTCACGGAACTGAAGCCTGAAGAGCTGGCTTCCCGCTACAGGGCGGGGACGCTGCCCGCCGCTGCCCAGTCCGGGCTGCGGGCTTTCCTGTCAAAGTACGGTCACCGGGCCGTGGCGGAGATCGATTTGGGGATGCCGAGGTGGTTCGAGGAACCGGACCACCTCCTCGGAATGATCTCGAACTATCTCCGCGTGGAAGATCCCGGCCAGGCGCCGGACCGCCAATTCGCCGGGGCCGCTGACCATGCGGAGGCCCGGATCAGGGAGTTAGTGGCGCGGGCCCGGGCGAAAAGCCGGTTGCGGGGGCACCTGGTGTCGTTGTGTTTGCGCCGGACACGGCAGCTCGCCGGCCTGCGGGAATTGCCCAAGTTCTATATCGTGCTGGTGCTCGCGGAGATGCACCGGCAGCTCAGGGAGGTCGGCGCCGAACTGGTCGAAAACGGAGCCCTCGACGCAGCCGGTGACGTGTTCTTCCTGGATTTCGAAGAACTGCGTGTGGGCCTCCGCGGTGCGGACCTGAAGGGAATCGTCGCCGGCCGCCGTCGGCTGTACGACGTCGAACTCAGGCGGCGGCGCATTCCGCGCCTTCTGCTCTCGGACGGCACAGACGTCGAGGCCGCCGTGATGCCCCCACCGGCTGCCTCGGAACGCCTCACGGGGACGCCTGCCTCTGCGGGCACCGCCACCGGAAAGGTCAGGGTCATTATGGATCCGGTGGGCGCCCACCTGGAACCCGGGGAAATTCTGGTGGCCCCCTCCACTGATCCCGGCTGGACGCCGCTTTTCATGACGGCGGGCGCCGTGGTGATGGAGATGGGCGGAGTCATATCGCACGGAGCGGTGGTGGCCCGGGAGTACGGTATCCCCGCAGTGGTGGGTGTCGCGGATGCCACCACACGGCTGCGCGATGGCCAGAACATCACGGTGGACGGCGCCGCCGGAACTGTGACGTGGTGAGGTGCGCCCGGCCCTCTGTCCTCTGGCCCCGGGTTCAAGATCGGCAGCCTGGACCCCGCCCCTCGAGGGGATGAAACGCCGGGGCGTCGGTCACATGACGCGCGTGCATGAGACGCACAACACTTCCCAGGCGCGGTAGGTTTTGTAAAAAAGGAGAGTTCAATGAGCGTGAAATTGCGTTGGGGCGTCCTGGGCACCGCCCGTATCGTCCGCAAGACAATTCCGGCGTTGCAGGAAACGAATAACGGTGAGGTCGTGGGCATCGCTTCCCGCACCGAGGAAAAGGCCAGGGAGTACGCCGACAAGCACGGCATCCCACAGTCGTTTGGCTCCTATCAGGCGCTGCTCGCTTCCTCGGACATCGACGCTGTCTACATTGCGCTGCCGAACGCACTGCACCTTGAGTGGATTCTAAAATCCCTGGACGCAGGTAAGCACGTCCTCTGTGAAAAACCTTTGGCCATGAGCGCGGCCGAGTGCGCGGAGATCAGACGCAGGTCCGACGAGACCGGGCTCAAAGTCCTGGAAGGCTTCATGTACCGTTTTCACCCGCGTTTCGAGAAGCTGCAAGAGCTGCTCGCGGCCAATGCGGTGGGCAAACTGACATTTATCCATGTCGGTCACTCCTTTGATGCGGGTGAAGACGACAACATCCGCTGGTATGCCGGGCTCGGCGGCGGCGCACTTTTCGATACGGGTTGCTACTGCGTCAACATGAGCCGGATGGTCACGGCTCAGGAGCCGGTTCACATCGCCGCCTTTGGCAACTACCGCGATGCCAGCGACGGAGGTCGAATCGACACCAGCA
This sequence comes from Pseudarthrobacter sulfonivorans, assembly GCF_031454915.1. Taxonomy (GTDB): domain Bacteria; phylum Actinomycetota; class Actinomycetes; order Actinomycetales; family Micrococcaceae; genus Arthrobacter; species Arthrobacter sulfonivorans_C. Next base: position 115,018 of record NZ_JAVDRS010000009.1, on the reverse strand, counting down.
TTGCGGGCATGCTGCGCTTTCCCGGCAGCGCCACCGCGCTTTTTGATACGGGAGTGAACCTCGAGCGCCGCAACTTTTTGGAACTCACGGGAACCGAGGGCAGGCTCTATCTCGACAATCCTTTTGGGCTCTTGGAAGAGGATTCGGTCCTGGAGGAGCATCACTTCGGGCAGGACACGATCTATCACAAGGTCAGGGGCGAAAACCACTTCGTACGGATGGGCGAACACTTCGCCGACAGCGTCCTGAACGGTACGCCGCTCCGCTACGATCTCACGGACGCGGCAAACAACGCGCACGTGTTGGAAGCACTCGACAGGGCAGCGCGTCAACAAGAGGGAACGTCTGCACCGGGACCACGTTCTGGCGCCGGACCAGGGAGCATTGGGACATGACCCCTGCCCACGGTGTTTCGGCCTTTCGGCGTCCCCAGCCCATCAAACCCAAGGCCGGTCAGGAATCGGTGTGGGACTACCCGCGCCCACCAAGGGTCGAGCCACGATCCGAACGGGTCATCGTGCGCGTGGGCGGGCAGGTGATTGCCGACACCACCGATGCAGTGCGGGTCCTGGAGACGAGCCATCCGCCTGTCTACTATTTGCCACTGGACGCATTCCCTGCCGATGTTCTCGTCCCGGTCGAGGGCACCAGCTTCTGCGAGTTCAAGGGAGAAGCGCACTACTTCGACGTTGTTGCCGGCGGTGTCGTCGTTCCCCGTGCCGGGTGGACCTACCCGGAACCCACCCGCGGTTTCGAGGCGCTCAGCACCCGCGTGGCCCTGTACCCCGGCCGCACGGACTCCTGCGAGGTCAACGGCGAGCAGGTGACCTCGCAGGATGGTGACTTCTATGGCGGTTGGATCACCGGGCAGATCGTTGGTCCGTTCAAGGGCGGCCCGGGCACGGCCGGGTGGTGAACAGATCGCTCTTGCGCGCCTAAGACTAGTGCTCGGTGCCTGCCGCAGCAGCCTTCCTGGCGTTCTTCTCGGCGTCCTTTCCGGCGCGTACCGCCTCCGCCTCGTGCTGCTCCTCAGCCTTTTCCTGGTGGATGACTTCAGCGAAGAGCTTCTCCATCTCCTTGGCCACGCCGGCGGCTGAGGCCGGGTTCTGGCCGGTCACCAGCCGGTCGTCAACCACCACCTTTTCCTCAAAGACACCAGCCGCGACGTGGGTGGCGCCCTGCTCCACAAGCCGGTCTGCCAAGAAGAACGGGATGACCTTGTCCTTGCCTGCGGCAACCTCCTCTTCATTGGTGAAGGCGGCGACTTTCCTGCCCTCGACGAGCCGCAGCCCGTTGGCCAGTTCCACGTTCAGCAGGCCGGCCGGTCCATGGCAGACCGCGCCCACCAAGCCGCCGGCGTTGTAGATACTGGCTACGAGGTTTTGCAAGCCCTCGCTGTCCGGGAAGTCCCACATGGTGCCGTGGCCTCCCACAAGGTAGACGGCATCGTACTGGCCGGGATCAACCACGTCGACGCGGGCTGTGTTGTAGAGCCCGGCGCGCGTGGTTTCGTCCTCCGTGAAGGCAACCTGGATGGGATCTTTTGAGTCCACCTCGTCGCGCGGGGGCTGTCCGCCCTTGATGGATGCGAAGTCGACGAAATGCCCGGAATCCTTGAAGACCTTCCAGGGATGTGCAGCCTCGGCCACGTTGTAGCCGGTCTTTTCTCCCGTATCGCCGATCTCGGAAACGCTGGTCAATACCATGAGGATTTTCTTCATGAAATGCTCCTATCGTCCACGTTCCACCCTACGCCTAGCCAAAGACAGGCCCTCAAGCCCAGTAACGCCGGCGTAACGGGCATAGTGCTGCAATCGCCGGAAGGGGGCGTTCTGCGACCGGCGCACCCGGTCTGGCGCTGCTTGCTTATGAACGAAAGGCCCAGGACCATGAGCTATGAACAGGACGACGTCAGGCTCCCCATCATCTATGTCCGGGGTTTTGCCGGCGGCGCCATAGAGGGTGCCATAGAAGACCCGTTCTACGGCTTCAGCACCGGCTCGGTCCATGTTCGAGCCAACCGTAGGGGCGATCCGACATTCCACCAGTTCGAATCCCCGATGCTGCGGCTAATGTCGGACATGAATTACGAAGTGCGGGTGCATGGAGACCAGAAGAGATATCTGGATCAGGCCACGGATAAGGACATTCCCGCGGCCACAATCTGGATCCACCGTTTCTACGATGTCTCAGCTTCAAGCATTGAAGACGACCCGGAGAAGTTTTCCCTGGAGCAGGCAGCCATAAATCTGTTCGGCCTGATCAAGCTTGTCCGGCTCAAAACAGGCGCCCCGAAGGTCTTCCTCGTAGCCCACTCCATGGGCGGGCTCATCTGCCGTTGCCTGCTTCAGCGTGTCATCCCCGAAGCCGACGTCGACGAACAGGGCGGGCATAACCCGCGGGCCGGGGAGAAGTACGTCGCCAGCCTCTTCACGTATGCCACGCCCCACGGGGGAATCCGGTTTGCCGTAGGCGGCGGTTTCCTCGAGCGCCTCCGCGACTTCACCGGACTCTTTGGCGCAGACGTCTTTGGACCTGACCGGATGTACGAGTACCTCACGCCGGATTTCCAAAAGGATCAGGAGCCGCGCCGCCGCTTCAAAGGCACCGTAATCCCCGAGGACGGGTATTCCGTATCGAAAATCTTCTGCCTTGCCGGGTCGAATCCAGGAGACTACAAGGAGCTGTTCGGGCTTTCCTCCCGGGCAGTAGGAGCCAAGAGCGACGGGCTGGTCCAGCTTGAGAACGCGGTGATCGAGAAGGCCCACTCTGCAATCGTCCATCGCAGCCACAGCGGAAGATACGGCATCGTCAACTCAGAGGAGGGCTACCAAAACCTATACCGCTTCCTGTTCGGGGACCTTCAGGTCACCTTGGATCTGATCAACGCCGACGTCGGCCATCAGGACGACTCTGATCTGGAGTTCCAACTGGACATGGGGCTGGCGATCCGAGGCCTGCCGGTGCTGGTACACGAACAGACCGCAGCCCACCACTGCCCGGTCCTCGTGGAGCGGTTGGAACAGGGCGAACATCCGGTCGATCACCCCAGGCCCCTGCTGACTACTTTCCTGTCCTCGAAGGCGCCGCGGCCCCTGGATGAGGACGGAAACAGAGTTTCCACACTGCGTCATGTCCTGAACCTTCGGCTCATGTCGATCCGGGAAAAAGACGACGACAAGACCGACTCGGATCATGGGGAGTCCAGCATCGATATGCGGGACCACCTGGAGCAGACGGCTGACTGGGAAGACGCGCTCGTGGTCGACATCTTGCCAGGAGATGGGGAATCCGAGCTTCCGAAGGCGTGGGCGGCCTGGACAAGTACCCTCGCCAGGCCCGTCCGCCTCTGGAAACCAAGGGAAGAAGGCGAAGAGGCTCTTGTGGACGTGGAGCCGGACGTCAAGGACATGTGGGTCGGCGAAGTCCGCGTTCCCTCCATTGCGCGGCGGCTGCTTGGAGCTAAAGCCTTAATCCGAATAGCAGTCACTCCCCGGACCAAGGACTTCTGAGCTGGACCTCCCGGCACCGTAGCCCACCGAGGTTCTACAACCAACAGTCCGCTATTACCTCTTGAACTCAATACGGACGGAATTGTTGTCCGGGAGGACAATGACCGTTCCATCACGCGGTGTCCAGCCGTCGTGCAGGAAGAAGAATCGTCCACCGCTGAGCACCAGCAGGCGTAGCCCGTCGTACCGGTAAAGCGCTGCATCCCCGCTACCCACTTTCACTTCCGTGACCGCACCTGAGCCGATGCCCAAAGGCTTTAGCGAATAGACCTCCGCCCTGGGCATGAACTGGACTCCCTGCTCGTAGTTCAGAGCCAAGCGCCGGCCCAGCGCCTGGGCGTAGTCGGCGGTACCCCAGAAAAGCAGCAGTGTCACGATGCTCAGGATCAGCGTGGTTTCCACAGCCCGCTGCTCGGTGGTGAGGGCCGGCCGTTCGCCATCCCGGCCAAGACGGCGCAGGTGGATGCACCAGGTAGCCACCAGCACGCCCAAGGCCATCAAGTATGGCGTGAAGAGTGCTGTCCGGGCAGGCTCCATTACCGCCAGCACCAGGCTCACGCCCACGAGAAGCCCGCTGAACACGGCGCCAATGCCGGAAGCCCGGACGATGACAGCCCGGCTGCGGCTCTCCTGGATCCGGCGGCGCAGCCAGCGGTCAAGGGCCAGCCAGACGACGCTGGCCGCCAGGATGCAGACCAGCGGCAGGAAGAGCGCGTTGATGCTGATCAGGAGGTAGTCCTGCACACCGTACCCAAACAAGCTGACGTTCAGGCCCATTTGAGCTGCCTGGGCTTCCGCACGTGCCCAGCCGAAGTAGAACAGCAGGGCCGTCGCAACCGTGACAGGCGGGCCGATAGCGGAAATCACGCCCAGGGCGCGCGACCATGAGGAACGCTCGTCCTCGCTGGTCTTTGTCACGGTACGGCGCCCGGGGTCGGCGGACATGTGCTCTGGTCAGCTGCGTACTCAAAAGAGGCAGTTCCCCTAACCACCCAATCGGCGTCGGCAATACTAACGTTGGCCGTCGTCGGGTCCCCTGCCGAAAGGGGCGGCGCCAAGAAGTAAAACTCAAGGGGGTAGTCGTTGTTCGTGGAGCTCTGCCGCTGCTGCACAGGCGCCGTTGTTGTTCCCACCTTTACTGAACGAACGGTGCCAGCGGGGAGACCGGTGACGTTCCCCACCAGGACGATCGCATGGCCGGGGCACACCAGGAAGGGCGGCGAGCCCTCGTCATCCTCCAGGCCCTGGAGTTCTGGAGGGCAGGCGGTGCCGGGTCGGGGAGCAAGTTCCACGAGCGCGTCTGGCTTCTGCCTCCGGACAGCGGCGACTTTGCCGAGCACCTCGTAGGCGGCTACGGACCAGCAGTCCGAGGGTGGCAGGGGCATCGCGCCCAGGGCAGAGGCCCCCTTCTCCCAGGCAGCCTGATCGCCCTTCAAACCCAGGCAGATCGTTTTTGCCGCTGCCTGCATGGTGCTCAAAGGTTCGGAAAAATCTTCGAGCGACTGGCAGTCCAGGTTCTTCAGGTTCACGTACCAGACCGGATCTCCCCGCCCGACCGGGCCTATCGGCAACCATTCGAGTACTACAGTCTCCGGGACAGGTGGCTGGTTGGGGGCCGGCGGTCCCGGCGGCGGAGCAGGCGGTTGGCCGGGGTCCTCGGGGGCAGGCGGCTGCCCCGGGGCTGCTGGGCCGGGTGGTTGCCCCGGGCCTTGCGGCTGACTTTTCCCATCAGAGCCAGAGCCGCCGGGGCCGGTCGATCCTCCGCTGGCTTCGCTCTGCCCATTGCCTTGAGAAGCGCCGGAACTGCTGGGAACTGTGTCGCCGCCTGCCGTCATACACGCAGACAGAAGCATTGTCAGAATCACCGCCCAGACGAAGGCTGTTATGTGGCGGCGGCTATAGGCGTTCATCTCGCACCATCACATTTCTGGCCGCCCACGTTTTGAGGCCGGCTCAGGCCACGGGAGGATCCCCAAAAACGAGTGCTTCGATCCTCCTGAAATAATTGCGCACACGGGTATTAAACGCCTGACGGCGTTACAGCGTCGTTATCGCCAGAGGGAAGGCTCTGTTTCCGAATGGCTTAGGTATATTTTCCTCCATTTCGCCGGACATGAGCAGGCCTGAAGTCGTCGGCGAGCGCGGGAACGTGATCGGGCCGCACGGATCCTACTCCCTCAGATCGAAGGCATCGGCCCGGACGCCGTGGTCTCCGGTCTTGCGTTCGTCCGCTGGCGTGTCATACACCACCAGTGACCGGCCGTCCCCGAGCACTGTGATTCCCTCGGCCCGGTCCTCGCCCTTTCCGAACGGCACTTCTATTTCGCATTTCAGGACGTCCCTGGGCAGGACGGCTTCGGTTTGCGTCGTCAGCGCGTGGCGCCAGCGGAACACGGCGGTGCGGCCGTCGAGCTCCATGGTGGGTCCGGCCAGGACGAGCAGGTCCTCTCCGTGACGGCACAGATCACGCACACCCAGGCCGCGCAGGTCGAGGAAGTGCTTGCGGTAGAGGCGCCCTTCGGGACTGATCGGCTGCGGCTCGATGCCTGGCCCGCCGCCAACCCTGAGCTCGATAATCACCGCCCACCCGCGCAGCACCGGCCCGCGCAGGCCGATGAACACCTGGTCGCCCGTCACCGCGAGACCCTCACAGTCGATCCCGTTGTCCTTGCCCGGGATCGACTGTGACCGTATGAAGCCTTCAAGGTGGGGGTCATCAGCCAGGAGTTCCAACAAGCCCCCGCCGCTGCCTCCAGCAGGGCCGAACACAGGGAGGCGTTGCCGCTCACCGTTCCGGCTGCCGCCCTCCTCAAGGAGTGTTGTGGTGGCGACCCGGGCCAGTACCTGCCGACGCTGGCTGACCTCGACTTTCGCCAGGGCTTTCCGGGCCTGGTCAGGGCTATGTTCGTTCTTGACCCGCTTCCGGACCGAGCTGTGCGACCCGAGTAGCCACAGCGTGTCCCCCGCGACGTCGAGGCCTTCGATGTCGATCTCGCCCTCCCCGGGCAACTCGAGGAACCTGCTGAGATCGACGCTTTGATGGGCGCGGGCCTGGTCCCCCTCCGTGGTGAGCCGTTCGAGGCTGGTCGACTCGTCGTTGGCGACCCAGAGGTGGTCGCCCTGGCAAGCGATCGCGGACAATCCGTCGCGGAGGTCGTCCTTGGGACCAAGGGTGCTGGGCTGATCGAGGACGAGCGTGATGGTGCCGGCCCGTTCATCCGGCTGGGGCCATCCGGTCAACGTAGCCCACTCCACGGTCCGCGGTGCCGCAATTCCATGCGGGATGATCTTGTTGTTGGCATCGTCAGCGGTAGCGGTCGGTCCCTCATTGCAACTCCCGTGGTTGGCAGAATTCTGCAGCTCAGATGATCGGGCAAGTTGGCTGTCTTGCACCTCGGCAGGTCGCCATGAAACGCCGTCATGTCTTGCCTGGCCGTCGGTCCCCACGATAGACAGAGGCCGTTACCCGGTCGTTACCGCGGCATGCGCCTCCGGCGAAGGTCTGGAATGCCTGCCAGTCCGTGGGCTATGTGAGCGGGTAGACTTGCTGGAGGTGAGCCGGGAAGTCTGGTCGGCATTTATTTTGTCGACCCAATCTTTAGGACACCCACATGAGCAAGAATCCGTCTGTTCCTCCGCGTTCCGCCGTTTTGGGACGGGGAAGCTACGGCGAAGTGCTGCGCATCGGCGAGATCCTGCGCAAGGAAACCGTGGGCGGCATTTTGTTGGTCGCCGCAGCGGTGATTGCCCTGGTCTGGGCGAACTCCCCGATTTCCGATAGCTACTTCGCGTTGCGCGACTTCCGCATCGGTTACGAGCCCTGGCATCTGGAACTCAGTCTGGGGGCGTGGGCTGCTGACGGATTGTTGGCGATCTTCTTCTTCCTCGTGGGGCTGGAACTCAAACGTGAGTTCGTCGCCGGCGACCTTCGCCAATTCAGTAAATCCGTGGTGCCCATCGCGGCGGCCGTCGGAGGTGTGGCAGTCCCTGCCGTTATCTACGCGCTGATCAATCTCACCAGTCCTGAGACCCTGCGGGGCTGGGCTATCCCGACGGCAACGGACATAGCTTTCGCCGTGGCTGTGCTGGCGATCATCGGCTCGCACCTGCCCAGTGCGCTGCGGATCTTCCTGCTGACATTGGCCGTGGTCGATGACCTTCTGGCCATCAGCATCATCGCGGTGTTCTATTCGTCCGACATCCAGGCGGGGCCGCTGCTGCTGGCCCTCCTTCCGCTAGCCTTTTACACCTTCCTGGCCCAGAAGTATCGCCGGTTCTTCGGCACCAGACCCGCCACGGCGTGGCTGATCCTTCTACCTTTGGGTGTGCTCACCTGGGCCTTGGTGCATTCCTCCGGTATTCATGCCACCGTCGCCGGTGTACTGCTGGGGTTCGCCATCCCGGTGATCCGGTCCCACGCCAGCGGCGGACCCTCTGCCGGTCCTGGCCTCGCAGAGGTCTTCGAACACCGGTTCCGGCCGATTTCCGCCGGCATCGCCGTCCCGGTCTTTGCCTTCTTCTCCGCCGGTGTGGCCGTGGGCGGCTGGGACGGTCTCGTCTCGGCCGTGACCGACCCAGTAACCATCGGCATCATCGTGGCATTGGTGCTGGGCAAACCGGCCGGGATCCTGGGCACCACCTGGCTCCTCACAAAGGCCACGCGAGCGTCCCTGGACCGGTCCTTGAAATGGATAGACGTGTTCGGGGTGTCCCTTTTGGCCGGGATCGGCTTCACTGTTTCGCTCCTCGTGGCGGAGCTCAGCTTCGGACAAGGCAGCGCCCACGATGACCACGCCAAGGTCGGAATCCTCGCCGCGTCGCTGCTGGCTGCCCTCCTGGCGACGGCAGTGTTGGGCGCCCGGAACCGCCAGTACCGTGCCGTGGAGGCGGAAGAAACCCTCGATACTGATCAGGACGGGATCCCTGACGTCTACCAAGAAAACCGCCACCCGTGACTTGATCCGGCCTTAACGGTGGCGCCCGGCCCGTCTTACAGCGCGCACGGGATTGGCCGCACCGCCTCCTACCTGCGTTGGCTTCCCGCCTCGGGGTGAGGTCACAATGAACGCGTCGCGCAGGCGTTAAGGATGCATTAAGATCCCGGTTTTTCCCGCAAAGGTCTCTCGGCACGGTGCTACGCTCCGTTGGTTATTCACCCCAATCCCGCCTGTGCGGGGTATAGAAAGTAACCCGTTGACTGCGTCCACCCGCTTCTCCATTCCCGCCAGCGTCCCCAACCCTGAACGCGACGGCGGACCAGGAAACCGGCTCACCCGGTGGCTGCTCGAACACACTGTCCATCAGCCGGTGGGCCCGGAAACCGCTGAGAACCACGCGCCCACCCAGAGCTGGTGGAAGGTCATGTGCCTCACCGGGGTGGACTACTTCTCCACCCTCTCCTACCTGCCGGGCATCGCCGCACTCGCCGCCGGGGCGCTCTCCCCGCTGGCCACGCTCCTGATAGTCGGCCTGACCCTGCTGGGCATGCTGCCAATGTACCGAAGAGTCGCCCACGAAAGCCCGCACGGACAGGGATCGGTGGCGATGTTGGAGAAGCTCCTGCCGTTCTGGCGCGGAAAAATCTTTGTGCTCATCCTGCTCGGCTTCGTAGCCACCTCCTGGATCATCACCATCACCCTCTCCGCCGCCGACGCCACCGTCCACATGCTCGAAAACCCCTACCTGCCGCACTTCCTCGAAGGCCAGGCAGTTGCCATCACCGTGGTTCTGCTGCTCATCCTGGGTGGGGTGTTCCTGCTCGGCTTCTCCGAAGCAGTCGCCGTCGCCATCCCCCTGGTAGGCATCTTCCTGACGCTGAACGCGGTGATCATCGGCGTGGGACTGTACGACGCCGTCACCCAGCCCGGTGCCATGGCCGACTGGACCGCCGCGCTCACCTCCTCCGGAGCCGGCTTCGGCGACATCGCAGGACCCGCCCTGCTCGCCTTCCCGCTGCTGGTCCTGGGCCTGTCCGGTTTCGAGACCGGCGTCAGCATGATGCCACTGGTCGCGGCCAACGGCGCCACCGCCGAGGAACGTCTGGCCGCGCGCGTCCGCAACACCCGCAAGCTCCTCACCACCGCCGCCCTGATCATGAGTGTGTACCTTCTGGGCAGCAGTTTCGTGACAACTGTGCTGATCCCCGCAGAGGCCTTCCAGCCAGGCGGGGAGGCCAACGGCCGGGCCCTGGCCTACCTGGCCCACGAGCTGATGGGCAACGGGTTCGGCTCCGTCCACGATGTCAGCAGCATCCTGATCCTGTGGTTTGCCGGCGCCTCCGCCATGGCAGGGCTGATCAACATCGTTCCCCGCTACCTGCCCTCCTACGGCATGGCCCCAGACTGGTCCCGGGCCGTGCGCCCGGTCGTTCTGGTATACACCGCCATCAGCATCCTGATCACCATCGGATTCAACGCCGACGTCAACGCCCAGGCCGGCGCGTACGCCACCGGAATCCTGGCCATGATGGTCTCCGGCGCCGTCGCGGTCAGCATCTCCGCCGCCCGCAGCAAAAGGCGCCGTGCCGCCGTCGGCTTCACCGTCCTGACCCTGATCCTGCTCTACGCGCTGGGGGCCAACGTCATCGCCAAACCGGACGGCATCGCCATCTCCGGCTTCTTCATCCTGGGCATCATCGTGGTCTCGCTCGTCTCCCGGGTCAGCCGCACCACCGAACTCCGCGTCCACAACATCGAATTCGACGACGAAGCCCGCCGCTTCATCACCGACACGCTCGACTTTGACGGGCGGATCAACCTGATCGCCAACCGGCCACAGTCCCGCGATGCCAAGGAATACCGCGAAAAAGAAGCCGAACAGCGGGAGAACAACCCCGTGCCCGGAACCGCGGACGTGATCTTCCTGGAAATCGACATCAGCGATCCGTCGGGATTCAGCGACGTCCTGGAGGTGCGCGGCATCGAAGTGGACGGACACCGCGTCCTCCGCGCCGACAGCCCGGCCGCCCCCAATGCCATCGCCGCCATCCTGCTGGCCCTCCGCGACGCCACCGGCGTCCGGCCGCACGCCTACTTCGAGTGGGCCGAGGGCAACCCCCTGGCCCACCTCATGCGCTACCTGCTGCTCGGACGCGGCGACACCGCCCCCGTGGTCCGCGAAATCATCAGGGAAAACGAACCGGATCCCGGCCGCCGCCCCCGCATCCACGTAGGCTGACAGGCAGTCCAATGACCCCACGCAGCCCCGGCCCGGGCGTGAAGGACCGCGGCCCCGGCTCTGGTCCTGCGCGGTGGAGGGCCAAAGCCGTCAAAGGCGGCAAGGAGAACGCCATCCGCCGGGCCCTCTCGCACCCGGTCCGGTCGGTGCCCCTGGCGTTCCTGGCCGTCATCATCCTCGGAGCAGCCCTGCTCTTGCTGCCCGCCGCCAGGACCGGCAGCGACCCCGGAGCCGACCCCCTGATGGCCGCGCTCTTCACTTCCGTCTCGGCTGTCTGCGTGACCGGGCTGATCACCGTGGACACGGCCACGTACTGGACCCCCTTCGGGCAGGCCGTGATCCTGGGACTGATCCAGGTCGGCGGGTTCGGCATCATGACGCTGGCCACGCTGCTGGCCCTCCTGGTCCGGAAAAGCATCGGCCTGCGCGGGCAACTCGTGGCCCAATCGGAAACCCACACGCTCAACCTGGGTGAAGTCAGCGCCGTGCTGCTCCGCGTGGCCAGGCTCATGGTGGGCATTGAAGCGGCCACGGCCGCGGTCCTGACCGGACGTTTCTGGCTGGCCTATGATCAGAACCCTGCCACAGCGCTGTGGCACGGTGTCTTCCACGCCGTCTCGTCGTTCAACAACGCCGGGTTCGCGCTGTACAGTGACAACCTCATCGGCTTCGCGGAGGATCCCTGGATCATCATTCCCATCTGCCTGGCGATCATCGGAGGCGGCCTCGGCTTCCCCGTGATCATCCAATTGCTGCGGGGCAACGTCAAAGCCGGAGACTGGAGCGTCCACCTCCGCCTGACCATCTACGGCACGCTTGGTCTCCTTGTTCTTGGCATCACGCTGTTCGCCGCCTTCGAATGGAACAGGGAGGAAACTCTCGGCGGCCTGTCCGTGACCGGGAAGCTGCTGGGTTCCCTCGCCGGCAGCGTGTTCCCCCGCACTGCCGGCTTCAACAGCATCGACTACGGCGCCGCGTCACCGGAGACCCTCATGGTCACCAACGTCCTGATGTTCATCGGCGGCGGCAGCGCCGGCACCGCAGGCGGCATCAAGATCACCACCTTCCTGGTGCTTGGCTTCTCCATCTGGAACGAGGTGCGCGGCCGTGACGAGGTGACCATCGCCCACCGGTCCATCAGCGCCTCGTCCCAGCGCCAGGCCCTGTCCGTGGCGTTGCTTGGGGTGGCCGCGGTGGTGGGCGGCACACTGGTGCTGCTGATGGTGACCGACTACAGCCTGGAGAAGGTACTGTTCGAATCCATCTCCGCATTCGCCACCGTCGGGATGAGCACCGGCATCACCTACAACCTCCCGCCGTCGGCAGAATGGGTGCTAATGGCCTTGATGTTCGTCGGCAGAATCGGCACGGTCACGGTCGCGTCCGCTCTGGCCTTGTCGTCACGGCCCCGCCTTTACAGCCTGCCGGAGGAACGCCCCATCATCGGCTAGCACTGGCCGCACTTCGCCGGATACTCACCCGACGTGGACCCAGGGCGATCGATATCGTCTTGGCCGCAGCCCGCGCCGCAAACGCGCCGTCACCGGCCAGGCGGCCATGCACTATGCCGGGCGTCAAGCTCGACGGCGGGTGGTCGCCGTCGAGGGCCGGCTACCGGACCGCGGCGGGGCCGTGTGGTTCAGGTGGAGAGCAGCGCAACGATGTCATCAATGTTGCGGCCCGCCACTAACTGGTAGAGCCGCACCGACTGCTCATCGTGCAGCCGGGCAAACACCGCACCACCGGATGTCTGCCATTCCATGTCGCCTTTGTGGGTACCGTGCCGGCGTATGAGTTCCTCCGCTTCGCGCTGTTCAAAGGATGGCAGGGGTTCCTCTCCGCGCTTGACACGGCAACGGGCGCCGACCGCGGCCACCGTCCATCTCTCGGCAAGTTTTACGGGGCGCATCGACGCCAGTGGCGGCCAGCTTCCCCCGCGGAAGACCCGTGTTACCGGGCCATCGGTGCGCAGAATCCACTGTTGGCCCTGGGCGTCGAAACGGCACATCACGTCTGAATGCAGGTCTATGACCGCGCCGAAATACTCAAGCGCTCTAATACACTGCTGCGTCAGCAAACGATCGGACGTGCTGCTCTCACGATCCCGGAGGTGCTGCTCGTACGTCGCCTTCGCAATCGGCGCGTACTCCCGTTCGAGCTCCCCGCGGTCAGCCTTTGCCCCCCCGCAAAGACGTTGGAACAGCCAGGCCGGACCGATCTGGACGAAGTAGCGGAAGAACACCTTGATGGGGGCAGGCTGTGGAACGACGGGAATGTCAGGGCACAACAACTGAACGCCGTGGTCGACCGACCACACAGCCGTGGTCTCATCACCGACAACCACAACCCATGACCATCCCGTGCTCCGAATCTCAGGTGAGACTTGCTCGATGAGGGCACTCAACAGGATGCCCGGACTGAACTGCAGCTGGCGTTGGTGCGATTGCGTGTCGTCGCCCATCGCAACGCTGTCACGGTCGACGATCACGGTAAGAGGTTCGGGAGCACGGGTCTTAGCTCGTCGCCGCCAGAGTCTCATCGTTCGTATCCTACCGGGGCTGCAGCGGGTGGCCCTTGAGAATGACGGTTCCGTGTCCCTACGTTGCTGGCTGTTGTGCCGCGGCAAGTTCATTGGTTATCCAGACGCGCTGCTGGCCACGACGATGAGCGTGGCGTCCTCGATGCCGGGCCGTCAGCCGGGGCGGGGACTGGATGGGACTCTTCATGGGGCGGACCCCTTATCCGCGGTTGCCACTTCCCCGGCCCAGGACACCGCCCAGCAGCCCCGCGAAAGCCGCTGGCAGGGCCACCGCGCCGACCATCTGCGGAAGCAGGCTGCCCGGCATCAAGAGGGTCACGCCACCAACCACAACCGCCGGCGCCGCGACGCAGGCGGTGATCCAGAAGCGGTGGCGCCGGAAATGCGACCAGATGGCCGCGGCGAGGGACGCGACGACACCGCCCAGCATCAGGAGCCGGCCCACCCGCAGCTGTTCAGGGCCGGGGCCGACCATGAGGGAGAACGTTCGCTCCAGCGCCAGTCCTGTCAGGACGATCGAGGCGACAACCAGGACAGCCCACAGCACAGCCCTCCCCCACCATCGACGGCGGAGAACAGTCTCAGTCTCGGGCGTGGTCATGAATGTTAGGTACCCAGGCACCGCGGCAGTAGACGGTTAGGCATTGCGCTTCTCCCGCGCGAGCCCGATGCCCAAGAGAATCAGTACCGGGCCGGCCAGAAGCAGGGAGATCACCAGCAGCGCGCCACCGTAGTAGTCGATCATCAGGCCCATGAAGCCAAGCAGCAGCACGAAGCCGGCCGTGCTCATTGACGTCACCGGCGCCCACCGGGTCCGGTTTCGCTGATTAGCCAGCAGAAGGATTCCGGAGGTGATGTTCCCCAGCGCGGCAAGCAGGATGAGGAGGGCCATGAAGGCAATTCCGCTCGTCCTGGACCCGGCGATTGCCGGGAGGAAGAGCAACGTGCCGAAAACAATACTGACGATGCCTGCCGCGACCCGGAATCCGGAGGACTTCGCGCCCGGCCGACCGAAAGGCGGCGTGTGGCCGTACGGCTGAGGGGGCCCGAAAGGCGGCACATGGGTGTACTGGTGGGGCGGCCCGAAAGTCGACACGTGGGCGTACTGCTGAGGCGGGTAGGGAGCGTACCGGGGCTGCTGGCCATAGCCGGGCGGGCCCGACTGCGCATATGGCTGCGGCGGTCCATACGGCGGCTGGTTGCCCGGAAGGCCACCTGATGGCTGTGGCGCCGGCGGGATATTATCTGTCAAAGTTCCCCCATGAGTAGTGGTGCTCCGCTTCAGGTTACAGCCGGAAATCGGTAAGACGGCGATGCGGCGCAACGTGCCCGTCATGGCGTCATGACCGGACCAGCTGGAGGCGCACGCCTACATCTTCGCAGAGGAACTGGAGAGGTCGGACGGCGTTTCATTTGCCGAGAACCTTCCACATCACCCCTGCCGGGCGGTCATTCTTCGATCTCGCCGCCGAACATACGAAGGTGCTGGCGGAATGTGATGGTCGCATCCCAGTCCCGGGCTGCGAGGTAGTCCCCCCGACGAGCCTGGTGCCGGAACGTGGTGCCCAGGTGCATCTTTGCGGCCTGGGAGCGTTCGGTGTCGCGGATGGTGGCGGCCACCTCCGCGACCTCGGCGGCGCTGCTGAGAGGGATAAACAGGACACCGTCGTCGTCGCCCAGGACGAAGTCTTCGGCGGTGACTCGGTGCTGGCCGCACCGCGCGGATTCCAGCCCATCCGGATCGCGTGGATCGAGCCGCTGCGGGCCCACCGGCAGTGCCCCTTGGCTGAAGACGGGCAGCCGCATGGTCCGCAGCTCGCTGGATGTCGCCGGCATCGCGGGAGCTGGCAGGAGCACCGTCGCACTGATGGGCGACTCAACGTCCGACAAGCAACGAGCGGCCCATTTGGCCGTTTAGCGGCTCAGCCCGACGTGCCAGGCTGTGCCTCCGTGGCCCGCATGAAGACGCCGCCCCAACATGCAGAGTCAACCTTGGGATTTCCTTGTAAAGGTCGGCGCCGCTGATGACCAGGACGCGCTCTGCGCCTGCTGCCTGCAGCCAGACCGCATCATTGGTTGCTTCTGTCCAGCTGCTGGGAACACATCAGGAGGCCGTCAACATGTAGCTTGACCACCCTTGGGCCGGCCACGGTGCACGTCTTGGAGCGAGGCGTGGCCGCCGGGCCTGGCATCGGTTAGCGCGATGCCAGGCCCGGCGCACTGGCCGGAACGAGTTATGGGGGCTGAACTCCCCAGCCAGATACCGGCAGCTTGACGGCTCCGCCTTGAGGAAATCCTATGAAGCTGTGCCCGGGAAACCCTCAAGGAAATCCCAAGCATTTGTGGCTGGATTGAACAGGTCTATGGAGCGCAGGTCCGGCACGGCGGGGCACTCTGCCGGCTTGGCTCGGGGCGACCCTCGGAGACCCCGAGGGGCGGCATACAGGGTTCCCCCAACGTCCACTCCGTACCGTCGCAAGCATGATTACTTGCTCAGCACATGGGCGCATCAATCCCGCCTCCGCCCTCGTGGCCCGAAGCCACAACCTGGCTGATGCCGACCACGAGGCCTAGGGCTGATGACGCGGGACGACTTCCATGCCAAGCCCCTCCTTGATCCCACCGTGGTGGACAGGCTGCGGGACGAGCTCGATGACAGCGATGGCGTCTGGAGTGCGTTCCTGCACAACTTCATCGCTCTCCTACCCGACAGGACCGAAAGGCTGCGCCTGACCTTGACCACCGGAGACCTGGCCGGCGCACTGGACTCGGTCCTCAGCCTCAAGACCTCCAGCCAGATGGTGGGCGCGGAACGGCTTGCCGAACTTGCCTTCGACCTGGAACGGTCGCTCCGAAGCGGGGCCGATGCCGAACCGGAACGTATTCTGCCGAAGCTGGCAGTGGCCCACCTCAGGCCGATCCTGAAATGTGAGCAGCAGACCGCTAATCTTCTCTCGAGATACCTTCGTGACCAGGCGGGTGACGAGTGACAACGCCGCTGCCCGCCGGCGCCCCGCTGGGATAACGGTGACTTCCGCATGAGTTCCTGCGATGCGGTCATTGCCCCCCCGGTGCCACCGGCCCGTGTTGCGGCGTCGATTAGCTCCTCTGGTTTAGCCGAGTCTTGGTGGCACCGAGAGACTGACAACTTTCGGTTCCGGACTGGATCCACAGCCCTTGCAGCAGCCGGACGCTGTACTTTGCTCAGCATCCGTACTCTGGTCTGCTTGCACGCCCGACTCGGCCGGTCCGCCGTCGCGGTTTGGGCCAGTGCCAGGTTCAGGGGTGTCGCAACAACCGTCAGCCTCCCCGTCGTGCCGCGGCCCGACATGCGGCACGGTGCAGCAGATGTCGCCTTTCCAGGCGTTGAGGCCCTCGCGGACGGCGATCCCGGCGATGACCAGTGCCGCGCCGGCGTCTGCCCACCACCATCCCAACGTGCTGTTCAGAACCAGGCCGATCAGCAGTACGGCAGAGAGGTACGTACAGAGCAGCGTCTGCTTGGAATCTGCAACCGCGGTCCTGGATCCGAGTTCCCGTCCTGCGCGGCGTTGGAGCCAGGACAGCACGGGCATGATGGCAAGGCTCAGGGCGGCGATGACGATGCCCGGCGTGGAGTGCTGTGCCTCGCCGCCTCCGGTCAGCGACCTGATGGAATCCACGGAGACGAACACGGCGAGTGCGAAGAAGGAGACCGCGATGATCCGCAGGGTCACGTGCTCGCGCCGTTCAGGGTCTTTGGCGGAGAACTGCCAGGATAGGGCGACGGCGGAGGCGACCTCGATCACCGAATCAAGTCCGAAGCCGATCAGTGCGGAGGAGTCCGCCACCTTGCCGGCCCAGAGCGCGACGACGGCCTCGACGAGGTTGTAGGTGATCGTCGCGGCTGCGAACAGCCGGATCCGCCGGCTCAGTGTGGCGCGGCGGACGGCCGACGGTGCGGGCTGAATTGCAGTAGTCATGCCAGGCACGTCCAGTCCGGGGCGCAACAGGCCGGGTCCACGGCCAGCACTACGCCCAGCAGGTCCGTGATGGCGTGTCCTAGGCGGGCATCAGCGAGCTCATAGCGGGTGCGACGGCCATCCGGGACAGCCACGACAAGGCTGCAGCCCCGCAGACATGTCAGGTGGTTGGATATGCTCTGCCGCGAGACCCCTAGGGAATCCGCCAGGTCCGACGGGTACGCCGCCGCATCCGCCAGGGCCAGCAGAATCCGAGCCCGGGTGTGATCAGAGACCGCGTAGCCGAACCTTGCCAGCACCGGGGCATGGGTGAGGGTTTCCATAAATGCGAAAGTACATCGGCAGATGTATTCATGCAACCATGTATCAAAGTGGGGATTCACGCCAGATCGCGAGGCGCGGACATGACCACGGCAACCCCGGGTGGGGCACCTGCCTCCGGTTGGGACTGAAGTCACGCACGTTGTGTCAGCCCGCATGCTGTCCGAATTCTCGGCGTTCGTGTGTTTGGCCGAAGGGGACGTCGCGGCTGACGGCCACGGTGTAGCTGGTGTAGCCGTGCTGGGTTACCAGGATCCCGTGGCGGCCTTCCAGGATGGCGTGCTGGCGGGCCATGTCCACGGCGGTATTGATGTCGTTTTCAATGGTGCGAGGGTCGTCGGCGGTGATTTCCAGGACGAGGTCAGAGTGGCGCTTGATCATGATGGGTTCTTTCTCTGTGGGTTCAATGCCGGAGTATTTGGAAGACGCCGCCTCCTGGCCGGGGCGCGCCCGGGGAGGCTGAAGGCTGTGATTTGAGAGAGGGTGCCCGGCATTCTTTGATGGGGCGGTGGCCGGCAAAAGCCGGCGGCTTGGATCGGCGGAGGAATGTCCTGCGGATCTGTAGTCAGTCTGGATGATCAGATGCGCCGGGCGCAAGGATGTGGCGAGTGAATTTTTGGTGTCGGCGAACTCTCGCGGCCGCCTCCGTCGGGATCGTGGTATCGCTACTCGCTGGCGGCACCGGTCTCAAAACAGAGTAGGATCCAGCGACCACGCACCACAGGCTTGAAGCCGGCACTTACTTCGCACTGGATACCGAAAAATGATAACCATGCTTACTATTGACTTGCTTTAGGCACATCGGTGTAGGAGCTGCTCACTGGGGGCAGTGGCGACCGTGCCGGAACTGGAGTTTCGCGTGAGCACTGAACAGGGTTTGAACCCGCTGACCGACGAAGAACTGATGGCACAGGGCGGCACGGCGCTGCCTGACAAGGAAGTGGCTTCCGTCCTGGACCTGAACGCCGACCTGGACCTTGGCATTAACGCCGCGGCACCCATCGACCTGGCGGTCGCGGCCAACGCCAACGTCGCAGCCCCGATCGATGCGGCTGCCTCAGCGAACATCCTCTCCTTCGGATCTGAGGCCCAGGCCCTTGCCGATCAGGGAGTGATCATCGATCAGGGCATCACGGCGGATGCCACAGCTGACTCCACGCAGGACAGCGTCATTGATCAGGGCACGGACACAGCTGGTGATGGGGGCGGAACCACGGACAGCGGGGCCGAGGCTGTCGATAGCCCGGACAGCGGGCTCCTTCCAGACGATGGGGCCGCTGATGTTGGCGCCTTGCCGGTAGATCCGTCGGCGGCACTGGACGGGGACCTCCTGAACGTCAATGTTGACCTTGCCGCCCAGGCCGACATTGCGGCCCCCATCAACGGGGCCGTCGCGGCGAACGCCAACGTTGCCGCCCCGATCGACGCCGCCGTGGCAGCCAACATCGGCTCCATCGACAGCGATGCGTTCGCCGTCGCCCAGCAGGACGCCATTATTAGCCAGCACATCGAGGGCGAAGCCACCGCCTCTGCCGACCAGCAGTCCGATTTGCGGCAGTAGAGTCCGGACACCACTTCCCACGTGGGCATCCTTTAATGAGCACTGTGCACGGCGGGCCGTCCCGGATGGACGGCCCGCCGGTTTCTAACGCGTCCGCTGGGCCCGGAGTCCCGCCCGATGCCTGTCCGCCTGTCGTTCCGGTCCGGGCAGATGGTGTGGAGCTGATCGGTGAGACGAAAGGTTCCGGCTACCGTGAGCCGCCTTCGCTGGTCCGCAGGGCAGATGGCCAGGCCATCGCGCTGACACACCTGCTGTATCTGGTGCTGGAAGCAGCTGATGGCCAGCGGACCACTGGCCAGATCGCGGACCACGTCAGTGCCCGGTTCGGGAAGCTGGTCAGCGAAGACAACGTCCGCACTCTGGTCAGGTCCCAGTTGCTGCCGCTGGGCTTGCTCCGGCTTGCCGACGGTTCGCAGCCCGAGGTGAGGAAAGCGGACCCCCTGCTCGGCATGCGCTTCCGCTATACCGTGACCGATCCGGAGCGTACGCGCAGGCTCACGGCTCCGTTCTCGGTGCTTTTTAATCCGCTGATCGTCGCGGCCGTCTGCGCAGCCTTCGTTGCTGCCTGCTGGTGGGTCCTCATGGTCAAGGGGCTCGCCTCCGCGACACACGATGCGTTCGCCAACCCAGGGCTCGTCCTGCTCGTCCTGGCCGTGACCATCCTGTCCGCGGGCTTCCACGAGTTCGGCCATGCCGCGGCCGCACGCCGTGGCGGCGCAACACCGGGAGCCATGGGGGCCGGCCTCTATCTGATCTGGCCCGCATTTTTCACCGATGTCACCGACACTTACCGGCTGGGCCGGGGCGGCCGGCTCCGCACCGACCTGGGCGGGCTGTATTTCAACGCGATCGTGGCCGTTGCCATCATGGGCCTCTGGTGGGCCACCGGCTTTGACGCCCTGTTGCTGGTGGTAGTCACCCAAATCCTCCAGATGGTCCGGCAGCTGCTTCCGTTAGTGCGGTTTGACGGTTACCACATCCTGGCCGACGCCACCGGCGTCCCGGACCTCTTCCAGCGCATCAAACCGACCCTGCTGGGGCTGCTGCCGTGGCTCCGGACGGACCCCGCGGCCCAGGTGCTCAAGCCATGGGCCAGGGCAGTGGTAACGGCCTGGGTGCTGGTCACGGTGCCCTTACTGGTGCTCAGCCTGGTCTTGATGGTGCTCTCGCTGCCGCGGCTCCTGGGCACGGCGTGGGCCAGCGCCATGAAGCAGCAGTCCGAATTGTCCGAGAGCCTGGCCGCCGGGGACATCGCCGGAGCCGCGGTGCGCGCCCTGGCGATCGCCGCCGTCGGCCTCCCCATCCTGGGAATTGGCTACATCCTGCTCCGGCTGGTCCGGCAACTGACCACCGGACTCTGGAAGCGGACCAGCGGCAAGACACTGCAGCGGGCCGTGGCCATGGTCGCCATCGCCACGGTGACCGCCGGGCTGGCCTGGGCCTGGTGGCCCGGAGCAGACACATACCGGCCGGTGCAGCCGTACGAACGCGGCACTCTGGCCGACGCCACCACAGCTGTATTTCCGACGGCGGCGTACTCCGCCCTGCGGGAAGGCGGGACCGGGAATACGGTGGCCCTGTGGCCCGCAGGCGCAGCGAAGCCGACGCGCGAGAACCCCCAGCTCAGCATGGTCCTGGTGCCCCGCGCCGGTCCTACGGGGGACGGCACGGCGGCTGACACCACGGCCGGTTCAGCCCCGCCGCCGTCGTGGGTGTTCCCGTTCAACCAGCCCGCTCCCCCGCCCGGGGACGGCAACCAGGCCCTCGTGGTGAACACAACTGACGGCTCTGTGGCCTATGACGTCGCCTTCGCACTCGTGTGGGCCGAAGACGGCGAACCCGTGGACACCACCAATGAGGCCTACGCCTTCGCCAGCTGCGCCGACTGCGCCGCCGTTGCCGTGGGTTTCCAGGTGGTGCTCATTGTGGGCCAAGCCGATGTGATCGTGCCGGCGAACCTGTCCGCCGCGGCCAACTACAACTGCCTCCGCTGCCTTACCTATGCACTGGCCACGCAACTGGTGCTCACCTTGGACGGACCGCTGAGCGACGGCAGCACGGCCAGGCTCAACGCCCTGTGGGCCGAAATTGCCGAGTTCGGGCGGAACCTGCAGAACATTCCACTGTCCGAAATCCAGGAGCGCCTCAACACGTTTAAGGAGCAGATCATGCAGATCGTCCAAAGCGACCCCAGCGCCACCAAGGGCGGCGGCACATCCACAACGCCCACGACAACGGCCACCCCGATACCCGGCCCAACATCCGGATCGAGCCGGCCCCCCTCCCCAGGCGCCACCGCTCCCCCGACCGTGCCGGCGGGAACGACGACGGCGGAGCCCACCACGGGCGGCCGTCCACCCGGTAGCGGCCCGTCACAAGAAGCCCCGGCAGTGAACACCGAGCCTACGGCCGGAGCGACGGAACCCCCGGGCGTCCCGGCCCCCGCCCCGATCACAACAGGGAGCTGAGAGGGACGCGATTCGTCGGCTGGGTGGTGCCGTCGACATCGAGCATGGGCGCGGCAACGTTCCACCCATGCGCCCCTTGCACTCACATCGACCGTTACGGAGCGCCGGCAACGGACGGCGCCTGGTTTGTCCCGATGTTCGGGTACTCACCAGAAGTGCGCTACATCCACCGCCATGCGCGAACCCGAGCCCGGTCCATCCAGGGTGAATACCCGGAAGGGAAGCCGGCCGCGGACGCCCAGTCCGATGTTTGTCGTGCCTTCAAAGCTGCCCGCCCACGCCAACTGCCGGAACGTCTGGTATCCCGAAACGTTGGTCAGTTCAGCTGGGTTTGCCGGGCTGTACGTAGCGTTTCCGTCGTCGTCGTAGGACGGAGCGTTCACCGTTACCTGCAGGAAGGCGCTGCCCCGCAGCGGGACAGGTGCCCCTGAACCGTCCTGGGTCACCTCCGGCACGTACCTGACGTTGTAGCCGTTAGGCCGGCCGCTGAGGTCAAGCACCATCCGGTCGAAGCAGTAGTGCTGCCCCGTCCTAACGTTGGTGACGGGGGCGGCGTTCATGGTGGGGTCAGATTTAGCCAGCGACCCCCACACGAGTCCGCAATAGGATGTGGCTGCCGAGGCAGGCAACGGAGCCAGGAAACCCAATCCGACGGCCATCAAAATGACTGCCAGCCACGTATGAACCTTCTTCATTGTGGGCCACCCTTCGAGTGATTTGGTAACTCCAGCCTAGGAGTACCAAACCGCCTCGGACAGGCTTGTTGCCGCTTCGGCGCGCGTCCTTGAGGAACACGTACGGAGCTTCTTCAGGGGCCGATTGGTAGAGGCGTTTAGCTGGAGTGGCGGACCGATACTGCGGGAGAACCCGCACTTTCGGGTCCTGCGCGTCGCGCCCCTGTCAGAAGGAGGCATTTGGACCTACGTTTCGATTGGAGGATGGGCCACGACGGAGGGCACAAACCACGGGCAGGAGTTTGTTCTCTGCACGGAGGCGGACGACGCCCGGGCTATCGAGCTCCTGGCCATGACTGTGTTCTACAACAGAACCGGCCGACTCGGCCTCGGTCACACGGTGCCTATCGGGGAGCCCTGGCTACCTGGTTCGGGCTGTGATCACCTGCTGATCTCCTTGCCGTATCCGTTTGGCCCCGACTTGCAGACCTGCCATGTCGGCGATTGCCACATCGACATCCTCTGGCTGCTTCCAATTACTGAGCGCGAGCGAACGCTGAAGGTTTCATCCGGACTCGAATCACTCGAGTCCAGGTTTGAGGAGGCCCACCTGCGCTACTGGAAGGCCGATCGGGAATCGATCGTCTGACCGTCAGGCTGCTAGTAACGGCGCAGTAACGCGCCAGTGATGGCACCGGCGGTGCAATGGAACCCCGCGCCCGCGGTCTGGGCCGGTGCCAGGGTAGCTACGAACACAACTGCTACAGGTTTGTGGACGGCAGCGCCCTCCACCGGCTACTCAGGAAAGCAGGAATTGCCGATGTCGCCCCAACCTCCGGCCGCCGGACACGGCCCTCATGCCGATGGCGGACGCCGGAGCACGGCCGCGCTGGCGGCACTGCTGCTGTGCGTAGCCGCGCTGCCGCTCCTCCCCGCCGCGGCCACGGAAACATCCCCGGAATCGGCCCAGGGAGAGTCTTTCCCGGGCGGAGCCGATTACCGGCCCGGGGCGCCCGGGCTGGGTGATCCCTACTTTTCGCTGGACGGCAATGGCGGTTACGACGTCGACCATTACGTGTTGGATCTCAGCTACGATCCGCTGACCGACGTCCTGGGCGGGACCGCGACCATCACCGCCAAGGCCACGCAGGACCTCTCGGCATTCAACCTGGACTTGGACGGCATGACGGTCCGCGGGGTGACGGTCAAGGGCCGTTCGGCCGAATTCACGCACGACGCCGGTGAACTGACTATTACTCCGCAGCGGGGTATCAGGGACGGCAGCCGCTTCATAACGCAGATACGCTACGACGGCGTTCCGGAAACCATCACCGAACTGTTCGGGCAGTCCGGGTTCTTCCACACCGACGACGGCTCCCTGGTCATTGGGCAGCCGCATGTGGCAGCGACCTGGTTCCCGGTTAACGACCATCCTCTGGACAAGGCTTCCTACACCTTCCGGATGACGGTTCCCGAAGGGCTCGAAGTTGTGGCCAACGGGCGCCTGCTCGACAACCGGACCCGGGACGGCCTGACCACCTGGACGTGGGAGGCGCGCGAACCGATGGCGTCCTATCTTGCCACGGCCAGTGTCGGGCAGTGGGACCTCAACCAGTACCGGGCCGGCCGGATCAACTACCTGGATGCGCTGGACCCCGACCTCTTTGACCCTGTGGCGGAACCGCGGACCGGCACCAGTTTCGCCTGGTCCCAGGCGGTTGTCAGTTCCTACAAGCGGCTTACCCGAACCATCACCGTCCCTGACGGCGGGGCGCAGCTGTCC
This sequence comes from Pseudarthrobacter sulfonivorans, assembly GCF_031454915.1. GTDB lineage: Bacteria > Actinomycetota > Actinomycetes > Actinomycetales > Micrococcaceae > Arthrobacter > Arthrobacter sulfonivorans_C. Next base: position 91,022 of record NZ_JAVDRS010000009.1, on the reverse strand, counting down.
TTCTGGTTGACCCGCGATACCGAGCCCAACTGGGATTTCGCCTTCGTGGAGGCCCGCACCGCCGGCGCCGAAGACTGGACTACCTTGCCCGATGCCAACGGCCACACCTCAGGGCAGACGGGCTCTTCTTGTCCCGGGTGGCACGACCTGCATCCGTTCCTGACCCACTACCAGACGCACGACGGAGCGGGCGGCTGCAAGGCGACGGGCAGTTCCGGCGTGTGGTGGGCGGCCAGCGGCGCCAGCGACGGCTGGGAACGGTGGTCGGCCGACCTGGCGGACTTTGCAGGCAGGAACGTCGAAGTCTCCATCAGCTACGTCAGTGACGACTTCGCTCAGTATCCCGGCGTGTTTGTCGACGATGTGGTGGTCTCCACGGGCGAGGGCAGCACCTCCTTCGAGGACGACGGCGATACCTTGGACGGATGGGCGGTCTCCGGTCCGCCGGCGGGCAGCCCGGTCAATGAGAACGACTGGACCGTAACGGCAGAGTCTCCCCCGGGAGTCGGGGAAATTGCGCGGGCTTCCTTCGCCAGGCAGCCGGAAATTATTGGATTCCTCGAAGGCTACTTCGGCCGGTATCCGTTCCGGGACGCCGGCGGGACCGTGGACGACCTCCGGGGGCTGGGCTTCGCCCTGGAGAACCAGACGCGGCCCATCTACTCCAAGGATTTCTTCCACGACCGGCTGCAGGGCGATGCAGTGGTGGTGCACGAGTTGGCGCACCAGTGGGTCGGGGACAGTATTTCCGTGGAGGCCTGGCAGCATATCTGGCTCAACGAGGGATTTGCCACCTACACCGAATGGCTGTGGAGTGAACGCGAGGGCCTGGGAACCATCCAGGAGATCTTCGATTCCATTGCCTCGACCCCGGCCGATGACCCGTTCTGGAGCGTCAGGATCGGCGATCCTGGGCTCGAGGCGATATTCGACTCCGCGGTCTACGCCCGGGGGGCCATGACCCTGCACGCGCTGCGGCACGCCGTCGGCGACGAGGAATTCTTCCGCATCCTGCGCGAGTGGGCGCAACTGAACGCCGGCGGCAACGTCTCCACAGATGATTTCATAACCCTCGCCCAAAAGGTCTCGGGCGAGGAACTGAACCCGCTTATCGACGAATGGCTGTTCACCGCCGAGAAACCGGCCAGTCTGGGGGCCGCAACGCGCAGCACGGCACCGGGCATCAACGAAGTTCCGCCGGCCGTCGGGAGCCTCGAGCACAGGACCCGAGGCGGCAAAACCCGTTGATTCAGTAGCCTGCTCCAGCGCGCGTCGACAAGGGCCTGTTCGGCTGGCGCCGTCGACGGTCGCCTCATTCCGACAGGACTTGGTCAGGAGACCTTCCAAAATCAGGGTGGCAGGGCCATGATCAGTGACCATGGACGACAAAGTTTTCCTGGCAACTGCCAAGACCGAGGAAGCCCTCACTGAAGAACAATTGGCGGCAGTACTCGAGCATGGGTGGCAGGCAGTGCCCCATTCAGCAGAAACATCCCCTGCGAGTCTCCTCTTGCGGCAAGTGCATAGCGAAGACGAGGCTGCCAGCCAGTTTGCCCTTTTGATCCAAGACAAACGGCTGTCGGATCTTAGCAGCATCGTATCGAAGCCCTATCTCGAAAACCCTCTGCAAGCCCCAGTGTTTTTCGAGCCCGGAGGCCCGCCGCCCAAGCCCGAGGACCCGCCAAAATCCGATAGTGCGGCGGGAAAGCCTGATAAACCTGCGGACGAGCCTGAGAAAAAGACTGCCCCACAGTCGGACGTCTTCCCGGCAATCCCGGAATATCTTTGGACGTCGCTCACGCCCGACAGTCAGGAAGAGCTCGCAAAGAAGCTTGTAGAGTACGTCGTCAACCGACCGCACACGGCCGCATACGGCAGCAGCTTTGACGATGCCGCCCTCTTCGCCCACCTTGATGACGAGGAACGATCTGGCCTGGCAAAGAAGATTCTGGAGCAGAAACATGGCATGACTGTTGAGCAGGTCAAGCGCGAGGGGCTGGTGAACGAATTCCAAGCTGAGCGGGTCAACCTCATGAAGGGGGCGGTGGTTACCGCAACTGAAATAAATGCACATCTGGCGAAGTGGCGGGAGCTTTCCAACAAAGTCCTACCGTTGCTGATGCCGTCCTCAGTCGTCGCTGGCGTGTTCGTGCTGGGCTTGTTTGGCTTGGTTATCGTCGGCCGCATCAGCGGGTGGGAGATGGCGGTCCTGGTCTTCGTTTTCTCCCTGATGGCTGTTTCGCCTGCGACCCTCCTGCTCATCGGCAGACCGCTGAAAGGTTTAGACGAGTGGAGCCCCAGCAGGCAGGAGAAGAAAGCTGAAGAACCGGCGAAGGAAGAACCTGCCGCGGACAAGGGAAAGCCCGAGACGAAGACCAACAAGTAGGAATCCCATCATGCCCGCATGTCTTTGACTGGCGGGAGCGGACGGCTCGAGGCTGGTCGTCCCGAACGAGCGCAGACAGTCTCAGGTGAGGCGGACGGTGTGATCCATGATTCCCCACGCCACTTCGAATTTGGCAAGGCCAAGCGTGCGGCTATCGCTGCTCCCGGTTTGCCAGCACCAATCGAACGCTCTTGAGGGCAGCTGCGTGAAGAATTGTCCGGACCAGGCTCGGGTGCGGAGTTCGTTCTCGGCGAAGACGAAGTACTTGCCAGGCCCTGCCCAACCACTGAGGACCTTCGCTGTGCCACCGGGTGCGATGCGGTACCAGCCCTTCTTGGCCCAGTCCGTGCCACCCTCGCAACCGGGGGCGTGGTAGGCGTAGGCGACGAAGATAGCTTCCGCGGTGCCGTTCTGGAAATAGAGGCCCATCACCGACCGCCCTGCTCCGTAGGGCGTCGTGGCGGGTCTGGTGGCATCCGGAGTTCGCGGCCTGCACCAGGTGCCGCGTCCGCGTCCTCCTCGTACGGCTGCTCACCTGCGCGCATGTCCATTCCGCTTGCAGTGCCGGATACCGGAAACCTGTCGGTGGTCCGCGCTTCAGGCAAATTCTCGTTTACTTCGCCGAGGTTCGCCTGCACCTGCTGCGGCGTCCATTCGCTCCGTAGTTCACTCATCGCGTCGCCTTCCTGTTTAAATCAACAACTCAACCCTTCAGGGGACGCGTTACTGAGGCGTTACCGGACCAAGTGTCGCCCGGGGCTGCCCCGCCTTTCCTGCGGGGCCCCTGCCGTGCCTGTAACGGCGAGTGTGGCCGCCGGTAACCAGCAGCCACACCCCGGACCTCTTTGTCTTGGATTACTTCAGCATCCACACGTCGGTGGTGTAGTCCTGCCGGCCATCCGCCGGGGTGAAATCGGTATGGACCCATACCCGCAGGTAGGTGCGGCCGTAGTACTGGTAGGGCTTGACCCACACACTCTTGGTCGCCCAGCTGTGCTTGTAGGTGGCACTCTCCCATCCGCCGTTTTCAGCAAAGGTCCGCCGCGATCCCCAGTCGCAGTCGGTCGGGTGGCATTTTCCGAACACCCGGATGGACCCCGCGGGATAGACGCAGTGCCCACTCGTATCGCACAGCGCCTGGTCCGCGCAGCCCCAGTCCAGCACCACCTTCGTGACTGAGTTGGTGTTGGGGTCGGTGTTCTTCCAGGTTCCAGTCGCCTGGCTGGAGCCGCTACACAGGGCGTGGGCCGGTGCCGCCGTCAGCGTGCTGCCGATGAAAACGAAGGCGAAGGCAGCAAGCATCATGGCAATCAGAACGGCGGTGGCGGAGCGGCCCGTCCGTTGCCGCAGGGTGTTCATAAACATGGGAGGTTCTCCTGGTGTGAGTGAGTGTGGTGTTGATTGCCGGTTTCGTGCGCGCACCCGGTCCTGTTAAACCGGGTGCCGTAAACCGTCACTCCCATGGTCCGTGCGCGGCGGCATTGGACGCTTCCGTGCCAGCACGGTTTCTTAGCCCCACCAAGGGAAAGCCGGGATCAGCTTCAGGGAAGGAGCGCGCCATTGTTATCGGCGCCTGCATCGTGGGCGGCATCTCTGCTGGGCGCCCCGGCCTCGCGGACCTTCTTGCCGCGGGCATAACCAACGAGTCCCAGGGCCAGGACGCACCCTAGCGTGCCGAGCGCGAAGGCCTCGAAGGTGAACTGCGAAACGCCCCAGGTTGCCTCGAAGTCGTACTCCAGGCCGAAGAGGACCTCGAGTGTTCCGGGGAAGATCGCCACCCACGAGCCCACCACCCCGGAGAGCGTGTTGACGCGGATCGGCATGCGCAGCTTGGGGTGGAAGCGGCCGAAGAAGCCTCCGAAGAATGAGCCGTCGGCGGCCGCCATGGCCTGCATGCGGCCGCTGATGATCATTCATGCGGCGCCCTGCGCGACCAGGACGAAGCAGAAGATCACCGCTGCTGCGGTCGAATCTGGATCGAGTCCCATGCGCACGGTGCCGGCCGAGCGCTCGCCTGCGGGTGAGCGGGGCGTGGCTGGCTGGCCCAGGACTCCGCTGAAGGTGTCAACGATCGGCGAGTAGCCTGCCGGTTCGAGCCAGTCCCGGCTGCGGGCGTTGAGGTAGGCGCGGCTCACGAGGGTCTCGGCGTGGGTGGCCCGGTGTATTCGTGCCGCCGGATCGCCGCGCCGATCGCTGAGGACAGGGTCCAGGTCGACGGGGACCCGGGGTGCGGCACTTCCTGCCCATAGACATCGCGCCCATAATGTGGCCGACGGGGTTACGCATCCAGTCTTTGTGGGCTTGTCCTGTTGTGGGGCACCCGAAGCGGTGGGCCCATTGAGCCAGTTGCAGGGGGTAGGGAGCGAAGGCGTAGAAGATGACTCCGCCGCCGATGGTCGCCCTGTCGTGGACAAATTCGAACGTCGCACCGCGTCGAGTCCGGTTGTCAGTTTCAGAAGTCGTCTGCACGCATACCAGACGACGCCTACTCCGCTGAAAGTCGCGCCTTCACCGGACAGTCTCTCGACCCTGGGGCCTAGCAATACAGGCCGATTGGGCCGATTCGGGTGTTAGTCCTTCTTCAGTTCCTCAGCGAGCATCACGAGGATTCCGCTGGGGCCCCGGAGGTACGTGAGTTTATAGACGTCCTTGTAGGTCGCCACACCGCGCAGCGGATGGCATCCGTGCTTTGCAGCTACCTCGAGGGCCTTATCGATGTCGTCCACCGAGAAGGCCACGCGGTGCATGCCAATGTCGTTGGGACGAGTCGGATGCGACTCGATCGCCTCGGGATGGATGTATTCGAAGAGCTCCAGCCGACCATGACCATCTGGGGTCTGGAGCATCGCGATGTTGGCGTGGTTTCCATCAAGACCAACGGCAGTATCGGTCCACTCGCCGCTGACCGTGTCACGGCCAATGACCGTAAGACCGAGATCGGTAAAAAAGGCGATTGCTGCTTCAATATCGCGAACGGCGATACCCACATTTTCGAATTTGATGACCATGCCTTGAAGCTATCAATGCGGAGCGATTAGCTCCAGTGGCTGGGCATCACTGTCCGTCCGTTGGCCAATCGGCTTACGGCGCCGCCGAGGGACCACTAGCCTAGCTTGGAGCTCCAACGCGCATCACTGACATTTGGCACCGTCATCACGTAGTCACCCAAGAGGAGAGAAACTGGTGGGTTCTAGGCGTGTGGATTCGATCGATGAGACTAGCCACTTTGCCCCTGTGCTTGAGGCATCCCGGATCTGTAAACATCGTGGATCACCCTGCACGCACCGCTCCTGCCCAGCACACGCCACATGATCGGCGCCCGCGAACTCGGCCTGATGAAGGACACCGCCGTCGTGATAAATACTTCCCGAGGCGGCCTGAACGAATGACATCAACACAAATCTTCGTCTGATAGTCCTGAACAATCGGGCTCCGTTGAGAGTCGGCGCTGCTCCGAGATGTCTACGGGACGATGACTGCCGACGCGGCTCTTCGGACTTCGACGGCGAGGCCGCCGATCTCGTCGTCTGAAACGTCTTCGCTTGCTGCAACCTGGAAGCCCTGTTTCCTACTCTCTTCACGATCAGCACGGAAGGGTTCGGGGCTGATTTCCCCGCCCTCAGCGTCCCGCATTGGCCCGACCTTGCATCCGCGAGCCGATGCCGGCATCCGGCGCACAGACCCAGGCCCCTGGGAACTGCTTGATTACTACGCTCGCGCCACCTTTGCCGCGGTCGATAGCGCTGGCCATGCGCTGCTGCACGAGCAACCCGGCCCTGGTGCACGCACTAGTTGTCGAATGGCCTGCGCGCGTGCGCGGGCAGTCACCAATCTGACCAACCGTCCCATCGGGAAGGCCAGCGCGGCCAGCCCCCGTGTGTCCGTGCTGTCAACTGGCTGGCGCCACCACGTCCTCCAGCGCTGACCTGTCGAAGAAACGTATCTCGCCCGTTGCCTCGAAGAACACCGGAACCACCGATGTGCTAGGGTCCTTGGACGTTTCGTAGATCTCAGCCGCACTCCCGTGCTTCCTGGCAATTGTTCCAACCAGCTCGGTACCGCGCACCCGGACAGTTCGATATTTGTAGCTCATGGTGACCCCTTCGTCGGCTAGGGCAAACCCTACCCCTGAGAGTTCGCCTTTTGGGAGGTTGGCTGTTGTGTGCCGGCACCAATGGTGGCCGTAGCTTCGGATTACCTTCAAACGGTCGTTTCTGCCTAGCCTCCGTAGCTGTCTATCGGGACGACCGACCCGGCACTAACATTTCTAGGTGCGGGTTAGGGCGAGGATGCCGGCGGCGGTGCGGGTAGCCGCACCGTGCTGGACAATGTGTGGTTTACCGGGTATTTCCAGGAAGCGCCCGTTCGGGGCGGTGTCGGCCAGTTTGTGGCACCAGGGCCGGGACGCTACCGGATCTCGTGAGCCGCGGATGACCAGAACGGGTTGGGTCACTGCCCCTAGGCGCACTTCGAGGTCGTAAGACATCATGACGGGCAGTTCAGTGAGGTACCAGCGCAGCCCAGAGCGGGCGTAGTCGGTGACAACTATCGCGTTGCCCATCGGGCTTTCCATCAGCGAATCAAGCCCTAAAGCCATGGATTGCTGGCGGATTGTGCGGCGCGCCGAGTCCACCACCGGGCCCAGGAGTGCGGCGTGGGAAACGAGGTCCGGATGCTGAACGGCGAGCTCGGTCGCGAACTGGGTTCCCATTGAGTGCCCGATCACCACGACGCGGGTGGCCCCCATTTTTTTGAGTGTTGCCGCGACGATAGCGGCGTAATCAGGGACGCTGAGCTGTCGATCCGGTCTGGGCGTTGCGCCGAAACCGGGCAGGTCGATGGAGTAGGTGTCCCCGTGCTGGGCGAGGAGGATCTGGAGCCTGCGGAAGTAGCGGTGGGACATTCCGATGCCGTGAAGCAACACAAAGACCGGACCTGAAGCGTCCGCAGGACCTGCCAGAAAGTGCACGTGCGAGGTCAGGGACCCCGTCGTGACGATCCTCGGCGTCAACGGCTGGCGCATCCAGGACAGCACCCCTCCAACTGATTCCGGTTCTGCTTCATCTATTTTGTCGCTTGCGGCTGTCACCGGCTTTCCTTTCATTTTGGTCAACCATTGCGTCCTGCGCCTACCCCAGCGTGGCGAGGGCGGCTGCTGCGCATTCGATGGTGACCGGAGTCTTGTGATCGACGGATTTCACTTCGCCGTCGATCTGATACGGGATGGGTTTGAGGGTGGTGAACCGGTAGCTGCTGACGCTCGGCTGATCGCCAAGCCCCTGGGTGGTTGTCCTCAGGGCCGTCAGCAGTACCCGCCACTTTGGCCGGTGCGGGAAGGTGATGACTTCAAATTGGCCGTCGGCGAGCTTGTCGTCGGCTTCGCTGAGGGTGGCGTACTTCGCCATCTCGGCGATATTGGCAAAGACGAGGCTGTCGAACTTCCGGTGTCTGCCGTCGCTCTGCCGAATTTGGAATGGTTTGAATTTGGAGAACGTGCGCATCACGGAGAGCATTTCCTTCAAGGCGCCTTTGCTGCCCTTTTCAAGGTCGATGGCCATGACGGGTGTCAGGCCGAACCCTATGTAGGAGTGAGCGTACTCAGCAGCGGCGTCCTCGCCGTGGCCTGTCCGGATGCGCAGGAGGTCGATGTGCCGTACGGCGCCGCCTGCGATGGCTTCCTCAAGAGGCTGGGTGCCAGTGGTCCGTCGGTGGTCGTTGGCGTTCCCGGCGGCCATCACCGCGCATACCGCATTCGGATTATGCAGTGGTCATTGTGCGCTCCGTGATCTTCATGCGCTGTGGCTGTTGGTGATTTGTGCCCGTCCGGTAGGTGTCCAGGACTGGATCAGAGGATAGTGCTGCTGTCCGCCCTCCCTCTTCCCGCCCTGAGCGGGATACCGGGCGCCGGTAGCTGACGGGACGACCTGGCTCAGCCCAGTGCTTAGCTGTTGCCGGTATGGACGATGCTTTCGGGGTCCTGTTGATGGGCCGGGGCGTCGGCGAGGCCTTCAGGCGTGAGGTCAAGGTCCTCTACAGAGGTGAGGTATTTCTGCCCCGCGGCGGAAGTGGCGTCGGGGGCAGTCGTGTGGCTGAGGGTCGTCATGTTCGGGGAGTACCTTTTTCCTGCCGTGTGAGGCATTGGGCTGGGTGGGTCAGCAGGGCACTTCCACCTGGAACCCGCACCGGCAGCGTAGGACCTGGGTGGCGAGATAGGCCGCCCGAGAGTGTTCGGCGTCGGACCGGGTGGTAAATGTCCGCAGGGTGGTTTGGGCCCGGGGTTCGGGTAAAGACATCGGTTCTCCGCAGTGAAAGTAGCGTCCACTCTGATGAACCAAATCCTCCTGCTTAGCTAAGTGCATGGGAAGGCTGCGACGTGGTCTGCGGTGGTGTCCATGACCCGGGAGACACAGCACTGTGAACAGTGGACGGCGACTGCGAGAGTCCCTGTCTGCCAGCCCACTACTGCTGGGGATTCCAACATCAGATACTGATCGGTGTCGCAGGTTGCGCACCAGGGCCGTTTCCCGCGGGGCTGGTATACGTCACGGGGGACGTAGCTGCTCGATGTCATGGTCAATCTGGTCAGACCACAGCCTGGTAGCTGGTCAGGATGTAGTCGGCGGCCGCCGGGCCCTTCATCTGCAGGCCGTTGTGCCCGGAACCGACGAGCTCTTTCATCGCTGCCCAGAAGATGCGCTCTGGCTGTGGCGTGGTCTGGGATATGTAGCACCAACTGGTGTACAGGCCGTAAAAGACATCCTTATCAAGAGTCGAATCGGACTCCCGGTCGCGGTAGGTGGCTTCTTCGAGGAACTGGTCGAAATGTGAATGTGCCATGGTGGCTCTTTTCAACAAGGTGCGTGTGGTCCGCCATTCGGCTACAGCGGCATCAAGCTCAGTGCCTTGCACGGGACGCTGAGCGGAACTGCCGGATCATCGTTGAGGTTCTCCGGCAGGTTGTAATACGGGGTGGGGCAGGATGACCCTGGCGCGGCACCCCCAAGGGGCCGCGCCAGGGTCAGTCAGTTTCCGCGGTGAGGGACGGGGAGGGCGCTCGTTAGGCGTTGTTGTTGTGGACGCGGTTGCCGGCCTTCGCCAGACCGCGGGCCACCATCAGACCGACCGTGAGGAAGGTGATGTACTGCATCGCGTCGTTGGCATTGAAGACGTCGACGCCGTTCTCGCTGGCGTCATCCCCGACAACTGCAGCGGTGATGATCGTGGCGATGACAGCGGCGACATAGACGGCGAACTCGAGGGTCCAGGTCGATACCTTGATGTCATTGGCGTTGCGGACGGTGCTGGTGTGCTCGTTCTGGGTGTGTGCAGTCAATGGTTCTCCTGATAAAGGGTGTGAGCGGCCGTGGCAGCCATGCAAACTCTGATCCCTCTACTGAAACCATGTCGACAACGTCTCTACAATGTAGACAGTACGCGTAGACTACATGATAAGCAAGCTTACGTATCTTTCAATAGGTAGGCTCGAGGCAACGAAGAGGATGGAAACTTAATGGGCTCCCCCCAAAAATCCGACCACCCGACAGAGGCCCCGAAGCCTCGCCTGAGCAGGGATCTCGTACTCTCCACCGCGCTGGCGCTGGTCGACGCGGAAGGCCTGGACGCCCTGACCATGCGCCGCCTCGGACAGGAACTTCAACGGGATCCCATGAGCCTGTACCGCTACGCAGCCAACCGGGCCGCCCTGCTTGACGGAGTCTCGGAAATGGTCCTGAACGAACTGGCCATCTTCCCCGATGACCCCGACTGGCAGGCCCAGCTGCGCAAAATAGCCCACGACCTCAGGCTCCTGGCCCTGCGCCACCCCAACGTCGTACCGCTGCTGGTCACCCGACCCCTCTCTACCCCGCTGGGCATGCGCCCGCTGGGCACACTGCGCCCCCTGGAACAGATCCTGGCACTGCTGATCGAAGCCGGCTTCACCCCGTCGGCGGCGCTGCACGTCTACCGCGCCTACTACGGATTCCTCTACGGCCACATCCTGAACGAACTCCAGGAGTACATCGTGGACCCGGAAGAAAACGAAGCCATCCTGCGTCTGGGCCTGCACCGCCTGCCGGCCAAAGACTTCCCCCATCTCCGCGCGCTGGGACCCGTTCTCGCCGACTACGATGGCGACGGCGAACTCGACCAGGGACTCAGCATCCTTCTCTCCGGCCTCGCAACCCAACTCACCCCACAGCACCAGCCAGGCTCCTAAAACAGCACTGCCAGGTTCGACCTTCAATTGGCGAAAGTCACAGGTGGGCGCGCGCCCAAGCGCATGTTCAACGCGCGCCCAAGCGCATGTTCAACCCGAACCGGACCCAGGCTCCAGCACCGAAACGCCGCAACTGAACGGCATCTTCGCTGCGGCAAACAAGGGCCACAGCGAAGATGCCACTTCCAGCTCTGACTGTCGGCCGGCCCAGGAGCGTGCCACCGCAGATCGTCAGGATCGCGTGCCGCTAAGCCAAAGAGCTGGCTTGCAAAGGCGTTGCCGGTCCGGGGTACTGCATGTCCGCCGTCGCCTTCATTATCCAGAGCACCGGTCCGCCGCCAGAGGCAGGCATCACGTCTCCTTTCGTGATGAACCTTGCGTCGCCCGGGTCTTCACGGGCCAGCCACCACCCGGATTTCGGGCATTGGTACCCAGTGCGAGAGCTTTCGGCGAGGTCCGGAGTGGGCGGCGCAGCCAGGTGTCTTTTCTTCATGACATTCCTCCAGCAGGAGCGTCAGGGGTAGTCCCGTGTCAGCCGGCAGCGGCAGGAAGGTCCGCCACCACCCACATCTTGCGAAGCGTGTCATGGATGAGCCAGGTACCCTCCCACCCGGCGGGCGTCACGAACAAGGAGCCCGGACCGACTTCAAAGCTACTTCCGTCTGCCTCCGTGATGGTCGCGGTTCCACTCAGAATCTGGCAGATCTCGTCATACCCAGGCCTGGTGCTCTTGAAAGTCCCCGGGGTTACCTCCCAGATACCCGTCTTCAATCCCTCCCTGGCCCAAAGGCGCAGGGATACCTCAGTTTATCCGGGCGTGGTGGTGGAGGTCTCCTTCAGGATGTGCTCACCCGGGTTCTCGGTAGTTGCATTACTCATGACAGTCGCCTTGACCATGGCTTCTCCTTCTCGGGCCTAAGCCCTGCTGTGAAAAATGCCGGTCTCTGTTGACACGGCACAAAGGCAGTCTAGCAATTGTCAACAATCGACGATAGGGTGGAAGCAGAGTTTTTACCTCTTCGCCCCCACAAGGCCATCTCATGGCCCGTGCGATAAGAAAGGCAAAAAATGCGACAGAGTGGTCGTACAGCCAAGCAAGTATCCATGTGGACCTCACTCCAGCGCGGTGACGCCGTCACCCTTAACCGTCACGGCGTGCGGTGCCACCAAGGCACCATCGATGAACGAACAGATGATGGCCAAATGATCTGGGTGATTGACGGTCTCGGTGATCGCCGCCTGTTCCACATCGAAGATGACTACGAGTTACTCATCACCGACGTTGCCTACGCCTCCTGAGGGATACCGGGGACCAACGGCACACCGCGGATTTCCCGCATCCCTAACGTGGGAGCCTCGATCATCAGCTAATGGCTTTTGTTGATCCTCCCGAAAAACTCGTTGAGCGCTTGGCCCGGCGCCCTGCGTCGATGGCATCTTTTGCTCTGGCGCCTTTCACGAGAGCGGCGTAGCTTCGAAAATAAGGATGGAATCCGAGACCCACGACAATACGGAACCCTGTCAACGGCGTTTCGGACCAATGGGTCGAGGGAGACTGAATTGGCTGGGTGGAACGCGGACACGGCGGCCGGACCTCTTGGGGCCGGAACAGTGACGCTGGTCGAGGGATCCAATTTCTGCATTTCGCTTGCGAATGGAGACATTCACCCTGAGCATCCGCACGGGGCATTCTTCCAGGACACTCGAATCCTCTCACGCTGGAATCTGACCATTAATGGGCAGGCCCTTGAGCCGCTGACAGCGCAAACCAAGGAACCCTACCGGGCACTCTTTGTGGGGCGCGTTCCTCGCACGGACGGGTATGCCGACAGCCCGGTGATCGTGGAGCGGCTTCGGGAAGTCGGTGCCGGCATCCAGGAACAGATCACTATTCGTAACTATTCGCCGGAGCCGGTCCGATGTGACGTTGCCGTGAGCCTTGAAGCGGACTTCGCCGACCTCTTTGAAGTGAAGGAGGCCAGGATCCGGCGGCGCTGGGATCAGACGCTCCATGCTGCGGGAGATTCGCTCACCATCCGGGCGGTCTGGCATGACGTCCGAAAGGGCATCCTGGTCCAGGCGCCTGGAGCCGCCGTCACGGAACGCACCCTCAAATATCGCGCATCGATCGCGCCGCACAGCCAGTGGAGTACGGTACTCACCGCCGTTCCGAGCAACGAGGCAGAGAGTTCTCCCCCGCCGTCGTTTGTCCACACGGACGGTGACGACTTGTCGCCCCGGGACCGGCGTCGACAGGAATGGGTAGCAAAGATTCCCGTCGTCCAGATCGGCAACAAGTCCGTTGAACGGACTCTTCGCAGAAGCTACGACGATTTGGGCGCCCTGCGCATCGAGGACCCCGTACATCCTGATCGCGTTGTCGTTGCGGCCGGAGCCCCTTGGTTCATGACATTGTTCGGCCGTGACTCACTGTGGGCATCGGAGATGGCCATGCCGGTCGATCCATCACTGGCCTTGGGCACGCTGCAGACCCTGGCTGACCGCCAAGGCCGGGCAGTGGATCCCCTGAGTGAGGAGGAGCCCGGAAAGATTCTGCACGAGGTCCGTCTCGATGTATCCAGCGACCTCGCACTTGGTGGGAAATCCATCTATTACGGCAGCGTTGACGCCACTCCATTGTTTGTCATTGTCCTGGGGTCCGTGAGCCGCTGGGGCTTCGCCAAGGACACCATCGCCAGGCTGCTCCCCCATGCCGACCGTGCCTTGGAGTGGATCAGGGACTACGGCGACAAAGATGGTGACGGTTTCGTGGAATACGAGCGCCTCAACCCACGGGGCCTGATCAATCAGGGCTGGAAGGACTCCTGGGACGGCATCAACTTCGCCGACGGCCGTCTGGCTGAACCTCCCATTGCCTTGTGCGAGGTTCAAGCCTATGTTTATGACGCTTACATGGCCCGCGCGTGGATGGCGTACGACGCCGGTGACCAGGCTTTAGGCACAGAACTGGCCGATCGGGCGGCACGGTTGAAAGAACAGTTCAACGAGCAATTCTGGATGCCTGATCGCGGCTATTACGCCGTCGCCCTCGACGGTAAGAAGCGTCAGGTTGACTCATGTGCCTCCAATATGGGGCATTGTTTGTGGGTCGGCTTAGTTGATGAGGACAAAGCCCCCCTGGTAGCAGAGCGGCTGATGTCGCCGGAAATGTTCAGCGGCTGGGGAGTCAGGACGCTGGCCAGTGACATGGGAGCCTACAACCCGGCCAGCTACCACAACGGCTCGGTTTGGCCGCATGACAATGCGGTCATCGCAGCAGGACTCATGCGATACGGGTTTGTCGACGAGGCTCAACGGATCGCTACCGCTCTCCTGGAAGCGGCAGAGTTCTCCGATGGACGGCTGCCGGAACTGTTCTGCGGTTTTGACCGTGGGCAGCTTCCGGCACCCGTGCCCTATCCGACTGCCTGCTCCCCTCAGGCCTGGGCAGCCACCACACCGATCCAGTTGGTGACCAGCATGATGAGGTACGACACCCATGTTTCGCGCGGCGGATTCTGGATGGATCCGGTGCTGCCCGAGTCCTACGGCGATCTTCACATCAGCAACGCGCCAATGGCAGGTGGCCGAATAACAATCGACATCGTCAATTCCACGCCTACAGTCAAGGGTCTGCCAGACGGAATGGTCTTCCATCAGGGGCATCGCCCATGGCTTACCGAGCTTGTGGAGCAGGCGGGATTTCGTCGGAAACCGTAGTCCAATCGGAGAGCGTCGCGGTTGTTCTGCCTTGACCTTGGCCATTAGCTCGAAGGGAAGTTGTACGAGGCCCCCGAGGCGTGGCTTGCCTCGGGCCAGCGGGACGTGACCACCTTGCCGCGGGTGTAGAAGGAGACGCCTTCCGGTCCGTAGATGTGCTTGTCGCCGAACAGGGAAGCCTTCCAGCCGCCGAAGGAGTGGTAGGCCACCGGCACCGGCAGCGGCACGTTGATGCCGATCATCCCGACATCAACGGAGCGCTGGAACTTCCGGGCAGCGGCACCGGAGGACGTGAAGATGGCGGTGCCGTTGCCGTACGGGTTGGAGTTGATCAGGTTGATGCCATCCTCCAGGGTGTCAACGCGGACCACGACGAGGACCGGACCGAAGATCTCCTCGGTATACGCGCTCATTTCCGTCTTCACGTGGTCGATGACGGTGGGGCCAACCCAGAAGCCTTCCTCATGGCCGGGGACCACCAGGTCGCGGCCGTCCACCACCATCGCGGCACCCGCGGCTTCCGCCTCGCCAATGGTCTTGACGATGAAGTTCCTGGAGTCCGCGCCGATGACCGGGCCCATGTCGGCGTCGGGCTCGGTGCCGTTCTTGACCTTGACTGCCACGGCGCGCTCCTCGACCTTCTTCACCAGCAGATCGGCGGCGTCCCCGACGGAGGCAGCGACGGAAATGGCCATGCACCGCTGGCCGGCGGAGCCGAACGCGGCCGCGGCCAGGTGGTCGGCAGCGTTGTCCAGGTCGGCGTCGGGCAGCACGATGGCGTGGTTCTTCGCCCCGCCCAAAGCCTGGACCCGCTTGCCGTGCGCGGTCGCCACTTCATTGATGTGCTTGGCCACCGGGGTGGACCCCACAAAGGAGATGCCGTCAATGTCCGGGTGGGTCAGCAGGCCGGAGACCACTTCACGGTCGCCGTGCAGGACCTGGAACACGCCGTCGGGCAATCCGGCCTGCGTGAAGAGATCGGCCAGCAGCATGGCCGCGGAAGGGACCCGGTGGGAGGGCTTGAGGATGAAGGCGTTGCCGGTGGCGATCGCCATCGGCGCCATCCACAGCGGCACCATCACGGGGAAGTTGAACGGGGTAATACCGGCGACGACGCCGATCGGCTCGCGGAAGGAGAACACATCGATCCCGGTGGAGACCTGGTCCGAGTAGTCTCCCTTGAGCAGTTGTGGGACGCCGCAGGCGAACTCGATGACCTCCAGGCCGCGGCCGATCTCGCCCTTCGCATCCGAGAGGACCTTGCCGTGTTCGGCGGTGATCAGTTCGGCGAGGTCATCGACGTGGGCGGCGACGAGTTCGCGGAACTTGAACAGCACCGCGGTGCGCTTGGCCAGGGAAATGTCACCCCAGGTCTCGGCGGCCTTGCGGGCCGCGGCGACGGCGGTATTCAGGTCTGCTTCGTTGGCGAGGCGCAATTCACCGGTCATCTGGCCCGTTGCCGGATTGCGAACGGGCAGGATGCTGTTGCCCTCTCCCGTGGTTTCAACGCCGTTGATGAAGTGACTGATCGTTGTTGTCTTCGTTGACAGGGGCATGTCGGGGTCCTCTAAAGATGGAAAATCAGGAAACTGAGACGAATCCGAGGGACTTGTCCACGACGTTTTGAAGTGGCTGGCCCCCGATGAACAGACGGAGGTTATCCACGAACAGCTTCCCCAGATCGTCAAGATAATCTTCGGTGTCGCCGCTCATGTGAGGCGTGATGATCACGTTCGCCATGTTCCAGAGCGCGTGCCCTTCAGGCAGTGGCTCCGGGTACACAACATCAAGGGCAGCGCCGGCGATGGAGCCGGAGGCCAACGCTTCGGTCAAGGCATCTGTCTCAACGAGTTCGCCCCGCCCCACATTGATCAGGCGCGCTGACGGCTTCATCGCCGAAAGGACGCCCGCGTTCACCAGGCCCTTCGTAGCCGCCGTCAATGGAGCCGCGAGCACGACATAGTCGAAGTCCTGCACCACGTTGGCCAGATCGGCCGAGGAACAGACCACATCAAAGTCGCCGTCGCGCGATCGACCTGTGCGCCCGGCCCCGCTCACCTCCATACCCACGGCCCGGAACAAACGCGCGGTCTCCCGTCCGATGGAACCTGTGCCCACCACGAGTGCCCGTTGGCCCTGGATCTTCCGGGTCACCCGGTGTTGCCAGCGCCGCTGCTGCTGCAGCAGGAACGACCCGTGAGCGTCCTTGGCCATGTCCAGGACAAAGCCAAGTGCAAACTCGGCAATGGCACGGCTGAGCACCCCGCGCGAGTTCGTGTAAACGATGTTGCTGCGGATCAGCTCATTGAAAAGCAACTGGCTCACACCCGCCGCCGAGACATGAACCCACTGCAGCGACGAGGCTGCATCCCAGTTCTCCTTTAAGGCAGGGGAAAACGAGTGCCACTGGTACAGAACGTCCGCGCCGTCCATGGCCTCAGCCAGTCCGTCGGCTTTGGCCAGGCGTACTTCGGCCAGGTGTTCGATCTCTTCCAGCCGGGGCGGCAAAGCCTCCCGGTAGAGGACTGCGACGACGGGCCGCTCGCGTTCCGGGGCAGTCATGACGACGCCGGTGCTGCCGCCGGCCTGCTTGCCGTGGTTGCGGCAATCTCGTCGATGACGTCGATCGCGGCCAGGACTGCGGCAGTGAATTCGGACGTCGACGACGGCCCTCCGACATCGCGGGTCCCGAGCCCTTCCCGAAGGGCAGACTCGAAGGCCATTTGGAGGTGCTCGGCAGCCTCCGGGTGGCCCAGGTGCTGGAGCATCATCGCTCCGGACCACATCTGCCCCACCGGGTTTGCCAGTCCTTTGCCCGCGATGTCCGGTGCGGATCCGTGGACCGGCTCGAAGAGGGACGGGAAATCACCTTCGGGATTCAAATTGGCACTCGGCGCCACTCCGATCGAGCCGGTGACGGAGCTTCCCAGGTCCGAAAGGATGTCACCCAGCAGGTTGGAGGCAACGATGACATCGAAGGTCCAGGGCTTCAGGACCAAGTGCGCAGCCAACGCGTCAACGAGCTCGCTGGTCAGCGTCACATCAGGATAGAGCCGGGTCGTTTCCTCAACCACTTCGTCCCAGAAGGGCATCGTGTGGATAATGCCGTTGCTCTTGGTGGCCGACGTCAGGTGGCCCTTCCGGGAGGATGCGAGGGACGCGGCGTAGTGTGCGGCCCGAGATACTCCCAGACGGGTGAAGATGGTTTCCTGCACCGCGGTTTCGTGCGGCAGGCCGCGGTAGGCGCGACCGCCGACCTCGGAGTATTCCCCTTCGTTGTTTTCACGCACGATGAGGATATCGATCGGTTCCTTGTTCGCAAGAGGCGACTTCACGCCGTCGAGCGTTTTTACAGGACGGAGGTTGATGTACTGCTGGAATTCCCGGCGGATCGGGATGAGGAGACCCCAAAGCGATTCTGCGTCCGGCACAGCCGGGGAGCCCACGGCGCCCAGGAAGATGGCATCGTGCTGCGCCAACTGTTCCAGGCCGTCAACGGGCATCATCCGTCCGTGGCGGCCGTAGTAGTCGGATCCCCAGCCGAAATAGGTGAACTCCAGGTTCAGGGAATGGATCAGCGCAATCCGCTCAAGGCATTCGATCGCTGCCGGGACTACTTCCTGTCCGATGCCGTCACCGGCGATGACCGCGATTTTGTGGTTCCTCATGATCCACTTCCTTCCATAGTGCCCGTCAGCTGATGCCACCGGGTAGCTGACGCCGCCAGTTTGATGATGGTGCTCTTGGGTTCGGTCATCTCACGCACTGCGTGCTTGACACCTTCCCTGCCCACGCCGGATTTCTTAAAACCACCGAAGGGCATTGAATCAATACGGACGTCGCTGGTTTCGTTAATGACAACGGCGCCTACGTGCAGCCGGTCGGCGATGGCCATGGCAAGGTCGATGGATTGTGTGAAGACACCTGCCTGGAGACCGAACTCAGTGTTGTTCGCTGCAAAAATGGCGTCCTGGGCTTCAATGAAGGGCAGGATGCTGACGACTGGCCCGAACACTTCCTGCCGGATCACCCGGCATTCCGAGGGCACATCGGTCAGGATCGTGGGTTCGTAGTAGGCGTTACGGCGTTTGCCTCCGGCGTGTACGGTGGCGCCGGCAGCCTTCGCTTCCGCCACCCATTCCTCAACGCGCCGGGCCTCGTCCTCCGAAATGAGGGGCCCGACGTCGGTGTTCCGGTCGAGCTTGGACCCGGTCCTGAGTGCCTTGGTGCTGGCGATGACGCGTTCGAGGACTTGCTCGAAGAGCGAGGTGTGGACGTACACGCGCTGCACGGACAGGCAGTTCTGCCCGGCCACACCGAACGCTCCGGCCACAATCGCATCGGCTGCCTGGACAGCGTCAGCGTCCGGGCAGACAATCGTGGCATTGTTGCCGCCGAGTTCGGAGATGATCTTCTTGGCGCCTGCTGCGGCGGCGATGCGGTCCGCGGTCTGGGGACCGCCGGTGAAGGAGATCAGATCCACCTGTGGATCCGTCACCAGCGCTTCGGAAACGCCCGGACCGGACACGATCGCCGCGATACGTCCCGACGGAACACCCGCTTCGAGCAGGAGCTGGACCAGTGCCAGCCCGGACAGCGGGGTGCGGCCGGAAGGCTTAAGCACGACGCCGTTGCCTCCGATGATGGCCGGACCCAGCTTGTGTGCCACAAGGTTCAGTGGATCATTGAACGGCGTGATGGCCGCGACGATCCCTACCGGCTTTCGGCTGTACCATCCGATCGTGTTCCCTCCGGCCATGCTGTCATCAAAGCCCAGCGTCTCCCCCGTCAGCTCGCTCGAAGCGGCGGCAGAAAGCCTGAGGGTTTCCATGCAACGCCGCACTTCACGCTCGGCCTCGACGATCGTCTTGCTGCTTTCCGCGGCAATGATCTTCGAGAACCGCTCAGACTGTTCGCCCATAAGCTGTACAGCATTCTCCAGCGCCACGCGGCGTGAACGCAGAGGCCAGTTGTCAGTCTGGAGGTGGCGATGAATGTGCGCGATCGCGCGCCGCACATCTTGCGGTGTTGAGGTGCAGACCCGGCCAAGCAGAATGCCATCTTCAGGATCCCGTATTTCCAGGGTCATGTCAGTGGTTTGCCACTGACCTTCAAAAAAGGCACCGCCAGGAAGGTTGGCCACGGTTGCCCGGCCATAACCCGTTTCCTCAGCTGTTTTCGGGCGCGCCTGAGCCGCGGTCGTTGATGAAAGCATGTGAACCCTTATCCTGCCTATTTGACCCGGTCGATGATTTTTGCCGCTGCGCCGATGAAGGGCAGGAACCAGGGCGGACCGAAGTGGCCCGGGACGGGCGGGTTTTTCAGGTCTCCCCACACATTGGCGGACTTGTCTCCGGCCATGTAGTGGGCCATTCTCTTGCCCATGTGCGCGGCCATCTGCACCCCGTGTCCGCTGTAGCAGAGGGAGTAGAAGAGTCCGTCATGCTGACCCGCGTGAACCATCTGGTCCATGGAGAGGTCCACCAGACCGCCCCAGATGTAGTCCACCTTGGCGTTGGACAGGTACGGGAAGAGTTCGAGCATGGCCTTGCGCAGGATCTCCGCGCTCTTGACGTCCGAGTCCGGGCTGGACAGCGCAAAGCGGGCCCGGCCGCCGAAGAGCAGACGGTTGTCCGGGGTGATCCGGAAGTAGTAGGTCAGCATCTTGCTGTCGGAGGCCTGGCGCCGGTTGGGCAGAATCCGGTTGACCACGTCTTCGGGCAGCGGGTCAGTGACAATGATGAAGCTGCCCACCGGGATCACGCGGCGCTGCAGCCACGGGGTGATGTTGCCGGTGTAGCCGCTGGTAGCGACCAGGACCTGCTTGGCCCTGGTGATGCCCCGGGTGGTGTGCACGTCGTGCACGGTGCCGGAGACCTTCTTCAGCTCGGTCACGGCAGCGTTCTCGCAAATGTCGGCTCCGGCGGCAACAGCCGCTCCGGCCAGGCCATGGACGAACTTGCCCACGTGCAGACCGGCACCGAGCGGGTCAACCATTGCGCCCTGGTAGAAGTCCGTGCCGATTTCACTGTGGATCTCGGACTTGGGGATCACGGTGACATGGTGATCGGCCAGGGTGGCCAGTTTCTCCTGCGACTTCAGGAAGCCCTCGTAGTGGGACTTGTGGAACGCCAGCGAAAGCTTTCCGAAGCGGTTGTAGTCGCAGTCGATGCCATTGTCATGCACGAGCTTCTCGATGGTGTCGATGGCATCGTTGTATTCCTGGAACATCTCCACGGCACGGTTGGCCCCGTACCGCTTGACCGCGGTGCTGAAGCTGATGGCCAACCCGGTCGTCGCCATTCCCCCATTACGGCCGGATGCACCCCACCCCACGGTGTGGGTTTCGAAAACGGCAACGCTGGCGCCCTGCTTGGCAAATTCCAGGGCCGCGGACAGCCCGGTAAATCCGGCGCCGATGATTGCCACATCGACATTTTCCGGCACCGGAGTCTGCCGGTAGTCTCCGGATGCTTCGGCTGTGTCCAGCCAGTAAGGAATGAGTTTCACGGTTCGACCTTTCGCCTCGAGTCGTTTTAGAGACCGAGGTGCTTGTTGATCTCGTCCAGGGACTTAGCGGTGTTGAGGTCGTAGCCCTCACCAATGGGGTCATAGCCACGGTCCAGCATCCAGAGGTTCCGGAAGCCCATGTCGTGCATCGGATGCATGTCGTACCGGGTGTGCGAGGAGACGTGCAGGAAGTCCTCAGGCTTGGCATTCAGCGTGTCCAGCATGTACTCGAAGGCCTGGTAGCGCGGCTTGTAGGCCTGGGCCTGCTCAGCGGTAAACACGGCGTGGAAATCAGCGCCGAGCTTGGGAATGCTGATCTCCAGGAAGCTGTCGTCTGCGTTGGACAGAGCCACCAGCTGGTAGTTATCGCCCATCAGCTTCAGCGGAGCCGGCACGTCCTCGTGGGCAACCCAGCCGCGTACAGCCTCGGCGAACTCTGCGCCGGCGCCTTCGGTCGGCCCAATGCCCCAGCGCTTGCATACTCGGTCAAAGGAATCCTGAAGGATCTGCTCGTAGGGCTTGTAGTCGCCAAGGACCTCGTCGAACCGGTACCCGCGGAACTGCTTCTTGAAGGCGGGCCACTGCTCTTCTGAGATGCGGCCATCGAGCAGGCGGCGCGTGGTGGGGTCAATGTCGAAGTTGATGAGAGTGCCGTAGATATCAAAAGAGATGTACTTCGGCCGGAAGTTCGTGTCTGCCATGATTCGTCCGTTTCTTCTGAGGATTGGTTGGGCCCTCTTGGGGGCCCTTATGTTTTGTCAGGATGCGTGCCCGGCACCAGGAAGTTCCTGCGTCCAGCATGGGACCGGGGTTCCCGTTATCACCGACTGTATGCCCGGAAATTGTCGATTGTCAACAGTTCATCGCAGTCAATTTGCGAACCATTCCCAACAGCAGCGTGAGTGCCTGGATGGAAAAATTAGTTGCTGTCAATTGTTGACAATCTGCACTTGAAGGGGTTGCATTGCTTTTAGAAAAGGAGAGATCCGGATCACACCGACGTCCTCAGGTATCACCGGGACTGATCTTCGCAGTCAGGCTCCGGGGGGATGCCCAGCGGAAGTTCCTTGTAAATCTTGCCACGTTTCAGCCAACACAGAAGGCTGAAACCATTCGAAGGGAATCACCATGAAGACCATCAACAAAGTCCAGACGGCGGCCGCGGGCCTCGCTGTTCTGTTGACCCTGAGTGCCTGTGGCGGCGCGGCCACCAGCACTTCGGGATCTGAGGCAAAAACCAACAACACCACCGACATCTCAGAAGGCATCCAGCCTGACGCGGCTGCCGTGGCACTGCTGCCGCAGTCCTTTAAGGACAAGGGCGAGCTCACGGTCGCGATGGACCTGCACTACCCTCCGACGACTTTCCTCGCGGAGGACAACCAGACCCCGATCGGGCTCAACCCGGACGTCGCCCGGCTCATTGCGAAGAAGCTTGACCTGAAGCTGAAGTTCGTGGACACGAAGTTCGACACGATCGTCCCCGGCCTCGACGGTGGCCGGTTCGACTTCACCGCCACGACTATGTCCAAAACCGAAGAGCGGCTCAAGGTCCTGGACATGATCGACTACTTCAGGGCCGGCAACTCCGTGGCCGCGGCCGCCGGGAACCCGCTGAACCTCACCGTCGAGACCCTGTGCGGGAAGAACATCGCGGTCACCCAGGGCTCGACCGGCCAGCTCAAGCGCCTCCCGGCCCTTAACGAGCAGACCTGCACCTCCAAGGGACAGCCGGGGATCAACGCCGTGACGCTGCCCAACATCCAGGACGCCCTGACCCAGCTGCACTCCAAGCGGATCGACGGCATCCTCTACGACACGACCTCGCTCGGGTGGGCAGAGAAGCAGCAGCCGGGCTCCTTCACCATCCTGGGCCGGGTCAACGTCGGCTCGAGCGACCTGACCGCCGTCGGCCTGAAGAAGGGCTCGCCGCTGACCCCGGCATTCCAGAAAGCGCTCCAGTCCGTCCTTGAGACCCCGGAGTACAAGGAGTCCCTCGAGACCTGGGGTCTGGACTCCGGGGCCATCACCGACGCCAAGCTGAACTAGCGGGGCGCCACTATGGTCACAGCTACTAACAAAGAAAGTAGGACAACGATGGGTAGCATTGATGCAGCCCTCAAGCCACGGCTTCGGCTTCGGACTCCCTCCGAGTACGCGGGATGGGTCCTCAGCATTCTCGCCGGCATCGGGATCCTCATCTCCGTCCTCACCAACCCGAACTTCAAGTGGGGTGTGGTTGCCAGGTACTTCACCCATGAGTCCATCCTCCGTGGCCTGATGCTCACGATCTTCCTCACGCTGGCGAGCATGGCTCTGGGAACGCTGCTGGGGCTGGGCCTGGCGATCATGCGCTCCTCACAGGTGAAGCCGGTCTCCATCGCCGCGGGGCTTTACATCACCTTGTTCCGGGGCACCCCGGTCCTGGTGCAGCTGATCTTCTGGTTCAACATCTCCGCCCTCTATCCGAACCTGTCCATCGGAATCCCGTTCACCGACATCAGCACCGCAATCGACACGAACGCCCTGATGGGGCCCATCACGGCTGCTCTCATTGGCCTGACACTCAACGAGGCCGCCTACATGGCAGAGATTGTCCGGGGCGGGTTCTCCGCGGTCGGTAAAGGCCAGATCGAGGCGGCAGATTCGCTGGGCATGAGCGGGGCGATGAAGATGCGCAAGGTCATCATCCCCCAGGCGATGCCCTCGATCATCCCCGCGACCGGAAACCAGTTCATCGGCATGTTCAAGGAGACCTCCCTCGTCAGCGTGCTTGGCGTCGCCGAACTGCTCCAGAGCGCCCAGCTCATCTACGCCCGCACCTACGAGACCATCCCGCTGCTGATCGTCGCCAGTCTCTGGTACCTCGTGATGACCCTCCTGCTGAGCTACCCGCAATCCAAGCTCGAGCAAAAATACTCGCGTTCCTCCTCAAGGCTTCCCCGGAAGACAAAAGTTGTCCTGACCGACCCGGAAGGTATCGCCCGATGAGTACCGACGGCACCATTCACGCCCGCAGAATCCGAAAGTCCTTCGGACCCAAAACAGTCCTCAAAGACATCAACCTTGACATCGCCAGCGGCGAGATCTGCTGCATCATCGGACCCAGCGGCTCCGGTAAATCCACCGTCCTGCGCTGCATCAACGGCCTGGAGACGGTCGACTCGGGAGTCCTGAAAGTCAACGGCGAAGACTTCGGCTACTACGAAACCGACACCGCCTATCATGCACTGCCGCCCAAAAAACTGGCTGAGCAGCGCACGAGGGTCGGCATGGTCTTCCAGTCCTTCAACCTGTTCCCTAACATGACCGCACACGAAAACATCATGTCCGGACCGGTCCTGGTCAAGCGTGCGGACAAGAAACAGTCAGCCAAGCGTGCCCACGAGCTGCTCGCCAGTGTTGGCCTGGCCGGGTTCGGGGACTACTACCCCGCCCAGCTCTCCGGCGGGCAGCAGCAGCGCGTCGCGATCGCCCGGTCCCTGGCCATGGACCCCGAGATCATGCTCTTCGACGAACCCACCTCCGCCCTGGACCCCGAAAAAGTCGGCGAAGTCCTCGCCGTCATGAAGGAACTCGCCAAGAAGGGCATGACCATGGTGGTCGTCACTCACGAAATGGGCTTCGCCCGCGAAGTAGCAGACTCCCTGATCTTCATGGACGACGGCTACATCGTTGAACGCGGCGACGCGCGGGAGGTTCTTTCCAACCCCAAAGAAGCCCGGACGCAGGCCTTCCTGGAACAGGTGCTCTGAGGTGGACGGAAAACTCGCAGTCATCGGCCTGGGCAGCATCGGCAGCATGGCACTCTGGCAAGCCTCCCGCCTGTCCGATTCCGTCACCGGATTCGAGGCCCACGCACCCGCCCACGCCCGCAGCGCCGTCGGCGGTGACACCCGACTCTTCCGCATGATCTACCGCGGGATCCCAGACCTCCACCCCATCCTGGAACGCTCCCGCACGCTCTGGGCCGAACTCGAAGCCGAAACAGGCCAAAACATCCTGACCCGCTGCGGCGGACTCTCCATCGGAACCAAAGACGGCCCCTACCTCACGGCCCTGCTGGAAACCACCAGGGCCAACGGCGCGGACCACGAAATCCTCAGCCGCGAAGCCATGGCCGAACGCTACCCGCAGCACAACCTCCGCCCGGACGACATCGCCGTCTACGACCCCCACGCCGGCTCCCTACGCACCGACCGTGCAGTCACGGCGGCGGTTGCGGCCGCCCAAGCCAACGGCGCGACCGTCCACACCAACACCCCGATCGACAGCATCACCGAAACCGCGGACGGCGTCATCATCACCTCCGGCGACAAATCCTGGACTTTCGAGAACGTCATCGTTTCCTCCGGCGGCTGGTCCCAGCGGCTTATGCCCGACTACCTGAAGGCGGCAACGGAGACCAAACGGTGCTTCCTGACCTGGTTCGTCGCCCGGGACGCATCGGAGTTCTCACCCGAGAAGTTCCCCGTCTTCATCCGAATCTCCGGGGACCGCTCGATGTACGGCGCACCCGCCGTCGACGGCGCCACAGTCAAGGCAACCCTGGACGGACGTGGCGGACCCACACCCAACGCGGATTCGGTCCCCCGCGACCTAACATCCGCGGAAATCTCGGAAACCATGGAGACGGTCACCGAGTTCTTCCCAGGGCTGTTCCCCAATATTGTCCGCTCGGACGCCTTCCCGGACCTCTTCACCTCAGATGGGAAGCCTTTGATCGGCCACGTCAACGAAGAGAGCAAAATCTGTTTCGCCACCGGCTTCTCCGGCCAAGGCTTCAAAATGGCCACCGGATTCGGCGAAATCGCCGCATGCGAAGCCCTGGGCAAGCGCTCCTTCGACGGCCTCGATTTTGCGCGTCCTCAACGCTTCAAGTCGATATGACAAGAGCACCTGAAGTCCTAATCCCCACAACATAGACTATTGTTGACAATCTACAGTTCCTCAGAAAGTATGAAGCCCATGGCAACTCTCAGTCCACTCCTCAAGCAGGCCACTCCAGTCGTCGTCGACCATGCTCTCGGCAGCTGGATCCACGCGACCGACGGCAAAAAGTACCTCGATTTCACCACTGGAATCGGTGTTACCAGCACAGGTCACTGCCACCCCGACGTCGTAGCGGCAGCCCGCGAGCAGGTGGGCAAGATTGTCCATGCCCAGTACACAACGGTGATGCACAAGCCCTTGCTTGAGCTGACGGAAAAACTGGGAGAGTTCCTGCCCTCGGGGCTGGACAGCGTTTTCTACGCCACGTCCGGCTCCGAGGCAGTGGAAGCCTCGGTCCGTCTGGCCCGGATGGCCACTGGGCGGCCGAACATCATCTCCTTCCACGGCGGCTTCCACGGCCGGACCGTGGGCGCTGCTTCGCTCACTACGGCCGGTACGAAGTTCCGTTCAGGCTTCTCCCCCCTGATGGGTGGCGTGCACATCGCACCCTTCCCACACGCCTACCGGTATGGCTGGGATGAGGAAACGGCAGTCAACTTCGCCCTGAAGGAACTGGACCACCTCCTGCTGAGCATCAGCAGCCCGGCAGACACAGCCGGTTTCATCATCGAACCCGTCCTGGGCGACGGCGGCTACATCCCCACTCCCCCGGCCTTCCTCCAAGGCCTGCGGGAACGCGCTGACCGCCACGGCATCGTGCTCATCCTCGACGAGGTCCAAGCCGGCGTCGGCCGGACCGGAAAGTTCTGGGGCCACGACTGGGCAGGCCTCACCCCCGACGTCGTGATCACCGCGAAAGGACTCGCCAGCGGCTTCCCCATCTCGGCCATCGCCGCCTCCACCGAGCTGATGGGCAAGGCGTGGGCGGGCTCCCAGGGCGGCACCTACGGTGGAAACGCCGTAGCGGCCGCAGCCGGCGTCGCAACCCTGGGTGTCATTGAACGCGAGAACCTGGTCGAGAATGCCCTGGTCCGGGGCGATGAACTGCGGGCAGGGCTTGACCGGCTCAAGACAGAATTCACGGTCATCGGCAATGTCCGCGGCCGAGGCCTCATGCAGGGCATCGAATTCACCACTGCGGACAACACGCCTGATGCCGCCACAGCCTTGGCTGTCCAGCAAGCAGCAATCAAGGAAGAACTGCTCCTCCTCACCTGCGGTCCGCACGGAAACGTCGTCCGCATCATCCCAGCGCTTAACGTCAGCAGTGATGAGATCCAAGCCGGTCTGACCAGGTTCACCCAGGCGCTGAAGACAGCCACCTCCTAATATCTCTCCTACCATTTTCTGAAAGCGTGACATGAGCTCCTCATTCGACCCCTCAGATCTTCACACGGAACTGTTCATCGATGGCGTCTGGCAGAAGGCCGCCAGCGGCGCCACTTTCCCGGTGGAAAATCCGGCCACCCACGGGATCATCGCCCACGTAGCAGACGGCGGCCCCGAAGAAGCCCGCGCAGCGATAGAGGCTGCCGCCCGGGCCCAGGGGGCGTGGGGCAAGTCCACACCCCGCGAACGGGCTGACATTCTGCGCCGC
This sequence comes from Pseudarthrobacter sulfonivorans, assembly GCF_031454915.1. Taxonomy (GTDB): domain Bacteria; phylum Actinomycetota; class Actinomycetes; order Actinomycetales; family Micrococcaceae; genus Arthrobacter; species Arthrobacter sulfonivorans_C. The sequence goes on along the minus strand of NZ_JAVDRS010000009.1, from coordinate 63,698 downwards.
GCCTTTGAGCTGGTGATTGCCAGCACCGATCGCCTGGCGGCAATCATGACCGCGGAGATGGGCAAACCCTTAGCCGAGGCAAAGGGTGAAGTGGCCTACGGCGCCGAAATGCTTCGCTGGTTCTCCGAAGAAGCCGTCCGCATCGGTGGAGACCACGCCACCTCCACTGACGGCAATACGCGCATCATGATCACCAAGGAACCGGTCGGCCCCTGCGTGCTGGTCACGCCGTGGAACTTTCCGCTGGCCATGGGTGCCCGGAAGATAGCGCCCGCCGTCGCGGCCGGCTGCACCATGGTCTTCAAGCCTGCCGAGCTGACACCACTGACGTCCCTCGCCTTGGTGCAGATCTTCAGGGAGGCTGGCCTTCCCGACGGCGTCCTGAACGTCGTCACCACCTCCCGCGCCTCCGCCGTCGTGGAAACCTGGACCAGCAGTGGCATTGCCCGGAAGATCAGCTTCACCGGCTCCACCCAGGTGGGCAAGATCCTGCTGCGCCAGGCGGCCGACAACGTCATGCGTTCCTCGATGGAACTGGGTGGAAATGCCCCGTTCATAGTCCTGGCTGACGCGGACATTGAGAAGGCAGTCGACGGCGCTATGAAGGCCAAAATGCGGAACATGGGTGAGGCTTGCACCGCGGCGAACCGTTTCTTCGTGCACCGTTCGGTCATAGAAGAATTCGGCGGCAAGTTCGCTAAGAAGATCTCCGAACTGCGGGTAGGCAACGGGGCCCTGGAGGGAACCGAGGTGGGTCCGCTGATCGAGCACAAAGGCCTGGACAAGGTCGAAAGCCTCGTGGCCGATGCGGTTTCCAAGGGCGCGCGCATCCTCACCGGAGGAACCCGCCCGGAGGGACCGGGATACTTCTACACCCCCACCGTCCTGACCGACGTCTCCATCGACTCCGAACTGATGAACACCGAAATCTTCGGTCCGGTAGCAGCCATCACCCCCTTCGACAGCGAAGATGAAGTCCTCCGCCTCGCCAACGACACCGAGTGGGGTCTCGTTGGCTACGTGTTTACTGAGAACATGGACAAGGCCCTTCGCTTCTCCGCAGAACTGGAAGTAGGCATGGTCGGACTGAACACCGGCCTTGTTTCAAATCCTGCGGCACCGTTCGGAGGCGTCAAGCAGTCGGGTCTGGGCCGCGAAGGCGGAAAGATCGGGATCGAAGAATTCCTGGAGTACAAATACACCGCAATAGCGGTCTAATAGATTCAACTTGCTGAAGCATGAAATGAGGGGATGTCAATGGCGGCACCGGAGGGAATGTTCGTATTGGAGGGCCGGCCCACGGCGCAGCTTATCGCTGACCAACTCCGGGAGCTCATCGTCCAAGGGGCTTTCAGCCCTGGGCAGCAGGTGAACGAATCCGCGCTGGCAAGCCAGCTGAAGACGTCAAGGGGTCCCCTCCGGGAAGCTCTGCAGCGCCTGTGCCAGGAGGGAATCCTGGTCAGCAAGCGTAATCGTGGCGTGTTCGTGCTGGAGCTTTCAACGGAGGACATTAAAGAGATCTACGCCGTACGGGAAGCGGTGGAACTGGCTGCTGCCCACATTCTGCTCGACTACGGTCAAGAACAGGTCGCGGATACGTGTCGGGAGCTCAAGGGAATCATCAGGGACATGGCAAAGCAGGTTGCGGTTTCGGACTGGCAGGCGATCGCCAGGCTGGATATGCAGTTTCATACCGCCTTTGTTTCAGGCACTGGAAACACGCGTTTGATCCGGATTTACGAGACACTCGCCGCGGAATCCAGAATGTGTATCCTCAGCCTGGAAGTCGCGTATCCCCGCATTGATGTGCTGGTGCAGGAACACCAGAACCTCCTGGATTTGCTCGATGCGCGGGACCGGAGCGGACTTCAGCAGGCCATCAAAGGCCATATGCAGAAGGCCGTCCAGGATCTCACCCTAACGCGGGAACCAAGCGGCATTACTGCCTAAGAGATATCGAACACCACAATAAGGGAAGAGCCCAGTTCCAACGGAACTGGGCTCTTCCCTTATTGTGGTGCTGGCTTGGGATGGCCGCCGCAACATGAAGGCGCAAGTGCCAGTGGAGCGTAGGCACCCGGCGGGCTTGGACCGTTCGCCTCACCTTCCGGTCTGGGGTCTAATTTCCGGCGTGCGCGCCTCTGTAACGGCGCAGTAACGCCAACAAAGTGTAGTGGGATTACGGGCTTTGTTCTCAAAGGGGAAGATTCAGATGAGGAGTTTCACGCTCACAGGCGAAGGCATCGAAGCGCGGTACAGCTCTGATGCCGGCGTGCTCTCGGTACAGGGCGACGACCTTCCGGGAACCGACCGGGAATTCTCCGGCCAGAATCTGGTGATATCAACGTCCGAGCTAGGGACCATACTGACGGGAGTTCTCCTCGAGAGTACAAGAAACCGCAGCGAAATCCGGTTGTCCTTGCTGGTTCCCTCAGGGCTCCGTCAGCTCGACGAAGGGGAGATTACCGGAGCGGCCATCGTTGTCACTGACCGAACCGATGCAATGGACTCAGGGCCGGATCCCCTGCAGGATTTCGACGTCCGTCAGTTGTCCGGGACGATGCAGGACTGAAAGACGGATCTCGCGCTGCAGCTCTCGAGCGGGGCCGGCGGATGCTGAAACCATCCAGGATGCCCTGGGTGCGGTGATGGCCGTAGTGCGGCCGATCGTGGAGTGCAACCGAACCCACACCGCCATCGAGCGGGTGGCTAGGCTGGGGGGATGGCGACAGTTATTCTCGTGCGGCACGGCCGCACCACAGCCAATGCCACTGGACTGCTGGCCGGTCGGGCCGTCGGCGTCAGCCTGGACAAGGTCGGGCGCGACCAGGCGGCTCTGACCGGAGACCGGCTCGCGGCCGTGCCCGTAGTCGGGGTGGTGTCGAGCCCTCTTGAGCGTTGTCAGCAGACCGCCCGGCTCATCCTCGACCGCCAGGCTGGTACGCCATACGCGCCGGTCGATCTCGATCTCACCGAGTGCGATTACGGCCAGTGGCAGGGCCGCACGCTCAGTGATCTCGCGACCGAGGATTTGTGGCCGGTTGTGCAGTCTCAACCGTCCGCCGTCGTTTTTCCCGGCGGTGAATCCATGGCCGCGATGCAGGCTCGGTCGGTGGCAGCGATTCGACGCCACGATGCAGCCTTCGAAGCCGAGTACGGGCCTGGGGCCGTGTGGGTGGCGGTGAGCCACGGTGACATCATCAAGTCAATCCTCGCCGACGCGCTCGGCATGCACCTTGACCTGTTCCAGCGTATTAACGTGGGCCCCGCCTCCGTATCGATCGTGCGCTACGGCGCTAGTCGGCCGAGCGTCTACGCGACCAACACCGACGCAGGTGATCTGTCATGGCTGTCGAACGGCATCCACTCTGGCGATGCGCCGGTGGGCGGCGGGGCAGGGCAAAAGGCGCCATGAACCTCATGGGGCTAAAATACTGACATGCCTACACGTGTTCACGAGTTTGCCTGGCCTGATCGGGTCGTCGTTGGCACCATCGGCCTTCCGGGGGCGCGCACGTTCTACCTGCAGGTGCGCGCAGGGACGCAGATCGTGAGTATTGCCCTGGAGAAGCAGCAGTCGGCGCTGCTCGCGGAGAAGATCGACGAAATTCTGGATCAGCTCATCACCGTCGAGGGCAACCCCTTCAGCGTTCCCACGAGTACTCCAATTGAACTTGTCGACAATGACCAGCTCGAGGCCGTTCAGGAGCATTTTCGCACCGGCGCCATGAGCTTAGGGTGGGACCCAACCACGGCCCAGGTCGTAATAGAGGCTTACCCCATCACGGATGTCGATGCTGATGACAACGATGATTCCATTGACGAGGACGGCGCTAACGAGCCCGAAATGCTGCTGGTGCGAATGCCGGTCGGCACCGCCCGCGCATTCGCCAAGCGCACCCGTGAGATCGTGGGCGCCGGGCGTCCCACATGCTCGCTCTGCGGTTACCCCATAGACGCCGACGGGCACATCTGCACCCTTCCCGAGGTCTGATGCCAGCGCCGGACCTAGTGACCACCGAGCTGACGCTCACCGGCCGCATCACGACGGCGTCAAACGCTACATTTCTGGGCAGCATCGGCGACGTGGTGGTCGTCTACAAGCCGATAGCAGGAGAAAGTCCGCTATGGGATTTTCCCCACGGCACCCTGGCTCACCGGGAGGTGGCCGCCTACCTGGTCTCGCAGGTCTTCGGCTGGGACGTCGTGCCGCACACCTGGCTGCGCGATGGTCCGATGGGCGAAGGAATGGTGCAGCTCTGGCAGGAGCAAGACCCCGCCCAAAGCGCCGTGAACCTGGTCGCAACGGACCACGTGCCGGAGATCGGCTGGAAACAGGTCCTCGAGGGTCAGGATGAGAATGGACGGATGGTCGCCCTCGTTCACGAAGACTCGCCAGCGCTCAGACGCATGGCGGTGTTCGACATGGTCGTCAACAACGCCGACCGCAAAGGCGGCCACATTCTTGCCATGACGGACGGACACCGGCACGGCGTGGACCATGGGCTCACCTTCCACCGTGACCACAAGCTGCGCACGGTGCTGTGGGGATGGCTGGGAGACGCTCTGACCGCCGAGGAACGCGACGGCATCGATCGTGTCACCGAAGGACTGCTCGGTGGGCTTGGCCGAAACCTGGCGGACTTGCTCAGCGCCGAAGAAATCGCATCGCTCGCCACGCGCTGCGCCCGGTTGCGCTTGGCAGGGCGGTTTCCGGCTCCGAGCGGTGAGATGCCGGCAGTGCCCTGGCCGCTGTTCTAATGGAATTACGGCTACGGGCTTCGCAGGCTGTGTCACGTTGATGGCATGTCTCTTAAATTAGCGACGAAGCTCATCATTCCTGAGTGCGAGCTCGGCTGGCGATTTCCTAGGAGCCAAGCCCCGGCCGGCGACCCTCTGTTCCGAAGGCTTGCGCGATGGGAGAGACTTCAACTGTCACCGGGAATTCGCTGCCCAAACGCCGATAACAGCGCATATGTCCCCCTGGGCTTCAGAGACGCCGTGTCATGCCGTTCCCTCCGCATTCCTGCATGAACAGGTATCAGAGCGGAGATTCCGGACCGGCCGCAACCCTCGGTCGATCCAACGAATAATCAGCAATCATCTTGTAAGCGGCCCTAGCGACCATGAAGTGGTGAACGCGAAAACCCAAGGGACGGACGAACGAGGATGTAAGTTGCGGATGACGTCGTCTTCACCCATTTCATGCGTTGCTCGGAAAGCATGTACAGGACCAAGCCAAGGCAGCTACGCGGCAGGCCGATAAAATCCCACGTACTCGAGGCGCCCTCCTGATTGTATGTGTCGGACCAACGACACCAGGCGATCACCCGCGGTCGAGGACTCCCTTGGCCACTTACCTGGACGAAAGGCCGGTTATCGGCAATCAGACCACGGGAGTGGAAGTAGCCGCGAGAACTACCGTTCCACGAGGGCTTTTCCGCAGGTCAGGCCACCTGGGTTTCGGCGCCGGCCGCGCTGTGCCGCCAAACCCATGTTCGGCCGCTGAGTCAGGCGCACGCGGTCTCCGCAGAAGGTGAATCTTCATAGGCACGTGCCTGGAAGGCCGCGATCCTGCGCCACATTTCCGGAGCGTTGGAGTACATGGGGAAGTGGCGGCTGTGCGGGATTTCCGCCAGGGCCACGCCGTTGGAGGCCAGGTGGGGCAGGTAGCTGAGGGTCTTGTTCTGCTCGCCGTACATGAACATCCGCGGCAGCGGCAGGGACAGGAACTTCGCCATCAGGTCTGCGTTGTCCGAGAGGTCCACCATGGATTCAAAGATTCCGCGGACAGCCCCGGCACGTACCTTGTAGCGGACGCTGGTGGCGTACAGGGGGCTTGAATAGAAGGGAGCTGCCCAGTTCCGGGCGATGAAGTCTTCAAGGAACTCTTCCGGGTCCTCGTGCGGGTGCAGGAAGATCTGGCGGCTGAGGAAGCAGTCCTCCGGTGCGACGTTTCCCTCGATGTCAGTAAAGCTGGCTACCCGCTCCGGTGCCTGGTGCGCGAGCATCAGGGAGGTCAGCCCGCCCATGGAATGCCCCACGAGGTCGAACCTGTCGATGCCTTGTTCATCAAGTGCTGCCAGGGCGGTCTTGAGCAGGAAGGGGATGGAGATCCGGTCCAGGTCAGAGCATTCGGACTCGCCGCAGCCAGGCGCGTCGTAGGCGAAAATCGGCCTGCCGGCGAAGGCAGGATGCAGTGCCACGTCCGCGTAGTCCTCCTTGGTGGAGCCAAAGCCGTGAAGAAACACGATGGGCATCCCGGCTCCCTTCCGGCTGATGCAGGAAAGCCGCACGCCGGTGCCGTCGATGGTCAGTTCCATCCAGTGCCTGGTCAGGGTGTTAGTGGTCAAGGGTCTTCCTTAAAGTCATGGAGTTTTCATCGGCGCGGGCGCCCGGCGGGCTATCCCAGTGCCGGGGTCTGCGTCAGGAGGGGTTTAAGGTCCCGGGGGCTGATCGTCGTGACGGATGCTGCCCGGTCTCTCACGGTGCGCTGGCCTGATTATCATCGCCCTGCGCTTCATACCATTTCCTTAACGGCCGATACGAAGCGGGCAAGCCCTTCTTGGAGGCTTTCGAGGTCCGTGGCGAAGGAAATCCGGATGTGGCCTTCGCCTGTTGGTCCGAACTCGCTACCCGAGCGGACAAGTACCCCGGCCTCAGCAAAGCGCGCCGTCATTTCGTCCGAGGTGAGGGATGAGGTGATCCTGGGGAAGGCGTAGAACGCGCCCTGGGGCGTCAGCATCTCAACGCCGGGAAGCCCGGACAGGAAATCGACCACGATATCCCGGCGTTTCTGATAGGACAGTGCTGCCGCCCGGAGATCGGAGCGGGGCATTTCCAGGGCCGTCAGTGCCGCGTCCTGGATGAACGTGCCCAGGGGCCCGTTGATGGTGCGGTGGATCGTGTTGATCTTCTCTGCCAGCCGGACCGGCGCTACAACGTGGCCGAGCCGCCAGCCGGTCATGGCGTAGGTCTTGGAGAAGGTGCTGCAGCAGATGATCTGCTCCCGTGCGTTAGCCAGCGTGAGCGCGGAGGTGAAGGCGCCGCCGTCGAAGATGATGTCTGCGTAGGCTTCGTCGGCGAGGAGCAGCAGTCCGGGGTTGTCCTGGAGGAGCTGTTCGAGCCGGTGCAGGTCGCTGCCGGGGTAGACGCGGCCGGTGGGGTTGCCGGGGTTGCACAGGATGATCATTTTGGCGGTGGGCGCCTCCTGCTGGAGGGTGTCCAGGTCCAGCGAACCGTCATGGAGGTTGGGTACCCAGATGACCTCCGCGCCGATCATGGCCGCATGGTCGGAATAGAGGGAGTAGGTCGGTTCGGGGATCAGGATCCGGTCGCCGGGGTTGACCAGGGCGAGCATGGTTGCCGCGAGGCCGCCACTGCCGCCGTGGGTGAGCACGATTTCCTCGGACATGGTGGGCCGGCCGTACTTGGCCGAGGTGTGTTCCGCGACGGCGTGCTGCAGTTCTGGGGAGCCGGCCATGGGTGCGTAGCGGGTCCGGCCGGAGGTCAAGGCGGTGACAGCTGCTTCGACGATGGCTGTAGGGGTGCCGGTGTCCGGTTCGCCCATGGCCAGTGAGATGGCGCCGGGCGTTTTGGCGCCGAGGGATTTGGGCCGTCTGCTGCTGCTGATGATCCGTTCCACGGCGGTGGAACCGGCCGTACGGGGGCGTGGGGTGGCTGCAGTTTCCATGATTTCTTTCGGGCAATGGCCGGGGAAGCGTTCCCCTGCCCCGGTCCAGTAAGGGGGTTAGCGGGCGGTGAAGGTGCCTTCGGCGCGCAGGTTGTAGAGTTCCAGGGTGGTTTTGCCGGCCCTGATATCGGCGATGATGCGCTGTTCGTCGGCGACGCGCTGGTCGGCGCGGCTGATGATGGCTGCGGCGGAGTCCCGGGGCAGGACGACGACGCCGTCAGCGTCGCCGACCACCAGGTCGCCGGTGTGGACCACGACGCCGCCGACACGGACCGGGGAACCCATGTCGCCGGGGTAGTCCTTGCCTGTGCCGACGACGGTGACGTGCCGGGCGAAGACGGGGAAGTCCATGGCCCCCATTTCCTCGGAGTCGCGGACACCGCCGTCGACAACGAGCCCGGCGATGCCGCGGTGCTGTGCGGCGACAGCGAGCACTTCGCCCCAGTGGCCGTAGGCGGCGCCCTGCAGGTCAACCACCAGGACACTGCCGGCAGGTGCGGCGAGCACGGCGTTGTGGAGGGCGAGGTTGTCCCCGCCGATGCCGCGGACGGTGAACGCCGGGCCGGCGACTTTGGCTCCGGCCCAGGCAGCCTTCAGGCCGGGGTCGCAGGCGCAGGGTAGTTTGGCTGCTTCGTACAGGGTGGCTGCGGAGTGTCCTCCTGCTGCGTTGCTCATGCTTTCCTCCACTGCAGGTTGTGGTAGCCGAGGTCGGCGCGGGCCTGGACCAGGGTCGATCCTGCCTTGACCGCTTCGACGATCCGGGCCTCTACGTCTTCGATGCGTTCTGCGATCTCGGCGATTTCTTCGGCGCGCCCGGCGGGAACAGCGAGGGCGCCGTCGGCATCGCCGCAGATGATGTCCAGCGGCGAGATTTCCACGTCGTTGATGGTGACCGGGGCATTGACGGCGACCAGCCGGACGCGGTCCTTGCCGGTGCGCATGAACCTGCCCCGGCTGAACAGCGGGTAGTTCTGGCGCAGGGCCGCGTTCAGATCCCGGCACACGCCGTTGATGACGGTTCCGCCGATGCCGCGGGCGGCGGCGATCTCGGTCATGATGCCGCCCCAGACGGTGACGTCGGTGCGGGCGTGGTTGTCGATCAGCACGACGGCGCCCGGCGGGACGTCGTCCAGGAAGTCGCCGACGCTGCCGCGTTCGGAGCCGGCGGGTTCGTACTGGACGGTGAAGGCGGGGCCGCCGATGCGGAAGTCGTAGGTCAATGGAGCAAGACCGTGGAGGGTGCCGTGGAGGCTGAGGGAATCCATGGCATCGGAAATGGATGCAGTGGGGATTGCCTTCAGCCGGGCCGCGATGTCAGTAGTGGTGTTCATCAGTGTCCTTCGGTGGTTCCTGCCAGGCGCGCGTCGCGCATGGCTTCATGGAGTCGAATGCCGGCGCGCAGGTCCGCGGCAATGCCGCGTTCCCGTTCTGCCACGGCCTGTGCCCTGTCCAGGACTTCTTCGGCGTGGGCGCGGGGGACCACGACAACGCCGGTCTCATCGGCGAACACCACATCCCCGGGGGTGACGGTGACGTTGCCGAACTGCACGGGTTCACCGGTGGAGCGCTGCTGCAGCCGGCCCCGGGCCGTAGCCGGGATCCGTCCCTTGGCGAAAACGGGGAAGCCCATGTCACGGGCCTCGTTGACGTCGCGGCAGGCACCGTCGGCCACCACACCCCGCACGCCGTTCAGGGCGGCGCCGAGGCTCAGGAGTCCGCCCCAGCACGAGACGTCCGTGCGGCCTTCGTTGTTCACCACGATCACGTTCTCGGCCGAGGCCGCAGCAACGGCAGCGGACCCGATGTGGGCGCCGGAGGGCCCGGGGATGTACGGCTCGAGCTGGACAGTGACGGCAAAGCCGACAATTTTCGGGTGTCCCCAGACGGGCAGGAAACCGGCCTGGCCAGGCGGCAGGTCCAGGGCGTCCAGGGCGTCCGATACGGCAGCGGAGTCAAGCTCCGCGTACCCGGCAAGCAGGGAAGTGTTTGAATCGGTCATGCTTCAAGTAGACCGGACACGGTTGATAGAGTGAAGGTCTGACTGCATATAGCTAGAAGACGAAGGGCGACTAGATAAGATGGTGGAAGTACGACAGGCCCGGTACTTCATCGCTGTTGCCGAAGAACTGAATTTCAGCCGTGCAGCAGACAGGCTGAACATGTCGCAGCCGCCGCTGAGCCAGGCCATTCTCCAGCTGGAGCGCCAGTTGGGAACTACGCTGTTGAACCGGTCAAGCCGGAGCGTTCTGCTGACCGAGGCCGGGCACGTGTTCCTGGAGCAGTGCAGGCTGCTGGTCGGGGCTTCGGAACGTGCCCGTGATGCGGCGACGCTGGCCAACGGCGGCCTGTCCGGCACACTTCGCATCGGTGCCGTCACCTCGGCGTTCAGTGAGACGCTGCCACTGATCTTGCAGAGGTTCCGCGCGTCGCGTCCCCTCGTGGACCTGCATGTCCGGGAGATTGACTCCCACCATGGGCGCGATGCCCTGGAGCGCAGGGAGCTGGACGTTGCAGTTATTCGACAGACCGCCACGGGCCGGCGCCTGAGCTCGGTGCCGCTGCGCCGGGATCATTTTGTGGTGGCCATGCCCGAAAACCATCCACTCTCGGTCAGCGAAGGGCCGGTCAGCCTCGCGGAGTTCCGTGACGAACCCTGGGTGTGGCTGCCCCGGCACATTTCCCCGGACTATCATGACGAACTGGTTGCCGCTTGCCGCCAGGCCGGATTCAGCCCGGAAGCCCAGCACTATGCCAATTCCATCAATTCCCAGCTCGCCATGGTCCGATGCGGGCTGGGGGTCACGCTTGCACCGGAGTCTTCGGTCAGGTACCAGCCACAAGGGCTTGTTTGGCGGGAACTGCGCAGGCGCGTGGATCTGGTAGAGCTGTCCGTGGTGGTCCGCTCCGGAGGGCAGGAACCCCTTGTCGAACGCTTCATCACCTGTTGCCAAACCAGCGAAGAATAGCCAGCCAGGAACTGAGCACTTCGGCAGGTGAATGTTAGCTGCAGGCTATCACCGCAAGATCAAATCGAACCTTTTGTATATTGCTTCTTCGGGGTCAAATGGAATGCGCGGATGGTGCGGAACTTTGAGGCGTCCTTCCGTCAATCCGGCGGTCTACCCCGCCCAATGCGGCTCTTTCCTGGGGCAGCCTGCCGTTCTGGTGGGCTGCCTGGAGCCGTGCGACCCAGTCGATGGCGGTGGCGAACAGGACGGTGACCGAGCTGGGTAGCCCGTAAGCCCAGCCCAGTGGCGAGGTGGGTTTTGCCGGTGCCGGGCGGTCCGAGCAGGACGATGTTGGACGCTTCGGTGAGGAACGCGCCGGTGGCCAGGTGCGCGATGGTGTCGCGTTTGAGGCCGGGCTGGTGATCGATATTGAAGTCCTCAAGTGATTTACGGGCCGGGAACCCGGCCGCCCGGGCCCTGATCTCAGCGCCGGAGGCTTCCCCGGCTGCGACTTCCCGGGACAGGACAGCGGCGAGATACTCCTCGTGGGTCCAGCCGCCTTCACGGGCCTGGTCCGCGAGCCGGGTTGCTGCTTCACGGATCCGGGGTGCTTTCATCGCCCGGGAGTAGTACTCGATCTGACCGATGGTTTCCTTAGCCGCTGGCATCAGGCGACCTGCCCGTCAACAACCCCGAACGCCCGGTCGTAGTCCGCCAGGTCCCGCAGCCCGGTGGTTTCGCCAACCGGATGAGGGGTTTGGAAGGCCTTCCGCAGTGCCCTTGCTGCCTCGACGTGGTCCGGGTCGGTGATGGTCAGACCGGTGCCCCAGGACCGGGGGTGGGTCCCGACCGATCTGCCGTCCAGACTGATCGTGACGGTTGCGAGGTCGGCGGTGACGTCGACGAACCGGCCGATGGCCTGCGGGTGGACGGAGTAGTCGTTGGATCCCATCCGAACGTAGTAGTCCCACGGGAGCCGAACCCGCGCGGTGAATCCGGTGACCGGTGGAATCGGTGGCAGCGCCAGCATGGCCGCTTTGTCAGCAGCGAGCAACTCCGTCGGGCGGGCACCGGTCCGCCTGACAAGCCGGGCATTAGCCTTCGGCAGCCACTGTCCGAGCTGGTTGTTGAAGTCCTCGGCAGAGGCGAAGACCCGGCCGGGCAGGAAGGATGTCTCCAGGAACTGGTTGGCCCGCTCCACCACGCCCTTGCTCTCCGGATCATAGGGTTTGACCTGCACGATCCGGGTGGCCAGGACCCCCGCGAACGCCGCGACGCCGGCGGCGTAGCTGTTCCGCCGGCCAATGCCGGTTTCGTTGTCCCAGATCAGCCGCCGCGGAACCGCGCCCAGGGACTCGAGCAGCTCCCACATCCCGGCCAGCAGGTCTCCGGTCATCCGGGCCATGATGAACCGTGAATGCGAAGACACCATCACCAACACCGGCAACACCCTGGCTTTGCCGGTGCTGACAGGTATCCGCACCTCTGGGAACCACAGATCGCACTGCGCCTGATCCCCGGGCTGGTAAGTGATCCGATCCGCAGGATCCGCCGGGGCATACTCCGGCCGGATCCTGGCCACGTTCTCACGGAACCACGCCGGCGACCCGGACCATCCAACCCGTTCGGCCAGCACTGTCGCCGGCATCCGCGGGTTCTCCAACAGCAGCGCACGAATGGCCGGTTCCACCGCCTTGATCCCGGAGTCCTGCGGTGCGCGCACATACGTTGGCGGACCGTCAGCGCCGACAGCCTTCGCGACGGTGTTCCGGGAGATTCCCAACCGCGCCGCTATCGATCTCATCGACTCACCCTCGGCCAGATGCAACCGGCCGGATAAGCGCCCAATCCTCCACTGTGATCACCCACCCAATCGTTTGGAACGGGTGGCTCAGTTTTCAACCGTCACAATGGCTCAGTTTTCGACCGTCACCGACACGATCCCTAACGAGCCGACAATCCTCGTCCAAAGAACACGATGCGCAACGTGGTTTGCTCGTGAAAATACGAAGAAACTTTCATAGTTTATCCACCGCTGCTGCTGCCAGGGAGCTACCCAACGGCTCCCGCTTCCAGCCGTGGATAACCTGAATTGACCCCAGCCATGGATGGATCAATGTCGCCACCGGTTGCGCCCGCTTGATCAGCAAGCACGGGTTGGTTCCCCTGGTGCAGTGTTGGTTTAGGTCCAAGCAGTGGCGGGACGCGTATCTATTTGCCCCAGTGAGGCAGCGCTGGTCGAAGGGTCGCCGGTGGGGGGCTGAGATCGGTTTTTCCTATCAGGTCAGTAGGGAATCCGTCTTGGACGTGATTCGGGTCACGGATGCACAGTTGGTTCAAACCCAACGATGAAAGGACGACGATGTCCAGCAAACTAACGGCATCCTCAGCGGCCGATTCCTCACCTCAAAGGACGGATGTTCGAGCCGCCTTACTGGGCGGTAAAACCTTCAGGAGTTTGAGCGAGCAGAAGCTCTCTCCGCGGGAAGAAAAATTCGAGCGGGCCCGGCAGACTCTGGGATTCTTCCTGGCGCCGGCAGTAGCAATTATTTTCGCGCTTATTCCCACAGGGATGGACCACACGCAGCAACTGTTAGCAGCCGTCTTGCTGGGCGTCATCATCCTCTGGATCTGCGAACCCGTACCCATCCCAGTAGGCGGGCTCATCGGTGTCGCCGCTATCGTCCTGCTCGGCGTGGCACCTGCCAGTGACGTACTGCGACCCTTTGGCTCCACAACCATCTTTACCTTCATCGGCGCCTTCATCCTCGCTGCCGCCATGCTCAAACACGGCATCGCTCAACGGCTGGCATTCGCCGTCCTGTCCATTCCCGGTATCGCCAAATCCACCTACCGCGTGATCATCGCCTTCGGCGTAATCACCTGCTTGCTGTCCGCGTTCGTTTCAAACACCGCCACGGTGGCGATGTTGATGCCGACCGCCCTGGGCATCCTGGCTGTCATCGGACAACTGATGCAGGACCGCGGCGTCGTCAAGTCCGATTTCGACCCGCTGCGTCTTCGCGTGGGCGCAGCACTGATGCTGATGCTTGCCTATGGCGCCAGCGTCGGTGGCCTCCTGACCCCTGTAGGATCGCCCCCGAACCTGATCGGCCGCGGACTCATAGAGGAAGCAACCGGTGTTCAGATTTCCTTCGTCCAGTGGACAGCCACCGTGGCCCCGCTCTGCGTTGCGATGTTTGCGGTGCTGGCTCTCACCATGTTCCTCCTCAACAAACCGGAGATCCGCCGGATTGACGGCGTAGATGAGTTCATCCGGGAGCAGAAGAACCAGCAGGGAAAGATGTCCCGGGCGGAGATCAACACTCTTATCGCTTTTGGCCTGACCGTCACACTGTGGTTGCTCCCGGCATTCGCCAGCCTCATCGCCGGCCCGGATTCCGAAATTTACACCTTTCTCGATAACCGGCTGGACGAAGGCATCGTTGCCGTGATCGGCGCTTCCCTGCTGTTTATCCTTCCGACCAACTGGAAGGAGCGCCGCGCAACCCTGACGTGGGCCGACGCAGCGAAAATCGATTGGGGAACGATTCTCCTTTTCGGTACGGGCATCATCTTCGGCGCCCTTCTTTCGTCCACCGGTCTTGCCGAAACGATAGGCAATGCTGCCGCCGATAACCTGGGAGTCACCAGCGTCGTAGCGATCACCGCATTCTCGGCAGTCCTGGCCATCCTCATCTCGGAGACAACCAGCAACACTGCATCTGCCGCCGTCGTTGTTCCCATCGTCATCCCGTTGTGTGTCGCCATGGGGGTAGACCCTCTTGTTCCTGCCTTGGCAGCAACGTTCGCCGCATCCTTCGGCTTCATGCTGCCGGTCTCCACCCCGCAAAACGCCATTGTCTACGGCTCGGGCGCTGTTCCTATCACGCGCATGGTCCGCACCGGATTCGCCTTTGACATCCTTGGTGCCATCCTGATCGTCAGCATCGTCCCGATCATGATCGGTGTGACCGGTATTGGCCAATAGCAACAAAATCACAACCGGAACAGCCATCCAAAGGGGGAATCTCGGAGCGATGAATTTCCCGGCGCGGGCACGCGGAACCGCAACACGCACCCGAGAGACGGGGCCCGCGCCGGGTCTTAATTTCTGCTGTTTACACAGCAAGCTCGGAAGGCATGCGTCACTATCAGCGATGCGTTCACGACAGAGCGGCCGCCACACGGGCGAGGGATGGAGCGTTCCGGTGTCCCACACGACATCAGAATGGTGTCGACCGGGATCCAAGTGCACCCACCAGCGTGAGTCTGTCCCGAACACTGCCGGTTCCTGCCAGTGGCCGGATAATGTTTGCCTGCTCGGCGAGACGTGGGGCAGTGCGGGGTTTAGCCTTTACCCGGGCGGGGCTGGTCGGTATGGCATGACCGGCGGCAGGGTTGTTTCTTTCCCGCTAGGGATTTGAGTCCAGGAATGTGGTGTATCCCTCGGTCCGGTCCAGCAGGCGGCGCCCGGCGCCGCTGTCCTGCAACAGCCACAAGTACCACCCGTCAGCGGAGATGTCGTCCACACGTCCCGTTATCCGTGGGTTGCGCTTATCCGATGTCAGGAGCACGACGGTGTCACCAGGGGTTAGCTCGCGCCAGTTGCCTATTTCCTTGCGCAGGCGGCTGGAGAGCATGGAGTGGGGAGTGCCGGGATTCGAGATATACATGCCGTGGCCCTTCGTTTTATCAAGGTCGATGCTCAAATGACCGTCGAGTGTGTTCGTTGTGCCGTTTCCTTGGCGGGAAGGATGGCGGGTTAACACCGGCCATTTCCTCCGGACGCGGCCCCCTGGCAGCTGCCACTGAACTCGTTGTTGCAGCAAACGTAGAAGGGACCACGTTCTTCTCGTTTTGGAACGTGGCGCAGCCGTCCGCGGAACGTTCTCGTACGCCTATCCCCGCCACGTGATGATGCATGGCGGGCGAACCGCCTAAACCTTTGGGCAGTTGCGGCTCCTGAAGTGCCTGTTGTGTCGTTCCATTAGAGCCACTGGTTGGGGATGCGTCCAAGACTTAGAAGCAATCCGGCTGATAGGCGTAGGCTATTTACGCCCTGACCCTCGTCCCGCAGAGGGCCGCTCAAGGGCGTTGTCGCCACAACCCCAGGCTCGAAACCCGTTGAAGGAGCTGCGTGGATACGCGAAAGCTGAAGTACTTTTTGGCCGTGGTTGATCACAACGGGTTCAACCGCGCGGCCGAGCATTTACTAATCGCCCAGCCCTCGCTCTCACAGACCATCGCGAGTCTGGAAAAAGACCTGGGCGTCCCGCTGTTTCATCGCATCGGCCGCCGCGCCGTCCTCAGCGAAGCGGGCAAAGAGCTCGTCGGACCGGCCAGACTGGTGATGCGAGATCTCGATGCGGCGGCCTCGGCCGTCCAGGCGCTTCGCGGAATCCGAAGTGGGCGGCTGGACATCATTTCCATGCCCTCCCCCGGCATCGAGCCGCTGACGTCCATGATCGCCGGCTTCACCCGGCTGCACCCTTCTGTCCGGCTCAATGTCAGCGCCGCCTTCACACCGGAAGAAGTTATTGACTCTGTCCGCTCAGGCAGCACGGAAATCGGCCTCGCCGGCTCCCCTACACCCATCCGGGTACCCGGAGTCCAGGTCCTTGAGCTGGAACGCCAGCCCCTGATACTCATCGTCAACCCCCAAGCCGACACCTTCAACCACGGAACGTCGATACAACGCGACGACTTGGGCGGCCACCGGCTCATCGCCAGCCAGCGCGGATCCCTGATGCGCTGGCTGGTCGATGACGCGCTGGCCCACGGCGTCGACACCGAAATCGTTGTCGAAGTGGCCCACCGGACCTCCATTCTCCCCCTTGTGCTCGCGGGCGTGGGGCACGCCGTCATGCCTTCATCCTGGGCACCCCTGGCCCACAAAATAGGACTCAGAACCCTGCTGATAGAGCCCGTCTCCCACTTGGACGTCGCGATCCTCAGCCGGAAGGAAGACCTCACGCCAGCTGCCCGGGCCTTCCTGACGGTGGCAGAACTCCACGCCTCCCCGGACCCCGAAGCTGCCGCTGGGCCCCCGCGGCATCGATAGGCGGAGCCTATATGCCGTATCGAATCTTGGTCTTGGACGCCGCATAGAAGCAGGCCGTCTACTTGAAGAGGAAGAACAGTGTGACCCCGCTAACAGGCTCACTGCTAAAAACTCAACGAGGAGGTAGGCACATGAGCGCCACCCAGAAATTCAGCATCGCATCCATCCCCGCCGACGGCGTAGGCAAGGAAGTCGTCTCTGCAGGCCGCCGCGTCCTGGACGCGCTGGCCGAGAACTCCAACGGCAAGTTCGCCTTCAACTGGACCGAATTCCCCTGGGGCTGCGGCTACTACGCAGAAACCGGAAAGATGATGGCCGACGATGGCCTGGAGACGCTGAAGAACTTCGATGCGATCTACTTCGGCGCGGTCGGCTGGGAGAACGTCCCGGACCACATCAGCCTCTGGGGCCTGCGCCTGAACATCACCCAGAACTTCGATCAGTGGGCCAACATCCGCCCCGTGAAGTTCCTGCCGGGCGTCCAGTCCCCGCTGCGCAAGGCTGACAACACCGAACTTGACTGGGTAGTTGTCCGCGAGAACAGCGAAGGCGAATACGCCGGCCTCGGTGGCCGGAACCTCAGCGGCCGTGGCCCCGGCAACGAGGTTGCCCTGCAGACCGCACTGTTTACCGAGAAGGGCTGTGAGCGCATCATGCGCTTCGCGTTCGACCTGGCCCGGACCCGCACCGTGAAGAAGGTCTCCTCGGTCACCAAGTCCAACGCCCAGCAGTACGGCATGGTCCTTTGGGACGAAGTGTTCAACCGCGTGACCTTGGACTACCCGGACGTCCAGACCGAAAGCGTCCTCGTGGATGCCATGAGCGCCAAGTTCATCCTCAAGCCCGAGGACCTGTCCGTGGTGGTGGCGTCCAACCTGAACGCCGACATCCTCTCGGACCTTGGCTCCGCGCTTGCCGGCAGCCTGGGCCTGGCAGCCAGCGCCAATCTGAACCCGGAACGCCGCTTCCCCTCCATGTTCGAACCGGTCCACGGTTCCGCTCCGGACATCGCCGGGAAGGGCATCAGCAACCCGATCGGCGCCATCGCCTCCGCTGCCCTGATGCTGGACCACTTCGGCCTTCACGAGGAAGCACGCAAGGTTGAAGCCGCCATCGAAACTGCCACCGGTTCCGGCCACCTCACCCGCGACGTCGGCGGGAATGCCAAAACCGAAGACGTCACCGAGGCAATCATCAAGGCCCTGACCAACACGCTGGCCGCCGTCTAGCCAGAACGCGCGACCGGCCAGGGACGATCCCGGCGGTCTGTACATAGCCCGGAGTGGACGGCGGCAGAACACCGCCGCCGTCCACTCCGTCATGCCCATCTTCATCGAGCACCCTCCAGCTACATTCCACAACGAGGTAGGAATCATGGACCACATCACTACCGCCGGCACAGCCTCGGCGGCCCGCAAAACACCTCTGTACCGCCAACTGTATTTCTGGGTACTGACCGCCATCGTTATCGGCATTCTCGTCGGCTGGCTCGCACCCAGCGTCGGCATCGCCATGGAACCCATCGGGACCACCTTCGTGGACGCGATGAAGATGCTCATCGGCCCGATCGTTTTTCTGACCATCGTTGGCGGCATCGCCAGTGTCGCGGACCTGAAGAAGGTGGGCATGACGGGCCTGAAGGCCCTTACCTACTTCCAGGTCGGCACCATCCTGGCCATGATCTTCGGTCTCGTGGCAATCAACATCTTCCGGCTGGGCGATGGAGTCAACGCAGATGCTGGCAGCATCGAGACCTCCGAGTCCGCCGCGAAGCTGATCGACGCCGGCGCGAACCAGGAATGGTGGCAGTTCCTCACCCACATCATCCCGGAAAGCATGGTCTCCCCCTTCGTTGAGGGCAACATCCTGCAGATCATCTTCATCGCCGTCATCTTCGGCATCGCCCTGAACGCCATGGGCAAGGTCGGCGCCCCCGTCCTGGACGGTGTACAGCGCCTCACCGGGGTCATGTTTAAGATCCTCAGCTTCATCATGAAAGCCGCCCCGATCGGTGCCTTCGGCGCCATGGCCTACGCCGTCGGCAAGTTCGGCGTCTCATCATTGACCAGCATGGGCGGACTGATCGCCCTGTTCTACATCACCTCGATCCTCTTCGTGGTGATCGTGCTCGGCTCCATCATGCTTTTCCTGAAGCTGAACATCTTCACGATGATCCGGCACCTCAAAGAGGAATACATGCTCATCCTCGGCACCTCCACCGCCGAACCTGCCTTGCCGGGCCTGATGCGCAAACTCGAGCACGCCGGCGTCAAGAAGGAAACCGTAGGCCTGGTCGTCCCCACCGGCTACAGCTTCAACCTCGACGGCGCTGCGATCTACCTTTCCCTCGCCGCCCTCTACATCGCCCAGGCCACCAACACGGACCTGTCCATCGGTGAACAACTGGGCCTTCTCGCCGTCATGCTCCTGACCTCCAAGGGCGCCGCGGGCGTTGCAGGTGGCGGCTTCATCGCCCTCACCGCCACCCTGACCACCCTCGGCACCATCCCGGCTGCGGGCATCATGCTCATCTTCGGCATCGACAAGTTCATGTCCGAATGCCGCGCCCTGGTGAACTTCACCGGTAACGCCGTGGCAACCCTCTTCATCGCCTGGTGGGACCGCACCCTCGACGCTGATCGTGCCCGCCGCGTCTTCGCCGGTGAAACCGTGGAGCCCATGCCCTCCGAGGACCCGATCCACCTGGATGAAGTCGTTGACATCGATGACGACCTCACCGAGTACGGACACCATGGGCCCAAGGAAGCTGTTTCCAAGCACGCGGGCCCGGTTGCCGAGCTTGCCCCCGCGGGCTCTCGTCCCATCCACTCGGAGACTGTCTAACTAACATGAGCACAACTACTGCCCCCAAGACCGTGCGGATCCTTATCGCCCC
This sequence comes from Pseudarthrobacter sulfonivorans, assembly GCF_031454915.1. Lineage (GTDB taxonomy): Bacteria > Actinomycetota > Actinomycetes > Actinomycetales > Micrococcaceae > Arthrobacter > Arthrobacter sulfonivorans_C. The sequence goes on along the minus strand of NZ_JAVDRS010000009.1, from coordinate 44,097 downwards.
CGACAAGTTCAAGGGCAGCCTCACGGCCAGCGAGGTAGCGCAGGCCCTGGCAACAGGGCTTCGCTCCCCCGTTGACGTCCCAGGCACGGCCGGAGCGGTTCAGTGCGAACTGCTTCCCCTGGCGGACGGAGGTGACGGCAGCGTCGACGCCGCCGTCACCTCTGGCTTCACTCGCCACAGCTACACCGTTGCCGGCCCCACCGGCCAACCCGTACCGTCCAGCATCGCTTTCGACGGCACCACCGCCGTCGTCGAGGTGGCCAACACCTGCGGACTCGGACTGCTGCCCGAAGGCAAACTGGAGGCATTGAACTCCTCCAGCCGCGGATTCGGCGAAGCCGTCCTGTTCGCGCTCAGCCTTAACCCTGCAAAGATCGTCCTGGCACTGGGCGGCAGCGCCAGTACCGACGGCGGAATGGGAATGCTCACCGCCCTGGGCTACAGCTTCCACGACTCCGAAGGGCGCCAGCTCTACGGCAGCGGAGGAGCGTTGGCACAGATCCAGTCCGTTCACCGCACCGCGCTCCCGGAACTGCAGGACACCGAACTCGTCGTCGCGAGCGACGTCCATAACCCCCTCCGCGGCCCCAACGGCGCACCCGCGGTCTTCGCCCCACAAAAGGGTGCCACAGCGGAGGACGTCGCATTCCTCGACGACAGTCTGGGGCACTTCGTGACCAAAATGGCCGAAGCCGGATTCGCCGACGCGGAGTCACAGGCAGCACATGAAGGCGCCGGAAGCGCCGGCGGCATCGGCTACGCCTGCCTGCTGCTCGGCGCCAAACAGGTATCCGGAGCCGACTACTTCCTGGACCTGCTGGACTTCAACACCCGCAAGGACAGTTGCGACGTGGTGATCACCGGCGAAGGCAGCATCGACGAGCAGACCCTGGCAGGGAAACTGCCCGCCGCTGTTGCGCGACGGTCAGGCACCCGCCCCATCATCGCTGTCGCGGGCCGGTCACTGCTTCCCAAGGAGCGATGGTCTGAAATGGCCCTCACCCGGGTTTACACCTTGGCGGACTACACCGATCTGGACTCCTCCAAAGACCCTCACCTCTCCGCCACTTTGCTCCGACAAATCGGCAGAGAAATCGGAACAAGCCTCCTGTAGCTGAACTCCACACAGCGCGGGAAGCAGAAACACCCGCCCGGGATAACGCGGGCGGGTGTTTCCGTACTCGAAATCCATGCAAAGAATACAAGGGTAGGTATATGAGACGCGCGAAAATTGTGGCTACGTTCGGCCCAGCAATTGCCAGCTAGGAGAACACCCTCGCGGTGCTGGGAGGCCGGCGTTGACGTCGCCCGCATGAACATGAGCCATGGCGATTACAGGGTTTATGACAACACCTACGAGAACGTCCGGAAGGCAGCGGCGGAGCTGACCAAACCGGTGGTCATCATGGCTGACTTGCAGGGTCCGAAGATTCGCCTGGGTCGGTTCGGTGGCGGCCCACACGCCCTCGCCGTTGGTGACACCTTCACCATCGAGGATGTCCCCGGCACAAGGGACATCTGTTCCACCACGCTGAAGAGCCTCACCGAGGACGTCAACGTGGGTGATGCCCTGCTGATCGACGACGGAAAGGTGGCCCTGCGCGCCACTGCCGTGGACGACGGCAAGGTGGTTGCCCAGGTGACCGTGGGCGGCATGGTGTCCAACAACAAGGCATCAACCTTCCGGCGTTGCCGTCAACGGCCCTGCGTTGAGCGAAAAGGACGAGGACGACCTCCGCTGGGCCATGCGCCGCGGAGTTGACCTGGTGGCGCTGCCTTCGTGCGTGACGCCAATGACATCAAGCGCGTGCACGAGATCATGGACGAGGAAGGCCGCCGCGTGCCGGTCATCGCCAAGATCCTGGAGTCCATGATCGACAACCCGCGGCCCACCCGTGCAGAGGCTTCCGACTGCGCCAACGCCCTGCTCGACGGTGCGGACGCCGTAATGCTCTCCGGTGAGACCAGCGTGGGCGAGTACCCGATCGAAACGGTCAAGGTCATGGCCGGATCATTGAATCCGCCGAGGTCCATGGCCTGGAGCGCGTCCCCCCCTATAAGCGTGTCTGACAGCTATCGCCGGACATTCAGCGTTAACATTGAAGGGCGTTCGGCCAGAAACAGCGGGCAACCCAGGGCAACACCTTGGTAATCGTTCATGCTGGAAAGCCTTCTTGGCGCCTCGTGATCGTACGCGTTAGGGGCTGCATCCTGTGCGTACTGCGCGGAATGGATGTAGGGCAGCTGCCGGGTGGCTAGATGGACATCCAGCGGGCATGTACGGTCCGCAAGTGTCAGGTTCTGCGGACGGAAGTGGGTTCGTAGACTATGACCGAACCCGCCGCCGGTCCCCGGCAGGTCAGCTGACGCGGCGGTGAGCGGCGGGACTGCAGTTCCACCTCGATGCGCGCCGGGTGGGGCGGGCGGCCGGTGATATGGATGTGCCAGTGCTCGCCCTCGCGCACGGTCTCAGTGACTTGGTAGTCATTCCGGCCGGCCGGGCCGAAATGACCCAGCACGGCCGCGACGGCGGCTTGTTGTGGTGGGAAGAGGTCCGTGTATCCGCGCAGATACTCTGCGCGGATACGGCCGCCGAAGTGATCCTCGATCGTGGCGACAGAGGACTCGGCATCGAGTCCGCCGTAATACACGCCATCGGGAGCGACCACCGCGGTAGCTGCGAACCTGTCACCGCCAACATGGGAGCACTCCCACACCAGCTCTGGCCAACGGTCACTGAGTGCACGTCCAACGGGCCGTCCCCGCACTGCGCAGCAGGGGTCATGCTGACCATGAGCGCAGATCAGGATGACCGGCGGTAAACCGCGCTTTCCGGGCGATGCCAGGGCTGGGACAATCTCTGCAAGGTCCTCGTCCCGGTCCCACGTTCCCCATAGCTGTTGATAGGCACCGGAGCTTTGATGGCGCAGTATGGCCCAACGGCTGGGACCGTGGCGCCGGCGGGGGCCGGGCCGCCGCACCAAGAGAACCCGTGCACGCGCAGTCCGCGCGGCGGACAGGACGAGGGCTTGGGTCCCGGCCGCAAGGTCAAGGCCCTCGAAGCCGTTGGGAGGCCACCCGCCACGGTACTCGATGAGGACCCAAACCACACCGGGTGACGCCGTGCCGGCCATCGAGTCGCCGCGCATCCGAGCGCTTTCCGCGCAGAAGAAACGTTCTGTTGGGGCCACCGGGAAGTCACTGTTCAACGGGGACGAGAACTCCTGCGCGTAACAGCCTTTCGACGAGGGCAACGCCGAGATCTGCCGCGGGGTGATCCTTGCCGTCGAGCAGGCGCCTTACGGACGGCAGATTTGCCTCGGGGAAGTCGAGCCAACCCACGCGGGTAGTCAGGCGTGAACCCTCCAGCCGTGCCTCCAGTGCATCCCGAAGCCGCACTAGCGACCCGGGGCCGAGGCCCTCGACGGCCGCGAGCTGGGCCACCGGACCCAGTGGGGCCGGGCGCCCCTGTCCCCTCCGGGCACGGTGGAAAAGGGAAGCGGCATCAGCCTCAAGAACGGCGGCGGCGAGACGTTCACGGACGGCGGCGATCTCGCCGTCGGGTCCCTCCACGCCCATTGGCAACGAACGGCGCATCTCGGGATCGTCGTCCAGTGCCGCAAGCGCGGCCTGCGCGAGGTGTTCGGCCAGCGCATGGCGGGTCCAGCTGTGGACTCCCAGCGTGAGATGGATCGAGACCTTGCCCTGCGCTTCGGCGGCATGCAACCAGCCACGCGGCAGGTAGAGGACATCGCCGGGCCCGAGGACCGTGTCGATGTAAGCCTCGCCTTGAGCGGCCTCGGCGACGGCGGAGCGACGATCGGTCCAGGGCTGGCTGCGCAGCGGGTCCACGTGGACCGGCTCGTGGATGATCCAGCGCTTTGTTCCCTCGATCTGCAGAACAAAGACATCGTGGACGTCGTAGTGATCGTCGAATCCACGGTTCTGGGGCGGGGTGACGTAGGCATTGACCTGCACAGGATGCCCAAGCTCGGTGCTCAGCTGAGTGCTGAACCTCGACACAGGCTCCCACGTGCGATGCAGAGCCTGCAGGACCAGGGTGGCTCCGTCGGCGAATTTGCGCCAAAGCTTCGTGTCATCAAGCTGGTCAGAGATGGTGGCGCCAACGCCTGCCGGTGAGGTGAACGAGGAGTCGGGAAGGGTTGAGCCGCCCTTGGCGACGCGCAGGAAAGGTGTCCGCAGTCCGCGGCGCGAGATCAGTTCGTCGACGGCGTTGGCTGAGAACAAATCGGAGAAGTCGCTGACACCCCGGGTGAGCAGCGCGGTCCGCCCCCAGACGTCGCTGGCGAACCTCTCATGGCCGATGTCGATCAGGCGTGTTTCCAAAACCCCGGCGTCCTTCACCGCGCCGGGGTCCTGGAAGTCAGTGCTGGTGGTGCACAAACTTAGCTGCCTGGTTGTGCGGCGCCGCCATCGGCACCACCATCGGCACCACCATCAGCACCACCATCAGCACCACCATCAGCACCACCATCAGCACCACCATCAGCACCACCATCAGCACCACCATCAGCACCACCATCAGCGCCGCCGTCAGCACCACCATCAGCGCCGCCATCGGCACCGCCGTCCTGGGCGCCGGGGATGCCGGCCGCGCCACCGTCTGCTGGGCCCTCCTGCTGGCTTGGATCCTGCTCTGGAATAGTCATGCTTCCTCCCGAGAATCGAATGGCGTACTCCAGGCTCCGATTTATCGGCCCCTGGTTCCAAACTGAGCGATCCTTTATCGACACCGCTCGTGATCACCCTATCGATATGGGTCAGCCCTGGGAACAGCTCGCACGCACTCAGCGTCCCAAGGCCGGACACGTCATTCCTTGGAGTCCACCGGTGCGTCGTGGACAGCCTGACGGAAGTCGTCCAAGCCGTATTGGGACAACCATCGACCGGCTATGTCTTTCTTAGGCCTTCAACGTGCTGGGTCGAAGTTTTCTTAGCGCATAGTCGAGGACTACTGCGAAATCGTCGGCCTCTATGGCGTCATTATATTGCGCGTGGGGCAGTGTGGTCCCCAGTCCCACACACCTCGCCCTAAGCCACAGGCTCGCCCGCGTAGGCCAAGGACAGGCGGTGGTGCTCTGTTATGTACTCATGTTCCGGATGAGTCCGGCTGGAAGCGCGCGCCGACACTTCCGTGGATAGCTGTAGCCGGTTTGGTTCGCCCATGCCCTGACTGACAACGCTCTGATCGCGATCATGGTCCCTGTCGGAGGAGTCGCGTAAGCCGCGTCGCATGTAATGGGCTGAATCGACGTCACCTTGAAGTTCATAGTGGGAGGATCCCTAGGATTCTCTATAGTATCTGGGACAGGAAGCCACCCTACGCGAGGGTCAGTGAGAACGTGATCGAAGCAGTTGCTGCGGTAATCGGCCGGAACAATGTCACCATATTCGGCCGGGATGATGGGCCTGTGATGATGTTTGCCCACGGTTTTGGCTGCGATCAGGCTATGTGGCGGAAGCTGCTGCCCTATTTCGTTGATGATTACCGGCTGGTGCTTTTTGATCATGTTGGTGCGGGACACTCCGACATCAGCGCCTATGACTGGGAGAAGTACGGCTCCCTAAAGGGGTACGCGTCGGACCTGCTGGAGATTTGCGCGGCCCTTGAACTTGAGGACGTCATCCTGGTGGGCCACAGTGTCAGCACGATGATCGCCGTGATCGCCGCAGTGCAGGACCCCAACCGATTCTCCCACCTGGTCCTGCTTGCTCCTTCACCCCGTCACACGGATGACCCGTACGACGGCTACGTGGGCGGGTTTTCGCGGGAAGACATCGAGGGCCTGCTGGCATCTCTGGACAGCAACTATTTCGCCTGGGCCGCGGCCTTGGCGCCCATGGTCATGGGCAACCCGCAGGAGCCGGAATTAGCGGAGGACCTGCGTGCCAGCTTCTGCCGGACAAATCCGACCATCGCACGGCACTTCGCCGGGGTAACTTTTTTCTCCGATACTCGCCCTGAACTGAAAAAGTTGCGCACCAGCTGCCTGATTCTGCAGTGCTCCGAGGATCGGCTTGCCCCGCCGGAAGTGGGCGCCTACCTGTACAAGAATCTGGAACACGGCACCCTGGTGCAGCTTCAGGCCACCGGGCACTGCCCCCACGTCAGCGCTCCAGGGGAAACGGCCCGGGCGATTCTGCACTACCTCGACACCCGCTCGTGACAGGCCGCGGGCCCCTCCCTCGCTCGACTTTCAAGCCTTCTTTCGTCAGGCACCCTGGGCTGGTCAGCCTGAGCAGTTCTACAAGCCAGTGCCGGGACCGGCAGAGCGGCAGAGGACGGCTCGCTTACAGCAACCCTTTACTCGCTCACCCCTGGGCTCCTGGCAGCCGCTCTTTCACGGCATTGCCTAGGTAGGGCACACCCCAGCTAGGCGTCAGGCAGACATTCAAACAGCGTCAGGATAGGGTCCAGAAGGGGTTTTCGGCAGCCTTCCGATGATCAGTCCTAGATTCCAATCTGACACCTGGTAGCGGGTACGCCCTCCCCCGGTGCTTTGGCCTAGATGAGCCCGCAATCGACCAAGACCCGCGGTCGGCGATAAAATGTTCACCTCGGATGAGGTGGTTGGCATGATGGTTGGCTCGCTCCGCCGGATGGTTCTAGCTGTTGGAACATCGCTTGCCCTCCTGTGTGGGTTCGTGACCGCCGCACCGCCGGTTCACGCCGCACCGCTCTATGGTCACGATGTGTCCTGGCCTCAATGTTCGCCCTCCGTCGGCGGGTTCGGCTTGCCTCTGCCACCGGTTTCCACCCAATTCGTCATTATTGGACTGACGAAGGGCTTGCCCTTCACCGAGAATCCTTGTCTGGCAAGCCAAGTTAACTGGACCAGAACCAACAACAAGAAGACCCATGGCTACGCAATGGCTGCGTTCCCCACCGCATCGCAGTTGAGTACCTACGGTGCCCGGGGACCATGGACTACCACCACTCGGGCCGGACAATTGTCCAACGTGGGCTACGCCGAAGCACAATTCGCCGTCGCCAGCATGAGCAGGGTCGGTTTCCATCCGCCGGTCGTATGGATTGACGTTGAGCCGCGGCCGGCTCAACCCTGGCTGACGAGCACCGCCGCTCAGCAGCGAGATAACCGGCTCATCATCGAGGGGTTGATGCGTGGCCTCCGCGACTCGGGGTTCTCCTATGGGCTGTACTCCTATGCGGCTGGTTGGGCTGACATCACGGGGTCGTGGCGGTTGCCTGGGGTGCCGGTGTGGGCCACCGCCGGGAGGCTCGACTATCCGGGCGAAGCGCTGGATCGGTGCCGGCAGCCCAGCTTCTCCGGCGGCCGGGTGTACCTCTCTCAGTGGTACGACGACACACGGGACTACGATCTGACGTGCGAACCCTACGCCTTCACGCCCCTGGCGATCCCGGCCTCGACCCTCTCACGGTCCACCGCCGACTTCAACGGTGACTGGAACAACGACCTGCTGGCCCGGGTGACAGCGACCGGAGACCTCCTGCTGTATCGGGGGAAAGGGAACGCAACGGTATGGCCTGGTGCACGCATCGGGGTCGGCTGGGCTGCGATGAACGCCCTCGAGACACCGGGAGACTTCAACGGTGACGGAAAAGCCGACGTGCTGGCCCGTGAAGCCGCTACCGGATATATGTGGCTTTACCGAGGGAACGGCGTTGGCGGTTGGCAGCCTCGGATGCGCGTTGGCCAGGGCTGGAACGTGTTCGATTCCATAGTGGGACCAGGAGATTTCAACGGAGACCAGTTTGTCGATGTCCTTGCGCGTGAGCGGTCAACCGGACACCTGTGGCTGTACCGGGGGAACGGGACAGGCGGATGGTTGCCGCGGGTACGAGTGGGAACTGGCTGGAATGCCTACAACTCCATCGTCGGCCCCGGGGACTTCAACGGCGACGGACGGGTGGACCTCCTGGCACGCGAAGCTGCGACTGGAGACCTATGGCTGTATCCGGGAAACGGCACAGGCGGATGGCTGCAACGCGTCCGGGTGGGACAAGGCTGGAATTCACTGACCACGGTGATGAGCCCTGGAGATTTTAATGGCGACCGTACCGCCGACGTGGTGGGACGGGACACTCAGGGCAACCTGTGGCTATACCGGGGCAATGGCTCAGGTGGGTGGCTGCCCCGAGCTCAAATGGGCAGCGGGTGGAACGGAATCGACTTGATCTTCTGAACTTCCGCACAGTTGCACCGAATCAACCGGTGGCCAACCCGCCAGCCTTGCTTGCGCCCCGGAGATTCGTCAAAGTCGCGACTGCTGCCGCCAGCAACCGTCGAGTGGCAGTGGATGACGAGCCCTAGCTCCGAGTCCAGCTATCCAGTTGTAAATCAGGAAGATGTCCGGAATTTCAATGTTCTTCCGACCGCAGCAGCGGGGCATGTGCATGGACGCCGATTCGCGAGTGTGCGATGGGCCGATGCTCGTTGGTGATGCTTGACTCCGTCGTTAAGCTCAGCACATGCAATCAGGAGCATCAAGCAGGTGACCCGGCGTAGCTTTCATTTCAGTCACGCTCAGCTTTGCCGCCGTTGGCGCTGGGTGTGGAAGCAACCCACTCGGCGGCGAGACCCCGGTACCGGGGACGGAGACGCCGCCGGGCGGACTCCGCCGCTCGCAGAGCCGCCGCCGGTGGAGCTGAGATGGATCTCCGACGCGCGCGCCGCGGGACTCGAGACCTATGTGGACGATCCGGACGTCGACGCACGCCTCGATGTACTCGCGGCCGCGCACGTGAGCGTGGTGGTGATCGATTCCGACCTCTCCTTCTACCTGACCGAGAGGCGCTTCGAGGAGCACGCGGTCTTCATCGACGCGGTGGCGAAGAAATGTCACCAGCGCGGCATGAAGGCGGTCGCCTATTACCCGATGCTGGAGGTGCTCACCGAGAAGGCGCCGAAAAGGCGACACACCATGGGGAAGGATCACCCGGACTGGGTGCAACGCGGCGTCGACGGCAAGGCAAACGTGTTCGTCGGCGGCGGCCGCGTGTTCTGGGTGCCGAAGAGGACCGAGAGCGCCTGGCTCTGCCCCACCACCGCCTACCGCGACTACTTCATCAACCGGGTGAAGCGACTTGCGCAGACCGCGCTCGACGGCTTGTGGGGGGACGTCCCGCTGCTCTCGGACATCGTCGGCGTGTGGCCATGCACCAACGCGACCTGCGCCGCTAAATTCCTCGCCGAGACCGGACTCGCCCAGCCCACCAGCGTGGATTGGAACAACCCGGTGTTCCGCCGCTGGGTGGCGTGGCGCCACGGCGTCATCCACGAGTTCGAGCAGGCGGTACTGAGTGGCGCGCGCACAGTACGGCCGGATTTTCTGCTCATCGTCGAGACGGGCACCATGGACCACAGCAACGCCACCTCGCAGGGCCACGACGGCGCCAGCCGCGACGATGGCGACGTACTGCGCGCCTGGGAAGTGGACTGCGCCAGCGATGCGACCGGCATGCGCCAGGCGCCCGCCGACGATTGGATCTCGATGGCGATCATGATGCGCCACGGCCGCGGCTGCGCGGGCAAGAACCCGAGCTGGGCGATCACCTACGGCAAGCAGACCGACGACGCCGAACGGGTCATGGCCATCGCCATCGCCGGTGGCCAGCGACCGTACGAGAGCCAGATCCCGCTCCTGAGCCGCACGGTGGGTGACGCCTGGCGTCGCAAGATGTACGGCTGGCTCAAGGAAAACAGCGACATCTGGGCCGGCGACAGCGCCAACCCGGTGGCGGTGATCTTCTCCAGTGTGAGCCGCGATTTTGTCGACCGGAACGCCGGCACGGGGCTCTACACCAGCACCAACCCGGCCGATGAGGACTGGTGGGCGACCAGGCGGAAGGACTCCGCCAAGACCCTGCCCTACCTCGGCGAGTACCGCGGCATCTGCAAGGCCCTCATCCACGCCCACGCACCCTACGACGTCGTCACCACCCCGCACCTGTCACCGGAGCGGCTCGCACCCTACCCGGTGGTGGCGGCGCCACGGCCGGCGGCGCTGTCGGACGGGGAAATCGCCAGCCTGAAGAGCTACGTCAAGGCCGGCGGCACGCTGCTGGTCACCGGCGCCACCGATGCCGGCGTCTTCGATGAGAACGGCGCGCTGCGATCGCAGCCGGCGCTGCTGCAGGCGTTTGGCATTAGCGCCGGAGCCAACTGGGCACGCACGTCGCATGGCCACGGTGCCGTGGTCCTCGTAACCGAACAGGTGGGCCAAAAGTACTACCAGACCGACGATGCCGCAGTGACCACCGCACTGGCGGAGATCCTGAAGGCGAACGGACGCACCATCGTCACCAATGCGCCGCCCGCGGTGGTCATCGACCTGCGACAGCGCACAGAGCACCGGCTCGACGTGCTCTTCGCCAACATCGACGGCCTCGATACCGGCGGGTTCAATGCCCAGAGCGCCAGCTTCACGGTCGCCATCCCCTGCGGCGGGAAGACGCCGCGGAGGGTGACCATCACGCAGCCGGGAGACTCAGCGCCGGCGGAGATACCCTTCACACACGAGGACGGCCGCGCCGTCTTCGAAATCACCGTAGCCGCGCTCCTGTTAGTGCGCATCGCAGTCACCTAGTTGTATTGACCACGGACGTTAGTGACGTTCGGCGTGGTGGCGTGACATGAAAAAGACCTCCGAATGGAGTGGGGCTTGTCTAGAGTCCAGTTCCACAAACGGAGGTCTTCGTGTCCCACCCTAACGCTCTTCTTGCACCACAAGGCAGGCTCCAGCTCGCCAAATGTGTAGTCGATGACGGCTGGCCGCTGCGGCGGGCAGCGGAACGTTTCCAGGTCTCCGTTCATGCGCGAAACCAAGAACAACAGCCTCGTCCGCGGGGCCTAACAACTCCCGGGTCTGCTTCCGAGCATGTATGCAAAAGGGGAGGTGTTCTTGACAGATCACGCCCCTTTGCATGTTCAGGCGGTCCAGCCCGGGAGTCGCTGTTCGGTCAGCAGCCGTGGATGACTCCATTGAACTGTCGTAACCGGCGGGCCTGCGCTGACCTGTTGCCCATCTTGTGCCGAAGGTAGCCACTCCGATTCGCTAATGTCTACCATCAGCCGGAATTGCTCTGCATCTGTCGCGGGAAATTCCTACAGACTAAGAAGTTTGCGGGGAGGCCAGGACGGCCGCCCCGCTTCCAGGTGTCGCAAAGAGCCTTGTGGCCTCGCCGGCGATCAGGGCGCCCAGCTCCTGGGCTGCCTCCGCCGTGGTCCGATAGCTGGGCGCCACAATACTGAGGGCTGCAGCGACTTTTGAGCCCACCATGACCGGTGCTGCAACGGCAGTTACGTCCGGCTCCACGCCGTCGGCAACGACGGTAAACGCTCCGGGTTCGACTTGCCCCAGTAATACCGCACCGGCTGCGCTTCCTTGCAGTGGGAAGGTCCGACCAACCCAGTTGATATGGCGCACCGTGTGCGTGCCCTCCTCGATCGCGAGATACAACCCGTGCACGTTGTTACCTACCGGGACGCTTAAGTATGCGGATTCGCCTGTCTGCTCGACGAGGACCTGCAACGCAGAGCGGCTCGTGGCTACGAGGGATTCATGGCTCAGTGCCTGGACCCCGAGCTGGACCATCCGAAATCCGGGGCGGTAAAGGCCGTCCTCCGTTTTCGCCGCGAAACCGTTGGCTTCAAGGGTGCGAAGCAGTCGCAGTGCTGTGCTGGCGGACAGGTCTACAGCCTTGGCGGCGTCGACGAGCTTTACGCCATCGCCCTCGCACACGGCGCGCAACAACCCCAGCGCTCGGTCCGCGGCCCGGGTCGTGGGGTCCTGGGTGGGGCGAACTGTCATGGTTCCTCATTCAGTCAGTAGGGCGGGACGGCGCGACTCTGAAACACATATTTCACTCTACGGCAATTTAGTGAGTAAAAACCATTGACCCCTGCCATCAGCACGGAGTAGTTTCATGTGATGGCAGTTACATTTTATTGCTTGAAATCATCTGAGCCCGGAACCTCCTGGAGAATCCCCATGTCAGCAAAGTCCCTTCCCGTATCCGCTCCCAGCCGGCGGGCTGTTGTCACAGCGGCGTCGGCAGTACTTGCCGGAATGCTTGCCTTGACCGGTTGCGGTACGGGTAGCCCGTCCTCGTCAGGAACAGCCGCAACGCCCCAAGGCGACAAGGCAGGTGGCAATCTGGAAAAGGTAAGTGTTGGTTTGATTCCGATCACCGACGTCGCCCCCGTTTACCTGGGCGTCCAGGAGGGTTACTTCAAAGAGGAGGGCCTGGAGCTTGACGTCCAGCTGGCGCAGGGTGGCGCGGCCATCGTCCCTGCAGTGATGACCGGGGACTACCAGTTCGGATACTCAAACGTCGTCTCGCTGCTGGTTGCCCAAGATAAAGGTCTCCCCATAACGGTGGTGTCCAACGGCTCCACGTCAACAAACGAGCCCGGGAGCGACACGACAGAGGTGGCAGCCATGCCGGACAGCGGCATCGGGAACGCGGCCGACCTGGTGGGTAAGACAGTTGCAGTCAATGCCCTGAACAACTTCGCCGACATCACCATCCGCAACTCCATCGAACAGGCAGGCGGGGACCCCACGGGCGTGAAATTCGTGGAGATGCCGTACCCGAACATGCCGGCCGCCCTCGAACGCGGAGATGTGGATGCAGCGTGGACAACCGAGCCCTTCCGCACCCAGATCCTTCAAGCAGGCGGAAAAATTGTTGCCAGCCCGATGACGGACATGGCCGAAAAATTTGATTCGGCCTTCTATTTCACGTCTAAGCAAACCCTGGAAAAGAATCCCGAACTCGTGGAGCGCTTCCGCCGGGCCCTGGAGAAGTCGTTTGATTTCGCTATGAAGAACGAGGACAAAGTTCGCACCATCATCCAGGACTACGCCAAGGTCACACCGGAACTCGCCGAAAGTATCGTGATGTCCAAGTGGTATAAGGATGTCAACATGGACGCCCTCACGAAGCTGGGCACTGCCGCTAAGAAGTATGACGTCCTGAAGAAGGACCCGGACTACGACGCACTGATCGCCAAGTAGCCGGCAAACCTCATGTCAGTTCCTGCACTCGATCCTTCAGGAAGAAGAATGGACAACACAAAGACGGCCCGACGACGGCCGACCAAGGAGTTGCTGGGCATCGCCGGGATCATAGGGTTTCTGCTGGTCTGGGAGGTGATTCCCACGGTCGGCATCGTGGATGCCCGGTTCCTGCCGCCGGCGTCGGAGGTGGTCTTGGCCTTGGTCCGTGACTTTGGCTTGGCCGCGTTCTGGCTGGCCGTTGCTGAAACGATGCTCGCGTGGCTCATCGGCCTGGTCATTGCGGTTCTTGCCGCGGCGTTGTTGGGCTTCATCATCGGTTCCTCTGCTTTTCTGCGTAAATTCACCAACTCCACAGTGGAGTTTCTCCGGCCCATCCCTTCGGTGGCGCTGATCCCCCTGGCTGTTCTGCTGTTCGGCGTCAAGATGGAGTCATCACTGATGCTCATCATCTACGCCTCGTTCTGGCAGGTCTTCATCCAGGTTCTCTACGGAGTCGCCGATGTGGATAACGTCGCCATGAATACAGCCAAGAGCTACGGGCTGGGCCAGCTTGCAAGGATCCGCCATGTGGTCTTCCCAACGACGCTGCCCTACCTGATGACCGGTGTCCGTCTGGCAGCGTCGGTCGCGTTGATTCTGGCGATCACTGCCGAACTGGTAATCGGTTCCCCAGGGCTGGGCCGCGAAATTGCACTGGCCCAGTCCGGCGGAGCCATCGCCGGCATGTACGCCCTGGTGCTGGCCACCGGCCTCATCGGGGTGCTGATCAACCTCGTCATGCGCTTTGTGGAGCGCAAGACCCTGTCCTGGCACTCCTCGGTTCGCGCGGAAGTGATTGTATGAAAACCTTGAAAGGTATCGGCTACGCCATAGGCCTGCCCGCAATCCTCGTCCTGTTTTGGGCAGTGGCCACCGCCGGGGAGGCGAACTTCTTCGTCCCCACCCCAGCCACTCTGCTGGCCACCTTTGCAGAGACCTGGTTCGGAGACAGGATCCTCTCCGATGTGCTGCCCAGCATCGGCCGCCTGATCGTGGGCGTAACCGCCGCCATCATCATCGGCATCGTGGCGGGGTTGCTGATCGGCTCTGTGAAGTGGCTTCGGGACCTGACGGAACCGGTCCTGGAGTTCTTCCGGGCCATCCCGCCGCCGGTCCTGGTGCCCGTGCTCATGCTGCTCATGGGCATCACGGACTCCATGAAAGTGGTGGTCATCATCTCCGGCTGCATCTGGCCGGTGCTGCTGAACACCATCGAAGGCGTAAGGGCCATCGACGGCGTATTGTCCGATTCCGCACACACCTACGGCATCACCGGGCGCGCCCGGATCCGCCACCTCGTGCTGCCCAGCGCAAGCCCACAAATCATGGCGGGAGTTCGCCAGTGCCTGTCCATCGGACTGATCCTGATGGTCATCTCCGAAATGTTCGCCTCCTCCTCCGGGCTGGGCTTCACCATCGTTCAGTTCCAGCGTTCCTTCGCCATCCCCGAAATGTGGTCCGGCATCGTGATCCTGGGACTGATCGGAGTTGCCATGTCCTTCATCTTCCAATTCACCGAGCGCCGCATCCTGCGCTGGTACCACGGCCTGCGAGAGGTAGAAAATGCCGTCTGAAACCACCGACAAGAACACCGTGACCAACCCTGTGTCAACCGGCGGAACCCCGCAGAACAATGACGCCATGCTCTCGGTCCGTGGCCTGAAGAAGGTCTACCAAACCGACGGCGGACCCATTGAAGCGGTCCGGAACCTGACCTTCGATCTCCGCGCAGGAGAGCTTGCATGCCTGGTGGGCCCGTCCGGGTCCGGCAAGACAACGCTCCTCAAATGCATCTCAGGGTTGATGGCTCCGACAGAGGGGCAGGTGCTGCTGGATGGAGTGGAGGTTTCCGGTCCGCCCAAGAAAATGGCCGTGGTCTTCCAGGAGTACGGCCGCTCCCTGTTCCCGTGGATGCGGGTGCGTGAAAACGTCGAACTGCCGCTGAAGAATCAGCGTGTGCCGAAGGCTGAGCGCGACAGGCTTGTGGATGAAGCGCTTGAGGCTGTGGGCCTTTCCCACGTTCCGATGTCCTACCCTTGGCAACTATCCGGCGGTATGCAGCAGCGCGTTGCCATCGCCCGCGCCGTTGCCTACCAGCCCGAAGTCCTGCTGATGGACGAGCCGTTCGCCGCCGTTGACGCGCAAACCCGTGCAGACCTGGAGGATCTGATCCGCACTGTGTGGAAGAAGCTCGGGGTCACCATCCTGTTTGTCACCCACGACATTGACGAATCCGTCTACCTCGGGGAGCGGGTCATCATCCTCTCGTCCTCACCAACGGTCATTCAGGAGGACCTGGTCATCGACCTCCCCGCGGAGCGCGACCAGCTCAACACCCGGTCCCTGCCGCGCTTCACAGAACTGCGCCACCACGTTTACGAGCAAATCCAGCTGGCGAAGGCAGGCCACCGCCCCGCCGCCGCCGCAAGGTAAACACCAAGCAAGCCCTAATACTGCAAACTCACGAAGGAGAGCCTTATGGCACCCGCCGATTTCACCACCGGTGCCCGCCCGGTCAAAGCAGCCCGCGGCACCAAGCTCACCGCCAAGAGCTGGCAGACGGAAGCCCCGCTGCGCATGCTCATGAACAACCTGGACCCCGAGGTGGCCGAACGCCCGGATGACCTGGTGGTGTACGGCGGCACCGGCCGCGCCGTGCGGTCCTGGGCCGCGTTCGACGCGATCACCCGCACCCTCGAAACGATGGAGAAGGACGAGACCCTGCTGGTCCAGTCCGGCAAGCCCGTGGGCGTCTTCCGCACCAACGAATGGGCGCCGCGCGTGCTCCTGGCCAACTCCAACCTCGTGGGCGACTGGGCCAACTGGCCCGAATTCCGCCGGCTCGAGGCCGAGGGCCTGATGATGTACGGCCAGATGACCGCCGGGTCCTGGATCTACATCGGCACCCAGGGCATCCTGCAGGGCACCTTCGAAACCTTCGCCGCGATCGCCCGCAAGCTCACCGGCGACGAAAACGGCACCCTCGCCGGCACCCTGACCCTCACCGGCGGCTGCGGCGGCATGGGCGGGGCACAGCCGCTCGCCGTCACGCTGAACGAGGGCGCGTGCCTGATTGTCGACGTCGACGAGACCCGCCTGCGCCGCCGGGCCGGCAAGCGCTACCTGGACGAAGTGGAAACCGATCTCGACACCGCCATCGCCAAGGTCCTCAAGGCCAAGGAGGAACGCCGCGGCTGGTCGGTGGGTTACGTCGGCAATGCTGCCGAGGTGTTCCCGGAGATCCTGCGCCGCCACAACGCCGGCGAGCTCACGGTGGACATCGTCACGGACCAGACCTCCGCCCACGATCCGCTGAGTTACCTGCCCGAAGGCATCTCGGTGGAGGAATGGCACCGCGAGGCCGCCGCCGATCCCGAAGGCTTCACCAAGAAGGCCCAGGCTTCCATGGCCAGGCACGTCCAGGCCATGGTCGAGTTCCAGGACGCCGGCGCCGAGGTCTTCGACTACGGCAACTCCATCCGCGACGAAGCCCGCAAGGGCGGCTACAACCGCGCCTTCGAATTCCCCGGCTTCGTCCCGGCCTACATCCGCCCGCTGTTCTGCGAAGGCCTCGGCCCTTTCCGCTGGGTCGCGCTCTCCGGTGACCCCGAGGACATCGCCGTCACGGACGCCGCCATAAAAGACCTCTTCCCGGAAAACAAGCACCTGCACCGCTGGATCGACGCGGCCCAGGAACGGGTCGAGTTCGAAGGCCTGCCCGCCCGGATCTGCTGGCTGGGCTACGGCGAACGCGCCAAGGCCGGCCTCCTGTTCAACCAGCTCGTCAAGGAAGGCAAGGTCAAGGCGCCCATCGTGATCGGCCGCGACCACCTCGACTCCGGCTCCGTCGCGTCCCCGTACCGCGAAACCGAGGCCATGGCCGACGGCTCCGACGCGATCGCCGACTGGCCCATGCTGAACGCGCTGCTCAACACAGCCTCAGGCGCCACCTGGGTCTCCCTCCACCACGGCGGCGGCGTGGGCATCGGCCGCTCCATCCACGCCGGCCAGGTGTCCGTCGCCGACGGCACCGACCTCGCCGCCCAGAAGCTCGAACGCCTCCTCACCAACGACCCCGGCATGGGCGTCATCCGCCATGCCGACGCCGGCTACCACCGCGCCGTCGAGGTCGCCAAAGAGCGCGGCGTCCGCATCCCCATGAACGAAACCAAACAAATTGAGTCAGCCACTAGTTAGGAGATGCACTTTGGCGTGGCAATGCGGTTCTCTCGGCGTATCGCTACCCCGTTAGTGCCCAGTAATGTTCCAAGCAATCAGCTATGCGCCCACGGAGTACGCCCGAATGCCGTGGAAAAACCGTGGCGGGCACACCACAGAACTACTCCGCGGCGGACCCAGAGAAAAGTACACCTGGCGTCTGTCCATTGCCGACATTGGTGTCGACGGACCATTCTCGAGATTCGTGGGCATGCAGCGAATCATCACAGTGATCCAAGGAAACGGTGTGCGCTTAAACCTGGGCGGCCGCTCGAACGAGGTGCTTGCCCCGTTCCAAACCCTGAGCTTCGATGGTAGCTCCGACGTTCAGTGCGAGCTGCTAAACGGTCCCGTCAAAGACATAAACCTCATCTACTCACCAGCGCACATCTCACCTCGGTGGGAGTGGACAGAGCAAGGGCAACCCCGCGACTTCTCGGCCTCTGCCGATACAACCCTCGTATACAGCCCTGAGTCCGAGACCGCAGTGACGTCAACGCGCTTTTCCCCAATCGACCTTCCGGCAGGGCATCTTCTGGAAATAACGAACACACCGGAGCCCGAAACTTTCACCCTTCAGCTGGCGGGCTCCCGTTGCTTGATCATCGCACTGACAACCCTGGAGTCTCAGCCCACCACTAGGCACTTCTAACCGAAACGAGGACAAAGATATGCACCGAAACCTCACACAGTCTCCACATCGAGGACTGGTTCTCTCTGGAACCCCGGCAAAGGTGAAAACACGATCCGCACGATATCCGGGCCACGCTGATTCCCGGTCCGAAATTCGTAAACTGCATTCACATGCTTTCCTGCGGGTCCCTGCACGCGCGGATGCCAACCAATCCAGTTGTCCCGAGAACTGCCCCTACTGCAACGGGCCGGAAACGGACTAACAAGTGTTCTACCGGTTTTGTGCAATCACACCCGGGATACGTCGAGGGGAGAGCCAGCATCTCGGAGGCCTGCGCGCATCGCATCAACCCTCACAGGGTTCGGTGATCTTATCGCCGCTGCTTGGTGCCAGTTGCTTTCTTCCCGGGGCTGCCTCCAAAGGAACAGCCCCAGTCGGTTACGCCAGGACATAGTGCTGGTTCTTCACCTTGGAGGTTCCTTTTGGAAACTGTCAGTCAGATGTTGCGCTCACTCACCCACGTGGGGCAGGACCCCGTCCGTGGGGGCTACTCACGGCCGGTCTACTCAACTGCCGAACTTGATCTGCGGAGCTGGTTCAGAGAGCAGGCCCAGCGGCGGGGACTGGATGTTGAAACAGACCGCAACGGCATCATCTGGGCCTGGTGGGGGCCCCAGCAAGATGGAGCCCTCGTGACCGGCAGCCATCTGGACTCCGTGCCCGGAGGAGGGGCATATGACGGGCCGCTCGGGGTGGCCTCCGCCCTGGCTGCCGTCGATCTCCTCAAGGCCCGCGGTATCAAGCCCGCCCGGTCCCTGGCGATCACCGTGTTTCCCGAGGAGGAAGGATCAAGGTTCGGTGTGGCCTGCCTGGGGTCGCGGCTGCTCACCGGGTCCATCGACGCGGACAGGGCGCTTCGCCTGAGAGACAGTGACGGGGACACCTTCGCAGACGTTGCGCGCTCCAACGGCCTTGACCCCCGTCATGTCGGCCCCGATCCAGATGCGTTGGCAAGGATCGGTGATTTTGTGGAGCTGCACGTGGAACAGGGTATAGGCCTGGGGGCCAACGGCCCGGGAATCGCGGTTGGCAATTCGGTCCTGGGGCACGGCCGCTGGAAACTGAGCATCTACGGCCAGGGCAACCACGCCGGCACCACACTGATGTCAGACCGAGCGGACCCCATGGTCGCAGCCGCCCAGATCATCATGGCCGTCCGTCACGCCGCAGCGCGCCAACCAGATGCACGTGCCACCGTTGGCCGCATGATTCCAGTCCCGGGCGGTACAAACGTCATCGCCTCCCGTGTGGACATGTGGGTGGACGCCCGCCACCCCAACGACGCGGTCACCGCACACCTGGTGGAAGAAATCCATGGCCGAGCGCAGCGGGTAGCTGCCGAAGAAGGGTGCACGGTCAAGCTCACCGAGGAATCGTACAGCAACACCGTGCACTTCGATGCGTCCTTGACCGGGCGCATCGGGGCGATGCTGCCGGACGCACCCATGCTTGCCACCGGTGCCGGCCATGACGCCGGCGTGCTGGCCGGGTTCGTGCCCTCTGCCATGCTTTTCGTGCGCAACCCCAGCGGGATCTCCCACTCTCCAGAGGAACATGTAACCGACGCCGACGCCGACGCCGGCGCCACCGCACTCGCCAACGTTCTGGCAGGCCTGCTGTGAAGCGTTATTGGTGTGAGGCCGCACTCGTGAGCGGCACAGACAGACCGCTAGTGGCCGAGGGCGTGGAAATTCGAACCACGGAAGGCAGGATCATCGAAATCACCGTCGGCGTGGAGGCGGCATCCGATGCGCATGTTCTGCAGGGAGTGGTCTTTCCGGCGGCGGCAAACGCGCACTCACACGCTTTCCACCGAATCCTGCGCGGGCGCACTCATCATGACCGCGGTGACTTCTGGGTCTGGCGGGAGCACATGTACCGGAGCGCCTCCGAGCTGACACCCGACGCGTACGAGCAGCTGGCAACAGCTGTCTTCACGGAAATGGTAGTTGCCGGGTTCAGTAGCGTGGCCGAGTTCCACTACGTGCACCACCAGCCCGGAGGTGCCCCGTATCCGCAACGGCACGCCATGGAACTCGCCCTTGCCCGGGCTGCCCAAGCGGCAGGGATCAGGCTAACCCTCCTTGACACTCTCTACCTCGCCGGAGGGATCGGTCTGCCCCTCGGACCGGAACAGAACCGCTTTGGCGACCCCGACGTCCACACCTGGCTCGACAGGCTGGACTCCCTGCGGAAGGAAATCAACAAGACCTTCCCCAGCGACATGGTCAACGTCGGCGCAGCACTACACTCCGTCCGAGGAGTGCCTGAAGCAGACCTCGCTATAGTGGCCCAGAAACTGCCGCCGGACATACCGCTGCACATCCATTTGAGCGAACAGCCCGCCGAGAACGCGGCGTGCCTTGACGCTTACGGTTTGACTCCCACAGAGCTCTTGGCGCAACACGGACTCCTCAGCCCCCGCCTCTCGGCAGTTCATTGCACTCACCTCACAGAGGAGGACATTTCGGCGCTGGGGAACGCAGCCGCAACGATAGTTATGTGCCCCACCACAGAAGCCGACCTGGCAGACGGCATTGGTCCTGCCCGGGCCTTGGCCGACGCCGGTGCTTGCATCGCGCTCGGAACGGACCAACACGCAGTCATAGACCCGTGGCTGGAAATGCGCGCACTGGAATACGGTGAGCGGCTTCACTCTGGAAAACGAGGACGGTTCTCCCCGGATGAAATGCTTCTCGCAGCAACCGAAGGAGCCGCCAGCTCCATGGCTACACCCATTGCACCTGCGTCCGTTCAGGTCGGCGCTGTCTGCGACCTCGTCGCCATCGCTTCCGCCTCGGTCCGCACCGCCGGATCAGCACCCGGCCAACTGCCCATGACCGCAACAGCAGCCGACGTCACCGAGGTAGTCATCAACGGAGAGCTAGTGGCAAAAGCCGGCCTTCACCTTCGTCTCGGCTCACCCGCAAAACTCTTGACCTCTGCACTGAATAACTTCTCCTGATATTTGTGCGGGTAGGCAAACCTGCCTCGCCCCGATGCCGCCGCGCTGCCGCCAGCATTCACAAAACGTTGTGCATGGGTTCGAATCCCCTTACCTCCCCTTCCTGGGGGCATAGCTAAGGGGTTAGATAAGCGTCTCCCACAGCACCGAAGGGTGACTTTTCCCAGGGTTTCCGAGGGTGGTCTATCCGGTTGCTGTTGTCGCTCCCATTTCGGCTAGGAAGTCGGAGAAGCCAGGATCGGTTGACCCCTCCCCTGAGCAACTCGGCAGCCACACACATGACCGGGCTTAAACAGACTGCACGGCCATCCGGCTCTGCACTAGAGCTGGGTCTCTGAAAGCTGACCTTCAACCTTCGGGTGGTCTTCCAACCCACACGGGAACACGTTCTTACCCTCGAGGCAGGACGTGCCCAGCCCAACAGCATCGAGAAATCTGATTGGGGCAGCCCTCCACGCCAATCATGTAACGACAGGCTGCGCCGGAACTCGTGCCAGCAGCTTGTTATCGCTTGGTTGTGCGTGTGTGACGGTGGTGATGCGGTTGGCGACGGCGTCGGCGAATTCGCTGGTGCTGGAGGTACCGCCCATGTCTTGGTCGTGGTGCCGTCCAGGACGGTCGCTTCGATGGCTTTTCGACGACTGGTTCCCGGCTAACGGTTGCGTACCGCGAACAGGTTCGGGTGTCACGCAGGCTGCAGTCACCGCCGTGACGACGTCACTTCGAGTGGTCGAGCACTCACCGGGTTTCTTGCTCATCCAGGTCGTCTCTCCAGCCGGAGCGCCGCCGCCAAACGGCGGCACTGTGGTGATGCAGCTCGACGACGAGGATGGGCGACATGACGTCATCGCGGCGCCGGTCGAAGCCAACGGCTTGGTGCAACTGCACTATGACCCCGTAGCCGGCAGGGGTGTGCTGCATTATTCCGGCAGCAAGGGCTACGCCGCCGCGGCGGGAGTCGAGATCGACCTTCAGCGATAGCTACGACGGCCACACCCCATTGCACGCTCCAAGTTAGCTCTGCTGAAAAAATCGCGTAGTGGGGCTCCTGCTGCTGTGCTGGCTGCTCGATTAAGAAAGAAGGCCAGAGCTGTCTGGGATGTAGTCCGCCTTGCCCGGCGTACTGACCGGAACGAGTCATGGGGGCTTACTCCCCAGCCAGATACCGATAGCCTGCAGCTGCAACCTTGAGGAAACCGTTTGCCCGCGACATTGCGGAACCCTATGAACATGAGCCTGGGGCCCCGCGAAGAAGATTGTTCGGCTGATGCCGGCGGCCGTAAAGCGCGAGAAAGCCCCCGACCCCCCAGCTCGGGGCTTTTTCGTTAAATTCCCTAGGAGTCAATCATGGCGAGTGCATTGTTCGATCCGGACCGGGAAGGATTTCTTGGCGACACCACCGACGGGATACGGCGGTCATCAAGATTGCCCTTGTCCGGGCCTACACGTTCAGCGCGGCCCACAAGTTCGTTTCGGACGTGACGGGCGCCTCGGAAGTTCTGCATGTGACGAGCGGTGCGCTAACATCCAAGACGGTAACCGGCGGTGTGGCGGATGCTGCCGACGTCGTGTTTTCCTCTGTCGCCTCGAACGCCTCGAACCACTCGGTATTGGTCTTCGAGTCTTCGGCAGTCGCTGGCGGCGGCGACGTCGCGGCCACGGCTCCGAGACTTATCGCCTGGATCGACATGGGAATGAACTTCCCGATTGTGCCCAATGGCGGCGACGTCACCATCGCGTGGGATTCCGGCGCGAACAAGATCTTCAAGCTCTGAGAGGTAAGCAATGATTGTCAAGGCTAGGATGGCGGCGGTTCTGGGAGCCGTTGTCTTGGCTCTGTCCGGATGCACTGTGGGAACTTTTACGCAAAAGCCGATCCCAACGGTGGCACAAATCCTTCCGGCGCCCACTGCGACGGAAATAGTAACGCCAGCGGCGGCGGCGTGGTGGAAGCCTACGGGCAACCACTCGACGCAGTGGCAAATGGTGTTGAGCAAGCCGAATCCCCCGTACGTTGCCGGCGTCGGCATTTACGTCTATGACGGGTTCGACGCCACGGCATCGCACGTTGCCAGCTTGAAATCACGCGGCGCGAAGTCGATCTGCTACATGTCGGCAGGCAGCTGGGAGGACTGGCGATCCGACGCTGCGTCATTCCCGGCCTCGGTAAAGGGCAAGAACCTGGACGGCTGGCCGGGTGAGAAGTGGCTGGACGTTCGGAACCTAACCGTCCTGAAACCGATCATGGAGAAACGGGCGGACGTATGCAAGGCCAAGGGCTTTGACGCTGCGGATTGGGACAACGTGGATGGTTACACCAACGGCACGGGGTTCCCGCTGACCGGGGCGCATCAGCTCGCGTACAACAAGATGCTGGCGGAAATCACCCACGCGCGGGGCCTGGCCGTCTCGCTCAAGAATGACGTTGACCAGATAGCTGCCCTTGAGCCGTACTTCGATATGGCCGTCAATGAGGAGTGTTTCGACTACAACGAGTGCGGCGCCTATTCGGCGTTTGCCAACAAGGGCAAGCCCGTAATCAATATCCAGTACGGTTCGCTGAAATGCGCTACGGCCAAGCAATTGAACATTGCCAGCATGAAGAAGCACCTTAGCCTGGACGCGTCCCGGAAGCCGTGCCTCTAGGCGAGTAGTGGGCGGGGGTAGCAAGATGGCGACACCGTTCTACATCACGAACACCTCGCCCACCTACACCCCCGCAACCCTTCGTACATCATCAGTCAACTCGTCCGCGGCCATGGTGGACGTTGGCCTGCTTGCAACGAAGACGGGACTGCCCCGGCTTTTGTTGACCCGGCCGCCTCAACCTTCCCTTGGGAAAGTCCTGGTCGATCTTGCGTTGCGGTTCTTCTTAGTCGGTTGAGTGGGTGATTTTGAAGTGCAGGTCTGCTCGGGTGCCTGCAAAGGAGGCTGCACCTGCCTTCATGTTGGTGGCGCTTGCTCCCCGGAGCCTGGGGCTCAGAACAGGCCCGGCGAATAGGCGGTCAGCCGGCAAACGGCCCGCCAAAGCATGCGGAACCGAATCGTTGACCACGTGCAGCGCCCTGAGTACTCTGGGTCAACTATCCATCCCTTGCCGTGGAGGAAGCCATGGGCAGCAATTCCAAAAGCAGCATTGACTACGAATTTCTGACCGTCTGGCGCGTGACCGGGACCCCGCACGAGGTTATGGACATTCTGGGTGATGCCGGAACCCTGGCCCGCTGGTGGCCCTCGGTGTATTTGACTGTTGTGCCGCTGGATCCGGGCAACCCGGATGGCAGTGGAAAGGCGCTCTTCCTGCATACCAAGGGTTGGCTGCCCTACACCCTGAAGTGGCGGCTCACCGTCACCGAGCCCATTACGGAACAAGGATTCGCAATCTCCGCGCACGGTGACCTCAACGGCACCGGACGCTGGACCTTCGAGCAGGACGGGCCGGAAACGGTTGTCACCTATGAGTGGCGGGTCAGCGCGTCGAAGCCGCTACTGCGTCGGCTGAGCTGGCTGCTCAGGCCCGCCTTCTCCGCAAACCATCGTTGGGCAATGGCCCGCGGGCAGGAAGCCCTCGCTCTGGAATTACGACGCCGACGGCCCGGCGCGGATCCCTCCAATATCCCCCTGCCTGCGCCGCCCACGTTTGTAACCCGGTACCGCTTTCCAGGGAGAACAACCGACGCCTGACAAGACTCAGGGCGATCTCTGCTGGTGCCGCAGCATAGTCGGGCTACCCGCAAATTGCGGCCCCTTGGCTCTGCCAACAACCTGACGGAAGGATACTTATCGGTGATCCCGACGGGAATCGGTCACAGGTCCTGAGTAACTCCCAGCCACTGTCCTTGAAGTATCTAAGCAGGCCATTTGGCAGCATCGGGTAGTTGATGAAGCCCCAGTGATTACGCCGGCCCGTCTCGTAGGCCCCTCCATTGGTCCGCAGCGCCTTGAACAAATGGGCGGCCCTTCCCGCGAACCGCGCGTCATGCCGCCCCACTCCCCCACCTCCAAGAACCACCAGAAGCAACTTCGCTGTCATTCTGATCCCCATCATCGCTGGGCGGATCCTCCACGCAACCAGGGCGCTCCGCGCCGCTCACGATTCAAAGTTTCGTTCGGCACTCCTCCGTCGCTTATTTCCCCACGAAACCTTGAATCGCTCCCGGTTCCCCAAGTTTGCACTCCGGACCCTCAAACCCAGCGGTGACTCCGCTACCAGAACGACGCACAAATCTGACAGACACACCCGGTGCCCCCAGCGGCCGACTACCTCGTCCACGACGCCAGTGCCGCCAATGTAATCGTCGCTGTGTTCAACGGAATGATCGTCGGTGACGGCCCGTCTCTGAGAAGCGCGGGAGCCGCCTCGTCTACCGCAAGTCTGCTCGAGACGTCCTTCGTAGCGGTGCCATGTCCATGGGAGGAAACGATAGGCGCTTGTCCACCCGGGTCTTACGGTTCAACCAAACCCGGACCGCCCCCGGAAGAAGAGTCCGGATCCCACACACCTGCACTCTGTCTACGGATCGTGCGCCGGTCACAGACACGCCATGAGAGGTGCCCGTTGACAGGAACGTCCCACGAAAACCGACGGTCCAGGCCGCAAAGTCATGTCGCCTGAAACAGAGAACTGCATGAAGTAGTGAAGGCAGAACCATGAGGAAGGGATCAAAATGTAGGTCGAAAGGCCGCCTGTGCACAAACGTGTGCACAATGTGCACACCCCCTTTGGCCGGACAAAGACGCGATGAGCGCACTCTGCCTGGTTCGCAGACAGCATCCATCCGAGGAAGATCTTCGAAGAAAATTCGGCTTCGTCATGTCGTCACCACAACTCTTGGCCATGAACGAGTGACAGGCCACACCTGGCCAGCGGTACAGCCAGAAAGGACGGCACATACTCTACATTCCAGCCAGCGGAGGGCCACCAGCCAAGACCCTAACCCCGCCACACCCACACAACCGAACAGGCAGCCGCGGCGCCAGGCACAGTCCGCGGCCAGTGTCAGAGGGACCCGCGGAGGGTCAATGTCCACACATTAAAGCAAAAATCCTCTGTCGAGGGGTTATGCGTGCCCGAGGTGGGACTCGAACTGCATTCCCACCCTTGCAAATATTGGGCTCCCGCGGAAACAAGCGGAATCCGGCCCGATCCGACGCATGTACGGCCTAGTCCGAGGCCCAGGGTGTGCACATTGTGCACACCCCTTTTTCCCACCTGTTAGATCTCGCTGTACGGGCAAGACGACTGCCGTCGCGGATCGCTCGAGTCGTATCGTCAGGCGATCTGGATTCGTTCGTCGCCTAGCTCCACCTCGACACGAAGCCGGCCGCCGAGCGCCTCGACGTATTTCCGCAAGGTGTCGACTTGGGCACGATCAATGTCACCGTGCTCGATGCGGGAGACCCGGTTCTGGCCGACATGCAGGCGCCCAGCCAGCTCGACCTGCGTCAGGTCAGATGCCTCGCGGAGCTCCCGAAGCCGGTAGGCCCGGACCTCATCGAGCATCCGCTTCTTGTGGGCATTCACAGCTGCCCGGTCCACCGGACGCTTGGCCAGTAGTTCTTCCATGGACTTCGCCACTATGCCTCTCCTTTCAGGATCCTCAGATGATCATCGAACAGGTCATCCGCAACCGGAATGTTCGTCGTGTACCACTTGCTCCAGTTGCCCGCTTTGTCCCCCGCGACAAGCAGGATAGCCCGCCGCTCTGGATCAAAGGCAAACAGGATTCGCAGTTCCGACCGCCCGCTCGATCCCGGCCGCAGTTCCTTCATGTTCTTATGCCGTGAACGAACCACCGTGTCGACCAGCGGCCGACCAAGTTGAGGTCAGCGCTCGGCGAGAAGCTCTAATGCAGCGACAATCTGCTCATACGAGTCTTGGTCAAGAGCTAACAGCCACGGCTCAACTAGTCCCACGTTAACCTTCCACATCAAGGCCATCATGCAACTCAGGTGTTCTACAACTCAAGTGCTATATTGCAGCCGCCGCTTGTTGGACGTGCAGGAGGGACGAGTCGTCACACCCATGCGGTTGTGGCCAGGCAGTGCGTCCCAGACAAGAAGACCTCGCAAGGCGATGATGTCGTCGTATTCGAGGCGACAACTCAGGCATCCTCAAGGTGCTTCAGCAGCCCGGCCTCGTGGCTCCTAACGAAGTCCCGGCCCGCGCTGATTTTTTGCCTGTGCCGGTGACGCTGGACATCCGAACAGGCAACTTGACCAAGAAACTCCGACTTGGAGGTGTGCGCCTTGGCATTAGGCTCATCCAGACGGCGGCCACGGCCTTCTGAAACAAGCAGATTCACGTACATGTTCGATGTACTCAGCGGTATCAGGGAGTCCACTGGCATGAGACGTATCCGGCTGCCCGAAGGTGACCTCTCGAGAATACGGTTCCGAGGAGTTGTGGCAACGCAGGCACCCGCCATCTATGGTCTTGGGAACGCTGTCATCTGTTTTTTAGCTTGCGCGGATCAGGGAACCCGAGTGAGACGTACCCTGGCGCCCGTTTATTCAGGGACGCTGCCAATACGGGTGTGGATTCGTCGTAGTAGTCGTGAACAGTCCACACGGTTTTCCCCGGGTACGGCCGGATAACCCGGCCGACGTACTGGACCAATCTGCCTTTGAACGACACAGGCGCTGCAAGGACTGTCACGGGAGGAGACGCCAGAGTGTGGTGAGTGAGAGCACCAGTCCGAACGATTCATGTTCTGCTGGCCCACCTTCCCTGTGGTGTTAGGGGAGGATTTTGTGGATTACTGTTCCGTCACCATGAAAGATAAGGATTCGGCTTTGGCCGTCAACCCAGACCCAGAAGTACGTCGCGTCCTCGCTGACGATGTTGACAGTGCCGTGCTCTGGTTCGAAACCATACCTTTTTGACGATAACTCGGTGGCCCGGGTTTAGGTGGACCCAATTGTGATAGTCAAGGGGGCGGGCCTTGGTAGCGAGCCTCACGAAGCTTGCCGTTTGAGTGTCCCCGTTCATGTGGTTCCTTCCAATTTGAAGCTTTCAGCATTCCCTGTGATCGCTTGAGTGGCGTTGGCAGCATTGGCAAAAGATGTGGTCGTTAAAAGCGGCATTTGGATTTGGAGAGAAAAGCGGGGGTATGCATCACAAATGCACACCCCCGCTTGGTCACCTTGGTTCTGCCTTAGGTGCGCAATTCTGCCGAGGCAGTTCCGCAGTTGGGCTCGGATCAGCCGAGGTCCGGGATCAGCAGGACTTTGCAGGCGTCGCCGGTGAGGAGTTCTACCGCTTCGTCGATTTGGCTGAGTTTCATACGGTGCGTGATGAGCCAGTCGAGTTCCAGTTTTCCGGAGTCGAGAAGCAGCAGGCTTTGTTCCCAGGTTTCCCAGAGCCGGCGGCCGAAGATGCCGCGCAGGGTGATGCCTTTTTTGTTGATGTGGGCTGCGATGTCGACTTCGGCCGGGCGGCCGGGGTGTCCGACGGTGATGACGGTGGCTTCGCGGCGGACGGCTTCGAAGAGTGTTGCCAGGGTGCCGGGTGCACCGGAGCATTCGAACGCGACGTCGAAGCCGCCGCGGCGGCCGGTCAGTTCGCGGCAGCGTTCGATGATGCCGTCATTGGGGTGCATTGCGATGGCGCCAAGCCTTTCGGCCTGGGCGCGCCGGTACGGGTTGGGGTCGACGGCGATGACATGGGAGGCGCCCATGAGCAGTGCAAGGTTCACGACGACGAGGCCGACGGGTCCTGCGCCGCTGACGAGCACGGCGCGTCCTGCGACCGAGTAGTTGGCGCGCTGGATGGCGTGGACGGCGACGCCTGCGGCTTCGAGCAGGGCGCCGGATTCCAGGGACAGTCCTGTGGGAAGTTTGACGCAGATGTCCTGGGGGACCGCTGCGTATTGGGCGAAGACGCCGTCGATGTGCATGCCGAGGATGCCGGTGCGTTCGCAGGTGTGGGCGTCGCCTGTGCGGCAGGGGAAGCATTGCCCGCAGGTGAGGTGGCTTTCAAGTGCTACCTGGTCACCGACACTCAGCCCGGTGACACCTGCGCCGACTTCGACGACGGTGCCTGCGCCTTCGTGGCCCAGGATGACGGGGAGGTTGAGGTTGAAGGCCTGCGCGGAGGGGGTCCATTCATACAGTTCCCGGTCGGTGCCGCACAGGGACGCAGCGCCGACTTCGATGACGACTGTGCCTTCTGTTGCTTTGGGGTCGCCGGCGTCGGTGACGTACTTAACGCCTCGCTCGGCCGCGTTTTTGACTACTGCCCGCATGGGGGCCGCCTTTCATTGGTTCTGGTGGTGCGTGGGGAATGCCTGGATGGTTATCAGTCGGGGAGTTGGCCTGCGAATCGGCGCAGGATGTTGGTGGGGCCGACCTGCCCGCCCTTGAGCAGCAAACGGCATCCGGCGACGGCGGAGCCGCCGTCGGCTTGCAGGATTGGCCCTGCAGTGACGAACTGGTCCGAGACCCGGAGCTGGCGTACGCCCATGGCGATGAGTGCGTGGCTGGAGGTGTCTCCGCCGCACACGGCGATGTCCCGGGTGAGGCCGGCTGTGGCCATGCGGGCGGCGATGCCTCCGATCAGTGCGCCGACGTAGCCGGCATCAGCTGGTTTGGCGGCTCCATAGCGGGGATCCCCGGGACCGCGGGTGGTGTGGACGATGACGTTCCGGCCCTTCTGAAGGGCTGCTGAAACGCGCCGGTCCAGGGCGGTTACGGCCGCGGCGTCGTGCCCTTGCAGCAGCTCGGCGGATACGGGCACGTCCTCCCAGCCCTGGGAGATGGCGTCGTTGATCTGCTCTGCTGTGGTGCTGGAAGCAGAGGCGCTGATGGCCAGCACGGGTCCTGAGGGCTGCTGCGGTCCAGATACGCGCGGAGTCTGATCCGACGAGATGGATCGCGCCAGTGCTGCCATAATGCCACCTGATCCTACGACGATCGAGGGCCCGTGGCCGTGCTCTTCCCGTGTCAGTGCTTCGGCAACGGCGTCCATGTGCCGTTCGTCCACGGCGTCCACGACGAAGGCCTGCGCGCCGGGCTCCCGCCGGCGCTCGGCCCAGGCGTCCTTGAAGGTGCCGTCCTCGAAGGCGGGCAGGTGGATGGCACCAGGAACTTCCCCGGTGCCGAGCTGTTCAGCCACAACCTGGCGCAAGTCGGCCTCGGCCATGGGGGTGGACGGGTGCCGGGACATGACGGGGTGGCGGTCCAACCGGTAGGTCTGGCCGGCGTAGGTCGCATAGTGGTTGCTGAAGGCGGTGTAGCGGCCGAACCCTGGCTGGGCCGGGACGACGGGGATTGGGCCGTGGAGGGGGAACTGCTCATGGAGCAGCTGGATGCCGCGGCCGATGCTGCCGACGGTGGTAGAGCTGTCGAAGGTGGAGCAGACCTTGTAGAGCAGCACCTCCAGGTTCAGTGGTGCGATACCGGCCAGATCCCTGCGTACCAGGTTGTCGAATGCTTCCCCGGCCAGGGACCTGGAGGGTCCGGCGATTCCGACGACGTCAGCATCGGCGGGCAGGGGCGCGTCGCCAATGACCAGGGCTGCTTCCAGGCCGTAGCGGTGTGACTGGGCCAGGACGTCGGCGGCTCCGGTGAGGTCGTCCGCGACGAAACCGAAAGCGGCCATGTCAGGCACCTTTTCCGAAGGTTTGAACTGCGTGCAGGAGTGCGTCGTCCCCGGTTTGGGACTGCTTGTCCGCTGCCGACTGGAGGGGCACGCCGGCCACGGCCGCTTCCCAGGCCTGGCGCAGGCTGCGCACCCCGGCGCCGGGACCGTCCGGGTGGGCCGCGACCCCGCCGCCGGCGAGCATCATCAGGTCGGTGGAGCCAACGGCGTCGAAGGTCGGCCCGGGGGTGGTGACGTTCTGCCCGGAGGACAGGACGGGCAGCGGGGCGATGGTCTGTCCGAGGGGTTCGAGCAGGCTGCGGATGTTCGCGGCGACCTCTTCGTCCAGTTCGTAGAACTTGCTGCCAAGCCCGCTGGCGTGCAGGTGGTCGGCACCGGCGAGGCGGGCCATCTGCTGCCAGACCCGGTAATCCATGCCCAGGGCCTTGGACCGCATGGAGGCCGCGAGGCCTGCCCGGTGGCCGTGGATCGGTACCTCGGCGAAGCTGCGCAGCAGGGCCAGGGCGGGCAGGCCCATGACCGGGATGTTCAGCATCACGCACGTGCCGCCGGCATCAACGACCAGGTCGTGGCGTTTCTGCAGTCCGGCGAGGTCACCGGTGATGTTGAAGGCGTACATGGTGGAGTGGCCGGTGACCTGCTCAGCGGCACGGATTTCTTCGGTAGCGACCGCGACCCGCCGCTCCAACGGCAGGTACGCGGGGTCGGTCATCAGTTCGTCGTCTTTGATCAGGTCGATGGAAGCCATCGCCAGGTCCCGGACCACGATCCGGAATTCCTCTTCCGAGAGTCCGACGTTGGGCTTGACGATGGTGCCGACCATGACGCCCTGAACGTCGCTGATGAGCTTTCGCGTCCCCTCAATCCCGAAGGCCGGGCCGGGGTGGGCGGCGACGAAGTCATCGGGCAGGGCTATGTCCTCCAGGCGGCAGGCGTAGAGGTCGCCCAGTTCGAAGAGGTTGCCGGCAATGGCGGTCTGCAGGGTGGCCAGGTCCGTGCCGACGTTCTCCATGGGGAAATCGACGGTGACAAGGGCGGCCCGGACCTTTTCCGGAGTCGATCGTGAGGGCAGGGAGGGCCGGCAAAAGCCGAGTTCCTGGACGTCCGAGATGCGTGCGGCGTGCCGCTCACGGATGCGTGCGGATTCGCCGGGGACCGGCAGGAAGGTGCCGCTGGACTGCTCGCCCGCCATGATGGCTGCGGCTTTTGCAGGGTCAATTTCGGACTCTAGGTAGTAGGTGCATCGCACCGAGCGCGGGTCGCGCATGGTTTCTCCGTCCATGAAGGGGATGTAAGGGGTTGGTTCAGACTGCGGTGGGGACCGGATCTGCCGGCTGGAGGCCTCCGGCCCGCTTCAGGGCCCAGGAGGCGACGATCGGGGCGAGGAGCGCTGTCACGAGGACTGCTGTGGCGGCCTGGGCTGAGGCGGAGGCGACGAAGGGTTCGAATCGCGGGTCGGCGACGGCGACTACTGCGGGGACGGCGACGGCGTTGCCGGCTGTTGTGCCGGCGGCGAACCCTATGCCGCTCTTGGAGCCGCGCTTGAGGATGAACCGGTACCCGAGGTAGGTCAGGCCCCCGGTGAAGATGACGACGATCAGGCCGAGGAAGATGCCGGCGAATCCGCCGGTCAGCACGGTCTTCAGATTGATGCCGGTGCCGACAGCGAAGGACATGAACGGAATCACGATGTTCGGCACGTGGTCCAGGGCCTTCGTCCACTCCCGGTCCACGGCGCCGATGATCAGGCCGATGATGAACGGAATCAGTGCCGCGGCAAAGGCCAGCACCGGGATATCGCCCAGCCCTGATGCGCCCAGGAAGATCAGGGCCAGGAACGGTCCGTCATCAAAGGCGCTGGCGACGTAAGCGCCCGTGTCCCGCTCGTCGCCGTACTGGCCGGCGAACGCCAGCCACAGGGCGCCGTTGCTGTTTCCGAAGATTGCCAGCATCGCCAGGATCGATACCCCCGCGATGCCTTCGATGCCGACCACCAGGCCCAGGATCACCGCGATTGTGGCAGGGATCAGGGTCTTGCAGACCAGGACCACCGTCGTAGTTGAGGCGGCGGCCTTGCCGCTGTGGCTTCCAGTGATCTGGGCGCCGGTGGCGAGGATCAGCACCGCGATCAGTGTCAGGGCCCCCTCCTTGAACAGCGCCGTGGTGAAGCCGCCGATTTTCAGGGCCTCGGGCGCGAAGGTGTTCATCAGTACACCCAGCATGAGCGGGATCAGCATCATGCCTGCGGGGACCTTTTGGAGGAAGGCAAACATCGGTAGGCGTGAGCGCCCGGTCCTCAAGTGCATCTGCGTCATTTACTCGACCTTTCTACGTCATTGTATGTTCCAGTCGACGGAGCAAGTCCGTACAATTAGTACGTACATTACCTGTGGTTTGGATCACCCGTCAAGCAGGAGATGCAGCAAAGCCGAGCTATGATGTGCTCGAGCGGCAAAGGAGTCAGTGTGAGTGTGCAACCAGCCGGGGCCGAGCCCCGGGAGCGGGCTAACGGCCTGAACCGGGAGGAGGGTCCGCCCCTTCACGCGCAGATCCGGGACATCCTGCACCGGCAGATACTGGAACGGCCGCTACTCCCCGGCTCTCCCCTTCCGACCGAAGAGGAACTCCAAAAACAGTTCGGTGTCTCCCGCAGCGTGGTCCGCCAAGCGTTGTCCGGACTGTCAGACCTTGGGCTGATCCGTCGCCAGCGTGGCCGGGGCAGCGTCGTGGCCGCCGCACCGGTCCTCCGCCGGCATCTCCAGCGCGCCGGCGGGCTGGACGAACAGGCCGCCGCGCACGGCCAGCGCCTGCGAACCCATGTCATCGCCGTCGAACACGCAGCCCCGCCGGAATCGGCGGTAGAGGCGCTGAACACCACGAATACGTGGAAGATTGAACGGATCCGCTACCTCGAAGAGGTCCCGGTAGCGTTCATGAGGACTTGGGTGCCCCGGGACCTCTTTCCGCACTTCACCAAGGAGCTGCTGGAAAACGCTTCACTGCTCGGCCTCATGCGGGAGCACGGCTACCATCCGGCCGGCGGACCCAGACAGGTCCAGGCCGTGGCCGCAGATGCCGACCTGGCTCACAAGCTTCATACCAGTACCCGTGAACCCCTGCTCCTGCTTCAAGGGGTGACCCGTGACGCGCTCGGCCACGGCCTTGAGTGGTTCAATGTCTGGCACAGCCCCAACACCGTCTTCGACGTCGACGCACAAGTGACGTCGCAGCCGACGTCTATCTCTCAGGAAGGCGTCCGGCGGCTCCGGTCGCTGGCGCAGCAACTCGAATCAGAACTGGCAGCCCTGGGCCACAGCACAGGCTGAACAAGTTTCTCCCCGTTGGGAAGGGCCGCCGAGGAGCGGAAAGTTCCTCCGGGTCCGTAAGGGGCCGGCGAACGGAACCGCGGGACGGAAGGGCTTGCTGTTCCCCAGCGCAGGCCACTGGGTGCCGTCAGTTGAACACGCGCCCGGACGGCGCCGCGTATACCCTTTCTGCGTGGCACCCTGGCTTCGGTGGACGTTCCCCTTGTCCGTGGTTGGCAGTGCCTATCTGAGGTTCCGGGACGTCCGGCGGCATTGTTTCTGTTGCAGTGACTGCACCTGTGCCTCTCAGGAGCGCCTCGGCATGTGTCATGCAGCGGCTTAGGTCCGGTTCGGCTATCCGAGTCGGAGTTCAGCTGGCCCCAGCTGACCACGGTGCGTCAGCCACTCGACCGGATCGCGGAGCGGGTACTCGCCGCCGCCCTCTCACCGGAGGAGCCGGCTGGCGGGATAGAACTCCTCACCACCGAACTCATCGTCCGCAAGTCCTGTGGCTGCTGACCTGAATTCCAGGTAGCTGACGCGGAGTTTTCGTTCGCTCTTCGCCCTCTTGATTCTCGTGGGAATATATCTTGAGCGTGCTCAGTTATGAGTCTAGTCATCAACGACAGTCGAGCCATCGGCTGGGCGGGGGTGATGCTCTGACACACGGACGCAAAAAGGACCAACCCATGACCCTTACCTCACTGTGGCAACCTCTGACTCTTGGCCGCCTGGACCTGTCCCATCGGCTGGCACTGGCACCCATGACACGGAACCGTTCCAACCCGGATGGCACGCCGGGCGACCTCGTGGCCGAGTACTACAGGCAGCGCGCCTCCCTGGGATTGATCATTACCGAAGGGACACAGCCGTCGCCAGACGGCCAGGGCTACGCCAACACGCCAGGGATTTACACTCCCGGGCACGTGGCCGGCTGGCGAAACGTCACCGAAGCAGTTCATACCGAGGGCGGGGCCATGTTCATCCAGCTCATGCATGCGGGACGCATGTCCCACCCGGACAACACGCCCCACCACCGCCAGCCCGTGGCGCCGTCGGCCATTTCCGCCGAGCAGGACATTTTCACGCCGACCGGAACCCAAAAAACGCCGACACCCAGGGCGCTGAGCACAGAGGACATCCAGACCACCATTGATGACTTCCGCCACGCGGCGGCGTCGGCCATCGCAGCCGGCGCCGACGGAGTGGAAATCCACGGGGCGAACGGTTACCTCCTGCACCAATTCCTCTCACCCAACGCGAACCACCGCACGGACGCATACGGCGGATCAATAGAAAACCGGTCACGGTTCGTGATCGACGTCGCACAGGCCCTCGCCGATGAAATCGGGGCAGACAGGGTGGGCATCCGCCTCTCCCCCGCCATGCCATTAGGTGGCATCAACGAAGGCGACACCGAAAGCGTGCGCGCCCAGTACCGGCACCTGGTCGGCGAGCTCGCATCCCTGAACCTGGCGTACCTGCACCTTCACCATGGTGGCGACGACGAACTGCTCCGCTCCCTCAGGGATATATGGCCGACGGCGGTGCTCGTGGTCCGCTACGGACGTAACCGCGAGCAGATTGCGACGACGTCGCGGCCGGCCTTGCCGACGTCGCCCCGCTGGGCCGTTTCGCACTGGCGAATCCAGACATCGTTGAACGCCTGCGCCTGAATGCCCCCTTGAACGCGGTGGATCCCACCACCCTCTACGGCGGCGGGGCCACCGGATACACCGACTATCCAGCCCTTGCCCACGTCTGATCCCACACCATCCAAAGCCCATCCAGGCCGACCGGTGCTGATGGAAATCCACACAAGGAAGTTCGTGAAATGCAATCACTCAATGGAGCAGTCGTCCTCGTTACCGGCGCAAACGGCGGCATCGGAACCCACTTCGTCCACGCCGCCCTCGCACGCGGTGCGAGCAAGGTCTACGCCTCCGCACGCGCCCCCCGCACCTGGGAGGACGCACGGATCGTCCCACTGACCCTCGACATCACAGATCCGGCGTCAATCCGGGCCGCAGTCGCGGCAGCCGGCGATGTCACAGTCCTGATTAACAACGCTGGAGCGTCCGTGGCAACCCCAGGCATCCTTAGCCACACCGACGAGGAAATCCGGACCAACGTGGAGACAAACTTCCTCGGCCCGCTCTTCCTCGCCCGCGCGTTCGCTCCGGTCCTGTCAGCCAGGAACGAATCCGCGATCATCGACATCCACTCCGCCATGAGCTGGTACGCCGTCGGCGGCATCTACAGTGCCACGAAGGCCGCCCTCTGGTCGGCCACCAATTCGCTGCGCCTTGAACTCGCCCCCGACGGCGTCCACGTGGTGGGCGTCCACGTGGGCTACGTCGACACAGCGATGGCTGCACACGCCACCGACCCCAAGATGGACCCGGCCGAGCTGGTTACCAAGGTGCTGGATGCCGTGGAGGCCGGCGAGTACGAAGTTCTCGCCGACGAGACGTCCGTGCAGCTCAAGGCCGGACTCAGCGCCCCCATCGAGGCACTCTACCCCCAGCTTGCGTCCAGCAAGTCTTAATATCAGCAGCCGCGCCGTGGTGATGGGTCGAACCCATCACCACGGCGCGTTTTTATTAGTGCTTGACTTTTAACTGAGTGGAATCATAATTGAGTTAAGTCATTTTAATCAGAAGGAGCATCGCCGCATGCGGGCATTCGTTATCACCAAGTACAGGGAACCGCTGCGCGAAGCGGAGGTGGCAGAGCCTGCCGTCGGCGAACGGGACGTGCTGGTACAGGTTCACGCGGCCGGCCTGAACCAGCTGGACGAAAAGATCCGCTTGGGCGAGTTCAAGCAGATCCTTCCCTACAAGCTTCAGCTGGTCCTCGGCAACGACGTAGCCGGCACCGTGCTGAGCGTCGGGGAAAAAGTAACAGGGTTCAAGCCCGGTGATGAGGTCTACGCACGTCCCCACCAGGACCGCATCGGAACATTCGCTGAACGCATTGCCATCGCGGAGGAAGACCTCGCGCTCAAGCCGTTATCGGCCAGCATGGAAGAGGCCGGCTCGCTGCCCCTCGTGGCTCTTACGGCATGGCAGGCCCTCGTGGAGCAGGGCAACGTACGCCCCGGGCAAAAAGTTCTCATTCATGCCGGCGCCGGCGGGGTCGGTTCCATCGCAATCCAGCTCGCCAAACATCTCGGCGCGACCGTTGCAACCACCGCCAGCAGCTCCAACGCCGGATTCGTACGCGGCCTCGGCGCCGACGTCGTTATCGACTACCGCGCCCAGGACTTCGAACAGCTCCTGAGCGGATACGACCTGGTACTGGACAGCCTCGGAGGGGAGAACCTGCAGAAATCACTGCGAATCCTCAAGCCAGGTGGCAAGGTGATTGGGATCGCAGGACCGCCCGATCCGGCCTTCGCCCGCACCGCCGGCCTCAACCCCATACTGCGTCTGGCAATCACCGGGCTCAGCAGCAAGATTCGGAAGAAAGCCAGGAAACTCGGCGTCAGCTATGAGTTCCTCTTCATGCGCGCCAGCGGCGACCAATTACGTCAGATCAGCGCACTGGTGGACGCCGGCATACTGCGTCCCATTGTGGGGAAGGTCTTTACCTTCGTCGAGGCTCCAGAAGCGTTGCAATCCCTGGCCGCAGGCGGATTCCGGGGCAAAGCAGTACTCACCGTCAACAACTGACCCGGCGCCAGCCACATTCACCCAGAGAGTCCAGGAGACCAACCATCATGGGCAACACCGACACTCCAGAGGAAACAGTAGTCACCTCATACTCAAAGGCCCCTGCCAGAACTGTCACCGCCGGAGGTGTCAGATACGCATATCGCGAGCTTGGCCCGAAAGGCGGCATCCCCGTCGTGTTCTTCGTGCACCTCGCTGCCACCCTTGATAACTGGGACCCCCGCATCATCGACCCCATCGCCAAGAACCGCCACGTGATCACCTTCGATCAGCCGGGAGTAGGCGCTTCCACAGGATAAGTGCCCAACAGCATCGAAGCAATGGCCGACGACGCCTACACCTTCATCAAGGCCCTAGGGTTCGAAAAGATAGATGTTTTCTCCTTTTCATTGGGCGGAATGGTGGCCCAGGACCTGGTCGTCAAACATCCCGAACTCGTCCGAAAGCTCGTACTCACCGGAACCGGTCCACGAGGAGGCAAAGACATCGACAAGGTTGTCGGCACCACCTACGGGGACATCCTCCGGGCAACCCTAACCAGGTCCGACCCCAAGGAATTCCTGTTCTTCAACCGCAACACCACCGGCAAACCCGCTGCGAAAGCCTTCATCAAACGCCTTCAGGAACGGACGGAGAACCGTGACAAGTCAATCAGCACCCGCGCATTCCGGACGCAACTGAAAGCAATTAAGAAGTACGGCCGCTCGGCCCCGTCCGACCTTTCCATCCTCACTCAACCCACCCTGATCGCCAACGGCGACAACGACCGCATGGTGCCCTCCGAGCTCTCCGAGGACCTGCACCGACGCATCAAGGGATCCGAACTGATCATCTACCCCGACTCCGGCCACGGTGGTATCTTCCAGTACCACGCAACGTTCGCACCCGCCGTCGTCGACTTTCTCGCCCCCTGACCACTACGCTGCGAAAGAAGACCGCCATGGGCACCCCACCGGCAACAACCCAACCGCAGGCTACGAAGCACTTCACCTCCTCGGTCCTGCTCTGGGTACGCAACGGGCAGCCCCGCCAATCCGGGATGGACTATTGGAAGGGCCCGCACTCGGGCATCATCTCCGCCACACCAGGGCTGGAGGAATACCGGCAAATTCACCTCGCAGAACACAACCCCGGCCTGTGGCCGGCAACCACAGGGGTGGAGACCACCATCCCCGTAGATCGGAAGATCGACGGCATCGCCGAAGTCACCTTCCAATCAGCGCTTTCGCCGCTCAAAGGGCGCAAGCAGACCGCCTTGGCCTACAAAGACGAGATCAACGTGTTCCGCCGCACCCTTCTCTACGCCGGCCCGCCCAACACCGCACGCTGGTTTGACGTAGCCTCCCCGGCAGAGACCGTCGGGGCTCGAGCGATCATCTACCTCCGCCGCCGCCACGGTGTTCGCCCAGGCACGTTCCGGCGGACCGTCACGAAGAGACTTGTGCCCGCCCTGGTCATCACCGGGGTGCTGAAGGATCCGGAAGATGTGGGACACTCCCCATGTAGCCCACGACAACCCGGCGGACCACAGATTCCACGCATCGATCATCCTGGGATTCGCCGACCCCGCAGCCCGCGATGCCTTCTTCGGCAGTCCTGCCGTCCCCACCCTCCCATCAGCTGGCCCCCGTTGTCTCCGCCATCCACGCCTATGAGGTTGAAGCAGCATTGACGTACGTCAAGCACGGCCGGATACTCCCCCACTACGAAGAGTAGGGACGCCAGTTAGGCCCCCTGACCCCATAGCTTCGATATACTCATTACTGAGTCCAGTCATTTCATGCCCCGAGGAACCCACATGCCTGTCACATCTCAGCCGCTCGGACGGCGCGAGCGGAACAAGCAGGAAAAGCTGGACCGCATTACCGCCGCAGCCACTGAACTGTTCGCCAAATACGGGGTCGAGGACGTCACCACCCAGCAGATCGCCGACAGAGCAGACATCGGCACCGGAACCCTCTTTCTGTACGCCAAAACCAAAGGAGAACTCCTCCTCCTCGTCCAGAACACCAACTACGCCGAAGCCCTCGAACGCGGCCGAGCACATGCTGAAACCATTATGGATGCCCTGGACGCGGTGATGTCCATCGTGAGACCGATCGTGGAGTGCAACCGAACCCAAATCGACAACGGACGCTTCTACCTACGGGAAATGGTCTTCGGAGACCCTACTGAACCGCACCATCACGCTGCCCTATCGATCGTTGGGCAAACCGAGGAAGCCATCGCCGCCATACTGGACCGGGAACAACATGCCGGTATGGGTGACGCCGCGACCACAGCGCGCATTGTCTCGGCGATCATGTTCGTCAGCATGGCGGCAAGTCTGAACGCTGGGTTGGATATCGAGTCACTGGTACAGGACATCAGGACACAAATCAGCCTGCTGATACCCCGCTGAAGGAAGGCTAAAACTAAACCCACCCCGCAGCCACTCGTTACGGTTGCACTCGCCGCTACGAACCCCGTGACCTCAATGGCGCGAAACCAGCACCACCGATCGACAGCTTCTCCCTGAATGAAACGCAACCCTCTCCACTAGGTTCGCGTTTTCCCGCACGACATATGGGTTCTTACTGGCAGACTGGTCGCCTTCGGCATGCGAAGATCACGTGAACTGCCAAAGCTCCCGAATTCAGGCTAGGGGCTGGCGATGCTGGGACCACTCCCGTTTTTCATTCCTGCCGTCACGGGGATAACACGGCCGTGACCAACTAAAAAACACCCGGCCGAATGTAGCGACTGAACTCTCATGTCGGGAGTCACCCTACATGCTGCGCTTGCGGATCACCTCCATGTCCTTCAGACCTCTCGTATGCGATGAGTGAACGTTAGCCGAGGGACGCGACAGTGATGACTGCAGACAACAGCAACAAGGAACAAGGAACAAGGAACATTTAAGTGTGGACCGACCTCGTCAGCCTCATCGGCCACAGCCTCGGCTACTGGCCCCACGAAAGCCTCGTCTGCATCTCGCTCCAAAACAACCGGATGGGCGCAACCCTCCGGCTGGACCTGCCCACCACACCCGATCACGCCCACATGTACGCACGAAAAGTCGGCGGCTGCCTCAGCAGCGACAAGGACGCGACGGCGGCCGTCCTCGCAAACTTCACCAACACCAACCGCGACAACAACAGCGAGGCCCTCTTCGGCACTTGCAAGAATGTCCTACTCGCGACGATCGCCAAGAACCACCTGCACTCTGAGTCCGCTTCGAAAGAGGGCGACGATAACCTCATTCGCCGGATTCTGCAGTAACCGTGTTAGCACGGAGGCGCAGACGCCTATCCTGACCGGAACATGAACATATCGGGTCAAATCTGATCCGGAACCGTCCCCGGCCTCCAGAGGTTTGTCAGTTCCAAGTTTTCCCGCACCGCCATTGTCGCAACTGCGCATGCAGGGGCAATTATTCTCCGGCCGGACCCCTACTCAGGAGACGAAAATGTTTGGAGCCACAATCCCGGTCAAGAAGAATGCCTTGCTTGTCGCAGCCTCACTTGCCCTCACAGCTGCGCCCGTCGCTTTGGCAACCCCGGCCCAAGCCGCAGCCCCGCACATATTTGCCTGCAGCGTTACGCCTTTGCGCCCGATCTTTGTCGGCGTTGGCGTGCACGGCAAAAAGCTCACCGATTCTCCCGTAAAGGTGACCTGCCTGAAGGATCGGTTCGTGACAGTCCAGCACCGGGTCTGGGAGGTTGACTTCCCCGCACCAAATCAGCTGATAAAGAATTCGTCCAAGACAGTTCACGTAGGAGCCAACAAGACCCTCAAGCTTCACAACGTGCTCCCCACCATCAACACCGAAGTGGGACCGGAAGAAGTCTTCCACCAAGCCCGACACCAGGAGGACCCTCCGTTTGGTATTCCGGTTTGGAGTAGCTGGAGATCCACTCCGATCATCTCGATGCCCTAATACCCACTAGAAGATGGCGGCGTCAGCGAACTGGCGCCGCCATTTCTCCTCGAATCTATTCAGCAGGGGCTCTGCCACCCCGGCGGATCATGCCGAAGCGTCTCCAAAGAGACGCACGGCTTAGGTCAGGGCGAAGTTCAGTTCACGCGCGAGAACGACCGCAGGCTCTCCCAGTTGGTTGTCACGTGCGGATTTACTTCATCTAAGGCTTTTCCTTTAAGGATCCCTTGGTCGGGGCCCGTGAAGTGGCCGCCCACGAGATGGTCCTCACTCGTGTACCTGCCGCGCGTGTTGTTGTTCCACTGGATCACCAGCTCGACTTTCTCCCCCCGGGCAGTGCCGTCTACGCTCGTACTCCGAACCCGTTCGCCTGAGTGCGTCGCGGTTCCGTCAAGTACGCCGTCCTCGTTCTGATGCAGAACCAGGTCAACAAGGAAGCCATTTTCCTGCTTGATTTGCCATGCTCCTGAGACATCTACGTTTCGGGTCATTCCGCCATCTCCGTCCATGAGTCACCGACGGCGTCGAGCGGCCGTCCGACCGGAGTAGGCCTCGATCCCACCGGCGTGCCAGAACTAGAAGCAGCCCACTCTGAATCAATACGCTACTCCGCGTTGAAAAGGATGTATCCCGGCGAAAACCATTCCCTACCCGCCTACGTGCAATCGGTGGTTCGTTGCTGATACCCGCCATCAGGCCTCAATCCCGCAAAGGCTCCAAGGCCTATCTCCCCGTCCGCAGACGAAACGCCATGGGCACCTATGCACGCCGCTGTAGGCTGGCGGCCCATCGGGCTTGCATCCCAGCGCACTCCCCACCCTGGATACCACCCCACAGCCCTTTGGCGGGCATACCCAGTCAGCCGCCCCGGCCCATCAAAGCCCTTCGGATACACGGCGGATACCATTTGGGCCTCCCCCAGCTCAGCTGACGAAAGGCCGGTATTCGCGTTGAAGCCAAAGTGGGGAGTTGTCTCTGATGGCCTTTTTGGGGGACGGCCGGCCCTCGCCGGCGCCACGACGGGCGGCAGCACCCGGTCTCCCCCACAGGTCATGTCAGAAACCACGCCCGGGAGCACGAAGAGATGTCACCGGAAACGGACGAGGAGCGAAGCGACGATGGACGCCGGCTTCCCCGCACGTCATGTCGCCCGCACCGCCTCGCTGCATGAACTGGTTTCGACCAAAATGCTCGCAGGAAGGGACCAGATGCAAGCCGAACAGCCTTTTCAGGACGTGCAACCCCCTTTGGCAAGAGAACCGGGCCACACTCCGGCACCCATTGGCCAAGAAGGAGCCAAACTGGGCGAAAAATACTCAAAAAACCTCGCCCAGCTCATGTCGTCGACACAACATCACAGCATGAATAGGTGAAGAACCAACCACAGTTGCCGGAGAATCAGAAAGGAGCCAGTAACACGCCAGATCCCAGCAGGCGGAGGCCCCCCATCCAGGGCTCTAAACCGCCACCCACACAATTACATCGGCGCGCGCGGCGCCAAGCACACTCCGCAGCCGGCCTCAGAGGGCCGCTGGAGGGTAAATGTACACACAACAGAAGCTTAAAACCGCCTCTGACGTGGGAAAACGTGCCCGAGTTGGACTCGAACTGCATTCCAGCCCTTGCAAACACTGTGCTCCCGCGGAAACGTGCGGAATCCAGAGCAGTCCCGAGGCTGTACTACCCAATTTGAGGCTGAAATTGTTGACAATGTCCACACCCGCGGTTTGACCCTAAGCGGGCACTGTTGAAGCAACCGCACGCCTAACCGATCAAGTTGGTGAGACCGTTGCGTTTCTTCCACTGCTACA
This sequence comes from Pseudarthrobacter sulfonivorans, assembly GCF_031454915.1. Lineage (GTDB taxonomy): Bacteria > Actinomycetota > Actinomycetes > Actinomycetales > Micrococcaceae > Arthrobacter > Arthrobacter sulfonivorans_C. Next base: position 845 of record NZ_JAVDRS010000009.1, on the reverse strand, counting down.
GCCAGCAGCGGCGTCCACGTGGGATTTGGCATCCTCGCTTGAAAGCCCTCCATACCCCCCTTGAAACGGGTCTCCGGTGAGACGCCTTTCCGAGTTGCAGGGGCCGGGCTCTCCTACCCTGTGAACCGCGACGCTAAATGGCGGCTTGTCCGTAGCGCTATTTGTCGGCCCCGGGTCAAGTGGCTTGAGGCGAAATCTAGCACGGGTAGCCGCGGCTCGCCCACAGCGGGACTAGTACCTCGTCGACGATGCGCTCGAAGTCGGCGCGTTCCAGGGGGCGCGCAATGATGTGGGGAGGCTCGTCAGGAGTCCGATGACCATGGCCAGGTCGATCGATGCGTGAGGCCAATGCGGGTCGGTCACCTTACCGGCGTGGAGGGGTCGCCTGCGTGCGCATCGTGCCCTCGCAGCCCCTCAGCCGATCCTTCAATGCTGAAGAACGCGGCCCGCACCGGCAGACATGTCAGTTGTCGGTTGCTGCCGGCTGTCCTGAAACGCTGGACAAACGAGACGTCTCACCGACTGACTAGAACGAATAAAGCAACTTCACACCTCTATGTCCCGTTCCCCGGTCTGCTGGTCCACGCCTAGGCGGGGCCATAGGTTACGGGCGGCGGTGTCGAAAAAGTTCTTCTTTTACAAGCTTTAAAGTTCTTGTTGCAGAGATCAGCCTGGTTGTCATCCTGTAGCTAAGTTCACCGGATAGTCTCTGGAGAGTGTGACCCAGGCCCGGCCCGCGACCTCGCAGGCTGAACCGTCCCGGGTTTGATGCCGCTATCTTCTGTGAGAAAGATAGTGATTATGCCCAAGCAGTTTCCGCCCGAAGTCCGTGACCGTGCAGTGCG
>NZ_JAVDRS010000008.1:0-278831 GCF_031454915.1 Pseudarthrobacter sulfonivorans | reverse complement strand
GGCACACTATTGAGTTCTCAAACAACAGACACACCCGGCACCACCACAACAACATTCCGTCATGGATCGCTCCGGAGCAACTTTTCAAACTTACCCGGTTTCTCGCTCCGATGCAAATCCATCTTTCAGGATCCGCATCAGCGAGAAACTCATTCTCAACCCATCCTGAAGCGCTCTAAAGAACTACCAGAATATGGTCTTGAATTTGGGGGTTTTGGCCGCCCGCGGTTACCAGCTTTACGCTGTCTCCCTGCGGCGACTTAGAAAACAATACACCCGCCGGCGCCCAACCGCAAATCATCCCGCCAAGGGGTCTGTAGCCCCGCCAATCCGGGCCCCAACGCCCGCCGAACAGCCAAAGTCTCGCGCCGACGTCGTGCTCGGATCCTGTGCGCTGCAGCACAACCGTGAACGTCCGCGGATTTCGACAAGCCCGGTCGCCGGCGCCGCATGAAACCGGCGCCACATGAAGCCCGGGGGCTTAAACGCAGAAGGGCCGGCAACCAAACGGTTGCCGGCCCTTCTCAAGCAGCTGGAATCAGCGGTGCTGGATTACCAGGAAGACTTGGTGATGCCCGGGAGCTCACCGCGGTGAGCCATGTCGCGGAAGCGAACACGGGAGATACCGAACTTCTGGAAGGTACCGCGGGGACGGCCGTCGATGATGTCGCGGTTACGCAGACGGATCGGGGACGCGTTGCGGGGCAGCTTCTGCAGGCCGAGGCGTGCAGCTTCGCGTGCTTCGTCGGTAGCGTTGGCGTCGACGAGGGTCTTCTTCAGTTCGAGGCGCTTTGCAGCGTAACGCTCAACGATGACCTTGCGCTGCTCGTTGCGAGCAATCTTGGACTTCTTAGCCATGGTTTAGCGCTCCTCTCGGAATTCGACGTGCTGGCGGATCTTGGGGTCGTACTTCTTCAGAACCATGCGGTCCGGATCGTTACGACGGTTTTTACGGGTTACGTAGGTGTAACCCGTGCCCGCGGTCGACTTGAGCTTGATGATCGGACGTACGTCCTTGTCCTTAGCCACTAGAGCTTCACCCCACGAGCCAGGATTGCGGCGACGACTACGTCGATGCCGCGTACGTCGATGGTCTTGATGCCACGAGCAGAGACCTGCAGCGTGACGTTACGGCGCAGGGACGGAACCCAGTAGCGCTTCTTCTGAATGTTCGGATCGAACCGGCGCTTGTTGCGACGGTGCGAGTGCGAAATGCTGTGCCCAAAGCCCGGCTCGGCTCCGGTCACTTGGCAGTGTGCTGCCATGACTTCTCCTCAAGAATTGAAAGTAATGATCCGCATATCTGCTGCAGGATCATGCGTCTAAGTGCGACCCAAAGTGATCAGGGTGAACGGTTAGTCACGCAACTTGAGCCCCTAACTACCGGCTACCCTGGAGAAAATTACCGGGCCACCGGAGCAATTGCGCACGCTCCGCGCACTTAGCGCCTACCAAGTCTACGAGTTCACGCAATTAAAGACCAATCCGCCGCCGGGCGGTGTATAAGGCGGCGGCCCTTCAGAGGCGTGTGAGCTGGGCGTACTTGGGCGACAGGCCGTCTCCGGAAGACTTGCCGGTCACGCGGCGGACCACCCACGGACCGGCGAATTCGCGGACCCACCGGGCGTTGGCGCGGATGGCTTCAGCGCGGCCGAGTTCGGGAACGGGCGTCATGGGCGGAACGTCGATCGAATGGTCATGTTCCAGGACCGTGAGCACGCGCTTGGCCATGTTGGCGTGCCCGGCCGCGGACATATGCATCCTGTCTTTGGCCCACATTCCCCAGTCGTAATACTCGCTGAACCGCCAGTAGTCCACCAGCAGCGCCCCGTGGTCACCGGCAATGCCGCGGACCAGCTCGTTGTAGATGGCAGTGCGTCCGCGCATAGTGCTGAAAACCTTGGAGCCCCGCGCGTCGAAGCCGGTGAACATCACCACGGTGGCGCCGGTCGCGGCCAGCTTGCGGATGCCGGCGTCGTACTCCGTCAGCAGATCATCGATGTCGATCCTGGGCCGCAGAATGTCATTGGCACCTGCGTAAATGGTCACCAGGGTGGGGTTAAGTTCGACGGCGGCGTCCACCTGCTCTGCCATGATCTGGCGGAGCTTCCTGCCGCGGATGGCCAGATTGGCGTAACCGAAGGCCGGATCTGCCGCGCCCAACTGCTCCGCCACGCGGTCCGCCCAGCCACGGAGCCCGTTGGGGCGGTTGGGATCGTCATCCCCGACCCCTTCCGTGAAAGAGTCGCCGAGCGCTACATACCGGGTCGAAAAGTCCATGGCGTCAGTCTTTCATCTGTTGCCGGGAGCAACCAAGGCGGCGCCGGTCAGGGCGACGGCTTACGGCCGGCTGTCAGTCTCGCGCAGGATCCAGTGGTCATCGTCCAGGCGGGCGACGATTTTTTCGCCGATGCGGGCCAAATCGTTGACATCGCGGTCCGTCAGGGCATCCAGGAACTTGGTCCGGACTGCCTCCACGTGCCCCGGTGCGAGCTCCACCAAAGTGGCCATTCCGACATCGGACAGGTGGGCGGTGGTGACACGCGCATCGCGTGGGTGCGGGCGCCTCTCCAGCCAGCCGCGTTTTTCCAGCTTGGACACCACATGCGAAAGACGGGACAGCGAGGAACTGGTGCGGGCGGCCAGCTGGCTCATGGGCAGGAAGTGCCCCTCAGCCTCGGACAGCATGGCCATGACGTTGTAGTCGAACAGGGACACCTTGCCGGCATTGTGGAGCTGGCTGTCCAGGGCGGCAGGAAGCAGTGTGTTGATACTCAGGATCGCCAGCCAGGCACGGCGTTCGTCGGCGTTGAGCCAGCGCGGTTCGGTCATGCGTCCAGTCTAGGAGACAAAGTCCTTGACGGTTCAAGTGGCCCATCCAGGCACCGGTAGGCTGGCCCTATGTTTGTTGTGTCGCTGACCTACAAGGTGCCCGAAGACATCGTTGATTACCACCGCCCCGCGCATATGGCGTGGGTCAAGCAGGCGTTCGACGACGGCGTGTTCCTTGCGTCCGGACGCCTGGTTCCGGCGGTGGGCGGCGTGTTGTTGTCCAAGGCCGACCGGGCCACACTTGATGCCGCATTGGCCAGGGACCCGTTCTACAGCAACGGCGTGGCAGAGTTCGAGGTTATCGAATTCACTGCCACCACCGTGGCAGAAGGCTACGAAAACCTGCTGGACACCTAGGTCTTTTTTGCCTTTTCGCGTTTCTCCATCAGCTTCTTCAGCCCGCGCTTCCGCGGTACCCTTACGGGTTCGGGCCAGCGCGGCGCCAGCGTATCCCCCAGGGTGATGCCTCTGATCTTGCGGCCGAAAAGTGGCAGAACCCAGTCGCTGACCCAGCGCCGCTGCCGCTGCTCCCACTCGCGCAGGCTGAGCCGCGTGGGCGGGTCCCATTCCTTGGGCTGGATTTTGTGCGCCACCCCCAGCTGGTCCAGCACCTGCCCGGCGAGGTATTTGTGGCCCGCCTTGGACATGTGGAGCCGGTCCGAGTCCCACATCCGCCGGTCATGGAAGGCATCCAGGCACCAATAGTCCACCAGGACGGCGTCGTACTTGGCGGCGATTTCCCGCACCCGCTGGTTGTAGACGGTGTTCCGCTTCTTCAGCAGCTCAAGCACCGCCGAGACCTTCACGTCGAAGCCCGTAAACAGGACCACAGTGGCCCCGCTCCCGGCCAGCCGTGCCACGAGTTTTTCGTAGTCCTCCATCAGGACGGCCATGTCCGTGCCGATGTCCAGGATGTCGTTGCCGCCGGCATACAGCGTGATCAGCGCTGGACTCATGGCCAGAGCCGGCTCCAGCTGTTCGCTTACGACGTGGCGCAGACGCTTGCTCCGGATAGCCAGGTTCGCGTACTCCCACCCCGGCTCGGCCTTCGCCAGTTTCTCGGCCACCCGGTCAGCCCAGCCCCGAACGCCGTTGGGCAGCCGCTCATCCCGGTCCCCCACGCCCTCGGTAAAGGAATCCCCCAGGGCAACAAAGACACGCCGCCCACTCTGAGGCAACAAAGGATCACCAACCACCCGGCCACCCTAGCTACCTAAAGAAAAGCCAAGGTGAACATCGAGCAACAGGAACTGCGAGAGCGTTGAAAGGGAAGGCTTAGCCCTCGGCCTTACCTTTACGCCAGTAGCCCATGAACGCAACCTGTTTCCGGTCGATGCCGACATCCCGCACGAGGTAGCGGCGCATGTCCTTGATGACGGCAGCTTCGCCGGCGATCCAGGCGTAGAAGGGCATGGCGCCGGCGGGCATTTCGGGGTTCTTGGTGGCCTCGATCGCGGCTGTCTCCATCCGCGCGGGAGTCTCCCAGAGGATGTCCACGTCCACGTTGACGTCCTCAGGTTCCGGGCCTGCCCCGCCGTCGGCCGCTTTGAGGCCAACCCAGCCGGGCACCGGCACCGCCTTGCGCACGGCCTGCTGCAGCAGCTCGCCATGCGGGCGTGAGCGGCCGATGGCCGCGCCGCGGGCAAGCCAGGTGATCTCGACGTTGGCATCGGTCTTCAGGTCCAGGAAGTCACCGGCCTCGGGTACTTCGAGGAAGGCGTGGCCGCTCATGTAGGACGGCAGGCTCTCGAGGATGGCGGAGATGGCGGGAACGGCGGTTTCGTCGCCTGCCAGCAGGACACGCTGGGCAAGGCCGGGACGCCATTCGATGCCGCCGTACGTTTCGGCGGTTTGGCACTGCGCGGCACGGTTGTTGGGTCCGATGATGGTGAGGGCGTCGCCGGGTTTGGCGTGCTGCGCCCAGTTGGCGGCAGGCCCGCCGTGGCCGTCGGCGTCGAAGTGCATCACGAAGTCGACGTCGATTTCCGGGTACACGCCGTCCAGCCGTTCGCTGCGAAGGGTGTAAGTGCGCATGGACCCGCGCAGGGCAGGGTCCATCGCGAGCCATTCCCGGTACCAGCCGGACGCGTTCATGTCGAAGGTGGGCAGCGGGATCTGCTGCCCATCGCCGTCGAGCGACGGGATCATCAGTTTGATCCGCAGGTCCAGGGTGTCGCCGGAAACGCCGAAGTCGCGCAGCGAGTAACCACCGAACGTGATGCGGCGGAAGTTGGGGCTCAGCTCCAGGATCGAGGAAACCGTCACCTCGAAAGCAAGGGTCATGGGCTCGGTGTTCATCGTCTTTGCGGCGGCAGTTTCGCGGGTCTTCATGAAACGAGCTCCAGTTCGTTGGCGGTGGTGTGGTGGCGGCCGATGGGAATGATCAGCGGGGTGCCCGAAATGGGGTCCGGGATGACCCGGGACTCGAGTCCGAAGACATCCAGGACCAGCTGTTCGGTGACAACTTTTTTGGGGGCGCCGAGGGCAACAATCTCGCCGGCTTTCATGGCGATGACGTGGTCCGCGTAGCGTGCGGCCAGGTTCAGGTCGTGCAGGACGATGGCCACGGTGGTGCCGCGCTTGCGGTTCAGGTCCGTGACAAGGTCCAGGACTTCCACCTGGTGCGCGAGGTCCAGGTAAGTTGTGGGTTCGTCCAGCAGCAGCACGTCGGTTTCCTGGGCCAGAGCCATGGCGATCCAGACGCGCTGGCGCTGGCCGCCGGACAGTTCGTCCACATTCCGGTCAGCGAGCTCCAGCGTTTCGGTGGTTTCGAGCGCGCGCTGCACCGCGGCGTCGTCGTCCGGGCTCCAGCTGCGGAAGAAGCCCTGGTGCGGGTAGCGCCCCCGGCCCACGAGATCGCGGACCGTGATGCCGTCCGGGGCGGTGGGGTGCTGCGGGAGGAGGCCAAGGGTCCTGGCCAGTTCGCGCGCGGGGCGGGAGTGGATGTCCTTCCCGTCCAGGGTCACCACCCCGGCCGCCGGCTTGAGGAGGCGGGAAAGGCCTCGGAGCAGCGTGGACTTCCCGCAGGCATTGGCGCCCACGATCATGGTCACCTTGCCCTCTGGGATCTCCGCGTTGAGCCCCTCCACAACGCAGCGCTGGTCGTATTTCAACGTGAGGTCCTGCGCGCTCAAAACGGCCATGTCAGGCATCCTTTCGGTTGGCCGTGACCAAAAGCCACAGCAGGAACGGGGCACCGAGGGCGCCGGTAATGACGCCGACCGGAAGGACGGTTCCGCCAAGAACCAGCGGGGCGATATTGGCTGCCAGGAAGTCGGCGGCCAGGACAATCAGCGCGCCCGTAAATGCCGACGCCGGGAGGCTGGCTTTGCGCACGAGGCGCCGGGCAATGGGCCCGGCGAGGAAGGCTACGAAGGCAACGGGTCCGGCGGCAGCGGTGGCGACGGCGGCCAGTCCGACGGCGGTGAGCACAAGTCCCAGCCGCGCGGCGTTGACCTTGATGCCCAGCCCGGCGGCGGTGTCGTCCCCGAGCTCCAGGATGCGCAGCGGGCTCGACAGGGCCATGGCGGCCGGCACCAGGACCAGCAGGGAGGCGGCCAGGATGCCCGTCCGCTCCCAGTTGGCCGAGTTCAGTGAACCGTTGAGCCACACCAGGGCCTCCGCTGCCGTCCGGATGTCGGCGCGGGTCATCAGGAAGTTGACCACCGCATGGAGTGCGGCGGCGATGCCCACGCCGGCCAGGATGAGGCGGTTGCCGGCAGCGTTGCCGCGGTTGCCCCCGCCGGAACGTGAGCCGCGCGAAATCGCATAGATGATGGCCGCCACGCCGAGGGCTCCGCCCAGTGCGGCCCAGGAGACCACCGCTCCGCCGGCGCCGAAGATGACGATGGCGGTCACCGCTGCCGCACTGGCCCCGTAGCTGATCCCGATGATGTCCGGGCTCGCCAGCGGATTACGCAGCATGGTCTGGAAGAGCGCACCGGCCAGGCCGAACGCCACCCCGATCAGCGTGCCCACGGCCGCGCGTGGCAGTTTGTGCTCCATCACGATGAAGCTGGCGCCGGGGATCTTTTCGCCGCCGGTCAGGTGGGCGGTGACGATCTTGAAGAAGTCGGGGATGGTGACGGTGTAGCTGCCCAGGAGCACGTACACGGCGAACATAACAACCACGGCGGAGCCCAGGAAGAAGGTCGGCGTCAGCACGCGCGCTGGCAGTCCACGCCAATGGTTGCGGGTGCGGCTGCCCTCAGGTGCAATCTCGGCGGGGGATTTGAGGATGGTCACAGGCCGGCCCCCTTGCCGCGGCGGATGAGCCAGACGAAGACCGGAGCGCCCACGAGCGCCGTCATGATGCCGGCCGGAACCTCACCGGGAAGCAGGATCACGCGGCCAATGATGTCGGCCGTAATCAGCAGGACGGGGGCAAGGACCATGGAGAACGGCAGGATCCAGCGGTAGTCCGGACCAGTCAGCAGCCGGACAGCATGCGGAACCACCAGGCCAACAAAGCCGATGGGGCCGGCCACCGCGGTGGCGGATCCGCACAGCAGGACGATGCCCAGTCCGGTAATGCCACGGGTCAGGGCGACGTTTTGGCCGAGGCCGCGGGCAATGTCGTCGCCCAGGGCCAGGCTGTTGAGGATGCGGCCGCCGGCCAGGACAATCAGGGCGCCCACGGCCAGAAAGGGCAGCGCGGGCAGGAGGACGGACCAGTCGCGTCCGCCGGTGCTGCCCACCTGCCAGAAGCGGAACCGGTCCAGGGTGTCCTGGCTTGAGACCAGGACGACGTTCAGGAGCGAGAACAGGCCGGCGCTGAGAGCCGCGCCGGCCAGGGCGAGCTTGACAGGCGTCGCGCCGTCGCGGCCCATCGAGGCAATGCCATAGACAACGACGGCGGCGGCCGCGGCGCCGAAAAACGCGAACCAGATGTAGCCGGTCAGGGAAGTGATTCCAAAAACATAGATGGCGGTGACCACTGCGAGTGCCGCACCGGCGTTGAGGCCCAGGATGCCGGGATCGGCCAGGGGGTTGCGGGCAACGCCCTGCATCGACGCCCCGGCCAGGCCCAGCGCGGCGCCTGCCAGCAGGCCAAGCACTGTGCGGGGAATCCGGGCGATGACCACGGCGTGGTTACCGTCTGCCGGGTTGAAGTTGGTGAGGGCATCCCAGATGGTGGCCAGCGGAAGCCCGCGTGCGCCGATCGCCAGTGAGGCGGCGCACACTGCTGCGAGTACAACGACGGCGGCCAGCAGCCACGCGGCACGCATGCCTGCTGCGTGTGCTCCGGTTCCCCCACCGGCGCGGCCGCTCCGAGGGCCAGCGCCCCGCTGGCTGCCCGGCACCTTGGTGCCGCCAGCCCGCCCTGCGGAAGCCGCCGTCGTCGTACTCATTTTCATAGCAGTTACTTGCTGACTGCGTCCGCGGCCTTGCCCAGCTGCGGCAGGACCGTGTCCAGGGCCCACGGCAGGCTCAGCGGCGTGGACGCGGAGACGGCAAGCGACAGGGATTTGTCCGAGTCGGTAACGAACGAGCCGTTCTTGATGGCCGGGATCTGGCCCAGGAGCGGGTCAGCCTTGATGGCGGTGGCGGTAGCCGGGTCGGCGACCCAGGTCACGAAAACGTCAGCTTCGAGCTCGTTGGACTTTTCAGCGGACCACGGGATGAAGAATTCCTTGGAACCGGCGGAGGCCTTCTCCACCACGGGGGCGAGCTTCATGCCGAGCAGGGAGAGGAGACGGGGCCGGCTGTCATAGGCGGTGTAGACGCCGTTGTAGTCAGGTGTGGCCGGATCGACGTTGCCGTAAATGAAGGTCTTGCCGGCGATCTGCGGGTATTTGCCTGCTTTGTCCTTGATGGTGGCCTCGGTATCGGCAATCAGCTTCGTGGCTTCGGCTTCCTTGCCGAGGGCCTTGCCGATGACGGTGGTGCTTTCCTGCCACGGCGTGCCGAAGGCAACTTCCGAGTACGCCACCACGGGGGCGATTTCGGTGAGCTTCTTGTAGTCGGCCTCTTCAAGGCCGGAGAAGGTGCCCAGGATAACGTCCGGGTTGAGCTTGGCGATCTCCGTGAAGTTGATGCCGTCTGCTTCGGAGAACTGGACGGGAGCCTTCTCGCTGCCGAAGCCTGCGCCGAGCTTCTCCAGGGCTTCGTCCTTCCACGGCGTGGAGCCCTTGTCGTTTCCGCCCCAGTCGACCTTGGGGACGCCCACCGGCACTACGCCGAGGGCGATGGCGATGTCGTCGCTGGCCCAGGAGATGGTGACAACGCGCTTTGGCTGTTCCTTGATGGTGGTCTCACCGAAGGCGTGCTTGATGGTGACGGGGAACTGCGAGCTGCTTGAGCTGGAGGCGCTGGCGTCCGACGTGCTGGCTGCGGGCCCGGTGGAGCAGGCGGACAGGGTGAGCGCCGCTGCGGCCAGAACCGCAGTCGCCTTGCCGGCTGATTTGAACAGCGCGCGGCGGGTGGCGCTGGGGCCGGGGAAGAGGGGGGAAGTCACGGAACTCCTTAAGTGAATGATGCGAACTCAAGTAAGGGTAGCCTAGCCTGCGCCCTATTAAGAAAGCTTTGCCTTGCGTAATTGGTCCTGTGACGCAATAAACAGCCAGGCGCCATTGCCGGCGCGGGGTGAACGGTGGTTCACTGGATGAGGGTAAACGTGCGTTCACCCCCTATTTTCACCTGATGTCACACCTGAAAGCAGCCGATGCCGCGCCCCCCAGCCCCCGAATCGCGACGGCGCCCGTCCCCGTCCGCCATCACCGCAGTCCTGGCCCTCAGCGGCACACTGGTTGCCCTGATGCAGACACTGGTGGTCCCCCTCCTGCCCGATTTCCCCGGGATCCTGGGCGTGACGGCCGACGACGCCTCCTGGCTGGTGACCGCCACCCTCCTCTCCAGCGCCGTGGCGACGCCGATCGTTTCACGCAGCGCGGACATGTACGGGAAGCGCAAGATGATGGTGGTGTGCCTGGCCATCATGGTGGCGGGATCGGTCATGGCTGCCGTTGGCGGGGCCTTCGTGTGGCTGATCATCGGCCGGGCACTCCAGGGTTTCTCCTCGGCACTGATCCCGGTGGGCATCAGCATCATGCGCGATGAACTGCCCAAGGAGAAGATGGGCTCCGCTGTTGCCCTGATGAGCGCCACCCTGGGCATCGGCAGCGCCCTGGGCCTGCCGCTGGCAGGAGTGCTGTACGAAAGCCTGGGGTGGGCCTCGATCTTCTGGGTCTCCGCTGCCGCCGGCGCCCTGTTGCTCCTTGCCGTGGTGCTGGTGGTCCCGGAGTCCAAGGTCCGCACGCCCGGAAGCTTCGACTACGCAGGGGCCCTCGTGCTGTCCGGAGCGTTGGCTGCCCTGCTGCTGGCCATCTCCAAGGGCGGCTCCTGGGGTTGGGGGTCCGAGCCGGTCCTGCTGCTGTTCCTCACCGCGGCCATATTGCTGGCCGCCTGGGTCCCGTATGAACTGAAGGTCAGGCAGCCGATGGTTGACCTGCGGACCTCCGCCCGCCGCCCCGTACTGATGACCAACCTGGCCTCGCTGCTCATTGGCTTTTCCATGTTCGCCAACATGCTCCTCACGACGCAGCAGCTCCAGCTTCCCGCCGTCACCGGCTACGGTTTTGAACTCAGCGTGATCACCGCGGGCCTGTGCATGGTCCCTTCCGGGCTGGCCATGGTGGTGTTCGCACCGCTGTCCGGACGCATCATCCGGATCTTCGGCGGCAAGACGGCATTGATGGCCGGGGCGCTGGTAATGATTGTGGGCTATGTGGGCCGCGTCTTCTTCTACGACTCCATCGCCTGGGTGATCATCGGTTCAACTGTGGTGAGCGTGGGCACCGCCATCGCCTACGCTGCGATGCCCACGCTGATCATGGGTGCTGTGCCCATCACCGAGACAGCCTCTGCAAATGGCCTGAACAGCCTGGTCCGCGCCATCGGCACCTCCACCTCCAGCGCGGCAATCGCCGCCGTTTTCACCTCCGTCACCATGTCTGTCGGCGACACCAGGCTCCCCTCATTCGACGCGTTCAGGGATATTTTCTGGCTGGCGGCTGCGGCTTCAGCAGCATCGATGCTTGCCGCCGTCTTTATCCCCCGCGCCGCCGGTGTCCGCCGCCCGCCGGCAACCGCTGCCGGCGCCGCCGAACTCGTGGTGCAGGGACGCGTCCTGGCACCGGACCACCGCCCCCTCACACCCGCCGTCGTCACCGTGCTCCAAACCGACGGGGATCCGGTGGACTGGAGCCGCGTGGACACGGAGGGCAACTACTCCGTGGCTCTGCCCGGCGCCGGGAAGTACCTCATGGTGGCCAATGCGGCCGGCTGGGCACCCATGGCGGAAGTTTTCGACTTCGACGGCCGCACGCTCAAGCAGAACTTCATGCTGCGGGAACGCCTGGAGCTCGGCGGCTCCGTCACAGCTGGCGGCAGGCCGGTGGCCGGCGCCATGGTGACGCTCCTGGAAGCCAGCGGCGAGCATCTGGCCACCACCCGGACGGACGACGACGGGACGTACGCCTTTCCACTGCCCCTCGCCGGACGCTACGTGGTGACGATGCTTCATCCCGTGACGCTTCAGGCCGTGGCGCGGAAGCTCGCTGTCGACAACCGTTCGGTGGCGCTGGATTTCGCCGCTCCACCCGTGGAGGAAACCTCGGGCGAGCGGGTGGGAGCGTGAGCAGCCCCAGCCACGACGCCATCCTCCAGTCCGCCGGGCGCCTGTTCGGGGAACGCGGATACCGGGCCGTGACCGTTCGGGACGTCGCGGCGGACGCCGGTGTTTCCGCCGCCCTGGTCATGAAACTGTTCCTGTCTAAAGAAAAGCTTTACGCCGCCGTGCAGCCAGACGAGTCGCTGCTCGCCGAGTTGGAGGTCCCGGCTTCGGAACTCGGCAGGGCGCTTGTGTTCCGGGTGCTGATGCGCCGGGAACGCGGCGTACAGGAGCCGTGGGCCATGATTCCGTTCGCCGTGCTGGACTCCCCCGACCCGGAAGCCGCGCGGGCGGACATCCGCGAACGCTACGTGGCCGCCATCGCCCAGCTGATCGGGGATACCACACCGGACCGCCGTTTCGCCTCCACGGTGACCGCACTGATGACCGGCTTCGGGGAGACCGTCCGCACGCTGGACCTCTTCGCCGGCTGGAATTTCGACGAACTGGTGGCCCACTACGGAGCAATCGTGCAGGCCCAGATCGACGCCTGCACCGCCGCCCCTTAGAACGCTCTATCTCTTAACGCAGGAAAGTGAGAGCATCTGGCCTAGCGGAGGATGATGTCCACAGGGTTCGCCTCGGACCGCCAAGCGCCCTCGGACCCGGGCCTGGGGCGGATCACCGGCGCTGTGAGGACACCCGAGCGGTTGGTGCGCTTGTCCCGCAGGATCTCGGTCACGGAGCCCAGGTGCCGGGACAGGTCGATCACGTTTTCCGGCGCGGCCAGCAGCAGCTGGAACCCGAATTCGTGCAGCGCCTTGATGCCCGCGCCGGCAAACTCCTCGGAAGCCAGGACAAACGCCTCATCCATCATCACGGTGCCGTAGGTGGTGAAGCCCTGCTCGGCGATGCCCAGCTGGTAGCTCAGCGCCGCGGCCATGATGAACGCCGTGAAGCGCTGCCGCTCGCCGCCGGACATGGAGCCGGTATCGGCATGCATGTAAACGTCAGTCCGCTTGCCGTTTTCCCGGTGCTCCTTGCACTGGATGAACAGGTGGCCGCGGACATCCAGCACCTCGGCGCGCCAGCGCCGGTCCTCGGGCGTCGGCGATCCCAGGCGCTTCACGAGCGTTTCCAGGGTCTTGTAACGCGCGGTGAGCTCGGCGTCGTCGTCCCCGCCGGCGTCCGCAGCACCGCGGGCCGGCCGCGTGTGCCGCGCCTTCAGCGCAGTCTGGATGGCGTCCTTGAACTGTTTTGCTGTCGCGGGGAGCGTCTGTTTGATGTCCAGCTCCAGGAAGCTGCCCTCGTGGAAGTTCACCTCGGACAGGATGCCGTTCAGCGGCAGGATGCGGCTGGTGATGGAGCGCCGCTCCTCGTCCAGCAGGTGCAGCAGGGTGCTGAATGATTCGTGGGTGCGCTGGTTGAAGAACTGCCGGAACTCAGTCTCCTGCGCGGGCAGCCCGTCGCTGACGATGGCGTGGTAGCGGGACTCAAACTCCCCGGCTGCGCCGATGGAAGTGCCGTGGTCCGCCGAGATCGCGGAGCCCCACTCGCGCACAAAGCCCTCGAAGATCCGGGTGAGCCGCTCGGAGGTGGCCTGCCCGCGCGACTCGGCGGTGTGCAATTCCCCGAGCAGGGCAGTCCGTACGCGGTTGGCCAGGTTGTCCAACTCATGCATCTCGCTGACGTCGCCAAAGTCCGTAAAGTACGGTTCCAGCGCGGTGACGGTAACGTCCGACGGCGGCGCCTCAGTCAGGCGGGCACGTGCGCCTTCCAGCAATGAATCGGCGGCGCTCAGCTGCCGGTCGAGTGCCTTGTATTCGCTTTGCAGGACGGCCGCGGCCTCGGTACTGGCCTGGTGTTTCTGCCGCGCCGCTTCGATGCTGGCCCGCAGCGGTTCCAGGTCCGCCTGGGCCGCGAGGGCATCCCTGAGCCGCTGTTCAATCCTGGTGAGTTCCTCGGCGGCTACCGCAGCCGATACCTGCTCCCAGGAACGGTGGTCCTCGGCGATGCGCCGGAGCGCGTCGAGCTGCCTGCTCATGCCCTGGTGGGACTCTTCGCGGCTCTGGGCCAGCTCAGCTGCCTTCGACAGTTCCTGCTGCAGGTCCTCCACCTGGGCAGCGACGAGCTCCAGCTTGGCGGCGTTGTCGAACCCCAGCACGTAGTCCTGGCGGCTGGTGAAACGGTCGTCCTTCTCCACCGTGTGGCGGTTGCGCTTGACCACACCGCCCAGGCTCAGGCCCTTGTCCAGCTTCGCCAGCTCGTCCGGGTGCTCCACACACGGAAAGGCGAAATCGAGGGCGATCCGCTCGCGGATCCATTCCCCGGCGTCAGTCACCGCGCCGCTGGCAAGGATGTCCAGCTTGGTCAGCAAATCGCCGTCGCGCACGTCCTCCACGGCGAGGGCGGCGCCCGCGAGCGGCTTGGACACGTCCACGGCGCGCAGGGCTCCGCGCACCTTGTGGTCGTTCAGGTAACGGGTCACCGCGGCGAAGTGTTCGCCGGGAACCAGCAGGGTGGTGGCCAGATTACGGAGCGCACGCTCCGCGGCCGGCCGCCATTGCTCTTCGCCCTCGGCGAGGTCCATCAGCTCGCCCCCGAACGGCATCCGGTCCTCGGGAACACCAGTTGCCGCGGCGATGGCCGCACGGTTTTCAATGCTCGACGGCGGCAGCAGGGACTTGCGCGTCTGCAGCGAGACAAGCTCCTGCTGGGCAGCCGCGAGCTCGCGTTTTTTCGTGGCGTGGCCATCGAAAGCTTCGAAGCGGAGTTCCTGCAGGGCCTGGGAATCGTCCTTCAGCTCGGCAGACCTGGCGGCGGCCTGCTCGTGGGCCTGTTCCCAGCCCTCGGCGGTCCATTCGAGCTGCAGGCCGGCGTCGGTCAAGGCCTTGCGGGCCGCCTCCTCCACCTGCTCGCGGAGCCTCAGCCCCACACGCGCGTTTTCCAGCGACTGTTCGATCGCGGAAATCGCGTTGCCGCCCTGGTTGTTGTAGTCAGTCTCGAGCTGGCGCAATTCCTTCGCCAGCCCGTCACGGATGCCTCGCTCGGCGCCGAGTTCCTTGGCCTTGGCCTGAGCCCTCTCCTTGAACCGGGCCAGGGTTTTCTGGTGCACCGTGACGGCGAGCTGCTGCTTATAGGCCTCAAATTCCTCACCCGCCAGCTCCCGGAGCCGGTTCGCGTCCAGCAGGGACTGCGCGTACTCCTTGTTCAGGCCGGGCACGGGTGCCAGCTGGTCCCGCTGCTGACGCACATCCTCCAGCCGCTGCCGGATGGACATCAGGTTGCTGAATTCCTCGACCACGTCATCGGCCGCGGCGAGTGTGGCCGGGGCGTCCAGCACCTGGTCGCGGAAGAAGGTGTTGACGCTGCCGCCCAGGCCTTTGCCGGCCTGGATCACGCGGAGCAGCGGCAGCGCCTGGTCCGAGCTGATGCCCAGCAGCCGGCGGAAGCGCTCGGCGAAGGCTTTGTGGACGTCGAAAACCTGGGCGTCCGGGAAGATCGTCTCCAGCGCGGCCTTGGTGAAGCGCTTCTCCGCGATATCCTCGATGGCCGGGAGGTCCAGCGGCTTGCTGTCGATCAGGTAGAAACGCCCAACACTGGATTCCGTGCCGTTCTTGGGCACATCGAACAATGCCGACACGGTAATGCGGGTGCCCGCGGCGTTATCGTATGTCAGCGCGACGGCGGACCACGTGGCCCCCGGGCGCTGGAACGCGCTGGCCGAGCCTTCACCCACCGCCTTGTCGCCCACCTTGCCGCGCATGTACGTGAATGTGGTCCTCTTATCCTCCACCGCCCCGCCGGAGCGCTGGGCCGCGGCTTCATTGGAACGCGGCCGGGCGTCGAACACCCGGAGCATGGCATCAAACAGCGTGGACTTGCCCACGCCCGAGTTGCCTGTCAGGAGCGTTCCGTTGCGGTCCACGTGCATCGTGTGCGCACCGTGGAACGTGCCCCAGTTGACCACCTGCACCAACGCCAGGCGCATCTGGCCTGGGTTCGTGAGTTCGCCCATCGGCAGCATGGATGCGATGCTCATGCTTCTGCCCCCTCGATGGTTCCGTGTGCACCCACGGACGACGACGCCGTTGCCGCCCAGGGAGTGGCATCGGGCCTATCGGAGCCGGGTGGCTCGGTGCTTGCAGCAGAGCCGCCCGGCGGAGGGGCGGGGGCGCCATCGGCGTCGCCGTCGTCGTCCCCAGCGTCCTCCGCACCTGAGTCCGCGTCGAGCTCCAGCAGGGGTTCGGTGCCGGCGGGGTCTGTTGTGGCTGCTACCAGGGCTTCGATTTGGGCTGGGATGTCGCCGATGTTTTCGAACGGGAGTGCCAGGGGGAGGGCGTTGGAGATGGTGTAGACGTCGTCCAGGCCGGTGGGGAGGAGCAGTTGGCGGGCCAGGAGCTTGGTGATGGCGCGGTTGACTACGTCCGAATCGCGCAGGGCATCCTGCTGGCCGGCTGGCTGGTAGTGGGCCACGAGGTCCGCGATTTCTTCGCGGGCGATGGTGGGATCAGTCTGGGCCGTGACGTGGCGATCCAGCAGCAGGCGCAGGCGGAGCAGCACGATGGTTTCGACCCGGCTCAGGGCGCGCTGCTGGCGCAGGATGCTGGAACGGGTGCTGCCGCCGATGGCCTCCGGGTCCACCGGGCGCAGGACCGCAACCTTGCGCTCGTGGTCCAGCTGCAACGTCAGGAAGACTTCGGACAGGCGGCTGCGCAGGATCAGCTGGTTGTCCAGCAGCGTGGTCCACAGCTTCTCGTCCCGGCCGCCGTCGACATACGGGCCCTTCAGCAACTTCACCAGCGCCTGGCGAACCTTCATCGAGAGCACGCCTGTGTCACCGGGGAACAAGGCCGCGCCGTCCACGAAGGTGTCGCGGGGCGTAACCCCGGCGCCTCTGCTGATTGAGCTTGTCGAAATCTCCTGGGCCTCGACAAGCTCCACCACCGGAGCGTTCTGGGTCTCGCTCCCCACCGGGGCTGCCGCCGTCGTTGTTTCTTCAGTCATCATGAATCCTTTTGAGCGTGACCACGGGCAGGTACGCCTTGCGGGTGGTGCCGTCTATTTGTTCGAAGTCCAGCCCGTCCCAGGTTGCGCGGTCGAAGGCCGCGCCTTCCTGGAGGGCGTGGGCGAGGAGGGCCCGGATGGAGTTGATGTGCTGGTCCTCGGCCGGCAGCTGTTCCCAGGCTTCGGCCAGGGTGGAAGCGCCCGCAACAGCCGCACGGATGGCGTCGGGGCTCGCCTTGCCTGTCCTCGGCGAGCGCACGCGGTCAGAGTCGCTGAAGGCTATGGGATCTGCAAGCTTGGGCGGGACGGCGAACTCGTCCGGGTCGTAGAGCTTGACCATGGCCAGCGATTCGAAGCCGGCGTTGAACAGTACCGGGCCACGGACCAGGCCGGACCGCTCCCGTTCATAGGGCAGCGATCTGATGGCCTGCTCGGCCTCGCGCAGGACCTGCCGGAGCCGGACGGACTGCCGGAAGTCGTCGCTTTGGACGTAGGTGTTCAGGCTTTCGCTGAGCTTGCCGTAAATGCGCTGGATCTGGCCATGCTGGTGGCGAAGCTCGGCCACCAGGTTCTTCAGGGTCTCGCGGTCCTCCGGCGAGAGGTCATCGGCGAACTGCCGGCTCAGGACCTCGCCGATCGCCGACCGGAACCGCAGCTGCTGTTGCGGGTCCTCCAGGAACGCAGTGAAGGAACGGAAAGTCCTGCCTTCGGGGCTCTGCCGGAGCCGCTTGTCAGCCTCCAGCACCTGGGCCATGGTGGCACCCTTGCTCAGCGACTCTTCGATGATCTGGTTGCGCAGCGCGCCCACCAGTTCCTCGATGCGGTCGCGCATCTTCTTGTAGTCGGCGGGCAGGCTCGCGGCCAGGTCCAGGATGTTGCCGGCAGCCTCCACGGCTTCGTCGTCATCCAGCAGGCCATCGAAGTCGCCGGAGCTGATGTCCTGGATCAGCTGCCGCCTCTCCTCGATCTCCTCGCCGAGGGATTCCAGCCGGGCGCTCTGGTCCGGGTTGGTCTCGTTGGCCAGCTTCTCCACGTCGCCCAGGAGCGTTCCCAGCCGGGAACCGTTCAGCGTGGACCGCTCGCTGGAAAGGCTGTCCAGGAACGCGAGCACACGGGCAGCAGGCTCGGTGACTTCGTACACGATCTGCCCCGACTGGTTGCGGCGGGTCAGGAAGTTCTTGCGTGTCCACTCATCCGCGTAGTTCCTGCCGGAGGACGTGCCGTGCGCGGCGCCGCCTATCCCCGGCTCCTGGCGCCGGAGCTGCTCAAGGAAGGAGTCGACGTCGGCATGGAACTCCTCGAGCGGAAGCTGCGGACGGGTGCGGGTAAAGGATGCCTGCAGCACGGCGATGACCCACGGTGCGGAGCGCGTGAGCGCCCATGCCGGTCCTTTGGTGAGGAGTTCGAGGTCCCGGAGCCGGGCGCTGATCACGTCAGCGGATGACCTGGCGGAGCGGGGCACGCACTCTCCTTCAGCTGTTGGGGGGATGGTTGGGCAGAAAACTGCCAACTACAAGGTTAACGCAGAGCCCCTTCCAGCCAACGCGGGGTCACTTAGTGCCCGATCCGGGAGCAACATTGGGCGCGAAGTGACCCCGCGTTGGGTGGGAGTGTGTGAGCGTTCCGCGACCGCCCCGTGACCTACCTCCGGGTAGCATTGCGATCCCATATCAACCCGCCCTCCGGGCGCGGCGCGTCTGGTTGGGGACGGCCGGCAGCCCCTACGCTCGGTCCTACTGATTCAACCGAGGCAATGGCGCAGCAGGGGGAACAATGCAGTTCGACTTAAGTGCAGTGGAAACGGCCACCATGGTGTTCATCGGAACACTGGTGTTTGCCCTGGTCCTTGTGGCCTTCGTCCTGACCGCGGGGTTCCTTGCCCTGATTCTGGTGGGCGTCGGCAAGCTGGCCTGGGTCCTCGCGTCCACGTCGCTGCTGGCAGTTGTGCATGGCATCAACCAGGGCTGGGACCGGCTGGTGCGCCACGCCGCAACAGTGGAAATCCCCGGCGACTTTCAAGGGCAGCCCTCCCCTAGCACCGGAAGCTACCCGCGGGTAATGTTGAGAGACAGCTGAAGGGTTCTCCAACCCGGCGGATCCATGGCTTGAACCGGCCATCCCGGGCAGAGGAGATACCCCATGAGCTCCGCCACTGACAGTTCCGCAACCAAAGCTGGCACCAAAGTTCCGCCCAAGGATGCCCCGGCCTCAGACGTCCCCATCGCTGCGGACAACCTCGGCCCCGAGGTCACCGCCGAGGACGCCCGAGCGCTTGCGGAGGCATCCCGCGAAACTGGCTGGGACCGGCCCAGCTTTGCCAAGGGACTGTACCTGGGGAACTTCGACCTGGGCCTCGTCCATCCCTGGCCGAAGGCGAAGGCTGATGACGTGGAACGCGGCGAGGCGTTTATGGAGCGGCTCACCGCTTACGCCCGCACCATGTCCGGACGGGTGATCGAACGTGACGCCAAAATCCCGGACGAATACCTCCGTGGCCTGGCAGAACTTGGCGCGTTTGGCATGAAGATCCCCCAGGAGTACGGCGGCCTGGGCCTGTCCCTGGTCTACTACGGACGCGCCCTGGCGCTCCTGGGCAGCGTCCACCCCAGCATCGGCGCCCTGCTTTCCGCGCACCAGTCCATCGGAGTCCCCGAACCGGTCAAGGTTTTCGGCACTGAGGATCAGAAACGTGAATACCTGCCGCGGTGCGCCGCCGGAGCAATCACCGCCTACCTCCTGACCGAACCTGACGTGGGCAGCGATCCGGCGCGGATGGGCAGCACGGCAGTGCCCACGGACGACGGCGAGGCTTACATTCTGGACGGCGTGAAACTTTGGACCACCAACGGTGTGATCGCCGAACTGGTCGTGGTGATGGCGGTGGTGCCGGCGCACACCGATGCGGACGGCACCGCCCACAAGGGCGGCATCAGCGCTTTTGTGGTGGAGATGGACTCCCCCGGCATCACCGTGGAGAACCGCAATGCCTTTATGGGGCTGCGCGGCATCGAAAACGGCGTGACCCGGTTCCATCAGGTGCGCGTGCCGGCGGCAAACAGGCTGGGACGTGAGGGCCAGGGCCTGAAGATTGCCTTGAGCACGCTGAACACCGGACGGCTTTCCATTCCGGCCCTGTGCGTTGCCTCCGGCCGCTGGAGCCTGAAGATCGCCCGCGAATGGTCAGGCGCCCGCGTCCAGTGGGGGCAGCCGGTGGGCATGCATGAAGCCGTCAGCAAGAAGATCGCCTTCATCGCAGCTACGGCGTTCGCCCTCGACGCTGTGTTCGAGCTGTGCGCCGAAATGGCCGACGCCGGGCAGAAGGACGTGCGGATCGAGGCAGCCCTGGCCAAGCTGTGGTCCACCGAGATCAGCTACCGCATCGCTGATGAACTGGTGCAGATCCGCGGCGGCCGCGGGTTTGAGACCGCCGATTCCCTGGAAGCCCGGGGCGAGCGGGCCGTCCCGGCCGAGCAGCAGCTGCGCGACCTCCGGATTAACCGGATCTTCGAGGGATCCTCGGAGATCATGAAACTACTCATCGCTCGCGAAGCGGTGGATGCCCACCTGGCCGCGGCGGGCGATCTCGCATCCGTCACGGCGAGCCTGCAGGACAAGGCGAAGGCCGCCGTCGGGGCTTCCGGTTTTTATGCGAAGTGGCTGCCCAAGCTGGTGGCCGGCGCCGGCATGGACCCGCGCTCTTACGGTGAGTTCGGAAGGCTGGCCAAGCAGCTGCGCTTTGTGGAGAGGTCTTCGCGGCGGCTTGCCCGCCAGACCTTCTATGGCATGGGCCGCTGGCAGGCCAACCTGGCGTACAAGCAGGCCTTCCTGGGCCGGGTGGTGGACATCGGCGCCGAGCTCTTTGCCATGGCCGCGTGCTGTTCACGCGCAGAGATGATCCTGCGGACGGCGCCGGAACATGCCGCCAGCGCCTATGAATTGGCGGAGGCATTCTGCGAGCAGGCCAGGGTCCGGGTGGACGAGTACTTCGACCAGCTCTGGCGCAACACGGACGACGGCGACCAGGAACTGTCACGAAAGGTTTTGGCCGGGGACTACACCTGGCTGGAGGCCGGCGTGCTGGACCAGTCGGAGGGGACAGGGCCGTGGATCGCGGACGCGACGCCGGGTGCCTCCACGAAGCAAAACCTGCACCGGGACTACCGCTAGCAGATAGTAAGCATCCTTGTTATCACTGTCCACCAGTGGTTGAGTTGACCCATGAGCAACCAAATGGAACCAGGGGACGGACTTCCGCGGCGGGCCCGGAATGACAATCTGCGGAGCGAAACTGCTCGTGACGCGGCCTTCGCCGGTGGTGAGCCAACCCGCGCCCTCGATCAGCCCCTGCCGCCTGGCGATGCACAGCCCAACGTCGGGCAGCCGTACGCTGAGCGGGCCTACCCGGCGGAACCGTACGCCGCTGAACCAGCGCCGACGGAGCAGTACGCTGTAGAACCGGCACCGGCGATTGACCCGAGCCTGACGGACCCTCGCCTTACCGACAGGCAGACCGCCGTCGCCCGTGAAAAGGAACAGTTCGGCGGCGTCAAAGTGGGTTCCGCGTTCTTCGGGTGGCTGGCCGCCACCGGCATGGCGGTCCTCCTGACTGCTTTCGTGGCCGCGGCGGGCACCGCGGTGGGGCTGGCCAGCGACACGGACGTCAATGAGGCCGTGAACCAGGTGACGAACAACGGCACGGTGGGTGTGGTGGGCATCGTCGTGCTGCTGGTGATCCTCTTCGTCTCCTACTATTCCGGCGGTTACGTGGCCGGCCGGATGGCGCGGTTCAACGGTGCCCGGCAGGGAATGATGGTGTGGGCCTGGGCCCTGATCGCCGCCGTTGTGGTGGCACTGCTGGGCCTCATCGCCGGGCAGCAGTTCAACGTCCTGGCCAATCTCAACAGCTTCCCGCGGATTCCCCTCAACGAAGGCGAACTGACCACCACCAGCATCATTGCCGCCGTAGTGGTGGCTCTGGTTGCGCTGGTGGGGGCAGTGCTCGGCGGCCTGGCGGGCATGCGCTTCCACCGCAAGGTGGACCGGGCCGGTTTTACCCCGGACGAAACCTACAGCGAAGGCTAGGCGAGCCGCACGGCATCCACGTAGTACCAGCGCCGGTGTTCGCGCACGAAGCGGCTCGTTTCGTGGTGGACTCCGCGTTCGCCGTCGTGCCGGTAGTGCGCCTTGAATTCCACGGTCCCTTCCGTATCCAGCGGTCCGCCCCGGTTCGTGGAGAGGATGTCCAGGCGGCGCCATTCCATGGCCGGGTCAAGTTCCAGGTCCGCCGGCACGGTGTCCGGATGCCAGGTTTTCCGGAGATATTCGGCGTTCAGCAGCACGAAGGCGCTGTAGCGGGAGCGCATGAGCTGCTCCGCCGTGGCGGCGTCGGCGCCGCCGCTGTGGAACCGCCCGCAGCAGTCCGCATAGGCCTCACCGGAGAGGCAAACGCAGTTGGCAGCTGCGCCGGGGTTCTCGGGCAATGGTGCTCCTTTGGGGGTGTTCGGACCGCCCCACGGCGGCCTGATGGTCTCTACCGACTATAGGCGGCACGGCGGTTTGTCATTTCCGGTAACAGCTTCGAAACAACCTCGGATTCACCCCCGCGGGCGGGGGCAGGGCCAAAAAATAGTCCGTAAGGTAGTGGAGGGGCTTGGCGCCCGTGGTGATGGGTTCCGGTACGGGCACCGCCGCTGGCAGATTGGAGAGATGACGTGGGAGATTCAACGACAATCGCTCTCAACCTGACGTTTTTCGGCACGCTCGGCCTCGCATTCCTGATGTTCCTGGGCCTGTTCCTGCTGGTGGTCCTCACCCTGGTGCTCGCCGGCGTTGGACGGCTCCTGGTGCTGACCGTACTGGCCCTTTTTGGGCGCCTCCCCAAGAACGAAACCCTCCCCTTGGTCAGCCTTTCCGGGGAGGCGGGGACGCCGCCGTACGTTGCAACGCACGACGGCGCCGCTGCCGCCCACTCCCCCGCCAAACCGCCCCGCGCCGGGGTGCTCCGTGCGAAAGGCAGCGCGCTCCGGACCAAGACCCGCGCAGCCCTGGCCAACGGCCGGAGCCTCCTGAAACCATCCGAACTCCGGCCACGGTTCCACGAAGCCGTGGAGCACCACCCCCTGCTCACCGCAGCCCGCCGTGAGCCGCCGGTGCTCGCCGAAGACTGGGCAGCCGCCGTCGCGGAAGCCGACGCCCGTGCCGTGGCGCGCGCCCGTGCCTCCACCCCGGAGATCAAGGTGTCAGTCCGCGAGCTTCCCGCACCTTCCGTCCCCGCGGCAAAGGTGGAGGCGGTGGCTCCGCTGGTGGAGTCGGCCCTGCACCGGGATATTCCTGAGCACGCCAATCCTGGGCGTGATGGCGGCGGGGCGGCCCGGTCCTTTACGAAGCCACCAGCCCCCACGCCAATGTCGCTGTTGGACACCGGCTCCCTGGTGTCGCTTTCCGGACATGCGAAGGCTCTCAAAGCCAAGCTGCCTGCAGACCGCAACTGATGGCACCGGCGCCCGCAACCTTCACAAATCGTCATGGCCCCCGGCCGGGTTACGCCCCGCTACGAAAAGCGAAGTACTAAGGCGCGAATCGTTTCCGCTGCGCCGAATTTGTGTAGCGTCATGACGATCCACAGCAATCCGCGTGGGGAATCGATCGTGAGGAGCCGGGGATGAGCCTCAGCGAACTTCGGGTATTCGGCCGGTCGGGCACGCCCATCAGCCCGCTCACCATGGGCACCATGAACTTCGGCGAAGGCCCCGGCGGCGCCGCAGGCGGCGCGCCCACCGGCGCCGACGAAAGCATCCGCATCATCCAGTCGGCGCTGGACGCCGGCATCACCGCAGTGGACACAGCCGACGTCTACTCGCAGGGCGAGTCCGAACAGGTGGTGGGCCGGGCGCTCCGCGGCCGCCGCGACGACGTCTTCCTGGCCACCAAATTCCACGGGCAGATGAGCCCGAACCCGGCCCACGCCGGCAACTCCCGGCGCTGGATCATGCAGGCCGTCGAGGGCAGCCTCCGCCGGCTGCAGACGGACCGCATCGACCTTTACCAGGCACACCGTCCGGACTACAACACGGACGTGCTGGAGACCATCACCGCCCTGAACGATCTCATCCGGCAGGGCAAGATCCTCTACTACGGCACGTCCGTTTTCACGCCCGCCCAACTGGTGGAGGCCCAGTGGCTTGCCACCACCAACCACCTGATCCCGCCCGTGGCCAACCAGGTGCCCTATTCGATGCTTGTGCGCGGCAACGAGCGCGACGTCCTTCCCATTGCCCAGCAGTACGGCCTGGGCGTGCTGGCCTACGGTCCGTTGGCGGGAGGCTGGCTGTCCGGCGAGTTTGTCCTGGACGCCGGCAAGCCGCCAACCCGCGTTCATTCACTGCCGGGGCGGTACGACATCTCCGGGCCTACCAGCGAACGGAAGCTCCTGGCCGCGGATTCGCTGGCCCGGCTGGCCGACAAGCTGGAGATCTCCCTGGTGGAGCTCTCGATCGGATTCGCCCTGAACCACCCTGCAGTGAGCAGCGTGATTATCGGCCCCCGCACCGAAGCCCACCTCCAGGCCTACCTCAAGGCGGCGGACACGCTGCTGAGCGAGCCGGTGCTGGATGCGATCGATGAACTCGTGCCGCCCGGGACTAATTTCGTGGAACGCGATGCCGGCGCCGTGGTGCCGTCCCTGGAGTACGCGGAGCTCCGCCGCCGTTAAGCGCGGAACCCGGCACAACGCCGACGTACGTTCCCAAACCCGCACCCGGCCAAGCCCTTACCCTGAGCAACCATCTCCGTTAGCGTGGAACCCATGGAATTTAGATATCTCGGAAACAGCGGCCTCAAAGTCTCGGAAATCACGTTCGGCAACTGGCTGACGCACGGCTCACAGGTGGAGAACGACGTCGCCGCCCAGTGCGTGCGGGCAGCGCTCGACGCCGGCATCAGCACCTTTGACACGGCGGACGTCTACGCCAACACGGCCGCGGAAACAGTCCTCGGCGAGGCGCTGAAAGGCGAACGCCGCGAGTCCCTGGAGATTTTCACCAAGGTTTACTGGCCTACCGGCCCGCGGGGCAAGAACGATCGTGGCCTGTCCCGCAAGCACATCATGGAGTCGATCAACGGCTCCCTCAGCCGGCTTCAGACGGATTATGTGGACCTCTACCAGGCCCACCGCTACGACTACGAAACGCCGCTGGA
Source organism: Pseudarthrobacter sulfonivorans (assembly GCF_031454915.1). Taxonomy (GTDB): domain Bacteria; phylum Actinomycetota; class Actinomycetes; order Actinomycetales; family Micrococcaceae; genus Arthrobacter; species Arthrobacter sulfonivorans_C. The sequence continues at coordinate 254,185 of NZ_JAVDRS010000008.1, read as the reverse complement.
AGAGACCATGCAGGCGTTTGCGGACATCGTCCGGCAGGGTAAGGCGCTGTACATCGGCGTAAGTGAGTGGACAGCGGAGCAGATCAAGGCCGGCCATGCCCTCTCCAAGGAGCTGGGCTTCCAGCTGGTCTCCAACCAGCCGCAGTACTCCATGCTGTGGCGGGTCATCGAAGCCGAGGTTGTGCCGGCGTCGGAGGAACTGGGCGTGTCCCAGATCGTCTGGTCGCCCATGGCGCAGGGTGTGCTGAGCGGAAAGTACCTGCCCGGCCAGCCCGCCCCCGCAGGCAGCCGGGCCACCGATGACAAGGGCGGCGCGAAGATGATCGAGCGCTGGATGCGTGACGATGTCCTCGCCGGCGTCCAGGACCTCAAGCCGGTAGCCGCGGAAGCCGGGCTCTCCATGCCGCAGCTGGCCATAGCCTGGGTGCTGCAGAACCCGAACATCGCCTCGGCCATCGTGGGCGCCTCCCGTCCGGAGCAGCTCGCGGACACCGTGGCGGCCGCGGGTGTGACGCTTGAGCCCGAGACGATGAAGAAGATCGACGACGCCATCGGTTCGCTGGCGGAACGCGATCCGGCCCAAACCAAGTCCCCCGCCACCCGCGACGGCTAGGAGTTTCCTTGACTTCCCTTCCAGACCTGGCCATCACCGGCTCCACCGGAGGCCTGGGCGGAATGGTGGCCCGGCAACTCGCCGACGCCGGAACCGCCCAGCGGCTGCTGGTCCGCGACGCCGGGCGCGCCCCGGAACTCGAAGACGCGGTCCCGCTGGTGTTCAGCTATGCGGACACTGCCCTGGCGGGTCAGGCTCTGGAGGGGGTCAAGGTCCTGTTTATGGTGTCCGCGGCGGAAGCCGAGGACCGGCTGCAGCAGCATTACGCCTTCATCGATATCGCTGCTGCTGCCGGCGTGCAGCACGTGGTGTATACGTCGTTCTACGGAGCGGCCCCGGACGCCACGTTCACGCTGGCAAGGGACCACTACGCCACCGAGGCGAGGATCAGGGCGTCCGGGATGGATTTCACGTTCCTTCGGGACAACTTCTACCTGGACTTCCTGCCGCTCCTGGCGGGTGAGGACGGGGTGATCCGCGGACCCGCAGGGGATGGCGTGGTCTCCGCCGTTTCCCGCGAGGACGTTGCCCGCTCAGCCGTGACAGTACTGCGGGATCCCGCACTCCATGTGGGGACCACCTACAACCTCACCGGACCGGAGGAGCTGACCCTGCCGGCCGCCGCGGACATCCTCACGGTGGAAACCGGTCGGAGCATCACGTACCACCCGGAAACCGTTGAGGAAGCGTATGCGTCCCGGGCATCGTACGGCGCACCGCAGTGGCAGCTGGACGCGTGGGTGAGCACCTATACGGCGATCGCCGCGGGCGAACTGGCCGGGCTGTCACCGGATGTGCGGACGCTGACCGGCCACGAGCCGCTCAGCTTTGCGGCGTTCCTGCAGCAGCCGCAGCTGTAGCGGGCGGAGGTTCAACGGCCGGGATGCGTCCCGGCCGTTGACCCGGCGGGTGGCCGGGCGTAAACCTGTGAAGAGGGGGAACGCCTGGCCGCATCGAGCAGAATCGCACCCGCCATGAAGCAGATCTACAAGCACCGACAGTCCGCCCGCCTGGCACCGCATCCCGGCGAACCCACCACGGGTCCGCTGACCGCGGAGGAACTGCAGTTGGCGGTCCGCAACCACTCAATGCCGCTCGAGGCACTCCGCCGGGACCTCACTCCCCCTGGACTGCACTACGTGCTCACGCACTTCGACATCCCGGACACCGACGCGGCGCCTTGGCATCTTCAAGTCAAGGGCGCGGTGGAGCGGTCTCTGGAGCTCAATCTCGCCGCGCTGAAGCGGGACCCGGCCATCACGGTGCCGGTCACCCTTGAGTGTGCGGGCAACGGCCGTTCCCTGCTCAAGCCCCGGCCGCTGAGCCAGCCGTGGGTTCTCGAAGGGGTGGGGACCGCGGAATGGACCGGTGTGCCGCTGGCCTATTTGCTGGCGAAGGCGCGGGTGCTGCCCGGGGCCGTGGAAGTGGTCTTCACCGGGGCCGACGCCGGGATCCAGGGCGGCGTCCGGCAACAGTATGCCCGCAGCCTGCCTATCCGCGAGGCGCTGCGTCCCGACGTCGTGCTTGCCTACAAGATGAACGGCAGCGACCTGCCCCCGCAGCATGGCTATCCGCTCCGGCTGGTGGTTCCGGGCTGGTACGGCATGGCCAGCGTCAAGTGGCTGCAGTCCATCGACGTGGTGACAGTTCCCTTTGAAGGGTTCCAGCAGAAGGTGGCGTACAAATACCAGGACAACGCGGACGACGCCGGTGTGCCGGTTTCGCGGATCCGGATCCGTTCGCTGATGGTCCCGCCGGGCATCCCGGACTTCTTCTACCGCAAGCGGGTGCTGCCGCACGGGCCGGTGATGCTGCAGGGCAGGGCCTGGTCCGGTGAGGGCGCGGTGACCGCAGTTGAGGTGGGGATCGACGGCCAGTGGGTTACGGCGCACCTGGAAAAACCGGCCGGGCCGTTCGCCTGGTGCAAATGGACGCTGCCGTGGGTGGCGGATCCGGGCGAACACGAACTCTCCTGCCGTGCCACCGACAGCACCGGAGCCACCCAGCCCCTGGCCCAGAACTGGAACTACCAGGGGATGGGCAACAACGTGGCTCAGCGGGTCAGCGTCACAGTGGAGTAGCCTCCCTGCCTCGAAGTCACGGCGTCAGCAGCCTTCGAAGGTGGTGAGCACCTTGACCTTGTCCGCCGAGGCCGATGTGGGATCAAAGGTGTAGCCGATCCATTCCCTGGCCAGCCTGCTGGCCAGTTCCACGCCGATAACCCGCTGTCCCATCGTGAGCACCTGGCAGTCGTTGGACAAGACCGAGCGCTCAACGGAGAAGGAATCGTGGGCCGTGGTGGCGCGGATGCCGTCCACCTTGTTGGCGGCGATCGCCACCCCGATGCCGGTGCCGCAGAACAGGATGGCGCGGTCGGCAAGCCCGTCGCGGATCAGCTCACCGGCGGCGATGCCAACGTAGGGGTAGGGCCTGACGAAGTCCTCCGGGGCGTCGCTCCGGTTGACCCCGATGTCGATGATTTCGCTGATCCGGGGATCAGCCTGCAGGTCGGCCAGGATGCGGTTTTTGTAGTCGACGCCGGCTTCATCGGCGCCAAGCACCAGGCGTAGCCCCGGGCTTCCCGGTTTGGTGCTTCCCGGCATGGTGGTTGCTGGTTCCGTGGTCATGAGAGTGCTCCTGCCGGCTGGCTGTCGTTGGCGGTCACAGGCGCTTGCTGGCCGGACCCGGCCAGGAACGGGCCCATCACGGTGAAGAGCATGGCCAGGGACGTGGCCCCTGGATCCGGTGTGCCCACGCTCTTTTCGGCGAGGGGCCGTGCCCGTCCCTTCAACGGGCGCAGCGACGCAGTGGCCTCGGCCGCCGACGTTGCTTGAAGCGCCGATGCTTCCCATGCCTGGCGCGGCTCTGCGCCTTCCACTGCCAGTCGGGTGAAGGTTTCCGTGAAGGGCACCAGGGCATCCACCATGGTCTTATCGCCCGGCTCTGCTTTGCCGAGCCCGGCGATTCTGTCCGAAAATGCGCGCACCCCGGCGGCCAGTTCCTCGGCGTCAGGGCTCCCCTGGTCCCCCAGCGACTCGCCGAATGCCCGCAATCCTGCGCCCCAGAGGACGCCGGAGGTGCCGCCGGCTTTGTCCGCCCAGGCATCACCCGCGGCGATCAGGACCGAACCTGCCCCGGCACCCTGGCCGGCCGCGGCAGCAGCGGCGGAAGTTGCGGCGTCGATCCCGCGGACCATTCCGCGGCCGTGGTCGCCGTCCCCGGCAATGGCGTCCATGTCCCCTAGCCGGGATTCTGCCGTGTGCAGGCAGTCACGGGCGGCGTCCAGGGCCGCCACGCAGTTGGCGGCGTACTCGCGCGAGTCCTGGGTTGCCTCAAAAGCGGCAGGCGCGGCGGCGCCGTCGGACGTTTCCTCGCCGGACACGGCGCCCGACTGGACGGCGGCGATTCCCCGGCGGTAGGCAGGCGTCTCCGCCGGCGCCGTCCACAGCGGTTCCAGTTCGTCGTCCAGCCAGGTGATGGTGAGGGAAACCCCGGACATGTCCAGGCTGGTGACCAGCTCGCCAACCTCGGGCATAACCAGCGTGTAGCCGGCGTCCCTGAGCAGCGGGGCCACAGTCAGCCACAGGACAAAGAGTTCCTCGTGCTTGGTGGAGCCGAGGCCGTTCAGGATCACAGCGAGCCTGTCACCGGCCCCGGGCGGCGTTTCCGCCAGCAGCCGGGTGACGAACTCCTGGCCGAGTTCCTTGGCGGACGGCAGATCGGTGTCGAACAGGCCGGGTTCACCGTGGATTCCCAGTCCGAGTCCCATCTGTTTGTCCTTGAGCGCGAACAGCGGGGCGTCCGCGCCGGGGAACGTGCAGCCGTGGAACGCGCTGCCGATGGTCCTCGTCAGGCTGTTGGCCTTCCGGCCCAGACGGACCACGTCGGCCAGGTCAGCGCCCGCTTCGGCGGCCGCGCCCATGATCTTGAAGACTGTGAAGTCACCCGCGATGCCGCGGCGCTTTTCAGCTTCCGACGGCGGCGCGCTGGCGATGTCGTCTGTTACCAGGACCTTTTCAACCTCGATCCCTTCGGCAGCGAGGCGTTCGCTGGCCATGCCGAAGTTCATCACGTCACCGGCGTAGTTGCCGTAGGTGAACACCACGCCGGCGCCCGAATCCGCGGCCTTGGCCACGGCGTAGGCCTGCTGCGCAGAGGGCGAGGTGAAGATGTTTCCCACCACGGCGCCGTCGGCCAGTCCGGTGCCGATCAGCCCGGCGAAAGCCGGGTAGTGCCCGGACCCGCCGCCGGCCAGGACCGCCACTTTGGGTTTGGCCGGACGGTGGCGCCGCACGGCGCCGCCGGGGACCTGGCGCACCAGCCCGGAATGGATGTCGCAGAATCCGGCAAGGGCTTCTTCCGCGAACTCGGACGGATCGTTGAAAATCTTGGTCATGATGGGCTCTCTGACGTGGACGTGGTCTTCGGGGCGGGCTGTTAGTGGATGTGGCTTCCGCCGTTGATGTCGATGGTGGTTCCGGTGAGGTACGCGGATTCCTCGGAGGACAGGAACGTGATGACGGCGGCGATTTCTTCGGTGGTGGCGTTGCGGCCCAGCGGGATGCCGGCGTTGATGGCCGCTTCCTGCTCCTCGGTGCTGCCCACGCGGATGTTGGTGTCCACGGCGCCGGGGGTGATGGCATTGACCGTGACGCCGGTGGCTCCGATTTCGCGGGCCAGCGCCTTGGTCAGGCCGAGGATCGCGGCCTTGGCTGCGGAGTAGGGGACCTTGCCGAACACGCCGCCGCCGCGCTGGGCGGAGACCGAGGACATGTTCACGATCCGGCCCCAGCCGTTCTCGATCATGTCCGGCAGGAACGCCTTGGTGACCAGGTAGGTGCCAGTGGCGTTGACGTCCATCACCTTGTGCCAGAGGTCCAGGGTGGTTTCCAGGAACGGGACGGGGGAAGTGATGCCGGCGATGTTGGCCAGGGCACCCACCGCCGGCAGGATGCCCGCGTCGATTTCCTTCTTGACGGCTGCGTAGGCGGTGTTAACGGAGCTTTCGTTGGCGACGTCGATCTCGTGGCCGAACGCCGGCACGTTGAACTCGTTGCCGATTTCGGCGGCGACCTTGGCGGACTTCTCGCCGTCGAGGTCCAGGATCACCACACCCCAGCCCTGGCTGGCGTAGCGGCGGGCGGTGGTGATGCCGATGCCCCGGTCCGAGGTGGCTCCGGTGAGGACGGCGGTGCGCTGGATGGTGGTCATGATGCTCCTTGGGTTACTTGTGGTGTCTTTTTGGAATCGATTGCTCCACAAGTGCCGTTTTGAGGGGTCAAAAGGACAATTACGGAGCAATCGATGGTCAGAGAAGGTCGGTGATGAAGCTTGCCGCTTTGGCTGCGGCGGCCGGGCGCTCTTGGTGGGTAACGTCCCGGGTTTCGAGTTCGAGGGAGAAGTGGCCGGTGTAGCCGCCCGCCGCGAGGCCGCTGAGTCCGGCGGCGAAGTCTGCCTGGCCGTTGCCGATGCTGAGGTTGATGTTCCCCGGCACAGCATCGCGGAGGTGGACGTGGGAGATCCGGCCCTGATGGCGTTTGAGGTACTCCAGCGGCTCTTCGCCGGCGGCGACAATATGGCTGAAGTCCATAACAATTCCGACGCCGGTACCCGCCAGCCGCTGCGCCAGCAGTTCCGCGCGCTCGAGGTTCCAGCAGAAACGGAGGAAGTGCAGGGACTCGGTCCAGAGCCCGACGCCGAACTCCGCCGCCCGCTGCCCGGCGTGGGTGAGCTGGGCGGCAATCAGGTCCAGGTCCTCCTCGAGGCTCCTTACCGGTTCGTGGCTGAGCGCCCCGCACGGAAGGACCAGCGCCTTCGCCCCGGTATTGGCGGCAAGCGTGAGCAGCGCCTCGAGGTGCCGTTCGCGGGCCGCCTGCTGCCCGGCGTCGAGCACTGCGTTGAGATCGCCGATGTCCCCGTTAACTGAACGGACCCGCAGACCGGAAGCAGCAACCTCCGCTGTCACCGCGGTGACGGCAGCTGCATCCAGGTTATACGGAACGTGGTCGCACACTCCCGGGAGGGCGCCGAGATCGATTTCTTCGAAGCCCAGGCCGCTGATGGTCCGCAGGGCGGCTGGCAGGTCCTGATGCCTGAAGCTGATGGATGAGCAGCCGAGTCGGGAATTGAACATCGTCGTTGATCCTCTGGATGAGCGGGTGGTGATGTGAATCACTGTAGGTCAATTCATTGTTGACAGTCAACCTCAAACATTGACTGTTGACATTGGATAATGATGCGGGTCACACTTGGGCATATCATTTGTTAACAGTCGACAGCGGCGGTGCGGAAGCGTTCCTCGCTCTTCGAAAGGGAAACAGCTATGAGCAATGAAGCTCTGAAAATGCGCGGCCACGTGCATGGCACCAAGGACGCAAAACGAGTCGCGATCGGTTCCGGTGTTGGCGCCGTCATCGAGACGTACGACTTCATCGGATTCGGCACCGCCGCGGCCCTGTACTTCGGCACGGCCTTCTTCCCCACCGGCGATCCGGTGACGGGCACGCTCGCCGCCTTCGCCACCCTCGGCGTCGGCTTCGCCGCCCGCCCCATCGGCGGCATCATCGGTGGCCACCTTGGCGACAAGGTGGGCCGCAAGCCCGTCCTGGTAGCTTCTTTGATCCTCATGGGTGTGGCCACGTTCCTTATTGGCCTCCTGCCCACCTACGAGCAGGTTGGCCTGCTGGCTCCCGCGCTGCTGGTCTTCGTCCGCGTGGTCCAGGGCCTGGCGTTCGGCGCTGAATGGGGCGGCGCCATCCTGATGAGCTACGAGCACGCACCCTGGAAGTCCAAGGGCAAGTACACCGGCATCGTCCAGGCCGGCTTCCCCGTAGGCCTGCTCCTGGCCAACCTCGTCTTCCTGGTCAGCGTGAACCTCGGCGGCGAACTCGCCTGGCGCGTCCCGTTCCTCGCCAGCATCGTGCTGGTGGCCGTCGGCCTGATCATCCGCTCGAAGGTCCCGGAGTCCCCTGTATTCGACGAGGTCAAGGACAGCGGCTCGATCGTCAAGAACCCCATCATGGAGGTCATCAAGACCGACTGGCGCAGCATCGTCCGCGGCATCGGCCTGCGCATCGCCGAGACCGCCGGCTACGCCGTCTCCATCACCTACATGATTTCCTACCTGCACACCCAGCAGCTCGCGGACAAGACCCAGACCCTCGTGGCCCTCTGCATCGCCTCAGCAATCGGCATCTTCGCCACCATGGCCTGGGCCCGGCTCACGGACAGGATCGGCCGCCGGCCGCTGTACATCTGGTCCACAGCCTTCGCCCTGCTCTTCGGCATCCCCATGTTCCTGCTGGTGAACACCGGAATGTTCATCTTCGTCATCGCCACCATCGTCATCTCCTACGCCGTGTGCCAGAACTCGCTGGCCGGCGCCCAGGGTCCATGGTTCCCCGAACTGTTCCAGGCCAAGACCCGCTCCTCCGGAGCCTCACTGGCCTACCAGATCTCCGCCATGGTCTCCGGCTTCACTCCCTTCATCACCACCCTGCTGTTCGTAGCCCTCGGCTGGATGGGCCCCGCCCTCCTCTTCAGCTTCTACGCAGCGATCGGCCTCTGGGCCGCCCTCGTCACCCGGGAAACCTGGGGCAAGCGCGAACGCCAGCTGGCCGATGAGGCCACCAAAAGCACCCCCCAGTCGGTGAACGTCTGATGACCACCACAAAAGAAGCCCAATTGACTGCCACCCTGGAAACCCCTTCCGCTCCCACAAACGAACGCGTCGGCAGTGTTTCAGCCGCGGCGTACCGGATCCGGCACCACGCCCTGAACATGGGCGAGGTGCAGGGCCAGGGCTACGTGGGCCAGGCCCTCGGTGCTGCTGACATGCTGGCCACCGTGTACTCCGATCAGCTCAACTACCGTGCCGAGGACCCTGAGTGGGAGGCCCGGGACCGGTTCCTGCTCTCCACCGGCCACTACGCCATCGGCCACTACGCCGCCCTCGCCGAAGCCGGCATCGTCCCCATCTCCGAGCTCGAGACGTACGGCTCGGATGACTCCCGCCTCCCGATGTCCGGCATGTCCACCTACACCCCCGGCATGGAAATCTCCGGCGGCTCCCTGGGCCACGGCCTCACCATCGCCGTGGGCATGGCCTTGGGCCTGCGCTACCAGGGCTCCGACGCGAGGATCTACAACTTCCTCTCCGACGGCGAACTCGACGAAGGCTCCACTTGGGAAGCGGCCATGGGCGCCCACCACCACCAGCTCGGCAACCTCACCGCCATGGTGGACATCAATGCCCTGCAGGCCGACGGCAAAACCGACACCGTGCTCCGCACCGAACCCGTCACCGAAAAATGGGAATCCTTCGGCTGGTACACCCAGCGCGTGGACGGGAACGACGTCGGCGCGCTGCTCGCAGCGTTCGACAACGCAGCCGCCCAGGCCGCCGCCGTCGGACGTCCCTCCGTGATCCTCTGCGACACGAAGGTGGGCCGCGGCGTGACGCTGCTGGAGGAGCGCGAGAAGGCGCACTTCATGCGCATCGAAGAACACGAATGGCAGACCTGCCGCGAACAACTCACCGCAGGATACGAAGGAAAGGCTTCAGCATGAGCACCACAGCAACAGCGGCGGTTCCCAAGCCCAAGCTGAAGACCTCGGCCATGATCGCTTCCTTCGCGGACCCCGGCCAGAAAACGGCGCCCGCACCGTTCGGCCACGCCCTGGTCAAGGCCGCCCAGGAGAACGACAAAATCGTTGGGCTCACCGCGGACCTGGGCAAGTACACCGATATGCACATCTTCGCCCAGGCCTTCCCGGAGCGGTTCTTCCAGATGGGCATGGCCGAACAGCTCCTCTTCGGCGCCGCCGCCGGCCTGGCCGAAACCGGGCTCATCCCGTTCGCGTCCACCTACTCCGTGTTCGCCGCCCGCCGCGCCTACGACTTCCTCTGCCTCGATTCGGCCGAACCGAACCTGAACGTGAACATCGTGGGCGGGCTGCCCGGCCTGACCACCGGCTACGGCCCCAGCCACCAGGCCACCGAGGACATGGCGATCTTCCGCGGCATGCCCAACCTGACCATCGTGGACCCCTGCGACTCGATCGACATCGAACAGGCCGTCCCGCAGCTGGCAGCCTCCGAGGGCCCCACCTACCTCCGGCTGCTCCGCGGCAACGTGCCCACCGTCCTGGACGAGTACGGCTACACCTTCGAACTCGGCAAAGCCAAGGTCCTGCGCGGCGGCAACGACGTTGTCTTCATCTCCTCCGGGCTCATGACCATGCGGGCCCTCCAGGCAGCCAAGGCCCTCGCCGAACACAACGTGGACGTCGCCGTCGTCCACACCCCCACCATCAAACCGTTCGACGCCGCCACGGTCCTGGCCGAAATCAACACCGACCGGCTCGCGGTCACCCTGGAAAACCACAGCGTGATCGGCGGCCTCTTCGAAACCGTCGCCTCCGCCGTCGTCACGGCCGGACTCGGCAAACGCGTAGTGCCCGTAGCCCTGCCGGACCAGTTCCTCGACGCCGGCGCACTCCCCACCCTCCACGACCGCTACGGACTCACCGTCCAGAAGATCATGGCGAAGGTGCTCGCCGAACTGAAGTAGGACCGATCCGGTCAGAAGCGCGGCGCCGAAACCACCCGGCGCCGCGCTTCTGCCGTACCATCGACTGTTAACAGATCGACTGTAAACAGTCGACCACTGACATTGAGGAAGTATCACGATGGCCGGAGCAACAGCACCGCTGCTGGGACTGCAGAAGAAGAGCCTGCGCGAGCAGGCACTTGCCGCATTGCGCGCCGCCATCACCAGCGGGGAACTGGAACCAGGCAGGCATCTGGTGGAAACCGAACTGTCCGACATGCTCCAGATCAGCCGCGGCACCCTCCGGGAAGCCCTGCGCCAGCTGGAACAGGAAGGCCTGCTTTCCGCCGGACCCCGCGGCCGCCTCTCCGTCCGGCACCTGGATGCCAAGGAAATCCGCGACATCTACTCCGTGCGGGCGGCGCTGGAATCGCTGGCCGCCCGCACCCTCTGCGAACTCCCCGACCGCCAGCACGTCATCAGCTCGCTGAAGTCCGCCATTGAAGCCATGGCCGCCGCCGAGAAGGCCAGCCTGCAGGACCGGGTCGAGTCGGACCTGGAATTCCACCGGACCCTGTGCCGGCTCACCGGCAACGAAACCCTGCTGCACTCGTGGGAATCGCTGGAGGGATCCATCCGGATGTCCATCATGTTCGCCGGCCAGGACAAGGGCGTGATGAACATGAGCGTGGACCGCCACTACGACATCGTCGCCGCGATCGAGACCGGCGATGCCACATTGGCCCGGAACACCATCCGGGAGCACATGGACACCGCTGCGGCGAACCTCGTGGCGTAGGCGGGCGGGCCTTAGTCGCCGCCCAGCCAAAGCCCGACGCCGTATACTCGGTGCCAGCCATGACCAGCCTTCCCTCCTCCCCCGCCAGCGTCCGCCTCGATGCGTGGCTGTGGGCGATCCGCGCCTACAAAACCCGCTCCGCCGCTACTGCCGCGTGCCGGGCCGGCCACGTGCGGCTTAACGGCAGCCCTGCCAAGGCTTCGGCCACGCTCGTCACCGGCGAGACAGTGACTATTCGCATGTCCGGCTTCGAACGCATCCTTGAAGTCCGCCGCCTGATCGCCAAACGCGTTGGTGCGGAGGCGGCGTCACACTGCTTTACCGACCACACTCCGCCCCGGCCCGTCGCGCCGGCGCTGGGGCTCCCCCAGCGGGACCGTGGTGCGGGTCGGCCCACCAAGAAGGACCGGCGGGAAATGGAACGGCTTAAGGGCTCGTAGTTCAGGCTAGTTTTTTGGTTTGGCCTGCACGACGTTGGCGAACGGCAGCTTGCCGTGGTCCGCGAGGAAGGCTGCGTGATACGAAGCCTCAGCCTGGCTCACTTCCTCCGCAGGAAGCTCTCTCCACGACAGGATCAGTTCGTCTGTGTGGGTCAGCTGCCAGATCAGCCGGCTGTCCCAGTGGCCTGGCGGCAGGCCCCTCCCGAAGTCCAGGAACTCCTTGATCTGGATGCGGAGGCCGCGATTGCCCTTGCTCCCGGACCCTGCCTTGCCGATGTAGAGAATGTCGGCCCCGTCCACCCACTCCGCCCAGATGGCGTCCGCCGGCAGGGTAGGGATCTTCTTTTTGAAAACGCCGGCGGTGCTTCTTTTCAGGAAGTGGGGTTCGAACTCGTTAGGCCGCAGGACGGCGAACAAGCCGGGGCCCTGCGGAACCCTGATGATCTCCAGGCTGTCGAACGGCCTGAAGCCAACAAAGCCGTCAGACTTGAGCGTTTTCCTGTTCATCCTGACGACGTTACCCGGCCCGGCGCTGGTCCGGTGCGCGAATCAGCACTGCGCACCCAAACCTCCAAAAGCGTAGAGTGGCATAAGACGCCTGATTCTGGACGCCGTGCTGCTGAGGGAGAGATCGTGACGATTGACTGGGACGAAAAAAAGGCCCTGCTACAGGAACCAAACATCGCAGCTGTAACGCAGCTCTGCGATGAACTGATGGAAAAGAAGCCAGGGTCTGTCGTCCCGTACATCGACCCCGTGCATGACGAGGACGAATGCCGGATCGTCAGCCTCCACGTGAGCCCCGGCAAGGGCACTGAATCGGGGTTCGTCTCCCATTTCAACGATGACGAAGCTGCCCGCCGCGCCACCCAAATCTACGAGCTCGCGGAACTCGAGCCGCGTTACGTGATGCCGTGGAACGCCTACCCGTGGGTCCGGGATCCGGAACTGCCGTCGGCCCTGAACGTCCAGGAAAAGACCGATGGACTGCGGCCGTTCCGGCAGTTCCTGAAGATCAACCGCCGCGTCTCCGCAGTCATCGCCCACGGCACGGATGCGTCCACCTTCCTCACCCTCTTCGAGAAGACCTACCACTCTTCGCTGAAGAACAGCGGCATCAAGATCTACAAGGCCAGCGCGCTCGGCGGGCGGGCCTTTGCTGTTTCCGAAGCCAAGCAGGAGGACCTCCTGGCCAAGAGCGTGGAGGTCTACAAGGACGCCATGCAGCGGGCGGGCATCCAGCACCTGTAACCTCACTGGACCGCACGACGGCGGGACTCCCCTCTGTGGCGCCGCCCGCCGCGGTGCTAGGTTGGGCGAATGGACGTGCTCGACTGGCTTCTCGACTCCGATCCCGCCATCCGCTGGCAGGTTATGAGAGACCTCATCGGCACTCCAGCTGACGCGGTTCAGGCCGAGCGGAACCTCGTTGCCACCCACGGCTGGGGCGCCCGGCTGCTTCAACTCCAGGGCGCCGGCGGGCAATGGGACGGCGGCACCTATTGGCCGGCGCATGACGACGATCCGGACAGCCAGCCCTGGACGGCCACCACCTACAGCTTGCTGCTGCTCCGCGACTTCGGGCTGGACCCAGCCAGCCGGGAGGCCCGGCATGCGATCACCCTGGTGCGGGACAACAGCCGTTGGGAGGAAGGCAACCAGCTTTTCTTCGAGGGTGAAACCGAACCCTGCATCAACGGCATGACCGTGGCACTCGGGGCGTACTTCGGCGAAAAGGTGGACTCCGTGGTGGAGAGGCTGGGCCGGGAGCGGCTCGCCGACGGCGGCTGGAACTGCGAGGCAGAAAGTGGCTCAACGCACTCCTCTTTCCACACCACCATCTGCGTCCTTGAGGGTCTCCTCGAGCACGAGCGTTCCACCGGCGGGACCTCCCAATCGAGGCAGGCGCGGGAGCGGGGAGAGGAATACCTCCTGGAACGCGCCTTGCTGCGGCGAAAGTCCTCCGGCGAAGTGATCAGCCCGGACTGGCTCAGGTTCTCCTACCCCACCCGATGGTTCTACGACGTACTCCGCGGCCTGGACTACTTCCGCGCCACCGGCTGCAGTCCGGACGAACACATGCGGGAAGCAGCGGAGGTGGTGCGGTCCAAGCAGCAGTCCGACGGCACCTGGCTGCTGGAGAACACCCACCCGGGTAAGGTCCACTTCGCCCTGGAAGACGGCGACGGGCAACCAAGCCGGTGGAACACCCTCCGTGCCCTGCGCGTCATCAAGTGGTTCGACGGTTCGTGAAGTCTTGAACTCCACCCTGCTTAGCCTTCCAGCAGCCTCCGCCGGTGCTTCAGCTCCTTGACCCATGCCCGGGTGACCATGTCCGGAAATGGCGAGCCGCCGTCGTCGTTCCTGCCCGGACTATTCACAACGGCGAACGCCGCGCCGGCTTCCAGGTCGGCGATCAGCGGACCTGATGCCTTCAGGGCCAACTCAACCACCTGGGTGGCAGTTCGGTCGGTTAGTCCAAGGTCCTTGGCCCAGCCCAGGAAGTGCCGCCGCGAGATGCCGCTCCGCTTCCCGCTGAGGGTCAGGGCCAGGGTCTTGTCGCCGTAGACCACTGTGGAGGGGATGTCGTAGACGGGCGCGATGGTCCACTCGCCATGCGGCTGCTTGACCATGGAGACGTTCTTGGCGTGCAGGTCCCCGTTGCCGCTCAGCCAGGCAAAGGCACCCTGGATAGCGAGGTTGCGCAGGGCCGGCAGCGGCGCCGAGCAGTAGTCCGCCAGCGCATGGCACACCGTCCCGAAGCTCACGTTGTATTTGTCCGCAGGGTACAGTCTCAGCACCTGGGCGCCGTCCTCCACTGCCAACCGCTGGACCTCGTTGGGCCCGCCGCCGGGAACGGGGATCCGGTCGAACCGCTCCACGAGCAGGCCCGGCCGGCCCGCGACGTCCCGGATCAGCTGCACCGGGCTCACGGGAATGCGCAGTTTGGCAGCGTAACTGAACATCACCAGCTCGTTCTCGACCACGTGCGGAAACTCCGGCGCGTTGAGTTTGAGGATGTATCGCTTGCCGGCACTGGCGACGGGGAGGGAGATCATCCCGGCGGACAACTTGTCCTGCACACCCGCGAGGGCCACGGGGTCGATCAGGTCCGGGTCTCCCAGCAACTGGTCGAAATCCATGGGCAGCTTGGGGTCCAGCTCGACGGCGTGCTCGTCCGGGTCCAGCGGCTCGCCGTGGCCCACGATCTGGACGTCGCCCACCGGGTTCCCGCCGGCGGCGATGAGCAGGGACAGGTCGTCATCGGCGCTGGTTTTGATGGAGCGCCGCAGCGCGTTGAGCCGGCGGCCCTCCGGCAGCAGCCCGGTGAAATACGGTGGCGCCGCCCCGGCCGCTGAAAGCACCGGCTCGCTGGTGAGCGGAAGGGAACTGGCGACGGCGGGTCCCCCGGACGTGAGGTAGGCCGGCAGGTAGCTGAACCGGGTGCCGCCGTCGTGCCGTTCAAGCCGTGCGGCCAGAATGCCCGCCTTGTAGATGTCGGCGATGCGGTGCTTCATGGCTTGATGTCCCGAGTGCTGGGAGGTGCACCCGCCGGACTGCCGAGAGTGCGGGCGGCTTCGCTGGTCCGGGTAGCGATGCGGAGTTCGAGACCCAAGGTTTCCAGCACGGCGGTCAGAGAATCCAGCTGCACACTCGGCTTGCCCTGCTCAACGAAACGGACAAAACGCTCGGAGACCCCTGCCATGTCGGCAAGGTCCTGCTGGGTGAGGCCCAGATCTCCCCGGCGGGAGCGCACCTCAGCTGCCAACACGGTGGTGATGGGTTCGGTCATGGCGCTCCAATAGGTACGATCGTGCCGTTTTCCTTTTATTGGGGAGTCTACGCCGGATAAGGACACACGAACAGGCGCCAACCGGCACGATCGTGCCGGAGCCCGTTGGACAACCAGCATCCGGAGCGCTGCCACCGAGGTGGATCCTCCGTTGAGTGATACAAAGTAGAAAGGCACTCAACGAACCCTAGGTGGAATAACTCGTGGAAGACGCGCAGACGGAAGCGGAGTCGGAACTTCATAAACGGGGCATCAGAATCACGCAGGGGACATGGCTAAGCACCGACTTCAGCGGATATGAAGGCGCATCATCCAGATCAGCCGCGGGAAACGCCGTGACTAAAAAGACTCCTATGTCCGGCAAAGCAATCAGCTTTCTTGCAGCGTTCGTGGCATTTGTGTTCCTGGTACCGATTCTCCTTTCCAACCTACTGGTTGATGATGACGTTTATATCAACGTGTTGCGCTGCCTTGTGATGCTGATAGCGGCGCTCATGGTCTGGAGCAGGAGAAGGACATCCGTCATCCTCGGGGCAGCGGTATCGGGTCTGTTTGCGATTGGCTCACTGTCGCGGCTGGTCGGCGCCGGCACCGGCACCAACGCTGAGGGCGTGATTGGGCTCTTCGCCCTCGCTGCCGCATTTGCGCTGGCTTGGTACGGAGCGCCGCTCTTTAGACGGAATGAAATTGCAGTTACCCCCGGCCAGTACGTTTACGGTTCACAACCGTCAGAATGGGGTCGAGGTTCCGGTGATTCCAGTCGCAGCGGCATATGGGTGATGGGTCTGCTTTTGAATAGACTCGTCAGGATTCCCGGTATCTACGTATTCCATGGGCTGAAGTCGCCCGGAGCCAAGAGGATCGATGTGGAGCATGTTGTAACTCACGGAAACAGTGTCTATTTGATCGACTCATGGCTGGACCTACCCACCAAATACGGCTGGCACCCGAACAGGAAAGGGCTGGCGGCCTCTTCCAAGGGCGACGATGGTCACCGTCATACCAAAATCGCGGATGCCGCAGACCGCTACCGCGCAGCTCTGGGCCGCGGCGTAAATGTTGTCCCCATCATTGCCGTTGTTTCCGGAACCGCTTCCATAGGACCCGAGAGATGGTCTCCGCGCGGCGTCGGTCTTTTTACAGCTGACGAGGTCTTGAGATTTATCGGAGATGGCGCAGTGGAAGGCCTGCCGACATTTCATGAACGCCCTGCGGTTCGCGAACTGGTCGCTTCAACCGTCGAAAGCTACGCCTGATCAAGCTGCCCCCAGGACCGGTCGAACATCGGGCCCGGACATTCTCTTCGGCGACGAGCGTAGTGAAACTGTTCCGCATCCTCCGGACTATTGAGGACAGTGCCCGCGTGAGCTGAGCAGGTTCCCCAACGGCGCCCACACCCCTTGGGCCTGCTCCCCGAACAGATCCATCCGGACACCGGGGAGTTCCTCGGCAACTTCCCGCAAGCCTTCAGCCACGTGGGTGTGCTGTCCAGCGGGTTGCGGCTGCTGAAGGCCCAGCGCCGCAGGGCTTCGCGGTCCTGATCCCTGGGGTCGCCGGTCAAGGCCTTGCGGGGCTCCGACATTGACACACCCTGTGACCCGTGCCATATTTGAAGCGTGAACCTGTCAGACAGCCGGACAGCAGGACAGCCTGCTACGACCCTCGGCCCGAGCCCCGAAGCCCAGCCCCTCGTCCGGCTCAGCGCCGCCGAAGCGGTTTTCAATGCGGTCCGCGCGGACATCGAGTCCGGCAAGGTGGCAGTGGGCGGGAAGCTCAGTTCCGAGGCTTCCCTCTCGCAGCAGTACGGTGTCAGCCGCTCGGTCATCCGCGAAGCCCTGCGTTCCTGCACGGCGTTGGGCCTGACCGTCACGAAGACCGGAAAGGGCACCTTTGTGGTGGCCGACAAAGTAGCGAACGACCTCACGCTGGGGCAGTACTCCGCCCGGGACCTCACCGAAGCCCGGCCCCACATCGAGGTCCCGGCAGCCGGGCTGGCCGCCCAGCGCCGGACCAACGAAGAACTTGAGACGATGCGGCACATCGTCGCCGCGATGACCACGGAAACCGACCCCGAATCGTGGGTAGCCCTGGACTCCAGCTTCCACGCCGCCATCGCCCGGGCCAGCGGCAACAAGGTGTTCGCCAGCGTGGTCGCGGATATCCGGGGCGCACTGGCCTTCCAGTCCGAGACGCTGAACATGGTGGCCGACCGCCAGCACGCCTCGGACACCGAACACCAGCGGATCCTCGAAGCCATCGAAGCCGGCTCAGCGGACCAAGCCAGCAGCGCGATGGCCGAACATCTGCGGGCCGTGGGCGTTGCCCTCGATTCCATCCTCAACAACTAATCCCTGAACCAGACCCCTAGGACTCCATGCCTTCCCCTGCCATTCCTGCCGCCCAAACCGCTGCCTCCGGCGCCGTTGCATCCAGCACGGCCGCACGCGGATTCCGGCCCGGAATCGACGCCGGAGACCTCCCGCAGCACGCACCCCTTGTGGTGGCCACCCGCGGCGGCCTCGTGGAAAGCATCCACTACGGTTCCGCCATCGCCACCGCCGCGGACGGTTGCATTCTGGCGTCGGCCGGCGACCCCTTAGCGCCCTTCTACCCGCGCTCCTCGCTCAAGCCGTTGCAGGCCGTGGCGATGCTCCGCGCCGGGCTGGAACTGCCCGCTGGCCTCCTCGCCCTGGCCGCCGCGAGCCACTCCGGCGGAGCCGAGCACCGCGGCGGCACCCAGCGCATCCTCGCCATGCACGGCCTCGCGGCCAGCGACCTTGAGAACAGCACGGACCTCCCCTACGGCACCAACGAGCGCGAAAGTTGGCTGCGGTCGGGACTCCATGCCACCCAGGTGACGCAGAACTGCTCCGGCAAGCACGCCGCCATGGCCGCGACCTGCGTCATCAACGGCTGGACGGTCAAGGGCTACCTGGACCCGTCGCACCCGCTGCAGCAGGTCGTCGCGGCCACCGTCGCCGACCTGACCGGCGAGGAGCCGCTGGCCCGCAGCACGGATGGCTGCGGCACCCCGCTCTTCGCCCTCACCCTCCGCGGCATGGCCCGCGCGTTCGGCACCATCGCGGCCGCCGCAGCCTCCACCAGTACCTCCGACGACGGCGGGACCGCCCCGCTGGCCGCGGAAGCCGCCGTCGGGCTTGCCATGCAGCAGCACCCGGACATGGTGGCCGGTGAGCGCCGGGACGTCACCGAGCTGATGCGGCTGCTCCCCGGCGCCGTGGCGAAGGATGGTTTTGAGGGTGTGCAGCTCGTGGGCCTGCCCGACGGCCGCGCCGTGGCCGTCAAGATTTCTGACGGCGGCGACCGCGCCCGGATGCCCGCCACCGTCCATGTGCTTGAGTCGCTCGGCGTGAACACTGCACCCCTGGCCGGCATCGGCACCGCCACCGTCCTGGGCGGCGGCCACGAAGTCGGCCTGCTGCAATCCCTGGATTTCCTGCCTGCGAAAACCCTGTCCAAACCCGTCAACGAAGCCCCGTGAGGACCACATGACCAACCTGACCACCATTTCTGCCACTGATGTCGCACCGGAAACCCGGTCCGAGCACGATCTCCTGGGCGACCGGGACGTCCCCTTCAACGCATACTGGGGCGTCCATACCCTGCGCGCTGTGGAAAATTTCCCCATCACCGGACAGCCGCTGTCCTCCAACATGCACCTGGTCCGGGGACTGGCCGCCGTGAAGCTTGCCGCCGCCCGCACCAACCGCGAACTGGGACTGCTTGACGCCGAACGCGGCCAGGCGATCGAGCAGGCGTGCACCGACGTGATGAACGGCCAGCTCAGCGACCAGTTTGTGGTGGACGTGATCCAGGGCGGCGCCGGGACGTCGTCGAACATGAACGCGAACGAGGTCATCGCGAACCGCGCCCTCGAAATCCTCGGCCACCCCAAAGGCGATTACGCCCGCCTGCACCCCAACGACCATGTGAACCTCAGCCAGTCCACCAACGACGTCTACCCCACCGCCGTGAAACTGGGCACCATCTTCGCCGGCAGGGAACTGCTGGACGCACTGGCCGAACTCGAAGAGGCCTTCGCGTCCAAGGCCTTGGAATTCCGCACCGTGGTGAAGATGGGACGCACCCAACTCCAGGACGCCGTCCCCATGACCCTGGGGCAGGAATTCGGCACCTACGCCATCACCATCGGCGAGGACCGCCTGCGCCTGGCAGAGGCCGAACTGCTTATCCACGAAATCAACCTCGGCGCTACGGCCATCGGGACGGGGCTGAACGCCCCCGCCGGCTACGCCGAGACCGCCTGCCGGCACCTGGCCGAAGTCACCGGCCTTCCCCTGGTCACCGCCGTCGACCTCATCGAAGCCACCCAGGACGTGGGCGCCTTTGTGCACCTGTCCGGCGTGCTCAAGCGGGTGGCCGTGAAGCTCTCCAAGATCTGCAACGACCTCCGCCTGCTCTCCTCCGGCCCGCGGGCGGGCTTCGGCGAGATCAACCTCCCGGCCGTCCAGTCCGGCTCCTCCATCATGCCCGGCAAGATCAACCCGGTGATCCCGGAAGTGGTCAGCCAGGTGGCCTACGAGGTCATCGGCAACGACGTCACCATCACCATGGCCGCCGAGGCCGGGCAACTCCAGCTCAACGCCTTTGAACCGATCATCGTCCACAGCCTCCACAAGAGCATCTCCCACCTGGAAGCCGCCTGCCGCACCCTCACGGCCCGCTGCGTCCGGGGCATCACCGCCAACACCGAGCACCTCCGCCTCACCGTCGAGCAGTCGATCGGCCTGGTTACCGCCCTGAACCCCCACCTGGGCTACGCCACCGCCACGGCCATCGCCCAGGAAGCACTCGCCACCGGCAAGGGCGTCGCGGAACTCGTCCTCGAGCACGGCCTGCTCACCGCCGGCCAGCTTCAGGACCTCCTCAGCCCCGAACGCCTCGCCAACCTCAGCAAATAACCCCAACCGCTGACCACACAGGACCTTCCCCAAAGGACATCCCCATGACTAATTCCCCCATCACGGACCACACGGTCCCGCCCCAGGCGCACGCCACCGAGTCCGCCCTGCACGCGGAGGACAAGGGCTACCACAAGAACCTCAAGCCCCGGCAGATCCAGATGATCGCCATCGGCGGCGCAATCGGCACCGGCCTGTTCCTCGGCGCCGGCGGCCGCCTCAACGCCGCAGGACCCTCGCTGGTCATCGCCTACGCAGTCTGCGGCTTCTTCGCCTTCCTCATCCTCCGGGCCCTGGGCGAACTGGTCCTGCACCGGCCCTCGTCAGGCTCGTTCGTCTCCTACGCCCGCGAATTCTTCGGCGAGAAAGCCGCGTTCGTCTCCGGCTGGTTCTACTGGATCAACTGGGCCACCACCACCATCGTGGACATCACCGCCGCCGCCCTCTACATGAACTTCTTCGGCAACTACATCCCCTGGATGGCCGCCGTCCCGCAGTGGGCCTGGGCCCTGATCGCCCTCGTGGTGGTCCTCGCCCTGAACCTCGTCTCCGTCAAGGTCTTCGGCGAGATGGAATTCTGGTTCGCCCTGATCAAGGTCGCCGCCCTCGTCATCTTCCTCGTCGTGGGCACCTACTTCGTCATCTTCGGCACCCCCGTGGACGGCCAGCAGGTGGGCCTGAGCCTCCTCTCGGACAACGGCGGCGTCTTCCCCAACGGCCTGCTCCCCATGATCATCCTGATGCAGGGCGTCCTGTTCGCCTACGCCTCCATCGAACTCGTCGGCACCGCCGCCGGCGAAACCGAAAACCCGGAAAAAATCATGCCCAAGGCCATCAACTCCGTGGTCTTCCGCATCGCCGTGTTCTACGTCGGCTCCGTCATCCTGCTCGCCCTCCTCCTGCCCTACACCTCCTACGAAAAAGGCGTCAGCCCCTTCGTGACCTTCTTCGGCTCCATCGGCATCCAGGGCGTGGACGTCATCATGAACCTCGTGGTCCTCACCGCCGCACTCTCCTCCCTCAACGCCGGCCTCTACTCCACCGGCCGCATCCTGCGCTCCATGTCCGTAAACGGCTCCGCCCCCAAGTTCGCGGGCCGGATGAACAAAGCAGGCGTCCCCTACGGCGGCATCGCCATCACCGCCGGCGTATCCCTCCTCGGCGTCCCGCTGAACTACCTCGTCCCCGCCCAAGCCTTCGAAATCGTCCTCAACGTCGCCTCCGTAGGCATCATCATGACCTGGGCAACCATCGTGCTCTGCCAGATCCAACTCAAACGCTGGGCAGACAAAGGCTGGCTCAAACGCCCCTCCTTCCGCATGTTCGGCGCCCCCTACACCGGCTACCTCTCCCTCCTCTTCCTCCTCAGCGTCCTCGTCATGGTCTTCATCGAATCCCCCCTCACCATGCTCGTCACCGCCATCGCCTCCGTCCTGATGGTGTTCGGCTGGTACGCCTGCCGAACCCGCATCCGCGAAATCGCCGAAGCCCGCGACGGCTTCACCGGCACGGCACCGGTGGTTGCCAACCCGCCTGCAGACACGTTCAGAAAGTAAGGCGCCGGTAACGCCCGACGGCGGCACCCGGGTTCTGTTTCCACGGAACCCAGGTGCCGCCGTCGTACGTAAAAGGCATTGACCGCGCCCTGCCGCGGGCGTACTTTACGAAGAGCCGGACCCATCGCAGGGTCCGGCTCCTGGCTGCATTCCGCAGCCGCGCAGTAACAAAGCACGCCTCGGCAGAGCGTGCGGCCAGGCCGCACCGATTTGCTGCGGTGCATCGGTCTCACAACTCCACATCGGGTACGGCCAGCTGGCGGGGCGTGGTGCCTGAACACCTGAGCATCCACACAGCTTCGGAGTTCACCATGAACAGCAGCTCCCTGCAGTCATTACAGGAAAAAGTCCGCGGAACCCTGATCACCGCGGATCACACGGACTACGACACAGCCCGGGCCGTATACAACGGCATGATCAATAAACGTCCCGCTGCCATACTCCCGGTTTCCCAGGTAGCGGATGTGATCTCGGCCGTTAACTTCGCCCGCGATGCGGGAATGGACATCGCGGTGCGCGGTGGCGGCCATAGCGCCCCTGGCTTCGGCACGTGGGACGACGGACTGGTTATTGATTTCGTTAATCGCCGGGGAGTGCGCGTGGACCCGGCCTCGGCCACTGCCCGCGCCGAAGCAGGCACTACCTGGGCCGATTTCAATCACGCCACCCAAGCGTTCGGCCTTGCCACCACGGGGGGCATCATCGGCTCCACCGGAGTAGCCGGCCTGACCCTGGGCGGCGGGATCGGTTACCTTTCGAGGAAATACGGGCTGTCCTGTGACAACCTCAAATCCGCCGACGTGGTCACAGCAGACGGAAAATTCCTGGTAGCCAGTGCCACCGAAAACGAGGACCTTTTCTGGGCACTCCGCGGCGGAACCGGAAATTTTGGTGTTGTCACCTCCCTTGAATTCAACCTGCACCCGGTGGATATCGTGTACGGCGGAGTCGTCATCTATCTGCTCGAACACATCGAGGCCGTGGGACAGCTGTACCGGGAGACACTCGCTTCGGCACCGGAGGACCTCGGTATTTTCCTCGGCGTCCATCAGGGCCCCGAAGTCCCCTTCCTGCAGGCGGAGTACCACGGACGTCCCGTAGTGGTCATCGTGGGCGGCTGGACAGGCCCGCAGGACGAGGGACCGCGGCAGTGGCAGCCGTTCCTGGACGTCGCGCCCGTGGCGGGCTCGTTTGTGGGTCCGCTCCCCTACCCGGTCCTCAACACGCTGTTCGACGAGTCCTTACCAAAGGGGCTTCAGGCGCACTGGAAGGCTGAATTCCTGCCCACCATGAGCGACGAGGTGATCAAGGTGGCCAAGCACTTCGGCGAAGGGGTGCCCAGCCAGCAGACGGCCAACCACTTCTATGCCATCAACGGTGCAGTCCAGAGGGTGCCAAAGGATGCCACGGCCTTCCCATACCGGGATGCCGACATCGCCGCCGTGATCGCCGGTATGTGGGAGAATCCTGCGCACAACGAAGCGAACGTGCGCTGGGTGCGCGAGTACAGCAACGCACTGCACGAACACAGTGCAGGCGGGGCCTACATCAACTTCATGGACGCCGATGACCAGTCCCGAATCAAGGACAACTACGCCGGTAACTACGAGCGTCTGGCCAGCATCAAGGCGAAATACGATCCGGATAACCTCTTCCACGTCAACCAGAACATCAAGCCGTCGGCCTGAACTTCCGCGCCCCCTCTTGTAATGCAACGCTCCCGCAACCCACCGTCGCGGGCAGATCGCCTATGCTCAGCAGAGCGCTTCACCGCGCTGCACTGTGCACTTTACGACCTGCAGTTCAACGACGAACCACCCGGGAGACACGGCATGACCAACTGGCGCATCAGGGATTTCCACTCAGCGGACCTGGACGGGATCCTGCACCTGTGGGAGACCCTCAAGGCCTCTGACGTGGAGCCCGTCTATGCCCTCTCCGAGGTCTTGGCGTCCTGCGAGAAGGACCATGCCGTGGTGGCGGTGCAGGGCGACATGGTGGTGGGCGCCGCCGTCGGACGCGCGGCACACGACCAGGGCTGGATTGTTTTCCTTGCCACGCTGCCGGAGTACCGCGGCCGGGGGATCGGCACGTCGCTGCTCGCCGCCGTCGAAAACCGGATGGCCCCTCATGGCCTGAACAAACTCTCCGCTTTAATGCCCGAAGCCGAAACCCGGGTGGAGGCGTTCCTCAGCCGCGGCTTCGCGCTCAAGAAGAACCTCCGGTACTTCGAGCGGACCATCCCCGTGCAGCGCCAGGAACTCGGTGCGCTCGGGCAGCTCGGCGGCCGGATTCTGGCCCGGGACCTGTGGGAAAACGTCGCCGGCATGCGCAAGGAGAAGGAGCTCCTGGAGCGGCGCCTGGTCCTGCCATTGGCGGAGGCCGACCTCGCCGATGAATACGGCGTGGTGCCGCCGCGCGCCGTAGTGCTGTTCGGACCTCCCGGCACCGGCAAAACCACGTTCGCCAAAGCCATTGCCTCCCGGCTGGAGTGGCCGTTTGTGGAGGTATTCCCGTCGCGGCTCGCCTCCGATCCCAAGGGACTCGCCGGTGCCCTGCGCGAGACATTCCTGGAGATTGCCGAGCTGGAGCACTGTGTGGTCTTCATCGACGAGGTGGAGGAGATCGCCTCCCAGCGGTCCGGCGAACCGCCGTCGCCGCTGCAGGGCGTCACCAACGAGCTGCTGAAGATCATCCCTGCGTTCCGCGAGCAGCCCGGCCGCCTGCTGGTCTGCGCCACGAACTTCATCAAGTCCCTGGACAGCGCCTTCTTGAGGCACGGCCGGTTCGACTATGTCATCCCCATCGGCCTCCCGGACCGCCAGGCCCGTGAAGCCATGTGGCAGCGCTTCATCCCGGCTGCCGTGGTGGACGACGTCGATGTGGAACTCCTCGTGGAGCGCACCGAGGGCTTCTCCCCCGCGGACATCGAGTACGCCGCCCGCAGCGCGTCCCAGCGTGCACTGGAAAAGGCAGTGTACGACGACGGTGGGGCGGCTTCCGGAGGCAGCGTTTCAGTCCGCGAGGCGGTCCGGAAGGGGCCCTCCACGCAGGACTACCTCGACGCTATCGGGGAGACCCGGACCACCGTCAGCGAAGAAGTGCACCAAGACTTCCTCGAGGACATCGACCTGTTGGGGCGGGTCTAGGCGCGGCAGATCACGCGGCGGGCTGGCGTTCAGCTGAGCCGCAATTGTGGGAAGCAAAAACTTTCCTGAAATTATTCTCGGGTGGTCACGCTGCCAGCCTTAAATGTCGTACCCCCTTGCCATGCTGGAGGTATGGACAACACGGCTGCTGCGGAGATTCTGGAGGCCATTGCGGCCTCTGCTGTGCAGCTGGCCGGGGTGCTCCGTGGGACGGCTGTAGGTTCGGGCGACGGCCGGCCCGGCGACCCGGCTGATTTCCCGTCGTTCGGTGGCCCTGCTGTGACTGGATCTTCGGCGGTGGATCCGCGCGCGGACCTGGTGCGTTGGCAGGCTGAGGCGTGCCTGACGGTCCTATCCGGAGCGGCCGGGATGGAGGCGATGCTTGCTGCGGTGAAGGTCCATGCGGCCAGCGGTTACGATGAGGCCGCCCAATTGATCGCGGGGCCCATCATGTCCCCGCAGGAGCAGACCGCCCAGGAGTTGGGCATCCAAGCCGAGGTTGCGTGCGCCCTGACCGTCAGCGAACGCACGGCAGGCGGGCTGCTGGGTGAGGCCCACCGTTTGACCACTGCACTGCCCTTGACCCTGGCCGCCCTTCAGGAGGGGACCTTATTGTGGCAGCACGCCCGGATCATGGTCGACGAAACGGTCAACCTGGACCCCGCCGCCGCCCGCGCGCTGGAGGCGCATTTCCTGGACCCGGACGCGCCCAACCCGGCCCGGGGCCCCGCCGGTGAAATGGTGCCGGCCCGCTTTCGAGCCAAGGCCCGGATGTGGCGGGAACGCCACCACCCGGACAGCATCGAACAACGCCACACGCGGTCCGCCGCGGACCGGCGGGTCGAGTATTCCCCGGACCGGGACGGGATGGCCTGGCTCTCGGCATACCTGCCCGCAGATCAGGCATCGGGGATCTGGAACCGCAGCACCGCCGCAGCCCGTGCCCTCCAAGGCCCCGCCGAGGGCAGGACCCTCACCCAGATTCGCGCGGACGCTGTCGCGGCGTGGCTGCTGGGCGGGGACAACGCCGATAACATCCCCACGCCGACGGCGCAGGTCCTGGTGACCGTGCCCGTGTTCGCGCTTATGGGCCTCACCGATGAAGCCGCCATCCTCGACGGGTACGGGCCTATCCCGCCATCCATGGCCCGCACCCTCGTGGCCGGTGGTGCCGAGTCGTTCCACCGCGTCCTGACCGACCCCCGCAACGGGGCACCGCTGGAAATCGGCCGGGACAGCTACCGCATCCCCAAGGCACTCCGCCAGTGGCTGAGGCTCAGGGACGGCAAATGCCAGTTCCCCGGCTGCTCGAACCAGTCCCTGGACAACGAAGCGGACCATTTGATGGCCTGGGCCAACGGCGGGACCACCGGGATCTCAAATCTGGCCAAACTCTGCCCGAAACATCACAGGCTCAAACACACCACAGCCTGGACACCCACCACGGCCAGCCCCACCGAACCACCCGCCTGGACATCACCCACAGGCCGCCACTACACCAGCGAATACCCCGACTGGGAACCACCAACCTGGCCAGACCAAATCCTTAACCAACCCGACCCCGCCTTGCCCAAGAGCCAACTACCGGCAGATCCAGATCCAGTGCCGGAGTGGAATTGGCTGCGGCGCCTCCAGGAACCGGAGCCGGTACCTTACCCTTCCGTGCCCGACTTTCTCTGGCTGATTGAACAACCGAGGGACACTGCGACACATCGAGGCCTCCGCGGTAGCACTGGCTGATTCGTGTCACGCAGCCGCGAACTGTAGAGCAGGCCGTTTCGCCGACGGTAATCTTTTAGCCATGCCCTCGAATCCCCTCCGGCACGCCCTAGCCCGCATGGGCGGCCGGGATCCGCATGAAAAACACCGCGCCGCCACGCCGCTGGAACTCTTCTTCGATCTGACCTTTGTCATTGCTTTCGGGGTGGCAGGCAGCCAGTTTGCCCATGAAATCGCTGAGGCCCATTTCGGCGCAGGACTACTGGGATTCTCTTTTGCAATGTTCGCGGTGATCTGGGCCTGGATCAACTTCACCTGGTTCGCGAGCGCCTACGACACCGACGACTGGGTGTTCCGGGTGATCACCATGGTCCAGATAGTTGGCGTCCTGATCCTGACGATGGGCATCGAGCCCATGTTCCACTCCCTCGTCGAAGGCGACCACGTGGACAACAGGGTCATTGTTGGCGGCTATGTGCTGATGCGCCTTGCCCTGGTGACGCAGTGGGTGCGGGCCTCGAAACAGGATCCCGCCCGCCGCGAGACCTGCCTGCGCTACGCAAAGTACCTGGCGGTGGTCCAGCTTGGCTGGATCGCTGTGCTCATCATCGAAGCGGACATCGCCACCACGTTCGCCATGACAGTGCCGCTTATCGTGCTGGAGATGGCCACACCCTACGCCGCCGAACGCAAGGCTAAGACGCCCTGGCACGCGCACCACATTGCCGAACGATACGGACTTCTCGCCATCATCGCTTTGGGTGAATGCCTCATCGGGGCCATTGAGACCCTCCGTGCCATCGTGGCCAATCATGGCTGGAGCGTCGACGCGGCCCTTGTCGGCTTCGGCGGAACCGCCCTGGCATTTGCCATGTGGTGGATCTACTTCATGCTTCCCGCGGGCCGGGCGCTGCACTTGCGCCGTCAGCGGTCGTACCTGTTCGGCTATGGCCACATCCCCATCTTCGCGGCGATCGCAGCCACGGGGGCTGGCCTGCATGTGGCCGCCTACTACATCGACCATGAGGCGCACATCAGCGCCGCAGCGGCGGTGGCAAGCATCGCGGTGCCGGTCGCCCTGTTCAAGCTTTCGCTGACGTGGCTCTACAGCCTAATGGTCGGCGCCGACCGCACCATCATCACTGTCGCCGCCTGTGTGCTGGCGGTGTTGGCCGGCGCGATTGGCCTCGCGGCGGCCGGAGCGTCGGTGCCTGTCTGCTTGTTGGTGATTGTGCTGGCGCTCGGCGTTTCGATCGTCATCGATGAGCGCCGGGGCTCTGAACGGCTCCGCCGGGCTCTCGAAAAACTCGAGGCAGGGACTACCGCTCCGGGTCCGTAGCCGTGTCCGCCACTTCAGCCGTGTCCGGCGTGGGCTGATCGTAGGAGAGGTTCTCGTAGTCGGTGTCGTCTTCCTCATCCAGCCGGTTATCAAGTTCTTCCAGCAGCCACGGGTTGACGCGGGCAAGGATATTGCGGATTTCCTGCGTCTCCACAGCTGCATAAAGCACCGGCCGGGCGTCCCGGTACTTCGTGACGGGTGGCTTGTCCGGCCATTTCTCGGCGAGTGCCTTCACACGCTCGGGCAGGGAGTTGTGGGCGTTGTCCGCAATCTTGACCAGCGCGGCGTCGTGATCCTCGGCGATGAAGCGGATGCCGGCCTGGTAGTCATCGGGGTTGTCGTGGAGCCGGTTGGTGACCCGCTCGATGATGTCCACGGCCCGCTCTGAGACGCCCATCGCCAACAGCGCCTGCCGGGTGATCGGAGTGTCCTCGGCGATGTCGTGGAGGTAGCCGGCAATGCGGATGTCGTCGTCGAAATCCGCCAGGGCATCCCCGACGGCGATCACGTGGTCCCGATAGGGCCGCTTGAGCTTGTCCTTCTGCCGGTTGTGCGCCACTTCCGCCAAAATCTTGGCGGTCTCGACAGTGAATCCCGGTTGGGGGAATTGCGCTTCAGTGAATTCAGGTTCCGACATGGTTCCAGCCTACGCGCCGGGCCGGTCCTATCCAGCGGCCGACCCCGCCGAGCCCATGCCGGTCCACACCCACGGTTCCCTCGGGAGCTTGCCCGGCACGAACGCGGCGAGTGCCTGCTCCAGGCTCCCGGACGGCAGCCCCACGGACTGCAGGATGTGATCCCGGACCTCCATCACCGAAGCGCCGGCCAGCGCGAGGTCAGCCAGCGTAACAGCGCCATCACGCTTGGCCAGACGGGCGCCGTCGGAATTAACCACCAGCTGTACGTGCGCATATTCCGGAACCGGAATATGCAAGAGTGCCGCAAGATAGGCCTGGCGGGGCGTGGAAGGCAACAGATCGTCGCCGCGGACCACCTGATCGACGCCTTGCGCAGCATCATCTACCACCACAGCCAGGTTGTATGCTGTCACCCCGTCGTTGCGGCGCAGGACGAAATCATCCACCACACCCGTGAACTCACCGTGCAGCACATCCTGCACCGTGTACTCCGTGGCCTCCGCGCGCAGCCTGATGGCCGCAGGCCGCGCAGAGCGTTTGAACTCCAGCTCGGCGGGACCAAGGTTGCGGCACGTTCCCGGGTAGGCGCCCTGCGGTGCGTGTGGAGCCGATGGCGCTTCCTGGATCTCCCGCCGCGTGCAGAAACATTCATACGTCAGGCCTGCGTCACGGAGCCGGCCGATCGCCTCGTCGTACATCTCCCGGCGGTCTGTCTGGCGGACGACGGCGCCGTCCCAGGTCACGCCGATGGCTGCCAGATCGCGGAGCTGCTCCGCCTCGGCGCCGGCACGCGCGCGGTCCAGATCCTCGACGCGAAGCAGGAAGTCCCGGCCTGTGGAACGGGCAAACAGCCACGCAAGGATGGCGGTGCGGAGGTTGCCTACATGGAGTTCACCGGAAGGGCTGGGGGCGAAGCGCCCGGCTGGAGTCATAAACCAACCCTAATCCGGACAACACAAGAGCCCCTCAGCTACCGATGACGCCGAAGATTCGACGCCCGGGAGTTCAGGGGCTCTTGCCGTGTTTGCAGAATGACCGTGGTGTGAACAAGTGTCATCAGCGGCGGCCTCCTTGCGGGAAGCGGTGTCCAGTTTCCGGGTGGTGTGCCGGAGAGCCTGTGAGCCAGCGGGATCGGCGGTAGCCTGTTGCCTGCGTGTTGCCACCATTTGAGCAGACACCATACAGTTGGCACAACCGGCACAGGAATCATTGGTCAGACTGATCAATACGCATGGCAAAGACCGACGGAGAATGATCACATTGCAGGAATTGGACGCCACGGACAAGCGCATCCTCAACGCCCTCGATGAGGATCCCCGGGTTCCGATCATGGTCCTGGCCCAACGGCTGGGTCTCGCGCGTGGGACCGTACAGTCGCGCCTGGAGCGGATGACGGCGTCGGGCGCGCTCCGGCCCAACAGCAGCCGCGTGCTCCCGTCCGCTCTCGGCCGTGGCGTGGCGGCCGCGGTGAGCGCCGAGCTGGACCAAAGCCACCTCAACGAAGCCATCGCTGCGCTCCGTAAGATCCCCGAAGTTTTGGAATGCCACGCCCCCGCCGGGGACACCGACCTGGTGATCAGGGTAGTGGCCACGAGCCCGGACGATCTCTACCGCGTTTCGGAGGAAATCCGGCTCTGCCCCGGAATCGTACGCACCTCCACGAGCATGTTCCTGCGCGAGGTGATCCCCTACCGGACAACCGGGCTGCTGCAAGACTGACCCAGCGGCCCGACGGACCGCTGGGGAGCTCTGCCCATCGCCCGCCGGTGCCGCACGCCGCTAGGCTGGCACGGGAATCCATTCAGGGGGAAACATGGCAGGGAACCAGGCACGTTGGGCACCAAGGGTGGTTTCCCCGGATGGCCACCATGCCAATCCTGAAATCCGGCGCGCGGCGAACCAACTAGGCTTCGTTGCCCTCGAAGAAGCAGAAGAGACCGGTCCAGATTTCAAAGACGGCTCGGGCAAGGAGCAGTGGTACCCCGGCATGTGCAACAAGACCGGAACAGTGTTCTCCACCGAGAGCCAACCCAACCGCACAACCGGCCGGATGACTTTCATCTACTCCGTCCACCTCGCAGACAAGTACTACATGCCCGGGGCCGAAGGCAGCATCGCGTCGACAGGCAAGATGTGAGCGCGTTCCGGGCCAGGCTTCGCATCAGGACCGCCGTCCTCCTGCTGTCGCTCGCCGTGATCCTCACTGGCTGCGCTGGAGCCCCGGACGATGCTCAAACAGCCAAACCGCTGGAACCCGGCCGCTTCTCCACCCTCGACGCCGCCGGCGTGGACCAAATCCGCCAGACCAAGATTGCCCGGCTGGACATGAGCTCCGGCCGGCTGGAGAAGGCCGCGGTGGGGGTCGCCCAGGCCAGCTACGGGCCAGAGATCAACACCCGGAACTCGGGAAAGATCAGTCTCACCATCGTTGCCCCCAGCGGCGAAATCCGCGGGGAAACGGACCGCATCCGTTTCAACACCACGGACAAGCGAGAAGACTTCAGCGAGGTCACCTACTTCCTCACAGCCAGCTCGCTGGACGAATTCGCCAGCCTGATCCGGGACGGCGTGGAGCGTTATGGAATCGACAGCGTGGTGGCCGAACGGTGGATTTCGTCGATGGAAAGAGACCCGGAGGACAAAAGCGATTATTCCGTCACGTCCGGGACCTCGACAGGGCTGGAAGTGAACTACGACCTCAGGTACGACGGCACCAAGGACATCCAGGTGATCATCGTCCACGTCTGGCCCTTGGACTGAAACACCGCCCGACGGACGCATCTCAAGCGCACCCGCACTAGACCGGCGGGCCCGCGTTCGACTTGAGGTTCTTCATCACCAACGTGGACGTCAGCCGCTCGACGCCGGGCAGTGACGTGAGCTCGGCGTCGTAGAAACGCTGATAGGCCGGCAGGTCCTCGGCGATGACCTTCAGCAGGTAGTCCGGTGAGCCAAAGAGCCGCTGCGCCTCCACAATGTTGGGCGTATCCGACACACGATTCTCGAAGATCTCCATCGTGGAGCGGTCCACCTGGCGCAGGGTGACGAACACAATCGCTTCAAAACCCAGCCCGACGGCGGCGGGATCGATGTCCGCCTTGTAGCCGCGGATCACCCCGGACGCTTCGAGGTCCCGGAGCCTCCGGTGGCATGGCGCCACCGTCAAACCCACTTTGGCGGCGAGCGCCGTGGCAGTTATCCGGCCATCCTCTTTGAGGTAGCGCAAAATACTTCTATCAATATGGTCAATCACGCAAAAAGCTTACCAATTCTGCGGCCAACAGGGCGAAAAAGGTAAGCACTTATGGCCGCAAAATTCATAGGGTTTGTGCTGTAGCCATCGGACAGGAGCCCATCATGAACCCCCAGCTGTTTTTCGCCTTTGTGCTGGTTGCCGCGGCCCTCGCCTGCACGCCTGGCGTGGACTGGGCGTACTCGATCACCGCCGGGCTGCGGCAGCGCAGCTTTGTCCCGGCAGTGGCCGGACTGTGTGGCGGCTACATCCTGCACACGCTGCTGATGGTGGTGGGCCTGGCGGCCCTGCTGTCCGGGATGCCAGGGCTCCTCGGCTGGCTCACCGTTGCCGGGGCGGGGTATCTCCTGTGGCTGGGCATCAGCACCCTCCGCTCCTGGCGCGGGGCCTCCTTCGGTACGGCAGACGCCGTCGGGAAGCCCGCCAACCAGCTCCGGACCTTCCTGCAGGGCATGGGTACCAGCGGCATCAACCCCAAAGGGCTGCTCTTCTACGTAGCGCTGGTGCCGCAGTTCGTCAGCCCTGAAGCCTCCCTCCCGCTGCCGGTCCAGTCCGGGCTGCTGGGGCTGACGTTTGTCCTGCTGGCCGGAACCGTTTACACCTGCGTTGCCCTGCTGGCGCGCAAACTCCTGCAGTCCCGCCCCGGCGCCGCCCGCGCGGTCACGCTGGCCAGCGGCATCATCATGATCGGTTTGGGTTCAGTGCTTCTGGCCGAGCAAATGGTCCCGCTGGTTGCCGGGCTCGCCCAGCACGCCTAGGCCCCGCTCCTAGACCTTGCGCTCCATGAATCATTCGGTGAACTCGGACGCGCGCCCGTCGGGCTCCAACCGGATCACCCACAGGTTGTCATAGCTTGGCCGGTCGCCCAGATAGTGCGTGAAGCCCTGAACGAAGGCCAGGCCGCCGTCGTTCCCCAGCAGCGTCCAGTCGAAGGTCCATTCGTCGGGTTCGTCCCGCTCAACCAGCCAGCGGTCCACGATTTGCTCGCGGCCCCGCCACGGATCCTGGTCGTGCGGCCGGGTGGCATAGACGGCTTCCTCGGTGAACAGCGCGCGGATGTCGTCGGGCTCGTTGGTGGTCCACGCCGCGGTGTACTTTTCCATCCAGGACCGGACTGCGTCGCTCATCCCTCCGTTGTACTCCGGGGCGGGTGGCTCCACAAGGTCATTTGCCGTCCAGGTTCTCCCATTCCTGCTCCCACAGCCTGCGCTCGTCCACGTCCTTGCGGATCACCTCGAACGTTTCCAGCTCCGCCGGCCGGCCCCGGAGCCAGTCCCGCGGGTTGAGCGATTTGCGCCCGTTGTCCAGCACCAGCAGCGCGCGGTCTGTCAGGGCGTCGTTGCGGAGCACAGCGTCAGTCTTCCGACGGCGGAGCACCTCCTTCAGTGCCTCGTGCGCCTTCGTGTGGGCGCCGAGCCGCCGCAGCGCGCGGCCCCGGAGCAGCAGCAGCGCGGCCGAGAGGTCATCGGAATTCAGGAGCCCCTCGGTCCAGATCACCACTTCCTTGTCCCGTCCCAGCGCGAATGCCAGAGCACACCGCGCAAGCGCTGAGGGCAACGACGGCGGCAACCCCACCACCGTCTGCAGCGCGGCCTCCAGCTGGCCCGTCTCCCGCAAGGAGTGCGACAGTGCCAGGAAGACCGACTCCTGCCCGAATAAAACAGGGACTTCGACGCGCTCGGCAACCTCCACCCGGGTGACCACCCGCGTCAGGTACGTGGCCGCATACTGGTTGGCGTCGTCGTCGTTCCTGATGGACAGGCCGCGCTGGAGGAGCTCTGAGGCGCGGAGGTAGCCGCCGTGCTGGTACGCCAGGAGGCCAGCCATGACGGAGCACAGGCCTGCCCAACCGGGGTACGTGCGGCCTACAGCAATGAGCCGTTCCGGTTCCCTGCTGGTGAAGATGGCGTGATGGACTGCCTTGACCGTCCGGCCAGGCATGAGCCCCAGCCTGGGGACTTCGCCGTCCACGGCGATCAGCGCCGCATCGCGGCCGCCAAGCACACCGTGAATCAGCCCGCCCACACTGCCGGCGAGCTCCCGGACGGGCGTCTGGAATTGGACGTTCCCGAACGGCGTCAGGTCCCGGGTGTCCCGGTAAATCGGTCCTCTGGCATCCCCCACGGTCATCTCTCCATGCTACGGCGGGAGCGGGTGACCGACCTACGTAACAGCGGCCACCCAGAGCCCGATCACCCAGGTGCTGGCGGCCAGGCAGGCCAGCCCGAACTCCGCGAGCATGCCCAGTCCCGTGGCCTTCAGCGCTGCCCAGCTGGTGGTGGTTGCGGTGTGGATCTTCCGCGTCCGGCGCAGCTCGCTGAGCAGCAGGCCGGCGGCGAAACCCACAAAGAGTCCTACAAAGGGGATGATGAACATCCCGATCACGCCTGCAACCAGGCCAACCACGACGCTCCGGCTGGGAATGCCGTGCTGCTTCAGCTTACGGCCGGTCAGCACGGCGCTGGCCGACATGCCGGCCACCACAAACACCATTCCCACCGCGAAGACCACCCAGCCCAGCACGCCGGCGCCACCCCAGATGGCCCACGCCAGCAGGCTGAGGCCGATCAGGAAGCTGCCCGGCAGGACCGGGATGATAGTGCCTGCGACTCCCACCAGGATGGCAACGCCACAGAGGATGCTTACAACGGTTTCGGAGTTCATGAGCCCCAGTTTAGGGCGGCCCTCGTCTCCCGGACGGTACTGGGGATGGCACTCCCGCTTAACGACCGACCTTAACGCCCGACGGCGGTGCCCCACCTTTCAAAGGGGAGGCACCGCCGTCGGGCGTTAAGGCAGTGTGTGGCTGCGGAGGTTACTCAGCTTCCACAGCGGCGGCCACGGCGGCCGTCACTGCCGGGGCAACGCGCGGGTCCAGCGGGCTGGGCACGATGTAGTCAGCGGACAGGTCCTCCTCGGCCAGTTCCGCAATGGCGCGTGCCGCGGCAAGCTTCATGGCGGGCGTGATCCGGCGTGCGCCGGCATCCAGCGCGCCGCGGAAGATTCCGGGGAAGGCCAGCACGTTGTTGATCTGGTTGGGGAAGTCGCTGCGTCCGGTGGCCACCACGGCGGCGTACTTGGCGGCAACTTCGGGCAGGACTTCGGGGTCCGGGTTGGAGAGGGCGAACACGATGGAGTTGGCGTTCATCAGCTTCAGGTGCGCTTCATCCAGCTTCGAGGAGGAAACCCCGATGAACACGTCCGCGCCGAGCAGTGCTTCGCCGGGGCCGCCGGTGACGCCGCGCGGGTTGCTGCGCTGGGCCATCTGGGACTTCTTGCTCTGCGGGTCAGCTGCAATGTCGGCCCGGTCGCGGTTGATGACTCCCTTGGAGTCGAGCAGGACAACGTCCTCGATGCCGGCGGTCAGCAGGATCTCGGCGACCGCGATACCGGCAGCACCCGCGCCGGAAACGACAACGCGGAGGCCGGCGAGTTCGCGGCCCGTGACCTTGGCGGCGTTCGTCAGGGCGGCGAGGGCCACCACGGCGGTGCCGTGCTGGTCATCGTGCATGACAGGGCAGTCCAGGGCCTCGATGAGCTTCTCTTCGAGCTCGAAGCAGCGCGGGGCGGAGATGTCTTCGAGGTTGACGGCGCCGAAGCTGGGGCGGAGCCGGACGAGGGTTTCGACAATCTCGTCAACATCCGTGGTGTTCAGGACCAGGGGAATGGAATCCAGTTCGCCGAACGTCTTGAAGAGGGCGGACTTGCCCTCCATCACGGGCAGGGAGGCGCTGGCGCCGATGTTGCCCAGGCCGAGCACGGCAGTGCCGTCGCTGACCACTACCACCAGGCGCTGCGCCCAGGTGAGGGTCTTGGCGAGCTCCGGGTTGGTGTGGATGGCGCGGCTGACCTCGGCCACACCGGGGGTGTAGGCGATGGACAGGTCGCGTTTGTTGGACAGCGGGACAGTGCTGGTGACCGAGAGCTTGCCGCCCTGGTGGGCTTCGAAAATCTCAGCTTCGGTCAGGGCCGTTGCTGCGGAGTTGTCAGTGGGTGCGATTGCGTCAATGGACACGTCGTTGTCTCCTGGTGCTAGCCGTGGGCGCACGGCGCAGAATGGCTCAAGCGCAGGGAGGCTCAAGGTGGTCTAATTCGGCGCTTCGTGGGCCCAGTGGTGGCGGGCCCGGAGTGAAGTCCTTTGCAGAGGCGGGTTCCCAACCTCTCCGGTCCTGCAATGATAAACAGCGGTTTGAGGCGAAAACGTTCGTGGTGGAGTGCCGAACCGGTGCCAAATCGATTAACCAGGACAATTTGTGATCCACATCACGGCATAAAGGCGTATTTAATCGCCGATTGGTCTAGACCAGTTACGCCGATCGGTGCGCCGCACGGGCGCTCGGGACCACCGGCGCAAGCAGGGTGCAGGCCTTTTTGAGGTCCTCTTCGGCTTCAAAGAGCGACAACCGGCGGTTGCGGACTGACTGGACCAGACCAGTGACCGTCAGCAGGAGCACGCGGGCCGCCACGGCGTCGTCGGAGGCTGTAGTTACTGCCTTTTCACTGAGGGTGTCGATTTCCGCCAGGAGCGCAGTGGTGTCCTTGCCCTTGAGGTAGACGCTGCGGGCCAGGCACTGCTCTACTGCGGGCTGCATCACCCGCATGTGGAAGATCTCCATGACCACCCCGGTGAGGGCACGGCCGCCGAAGCTGGCAGCTGATGTCCGGGCCCGGGCCTGGAGCTCGTCCAGCTGCTGCCGGTAGAGCGAGAGCATCAGGTGGGTCGGCGAGGGGAAATACCGGTAGACGGTACCCAGCGGGACGCCTGATTTTTCCGAAATTTCCGCCAGATCCACGGATTCCAGCCCCTTGCGGGCAAACCCTCCGGCGGATTCGAGGACGCGTGTATAACGCAGCCTCTGGCGTGGGGTGGAGGGCCGTGCGGCCATGGGCGGATGGTCGGGAAGGGTCTCGGGCATCAGCATTCCGGGGTAGTGAATTTACGGTGCAGCGGCAGTCGGGTCCCCATTCCGGTTGCCCTGCAGTCCGCCTCAACTATACGGCACGGTAACTTACCGGCTCAGTCCACGCCCTTGATCTTGACCACGAACACGGCGCCGAGCAGCCCAATGACGGCCGCCGTGGTGAACAGCGTGACGTACCCGCCGAACTGCGTCACCGCGAGGAAAGCGAGGCCTGTCGCGAACACCTGAGGCAGCGAGGCGGCCACGTTAATGACCCCCATATCCTTGCCGCGGTCCGCGGCCTGCGGCAATACCTGCGTCAGCAGCGCAAAGTCAACGGCTTGGTAGGCGCCGTAGCCGATGCCCAGGATGGCGGCCCCAACCAGGGCGCCGGTCCACACGGGGAAGAACGCCATGGTGAGGCCTGCCATCGCGATCATGACGGAGGAGGCGATCACGAAGGGCTTGCGCTTGCCCACCCTGTCGCTCCACGGCCCCGCAATCACGGCAGTAACCATGACCAGCGCCGCATAGATCCCGGTCAGGGTCAGGACTCCCAGCGCCGGGTTCTCATGCTTGAGGACGTCTCCGAGGAAAAAGATCAGGTACACAATGGTCAGCTGGTTGCAGACGTTGACCAGGAAGCGGGTGAGCCACGCCCAGGCGAAGTCAGGGTGGCGGGCCGGGCTGATCCAGAAGCCGCGGAGGAAACTGCCCCACGAGAACGGCGGCCGGAGCTCCCTGGGCAGCGGCGGGTCATTCCGGTGGAACAGGTACGGCACCACGGAGAACAGCAGGGCGGCCGCACACATGGTGTACCCCACCATGAAGTTTCCCGACACCACCGCCCCGAAGACTGCGCCGAGGAGGATGCCCGCCGTTTGGCCCAGGGCCGCCAGTCCCCCCACGCCGCCGCGCTGCAGCACCGGCACCCGGTCCGGGATGGCGGCGGTGATGGCCGCATAGGCGGCGTTGGCGCCCAGCTGGACCAGGCACCAGAACAGGACCATCAGGGCAACAGCCGTGGCTCCGGACATCGCCAGCAAGGCGGCGGTGGCCAGGACGGCGCCGGCCAGGACCCAGGGGGAACGACGGCCGAAACCGGAGACCGTCCGGTCGGACAGCGCCCCGAAGAGCGGATTGGCCACCAGGGATACGGCGGCGCCGCACCCAAGTACGAGGGAAGCGATGGCTTCCTTGTTTGTTTCGTCGATGCCAATGGCCTGCTGGGCGATGAAGATGTTGATGGGTCCGAAGAACGCGGCGTTGATGCCAACATTGACCAGCACCAGCCCGGTCACCCAGCGTGCGGTGACCTTCTGCGTCGGCTCGGCGAGCGCCGCCGTCGTATGCTCCGCTCCTGCGGTGGGATTTAACGAAGAGCCGGGATCCGACGCACGGCTGGGATCCGCTGCTGCGGGTGTGTCGGGCAGGCTCATGGCTGGTTCCCCCTGGAACGGTTAGTGATTCTGGAAATCAGACTATCGTGGGGGTCAACGTCCCGCTTGTCACACGGCGCACGCCGGCCGCGGGCTCGCTGTATTCCACGACACCGGACACCTGGAGATGCAATGAACGCACCTGCCCAACGCCCCGCCGACACCGTCAATACCGCCGATCTCTACGACGAGCGCGGCGAGGATCTGGCCTCCGTGTCACTCCAGTTCCAGTCCCTGGGCGGGCGTTCGCACTTCAGCGGTCCGGTCCGGACCATCCGCTGCTTCCAGGACAACGGGCTCGTGAAGTCGACACTGGCCACCCCGGGCAACGGCGCGGTCCTGGT
Source organism: Pseudarthrobacter sulfonivorans (assembly GCF_031454915.1). Classification (GTDB taxonomy): domain Bacteria; phylum Actinomycetota; class Actinomycetes; order Actinomycetales; family Micrococcaceae; genus Arthrobacter; species Arthrobacter sulfonivorans_C. Next base: position 215,708 of record NZ_JAVDRS010000008.1, on the reverse strand, counting down.
GGTGGATGGCGGCGGCTCGTTGGGCACCGCCCTGATGGGGGACATGATTGCCGAGAGCGCCGTCGCAAACGGGTGGGCCGGCGTCGTCATCAACGGCGCCATCCGCGACCGCGAAGCGATCGCCGCACTGGACCTCGGCGTCAAGGCGTTGGGGAGCAATCCGCGCAAGAGCGCCAAGGCCAGTGCCGGCGAAGTTGACGTGGATGTAGTGCTCGACGGCGTGACCTTCCGTCCCGGGGTCACCGTCTGGTGCGATCCGGACGGCATCCTCGTGGAGCGCTGAGCGCGCCTGCATCCAGTAGCGAGATCGCGGCGCTCCGGCCCCTGCTTAGCGCCGCGATCTCGCCGCTCGATTCCGCTCCGCAGCAATCCGGAGATACCGCGGGAATGAAACGGCACCTAACATAGTTACTGAAAGCAACTATCGAGCGTGATTCCTTTTTTCTGCCTGGAGAAGCCATGTCCAAAACCTCTGCCGCGCGTGCCACCGGCCAAACCCTGACCCGGCGTCAGATGATCACCGTGATGGTGGGACTCATGCTGGGCATGTTCCTGGCTTCACTGGACCAGACCATCGTGTCCACCTCCATCTACACCATCGCCAACGACCTCGACGGGCTCTCCCTGCAGGCGTGGGCCACCACCGCGTACCTCATCACCTCCACCGTCAGCACCCCGCTGTACGGCAAGCTCAGCGACATTTTCGGCCGCCGGCCGCTGTACCTGACCGCGATCGCCATTTTCCTGGCCGGTTCGCTCTACGCCGGCTCCGTGAACTCGATGACGGAACTGGCCCTCGCCCGCGGCGTGCAGGGCCTGGGCGCCGGCGGCCTGCTGGCACTGGCGCTGACCATCATCGGCGACATCGTGTCCCTGAAGGAGCGGTCCAAATACCAGGGCTACTTCATGTCTGTATTTGGCATCTCCTCCGTCCTCGGCCCGGTAGTGGGCGGCGCGTTCGCCGGTTCCGCCAACATCCTGGGCTTCGACGGCTGGCGCTGGGTTTTCTTTATCAACCTGCCCATCGGCCTGGCCGCGCTGGCCGTGGTGTTTATGTTCCTGCACCTGCCGGCCAAGCACGTGAAGCAGAAGATCGATTACTGGGGTGCCGCAGCCATCACGCTCGCCATCGTCCCGCTGCTGCTGGTGGCCGAGCAGGGCCGCAGCTGGGGCTTTGCGTCCACGAACGCCTTCCTCTGCTACGGCCTGGGCATCGTGGGCATCATCTCGTTCCTGCTCGCCGAAAAGCGCGCCGGCGACTACGCCCTGATCCCGCTGCGGCTCTTCCGGAACATGACCTTCGGCCTGTCCTCGCTGCTGAATTTCATCATCGGCATCGGCATGTTCGGGGCCATCGCCATGCTGCCCATGTACCTGCAGCTGGTCAAGGGACTGACGCCCACTGAAGCCGGCCTCATGATGATCACCTTCACCGTGGGCATTCTGACAGGTTCCATCACCGCCGGGCGCACCATCTCGGCGTCGGGCACGTACCGGATCTTCCCCATCCTGGGAACCGGAATCCTTACCGTGGCAGCTGTGACCATGGGCTTGGTCCTGGGCGTGGATACCGGCCTGTGGGTTCCCGGACTGATTGCAGTGTTCTTCGGCATGGGCCTGGGTTTCTGCATGCAGCCGCTTACTTTGGCCATGCAGGTCTCGGTTCCGCCGAAGGACATGGGCGTGGGCACGTCCTCCGCCGCCTTCTTCCGGTCCATGGGCGGCGCCGTGGGCACGGCGGTGTTCATCTCCATGCTGTTCAGCCTGGCCGCCAGCCGGATCGCGGACACCATGAAATCAGCCATGGCCAGCGCCGACTACCAGGCAGTCCTCAAGGATCCAGCCGTGGCAGCGGACCCCGCCAACGCCAAGCTCTACGAGTTCTTCCAGCACGGGGCGTCCGACGATTCGCTCAACGACACCAGCTGGCTGCACTCGGCAAACAGCGTGCTTACCCGGCCCATCACTGAGGGTTTCGCCTACGCGATCGACGCCGTCATGCTCACCGCAGCCGTGCTCACCGGCATCGCGTTCCTCATCAGCTTCGCACTGCCGAATAAGAAGCTGACGGACCCGAAGGCCGCTCCGCAGGAGGCTGGGGCTGCGGTGGCTGCCCACTAACCGTCACGTGACACCGGGCGTTCGCGCTCAGCGGCTATACTCAGCCACTCAATGCCGAGACGAGGAGCCCGAGTGACCAGCGCCCTGACAGAGCATCGGCCTGGCCGCCGCCCGCTGCGGAAGTCGTTCTCGCTCTCCGCGGTGACGGCGGGATTCGTGGCGGTGGCCATTTCGTACGCCGGACCCATGCTGGTGGTCCTGCAGGCCGCCCAAAGCGCGGGTCTCAGCGCGGAGCGCACCACCAGCTGGGTCTGGTCCCTGGCGGTGGCGAGCGGTGTGACCTGCGTGCTGCTTAGCCTCCTGACGCGGCAGCCCATTGTGGTGGCCTGGTCAGTTCCGGGGGCGGCGCTCCTACTGACGGCACTGGGAAATTATGACTACAGCGACGCCATCGGGGCCTACGTCGTGGCGGCCGTGCTGGCACTCATCGTCGGAGCGACCGGCTGGTTCGGCCGCCTCCTGGCCATCGTCCCGAAGCCCGTGATGGCCGCCGTCCTGGCCGGAGTCCTGCTGCCCTTTGTCCTGAAAGCTGTCGAGGCGGTGGCCACCTCGCCCATCGTGGCTGGCGGGCTGGTGGTGGCCTTCCTGATCGGACGCCGCATCACGCCACGGTACGCAGTCCTCGTGGCCATGGCCGTGGGAGTCGCGCTGAGCGCCCTGACAGGCCAGACCGAGGCGCCCGTACTGACCCTGGACCTGTCCGGACCGCTGTGGACCACGCCCACTTTTGACCTCCAGGCAATCATGGGCATCGCCGTTCCGCTGGTGATTGTGACCGTGGCCGGGCAAAACGGTCCGGGCCTGGCCATGATGGACACCCTCGGCTACAAGGTCAACGACAACCTGGTCCTCGGCGGCGCGTCCCTGGCCTGGCTCGTTTCGGCGCCACTGGGCTCGCACGGCATCAACCTGGCAGCCATCACCGCGGGTATCTGCGCCGGCCCGGAAGCCCATCCGGACAAGGACCGCCGCTACATGGCCGGCATTTTCTGCGGGGTTTTTTACATTCTGTTCGGCCTCGTCAGCAGCGCCGCCGTGACACTCTTTTCCTCGGTTCCGGCCGCCATGATGGCAGCCCTCGCCGGAGTGGCGCTCCTCGGGGCACTCCAAGGCTCACTCATCGACACCCTCTCGGACTTCAAAGCGAACCCGATTGCCACCGAGGCCGCCCTGATCACGCTGGCGGTCACCGCGTCCGGCGTTTCACCGGCGGGTATCGTCTCGCCGTTCTGGGGACTGCTGGCCGGGAGTGCCGCCTATCTAGCCCTCCGCCGCTACGGCGGGAAGCCGTAACCACGACGACGGTGGCCTCCCGCCGTCGTCGTCCTTCCCTCCCGGGCGGGACGCCGCCAAGTGGAACGGCGGGCGGTGACGTGCCACACTGTTTAGCGCGTGTGCGCCGGCCGTCTGGGCCGGTACAGCAGCCGACGACGTCCGCACCGCAGCCACCCACCCCCCCAAACCCAGGGAGCACCATGCCCACCGCCAAGGAGCAGACAACCGCCAAAATTCCGCAGCGGGTGATCTGGCTGGCACTCGCAGGCGCGGTAGGCGGCTTCCTGTTCGGCTTCGACTCCTCCGTGGTGAACGGCGCAGTGGATGCGATCAAGGACGAGTTCGCGCTCTCAGAGGCCGTCACCGGCTTCGCCGTGGCCATCGCCCTGCTGGGTTGCGCTGCCGGCGCCTTCCTCGCCGGAAAAGTCGCCGACCGCTACGGCCGGATCCCCGCCATGAAGCTCGGCGCACTGCTGTTCCTGGTCAGCGCCATCGGAACCGGCTTCGCTTTCGGCGTCTGGGACCTGATTTTCTGGCGCCTGGTAGGCGGCCTGGGCATCGGCCTCGCATCAGTGATTGCGCCGGCCTACATTTCCGAGATTTCCCCGCGGCACGTCCGTGGCCGGCTGGCCTCGCTGCAGCAACTGGCCATCACCACCGGTATCTTCGCCGCTCTCCTGTCCGACGCCCTCTTCGCCACCAGCGCCGGCGGCGCGGACCAGGCGTTCTGGCTGGGCATCGAAGCGTGGCGGTGGATGTTCCTCGCCGCAGCGGTTCCGGCCGTGGTCTACGGCTGGATCGCCTATACGCTCCCGGAATCCCCGCGGTTCCTGGTGTTCCAGGGCAAGGAAGACGAAGCCCGCACGGTGTTCGACTCCATCGCCCCGTCCGAGGACACTGACCGCCATATCCGCGAGATCCAGGACGCCATCGAAGAGGACAAGCTGGCCGGCCAGAAAGGCTCGCTCCGGGGCAAGACGTTCGGCCTGCAGGCAGTGGTCTGGGTGGGCATCATCCTCTCCGTGCTGCAGCAGTTCGTGGGCATCAACGTGATTTTCTACTACTCCACCACGCTGTGGAAGGCTGTCGGCTTCCAGGAGAAGGACTCGCTCACCATCTCCGTGGCTACCTCCGTCACCAACATCCTGGTGACCCTCGTGGCCATAGCGCTCGTGGATCGGATCGGCCGCCGCCCCATCCTTTTGGCCGGTTCAATCGGTATGGCTGTATCACTGGGCACTATGGCGCTGGCGTTCTCCTCCGCCGTGGGTTCGGGCTCCGAGATCTCCCTGCCGGGCGCCTGGGGTCCGGTTGCGCTCGTGGCGGCCAACGTGTTCGTGGTCAGCTTCGGCGCGTCCTGGGGGCCACTGGTCTGGGTGCTCCTTGGCGAGATCTTCCCGTCCCGGATCCGAGCCCGCGCTTTGGGCCTGGCCGCCGCTGCGCAGTGGGTGGCCAACTTTGCCATCACGCTCAGTTTCCCCGTCATGGCGGCCGGTTCTCTTCCGCTGACGTACGCCATGTACGCGCTGTTTGCGGCGGCGTCGTTCTTCTTTGTGATGTACAAGGTACCGGAGACCAACGGCATGTCCCTGGAGCAGGCCGAGACCCTCTTCGTGGCCAAGGGTTCCAAGAAGGCATAGCCCGACGTCGTCAGAGCGAGAGCTTCATGCCCTCATGGCTGGCGTCAAAGCCGAGGCGTTCGTAGAAGCGGTGGGCGGCCGTCCGGGTCTTGTGCGTGGTCAGCTGCATCAGCGTGCAGTCGCGGCGCCGCGACTCGTCGATGGCCCACTGCACCATCAGGTTGCCGATGCCCTGGCCGCGGAGGCTCGCCGCCACCCGCACCGCCTCGAGCTGGGAACGCCATGCACCCTGCCGCGAGATCCCGGGCAGGAAGCTCAGCTGGAAAGTAGCCATCACGGGACCTGATACAGCCCCACGAGCAACGAGCTCCCCCACCACCAGCAGATGGGCCGGGTCGGCATCGATCGATTGGAAGGCCTTCTCGTAGGGCGCCATGTCCTGGCTCTGTTCGCGGCCGGCGCCCAGTGAATCGTCGGCCAGCAACGCCACGATGGCCGGGAGGTCCGCAAGCACAGCGTGCCGGAGACGGAACGTCCCGCCGTCGACGTCGGCAATCAGCAAGGGGGCAAGGGCACCGGGGTTCACCCCACCAGCATTCCACACAGCCACCGCGGTTTCCGGGCCGGTGAAATGTACGCTGATACCTACAGTCAATTGGGGAGAGCCTGTTATGGATCAAAGCACGGTTTCTGGATTGCCAAGAAAAACTCTGCGCGCGGGAATTATCGTGGGTGCCATCGGCGCGTTCGCGGTCATTCTTGCTCCACAGATTATGCAGCTTTTGGTGTTTGGACCCAGCTATTCTCAGGCACTGGGTGCAATCCTCCAGGTGCTCTTTCAGCTCGTCACCCTGTTCTTCCTGCCGTTTTCCGCCGCCCTGATTGCCGCTTCCCTGGTCATGCGCCATCTTGATACGGCACTCGCGCCGCGTACGCACGCACCAATCGACGCTCCGCCGCCAACGGAGTAGGCGGCCGCTTCAGCCACGGAAGAAGCCCGACGCCGGCACTCAAGGTAAGTGGCGGCGTCGTGCGTTAAGTGCGAGGGCGTTTCCGTAAAACGTGCATCAAGTGAGAGAGGGATGGGTCAGGCGAAATAAACACCGATGCGGTTGCCGTCGATCTCTTCGATCCGGATGTCGATGTCGTAGACGTCGTACAGCATGGCGGCCTGCATGATCTGCGCCGGCGTGCCCTGGTGCACCAGGCGGCCCTTCTTCATGGCGAGGATGGTGTCCGAGTAGCAGGACGCAAAGTTGATGTCGTGGACCACCAGGACGATGGTTTTGCCCAGTTCGTCGGCGAGCCGGCGGAGCAGGCGCATCATTTCCACGGAGTGCTTCATGTCCAGGTTGTTCAGCGGCTCGTCCAGAAGCAGGTATTCGGTGTCCTGCGCCAGGACCATGGCGATGTAGGCGCGCTGCCGCTGGCCGCCGGAGAGCTCGTCCACGAACTTGTCCGCCATGGCACTCAGGTCCAGGTGCGCGATGGCCTCCTCCACCTTGGCCAGGTCCTCCACTGTGGGGCGGCCGCCCGAGTGCGGGAACCGGCCGAACGCCACCAGGTCGCGGACGGTCAGGCGCTTGGTCAGGTGGTTTTCCTGGCGGAGGATGGCCATGGTGCGGGCCAGGTCGCGGCTGGGAGTAGCCGCAATGTCCAGCCCCGCAACCGTCACGGCGCCGGTTTCCAGCGGCTGGAGCCGGCTGATCAGCGACAGCAGCGTGGATTTCCCCGCGCCGTTGGGCCCGATGATGGAGGTGATGCCGCCGCGGGGAATCATGCAGGTGACGTCGTCGAGGACCTGCTGGCCGCCGTAGCTCTTGGAGACGTTCCGGACGTCAATCATTTCAGCGAGCCTTTCAGCAGGAGGTAGAGGAAGAGGATGCCGCCGGCAAACTCGATGACCACGCTCAGCGCGGTGGCGAAGCCGAAGACCCGTTCAAGGATCAGCTGCCCGCCCACCAGCGCGACGGCTCCGATCAGCACCACAATCGGGATGAGCCGGGCGTGGTTGAAACCGCGGCAGAACTGGTAGCCGAGGCTAACCACGAGAAGTCCAAAGAACGTCACGGGCCCCACCAACGCGGTGGAGACTGCCACCAGCAGGGAACAGGCCAGCAGGATCCGCATGACCGCCCGGCGGTGGTCCACTCCCACGTTGATGGCCAGCTCGCGGCCCAGGGCCAGGACATCCAGCGTGTGACGGGCGCGCCACACGGCCACACAGACGGCGCCGATGATCACCGCGGAGACGCCCAGCAGCGCGGGGTCCACGTTGTTGAAGCTGGCGAAGAAGAGGTCCTGCAGGATGATGAATTCGCTGGGCTCCATCAGGCGCTGCAGGAGCGAGGAGAAGCCGCGGAACAGGCTGCCCAGGATGATGCCCACCAGCAGCAACAGGTGCAGCGACCGGGTGGCGCCGGTGAACATCCAGCGGTACAGCAGGGCGCTGAACGCCACCATCAGCACAACTTCGACGCCGAACTGCAGCGTGGGCGGCGCGGCGGTGACCGCAGCGGCACTCACGGTGAAGACAAGCGCTGTCTGCACCAGGATGTACAGCGAGTCGAAGCCCATGATGGAGGGCGTGAGGATCCTGTTGGCGGTGACGGTCTGGAACAACAGGGTTGAAACGCCCACCGCGACGGCCACCAGCAGCATCGCGGCCACCTTCAGGGCGCGCCGCGGAAGCACATAGCCCACGTTGCCTTTGAGGTCGCTGAACAGGAAAAAGGCGACGGCGACGACGGTGGCGGCGAGCAGGATGCCGATCACCAGCTGCGGCGGAGCGTTCCGGATACGGTTTCGAACGCGTGCAAGGGGCTTGAGCTCGGCGGGTTTTGGGATGGGCGTGCCGACCGTGGAGGGGTTGGGCGTGGCAATTTCAGGCATTGCGTTTCCTCAGGATCAGGATGAGGAACAGGATGGCTCCCACCACGGCCATCACCATGCCCACGGGCACCTCGTAGGGATAGCGGATGGTCCGGCCAATGATGTCGCAGACCAGCACAAACCCTGCCCCGAACAGGGCCGTCCAGGGTACGGCGCGGCGCAAATTGTCGCCGAACAGCAGGGAGACGATGTTGGGCACCACCAGGCCAAGGAACGGCACGGCACCCACGGTGGCCACCACCACAGCCGAGATCAGTGAGACGATGATGAGCCCCAAGCGCATGGTCACGTTGTAGTTCAGGCCAAGGTTGGTGGTGAAGTCCTCCCCCATGCCTGCCACGGTGAACCGGTCGGCGGCCACCAGCCCCACCAGCATCAGGGCCGCAACGATCCACAGCAGCTCATACCGCCCTCGGAGCACCCCGGAGAAGTCGCCGATCATCCAGTTGCTCAGCGTCTGGAGCAGGTCGTACCGGTAGGCGAAGAACGTGGTGATGGCTCCGATGACCCCGCCCAGCATGATGCCAACCAGCGGGATGAGGAGGGTGTTGCGGGTGGGCAGCCGCCGCAGTACGGCCAAAAACAGCGCGGTACCGAGGACGGCAAAAACGCTGGCGACGCCCATTCGAAGGAGGATCGGCGCCGTCGGGACAGCCACGGTGACCACCAGGATTCCCAGCGTGGCGGATTCGACCGTTCCCACGGTGGACGGCTCCACAAAACGGTTGCGGGCCATCAGCTGCATGATCAGTCCGGCCACGGCCACCGCCATGCCGGCGAGGACTACGGCCAGCGTGCGCGGGACGCGGGAGACCCAAAAGATTTCGACGGCGGCGGGATCGCCCGCGAGCAGCGCCGGCAACGACACGTCGCTGACGCCCACGAACATGCTCGCTGTGGCGAGTGCCAGCACAATGGCGGCAGCCGCAGCCAGTCCCGCGTACTCGCGGGACCGGCTGCGGCTTACCGGCGCGGTGGTCCGCACCGCCGTCGTTGTCATGATCGAAGGTCAGTCAGGGAAGGCTCAGGCCACCGAATCGGCAACGGCCTTAACCATTGCCTGGACGTTGTTCAGGCCGTAGCCAACGATGTACCAGGCCGCGGGGTCGAGGCTGATGACCTTGTTGTTCTTGGCGGCGTTGGTGGACTGGATCAGCTCGTTGTCCAGGACCGGGTTGGCTGCAGCGGCTTCGGCGCCGATGGCGGTGTCGCGGTTGATCACATACAGGAGGTCAGGGTTGACCTGCTTGATGTATTCGAAGGACACGGACTCGCCGTGGCTTCCTTCGGACTTGACGTCAGCCGCGGTGGGCACGCCCAGGACATCGTGGATGATACCGAAGCGGGAGCCGGCGCCGTAGGCCGTCACTTCGCCGCCGGAGGTCAGGACAATGAGGCCCTTGCCGGCGTCAGTTGCCTTCGTTTTGGTCTCGGCGATGGTGGCGTCAACGGCTGCCAGCTTCGCGTCCACGTCGGCCGCCTTGTTGAAGATGGTGCCCAGCTTCTTGGTCTGGTCCTTGAAGCTTTCCATCGGGTTCTTGGCATCGATCGACAGGTCGATGGTGGGGGCGATCTTACTCAGTTCCTCGTAGGCTCCGGCGGTGCGGCCCGAGATGATGATGAGGTCCGGAGCGCCGGCGCTGACCGCTTCAAAATTGGGTTCCTTGAGGGAACCGATCTTTTCGTACTTCGCATCCGCGTACTTTGAGAGCGATTCGGGGTAGCTGGCCTCCGGAACGCCTGCGGGCTCAACACCCAACGCATCGAGGGTGTCCAGGACGCCGAGGTCGAACGTGAAGACCTTTTCCGGGTTGACCGGGACGTTGGCGGTGCTGCCCTGGGCATGCTCAACGGTGATACTGGAGGCTGCCCCGGATGCCGGCGTGGCGGTGGCGCTGCCGCCGCACGCCGTCATGGTCAGAAGCGCCGCTCCCGCTGCCAGTGCCCCCAGGTAGCTCGAAAGCTTCTTCTTCACGATCGTTCTCCAGTCCGCTAATAACGTCACACGTTTGTTGCCTAATGTCCTAGCACCTTATTAGTAAGGTCAGGCTAACTTCAAAACGTAACGCCACTTATTGGACTAATCGTGAGTGGGATCACAACGCACGACGCCGGCACTCGGGTGAGTGCCGGCGTCGTGGTCTGGTGCGAGAGGGTTGCTCAAAAACCCGCACTAGTGGGAGAGCGTTTAGGCCGGGGCTTTGGCCCCTTCCGCCTGGCGCTCCTCCACGAGCATGGATACGGCGCTGAACAGCGGGTGGCCGGGAGCCAGTCCGGTGATCCGTTCGGTGGCGTCCGCGGGCGAAGACGACGCCAGGATCTGCGCGAGTTCCGTGGCCTCGGCGTCGGCGGGATCGTTGAAGCGCAGTGCCGCGGCGATGGCACCCAGCAGGGCCTCGGGCACAATCCCACGCTCTGCCAGCTCAGCCGCCGGGCCGATGAACCGTTCGTGCCGGCTGAGCTTGCGCATCGGGGCGCGGCCAACGCGGTTCACCGAGTCCGGCAGGTGCGGGTTGGAGAACCGGGCCAGGATCTTCTGGACGTAGGCTTCCTGCTCATCGTTGTTGAAGCCGTGCTTGGCCACCAGCAGCTGCTTGGTCTCTTCCAGGACGGCGCGGACGTCCTCTGCCACGTCCTGGTCCGCCATGGCGTCGGAGAGTTTCTCCAACCCGGCTTCGAACCCGAAGTACGCCGCGGAGGCGTGCCCGGTGTTCACGGTGAAGAGCTTCCGCTCGATATAGGGCGAGAGCTCGTCCACAAAGGTGGCGCCCGGGATGACGGGCGCCGCATCGCCAAACGCGGTCCTGTCGATGACCCACTCGTAGAACGTCTCCACGGTGACATCCAGGCCCTGCCCGGGCTCCTGGTTGGGCACGATCCGGTCCACGGCGGTGTTCGCGAACACTGCCAGGGAGTCCAGTGAACCCGCGGCGTCGTCCCACAGCGCAGCCACTTCGGCCCGCAGGATATCCGTGGCGTTGATGGCGTTCTCGCAGGCCATGACCTGCAGCGGCGCCAGCCCGGTGTCCCGCGCCGCGATGCCCTTGGTGATGGCCGGCGCCACGAACTTCAGGATGTGCGGCCCCACCGCGGTGGTGACCATGTCCGCCGTCGCGATTTCCCGCACCAGCTCCGCTTCCTGGGCGCCTGAATTCAGCGCCCGGAAATTGTCCACTGTCCGGACGGTGGGGTTCTCCCCCACCTCGTTGACGTTGTAGCTGTCCGCTGCCGCCAGCTGGGTGATGAGGGCGTCCGCGACGTCGGCGAACACCACCTCATACCCGGCCTGGTGCAGCAGCAGCCCGACAAACCCGCGGCCGATGTTCCCGGCGCCAAAATGTACTGCCTTCACTATGCGTTGACCTTTCCGAACAGCTCCAGGACTTCGTCGACGGATGTCGCGGCCTCCAGCTGGGCCACCTGGGCCTTGTTGGTGAAGACCTTGGCGATCGAGGACAGGATATGGAGGTGCTCGTTGTTGATGCCGGCAACACCCACCACGAACTTGACCTGCTTGCCGTTCCAGTCGATGCCGTCCGGGTAGCGGATCACGGAAACCGCGGACTTCATGATGTGGTCCTTGGCCGCGTTCGTGCCGTGCGGGATGGCCAGGAAGCTGCCCATGTACGTGGACACGGACTCTTCGCGCTCGTGCATCGCTGCGATGTAGCCCTCGTCCACGGCGCCGCGGTCCAGCAGGAGCCGGCCGGCTTCGTCGATCGCCGCATCACGGGTGGTGGCGGTGCCGTTGAGGATGACGCTGTCGGCCACCAGGATGTCCGACGGCGGTGCGGCTGCGGCAGGTTCCGCGTCCACGGGAGCGTTGGCAACGTGCGCGCCATGGCCTGCCGCTGCAGCGCCTGCAGCGGCCGCGGTGGCGGTCGCAGCACCGGCGCCAGCAACGGCGTCGGGCGTTGCACCCTCGGTGTTGTGCTCCTTGACCAGTTCCACGATCTCGTCGTACCGCGGGCTGTTCATGAAGTTGTCCACCGAGAAGTGCGCCGCGCTCGAGGTAACCGGCTTGGCCCGCTCGGTCAGGTCCTGGTGCGTGATCACAACGTCGTACGTGTCGCTGAGGTTGGCAATGGCCGAATTGGTGACCTTGACGTCCGGGAACCCGGCCGCCTTGATCTTGTTGCGGAGCACCGAGGCGCCCATGGCACTGGACCCCATTCCGGCGTCGCACGCAAAAACGATGTTCTTGATGGGACCGGCGAGGACGGCCGTGCCAACGCCGGCACCTGCGCCCGCGCCCGCGCCCGTCAGGACTGAGGAGACCGAGCTCTTCTTGCCCTTCATGGCCTCCATCTTGGACGTGGCGTCGTTAAGGTCCACCTCATCGCTGTGCTTGGTGGTTTTCAGGATCACGGAGGCCACCAGGAACGAAACCGTGGTGGCGAGCACCACCGCGAGGATCACCCCGAGGTAGCTGTCACGGGAGGTCTGGGCGAGCACCGCAATGATCGAACCAGGTGCTGCCGGCGCAACCAGCCCGGAGCCGGTGATGGCCAGGGTGGCAATACCCGTCATGCCGCCGGCGATCGCGGCCAGGATCAGCAGCGGGCGCATCAGGACGTACGGGAAGTAGATTTCGTGGATGCCGCCGAGGAAGTGGATGACCGCTGCACCGGAGGCAGACGCCTTGGCCACGCCCTTGCCGAAGAACATGTACGCCAGCAGGATGCCGAGGCCGGGGCCGGGGTTGGCTTCAAGCAGGAACAGGATGGACTTGCCCTGCTCCAGCGACTGCTGGATTCCCAGCGGGGTCAGTACGCCGTGGTTGATGGCGTTGTTCAGGAACAGGACCTTGGCCGGCTCGATGAAGATGCTGGTGAGCGGCAGCAGGCCGTTGTTGACCAGGAACTGGACCACGTTTCCGGCGCCCGTGCTGAACGCCTGCACCAGTGGGGAGATGCCGTAAAAGCCAAGCATGGCCAGCAGCGCGCCCCAGATGCCTGCAGCGAAGTTGTTCACCAGCATCTCGAAGCCGGGCCGGATCTTGCCGTCCCAGAGGGAGTCGATCTTCTTCATGGTCCAGCCGCCAAGCGGGCCCATGATCATGGCACCGATGAACATCGGGATGCCGGCGCCCACAATGACGCCCATAGTGCCGATGGCCCCCACCACGCCGCCGCGTACGTCGTAGACCATCCGGCCGCCGGTGTAGGCGATCAGCAGGGGCAGCAGGTAGGTGATCATGGGACCAACCAGGCCCACGTTGGGATCGCCCTCGGCGTTGGTGCCGAAGCCTCCCAACCCGGGGACCGGGATCCAGCCCTTCTCAATAAAGAGGGCGGTAATGAGGCCCCAGGCGATGAATGCCCCGATGTTGGGCATGATCATTCCGGACAGGAACGTCCCGAACTTCTGGACGCCGACCCGCACGCTGGTGCGGGGTTTTGCAACTGTCTCTGTTGCCATGTGATTTCCTAACCGTCATTCCTGCTGCAGCGCAGGATGGGTCCGATATTTACGACGACGTGCTGGTGGAGATCCGGTGAAGCCATTCGAGGAACAGCTTGAGTTCCGAGCTGGAGAGCTGGTCCGAGTGCGATGCCTGGAGTGCGGCATTCAAGGCGATCGCTGCCACCACCACCGAGGACTTCCCGGAGTCTTCCGGGGAGGCTCCCGCGGCCTGCTCCGTGGACACCGCGAAGATCATGGCGTCCCGGGTCATGATGGACAGTTCCAGGTTCCGTTCAGCGGCGGGCTCCGCGATCAGCATGAGCGTCACCCCCACGTTGGCGGCCAGGATGGACCTGGCAGCTTCCCGTGGCTGGACATTCAGCTGGCCCGCAGCCGCTGCTTTGGTCAGCATTTCCTCCAGCAGTGCCTCGGCATCGGCAACGATGGCGGGGCGGCTTTCCGGGCGGATATTGCCGAACATGACCAGGTAGAGTTCCGGCTGCTTGAGCCCGAACTGGACGTGGTTGTCCCACATCCGCCGGATGTCCTCCAAGGGCTGTCCGGACGGGGCGAAATCCCTCTCGCCCGCAACGTACTCCTCAAAACCTGCGGCGACGACGGCGTCGAAAAGACCTTCCTTGTCACCGAAGTGGTGGTACAGCGTGGGTGCCGTAACACCCGCCAGCTGCGTGATCTGGCGGGTGGAGACGGATGCCCCCGCGGATTTTGCCAGCAACTCTGCCGCTGCTTTGAGCAGTCGCATTTTGGGGGGAAGCTGGCCATCCAAACTCATAGCCGCTACCCTATCACCTATAGCATTGCTATATGAACTGAATCACATACAATTTTTTCAGGCACGTTACCGCCGTCGCACATAGTTGTCGCGGCGGCCCCGGCATGGCGCCGGGACCACCTAGGGCGGGCCTGGCTACCGGCAGAGAATGAGGACCTTCAGTGCAGACCTTCCCAGGAGTAGGCGTCAGCCCCGGCCGCATCATCGGAACCATCCGCCAGATGCCCAAACCGATCAGCGAACCCCCAGCAGGCGAGCAGCTGGCGGCGGGCACCTCCGCCGAAGAGGCCACCGCCGGTCTCAAGACAGCCTCACAGGCCGTCCACGACGAACTGAAGGCCCGGGCCGCGCACGCCACCGGAGACGGCAAAGCCGTCCTGGAAGCCACGGCGCTGATGGCCAAGGACACCATGCTGATCAAGGGCGCGGCCAAGCTCATTGCCCGCGGACTATCGAGCGAGCGCGCCATCTGGGAATCCGGTTCCTCCGTCTCCGAAATGCTGCATAACCTGGGCGGCTACATGGCCGAACGCGCCACCGACGTCCTGGATGTCCGTGCCCGTATCGTGGCTGAACTGCGCGGCGTCCCTGCGCCCGGCATCCCCACCTCGAGCACGCCGTTTGTGCTGGTGGCCGAGGACCTGGCTCCGGCCGACACCGCAACCCTGGATCCGAACAAGGTCCTGGCTCTGGTGACAGCGGGCGGCGGTCCGCAGTCCCACACGGCCATCATCGCCCGTTCGCTGGGCCTGCCGGCCGTCGTGGCTGCCGTGGGAGTGGACGAGCTGCCGGACGGCACGGAAGTCTATGTTGACGGCGCCGCGGGCGCCATCACCTCCGACCCCGACGATTCGCTGCGTGCCACAGCAGATGCCTGGGCGGCCACGGCGTCCCTTCTGGCGGAGTTCAGCGGCACGGGCACGACGGCGGACGGCCACCTGGTGCCGCTGCTCGCCAACGTAGGCGGCGGCAAGGACGCCGAGGCGGCGGCCAAGCTGGGTGCCCAGGGCGTGGGCCTGTTCCGCACTGAATTCTGCTTCCTGGAACGGGACTCCGAGCCCTCCGTGGAGGAACAGGCCGCGGCCTACAAGAGCGTATTTGATGCCTTCCCGGGAAAGAAGGTGGTTCTGCGCACGCTCGACGCTGGCGCCGATAAGCCGCTTCCGTTCCTGACCGACTCCACGGAGCCCAACCCGGCCCTGGGCGTCCGCGGTTACCGGACGGACTTCACCACGCCCGGCGTCCTGGACCGCCAGCTGGAAGCCATCGCTTTGGCCGAGGCGCAGTCCGAAGCGGACGTGTGGGTCATGGCTCCGATGATTTCGACCGCCGAAGAGGCGGCCCGGTTCGCCTCCATGTGCTCCGATGCCGGCATCAAAACGCCCGGCGTGATGGTGGAGGTTCCGTCCGCTGCCCTGACAGCCGAGGCCATCTTGCGCGAGGTGGGCTTCGCGAGCCTGGGCACCAACGACCTGACCCAGTACGCCATGGCCGCCGACCGCCAGCTGGGCCCGCTCGCCAACCTGAACACTCCGTGGCAGCCCGCGGTGCTCCGCCTGGTGGGGCTCACCGTGGAAGGCTCCCGGGCGGAAGGCAACAACAAGCCCGTGGGGGTCTGCGGTGAAGCCGCCGCGGACCCGGCCCTCGCCGTTGTACTCACCGGACTGGGAGTCACCACCCTGTCCATGACCGCCCGCTCCCTTGCCGCCGTGGCGGCCGTCCTGAAGACGGTCACCCTCGGTGAGGCCCAGCAGCTGGCCAAGCTGGCACTGTCCGCGCCCAGCGCTACCGAGGCCCGCGCCTGGGTACGCGAAAAGCTGCCCGTGCTCGAAGAGCTCGGGCTCTGAGCAGCCAACTCCGGCACCCGCGCCCTGCCAACCACCACGTACACCTACCAGGAGGAACCATGCCCGAACGCATCGCCACCATCGCCAGCCGCTCCGGCCTGCACGCACGCCCCGCCGCACTCTTCGCCGAGGCCGCCGGCGATGTGGGAGTGGACGTCACCATCGCCATGCAGGGCGACCCGGAGGATGAAGCGCTGGACGCTTCCAGCATCCTGTCCCTCATGACGCTCGGGGCCGCCAAGGGCGATGTGGTGGTGCTGAGGGCCGACGGTGACGGCGCCGACGCGGCGCTGGATTCGCTGGTTAAGCTCCTGGAAACGGACCTCGACGCCGAATAGGCGCACGACGCCGGCACTCACCCCAGTGGGTGGGTGCGGGTGGGTGACCATTCGCGCGGTGACGCGGGTTAGGCCGTTACGCCGAAGCCGTCCACTGCCCGGGCCCAACTGCTGATCGCGGCGGCAGCCGGCCCTGTGGCGGTGTGCTGGAAAACGTGGCCGTGGCCGGGGATCTCGGCTGCGCTGCCGTGGGGTGCACGGGCCGCGAGCCGGTGGCACCAATCGCGGCCGGCGATCGGGTCCTTGCCGCCGCGCAGCACCAGCAGTGGCTGGCCGATTCCGCTGATCCTGGCTTCCATCGGATACTGCATCATCACGGGCAGCTCGGTGAGGTACCAGCGCGGGCCCGCCCGAAAATAGTCCGAGAAGACCACGGCATTCGCGGACAGGCTTTCGCTGAACAAGGCATCGCGGGTTAACGCGAGCGCCTGCCGGGCAACAGACTTGTGGCGGGGGTCCACCACCGGTCCCATAAGCACAACACCGCCCACGAGTCCAGGCTCCTGCAGGGCAAGTTCAACGGCATGCTGGGTCCCCATGGAATGGCCGATCACCACACAGGACGTCACGCCCGCATCTGCGAGCGCAGTACGGACAAAAGCCGCGTATTCACCAACCGGTACCTGGCGCGGAGGCTTGGGCGCATCGCCGAACCCCGGGAGGTCAAAGGAGTAGACATCGGCCGCCAAAGAAAGCTCGTGGTGCAGCCGGGCGAGGTAGCGGTGGGAGACGCCGATCCCGTGCAGCAGGACATACGTCCGGCGCGGACCGTCGCCGGCGGGCGCCACGGAAGAGTAGAGCCTGCCCGTTAGGCCGCCGGATTTAATGTCCCTGCCACCATTGAGTTTCACCCGGCGAGCATACCGCCAGCGCCTGCTGGTGCCGGTTAGGCTGTTGGCATGGCACTGATAGCTCCCCGGATGACTGCCGGCCTGCCGGCCGAGGACGCAGGGAAACTGCGGCAGGCACTGGAAGGCGGCCACGACATTACTGTTTTTGTGGACGGCACGGTTCACCGGCTGACGCCTCAGGCGAGGGACGCCGTCGTCGATCTGCTCAGCCGGTTCGGCCGCGGCGAAGCGGTGACCGTCAGCAGCGTGGAGGAAATGCTCACCACCTCGCAGGCGGCCGAACTCGCCGGCATTTCCCACACGTACCTGCGCAACATGACCGATCGCGGCGAGATTCCGGTGGAATACCGTGGCACGCACCGCCGGATCAGGCTGGCGTCCATCATGGCCTGGCTGGACGAGCAGAAGAAGAGCGAGAAGGCTGCCGGGACCAGCTAGATCCGTGGTCGTGCCGCCCAGCGCCGCATTTTCAGCGCCGCGTGGAGTTCCAGCCGGGGCATGCCTTTAAGCGGGTCAACGCCCAGGAGCTGGCGGATCCGGCCCAGGCGGTTGTAGATGCTGCTGCGGTGCAGGTGGAGTTTGGTGGCCACGTCCTGGACCGAGCCGTCGTTGTCATAGATGAGCTCCAGCACCGGCAAGAGCTCGTTATTCCGGTCATGGTCCTCCAGCATGCGGACATACACGGACCCGGAGTCTGCCCAGGCGCCGGCTCCCCCGCCCGCCGATGCCAGCAGCTGGTAGACCCCGGTGGCACGGCAGTCCACCAGTTCGCCCAGCTGGGGATCCACCGCTGCTGCCTGCGCCGCCCACCGCGACTGCCGGTAGGCCTCGGCCAGCTCGCGCGGCTTCGCGAAACCCTCGCTGATGCCCAGGATGATCCGGTGCACCGGCCGGCCGGAACGCTTGGCCAGCTCCAGCTGGTAGTGGACCAGCACCTGGGCATGGTTGGCGCGGCCCACGGACTCACTGAAAAGCACCACCGAGTGGGTTTCCGTGCCCGCACTGAACAGCGCCATGTCCACGCCTATAGTGGCCTGCAGGGCGGCTGAGCGGTGGATCAGTGTCGAGGCGATGGGGTCAGGACCGCCGGCCCAGCCATCGGCGTCGAGCACTGTGACCATCTGCCACGGCCCCTTGCCCTGGATTTCCTTCCACCCGGAAACGGCTGCCACCGCGTTCGCCTCGCCGGAGCAGGCTGCCAGGAAGTCGCGTTCGCG
Source organism: Pseudarthrobacter sulfonivorans (assembly GCF_031454915.1). Taxonomy (GTDB): domain Bacteria; phylum Actinomycetota; class Actinomycetes; order Actinomycetales; family Micrococcaceae; genus Arthrobacter; species Arthrobacter sulfonivorans_C. The sequence goes on along the minus strand of NZ_JAVDRS010000008.1, from coordinate 197,388 downwards.
GCTGCGCCTGAACTCGGACTCTGCGGTATTGGAGTCCAGCAGCATGCCCGAAAGCAGCTCGATTTCCTGGGTTACCGCCGGCAGCTGGGAGACGATCGCCGTCGGATTTTCCTCCGCCGATTCCTGCTGCACCCAGAGATAGCCCACCCGGAAACCCCGCACCATCAGGGGGACGCACACCCGGCCGAGCATTCCCAGCTCCGGATTGGCCGGGATCACCACCGGACGGACCGCGGTGGCGATGCCATGGGAAAGCTGCCAGGCACTGACGTCAGCAGGGACCCTCTTGCTCAACAGGAAGTTCACCCGGACGCGGTCGGCGTGGGACTGGTTGGAGCTGTAGGCGAGCAGCAGGCCGTCCAGGTCCTCCAGCGAGAGCCCGCGCCCGAGCTTCTGGGCCACTTGCTCCACCAGCTGTTCCACATCCTGCTGCATGGGCTAACACTACTGCTCAGCACGCTCTTCCGGCGAACGGACATGAGGCGACACCTGACGCTCTCAGGCTGAACATTTGTCGATTATGGAAAACGAAAAACCCCGGAATCACGGGGTGCAAGTGCGTTCCGGATCCCGGCTCGCTGTCAGATGGGTCACAGCCGGATTTATTCTGGAATCACAACCTTCCCCGCAATTTCGGACGTATCCGGTCCGAGAACATGGAGCCCCAAATGATCATCGGTGTCCCCAAAGAGATCAAGAACAACGAATTCCGCGTCGCCATCACGGCCGCCGGCGTTCACGAGTTCCGCAGCAACGGCCATGCCGTCCTGGTGGAACGCGGGGCAGGCCTCGGTTCAGGGATCACGGATGAGGAATACGCGATCGCCGGTGCGGAGATCGTGGCCGAGGCCGATGACGTGTGGGCCCGCGCGGACATGGTCATGAAGGTCAAGGAACCCATCAAGGCGGAGTACCACCGCTTCCGCAAGGGCCTGGTCCTCTTCACCTACCTCCACCTCGCCGCCGAGCCCGAACTCACGCAGGAGCTCATCAACTCCGGCGTCACCGCCATCGCCTACGAGACCGTGCAGGAAGGCCGGACCTTGCCGCTGCTGGCCCCGATGTCCGAGGTTGCCGGCCGGCTGTCCGTCCAGGTCGGCGCCACCTCCCTGATGGCACCCGCGGGCGGCAAGGGCGTCCTCCTGGGTGGCGTTCCCGGCGTCCGCCCGGCCAAGGTAGTTGTCCTTGGCGCCGGTGTTGCCGGCACCAACGCCGCGGCAATGGCCCTGGGCCTCGGCGCTGACGTGACCATCCTGGACATCAACATCAACCGCCTCCGCGAACTGGACGCCCAGTACGCCGGCCGACTCAAGACCGTAGCGTCGAACAAGTACGAGATCGAGAAGTCAGTGGTGGACGCGGACCTCGTGATCGGCTCCGTCCTGATCCCCGGCGCCAAGGCCCCCAAGCTGGTCACCAACGAACTCGTGGCGCGCATGAAGCCGGGCTCTGTGCTGGTGGACATTGCCGTGGACCAGGGCGGCTGCTTCGAGGACACGCACCCCACGACGCACCAGGAGCCCACGTACAAGGTGCACAACACCATCTTCTACTGCGTGGCCAACATGCCCGGCGCCGTCCCCAACACCTCCACCTACGCCCTGACCAACGTCACGCTGCGCTACGCCGTCGCCCTGGCCAACCTAGGTGTCCGGGCCGCCTTCGACCGCGATCCCGCCCTCGCCGCAGGCCTTAACATCGCCGGCGGCCACGTGGCACACCACTCTGTCTCCGAGGCCCACGACCTGCCCCTCGTCGCGGACTGGCACGAGCTCGTCTCGGCTTAGCTGCTTCCCCCATCGACTGCTCCTTAACCGCCCTTTTGGACCCCCAGAACGGCGGTTATGGAGCAGTCGATTGTCTTTAAGCCAGGTCGCGTGCCTGCTCAATAAGCTTCAGGGTCTCGACGGCGCCTGCAGGGTCCACCGGTACGGGCAGGGCGGAGGTGGTTCCGCCGTCGAGAATCTTGTCCCCAAGCAGCCGGTAGAACTCGGGGTAGGCGCCTCGTTCGGTGGGCAGCGCATCCAGGTGTCCGTCGCGGCCCAGCGTTCCGGCCCATTCCGATGCCTCAACGCCGTATTCAGCGTCCAGCGGGCTGCCGCCGGCAATGATGTAGGGTTCCTGCGGGTCGATCCCGTGCTTGGTGAAGGCGCCACTGGTTCCCAGGACACGGAAACGAGGGCCCTGCTGGGCGCAGAGCATGTTCATGGTCAGGTGGCTGATGACGCCCGACTCGTGCTGGAGGACCACAAACGCGTCGTCGTCGGCTTTCTCCTCGGGGCGCCGGATCCGCAGTTCAGAATGGATCACTGTGGCCGGTCCGAACAGCTGCAGGGCCTGGTCGATCAGGTGCGTGCCCAGGTCGTACAGCACACCGCCGCCGTCTGACGCCGTGGCACTCGCCTTCCACGCTTTGGAAATCTCCGGCGACCAGCGCTCGAAACTGGACTCGAAGCGTGTCACGTTGCCCAACACTTCGCCCGCCAACAGCTTTCGGACGGTCAGGAAATCCCCGTCCCAGCGACGGTTCTGAAAGACGGAGAGGACTCGGCCCAACTGCTCGGCCAGCGTGATCAGTTCCTGCCCCTCGGCGCTGCTGACGGCGAACGGCTTGTCCACCACAACATCCAGTCCGGCCTCCAGGGCAGCCTTCGCCAGCGGGTAATGGGTGGCCGGCGGGGTCCCCAGCACCACGAGGTCAAGGTCACCGGCGAGCTCCAGGACGGCACCGCCGTCGCGGACCGTTTTGACGCCCGGGTACCGCTGTGTCGCCGCAGCCTGCCGGCCGGCGTCGGACGTTGCGATGACGTCGAGCGAGTAGCGGCTATCAGCGGCAATGAGCGGCGCGTGGAAAACGCTGCCGGAGAGGCCGTAGCCGACGACGGCGGTCCGGATGGTGCGTACAGTCGAGGTCATAAGGAAAACCGTACCCGGACGTTCTCTCACTTAACGTATGTTTCAGCAGAATGCTCTTTCACGAGTAACGAGAGCATTCTGGAAAAACCCGCATTATGGGACAGAGCGTCCCGGGGCGGCGGCAGACGGCGACGGCCGGCACCTCCCGGACTCCTGGAGGGGCCGGCCTTCGCCGTGGTGAGTCAGTTCAGCTGGTGCCGTTCAGGCGGGGGCCGCTACTTCTTTTCCCAGCCGAGGGTGGTCCAGTCCGGAACCTGGGACAGGCTCTGGAACAGCGACGGGCCATAGTTGGCAAGGCCGGTGCGGACGAAGGAGATCTGCGGGCCGTTCATCACAACACCCATGGAGAAGTACTTCGCCATGTGCTCCTTTTCAATTTCCATGGCTGCCTTGTTGCGCTCCGCGTTGTCCTCAATGGAGGTCAGTTCGGCGATCTTCTTGTCCAGCTCGGCGTCGCCCAGACCGTTCTCATTGATCTTGGAGTCGTAGTACTGCTTGACGGCGGACGTGGCGTCCGGGCCCACAGTGTAGCCCGAGACGCTCAAGTCGAACTCGCGGCCACCGATGACCTTGCCGAAGTCGGCGGATGCACGCTGGTCGATGCCAACATCCATACCGCCGGCCTGGAGCTGCTTCTGCAGAGTCTGCGTAAAGGCCAGTGTGGTGGGATCGTCACCGAAGTTGCTGATCTTGAAGGCTGCCGGCTTGCCGTCCTTCTCCATGACGCCGGCGGCGTTTGCCGTGTAACCGGCGTCGGTCAGAATCTTCTTGGCGGCGTCCGGGCCGGTTTCCTTAACCGGGTAGTTGTCCTGGTAGTAGTCCGAGAACGGCAGGAGCATCATGGAGCCGGAGCTGGGCTCTTCCCAGTTCAGGCCGTTGAAGCGGACCTTGCGGAGCGCTTCGCGGTCCACTGCGGCGAAGATGGCTTCGCGGACGGCGACGTCGGCGATCCGCTGGGCGTTGATGTTCAAGCCGCCGGCGAAGAGGCGCTGGCCGCGGCGGACCTCGGAGTTATTGGTGCCCTCGAGCTGCTTGTACAGAGCGATGGTGTTCGCGGACATGGCATCGATCTCACCATTCTTGAACGCTGCGATCTGCGCGCTGGTTTCCAGCTGGCGGAAGACCACGCTTGCCAGGACCGGCTTGGCGCCCCACCATTTGTCGTTGGGAACCAGGGTTACGGTCTTGGCAGCGGTGTCGTACTGGTCCAGCTTGAACGGTCCGGCCATCCACTCGGGGTGCATCTCGCCGACGAAGCCCTCATTGAAGATTTTGGGGGTGTTCACGGCCGGGTGAATCAGGCCAAAGAAGAGGTCCTCCAGCGGGTACACGGGCTGGGTCATCTTGACGATGACTTCCTTGTCGCTGCTGCCGGCTTCGACGGACTCGACAAAGGCATAGGACCCGGAAGTGACAATGTCGTAGCCGGCGTCCGGGCTTTTCAGGATGTTCCAGGTGTTCTGGAAGGCTTTGATATCGATGGGCGTGCCGTCGTTGTATGTCGCCTTGTCGTTAACCTTGATGGTGACGGTCTGCTTGCCGTCAACCACTTCGCTCTTCACGGACTCGCAGAAGTCCGTGTTGGGGGTTGCCTTGCCCTCGAAGTCAACCTTCCAGCAGCCGCCGATGCCGCCGCCTGTGACCGCAACCGGGTTAATCGGCGCCATCAGCGCGGAGTTATCCGAGCTGTTGCCGTTGTTGGAGAATCCGTTGAAGTCCGGCCCGATGCTGCCCAGCGGCAAGGTAACCTTGCCGCCCTGCTCAAGATCCGCGGCCGGCTTCTCATGGATGCTGATGAGCTTGGACAGATCGCTGCCCGCTCCCTGCCCCTGGGCCGTTTCCGGTCCGGTGGGGGTGCCCCCACCGCCGCAGGCTGTCAGCGTCAAAGCTGCGGCAATGGCCGCGGCTCCGCCGATCTTGGTCAGATTCGTCATTGTTTTCCCTTCATAGGTGCGGGTGGTGCTTGTGATGGGTATGTAAAACCTAGGGTGCATGGGGGTCCGCCGTTTCATGGACCACCAGCATGTCCTCGTCCAGTTCACCGTCCGGGAAGAAGCAGGCGAACTGCTGGTCCAGGGACGCCGGGGGGCCGGCTTCGAGGGCCTGCACCGCCGGGGATTGCCGGACAGCTTCGAGTGGCGGCTCCAGGGTGAGGCAGCGCTCCTGCTTGACTGCAGGAAGGGCAGCGAACACGGGGCAGCGGGTAGCAAAGTTGCAGCCCTTGGGCGCATCCAGCGGCGAAGGCAGGTCGCCTTTCAGGATGATCCGCTCCCGGGTCCGCTCGAACTGCGGATCCGGAACGGGGATGGCGGACAGCAGGGCGCGCGTGTACGGGTGGCGCGGGTTGTCAAAGACCCGGTCCACCTCACCGATTTCCACGATCTTGCCGAGGTACATCACGGCCACCCTGTTGGAGATGTGCCGGACCACGGAAAGATCATGTGCCACCATCAGGTAGCTGAGGCCCAGTTCGGCGCGGAGCTTGTCCAGGAGGTTGATGACGCCGGCCTGGACGGACACGTCCAGCGCGGACACCGGTTCGTCCAGGACTACAAGCTTCGGGTTCACGGCCAGCGCCCTGGCAATGCCGACGCGCTGCCGCTGGCCGCCGGAGAACTGGTTGGGGAAACGGTTGACGTGGTCGGGCTGCAGACCCACGAGCTTCATCAGCTCCATGATGCGCTTCTTGATGGCCCGCTTGTCCATGCCGGCGTTCTGGAGCGGTTCGGCCAGCACCTCATACACCGTGAAACGCGGGTCCAGGGCTCCGGTGGGATCCTGGAAAACCATCTGCATTTCCCTGCGCATGGCCCCCTTCGTCTTGGCATCGGCGGCCTGCTTGTTGCTGATCCCGCCGATGATCACCTCGCCGTCCTGGTCCTTATGGAACTCCATGATTTCCAGGAGGGTGGTGGTTTTACCGGAACCGGACTCCCCCACGATGGAGAAGCACTCGCCTTCGCGGATGTCGAAGCTCAGGCCATCCACCGCTTTAACAGTGCCGATGCGCCGCTTGAGCAGGGCGCCCTTGGTCAGCGGGAAATGCTTGCGGACGTCCTTGAGTTCCAGCACCGTTGAGCGTTCCCCGCGCGGGATAGCGTCAAACCGGGACACGGACACCGGCGGCGCCGAGAAGATCTCGAGGACGTCCACATCCGCACCGAGCTCACCGGATCTGATGCAGGCGGCGTGGTGCCCGGCGCTTCCCTCGGCCGCCAGCAGCGGCGGCTCGCCGTCGAGGCAGGCCTCGATCGCCAGCGGGCACCGCGGGGCGAAGGAGCAGCCGGTGGGAGTATGCAACAGATTCGGCGGGATACCGTCGATCGGGACCAGCGAGGACTTCTCCGCAACGTCCACACGGGGCACCGCGCCCAGCAGGCCCATTGTGTAGGGCATGCGGGGGTTGTAGTAGATGTCGTCCACGGTGCCGGTTTCCACCGGTTTTCCGGCGTACATCACCATGATGTCGTCAGCGATGCCCGCCACCACGCCCAGATCGTGCGTGATCATGACGACGGCGGCACCCGTCTCCTCCTGTGCGGTATGCAGCACCTCAAGCACCTGGGCCTGGATGGTGACGTCCAGGGCCGTCGTCGGCTCATCCGCAATCAGCACGCGCGGGTTGTTGGCGATGGCGATGGCGATCATGACGCGTTGGCGCATGCCGCCGGAGAACTCGTGCGGGAAGGCCTTGAGCCTGTTCTTCGGGCTGGGGATGCCCACCATCGCCAGAAGTTCGACGGCGCGGGCTTCCTTCGCCAGTTTGCTCATGCCGGGGTTGTGGATGGTAAGGGCTTCGGTAATCTGGGTCCCCACCGTGTACACCGGGGTGAGCGATGACAGCGGGTCCTGGAACACCATGGCGATGTCGTTGCCCCGATAGGCGCACATGGCCTTGTCGCTGAGGCCCAGCAGTTCCTTGCCTTTGAGCCGCACCGAGCCGGAGACCTCCGCCGTGGCCGGCAGCAGCCCCATGATGGCCAGCGACGTTACCGACTTGCCGGACCCCGACTCCCCCACGATGCCCAGTGTCTTGCCGGGCAGGAGGTCAAAGTCGACTCCACGCACGGCGTGCACTGACCCGTTCTCGGAATTGAAGCTGACATTCAGGTCCCGGACAGACAGCACTGCGTCCGACGGCGAGTGCAGGCCCGCCACGTGGAGCCGTTCCGCTGTTGCAGGGGCCTGGTCAGCCGGCTCGATAAACGTTCCGTTGCTCATTTGCCCTTCCTCAGTCCGCTGTCCTTTTTAGCCCGGCCAACCGAACTGGAGCTGGGGTCGAAGGCGTCCCGCAGGCCGTCATTCATCATGGCCAGGGACCCTGTCAGCAGGAACATCACGGTCAGGGGAACCCAGAACATCCAGGGGAAAGTCTGGACCTGCGAGGTGGCTCCGCCGATCAGCACACCCAGGCTCACATCGGGAAGCTTGATGCCGATGCCGATGAAGGAGAAGGCCACCTCCGCCAGGATGGCGCCGGTGACGCCGCGCGTAATGTCCAGGACAAGCAGCGACCCGATGTTGGGCACCAGGTGCCGCCACACGATCCTGCTTGGCGGAACGCCCATGTATTGGGCTGCCTTGACGAAGTCCCGCTGCATCAGCGACATGGACAGGGAGCGGATCAGCCTGGCGGTGCCCATCCAGCTGAACACCAGGAGCACGATAATCAGCAGGAGCCAGCTGGGGAGGTTCTTCTTCAGGGCGTCCCCGCCGCCGCTCGTGGCTACCGCCACCACCAGCAGGGCAGGCATCATGATGAGCGCCTCGAGGACAAAGAGCATTACCTTGTCCACTTTCCCGCCGAAATAGGCCATGGCGCAGCCGTACACGGCGGCAATCAGGACAGACACCAGGCCCACAATCAGGCCGATCAGAATCGAAATGCGCGTACCTTCAACGGTCAAGGCGTAGAGATCGATGCCCGCCTGCGACGTGCCGAGATAGTGGTCGCCGGAGGGAGGCATCCCGATGTTGAAGGGGTCGATGGTTTCTTTGTCCCAGGAGGTGAAAAAGCCGCCGACGAACGAGAAGAGGGTCAACGCCAGGAAGATCGCCATCCCCGCGACGGCAGTTCTGTTGCGCATGAAGCGTCGGAAAATGATGGCGGATTTGGCCAGCACCACATCTGCGCCCTCCAGGTGCGCGTCCTGGGCGACAGCTGCCGGATCGACGGCATTGAGGTTGGTCATGGCTACTGCACCCGCACTCTCGGGTCAACAAGCGTGGTTGCGAAGTCGGCGAGGATGGCGCCGATGGCGAAGATGACCGAGCCGTACGCCAGGGTTGCCGTTGCGGCATTCACGTCCTGCAGCGCGATCGCGTCGATGCTCCAGGAACCGACGCCAGGCCAGGCGAAGATCTTCTCCGCGAAGAAGCCGCCCGCGAAAATGGCCGGGATGGTGAAGGCGATGCTCTGGGCAACGGGGATGAAGGACACCCGGAGAGCGTGCCGGGAGATGGCCTGGTTTCGGGTCAGGCCCTTGGCGCGGGCCGTGCGGACAAAGTCAGCGTTGACGTTGTCCAACAAATACTGCCGCTGGGCGATCTGGTACGAGCCCCAGCCCACCAGGGTGATGGCGATGGTGGGCACCGCGTAGTGCGCCAGCATGTCCACGAACTGGGCCCATCCCGGCGCCATACCGGGTGTGGAAATACCCGTCACGAAGAAGATGCGTTCCCCGACAGTCTCGTTGATGTTGATGGCACCCAGCTGCACCAGGAAGTACGCAATGGGTGCGGGCACGATGTACGCGAGGTAGCTGTAGGAGGTGATGACCCGGTCCTGGAACTTGTACTGGCGGGCCGCCGAGTACACGCCGAGGGCAACGCCGATCACCAGCGTGAGGATGATGGCGCCGAGGAAGAGCCGGGTGGAGATCCAGACGCGGTCGCCGAACTCAGCGTTGATGAAAGCGCCGTTGGGGCTGCGGCCCCAATCCCAGCGGGTCACGATCCCGGTCAGCCACTGGACGTAGCGCTCCCACGGACTGAGGTCCGGGTCCAGTCCCTTCAGGCGCATGGAACTGGCAACCTGCTCGGGCGTCGGGCGCGGAATCCGCTCCTGTTCCAGGAGCGCGGGTTTGAGCGAACTGACCGCCAGGAAGTACCCGGCCGAAGTGGTCAGGAAGATCATAAAAACATAGGTGATGCCGCGTTTGGCGAGGTACCGGAGCATGTGGCGTCTATTCCAGGATCGGGGCCGCCTGGACTGCGGAAGAAAGCCCCAAGGGATCGCCTTGGGCTGTCAATGGACTGCTTGCAGTGATTACATCCATGTTCCAGATCCTTCCGATTTCCGGCAACCTACGGGTCTCGCGGCTGCCAGGCGTCTACCAGCGCGTCGCCGGTCTCCCGCGACCGTCACAGCATGCCCGGATAGTGGACTATGTTGCGGGTCACATTCCAGAGGAAACTACCACATAGAACGGGCCGGAAAGCCCGCCAGCGAGCGGAAACGCCCGTACCGTATCAGATCGTTATGAATAATTCAGTAAAATTGATTTGACTGGACGATTGACCGGATTTTCGCGTAGCCTACGGCCTGCCAATAACCCGTGTGACAAGTTCGCGCCACGTGGCCGTCAGCCGCTCGGGTGCCACACCCCGAATACGCACAGCGTGCAGCAGCCGCTCCGGGTCAAGGGTTGCCGTCAGCGCCATGGCCATCAGGCCGGGGTCCGCATCCATGCCCCCGGCCCGCAGCAGGAGCTCGACATGGCGTTGCGACAGCAAGGCCGCGGGTACCTCGTGGCGGTCCTGGTCTGTGCTCTCCGCGGCGCGCACCAGGTCCCCGTGTTCGAGGACATAGGCGATCCGCGCCGCACCAAAAGCGACTAGCCGCTCCAAAGCCGTAGCCCCCGGCCCCAAGGGCGGCGCACCGAACATAAAGCCGGCCTGGAAGGCGGCCTCTGAGTCGCTCAGCAGCGTCATCATGAGCCCGGTCCGGCTCCCGAACCGGCGGAAGACGGTTCCCTTGCCTACCCCGGCCCGCTCGGCCAGCCCGTCCATGGTGAGGGCTTCCACGCCACATTCAGCAATCAGTTCCCGAGCCGCGGTCAGAAGCCGTTCCCGGTTCCGCGCCGCGTCCCTGCGCTCGGCAGCGGGGCCTGGGTGCGGCCCGGGCAGCAGTGGGATGTAGCTCACACTCCATATTCTAGCTGCTGGGAATATTAACCGGACCATGGTCCGTTTATCCCTCAGAGGCAGCAATGCCCCCTTCCACCGGCCAGCGGTCCCCGCCGCAGCCCGACCACAGGAGTCAGTATGTCAAAGAACACCGTCCTTACCCTTGTTGGCAGCCTCCGCGCTGGATCCACCAATCAGCAGCTCGCCGAGGCCATCCAGCTGAACGCTCCCGAGCAGGTTGACGTGGTCATCCACGAAAGCCTGGGCAACATCCCGTTCTACAACGAAGACATTGACGTTGAGGGGCAGATCCCCGCTGCGGCCGCCGCCCTCCGCGCCGCCGCCAACGAAGCCGACACCCTCCTCCTGGTCACCCCGGAGCACAACGGTACGGTCCCGGCTTCGCTGAAGAACGCCATCGACTGGCTGTCCCGCCCCTTCGGCGCCGGCGCCCTCGCAGGCAAGCCCACCGCCGTCGTCGGTACCGCCTTTGGCCAGTTCGGCGGCGTATGGGCACAAGACGAGGCCCGCAAGGCCGTCGGCATCGCCGGCGCCCAAGTCCTGGAGGACGTCAAGCTGGCCGTTCCGGGTTCAATGGTCCGCTTCGCCGAGCTGCACCCGAAGGACGACGCCGAGGTCGTGGAGCAGATCAAGGGCGTCTTCGACGCCCTCACTGCAGCACAGCCCGCGGCTTAAGGCCGCCGCGGGCAGAATCCCGCGATCACGCCAGCTGAATGCCCCGGCCACCAGAGAGGTGCCCGGGGCATCAGTCTGTCCGGGCATTTTGTTACCGCACCGTGAGCGCGCGGGGCGTCACCGGGAGCGGGCGTGACCAACTCTTGCCCCAACCGGTACCGCGCGGGCATTTTCAGGGCCCCGGCATCGCCGTACCGTTAATGCACGAGAAGCACACGGAGATTGGAACGCGGTGCGGGCATGGCAGGCATCTGGAGGTCCGGGGGACTCTTGGCGACGGCGACGGCGGCGGCGCTGACGCTTCCGCTGTGGCTCGGTTCCTGCTCTCCCGGGTCCGTTCCTTCCGCCGGCAGCGGCACCCCCGCGGGGGCCACTGCCGTTGAACCCACGGAACCCGGCACCGTTCCGGCCCCGGCTCCCCGGCCGCAGGCTCCTCCCCCGCCCCTGACCGCGCCGGTTGAAGCTGCCGCGCCACCCGCCCAACAGTCGCCCACCCCTCCGGTCTCCGCGGGAACACCGGAGACCGGCGGCACTGCCCCAGTGCCCGGTGCGGGGTCCGTGCCCGGCACGATCCCCTCTGCGGCGCCCCGCCCGTCCCCTACACCCGAGGCCTCGGCGCCGCCGCCGGCCCGGCCATCCACCGGATCCCCCAGCCAGGATCCCGGGGCCAGGCTGGTCACGGCATACTATGTGCTGCTTGACGACGGCGGAGCCGGAGGTGTGCGCTTTGGCTGCAATGACAGCCTGGCCAGCGTCCGCCGCTCCGTGGCCGGATCCGCCGAACCGTTGCCCGCCGCCATGAACGCCCTGCTGGACGGATCCGCAAAGCCTGCTCCCGGGCTGTACAACGCCCTGGCGGCCTCAACGCTGACGTTCCTGTCCGGTAGCTTCGACGGCACCACCGTCACCGTCTATCTGTCCGGGACACTCCGCCCGGGCGGAGTGTGCGATATCCCCCGGATCGAGGCCCAACTCACGCAGACCGCCGTCGCGTCCGTCGGCGCCATCCGCGCCGAGATCTATGTCAATGGTGCGGGCCTGACCGAAGCGCTGAGCCTCAAGTAACGCCCTAGGCAGTTCAGTCCCCGCCTCAGTTCTCGAAAAGCGCGTCCATTTCAGCATGGCTCCGCGCGCCGGCCAGTTCGGACCAGTTGCCGTCGCCGAGGATCTCTTCGGCCACCCTGAAGACCGTCGCATAAGCCGCCTTGGCAGCGTTGCCGCCAATGCTGATCCGCCGCACACCGGCGTCGTGCAGTTCCCCCACCGACGGCGCTCCCACCCCCGCGAGCGCGTTCAGTGGTGCGGGCAGGCGGCGGGCGAGCTCATGCAGGACATGGAGATCTGTCACGCCCGGCACAAAGATGCCGCTGGCCCCTGCCGCCAAGTACGCCTCGGCACGGCGGACCGTCTCCTCAAAGGCATCCTCCCCATACGTGCCGGACAGGTAGGTGTCCGTGCGCGCGTTGATAAAAAGGTCGACGCCGGCCGTTGCGGCGGTCTCCCGGATCACCGCCAAGCGGCGGCATTGTTCCTCGACATTGGTGAGCTCCCCGCCGTCGGCGTCCTCAAAGTTGACCCCTACCGCGCCGGCGTCCAGCACCGCACGGATGGTGTCCCCGAGGAGGGAGTGATGGTAGTTTTCACCCCCGCCGGCATAACCGGTCTCGATGTCAGCCGTCACGGGAAGGCTGGTGGCTGCAACAATCCTCGTGAGCGCGTCCAAGGCCAGTCCACGGGGCAGGCGGTTACCGTCCGGATAGCCCAGGCTCCAGGAAATCGCGGAACTGGATGTGGCGATCGCAGTGGCTCCAGCTTCCTCAACAAGCTTCGCCGACGCCGCATCCCACGCATTGACCAGGAGGAGCGGTGCACGGCCGGGCTGATGGAGGGCGTGGAACCCGGCTGCGCCTGCGGCGGAATTTGTCATTGGTCCATTCCAGCCCCTCATGGCCCGCCCGTAAAGGGAGTTTCCCATTCTGCTCATTTGAACAACAGGTGTTGCCTTATTAGCAACTGACGGCTGTATCCTGAGGATGTGACCCACGAAACACTTGACGCTGCAGCAGCGCCGCCGCTCCCAGCCGAAGCCATTGACGCCATCGAGCGCGCGGCCACGTCCGCCCACCGCTCGGCCCATCCGCACGAGGCGCTGTTTTCGGAGCGCGCAGCCAACATCAAACAATCCGCTGTCCGGGACGTATTCGACATCTCCCTTCGTCCGGGGCTGGTGTCCCTCGCCGGCGGCAGCCCCTACCTGCAGTCACTTCCACTGGAGCGGCTGGCAGCGACGGCAGCCGGCATTATTGCCACCGACGGGCTGACCGCGCTGCAGTACGGCGGCGGCCAAGGCACGGAGGAACTCCGCACCCAGATCTGCGAGGTCATGGCGGCCGAAGGAATTCTGGACGCCCTGCCGCAAAACGTGGTGATCACAGCCGGCTCCCAGTCGGCCCAGGACGTGGCCACCAAGGTCTTCTGCAACCCGGGAGACGTGGTGCTGGTTGAAAATCCCACGTACGTGGGGGCCCTCAACACATTCGAGTCCTACCAGGTGGAGGTAGCCACCGTGGAGATGGACCAGGACGGCCTGGTGCCCGAGCTGTTGGAGGCCAGGATCGCAGCACTCCAGACCGCCGGGAAAAGCATCAAGTTCCTCTACACCATCCCCAACTTCAACAACCCATCAGGGATCACCCTGGCCAGTGAGCGCCGGCAGAAGATCGTCGATATATGCCGCAATGCGAATATTCTGGTTCTGGAGGATAACCCCTACGGCCTGCTGCGCTACACCGGCGAGCCCTTGGAGCCGCTGCGTGCGGCCAACCCCGCCGATGTCATCTATCTGGGTTCCTTCTCCAAGATTTTCGCCCCTGGCCTGCGCATCGGCTGGGCACTGGTCCCGGAGCATCTCCAGCGGCGCTATTACCTGGCGTCGGAGTCCGTCACGCTGTGCCCGCCCACGTTGAACCAGATGCTGGTGTCCGCCTACCTCCGCGACTACGACTGGAAGGGCCAGGTCGAAACCTACCGCGGCCTGTACACCGAACGGTGCGCGGCGATGCTCACCGCACTGGACGAACACATGCCGGCTGGTACCAGCTGGACCAGCCCCGAGGGCGGCTTTTTCGTGTGGGTCACGCTGCCGGAGGGCGTGGATACATACCCCCTGCTCCAAAAGGCCATCGACGCCGGCGTCGTCTTTATCCCGGGCGCTGCATTCACGCCGTCGGATGAGCCCTCCAACAGGCTGCGGCTGGCGTTCAGCGCCGTTCCGCCTGCCGCCATTGAGGAAGGCGTTCGCCGGTTGGCCGGAGTACTGCGGGAATCCCTCGCTGCGTTGTAACGTTGGCGGGACTGAGAATGGCCAATTTCATATCGAACAAGGAGTGCCAAGCATGAGCGGAATTATTGTTGTGGGCGTTGACGGCAGCGGGACGGCCAAGAAGGCCGCCGAATCGGCCCGGGATCTCGCCGCAGCCGTTGGCGCGTCGCTGCACGTGGTCTCTGCCTTCGACAGCGACCGCACCGAGATCTTCGGCTCCGGCAGCGACCAGTGGATCGTTTCCGACGCCGACGGCGCCGAGCACGTTGCCAAGACCGTTGCCGATTCCCTCGCCGGTTCCATCAAGGTCACCTACTCGGCGGCCCGCGGCAAGCCGGCCGACGCACTAATCAGCGAAGCCGAGCGCCTTGGCGCCCAGATGATCGTGGTGGGCAACCGGCGGATGCGCGGCATTGGCCGGGTGCTGGGCAGCGTAGCCAACAGCGTGGCCCACAACGCTAACTGCGACGTCTACATCGCCAACACCTACGACGCCGACTGACTGATCACCGGACACCATGCACCCGGCGCCGGGTGCATGGTGTCCGTTCTCACCCCCAATAAGGCCAGATTCTGCAGTGCCCAGGCGATAAAATGGAGGTGCCCCCAACGGAGCGGTCAATCACTCTCCACTTCAGCCAAAGGGGCCCCCTTGCTTACTCTCCAGCGCCGCCAACTTGTCGGCCACGACATCCTCCTTGCCCGCCATGGCAACCACATCTGCTCCATGCGGGTGGATCACAGCAACGGCCGGGTCATCGCGCTCCTGGATGACGGCTCCGTGGACAGCGCCCCCAACCTCATTGCTCCGGGTCTCCGCCTGCCGGACACCATCCAGAGCGTCCTGCGCGAGGACTGGAAGTTCTTCTCCGCCATCTCCTCCGCCGCCATCATCTTCGGCGGCCTGCTGTTCGGAACATGCGCGGCCCTGGCCGGAACGCAGGCCGGAAGTCCAGAAATGGTCGAGATGCTGACGGCCTACTCGGCCTACGCCTACTGATAACAGCCTGGTGCTGGCAGTGACCGGTTTGAAGGTCTCATGCTCCGACGCAGTTCTGCGCTGCTCGCTGTCTGGCGGCTAGAGGAGCCAGCCGCGCAGGAGCCACCACAGGCCGGCCATCACCAGCGTGCCGAACAGCGAGCCGGCGACTACCTGGGCCCGTGTGTGTGCGCGAAGCACCACGCGGGACCAGCCGACGGCGGGGATCAGCATGAGAAGGGGCAGCCAGGCCGGTCCTAGCATCAGGACGGTAATCGTGGCCGCCGACGACACGGCGGCCGCGTGCCCGCTGATCTTCCAGAACGGGCTGACAACGGCCAGCACCACGATGCCGGCGACGATGGCCAGCACCATGAGCACAACACTCCGCGGCGCCCCTAGCGCCTCCAGCACCACCAGCCCTGCGATGACAGACGCCAGCGCCATAAGCAGCACCGGCGCACGCTGATGGCGGTTGCTGACATGGTGATCCGTCACCTTGCCCAGCCTCACGAGGCCGAGCAGCACGAACAGTGGCAGCACACAGACAAAAAGGGCAGCCAGCGCCCCATACACAATGGTCCCCGGGAAGCCCGCCTCTATCACGGGGCTGATGAGCAACTGCAGCGTCACCACCACAGGAGGCTGGAAAACCTCGGTCAGCCATTTGGCGGTCCGGTTCCTGGCGCGGAGCCCGTCGGGGCTCGCCGCCGTGGTGGTCCTAGTCAAGAAGAAGCGCCGGCTCCTCCAGGATCGCCGCGACGTCGGCCATAAACCGGGCGGACAGGTCACCGTCAACCACCCTGTGGTCGAAGGAACCGCCGAGCGTGGTGATCCAGCGGGGGATGACTTCGCCGTCCAGGACCCAGGGCTTCTGCTTGATGGTTCCGAAGGCCACGATGGCCACTTCGCCCGGGTTGATGATGGGTGTTCCAGTATCGATCCCCAGTGCACCGATGTTGGTGATGGTCAGTGTTCCGCCCTGCATCTCCGCCGGCTGGGTTTTACCCGCGCGGGCGGTGGTTGCCAGGTTGTTCAGCGCCAGCGCCAGCTCTTTGAGGGAGAGATCCTGCGCGTCCTTGATGTTCGGAACCATCAGCCCGCGCGGGGTGGCTGCGGCAATGCCCAGGTTCATGTAGTGCTTGACCTGGATTTCGGCGGCATCGGTCCCGCCCACGTTGTCCACCCACGTGGCGTTGACACTGGGGTTCCGGGCTGCGGCCCAGATGACGGCCTTGGCCAGGATCAGCAGCGGCGAAACCCTGACCCCCTCAAAATCGCGTGACGCCTTCAGCCGCTTGACGAATTCCATGGTGCGGCTGGCGTCAACGTCGACAAAGATGCTCACGTGCGGCGCCGAGAAAGCCGATTCCACCATGGCTTTGGCAGTCGCCTTGCGGACACCCTTGACAGGAATCCGCTCGATCCGCTGGTCCTGCGGCTTGCCGGCGGTGCCCCAGAAACCGTCGGCTTTGTCATGTTCGGCGTCACGCTGGGCCTGGTAGCTGACCAGATCCTCACGCGTGACTTCACCGCGGAAGCCGGTGGCCACCACGTCGGCGAGGTCGATGCCCAGGTCCCGGGCGATTTTGCGGACGGGCGGCTTGGCCAGGACGCGGTTCACCAGTCCCGTGATGGTTCCACCGAGGGTTGGCCGGTTGTCGACGGCTTCGGTGACTGAGCCTGTCGAAATCTTTGGCATGGCGGTTCCTGCCGCAGTCTCCTGCCGCTTTGCGGAGACTTCAGCCAGGGTGTGCGGCTGCACAGGCTCGACTTCCGGGGCGTTGCGCGACACGGAAGCGGAGGGCGCCGGACGAGTGGCTGGCGCCGCCTTCCGGGGACGGCGCTTGACGGCATCTGCCTTCGGACCCGATCCCACCAGCGGACCGCCGGCCGGGGCACCGCCTGAAGTGTCGCCGTCGTCCGCGGGAAGCTTGCCGTACAAAGGCTGGACCGGAGTGGCGGGTGCCGGGACATCGGCGGGAGTCGGATCGCCGGAGACGGCATCCGAGACGCTGATAATGGCAGTGCCGACGTCGATGGTCACACCTTCAGGGACCAGCAGTTCGGTGACGGTGCCGGCGAAAGGGGACGGCAGCTCAACGAGCGATTTTGCGGTCTCGATTTCGCACAGGACGTCGTTGACGGCGACTGAATCGCCCGGCTTGACCTTCCAGGCGACGATTTCCGCCTCGGTGAGGCCTTCGCCCACGTCGGGCAGGTTGAACTTGTTCAGAGCCATGGTGTCCTCTTTTGCGACGAGTTTTGCGGCGGGCGCAGCGGGGCGGGGCGCCTAATAGGCCAAGGCGCGGTCCAGCGCCTCAAGGATGCGGTCGATGCCGGGAAGGTAGTCTTCCTCGACCTTGGCCACGGGGTACGGCATGTGGAAGCCGCCAACACGGATCACGGGAGCTTCCAGTGAGAGGAACGCGCGTTCGCTGATCCGGGCTGCGATCTCGCCGCCGATACCGCCGAACGTCGGCGCCTCATGGGCCACCACAAGGCGGCCGGTTTTCTTGGCCGAAGCGGTGACCGTGTCGAAGTCGATCGGGGAGATGGAGCGCAGGTCGATGACTTCGATGCTGCGGCCGTCCTCGGCAGCGGCGTCGGCCGCGGCAAGGGCCACCGGCACGAGCGGTCCGTAGGCCACCACCGTGGCATCCGTCCCTTCGCGCAACACGTGTGCCTTGAACGGATCGGCCGATGCTCCGGGAGATTCGGTGTCGACCTCGCCCTTGAGCCAGTAGCGGCGCTTCGGTTCGAAGAAGATCACGGGATCCTGGCACTCAACCGCCTGGCGGATCATCCAGTAGGCGTCATGGGCGTTCGACGGCGTGATGATTCGCAGGCCGGGGGTGTGGGCGAACAGTGCCTCCGGTGATTCCGAGTGGTGTTCGATCGAGCCGATTCCGCCGCCATACGGGATGCGGATGACTACGGGAACGGTCAGGTTGCCGTTGCTGCGGGCGTGCATCTTGGCGAGTTGCGTGGTGATCTGGTTGAAGCCGGGGAAGACAAAGCCGTCGAACTGGATCTCGCAGATGGGCAGGTAGCCGCGCAGGGCCAGGCCGATGGCCGTGCCGATGATGCCGGACTCTGCGAGGGGGGTGTCCACCACCCGGTCTTCGCCGAACTCCGCGAGGAGGCCGTCGGTGACGCGGTAGACGCCGCCCAGGGCGCCAATGTCCTCGCCCATCAGCAGGGAACGGGGGTTGTTACCCAGGGTTGAACGCAGGCCCTCGTTAATGGCCTTGGCTATGGTCATGGTGGTCATCAGCGGGCCGCTCCTGTCGCTGCGTCATCATTATCCGCGCTGTCAGGTTCCGCTTCCTCAACGAACCCCGCGCTGTACTCCTCGAACCAGGCCAGTTCCTCGGCCACCAGGGGGTGGGCCTCGACATACGTATTGGCGAAGGCAGTCCGGATGTCCGGGGTTTCGAGGTCGTGGGTGGTCTTGCGGACGTAGGCGGCCAGTTCGTCGCCGTCGGCCTTGACCTTCTCGAAGAAGGCCTCGTCCGCCAGGCCCTGGGCACGGAGGTACTTTTCCAGGCGGTCGAGCGGATCTTTGGCCCGCCAGAGTGTTTCTTCGGATGATTCCCGGTACTTTGTGGGGTCATCGGCCGTGGTGTGTGCGCCGACCCGGTAGGTGAAGGCCTCGATCAGCACGGGCCCGTTGCCCTCGCGGGCGTGTTCCAGGGCCCACTCGGTCACGGCGTGGACGGCGATTACATCGTTGCCGTCCACACGGATACCTGGGAAGCCATAGCCTTTGGCACGGTTGGACAGCGGTATGCGCGTCTGCACGGAACTGGGCACGGAGATGGCCCAGTGGTTGTTCTGGCAGAAGAACACCACCGGCGCGTTGTAGGAGGAGGCGAACACCATGGATTCGTGGACGTCGCCTTCGGAGCTGGCGCCGTCACCGAAGTAAACCATGACTGCGGCCTTCGGCTCGGCCGGGCGGTCAGCTGCTCCGGCAGTGGCCGCGGCAGCGAGCTTCTGGTCCCGCTGGATGCCCATCGCATAGCCGACGGCGTGCGGGGTCTGCGCGGCAAGGACCAGGGTATAGAGGTGGAAATTTGTGTCCTTGGGGTTCCAGCCGCCGTTGGAGACGCCGCGGAACTGGCGCAGGAGTTCGGCGAGGTCCACGTTGCGGGTCAGCGCCACACCGTGTTCACGGTAGGTGGGGAAGATGTAGTCCTGCGGCTGGCTGGCCCGGCCGGAGCCGATCTGCGCGCCTTCCTGGCCCGTGAGCGGGACCCACAGCGCGAGCTGGCCCTGGCGCTGGAGTGCGGTTGCCTCCACGTCGAACCGGCGGATCTTCGCCATGTCGGCGTAGAAGCCGCGGAGCTTCTCGGCGTCCAGCCGATCCGCGTACGCCGAGAAGACCGGGTCTGTGCCCAGTGTCCCGTCGGGTGCAAGCAACTGCACCATGGGTTCGGCCGGGCCGCCCAGCCTGGCCTCAGCCTCGGCCTCGAGCTGGTCGTCTACCGCTGTTCCGTCGAACTCGGTGGAGGGCAGATGTGTGGCGCCCATACCGTCTCCTTGCTTGCTGCACGCGGATGCGTTGCAATGTCGCTGGGATATATGCCGCTTGAGGAATGCATTCCGCTGCTGGCATATATATTGGCTTACTGGTCCTTACTTTATCTTCAGTAGGTGCCGCCTCTGGCGCATGTTAAGCGCTAGGAACGCCGCGGCGGCTTTGTATAGTTCGCACAGAGCTGGAGGAACCGGCTGTTGGCTTCCGGTTCACCGATGCTGACGCGGACTCCCTCGCCGCCAAATGCCCGCACCGAAAGCGCCTGCTCCCCTGCCATTTCGGCGAATTCCGCGCTGTTTTCGCCAAGATCCAGCCAGACAAAGTTGCCCTGGGCCTCGGGTACAAACCAGCCGAGCTCGCGCAGCCCGGAGGCTACCCGGGTACGTTCGTCCACGATGCTTTGTACCCTTTCTACAACCTGCGGGTAATGCTGCAGCGAAACAATCGCGGCCTGTTCGGCGATCTGTGACACGGCGAAAGGTGTGGCTGCCACCCGCAGGTACTGGGTCAGCCCGGGGTTTGAGACGCTGTAGCCCACCCGCAGGCCTGCGAGTCCGTGGGCCTTGGAGAACGTCCGGAGCACCACCACGTTGGGGTATTTGCGGTACATGGCAATGCCGTCCACAGCGTCCTCAGCGCGAACGAACTCCTGATAGGCCTCGTCGATGACCACTACCACGTCCGACGGGACGGCCTGGATGAACCGCTCCGTCTCCGCGGTGGTGAGGACGGGGCCGGTGGGGTTGTTCGGCGTGCAGAGCAGGACGACCTTTGTGCGGACCGTGACGGCTGCAGCCATCGCCTCCAGGTCGTGGCGGCCTTCTGGCGTGAGCGGGATCCGGACGCTTTCCGCGCCAACCAGGCCCACGCTGATGGGGTATGCCTCGAACGAACGCCACGCATAGATCACTTCGTCGGCTTTGCCGTCGTCGTTCTGGCCGGCAAAAGTGGACAGGAGCTGGTTGAGGGCGCCGAGGCTTCCTGCGCCGGTGACAATGTCCTCCGCCGGGACGTCCAGGAATTCGGCGAGCGCCACACGCAGCTTGCTGCTGAGCGGGTCCGGGTAACGGTTGAAGTCCGTCTGGCCGGCGATGGCGTCCAGCACGGCCGGGAGCGGTGGCAGGGGGTTCTCGTTGGAGGAAAGTTTGTAGCTCGCCAGCCCGTCCACGGTAGCCGGGGGCTTTCCTGCGGCATAGCGGGGAAGCCTGCCAACCACGGGGCGTGGCCGGATTTCCCCAGACAGGATTTCTGATGACGTCATGCAAACTAGCCTACTTTCTCCCGGGCAGGGCGGGAGCGGGCTGATACCCCCGGCCGCCTTGGCGCACTCACGACGGCGCTGGGGCCCTCCTCGAAGCGCCTTGCGTCCCCACGACGTGCCCGGGGAGCTCACAGGGCGGTGTGAAAGCATGGACCTATGCGCTCATTTATTGTTCGGGTCCTGATCAACGGGCTGGCTCTCTGGATTGCCAGCTGGATTTTGCCGGGCCTCGATATCTCCACAACTGCCACTACCGAGGCTGTGGCCAACACGGGCGTAACGCAGGGCACGGAGACCATCGGCATCATCCTGGCTTATCTGTTCATCGGCGTGATTTTCGGCGTGGTGAACGCGTTTGTCCGCCCCCTGGTCAGCTTCCTGTCCTTGCCCATCACCATCCTGACGCTGGGCCTGTTCACGATCGTCATCAACGCCGCCATGCTTTACCTGACGTCCTGGCTCAGCAGCTACACGCCGGTGCATTTCACCATCGATTCGTTCTTCTGGACAGCGGTCCTCGCGGCGATCATCATCACGCTCATCTCGCTCGTGGCGGGCAGGGTGCCGGGCGGCCGCAGGCGTTAACGGCTGGGCAAACTCGCCAGCCCGGCCAACCTGGCCCGCTGCTTAGCGCACCCTCCCCCCGGCCAGCCCGGCCCGCTGCTCAGCGCAGCCGCTCAACCCTGCATTTTCCCGGATGTCACCTGCCGGTCCGCCTCAGGCTTTTGCGGTAAAGGCCGCTGCGTGGGCTGCAGCCTTGGCCCGGGCGCACTCGCCGTCTCGGCCGGGGTCCGCGCCAGGGCGAAGCGTGTTGCCGTTGCCGTGCCGCCTGCTCCCAGCACGCCGGCAAGGACGGCAGTTGACGCCACAAGGGAGGGATCATCGCTCTCTGCGACGAGCCGGGCGCCGCCGGTGTAGTTGCTGAGCCGATGCCCCGGGCCAATACCGAATTCGCCGCCACCGGGTGTGGTGACCGGGCCGGTGAGCGTCACTGTGACCCGTTGCCTGGCGTCCGGGTTCGGTGTTCCGTCAGTTCCGGGAACCCAATCCTGCCTGTGCTCCAGATGTAGGGACGAGACGCCTGCGGCTGGAACGATCCCGCCGACCGGCGAGCCAGCCGTCAGAACATACTTCACGTCGTAATCGTTGAGGAACAGTTCGTCGGCGGCGAGGTTCATGGCATGGATTCCACCTTGGCTGTAGCCGACGGCCACGACGGGCGCCCCTTTCTCAGCGCCGGCGGCCCGCAGAGCCTCCAGTACGGCCGCGTTTACTTCAACGGAACGGTGACCCAACCCTTCCGTGATGCCCGCTTCATCGAAGGGGTTGGCCCCGCCCAGGTCACCGCCGGCCTGCGTGCCGGGAATGACCACCACGTAGGCCTTCTGTCCCGCGTTATCCACTTCGATCACCTCAACGTAGCCCTCGCCTCGCTGACCGATGATGCGGGCCCGTTCCAGGAGGGCGGCCGGCGAGCCATCGAATTCAATGGGCAGTGACTCC
The DNA here is from genome assembly GCF_031454915.1 of Pseudarthrobacter sulfonivorans. GTDB lineage: Bacteria > Actinomycetota > Actinomycetes > Actinomycetales > Micrococcaceae > Arthrobacter > Arthrobacter sulfonivorans_C. The sequence goes on along the minus strand of NZ_JAVDRS010000008.1, from coordinate 175,040 downwards.
TTTTGATCGACGGTGACAGGGCGCGGCTGGAGGTTGCGGGTGGAACGGCCCAGCACACCGGTGAGCAGGGGAACGGCCGCTGCAATGTGCCTCCCGGCCGCCAAGTCCACGCCAAGCGCGATGAAGAAGCGCTCCCGCGAGACGGCCAACAGGGCGGCCATCGCCAGTGGGCCAGCGACGAGCTCGGTGACTTCCCTGTTGGGAACGAAGCCCAGCCCCAAGTCTCCAGCCTGCCGCATCATGGTTTCGGTGCTGGTCAGGCCGCCGCCCAGACCGCGCGCGATGCCCGCCCAAGCCTCCGCATTCTCGTAATACCGTTTGCTCGCGAGAACCTGACTGCCGATTGCCTGCAGTTCTGTGCGGACAACCTGGACGCCCGTACGGGAACGAGTCATGGTGGACACGGCCTCTGTCCACGCGGGCGTTTGACTGAACTGGTAGGGCCCCAGGCCATTCTGGATACGCTGCAGCTCAGCTTCCACGTCCACCAGCTCCTCGGCCAGGGCATCCAGCTTCTCCGCGCCGCCCACCAGTTCCTCTAGCTGGCACGTGATGCCGCCGATGCCGCCCCGTATTTCCAGGCCCCCATCCATAGCAGGGCCCCTCAGCTCTATGGGTCCGCCGCTGCCAGAGGGCGTCACCTCAGCCATGGGAACGGTCCCGCCGGAGTGGCCGCAGTGGCCGGGGCGGAGGCAACGTCCTGTGCGTGGCGGTTCAGCACTGCCACCGCATCCTCAAGAACGGCGCGCGCCCTGCCTAGCGCTACCTCTTGGAGGGCAACTGAATTCCGGTACGCCCGTCCGGCGGGCGACTGCCAATCCAGCAGCTGAATCTCCCGAAAACTGGCCATCACCCTTTCCACCCGTCCACAGCACACGGCAGCCCGCGCTGCCAGGTTCTGAAGCTCATAGCCGCGCTGCATCTGCGCCGCCAGATCAGCCGCCATCGAATCAATGCTCATGCATCCCCCTTGCCCGGTGCATTTGTCCTGCCTGCTGCATCACGTGATGCAGCACCACTGGACCCCGACGCTACGGAAAGCCGTCCTCCCGAAGGAAGCGCCGCCGTCGGCCATGTGGATAAGTCACACGGAACCTGCCGCTTAAGCCGCGGCTGGAGTTCGTGAAAGAATCAGCACATGCCTGAAACTGCCGCCCCAGCTGATACCCGCACGCCCTCCGGACGCCTGGCCCTCGCCGCGTCACCGGAGCCGATCGCCCTGGGCCCGCTGGACGGCCGCTACCAGTCCGCCGTCGGACCCCTCGTTGACTACCTCTCCGAGGCGGCGCTCAACCGTGACCGCGTGGCGGTGGAAGTCGAATGGCTCATCCACCTGACCAGCAACAACGTCCTCCCGGGCGCCGGCCCGCTGACCCAGGAGCAGCAGGACCAGCTCCGCGCCATCGTCACGGAATTCAACGCCGCGTCCGTCTCTGAACTGGCCGAAATCGAAGCCGTCACGGTCCACGACGTCAAGGCCGTGGAGTACTACATCGGCCGCCGCCTCCCCGCCATCGGCATCGGACACCTGACCGCCATGGTCCACTTCGGCTGCACGTCCGAGGACATCAACAACCTCTCCTATGCCCTCGGTGTCAAGGGTGCTGTGGAGGACGTGTGGCTGCCCGCCGCCCGCGCCCTGGTGGCCCAGATCAGCAAGATGGCCGAGGACAACCGCGCGGTTCCCATGCTGTCCCGCACCCACGGCCAGCCCGCCACCCCCACCACGCTGGGCAAGGAACTGGCCGTCATCGCGCACCGCCTGACCCGCCAGCTGGACCGGATCGCCAAGACCGAATACCTGGGCAAGATCAACGGCGCCACCGGCACGTACGCCGCCCACGTCGCCTCCGTCCCGGGCGCCGACTGGCAGCACGTCGCCAAGTCCTTCGTCGAGAGCCTGGGCCTGGCCTGGAACCCGCTGACCACCCAGATCGAAAGCCACGACTGGCAGGCCGAGCTGTACGCCGACGTCGCCCGGTTCAACCGGATCCTACACAACGTCTGCACGGACATATGGAGCTACATCTCCATCGGTTACTTTGCCCAGATCCCCGTTGCAGGGGCCACGGGATCCTCCACGATGCCGCACAAGGTCAACCCGATCCGCTTCGAAAACGCCGAGGCCAACCTGGAAATCTCCTCGGGCCTCCTGGACGTGCTCGGCTCCACCCTGGTCACCTCCCGCTGGCAGCGCGACCTCACGGACTCCTCCAGCCAGCGCAACATCGGCGTGGCATTCGGCCACTCCCTGCTCGCCATCTCCAACGTGGCCAAGGGCCTGGACCGGCTGGACGTCGCCGAAGACGTCCTCGCCGGCGACCTCGACACCAACTGGGAAGTCCTGGGCGAGGCTATCCAGATGGTCATGCGCGCCGAAGCGATCGCCGGCGTCGAAGGCATGGAGAACCCCTACGAACGGCTCAAGGACCTTACGCGCGGCCAGCGCGTGGACGGCGCCCGCATGCAGGAATTCGTCCAGAGCCTGGGCCTCTCCGCCGACGCCGAGGCGCGGCTGCTCGCCCTCACGCCCGGCAAGTACACCGGCATCGCGGACCAGCTGGTGGACCACCTCAAGTAGGACGTGTTCCAACACCAAGAGAAGTACGACGGCGGCGCCGGGCTCATGAGGACCCGGCGCCGCCGTTTCCGGTTGCGCCGGCCGCGGCCTTGGGCGGTACGGCCCATGTGGAGTGCGAAACTGGAGTCATGAAGCTGCTCCTCATCCGCCACGGACAAACCCCCGGCAACGTACTCGGCCAGTTGGACACCGCCCACCCGGGGCCGGGGCTCACGGAACTGGGAGAACGGCAGGCTGAGGCCATGGCACGGTCCCTGGCCAACGAGCAGATCAGCGCCCTCTACGCGTCCACGCTGGTGCGGACCCAGATCACCGCGGCCCCGCTGTCCAGGCTGCAGAACCTTGAAATCGACGTGCTGGAGGGCCTGCACGAAATCGAGGCCGGGGCGCTGGAAAAGCTCACGGACCACGAATCGCATAAGCGCTATATGGGCACGGTGTTCGCGTGGGCGGCAGGCGACCTGGACCGCAGGATGCCCGCCGGTCCGGACGGCCACGAATTCTTTGAACGGTACGACGCCGACATCGCCCGGATTGCCGAACGGGCCTCCCGCGACGGAGACTCCGTCGTTGCCGCCGTGGTCAGCCACGGCGCCGCAATCCGCACCTGGACGGGCCTGCGCGCCGCCGACGCCGACGCCGATTTTGTAGCCCGGCACATCCTGGCCAACACGGGCATCGTGGCCGTGGAAGGTGACCCCGACGCCGGCTGGAAGCTGATCCACTGGGACGGCAGCCCCATCGGCGGCCTCGCCCTGGCGGATCCGACGGCCGAAGACCCCATGGGGGATGCACAGTAGTCCGCACCGGCGCTCCTGGTACTGGACGGCCCCGCCTCATCCGGCCATGATGAAGGGTAGGCGCGGGGACCGGAATCCCGGGAGCCTCCCGCGCGGTGGAGGCGCACTTGCATGGCACGGACATCGGGGCAGGCTAAGGCCGGTTCGGTGGAGCCGGACGGGGATTTCCTCGCGGCATACTATGCCCATGTAGCCGCCGAGGACCTGCACAATTACGACCCCGAAACCCTCCGGACCCGGGCCGCCCACCATCTGGAACTTGCCGCCCGGCGCCCTCCCGGACAGGCCGCCGTCGGGATCCTGGACGAACTGGACACCAGCGTGGTGGCGGTGGTGGCCGAGGACCTGCCGTACCTGGTCCAGTCGGTGACCGCGGAGCTCACCCGTGAAGACACCCCCATCCGCCTCCTGGTCCATCCGACGTTCCTGGTCCACCGCGACCCCGCAACGCATGCCTTGCAGGGGGTTCATCCGGGTCACGTGCGGGAAGGATTCCTGCCGGGTATCGCGGCTCCTGATGGCGAAACGCCCGAGGTCTGGGTGGGCATGGAAATCGGCAGGCTCGCCGATTCCGGGGCAGCAGCGGAGCTGACCCGGCGCCTGCATAGCGTGGTTGCAGACGTGCGCGCGGCAGCCCGGGATCAGGAGGCCATCCACGCCAAGTTGTCCGACGCCATAGCCGCGGCGGATAACCTACGGCCCGGCGCCGTCCCAACAGCCCAGCAGCTCCGCGACCTGCTCGGCTGGCTGGCGGCCGGCAACTTTGTGTTCCTGGGCTACAGCGAGCATGAACTGACGACGGCGGCCGGCCGGGATCTGCTCACCGCCCGCCCGGGTTCCGGGCTGGGCCTGCTGCGCGGGACGGACCCAGGCACCGCGGAACCTGGGCTCCCGGGTCCGCAGGTTCTCAAGCTGGCCACCTCGGATCTTCGCTCCACCGTCCTCCGGGCATCGTTCCTGGACGAAATACGGCTCCAGTCCTTCGACCCGAGCGGCCAACTTGCAGGGGAACGGCGCTTTCTGGGGCTCTTCACCCCCAGTGCCGAGCACCAATCCGTGCGGCGGATTCCGGTAATCAGGGAAAAGCTGATCGCGGTCCGGGACCAGCTCGGCGCCGGACCGGACTCGCAGCAGGCAAAGGACCTTTTGGCGGTCCTGGAGGCCATCCCCCGCGACGAACTGTTCCAGGTTGACGTGCCGGAACTCAGCCGGCTGGCACAGGAAATCATGCGGGCCGAGCAGTTCCGCCAGACCCGGGTGTTCCTCCGTTCGGATAATTTGGGCAAATTCGTGCTGGCGCTCGTTTTCTTTCCGCGCAAACGGTACAGCACCGCCGTCCGGCTGCAGATGGAGCAGGTGTTCACGCAAGCCTTCCACCCCACCTCCATCGAATTCGAGGTGCGGCTCTCCGAATCCCCCATGGCCAGGATCTTCTTCCGGCTCAGGACGGCAAAAACCCCCGGCCGGGACGGTACCGCCCGGGAAAGCACCCCCGCAGGAAGCGACCTCAGCGCAGGCGGCGGGCCCGCCGTCGTCGGCCCTTCCACTGTCGACCCTGCCACCGTTGACCCTGCCCGCCTGGAGCAGGACCTGATCGCCGCCACACGTTCCTGGACCGAGGGCCTTGACGAACTGATCCGCGACCGTTTTCCTGCCGCGGAGGCCGCCCGGATCTCGCGCCTGTGGTCCGACGCATTTCCGCCCGCCTACCGTGCGGACTACCGGCCGGAGGACGCGCTCCATGACGTCACCAGCTTCGAGGCCTTCGACCTGGACGGCACCGGGGGCCGGCCGTACGACGACCCGATGCTGGCAGTCTCCCGGCCGAAGGGCGCCGCGGAACTGCCTGCCGAAGCCAGGATCCGCCTCTACCTGACCCGTCCGCGGAGCCTCAGCCACATCCTGCCGTTCCTGCACAACCTGGGCCTGGAGGTAGTAGACCAGAGGCCGTTCGAAATTCACCGCGCAACAGGCCAGAGCCTGTACCTGTACGACCTCAACGTGAAATATCCGGCCGGGGTGGATCCCGAAGCCAGCAGCGGGCTGCTGGCCGAGGCCTTCCGCGCCGCGATGCGCGGGGACATCGAGTCGGATGCCATCGACGCCCTGGTCATCACGGAAGGAGTTGGCTGGCGGCGGGCGGCCCTCCTGCGCAGTTATGCCAAGTACCTGCAGCAGTTGGGCACCACCACGTCCTACGGATTTATGGCCGATACCCTCAAGGCAAATGTCCGGGCAACCCACGCTCTCCTGGCCCTGTTCCATGCGAAGTTTGATCCCGCCCTGGACGCGCCTGCCCGGTTCCGCGAAACGGCCGCAGCGCGCACCGAACTCCTGGCCGCCATCGAGGCAGTCCCGGTCCTCGACGCCGACCGGCTGCTGCGCACCTTCATGAACCTGATCGAATCCACGCTCCGCACCAACTACTTCCAGGACAAGCCGCACCTGAGCTTCAAGCTCACCCCGGCGGCCATCGCCAACGCACCGTTTCCCCGGCCGAAGTTCGAGATCTGGGTCTACTCGCCCCGGGTGGAAGGCGCCCACCTGCGCTTCGGCGAACTGGCCCGCGGCGGCCTGCGGTGGTCGGAACGGAGCGAGGATTTCCGGACCGAGGTCCTGGGCCTGGTCAAAGCCCAGAACCTGAAGAACTCCGTTATTGTCCCCACCGGCGCCAAAGGTGGTTTTTATCCCAAGCGGCTGCCCGATCCAACGGTGGACCGGGCCGGCTGGTTCGCGGAAGGAACCGAGTGCTACCGGATCTTCATCCGCGGGCTGCTGGACCTCACGGACAACCTCGTGGTCTCGCCGGCCGGGGGAAAAGTGGTGCCGCCACCCTTGGTGGTGCGCCACGATGAGGACGACTATTACCTCGTGGTGGCAGCGGACAAGGGCACTGCGGCGTTCTCCGACACCGCGAATGCCGTTGCTGCCGAGTACGGCTTCTGGCTCGGCGACGCCTTCGCATCCGGCGGCTCGGTGGGCTATGACCACAAAAAGATGGGCATCACGGCCCGCGGCGCCTGGGAGTCCGTCAGGCAGCATTTCCGCGCGCTGGGCAAGGATCCCCAGGCGCAGGATTTCACGGTCGCCGGCATCGGGGACATGAGCGGGGACGTCTTCGGCAACGGCATGCTGCTCTCACCCCACATCAGGCTCGTGGCGGCGTTTGACCACCGGCACATCTTCCTCGATCCCGCTCCCGACGCCGGAGCCTCCTTCCGGGAGCGCCAGCGGCTCTTTGCCCTGCCGCGTTCAGCCTGGGCCGACTATGATTCGTCGCTGATCAGCGAGGGTGGTGGCGTCCATTCCCGCGCCGCGAAGGCCATTGCCATCACCGATCAGGTCCGGACGTGCCTTGCCCTGCCGGCGGGAACAACCGTCATGCCGCCGCATGCGCTCCTGCAGGCCATCCTCCGGGCTCCGGTGGACCTCCTGTACAACGGCGGGATCGGGACCTACATCAAGGCAGCCTTCGAGCGAAACCCCGATGTGGGCGACAAAGCCAACGATCCCATCAGGGTTGACGGCAACCAGGTGCGTGCCCGGGTGATCGTGGAGGGCGGCAACCTCGGCATCACCCAGCACGGCCGGATCGAGGCCGCCCTGGGCGGAACCCTGTTGAACACGGACGCGATCGACAACTCCGCCGGAGTGGACTGCTCGGACCACGAGGTCAACATCAAGATCTTTGTGGACCGGATGATCGCCGCGCAGCGCATGGCGGCCACGGAACGCGGCGCATTCCTGCACTCGCTGACGGGCGAAGTATCCCGGCTGGTGCTGGCCAACAACGCTGACCAGAATGTCCTCCTGCTCAATGACAGGCACCTGGTACTGGAATGGAGCCCCGGGTTCGAACGGACCATGGACTGGCTTGAAAAGGCCTCCGACCTGGACAGGGAGCAGGAGGCACTGCCCGGCACGGACCAGCTCAACGAACGGCTAAAGGCAGGCAAGGGGTTGACCTCGCCCGAGCTGGCCGTGCTGGCCGGCTACGCAAAGATCGAGCTCGCCAAGGAGCTCACGGCCAGCGACCTGGCCGACGACCCGTGGTTCAAAGCGACCCTGCGCGGCTACTTCCCCCACCAGCTGTCCGAACGTTTCGCATCCGAGCTGGACTCCCACCCATTGCGCCGCCAGATCATCTGCACCGTAGTGGCCAACGACATCATCAACCTCGGCGGCATCACCTTTGCCTTCCGTGCGAAGGAAGAAACCACAGCCACGGCAGCCGCGGTGGCGCGGGCCTTCGTGGTGGCCCGCGAGGCTTTCGGCCTGACCTCCATCATGGACCGGCTCGCCGCGCTGCCGCCGGACGTGCCCAGTGAGCTGGCGGCCGAGATTGCCATCCACATGCGCCGCGTCCTCGACCGGGCTACGCGCTGGTACGTGACCCATGACCACCGCGACCAGCCGATCGCCACTGCCTTGGGCAGGATCATGCCCACCCTTGACCTGCTCCGCACCAAGACCTCTGACTACCTGCGCGGCTCCGACATCGACCGCGTGCAGAACCGCCTCGCGCACTGGAACAGCGGGGGACTGCCGGAGGACGTGGCCGTGCGTGCCTCCGACCTGCTGGAAAGCTTCGGGCTGCTGGACATTTCCCTCGTGTCCGAACAGGTGCACGAGCCGCTCACCACCATCACCGACCTGTATTACACGGTCTTCCAACGGATTGACGCCGCGGGCCTGCTCCTGCGCATCACCGATCTGCCGCGCCAAAGCCGCTGGGAAACCCTCGCCCGTGCGTCCCTGCGGGACGACGTCTATTCGGCCGTAGCGGATATGACCGTTTCGGTAATGCAGACGGACACCCCGCCCGGAGCGGATGCCGTGGAACGGATCGTGGCGTGGGAACGCGGCCATCAGGAGCAACTGGCACGCATCAAGGATACGTTCGCCGAGGTCACCGGCCCCGGCCAGGTAGACATCGCGTCGATCTCCGTGGCGCTCAAGCTCCTGCGGACCCTGGTGCGCCAGTAACGCCTTGCACCGCCGGCCGTTCCCTGGGCGCTTGGCCCAGTGTTATCTGGGCGCTTACGCGGAGGAAACACCGCGGTAACCCTGCCCTCTTAGGCTTATCAGGCATAACCCTTCGGCGAATCGAGGCAGTCATGCAGACCAACCCCCGTCTCAACATCAGGGCCGTGACCTGGGCCAACCCTGTTGGCGCCGATCTGCGGAGTGCCCAGCAGGCCGAACTGGACGCCCGCTTTGGTACGCCGGACCACGAACCCGGGACCCCGCCGTCGGGCGCTGATTGCGCTGTTTTCCTCGTGGCGTACGACAAAGGCTCCGGCCAGCCCGTGGGCTGCGGCGGACTCAGGCTTTTGGACGACACTACGGCGGAAATCAAGCGGCTTTACGTGCTCCCGTACACGCGCGGCTCGGGCGTTGCCAGCTCCATCCTGGCCGCCCTCGAAGCCGAGGCCCACAAGCAGGGGATCACGAGGATCAAGGCCGAAGCAGGCTCAGCCCAGCCCGATGGCCGGAACTTCTACGAGAACTCCGGGTTTGAACCAGTGCCCAACTTTGGCGCCTACATCGGCATGGAGCACTCGTACTGTTATGCGAAGCTGATCGACTCGCACAGCGCCGCCCACACGGCCATGGCCTGAACCGAACCGGGACGGACACCAGGCCGGCGCCGCGTCACACGGCGCCCGCCACTGCGCAGCGTCCGGCACGGTGGGCTAACCTCGCCCTATGGAATCAGCAGACATCACCTTCCGGACACGCAAATGGGTCCGGCCCGAGGACCTTAATGCCAACGGCACCCTGTTCGGCGGCAGCCTGCTGAAGTGGATCGACGAGGAAGCGGCCATTTACGCCATCCTCCAGCTCGGCAACGGGCGCGCGGTGACCAAATACATCTCGGAAATCAACTTCGTCAGCTCTGCCGTCCAGGGCGACCTGATCGAGATGGGGCTGACGGCCACGCGCTTCGGCCGCACGTCGCTGACCATGCGGGCCGAAGTCCGCAACATGATCACGCGCCAGAGCATCCTCACGATTGAGCAGATCGTCTTTGTGAACCTCAGCCCCTCCGGCCAGCCCGAGCCGCACGGCTACACCGAAATCACCTACGACCGGGACAGGATTCCGACGCACCACCTCACCGAGACGCTCAACCAGGACTGACGACGGCGGCACCCGACTTCTGGGACCCGCCCCCCCTTCCCTGCAACGTTCACCGCGCGTTTACGCACCGTGCCCTGAATGTTCCGGCAATGGGACCAGACTCGACAGCCGGGCTGTTTATCGAATCGATAGATTCAATCGCCCCCAACCGTCGAGTCCAGCTATAGGCTTGCCGGACCATGCTCCGAGCCAAGTCCAGAAATGAGTCCTGATCGTGCGTAAATTCCAGACTTTGATGGCAGCCGCCGTCGCCGCCACCCTGTTGGCCGGCTGCGGCGCCGGCACTGCAACCCCGGCGGCGTCCGAGGCGCCCTCCTCCACGTCAACTGTTCCTTCCGGCGAAACCCTGGTGGTCTACACGAACTCCAATGGCGAGGGACGCGGCGATTGGCTGACCGCGGAGGCCACTAAAGCCGGCTTCAAGGTCGAGGTGGTGGGAGCCGGCGGCGCAGACGCCACGAACAAGCTCATCGCGGAGAAGAACAATCCCATCGCCGATGTCGCCTTCGGACTGAACAACATGTACTTCGCCCAGATCAAGGCCGCCGGTGCCATTGAGGCCTTCGAGCCGGCGTGGGCCGGCGAAGTGGACACGGCAGTGGGAGACACCGGCGATGGCAAGGCGTACTGGCCGCTGGTGAAGCAGGCCATCCTCCTCGGCTACAACTCGGACAAGTTCAGCGCCGACGCCGCGCCCAAGGACTGGACGGATCTCTGGACCAAGGACGAATTCAAGTCCCGCTACGAGCGGGTTACCGGGCTGGGAACCGCAACAGCGCAGTTGGTTTTCGCCGGCATCCTCTCCCGCTACAAGGACGATTCCGGTGACCTTGGCATCTCCGACGAGGGCTGGAAGCAGGTGGAGCAGTACTTCCAGAACGGCAGCCCCGCCGTGGCCAAGACCGACCTTTTCGCACGGATAGCTTCGGGCGAAGTGGACATGGGCCAGATGCCGTCCTCGATCATTGCCGAGCGTGAAAAGTCATTCAAGGTCAACGCCGAAACGGTGGTTCCCTCGGTCGGTGTTCCACTCGCTGTTGAGCAAATCGCCCTGGTGAAGGGGACGGACAAGAAGGCCGAGGCACTGAAGTTCATCGACTGGTTCGGCAGCGCGGACGTGCAGGCTGCCTTCGCCAAGAAGTTCAACTCGATGCCGGTCAACAAGGTAGCGGCAGAGCAGGCCAACCCTGACGTGCTGGAGTTCTTCGCGAGCGTGAAGCAGCAGGACATCGACTGGCAATTCGTCCAGGAGAACATGGGCGCCTGGGTGGAGAAGATCGAGCTCGAATACATGCAGTAGGCTCACCTACCGCCTCGTCCCCGCACCGCTGCCGGGCCAGCCGGCTTCCCTCAGACAGGTACCCATGATCCGCCTAGACAACATCGAAGTTAGCTTCGGCGATTTCGTCGCCATCCCGAACCTTGACCTGCACGTCAAACCCGGCGAGTTCTTCACGCTGCTTGGCCCTTCAGGGTGCGGTAAAACGACGGCGTTGCGCACGTTGGCGGGTTTCATCGAACCATCTGCGGGCACAGTCCATGTGGACGGGAAGAACGTCACCCGGCTTCCAAGTGACAAGAGGCAAGTGGGCATGGTGTTCCAGAACTATGCCCTGTTCCCCAGCATGAGCGTCTGGGAGAACATCGCGTTCGGACTGCGGGTCCGCAAGGAAAAGTCTGCTGAGAGTGACCGCCTGGTGCGCGACATCGCGCGCCGGGTGGAGCTCAGCGATGAGCAGCTGCACAAGAACGTGGCGGAACTCTCCGGCGGCCAGCAGCAGCGCGTGGCCGTGGCCCGGGCGCTGGTGCTGCGGCCCAAGATCCTCCTGCTGGATGAACCGCTGTCCAACCTTGATGCCAAGCTCCGGCACCAACTCCGGCAGCAGCTTAAAGACCTGCAGAGCGAGTTCGGCATCACCACCGTGTATGTCACGCACGATCAGGATGAGGCCCTGGCCATGAGCGACCGGGTGGCCGTCTTCAACAAGGGCGTGGTGGAGCAGGTGGGGACGCCGCAGTCCATTTACGACGACGCTGCCACGGAATTTGTCTGCAACTTCATCGGTGACAGTTCGCCGCTGACCCCGGAGTTCGTCGCTGAGCTCAACAGGCTCTCCGGCGCGGGCCTCAGCCCCGCCGCCAACTCCTACCTCCGCGTGGAAAAAGCATCACTGACGCAGCCCGCCAACGGAGGCACCGCCGTCGGGCTTTCCGGACAGGTAGTTTCGCGAACCTACCACGGCCTCCACAGCCGCTACATTGTGCGGAGCCACGGCGCGGACCTCCGCCTGCTGGTTAAGGAAGACGGCGCCGCCCACCCGGAGGCCGGAGCGGAAACCACCGTCTACGTCCAGCCGGGACACGTACTGCAGTACCACCCGGACACCGGCAAGGCCCTGGACAGGCGGGAGCAAGCGGTGGCCCTGCCATGAGCGGGACCTCCGCGAAAAGCATGCTCCGCTCCCCGTTCATCCTGATCGTGGGAACGGTCCTCACCTGGTTTATCGCCGCATTCCTGGTGTGGCCGAACCTGAACGTCCTGATCGCCACGTTCTTCCCGGACGGCAGCTTCTCGGGACGCGCCGCGGAGAAACTTTTCTCCTCCCAGCGCGCCATGAAGTCCCTGGGCAACAGCTTCCTGCTCGCTGTGGCGCTGTCCATCACGGTGAACGTGGTGGGCATCTTCATTGTGCTGGTCACGCACTACTTCAAGATCCGGGGTTCCAGGATTCTGTTCCTGGGGTACGCCTCCACGTTCATCTACGGCGGCATCGTGCTGGCGGCGGGGTACAAATTCATCTATGGGGATAAGGGCATTGTCACGTCCCTGCTGCTCAAGGTCTTTCCCGGCATGGATGCGGCGTGGTTCTCCGGTTTCTTCGCGGTCCTGGTGGTGATGACGTTCGCCACCACCACCAACCACATGCTTTTCGTTGCCAATGCCCTCAAGGGCGTGGACTACCAGACCATCGAGGCCGCCAAAAACCTGGGGGCTTCCACCTGGACCATCCTGCGCAGGGTGGTCCTGCCCATGCTCAAGCCCACGCTGTTCGCCGTCACCATCCTGTCCTTCCTGACCGGGCTGGGCGCACTCAGCGCTCCGCAGGTACTGGGGGGCCGCGATTTCCAGACCATCACGCCAATGATCCTGACCTTCACCAACAGCCCCACCTCGCGGGACCTGGCGGCGTTGCTGGCCGTTATCCTGGGCGTGGCCACCATCCTGATGCTGGCCGTGATGACCCGGCTGGAGAAGGGCGGCACCTACTTCTCGGTGTCTAAAGTCTCGTCAGCCCTGCAGAAGCAGCAGATCACCAACCGGGCAGCCAACGCCGCCGTGCACGTGATCGCTTATCTGCTGTTCGCGGTGTACAGCCTGCCCGTACTGCTGATCGTGCTCTATTCCTTCGCTGACGGAGCAGCCATCCAGACCGGGCAGCTCTCGCTGGGCAGCCTGACCCTGGACAACTACGTCCGCGTGCTGACGCAGGAGTCCGGCCTGCGGCCTTTCATTATCAGCGTCATCTACAGTGCACTCGCCGCGGTGATTGCCGTGGGCGGCCTCCTGTTCGTGGCCCGCCTCCTGCAGAAATACCGGAACTGGGTCAGCTCCCTTTTCGAGTACCTTCTCCACATCCCCTGGATCCTGCCCTCAGCCCTGCTGGCCCTGGGGCTCATCATCAGCTACGACCACCCCAACCCCCTGGTGGGCGGCGCCGTCCTGACCGGCACCACGGTGATCCTGCTGATTGCGTTCGTGACGGTCAAGATCCCCTTCACGCTGCGCATGCTCAAGGCTTCGTTCGCGTCGGTCAATTCCTCGTTGGAGGAAGCCGCCGCCATCATGGGCGCGCGGACCCTCTATGTGTTCCGGCGTATCCTGCTGCCCCTGGTGTTACCTGCCGCCGCAGCCATCGCCGCTTTGAACTTTAACAGCATGCTGGATGACTACGACACCGCGATCTTCCTGGCGCACCCGCTGGTCCAGCCGCTGGGACTGGTGATCAAAGCGAACACCGACGGCGCAGAAGGCGTGCAGGGCGTGGCGAACACGTTTGTTTACACCGTGCTGCTGATGATCATCACGGGGCTGACCATGTATTTGGTCTACGGGCGGACCAGCCGGCGCCGTGCGAAAGGCACGGGCGGTTCGAAAGGCAAGGGCGTCCGTGCGCTCCCCGCCTTAGCCGCACCTGCTGCAGCTCGTTCCCTCGCTGAAGTGCCGGCCACCAAGGCGCCATCGGCTCCATCGCGCTAAGGAATCCTAGGCAAAAGCCAACTGCCATCTGCACTTCCTGGGCACAGCTGTCTAGACTTTCGCAACGACATCTTCTGGCGGCAGCACGATTTCCACCACCTGTTCGACGTAGCGAGCGGCCAACGGGCCCACAACGGCCATGACCAGCACATAGGCAGTAGCCATGGCCGCCAGTTCTTGGTTGACGGCACCGGATGCCACTGCCAGTCCGGAGATGACGATCGAGAATTCCCCGCGGGCTATAAGCGCGGCTCCGGCACGGAGACGGCCAGGGCGGGCAATGCCCACCCGCTTCGCTGCCCAGAAACCGGTAACCATCTTGGTGGCCGCGGTGATAAAAGCGAGGACGAGGGCCCAGCCAAGCACTGGCGGAATGGAAGCAGGATCAGTGTTCAGCCCGAACGCCACAAAGAAGATCGCGGCAAAGAGGTCCCGCAGCGGTGCCAGGATGCGCGTGGCATTGTGTGAGGTGACGCCGGAGATCGCGATGCCGAGCAAAAAGGCCCCCACTGCCGCTGACACTTGCATGGCTGATGCCACGCCGGCTACAAGCAGCGCCGCGCCCAGGACGTTCAGGAGGAACACCTCTGAGTTTTCGCTGTGGACAGCCTTTGACACATGGTGTCCGTGGCGGAGTACAACCAGAAGGACCAGGCTCACGACAGCCAGCGCGATGCCCACGGTTGTGAGCCCGCCGAGGAAACTGACGCCGGCAAGAATGGTGGTGAGGACGGGAAGATATACCGCCATAGTCAGGTCTTCAAACACAAGGAGCGAGATCACCACACGGGTTTCGCGGTTGCCTAGCCAGCCCAAATCATTGATCACCTTCGCCGCGATGCCCGACGAGGAGATATAGGTGACGCCGCCCATCACCATGGCGCCCACGATCCCCCAACCCAGAAAAAGGGCAAGCGCTGCCCCCGGCAGGAAGTTCAGGATGAGGTCAAGGAGACCGGCTTGCCACGATCTCCGCAGTCCGGTGAAAAGCTCCGAAGCCGTGTATTCCAGCCCGAGCATAAACAACAACAGGATGACGCCGATTTCCCCAAAAAGATGCGAAAAGTCCGCCATGCCTTCGAGCTCAACAATCCCGCCAGTGCCAAAGGCGAGGCCGCCCAAGAGATACAGCGGGATAGGTGACATTCCAATCTTTCCCGCCAGCCTGGCCAACAGGCCGAGGGAGAACACAACGGCTCCCAGCTCAATGAGGCTCAACGCTAGCGGGTTCATGGCGGCTCATGCCAACATGGTGGCAAACATGAGGGCCATGACGGCGGCACCGATGGCTTCGAGCCCATGCGCTGTGCGGGCGGAGCGCCCTGACGCCGTGCCATGGCGGTGACTGGTTTTTGCTGCCCCGAAACGCAGCACAAGGAGAATGAAAACCACGGCCGCGGCTCCGAATAACAGTGTCAGCACGATCGCCAGTCCTGGTGAGTGACCAAGGGTTGCTGCAGCCGTGCTGGGGGCTGCCGGGGTCATCGAGTGATGGGCGTGCGCCATTGGTAATGCCCCTGCCGGAGCGTGTCCGGTGGTGGCCAGGCCCATCATTGCGACCATGACAGCAGCGCCGGCCATGCTGAGGCTGTGGTAGACGCACTTTAGCCTGCCTTGGCTGCCCGCGCAGAGCATTTTGAACTCCGGCCGGGCGACCGCCTGAATGACAAACCACAGTGCCGCGCCGGCGAGGACAGCAATCTGGGCCAGCATGGTCGAGGGCACGAGGTTCCACAACATGGCCGCCATCAGGATGTTCATGAGGGCATGAAGAATATTGTTTACCCGGTCCGTGAGCTGGTGGGACTTTGTCGCCTGCAGGAAGTGATAGCTTCCGCTAAGCAGCAGGACGGCCGTGAGGGTCCAGGTAATTGCGGGGACATTGAACACGCGGATCACACTCTCACTACTGGGTTTGGGTTAGATGCGGGTCATGTCCCCGGTGCGGCTATCGACCGCACCGGGGACATGACTGTGACAGCAGGCGGGAAGCCTTAGGTTGCCGGTTCCGTTTAGGTAAGGTCCAGGACCTTTTCCCGATCCCGATCCCGATCCCGATCCTCGACAGCGTGATCCGACTCGGGAGCAGTGGCTGCCTCGGATTTCGCGCGCCGCGATTCATGCTGGGAATACAGCCAGATGGGCAGGTAGAGCGCCAATACGAGGAAGCCAACCCAGGTTGAGGTCCAGCCGATTTCCAGGCTGTTGAGGTACACCACGCCAACCACACACAGGGGCACATTGAAGAGGCCAAAGATCATGGCGACATGTTTCCAGCCCTTGGGCGCTTTGAAGGGCCGTTCCAGGTTTGCGAAGGCCGGATGCCTTGCGGCTTTGACGTATGCGAACAGGCTGATGCCGTTGGCGCAGGTGTAACCAATTGCTGACGCGGCAAGAATTGCCGCAGCGTTTCCCATGGAGATCAGCACCAGGTTGAAGGCTCCGATCACCAGCATGGCAATGAACGGGGTCCCGTGGCGGTTGGTTTTGCCGAAGACTTTGGGCAGGTTGCCCTCCGTCGACATGGAGTGCATGGCTCGGGAGGAACCCAGGTAGGCCGTTTGGATGATGAGGATCATGGCGGCGATCAGCATGATGATGGTGATGACTGAACCGGCTTGGCCGAAGACGGCCTGGGCCACGGGGATCAGGGGCGAGACAGACTCGGCCTGGACACCCTCGACACCCAGCACGCCGATAACTGCAGCCTGCAGCAGGACATACAAAGCGAAGCAGATGATGCCGCAGGCAAGCAGCGCTTTGGGGAGATCCTTGGACGGTTTCTTGTATTCGGGGCCGTAGATGGCTGCCGTTTCCCAGGCGCAGGCACTCCACTGGGCGATGCCAAAGATGCCGAAGAGCATCAGGATGTGGTGCATGTCCCAGGCCCAGTCAGCCGGCCACCAGTTGCCGGTGATGTTGGTCAGCTCAACGTGTCCGGTAGCAAAGGGTGCCACGGCCAGGATGACCAGCGGTATCAGGGATATGGCCGCCAGGATGTAGCCCAGGATGGCGCCGTCCTTGAGGCCGAACCAGTTCACGATGAACAACCCGGTGAAGATCACCAGTCCTGAGATCAAGGCCAGCTGATACTCGGTGAATGTCTCGCCCAGCACCGGGAACAGGCCATGCAGGTAACTGCCGGCCGTGATGGCGAAGATCGCCAGGATCGGGTTCCAGCCAAACCAGTAGCTCCAGGCGGTAAAGCCGCCGATCAGTTTGCCTCTGTCGTACTTGCCTTTGTAGTTCTCGGTGCGGAAGACGTGCTGCGCGAAGCCTGGCAGACCAGAGGCCTTGGGAAAGGTGGTGGCCATCTCGGCATACGCGGCGTTCTGCATAAACCCTTGAAGAACGGATATTCCCCAGATAAGAATTGCTGCGGCGGACACATACATCGGCAGGTAGCCCAACGAGGGCAGAATCAGCATGGGAACACCCAATGCGATGGCCGCACCCTGCTTCCAGTTAATCGACCTTTTCAGGTGATCCGCTTCATCCAAACGATTTTCACTCATAACATCTCCTTTGATGAACTGAACGTCGTGTGATCTTTACTGCCTGGACGCCTTTGGCGGCCAGTGAGTATGGGACGGACCCCGATGCGCGAACGTCCAAGCACGTAGGAAGGTCCGAGAGGATTTCGCCCTTGTGGCGAGACGAGTCCGCAGGAGCGCCGTGACGAATCCCCGCGCTCCCGCGGACTCAGTTAAAGATTGTCAGTCGGTGGTGCAGCAGGTTGCGGTGTTGGTTGTTTCGGTTCGGTTGTCGTTGCTGGGGAGGTTGAGGGTTGGGTTTTGGTCGAAGAAGCCGTGGGGTTCGAGCATGAAGCCGATGTTTTGGCGGGGCATGATGGGCCAGTCTTCGAGGCGGACGACGTGGTGCATGCCGAAGGTGTACCAGACGACGAGGTCCTGGTCGACGATGTTCCGGTTTTTTTGGGTCCAGATGTGCAGGCCGTCGTCGGCGCCGGTGGCCTGGTTGGGGAATTCGCCGGCGGCGAAGCGTTCGGTGCGGTCGTAGGCGGTGACCCAGAGGTTGTTGCGGGCGAACTGGGCGCGTTTGCTGACGTAGGATTCGTCGCCGGCGGCGAGTTGGATGCCGTCGGTGGGGATCAGGCGGTAGGCGACGGGTTCGTTGACGAGGTTTTTGCTGTCGCGGTTGGCGATTTTCCAGAAGCGGTGTTTGGCGGAGTCGGTTTTGCGGATGGCGGCCTGTTCGGTTTCCAGGAGCCGGTCCACGGCCATGAACGCGGTGTGGGTGGGGTTGTGGTCGGGGATTTCCATGTCGACTTCGTAGACGGCGTTGGTGGGTCCGTCGATTTCGAAGTCCATGCGGACGTTGAACATGTGCTGGTGGATGGGGGCGTAGAGTCCGTCGTTGTTCAGGGTCTGGCCGTAGGGGCTCTTTTCGCCGGGTTTCTGGCCGGCGGTGGAGAGGATGCCGGTGGCCTTGACGAGGAATTCGATGGACCCGTCGAGGAAGAGGTGCCAGTAGAAGGCGTATTCGTAGTTCGCGACGGTGGCGATGAAGGAGATGACGAGTTTGCGGGAGCGGCGGGTTTCGGCGGTGCCTTCGCGGAAGTCGAAGTGCTTCCAGAGGATGGAGTCGTCTTCCTCGTGCATGCAGATGGCGTTCTCGATGGTCAGCGGGTTGCCGTGGCTGTCGGCGGTGATGCCGTCGAAGTATTTGATTTCGCCGAGGCAGTCGCAGCCGAGTTTGAGGGAGTTGGCCATGTTGCCGATGTTGTATTCGCCGGAGTCGAAGGCGTTTTTCTTGGCCTGGACGGGGGCGGTGTCTCCGTAGGGGACGACCATTTCCGAGAGTGAGGCGCGGTTGATGACGGGCCGTTCGACGCCTTTGTTGCGGAATTTGAGCTGGTGCAGGACCAGGCCTTCGCGGGGGGTGAAGCCGACGCGGAAGGACCAGTCGGCCCACTGGACGTGGTTTCCGGTGACGGTGAAGGACGCGCCTTCGGGCTGGGTGATGGCGATGGGTTTGAGGTCGGTGCGGGCTTCGCCGACGTATTTGGGCAGGTAGTTCCCGCTCGCGGACGGGACGGGGATGGCCTGGTCGTCCTCGACCTTGACCACTTCCCCGGAGTTCAGGTCCACGATGACGATGAAGTTCTCGATCGGGTGGGCGTAGGGGCTGTCGTCGGCTTCCTCGCGGACGAAGACCAGGGCGCGCATCAGGCGCCGGCCCTCGTTGTCTTCGCCGAAGTAGCCCACGGACCAGGGTTCGAAGCAGACCAGGGACATGTCGGTGATGCCGCGTTTGGCCAGGGCGGCCTGGACCTCGGGGTTGGTCCGGCAGCTCTCTTCACCCTCGGCGAATTCGTCCAGCATGAACGGGGGGTGGATGTTCGCGGCGAGCTGGGTCCATTTGGAGACGATGCCCGAGTCCAGGTCCACGATCGCTTCGTAGGAGCGTCCCTCGGCCCGGTTGACCAGGACCGCGTCGGCTGCGCGGAGGGTCGCGGCGCCGGTCCGGAGCAGTTCCTTCTCCGGCTCGCGCAGCTCAATACTGATGAAGCGGAACGACTCGGCCGCGGCCGGGCCATCCTTCAGGATCGCGGCGGCCCGGGAAATCTCCTCACGGGAGAGCGGATCGAGAGGGTGCGCCACCCCAACCTCGGTGTGGATTTCAGTGTTGAGAGTCATTGTTTCTCCTTGGTTTCTAATCAAAATGACGGCTCTTATAGCTGGCAGCCAGCATTGGTTTTATTGCCATCGCGGGATAAGGGACAAAACATCCACGGAATATCAGAACTGTTAATCTTTCGATTTCCCAGAACTGCTAATTCTTTCGTGCCTACGATGCTGCGTTAAAAGACCCTCCCCGAACCGACTGAGGCCGGAGAAGGGATCGCTTGCAATCGGCATCCTCTATTTCCAGAGTGTCAGCGGGGCTCTACTCCGGGCCCTGCTGGCGTGATGCGGATCACTCGCATTCCGTCTGTGTAAGAAAACTACGTCATTCAACTCGGTCAGGCGAGGCTTTTGTGCATATTTACGTGAGAAATTCACCGCGGCATTTTCCCGTCGCAGTTAACATGTTGGAAACATTCTGAAGCGGGCAGAGAGTGCCGGCCCGTGAGAAATTTGAGGCTGAATTTTCCCACCGCAGTTAACATGCTGGAAACATTCATAAACGCGTTCGCACCCGTCATCGGGGCAGGGAATGCTAATGTTTTGCACCTCAGGCCAGTGACCCGTGTCACGCGAAATCAAAGACGAGCCTGCACGCCGGAGGGAAAGGTGGTCCCATGTCTGCACGCGGTGATCGCTTCATCACGCCCCGCTCGCCGGTGGAGGGCCTGAGACGCCGGAAGCTTTCCTTCCTGCCCGTCTTCGCGCAGTCAGTAGCCAACGTGGCGCCCGCGGGTGCCATGACCGTCATTCCGGCCCTGATCTTTCCGGGTCTTGTCTTTGGGTCCGCCGGACCGAACCTTGTGCTGACATTCGGCGCGGCCATGGCAGTCATGATCCTGGTTGCCTTCTGTCTGAGACCGATGGCCCAGCGCATGGCTGCCGTCAGCGGGCTCTACAGTTACACAGCCAAGGGGCTTGGCCAACGGACAGCAATTACCGCCGGCTGGTCGGCCATCTTCGGGTACGGCCTCGTGGCCATGGCCAGTCTGTTGGCTGTGGGCACATATGTCGTTGAGCTGTTCATCAACCTGGGCATCCCGGTGGCCGATGCCAAGGTTGTCACGGTGCTGGTCATTCTTGCCGCCGCAGGCGGCGCCTGTCTCCTTATGGTCAGGGGGATCCAGTTATCCGCTTGGGCCACGCTGTTAATGGAATCCATTTCAATTGGTATCCTCGCCGTCCTCATGGTGGTCTATTTCGCCTTCAACGAGCCGAACGTCAATCTCGGGACTGTGTTTGCCTGGAACGGACATTTTGATTCGTTATCGATCGCAATCGTGGTGGCCGTCAGTGCCTTTGTTGGCTTCGAAAGCCCAACCACACTCGGAGGCGAGGCGCAGAAACCCTTTGTCAGCGTGCCACGGGCGATTACCTGGACCCCCATTCTGGCGGGCGTGCTCTACCTCCTTGCCGCGACCGCCCAGGACGTAGCCCTCAGAGATGCACCATCAGACATAACAGCCAGCTCCACACCCTTGTCTGACCTGTTTTCCCAGACCTCCCCGGTGTTCGCCGCAGTCCTTGACCTGGGAATCGCCGCATCGTGGTTTGCGTGCGCCATCGCATCTGTGAACGCCCTGGCCCGAATTTTCTTCTGCATGGGCAGGGAAGGCGTCGCCCCACGGGCAGTCGGCCGGACACATCACGTTTTTCGGACACCCTCGACGGCGATCCTGGCCGTGATGCCGCTTGTTGCCATCGTTCCCATCGCGATTGTCATCTCCGGAGCAAGTCCTGAGCAGGGCCTCGCCAACCTCTTCACGCTTGGCGCCTACGGATACCTTGGGTCCTATGTCCTGGCCAGCGCGTCCCTGCCCTTTTTCCTGCGCAGGATCGGCGAGAACACTTACGCCAGCTGGGTCCTTGGAGCAGCGACGTCCTTTGTCCTCTGTGCGGTGCTGTGGACGGCTGCGACAACATCGATTGGAACAGGCAACCTGCAGACCCTCATCTACGGCGGGGTCCTCCTGGCCAGCGTCATTTACGCCATGTTCCTTCACCGCCGGTTACCCATGCGCCTGGCGTCAGTGGGGATCTACGACGAGACCCGGGAATCAGACCTGTTCCATGGCGGGCCGATCAAATGACCTACAGGCCCTCACACTCCGGTTCCGGCTCAGCATCCAACTCACTGAGGATCTTGGAGGTCGTGGCACGGTACGGCACCGGGACAACGGCGAAAGAGATCACCGACTCCCTGCGCATGCCTCCGGCCACCGCCTACCGGATATTGAATGCGCTTGTCGGCGACGAATATCTGGTCCGCACATCTGATCTCCGCGGATTCGCGCTCGGACACGCGATTTCAGGCCTGGTGACTGCGGCGACCCCGCCAACAGTTCCCACCGCGGCCCGCACCGTCATAGAAGAGTTCCGGCGGGGAAACCGATTCGCAGTGCATCTTTTTATGTTCAGGAGCGCTTCCCTCAGGGTTGCCGATGAAGACCCTGATTATCCGCTGCACTCGTCATTCGAGATGCTCCGCTATCCACACACCTCCGCCGCAGGGAAGTTGATGCTCGCTGAACTGGGCGATGCGGCCTCCGCACTTCCGGGCGGCCAGCTGGTGAAGCTGACAGAGCACACCATTACCGACAGTGGCCGGCTGGAAGAGCAACTGGCGGAAATAAGGCGCACAGGCCAGGCCTCGGAAATCAACGAACTCGAAGCAGGATCCGCCAGCCTGGCCCTTCCAGTCCGACTGCCCGGTGGGCCAGTCGGCGCAGCACTCTGCCTCACCGGACCCGCAGAACGTTTCACCACCATCTGCGAACACGCGGAAGCAGCCCGGGAACTGACCACTCGGCTGGCACCACTCCTGTTCTGACTGCCTGGAGCGGATTCACTGGCACTGCGGTGCCCCATGACCTGCTGCCGTGGCTGGGGGATATTCGGCATAGGATCGATAGCCGGACTCATTGAAAGGACCCCCTTGGCCAAGCTCTATTTCCGCTACGGCGCCATGAACTCGGGAAAGTCCACCGGGCTCCTGCAGGCCGCCTTCAACTACGAGGAGCGGGGCCAGCGTGTCCTGCTGGCCAAGCCCGATGTGGACACCAAAGGCGATACCGACATTGTGTCCCGGCTGGGCATGACCCGGTCCGTGGACTTCCTGATCTCCCCCGAGACGTCCGTGCGCGACCTTTACGCCGCCCATGCGGCCGGCGATGACCCCAATGCCCTCCTGGAGCACGTGGACCAGAAGCCGGTGGCGTGCCTGCTGGTGGATGAAGCGCAGTTTCTCACCCCGGACCAGGTGGACGACCTGTTCCGCATCGCCGTCCTGGACAACGTGCCGGTGCTGGCCTACGGCATCCGGACCGACTTCCTCACGCACGCGTTCCCGGGTTCACGCCGGCTGATGGAGGTCGCCCACACGCTGGAAGAGCTCAAGACCATTTGCCGCTGCGGGCGCAAGGCCATTTTCAACACCCGGCGCGTGGGCAACGAGGTAGTGTTCGACGGCGACCAGGTCGCCATCGACGGCCAGGACGTCTGGTATGAATCTCTTTGCGGTTCCTGCTACCTCGAGGTATCCGGAGGACGGCTGGGCGCAAAACGACCGGAAGCCTAGCCTCCGGTCGCTTTGCGCCCCTGCTGCTCAGCGTCCCGGACTTAGTGTGCGCCGGGCCAGCCGGTGTACGCCTCGGCCAGGTAGGCCATACCGTGCTTCGACGAGACCACCGAGTTGAGTTCGCCGAGCTGGCGGGCGCGGGTGAAGTCGTCGGCGTCGGTGGGGGTGTGCAGCATGGTGGTCATCCAGTAGGAGAACTGCTGCGCCTTCCAGACACGCTCGAGGGCGCGGTCGCTGAAGCCGTCCAGCAACGCCGTTGAACCGTTGCTGTAGAAGGATTCCAGTCCCTCAAAAAGCACCTTGACGTCCTGGATGGCCAGGTTCAGGCCCTTGGCGCCGGTGGGGGGAACCGTGTGGGCGGCGTCGCCGGCCAGGAACAGGTTGCCGTGCCGCATGGGGGTGTGCACAAAGCTCCGGAACGGCAGGACCATCTTGTCGATGACCGGACCCTCCTTCAACTCAAAGCCGTTGCCATTGACCCGGCTGCGGAACTCGGCCCAGATCCGTTCATCGTCCCACTCGGCCACGTTTTCCTTGGGGTCGCACTGGAAGTACATCCGCTGGACGGTTTCGGTCCGCTGGCTGATCAGGGCGAACCCGTTGTCGGAATTGGCGTAGATCAGCTCATCGGAGCTGCGCGGGGCTTCGGCCAGGATGCCGAACCAGGCGAAGGGGTATTCGTGGAAATACTGCGTCCGCGAGGCCTCGGGCACCTGCCGCCGGCAGTAACTGCGCGAACCGTCCGCACCCACCAGGAACTCGGCCTGGATCTCGCACTCAACGCCGTCCGAGTCGGTGAACCAGATTTTCGGCTTACCCTCGAGGTCGTGGACGGTGGTGTCCGTGACGCTGTAACGGACGTCGCCGCCGTCGGCCTTCCGCCGTGCGGCGAGGTCCAAGAAAACGTCCGTCTGCGGGTAAAGCCACACGGACTCGCCCACGAGGTCCTTGAAGTCGATGCGGTGGCTTTCACCGTTGAACCGCAGCTCGATGCCGTCGTGCCGGTCGCCGTCGCGCAGCACACGGTCCGAGACTCCGCTATCCACAAGGAGGTTGACTGTGCCGTGTTCCAGGATTCCGGCCCGGACAGTTTCGGAAATCTCCTTATGGCTGCGGACCTCGATCACGGTTGATTCGATGCCGGCCTTTGCCAGGAGATGGGAGAGCATCAGGCCGGCGGGACCGGCGCCCATAATGGCCACCTGGGTGGTGATGACTTCGCGTTGTGCCATGACAGTTCTCGCTTCGCTGCGGGGCTCCGCGCTGGCGGCGGGCCGGTAGGTGGGACTGGCTAACAGTGTGCGCCTGAGACTGTGATCAGCGTTATACAAATTCCGTTGAACGGAAGGTAGCTAGGGAGCCGAATCCCGCAGGCGGCGCGCGACGCCGCGGGCGGCAGTCTGCAGCGCTGGAACCAGGGCCTGAAGCCGGACCTCGTGGAGGGGAACCACCACACCAAGGGCTGCCACGGTGTGCTGCCGGCTGTCGATCACAGGGACGGCAATGCCCCACGTGTCCGGGTCGACTACACCGGCCAGTTGGGCGAATCCGGTGTGTGCGGTCTCCGCAAGCAGCGTCCGCACGGTTTCCGCCGTCACCTTTCCATCCGGATCCACGAACTGCGCCAGATATTCTCCCTGGACCGCCTTGCTCTGGTGCGCCATGAGGGCGAGGCCGGCGGAGGAGACGTGGACCGGCATCCTGCCAGCGATCTGGGCCCGGTTTGCCACGGATCCACGGCGGGAAAGCCGTTCCACGAACAGGGCCTCCCAGCCGTCCAGCACCGCCAGGTTTACGTTCTGGTTGAGGACCTGCTGGATGTCCTCCATGAATGGCATGGCAGCCTGCCGCAAAGCCAGGGTGGGTGAGTTCCGGTTTACCAGTTCCCACAGCCGCAACCCCAGCCGGACCGTCCCGCCGCCGCCGGTTTCCAGCAGCCCGTGCGCCGCAAGCTGCCGGACCAGCCGGTGGGCCGTAGTGAGCGGCAGGCCTGAGCGGGTGGCCAGTTCGGAGAGCTGCAGGCTTCCGGAACCCTCGGGAAACGCGGAGATAACACGGACTACGCGGTCCACAACCGAGTCTCCGGAGAGGGAATTTGCCATGTTCAAGCTTCCATTCAATGGGAGGACTTGACCTAGATTACACGTCTGGGTGATAGAACTCTCAGTAATGCTGCACAGCCGCGCGACGCGAGCTGTGCCTACGATCAGCCGCTCACGATCCACCGAGGTTTGCCATGCCAACGACGACACTCCACCAACGATCCAAATGGCCGGTGTGGCTGTGCTGGCTGGCCATGGTGCTGGACGGCTTCGACCTGGTGGTCCTCGGTACCGTGATCCCCACGCTGATCAAAACCAACGAACTGGGCTTCGATGCGGTGGGGGCAACGTTCGCGGCCACCATCTCACTGGTAGGCGTGGGCATCGGCGCCCTGTTCATCGCCCCGCTGTCTGACCGGTTCGGACGCCGCCGGCTGCTGGTGGCCTGCGTTCTCTGGTTCTCCCTCTTCACCCTCGCTGTGGTGTTCGCCCCGAATGTCGCCCTCTTCAGTATCTTCCGCATGCTCGCCGGCCTGGGCCTCGGCGCCTGCCTTCCCGCGGCACTGGCCTACATGAACGACTACGCACGGCCGGGAACGGCCGGCAAGTCCACTACCCTCACCATGACCGGCTACCACGTGGGCGCCGTGGCCACGGCCTTCCTTGCCATCCTGGTGGTTCCCGATTGGCGGATCATGTTCGTGGTGGGCGGCCTGGCAGGCTTCGCACTGGCCCCGTTCCTGTGGTTCAAGCTGCCCGAGACCCTCCCGCCCGCGCCTGCGCAGGCGAACGAGCCGGCCGCGGTCGAAAACCGTGCGTCCTTCCGCGACCTGGCCAAGAAGCCGTACCCGCTGGTGGCACTGGGCATCGGCATCGCCTCCTTTATGGGACTGCTCCTGGTCTACGGCCTGAACACCTGGCTGCCCCAGCTCATGGCCGCCGCCGGCTACACCGTGAGCACGGGGCTGGTGCTCCTGCTGGTCCTGAACGTGGGCGCAGTAGCGGGCCTGGTAGTGGCCGGCATCCTGGCCGACAAGCACGGCACCAAGAGAATCGTCCTGCTGTGGTTCGGGCTCTCGGCAGTCCTCCTGGCAATCCTCAGCGTGAAGATTCAGAACGAGCTGCTGCTCAACGCCGCAGTGTTTGTCACCGGCGTCTTTGTGTTCAGCTCCCAGGTGCTGGTCTACGCGTGGGTCAGCCAGCTCTTCCCCGCCAGGCTTCGTGCCACGGCATTGGGATTTGCGGCCGGCGTGGGCCGCTTGGGCGCCATCATGGGACCGGCAGTGACCGGAACACTGGTGGCGGCGGGAATCGCCTACCCGTGGGGCTTTTACGCCTTCGCAGGAGCCGCCGTTATTGCCGTCCTGGCACTGGTGGCCGTGCCCCATGCGATCAAAGTTGCCCCGGGGCGTTCCGCAGGCGTCGGCACCCAACCAAACTGACGCCGTCGGGCGCCCTGAAGGTCAGTCCTGCGAGCAAGCCCGAAAGGGGTGGGTACCGCCGCCGGTCATGCCGGCAGGGGTTCCCCGCGCAGCCGCCGCCACACCAGCGGTGCCAGCACCACGGAAATTCCGACGGCGGCACCAATCAATGTCTCGATGATGCGGTCCCGGAGCAAAACGGCGGGCGACGCGGGCACCACCAGCAGCGTGGAGATCAAAGCCAGCGGGGTGACAAAGAGCTGCGCCAGCACGTACTGGCGGGCGATGAACAGCTCCGCGCCGAACTGGCAGACAGCGATCATCAGCACCGTCTGCCAGGGTGCAAGGCCGAGCAGCAGGATGGCGGCAAGCAGTGCCAGCCCCAGGACAGTGCCAATGATCCTTTGCACACCGCGGCTGACACGGTGCCGGGTGGTGTGCCCCACCAGCGGGACCACTGCGGCCACCATCGCCCAGTAGTTGTGGCCGAATCCCAGCCATTGTCCCGCCCAGGTGGCGAGGGCGCCGGCCAGTCCGGCCGCCACCAGGTAGCCCAGGCCCTCCAGCCAGGCCGTCCGCCGCTCATCAGCCGTGCGCCGGATGGGGCGCGGACGCACCCACGGCGTGCGGTGGCTCGGCAGGACCCGCGCGGAGAACCCGATCAGCAGGCAGAAGGCGGTGGAGAGTGCTGCCACCAGCATGCCTTCCCATACCGGTGGCTGGTTGGGGATGGACGCGATGGCGGCGAAAGCGAAGATGTGGAACAGCGAGCCGGCCGGACGCAGCCGAAGCCAGGAGATGGCCAAAGAACAGCCGCCGGCCACGAGCGTTGTGGCCAGGACCAGGAGCCAGGTCGTGGCGGAACTGTCCAGCCCCCAGGCCCCACCGGCGCGGGCCGCGAGCGCTGCCAGCAGGATGACGGCCAGCATCAGCAGGCCGGCACGGAGCTGCAGGGCGAACCGGATGCCGTGAGGTTCACCGCGGCCGTAAATCCCGGTGAACGCACCAAACGTGGCGAAGATCGCCAGGTCCAGCCGGCCCAGCAGCACCAGCGTGATCAGGGGGACAAACACTCCCACGGCGCACCGGATGGCCGGGTGGTGGTCCTTGTTGGCGGGAGCGATGCTGAACATCTCAGCGAGGATCTTCACGTGCTGATGGCGCCTTCCTGCAGTACAGCTGGTCATTCTCTGGCGGGCGGCGGCGCTGACGTCCACATCGATCCTACGCCGCAGCCTGTTCCCACGATCGGAACGGCCGGGCAACACCGCCGAAACACCCCCAAGCAATCCTTAGGGCATGAAGCCCACCGCAAGCATCCCTGCCACGGCTGACCTGAGCTGCGAAGTCTGCGGCCTGATGCCCGAACCCACCAAGACCCGCCTCACATTGGCGAATGTCGCCGTGATGCTCCCCATTGAGCTGCTGGTCCACGCCCTTGTGGTGGAAACGCACCTGCCGTACCTGGCCAAAGTGCTGGTCCTCACCCTTACTGCCACCGTGCTGGTGATCTGGGTGGCTGAGCCGTCCGCGGCCCGGATCCTGCGTGGCTGGCTGCACGCCCCGGCGCTCAGGCACCGCAGGAGGCTGGGCACCGCCCCGGCTC
This sequence comes from Pseudarthrobacter sulfonivorans, assembly GCF_031454915.1. Taxonomy (GTDB): domain Bacteria; phylum Actinomycetota; class Actinomycetes; order Actinomycetales; family Micrococcaceae; genus Arthrobacter; species Arthrobacter sulfonivorans_C. The sequence continues at coordinate 146,963 of NZ_JAVDRS010000008.1, read as the reverse complement.
TGTGGCGGGCGCGCACGGTCCTGCTGGACCAGCCGGGTGCGCTGCAGAAGGTCACCCGGGCGCTGGCCCGCCTCGACACCAACATCCTGAGCATTCATGTCCACCCTGTGGCCGGCGGCGTGCTGGACGAGTTTGTGCTCTCGGCGCCGGGGAACCTGAGTGAACGCCAACTGCTGGAGGCACTGCACGACGGCGGCGGCTCCCGTTCCAAGGTGTGGCCCACCACCGCCCTGGCCATGGCGGACGGCCAGACCAAGGCGCTGAGCCTCGCTGCCAGGATCGCCGATGCACCGGACGAACTGCCGCTGGCAGTGGCCGAGCTGTTGCGTGCGCGGGTTCTCACGCCGGCCGAGGCTGCCTTGGAAAGGCACGATGCCGGCACCCGCCTGAAGATCCCCACTGCCTGGCACGGCCCCATCATCTTTGCCCGTCCCGGCGAGCCGTTCACGCCCGCCGAGTCGGCCCGCGCGCACCGGCTCGCGGAGCTCGCCGAAATCCTGGCCCACCGCCCGGCGTCGGCCCACCCCATGTCAGCCGGCTAACCCATGCAGGCGGCAGGGAGGGTTACATACGGACGGTGAGCGCGCCCGGCTCGATGGTCATGGCCACGTGCTTGCCTTCGCCCTCGTGGTCGCCGTCCAGCTGGTAGTCGTCGTTGTGTTCCAGTGTGATCTCCACGGATTTGCCCTGGTAGTACTCCACCGCGGTGTCCTTGCCCCGCCCCTTGCCGATCATGCCGGCGATCACCGAGAGCCAGCCCAGCTTGCCGTGATGGGGGGCGAGTACGGCTACATCCAGCAGGCCGTCGTCCATTTTGGCTTCGGGGAAAATCTCCAGTCCGCCCTGGACCTTGCCGCAGTTGCCCACCATGACGCTCCGGACGCCGCGGTGCACCACGTCCTTGCCGTCGATCGCGATGGTGGCCTTAATGGGCTTGCCGGGCAGGTTCCGGATGCCGGCGTCCACGTAGGCCAGCCAGCCCACTTTGTCCTTGAGGTCCTCGTTGGTGTCGGCCATGATGGTGGCGTCGTAGCCGACGCCTGCCATGACCAGGAAGACCTGCTCCTTGTCGGGGTCGTTCCGGCGGGCACGGACCACATCGATTTTCCGGTCAGTTCCCGCCAGCGCCCCTGCCATGGCACCGTCAAAGTCAGTGACGTCCATGCCCAGGTTGCGGGCCAGGAGGTTGCCCGTCCCGAACGGAAGCAGCCCCATGGGCACATCGCCGCCGGCGAGGACCTCAGCCACGCAGCGCACGGTGCCGTCGCCGCCGGCCGCAATAACGACGTCGGCCCCTAGCTTGAGTGCCTCCTTCGCCTGGCCGACGCCGGGGTCTTCCTTGGTGGTTTCGAGCCAAATGGGCTCACCCCAGCCGTTCTCCGTGCAGTGCTTGGCCGCGAGGGCCTCGACGTCAACGTCCACAGGCTTGGCAGGGTTGATGATGATGGCCGCACGCTTGAGGCCGGTGGAGTTGTTGGCAGTCATGGTGTCCTTCGGTGAAGTTGAATAATGCCTATGCAAAGGCTACTTGCTACAGCGCTTTCACGGCCCCCAGTACCTTCGCCAATGAATCCTTGGCGTCGCCGAAGAGCAGGGACGTCTGCGGTTCGTAGAGGAGTTCGTTCTCGATGCCAGCGAACCCGGGCCGCATGGAGCGCTTCAGGAAGATCACCTGGCGGGCGTCGGACACTTCCAGGATGGGCATCCCGTAGATGGGCGAGCCGGAGGACGTCTTCGCGGCCGGGTTCACCACATCATTGGCGCCCACCACCAGCGCCACGTCTGCGGTCCGGAATTCGGAGTTGATCTCACCCATTTCCTTGAGCGACTCGTACGGCACGTTGGCCTCGGCCAGGAGCACGTTCATGTGCCCAGGCATCCGGCCGGCCACGGGGTGGATGGCGAAGTCCACGTCGATGCCGCGGGCTTCCAGTGCCAGCGCCAGTTCGGCGGCGGTGTGCTGGCCCTGCGCCACGGCCAGGCCGTAGCCGGGCACAATGATCACCCGCTGCGCGTAGCCCAGGAGCACCGCCACGTCCTCCGCGCTGGAGGATCTGACGGGACGTTCGCTTACGGCGGTGGATCCCGCCGTCGAGCCTCCCTTGAAGGCACCGAACAGGATGCCGGCCACGCTGCGGCCCATCGCCGCGGCCATGGCCCGGGTGAGGATGGTACCGGAGGCACCTACCAGCGTGCCCGCCACCACCAGGAGGACATTGCCCAGCACCACGCCGGAGGCCGCCACCGCGAGGCCGGTGAAGGCGTTCAGGAGCGAGATGACGATTGGCACGTCGGCCCCGCCCACCGGCAAGACCAGCAGCGCTCCGGCGGCGAGTCCCAGCACCATGAGCAGCACCGCAAGCGCCAGGGAACCGGTGAGGACGACGGCAACGGCGGTGCCCACCGCGGTGAGCAGCACCGCGGCCATCACCACGGGGAGCCCGGGGAACACCACCGGGCGGGTGGTCATGAGTTCCTGGAGCTTGGCGAACGTGACCCCGGAACCGGCGAAGGACACGGCCCCCACCAGGAGGGTGAAGACGATGGCGAGGCGCACCCACGGGTCTGCGTTGTGGCTGAGCTCCAGGAGCGCGACCAGTGCTGCGGCGCCGCCACCCACCCCGTTGAACAGGGCCACCAGCTGGGGCATCTGGGTCATTTTCACGCGCCGCGCCACGGGGGCGGCCACTGCCGTTCCCACCGCGATGGCGCCGATGATCCAGGGGATGTTCTCCAGCCGCGCCGACAGGAACACCGTCACGACGGCGAGCAGCGCGCCGAAGGCGCCGATCAGGTTGCCGCGGCGGGCGGTGCGGGGAGAGCTGAGGCCGCGGAGTGCCAGGATGAAGAAGACTGCGGCGGCGAGGTAGAGCAGGGAGGTCCAGACCGGATCGAGGAGGCTCACTTTGCGTCCTCCCTGCGGCCGCGGAACATGTGCAGCATCCTGTCGGTGACCACAAAGCCGCCCACGAGGTTGGCGGTGGCCAGCACCACGGCCAGCAGCGCGATGGCAAGGACCCAGGCGTCGGCGGCTTGGCCGGCCACGATGATGGCACCCACCAGGATGATGCCGTGGATGGCATTGGCGCCGGACATGAGGGGTGTGTGCAGGGTGCTGGAGACCTTGGAGACCACCTCGAAGCCAACAAACACCGCCAGCACGGTGACTGTCAGCAGGCTCATGCCATCCATCAGATTCCCCCCTCGTTCCGGACCCTGTCGTTCTGCACGCGGAGGTTCTGAATCACGTCATCCTGAACGCTCGGCGCATGGTCCGGCAGTGCAGGGATGAGCGCTGCCAGCGCCTCGGCCGTGGGCAGGTGCCGCACCCCGCCGTCGTGCGTGAGGCAGGCACCCGCGATAACGTCGTCGTCGAAATCAGGCGCCACCGTACCGTCGCGGGTCATGAGGGCGAGCAGGTTGGCCACGTTCTTGGCGTAGAGGCGGGACGCGTCCGAGGCCATCGCGGACGGCGCGTCCTTCAGCCCCACCAGGGTGACATGGCCCTGGCCGTCGGCGGTGGGCACCAGGATGTCCTGGCCGGGAACGGCACCTTCCACGTTGCCGCCGGACTCAGCGGCGAGGTCGACGACGACGGAACCGGGGCGCATGCCCTGCACCATCTGGCGGCTCACCAGGAGCGGTGCGCGCCTGCCGGGGACGGCCGCCGTCGTGATCAGGACATCTGCCTGGGCGACATGCGGGGCGAGGAGTTCACGCTGGAGGGCGCCGCGGTCCGCACTGAGCTCACGGGCGTAGCCGCCCGAGGCTTCGGCCGTTTCCAGGTCCAGTTTGATGAAGGTGCCGCCCATCGATGCGACTTCGTCGGCCGAGGCGGGCCGGATGTCATTGGCGGAGACACGGGCCCCGAGCCGTTTGGCGGTGCCGATGGCCTGCAGCCCGGCAACACCGGCACCCAGCACCAGGACGCGGGCCGGCGGGACGGTTCCGGCGGCGGTCATGTACAGCGGGAAAAACCTGGGTAGCCGGATGGCCGCCTCCAGCACGCAGCGGTACCCGGCCACCAGGGCCTGGGAACTGAGGGCGTCCATGGACTGGGCGCGGGAAATGCGGGGCACCAGTTCCAGGGCGAAGGAGGTGACGCCGCCGTCCGCAAGCGCCTGCACCGTTGCGAGTTCGGACGACGGCGAGGCCAGGCCCACGGTGACGGCGCCCCTTTTCAGGGCCATCGCCATCGCGGTTTCCAGCGGCCGGACGTGGACCAGGATGTCCAGGTCAGCGGGCTGGAGGGTGGGGACAATCCGAGCGCCGGCACGATCATAGTCGTGGTCTGAATGGCCGGCGGCGGCACCGGCGCCGGCTTCGATCAGGACGTCAAGGCCCAGCCCCGCCAGTTGCATGACCGTTTCCGGTGTGGCGGCAACACGGCGCTCACCCTCATGCCGTTCCCGCGGTATGCCCAGTTTCAACCGCCAACTCCCTTACGGACGTAGTTGGCTCGAGTCTATGACCCACCGTGCGGGATATGCACTCATTTTGTGCCGGGTCCGCCGCGGGTGTTAGGTACGAGGGCTATCGCCGCGCGGTGAGGTCCGCAGAGACGACCTTCGCCGTGGCCACAGTTTCCCGGGCGACCGCAGCCAGGTAAGCCTCGGGGTCGGGTTGGGCTGCCACGGACTGGGCCTGCAGCGACACATTGATCGCCGCCACCACCTTGGAGGGGCCGTCGTACACCGGCGCCGCCACGGACATCAGCCCCGGCTCCAGCTCCTGGTCCAGCAAACACCAGCCCTGCTCCCGGACAGAGTCCAGCACTGCCAGCAGCTCCGGAACCGTTCCGAGCGCCTTCGGCGTCAGCGGTTTGATTTCCGCGGCGGCAAGGTACTCCTTGAGTCCTGCGGGAGGCAGGGCGGCCAGCAGCACCCTGCCCATGGACGTGGCGTAGGCCGGGAAGCGGGTTCCCACCGTGATGCCCACGTTCATGATCCGGCGCGTGGTCACCCGGGCAATGTAGGCGATGTCCGTCCCGTCCAGCACGGCCGCCGAGGTGGACTCGCCCAGTTTGAGGGACAGTTCCTCCAGGTGCGGCTGGGCCAGCTGGGGCAGGGACAGCCCGGAGAGGTAGGCGTAGCCGAGCTGCAGGACCTTGGCCGTGAGCGCGAACGTCTTGCCGTCGGTCCGGACATAGTCCAGCTCAACGAGCGTGTGCAGGAACCGCCTGGCGGTGGCCCTGGTCAGGTCCGTCCGGGCCGCCACCTCGGTGAGGGTCATGACCGGGTGCTCGTTATCAAACGCGCGGATGACGGCCAGCCCGCGCGCCAGCGACTGCACGTACTGATCGCTCGCCTGGGGAGCGGTCCGTGCAGTTGCTGGTGCGTTGGTCATGGTTATCAATCCTAGGGGCGTTGACTACTCTGCGGTCTTCAGCGGGACCGGCACCAGTTCCTGGAGTTCCTCCAGGGTGCAGCCGAACGTCTCGCGGACAGTGACGCCGTCGGGCCCTGTCAGGAACACCGCCTTGTCCGTGTACACGCGGGTCACGCAGCCGACGCCGGTGAGGGGGTAGGTGCACGCGTCCACAATCTTGGAGGCGCCCTCGCGGGTCAGGAGCGTCATCATCACAAAGACGTCCTTGGCACCGGTGGCCAGGTCCATCGCGCCGCCCACGGCGGGGATGGCGTCCGGGGCGCCGGTGTGCCAGTTGGCAAGGTCGCCGGTGGCCGAGACCTGGAACGCGCCGAGCACGCAGATGTCCAGGTGCCCGCCGCGCATGATCGCGAACGAGTCGGCGTGGTGGAAGTAGGACGCACCGGGGAGTTCGGTCACGGGGATCTTGCCGGCGTTGATGAGGTCGCCGTCGATCTGGTCCCCGGTGGCTTCCGGGCCCATGCCCAGCATGCCGTTCTCGGTGTGGAGCGTGATGTTCTGCTCCGGCTTGAGGTAGTTCGAGACCAGGGTGGGCTGGCCGATGCCGAGGTTCACGAAGGAGCCCGGGGCGATGTCCCGCGCCACGAGTTCGGCGAGGGCGTCGCGGCCCAGGGGCTTGTCGGACGTCTGGATGGAAGTTGCGGTGCTCATGGTCAGGCCACCTTCACGATGCTGTTGACGTAGATTCCGGGGGTGACCACGTTTTCGGGGTCGAGCCCGCCGGTGGGGACAATCTCGGAGACCTGGACCACCGTGTGCTTGGCGGCGGCGGCCATGATGGGGCCAAAGTTCCGGGCGGTCTTGCGGTACACGAGGTTCCCCACGCCGTCGGCCTTCAGCGCCTTGATCAGTGCGACGTCGGCGTGGATGGGTGATTCGAACACCTGGCCGCGGCCGTCGATGATGCGGGTTTCCTTGCCCTCGGCCAGCATGGTGCCGTAGCCGGTGGGAGTGAAGAACCCGCCGATCCCGGCACCGGCGGCGCGGATCCGCTCGGCCAGGTTGCCCTGCGGGACGAGTTCCAGCTCGATCTCGCCGGCGTGGAACTTGGCGTCGAAATGCCAGGAGTCGGACTGCCGCGGGAAGGAACAAATCATCTTCCTGACCCGGCCTTCCTTGATCAGCAGGGCCAGGCCCTGATCGCCCTGGCCGGCGTTGTTGTTCACCACGGTCAGGTCCTTGGCGCCGCAGTCCATCAGCGCATCGATCAGTTCGAACGGCTGCCCGGCGTTGCCGAACCCGCCGATCATCACGGTGGAACCGTCCTTAATGCCGGACACGGCCTCGTTGACGGAATCAACAAAATTCAGCATGGTTATGCCTTTCCTGTGCCGTTACCGGCGGTGACGTTTTCGAGGACGACGGCGAGGCCCTGGCCCACGCCGATGCAGATCGCGGCGACGCCCCAGCGTTCACCGGAGGCCTGCAGGGACCGGGCGAGGGTGCCCAGGATCCGGGTGCCGGACGCGCCGAGGGGGTGGCCCATGGCGATCGCACCGCCGTGCCGGTTCACGATCGTGGGGTCGATGCCCCAGGCGTTGATGCAGGCCAGGGACTGCGCGGCGAACGCCTCGTTAAGTTCGACGGCGCCCACCTGGTCCCAGCTGATGCCCGCCTTCGCGAGGGCCTTGTTCGCGGCCTCCACGGGGGCGTACCCGAAGAACTGCGGATCGTTGCCGTGCGCGCCGCGGCCGGCGATGCGGGCCAGGGGTTCGAGGCCCAGCAGCCCGGCGGCGTTCTCGGAGCCGATCCAGGCCGCGGAGGCGCCGTCGGACAGCGGGGATGCGTTCCCGGCGGTGACGGTGCCGTTCTCGGTCCGGAACACGGTCTTGAGGCCGGCGAGCTTCTCCGCCGAGGACCCGGCACGGATGCCTTCGTCGCGGACCAGGTCGGTGCCCGGGACCGGGGTGACCAGGTTGTCGTAGAAGCCTTCATCCCACGCGGCCGCGGAGAGGTTGTGGGAGTTCGCGGCGAACTCGTCCTGCGCCTCGCGGGTCACGCCGTACTTCTCGCGGAGCCGTTCGGTGGCCTCGCCCAGGGAGATGGTCCATTCCTTGGGCATGGCCTTGTTCACCAGGCGCCAGCCCAGCGTGGTGGAGGCCAGGGTCATGTCCCCGGCCGGGTAGGGCTTCTCGGTCTTCGGCAGCACCCAGGGGGCGCGGGACATCGACTCGGCACCGCCCACCAGCATCAGCTCGGCGTCGCCGGCGTTGATCTGGCGGGAGGCGATGATCGCCGCATCCAGGGAGGAACCGCAGAGCCGGTTCACGGACGTCCCGGGGATCGAGACCGGCAGGCCGGCGAGCAGCGTGCCCATCCGGGCGATGTTGCGGTTCTCCTCACCGGCGCCGTTGGCGTTCCCAAAGACCACCTCGTCGATCCGCTCGGGGTCCAGCCCCGGGGCGCGCTTCACGGATTCCTTGATCACGTGCGCGGCAAGGTCATCCGGACGCACGGCCGCGAGGCCGGAGCCGAACTTCCCGAACGGCGTGCGAACGGCGTCGTAAACAAAAGCCTGGTTCATGAGTTGCTATCCGTTTCTGCGTGGTCCATGGAATGGAATACCTGCTGTGCTGTCTTGAAAGCTGTGTTGGCGGACGGGACACCGCAGTAGATGGCGGTCTGGAGCAGGATTTCCTTGATCTCGTCCCGGCTCAGGCCGTTCGTGATGGCCGCGCGGATGTGCATGGCCAGCTCCTCCCAGTGCCCGTGCGCCACCATCGCCGTGATGGTTACGGCGGAGCGCATCTGGCGGGAGATGCCGGGCCGGGTCCAGATGCCACCCCACGCGATCCGCGTGATCATGTCCTGGAAGTCCTCGGTGAACTCATCCTTGTTGGCGTTGGCCCGGTCCACATGCGCGGCGCCGAGCACTTCCCGGCGGACCACCATGCCGCCGTCGTAAATTTCCTGGCTGGTGGCATCCGGCTGGACCACGCCGTGCCGTTCTGCGCTGCCGAGGGTGCTCATTTGGCCGCCCCGCGCGCTTCACTCCAGGTGATAAGGCTCCGCAGCAGTTCGGCAACGTGGGCGGGTGCCTCGGCGGGGGCCAGGTGCGCCACGCCGTCCAGGGATACAGCATTCGCAGTGCCTCCCCCGGCGGTAATGCCGGCAGCGATTTCTTCTGCGAACGACGGCGGCACAACAGTATCCGCCACACCTGCAACAGCCTGCGTGGGGACCGTGATGCTGCCGAGTTCGGCGCGGACGTCATAGCCCGCCAGGGCCTCGCAGCAGAAAGCGTAGCTGAAGCGGTCGGCATCGCGGAGGGAGTGCAGGAGCCGGCTGCTCAGGTCCGGCTGGCGGTCCATAAACCCGGGTGCGAACCAGCGTTCCGCCGAGCCCTGGATGACCACCGGCGTGCCCTGGCCGCGCACCAGTTCCGCGCGGTCCAGCCAGCCTTCGGGGGTGCCGATCTTGGCGCCGGAGCACTGGACGGACAGGCTCTTGAGGCGTTCGCCGTGCTTGATGCCCAGCTGCAGGCCGGTGGCTCCGCCCAGGGAGACGCCGGCGTAGTGGAAGGATTCGCCGGGGGCGATCGAATCCACCAGGTCCACCACGGCGTCCGCCAGGGCGGCGACGTCGAAGGTCTCGGCGGCCTTGGGCGAGACTCCGTGGCCGGGCAGGTCCCACGCCACAACGTCGTAGTCGTTCGCCAGCAGCGCCGCCGTCCCGCCCCACAGAATGGCGGAGGAGGTGCCCAGCGAGGGGCCCACTACCAGCAGCGGGCGTTCGCCCAGGCCTCGTTCGGGCGAAAGCAGAACTGCCTTCAGGGTCGGTTTAGCCACGGTTGGCTCCGTTCGGGTCGGGGTTGGTTGATGACACGGGGTCTGTCAACGACACGGGGTCTGCAGACCCGGGATGGGCTGGGGCGAAGTCGGGGTACGCGGCCAGGATCCGACTGGAGATCTCAGCTGACTGGCCCAGGTAGCTGGCCGGATCCAGGAGTTCGTCCAGCCGCAGGTCCGTGAGCGAACCCACGGGGACCGCCTCGCGGAGCAGCCGCCGGTAGGTGGCGCCCTGCTCGGCGGCTGGTGCGGCGAGGGTCCGGTCCACCACGTCCTGCAGCTGTTCCTTGCCGGTGCGGCCATCCTTCTCGACCAGGAGGGGGGCTACTGCTGCGCCCACCCCTTCGGACAGGAGCAGCGGTCCGGCGAGGTCCAGGTTGCGGCGCATGGCGTCCGGGAAAACCTGGAGGCCTTCGGCAAGCTCGCGGAGGTGCCCGGCGGCGCCCAACGCCAGCCTCAGCAGTTCACGGAGCGCAGGCCATTCGGTGTGCCAGGCTGCGTCCGGGCGTTCGTCGTTGAAGTTGGCCGTGGCCAGATGCAACTGGGCCACCAATTGCGGGGCCTGGAGGGCGGCGCTGCGGACCAGGACGGACAGCACCGGATTCTGCTTCTGCGGCATGGCCGATGACACGCCGCGGCCCGCCGCGCGCGGTTCGGCAAGTTCGGCCACTTCGGGCCGGCTGAGGAACAGGACGTCCGTGGCGATCTTGCCCGCGGCGCCCAGCACGGCCGCCAAAGCATTGCCGAGCGACGTGATGGTCAGCCGGTTCGTGTGCCACGGTGCCGGGGCAGGGGCGAGGCCCAACTGCTTGGCCAGGGAACCGGCAAGGGTAAAGGGCGTAGCGGAGGTGCCGGCTGTCAGCACCGTGCCCGCGGCCAGGGTTCCTGCTGCGCCGCCGAACTGCACCGGGAACTGGTTATTTTCGAGCTGCCTGCCGGCGGCCGCCAGCCCCTGGAACCACTGCGCCGCCCGCAGCCCGAACGTGAACGGCAGGGAGTGCTGGGTCAGGCTCCTGCCCACGCCCAGCGTGTCCGCATGCTTTTCCGCCAGGGTGGCGAGCGCCGCCGTCGTGGTTTTCAAGTCGCCGAGGAGAGCCTCAACGGTGTTGCGCGCCAGCAGCATCAGGGCGGTGTCCAGCACGTCCTGGCTGGTCAGTGAGGTGTGCACCGCACGCAGTGCACCAACACCGCCGGCCCCGATGCCGGCGGCATCCAGCGCCGAAACCTGCTTCCGCAGGTCCGCCAGCAACGGGATGACGGGGTTGCCGCCGCCCTGGGCCCGGAGCGCGATGCCCGCTGCGTCGTAGCGGCCCGCCTGCGCGGCGGAAGCCACGACGGCGGCGGAACCGGCGGGCGCAAGGCCCGCTTTCTCCAGTACCGCGGCCCAGCCGGACTCAACGGCGAGAATCGCCGCGAGCACCGCACGGTCACCGGTCAGCGCCGCCACCAGGGGCGACGCCGAGACAGGACTCAGCAGGCCGACGTCGCCGTCGGCCGCGCTTCCGAAGTTGCCCAGGGCAGCGTCCGTCACTGGAAGTCCAGGAAGACTGTCTCGCCCTCACCCTGCAAACGGATGTCCCACGTGAGTCCACCATCGGGATCGCGGCGCGCGATCAGGGTCCTCCGGCGTTCCGGATCCAGCGAGCTCAGCAGCGGATCCTTGGCGAGGGCTTCCCCGTTCTCGGGCAGGTAAACGCGGGTGAAGAGCCGGTTCATCAGGCCGCGGGCAAACACGGCCACGGAGATGAAGGGTGCTGCGCCGGGCTCGGTGGGGCCGGGGTTCACAGTGGTGAAGGTGTACACGCCGGAGTTGCCCACGGCGCCGCGGCCCCAGCCGGTGAAGGTGTAGCCGTCGCGGACCAGGGAGCCCGTCCGCTGCACGATCTTGCCTTCGGCGTCGGGCTGCCAGATTTCAAGGATGGCGTCCGGGATCGCTTCGCCGGAGCCGTCGTAGACAGTGCCCTGGAGGCGGATGGAGCCGGCCGAGCCGGGGGCCAGGAGTTCGTTGTCCTTCTCGTACGGCAGGGCGTAGCCGTAGAACGGGCCAACGGTCTGGCCCGGGGTGGCAACAAGTTTGGTGGTAGTCACGTTATTCCTCGTCTCCTGCTGCGCCCAGCGCTTCGTTTTCGGTCCAGGTCCGCTTGGAACCGGTCAGGACGATGTCCCAGTTGTAGCCCAGGGCCCACTCGGGCTCAGTCAGGTCGTGATCGTAGGTGGCCACGAGGCGGTCGCGGGCGTCCTGGTCAACGATGGACTGGTAGATGGGGTCCAGCGGGAACAGCTGGTCACCCGGGAAGTACATCTGGGTAACGATGCGCTGGGTGAACTCGGTGCCGAACATTGAGAAGTGGATGTGCGCCGGACGCCAGGCGTTGAGGTGGTTCTTCCACGGGTAGGCGCCGGGCTTGATGGTGGTGAACCGGTAGGAGCCGTCCGGGCCGGTGATGCAGCGGCCCACGCCGGTGAAGTTGGGGTCCAGCGGTGCCGGGTGCTGGTCGCGCTTGTGGATGTAGCGGCCGGACGAGTTGGCCTGCCAGATCTCCACGAGCTGGCCGGCCACCGGGCGGCCGTCGCCGTCCAGGACCTTGCCGGCCACGATGATCCGCTCACCCTGGGGCTCGCCGTTGTGCTGGATGGTCAGGTCCGCTTCGAGCGCGTGCACGTCCTGGTGCCCGAACGCCGGCGAATACAGCTCGATGGTCTCCGGGTCCGCGTGGTGCAGGCTCTTGGTGGGGTGCCGGAGGATGCTGCTGCGGTAGGGTGCGTAGTCCAGGCGGGGCTGGGTCTCGGCCGGGCCGCCGTCCTTGAGCGCCCGCGCATAGGCCTCGCCCAGGGCGCTGATCTCTGCACTGAGATCCGCCTGGGTTTCAATGGCGCGGTCCAGGGGGAGGCGCGCGGCGTGGGGTTCGGCGGCCGGTACGAACTCGTCGGTCTCAAGCTGTTGGGTGTTGATGTCCTGCGGCACGGTTGGCTCCTTTCGTGGTTGCTTTGCTGGTTTGGTAGGGCTTGGTGGGGTCTGATTTGTTGGGCTGGTTTGGGAAAAGGGTTGTCTTAGGGGCGGTGCAGGAGGTCGTACTGGACGGCATGCCTGACGGGGGCGTTGGGCGCCCCGTAGCCGTCATAGTTGCCGCGGCGTTCCACCATTTCGAAGAACACACTGCCCACGGTGGCGGTGTAGAAGTGCAGGAATTCACCGTCAGCATCCCGGTCGTAGAGGAGGTTCAGCTCCTGCAGCGTCGCCAGGAAGTCCGGCGCCAGGCCGAACCGGGCGTCCAGGTCCTCGTAGTAGTTCGCCGGGATCTCCAGGAACTCCAGTCCGCGGGCCTTGCAGTCCCTCGCCGTGGTCACCAGGTCATCCACAGCGAAAGCGATGTGTTCCTGGTACGTCTTCCGCTGGCCGGCGCCGGAACCGTCCTGCTGCGTGAGCGGCGCCAGGTTCAGCACCAGCCGCACCGAGCGGTCGCCCGTGACCATCACCTGCGAGCGGACCAGGCCGGTGGGGCTGGGCACCTCCGCGAACGGCTGCGGCGCCAGGGCAAGGGCGCTGGTGTAGAAGAGAACGGCCTCGTCAAAGTGCTGCCACGGCTGGGCCAGGTTGACGTGGTCGATCACCGCCGTGCCACCGGCAGGCGAAACCTCCCGCCCCTCACCGAACTCACTGGCAGCCTCCCCGAATTCACTCGTCCAGGCGGCGGTGCCGTCCGGGCTGCCTTGGCACAGGAAGATCTCCGTGGAGTCCGGCGCGGCGAAGCCCTGGAACACTTCCTCGTTGGCCTGGCTCTTGCGCGGTACTGCGGGGGCCTTGAGCTGCTGGGCCCGGGCGGAGGCAATCACCGGGGAGTCGACGTCGAACCCCAAACCGGCAATGGCGGGTGACGCATCGGCGGTGGTGCCCGCCAGGTTGTCCCCGGACGCGGAGGACCCTTCGTTGACGATCAGGCGGGCGTGGCCCATGGTCCACAGCTGAACGTCCTTGGTGCGGTGCCGGCCGTTGAACTCAAAGCCGAGCTGGCCGAGGACCGTTTCCAGGCCCTTCGTGTCGGCCGCCTTGACCTCGGCAAAGTTGTAGCCAGCCGGTTCGGCCACCTGCGGGAGCGTGGCGAGTTCCATGGGATAACGACGGCGGGCTGCGGTAACAGTGCCGACGGCGCCGGCGCCCGCAGCGGCAAGCGCCGGGGCGTTGGCTTCGAGCCATTTGGCACTCTGTTCCTCCAGCCAGATGAGCGAGCGCATGCCGTCCACGGCGGTGCGCTCCACGTCCGACTGACGGAAGACGTCGTTGAAGATCTCCAGCGACACTGGTCCGCTATAGCCGGCCCTGACGATGTGTCCCATGAACTTGGCGAGCTCGAACTGGCCCTCGCCAGGGAACACCCGGTAGTGCCGGCTCCAGGACAGGACATCCATCGAGAGCTTCGGGGCGTCCGCCACCTGCACGAAGAAGATCTTCTCCGGGCTGAAGGCCTCGATGGGCGCGGTGTCCCAGTTGCGGGAGAGGATATGGAAGGAGTCCAGGCAGGTGCCCAGGCTGGGGTGGTCCACGGCCTCCACCAGCCGGTGAGCGTGCTCGTAGTCGTTGACGTACTTGCCCCAGGCAAGGGCCTCGTAGGCAACCTTTACGCCGTAGTCCCCTGCCAATGCGGCCAGCCGGCCGAGCTGCTCGGCCCGGAGGTCGTCACTGTCGATGCTGGCGGTGGCCACGTTGGAGCAGACCAGGATGGTGTCCATGCCCAGCCGCGCCATCAGTTTGAATTTGGCTTCGGCACGGCGGAGGTTGGCTGTGAGCAGGTCCTCGGACACGCTGTCGAAGTCGCGGAAAGGCTGGTAGAGGTCCAGCGTGAGGCCAAGGTCCGCCGCCATCTTGCGGACGTCCTCGGGCGTGACGGGGGAGGTGACCAGGTCCTGCTCAAAGATTTCAATGCCATCGAAGCCCGCGATCGCACAGGCCTGCATCTTTTCCTTCAGGGTGCCGGAGAGGCAGACCGTGGCGATTCCGGTGCGCATCAGGCAGCCACCTCTTCCTGGGCCACAAGCTCCAGGAAGTGGCCGCGCATGCGGTCCGCATTGGCTTCCAGTCCGGTGAAGATCCGGAAGGAGTCCGCCGCCTGGCCCACGGCCATCCGGCCACCGTCCAGGACCTCGCAGCCCTTGGCGCGGGCACCCAGGACAAGTTCGGTCTCGATGGGGCGGTAGACGATGTCCGCGACCCAGTGGCGGGATTCGAGCAGGTCCAGGTCCAGTGGGACGCCCGGATGGGCGGCCATGCCTACCGGCGTGCAGTGCACCAGACCGTCGGCCAGCGGCATCAGCTGCGGCAGCTCCGCCGTCGTACGCGGTGTGATGGTGCGGTCCGGGAAGAAGCCGGCCAGCTCTGCGGCGCGCGCCGCACAGCGGGCAGCGTCCGTGTCCACCAGGTCCAGCGTCTTCACCCCGGCGGTGAGCAGGGCGTAGGCGACGGCGGAGCCGGCACCTCCGGCGCCGAGCTGGACCACGCGGTCCAGCCGTGCCCCCGGAAGGCCTGACGCCAGGGCGGCGGCGAAGCCGGAGAAGTCGGTGTTGTGCCCGATGAAGCGGCCGTCTTCGATCACCACGGTGTTGACGGCGCCGAGCCGGAGGGCGTCCGGCGAGACCTCGTCCAAGTGCTGGAGGACCAGCTGCTTGCAGGGATGGGTGATGTTCAGGCCGTTGAACCCGAGGCTGCGGGCGCTCTTGAGCAGATCCCCCACGGCGTCGCCGGACAGTCCGAGCTCCAGCAGGTCGATGGGGCGGTAGAGGTAGCGCAGGCCTTGGACATCGCCTTCGCGTTCGTGCATGGGAGGAGTGAGTGACGGCATAACGCCGTCGCCGACCAGTCCCACAAGGTAGGACTCAGTTCGATTGCTCATCCGGGCAGCTCCTTTGATACGGCACGTGGCGGGCGGCGGCGCTCAAGGCGGACACTGCGGGCCAGGTGATAGGGATTACAGTACAACACTTGTTCACTTATCGCACGCTTGTTCTACATGCGAACATTTGAGTAATGCGGTTAGCGCTGGGGCAGGCGGGCAGCCAGCTCGGCAGCGGCGTCCTGCAGCAGGGGTACGTGGGCCAGGAGGCCCTCCATGCTGAGGCGGAAGACGGGGACGGCCGTGGCAAGCGAGGCGAAGGCGTGGCCCTGGGAGTTGAGCAGCGGCACGGCCACGGCGCGCATCCCGTTCTCGTTTTCCTCATCCATCACGGCATATCCCTGGCGGCGGACCCGGTCCATTTCGGCGCGGAAGGCGGCACGGTCGGTGATGGTGCGCTCCGTGAGCGGTGCCAGCTCGAGCTCCTCAATGAGGGCTTCCCGCTCCGCATCGTCCGCAAACGCCACGAGAGCCTTCCCGACGGCGGTCGCATGCAGGGCACCCAGGTGGCCCGGGTCGCTGGTCACCCGGAACATCTGCGGGCCGTCCACCTTGTTGACGGTGAGGTGGTGGTGGCCGTCGCGAACGCTGAGGATGGTGGCCTCCCCCGTCTGCTCGGTCACGCGGCGAAGCACCGGCATGGCCGCGCCTGCGAAGCCGTGATGCTGGGAGACCCGCTGGCCAAGCTGGAAGATCCGCAGGCCCAGGTGGTAGCGGCGGCCGTCCGGCTCATAATCCACAAAGCCGTCCCTGGTCAGGGAGCCCAGCAGGCGGTACGTGGTGCTGAAGGGGAGCTCAGCACGGCGGGAGATCTCCGCGGCGCTGGCACCGCGGGGCTCGTCACCCAGGAGGACCAGCAGGCCCAAGGCCTTGCCCACCATGTCAGTACGGTCCGCTTTGGGCTTCAACCCGGCGGCACTGTCATCGTCGGGAACAACGCCGTCATCGGCTGTGGTTTGATTCACACTCATAACTCGATGTTGCCACATCGTGGGAACTATTTCTAGATGGTGATTATTTTCTTGACAAGTGACTGTGCTCACAGCCATCATTGCTGTATCGCACAAGTAGCTCCCACCATGTGGCTACTGGTCCGGGTCTTTCAACGGACACCAGCTGCACCGCCTCTGCCAGCACAGGCAGGTGCGGCTGCGCTTCTCCAGATCCATCCGCGACAATGTCGTCACATCAAAGGAACACAATGAGCCAGACACTTCCGTCCGCCGGGCAGGGCACAGTTGCCCCGGCCGGGACGCCAAAGAAAGCAGCCCTCGCCAGCTTCCTGGGCAGCGCCGTCGAATACTACGACTTCTTCATCTTCGGTTCTGCGGCGGCACTGATCTTCCCCACGGTGTTCTTCCCGGACGCCGGCGCCAACGCGGCTGTCATGTCCTTCGCCACCTTCGGTTTTGCCTATGTGGCGCGCCCGGTGGGAGCCGTCATCCTGGGCCACTTCGGTGACCGCGTGGGCCGGCGGAAGGTCCTCATGTTCACGCTGCTGCTGATGGGCGCCTCGACGTTCCTCATCGGCTGCCTCCCCGACTTCAACACCGTGGGCTGGTGGGCTCCGGCTCTGCTGGTGCTGGCACGGCTCTGCCAGGGCCTCTCCGCCGCCGGCGAGCAGGCCGGCGCCTCCTCGATGACGCTTGAGCACGCACCCGACAACCGCCGCTCGTTCTTCACCTCGTGGACCCTCACCGGCACGCAGGGCGGCCAGATCCTCGCCGCCCTCGTCTTCATCCCCGTCCTCGCCCTCCCGGACGAGATCAAGTACGGCATCGGCTGGCGCGTCCCGTTCTGGCTCAGCGCCGTGGTGGTTATGGTTGCGTTCTTCATCCGCCGCACGCTGCACGAACCCCCGGCCTTCGAGGAAGCCCAGAAGACGGCCCAGATCGCCAAACTCCCCGTCGCCGATCTCCTCAAGGGACACTGGCGTGACGTCCTCCGCGTTATTGCCTGCGCGTTCATCGCCGCAGTATCCACCGTGTTCGGCACCCTGGCCATCAGCTACGCCAAGACCGTCGCCGGAGTGGACGGCACCACCACACTGTGGCTGGTAGTTGGTGCCAACCTGGTGGCACTCGGCACCCAGCCGCTGTTCGGCATGCTCGCCGACAAGATTGGCCGCAAGCCGGTCTTCATCTACGGCGCCGTGGCCAGCGCGGTCCTCACCCCGGTGTTCCTGCTCAGCCTGGAATCCGGCAGCACTCCGCTGATGTTCCTCGCCGCCATCGGGTTCTTCTCCTTTGGCTACGCCGCTTCCAACGCGGTCTGGCCGTCCTTCTACGCCGAGATGTTCAGCACCAAGGTCCGCTTCTCCGGCCTGGCGATCGGCACGCAGCTCGGCTTCCTGATGGCCGGTTTTGCTCCCGCCATCGTGGCAGCCATGGGCGGCATCAGGCCCGGCGGCTGGGTCCAGATCAGCATCTTCACCGCCGTTATCTGCGGCATCGCCGCCTTCTCCGCCCTGACGGCCAAGGAAACCTTCAAGGTCCCCACCCGGCAGCTCGGCCTGAAGTAGGCCCCCGCGGGCCGGGACGGGCAACCCGGCCCTTCCAGCCCGGTTGCCCACCGGCCAAGCCCGGCGTGTCCCCAGGACGCGCCGGGCTTCTCCTTGTCCCTGCCGGACCAAGGTCCCGCGACGAGTAAATGCGTTCGAAATCCGCATCCCCCGCCCGGCTTGTCCGGCCGGCGCCGTCCACCCTCATTCCGGCTCCACGGCGTGGAAGGCTGCGCCGAGCTTGGGATTCCGTTCGCAAGGGGGCTTCCAAAAACTCTAGGTGGCCCCTTCCACAGCGGCGCGCCCGAACGGACCTGAACCGACATGAACGGGAAGCGGGATGACACGAAGTTCTTGTTCGTGCACAGGTGAGGCTACCCTAAGTGGTCCCCATTTTTCGCTGCCCCCCCTGAGGCAGCCCTGCAAGGCGGTTTCGTGTGCGTTCCTTCCTTCGGCTCTCCCCCCTCATCGCTGCAGCGCTGACGCTCACCCTGTCGGGGTGCGGTTTCAGCGGTAACCAGACACAGCCCGGCCAGGCGACCGCCAAGGCAGACACCAGCCAGCGGATCGTGGTGGACAATTTCCGGGCGCCCGTGGCCAACTGGGCCCTGGAGTCCGATGCGGCCTACATCCTTTCCCTGTCCGGCTGCCTTGAGACGCTGACCAGCTATGACCAGGCCGCAGGCAAGGTGGTCCCCTCCCTCGCCACCGAATGGAAGCAGTCTTCACCCCTTGACTGGGACTTCAGCATCAGGCCGGGCGTCAAGTTCCAGGACGGAACGGAACTCACCGCCGAATCCGTGGTGTCGGCACTGAACCACGTGCTCGACGCAAAAGTTCCGGCCCGCGCTTTCAACCGCACCATGATCAGCAATGTCGCCGCCGTGGATGCCCAGACCGTCCGGGTCAGCACGCCTGCCGAAAACCCGCTGGTGCCCTACCGGCTCGCCAGCGTCAACACCGGCATCCTGTCACCGGCCGCCTACAAGGCTGAGGGCGTGGATCCGTTCGGCCACTGCACCGGGCCCTTCACTCCCGTCTCCGAGAAGGCGAAGCAGTCCCTGACACTGGACCGCAACGAGAATTACTGGGGCGGGGACGTGCAGCTCGCCGGCGCCGAAATCCGCTTCATCACCAACGGCGCCACCCGCGCCGCGCAGGTCCAGACCGGCGAAGCGGACATCTCGCTGTCCATCCCCGTCGCCAGCCTTGCAGCGTTGAAAGCGGACGACGGCGTCACCGTCCTGGGTGCCGATTCTCCCCGCACTGCCACGCTGTACATGAACAACGGCCGCGCACCGCTGGACAACGTTGACACCCGCAAGGCGATCCGGGAAGCCCTGGACCTCGATGCCCTCGCTGCCAGCGTCTACGAAGGTGCCGCCCTCCCGGCCGCGGGACCGTTTGCGCCATCCGAGCCCTGGGCAGGCGAAAAGCAGGAAAAACAGCAGCAGGACCTTGAGGAAGCCCGCAAACTGCTCGCCGGCGCCGGCTACACCGCCGGCCGTCCGCTGGAAATCATCGCCATCGTGGAGCGGGCGGAATTCGCCGACGTTGCCGCGGTCGTGCAGGAAAACCTCCAAAGTATCGGCATCCCCGTCACCATCCAGTCCAAGGAGTACGCGGCAGCGGAGCCGGACGTCCTGGCAGGGAACTACGACATGCTGCTCAGCCAGCGGAACCGGCTGATCGACATCGCCGACCCCATCGGCTTCCTCACCGCCGACTACACGTGCAAGGGCACCTACAACCTGAGCCACTTCTGCGACCCGGAGTACGACAGGATCATCGCTCAGGCTGCCACCACTGTGGACACCACCGAGCGTTACAAGCTCTACGCCGAGGCGGGCCAGATCCTCCAGGACAAGGCGGTCAACGCCTGGCTTGTCAACGAACAGGCAACGGACGCCATCGGCACCAACGTCCTCTCCTACGTCCAGGACCCGCTGTCCCGCTACGTCCTGACGGCGAAGACGGCCAAGTCCGGCTCCTAGAACCCCGAAGCCCGCCGCATATGCTGCAGTTCATCACCAAACGGACGGCCACCCTGGTGGCCGCCGTTGTGGTGTCCTCGTTTGCGGTCTTCCTGATCCCGTACTTCACGCCGGGGGATCCGGTCCGGAAAATCATCCGGTCCCGGGTGGCCGGCGACGCGGTGGACGAGGCCGCGGTGCGGGGCCTCACCGAGAGCCTGGGCCTGAACGACCCCCTGGCGGTCCAGTACCTCCGCTGGCTGGGGGATTTCTTCAGCGGAGACATGGGACTGTCCTTCGTCAGCCGCACCCCGGTGGCGGAGCAAGTGCTGCCGGCACTTTCCGTCACGCTCAGCCTGGTCACCATGTCCCTGGTTTTGGCTGCGGCCGTATCGCTTCCCTTGGGAATCATTGCCGGGCTGCGGCCGGGAAGCACCGCAGACAAGGGCATTACGGCAGTGACCCAGGCCCTGATCGCCATGCCGGAATACTGGGTGGCCCCTCTGCTGGTGCTGGTGTTCGCGCTGAAGCTGTCCGTGCTGCCGACCGCCGGCTGGAACGATCTCTCATCCGCGGTCCTGCCGGCCCTGACCCTGGCCCTGCGCCCCATCAGCTTCTTCACCTCGGCCGTGCGGTCCGGCATCATCGATGCCGCCGCCGCGGAGCACGTGCCGGCGGCGCGCGCCAGGGGATTGAGCCAGGGCCAGGCCATCCTCCGGCATGTGGTACCCAACGGCCTCGTGCCGCTCACAACCCTGTTTGCGGTGTGGTTCGCCGGCCTGCTGGGCGGATCGGTCATTGTGGAGGTCATTTTCGCCGTACCCGGGATGGGCAGGCTGCTCTTCGACGCCGTCGTCAACAGCGACATCCCCCTCGCCCAGGGCGGCGTGGTGGTTGTGGTGGCCCTCGCTGTCGGCGTGACCACCCTGGCCGACTTTATGCACCGTTTCCTCAGCCGCACAGTGGGAGGAACCCTTGCGTAGCCGGTTTACCGTTACCACCATCGCAGCCGCTGTGCTTGCCGTCATTGTGCTGGCAGTGCTGCTGGCGCCCTGGATCTCGCCCTACCCGCCCGCCGGGCAGAACCTGGCGGAACGGCTGGCGCCGCCCTCAGCGGCGCATTGGCTGGGCACGGACAACCTGGGCCGGGACACCCTGAGCCGGATCCTTGAAGGCGGCCAGTTCTCCATGTCCGTGGCCGCGTTGGCCACCCTTTTGACCTGCCTGCTGGGCGTAGGCATCGGTATCCTCAGTGCCAGGCGGCGGGGCTGGGTGGACGAATTCCTGACCCGTACCAACGATGTGCTGCTTGCGCTGCCGGAAATGGTGGTGGCGCTGTTCATCGTGGCGGCGCTTGGCACCGGCTTCGGTCCGCTGCTGCTCGCACTGACGGTCACCGGGTGGACACCCTTTGCCCGCCTCGCGAGGACCCTGGCCTACGACGTCTCAGCCCGGGGCTTTGTGGAGGCAGCGCGCGTGGTGGGCTGCCCGCCGTCGTTCATCATCTTCCGGCACGTCCTGCCCCACCTCGCAGCGCCGATCCTGGGGCAGGCCACGCTCCGCTTCGGGCACCTGCTCATCAGCGTGGGCGCGCTCTCCTACCTGGGCCTCGGCGTCCAGCCGCCGCAATCGGACTGGGGCTCCATGCTGGCAGCCGCCCAGCCTTTCGCGGACCGCGCCCCGATGGGGATCCTTGCCCCCGGCCTGGTCATCTTCACCGTGGCCCTCTGCGTGACCCTGATTGGCCAGCGGGCAGCCCACATGGCCGCGGCGCCGCTGCTTATGCCGCAGGCGGCAGGAAAATGAGCGGCGGCACACGGAACAACGGGTTGGTCCTGGATGGCCTGGAGGTAAGTCACAGGGCGCCCGACGGCGGGACTCACGGCAGTCCCATCCTCTCGGGTGTCTCCCTATCGGTGGACCCCGGGGAATTCGTGGCCCTGGTGGGCGGTTCCGGTTCCGGCAAGACGCTGACCGCGATGTCCTGCCTCCAGCTCCTGCCGCCAAGCCTGGACGTCACCGGCGGATCCATCCGGCTCGGGGGCCTGGATCTGACCAAGGCATCCGAAAATGAGCTCAATACCGTGCGCGGCGGCCAGCTGGGGATGCTGTTCCAGCAGCCCAAGCGCATGTTCAACCCGAACCGGACCATTGAACAGCACCTCAAGGAACCGCTGCGGCTCCATGCCGGCCTGCGTGGCTCGAAGGCACGCAACAAGGCGCTGGAGCTGCTCGAGGAGGTGGGCTTCGCGGACCCCCTCAAGGGAGTCCGGGCCTATCCACACCAGCTCTCGGGCGGCATGGCCCAGCGCGCCATGACGGCCCTTGCGCTGGCAGGGCGGCCCGGGATGCTGCTGGCGGACGAGCCGACGTCGGCGCTGGACAAAGTGCTCGAGCGCCAGATCCTGCAGTTACTGGACAGGGAGCGCCGGGAACGCGGCCTGGGCATTCTCTACATCACCCACAACGTCGCTTCGGTGGCCGCCTTCGCCGACCGCGTGCTCGTGATGAACGCCGGAAGAATCGTGGAGGCCGGCCCGGCCGGCGAGCTTCTGACCCGTCCCAGGACAGACTATGCACGGGAGCTGCTGGCCGCCGCGCGCCTGGCGCCGGAGTCCCGCCGTCGTCCGCCGTCCACGGACCGGGAAGTCCTGGTTCTGGACCGCGTGGGCAAGCACTTCGGGTCCCGGCGAAAGCTCGGCCACGCCGCCCTGCAGGATGTATCGCTGAGCCTGCGACGCGGGGAAATCCTCGGTGTCTTGGGCCAGTCCGGCTCCGGCAAGAGCACCCTGGCCAAGGCCATCGTAGGCCTGGAGGCGGCCAGCACAGGATCCATCACCCGCCTGCTGGATGCAGCGGGCCCCCGCCCGGCCACGGCCGTCCAGCTGGTGTTCCAGGAACCACACAGCGCCTTTGACCCGCGGATGACGCTGCGGGCCAGCCTGCAGGCCCCGCTTCGCTCACATCGTGCCCTTTCGCAGGAACAGCGCGACGAGCGGACCGCCGCGGTGATGGCCGAGGTGGAACTGGACGCCGCGCTGCTGGACAAGCGCCCGGGCCAATGCTCCGGCGGCCAGCTCCAGCGCGCCACCATCGCCCGCGCCCTCCTGTTGGAGCCGCAAATACTGATCTGCGACGAAGCCACCTCGGCACTGGATGCCCTCACGCAGCGGACCATCCTGAACCTGCTGCTGCGGCTGCAGCGGGAACACAACCTGTCCCTGATCGTCATCTCACATGACATGGACGTGGTGCGGTACATGTGCGACAGGGTTGCGGTCCTGCTCCAGGGCCGAGTGATCGAGGTGGCGGAAACCAAGGACTTCTTCGCAGCACCCACGCACCCGCACAGCCAGGCGCTCGTTGAAGCTTCGATCCCGTGCCGGGCGGACGGGCTGTGGACCGTGCTGGACGCGACGGAACTGCCCCGTGCGCCCCGCGCGCCCGGTCAGGGCATACCAACGGCTACGGCCGGCCAGTCTCAAGCACCGAGGCCAGGTCGAAGTTAACTGGTTCCTCCAGCTGGGCGTACGTGCACGATTCGGGATCCCGGTCCGGCCGCCAGCGTGAGAACTGGGCAGTGTGCCGGAAGCGCTCACCCTCCATGTGGTCATACCTGACTTCAACCACGAGTTCCGGGCGCAGCGGCACAAAGGACAGGTCCTTGCCGGCGCTCCACCGGCTGCCCTCGGAGTTGCGTGGGGTCCGTTCGCCTTCCGCCTGTTTTGCCCAGGCCCACGGGTGGCCGTCGAAGTCCGTGACCAGCGGCTGGAGCTGTTCAAACAGTTCCAGCCGGCGCTTCATCGGGAAGGCGCCGATCACGCCCACACTTGCCAGGCCGCCGTCGTCCTTGTACAAACCCAGCAGCAGCGAGCCGATGGCGTCGGGCCCGCTCTTGTGCACCCGGTAACCGGCAACCACGCAGTCGGCCGTCCGCTCGTGCTTGACCTTCAACATCACCCGCTTGTCCGGCTGGTAGCTGCCTTCCAGCGGTTTGGCCACGATCCCGTCCAGTCCTGCGCCCTCGAACTGCCGGAACCACTGCTCGGCGGTGTTTTTGTCCAGCGTGGCGGCCGTGAGGTGGACGGGTGCCTTGCTGCCGGCGAGCGCCTCTTCCAGTGCGGTCCGTCGTTCTGAAAAGGGCCGGCCTGTGTAGTCCTCATCGCCCAGCGCCAGCAGGTCGAAAGCCACAAACGACGCCGGGGTCTGCTCCGCCAGGAGCTTCACCCGGCTGACCGCCGGATGGATGCGCTGCTGCAGGGCGTCGAAGTCCAGCCGGTCCCCCGACTGGCCCACCAGGATGATCTCGCCGTCCAGGACACAGCGCGGGGGCAGGTTCTCCTTGAGGGCTTCCACCAGCTCCGGGAAGTACCGGGTCATGGGTTTCTCGTTGCGGCTGCCGATCTCCAGTTCGTCCCCATCGCGGAAGATGATGGACCGGAAACCGTCCCACTTCGGCTCATAGCTCAGGGCGCCGCCGGGCATTCCGCTGACAGCCTTGGCGAGCATGGGCGAAACGGGCGGCATCACGGGAAGTTTCATAGGCCCCATTCTTGCCCGGGAGGCACGGCGGCGGTAGGCCCGGATCCGCAAACGCCCAGTTGGAAGCCTCGACACGGAACGCGGCGGCCCTGTAGACCTTAACGATGGTCACTCTCGGCTTCCATGCCTCCCATGAACAGATCAGTCCCGGACAGCTGCTCAAGGACGTCCAGTATGCGGAGCAGGCAGGCTTTGATGCCGCCATGTGCTCCGACCACATCGAGCCGTGGTCGGCCCGGCAGGGTCATTCCGGCTTTGCGTGGTCCTGGCTGGGGGCCGCACTGGCCACCACCGGCCTTCGTTTCGGGGTGGTGACGGCGCCGGGCCAGCGCTACCATCCCGCCATGATCGCCCACGCTTCGGCAACCCTGGGAGCCATGTTTCCGGGGCGGTTCTGGATTGCGCCCGGCAGCGGCGAAAACATGAACGAGCATGTCACCGGGGATGCCTGGCCGCCCAAGGAGACCCGCCAGCAGCGGCTTGAGGAGTGCGTGGACATCATCCGCCGCCTGCACCGCGGCGAGGAGGTGACCCATCACGGGCTGGTGACCGTGGAACAGGCCCGGATCTGGGATGTTCCGGAGCCTCCCCCGCCGCTGATCGCCCCGGCCATCAGCGTGGAGACGGCCCGCCGGGCCGCGGACTGGGCGGACGGCCTGGTCACGGTGAACCAGCCGCCGGAGAAGCTGAAGCACATGCTCGCCGCCTACCGGGACAATGGCGGACAGGGCAAAGCGGTCCTGCAGGTGCACCTGTCGTGGGCGCCGCGGGAAGAGGATGCCCTAGCCTTTGCGCTGGACCAGTGGCGGACGAACACGTTCGCTCCTCCCGTCCCGTGGGACCTGCCCACCGCCGCCCATTTCGACGGCGTCAGCGGCCACATCGGCGAGGAGCAGGTCCGGAAGTCGGTGAACATCTCCGCCAGCCTGGACCGGCACGCCGAGTGGCTGGCCGGCTACGTCGCGCTGGGGTTCGACGAGCTGTACCTGCACTTTGTGGGGCAGCACCAGGCCCCGTTCATCGACGCATTCGCGGCTGAGGTGCTGCCTCAGCTGCGCCGGGCGCCCGTTCCGGCAGCAGGGGCCCAACCTCCAGCGGCCCAGTCACGGGTGGAGGCCACGCCGTGAGGATCGCCGAAACCTCTGACCTCTGGTGGAAGAATGCCGTCATCTACTGCCTGGACGTGGAGACTTTCTTCGATGACGACGGCGACGGCACCGGTGATTTCGCCGGCCTCACCCAGCGTGTGGACTACCTCGCAGCGCTGGGCGTGACGTGCATCTGGCTGATGCCGTTCTACCCCTCCCCGGACCGCGACGATGGCTACGACGTGACGGATTTCTTCACCGTGGATCCCCGGCTGGGCACCATGGGGGACCTGGTGGAATTCATCCGCAGCGCCAAGGACCGCGGCATGCGGGTGATCGCCGACTTCGTGGTTAACCACACCTCCAACCAGCATCCGTGGTTCCTGGAAGCAATCAAGTCGAAGGACAACCCCTACCGTGACTACTACGTCTGGCGGGCAGACACTCCCCCGGACACGTCCTCGGAAGTGGTGTTCCCGGGCGAGCAGACCTCGCTGTGGACCAAAGACGAGGCCACCGGCGAGTGGTACCTGCACATGTTCGCTGAGCACCAGCCGGACCTGAACGTGACCAATCCCAAGGTCCGGAACGAAATCGCCAAGGCCATGGGCCTCTGGCTCGAACTGGGACTGGACGGCTTCCGGCTGGACGCTGTGCCTTTCTTCCTCGAAACCCGCGGCCAGCCCAAGGACGAGGCCGCGAACCTCGACCCGCACGAGTACCTCAGCGCGCTCCGCAGCTTCCTGAGCCGGCGAAACGGCAGTGCGGTGATGCTGGGCGAGGTGAACCTGCCCTACAAGGAGCAGTTGGAGTACTTCGGCGGCCAAGAGGGCAACGAGCTGAATATGCAGTTCGACTTCATGACCATGCAGCACCTGTATCTTGCCCTCGCCCGCCATGATGCGCGTCCCTTGGCGGAAAACCTGAAGAGCCGCCCGCCGCTGCATCCCGACAACCAGTGGGCCATGTTTGTCCGCAACCATGACGAACTCACCCTGGACAAGCTCAACGACGCCGAGCGCGAAGAGGTCTTCGCCGCTTTTGGTCCCGACAAGAACATGCAGGTCTACGGCCGCGGACTCCGCCGCCGGATCCCGCCGATGCTCGGCGGTGACGCCGAAAGGATCCGGATGGTGTACTCGCTGATGTTCTCCCTCCCCGGCACCCCTGTCCTTTTCTATGGCGAGGAAATCGGCATGGGAGAGGACCTGCGGCAAAAAAGCCGGTCAGCCGTGCGCACCCCCATGCAGTGGAACAACACAAAAAACGGTGGCTTCTCCGACGCAAAGGTTTCCGACCTGGTGGCCCCGCTGGTCCGGGGCGAATTCGGCCCGGACCACGTGAACGCCGCCGCGGCCAAACGGGACCCGGAGTCCCTCTGGAACTTCATGGCCACTCTGATCCAGCGCTACCGCGAATCCCCTGAGCTGGGCTGGGGCGAATTCGCGCTGATCGACCAGCCCGAACCCGCGGTGTTTGCCCACAGTTGCACCTCGGACGGAGGCACCATGGTGCTGCTGCACAACTTCGGCACCGCAAAGGCAAAGGTCACCGGGACTGTGGCACCCGAGGACGGGCCGACGCGGGCCTACAAGGGGGCCTTGCTGCTGGATGTCCTCGACGGCGGCAACGTGCCGCTGGAGCCCGACGGCGGCTTCACGGTTGAGCTGGGCCGCTACGGGTACCGGTGGTTCCGGGTGCAGCAGCCGGGTGATCGGCTGGCGCCGTGATGGGTTGACGCCCAGGGCCCGTCATTCGCCCAGGGCCCGTCATTGCAGCCTCATCATCGCTTGCCGTCCCGGCGCGGGCGCGCTCTTCTCCCGGCGGGGGCGCAGTCATGCCATAGGCCGCGGAACTGCGATGAGTTTCTCGGCCTCGCGGAGAATACGGGCCGCCGCCGCGGAGTCCACAACCACTGTCTGGTCCCGTGAATCAAGCCGCACTTCGTGACGGGTGCCAGGCGGTCCATCGGCACGCACCCCGGTTGTCCGGGCCTCACGCGGGGGCCGGCCCAACTCCTGGTCCTGGATCCCCACTGCCAGTGCGCTCATCAGGTCAGCGTCCTCCGGCGTGGCCAGATCGCTGCCAATGAGCTGGACCAGGACTTTGATGCCAGCCAGCCGCCGCTGCGGATCGGCGTCGTTCAGGGCGGAGTCGATGCCCCACTGGGCGCGCTTCCACCACTGGTCCCGCTTATCCGCGTGCGCTTTCTGCCGGTAGGTCAGATAGGCCACCAGGACCACCCCGAATGTCGCCAGCGGCGCCACTGCCGCCGCGGCCAGCACTCCGGTCCAGATTCCCTCTGCGAACTCCATGCCACCACCTTAGGCATCCACTCGCCGAAGAGTTGCTGGCGGCCGAAACCGGCCCGGCGCAGAGAACTAACCGGGCCCTAACCGTCAGGAAACCAGCCTGCAACAAAGCGCCGCCACACTGGAATAGCCGGCAAGTGCAGGCATCAGCTCCAGCCAGGAGGCCCCCGCCATGTTGAAGGAAGCCAAAGCCCATGTAACCCGAATCCGTGCCCTGGACCAGCTCCACCGCGGCGACGAAATCGAAGCCCGCCTGTCAGTGGGCCCGAACTACGACGACGTGGTCATCCGCCGCGGAAGCGTCCAGGAAACAGCCCCCGGCATCGGCGTTGTGTGGATCATGGACCACCACACCGGCTCTCGGAAGGCCATCAACACGGACGAATGCAGCGTGTGGCGGGTCGCCTGAGGCTAGCCGCCGGCCACTGACTGGATAACCAGCACCTCCTGACCGGCAGCCACCTCAGTTTCCAGGCCCTGGAGACGCCGCACTTCGTCGCCGTTCACGTAAATATTCACGTAGCGGCGAAGTGCCCCGGTTTCGTCCCGCAGGCGCCGCGCCAGCACCGGGTAATCCCCGGTCACAGTTTCGAGCAGCTTCCCCACCGTCAAAGGCCCTTCGGCGGGCGCAGTCAGAATGGACTGCCCGCCGGCCAGCGGCTGCAGGACGCTGGGGAGCACCACACTGATGTCAGGCACTGTGGGCTGCTGCCGTTTCCGGAACCGGCAGCAACTCATCAGAGATCACGGCTGCCCTGACACACAGGACGTCCGGAAGGTGCGAAACCACCTCCGCAAACGTCTCGCCTTCGTCAGCACTGGCGTAGACCGTGCCGCCGCGTGTTCCGAAGTAGACGCCCGCCGGTTCAGCGGAATCGACGGACGCGGCGTCGCGCAGCACGCTGTTGTATTCGCCCGAGGGCAGCCCGGAGTCAAGCCGCTTCCAGGTGGCCCCGGCGTCGTCCGTGCGGTGCACGGCAAGTTTGCCCTCCGGCGGGTTCCGCTCGCTGTCGGCCACCAGCGGGACAACCCAGGCAGTCCCCTCCCGGCGGGGGTGGGTGAGCATCACAAAGCCAAAGTCCGCCGGGAGGCCTTCGGCGATGGAGTTCCAGTTCTCGCCGTTATCGTCCGTGCGGTAGACGCCGTGGTGGTTCTGCGCGTACAGGCGGCCTTCGACGGTGGCATCCGCCGCGATCTTGTGCACGCACTGGCCGAACTCGGGGTTGGGATCCGGCATGAAGTAGGCCGAGATCCCCTTGTTCCGGGGCTCCCAGGAGGTTCCGCCGTCGAGCGAGCGGTACACGCCCCCAGTGCTCATGGCGATGTGGACGTTGTCCCCCGCGGGATTGACCACGATGGAGTGGGCGGCCGCCCCGCCGTAGCCCGC
The DNA here is from genome assembly GCF_031454915.1 of Pseudarthrobacter sulfonivorans. Classification (GTDB taxonomy): domain Bacteria; phylum Actinomycetota; class Actinomycetes; order Actinomycetales; family Micrococcaceae; genus Arthrobacter; species Arthrobacter sulfonivorans_C. The sequence continues at coordinate 118,100 of NZ_JAVDRS010000008.1, read as the reverse complement.
GCCCCATTCGCTGCGGTGGGGATGGTCCCAGAGTCCGCGGTTGAGCTCGAAGTGCTCGCCGCCGTCGGTCGATTTCCAGACGGAGATCGGCTCGGCCCCTGCCCAGACCACGCCTGGCCGCGACTCTGCGTCCGGGTAGATCTGCCAGATCCGTTCCACCGCCGCGCCCGTGTCTTCGGGAAAAGTAATGGCCCCCTTTTCGGGTTCGGTCCAGGTGGCTCCCAGATCATCCGAGTGCGCCACCGTGGGACCCCAATGCTCGGATCTGACGCCCACCATGATCCGCGTCCGGCCATCCCGGGTGTCTATGCCGATACTGGGTATTTCGCTCATGAGGAAGTGCGGGCCTGAGAAGGACCAATACTGCCGGTCCTGGCTCGTAGCCAGCCAAAGGCCTTTTTTGGTCCCGATTGCCAGGACAAAACTCTCTGCGGTTGCCATGCACCCCATGCAACCACCACGGCCGGGGGGCCGCAACGGTTTGTTCGGCTATGTGGGGCTAAGCCGACGGGGGCGCCGACGGCTCAGTCGACAAATTCGGACTGGGTCTCGATGAAATCCCAGTCCGCCTCCGTGAGGACCGCAACGGGCGTCTCGGGGTGCGGTCCGCCTGCCTCGGCAATGCCCTGCAACACCTTCAGCGGCAGTTCCGCCGCACGGAGGTTCTCCCGCAGCCATTCCTTGCTATCCAGGTCCAGGTCCAGCCACCACATGTAGATTTCCATGCCCGTCACCCATCTTTCGTATGACTCAACGTTAGGCGCGGGCAAGTCTCCGTTCAAGGGTGCGGGATACCGGAGCCACGCCACCGGTGTGAGCTCCGCCTAGGGCCCGGACCAAGGCATTGAAATCGCAACCCGGGTGTCCAATTCCGGGAGCGCGTTCCGTTTCCGCGTAGAAACAGGTATCGCCGCAGGTCAGCGGTTGCAAAAGACGAGTACCCCCTACTCACGACCTGCACCTGCCGCCAGCCCTAGCCTGAAATAACAAGCAAGCTGACCGTGCTGCTGGGGCATAAGGAAACTGCTACGTCCCCTCGTCATGGTCCGTTTCAAACAACTGGGGAGAACACCATGAAACGAGCCTTACCAATTTTGGGGGTCGCAGGGCTGGCATTGCTCAGCGTTACGGCCCCGGCGTACGCGGCCAACGACGTCACCATCTGTCACGACGGGCAACCAATCAGCGTGGACATTCACGCGCTGGGTGCACCCAATGGCCACACTATTCATCTGCAAGATGTCATCCCGCCCAATGACCTGCTGCCCAACGGCATGAACTGGCCTACGGGCGCGAATCCTGAGCTGCCGTGCCTTGCCGTGACTCCACCGGTTGAAGAGGAACCGCCGGCCGAGGAAGAGCCGCCGGCGGAAGAGGAACCCGGCGAGGAACAGCCACCCGTGGACGAGGAGCCAGGCGAAGAGGAACCCGGCGAAGAACAGCCGTCCGTGGACGACGAAGAGCCGACCGCCGAGGAGGAACAACCGACCGTGGTTATTAAGACCCCGGTCAAGCTCACCCCGGCCGCGCAGACGCCTGCAGGCCAGGTCGCCGCTCCTCAGGGCGCAGTTGCCCAGGCGCCGGCAGCGGCCGTCAGCCGAGGCACTAACGAAGGCTTCAACGCGCAAACGTCCGTTGGCGGAACCGGGGACAGCACCACCTGGCTGGCCGGACTGGGCGTCCTGCTGGGTGCGGGCGCCGTGGTTGCGGTGCGGCGCAAGTCCCGTACGGAATCGCCGACGGCGGGCTGACGCCACCAGCGCTTCCGACGACTCCACTGAGGGCGTCCTGCCAGGCCTGGCAGGACGCCCTCAGCACTCTCTCAATCTTCTGCACCTGAACATCTGCACTGGCAAGGGGGCATCATGGCAAAGCAGTCAGGCAGGCATGGCGCCCCCGGTCGCGTCCTGCCCGGGCCCGGGTGGAGCCGGGTTCGGGGGTGGAACCGGGGAGACCTCGCCATCCTTGTGTGCGGCGTCCTGGGTTTCCTTTCGCTCACCTTCGGCGGTCCGCTGCTCCACGAGTTGGACACCGGCAACCCAGGAACTGCCAGCGTGCACGCCGCGGGAGGGCCGGCACTGTCCGTTGGCCCGCCGTCGTCCATTCCGTGGCCACTGTCCCGCACGGGACAGCCAGCTGTGGCCTCCTCCGGGACGTCCGCAGCCACCCCAACTCCAGTTGCCGCCGCCCCCGGGCCGGTTCTCCCGGATGCATCCGCGCCGCTGCGCATCCTCTACCCGGCGGCAGCGATCGACACCGCGGTCCACCCACTCGAACCGGATGCCTCTGCGGCGGCCAGCCGCACCGTGGTGCCGCCATCCACCATGGACGGGTACTGGCTGACGCCGTTCGGAGTTCCGGGCAACGGCTCGGGCAACACCACCTACATCATTGGGCACAGCTGGGAAGACCGGGACGCGCCCTTCAACCACCTCAGCTCCGCCGCGGCCAAAGGCGACGAGTTCAATGTGGTCACGGCAACGGGCAGCATCCGTTACCGCGTGGACAGTGTCACTACCTACCTCAAGGCCGGTCTGAAGGACAGCCCCATCTGGGACATGGTGCCCAGCCGTGTTGTGCTCATCAGCTGCTACACCGAAGATCCGTGGGGGAAGAACGTGGTGGTCTCGGCATCGCCAGCCGTCGCGTAGTCCGCCCGATCCGCCCCCTCTGGGCCTGTTCAACGACCGCCGTCGGGCACAAAATGGGGTTATGACTCCCGAACGGTTCAGTGGCCCGCCCCCTCTCCTGGTGGGCGTGCTGCCCAATCAGCATCCGGAGGTGCTGACTACGGCAGCAAACCTCGCGGCCAGGCTGTCGGCGCCTTTGCTGTGCGCCTACGTTGACGAGGCCAGCTATCTGGTGGAATGGGATCCGGGCAGGTCCGCGCATCGCCTGTCGCTGCACCCGGGCCAGGATGACGAGGACGTCCGCGCGGTGACCACCGACCTCAAGGCGGTCATCGAAAGTACCGTGGCCAATGCCGGCACCGGAGGCGTGCCCGTGGAATGGACGCTGCGCACCCTGGCGGGGGACCCTGCCCGTGCACTCGCCCGGCTCGCCGCGGAAAGCAACGTCCCCATGATCATCGTGGGCACGTCAGAGCGGGGCCTGTCGCACCGGCTCTCCGAAATGCTCAACGGTTCGGTGGGTCTGTGGCTGACCCATCACCAAAGCCGGCCCGTGCTGGTGGTCCCCTACCGGAGGCCGGCGCACCAGGACCGCGAGTAGGTCCCGCCCCCGCCCAGGAGGGGCCCGAGACAGCCTCGGGATAATAAAGCGAAAGTAGTTATTCGAGGTGGTGGCGGACAGCCATACTGGCAAGTAAGCTAATTCATGCAGAGAGATCCGGCCGCGGGCCGGGGAGATTCTGCCCAAAGACTGCTCCGGAGTGCGTATCCCCCAATAACGCACTCCGGAGCTTTTTTGTGGTCAAAATCAGCCCCTTTGATACCCCTAGGGGGTACTTGCGCGATACCCCCATGGGGTATATGTTGAGATCATGGAATCTCCACAAGCAACCGTTGCCAACCGCGCAGGCGCCGCCCCCGCCCCGCTGCACGGCTACACCGCCAACAAGGACGCCTATCTGCGCAGGCTCAAGCGGATCGAGGGCCAGGTCCGGGGGATCGCCCGGATGGTGGACGAAGACAAGTACTGCATCGACATCCTGACCCAGGTCTCCGCAGTCACCAAGGCCCTTCACGCCGTAAGCCTTGGACTTGTGGAAGAGCACATCGGACACTGCGTGGTAGGCGCTGCCGCAGAACCTGATCCTGACCTTCGGGCGGAAGCCATCGACGTCAAGGTCAAGGAGGCGGCGGAGGCCATCGGCCGCCTCCTGCGCTGACGCCGCCAGGTAACGCCTTCAACAGCATCCACCAACCGGCCATTCGCCGACCCTCCCCAAGGAGCCACCCATGAGCACCATCACCACCACCGTCAGCGTGTCCGGCATGACCTGCGGTCACTGCATTTCCTCCGTCAGTGAAGAAATTGAGTCGCTTGCCGGGGTCGAAGAGGTGGACGTCGACCTCAACGCCGGGGGCATCTCAACCGTCACCATCACGTCCAGCCAGGAGTTGTCGCCGGCCGAGATCGGTGAAGCAGTGGCCGAGGCCGGCTACCTGGTTGTAGCCAACAACGCTTAAACGAGTACAGATCGGGGGATCCCCCATGAGCACCGAACACTTACTGAACCAGGCGGCCAGCCGGGTGGTTGAACTGGACATCGAGGGCATGACCTGCGCCTCCTGCGTGAACCGCGTGGAGCGGAAACTCGGCAAGCTCGACGGCGTGGAAGCCTCGGTGAATCTCCCGCTGGAGTCCGCCCACGTCACCGTCCCGGCCGGCATCACCGACCAGCAGATCGTGGACACAGTCAACGCCACGGGCTACAGGGCAACAGTCCGCCAGTCCCCCACCCACACTCACGACGCGCACGAGCACACACACGCCGATCACGGCCAAGGTCAGCACGACCCTCTGGGAGACGGGCACAGCGGCGACGCCGGGGACATGCGGCAGCATGCGTCTAAGCGAAGAATGAGCGAGCATGCAGAGAATGTCGCCGGTGGCGCCGAGGTTGGTGACCACATGGCCCACGGTGTTGAGGGCCTCGCACATGGAGACCACACGGCACGCGACGGCGGTGCGCAAGGTGACCACATGGCCCATGGCCCCGCCGCCGCCCAACTGAGGCCGCGGCTCATCGTGGCCGCAGTCCTGACGGTTCCCGTGTTCCTGATCTCGATGGTCCCGGCGCTGCAGTTCGCCAACTGGGGCTGGGTGGCCGGGCTGCTGGCCCTTCCGGTGGTCAGCTGGGCGGCATGGCCCTTCCACCGTGCTGCGGCCATCAATGCGCGCCATCTTGCCTCCACGATGGACACGCTCGTCTCCATCGGCGTCGCCGCCGCCTACTTTTTTAGTGTCTGGCAACTGGCCCTCGACCCCCGCATGACCGAGCATCCGGCCATGGAAGGAATGGAATCCGGCGGCCTGTACTTTGAAGTCGCCGCCGTGGTCACTACTTTTCTTTTGCTGGGCCGGTTCCTGGAGGCGAACGCCAAGCAGAAGGCCGGCGACGCGCTCAAGGCGCTGCTGAACCTGGGCGCCAAGGACGCCACCATCCTGGACAACGGTTCCGAGCGAAAGGTCCCTGCCGGGCAGCTTCGGGTGGGAGACGTCGTGGTAGTCCGCCCCGGCGAGAAGATCGCCACCGACGGCGTGGTGATCGACGGGAGCTCCGCCGTGGACGCTTCGCTGCTGACCGGCGAGTCCGTCCCGGTAGAGGTGGGCCCGGAGAGCAAGGTCACCGGCGCGACGATCAATACTTCCGGCCGCCTGCTGGTCCGGGCAACAAGGGTGGGTTCTGAAACCACGCTGGCCCAGATGGCCCGGCTGGTATCGCAGGCGCAGACCGGCAAGGCCCCTATCGCGCGCCTCGCCGACCGGATCAGCGCCGTTTTTGTTCCGATCGTCCTTGCCATAGCGGTGCTCACCTTTGGTCTCTGGCTTTTCCTCAGCGGCCCGGTGATTGATCCAGCCGAGCTTCGGGCCGGGTTCACCGCCGCCGTCACGGTCCTGGTCATTGCCTGCCCCTGCGCGCTGGGGCTTGCCACCCCGGTGGGCCTGCTCACCGGAACCGGACGGGGAGCCCAGCTGGGCATCCTGATCAAAGGCCCGCAGGTGCTCGAGGACACCCGCACCGTGGACACCATCCTGCTCGACAAAACCGGCACCGTCACCAGCGGAAAGCTCGCCGTGGACGACACCCTGGCTTTTGACGGTCACCAGAGCCGGGACGTGCTGCGGCTGGCGGGCGCTGTAGAGGCCGCCTCGGAGCACCCGATCGCCCACGCCATCGCGGCAGCAGCCCTGCCGGGACAAACCGGGTACGACGACGGCGGACGGCTTCCCGCCGTCGAGCACTTCCGTTCAGCGCCGGGCGGCGGAGTGGCCGGAACCGTGGACGGGCGCGTTGTCCTCGCAGGCCGCAGCGGCTGGCTCAGCGAAAACGGCGTCAGCATTTCCCCAGCGCAGCAGGAGACGCTGGCCGCCGCGGAGGCGACCGGTGCCACGGCAATCTGGGTGGCCGTGGACGGTTCACCTGCCGGGATCATCAGTCTCCGGGACACCGTCAAGCCGGGCTCCGCGGCAGCAATCGCGCGGCTCAAGAAGCTGGGACTGCGGCCCATCCTGCTGACCGGTGACAACGCCGCAGTGGCAAGGCAAGTGGCCACCGCCGTCGGGATCTCCCCCGGTGATGTTTACGCAGGCGTACTGCCGGCCGGAAAAGTCGAGGCCGTGAGGAAGCTCCAGGCCGGCGGTGCCACGGTGGCCATGGCCGGCGACGGCGTTAACGACGCCGCCGCGCTGGCCCAGGCTGATCTGGGCATCGCGATGGGGTCAGGCACGGATGTGGCCATTGAAGCGGCGGACCTCACCGTGATGGGCGATGACCTCGGCCAGGTGGCCCAGGCCATCGAACTCTCGCGGCGGACGCTGGCCACCATCAAAACCAATCTGTTCTGGGCGTTCTTCTACAACGCCATCGGCGTTCCGGTGGCCGCCTTGGGCCTTCTGAACCCGATGATCGCCGGTGCCGCGATGGCGGCGAGTTCAGTCCTGGTGGTGGCCAACTCACTGCGGCTGCGCAGCTTCGGCAAAGAGTCTGCGCCGGGCCCAACCGGCTAGGGACGCCCCGCTCAGGCGGTGCCGAAGCGGACGGCTGCCCGGGCCTTGGCCTTGGCAGCCTCTTCTTCTCGGTCCTTGGCGGGTGCGTGCGTCACCAGCGAATCCAGCAGGTGCTGCGTGATGTGGGCGATCTCGTGCACTGCCGCTTCGAAGGCGTCCTCGTTGGCCTTGGACGGCTTGGTGCTGCCGCTGATCTTGCGGACGTACTGCAGGGCGGCGGCGTGCACCTCCTCGGAGGTAGCGTGCGGTTCGTAGTTGTGGAGGGTTCGGATATTCCGGCACATACCGCCATGCTAGGCTCTGGAACGCCTGGAATCGACCCCTGCCCTGCAGTGATCGAGCTTGTCGGGATCCAGGTTTCGACAAGCCCAACCACCGATATTGCGCATGGGCAGGCGTGCCCATCGACACTGTTTGGGGGCCGGGATAGGTTCTAGGTAATGGATCTTCCGGATGAGCCGGGGGCCGCTGGGGATGCCGATCTGGATCGGATCCAATGACATATGAGGAGAAACTGATGGCTATTTGGGGCGCAGATGTAGAGCAGCTCAGGACTCTTGGCACGAGGCTGCAGTCCGGTGCTTCGGAAATCGAGCAGCAGCGGATTAACCTTTCCCGCATGCTGGACAGCACCACGTGGGAAGGCCCGGACGCAAAGCTCTTCCGCAGCGAGTGGAGCAGCACGCACACCAGTGCTCTGAACCAGGTCATCCAGGCGCTGAAGGATGCCGGCACGAAGGCAACCCAGAACGCCAACGAGCAGGACCAGGCTTCACGCTAGCCACCACCTTGACGGAGGGCCCGGACACCACAGAGTGTCCGGGCCCTCGCGCGTTTAAGGGCGTCGGCGCTTAGGGGACGGGTTCGACGTCGTTCGCGTGATCCAGCGGTGCAGGCTCCCCGGTGGAAACCACGGCACCGGGGCGTAGCTCATCCAGCCGCACCAGGACCACGCCGCCAACAATGAGCAATCCGCCCAAAAGCTGGATGACGCCGGGAAGTTCACCCAGAAGCAGCCATGCCCAGATCACGGCGAACAGCACCTCAGTCAGCGAGACGAAGGACGCAACTTTGGAGCCGAGCGCGCGGGCAGCCATGATGCCTGACACGTAGGCCAGGACAGTCGCCAGGATCACCAGGCCGCCCAGGGCAACCCACCAGGGCGCAATCCAGGGCCCGAGCCGGGTGTCCGCGGTACTGAAGGCCATGGGAAGCAGTCCCGTGGCTGCGGCAATCCACATGACGGCCGCACCCACCATCAGTCCGGCTGACGCCAGGACGATGGGCGGCAGTGAATCGTTTTCCTTGGCCGTGATGAAGAAATAAATGGCCAGGCACACCGCGGCGGCCAATCCCCAGAGGACCCCGACGCCGTCAATTTTGACGCTGCCGGTGAGGTCGAGTACCAGGACCAGGCCGGCGAGGGACAGCACCGTTCCGCCGAAAGTCGACACCCTTGGGCGTTTGCGGCTGGCGGCCCACAGCCACAGCACAATGAGCACCGGGGCGAGGTACTCAAGCAACAGGGCAACCCCCACGGAGAGCCGCTCCACCGCGTTGAAGTAGAAAAGTTGGCACGCGGCCACGCCGATCAGGCCAAAAAGGCCGATGGTGACCCAGTTGTCCCGCAGCTGGTGCCACCGTCCCCGCAATGCCAGGATGGCCGGGATGGCAAGGATCAGCGCGGCGCCGGTCAGCCGGGCCGTCACAGCCGCGCCGGGAGACCAGCCGCTCTCCAGGAGTGCCTTCGCGAAAGAGCCGGACAGTCCGAAGACGGCCGACGAGAACAATGCGATACCCAGGCCGGAGCCAAGGAGTTCCCGCGCAGGTGCGGGGTTGAGGGCGGCAGACACCGTCGCCTCCTGTCAGGAGTAAAGTGGGGTTATGGTCCTGACATTACGCCCCGACCGAGTAAGGAGTCAAGATGGTTTTTGCCCCTGACACTGAGATTGCCCTGCGCACGGTGGTCAACCTGATCAACACGGCCGCGAACGGACGGGAAACGTTAGCCACCGAGGCGGAGCTGGATCTCTTCCTTGAAAAGGAGCGGTTCAGCGGCTCCCGTACGCGGGATGCGGCGGAATTGGCCAGCGTCCATGAGCTGCGCAGCCGGCTGGCGGCGCTGTGGACCGTCGATGAGGACACTGCGGTGGCCGCTGTTAACGGGCTGCTGCGGGAGGCGAATGCCCTCCCCCAGCTGATGAAGCATGACGGGTGGGACTGGCATCTGCACGCCACCACCATGGAAGCGCCCCTGGCAGACCGGATGAGCACTGAGGCTGCCATGGCCCTGGTGGACGTCATCCGAAGCAAAGAGATGGACCGGCTGTTGGTCTGCGAGGCGGAGGACTGCGATGCGGTACTCCTGGACCTCAGCCGCAACCGGTCGAAAAGGTATTGCGATACCGGAAACTGCGCAAACCGCGCGCATGTCGCCGCCTACCGAGCGAGGCAGGCTGCGGTGCGCTAGATGGAGGCCTCCGCCTCACCAGGCCTGGCGCGCGTGGGGGCGCCGGCGAGCTAGGAGTGGCTTGGTCCGTCAGCGTCAGGCGCCCCGGAAGTGCCGCCCTGCTGGCCTTGGCCGTGGCCGCCGAACCCATGCGATGACTTTTTGGCCGAGCTGAGGTTGACCCCGGAGCCCTTGCCCAGGTGCTCGGCGTTTTCCTTATGGCTCATGGAAAGCATGGCCGCAATAACCAGCGTGACAATGAACGCGATGCCGGCGCCGGTGAACGCAAGATCGAACCGCGGCTCGTGGGAGCTGCCGCCCGAGGCGAAAATGAGTACTGAAACGAAGGTGAGTACGGCCCAGAACGCGGAGAACATCAGCGGCCCTTTCACCGAGGTCCGCAGCTTGCGCGGTTTGCCTGGTTTCTGGTCTGCCACGATATTTCCTCTCCTACAGCCACGCCGCTATGGCCCGCTGGTTCGTATGTGTGCGGTTGTCCCGCAGGGTTTTCTACACCGGGTAGAAACGTTTGCTTCTAGTTTACGGCTTCGGGGAGGCAGTCCGGGCATCGTGCCTCAACGTGAGCCCGGACAGGACCCACAGCACGCCGGAGATGATGGCCCCGCCGCCGGCGACGCCGAGCAGGGCATGGGCTCCGAGGCTGATGAAAAAGGGAAGGGTGGCCGCGGTGCCGAGGCCGATGATGCCTGACGCCAGCCAGTCGCGGGCCAGCACGTGCCGGCCCCGGTACTGGATTCCGCAGTAGAGCTCCACCGCTCCTGCGACGGCGAGACCCAGGGCCGCGACGATGCCGAAGACCCTGTCACCGTGCAGCAGGGCCAACGCGGCGCCTGCACCGGTGAGCGCCGCCCCGGCCGCGGAGAGAATCTTGCCCGGCATGCCGTCCCGGGCAAAGCCAGCCTTCGGGATTGCCCAGAGCAGCAGAAGGCCCGTAGCCAGCAGGTACAGTCCCCCGGACCAGCCCATGACCGCCAGGGACGGCCCGGGCCAGAAGATCGTCACGGCCCCGAAGACCAGTGCAGCCAGGGCACGGAGCAGGACGGGCTTCCACAGGTCAGCCTGCTGGGCGGTGCCGGCAGCTGTGTCTGCAGGTGTCAGTGGTGGGTTCACCGGTCCAGTTTAGTGGCCGCGGGTCCTATGGCGAACCCAGCACCATCCAGCGGTCCGACCGCGCGCGGAGTCCCAGGGTCACGGCGCGGGCGGTCATGTAGGCCAAGGCAAATGCGGCCCACAGCCACACCAGCCCGGCAGCCGCGGAAACCCCGGAGGCTGCCACCGCCACCAGCAGCGGGGCGTAGACGGCGAGGTTTGCCACCCCCGCCAGCGCCAAGTACTTGGCGTCGCCGGCTCCGATCAGCACCCCATCCAAAACAAAGACGTATCCGGCGATGGGCTGGCCCGCCGCCAGGATCCACAGGGCGTACATCAGAACCGACTGGACGGCGGCGTCGGACGTGAACAGCGCCCCTGCCCAGGGTGCAGCCACGGCCAGCAGGATCCCGGTAACAACACCGAATCCGGCACCCCAGCGGATCATCGTCCGGGTGAGATGCCGAGCCTTGGCGGGGTTGGAGGCCCCCAGTTCCTTGCCGATCAGTGCCTGCGCAGCGATGGCGAGGGCATCCAGGGCAAAAGCGAGGAAGGAAAAGATGGTCATGGCCAGCTGGTGCGCCGCGAGATTCACGGCGCCCTGGCCGGTGACCACAAAGACCGTGGCCAGGATGGCGATGCGCAGGCTCAGCGTGCGGAGCATCAGCCACGAACCGACGCGGGTCATCGCCCTGATACCGGCCCAACTGGGCAGGAGGCTGACGCCGTGGCGCGCCGCATTCCGCTGGACCATCACCAGATAGACGGCAGCCATGGCCCATTGCGCCACGCTGGTGCCGATCGCCGAGCCGGCCACGGACAAGCCCAGGCCGTAAACCAGCCACAGATTAAGGACAATATTCAGGGCAAAACCGGCGGACGCCACCACCAGCGGCGTCCTGGTGTCCTGCAGACCGCGGAGGACACCCGTGCCGGCGAAAATCAGCAACATGGCCACCAGCCCGGGCATTGACCAGCGCAGGTAGTCCACGGCAAAGGCGTGCACATCGCCCTCCGCACCCATCAGGGTTACCAGCGGTTCAGCCGCGAAGAACCCCGCCGCCGCAAGGACGGTTCCCAGCAGGAGTGCCAGCCAGACGCCGTCGCGCCCGGCGGCGAGTGCCTTTCCCAACTGGCCGTGGCCCATAGCGCGGGCCACCGCCGGAGTTGTGGAATAGGCAAGGAATACCATCAGGCCGACGGCGGTGTGCAGCACCGCGGAGGCTAGCCCCACTCCTGCGAGCTGGGCAACGCCCAAATGGCCCACGATGGCAGAGTCCGCCAGCAGGAACAGTGGTTCGGCGATCAGCGCGCCAAAGGCAGGGACGGCCAGCCGCAGGATCTCCCGGGCGTGGCTGGCGGGACGTTCCACGGCGGGGGCGGATTGGTTGGGCACAAAGCCAGCCTAGCGGGCTTCACCGGCGTCCCGGCCGGGCTTCCGTGACGCCCCGCGCCATGACAAAGGACACAAAACCCACAAATTAGTTGACACTTCAACAAACCATCCGGGACACTCGAAATATGAACCAGTCACGCCTCACCACATCCGCCCTGACCATCTTGCGCGTCGCCCTCGGCTTCCTCTTTGCTGCCCACGGCTGGCAGAAGTTCAACGAGTGGACCATCGCCGGCACGCAGGCAGCGTTCGCCCAGATGGGCGTACCAGCAGCCAACCTCACTGCACCCCTCGTCGCCGGCCTTGAGCTTGCCGGTGGCATCGCCCTCATCCTGGGCGTACTCACCCGCGTTGTCGCTGCCCTGCTGGCCGTGAACATGATCGGCGCCCTCTTCATGGTGCACGCCGCCGCAGGCGTCTTCGCCGACAAGGGCGGGTACGAACTCGTCCTCCTCCTCGGCGCGGCAGCCCTGGCCCTCGCCCTCACCGGCGCCGGACGCATTTCCGTGGACCGCGCGCTGTTCGGCCGCATGAACAACAAACTGGCAGTCCTGGCCTAACGGCTTAGCTTCACCAAGAACGACGACGGGTGGGCACCTTGGTGCCCAACCGTCGTCGCGCTTAACAGCGTTTCCCGTGGAACGGTCAGCCCACGACTCCGCTCATTTCATTCGGCGCGTGCGCCAGTTCAGCACTCTTGACCACCTTGCCCGTCTTCAGGTCCACAGCATGAATGCTCGACGTGGCCGGCTCGGTAATGTAAGCCTTCGAGCCAAGGACAAACAATGCCGGGCGGGGATCCTGCCACACTTCGGGCTCCTCCCACGCACCCACCACCGGGATATCCGCGGTGACCTCCCCCGTAAGCGGATCAATCACGTGCAGCGCCCCGTCAGTCCCGAGCACCAGGGCCTCACCTGCCGGGCCCCGCCCCAGGGACCTGAAGGAATAACTGACCCCGAGGGCCACCAGCTTCAGCTTGCCGGTGTCCGTGTTGACCAGCGAAATCCTGGTGGGCCGCTCAAGTTCGGCATCCCGGTCCACCTTGTAGTCGCCGAGGATCACCGGCGAGGCCGCAGTTCCGGCTTGGTTCCCCATCCGGCCGTATGGATCGGGACTGGGCACCTTGGTGAAGGCTCCGTCGCGGTAGATCAGCATGCCGTCCTCGCAGCCCACCACCACCGTCGCCTCCCCTGCCACCGCTTCGCCATGCACGCCGGGGCATGCCTCGTTCCGCAGAAGCTCCCGGCGGTCCTGTCCACCCCCAGCATCCGGCGCGCCCAGCAGCGCCATGCCGGAGTGGCCCTCCTCGTTGCCCAGCGTGACCAGCAGCTTCCCACCCTCCAGCCCGATGGCCACGCCATGGTGGGCTTCCGGAGCGGTGTAGGTGCTCGTGGGAGGTAGTCCCGTTGCGAGAGCGCCCGCCAGCGTGGCAGGGTCAAAAATCTCGGCCGTGCCCGAGCCGTCACTGAAAAGGACCGTTGTGTCCGCATGGGTGACCACATGGCCGGCCTTGTTGGCGGCGAAGGCCCGGTCCGTGAGCCGGGGCGCGGCGGCGTAGGAGTGCCCGTGGTCGCCGTGCGCCTCCGTCCACACGCCCGCATCGAGGACGTGGAATGCGTCCCCGCCCGACACCAGCACATGGCGGCCGTCGCCGGCGGGGTTCAGTCTGTTGAAGCCATCCATGGGCAGCTCCGCCACGGATTCGAGCGTCTTGGCGTCCAGCACGGACAGACCTTGATCGTGGGTCAAGACAAGGCGCGGCGTGGGGCCGGGGGCCTCCTTGGCCTCCGGCCTGGTCTCATTTCCACCGCTGGTGGCAGCAGCGGACCCCTGGCCCACCGCGGAGCCTGCGCCGCCGGTGCCGCAGCCCGCCAGGACCAGAGCGGATACGGCCAGGAGTGCCGGCGTGAGGAGAGGGGAGCGATTGGCCCGGGGGCCGGACTGATGGGAAGTTGTCTGCATGGCTTAATGATAGTGATTATCATTAGCGTAGCAAATCGCCTCTACCGCAAAGTAACCGCAGCCGTCAGTAAGATCGCAGCATGACTGAGACCGCGGCCAATTCCGTAACCCTCCGCTTCCTGGCCGCACCCATGGACGTGGGCCACAGCGGTTCGGTGGATGCAGGGACGGTGCTTGAGTGGGTGGACAAGGCCGCTTACGCCGCGGCGGTGGGCTGGGCCAAGTCCTACTGCGTCACGGCCTACGTGGGCAACATCCACTTCGCTGACCCGGTGAACAGCGGCGACATGGTGGAGGTTGAAGCCACCATCGTCTACACGGGCCGTTCCTCCATGCACATCCGCACTGTGGTCTCTTCCGGCGATCCCAAGGGCGGGCCGGCCACGATGCGCAGCCAGTGCATGGTGATCTTCGTGGCGGTTGGCGACGACGGCAAGCCGATCCCCGTCAAGCAGTTCGAACCGGTGACAGCCGCTGAGATCGAGGAGCGGGACCACGCCCTGGCGCGGATCAAGATCCGTGAACAGATCGTCGAAGCCATGAACGCCCAGGAATATACCGACGCCGGAACGGCCGAACGCGTGACGCTTCGGTTCATGGCCGCGCCCACCGACGTCAACTGGGGCGGGAAGGTCCACGGCGGAATCGTGATGAAGTGGATCGACGAAGCTGCCTATGTCTGCGCCTCGCGCTACTGCGGGAAGGACACCGTGGCGGTGTTCTCCGGCGGCGTGCGCTTCTACCGGCCGCTGCTGATCGGCCACGTGGTGGAAGTGGAAGCCAGACTGGTCTACACGGGGACGAAAGGCATGCACATCGCGGTACACGTCCGCTCCGGCGACCCCAAGGGCGGGGAACTGAACCTCACCACCTATTGCCTGACCGTGATGGTGGCGCGCGACGCGAACGGCAACTCGGTGTCCATCCCCCACTGGGTGCCGGTCTCGGAAGAGGACAAACGCCTGCACGCCCATGCCCGCGAACTGCTCGAGATCCGCGGGACGGCACCGGGGAACCGGCTGCCCAACCACCTGCTGCAGCAGGGCTGAGCCGGCCGGCTCCTCCCGGGGTGGGCCGCTTAGAAGCCGCCGCCTCCAGCGTCGGCGGCCATGTTGGCAAAACGCGAATAGTGGCCCTGGAAGGCAACCACAATGTCCTTCGTGGGTCCGTTACGGTGCTTGGCGATCAGGATGTCAGCCTCACCGGCACGCGGTGACTCCTTGTCATAAACGTCTTCGCGGTGCAGCAGGATCACCATGTCGGCATCCTGCTCGATGGAACCGGACTCGCGGAGGTCAGAGACCATGGGCCGCTTGTCCTGGCGCTGTTCGGAGCCACGGTTCAGCTGCGAAAGGGCGATGACCGGGACCTGGAGCTCCTTGGCCAGAAGCTTAAGCGCGCGGGAGAACTCGGAGACTTCCTGCTGGCGTGATTCCACCTTCTTGCCGGAGCTCATGAGCTGGAGGTAGTCCAGGATCACCAGCTTAAGGTCATGCTGCTGCTTGAGGCGGCGGCATTTTGCCCTGATCTCCATCAGCGACATGTTGGGGCTGTCGTCAATGAAGAGCGGGGCATCATTCATCCGGCCCATGGTGGTGGCGATCTTGGACCATTGCTCGTCCTTGATGGTGCCCTTGCGGAGGTCCTGGAGGCCGATGGTTGCTTCGGCGGACAGGAGACGCATGGCGATTTCATTCCGGCCCATTTCGAGCGAGAACATCACCGTGGCCAGGTTGTTCTTGATCGCTGCTGACCGGGCAAAGTCCAGGGCGAAAGTGGATTTGCCGACGGCGGGGCGGGCGGCAATGACGATCATCTGGCCCGGGTGGAGGCCGTGGGTGAGCTCATCCAGCTCATAAAATCCCGTGGGCACCCCGGTCATGCCTTCGCCGCGGTGTCCCGAGGCTTCGATCTCGTCCACCGTGGATTCCATGACGTCCTTGAGGACCACATAGTCCTCCGCGGTCCGCCGCTCGGCCACGGCGTAGACCTCGGCCTGCGCCTGGTTGACCAGATCCTCGACTTCACCATCCGAGCCGTAGCCCAGCTGGACGATTTTGGTGCCTGCGTTGACCAGGCGGCGCAGGACCGCGCGCTCGGCCACGATCTCGGCGTAGTACCCGGCGTTGGCGGCCGTTGGGACAGTCTGGATGAGCTCATGCAGGTAGGCAGGCCCGCCGATCCTGTTGATTTCCGCCCGCTTGGTCAGTTCATCCGAGACGGTCACGGCGTCCGCGGGCTCACCGCGGCCGTAGAGGTCGATGATCGCCTCATAAATGGTCTCGTGTGCGGGCCGGTAAAAGTCCTGGCCACGGAGGATTTCCACAACGTCGGCGATGGCATCCTTGGACAACATCATGCCGCCGAGTACAGACTGCTCCGCCGGAATGTCCTGGGGAGGCTTACGGCTGGCTTCCGAACCGCGGGTACCCTCGATCGAGTCCAGGTGCGTTACTGACAAAGCTGCCGTCCTCCGTTGTGCCGCTGATGCGGCGGTAAGCCATTTATCCTGGCGGGAACCGTCCCGCGGAGTTTCCACAGAGCGGCGTACCCTCAGGTCTACCAGTGGCCACTGACAGCCAGGACCGTCCGGCCTCAATGGGACCAGCGCGGCGCGCGCAGGAGTTATCCCCACAATCCACAGGTTATCCACAGAAGGTATGTCCAGAGCCGAGGCCTGGGCCGTCGGGGTGGTCCCGCCTGTCGGCGGCGGCGTTCCCTCGCTCCCCAAAAACAGGTATCCCGCAACGGTAGCCGTCACCGCGCCAGCCTCCAAGCCAGCAACCCCGGCGGCCTGTGGATAACCTGTGCACTACGCGGCATAGCTTGTGCACAGCCTGTGCATGACCCTGTGGATATAAAAAAACTTTGGTTTCGTTTGCGGGGTTGACCTGCGGAAACGTTCCCATCGGGATGTGGACTAAATATTCTTTTCGGGAACCTTCATCCACAGCTTGCAGGGCGGCTCTGTTGATACGAGGGCGGGTTAAGGGCTCTGCCGGGCCAATCCATGCTGCCTTGATGATGAACCTCACACGCGACGGCCCGGTTTTGACGACGCGGCGGCGGGGCTGTATGCAACATGAGGAATGTGCTGTGGATAACGGCCATCTGGCATAAGCTCTAAGCATGGGCGACATACTGATGGTGCTATTGCCGGCCGGAATCCTGGTGGCAGTTCTATGGACGCTCGCAACAGCTCTGAGGCCGCGCGATTCCGGGACCTCGGATGCCGAAAAATACCAGCAGGACCTCGCCAGGCGCTCCGCCGAGCACTACGCAGAGCAGGTACGGGTGGCTACGGCGGTGCGCGCACGCCTCGAAGCCAATACGCGTCCGAGCCAGAACGAGCAGCAGCAGTCCCAGCAGGAAGACCACGCCCGCGCGGCACGGCGTGCACAGTCCGGGCCGGGGACCGGCCCCTATAGTTTGTCGGCACTCCCTGGCGGGCAGCTGGATCCACAGCTTGCCATGCAGCTGCAGATGATGGCGCGCGACGGGCACAAGATCCAGGCCATCAAGCTCCTGCGCCAAGCAACCCATACAGACCTGGCCACCGCCAAGAAGTACATAGATCGGCTTTAGAAATGGAATCGCTCGTGATCCCCGTCATTATCCTTGCGGTCGTGGCCGCCGGCGTAGCACTGGCAGCCCGCGCGTTCGGCAAACGTCAGGCTTCGGCCCGCCAGGCCAGAAGCGCCCCGGCGCCGGACTCAGCCGAGCTGGCCCGCCTGGTCGCCGGCAAGCTCAGCGAAGACCAGCACCGCAAGTTGTATGCGTTGATTGCCCAGGGGCAGGCGATGGCTGCCATCAAGTTCTACTACGAGTCCACGGGGGACGGCCTGCGCGCCTCCCGGGACGCCGTGGGGGCGCTTGCCGCCCACCCGCAGCCCTATCGGAGCCCGGAACCCGGAGCGGCAGAAACGGAGCCCGACGACGACGATACGCCCCAGCGGTTCCCGTACCGCTACCGTGCCATTGCCAGCAAGGGCGACGTTACGCGTGAGGTCAGCAGCAACATGCTCAACGATGAGATCTACGGACGGATCCGCACGTTGGCCCGCAGTGGTGACACGGAGGCCGCGGCCACTGCCCTGACCAAGCACTCAGATATTTCCCTCAAGCAGGCCCGCGAGTTCATCGCGCTCCTCGACGACTAGAAGTCGAACAGGTCGCCAAGCCAGCCCTCCTTCTTCTTTGGCCGCCGGCGGTCGTGGTCGCGGTCGTAGCCCTGCTTGCCGTACTTCCGGTCGTCGTAGCGCGGCTGCTCAAACCGCGGCTGCTCGCGGCGCGGTTCAAAGTTCGGATACAGCGGAGGCGGAACCGGAGCGGGAGACGCGGCTGCCGGGCGGGGTGGCGTCGGACCGTTGCCGCCCGTAGCCTCGTTGACGCGGTCGATGATCTTGTCCAGCTCGCCGCGGTCCAGCCAGACGCCACGGCACTGCGGGCAGTAGTCGATCTCCACGCCGCTGCGTTCGCTCATGATCAGGTCAATAGAATCCACAGGACATTTCATGTCCCGGTCAACGACTGGCGGCAACAGTTAGTTCGCCCACCCCGAACCTGTGGCGCCGGGGAGCCAGCCGCTACCGTCCGCCGGAGATGCCCGCCAGGAGCTGCTCAAACGGCAGCGACTCCGCCACGGCCGGTTTCCGGCCAGGCTGCGCGCCCTTCAGGAGCCCGGCGAACTCTGCCGCTGCCCGCTCCACGCGGTCCGAAAGGGGCAAGGCGCCGTCGTCGGCGTTTCCCCAATCCTGGGGGCCGGCAAAAACGGCCGTCGCGGCCATCCGGGTACGCAGGTAGCTGAACAGTGGACGCATGGCGTATTCGAGGACCATCTGGTGGCGGTCCGTGCCACCGGTGGCGCCCAGCAGGACGGCTTTGCCTTCAAGGGACTTGGGGTCCAGGACGTCGATAAAGGATTTGAACAGGCCGCTGTAGGACGCACTGAACACCGGGCTGACAGCGATGATGCCGTCGGTTGCCTCTACGCCGGCGATAACCTCTGCCAGACGCGGAGCTGCGTAGCCGGTGACAAAGTTGTTGGCGATGTCCACCGCGAGGTCCCGGAGCTCAACTACGTCCACGGCCACCTGGTAGCCGGCGTCCGCCAACTGGTGCTCTGTGGCGGCAGCCAGCTGGTCAGCGAGCAGCCTGCTCGAGGACGGCACGCCCAGGCCAGCGGACAATACAGTGATGCGGCGGGTCTCCACCATGGACTCCTCAGGTTCGATACTAACTACACTACATGTGTTTGCATGTACTACGGTAACCGGCGGCATCCCGCGTTTATTCCAGCGGGTTTATTCCAGCGGCACTAAAGCACCACAGTTCCGCTGATGCACGTGGTTGAACGGCCTCCCACCCAGACGTCGCCGCCGACAGCGTTTACGTGGACACGCCCCGCCCGGCCCAGCACGGTACCTTGCGCAGCCGTGTACGACACCGGCGCACGGCCACCGCCGATCAGCCACTGCGCCGCGCCGGCGTTGAAGCTGCCCGTGACGGGCTCCTCGGCTGCGGCGTCGCCCGGAATGAATGTCCGCACTTCGAAGTCGGGTCCAGCTTCTGCGCCGTGCCGGCCGATCACACCTACTTTGAGGTCTTCCAGGGCGGCGAAATCCGGCTGGATGCCGAGCACGTGCCCGGCGGACTCCAGAAGCACACCGATCCACTCGGGGCCGTTGACCAGCCAGGAGGCATCCACAAGTTCGTGACGGGGCAAGCGCAGGCCCGCAGCGATCCGCGCCATGTCCTCCTCAGCGACCGGCCCGGAGCGCGTGAGGGGCGGCGCCGCGAACGCCAGCAGCTCCTCGTCGCGCATTACCGGGACAAGCCCGGCCCCGCATTCCTGGACCAGAACGCCTTCCTGCTTGGGAACGCCGCCGGCCTCCAGCCATGCGTGCGCCGATCCCAATGTGGGATGGCCCGCGAAAGGGAACTCCTCGTGGGCCGTGAAGATGCGGACGCGGTAGTCAGCCCCGGGATGCGTGGGCGGCAGGAGGAAGGCGGTCTCGGAGAGGTTGGTCCAGTTGGCAAACTGCTGCATCTGCTCAGTGCTGAGGCCTCCCGCATCGACTACTACCGCAAGGGGGTTGCCCCGGTAGGGTTCGTCGGTGAACACGTCCACCTGGGTGAACGGACGACGGCGGCGGGCGGGGCCAGGGTTGTGTCTCACCGCCGCAGGCTATCACCCGGAGCGGCGCCGCTGACAAGCGGCCCGGGCTCTGCCAGACTTCCGTCATGGCTGAAAACAAGACCCAGGCGACCGGCGCGTCAGTGGAGGAATTCCTGGCGGCAGTGGAGCATCCGGTCCGGCACCGGGACGGCTTCCGACTGCTGGAGTTGATGAGGGAAATCACCGGTGAAGAACCAGAGATGTGGGGCCCCACCATCGTGGGCTTTGGGCAGTACCACTATAAATACAAGAGCGGCCGGGAGGGGGACGCCGTGGCAGTGGGCTTTTCACCCCGGAAGGCAAGCCTCTCACTGTATGGGCTGACGTACGGACCCGAGGCCGCGGACCTGCTGCCCCGGCTCGGAAAGCACAAGACCGGCGCGGGCTGCCTGTACGTGAACAGGCTGGAGGACGTCGACGAGGACGTGTTGGCCGAATTGATCAGGGCCGGCTACCGGCACGTGACCACGGTCCTCCACAGCCCCTGACATCCCAACCCCCACACACAGCAACGCGGGGTCACTTGATGCCCCTCCGGAGGCACTTTTTGGGCAATAAGTGACCCCGCGTTGCATAGGGGGAAGGCACAGAAAAACCCCCGCCGCCGGAGTCCGGCAACGGGGGTTTTTCGTGCAGTTCAGGACTGGATAGCCGTGAAGACTACTTACCTGCTACTACGTCGAGTTCGATCACAGCGGCAACGTCAGCGTGGAGGCGGACGTTGGCCTGGTAGGAACCAACCGACTTGATGTGTGCCGGCAGTTCAACCTTGCGCTTGTCGATTTTGCCAAGGCCAGCGGCCTCAACAGCATCGGCCACGTCGGCCTGCTTGACGGTGCCGAACAGGCGTCCGGTCTCGCCAGCCTTGACGACGAGCTTGACCGGCTTGGCGGAGAGTGCAGCGGCCTGCTTCTGAGCATCTTCCAGGGAAGCGTGCTCGCGGGCGGCGCGGGCAGCCTTGATGGACTCAACCTGCTTCTCGCCACCCTTCGACCAGGTCAGGGCGAAGTTGCGGGGCAGCAGGTAGTTACGTGCGTAACCGTCCTTGACCTCGACAACGTCGCCAGCGGCACCGAGACCGGTTACTTCGTGGGTCAGAATGAGCTTTGCCATGTTAGTCAGTCCCTTCCTTAGCCGCGGCCAGCGCCGGAGTAGGGCAGCAGTGCAACTTCGCGGGCGTTCTTGATTGCCTGGGCGATCTTGCGCTGTTCCTGGACCGTGACGCCAGTGACGCGACGGGCGCGGATCTTTCCGCGGTCGGAGATGAACTTGCGCAGCAATGCTACGTCCTTGTAGTCGATGACAGTGATGTCAGCGGCCTTCAAGGGGTTGGACTTTGGTTTGGGCTTACGGAGTTCAGCCTTAGCCATCGTGGAGCTCCTATTCTATGGAGCCCGTGGATGTTGATCCACGGGATGGTGGTGGTCCGACGGCGGCAGTCGCGTCAGGTGCCTTGCGGCACCTTCGGCGGTCCCGGCGTCGGGCCTTATTTTTGGTGGTTAGAAGGGAGGCTCGGAATCGGGGCCGTTGCCCCAGCCGCCTGCATTGGAGACACCGGGCGTTGCCCAGGGATCCTCCTGTGCAGCCTGCTGGTTGCCGCCGCCGAAGCCGCCACCGGAGTTGCCGCCCTGGTTTCCACCAGAGTTGCCTCCTCCGAAGCCACCGCCGCTGTTGCCGCCGCCGAAGCCACCCTGTCCACCCTGTCCGCCGGAGCGCTGGGTGCGGTTGACCTTGGCATTGGCATAGCGCAGGCTCGGGCCGATTTCATCGACTTCGAGCTCGATAACGGTGCGCTTTTCGCCTTCTTTTGTTTCGTAGGAACGGCTCTTCAAACGGCCGGAAACGATCACGCGCATGCCCTTGGTGAGGGACTCGGCGACGTTCTCGGCTGCTTCACGCCATACCGCTGCGCGGAGGAACAGGGTTTCCCCGTCCTTCCACTCATTGGACTGGCGGTCAAAGGTGCGTGGGGTGGAAGCGATGGTGAAGTTCGCTACTGCCGAACCTGACGGTGTGAACCGCAATTCCGGGTCATTGGTGAGGTTACCGATGACCGTAATGGTGGTCTCGCCTGCCATCTACTGCCTCCTTGTTCGATCCTGGGTGAAGAATTCGATCCTGCGGGGTGAAGAATGAAAATTGGGGCTGAAATTACTCAGCAACAACCTTCTGCTCTTCGGGGCGGGTGATCTTGGTGCGCATGATGGTCTCGTTAAGAGACAGTTGGCGGTCAAGTTCCTTGGCGGTGTCCGGCTTGGCGGTGAAGTTCACCACAGCGTAGATACCTTCGGACTTCTTCTTGATTTCGTAAGCCAGTCGACGACGGCCCCAGATGTCAACCTTTTCGATGGTTCCACCATCGTTGGTGATGACGTTCAGGAACTTCTGAAGCGACGGCTCAACGGTACGCTCTTCGACCTCGGGGTCGATGATTACCATCAATTCGTAAGGACGCATATGTGAACCCACCTCCTTTGGGCTAAGCGGTTACGGCATTTCCGTAACAGGAGGTTCATTTGCGATGCCGTGCAATGCCCGGCCAACAGAACGGAGGCAGGGCGCAGCACAGACTTCAATATCTTAGTGCATTTGGACCGGATAGGCGATTCGCGCTTGACTCTAGGCTAGGCGACCGTCGTTCCGGCACGGAGGCCGGGGTGCGGCTATGTGGAAAACCCACCAGGCGGTAAACCTGGGCGGCGGATCCTGTCAACCCTGCGCCGCGCTGAGCCCCGAAACAAGTAGAAGACGCCCAATAGCGGTCAAAAAGACGAGTACTTGATCCCCGATAATTCTCTGGTGCCGCATTGGGATCGCAGCTATATTTGCATCCATCGGCTGGGTACCGATCTGGACGTAAAGATGCGGCCAGGTAGCTTGCCCGCACGGTCATGCAGATGGCTGTACGGGCATAGTTGTATGTGGACTGCCAGGCAACAAAACAGGTCTCCTTCTTCGATGGATGGGGACCAGATGTCATTAATAGGCCGGAACAAGGAGTTGGACCGGATCCTGTCCGTCATCCGGACGTCGAAGGAATCCTCCCTGACAATTGTGGGCAGGCGGGGTCTCGGCAAGTCAGCGCTTCTCTCCGAGATTCCGCGCCTCTCCGACTGCCGGACCGTTTTTCTGCGGGCAAGTCCCTCGGAGTCAGACTGGCCATTTTCGGGCCTCACAGCATTGCTGAACGGCATCGACGATCCCATCCTGAGCCGGTTCGCGGACGAACTTTTGCGGGATTCAGCCGGCGCGCTCGATGTTCCCGCCGTTTCCACCATGCTCCTTAATGGATTTCATCAGCGCTCGTCCGCGCGGACCGTCATTGTCGTCGATGATGCGGACCAACTGGATCCCAACAGCCAGGCGGTCTTGGGTTTCCTTTCCCGCCGCTTGGCCGGAACGGACATTGCACTGTTCATCAGCGTGCGCGATGAAGCGCCGGACAGCCCGTTCGGCGGCCTCCCTGCCCTCCATCTGAATGCACTGAACTACAACGACACGGTCCGGATACTGGAGTCGATCCCGGCGCGGCAGACTGCAACGACGGCGGTCCATGCGGTAGCCGCGGCAACCAAGGGCAACCCGCTCGCCGCGGTCGAGCTTTACACCTGCCTGCTGGAACGCCAGTCTGATGGGAAATACACGCTTCCCATTCCTTTGCCCTGCGAAGGCCGCTTTGAAGCCGAGTACACCGCGATAGTAGGGTCCCTGACGCTACCCGCCCGGCAGGTGCTGGAGCTGATGTCCCTGTCCTGCCGGAGCGACATCGCAACCTTGGAAAAGGTTGCGCGTGAGGCGTGGACAGGGCTGGATGAGCTCCGGACCAAGAGTCTGGTCAACCGGTCCGGTCCACACGTGCAGATCGTCGACCAGCTGCTGCGGGGCTATGTCTTCGCCACCGTGTCACCGGCCCTCCGGAACGCCAGCCATTGCGCGCTGGCAGAGGCAGCCGGTACTGCCGACCCTTATGCCCGCCGATGGCACCTGAGTTTCAGCGCGCTTGGGCGCCAGACCCCGTTTGACCTCCTCCGCTTTGCGGTTGACATGATCCGCGGCGGGGAGGTGTCCTTTGCCGTGGAGTACATCGAGCGCGCGCTCACCATTAGACCCTGCGAGGCGGAGACGGCGGAGCGGTTGACCACCGTGGCCGAGCTCCTGTTCAAGAGGGGGGAGTTCGTCTATGCCAAGCGATATCTGGACTGGGCACAGCGCGAGACCCGCAACCCGGCCCTGATCCTGCGGCTGGCCGGGCTAGCCTTCGAAATCCAGTTCATGCAGGGAGCGGCCGTCCGGTCCAGCATGGTGCTGCGCCTGGTGAAGGAATTCGGCCAGCATGACCCCACTTACGCGGCCACCCTGCTGGCCACCGGTTCACTCTATTACGCCGAACGCTGGGAGGTGGGCGATGCCCACAGCCTGCTCCAACGGGCGCGGGACTTCTGGGACGCCGCCTCCGAGGACTGCCTCGCGGTGGCAGACAGCGCTACTCTGCTCATCGAGGCGATCAAGGGCAACACGGAACATTTCCACCGCAAACATGGGGCGGCCGGGGGCCCGGCGGCTCTTTTGGTGGAGGGCCGCACGCTCAGCTACGCCGAGAACTATGAATTGGCCCAGGAGGTGTTCGCGATAGTCCGGCACTCCGCCGAGGAGGACTGCATTAATTGGCGACAAACCGCAGCGTACCTAGCAGTGGACAATGAGATCCGTGCGGGTACTGTACGGAAAGCTGTCCGGCTCATCGACGGCCTGGAGGGCACCGAACCCGAAACGAAATACCACCGGGGGATGCGCCACATTTTCCGGGTGTGGCGGGCTCACTCCCTGGGCGATGAAGTACTTGCCCAGGCCTATGCGGCCGAGGCCCTGCATTTCGCCGGGGAAGAAAGCCATCCGGCCATCACTGCCCAGTTGGCTGCCTGCCAGGGTCATTTCGCGCTGATGCGCGGCAACCTGGCCGAGTCCTGCGCCCAGTTGTCCCGTGCCGCGGAGATCGGCCTGAGGTTCGCCAATCCCACGCTGCTCCGCTGCGATGCGGACCTCGTGGAGGTCCTAGTTCGGCTGGGGCGGCACCGCGAAGCCACCCACGCCTTTCAACGTCTGGAGAGCCGCTCTGCAGGGCTGATATCCCCCTGGCTCCTGATTGCTGCGGCGCGCAGCCGCGCCATGCTGGCCGACGGTCAGGAGTCGCTGCGCCTTTTCAACGTCGCACTGGACTGCGAAAACTCCCACGCTTCACTGCTTGAGCGCGCCAGGACCCTTCTATGCTACGCAGAACGGCTAAGCGCCGTTGGGCGGCTGCGGGATGCCCGGGATGGCCTGTTGCGAGCGAAGGTCCTGTTCGACGAAGCCGGAGCCGACGCGTGGACGCAGCACGTGGATTCGCTCCTACTTGACGATCAGATCGCGCCCGCCCGCGGGCCTGCCAACCCAGCGATGCTGATACTCGCCGACCACGAACGCGCCCTTGCCCAAATGGTGGCCCGCGGCATGCGGAACAAGGAAATTGCCGCCAGCCTGTTCGTGTCCGTACGGACGGTTGAAGTTCGCCTCACCGCCATCTATCGGAAGCTTGGTATCGAATCCCGCGCGCAACTCTCCGCCATAGCCACCGGGAAGTCAGCCGCCATCCGGGAGCAATACGTCCTTCCATTTCTTTAACTGCACCTAAACGGCCCCGCAGTTTCCACACTGTTCGTTCGCCCCACCCACATAGCCCCGGATTTCCCCGTGAAAACCGCCATCTTAGGACTAGATTTTGCAAACACGTGAGACCGCCGCGACAAGAAAAGTAGGTGCCCTATGACTGCGGAGACCGTCCTTGCCCGGATCAGCATCACGAAACCATGGCTCGGTGACGAGGAGGCCAAAGCACTTGCCGAGGTGGTCGCGTCCGGTTCGATTGGGCAGGGGCCCAAGGTCAAGGAGTTCGAGGCTGGCTTCAGTGCCTCGCAGGAGGTCCGTCATGCCGTCGCAACATCTAGCTGTACAGCCGCGCTGCACCTCGCGCTGGTGGTTGCCGGAATTGGTCCGGGCGACGACGTGGTAGTGCCATCCCTGTCCTTCGTCGCCACCGCCAACGCTGTGACTTACGTCGGGGCACGACCGGTGTTCTGCGACGTGGACCCGGCCAGTGGCAACGCCACAGCCGAGACCATCCACGCGGCGCTGACCCTGGATACCCGCGCCGTCATTGTGGTGGACCAGGGCGGAGTGCCCGTGGACCTGGACCCCATCCGGGAACTCTGCGACCGGCACGAAATCACCGTGATCGAAGATGCCGCCTGCGCGGTGGGTTCACTCTACAAGGGCCGTCCCGTGGGCAGCGGGGCTGACCTGACCGTCTGGTCTTTTCACTCGGACAAAGTCGTCACCACGGGTGAAGGCGGGATGCTCACCACGCACCGGGCGGATTGGGCGGCGCGGGCCCGGACCCTGCGCGAGCATTCCAAGGGCCTGCCCCCGACGGACCGGCAGGACTCGGTGCAGTCACCGCCACGGCTCCATCTCGAAGTCGGTTTCAACTACCTGATGACAGATATGCAGGCTGCGGTCGGAATTGTGCAGCTGCGGCGGCTCGCCCAGATGGTGGCCCGGCGTCGGGAAATCGCGGCGTCGTATGTGGCCGGGCTGGCCGGCCTGAAAGGCCTGCGGTTCGTGGCGGACCCGCCCTACGGCACCACTAACTTCCAGTCCTTCTGGGTTGAGGTCCAGCCGGGGTTTGCCGCCGGCCGCGAAGGACTGCTCTCCCGGCTGGCTGACTCCGGCATCTCAGCCACGCGAGGCGTCATGGCGGCGCACCGGCAACCGGCTTACCGCTGGCGCGACACAGGCAACGCAAGGCTGCAGCACACCGAGCGGCTTACTGACAGCACGCTGATCCTGCCCGTGTTCCACGAACTGGACACGGTCAGCATTAACCGTGTCATCAACACCATCCAGACCGCTGGCCCGGGTGTGGCCCATGAGTGAGCTAATCCTGATCGCCGCGAGCGGCCTGGCCCGCGAAGTTTTAGCTATGGTGCGAAGCAGTGGTCAATACGACGTCGTAGGGCTGCTCGATGATGACAAGCAGATGGCTGGGGTCACCGTGGACGGGGCGCCGGTACTGGGAACCATCGATGACGCGCCAGCCTACTTGCACGCGTTCGTCCTCGTTTGTCTCAGCTCGGGCAGATTGCGTGAAGGTGTGGTGGAGCGGCTCACTGACATGGGGCTGCACGAGGCGCGGTACGCTACCGCGATCGACCCGACTGTGGAGTGCCCGGAGGGGTGCCGGATCGGCCGGGGCAGCATCCTCCTGCGCAATGTAACGCTGACAGCCTCAGTCACCCTCGGTTCACACGTGGTGGTGATGCCGTCCGTGACGTTCACACACGACGACGACGTGGCGGACTTCGCGACCTTCGACGCCGGGGTGTCGCTGGGCGGCGGAGTCCGGATTGGCCGTGGAGCCCACCTGGGGATGAATTCTAGCGTCAGGGAAGGGACATCGGTGGGAGCCTACGCGACCGTTGGCATGGGCGCCGCGGTGCTCAGCAAAGTGCCCGACCGCGAAACCTGGGTAGGCGTCCCGGCCCGCGGAATCGACCACGAAGCTTCCAGCTACGGGCTTTGAAGCCCCCGGGCTGATGGCAGCCGGGCCCTAAGCCGCGGTCCTGAAGAACAGCTCCGCCACTGCGGCCAGCCGATGCGGATCCTCCACACCACACAGCTCGCGCGCGGAGTGCATCGAGAGCAGCGGCACCCCGACGTCGACCGTCCTGATCCCGAGGCGGGTGGCAGTCAGTGGTCCGATAGTGGAGCCGCAGGGCATCACGTTGTTGGAGACGAACTCCTGGTAGGGCACGCCAGCCTCCCCGCAGAGCCGTGCCCAGAAAGCGGCACCGTTGGCGTCCGTGGCATACCGCTGGTTGGCATTGATCTTCAGCAGCGGGCCGCCGTTGAGGACAGGGTGGTTGGCCGGATCGTGCCGTTCGGGGTAGTTTGGGTGGACGGCGTGGCCGGCGTCTGCTGAAACGCAGAACGACGCCGCCAGAGCCTGCCGCCGCTGGCTCACCGTGGCATCGAGGCCGTCGGAGATCCGAATCAGTGCGTCCTCAAGGATGGGACCGCAGGCCCCGGAACGGGAGTTCGAGCCAATTTCCTCATGGTCGAAGGCCGCGAGGACGGCGATCGGCGCACCGGCGCTGGACCCGCCGCCAGATCCTCCGCCGGCAGCGGCGGCAGAGTGCGCGATCAGCGCCGCCAGCCCTGCATGCGTCGCCGAAAGGTTGTCCAGCCGCCCGGAGGCGAAGAACTCCCCGTTGACCCCGAAAACCGCGGGCTGCTGCGTGTCCGCAATGACGACGTCGTACCCCCCGATCCGTGCAGCATCAACAGAGCCGCCCGGCACATGCGAGGCAAGAACCTCCAGCAGATCAAAGTCGGCGGCGTTGCCCAGCCCCCACACGGGGTTCATGTGCCGCTGCTTGTCCAGCGTGAGGCCGTCGTTGACGGCGCGGTCCAGGTGGATGGCCAGCTGCGGGAACCGGAGCATCGGGCCGGTGGCCGTGAGGTGCTGGGTTCCGTCCAGCATGACCAGCCGGCCGGCCAGCTGCAGCTCGCGGTCCAGCCAGGAGTTCAGGAGCGGGCCCCCGTAGACTTCGACGCCGGCCTGCAGCCAGCCGAACGCGCCCGTGGTGGGCTTGGGCTTGAGCTTGAAGGACGGCGAGTCCGTGTGCGCTCCCAGGATGTTGAACGCGGTGGTGGGTCCGGCGTCCTCCGGCACCACCCACGCGATCAGGGCGCCGTCGCGGACAAAGTAGAACGAGCCCGTCCCGCCGGCCCACTGTTCCCGCTCGTTCAGGCCGGTGAACCCTGCTTCGTCCAGTCGGCGCGCGGCCTCGCGGACGGCGTGGAAGCTCGATGGCGATGCGCTGACGTACGCGCCGAGGTCATGGATATGGTCTGCGGCGGCGGAAGGTGAAGGCATGGTTCCGAGTCTAACGCCGCACCCGGTGCCTACAGGGTGACGTTCAGGCCCGCGGTGTAGCCCGTGGCGGCGGAGCCGGTCATCGTGGCCAGTTGGTAGATGCCGCCATCGTCCCCAAAGACGTTGTCCGACTGCAGCGTGGTCCGATTCATGTTGACCACGCTGTCCTCGTAGCCCGGCGTGGCGTAGACCTCGTCACAGGCGGCCTTCGTCAGCGCAATCTGTGACACCGCCAGCACCTGTCCCGCGGCCGTTGCGTTGCTCATGGACGCGAACACTTCGAAATGGATGTGCGGCCAGCGCCCGGAGTAGGCGCCGGGGAAGACTGAGGTAAAGGTGACCTGACCGTTGGCGTCGGCCTCCTGGACGCCGCGAAGGTAGTTTTCGTTGGACAGGCCCGAATCGTAGAGGGAATACCTTCCCTCCCGGTCGCAGTGCCAGGCGTAAACTGCCGCTCCGGACAGGGGAACGCAGCCGTTGGCGTTGTCCAGCAGGGTCAGGGTGAAGGTCAACGGCACGCCCTCGGCCTTGGCGCTGCCGGTCCCGAAGCTTGTGGTGATGTCTTGCCGGACCACCCCCGAGGCGGTCAGCACGTTGGGGCCGTTGGAGCCGTCACCGGGGTAAGGGCCTGCCGTTTCCTCGGGGATCCCCACACCGCACTCGGCGATCGCACGTGTGAGCGTGGGGCTGGTGGTGGAGGTCGCCGTCGTGCTTGTTGCGGCGCTTGCGGCGGCACTTTCCGTGGCGGCCGACGACGGCGTGCCGGCTGTGCTGCCCGACCCGCCGGGGGTGCATGCTGCCAGGGCCGCTGCCGCGCCGCCTGCGCCGAAGAACATGCCGAGTGAGCGGCGGCTCATGAGGGTGGAAAGGTCAAACTCGAGGCCACGGTCGTGGTTGGGATGGGGAACGTGATTGCTCATGGCTCAATCCAACCCGCCGCCCCTGTCGCTTGCATAGGCCGTACCTGTGCCCACGCTGTGCGTCAGTAGTCCGCGCCCGAGTCAGTAGTCAGGATTGCTGGGGACCACCAGGCCGGTTTCATACGCGTAGACCACTGCCTGCACCCGGTCCCGCAGGTGGAGTTTGGTGAGGATCCTGCGGACGTGGGTCTTGACGGTGGCTTCTGACAGGAAATACCGGTGCGCGATCTCGGCGTTGGACAGGCCCTCGGCCATGGCTTCGAGCATCTCGGTTTCGCGCGGGGTCAGGTCTTCCAGCAGGGGATCCCGCGGCGTGGAGGCCGCGGGGCGGGCGGCACCGCGGACGTAGGTTTCCAGCAGCCGCTGCGTGACGCGCGGAGCCACCACGGCATCCCCGCTGGCCACCACCCGGACGGCCTGGATCAGTTCCGACGGCGCCACGTCCTTGAGCAGGAACGCGGATGCCCCGGCCTGGAGTCCGGCGAAGGCGTATTCATCAACGTCGAAGGTGGTGAGGATGATCACCCGCGCGGAGGCCCCCGTGGCGGTGATGGCACGCGTTGCCTCGATGCCGTCCAGCACGGGCATCCGGACGTCCATCAGCACCACGTCCGGCTTGAGGTCACGCACCTGGCGGACGGCTTCGGCGCCGTCGGA
Organism: Pseudarthrobacter sulfonivorans; assembly: GCF_031454915.1. Taxonomy (GTDB): domain Bacteria; phylum Actinomycetota; class Actinomycetes; order Actinomycetales; family Micrococcaceae; genus Arthrobacter; species Arthrobacter sulfonivorans_C. Next base: position 87,755 of record NZ_JAVDRS010000008.1, on the reverse strand, counting down.
CGCTTCCCCCACAATGCTGAGGTCATCCTCGCCTTCCAGGATGAGGCGAAACCCCATCCTCAGCAGCGGCTGGTCGTCCACCAGCAGGACGGTGATCGGTTGGGTCTCAGTCATGCTCTGCCTTGCAGTTGGGGAACGTGCTCAGATTCCGGAATGTCCTCGCCCGGCCAGCTCAGGACGGCACGCACGCGCCAGCCACGGCCACCGCGCCCGGCCTCCACCGTGCCAGCATAGATGCGCGCCCGCTCCGCCATGCCCGCCAACCCCTGGCCCGACCCGGTACCCCCCGCACCCTGGTGCCCCGACCCCGGCCCGCTGCCCTCGGCGGTGCCCTGTCCTGCCGCTGCCGCGCCGTCGTCGAGCACTTCGATGGTGACGGTGGAACCGTCCCGGACGATGCTGACGTCCACCCGCCCGAGTGACCTGCCGTAGCGGAGCACGTTGGTCAGTGACTCCTGCACGATCCGGTAGACGGTCAGCTGGAACGCCGCATCGTTGGGCAGCGCGGGTCCGGTGTGTGAGTAGTACAGGGGCAGGCCTGCGGTGCGGAAGCCTTCCAGGAGTTTCGCCAGGCTGTCGCCGGACGCGAGCGGCTGCCGCGGCGCCGTTCCGGCGTCGTCCCGGAGGACGCCCAGGACGCGGCGCATGTCTGCAAGCGCGGTCCGGCCGGTCCGCGAAAGCTCGCCCAGCACCTCGCCGGCACGGTCGGGACTTTTCCGGACCACGACGGCGGCACCATCGGAGAGGCTGACCATGACGGTCAGGGAGTGCGCCACGACGTCGTGCATTTCGCGGGCGATCCGGTTCCGTTCGTTGACGGACGCCAGGCTGGCGGTCCGCGCGGCCCAGGCCGCGATCTCCTGCTCGTGTTCCCGGCGCTGCCGCACCGAGATGCCGATCCCGGTGGCGATGACGTTGGAAAGGGCGATGGTGGCGCCGGTGGCGATGCTCGTCAGGAGGTGGAAGTCCCCGGGGTTGCTCGCGGCATCACGGACAAAGGAATTCTCCATGGGAGTTACCGCGGCAAGGAGGTATAGCAGGGCAAGCGGTGCCGTTGCCGCCGCCATGGTCACCAGGGCGAACCTGCGCGTATGCACCACCGCCACCGCGTAGAGCGAGAACCACAGCCCCGCCGAGACATTCGAGCCCCACGGGTGAAGCAGGGTGACCGCCACTTCCATCACCGCCACGAATGCTGCCAGCGCCACGGGATAGGAGCGCCGGACAAACAGCGCACCTGCCACCGTGAGGAGGAGCGCCGCCGCCAGCCAGGCTCCCTGCAGGATGGCATCCACTATGGTGGGGGCCACCAGAAGGGTGTAACTGCCGGCAACCACTGCATCCATAACGCGCGGACGCTGGTAAAGGTACCGCCGGAGCAGGCCACGGCGCTTGGCCGTGATTTCGGCAAAGGACGCGTCGGCCAGTCCGGCCGACGCGTCCTTTACCAGTGCCGCTTCATTCATGCTCTGAGCCTAGCTTCAGCTCAGACGTCGCGTTTCTTGAGCACCAGCATCGCCGGAACGAGGAACAGCAGCACGTAGCCCAGGAAAATCAGGCCACCCTGCCAGGGATCGATGACGCCATCGGTGTGGCCGATGGACAGGAACCGCCCGCCGGCGTCGCTCGGGAGGTACTGGGGCACGTACTTCCAGAAATCACCGGGGATCAGCGTCAGGAAGCTGGAGGCGATGGACAGGACGAAGAACAGCCCCACCAGAACGGTGATGCCGCCGGCGGAGTTGCGCAGCAGTGCACCGAGCGACAGACCAATCAGGGCCACGCCGGCAACGTAGAGGCCTCCCGTGAAGACGCTGTACATCACGCCTTCAGTGGACCAATCCAGGTCGAACCCCAGTCCCTGAAACACCGGCATCGCGATCAGGAAGGTGGCTACGGCGGCGATGGTGGTGATGACATAGGAGATGACCGCAAGGATGATCGCCTTCGCCACGAAGGCCGGAGTGCGGCGCGGGACGGCGTTCATAGTGGACCGGATCATGCCGGTGGCGTACTCCGATGAAATGAACAAGACAGCAAGCGAACCCAACACCAGGATGCCGATCTGGAGGCCGGCGTTGGGCAGGTTGTAGAGGTCAAAGCCCGATCCCGGCGGGAAGGACTGCGCCATCATTTCCGGCGTCATAGTCTGGCCCTGGTCCCTTGCCTGCCGGGTCATTTCGTCCAGGAAGGAGAACCGGATCAGGACGGCGAGGGCACCGACGCCCACAATGGCCACAAGGGTCAGGAGCAGCAGGATGCGGGTGGACATCAGGGACCACAGCTTGATCCATTCGGACCGCAGCACGCCGGTGAACGTAACCCCTCTCGTGCCGGCTGTGGAACGGACCCGGGAAGTCTGGGTATCAGTCATGGTGGTCATCCTCTTTACTTTCCTGCCGTTGCCGGGGCGGCTTCCGGGGCGAACGCGCCCGCTGGTCCACCGGTCAGGTGCGAGTGGTATTCCACTTCGTCCTTGGTGAGGTCGAAGTAGGCGTCTTCCAGAGACGACAGTTGTGGGGTGAGTTCATAGACCAGCACGGCGTTGTCCAGGGCCACTTGGGCGATCTGGCGCGAATCCAGGCCGGTCACTTCCAGTGTTTCCTGCTCGTTCTGGTCCACCGTCACTCCATTGCCCGCCAGCAGGGCCGACAGTTGCGTGGCGGCCGATGTGCGCACGAGGGTCCGGACCTGGCGCGTGCCCGCAATGATTTCCTGGACGGGGGCATCGGCAATGATCTTGCCTCGGCCGATCACAATCAGGTGGTCCGCCGTCTGGGCCATTTCACTCATCAGGTGCGAGGACAGGAAGATCGTCTTCCCCTGGTTGGCGAGGTAGCGGACCAGGTTGCGGACCCACAGGACACCTTCGGGATCAAGGCCGTTGACTGGCTCGTCGAGAATCAGGGTCTGCGGATCGCCAAGGAGCGCGGCCGCAATGCCCAGGCGCTGGCCCATACCCAGTGAGAATCCGCCGGCCTTCTTTTTGGCCACGGCTTCGAGGCCGGTCATTTCGATGACTTCATGGACCCGGGCCGTGGGAATGTTGTTCGTGGCTGCCATGGCGCGCAAGTGGTTGTAGGCGCTGCGGCTTGTGTGGACCGCCTTCGCGTCCAGCAGCGCACCCACCTCGTGCAGGGGGGCCTTGTGGTCGGCATAGTGCAGGCCGTTCACGGTGACCGTGCCCGACGTCGGCCGGTCCAGTCCCATGATCATGCGCATGGTAGTGGATTTGCCGGCACCGTTCGGGCCCAGGAAGCCCGTCACCTGCCCTGCCTTGACGGTGAAGCTGACGCCGTCAACGGCCGTCTTGCTTCCGTAGACCTTGCTCAGGCCTGTTGCCTCAATCATGGAGTGTTCCTTCGAACAGCAGCCAGGAGGCTGCGGGATGCTGGGACGTTTGGGTGTGTACGCTCCACGCTACCGACGGGAATCCCCGATTTCGCCTGTCTCAGGGATGATTCAGGGTCGAATCAGGGTCATCCGGACGGATGATCAGGGGACCAACGCGGGCCCAGGGCCACTTCACGGGGGAACACTGGCCTTAAGCCCCCCTGCTCAGGACCGGGGCGAATAATAGGTCAGGGCCCGCGGCTCCACCCGGACCCGGACGCTGCGCACGCCGGCCAGCGCTTCGCCGTCGACGGCCAAGGCCATCGGAGAGCCCTCCGACTCAATGCGGACCTCCGTGGCCTCCCTCAGATGGGTGATCCGTGACGTCGCCACCGTTCCGGTCAGCACCGACCACAGGAGCCGCAGCCGCGCAAAGGATTCATCCGCGGTGATCATCCGAACGTCCAGGACGCCGTCGTCCAGCACCGGCCGCAGCAGGGGCGCGTGGTCCCGGGGGTAGTAGCGGCCGCGCCCAACATAGGCGATCCAGACCTTGTGCCGCGTACCGTCAACGATCAGTGTGTTGGGGGTTCCCACGGCGAAGGTCCGGAACATGGCCACCACTCCGGCCAGCGGCTTGCCCAGGGCGGGCTGCAACTGTTCCCGTCGCCGGACCAGGTCGGGGTACAGGCCGACGCTGGCCGTATTGACCATGATGAGTTCGGCCGTCTCCGGGTTTCCGGCCAGCCCGCGCTCGACGGTTACGATGCCCACGTCTGCGTGCGCGGCCTCACCCCTGGTTGCGGCAATGACTGCCTCTTTGAGGCTCCCGGTCCCCGTATCGCGTGCGAAGTGGTTCAGCGTGCCGCCTGGCAACACCAGCAAGGGCAGTGAATGCTCGACGGCGGCCGCGGCCGCCGCGCCTACGGTTCCGTCACCGCCCCACACCCCAAGGGCGCGCGTGCCGTCCAATGTCGCTGCGGTCTGGATGGCTACCGCGAGGCTCTCGTCCGGCTGGACCGACTCTATATGCGCATCTGGGAATACTTCTTGGAGGGCTGCAGCCGTTTGCTCCGTGAAGGAACCGCCAAGGGTGTTCACCACGATGGTGAGGCCGGAGCCTCCCGGCAGTTCAGGGGCGTCCGTCACGGTTCGGGTCACCTCGGGAAACGGGAGACGAACGGGCCACCACGTGCGGGTGACCAGCGCGGCGGCCGCACCGATGGCAGAGCCGAAAAATACATCCGAGGGCCAGTGCGCCCCCGTGTGGACGCGTGAATAGGCAACACCAAATGCCGCTGGTGCCAGTGCTGCACCGAGGGCTGGCTTGACCAGTCCGGCACCGAGTGCGAAAGCGCTAGCAGAGGCCGAATGTCCGGATGGCATGGAGGAACTGGTGGGCTGCGGATGGACAAACCGGAATACCGGCAGGTGCTCCGGCAGGGGCCGGGTACGCGGCAACAATGTTTTGAAGCCGGCGTTGGTCACAGCGGAAGCCACGGCCTGGGCGATCAGACCGTGCAGGGCGGCCCTGCGGGGCCTCCCCGGAAACAGTGCCATGACCGCGGCAGCTCCCATCCAGAGCTTTCCGTGGTTGGCTGACGCGGAGAGGCGGCGGAAGAACGTGTCATGATTCCCTCCGGGGAAGGAGGAAACACCCCGGACCAGATGCCGGTCAAGGCGGCTGATCCACCCCGGTCCTTTGCGCCACTTGGTGTGCATCTCTCCACCCTAATCCCGGTGAGCACGGCCTTCGAGGACCCGCGGACGTTGTCCTGCCCTAGTTCGAGTCCTGGGCCTTACCAGCCGCCTGCGGTTGCGGGGAGGAAAGAGGTTTCGCGGCTCCCGCGAGGACCAGCGCAACCACTATCGGAGCGAGGATGGCGAGCAGGGCCAGGTGGATTCCGGTGAGGTCCCCAAGGTAGCCCAGCAGGGGCGGTCCGGCAAGGAACGAGATATACCCCAGAGTGGATACAACCGATACCCGGGCCGCAGCATGCTTCGGATCGTCTGCTGCCGCGGACATTCCCATGGGAAAGGCGAGAGCCGCGCCGACACCCCAGAGCGCAGCTCCCAGGCCGGCCAGCCAGACGTTCCCGGCGAGCACAAACAGACAGAGCCCGGCAGCTGCTGCGGCCATGCTGGCACGGAGCACTGCCACGCGGCCGTAGGCGTCAATCACCCGGCCACCGAAGAATCGCATCGCGGTCATGGCCAGGACAAACAGGGCGAACATGAGGGCACCGGTGGACTCTGAAGTCCCCAGGCCGTCAACTGTTGCCTTGGCGATCCAGTCGTTTCCTGCACCTTCAGTGAGGGTGGCACCGAGGACTACAACGCCAATCAGCAGGGTACGGCTGTCGCGCCAGGCGGACGGGCCCTTCACAGCCTTGGGCTCTCCGTCGACAGGAGCCTCCACGGGCACGTGGGGGAGGAAATAGCGGGGCGCAAACAGTGCCACCACCACCACAACCCCGGCGATGACCAGCAGGTGCTCCGGCAGTCCGACGCCGATGGTCGACAGCCCCGCACCGATCAGTGCACCAACAAAGGCCCCGCCGCTGAAGGCAGCGTGGAACTGGGGCATGATGGTCCGCCGCAACTTGTGCTCGACGTCGGCACCCTCAATGTTTTGGGAGACATCCCACAGTCCGATGCCGATGCCGAAAAAGAACAGGGCCACGGCAGTGGCGGGAATCGATCCAGCTGACAGGGAGAGTGCTATCCCGACGCCGGCCAGTGCAGCCAGCACCCCGGCTGCGCGTACAGCGTTGGCGGTGCCGATCCGTCCCACCACAAGGCCCGCCGTCGGAAGCGCCAGCAACGAGCCAATGGCCGTGCACAGCAGCAGGGTGCCCATCTGCCCGGATGTCAGATGCAGCGTCTCCGTGACCGCGGGGATCCGCGCAGCCCAGCTGGCAAAAACAAAGCCATTGACGCCGAAGACCACAAAAGTGGCGGCAGCCGCAGCGCGTAGGGAGGGGCCGGCCGAGGTACTGGAGATGTCGGTCTTCATGCTGGAATGCTAGCAACCGATGGGAAATCCAACCCGAGCCCTGGCCCAACCTCTCTCACCTGATGCGCTTAAATGACCGACGTTCTCTCACTTTCCTAAGGAGAGTATGAGAACGTCGGGGGTCAGCGGGCGCGCTCCACACGCTTTTCATCCCATACGGGCTCCGCGGATTCATAGACCTTGCCGTCGGATCCGAACACCAGGAAGCGGTCGAACGTGCGGGCGAACCACCGGTCGTGCGTCACGGCCAGGACGGTTCCCTCAAAGTGGTCGATGGCTTTTTCCAGCGCCTCGGCAGAGTGCAGGTCCAAGTTGTCGGTCGGCTCGTCCAGCAGCAGGAGCGTGGCTCCGGAGAGCTGGAGGAGCAGGATCTGGAACCGGGCCTGCTGGCCACCGGACAGGGACTCGTACTTCTGTTCCGACTGTGAGGCCAGGCCATAACCGTCCAGCGCTCCGGCAGCAGCCTCGCGGCCCAGTCCTGAGCGGTGTTCGTCGCCGCGGTGCAGGATTTCCAGCAGGGTCTTGCCCAGGAGGTCCGGACGGACGTGGGTCTGGGCGAAGAAACCGGGACGGATGCGGGCGCCGAGTTTCACGGTGCCCTCGTGCGGCACTTCGGCGATTTCGACGTCGGAAACGGGCAGGTGCTCCCGCTCCGGATCGGTACCGCCGGTGGCGAGCAGCCGCAGGAAGTGGCTCTTGCCTGACCCGTTGGAGCCGAGGACGCCCACGCGGTCACCGAACCAGACCTCGGTGGAGAACGGTTTCATCAACCCGGTGAGTTCCAGCTTCTCTGCCACGATGGCGCGCTTGGCAGTCCGGCCGCCCTTGAGCCGCATTTGCACATTCTGCTCGATGGGCAGTGCCTCGGGCGGACCCGCTTCCAGGAACTTCGCCAGACGGGTCTGCGCTGCGTGGTACCGGTTGGCCATGTCGGAGCGGAAGGCCGCCTTGTTTTTGTACATGTTGACGAGTTCCTTGAGCTTCACGTGCTCCTCGTCCCAGCGTTTGCGGAGCTCCTCGAAGCGGGCGTTCCGGTCCGCGCGGGCGTCGACGTAGGAGCCGAAGCTACCACCATGCACCCACGCGCCGGCGCCGTTGATGCCCGGTTCGAGGGTGACGATGCGGCCAGCGGCATTGTTGAGCAGCTCGCGGTCGTGGCTGATGAAGAAGACGGTCTTTTTGGACTCGTTGAGTTTGTCCTCGAGCCAGCGTTTCCCGGGCACGTCGAGGTAGTTGTCCGGTTCGTCCAGGAGCAGGAGTTCGTCCGGCCCCGCGAAAAGGGCCTCGAGGACCAAACGCTTCTGCTCGCCGCCGGAAAGGCTCGACGCCGGGCGGTGCTGTGCGCGGTCAAAGGGCAGCCCCAGCGCGGCCATGCAGACCTCGTCCCAGACGGTCTCCACGTCGTAGCCGCCGGCGTCCCCCCAGTCCACGATGGACTGGGCGTAACGCATCTGGGAGGGTTCGTCGTCGAGCTCCAACATGGCGAGCTCAGCCTCGTCCACCTCGCGGGCAGCCGCGGCCAGTGCCGGCGGCGCGGCGGATACCAGCAGGTCGCGGACGGTGGAATCGTCCCGGACCTGGCCCACAAACTGGCGCATAATGCCCATGTTCCCGGAACGCCCGATCACACCTTCGTCCGGGACAAGGTCGCCGGAGATGATCCGGAACAGCGTGGTTTTGCCAGTGCCGTTCGGTCCGATCAGGGCGGTTTTGGTGCCGTCCGGGACCTTGAAAGTCACGCCGTTGAGGAGCTGGGTGCCGTCGGAGAGGAAGTAGTCAATACCGGAAACGTCTATGTGGGCCACGCCAACAATCTTCCCACGCCCGCGCGGCACACCTCATCGGAGCGGGTTAGCCGGCGGCGGTCAGGAACTGCTTGAGCAGCGGCCCGGACGTCGTGGCGCCCAGGCCCCCATCCTCGACAAACACGGCAACGGCCAGGTCGCCGTGGACCGCCACAATCCAGGCGTGCGTTTTAGGCGGTGTTTCCTTGCCGTACTCAGCCGTTCCGGTCTTGGCGCCCACAGGCTCCCCCGGCACGCTGGACAGGAACCCGGCGTGGCCCGATGTGACCACGGCCCGCATCATGTCGGACAGTGCCGCGGCTTCTTCGGCGGTGATGGGTTTCTCGGACGCTTGGGACGGCGCCTCGGGCGTCACAGTGGACGACGGCGATGCGGCCTCCGCGGTCGGTTCTCCGGGAGTGCCTCCCGTGGCTCCGGCATCGGGGTTCAGGACCAGCTGCGGTGAGACGGGGGAGCCCTTGGCCACGGAACCGGCCATGACGGCTGCGGCCAGCGGGGACAGCAGCACCTTGCCCTGGCCGATCATCGACGCCGCATGTTCTGTGCCGGCGGCCTCGCCCGGGACGGAGCCGAGGAATGCCACGGCACCGAGCTTCGGGGCCTCCACGGCGACGCCCATCGCAACCGCGGCAGCTTCAAGATCGGTTTGGGTGACAGTGTCCCGCGCAGCGATGAAGGCCGTGTTGCAGGAGTGGGCGAAAGCATCACGGAGTGCAACCGAGCCCAGGGAATCCTTCGGATAGCCTTCCGAGTTCTTGAAAGTGCGGCCGTCCACCTTGAGGGTGGGGGTGCACTCTACCTTCGAATCCGGGGTCAGCCCGTTGCGGATCATCGCGAGCGAATCAACCATCTTAAAGATGGATCCCGGTGCGTACTGGCCCAGCATCGCGGTGTTGTAGCCGTTGCTTCCGGGCCCCGAGGCGGCCGCGAGGACGGCACCGGTGGATGGCCGGAGCGCCACAATAGCCGACGCCGGATCCACGCCGGCCAGCGTGGTTTCCGCGAGGGACTGGAGGGCCGGGTCCAGGGTGGTTTTCAGGGGTGTACCGGGGGTTGGTGCTGTTTCGAAGACCACACGGCGGGGATCAGTTCCCGCGGCGTTGATCTGCTCGCGGGTAAGGTCCGCCCGGTGCGCACGGATCACCACGGCGTCGATGCCGCGGAGCTGGGCGTCATACTGCTGTTGCAGGCCGCCGATGCCCGTCATGTCTCCCGCGGTCAGTTCCCCGCCTGACGCTTCAATCTGTTCAGCGGTGGCCTCGCCCACGGAACCCAGGACAGCCCGGGCGAACGTGCGGCTCGGCGCCAGCGGCAGGCTTTCGGGAATGGCGCGGGCACCCGGGATGGCCGCGATTTGTTTATCCGTGACGGTTCGGCCTTCTTCACGGAGGGTGATGGCTGCCACGAATGCTTCGGCTCCGGACGCCGAAACCTGCTCGGCGTAGGCGGCGGAATCCACGCCCACCAGTTCCGCCAGTTTGGTGGCGGACGCGGACGCGTTTGCTGAGCCCAGGAGTGGCTTGTCGATGCCAACTTTCACCACAGGGCGGTACGTGACCAGCTTCGCGTCGCCGGCGCCCAGGATGTCAGCCCGCTGGGGCGACTGCATGCCTTTGGTAAGGATTTCGTTTTCGGCGAGTTCTGGAACCAAGGATGCGGGGTTCCACACCGTCAGCCATTTATCGCCGGATTTCGTGAATTCGGCAGAGACCGTGTATTTCCACTCGCCGGACCCGATTTTCCACGTGTAGTTCAGGGGCACAGACGCGGTATCGCCATCCAGCGACAGCTCCCCAGTTTCCACCGTGGGCTTGTCCGGATCGAGCGACTTGAAAACGTCCAGGACCTGCTGTTTGGCCACGGCAGAGTCCTTGCCGTCAAAGGCAACAGAGCCGACGTCCAGGGCGGCCACCGCGGCGGCAAACTCCTTAGCCGCGCTTTCAGCACCCCCTCTGCCGTCGTCGCAGGCCACCAGGGAGGCGCCGAGGATGAGACCAGCTATGGCAAGTGACAGTTTTCTTGAGTTCCCCACGGCGCTATTATCCCCCAGCGCGGCAAACGCTTAGTCCCATGTAAACGCCTCTACGAGATTCCCAGCGCCGGAACCTTAAGGCCGAATATGTCTTTTAAGGCATATTTCGCGGCGAAGAAGCCGGGCATCCCCGTCACTCCGGGTCCTGGCGGAGTGGAGGAAGAACAAAGATAGACGCCGGGGATGGGGGTCCGCCACGGAACAGGGGAGATAACGGGCCGCTGCAAGAGGCCGCGCACATCCATGATGCCCGCGCTGAAGTCGCCGCCAACGTAGTTGCGGTTGTAGCTGGCCAGTCCCGCGGCCGTGGTCACATGCGTTTCCACCACCAGGTCCCGGAACCCAGGTGCGAACCGTTCCAGCTGGGCGGTCACGGCCTCGCCCATGTCCCGCGTTGATCCGGCGGGAACATGGCAGTAGGCCCACAGGATGTGACGCCCGGCAGGCGCGCGGCCGCTATCGAACCGCGAAGGCTGGGCCACCAGCACGTAGGGGCGTTCCGGGTGCCTGCCGGCGGAAACCTCATTCTCGGAACGTGCCAGTTCCTCCCGCGTGCCGCCGACGTGCACGGTTCCGGCGTCCGCCAGTTTCGGGGCAGCCCATGGAACTGGGCCGGACAGGATGTAATCAACTTTGCAGGAGCCGTTCCCGTAGCGGTAGGAGTCAAGGGAGCGCCGGTACTTGCCCGGCAGCTGGTCGCCGGCGATGTCCAACAGCCCCCGCGGTGCAACGTCCAGTAAGGTGGCGCGCGCACCGCCGAGTTGCTCCAGGCTGTCGATGGGCTCCCCAGTGCGGATCACGCCGCCGTGGGCCTGGATGTCAGTAACCAAAGCTGCCGCGATGGCCGCCGAACCGCCGCGGGGGATCGGCCAGCCCTGGGCGTGGGCCAAGGCGGTCAGCATCAGGCCGGCCCCCGCCGCGGCCAGCGAAGGCAATTGCGACACCGCATGGGCAGCCACGCCGCTGAGCAAGGCAGGCGCCAGTTGCTCCCGGAACCGCACATTCCATAGCGGGGATCCCTGTTCGAAGGTCCGTAGCCCGAACAGCGCGGCGGCCACCGGAGCCCGGGGGACCCTCAGCAACTGGTGTTGCGTCAGCTCCATGACCCCGTCGATGCGGCCGACGAGAGGGCCCAGGAGCCTGCGGTAAGCCGCTCCGTCCCGGCCCAGTCCCTCGACTGTCCGGTCGAGAGAGTGATACCCCAGGGCCGCCCGCCCGCCGTCCAGCGGTGAGCCAAACCCGAGTTCCGGAACCACCAGGTCTATCCGGCGTTCCAATTCGAAGTCGCGGAAGAAAGGGGACGCCAAGGCCATGGGGTGCACAGCCGAGCAGATGTCATGAAGGTGCCCCGGCTGCATGAGTTCGATCGTGCGCGTTCCGCCGCCGATAGTTCCTGCCGCCTCATGGATTTCCACAGATAGCCCGGCTCGGGCCATCACGGCAGCGGCGGCCAGCCCGTTGGGACCGGATCCTACGACGGCGACATCAGGCATGGTGCTTCGCCCGCCGTGGAAGAACCGCCTCGGAGCGACGGAATGGGCTGAAGCGCAAATGGTCGGGCAGCCCGTCGAATGGCCCCCCGTGGGGATCATCGAGGTGGTGGCGGCGCAGGGGGTCGTATTTCGGGTCGTAGATGTCCCAGACCACCCTGAGTATCAAATATGCCGTTGCAAACATATGTGCGGCCACCGCCAAGACGTAATAGGGCATATCAATATTGTGCTGTGTGGGGCCCTGGCTGGTCACCTGCGCCAGGAACATCCAGATGGCCGCCCAGTAAAGGCCTTCCGCCCCTTGCCACACCAGGAAATCGCGCCACCGCGGCCTGGCCAGGGCCAGGAGCGGAATAAGCCAGAGTACATACTGGGGTGAGTAGACCTTGTTCGTCAGAATGAGGGCGGCGACCAGCAGGAATGCCAGTTGCGCCAGGCGGGGCCGTCTGGGGGCCGTCAGCGCCACGAATGCCACGGCGGCGCATGCCAGCAGGAAGAAGGTCAGGGCCAGCACGTTAATGGCCGCCGGATCCAGCACCTGCCAGCGGAGGCGCCGCGCTGCCAGGTTGTAGGCGAACCACACCGAACCGTAGCCGGCCTCCTGCGATTGGGTGGCTCCGAGGGAGTGCCGCCAACCGGCTGGATTGGCCACCGCAACGGGTATGTTAACGGCCAGCCACGCAACCATGGCCGTACCGGCGGTGACCAGGAATGCCCTGATCCGCCCGGTACGGACGGCCAGCAGGAAGATGGCGGCAAGAATCAGCGCGGCGTAGGGCTTGGTGGCCACGGCGAGGCCGAAGAGGATGCCCGCCGGCACCAGCCTCTCGCGGGCAAAACACAGCATGCCCGCGGCCAGCAGCCCAACCGCCCACAGGTCCCAGTTAATCGTCCCTGCCAGGACGATGCACGGCGCGAGGGCCACCATGGCCGCATCCCAGGGCCGCCGCTGCGACATTCTGGCGGTGGCCAGGACGGTAACAATCCATACGGCCGCGATCAGCGTGGCATTGGCGTCGAAATATCCCAGAACCCGGGAGTCCGTTACGCCGTCGCCTGGGATGAGCCAGGCGACGGCCCCGGCAATAAACCCCAGAAGGGCCGGGTATTCAAAGAGGTTCCCCTGGCTGAGGAACGTGAACGGGTCCTCGCCCAGGCCGCGGTTCCGGAAGAACTCGGGGAAGTCGGAATAGCAGGTGGAGTAGAACTGGCCGGGGGTGTGCCAGCCGTTGGTCCGGCAGTAGCTTTTTACGGCGAGGCTCGCCAACGCCGCCAGGACAGTCAGGATGATCAGCACCCGTTCCACGGTGAACACACCGGGGGAGAGGAGGCCGGGCGCCGACCGGGCGCCCATCGGCCCGCCTATCACTTCCGTGAAGTTCTTCAGCAGCAGGTCACTGCGGCTGGGAACAACCAGGCGGGCACGCTGTGGGCGCCCCGGTGACTTCGTCTCCTGCATGCCCTTGAGCTTACCGGGGTGATGCCCGGGCAGGTCGTGGGATATTCGTCCGGCGTGGGCGCCTCAGTTCAGGCCGGTCATTTGCTGGTGCATCAGGACAAAAACGTCTTCGCGTCGCTGGTCCAGCAGCTCCCCGTTGAATTCGCGGCGGTCAGCCCGGACAGGCCGGCGCAGCAGGAACATCGCCTTCTTGATCTTCTTGATCATGGCGGTCACCTCCTTTCGAAAAGAATTGGGCATGGCAAATAGCGCCAATTAAAGTCGGAACAATAAGGCGGTAATTCGGCACAGAAATGCCCGGTGTTTATGAGTGGCTCGCAAATGCGACAACGGACCCCTGAAAAGGCGGCGTCGTAGAACCCAGCAGGAAGCAGGGTTCCGAAGCATGGGGTTGCTGCGTTACCTCACGGGCCGGCATTGATGAAGCGCCGAGGCGCTGCTGGAGGCTCTACGACCAGGAAGTCAGAGGAGATGGCTCCTGCACCAGCGATGCCGCCACGGAGGCGGAATCAGGTATTGGCGTTAGGAGGCAAACACTCCGCGAAAAAGGCGCGCAGAAGCAGCAGAGGCCGGGTTGGCGGTGATGGTCATCTTCCATCCGCTAGTCAAAGTAATCATTTCTCCCAACCTCCTTTTCTGTTATGCCGTTGCATCAGCCACCTGGCCTGGCAACGCGCGCCGTGACCCCGGCAGAGACGCTCTGGGGTCACGAATAAAAATACCGTACGAATGCGGCACTCCGCCAGTTAATTCTCAAAGATTTTCAAGAAAGTTTATAAATGCGTGTTTATAGGCCCCAGCGGACAATGGCCGGCGTCTTTTTGTCCCATCCCAACGTGCAGACTTTTGCGGTCCCCAGAATGAAGTGGCGTCCTTCAGTGGGGGCCAATTCAAGCCAGCGCGCGGTCAGGATCCGGGAGAAGTGGCCGTGGGCCACGATCAGCACGTTGTCGAGACCGGATTCCAGCACGCGGGCCACAATCTTGTCCGCCCGGGCTGCCACCTCGTCCAGCGTTTCGCCATTCGGCACGCCGTGCGTCCAGATCAGGTAGTCGGGGTTGTCCTTACGGATCAGGTCCGAGCTGATGCCCTCGTAGTCGCCGTAGTTCCATTCCACCGCCAGCGGCTCGTGCTGCGCATCAGGATACCCGGCCAGTTCGGCTGTTCGCCGGGCGCGGCGGAGCGGCGAGGTCAAAACCAGGTCAAAGTCCACCTGGTCCAGCACCTTCCGGGCTTCCACTGCCTGCTGCTCGCCTTCGACGGTCAGTGGGAGGTCCGTGAGGCCGGTGTATTGCCCGCTCTTGGACCATTCAGTCTCGCCGTGGCGCAGGATCCACAGTTGGGGGCGGGGCAAAGAGGTGGGAACAGTCATTTGGACTCCTCATTCGGGGAAAGTTCGACGGCGTCGGCTGGCTCTGTTTCTTCCGGAACCGGAGGTGCCGCCTCGGGCTGCTGTGCCCACCAGGCGAGCAGCCGGGCTTCGGCATCCTCCGGCTGCAGCGGTCCGTGCTCCATCCGTTCCTCCAGCAGGAACTTATAGGCACGGCCCACTACGGGACCGGGTTTGAGGTTCAGGAGGGCCATGATCTGGGCCCCGTCCAGGTCGGGGCGGACCGCCTCGAGGGATTCCTGTTCCCGCAGGGTGGCGATCCTGTCTTCCAGGTCGTCGTAGGCGAAGGCGAGCCGTTCGGCCTTGCGCTGATTGCGGGTGGTGACATCCGATCGGGTCAGCCGGTGCAGCCGTTCCAGGAGGGGGCCGGCGTCGGTGACGTAGCGCCGGACAGCGGAATCGCTCCAGCCAGCGTCTCCGTAGCCATAAAAGCGCATATGCAGTTCCACCAGCCGGGCGACGGCCTTGATGGTGTCATTGTCGAAGCGCAGGGTTTTCATCCGCTTCGACGTGAGTTTGGAGCCCACCATGTCGTGGTGGCGGAAGCTGACCGCGCCGCCCGGTTCGAAACGCCGCGTAGCCGGCTTGCCGACGTCGTGCATCAACGCTGCGAACCGCAGCACAAAGTCGGGGGCCGGCACTGCGCCTTCGGCATCGGTTTCCAGGGCAGCGGCCTGCTCCAGCACCTGCAGGGAATGCTGGTAGACGTCCTTGTGGCGGTGGTGCTCGTCCGATTCCAGCCGCAGGGCGGACACTTCAGGCAGCACGAATTCTGCCAGTCCGGTGTCCACCAGCAGGTCCACGCCAATTCTCGGGCGTGCGCCGCAGATGAGTTTGACCAGTTCGTCGCGAACGCGTTCGGAGGAAATGATGGTAATGCGTTCGGCCATCTGGCTCATGGCCAGACGGACGTCCGGGTGCACTGAAATGCCCAGTTGCGAGGCAAACCGGGCAGCGCGCATCATGCGCAATGGATCGTCGGAGAAGGAATCCTCGGGGGAACCGGGCGTGGTCAGCACGGAGGCGTGGAGGTCCCGGACACCGCCAAACGGGTCAACGAGTTCAAGCGACGGGAGCCGCAGGGCCATCGCGTTGATGGTGAAGTCCCGGCGCAGCAGGTCGTCAGTGAGCGAGTTCCCGAACGCCACAACAGGTTTGCGTGATTCGGGGTCATACGCCTCAGCCCGGTACGTAGTGATCTCGATCTGGAAACCTGCCTTGCGCATGCCGATGGTCCCGAAGGCCCTGCCGATTTCCCAGAAGTTGTCCGCCCATTTCTTGATCAGCGCAACGGTCTGGTCCGGGGTGGCGTCCGTGGTGAAATCCAGGTCCGGCGACGTACGGCCCAGGAAGAGGTCCCGAACTGGACCTCCCACCAGCGACAGCTCGTGACCGGCGTCGACAAAGCGCTGGCCGAGCTCCAGGACCACCGGGTCCACCTGGAAATCGACGGTGTGGGAATCAGTCTTGTGATGTGCGTGCGCCATAGTTACTTAAGCTTGTCAGAAACCAGCGGCTTGGCAGGCCAAAATCTGGTCAAAATCGTGCCGACTCGCTCACGGGCCCTCAAAGTGCGTCACACGCAGTCCATCTTGATGTCATGTTCCGGTCATCAAGATTGGGCAAGAGTCGTTAGAGTGGACTGCATGGCCCATCCCGTACCGAGCGCTCCCGGCAGGAGGACAAACCCACCGTTGCCGTCGGCAATTGGTGCCCACGTCGCGCCTGCCCTGCATTCGGCTCCGGCCTCGCTGCCTACGGTGGAGGAAATCTCCGCTGGAGGGGTAGTGGTGGACACGTCCGACGCCGAACTCAGGGTTGCGATCATTGCCCGACTTAACAGGGGCGGACGTCTGGAGTGGTGCCTGCCCAAGGGCCATCCGGAGGGCAAGGAAAACAACGATCAGGCGGCAGTCCGCGAGATTGCCGAGGAAACCGGCATCGAAGGCGACATCCTGGCACCGCTGGGCAGCATCGACTACTGGTTCACTGTGAGCGGGCACCGCGTGCATAAGACCGTGCACCATTACTTGTTGCGCGCCACCGGCGGTGAGCTCACCATCGAAAACGATCCCGATCATGAAGCCGTGGATGTTGCGTGGGTCCCCATTAGGGAGCTTGCACGGAAGCTGTCTTTCCCCAATGAGCGCCGCATCGCGGACCTGGCCCGGGACGTCCTGCCCGAACACCTCTAAACCTGCCACCGGCGGTCAGTGCCCTATTAAGGACGACGGCGCCGTCCGGTTCGGTGCAGAACAAACAGCGTCCGAGTGAGACGATGAACTCGATGTCAGCTTCCAATTTCCCCTCCGATAGAGCAGGCCGCCCCGGTCACAGCGGGCCTGAGGCCGGGCCGACGGCGCCGGCCGATGATCCGGTTCCCACCGAGCCAGCGCTTAGTGAACCGACGGCTCCCACCGAACCGGGCGCTCCCACCGGTGCGAGCGAAACAAGGTCCAGCGCCATTATGGCGGCCGGTACCCTGGTCTCGCGTTTCCTGGGCTTCGGCAAGACCTGGATGCTGGGTGCCGCCCTCGGCCTGGGCTCCACCGTCAATGACACGTTTATCAATGCCAACAACCTGCCCAACCTGATCTTCCTGCTCGTGGCCGGCGGCGTGTTCAACGCCGTGCTGGTGCCGCAGATCATCAAGGCGAGCAAGGCTCCGGACAGGGGAGCGGACTACATCAGCCGGCTGCTAACCCTGGCGGTCCTGCTGCTGCTGGGCCTCACTGCGCTGGTCACGCTGGCCGCGCCGTGGGTCATTGAGCTGACCACCCAGGGATACTCACCCCAGCAAAAGACCCTGGCCATTGCCTTCGCTTTCTGGTGCCTGCCGCAGATCTTCTTCTACGGCCTGTACGCCCTCCTCACACAGGTCCTCAACGCCAACGGTGCGTTCGGCCCGGCCATGTGGGCCCCCATCCTTAATAACGTCGTGGGCATCGCCGGCCTGGGCATGTTCATCTGGATCTTCGGCCAGAACGCCGTCAACCCGCACACGCTGGATAACTGGGGTACTACCCAGACCCTGCTCGTGGCCGGCTTCTCCACCATCGGCGTTGTGTCCCAAACTGCGATCCTGCTGATCCCCGTCTTCCGCCTGAAGCTTGGCCTGCGGCCTAAATTCGGGTGGCGGGGAGTGGGCCTGGGCCAGGCAGCGAAGCTGAGCGTCTGGACGCTCCTGACGGCCGCCGTCGGGCAGTTGGCTTTCCTGTATGTCATGCGCATCGCCACCATTCCCGGTGCGGAGCGCCTGCGGCTGAAAGAGGCGGGGGATCCGGCCGCGGAAGTGCTGCCCGGTAACGCTGTCCTGGAGGTGGCCAGCCAGCTGTACCTGCTGCCGCACTCCATCATTGCCCTGTCCCTCGCCACCGTCCTCTTTAACCGGATGACCCGCGCGTCGCAGGACGGCAACCGCGCGGAACTGCGCGATGCGCTCTCGCACGGGCTCAGGACCATGGCAGTGGCCACCGTGTTCGGCGCGCTGGCGCTCTTCGCCCTGGCCGGACCGCTGGGTATGTTCTTCTCCGGCGGTCTGCGTCAGGACGGCGTGATGCTGGCCCAGACGCTGACCATCCTGGCGCTCAGCACGCCGTTTATGAGTGCCAACTTCATGATGTCGCGGGTTTTCTACGCTAACGAGGATGCCCGCACGCCGTTCTACATCCAGCTTCTTCTCGCCGTCGTCTACGTGGCCGGCGCTTTTGCCATCCAGTTCATGCCGGTGGGGCAGATCATCTACGCGATCGCCATCCTCTACATGGTGGGCAACATCCTCTCAGTGGTTATTAGTGCCTTCTTCCTGCGCCGCCTGCTCGGCCACCTCGACGGTCCACGCATTGCTAACTCTTACATCCGGATGGGTTACGCCGCGCTCGGCTCAGCTGTTGCCGGCGCTGGCGCCCTGTGGCTGATGGGCAGCTACAGCCCGGACGGCTTCGCGTGGAGCGACCGGCTGGCAGCCCTGGTGACCCTGATAGTCGTTGGACCCATCATGCTCCTGGTCTATGTCCTCCTGCTCAAGATTTTCCACGTCGAGGAACTCCGCGATCTCCTCCGCCCCCTGCTCGGGCGGCTGGGGCGCGGCGGCGCGGGACCGTCAGACGGAAACCGGGGGACGCCGTCGTCGTCTGCTTCCGGGGCCGGTTCCCGTTCTGAAACGGAAGGTCCGACGCCGGAACGCGCCACGGTCTCGGTGGATACCGGCCTGATTCCGCGGATTTCGGGCGAATTCGACGCCGCGTCATTCCGCGCCGGACCGGAGCCCGAGCGCCATATTCCAACGGCACCCAATCTTCCTGCCGATACCGCGGACAACACAACTATGCCCTCCGGAGAATATCTTCCCGCCGAGGATGTGCCCGGCACCGCACGCGGTGGGCTGCTGCGCGAGGAGATACCGCTGCCTGGCCGGCGCACCTTCCAGGGGCAGCCCGGTCAGAACCCTCATTTCAAGCCCCGGCGGCAACGGAAAAAGTGACCTTCCGGGAGTTTCCGGCTGCCTGTCGACCGCGGCGCCTATGGCTAATCGGCTAGGATCGACAGTGAACAGGGGTTGTTGCAGGCAAGCGAAAACCGGCTGGCCGGCCGGCATTTGACCGGCTGCTGTCAGTCGGTGTCATCATCTGCGCCGGCAATTCCCGGACAGTCTAGGAGGAACACGTGTCCCACCCGATCGACGTTGGATCAGTGCTCGGCGGCCGCTACAAGGTCACAGCCACAGTACTGACCTCACACGACCATGATCTGGTGCTGGACGGGGTGGACCAGGTGCTCAACCGTCCGGTCAGCATTCTGGTCGCAGGCCCGGACAACACCGAGCAGGTTGCCCAGAGCGCCCGCGAGGTTGCTACCGGTGAACGTCCCGGCAGCGTGCAGGTCCTTGACCTCGGTGTCACCGAGGCCGCCACATACCTCATCACCAACCACACCTCCGCGGCAGACCTGCTCGATCTCGTCGTCGCGTCCGATGCGCCCTATGTTGAGCCGTTCTTCACGGACACCTTGGGTAGCGAAATCTTTGGCCAGGCGCGTTCACACGAGCCGGAACCGTACGACGACGAAGAAAACGTCGATGCCGGTTATATCAACTACTCGGCAAATCACCCCAGCCAGGTGGACCCTTACCGCTCAGCCCCACCTGTTCCGCCAGTGGTTCCGCCCCGGCCGCCGATCCGTCCGGCCACGCGCCCCGCTTCGGGACCGGCTCGTGCCGCCGCCGGTACCGGAGTTGCCGCTGGGACGGTCGATGGCGCCGCTGCTGCTGCGCGTCAACATGGCACCGCCCCGCAGCCGGTGCAGCCCGCCGAGCGCGAGTCCGGCTCCGAGGCTGGGGCGGCCGGCCGACCTGAAAATGACGCGGACGCTACACCCAAGGTTTCATTGTGGTCCGAGGACGACTACTCCTACGACGACCAGGACACTGGCTACAACGACGCTGCAGAGGAGGCCCGGCCAGCCAGACAGTCCAATCGCGCAGCGGCCGCATTCCCTTCCCTTGCCCGGAAGACGTCGCCCGCGGCGGCAGTGCCTCCATCCGGCGATAGTGATGCCTACGATGACGACGAGCCCGAGCGCGAGCCCAGGTCCATGCGGTGGCTCGTGGGTGGCCTGTTGGCGGTGGTGCTCATTGCAGGGCTGGTGTTCGCCCTCACCAACCTGGGCAGCCTGTTCCAGTCCGCCCCTCAGGCCAACCCCACTCCCAATTCGGCCGGGACCACAGGTCCAGTCACGGAAACGCCTACCGCGAAGCCGAGTTCAGCACCCCCGGCAGTGCCGCCAGCCATCGAAGACATCACCCGCCAGGGCGATTTCGACTTCGCAGCCACCTACGACGTGGACCTCGTGAAGGCGTTTGATGGCAACGCGGCCAGCTACTGGTCCGACATGGAGTTCGCCACTGAAGGTTGGGGTGGTCTGGCCACCGACGGCGTACCGCTGTTTGTGAAGTTGAAGAGCCCCGCTACGGTTTCTTCCATCACACTGACCCAGCTCGGAGCCTCGGGTGGCAACCTCAGTGTCTACACCAACGACCGTCCGTCACTGGACGGGGCGAAGCTGGTGGGCACCAACAGCTTCACCTCCACCGATCTCACCATGCCGCTGGCCAAACCGGTGGAAGCCCAGTATGTGATTGTGTCAATCAAGACGCTGCCCAAGCTGGCGGCCCCAAAGACCCGCTTCGGCTACGGTATCCGTCTGGCCGAAATCAAGGTCCAGTAGCGGAGACCTGCGTCGCTGCGTGAGCCGTGTCTGTTCCGCCGGAGCATTGCTACCGCGGTAACAGACGCGGCTCAGCCGTATCCAGACGGTAATCTGGGAGGGCATCCAGTTGAGGCGACTCCGCCGCGACCGTTCACGGTTCGCCCGTTCGCGCGGTGCCCGGAATATTCACCACCAAGATTCAGTTGTGCCATGTGGCCGGTCCAGAAAACCGGCGCATCGACTAAGGAAGAGGTTCACCGTTCAGTGAGCAACGCAGAAAACAGCGCGTCCGAAGTACGTGATGTCATCATCGTCGGCTCGGGCCCGGCTGGGTACACGGCAGCGGTCTATACGGCCCGGGCCAACCTCAAGCCCCTGCTCCTGGCGGGTTCAGTCACTGCCGGCGGCGAACTGATGAACACAACGGACGTCGAAAACTATCCAGGTTTCCCCGAAGGCATCATGGGACCGGACCTCATGGAGAACTTCGAGAAGCAGGCAGCCCGGTTTGGCACCGAAATCCAGTTTGAGGACGTAACCGCCCTGGACCTCGAGGGCGACATCAAGACCGTCACCATTGGTACCGGCGAAACCTTCCAGGCTAGGGCGATCATCCTCTCCACCGGTTCCGCGTACCGCGAGCTCGGGCTGCCCAATGAGAAGCGCCTGTCAGGTCATGGCGTCAGCTGGTGTGCAACCTGCGACGGTTTCTTTTTCAAGGACCAGGACATTGCGGTGATCGGCGGGGGCGATTCAGCCATGGAGGAAGCACTCTTCCTGACGAAGTTCGCTAAGTCCGTCACGGTAGTCCACCGCCGCGACTCGCTCAAGGCCTCCAAGATCATGGCCGACCGGGCCCTGGCCCACGAGAAGATCTCGTTCATCTGGAACAGCACCGTGGACGACGTCATTGGCGAGGACAAAGTTACCGCCCTTAAGATCAAGAACCTTCAGGACGGCGCCGTATCCGATCTCGCGGTCACAGGCGTATTCGTCGCCATCGGAAACGACCCCCGCACTGACTTGGTCAAGGACACGCTGAAGATCACGGCTGAGGGCACCATCGCCGTGGACGGCCGGAGCTCCAGGACCAGTGTCCCGGGTGTCTTTGCCGCCGGTGATGTTGTTGACCCCACCTACCGTCAGGCCATCACCGCCTCTGGTTCCGGCTGTGTCGCTGCCATCGATGTGGAACACTACCTCGCAGACCTGCACGCGTAATCCGCGTCACCGCCATTCGAAGAGAGAGACAAAGCTATGAGCAACGCTAAAGACGTAACAGATGCAAGCTTCGGCACGGACGTACTGTCCGCTGACAAACCGGTGATTGTGGACTTCTGGGCAGAATGGTGCGGACCCTGCCGCAAGCTGGGACCCATCCTCGACGAGATTTCCGTTGAGTACAGCGAGAAGGTCGACGTCGTGAAGGTTAACGTTGACGACAACCCCGGCATTGCTGCCGAGTACGGCATCACGTCCATTCCGGCCGTTTACCTCTTCCAGGGTGGCGAAGTGAAGGGCACCGTTATCGGAGCCCGACCGAAGCAGTTCTTCGAAAAGGAATTTGCTGACGTCCTTTCCTAACGGAAACCAAATCCGCGATGATGTCCGGCCCTTGACGCTAAGTTCGTGAGCCGACCTCTTGCGACCACCGTTGTAGGGAATTGTGGCCACTGCCTCGATGAGGCGGTGGCCACACGCATTTATGCCACCGTCTAATGTATGCATATGAAAATAATCCGAGTTTAGTTCGGATGGGGTCTGCGTCCAGGCGGCTCTGGAGAGTTTGAGATGAGGCGTCGTACCAGGTTGCCTTCCTGGACGGTGGATCAGGCGCCGGCAGGTGTCGCTGGATCGGCCAGTAATTGGGACCTCCGGTGGCGAGCGGTGAAGTCCACATGTTTCACGTGAAACACTCGATTGTCGTGATGAGTTAGTCGGGGCCTTCAATACGGTCCCCCTAACCCTATTGACGGTACTTAGATTCCGGATAGACGGCAGCCCACGACGGCAGGGAAGCCGCGTGCCCTGTGGGCGCATGGATCGCTGTTGAGATCCGAGCCCGGAATACGGGAGGCATCGAATTGCGCCCTAGGCTACTCGTTACACGTCCGCCCATACGTCAGAAGGACAGCGCTGTGCTGAATCCGTCGGGCCACATCCGGTATCCACTCGCTTAGCGTGAATGTTTCACGTGAAACATATCCGACCCGACGAACGAACGTCGAGACCGCCAAAGACAAAGCTGCGCCACCGCGCCGGCTGGCTTGACCCAATTTTGCTGCTAGCTAGAGCGGCAGTGGGGTGAATAACCAGCATCGATTGAGGCTAACCGGCACAGGGACAAAGAGTGGGCGAACCGGTCGGCGACCCGATTGTTAGTCCAGAATCGCGCCGTTCCTCGACGGCGACAGGCTAAGTAGTATAGGAAGCCGTCCCGCTGCAGCACATGCGAATAAGCGATGTTTCACGTGAAACATACGAACGCAGTCTTTGCCAGGAGCGCAGCACTATCGACGTCCACGTGCGCCGAACCCCATCTGGCCAAACTCACCAAGAGGGGACAGGAGGAGCGGCCTTACTTGACGCCGCATGCACTGTTCCTATCCGGGGCAAAAAGTCGGGAGGCTACACAAGCACGGGCCACTTCTTAAATACTCAACAAAATAAGGTTTACTGCTTAGTCGGCACTGCAGGGGAGTGGCCGTTGAACATGGAATTCACAAACCCAAATAGCTTCTTTATGGACAGACCAAGTGGAACAACATCAGACCCGAGGAAGACCGATTGCTCTCAATCGGCTGTAGGGCCGTCCCCGGTACCCGCCTCCCGTCTGGCCGTTCGCGGATGAACGATCAGGAGGAGGGTGGCGCTCCGCACCAAGCAATCTGTACCTGGGCTCCGACGACTGCCAGTCTGACGTACTGCGCACTGGGGAAGCAGAACCGAACATACCCAGCTGACCGTTCTGAACGGCTCTAATCGGCCCTCGTGTCGTCTAAGGATGTCAGAACAGGGCCGCACCCGGCCTGGTCGCATCCGCCTACTGCCTCGCGCGTTTCGATCCACGGAGAGTCTTGCGTGCTGAAATTGCGCTGCGGATCAAGTCTGTACGATTCGGGGGCCACTCGACCTGACAAACGCCGCCGGAGTCGTAGGTGAAACACCAAAGACAAGCCAACGTAAGGCGCACACCATTTCTTGACACCTCGCTGTCATAACGCCGACACACTCACCGTTACGGCGCCTCAGACGAACCCGAGTCATTCCTCTGTGCAATTTCTTCCATCCCCAGGTAGGGCACTCGATGAAGGAATCATCCGGTGCCCGATTCCAGTGGGCCGGCTGCGCATGGCACATACAATTACCGCTCTGCCAGAGGGTGATAGCGGTGTCAGCTGAGGACGGTCCAGTACCGATATTCAAGAAGACAGCCTTTAACTCACCGGTGGAGCGCGTCCCTGCGTCACTCATGAGCATCGCCCACTCCATCGTCTGCACGGCAACAGACTGCAGGGTTCCAGCTCGGGGGGTGTCCATGGATTCCCCTCGGAATCTCATATATCGATGTTGATGGACCGACGTCGATACTGCCACTTAGGGTCGACACTGACCTGCTCTGAGTACCGCTACGAAGGGGACACCACCCGGCGCGTACAGGACGGGGTCGGTTCCCCTTCGCTTACGGAACAGGGCGGGTTGCCCTTCGCTTACGGAACGGGGTGTGTTCCCCCGCCCGCTATGTTTCACGTGAAACCTAGCGGGCCCGTGTAGTGCGGGAGATTCACTACCTGCCCGTCATTGTTTCACGTGAAACTGTCTCCGGGACGAGGGCGTCGGATGACCCATCCTAGTTCGACTGGCAGCGCCGTTCCTTGCCAAGGACCCCTCAAATACTGCGGGCCCTCGCCTGTCCAAAGCACATCACTCATCAAATGTGCGGCTGCCTCATGATCCTCCTTTACGGAAGCAAAACCACACCAAGACCATCGCCCCAACAATTGAACGGGGACCGAACGGGTACGCCGAGGCGGGGAGGCGGGGAGGTGGCATGCTGCAGAAGAGTTCGCCACGAAGAACATACCAATTCTGTGCTACGGCGCCGACGCTGTAGTTACCGGTGACCGCTTCGCTAAGGCCGCACTAGTGCCAAAGCCTCGACACTCATCGACCTACGCACCCTCGTCAGCCCCCCACACCACTCCAGCCGTAGCCAATCATCGGATGATCAAATCACTAGGGCAATACGGCCGGCCCCAACAGAGTCAGCTCGGGGGTCATCGCCTTGGTCGCGCGGTACGAACCAAAAGCCAACCAGCGATTCCTGACTGCCTGGGTCGGGCAGGAGAAGCCGGTTCTTGTGCGGCGCCGGGCCGGTTCTTGTGCGGCCCCGGGCCAATATTCCCTCGCGTATGGGCATCCTGATTCCCCTCGGCGGGAACAAAACAGACGGTCATCTTTCCATCGCCCAGCATTCGTTGTTGGCTGGGACTGAACGTAGTGCTCCCCGCACACCGCGACGGCTCCATTCGACGGCTTATCCCCAAGAGTTATCCACAGCGATATCCACACCGGTTTCCACAGGGTTATCCACCGGTCGAAAAGGACAATGATGGCGATCACAATCAGGCC
This sequence comes from Pseudarthrobacter sulfonivorans, assembly GCF_031454915.1. Lineage (GTDB taxonomy): Bacteria > Actinomycetota > Actinomycetes > Actinomycetales > Micrococcaceae > Arthrobacter > Arthrobacter sulfonivorans_C. The sequence goes on along the minus strand of NZ_JAVDRS010000008.1, from coordinate 62,388 downwards.
AGAGGATGCGCCCGATCTCACAAAAAATCTCAGCTGAAAGGGACAGTGACCCGGGAGCCCTTCATCGCCGGCTTTCGTTAATTTGGCAGTGAAAACTGCAGCTAAATCCACCATTTGTCGGTGATTCCATCAGCTAGGGCCGTGCCGGCCCTATGGCACCTGGTGTTTCACGTGAAACACACCGCTAGGGGCAGCGGCCCTGGTTCTCGCCCACATCCAGCGGTGGCATTTTCCCGTAAACTCAGCGCCCATCCAGCCCTCGTTCGAGGACACCTATCCACAAAGTTATCCACAACGATATCCACTGACTCAGTCCAACACCGGACTTTAAATTCGGCCTCCACTCTTCCCTATGAGCCTGTATCCCGTGCCCCGACAATGGTGGCCGTCGAGTACATTTTCGCTGAAGAGATTCATGGGACAAAGCGCAGGCGAGGCCGTACGCCCACTTCACATTCTTCTGGCCATCAGGTGTACTTACCAAACACCACCAATTCGGCAATGCCGTGGACCAGATTGAAAGTGCCATCTGCATCAATGCCAACCGATTCGGCCCCGACAGATCGGCCCTGCCTCAGTTTCGCAGCGATGGTTCGGCCCGAGCAATGCCACCTCGCGGGATGTGTGGCGCCGCTTCATCCACGGCACTACTAGTTGCCTGCACCGATAAGCCACGTTTGTCCGGTGTCGGCCTGGCGCGGCCTCCAGGCTTCAACAATGACCTCCGCCGCTGGTCGCCGCCTCAAGACAGGGATGGCACGGGGTTGCTCATTACTCTGACAGAACCGCCGTCCCTGACAGACCAACGTGCCATCTCAGGCATAACTAGACCTGGTGCTGGGACCCGGAGCACCACGAGCCAGAACCGGAACCAAGCATTAGTGCATCTCACCGTCGCCCGCAGCTCGCCTCACTGTCGTAGCAGCAGCCTCAGTTGCCCAGGTCCAGGCCGCAAAGTCTGGGCACGCATCAGGGCATCAAGGGCCACTTGGTTCAATGGACGACCTCCAGCCAGCCTGAAGGGCCGGGGGAGGCCTATCCTGGCCCAGAACAACGAAGACGCCTCGTATTCAAATGTGACTTCCTCGTCAGCGGCCTATGTTGCGGGAAGTGCTTGCTGGGCACATCGCTACCCCGTCCTTAGTCCTAATTCCGCGCGCTCACGCACGCGGGTTACGTCCTCCGTGCGGCGACTCAATCGTCGAGTGGCGCTACATCGAGTGGCTCCGCACGCGTGGAGCCTCGTCCTTGACCAGGAACGAGCAAGTCTGCGGCACGCTCAAAGGACCTCGACAGAGGACCATGGAGCTTCCGACGGTGACCAACACCTCTACGGGCCGGGAGTTCATAGCCTTGCCTCTAGCGCTTTGGACAAACTGACTGGTGCTGAGACCCGGAGCACCACGAACCAGCACCGGATCCGGAACCAAGCATTTGCATCTCACCGTCGCCCGCAGCTGGCCTCACTGTCGCATAAGCCTCGGTTGCCCAGGTCCAGGCCGCAAAGTCTGGGCACACATCAGGGCAGCAAGGGCCACTTGGTTCAATGGAAGACCTCCAGCCAGTCTGAAGGGCCGGGGAGGCCTATCCCGGCCCAGAACAACGAAGACGCCTCGTACTCAAATGCGACTTCCTCGTCAGAGGCCTAGGGTGCGGGAAGTGCTTGCTGGGCACATCGATAGCCCGTCCTTAGTCCTAATTCCGCGCGCTCACGCACGCTGGTTCCGTCCTCCGTGCGGGGACTCAAACGTCGAGTGACGCTACATCGAGTGGCGCCGCACGCGTGGAGCCTAGTCCTTGACCAGGAACGAGGAAGCCTGTGGCACGCTCAAAGGGTCTCAACAGGGACCATGGAGCCTCCGACGGTGACCAACAACTCTACGGTCCGGGAGTTCCAAGCCTTGCCTCTAGCGCTTTGGACAACCTGTGTACGGCTGGAGTCTGGCGGAGCAGCGGAAACTGGCACCTGTCTGGTGCTCGTGTGTGTGTGTGTGTGGGGGACCAGCTAGTGTGTGGGGACCAGACTGCGCCGACTGAGAATGCCGGCCGTAACCGCTCACCCATAGTCTGAGACTGTAAGTTGCAATGGACCCCGTCACGTCATGACCACTTCGGCTCATGTTTCACGTGAAACCCATGCGCAAGGATCGGCGGCAGGCAATCCCGGCTAGTGCGCCTAACTGTCAGTTGCACTGTCTGCCGCCTTGGGGGGAGTATCACGGGGCTGACACCAAGATCTCAGACTTCGGTTCCTTTGTCAGTACTGCCCAAGATCGTGTGGTGAGACGACCACATTTGATGTTCAGCTATGCCCGTTCAATCCCGCCGTGCCCCACGCCTTCACGCTTGAACCTGCAACTGACTGGCCACTGGTAGGTACACCGTGCCCTCCCCGATGTTTCACGTGAAACTGCACCGCCGTAAGTGACCCAACCGGTCCGAAAGCGTCATGACGAGGGCGGCTGCGCAGAGACTACCCAGATCACACAAGACAGATCTAATGTAACCTTTCCACGGCTGTCGTCAGTGGATGCTGTCGCTGTATCGTGGGAGTCGAAAGCCAACCATCGCTCCAAGAACGAAAGCAGACAGGGGACTATCGCGAGCCCCTCCGGTGCCAACCGCTCGCTTCCCATGGACTGCGCACCTAGTGCTCGATGCTGGCCCGGAAACCTGCAGGTAGGCACACCTGGGACGGTTCCGCATGTCAACGCAGACACTTGGGCCTGCGACTCGTTCCTAGTCCCTTCTAGGTAGTTATCCCCGGACGCATGCCCCAAGATCCCAGGGTCATGTCGCCGGCAGGAGGCTGCTACAAGCCTCTCTGGCGGAGTTCCGGCCAACGGGCCCATCGGAATGGATTGTGAAATGCCGAAAAATCTCCACCAGGACCAGTGCCTGTGGTGTCTCAATGAATGACGACGCTTGGGGCTGGCTCCAGGGGAAACCATTCCAATGGGGATTTCACTGAGAATGAGGGGACAGCAAGCAAATAAGGGAGGGACTGTTTCACGTGAAACAGTCCCTCCCTTTGTCAGAAATCCGCAGCCGCTTGCTGCAGATTCCCCCAAGCGCTAGTTTTCGGCCCCTGGCGCCAGAACCTCCATAATGCGGTTCAGGTCTTCCACACTGGCAAATTCAATGCTCACACGTCCCTTGCGGACACCAAGGGAGATCTTCACGTTAGTATCCAACCGGTCCGACAAAGACGATGCCAGGTAATCCAGCCGCTCATGGCGGGCACCGGGGCGCGGAATGTTGTTCTTGGCCGGCTTCGTCGGATCCTGGTACAACGTCACAGCCTCTTCGGTTGCCCTTACGGACATACCTTCAGCCACAATCTTCTGCGCAAGACGCTCCATGGCGGCCGCATCGGGGAGGGCAAGCAGGGCGCGGGCATGGCCGGCCGAGAGAACGCTGGCCGCAACCCTTCGCTGGACCAGCGGAGGGAGCTTGAGCAAACGAAGCGTGTTTGACACCTGGGGACGTGAACGCCCAATCCGGTCTGCGAGCTGTTCGTGTGTGGTTCCGAAGTCCTCAAGCAGCTGCTGATAAGCGGCGGCCTCTTCCAAAGGGTTCAGCTGGCTCCGGTGCAGATTCTCCAGGAGTGCGTCTCTGAGTAGGTCGTCGTCCGTCGTATCCCGCACGATTGCAGGGATGGTTTCCATGCCCGCGGCCTGTACTGCCCGCCACCGACGCTCGCCCATGACCAGCTCATACGGTTCTCCACCCTCTTCGGTTGAAGTGCGAACCACAATTGGCTGGAGGACGCCGATTTCGCGGACAGAGTGAATCAGCTCCGCCATGTCGTCCTCATCGAAGACTGAGCGGGGCTGTTTACGGTTCGGGTGGATGTCGGAGACTGGAATCTCCGCAAAGCGAACCCCGGGTACCTCAACCAGGTCGACGCCGTTGTCCTCATTGCTGCTTAGTGCTTCAGCTTCAGGCGTCGCCGAGGAGGATGGCTCGACCGTCAGTTCAGCCGGCACCGACGCGCCGTCCGGTGACTCCGAAGTCGCCCGGGTTTTGACTGGGGCTTTCGCCGGAGCCTTCGTCCCTGCAGTCTTCTCCGTCGCCTTGGCAACAGCCTTCGCGGGCGAATCAATCTTGGATGCAGCCTGGTTCTTCGGCGCCGGAAGTTCGTTCGCCGGTGACTGCTTCTCCGGAGCTACAACGGAGTCTCCGGATCCAATCGGCGTCGTCTCGCCATTGTCCACGTCGACGGGCGAGGGATCGACTTTCTTGCGGCCTTCAGGAAAGAAGAGGTCCACGGGCCGCGACACAGATGTCCCATTGCCCGACCCGTTACCAGCGGCGGAACTTGGAATGAGTGCGCCAAGACCGCGGCCTAGGCCACGTCGCTTCTCGCTCATGGATAAATCCCTCCGATGGAAGAGTCAGGCATTGCCGGACTCCAGTTGTTGCAGTTTTTTGAAGATTCTAGCGCTCAGCGATTTCCGCTGCGGCTTCCAGGTAAGACAAGGCACCACTGGAGGAAGGATCGTACGTCATCACAGTCTGCTGGTAGCTCGGTGCTTCTGAAATCCGTACCGAGCGGGGAACCACAGCACCCAGGACCTGGTCAGGGAAGTGCTGACGGACCTCGGCCGCTACCTGGGCCGCAAGGTTTGTTCGGCCGTCGTACATCGTGAGGAGAATCGTGGAGACCACGAGATCCGCGTTCAAGTGCTTCTGGATCATTTCGATGTTCTTCAGCAACTGGCTCAGTCCCTCCAATGCGTAGTACTCACATTGGATGGGGATCAGGACTTCACCGGCAGCACAGAAGGCATTCACCGTGAGCAGACCTAGGCTCGGCGGGCAATCGATAAAGATATAGTCAAGACGCTCTTCGCCATTCTTGGCCCGGGTCTTGGCATAGACGTCGATGGCCCTGCGCAGACGCTGTTCACGGGCTACGAGGGAGACGAGCTCAATCTCGGCACCGGCCAGGTGAATGGTCGCAGGAGCACAGATCAGGTTGCTGATGTCGGGGCACGGCGCCACGACATCCGCCAAGGGGAAATCGTTAATCAGGACATCGTAAATACTGTCCACATCGGCATGGTGTTCGACGCCGAGTGCCGTGGAGGCGTTGCCCTGCGGGTCGATGTCGATGACCAGGACTTTCAGGCCGGCAGCGGCAAGGGCTGCGGCAATATTCACGGTGGTGGTGGTCTTACCCACCCCGCCCTTCTGGTTGGAGACGGTGAAAACGCGTGTCTTGTCCGGCTTGGGCAGTTCCCTGCCAATCAACCGCTCGCGGCGTTTTGTTTCGTGTGCGAGTTCCCGGGCAATGGGGCTGGAATCATCCATTGTGTCAAAGACGTTCACTTTGCCGCCAGACGTTGTTTCACGTGAAACAGAGCCAAAGGTTGCCACGTCTGCAACCGGGGTAGGGTGACTTTCCCCTCGCACCGGTGCGGAACCCATGCCAGCAATTGATCGTGCTGACCCCAAAGACACAAACGGGGGGATCCGTTGTGTGGAGGCTTCGCTACTGGTCACTGGGACACACTCACTCTCGTTCAGCTTTTGCTGCCGTTGTCTAGCCTAACCGCTTCGTCCTGCAGACCAAGGTTACCGGGCCTGGACTAAGCAATCTTTCGGGACTTATTTACGACGATGCGGACCACGGTGGTGGGTTCCTCCAGCAGGCTTTCGCCAACGGTGACCACTGACGTCTGGACGCCGCCAAGTTTGCGGATAACTTTCGCCGCCTTTTCGATTTCTTCGCCTGCGCTGCGGCCCTTAATGGCCACCACCTCACCCTTGCCCGCGAGCAGGGGGATGGTCAGGCCAGCCAGGTTGCTCAGCGCGGAGACCGCACGGGCAGTGACCACATCCGCGTCAACCATGCCCACCGCAAGTTCGGCGCGGGTCCGCATGATGGTGACGTTGGTCAGGCCCAGATCATCCACCACTTCCTGGAGCCAGATCACCCTGCGCTCCAACGGCTCGATCAGCGTGAGTTCCAGGTCAGGCCGCGCGATAGCGAGGCAAAGCCCCGGCAGCCCGGCCCCGCTTCCCACATCGGCAACGTGGCTGCCGTGCGCGATCTGGCTTTCGATGACGGCACAGTTGAGTACGTGCCTGCTCCACAACCGGGGTATTTCGCGGGGCCCGATCAGGCCGCGCTCCGTGCCGGACGTGGCCAAGTGCTCAACGTAGCGCTTGGCCAGATCCAGGCGGTCGCCGAAGATCTTCTCAGCCGCCAGCAGTTCAGCTGCCGTGATATCAACCATGGTCAACGGTTCAGCAATTCTCTAGTCAGCGGACACAACGATATGGCGGCCGGCGCCTTCGCCTTCGGACTCACTGACCAGGCCAAGGTCAGCAACGGCGTCGTGAACGATCTTTCGTTCGTAGGCACTCATCGGTTCAAGAGCCACGGCCTTGCCAGTCTCCTTCACTGTTGCTGCAGCATCCTCGGCAATTTTCTGGAGGTGGCCCGCACGCTGCTGACGGTAGCCATTGATGTCCAGCACCAGGCGCGAACGGTTCTCCGTCGCGGATAGCACAGAAAGCCTCGTCAGCTCCTGAAGGGCTTCAAGGACTTCGCCGTCTTCGCCTACCAGGCTGTCGAGGCCATCGGTCTCTTCCTCGGCAACGATGGAAATGTAGGTGCGTCCGTTGCGGACCTCGATGTCAATGTCACCATCGATGTCCGCGATGTCCAGGAGCTCCTCCAGGTAGTCGGCAGCAACGTCGCCTTCCTCTTCGAGGCGGCTTGCGGCAGTTCCTTTGGGGTTGGCGTCGGCGTCCGTTGAGGCTTCGTCCTGGTCGTCAATGACCTCGTCGGAAAGGGCGTGTTCGGTGCTTTCGGCTGACATTACTTCTTCTTCCTGTTCTTACGCTGGGGCTGGACGCGCTGTCCCTTTTGCTCGATGACCGCAGCGGCGGCAGCTGCCTCTGCTTCGGCGTCGGCCTTTTTCCCGCCCAGAATGGGCAGTGCGGGCAGGCCCTTGGCGGCCCTGCGCTCGGCGAGTGCCTTGGCGGCGGGGGATCCCGGCGTCGGCATGCGGCGGATGACGAAGAACTGCTGCGCCATGGTCCAGAGGTTGGTGGTGGTCCAGTAGATGAGGACACCGATGGGGAAGTTGATGCCGCCCACACCGAACACGACCGGCAGGATGTAGAGCATCATCTTCTGCTGCCGCATGAACGGGCTGGCCATGGCCTCTTCAGACATGTTCTTGGCCATGATCTGCTTCTGGGTGATGAACTGCGAGGCCGTCATGGCCAGAATCATGACAATGGAGAGGATCCAGACGGCGGTCTGGTTGCCTGCTCCGCCGTGCAGCAAGGACGCCGAAAGCGTTGCCCCGAAGATGCTGGAATCGTCGAACTGCACCACTTGCTCGTGGCTCATTGCACCAATGCCGGCACCCTTGGTCCGGGCCGCGGTGATACCGGACAGAACCTGGAAGAGGGCGAAGAAGAACGGCATCTGGATCAGCATGGGCAAGCAGGCTGAGAACGGGTTGGTTCCATGCTTCTTGTACATGGCCATCTGTTCCTGCGCCATGGCCTGGCGGGACAGCTGGTCGGTCTTGCCCTTGTACTTGTCCTGCAATTTCTTCAGGTCCGGCTGCAGGAGCTGCATGCCGCGCTGCGCCTTGATCTGCTTGACGAACACCGGGATCAGCGCCGCCCGGATCACCAGCACCAGGCCGATGATGGACAGTGTCCAGGTCCAGCCGGACGCCTCCGGCAGGCCGATGGAGCTCAGGCCCTCATGAAATCCCACCATGATGATGGACACAAGCCACTTGAACGGAAACATGATTGTTTCAAAGAAGTCCATACGATATCCCTATTCGTCAGGCCGCAAGGCGGCCTTCTCCATCAGTCTGAGCAGCCAGGTACTTGTCCGGGTTGTTCAGCACAACAATTGCGGGGGTCCGGTCATCGGCCCAGTGGCGGTGGCCGGCGGGGACATGGTCCACGCCGCCGGCGTTCCACGGATGGCAGCGCGCCAAACGGCGGGCGGCGAGCCAACTGCCTTTCACTGCCCCATGGACAGTGATCGCCTCAAGAGCGTAAGCAGAGCAGGAAGGAAAAAATCGGCAGACCTGGCCATACAAGGGGGAAATCACCTTGCGGTAGGCCATCAGCAGCAGAATAAGAATATTTTTGGGCAGGTTCCAGAGGAACGTGCCCACAGCGGCAACACCAGGATGAAGGTAGCGGACGACGGCGGCAGTCACGTTACGCACGCGGTGTCCCTTCCTGTGTTGTACCGGTTGAACCGTTTACAGCAGCCCGCGGAAGGCGGCTGCCCAACCGGTTCATGGTCGATTCCAGTGCGGCGTTGTAGTCCGCCAGCAGTTGATCCCAGCTGGCGGTTGCCGACGCAGGCAGGGCCCGGACCACTATGGCGAACCCGGTACCGTACTCGCGCAGCGAGGCAGCACCGGCTTCCCTCAGTCTCCTCTTAACGAGGTTCCTGACCACAGCGTTCCCGACACCTTTGGAAACGATGAACCCGATCCGGCTGGGTTCGTCGGCAGCAATAGCTGCCGCATATAACACTACGTTCCGGCGTCCATTGCGGACACCGGAACGTACAGTTGTGGAAAAATCGGTTGCAGTCCTCAAACGGTTACGGGTGGCCAGCACCTTAAACTCGCAAAGAAACAGTAAACCGACGAGTCAGAATCTAGGCCGACAGTTCGGTGCGGCCCTTGCCACGACGGGCTGCCAGGATGGCACGGCCGGCACGGGTACGCATACGAAGGCGGAAGCCGTGCTTCTTGGCTCGACGGCGGTTATTCGGCTGAAAAGTCCGCTTGCTCACGTTAGTTACTCCAGTGGATCAAAGGTGCGCCCACCCGATCATAAAAGGGGAAGAACTGGCCGACGCTAAGTTTTGTATATGTACGCTTCCCCCGACTGCTCGAACGCGGTGCGTCTGAGAGATTCAGATGAGGCAAAAAAGCGGACACAAAGGACTTCACAACGTTAGGGCAAAATACGCCCCAGAGTCAAACCGGGAGGGGTTCAGGTCCCCACCCGTGGCTGTGGTTAACCTGGCCCCACAGCCTGTGGATGAAGTGGCTCACAGGGGCCGTTTTGGAACCACACCAGTGTAATTATCCACAAGCTACTTCCCAGCTATCTTCTGGCCTTTTGATCCCCTAGAGTGGCTCAGTAGCCGATTATCCACGGACTGTGCATAACCCTGTGGATGAAGCTGGACCAGCATCCTGGTTCCGGACTTGGGGCTGCACGTAATGCAGGCACGCAAGTTTTGAGGAACTGATTTATGACAGTAGACGAAGCCAACCACGCCAATACTGTCGGAAGTTCCTGGCGGCGCGTGGTGAGCCTCCTCGAGCAGGACGACCGCGTTTCGCCGCGGCAGCGGGGCTTTGTCATCCTGGCCCAGGCCCAGGGCCTGATCGGTTCCACCCTCCTGGTTGCCGTTCCCAATGAGCTGACCCGCGAAGTCCTCCAGACCCAGGTCAAGGATGCCCTCGATGATGCCTTGCACAACGTTTTCTCCGAGGACATCCGCTGCGCGATCGATGTGGACACCGATCTGGTGCCCATCCACGTCGAGCCGGAACCCGTCGTCGAGCCTTCCTATTCCGCGGACCAGCTGATCGAGCAGAAGCCGCAGCCCATGCTCCCCAGCACGTCCCACGAATTCGGCCGGCTGAATCCCAAGTATGTTTTCGATACGTTCGTGATCGGCTCGTCCAACCGGTTCGCCCACGCGGCCGCCGTGGCCGTGGCCGAAGCACCCGCCAAGGCTTACAACCCGCTGTTCATCTACGGTGATTCGGGGCTTGGCAAAACCCACCTGCTGCACGCGATCGGCCACTATGCCCGGCGCCTGTACAGCGGGATCCGGGTCCGCTACGTGAATTCCGAGGAGTTCACCAACGACTTCATCAACTCCATCCGGGACGACGAAGGCGCCAGCTTCAAGACCACGTACCGCAACGTGGACGTGCTCCTGATTGATGACATCCAGTTCCTGGCCGGCAAGGACCGGACACTGGAGGAGTTCTTCCACACCTTCAACTCGCTGCACAACAACAACAAGCAGGTGGTCATCACCTCAGACCAGCCGCCCAAGCTGCTGGCAGGCTTCGAGGACCGGATGAAGTCCCGCTTCGAGTGGGGCCTCCTCACCGACATCCAGCCGCCCGAGCTGGAGACACGTATTGCCATTTTGCGGAAAAAGGCGCTCAGCGAAGGTCTCTCCGCCCCGGACGATGCCCTCGAATACATTGCGTCCAAGATCTCCAGCAACATCCGGGAACTTGAAGGCGCGCTGATCCGCGTGACGGCATTCGCCAGCCTGAACCGGCAGCCGGTGGACGTTGCCTTGGCTGAGATGGTCCTCAAAGACCTCATCACCGACGACGGCGCCCAGGAAATCACGTCGAGCCAGATCCTGATCCAGACGGCTGATTACTTCAAGCTCACTATGGAAGAACTGTGCAGCAAGTCCCGGACCCGGACCCTGGTCACCGCCCGTCAGATCGCCATGTACCTCTGCCGTGAACTGACAGACATGTCGCTGCCGAAGATCGGCCAGGAGCTCGGCGGCCGTGACCACACCACGGTGATCCACGCTGACCGCAAAATCCGGGAGCTGATGGCTGAGCGGCGTGTGATCTACAACCAGGTCACTGAACTCACGAACCGCATCAAGCAGCAGCAGCGCGACTCCTGACGCGTCGCCTCTATACCTTATTAACAGGTGCATGTGGATAACCCTGTGGATAGTTAAGGGGACAACCGCGCTTAATGGGCTTAAAACCCTTAAGCCGCCTGTGGATCAGCAAAATCCCCAAAATAGTTATCCCCATCCACAGCCTGTTTAAAACTCACTCGCCCACAATCGATGAACAGGGCTTAACCGCTGGATCCTGCGGCCGGATCGAGTTATCCACAGTTTCCACAGCAGTTATTAACACTACTAATCCCAATTAATTGATTTCCCTCAAACAACAATCTCGATCCGCACTCCGAACCGGCAGGGGCCCAACGGCCCCAGGCCCCCAGGCGGCCTTGCCGGGGATGGGTTAATCAGCGGTCTTCCGGCTAAGCTGTCAGCAGCGCTCCCATCCTTGGGTTTCTTTGTGGTTCAGCAATCGAAGAACCATGCAGGTCCCTTCGTTGGGGCGCGACTACTTTTGGGCTCCCGGTGGGAGTTTTCGGTTTCAGACATGGCAGCAGCAATGAAAGGCGGCACCCTTCCGTGAAGTTCAGAGTCGAACGGGACGTCCTGGCAGAAGCCGTCACCTGGACAGCCCGGTCGTTGTCTCCGCGGCCGCCGGTTCCAGTGCTTTCCGGCCTGCTCCTGAAGGCTGAAGCCGGCACGGTGAGCCTCTCGAGTTTTGATTACGAGACATCTGCACGGCTGGAAATCCCTGCGGACATCCGCACGGAAGGCACCATCCTGGTTTCCGGCCGCCTTCTCGCTGACATCTGCCGCAGCCTTCCCTCCGCGCCGGTGGACGTGGAGACTGATGGCAACAAAGTCACCCTCACCTGCCGCCGCAGCAGCTTCCATCTGGCCACTATGCCCGAGGCTGAATACCCGCCCCTGCCGGCATTGCCCACCATCAGTGGCACCGTCCCGGGTGACGCGTTCGCCCAGGCCGTGTCCCAGGTGATTATTGCGGCCAGCAAGGATGACACCCTGCCCATCCTCACCGGTGTCCGCATGGAGATCGAGGATGATCTCATCACGCTCCTGGCAACGGACCGCTACCGTCTGGCCATGCGGGAAGTCCCGTGGAAACCGGCCACCCCGGGGATTTCCACCAGCGCGCTGGTCAAGGCAAAAACTCTCAACGAAGTAGCCAAGACCCTCGGCAACAGTGGCGACATCAATTTGGCCCTGGCTGATGACGACAGCCGCCTGATCGGCTTCGAGAGCGGCGGCCGCACCACCACCTCGCTGCTGGTGGACGGCGACTACCCCAAGATCCGTTCGCTGTTCCCGGACTCCACCCCCATCCACGCGACGGTGCAGACCCAGGAGCTGGTCGAGGCCGTCCGCCGCGTGTCCCTCGTGGCCGAACGCAACACCCCGGTGCGGCTCGCCTTCACCCAGGGACTGCTGCACCTGGACGCCGGCACCGGCGAAGATGCCCAGGCCTCCGAAGAGCTCGAAGCCCAGCTGTCCGGTGACGACATCACCGTGGCCTTCAACCCGCACTACCTGGTGGAGGGCCTGGCCGTCATTGAGACGAAGTACGTGAGGTTCTCCTTCACCACAGCGCCGAAACCCGCCATGATCACGGCCCAGGCAGACGCCGACGGTGAGGACCAGGACGACTACCGTTACTTGGTCATGCCCGTCCGCCTCCCCAACTAGTCCCCACCGCCACCCTCGCCTCGCAAGCTCGGCCAGGGAACCCTGGCGGCGTGGGCCCAGTCAGTTGTTGTCGTTCTGGGCCCCAAAACGACAGCCAACCCCGCGCAGAAAAGAGACTCACGTGCATATCGGACTGATCGGCCTTGGCAAAATGGGTTTCAACATGCGCGAACGGCTGCGCAAGGGCGGCATCGAGGTCACCGGCTTTGACCGCAACCCCGATGTCACCGACGTCGGCTCCGTGGATGAGCTCATCGCGGCGGTTCCCGCACCGCGCCTGATCTGGGTCATGGTCCCGTCGGGCGAGATCACCGATGCCGTCATCACCGAGCTGGGAAACAAGCTCGACGCCGGCGATTTGGTGATCGACGGCGGCAATTCCCGATTCACCGAAGACCAGAAGCACGGTGCGGCGCTGGCCGAAAAGGGAATCCAGTTCGCGGACTGCGGTGTCTCCGGCGGTGTATGGGGTCTCCAGAACGGCTATGGCCTGATGGCCGGCGGCGACGCCGCCGACATCGAGCGTGCACTGCCGGTGTTCGATGTCCTCCGCCCGGAAGGCGAACGGGCCGACAGCTTCGTCCATGTGGGCGGCGTCGGTGCGGGGCACTACGCCAAGATGGTCCACAACGGAATCGAATACGGCCTGATGCAGGCCTACGCCGAAGGCTACGAACTGTTGGCCGCCAAGGACATTGTTACTGATCTGCCGGGAACATTCCGCGCCTGGCAGAAGGGCACCGTGGTCCGGTCCTGGTTGCTGGATCTGATGGTTAAGGCCCTGGACGAAGATCCGGGCCTGGCCTCCATCGATGACTACGTCGAGGATTCGGGCGAGGGACGCTGGACTGTTGAAGAGGCCATCGCCAACGCTGTGCCGGCTCCGGCCATCACGGCTGCACTCTTCGCGCGCTTTTCGTCCCGGGAAGATAACTCGCCCGCCATGAAGATGGTCTCCGCCCTGCGCCACCAGTTCGGCGGGCATGCCACCCGCCCAGCCAAATAGCGTCCACCCCGGATCCCGAGGGGATCCGAGAATTCTGAAGACCGAGTGTACCTAGAACACCTTTCGCTGACCGACTTCCGCAGCTACGCCCAGGTTGACCTTCCGCTCGAACCCGGCGTCACCGTGCTGGTGGGTTCCAACGGAATCGGCAAAACCAACCTCATGGAGGCCATCGGTTATCTGGCCACGCTCAGTTCGCACAGGGTCAGCTCCGACGGTCCGCTGCTGCGGTTCGGTACGGACCGCGCGCTGGTGCGGGCCCGGGTGGTCCGCGGTGGGCAGACCACGGTACTGGAACTTGAGATCAATGCCAGCCGGGCCAATCGCGGCCGGATCAACCGGAGCAATCCGGTCCGGGCAAGGGATCTCTTGGGAATCTGCCAGACGGTGCTTTTCGCTCCCGAGGACCTGGCGCTGGTCAAGGGCGATCCATCCAACCGCCGCCGGTTCCTCGACGAACTCCTGGTAAGCCTCATTCCACGGCACTCTGCCACGCGCACGGACTACGACCGGGTCCTAAAGCAGCGCAATGCGCTCCTCAAGTCCGCCCGGGCCGGAAAATTCACTGCAGGCCATGAGGCCACCCTCGATGTGTGGGACCAGCATATGGCCCGGGCCGGCGCTGAGCTGCTGCACGCCAGGTTGGAACTGGTGGAACGGTTGCGCCCGCATCTGGCCAAGGCCTATGCCCAGCTCACGGACGGTTCCAAAGAAGCTGGCGCAATTTACCGTTCCACGTTGCAGAACCTGATGGACGACGACGGCGGGGCGGCACCGGGTGCCGGCAGTGGTTCCGCGGTGGCCGGGCCAGCTGTGTCCGGCGCTGCAGGGTCCGGCTCTGTCGGAACCGAGGATCTACGGTTCCTCACCGTCGAAGAGCTCACCGAACGCTATGTCCAGGCGTTCGCGGCGTCACGCCGCAAGGAACTGGAGCGCGGCATCTCACTGGTGGGACCGCACCGGGACGAGCTGGAACTGGTGCTCGGTGAAGCGCCCGCCAAGGGGTATGCCTCGCACGGCGAAACATGGTCCATGTGCCTGTCGCTGCGACTTGCCTCCTATTACGTGATGCTGGACGACGCCCGCACCGGCGGGTCCGCGCCGATCCTCATCCTCGACGACGTTTTTGCCGAGCTGGATGTCCACCGGCGGCGTAAACTGGCGGCAATAGTCTCCGGCGCGGAGCAGGTCCTGGTGACCGCCGCCGTCGACGCCGATATCCCGGACGAGCTCTCCGGCCGGCGGGTGAAGGTTATCCCGGGAGGAATCGATGAATAAGGATGACATGGGCGGGCTGCAGCCCGGCCGCGATCCTGACAACATCGATGCCCCTCAGGCGGCACTGAACAGAATGCGTGAGGCCGCCGCAGCGCGCGGCGAAATCCGCCGCAAGGCACCTCCACCCGGGGGGGCCGCGAAATCGAAGCGCGGCATCAACGACACCCGGGGCTTCAAGCAGTTTCATTCGACTGGCAGGGATCCGCTGGGACTCGGCAAAGTGGTGGGCCGCCTCGTGGCCGAGCGCGGCTGGACCTCGCCGGTGGCAGTGGGTTCCGTCATGGCGGAGTGGGCCACCCTGGTGGGTCCGGAAATCTCGGCGCACTGCACACCCGAGAGTTTCACGGACACCACCCTGCATGTCCGCTGCGATTCGACAGCCTGGGCCACGCAGCTGCGGCTTCTGAGCATCAGCCTGCTGGAGAAATTCCGCACCGAACTGGGTGATGGCGTGGTCACCAGCATTCAGGTGCTCGGACCGTCGGCACCCAGCTGGCGCAAGGGCGGCCGCACGGTGAACGGCCGCGGCCCGCGGGATACGTACGGCTAGCCGCCGTCGTCGGCTCTTGAATATTGGTCCGGCGGCGTGTAGGGCGGTCTATCGCCCTTGGGGCGTATAGGCACCCGGAGACGGCACCGCGAGGGCGCCCTAGGTGGGATCAACGGCCTCGCACAGGCATGTCCGGGCTCCGCCTCGGGCCCTGGAATGCGGGTTTGCGGCCCATTTCACGGTAGAATCACAGCAGATAACTGGGCGTCGGTGAAACGTTGACTGAGTCCGTTTTCCGCACGCTCTCTTTCAAGCGGACTTCGGTTCTTCAGATCGGCCTACTCGTCGGCGCCATCAGCTTGTGCCTGTTGGCGGCTGCTTTCCCATGGGAAGGGCACCGCCGGCCATCATCGAAAAAGAGGAGTCGACAGCACCTGTGGCTAACGACAATACAGATACCCAGGCAGTGGAACGCGCAGCGGAGGATGTCCCGACCCCCGATACTCCGGTGGAGGCCGCGACACCGCGGGAATACGGCGCAAGCGATATTACTGTACTAGAAGGCCTCGAAGCTGTCCGGAAACGTCCGGGCATGTACATCGGATCCACCGGACCGCGCGGCCTGCACCACCTGGTCTATGAAGTGGTGGATAACTCCGTCGATGAGGCACTGGCCGGGTACTGCACGCACATCGAAATCGTCCTGCGGGCCGACGGCGGCGTGAAGGTGGTTGACGACGGCCGTGGAATCCCGGTGGACATGCACCCCACCGAGCACAAGCCCACCGTCGAGGTGGTGATGACCATCCTGCACGCCGGCGGCAAGTTCGGCGGCGGCGGTTACGCAGTTTCAGGCGGCCTCCACGGCGTGGGCATCTCTGTGGTGAACGCACTTTCCAGCCGGGTGGACACCGAGGTCCGCCGCCAGGGCAACGTCTGGCGGATGTCCTTCGCCGACGGCGGCAAGCCCCAGGGCGGCCTGGTCAAGGGTGAGGAAACCACCGAAACCGGCACCACCCAGACGTTCTACCCCGACGCTGACATCTTCGAATCCACGTATTTTGATTTCGAGACCCTCCGGGCACGCTTCCAGCAGATGGCCTTCCTGAACAAGGGCCTGCGCATCACCCTCACGGACGAGCGCCCGGTTGCAGCGAAGTCCGACTCCGACGACGACCTCGATCTTGACGGCGTGGTCACTGAGGGTGAAGTCACCGCCGATCACCGGACCGTGGTGTATCAGTACGACGACGGTCTCCTGGACTACGTGAAGCACTTGAACTCGGGCAAGAAGGTTGATGTTGTCCACGAGGACGTCATCGCCTTTGAAACCGAGGACAAGGACCGCAAAATCGCTCTGGAAATGGCGATGCAGTGGACCAGCGCATACTCCGAAAGCGTCCACACGTATGCCAACACCATCAACACCCACGAAGGCGGCACGCACGAAGAGGGTTTCCGTGCCGCGATGACATCGCTCATCAACCGCTACGCGCGGGAGAAGAGCATCATCAAGGAAAAGGACGACAACCTCACCGGTGACGACATCCGTGAAGGACTGACGGCCGTCATCTCGGTCAAGCTGGCCGAGCCCCAGTTCGAAGGCCAGACCAAGACCAAGCTCGGCAACTCCGAGGTGAAGGGCTTTGTCCAGCGCGTTGTCACCGACGGCCTGGGCGACTGGCTGGAACGCAACCCCGGCCCGGCCCGCGATGTGATCCGCAAAGCCATCTCGGCGGCCCAGGCCCGCATGGCGGCCCGCAAGGCCCGCGACAACGCCCGCCGCAAGAGCCCGCTGGAGTCCTTCGGGATGCCGGGCAAACTGTCCGACTGCTCGTCCAAGGATCCTGCCCGCTGTGAGGTGTACATCGTGGAGGGCGACTCCGCAGGTGGTTCAGCAAAGCGCGGCCGCAACCCCGAAACCCAGGCCATCCTGCCGCTCCGCGGCAAGATCCTGAACGTTGAGCGGGCCCGGCTGGACAAGGCCCTGGGTAACGCCGAGGTCCAGTCCATGATCACGGCATTCGGCACCGGCATCGGCGAGGACTTCGACCTCAGCAAGCTCCGGTACCACAAGATCGTCCTGATGGCGGATGCTGACGTTGACGGCCAGCACATCACCACCCTGCTGATGACGCTCCTGTTCCGCTACATGCGGCCGCTCATCGAAAACGGCTACGTCTACCTGGCGCAGCCCCCGCTGTACCGGATCAAGTGGTCCAACGCCCCGCACGACTACGTCTTCAGCGACAAGCAGCGCGATGCCAAGCTCCTTTCCGGCCAGGCCGCCGGCCGCCGGATCCCCAAGGACAACGGCATCCAGCGCTACAAGGGCCTGGGCGAAATGGACTACACCGAACTGTGGGACACCACCATGGACCCGGACAACAGGACGCTCCTGCAGGTCACCATGGACGATGCCCTCGCCGCGGACCAGACATTCTCCACCCTGATGGGCGAAGACGTGGAGTCCCGCCGAAACTTCATCCAGCAGAACGCCAAGGACGTCAGGTTCCTGGATATCTAGCCGGTTTACCGACTGATATTCCACAACCGACATATACCTGAAACGGAAAATATAAACGATGAGTGACGAGACACCAGAGAACCCGGCGGATTCCGCCGATCTTCCGGAAACCGTACTTGAAGGCGATGTGCTGATCGACCGTGTTGAGCAGGTGGACCTGCAGACCGAAATGCAGCGGTCCTACCTGGATTACGCCATGGCCGTCATTGTGGGCCGCGCCCTCCCCGACGTCCGTGACGGCCTCAAGCCCGTGCACCGCCGCGTGCTGTACGCGATGTTCGACGGCGGCTACCGTCCGGACCGTTCGTTCAATAAGTGCGCCCGTGTGGTGGGCGAAGTCATGGGCCAATACCACCCCCACGGCGACACCGCGATCTACGATGCCTTGGTCCGCCTCATCCAGGACTGGACCATGCGCTACCCGCTGGCCCTGGGCCAGGGCAACTTCGGTTCGCCCGGCAACGACGGTGCCGCCGCGCCCCGGTACACCGAAACGAAGATGGCCCAGCTCGCCATGGAGATGGTCCGGGACATCGACGAGGAAACCGTCGATTTCCAGGACAACTACGACGGCAAGAACCAGGAACCCACCATCCTGCCGGCGCGTTTCCCGAACCTGCTGGTCAATGGCTCCTCAGGCATCGCCGTCGGCATGGCCACCAACATTCCGCCGCACAACCTCCGCGAAGTAGCCGACGGCGTCCAGTGGTACCTGGCCAACCCGACCGCCACCCGTGAGGAGCTGCTGGAAGAGCTGTTGCTGCGCGTCAAGGGACCTGACTTCCCCACAGGCGCAACCATCCTGGGCCACAAGGGCATCGAGGACGCGTACCGGACCGGCCGCGGTTCCGTCACCATGCGCGCCGTGGTCAACGTGGAGGAACTCCAGGGCCGCACGTGCCTCGTGGTCACCGAGCTGCCGTACCAGGCCAACCCGGACAACCTGGCCATCAAGATCGCCGAACTGGTCAAGGACGGCAAGATCTCCGGCATCGCGGACCTCCGTGATGAAACCTCGGGCCGTACCGGTCAGCGCCTGGTTATTGTGCTCAAGCGCGACGCCGTGGCCAAGGTGGTGCTGAACAACCTCTACAAGCACACCGAACTGCAGAGCAACTTCTCCGCCAACATGCTGGCAATCGTGGACGGGGTTCCGCGCACGCTGAGCCTGGATGCGTTCATCCGCCACTGGGTCACGCACCAGATGGATGTCATTGCACGCCGGACCCGGTACCGCCTGCGCAAGGCGGAGGAAGAGGCGCACATCCTGCGCGCCCTCCTGAAGGCCCTGGACATGCTGGATGAAGTGATTGCGCTGATCCGGGCGTCCAACACCACTGAAGCAGCGCGCGACGGATTGATGCAGCTGCTCGACATTGATGAGCTGCAGGCCCGGGCCATCCTGGATATGCAGCTGCGCCGCCTGGCCGCCCTGGAGCGCCAGAAGATCCAGGACCGGCACGCGGAACTCGAGGCCCTGATCACCGAGTACAACTCGATCCTGGCTTCCGAGGCGCGCCAGCGCGAGATCATCAGCACCGAGCTTGGCGAGATCGTGGCCAAGCACGGCGATGACCGCCGCACGAAGATCCTGATGGGCTTCGATGGCGACATGTCCATGGAGGACCTGATCCCCGAAGAGGAAATGGTTGTCACAATCACCCGCGGCGGCTACGTCAAGCGCACCCGCAGCGACAACTACCGCTCGCAGCAGCGCGGCGGCAAGGGCATCAAGGGTGCCCAGCTGCGCGGCGACGACGTGGTGGAGCACTTCTTTGTGACCACCACCCACCACTGGCTCCTCTTCTTCACCAACCTGGGCCGTGTCTACCGCGCCAAGGCATACGAACTGGTGGAAGCCGGCCGGGACGCCAAGGGACAGCACGTCGCGAACCTGATGGCCTTCCAGCCGGACGAGCACATCGCCCAGGTCCTGGACCTCAAGGACTACCAGCAGGCCCCTTACCTGGTGCTGGCCACCAAGCGCGGCCTGGTCAAGAAGACCCGCCTCGAGGACTATGACACCAACCGGTCCGCCGGTGTCATTGCGATCAACCTGCGTGACGGGGACGAACTGGTTTCGGCGCAGCTGGTTTCAGAAACGGACGACCTCATGCTTGTCTCACGCATGGGCCAGTCCATCCGCTTCACGGCCACCGATGATGCCCTGCGACCCATGGGCCGGGCCACCTCCGGCGTGACGGGGATGAAGTTCCGCGAGGACGACGAACTCTTGGCCGCCGACGTCGTCACGGACGGTTCATTTGTCTTCGTCGTCACCGAGGGCGGCTACGCCAAGCGGACCGCGGTGGAGGAATACCGCCTGCAGGGCCGTGGCGGCCTCGGCATCAAGGTGGGCAAGTACCAGGAGGAACGCGGACACCTTGTCGGTGCGCTGATTGTCCAGGAAGAAGATGAGGTCCTGGTGGTCATGGAGGGCGGCAAAGTTGTCCGTTCATCCGTGGCCGGGGTGCCGGCCAAGGGCCGCGACACCATGGGTGTCATCTTCGCAAAACCGGACAAAAACGACCGCATCATCGAAGTCGCCCGCAACAGCGAACGTGGTCTCGAGGGCGAAGAATCCCTGGAGGATGACGTAACGTTGGCTGAAGACGCCGGGTCCTCCGAGGGATCCGCAGGGTCAGTATCAACACCAGAAACATCACCGGCTGTTGAGTCAGAGGACGCCTCCGGCGACGCTGAGCCGAACGAAGACTACACCGGAGGTAACGAGTGAGTAATCCCGACTCATATCCCAAGCCGAGCAGCACTGTCCCCGGCGGAACACCGCCGCCCGCGGCCGCACCCCGGGTGAACGCTCCTGTCCGGCCGCAGCAGCGGCCTGCGGCTCCCACCGGCGCTCCGGGCCAGCGTCCTGCTGTTCCCGGCCAGCGCCCTGCACAAGGCCAGCGCCCTGCGCAGGGCCAGCCGGGGCAGCGGCCGGTACAGGGACAAGCGGGCCAGCGCCCGGCTGCTGCAGGCCAGCGGCCTGGACCGGCCCAGTCCGGCCTAGTTAAGCCAGCGCCCAAGGCCAAGGTCAGGCGTGCCCGGCTGCTGGTCAGCAAGGTGGATCCCTGGTCCGTCCTGAAGATGGCCTTCCTGCTCTCCGTGGCGTTGGGAATCGTCACCGTGGTGGCGGCCATCGTCCTGTGGACGGTCCTGGACCTCACCGGAATCTTTGACCAGGTGGACAGCCTCCTGGGCACCCTCGCAGGTTCCGAGGGCGCCGGCTTCGAACTCAAGAAGGTCGCGTCCCTGGGCCAGGTGGCGTCCTTTGCCACCATCATCGCCGTAGTGAACGTTGTCCTGCTGACGGCCCTGTCCATGTTGTCTGCCGTGCTGTACAACATCTCGGCCACCCTCGTGGGCGGCATCGGCGTCACCCTCACGGACGACTGAAATCCCATAATTTCACCGGAATTTCTCCGGCGAAATGCCTCGATTTGAGATCGGGCCGGGATGTGATGTAAAGTCATGTCTCGGCCCGATGAGGCATCGGGGCGTATAGCTCAGGCGGTTAGAGCGCTTCGCTGATAACGAAGAGGTCCCAGGTTCAAGTCCTGGTACGCCCACGGAACCTGTGCAGGTTTCATGGAAGGTTTGGTTTGCTTAGCGGCAGGCAGAGCCGGAACGGGGTGCATGTGAAGAAGTTGCTGGTACTCGCAGCTGCGATCGCAGGCGTCCTGCTCTACAGGAAAGCACAGGAATCCGAAGCCCGGAAAACAGTCTGGAGCCAGTCGACCGATCAGGTCGAATAGGCCGGAACCCCGGAGCGGAAGCTGTCTAAAGGCTTCACGGTTCTAGGGTATGATTGACGGGTTGCTTCTTATGGGGGCATGGCGCAATTGGTAGCGCACCTGCTTTGCAAGCAGGGGGTTCGGGGTTCGAGTCCCCGTGCCTCCACCATAAGAGAGTCCCGGACAGCTGAAACGTTGTCCGGGACTCTGTCGTTAAGGCTGCGCAGTGTTAACGCCTGACAGTAGGGTTAAACAGTGAACCTCCTTTTCGCAGCCCTTGGGGTGCTGGGTGTGGCCTCCTCCGGGCCGCTGATCGCCGCCACCCTGGGTGCCACCACCGTCAGTGCCCTGGCCATCGCCTTCTGGCGCAACGCGATCGCTGCTGCCGTGATGGCCACGCCAACGCTGGTCCGCGAACCCCGGCACTTCGGCCGCGTCACCGGCCCCGAGTTCCGCTGGTCCCTGCTGGCCGCCGTCGCACTGGCCCTGCACTTCGCCTGCTTTATCACTTCCCTTCAGCTCACGTCCGTGGCTGCCGCCACCGCCCTGGTCTGCCTGCAGTCGGCATGGATCGCCGTCTTCCAACTCTTCCGCGGGACCAGGCACCGCTGGCAGGTGCTGGCAGGGCTGGGCATCGCCTTCGGCGGGGTTGTCACCATCACGGGGTTCGATATGGGTTCCTCGCCTGACGCCTTGCTGGGCGACGTTCTGGCCGTGGCAGGAGGGGCGTTGGCCGGCCTCTACACCCTGGCCGGAGGCAGGGCCCGCCAGACAATGACCACGGGGACCTACACAACACTCTGCTACGGCATGTGCGCCGCGCTGGTGGCGGTGCTGGCGGTCTTCAGCGGCCAGCCGCTGGTAGGGTTCGACGCCGTTGGCTGGCTGGGGATCCTGGCCATCACCGTGTGTGCCCAACTGATCGGCCACACCGCCTTCAATCACCTGCTGGCCACCATGAGCCCACTGCTGGTGTCGATGATTATCCTGCTGGAGATACCAGGCGCGGCACTTCTGGCGGCAGTGTTCCTGGAGGAGACGCTCCCTGCGGGCACCTACGCCGGGTTGGGACTTATCCTTGCGGGCCTGGCAGTTGTGGTGATGGGTCAGGCGTCCGGGCTCAGCCGCGAGCGGCGTGCTGCGTCAGCGGCCGGCACACAAACAGGGGAACCGCCGTCGGACCGGCTCGCCGAACTCGGAACTGACTGACGCCCGCCGCCGGAGGCAGGAAGGCGGCTACTGCCCGCCGCGGCGGACAGGCTGGGCGGTATTGACCGTGTGGATCGCGCGCAGGAGCTTGGCCGGGAAGTAGACCGAGAAGAACACCACCATGGGAGCCTTGAGGGCCATCTTCTTGACGTTATGCGCCTTGTACGTGCGGTCGAAGCGGGTCACGTAGTAGCGGTAGTCGCGCGGGGAGTCTTCGAGCCGGCGGGCGGACATGCCGGAGACCATTTGGGGCCAGTACTGGACCTTGAGTTCGTGGTCGGCGAGATGCAGGGAGAGGTCAATGTCCTCATGCATCTCGTCCTTCTCATCACGGCACGTTTCGGCCCGGATCGTTTCCCAGGCGGTGGCACGAAGGGCCATGTTGGAGCCGAACAGGAAATGGTACTGGTGCTTGGCGAGCTTCAGCATCAGTTGGCGCATTTTGTCGTCGGCTTTGAGGCCGAAGCGGCGCATGGGCATGTCGTAATAGACCACCGGGCCGGTCGCTGCCTGCACAGATCGGTCCTGGAATGCTTTCTGGACCTGCTCCACCCAGTCCGGCTCCACCACAGAGTCGGCGTCGATGCGGCCCAGAATGTCGCCGGTGGCGTGGTTGAGGCCGAAATTGCGGGTGGGAATCAGGCCCTGGTCCTGGTGCTGGCTGAGCAGGATGATGGGGCTCTCCGGATACTCCAGCTGCATCTGCGCCACGATGGCGGCGGTGCGGTCCGTGGAGAGGTTGTCCACCACGATGATTTCGTGGGCCGGTACCGACTGGTAGACGGCAGCGATGAGGCACTGCCGGATAACACTTTCCTCGTTGTACGCCGGGATGACAATGGACACGCTGGGCAGCTGTGCTGCGTCGTTCAAGGCATCCCCAGAGGATTGATCGGCTGACATCAGTCCAAATTTAGCACCGATCGTGGTGCGGCCCACGTGCGACCGGACGGATGCCGGACAAACTCTGGGAAAACACTGAAGGGGCCCCGCACCATGCGGAACCCCTTCAGTGGACGGCGCGACTGCGCCGTAATAATCAGATGGTGTTCTTGTCTGCGGAACCGTTCATGGTGGACGCAATGTTCTTTATTGCCGTTTTGGCGTCAGTGGAAGCCGTAGCCTCCGCGTCAGCTGACTCGTCGGCCAGGTGCTTGGCCTTATCGGCAGCCTCGTCCGCGGTGTCCTTGGCGTCCTCGGCAACATCCCCTCCCTTGTCAGCAACGGCGGCCGATGCCGAGGCCGTGGCAGCTGCAGCCTTGCTTGCGGCGTCCTCTGCAGTGTCCTTCGCGTCGTTCACCGTGGTGGCAGGAACCGGGGCCGGGGTGGGCGTGACCGGAGACGGCGTCTTCCAGGGATCCTCCACGGGCTTGGACGCTTTCCAGGCCGCAACGCCCGCCGCGACAGCGGCGGCGATGATGCCAAACACCAGCCAGCCGCGCTTCTTGGGCTTCTGGGGCTCCGCGATCTGGATGCCCACGGCCTTACCCGCTTCATGCGCGGCGGCCCGGAGCTGGGTGCCGGCCGTCTGTGCCTGCTCCTGGAGGGAGTGCACCACACCGGAGTCGGTGAGCCGCTTTGCCACGGCGTCCACATGCGTAGGAGCACTTTCCAGCGTGCGGTGTACAGCCTCGGAGGCGTGGCCGATCTGGTCGGAGAGGCGCGGCAGGTATTCCACCACAACGCGGTCCCGGGCATTCAGGATGACGGGAGTGGCCCTGTCCACGGCCTCGTGCAGGCGCGGGGTGGTGCCCTCAACGGCGTCATGGATTTTCGGGGCGAGGTGCGCGAGGCCGTCCTGGATGCGCGGCGTCACTGTTGCAACGCCGTCGGCCAGGTTGTGGGCTGCTGTCTTGAGCCCTTCCTGGATCCTGGGAGATGCGGTGTCCAGGCTGTGCTGCAGGCGGGGAACTGCCCAATCCACTGCTGCTTCCACGCGGGGGGATGCCCAGTCCTTTGCATACTCAACTGCGTTGTTGACTGACTGTTCAAGGTCACGGGCAATACGATCCGATTTCTTCACAACTACCTCCCGATTAATGTGACGGTTCTGTTGTTAGCCTACGTGGATTGACCTGCACCGGCTATTCTTCCAGCGGATTTGCGGCTGATTTCACCCAGCGCGGAACTCCCGGTCCAGCCGCTTTCCGCGTTGACCCGCCGTGAAAGAATGGGCGGTATGACTGCCATCGCAACAGCAAAAGCAACCATCCACACCAGCCTCGGCGACATCGTCGTCAACCTCTTCGGCAACCACGCGCCCAAGACGGTCAAGAACTTTGTTGGCCTGGCCACCGGCGAGCAGGCCTGGACCCACCCTGAGACCGGCGAGGACAAGTCCGGCACGCCGCTGTACAACGGCACCATCTTCCACCGCATCATCAAGGACTTCATGATCCAGGCCGGCGATCCGCTGGGCCGCGGCGTGGGCGGACCGGGCTACAAGTTCGACGACGAAATCCACCCGGAACTCAGCTTCAACGCCCCGTACAAGCTGGCCATGGCCAACGCCGGCATCCAGGGCGGCAAGGGCACCAACGGTTCACAGTTCTTCATCACCACCATCCCCACCGACTGGCTGCAGGGCAAGCACAGCATCTTCGGCGAGGTGGCCGACGATGATTCCAAGAAGGTCGTGGACGCCATCGAAGGTGTCCGCACCGGCATGGGCGACCGCCCGGTGGAGGATGTCACCATCAACAGCATCGACATCGAGCAGCTCTAACCCCTCGCATGAGCTACGGAATTCCGGCGGCTGAGCCGTCCGCGCAGGTTCCGGTGTGCCCCAGGCACCCGGACAGGCCCTCCTATGTGCGCTGCCAGCGCTGCGGGCGCCCTGCCTGCCCTGACTGCCAGCGGGCGGCCGCCGTCGGATTCCAGTGCGTTGACTGCGTCAACGAGACAAAACGGACGACGCCGGCTGTCAAGAGTGTGTACGGCGGCGCCGTGACCACGGGCAGACCACTGGTGACGTTCGGCATCATTGCGCTGTGCGCTCTGATGTACGTGCTGCAGTGGCTGGTTCCCGACGAGTGGATCTACCAGAACCTGGCGTTCGCCAACATCTTTGCCGCGCCGGAATTCGGCCAGTTCGAGCCGTGGCGCATGCTGACGGCGGCGTTCCTGCACTCGCAGGGATTCATCCTCCACATTGTGCTGAACATGTACATGCTGTGGATTTTCGGCCAGGCACTCGAACCGCTTATGGGCCGGGCCCGCTTCCTGGCGCTGTATCTGATCTCGGCCGTCGGCGGATCAGTCGGCTACCTGGCCCTTACCCCCGGCTACGAACCAGGTGTTCCGCTCACCGGCGTCGTGGGTGCCTCCGGTGCTATCTTCGGTCTCTTCGGCGCGATGCTCCTGGTGCAGCGGCATCGCGGCGGCGACACCCGGCAGCTGTGGGTCCTGATCGCCATCAACGGAGTGATTGGCTTTGTGGTCCCCCAGATTGCCTGGCAGGCCCACCTCGGCGGCCTGATCGCCGGCGGACTGTGCGCTGCCGTTATTGCCTATGCGCCCCGCGGTCCCCGGCAGGGCCTGATCCAGGCGGCCGGGCTCGCCGCCGTACTGGTCCTCCTCATCGCCGTGAGCTGGGTCAAGGTCACCACAGGCTAGGCCGCCCCCTCGCTGCGGCGAGCCTCCACGCCAAGACCCCGGCGTCCCCAGCGGACGCCGGGGTCTTCTGCGCTCCCCACAACTGCAGTCCGGAAGGCGCTGCCATGGTGAATGCTCGCGGGCTGGGAGCCCTTCATCACGGTGCGCGTCAAGGGTGCCGGTTCAAGGTGCCGGTTCAATCAGGTGCGGGTCACTGCTGTGCGGGCGGTTTCGCCACTTTGGTTGACGCCGACGGGGCACTTGAGGAGCCCACGGTTATCCACAGGGGTTATCCACACTGTTGGTAACTTACACACGTGTAGTTCACGCTGGCCCCGCGTCCCAGCTCCCGTAAGCCAGCCATTTTCCAGAATGTTCCGCCAGCGCTATCCACAATTGTGGAAAACCTCTGGGCATGAGCCTGTGGTTAAGTGGAAAAAGCGCCTGTCTCGCGGGAAATTGTGGATAACTTTCCCGTTTCTTGCTTTCCTGATCCATGGAAGGCCATCCGAGGGATGTGTATCAACAGGGTTGTTCACAGTGTTAATAAGTCGCAGGCGGGGAGGTAACGATCGAAGTTTCCTTGAGTGTGGCTTGTGAGAGGTTCGCGCGGACCGGCCCTGTGGATTGTTGTCCACAGCTGTGGATAAGTTGTGGGTAGTCGGGTGTTAGTAAGTGGAAAACCGTGGCTTATGGCAGGGTGTTTGGTAGACGTAGAGCCGCAGAAGCTTCCCAGCCTGGAGGACCGCCATGAGCGCCACTGCAATACAACACATCTTTCTCGACAAGCAGCATCCCGCGGTGTGGCGGGCGCTGAACGGATTAGGGCTCAAAGTTCGTGACGCCGCTGAAGACGCCGGGATCGACCGGAAGACCATTGAACTGCTCTACGTGCGGATCTCGCAGATCAACGGCTGCGCCTACTGTCTGGACATGCACGTGGAGGACGCTGTGAAGGCCGGGGAGAGCCCGCAGCGGCTGGCTGTGCTGCCTGCGTGGCGTGAGACTGGCCTGTTCACTGAGAAGGAACGCGCGGCGCTGGCCCTGGCCGAGTCCGTTACGGAACTCCCGGACTACCGCACCCGTGAGCTTGAGGAAGCAAATGCGCGCGATCATCTGAGCGCTGAGGAGTTTTCTGTTGTTAGCTGGCTGGCGATCACGATCAATGCCTTCAACCGCGTTTCCATCACCAGCCACCATCCGGTCCGCCGGGAAAGGTAAGCGCGGGCACGGCGCCGCGGGCCGCGTCAACCACCACTTAGTTTCCTGATCCACGGCGCGAGGCGACACTAGGCTTCGCGGTTATCCACAGTTAATCCACACTGTTAATAACTGTGTGCTGGATCAAGTCGGCCGGGGTTCCGTGCGTCAGGGCCTGCCTCAGCGCCACGCATCGCCCATGGACAAAAAGTTATGCACATTGTGGATAACTTTCCCAACAGCTGGGGAGAACTCACTCCGCGGCGCGGATGGTCAGGCGGGCCAGATGCCCGAGGAACCGCGCCGGTGGCTGGCCAGCAGATGCGTGTCCACCATGCCGACGGCCTCCATCAGCGCATACATGGTGGTGGGGCCAACAAAGGAGAATCCCTGTTTCCGCAGGGCCTTGGACAGCGCCACGGATTCCGCCGATTGAGTGGGAATCTCGGCGTGGCTGGCTGGCTGCGGCGTGGTGTGCGGCTGGAACTGCCAGACAAAGTCGACCAGGCCGCCCCGCTCCCTGAGGCTGACAGTGGCCTGGGCATTGGTGATGGCGGCCCGGATCTTGAGCCGGTTGCGGACAATGCCGGGATCCTGAAGCAGGCGCTCGACGTCCGCCTCGGTAAAGGCGGCAACTGTGTCCGGGTGGAAGTTGTGGAAGGCGGCCCGGAAGGCCGGACGCTTGCGGAGGATGGTGGCCCACGACAGGCCGGCCTGGAAGCCCTCCAGGCTGATGCGTTCGTAAAGTCCCTGCTCGTCCCGGACCGGGAGGCCCCACTCGGTGTCGTAGTACTCGCGCAGGAGCGGATCTACCGAGGCCCACGGCGGACGGGCGAGGCCGTCGTCGCCAAGTATGGTGCCGTCCGGGCGGGCGGCAGCGGGGGTCATGCTGTTTCCGGAGCCTGGGTCAGGAGCGCCAGCGCGTTGTCATGAGGAAGCCGATGATGGCGATGCCGAAGCCAGCCACAATGTTCCATGACTCCCAGGCTTGGACCGGGAAACGGCCTTCGCTGATGTAGAAGGTGATGATCCACAGGAGGCCGATGATCATCAGGCCGAACATCACGGGCTTGAACCAGATGGCGTTGGGCTTGTACGCCTGCGTCGCGGATGCGGGCTGGGCTGCGCTGGAAGGCTTCCGGCGTGGCTTTGACTCGGGCACGTGCTCTCCTTGGCGGACTGGAACAAGCTCGGCGCCGCGGGCTTGATATCCTGCAAGAAGGAAGTTGCCAGCGGTCTGCGCGATCTTGGTCAAATCTGGATTCTTACTAGCAGCCAATTCTAGCCGCAGTTGGGGGTGCACTATTGCCCGACGCGGCCACCCCGGAGGAGAACGCGTGGTAGTGCAGGAAAGGGCGAGGCGTGCCGCCAGGCGGCCCGCACGTGTGCAGCCCGCCCGCACCTCTATCCTGCGTGGAACCGTGCAGGTGTTCGGCGAACTGCTCATCACGGCCGGCATCATTCTCCTGCTGTTTGTGGCGTGGCAGCTGTGGTGGACAAATGTGGAATCTGATGCCCGGCAGAGCGCCGTTATCAAGGAGTTCGCCCAGGGACTGGGCAATGCGGCACCGGCTGAGCCGTCCGACGCCGATCAGGAAGCGCCGGCGGAACCGGTGGACTACGGGCGCCCCGTCGTCGGCACAGCGCCAGGCCACGCCGGCACAATCGGCATTATGTACATCCCCCGGTTCGGCAACAAGTACACCCGGCCCATTGTGGAGGGAACCAGCGGTGATGTCCTGGACACACTAGGACTGGGCCACTACCCCACCACGGCCATGCCCGGCGCGGTGGGCAACTTCGCGGTTGCCGGCCACCGGCAGACCCACGGGGCTGTTCTGGACAATATCCACACCCTGGTGCCAGGCGACAAAATCTACGTCCAGACCAAGGACGGGTTCTACGTGTACGTGTTCCGGAACAATCAGATCGTGATGCCATCCCGTACCGACGTCCTGGAACCGGTGCCGACCCGGGCGGGCGTCACCCCCACCGAAAGCTTCCTCACGATGACCAGTTGCAACCCGCGCTTCGGCGCCGAGGAACGCATTATTGCCTACGCTCTGCTGGAGAGCTGGCGTCCCGCATCCGCGGGTCCGCCGGCCGAGATTGCTGCGCAGGTCGCCGCAGCGGTGGGAGGAGGCTGAGCATGTACGGCTGGATATTCCGCCACCTGCCGGGCCCCCTCTGGCTGCGGATTCTCACTTCTGTGGTGCTCATTGCCGGCGCCCTGGTCCTCATGGTCCAGTTCCTGTTCCCCTGGATGTCCGATCTCACCCAATTCACCGACTCAACGATTGGTGCCGCAAGTCAGCCATGACCACAACTAAAATCCTGGTCGTAGACAACTACGACAGCTTTGTTTACACCCTGGTGGGCTACCTCCAGGAACTCGGCGCCGAAACCACCGTGGTGCGCAACGACGACGTGACCCTCGCCGAGGCCGTCGAGATGGCAGAAACCCGCGACGGCGTCCTCGTCTCACCGGGACCGGGCAACCCTGCCGAAGCAGGCGTGTGCATCGAGCTGATCAAATGGTGCGGCGGAAACAACAAACCGATGTTCGGCGTCTGCCTGGGCCACCAGGCACTGGCAGAAGCCTACGGCGGCACGGTGACCCACGCGCCGGAACTGATGCACGGCAAGACATCCCTCGTGGAGCACAACGGCACCAGCGTCTTTGCCGGACTCCCCTCCCCCGTGACGGCCACGCGCTACCACTCGCTGGCGGCCGTGCGGGACACCATCCCGGAGGTCCTGGAGATCACCGCCGAAACGGCCTCCGGAGTGATCATGGGCCTGCAGCACCGCACGGCACCGCTGTGCGGCGTCCAGTTCCACCCCGAGTCCGTCCTGACCGAAGGCGGCTACCAGATGCTGGGCAACTGGCTCGAGTCGCTGGGCATGGCTGGTGCGGCCGCCCGCGCCGCCACGCTGAGCCCTCTTATCCAGCACTGAGCCCACGCATCCAGCACTGACCCGCTGGAACCCTCTGGCCCCGTGTTCCTTGCGAGCTCGGGGCCGGTCCCTTTAACAGGTTAGTTACGGCGGCTAACCAGGTCAGCTACGGCGACAGCAAGTCTGTGCGGGTCACTCCTCGTCCCGGTCCCTGTCCTCAGGCGGGTCGGTTGGCGTGGCGGACGGCGACGGCGGAGGCACCGGCTTCTTGGCGACCACGATATTGACGGTCTTGCCCTGGTCAACCGCTGCGTTGACGGGCTCGCTCTGGTCCGTCACGCGGCCAGCCTCCACCTGGGAGTTCTCCACTTCCTCGACGGTGGGTACCAGGCCCAGCTCCTTGAGCGCCGTTTCCGCCTCTGCGCGTGTGCGGCCACGCAGCTCCGGCATGGCCACCTTGCCGGTGGAAACAACGATTTCCACCGTGCTGCCGGGAGTCACCAGCTGGCCGGGCGCGGGGCTGGTGGTGATTACCCTGCCGCGGGGCACCGTGGCGCTGTTGGCCTCGGTGGTGGACGGTGCTCCCACCAGCCCGGTCTGGCGCAGAATGTCGCGTGCCGCGGCCTCAGTCTGGCCGGGAAGGTTTTCCGGGATCTTCAAGGCGCTGGGACCCTCGGAGATATTCAGGATCACTCCGGCATTGGGATCCAGCGACGTTCCGGCCGCCGGATCCGTGCCGATGGCTGTCCCCTTGGGCACGGTCTCGTGCGTGCTGCGTTTGATCTCGGGGTCCAGGTTGGCGCCATAGAGGACCTGCAGCGCTGCCGACTCGGTCAGTGAGGCCACCACGGGTACTTCCACCTTGGGGGGCGCGGGCGGAGGCTGATTCATCGTCTGAAAGAGCCACAGGCCGCCGCCGGCCAGGACCAGCAGTGTGAAAATTATCAGGACCGAAATCCACGTACGACGGCGGGACTTCTGCCGTGCGGTCCGCACGCGTTCCGGTGGGAGGCCCAGGGGCAGTTCGTCCGATTCATGGGGGTCCAGCGTTGCGGACGCCGAGACGGGGACCGTTGTCCCGTCGTCATGCATGTCCGTGAGGTCGTACCGGCCCGTGGGGGCATCGTCGAGGAAGCCCGCACCGGTGACGGCAAACGCCTCGGTGGCCGGTGTGCGTTCCGGCGTGGGCACGTGGTCGTTGGGATCCGTGGGGGCCTCGGTTGACGGGGGCGCAGCGACAGCCACACCCGCCCGGGCCGCCCGCAGCGCACGACGGAAGGCTGCGGCATCCTGGAAGCGGTCGTCCCGGTTCTTTTGCAGGGCCTTGGCCAGGACGCTGTCCAGCGCCGGCGACACGTCAGGGTTCAGGCTGCTGGCGGGCTCGGGAATTTCGCGGACGTGCTGGTACGCCACAGAGACGGGGCTGTCGCCGATGAAGGGCGGGCGGGCGGTGAGCATCTCGTACAGCAGGCAGGCCGCTGAGTAGAGGTCACTGCGCGCGTCCACCGTTTCACCCCGGGCCTGTTCCGGTGAAAGGTACTGGGCGGTTCCCACCACTGCCTGGGTCTGGGTCATGGTGGCGGACGAATCGGCCATGGCCCGGGCGATCCCGAAGTCCATGACCTTCACCGAATTGGATCCCTCGCAGTACATCACGTTGGCAGGCTTGATGTCCCGGTGGACGATGCCCGCTTTGTGGCTGTACTCGAGCGCCGAAAGGACACCGAGGCAGAATTCGATGGCCCGGTCGATGCTGACTTCCTTGGCCCGTATCAGGTCGCGGAGGGTTTTGCCCTCCACAAACTCCATCACGATGTAGGGCACCCGCACGCTGTCCTCGGAGCCGTCCTGAACCAGGTGCTCGCCCGTGTCATAGATGGCCACAATGGACGGATGGTTCAGCGCCGCCACGGACTGCGCTTCCCGCTTGAAACGGGCCTGGAACTGCGGGTCCCGGGCCATGTCCGGGCGGAGCAGCTTGATGGCGACTGTCCGGCCAAGCCGGGTGTCCAGTCCGCTGTGGACGTCCGCCATCCCCCCACGGCCGATCAGTCCGCCGAGTTCGTAGCGTCCACTCAGGACACGCTGATTGTCCACCGGGAGGCTGTCCTCACGGTGGAGCGGGGTGCGGGGCGAATCACTCACGTGCAAACCAGGCGACTACGGTGCGCAGGTAGGGGGCAGTCCCGGCAGTTCGCCGGAGTCGCAGGCGGGCAGTTCGGACTCCGCAGGCGCCGATTCGGAATTCGTCGGCGGCGGGGCAGTGGTCTCCGTCTGGGTGGGTGCGGGGGGTGCGACGGCGTACGTGATGGTCACAGCCGAACCAACCTCCACCCGTCCCGTCCGGGACAACGCGATGACCGTGTTCGGCGCGGAATTCGCGTCCACCTGCGACTGGATGGTGACATCAAGGTCCATCGCGGAGAGCTCCGACTGCACCACCCGGTAATCCTTGCCGAGATATGCCTCGGGGATGATGTTCACGGTTTCCGTGGTCGGCGTGGGCGTAACGGTGGGCTGGGTGGGCGTGGGCGTCGCCGACGGCGAGGTCCTCGTGGGGCTGGCACTCGTGGACGGCGGGCTGCTGGACGCGGACGTGGTGGCAGCGTCCTTGGGGAAGAAGATCCCCTGCTGCGTCAGGAAGAATCCCACCAGCGCGAACAGGACAAGCAGGATCAAGGCGATCAGCGGCCAAGTCCAGGGGCTGCGGCCGCGACGGTCGGGTTCGTCGGCGGGTTCGTCGTCGTACGTATCTTCATCTTGGACCCAGCTGCGCTCCGCGGCCAGGGCGTCTGCGCGGGACAGCGTGCTCCCGGCTCCGGTCATGGCACTGGTGGCCGGGCCGTCAGCTGCCGCATCGGCTGCCCCGGCGGCCGCGGCACCGGCGGCGGCACCCGCAGCTGCGGCCCCGAGCACCGGCAGGGCCGAGGTGGACGTCGTATTGCTGTCCTTCTGGCTGATAACACCCGTGGGTGCCGTGGCAATGTCCACCGGTGCCGTGATGGGGCCAGTGGCCGCTTCGAACAGGAGCATGCCGGGAACGGCTGCATGTGCGGCGCTGATGTCCCCGTTACGGATGGCCTCGGCGGCTTCAGACAGCTTGATCGCATTGGCCGGACGGTTCTTGGGATCCTTGGCCAGCATGGACATCAGGAGCGCGCGGACCGGTTTGGGCAGGCTTTCCGGAAGCGGCGGCGGTGCGTCGTTGACCTGCGCCAGGGCGATCGCGATCTGGGACTCGCCGGAGAACGGCCGGTGCCCGGTGAGGCACTCGTAGCCGATCACGCCGAGCGAGTAGATGTCCGAGGAACCCGTGGCCGTCTGGCCGGTGGCCTGCTCCGGGGCGAGGTACTGGGCGGTGCCCATCACCTGGCCCGTTTGCGTCAGCGGGACCTGGTCGGCCAGGCGGGCGATGCCGAAGTCCGTCACCTTCACCCGGCCCTCCGGGGTGATGAGGAGGTTGCCGGGCTTGATGTCACGGTGCACCAGGCCCTGGGCGTGGGCTACGGACAGGGCGCGGGCAGTCTGCGCCATCATGGACAGGGTCCGGTCCGGGGACAGCACCTGTTCGTGTTCGATGATGCTGCTCAGCGGCTGGCCGGGGACCAGCTCCATGACCAGGTAGGCCGAGCCCTCTTCTTCGCCGTAGTCAAACACATTGGCGATGCCCACATGGTTCAGCAGTGCAGTGTGGCGTGCCTCCGCGCGGAAGCGCTGGAGGAACCCGGGATCGCCGGTGTACTCCTCCTTCAGCACCTTGATGGCGACGATGCGGCCCAGGACGAGGTCTTTGGCCTTCCAGACCTCGCCCATCCCTCCGATCGCAATCCGTGTGGTCAGCTGGAATCTGCCGCCGAGGGTGATTCCTGTTGTTGGCCTCACTTATTCAACACCGCCTCAAAAATCTTCTTCGCATTCGGACTGGTTAGCTGTGCGCCGGTGGTGATGTCCACGCCTTCCATGACGATGGTGACACCCACCTGCGGGTTGTTCGCCGGGGCAAACCCGGTGAACCAGGAGTTGTTCAGGCCGTTACCCAGTTCAGCGGTGCCGGTCTTGCCGGCCACCTGGACCCCGGGGATGCCCGCGGCGCCGGCAATACCCTCGCTCACCGCGCTGGTCATCCACTCGGTGATCTGCCGGGCAATTTCCGGTGTGGTGGACGTCCGCAGCGCTTGAGGCTGTGGCTCGTCAATAACGCGAAGATCCGGGGACCGCACGGTCTTGACGAGGCTGGGACTCATCTGGACGCCATTGTTCGCAATGGCTGCGGTCATCATGGCAATCTGCAGCGGTGTGGCCCGCACATCCTTCTGGCCGATTACGGACTGGGCCAGTCCCGGCTCGTCCAGGTCATCCGGGAAGCCGTTGCCCTGGGCGTACGCGAGCTTGAGCTGGTCGCCCATCCCCTCGCCGAAACCGAACTTCGCGGCCTGTTCCGCGATGGCGTCCCGGCCGAGGTCAAGGGCAATGCTGGCGAACGGCGTATTGCAGGATTGCTGCAGGGCAAAGGCAAAGCTGGCGGTGTTCCGGGTGTAGCAGTTGCCGCCGGCGTAGTTGGGCAGTGTGTAGTCGATTCCGGTGAAGGGCATCTGCGCAGGATTGGGCAGCTCGCTGTCCTTGTTGTATTTCCCGGAGTTCAAGGCGGCCGCGGTGGTCACCAGCTTGAATACAGACCCGGGGGCGAGCATCTCTCCCGTGGGTCCGCTGACATTCTGGTTCAGGTTGATCCCGGGAACTTTGAGCAGCTCATTGATGTTGGCGGATTCCTCATTGGGGTCCTGGCTGGCGATCAGGTTGGGGTCGTAGGACGGCTTGGAGGCCATGGCGAGGATAGCGCCGGTCTTGGGATTGGTGATCACGATGGAGCCCCGCTGGCCGTCCGGAATCAGACCGTACGCGAGCTTCTGGAGTGCGGGATCGACGGTGAGTTCAACCGAAGCTCCCTTCGGCTGGCTGCCGAGGAAGAGTTGGCCGATCCGGTCCAGGAACTGTTGGTCGGAGCTTCCGGCGAGTTGCTCACGCATGGCCTGCTCGAGGCCCGTGGCGCCGTAATTCTGGGAAAAGTAGCCCGTCAGGCCGGCATACAGCTCGGGCTGCGGGTACGTCCTCTGGAAGCCACACTGTTCCGAGCCCTCAACTGATTCAGCCACGGGGTCCCCGCCCACAATGATGGCGCCGCGGTCGTTGCAGTAGTCCTGCAGGATTGCGCGGTTGTTCCAGGCGTTTGCCTTGAGATCGTCTGCGCCCACAACCTGGACGTAGCTCAGTGCTCCGAAGAGCAGCGCAAACAACGCGATGGCCGCGACCCATGAGTTCCTGATGGCCTGGTTCACAGGGGTTTCACCGCCTCGGTTGGAGTGTTGCCGGCTTCGGCTTCTGTTTCGTTGCCCGGCGGCAGGGGCGTGGTGTCAACGGGGCCGCGGGCAGTATGCGAAATCATCAGCAGCAGGCCCACGATGATCCAGTTGGCCAGAAGTGAGGAACCGCCGGCGGCCAGGAACGGGGTTGTCAGCCCGGTCAGTGGAATCAGCCGGGTCACGCCGCCGATGACCACAAAGCACTGCAGCGCCACGGCGAACGACAGTCCGCACGCGAGGAGCTTCCCGAAGGCGTCACGGGTGCCGAGGGCGGCCCGGAAGCCGCGGGTGAACAGCAGCAGGTACATCATGACGATGGCGAAGAGCCCGATCAGGCCCAATTCCTCGCCCAGGGAGGCAATGATCATGTCACTGTTGGCGAAGGGGACAAGGTTGGGCCGGCCCTGGCCGAAGCCGGTTCCTACCAGCCCGCCGTTGGCCATGCCGAACAGCCCCTGCACAATTTGGTGGCTGCCGCCCGGAGCGCGGCCGTAGACCTCTTCTGTGAAGGCATTCAGCCAGCCGTCGATGCGCAGGCCGACGTGCGAGAAAACCCGGGACGCCACGAAGCCGCCGCCAAGGATCAGCGCCACGCCGATCACCACCCAGCTGATCCGGCTGGTTGCCACGTAGATCATCACAATGAAGAGGCCGAAGAAAAGCACCGAGGAGCCGAGGTCGCGCTGGAAGATCAGCACGCCGATACTCACCAGCCACGCGGTGATCATCGGGCCCATGTCCTTGAACCGGGGGAACTGCAGCGGCCCAATCTTACGTCCGGCCAGCAGGATCAGGTCCCTGTTTGAGGAAAGATACCCGGCAAAGAATATAGCCAGCGTGATCTTCGCGATTTCGCCGGGCTGGAAGGTCATGGGACCCACCCTGATCCAAACCCGGGCGCCTAGGATCTCCCCGGCGGAGATGCCCGGAACCAGGGGGAGGATCAGCAGGAACGCGCTCACTGCCAGCGAAATGTAGGTAAAACGGCGGAGGATCCGGTGATCTTTGAGGAACCAGATCACAGCAATGGCCACGGCCATGGCGATGAGGGTCCAGCGCAACTGATTGTTGCCGGTGTCGTCTCCCGGGGCGTCGAGGCGGTGAATCATTGCCAGGCCAAGGCCATTGAGGGCCACTACCAACGGAAGTATTACCGGATCTGCATATTTTGCCCTGACGCGGAGGACAGCGTGAAATACCAGTGCGGCCACCGCCAGGAGGCTTGACTGGAACCAGAAATCGGAGTCGAAGGCTTTTTCCTGGTCTACACCCACCAGCATGTTGGCGCCGATGCCGACGGAGAGCGCAAGGACCAGCAGCAACAGCTCCACGTTGCGCCTGGGTTTGGGGATAGTGCTGAGCTGGCTCATTGTCCAACCTCACAGACGACTGTCGGGCTGGGCGACGCGGCAGGGCTGGTCGCCCCCGCAGGGTTCGAGGCGTTCGGCGACGGCGCAGGTGAGGTGGCCGTTGCCGGCGCCTTGGTGGCGGTTCCGGTGGGGGACGCGGTTTCTGTGGCCGGCGCAGTAGTGGGGGGCGCTGTGAGGCATTCGTCGGAAGGCGCAATGGTGCCGGTGCCTTCGAGGTTCTTGACGATTCGCTGTGCATCGTAGAGGTCGCGTGCCGGGACCGTTTGCCGGACCCGCTGCTGGGAGAACTGGGGCAATGAATCCATCCGGATGTCGGTCACGGCTTCGAGGGTTGAAAGCTGGATGGGGCCAAGCCGCTGCGAAACCCCGTTGTAGATGGCAACGCGTGAATCGAATTCCCCTATGTAGTACCGGGTCTGGGTCCAGGCATAGCCCAGCCAGAGGCCCGCGGTCAGCACAAGGAGTACGGCCGCTGCGATGGACCAGGTGACCCAACGCCGCGGTTTGGTCGGCTCCAGGATCTCGTCGGCATCCGCCTCGGGAGCGTCGGCCTTGTGCGTCAGGACGGTGGCGGCACGCCGGGCCACGGTGCGGCCGGCGATGGTGGGAATGGAGCCGGTCTCCGCCGCCGTGGCGGCAGCTCCGACCAGTTCGTGGGGCCGCGAGGCCAGTTCCAGGCGCAGGACTTCAGCCGACAGGTGCTCGCCCAAATGCGGATCGGTCGAGGCGGACGGTTCGGCGGAGTCGGCAGGTTCGGCGGCCGCCGGTTTTTCGTCTACCGGTTTCGGGGCAGGGGGCGTTTCTGCAGGGCCGGCCGTTTCGCCTGTGATGTCAGGTTTGGATTCTGTGGTGAGCAGCTGGGGAGGAATGACATCGACGGCGGCGGTACTGACGTCGTCGCGCGTTTCCTCCACGATTTCCAGCATGATCACGGTGACGTTGTCCGGTGCGCCGGCTTCAAGTGTGAGGTCAACCAAGGTTTCCGCGCATTCGCGCAGGTCTTTCGTCTCGCGGACGGTGCGTTCCACCACGTGCCCGGCCACGTAGTTCAGGCCGTCCGAGCAGAGGAGCCAGCGCTCACCGGGTTTGACGTCCAACGTGTCCAGGTCCAGCTCGGGGCTGGCATCGACGTCGCCAAGGACGCGCATCAGGACATTCTTGTGGGGGTGGGTCTCGGCTTCCTCGGGACGGAGCCGCCCCTCATCGATGAGCCTCTGGACGAACGTGTGGTCCACACTGACCTGTTCGAACTCACCGTCGCGCAGCCGGTAGGCGCGGGAGTCACCGATATGTGCGAAGTGGAGTTTGCCCTCGGCAAGCAGCAGGGACGTGACGGTGGTGCCCATGCCGGCGAGTTTGGGGTTGATGTGCACCAGCTCGGACAGCAGCGAGTTGGCGGTCTGGATTTCGTCAGCCAGCACGGTGATGGCATCCCCGTTGTAGTCCCCGTGGTCCAGGTGAAGCATGTCCAGAACCGTGGCAGCCGAGGCTACATCGCCGCCTGCATGACCCCCCATGCCGTCCGCAACCACGGCCAAATGACGGCCCACGTAGGCAGAGTCGTCGTTCTTGGCCCGGATCCGGCCCACGTCTGACCGCGCTGCATAGCGCATAATCAGGGGCCGCTGCGGGGGCGTGGCCTCGGCTGCGGGGGTGTCAGCGGCCACGGCTATGGCCTCAATTCGATGACCGTCTTGCCGATTCTCACGGGTACGCCAAGCTCAACGGGCAGGGCCCGGGTAAGTTGCTGGTCGGCAAGATAGGTGCCGTTGGTGGAGCCCAGGTCCTCGATGAACCAGCGGCTCCCTTGCGGGAACAGCCGCGCGTGGCGGCCCGAAGCGTAATCGTCCTCGAGGACCAGCGTTGCTTCCTGTGCGCGGCCCAGCAGGATGGGGCTGGCCGCGAGCGGGACGGTGGTGCCTTTGAGCGGGCCTTCGGTGACCACAAGCTGGTGGGCTTGCTGCTTGAGCGGCTGCGGCGGAGCCTCGGCCAGCTCGGGGTTCTTGCGGACCTGCCGCGCTGTGGGGGTGCCCGCGGCGGCTTTCCGGCCAACCATAAGGTCGCGGCGCATGGCCGAGACAATGCTGAAGATGAGCACCCAGAGCAGGATCAGGAACCCAAACCGCAGGGCGGTAATGGTCAGTTCGCTCATGTCGCTCATGGGCGGCCACCAGGGCCGGCTGGAAGCAGGCGGAAGATGATCTTTGTCCGTCCCATCGTGATGGTGGAGCCGTCGGTCAGTTCGGTGCTGCCGGCCACTTTATGGCCGTTGACGTAGCTGCCGTTGGTGGAGCCCAGATCAACGGCACTGGTCACCCCGCTGTCGGTGCGGATCTCCAGGTGGCGCCGTGAAACGCCGGTGTCGTCAACCAGGATGTCGGCCTCTGAGGAGCGGCCCAGGACGATGGACGGGGCGTTGAGGGAGTACCGCTGCCCGTCAATGTCCAGAACGGGCTGCAGCCGGACAGGCTGGCGGGTGGGAGCTGCCGGCAGGTTGGGCCGGGGTGCCGGGGTGGCGGGGCCGCCCTTGGACTTCTCCGTGGTTGATGCAATCTCGAAGTCGCCGGCGCGCAGTTCCTCGGCCCGGCGGAAGGAGATCCGGACAGGCCCCTGCAGGGTGTAGCCCTGGCTGCGGACGTGGTTGATGACAACGTCGCACAGTTCCTCGGCCAGCGGGGTGCCCCACTCCTGCGCCCTGGTGAAGTCGTCCTCACTGAGCTGGACGTCGAAAACGTTAGGCGCCAGGGTGCGGCCGGCCGCAACGGTGAGGGACTTGTGGTCCAGCTCCCGGCGGAGGCGGCTGGCGATTTCCACCGGTTCCACCTGGGCCCGCGAGCCGGTGGAGAAGACACCGCGGACGGCCTTTTCGATGCCGCGCTCGACCTTGTCCAGCAATCCCATGGTCCTTCTCCTTTCCCCCCGGCTTCGGGGCAGTTTTCGTTCCGCAACTCAATCAGCCACGCAGTTAAGTCCGCGGTGCTCCGCTGTGCAGCGGCTGGCTCTACTACATCAGATACTACTGGGCAGGCCTGTGAATGACCTTAATCCCCAACGGCCGGGCGGCGGGAAAAGTTCGGATTTCCGCGCCGGCCCGGCCTTCCACGGCGCAGGCTTCGGGAGCCTCCGGAGCTCAATTGGTGTTTTACCGCTGGTGTCCGTTATGCTTGATCTCGCTGCTTTTACAAGGTTGCGGATCCGGGAAAACCGGCTGTGATTCGAGGAAAAGAAGTTGCGCGCGAGTGGCGGAACGGCAGACGCGCTGGCTTCAGGTGCCAGTGTCCGAAAGGGCGTGGGGGTTCAAATCCCCCCTCGCGCACGCAATCAAGGAACCCCGGTCTTCGGACCGGGGTTCCTTGCTTTAACGCCGGGCCGGGTTCGACCCCCGCACGGGAGAGACCTAGCTCTGGCTGGGGGACTCGCTTGACGAAGCTGAAGAGTCTGAGGAAGACCTCGAAGTAGGCGGTGCCATCCGGGTGGAACCGATTAGGCCATATGACGCGTACCGCCATAAGGGTGAGGCTGAGAACGCCTTGCCGCTACTCCCGTAACGCCCCGAAGCCGGCAATAAGGGCCTCAAGTCCCAGGCTGAACGCCACGTCCGCAGGTTTCTCGTGCCCCTGGACGGCCAGGCTCCGGACTGCACCCGTGAAGCTCGGTGTGGAGTCCGCCATGGTGCCGGAATCGAAAATGTCAGCCGGGGCGGTGACGTCGTAGGCGGACCCGAAGATGAAGGATTCCAAGGCGACGATGGCGGACACGATCCGCTCTTCCGGGAATCCGGCCGCCCGGAACCCGGCGCTGACGGTCTCATACATGGCGAGGGTCTGGGGCGCGTCAGTCACGGGAAGTACCGCGATGACGGGAATCAGGGGTGTGTGCGCCGCGAAGACGTCCCGGTAACTCCAGGCCCATTTCCGCACCGCGGACTCCCAGGGCTCCGCGGCGAATGCGGTCACGTCCACCAGGGCAGTGAGGTGGTCCTCCACCAGCAGGAGCACGTCCCGTTTGGATTCCACGTGGTTGTAGAGGGCCGACGGCGCCACGTGCAGTGAGCGGGCCAGTGCCGCCATGGTGAGTCCGTCGTAGCCGTTCTTGCTGATGAGCCGCAGGGCCGCTGCCGTGATTCCCGCCAGGTCCAGGACGGCCGCAGGCGGCCGCCCCGCCCGACGCCGTTCCGCACCGGCTTTCGGTGCAGGTTCACGCTCCGTGGTGCTGGGTGAATCGGCAGGGGACTCCGGCATTGCTGGCCTTTCTGCGGGCAGTATCCCCAGCATTATTCCACCGGCCTCTTCCTCGCCGGCCCTGCAGCAGCTATAGTTCCACTAAATGAATGGCATTCATTTAGTGGTTCGCATCACTCGAATGGCCAGAGAGAGGACATCATGCTGAATCTTGACCGCGACGTCGTAGTCGTTGGCGCCGGACCGTCCGGGCTCACCGCCGCCCGCGAGCTGAAGAAGGCCGGCCTCAGCGTCGCAGTGCTGGAAGCGCGGGACCGCGTGGGCGGCCGGACCTGGACCGACACCATCGACGGGGCCATGCTGGAAATCGGTGGCCAGTGGGTCTCGCCGGACCAGATTGCGCTGCTGGAGCTCCTGGACGAGCTCGGCCTGAAGACGTACTCCCGCTACCGTGAAGGTGAATCCGTCTATGTCGGCGCCGACGGCAGGAAGACCCGGTACACCGGGGACTCCTTCCCGGTGAGTGAAGCCACCGGGGCCGAGATGGACAAGCTGATCGGCATCCTGGACGGCCTCGCCGCGGAAATCGGCGCCACCGAGCCCTGGGCGCACCCCAAAGCCCGTGAGCTGGACACCATCTCCTTCCACCACTGGCTGCGTAAAAACTCCAGCGACGAGGAGGCCTGCAACAACATTGGCCTGTTCATCGCCGGCGGCATGCTCACCAAGCCCGCGCACGCGTTTTCGGCACTGCAGGCGGTCCTCATGGCAGCCTCCGCCGGGTCATTCAGCCACCTCACGGACGAGGACTTCATCCTGGACAAGCGGGTCATCGGCGGGATGCAGCAGGTCTCCCTGCTGCAGGCACAGGAGCTGGGTTCCGACGTCGTACTTAACAGTCCGGTGCGCACCATCACCTGGGAGGATGGCGGTGAAGGCGGGCACGGCGTCACTGTTGTTTCGGAGCGCGCCACGGTGACCGCGCGGTTTGTGATCATGGCGGTGCCGCCGAACCTTTACTCGCGGGTCTCTTTCGACCCTCCGCTGCCGAGGCGGCAGCACCAGATGCACCAGCACCAGTCGCTGGGCCTGGTGATCAAGGTCCACGCCGTCTACAGCAAGCCGTTCTGGCGTGAAGACGGACTCTCCGGCACGGGCTTCGGTGCCGGGTCGCTGGTCCAGGAGGTCTACGACAACACCAACCACGGTGATTCACGTGGAACGCTGGTGGGCTTCGTGTCGGATGAAAAGGCCGACGCCGTCTTCGAACTGAGTGCCGGGGACCGCCGCCGCGCCATCCTGGAATCGATCGCCGGGTTCCTGGGGGATAAGGCCCTGGTGCCCGAGGTCTACTACGAATCCGACTGGGGCTCGGAGGAGTGGACCCGGGGCGCCTACGCGGCCAGCTACGACCTTGGCGGCCTGCACCGTTATGGCAAGGACCAGCACGCACCCGTGGGCCCCATCTATTGGTGCTCCTCAGACATCGCCGCCGAAGGCTACCAGCATGTTGACGGAGCCGTCCGCATGGGCCAGCGCACTGCGGCGAGCATTGTCGCTGCGGCGGGGTCTTCCCGCACGGCACACAAGGCCGCGGCTGCCGTCGGCTGAGCACACCAGCCCCATTCAGCGTCGAATGAACTAAGAGAGGCAAGGCCATGAGTCCCAAAGAAGTGACAGCACAGCCACCCAGCGTCCTGGACAGTGGTCTGGCTGAGAAAGGCCTGAGCGGGAAGGGCCTGAAGGCCGGGGCGGTGGGGCTGCTGGGCGCCGTCGTGATCGGTGTTTCCTGCATCGCGCCCGCCTACACACTGACGGCGGCGCTGGGGCCGACGGTTTCCGAGGTGGGGGTCCAGCTCCCGGCGATCTTCCTGGTGGGCTTCATCCCCATGATCCTGGTGGCCTTCGGCTACCGCGAACTGAACAATGCAATGCCCGACGCCGGGACCTCGTTCACGTGGGCATCGCGCGCCTTTGGCCCGTGGATCGGCTGGATGGGTGGCTGGGGGCTGATTGCAGCCACCATTATTGTGCTGTCCAACCTGGCGGCTGTCGCCGTTGACTTCTTCTATCTCATGCTGGCCCAGCTGTTCGGGAATCCGGAACTGGGCGAGCTGAGCCAGAACCTCCCGCTGAACATCGCCACCACGCTGGTGTTCATCGCCCTGGCCTGCTGGATTTCCTACCAGGGCATGGAGGCCACCAAAGGCGTGCAGTATGTCTTGGTGGCGTTCCAGCTGTTGGTCCTGGGCTGGTTTGCCGTCGCTGCCTTCAGCCACGTGGCCAACGGCACCGCGTTTGATGCCACTGCTATTTCACCGGACTGGTTCAACCCGTTCGCGGTTGGCTCCTTCTCGGCCTTTGCTGCCGGGGTTTCCCTCTCCATCTTCATTTACTGGGGCTGGGACGTCACCCTGACCATGAACGAGGAAACCAAAAATCCGGAGAAGACCCCGGGCCGGGCGGCAACCGTGACCGTAGTAGTGATTGTGGCGATCTACATGACCGTTGCGCTGGCCACCCTGTCCTTTGCAGGCGTGGGCGAAACCGGCCTGGGCGCCGGGAATCCGGAGAACCAGTCGAGCATCTTCGCTGTCCTCGCCGGGCCGGTCATGGGACCGTTTGCCATCCTGATGTCCCTGGCAATCCTGAGCAGTTCGGCGGCCTCGTTGCAGTCCACGTTTGTGTCGCCAGCGCGGACCATGCTGTCAATGGGTCACTACAAGGCACTCCCGGGCAGCCTCGGCAAGGTCAGCCCGCGTTTCAAGTCCCCGAGCTACGCCACGATCGCCGCGGGCGTTGCCGCCGCAGCCTTCTACGTCATCACGAGGACCACCTCGGAAAACGCCCTCTGGGACACCATTACGGCGCTGGGCATGATGATCTGCTTCTACTACGGCATCACAGCCCTGGCATGCGTCTGGTTCTTCCGGGCGCAGGCATTCAGCAACGGCCGCGCCTTCTTCTTCAAGTTCCTGGCGCCGCTGCTGGGGGGTGTCATCCTGCTGGTGATGTTCTTCAAGACCGCGTCCGATTCGATGGACCCCGAGTACGGCTCCGGATCATCCGTGGGCGGTGTGGGGATGGTGTTCGTCCTGGGCATGGGCGTGATCCTGCTGGGCGTGGTGACCATGCTGGTGATGTCCCGGCTGCGGCCCGAGTTCTTCAAGGGGCAGGTGCTGGCCCGCGGAAACTGAGCGCGCGGCCGGGCGCCGGCTTTTCCCCGCCGGGCGGTCTACTCCCCGGGAGTAGTCCATCCGGCGGGGAGGGAGCCGCTCAGGTGCGCGGTCCGACGTCGGCTTTCACGGCGGTTACCGGGCAGCCGGCTTCCAGGATGACCCGCTGGGCAGTGCTGCCGAGGA
Organism: Pseudarthrobacter sulfonivorans; assembly: GCF_031454915.1. Lineage (GTDB taxonomy): Bacteria > Actinomycetota > Actinomycetes > Actinomycetales > Micrococcaceae > Arthrobacter > Arthrobacter sulfonivorans_C. Next base: position 17,833 of record NZ_JAVDRS010000008.1, on the reverse strand, counting down.
AGAGTTTCCCCACCGGGGAACGCCTGCGCACACCGATGACAATCAGCTCAACATCCTCTTCATAGGACGCGTCGATCATGAGGTCCGCTGCCTCGGCGTCGTCACCTTCGCGAAGGGAAGCCGCCACCCCCGCTGCCGCAGCCTCGGCGATGGCATCCCGGATGTCCGCGTCCGCGGAGCCCTGGCCGGGGACGGGGCCCAGGATCTGCAGGTCCGTCCGCCGGAGTGCCGCTTCCCGAATGGCGGCGCTCAGCGCGGCCCGGCCCTCCTGCGAGGCGACATACCCCACCGCCACACTCATGCGTGTACCTCGGTCAGGACGGAACCGGTACCAACGAACTGCCGCAGGTTGGCAAGCGTCAGTTCCGCCATTGCCGCCCTGGTCTCATGGGTGCCGCTCCCCAAGTGGGGCAGGAGCACAACGTTGTCGAGTGCCAGGAGATCTTCGGGGACCTTCGGCTCGTCGGCAAAAACGTCCAGGCCGGCCCCCGCGAGCCGTCCGGCAAGCAGTGCTGCAACGAGGGCATCCTCATCAACGACGGATCCCCGGGCGATGTTGATCAGGTAGCCGTCGGGACCGATCGCCTCAATGACGCCGGCGTCCACGAGCCTCGCCGAACCAGGTCCACCCGCCGCGGCGACAATCAGCACGTCGCAGCCGGCGGCGAGGTCGCGGGGTGAAGCTTTGTATTCGTAACTGACGCCCTCCACGGGGTTGCGGCTGTGGTAGCTGATGGCACAGTCGAACCCTTCCAGCCTGCGCGCTATGACCCGTCCGATCCGGCCCAGGCCAAGGATGCCCACCCGTTTGCCGCTGGCTTTGGTGGCAAGGGGAAAGTTTCCCTTGCTGAGCCAGTCGCCACGGCGGACGAACCTGTCCGCCGCGCTGGTCCTGCGCAGAACGTCCAGGTACAGAGCTATGGCCGTGTCAGCCACACAGTCGTTGAGGACATCCGGGGTGTTGCTGACGGCGATGCCGCGTTCGGCAGCCTGCGCCACATCCGTGGTGTCGTAGCCGACGCCGAAATTGACGACGGCGCGAAGGTTCGGCAGGGCGCGCATGACTTCCGTGCCCACACCAACCTTCCCGGAGGTCACGGCGACGTCAAAGGACCCGCCGTGCTGCTGCAGGAATTCCTCCCGCCCGGGGCCCGGGTCCGGCAGCCGGACAGCCCCGTACTCGCTGGTGATGGGTTCTTGGACGGCTGGCATGAGGGGCCCTACCTGGAGGACGGCGATGTTCTTCATATCTGCACAGTAGGTTTCGAACCCATGCAGGTCCAACACGTAAATGGCATTGATTCATCCCAGAAGTGTATTGATCGTTTAACTTCGCGTGACTGCGCGGATTTTGGGGGTAAGCGCCCATCATCACGTCCGGCCGCCCCGGATTCCGGGAGCTTCGGCCACTTTGAAAGGCGGGCGAAATCCTTGTGCGGCGTGTCACACCTCATCTAGCTTGAGTCCAGCGCGGCACAAGCATCTGTTCCTGTTGACCCGATCCGGGGCTCCGGAAACAACCCGCTGCCGCAAGTATCCAACTCGGAGGAATCCAATGACGTCTTCTTCAAAACTCTCATTTGCCGCTCTCAAATGGCCGGCCTTGGCCTCCGTGGCGGTGCTCGGCCTGAGCGGTTGCTCAGTTGCCAATACCGAAGCCACTGGCACCGCCTCCAATACTGTGCGTGTGGTGCTCGGCCAGGAGCCGCCCACCCTGGAAGCGTGTGAGTCGAACCTGACCTCTACAGGTGTGGTGATGCGGTCCAACGTCACCGAACCGCTGATTGAACGCAATCCCCAGAGCGGCGAGCTGGAACCCAAGCTCGCCACCGAGTGGAAAGCCACCACCGACACTGAGTGGACGCTCAAGCTTCGCGAAGGGGTGACCTTCCAGGACGGCACCCCGTTCAACGCCGAGGCAGCCGCGTTCACCATCGAACGGGCCGTCAACTCGAAGCTCGGCTGCAACGTTGAGGGTTACGTTTTCGGCGATGCTGACCTTGTGGTGAAGGCAGTGGACGCCACCACCCTTACTGTCACTACGCCGGAGCCTGATCCCATCCTCCCGCTGCGGCTCTCCTTCCTTGAAGTAGTACCCACGTCGACGAGTGCCACCGAAAAGGTCCGCGAACCGATCGGAACCGGCCCCTACAAGATCGAGAAGTGGGACGCCGGCCAGAAGATCACCCTCACCAGCTGGGACGGCTACTGGGGAGACAAGCCTGCCTACGCCACAGCGGAGTACCAGTGGCGCTCCGAGAGCTCAGTCCGCGCGGCTATGATCACCAGCGGCGAAGCGGACGTGGCCATGGGACTGAGCCCGGACGACAACATCGGCGACCTGGGTCTTGACTACCCGAACAACGAGACCGTGGCCCTCCGCCTGGACGCCAACGAGGCACCGCTTAACGACATCCGCGTCCGCCAGGCCATCAACTTCGCCATCGACAAAGAAGGTATCGTCAACTCGCTCTACCAGGGCAAGCACCAGGTTGCGGCCCAGCTGGTTCCCGACGGAATCGTCGGACACAACGCGGGGCTGGCAGGCTGGCCATTCGACCTGGAAAAGGCCAAGTCACTAGTGGCTGAAGCGAAAGCCGACGGCGTTGACACGTCCAAACAAATCTCCATGGTGGTCCGCAGCGCCCAGTTCCCCAAGATCACCGAACTGGGCCAGGTCCTGCAGGAACAGCTGAGCCAGGCCGGCCTGAACGTCAAGCTCAAGATGCTCGAGACCAGCCAGCACCTGACCTACCAGGTCCGCCCCTTCCCCGAGGATGAGGGCGCAGTGGCACTCATGACCCAGCACGGCAACCAGGCCGGCGACGCTGCCTTCACGGTGGACCAGTACATGCTCTCCACCGGCGCCCAAAGCTACTACGGCACCCCCGAATTCGACGCCATGATCAAGAAAGCCGATGCTGCCTCCGGCGACGAGCGGAAGAAGGCCTTCGAGGACATCTTCGCCTACCAAAACGACAAGGTTGTCCAGTTCGCCCACATCTCCCACCAGACCGGCATCATCGGCAAGGCCAAATCCGTGAACTACACGCCCAATTCGTCCAGTGGCGATGAACTGCGTGTCTCGGAAATGACCCCGGCAAGCTAGCCCGGTCTCCGGGAGAGAAGGACAGCCATGCTGATCTACTTGAGAAAGCGGATTGTCTCGAGCGCTTTGCCGCTGGTGGTGGTGATCGTTGGTGTGTTCGCGCTGGCCAGAATGACGGGTAACCCTGCCAGCCTGTACCTGCCGCTGAACGCCACCCAACAGATGCGCGACGACTTCACCGCACGCAACGGCCTGGACCAGCCGCTGCTGGTCCAAATGGCCGATTACTTCGGCGGCGTGCTCCGGCTCGACTTCGGGCAGTCGCTGCGCACCGGGCAGGACGCCGCCGCCATGGCACTCCGCGCTTTCCCGGCCACCCTGCAGTTGGCCGCCACCACCATGGTGCTGGCCGTCATCCTGGCCCTGGTGGTGGGTTGCTGGGCGGCCCTGAAGCCGAACGGCATCGCGGACCGCATCTCAAGTTTCGTCTCGATGGCTGCCGCTTCGATCCCGGACTTTTGGCTGGCGATCGTGGGCATCTGGATCTTCGCCATAACCCTGGGCTGGCTGCCGACATCCGGTGTGTCGGGAGCCAGCGCCTGGGTGCTGCCAATCGCCACCCTGCTTCTTCGGCCGTTCGGGGTGCTGGTCCAGATCGTCCGCGGCTCGATGGTCTCCGCACTCTCGGAGCCTTACATCAAGCTGGCCCGCAGCCGTGGTGCGGGGGAGCTCCGCGTGATCACGCACCACGCGCTCCGCAACGCGGCTGCCCCTGCCCTGACGGTCGCCGGCGACCTGGCCGTTGGCCTTGTCAACGGCGCCGTTGTGGTGGAAACGATTTTCGGCTGGCCGGGCATTGGAAAGCTCATGATCGATTCGATCCTGCAACGTGACTTTGCCGTCCTGCAGGCAGCCGTCCTGCTCACCGCCGTCGCGATCTTTGCGCTGAACATCCTTATCGACATGGGGTACGCGCTCCTGGACGCGCGCGTCCGTCCCGTCACGGTAAAGGCTTAGGAGTAGCCATGAAAAGTTCACTGAACGAGGGTTCGGCGCCGGAGCAAGTGCCTGCCGATTTCCAGCCCGCGGAAAAAGACGGGCCCGAAAAGAAGGACGGGAAGCTCAGCCTCTTCCGGCTCCTGCTCAAGGACCGCTTTGCCACCGTCTCCGCACTGATCCTGATCCTCATCGGCCTGACCGCGCTGGTGGGCCCTGCGCTGATGGGTGACCTGGCCACCAAACAGAACCTGCTGTTCGCCAACAAGGCACCGTTCAATCCTGCCTACGGCTGGGAATACTTCCTGGGCAGCGATTCCCTGGGCCGCAGCATGCTTGCGCGGCTCGTGGTGGCCAGCCGGACTACCCTGTCCGTCGCCCTGCCTGCCGTGGCCGTCGCCCTCCTCATCGGCTCCCTGTGGGGTGTCTGGGCCGGCTACCACCGCGGCTGGCGCGAAAACGTGTCCATGCGGATCGCCGACGTGATCATGAGCTTCCCGTCCCTGCTGCTCGCCGTCGTGGTCCTCTATGTCTTTAGCCCCAGCGCAGCGAACATCGTGCTGATCCTGGCACTGACCCGCATTCCCATCTACCTGCGCACGGCGCGCGCCGAGTCCGCGGAGCTTCAGAGCCGGACATTCGTGGACGCGGCGCGCACGTTCGGTGCAAAGCCCAACGCGATCATCGTCCGGCATGTCATCCCCGTGGTGCTGCCGACGCTGCTGACGCTGGCCACGCTCGAATTCTGCTACGTGATGCTCGCCGAATCTTCCCTGAGCTTCCTGGGCATTGGCATCCAGCCGCCGGATGTCAGCTGGGGACTGATGGTGTCCCAGGGCCGGCAGTACCTGCAGACCGCCTGGTGGCTCTCCATCTTCCCCGGCGTCGCCATTGTGGTGGCCACCATTGCCGCCAACGTTCTCGCCGCCTGGCTGCGGATCGCCACGGATCCGGCCCAGCGGTGGCGCCTGGCACTTCCCCGCAAGCGGCTGATTGTCCGCATTCCAGCCAAGGAGGCACAGCCGTGAAAACAGCTGCCGAACAAGCTCCAAGCCGAGGCACCCATGCCGCATCCGCAGCAGCCAGCCAGGCGAAAGCCCACGACGTGGTCCTTCAGGTCCGCGATCTCGCCGTGGACATCCGCACCCACCGCGGTACCGTACGCGCCGTCAACAGCGTGGCCTTCGAAGCCCGCGCCGGCGAAACACTGGCGCTGCTGGGCGAATCGGGCTGCGGAAAGTCCATGACAGCCAAGGCCCTTGCCGGGATCATGGATCCGGTCTGCGACTTGGCCGACGGCCAGATCATGCTCAACGGGACCGACCTCGCGGCGCTGAGCCCGAAGGAACGGCTCAAGTTTGCCGGGCCCGAGCTGGGCATCGTCTTCCAGGACGCCCTGACGGCCCTGAACCCCGTCTATACGGTGGGCACCCAACTGGGGGAGGCCTTCCGCATCCACCGCGGCCTCAACGCCAAACAAGCACGGGCGGAAGCGATCGACCTAATGAAGCGCGTGGGAATCCCCGAGCCGGAATCACGGGTCAATTCCTATCCCCACCAGTTCTCCGGCGGAATGCGCCAGCGCATCCTGATCGCCATGGCGGTGGCCCTGAACCCGCGGCTGCTGATCGCCGACGAGCCCACCACGGCCCTGGACGTCACGGTCCAGGCGCAGATCATGCAACTGCTGCGGAAACTCCGCGAAGAGGGCCAGATGGCTGTCATCCTCATCACCCACGACCTCGCGGTGGTGGCCGAAGAGGCTGACTCCGTGGCCGTGATGTATGCCGGGAACGTGGTAGAGAGCGGTCCGGTCTCTGAGGTCTTCGCCGATCCGCGCCATCCCTATACCAAGGGGCTGCTGGAATCGGTGCCGGTCCACCTGGAACGGGGCGCCCAACTGAAGTCCATTCCCGGGAGCCCGCCGGAGCTCCACGACATCCCCGCCGGTTGCGTGTACCAGTCGCGTTGCCCGCTGGTGCAGGACATCTGCCGGGCCGAACGTCCTGTCCTCCGTCCGGTGGGCGTGCCCGCCGGCAACCAACAGGGGAGCAACGGCGAAAGCACAGCTCACGGCACCCCTGTGCCGGCCGCCCCGGAGGCCGCACTTTCCGTCGGGGTCCCGCGGCCTGCCCGTGCGGCCGCGTGCCACTTCAGCGAGGAGATCAACAATGCCTGAGCTTCTGACAATTGAGGGCCTGACCAAAACGTTCCACGTGGCCAAAAGCGCCAGCGGCAACACCCGGCTCAAGGCCCTGGACGGCATCAGCCTGACGGTCGGCCGGGGCGAGACGCTTGGCCTGGTTGGCGAGTCCGGCTGCGGCAAGTCCACCCTGGCCCGGACCCTGATGATGCTGGAGACGCCGGATGAAGGGACCGTGAGCTTCGAGGGAACCAACCCCTTCGGGCTCCGCGGCAAGGAGTTGCTGACCTGGCGGCGGCGCGTGCAGATGGTCTTCCAGGACCCGTTCGCGTCCCTGAACGCCCGGATGAACGCCGGAGACATCATCGCCGAACCGTGGGCCACGCACCGGAGCCTGTATCCGACGTCGCGGGAACGCGACGCCCGGGTCCGTGAACTGCTGCACATGGTGGGCCTGCGTCCCTCCGATGCCCGCAAGTCACCGCAGGAATTTTCCGGCGGCCAGCGCCAGCGCATCGGTATTGCCCGGGCCCTCGCCCTGAACCCGGATGTCATCATCCTCGACGAGCCGGTGTCGGCCCTGGACCTCTCAGTCCAGGCGCAGGTCCTGAACCTCCTCAATGAGCTCCAGCAGGAGCTTGGTGTGTCCTACATCTTCATCTCCCACGACCTGACGGTGGTCCGGCACGTGGCGGACAGGGTGGCCGTGATGTACCTCGGGCGGATCATCGAAACAGGTGCTACCGAAGAGGTCTTTGACCACCCCCGGCACCCTTACACGGCGGCACTAATGTCAGCGTCCCCGAAGCTGGACGTCAGCGGTACCACCCGGGACCGGATTGTCCTGAAAGGCGAACTGCCCTCACCGCTGGATCCGCCGTCGGGCTGCCGCTTCCGGACGCGCTGCTGGAAGGCCCAGGACATCTGTGCCGAAGTGGCACCCGAACCACAGGTGCTGGCAGCCCCGGACGGCACGCGGCATCTCGCAGAGTGCCACTTCCCGCTCGACTCCATCAAAGGCCTGACGGGCGCCATCGCTTCCGCCCAGTGACAGGCAGCGAGTATGCACTGATCGCCGGGGTGATCTTCCTGGCCGCCTGCCTGCAGGCGTCCAGCGGATTCGGCATGGGCATGCTGGCGGCGCCGGTGATCGCCATGGTGGATCCCGCGCTGCTGCCGGCCACGCTGATCATCCTGGCATTCCTGGTCACCGTGATGGTGACCGTTCGGGAGCGGCAGAGCCTGGACCTTCGGGGCACGGGCTGGGCACTGGTGGGGCGGGTTCCCGGGAGCTTCCTCGGCGCGTGGCTGGTGTCGGTGCTGTCCAGGGAGGGCCTGGCGTGGGTGGTGGTGGCCGTGGTGCTGACCGGTTTGATGCTGGCGGTCCACGGCTGGGCTCCCCGGCCTGTCAGGGCAACGCTGATCGCTGCCGGGGCGGCCTCGGGCATCATGGGAACGGCCACCTCCATCGGCGGCCCGCCCATGGCCCTGGTCTGGCAGGGGCACGACGGGCCCCGGCTGCGGGGCACCATGAGCGCCTTCTTTATGGTGGGATCGTCAATTTCGATGGGAATGCTCTGGGTCACCGGTGCCGTCACGGCGGAGATGCTGGCCCTGGCGCTGTGGATGGTTCCGGCGGCGGTGGCTGGCTACGTGGCGTCCCGGTACGTGAACCGCTTCCTCAACGCCGCGCGCCTGAAGGCCGTGGCCCTCGGCGCATCGGCGCTGGGAAGCGTGCTGCTGATTGTTCAGCTGGTTCTCGCGGCTATTTAGCCGGGTTGGCGGCCGGTGCGGCACCCGTCGGCGGAGCAGGCCGTGCCACCACGTTCCTGAGCTCCCCGCCGCGGGCCAGCAGGCCGATGTTGGCGGCGATGTCTGCCGCCCGGCGCTCAAATGTCACCCGGGCGTGGCCTGAATGATGCGGGGTCAGCACGGTGTTCGGCAGGGACGCGAAGGGCAGTTCCGCCGGCGGCACCACACCATCCGCGGGCGATCCCCACCAGACATCGAGGCCGGCTCCGGCGATGCGCCGTTCCGTCAGTGCCGCGAACAGCGCGGCCTGGTCCACCACGGGCCCGCGGGCCACGTTAATAAGGAAGGCCGAGGGCTTCATGGCCGCCAGCGCGGCGTGCCCGATCATCCCTTCCGTTGCGGCGTCCAGCGGTACCGTGACCACCACAACGTCGGACGCGGCCAGCAGCGTGTTGAGTTCGTCATTTCCGCCCACCCAGTCCAGCCTGACTCCTTCCGGAAGCGGGGCCGCCGCGTTGCGCCGCACAGCGCGGACCTTCATGCCCAGCGCCGCGGCGACGCGGGCCACCTCGGCGCCAATGGACCCCAGTCCTACCAGCCCCAGCGTCAGGTCGGCCAGGACCGGATGGAACGGGACGTCGTCGGCCGTGGCAATGGTCCGCCACTGCCCCGCCCGGACGGCCTTGTCCGATGCTGCCACGTTCCGGGACAGCATCAGCGTGACCATCAGGACATGCTCGGCGATGGGCCGTGCGTGGTGGAACGTGTTGGCCACGATCGCCGACGGCACCAGGTGGGGGAAGGAAATCTTGTCGTAGCCGGCCCCCGTAACGTGGACCAGCCTCGCGCGTGCCGCGGCCGCCGCTTCGGCGGGGCCGAGGGAGGAGCAAACCACGACGTCGGCACCCGCCAGGGCGTCCAGCCTGCGTTCCGGAGTCCACGCCGCCGCCATGTCCCACCGGTGCGCGCCGCCGTCGGCCTTCAGGGCGTCCTCGAAGCGGCTGATGATGGGGTCCGTGACCACGATCTTCAGGGACTCAGGGCGCCCGGTGCCAATCTGCGGGGTGCCCTGGCCGCCGGTCACCACCGCGGGCTCTGAAGCTGGTAGGTCGGGTAGAGCCGCTGCATATAGCCGGTGTCATCCCTGCTCCTGAGCCCGCAGTCCAGGTACTGGCGGTGCAGCCGCTCCAGGGCATCGCGGTCCAGCTCAATGCCCAGGCCCGGGCCGGTGGGGACCTGGACGGCGCCGTCCTTAAAGGTAAAGACGCCGCCGTCGATGACGTCTTCCGACGGGTCCTTCCAGGGCCAGTGCGTGTCGCACGCGTAGTCGAGGTTGGGGGTGGCTGCCGCCAGATGGACCATGGCCGCAAGGCTGATGCCCAGGTGGGAATTGGAGTGCATGGACAGCCCGAGGCCGAACGTTTCGGTAATGCCGGCCAGGAACTGGGTCCGGCGTAGTCCGCCCCAGAAGTGGTGGTCCGAGAGGATGACATCCACGGCGCCGGCCGCCACCGCGGGCGCCACGTCCGCGAAGCTGACCACGCACATGTTCGTGGCCAGCGGCATGCCGACTTCGCGGCGCACGGCCGCCATGCCCTCAATGCCGGGGGTGGGGTCCTCAAGGTACTCCAGGACGCCGTCGAGCTCCTTGCCCACGCGGATGGAGGTGTCCACGGTCCAGGCGCCGTTGGGATCGATGCGGAGCGGCAGGTCGGGGAATTCCGCGCGGAGTGCGTGGATGGCCGCGATCTCTTCCTCCGGCGGGAACACGCCGGCTTTCAGCTTGAGTGCGCTGAACCCGTACTGGTCCACCATGGTGCGGGCCTGCCGCACAATTCCGGCAGGGTCCAGGGCCGCGCCCCAGGTGTCGTCTTGCTGGCTGGGGTGGCCGGCCCACTTGTAGAAGAGGTATCCGCTGAACTGCACCGTGTCACGGACGGCGCCGCCGAGGAGGTCGCTGACCGGCCGGCCGACGAGCTTGCCCTGGATGTCGAGGGCGGCGACGTCGAACGCGGACAGCACGCGGTCCGCCGTGCTGGACCCGGTGACCATGCCGCTCATGCCGTGGCCGCCCTGGATGGTGTCCTGGCTGAGGGCCTCAGAGATCCGGCTGTTCATCTGGTTGATGTTGAAGATGTCCGTCCCGGGCAGGGCCGCGGCCGCGAGCTGGAGCCTGGCAACGTGCCCGGCGTCGCCGTACGTTTCGCCGATGCCGGACACGCCGGAGTCCGTGTGGACCTCCACGATGGCCCGCAAAGCGAACGGTTCATGCACCCCAACGGTATTGAGCAGCGGCGGGTCCTTGAACGCGACCGGAGTGATGGTCACGCCGGTAATCCTGGCCTGGTTGAGGTTGCGGGCGGGATCGTATGCCTGGTCCACTGCGCTGTGCTCCTTGGGTTGGCTTCTGTGGGCTCAAAAGGGTTGATTTCCGTGCCCCGTTCACCGACCATAAGGTGAGCCATTGATCCAAGTCCAAGCTAATTTATGCACTCAACAATTCAGTAAGGGTATAGATGTTTTCCCTGCCCCAGTTAGAGGCCTTTGTCGCCGTCGCGGAAGAGCTGCACTTCGGTGCCGCGGCCGAGCGGCTAAATATGACGCAGCCGCCGTTGAGCCGCCAGATCCAAATGCTTGAAAAGAAGCTGGGGACACAGCTGTTCGGCCGGACCAGCCGGAAGGTGGAACTCACGGCCGCCGGCGCCACCCTCCTGCCGAGGGCCCGCCAGATCCTGGATATGTGCATCAAGACCGACCTCGATGTGCGGCGGGTCTCGTCAGGCCAGGCGGGCACCATCACGGTGGGCTACACCGCCATCGCCGGGCAGAGTGCGTTGCCGCTGATGCTGCGGTCCGCCGCGGAAGGGATGCCGGGAGTGTCCTTTGTGCTCCGGGAACTGGTGTCAACGGACCAGATGGACGGGCTGGTGAAAGGCAGTGTGGACATTGGCCTGCTGCGGCCCATCGTGGCCCGGCCCGGGGTGGTGTGCCGGCCGGTGATGCAGGACCGCCTGGTGGTGGCTCTGCCCATGGGAAGCACGCTGCTGGGGAACATGGCGCCGCCTGCCGGTGAGCCACTCCCGCTGGGATTTTTGGACCGCCTGCCGCTGCTGATGTACTCCACCAAGGAGGCGCGTTACTTCCATGACCTGGTGCTGAGGTTGTTTGCCAGCGCCGGCGCCCACGCCAACATCACCCAGTACGCCAGCCAGGTTCCGGCGCTCCTTGCCTTTGTCCAGGCCGGGCTGGGCGTGACCCTGGTGCCCGCCTCGGCCATGGCCTTCGCTCCGGCCGGAGTGGAATTCCACGAAATCGACGGGCGGCACGGCATGCGCGAGCTGAACCGCGTGGAGCTGGACGTGGCCTGGAATGAGGAGACGGCCAACCCCGCGGTCCTGAGGTTGCTGGAGCTGATCGAGCCGCTCGCCGCAGCAGCCTTGCCGACGGCGGGCTGACACGGGCGGTGCTGCTGTGCGTTGGCCTGCTGTGTGACCGGCTTCTAGCGGGCGGTGGCCGGTACCAGGTGCTCCGATGCGGTGGGGGCCTCCTCCTGCTTCGATGCATCTTCAGGCGATACCGGGTTGCGGCGTTCCTTCAGGAAGTAGACCAGCCCGGCTGCCAGGGTGGACGCTGCGGCCAAGGCAAACAGGCCGGGGACAACGCTGCCGGTGCTTTCCTTGATGAGGCCGAAGCCGAACGGCGCCACGAAGCCGCCGAGGTTGCCCAGGGAGTTGATGATGGCGATGGCCGGGGCGAGGACCAGCGGGTGGAGTCCGGACTGCGGGATGGTCCAGAACAGCGGCGAGGCGCTCTTGAAGCCCATGGCGGCAATGGCCAGGAAGACCAGTGCCAGGACCGGCGTGGCGACGGCAGCGGCCAGCGTGCCCACTGCCGCGACCAGGAGGGCCACCACCAGCAGCGGACGCTTGGACCTCGCCTTGTCCTGCATCTTGGCGGCGAAATACATTGCGACGACGGCGCACACCCACGGGATGGCGGACAGGAAGCCGACGCTCAGGTCCGTGGTGCCGGGAATCTGCTTCACGATGGTGGGCAGCCAGAACGTGTTGGCGTAAATGGAAAGCTGGATGGAGAAGTAGATGCCGCAGAGCAGCAGGATCTGGGGGTTCAGCAGCATCTTCCAGCGGTTGATCTTCCCGCCGGAGGTTGTGGCGTGCTGGGCGTCTTCCGCGGCGATGGCGTCGACGAGGGCTGCTTTTTCACCGGCGGAGAGCCACTTGGCGTCCTGGATCTTGGCGTCCAGCAGAAAGAACACCACAATGCCCACCACCACGGAGAGCAGGCCTTCGAAGCCGAACAGCCACTGCCAGCCGCGGATTCCGAGGACATCGTGCAGGCTCAGGAGCATGCCGGCGATAGGACCGGAGAGTGCTGCCGCGATGGACGAGCCGGCGATGAAGATGGCGGTAGCTTTGCCGCGCTGGCCAGCCGGTACCCAGCGGGCGAAGTAGAAGATGACGGCCGGGAAGAATCCGGCTTCGGCGGCGCCCAGCAGGAAGCGGAGCACGTAGAACATCATTTCGTTCTGGACGAAGGCCATCAGGAAGGAGACGATGCCCCAGCTGACCATGATGCGGGCGAGCCACACCTTGGCGCCGTACTTCTCCATCATCACGTTGCTGGGAAGTTCGAAGATGGCGTAGGCGATGAAGAACAGCCCTGCCCCGAAGCCGTAGGCCGCGGCCCCGATGCCAACATCGGCTTCGAGGTGCTCGTGGGCGTAGCCGATGTTGGAGCGGTTGAGCTGGTTGCACACCAGCATGACCAGCATGATGGGCAGGACCCGCTTGAAAAACTTCTTCGTGGCGATGGCCACATCCGTGACAGCGGTGTCTACAGACTGCATGGGTATTCCTTCGAATTGGTGCGGCGGGGTCCGGGGACCCGGTACCAGCGCTGTGGTTCACGCCACAGCGAGTGGGACCACTTTATTCGGGAATTCCGATGCCAGTCCAACACGAATGGTGCATTGTTTGATACCGTCAGGGCATTACCGCTGGCGAAGAAGTGCAGTGCTAGGCGGGCGGCCGCACAGAAGCCTTGAAACGACGTCGGGAATTCGCCAGGTGACTCCGCATGGCAGCAGCCGCCGCGCTTTCATCGCCGTCCGCGATGGCGGCAGCGATGGAGCGGTGCTCGTGGACCACCTGATCAAAATGGTCGCGCGCGTAATGCTCGACGTCGGTAAGCAGCCGCGTGCGAGGCATCGCGATCATCGTCTGTCCCAGGGCCGCCAGGCAGTCCGAATAGAAAGGGTTGCCAGAGGCTGCGGCGATGGCGCGGTGGAACTCAAAGTCGGCCTTCATGGCGTGGCCGGGATGGTCGGCGCTGGACGTGAACTGTTCCAGGGCGGCGGTGACGGCCCTGAGCTGGCGGTCGGAGTGGTTGCGGGCGGCGAGGGCGGCAGCCTCGGCTTCGACGCCCATCCGGAATTCGAGCAGGTGCAAGCGGTCCTCGACGCTCGCCACGGGCCGGCTGCCCGGGACCGGCTGGTGGCCGTCGTCGGGCGGGGTCAGCGCGAAGCTGCCCCGCCCGCGCTCGGTCTCCACGAGTCCCTCGGCCTGGAGCCGCGTCAGCGCCGCGCGCACCACGGTGCGGCTGACGCTGAATTCGCCCATCAGCGCGTTTTCGCTCGGGAGTTTGTCGCCGGGCTGGATGGCACCATCCACGATGCGGGTGCGAAGCTCTGCGGTGAGGTCCGCGGTCAGGTTCCGGGTCATGCGTTCAAGATTACGCGCCGAACTCCACTGTCTCGGTGGTCCAGGCACGGGCCTGGTCACTGAGGGTCACGCCCAGGCCGGGGCGGTCCGGCACGATCATCCGGCCGTTCTTGGTTTCCAGGCGTTCGTTGAAGAGCGGGTCAAGCCAGTCGAAGTGCTCCACCCACGGCTCCCGCGGGTAGGCCGCGGCGAGGTGCAGGTGGATTTCCATGGCGAAGTGCGGGGCCAGGCCCAGGCCGCGCTCGTCTGCGAGCGCGGCGAGGCGCAGGAACTGGGTGATGCCGCCGACGCGCGGGGCGTCCGGCTGGATGATGTCGCAGCCGTTGGCGTTGATGAGGCCCTTGTGTTCGGCCACGGACGCCAGCATCTCGCCGGTGGCGATGGGGGTGTCCAAGACGTTGGCCAGGTGGGCGTGGCCTTCGAAGTCATACGCGTCCAGCGGCTCTTCGATCCAGATGAGGTTGAACTGCTCCAGCTGCCGGCCCATGCGGAGTGCCGTGGCGCGGTCCCACTGCTGGTTGGCGTCCACCATGAGGGGGACGTCCCAGCCGATGTGTTCGCGGATGCCGGCCACGCGGCGCAGGTCCTCGGCCGTATCCGGCAGGCCCACCTTGATTTTGATGCCGCCGATGCCTTCCTCCAGGAGGACGGTGGCCCGGGCCTTGACCTCGTCGAGGGATGCGTTGAGGAAGCCGCCGGAGGTGTTGTAGGTCTGGACGGAGTCGCGGTAGGCGCCCAGGAACTTGGCCAGTGACAGGCCGGCGCGCTTGGCCTTGAGGTCGTAGAGGGCAATGTCGATGGCGGCGAGGGCCTGGGTGGCCACGCCCGAGCGGCCCACGGAGGCGCCGGCCCAGAGGAGCTTGGTGTAGATCTTGCCGATGTCGTTGGGGTCCTCGCCGATGAGGCCTTCGGCCACTTCCTTGGCGTGCGCATACTGCGCGGGGCCGCCGGCACGCTTGGAGTAGCTGAAGCCCAGGCCGGTGTGGCCGAGTTCGGTGGTGATCTCCGCGAACAGGAACACCACTTCGGTCATCGGCTTCTGGCGGCCGGTGAATACTTTGGCGTCGCTGATGGGGACGGCCAGCGGGAGCCGTGCGGTGGAAAGTTTGACGTGCCGGATGAAGTCGACGGTACTCATTGATGCTCCTCGAAAGCAGGCTGTCCGGGCTGCATTGCCCTCCTGCTTAGGATACAAGTGTAGGACTTGTATTACAAGTCCTGTCGGCAGCGCTGCCTTTCAGGCGGTCCCGCTGCCGGGCCGGGGCGATGACCTCCCGTTGTCGTTCCATAACCCTGGTCCCGCTGCTGGATAAATGTCCGTACGACTTCGGGGAAGGCGCACCTCGCCGACAGGATGAGACTGAGTCTTGTGTGGCCGATTGACCTGTCACTTTCCTGTGCCGAAGGTGTCAGGATGAAATCTGTGACTATCTAAGAGGACTGCCGAGAAAAGGGCGAATCGCTCCTATTCTGACAGCCCTTCCGGGTGGTGCCTGACGTCAGATTGGGGTGTAGCTCATGCTGACGGGAGACTGAGGGACAGGGCTTCGCAACTGCAGGCGCGATGGCCGGCGCGGCTAAGACATGCAAGGGGTGGACGTCTCTAGCTGGCCTAATTTGGGCATCTCCCAGAACTTTGGGCTCTTGAACAGGTTCGCAGCATCCTTCGTCCGCCGGTGAAGTTTCGGATCGTAAGACGATCGTCCCGATCCACGCGCGTGCGGGCGGAGCTGCCTTAGCCATGCTATTGGTGTTGGGCAGAGACGAAGCGAAGACGATGTTGGGTTCTTGGGTGCGAGAGGTCTCCGAACGTTGCGAGGACAGAGACCCCTTGCAGTTTTGGGACTCCCGTGGCCTAGTCGGCGTACGGGTCCGCGATGCCTACGTACTGGGTGTACAGGTACTCTTCGATGCCTTCGGAGCCGCCTTCGCGGCCCAGGCCTGACTGCTTGACGCCGCCGAAGGGTGCGGCGGCGGTAGAGATGACACCGGCGTTCAGGCCAAGCATGCCGGTCTCAAGGCGTTCGCTGACGCGCAGTCCTCGGTTGAGATCTTTGGTGAAGACGTAGGCCACTAGGCCGTACTCAGTGTTGTTGGCCAGGCGGACGGCGTCGTCTTCGGTGGAAAACGTAACGATGGGGGCAACGGGGCCGAAGATCTCTTCTGTCAGAATGCGGGCATCTGCGGCGACATTGGTGAGTACGGTGGGCTGGTAGAAGTAACCGGGATCTTCGACGGCAGCGCCGCCGGTGAGAGCAGTCGCGCCAACGCCATCATCGCCACGGCCAATTACCTATTGGTCCTCGAACGGCTAGGCTCACGGAAACTTCGCATGCGAAGGCGACTGATCGTTCCGGATGAAGGCACTCGCGCGATAGGAGTGAGGTAGTTACCGGGGACCCGGTAACTATTGGTGGTATCGGCTCGGCGTTCTATAGCATCGCTTTGCAAGCGGTGACGTGCAGGAATGCGGGACCGGTCATAATTTCTCTCGGAATAGACTTCGCGTATGAGTGTGTTGATCTTGCTCGCTGGAACGGACGATAGCGCACTCTCGATCGTGGTGTCGCCGCTGGCCGAGCTTTCTGCCTGTCTTCACGTGCTGACAGAGTCGGACCATCACCGCGGCCAGGCGAGCTGGGCAGCCAACGCCATCGAGCATGCGACAGGTGAGTTTGTCGACACCATGATGCGGCTTTCGCCGTTGTGGATGGCCTACCGGGCCCGATACTTTTACATCGGGTGCCAGGGCGGCGGAGACAGCGGGGAGAGCCTTGACTCTGAGCTGGAGCGCCTGGCAGACCAGCCCTTGATCAGTTTCATGCAAGAGACTGCGTGGGCGTGCGCCGGGGGGAACAGCCGGGGCATCTTCGATGATCTGCTGTCGGACGCCACACAGTCTGATCAGTTGCTTGCCGCGGCCGGTGCACTTTCAGGGCGAAGAGTGGAGTTGGCCGAAAGGCTCTTGGGTGACCCTGAACGTTTCCGGGGCGAACTGATCGCTTTCTTGGGTGAATGCCGTGAAGTCTTTTTCGACTCCGCATGGGATTCGGTGCTGCCGGCGCTGCGACAGGAACAGTTGCATCTCCGCGAAGTCCTGCGGAAGGATGGCCCCGCGTTCGGGCTGGCGCGTATCGGGGGCAACGTCAGCGTTCAGGCGTCGCCCCTGCGTGTCCATATCGAGAAGAACAAGAGCGCCATCCTTAAACCATTGAAAACAGGCCTAGTGGTCCTGCCGAGCAGGCACGGGCGCCCTCATCTCCTTGTCAAGAATGAGCCAGGCCTCGTACCGCTGCTTCAGTACCCCCTGTACCAAGAAGTGAGACAGACGGGGGAAGTAACGCTAGCCCGGATGAGGATGCTGGCTGATCCTCGGCGTGCCATGATGTGCCGATTGCTATCCCGGGAACCGATGTCGACGTCTGCCTTGGCTGAGAGCTGCGCAATGACGGTGCCCCAAACGTCTCGGCATCTACAACAGCTGGCACGCCTTGGCCTGGTCAAGTCCTCACGGGAAGGACGCTACGTCTATTACAGCCTGGAGCTCGAAGTAGTACAGGGCCTCGGAACGGATTTCGTCACCTCCATGCTCGCTTAGAGGCACTCCGCGCCCGCGCCAAGGGGGGCGGCGCGGTCGGTGACACCAGCCTTACCGGATGCGCGGTAAGTCGCCCGGGAAGAGTTCGTAGCATCGATAGGCTCAAGGCGTCAGAGCTGATCTCGCGCAGAGCGTGCCGATCAGATGGTTGCCGGCCCTGTGCCTTCCGCTGACTTCAGCTCGACTGCCCAATGTCCGCCCATCTCAAGGGACCCCCACATGAAGAATAGAAACCTGATCCAGGTGAAACACAGCCAGCCAGAGGCTCCGGTACGTAGGGAGCTCAGATCTGGATCTCAGGCGGACTGGGGCAGCCTCGTCAGGGGTATGACGATTACTGTCACCACAGCGGCGGGCGAGAGATTCACAGGAACCGTGGATCATGTGACGTTCGATGGGCTTGTTATGTGGGTTCATCTCGAGCGGGGCCAGGGCCGCGGCCTATTCGTCTTCAACGACTGTTAGCGGCCATGAAAAACTGCCCATAGGCGGCCACGAAATTGCCCGCTGACGGCCAGTAGAACTGCCCGCCGGTGGCCATGAGATCTGCCCAC
>NZ_JAVDRS010000007.1:0-279616 GCF_031454915.1 Pseudarthrobacter sulfonivorans | reverse complement strand
AGACCACTGGGTTGATAGGCCGGATGTGGAAGCGAGGACTAACGACTCGTGAAGCTGACCGGTACTAATAGGCCGATAACTTACACCACACACCACTGCGTGAACGGATTTCAAAAGACGTTCACACCAAGCACTGGTAAAAAGAAAACAAGACTGCTTGCGTCCACTATGTGGTTCCCAAACAACAAACCAATTGTTGCAGGGAACAAAAAACACAACAACATAACAACACCACACCTGCCCTAACCGGCAGGAGCATGTTGTAACCACAAGATTTCCCACACACCCCCCGGGTGTGACGGGTAACAGGGTTACGGCGGTCATAGCGTGGGGGAAACGCCCGGTCCCATTCCGAACCCGGAAGCTAAGACCCACAGCGCCGATGGTACTGCACCCGGGAGGGTGTGGGAGAGTAGGTCACCGCCGGAACATCATTAAGGTCGAGACCCCCCAACACACACGTGTTGGGGGGTCTCCCACTTTAACCACCCAACCCCCAAGACCCCGCCAGGACCCACCCGCAGACCCGGCACCCACGGACCCGGCACCCGCGGACCCGGCACCCCACGGCCCGCGACCGCGGACCCGGAACCCACAGCCCGCACCGCCGCCGAACCCGGCACACCGCGGCGGGCCCCCGAACCCCACAGCAACTGCGAGAGGGTTTCCCGAAATCCCGCATCAACTGCGAGAGCGTCCGCTGTGGGCGCAATTCCCCCGCAAATGCCCGGAAATCCGGTGATTTTAGTCAAAAAGTCGCGGAAACACGCGGAATTTGCGGACCTCGGCGGCCCAAGCTGGTAAGTTTTCGAACAGTGGCTTGCACGCATGCCGCGTTCAGGCTCCAGAAATCGTGACCGTCCAGGAGGACATCAATGGCTAAGAACCGTAGTGAACTTGTTTCAGAGGTAGCAGGCAAGGCCGGCACCAGCCAGGCAGCCGTCAACTCCGTCCTCGATGCACTGTTCGAGGTTTTCGAGACGTCTGTCGCCGCCGGCGAGAAGATCACCATCCCGGGCTGGCTTGCAGTCGAGCGCACCGACCGTGCAGCTCGCACCGGCCGTAACCCGCAGACCGGCGAGACCATCCAGATCGCAGCAGGCCACAGCGTCAAGCTGACCGCCGGCTCCAAGCTGAAGGCTGCCGTCGCCAAGAAGAAGTAGTCTTCTTCAGCACCAGCCAAGGAGCGGCAACCTCAGGGTTGCCGCTCCTTTGCGTTCGGCGGCGCGGACCCGATTCGCCGCCTCGGCACGCTTAGCGGACAATGGATAGGTGCCTTCTGCAGCAAAGTCCCGTCCCACAGCACCCCAACCGGCCTCCGGCGGGGGCGCTGCAGCGCGGGATGCCGGCGCCGTGGGGATTTCGCGGGCCTTGCAGCTTCTGGGTCTCGCAGCCCTGTTCCTGGGGCTGGCCGCAGCACTGCTGTTCTCCGGTGCCGCCGCAGCCCGGGACGTCTCCGACCCCGGAGCCCTCGTCCGGTGGGGACTCCCCATCAGCAAAGCAATCCACAATGTGTCCCTGGCAACGGTCATCGGCGGCCTGATCTTTGCGGTCGGCATTCTGCCCAGGAGTTCCGGTCCGCGGTCCCGGACCCATGATGGCGACGCCCCCGAGCATCCGGCCTTTGCCCGCGCACTGGCCATAGCGGGCGCTGCCGGTGCCGCCTGGACACTGTCAGCCATTGCCGTGCTGGTGCTCACCTACTCGGACGTCGCGGGCCAGGGCCTCGCCGGGGACGCGGAGTACACCCGTGCCCTGGTGTACTTCATGACCGACATCGACACCGGCCGCGCCTGGCTGGCCGTAACGATCATCGGGGCCGTGGTGACCACTGCCCTGTTCGGCGTCAGGTCCCTTGGCGGTCTCGCGCTCACCCTGGTCCTGGCCCTTGGCGGGCTGGTGCCGGCCGCCCTGATCGGCCACTCGTCGAGCTCGTCGGACCACTCCGGGGCCGTCAACTCCCTGGGCCTGCACCTGGTTGGCGTCAGCGTCTGGGTGGGCGGCATCATCCTGCTGGCGCTGCTGTCCGGCATCCTGACGGGCTCGAAGCCCGGTGCCGTTGCCGACATCACTGATCAGACGCTGCGGCGTTTCTCATCCCTGGCCGGCTTTGCCTTTGTGCTGGTATTTGCCTCCGGTGTCATCAACGCCAGCATCCGCGTCACCAACTGGGCGGACCTTTTTGGATCCCCTTACGGCCAGCTGATCCTCGCGAAGTCCGCGGCCACCCTGGTCCTGGGCGGAATCGGCTTGATGCACCGGCAGTGGGTCATCCCGCAGCTGAACCGGAAGGGCCGGGCTTTGTCCTCCCGCCGCGTGCTGTGGCAGCTGGTACTCGCAGAACTCCTGATCATGGGCGCCACGTCGGGTCTCGCGGTCGCCCTGAGCCGTTCCGCACCGCCAGAGCCCACGACGTTTGCGCCGGACGCAACCCCGGCCTTCATCCTCTCCGGCTACGAGCTGCCGCCCGAACTGACTTCGGAGCGATGGCTGACCGAGTGGCGCATTGACTGGCTCTGGGTAGCGGCGGTGATCTTCTTACTGGTGGCCTACTTCCTCGGAGTGGCCAAGGTCCGCCGGCGCGGTGACAAATGGCAGTGGTTCCGCTCGGTGAACTGGGTGATCGGCCTCTTGGTGCTGACGTACATCACGTCAGGGCCGCCAACGGTTTACGGTATGGTGCTGTTCTCCGCCCACATGGTTGGCCACATGGCGCTGACCATGGTGGCGCCGATCTTCCTGGTGCTGGGCGCTCCGGTGACGCTGGCGTTGAGGGCCCTGCCTGCCCGTGCGGACGGTTCCCGGGGACTGCGTGAGTGGATTTTGGTTTTTGTGCACTCCAAGTTCTCCCAGGTAGTGACCCACCCGCTGTTCGCCGCCGCCAACTTCGCCGGCTCCATTGTCCTGTTCTACTTCTCGGACGCCTTCGGCTTCGCCATGCGGGAGCATGTGGGACACGAGCTGATGAACCTGCATTTCCTGCTCACGGGGTACATCTTCGTGCTGAGCATGATCGGCACGGACCCGTTGCCGCGCCGTGCACCGTATCCCTTGCGGTTGCTCCTCCTGCTGGCCACCATGGCTTTCCACGCCTTCTTCGGCGTCACGATCATGGGCGGGACCAGCTTGTTGGCCGCGGATTACTTCGGCAACCTCGGCCGGACGTGGGGACCGTCAGCTCTCCTGGACCAGCAAGTGGGCGGCGCGGTGACCTGGGGCATCGGCGAAGTACCCACCCTGCTGGTGGCTATCGGCGTCGCAATCATGTGGTCCCGTTCCGATCAACGGGAGACCAAGCGCGTGGACCGCGCGGCGGACAGGAATAACGACGCCGATCTCACTGCTTACAACGATATGTTTGCCAAATTGGCCGAACGCGATGCCAGATTGGCTGAACGCAACTCAAAGCTGGAAGGACGCTGATGAGCGAAACCGTACGCACCAAACTCCGGGTCCGCGCCTCCGAACTGGTGGGCCGCAACTGGCTCAACACCGGTGGGAAGTCGCTTGACCTCGAAGCGCTGCGCGGCAAGATCGTGCTGCTCGACTTCTGGACGTTCTGCTGCATCAACTGCCTGCACGTCCTCGATGAGTTGCGCCCGCTCGAGGAGAAATTCTCCGATGTCCTGGTCACCGTGGGTGTGCACTCGCCCAAGTTCGAGCACGAGGCAGATCCCGTAGCGCTGGCCGCTGCCGTGGAGCGCTACGAAATCCACCACCCGGTCCTGGATGATCCCGAGCTGGATACCTGGAAGGCCTACACGGCGCGCGCCTGGCCCACCCTGGTGGTCATCGACCCCGAGGGTTACATCGTTGCCCACCTCTCCGGTGAAGGCCACGCCGACGGCCTGGCCGTACTTATCCCCGAGCTGATCGCCGAGCATGAGGCCAAGGGCACGCTGCACCGCGGCTCCGGCCCCTACGTGGCACCGGAACCCACCTCGGGCACGCTGCGCTTCCCGGGCAAGGCACTCTTCCTCCCTGCCGGACGCGGCTCTTCCGCCGAAAGCACTTCCGACGCCGGAACGCCCGACGCCGGAACGCCCGACGCCGGCACCTGGCTCGTCACGGATACCGGCCACCACCGTCTCGTGG
Source organism: Pseudarthrobacter sulfonivorans (assembly GCF_031454915.1). Classification (GTDB taxonomy): domain Bacteria; phylum Actinomycetota; class Actinomycetes; order Actinomycetales; family Micrococcaceae; genus Arthrobacter; species Arthrobacter sulfonivorans_C. The sequence continues at coordinate 275,521 of NZ_JAVDRS010000007.1, read as the reverse complement.
AGCTGGGCACGGACTTCCAGACGGTGCTTCGTACCTACGGTTCAGGCACCAGGGGCTTCGCCGACGGTCCCGCAGCGGACGTCGACTCAGTCTCGCCGACTGCCCAGTTCAACGAGCCGCAAGGCCTCGTGCTGCTTCCGGAGGACGTGGCAGCGAAGGCAGGCTACGACGTCGTCATTGCCGACTCCGTCAACCACCGCCTGCGCGGAGTGTCGCTGACGGACGGGACAGCCACGACGATTGTGGGCAACGGCGTTCAACGGCTCCTGGAAACGGGCCCCGCGCGTGTGGACGAGGATGCCGCCGGGTTTACCGGCCAGCTCAGTGAACACCCGCTGGAGGTTTCGCTCAGCTCCCCCTGGGACGTTGTCTGGTCCACCAAGCTCAACGCCGTGATCATCGCCATGGCCGGCACGCACCAGATCTTCAGCTTCGACCCGCTCACCGGTTCCGTGGCAATCATTGCCGGCAACGGACTGGAAGGCCTCCTGAACGGCCCCGCCCACGAGGCCTGGTTCGCGCAGCCCTCCGGCCTGGCCGAGGACGCCGATGGCAACATCTGGGTGGCGGACTCCGAAACGTCCGCCCTCCGCAAGCTGGCAATTGACGACGCCGGCACGGTCACCGTGGAAACCGCCGCGGGCAAGGGGCTCTTCGACTTCGGCTTCCGTGACGGGGACGCGGCCGATGCCCGTCTGCAGCACCCGCTGGGCGTCACCGTCCTGCCTGACGGCTCGGTGGCCATCGCCGACACCTACAACGGTGCCGTGCGCCGCTACGACCCCGTGACAGGCAAGGTCTCCACGCTGGCGAGGGGACTCTCCGAACCTTCCGACGTGATTGTGGACCACACACATTCGGTGGGCTCCGAGCCGTTCCTGGTGGTGGTGGAGGCCAACAAGCACCAGTTGGTCTACGTGCCCATCCCCAAGGAAGCCCAGCAGGTGGACGAGGGCGCATCGCAGACCCACCGGCCCAAGAGCCCCGTGGCCCCCGGCCTCCTGGAGCTGACCGTCCGATTCACGGCGCCCACAGGCCAGAAACTCGACGACCGGTGGGGCGATCCCACACAGCTGAAGATCTCCTCCACCCCGCCGGAACTTATCGTGGCCGGCGGCGGCACCTCCGTGGGCCTGCTCCGGACGCTGGAACTGGCGTCGGGCATTTCGGAGGGCGTCCTGCACATCACCGCCCGTGCCGCGGCCTGCGACGGTCCCGACAACGAGGACGGCGAGATCCCGGACCACGCCGCGTGCCACCTGTACCAACAGGACTGGGGCATTCCTGTCCTGCTGACGGACGACGGTGACACGGAGCTGGTCCTGGACCTGCGCGGCATGGACTGATCACCGCCGTTCCGACTTCTGCCAGGTGCTGAACTGGCCCGGTTTTCGACCCTTGGTGGCCGGGAGCCGGGCCAGTTCTGTCACTACTGGCGTCGGGCCAGTCCGTGTCCCGTTGTTGTCCACATAGCCTGCTTCGGGCCTGTCCGCACGTTCGGGCGGCCGACATCGTGGCTTTATGGACGCAACGGAGATCCTCCGGTCGGCTGGGGGAGTGCTGCTGACGCGGGATGTACTGGCCCGCGGGTGCAACAGAAACGGGCCTCCGCAGGGGGGTGCGGAGCGGCGATGTCATCCGCCTGGAGCGAGGCCTGGTGGCTGTAGCAGGTGCTGATCCGGAATTGCTGGCCGCAGGACTCGCCCGCGGGCTGATCACATGCGTGTCGGCCGCCCCGATGTTCGGGCTCTGGCAGCCTCGTCCCCCGGTGCAGCCTCACTACTGGCAGAGCAACGGCCGGAACGCCGCCCGGTGCGTCAGCGATCGTCTCGCGCTGACGCAGCCACGCCAACATGGGACTCTTGCAGCACTTCCGGATGTATTGCTGCATGCCCTGCTGTGCCTGCCGGAACTGGAATCCTTGGTAATGGTGGAGTGTGCGTACACCCGGGGTGACATCGACCCCGCTTATCTACTCGGCCACCTGCCCGGTAACCGTTCGGGCAAGGCGCGGAATGTACTGGCCAAGGTTGATCGGAGTGCGGATTCACTCCTCGAGACCTTGGCGAGAGTGCTGTTCAGAGATGCGGGCATTTCCACCGAGGCCCAAGTCTGGATCGATGACATTGGGCGAGTGGACTTCTGTTGGAGGGGTTCCTCATCGTGGAAATTGACGGGATCGCCTTCCACGTCGAACCACGGCAGTTCAAGAAGGACCGCCGCAGGGATAACTCCGCAACACTCAAGGGACTGCCGGTGCTCAGGTTCTTCTACGATGACGTAGTCCATGCACCCGGGTCTGTTCTGGCGCAGGTCCGGGAAGTGCTGGCCCGGGGGTCGCTGCGCTGGCCCCAACCGAACCAGCCCAGCTATCAGGGCCACCGTGGTCAGGACGGCTGGTGATACACCAAACGAGCTGCCAAGGTGGGCCAGCGCGGCAGTGGGCCAGTGCGGCAGGCCGGCCCTAGTAGCTCAGGAGCGGGGTGACCTTGATGGTGTCGCCGTCGACGTCCAGGCGGGTGGTGAAGCTGAAGTCCACCTCTTCGTCGAGCGGGAACCACGCACCTGTGAAGGCGCTCTGCTGGACAGCCTCCACCCGGGCCTTGCCATCCAGGGGAGCAACCACCCACCGGCCGTCAAAGGGCTCGATGGAAATCTCCGGGTACTCCGTGATCGTCCACTTGATCGTGCCGTCGTCCACGTTATTGGTGCTGGCGAAGTAGAAGGGGCAGTCCGGCTGCAGCCTTTGCTGTTTTACGGCTTCGGCTGCGCAGCCGTCCAGGAACTCCTTCACGCTCTGGCCCACGTCCTCCCGAAGACGCTCGGTGGCCTCGGTCAACAGGTTCAGCGGAGCCGCCGGAGCATCGCGGGACGTGATGGTGGCGCGGGTGGAGGGGGCAGCGAAGTATTCACCGTTGAGGGATGCTTCATATTCGCCGGGATAGAACACGGCGAAGGAATTCTGGCCCGCGGGCATGTTCACCGGGACGCCGTTGAGGTTCGCTTCGCTGGCGTTGACCACGGTGACGCCCACCGTGGGCAGCCGCGACGGAACAAACGCCCAGGTGTTGAAGAACAGCCACTCCGTCCCGGTCCGCTGCAGCAGGAAGTCGGTGCGCAGCCTGCTGCCGTCGATCGTGTACTGCACCGGCACCAGGACCTGGCTGTCCGAGCGTTCCTCGGGATCGCCGATGGTGATGTTCGCCAGGCGCGAGGCAGCCGTCTGCAGCGCCGTCCCATCAAGCATGGCGGCGTTGCTGGGCGGCACCGTGGCGCGGAGCAGACCCAGGGCCCTGCCGCCGTCGCCATCGCGCAGGGCGTCCAGGTATTCGCGGACCGGCTGCTGCGGACTTGCCACGGTATTGTTCACCACGTTGACGCCTACAATGGCAGCGGCCACGGCAAGCATGAGGCCCAGCAGCCACCCTGCTGCTTTCCTCACCAACGCTTGACTCATCTGCACGCCCCTTACGTTACCTGTAAGGCTGCTGAACACTGGTGTAGGGGCCACCCCTCCTGATGGGGAGCGGCGGCTTCCTGACGCCCGACGGCGGGGGTACGGAACGGGGCATCGTCCGGTTTTTGCCTAACGGCGGCGCCGGGACGAGGTGCCGAAGACGCCGCGGAGCAGCTCGCGGCCGAGTTGGGTGCCCATGGACCGGACCATGCTCTTGAGTCCGCCGCCCAGCGCGCCGCCCAGGACGCCGGCGAGGTCGCCCGCGATCCCGCCACCTGCCGGGGCTGCCGGTTCGGGTGCACGCGGTGCCCGGGCCCGCTCAGGAGCGGACCCGCGGTCCGGGGCCGGTGCAGGTCGGCTGCTCGGCCGGCCGAGGATTTCCTCTTCGATCCGGCGGGCCTCGGCGTCGACGTCGGCCTGGCTGCCACCTGCTTGCCCGGCATCGCCTCGTCCGGCGCTGCTGGGGACCGGGGGCTGGCCGGGGGCAGCGTCGCCGGTGGGGGCTGCGGCTTTGCCCGTGAGTTTCTCGTAGGCGGAGATGTTGTCCACGGCCGTCCCGTACTTGGAAAGCAGCGCGGAACCCGCAACAGTGTTCTGGATGAGCTCATCCGTGCTGGGGCCCATGACCGATTCCGGGGCCCGCAGACGGGTGAGGGCAACCGGCGTCGGCGCACCCTTCTCGTTCATCACGGTGATGACAGCCTCGCCGATCCCCGCGGACGTGAGGGTTTCCTCGAGGTCGTAGTCACTGACCGGGAAGGTGGAGACCGTGGCTTTCAGGGCCTTGGCATCCTCCGGTGTGAACGCGCGGAGGGCATGCTGGATGCGGTTGGCCAGCTGGCCAAGGACGTCGGCGGGGACATCCTTGGGGGTCTGGGTGACGAAAAAGATACCCACACCCTTGGAACGGATCAGCCGGACGGTGGTGGTGATGGCGTTCAGGAAGGCCTTGGACGCGCCGTTGAAGAGCAGGTGGGCCTCGTCAAGGAAGAACACGAGCTTGGGCTTGTCCAGGTCGCCGGCCTCGGGCAGGTCCTCGAAAAGGTCTGCCAGCAGCCACATCAGGAAGGTCGAGAAAAGCATCGGCTTGGTCTGCAGCGTGGGGAGCTCCAGGCAGGTCACTACACCGCGGCCGTCCGGGGCGGTCCGGAGCAGCTCGGCGGTATCGAACTCCGGCTCGCCGAAGAACTTCTCCAGGCCCTGCGCCTCCAGGTTCACCAGTTCGCGCAGGATGACGCCGGCGGTGGCTTTGGACAGGCCGCCCAGTTCCTCCAGCTCGTCCTTGCCTTCGTCCGAGGTGAGGAACTGGATCACGGCGCGGAGGTCCTTGAGGTCGATCAGCTCAAGGTTGTTCTTGTCCGCAAAGTGGAAGACCAGCTGCAGGCTGGATTCCTGGGTGTCGTTGAGCTCCATCACGCGGGAGAGCAGGATGGGGCCAAACGAGGTGATGGTGGCCCGGACCGGAATGCCGTTGCCGTCGCCGCCCAGGGCAAGGAACTCCACCGGGTAGGTCTTGCCGGCCCAGGCCTGGCCGATGCTGTCCGTGCGGGCCTTCAGCTTCTCGCTGCCGGCCGCGGCCGTCGCCAGGCCGGAAAGATCGCCTTTAATGTCCGCCAGGAACACGGGGACGCCGGCCGCGGACAGCTGCTCCGCCATCATGTGCAGCGTGACGGTCTTGCCGGTGCCGGTGGCGCCGGCCACCAGGCCGTGCCTGTTCATCATGGACAGCGGCAGCCGGATCTGGGCTTCCTTGTGAAGTTCGCCGTCGACAATGGCGGCACCCAGCTCGATGGTGGCACCGTCCAGGGTGTAGCCCTTCTGGATGGTGGCAAGCTTCTCTGCAGTGGTTTTCTTGGCCATGCCGCTAGCTTAGCGGGGGCACCGGCAGATTCTTGGTGAATGCGAGCGACCCAATTAACTCCGGATCCTGGTTGACGTCGAACTGCGCCACATATCCCGTGGTGAGGTACAGGTGCTTCGCTTCGGGCTGGCGCGGCCCGGTGGTGAGATAGACGCGCCGGTAGCCACGCTGGGCGGCCAGCGCCTCCAGCTCCGCCAGCACCACCCGGGCCAGCCCGCGGCGCCGGTGCGCGGAGTGGGTCCAGATCCTCTTGAACTCCGCGGTGTCCGCGTCATACCGGCGGAAGGCACCGCCGGCCACGGACTCGCCGTTCTCCTGGACCACCAGCAGGGCACCGCCCGTTCCTTCGAATTCCGACGCCGGGTAGCGGTTGAGCTCCTCGGCGGCGGCGCCGCGGCCAAAACGATCGCCGTAACGGGAGTCGTACTCCACGGCCAGCTCGTCCAGGAGCGGGCGGACCCGGGGATCGTGCATGGTCAGGAGCAAGACTGCCAGCGCCGCCGGGTCCAGCCGTGGCCGGCTGAGCGCATCAGGGTTCCGCGCGCCCGGTCCAGCAGGAGAGCCGGTCTTCACATTCATCCTTCAGGGCCTTCCGACGGCGGCGGGTTCGGCAGGTGTGTCCTGTCCGGTTGGGCGGGTGGAAGTTGGGTGGGCGGAAACAATCCCCGCTGCGACGCCCAGGACAGTCCTTGCCAGGGCATCGTTTTCGCGGAACGGGGCGGCGTTGGTGTTGGGCCTGGCAAAGGCGCCGGCTCCCCAGCCCGACGTTCCCGGGCCAACGCCGAAGAGCCGGCCGCCCGTCCGGCCCTGCCCGTCCAAGAGTTCATGGCGGTCTGAGACGAGCAGCTTTCCGGTCGAGTGGGTGCCGTCCGCGGTGAGCAACTGCTGTTCGCTGCCCAGCCCGGCGGAGTGCAGCGAGGCCAGCAGCGGATTCAGTGAGCGGACCACGGACGTTGCCGGCAGCCGCGCCTCGATGAACGCCTTGGCCCGGACACTGAAGCCGGTCTGCGCCGAAGCGGCCACAAACTCGCCGGTAGACTCATCCGCCTCCACGCTCAGGCCCGGCCCCAGGAAACGAAGCAGTCCTGCCTGGTGCAGGGCCAGCATCTCGCGCAGTCGGCGTGGTGGCGGCCCGGAGTCCACGAAGCTGAAGAATCCGTGCCACCAGCCGTGGACGGTCTGCTGGGACCTGGCGTTGAGGCGCTCGGCCGGGACCAGCCGGCCAAGGTCCATGTACACCTTCAGGAGCGCCACAAAGAGAGCCATCGTCTCGGGATGGTCCGGACTGTCCCGGAGCGCGAGATCCTGTTCGATGTAGCGGGCCACCGCCTCCTGGACGTCGGCGGAACCACCCAACGATTTTCCCGCGAAGGGCCGGTCCAGGGCTTCGAGGTCCAGCCGCAGGGCAGGGTCCGGAACGGCGGCTGCCACCAGGGCCTCCCGTGCGGTGCTGTACCAGTCCAGTTCGGCGAAGCGGGCGGAAAACCCCGCCCAGCCAGTACTGACCCGCCCGGGGCTGCCGGTGAACAACTCCCGGTAATACCCGTACCCGGCCTCCTTGGCGATGAGCGGCCACAGGTGCGCGTGGAAATCCAGTTCGGCATGCTGCTCCAGCAGCGCGTCCACCGCGCCGGCCGTGAAGAAGCGGAGGTTACCGGCGGCCTCGCCGGGCAGGGACGCGGAAATCTTGGAGTGGTAGGGCACCCCGCGCCGCGATCCCGCCCACAGCCGGGGCTCCCGGCCGGACGGCCGGTACCGCAGGCCGCCGCCGGCCGTTTCCTCGAACCGGCCGCCGCGCCCTTCCATCAGCAGCACCAGCAGGTCCACAAACGCCAGCCCCATCCCGGCCACAATGACATCCTGGCCGGGTGCGAGGGCTGAGTAGTCGACGTCGGTGGTGTAGCTGGGTGCCGCGTGGAAGCCGGCATGCCGTGCGGCAAAGCCCGACCAGGCAGCGGAATCGGCGTCCGGCTGCGAGTCCGTGTGGCCTAGCGCGGTGACCACAACGTCGGCACGCAGCGTCCCGCCGTTGGCCAGCCGCACGAGGTGGGTGCCGGCGCCGTACGCGGAGCCGTTGCGCCCCGTGCCGTTGGACCCCGTGCCGTTGGACGCAGCGGATGCGGGACCGCCGGCGGGCTCTACAGCGACGGCGGTGGTGCGGTGGACCGTGACGTCCCCGCCGAGTGCCGCGCCGGCGCGGCGGAAGAACCACTCGAGGTACTGGCTCTGGAGCTGCCGCGTGGGAAATGTGGCCCCGGTGAGGTTTCGGAGCTGTTCCCGGAGGGCCGCGGGGAAGTCCGGGACGTCGGTGATGGAGCCGTCCAGCACACCGGCGGCCCACTGGGCGAGGCCCGGCCCGTCGGCGGCGGGGCCACTGCAGGCCACCGAGGCGTCCGTGAACATGGTGACGTCCGCGGCGGCCGAGTTCAGCATCAGGCCGGGGTGCTGGTCGTACCGCCAGATCCGGCCCGAGCCGGGCTCATAGGGCTCCACCACGTGAATATCCAGCGGTCCCTGGAACAGTCCGGCCCGGTTTGCGGCAATCCGTTCCAGCACGCCTGCCGTCCGCGGACCGCCGCCGATGAAGACAACGGAAGGTGCGTGCGCTGGCATGGCGACTCCTGACGGGACGGCGGTTGAGTGCCCATGCTAGGCAGCGCAAATGGCGGTGGTCGAGGACCTGGTCACGCCCGTTAACTCCGCGTCACCGCACGTCAAACGGCGAAAGAAACGGACTCATGACGCTGTGCGAAGCCCGGTGAAGTAATGCAACCTGGCGCCTTGCTGGCCCTTTCCCGGCGGCCCTAGATTTGCAGCCAGCAACCCGGAGCTTCCCGCCCCGGCACCAGGATCCCGGCGCAGCAGTCCGGGATGCCCCAACACCGACAGACGAAATGAGGTGGCGCATGAGTTCAGCAGTAACCAAAGCGGCCCAGCCGGCCCAGTCAGCAGAAGCACAGCCGGAGCAAGCACAGTCAGCCCAAGCACAGTCAGCCCAAGCACAGCTGGCTGCCGGACCGGCGCCCACCGGGGCCGGACCATCCGGCCCGTCCGGCACCAACCCAGGATCCAGGGCACCAGCCACGGACTATTCCGGCTACCCGCTGGTGGCTTCGAAGCATCCCTGGCGATGGGTGGGAACGGCCGCAGTGGCACTGGGCGTCGTTGCCATCGCGTGGTCCCTGGCCACCAACCCGCGATGGGAGTGGGGTGTGGTGGCGCAGTGGTTCACCGCCCAGTCCGTGGTCAACGGGCTCCTGGAAACCCTGAAGCTGACGGCCATTTCCGGCCTGCTGGGGTTTGTGCTGGGCTTCATCCTGGCGCTGATGCGGCTGTCCGCCTCGCCGCTGCTGGTCTCCGTCTCCTGGACCTTCTCCTGGATCTTCCGCTCCACGCCGCTCCTGGTCCAGATGCTCCTTTGGTACAACCTGGGCTACCTGTACGAGAAGATCAGCCTGGGCATCCCGTTCACCGACGTCCGTTTCTTCGAGGTCCAGACCACCACACTGATCAGCCAGTTTGCGGCAGCGGTGCTCGGCCTGACCCTCAACCAGGCGGCCTACTCGGCGGAGATCATCCGCGGCGGCATCCTCTCCGTGGACCAGGGGCAGCTGGAAGCGGCGGCCGCACTGGGCATCCCGGCCTGGCGCCGGTCCACCCGGATTGTCCTGCCGCAGGCCATGCGGGCCATCCTGCCCACAGCGTTCAACGAGATCATCGGCCTGGTCAAGGGCACCTCGATCGTCTATGTCCTGGCCTATTCGGAGCTGTTCTACACCGTGCAGGTCATCTACAACCGGACCCAGCAGGTGCTGCCGCTGCTGCTTGTGGCCACGCTCTGGTACGTGGTGATCACGTCTGTCCTGAGCGTCTTCCAGTACTACATCGAGCGGCACTACTCCAAGGGCGCCCTGCGGAACCTGCCGCTGACACCGCTGCAGAGAGCCCGGAAATTCTTTGCCACCCACGCAGTGGCACCCAGCCGAGCAAGGAGCCCCCGATGAGCACCGCCGTCGTCCGCACCCCCGCAGAAACTGAACGCGCCGGCGTTCCCACTGGATCCGCCCTGGAACCCACGCGGGGCCTGGTGGAAATCACCAAGGTCCGGAAATCCTTCGGTGCCACCGAAGTGCTCAAGGGCATCACCCTGACGGTCGAGCCCGGGGGAGTGGCCGTGATCGTCGGTCCGTCCGGCTCCGGCAAGTCCACCCTGCTGCGCACCATCAACCACCTGGAAAAGGTCGACGGCGGCCACATCGCCATCGACGGAAAACTGGTGGGTTACGAGGTCCGTGGCAAGCGCCTGCACGAGTTGCGCGAGAAGACGATCCTGAAGCAGCGCACCGAAATCGGCATGGTGTTCCAGAACTTCAATCTCTTCCCGCATCTCACCGCACTGGAGAACGTGAGTGAAGCTCCCGTGGTGGCCCAGGGCCGGTCCAAGGAGGAAGCGCGCCGCCGCGCCCTGGAACTCCTGGACCGGGTGGGTCTCAAGGACAGGGCCGGGGCCTACCCCCGGCAGCTGTCGGGCGGCCAGCAGCAGCGCGTCGCGATTGCCCGGGCGCTGGCACTGGACCCGAAAATCCTGCTGTTCGATGAGCCCACGTCCGCGCTGGACCCCGAGCTGGTCAACGAGGTGCTGGATGTGATCCGCGAACTCGCGAAGTCCGGCACCACCCTGATCATCGTGACGCACGAGATGGGTTTCGCCCGGGACGTGGCGGACACGGTGGTGTTTATGGACCAGGGCCAAATCGTGGAACAGGGCAGCCCGGAGCAGATTTTCACCAACCCGCAGGAACCCCGTACCCGGAGCTTCTTCTCCAAGGTGCTCGAACCGGCTTTCAACATCTAAAGGAACTTCCCATGGCTTTTTTCACAGACCTTAACCGCCGCGGAGGCCGCGCACGCACTTTGGCGGCCCTGCCCGCCGTCGTACTTCTTGGAACTGCGGCACTGTCCGCCTGCTCGGACCCGGGAGCGGCTGCCTCCGGCGCCGCGTCCGAAGGAAGGTCCACGACGGCGGCACGCAACGGCGTTGTCTACAACACCTCCCCGGACCAGCAGCGGATCCGGGGAGAGAAGGACGCGGCGCTCGCCGCCAAGGTCCCGGATGTCGTCGGCAAGGATGGCAAGCTCACCGTGGCCACAACGGCAGGGTCCATCCCGCTGTCCTCCCATGCCACGGATGACAAAACGCCGATCGGTGTGGAACTGGACCTCGCCCAGCTGGTGGCGGACAAGCTGGGACTGGAACTGGACGTCCAGGTCACGTCCTGGGAGAACTGGCCGCTGAAGACCCAGTCCGGCGACTTCGAAGCAGTGTTTTCCAATGTTGGCATCAACGCGGAGCGCGTGAAGCTCTTCGATTTCGCCACGTACAGGGCCGCGTACATGGGCTTCGAAGCCAAGAAATCCGCCAACTACGACATCAAGGGCGCGGACGACATCTCCGGCCTGAAGGTCTCCGTGGGCTCCGGCACCAACCAGGAGAAGATCCTGCTGGCTTGGAACAAGGAGCTGGAGGGCAAGGGCAAGGTCCCCGCCACGCTGCAGTACTACTCCTCTGACGCAGACACCATCCTGGCGCTCTCCTCCGGCCGTACTGACCTCAACATCGCCCCGTACCCGTCCACGGTGTACCGGGAAAACACCCGCGATGACCTGAAAGTAGTGGGCAAGGTCAACGCGGGCTGGCCCGCCGAAACCGTCGTGGCCGCAACCACTCTTCGCGGCAATGGCCTCGCCCCCGCGGTCACTGACGCACTGAACTCGGCCATCAAGGATGGCTCCTACGCCAAGGTCCTGGAGCGTTGGGGTCTCTCCGAGGAGGCGCTGGCGGAATCCAAAACCGTCACGGAGGAAACCTTCGCGGCCAGCCAGGCCGGGGCGGCAAAGTGAAGTTCCAGGTCCTGGACATCATCCCGCACCTGGAGAATCCGGTTACGGGAGAGATCGTTTCCACCGCGGACCGGCTCAACCAGGTGGTGGAAACGGCGCGCCGGGCCGAAGAGCTCGGCTTTGACAGCTTCTCCGTGGGGGAGCGCCATGCGGGCGAATTCATTTCATCCTCGCCCACCACCGTCCTGGCTGCCATCGCCGCTGTCACGGACCGGATCAGGCTGCAGAGCGGCGTCACCGTGCTGTCCGTCCTGGACCCCGTCCTGGACCCCGTCCGGGTGGCCGAGGACTACGCCACCATCGACCAGCTGAGCCGCGGCCGGCTGGAACTGGTGATTGGGAAAGGCAACGAAGTCCTGCAGTACCCACTTTTTGGCCTGGACCTGGATGACCAATGGGACCTGCTGGCCGAAAAGTACGGACTGCTGCGACGCCTCTGGCGCGAGGATGGCGTCACCTGGTCCGGCCGCTTCCGCGCCCCGCTTACCGAGCCGACCACCACGACGCCACGGCCGTTCGCCGGCCCGCCCCGGATTTGGCACGGGTCTGCTACGACCCTCACCTCGGCCGCGCTTGCTGCGGAATGGGGCGACCCGCTGTTCACCGCGAACGCCATCCAACCGCGGGAAAACTACAAGCTCCTGATCGATCATTACCGGGAAGAGTATGAGCGTCACGGCCACGATCCCAGCCTGCGGTTCCTGGGTTCGGGCAGCGGTGCCGGCGGGGTGTTCATTGCCGACACCACACAGGAAGCCATCCGCCAGTACGGCCCCGTCTACGAGGCCCTGACGGCCAACCGCAACGTCCCCGGGAACAATTCGCCGTTCCGCGACATCCAGCACGCCGTCGCCGAGGGCCCCGCCCTCGTGGGCAGCCCGGAACAGGTCATCGACAAGATCCTCAGCTACCACGAGCTCTACGGCCACGACCTGCAATCCATTTCCCTGCCCACCACGCTGCCCTTCGAACAGCAGCTCGACATCCTGGGCCGGTTCGCGCTGGAGGTCATCCCCGCCGTCCGGGCCGCCGCCCCCACCACCTTGTGGGAGGCCGGGGACCCTTACGGAAGCCGGCCGGAATCCGTAGCCCTCAACACCAACAGGAGCGCCCATGCCTACGCACACTGAAACCGCCCTCGAATCCTTCGACGCCGACTGGCAGGACTGGCACGCCGCCCACGAGCGCAACCGCGCACACCCGCACGGCTTCCTGGCCGTCACCCACCTGCACTGGCTGGGCGGCGAAGCCACCCGGCTGGAAGGTGCGCCCGGCACGTGGCGTGCGGACGCCGACGTCGTCCGCGTAGTTCTCGAGGCGGGCGAAAGCCTGCAGCGGGACGGGCAGGAGCTGAACTCCGAAGGGGGCGCCACCGTCACTTTCGGCCCTATCGAGGAGCGCGGCGGCATCAACCTGGTGGCCGGCGACACGGTCATTGAGGTGGCCAAACGCGGCGGCGAGTACATTGTGCGGCCCCGGAACCCTGAGAACGGGCTGCTGCGCAGCTACCAGGGCACGCCGGCCTACTCGCCGGATGCGGCGTACGCCGTTCGTGGAACCTTTGTGCCGTTCGAGGCGCCGCGGCCCACGACGGTGGGTGCCGCCGTCGAAGGCATCCAGCATGTCTACGAGGCGCCGGGCGAGATCCGCTTCAAGCTCTCCGGCCAGGAGCTGGCGCTGACCGCGTTCAACGGCCACACCCCGGGCTCGTTGTCGGTGCTGTTCACGGACCAGACCTCGGGCAGGACCACTTATGCGGCCAACCGCTCGCTGCAGGTGGTTCCTACCGCGGACGGGTCGGTGCTGCTGGACTTCAACAGGGCCGTGAACCTGCCCTGCGCCTACACCGACCTTGCCACCTGCCCGCTGCCGCCCGCCGAAAACCGGCTGCCGGTGCCCATCGAGGCCGGCGAGAAGATTCCCTACGAACGGCAGGACCAGCTGTGAGCACTCCAGAAGACCACAACGCGAAGACGGGCAACGCAGGCTTCCTGGCGATCGAGCTCGATGGTGCGGGCTGGGGTGGCGGGGACTTTGCCAGCCTTGCCGAAGCCGTCCTTGCCGCCGAATCCGCAGGGTTCCACGTGGCCACCTTCGCGGACGAGCCCATTCCGGGCCGCACCAACGCCCTGCAGCGCGCCGCCTATGCCGGTCCGGTAACCCGGACCATCGCGCTGGTTCCCGAGGTGGACACCGTTTACACCGAGCCCTTCCACGTCTCCACCCAGCTCGCAAGCCTCGACTATGTTTCCGGCGGCCGTGCCGGGTGGATCGCAACCGCGGCGGAGCGGCCCGAGGCTGCCGCCGCCGTCGGGCGCTCCTCTGTGGGTGGCGTCGCCTTGGTACAGGAAGCCGCCGCCTCCATTGAGGTGTCCCGCCGGCTGTGGGACTCGTGGGAGGACGGCGCGGTGATCCGTGACGTCGCCACCGGCCGGTACATCGATGTGGACAAGCTGCACTATGCGGACTTCGAAACCCCGGCCGATTTTGCCGGGGCCGCCTACTCTGTGAAGGGACCGTCCATCATTCCCAGGCCGCTGCAGGGACAGTTGCCCGTGCTGGCGGCTGCGTCACTGGTCGGCGAGGGGCAGGTTGCGGCGGATGCCGTCGACGCCGTACTTGTCACCGCGCCCACGCCAGAACTGCTGGCCGCGGAGGCGCGGGACGTGCGCGCCCGCTTCGGTGCGTCGGTGGCCGTGGTGGCCGAGCTCGACGTCGTCCTGGACTCGCGCGGGCAGGCTGCGGCTGAGCGGGCGGCCGGCGTCGAAAGCAGCCGCGCGCGTTACGCCGGCACCGCAGCCGGCCTCGCGGACCTCCTTGAGTCCCTCCTGGTGGAGACCGACGGCGTCCGCCTCCACCCGGCGTCGCTCGCCCTGGAACTGGACGAACTTTCCCGGCTGGTCCTGCCCGAACTAAGGCGCCGCGGCGCATTGCGTGCCCCGGTCCCTGACGGCACTTTCCGCGAACTGCTGGGACTCAAGCGCCCACCCAGCCGCTACGCAGACACAGCCGCGGCCACTGCCGCCGGAAACTAAGGGGAAAGACCATGACACAGCACAGCCGTGCTAAATCCGATGTTTCTGTACCGTCGGGCAAACTGCAGTTCGGGATCTTTTTCCAGGGCGTCAACTCCGGAACCATCTGGAAGGCAGCCGAATCCGGTTCGCAGACCGACTTCGAATCATTCCGCCGCCTTGTGCAGACGGCCGAGCGGGGGCTGTTCGCCGCGTTTTTCCTGGGCGAAGGCCTCCGCCTGCGGGAACACCTCGGCAGGCCCCACGCGCTGGACGTCGTGGGCCGGCCGGACGCGCAGACCATGCTTGCCGCGCTGGCTTCCGTAACCAGGAACATCGGCCTGGTGGCCACCCAGAACACCACGTACAACGACCCCGCCGACCTGGCACACAGGCTCTCGTCCCTTGACCTGATTTCCGGTGGCCGTGCCGCGTGGAACATCGTGACCACGGACAACGCCTGGACCGGTGCCAACTTCCGGCGCGGGGGATACCTGGACCACGCCGACCGTTACAGGCACGCCGAAGCGTTCGTCGAAACGGCGAAGCGCATCTGGGACTCCTGGGAAACTGAGGAAGGTCCGGCCCGCCGCGTGCTCCATGAAGGCCAGCACTACACAGTGGACGTGACGCCCCGGCTCCCTCGAAGCGCGCAGTACCGGCCCGTGCTCTTCCAGGCCGGCGACTCCCCGGAAGGCCGTGACTTTGCCGCCCGCCAGGCGGACGTCATCTTCTCGGCCCATCCGAAGTTCGATGCCGCCGTCGAGTTCCGCAAGGACCTCGTGGCACGCTCGCTGAACGCGGGCCGCGGAGCCAATGCCGTGCAGATCATGCCAGCCAGCGAATTCATCCTGGCAGCCACGGCTGAAGAGGCTGCGGCGAAGAAGGAATGGGTGCGCAGCCTGCAAATCGGTCCGCAGCAGGCCGTGGCGTACCTGGAGCAGTTCTGGGGCCGCGAGCTCTCCGAATACGATCCGGACGGGCCGCTTCCGGAGATTGACCCTGTAGTGGAGGAAACCTCGGAGACCCGCGGCAGCGGCTTCCACGGCGCCAAAGCCCGCCAGCTGGCGGACCAGTGGCGGGCAGAGGCCAAGGACAAGGGCCTCTCCATCCGCCAGTTCGTCACGTCCCGCACAGCCCGCGTGGACGCCACCTTCACAGGTTCGTACTCGGCGGTGGCTGACCAGCTGGCCGAGTATGCACGGGTTGGCGCGGTGGACGGCTTTAACATCTCGCCGTGGCTGATCCCCACCGGCCTGGATGACATCGTGAACCACCTGGTGCCGGAATTGCAGGAACGCGGCGTCTACCCGACGGAGTACCGGGGGAGCACCCTGCGTGAAAACCTCGGCCTGGAAACTCCGGTGCGCACAGCGGACGAAGCTGCCCAGGCGGTCCGCGCCTCATGAGCGCGGACCGCACCGGAGGTGCGTGGCAGCGCCTGTTGGGGACGGTGTGCTGCCGCTACCTTGGGGTGTTCGGCGGTGTGCCCGACGGCGGCGCGGGGGACGCTGCCGCCGTCCCCGGCGGCGACGCAGTCAGGCTGCAGCTCACGGTCTGGGAGCAGCGGCTGTAAGAGCTTGTTGCGTGGATTCCAGCGGGAGCGCCAGGTGAAGGCGTGGCACTTGTCCCGGGGTCAGAGCCGCCGAAAGGTGCCAGTTTGAAATCTGGGCTCGGCGCAACGGCATGTTCAAAACACGCGGAGCGCTGTCAAGTTCCTCCTGCTCCTGCCGAGACTTCGGAACGCGGCGGAGGGAAAAGCTGAAGGGACTGAGCCCGGTGTTGTACCGAACTCAGTCCCTTCAGGTGCAGCTCTCAGGTGAGCTAGTCAGAGGGTGGTAGGGGTTACTTCTTTTCGGGGAGGAACATTGCCTTTTCCAGCGGTGTCACGGTGAGTGATTTGAGCTGCGCGGTCCCGCCTTCGGCGAAGAGGGCCATCTTGTCTGCTCCCGGGTTGGGGAACACCTGGTCGGTGATGGTCCGCAGGCCGTTCTGGGCGAATACCTCCACGGAGGAGCGGTCGAGGTAGATCCGCAGGGTGATGTTGCCGTTCTTGTCCAAGGTGACGGGGGCGTCCTCGATGGAAGCGAAGGCCGGGTGGAACGTGGTGTTCCCGGAGTTTCTGCGGTCAACGAACATCTTCCCGGTTGTGGCGTCATAGCCGATGACCGTGGATGATTTTTCGTCACCGAGGACGGTGAGCCCGGACTTTGTTGCTGTACCGGGGGTGAAGGTGATGTCCACCTGCTGTATCTGGCCTGCCGACTGTGCGGGTAGCGGGTGCGTGCCTGCGGAAATCGGGCCGCCCTTCTTGTCGTTATAGGAGACTTTCCCTCCCAGTTTTTCTACTTGCTTAACGGCGCTTTGGGTGAGGCGGGGGCCGTCGGGGGTTTGGGTGAGTTTAACTTCGCGGGGCAGGGCCATGGCGCTGCGCCACGGGCTGGTGGGGATGTCGTTGGCGTAGTCCCAGTTGCTCATCCAGCCCAGCATGATCCTCTTGTCGTCGGGCATATTGCCGAAGGATACGGCGGCGTAGTAGTCCCGGCCGTAGTCCAGCCAGTCATAGGTCTCCAGTGCCGACACTGCGGGTTTGGCTGAGAGCATGAATTCGTCTGCGAGGATGTGGCCCCATCCGCCCCGGTTGTTATCGATGATGCTGATGTTCGCTTGCTGCCCGGCGAACTCCTTGACGTTCCAGGACGCGAGGTCCAGTGCTTCACTGTTGGATCCGGTGGCGGTGCGGACCACCTGTCCACCGACTTCCAGGTTTACTGTTGTCTCGTCCGAGCGGGGCACGGCCGGAGCGTCTGTCTGCATGACGTGGTCCAGGGTGAGGTGGCCCCACCCGCCCGTTGCTTGGTCCACGACTCGGATCTGTGCCTGCTGGCCCCGGAATTCGGCAACGTCCCAGGCCTTCCAGTTCAGTGCGCCGGCGTTTTCACCGGCGACGGAACGCTTAATTTCGCCGTTGACGAGCAACTGCACGGCCAGGGTCTGGTTCGGGTCGTTGCTGCGGTTTCCACCTCCGACCAGCATGCTGAGGTTGTTTTTGGTGATGGTGAACGCGGGGGAGATCAGGGTGCCCTGTTTTTCGTCGCCGCCGCCGTTGGATTCGAAGGTGTTGATCACGTGGGTTCCGATGGCATGGTCGCCTCCGCCTGCGAACGGCTGGTACTGGGGTGCGATGTCCCCGGTGCCGGTCCAGCCGAAGTCTGCCAGCGTTGTTCCGGCAGGCACTTCAAAGCCGTCAAAGAGGAGTTCTCCCTGGGGCGGCGTGTTGTCCAGCCTGTCCGAGGTCCGAGGGTGGTTTCCGCCGCCTACCAGGAAATTCAGATAGTCCTGGGAGACGGTAAAGGCAGGGGATTTCATCGTGCCGACGGGCCAGTCGCCGTCGTTGAAGGAGTTGACGAGCCCTGTGCCGCCGAATCCTGTCACTGGGCTCTGGCCGGGCAGGGAACCGGCCGCTGGAGCGTCACCGAAGGGGCCATTCTTCCAGTTGCCCGGTTCGTTGTTCACCGTCCAGCCGTTGTAGGTTCCGTCGTTGAACCCGGCCAGAACAGTGCCGGCTGGAAGGGTTGCGGCGGGCTTGGTGGTTTCGGAGGTGAACGTGGTGCCGTCGAAGTTGCCCACGAAGTACTGGCCGGCCGAGCCTCCGGCGACGCCTCCGGGGTTGATGCTGACTATCATGACCCATTTGACGTTGTTCGGGTCGCCGTCAACGGCCAAGGGGAACAGGTCAGGGCATTCCCACTGTCCGCCGGTGGCATTGGCGGGCCCGAATTCGCTCAGGGCCGTCCAGTCCTTGAGGTTGTCGGACTTGTAGAGGACAACCTTGTGCTCCTGCGCTTCCACTGCGGTCATGACCCAGTAGCTTCCGCCGGCCGGGTTGTCGTACCAGAACACCTTGGGGTCGCGGAAGTTGGCTGAATTCCGGCTCAGCACAGGATTGCCGTCGTACTTGGTCCAGGTTTGGCCGTCGTCCAGGCTGTAGGCCAGAGATTGGGCCTGCAGGCCGCGGTGCGTGGACGCTTCCTTGTAGGCGCTGGTGTAGATCGCAATCAGGGGTGGGTTCTCCGCGGTGCCGAGTCCTGACGTGTTGTTTTTGTCCACGACGATGCTGCCGGAGAAGACATCTTCCTGTGCATCAGTGGAGATGGCCAGTGGCTGCTCTTCCCAGTGGACGAGGTCCTTGGACGTGGCGTGGCCCCAGGACATGTTCCCCCAGGTGTTACCGGAGGGGTTGTGCTGGTAGTACATGTGGTAGACGCCCTTGTGGAAGACGAGCCCGTTGGGGTCGTTCATCCAGTTCTTCTCCGGGGAGTAATGGATGGCCGGCCGGTGTTGCTCATCCCCGAGCTCGGCGGCGGAGGCGGGCATGGAACCAGCCAGTGCTGCGGCGAGCGAGAGGCTGGCCAGTGTCAGTGCAGAGACGCTACGCGTCCTCCGCATTGTGGATTGTTTCATGTTGCTTGTGTCGCCCTTCATTGCGCGTGTCTAGCCAGTAGACAACGTTGTCAGTCAGTGCGTTGGACTCTAAAAGATGTCTATCGGACAAGTCAACGGGCGATTTTGCCGACATCGGTTCGGTAAA
Source organism: Pseudarthrobacter sulfonivorans (assembly GCF_031454915.1). GTDB lineage: Bacteria > Actinomycetota > Actinomycetes > Actinomycetales > Micrococcaceae > Arthrobacter > Arthrobacter sulfonivorans_C. Next base: position 256,697 of record NZ_JAVDRS010000007.1, on the reverse strand, counting down.
CCTGGGTCCGTTGGGCGCTGGCACGACGATTGGCCCCGCGTCCATAGGGCGGGGGCTGCGGTCTTTTGCTGGGTGGCCCTTGAGGGGAATCCGGGTGGCGCCTACCCTAAGGGCCGCTGTTGGGGCTGCGCTATTGGACCGGAGTGAGCCAGGTCAGCTCCGAGGCGTCGCCTTCGATGTGGCGGGTTAGTTCCTCGTTGAACCTGGCTCCGTAGTCGGCGTTGATGTGTTCCTGGAACGCGGCTTCATCCCGGTAGACCTCGAAGACGAAGTACTCCCGGGGATTTTCTTCGCGGGTGTAGGGAAGAAACAGTTCGTTGCCTGGTTCGTTGCGGACGTGCTGGGTCAATTCGGCCATCATCTCCGCGACGCGGGCTTCGCTGCCGGCTTTGACGGTGAACTCGGCATAAAGGGTCTTGGTCATTTGTCGCTCTCTTCAGACTTGGTGGCGGACTCGAATGAGGCGTTATGCCGGCGGGCGGATTTCGCCGGAGCCTCTGGGAATGAGTTCGGATGGGACAACGTAGGTCCGCGGAGCTTGATCGTCGCCGTCGATCCTGGCGAGGATCCGTTCGGCCGACAGGACGCCGATCCGCTCCGGGTGTTGGGCGATGACGGTTACTCCTGGCTCCATCATGTCGGCGAGCGTGAAGTCGTCAAACCCGACCAGCGCCACACGCTTGTGGACGCCCAGTTCCTTCAGGGCGCGCATTGTGCCGAAGGTGACCAGGTTCTGGCTGGAGAAGATGGCCGTTGGCGGATCCTCAGAACTGAGCAGTTCAAGGGCTGCCCGCCTCGCTGAATCCTCATCGTGAAGATTTTCGATGACAGGCAGCGTAGAGGTGGGTATTCCTGCCTTGCCGATCTCCTCGAGGAAGCCCCGCCGGCGCTCCCGTGCGGTCTGGATGTCTGTGCGGTCACCCAGGTAGGCCAATTTGGTGTGGCCGTTTGCCAGCAGATGTGCAGCGGCTTTCGCGGCTCCCACTGAATTGTCAGTGACCACAGCATCCGCCTCCACTCCTACAGGTTCACGGTCAATGAAAACCATGGGCAGGTTTCTGGAGTGCTCCGGGATCATATACGCCTGGTTTTTTGCGATGGGCGTGAGGACGAGCCCGTCGACGCGCCTGCCCAGGAAGGCGGCGATGATGGCCTTTTCCCGTTGTGGGTCATCGTCGAGACTGGCGGCGAAAACGGCTATGCCCCTGGCGCCAAGGGCATCTTCCATGGCCCGGTGTATCTCACCGCTGAACGGGTTGGAGACACTGGGCAGCAGGAGGCCGACCGAAAGGGTCCTTCTGCCCGCACGGCGGAGGCTGCCGGCTGTGACGTCCAGGTGGTAGTTGAGCTGCCCGATGGCATCGAGCACCTTCTGGCGAGTGGCCTCGGACACCCCGGCCTCGTCGTTGATCACCCGTGACACGGTCTTGATTCCGACACCCGCAAGCGCCGCCACGTGACGCATCGTGGGCCGGGCAGGGGACAGAGGTGGCTGGTAACGATCGGACATCGTTGTCAAGAAAACCGCTCCTTCTCATTCATTTCCTATTGACTCTAGCGTGTGATCCTGCTTACCTCGTTATGACATCGTTGTCGAGGCCATGGCGGCCTCAAACACCAGGAGATTCAATGTTGAGTTCCAAATCCCACCTTGCAACGGCCACCCGCTTCCTTGCCGCGGGAGCGGCCCTTACCCTAGGAACGCTCAGCCTTTCCGCTTGCGGAGGAAGTTCCACCACGCCGGGTGCCAGCGAAGGCACCTCTGACGAAAAGGTCGGAGTTTCCCTGATCGTCAAGACCACCACAAACCCGTTCTTTGTTTCGATGCAGGACGGTGCGAAGAAAGCTGCTGAGGCCGAGAACGTGGACCTGAAGCTCGCCGCCGGCAAGGCCGACGGCGATGAGGACACCCAGATCCAGGCAATCGAAAACGCCATTTCCAAGGGCGATAAGGGCATACTCATCACCCCGAACGGCCCCTCCGTGGTGGATGCCCTGAAGAAGGCCAGGGATGCCGGGCTCTTCGTCATCGCCCTGGATACCCCACCGGACCCCGCCGATGCAGTGGACATCACGTTCGCCACGGATAACTTCGCCGCCGGCGAGCTGATCGGCAAATGGACCGCAGCCCAGCTGGACGGGAAAAAGGCCACGATCGCGCTCGTGGACCTTTTTGACGACAAGATCGTCTCGGTTGATTACAACCGGGACCAGGGTTTCCTGACCGGCCTGGGCATCGACACTGCGGACAAGAAGAAGAACGGCGACGAGGCCAAAACCGGAAAGTACACGGGCGGCAAGGGCGGCGAATACGAGATCGTTGGCAACCAGGCCTCGCAGGGCGCCGAAGATGGCGGCCGCACGGCCATGGAAACCCTCCTATCGAGCAATCCCGACATCAACGTTGTCTACACCATCAACGAGCCTGCCGCGGCAGGCGCCTTCGAGGCGCTGAAGTCCGCCGGCAAGGACAAGGACGTGCTGGTCGTCTCCGTTGACGGCGGCTGCACGGGTGTGAACAACGTCAAGTCCGGTGTCATCGGCGCCACCGCTCAGCAGTACCCGGTCAAGATGGCCGAACTGGGAGTGAAGGCAATCGTGGAACTGGCTAAGACCGGGAATAAGCCGGCCAACTCCGAGGGTCTGGACTTCTTCAACACCGGCGTCGAACTCGTCACCGACAAGCCGGCCGACGGCCTCAAGAGCATCACCACCACCGAAGCTACCGACATCTGCTGGGGAAAGTAACCACCCAGCTTCACGCGGGGAGACCGGAGCCGCTATCGGCCTCCCCGCGATTGTCTACCGAGCTAGCTCCGCTATAGCTACCATCACCAAAGATCAGGACCTATCGTGACCCAGCAACAGACCGCCGGCCCGCCCAGCGCCGGGCATGCCGACCTGGCCGAGGAATTCCTTGACCGCCAGACACCGCTCAGTCGGATACGCAATATCCTCCACCGTTACCCCGCCGTCAGCCCCGCCCTCGTCCTCCTCATCGCGGTGGTCGTGTTCGGCCTGCTCAATGACAGGTTCCTGCGGGTTGAAAACCTCTCGCTGATTACCCAGCAGGTCTCCGTCGTCGGCACTCTGGCCATCGCCCAGACTCTGATCATCCTTACGGCCGGCATCGACCTTTCCGTCGGGGCCGTCATGATCCTCTCCTCCATGGTCGTGGCCCAGCTCGCCGTCAACAATGGCCTGCCGGCGCCCGTTGCACTGCTGGCGGGCCTGATCGTCGGACTCGCCGCGGGAGCCCTGAACGGATTCCTGGTCACGAGGTTCCGGCTCCCACCATTCATCGTTACCCTGGGCACACTGAACATCTTCATCGCCCTGACACTGCTCTACTCCAACGGAGCGACAGTACGCGGCTCGGCCATGCCGGACCTGCTCACCTGGACCGGAACCACCTTCCCTGTAGGCCCGGTGCGCATTTCCACAGGCGTCGTCGTGATGCTCCTGCTCTACGTGGCCATCGCGTTCATCCTCGGCAAAACCGCCTGGGGCCGTCATGTCTACGCCGTGGGCGATGACAAGGAAGCTGCCCGCCTCGCCGGTATCGCCGTGAACAAAGTCCTCATGAGCGTCTACCTCGCCGCCGGCGCTGTCCTGGCGATCGGCGCCTGGATCCAGATCGGCCGCACCAACGCAGCCAGCCCCAACGCAGGGATGGACCTGAACCTGGACTCCATCACCGCCGTGGTCATCGGCGGAACCAGCCTCTTCGGCGGCCGTGGTTCCGTCTGGGGAACCCTCCTGGGCGCCCTGATCGTCGGCGTCTTCCGCAACGGACTCTCCCTCGCAGGCCTCGATGTGCTCTACCAGACCCTCGCCGTGGGCGTCCTCATCATCCTCGCTGTGTCCATCGACCAGTGGATCCGAAAGGTCAAGTCATGACCATGACAGAATCTGCAGCCCCCAACGTGGCCACCCGCGAGCCCATCCTGACGGCCAGAAACCTTGTCAAGACCTTCGGCCGCGTCGTGGGCCTGGACGGAGTCAGCCTCGACCTGTACCCGGGCGAAGTCCTGGCGATCATCGGCGACAACGGCGCCGGGAAATCAACCCTGATCAAGTGCCTCACCGGGGCAGAAGTACCGGACTCCGGCGAACTCACTGTCTCAGGACAGCCGGTGCACTTCAAACGCCCCCAGGATGCCAGGGTCCACGGCATCGAAACCGTGTACCAGAACCTGGCGGTCTCGCCGGCCCTGGATGTCGCCTCCAACCTGTTCCTGGGCCGAGAGGAAAGGCGTGCGGGAATTCTCGGGAGCGTGTTCCGTATGCTTGACACCAAAGGCATGCGCCTGAAGGCCAAGCAGGAGCTGACCCGGCTGGGCATCTCCACCCTCCAGGACGTGACAGTGCCCGTGGAGAACCTCTCCGGCGGCCAGCGCCAAGCCGTCGCCGTGGCCCGCGCCGCAGCGTTCGGTTCAAAGGTTGTCGTGCTTGATGAGCCCACAGCGGCACTCGGCGTCAGGGAATCCAACCAGGTCCTGCAGCTTGTCCGCGACCTCCGGGACCGCGGCCTGCCGGTCATCCTGATCAGCCACAACATGCCCCACGTCTTTGACGTGGCGGACCGGATCCACATCCAGCGCCTCGGCAAGTGCGCGGCCACGATCACACCGCAATCACACAACATGACCGATGCGGTTGCGATCATGACCGGTGCAGCCACCGCCTGAACAACTGCCGTCTTCACGTCAGTCCGCAGACCGGCTACCGGTCCGCGGACTGACGTGGCTTGGACAGCCCCCCGCCCCGCAACAACAGCTCCCCACGAGAGACAGACCATGGATTACCTCACAACAGCCCGGCATGGGGCCCACCAGACCCTGGACGTCATGGTCGTAGGCGAAGCGCTGATCGACGTGGTCACAGCTTCACACGACCGAGTGGAACACCCGGGCGGCTCGCCGGCCAACGTCGCGTACGGACTTGGCCGCCTCGGCGTAACCACAGGTCTGCTCACGGCAATCGCTCCGGACGCCCGCGGAAACGCCATCGAAAACCATCTCCACAGCGCAGGAGTCATACTTCTGCCCGGCTCAAAATCCCTCACCCGGACGGCATCGGCAACAGCAACCCTTGCACCGGACGGTTCCGCAATGTACGACTTCGACATCTCCTGGGACCTTGCCCCAACAGCCCCGGCCTACTTCCCGAAAATACTGCACACCGGATCCATCGCCACGTTCCTTAGCCCCGGTGCCAGTGCCGTGAAAGCTCTGCTCGAACAGGCCCACAGACAATGCATGATCACGTATGACCCGAACATCAGGCCAGCCCTGCTCGGCAGCCATGCCGAAGCGAAAGCCATCTTTGAAGAGCTCGTGGCCTTAACCGACGTCGTCAAACTCAGCGACGAGGACGCCCGGTGGTTGTACCCCCTAAAAAGCCTGGACGAAACAGCAGCCCACATCCTCGGACTAGGCACCGGACTCACCATTATCACCAAGGGTGCCGAAGGCTCACACTTCACCACCGCCGCGGCCAACATCAGCATCCCTGCCGTGAAATCCAAAGTTGCAGACACCATCGGCGCCGGGGACTCCTACATGTCCGCCCTCATTTTGGGCTTTCTCACCCGGGGAACCGAAGGCTTCGCGCCGGCCGTCTTGGAGCAGCTAGGACACACCGCAGCTGCAGCCGCGGCCATCACAGTACAGCGCCCTGGCGCGAACCCTCCCACCCTGGAAGAACTCAAAGTGGCAATCGAAGCACATGCCACCGCCCACTACGCGGGAGCCTAAAGCACACCACCAGCAAGCCCCTCCCCACGAGGGGTACCTGGTCGCGACGGGATGGGTTGATCCTGCGCTGGGGCAGGAGAATACCGTTGCCGGCGCGCTGGACCAGCTCGGCTACGTGTTCCGGTGTAAGGGTCTTTTTCGCCCTTTGTAGGCGCCGCGCTGCTTGGCCAGGGCGATGCCTGCCCTCTGGCGCCTCATGAGGGAGCATTTGAACTCAGCGAAGGCAGTCATGACGGAGAGCATGAGGTTGGCCGTGGGGGAGTCCTCCCCTGTGAAGGCGAGGCTCTCTTTGACGAACTCCACCAGCACCCCTTTCGGGTCAGGCCCTGGTCGAAAGCAGGCAGGTAATCGAGGTTGCGCGTTCGTCCTTTTGTTGTTCCCTGATGTTGGTGCGGGAGCGGCTTCGTGCGACCGCTCCCGCTACGGGTCCCGCCATTGGTGGCGGTACGTTTCCTTGATTATTCGTTTCTTTGTTAAGTCGGGGAGTCTACGGCTTCCCTAACGGCGGCCAGAAGAGCTTGGACATCGGTTTCGGTGGTGTCCCAGGAGCACATCCACCGGACTTCCCCGCGTGCTTGGTCCCAGTCATAGAAGCGAAAGGATTCCCGGACTTTCGCGGCTGCCTGGGGTGGGAGGACGGCAAAGACGCCATTCGATTGTGTGGCTTGCGTCAGGGAAACACCGTCAAGGTCGGAGATCCCTTCGCTGAGACGTTTCGCCATCTCGTTGGCGTGGCTGGCGGAGCGCAGCCACAACCCATCTGTTAACAGGGCTATGAGTTGCGCAGAGACGAACCGCATTTTTGACGCAAGCTGCATGTTCATCTTGCGCAGGTAGCTCATGCCCGGGTCGGACTGTGGGTTGAGCCAGATGACCGCTTCGCCGAACAGAAGCCCGTTTTTGGTGCCGCCGAAGGACAGGACGTCGACACCGACGTCGGTGGTGAATGCCCGCAGAGGAAGGCCGAGATGTGCTGCAGCGTTGGCCAGTCTTGCACCGTCCATGTGCAGTTTCATGCCCTTGGCATGGACGTGTTCAGCGATCCGTTGGATTTCGCCTGGCGTGTAGCAGGTCCCGAGCTCCGTGGTCTGGGTTATCGATACCACCAGCGGCTGCGCCCGATGCTCGTCTCCCCATCCCCAGGCCTCCGCGTCGATCAATGCTGGGGTGAGTTTGCCATCGGGTGTGGGGACCGGGAGGAGCTTTATTCCGCCGATGCGTTCCGGGGCGCCGTTTTCGTCGGTGTTGATATGGGCTGTCGCCGCGCAGATGACAGCGCCCCAGCGCGGGAGCAGGGCTTGCAGGGCAAGAACGTTGGCACCGGTGCCATTGAAGACCGGGTATGCGGTGGCAGCTGTCCCGAAGTGGGACTGGACGAGCTCTTGAAGCGCGGCTGTGTAGACATCTTCGCCGTATGCGGTGACGTGGCCTTCGTTGGCCGCCTGAACTGCTTCGATGATTTCGGGGTGAGCCCCGGCGTAGTTGTCCGAGGCGAAGCCCCGGTAGGTCGGGTCGTGCAGGCGCGCCGACAGTAGCTGCCGGATGCCTGCTTTGGAATCAACGCTGACGCTCATGCCGGTAGACCCACGAGCTGGCCGGCAGTGAGGGGCAAGCGTTGCCCGTTGATCTTTTCTGCCTCCATGCCGAAGATCTGCTGAACAGCGTCGGCAAGGACACTGACATCGGTGAAACCAGGGAATTTCCGTTCCGGCTGGGCTGCTCGCATCCGATCATCGACCAGAGCCTTTACGACGAAGATCAGGGCGGCCGAGTGTTGGGTGGAGGAAGGGCTTTCCTTTCCGCCCTGCAGCTGCCGGAAGCCGTCAGCCACGGCCAGGGTCCATGCCTCCGCCGCTGATTTGACGGCGGCGTAAGCGGCGCCGTCCGCTGTCGGGGAGGAAGCGGACTGTGCGGAAACGATGGCCAGGCGGCCCACAGGGGAGGCAGCCAGGTCATCGTAGAAAGCGCGGCTGGTGTTCCTCAGGGTGGTGAGGACGCTGGTGTGCAGGAAGCCCCAGTCTTCATCCGCCTGGCCAGTGATGCCGGCACCGCCTCGCCACCCTCCCACAAGGTGGATAAGGCCGTCCACGGGACCCAGATCGTTCCGGACCGAGGTTGCCAAGTCCTCAACGGCCTGCAGGTCCGCGAGGTTGCAGACATAGCCCGCGACGTTCGCGTACGTACCAGAGAGCTCCTGCACCCGGTCCTCAAGAATGTCCACTGCGGCTACGCGTGCCCCTGCCTGCGATAGAGCGCGGACTACTGCGACGCCGGCAGCGCTTGTTGAACCGGCGACGACAAGCGTACGCCCCGAGAGATCCTGGCTCATGCGCCCGCCTCGCCCTCAGTCTTCACGGGGCTCTTACCGGTGATTCCAGCAGATGAATCAATAACAGGGCGCATCTTCTTCTCGAGTGCCTCGTAGAACATCGACAGGGGGAATTCGTCATCGAGGATCTGATCCGTCAGACCCCGGGGCGGGCCGTCCAGCGGAAGTGCCTCCGGTCCCTTGGCCCATACGGAGGCCGGGTGGGGGGTAAGGGTTTCCGAGACGAGCTCATAGGCTGCGAGCCAGTGTGCCGTCTTCGGCCGGTCGATCGAACGCCAGTAGAGTTCTTCGATGCGCCGGCCCAGCTCGACGACCACGTCGGCGACGTCCTTCCAGTCGATGCTCAACTTTCCGTCGGTCCAGTGCAGGACCCGGTGCTGGTGCATCCAGGCGAACAGCAACTGGCCACCCACGGCGTCGTAGTTACGGACCCGGTTCCCGGTAATGGCGAAGCGGAAAATGCGGTCGAAGATCACGGCGTACTGGACCAGTTTGGCGTGCTTGCGGGCATCCTCGGAAGCCGTTTCGTCCCGCTCGACGAGGACTGATTCGCGGAAAGCGGTCAGGTCACAGCGGAGCTCCTCAAGGGAGTACAGGAAGTACGGCATGCGCTGCTTGATCATGAACGGGTCAAAGGGCAGGTCACCGCGCATGTGGGTCCGATCATGAATCAGATCCCACATCACGAAGGTCTTCTCCGTGAGGTGCTGGTCTTCGATCAATTCCGCGGCGTCAGCGGGCAGGTCCAAGGAAGTAATGTCGGCAGCAGCTTTCAGGACGCGGCGGAACCGGGCAGCTTCACGGTCCGCAAAAATGCCTCCCCAGGTGAACGAGGGGGTGCTCCGGACCGCTACGCTCTCGGGGAAGAGTACTGCGGAGTTCGTGTCATAGCCAGGCGTGAAATCGATGAAGCTGATGGGGACGAACAGCTTATTCGAGTAGTTTCCTGCCTCCAGTTCAGCGACGAAAGAAGGCCAGATTACCTCGATGATGACGGCCTCAAAGTAGCGGTTGGTGCTGCCGTTTTGCGTGTACATGGGGAACACAACCAGGTGCGGCAGCCCATCGATGCGCCAATGCTCGGGGTGGAAGGCTACCAATGAGTCGAGGAAGTCAGGTCCGGCGAAGCCCTCGGACGCCCACCTCTGGAAGTCCTGCACGAGCAGTTCCAGGTATTCCCTGTCGTGGGGAAGGTGAGCGCGCAGGTCGTTGATGGAGTCAGTGATGATGCTGACATACTGGCGCGCCTGGTCATGGTCAGCTGGTTCCGGAACGGAACCGTCCTGGACCTGAACCTGCTGCAGCCCAATGACGGCGGCCTTCAGAGCCTGCCATGCCGGGAGCGCCCTAAGGTCTTCTGCCTGGGTGGCTGTCACTTCCAGGTTTGCAATTACAGACATGCTCGTTCCTTCCGTTCGGGGATTCCTGAAGAACGTAGCAATGCATAAGCAGGGGTGAAAGCTGACACCGCCATGCGTAAGGGATTCTGTTGCTCTGAGTGGTTCATTCGCCGCTGTGGATGAGATGGGCCTTACGGTCGCACATCTCAAGACCTTCCAGAGCGGTCGGCTGCTCGACGACGACCGCCTGCCCTAGCAGCCCATCAGCGCTGCTTACTCACTGTGCGGGCAAAGTCAGCAAGTCTTACGCTCAGCGCGGGTAATGCCAGCCTTTTCGTAAGGACTTGACGCGTTCGACGTGCAACATTCGCCTCGCCAAAGGCCGCCTCCTTCTCATGTGTTAGCTTGATCACCTTCCTTCCCGGCCCGGGGCGCCGGAAAGCTTTCTCAACCGCAGCTACCTTTTCGGAGGCATCATGGGACTTGGCTCCCACACGCAAACAATTGATCGGGCCTTTGCTCCCGGCACCCCTGGAACCGGTCTGTGTTCCCGTTCAGGGCTGTACCTGAGCGCGGGGCCCACCGCGCAGGCAGGACCACGAGCGAACGGTTCGGCCTTCCCGCTCGGCACGGCAAGCGAAGATGCCTGCACTGACCGATCCGCTGGCAGTACGGGGAACCTGAGCCGCAGCGCGCTGATGCCCTTCGGGGGTGTTGCATGACGCTAACGAACGGAACGTCCGCAGATATCAAGCCAGATAAAGTGGCACAACACGGTTCTTACCTTGCAACAGGGGAAGATCGTAGCTCCGGCGAAACAGCCAACGAGCTCAAGCGCGGATTAAGCAGCCGCCACCTGCAGATGATTGCCATTGGCGGTGCAATCGGTACCGGGCTGTTTGTTGCCTCGGGCGGCACCATTTCACAGGCGGGTCCCGGCGGTGCGTTAGCCGCCTACGCGCTGGTCGGGCTGATGGTATTCCTGCTGATGCAGTCACTGGGCGAAATGTCGGCCAAAATCCCGGTCGCCGGTTCCTTCCAGTCCTTTGGCACCCGTTTCGTCTCCCCGTCCTTTGGGTTCGCGATCGGCTGGAACTATTGGTTCAACTGGGCCATCACCGTGGCCGCCGAGCTGGTCGCGGCCGGAATCATCATGGATTTCTGGTTCCCGGGGGTCCCCGGCTGGGTATGGGCCGGGATCTTCCTGCTGGTGTTGACCGGGCTCAACGCCCTCTCAGCGAAAGCCTTCGGTGAGTCGGAGTTCTGGCTTTCCCTGATCAAGGTCAGCGCAGTGGTGATCTTCCTGATCGCCGGCGTGCTGATGATTTTCGGCATCCTCGGCAATTCCTCCCCAGGACTAAGCAACTGGGAAAACCGCGAAGACGTATTCCACGGGGGGTGGGTCTCGATCATCTCGGTCTTTATGATTGCCGGGTTCTCGTTCCAAGGCACCGAGCTAGTGGGTGTTGCAGCAGGCGAAGCCAAGAACCCACGACGCGAAGTGCCAAAGGCTATCCGCACTGTCTTCTGGCGCATCATGCTTTTCTACATTGGCGCCATCTTCATCATCGGCTGCCTGATCCCCTTCACCGATCCGAGCCTGCTGGCATCCGGCGAAGCCGATATCGCAACATCCCCGTTCACCCTGGTCTTCTCACGCGCAGGGATCGCCTTCGCAGCGGCCCTGATGAACGCGGTGATCCTGACCGCCATCCTGTCCGCAGGCAACTCAGGACTATATGCCTCCACCCGGATGCTTTACGCCATGGCCCACGACGGCATGGCCCCGAAAATCTTCGGCCGAACCAATACGCGAGGCGTGCCGATCCCGGCCCTGCTGGCCACCGCGTCCGTGGGACTCTTCGGATTCCTCTCCGCGATCATCGGCCAGGGCGCGGCCTACTCGTGGCTGCTGAACATGTCAGGCCTGTGCGGCTTCATCGTCTGGGCGGGAATCGCAATCTCCCATTACCGTTTCAGGCGGGGCTTCCTCGCGCAGGGAAATAATGTCAGCGACCTGCCATACAAAGCATCGCTGTTCCCCATCGGCCCACTGCTGGCGTTCGCCTTGCTAATCCTGGTAATCGCAGGACAGAACTACGAGGCAGTGCTTGCCGGACGGGCTCTGGAGGTACTTTCGTCCTACATTGGACTGCCGATCTTTATCGCCCTATGGCTGACTCACCGCTTCATCACCAAATCAAAAGTCGTGCCGCTGCTCGAGATGGATCTCACAGGACCAAAGGACCTCGAGGACGGACCTCGGGGCGGCACCCAATAACCATGCTGCTGCACGGCCACCTCTTAGAACGCAAGGGCCCCGCGGAAACCCAGGGTAATAGGGACTAAGGGCGGGATTAGGCGAACAACAGGAAAGCCGGGTGAATACACCACCCGGCTTTTCCGTCTGCATGCGCAGGTCAACATGGACCGTTTCGGACTAGCCTCAGGCGACTCTCCAAGCTTGACATTAGGATCCTCATACTGCTGGTTGGAATGTTTCGGGGCGGTCCGCGTAGTAGCGCGCTTGACGTTTCCGGTCCTTGACATGGGAACAACGGCGGATTGGTATACGTTGCAGTCTCGTCAGAAGGAACAATGTAGAAAACGTCAGAAATGAGAATGACCTAAAGTGGCTACCGATTACGACGAAGTCCGTTCCGACGTCAAGGAATCCCAGGACCGTTCCCTGGAGGCATTGCAGTCTGCGAATGCCCCGGATGCCCGCAGCGTCGTCAACGAACTGGACGAAGCCGACGCGCTCGATGAGGGCCTGACCCCAGGGGGAGAGATCGTCGCCGAGGAGCTCATCGTTCAGGTCATTCCCCAGGCAGCGGACGAATTCACCTGCTATTCCTGTTTCCTCGTCCGGCACCGGTCTCAACTCGCACGCGAAAGCAACGGCCACTCGTACTGCATCGAGTGCGAAGGTTAGGCCACCTTCCTCATGATGCAGTATCCGGCAGCAGGCCGTCAGCGTGACGTGGTCCCCCACTAGCGGGGCGTGAATCCCCAGGAAAGCGCGGGGGGAGGGGCCAACTGGAGCCGTTTCGGCGAACCGGGCGGCCATTTTTCGGTGGCTTCTACGCTGATGTGGGGAGATTGCTGTTGGGGTCAGGCTGCCTGTGGAGCCATTGCCGCCAGCGGCTCGGCGTTGTCAGGGGCGAGGATGCTCAGCCTGTAGTCGGGCTGGAGCGGATCGACGCCGGCAGGCAGGTGGTGGGACCTCGAGCAGGCCCGGAGTTCTTCCAACGCGTCGGGCTCGATCCGGGCCCGGGTCCCCACGCACTCGATAATACTAAGTAGCCTTGCTTTCAATGCTAAGTATGCTTATCGTATTTACGCAGTTGCAGCGGAACCTCAAGCAGATGGGGGATGCCACCTGCCGAGGCTGATGAATCGCCGTCGGACGGGTGGATCTACCGCAAGCTCGGTGCGAAGACACCATCCAAGGGAGAACTCATGCTCACGAGGGAAGACATCGAAAGCCTGCTCAACAAGGGCGGAAACATCATTGGAGCCGACGGCGAGAAAATCGGCTCGGCTGGCCAGTTCTACGCCGACGACGACACAGGCGAGCCCACTTGGGTCACCGTCAAGACTGGACTGTTTGGCGCGTCCCAGTCCTTCGTTCCGGTTGAGGGTGCCCGGTCCGAAGGTGATGACCTGGTGGTCCCGTATACAAAGGACCATGTCAAGGACGCCCCGCGCGTGGAGACGGACGGTCATCTGGAGCCGGAGGAGGAGGACCGTCTTTACGCCCACTACGAACGGGGCGCAAGCATTTACTCCGAAGAACGCTCCGACGCTGACATGGATGTTGATGCTAGCAGGGACGTCCGCTATGCCGGCGAGGCCGATCTGAACGCAGGCACGCGGAACGAAGGCGGGGTCGGTCACGACACGTCGGGTCCCACTACGGATGACGCCATGACCCGGTCCGAAGAACGCCTGAATGTGGGCACGGAACGCCAAGCCACGGGCCGGGTCCGGCTCCGCAAGTACGTCGTCACGGAAAACGTGACGCAAACCGTCCCTGTGAAGCGGGAGGAAGTCCGCCTGGAGCGCGAGCCCATTACGGATGCCAACCGCGGGGCCGCACTGTCGGGCCCGGATATCAGCGAGGAGGAGCACGAGGTGACGCTGCACGAGGAGCGTCCCGTGGTTGACAAGGAGGCGGTGCCGGTCGAGCGTGTCCGGCTGAACAAGGAAACCGTCACGGACGACGTCACCATCGATGAGGAAGTCCGCAAGGAACGCATTGAAACCGACGGCGTGGACGAAACCCGCCGCTAGGCGGGCATTAAGGCCCCGCGGCTATGCCGCGGCACAAACAATGCGAACGACGCCGGGAGCCGCCTGGAGCGGCCCCGGACTGTCGAACAAATATGATCCAGGCGACACCTGCCGGGGTCGATTTCATGCCGCCGCCCGCGCCGTGGAGGCGGGTCGGTTTAACGAGAGAGGGTCGACGGCGGCAAGGTGAGTGCCGTCGTCGACCCTTCCTGGGAACTTCCCGGCTTGCAGCTGACGGGGAGTAACGGCCCTAAGTGACTTCGGTGTCCACCATCCGGTCATCAGCGGGAGTGGCCTGCAGGGCGGAGCCCGACGACGGATGTGCCGCGACGGCCGCGGCGTGCTCGGCCAGCACGCCCGTTTGATGGCGGATCTTCAGCCGGTACAGCAGGGCCCCACCTGCCGTGACGGCGGCAACGAACAGCACCCCGCCCCACTGCAGGTACCAGTGGAAAGGCGGCACCGAGTTGTAGATCTCCGGGCGCGGCCAGACGAGGTTGACCGTCATGGCGCCGCCCCACAGGACCGCGATGATGTTCACCGGAAGCCCCCATTTGCCCATGCTGAATCCGGCGTCTGAATGTTCACCGGGCCACTTCCCCAGGAGCCGGTTGCGCAGCATGGGCACGGTGACCAGGAGGTAGGACAGGTAAATCAGCACGATGCTGATGCTGGACAAAATCGTGAAAATCGCCGGCTGCATGACGTTGATGAGCAGGGGCATGACGGCCAGGACGCCGATGACGATGGCCGCAACAGCCGGGGTCCTGCGGACCGGATCCACTCTGCTGAGCTGTCGGCTGAACGGCAGGTTGTTGTCCCGGGCCATGGCGAACATCATCCGGATGGCGGCCGCGTGGACGGAGAGGGTGCAGACCACCACGGCCACCACGATGCACACGAGGAAGGCCTTGCCGAAGGGTCCGCCCAGTACGGAAAGCACGATGTGCTGCAGGCCGCCGTCTGCCGAGCCAACTTTGGGATCGGTGAGGTCGGGTGCGGCCAGGATGCCAAAAAGCAGGATCAGGCCACCAAGCAGGAACGAGGCTGTGACGGCTCGCAGAATGGCCTTGGGTGCCGTGCGTTTGGGGTCCTTTGTTTCCTCCCCGAGGGAGCTGGCCGTGTCAAAGCCGTACATGACATAGCCGGAAGCCATGGCGCCGATCAGGAAGACGCCGAAGAAGCCCAGGTCATGGCCTTCCCCGAAACCGGCGGTGTCGAAGAAGACCTCAGGCCCGCGCACCACATGCCAGCCCAGTGCCAGGATCAGCAGGACGGCTGCGACCAGCTCCACGAAAACGCCGACGCTGTTGATCCTGGTCATGAGCTTCACGCCAAAGGCGTTAATGAGGGTGGAGATGGTGATCATGATGGTGGCCAGCACAACGCCGTTCATGGCGAAGTCGAACGGGCCGGTGCCGTCACCGATGAACTGGAAACCGGACCAGAGCTGCGGCAAGGTGAGCTGCAGCGCCAGTGCCACGGACCCCAGCGCCATGATGGAGGACAGCAGCAGCAGCCAGCCGGCCAGCCACGCCGAGGTTCCGGTTGCAAGCCGTTTTGCCCAGTTGTAGACCGACCCCGCAACGGGGTAGCGGCCAGCCAGCTCGGCAAAACACAGCGCCACCATCAGCTGGCCGGCGAAGACAATGGGCCAGGACCAGGCATACGCCGGGCCGGCCATGGAAAAACCAAAATAGAACAGTTGAAAAACACCGGTGAGGATGGAGATGTAACTGACGCCTGCGGCGAAACTGGCAAACTTGCCGATGCTCCGGTCCAGGGTCTGGGTATAGCCGAACTCGTCCATGCCGCTTGAATCAATACTCTTGCTGGGTTCCAACATTTGGACTCCTCAATCAGAAAAGCACGATAGTGATGACCTGTCGCCCTGTGGCAGGGAAGGTCAATGGCCTGGCACCACCCCGGGGGTGGCTGGCCGTTCCGCCCGTAACTGTGCGCAGGCACTCAGGCGAAGGATGCGCTGAGCTGCACCTCTTCGGACGCCATGCTGCCGGACCGGCCGCCGCGGATCAGGTCCGCGCAGCGTTCGCCGATCATCATGATGGTGATGTTCGGGTTGACGGTGACGTGTTCCGGCAGAACAGAGGCATCGGCAACCCGGAGTCCGGTGACACCCTTGACCCGCAGCTCAGGATCGAGCGGCGACATGTCGTCGCCGGCCGGGCCCATGCGGACGGTGCCGACGGGGTGGTAGACGGTGTTGTGCGTCTTGCGGATGTAGTCCCGCAGTTCCTCATCCGTCTGGGCCCCCACGCCCGGCGAAAGCTCGCGGCCGGTCCATTCGGCCATGGCGGGCTGGGCGGCGATTTCGCGGGCTTTGCGGATGCCGGCCACCATGACCCGCATGTCGTGGCCGTCCGGATCCGTGAAGTAGCGAGGGTCCACCATGGGCTTGTCGCGGAAGTCCCGGCTGCGCAGCCGGACGGTGCCGCGGGACCGGGCGTGCGTGACATTCGGGGTGAGGCTGAAGCCGTTCTCCGTGGTGGGGTAGCCGTGCCGCAGGGTGTTCATGTCGAACGGGACGGAGCCGTAGTGCATCATCAGGTCCGGGCGGTCCAGGCCCTCCTCGGTGGGGGTGAAGATGCCGATTTCCCACCACTGCGTCGACGCCTGGACCATCGGCTGTTTGGCTTCAAACTGGACCACACCCTCGGGGTGGTCCTGCAGGTGCTTGCCCACGCCGGGGGAGTCCGCCAGGACCTCGATGCCATGCGCGGCGAGGTGCGCTGCCGGGCCGATGCCGGACAGCATGAGCAGCTTGGGCGTGTCGATGGCGCCGGTGGACAGGATGACCTCACGGCGGGCGGAGAGCCGGTGTGTCCGGCCAAACGCCGAGTCCACCACATCTACGCCCGTGCAGCGTTTGTCCGGATCGAACACCAATTGGCGGGCGCGGAGGCCGGTCAGCAGTGTGAAGTTTCCGCGCTCCATGATGGGGTGGATGTAGGAGACCGAACTGGAGGACCGGGTACCGTCCGCGCGGCGGTTGATTTGGAAGAAGTTGGCGCCGTTGACCACGGTGGTGCCGGTGTTGAACTTCGCGCGGGGGATACCGGCCTGTTCGCAGGCGTCCAGGAGCGCGACGCCGGCCGGATCCACTGGAGGCACGTTCATCAGGTGCACGGGGCCTGAGTCACCGTGGTGCGGCGCGTCCGGGCCGGCGTCCTCGTTGGTCTCGAGCCGCTGGTAGAGCGGCCAGGCGGTTTCAGCGTTCCAGCCGGTGGCGCCATATTTGGACTCCCACTCGTCCAGGTCTTCGCGGGGGGCCCAGAACGCGATGCAGGAGTTGTGGCTGGAGCAGCCGCCCATGACCTTGGCCCGGGCGTGGCGCATGAATGAGTTGCCGTTCTCCTGCGGTTCCACGGGATAGTCCCAGTCATAGCCGGATTCCAGCAGCTCCATCCAGCGGTCCAGCTGTAGGATCTCGGGGAGGTTCCGGTCATCCGGGCCGGCCTCCACCAAGGCAACGGATACGTCCGGATCCTCGCTGAGCCGCGCGGCGACTGCGGCCCCCGCAGATCCGCCGCCGACGACGATGTAGTCGAACCCGCGCTCATTGAGGTTTTCGATGTTGTCGGTATGCATCTAGTTCTCCTTCCTGTGGTCAGCGAACCAGCCGGTCACCTGGGGGCTGGTGTTCTGGTAGATGTGCTTGGCTTCCTGGTATTCGGCCAGGCCGGTCGGCCCGAGTTCGCGGCCCACGCCGGACTGGCCGAAGCCGCCCCATTCGGCCTGGGGCAGGTAGGGGTGGTAGTCATTGATCCAGACTGTGCCGTGCCGCAGCCGGGATGCCACGCGCTGTGCCTTGCCGGCGTCCTGGGTCCAGACCGCGCCGGCCAGCCCGTAGATAGTGTCGTTGGCGGTGGCTACGGCCTCGTCCTCGGTGCGGAAGGTCTCGACGGTCACCACCGGGCCGAAGGCTTCGTCCACCACGACGGACATCCCCCGCTGGACGCGGTCCAGGATGGTCGGCTGGTAGTAGAAGCCGTCGTCGTACTTTTCCCCAGCAGGCGCCGCGCCGCCGCACCGCAACCGCGCGCCCTCCTGGATGCCGCGCTGGACGTAGGCGTGGACCTTGTCCCGGTGGGCCGCCGAAATCAGCGGCCCGGTTTCGGCGGCGTCGTCAAACGGGCCCCCGAGGCGGATGTCCTGCGCACGGCGGACCAGCTCATCGACGAAGCGCTCGGCGATTGGTTCCTCCACCAGCAGCCGTGCCCCGGCGGAGCAGACCTGCCCGGAGTGGACGAAGGCCCCGTTCAGGGCGTTGTCGACGGCGGCGTCGAAGTCCGCGTCGGCGAACACCACGTTGGGGTTCTTGCCGCCCAGTTCCAGCGCCACCTTTTTTACGGTGCCGGCGGCGGCTGCGGCGATGCGCTTGCCGGTTTCCAGCCCGCCGGTGAAGGAGACGAGATCGACGGCGGGGTGTTCGGAGAGCGGTGCGCCCGCCTCCGCGCCGGGTCCGGTCACGAGGTTGGCGACGCCGGCCGGCAGGCCGAGGTCCTGCAGGAGCTGCATGGCCAGGATGGCGGTGGACGGCGTCAGCTCGGAGGGCTTAAGAACGAAGCTGCAGCCGGCGGCCAACGCGGGTGCGATCTTCCAGGCGGCCTGGAGCAGGGGGTAGTTCCACGGCGTGATGAGGCCGCAGACACCCACGGGCTCGTAAATGATTTTGCTGACGACGGCGGGGTCCCCGGCGTCGACCATACGGCCCGCCTGCTGCCCGGCCAGCCGTCCAAAGTATTCGAAGCAGGCGGCGATGTCGTCCATGTCGATGCGGCTTTCAGCTATCCGCTTTCCGGTGTCCAAGGACTCGGCACGGGCGAACTTTTCCCGCCGTTCGCGCAGTTCAGCGGCGACCCTGAGCAGGAAAGTGCCGCGCTCGGGTGCAGGTACCGAAGCCCAGACGCCGGAGTCGAAAGCCACCCGGGCTGCAGCGATGGCACGCTCGGCATCCTCGCGGCCGGCTTCAGATACTGTGGCGGCGAGCTCGCCGTCAGCGGGATTGCGGATCTGGCGCACGGCGCCGGACGCGGCCGGCTCCCACGAGCCGTTAATGAAAAGGGTGGATGCTTCGTCATGGGGTGGTGTGGCGTAAGTCATACCAAGGAGAATAGTGCACATTGAACGACTGTTCAATGCATTTTTGAACACTCGTTCAAAGTTGCGGGTGCTGCTGCTGCCCGGTGGTGTGTGCTTTAGTGCGCCTGAAGACCGACGTCCTGGCTATTGTTGCGCTGTTACCGCTGGGGGGGCGGGGGCGAAGGCGATTTCCTCCGTGCGGGCGATACTGCGCTGGATGGAGGCGTTGTCCACGCCAAGAAGGGACGTCAGCCACATGCCGTTCTGGATAACCACAATGTCGGCTGCCCGTTCCCGGCACTCCTCCCAGGAGAGCTCGGTTTTGGCGTTGGACACGAGTGCGGCGACCCCGTCGAGATACCGGTCGAAGGCAGCAGCATTGATCTCGGCATAGCCTTCGTCGGCCTGGGCGAGGGCCCACAAGTGCAGGCGCAGGGACAGGTACCGCGTAGTCAGCAGGTCCGCGCCCGCGACCCGCCGCAGGGCCTTGCGGAGCTGTTCGTCCGGGGCCAGCGATGAGTCTTGGGCCACCAGTTGGAGGTCGTGCTCGTCCACCCGGTGCAGGGCTGCCCGGATCAGGCTCGTCTTGTCGTCGTAGTAGTAATTCACCAGGCCCAGGGCGACGCCGGCTTCGCGAGCCACGGCGCGCATGCTCACGCCTGAAATACCGTGCCGGGACAGCAATTCCAGTGCCGCTTCGAGAATGCGGGACTGCCTGTCGATCTGTTCGCCGGAGTTCACGGTATTTGTCCCCATCTGGCCAGACTATTGCCAAACCCGCCGTGAGTGCACTTTCAAGAACACGCGGACGAAGGCCGCGGCCTGGACGCTCAACGACTCGTTGTCTACTGGCTGGGAAATACGAATGAATCCCCGTCTCGTTGAAGCTAGGCGGGGATTCGTTCGTCGGCAGGTCCCCTACGTCTTGGGAAGGCCCGGCGGGTTCAGTTCGGACTTCTGGATTGCCTCCGATGTCAGGCCCCAGCGGTCCAGGATTTCGGCGTAGCTGCCGTCCTCGATGATCGTGTTCAGCGCTGCCTGGGCTGCCACTGCGAGGCCGTTGCCTTTCTGGGTGGTGAAGGCGATTTCGGCCGTCAGCGGCCAGCCGCCGTTCAGGGTGCCCACTTCCTTGGTCTTGCCGTCCTTGGCGGCCTTGTACGCTGCGCCGGCGTTGGGGCCGAACGTCAGGTCCGCACGGCCGGACTGGAGCGCCAGCGTGGAGGCGGAGTCGTCGTCGTAATACTGGAACTCAACCGGAGCGAGGCCTTTGGCCTTGTTCTCTTCGTCCCAGCGCACCAGGATCGCTTCCTGGTTGGTGCCCGAGCCGACGATGATGCGTTTGCCGGCGACGTCCTTGGCTTCCTTGATCTCGCCAATGGATGAGTCTGTCTTGGCATAGAAGCCCAGGAGGTCGTTGCGGTACGTGGCGAAATCGAATTTCTCCTTGCGGGCCTCCGTGACGGTGACATTGGACAGGACGGCCTCGTACTTGCCGGACTCGACGCCCAGCGGCCAGTCCGCCCATGCAACGGGGAGGACCTCGACCTTCAGCCCCAAGGTTTCTCCCACCGCGTAGGCGATGTCCACTTCGCTGCCGATGAGCGTCTTATTGTCCGTGGCGAACAGGCTCAGCGGTGCGGTACCGCCGGTAGTGACCACGGTGAGCTTGCCGTCTGCCTTAATGGCAGCGGGGACCAGCGCGGCAGCCTCGGCATCCACGGTCACTTTGACGCGGTCCTGCTCCGGAGCCAGGTTGAACGTCTTGCCGTTCGCGTCGGCGGTGGAGGCCGACGACGGTGCTGCCGCCGCCGTCGCGCCCGGGTCCGAGCAGGCTGCCAGCGCCAGCAGTGACGTGAGTGCGAGGGCTGCCCCTGCAGCCTGTTTTGCCTTGATCCCGACCATGATTGCTCCTCGGATGTTGATAACGATGCAGCGGAATTTACGCTTGTGGCTGCAACTATCCGGGAGCCCGGGCATGCGATCAAAGCCCGCCGAAACGGTGCGATACGAAGGGTAACGGCAGTTAACCGGGAGTCCCCGGCGGTAACAAACAGCAGCCCTGTGACGGGCGCAGCGGGTACTCACCCGGTGCGTCCGCGGCCCTGCCCGCGGAAAGCAGGTAGTGGCCGGTAAGCGCTGCGGATTGCGAGTACCCGGCCCTGAAAGACAGGTGTGGATTACGCGTGTGCCCGGAGAATGTCCGCTCTACGGTGGGACTACGTTGCGTCCAGCGCCGGCCGCACCCCAGGTCACACTAGGAGTTAGTATGCCGACTGCCCCGTCGAAGTCCGTCCTTGCCCGTCGCCTTGCCGCTGCGGTGGTCCTGCCCGGCCTGCTGACCAGCACGCTTGTTTTTGCCATGCCGGCCACCGCCGCTCCGGGGTCCGTCAGCGGTGTCTGCAGCGGCGTGGTCAACCAACAGGCGCACCGGGGCTTCGTCCAGGAGAACCTGCTGAAGGCTGCGGCAAAGAAGAACGCTGACGCCATCGCTGTCCTGCGGGCCCAGCGCACTGCGCTCGAGGGGTCTGCAGAGACTCTGAAAGCGCAGGTTTCCGAGGCAGACAGGATGCTGGCCGAGTTGGCGGCCGAGGAGCAGAAGGTGATCCTGGCCGCGGAGGCCGCGCAGGAGGAGTTCGATGCAGTCACACTGCAACTGACGGCGGCTAAATCGGCTGTTGAAGAAGTGCGGTCAGAGCTCACCCAACTGCAGGCTGACAGGTCCAGCGCCGAAGACAAGTTGACGCCACTTCAGGACGAATTGGCTGTTGCCGGGTCCGAGTCCGCTGACCTCCAGGCGCAGGCGGATGAACTCGACAGGCAGATTGAGGCGAATGACGAAGCCATTGCCGTCGCCCAAACCCAGCTCACCACCTTGCAGCAGGCCGCCGCCCAGGCCGCTGCAGACCTTTCCGCCAAGGAAGCCCAGATCCTGGCCGCCGAGACCCAGCTCGGAACCCTGACGGTGGAGGCGGATCAGGCGGCGGCCGCCGTCAGCACTGCAGCCGAGGCCGTGAGCGAGGCCGAGGCAGAGCTGACACTGCTGGAAGACGCGGGAACTGCCGCCGAAACCGCCTTGCAGGAGCAGCAGGCTACGGTGGCCGCGGCCCGCGCATTGCTGGTCAGTCTTCAGGAAGATGCAGCGGTTGCGGACGGTGCCGTGGCAACCAAGAAGGCGCAGATCAGCACTGCCGAGGGTCAGCTGGCCACTCTGCAGGCAACCGCAACCAGTGCCGCCACTGCCCTGAGCGAGCAGAATGCCAAAATCTCCGTGGCCCAGGGAGAACTCACCACGCTGCGGGGAACTGCCGCAACGGCTGACGCGGCTGTGAAAGCCAATGCCGCGAATATCGCGTCCGCGGAAGCTGCGGTTGGATCGCTGACAGCCCAGATCGCCGCGAAGAACACGTCAATCGCCGCCAAGCAGACCCAGCTGGCCCAGGAGCAGGCCGGGTTGACCACCTTGCTGGGCACCAAGGCGTCGCTTGCGGCCGCTATCGCCCAGTACACGATCGACATCAACAAATACCCCGAGACTTCCAACGCCAAGAAGAAGCTTGAGCTCATTGTCGATCGAAGTGAAGCGCAGGCTGAACTGGCTACCGTCAACGGGCAGATTGCAGACAAGGACAGCCTGATCGCTGGCTTGAGCGGCGACCTGACCACACTCAACGGCCAAGTCGCCACGTTGAACACACAGCTTCAGAGCAGGCAGGCCGAAAGCAGCGCGCTCCAGTTGCAGGCAGTACCGCTGCAGGCAGCGCTGGACGCGGCGAATGCCGCCGTCACGGCCAAGGAAGGGGACATTGCGGCCTTGAAAGCCCAGGTGCCGGCGCTTCAGGCGGCTGCAAAGACGGCGTATGGCGCGGTCGAGGCCAAGCAGGACGAATTGACCGAACTGCAGGGCCAGTTGACCGGTCTTGCGGACGCCGCCGCAACTGCCGCCAGTGCTGTGGCAGCACAGGAGGTGGTGGTAGCTGACCTCGCAGAAGCTCTGCCCGGCCTGGAGGATGACGTGGAAGCTGCGAACACGGCCATCGCAGGCCAGCGGGAACTCTTGGCGACGCTGAAGACCACCCTGACCGATGCCCAAGATGCACAGGCCGCTGCCGATAAGGCGGTAGTGGAGAAGCAGGCCGAGCTCGAAGGCTTGAAGGGTGAACTGCCTGGCCTTGAGGGCGCTGTGGCCTCAGCCAACGGGGCAGTTGCCACGAAGACCGCTGAAATCTCCGTCTTGAACCAGCTCTCTGACAATCTGGTAACCCAGCTCGGCACCAAGAATCAGCAGATCACGGCCAAGGAAGCCGAGGTCCTGGGCCTGCAGGGCCGGGTGGCGCCGCTCCTGTCGGAGCTTGACAGGCTCAACGGTGAGATCAGTGCCGCTGAAGCCTCGCTGGCAGCCCTGCAGCAGCAGGTGTCCACACTGGATGCGAAGGTCACGGCCGCGCAAAAAGTGCTCCGGGATCTGCAGGCCCTAAAGAAGCCGAACAAGGACGCCGTCGCTGCCCAGAAGGCGCTGGTCAGCGGCCTCGAGGCCGAGCTCAGATCAGTCCAGAACCAGATCGGGACTCTTGACGGATCGATCTTGCTGGGCGGATGCGTCGCCTGACCTGGACTCCGGGCGCGCGACGAAGGGCGTCAGGAAAGGGAGGGGCCCGGCGGGTGGATCAGTCCACCAGGCCGGGCCCCTCTCGTTCGTCCGGATGCCGCCAAACACTGACGACACGTGAGCGGGGCAACGTGCACCGCAGAAATATCCCGGGCGGCGCCGTGGTTGTCCACAGTGTGCCCGCCGCGACCCGGCGCGCCCACCCCTACGCAACGTATTTGAAAGGCCGGCACCGACGTGACGCTTCCCCTCTCCATTCTTGACCTGGCAACCATTGGCAAGGGCCAGACGGCGGCGGAGAGTTTCGCGGGCAGCGTGGCGATGGCGCAGCGGGCAGAGGAGCTCGGCTACCGGCGGATCTGGTACGCCGAGCACCACAACATGTCCGCCATCGCCTCGTCCGCCACCAGCGTGCTGATCGCCCACGTTGCCGCGCACACCAGCACCATCAGGCTCGGCGCAGGCGGGATCATGCTGCCCAACCACTCGCCGCTGACCATCGCCGAGCAGTTCGGCACGCTGGAGACGCTCCACCCGGGGCGCATCGACCTGGGCCTGGGCCGCGCGCCGGGCAGCGACCAGAACACCATGCGCGCCCTGCGCCGCGACCCGATGTCAGCAGAGAGCTTCCCACAGGACGTCCTGGAACTGCAGGGCTACCTCACCGGACCCACCCGGATCCAAGGGGTCGAGGCCACTCCCGGTAAGGGCACCAACGTGCCGCTGTACATCCTCGGGTCCTCGCTGTTCGGCGCGCGCCTCGCCGCCCAGTTGGGCCTGCCGTACGCGTTCGCCTCGCACTTTGCCCCCAACGCCCTGCAGGACGCCGTGGCACTGTACCGCCGCGAATTCAAGCCCTCCGCCCAGCTGGATGCTCCGCACGTGATCGCCGGCGTCAACGTGATCGCCGCCGACACCGCCGCTGAGGCGCAGGCAGCTTTCCGCGCGACGCTGCGCGCCCGGGTGGGGCTGTTCTTCGGCGGCGGCCGCGAGTTCACCGACGATGAAGCGGACATGGTCCTGGACTCCCCGCAAGGCCAGCACGTCTCGCAAATGATGAAGTACTCGGCCGTCGGCACTCCGGACGCGGTGATCGACTACCTTGACGGGTTCGCGAAGCACTCCGACGCCGACGAACTTATCGTGGCGCACCAGAACACCGGCACCGACGCCCGGATCCGTTCGGTTGAACTCCTGGCGGAGGTTGCCGGGCTCGCCCGGGTCTAGTACTCGCCGGGCAGCACAGCCCCCAAGCGTCACGCCACGCACCTTTTGGCAAAGCACGACGGCGGGTTCCCCGGAAACACGCGGCGGGCGCCGCCGTCGTCGTGCTTCAAAAGCGTACCCAGAGTGACGCGATTTGCGGCGGGTAGGAGCTAGGGGGAGGGGTCGACGTTATGTTTCGTCGACTGATGGTCGGCGCCTGTGGCATGGACGCCGTCCTCTTCGTGGCCGCTGTTCTTTTTGCCGAACGGCAGCACTTTCAGCAGCGGGCCCACGACGGCCATGACCGCGAGGCCCCAGGCGAGCCCCAGGACGGCCGAGCACAGGGTGTTCACGAGCCAGGCCAGGAAGCCGCCCACCACCGCGATCCCCGCGAAGGGGTGCTCGAGGACATGGACCAGGTCATAGGGCGCGTGCCAGCCGAGGTCGTGTGCACCCTGCAGCATGATGTGGCCACCCACCCAAAGCATGGCGATTGTCCCCACAAAAGTGATGGCGGCCAGCACGGCGGGCATGCCCTTGACGAGCAGCTCGCCGATGCGCTGGGAGCCGGGGGAATCTTTAGCGGCCAGGTGCATCCCGATGTCGTCCATCTTGACGATGAGTGCGACGGCACCGTAGACGGCCACCGTGATCACCAGGGCCACGACGACCAGGATAATCGCCCGGGACAACAAAGAATCCTGGGCCACCTCGTTCATGGAGATGACCATGATCTCGCAGGAAAGGATGAAGTCCGTGGTGATGGCGCCCTTGATGACCTTGGCCTCGGCCTCCGGACCGCGTTCAACGGCCGGCGCATCTTCCTCCGCGGTGTGGTGGCCGCGGAGCTTGTGCCAGACCTTCTCAGCACCCTCGTAGCAGAGGTAGGTGCCGCCCAGCATGAGGATGAACGGGATGGCCCACGGGACGAAGGCGCTGACGAGCAGCAGTGCCGGCAGGATGATCAGCAGCTTGTTGCGGAGAGAGCCCCAGAAGATCTTCTTGATCATCGGCAGTTCGCGGGACGGGTCCGCCCCGGAAACGTATTGCGGGGTGACAGCGGCGTCGTCGATCACCACACCGGCGGCCTTGACCCCCGCCTTGGCGGCACCGGCCGCGACATCGTCCACCGAGGCTGCCGCTATGCGGGCCAGGGCTGCGACGTCGTCCAGCAGGGCGACGAGACCGCCGCTCACAGTTCGGCCCCGTGCTGCTTGAGGGCGGACGGCTGGGTGTGGATACCTGGGTCAAGACGCGAGATTGGCATGCTCCGAGTCTATGGCGGCGGGCGGCCTGTCGAGAATGCTAAGACCCGATTGTGGCGCCGGAGTGGACCAGTGCCGGTGAACGATCCCGACGACGAGATCTCCGGAATTGTGCCGAACGTGGCCAGCGATTGGGGCGGGCACCGCCGCCGGACTTTACGCAACCGCAATATAAGGGACTTTTGGGGGAAACCGCGGCACCGGAAAATGAAGGGAGCGGTTGAGTGCCGGGCCGTTTTCTGCTCGAAGGGTTATGCAAATGCCTACTCCGTTCAACCAGAGCGTGGCGGATTCAGCGCTCCTGACCAAGTCGCTCCCCCTGGGCCTGCTGCGTGCGTTCGTCCAGTCCGATGCCGCAGACGAAGGGTTCACTCCCACGCTGCTGGCGGAACTCAAGGTCCTGGCCCGGGTTCCCGGGCTGGTGGTGGCCTGCAATTACGGCGGAACCCTGTGCGACGCCGAAGGAGTCTCCACAGAAACCTTGCCGCTGGGCAGCGCGGCGATCGCACTCCGTGCCTTGGCCGCCCTCCCCAACACTCATGCGGCCGTTATCTCCGGGCGCTCGCTGCGCGACCTGGCCGCAGTGTCCCGCCTTCCCGCCGAGGTGCATCTGATCGGCTCGCACGGCGCCGAACTGGACATGGGTTTCGCCCACATGCAGTCCCTGGCCACTGAAGCCACACTCCAGAAAGTCAGCACGGCGCTGTCCGAGGCCGTGGGATTCCAGCAGGGCATCTGGATTGAGCGCAAGCCCGTAGCGGTGTCGGTGCATACCCGGCCGGCCACGCCGGAAGTCGCAGTGGCCGTGACTGAAACGGCGCGGGAGATAGCCCGCGCCCACGGCCTGTTCTTCATTGTTGACGGGTCCGTGCTGGACCTCTCCGTAGTGGAACCGTCCAAGGCTGAGGCCCTGGAGAGCCTGCGGTCGAGGCTGGGCGCCAGTGCTGCCCTGTACGCAGGGGACGCCTACAGCGATGAACTGGCCATCGCCACGCTCCGCGGCCCGGATCTCGGCTTGCACGTGGGGCCGGGGGACACTGGCGCCGCACACCGGCTGCGGGACCCGGAATCGTTCGCACGGGTGCTCGCCATCCTCTTCGAACTCCGGCGGGCCTGGCTCTTCGGCGAGGACGCCGTGGGACTCGAGCGGCATTCGATGATCGGCAACGGAAGCTCCACCGCGCTGGTCACCCCGGATGCCAAGATCTGCTGGATGAGCCACCCGCTGCCGGATTCCGGCTCGCTGTTCGCCCACATCCTCGGCGGGGACGCCGCCGGGCACTTCTCCGTGGAACCGGTCAAGCCCTCGCAGGTCCTGGGCCAGCGCTACGTGGACAGCACCATGATTGTGGAGACGCGGTGGGCGGACGTGACCGTGACGGACTACCTGGAGCCGGCCCCAGAAGGCATCACCAGCCTGGTCCGGGTGCTCTCCGGCACCGGCGCCGCCAGGGTCGTCTTTGCGCCCCGGCCGGACTACGCCAACGCCCCGTTCAGCATGGAGGCCCGCGGCGACGAACTGCATGTGGTGGGCACGTCCGATCCCATCATCCTGTTCGCCCCGGGCGCCAGCTTCCACATCACCTCGGACGGCCGCCATGCGACGGCCACCGCCGCCGTCAACCTGCAGGACGGTCCGGTGGTCCTCAATCTTCGCTGCGGCGACACCGAACCGCAGGCGGCGGACCCCGGCGGGGAGACCGACAGGCGGGCGGGAGTGGCCCATCACTCCCGCCGCTGGGTGCAGGAACTGGAGCTGCCGTCCGTGAAGCCGTCACTGGTCCGCCGGTCCGCCCTGGTGCTCCGTGCCCTGGTGCATGAGCCAACGGGCGCTGTGCTGGCGGCCCCCACCACCTCCCTGCCCGAAGGGATCGGCGGGACAAGGAACTGGGACTACCGGTACTGCTGGCTGCGGGACGGCTCCATGACGGTGAACGCGCTGGTGGACCTCGGCTCCACGGCCGAAGCGGCCGGGTTCCTTAGTTGGCTGGGACGGATCCTGGAGCATGCACCGGGCCCGGAGTGGCTGCACCCGCTGTACTCCGTCACGGGGGCCCAGCTGTCCACCGAAGCCATCATCGACAGCCTTCCCGGTTATGCCGGCTCCCGCCCGGTCCGGATCGGAAACGCCGCTGACCACCAGGTCCAATTGGACGTCTTCGGTCCCGTCGCCGAACTTATCGACGCCCTCAGCGAACGGCACGGCACGCTGGCCGATGATCACTGGGACCTGATGGTGAAGATGGCTTCCGCCGTGCTGGCCCGCTGGCATGAGGCCGACCACGGCATCTGGGAAGCCCGGCGCGCGCCCCGGCACCATGTGTACAGCAAAGTGATGTGCTGGGTGACGCTGGACCGGGCGCTCCGGACTGCCGCCCGGCACGGCAAGGCGCCCGAGCCCGCCTGGGAACCCACGGCCCACATCATCCGGGAGGAGGTCCTGCGCGAGGGCTGGGACGACACGGCGCGCTCCTACACCGTTGCCTACGACAGCCCCGATCTGGACGCCGCCGTCCTGCACATCGGGCTGTCCGGCCTGCTGGACGTCAACGATCAGCGCTTCCTGGACACCGTTACGGCCGTGGAACGTGAGCTCCGCGTGGGACCAACAGTGTTCCGGTACAGGTACGACGACGGCCTGCCGGGTTTAGAGGGCGGCTTCCACATCTGCACCACCTGGCTTATTGAGGCGTACGTTGCGGTGGGCAGGATCGAGGAGGCCTGGGACCTGTTCGACCAGCTGGTGAACCTGTTTGGGCCCACCGGGCTGCTGCCGGAGGAGTACGATCCCAGCACCGAAACCCACCTCGGAAACCACCCGCAGGCCTACTCCCACCTGGGCTTCATCAGGTGCGCCCGGATCCTGGACCGGCACAGGCCGGAGGCGCGGGCGTCGTAGCCGCCGGGCTGTGGCCAGCGGCTCTGTAGCCCGCGGGTCGGCGGCTAGCGGGTGGCTGAGAAGATCTGCGGCGCGGGCCTGGTCCCGGTGGCCAGGTCCGCGAGGATCCGCCCCACCACCGGGGTGAACTTGAAGCCATGCCCCGAGAAGCCGGCACCGATGACCACCGGACCGATCCGGTCAAGGATGAAGTCCTCGTCCGGTGTGGTGGTGTACGTGCAGCTGATGGCCTCGAACGAATCGGCGTCCACACCCGGCAGCCAAGTCCGGGCGTAGTCCTGCAGCGCCGCGAGCTGGACCGGTTCCGGGAGGAAGGACCGCTTGTCCGGGTCCACTTCCGGGCCGACGCCGTGCCAGCCGGCCTTGATGCCTTCGCCGGGCGTCTGCATCCCGTAGACCGGTGAATACCAGTCCTTGTAGGCCGGGCCGGTGCCCGGCATGTGGTTGAAGCCGGGCCACACAGCGCCCTGGTCTGCTACGCGGAAATGCGCCGGCTGTTCCTGCGTGACCCTGAGCCGGGGAATCCTCAGCATCCCGCTTCTGGCCGCTCCGGACAGGAGTTTCTCCGTCCAGCCGCCGGCCGTCACTACTGCCTGTGCTGCGGTGACCACCTCTGTCCTGCCCGTTCCGCCGGCGCCGCCGGCCTCCGCGCCGCCTGACTCTAACGTGAGCCGGACGCCGTCGTCCATGATTTCCAGGTCCACCACTTTGGTGTGGTGCCGGATCTCGGCGCCGCGGGCAGCGGCGAGCCGCTGGAAGGCGGGGAGTGCGGCCTCCGGATTCAGCTGGCCGCCGTCGGGCATGTAGAGCACCTGCTGGTCGAACCGGATGCCGCTCCACCGTTCGGCCGCCTCGTCCGGGCGCAGGAACTCTGCCCGGATGCCTGCCTCGGTCAGCGCGGCCTGAACCAGCTTGAACCTCGGATCAGGACCGTGGTTGACGATCCCAGTGCGGGTGAGCAGCCGTTCGCCGCTGTCCTGCTCGAGTTCCTCCCAGAGGGCGAGCCCCTCGGCCAGCATGGCCACGTACTCCGGCCGGTCGTAGCCCGGATTCAGGTTCCTGGTGCTGCCGTGTGAAGCACCGATGCGGTGGCCCGGCCCGAACTGTTCCAGCAGAGTGACCTGCCGGCCGCGGCGGGCCAAGGCCCAGGCGGCGGCGGAGCCCATTGCTCCGCCGCCGATCACAACAGTGTCCAGGATTGATTTCATGTGGCTCCTCAGGTCTCGGTCAGTTCAGCAGCAGTGCCACGCCGATCATGGCGGGTACGGCCACCACAGTGGTAATCAGCACGGTGTCCTTGGCAACGGTGAGGCCCGTGGAGTAGCGGCTGGCGGCAACAAATACGTTCTGCGCCGTGGGGAGGGACGAAACCACCACCACCGCGAACAGGGCCTGGCCTTCCATGCCCAGCGCAAAACGGGCGAAAAGGTACGCAATGGCCGGCTGGATAACAAGTTTGAAGGCACTGGCCAAGAGGGTGTCCAACCGTCTCGCGGTGGCGGCCTGCAGCGGCCTGCTGCCATTGAGGCTCATGCCGAACGCGATCAGCATGGCCGGGATGGCCGCGCCGCCGATCAGGTGGATGGGCTCCAGGACCAGCTCCGGCACCTGCCAGTCCAGTCCGGCCACCAGCAGGCCCAGCGCGGATCCCACAATCATCGGGTTCCGGAGAATCATGAGGACAAATCGCACGGGGGTAGTGCGGTGCGTACTGGTGCTCGCGTCCAGGATCATCAGGAAGAGCGGGGAGAAGAACGCCAGCTGGAAAATGAGCAGCGGGGCCACGTAGCTGGCATCGCCCAGGACATAGACCGCGATGGGGATGCCCAGGTTGGCGGAGTTCGCCAGGGACGCGGCCATTGAGGACATCAGCGCCTCCGGCAAGGCACGCTTGAGGACGAACTTTACGATGCTGAAGAACATCAGGGCGCTGGCGATGGCCGCCACCGCGGTGACCAGGAGGGGTTCGGCGAAGACTTCCCGCAGCTCTGCCTTGCTCAGGGTCTCGAACAGGAGGGCCGGGCTGGCGACGAAGAAGGTGAGGGCGCTGAGGACCTGGCGGGCGTTCTCGCCCAGGATCTTTTGCCGGCCCACAAACCAGCCCACCATGATGATGGCCCAGACCACGAAAAAGCCCTGCAGCACGCCTACCACTGACAGCCTCCGAGGGTGCGCAGGCGGGGTGCGCCGGGACTCACGCTCCGGCTACAGGACGGCGTTATTGAGTGCGAACGGCGGGCGCATCAGGCCCGGTGTGTGGCCCTCCGCCGGGTCGTTTCCGATCTGGACGATCTTGTTGTCCCTGTCCACGTGGACAACCTTCGGATCGTAGGCCGCAGCCTCTTCCGTGGTCATCTGGGCATACGTGATCAGGATGACGATGTCATTCTCGTGCATCAGGTGCGCAGCCGCCCCATTGATGCCGATCACGCCCGAGCCGCGCTCGCCCGCGATGGTGTAGGTTTCCAGGCGCGCGCCGTTGGTCACGTCCACGATGGCAACGAGCTCGCCGGGAAGGATGTCGGCAGCATCGAGGAGGTCCAGGTCGACGGTGACCGAACCTACGTAGTGGAGGTCGGCGTGCGTGACGGTGGCCCGGTGGATTTTGGACTTGAACATTGTTCGATTCATAACGTGCCCAGTCTAGCGTCGGCCCCCGGTTTGCGCTGTGATGCACTGAACACTACGACGGCGGCCGGCCGGGGCCGCCGGCCCCTGGCGCGTCGCTTGTTACGGACGCGGCTGTGGCGGCGAGCGTCTCGCGGGCAGCCAGGATGGCGGGCCGCTGGGCGCTGGAGCGGCGCACCGACGTGAATACCGTGCGGTGCGGGTTCCCGGGCAGGTCCAGCAGCTGGGCGGTGGTCCCGCGGCCGGTCCAGACGAGGTCGGGCATCAGCGCCACGGCATTACCGGACTCGATCAGCCGGATCTGGGCCTGGAGATCGGCTGTTTCGAAGCGCACATCGGGCTCGAATCCCGCACTGCGGCAGGCCTGTTCCGCCCAGTGCCGGGAGGCCGCACCCCGCGGCTCCATGACCCACGGGAGCATCGCAGTGTTTTCGAGCGAACGGATGGCGGGCCCGCCGTCGGACGCTGGCGGAACGGCGAGCCGGATGGCGTCGGTGGTCAGTTTGATGCGGTCCAGTTCCGGGTATCGCGGGGCGGCGTGGCCCGGATACTGCTCGGCAATCACCAGGTCGAAGTCGCGGGCCCACGTTTCGTGGAGGGCTGTCTCCGGTTCGCGCTGGGTCATCTCGATCCGCACCTCGGGGTAGGCGTTTCTCATGCGCGTGAGCGTGTCCGGCATGAGGGCAAGCGCTGCGGACTGGAAGACGGCGATCCGCACGGTTCCTGTGACTGTGGTCAGCGACGCCGCCAGATCCGCTTCAGCCTGTTCCATGGTTTCGAGCAGTTGCGCGGTGTGTGCCACCAGAACCTCGGCCTGCGGTGTCAGCTGCACCCGTCGCCCGGTTTTCCGGAGGAGCTCCACGCCCACCTCTTTTTCGAGCAGGGCGAGTTGCTGCGATACCGAGGACGGACTGTACTGCAGCGCCTCCGCCACCTCCGCCAGTGTGCCCCGGATTTTCAGTTCACGGAGCAGCCTGAGGCGCCGGACATCGAGCATGGCCACATTCCTTGATGAATCTAATGAATATTGGTTAGAAGTAGTCACTTTATCTAATGCAACCACGCTTGCATACTGGTGTACCTGAGTTATCCCCGTCACAACCCCTTGAGTGGGGGCGCCGCGATGGGGCCGCATCCCACGCAGGAGTTCCTCATGACCACTAGAGACATGACCCAGTCGATAATGCGGCGCAAGCCCATCGATGACATCGAAGAAGAAAACAAGCACAGCGGGCTGTTCAAATCCCTCGGACTCTGGCAGTTGACGGCCATCGGCGTCGGCGGCATTATCGGCGTCGGCATCTTCTCCCTCGCCGGGCTGGTGGCAGCAGGCAGCGAAGACACACCGGGTGTGGGGCCCGCGGTGCTGATTTCGTTCCTGGTGGCCGGCCTGGCGTCGGCCGCGGCTGCGCTTTCCTATGCTGAGTTTGCGGGCATGATTCCGCGCGCAGGCTCGGCCTACACCTATGGCTACGTGGCGCTGGGCGAGGTGATCGGCTGGTTTATCGGCTGGGACCTGCTGCTCGAATACATAGCCATTGTTGCCGTGGTGGCCATCGGCATCTCAGGCTATTTCGACGCGTTCCTCTCCGGACTGGGCATCCACATGCCCGTCTGGATGACCTCCACCCCGGATGAGGGCACCGGCGGCATCGTCAACATCCCCGCCATCGTCGTCTGCCTTATCGTGACGTGGATCCTGTCCCGCGGGACCAAGGCTTTCGGCCGGTTTGAACTCGTGGCCGTCGCCATCAAGGTGCTCCTGATCCTGTTCATCATTGGGTTGGGCGTCTTCTATATCGACACCAACAACTACAACCCGTTTATGCCCAGCGGGTTCGGGCCCGTCCTTGCCGGCGCCGCCACCGTCTTCTTCGCAGTGTTCGGCTACGACGCCATGAGTACCGCGGCGGAGGAAGCCACCGATGGCAAGAAGCACATGCCGAAGGCCATTATTCTTTCCCTGATCATCGCCATGCTGCTCTATGTTGCGGCCACTCTGGTCCTTACCGGCATGCAGAACTACAAGGACATCGACCCCAAGGCGGGCTTCGCCTCAGCCTTCACCGGAGTGGGCCTGCCCGTTATCGCGACGATCATTTCGGTGTTCGCCGTCCTGTCCATCCTCACGGTGATGCTGACCTTCCTCCTGGGCGTCACCCGGGTCTGGTTCTCGATGAGCCGCGACGGCCTGCTGCCGGGCTGGTTTGCCAAGACGGACCGCCACGGCACCCCGCAGCGCGTCACCTGGATTGCCGGCGTCGCCTCCGCCCTGCTGGCCGGGGTGTTCCCGATCAAGGCCGTCGCGGACCTCACCAACATCGGCATCCTCGCCGCGTTCGTCGTCGTCTGTTTCTCCGTGATTGTCTTCCGCTACAAAAAGCCCGACGCCCCGCGCACCTTCCGCCTGCCGCTGATGCCGTTCATTCCGGCCTTCGGCGTGCTGGCTTCAGGATTCCTGATGCTGCAGCTGCACTGGGAGACCTGGGCGCGGTTCGGTGTGTGGCTCGTGATTGGCCTGGCCATCTACTTCTTCTACGGCAAGAAGCACTCCCTGATGAACCCCAACAGCCCGCGCCACGAGGAGATTGTGGAGATGCACCGCCCCCTCGCCTGACCCCGCCCTCCCACCCATGGACGCCCTCTCACTTTCTTCGGGAAGTGAGAGGGCGTTTTTCGTTTTCCGGCCTTAAGTCAAGAGATCGTCTGCGGGGGATGGTTGGGTGCAGCGGGGAAGGGGCTGGGCGCGGCCGGACTAGGGAGGTTAGGGGTTTGTCGTGCCCCGAAAAGCATTGGGTTTTCTAACCTGTATTGCTTAGCAAACATCGCTTTATCTTAAGTGATTGCAAGCTCATACTGGTGAATAAGACCCCTTCACACCAAGGAAAGAACGAGCAATCATGACTCACACTGCAACGGAAATCTCCGGGCGAACTGACGTCCCGCAGGCCCGTGCCCTCGCGGCGGAAACCATCACCCTGGTGCGCCGCTGGCTCACCGAGGCCTCGAAAGTTCCTGTTGACGCTTCGGCCGAGCAGCTTGCTGGTGTGCTGAAAGACCCGAACGGCCTCGACTTCACCGTGGGGTTCGTCGACGGCGTGGTCCGCCCCGAGGACCTGAACGTCGCCGCCCGCAACCTTGCCGCCCTCGCCCCCAAGGTGCCGGCCTTCCTGCCCTGGTACATGCGCAGCGCAGTGCAGCTCGGCGGCACCATGGCACCGGTCCTGCCGCAGGTTGTCATCCCGATCGCCCGCCGGGTGCTCCGCGAAATGGTGGGCCACCTGATCGTGGATGCCACCGACGCCAAGCTGGGCCCGGCCATCGCCAAGATCCGCAAGGACGGCGTCAAGCTCAACGTCAACCTCCTGGGTGAAGCCGTCCTGGGCGAGCACGAGGCCTCCCGCCGGCTCGAGGGAACCCACACCCTGCTGGCCCGCCCGGACGTGGACTACGTCTCCATCAAGGTCTCTTCCACCGTCGCCCCGCACTCCGCCTGGGCCTTCGACGAGGCAGTGGAGCACGTCGTCGAGAAGCTCACCCCGCTCTTCACCCGTGCCGCATCCTTCGCCGGGGCCGGCAACAATGCAGGGAACAAGGCCAAGTTCATCAACCTGGACATGGAGGAATACAAGGACCTGGACATGACCATCGCGGTCTTCACCCGGATCCTGGACAAGCCCGAGTTCAAGAACCTCGAGGCCGGCATCGTGCTGCAGGCCTACCTCCCCGACGCCCTCGCAGCCATGATCCGCCTCCAGGACTGGGCCGCGGAACGCCGTGCCAACGGCGGCGCCGCCATCAAGGTCCGCGTGGTCAAGGGCGCCAACCTGCCCATGGAACAGGTGGAAGCTTCCCTCCACGACTGGCCGCTCGCCACCTGGCACACCAAGCAGGATTCGGACACCAACTACAAGCGCGTCATCAACTACGCGCTCCACCCGGACCGGATCAACAACATCCGCATCGGCGTGGCCGGCCACAACCTCTTCGACATCGCCTTCGCCTGGCTCCTGGCCAAGCAGCGCGGCGTGGAAGCCGGCATCGAGTTCGAAATGCTGCTGGGCATGGCGCAGGGCCAGGCCGAAGCCGTCAAGAAGGACGTTGGCTCCCTCCTGCTCTACACGCCCGTGGTGCACCCGGCCGAGTTCGACGTCGCCATCGCCTACCTGATCCGCCGCCTCGAAGAGGGCGCCAGCCAGGACAACTTCATGTCCGCGGTGTTTGAGCTCAGCGAGAACGAGGCGCTCTTTGAGCGTGAGAAGCAGCGTTTCCTTGCCTCCCTCGACACGCTCGACGACGAGATCCCCGCGGCCAACCGGCAGCAGAACCGCAGCCTCCCGCCGCAGCCCCTGCCGCACGATTCCTTCAAGGACACCCCGGACACCGATCCTTCCCTGCCCGCCAACCGCGCGTGGGGCCGCGCCATCCTGGACCGCGTCCCCACGTCCACCCTGGGCAACGCCGCCGTGGAAGCCGCCACCATCACGGACGCGGACACGCTGAACAAGGTCATCGACACCGCCGTTGAAAAGGGCAAGGCCTGGGGTGCGCTGTCCGGTGACGAGCGCGCCGAGATCCTGCACCGCGCCGGCGACGTCCTCGAAGCCCGCCGCGCCGATCTCCTTGAGGTCATGGCCAGTGAAACCGGCAAGACCATCGACCAGGGCGATCCCGAGGTCAGCGAAGCCGTCGACTTCGCGCACTACTACGCCGAGTCGGCGCGCAAGCTGGAAAAGGTCGACGGCGCCACGTTCGTCCCAGCGAAACTCACCGTCGTGACCCCGCCGTGGAACTTCCCGGTCGCCATCCCGGCAGGGTCCACGCTCGCGGCACTCGCCGCCGGCTCCGCCGTCGTGATCAAGCCCGCGAAGCAGGCCCGCCGCAGCGGCGCCGTGATGATCGAGGCACTCTGGGAAGCCGGTGTGCCGAAGGACGTGCTGACGATGGTTCAGCTGGGCGAGCGTGAGCTCGGCCAGCAGCTGATCTCCCACCCCGCGGTGGACCGAGTGATCCTCACCGGCGGTTACGAGACCGCTGAGCTGTTCCGTTCCTTCCGCAGGGACCTGCCGCTCCTGGCCGAGACCAGCGGCAAAAACGCCATCATCATCACCCCCAGTGCGGACCTTGACCTCGCCGCCAAGGACGTGGCGTACTCCGCGTTCGGCCACGCCGGCCAGAAGTGCTCTGCCGCTTCTCTGGTGATCCTGGTGGGCTCGGTGGCCAAGTCCAAGCGGTTCCACAACCAGCTGATCGACGCCGTCACTTCCCTGAAGGTGGGCTACCCGCAGGACCCCACGAGCCAGATGGGCCCCATCATCGAGCCCGCCAACGGCAAGCTTCTCAACGCCCTCACCACCCTGGGCGAAGGGGAATCCTGGGCTGTTGAACCGCGCAAGCTTGACGAAACCGGCCGGCTCTGGAGCCCGGGCGTGCGCCACGGCGTCCGCCGCGGATCCTACTTCCACCTCACCGAATTCTTCGGACCGGTCCTGGGCGTGATGACCGCCGAAACCCTCGAAGAGGCTATCGCCATCCAGAACCAGATCGAGTACGGCCTCACCGCCGGCCTGCACTCGCTGAACCCGGACGAGCTCGGCATCTGGCTGGACTCCATCCAGGCCGGCAACCTCTACGTGAACCGCGGCATCACCGGGGCCATCGTGCAGCGCCAGCCGTTCGGCGGCTGGAAGAAGTCGGCAGTCGGAGCGGGCACCAAGGCCGGCGGACCGAACTACCTGGCCGGCCTCGGCGACTGGACCAGCAGGGCCAGCACCGCTGATGCCCCGATCGCCAACGCTGGCGTCCGCCGGATCTCCGCCGCGGCCGCAAGCGCCCTGCAGCCGGGCGAACTCGGGTCGCTGCAGCGCGCCCTGGCGTCCGACGCCCAGGCCTGGGCCGATGAGTTCGGCACGGCCAAGGACGTGTCCGGCCTGAGCGCGGAGCGCAACATCTTCCGCTACCGGCCGCTGCCCGTCACCATCCGCCTATCCGAAGGCGCCCCGGTGGCTCACCTGGCGCGGACTGTCGCCGCCGGCGTCCAGGCAGGTTCGGCCCTGACGGTATCCACCGCCGTCGAACTTCCCGCCCAGCTGCGTGCAGTCCTCACCGGCCTGGACATCACCGTCACGGTGGAGTCCGACGCCGGCTGGCTGGCTTCAGCGGCCCGCCTCGCCAAGGCGGGCAAGCTGTCCGGAGCGCGGATCCGCCTGATCGGCGGCGACGCCACCGCGCTCGCCGAAGCCATCGACGGGCGCCCGGACGTGGCGGTCTACGCCCACCCGGTGACGGAGGCCGGACGGGTTGAGCTGCTGCCGTTCCTGCACGAACAGGCCATCAGCATCACTGCCCACCGGTTCGGCACCCCGAACCACCTCTCGGATTCGCTGATTTAGTCGACCAAAGCAAGCATTAAACGCGAAAAGTCCCGGGAGCCACGTGGTGGCTGCCGGGACTTTCGTTGTTGTTGGATGGCCCGCACGGAGGCGGCGGGCGGAGACCGTTGGAAGTTACCCCAAGTACCAGCCTGGGGGAGTCCACGACGTCGGAACGGAGTGGGCGGAGAAATCTTCGCAACGGGTGCAGGTGTAGGCGACTTCGCCCAGGGTCCTGACCGCCCCGTCACGCCGGTAAACCGGAGGGACATATGACTCAAGGTAGATAAATTCGTCCGTGCCGCACTTGTCGCACGTGGGCTTGCCTACGTACTCGGCGGCGTGGGTGATGCCGGCGCCGTAGCTGGAATGATGCGTGACCAGCGGGCGAACGGTGTTATGTCGGGGCGCAAATGCTGGGTGTAAATGGGTGTTCTCGGCTGTCGTCATTGGCTGCCTATCCCGAGTGCGGCCGCCCCATGGGCCGCGGGCGCACTCGTAATGTTGAACCGGCCACTGCTTGACCCATGGAAAAACCAGCATAGAGGAGGCCGGGTTTTTTCTCAATGGTTTTTAGGAAATGTGGGTGTGGTCAGGCGGACTTCTTGAGCGTCCGTCCTACAATGGCCTGCGTCAGGGCATCGATCACCTCGGCGTTGGCCAGCGGGTTGCGGATCAGGGTGAAATCAACGTCACCCACTGGCGGCAGGTCGAACGTGCGTGTGATGATTTTCAGGTCGTCGGGGACCAGCGAAGTGGGCATCACGGCGACGCCGATGCCGGCCCGGAGTGCCGCCAGGACGCCGCTGATCTGGCGGGTGGTGCAGGTGATCCGCCAGGTCCGCCCGCGGGATTCGAGCGCATCGATGGCCAGTTTCCGGCTGAGGCTGGGGGAGGGGTAGGCGATCAGCGGCACCGTCTCCCCGGGCATAAGGGACGTCTGCTCCAGCCCCACCCAGGAGAACGTGTCGTGCTGGACCACCGTGCCGTCCTTCACGCCGGCCACCCACTTGACAAAAACCAGGTCCAGTTGGCCCGCGTTGAGTTTCTTATACAGCTGGTCGCTCTGGCCCACGGTCAGTTCAAGGTTGATCTGGGGGTAGACCTGCCGGAACTCACGCAGGATCCGCGGGAGTCCGGTAATAGCCAGGTCATCGGCCGTGCCGAAACGCAGCCGGCCGCGCATGGCAGAACCGGAGAAGTAGCGGGTGGCAGCATCGTGGGCCGACAGGATGCTGCGGGCAAAGCCTGCCATGGCGTCGCCGTTGTCCGTCAGGCGTACATCGCGGGTGTCCCGGGTGATGAGGATGCGCTTTGCCGCCGTCTCCAGCTTGCGGACGTGCTGGCTGACCGTGGGCTGCGCCAGGCCCAGCCGCTCGGCCGCCTTGGTAAAGCTCAACGTCTCGGCCACGGCCAGGAAGGAACGGAGCTGGGCTGGTTCGAACATGGTGGACTCCTTCTGGCTACCACTGCCTGTCGTCGCAGGTCCGGCTCCCGTGCCATTATGTTTCGTAATAGTAGTTATAGACCCAATAGGTCTACATAATCACTTGGAACCAGCCTAGCGTGGGAGCATCCCAACCGGCCCGCTTCCCTGAGGACACATCCGTGGCACCCCCACCGCCAACGTCGGCAACCGTCAGCCAGCCCGTCATCGATTCCGCTTCCGCCACCGCAGCCTCCGCCCGAACCCAGCCCATCGCCGTCGTCAGTGAACACCTTCCCTGGCGGCACACCTTTATCTCCCTGAAGGTCCCCAATTTCCGCATCTTCGCGATCGGTCACTTTGTGGCCGTGGTGGCCCTGTGGATGCAGCGGATCGCGCAGGACTGGCTGGTGCTGGAACTCTCCGGCTCCGTCACCGCCGTGGGCATTACCGTGGCGCTGCAGTTTATGCCGTCACTCCTGCTGGGGCCGTGGGGCGGCATGATGGCCGACCGGTTCGCCAAGCGGAAGATCCTGATGCTGTGCCAGAGCCTGGCGGCGATTCTCGCGGCAGCCCTCGCGACGCTGTCCCTCACCGGCGCCATTCAGGTGTGGCACGTATACGTCATCGCGCTGGTGCTGGGCCTGGTCACGGTGCTGGACCAGCCCGCGCGCCAGGTTTTTGTCAACGAACTTGTGGGTCCCAAGTACCTGCGCAACGCCATCAGCGTCAACTCCACCACCTTCCAGCTGGGCGGGCTGATCGGCCCGGCACTGGCCGGACTACTGCTTACCGCCGTTGGTGCCGGTTGGGCCTTCGCCGCGAACGCGCTGGCGTGCTGCTCCACGGTGACCATGCTGCTGCTCCTGCGGAAGGACCAGCTGTTCGTCAGCACCCCGGCCCCCAAGAAGAAGGGCATGCTGCGGGAAGGGCTCCGGTACGCGCTCAGCAAACCCACCATTTACTGGCCCTGGCTGATGGCCGGGTTCATCGCCGTCTTCGCCATGAGCCTGCCGGTGCTGCTCGCCGCCTTCGCGGACCACGTGTTCGACGTCGGTGCCGGCGGCTACGGGCTGCTCAACGCACTGGTGGCGCTCGGGGCCCTCGCCGGTGCCGTCGCATCAACCCGCCGCCGGCAGCTGCGGCTCCGCTCCGTGGTGTTCTGCGCCGGAATGTACGGCCTGATGCTGTGCCTGGCGGCGCTGGCGCCGTCCATGCTCTGGTTCGGCGTGGTCATGGTCCTGTCCGGGTTCTGGTGCCTGATGTTCCTGACCGGCTCCAACCAGCTGGTCCAGATCAGCTCGAACATGGGCATCCGGGGACGCGTGATGAG
This sequence comes from Pseudarthrobacter sulfonivorans, assembly GCF_031454915.1. Lineage (GTDB taxonomy): Bacteria > Actinomycetota > Actinomycetes > Actinomycetales > Micrococcaceae > Arthrobacter > Arthrobacter sulfonivorans_C. The sequence continues at coordinate 216,136 of NZ_JAVDRS010000007.1, read as the reverse complement.
CCTGTACATCATGGTGCTGATCGGCGGGCAGGCCATCGGCGGCCCCATGCTCGGCTGGATTGCCGAGCACATTGACCCGCACGTTGCACTGCTGGTGTCCGGCGGGGTGCCGGCGCTCGCCGCCGTGACCGTCGGCGTCGTCCTGGCCCGGAAAGGTGCGCTGAAGCTTCGGGTGGACCTCAAGGACCGCCGCCACCCGGTGAGGATTGTCAGCCGGGTGGCCGCGGCCTGAAGGGCTGCGGCAGACTAGGCGGACCGGTCCAGAAGAGCCAGTGCTTCCCGGACCGGCGTGTACGGAACTCCCGGCAGCCTGGTGCGTTCCGGGGCTGCATCGAAGGACATGTCGGCGGCCCCGAGATTGACGGCTCCACCCAGGACGCGGCCCCAGGGTGGCGCTACCCACCGGGCCCCCGCCGCGGCGGCCCGAAGCAGCGGAAGCGGAACATGGACTGTCCGGCCGCGGCCGTTGCGTTCGATCAGGAGGCCTGCCAGCTCGTTCAGCGGCATATTGTCCGGTCCGCCGACGTCCACCGCCTGGTTTTTCAGGCCGCCCCGTAGTGCCAGCACTACCGCGCCTGCCAGGTCCACGGCGCTGACGAAGTTGACCGGTTTGTCTCCGCGCCCGAAAACCACAGCAACGCCGCTCTTGCGAAGCGATTCACCCATGATTGCGGCGTAAGTTTCCAGGATGGTGGTGGGACGCATGATGGTCCACGCCAGGCTGCCGGCCATCAGCCGTTGCTCCGCCGCGTACTTCATCCGCGCCAGTTCCATGGGGTGTGAGGCAGACGCCCCATGCATCGAGAAATGGATGAACTGCCGGACGCCGCCCCGCTCGGCGGCTTCCATCAGGTTGATGTTGCCGTCGCGGTCCACGGCCGGCGGTGTGCTTCCGGATTGCGGGCCGAAACCACTGATGGCGGAGACGACGGCGGTGCAGCCGCTCAGCGCGCGGGTAACGTCCGCAGGGTTCCCGGCATCCCCTATCGCGACGTCCAGCCCGGCCTCTCTCAGTGGCGCCGCGCGGTGGCTGCTCCGGGTCAGGATCCGGAACGGCATTCTTGCCGCCTGCAGCGCCTGAACCAGGACGCCGCCAAGGGTTCCCGTGCCGCCTGCGAGCAGAATCATGGCTGGACCTTTCCGCGGCCGATCGGCTTCACAGGGGGAGCGTAGATCCTGTGCACCCGGCAGTCAACGGCCCGAACCTTGCAAGGACCTACGCCGTAGGAGCCTCAACGGGCAGGTGCGGGTATTCGGTCTGCCGCTGCTGGAACTCCAGCACGTCCGGGTTGCGGACTTCACCGTCGCGGATTTCGATCGCCCGGGCGATGGTCTCGTTCGAATCCCATGCCTCCGGCCCGCCGATGATCGTCTCCAGGAACGGCAGGAGCGCCTGGCTGATTTCCCAGCTGGAGGAATTCCAGAGGTAGGACGGGCTGTGGTCCACCGCGTAGTAGTTGATGTGGTCGCCGATAGTGAACATCGGCTCGGCGAACGTGGTGGAACGTGCCCAGCTGAAGCCCATGCCCTCATCGCACGAAACGTCCACGATCAGGCTGCCCGGGCTGAATGCTGCCAGGTCCTCGGTCCGCAGGTAGGTGAGCGGGTTGTTCGGGTCCTGCAGCGTGCAGTTGACCACGATGTCGCTTTCGGCCAGGAACGGTGCCAGCGGAACCCGGCCACGCTCGGTGATGACCTGGCTCAGGAAGGGGGCTTCGGCGTCGTGATCAAACTGCACGATGTTGACCGAATGGATCGGGGCGCCCACCGCGGCGACTCCGCGGTTGGTCAGCACCTGGACGTCATGGATGCCGTGCGCGTTCAGCGCGGTCACGGCGCCGCGGGCAGTAGCCCCGAAGCCGATCACAACGGCGCTGAGGCGGCGCCCGTAGTCACCGGTTGAGCCCGTCAGCGAGAGAGCGTGCAGCACCGAACAGTATCCGGCCAGCTCGTTGTTCTTGTGGAACACGTGCAGGCCAAAGCCACCGTCGCTCGCCCAGTGGTTCATGGCTTCAAAGGCAATGAGGGTGAGCTTCTTATCGATGGCCAGCTGCGTGATGGCGCGGTCCTGGACGCAGTGCGGCCACCCCCAAAGGACCTGCCCATCTCGCAGTTCGGCAAGGTCTTCCGGCTGCGGTTTGGGCAGGAGTACGACGTCGGCCTCCGCCAGCAGCGCCTCCTTGGTGGCTACTCTGCCGACGAGGGTGGAGAGGTGCCCGTCCGAGACGCCGAAGCGCTCGCCGTAGCCCTGCTCCAGGATGATGCGCTGGCGCAGTTCCGGGGCGATGCGTTCGAAATGCAGGGGATGGATGGGGAGGCGGCGTTCGTCCGGTTTGCGGGTTGATGCCAGTACGCCCAGGGTCAGCTGGCTCTGGTGGCCACTCACTTTTTCTTGGCGGTCTTGGACGTGGTGTCCAGGGAGCTGGAAGGCGCTGCGGCTGCCCTCTTGTCGGCGCGCTTTTCCTTGATGGATTTGCCGGCTTTTTTGGATGCTGCTTGACGCGGGGACTTGTCAGCCATGATTGCTCCTGTAGCGGAACCGAAAAAGGTTCCTGACTTCTGACGATACACGGCAGCACCTAACGGGCCTGGCGGGAGTGGGCGGGTGCGGCGGTGATTGTGCCTGGGCGTTCCCGGTGTGAAAATGACGCTCTGGGCGCTGCGCTGGGCAGGCTCTGGGAACTACGGGAACAGCACCATGGGATCCATCACGATTGAAAGTACCGTCCTCATTCCCTGGGGACGTCAGGAGGTCTACGCGTTCTGCGTGGACGAGAAGGCCCGCGCCGCGGTTCCCGGGCAGGATGGTGTGCGGGTGCTTTTCGCGGACCACGTGCCGGACCGCTCCTGGACCGAAACACACGAGACCGGCAGTGAAACCATCACCATCACTTGTTCCCTGTACCCGGTGGCGGACAGCACGCGGCTGACCGTAAACGCGCTATACGCTTCGAAGGGACTGGGCCGTCTGTTTTCCGCAGCCAAGGACGGTTCATACCGCAAGCAGGAGGCTGCCCGGCTTGCGGCGCTGAAGAAGGCCGTGGACCGTAGCGTGCGGAAGGCGAAGAACGTCTAGGGGCGGCAGGATTCGCTCGCCATGGAGCGGCTGACGGGAATCGAACCCGCGTATCAAGCTTGGGAAGCTAGCGCTCTACCATTGAGCTACAGCCGCGTGGGCCCCCATGTGCGCGGGGCAAAACTTAGCTTAGCGCAGATGCGTCCCCGCGCCGGCAACGGTGCCCACGGTGCGGACCGTGTCTGCCCCAAATCCTGCCGCGCGGCGTCATCCAGTAACTCTTCAATAACGTCCCCGCCTGTGGCTAGGTGCAGGACAAACCTCTGGCTACTGTGAACCCGTTAGCTGCAGTGTCATGGGGGTGGGGCGGGCTATCACCGCTGGCCTGATGCTAACCGAAGGATTCCCATGGCATTCGCAGAACACGAGGTACTCATCCCGCGTGACGCCATGGACGTGTACACCTTCCTGATCGACGGTACGAACCTGCCGCAATGGCGCACGGGAATTCGGAGCATCAGCCTGGCCTCAGGCGCCGCCAGGACCAAGGGAGCGGTATACCGGCAGACGGTGCTGGGCCGGTCCGGCCGGCCGGTTCCAGCGGACTTTGAAATCACCGAGGCCAGGCCCGGTGCCGAAATCCGATTCCAGGTCACTGCTGGCCAGACACGACCCTCCGGCGGGTATTACCTCAGTACCGAACCGGAAGGAACCCGTGTGCGGTTCGCGCTCGAGTACCAGCCCAAGGGACTCCTCGGCCTGATGAAAACCGGCATCCAGCGGGCCATGAAGGCCGAAGTAGCCCAGCTGGAGCGCCTTAGGGACCTGCTGGCCATCCGCTCGGCCGCTTAGGTTTCCGGCGGCGTTACTGCTCCCCCCTTGCTACTGCGCCAGCCGCTGGCCCGCCCAGCTGCCGGTGATGTTCGACGGCGACGCAAGCGTTCCGCCGCTCAGGTCCCAGTACTGCACTGCGTCGTTGGCCCGGCGCAGGGCCACCCCGGTGGAGTTCAGGGCGGTGACGTCGCGCAGCGGCCGGATCCCCGTGACGTCAGCCCACCCAGTGGCAACCGTGGTCCGCGCTTCGGCGCGGGGCGCCGGGGTCCCTGCTCCCCGGTAAAGCACCACGGTGCCGTCGGACCTTCGCGCCAGGAGGTCCTGGAAGCCGTCCGCGTCGTAGTCCACCATGGCCAGGCGAGTGGCCGATACTGCGGTGGCCATCAGGGTGCGCGAGGACATGTCGGCCAGGCCGACGTTCGGGTAAAGGTAGATGTTGCTGCCCTCCAGGGCGACCAACTGGGGGAGCCGGTTGTTGGCGCACCAGCCGCCAACGGCCAGCGTCATGCTCGCCCAGCCCGACGCGCCCAGCGTCACTCCGGACCCAAAACCTCCGCCGACAAGTCCGCGGTGGAGCGTCAGGCGGCCATCATTCCATTGGGTCAGGAGGTCATAAGCGCCGTCCCGGTCCCAGTCCGGGGTGAAGACCTCCTTGGCCGTTCCGAAGCCGGAACCGATGACCTTGGCTGCCCCGTAACCCCGGTCACCGGTGGCGGGGCGGCTGAGGAGCTGGCCTGACGAGTTGATGGACACGAGATCGGCAGCACTGGTGATCGCCGCGCCGGCAAGGTCCTGTGTGGGCGGCATGTGCTTGACGGCCGGATCGCACACGCTGGGCGCGGCCGGAGGGAAGACGTTCCCGTCGGTGGGGCCGCTGCCGGGCGAGGTGACGGTGCCGGCCGGGAGGGTGGTGTAACCAAAGAAGTTCACCACGCCCCACAGGGTGTACCGGCTGGGCGAGGTCTGCCAATTGCCGTCCGTGTAGGTGATGCCGGCGCCCATCACGTTGAAGCGCGGGTCGAGGAGCATGGCGTTGTGGCCCGGGGAGGTTTTCCACCATTCCACCAGCTGTGCGGCGTCCCTGTCCCAGCGGACGGCGATGACCTCACCGGCGCCGTTGGTGGGGCTGAGCGCCCGCGGGTCGGTCCAGAAGTTGGCACGGTGTTCAATGACTTCCCGCGACGCGATGTTGTTGGACCAGTCCTGCGCCAGGCCAGCCACCGTGGCGTGGTACTTCACCGGCGCCAGGCCCTTGGACGCCCGGTATTCGTTGATCTTATTGAAGACTGTCAGTACGGCAGCCGTATTGCTGTCCGGCACGAGGGCTTCCGTGGCGAGGCGTTCGGTGGTGGGGGCTTCAGCCGTGAGGGCTTCAGGGACCGCGGCTCCTGAAGCCGGAATTGATGGCTGGGCCAGTTCGGCATCCGGCGCCCAGAGCGGCGGTATGGATGCAGGCTCGGGCGGCGTGGAGTTTTCGGTTGCTGCGCCGGGTCCGCTGGGAGTCTGCGTTGAGTCAGGAGAGACGGTGCCGGACGTGGTTGGTTCCCCCGCGGGTGACGCCGGAGTGATCTCCGGTTCCACGGCCGGGGCGAGTGGAGACCCGGTACCGCTGCCGGCTCCGGGTGCCCCGCCGTCGTCCGCTGTTCCTGCGGGACCCAGGGTTACGGTCCGCGGCCCTGTGGCGCTGGCTGCGCCCACTGAAGGCTGGTGCGCCGGCGGGCTGGAATACAGGCCAGCGGCCGGGGACACCAATGCGAAGGCGCACAGCATTGCCACAACGGCGGGCGCCGCAAATTTTCTCAAAACCAACCCCAGATCAGTTCAGTTCAGTTGTACCAACCGGGAGACCATCCGGCGGCTGTCACTGAGGCAACATTAGCCCCAGTAAGTGACTGCAACAACGAAAGAATGTGCGCTGTGGACAACGCATAGTAATTTGGGAGGCGTGCTGATCAGTGACCGCGATATTCGTGCCGAAATAGACTCCCAACGCATCGTCCTTGAACCCTACGAATCCGCGATGGTCCAGCCATCTTCGGTGGATGTGCGGATCGACCGGTTTTTCCGTCTCTTTGACAACCACAAGTACGCCCATATCGACCCCGCGGAAGACCAGCCCGAGCTGACCCGCCTGGTCGAAGTGGAGAGCGGTGAGCCCTTCATCCTGCACCCCGGCGAGTTTGTGCTCGGCTCCACCTACGAGACCGTCACCCTGCCGGACGACATCGCGGCCCGCCTGGAGGGCAAGTCCTCCCTGGGCCGGCTTGGCCTGCTGACGCACTCCACGGCCGGGTTTATCGATCCAGGCTTTTCCGGCCACGTGACGCTGGAACTGTCCAACATGGCCACCCTGCCCATCAAGCTTTGGCCGGGAATGAAGATCGGCCAACTGTGCTTTTTCCGGCTGACCTCGGCCGCCGAATACCCCTACGGCTCCGGCGACTACGGCAACCGCTACCAGGGTCAGCGCGGTCCGACCGCCAGCCGCAGCCACCTGAACTTCCACCGCACGGAGATTTAGCGGTCTTCCCATCGAGGGGTGACATCTCGGCGCTAAACGCCCTTGTTAGCGCCGAGAACTCGCCACTCGCTGCGGAAGTGAGGCCGGACTCCTCCTCCACACTGTGGATAACCGGCCTGGGTCGCGGTGGCTGTGCCAACAATGGGTCATGCGGCAGCCTTCAGCCCTCCCTGACCACCTCGCGGGACGATCGTTCACCCAGGCCCAACAGGTCCAGGCCGGCGTACCGGCAGGACGTGCGTGGCGAAGCGATCTTCGTGTGACCAGCCGGGGCGTGCGCGTTCCGTGGGGCGAAGGGCAGCCACTGCGCCACACCTGCACTCTGCTGTCCGCGCTGACCCCGGGCGCAGTCTGTTGCCTCGCCACGGCGGCGCAACTGTGGGGCTGCCCTCTGTCGCTGGAACTTCAGGATGACCTGAAGATCCATTTATCAATGGTGGGCGGCGGTACCCGTCCAGTGCGAAAAGGGGTGGCCGGTCACCGGTTGTCCCTCCGCCCACAGGATATGGCAATGCTCGACGGCGTCCCGGTCACCTCGCCTGCGCGGACGTGGCTGGACCTGGCCTCGGTCCTGGGCCTGGAGGACCTGGTGGCCGCAGGGGACTACTTCATCTGCAGCCAAGCCAGGAGCTTCGGGCCAAGGAAGGAAGCGTTCTGTTCGCTTGAGGACCTGCGGGAGCAAGTGCAGTCCACCCCGGGTGTCCGGGGAATCCGTGCGGCCCGGCAGGCTTTGGAACTGTGCCGGGTGGGCGCTGACTCGCCACCGGAGACGCGGCTGCGGTTGGCGATGCGACGGGCCGGCCTGCCGGAGCCAGCCCTGAGCTACGTGGTGCTTGACCGCACGGGAGGGGAACTGGCCTGGCCGGACATGGCGTTTCCGAAGTTCAAGGTGGCCGTCAACTACGACGGGCATCACCACCTGGAGGCCCGCCAGCGCGAATCCGACATCCGCCGGGACGAGTCCATTGCCGCCGTCGGCTGGCACTCGGTGACACCAACGGCCGGCCACGTGCGGACCTGGGGCTTCGATGGATGCGCGCACCGGGTGCTGGATGCCCTGGTCCGGGCAGGCGGGCGGAGCGAGCGGCGACATCTCAGCGCTTAGACCGGCGCTTAGTGCCGAGAAGTCGCCACTCGATGGGTTGGCAGCGTGCGCAATGGGTGGGCTGGATGCATGGGCTTCGGGGAGGCGGCCTCGGCCTGCGCGAATTTACGCGCGGGCCGGTTCTGCAGCCGGGGGCCGGAGCGCCTTGACCACAGGCTCCACGTAGCGGGCGGCCAGTGGCCCGATGATGGCCATGAGCAGGACGTAGGCGGTGGCAAGAGCCGCGAGTTCGTCCGGGACCACGCCGGAGGCCACGGCCAGGCCGGCGATGACGATGGAGAACTCACCGCGGGCTATCAGGGCCGCCCCTGCGCGGAACCGGCCAGGGCGAGCGATGCCTGCCTGCTTGGCGGCCCAGATGCCGGTGAGCATCTTGGTGGCGGCGGTGATGACAGCCAGGATCAGCGCCCAGCCGAGGACGGGCGGGATGGAAGCAGGATCCGTGTTGAGCCCGAACGCCACAAAGAAAATGGCGGCAAACAGGTCCCGCAGGGGCTCCAGGATGCGCGTGGCGTTGTGGGCAGTGGCGCCCGAGATGGCGATGCCGAGCATAAACGCGCCCACCGCCGCCGAGACCTGCATGGCCGATGCAAGGCCGGCCACCAGCAAGGCCAAGCCAAGCAGGTTGAGCAGGAACACCTCGGAGTTTTCGCTGTGGACTGCCTTGGACACATGGTGGCCGTGCCGCAGGGCCACCATCAGGACGATGGTGACCACACCCAGGGAAATGGCCACAGTGGTCAGCCCGCCCAGGAAGCTCACACCGGCGAGGGTGGCAGTGAGGATAGGCAAGTAGACGGCCATGGCCAGGTCCTCGAACACCAGGATGGACAGCACCACAGGCGTTTCCCGGTTGCCGAGCCGGCCAAGGTCCGTGATGACCTTCGCAGCGATACCGGAGGACGAAATATACGTGACGCCGCCCATGACCATGGCGCCCACCGGGCCCCATCCCAATAGGAACGCAATCGCGGCGCCCGGCAGGAAATTCAGCACCAGGTCAAGAACACCGGCCTGCCAGGATCTGCGCAGACCGGTGAAAAGCTCGGCAGCCGTATATTCCAAACCGAGCATAAGCAGCAGGAGGATCACGCCGATTTCGCCGGAAAGATGGGCGAATTCCTTCATGCCTTCAAGCTCAACCACGCCGCCCGCACCGAAGGCGAGTCCGCCAACGAGGTATAGGGGGATGGGTGACATTCCGATCCGTCCGGCCAGCCTGGCCAACAGGCCAAGGCAGAACACAACGGCCCCCAGTTCAATGAGGGTCAGGGCCAGCGGGTCCATAGTGCTCAGCCGTTGCGGAGGATATCGGCCGCCGAGTCGAGGCCTTCTTGCGTTCCCACTGCGACGAGCAGGTCACCGGAATGAAGTACGACGTCGGGTCCCGGCGACGGGAGCACCTCGCCTTCCCGCATGATTGCCACAATGGAGACACCGCAGCGGGTGCGGATGCATGCCTTTCCCATGGGCTGGTTCTGGAACGGGGAATCCGGGGCAATGGAGAACTGCCGGGTCACGATGCCGGGCACGTCCCGGTGCTCTTCCGTCAGCTTCATGGCCAGGTGCTGCCCGCCCAGGAGGTTGCCCAGGGTGGCTGCTTCATCCCCGGTCAGGGGAATGGAGGCCTGGCAGGTGTCGGGATCATCCCAGGTGGAAACGATAAGTTCCGTCTGGCCTTCCCGCAGCTCCACGACGCCAATGCGGCGGCCGGAAGCCGTCATGAAATCCTTCCGCCGGCCCAGGCCGGGGAGGTCCGTCTCGTCCACGTTCATACGTCCAGCCTAGTCTCCGCAGGCCGGTTTAGGGTGGCGTGAGTGACCCGGCGAAACACCGGGCCGCCGCGAGGGCTGACGGCGCCGGGAAGCCGTGTCGGAAGCGGTGTCTGGACGCGGTGCCTGCGGAAGGCGTTAGGACGCAGGGACCAAGGCGATAGAGGTCTTGTTCGGCGGCTTCACCGGCAAGAGGACCAACAGGCCGGCGAGCAGCACCACCATGATGCCCAGGATTCCCCAGCGTTGGGCCTCGCCGGGAGCAACCAGGGGCGTGGCAACCGTGATGCACAGGGTGAACAGCGCCGGCGCCAGGAAGCTCACGGCACGGCCGGTGGTGGCGTACAGGCCGAACAGTTCGCCCGTCTCGCCGCTGGGAGCCAGCCGGGCCAGGTAAGCCCGGGACGAGGACTGGGCCGGGCCCACGAAGAGGCAGAGGAACAGGCCGAAAACCCAGAAGGTGGTGCTGCCGGCCCACGCGGATCCGAAGAAGACGTAGTCGACGTTGCCGAGAGCCAGGATCATGGTGCCGGCGATCAGCAGCCCCACGAGGGAGCCCATGATCACGGCCTTGGGCCCCACCCGGTCGTCCAGGAAGCCACCAATGATGGCGCCCACGGCCGCCACCACATTGCCGAAGATGGCGAAGAAGATGACCTGCGACAGTTCGAAGCCGAACGTGCCGGCTGCGATGATCCCGCCGAACGTGAAGACTGCCGCGAGGCCGTCGCGGAAGACGGCACTGGCGAGGAGGAAGTAAATGGTGTGCGGGCTGGTGGCGTAGATGGCCTTGATCCGGCGGACCAGCAGGCCGTAGGAGGTCAGGAAGCCGAGCGGTTTGGCCCGGGCCGGCCGCGGAAGTTCCGGCACCGCGAACAGGACCGGCAGGGCGAAGATGAAGAACCACAGGGCGGAGAACACCGCCACGAGCCGGATGTTGAGGCTGTCTTCGGTGGAGGCGCCGAACCAGTCGAAGCTCGGCTGCACAAAGAGTTGCAACACAATCAGCAGGGCCACAATCCCGCCGAGGTAGCCCATGCCCCAGCCAAACCCGCTGACCTTGCCGATATTTGTCGGCGTGGAGATCTGGGCCAGCATGGCGTTGTAGTTGACGCCGGCGAACTCGAAGAACACGTTCCCCAACGCAATCAGGGTGACGCCCAGCAGCAGGAACTCAGGGCGGGGGAACACAAAGAAACACAGCCCGGTCAGGATGGCCACGGCGGCCGTGTTGACCCCCAGCCAGAGCTTGCGGCGCCCGCCGTTGTCCGAACGCTGCCCTGTTACGGGAGCGAGCAGCGCGATGGCGAGGCCGGCGATGGCCAGGGCGCCGCCGAGGACGGCCGAGGCCTGGTCCTCACCGCCGAAGGCGTTGGACGTGAGGTACACGGTAAAGACGAAGGTTGTCATCACTGCGTTGAAGGCCGCCGAACCCCAGTCCCAGGCAGCCCAGGCGAGCACGCGCCCCTTGCCGGCGGGTTGGTGTCCGGACGCGAGTTCCGACGACGGCTGCGTGGCCTCAGGGGGAGCGCTGGCGGTGTTCATAGGCTGAATGCTATCCGCCCGTGGCGAACACCGCGGGCATAGTACGCCGGACACTCGGCAAAATCGAGCCGCCGGCGGTCATGGGCCGGGAAAATCGCCGAAATGACTTGATAAACTGTGGCCACCGAACCTAACGATTGACCGCCTGCCCTAACTTTTTGACAAATGAACGCCTGACGTTGCGGAGAAAACAGTGATCACAGTCCTTGCCGTGCAGTTTACGGTGGCTGCTGTGGCGCCCCTCCTGTTCAGGCTTTGGGGCCGTAACGCCTTTTACGCGCTGGCCGCTGTGCCCGCTGCGTCCTTTGCCTGGCTGCTGTTCCAGCACGGTGCCGTGTACTCCGGTTCCGGGGCTGTCACCGAGGTCATCCCGTGGATTCCCGGGCTGGAACTGGAGTTCGCCTTCCGGCTGGACCCGCTGGCCTGGGTAATGTCCCTTCTTGTCCTGGGCGTTGGTGCCCTGGTGCTGGTTTACTGCGCGCGGTACTTCAGCAAAAAGGACCAGGACCTGGGCGGCTTCGGGGCCCAGCTGCTCGCCTTCGCGGGCGCGATGTTTGGCCTTGTGGTGGCGGACGATCTTCTCCTGCTGTTCATCTTCTGGGAACTCACCACCATCCTGTCCTACCTGCTGATCGGCTTCGCCCGCACCAGGCTGGCTGCCCGGCGCTCGGCGCTGCAGGCCCTGATGGTCACCACCGCCGGCGGCCTGGCCATGCTGGTAGGCCTGATCATGCTGGGCCACACCGCCGGAACGTACCGGATCTCCGCGATCCTGGCGGAGGCTCCCACCCTCACAACAGGACCAAGCAGCGCGATGGTCGCCGCCGCCGTCGTACTTATCCTTGTGGGTGCCATCAGCAAATCCGCGCTGGTTCCCTTCCACTTCTGGCTGCCGGGAGCCATGGCGGCTCCCACCCCGGTCAGTGCCTACCTGCACGCCGCGGCGATGGTGAAGGCCGGGATCTACCTGGTGGCCAGGCTCGCGCCGGGATTTTCGGACACCGCATATTGGCAGTCCATAGTGCTCGGACTGGGCCTGGCCACCATGCTGGTGGGTGGCTACCGGGCGCTCCGCCAGACTGACATCAAACTCATCCTGGCCTACGGCACCGTCAGCCAGCTGGGCTTCCTGGCCATGGTGGTGGGCCTCGGAACGCCGGATGCTGCCCTTGCCGGCCTGGCAATGCTCCTGGCCCACGGGCTGTTCAAGGCCACCCTGTTCCTGGTGGTGGGCATCATTGACCACCAGTCCGGAACCCGTGATGTCCGCCAGCTCTCCGGCGTCTTCCGCTCGTCCCGGGCGCTCGGCATCGTGGCCGGCATCGGCGCCGCGTCGATGGCCGGTGTCCCGCTGCTGGCGGGTTTTGTGGCCAAGGAATCGGTGCTGGAAGCCTTTGTCCACCACGCTTCGGACGGGGACTCCTGGAGCATGGCGGTGCTGGCGGGCATCGTCCTGGGCTCCATCCTGACCTTCGCCTACAGCGCCCGCTTCATGTGGGGGGCATTCGCTGTCAAGCCCGGCGTCGGGCCCACACCGTTCAAGGCCGTCAGGCCGTCTTTCCTGGCCGCCCCTGCCCTCCTCAGCATCCTCAGCATCGTTTACGGCCTGTGGCCCGCCCCGGTGGACGCGTGGATCCAGCCTTACGCGGCACTCTTTGCCTCCACCGCGGCCGACGCCGGCACCCCGGCCGAGCAGGCAGGGCACCTTGCGCTGTGGCACGGGCTGACCCCGGCCCTCGGGCTCACGGCGCTCACGTTCGCGCTGGGCCTGGCCATGCACTTTGGCCGGACCCTGGTGGAACGCGCGCAGTCCCGGGTGCCCGGCTGGATCGACGGCGACCGCATCTACCAGCTCAGCATCGGCGCGCTGGATGACACTGCAGTCTGGGTCACCGGCCGCACGCAGCGCGGTTCGCTGTACTTCTACCTTTCGGTCATTCTCTCCATGGCGTTTGCCCTGCCGCTGACCACCATGCTCGTGGCAGGCAAGCCGATTCCGGAGAACCTGTACTTCATGGACCCCTACTCGCCGCTCCAGCCGGTGGTGGGCGCGGCGATTGTGATCGGCGCGCTGGCCGCGGTCAAGGCCAACAGACGGTTCCTCGCCGTGCTGATGGTGTCTGTGACGGGGTATGGAATCGCCCTGATGTTCGCGCTCCAGGGCGCGCCGGACCTGGCGCTGACGCAGATGCTGGTGGAAACCATCATCCTGGTGGCCTTTGTGCTGGCCATGCGCAGCCTCCCCGCCGAGCTTCGCGACCGTACCGGCGGCAGGTACCGGGTGGTCCGCGTCATCATCGGCGCCGCTTTCGGCGTCACCATGGTCTTTGCCGCCATCTACTCAATGGGCGCCCGGGTGGCCGTTCCGGTGTCCCTGGAGTTCCCGCGGCTTGCCTATGAGGGCGGCGGCGGACTGAACGTGGTCAACGTGACCCTGGTGGATATCCGGGCATGGGATACCTTCGGGGAAATTTCCGTCCTGGCCCTCGCTGCCACCGGCGTCGCCAGCCTCATCTTTGTCCGCGGCCGCGGCGACCGGCTGAAGCTTTCATCCACCGTTGCCGAGGGCAGCGTTGGACGGCAGTCCGCGCTGGATCCGGGTTCGCGGGAAGCCGCGGCGCTGGCCATCAGCCGGAAGTTCGCCGCCTCGGCCCGGGACGCCTGGATCGTGGCGGGGCGGACCCTGGCACCTGAGCGGCGCTCCATCATTTTCGAGGTGGTCACAAGGCTGATCTTCCACTCCCTGATCATCTTCTCCCTCTACCTTCTCCTGGCCGGACACAACCTGCCGGGCGGCGGATTTGCCGGTGGCCTGACGGCGGGCCTGGCCCTGACCATCCGGTACCTGGCCGGCGGGCGCTTCGAGCTGCGGGAGGCCACGCCTGTAGGCGCCGGTACGCTGCTGGGGATCGGGCTCGCGACGGCGGCGGCGTCGGGTGTGGTGCCGCTGCTTCTGGGCGGACAGGTGTTCCAGTCCGCCATTATCGAATTCTGGCTGCCGGTGTTCGGCGACATCAAGTTCGTCACCTCCACCATTTTCGATATTGGTGTGTACATCGTGGTGGTGGGCCTGGTCCTGGACGTGCTGCGCAGCCTCGGCTCCGAGATCGACGAACATTTCGAGGAGCAGGCGGCCGCGCCTGCCGAGGAAGACTCCGCAGAGGAATGCTCAGCCGAAGAGGCCCTTGCGGAGAACGCCCTTGCCGGGAACGTTCTGGCCGCTGCCGGCCCCGCCGAGGGGAACGAACCCTCGGGCATGTCCACCGAAACCACTGCGAAGGGCCAAGGATGAGCGTCAACCTGACCCTGCTGATCGTGATGGGTGCACTGTACGCGTGCAGCATCTACCTGATCCTGGAACGCAGCCTGACCCGGGTGCTGCTGGGGCTGATGCTCCTGACCAACGCCACCAACCTGCTGATCCTGACCACCGGCGGCTACGCCGGCCTGGCACCGTTCTTCAACAAGGACACCGGGGCCGACGAGTACGCCGACCCCCTCCCGCAGGCCCTGATTCTCACGTCGATCGTCATCTCGTTCGCCGTCACAGCGTTTATGCTCGGCATCATCTACCGCACCTGGGTGCTGGCGCGCCAGGACGAGATCCAGGACGACGTCGAGGACCGCCGCGTCGCCGCGACGCCAAGGTTCGACGCCGAGGACGACGCCGAGATCCCGGCAGAGACATCCGAGTTTCCCCTGACCATGCTCGGCAGCGACGGCAGCGGTATTTCCGATCATGCAGACCACGCACAGTCCGGCGAAACGGTCGTAGCGGGTGCCAAGAAAATTCCTGCCACGGATGCCGCCGCCGAAGAACAACCCGGCTCACGGAACGTGACCCCTGGCCCCGAAGGAGGTGTGAAGTGAACATCGCAAGCTTTGCCCCGCTCGCCGTCCTATTTCCCATCCTCGGCGCCGCCCTGACCTTCCTGCTGTTCCGGAACTCGCGTGCGCAGCGCGCCGTGAGCATCGCCGTGCTGTCGCTGACGCTGCTGCTGGAGTGCGTCCTGCTTGCATCGGTCTGGGACGGCGGTACCGCCGCCGTGAACATTGGCGGCTGGCTGCCGCCCTGGGGCATCACGATGGTGGTGGACCAGTTCTCCTCCCTCATGCTGGTAGTGTCTTCCGCCGTCAGCCTCGCGGTGCTTGTCTACGCCACCGGGCAGGGCATGGCCGACGGCGACCAGGACGCCCCGGTGTCGATCTTCCACCCCACGTTCCTGATCCTCGTGGCCGGCGTGTCCAACGCGTTCCTGTCCGGGGATCTCTTCAACCTCTATGTCGGCTTTGAGATCCTCCTGACCGCAAGCTACGTCCTGATGACCCTGGGCGGTACCGGGCCACGTATCCGGGCGGGCGTCACCTATGTGGTGGTCTCCGTGGTGTCCTCGGTGCTGTTCCTGATCTCGATCGCCATGGTCTATGGGGCTACCGGAACCGTGAATATGGCCGACCTCGCCATCAAACTCGCTGACCTGGACGAGGGAACGCAGACCCTGCTGCATGTGATGCTGCTGGTGGCCTTTGGCATCAAGGCGGCCGTGTTCCCGCTGTCCTTCTGGCTGCCTGACTCCTATCCCACCGCGCCGGCTCCGGTCACGGCGGTCTTCGCCGGCCTGCTGACCAAAGTCGGCGTGTACGCGATGGTCCGGACCGAAACACTGCTGTTCCCGGGTGACAGCCTGAACACGCCGTTGATGGTGGCGGCGTTGCTGACCCTGGTGGTGGGAATCCTGGGCGCCCTGGCCCAGAGCGACATCAAGCGTCTCCTGTCCTTCACCCTGGTAAGCCATATCGGCTACATGGTGTTCGGGCTGGCGATGTCCTCCGTGGCCGGGCTGGGCGCCGCCGTGTTCTACGTGGCCCACCACATCACCATCCAGACCAGCCTCTTCCTGGTCACGGGCCTGATCGAACGGCGTGGCGGCAGTTCCTCGGTGGACCGGCTGGCGGGCCTGGCCAAGCTCTCGCCCGTGCTGGCACTGCTGTTCTTTGTGCCGGCCATGAACCTGGCCGGCATCCCGCCCTTCTCCGGATTCCTGGGCAAGGTGGGGCTGATCCAGGCCGGAATCGAACTGGGCACGCCGCTCGCCTACGCACTGGTGATCGGCGGCGTAGTCACCAGCCTGCTGACGCTCCTGGCCGTCGCGAGGGTCTGGAACCGTGCCTTCTGGCGCAAGCCCTCGGATGCCGAGCATCCTGACCCCGTCCTGCTGGCCGTGCCCGAGGAATCGGACACCGGCAGCCGGGCGGGCCGCAGCAACGTTACGCTGCTGCCCCGCACCATGGTTGGCTCAACGCTCGGCCTGGTGGTCCTTGGTGTGTCCCTCACGGTCTTCGCCGGGCCGCTGTTCCGGGTCGCGGACCAGGCAGCGGAGGAAATGCTGGACAGGTCTTCCTACATCCAGGCTGTGCTGGGTGAAGACACCGAAGTGCCGCCTCTGGCGCTGAAGTCCGGAGGGGGCAAATGAGCCGCCGGCGGATTTCCCTGCGCCAGGAGCTTCCGCTGCTGGTTTGGCTGGTGATTGTCTGGGGCGCGCTCTGGCAGGACTTCAGCCCCGGTAACCTGCTCTTTGGTGCCCTGCTCTCCGTGCTGGTGGCGCGCATGTTCTACCTCCCGCCGGTTGAACTCAGCGGCCGCTTCAACATCCTGCACGCCGTTCCCTTCGCCCTGCGGTTCCTCGCCCGGGTGGCGGCAGCGAGCGTCGAGGTCATGTACCTCGCCGCCGTCCGCGGACCGAACGTGATTAACGCCGTCGTCGCTGTTCCACTGCGCAGCCACCAGGACCTGATGGTCACCGCCGTAGGGCACGTGATCTCACTGATCCCCGGTTCCCTGGTGGTGGAAGTGGACCGTTCAACGTCCACCCTGTACCTGCACGCGCTCAATGTCAGCACAGCCGAGGGCGCGGAGAACCTCCGCAACGAAGTCCGCACCATCGAAGCCCGGCTGATCAGGATCATGGGCAGCCGGGAAGAACTGGAACTAGTCCGGCAGGAGGCCGCAGCATGATGCAGACTGTCCTGACTGTCACGGCAGTCATTCTTTCGCTGGCTGCTGGCGGCGCCATCATCCGGATTGCGCGCGGCCCTTCGCTGCTGGACCGGGTGCTGGCCTCCGATGTCCTGCTGGCCATCCTCGGCGCGGCGCTGTGCATCGACATGGCCGTCAACCGGCACCTGAACAACCTGATGCTGCTGGTGGCGCTTTCCGTCGTCGGTTTCATCGGCTCTGTGACTGTTGCCCGCTTTGTGGCCGACCGGCGGGAGCAAACCCATGAGTCCTGAGGCGAGTGTTGTGGATAACGTCATCGATACCGTGACGGCGGTGTTCCTAGTGGTGGGTGCCCTGATGTCCCTGGCCGCCGCCATCGGCCTGCTGCGCTTCCCGGACCTGCTGAGCAGGATGCACGCGGCAACCAAGCCGCAGGTGCTCGGGCTGTTCCTGCTGCTCGCGGCCATCGGCCTGCAGATGCGGACGTGGTGGGTGTGGCCGGTGCTGCTGGTGGCGTGGATCTTCCAGCTGCTGACCGTACCCGTGTCCGCGCACATGGTGGGCCGCTCCGGCTACCGCACCAAACACCTGCACCGTGAGCTGCTCAGTTCCGACGACCTGGAAGCCGTGGTGCAGAAGGCGGCACAGTCCTCCCGCGAGAACGCGTCCGACGGCGACAGCCGGGACTGAGCTGTCAGTAACCGCCGGGGTAATCACCCGGCGGTTACTGACTGGGGCGTGAGCCTGTCTGGCAGCTCGGCTAGACGATGTCCTGGCTCTTGGCGAAGCGGGTGATGGCCCGCTGCGTGCCGCGGTTGGCGAGCACCTGGATGATGGTGCTGACCGAGGCTGAAATCAGCGCGAACGTCAGCGCCGAGTGCAGGCTGGTGGGGGTGTCTTCGTCCTTGCCTGTGGGCGGCTTGCGGCCGGTGGACTTTTCCCAGATGGCGTTGACCACCTTGGTGCCGACAAATCCGGCGCCAAGGCTGACTCCTGTGCCGAGCAGCTTGATGAACAGGTTCATGTGTTGAACTCCTTGTGGGCGGATCGGGGACTGCCTTTAGCCTAACGTCATCGGGCCGGGGGGCCAGCACCTAGCTGTACTTGGCCATGAGCTTGGTGACATCAGTCTTGAAGTGAGGAGGGCCCCCGGGGCTTAGTGGAGGTATCTGACATCTTCACGGCCACGGAGGTCCTCATGTCCCACGCTAATGCCCGTCTGACCTTTCATGGGAGATTTCTTCTCGTTGAAAGAGTGATCGGTGATCATCGGCCCGTTGCCCACGTCGCGAAGGAACTGGGTGTCTCCCGGCAATGCGCCCACGGCTGGGTGAAGCGGTTCCGGGCGGAGGCTGAGGCCGGTCTTCTCGACAGATCCAGCCGCCCTCACCGGACCCCGTCCAAGACCAGCGCCGAGCGGGAGGCCGCGGTCATCGCCGCCAGGACGGAGTTAAAGTGCGGGCCGGCGCGGTTGAGCCGTGCCACCGGGGTTCCCGAACGAACCATCTCGCGGATCCTCACCCGATGCGGGCTCCCACCTCTTGCTGCCTGCGACCCCGTTACCCGTGCCCTCATCCGGGCCACACGGTCAACGGCGGTCCCTTACGAACGCCAGCGCCCGGGAGAGCTGACCATGTGGACGTCAAGAAACTCGGAAGGATCCCTGACGGCGGGGGCTGGCGCGCCCATGGCCGCTCGGAGAAGGTCCGCGGGCGCGGCATTGGATTCGACTACATCCACGCCGCCATCGATGACCACACCCGCCTGGCCTACGCCGAAATCCACCCGGACGAGAAAGGCCCGACCGCGGCGGCATTCCTCCTCCGAGCCGCCGGGTTCTTCAAAGCGCAGGGCATCAGGACAATCGAACGCATCATCACCGACAACGCCTTCGCCTACCGGAAGTCCGCCGCTTTCAAGGCCGCCGCGGCACAGCTCGGCGCCGAACAGCGGTTCATAAAACCTCACTGCCCGTGGACTAACGGCAAGATCGAGCGTTTCAACCGGACCCTGGCAGCCGAATGGGCCTACGCCAAGCCATTTACCAGCAACATCGAACGAGCTGCGGCACTTGACCCGTGGCTGAACTACTACAACACTGAACGCATCCACGCCGCCATCAAAGGCACCCCGATCACGCGAGTGTCACTAACCTAATGGCCGGGTACACCTAGCCCGTCCGCATCGACGTCAGGATTTCCCGCAGCGCCTCCACTACGAGGTCGTGGTCCTGCTGCTGGGGCAGGCCCGAAACCGTCACCGTGGCCACCGCACCGACTCCCTTGACGTAGAGCGGGAAGCATCCGCCGTGGGCTGCGTAGGTGGACTCGTCGTACCAGCCCTGGTCCTCGATCCGGCCGCCCCGCAGCCTGCCTTGCAGGCCCACCAGCAGCGACGGGACCTCATACCGTGCGGCCGTGCGCTGCTTCGCCCGGATCCAGTGCTCGTTATCGGGTGTGGCGCCGTCCAGGGCAACGTGGAACAGGACCTGGTCACCCTTGGTGATGTCGATGGCGATGGGCAGCTTCCGGGTCTTGCCAAGCTCCACCAGCAGCAGCCCCAGGTTGAGGGAATCGTCCTTGGTGAACCGCGGGAACTGCAGTTCACCCACCTCGGCCTCGATTCTTGCTATCAGGGCTTCGAGCGCCTCCTTGGGCTGGCTCTCGCCGGAGTCGGGATCGAACACGGTCATACGGGGGGATTCGGCTGTCATGGCCCACAATCTACCCCGCCTGCGGTGTAAACTGGACACGCCCATCAGGGCAGATTTATTTACGACAGGGGAGCGCCGCCGTCGGTCACTGCAGCAATGCAGCCGGTGGAAGGGCGCTGAGAGTGCGGACATCCGCAGACCCTCGAACCTGATCCGGTTAGTACCGGCGCAAGGGAGTCGAGCTTCTCAGAGTGTCCGGATCCGGGCGGCGCAGGCCGTGCCGAAACCGCGAACTCTCCCCTCTTGTACCTCAGGAGGCAGAAATGACAACAGTAGGCACGAAGAAGACCGGCTATACCTGGCGCGTTGTGGACATCGTGGTGGCGGCATTGATCGCCATCGCAGGCGGTGTCATCTTCTGGGCCTGGTCCCAGGGTGCGGCGCTGTTGTCCGCGCCGATGAACGCCACATACCCGCCCCTCACCGGCCTGATCGCCGGCGGCTGGATGATTCCCGCCGTCCTGGGCATGCTCATCATCCGCAAGCCGGGCGCGGCCCTGTTCTGCGAGGCGGTTGCCGCCACGGGCGAACTCATGATGGGTTCCCAGTACGGCACCACCGTTTTGATCTCCGGCGTCCTGCAGGGCCTCGGCGCGGAACTGGTGTTCTTCCTGCTGGTCTACGGCAACTTCAAGTACAAGTCCTTCCTGCACCAGAAGTACAACCTCATCACAGCCCTGTTGGCCGGGGCCGCGGCAGGACTTTTCTGCGGCCTGAATGACTCCTTTATGCCGTGGGGCTGGAACATCGCGTACGAGCCCGGCGACAAGCTGGCCTACATCGTCTTTTGCGCCATCTCCGGCGCCGTCATTGCCGGCGCCGTGTCCTGGGCTGCCACCCGCGGCCTGGCCAAGACCGGTGTGCTGAGCGCCTTTGCCTCCCGGAAGGCCGCCTCGGAGCCTGTCTTCAACTGATGGCGGCTTCCGACGCCGGCGCTTCAGGAGTGCGTCCCGCTGCGGTATCCGCCCGTGGCTGGGGCTGGCGGCACGCCGGCCGTGCCGCGCCCGCCATCCAGGAGCTTGACCTGGACATCGCGCCAGGGGAGCGCGTGCTGCTGCTGGGCCCCTCCGGTGCCGGCAAATCAACGCTGCTGCACGCGCTCGCCGGCGTGCTGGGGGATGAAGAGGACGACGCTGACGAGACCGGTTCGCTGCTGATCGACGGCGTTGCGCCGCGCAGCCAGCGTGGCCGTGCCGGACTCATGCAGCAGGATCCGGAAACACAGGTGGTCCTCTCGCGGCTGGGCGACGACGTCGCCTTTGGTGCCGAAAACCTGGCCGTTCCGCGGGACGAGATCTGGCGGCGCGTGGAGGAGGCGCTTGAGGACGTGGGGCTGCGCAGTGCCGGAGGCGCGGGGGGCGGTGCCGGCGCAGGTGCCGCCGCCGGGCTCCCGCTGGACCACCCGACGTCGGCCCTGTCCGGCGGCCAGAAGCAGCGGCTGGCGCTGGCGGGCATCCTTGCGATGCGGCCCGGGCTGATTTTGCTGGACGAGCCGACCGCGAACCTCGATCCCGCCGGTGTCCTGGAAGTCCGGGATGCAGTGGGCCGCTGCCTCGACAAAACCGGCGCCACGCTGGTGGTTGTCGAGCACAGAGTGTCCGTCTGGAAGGACCTGGTGGACCGGATTGTGGTCCTGCAACCGGGTTCGGCTTCCAGCTCAGGCAGCACTCCCGGCAGCTCGTCCGGCGTGCTCCTGGACGGCCCGCCGGACCAGGTGCTCGCCGAGGCTCGCGACATGCTGATCCGTGCCGGCGTGTGGGTGCCGGGCTACGTCCCGGCCACCCGCCCCCGTGCCGGAGATAACGGT
The DNA here is from genome assembly GCF_031454915.1 of Pseudarthrobacter sulfonivorans. Lineage (GTDB taxonomy): Bacteria > Actinomycetota > Actinomycetes > Actinomycetales > Micrococcaceae > Arthrobacter > Arthrobacter sulfonivorans_C. The sequence continues at coordinate 194,825 of NZ_JAVDRS010000007.1, read as the reverse complement.
GACAGTTCCGCCGTTGACGGGCAGCTGCTGCTGGCCGCCGAGAAAGTTGCCGTCTCCCGCGAGCGGCCACGCCGCCGCGGCTTCCGCACTATCCCCCCAGTGCCGGTGCTCACGGGCATCACCGCCCAGGTCCGCGCCGGCCAGGCTCTCACGGTCACCGGTCCCAATGGCGCCGGCAAGTCCACCTTCGCCCTGACCCTGGCCGGCCTTTTGGCTCCGGTGTCCGGAAAGGTGTCTGCCGCCGTCGAGCTTTCCGATGGTGCGGGAATCGATCCCTTCACGTGGAAAGCCAAGCAGCTGATTTCCCGCATCGGAACCGTGTTCCAGGAGCCCGAGCACCAGTTCGTCACGGGCCGGGTGCTGGACGAGCTGATGTTCGGTCCGCGTCACCTGGAGCATGGCGAGGAGCGGGTTGATGAGCTGCTGGAGCGGCTGCGGCTGACGCATCTGGTGGACGCCAACCCGTACACGCTGTCCGGCGGTGAAAAACGACGGCTGTCGGTGGCCACCGTCCTCGCGGCCCACCCGCGGGTGCTGGTCCTCGATGAACCCACGTTCGGCCAGGACGCCAATACGTGGGCCGAGCTCGCGTCGTTCCTGTCCGAACTGCTCGACGCCGGAACCTCCGTGGTTTCGGTGACCCACGACGTAGAGTTCAGCGCCGTCTTGGGCGGCACCGAACTGCGCCTGGGCCCTGCCTCATTGGGCGGCGCCCGCCAGGAAGCAGGGGCGGCATGAGGGACACACTCACCCTCCGGGGTAACTACGCGCTGCTGACGCGCGCCAATCCGCTGGCCAAGTTCGGCGCAGTTTTCCTCATCACGCTGGTGCTGGCACTGTCCATCGACTGGGTGTCCGCCTCAGTGGCACTCGCGGCTGAGCTGGCGATCTTCCCGCTCGCCGGGCTCACGCTGCGCCTGCTCTGGCAGCGCGGCTGGCCGCTCATCCTTGCGGCAGCGGTGGGCGGCTGGAGCACGGCAATCGTCGCGGCGGACAGCGGTGCTGTACTGCTCGACGTCGGGATCTGGTCCATCAGCGAAGGTTCCCTTCAGCTGGGGCTCGGTTTTATGCTGCGCGGACTCGCGATTGCCCTGCCGGCGATCCTGCTGATGACCTGTACGGACCCCACTGACCTCGCCGACGCCCTGGCGCAGAAGGCCCGCCTGCCGCACCGGTTTGTGCTGGGCACCCTGGCCGCGATGCGGCTCGTGGGACTCCTGGCCGAAGAATGGCAGACCATCGGCATGGCGCGGCGGGCCCGCGGTGTGGGCTCACACGGCAGCCCGCTGCAGCGGCTGCGGGCCACTCTCGGGCAGGGGTTCGGGCTGCTCGTCCAGGCGATCCGCCGTGCATCCCGGCTCGCCGTCACCATGGAAGCGCGCGGCTTTGGCACCGGTCAGCGCACGTGGGCCCGGGAATCCACCTATTCGCTGCTGGACGTCTGGGTGGTGCTGGGCGGTGTGCTGATCGCGGCGGTCGCGGTGGTTGCCGCTGCCGGGATGGGGACCTGGAACTTCGTCTGGCGGTAGCGGGCCAGGGACGAGGCCCGTGGGCTGGGCCGCATGTTCTGGTTCCGGGTCAGCGGGAACGCAACGGCTCGGACCGGTCGAAGCCCTCACGAGTCAGGAACCCCAGCTGGGCTTCCTTTTCTGCCAACTGGACGATGGGTCCGAGCTCGAAGCAGGTGGCCTCGAGCCGGCGCAGGGCCTTGGCGTTGCGGGCATCCGGCTCCACGATGATCCTGTCCTTGCCCGGCACGGAGAACATGTAGCGGACGAGCGATGCGCCGAGTCGCGGTGTGAAGTGAGGGACGGGCCGGGTGGACGGAGCCAGCAGCAGATGCATGCCGATGTCTTCCTCGCGGGCCGGGTAGACCTCGCCCACTGGGTCGTGCAGCGGCTCGTAGGTCTGGAAGAGCGCCATCGGCTCGCCGTCGAGCAGGACCAGGAAGGCATGGTGCGTGTCCAGGGAGTCGAGGAACTCGTAGATTTCCAGCACGTCCCCGCGCGAGTGCTCGGTCATGCCCCAGAACCTGGCCCGCGGCTGGGTGACCCATCCGTAGATGAGTTCGAGGTCTTCTGTGGGGACCAGCGGCACGATCCGCAGCGCCCCCCAGCCCTCGAGCTCTTCGGCGTGGACAGTGGCACGGACGGCGAAGTCCTGGGTGCTGGCGGTCATGGTTTCCTTAGGGGGCCGGGGGTCTGCTGAGGTTTCGGGGGTGGGCGTGGCGTCCGGGGTGGGCGGAGTGTCCGGGGTGAGCTGCGTCCAGTCCGTGACCACGGGAATCAACTCCCCGGCGGCCCACAGCGGCAACTGGTCCGCGAAATGGGGGTGCTCCGGGTTTCCCGCGGCGCCGAACGGGACAACCCAGCGGCTCTCCTGCCGGTGGGCCAGGTCCCACACATAACGGGCAACCGGTCCGCGGAAGCTTCGGTCCTCGACGCCGGGCAGGCTTTCGGTGGACAGCACACACCCGGTGTCACCGGCGAGCGGTGCCGTGGGGATGGCGTTGGCCAGGGCGCCTGGGAGTTCATGCACGGCCAGGAGCTGGTGGCGCCCGCCCCAGCTGTCATCGCGCGCCCCGGCCTCGTCCCGCGCCGCCTCGTCCCGCACAGCTTCCTCCAGTGCCGCTTCCTCCAGTGCCGCAGCCGCCTCGATGGCCGGGCTGATGCCGAGTTCCGGCCCCCGAACCAGCAGGGTTTCGAGGGCGAATCCCACCCGCGACGCCACCGACAGCCATGGCCCAAACAACGGCGCGTAGCCCGTGGGCGCTCCAAGCGGGGCCAGGGCGGGATGACGGGCAATGCGGCGGACCAGCATGCCACGCCACGTCGCGAAGCCGGCCGCCTCCGTGCTGCCGGCATCCATGCGCCCATCCCAGCCCAGGAGCCGCGCACGGAGGGTTTCCGCCTCGGCAGACAGCGAGCCGGCATCAAGGGTTTCAAGCAGCGCGCGTCCTTGGGGCCAGGGCCCCAAGGACGTGTCTGAGTGGATAGCCTGCATGCTGTCCGCCGTCAGTGGCCCGGGGTGGGCTTCCAGGAGCTCGCGGATGCGCCGGGCGCGGTGGGCAGGCGCGAACTCCATGCCAAGGGCGTCCCCACCGCCAGCATCGCGGTCGTTCGCGCTGACGGCAAAGCGGGTCACTTCGGAACTGGGCAAGGCTGCATATATGCCGGTCCAGGCATGTTCGGATGCGGTCGCCGGCACGGGCGTGCGGCGGTTGGCGTGGTTCCGCTCTGGCACCAGCCCGGCGAGGAAATGGCGTACGGTGCCCGCGGTGTCGGCCGCCACAACGCTGTTGACCGGCTCCACCCACTTAGCCAGTGCGCCTTCCACGTCGGCTACGGACCGGCTCTGCAACAGCGGCAGGAGGGCCTCGAAACCCAAGCGCGCCTCCACCCGGGCCGGAAACCGCAGGCTGAGGGCGCCGCCGTCGGGTCCTCCGGCAATGACGGGACCGCGGGCGGTCTCGATGATTTCGACCGCCACGGGGCTGCCGCCGCGGACTTGGAGGGTTTCCGTACCCACGAGGGCGGGTTCCCAGCCGAGCGGGCCGCGCGCCTCGATGCCGGACGGCGCAGGGCTTCCCGGCGCAATGCCTGCCTGCATGGTGCCGGATGATGCAGCCCCTGCCGGGACGCGGCGTAAATGCTCCTCGAAGAGGTCCTGGTAGTCGGCCATGGCGTTGGTAATGGCCCAGGCCGTGTGTCCGGTGTGGCCGAAGTGTGGCAGCCCGGGCACGCCGGGGAACGCGAAGCCAATGGCGTCGAACTCGGGGCACGCGAGCCGCACCTGCTGGTACACGCCGGGCAGTTCCAGGAGGCGGTGGGGGTCGCCGGCGATGAGCGGCTTGCCGCTTGCTGTCGCCGAGCCGTGCACGGCCCACGCATTGCTGCCGGACCACACGGGGGCCTCGATGCTGAACAGGCCGACGGCCTCGGGGCCCAGTGTCTTGCCGACGTGCGCACGGAAGAGTTTGTTGGGGAACGTGGAGAACAGAATGTGCTGGACCAGGAACACACCCAAGGGCGTCCATGGGTTCCAAGGCTCGGGCGCGGTGCCCGATTCCTTGAATTCGGACCCGCCGCGTAACCCGTCGGTCAAGGCCTGGTTGATTCCCGCCACGTAACTTTCGCACCAAAGCCGGGTGGCGTCGTCGAGCCCTTCGAAGCAGCGGCGGGCCGTGTCATCCAGCCTTGCCTGCCGGGCGAAGCGGTCCCAGTGCAGGCCGTCGGCACCCAGCATTTCGGCGGTGCGGCCTTCCGAGCGCCAGCGTTCGAGTTCGATCTGCCACGAGCGGTCCGTTGCCGCGTTAAGACCCTGGAGATGGGCGAGCTGGTCGGTGGACTCGGCCCACAGATGCGGAATCCCCCAGCGGTCGCGGTACGTGCCGGGGCCACCTGCCGGGGCGGGCCGGTGCGGCGGGGCAGGCGTCATAGTCACGGGCCACTTTCGAGCTTAGGTTAGGCTTGCTTTAGTTCAAGATAGGTGGCCCAGGCCCGGTTCTCAAAATCGGGGCGGTTCGTGAAGGAGTGTTGCTTGAAGCGCAGCTGGGAAGGCGTTGTCCTCAAAGTCATGGGCGCCAAGGACTTCCGGCTGGAGGTCACGGGGCGCGAGGAGATCACTCCCGACTTCCTGCGGCTACATGTACGGGACGGTGGCCTGCTGGCGGGTAGTGACCTGCACGCAACCATGTGGATCCGCCTGTGGTTCGACGACCGCGGCAAGGGGCACCAGCGCGCCTATACCCTGGTGGATGCGGACCCGGAGGCCGGTACGTTCAGCATGGATTTCGCGATGCATGACGGCATTGCCGCCAACTGGGCGCGCGGCGCACGGCCCGGCGACACCATCGAGGCCACCGTCCAGGGCAGCGCCTTCGACTTCCCGAAGCCCCTCCCGCGCCGCATCTGGATGGTGGGCGACCCTGCGTCCGTTCCCGCCATCAACTCCCTGCTGGACGAGCTGCGGATCATCGACGCTGTAGCCGGCCGCGTCACGCCGGTGACCGTGTGGCTTGAATACCAGCACGACGCCGATTCCTCGCTTGGGCTGCGGACCCGGGCGTCCGACGTCGTGCACTGGATCCCGCGCAAACGCGGCGGCGCCGCGCTGGTGGAAGACGTCATCGAAGCGCTGAACGCGTCGACGGTGGCCGCGGACGAGGACTACTTCTGGGTGGCCTGCGAGGCCTCAAGCGCGCGTGCCGTCACCAAATACCTCCGCAGAAGCCTGGGTGTGGATAAGGCGCGGATCAATGCCCTAGGCTACTGGCGGGCAATGTAGTTGGATATCCGCCATCAGTGATAAATATCGCATGAGCCGGGTAGGGGCCCCCTAATCCGGGCTTGGGAGGATGAAATCTCCCCCAAATAGCTCATCCGTGATATTTTTTATCCATGAGTCAGGAAACCGCCGAGCACATTGCTGCCACGCTCAAGGACGCCCGAATGGAAAAGAGCTGGACCCAAGGCCAGCTTGCCGAGGCGTTGGGAACCAGCCAAAGCGCCATCGCCCGGATGGAGCAGGGGAAGCAGAACCTCAGCCTCAAGATGATCCAGCGGCTCGAAGCGATCTTCGAGCGCAGCATCGTCAAGGTGGGCAAGCCGCAGATGACGCACCTGCGGATCGAAGGCGGCCGGACCCTGTCCGGGGCTGTGGATGTCAACAGCAGCAAGAATGCCGGTGTGGCCTTGCTCTGCGCCAGCCTCATCAACCGCGGCACCACCGTGCTGCGCCGTCTCGCCCGGATCGAAGAGGTCAACCGGATCGTTGAGGTGCTGACCAGCATCGGGGTGGAATGCACCTGGCTTAACGACACCGACCTCCAGCTCCGCCGCCCCGCAGTTCTGGACCTTGCCGCCATGGACGTGGACGCCGCCCGCCGCACCCGCAGCGTCATCATGCTCCTTGGCCCGCTCCTGGATGAGTCCGCCGAGTACCGGCTTCCTTACGCCGGTGGCTGCGATCTGGGCACCCGTACCGTCGAGCCGCACATGCAGGCCCTGCGCCAGTTCGGGTTGTCCGTGGAAGCGACTGCCGGTTATTACACCGTGCGGGCCCCGCAACCGGATGCCGAGGACCGCTCCTTCGTGCTGACCGAGCGCGGTGACACCGTAACCGAGAATGCGATCATGGCCGCGGCCCACCGCCGCGGAACCACCGTGATCCGCAATGCCAGCCCCAACTACATGGTCCAGGACCTTTGTTTCTACCTGGAGATGCTCGGCGTTAAGATCGAGGGCGTGGGTACCACCACGCTGAAGATCACCGGGCAGCCGAATGTCGACGTTAACATTGAATACTTCCCGTCCGAGGACCCCATCGAGGCGATGAGCCTGATCACCGCGGGCATTGTCACCAACTCGGAGGTGACCATCCGGCGTGTCCCCGTCGAGTTCATGGAGATCGAGCTGGCCACGCTGGGGCAGATGGGCCAGCAACTGGAGATCTCCGGGGAGTACATGGCGCGCAACGGCCGCACGCGGCTGGTGGATGTGACCACGAAGCCTTCTGAGCTGCGGGCGCCGGAGGACAAGATCCACCCCATGCCGTTCCCCGGGCTGAACATCGACAACCTGCCGTTCTTCGCGGTCATCGCGGCCAACGCCCACGGCCAGACCATGATCCACGACTGGGTTTATGAGAACCGCGCCATCTACCTCACGGAGCTCAACAGGCTCGGCGCCCAGGTGCAGTTGCTGGACCCGCACCGGATCTACATCAACGGACCCACCAAGTGGCGCGCCGCCGAGGTGGGCTGCCCGCCGGCCCTCCGCCCGGCCGCCTGCCTGCTGCTGGCCATGCTTGCCGCGCGGGGCGTGTCCGAGCTGCGCAACATCTACGTGATCGAGCGTGGTTACGAGGATCTGGCCGAACGGCTCAATACCATCGGCGCCAAGGTGGAGTACTTCCAGGACTAGGCGCCGGCGCCCGGCCGGCAGCGTTCGAACTCCGGCCTTTCGGATCGGGCTGCCGCGGCCCCGCCCGGTTGACGCACAATATAAGCATGCGAACATTCGGCGTCGAGGAAGAACTCCTGATCGTTGATCCGGATTCGGGGCTGCCGCTTGCGCTGGCGGACGCCCTGCTTGCGGAGCATCGGCTGGCGGCCGACGACGCACCGCCAGACCAGCATGCGCTGGAAACTACGGACAAAACGGCCTACGACGACGACGAAATGGGCTTGAGTGCCGAGCTGAAGCTGGAGCAGATCGAGACCCAGACGCGTCCGTGCCTCGAGTACGCCGAGTTGCTGCCGCAGATCCGCGCGGGCCGCCTGCTCGCGGACCAGGCAGCGCAGAAGTACGGTGCCCGGGTGGCCGCGCTGGCCACGTCCCCGTTTGGTTTGGCGAGCCACACCACCCCCGACCCGCGGTATGCGCGCATGCTGGAGCGGTTTGGCCTGACCGCGCAGGAACAGCTAACGTGCGGCTTCCACGTCCACACTTTTATCGAGTCCAAGGACGAAGGCGTGGCCGTTCTGGACAGGATCAGGGACAAGCTGGCCGTCCTCACCGCCTTGAGCGCCAATTCGCCGTTCTGGATGGGGCTGTCCACGGGATTCGAAAGTTACCGCACACAGGCCTGGAACCGGTGGCCCACGTCGGGTCCGTCCGCCATCTTCGGCACCTACTCCCAGTACCGGCGGGTGGTGAGGCGCCTGCTGGACAGTGGAGTGATGCTGGACGAAGGCATGATCTATTTCGACGCCCGGCTGTCCCGAAACCACCCCACGGTGGAGGTCCGGGTGGCCGATGTCTGCCTCCGGGCCGAGGATGCTGCCCTGATCGCAGTGCTGGTGCGGGCCATGGTGGAGTCCGCCAGCAGGGAATGGCGGGAGGGGGTGGAGCCCGCGCCGGTGCCCACAGTGCTCCTGAGGATGGCGGCCTGGCAGGCGAGCAGCAGTGGCCTGGGCGGCGAACTGCTGGACTTCGGCACCTTCCGGCCTGCCCCGGCAGTGGACGTGGTCCGTTCCCTCGTGGATTACCTGGCGCCCGTGCTCGCGGAACAGGACGAGCTGTCCCTGGCCCGCCAGGGTGTGGAGGAAATTATTTCCCGGGGCACAGGCTCCGCCGAGCAGCGCCGGGTCCGGGACGCGGCGATGGAATCAGCCCCTGACGACGGCGGGCTGGGTGCCGTTGTTGCCCACGCCGTGGGCCTCACGATGCGCGGGACGTCAGGGATGGCGGAGGCTGATGACGCCCCGGATTTGCTGCGCGTACGCCAGGTCTGACCTGTCATCCACAGCCAGCACTGAAGCCGGGGGGAGCAAGCCGGACTGGAACACGGTGCTGGTCTCCTACCTGCGGACACAGCCGGACGTCACCGGGTTCGTCTGGTTCAACTTCAACAAAGAGACGGACTGGCGGATCAGCAGCAGCACTGCCTCAGCCCAGGCTCTCGCCGCGGCGCTGGCTGCCCGCCGGTAGCCCGGTTTCCGCCTGCCGGATTTCCGCATACCGCATCAGCTGGGCCCCCACTGCCGCCTCCACGAGGTAAAAGACGAACGGCGGGATGTCCTTGGTGCCTGCCAGGATGCTGCCGAAGACAGGAACGCTGGCCACCGCCGCAACACCGGTCCAGGGGTTCAGCGGCAACAACAGGAGTCCCGGCCCCAAGGCCGCGAGGGCGCCGATGTGCAAACCTGCATAGGTCAGGAACGGCCAGCTCGGACCCCTGCGGTAGGCGAACTTCTCCAAGTCGGAGGCGCGCTCAGCGAGAGCAACAATGAATAGGGGTGCGCCGGCGAGCAGGGCGGCCGCTGCTCCGGAAGCGAGGGTCTTCGAGGGGCCCGACCTGATGGCCTGGGCAAACCGGACGAACCCGACCGGTACCGCCGCGGTGCCGGCCGCTGCCAGGAACTGCCCGGCCACCCAAGGCCCGCGGCTTCGCTGCAGCATCGCCAGCCTGGCGGCAGGGTCCTTGGTGGCGTGCACCATCCCCACGAAGGAGACCCCCACACCCCAACAGCAGCTCGCGGCAACGATGACCGTACCGGCCCGTTTGTAGGGTCTGTTCTTGTAAGGTCTGGTGGCGCTAGTTCCTTGCATGGCTGGCTCCAGGTCCGGCAGATGCGGTGGCCCAGCGGCATCGCGGAGATGACCTTGAAACTACGCCGCAGCACCCCGCAGGTCAACAAGACCGCAGTCAACACCCCCCGGCCACGGCCGCCGGTTAAACAGCCCGCACATCATCAGCCTCCGGGCCCTCAGGCCCCCACCGCCAGCCGGATTCCCAGCGTCAGCATCACCACAGCGACGAGGCCGTCGAGGATGCGCCACGAGGAAGGCCGCGCAAAGAAGGGCCGCAGGACCCGCGCCCCGAAGCCCAGGGCGCTGAACCAGGCAAGGCTGGCGGCGATCGCGCCCGCACCGAACCACCACCGCAGGTCCTGCGCCTGCTGGTTGGCCACAGACCCCAGCAGCAGGACCGTGTCCAGGTAGACATGCGGGTTGAGCCAGGTCAGGGCCAGGACGGTGCTGAGTGCGGCGCCGAGGCCGACGGCGGGCTGCCGCCCCGATGCCGTCAAGGTTCCGGGACGCACTGCGCGTCGCGCCGCCATGACGCCGTAGGCCACGAGGAAGGCGGCTCCGGCAAACCGGACCACGTCCACGATCACCGGGTTCGACTGCAACAGCGCCCCCACCCCCGCAATGCCTGCGGCGATGAGGACCGCATCGGAGACACTGCAGATGACAACGACGGCGGCCACGTGCTCGCCGCGGATGCCCTGCCGCAGCACAAAAGCGTTCTGGCTGCCGATGGCCACGATCAGAGCGAGCCCCGTCCCGAAGCCCAGTGCGGCAGGGGCGAGCAGTCCTATGAAATCCATATCTTCCACGGTAGGGCGGGGACATATGATTACTCCAGCTAAATATTCTTAGTTCTATTAAGGAAATCTAATGAAGACTTTCCAATTGGAGCAGCTCAGGACATTCGCCGCGGTTGTGGAGGAGGGCACCCTTGAAGCGGCGGCCCGCAGCCTGTACGTCACGGCGTCGGCCATCTCGCAGCGCCTCAAGGCGATGGAGGACGCGGCAGGCCAGATCCTCTTGCAGCGCACCAGCCCCGTCCGGCCGACCACCGCCGGCGAGGCCGTGCTGCGGTTCGCCCGGCAGGTCCGGCAGCTGGAGTGGGACGCCCGGCAGGAGCTCGGCGGCAGCGGGGCCACGCCGAACGCTCCCATCCCGCTCGTGGTGAATGCCGATTCCCTGAGCACCTGGTTCTTGCCTGCGCTGGCAAGCCTTCCGGCGGACCTCGGCGCCTGCTTTGAGCTGCGCCGGGAGGACGAACAGCATTCCACCCGGCTGTTGCGCACGGGTGCGGTGATGGCCGCGGTGACGGCGACGCCGGAGCCGGTCCAGGGCTGCAGCGTGGAGGCTCTGGGTTCCCTGCGGTACCGGGCGGTAGCAAGCCAGGGTTATGTGCGGCGTTGGTGGCCGGACGGCCCCGAGTTCGTGGCCGGCAGCCAGGCGCCGGTGGTGGATTTCGACCGCAAGGACGATCTCCAGGCCGGTTTCTTCCGCACCATGACCGACGCGGACCTGACTGCGCCGCGGCACTATGTGCCGTCGTCGGGCGAGTTCGCGCAGGCCATCAGGTTAGGACTGGGGTGGGGGCTGCTGCCCGAGCAGCAGTGCCTGGCCGACCTCCGGAACGGACACCTCGTGGATCTGGCCCCCGGGAACCCCGTGGATGTCGCGCTGTACTGGCAACGATGGAAGATCGATTCTCCGGTGCTCAACCAGTTGACAGGCGCGGTGCGTGAGACGGCGGCCCGGCAACTCCGCCAGCCCGGAGCCTGACCCGGTCCGCAGCACGGCGCGGACGCGGCAGATAGCTTGGGACGTAGCGCGGCACAGACCGGCGGTACCGGCTGAACTCCACCGGGAATGCGGCCGCCAAGGCCTCCTCTTCGCGGAGCACCTGGTGGTGGATGGCAGCAGCCGCCACGGGAAGTGCCGCCAAGGTCCACGAATCATCGCGCAGCAGGCCCACACCCAGGTGCGCCAGCGCCCACCCCACATACATCGGGTTCCGCGAAAGCGCGTATGGCCCCGTGGTCACCAAGGAATCGGGATCCGCCAAACGGGTGCTGCGGGCGGCAAGCCAGGCCCAGGAGACCACTGCTCCGCTGGCGGCAAGCGAGGCCACCCCGGCCGCCCGCACCAGGGACGGCGCCAGTCCGGTGCGCAGCGGAACAGCATGCTGCAGTACCACGCCGGCCGCGATACCGGCCAGGTTCTCCACCGGCAGCGGGATGTTGGACAGCAGCCGCTCCCAGTCCGGAAGTCCAGTCATCCGCTGCCCTTCCGAAAAGACCCGCGGCAAGGCGCGCCGTCAGACCTGCTTCAGCGCCTGTTCGAGATCGCCGATGAGGTCGTCCACGTCCTCCAGCCCCACGGACAGGCGGACCACGCCGTCCGTGAGGCCGATGGCCGCGCGGCCCTCCGGGCCCATGGCACGGTGGGTGGTGGTGGCCGGATGGGTGATCAGCGACTTGGCGTCGCCCAGGTTGTTGGAGATGTCGATGATCCGCAGTGCGTCCAGCAGCGCAAAGGCGGCTTCCTTGCCGGAGTGCCCACCGGTCGCCGCCAGTTCCAGCGTGAGGACGGTGCCGCCAGCCTTCATTTGCTTGGCCGCGAGCTCGTACTGCGGGTGCGACTTGAGCAGCGGGTACTTGACCCAGCTGACCGCCGGCTGCTGTTCGAGCCACTCGGCCAGCCGCAGCGCGGAGGCGGAAGAGTGGTTCACGCGAAGTGACATGGTCTCCAGGCCCTTGGTGAGGACCCAGGCGTTGAACGAGGACAGCGCTGGGCCGGTGTGCCGCATCAGCTGCTTGACCGGGCCGTCGATGAATTCCTTGGTGCCCAGGATGGCCCCGCCCATGACCCTGCCCTGGCCGTCGATGTGCTTGGTGCCCGAGTACACAATCACGTCCGCGCCGAACTGTCCGCAGCGCTGGAGCAGGGGAGTGGCGAAGACATTGTCCACCACCACGGTGGCCCCGGCGGCGTGCGCCAGTTCGCTGACCGCGGCGATGTCCACGATTTCCTGCATCGGGTTGGACGGTGATTCGAAGAACACCGCGGTGGTGGGCTCGGACAGGGCGGCGCGCCACTGGTCCAGGTCCGGGCCGTCAACAAACACCGTCTCCACGCCCCAGCGCGGCAGGATCTCGTTCAGGATCACAAAGCAGGAGCCGAACAAAGACCGCGCGGCAACCACGCGGTCACCGGCAGCCAGCAGGGCACCCAAGGCGGTGAAAACCGCTGACATGCCCGACGCCGTCGCGAAGCACGCTTCGGTGCCTTCGAGCAGCCGGAGGCGCTCCTGGAAGGTGGCCACTGAAGGGTTGCCGTACCGGGAGTAGACAAACCGTACGTCTTCGCCGGTGAAGGCGCGCTCGGCTGCGGCAGCGGACTCGTAGACGAAGCCCGAGTTCAGGAAAACCGGCTCGGTGGTCTCCTGGAAGTTGGTGCGGTCCAGCCCACCGCGGACCGCTTGCGTGTCGGCGCTCCAGCCGGCGGCGTCTTCGTTGAATGTCACTTAACGACTTCCGAGGTTGGTGGGCAGGCCGCTGTTCTTCCAGCCATTGACGGTGCGCTCGCCGTAGCGGTCCGGCTCGCCTTCGAAGCCCTCCAGGACGTTGTAGGAGGTAAAGCCGGCCTGCGTCGCTGCTATCGCCGCGGCGACGGAGCGTTGGCCGGAGCGGCAGATGAACAGCAGTTCGGTGCCGCTGTCCTCGGGGGCCTGCTGCGTGAGGTCGGTGATGAAATCGGCGTTGGGAATGCCGCCGGGGAACGTCCACGGTATGAACAGGGGATCGTTGTCCGTGGCTTTGGTGTCGGGGATGCCGATGTGGGCCCATTCGCCTTCAGTGCGGACGTCGACGAGGATGGCGCCCTGCTCCAGCTTGGCCCAGGCTTCCCGCGGGGTGAGGTCTCCGGCGTAGCTCATGCGTGGCCCTCGCCGTCGAACTCGATGTCATCGCTTGTCGACAGGTCATCCACGGCGGTGGCCACGGCGGCGTCAGCGGTGGCGATGGCAGACGGGAGGATGAGTGCCTGCGCAACGATCACCTGGCCGCCGTTGGACGTTGCTGCCGGGCTGCCGTGCAGCACGTAACCTTCGGCCAGGGCGGTGGAAATCCGTTCACAGAAAGACCTGTCGTCCGGACCGGTGACAAGCCGGTACGACAGTTTCTCTTCAGGGGCAGGTGCGTCAGACACGACGGATCTCCTTCTCTCACGCTTGCAGCTCGAATGGGTCGATATGCCGAGTATTCACCTGAGGCACCCCGCCGCGAAAGGGAGGGTTGCCGACCGGCCAGTCAGGGCTTGGCGCCGGTTCTCATTACTCCCCAAAAACGTAACATCCGGCCCGCCCGGCGGCACCGCCGCCGTCGTCATGTTCCGTAACCAACACGTGCTTCCGTGACCTGTGCCCCGGCGCGACAATCGAGTCATGGGGAAAAGCGGCGGGAATTTTCTGGCGGGCGCCTGGCTGCGCACCCTTGCCGTCGCGCTGTGTGCCGTCCTCATGATGCTGGGCCTCAGTGGTTGCCGGAACATTTTCGCGCTGCCGCCGTGCATGCCGCCCGAATTCACCGTCACGCCGTCGGAAGCGCAACCGGGGGACCGGGTGACGGTCAGCGCCCCGGACACAAAGTGCGATGCGCGCTACGGCCAGGACGCACAGGTCGCCGTGGAGGTCCTGGATAAGTCCGGCACACCCGTACTGAAAGAGCTCGCACCCATGACCGACGACGGCGGCTTCACTTTCGTGTTCACCGTCCCGGCAGGAATGTCCCCGGGAAAAGCCGGGGTCACCGCTTACCCGTACAACGTGGACTGGTGCGACGACACCGGGGTGAACAACCGCGCGGCACCCGGGCCGCAGACCCTGGTCCAGGTCTCCTGTGCGCAGCGCCTTGTGCCGCTGATAATCCGGGGCGCCTGATCCGGACGGCCCCGGACAGCTGACGGTGCCGGGGTGGCCCGGTATGACTGCGAGGACCGATAGCGCGACCCGCTGCCGGCCGCACTCCTTGACGGTCCGGCAACGCCCGGCGTCAGGCCTTGAGGATCAGGGCCTCGCCCTGGCCGCCGCCGCCGCACAGGGCTACAATGCCCGTGCCGCCGCCACGGCGTTTCAAGGCAAGCGCCTGGTGCAGCACGAGGCGGGCCCCGGAAGCACCCACCGGATGGCCCAAAGCGATGGCACCGCCGTCGGCGTTGATCCTTTCGGCGTCGATCCCCAGGTCCTTGGCGGACTGCAGCACCACCGACGCGAAGGCTTCGTTGACCTCAATGAGGTCCAGGTCAGTGACGTTCAGCCCCTCGAGTTTCAGCGCGCGCTCGATGGCGCGGGACGGCTGGGAGTGCAGGGAGCCGTCCGGCCCGGCAGTCTGGCCGTGGCTGCCGATCTCCGCAATCCAGCTGAGTCCGGCGGCTTCCGCCGCGGCCTTGCTGGCCACCACCACGGCGGCCGCGCCGTCGGACAGCGGTGAGGATGACCCGGCGGTGATGGTGGCTGAGTCCGCCGCGGAGAAGGCGGGTTTAAGCGAGGCAAGGGCTTCGGGCGTCGTGCCCGGCCTGATCCCTTCATCAGCATCAATCACGACGGCGGGGCCGCGGCGCTGCGGGACCTCCACGGGAGCGATTTCCTCAGCCAGGATCCCGGCCGCCCGGGCGGCTTCCGCCCGTTGATGGGAACGGGCCGCGACGGTGTCCTGGTCCTGCCGGCTGATGCCAAGGCGGGCGTTGCCGGCGTCTGTGGCGGAACCCATCAGTTCGCCGGAGCGGGGGTCCTGGAGGCCGTCAAAGTTCAACGAATCCAGCAACGGAGCATCGCCGATGGCAACGCCACCCCGGAGCCGGGGCAGCAGGTGCGGGGCATTGGTCATGGATTCCTGGCCCGCCGCAACAATGAAGTCGGCCTCTCCTGCGCGGATCATCCGGGCGGCGTCGATCACGGCGGTCAGGCCGGACAGGCACAGTTTGTTGATGGTGACCGTGGGCACGTCCCAGCCGATGCCGGCGGCGAGGCTGGCCTGACGGGCGGGCCCCTGGCCGGCGCCCGCCTGAATGACCTGCCCCACGATCACAGCCTGGATCTGCTCCGGAGCCACGCCGGTTCGCTCCAGCGCCTTCCGGATGGCGTGGGCACCGAGTTCGCTGGACGACAAACCGGAAAGCCCGCCGCGAAATCTCCCGAACGGAGTGCGTGCGCCGCCCAGGATGACAGGGACGTGAGTGTCGTTGCTCATGGCTGTGCCTTCCGGCTACTCGAAGGAAGCCCGACGGCGGTCCGACAACCTCGTGTTCCAGACATCCGGTTTGGTGACCTGGAAACGGCGGCCGGTCAGGGCTTTGGCGGACAGCCGGATGTAGCTGTCCTTGGGCCCCGGCTGCCAGGGTTCCAGGTTCAGGGCATCCACGGCGTCCTTGTCGGCCTGGTCCTGGATCACGTCGGTGTCCCCGCGTGCCACCACGCTCCAGGCCTCTTCCGTGTGGGGGTCGTAGCCGTCAATCTCGAGCGCGGCGGGCCGCGCCGCCTCGGCTCCCCACAGTTTGGAGCCGCCAGCGCTGCGGAAAACGATGCTCCGCCGGTGCACGACGTAGTTAACCGGAAAAATTTCCGGATGGCCGTCCACCACAAGGGCCAGGCGTCCTACAGTGTCGCCTTCAAGCAATTCCCAGCATTGGTCGAAGGTCAGGTTGTCAGCGTGCTGCGTGTGCGAGTTCATGGACCACACGTTACGGATGATCCGGCCGTTCGAACAGGTGCTGGCCGAGGGCATCAAGGATGGGAAGCTGGCCCTTGACAAGCTTGGTGCGGGCCTCGGCGGCGGTGACCCACCGGGCGTCGTCTATTTCCGGAAAGTCCTGGATGGTCCCCGAGCCTTTAGGCCACTCCAGCGGAAACGTGTTGCTCACGATCCGGCCAGGCTCGAAGCCGGACTCCGCCGTGAAAACCGTGATGACTTTCCCGGACGGCTGCCGGAATGCGCCCAATGGAAAGTAGTCCACGGCCGGTGGCGGTGTGCCGATCTCTTCGGTGAACTCGCGCCGGGCTGCCGCCAGGGGATCTTCGTCGGGCTGGTATTCGCCCTTGGGAAGCGACCAGGAGTGGGCTTGCTTGCCGGCCCAGAACGGTCCGCCCATGTGTGCTAACCAGATCTCCAGCCCACCTGCCGCGCCGTGCCGGTAGAGCAGGATTCCCGCGCTGCGAACGGTCATCGCGTCTACTGGACCCCTGCGTACAGTGCGTTGAGTTCGGCAGTCAGCTGCTTCTGCAGGGCCGGCGTGCCGATCTCCTTGCCGTCAATGTGGTTCACGGGCGCCAGCAGCCTGATGCTGGAAATCAGCCACACGGCGTCGGCGTCCAGCAGGTCCTGCGGCTCCAGCGGACCGTAGCCCAGCTCCCAGCCCGCCGCTTTGGCGGCGGTGAACAGCGCACCCTGCGATGTGCCGGGGAGGATCCCGGTGTCCAGCTGGGGCGTGATGAGCCGGCGGATCGTGCGGGCGCCTGCGCCGTCGTCGGCTGTTTCCACATGCGCCAGCAGGACAGTGGACGTGGGGCCCTCCAGGACCCGGCCGTCGGTGGACAGGAAGATGACGTCGTCGGCGCCTTGTTTGTGTGCGTGCCGCAGGGCCGCCATGTTGACCGCATAGGACAGGGTCTTGGCTCCAAGCAGCAGCCACGGCGCCCGTTCGGCGACGTCGCTGTCGTAGCCGCGGTCCAGCAGGATGACGTCAATGCCGGCCTCGCGCTGGCGGCGGCCCAGGGCGCCCACCGGTGAAACCTGGACCCAGCATGTGGGGGAGTCCGCGCCTTCGGGGCCCCGCGTGGCCACGAGCTTGACCACCACTTCGTCCTCGGCGGAGGAACGCGCCGGGTGCTGGGTACGGTGCTGCGCCACGCCGGTTGCGATGGCCGCGCGCCATTGCTCCTGCGCCGGGATGACCAGGTCGAGGGTCTCCGCCGAGCCGCCGAGCCGGTCAAGGTGGGCCTGCAGCTTCCTGACGTCCCCGCCTACCGCGAGCATGGATTCGAATATCCCGTCGCCGCGCGTGGCACCCTGGTCCGTGGCCAGCAGCTGTGGCTGCGAAGCGTCGGCCAGCCGCCCGGCCGGGAACGCGGGGTCAAGGAAAACGAGCACCACGGGCGCAGGAGAAGTCATGGCTCCAGCTTAGTCGGGCCCGGCGCGGCTAAGCTGTGGTCATTGCCCGGCCGGAAACCGTCCGCCGGTGCGCACACCCCGGGGGTTTTCCAGTGCTGTGGCCGATTTCGCTTGCCGGTACCGCGCCGACATGGATTGTGGTGGTGCTCAGCATTGCGGACCTGGTGATCCGGGTCCTGGCCGTGGGCATCATCCCCGGCAACAGGCGCCCCACCACTGCAATGGCCTGGCTGTTGGGCATCTTCTTTGTCCCGTTCCTTGGCCTTGCGCTCTTCCTGCTGTTCGGCAACTTCAAGCTCTCCAGCCGCCGCCGCCAGCAGCAGGAGACTGTCAACGCGCGGGTGCGCGCGGGCATATCGTCGCTGGCCGACGTCGAAAGCGATTACCCCGGCCCGGAATGGGTCAAATCCGCCGGTGAACTGAACCGCCGGCTGGGATCCCTTCCGATGGTGGACGGCAACTCCGTTGACCTCATCCCCGGGTACCCCGACTCGATCTTCGCCATGACCGAGGCCGTGCGTGAGGCCAAGAAATTCGTCAATGCCGAGTTCTACATCATGAGCACGGACCACATCACCGATGAGCTGCTGACGGCGATGGAAGAAGCCGCCGAGCGCGGCGTGGAGGTCCGTGTGCTGTTTGACCACATCGGCACACTCCGGGTCAAGGGGTACCGCAACCTCCTCCGACGCCTCAAGGCAAGCAAGATCCAGTGGAAGCGCATGCTGCCCCTGCTGCCCATCCACGGCCAGTGGCGCCGCCCGGACCTGAGGAACCACCGCAAGATCATGGTGGTTGATGGAGAGCTCGCCTTCACCGGTTCGCAGAACCTGATCGAGCCGTCCTACAACAACCCCAAGCACCGCAAGGCCGGCCGCGAATGGGTGGAGCTGATGGCCCGCCTGCGGGGGCCGATCGTCACCACACTGAACGTGGTGTTTGCCACGGACTGGCTGAGCGAAACCGACGAGAACCTGGAACACCAGCTGCAGCTCCCGACCAACCCGGAACCTGGCAACGTCACAGCGCAGGTGGTGCCCAGCGGGCCCGGGTTCATCACGGAAAACAACCTGCGCCTCTTCAATACGCTGATCTACTCCGCGCAGCACCGGATCTCCATCTGCAGCCCGTACTTTGTCCCCGATGACTCGCTGCTTTACGCCATCACCACCGCGGCCCAGCGTGGCGTGGACGTGGAGCTGTTCGTCTCCGAAAAAGGCGATCAGTTCCTGGTCCACCACGCCCAGCGCTCGTACTACGAGGCCTTGCTGGAGGCCGGCGTCCGGATCTACCTCTACAAGGCGCCTTTTGTCCTGCACGCCAAGCACTTCACCATTGACGATGAAGTGGCGGTCCTGGGCTCAAGCAACATGGACATGCGGTCCTTCTCGCTGAACCTGGAGGTCTCGGTGATGCTGCTCGGCGAGGAGATCGTGAACAAGATGCGCGCCGTGGAAAATACTTACCGGGACATTTCCAACGAGCTCAAGCTCGAGGACTGGCTGCAGCGCCCCCTGGCCGCCCGTTACATCGATAACGTGGCGCGGCTGACGGCGACCGTCCAGTAGCCCGGGACCCGGCCGGCCTAGCCGCCGGGGAAGTCCGCGCCCAGTGTGGAAAGCACACCGTGGGCCTTCACCCGGATCTCGTCGTACTCCTCGTCCGGCACCGAGTCGGCAGTAATGGCACCGCCGACGCCGAGGGTGAGTTCCGCCGTCACCGCTTCTTCTCGGCCGTCCCCGGCCGCGCCCTCTCCGGAGTCGGTCACCAGGGTGCGGATTGCCACCGCCAGGTCCGTTGCGCCGTTCAGGGAAAAGTAGCCGATCGCGCCGGAGTACAGGCCGCGCGGGCCGTCCTCCAGCCGGTCCAGGATGGCCATAGTGCTGATCTTCGGGGCCCCGGTCATGGAGCCGGCCGGGAAGCACGCGGCCACCGCCTCGGCCCGCGGCGCACCGGGCATCAACTGCGCGTCGATGGTGCTCACCATCTGGTGCACCGTGGCATAGCTTTCGATCTCACACAGCCTGCTCACCGTCACGGATCCGGGCTCCGCGAAATGGCTGAGGTCATTGCGCAGCAGGTCCACGATCATGATGTTCTCCGCGCGGTCCTTGAGCGATGCCGCCAGCTCGTCCCGCAGTTCCCTGTCCTGGACGGGATCAGCACCCCGGCGGCGGGTTCCCTTGATCGGTTCGGCGCGCATGCCGCCGTCGGACGTTATGCGCAGGAACCGCTCCGGTGAAGTGCTGGCCACGGTCAGCCCGCCAAACCGCAGGTAGCTGGCGAACGGCGCCGGGTTCTTGGCCCGCAGGGCGAGGTAGGTGGGCCAGGGCTCCGTGGCGGCGGCCGGCAGGCGGGCCGTGAGCATGGTGGTGAGGCACACTTCGTACGAGTTTCCCTCGTGGATTTCGTGCTGGGCGGCCGCGATTTTCTGCTTGTAGGACAGTGCGGTGTCGCGGCTGCCGAACGCCGGCCCCGCGGAACGTACGACGCCGGTGCCGCCGGCGTGCGTGCCAGTGGTTTGGGTGCCGGTGGTTTGGGTGCCGGCTGTTTGGGCGCCAGTGCACTCGCGGACGGCGGAGCGGGCGGCCTCCAGCCAGCTGTCCGCGTCGGGGGCCTCCAGGGCAAGCAGCCAGACCGTGCCGTCGATATGGTCCAAAACAACAGCCCGGCCCGCGAAGATCAGCGCCGCGTCGGGAGTCTTCGCCGCCACGTCAGAGCCGCCGGTTTCTCGCTTGAGCTCATAGCCCAGGCAGCCCAGCCAGCCGAGGGTGAAGTCACCGGGGTAGCCGTCCGGCGTGCGGACTGCCCGCCGTCCCCAGACCGTGTCCAGCCAGCGGAAAAACGGGCCGGGAACCCTTGCCGTCGCGGAGCCGGCGGTGACCACGGTTTCGCCGGAGCGGTGCGTGACGTACTGTCCGTACGTCCCGCGATCGTCCGCGAGGATGCTGAAGCGGCTGCGTTCGGTAGCCGGGGACTTCTCTGGCGGGGGACCGGAAGGGGCGTTGGAGGAGTCCAGCCAGACGGCATGGCCAGAGGCACCATACAGCGCCCCGAAGAGGGCGGCAGGGTCCGGCCGGGAGTCCAGCCGCTCGGCCCGGAGCCTGAGGCCGCGGCGCGCGGCCAGTTCCGGGACCAGCACCGGCCCGAGTGCGGGAAGGTAGGAGAGGGCCTGCAGGACGTCCGTGGGGGCGGACCCGTCGGCGTGGTTGAGTACGCGGATATCCGCCTGGCCCGGGACATCGTCGTCGGCAAGCCAGTCGTTTTCCTGCGCCGCCCACTGCTCCCAATACGGCTCATACGTGCCGCCATCGCGGTCCAGCGCCCGCGTCCGGCGAACATCGTCCGGGGAGTCGGCCCAGACCACGGCGCTGAGCAATCGCCGTGCCTCCGCGGCCGCCGCACCCACTCCCTCGATGATCACGATCTCCGCGGGCAGGGTAATCCGGATGTCGCCGTCGTAATGGTTGGCCCAGTCCCAGCTCGTCCAGGTGGCCGCTTCGCCCCTGCTCAACGGGGCGAGGACGGTGGAAATGTAGCGCTCAATGCCCGCAGTGAGGCCGTTCCAGCCCGGGTAAATGTCCTCAAGATGGAACAGAGAAACCTTGTGGTGGCTCCGCAGCCGCGCAGCGAGTTCGATGGCAAGAGTGGTTTTTCCTGCGCCGGATCGCCCGTCAACGGCGATGATCACAGGTGCAAGGGTCATGAAATAGAGCGTACCTGCTGCTGCATCTGCTCCTTGTGCAGGGATGCACGGCGGAGCGCTTCGCCGACATAATCGACGATGCCCGGCACCGCACCGTGGATCTGGTGCCAGACGGCGTCGAAGTCCGCGTGTCCGCCGTACCAGGGATCCTCGATGCCCTGGTCCAGCAGGTCACTGCCGGAAACCAGGGGGTCGAAGCTTCGAAGCATGCGGACCTTGTCCATGGATTCCTGGTCCGGAGCCGCGTCGCGCAGCCAGGCATAGTGGTCAACATCGAGTGCCAAAATCAGATCGCGCTCGCGGAACCAGGGCGCCTGCCATTCGCGGGCAACGTGGTGGTGCGAACCCAGTTTGGTGATGGCCAGCCGGCGGGCCGCCCGGTGATCGATGGGCCGCCCCGCCTCATAGCCGGTGGTACCCGCAGAGTCCACGCTCACCTCATCGCCCAGCCCTTTGGCCCGGAACGCTGCAACAAGCATTATCTCGGCCATCGGTGACCGGCAGATGTTTCCTGTGCACACGGTGATGATCCGGTAGGGCCTCGTCACTGAGTTCATGGTGCTAAGCATGCGCGCTCCAGACGTTCATGGCTAGGAGTTATTCAGGAGTCTTTACAAATTTGTGAATCTTCATCACAGTTTGGGTCACGCGTGGGCCGGCGAGGTCCAGGCCTAGTGGATCAGGGCGAGGAGAACGCCCACCGCGACGAAGAGGAGCCCGAAGATCCGGTTCAGGATCGTCTGGCCATGGGCGTTGTGGGTAAATCGTTGGAAGGACTTGGCGGCCAGGGCGAAGAAGAACCACATAACCAGGATATCGATCACCACCACGGTGGAGGTGAGTACCACGTACTGCGGCAGGAGCGGCTGTCCCGGGCGGATGAACTGCGGCATAAACGCGAGGAAAAAGATGATGGCCTTGGGATTCAGGAGGTTGACCCAGAGGCCGCGCCGGAACATCGGCCAGGCGGGCTCGTTCCGGAGTGCCGCGGCCTGTTCCTGGTCCAGATCAGGTTTGCTCAGGAACTGGCGGATGCCCAGGTAGACCAGATAGGCGGCGCCCGCGTAGCGGATCACGTTGAAGGCCACCGGTGAGCTGGCCACCAGCACGCCGACGCCCAATGCCACGATCACCACGTGGATCACCAAGGCTGCCTGCTGGCCCAGGATTCCCCAGACGGAGCGGCGGAAACCTGAGGTCAGGGAGTTGCTCATGGTGTTGATCGCACCGGCTCCCGGGGTGAAGCTGACCAGGACGCCGGCGCCCGCGAGAGCGAGCCAAAGGGAGAATTGCACTTCCCAAGTTTAGTGGCAGTCCGGAACAGGTGCTCACGGGTCACGGACCCCCTGGGCTGCAACTGCCGTGCTTTGAATGCACCCAGTGGGACATAGTGCACGGGAGGCCGAGGTGGTAGCGGTCAAAGTAGTAGTGCGGCCCGTTTGACATGTATTCGGCGCCGTCAAGGCCAAAATGCCCGATCATGAGGAACCCGCGCTGAATGGCAAGTGTTCGCAGCGCCTCTGCTTCTTCAAGAATCGGCGCGTCGAAGGCCGGGCACTCCGGCCAGGCCCCGGCATGGGCGATGGCAAAGTAGCGTGTCCTGTCCGTATTCAGTTGGCGCAGGATGGAGTCGAAGTGGGGCTCCAGCCGCCCGCCGAATTGATGACTGACAACCTGAATGTCCGCGAACTGCATGTTGGCGTCCAGCTCAATGACAACGAGCTTGGGCAGGACATTGCCTTCGGGTGCTATCAGTAAACGGGCAAGAATCTGGAGGTCAAAGCCTGCTTGAATGATCATGGTCTGACGCTATTTGGGCGCAGCGGTGAGCGGCAGGGCTGAATTTCCCCATGTGGAAAAGTCCGGCCAGGTCAGCGAGTGCGCCCGGGAAGCGGGCAGTTCACGCCCGGGCGATGACCTCGCCGTTCGGAATCAGGAACCAGCCGTCGTCGGTGGATCCCCAGCGGTGCCAGCCCGCGGAGATCCTGGCAAGGTCAGCGGCGTTGGCAAAGCCGTACTCCAGCGCCTGGTCCGCGAAGGCCGAATGCAGCACCCGTTCACCCCACACGCGCGCCTGCCATCTGCGCTGCTGCCCGGTGGCGTAGAGCCAGTTACTGCTGGTGGGCGCCACATCGGTGAAACCAGCGGACTGGGCCCAGGAAACCAGGCGGCGGCCGGCGTCGGGCTCGGCCCCGTTGCGGCGGGCGATCCGCTGGTACAGGTCCATCCACTCGTCCAGTTCAGGAAAGGACGGGTACCAGCTCATGCCGTGGAAATCGGCGTCGCGCACTGCCACGATCCCGCCCGGCTTGGCCACCCGCCGCATCTCCCGCAGCGCCTCCACCGGATCGGTCAGGTGCTGCAGCACCTGGTGGGCGTGGACGACGTCGAACATTTCGTCCTCGAAGTCGAGGTCATAGATGTTGCCGGCCACGAAATCCGCGTTGGCCACACCGCGCTCGGCGGCGAGCGCGGTGGCCTGGGCGATGATGTCCGGCGACCTGTCCAGCCCGGTGACCTTTCCCGGCGCCACCAGCCCCGCGAAATCGCACGTGATGCTCCCTGGCCCGCAGCCGACGTCGAGCACGGACGTTCCGGGCGTCAGATGGGGGATGACAAAGGCCGCGGAATTCTCCGCGGTCCTGGAAGCGTGGGCGCGGACCACCGACTCGTGGTGGCCGTGCGTGTACACATCGTCGTCGGGGGGCTGCTGCGCACTCATAGACAAACGCTACCGCCGCAGTGTCACGAATGGGAGGACCGCCGTCGTGCATTCCACCCCAACTAAGTAGCGCTAACTGTCCTTTTGGGGCCTCCAAACGCCAGATAGGGCTACTTAGTTGGGGGTAGGTGCGGGTGAGGCCGGGCCGCCGTCGGATGCTTCCTGGCGGGCCGCGATAGTGGCCTCCACCATGGCGGTCATAAAGCGCGTGACCAGGTCCAGTTCCTCGGGGGAGAAGGCCGCCATGGCCGTGCCCATGTGGCGCGAGAGCGGCATGAACATGGCCCCGCCGTCCCGGAACGCCTTGGGCGTCATGCGGAGCTGGACCTGCCGCCGGTCCGTGGCGTGCCGCTCGCGGGTCACATGGCCCGAGCTGTCCAGCCGGTCGATGAGGGCGGTGGTGGCCGGCGAGCTGAGGTGCAGTTCCTTGCGAAGGACGCCCGGCGTGACAACGAGGCCCTTGGCGGTGTGGCGCATGATCACGGCGAGCGCGTTCAGGTCGGTGCGGTGCATGGCATTCCGGCCGCCGGCGGTATCCACATAGCGGTTGGCCTCAAGGGTGAAGTCCTGCAGCAGCCGGACCAGGGACTGGGGCCCGGAGTCCGGCGGGCGCTGGAACGACTCGTCCGTCATGTGCCGCCTCCTCTGCTCGCTGCTGTGGTCCTGGCTCTGGCCAGGCGCTGATCCTCGCGGGTGCCCTGACGGATATTACTCCAGCACTGCCGCGCGGACGCTTTCCTGCCGGGAAATTCCTGGATGCCACTTATCGCGACGGCACTTTCCGACCGCGGGATATATCTCCATGATGGAGATAGTCTATGATGGAATCAATTCTACCGCGCCCATTCCGAACCCTGAAGGAATCATGAAAACCAGTCCCCTACATAGCGCACGGGTTCCGTTCTGGCTGCGCTGGCTCCTTCCTGTACTGCTGGTGCTGACATGGCTGGCCATCGCCGGCGTCGGCGGCCCCACCTTCGGCCGGCTGGACGAGGTCTCGTCCAACGACCAGGCCTCCTTCCTCCCTGCCAGCGCCGAAGCCACCGCAGCCCAGGACTGGCAGGCGAAATTCCGGGATTCGAACGAAGTTCCGGCCGTCATCGTCATCGAGGGTGCTGAGCCATTCACCCCGGCCCAGCTGGGCGAGGCCGCCGCGCTGAAAGCCGAGCTTGAAGGGCTGGGGATCGGCGGCGCCGTGATCGGCCCAATCCCGTCCGAGGACGGCAAAGCCGTGCAGTTCATCGCCCCCATCGATTCGTCCGGCGAGGTGAAGGAGGCCGTGAAGGAGCTGCGCGACACAGCCGCCGAGGCCGCTCCCAACGGCATGCAGACCTTCGTCACGGGGCCGGCCGGCCTGGCCGCGGACCTGACCAGCGCGTTCGCCGGGATTGATGGCATCCTGCTGCTGGTGGCCCTGGGTGCCGTCTTTGTGATCCTCCTGATCGTCTACCGCTCCCTGCTCCTGCCCGTCGCGGTGCTGCTCACCTCAGTGTTTGCGCTGTGTGCCGCCATCCTGCTCGTGTTCGGCATGGCACAGCTCGGCTGGATCCAGCTGAACGGCCAGAGCCAGGGCATTCTGTCCATCCTGGTGATCGGCGCGGCCACGGATTATGCGCTGCTGTACGTGGCGCGGTTCCGCGAAGCCCTCACTCACACCAGGAACCGGACCGCCGCCGTGCTGACGGCGTGGAAGACATCCGTGGAGCCGATCGTGGCCTCCGGAGCCACGGTCATCATCGCCCTGCTCTGCCTGCTCTTCTCCGACCTGAACTCCAACAAGGGCCTTGGGCCGGTGGCTGCCGCCGGCATCCTCTGCTCGCTTTTCGCCGCACTCACCTTGCTGCCCGCCCTGATGGCACTCCTGGGCCGGGCCGCCTTCTGGCCGTTCCGCCCCAAGCTGGTCCCGGAGGATCAGCGGGAACCCGAACTTGTCACCGGCCTGGAAGGGCAGAAGGGCATCTGGCGCGCCACCGGTTCGCTGGTTTCCCGCCGTCCGCGCACCGTGTGGATCGCGTCCGTCCTCCTGCTGCTGGTCGCGTCGGCCGGCATCCTGCAGCTCAAGGCAAACGGCGTCCCGCAGACGGACGTCATCCTTACGGCATCCAATGCGGTTGACGGACAGGACGCACTGGCGCGGCATTTCGACGCCGGCAGCGGCAGCCCCGCCGTCGTGGTTGCGGACGAAAGCAAAGCTGAAGACGTACTCGCGAAGGTCAAAGCGGCCGACGGCGTGGGGGATGCCTACCTCCTGGCCGCCGGAAGTGTGCCCATCACCGGGGCCCCCGGCACTCCCAGCGACCCGGACGTCCGCGAGGGCAAGGTACTGATCAATGCCACGCTCAATTACGCGGCGGATTCCATTGAGGCCAAGGACGTCGTCAAGGCATTGCGTGAGGATGTGAAGGCGGTTGACGCCAGTGCACTGGTGGGTGGCGTGACCGCAACCGCACTGGATACCAACACCACCGCACAGCGCGACCTGGTGATCATCATCCCCGTGGTTCTCGTGGTGATCCTCTTTATCCTGATGCTGTTGCTGCGCTCGGTGTTGGCGCCGGTCCTGCTGGTCCTCTCCGTGGTGCTGTCCTACGGCGCGGCCATGGGCGTCTCTGCCCTCGTCTTCAACAACCTGCTGGGTTTCCCCGGCGCCGACGCGACGGTGCCGCTGTTCGGGTTCGTCTTCCTGGTTGCCCTGGGCGTGGACTACAACATCTTCCTGATGAGCCGGGTGCGCGAGGAGTCGCTGAAGCACGGGACCCGGCCGGGAATCCTGCGCGGACTCGGCGTGACCGGCGGAGTGATCACCTCCGCCGGCGTGGTGCTGGCAGCCACCTTCGCGGCACTGGGCATTATCCCCATCATGTTCCTGGTGCAGCTCGCCTTCATTGTGGCCTTCGGCGTGCTGCTGGATACCGTCCTGGTGCGCTCGCTGCTGGTCCCCGCCCTGGCGTACGACATCGGTCCGCGCATCTGGTGGCCAAGCAAGCTGGGGCGGCCGGAGCTGGACGCGGCCGAACAGCGGGACACCGCCCCCGACGTGGAGCTTGAAGCCGAGGGCGCCGGCCGCCGGTAGGGCGGACCGGGGGCAGTTCAGCCCTGCGCCCGCCACCAGGCCGCAGTGGCCGCGGCTGCTTCAGGGAGGGGCGTGGGGCGGAGGTCCAGGGCGGCCTGGCTCGCCGCGGAGTCCATCACAAACGGCTTGTCGAACTGGTAGAGGGTTTCGGCGAGCTCCCGGAGATCCTTCGAAAACACGCCCATGGCCCGGAGCGCCCACCCCGGGATGGCTCCCAACTTGGGCGCGGCCGCACCGCCGGCTTCTGTGAACGCTGTGGCCAACTGCCGCTGCGTTACTGCCGGCCCGGTGGGGGCGTGCCATACCTTGTTCCAGAGCGCCGGCATCTGCGCGGCGCGGATCATCGCCGCCGCAAGGTCCGGGACGTAGGTGAACGAGTGGGGCTGGTCCGTGCTGGCGATGACCCATAGTTTCTTTCCGGCCAGGACCGGCGAAACCATGCGCTCGCCGCCGTGGGAGTTCCGGACACGCGGGCCGAAGAAGTCGCCGGCAACCACGGTGACGGTGTTGGCGGGCGAGGCATCCCTGGCCCGGAGCAGTTCGGTCCGGACCCCCCTCTTGCCGCCCTGGGCGGTCCGCGGCCCCGCCTCGGTCATGGGGCGGTCCGGCTCGCTGTAGGAGTAAAGGCTTTCAGGGAAGACGACGACGGCGCCCGCCCCGGCCGCCGCGGCCAGCACCGTTTGCTCGGCCCGGGGGAGTTCCGCCCGCCACGCGTCCGCCGTGTACGAGGACCCATGGATGCAGTGGAAAACGGCAGTGGCGCCAGCGAACGCGTCCCGCACCTGGCTGGCGTCCTGGACATCGACGGTCAGCCGCTCCACCAGCGGATGCTCAGGGCCGCTGCCTGAACGCGTAAGGACCCTGACGCGATTGCCCTGCCCGGCCAACTGTTCAGCCACCGTCCAGCCAACAGGACCTGCTCCGGTGACAACGTAAAGATCGTTCATGGCTTCCCCTCCAGGACTCTTACTCTTTGAGAGCACTGCTCTCCAATAAGGGTGCACCTCGCTGCTGGAAACGTCAAGAGCATTGCTCTCAATTGTTGACACTGCTCTGCTTTGTGCGAAGCTGGACCCATGAGCGACGCTGCCGCCAGCGCGGAAACAAGCCTGCGAACGCCCCGGGAGCGGGCACGCGCCCAGACCATTGCGGACATCGTCCGGCTGGGCCGGGAACACCTGGCGGCCCATGGTGCCGCGGCGTTGTCGCTGCGCGCCGTCGCGAGGGACCTTGGCGTGGTTTCGTCCGCCGTCTACCGCTACGTGGCCAACCGCGACGAACTCCTCACGCTCCTGCTGGTTGACGCCTACAACGACCTCGGCGATGCAGTGGATGCCGCTGTAAATGCTGAGGCTGAGCATGACTTCGCGGGGAGGTTTGGAGCATTGGGGCTTGCCGTCCGGGGCTGGGCATTGCGTGAGCCGGCGCGCTATGGACTGCTGTTCGGCAGCCCCGTGCCCGGCTATCGGGCCCCCGCCAGTCAAACTGAAGCGCCCGGCACGCGGGTAATCTACAGTCTGGTGGGGATCCTCGACGCCGCATACCGCGCCGGTGAGTTGACGGCGCCGCCCGCGCGTGCCGCCGTCGTACCCTCCGCCTTGGCCGCCGACCTCGAAGCGATCCGTGCAGGACTGGGGCTTGCCGTGCCTGACGGGCTGATAGCCAACGGTGTGCTCGTGTGGACGTCGCTGTTTGGCGCCGTGAGCTTCGAGGTGTTTGGCCAATATGGCGCGGATACGTTCAGTGCACGCGATCAATTGTTCGAGCACCACCTCGCTGTCCTCGCGGGGATGGCGGGCTTCCAGGGGAGCTGATTGCCAACCCCTGTTTCGCCCCGCCCGGGCTGAGTAGACTCCAACTGCGCCCAGGTGGACGCGGAACCTCAAAGGAGAGACCAGTCATGACTGAGAACACCGCACGTGACGAAGAGCCCCGCAAGGCCAGTAGCGCGCCTGGCCTGGAGGGCGAGGGTGGCCAGTATGTGGAAGGCGATTACGGCGATGCCGGCGTGGTGGGTGGCGCCGAGGAGCGGCCCGAGGAGGGCGACTATCCGGAGGGCAACTACGGCGATGCCGGCACCGTGGGAACGGCCCGCGGTGCAGAGGCCGCCCGCGAGGTTGAGGAGGACGAGGAGAGGAACTCGTAGGACTCCCATTCTGGTTTCCTGAGCCTTTTGGCAGCCCGTTCACGCACAGCGAACGGGCTGCCCCTGCATGGGCTCCCCTCGCCATGGGCCCGCAAATCCGGGGGAGTTGGCGATTCGTGCCGCACCGCAGAATCCAAAGTTGAGCGTACTCCGCTCAACTTTGGATTGACATCGAGGTCGCCCCGAGTAAAGTTGAGTGCAGAACGCTCAATGAGGGGCGCCAGCAAGTTTCCAAGGAAAGAAGGAAGCAACACATGTCACGTGCAGTAGGTATCGACCTCGGAACCACCAACTCCGTCGTCTCCGTTCTCGAAGGTGGCGAGCCCACCGTTATTGCCAACGCCGAGGGTGGCCGCACCACGCCGTCCGTCGTTGCATTCTCCAAGACCGGCGAAGTCCTGGTGGGCGAGATCGCCAAGCGCCAGGCCGTCAACAACATCGACCGCACCATCGCCTCCGTCAAGCGCCACATGGGGACCGACTGGTCCGTAGCGATCGATGACAAGAAGTACACGGCGCAGGAAATCTCCGCCCGCGTGCTGATGAAGCTGAAGAACGACGCCGAGTCCTACCTCGGTGAAAAGGTCACCGACGCTGTGATCACCGTTCCGGCCTACTTCAACGACGCCGAGCGCCAGGCCACCAAGGAAGCCGGCGAAATCGCTGGCCTGAACGTCCTGCGCATTGTCAACGAGCCCACCGCGGCAGCACTCGCCTACGGCCTGGACAAGGGCAAGGAAGACGAACTCATCCTGGTCTTCGACCTCGGTGGCGGCACGTTCGACGTCTCCCTGCTCGAAGTAGGCAAGGACGAAGACAACTTCTCCACCATCCAGGTCCGCGCCACCGCCGGCGACAACCGCCTCGGCGGCGACGACTGGGACCAGCGCGTCGTGGATTACCTGCTGAACCAGCTCAAGGTCAAGGGCATCGACCTCTCCAAGGACAAGATCGCCCTGCAGCGCCTCCGCGAAGCTGCCGAGCAGGCCAAGAAGGAACTGTCCTCCTCCACCAGCACCAACGTCTCGCTCCAGTACCTCTCCGTCACCCCCGACGGCCCGGTCCACCTGGACGAGCAGCTGACCCGCGCCAAGTTCCAGGACCTCACCAAGGACCTGCTCGAGCGCACCAAGAAGCCGTTCCACGACGTCATCAAGGAAGCCGGCATCAAGCTGTCCGAGATCGACCACATCGTGCTCGTCGGCGGTTCCACCCGTATGCCCGCCGTCTACGAGCTCGTCAAGGAACTGGCCGGCGGCAAGGAGCCCAACAAGGGCGTCAACCCGGATGAGGTCGTCGCAGTGGGCGCCGCGCTCCAGGCCGGTGTCCTGAAGGGCGAGCGCAAGGACGTCCTGCTGATCGACGTCACCCCGCTGTCCCTGGGCATCGAAACCAAGGGCGGTGTCATGACGCACCTGATCGAGCGCAACACGGCCATCCCCACCAAGCGGTCCGAGACCTTCACCACGGCTGATGACAACCAGCCGTCCGTGGCCATCCAGGTCTTCCAGGGCGAGCGCGAGTTCACCCGCGACAACAAGCCGCTGGGCACGTTCGAGCTGACCGGCATTGCGCCGGCTCCGCGAGGCGTCCCGCAGGTTGAGGTCACCTTCGACATCGACGCCAACGGCATCGTGCACGTTTCCGCGAAGGACAAGGGCACCGGCAAGGAACAGTCCATGACCATCACGGGCGGCACCGCGCTCTCCAAGGAAGACATTGACCGCATGGTCAAGGACGCCGAGGAGCACGCAGCCGAGGACAAGGCCCGCCGCGAGGCAACCGACACCCGCAACACGGCCGAGCAGCTCGCCTACTCTGTGGACAAGCTGATCGCGGACAACGCCGACAAGCTGCCTGAAGAGGTCAAGACCGAGGTCCAGGCCGACGTCGACGGGCTCAAGAAGGCCCTCGAAGGCACGGATGACGCCGCCGTAAAGACCGCGTTTGAGAAGCTGCAGGCTTCCCAGAGCAAGCTCGGCGAGGCCATCTACGCCCAGGCAGGTTCCCCGGACGGCGCCACCGGCGCTGCAGGTGCTGAAGGCGCTCCCGCAGGTGCTGCAGGTGACAAGGCTTCCGATGAGGACATCGTGGACGCTGAGATCATCGACGAAGACGAAGCGAAGAAGTAGCCATGCCGCACCACGGTAACGAGGAAGAGCACAACTCATCCGCGAACCAGGAGCCGGTCATCCGGGATAACCGCAAGGTTGACCCGGTGACCGGGGAAGCCAGGCACCCGGAGGGCGAGCACCCGGTTGACGCGCGTGCGGCGGAGTCCCCGGCGCCCGAGTCGGAGGATTCCGACGGCGATGCCCTCGCCCAGGCCGAGGAGATCCTTAACGGCATCGAGGTGCCGGCTGAGGAATCCGTGGCCCAGGGGGCAGGTACCGCCGAGGCGGCCGAGCTGAAGAACGACCTCCTCCGGCTCCAGGCTGAATACGTCAACTACCGCAAGCGCGTTGAACGCGACCGTGCCGTGGCAGGGGAGATGGCCGTCATCGGCGTCCTGAACTCCCTGCTTCCGGTACTGGACGACGTCGACGCCGCACGCCAGCACGGCGACCTGACCGACGGCCCGTTCGCGGCCATCGCCACCAAGCTGGAGACCGCGCTGAAGACGTACGGCCTGGTCCGCATTGACGAGACCGGCGTGGAGTTCGATCCCACGATCCACGAAGCCCTGATCCAGCAGCCGGGCGAGGACATCGAGGTTGACACCGTCAGCCAGGTGCTCCGCTCCGGCTACAAGTCGGGCGAACGTGTCCTCCGCGCAGCACAGGTTATCGTCGCAGTCCCTGCGTAGCATTACCTTCGGTGGTTGAGCTTATTGGAACCCAGGTTTCGACAAGCTCAACCACCGACCCATTACTTTTTGAAAGGAAACGCCATTGGCTAGCCAAGATTGGGTGGACAAGGACTTTTACGCGATCCTTGGTATCGCCAAGGACGCTTCCGACGCCGACATCAAGAAGGCGTACCGGAAACTTGCCCGCCAGCACCACCCGGACACCAACTCGGGGAACGCTGCGTCGGAGAAGAAGTTCAAGGACATCTCCGAGGCCTACTCAGTGCTCTCTGATCCGGACGAGCGCCAGCAGTACGACGCCATCCGCGCCATGGGCGGTGGGGCCAGGTTTGCACCCGGCGGCGCCGGCGGCGGCAACGGCGGCTTCGAGGACATGTTCGGCGGGCTGTTCACCGGCAATGCCGGCCGCCATGCCGGCGGCTTCAGCACCTCCGGCGGCATCCCGCCCGAGTTCGCCGACCTGTTCGGCGGCGGCTTCGGTGGCCAGCCCGGCTTCCAGCGCGGACCGCAGAAGGGTGCGGACCGCACGGCGACCACCAGCATCTCCTTCGCCGGTTCCATCCGCGGCACCACGATCGGCCTGCGTGAACCCAACGGCGAAGTCATTGACGTCCGGGTTCCGGCGGGAATCAAGGACGGCCAGAAAGTGCGCGTCCGCGGCAAGGGCCAGCCGTCACCGGCAGGCAACGGCGACCTGATGGTTGCCGTGTCCGTCCAGCCCCACGATTTTTACACGCGCGACGGCGACAACCTCCGCGTCCACGTACCGGTCACCTTCCCGGAAGCTGCTTTGGGTGCCGACATTGAGGTGCCCACCATCGATGGTGAGAAGGTAAAGGTGCGGGTCCCGGCAGGTACGCCTTCGGGCCGTACCCTGCGGGTCAAGGGCCATGGCGTGAAAACGTCCAAGGTGACAGGCGATCTGCTGGTGACCATCGACGTCGCGGTGCCCAAGAACCTGAACAAGGAGGCCGAGGCAGCCGTGAAGGCCTTCGCCGAAGCCACCGCCGACGCCGATGTCCGACAGGGCCTGGCCGCCAAGGCCCGGCTGTAGCCACCGGAGCAGACCGTGAATATCCGTGCTGACCAGCCGATCTTCGTGATCTCGGTGGCGGCTGAACTGGCGGACATGCACCCCCAGACGCTCCGGCAGTACGACCGGCTGGGCATTGTGTCGCCCAGCCGGGCGCCGGGCAAGTCCCGCCGTTACTCGCAACGGGACATCAACATGCTGCGCGAAGTGCAGCGGCTCTCCCACGAAGGTGTCTCGCTTGAGGGGATCAAACGGATCCTTAACCTTGAGAACCAGGTGGCCGCACTCCAGCGCAAGGTGAGCGAGCTGACCGAGGAGCTGGGCCGCCGTCGTGATCCCCTGGACTCCCGGATCTTCGCCGCCGGTGCGGCCGGCGATGTGGTGAGCCTGGCCCGCGGGCAGCGCCCCCGCGCGCGGTCCCAGGCCGTTGTGGTCTGGCGCCCCAAGGCGCTGGGAAACTAGGCGCCGCGGACCGGCAGCGCCGGAAAATAGAGTACTCACTACTCGTGACGGCTACGCCCCCACTGTCTTGAATGGAACTGCAGCTGGTCTCACGGCGCAGGTTCGAGTCCCTGGGGGTTTTCTCGTGTTTGGTTCTTCAGTCGTTTCGTTTGCAGGGTCCAGTGTAGGGCTGATCCTGCTTGCCATCGGGCAGACCGTGGTGGTGGTGTGCGTCTGCTTTGACATGGTGCGGGCGCTCTCGGTGCCGAGGTCGCACCGGCGCTATGTGGCCAGCACCGTGTTCCGGACGCTGGCCATCCCATCCATCATCGCCACCGGAATGAGCGTGCTGATCGACGCCTTGGCATGGTCGTGGATGGACGTCTGTATGTCCATGTTCGTGATGGTGGCGATCATCTTCCGCCTGCACCACGACAAGGACGAGGACAGCTGGTGGAAGGGCAAGGGCAAAAAACTCGCCCGCTGGGCCCGCCGCCAGTTCAGCTCCGGGACGAGCGTGGCGCCCGCGATGGGTTAGCCGGCAACTCCGGAGAGCCATCGCCGCTGGTCAAAGCCGCTCTGCGGTCCTCGGACGGAATTGTGTCCAGCCGCGCGGACAAAGTTACGTCGCGGCAGATTTCCCGCAGGTTAACTCTCCACCACCGCCTTCGCGCCGTTTCCCCCGCACTTCTGCGGAGCGCCTTAATTCCGGCCAATCCGGGCGACCGTTCGGAAATGGTTCCGAAACCAACCACTCAGGCGCCGAAACAATTCACTCCTACATTCATCCCAAGGGGTCACTTCTCAGGACCCCGGAGGCGAGCCGCTGCCAGCGCAGCGGCGGAGTGAGAAGCAGGTTCACATGAGGGTTTCGGTCACCAAACGCGCATTCCTTCCCCTGGCGGCGGCCGCCATGGCCACGGTCTTGGCCGGCTGCGGCAGCCAGATTGCAGATCCGGCGTCCGCAGGCTCCACCGCCAGCAGCGGCACTTCGTGTGTCAACACCTCGGGCAGCAGCGTCAAAGTCGGGTTCATCAACTCGCTGTCCGGCACCATGGCCATCAGCGAGAGCACAGTCTTCGATTCCCTGTCCCTGGCCGCCGGGGAGATCAACGCTTCCGGCGGTGTCCTGGGCAAGCAGCTCGAGGTCATCAGCGAGGACGGCGCCAGCGAACCGACCAAGTTCGCGGAGCGTGCCGGGAAGCTGATCCAGCAGGACTGCACCGCCGCGGTATTCGGCGGCTGGACCTCGTCAAGCCGCAAGGCGATGCTCCCGGTGTTTGAGGCCAACGACGCGCTGCTCTTCTATCCGGTGCAGTACGAGGGCCTGGAGTCGTCGAAGAACATCTTCTACACCGGGGCCACCACCAACCAGCAGATCATTCCAGCTTTGGACTATTTGGCCGAGCAGGGAACAAAATCCCTCTTCCTGGTTGGCAGCGACTACGTCTTCCCCCGGACAGCCAACAAGATCATCCAGGCCTACGCCGCGGCCAAGGGCATAGAAGTCCTCGGGGAGGAATACGCCCCGCTCGGCTCCACGGAATTCTCCACCATCGTAAACAAGGTCCGCGACTCCAAAGCGGATGCGGTTTTCAACACCCTCAACGGCGACAGCAACGTTGCCTTCTTCCGCCAGTACAAGAGCGTCGGCCTGACGGCGGACAGCATGCCTGTGGTCTCGGTTTCCATCGCCGAGGAGGAAGTCCCCGGCGTCGGCCTGGACAACGTGGAAGGCCAACTGACGGCTTGGGACTATTACCAGACCCTGGATACCCCGGCCAACAAGAAGTTCGTCGCCGCGTTCAAGGCCAAGTTCGGTGCAGAGCGCGTCACGAGCGATCCCATGGAAGCTGCCTACACTTCGCTGTACCTCTGGAAAGCCATGGTGGAGAAGGCAGGTTCATTTGAGGTGGACAAGGTGCAGGCCGCCGCGGACGGGGTGACCTTCGAAGCGCCTGAAGGCCTGGTCACGGTCAACGGCGAGAACAACCACATCACCAAAACCCCGCGCATCGGCAAGATCAACGCGGACGGCCTGATCGACACGGTGTGGTCATCGCCTGCGGCGGTTGAACCGGATCCGTTCCTGGCCACCTACGACTGGGCCAAGGACCTGGCCAAGTAACGGGCCACGGAAACATCGAGGAAAGGCCTGCTGGAATGGAACTCCTGATAGGGCAGATGTTCGCCGGACTCAGCCTCGGCTCAGTGCTGCTCCTGGCGGCACTGGGACTGTCGCTGACCTTCGGCCAGATGGGGGTCATCAACATGGCCCACGGTGAGTTTATGATGGCCGGCGCCTACACGGCGTTTGTGGTCCAGCAGGCCATCTCCGACGCCGGCGTATCACTGCTTGTTTCCATTCCCGCAGGCTTCCTGGTGGGAGGTGTCCTGGGGCTGGTGCTTGAGGCGGTGCTGTTGCGCCGCATGTATCACCGGCCCCTGGACACCCTCCTGGTCACTTTCGGGGTGGCCCTGATCCTGCAGCAGGCCGCGCGCGACATCTTTGGCGCACCCAGCGTGGATGTCCGCGCTCCGGCCTGGCTGCAAGGAAACATCGAGTTGCTGGGCGCTCCCATCCCGCTGACCAGGCTCTTCATCCTGGGGCTCGCGCTGCTGTGCCTCACCGGCCTGGTCCTCCTCCTGAAGGCCACGCCCCTCGGGCGCCGTATCCGGGCTGTTGTCCTGAACCGCGACCTCGCGGAAACGAGCGGGGTGTCAACCCGGCGCAGCGACCAGCTGACGTTCTTCATCGGCTCGGGCCTGGCCGGCATCGCCGGCGTCGCGGTCACCCTCATTGGTTCCACAAGCCCCTACCTGGGCACCAACTACATAGTGGATGCCTTCCTGGTGGTGGTGGCCGGGGGCATCGGCCAGATCAAAGGGGCTGTCTTCGCAGCGTTTGCCCTTGGCGTGCTTCAGTCCGTCTTCGAGTACTCGACGTCGGCAAGCATTGGCAAGGTCCTGATCCTGATCGTGATCGTGGTGTTCCTGCAGCTTCGGCC
Source organism: Pseudarthrobacter sulfonivorans (assembly GCF_031454915.1). GTDB lineage: Bacteria > Actinomycetota > Actinomycetes > Actinomycetales > Micrococcaceae > Arthrobacter > Arthrobacter sulfonivorans_C. Next base: position 158,696 of record NZ_JAVDRS010000007.1, on the reverse strand, counting down.
GCAGGGCATCTTCAGCCTCAAAACGAGGAGCCTGGCATGAGAACACTGTTGCGTGGGAGGTGGGGAACCGCGGCCGGATTCACCCTGGGGGCGGTCCTGCTCCTCGGCGTTGCACCCGCGATTCTTCCGGCGTTCAACCTGGGCCTGCTGGGGAAGTTCCTCTGCTTTGCGATCGTGGCAGTCGGCATCGGCCTGGCATGGGGACGCGGCGGCATGCTGACCCTGGGCCAGGGAGTGTTTTTCGGGTTGGGCGCCTACATCATGGCCATGCACATGAAGCTGGCCGACGCCTCGCTTTTCGGCGGCTCCGGCGTGCCGGACTTTATGTCCCTTTACGGCAGCGGCGAGGTGCCCGGTTGGTGGGAACCGTTCCGGAGCCCCGCGGTGACGCTTCTCGCTGTGGTCCTGGTTCCGGGGCTGGTGGCACTGGTCCTGGGTTTGGCGATCTTCAAACGCCGCGTCAAAGGCGCCTACTTCGCGATCCTCAGCCAGGCCCTGGCGGCCGCCTTCGCCGTGTTCCTGATCGGCCAGCAGGCCACAACCGGGGGTTCCAACGGGCTTAACGGGTTCCGGTCCTTTTTCGGGTTCGACCTGAAGGATTCCAACAACAAACTCATGCTGTACATGGTCGCGGCGGTGGTCCTCCTGCTGGCGCTCGCCCTTGCCCGGCAGCTAATGCACAGCCGGTTCGGCGAGTTGCTGGTTGCGGTGCGGGACCAGGAGGAGCGCGTCCGTTTCCTGGGCTACGATCCGGCGACCGTCAAAACCGTTATTTACGTGGTGGCCGCTGTCCTGGCAGGCGTTGCGGGGGCGCTGTTCGTCCCGCTCGTCGGAATTATCTCACCGGCGGATGTGGGCGTGATCCCCTCCATCGCGTTCCTTATCGGCGTCGCAATCGGCGGCCGCGCCACCCTCCTGGGTCCGGTCCTCGGCGCTGTCTGCGTCGCCGCCGCCCAGTCCAGCCTGTCCTCCACTTTCCCGTCCATCTGGGTCTACTTCCAGGGCCTGCTGTTTGTCCTGGTCATCGGGTTCATGCCGGGCGGGCTGGCTTCTTTGCCGGCGCTCGTGGGCAGGCGCCGCCGAATCCCACCCGGGGCACCAACGCCTCCGGCGCCGGAGCCGGCAGTACCAACGCCAGCGCAAGATCCGGCAGCGCCAAAACCCGACGTCAAAACGCGGGCAACAACACCTGAGGAGGTCAGCAGATGACGGCACCCACGCTGCTCCCTGACGGGGAGCCACAGGCAGGGGGCATGCGCCACGGCCGCCCAAAGTACCTTGAAATCCGCGATCTCTCGGTGTCTTTTGACGGCTTCCTCGCCGTGGACAACGTCAACCTTGATGTGATCCAAGGCGACCTGCGGTTCCTGATCGGTCCCAATGGTGCCGGGAAAACGACCGTGATCGATGCCATCACCGGCCTGGTGCCGGCCACGGGATCGGTGAACCACACCGGAACTGAGATCCTCGGCCGTAAAGTCCACCAGATCGCCAAGTTGGGCGTGGGGCGCACGTTCCAGACCGCAAGCGTGTTTGAGAACCTCTCCGTGCTCCAGAACCTCGACATCGCCGCGGGCTCCGGCCGCGGCCCGCTTCAGATGCTCCGACGCCGGAAGTCCGTGGAACCGGCCGTGGGGGAGGCCCTGGAGATCATCGGCCTGGAAGGCGCGGCTGACAAGAAGGCGGGCATCCTCGCCCACGGACAGAAGCAGTGGCTGGAGATCGGCATGCTGCTTGTGCAGAACTCCGACGTGCTGCTGCTGGATGAGCCCATCGCGGGAATGAGCCAGGACGAGCGCGCGGAAACAGGCGCACTGCTTCGCCGCATCGCGGCCAGCAGGATCACGCTGGTGATTGAGCACGACATGGATTTCGTCCGGGAGTTCGCCACGTCAGTCTCGGTGCTGGCCGCCGGCAAAGTCCTCAGCGAGGGAAGCGTGGCGCAGGTGCAGGCAGATCCGAAGGTGCAGGAGGTCTATCTGGGGACCTCGGGAACGGAAGGCCACTGATGCTGGAAATCGAAGACCTGCAGACCGGTTACGGCCGCACCCAGGTGATCACCGGGGTGAGCGTAACGGTCCCGGAGGGGGCGGTTGTCTCTGTGCTGGGGCACAACGGTGCCGGCAAAACAACACTGCTGCGCGCGGTCGTCGGACTCCTCAAACCCACGGCCGGACGCATCACCCTTGACGGGGAGGACATCTCGGCCCTCCGCCCGCACCAGCGGGTGGCGCGCGGCATGGCCTATGTGCCGCAGGGCCAGCAGTCCTTCGGGCAGCTTTCTGTGATGGAGAACCTGCAGCTAATCGCGGACGGTCGCAGGAACGGCGCCGAACGCGTGGCGGAGGCCCTCGACATGTTTCCCGCCCTCCGGCCGCTGCTGGCACGGCGGGCGGGGCTGTTGTCGGGCGGCCAGCGCCAGCAGTTGGCAATCGCACGGGCGCTGATCACCAATCCGCGCCTGCTGATCCTGGACGAACCAACCGAAGGCATCCAGCCCAACGTTGTGGCCGAAATCGAGGCCACCATCGTCAACCTGTCCCAGCGCAACGGCATGAGCATCCTCCTCGTGGAGCAGCACATCGGGTTCGCACTGCATGCTGCGGACAGCTACTACGTCCTCGCGGCCGGAAGGGTCTCCTCCTCGGGGGACGGCGGCGCCGGTTCGGCCGCCAGTGTGCGGCAGGCGATGCTCATCTGAGGGCTCAATCACCGGAGCGCCGTTTGCTGGGTGGTCCAGAACCGATCTGGGGTTGGGGCCGAATTGTCGTGGCCCTGTACAGTTCCGGGCCAACGTTCGATGCTGATACCTAACGGATTGTTTTCAGCTGGAGTGAGTCCACACAACGAAGTGAGGAAAGCCCGTGCAGTTCCATCACCACGGTTACGTATCCGGGGACCCGAGGGTCCAGCCAGCAGCCGGCGTCGGCCTTAACCGCCCCGAGGAACTTCCGGACGAAGTCGATGTGCTGATTGTGGGAACCGGACCCGCGGGCATGCTCGCCGCCGCGCAGCTCTCCCGGTTCCCGGGGGTCACCACGCGCATCCTTGAGCGCCGCGCCGGGCGGCTGGTCATCGGCCAGGCAGACGGCATCCAGGCCCGGAGCGTGGAGACATTCCAGGCTTTCGGCTTCGCCGAGCGGATTACCGCCGAGGCTTACCGCATCACCGAGATGGCGTTCTGGAAGCCGGATCCTCTGGACCACACCCGGATCATTCGTGCCGCCCGCACAGAGGACGATCCCCATGGAATCAGCGAGTTCCCGCACCTGATCGTCAACCAGGCCCGCGTGCTGGACTACTTCGCCGAGTTCATGGCGAACTCTCCCGCCCGGATGAAGCCGGACTACGGCTATGAGTTCCGCCGCCTCGAAGTCGGCGGGGGAGACTACCCGGTCACCGTGACGCTCCTCCACTCCGACGGCCAGAACGAGGGCAAGGAGCGGACTGTGCGGGCCAAATACGTTGTCGGGGCGGACGGTGCGCGAAGCAAGGTGCGCGAATCGATCGGCTGCACCATGGCCGGCGACCAGGCCCATCACGCGTGGGGCGTGATGGACGTCCTCGCGGTCACGGACTTCCCCGACATCCGGACAAAATGCGCCATCCAGTCCGGGTCAGGAGGGAGCATCCTGCTGATCCCTCGCGAAGGCGGGCACCTCTTCCGCATGTATGTGGACCTCGGCGAGGTTCCAGAAGGTGACCACGGTGCCGTGCGGAGCACCACTATCGAGCAGATCATCGGCCACGCGAACGCCATCCTGCACCCCTACAGCCTGGACGTCCGGAACGTCGCGTGGCACAGCGTGTATGAGGTTGCCCACCGCCTCACGGACAGGTTCGACGACGTCCTCCCGGAGGAGCGCGCCACCCGCACGCCGCGCGTGTTCATCATGGGCGACGCCTGCCACACGCACAGTGCCAAGGCCGGCCAGGGCATGAATGTCTCGCTGCAGGACGGGTTCAACCTTGGCTGGAAACTGGGCCACGTGCTGGAGGGCCGCAGCCCGGAGAGCCTGCTTGCCACATACTCGGCCGAGCGCCAGGTGGTGGCCAAGAACCTCATCGACTTCGACAAAGTCTGGTCAACGATGATGGCCAAGAAGCCCGAGGAATTCGAGAGTCCTTCCGAGCTTGAGGACTTCTATGTGCGCACCGCCGAGTTCCCCGCTGGCTTTATGACCCAGTACGAGCCGTCGATCCTCACCGCCGATGCCACGCACCAGGACCTGGCTGCCGGGTTCCCCATCGGGAAACGCTTCAAGTCCGCGCCGGTGCGGCGGGTCTGCGACACCAACCCCATGCAGCTTGGCCACCATGCCACAGCTGACGGCCGCTGGCGCATCTATGTCTTTGCGGACGCAGCTCTTCCGTCAGGAGGGGAGCAGTCGCCGTCACCCACCACGGACCTGGCCGAGTGGCTCGCGAACTCGCCCGAATCGCCGCTCGGCGCAACGCCGTCGGGCGCCGACCCTGATGCATGGTTCGACGTGAAGGTGATCTACCAGCAGGACCACACGCAGGTGGATATCGGCACTGTGCCGGCGGTGTTCAAGCCGCACGTTGGACCGTTCCGGCTGACTGACTACGAGAAGGTCTACGCCACCGATGCCAAGGCTGACATCTTCGAGCTGCGGGGCCTGGACCGCGGTGGTGTTGTGGTGGTGGTGCGGCCGGACCAGTACGTGGCAAACGTGCTGCCCCTGACGGCGACGGCCGAGCTCGCCGCCTTTTTCGGCCCTCTCCTGCCTGCCCGTAAACCGGCCTGACCATCACCCGGACCGGGCCTGGATCCGGCGTGAAATAAGGGTCGGAATCCGCTGTGCGAGGGGCCTTTGGCCGGGTCCCGTTTTGGCGCCGTGTACTAGCATGAGATTCCATGGCTGAACAAGAAGACACGCGGCGCACGGCAGACGAAGCTCCGAAAGCGCTGGTCCCACGCACTCAGCTCGGCGGCACCGATCGCCGGCGCGGCGGCCCGGAATTCGAAAACCGCCCACCGGTTTCCAGCCAGGAGCTCAGCCGCGGCCCGGCTGAACTCATCGAAGAGCGCAAGCCCAAGGTCAACTGGCGTGTGTTCATCATCGCGTCGGTCATCATCATCGGCTTCTCCGTGTGGGCCATGCTGATCCCTGCCACAGCACAGTCCACCATGAAGACCGTCGTGGCCTGGATCGCGGAAAACCTCGGCTGGTTCTACGTCCTCACCGTCACCGTGGTGATCGGGTTTGTGCTGTGGGTGGCACTGTCCAAGGAAGGCTCAGTCCGCCTCGGTCCGGACCACTCCCGTCCGCAGTACAAGCTCTTCACCTGGGTGGCCATGCTCTTCGCCGCCGGTGTGGGCATCGACATGCTCTTCTACTCCGTGACCGGACCGATCACCCAGTACATGATGCCGCCGGTGGGCGAAGGCCAGACACCGGCCGCAGCCCAGGACGCCGTGGTGTGGACCATGTTCCACTACGGCATCGCGGGCTGGGCCATGTATGCGCTCCTCGGCATGGCCATGGGCTATTTCGCCTACCGCTGGGGCATGCCGCTGTCCATCCGGGCTGCCCTCTACCCGCTGCTGGGCAAACGCGTCCGCGGCGGGATCGGCGACACCATCGACGTTGTCACCCTCGTGGGTACCGTCTTCGGTGTGGCCACGTCCATGGGGATCGGCGTGGTCCTGCTGAACGTCGGCTTCGCCATCCTGTTCGGCCTGCAGGAGGGACTGGCGCTGCAGATTGCCCTGGTGATTGTCGCCGTCGTCCTCACCATCGCGGCGTGCACGTCCGGCGTTGACAAGGGCATCCGCTGGATTTCCGAGCTGAACATCTGGAGTGCCGCGGCCATGCTGCTGTACATCCTGGTGACCGGCCAGACCTCGTTCCTGCTCAACTCCATGGTGGAGAACATTGGCCGGTTCGTGTTCACCCTGCCGGACCGCACCCTCCAGACCTTCGCCTATGAGGAGGGCGGCTCGGAATGGATGGCCGGCTGGACGCTGTTCTTCTGGGCCTTCTGGCTGGCCTGGGGTCCCTTCGTCGGACTGTTCCTGGCCCGCATCTCGCGCGGCCGTACGCTGAGGGAGTTCGTCATCGCGGCCATCACCGCCCCGGTGCTGTGCGACTTCCTCATTGTGAGCATCTTCGGCAACAGCGCCATGTACGAGGTCCTGAACGGAAACACGGAGTTCGCGCAGCTGGCCATGGACAGCCCCGAAGAGGGCTGGTACGCCTTGCTGGAAATGTTCCCCGGTGCCAGCTTCCTGATCGGCCTGGGCACGTTGTCCGGCATGCTGTTCTACCTCACCAGCGCCAACTCCGGTGCCATGGTCATGTCCAACTTCTCCTCCACCATCCCTGACCCCTCCCACGACGGCGCCAAATGGCTGCGGATCTTCTGGGCGATACTCACCGCGGTGCTGACCATAGCCATGCTCATTGCCGGCGGCGTGACCACCATGGAGTACGCCACGCTGATCTTCGCCCTGCCGGTGACCATCATCGCCTGGCTGGTGATGGCATCGTTCTCGAAGGCCCTGCGTATGGAACGGGCTGAACGCGAGGGGCAGGTTCTGCGCAGGCAGTCGACGGCGGCGCACGGCGGCATGGTGCCGGACCGCACTTGGCGCCAGCGGCTGGCCGGGATGCGGTCCTATCCGTCGAAGAAACAGGTGGCCCAGTTCATGGAACGGATCGTGCAGCCGGCGCTGGCGGATGTGCTCAGGGAGTTCACCAAGCAGGGCTATGAGGCCACCCTGGACGTCGTTCCCAACGAGGAAGCCAACATCTCCAGCCACGCACTGGTGGTCAGCATCCCGAAGCACCGCGATTTCCACTACCAGGTCCAGGCGGTAGAGGCACCGGTGCCCATGTTCGGCGGCCGCATGTCCCGCGAAACGGACGTCTACTACCGCGTGGAAGTCTTCGCGCAGACCGGGTCCGAGGGCTACGACTTGATGGGCGTGACGCACCAGCAGATCATCGACGACGTCCTGGACCGCTACGAGGCCCACCTGGGGTTCCTGACCTACTCCACCCAGCACGATTACGCTTCGGTGCTCACGCCGCCCATGCCCACTGCCACGGGCTCCATCGCAGTGGTGAAGCCTGCAGCGGGCGACGGCGCGGACGGGCCAGCCAAGGAGTAGGCGCTCGAGGACCGGCGGCCTGCCAGCCAGGGAGTAGGCGGCTGCCGTCAGCTGCTGAGTGCCCGGGCGGTGCGGTGGTCGGCGGCGGGGTAGACGCCCAGGATGCGCACTTCGGTGGTGAAGAAGTCCAGCTCTTCGAGGGCCAGCCGCAGCGGCAGGTCCTCGGGGTGGCCCTCAACATCCACCATGAACATGGTGGCGGCGAACTCGTCGCCCACCATGTAGCTCTCCAGCCGCGTCATGTTCACGCCGTTGGTGGCGAATCCGCCCAACGCCTTGAACAGCGCGGACGGGACGTTCCGGACGCGGAACACAAAGCTGGTCACCGCCGGCCCGGACAACTCGTCCCGGGTGGGCAGTTCCTTTTCGCGGGCCAGGACCACAAAACGCGTGGTGTTGGAGGGGTCGTCCTCCACCCGCGATGCCAGCACGTCGAGGCCGTAGATCTGGGCCGCGAGCGGGGGAGCGAGGGACAGTTTGGTGGGGTCGTTCCATTCGCGGACCTCACGGGCGGAACCGGCGGTGTCCCCGGCAATGACCGGACGCAGCCCGGCCTCCCGGATCAGGCGGCGGCACTGGCCCAGGGCATGAATGTGGCTGTGGACCTCGGTGGCGCCCTCGATGGTGCTGCCCGGGATGCCCAGCAGGTCGAAGTGGATGGGCAGGAAGAACTCGCCCACGATTTGCAGGTGCGACTGGGGGAGCAGGATGTGGATGTCCGCCACCCGGCCGGCAATGGAGTTCTCGATGGGGATCATGGCCAGCTCGGCCTCACCGCTCGATACCAGCTCAAAAGCGTCCTCGAAGCTGGCACAGGGAACGCTTTCCAGCTCGGGGAACATCTGCATGCACGCGATATTGGAGTTGGCGCCGGGCTCACCCTGGTACGCAATCTTCTGGGCCATGGTCCGTATGGTTTCACGGCAAGGGCCCAGCCACCCAACCGGCCTGCAGGAATGTCACCATTCGGGCGGCGAAACCTATTGCGACCGTCCCGGAAAGTTGAGTAAGAACAATCGTTGATACCATACTGTGTTGAACATTCAATGAATTTGAGGAGACAGTGTGGACGCGCGGCTTGAAGCCATCCGGAATACGGTACTGGCGCGAAACCCTGGTGAGGCGGAATTCCACCAGGCTGTGACCGAGGTTTTCGAGAGTCTCGGACCCGTCCACGACAGGCACCCCGAGCTGCTCGAAGCCGCCATCCTGGAGCGGCTGTGTGAGCCCGAGCGCCAGATCATCTTCCGTGTGCCGTGGACGGACGACTCCGGCCGCGTACAGATCAACAGGGGCTTCCGGGTCGAGTTCAACTCCGCCCTTGGCCCCTATAAAGGCGGCCTGCGCTTCCACCCGTCGGTGTACCTCGGCATCGTGAAGTTCCTGGGCTTCGAGCAGATCTTCAAGAACGCCCTGACCGGAATGCCCATCGGCGGCGGCAAAGGCGGCTCGGACTTCGACCCCCGCGGCCGCAGCAACGCTGAAATCATGCGGTTCTGCCAGTCCTTCATGACCGAGCTGTACCGCCACATCGGCGAGTACACCGATGTGCCGGCCGGTGACATCGGCGTGGGCGGCCGCGAAATCGGCTACCTCTTCGGCCAGTACAAGCGCATCACCAACCGCTACGAATCCGGCGTCCTGACGGGCAAAGGAATTTCCTGGGGCGGCTCCCTGGTGCGGCCTGAAGCCACCGGCTACGGCACCGTCATCTTCACCCAGGAGATGCTGAAAACCCGCGGAATGTCCTTCGACGGCCAGCGCGTAGTGGTGTCCGGTTCCGGCAACGTTGCCATCAACGCCATCGCCAAGGCGCAGACGCTGGGTGCCAGCGTGGTGGCCTGTTCCGACTCCTCCGGCTACATCGTGGACGAGGCGGGAATCGACGTCGGGCTCCTGCGCGAGATCAAGGAAGTGGAGCGCGGCCGCCTCAAGGACTATGCCGTCCGCCGTCCCGGCGTTTCCTACGTGGAAGCCGGGTCAGTATGGGACGTCGACGCGAAAGTGGCGCTTCCCTGCGCCACCCAGAACGAGCTCGACGGCGATGCTGCCGCGCGGCTCGTCCGCAACGGCCTCGTCGCGATCGGTGAAGGTGCCAACATGCCCTCCACGCGTGATGCAGTATCAGTGTTCCAGGACGCTGGGGTGCTGTTCGGCCCGGGCAAGGCGGCCAATGCAGGCGGCGTCGCGACGTCGGCGCTTGAGATGCAGCAGAACGCCAGCCGTGACTCCTGGAGCTTTGAGCACACCGAACAGCGGCTCACTGAAATCATGGTGGGGATCCATGACCGCTGCGCATCCACCGCGGACGAATACGGTGAGCCTGGCAACTATGTGCTGGGCGCCAACATCGGCGGCTTCGTCAAGGTAGCCGACGCCATGCTTGCGCAGGGGCTCATCTAGCGCATACCCAACACACTCAGCACCACCAGCACGCCACAGCGGCCACCGACCCACCATGGGTCGGTGGCCGCTTGGGTTGTGGCGTGAAACAAGAAGTTAACATCCCCGTCCGACGCTCGTAATGCCGTCTTGGATACTCTGGTGCAACAAGGTTTACTAGTAGCTAACACCAACCGGACAGGAATGTTTCGATGACGAGTGTCGCAACCCCTGCTGTATCCCGAACGCCAACACCTCCGGCGGCCGGACCTGAGGCCCTGCCAGCGCCGTTCCAACTGCCTGCAACCGACAGAATCTCCCTGGGAGACATCGCCCGCGCGCACGATGTCCGTTTCCTGCTGGCCACTTTTGTGGACATGACCGGCAAACCCTGCGCCAAGCTGGTGCCCGTTGAGGCGGCCGATGAGCTGGAGGCCGGGGCCATGGGCTTCGCCGGCTATGCAGCCGGGCTGATCGGCCAGAAGCCACAGGACGCGGACCTGATCGCCGTGCCGGACCTGGCCTCCTTCACGCCCGTGCCCTTCATCAAGGAGGGTCTGGCCATCATCCATTGCGACCCGCACGTCAACGGCAAGCCCTGGCCCTACGCGCCGCGCGTGATCCTGAAGAACACTCTGGCCCGGCTGGCCGGGAAGGGCATGCAGGCGAAGATCGGTGCCGAGGTGGAATACTTCCTGGTCAACAAGAACGACGACGGGACGCTGAGTACCGCCGACGGCCGCGATGATTCACCCCGCCCGTGCTACGACGCCCGCGGCGTCACCCGCATGTACGACCACCTCACCTCGATCTCCGAGGCAATGAATGGGCTGGGCTGGGGCAACTATGCTAACGACCACGAGGACGCAGCGGGCCAGTTCGAACAGAACTTCAACTACGCCGATGCCCTGACCACAGCGGACCGGGTGGTCAGCCTCCGCTACATCCTCAACATCCTGGCGGAGCAGCGCGGCATGACCGCCACCTTTATGCCCAAACCGTTCACCGACCGTACGGGCACCGGCCTGCACTTCCACCTGTCACTGTGGTCCGGCGCCGAGGCACTGTTCCCGGGTGATGACGGAACAGTGAACACGGAAGGAGCAGACGGCCGCGGACTTGGGCTGTCCGGGCTCGCGTATTCGTTCATCGGCGGCATCCTGGAGCACGCGCCCGCGTTGCAGGCCTTCCTGGCTCCGACCGTGAATTCCTACAAGCGCTCGGGTGCCACCACCAGTTCATCGGGCGCCACCTGGTCGCCGCGGAAGGCGTCCTTCGGCGGCAACGACCGTACCCACATGATCCGCGTCCCGGACAACAAGCGGATCGAACTCCGTTCGGGCGACGGGTCGGCCAACCCGTACCTGGCCATCGCCACCGCCATTTCCGCGGGCCTGGACGGCGTGGAAAAGGCCGCCGATCCCGGACAGCCTTCCGGACCTGGCGAATCCAGGCCCGATGCCCACCTGCTGCCGCCAACGCTGCTTCACGCCGTGGAGGCCCTGCGCCGGGATCCGGTGATCCTGGCCAGCCTCAGCGGGGACGCGGAGATCGGCCGGTACTACGCAGACGCCAAGGAAGAGGAATTCCTGAGCTGGCACAACCAGGTCAGCGACTGGGAAATCCGCACCTATTTGACTTCCATCTAGCCCGTCGTCCATCTGGCCACCACTACCAACCAGGCCCTTTTTAGGAACCACCACAAGTAAAGGACACACCATGTGTGGAATTGCCGCGCTGCAGCTGCGCAACCCCTTGCTGCACCCCCAGATGGGCAGCCTCCTGTCCTCCATGATGTGCCAGATCGTGGACCGCGGTCCGGACTCTGCCGGGGTCGCCGTGTACAACACCCCGGGCCTCGTCTCACCCGGGACCTCCACCCTCAGCCTCCTCGGCAAGGATCAGGGTGTGCCGCTGGATGCCATCACCCGTGAACTGGAAAAGCTGCTGCCGTCCTCTGCCGCCACTGCAGTGCGTGTGGTGGGCGACACCACCCTGGTGAGCGCCGCCGTCGGGACGGATCTCCTGGTGAAGGCGGTCAGCGAAACCCTTCCCGGCTCCACCATCATCGGCCGCGGCGAGCACGTTGCCGTCATGAAGAGCGTGGGCCACCCGATGGAGATCGCGGCCGAGCATGGACTTGAGGCGATGGCGGGCAGCCAGGGCCTCTCCCACACCCGGATGGCCACCGAGTCCGCCGTCACCGCCGGCGGCTCCCACCCTTTCTCCGTGGCCGACGACCTCTGCCTGGTCCACAACGGCTCCTTCTCCAACCACGCCACCGTGCGGCGGGACCTCAAACGCGAAGGCGTGGTGTTCGACTCCGAGAACGACACCGAGGTGGGCGCCCGCTACGTGGCCTCCCGCCTGCAGCAGGGCGACACGCTCGAAGAGGCCCTGGTCAACCTGGGCAAGGTCCTCGACGGCTTCTACACCCTGGTGGTGACCACCGCGGACAGCATGGCCGTGGTCCGGGACCCCATCGCCTGCAAGCCGGCCATCATCGCCGAAACGGACGACTACGTGGCCATGGCCTCCGAATACCGTGCCCTGGCAGCCCTGCCCGGCATCGAAAACGCCCGCATCTTTGAACCGGAACCCGGAAAGGTCTACACATGGTCACTCTGACAGCCCCCGAAACCAGCACCGCAGCAACCCACCAGGAAGCCGAAACGGTGGACGCGTCGAGCGCCGGCGCAATCCTTGACACTTTCAGCGTCGACCTGGCCGGCAGTCCGGTCCGGGAACTCAATCAGGCCCTCCACAACGCGGTTGACGGACAAGCCTGGACCGTCACCACCCCCGAAGGTAAGCACAGCCTCGCCGTCGGCATCAACGCCCACGTCACGGTGACCATCGACGGCCACGCCGGCTACTACGCAGCCGGGATGCACCAAAAAGGCGACGTGACCATCAACGGCAATGCCGGCGTCGGCCTCGCCGAAAACATCATGTCCGGCCGCGTCCACGTGAAGGGCGATGCGTCCCAGTCCGCGGCGGCCACCGGCCACGGCGGCCTGGTTGTCATCGACGGCAACGCCAGCGCCCGCTGCGGCATCTCGATGAAAGGCGTGGACATCGTGGTGGGCGGCAACATCGGCCACATGTCCGCGTTTATGGCGCAGGCCGGACGCCTGGTGGTCTGCGGTGACGCCGGTGACGCCCTGGGCGACTCCATATATGAGGCCAGAATCTACGTGCAGGGCACCGTGGAATCCCTCGGCGCCGACTGCATCGAAAAGCCGATGAAGGCCGAGCACCTGGCCGAACTCGGTGAACTGCTCACCGCCGCCGGCCGCACCGACAACCCGGCCAACTTCAAGCGCTACGGCTCAGCCCGGAACCTCTACCACTTCAGCGTCCACAACTCGACGCAGTACTAGGAGCCACCATGACCATCACCTCCGAACCGATTCCCGCTCAGAACATGCCGGTCCCCGTCCAGGACATCCCGGCGTCTGATATCGCTGCGCTCGGTCTCCGCGAGTCCTCCACGTTCGACCGCGCCACCATCGCCGACATCCAGCGCGCCGCCGCCACCGGCGTGTACGACATCCGCGGCTGGGGCGCCAAGCGCAAGGTCCCGCACTTCGATGACCTGCTCTTCCTCGGCGCCTCCATGTCCCGCTACCCGCTGGAGGGCTACCGCGAAAAGTGCGATACCGACGTCGTCCTCGGCGACCGGTACGCCACCCGCCCGCTGCACCTGCAGACCCCGGTGACCATCGCCGGCATGAGCTTCGGCGCCCTCTCCGCCAACGCCAAAGAGGCGCTGGGACGTGGCGCTTCGGAGGTGGGAACCTCCACAACAACGGGCGACGGCGGCATGACGCCTGAGGAGCGCGGCCAGTCCAAGCACCTCGTGTACCAGTACCTGCCGTCCCGCTACGGCATGAACCCGGACGACCTCCGCAAGGCTGACGCCATCGAGATCGTGCTCGGCCAGGGTGCCAAGCCCGGCGGCGGGGGCATGCTCCTGGGCCAGAAGATCACCGAACGCGTCGCCGGAATGCGCACCCTTCCGGTGGGCATCGACCAGCGCTCCGCCAGCCGCCACCCGGACTGGACGGGCCCGGATGACCTCGAAATCAAGATCGGCGAACTGCGCGAGATCACCGACTGGAAGACCCCCATCTACGTCAAGATCGGGGCTTCCCGCCCGTACTACGACACTGCTTTAGCCGTGAAGTCCGGCGCGGACGTTGTAGTGGTGGACGGCATGCAGGGCGGCACGGCCGCGACGCAGCAGGTGTTCATCGAAAACGTCGGCATCCCCACCCTCGCCGCCATTCCGCAGGCCGTCCAGGCGCTGCAGGAACTCGGGGTCCACCGCAAGGTCCAGCTGATCGTTTCGGGGGGCATCCGCACCGGCGCCGACGTCGCCAAGGCCATGGCACTGGGTGCGGATGCCGTCGCGATCGGCACTGCAGCGCTGATCGCCCTCGGTGACAACGATCCCAGCTACGCGGCCGAGTACGCCGCGCTGGGGTCCGCCGCCGGCTTCTACGACGACTTCCAGGACGGCCGCGACCCCGCCGGCATCACCACCCAGGATCCGGAACTGGCCTCACGGCTGGACCCGGTGGCTGCCGGCCACCGGCTGGCCAACTACCTGCGCGTCCTCACCATGGAGGCCCAGACCATCGCCCGGGCTTGCGGCAAGTCGCACCTGCACAACCTCGAACCCGAGGATCTGGTGGCACTGACCATCGAAGCGTCCGCCATGGCGCGGGTTCCCCTGGCTGGCACCAGTTGGATCCCGGGAGCCAAGTAGCTCCGTGAGGTGTGGCGGCGGTGCCGGCTGGGCTGGTGCCGCTGCCGCTTTATGATGGCTCCTATGACCAACCACGCCCGGGACGACGCCGACGCTGTGACCACTGCTGACGAAGTGAGCACCGCCGACGAAGTGAGCACCGCAGACGAAGTGGGCACCGCCGACGCCGGCACCACTGCCCCGGGGAAGCTGGAGCAGGTCATCGCCACTCAGGTACGGCACTACCGCACCGCCAACGGTCTGTCCTCGGCTGAGCTTGCTGCCCGCACGGGCCTGTCCAAGGCCATGATCTCGCGGATTGAAACGGCAACCACGTCGTGCTCGCTGACCACACTGCAGAGGCTGGCCGACGGCCTCAAAATTCCCGTCACCGCGCTCTTCCGCGGCGCCGACACGGACCGGGACGCAACCTTTACCAAAAGCGGCCAAGGCAGCCTCACCGTCCGCAGCGGGACGCAGCACGGCCACGAATATCGTGTCCTGGGCACGCTCAAGGGCAGGACTGACGCGCTTGAACCCACCCTGGTCACCCTGACCGACGCCTCGGATGTGTTCCCCCTGTTCCAGCACCCCGGCACGGAATTTATTTACATGCTCGCCGGAAGAATGGTTTATGGACACGGCGCCTACGAATACGCCATGGAAACGGGGGACTCGCTCCTGCTGGACGGCGAAGGCCCGCACGGTCCGCTCGAGCTTTTGGACCTGCCCATCCGTTTCCTGGCCATCTCCGCCAAATAAACCTGCAAGTAACTATGCGTTTCCAGCCCGACCTGTCTGGCTGGGAAGTGTGAGTATCTACGCCCGAAACAATTACGCCGGGTGACTGAAACTTTGAATTAACCAGTTCGAAACCCACGGTGGAACGGCCGCCCTACAGTTGGAATTAGACGGCAATAGCTGCCCTCCGACGAACGTGGTACTGGCTCCGCGTCCCTCCTCCGGAGTGGTTTTTGACGGGCAATTTCCGTTCTCTCTCTTCGCATCACGAAAGGGGTTTCCCATGGATTCGGGAAATGTCGCTTGGATTCTGGCCAGCTCCGCGCTGGTTTGTATGATGATCCCCGCCCTGGCCTTGTTTTACGGGGGCATGGTGGGGTCCCGTCGCATTCTCAACATGATGATGATGTGCTTCGGTGGTGCCAGCCTGGTGGCGGTGCTTTGGGCACTCTTTGGTTACTCGATGGCTTTTGGAAATTCAGTGGGTGGCCTGGGGCTGATCGGCGACATCACTGAATTCCCGGGGATGGGCCAGCTGCTCGCCGCTGATGAGGCAGCCTCCATCCCGGTGGCACTGTTCGCGGCCTTCCAGCTGTTCTTCGCCTGTGTGACGACTGCCCTGGTTGCGGGAGCGGCAGCCGGGCGCATGAAGTTCGGTGCGTGGATGCTGTTTGCCGGCATCTGGGCCACGGTGGTGTATTTCCCCATCGCACACTGGGTATTCGCGTTCTCCTCGGCCGACGGCAGCGTTACCGGCGGCTGGATCGCGAGCGGCATCAAGGCCATTGACTTCGCCGGCGGAACCGCGGTGCACATGAACGCCGGCGCCGCGGCGCTGGCTCTGGCCCTCGTCCTGGGCAAGAGCTCCGGCTGGCCAAAGATGGAACACACCAAGCCGCACAGCCGGCCGCTGGTCCTCATCGGCGCAGGGCTGCTCTGGGTGGGTTGGTTCGGCTTCAACGCGGGATCAGCACTGTCTGCCGGCCAGTCTGCTTCCGTTGTATTCCTGAACACTGCAGTAGCCGCTGCAGCCGGCCTCCTGGCTTGGGCACTGGTTGAGCGTCTCCGCCGCGGGGCCGCCACCAGCATGGGCGCAGCTTCAGGACTCATCTCGGCACTGGTAGCCATCACGCCTGCCTGTGGCGCTGTGAGCCCTCTGGGCGCACTGGCCATCGGCGCCATTGCCGGAGCCGTCTGCTCCCTGGCCATCGAACTGAAGTTCCGCCTGGGCTACGACGATTCGCTGGATGTTGTGGGCGTGCACCTTGTAGGTGGCATCCTTGGCACCCTGCTGATCGGCCTGTTCGCTACGGACGCCGCTCCCAACGCAGTCAACGGCCTGTTCTACGGTGGCGGTATTGAGTTGCTGGGTGTTCAGTCGCTGGCAACAGTCACAGTTCTTGCGTACTCCTTCGGGATCACGTGGATCCTGGCGAAGATCCTGGACAAGACGATTGGCCTGCGCATCAATCCTGAGGACGAAATGCGGGGCATCGACCTCGCCGCCCACTCCGAACTGGCCTACCTGACCGACGAAGATCCCGTCGAGCTCGGTTCTCCGCAAAGGTAGTCTCGGCTCGCCGCAATGCTAGTGGCGTGGGCAACTGCGCAAGGCTAGTGGCGCCGGCAACCCGGGCTGATAGACGCATCACCTGAATGAATCAATAGATAACGAGTCCGGCCGAGGGCCGAACTGCGGACCGGTGCCAGCACTCGCTGGCTTATAGTTCCGCGGTTCGGCCCACTGTCGTGAGAGCCTTCCACTGCAAAAAGGGATCTTGAGGGAGGGGCTGTCCCGGCAGCGAGTCGTCAGGGAATAGCACGTAGTCAGGAAGATCATCGTCGGACAGCGGAAGGTGGGCATCGTGCAGTTCCGGGAAAGGATCTTCGGGCAGCACGTAGTCCCAGGGGAAGGTCACGGGATACGGGGACACCGGACAGAGGCTGTCGGGATGTTGACTGTCCGGAAACGGGCCAGCAGGCAAAAGACGGCGCAGGGGTGCCTTGTCTGAAACGGAATCAGAATGGACGGCAGCGACTGATGGTCCGTCCTGATAGGCAACGTTTCCGGGCCAGGTGGTTGGTTCCAGGTCGGGTTGTTCGCTTTGGTAGTGGCGGCCGGTGGGTGATATCCAGCCGGGTGGTTCGTTGGGGCTGGCGGTTGTGGGTTTCCAGGATTTGGTGTGTTTGAGCCTGTGGTGTTTTGGGCAGAGTTGGGCCAGATTGGAGATCCCGGTGGTCCCGCCGTGGGCCCAGGCCTTCAGGTGGTCTGCTTCGTTGTCCAGGGACTGGTTGGAGCAGCCGGGGAACTGGCATTTGCCGTCCCTGAGCCTCAGCCACTGGCGGAGCGCTTTGGGAATGCGATAGCTCTCACGGCCGATTTCCAAGGGTGCGCCGTCGCGGGGGTCAGTCAGGACGCGGTGGAACGACTCGGCGCCGTCAGCGACGAGGGCTCGGGCCATGGACGGCGGGATGGGCCCGTACCCGTCGAGGATGGCGGCTTCATCGGTCAGGCCCATCAGCGCGAATACGGGAACGGTGACGAGGACCTGGGCTTTCGGTGACGGGATCAGCCCCGCAGCCCCGTCCACACTGCCGCCCAGGGTTCCGTCCAGGGTCCCGCCGAGCAGCCAGGCTGCGGCGGTGTCGGCGCGGAGTTGGGTGAGGGTCCTGGCCTCGGTGGGGCTTTGGAGGGCGCGGGCGGCGGCGGTGCTGCGGTTCCAGATGCCGGCGGCCTGGTCGGCGGGGAGGTAGGCCGAAAGCCAGGCCATGCCGTCCCGGTCCGGAGCGTACTCCAGCCGCCGGTCCAAAGCACTCTTCTTATGGCGTTGTTCGATGCTGTCCGGGTGGTGGCGTTCGCGCCAGGTCCGGGCCTTGGCCCGGAACCGGGAGGGGACCATCTCCCCGGCCGGGCCCCGGGCCGGGTTGGGCGCGCCGGGGTCCAGGAAGTGGGCCTCCAAGGACTGCGCGCCGGCCGGGTCCAGGTTGATTGTTTCGTCCACCATGATTCGGGCGTGCTGCCAGGAAATGGTCCCTGCCTGCAGGGCTGCCAGGGTCAGCGGCAGGGCGGTGGTCAGGCGATGCGCCTCGCCCAGCAACGCACCGGCAGTTCGTTCACTGACCGTCATGGCGCACGCGACCTCGGCTTGGATACCCAGGTCCTGCGCGGTCTGCTCCTGCGGGGACATAATGGGACCCCCGATCAGTTGGGCGGCCTGGTCATAACCGCCGACGGCATGGACCTTCACGGCAGCGACCATCGCTTCCATCCCCGCGGTCCCGGACAGGACCGTCAGGCACGCCTCGGCCTGCCAGCGCGCCAGGTCCCCGGCGGTGGACGGACCAACTGCTAACAGGCCGTCACTCAGGCCTGCTGCTGACGGACCGTCAGCCGGGCCAGCTGGGTTGGCAGGGAGATTTACCGCCGTCCCGCGGAGCACACCGGCCATCTGCAAGGCAGAGGCCGCGATGGCCTCCATAACCTCTGCAACTGCCGTGTTATCCATACATCCAAGCATGGCAAGGGGGTACGACATTTTAAGGTCGGTGGAGACCTTCCCCCAAACTTTCCGGAAAACCTCGCTCACCGCAACGTGATCGCCGCCCAGTTCCGGGCCACCCAGTTCCGCGCCGCCCGTTTCCGGGTAGCACGCGGCCAAGCATCAGGGACTGCGTGACAGACTCCACTCCCGGGCATCACAGGTCAGGACGGCGGTCGCTAGTAGCCTGTTCACCTCCGCCGCACTCCTGAAGGACATAACAATCATCCGTTCCGCCGCCACCAAAGCCCTGACCCTGTTCACCAGTCTGCTTCTCGCAGGCGCCCTCGCCGGTTGTGACGCCGCAGCGGAGGCCGCAACCAGGATGGCCGAGGCGGCCAGGGAAGCACCGACGTCGGGCACCTCTGGCGCTTCACCCCTGACCCCTGCCGAAGTGGCCACGGCCCGCGCCGAACTGGACACTATCCCGGTGAAGGGACGCGCGCCCAAGACCGGCTACGCCCGCGAGGAATTCGGCCCCGCCTGGGCCGACGTCGACCGCAACGGCTGCGACACCCGAAACGATATCCTCGCCAGGGACCTTGAAGGCGAGACGTTCAAGCCCGGCACGCGGAACTGCGTCGTGGCCACCGGCAGGCTGGCCGATGAATACACCGGCACCATCATCAACTTTGTCCGCGGCAACACCACCAGCTCCGCCGTCCAGATCGATCACCTCGTCGCGCTCAGCGACGCGTGGCAGAAGGGCGCGCAGCGGCTCAGCGCCGAACAGCGCAGGCAGCTGGCGAACGATCCCCTGAACCTTATGGCCGCCGACGGCCCCACCAACAGCGCCAAGGGCGACAAGGACGCGGCCACCTGGCTCCCGCCAAGCAAACTATTCCGGTGCGAATACGTGGCCCGCCAGACCGCGGTCAAGGCCAAGTACCACCTGTGGGTCACCAAAGCCGAGCATGATGCGATCGCGGGCATTCTGACTGGCTGCAGCTAGCTGAGACTGGCCTCAGTCCTTGAACAGCCCCGCCAGGTCCTCGGCCGTGATGGAACCGCCGGAAAGGGCATCGCCTTCCATCACGTCAGCAAACAGCTGCGACTTCCGTGCCTTCAGGGCCATGACCTTTTCCTCGATGGTGTCCTTGGCAACCAGCCGGTACACCATCACATTCCGCGCCTGACCGATCCGGTGCGTCCGGTCCACGGCCTGGGCCTCAGACGCGGGGTTCCACCACGGGTCCAGCAGGAACACGTAGTCGGCCTCGGTCAGGTTCAGCCCAAATCCGCCGGCCTTCAGCGAAATCAGGAACACGGGTGCGCTGCCGTTCTTGAATTCGTTGACGACGTCGGTGCGGTTCCGGGTGCCGCCGTCGAGATAGCAGAACTCGATCTTCTCCTCCACCAGCCGTTCGCGGACCTTCCCCAGGAACCCGGTGAACTGGCTGAAGATCAGCGCGCGGTGGCCCTCTGCCACGAGGTCCTCCAGCTGCTCAAACAGCACGTCCAGCTTCGACGAGCGGACCCCGGACAGTGACGGATCCACCAGCGAAGCATCCAGGCTGAGCTGCCGCAGCAGGGTAAGCGACTGGAAAATGGTGAACCGGTTCTTATTAACGTCCTCAATCAGGCCCAGGATCTTCTGCCGCTCACGTTGCAGATGCGTCTGGTAGACCTTCTGGTGGCGCGGATTGAGCACCACCTCGAGGATCTGCTCCTGCTTAGGCGGCAGGTCCTTGATGACCTGGTCCTTGGTGCGGCGCATCATGAGCGGACGGACCCGACGGCGGAGCTTGTCCAGTTGCCCCTTGTCGCCGTTCTTTTCCACCGGCTTCTGGTAGTACTCGGCGAACCGCTTGGGGCTGGAGAACAGGCCCGGCGCCACGATGGACGTCAGTGCCCAGAACTCCATCAGGTTGTTTTCCAGGGGCGTGCCGGTGATGGCCAGTTTGAAGGCCGCGGGCAGCTTCCGGGCGCACTGGTAGGCCTTGGACTGGTGGTTCTTCACAAACTGGGCTTCATCCAGCACCAGCCCTGCCCACGTCTTGGAGGCGTAAGACTCGTAGTCGATCCGGAACAGGGCGTAGGAGGTGATGACGATGTCCGCGCCGCCCAGTTCAACCGCCGCATCCTGGCTGTTCTTCGCGAAGGTCTCACTCACGGTACGAACGGTCAGGCCCGGAGCGAAACGTGCGGCTTCGGCTGCCCAGTTGCCCACCACGCTCGTGGGGGCCACCACCAAAAAGGGAGTGCCGCCGTCGGGCGCTGCAACGTCGGGCGCTGTACCCGGTGAGTCCGTGTTGGCCTGCTCCTTAGCAGCGCACATCAGCGCCAGCGCCTGCACGGTCTTGCCCAGGCCCATGTCGTCGGCGAGGACCCCGCCCAGGCTGTGCTTGTAAAGGAAGCTGAGCCAGTTGAAGCCCTCAAGCTGGTAGGGCCGCAGTTCGGCATTCAACGAGGCAGGCAGTGGCAGCCCGTCGATCCCGCCCTCGAGCAAGCCGCCCACCGCGGTTCGCCAGGCGGAAGCCTGCTCGTCCACGATGCCTAGCTGTGCGAGTTCGTCCCAGAGCCCGGCCTGGAAGCGGCTGATCTGCAGCGGGGCGTCCTTGTTGTCCTGCAGCGAGCGGGCTTCCTCGATCAGGGCCCGCAGTTGGTGGAGCTCAGGCAGGTCCAGCGAGAAGTAGGCGCCGCTGGGCAGGAGCATCTTGGTTTGGCCCGCGGCAAGGGCGGAAAAGACGGCCGCGAAGGAAACCGGCTGGCCCTCAAGGGAAATCTGGATGCCAAGGTCGAACCAGTCGCGCTGTTCGGTGGCCTTGGTGGAGATGGAGACCACGGGCGCTTCCTCGGCCTCGCGGTAATCGGCGATGTCGCCTGCAGTGTCCACCGAAACGTCCGGCGCGTTCCGGAGTTCGGGCAGGACTTCCTCGGTGAAGGCCAGCGTGTCCAGGCCGTTCAGTTCAACGGACGCCGCAAGGCGCGGCGTGCCCCAGCCGCCGGTGGCGGATTCGCCCAACGTGGGGACAACGTTCCACGGCTGGCCGATGCCTTCCAGGATGCGGGCCTCGGCGGTGTCGTCGCGGTAGCCGTGATCGCCCGGGTGCCGCCAGAGCGGCTGGGCCGTGACGAGGTTCCCGGACTTGTAGTGCCACTCCCAGTGCAGCCGCACGCGGTGGTCAGCGCCGTAGTTGGCCAGCAATGAAAGGGTGGGGACGGCGAGCGTAGGCAGCGCCACCGACTCGTCCTTCGCGGTGACCCGGGCGGCCTGCTTGAGCTTTGGGTAGAAGCCGGTGAGGAAGCGCGTTTCGTCCTTCGCCGGGATGTGCAGCGTGCTGCCGGCGGTGACGAAGGTCAGCAGTTCCTCGCTCAGCCCGCTTTCCAGCGGGGCCAGCGTGATCACGTTGTCGGCGGCGACGCCCGGGAGTGCCTCGCCGCCGGTGGTCAGGAAGATGCCGTGCGCCGGGCGCCCAATGGTCCCAACAGTCGCGGGATCCACCTCTTCCCCCTCCACGGTGATGGTGGGCGCGAGCTCCAGCCCGCCGTCGTCGGCCGTTGTGCCGGAAGCGACCGCCGGATCGGCGCCGCCAGCTCCCGCGTCCCCGCTGACTGCCGCGCCGTAACGGCTCAAATTAAGCCCGACGGCGGCGGGAGACTCCGCGAGCCGCACCGGTTCGGTGCCGCGGCTGTGGACCAGTGCGAGGCCGATCTTCCTGGCGTCGGCGAGCAGGCCCCACATGTTCTTCCCGGCGAAGGTGTTCAGGCCCAGCCAGAGCGCGGACGAGTTGTGGACCCGGTTGGCGGCGGCGGTATGCGCGGCGAGGAAGGTCTGCATCCACTCGATGTGCGCCTCGTTGCATTCGCGGCGGAAGTTCAGGTAACTCAGGGTGTTCCAGGAGACGTCGCCGCGGATCCACTTGCCCTTGGCGCCCATGACCACGGGCCGGGCCTTGAGCTGGCGCACGCTGCGGAGCGGGTCGCGGCGGCCTGTGTAGGAGAAGTGCGGGGCCGGTTCCTCGATCTCGAACTGGAGGGCCAGCGGGATGCCGTTGCTGGACTGGGTGATGCCGGGTTGCGAGATGAGCGGACTGAGGGCCTGCTCCCAGTCGGCGAGGTCAAGGCTGGCGGGCTGGCGGGACAGCCGGGAGACCTCGGCGGGGGCGAGGAGCTGGACGCGGATGGCAGGGTTGTCCTCGGCAGCGAAAAGCAGCGCGGCCACGTGCTTGCAGTCCTTGCGGACGGGGCAACTGCAGACGCCCACGGTGCAGCTCCAGCCGCCCGTTTTCCGGACCAGCTTGGCCGTGGTGGAGTACGGCATGTCCGCACCGCCGCGGACCTTGCCCAGCATGAGCCCGGTGGCGGCATCGAACGACATCCCGGAAACCCGGCTGCCCATGGCATACGCCAGCCCGGCCGCGAGGGAGCGGTCGTTGATGGCGGGAGTCTGTATTGCCAGTGCCGCACTCTCGTCCGGTTGGGATGGCATGGTGCGCGCTACTTTCAGGTGGCCGCGGCGGGGCTGCGTCCGATCGATGGTTATCTGATTCATCTTAGTTCGCCCGGCGGGGGCCTCAAACTTCGCCTGACGTTCACTTCCACCTCAGCCAACCGCTGCCCCGGCCCACGTAGCGTGAAAGTGTCCTGAGCATCAACCGGTTTTCAGCAGTGAGGAATCCCATGACCACGAGCCAGTACCCCGTCGTCCTGACCAAGGCCAGCATTGAAGCCGGCAGCGAGGAGGTTGTCGATTCCAACGTTCACGTGGTGAACGCCATGTACGGGAGCCTGCTCGACGCCGGCGAGATCGCACCGGTGGCGCTCCGCAGCTACTACGTGGACTTCTATGTCACGCAGTCCCTGGAGGGCGGCTTCGCCCAGTATGTTTTCACAGCTGACCGCGACGAAGTGGATCCGCTGATCCGCGAGGGCCTCGAAAGCATGGGCGCAACGGCGCACCTGGAGCTCTTCAACCGGACCCTCGAAGTGTTTGATGCCCTGTCCGAGGAGGACGAGGAGCGCTACCTCGACGGCGACCTGGACGCTGAGGAAGAGTCCAACGACGCCGTGCGCGTCATGGAGGAACTCGACGGCGAGTTTGAGGAACTGTTCGAGACCGAGAACATCACGGCCCTGAACGCGGCCTGGCTTCTGGGCCAGGAAAGCCTGCTGGTGCTGGACGACGAGGAGCTCAGCGCCTACATCGAACGCCAGGTTGCGCTCCTCCCCGACCTTGAAGAGCGCCAGGCCCGCGCCGATGAGGAAGCGCTGGACAACGCCCCGGATTTTGAAGTCATCATCCGCGAACTGTGCGACGTGGCAGGCTACGCCCTCGAGAAGATCACCATGGGTGACCCGAACTACGTGCACAACGGTGAGAAGACGCTGGCCTGGCACTTCAGCACGGACCACGGCGACTTCCTGATGGTGGAGGAAGAGGACGAGGCCTTCATGATCAACCCGGAGACCCAGGAGATCGTTGCCGCCGTTGAGTTCGAAGAAGTGGACGACGACGAGATGGCAGACGCGTAAGAGTCCCACCACGGCCCGGGCCGGGTTCGCCCGGCGCGGTTCGGTGGGTGCGGTTCGCCCAGCCCGCCGGAAGAGTGCGGGGTTGCTGGTAATTTTCCGGTGACCCCGCCGTTCCGGCGATTTCGACGGCGGCCGTTGGGTTAGGTGTTCTGGTCCAGCGCCAGGGCCAGGATGTCCAGCAGTTCCCCGTCCACCTGCTCTGCGGAAGTCAGCCGGACCCGCCGGACGAACGGGTCATCGGCGCGGGCCTTCAGCGCTTCCACGCGGCCTTCGGCGGGTGCATCGAGGCGCAGGGCAACGTCCACGGCCGTGTTGGTGGTCCGCGTGACCTGGGCGAACTTCCGGCGCGGACTGTGGAGCGAGACGTACCCCTTCCGCATCTGGATCTCCACACCCTCGGTGGCCGACGCCCACGCGAGGAGTGAGTCCGCGATAGGCCGCAGCTCCGGATGGTTGGCGTACTGCCCGTCGATCAGTTCGTCGGCGTCCCGCAGCATAAAGTCCGGGTAGCCGAAGAGCTCCCAGGACACGGCGTACTGCGCGTAGCCCGTGACACCGTGTTCGTCGCGCATCCAGGCGCGGAGCTCGGCGTCGTTCTTTATTCCTCCGTTGCGTGCACGGTCCGCCCAGAAGGCCACGTCCTGGCCGGTTTTCCGAACGAGCAGCGCCTGGTTGCTATCCACCATGGTCTTCCAGGTTTTGGCCGTCTTCTGGGGCTCCGGAGTGTTGGGCATGCCTCGATCGTAATGCGGTCAGCAGAGAGCGCCGAAGGACACAGGGACCGGGCGCGGAAAAGAAATTTTCGAGGGGCCGTAACTTTCCCGGGCCGGCCGGCGATGTAGGGGGTGATGGGTTCCCCACGGAACCGGACCTGAATTGTTCCCTAGTTTTGGAGTGTCTCTATGTCGTTGTTCACTGTTCTCGCCACCAGCAAAGTCGCCGCCGGAGTCCTCGCCGCAGGCACCCTGGCCGTCGGTGGAACCGGCGTCGCAGCCGTTTCCGGCGTCCTCCCGGCCGACGCACAGCAGTCCGCCCACGAACTGTTCGGCGCCCCGGCACCGAAGCTGGCCAGCGAAGCGGTTTCCGACGCCGCCGGCTCCGCAGAAGTTGCCGCAGACGCTGCGGCGGATGTTTCCGCCGATTCTTCCGCTGAAGCGGCGGTTTCTGAAGACAACGTTGAAGCCGAGGCCAACGTCTCCGCCGCCGCCGGCACCGCCGTCGACGCTGCCGGTGCCGCAGCCTTCGGCCTGTGCACCGCCTTCACCAACGGCGGACTGAACTCGTCCTCCGAGGGATTCTCCTCGCTGGTCATCGCCGCCGAGGGCGAAAGCAACGTTGACGACTTCTGCGCTGACGTCGTCGCCCAGGGCACTGCCGCTGCGGACGCAGGGGCCGCTGCTGAGGGATCTGCCGCCGTCCAGGCCGAGCGCCCCGAACTGCCGGCAGTTCCCGCGGTTCCTGCTGTTCCGGGTGTCGACGGCGAGTCCGTAGTTCCCGCGGTTCCTGCTGTTCCGGCCGTTCCGGCTGACGTTGTGGACGTTCCCGCCGTTTCGGGCCGCTAGGACCCCCTCGGCTAGTCTGGACTGCGGGAAGCGCCCCCTTACGGGCCAGGCTTCCCGCAGTCCAGGACGCCGTTTCGAACGGCAGGCCGTTCACAAGACGGTCCACACGCAGTCCATGGGACAGCGGAATTACCCGCACCGGAAACCGGGAAGCAACAGTCCACCGCCCGGGATGGAGGAGCCACTGGTGCTAGACACTTTGGCCGAAGACATTGAGATATTTGCAGACACAGCCGACGCTGATCCGGCCGTGCTCTTCGGCGTTGTCTACCGCACCTTTTCCGGCGCAGTCCTGGGCTACCTCAAGGCCCGCGGCGTCGATGATCCCGAGGCCGTCACCCAGGACGTTTTCCTGGCATTTTTCCCCAAGATCGGGGAGCTGACCGGCGGGCTGCAGGGCGCCAAATCACTGGTGTTTTCCATTGCTCACGCCCGGATGGTGGATTACTACCGGCGGGTGGAACGCAGGCCGGACTTCACCCCGTACGACCCCCTGCAGGACGAGCGCAGCACGGCCTCCGCTGAGGACCACGCCCTTGGCCACACCGGAGGCGCAGCCGAACTGCTCGAAGGCCTGGCCGAGGACCACCGCGAAGTCCTGGCACTGAGAGTGGTGGCCGATCTTTCCATCGAACAGGTGGCCGGCATCATGGGCAAGTCCCAGGGCGCCATCAAGCAGCTCCAACGCCGGGCGCTGCAAAACCTCAAGGACCAGACCCTTAGAAGAAACCAGGCAGACCATGAGTGACATCGCAGGCTCCCGCAACGACGGGACAGTGGACAGGCTGTTGCGCGACGCCGGGTTCGACGACGACGCCGTGCTCCGTGCTGGCCTGCAGGACCTCCGCGGCCTGGCCGGCGGGCAGCCCGAACCTTCCGCCGCGGTGGCCGCGTTGATGGTGCCTGCGCCCACCCGACACCTCGCCGCTGTCCCGGCAGCTACGCGGCATCTGGCCGCCGTGCCTGCCGCCTCTGCACCGGGTGTGCCTGCACCGGGCTCTCAGCCCGAGCACGCCGAGGCAACCCTGCCGGCGCCTCAGCTGGGAACTCCCGCGGCAACTCCGCCGGCCACCGACGAGCTCGCGGCCCGCCGCCGGGCCAAACGCCGGATCACCCTCACCACGCTGTCCGTGGCCGTCTCCCTGGCGGCAGGCGGCGCCGTCGCCGTTGCTTCCGATCAGGGGATCAGGGACTCGCTCGGCCACGTCAACCAGGCAGTCAGCTCTTTCGTGGCCACCGTGGGTGGCGGACCCGCTCCCGCCCCGGTGGAACCTCCGGCCCCGTTGCCTGCGCAGCCGGGCGCCCCGGCAACGGTGCCCGCCGCGCCCGCCGTCCCGGAGCCCGTGCCGGCCGCTCCGGATTCCAGTTCCAGTGAGTCCCCGCAACCCGCACCCGGCCCGTCGGGCTCAGTGCCGGCAGTGCCCCTCCCGGACCTTCCAGTGCCCCAAAACCTCACGCCCGGCCTGCCCGGTGCGACAGACGGACCGAGCAACGGCAAGGGACAGCCCCCAGCCCTGCCCCTGCCGTCCCCTCCTCCAGTCCCGCTGCCTGGCGTGCAGCAGTAGCAGCCCGGGCCCACCAGCCCCGGGCGTGTTGCGTGGCGCCGTTGGCGGGCACGATCCCCCCGGATTTACCTGCCCAGATCCAGGCGCCCGGCCCCAGCTACCAGGCTCCCAGCTGCCCGGCCGAGCTGCCCCGTCCCCGTTGACATGGGCGTGGCTGCGGTCAGGAGCCTACCCCGCTGTCTTGATCATTTCTCCGGCCGGATCCGAGAGGTACCAGACACCACCAACACCCTGACCTGTGACGTCACCGGGCTTCTTGTCTTTCTCGTAGTAGTACAGCGGCATTCCGTTCAAGGTCAGCTGCTTTGCGCCCTCCGGCGTCGTGATGGTGCCCAGCGTGCCGGTGACGCCTTCAGCAGACGGCGTGGCAGCGGTGGTGAGGGCCGGCGGCCACGCGACCAGGCACCCTCCCGTGCAGGCGCTGGTGCCGGAGTCCTTCACGTCCTTGGTGAAGTAGTAGAGGCTCATGCCCTTGGCGTCCACCACGATGGTGCCGGCGGTCGAGGACGCGGTCATGAGATCGGCGGAGGCCGATGCTGTGGCGGAAGGGGCGGCGGATGTGGCCGCAGGACTGGTGGCCGCCGGGGCGGGCGCCGGTGTTGTTGTTGTGGTTCCGGGGCTGCCGCCGCAACCTGCCAGTGCGGCCATAAGGGCCAGTGCTGCAAAACCGGTGCCTAGATGCTTTTTCATGCGGATGCTCCTCGGCTGGGGCCGGTGTCGGATCACCGGACACTAACCGTAAGACGCGCACGGGTGAAGAATGGTTCAAGGGACGGTCCCCCTGTTTTTCCGGCGGCAGTTCCGACGGGCCACCGCCAGTGAACCGTTTGCGTGCGGGGGACGTCGTATCAGCCGGAAGGTACAGGGACCGCCGTAACGCGGACCAGCGACAGGAGGCGCGGCATGCCGCTCGATGAGGACGTGGTGGCCGCGATCTACCGCGAACACGGCCCCGCCCTGCGCCGGTTTGTCCTCAGCGCCTCCCGCGATCCGCAGCTCGCGGAGGACGTGGTCCAGGAGACCGTGCTCCGTGTCTGGCAGCAGGCGCCGGACATCACGGGCAGCCTTCGCAGCTACTTGTTCCGGACGGCGCGCAACATCATGATTGATAACTACCGCAAAGCCCAGCGGAGGCCCGCTGAGGCGATGGAACGCGAAGTTGCCGATCCCGCCGAAGCCGTTGAAAGGGTGGATGAACTGCTCAACCGCGTGCTCATGGAGGAGGCCCTGCTCCGGCTCAGCAGCGAACACCGCGACGTCCTCGTGGCGCTGCACTACCGCCGCTTCACCGTCAACGAGGCGGCCGTGCAGCTGAACATTCCCAGCGGTACCGTGAAATCCCGGGCCTACTACGCGGTCCGGGCGTTGCGGACCATCCTGGACGAGATGGGGGTGGAACGGTGAGCGCCGCTGAGCTGCATCACCTTCTGGGCGCCTACGTGCTGGGTGGGCTCGATTCCGCGGATTCGCAGCGTTTTGAAGCCCATCTCCAGGAATGTGCCGATTGCCGGGCGGAACTCGCCGAGCTGGAAAGCCTGCCCGCCCTACTGGACGCACTTCCTGTGCCGGACGCCGTAGGGCTGACCGGGAACGCCCGCCACGCAGCCGCGACTCAGCCGGCCACCTCTGTACCCCGCGCGCTCCTCACTGATCTGGCCGCCCGGCGTCGTAAATCACGACGGCGGTGGGTAGCGCTGGTGGGGGCCGTGGCCGCCGCGTGCCTGGCACTGGGCGTGGCGGCGGGCCCGCTGCTGAACCGGCCGCCGCAGCCTGACGCCAGCTACTCGGTCCAGGCCGACAGCGGCCTGCGCTTCAGCGTGGACCTGGCCCGGAAGAACTGGGGCACGGAGCTGGCGGTGAACGGGACAAGCATGCCGTTGAACGGGACGTACTCGCTTTGGGTGCGGGACCGGGACGGCGGGGAGGACCGCGCCTGCGCGTGGACTGCCACTCCCAGCGGCAGGATTAAGATCACGGGAGCAACGCCGGTCCAGCTGGCCAGCATCGCCAGCGTGGAGCTGCGGGACGACGCCGAGCACCCCGTCGCCGTGATCACGGTTCCCTAGCCCCGCCCTCCCGGATACCCGGCGATGGGCGCCCCACGTCGACGGGCGCCCTAGGTCATTGGTTCATCTTGGCCAGGCGGGCCCGGACCACCATGTACACGCCGTAGCAGATCAAGCCCGCACCCACTGCCGCCAGGAGATAGAGGCCGTAGGGTTGGTCGCGGAGTGCCCGGAGTCCGCCGTCCAGGCCAGTGGATTCTTCCGGGTGGGCGCGAAGCGCAGCGATGGCTATGAGCATGCCGGTCAGCAGCAGGACTATGCCCTTTGCCACGTAGCCCACCACACCCAGGGCGGTGACGGCTTGCCGGGCTGAGGGGGAGGTGGGCATGGTCAAGTGCTTTTCGAAGGACTTTTTGAAGCCCCGGATGGCGTAGATGACCCCGGTGACGGCGATGCCCGTCCCCACCAGGACCAGCAGGGCCACGCCGCCGGGGGCCTTCATCACGGCGGCAGTGACGTCGGTGGCGGATTGTTGGTTGTCCCCGCCGGATCCTGTGCCCATGGCGAAGCTGGCCAGGGTCAGGGCGAGCCCGGCAAACACCAGGGCCTGGGCTGCTGCCTTGGCCTTCTTGCCGGCTTTGTCCTTCGCAGGCAGTCCGTTGTAGTCGAAGATGGCATCGCTGGCCTGCCAGATGGCAAGAGCCACGCAGGCTGCGAAGCTGGCCCACAGGAGGAACGGCCCGGCGGGCTGGCTGGCAAGTTCGGACACTGCCCCGCTGAAGTCAGCATTCCCTGAGCCGCCCATGGCCAGACGGATGGCGATGGCCCCCACCAGAAAGTGCAGGACGCCGCTCGCCGCAAAACCCGCCCGGGCCAGCAACTCCAAAGTGCGTGAGTTGGTGACGTCCTCCGCCGCGTCCGCGGCCTGTCTGAATTCTCTTTTGATGATGCTTCCTTTGGCCGGCGCCGGGGAGGCGCAAATTGCGTGCCCCCCGCACAAACCCCATCGTGCCACGCAATCCCAGCCCCGAACAGTCCCGCCATCCGAGGAGGGGTCAGTCCCGCACCCGATGGCGGGAATCGGGCGCTGACCTGCCCGTCCATGGCCGCCGATGGGGAGTGTTCCCCATCGCTGGGGAGTGGCTGACGTGCGACCATATGTTCAGCGATAAACACACTCGTATCACTCTCCGGGGGAACATCATGACTTTTTACGGCGCGGACGTCAGTCAGCTGCGCGAGCTGGCGAAAGCTGTTGACAAGGCGGCAACGCTGCTCAGCAGCCGGGCCAGCTCCCTGCAGGGCCAGATCCAGTCGGCGCCGTGGAAGGGCCTTGACGGCGCGCAGTTCCGGCAGGACTGGACGGGCAGCCACCGCCCTACCCTTGAACGCGTGGCCTCCAGCCTCCGGCACAACTCCAGGCTGCTCCTCCAGCATGCCGACGAGCAGGAAAAGGCCTCCGACACGTCCGGTGGCGGCGGGGGGAGTAACGCCCTGAACACGATCAAGGACCTGGGCGGCCGCGCCAAGACCTGGTTCGAGGAACAACTGGAGAATGTTGCCAAGGAGCAGGCACACCGCCAGGAACTGGTACAGGGCATGAATGACATGCTCAAGGCCAGCCCGGAAGAACAGGCCAAATGGTGGGAAGGCCTGTCCGAGGCGGACAGGCAGTACCTGATCGAAGGCAAGAACGAGGACGGCCCGTTCGCCGAAGACCTGATGCGGATGGACGGCGGCATCCCCGAATCGGCCCAAGAGCAGGCCAAAGCGGCGCTCCACGGCGTCGGCCGGAAGGACACGCCCGTCTACACGGAGGTCGGCAAGGCCTCCATTGATGGCCGGATTGCCTGGTTCCATGCCGGTGCGGAAGTTGGCACCGTGGTGGTTGAGAACGCCGATGGTTCCGCCACCCTGAAGGTCTACGGAAACGCAGGAGCGGGTTTGAACGACCCCACCGGAACGGCCGGCGTCACGCTCAGCGGGGAAGGTTCAACCGAGTTCAAATTCGGCAGCCGTGAAGAGGCCATGGCGGCCCGGGACCAGATGTACAGGGAGCTTCCGCCGGACGGCCTCGGTGAGCTCAAGGATATGGCCAGCAACGCACCGGTCTACATCGCCTCCACCGTCGTCGAAGCCGCGAGCGACAACGGCACCACCGGTGCCGAAAGTAAGCTCAAGGGGACCCTTTCCTTCGAAGCCAAAGGCGAAACCGCACCGGCCAGCGGCTCTGCGAAGCTGGATCTCGCCTACGAGCGGAACCTGACAACCGGCACCGCAACGGCCAGCGGCGAGTACACCGCGCAGGGCAAGTTTGACCTGGACGGCCGGGTGTTCGAGGCCTCCGGCAAAGGCGGCCTGGAACTGAAACTGGACAAGGACAGCAACCTCGAGGCGATCGCAGTATCCATGGAAGGCACGGTGGGGGCTGGAGCAAGCGTCGGCCCGGACCTGCAGGGCGCCAAGCTGGAGTCCAGCGCCACTGTAGGCACCCAGGGAAGTGTCAAGATCAACGTCGAGTACTCCCCGGAGAACGCGCCCGTGATCGACAGCTACATGCGCAATGTGGCGATGGGTAATGGCGCCGGGGCAGCCGCAGACGCCGCCAAGCTGTACGAGGCAGGTTCTGTCACCGTCCAGGAGAACAGGGTGGTGACAGTGACCAACGAGGCCGGAGTGGACTTCAAGGCGGGCGAACTGGACGTCAAGACAGAAAACAAGGTGACCACCAACGTGGAAACGTACTATAAGGTCGCGAACGACACGAAGCTTGAGCGGCTCTGACGTGGCCGCGCCTGAAACCAAGACTTACCGCTAAGGAGCAACCATGTCAGTGCACATCGAATCCGCCTTGGGGTATACGGCAGATTTCCCCGAACACACCCAGGTCCTGGAGGACTCCGCCGCGGGGCCAAACACCGAGCAGTTTGGCCTGCTCGGAGGCGTCCTGGTCACCGTGATCAAGGACGACACCTCCGTCACAGACGCGCCGCAGGCCAACGGCTGGGCGCACCTGATGTCAGAGTTCTACCTGGAGGAACGGGCAGGGACCCGCCTCGCCGAAGGTGAACTGAACCTGCCCGGCAAGGCCGCGTACGCGGTCCTGGTGGGCTACACGGACTCCGCCGGCGCGGCGAGGGTGGCAGCCACCGTCGGCGTCTGGGAGAACAGCCGGTTCATCGGCGTTGTGGTGATCTGGCCGTACGTGAACCCGGAGATTGAACCGCGGGTGGACATGCTGAAGGAGATTGTTTCCGCCATCAGCGTGGCCTGACCGCCGCCGCAGGCTGACAGCTCCCTTGGGCTGACCGCCGCCGAGCCGCCGGGGCTGATTCAGCGCCGGCGGTAGCAGAGGTCGAAGATCAGCCGGCCGGCCTCGTGGGCTTTGGCTTCAAAACTGGTGCGGATCCTGCCTTCAAAACGTGGGGCCCAGCCGCCGGTCTCATCCACGCCCTCGTTGGGACCGGTGTGCTCGGTGCTGACCGGCGCCCTGCCCTCGCGGACCGGTGCACCGCCCACCAGGGACTCAACGCCGGATTGCCACACCTGCGTGAGCGGGCTCTCGGGGCCATGGCGCTCGCCGGTGTGGAGGTTTTCGAAGTCCGGCGAGTCCGCAAGGACGTCGCGGACGTGGACGGCGTAGTTTGACCAGTCAGTGGCCATCCGCCACAGGCCGCCTGGCGTGAGCGCCCGGGCAGCGAGTCCGGCGAACTCCGGCTGGATGAGGCGCCGTTTGTGGTGCCGTGACTTGTGCCAGGGATCCGGGAAAAACACCCACAGTTCGCTGACCGATCCTGCCGGCAGCATGGTGGCGAGGACCTCGGGCGCGTTGGCTTCCACCACCCGGACGTTCTTCAGCCCGCGGCTGTTGATCTTGATGATGGTGTTGGCCAGGCCCGGCGTGTAGACCTCCACTGCCAGGAAATCCGTGTCCGGGTTCTCCTCGGCGGCGTGGCAGATGGCATCGCCCAGCCCGGACCCGATCTCCACGATCAGCGGTGCCTTGCGGCCGAACTCCGCCTCGGCGTCGAACGTGTACTCCGGGTGGACCGACGTGTTCGCAATGTGCCGGGGCACGTCCACAGCCCACCGGTCCGCGTGCTCTTCCCATGCCGCCTGGCGCCGCCCCTGCAGCCTGGTTCCGCGGCGCACGAAGCTGACGGGCCTGCCGCCGTAGGTGCCAAAGGATGCCTGGGTTCCGGGCGTTACCGGCCGCGGGACATGCGGAGGCTGGGGGGATTCTGGGGATTCACTCATCCCTTCCAGAATACCCGCGGCCCGCGCCCACCGGTCCGGGCCCGTCGCTTGCCGGGGCCAGTGACAGATACAGGCAGTGACACAATGGGTCCCGTGACCCGTGCTGACAACGTTGACGTACCCGGACTGCTCGTCGACGCCGAAATCGATGACGTTCCCCCGGCGTCCCCCACCGCGTTCCCGGACGGCCGCCGCAGCCGCCGCGCCCTCGTCTACCTGGCCTTCTGCCTGGTGCTCATCGGCCTGAACCTCCGTACGGTTTTCTCGAGTTTCGCGGCGGTACTTCCGGAGGTCACGTCCGACGCCGGCCTGCCGGGTTGGGCGGTGGTTGTGCTCACCACAGTGCCTGTGACGCTGCTGGGTGTCTTCGCGCCACTGGCCCCCGTTCTGGCCCGCCGGTTCGGTGCGGAGCGGGTGCTGCTGGGTGCCATGGCAACACTTACTGCAGGGCTGCTGCTCCGGCCCGCGGACATTGGAGGGCTGGTGCCGGGCGCCGGCCACCTCCCTGCCCTGCTGGTGGGAACAGCGGCCTGCGGTGCGGCCATCGCGCTTTGCAACGTGCTGCTCCCAGGGCTGGTGAAGCGCGACTTCCCGCACCGGCTGGGCCTCATGGGTGGGCTGTACACCACGGCGATCTGCGCCTCGGCCGCCCTCGGCGCCGGCTTTACCTACCCCGTCTTCACAGCGACGGGGGAGTGGACGGCAGGGCTGTGGTTCTGGGCGGTGCCTGCCGCCGTCGTTCTTTTGCTCTTCCTCCCGGTGGCACTCCGGCAACACCCCGTCCGGCACCAGGCCGTCTCCGACGGAGTCAACGTGTGGCGCTCCGCGGTGGCGTGGCAGGTGACCATCTTTATGGTGCTGCAGGCCATGATGTCCTTCAGCGTCTTTGCCTGGCTGGCGCCGATCCTGCGCGAACGCGGAGTGGATGGCGGCACGGCCGGCCTGATGGTGTCCGTTTCCATCGTGCTCCAGATGCTTGGGTCGCTGTTCGCCCCGGCGCTGGCCGCACGGTTCAGCGACCAGCGGACCATCAGCGTGGTGGTTGCGCTGATGACCGGAGGCGGTTTCGCACTGAGCATCTTCGGTCCGCTGGAACTCATCTGGGTCTGGACCGGGCTGCTGGGCCTCGGGCAGGGAAGCCTGACTGCGGTGGCGCTGACCATGATCATGCTGCGTACGCGCGACGGGCACACCGCGGCGCACCTGTCCGGGATGATGCAGGGCGTGGGCTACGGGCTGGGTTCCACCGGCACGCTGCTGGTTGGCCAACTGCACCAGGCCACAGGATCCTTCACGGAGGCCGGGATGCTGTTCCTGGTTGTAGGCTCGCTGGCCGCGGTCTTTGGTTACCGCGCCGGCCGGAACCGGTACGTCGGCGGCTAGCACGTGCGAGATTCCACCCTCCCCTCAACAGGGATCACAGCGGGGATCCTGCAGCGGCCGTATCTGTGGGTGACAATCGGCGCGTGTTCCCTGGTGTTCCTCGCGGCGTTCGAATCGCTGGCCGTGACCACCATCATGCCTGTAGTCAGCCGCGAACTGGACGGGGCAGGCCTGTATGCGCTGGCATTCGCCGGGCCGCTGGCCACCGGTGTGATCGGCATGGTGGCGGCAGGAAACTGGTCCGACCGCCGCGGGCCAACCGTCCCGCTCTATGCCTCCGT
The DNA here is from genome assembly GCF_031454915.1 of Pseudarthrobacter sulfonivorans. Classification (GTDB taxonomy): domain Bacteria; phylum Actinomycetota; class Actinomycetes; order Actinomycetales; family Micrococcaceae; genus Arthrobacter; species Arthrobacter sulfonivorans_C. Next base: position 123,614 of record NZ_JAVDRS010000007.1, on the reverse strand, counting down.
GGCCCTGTTCGTGCTGGGCCTGATCATTGCGGGCACTGCCGTGTCCATGCCAGTGTTGGTCACCGGCCGCCTGGTGCAGGGCCTCGGGGGCGGCGCCCTGACTGTGTCGCTCTATGTGGTGGTGGCCCGCGTCTATCCGGCCGTCCTCCACCCGGGGATCTTCGCCGCCTTCTCCGCCGCGTGGGTGGTCCCGTCCCTGGTGGGTCCATTCGCCGCCGGCATCGTGGCGGAGGCCCTGAGCTGGCACTGGGTGTTCCTGGGCGTGGTGGGGCTGGTGGTTCCCGCGCTGGTGATGATTGTTCCGGTGCTCCGCGGCATGGACCGGCCGGCAGTGCAGGCGACGCCGCCGCCGTGGTCCGTGGGCCGGATCGCCTGGGCAGCGCTCGCCGCGCTCGCCGTGCTGGGCCTGAACCTCTCCGCGGAAGTCACCATCGCGGGCCTTCCCGCAGCGCCGGCACTCCTGGCTGCGGCCGCCGTCGTGATTGCCCTGGTTGCCGTACGGCCGCTGGTACCACGGGGAACATTGCTCGCGCGCCGTGGCCTGCCCAGCGTCATCCTGACCCGCGGACTGGCCGGCGCGGCCTTCTTCGGGGCCGAGGTATACCTGCCGTACCTGCTGATCGAGCAGTACGCGTTCCCGCCGACGTTCGCCGGACTCGCGCTCACGATCGGTGCGGTGGCGTGGGCCGGTGCCGCCGCGATCCAGGGCCGCCTGGGCACCCGGCTCTCGCACCGCACCGCGGTCCGCATCGGTGCCGCGCTGGTGCTGGTGGCCATCGTCCTGACGTTGGCGACGGCGGCGCTCCACTGGCCTGCCGCCGTCGCGATCATCGGCTGGACCTTCGCCGGCGCCGGCATGGGGCTGCTCTACCCGCGGCTGAGCGTCATGACGCTCGCCCTTTCCACGAAGGAGAACGAGGGCTTCAACAGTTCGGCCATGTCCATCGCGGACTCGCTGGGCGGCGCGCTCGCCCTCGCCACCACGGGCATCGTGTTCGCGGCATTTGCGACGACGGCGGAATCGTTCGCGGGCGTCTTCGCTCTGGCGGCGGTGGTGGCCGTCGCCGCGGTTGCCGTGTCGCCGCGGGTGTCAGGATCACGGGCTGCGGTACCGCGGGTTCAGTAGCCGCGACACCTCAGTAGTCCGGGCGGCGGAGGACGTTGAAGTGGAGGTGCGTGACGCCGTCGCGCTCGATCACCCGGGTCCGTTCCAGTTTCACCGGGGCGGCTCTGAGGTGGTCGAAGAAACGGATCCCGGACCCCAGCAGCCACGGCGCCAGGTTGACACGGATCTCGGCGAGCAGGCCGGCATCGAGCGCCTGCCGGATGATGTCCGGCCCGGCGAGCCCCACATCCTTGTCGCCCGCGAGCTTCCCGGCCGCCGCCACCGCGTCCTGGAAGCCGCTGGTGACGAACGTGTAAGGCACGCCCTGGCGCGGCCAGCCGTCCGGGATGGTATGGCTGAGCACCACGATGGGGCAGTCGATGGGGTGTTGCCCGCCCCAGCCGTGGGTGAGGTCGAAGATCCGGCGGCCCACCAGCAGCGCGCCCGCGGTGGACATGGTCCGCCGGAGGTGTTCGGCGCTGGCCTGCGTGACGTGCCAGGTCATGTCCGGCCTGGCTGTGGGAACCGCCACGGGGCCGTTGTCATACCAGTCGAAGAGTCCGCCGATGCTGTCGTCGGGCAGGGCGATGAACCCGTCCAGCGACATGGTCATTTCGGCGATGAACCGTGCCATGATTCCTCCCGCTGAGGTTGCTGATGTGGTGAGCTCAGGCCAGCCTGGTCGCCCTAAGTACGGTGTCGCCGATGACGGCTTCCTGCCCGTCCGGCCCGTTGGTGACCCGATCCCGCGTGGTGTTGACCTCCACTTGCCACTCGGGGGAATCGATGCCGAGTTCCTGCACAAGCTGCGCGGGCGTGTAGAACATCTCGTGCGTGGTGTGGTTTCCCCACGGCGGCAGGCGGTCCGGATGGTGCCCGACGATCAGCAGCGTGCCGCCCGGCTTAACCGCTGCCGCCGCCGTCCGCAGCGGGACCTGCCAAACCAGCTGCGGTCCGTGCAGGAACTGGGAGGACACCAGATCGTAGGTTTCCGTGGGCTGCCACTGGTCCAGGTCACACTGTTCCCAGTGGATGCGGCTGGGGATGGCGCCCGCGCCCTCAGCGTGCACGCTTTCGCGGTCCAATGCGGCTTTTTCGTGCGTGGCCGCCCGTTCGAGCGCGACGGTGGAAACGTCGACGGCGGTGACGGTCCAGCCCTGCTGGGCGAGCCAGATGGCGTCGGCACCTTCGCCGCAGCCCAGGTCGAGTGCCTTGCCGGGCCGCAGCCCGCCGCCTTCGCGGACCAGCTGGGGGTTGGGTTTGCCGCTCCAGATCTGCGGCTTGCTGCCGTATCTTTCGTCCCAGGCTTCAGCCGCACTTTGCTGCCGCTGGTCTCCGTGGCGGGTGTCGCCGTCGTGCGTTGCGTGGTGGTGGTTTTCGCCCTGTTGCGTCATGCGTCAAGCCTGCCCCGGCGTGGCTTTGAAGGCAACGGTCCCGCTCAGCGCCCCGCGCCGAGCTGGGGCGGACGGAGCGGAATCGGGGCTGCGGGCCAGGGGATGGTACGCTTAGGGGACTTGATGTGCAGTGATGCCCGCTCGCTCCTAAATTCTGGAGGCCCAGATTTGGGAAGCGGGTTTTTTCATGTGAGAGGCACATCCTGCGTCGATGAACGCGTTCCATTTGGTCCCAGCCGCCGCCCTGAATTGGGCAGCAGCCCGGTTGATCACCTGACTTTTCTTCGGCGAAACCCTTGAGCCAACCGGCATCGGGGGCCGATATCCGCACGGATACCGCCTGAAAGACCTTGAATCTATGACTACTTTTGCTGCCCTCGGCACGCCCAAGGCCCTTGCTGAAACCCTCACCGCCCAGGGAATTGTTGAGCCGTTCCCCATCCAGGTCAAGACCCTCCCGGACACCCTGGCCGGACGCGACGTCCTGGGCCGCGGCCGCACAGGCTCCGGCAAGACCATCGCTTTCGCCATCCCGCTTGTAGCACGACTCGCTGAGCGGGAAGCCAAGCACTTCCGCAAGCCCGGCCGCCCCATGGGCCTGGTCCTCGCACCGACCCGCGAGCTGGCCACCCAGATCAACGCCACCATCGAGCCGATGGCCAAGGCCATGGGCCTGAACACCACCGTGATCTACGGCGGCATCTCCCAGGCCCGCCAGGAAAAGGCCCTGCGCGCCGGCGTCGACATCGTCATTGCCTGCCCGGGCCGCCTGGAGGACCTGATCCGCCAGCGCATCCTGACCCTCGAAGCCGTTGAGGTCACCGTCCTGGACGAGGCCGACCACATGGCCGATCTCGGCTTCCTGCCCGTGGTCAAGAAGCTCATGGACATGACCCCCAGCCAGGGCCAGCGGCTGCTGTTCTCCGCCACCCTGGACAACGGCGTGGACAAGATCGTCCAGCGCTACCTGTCCAACCCGCTGACCCACTCCGTGGACGATCCGCAGGCCGCGGTGACCACCATGGAACACCACGTGCTGGTAGTCAACGACCAGACCGTCAAGAAGCAGCTGATCGTCGAGCTCGCCTCGGGTGCCGGCCGCCGCGTACTTTTCATGCGGACCAAGCACCACGCCCGCAAGCTGGCCAAGACCCTGACCGACGCCGGGATCCCGGCCGTCGACCTGCACGGCAACCTCTCGCAGAACGCCCGTGACCGCAACCTCGCGGAGTTCTCCTCCGGTGACGTCCGCGTCCTGGTGGCCACCGACGTCGCAGCCCGCGGCGTCCACGTGGACGACGTTGAACTGGTGATCCACGTTGACCCGCCGACAGAGCACAAGGCCTACCTGCACCGCTCAGGCCGTACGGCCCGCGCAGGTTCGGACGGCACCGTTGTGACGCTGACCCTCCCGGAGCAGCAGAGCGACGTCAAGAAGCTGATGAAGGCTGCCGGCGTCGAGGTCAACTTCGAGCGCGTCAGCGCCAACTCCCCGCTGGTTGCTGAGCTCGTAGGCGAAATGGCCGACAAGATCGATCCCCGCACCCGTGCGGCACTGCTGGCCGCCAAGTCCAACCAGGGCGGCGGCAGCTCCACCGGTGCCAACGCCGAGCGCAAGCGCGCCCGACGCAGCCAGGACGGCCCCACAGCCGGTGGCCGTGGTGGACGTGGCGGACGCGGACGTGTCTCGGCTGAGGCTCCCCGCACCGACCTGCCCCGTGCAGAGCGCCGCGCCGTGGCTTACGAAGGCCGGACTGAAGCCCGCGCAGCATTTGACCGTGTTGCAGAGCAGAACGAGGACCGCGCCATTGCGGCTGCGGCTGCACGCCGCAACGCACGTGGCCGCGGCACCACAGCATCCACGCACCGCAACGACGTCCCCGCAGCAGGTGGCCGTGCAGCGGCCGGCCGCGGTTCAGACGGCCGCGCGTCAGACAACCGTACGGATTCACGCGTTACCCGCAGCGATGCTCCCCGTGGCGGCACGGGCCGTCCGGCTACGTCCGGCGGCCAGCGCGGCGGACGTCCGGCAACGGGCCAGCGCGCAGCAGCCGGCGCACGCACTGCCGGTGCAGGTGCAGGTGGCCGCAGCGGTGGCGGCCAGCGCTCCGCGGGTGCCGGTGCAGCCAGCGGCGGCAACGCCGGCAACAAGGCTGTTTGGTCCTCCAACACCGGTGGTACTTCGGGTGGATCGTACGCCGGCAACGGCGGCGGCAACGGTGGCGGCAGCGGCCGTCCGGCACGCAGCGGTCCCCGCCGCGCGTCGGCTCCGGCCTCGAACGAACGCCGCAGCCGCTAAGGTCCCAGCCTAAACACCATCGAGTGCTCCGTAACCGCCGTTTAGAAGGTTCATAGCGGCAGTTACGGAGCACTCGATGAGTGGTTTAACGCTGCTCTACCAGCCGCGGGCGCGCCACTCTTCCAGGTGCGGGCGTTCCGCGCCGAGGGTGGTGGGTTTCCCGTGGCCCGGGTGCACCACGGTGTTGTCCGGATAAGCATCGAAGAGCCGCTCGCTGACGTCATTGATCAGCTGGTTGAACCGTGCAGGATCTTTCTGGGTGTTGCCCACGCCGCCTGGGAAGAGGGAATCCCCGGAGAAGATGTGGGCCGGACCTTTCGGGTTCTGGTACACAAACGCGATGGATCCCGGAGTGTGCCCGCGCAGGTGCACTGCGGTGAGCTCGAAGCCGTCCACGGCGCAGGTGTCACCGTGCTCCAGGGGCCGGTCCACCGGAACCGGCAGCGCCTCGGCGTCGTCCTTTCCGGCAACGGTTGGGGCACCCGTGGCTGCCACCAGTTCAGGCAGTGCCCGGACATGGTCCCAATGCTGGTGCGTCGTTGCAATCTGCACCAGTTTGGGCGTGGCCGCAGTATCCGCGGCGGCGTCCTGCAGCATCGCCTTGATGGCCGGAAGATCGTCTGCGGCATCGATCAGCAGCTGTGCGCCGGACTCCTTGGCGGTCAGCAGATACACGTTGTTGTCCATCTCGCTGACCGAAATCCGGCGGATGGTGATGTCCTGTAGGTCGTGAATGAGCGTGTCCATGGGCCTCAGTTTATTCACGGCCTGCGTCATTCGCGGCCTTGGGAAACCCAGTTCGGGTCCGCCGAGCGGGAGCCGACGACGGCGTCCGCGGCCTGGTCCAGCGTTTCCAGTTGCGATGAGGTAAGGACCAGGGACAGGGCGCCCAGGTTTTCGTCGATCCGGTGCGTTTTGCGCGTGCCGGGGATGGGGACCACTGCCAAGCCCAGCCGGTTTCCCTGGGCAAGCAGCCAGGCCAGTGCCACCTGGGCAGGTGTTGCGGAGAGTTCAGTGGCCACGGCCAGGACCGCCGCCACCACTGCCTGGTTGGCATCGGCGGCGTCTTCGGCGAATCGGGGGATCCGGCGTCGGAAGTCCTTGGCTCCGAGGCTGGACGCGTCGACGGTTCCGGTGAGAAATCCCCGGCCCAGGGGCGAATACGGCACAAAGCCCACGCCCAGTCCGGCGGCGGCTGGAACCACGTTGCGTTCCACGTCGCGGCTCCAGATGGACCATTCGCTTTGGACTGCGGCGATCGGATGCACCGCGTGGGCTTCGGCCAGCTCCTGCGCGGTCACCTCAGACAGGCCAAGGTGTTTGACCTTGCCCTGCTGTACCAGCCCCGCCATGGCCTCCACGGTTTCCACTATCGGAACGCGGAGGTCACGGCGGTGCATGTAGTAGAGGTCGATCACGTCGGTGCCGAGCCGCTTCAGGCTGGCGTCGACGGCCTGCCGGATGTAGGCGGCGTCGCCCCGAACGTCCGTGTAGCCGTCAGCCGGCGTGCCCACCAGGGAAAACTTGGTGGCGAGCTGGACCTCGTCCCGCCGGTCCTTCAACAAATGCGCGATGAGCTCCTCGTTGCTGCCCCCGCCATAAATGTCCGCAGTGTCGATGAAGCTGACGCCGGAGTCCACGGCGTGGTGCAGGGTTTTGAGGGCCTCTACCGGGTCAACCTCCCCGTAGACCGGGGTGAGGGCCATCCCGCCGAAGCCGAGAGGACTGACCCTGAGGCCGTCGCCGAGGTGGACCGATGATGCAGCCATGCGAGCTCCGTTCGTTGTGGTGTTTCCCAGCCAAGAACCTTGCCCCTGGCCGCGGTATTCCTAGCCCCAGGGGATGATCCGGTCCGCTCCCTGCCGCATGGCGCCGATCAGCACAGCGTTGTTCTCATCCGGACCCAGGGCCCAGGCTGCCGCCGCGGTCCGGTCCATGCCGAACTCCACGTGCCGGTCCACCAGCCGGGTCAGTCGCAGCGCAGGCGGAGTGTCCATGAACCAGACCTCGTCCAGCTGCGCGCGTACGTCCTTCCACTGGGGTGACTCGGCGAGCAGGTAGTTCCCTTCGGTGATTACCAGCGGCGTTGACGCCGGGACAGCGATTGAGGCGGCCACCGGCTCGTCCAGCGTGCGCCGGAACTCCGGCGCATAGACCACTGACTCATCCCGACGCACCAGCCGCCGCAACAGCGACAGGTACCCGCCGACGTCGAACGTGTCGATCGCGCCCTTTCGCTGCCGCAGCGGTGTGCCGTCAATGATCGAGTTGCCGAGGTGAAAGCCGTCCATGGGCACCACTACGGCGATGTCCGGGCCGAACTTCTGCTGCAACCAGGCCGCGAACGTGGACTTACCGGATCCGGGCGCACCCGTGATGCCCAGCAGGGTCCGGCGGCCGCCGTCGAGCCGGTGCCGCAGGGTGTCTATCGCCTGAGAGATCTCGGGGGAGTCCATGGCAAAAGCCTAAACCGGCCACTGAGTCCCGCGTCTGGGCACCGCCGCACGAATCACGACGGCGGGTCGCCCGGGCACGCCTTAGGCAACTTAACCGTTGGACGACTCGGCGGGGGCGGGGACGCGAGCGTCGGAACGGGCGGCGCTGGCTTTGGCCTCAGCGGGCAGGGACTTCAGCCCCACAGCGCAGCCTACGATGCCGGCGATGAAGAGCACTTTCCACAGACTGAAAGGTTCCACGCCGGTGGCCATGGCCCAGCCGACGGTCAGGGCAGCCCCGATACCCACCCAGACGGCGTAGGCGGTGCCGAGCGCGATGCTGCGGATGGCAAGCCCCAAGCCGATCATGCTCAGCGTGGCCGTAACGGCAAAAATCAGCGTGGGGAGGGGGCGGGTGAAGCGGTCGGACAGGCCCAGGGCGGTGGCCCACACGGCTTCCAGGACGGCGGAGGCCAGCAGCAACAGCCAGGCAACGGAACGCTTGTTCACTACGCCACCACCTTCAGGCCAACCACGCACGCGGCGATGCCGGTCAGCAGCAGCAGGCGCGCCGCCGTCGGACGTTCAGCCCTGGTGAAGATGGCGTAAGCGGAGGTCAGCACCACGCCCACACCCACCCAGACGGCGTAGGCGGTACCGGTGGGGATGGACTGCATGGCGATGGCGAGGCCGGCCATGCTGGCGAGGACGGAGACGAGGAAGAGTAAGGCCGGGGCGATGCGGCGCCGGCCGGACGCCTCGAAGGTCCGGTGCAGGGCGGCGGCCCAGACGGCCTCGAGCGCTCCGGAAAAAATGAGGATTAACCACGACATGACAGATCCTTTGGCCAGTCTTGTCGCGTGCCGGGTACTGAACCGTCGTCCGGAGGCCCGATTGCGGAGCCTTAATCTCAGAGTAGCAAACCCCGACGGCGGGCGGCCGGTTGGTGGCCAAGCTCACCGCCGGGGGATGGGGACAGCGCTGGCGGGCCTAGAGTGCACCGCCGGCAGCCGGAGGTGCGGAGGAATCGCGGCCGCCGTCGCCGATGGTTTCGCGGGCGATGAAGTTCTCGATGTCGAACAGGTTGTCCGCGCGCTCGGCGATGTTCAGGAGGGTGGTCATGGAGGCGACCTCTTCCACCTGTTCCTTGAGGAACCAGAGCATGAACTGCTCGCCGAGGGCGTCGTCCTCGGCGCGGGCGGCACGGAAGAGGGCCTCAATGTTGCCCGTCACTTCCTTCTCCTGTTCAAGCGCCAGGGCCAGCGGCTCGGTCACAGCGGAGAAGTCGTTGCGCACGGTGGGGACACCGGGGATGGTGAATTCAATGTCGCGGTCCAGCATGTACTGGACCATCATCATCGCGTGGTTCCGTTCCTCCACCGACTGCTTGTAGAAGTAGCGGGCCAGCTGCGGAAGATCCTGGTTGGCGAACCAGGTGGCCACGGCAATGTACTGCTGCGAGGCCGCAAATTCGTTGCCGATCTGGGTGGACAGGAGGGCATTAAAAGGTGTGGAGGTCATAGCCAGAGTCTAGGAGTGTGGCATGCGGCTGACCAGTGTGGAAAGGCTCAGATAACGAAGGCGAGGCTAGCCTGCAGCCGTTTCAGCCCGCCACGCGGTCGATCGAAACCACGGCCAGGAAGCCGCGGCCCAGGACCTCGGGGGAGCGTGTGTCGGAACCGACGACGGCGTCATACCGGTTGAGTGCCTCAGGTTCTGACGGGGTGGTGGCAGCGTCGCCGGTGGCACCTTCATCAGCGCTGGCACCTTCATCAGCGGGCGCAGCCATGGCGTCGCCTGCGCTGACGGAGGCCTGCCCCTGCAGCAGCACTGCGATCTGGCCCTCAAAGACCGGATGTGCACGCTTCTTGGAGAGCTCGATGATGGACGTGAAGCCCTTGAACGAGCCGGCCCGGGTGATGACGTTGAGGTTTCGGATGTCACCGGTGGGAAGCGCCCCGTGCGCAGCAGCGTCGCCGGAGAACCTGAACGGCCGGTACTTTTCCAGCGGATGCTCGGCCCCATCCACGGTCAGCAGGAGCAGCTCGCCGTCCACCACAGTCAGCACCCGTTCCATGCCCGGAAATGCCGAGAAGTCGCCGGCCTTGGTGAGGTCGGCGATACTGACGCGCCAGTCCCAGGCACCGTCCTGCGCGGAGGCCGCCTTGGGATGGCTGGCCAGTTCGCGGGTCACCCCGCCGCCGTTGCGCCACGGTTCGGACCTGAGTTCTGCGAAGCGGATGATCTCCATCCGTCCAGCCTAGTTCGTTCTGCACGTTCGTCGGCAGGAAGGGTCACGCGTGGCATGCTGGGTGGATGTGCCAGGGGATCACCGACGAACAAGGCCGGCTGTTAACGTCCTGGCTGGGCGCGTTCAACGTGGTTTGGGATTACAGCTGGCCACTGCAGGACACCACGGTCCTCCACATTGTGGCGCCTCCGGGCGAAGAGTTCATCGTTAAGGCGAGCACCACCAGCCACCACATCCGGCGCGAAATCGCAGCCCATACCGCCGGCTTCGAGGGGCTGGCCGGCCGCGTTTCCGTGCTCCGGCACGCTTCGGCGGAGGCCGGGATCCTGGTGACCGAGTTCCTGCCGGGGACGCTCGTGGAGGGGACGCCGGCCGAAGATGATCCGGAAACGTATCGGCAGGCAGGGGCGTTCCTGAAGAAGATCCACCGGCCCGCCGGCACCTCCGCGCACTACGCCAAAGCCCTGGCCGCCAAGACCTTGCAGTGGATGGACCGCGCGCCCGGACTGGTCCCGGAAAGACAGATCGACAGCCTCGCACGGGAACTGGCGGCGCTGGAGCCGGGTGTTGTGCAGCTCGTGACGTCGCACGGAGACTACCAGCCACGGAACTGGCTGCAGGAGAACGGGCACATCAAAGTCATCGATTTCGGTCGGGCGGACGCGCGTCCGTGGGTGCACGACCTCGTGCGGCTCAGCCACCAGCAGTTCGTTGGCAGGCCCGAACTGGAAGCCGCGTTTTATGACGGCCTGGGAAAGATGGTGGGACCGGAAGAGACCGACCTGTGGCGTTTGGAGAACCTGAACCAGGCCGTCGGCACGGTGGTATGGGCCAACCAAGCTGGCGATACCGCCTTTGAACAGGCGGGACGGGCCATGGTGGATCGGCTGTTCTCCGGCACCTGAACGAACGGTCCCCATCGGCGCGGGCGTCAATCCCTGCTAATCTCCTCCCGGGGGACATCGCGAAGTCAGCCTGAAGGAGCCGGGAATGTTCGTCAAGATATGTGGTCTCAGTACGCCGGAATCGGTCCGCGTTGCCGTGGAGGCCGGGGCTGACGCGGTCGGGTTTGTCCTGACAGCGAGCCCGCGGGCAGTCTCGCCGTCGCAGGTTTCCGGGATGCTGGCCGACGTGCCTGCCGGAGTGACCGCGATTGGGGTGTTCCGGCATGAACCTGTGGCCGATGCCCTGGCAATCGCCCGTGCCGCCGGACTCGAATGGATCCAACTCCATGCGGACCTCACTCCGGAAGACGTCACCACAGTGCACGACGCCGGCATGAAGCTGATCAGGGCGGTCACCATGGCGGCAACCGCGGATGCGTTCGCCGACTGGGGCGAGGAGCTCCTGTTGATCGATGCCGCCGTCCCCGGATCCGGCGAGACCTGGGACTACGCCTCCATGGTGGACGTGACAGCTCTGCAGGACCGCAACTGGCTGCTGGCCGGCGGGCTGAATCCAGACAACGTGAGCCAGGCGGCCGCGGCTGCCGGCGCATGGGGTGTGGACGTCTCCTCCGGTGTGGAGGTCTCCCGTGGCGTGAAGGACCTGGACAAGATCCGCGCGTTCGTTAAGGCCGCCAAGGGCTAACGCACGGTCTAGGCTTCCGCCGCGATTCCAGCCAGGATTTCAGGGGCCAATCAGGGCAGACCCCTACGTTTTTGTCAGACCCCGCAGGGCACAATGGACAGATGAAGACACTGCTCAACATCATCTGGCTGGTTTTCGGCGGACTCTGGCTTGCCCTGGGCTACTTCCTGGCGGGCATCGTCTGCTGCCTGCTGATCGTGACCATCCCGTGGGGCATCGCCTCGTTCCGGATCGCGGCGTACACGCTCTGGCCCTTTGGGCGCATGGTGGTGGACAAGCCGGGTGGAACTGGGGTGTTCTCGCTCCTGGGCAACGTCATCTGGCTGGTGGTGGCAGGTATCTGGATCGCGATCGGCCACGTGGCGACGGCGATTGCCATGGCCATCACCATCATCGGCATTCCCCTGGCCATCGCCAACCTGAAGCTGATCCCGGTGAGCCTGATGCCGCTGGGCAAGCAGATCGTTCCCACCGACAGGCCGTTCATCACCGCCTACCGCTGACCGGCATCAGGTAGCCGTCAATTAGCTGGCAGGCCCGCCGGAAGGAATCAGGCGGGAGGTCCGTCCAGCCCGGGCACGAGTCCCTGCGCTTCCAACTCCTCGGACCGCAGCGCGCGCAGCACACAGAACTCGTTGCCGTCGGGATCGGCCATGACCACCCACGTCACCTCGGGCCCTTGCCCTACGGACACGCGGACGGCGCCCAAGGCCTCCAGCCGCTGCACTTCCTCGGCCTGGTCGTCCGGGCGCAGGTCCAGGTGCAGCCTGTTTTTCAGCTCTTTCCGTTCGGGCACCTTCAGGAACAGCAGGTCCGGGCTGACGCCGTCGGCCGGGCTGCCAGCGGGCGGCTCCAGTACGATCTCGTCCTCCACCTCGTACGTCCGCCGCCACCCCAAGGCTTTCTCCCAGAAATCGGCGGGTACCTTGGGGTCGGTCGAATCGATGCTGACAGCTTGGATGCGCAGGTTCATTCGAGCAGTCTTGCATCGGCCGCCGCGGCCGTAAAGGCTCACGCGCCCGACTCACGCCTCAGGCGAGCTCGCCCTGCAGGTTCCGGCGCGCGGCGTCGAGCCACAGCTCCCGTGCCCGCTCGCTGTGGAAGAGCGGGTCAAGTTCCAGCAGTTGGCGTACGACGGCGGCGCGTCCGGCCGCGAAGTCGGCGTCGCCGATGTGCGCGTAGTCTTCCCGGACGGCGGCCACATACCGGGCGTACGGCTCCGGTTCGCCGCCGAGGACTGACAGGTCCGCGTCGCAGAGGAGGGCGCCGTCGTCGTCCCCCGGATCCGGACGGTGGTCCGAGGTCAGCCTGACCAGCCTCGCCACCTCCTCAATGTCGGCGGGCGGAAGCCCCGCGTCGGCGAGGCGGTCCTCGGCGAGACGGGCCGATTCCTCCTCGTCCTGGCCCGCCACGCCGCGGTACACGGCGTCGTGGAACCAGGCCGCCAGCAGCACGGTGCGCGGCGGATCGGCGGGTTCGGTGAGCAGGTCAAGTGCCTCCAGCACAGCCAAAAGGTGGGTGCGGCCGTGGTACTTGCGGTGCTCCTCGCCCCACCGGTCCAGGAGGTCCAGGAAGAGGGCGTCGTGGCCGGGCATGATGCTCTCCCAGCGGTTCAGGAGCGGCAGTTTCAAGGATTTGCTCCGCTGCCGGGCCGGGATGCGCAGACCGCTGGCGATGAGCTTACGGACCAGGACCCGGGCCTCCACCGGTATGGCGCCTGCGGCCACCAGATCATCGAACCGTCGCTCCGGGACGTCGTAATGGTCGCCGTCGAACGCCCGGTCCGGGATGCCGGCGGCCGCCGCGAAAGCGTGCAGCTCCGCCAGCGAGGTGTCCGAGACCAGGTGCGAAAAATGGGTGTCGTGCGCAGGCCACAGGGGCGGATCCAGGTAAATCGCCATGATGGAAGTCTAGTTTGGGCAGGCCGACGGAACGCCGGCTCAGGAGCCTGCCGGCAGGATGTTCTGGTTGCCCTGGAACACGTTCTTGGGATCGAAGTCCCGTTTGACCCTGGCCAGCCGGGCATAGTTCCCGTTGCCGAATGCGGCGCGGATGCGGTCCTGGCCCTCATTGCCGATGAAATTCAGCCACACCCCGCCGGTGGCGTAGGGCGCGATCTTCTCCCGGAAGTCCTTCACCCAGGCCTTCGCCCGCTGGCCGCCTTCGGGTGTGGGGGAGATGCCGTACGGGTGGCTCACCCAGGCGGCGTTCCGGTTGATCAGGGGCGTAGCCGCCCCCGCATTACCGCCGACGGCACCGCCCCAGCGGGCGATCAGCTGCTGTGAGGTGGCGTCGGGGAGATTCCGGGCGGATTCGACGAACACGTCCAGAGCGTCGTCCGGCAATTCGTCGTGATAGTCCGCGCTCCAGTAGTTGTAATGGTCCGGGGGGTCATCCAAGGAACAGTTGAACTCGGCATAGGGTGTGTCACCCACCAGGTCGACGGCCGGCCCGAGCTCGCGGAACGGTCTGGCATGTTCGGAGCCTTCCTCGGGGTCGCCCGCATAGACGTAGCCAACGGCCACGGCCAGTTTTCCCACCAGATGCTCGGGAACAAATGGCTCCGGCGGCGCAGTCAGGTACAGCAGCCCCAGTCCGACGCCATCGGGGGCGGCGAGGGCAAGGTCCCGGAATGCCCGGGAGACGTCCATGGCCTCTTCGCCGGGCCACAACCAGATCCCCGCGTGCACCACAGGCCCCAGCCGGTGCGCCTGGAACGTGAAGGACGTGGCCACGCCGAAGTTCCCGCCGCCGCCGTGCAGGGCCCAGAAGAGTTCCGGGTTTTCCCGCGCGCTCGCGGTGACCCTGTCGCCGTCGGCCGTCACCAGATTCACCGAGACGAGGCTGTCGCAGGCGAACCCGTAGGAGCGCTCCAGCCAGCCGGACCCGCCGCCGAGCGTAAAACCTGCGACGCCGGTGGTGGACGCGCGTCCACCGGTTACGGCCAGCGCGTGCTCCTGCGTGGCGCGGTCGAACTCGCCCCAGGTAACGCCCGCACCTGCGGTGACAATGCCGGACTCCGGGTCCACGTCGATCGACTTCATGGGCCGGACGTCGATCACCACACCGTCGTCGTTCATGGACATGCCGGCCACTGAATGCCCGCCGGCGCGGACGGCGATGGGGAGGGCGTTCCCGCGGCCGTACAGGAGGGCTTCGGCCACATCCTCATCATTGGCGCACTGGGCGATGGCCGCCGGGCGCCGGTCGATCATGGCGTTGAAGACCTTGCGGGCCGCGTCATAGTCGGGGTTGTCAGGCTTGATCCACTTCATCACAGCGCTCCTCAGCGGCCGCGGCCCCTCCCCTCCCCATAGCGTAGAACGCGGGCCCGGGATGTTCCACAGGCAGCCGCTGACCTGCGGTTACTGGCGCCGCCAGCAGGTTCCGGAATCGTTGATATTCCGCCGGGGAAGGGGGATGATCAGCACCTATGGCCTGACGCTCGCAGACATGTGGGAGGTTGCAATGGAGAAAGCCATCCAAGGCGAACCCGAGTCCCTCTGGCTCGCTTCCGCCGGGGACACCGACTATCCAGCACTGGCCAGGGACGTAGAGGCCGATGTTGCGGTCATCGGAGCCGGTGTTGCCGGGCTGACGGCCGCGTTGGCGCTCAAACGTGCCGGGCATACTGTCGCGGTTATCGAGGCGGCCCGTGTAGGAACCGGCGTTACCGGCCACACCACCGGCAAAGTGACCTCCCTCCACCGGCTGGCCTACACCGAACTCGCCCGCAACCACGGCACCGATACCGCGCGCATCTACGGGCAGGCCAATGAGGCAGCGCTCGAGCACATCCAGCGGGTCGTGGCTGAGGAGAACATTGACTGCGACCTCCGGCTCGTTGCCAACTACACCTATGCCGTAACCGATGATGCACTTGAACTGGTCCGCGCCGAGGCCGACCTCGCCGCCCGCGTCGGCCTTCCCTCGAGTTTCACCACGGATGTGCCGCTGCCATTCCCCGTCAAAGGCGCGGTCCGGTTCGACGGGCAGGCCCAATTCCATGCGGTGAGATACCTCCAGGGCCTCGCCCGTGCGGTCGAGGGTGACGGCAGCTTCGTCTTCGAGCAGACCCGGGCGCTGCAGATCCGCGACGGTACCCCGGGTGTGGTCGAAACCGAGGGCGGCAACGTCCGTGCCCGGGATATCATCGTCGCGACGAATGTGCCGTTCGGCGACGAAGGTGTTTTCGACTCCCGGTGTTATCCGCACCGCTCCTACATCGTGGCCGGACGTGTGGACACTCCGCCACAGGACGCTACGTTCATCAGCGTCGACGAACCGATGCGTTCCATCCTGACCGTCAGCGTTAGCGGCCAGAATTACGTGTTGGTCGGCGGCGAAGGCCATCGCGCGTCCGAGGCCGGGGACGACGGTCGGTACGGCAAGCTGGCCGCATTCGCCCGTGACGGGCTCGGCGCCAGCGAGATCGCCTACCGCTGGTCAACCCAGGACAGTATGCCGGTGGATGGGCTGCCCTACGTCGGGCTCATGTCCGCTGATGCCAGGCACGTGTATGTCATCACCGGACTGCGCAAATGGGGCCTGACCAACGGAACAGCTGCCGCCCTCATCCTCACAGACGTCATCAGCGGCCGGGAGAACCCCTGGGCCGCGGTGTTCAACAGCAACCGAATCACCCCGGCAGCCAGTGCCGGCCGGTTGGCAGAGGAGAACACTAAAGCCAAGACCGCGGACCTGACCGGCCATTTCACGCTCGCCCCTGGGGAAGGAACAGTCATCGACGTCGCGGGCGAGAGCACCGCCGTCTACAAGGACCCTGACGGGCAGGTCCACTCACTTTCTGCAATCTGCACCCACATGGGCTGCACCGTCGAATTCAACCTTGATGCCACCACTTGGGACTGCCCCTGCCACGGCTCCCGATTCGCTGCTGACGGCACCGTCATCCATGGACCTGCCACCACAAGACTCCCGCCCGGACCGGAACACCTCCCGGAAAGCCTTATCTAGCGCCGACACCCGCAAATGCGGACTATTATGGGCAAATGCCCACGATTCGCGTTTCCGAAGCAGCCCGGTTCCTCGGCGTCAGCGACGACACCATCAGGCGCTGGACGGACAACGGCAGCCTCACCGCCATAAAAGATGACGCTGGCCGGCTTGCAGTGGATGGGCTGGAACTGGCCCGGCACGCCCAAAAACTCGCCCAGCTTCCGGACGACCCGCACCGCAGCGGCAGCTCGGCGCGCAACCGGTTCGTCGGCCTCGTCACGGGCATCACCGCCGACAAGGTCATGGCCCAAGTAGAGCTCCAGTGCGGCCCGTTCCGCGTGGTCTCGCTCATGAGCAGCGAAGCCGTCCGCGACCTCGGCCTGGAACTCGGCTCCGTGGCCACCGCGGTGGTCAAAGCCACCACCGTCATCATCGAAACCCCACACGGCAAGGGCTCCGCATGAGGCGCACAGCGCTTGCTGCGCTGGTCCTTGCACTGGCGCTCGTCGGATGTGCCGCAGCGGGCCAAGGGGGATCGGCAGGACAAGGTGGAACGGGCGACGGCGGTGCATCAAGTGCCGCTGGCACCGTCACCGTTTTCGCCGCGGCGTCCCTCAAAACCGCCTTCACGGACATGGCCGGAAAATTCGAGGCGGCCAACCCGGGAACGGATGTCACCCTCAGCTTCGCCGGCTCCTCGGACCTCGTCACGCAGATTACGCAGGGTGCGCCGGCCGACGTTTTCGCGTCGGCGGATACAAGGAACATGGACAAGCTCACGGGCGAGGGGCTGGTCGGCGAACCCTGGAACTTTGCCACCAATACCCTGACCATCGTGGTCCCGCCCGGCACCCCGGCCGGCATCACAGGCTTCAGAGACCTCGCCAGATCCGGCGTCAAGGTGGTGGCCTGCGCGAGCCAGGTCCCCTGCGGCGCGGCGACCAAAGCCATCGAGCAGGAAACCGGCACCACACTCAATCCCGTGAGTGAGGAATCCTCGGTCACCGACGTCTTGGGCAAGGTCACGTCCGGGGAGGCTGACGCCGGACTGGTCTACGTCACCGACGCCAAGAGCGCCGGCGCCAAGGTGGAAGAGATCCCCTTCCCCGAGGCAGCCAAGGCCGTCAACACCTATCCCATCGCAGCGGTGAGGAACGCCCGGAACAAACCTGCGGCGGACGCGTTTGTGCGGTTCGTCCTCAGCACCGAAGGCCAGGCAGCGCTGGCGGCCGCAGGCTTCGGCAAACCGTGAGGCGACCATGACGGCCCGCAAAGCCGCCACCTACACCGGCATTCCCGCCTGGATCTACGCTGTGGCCGCCGCCGGGGCGCTGCTCGTTGTGCTCCCCATGGTGGCCATGGTGGCCAAGGTCAACTGGGCCAACTTCATCCCGCTGGTCACCTCGGAATCCTCGCTCACCGCCCTGGGGCTGAGCCTGCGCACCTCTGCGGCGAGCACGGTCCTGTGCATCGTCCTGGGAGTGCCGCTCGCCCTGGTCCTGGCCCGCGGCAGTTTCCCCGGCCAGCGTGTGCTGCGCTCGCTGGTTCTCCTGCCGCTGGTGCTTCCGCCGGTGGTGGGCGGCATTGCGCTCCTCTACACGTTTGGCCGGCAGGGGCTGCTGGGCAGGACGCTGGAAGTGGCGGGTCTGCAGATCGCGTTCTCCACGACGGCCGTGGTGCTGGCGCAGACCTTCGTTGCCCTGCCCTTCCTGGTGGTCAGCCTGGAGGGTGCCCTGCGCATCGCCGGGCCCAAATACGAGGCCGTGGCCGCCACGCTCGGCGCCAGCCCCAGCACCGTGCTGCGCCGGGTCACGCTTCCGCTGGTGCTGCCGGGCCTCGCGTCGGGTGCGGTCCTCTCCTTCGCCCGCAGCTTGGGCGAATTCGGCGCCACGCTGACGTTCGCCGGCAGCCTGCAGGGCGTGACCCGGACCCTGCCGCTGGAAATCTACCTGCAGCGCGAAACGGACGCCGACGCCGCCGTCGCGCTTTCCCTGGTCCTCGTCGCCGTAGCCGTCGCCGTGGTGGCGCTGGCCTACCGCAGTCCGCGGGCTGGAAGGCCGGCGAGTGCGGACAGTACGACGACGGCGCCCGCCGCGCGCGGTGCAGCCCAGTGACGTTCCGGCTTGAGGCGGCCGTGGTCCAGCGCGGTTTCGACGTGTCCCTTCAGGTTGGACCGGCCGAAACGGTGGCCGTGATGGGACCCAACGGGGCGGGAAAATCCACCCTGCTCAACGTCATTGCGGGCCTCCTGCACCCGGACTCGGGCACGGCCGAACTGGACGGCCGGACCCTCTTCGACCTCGCCGCCGGACGCGGAACGTGGACCGCGCCACACCGCCGCGGCACCGCCTTCCTCGCGCAGGAACCGCTGCTTTTCCCACATCTGAACGTGTTGGACAACGTCGCGTTCGGGCCTCGGAGCTCGGGCGCCTCGAAACACGCCGCCAAGGAGTCGGCCCTGCGGTGGCTCGCCGACGTCGAGGCAACGGACCTCCAATCCCGGCGGCCGGCTGAGCTCTCCGGCGGCCAGGCGCAGCGCGTGGCCGTGGCCCGGGCGCTTGCGGCCGACCCAGGGCTCCTGCTCCTGGACGAACCGATGGCCGCGCTGGACATCCATGCCGCGCCGCTGCTCCGCCGCCTGCTCAAGCGCGTGCTGGCCGGCCGGCGCGCCATCATCATCACGCACGACGTCCTCGATGCCCTGATGCTGGCGGACCGCGTGGTGATCCTGGAAAACGGCCGGATCAGCGAGGAGGGCCCCACTCGTGAGGTCCTGCAGCGGCCCCGCAGCCGGTTTGCCGCCGGCCTCGCCGGCCTCAACTTTCTTCCCGGACAGATCACCGAACACGGCCTTCAGGCCGGCGGGCTGAGCCTCTACGGACAGCACCACGACCTTCCCGGCCCGCTGCCCACTGGACAGCCGGGCGTGGCGGTCTTCCCGCCGTCGGCCGTTTCCGTTTTCCTGTCCGAAGCGCACGGCAGCCCGCGCAATGCCTTCCCCGTGACCATCACCGACCTGGAACCGCACGGAGACCAGATCCGCGTCCGCGCAGGCGAAAGCGGGCAGTTGAGCGCGGACATCACCCCGGCGGCCGCGGCCGATCTGGTGCTCGCCCCGGGCATGCGCGTGTACTTCGTGATCAAGGCCGGCGCCGTCGCGATTTCTCCCAGCTGAACCCGACGCTCTCACATTTAATGCGCCTTTTGATCAGACCCTCTATCACTTCCTGCCCCGCCGGCGCAGGTAGGCTGGTCAGCGTCGTCCGGACGCGGCGGCAATATTTGGGGGAAATGATGAACGTTCCAGTCAGGCGTGTGCTCGGCAGAAAAATCACGACGGCGGCTGCCGCGCTGGCGCTGTTGGCAGGACTCGCCGGCTGCAGCCTGTTCCCGTCGCCGACGCCCCTGCCGGACATTGCGCCGGCCACACCCGTGTCAGCGCTGCCGCCGGAATGTCCCTTTGTTGGCGAGAATGACCTCACGCCGGTCCGGATCCCGCTGGGCACGCCGCGTGAGACGATCGGCAGCGTCCTGAACGCCTACAGCGGTTGGCTCAACGCCGGTTCGGAACTGGTCACCGCGTGGAGCCCCGGCAAAGCCGTCCCCGAAAACTGCGTTGAGCGGCTGGCCGCCAGGAACGCCGAGGCCTACTCAAACACCTTGTTCACCACCCACAGCGACATGGCCTGGCAGGAATACTTTGCTTCCGTGAAGGCGATGAACCAGCAGAACCTCGCAGCGGTCCGCCTGGCCGATCCGGGTACAGGAGGGCGCGGGAAGTTTGAACTGCTGCAGGAGATCGATTCGAGCGCCACGGACAGCGGGACGTTCCTGAAGTTCGACGCCGTCTACCGCCCCGTGGTTGCCGGGCAAGGCAGCTGGGAGGAACTGGACAAGCCGACCCGCTGGTACGTGGAACTCGTCCCGGCAGGGGAGTTCCTGGTCATCAATTACATCGAGACCAAGCCCGCCGCCGGTTATCCGGCGGCCTAACGCCGCCTACATTCCGGGCAGGGCCAGGAACTCGTAGACCTGGATGCTGGCGCCGGGCATCATGAGGTGCGGGTGCCCGTCGAGCAACGACTCGGCACCGGCGAGGTCTTCTGCCTGCAGGATGCCGTACCCGCCAACGTGGCTGCTGCTGATATCGGACGTGCCCGTTGAGGTGATTTCCTTGCCTTCTCCTAAGGGGCTGCCCATGTCCACTATGCCGCTGCCTGCCCGGTCCGCCCACTCCATCCACGCCTTCATGCCTTCCTGGGCGGCCTCCGGGGAACTCTGCGCCATCTGGGCCTGGGCTGACTGCGGTGCGATGTAAAGGACGGCAAACTTCTTCATGGCAAACCTCCGCTGAAGTGCGCCGCGGAGCTGTGGTCCCCGGTCACACATCGATCCTAGGTTGATCCCGTGGGGCGGCGATACAGTGCAAGGACACTACTTCGCCGGTGCCCATGGGATGCCGCAGAAAGGCCGGTTCGCTGTGGGCAAAAATGCGCCCGCTGTTGCGTTCCTCAAAGTTGAGCGTAGTAGACTCAACTTAGCGAAAATGCACATCCCGAAAGGAGCTCTCTTTGGACGTCAAATTCACCACCAAGAGCCAGGAGGCTCTTTCGACTGCGGCCATGAACGCCTCCACGGCAGGGAACCCGCAGGTTGAGCCGGCCCACCTGCTCAAGGCGCTGATGGACCAGCGGGAGGGCGTGGCCGTGGCACTGCTTCGCGCCACCGGTGCAGACCCGGATGCCGTCAGCGTCCAGGCGAGCAGTGCCATCAAGGCACTGCCGGCAACGTCGGGCGGCTCCACGCAGCAGGCCCAGCTGTCCAGGCCCGCGCTGCAGGCCATCCAAAACGCCAAAAACGAGGCCGACCGCCTCGGCGACACCTTTGTGTCCACCGAGGTGCTGCTGTTGGGACTCTCTGCCGGAAGTGACGCCGTCGGGCGTTTAATGCGCGACGCGGGTGCCTCCCATGAGGCGCTGCTCGCCGCCCTGCCGGGTGTCCGCGGCGACCGCAAGGTCACCAGCCCCGATCCGGAAAACACCTTTCAGTCCCTGGAGAAGTTCGGCACGGACCTCACCGCAATGGCACGGTCCGGAAAGCTGGACCCCGTCATTGGCCGCGACACCGAGATCCGCCGCATCATCCAGGTACTAAGCCGCCGCACCAAGAACAACCCCGTCATCATCGGCGAGCCCGGCGTTGGCAAGACGGCCGTGGTTGAAGGCCTGGCCCAGCGGATCGTGGCGAATGACGTCCCGGAAAGCCTGCGCGGCAAAACCCTGATCGCCCTGGACCTCGCGTCCATGGTGGCCGGCGCCAAGTACCGCGGCGAGTTTGAGGAACGGCTGAAGGCAGTCCTGGAAGAGATCAAGAACTCGGAAGGGCAGATCGTCACGTTCATTGACGAGATCCACACGGTGGTGGGTGCCGGTGCCACGGGGGAGTCCTCCATGGATGCGGGCAACATGCTCAAGCCCATGCTTGCCCGCGGCGAGCTGCGGCTGATCGGTGCCACCACGCTGGATGAGTACCGCGAGAACATCGAGAAGGACCCTGCCCTGGAGCGCAGGTTCCAGCAGGTGTACGTTGGCGAGCCAAGCGTGGAGGACACCATCGGCATCCTTCGCGGCCTGAAGGAACGGTACGAGGCGCACCACAAGGTGACCATCGCCGACTCGGCACTGGTGGCCGCCGCAACGCTGTCCAACCGCTACATATCGGGCCGCCAGTTGCCGGACAAAGCCATTGACCTGGTGGACGAGGCCGCCTCCCGCCTGCGGATGGAGATCGACTCCGCGCCGGAGGAGATCGACCAGCTCCGCCGTGCCGTGGACCGGCTCACCATGGAGGAGCTTGCCCTCGAGAACGAGAAGGACGCCGCCTCGGTGGAGCGACTGGCTGCCCTCCGCGCGGACAAGGCGGACAAGACTGAAGAGCTGGATGCGCTCAATGCCCGCTGGGAAGCCGAGAAAGCGGGCCTCAACCGGGTGGGCGACTTGAAAGCGAAGCTCGACGAGCTTCGTTCCACCGCGGACAAGGCGCAGCGCGAAGGCGACCTGGAAACGGCGTCACGCGTGCTTTACGGCGAAATCCCGGCTGTGGAACGCGAACTCAATGCCGCTTCCGCAGCCGAGGCAGCAGTGACCGACAGGCCTGCCCAAATGGTGGCTGACGAAGTGACAGCCGACGACATTGCGGAAGTCATTTCCGCCTGGACCGGCATTCCGGCCGGGCGCATGCTGCAGGGCGAGAGCCAGAAGCTGCTGCACATGGAGGAGGAACTGGGCAAGCGCCTGATCGGCCAGTCCAAGGCCGTTGCCGCGGTCTCTGACGCCGTCCGCCGCGCCCGGGCCGGAATCAGCGACCCCAACCGCCCCACGGGTTCGTTCCTGTTCCTTGGCCCCACGGGTGTGGGTAAAACGGAGCTCGCCAAGGCGCTCGCGGACTTCCTGTTTGACGACGAACGCGCCATGGTGCGGATCGACATGTCTGAATACGGCGAGAAGCATTCGGTGGCCCGGCTTGTGGGCGCGCCTCCGGGCTACGTCGGCTACGAGGAAGGTGGGCAGCTGACCGAGGCAGTCCGCCGTCGGCCGTACTCGGTGATCCTGCTCGACGAAGTGGAGAAGGCCCACCCTGAGGTCTTCGACATCCTCCTGCAGGTGCTCGACGACGGCCGCCTCACTGATGGCCAGGGCCGCACCGTGGACTTCCGCAACGCCATCCTGGTGCTCACGTCGAACCTGGGCAGCCAGTTCCTGGTGGACCAGACGCTCGACGCACAGGCCAAGCGGAATGCCGTGATGGCCACCGTCAATGCATCGTTCAAGCCGGAGTTCCTGAACCGGCTGGATGAGGTGGTGCTGTTCGATGCCCTGACCGTGGACGAGCTGTCCCACATCGTGGAACTGCAGGTGGCCGAACTCGGAAAGCGGCTGCAGGACCGCAGGCTGACCTTGGAAGTGTCCGAGGGAGCCCGCGCCTGGCTGGCCATGTCCGGTTTCGATCCCGCGTACGGTGCCCGGCCGCTTCGCCGGCTGGTCCAGCGCGAGATCGGCGACCGCCTGGCGAAGGCCATCCTCGCCGGTGTGATCGCGGACGGTGACACGGTGCTCGTGGACACAGCGGCCGACGTCGACGAACTCACCATCGAGGGTCTCGAGGCCCTGTCAGGACCCGGTGCCGACGCCCCCGCCGGCACCGGCCTGGTGGTGCGGCGGAAGGAATAGGCGCTCGAAGGGCAGCGGTCCGCTCCCGGTCAGCGGACGGTGAGGCTTGCGGGGGCAGGCTCCCGGCAGATCAGCATGGCCAGACTCAGACCATGGCAGCGATTTCTTCGACTGCCCGGGTCAGTGCGGCCATGGATGCAGGGCCGCCATGGCCTTCGTCCTCGATGACGATAAGCCGGCTCGACGCCCAGCGCCGGTGCAGCTGCCAGGCAGTGACGGCCGGGCCGCTGATGTCCCGCCTGCCATGGACAAGATAGCCGGGGATGCCGTTGAGCTCGTGAATCCGCGGGATGATCTCCTGACCGTCGACCAGAAAGCCGTCATTGGCCCAGTAGTGGGTCACGAGAAGAGCGAACGTCATGCGCTCCCGCTCGTCTTCAAACATCGGTCCAGATAGCCAGTTGGGGTCCAGGGAGGTGTGCGTGGATTCCCACCCGTCCCAGCCCGAGGCAGCAAGCCGGGCGTCTGCGCGGTCCTGGCCCGCCAGCCGACGAGCGTACGCCTCCACCACGCGTTCGCCGGGGGCTGCCTTGGCCGCCTCAGCAAACTCAGCCCATGCTTCAGGAAAGATGCGTCCGACGTCTTCTGTGATCCACTGGATCTCTTCCCGGCTGCTTGTTGTCACCGCAACCAAAGCGATGCCGAGGACCCGGGCGGGATATTCCAGGGCATAGGCGAGGGCAAGCGTGCTGCCCCAGGAAGCACCGGTGACGATCCACTTCTCTATGCTCAGGTGCTCCCTGACGGCCTCGATGTCTTTGATCAAGGCTTGAGTCGTGTTCTCAGACAGGTGGTCAAGATCGTCCTGGACGAGGGGAGTGCTCTTGCCGCAACCGCGCTGGTCCAGGCCGATGGTGCGGAACCGGCTGGGGTCGTGGCGTTTACGGTAACCGCCCCGGCCAAGCGAACCGCCGGGGCCGCCGTGAAGGTAGAGGACTGGAGTACCAGCAGGATCGCCGGTGGCTTCCCAGTAGATTCTGGCATTGGGCAGCGCCACCCAGCCGGTTTCTGCCTTCAACTGCTCGTCCGTCACGCGTTCCACAGTATTGGAAGTCCTGGCTAGTCACTGGTCCACATGCCGTCAATGAGGGAGGCGTAGCTCAAGTCCGTGCTTGTCATTGTGCCGGCGTCCTCATAACGCAGCACGATCCAGTCAGACTGATACCCGTCATCGCCAAGGGTGCCGGCAAACTCCTCCGCGGCACGCTTTGTCCAAAACTGATACACCGCAATCTCGTCTGCCATGATCGCTGCTCTGCAGCTCACCTGGGCCGAGCACACCTCGCCGGTGACGTCCCGGGCGTTAGTTGCCGGAAGGAGGGGATGGTACTTAAAAGCCTCCACTGCGGCGCCAGGACTCAGGTACCAGCGATTGAACAAAACCACGTGCGCCAGGAAAAACCCCGGCACGAGCAGCACGACGGCGGCAATGACCCACCATCGGAATCGAATCGACCGAAAGAACCTCTCGTTATCCATGCCGCGAGCATAGTGGCAACGCTGGGATGCCTCTTCGCGTTCTCGGCAGTCATGCAGGTCGCTCGGTCGCTACGATCCGTCTGGAAGGCAGGTTCACCGGTAGCGTCGCAGCGAGGAATGATGGGGCAACAAAAGGAGATCCGATGAGAACCACGGTCCAAGCACAGCTGCCTAACGCGATTTTTCTTGTCTTGGGATCTGAAGATCCAACCCTCCCGGACGTCGACGCAGAAGGGCTGGTGTGGGTGAGCGAAAATGCCCTGATAATCGGTGGGACGAACGACATGGACGGTGAGACCATCATCCATGTCTCTGGGCAGGCTCCCACGGGAGAACTCATCCAGCTCGATCGAAGAATGATTCAGTGCCCGGCCGGTCGATTGACCTTGGAGACTGTTTTTGGCGACAACCTTTTGCAATATGAGGTACCGGTTGGCTCGGCGAAAATTGGCATCTGGATCGATGATCTTGCGGAACCGGGGATTGTTCACCTGCAGGTCAGCTAGCGGGAATGAGCCCTGCCTTGGCCAACCACGAACCATAAAATCGAGCCAAGTACAGGTACTGCGAACGATGAGAGCCCAAACGACAGTGCTGCCATGGCGCCCAGCTAGCTGATAGTTGCTTAGCGGTAGCGCAATCCCCAGTGGGCAGCTCCCACAGCGAAGGGGAAGGCGACAGCCGCAGCCAGGTGCCTGAGCAGGCTGGTCGGAGCGACCAGCGCGCTGCCACCGACGAGGATCACCGGCGCCGCGACCATAGCCGTGACCCAGTACGGATGGTCACGAAGGGCGGACCACGCTGCAGCAACCAGGTTGGCGACAGATCCTGCGAGGATGTACAGGCTGCCAGTCCTCAGGTCCCTGACCTGAGAGGGCTCGGGCATGTAGCCCCAGAACAGGGCGATCCGCAGCCCTATGGCGATGAGGACGATGGAGCCGACCACAATTGCCGCCCAGAGCACGGTCCCCAGTAGGCCGTGACGGCGTGCCGGGGCCGAACTCCTGGTCATCTGTTTCCCTCCATAGCCGCCGAACGAACCTGCGCATGGCCTGATGCAGGAGACCCGGCTTGCCTCCCCCGCTTCATGCTGAGCCAACCCTACGACGGCGGCTCGGATATGCATTACGTTTCACCCCATACTGACTGCATATCGGGAAACCCGACCGCTGGCCGCATGTGGAAACAGCCCGGTGGGGGAATGCCACGTACTTCAACGCGAAGGGTTGCACGTCCTCGTCCTGATGCGCGACGACCACCCGTTGGCGGGCCGCCTAGGTGTCTCTGCGAGCGAGCTTGAGCAGGAAGACTTCGTCATGTTTCCTCGAAGCTTGGCGCCGGTAGCGTATGACGCGATCATCCGGGTCTGTGTGCTTTCCGGGTTCAGCCCCCGGGTCACTCAAGAAGCTTCCAACGACCAGGCCTTCCTTGGCATCGTTGCCTGCGGCCTGGCCGTAGCCATCGTTCCTGAGTTGAGTGTTCACATCAAACGGGCCGGGACCACAGCGGTCCCGCTCGTGGATGAAAGCGCCTTTTCTCCATTAGCGGTTGTGGTTTCGTCAGGGGACCCCTTGGGTTTGGCAGGCCGTCTGGTGGCGGCGCTCGGCGCTGATAAGGGCTAGGAGAGAGGCGCCCACTGGCCAGCCCGCCGTAGGCAGTGTCAGGATTGAAGACACAACAAATGCCTAGGCCAAAGGAGGCTCTCGATGACCAGCGAGACGGCGTCCGCACCCGAAACCGGATACGCGTCGGTCAACGGGCTCCGGATGTACTACGAGCTGCACGGCGACGACGGCGGTACCCCGCTGTTGCTCCTGCACGGCGGGCTCTTCGACATCGAGCAGCAGTTCGGGGCGCTGATCCCGAGCCTGTCAGCCGGGCGCCGGGTGATCGCCACGGACTTCCAAGGGCACGGGCGCACCAACGACATCGATAGGCCGCTTGCCACTC
This sequence comes from Pseudarthrobacter sulfonivorans, assembly GCF_031454915.1. Classification (GTDB taxonomy): domain Bacteria; phylum Actinomycetota; class Actinomycetes; order Actinomycetales; family Micrococcaceae; genus Arthrobacter; species Arthrobacter sulfonivorans_C. Next base: position 96,923 of record NZ_JAVDRS010000007.1, on the reverse strand, counting down.
CCGATCTGGCGTCCGATGTCATCGGCCTCCTCGAGCATCTCGGTGTCAAGAACGCCGATGTGTTCGGGTTCAGCGTCGGCGGTGCGGTCGCGCTGGACCTCGCAATCCACCACCCGGAACTCGTGCGCAAGCTCATCGTTTCGTCGGTGTCGTTCCGGCCAGAGGGCGACCGTGGCGGCAACGCCGAAGCGGTCGCGGAGATGACCGTGGACATGATCGCGGGAACCCCAATGGAGGAGCGCTACCTCGCTGTGTCGCCGCATCCCGATCGGGAGCACCTGCAGGGCCTGCTCGACAAGCTCGGACGCTACGGCGCGGGCGAACCAGGATGGACCGACGATGAGATCCGCGGAATCGCCGCCCCGACGCTCCTCACGGTAGGCGACTGCGACATGGTCAGGCTCGACCATGCGGTGAAGTTCCTCCAACTTCGCGGGGGAGACGTGAACGGCGACTTTGAGGGTGTGCCCGCGTCGCAGCTCGCGGTGTTCCCCGGCACGACGCATTTCTTCGGGCTCGCGCGGACCGGCCTCGTGCGCGACGTCGTGATCACATTCCTCGATGCACCCGAACCCAGAGGCTGGGCCGATCGGTGAGGGTCCCTAGGCCCGGGCCCACTCCCGCACCAGCGCAACGAAATCCGTCTGCCGCGTCGCGGCTGCTTCCACGCTGGGAAAAATGACCTGGCCTCGGTCCTCGCCGATCATTTCCAGCAGGCCATCCCACTGGGCCGGATCAAATAGAAAGGGACTCCGGTTCGCTTTGGCGCCGCGGTGAAAAATCAGCTGGACGCGGTCCCGCGGCCGCAGGTTGAAAGTGACCCGGTCAACGGATTGGAAGCAGAAGCTCGGCGCGTTCCACTTGATCTGCTCCGTAATAGCGTCGTCGGCGTCCAGGACCGCCAACCGAAGGGACTCAATTGCCGGCTGCATGGGGTGATTAAGTGACTCAAGGAAGGCGTCCACCGCTGGGTTCCGGTTCAGTGTCATAAGGGATAGTCAAACACTTTTGGCTTCCGTGGCAGTTCATACACAGGCGTTAGTCGAGGATACGCCCGGCCGGCACGGGCGGCGTCGGCATGATCTGCTCGAAAATGTCCAGCACGGCCTGGGTGGCTCGTCCAACGCCCTGGCCGCGCCACACCACGGCGACCGCCAGATGGACCGGCGGGCCGGCCAGTTCGCGGAACACCAGGCCCGGCGGATTGATGTGCTGGACCGAGGACAACGTCAGGGTGACGCCCACCCCGGCCGCCACCAGGCTCAGGACGGCATAGGAGTCGGGCGCCTCCTGCATCACATGCGGTGAAAATCCCACCTCCAGGGCCAGCCGGGTGGTGGCGTCCCGGAGGTTCGAGCCGATGGTTGCCGGGAAGGCCACAAAGGGCTCCCTGGCGAGGTCCCGCAACTGGATCGAAGCTGCCGACGCCAAAAGGTGGTCCTCCGGCAGTGCCACCATGATGCGCTCATATGTGAAGACACGCACACGGACGTCCTTGTCCCGGACCGGCAGGCGGGCGAACCCGATGTCGATGGCACCTGAAGCTACATCGGCAGGGGCCAGGCCGCCGTACACCAGCGACTTCAGCTTCAGCTCGATGCCGGGCTCGGCCGCCCGCACGGCTTTGGCCAGCGGTGGCACCACATCCCGGCTGCTGGCACCGGCATACCCCACCACCACCTGCCCCACCACGGCCGAGCTGCCCAGCATCGCGGCGCGCTCAATGAGGCTGGCGCTCTCCAGCGTCTTCAGGATGGGGCCGTGGACCGCGTGCCCGGCATCAGTGAGGCGCACGCTCCTGGATGTCCGGTCAAAAAGCACGACGCCGAGCTCCTGTTCCAGCCGGCGGATCCACACGCTGAGCTGGGGTTGGGCAACGGCCAGCCGCTCGGCGGCGCGGCCGAAGTGCAGTTCCTCGGCGAGAACTGCAAACGCCCGGAGGTACTTCAGGTGCATGGGCCCAGCCATTCATAACGGTTTCGTAATCGGACCATTAATCAAAGTTTATTGGACAATTATCAGCCGATTCTGCGATCTTGAGTGTGCGCCAGGTTACCCATGGCTGTGATGCGGAGCATTGACCGCCGTCCGCCACACAGCATCCCTACGCCTCCCTCCGGCCAGCCTGCAGGCACCCCCGTGACCCTGCCGGGCGCCAAATTTCTGACAACTCAATGAGGACAATCATGACCAAAACTATGGACAGGGCCGAGCTCCCCGTCGCCAAGCGTGCCGTTGGCATGCAGAAGGTGACCGGCTTCTTCACCGAACTGATGCGGCGCTACCTGCCGGATCCTTTTGTGTTCGCCATCATCCTGACCATCCTGACGGTCATCCTCGCCATCACCATCGAGGGCCAGAGCTTCGACGACGTCACGGCGTCATGGGGCAACGGGTTCTGGTCCCTGCTCGCCTTCACCACACAGATGGCAGTCATCCTGGCCATGGGCTACGTCCTGGCGAACGCGCCCGTCGTCGAGCGTCTGCTCAACGCGATCGTCAGCCACGTGGAAACGCCGCGCACCGCCGTCATCGTGGCAACCCTGGTGGGTTCTGTCGGTTCCTACCTCAACTGGGGGTTCGGCCTGGTCATCGGTGGAATCGTTGCCAAGAAGCTGGCCCTGCACGTCAAGGGCGTCCACTACCCGCTGATCATCGCCGCGGCCTACAGCGGGTTCACCATGTACGGCCTGGGCCTGTCCGCCACCATTCCGATGGTTATTTCGACACCGGGACACCCCATGGAGAAGCAGATGGGCCTCATTCCGCTGGCAGAGACCATCTTCTCGCTGCCCATGCTGATCACCGCCGCCGTGGTCCTGGTGACGTTGCCGCTGCTGAACGCCGTGCTTCACCCCAAGCCCGGCCAGCCGGTCACCGAGATCAACCGCGCCCTGCACTTCTCCGAGCCCACAAAGACCGTTGCGGTGGATGTGGACGCTGACACCTTCGCCTCCAAACTCAACAACAGCCGGATCCTGGCCATGGCAATCGGCGCGCTGGGCATGGCCTACGTGGTGGTGCATTTCATCCGCGGCGGCGGTGTTGACCTGAACCTGATCAACTTCTTCATCCTCTTCCTCGGCATCCTGCTCCTGGGAACCCCCAACGCCTACCTGAAGCAGCTCAACGAGGGCATCAAGACCATCTCCGGGATCATCCTCCAGTTCCCGTTCTACGCCGGCATCATGGCCATCATGGCCGCGTCAGGGCTGGTTGTGACCATCTCAGGCGTCTTCACGAGCATCTCCACCCCTGAATCCCTGCCGTTCTGGGGCCTGATCAGCTCGTTCCTGATCAACTTCTTCGCCCCGTCCGGCGGCGGCCACTGGATGATCCAGGGTCCGTTCATGATCGATGCGGCGAACGCCATCGGCGCTTCCACGGCACAGACCGCCATGTCCGTCATGCTGGGCAACGCCTGGAACGACCTGGTCCAACCGTTCTGGATCCTCCCCGCGCTGGCACTGTCCAAGCTCAAGCTCAAGGACATTATGGGGTACACCGTGATCATGATGTTCTGGGTGGGAATCATCTACATCGCCGCCATCCTCCTCTGGGGCTACCTGGGCTAAGCCCACAACCACAAGAAAAGAGAAACAAATGCTGTTTTTGGTACGCATGGACGTCAATCTCCCCGCCGACATGCCGTCGGAGGAGGCGGCCGCCATCAAGGCTGTTGAAAAGGCCTACTCCCAGGACCTGCAGCAGCAGGGCAAGTGGCGGCACATCTGGCGTGTTGTGGGCGAGTACTCCAACTACTCGGTGTTCGACGCCGAAAGCAACGACGAACTGCACAACATGCTCTCGGGCCTGCCGCTGTTCCCGTACATGGCCATCTCGGTCACGCCCCTGGCGAAGCACCCGTCAGACATCAACTGAAGCAGGGCGCCCCATGCGGCGCGCCGCAGTGCTCCCCTGAAACCTAGGGGAGCACGCTGGCGTCGATGACGTTCCCGCCGTCGGCCGTCACGTAGCAGTCCACGCGGCGGTCGCCCGATTCCCAACTCGTGCCACTGGGATATGCGCGCTGGAAGTTCAGCGTGAAGTCATTGGCCGCCGGCGCCAGCCGGGAAGCCTGGCAGGCCTCCAGGGCCTTTGCGGCCAGGGTCTCCCGGCCCGGGTAGGAATTGTTGCCCGGGTAGCGGAACACAGCCACCAGTTGGGCGGAGTGCGGGGTATCGCAGGCCACCACCGTCGACCGCAGCGCCTCAGGGTCAAAGTCCTTGAAGCAGTCCCCCAGCCGGTAGTCCGGCGGCGTCACGCCCTCCCGGGGGAGCGCGAGCGGGGTTGGCAGGGGAGTGGGCGAGACTTCCACAACGCCCGAGCCGGGGTCGGCGGGTGGGGCAGCTGTCTCGGAACCGAGCCAGCTGGCGAGCCAGACCAGGCCGCCCACAACACCCAGCAGGACCACCACGAATAATGCTTTGAGGAGTACCGACACGGCCCGCCCGTGCTTTTGCGGCGGAGCTGCTGTGGGATCTGTAGGCACTGCCACGTGCGGCAATCCCGCTGTGGGCGGGGCGGCAGGTTTCGGCGGGATGGGGCGCTGTTCCTGGTTGTCCATCCGGATACCCCTCCCGGGTTTGTATTCGTTGGATGCCGTTCCGTGCACATGAAACGGCAGCTGTTTAAGAGACTCTATCCAACAAAAAATCCCGAGAAGCCCGCGGTCCGTTGCGGAAAGGGTACCCGACATGGCCCGCGGACTCACAGGCTGGCAAGCACCTGCCACCGAAAGCATGTAATCTAGGTGTACGACAAATTGACCAAACATTCCGGGGCCTCACCGATAGCCAAGGTGACCACCTCCGGTCCGAGTACAAAAAGGGGGTCACGCCATGGGGCGCGGCCGTCAAAAGGCAAAAGCTACCAAGCAGGCTCGGGACATTAAGTACTATTCCCCGAACACTGACTATTCGGCCCTCCAGCGCGAGCTCAAGGGTCGTGAAGGTCGTGCCACAAGCCATTTCGCGAATGACCCGGTTGAACCGGACTATTCGGCTTATGTGGATAAGTACGCGGAAGATTTGGAAGAAGACGACGACGAGGTACACACCCGTCGGATCGGCTAGCTGTCGCAGCTGGTTCCGCCGCCAGGCGGCCGGTCCCGTGACGCCGCGGTACACTCGGACGCCACATCTGTCCGCCGGTACAGCGCTTCTTTTCAGCACCCCTGATCCAGGCGGATCCGAGGTGCTGGCCTCAGTTATCAGGCCCGTTGCCTGCGCCGGAATCCGGTGCAGGCAACGGGCTTTTTGGTGTTGACTGGAGTCTTGATGCGATGCGACGCCCGCGAAAGGACCTCCCATGACAGAGAACTCCCCATCTCCGCGCTACCGCCACGGCGAACCGTGCTGGGCTGACGTCCAAACCCGGGATGTGGAAGCTGCAAAGGCCTTCTACACGGCGGTGTTCGGCTGGACGTTCAAGGACCTGCCCACGCCTGACGGCCGCAGCTATGCCCAGGCGTTCGTGGGGGAGGACCTGGTGGCCGTGGTGGCGCCGCAGAACCCCCACCAGGAGTCGCTGGGCACCCACGCCCAATGGAACATCTACTTCGCGGTGGAGGACGCAGCAGCGCTGGCCGAGGAAGCGCCCCACGCCGGCGGGGCTGTGCAGTTCGGCCCCGAGGAGGTCGGTGACACAGGGGTGATGGTGTTTGTGGATCCGCCCGGCGGCGGCACCACCGGAGTCTGGCAGCCCGGAACGCACACGGGCACCGGCCGCTACAACGAGCCTGGCGCCCTCTCCTGGACGGAGCTGCTGACGCCCGAGCCGCAGGCCGCCGTCGGATTTTTCCAACAGCTGTTCGGCCATGACGTGACCGAGTACCCGCAGGACGACGGCGGCACCTATTCGACGCTGATGGTCAACGGCGCCGAGGTTGCCGGGATTGTCGCGGCTGAGGCCCCTGCCAGGTGGCAGATCTACTTCGGCGTCGCGGATGTGGCTGATGCCGTACGGAAGGCTGTGGCCGCCGGCGCCGAAGTGCTGATCGCTCCCGAGGCCGATGACGACGATGCTCCCGGCGCCACGGCCACGCTCAAGGATCCGCAGGGCGGCGAGTTCAGCCTGCTCGAGGTTTAAAACACATCGAGTGCTCCGTAACCGCCGTTATGAACCTTCTAAACGACGAGGGCCCACACCGGCAGGGTTCCCTGGCCGAGCTTGCGAGGCTAGGGTGCCGGTGGGCATCACTCGATGGGGGGTTAGGCGTAGGCGTTGACCAGACGGACGGCGCCGCCGTCCACGCCCTTGGCACCCTGGACGTAGTCCGGGCCGGACTTGAGGATGGAATCCGAGTCGGCCGTAACCGTGCCCATGATCCAGGACGGCAGGCCGCGGTCGTTGAGGCGGGCCACGGCGGCGTCGGCAGCCTCGGCGGACACGATGGCCACCATGCCCACGCCGAGGTTCAGGGTGCGCTCCAGGTCGGCCAGCGGAACGTTGCCCAGCTCGGAGACCAGCTTGAAGATGGCCGGCAGCTCCCAGGTGGCGCGGTCTACAGTGGCCACGAGGCCCTGCGGCAGAACCCGGGCCAGGTTGGCGGCCAGGCCACCGCCGGTGACGTGGCTGAAGCCGTGGACGGCGTTGGCCGAGTTCACGGGGAAGGCGCGGGCCAGGTCCAGGCAGTCCGCGGCGTACACGCGGGTGGGTTCCAGCAGTTCCTCGCCCAGGGTGCGGCCGAGTTCGGAGACCTGGCGGTCCAGGGCCCAGCCGGCGTGGTTGATGACGCGGCGGACCAGGGAGTAACCGTTGGAATGCAGGCCGGAGGAGGCCATGCCGATCACTACGTCGCCGGCACGGACGCGGTCCGGGCCCAGCAGGTCGGAGGCTTCAACAACACCGGTGGCAGCACCGGCAACGTCGTATTCGTGCTCACCCAGCAGGCCGGGGTGCTCGGCGGTTTCGCCGCCCACCAGGGCGGTGCCGGCCACGGAGCAGGCCGCGGCGATGCCACGGACAATGTCCGCGATGCGTTCCGGAACAACCTTGCCGCAGGCGATGTAGTCGGTCATGTAGAGCGGCTCGGCGCCCACTACGACGATGTCGTCCACCACCATGCCCACCAGGTCAAAGCCGATGGTGTCGTGGATGTCCATGGCCTGGGCGATGGCAACCTTGGTGCCCACGCCGTCGGTGGACGTGGCCAGCAGCGGGCGCTTGTAGGTGAGCAGTTTCGAGACGTCGTACAGCCCGGCGAAGCCACCCACCCCGCCAATGACGGAGGAGTTGTGGGTGGCCTTCACGGCACCCTTCATCAGCTCAACGGCGCGGTCGCCGGCTTCGACGTCAACACCGGCAGAGGCGTAGGTGATGCCGGCGGCGTTCCCGGGGGCGGGGGTTGCGGAAGTCATACGGACTCTTTCTTGTCGGCGCCGGGGGTGGTGGCTGCGTGGTGGATCTCGGGCACAAGGTCAGCTTCGGTGAGCAGGTTCTCGAACTCGGCGTCCGGTCCCGGATCGCAGCCGGTGGCTCCGGCCTTCCCGGCCGGGTCCTCGCCGTCGTCGACGGCGGACACAGCCAGTGCGGCGGTGGCGCCGGGGAGGGCAGCGGGCGACGGCGTGAGGCCGCCGAGGTCGGTGCGCTCCAGCAGGTTCTTGCCCAGTTTGTCCGAGCCCGGAAGTTCGATGGGGTACTTGCCGGTGAAGCAGGCGGTGCAGAGCCGTTCCCGGGGCTGCCGGGTGGCGTCGATCATGCCGTCCTCGGAAATGTAGGCGAGGGAATCGGCGCCGATGGCCTGGGAGATTTCCTCGATGGTGGCGCCGTTGGCGATCAGTTCCGCGCGGGAGGCGAAGTCGATGCCGTAGAAGCAGGGCCACTGCACGGGCGGGGAGGAGATCTTCACGTGCACGGACGCGGCGCCGGCTTCGCGGAGCATCCGGACGATGGCGCGCTGGGTGTTGCCGCGGACGATCGAATCGTCCACCACCACAACGCGCTTGCCACGGATCACGGACTCGAGGGCGTTCAGCTTGAGCCGGATCCCCAGCTGGCGGAGCGTCTGTGAGGGCTGGATGAACGTGCGGCCCACGTAGGAGTTCTTGACGAAGCCGTGCGCGAACGGGATGCCGGATTCCTCGGCATAGCCCACGGCGGCAGGGGTGCCGGACTCCGGGACGGGAATGACGATGTCCGCGGCCTGGGTGTTTTCGCGGGCCAGCTGGCGGCCCATCTCCACGCGGGACTCGTACACGGAACGGCCGGAGATGGCGGCGTCCGGGCGGGCAAGGTAAACGTATTCGAAAACGCAGCCAGCCGGCGTCGGCTCCGCGAAGCGCTTGGAACGCACGCCTTCCTCGTCGATGGCGATGAATTCGCCCGGCTCGATCTCCCGGATGAAGCTGGCGCCAACGGTGGCCAGAGCCGACTGCTCGGAGGCGACAACCCAGCCGCGTTCCAGCCGGCCGAGGACCAGCGGGCGGATGCCGTAAGTATCGCGTGCTGCGTAGAGGGTGCCTTCGTCCATAAAGACAAAGCAGAAGCCGCCCTTGATCTTGGGCAGCAGCTCCATGGCGGTCTGTTCGAGGGACTTGCCCTCTTCGCCTTCGAGCAGCGCCGTGACCAGTGCGGTGTCAGAGGTGTTGCCCTGCTTCATTTCGCCGCTGAGCTGGCCGCCGTTGCGTTCCTGGATCATGGCGTTGAGCTCGGCGGTGTTGGTGAGGTTGCCGTTGTGCGCCAGGGCCACAGTGCCGGTGCTGGTGGCGCCGAGCGTGGGCTGGGCGTTGGCCCAGTGGCTGGCTCCGGTGGTGGAGTATCGGCAGTGTCCCACCGCCAGGTGCCCGGTCAGGGTGTTCAGCGTGGTCTCGTCGAAGACCTGGGAAACGAGGCCCATGTCCTTGTAGACGTTGATCCGCTTGCCGTCACTGGTAGCTATACCAGCCGACTCCTGACCGCGGTGCTGCAATGCATACAGCCCGTAATAGGTTAGTTTTGCTACTTCTTCACCTGGTGCCCAGACCCCGAAAACGCCACAAGCGTCCTGAGGGCCTTTTTCGCCAGGGAGAAGATCATGAGAAAGTTTTCCATCGCCGCGTGCCACTGGTCGATTATCTCACGAGATGGGGTAAGACTTTTCCGCGCCCGTGTTTGTGACTGCCGAGCGGAAGGCTACTGGCCGGTATCGTCGTCGGGCTCGGAATCAGGGACGGCCTCAACGACGGCGCGTTCCTGGCGCTTGACGCTCCGCCGGTCCAGGATGAGGGCCGCCGCGGCGCCCAGGACTGCCCCGCCGGCACCGAACATGACCATAAAGAAGCCGAACACCGCGCCACGGTCAAAGCTTTCGTCGCCGGGAAGTGCGTACGCCACCACCGCTGCGGCGGCGGCGCCCACCAGTGCGCCGAGGATGAGGAACGGCACGTATTTGGGTGCCCGGCGGATGGTGACCTCGCGGCGCTCGGCGGGTGTTTCTTCAGAAGGCATGGCATCTAGCCTACTGCGGGACACCCGGCTCCTAGGACTGGGATGTCTTGGACAGGATCCACGTGTTGGTGCCGTCCTGCCGCTCGAAGGTCACGGTGGTCACCAGCGCTTCAATGAGCGCCAGGCCGCGGCCCGACTCGGATTCGTCATCCGGTGTTCCCGGTTCCATGGGACCGAACGGTGGCTTCGCGTAGAAGGCGCTGACCCTTGCCTGCAGGAGCGTGGGCTGGACGCTGATGTCCACCCCGAGTTCCACAGGCCGCTGGGCTTTGGCCGGCAGCGCATGCTGGACGATGTTCGACGCCGATTCGATGACGGCGGTGGTGAACGTCATCTGGTCCATGGCCTGGACAAACGGGGCGTCGTTCCAGAGGCCGTCCAGTTCGTCGTGGACGGACTCGATGGCCTCCGCTGTTGAGAGGCCCCGGAAGCTGCGCTGCGCCAGGACCTCAGTCATTGCTGAACGCTTCGTCCGCGGTGGCGTAGGCGTTGAGCACCCGGTCCATGCTGGTCAGCTCCAGCACCATTTTCAGCTGCGGCTGGACGGCCGCGATACGAAGGTCGCCGCCGGCCTGGCGGGCGGCCTTGAGGCAGCCGATCAGCGCGCCGAGGCCGGAGGAATCCATAAATGCCGTGTTCTCCAGGTTCACCACGATCCGGGACGAACCGCCCGCGATCACGTCAGCGACGAACTCACGCAGTTTGGGGGCGGACACCATGTTCAGCCGCCCATCCGCCTTGACCTCCGCGTACGAATCCTTGACCTCGTAACTAAACTCCATCGGCTTTCCTCACTCCAGCATCAACGTCCCCAGCGGGCTCGTAGCCCTTGTACAAAACAGCCCGAACCAGGATGCTCATGACCACCAGGTCAAAAATAACCCAGGCCACGTTCACCAGGGTGCCGAGAGGCTCGGCCAGTCCCGTGGCGAGGCGGATAATCCCGACGACGGCGGCCAGCGCCAGCAGCACGGAGACGATGATCTGGGGCCGGATCAGGCTCCAGCTGGGACCGCCGGTCTGGCGGGCTTTCGGCGTCACCGCGAACCCCAGGGGACGGCCGAACCAGACGTTCTTGGCGGCCGTCGAACACGCCTTGATCCAGGTGGGGAAAAGGGCGAGGCTGTACTGCTGGCCCCGCCACGTGGGAATACCGCGGCCTGCCACAGCGAACAGCAACTGGTTGGCCACCATAAACGGAATGAACCGGAGGAAGAAGTCCCAGCTGAGGCTGGTGACGGGCAGGATGCCCAGCAGCAGGTAGACGATCGGGGCGGCGAAGTAGATGATTGCCGCATAGCCGCTCAGGTACGTCCACATGGTGGCGAAGTACATCAGCCGCTGGCCGATTTTCAGGCCCTTCTGGACCAGCGGGTTCTCCCGGAGCAGCACCTGGATGGTTCCCTGCGCCCAGCGGAGGCGCTGCGTGAGCATGGTCTTGAGGTCTTCCGGTGCCAGCCCGTAGGCGAGGATCTCGTGGTGGTAGACGCTTTCCCAGCCCATCGCGTGCATGCGCATCGCAGTGGCCATGTCCTCGGTGACGGAGATGGTGGCCAGCGGCATCACCGGCTGGGCTTCGTCGTTCCGCTCCACGTTCAGGGCATCCAGAACCGCCTGCACGGACTCCAACGCACCCAGCGGGGACCAGTCGCGGGCCGCCATGCGCTGCACTGCGTCGTCCGCCACCACGGGAACCCCGGCGTCGCCGACGTGCGCCAGTTCCATGGCGGCGATCTCTTCGAGGTCTGCCTGCAGGGCGGACATGTCGGCCAGGACCAGGGTCTGCACGGCGGCGTCCACCCGGCGGCGGACCCGGTAGGTGATCTCGCCCAGGGGCTCGCCGGCGGCCAGCTGTTCCTGGGCTTCCAGGGTGGCGGCCTCCACCTTGTCCAGTACTTCAGATACCAGGGGAGTGCCGACGTCGGCCGATTTCCGTGCCTGCCGGATGGCGGAGCGGGAGGCCGTTAGGGCGCGGCGGATGCTCTTTTCGGTTTCCTTGACGTAGCCCACCAGGCCCAGCTGCATGAGCGCTTCACGGCGCAGGATGGCGTTGGAGCCGCAGAAGAAGGCGGCGTTCCAGCCGTCCTTGCCCTGCTGGATGGGACCGTAGAAGAGCGGCGCCTGGCTGCCCAGGGGATCGTCCGCAGGGACGTTGGTGAAGTACTGCGGGGTCTGGACCAGGGCCACCCGGCGGTTGTTGAAGTAGCCCAGGGTCTTTTCCAGGATGTCCGGTTCGGGGATCTGGTCCGCGTCGAGGATGAGCAGGAATTCGCCGTGCGTGACCATCAGGGCGTTGTTCAGGTTGCCGGCTTTGGCGTGGCGCGGCACAGCGGCGGTCCAGTCCCCGCTGCGCGTCACGTAACCCAGCCGGTGCTCTTCGGCGAGGGACTTCAGCTCGGGGCGGGCGCCGTCGTCGAGAATCCAGGTGCTGTGCGGGTGCCGGATCTTCTGGGCCGCCAGGGCGGTGGTCATGACCATGTCCAGGTCTTCGTTGTAGGTGGTGATAAAGACGTCAACGGTGGCATCGTAGGGCGGTGCCGGTGCTCCCTTGCGGATCTTGAGTTGCCACACGGTCATACCGAAAAGCATGACGTCGATCAGGCTGTAGGTCTCGGCCACCACCAGCGGCACAGCAACCCACCAGGCATCCCAGTTCAGCGACGCCGACCAGCGCCAGGCCACGTAGTTCAGGCCCAGGATGACGGTCAGGACCACCACAAGGCGGGTCCAGAAGCGGGTCATACCGTGGCTGGCTCGGGCAGGCGGCGGACCACCACCACGGTGACGTCATCCTCAGCGGTTTCGGCCGGGGCCAGGGCCATGATGGCATTGCTGGCGGACTGTGCGGAGGCCTGGCCGTGGGCAGCGGAGTACACGGCCTGGGTGAACGACTCCACTGAGTCGAAGACGTCCAGCACGCCGTCGCTGACCACCACCAGGGAGTCGCCCGGTGCCAAGTCGATGGAGGACTGCGGCCAGGCCGAGCCTGCCCAGGCCCCCACCGGCGGGCCGCCGCTGGGAAGGCGGTGCACCGCGCCGCCGGCAGTCACGTGCAGGGCCAGGCCATGGCCGGCGTCGACATAATTTACGACGCCGGACACGGCGTCCAGCCTGGCGTGGAAGAGGGTTGCGAACGAGTTGGAGGAATCCAGGTCCGCTGCGATGGTCCGGGCGGCAGAGGCAAAGGCTGCGTCAAGGTCCGGGCGGTGCCCGGTGGACCGCATGACCGCCCTGACGGTGGCAGCAATAAGGGCCGCCCCCATGCCCTTGCCCATGGCATCGGCGAACGTCAGGTGCAGGCCGTCCGGTGTGCGGTACCAGTCGTAGAAGTCTCCGCCAACGCTGCGGGATGGGCGGAAGACTCCGGCGAGGTCGTAGCCTTCCACCCGGACATCCTCCTTGGGCAGGAGGCTCTGCTGGACTTCGGTGGCGCGCTCGAGCTCGCTGCGTGCGGCGGTATCCTCTGCGGGGGACTGGCGCCGCCGGCGGAACAGGGCGTTAATCCGGGATTGGAATTCGCGGGGGCTGAACGGCTTGCTGATGTAGTCGTCGGCGCCGTTATCCAGGCCGGTGAGCTTGTCCAGTTCATCGGTGCGGGCGGTCAGCATCACGATGAAGGCATCGGAAAATTCGCGTAGGAGCTTGCACACCTCAAGGCCGTCCAGGTCCGGGAGGTTCAGGTCCAGTGTGACCAGATCCGGCGAGGCGCGGCGGACCTCTTCCACTCCGGGGAGGCCGGCCCCGGCCTGGGTGACCTCAAAGCCCTGCTTGACCAGGATCCGGACCAGGAGGCCGCGGATATCGGGGTCGTCCTCGATCACAACGGCACGGCGGGCTACGGGCATGGATGGCATAACTCTACTTCTACAGTATTAAGGCCGCTGGGGCATGTCACAGGGCTGACTCCGCCCGTTGAATGTCCGCGCGGAGGCCGGCTTCACGTTACTGCAGCCGCGCACGCCAGTGACTGATCTTGTGGGAATACTTGTGCCGGCTTGATGGGACCTTGAGCGTCACTGCCCACACTCGAAGAAGGAGCTTCGAGGGAAAGCTTTGAATGTATGAGCAGCTTGCCGGAGGACGGTGCAAGAGTTATGGAACTAACTGAATTCGATAACGGCCTGCAGGGCAGGGTGTCTCGCTCATGGCGCCTCTTGAAGCAGGGCCACCGCCCGCGCAGGACTGTTCATTACCTGATCCATTCCTGGAAGCTCCGGTTTCTTTCCCGGTCCCTGGCCGAGGCGCTGGGGGAATCGTGGGAAGCCTCCAGCTGGCCCGGCGACCGGCTTGAGGTGGGCGTGGAGCTCTCTGAAAAAGTCGAAAGGCTGACGCGCCTGCTCAACCGCGAAACCGAAGTCCACGGCCGCCTGGTGGCGCTCCTGAAGTAGCCGTTCCCTCCTGACCCAATCCATGCCAGACTTACCACCATCGAGTGGCTGGGGTTACCGGGTCAGGAGATCACCGTGCATTGGTACACAGGTTGGGCTTACCTCTTAGCTGGGCTTATGACCATGGACGCGCTTCTTCTGGCGTTGTGGGCTATCGATTCGGACTGGCCCAATAACTGGCGGAAAAAACCCTGACAGCGGCGGCCTGGCTAGGCCATGCCGGGTCAGCGCAAATCCAGGCGCATCAACACCCTCGGGAAGCCATTGAGCACTGAATCTGTGTCCGCTGCCTTGACGAACCCTGCGTCTTCAAAGAGCTTTCTCGTGCCCACAAACGCCATGGTCAGGTCCACCTTGCTGCCCTTGTTATCCACGGGGTAGCCCTCGATGGCCGGCGCGCCATAGCTGCGGGCCAGTTCCACGGCACCCTTAAGCAGGTGGTGGGAGATGCCTTGGCCGCGGTGACCGGGCCGGACCCTGATGCACCAGACGCACCACACATCCAGGTCGTCCACGTGCGGAATCTTGCGGTTGCGGGCGAAGCTGGTGTCAGCGCGCGGATGGACGGCTGCCCACCCAACGACTTCGTCGCCGTCGTACGCCAACACCCCCGGCGGGGGATCCTGCCGGACCAGTTCCTTCACGAGGTCCCCGCGGGCGGTCCCGCGCAGTTCCAGGTTTTGCTTGGACGGGATCCGGTAGCTCAGGCACCAGCACACGTTGGCATCGGGCCGCTTGGGACCCACGATGGTCCGGACGTCCTCAAAAAGCGTGCCGGGGCGAACTTCGATGGCCATGCCTGACTCCGATCCGCGGCTGCCTGTGGGCCGGCTTGACTGGCAAAGTAAGCGCTAGACGCCGAGCGTCTCCCGGAGGGCGGCGACGTGGCCCTGTGACTTGACCTGGTACTGGGCCAGCGCGACCTTGCCCTCGGGGTCAACCACCACGGTGGACCGGACCAGGCCTTCGACGATCTCGCCGTTGACCAGCTTTTCACCCCAGGCGCCGTAGGCGAGGGCTACGCCGTGGTCCTCGTCGGACAGGAGCGGGAAAGTCAGGCTGAAGTCACCGGTGAAGGCAGCCAGCTTCCCGGGCGCGTCCGGGGAGATGCCCAGGACTTCGTAGCCGGAGCCCTGGAGCGATGCGAGGCTGTCGCGGAAATCGCAGGCCTCCGTGGTGCAGCCAGGTGTTGCCGCGGCCGGGTAGAAGTAGACAATGACGTTTTTGCCGCGGTAGTCGGACAGCGAGGTTGCCTTGCCGCCGGCGTCCTGGAGGGTGAAATCCGGGGCCTGGGTACCTGGCTGAAGCTTGATGGTCAGTTGGGGGCTCATGGCGTTCCTTCGGGAGACTCTGGCTAAAGGCAAAAAACCAGTGAAGCGGGCTTTCCGCTCTAGAAACAACCCGGGCGTCATGTGGAGTATTCCGCCGGTCCAGTTTTTTTCATTGACTTCGGTGGCGACAGGGATACGGTTAAAGATACTCAGAAATGGTCTCTGCAGTACGTTTGCCGCCCGCCCGTAGCCACACTGCCCGTGTGGTCCCTGCCCGAATGCGCCCGCGATTCATTTTCTAGGCTGTGTCCTATATGACCGCTAATTTCATCAGAGCCCTCGCCGTTAAGTCCTTGGACATCCCGGACAAAAAGAGATGCCCGGACAAGGCGGAGTTCGATCTCGTCACCGTCGACGACTACTCCGTGGCACGCTTGATCCTCGCCCCCGGCTGGCGGTGGTCCGAGTCAGCCAAGCCCACGGAGCTGACGGATTTCTGCGAACACAACCATCTGGGCTACTGCGTCTCCGGCTCGCTGGAGATTCGAACGTCCGACGGCGTGAGGTCCACTATTCGCCCCCATGACACTTATGCGCTGCCGCCCGGGCACGATGAGTGGGTGGTGGGATCGGAGCCGTTTGTCGCCATCGAATTCCTGGGGACGGCGTCCTTCGGCCGGCCGCGGAGCCGGGGACTGCACGCGCTGATTTAGGCTGCCACGGCAGTTTCCGCATGCACCATGCGCTTCAGTGAGTCCACCATGACCTCCGGCGGACAGTCGGCGTCTAGCTTGAGGAAGAACTGATACTCCGGCAGGGAGCGGTACGCGTCCCGCAGGGCTACCAGATCAGCCAGCGTCTCGGTATCGGTGCCGCGCGCCATGATGCGCTGGTGGGCCAGGGCCGGCTCCACGTCCAGGTGCACCACGGCATCGGGCGCCGGCAGCCGGGACAGCAGCCAGGGGAGCGCGCGGCCGCGCGGCAGGCCCTTCGCAGTTCGCAGGGCCAGCTGGCAGTACAGGTGCCGGTCCATCACCACCAGCCCATCAAAACGGCTGGCCCTGCAATGGGAGGCCAGCACGTTGGCTACGCGGAGGGTGGTCTCCACGGCATCGGACAGGCGGTGTGGCCAGCGGATGCCCAGCCGTTCGCCGAGCACGGACATGCTGCGCCTGCCGGCATGGTTGTTGAGCAGCAGGACATTTTTGCCCTCGGCGCGGGCATCGGAAGCCAGGGCGTGTGCGGCCGTGGATTTCCCCGAGCCGTCGATTCCAGTCAGAACAATAAGCAAGTGGCCTCCTTCCGCCATCGGTTAAACGGCGGGGAGCCCTGGAATGTGCCGGACTGAGGTGCAGCTCACTTTCGGCGGCGCGGTTCGAGGGCCAGTTCGGGCCCCGAAGCGAAGCCGGGGCTGAAGCCGACGACGGCGGCCAGCCGGCCGCCGTCGTGCGTTGACTCTGGTGCCTAGCGGCAGAAGCTGGACAGCGCTGTGTTGGCTGCCTCGTTGGTCGACTGCATCTCCGCGAGCCTGGCCTCGTCCGGGGTCTCCTTGGAGGCCTCGTCCGCGTACTCGATAAAGGAACCGAGTGCAGGCTTGAGGTCGTCCGATGCCACGGCTTCGATGGGCCGGATCTGGTTGGCCAGACGCACCAGGCCGGTCTTGCCCGCGTTGTTCGAGGGGTTCGAGAGGACAACCTGCACACGCTCGCAGGTCTCAGCGTTGGAAAGTTTTGTGGGCGTGGTGCATGCCGAAGCGGTGAGCACGAGGCCGGCGGCGATCAGGGCGGTGGCGAATTTCTTCATGGGTCCCTCAGTAGGCGGTTGAGGTTTCGATTGTAAGCAGAGTGCGCGGTCCGGCGCCCTTCGTGGGCCTTCGGCGGGCGGAGTATGACCCGTCAGCGAGGGGGTTTTGGGCACTGGCGGGCCGTGCTGCGGGGTGCCTAAACTGGCAGGACAACCGTGCGGGCCTGCCGCATGTTGGCCTGTGCGGATCAGCCCGAATCAAGGAATCCAAAATGGCCCGCACAACCCAGAATTCAGGAAAAGTACAACCCCGTACCGCCATTGTGTTCTTCGCGCTCATGGGGTTCCTGGCACCAGTCAGCCCGGCGGCCGCCATGCCACCAGGAGATTCAGTCATTGTGCTTGAGGGTGCCACCTCCGCGGAGGGGATAGCTGCCGGTGAAGGTACAACCTTCTACGCCGGTGACCTGATGACAGGCGACATCTACCGCGGCGACATCCGCGATGAGAAAGCAGAACTGTTTATCGACGTTTCCGACTTTGATGCGATCCACCGGGAAGCCGTCGGCATGAAAATGGATACGGAGCTCGAGTTGCTGTTCGTAGCCGGCGGCAGCACTGGCAATGCCTATGTCCACAGCACTGATAGGGCTGAGCCGGTTGCTGTCCTGGAACTGACGGAGAAGAAGCAGGCCTTCATCAACGACGTTGCGCTCGCCCCTGACGGCGCCTGGTTCACCAACTCAGCAGCCGGAGAGCTGTACTTCGTACCAGTGCGCTGGAACGGCAAGCTTGGCGACGTGCAGACGCTGAAACTGAGCGGTCCGGCAGCAGGCCTGACCGGCGCCTTCAACATTAACGGCATCGCTTCAGCCGACCGGGGACGCGTGCTGATCGTTGCGCATTCCAATAACAAGGCGCTCTATACCGTCGACCCGGAAACAGGTGACAGCGCTGCGATTGCCGGCGTGGAGGTGCCCAATGTTGACGGCATCCTGGTCCGGGGCCAGACGGTCTGGGCGGTCCAGAATTTCCTGAACCGGATCGTCCGGATTGAGCTCTCCGATGATCTGACCTCCGGAGAGGTCGAGGCCACCATCACCAGCAAACACTTCAATATACCCACCACCGTTGCGCGGTTCGGGGACACGCTTGCGGCCGTGAATGCGCAGTTCAACCAGCCAGCCAGCCCCTATGAGGTAGTGCTGGTGCCGGCCTGGGACTAGCGGTCGCCCAGGTTGCCTCCGCCGGGAGGTATGTCCCTCCCGTCGTTCGTCCTGCGGGCCCTACGGTCACCCCTGCTGTGGAACTCGCCATCTGCAGATCCATCCGACTCGCCCTCGAGATCCACCAGCCCGCCGGTCTGGTCGAACGGGTGCGCGAACCTGTTGTACTCCTGCGGTGAATCGCCGGCCCGGCTTTCGGCCGTATCTCGGGTTGGATCGCCCTGGGCGGACGTCCCCGCGGCCGCACTCCCGGTGA
Source organism: Pseudarthrobacter sulfonivorans (assembly GCF_031454915.1). Classification (GTDB taxonomy): domain Bacteria; phylum Actinomycetota; class Actinomycetes; order Actinomycetales; family Micrococcaceae; genus Arthrobacter; species Arthrobacter sulfonivorans_C. Next base: position 78,610 of record NZ_JAVDRS010000007.1, on the reverse strand, counting down.
CCGGTTCGCCAGCAACAGACCCGGCCCCAGCCACTGCGGTCCCCGCGGCTGGCTTCCGCCATGCCCCGGGGGCTAGCTTCCGCCATGCCCCGGGGGCTAGCTTCCGCCATGCCCCCGTGGCGTGGCCCTCGTGTTCGATGAAGCTCTTGAATTTCTTCAGGTCGTGGTCTGCCTGCCGGCCCACCACGTGGAGCAGGTCGCCCACCCTTTCCAGCATCCCCGCCGGAAGGTATTCCAGGGTGAGGGCAACTTCGGTCCTGTCCGCGCCGGCGTCGGAGAATTCCACGGCACCGGAGTTTGTGACGCCTCCGGTGGAAGCCCACGCCACCCTACGATTAGGGACCTGCTCCAGGATGGTCGCGTCCCACTCCCGGCGCACCCCGGCGATGCGCGCCACCCATTTCAGCCGGTCATCGCTGAGTTGGGTCACGCTTTCCACGCCGTCCATGAAGTGCGGGAAATCCTCGAACTGCGTCCACTGGTTGTAGGCCGTGCCCACCGGCACGTCCACAACGATCCGTTTCTCCACTTTGCTGCCCATGGCGTCTCCTTCGACTGGAACGGGCTGATGACTGCGTGAATATGATCAGCATGCTAACCGTGTCGCCGCCGCAGTCCAGTTTCCAGAGGACCCAGCGGCCGGGGCCGTGGTGTTAGTCGTCGTCCAGGTCGGCGCCTTCGGCGGGTTCCTGCGAGTGCATGCGGATGTCGGTGGGATCAGCGGCTTCGTCCCCTTCAGCCGGGGCCTCGCTATGGATCCTCTGCGCTAATACTGGCTTGTCCTTCATAACTGATGCTCCCTGTGATGGGTTGTGGATGGCGCCATATTCATCATTCAGCGCCTCCCGCGGCGGGGTGTCAATAACCCCGGAACAGCTATGGCTGTGGCAGGGGTTCTGTGCTGGACTGAGGGGGCACTGTGCCGCTTCACCGGCCAAAACTCACTGGCCAGCCGGCCCGCCGGCTGTTGGGAAGGAACAATCGCATGGCAACGTACAGGATCGGATATTTCGTGGGGAGCCTGGCATCAGGCTCGATCAACCGCACGCTCTCCCAGGCCCTGATCAAGCTGGCGCCGGACGACCTTGAATTCACTGAGATCCCCATCAGGGACCTGCCGCTCTACAGCTACGATTACGACGCCGATTTCCCGGCGGAAGGACGCGCCCTCAAGCAAGCCATCGAAGCCTCCGACGGCATCCTGTTTGTGTCCCCCGAATACAACCGCTCCATCCCCGGCGCCCTCAAAAATGCCATCGACTGGGGGTCACGGCCCTGGGGCACCAACTCTTTCGCACGTAAACCAACCGGCATCATCGGTGCCTCGCCTGGCAGCATCGGAACGGCGGTGATGCAGTCCTCCATGCGCAGCGTGCTGAGCTTCCTGGATGCTCCCCAGCTCAATGCCCCGGAGGTCTATATCCACTTTAAGCCCGAGGTTTTCGGGGAAGGCGGCGAGATACGGGATGAATCGACTGCCAAGTTCCTCCGGCACTACATGGAGGAATACAGCGCGTTCGTCCAGCGGGTACTGGCCGCCAATGCGCCGGGCCACATCGGCGATCCGGAGCCGGACGCGGACAAGCTTTCACGATAGTCCAGCCTTCCCAAGCCCACAGGCTCAGTCCAGGGGTAGGGTCACCGTAACGGTGGTGCCCTGCCCCGGCGTCGAAGAGACCTGAACGGTGCCGCCGGCCTCGTGCACGGCCACGGACATCAGCCGCAGCCCGTAGCCATGGTGCCGTCCGCTGAGGGCGAACTGGCTGTCAAAGCCCGTGCCGTCGTCGGACACCACCAGGCGTACGCCGTGACCCACGGCGGCCAGCTGGACGGTGAGTTCGGACGCCTCCGAGTACTTGAGGGCGTTGCTCAGCGCTTCGCGGGCCGATTGGTAGAGGAGGGACGCGCAGTCCGCCGGGATCTCAATGCCCCAGTGCGGAGTATCCCAGCGGACTGCCGTCCCTTGTTGGCGGAGAGGGCCAGTGAGCCGGTCAATACAACCGGCCAGCCCCAAGCTGTAGAAATCGATTGGATGGTGATCGGTGATCACTCCTCCCACCGTGGCTACCTCATCGAGAGCTGATTCGTTCGCCATTGAACTGCCTTCCCCGCCGTCCATTGTGTTGATAAATCCAGAGTGAACCTCAAACTGCATGGCTTGCGAAGGGTTTGCTCAAGATTGAATCAAATTTTTCGGAATCCGTTGCGGAGGGATTTTTCGCATCCAGGGTTCTGTCTGCCCGGCATGCTTGATACCGTGAATTCCCACTTCCAGGAGGAGCCATGAGCATCAATTCACCCGAATCCCTGCCCGACGACGAGCCGACGGATGCCACGACAGATGCGACGGCGGATGGCGCGGAAAAGCCCGACGGCGGGATCCCCGCCGGTGACGACGGCGTTGGCCTGGGTGCCACGCACGAACCCAACACGTTCGAACCCGAGGAAGACCCGGACCCTGCCGGCGACGCCTGAACCAGCCAGCTGCTGGCCCCTTCTGTAAGCGGCGCTTTTCGTTATCCTCGCAACGGTTCGGCGCCAAAGCACCGGCCGGGAGGTCTTTTCGCGCCCTCCGCCCGGACAATTTAAGGACCCAAGAGTCAGGCCCAAAGGAGGGTGTGATGCGCAGTCCGGCCGCGTCAGGCGCGGTAATTTCCACGGTTCTTCTGACCGCCTTGCTGCTCGCCGGCTGCGGTCCACAGGCGGGACCGCCGCCGACGTCGGCCAGCCCCGGCTCTACCGTCACCTCCACAACCACTCCGGCGCCCACAGCGGAGGGGACGCCCAGCGCAACTGCCACCGCGCCGCCGTCGGCCGCCTGGACGAGCTTCACCACGGCGGACGGTGAGCTGACTTTCGATCACCCGGCGGCGTGGAGCATCAAGGATCCCGCCGGGGAACTGCCTGAAGGCGGGGGCACCTTCGCGGAGGTGACCAACCAGGCAGGCAAGCCGCTGGCCACCCTCCGGACCAATATGGCCACCGGCTCCACGTGCATGGAGCGTTCCCCCTATTCGGTATTGGAGTCGGAAGAGTTGCCGGCACTGACGCAAAACGGCACAGCCCCCCGGTACATCTTCGAGACCCGCGGGAATGACGCGACGCCAGGTCCGGCCGACACCCCGGCAGCGGCCTACGGCATCCAAACCAGCCAGCTGCCCACCGGCGCCTCGGCCTGCCCCATCTTCCACTTCTTCACCTGGCCGCCCACTGCTGCGATGTTCGGAGCGTTCTACAGCCCCGACAACAACGTGACACCGGGAGCCGAGTCCCTGCCCTACCTGGAGCAGGCCAAAAAGTACGCCGAAACGGATGAGTACCAGGACATCAGGCGGATGATCACGTCGCTGCGGCCGGCAGGATGACGCGGCTGGACTGGCTCAGGACCAGTCGAAGAATCCCTTGCCGCTCTTGCGGCCCAGCTCGCCGCGGGCCACCTTGTCCCTGAGGATCTGCGGCGGGGCGAACCGGTCACCGAGCGTGGAATGCAGGTATTCGGCGATACCCAGCCGCACGTCCAGGCCCACAATGTCCGTGGTCCTCAGCGGGCCCGTGGGGTGCTTGTAGCCAAGGACCATGGCGGCGTCGATGTCCTCCGCTGACGCCACGCCCTCCTCCACCATGCGCATCGCCTCCAGCGCGATGGCCACGCCCAGCCGTGAGGAGGCAAAGCCAGGTGCATCGTTGACGACGACGGCGGTCTTGCCGAGTGCCTCAACCCACCTTCTCGCCGCCGCAGCCAGGTCCGGGGACGTTTGCTCGCCGAGTACCACCTCAATGAGGGTGGAGGCGGGGACAGGGTTGAAGAAGTGCAGGCCGAGGAAGTTCTGCGGCCGCTTCAACTCCCGCGCCAGGCCGTTGACCGACAGGGATGACGTGTTGGACGCCAGGTATGCGTCCTCGGCCAGGCGCTCCTCGATCCCCCGGAGGGAGGTGACCTTCAGGTCCCAGTCCTCGGGGACGGCCTCCACCACCAGTTGGCGGTCCTTGAAATCGTCGTAGTCCACCGTGACCGCGAGCCGGGACACCATCTCGTCCAGGTTGGCGTCGGTGGCACCGCGTTCGATGCTCTTGGCGGCCGCGGATTCCACCCGTTCCCGGGCGGCTTCGGCAGACTCCTCATCGCGCTCCACCACAAGGACGTTCGCGCCATTGATGAGGAAGGCGTGGGCGATTCCCGCGCCCATGCGGCCGCCGCCGAGGACGCCGACGGTGGAAGGAAGGTTGGGATTCGTCATGGCTGTTTCTTCTCTGTCTTCTTGTCTGCCTTTTTGTCCAGGAAAGCCTGCATGCGGTCGAACTTGGCCTGGGACTCAAAGAGGATTCCCTGCGCCAGCTGGTCGATCAGCGGATGCGCCTCGGCCGGGGCATGGAATACAGACTTGGTGATGCGCACGGCCAGCAGGTCCTGCCGGCCGATCCTGTCCGCGAGGTTGTGGGCGGCGTCCATCAGCTCGGGTGCCTCATGGATTTCCGTGATGAGGTTGGCGGCCAGGGCATCCTCGGCCCGGAGCACCAGGCCTGCGAGCAGGATCTGCTTGGCCAGCGGTTCGCCCACCAGTTCCTTCAGCCGCCAGCTCGCTCCGGCCGCGGCCAGGATGCCCAGCCCGGTTTCGGGGTTGCCGATCCGCACGCTGGGCGTTCCGATCCGGAAGTCCGCGGCGTAAGCGAGTTCGGCACCGCCACCCAGGCAGTAGCCATCAAGTGCGGCGATGACGGGCATGGGCAGCTTGGCGATCCGCACGAAGATGGTGGAGTTGATGCCCAGCAGCGCGTCGTCACGGCGGCGCTCGCGGAGCTGGGCAATGTCAGCTCCGGATGCGAAGACCCCGTCCACGCCGGCGATGATCAGGACTTTCGGGTTCTGCTCCAGCGCGGCACAGACCACGTGCAGTTCGTCCACCATTTGCTGGTCGATGGCGTTCCGGACTTCCGGGCGGTTGAGGAGGACCACCACGCGGTCCTCACGCTCCTCGACGAGGAGGGCGCCGAAGTGTTCGTTGGCGAGGTCCGGGGCGGCCATTACACGCGCTCCAGCAGCATGGCGGTGCCCTGGCCCACGCCGATGCACATGGTGGCGAGGCCGAGTTTGGCGTCCTCGCGTTCCATCCGCCCCAGCAAGGTGATGGCGATCCGTGATCCGCTGGAACCGAGCGGATGCCCCAAGCTGATGGCTCCGCCGTCGTTGTTGACAATCTCCGGATCGAGGCCCAGCCGGCGCATGCACGCCAGGGACTGCGTGGCGAACGCTTCGTTAAGCTCGACGGCTCCAAGGTCACCCACGCTGAGGCCGCTCCGCTTGAGGATTTTCTGCGTAGCGGGCACGGGGCCGATGCCCATGATCTCGGGTTCACAGCCGGCCGACGCGCCGTCGATGATGCGGGCACGTGGGGTCAGGCCAAGCCGTTCGATGGCTGCTTCGGACGCGACGATGATGGCGGAGGCGCCGTCGTTCAGGGTGGAGGAGTTGCCGGCCGTGACCACCGATCCTCCCGCAACCACGGGGCGCAGGCCGGCGAGGACGTCCATGGTGGTGCCGGCGCGGGGGCCCTCATCCGTGTCCACCACGGTTTCGGACTTCCGGGATTTGACGGTCACGGGGACGATTTCGTCCGCGAACCGTCCGGCCTCGATGGCTGCCAGCGATCGTTCGTGGGACCGGACGGCAAAGGCGTCAGCGTCCTCGCGGGAGATGCCGTCCACGCGGGCTACTTCTTCCGCGGTTTCGGGCATGGAGTACGTCATCTTGCCATCGCGTGCCAGCTCACCCTTTTGGAACTTGGGGTTGGCGAACCGCCAGCCGATGGAGGTATCGAAGATCTGGCCGGGCTTGGCGAAGGCGGTGGCCGGCTTTTCCTGGACCCACGGCGCCCTGCTCATGGACTCGACGCCCCCGGCGATCACCACATCCGCAGCGCCGGACTTGATCATGTGGCTGGCCTGGATGATGGCGCTCAGCCCCGACGCGCACAGCCGGTTGACCGTGATGCCGGGGATGTGGAGGGGAAGGCCTGCCAGCAGGGTGGCCATGCGGGCGACGTTGCGGTTTTCCTCGCCGGCGCCGTTGGCATTCCCGAGGATGACTTCCTCGATGCTGTCCGGATCAAGTCCTGCGCGGGAGACTGCTTCGCGGATCACCAGCGCGGCCAGGTCATCCGGGCGGACCGCCGACAGTGCTCCGCCATATCGGCCCACCGGCGTCCGGACGCCGCCAACAAGAAAAGCCTCAACCATAAGAACAAATCCTTTTCAGCAGGGAAGTGGGCCGGCTAAGAATTATTTACCGACCGTTCGTTCTATAAAGATGGCACGCCCTGCCGTGGAGGTCAACCTCGGGAAGAGGTGAAACGCTAGCGGGGCGCGTGGAGTCCGTCGAACGCGATGGTGATGACGTCGTCGGCCAGTTTTTCGGGCGAGAGGGAGCCGCCCGGCTTGTACCATTCCACGATCGAGTTGATGGTGCCGAACAGCAGGCGCGTCACCGTGCGCGGGTCGATATCCTGCCGCAGCGATCCTTCGTCGCGGGCGGCGGAGATGAGCCCCGCCACCTCGTGGTCGAAGGCGCGGCGGCGTTCCAGGGCATCGCGTTCGATCTCTGTGTTGCCGCGCAGCCGCAGGAGCAGGGTGACAAACGGCAGGCGCTCCACCAGCACCGCCACCGTCTGCCGCAGCACAAACTCGAGCCGTGCATCGGCCGGCCCGGACATGGCCTCGGGCTGCTCCAGGATGGCCTCCAGGCCGCCCAGTGCGTGGTCCAGGGCGAGCTTGAGGAGGTCGCCCTTGGACGGCACGTGGTGGTAGATGGCGGACTTGGAGATGCCCAGGTTTTCGGCCAGGATGCCCATGGAGGTGGCGTCATAGCCGTGCCGGTTGAAGACGTCGACGGCGATGAGCAGCACGGACTGCTGGTCGTAACCGGGGCGGCCGCGCTTGGCGGCGGCAGTGCTGGCTGTATCAGTGGTGCTGGGCATGGTGCCTAGTTTCTCACGAACGGTCGGTCAGGCGGCGCCGGGTTGGCGGTGCAGCCGGGCGGCCGCCCGCCATGCGGTTCACTGCTTGGGCCGCATGTCGTAAATGCGGCGCAGCTTGCCGTTGGACCGTTCAAGGGCCCCGGGCTCCACCACGTCCACCCTGCACGAAGAACCCACATGGATTTTGATCTGCTCCTGCAAGGTGCGCGCCGCCGTCGTGCTTTGTTCAGCCGATACGGTGTCGCGGCGTTCGATCTTGACGGTCATCTGGTCCATGCGCTGGCCCTCGGGGCGGGTGAGTTCCAGCTGGAAGTGCGGGCTGAGCTCGGGGATCCGCAGCGCGATCTCCTCGATCTGGGACGGGAAGACGTTCACGCCGCGCAGGATGATCATGTCATCGCTGCGGCCGGTGATGCGGCCCATCCGGCGGTGCGCGGGGCGGGCCGTGCCGGGAAGGAGCCGGGTGAGGTCCTTGGTGCGGTACCGGATGATGGGCAGTGCTTCCTTGGTGAGCGAGGTGAAGACAAGTTCGCCGTGTTCGCCGTCGCGCAGGACGTTTTCCTTGCCCACCACGGGGTTGAAGGCGTCGATGATCTCGGGGCGGAAGTGGTCCTCCCAGATGTGGCTGCCGTCCTGGGTCTCCACTGCCTCGCCGGCGACGCCCGGGCCCATCACCTCGGAGAGGCCGTAGATGTCGCAGGCCTTGATGTTCATGGTGACTTCGAGTTCGTGCCGCATCTCCTCGGTCCAGGGTTCAGCGCCGAGCACCGCGAACTTCAGGGACGTAGAGGTGGGGTCGATCCCCATGTGGGCCATGGCATCCGCGATGGTCAGCAGGTACGTGGGCGTGGCCAGGATGGCGTCCGGCTTGAAGTCCTGGATGAGCTGGATCTGGCGTTCGGTCTGCCCGCCGGAGATAGGGATCACCGTGCAGCCCAGCGCTTCGGCGCCGGCGTGGGCACCCAGGCCGCCGGTGAACAGGCCGTACCCGTAGGCGTTGTGGACTTTCATGCCGGGGCGGACACCGGACGCACGCAGCGAACGGGCCACCAGTTTGGCCCAGTCGGCCAGGTCCTGCTTGGTGTAGCCGACGACGGTGGGCCGGCCCGTGGTGCCGGAGCTGGCGTGCACGCGGGCTACTTCGGACTGCGGCACGGCGAACATGCCGAACGGGTACTCCGCGCGCAGGTCATCCTTGGTGGTGAAGGGGAAGTTGCCCAGGTCGCTGAGTTCGCGGAGGTCGGCGGGGTGGATGCCGGCGTCGTCGAATTTGCGCTTGTACAGGGGCACGCGCTCGTAGGCGTACGCCACGGTGTGCTGCAGGCGGCTGAGCTGGAGTGCCTCCAGCTCGTCGCGGGACATGGTCTCTTCGGGGTCCAGCACGGCGTCGCTGCCCGCGCTGGTTGCCTGCGGGGTGGGTGTTTCGGGGGCATGGAGGGTCATGGTTTCCTACTTCTTGGGGATGGTCCGGCTGCGTCCGCGGAACTCGGCGATGAGTTCACCCGGCTGGCCGGAACTGGGCGGTGAGCCAGTCTGCGCGCCCGGATCGGCAGCGAAAATCTGGATGTCGTACAGCCCGCTGCGGCCTGCGCTGGAACGGCGGTCCGCGACGGCGGTGATGACCTGGCCGCGGTAGGCCGGCTTGAGGAAGTTGATGTCGACGCCGGCGGCCACGGTGATGCTGTCCGCGTCCCCGGGGCCCGGGTTCACCGGGTTGCAGGCGAGGGCGAAGGCGGTATCGGCGAAGGCGAAGATCATTCCCCCGTGTGCCATGCCGAAGCCGTTGAGCATTTCCTGCCGGAGGGTCATGCGGATGGTGGCGTGGCCGTCGGTGACGGCGAGGACTTCGATGCCCATCCATTCGGAGGCGTAGTCGTTTTCCAGGATGGGGTGGGTGGTCCCGGAGAGGGCTGCTTCAGTCATGCGTCATTGCCTCCAGCTTTATTTACCGAATGTTCATTAGGTAATCCCAAATGGGGTGCCGGTGTCAAGGGTGCCGCTAATGCTTCCGCTTCATCAGCAGGTTGGTGATGCGGAGGGTGCAGAGCCGCTGGCCGGCCTCGTTGGTGATCAGCACCTCGTGGGTGGTCAGCGTGCCGCCGAGGTGGATGGGCGTGGCCGTGATGGTGATCAGGCCTTCGCGGGCGGAGCGGTGGTGGGTGGCGGAAACGTCGACGCCCACGGCGGTTTTGCCCAGGGTGCTGGCGTGGATGACGGCGGCCCAGGAGCCTACCGCCTCGCCGACGGCAAGGGAAGCGCCGCCGTGCAGCAGCCCGAACGACTGCCGGTTTCCCTCCACGGGCATGGTGGCCACCACCCGTTCCACCGATTCCTCCACGATCTTCACGCCCATCTTCTCGTCGAGCTCGCCCAGGGTGATTTTCCAGAGCACGGGTTCGGTAAGTTCCGGGGCCAATTCGGAGCTTTTCTGGGATGGGGCGTTCATGGGCTCTCCTTGGTGGGGCATTGATCTTTTCAGTGTGCAGCACGGATCATTCATGTACTGTAGTTATATTACCGAACGGACGGTCAGTAAATGATCTGGCCTCTACCGTTTTGTCCCCGTGTTGGAAGGACCCGTCAACGATGACCACCACCGCAACAGCTGAAGCCACCGTCAATACCGTCGAGACCGTTCCCAGCTTTGTGCAGGATTCGTGGTGGACGCCCGACGCTGGATCGGCAGCTTCCGCCGTCCCCGTGCGGGATGCGAGCACCGGCGAAGTGCTCGCCAGGGTAAGCGCCGACGGCCTGGACCTCGCCGCCGTCGTGGAGTACGGCCGCACCACCGGCCAGGCTGAACTGGGCAAGCTGACCTTTCACCAGCGCGCGCTCAAGCTCAAGGAACTGGCGCAGTACCTGAACGCCCGCCGTGAGCACTTCTACACGTTCTCGGCCCAGACCGGCGCCACCAAGGTCGATTCGATGATCGACATCGACGGCGGCATCGGTGTGCTGTTCACCTTCGGCTCCAAGGGCCGGCGCGAGCTGCCCAACTCCCAGGTGGTGGTGGACGGGCCCATGGAGGTGCTGTCCAAGGACGGTTCGTTTGCCGGTGAGCACATCTACACGCGCATCCCGGGTGTCGCCGTTCAGATCAACGCGTTCAACTTCCCGGTGTGGGGCATGCTGGAGAAGCTCGCCCCCGCGTTCATCGCCGGCGTGCCCACCATCGTCAAACCCGCCACCCCCACCGGCTATGTGGCCGCTGCCGTGGTGAAGGCGATCATCGAATCCAACATCCTGCCCGCCGGCTCGCTGCAGCTGATTTCCGGCTCCGTCCGCGGCCTCCTCGACGTGCTGGACTACCGCGACCTCGTGGCGTTCACCGGCTCCGCCTCCACTGCGCTGTCCCTGAAGTCGCACCGCAACGTGGTGGAAGGCGGAGTCCGGTTCACCTCGGAAACGGACTCCCTTAACGCCGCAATCCTGGGCCCCGATGCGGTGGAGGGCACGCCGGAGTTCGACGCCTTCGTTAAGTCCGTGGTCACCGAGATGACCGTCAAGGCCGGCCAGAAGTGCACGTCCATCCGCCGCGCCATCGTCCCGCAGGAGCTGGTCCCGGCGGTGATTGCCGCCGTCGGCAAACGCATCCAGGAGCGTGTGGTCCTCGGTGACCCGCGCGCCGACGGTGTCACCATGGGCGCCCTGGCGTCCCTGGAGCAGCTCGCCGACGTCCGCGCCGCCGTGCAGTCCATGCTCGACGCCGGCGGTGAGCTTGCGTACGGAACGCTCGATTCGCCGTCGGTCACCTCCGCGGACGGAACCACCGGCGTAGTGGCGGAGGGTGCCTTTATGTCTCCCGTTGTCCTGGGCTGGAATGACCCTGAATCTGAGGCGATCCACTCGCTGGAGGCGTTCGGTCCCGTCGCGTCGGTGATCGGCTACACGGACATTCCCGACGCCGTCCGCCTCGCCGCCCGGGGTGGCGGCTCACTCGTTGCCACAGTCTGCACGAACGATCCTGCCGCAGCCCAGGCGCTCGTCACCGGGATCGCGGCGCATCACGGCCGCGTCCTGATGCTCAACCGCGAGGACGCCCGCAGCTCCACCGGCCACGGCTCCCCGGTCCCGCACCTGGTCCACGGCGGACCCGGCCGGGCCGGCGGCGGCGAGGAACTGGGCGGCATCCGCTCGGTCCTGCACCACATGCAGCGCACCGCCATCCAGGGCTCACCCAACATGCTGACCGCCGTCACGGGCGTCTGGCATGCCGGTGCGGACCGTAACTTCACGGCGGAGACCGAAGGCACGCACCCGTTCCGCAAGTCGCTCGAGACGCTGCACATCGGCGACGCCGTCCGCTCCGACCTGCGCCAGGTCAGCCTTGAGGACATCGCAGCCTTCGCCCGCACCACCGGCGACACCTTTTACGCGCACACCAACCAGGAAGCGGCGGAGGCCAACCCGTTCTTCCCGGGCATTGTGGCGCACGGCTACCTGCTGCTGGCCTGGGGTGCGGGGCTGTTCGTGGAGCCTGCGCCGGGCCCGGTCCTGGCCAACTACGGGCTGGAGAACCTGCGGTTCATCACGCCCGTGGCCGCGGGGGACTCCATTCGGGTCACCCTCACGGCCAAGAAGATCACCCCGCGCGAAACCGACGAGTACGGCGAGGTGGCCTGGGACGCCGTCCTGACCAACCAGAACGACGAAATCGTGGCCACCTACGACGTCCTCACCCTCGTGGCAAAGGGCTGAACTAAACGTTCAGCGGCCTTGCCCTCATCCCCCATCGGCCCATATACTGAACGAACGGTCGGTAAACAATTCGCCCCGTGAAGGCCTTTGCATTAGGAGCAACCATGGCAGTGCAGAATCTGCAGTCAGTGACCGCTGAGCTGTCCCCGGAAGAACTGGAAGCCGCTGCCCGGCGCGATGCCGAGGGCCAGGCAAACTTTGACCGCGTGATGGCCGACGACTCCCGGATCGAACCCAAGGACTGGATGCCGGCGGCGTACCGGAAGACCCTGCTGCGCCAGATCTCCCAGCACGCGCACTCGGAAATCATCGGGATGCAGCCGGAAGCCAACTGGATTTCGCGCGCGCCGAGCCTCAAGCGCAAGGCCATCCTGATGGCCAAGGTCCAGGACGAGGCCGGCCATGGGCTGTACCTCTACTCGGCCGCCGAGACGCTGGGCCAGTCCCGCGACGAGATGATGGACGCTCTGATCGCCGGCAAGGCCCGCTACTCATCCATCTTTAACTACCCGGCACGCACCTGGGCGGACATGGGCGCCATCGGCTGGATGGTGGACGGCGCCGCCATCTGCAACCAGGTGCCGCTGTGCCGCGCCTCGTACGGCCCCTACGGCCGGGCGATGGTCCGGGTCTGCAAGGAAGAATCGTTCCACCAGCGCCAGGGTTTCGAGATCCTGCTGGAACTCTCGCACGGTACGCCCGAGCAGAAGCAGATGGCCCAGGACGCCGTGAACCGCTGGTACGCCCCGGCTCTGATGATGTTCGGCCCGCCGGATGACGATTCGCCCAACTCCAAGCAGTCCATGGCCTGGAACATCAAGCGTTTCAGTAATGACGAGCTCCGCAACCGCTTCGTCGGCATGATGATGGAGCAAGTCAAGGTCCTGGAGCTCAACCTGCCGGACAAGGACATCCGCTTCAACGAGGACACGAAGAAGTGGGAGCACGGCCCGCTCGACTGGGACGAGTTCCACGAGGTCCTGGCGGGCCGCGGCCCCTGCAACTCCCAGCGCCTTGAGCGCCGCAGGGAGGCGCACGACGACGGCGCCTGGGTCCGCGAGGCAGCGGCCGCGTATGCGGACAAACAGCAGGCAAAACAGTCAATGACGACGAAGGAATACGCAGCATGAGCCCCCATGGCAACCCGGAAGTCCCGGCCAGCTCGGCCACCGAAATCAACCGCAGCGCGGAAAAAGCTTCCCCGGAGGTTGAGCCCACCGAGCCCCACAACGCCTGGGGCCTCTGGGAAGTGTTTGTAAGGTCCAGCCGCGGCCTGAGCCATGTCCACGCCGGCTCACTGCACGCACCGGACGCCGCCATGGCCCTGCGCAACGCCCGCGACCTCTATACCCGCCGCAATGAGGGTGTGTCCATCTGGGTGGTCCCCGCCGACGCCATCGCCGCCAGCGACCCGGACTCCAAAGGCTCCTTCTTCGAGTCCCCGCAGGGCAAGGACTACCGGCACGCCACCTACTACACCAAGAGCGAAGGGGTAAAGCACCTGTGAGCACCCCCGGAACGCACACCGAAGCAGAAGAGACCCACGGCCACGGTGACATCTCCACCGGTGTGGCTGCCCCCTCGGGAAGCGGCGACAGCAACGCCAGCGCCACCCGGATCACCCCGGGCAATGCCCTGCGCCCGGAGGACATCGCCCTCGAAGTCCGCACCGGCCTCGCGAAACCCACGGAGGACGTGGCCGAGTACGCGCTGCGACTCGGCGACGACGCCCTGATCCTGGCCCAGCGCCTGGGTCACTGGATCTCCCGGGCTCCCGAGCTGGAGGAGGACGTGGCCCTGGGCAACATCGCCCTGGACCAGCTGGGCCATGCCCGCAGCTTCCTCACCTACGCCGGCGGTGCGCTGGGAGAAAATGGCGCCGTGAAGTCCGAGGATGACCTGGCCTACTTCCGCCGCGAACACGAGTTCCGGTCCGCCCACATTTTCGAGCAGCCCAACGGCGACTTCGCGGCCACCATCGCCCGGCAGTTCGTGGTGAGCTACTACCAGTTCGAGCTGTACCGCCGGCTTACCGAATCCACGGACGCCACCCTGGCTGCCATCGCTGCCAAGGCCGTGAAGGAAGTGGACTACCACCGGGACCACAGCGCCCAGTGGGTCCTGCGCCTGGCCGGCGGCACGGACGAGTCGCGCCGTCGGATGATCCACGGCTTCAAGCTCGTCTGGCCCTACGTCGGCGAACTTTTCGAGGACGACGCCCTGGTGAACCGCCTCGCGGAGTCTGGCGCCGCCGTCGTGCCTTCCTCCATCCGGGAAGGCTTTGACCGGCTCACCGGGGAGGTCCTGGCTGAGGCGGAACTGGACGTGCCGGACGTTCCGACGGCCCCCGGCGGCGGCAGGCAGGGCAAGCACTCTGAGCACCTCGGCTACGTCCTCGCCGAGATGCAGGTGCTGGCCCGCGAGCATCCCGGAGCAAGCTGGTGACGGCCGTGATCACGGAAAACGTCACCGCCCGGCAGCAGGCCTGGGCCATCGCCGCCACAGTCTGCGATCCGGAAATCCCCGTCCTCACCATCGAGGACCTGGGCATCCTGCGGGACGTCAGGGTGACGGAGGAACACAACAAGGACGACGGCGGGCTGGTTCCCGCGGTCTGCGTCACCATCACCCCCACGTACTCGGGCTGCCCGGCCGTGGACGCCATCCGCGACGACCTGAAGGCCGCCTTCGCCGAGGCGGGCTACCCCAGCGTCCACGTGGACCTGGTCCTCGCCCCGGCCTGGACCACCGACTGGATGACCGAGGCAGGCAAGGCGAAGCTGCGGGAGTACGGCATCGCGCCGCCGTCGGGCATGTCCAACGCCGCCCGGCACGCGGGTCCCATCCGGCTGACCATGGCCGTGAAATGCCCGCAGTGCTCCAGCCTGAACACCAAGGAACTCACCCGTTTCGGTTCCACCTCCTGCAAAGCCCTGTACGTGTGCCAGGACTGCAAGGAACCGTTCGACTACTTCAAAGTCCTGTAAGGAAGCCCCATGCCTGTTGTCCGCCAGACCGCCGCCGAATCGGCGCAGGCCACCGGCCGCCGTCGTCCGTCCTTCCACACCCTCGCCGTCAAAGAGGTGCGTCGGCTCACCGAGGACGCCATTGAAGTCACCTTCCATGTTCCGGCAGAGCTCGCCGGCCAGTTCGACTACCTGCCCGGCCAGTACGTGGCCCTGCGCACCAAACTGCCGGATGAGACCGGCGAAGTACGTGAGGTGCGCCGCAGCTACTCCATTTGTGCCGAGCCGCGCAGCTTCGCGGACGGCAGCAGCGAAATCCGCGTGGCCGTGAAGCAGGACCTGGGCGGGCTGTTCTCCACCTGGGCCAACGCCGAGCTGAAGGCCGGGGACACCCTGGACGTCATGAGCCCCATGGGCGCGTTTGTGTCCAAGCACGGCAGGGACGGTAAAGCGGTGGAGCAGAACCGGATGAACTCCATGAACCACCCGGAGGAACTGGCAGGGGAAATCGCTTCGACCGGTGAGGCCAGTTTCGTTGCCATCGCCGCGGGCTCGGGCATCACCCCCGTGATCGCGATCGCCCGCACGCTGCTGGGGGCCAACCCGGAGAGCCGGTTCGACCTGATCTACGCCAACAAGGCCGCCATGGACGTGATGTTCCTGGAAGAACTGGCGGACCTGAAGGACAAGTACCCGCAGCGGCTGGCCATCCACCACGTGCTGTCCCGCGAACAGCGGATCGCACCGTTGCTGTCCGGCCGGATCGATGCCCAAAAGCTCCAGCAGCTGCTGGGCACCGCCATCCACGCGGACGATGTGGACGAGTGGTTCCTCTGCGGGCCGTTCGAGCTGGTGCAGCTGTGCCGGGACACCCTGGCCGAGCGCGGTGTCAGTCCGGACACCATCCGGTTTGAGCTGTTCACCTCGGGCAAGCCGGACAGGCCGGAGGGTAACGCCGGCCGGCCGGTGCTGGTGGACGAATCCAAGGAGACGTACAAGATCACGTTCAAGCTCGACGGCCTGCAGGGTGAGGTGGCCAGCCCCACCCACGCCCGCGAGTCCATCCTCAACGCCGCACTGCGCGTCCGCCCGGATGTGCCGTTCGCGTGCGCCGGGGGAGTATGCGGCACCTGCCGGGCCAAGGTGGTCACCGGCAGCGTGACCATGGACGAGAACTACGCGCTGGAGCAGGATGAACTGGACCGGGGCTACGTACTGACCTGCCAGAGCCACCCGACCAGCAAGGAAGTCACGGTCGACTTCGACGTCTGATCGGTGGTCGAGCTTGTCGAAATCGTCGAAACCCGGAAAGAAGGACACATGATCTCCCTCTCCATCGCCAACAACGTCGCCGAAGTGGTCCTGGATGCCCCGCACAAACTGAATTCGCTGGATGAGCAGGCGCTCGCGGATTTAGCACAGGCGTACGACGACGCCGCTGCCGCCGCCTCGCGCGGTGAGGTGCGGGCGCTGCTCCTCAGGGGAGAGGGCCGTGCGTTCTGCGCGGGGAGGGACATCCAAAACGTGACCCCGGAGAGCGACGACGCCGAAGCCTATTTGGGCGGGCTGGTGCAGCCTTTGCTGAAGAAGATGAGTGCGTTCCCGGCGCCGACGTTCGCCGCAGCGCAGGGTGCCTGCCTGGGCGTGGGGCTGGGCCTGCTGCTGGCCACCGACGTGGTGTACGTGGCGGAGAACGCCAAGTTCGGTTCGCCGTTCGCCAAGCTGGGGGCCACACTGGATTCCGGCGGGCACTGGTACTTCACCGAGCGGCTGGGCATGCACCGGACGCTGGACCTGATCTACACAGCCGAGCTGATGTCGGGGACCGAAGCCGTGGCGCGGGGGATGTTCAGCCGTGCCATGCCAGCCGATGACCTCCTGCCGAGCACGCGGGAGATTGTGTCCAGGGTGGCCGCGGGCGCCACAGGGGCGTTCACCGCGAGCAAGGAGCTGGTTGCGCACATCCGCGACCAGCGGCTGGGCCTCTGGGACGCCATGGCAGAGGAGAACGCCGAGCAGGCGCGGCTCTGCAAGAGCGACGACTACGCCGAAGGCTTCCGCGCGTTCCAGGAGAAGCGCACACCGGTATTCAACGGGACGGCCTCGCGCTAGCGCGTATTAACGTTAGGGCGCCGGCCCAAGCGCGAAATTTTTTTGATGTGTTCCACGGCACATTAGTAGTACTATCTTGAAATAACTGAACGTTCGATCAGTAAATAGCTTGATACCACCCCTTGGCAGCAGCGCTGCCCCCAGCCACGGAGTTCCAATGACCGCAACTTCACGCGTCGATTCTGAGATGGGCCCCAGCAGCAAGCACGAGGAACGAAAAGTCCTTGCAGGGACCCTCGTTGGCACCACCATCGAGTGGTACGACTTCTTCATCTTTGCCCAGCTGACGGGGACGCTGCTGTCGCCGCTGTTCCTCACACCGCTTCAGGCCTCGAACCCCGGCCTGGCGCAGATCCTGTCCTTCGCACTGATCGGCATCAGCTTCCTGTTCCGGCCGCTCGGCGCCATCGTCGCGGGCCACCTCGGTGACCGCCTCGGCCGCAAGGCCATGCTGGTCTTCACACTCATCATGATGGGTGCCGCCACGGCACTGATCGGCATGCTGCCCACCTACGCACAAATCGGCTTCTGGGCTCCGGTCCTGCTGATCCTCCTCCGCATCATCCAGGGCTTCTCAGCCGGAGGTGAATGGGGTGGCGCGGCACTGATGGCCGTGGAGCACGCGCCCAAGAGCAAGCGCGGCCTGTTCGGCGCGTACCCACAGATCGGTGTTCCGATCGGCATGATTCTCGCCACGGGCCTGCTGTTCGTACTCAACTCGAACATGTCGAAGGAGGACTTCGCCTCGTGGGGATGGCGGGTGCCGTTCCTGCTGTCCATCGTGCTGATCGTGGTGGGCTACCTCATCCGCCGCGCCGTCGCCGAAAGCCCGGTCTTCAAGGAGATGGCTGCCCGCAAGGAAGAAAGCAAGGCGCCGCTTGGCGTGCTCATTCGGAATCACAAGCTGCCCGTTCTGTACTCGACCATGATCTTCATCGGCAACAACGCTGCCGGCTACCTCTTGATTGCCTTCTTCATCTCCTACGCCACCAGAGCGTTGAAGATGCCGGTGCCGGAAATCCTGCTCGCCACCACGCTCGCGTCCTTTGGCTGGCTGGTCTTCACCCTGGTGGGGGGTTGGCTCTCGGACAAGATCGGCCGAGTCAAAACGTTCCTCACCGGCTACGCAATCGTTTTTGTGTGGATGATCCCAATGTTCGCCCTGATCGACACCAAGAACATCATGCTCTACGGCGTGGCCCTGTTTGTCCTGACCATCGGACTCGGCCTCTCCTACGGCCCGATGTCTGCCATGTACGCCGAAATGTTCCCCGCCAACGTGCGCTACTCGGGGATCTCCATCGGGTACGCGTTCGGCGCCATCCTTGGTGGTGCCTTCGCGGCCACTATTGCTGAGACCCTGCTGCAGAGCACCGGGTGGACCGGATCCATCGGCATCTACATCATGATCCTCTGCGTGATCTCCTCGATAGGTGTCCTGCTCGCCAAGGAGACCAAGGGCCGGCCGCTGGGCATCAGCCACCACTGATGCTCCTCCGGAGGAGTGTGGCCGCGCCGTTAGCGGGCCACACTCGGCCGGCTCAAGGTTCACTCAAGATTTCGGTGAACCGGCACTCCCCGGCCCATGCGCCCGTGATGGAACGGTAGATTGATTTCGGTTTCGGTTCCCCCCAACGAAGCCTGGAAGCCCCCGCGCTGGAGTTCACCTCGCGTGGGGGCTTCCTATCAGGAACCTCCGACGGCGGGATGGGATACCTTCAGTCCATGAGCCTGATCCGGTGGCGCGAGGGGTTGTGGGCCCTCCTGGTGCTGGTTGCGGCGGCGGTGCTGGCCTGCGGGCTGGCCGACGTGTTTACGTTCCTTATTGAGCCGCCCACCTATGCGGTGGGGCACCGGCTGGTGTTGCTCGGATCCCTTGCGTTTGCCGGTGCCGCCGTGTGGGCGTGGCTCCGGCGGGGACCGCGATGGGTAACCGTCCTGACCGCCCTGCCCGCGGTGGTGGTTGGCGGGCTGGCGCTGCAGTTTGATGATGGCACCTGGGGCGTTCTGGCCGGGTACTTCCTGATCCCCGCGGCGCTGATCGCCATGCTCGTGGAGCTGCTGAATCCGTACGACGCTGGCCGACGGCCGAGAATTATGCAGAGATGAGAGCGGCCCTGCCCCCCCCGCATTAGCAGTGCGGGGGGCAGGGCCCTTTGCGCGGACAGAATCCGTGCGTTTGTTCAACGCTGGACGTTGCCTCCCAGCGGAGGAATCGTTCCGGGTTCGTTGTCCTCGCGGCGCTCGGCCGCGCTGCGGATCTCCCCTTCAGCGGTTCCGTCCGATTCACCCTCGAAGTCCACCAGGCCATTGGTCTGATCGAAGGGCTGCCCCGGCGCGCGATCAGTGCCGACAGCTGCGGAGCCCGACATGGAGCTGGCTCCAGCGCCTGTCTGGCCGCCGCCCGTCGCCGTCGTACTGGCAACTGAATCGGCGGGAACATGCTGTACGGGTGTGGGCACGACTCTAAGCGGCTCGACCGGAGGGGTAACGGTGACGGCGCGGGCCTCGTCGGAATCCTTGTTGGTCCCGGAGCTCATAACAGCGGCGGCGCCGGCGGCCGCTGCGACTCCCAATCCCGCCGCCATCTTGCCGGAGATGCCGGCGTTGCCCGAATCCCCGCGTGAGGCTGCGGCATCTTCCACACCGGGAGTGCCTACGGAAGCGCCCTTATTGACTGCTTCGCGCCAGGCGCCGCTGGCGTAGCCGGCATCCTCGATGAACTCTTTGAAGCGCTTCAGGTCAGCTTCTGCCTGGCGGTCAACGACGTGCAGCTTATCGCCGATTTTTTCGACGATGCCCTCGGGGTCGTATTCGAGTGTGAGCCGCAGCGAGGTCTGGCCGCCTCCGACGTCTTCGAACTCCACTGCCCCGGCGTTGGTGGCACCTTCCGTGGCGGCCCAGGCAACCTTGCGGTCGGGGATCTGTTCCAAGATTTTCGCGGTCCACTGCCTGCGGACTCCAGCGATTTCCGCTACCCACTCGAGCCGGTCGTCAGTGATCTGCTTTACGCTTTTTACTCCGCCCATGAAGTGGGGAAACTCTTCGAACTGGGTCCACTGGTTGTAAGCGGTGCTCACCGGCACGTTCACCAGAATGCGTTTTTCCACCTTCGTGCTCATAACGTCTCCTTCGAGAGTAGAACCGGATCTGATGAGAAGACCTAGAATTCATCAGCATGCTTAGCATATCGTCCGGGTCCTCCCGCGGCCAGTCTCTAAGGGCTATTCCAACGCCCATAACAGAGCTTGCGCGGACCGCCACTGGGCCCCAATATCGGACGGGCACAGTGCCTATTATCAAAGCGCGTCCACAGGCGTACCGTAGCCAACGGAGTAGGGCGGCGATCGACGGTCCGGCTCAGAGCCGCATACCGCCGCCCGGTCTTGAGCCGTTGAAGGAGGCCGGGATGGCTGGATGGAATGCTGACACAGCTGCAGGGCCCGTGGGGTCCGGCACGGTTACTTTGGTGGAGGGTTCATCCTTCTGCATTTCCTTGGCCAATGGAGACATTTACCCGGAGCATCCGCATGGAGTCTTCCATGAGGACACCCGGATCCTGTCGCGCTGGAACCTGGCAATCAATGGACAGCCTCTGGAGCCGCTGACCGCATCAACGAAGGAACCCTATCGGGCCCTTTTTATTGGCCGCGTTCCCCGCTCTGATGGGTACGCGGACAGCCCCCTGATCGTGGAGCGCCTGCGGGAAGTCGGTGCCGGGATCCTGGAGGAGATCACCATCCGGAACTATTCCTCGGACGAGGCCGAATGCATGGTCACCCTCAGCGTCGGATCGGATTTCGCGGATCTCTTCGAGGTAAAAGAGGCGCGCATCCAGCGGCTCTGGGAAGAGTCCCGCCAATCAGACGGCGACTCATTGACCATTCGGGCCAACTGGCAGGACGTCCGGAAGGGCGTGGTGGTCAACGCCGGCGGCGCCGACGTCACACCAGAGGCCCTGACCTATCACGCGGTGGTCCCGCCGCACGGACACTGGAGTACCTTGCTGACCGTGGTGCCTACCGTCGACGGCACAGGACGCGTGGAGTCGTTCGTTCGTCCGGCTGGTGGTGAGATGTCTCCCAGCGACCGTCGCCGCCAGGAGTGGGTAGCGAAGATTCCCAAACTGCACATGGGCAACCGTTCCATCGAACGGACCCTGCGCCGCAGCTACGACGACCTGGGCGCGCTTCGCATCGAGGATCCGGCCCATCCGGAGCGGGTGGTGGTGGCCGCCGGCGCGCCCTGGTTCATGACGATCTTCGGACGGGACTCGCTGTGGGCCTCGGAAATGGCTCTGCCGGTGGACCCCTCGTTGGCACTCGGCACCTTGCAGACGCTGGCTGACCGGCAAGGCAGCGTGGTGGACCCAATGAGCGAGGAAGAACCGGGCAAAATCCTGCACGAGGTCAGGCTCGGCGTCTCCAGCGGGCTCTCCCTGGGCGGCAAGTCCGTTTACTACGGCAGTGTCGATGCGACTCCGCAGTTCGTGATGACCCTCGCGTCGGTTAGCCGCTGGGGCTTTGCCAAGGACACCATCGCTGCGCTGCTGCCCCACGCCGACCGCGCATTGGACTGGGTCAGGAATTATGGCGACAAGGATGGTGACGGGTTCGTTGAGTATGAGCGCCTCAACGAACAGGGCCTGATCAACCAAGGCTGGAAGGACTCCTGGGACGGTATCAACTTCGCTGACGGCCGCGTGGCCGAGCCACCAATCGCGCTGTGCGAAGTCCAGGCATTGGCCTACACCGCGTTTTTGTCCCGGGCATGGATGGCGTACGACGCTGGCGACCCGGCCTTGGCCGCCCGGCTCACCGACGAAGCGGCGCGGTTGAAGAAAAAGTTCAACGACGAGTTCTGGATGCCTGACCGCGGCTACTTCGCCATCGCACTCGACGGCAAGAAGCGGCAAGTCGACGCGTGCGCCTCCAACATGGGTCAATGTCTGTGGCACGGCATTGTCGATGAAGACAAGGCGCCCCAGGTGGCCGAACGGCTCATGTCCCCCGAAATGTTCAGTGGCTGGGGCGTGCGGACACTCGCAAGCGACATGGGCGCCTACAACCCCGCCAGTTACCACAACGGTTCAGTCTGGCCGCATGACAACGCGATCATCGCCGCCGGCCTGATGCGCTACGGTTTCGTTGAGGAAGCACAGCGAATCTCTACCGCCCTCTTCGAGGCCGCCGATTACACCGACGGCCGGCTCCCGGAACTGTTCTGCGGCTTCAGCCGTGACCAGGTGGCTGAGCCCGTGCCGTATCCGACCGCATGCTCCCCCCAGGCCTGGGCGGCGACCACACCGATCATGCTGGTGACCAGCCTGATGCGGTACGACGCCCATATTTCCCACGGCGGGTTCTGGATGGACCCGGCACTCCCGGACTCCTATGGCGACCTGCACATCTCCAATGCGCCCATGGCGGGAAGCCGGATCACCATCGACATCACGGGTTCCGAACCTTCCGTGCAGGGACTGCCCGGAGGAGTGGCATTCCACCGTGCACACCGGCCATGGCTAACAGAACTCATAGAGCAGGCCGCGCTGGGAAAGGATGACTGAAGGGTCAGGGAGACCCCGGCCATGCTTACCTCCAAGTCGAGGAGTCACCAGGCGACGCCGCGGCGCAGGTCCTGCCCGCAGATTCAGGGTTGAAGACCTTCCGAGCCAGCCAAATGTATGGCGATTGAGCAACGAAGACCAGGCTGAAGGGGGAGCCCAAGCAGCGTCCAAACAAACAGTGCCAACGGTGCGGCCCACGAAGCGTGGCCGTCCGTGGTCACGAATATTGCCTGGTTCCTCATTTCCGGCATCGCACTTCTTCGCATGCGATCATTACGGCTGCCGTTCACGGTGACGTCGAGGGACGCACGGCTGTATGCCAAGCAAGCCTTCGCGACGGCCACGCCATGGACTCTGCGCACCCAAACACCTGACCTGCCGGGTTCAGACCGCCCGCAGTGACGGAGTCACGGACCGGTCCAAGGAGAACAGTAGGAAACCACAAGTCGGCCCGCAGGGTTCCCCCAATATCCGGTCCGTACTGTCCAAAGCATGCTTACTACAACCCAGCTGCACGAGATGAGTTGGTCCCGGCCCGCCGGGACATCACCCTTGATAGGGGCCGAGGAAACCTCCCAGCCCCTCTTGGACCACAAAGTGTTGGACAAGTTGCGCGAGGACCTCGATGAGTTCGAGGTCTGGAGGGTGTTTGTGCAGAACTTCATCACCGCTTTGCCCCTGAGGATCGAAAGTGTGCGTCTGACTTTGACTACCGGCGATGCGGTGGGCGCCATGGATGCGGTCCTCAGCCTCAAGAGCGCCAGCCAGATGGTGGGCGCCGGACGCCTCGCGAGTCTCGCCTACGGCCTCGAGGTGGCGCAGCGTGAGGGCATCCGCGTCGCTGCCCCGTCTGTTGTCCTGCCTCAGCTTGCCGTGGACCATCTGCAGCGAATCAAGCAACGCGCAGAACAAACCTCCTACGTCCTCGAGGCACATCTCCGCACAGCTCCATGACCGCGGACCGCCGGTGTCCGCGGCTGACCGGACCGGCTGGCTGTTCGGCCTACTCAGGAACCTGCATCCAGGCTCGCGCTTCGGGCTCCAAGGGATTCCCTAGGAGCCGGCAGGAGACTGGCCGGCATGGCATCCGCAGCATTGATTAAGCGCACAAAGATTCTTGTTCCGGCGATCTTGCTGGCCCTCGTAGGGACCCTGGTGGCCAGCGTCCTGACAGCCGCGCCGCGGACGCCTCCTGCCATGTTGGGGGCCTCAGCGAGCCTCACCGGCGGTCTGGCACGAATCCACGGAGTAATTCCTATCGAGGCCGATGGATGGATGCCCCCCACACCTTCCGCAGCGCTCGCCAATCCACCCGGCGACGAACTGCATCGCGTCCGCATACTGCTGGAGCTGACCGCAATGGAGGTGGACGGCCTTTCCTTCGACCCGGCAGAGTACGCCGTCTCGGCCCTGGGCACCCGCACGTGGAAGGCAGTCTGGTTTTCTCCCGCTCCCGCGACCGCGCGCCAAGGGGAAAGCATCAACGCCACGCTCGTGTTCGAGCTCCCGGACCGGGCCATCGATCTGACCCTGGAATTGCCAGGAGGACCCGGGCTGTCCCTCGGTAAGGGACATCACCGGGGCGGCGAATAGTCCGTCTGCCAATTCAGGGGCTTTCACTGCGGCTTTCAGGGTTTCTCCAAGAAGTGGGGGCCTTGCGCAGGAAATTTGCAAGTTGGGTGCGGCAGTGTCGGGGTACTGAACAAAAGGAGACCGATCGTGACAATTTCACGCCGTCAGGTTCTGTTGATCGGGGGGCTCGGAATCCTCGGAGCAGGTGGTGCCATGTTGCCCACGGGGTCGGTGGAGGCCAAGTCGGCCAGCCGGCTCAGTGACGGGGAGATGCCCCGGCCATACCAGGCATCCTTTGTCCAGGCGCCAATCCTCGAGCCTTATTCAAAAGGCACCGATCCCGTGGACGGATTGCCGGTCAATTACTACCGTTTGACGCAGAAGGCCGCCATGGCCAATATCCTGCCGCGGCTGAGCACCCCCATTCTTGGCTACAACGGGCTGTTCCCCGGGCCCACGATCAGCCTCGACCAGGGCACAAAAGCTGTCATCAGGATGCGCAACCAGCTTCCGGCCACGCATGCGCTGGACGGGCACGCCCTCTCCACGTCCACCCACCTGCATGGGTCCGCATCGCTGCCGCAGTATGACGGCTATGCCAGCGACATCACGCACCCGGGGTTCTACAAGGACTATCACTACCCCAACTTCCAGCCGGCCCGCACGCTCTGGTACCACGATCATGGTGTCCACTTCACGGCCATGAACGCCTATTCCGGCCTTGCGGCGCAGTACCACATGCACGATCCCATCGAACGGCAGCTGCTTCCGCAGGGGCGCTACGACGTGGCATTGACCGTCAGTGATGCAATGTTCGCCTCGAACGGCGCCCTGGGCTACGACGACAACAGCCATTCGGGCCTTTGGGGCGACGTGATCCTGGTTAACGGCAAGCCCTGGCCCGTCATGAAGGTGCAGAAGCGCGTGTACCGGTTCCGGATCCTGAACGCTTCCATCTCCCGCTCCCTGCGGCCTGCCCTCAGTACCGGCGATCCGCTGGTGGTGGTGGGCACCG
Source organism: Pseudarthrobacter sulfonivorans (assembly GCF_031454915.1). Lineage (GTDB taxonomy): Bacteria > Actinomycetota > Actinomycetes > Actinomycetales > Micrococcaceae > Arthrobacter > Arthrobacter sulfonivorans_C. Next base: position 53,710 of record NZ_JAVDRS010000007.1, on the reverse strand, counting down.
ACGGCGGCCTGGTTCCGGTGGCGCAGAGCGTTGCGAACTACCGCCACGGCGGGGCGGAACGGTATGAGGTCCTGATCGATTTCCGGAAGTACAAAACGGGGCAGCGGATCGAGCTCCGGAACCTGTCCAACAAAAACAACGTGGACTACGACTACACCAACAGGATCATGGCCTTCGATGTCACGGACGAGCCGGTGGACACTGCGGACCCGACCTGGAACCGTATCCCCACAACGCTGGTGGGCAGCGAAACCATGTCGCTTAAGACAACGCAATCCGTGAAAACACGGAGATTCCGGGTCAAGCGGAACGACACCACCAACCTGTGGACCATCAACGACGACAGCTGGCAGGACGTCATCGCCAGCGGGTACAAGAGAGTCATTGCCGATCCCGCCCTCAACTCGGTGGAAATCTGGGAAATCGAAAACAAGTCGGGCGGCTGGTTCCATCCGCTGCACATCCACCTGGTGGATTTCCAGGTCATCAGCCGCAACGGAAGGGCGCCCTTCGCCTACGAGCGCGGCCCGAAGGACGTGGTTTACGTCGGTGAAGACGAGACTGTAAAGCTCCTGATGAAGTTCACGCCGCACAAGGGCGTTTACATGATGCACTGCCACAACCTGCCCCATGAGGACCACGACATGATGGCCCAATTCCGGGTAGGCCTCAAGGCAACCGATGTGGATCCGGACGATCCCATGACAGCGGCCAAAGCTGAATGGGACGACGAAGAAGCAGAGGATTGAACACGGTAGAGGTCAAGCGCCACGGCAGGCGGCGGCTCCCGGGCCGCCGCCTGCCGTGGCCGGACCTGCGGTTAACCAAGGGACGGTGGCCCCGCGTCGTTGTGTTCGCGTTGATACCTGGCCTGGTGGTTCTTGCCGCGCGCGCTTGGCTGGTGGAACCTGTCACTGTTTCGTCGGACAGCATGGAGCCGACCATCTCCACGGGCGCCGTTGTACTCCTCTACAAGCCGGCTGCGGCTTCGGGTTGGGTCCGGAACGGCGTGGTGGTTGCCTTCACCAGCCCGGTTGACGGCCGGACGGCCATCAAGCGGGTCGTTGCGGGGGAAGGGCAGAGCGTTGCCATCCGCGATTCGGAACTATACGTCGACGACGTCGCCATTGCTGAGCCTTTTGTCGACCACAGCCGCATCGATGGCACCTACTTTGGACCCGAGACGGTGCCGGCCGGAAGCGTTTTTGTGCTCGGGGATAACCGCGGCGTGTCCATAGATTCCAGGGACTTCGGGGCCGTGCCCCTGACGTCGATCCAGGGCACTCTGCTGACGGGACAGAAGTAAAGCCGGTATGGCGTAGGTTCGCATGGATCCTGCCAGCGGTATGCCGACTTTTGCTAACTTGCCATGTCCATGCGGTGGTCCGGGGCGGCGCTGCCGGCGGGCCCCTGGCTTGGGGTTCCGGGATGTGGGTCATTTCGCCGGATCACGGTGGCGGTGATGATGGCCAGCGCCACCGCCGCTATGGTCCACATCATGGGGCCGCCCATTTCGGCCGCGGCAGCCGGTGATGGCCCCCAGAGCCGTCCAACAGAGGTGTTCCAGGGCAGTTCCATTGCCGGAGCCTGCTCTACCAGTTTCCACCCGCCGAAAGCGTAGAGTCCTGCTATTCCAGCCAGGACGGGAAGCCGGTTTCGTGGGGAGCTGCTGGTGCCAGGGTCTGGCGTTCCGGTAAGGGCTGCGGTGACGAGACAGCCGCTCAGCAGGGCCAGCACGCTCATGAGGCTGTATCCGATTTGTCCCTGGGCTGCCCACTCAAGCAGAGGGGTGTAGTAGATGGTGAAGAGTGAGGCAGCAAGGACAAAGATTGTCAGGGACGGATCCCTGCGCAGCGCTGCCAGCACGGGTTGCACGGATCGTTCCAGGAACTCTTTGACCCAGGTGCTGCCGTCCGTTCGTGCGGTGACGGTCAGTCTGGCCAAGGTCAGCGGGGCGGCCGGGACGAGCAGCAGCGGCACCACGGCAGTGAGCATCATCTGGGTCAGTACGTGGGCGTTGAAGAGGTAGCCCTGGTAGACGTGGACGCCTCCGTTGGTCACCATGACCAGGACCGCCAGCCCCACCAGCCAGAGCAGCGTGCGGTAGGCGGGCCAGGACCTGCCCTCCGCCCGGAGGCGCCGCACGCCCGCCAGATACGCAAAAACGGCGAAGCCGCAGAGCAGGCTCCACAACGGATCGGGGGCCCACCGAGATAAGTATTCCCAGGCGTCCGGCCCGGGCAGCGCCGCGTCCAGTCCTCCGGACGCGGCGGCTTGCGGTGGTTCCGTTCGGGCAAGCGCCGCGGCCATCCCGGAAGCGGCGCCCATGACTGCAAGTTCGACGACGGCGAGGGCGGCGAAGTGCCTGCCGCCCCGGTGCGGGTCCCTTGCGATCCGGCCCAGCGACCAGCGCCTGTGCACCACGCCGAACAGGCCGAGGATGATGAAAACTCCGGCCTTAGCCAGGACGATGGCGCTGTAGGGGCTGAGCAGGGCCTCCACTGTGCTGATTCTCGCCAGGGCGCCCAAGGTTCCTGAGACAACAAGGGCAACATAGGAGATCAACGCCAGCGTTGAGTAGCGCCGTACCACCACGCCCACTTGGCCAGCTGGCAGCACCCGCCGGAGCACCACAAGAGTCAGCAGGCCGCCCAGCCAGACGGCCGCGGCGGCCGCGTGCAGGAAGATTGCGGTAGTACTGTCCGCATGGTCGATGCCGCCGGCCGCATGGGATTTCAGGACCAGCGGCAATAGACCGGCGAACGCGGCAACGAGCGCGCCTGCAAGAATGCGGGGGCTCCGCACCCAGAAGCACAAGATTGCCACACCGGCGGCTATCAGGGTGGTCAGAACGCCGGCACGGCCGGCATCAATCCTGGTGATGAACGTCAGGAATTCCTCCTCGAACCCGGCCGAGGGCGCCCTGTTGGCAAGGAGCAGGAAGCCTGCGTACGTGTGTACCGCGGCGCCCCATGCCCAGACCGCCGCCGACCACCCGGCAAACCAGCGCGCCGCTTCATAAGCGGTTCCGCCGCGGGGGAGTACGAAGACCGCCAGCACGAGTGCCCCGATGGTGCCGGCGGTCCCGAGGTTGAGCACGAGCTTCGCCGTCGGAAGTCCCCACGTCACGGCCGGGCCCGCCCGGTCCAATAAGCCCCCGTCCGCGCCGCCGCCGTAGCTGTATGCCCAGACGAGCGAGAGTATCCCGGCCACCAGCAGCGCTAACCACGCCACCATCTGCGTTTTCAGTGACATTCCCGCCCCTCCTTGGTTTGTCAGCGGGTGTCCACGCGGCGGGTGGCCGTGCCGCCGCGGCTGGATTCAGCCCGGACGGACGTGACCTGCTGCCCCGGGCCGGGCTTGGCCGTCAGGGACCAGTTGCCCAGAGAGTTGATGGCCACGGTGCCCAGCTTGCTGGAGCTACGGCCAGGGGAGACATCGTAAAGCGTGACCGACGCTGAACCGGGCGGGACGGGTCCCGTGACCTTGGAGGTGCCGGAGAAGGTCATATCCTTCCTCAGGCGGTGCCGGGCGGAGGTGATCGTGAGAACGTCCTTGGTAACCGTCGGGGGTTCAGCCGCCGGAGGCGTTGCGGCCGGGTCGGTGGGGGCGGGCGTTGCGGCTTCAGTTAACTCAGCAGTGCCGGTTGAGCCGCCGGTCTCAACTGTTTCGGTTGGTGCCGGTGACGGGGTTTCTGCTGGTTCCTCCACGGGTGCGTCCGGGGTGATCGGATGCGGACGCGAGGCCTCGATCGGATGATTGGGGTCGACGTCGTCGGTGTCCATGCCCACGCTGAACTGGGCCATCATGTCATGATCCTCGTGCGGGAGGTTGTGGCAGTGGATCATGTACCTTCCGCGGTGGTGCTCGAACTTCATCAGCAGCCGGACCGTCTCACCCTCGCCAACGTAGACGACGTCTTTTGGCCCGCGCTCATAGCTAAAGGGTGCTTTCCCGTTGCGGCTGAGGATCTGAAAGTCCACCAGGTGAATGTGGACCGGATGGAACCATCCGCCCGAGCTGTTTTCGATTTCCCAGATTTCCACATCATCGAGGTCCGGGTCTGCGAGGACTTTCCTGTAGCCGCTCTTGACCACCTCGTCCCAGGTCAGGCCGCCGATGGTCCAGATCTCGTTGTCCCGCTTCACGCGCATGCGCCGGGTCTTCACCGATTGGGAAGGCGTCAGGCTCATGGTGGTACTCGCGGTGAGCAGTGTCGGCATGACCCTTGCGGCCGGTCCGGACGTATCGACCGGTTCATTTGTCACATCGAAGGCCATGACCCTGCCGGTGTTGTCGTAGTCCACGTTGTTCTTGTTGGACGCGTTGCGCAGTTCCACGCGTTTTCCTGCCGGGTACTTGGAGAAGTCGATGAGGACCTCGTAGCGCTCCGCGCTGCTGTGCCGCCAGGACGTCACCTGCTGTGCTGAGGGCATCAGGCCGCCATCCGTGGCGACCATGGTCACGGGATCCCCTGTGCTCAGCGAGAAACGGTACGAGCGTGAAATGGAAGCATTGAGGATGCGGAAGCGGTAAATCCGCCGCTGGACCTTCATCACCGGCCACGGAGCTCCGTTGACCAGGATGACGTCGCCCCAGAGGCCGGAGTGAGTGTTGTCGTCATAGCCCAGGGAGCCATTCGCGGCGAACATGGCGTCGGAAACGGTCAACGGGACATCGAACTGGCCCTGGGGAAGCAGGCTCTGTTCAACTTCGTCGTGCAGGTGGTAGTGGCCTGCCAGCCCGGAATAGACACTTTGTGCCGTGTTGTGGACAGCATGGTCGTGATACCAGAGGGTCCGCGCCGGCTGGAAATTGGGGTATTCGTAGTCCTTGCAGTAGCCAAGCCCGGTCAGGTCGTTGGCGTACCCGTCGAACTGCGGCAGCGAGGCCGAACCGTGCAGGTGGGTGGAGGTGTCGAGCCGGTATCCCCACTGCGGATGGAGGAGCGGGAGCACGTTGTCCATCATCAAGGAAATACGGTTGCCCTGATTCACCTTGATGGTGGGGCCCGGGAACGTCCCGTTGTAACCCAGGATGGGCGTGCTCAGCCCCGGCACGATATTCGCCGAGCCCAGCTTCTGCTGAATGCGGTAGTGGTGCCTTGTGTGGCCGTCGGCATCCACCGTGGTTTTTGAGGGCGCAAGCACCGGAGGGACAGTCAAAGTCCGCTGGTAGGGCCTGGGCATGTTGCGGGGATCCAACCGGCTCGCAGACTTGGCCTCAACCGACCCCAGGGGGACGGCCAGCCCAAAGGCGCCGATGATTCCGATACCACCTATTTGCAGTGCCTGCCGGCGTGAAATTGCCATGAGTAAAGAATGTAAGGAGCACACTGCAAAAACGTTGGGGAATTCTGGGTCCGGGCAGCAAGCACTACAGGGTCCTGCCCGCCGAGCGGACAGGACCCTGAGTTTTTTCGGTGTTTCGGCTGGCGGGGGAGGCTGCCGCGGTGCGGTGCGGTGCGGTGCCGTGCCGCCGCGGCTGGACTGGGGCAGTACACAGGTGATGTTGCGCTGCTAGAAGCAGCGACCGCCGTCGTCATTGGCTGCGTCAATGAACGCGGACAGGGTCCTTGCCTCGGTGGGCAGGAGAAAGACTTCAAAGGGCTTGATTTGCCCCGCGATCTCCAGTGTCAAAGTGAAACCTTCAGACCCGACGCTGGGGCGGGCAGACCAATTCTCGAGGATTGGCGCAAGGTCCCGGCCCATGAGGACATTGCGCCCTTCCATGTCCCAGGGGGAGCCGGCTTCGATCAGGGCCTTGTGCTCAGCACAGATATAGGCCTCGTGATAGCCGGCAGCCAGGTTGAGGCATCCTGCCATAAAGGCGGAGCCGGGGTTCATGCACCGAAGGACTGAGCAAGTAAACATGCTGCGACGGTACTGAGGGGATGTTGGGGGAACCTGTGTACCGGACCTTGGTGTTTCCTAATTGCCAAGGTCCGGTACACATGTGCGGGCTAATCTACGCCGCGCCGTTTATGGCGTAGGCGTTGTGGAACTTGCGTCTTCCTTGGAGGGTGCTTTCATGGCGTTGGCGCGGAGCCGGAACAGTTTGTACGCCAGCAAGCCGCCGGCAGCCAGCAGGCCTCCTGTCGTGATGGCCAGGACGGTGGCACCGGGACCGGTCGCAACGTACCCGCCCAGTGCCGCCAAGGCGATCGGCGTCGCCGGGCCAAAGACGCCCCCGAAAGGTGCGGAGCCGGCCGCCGGATCCGCTCCGGGTTCTGCCGCCAACGGCGCCGTGACGGCCTGGTTCAAGGTCGCGCGCTCTTCCGCCGTGGCACCGGGAACCACGGGTGCGGTCAGGTCGGAGAACACGGGTTCTTTGCCGCCGGCCGGGGCAACCTGGAACCGGTAGGCGGCCCCGTTCTCCAGGCCTCCAATCACCATCCGCGTGGCACCGGTTTCAGCGGTCTGGATGGCCCCTACCTGGGCGCCCGTCGAATCCACAGTCCGGACGGAGAAGCCTCCGGCGTTCGACGCCGGCGCTGGCTTGACCGGCTTCGGCTTCACGGGTGCCGGTTTCACGGGTGCCGGCTTCACCGGCGCCGGGTTCACCGGTGCCGGGTTCACCGGTGCAGGATCGACAGGGGCGGGATCGACGGGTGCGGGGTCCGCAGGTGCTGGATCGACTGGTGCGGGATCGACAGGTGCTGGATCGACTGGTGCGGGGTCCGTGACGGGCTCCGGGTCCGGGGTGACAATCACGATGACCTCGCCGTCGCCCGGAATGACCTCGTCGATGCCGCCGTCGTTTCCTTCGTCAGTCCCGCCGTCGGTCCCGTCCTCGGTCCCATCACCGACGCCGTCCTCGACTTCGTCCACCTCGTCGATCTCGTCGTCTTCGACCTCGTCCTCGGTCCCGTCGTCGTCTCCGGGGTCAGTTCCGTCGCCGAAGACGAGGAGCTCGATGTTGTGAAGCGTGTCGGTGCCGTCCTCGCCGCTGTTGTGCTGGACGGTGGTGACAGCTCCGGGGGAGCCCATGGTGCCGTCTCCGCCGGTTGTGGTGATGGTGTAGTTGGATTCAAAGTCCGAGAAGGCTGCGGTGTCGGTTCCTTCGGCCGACGTGAGGATCTCCCGGACAACAACGATGTTCGCGGGGTCTACGGTGCCTGCGAATACGGACTGCTGGAGCGTCGGGCCGGTGAGTGCGCCGGCCGAATCGCGCTTGTACTGGGCGGTCATCGAGGTGGCGCTGCCGATTTCCGTGGATGCCTCGTCCGCGTCTGTGCGGACGCTGAGCCGGACGCTGAGGTAGCGGTCGCCGTCGATGATGTCGTTGCCGCCGCGGCCTTCGATCAGGTCGTCGCCGCCGCCGCCGAGAAGGAGGTTGCCTTCACCCCAAACATGGGTTCCGGTCAGCACCGGGCATTCCCTGGATGCGGATGCATTGATGACCTCATCGATGGGTGTCGGCAAGGACGGGATGAGTTCGTTCAGTCCGGTGATGCGGTCCACGCCGGCCTGGTCCAGTACATCGCAGCCGATGAAGCCGCCGCCGCCCACTGTCTTGGGAGTGATGTCATCTCCGCGGAGCACGTCGTTGAAGGGACCACCGGAGAGCGCTTCCACCTCGTTGTACCTGTCGCGGACGCCCACCTGGAGGATGTCCAGCGGTGCGATCGGGAGGTTGAGGTCAGCGTCCTGCGGCTGGGGATCGGAGAGGCCGATTTCCCAGTCGTAGCCGGAGGCTCCAGCCACTTTCTCGACGCCGGGTCCGGCAAGGCCGATGTCGTCCCCGCCCTCCATGTCGTAGTCGTCATCGCCACCCTGGCCGACCAGGATGTCGTGGCCGGGCTTCTGTGAGTCGTCCAGGAAGAACAGGTTGCTGGAGTCACCGATCAGCAGATCCGGGCCGTCGCCACCCTCTGCCCAGTCGTTCCCGCCACCGCCGAATACTGCGTCGAGTCCTTCACCGGCGATCACAAAGTCGTCGTCTTCACCGGAGAAGGTCTCGTTCGAGTTCGCTCCGCCGTTGATGAAGTCCTTCCCGTCCCCGCCGATGAGGATGTCAAGGCCAGGTCCGCCGTCGATCGCGTCGTTGTCGGGCCCGCCCTTCAGGATGTCGTCTCCGGCCAGGTCGGTGATGACGTCGTTTCCTTCGCCACCCAGGACGATATCGGCGCCGTCGCCGCCTTCAACGACGTCGTTGCCGAGGCCGCCCCACATGGTGTCGTTGTCCACACCGCCATGGATGCGGTCTGCATTGACGGAGCCGTTGTACACGGCCTGTCCGTTGATGCCGGCCGGATCCACCGAGTTGGCAGCCCGGTACTTGATGGTGCCGTCGGGCATGCGGATCAGCAGCGCAGTTTCGTTGCACTCCGAGGCGGGGTCGTCCGCAACAGTGTTGCCGGCGGATGCAAAGCCCTGGGTTGTTCCGGCCAGGTTCTTCAGCTCGAATTTGCAGTCGGCAGTGGCGAAGGCGTCGGCCTTCAGTGCCTGTGCGTTGGTGTTGCGCATCATCATCTCGGCGAAGGAGTTTCCTTCGAGCTGCGCCATCAGGTTCATCCCGGGAGTCCGCGCCAGGTAGTACAGCCGGTCACCGTTCTGCAGATCGGTCATCTGGCTCTCGAAGACGTAGTTGAACGTGCTGCCGAGCAGGCCGCCGAACAGGTTGGTCCGTTCGGCGAGGCCGCCCATCCACAGGTCGATGTCGTCGAGTCCGGTGGTTGATGAAGCTCCGTTGTTGGCCCAGCCGTCGATGCTGTTCATGAACGCCACGGCATCGTCGGGGGCAACTTCACCGGCCAGGGCATCCGGGCTGACGATCAGCCGGGCTGCTGTCCGCTTGGCCTCCAGTGTGGTGGCCTGCACGATTGAGGGGTGCTTGCCATAAGCGGCCACGAAGTTGACCAGAGACTGTGGGTGCTTGATGTTCTCGCCAAAGTCGATCCAGTTGGTGTACGGCTTGAGCTGGCTGTCATTGGTGGCGCCGTGAAGTTCCCGGCGCAGTGCGTTCAGCGTGGGCAATCCTTCTGACCGGGCGCGGGTCAGGTTGATCGCGGCAAGGTCCATGGGCAGTCCCAGCAGTTTGTTGCGGAGTGTGTCGGTGACGAACTCGTCCAGTTCGCTGCCCACCTGGTCAGACATTCCCATGATGATGCTGCCTGCGGCTTCCTCCGAGGTCAGGGGACCGGCGGGGCCGCCGTCGGTGTAGGCGGGCGGATTCAGGAACCCTTCCAGGAGCGACACGTCGTTCTGCGAGCCCCGGACGTCATCCGAGTTCCCCCACACGCCGTCGGTTCCCGGGCTGTCCTCGTTGCGGCGGGAAATGGTTTCCGTGAGCATCGAGTGGCCGAAGCGGTATACAGCGTGCGCGAATTCGGCGTTGACGGCGGGATTGATGTCCGTCTGGGCGAAAGCGAAGGGCTCGAAGAGGTTGATGGCAGGCTGGATCTTCCGGGCGAACTCTTCGAAGACCAGGTGCTGGTATTCCATTTCGGTGATGAACCGTGCGGCCTGGAAGAGCCGTTCACCGTTCCAGCCCTCTGCTCCGGCGGCCAGCTTCCATTCGGCCAGGGCGGCAACGCCCTTGGTCGACTTGTCGTTGCCGAGGACCCGCTTGATATCAGCGACCACGCGGTCGTGCTCGGAGTGGAAAACCTGGTGGATGGCGGTCAGCCCGATGTTCTCGTTGACCCTGCCGTCGCCTGCGATGAAGTGCGCGTTCAGCATCTCGTCGTCGTAAGTGCCGGGGGCCTGCTTCGCGAAATCGGCGGAGGCCGCTTTGTCGCCGTCGGGTGCGGGGGCCGCTGCCGGGGTGGCGGGATTGTGGTCGGAGTCCTGCGGTGACGGATCCGCGTTGTGTGCGATGTCCGTCAGGAAGGGAGTATTGAAGTACAGCACGTCCGCGGGCACAAGCTTTCCCTTGCCCTCATTCTCAGCCCGGTCCGCCTCTACCAGGCCCGACTTCGTGACAAACTGCGGGAGTCCGTTTTTCGGTCCGGGGATGAACTTTCCGTAGGCATCGACGGCGAGCATCGGGACGTTGAGGACGTCCTTGTCCAGGAGCTGGATGCCCAGCCGTTCGCTGGCTTGCTTTTTGGTGCCCTCCCAGGTGGCCATGCCGCCGGCCGTGAGCGTGCCAGCTTCACCGCCCAGTAACGCGCCGGTCGACACGGGGTGCCCGGCGGGGTTGTCGGCGTACTCGCGCAGGAAGACCTGGTGCGAGGAGTGGGATGAGTAGGTCTGGCTCTGGTCGACCCAAGGCGAGTTGGTGTTCAGGGCGTCCTGGACATCGTCCGGGGTTCCCAGAACACCGTCCTGGCCCGGCTGGTTCTGGCCGCGGGTCAGGACCATAAAGCGCATGTGCGGATTGAGGTCATCGGCGTTGCCGAACACGTGGTCCGGTCCCGCGATCAGCGGGTCATCGGGCTTGAGCGGTACATAGACCGTGCCGCCGCCCTTGACGGTCTGGTCGATGCCGTGGTCGAAGAACTGCCCGAAGAGGGTGAAGAGGGAGTTGTAGGGCGGTGAGAGTCCGACGTCGGTAGTTACGTTGGGGATGAACAGCGTGTTGTGCGATGGGACGCAGCCGTCCGGCGCGGCCGGGACGGGGGGAACCGCATCAGGGTTGGGGTCGGTGGTGCAGGGCACCACACCCTCGTTACCTTGGGTCCGCGCCGGGAAACCGGCCGCGGCCACGGCGGCCGGGTTGGTGGACGTCTGATCGGCGATCAGGTTGCTGATGGTGCGGGGCCGCGTGTCGAAGACGCTTCCCGACTTCTGGGCGTAGCTTGTGGCCGCGGGGGGCCCGCCGAAGGATCCGCTCTCGGCGGCGTTGAATGACTTGGATCCCAGCCGCGGGAACACCTGGTCCGACGCGCCGAAGGTCTCCTGGCCCTGCTGCAGGTTGTTGCAGCTTCCGTCAACCGTACGCAATCCATAGGACAGCAGCGGGCTGGCAAGCTGGTTGGGGCCCGTCCCCACCAGTGCCCCGCAAGGCCCGGTCTCAGAGGTGGTGTTGGCGACGTGGGCTTCGGCGATCTTGATCTGCTTCAGGATGAAGGACAGGTCGGCAGGCGTCACGGTGAAGCCCGCGCCTACCGGAGCTTGCGTTGCGTTGGCCGCGACAGGCGGCAGGCCCATGGACGCGGCCAGAGCCAGCGCTCCCGATGCGGCCAAAAACCGCAGGCGCGTGCCGGCGGTGTTTGGGTGTGACGTGGGCGTTGACGTGCGCGGTAAGGCCTTCATCCTGCATCTGCTCCCCCAGTAGGGCCGACGCCCCAGTGGGTCGGCGAAACAAGGCCATGGTGCAGGGGAGTTCTAGGGAAAACCTTGGTGCGGCCGATCAGCCGCTAGTGATCGCCCCCTTTGTCGTCGCCGGGGGCGTCGTCGGAATCGTTGTCGTCCCGGAGGCCGCCTTTGTCGTCACCGGGGGCGTCGTCGGAGACGTCGGGAGCCCTGAGCCCGCCCTTATCGTCGCCGGGAGCGTCGTCGGAGACGCCGGGAGCCCTGAGGCCGCCCTTGTCGTCATAGAGGTCGTGCGTGGGGCCATCGGTTGCCTGCACCGGCGCGTACGTTTGCAGTTCGGCGGGGACGAGCCGGGTTTCGGGGGCTACATGGTCAGGTATTGCGGTGATGCTGGCCGTTGGTGTCGGCGTTGGCGTGGAAAGCGGAGTGGGCGAGTCCTCAGCCTTGACCGCGTCACTGCCGTCCGTCACGTCGGCCACCACCACTACTCCCGGGGAAACTTCGGGGGGCGGGCCTGCGTTGGCCTGGCCCCATACCGAGAGGCACGTTGCACCTATGACAGCTGCGATAGGGAGATACCAAAAATTCTTCATCAGATCACCTTTCTTGGTTGTGTTCCCACTCTGGCGGGCCATGGTGAGAGGGGTATGAGACTTTTATGAGAGACCTCTCATGCACTAGGCAGGAACCAACACGGGGTCAGATCCTGCCCAATAAACGGTGATTATCGGGCCGGATGTGACCCCGCGCTGGACTGGGACAGGGCCGCAGGGGCGGCAACAAAGCGGTAGCCGGCGCCCCTGACAGCCAGGAATCTTTCCGGGCCAAGCTTGTTGCGCAGGTACCCCACATAGACATCCACCACATTGGAGGACCCGTCAAAGTCGTAGCCCCATACCCGGCTCAGCAGCTGTTCGCGGCTGAGCAGCCTGCCCTCGTTCTCCACGAAGGCGCGGGCCATGGCGAATTCCCGGGCGGACAGCGGCACCGTCCTGCCCAGGACCTTGGCGCTGCGAAGGTCAACATCCAGGGTGACGTCGCCGGATGTTGGGTCCGGCACCCCCTGGACCCCCGGCTTATCGCGCAGCCGCAGGCGGATCCGCGAGAGCAGCTCCTCGAACCGGAACGGTTTGGTCATGTAGTCGTCCGCGCCGCCGTCGAGCGCGGCCAAGGTGTCTTGAAGCGAATCCCTGGCTGTCAGGACGATGACCGGAACCGTGCAATTTAAGGCTCGCAAGGCCGAGAGCACCGCGAACCCGTCCATTCGCGGCATGCCGATGTCCAGAATGAGGAGGTCAAACTCCCCGGAGCTGCCGTAGTCCAGCGCCCGGATGCCGTCCTCCACTGCTGAGGTGGTGAACCCGGCCGCGGTGAGCCCTTTGGCGATGAAGCTCGCGATCCGTGGTTCGTCGTCGGCGATCAGGATCCGTGTCATGTTGTTCCCCCTGGCAGTGACAGTACGAACGTGCTGCCTTGGTCTACTTGCGAAGTCACTCGAAGCGATCCGCTGTGTGCTTCGGCGATGGCTTTGACGATGGGCAGCCCCAGGCCTGATCCTTCCTTGCCCCGCGATACGCCGGCCCTGGCAAAACGGTCAAAGATGCGTTCCTGGTCCGCGGCGCTGATCCCGCAACCCGTGTCAGCCACCCAGATTTCAAGGCCGCCAAGGGACGTCCCTGTCCACGCTGCACCAAGGGAAATAACGTCCTGCCGCCGCGTGGACTGCACTGCATTCATCGCCAGCTGTTCCACCGCCTGGATGAGGCGGTTGCGGTCCGCCCGGAACCGGCCGCCGGGCATACTGTCGATCCGCCACCGGCGGTCCGCCAGGACGGCGATCCTGTCGATGGCCGCCCCAAGGAAGGCATCGGCGTCGATCCAGTCCAGACGGACGAAGTCCGGGCGCCCACTCCTGGCAAGCAGCAGGAGCTCATCCACCAGGGCCTGCATCCGGTCCAGTTCTTCCAGGAGCAGCACTTGGGTTTCGCTGACATCCCGGGGGTCTCCTGCCTGCAGCAGCTGGAGGTGGCCGCCGATGATGGTCAAAGGTGTCCGCAGTTCATGGCTGGCGTCGTCCACAAACTGACGCTGGTCCGCGATGCCTGTTTCCAGCCTGTCCAGCATGCGGTTGAAGTCGGTGGCCAACTGCGACACGTCGTCGTCTCCGGACGGGACCTGGACGCGGGCGCTGAGGTCCTCAAAGGTGATGGATTCAGTGGCCTGGCGTAAGCGCCGGACAGGAACAAACAGCCGGCCTGTCACCGCGAAGCCTACAGCGCCGGCCAACAGAAGGGTGGCCAGCGATGCCACTGCGAAGGTGCCGAAGGACCCGATCATCTGCTCCCGCTGCTGCCCGATTTCGTTTGCTGCCACCAACAACCCGCTGGACCCTCCGTCACCCAGCGATGCGGACGTAATGGCCAGGCGCACCGTCCGGCCGTCCAACGTCACATCGTGGAAGACTGTCTGGTTTTCACTGTGCTGTGCCCACGCTGTCTCGAGTAGCTCGGGAGTGGCGAGATTGCTGGGCTGCTCACCCGCGGGCAGGAATGTGCTGCCACCGTTGACAGTGGCCATCACGGATTCGTACCTGCCGGGAGCGTCACCCTGAAGAAATACGCTGAACAGCGCATCAAGGGTGGTAAATCGCCCTCCGCCCGGAACACCCTGCTCCGCGACGTTCCGGAGCCGTTCGGACTGCAGCAGGAGTTCCTCGCTGACGCGGCTGTTGAGGTTCCGCAGGTCAAGAGCCAGTGTGGTGATACCGGTAACCATCAGGCCGGCCGCCAGGAAAGACAGGACCGTGGCAAGTACTCGAAAGCGGACAGTTCGCAGTTCGCCCTGTACGCTGCGCCATCGCCGACCCCGCGTCGTGGTGCGCATCCTGGCAGAACCTTTGTGGGTGGTTGCGGTCCCCAATGTCATGCTGTTCCCGTCACATTGACAGATGATTCGCTCGTTCCCGCAAAAGTAGGCGGTCCGGCTTGGGGAAACTTTGGTACTGGGGTCTATTCTTGTGCCGCGCTACCTAGGGTTTTCCCAACCTTGAAGCCGGAGATGAATTCCATGGTTTCACCAGCGCAAACGCGTCCAGCCGGTTGCCTTTTCCCTAAGCAGTGCGGGGCCTCCGCCGCATTGGTTCTGCGTAGGGCCCGCAAAACCAAGTGCACTGAGCTTTAAGAAGCGAGTACTCGGTACTGTTGTTCGCGAGTTTTCCCATCGTTTCAATGAGACCACGCACTATCGAACCGCTTGGGGGAATGCTTTCGTGAACACTTTGGCACTGGCGACTGACAGAGGCGATATACGTCTGGTTCCCGAAACGTTGCCACGGATGGCGACGCTTCAGATTTCGGTGTTCGGCCCGTTGACGATTCGCCGCGGCGACAGAGAGCTAAGCGCCAACGATCTTGGCGGACCCAAACCCCGCCAGGTGCTCGAAATCCTTCTGATGAATTTTGGCTCGGCAGTGTCCAAGACCCGCATCATGGATTTGCTGTGGGGCGGTAACCATCCGGCCGTTGCACTGCCTACCCTGGAAAGCTATGTGAGCGTCCTCCGACGCCACCTGCAGCCCGGCACCGGACGGACGGGTCCCCTGCGGACGGTCACTGGCGGCTATGCGATAGACCGGTCCCTGGTGGATCTGGATCTGGACAAGTTCGAAACGCTGACCAAAATGGCCGGCCAAGCTGAGCCCCGCGTGGCGCTGGCCCTCCTCACCGAAGCGCTTGAACTCGCTTCCGCTCCGCTGCTGGGAGACGAGCTGTTGCCGGCCTGGGCCGAGGAGGAACGGGCTTCACAGGCCGCGCGCGTCGGCCTTGCCCGCGTCGCGGCCGCAGAAGCCGCCCTCTCGGTGGGGGAAGTTGGCGTGGCAATTGCCTTAGGCGGTGCGGCTGCGAAGGAAGATCCCCTCAATGAACGAGCGTGGACGGCCTTGATTCTTGGGCTGGAGCGGAACGGCGAGAACACGGAAGCCCTGCGGGCATTTGAACGCTGCCGCCGGGTTATGGATGAGGAATTGGGCTGCGCCCCGGGTCCGGCGCTGAGGGAGGCACAGGCCAGACTCCTGGCGAGTACCGCGGCAACTTCCTGGCCTTCGGCCGTCGGCGGCCCCGTCCATATGGCCACGGAGAGCCGTCCCACTGCCACGGTGACCAAGAAGGAAACGGAACGCCTGCGGATCCTGATCGTTGATGACCACACCACGTTCTCTGACCTGTTGGCTGGGGCCCTGGACCGCGAACCGGACCTGACGAGTGTGGGAGCGGCGAAGTCGGTGGCATCCGCGGTGACGATGTTCAGGGACCTGCGGCCCGACGTCGTGATCATGGATTTGTATCTTCCGGACGGTTCAGGGCTCACGGCTGCCGAGAACATCCTTACGGAAGCACCGGAGACCCGCATTGTTATGCTGACAGGTAATCCGTCGCAGGAAGCGCTGCGTGAGGCCGCCCGCTTGGGTATCTGTGGATTCCTCCCGAAAGACGGCGCCTTGGGAGTCATGCTGGACACGCTGAGGCACGCCCATGCCGGTAGCATGATCGTGAATCCGTCCCTGGTGGCGAGGTGGGGCGGCACTCCCGCAGCTACGCCAGTAACTTCGGGCATGTAGCCGGGCAGACTCAACGTGCTGAGACTTCACACGGGGGAGCCGTCGCGCAGCGCTAGCAGCGACGCCACTGCGCGGCGTGAGGTCAGGGCAGCCGTTGGCCGTTTCCTCACAGCCGGTCTTGTGGCCCTCGTTCTGGTTGCCACCCCTGTTGCTTTCTGGATCCGCGCTGAAGCTGAACGGCACGCTTTGGCCAATGCAAGGGACGTCACCCAGCGCCTGGCCGATAACGTCGTTGGCCCCTTGATAACGGACCAGCTCCTCGCCCGGGAGCCCGCCGCACTGGAACTGCTCGACCGGAGGCTGGAGCCCTGGCTGGCTGAGAGCGGCGTGACGAGGATCAAGGTTTGGGACGAGCGCGGCCGGGTGGTCTACTCCGATGTCGCGTCGCTCATCGGGCAGGATTTCGAACAGGAGGAATGGGCTCGACTGCTCCTTGAAGGCGGGCCGGCGACGGCTACCTTTGAGCCCCAGACGGCCGAAGAAAATGAGTTCGAGGCGACCTCCGGCGAACTTGTGGAAGTCTATGTCCGATCCGCCTCCCAGAGCGGAGCCCCGATGATCTTTGAAACGTACTCTTCAGGTGACGGAGTTCGCCGCGAACAGCACGCAGTCCTCATGGGGATGATCCCGCCAATGGTGCTGGCGTTGGCCGTTCTTCAGCTGGCGCAACTCATTCCGGCGGTCCGCCTGGCACGGAGGATGCAGGTGAACCAGGCGGCACGCAACGTTTTGTTGCGGTGTGCGATCGAGGCCTCGGACCAGGAGCGCCGCCAGATCGCCGCCGAACTCCATGACGAGGTGATCCAGGACTTGTCCGGGTTGGCGTATGCCTTGGAATCTGAGGAGCGCCGCGGCCCGCCCGAGCTGCAGCACGTCTTTACGAACGCCCGGACGATGCTCCAGAACAACATCCGCAGCCTGCGGGCCATGACCAGTGAGCTCTATCCCCCCGACCTCGAAGAGCTCGGGCTCAACGCTTCACTCATGAGGCTGGAGGCGCCCCTGGTGGAGCGTGGAATAGGCCTGACTGTCGAGATTCCGGAAACGTTTGTGCTGGACCGGGACCGGGCAGTCCTGCTCTATCGGGTGGCGCGCGAGGCCTTGGTCAATGTCAGCAAGCATTCCTCGGCGCGGGCGGTTGCCATCCGGGTCCGGCAGGCCGGCCAGCGTACCGAGATCACAATTTCCGATGACGGCGTTGGCTTCAACCCGAGCGAATCCCGCGGGGAAAGCCATCTTGGCCTGAGGATCCTTGGGGACACGATTCGCCAGGCCGGCGGCGCCTTTGAGGTCCGTTCTGCTCCGGGGGAGGGAACCTGCGTCATCGCCACCTTTGGCGCGGCCGCAACAGGCCTCCGCCTCACCGGCAGGCGCCCCGCTGCTTCGGCACGGCAGCACGTGACCGTACCAACGGCTCCTTGAGCCCTTAGTCAGGCATTTTTGGCGCTGGTCACTAGTTGGCGCTGGTCACTGCTGGCGAGTGCCCGGGGATCCGATGCTCACCTGACCCCGGTGTCTTAAACCAACGTACGGACCAAGGCTGCCTGGCCCATGGTGCACGGACCAGGCATCCTGGCCCTGGCCCAGGCCCAGGCCCAGGCCCAGGCCCAGGCCCAGGGCCAGGATGCAGGGCCGGGGTGCAGACTCCTGCGGACACCACGGCGACGAATCTACGGACCGGCTTCTCCAACAGCTCAGGCCACCCGGTGCTGCCCCGAGCCGCCGATTTCAGGAACCTCAAGAAGAGGTTCATGCCCTGCGCTGACCTAAGCGCACGGCCGGACGAGGTAGCCGGACGCACCAAGGCCCGGTGGCTTCCGGAGTATTACCGGAAGCCACCGGGCCTTGGTGGTGATGGCAGTTTGTCTATTTATTCACGACGGCCACCGGGCCGGCCGTACCTCCTACGGTGGACTCGATCCAGACGGTGCCAGGGTTGGTGGTGCCGGCGGCGGCGTTGCGTAGCCGGAGGAAATACTCGCCGCCGGTCGCCGGGGCAGCTGCCGCGGTGACGTTTACCTGGCCCAGCACCCGGCCGGCAGGCCCGCCAACGCGGATGGTGACGATGCCGCCGATGACGTTGCTGGTGCCGCTTATTCTCATATCGCCGCTCTTCCACTGGGCCTGGCCGATGGTGACCCTGTCCGGAACTGGTGTCACCTTGACCTCATCCGTACGGACGGTCGTGCCGACGGTGACTGTCAGCTTGAACGTGAGCGGGTTGTTGGTCATGGGCGTTCTGTAGACGGGCAGGCTGAACGTTGGCTTCAGTGTGGTGCCCGCATTCAGGGTGACCTTGTCCGGATCTGTGGCTCCGGTCAGGATCTGCTCCCATTTGTAGGTGGCGCCGGTCGTTGTGGATCCGGTGCCGTCCAGGCTGACAGTGGTGGCTGTGGTCCGCCGGGCGACGCTCTGATCCGGTCCGGCAATCGAGACAACAGGACCCTGCACGGTCACGAAGGCGCTCTTTCCCGATTCGGGTCCATCGCCGTTGGTGTTGCTGGCCCGGACCGTGAACTGGTAGGCGGTGTCACCGTTCAGTCCGTCGTAAACCAGTGTGGTCACGTCGCCGCCGGTCACCTTCTTGGGATCGCCGAACGCCCCGCTGGCCGTGTACGCCTGAACGGAGTAGCCATCAATGGTGAGTCCGTCCGCTCCGGCGTAGGGCTTTGTCCAGGACACTTCCGCCGTTCCCAGTCCTGCCTTGAGCTCGCCGGTGATGACCGGAGCGGCCGGTACGGGGTCGTTGGTGATATTGAATTCGATGGTTTCCTTATCGGAGGCGTTGCCCGAGGGGTCGATGGCAGCGAACGTGAACTTGCTGTCTTCGGTAACCTTGATCGGCCCGGTGTAAAGGGTTGCGCCCTCGACGCTAACGCCGCCGGAAACAGGGTCTGTTCCATCAAGGGTGTAGTAGATGTCGCTGCCCTGTTCGCTTGCTTCCAGCGTCAGGTCCTGCGCGGTGGAGAAGGTTCCGCCGTTGGGTGAGGCCGTCACGGATGGGGAGGTAGTGTCCGTTTCCGCGAGGGCGTGGCTGGCCGGGAAGGTCTCACCGACGCTGCTGACGGATACCACGTAGACGTCATATTCTTCTTCGGCGCTGAGACCCTTAAGGGTGGTGCTGGCGGCCTTCTGGTCGCTGATGCGGACACCGGATTCCACCTGCTCGTTCCCGGAAACAGTCTGGGCCACAGCGGTGACACGGTATCCGGTGATGGCCGGCGTTCCGGGCACAGCCTGGGCTGGCGTCCAGTTCACCTTAAGCTCGCCGTTGACTTTGGCTGCTTTCACGTCGGTGGGCCCGACAGGACCAGAACCCAAGGGTCCGTTCGGGCAACCGCCCATTCCGGGACCACCCAGCTCGCCGAACTCGGCTATGGTCAGGCCCTGCCGGTTGGCATCAGCGTCCTGTTCCTGCCAGGCCATGGAGCGGGCACCGCCAGCGGCAGCTGCAAGCTCAGCAGCGGCCAGCTCGTCGAATTCGTAGGTGGCGGTGAAGGTGTCCGGGCCGTCAAGACCAAATTCAAGACTGGACCGGTAGCCGTCATCTGCTGTCAGCGGTCCGGGGGCTGCACGGACGTCGCGGCGACCCACGGTGGTGTCCTTGAATGCGGGATCGATAATGCGTTGTTCCATCTGGTCCTTGTTGACTCCGCCCCCCACATGACCCTTTACGGTCACTTTGTTGCCGTCGCGAACGGAGGTGGCATTGACGTAGGTGTCCTGGACAGTGGTGGTCCCTGCCTCGACGCCGCCAAATTTGATGGACACGGCATCGCCGGGCTGGATGTCGGGGGTGACGTTCAGCCGTGTGCCGGCGCCCCAGCAGACTCCGCCGGGGTGGTTGATTTCAAAGGCGACGTCGCCGGCAGCGACGACGCTCTGGGCGGAACCGACCACCCCAACTCCGGGACGGGTTACCTCTACGGTGGCGGTCTCGCCTATCTTGTCCTGGTAGCCCTCAATCGTGACGAAGTCGCGATCGGGGAAAACTACCACGTTGTTCGGGAATGCGGGGACGGCCGCATTGGCGGTGGGAATGGCTAAGAGGGAAGTGGCGCAGAGTACGGCGGAAACCGACCCAATAATCCCGGCTCTTCCAAGACTTGGGACGCGGAACCTCGGCTCTCCTGGTTCGTGTAGTCCATTTTTCATGACAACCTCACTGATCCTGGGTGCGTGCGCAAAGGGTTCACGCACGGTCACAAGTTAGGTCGGCCACCTTGGGGAAATGCTGGCCACCATCCCGCTGAACTGGACGGCGGGCACCAAGTCGAGCGCAGGATCTCCGGCTTTTCCCAAGGAACGGAAACGTTCCCCGCCGGCTCCTAGGGATTCCCTAGAAAGCCAACGGAGGCTGCTGGTATGGGTCCTGACCGTCCAATTCACAATGTCAGCCCTAGCCCTAAGGTCCCGTACGGTAAACAGCAAATGACAACGTGAACTGAATTGAGGGCTGACGCTTGGACGGAGTGCTAAAAGGCTTCTTCGTCGTAGGCGCAGTTCTTCTGGTCGGTTACGTGCTGGGCAAGACGAATGCGCTGGGTCCGCAGGGGACGAAAGTACTGTCCACGCTGACTTTCCTGGTGGGATTGCCCAGCCTGATGTTTTCGATGATCGCCTCACGCCACATCTCGGAGGTCCTCAGCCCGACAGGCCTGATCTCGGTAGCCACGGCAGCGGCCGTCATGCTCCTGTTCGCAATAGTCGGAGCGATCGGCCGTTGGGGTGTTCGCCGGACCACCATCGGGGCCCTGGCTACGGGCATAGTCAATTCCACGAACCTCGGCGTTCCGCTGTCCCTTTACATTCTGGGAAGTGCCACGTTCGTGGCGCCGATCATGCTTTTCCAGCTGGCCGTCGTCACCCCGGTCGCCCTGACGATCCTCGACCTCACGGATCCGTCCAGGAAGAAGGTGTCGCTGGGGCACATGCTCTCCATTCCGCTGCGCAACCCTGTGACGGTCGCCGCAGTGCTTGGGATCCTGGTCAGCGCTTCCGGACTCCAGATGCCTGACTGGGCGTTGGATCCCATGAAGCTGGTGGCACAGCTGACGGTTCCACTCATGCTGATCATTTTCGGCATGTCCCTCAACGGGATCTCCACCGCCCAGGGTGCAGGAGACAGGGTGCCAACGTTCCTGGCCGTGCTGCTCAAATCCTGCGTCCACCCGATTCTTGCCTGGGTGCTGGCCACCTTCGTCTTCCACCTCGACCCGTTCAGCACGTTCGTCGTCGTAGCCTGCGCCATTCTTCCCACGGGCCAAAACGTGGTCCTCTACGCAGTCAGGTACGGGGTCGCCCAAAAGATTGCCCAATCCGCAGCCGTGATTACGACTGTCCTCGCCGTACCCCTACTTCTCGGGGCCTCCTGGCTCCTGGGCTGAATCCTCCCAACCAAGTTCGCCGCCTAACCTCCGGTATTTCGCGAGCCGTTGCGGAAGCAGATTACTTATCCCGGCGTTGGACAGGGCTGCCAGTTCGTATTCGATTGCCTGCCCCATGCGCATGCAGAACGCTTTCGGCTCGAGGGCCGCGTCGGGGCGTTCGTCCACGATGTGTTCAACGAGGCCGTTGGCGTGGAGGGAGGCGACGTTGACGCCCTGGGCTTCTGACATGGACGGTGCGTGATCGGTGTTCCGATGAACGATGGCGCTGGCGCCCTCGGGGGGCAACGGTGAAAGC
Source organism: Pseudarthrobacter sulfonivorans (assembly GCF_031454915.1). GTDB lineage: Bacteria > Actinomycetota > Actinomycetes > Actinomycetales > Micrococcaceae > Arthrobacter > Arthrobacter sulfonivorans_C. The sequence continues at coordinate 32,209 of NZ_JAVDRS010000007.1, read as the reverse complement.
CACGCGTGCTGGGCGGCGATGGTGCGGTCTGCGGGCAGGAGCGCCAGGGCCCCTCCGCCGGTTCCCTGGCCCATCAGTACCGACAGGGTGGGCGAGTTCAGCCCGATGAGGTCGTGCAGGGACCGGGCGATTTCCCCCGCGAGCCCTCCTTCCTCGGCCTCCTTGGAGAGAGCCGCGCCGCTGGTGTCGATGACGGTGAGCAGGGGCAGTCCGAGTTCCTCGGCCAGCCTCATGCCACGGCGGGCCTCGCGGAGGGAGGCCGGACCCATTGCAGTCTGCTGGGATGGCCGGGGCCGGGTGTGGCCGATGACCACGCAGGATTCCTCGCCGAAGCGGGCCAGGGCAAGCTGGAGGCCGGGGTCTTTCTCGCCCTGCCCGGTGCCGTTGAGAGGCAGCACGTCCCTGGCGCCGTAGGCGAGGAGTTGGCGCAGGTCCGGCCGCTTCGGATTGCGGGAAATGCCGATGGATTCCCAGGCGCCGGCCTCGGATGGTCTGACCGAAAGGGTCTTCGGTGGCTCAATCCGCGGGTGCGGCCCGGTGACCAGGATGCTCAGTGCGCGGTCAACGACGTCGGACAGTTGCGACGGCGGGACCACCGCGTCGATGAGGCCCTTGTCGAAGAGGTTCTCGGCTACCTGCACGTTCTCGGGGAAGGGGGTGCCGTTGATGGCCTCGTAGACGCGGGGGCCGAGGAAGCCAAGCAAGGCGCCGGGTTCGGCGACAGTGATGTGGCCGAGGGATCCCCACGATGCCATGACGCCGCCGGTGGTGGGGTGCCGCAGGTAGACGAGGTAGGGCAGCCCGGCCTGGCGGTGGGCGCGGACGGCCGCACTGATTTTGACCATGGACAGGAAGGCGACGGTTCCTTCCTGCATGCGGGTGCCTCCCGATGCGGGGCCGGCCAGGAGCGGCAGGCCCTCCCGGGTTGCCCGTTCGACGGCGGCAACGATCCGTTCGGCTGCGGCGAGGCCAATGGAACCGGCAAGGAAGCGGAATTCGCTGACGATGACAGCCACGCGGCGGCCGCGGATGTGCCCTTCGCCGGTGAGGACGGATTCGTCCACACCGGTCTTTGCCCGGGCGGCCGCCAGTTCCTGCCTGTATTCGGGCCCCGGATCGGGGTCCACAACCGGCACATCCCAGCTCCGGTATGTGCCGGGATCGATCACCGCGGTGATGAGCTCAATGGCATCCAAGTGCTTGGCTTTCTGCTCTGTCAGCATGTTCAGCGCCCTTCCTGTGCCGCGTCGGCCGGCACCAACCCGAGCCACTGCCGGATCTGTTTGCCGTCTTGGTCCAGCAGTGGGGGTGCGGTGTGGGTTGTCAGCGTCGTTTCCGCGGTGTCGGCGGCGCTGAAGAACCGCAGCGGCGGGCCGGGCAGGCTCACTGTGCCGAGGATCTTATGGTCTACATCGATCACAAGCCCCTGGGAGTGGACCTGCTCCCAGGCGTAAACCTCATCCAGGGTGCGGACCTTGCCGGCCGGGATGCCGGCGTCGTTGAGCTTGGTGAGCAGCGGCTCGGCCTCGAACCCGGAGAAGGCCTGCTCCACCACTTCGATGACGAGTCCGCGGTTGCGGACGCGGTCCGCGTTGGACGCGAATTCCGGCCGTTCGGCGTCGATCCCGAACGTGGACGCGAAAGAGCGCCAGAGCTTTTCGCTCCCCACGCTGATCTGCACCTGGCCCTGCCGGCAGCGGAACAAACCATAGGGCACGATCGTGGATGTGTCCCCCTTTTCCACCAACGGTGCCCTGGTACTCGCCAATGCGCCCGAGGACGTGGACAAGGACAAGTTCTACAAACAAATTTTGGCCTACAGCGGCATCGTCGTCGCGGTAGGACCCGCGATCGCCTGGCTGGTCATGGTGGTGCCGGGCTGGATGTAGCCCGCCGATTCAGCCCGAGCCCCCACACCGCTAACAGAGGATTACCGCTATGAGCACCGAACCAACTACCCAAAACGACGGCCCGCTGTCGGGGTACCGCACAGCGAAATGGCATCTCCATGGAGCAGAACGGCGTCCTCGTGTTCACGCTGAGGGACGGAAAAGTCACCGAGGTCAACGAGTTTCAAGAGGACACTGCCAAGGCCTCCGACTTCTGGTCGTGACGGCCGACGGAGACCCTCATCCCAACCCCGTATTGGCCCTCGGAGAACTGAGCACTTTCTCCAGCGGGAACCAGCTCCATGCCCAGCCCCGGACGTGAACTGACCTCCGCACCAGAGATTGCGCGGGACAGACGTTCGATGGAGGGACGTTCGCACTCCCGGGAAGCGAAGTCGCGCGCCGCTCCAACATCGCTAACGGCGCTCCGAGACCGGCCGGAGGGCATGCCAGGACCACCCGTCGACGCTGTTGGAACGGGACCGCTTCAGCTGCTCACAATTCCTGAAGGCTCACTGTGGAATCTTGTAGACGCCCGTCGGTCTCAACTCCCGTCTGTGGCCTTCTACGCAGCGGTAGCTTAGGCGTGGCGGCAACGAGGAGGGCTGCCACAGCCACCGCGGCGCTCAGGATCAGGCCCGGGCGGTACTGTTCCAGCATCGCGGCCGCATCGACGGCGGCACCTGCTTCGGGCGCGTTACCGTGACCGCTCACCATTGCCGTGGTGACGGCCAGTACAAGGGCGGCGCCGACTTGGGTGCTGGTCTGGATCAGGCCCGCGGCCAGGCCTTGCTCGGCATCGCGGATGCCAGTGGTGGCCTGGACGTTGATGGAGGGGAAGGCCAACGCGAAGCCGACCCCCAGCAGCAGGACGGACGGAAGAATGTCGGTCACATAATTGGGCGAGGTGCCAACGCGAAGGAACAGGACGTATCCGAGCGTCAACGACGCCAGTCCCGTCAGGATCAGCCGCGGGGCGCCGAATCTCTCGATGAGCCGGTCTGCGAAGGGTGCGCTCGAGGCGACAAGCAGGCCGGTCGGGAGCAGCGCCAGTGCCATGCCAAGGGGACTCCATCCCAGCACGGACTGCAGGTAGAGCGTCAGGATGAACTGAAAACTCAGGTAGGAACCGAACAGCCCCACAGCACTGAGGTTGGCCCGGGCAACCCAGCCTTCCTTAAGGATGCTGAACCGGATCAGAGGGTGCCTGACGCGGGTTTCGATCACGGCGAACGCTGCCAGCACCGCGGTGGAGGCCACGAATCCGGCGATAGTTGCCACAGATCCCCAGCCGTTCCCCGGCGCCGACACCAGCGTGTACACCAGCCCCAGCATGCCGCCCGCGAGCGTGATGGCGCCCCAGACGTCATGCCCGCTCTCTTGCTCCCCGTCTGCGGCCTTGCCTGCCGCTCCGTCCCGGGGGATGTACTTCAGGCCAAGGATCACGACGGCGACTGCCACCGGAACGGAGACCAGGAAGGTCCAGCGCCAGCTCAGGGCCGTCATGAGGCCTCCGACCACCAGGCCGAGGGAGAATCCGCTGGCACCGAACGTAGTGAAGATGGACAAGGCGCGGTTGCGTTCGCGCCCTTCCGCGAAGTTGGTGGTGATGATCGAGAAGGCAGCGGGAGCCGTGAATGCGGCAGCCAGGCCCTTGACGAAGCGGGTGGCGATCAGCAGGGCAGGGTCATCCACCAGCCCGCCGAGCAGGGATGCTGCGGCGAAAACGCTGAGCGCAATCAGGAAGATGCGCCGCCGGCCGAGCAGGTCCGCCATCCGTCCGCCCAGCAGCAGCAGGCTTCCGTAACCGAGCACGTAGGCGGAGACGATCCACTGCAGGGATTCGGTTCCGAGGTGAAGCTCGTTGCCGATCGAGGGCAGGGCCACGCCGACCATTGATACGTCCAGCGCGTCGAGTGCCAGAACGGTGCACAGGACCAGGAGGAGCATCCATTGTCCACGGGTCCAACGCACGGCTGTAAGCCGGTCTCCGGCTGATCTTTCAAGGGTGGAAGTTGAAGTCATGGGAACAACATATATGACGCGTCATTGAATGACAAGGAATATTATGACGTGGACTTTTAATTGGTCATGAACTAGAATCGCAGCATGGCAACACCGCAGGACCGCCAGTTGGTTGAGCAATGGCGCAGCATCCAGACCACGTACTTCCATACGGCGGGGGCACTGGAGCGTGCGCTCGCGTCGAAGTTCAGCATCGGCCTGACGGAGTTCGAAATCCTGGACCTGGTGGCCGAAAGCACCGACGCGGCCTGCCGCATGAAGCAACTCGGTGAGCGCACTCCCATGACCCAGAGCGCCATGTCCAAGGTGGTGGACCGGCTCGACAAAGCCGGACTGATTTCCCGCCAGTCCTGCGAAGATGACCGGCGCTCACTCTTCCTGGAACTCACTGACGCCGGCCGCGCGCTCCACCGGGAGGCCGCCGTCGAACACCGCGCACTGCTCAGGGAAAACCTGGGCAAGGACTGACCGCCGGCCCTGCCGCGTTGGCCAGGGCTCGTCGTCGTCCGCGGTCGCCGATGTGATTGGGCGCGTCAGTGATCGTCGGTGAAGATCTCTTCGATCGTCAGGCCGAACAGCTTCGCGAGGCGGAATGCGACAGGGAGGCTCGGGTCGAACTTCCCCGTTTCGATTGCGTTGATGGTCTGCCTCGACACGCTGATACGCAGGGCCACGTCAGCCTGCGTCCATGCGCGTTCAGCCCGAAGGTCCGGGATGCGGTTCTTCATCGATACCGGATATGGCCGGCGAGGATGGCAATCATGAAAACGATGCTCAGGAGCGCGGGGAAGAGTCCGGCATTGACCTCGCTTGTGATGAGGCCGGCAGCGTCCGCGACCACATAGGCGAATCCGCCGACCCACCCCACTCCGAGGGCGACCACCAGCGCATCCTGGATGATCTTCCGTTGCAACTCATCAATTGCCCGGAGATACCGCGCAAAGGCGACGATCCAGCCGATGCCGACGGCGGTGTTGGCGGCGACCGCTGCCCAGCTGGCCACCGGCTGCGAATCCCAGAAGAGGTCGGGTCCGAACTTGGCAGGGCAAGGGTTGCCAGCCAAGCCATTGTCCGGGACAACTGGTCCCGGACCGGACCGGGCCGGGCCGCATGGCCGCGAGCGTCCCAGGAGTATCGACGCGCGCGATCTAGACTGCACGCATGTCCCAAACCGAACGAACCGTCACAGACCTGTCCTTCGAGGCTGCCTACGACGCCGCACAAAAGAGCCTCCGAGAGGGCGGCATCCCGATAGGTGCTGCCTTGGCCCGCGGCGGGGTGGTCATTGCCAGCGGCCACAACGAGCGTGTCCAGCACGGTGACCCAATCGCCCACGGCGAGATGTCTGCATTGCGGGCTGCCGGAAGACAAACGAGCTACCGGGACACAACCCTGTACACCACCTTGGCGCCGTGTGCGATGTGTACCGGGACCATCATCCAGTTCAAGATTCCGCGCGTGGTAGTGGGCGAGGCCGAGACGTTCCCCGGCGAATTCGAACTTCTCCGCTCCCGCGGCGTCGAAGTGGTGGTGTTGGATGATGACCGATGTGTTGAGATGATGCGCACCTTCCAGGACGAACACCCTGAACTATGGGCAGAAGACATCGCCGAGTAGTCCACGTACAACGGAGCGCGCGTTGGCCTCTCCCCGCCCTAGGCCATACAGGGCCGTGCACCCTGGAAACTTGGTCCGCCAACCGAAATGCTGCCACTGCCTTTGGATTCGCTTCCATATTTTGCGGCCGCCTGCCTCGATAGCATGAGGTGACCGGACAGAGTCGTCCGGCCAGATCGACGCAGAAGGAAGCCCATGGCAGCGGTTACGGTGGACGATATCCTCTCGGATCTCCCCCTGGGTTTCGCAACCCTCATCCTCCGGCCTGCCCCGGCGAGTGCTGCGATCGAACGGTTCCTGATTGTGGATGCGGATGATGAAACGTCCGACGGCGGCGCAGCCTTTGTGCTGCTGATCGGCGTCCGCGGCCGCTCGGCTTTGCCCGCGCTGCGGCGGCTCCTGAAGAACGCTCCGCCGGTGGTCGCCGTCAAGGGAAGACGTGAAGAACTCGCCGAGGCCGAGGAACTGCTCCGCGATGCCGGCACGGGCTTGCTCCTGGTGGATCCGGGGGCTGACTGGGACCGGCTGCTGTCCATCGCCAAGGACCGCATCCAGCCGCGCAGCTACCAGAGCGAAGTTCTGACGCTGCTGGAAGAAGACCTGTTTGCCATTGCCCAGACCACCGCCAGGCTCACTTCCAGCCACGTGCTCATCGAAGATGCCGCCAACAAAGTGCTGGCATACTCCACCGTTTCGAACGACATCGACGAGCTGCGCAAGGCCTCCATACTGGCCCGGCGTGGTCCGCGTAAATACGAGCTGCTGCTGAAGGACCTGGGTGCCTACCGTGAACTGCACAGGACCCGGCTGCCAGTGCGGGTACCGGCCCGGCCCCAGGACGGGCTGCGCGAGCGAGTGGCCATCACACTGTTCGCCGGGGACCGGATCATGGGCTACATCTGGCTGCAGGAAACCGGGGACGGCTTCGGCCCGGACGTTGATTATGTGCTGAAAGGATCTGCTGCACGGGCATCCGCCGAGCTGATCCGTCACCGCAACCAGCAATCTGTGCACATGCGCGAGGACCGCATTGTGCGGATTCTGTCAGGTTCCGCGGAAGCCGCGGCCAGCGCTCACAGCGAGAAGATCTCCGCAGAGCGCCCGGCCGCCCTGATCCTGATAGGAATGCCCGATTCCGAAACCCAAGCCGACGACGCAGCACTGAAGCACGGCGAACTCGCCAATCTGGCGTCCATCCACGCTGCCGCCTACAAAGCATCCGCCGTCGTCGGCCAGTTCAAGGGCGACACGGCCGTCATTGTCCCTGGCCTGCAGTCAACCTCCGCGGAGCCCGGGCTGCGGAGCCTGGCCGAGTCCATCGTCCGGGATGCCGGCAAGCACCTCGGCATCAGCCCGTTCGCAGCGGTTGGTCCGGTAGCCGCGGATCTGCTGTCCCTGCACTCAACCACCCGTATCACCGAGGCCCTGTTGAGGTGTGTGGGCATGTCTCCAAACAGGGGAGTTGCCACGATCGACGACTTCGAGGGGGAGATCCTCTTCCGCGAGGCGGTGCAGAATTTCATGTCCTCCACGTTCCGCCACCACAGCTTTTCCGCGCTACTGCGGCAGGACGGCGAACTCGCGGAAACCCTGCACGCGTACTTCGAGGCCTCACTCGATGTCGCCGAGTGCGCCCGCAGGATGGGGCTGCATAAGAACACCGTCTATTACCGGATCAGCAAGGCCTCCCGGGCGACTGGGCTGAACTTCGGCAACCCCCGGGACTCGCTGGTGGCCCTGCTCCATATCCAGGAATGGGCCGGCACACGCAAAGAACAAATGGGCAGGAAATGACCACAGCACTCAAGGCACCGCCGCTGGAGCCGATACTGGACGACATCGTCCGCAGCCACAGGCCACAGCGGGAAACGGGCTCAGTCCCGGCCAACATCCCCTTCCTTGCAGCGGTACCCTTCAACAGGTTCGGGATCGCCGTTGCCACCGCTTCCGGTGAAGTGTTCAGTTCCGGCGATGCCGACGTTCCGTTCTCCATCCAGAGCATCTCCAAGGTGTTCACCCTGGCAATGGCGCTTCGAGCCGACAGCTCAGGAGCACTGTGGTCCCGCGTGCTGCGCGAACCGTCCGGCACCCCGTTCAACTCCCTGGTCCAGCTGGAAGTGGAACACGGCATCCCGCGGAACCCGTTCATCAACGCCGGCGCCCTGGTGGTCACCGACCACCTGATGGAAGAAACGCCCGACGCCGCCACCCGGCTGCTGCGGTTCCTCACCGCCCAGGCGGACAGCACAGGTCCCTTCATCGATGAGGCCGCCGCAGCCAGCGAGCTATCCAGCAGCAGCCGAAACCTGGCGTTGGCGCACTTCCTGAAGGGCTTCGGCAACCTGAGGCAGGCCGCGGAATCAGTGGTGGAAAACTACGTCCGCCAATGCTCCATCATGATGACCTGCTCTGAACTCGCCAAAGCCGGACTTTTCCTCGCCCGGGACGGCCAGGGAGCGCTCGGAACAGTGCTGACCCCCAGCGAAGCAAAACGCATCGGCTCCATCATGCTGACGTGCGGGATGTACGACGCAGCAGGAGAGTTCGCCTACCGTGTGGGCCTTCCAGGAAAGAGCGGTGTGGGCGGCGGGATTTTGGTCATCGTTCCAGGTGTCTGTGCCATCTGCGTCTGGAGCCCGCGGCTGGACGCGAAAGGGAACTCCCTTGCCGGTACTGCCGCCCTCGCCGATCTTTCCGACCGCACCGGCTGGTCCGTTTTCTAGCCCCCGGGCCGCACATCCCCGCAACTACTTTCCCCACCCAAGCAGGATCTTCTCCGTATCGAAAGGATCACCCATGCCTATCAACCCCAATGACGAGGTTGTACTGAACCAGGCCGACGGCGGCCACGCGCACGCCTCTGAGTCCGCCCTGCACGCGGAGGACAAGGGCTACCACAAGAACCTCAAGCCCCGGCAGATCCAGATGATCGCGATCGGCGGCGCGATCGGCACCGGCCTGTTCCTCGGTGCCGGCGGCCGCCTCAACGCCGCAGGACCCTCGCTGGTCATCGCCTACGCGGTCTGCGGTTTCTTCGCCTTCCTCATCCTCCGGGCCCTGGGCGAACTGGTCCTGCACCGGCCCTCGTCGGGCTCGTTCGTTTCCTACGCCCGGGAGTTCTTCGGCGAGAAAGCCGCGTTCGTCTCCGGCTGGTTCTACTGGATCAACTGGGCCACCACCACCATCGTGGACATCACCGCCGCCGCCCTCTACATGAACTTCTTCGGCAACTACATCCCCTGGATGGCCGCCGTCCCGCAGTGGGCCTGGGCCCTGATCGCCCTCGTGGTGGTCCTCGCCCTGAACCTCGTCTCGGTCAAGGTCTTCGGCGAGATGGAATTCTGGTTCGCCCTGATCAAGGTCGCCGCCCTCGTCATCTTCCTCGTCGTGGGCACCTACTTCGTCATCTTCGGCACCCCCGTGGACGGCCAGCAGGTGGGCCTGAGCCTCCTCTCGGACAACGGCGGCGTCTTCCCCAACGGCCTGCTCCCCATGATCATCCTGATGCAGGGCGTCCTGTTCGCCTACGCCTCCATCGAACTCGTCGGCACCGCCGCCGGCGAAACCGAAAACCCGGAAAAAATCATGCCCAAGGCCATCAACTCCGTGGTCTTCCGCATCGCCGTGTTCTACGTCGGCTCCGTCATCCTGCTCGCCCTCCTCCTGCCCTACACCTCCTACGAAAAAGGCGTCAGCCCCTTCGTGACCTTCTTCGGCTCCATCGGCATCCAGGGCGTGGACGTCATCATGAACCTCGTGGTCCTCACCGCCGCGCTCTCCTCCCTCAACGCCGGCCTCTACTCCACCGGCCGCATCCTGCGCTCCATGTCCGTAAACGGCTCCGCCCCCAAGTTCGCGGGCCGGATGAACAAAGCAGGCGTCCCCTACGGCGGCATCGCCATCACCGCCGGCGTATCCCTCCTCGGCGTCCCGCTGAACTACCTCGTCCCCGCCCAAGCCTTCGAAATCGTCCTCAACGTCGCCTCCGTAGGCATCATCATGACCTGGGCCACCATCGTGCTCTGCCAGATCCAACTCAAACGCTGGGCAGACAAAGGCTGGCTCAAACGCCCCTCCTTCCGGATGTTCGGCGCCCCCTACACCGGCTACCTCTCCCTCCTCTTCCTCCTGGGCGTCCTCGTCATGGTCTTCATCGAATCCCCCCTCACCATGCTCGTCACCGCCATCGCCTCGGTCCTGATGGTGTTCGGCTGGTACGCCTGCCGAACCCGCATCCGCGAAATCGCCGAAGCCCGCGACGGCTTCACCGGCACCGCACCCGTAGTCGCCAACCCACCCGCGGAGACGTTCAGATAGACCCCGCACCATCCACTGCAAACGCCGAACCAGTCCCAACAGCCAAAGAAAGACCATGACAACGGAAACCGAAACAAACCTGACCGCATCCCACACCCTGCCCACCGCCGTCGTACTCCCGGGTCAAAACCCACGGGAGGCCAGCCATTCGGACGTGCCCCAGGCCGGTACCGGCCAAGCCCTGAAATCAGCCGGGCACGTCATTGTTGATTCGCTGGTAGCCCACGGTGTGGACCGCACGTACGTGGTTCCCGGCGAGAGTTTCCTGGACGTCCTGGACGGTCTGCACAAATCGGACATTGAAACCATCGTCTGCCGGCACGAGGGTGGCGCCGCCTATATGGCCGAGGCTGACGGGAAGATGCACCAGCGTCCGGGCATCGCGATGGTGACCCGGGGGCCCGGCGCGGCCAACGCGCATGTGGGGCTTCACACCGCATGGCAGGACTCCACCCCCATGCTGCTGTTCGTCGGCCTGATCCCCTTCGCGCACCGGGACCGCGAGGCGTTCCAGGAGTTCGACATCAAGGCCTGGTTCGATACGGGAGCGAAGCGCGTGATGGTCCTTGACCATGCGGAGCGGGCGTCCGAGATCGTCGCGGAGGCCATGTTTGCGGCCATGAGCGGGCGGCCGGGCCCGGTGGTGGTGGGCCTGCCGGAGGACATCATCCGGCAGCAGATTGACCCGGCGCTGCACCCCGTCATTCCGGTGGCGGCCGGCGGCATGAGCAGCACCGACGCCGCCGCCCTGGAGACTGCGCTGGCTGAGTCCAGCAAGCCCCTCTTTGTCACCGGCGGCAACGACTGGACGCAGGCAGCAGCGGACCAGCTGACCGGATGGCTGGAGCGGCACCATATCCCGGCAGCAGCTGAATGGCGGACGCAGGGAACCGTCTCCTTCGATTCCCCCTCGTATGTGGGCCCGATTGGCTACGGCCGCCCCCGCCCCACCTACGACCTGCTGGAGGAAACCGACCTGCTGGTGTTTGTGGGGACAGTGCCGGGTGATGTGATTACGGACGGATTCGTCTGCCGGCAGGACTGGAACAAAATGAACTTCCTGGTCACAGTGGACCCCTCACTCCGTGGGCGGTCGGGTCCCGTCTCGCGGCAGATTCTGGCCAAGCCCGAAGCCTTTGTCCGCGACCTTGAGGGTATCAATCTGCCGGTGAAGGAAGAGTGGAAGGCGTGGACCGGCCGGATGCGTGGCGAGCAGGAGCGGTTCGCCGCGCTGCCCCCGGCGGCGCCCGCAGCGGGGCAGGCGAGGATGGACACCCTGATGGCGAACCTGGTGCCCAGGCTGCCGAAGGATTCACTGGTGACGTTCGGCGCCGGCGAGCACACCAACTGGGCCCACCGCTACTTCCCCACGCGCCGCTACGCCTCCATGATCAGCGCCCGCAACGGCTCCATGGGCTACTCGGTCCCCTCGGCCATCGCGGCATCGCTGGCCGAACCCCGGCGCCGGGTGGTCACCATCGCCGGGGACGGGGAGTTCCTCATGAACGGCCAGGAACTTGCCACCGCGGCCCAGTACGGGGCCACCCCGCTGGTGATCGTCATGGACAACCAGGAATACGGCACCATCCGCACCCACCAGGAGCGGCACTATCCTGCACGCGTGTCGGGCACCCAGTTGAAGAATCCGGACTTCGGCCTGATGGCCCGTGCTTTCGGTGGTTTCGGGATCACTGTCACGGAGGACAAGGACGTTCCCGCCGCACTGGACGCCGCCCTGACTGCCATCGATGAGGACGGCGTCTTCGCCCTCATCCATCTCATCGTGGAACAGCGCGTCAAGGCTTACTGAGCCGGGCGCTGAAAGTGCAGCGGACGACGGCGGGACATTCCGCCGTCGTCCGCTGCCGTTCGACCGGGGTGCCGCACGCCGAAGCGGATCTCGCCCGAGCCTGCTGTGCAGAATCACAATTCAACCAAGTCAATTGGTTGTCCGGAGCCAGTGCTTGAGCCACGCTGTCCTGCGACGATTATGTAAACCATCAATCGAGCACAAAGGACTAATCATGAGCAACGGTGCAGTGCCGGAACCTGATCCCACCAAGTTCACAGGAGCTGACGCCGCGTTCCTGCAAGACTTCGCCACCCTGTGCACATTCGGCGCTACCGTGGGCGGGGGGGTGGAACGGCAGGCCGGCTCAGCCGCAGACGGGAAGCAGCGGGCCTGGCTGACGCGGATTCTTCAGGACAAGGGATTCGACGTCTCCTTTGACCAGGTCGGGAACCAGTTCGGCCTGCTGGAACTGCAGCCCGGTGCGCCTTACGTGCTGGTCGGCTCCCACCTCGATTCCCAGCCGACGGCGGGACGCTACGACGGCGCCTATGGTGTCCTTGCCGCCGCCCACGCAGCCTTCCGCCTTGCAGCAGAATGGCAAGCCGACGGAACTGCTCCCCGCTACAACCTCGCAGTAGTGAACTGGTTCAACGAGGAGGGTGCCCGCTTTAAGCCGTCGATGATGGGCAGCTCCGTCTACACCGGAAAGATGACGCCCGAGAACGCGCTCGCCACCACGGACGCGGCAGGCATCACTGTTCGGGAGGCGCTGGAAGCCACCGCCGCACTCGGCCAGGGAACCGGTCCGGCCGCCGCCTACGCCGCCGAAATCCACATCGAACAGGGCCGCAGCATGGAACGCGACGGCATCACCATCGGCGTCGTCGACTCCAACTGGGCGGCCAACAAGTACCAGTTCGAGGTCCACGGCGAACAGGGCCACACCGGCTCAACCGTCATTGCCGACCGGCGCGATGCGCTCCTTGGTGCGTCGATGCTCGTGGTCGCCGCGAGGGAGATCGCGGACCACTTCGCCGACGGCGCCGTCCACACATCCGTAGGCCAGCTGGACGTTTATCCCAACTCGCCCGTCGTTGTACCCTCGCTGGTCACCTTGCTCCTTGACCTAAGGTCCGCCGACGAGGAACTCCTCGCCGCGGCCGACCGGATGCTCCACGACCGCATCGACCAGATTGAACGGGCAGCCCGGGTGGAGATCAGCAAGACCGGATCCCATTGCTGGCCGGTCACTCCGTACCAGCCGGAAGGTGTGGCACTGGCCGAGAAGACCGTGGCGAACCGCGGGCTGACCTATGCGCGGGTGAAGACGTTGGCCGGACACGACTCCACTAACCTGAAGGACATCGTTCCCACGGTGATGCTGTTCGTCCCGTCGGTGGAGGGCATCTCCCACAACGAACACGAGTACACCACCGACCAGGACATCATCAGCGGCCTGCACGTGCTCACGGACGTCGTCCGCAGCCTCTGCCTCGGGGAACTCGACCCCCGCTAGCAGCCCACACAACAGAAGGCGCCCGGGCCAGTGGCCGGGCGCCTTCCGTGTTGCTGCGAGGCGTTACGCGGTTTCGGTTACGCCGCACCAGTCCGCGATGAACAGCGCGATGGTCTTGGTCACCTTGCGTACGGATTCGATATGCACGCGTTCATCGAATCCATGGATCGCTTCCGACACGGGCCCGTAGACCAGCGCCGGGATTCCCCCATAGAGGGTGAACACCCGCCCGTCGAGGTATCCAGGCGTCGTGAAGCTCTGCAGGGCTGAGCCGAAGACATCCTGGTGCGCGGATGCCAGCACCGATTCGGAGTCGGATCCCTCCTCCAGGACGTAGCCCTCGGAGAAGAAGCCCGTCCGCTCGGCCGACACTTCTGCTCCGGCCCCGGTGGTCCGGAGGCACTCCTGGATCTCGTCCCACGCATCAGCGGCCGGGATCCCCGGGTATAGGGCAACACGAACATCGAACTCGCACCAGGACGGCACGCTTGAGGGCCAGTCGCCGCCGGAAATCATGCCGACATTGAAGTTGATCGGGTGATCAATGTCCTCGAAGTACCGGTGACTGCCTTGATCGGCGTTCCACTTGGCTTCCAGCTCCCGGAGCGCGCCCATGACGGTGTAGGCAGCATCGATGGCATTAAAGCCGGACGCCATCTCCCGCACATGGGTCGGCTTGCCGGAAACCCGCACGCGGAACCAGATCACCCCCACGTTCGCACGCACCAGCATGTTCTCTTCCGGTTCCGGAATAACGACGGCGTCTGCCGTGTACCCGCGCTGCAGCGCAGCCAGCGACCCGTTGCCCGTGCACTCCTCCTCCACAACGGACTGAATGTGGATGGTCGCTGCCGGCGCGAGCCCGGCAGCACGGATGGCGTCGAACGCAAAGACGTTGGCTGCGAGGCCGGCCTTCATGTCACCGGCACCCCGGCCGTACATCCAGCCGTCCTTGACCTCGGCATCCCACGGGCTGCGCTCCCAGGTCTCCTCAGGTCCGGTGGGAACAACATCGATGTGTCCGTTCAGAATCAACGACCTGCCAGTCTCCTCCGCGGGAGTGTAGGTGCCCACCACGTTGGTGAGGTCCTCGAAGGCCACAGTGCTGGGACCGTAGCCCACATGCGTAGCCAAGGCTTCGCCGTCGAGCGCCCATCGGTCCATGGCGAGCCCGCGGGACTCGAGCTCAGCGAACATGAAGTCCTGGGCGCTGGCCTCGGCAGCCCTCAGTGAGGGATGCCGGACCAGCTCGGCGGTGAACTCAAGTTGGCGGTCAAAGGCTGCATCAACGGCGTCGGTAATCCGGCGCGCTGTTTCTGAATCCAGCATGGCGCTCCTTACTTCACGATCGCTTTGTCCTTGACGCGCAGACGCTCGCCGAAGAATCCACCGGCAGCGGTGATCAGCGACACCACGATCAGCAGCAGGGAAGCTGTCCAGGATGCTCCACCGGAAACGCCGAGCAGGGCGACGGCGATCAGCGGCAGGAACCCGCTCAGGGCGCCGGCCAGGTTGTAGCCCAGGGAAACGCCGCTGTAGCGCAGCTCCGGCGGGAACAGCTCGGTCAACAGGGCACCGGTGACCGAGTAGGCCACGGACAGCAGCGCAATGCCGAGAGTGACGGCGAGGATGATGGCCGCCGGGTTGCGTGTGTCGATCAACCAGAAGAGCGGGAACGCTGCGGCAGCGGTTACCAGGCCACCGAAGAACGTCATCCGGCCAGGGCCAACCTTCTCGCTGATACGGCCAATGACCAGGATGACTCCGATCTGCACGACGGCGGCGATCAGGGTTGCGTTGACCATCAGTCCTCGGTCCATGCCGAGGGTGGTGGTGCCGTAGCTGATGACGAAGGTGGTCATGACGTAGAACCCGCCGACCCCCAGGAAAGCGGCAGCGACAGCAACGATCAGCCGGCCCCAGGCCATACGGAAGACATCAACCGCCGGGATCTTCGCGCGCTTTTCCAGTTTGACCAGTTCACGGAAGATCGGGGATTCCTCGACCTTCAACCGGATGTACAGGGCGATCAGCAGCAGCGGGAAGGCCGCCAGGAACGGCAGGCGCCAGCCCCACGAATCAAAGACCTCAGAGGGCATGAGCAGCACCAGGGCGAAAGCGCCGGAGGACATCAGCGTGCCGACAGGGGAACCGACCTGCACGAGCGCTGCATACCGGCCGCGCTTCTCAATCGGTGCGTGTTCGATCGCGATGGTCATTGCACCTCCCCACTCACCGCCGACCGCAAGGCCCTGCACCAGGCGAAGGATGGCAAGCATGATGGGTGCTGCGAGGCCGATGCTGCCGAAATCAGGCAGGACACCAATGAGACCGGTCGCCACGCCAATGGCCACGATGGTGATCAGCAGCGCTGGCCGCCGTCCTACCCGGTCACCGATGTATCCGAACAGGACAGCACCAAGCGGCCGGGCAGCGAAGCCGACGCCGAACGTGGCGAACGCTGCCAGCGTCGCCGCCGTCGGGTCCAGGGATGTGAAGAACAGCCGGTTGAACACGATGGCAGCGGCGGTGCCGAAGAGGAAGTAGTCGTACCATTCAAGGGCGGTGCCGACGAACGCCGCGCGGGCAATTGTGCCCGCGTCGGCTCCGCTGACGGCCGGTACGGACGCTTCCTCTCCCTGGGTTGTCTCATGTGGTTGCATGATCAGTCTTCCTGCCTCTCAAGGTGGAACGGGGATGGGACGGTGTTGTGGGTGGTCTGCAGTTCATTGAGATAGTCGTGCCCAAATATGCAACTGCCGTCGAGCACAGTCGCCAGCACAGCGATCCGGCCGATCTCCTCGACAGGCACGTCTGCCGGGTGGGCCGAGAGAAAGACAAAATCGGCGAGTTTTCCCGGTTCCAGCGTCCCTCGGCGGTCCTCCTCGCCTGCGGTCCAGGCGGCGTCGACGGTGTACGCACGCAGGGCAGTCCCGGCGTCGACACGTTCCTGAGGGCTCAGTGTTGCCCCGCCGGACGTACGGCGGGTGACCATCGACTGCATGCCGAGCAGGGGTGCCCCGGACGCAACCGGGCGGTCTGAGCTGCCGGGAACCCGTACCCCGAGGTCGAGGAAGGATTTGTGGCGGTAGACCCATGCTTCCCGCTCCGCGCCGACGGCAGCCGCCATGGTGTCGCCCACCTCAAACAGGAAATGCGGCTGCGGAACCGGCGTGATTCCCAGCGACGCGAACCGCGAAATCTGGTCGGGCCGCACCATGCCGGCGTGCTCAATGCGGTGCCGCGCTTCGGCCCGTGGCAGCTTCTGCTGCGCAGCCGCGAAGGCGTCCAGGGCGACGTCGACGGCGGAATCTCCGATTGCGTGCGCCGCGACGTTCCAGCCCGAACAGTGGGCGTCCACAATCCGACGTGTGAGCTCTTCGAGGGAGAGCTGGAAACTGCCGGTGCCGTGGCCGTGATCGCAGAACGGCTCGGTCACGGCGGCAGTCCTGCCAATGAGGGAACCGTCGATGAAAATCTTCATGGCACCGAGCCGGATCTGGTCGTCGCCGAACCCCGAGGCGATGCCGAGGTCCAGACCGAAAGTGATCCCGTCGGCAGAATGGGACTGCATCGGGTGCAGGACATCGCTGGACGCCATCAGCTGAACGCGGGTTTTCAGGAGGCCGCGGCGTCGGGCTTCGACGTAGGCGGCGAGTTCCACGGGGCTGCGGCCAATCCAGCCGGAGCCGATGCCGGCCTCCACCACGTGCGTCAGGCCTTCAGACGCGTAGACCTCGCTCGCCGCGCCGATCGCGTCTGCGAGATCCGTCACGGCGTAGGGGACTACCAGTGCGGTGACCAGCTTCTGTGCCTGTTCCTCAAGTAATCCTGTGGGTCCCTCGGGATCCCGGACGATCATGCCGCCTTCAGGGGAAACCGCTGAACCGTCCAGAATGCCCGCGCGTTCAAGCACCTCGGTGTTGACGGTGCACATATGCCCGGAACGGTGCTTAAGCCAGACCGGACGGCCCGGCGCGGACCGGTCGAGTCCGCTGCGGTGCGGGTGTCCGCCCATCACAGTGTCGTCGTAGCCTGAGCCCACTACCCACGCATCGTCGGGGAGGTCGTGCGCAAACCGGGAAACGGCGTCGTACAGCTCGTCCAGGGTCCGGCAGCCGGACAGATCCAACTCGGCCAGGGACTGCCCAAACCACGCCATGTGATTGTGCGAATCGCCAAAGCCGGGGACGACGACGGCGCCAGCGCAGTCGAGCGTGCGGCGCGCCGGGAGGGGAAGGACATCGTCGTCAAAACCGATGATCCGCCCGTGAAGCACCCCCATGGAGTGCGCCGTAGATGGGGCGTCGGCAAGGGTGAAGATACTGGCGTTTACAAGTTTCAGATCAAGCATGGTCTTCGGGGGATGCCTTTCCAGACAGCAGACGCAGCCGCACAGAACCGGCTCACTCAATGGTGGTCTGGATCACTCGCGTAAACAATGGATGAACACAGTGCAGTCCGGTTTTAGAATGGGCATATGCCCAGCGAAGCGTCTTCAGACGCCACCAACGCGTCCCGCGAGACCGCTCCCCGCTCGGTGGTATCGGATGTGGTGGCCGACTGCCTTGCCGATATCGACCGGATAGCGCACGAGTACTTGCTTGAGGTGGAGAAGATCGAAGGCTATGCGGGCTCCCTGGTGGTCACCCGGGACCTCGAAGAGACAGCCGTTGCGTCGATGGAACTCCTTCTGCGGCTCGTGGGAAACCTTCCCATACCCGACCGGCTGGCCGGGATATCCGACGCCCTCGGCCACCGGCGCGCCCAGCAGGGCCTGCCCCTTGAATCCCTCCTGCGGGCGGTGCGCATGGACTTCCGGGTCCTCTGGACCGCAATGCTGGAGAAAGTTCCCGTCGCGTTCCTGCCGGACTTCACCAAGGACGCGGTGCGTGTCTGGGAAGCGGTCGAGTTCCACACCATCCGCGTGCATGCGGGTTATCTGAACGAGCTTGCCACCATGGCACAGGAGAAAGAGTCTCAGCGGGCGTTCCTCCTGTCGCGGCTCATCAACTCGGACGGAAAGGACCCACAGCTGCTGGGACAGGCTGCCCGCGCGCTCGGCGTGAAGCCGGAGAGCAACTTCATCGTTGCCGTTGCAGCAGGACACGCGCAGAAGGCATTCCGGGCCGGCGTGCTACGCGCCGGCGTCGACCAGTTTCTGCACGAGCGCGACGGCGCGCTGATCCTCATTCTTGAGGACGTTCCAGCCCGGGCCGGGCGGAAACCGGAAGGGACGCGTACATGGCTTGGCGCGCTGGACTGTTTTGTGGCTCCCCCCGCCCGGTCATTGGCCGAAGTGCCTCCAATGCTTCGGATCGCACTGGAATCGTTGCCGGTGGTAACGACGGACCGTCCCGGTCCGCGGACGGTGCGTGATGCCTGGGGATATGTTGCTGCCAACCGGTTGGGTGAATACGGAACCGTTCTGGCGGAGACCGTGCTGGGACCGCTTGCAGCAATCGCCGCCCACGAGAGGGATCGGCTCATCGAGACGGTCCAGGCATACTTTCGTTCCGGGTCGGTGTCCGAAACTGCCGGGGAGCTGTACTGCCACCGCAACACTGTGCTCAACCGGCTCGCCCGGTTCGGGCAACTCACGGGCTTCGACCCCGCCAATCCTCAGGACGCCGCTACGGTAATTGCTGCCTTTCACATTCAGCAGGCGCAGGGCGAGTAGCCGCTGCCCAGTGCAACTCTTCCAGCACACATCCCCACGCCGGAAAACCAGCCCACTTCCCAGCCTCCGGACGTAAACTGACCTCCGCACCATTTATCGCGGGACAGACCCTTTGGAGCGCGGATGCTCTGGAAACTGCTTGTTGAATACCTGCGGCCGCACCGGCAGCTGCTGATGGCCGTCGTGGTTTTCCAGCTGGCGCAGTCCATCGCGTCCCTGTACCTGCCCACGCTGAACGCGGACATCATCGACGAAGGCGTGGCCAAGGGCGACACCGGCGTCATCCTCAGCCTGGGTGCCCTGATGCTGGCGATCACGCTGCTCCAGATA
Organism: Pseudarthrobacter sulfonivorans; assembly: GCF_031454915.1. GTDB lineage: Bacteria > Actinomycetota > Actinomycetes > Actinomycetales > Micrococcaceae > Arthrobacter > Arthrobacter sulfonivorans_C. The sequence continues at coordinate 13,043 of NZ_JAVDRS010000007.1, read as the reverse complement.
ATCTGCGCCGTCATCGCCGTGTACTTCGGGGCGAAGGCTGCGATGGGCGCGGGCCGCGACCTAAGGGGCGCCATCTTCACACGGGTCGGTGAGTTCTCCGAGCAGGAAGTCACCAGGTTCGGCGCGCCCAGCCTGATCACGCGGTCCACGAACGACGTCCAGCAGGTCCAGCAGCTGGTGCTGATGGGTGCCACCATGATGGTGGCCGCGCCCATGCTCGCCATCGGCGGCGTGATCATGGCCGTCCGGCAGGACCTGCAGCTGTCCTGGCTGATCGCCGTCGCCGTGCCCGCCCTCATGATCGGCGTGGGGCTGATCATCACCCGGATGGTGCCGCTGTTCCGGAAGATGCAGAAGCGGATCGATACGGTGAACCGGGTGCTCCGCGAGCAGCTCACCGGCATCCGCGTGGTGCGCGCCTTCGTCCGCGAGGACATCGAGACCGCCCGCTTCGCCCAGGCGAACGACGACGTCACGGACACCGCGCTGCGTGCCGGCCGGCTGATGGCGCTCGCCTTCCCCGTGGTGATGCTGGTGCTGAACATTTCCAGCGTGGCGGTGATCTGGTTCGGCTCGTTCCGGATCGAGGAGGGCTCCATGCAGGTGGGCACACTCATCGCGTTCCTGAGCTACCTGATGCAGATCCTGATGTCCGTCATGATGGCCACGTTTATGGCGGTGATGATCCCGCGCGCAGCCGTCTCCGCGGACCGGATCGGCGAGGTTCTGAACACGGAATCGAGCGTGCGGCCGCCGCTGAAACCGGTCAGCAGCGCGGTGTCGCCGGACGGGCACCGGCGCGGCCAGCTGGAAATGCGCGACGTCGGATTCGCCTACCCGGGTGCCGACCAGCCCGTCCTCGCCGGGCTCAGCTTCACCGCCAAAGCCGGCCAGACGACGGCGATCATCGGCAGCACCGGCGCAGGCAAGACCACCCTGGTGAACCTCATGCCGCGGCTGTTCGACGCCACCACCGGCTCGGTCCGGATGGACGGCGTGGATGTGCGCGAGCTGCACCCGGACCTGCTCTGGGGGCACATCGGCCTGGTGCCGCAGCGGCCCTACCTGTTCAGCGGCACCGTCCGCAGCAACCTGCAGTACGGCAAGCCGGACGCCACCGAGGACGAGCTCTGGCAAGCGCTGGAGATTGCCCAGGCCAGGGACTTCGTGGAGGAGATGGAGGGCGGGCTGGATGCGCCCATCTCCCAGGGCGGCACCAACGTCTCCGGCGGGCAGCGGCAGCGGCTGGCCATCGCCCGGGCGCTGGTGAAGCGGCCCGAGCTGTACATCTTCGATGACTCGTTCTCCTCGCTGGACACCGGCACCGACGCGCGGCTGCGGCGGGCCCTCAAGCGCAACACCTCCGGCGCCACGCTGGTGATCATCGCCCAGCGCGTCTCCAGCATCGTGGACGCGGACCAGATCCTGGTGCTCGACGACGGCAGGATCGTGGCGCGCGGAACGCACGGGGAGCTGCTGGAAACGTCCGAGACGTACCGCGAGATCGTCTCCTCCCAGCTGGCAGCGGAGGAGACGGTATGAGCGCGCCGCACCGGCCGCCGTCGGGCGCTCCCCACTCAGCTGGATCCAGCGCCGCTGCCCCCGGCGGGACCGCAGCGGACTCGAAAACCGGAGCTGCCGCCGTCGTCCGCATTCCCCGTCCGGCGCGCGGACCGGGGCAGGGCGGACCGTTCGGCGGGATGAACATCCCGGCGGAAAAGGCGATGAATTTCTGGCCGTCGGCCAAGCGGCTGCTGGGCACGCTGCGGCCGGAGCGGGCGTGGCTGCTGCTGGTGCTTGTGACGGGCATTGCCAGTGTGGCGCTGTCGGTGATCGGGCCGCGGCTGCTGGGGGAGGGCACCAATCTGATTTTCGCCGGCGTGGTGTCGCGGGAGCTGCCCGCCGGGGTAAGCAAGGCGGAGTTGATCGCGCAGCTGCGGGCCGCGGGGGAGAACCAGAGGGCGGACATGCTCACGCCCATGGCGCTGACGCCGGGGGAGGGGATCGACTTCGCGGCGCTGTCCAGCGTGCTGCTGTGGGCGCTGGTGCTGTATGTGCTGGCGTCGGCGTTTATGTGGGTGCAGGCGTATGTGCTGAATGGGGTGGTGCAGCGGACGGTGTTCGGGCTGCGCGGGGAGATCGAGGCGAAGATCCACCGGCTGCCGCTGCGGTACTTCGATTCGATCCAGCGCGGCGAGCTGCTGAGCCGGGTGACGAACGACGTGGACAACGTCTCGCAGAGCCTGCAGCAGTCCATCAGCCAGGCGGTCACGTCGGTGCTGACCGTGGTGGGTGTGCTGGTGATGATGGTGATCCTCTCGCCCACGCTGGCGCTGATCGCGCTGGTGACCGTGCCGCTGACGCTGGGGATCACGGCGCTGATCGCCAAGCGCTCGCAGAAGCTGTTTGTGGCGCAGTGGAAGCACACGGGCGAGCTGAACGGGCAGATCGAGGAGACATACACCGGGCATGCGCTCGTGAAGGTGTTCGGCCGGCAGCGCGAGGTGGAGGAGCGGTTCCGGCAGAAGAACGTGGAGCTGTACGACGCGAGCTTCGGCGCGCAGTTCATTTCCGGGCTGATCATGCCGGCCATGACGTTCATCGGGAACCTGGTGTACGTGGGGATCGCCGTGGTGGGCGGCCTGCAGGTGGCGTCCGGGGCCATGCAGCTGGGCGACGTGCAGGCGTTCATCCAGTACTCGCGGCAGTTCACCATGCCGCTGGCGCAGCTGGGGTCCATGGCCAACCTGCTGCAGTCCGGGGTGGCGTCGGCGGAGCGGGTGTTCTCGCTGCTGGATGAGGACGAGGAATCTGCGGAGCCTGCTGCTTCTGCTTCGCCGGTATTTGGGCGGGGGCGGCTGGTGTTTGAGGACGTTTCCTTCTCGTATTCGCCGGACAAGCCGCTGATCTCTTCGCTTTCTTTGGTGGCCGAGCCGGGGCAGACGGTGGCGATTGTCGGGCCCACCGGGGCGGGGAAGACCACGCTGGTGAACCTGATGATGCGGTTCTACGAGCTGGACGCCGGGCGGATAACGCTCGACGGCGTGGATGTCACCTCGGTGCCGCGGCGTGAGCTGCGCTCGCGGCTGGGGATGGTGCTGCAGGATACGTGGCTGTTCGGCGGGACCATCCGGGACAACATCGCGTACGGCCGGCCGTCGGCTACGGAAGACGAAATCCTGGAGGCTGCGCGGGCGACGTATGTGGACCGGTTCGTGCGGTCCCTGCCGGAGGGGTACGACACGGTGTTGGAGGATGAAGGCTCGAACGTGTCTGCCGGGGAGAAGCAGTTGCTGACGATCGCCCGGGCGTTCCTGGCCCGGCCTTCCGTGCTGATCCTGGATGAGGCTACGTCTTCAGTGGACACACGCACCGAGGTCCTGGTGCAGAAGGCAATGCGGGCTCTGCGGTCCGACCGGACTTCTTTCGTCATTGCCCACCGCCTGTCCACCATCCGCGACGCCGACCTCATCCTGGTGATGGAAGCCGGCCAGATCGTGGAACAGGGGACGCACGCATCGTTGCTGGCAGCCGGCGGGGCGTATGCGCGGCTGTATGAGGCGCAGTTTGCGGCTCCCGTGGCGGAGGTTTAAGCGATTGCGATCGAATGAATGAGAGGCCCCGATACTCGTATGAGTACGGAGCCTCTCATTTTGTTCCGGGGACTATTGCCGCGCCGTTTGCTTGGTGGCGCTCACAGCCCGACTTTCAGTAAGTCTGGTTCTGGCTTGTTGTTGGTGCTATTGCGTCGACGCAGGAGTCTCTCCACTACAAAACCGAGCGCGGCTCTGGGGCATAGGTTGGAATTGCCGAGCTAGCCTACGAGGGCCCGCGTGTGGTCGTTGAGGAATATGCCGCGGGGATCGAACTCGCGGCGGACCTGGATGAAGGTGTCCAGTTCCGGGTAGAGGCGCTCAAGACGGCTCCTGGTCATGAAGTGGATTTTGCCCCAGTGTGCCCGCGGCTCGAATTCCTGCAGGACGGCATCGGCGTCCCGGAAGAACTGCCAGTAGTCGGTGCCCGGTTCGGTGGTCAGCGTGATGACAGTGCTGTCCCGGGCTTGGAATTGGGACATGTAGGCGTCGTCGGACTTTACCCAGCGGACCTCAACGGGGTACTTCTGCTCGGGGTACTTGCTGCGGATCAGGTCTTGGATGGCCTCGACGGCGGCCAGGCCGTCCTCGCTCCGGACGAAGTACTCCAGTTCATGGAACTGGGTGGTGAAGCCGCCGGGATAGATCCGGTACGAGCGGTCCAGCCGGGCACCTTCAATGCCTGAGATCTGGCGTTCGTCCTGGACGTCCACGATGTTGTACTTCTTGGTGTAGCTCCGGCCTCCCATGCCGTAATCCGGCGAACCCGGAAGATCGAGCAACTCGCACGAATCGTCTTTGGGACACCAGAGGAAGGAGTAATGCCTGTTGGAATCGATGTCGGCCTGCCACGTTTCCACAGTTTCCGCCCACGTCGGGTACGTGATCTGTTCCTGCAGGTAGTAGCTGTCCTCAACGGCCAGTTCCACCTCCAGGAAGATCCCGAGAGTGCCCAATGCCACCTGTGCGGCCCGGAGTTCGCGGAGCTGGTCCTCGCCAATCTCCACGATGTCGCCGTAGCCGTTGATCAGCTTCACCCAGCGCAGCTTGGAGGAGAAGCTGCCCAGGTCTTTGCCGGACCCGTGGGTGCTGGTGGCCAGGGCCCCTGCGATCTGCTGCTTGTCGATATCCCCCTGATTGCTGAGCGCCAGTCCCTTCTCCCACAAGGCATCACCGAAGGCATTGATGGTGGTGCCGGCCAAGGCCCGGGCGCGGCGCCCCACCCGATCGGTGCCGGTGATCGCCGACAGGCCGGACATGTCCATCAGCACTCCGCCGGTTTGGACCAGCGGAGAAGACGAGTGCCCTGAGCCGACCGCCCGCACAGGCAAGCCCTCGCGGATGGCGAAACGGACGGCGTCGAGAGCTTCTTGTTCATTCCCCGGCCGGACCGTGAAGGCTGGAGTGGCGCTCTGGTTCCCGCCCCAGTTGGTCCAGGTGACGTCCGTCCCGAAGGGGGCGGAAGGCGTGGAGGCACCTGCCAAAGAGGCAGGACGGAAAACGTTGGTGGTCATGGTGAAAGCTCCGTTGCTTGTCTGGGTGCTGCTCATGCGCCGTGGTTGATCATGACGTGCTTGGTGCGGGAGTAATCATCCAGGGCGTAGAGCGATAGGTCGCGGCCGTAACCGGATCCCTTGAATCCGCCCCACGGTACCTCGCAAGCCAGGACCAGGTGTGCATTGACCCAGACAGTGCCGAAATCGAGCTGCTTGGGAACCCGCAGGGAGAGGCTCGAATCCCGGGTCCACACTGAAGCGGACAAGCCGTATGGGCTCTCGTTAGCCCGGGTGATGGCTTCCTCGGTGGTGCTGAACGTCTCCACGGTGACCACGGGGCCGAAGATCTCGTGAGTGGCGATGGGCGCGCCGGCAGGAACGTCGGTGATGACCGTGGGTTCGATGAAGTAGCCGGGACCATCCAGGGCCGAACCCCCAATGGCCACATGAAGGCCGGCAGCGCGTGCTTCTGCCAGCGATTCCTTGACCCGCTCGAAGTGGGGGAGCGAAATCATGGGACCGATTTCCACATCGTCCCCCGCTTCAGGTGAACCAACCACCAGCGTGCTGACTTCGCGGACCAAAAGCTCGGTGAATTCCTCAGCCACAGATTCGTGAACCAGCACGCGGCAGGCAGCGCCACAGTCCTGGCCGGCGTTCCAGAATCCGGCGTTCCGGACTCCGGCAGCGGCGGCGCGGAGGTCGGCGTCGGGAAAGACCACAACGGGAGCCTTGCCGCCGAGTTCAAGGTGGACGCGCTTGACGGACTTGGCTGCGGTCTCCGCCACCGCCTGGCCGCTGACCACGCTGCCAGTCAACGCGACCAGGGCGACGTCAGGGTGTTCGGACAGCCGCTGCCCTACAGTCCGGCCCCGTCCCGTGACCACGTTGAGGATGCCGTCGGGGATACGCCCGGCCAGGACTTCCACCAGCTTCAGGGTGGACAGCGGCGTTTGCTCGGAGGGCTTGATGACGATGCTGTTGCCGGCGGCAAGAATGGGTGCGATTTTCCACGCGGCCATCAGCAGCGGGTAGTTCCACGGAGTGATCACACCAACCACGCCAACGGGTTCCCTCAAGATTACTGACGTGTGGCCCGTGGCGTAGTCGCCGCCTGCCATCGACGTCAGCGTGCGCGAGGCCCCGGCCATGAACCGGAAGGTATCGATGGTGCTGGTGACATCATCCCCGGCTACTGCCCGCGGCTTGCCGGTGTTAGCTGACTCGATGAGTTCGAACGCTTCGCGGTTGCTTTCAATGATGTTGGCAATGAGGTTCAATACGTCCGCGCGTTCCTTCGGGGTGGTGGCACCCCAGGATTTTTGGGCTCCGACGGCGGCGGCAACAGCGGCGTCCACATCATCGGCTGTGCCGGCTTGAACTGAGGCGATGACCTGCTCGCTGGTGGGATCCACGACGTCGATGGACTGGCCTGACGTCCCGGGCACGAAGGATCCGTTGATGAAGTGGCCCGTGGGTGGAATGACGCCTGCGACGTCTGCGGAATTGGCGGAGGAACGTCGAACGGTGAACTGCTCGGTCTGGGTGGTAGTCATGATGATTCGCTTTCAGATGAGGTCTGGGGTGAGTGCGGTGGAAGGAAAGGGGGCGGCTTCGGTCTTCTTGCGGAAAAACAGGGCCGCGAAGTAGTAGAGCGGAGCAACAACCACCAGGCCGACGATCCAGGAGATGTCCACGCCGCCCATCGCGGCGGCCAGTGGTCCTGTGTACACGGCCGTTGCGGAGAACGGGACTTGGATCAGGGCGCCTGCTACGTAGGAGCCGATGGCCACCCAATTGAACCGCCCGTACACACCGCCGTCGCGCTTGAAAAAGTCTTCAACCCGGTAGTCGCCATGCCGCAGAAGGTAGTAGTCCACCAGGTTGATGGCCGTCCAGGGAACCAGGACGTACATCAGGAAAGACAGGAAATTGGTGTAGAAGAGGATGAAGTTATCGCGGGCGAACAGCGCGATGGAGACGGCGACAACGAAGAGGATGATCGCCGCGATGCTCCGGGTCTTGGCGTGTGGCAGCCACGTTGGCTTGAACGTCTGCCCGATGGTGAGGGTGCAAAGCACCCCGCAGTACAGGTTCATGGCGTTCGAGGCCGCGACGCCCAGGCAGAAGATGCCGACGATGATCAGGGTCCACGGCTGGAGCAGCGCACCCAGGCTGCCAACGATCTCGACGTCGCCCGCCTCGCTGCTCATGGTCACGGCGAGCGTTCCCACCAAGGCGCCCAGGATCATGGGGAACAGTGTTCCCAGGACGCAGCCAGAGTAGGAAGCCCAGAACGCCGGTGCCGAGCCCGTGCCTTGCGGCATGTAGCGGGAATAGTCCGAGACATACGGGGCGTACGCGAGCTGCCACAGGGCGGCCACGGAGATCGTCCCCATGAAGCCCACCCAGTTGAAGTTGCCCTGCTCCAGGAAGCTGGCGGGCAGGCCGTGGACCAGCAGGATCCAGCCGAAGGCCAGTACCAATGCCAGGCCGGCCGCAATGCTCAGGACCCGGGCGTAGGCGTGAATGAGCCGGTAGCCGAAAACCGTGGCGATGACGCTGACCACGCCGATGATGATGATGCCGGCGTCCACACTGATGCCGGGGCTGACGGCGGCCATGGCTTCGCCGCCAAAGACCAGGTTCGCAGCGAAGAAGCCGACGTACATAATCACCACGATGACCACGATCAGCAGGGCGCCGAAGGAGCCGAACTGGCCGCGGGTCTGGATCATCTGTGCCACGCCCAGTTGCGGGCCCTGGGCGGAGTGCAGCGCCATGAAGATGCCGCCCACCACGTTGCCGATGATGATGCCCACGATCGCGGGTACAAAGCCGAGGCCGAACACCGTGGTGGCGAGTCCGCCGGTCACGATGGTCATGATCATGATGTTGGAGCCGAACCAGATGGTGAACAGGTCACGGGCCTTTCCGTGGCGTTCGTTGGCCGGGATGGGCTGGATGGTTTTGTCCTCGAGCCGGGGTACTTCTGTTACGGGAGTGACGGTGGTGCTCATGATGCGGTCCAAGACGCTTCTTGAAGTTCCCGGACAGAGGTGGCCTTGCTGCGGTTAACCATCAGCGCGAGAAGGTCGAAGACCAGGGTGGCCGCGGCCACGGTGGTGATATCCGCATGATCGTAGGCCGGGGCGACCTCCACGACGTCGGCGCCCACAATATTGATACCGTTCAGTCCGCGGAGCAGAGCAAGGAGTTCGCGGGAGTGGAGCCCGCCCATCTCCGGCGTGCCGGTGCCAGGTGCGTAGGCCGGATCCAGGACGTCGATGTCGATGGAGACGTAGACCGGGGTGTCGCCGAGCCGCTCCTTCACTTGGGCGATTGCCGCCGGAACACCAATGACGTCCAGGTCTGAACAACGGATGATCTGGAATCCGAATTCGTGGTCGCGGAGGAAGTCGTTGCGGTCATAGACCGGTCCGCGGATGCCCACATGCATGGACTTGTCCTCCACGAGGAGGCCTTCCTCAAATGCCCGCCGGAAGATGGTTCCATGCGTGACGGGCTGGTCGAAGTAGGTGTCCCAGGTGTCCAAATGGGCGTCGAAGTGCAGCAACGCCACCGGACCATGGACCTTGTTCAGGGCCCGAAGCATGGGAAGGGCGATGGTGTGGTCGCCGCCGATGGAGATTAGTCGCTTGTCCTCGCTGATCAGCGGCAAGGCCTGCTCTTCGATCTCACGGACTGCACGGCTGATGTCGTACGGAGTGCACGCGATGTCGCCGGCGTCCACAACCTGGGCTTCGTACACGGGCTCAACCTCGAGCTCGGGGTGGTATCCGGGTCGCAGGAGGCGGGAAGCTTCGCGGACTGCGGCAGGACCGAAACGGGCGCCGGGCCGGAAGGAGGTTCCACCGTCAAACGGTACGCCGACAATTGCTATGTCGTAATCCGGGACGCGGTCAATTTGGGGGAGGCGGGCGAAGGTGCCGAGGCCTGCATACCGGGGGACTTTGGTTGCGTCGACAGGGCCGATGGGCTTGTGCGTTGTCATGCCGGGATCCTTGGGGTTGAGGGGTGCTCGCCATTGAGCGGGAACTAAGTAGTTCCATTGTTGGTGACGCGGATCACCGCGGATAGCGCTACATTGGCTACAAATGGTCGAGGCGTTTAGACGAATGTCTAAGTACCGCTCTAACAGGCCGTAATCAAGCAACCAGGACGGAATCCGATGGCAATTACCGTGGCCGAACTTGTGGCCGAACCGCAGCTGGGGCTCACCCTCCTTGCCGGTACGGCAGGCCGGGACAACCGCGTCACCTGGGCTCACACCTCGGACCTGCCCCGGCTGTGGGAATGGGTCACCGGTGGCGAACTCATGATGACCAATGGCCTGTCCATCCCCGCTGATGCCGCCGGGCAGGTGGCGCTCGCGGAGGCCCTGATGGATTCCGGTGCCAGTGCCTTGGCCATCGGCGAGAAGATGCATGCGCCGCCACTGCTTCCGGAGTTCCTTGAGGCCTGCGACCGGCTGCCGCTGCCCCTGATCAACATCCCCTACCCGTTGCCGTTCATCGCGATCGCCCGCTCGGTTGCCGAGTCTTCCCTGCTCGAAGAGTCCCGGCGCCTGCGGCAGACAGCCCGGGTATACGATCTGCTCAGAACGGCGGGGGCCTCAGAGGACCATTGGCAGAGCCTCGTCCAAAGATTGGCGACGGAACTGGATGCTGAGCTCTTCGTGGTGGATCATCGCTGCCTTCATCCGTGGCATCCTGACGGGCAAGCCCTGCCAGTGTTCCTCGCGGATGAGTGGGCGCCGCTCTGCGGGCAGGTGTCCCTGGCGGGGAAGAACTTCCAGTGGCATCGGGTGCGGGGCCACCACGTGTTGACCATGGACATCCCGACCCACGCCAACGCGCTCCTTGTGGTGCTGCCCAGGAGCGAACCGCACCCTGACGCCGTCGTACTTTTGCACGCGGCAACCGTGCTGGGACTCCAGCTTTCGCGCATAGTCCTGTCGCTGGAAGGACGGCATCGGCTGGCTGGTGAGTTCCTGCTGCAGGCAATTGACGGCCGGCTTGGGACGGCGGAGATGGAAAGCCGGTTGACGGCTTTCGACGTCCCGGCGCAGGCCTTTATGGTCGCCTCTATCGCAGCGGACGACGGCGAACTGTTGGCTAACGTCCACATCGAACTTTGGCGTCACGGAGTTTCAGCCGCCTCCTTAAGGCGGAACAACAGGCTTCACGTTGTGATTCCGGCCGACGTCGCCGACGACGTGCTGGTCCACTGTGCCGGGTCCGGCGCCGCGATGGGCATCAGCGCCCCGGCTACGGTTGCCGGCATCCAACGGGCTTTGCAGGAGTCCCTCTGGGCGCTGGGATCGGCCCGGGCCAACAAGCTGGGCCTGGCCCGTTACGCGCAAGGTCCATCATGGCTGGGGCTGACCGGCTTTGAGGAAGGAACTGCCCTGGTTCGTCGTCTTTTGGGCCCGATCTTTGAATACGAGCAGAGCCAGGAAGGCGATCTGACAATCACGCTGAGGACGTATTTGGACTCGCAGCGTTCGTGGCAAAAGACTGCTGCTGCCCTGTTCGCGCACCGGCAAACCATCATCTACCGGATACGGAAAATCGGGGAGCTGACCGGGTTGGACATGGGTGAAACGTCCACGGTTGCACAGTTGTGGTTCGCCCTGCAGATTCACGAGGCGATGCGGCGCTAGTGAAGAGATCATGCGGTCGACGCGCCCGACTAGTGGCCCGTCGTCGGAAGTGCCTCATTCTCCGGTGGGGCCGGCGGTAGGGGTGCCGACGAACAGCCGCCACGGCATGGCGTGGAGATCTATCTGCTTCCCGGCGTATTGTCCGGCTGAGTAGGTTCCTCCCATAAAGCGGCCGGTGTTGGTTGCGATGATCGCATCCTGCTGGTCGACGAGGCACGTATTGGGAGGCAAGGCCCGAAGGTGGGGTTCGAGGTGGCTCTGGATTCCCCGGACGAGGACATCTGCAGCGACGATCCCGACCATTTCCTCTTCCACGAAAACGGCTTTGCTGAAGGTGAGGACGTTTTCGTTGCTCCCGTTGGCGTCCAGGTATGCATGGCTGATGTGGACGGTTCCGTCGCCGTAGTGTTCAGGGCGCCACGCTACGGTTCCGATGTCATATAAGTCCCAGTCGATCACGAGCCGCTGAAGTGATTGCGGTCCTGTCGGGGCATGGCACCACGCCACGCCCGCATGGCCGAATGAGGTGTCAGGAAGAAATCCCGCTCCGTACAACAGTGCGACGTTCCCTTCGAGAGTCCGTCGCGACACGTCGTAGATAGCGTCCAGGGCAGAGCTGTCCGCCTCACGCTTAGAGCCGAGCTGGACGCGCACCGCGTCTTCAATCGAACGGATCGAGGAGGACGCCGTATCGGCCAGCAGCTCAGAAAAGGATTCGATCAACGCGACTTCGCGTTCTTCTTTGACGGGGTCGGGAAAAGATTCTTTCCGTGATGCATCCACGCTCATGCGCAGGTCGAGTACCCGGTTCATATCCGCACGGACATGATCTTCGGCCAGAGCGCGGGCACGTGCCCTGTCGCCGGACCGTATCGCTTCAACGATGGCGACATGTTCCGATGCCGCGTCTCCGTACCCGGCGGGGGCAGCCCAGATCAGCGGCCCCACCTCGGCCTGCATCGCCATTTCCTCGCGGGTGAGCCTGACCGAACCCGAGCTGGCGGCAAGCTCAATGTGGAACCTGCTGTCGTCGCGGATCGCCTGCGCGGAATCCTCAGCCGACTCGATCTTCACGGCCATGGATGCCAGGCGTGCAAGGGAAAGCCGTCCGCTCCGCTCCGCGGCGGCAGCAGCTGCCGATCCCGCAAGGAAGGCCCAGTAGTCCCGGATATCGCGCAGGTCATCAAGGGAGTAAGCCATGATCGATTCACGCTCGGCCTTGATGATGTCGCCGGTACTGGCTTTGACGAAGCTTCCGCCGCCTTTGCCCCGCCGCGTCTCGAGCAAGCCGCGCCCGCGCAGCTCGGCCAACGCCGCGCGAAGAGTCAGCGTGGAGACGCCCATCTTGGCTGCAAGTTCGTTTTCGCTGGGCAACTGGGTCCCGTCTTCAAGCACTCCGAGCTCGATGGCATACCTGAGCCGCCTGCCGACCTCTTCCCCTCGATCAAAGGTGGCCAAGGGGGCGAAGGCGAGCTGCTCTCTCCATGTGGTCATGGACCGTTGCTCCTTCGTCGGGCGTGCATGGCGCCGCCCTCTCATTGTCTAACCTTTAACCTCAAATGTCTATTGACATGTAAGGTTAAAGGTCTAAGATTTATCTCAGGACCTCAGAGATGAAGACACCTCCACAAACCGGGTTTTGAAAGGAAATGATCAGCATGACGCGAGAAGAAGCCTATGCAGGTTGCCCTTCGGACTCGTACGTCGAGTTCTACGGAGGCCAGTGGCTTGTCGTCCCGCTTGCGCCAGTTGAGCAGCCCTCCTTTTTCAGCTGTCTGCCTCGCAGCAGGCGGGGCTCCCACCACTAGATTGGGCGACATGACCCACCGGTTAGCTCCGCCTGTCAGCAGGTAGCGCATAAGCCCCACCCATCCGGGGCCATGCAGCTGGGCGACGTGCAGGCGTTCATCCAGTACTCGCGGCAGTTCACCATGCCGCTGGCCCAGCTGGGGTCCATGGCCAACCTGCTGCAGTCCCGGGTGGCGTCGGCGGAGCGGGTGTTCTCGCTGTTGGATGAGGACGAGGAATCTGCGGAGCCTGCGCCTCCTTCGGGGCCTGTGTTTGGGCGGGGGCGGCTGGTTTTTGAATCTGTGTCCTTCTCGTACTCGCCGGACAAGCCGCTGATATCTTCGCTGTCCTTGGTGGCGGAGCCGGGGCAGACGGTGGCGATTGTCGGCTCTCCGTGGTTCGTGGTGAAACGGATTCCGTGTCTTGAAAGCTGAAGGGCTCGTAGCCCTGCTGTGATGGATGTTCTCTACGCATTCATCA
>NZ_JAVDRS010000006.1:0-311758 GCF_031454915.1 Pseudarthrobacter sulfonivorans | reverse complement strand
ACACAACCAACACCCCCGGAAATAACGGAAGAAGAAGGCTGCAAAATTTGAAACCAGCTGTAAAAACCAGACCACACCACGGGGTGGCGGATCCAATCAATTCAACCAATTAATAATAAATTGGTATCAACAAACTTGGCACACTATTGAGTTCTCAAACAACAGACACATTCGAATACTCCCCGAAACAATTCAGTAAATGAATTCTTTTGTTTCGCTTTTCTTCGCTGCGATGTTTATACTTTAGTTCATTCAAGTTTACTTTGCAAATCCCGGTTATTTTCCGGATATTCACTCAACAAACTGAATCCGCCCAGCAAAAAACGAAGCTCTCCACCATCTCCGTGCTTTGCACATGATGAATCGCTTCTCATTTGAAGGGGGTTTGTCACCACTCACCGGCGGCGACTCAGAAAACAATACACGCTCCCCCGCGGCCGTGCAAATCGGCTGCGGAGGAGCGTGCATTGACGTGGCAGCGGGCCTAAGGGACCAGAACCTCCACCGTTGCGAGGTTCTTCTTGCCCCGGCGCAACAGCAGGTACTGCCCGTGCAACAGTTCATCTTCGGAGATAACAGCTTCCGGATCGGACACCTTCTCGTTGTTCACATAGGCACCGCCTTCGCTGACGGTACGCCGGGCAGCAGATTTGCTGTCTGACAGGCCCGAAGCCACCAGCAGATCAACGATCCCCAGGCCGTCCACCTGGATCCGGGCGGACGGGAGCTCCGACGTCGCGGCTTCGAGCGTGGGCCTGTCCAGCGCGGCCAGGTCACCATTGCCAAAGAGGGCAGCCGAGGCGGCGATGACCTTCTCAGTTGCCTCAACTCCATGCACCAGCGAGGTGACCTCGAACGCCAGCTTCCGCTGACCCTCCCGAGCGAACGGGCGCTCAGCCACGGATGCGGCAAGCGCTTCGATCTCGGCGCGGTTCAGGAACGTGAAGACCTTCAGCCGGTCCACCACATCGGCGTCGGCGGTGTTAAGCCAGAACTGGTAGAAGGCGTAGGGGCTGCACATGCCGGCGTCTAGCCAAATGGCGTTGCCCTCACTCTTGCCGAACTTGGTGCCGTCCGAGTTGGTGATCAGGGGCGTACCCAGGGCGTGGACAGTCTTGCCCTCCACCTTGCGGATCAGTTCGGTGCCGCTGGTGAGGTTGCCCCACTGGTCCGAGCCGCCGGTCTGCAGCATGCAGCCGTAATCGCGGAAGAGCTGGAGGTAGTCCATGCCCTGCAGGATCTGGTAGCTGAACTCCGTGTAGCTAATGCCCTCGTCGGAGCTGAGGCGGGAAGCCACCGCATCCTTGCGAAGCATGGTTCCCACTCGGTAGTGCTTCCCGATCTCCCGCAGGAAATCAATGGCGCTCAGGGGAGCGGTCCAGTCCAAGTTGTTGACCATGCGTGCGGCGTTGGCGCCGTCGAAACTCAGGAAGCGGCGTACCTGGGCCTGCAGGTAGCCGACCCACTCATTTACGGTGTCCTTGGTGTTCAGTGTGCGCTCGGCTGTTGGCCGCGGGTCACCGATCAGCCCTGTCGAACCACCAACGAGTCCCAGCGGCTTGTGGCCGGCCAGCTGGAGGCGGCGCATCACCAGGAGCTGGACAAGGTTGCCCAGGTGCAGGCTCGGTGCCGTGGGATCGAACCCGCAGTAATAAGTAAACGGCTCACCGGCGAGGAGCTTTTCCAGTTCCGCTTCATCGGTGGAGACGTGGACCAGGCCGCGCCATTTCAGCTCCTGCCAAATATTGGCGAAGGTGGGGTCGTTCTGCTGGGATTCGAGATCGTTGAGTTCTGACACGACTTCTAAGTTAGCAGGATCGACGACGCCCGGCGCCGTCATGAACGGCACCTTGCGTCAGAAGGGCAAAAGCTGATCAGCTCAGCGCTCAATCCCTGCGGGAATGCCTTTCGCGGCGATCAGCCGCAGCCGCTGGGTGGGCCTGGTCATGGCCACGTACAAGTCCCCCACCCGGCCGTGCTCTTGGTTGAGCATCTCGGAGGGTTCCAGCACCACAACGCCGTCGAACTCGAGCCCCTTGGCCTCGCGCGGACTGATGACCACGATGTCCTGTTCGTAGCTGCCCGCCCCGTTGCCGATGCGCCGGCCGTATACGGCGCGGAGTGCGGAGGTGGCTGCAGGCAGGAGGTCACCGTCGGCAATAACCGCAAGCAGGCCGCCGTCGAGCGCTTCCAGCTCCTCGGGGAGCACCTCCACGAGGCGGCGCACCACCTGGCCGCTATCAACCTTGTCGATGACAGGCGACCAACGCCCCTCCCTGACGGCCTTCGGCGCGGACACCACGAGTCCGGCGGCGTTGGCCATACGGGCTGCGGCTTCGGCGATCTGTGACGGCGTACGGTAGTTGACCGTCAGCTCCTCCAGCTGCCAGCGGTCACCGAACATGGGCGCCAAGGCACCCTGCCAGGAGTTGGCTCCGGCAACGGAACTCGTCTGGGCAATATCCCCCACAATGGTGAAGGACTTCAGCGGGCAACGGCGGACCAGGAGGCGCCACTGCATCGGCGAGAGTTCCTGCGCCTCGTCCACCACGATGTGCCCGAAAGCCCATGTGCGGTCGGTGGTGGCACGTTCGGCGGCGGTCTGCCGGTTCTCGCGCTCCTGGTTCTGGTCGGCCAGTTCCTCCGCGGTCATCATGACGTCAACGCCCATGTGCTCCATGTTCACCAGCGTCTGCTTGGCGTTGGCGAGATCACGGGCACGGTCATGCTCCTGCTGGGCGAGCCCACGGTTCGCCGCAGGGTCGAGTTCGCCCAGAAGCTCGGCCGCCTCGTCCAGCAGCGGGACGTCCGCCTCCGTCCAGGGGGCATCAGCCGGGCGCAGCAGCAGCGACTGCTCTTTGAGGCTAAGGTGCGGTGTGCAGGCGGCCAGCACCGCGGGCTTGCTCAGGAGTTCGGTGATCAGCTTCTCCGGAGTCATGGGCATCCAGCACAGGTTCAGCGCGATCCGGACGTCGCGCGCCGTGCGGACGTCCTCGGCCAGGTAGGACCGATCGGCATTGTTGCCGATGCTCCCGGCCTCCACCAGCTCCGTCATCTGCTCCGTCAGCTCGCGGAGCAGGATTTTGACGAACGTCAGGCGTGCCTCGTTGTGGGGCTTGCCGGTGGACCGGGCACGTTCGCGTGCACGGCTTACCTGCCGGGGCGTCAGCACCAGTTTGCGGCCGTCGACCTCCAAAAGGCGGTCCTCAGCCGGGATCCGCTGCCGGTTCGCCACGGCGTTGGCCACAACTTTGGCCATGTCCAGCCGCCCCTTGATGGCCGCGACGTCCGCCTCAGGCTCAGCCACAGCGTGGATGCCGGGCATCAGGCGCCCCACGCTGGCCATGACCACGCCGGTCTCGCCGAGCGAGGGAAGCACACGTTCGATGTACTTCATGAACGACGACGACGGCCCCACCAGCAGCACCCCGGCAGTCTTCAGCCGCTCGCGGTGCGTGTACAGCAGGTAGGCGGCGCGGTGCAGTGCCACAGCGGTTTTGCCGGTGCCGGGACCACCCTGAACCACCAGGGCGCCAGAGATGGAGGACCTGATGATGCGGTCCTGCTCGGACTGGATGGTGCCGACAATGTCCGACATCCGGCCGGTGCGTTTGGAGTCAAGCGCCGCCAGCAGCGCTCCTTCGCCCTGCAGCGATGCGTTGTCCGCCAGCATTTCGGCGTCCAGTACGTCATCCTCGATGGCTTTGACTTCGCGGCCCTGGAGGATGAGGTGACGCCGGCGCCGGACGCCCTGCCGGTCAAATGCCGTTGCCTGGTAGAAGTGGCCGGCTTCGGGCGCGCGCCAGTCCACCATGAGACGCTGCAGGTCATCGGTGGTCAGGCCGATACGGCCGATGTACTGGGCCTCACCGGAATCCAGGTCGAGGCGGCCAAAGACCAGCCTGTCATCCACCGCATCAAGCTGTGCCAGGCGGTCCTCATAGAGCGCGGCGAAGGCGTCACGCTCGGAAACATTCTGCATGGTGCCCACGGCACCGGCCCGGCGGACCTGCGCCAACTGCTTGCGCTTTTCATCACGAAGCTCTTCCAGCCGTGCATACAAGCCAGCAACATAATCGCGTTCGTGGGCCAAATCGGCGTCGAGCATTAAACGTTCCCCTATCGCAAAAGACAGACCGTCCATTCTACAACCATTTCGGTTAACGTGCCCGCCCTTCCCGGTGCCTCCGATGTCATCTAATGTTCATTTTTCCGGCAGCCCCCAGCCGTTTCGGCCCTGACCTGCACCTGAATCAATACTGCAATGCACCACGAGACAGTCCTGACCGGGTACGGGCTTTCCCTTATCCCGCTGGCACGGCGGCATGCTGATGCGCTGTTTGACTTCGTGGACACCACGATGTGGGCCGGCATGGCGGCACCGCTGCCATCCACCGCAGGCGATCTTGCAGGGCTGTTTGAGGCCAAAATTGCAGATCCGGCCAGCCTTGCCTTCCCTGTGGCTGACCAACGGGCAGGAGCGCTCCTGGGCACCACCGCCCTGAACGCGTTCGACGCCGGCCAGCAGCGGGTTGAGGTGGGTGGAACCTTCTTCGGCAGGCAGTTCTGGGGCAGCCACGTCAATCCGGCGAGCAAGCATGCCCTTCTCGCGTTTGCGTTCGACGTCCTCCACGTCGAGCGGGTGGCTTTCCGCTGCGACGCCCGTAATGTGCGCAGCGCGGCAGCTATCACAACCAGGATGGGGATCATGCCGACGACCAGCCCGGTGATCAAGGCCGCTATGCAGGCCAAGAGGCCGCGAGCTACGCCTGCCGGACCTTCGCGGCCTTGTAGCGCGACACAGTGGGATCCCCCGGCAGCCAGAAACGCCACGGATAGTCGGTGGAGCCGCCGTCGCCGGAAACTCCCACCCTGGGACCGGAGCTATAGGTTTGCGCCGGAACTGCCGGGAGCCGCAGCTCGAAGGGCTCCGCCAGTGCGTCCCGTCCGCTGTCAGCGGTGGTGAGGGCCAGGGCTGTGGCGAGCCGGGCGGGACCGCTCGCCAGGTCGATTGGTGATTTCGACGTCGGCCGCCTTACGTGCGCCAGGTGCTGCCCCTCCACCACCTCGCCCGCCCGCAACAGGACAGCAGATGCCGTACCCGCTGGGCCGCAGACGATGTTGGCGCAGTAGTGCATCCCGTACGTGAAGTAGACGTAGAGGAGCCCTGCCGGCCCGAACATGGGCGCGTTGCGTGGCGTCGGGCCGCGGAACGTGTGGGACCCAGGATCCGGGTGCAGGGAGTCGCCGGGGCCCATGTAGGCCTCCAACTCGGTGATCCGTATGGACACCGTCCCCTCATGGCTGCTGTGGCGGAGCACCGACCCGAGCAGCAGCGGAGCGACCGTCCGCGCATCACCGGCCAGGAACTGTCTGAGCGCGTCCGGAGACTGTTCCGGTCCCGTGGGACTGCTGCTGACGTTCATGCACCGACTCTACCGAACGCTTACGGCGATGTCCGATTTCCGCTAGCAGGCCCGGCGCGGGGCTGGCAGGATAGGGGGATGGACTTCTGGCAGCGCTACCGCGCGATCGACGCGCGGGACACCCGCTTCGACGGGCAGTTCTACACCGCTGTCCGCACCACCGGGATCTACTGCCGCCCGTCCTGCCCTGCCCGGACCCCCAAAGCAGCCAACGTCACCTTCTACGAGACCTCCGCCGCAGCGCACGACGCCGGCTACCGGGCCTGCAAACGGTGCCTCCCCGAGGCGGTCCCCGGGACGCCCGCCTGGAACGTGAGGCAGGACATCGCCGGCCGGGCCATGCGCCTGATCAACGACGGCGTCATCAACCGTGACGGGGTGGAGGGCCTGGCTGCCCGGCTGGGGTATTCGGCGCGCCAGCTGAACCGGATCCTCAGCCACGAACTCGGTGCAGGACCGCTGTCCCTGGCCCGGGCCAGCCGTGCCCAGACCGCGCGCACCTTGCTGGTGTCCACGTCCATGAAGCTGGCAGACATCGCCTTCGCGTCCGGCTTCAGCAGCGTCCGGCAGTTCAACGACACCATGGTGGAGGTCTTCGCCATGACGCCCACCGCCCTGCGTGCCACCGCGCGGCACCACAGGCCCGGGGCTTCGCCCGTCGCCGCGACGTCGCTGACGCTGAGCCTGCCGTACCGCGAACCGTTCGATCCCGGCATCTTTCTCTTCCTCGCGGTCCGTGCCATCCCCGGGATCGAGGCGGGCACGCCGACGTCGTACGCCCGAACCCTGAGGCTCCCCCACGGCGATGCCCGCTTCAGCGTAAATTACGACGACGGCGCGCCGGGACGGCCGCTGACTCTCACCATCGGTGCGGTGGACCTGCGCGACCTGCCGGCGCTGCTGAGCAGGGTGCGGCGGCTTTTCGACCTCGACGCCGACCCCGTCGCGATCGACAACGCCTTGGCTGCGGATCCCCGCCTGGCAGCCGCAGTGGCACGCGTTCCGGGCATGAGGATGCCCGGGGCCGTGGATCCGCATGAACTCCTCATCAGGGCCATGATCGGTCAGCAGATCACTGTTGCCGCGGCCCGGACGGCGCTGACGCAGCTGTCCGCAGCCGGCAGCCCCAGCCTGGTTCCCGGCGAGGGGCTGGACCGGCTGTTTCCCACCGCAGCCGGGATCGCTGACTCGGGCTACTCCCTGCTGCGCGGTCCGCAACGGCGGATTGACGCGCTCCGTTCGGCCGCAGCAGCCCTTGCCGGCGGCCAGTTGGATTTCGGCTACGGAGATGACCTGCCGGGACTGGAGGCCAAACTGCTCCCCCTTCCGGGCGTGGGTCCGTGGACGGTGGGTTACGTTGCCATGCGTGTGCTCGGCGCCCCGGACGTCTTCCTGGCCAACGACGCCGCCGTGCGGAACGGAATCCGGGCACTCGCCCTGGACGCCACCGGGCCAGGAGCCACCACGCCTGGGCCCGGCAGCCCAGCTCCGGATTACCGGGAAGTCAGCCCGTGGCGTTCCTATGCCACCATGCACCTGTGGCGCGCCGCCGCCGCGCCGAAGTCCCACGTTCGTGAACACAACGTTCCAGAGAAAGCGATCCAATGAAAGCCCAGCTGTTGACGATGTCCACCCCGGACGGTCCCTTCACCATCCTTGCCCAGGATGGCGTAGTCCTGGCCTCCGGCTGGACCGCCGAACCCGGTGAGCTGACCGGGCAGATCCACCCGGAGCTGCGTCCGGCCGATGTTGAGGCCGTGACCGATCTGGGCCCGATTTCGCGGGCCGTGGAAGCCTTCTACGCCGGAGACCCCGCGCTGGCCATGGCTGTTCCCGTGCTGCAGAAGTCGGGGCCGTTCCGGTCGCACGCCTGGGATGTGCTGAGGACGGTGCGTCCGGGGGCGCCGGTGACGTACACCGAGTACGCCGAATTGTCAGGAAATGCCAAGGCGGTCAGGGCTGCGGCCAGCGCCTGCGCCTTCAATGCCGCGGCCTTGTTTGTGCCGTGCCACCGCGTGATCCGTACTGACGGTTCGCTGGGCGGATTCCGCTGGGGACTGGCAATCAAGGAGAGCCTGCTCGCGCGGGAGGCCAAGGAAAACATGCTTGCCCGCGAAGCGGTGTAGCCCTTACTTCGCTTCGGGGGTCCCGGAAGGCCAGGGCAGCAGCTCCGGGAGGTCCACTCCGTCCGCAGCGGCTGACGCCCGCAAACTGCCGAGTGACGGTTCACGGCCGGCCAGCCAGGCCGCGATGTCAGTGATCATGCCGCTGATGACGGTGGAGCGGCCGCCGTCGCCAAGGGCTATGGGGGGAAGCGCGAGTGGCTGCACCACCAGTTTGTCGCCCGGCGCTACCCGGGCAGCCAGGAAGTCGAAAAGGTGCTCGCAGAATTGCCGGCTCCAGGTCTCCGGGCCAAGTCCGGCGTTTAGGTCGGCAGTATGGATGACCAGTTCACGCCACAGTGCCAGCCCGCCGTCGAGAACCACTCCCCCGCGGTAGGCAATGGGGGCCTGCCAGCCGGCGCCGCCATCCAGGGAGTCAAAAGCCCTCAGCGCTCGGTCCAGGCCCGCGTTCAGATCCGCGCGGTGGGCGTCCGTGCTGTGGCCGGCGGCTATCTCGATGGCCTTGTCGCGTCCGTCCTGGCCGCCGTCGTACAGCTCGACGGTTTCGCCGTGGGCCGCATGTTCCAACTGCCGGGCCATGGCGTTGGAAATGCCTTGGAGATGCGCCAGAACGTGCCCCCTGGTCCAGCCTGGGAGCGCCGATGGCGCCTTGATGTCCTCATCGGAGAATTTCGCGGCTGTGGAGGCCACGGCGTCGGCGGCTTTGTGCAGTTCGGCAAGGAGTGCATCCGGTGTGGGAGCGGTCATGGCGCCCATCCTAACCGAGCGGAATTCCGTCCGGGCCGAAGCGGTGCCGGATGTGCCGCCGGTCGTGGCGTGCCTGCCAGAACTCGAGTTCCGTCGGCCTGAGCGCGTAGAGCTGCCAGTCCGGATTGTGGCTGCCGTCTGCTGCGGGCCGCGCCCGCCAGTCCGCCGCCGACGCCTCGGCAGACAGCTCGACCACCGGTCCGGCCACCCGGACCTGCCTGCCCAGTTGCGGCCAGTAGAAGTTCAGGGCCGCGGCGGGGTTGACCGAGAGTTCCTGGCCCTTCCGTGAGGTACGGGACGTGGCGAAGTGCCAGCCGTCGTCGTCGATGTCCTTCAGGATCAACATCCTGGCGGACGGCTGGCCGTTGCCGTCCGCCGTGGCCAGGCTGCAGGCGTGCGGTTGCAGCACTCCGGCAGCCAGTGCCTCCTCCAGCCACAGTTTGAACAGGGCCACCGGATCGGCGGGCGCCGTGGCGGGGTCGAAGTCCGGCAGGCCGGCGGGAAAATCGGGCAGGGCCCGGAGGTGGCTGCGGAAGGCGTCGCTCATGGCGCAATGGTAGCCGGGAGCGCTTGGCGGTTAACGCACAATGCTCGTTACCTTTCTTGAGAAACGGTAACGAGCATCGCCGGAAAACCCGCATTAAGTCCCCACCGGCACCCTAGCCTCGCAAGCTCGGCCAGGGAACCCTGCCGGCGTGGGCCCCTTCGCGTGATGGTTAGGCTGCGTACTCCCGCACGCCGGCAAGCTCGCCTTCGAGGGCAAGCAATTGGCGTTCGACGGCGGCGGGTGCTGTTCCACCCTGGGAGTTGCGGCTGTTGAGCGATCCCTCGGTGGACAGGACCGTGCGGACCTCCGGCGTGAGGTGCTCCGAGATGGCAGCGTATTCCTCATCCGTCAGGTCCCACAGCTCCACGTCCCGGCTTTCGGCCTGCTTGACGGCCGCTCCGGAGAGCTCGTGGGCCTCGCGGAACGGAACACCCTGCCGGACCAGCCATTCGGCAATGTCCGTGGCCAGCGCGAAGCCCTGGGGCGCCAGGGACTCCATCCGCTCCGTGTTGAACTTCAGGGTGGCGATCATGCCCGAGACAGCCGGGAGCAGCAGTTCCAGGGTGTCGGCGGCATCGAAGACCGGTTCTTTGTCCTCCTGAAGGTCACGGTTGTACGCGAGCGGCAGGCCCTTGAGCGTCGCAAGCAGCCCGGTCAGGTTGCCGATCAGGCGGCCCGCCTTGCCGCGGGCCAGCTCAGCTA
Organism: Pseudarthrobacter sulfonivorans; assembly: GCF_031454915.1. Lineage (GTDB taxonomy): Bacteria > Actinomycetota > Actinomycetes > Actinomycetales > Micrococcaceae > Arthrobacter > Arthrobacter sulfonivorans_C. The sequence goes on along the minus strand of NZ_JAVDRS010000006.1, from coordinate 302,213 downwards.
CGTCCGGGTTCTTCTTCTGCGGCATGATCGACGAACCCGTGGAGTAGGAATCGTGCAGGGTCACAAAGGAGAACTCCTTGGTGGCCCACAGGATGACTTCCTCCGACACGCGGGACAGGTCCACGCCGATCATGGCCGTCACCCAGGCGAACTCGGCAAAAACATCGCGGGAGGCTGTGCCGTCGATCGAGTTGTGGGTTGCGGAGAAGAAGCCCAGGTCAGCAGCAACTGCTTCCGGGTCCAGCCCCAGCGAGGAGCCCGCGAGGGCACCGGAACCGTAGGGCGAAACGCCGGCACGCTTGTCCCAGTCCTGGAGCCGCTGCACATCGCGCAGCAGCGCCCAGGCGTGGGCCAGCAGGTGGTGGCTGAGCAGGACCGGCTGGGCGTGCTGCAGGTGCGTGCGGCCGGGCATGGCCACTCCCTGGTGCGCCTTGGCCTGGTCCACCAGCGCCTCGATGGTTGCGAGGACGCCGCGTGCGATGATCCGGGCGTGGTCACGCAGGAACATGCGGCCCAGCGTGGCAACCTGGTCGTTGCGGGACCGGCCGGCGCGGAGCTTGCCGCCCAGCTGGGTACCGGCACGCTCGATCAGGCCACGCTCCAGTGACCCGTGCACGTCCTCATCCGATTCGGCGGGCAGGTATGCACCCGAAGCTACGTCCTCGTCCAGCCGGCCCAGGGCGTCAAGCATGCCTTTGAGCTCGGCGTCGTCCAGCAGTCCGGCCTTGTGCAGCACGCGGGCGTGCGCCTGGGAACCGGCGATGTCGTAGCGGGCCAGCCGCCAGTCAAAGTGCGTGGACTTGCTCAGTGCGGCGAGGGCATCCGCGGGGCCGCCGGCGAACCGGCCGCCCCACAGCGCACCGGTGTTCGTCGCTTCCGCTTTCTGGGTTTCGACAGGCTCAACCACCGGTGCTTACTTTCCTGCGACGCGGATATCGCGGCCGGAAGCAACCTTGGCGGACATGCCCCACAGCTCGATGAAGCCGCGCGCCATGGACTGGTCGAACGTGTCGCCGGTGTCGTAGGTGGCGAGGTCGAAGTCGTACAGCGAAGTGTCGGAGCGGCGTCCGTTGACGATCGCCTGGCCGCCGTGCAGGGTCATGCGGATGTCACCGGAGACGTACTTCTGGGTGTCCTCGATGAAGGCGTCCAGGGAGCGCTTCAGCGGGGAGAACCACTGGCCGTCGTAAACCAGCTCGGCCCAGCGCTGGCCAACAGTGGCCTTGAAGCGGGCCTGCTCGCGCTCCACCGTGATGTCCTCGAGGTGCTTGTGCGCGGTGATCAAAGCCATGGCGCCCGGTGCCTCGTAGATTTCGCGGGACTTGATGCCCACGAGGCGGTCCTCGACAACGTCGATCCGGCCCACACCCTGGGCGCCGGCACGGCGGTTCAGTTCCTTGATGGCCTGCAGCGGGGTGACCCGGACGCCGTCGATCGCGACCGGCACGCCGGCTTCGAAGGAGATGGTGACTTCATCCGGTGCCGGCGGGAATTCCGGGGTGGCGGTGTAGTCGTAGATGTCCTTGGTGGGGGCGTTCCAGATGTCTTCGAGGTAGCCGGTTTCGACGGCGCGTCCCCAGACGTTCTGGTCGATCGAGTACGGGTTCTTCTTGGTGGTCTCGATCGGCAGTCCCTTTTCCTCGGCGAAGGCAATGGCCTTGTCGCGGGTCAGGGCGAGGTCGCGGACCGGGGCGATGCACTTCAGGTCCGGGCCGAGGGTCTGGATGCCCACTTCGAAGCGGACCTGGTCGTTGCCCTTGCCGGTGCAGCCGTGGGCAACGGTGGTGGCGCCGAATTCGCGGGCAGCCTTGACCAGGTGCTTGACGATGACCGGCCGGGAGATGGCGGAGACCAGCGGGTAGTGGCCCTGGTAGAGGGCGTTGGCCTTCAGCGTGGGCATGCAGTACTCGTCAGCGAACTCGTCGGACGCGTCGGCCACGTAGGCCTCGACGGCGCCGCAGCCCAGGGCGCGCTGGCGGATGGTTTCCAGCGACTCGCCGCCCTGTCCGACGTCAACCGCTACGGCGATGACCTCGGCGCCGGTGGCTTCACCGATCCAGCCGATGGCTACGGAAGTATCAAGGCCACCGGAGTAGGCCAGAACAATACGCTCAGTCACTTAAATGCTCCTCATGTTGGGGTTGGTAAATGTTGTCTGGGGATTTTCAGGGAAAACGCTTAGGGAAAGCCTGTCACATCCAGGCGGGAGGTGCGGCTGCGGGGATTATTGGCTGCCGCCGGCTTCCTCAGCCAGCTGGAGGAACCGGACGGCGAGGTCCTGCCCGCCCTGCGGATCCCGGGAGACCAGCAGCACGGTGTCGTCACCGGCGATGGTCCCCAGGATGGACGGCATCACCGAGTGGTCGATGGCCAGGGCCAGGAAGTTGGCCGCACCGGGTGGGGTCCGGAGTACCGCGATGTTGGCCGATGCTTCCGCGGTGACCAGCAGTTCGCTGCACAGCCGGGCCAGCCTGGCATCGAGGATTTCCTGGCTGACGCCGCTTTTGGCGGCACGTTCGCCGCCTTCGCCGGGGACGGCGTAGACCAGCACGCCTTCCTTGCCACGGACGCGGACAGCGCCGAGTTCCACGAGGTCCCGGGACAGGGTGGCCTGGGTGACCTGGACGCCGTCGTCCGCCAGCAACGCGGCCAGCTCCGCCTGGGAGCGCACTGATTCACCCGTCAGGATGGCGGTGATGCGCGCCTGGCGGGCCGTTTTGGTGGCCGGGCTGGAGCCCGGCGCAGCTGACGGAACGGACACTAGCTGCCGGCCTCCGGCGCCAGCCCATCCGCCGGCGCCAGCCCATCAACCGGCGCCAGCCCATCCACCACGGCGAGTCCGGACCGGTGCATGAGCCATGCCATCAAGGCCTTCTGGGCGTGGAGCCGGTTCTCGGCCTCGTCCCACACGATGGACTGCGGGCCGTCGATGACGCCGGCGGAGATCTCGTAGCCGCGGTACGCGGGCAGGCAGTGAAGCACGACGGCGTCATCCGCCGCGTGTGCCATCGCCGCCTCATCGACGGAGTACTCCTGGAACAGCTGCAGCCGGGCTTCCTTTTCCGCTTCCTGGCCCATGGAGACCCACGTGTCCGTGGCCACGACGTCGGCACCTCTGAGGGCCTCCGCAGCATCGGTGGTCACCAGCACGGACCCGCCGGTCTGGGCGGCGCGTTCCTCTGCCGCAGCGACAATCCCGGCGGCCGGGAGGTAGCCTTCGGGCCCGGCGATGCGGACGTGCATCCCGGCGGTGACGCCAGCCAGCAGGTACGAGTTGGCCATGTTGTTGGCGGCATCGCCGAGGTAGGCCATGGTGAGGCCCTTGAGTTCGCCTTTGTGTTCCTTGACCGCGAGCAGGTCTGCAAGGAGCTGGCACGGGTGGTAGTCATCGCACAGGGCGTTGATGACCGGCACCTTGGAGTTTTCCGCCATGGCCACCAGGCCCGAGTGGGCTCCGGTGCGCCACACGATGGCGGAGACCATGCGTTCCAGGACCTTCGCGGTGTCCTCCACCGATTCCTTGTGGCCGATCTGGGCTTCGCCGGGGTTGATGATCAGGGCGTTGCCGCCCATGTCCGCGATGCCGGTGGCAAAGGACACCCGGGTGCGCGTGGAGGTTTTATCGAAGATGACAGCCACGGTCTTGCGGCCGTTCCCCTCCGCGGCGAAAGGCTGCACGCTGTACGGTGCGGCCTTCATCCGGACGGCAAGTTCCAGGACCTCGGCCTGCTCGGCCGGGCTGAGGTCGGTGTCCTTCAGGAAATGGCGGGTGGTGCTGGCGGTGCCAGTGGAAGAAACTACAGGGGTCACTGCGCGTCCTTAGCTGTCTGGAGGAGGGCCGGAAGGGCGGCGAGGAAGGTGCCGGCCTGTTCCGTGGTGAGGACCAGCGGCGGGGCAAGCCGGATGGTGCGCGGGCCCGGGCTGTTGACGATGAAGCCGGCGTCCAGGCCGGCGGTCACTACGGCAGGTGCCACATCGGCGTCCAGGTCGAAGCCGATCAGGAGGCCTTCGCCGCGGACTTCGGTGACGCCGTGGACGTCGGCCAGCCCGGCGCGGAGGTACTCCCCCACCTTCGCGACGTTTTCCAGCACCCGCTGGCTTTCGATCGCGTGCAGCGTGGCCAGGGCGGCCGCCGTCGCCACCGGGTTGCCGCCGAAAGTGCTGCCGTGCTGGCCTGCGCCCAGGAGCGACGACGTCTGCTCACCGAAGGTGACCAGCGCGCCGATGGGGAACCCGCCGCCCAGGCCCTTGGCCAGGGTGATAGCGTCCGGCACGATTCCGGCGTCCTCGCTGGCGAACCACTTGCCGGTGCGGCCGATGCCGGTCTGGACCTCGTCCAGGATCAGTAGTGCCCCGGCGTTGGTGGTCGCCTCGCGGGCTGCTTTCAGGTAGCCGGCGGGCAGGGGCCGGACGCCCGCCTCGCCCTGGATGGGTTCCAGGAAGACAGCGGCCACCGTCTCGTCGATGGCGGCTTCCAAGGCTGCGACATCGCCGAACGGGATGTGGACCACGCCGCCGGGCAGCGGCTCGAAGGGCGCACGGTAGGCTTCCTTGGCTGTCAGGGCCAGAGCCCCCATGGTGCGCCCGTGGAATGCACCCTCGAGGGCGATGATCTTGGTCCGGGGTGAACCGCTGGGGCCGGTGCTGTTCCGCCGCGCCAGTTTGAAGGCCGCCTCGACAGCCTCGGTGCCGGAGTTGGCGAAGAAAACCTTCGAGCCTGCCGGGGCGTGAGCCAGGGCCAGCAGCTTTTCGGCCAGCGCAATCTGGGTGGGGCTGGTGAAGAAGTTGGAGACGTGTCCCAGGGTGGCCAGCTGGCTGGAGATCACGGACGTGACAAACGGGTTGGCATGGCCCAGGGCGTTGACGGCAATGCCGCCCAGCAGGTCCAGGTATTCCTTGCCGTCGGCGTCCCATACGAGGCAGCCGGCGCCCCGGACCAGCACACGCTGCGGCGTGCCGAAAACACCCATCAGCGACGTGGAGTAGCGGGCCAGCCACTCGGCTCCACTGGTGTGGCCCGAGGTTTCGACCAGCTCGGTCACCGGGGTTTCGGCTAGCTCAACCACGGGGGTTTGCTGGATCTCGTTCATGCGTTCACTTCCTCGTCGGGGACCACCTGGGTGCCGATTCCGGCGGTGGTGAAGGTTTCCAGGAGCATGGAGTGCGGCAGCCTGCCGTCCACGATGTGCGCGCGTTCCACTCCGCCGTCGATGGCCTTGAGGCACGCTTCCATCTTGGGGATCATGCCGGACTCCAGGGACGGCAGGAGCTCGCGCAATTCCGACGCCGTCAGGGAGGAAATGAGCGAGGTCCTGTCCGGCCAGTTGGCGTACAGGCCTTCGACGTCGGTGAGGATCACCAGTTTGGATGCCCCGAGGGCTTCGGCCACGGCGGCCGCTGCCGTGTCCGCGTTGACGTTGAGGACCTGTCCCGTGGTCTGAACCTCGCCGGCCGCGGTCTCGCCGTCGGACTCGATTTCAGGCGCCACAGTGGAAATAACCGGGATGCGGCCCGCCGCCAGGATGTCCAGGATGCCTTCCGGGTTCACGCCCACCACTTCGCCCACCAGGCCCAGGTCCACTTCCTCGCCGTCGATGACAGTTCCGGTGCGGACGGCGCGGAGCAGGCCGCCGTCTTCGCCGGACATGCCCACCGCGTAGGGCCCGTGGGAGTTGATCAGGCCAACCAGCTCGCGGCCCACCTGGCCGGTGAGGACCATACGGACCACGTCCATGGCTTCGGGTGTGGTGACCCGAAGGCCGCCCTTGAACTCAGACTCGATGCCCAGCCGCGCCAGCATGGAGTTGATCTGCGGGCCGCCGCCGTGGACCACCACAGGGTGGATCCCCACATGGTGCAGGAACACGACGTCTTCGGCGAACGCACGGCGCAGCTCGTCGTTGACCATGGCGTTGCCGCCGTACTTGATCACCATGGTGCTGCCGGCGAAGCGCTGGATCCAGGGCAGCGCCTCGATCAGCGTGCCGGCCTTGCTTTGGGCATCACTCATGGACGTGGTCTCGCGGGTCTGGGTGTTCATGCGGCGGTCTCTCCAGGGTTGCTGGCGGATCTAGCTTGAGTAGGCGCTGTTCTCGTGGACGTAGTCGTGGGTGAGGTCGTTTGTCCAGATGGTGGCTTCGGCATCACCGGACTGCAGGTCGATCTCCACCAGGACCTCGCGGGGTTCCAGGTCCACCAGGTTGCGGTCGTCTCCGATGCTGCCGTTGCGGCAGATCTGGATGCCGTTGATGGCGACGTTCAACTGGTCCGGCTCAAACACGGCGTCAGTGGTGCCCACGGCGGACAGCACACGGCCCCAGTTGGGATCCTTGCCGAAGATGGCTGCCTTGAACAGGTTGGAACGGGCCACGGAGCGGCTGACGGTTTCGGCGTCCCGCTCGGTGGCTGCGTTGAAGGTGCGGATGGCGATGTCGTGGCTGGCACCCTCGGCATCCCCAATGAGTTTGCGCGCCAGCTCGGCGCAAACCTGGGTCAGCCCTTCGCCAAAAGCTTCGGCAGACGGGACCGCGCCGGACGCGCCCGAAGCCATCAGCACCACGGTGTCGTTCGTGGACATGCAGCCGTCCGAATCAGCCCGGTCAAAGGTGACGCGCGTGGCGTCGCGGAGGACGACGTCGAGCATTTCGGCTTCAACCTCGGCGTCGGTGGTGAGGACCACCAGCATGGTGGCCAGGCCGGGTGCCAGCATGCCGGCACCCTTGGCGATGCCGCCGATGGTGAATTCCTGGCCGTCCGCGTCAGAACCAATGAACAGCGCAGACTTCGGCACGGAGTCAGTGGTCATGATCGCGGCGGCCGCTTCCGGGCCGCCGTCCGTGCTCAGCGCCGCGGACGCGGCCTCAACGCCCGGCAGTATTTTGTCCATGGGCAGCTGCTCGCCGATCAGGCCGGTGGAGCAGACAAAAACGTCCGTGGCCGAAATGCCAAGCACCTTAGCGACCTTCTCGGCCGTGCTGTGGGTGTTCTGGAATCCCTGCGGACCGGTGCAGGCGTTGGCGCCGCCGGAGTTGAGCACCACGGCGTCCACCCGGCCATCGGAGACCACCTGGCGGGACCAGTGGACGGGGGCCGCGGCCACGCGGTTGCTGGTGAAGACGGCGGCTGCTGACTTGGACGGGCCATCGTTGACTACCAGGGCAAGGTCCGGATTGCCGGATGCCTTGAGGCCGGCGGTGACGCCGGAAGCCCGGAATCCCAAGGGGGCGGTAACGGTCACGGGGCAACTCCCTGCAGGTTGAGGCCGGCCATTTCGGGCAGGCCAAGGGCAATATTCATGGACTGCACGGCGCCGCCGGCAGTCCCCTTGGTGAGGTTATCAATGACGCACGTGACGATCACACGGCCGGTGTGTTCATCCAAGGCCAGCTGCATGGCGGCGTGGTTGGACCCAACTACGGACTTGGTGGTGGGCCACTGCCCTTCGGGGAGCAGGTGCACAAACGGTTCGTCGTCGTAGGCATCCGCCCAGGCCTGGCGGAGTTCCGCAGCAGAGGTGCCTGGCTTCACCTTGGCGGTGGCCGTGGTGAGGATGCCACGGCTCATCGGTGCGAGCGTTGGGGTGAAGGAGACAGTGACACGTTCCCCGGCGGCGTTGGAGAGTCCCTGTTCCATTTCCGGCGTGTGGCGGTGGCCGCCGCCCACTCCGTAGGGGCTCATGGAGCCCATGACCTCAGAGCCGATCAGGTTCACCTTCGCAGCCTTGCCGGCACCCGAGGTGCCGGAAGCGGAAACAATCACAACGTCGTCGGGCTGGAGTAGTCCTGCGGCGAACCCGGGTGTCAGTGCCAGGAGGGCCGACGTCGGGTAGCAGCCGGGGACGGCGATCCGGGTGGCGCCCTTGAGCGCCTCACGCTGGCCCGGGAGTTCCGGCAGGCCGTACGGCCACGTTCCGGCATGGGCGGAGCCGTAGAACTTTTCCCACGCGGCCGGATCCTCGAGGCGGTGGTCTGCGCCGGCGTCGATCACGACGGTGCCTTCGGGCAGCTGCGCCGCAATCTCGGCGGACGCGCCGTGCGGGAGCGCAAGGAACACCACGTCATGACCGGCGAGGTTTTCCACCGTGGTGTCTTCGAGGATCCGGCTGGAGAGCCCGTGCAGGTGCGGCTGCAGTTCGCCCAGGCGGGTGCCGGCATTACTGTGCGCAGTGATGGCACCGATGGTCACGTCCGGATGGCCTGCGAGCAGGCGCAGAACTTCTCCCCCGGCGTAACCGCTGGCCCCGGAGACGGCAACAGAAATAGTCATGCCCTGAATCTTACAGCAAAAGTATTCAGTGCGCCCGATATTTATGCATGAATCCTTTCTGGTCCCCGGAGCCCGCTGGACAGGCGGGCGTAAGCTGGAGTGAGGGTGATCCTGACCGCGCAGTCCGAATGTCGGCTGCAGCGTTGCCCGAAACAGTTACGAGGCCCCGCTCCATGACCACCACCTTCCCTACGTCTGAGCGCCCTAAATCGCGTGTCCGGCAACCCAACGCAGTTGTCCTGAGCTACTCGGAACTGCTGAAGACCGTCAAGGCTGAAGGCCTGTTGGAACGCCGCGTAGGTTTTTACATCACCTTGTTTTCCAGCCTTGTCCTCCTGATGACGGCGGCCTGGTTCGGCTTCGCCCTGATCGGCGACAGCTGGTTCCAGCTCCTCATCGCGGCAGCAGTGGGCGTCCTCTGCACGCAGCTGAGCTTCCTGGCCCACGAAGCGGGACACCGCCAGATCTTCGCTTCCCGCCGGGCCAACGACTGGACGGCCCGCATCCTGGCCACTTCCGTGGCAGGCATGAGCTACTCCTGGTGGGAGCAGAAGCACGGCGCCCACCACAACCACCCCAACGTCATTTCCAAGGATCCGGACATCGCCCCCGGCCCCATCGCGTTCCACACCGACGCGGTTGCCGACAGGCAGGGCCGGTTCTCGTTCCTGACCCGCAAGCAGGGCTGGTTCTTCTTCCCGCTCCTGTTCCTGGTGGGCCTGGGCCTCCAGATCGATTCAGTCAGGTTCGTCTTCCGCCGGGCCAAGGTCACGCACCGCTGGGTGGAAATCCCCATCCTGCTGGTCCGCCTCGGCGCCCTGCCCGCCCTGGCCTTTACCTTCCTGCCGCTGGGGATGGCCTTCGCCTTCATCGGCGTGCAGCTGGCCGTCTTCGGCTTCTACATGGGCGCTTCCTTTGCGCCGAACCACAAGGGAATGCCGGTCCTGCCCGCGGACAGCCGGGTGGACTTCTTCAGCCGCCAGGTCCTGACCTCACGGAACATCTCCGGCGGCCGCTTCATGGACATCCTGCTCGGCGGCCTGAACCGCCAGGCTGAGCACCACCTCTTCCCGGACATGGCGCGGCCCCAGCTGGATAAGGCCGCCAGGATCGTCCGCGAGTACTGCAAGAAGCACCAGGTTCCGTACACGGAAACCACGCTCCTCCAGTCCTACGGCATCATCGTCCGCTACCTCAACAACGTAGGCCTCTCCGCCGGACGCCACTTCGAGTGCCCCATGGCCACGGTCACCCGGCGCTACTAGCACCGTCAGTGCGCGCAGATTCACCGCGCGACTCCCGTATGTCTTGAAGCGACGGCCGGCTACCGGCCGTCGCTTCGTCGTCGGTAGCCGGCATCCATAGGATGGTCAGAGAAACCGGCCCGGGAAATCCCCGCACCGGAGAGGAGACCTTTTATGCATGCCATCGTTGCCCGCCAGTCCGGAGGACCGGAAGTCCTCGAGTCCGCGGAAGTGGAGCGCCCGACGCCGGGCCCCGGCCAGTTGCTGGTCAAGGTGGCGGCCACGGGCATCAATTTCATTGAGACCTACCAGCGCGGCGGCATGTACAAGGTTGCCTTCCCCTTCACGCCGGGTTCGGAAGCAGCAGGCACTGTCGAGGAAGTCGGCGAGGGCGTCGAAGGCTTCACCGTCGGCAGCCGCATTGCAACCGCCGAAGGCCGGGAATGCTACGCGGAGTACACCGTCCTGGACGCGGACAAAGCGCTACCTGTCCCCGACGGTGTGGACCTCCTCACGGCCGCGGCACTGCCCCTGCAGGGCATGACCGCCCACTACCTCATCAATTCCTCCTTCAAAGTGGAACCCGGCCAGACGGTACTGGTCCACGCCGGTGCCGGCGGCGTCGGACTGCTCATCACCCAGCTCCTGAAGGCACGCGGCGCCCGGGTCATCACCACCGTGTCCTCCGACGAAAAGGAAGAACTGGCGCGCGCGGCCGGAGCGGACGAGGTGCTCCGCTACGACGGTTTCGCGGATGCCGTACGCCAGCTCACCAACGGCGTGGGCGTCGACGTGGTGTACGACGGCGTGGGGAAAGACACGTTCGACGGCTCGCTGGCCAGCCTGCGTACCCGGGGCTTCCTTGTCCTGTTCGGAGCGGCCTCCGGCGCAGTGCCGCCGGTGGATCCCCAGCGGCTCAACGCCGGTGGTTCACTCTCGCTGACACGGCCCAAGCTGGCAGACTTCCTTGGGAATCCTCAGGAACGGGTGTGGCGGTCCAGCGAAATTTTCGGCGCCGTAGAGGACGGAAGCCTGAACGTGCGGATCGGCGCCAGCTATCCGCTGGCCGACGCCCGGCGCGCGCATGAGGACCTTGAAGGCCGGCGGACCACAGGTAAGGTCCTGCTGGTTCCCTGAGATCAGCAAGGGTCCAGGTGAACGGAATGTGAACCTTCAACCAATGAAGGACACCTTCCGTTCACCTTGGGCGGGCACAATCTGACGGTGAGTGAGCATTTGTCGAACGTCGTAGCATCCCTGCCTGAAGACTTCTACCGCCCCCAGCTGGCCGGTCTGCCACTGGCCCCGCCCGAGCGGACCCTGATGGCCATTCTGGAGGACTCGGCGACCCTTTTTCCTGAGGCGTCGGCGCTCGACGACGGCCGGCGGTCCTTGAGCTACGCCGACCTGATGGTTGCCGTGCGGGCCAAGGGACGTGAGCTGCAGGCGGCAGGCCTCGGCGCAGGCGACCGGATCGGCGTCCGCATTCCGTCCGGAACCAACGAGCTCTACATCTCGATCCTGGCTATTCTCCACATCGGGGCCGCCTACGTTCCTGTCGACGCGGACGATCCCGAGGAACGTGCCCGGCTGGTCTTCGGTGAGGCACGGGTCGCGGCAGTCCTCACCGGCGGGGACGCAGTCACATTTCCGGAGCCCAGGGACTCCGCAGACCCCAGTGCAGCCGGGAGCACTGAAGCCGCACGCCGTCCTGCCGGACCCAACGATGACGCGTGGATCATTTTTACCTCCGGGTCCACCGGCACGCCCAAGGGGGTAGCGGTCCAGCACCGTTCCGCCGCTGCTTTCGTTGACGCCGAGGCCAGGATCTTCCTCCAGGAGGAACCCCTCGGCCCGCAGGACAGGGTGCTGGCCGGGCTCTCCGTTGCCTTTGATGCCTCCTGCGAAGAGATGTGGCTGGCCTGGCGCCATGGCTCCTGCCTGGTCCCTGCCCCGCGCGCCCTGGTCCGGACGGGCACGGACCTCGGCCCTTGGCTCATCAACCACGGCATCACCGCCGTGTCCACAGTCCCTACCCTCGCGGCCCTGTGGCCGGCGGAATCCCTTGAGAACGTCCGGCTGCTGATCTTCGGTGGTGAGGCCTGCCCGCCTGAACTCGCTGAGCGCCTTGCCGTCCCGGGCCGTGAAGTCTGGAACACCTACGGCCCCACGGAGGCCACGGTGGTGGCCTGCGCCGCTCCCCTGGGCGGTCCGGGTCCGGTCCGGATCGGCCTGCCGCTGGACGGTTGGGACCTGGCCGTAGTGGACACGGACGGACTGCCGGTCGGCGAAGGCGAAATCGGCGAGCTGATCATCGGCGGTGTGGGTCTGGCCCGCTACCTGGACGCGGACAAGGACCGTGAGAAGTACGCGCCGATGCCGAGCTTCGGCTGGGAGCGCGCCTACCGGTCCGGCGACCTGGTCCGCTTCGAAGCCGAAGGCCTGATCTTTATGGGCCGCGCTGATGAGCAGGTCAAACTGGGCGGACGCCGGATCGAACTGGGTGAAATTGACGCTGCCCTGCAGGCCCTCCCCCACGTCGCCGGAGCTGCCGCGGCCGTCAAGACAACCGCGGCCGGCAACCAGATCCTGGTGGGCTACCTGGCCGCCGCGGATGCGGGCCTGGACCTGGTGTCCGCCCGCGAACACTTGGCGGCAAGCCTGCCCGCCCCGCTCATTCCGTTGCTGACTGTGGTGGAATCCCTGCCCACCAAAACCAGCGGCAAGGTGGACCGCCATGCCCTGCCCTGGCCTTTGACCGGTTCCGGTGCAGCAGATGCCGACGCCGCACCGCTGAACCTGCCCGAAGACGCCGCCTGGGTTGCCGGGCAGTGGGCCGCCGTCCTGGGCAGCCCGGTAACCAGCCTCGATGCCGATTTCTTCGCTTACGGCGGCGGCTCCCTGTCGGCAGCGCAGCTCGTCTCAGCCCTCAGGGTTCGGTATCCCACCATTACTGTCGCCGATATCTATGCGACGCCCAGAATCGGTGCGCTGATTGATACGGCCCGGCAGTCCCTTCCGGCTGGGGTGGCCGCCGGACCGGCGCCGGAAAGGACCGTCCGGCCCACCGCGTTCAAGTCGCAGGTTTTCCAGACGCTGATGGGCATTCCCCTGCACATCCTGGTGGGGATGCGCTGGTTGACCTACCTGATGGCGGCCAATAACCTGCTGTCCGCATTCGCGGGCTTCAGCGCTGCCCCCACCGTGTCCTGGTGGTGGGTGGCCGCGTCCTGGCTTGTGTTTGTCTCCCCTGCCGGCCGTATGCTGATCTCCATCGCCGCGGCCCGGATCCTGCTCCGCAACGTGGTGCCGGGCACGTACCCGCGGTCCGGACGGGTACACCTGCGCCTGTGGCTGGCGGAACAGATCCAGGACCTGGCCGGCGCCATCAGCCTGGCCAGCGCCCCGTGGGTTCCGTATTACGCCCGGGCCTTGGGCGCGAAGATTGGCAACAACGTCCAACTGCACTCGCTGCCGCCGGTCACCGGGCTGCTCTCCCTCGGCAGCGGCTCCAACGTGGAGCCTGAGGTTGATCTTTCCGGTTGGTGGATTGACGGTGACATTGTCCACATCGGTGCCGTCCGCATCGGTGCCGGTGCCAGCGTCGGGGCGCGCAGCACGCTCATGCCGGGCGCCTCGATCGGCGCCGGAGCCCAGGTGGAACCGGGCTCTGCCGTGCTTGGCAAGGTGAAGGCCGGCCACCACGTTGCCGGTTCCCCCGCCCAACGCCGGGGCAAAGCCAAGCACTCCTTGCCGGAGACGCCTGTAGAACACCGGCTCATTGGCAGGCTCTGGTTCACCGGGTTCGCCCTCGCTTCAGGCACGCTGGCGCTCATCCCCTATGTCTCCGCCGCGGCCGCCGCGCTGGTGGCCTTCGCCTTCATCCGGGGCAGCGAATCGCTGTTTGCTGCCGTGCCCCAGCTCCTGCTCGCGCTGGCGCCCGCGGCCCTGGTCTGGTTCGTGGTCAACCTGCTGCTGATCCTTGTCACCACCCGGCTGCTCGGCATTGGCCTGAAGGAGGGCTACTACCGCGTCCGCAGCCGGATCGGCTGGCAGGTCTGGGCCACCGAACGGGTGCTGGACCTGGCCCGCGACCTGCTCTTCCCTGTCTACGCCAGCCTTTTCACACCGGTCTGGCTCCGCCTGCTCGGGGCAAAGATCGGCAAAAACGTCGAGGCCTCCACCGTCCTGCTGATCCCTAAGATGACCACCGTGGGCGAGGGCGCCTTCCTGGCGGACGACACCATGGTGGCGTCCTACGAGCTCGACGGCGGGTGGCTGCGGATTGCGCCGGCCAAGATCGGCAAGCGCTCCTTCCTCGGCAACTCAGGCATGACCGCGGCCGGCAGGAGCGTGCCCAAGAATTCGCTTGTCGCCGTCCTGTCCGCCACGCCGGCGAAAGCCAAGTCCGGCACATCCTGGCTGGGCAGCCCGCCCGTGCGGCTCCGCCGCACGGCCATCGCCTCGGACGACACCCGCACGTATGAGCCCCCGCTGCGGCTCAAGTTTGCCCGCTGCCTCTGGGAGCTGGGCCGTTTCGTCCCGGTGGTGACCACGGTAGCCATCGCCGCCGGGGTAATGCTCGCCTTTGACTGGCTGGCGGCCGCCTACAACTACGGGATTGCTGCCGCGGCGGGCGGAGTGGTCATGCTCGTGGCCGGCGCGGTGGCAGCGGCCAGCGCCGTCGTCGCTAAATGGGTCCTGGTGGGGCGGATCCGTGAAGGCGAGCACCCGCTGTGGAGTTCCTTTATCTGGCGCAACGAGGTGGTGGACACCTTCATCGAAATGGTCAGCGCCCCCTGGTTCGCACGCGCCGCAACGGGAACGCCCGCATTGGTCTGGTGGCTCCGGACGCTCGGCGCAAAAATCGGCCGCGGCACCTGGTGCGAAAGCTACTGGCTCCCGGAAGCGGACCTCGTAACCCTCGGCCGGAATTCCACGGTCAACCGTGGCTGCGTAGTCCAAACGCACCTCTTCCATGACCGGGTGATGAGCCTGGACACTGTTACCCTCGAAGACGGAGCAACCATGGGACCCCACGGCGTGATCCTTCCCCAGGCAAGCATCGGCAACGGTGGAACGGTAGGACCGGCATCGCTGGTAATGCGCGGCGAATCCGTGCCTGCCGCGACGTACTGGATGGGCAACCCGGTGAGCCCCTGGAGCGGCCCCGTTTCGTCCGTCCCCAAACCAAGGTAGCCCCGCAGCACCAGTTATCACTGCCGTCCCAGTTGATCGGAAAGACTGTCCTATGAGTTCCCCCGCACCGAGCCCCACGGCCTCAAGTACCGGCCCGGCACGCACCTCGGAGCAAAGTGCTACGGCGCCTGACCCATATATGCCAGGCCACGGCACCAACGCCTATTGTGTGAACCGCTACGAACTGGACCTCGACTACAAGCTCAGCAGCAACCGCCTGAGCGGGCGCGCGGTCCTGCATGCTGTCACCCAGTACGCAACGGCCGCCCTGGTGCTGGACCTGGCCGGGCTGCGGGCCACCAAGATCCAGCTCAGCGGCCGCCGTGTGCGCAAGTACAGCCAGCGCGCGGGGCAGCTGGTCATTGTGCCCGAGGCCGCCTTGCCTGCGGGTGAAGTCTTTACCCTCGACATCCGATACGAGGGCAACCCTGCCCCCCGCCGCGGCTTCTGGGGCGAGGTGGGCTGGGAGGAACTCACCGACGGTGTCCTGGTGGCCGGCCAGCCCAACGGCGCGGCGTCCTGGTTCCCCTGCAACGACCACCCAGGTGACAAGGCCAGCTACCGCATCAGTGTGACAACGGATGCCAATTACCGGGCCGTCTGCAACGGTGCGTTGGTCTCCCACAGCAGCAGGGCCAGCCGTGAGACCTGGATCTACGAGCAGCCGGAGCCCATGGCCACGTACCTCGCGACGGTCCAGATCGGCCGGTACGAGCTCCTCAGCCTGACTCCCCCGCACGCCGAGGGGCAGGTCCCGCAGTTTGCCGCCGTCCCGGCGTTGATGGCCGACTCTGCCCGCGAAGGGCTGGCCCGGCAGCCGGAAATGATGCGCACTTTCGCAAGCTGCTTCGGACCCTATCCCTTCCCGGAATACACAGTGGTGGTCACTGAGGACGAGCTGGAAATACCGCTTGAGGCGCAGACGCTATCCATCCTGGGCCGGAACCACCTGACGCCGGAGTGGGAGTCCCAGCGGCTCATCGCCCACGAGCTCGCCCACCAGTGGTTCGGCAACTCCCTCACGGCCGCATCGTGGGCGGATATCTGGCTCCACGAAGGCTTCGCCTGCTACGCGGAATGGATCTGGTCGGAGGAAGCGGGAGTCCTGCCGTTAGCTGACAGGGCCGCCGCGGCCTGGCGGAAGCTGGCGTCCGGCAACCAGGACATCATTGTGGGTGATCCGGGTCCGGAGCTGATGTTTGATGACCGCGTCTACAAACGCGGAGCCCTGGCCCTGCACGCCCTGCGTATCCGGTGCGGCGACCTCGCATTTTTTGCGCTGCTGCACGACTGGACCAGCGCCAACCGGCATGGCTCGGTGTCCACCGCCGCCTTTATCCATGCTGCGGACCGTGCCACCGGCCTGGACACCGAAGCACTGCTGCATCCGTGGCTCCACGAGGCGGGCCTTCCGCCGCTGCCTGCGCGCTGACGGACCCTGCGCTGACAGAGTCCGCGCTGACAGGCTCTGCGCTGAGAGCCGCGGGGCTAAGAGCCCGCAGCTGAAAGCGCGACGGCGGCGCGGAAGTTCCGCGGCAGGCCCGCCTCGCCTGCCGCCAGGTCACGGATTTCCTGATGAAGAAGGACATTCAGGGTGTCGGGGGCTCTGGTGAGGCCTTCGCCGGTCATCTTGAGCCAGGCTTCCTTGCGCGTCCACAGGCGCGCCCGTTCCTGCAGCAAGGCCTGCCCGGACAGTCCGGCGAGGGCCGCACGCTCTGCCGCGCTCAGGGCTAAGGCGTCGAACCCGTCAAAATCCAGACGGGCCGGGTCCTCCAGGTCCACGCCGATCGTCAGGCCGGCAGGTGGCGCCACCACGGCACCGAGCAGGATCCAGCCGGAACTCCGGGCCAGGCTCAGCGCCAGCGGCACCGGCCTCCCCCGCAAGGTGTACCCCGGCCTGCCGTGGGATAGCCCGGGGCCGGAGCCGCACCGGGGACAGCTGAAGTGTGCGGTGAGATCCGACGCCTGGACGTCGAGCAGTTCTGCGGCCAACGTTCGCAGGGCCAGTCGGCCAGCCACGAAAGTGGCCCGGGGGCCGGGCGCCAAGGCAGTTGCCCGCTCCAGCTCTGCAGGGCCCAGCAGTTCCCGCCAGCCACCCGCCGTCGAGCCCTGCCCGTGTCTTTGCGGCGCCGACCCTTCGGATGCTGGCCCGTCAGGAACACGCCCAGACAGTTCCTGCCCTCCAGGCTCACCGGGAGGGCAGGAACGCAGGACCGGAACTGGTGCCGCCGGCCCCGCCACGGAAATCAGCGCTTAGCGCTGGACGGCGCCGAAGCGCTCGGCAGCCAGGGCCACGGCGCTCTCACGCGCGGCCGAAGCTTCGTCGGCCGTCAGTGTGCGGTCCGTCGCCCGGAACCGCAGGCCGAACGCCAGCGACTTCTTGCCGTCTTCGATGCCCTTACCGGCGTAAACGTCGAACAATGCCACATCCTCCAGCAGTTCGCCGGCGCCCTCGCGGAGCGCCTCAAGGACCTGGTCCGCGGGAATGTCCTGCGGCACTACGAGGGCAACGTCCTGGGTGGCCACCGGGAAGGTTGAGATGTGGCGGGCCACAATCACATCCGCAGCTGCCTCGAACAGGGCATCGGCGTTGAATTCCAGCGCCACCGAACGGGCGGGCATGTCGTGCGCGGCCAGGAGCTTCGGGTGCAGCTCGCCGGCGTAACCCACCACTTCACCGGTGCGGAGTGAGAGCTGCGCGGCACGGCCCGGATGGAACGCCTGGTGCGCACCCTGGCTCACCACAACCTCCACGCCCAGCACGTCCCCGGCAAGCCGGGCGATGTCCAGCGCGTCGGACCAGTCCCACAGGCGCGGCGTGTGGCTGGCGGCCGCCGGTGAATCGTGGCCCGTCAGGACAGCGGCGACGTACAGCGGCTGGTCCGGGACGCCGTCGTACAGTGCATCCAGTACTTCGTCGGCGGGCTTGACGCCCAGCGGCGGGATGGAAGGCGTTCCAACGGTGTCACCGGGCAGGAAGACGAGTCCTGACTCAAAGAGCGCCAGGTCACGGAAGCCGCGGGAGTGGTTCCGCTTGGCCACTTCGATGAGCCCGGGAAGGATGGACGTCCGAAGGTAGCCGTGTTCCTCACTGATCGGGTTGGCCAGCTTCACCGCGCTCCGGGCCGCGCCCTGCTCTGCGACGCCGAACGTGTCGTTGGCGGCCTTGGAGACGAACGGGTATGCCAGGACTTCGGTGAGCCCGGCGTCAGCCAGTGCCTGGATCAGCCGACGGCGCTGCTGCTGAACACGGGTCAGGCCACGTCCCGGAGGGGCCACCGGGAGGGTGGCGGGGATATTGTCGTAGCCCACCAGCCGCGCGATCTCCTCGGAGAGGTCTTCCTTGGTTTCCAGGTCGTTACGCCAGCTGGGGGCAGTGACGGTCCAGCCGCCGTCGTTCTTTTCCACCACGGCACCGAGGTCAACCAGCGAGGTGACAATCTGCTCCTCGGTGAAGTCGATACCGATCCGCTGGGCGGCGAAGTCCGCAGGCAAGGTGATGGCCACGGCATCCGGTGCGGTCCCGACGTCGGTCCCCGCCTGGTCAGCCACGCCACCGGCGAGCTCCACCAGCAGGTCAACCACACGCTGGGCGGCAATATCCGCCACGTGCCAGTCCACGCCCCGCTCGAAGCGCTTGGACGCCTCGGACGGCAGCTTGTGGCGGCGGCGGGAACGGCCGATGGACACCTCGTCAAAGTGGGCGGCCTCAACCAGGACGCTGGTGGTGGAATCGGACACCTCAGTGGCAGCGCCGCCCATCACGCCGGCGATCCCGATCGCGCCGGAACCGTCGGTGATGAGGAGGTCCTCGACGTCGAGCGCGCGCTCCTTGCCGTCCAGGGTGGTGATCTTCTCCCCTGCGACGGCACGGCGTACCACAATGTCACCGGACAGTTTGTCCTGGTCATAGCAGTGCGTGGGCTGGCCCAGCTCGAGCATGACGTAGTTCGAAATGTCCACCGGCAGCGAGATGGAGCGGATCCCGGCCAGCCGCAGCCTGGAGGTCATCCACGGCGGGGTGGGCCTGGTGGCATCCACGCCGCGGACGGTGCGGGCCACAAAACGGTCGCAGCCGGGCTTGCCATAGATGGGCGCGTCGTCGTTGAGCTTCACGCCGTAGCCGCCGGAGAGCTCAGCCGGGGCCTGCACCTTGGACGCCGGATCGGTGAACGACGTTCCGGTGGCATGCGCGTATTCGCGGGCGACGCCGCGGATGGAGAAGGCGTAGCCGCGGTCCGGGGTCACATTGATTTCCGCTGCCTCGTCGTAGAGACCAAGCAGGTCCATGGCATCCGTGCCGATTTCCGGGTCCAGCCCGATCCGGGACAGGACGAGGATGCCGTCATGGTCCTCGCCGATGCCCAGCTCACGGACGGAGGCGATCATGCCGGCGGACAGGTGCCCGTAGGTCTTCCGGGCAGAGATGCGGAAGTCGCCCGGCAGGACAGCGCCGGGCAGGGTGACCACCACTTTGTCGCCCTCCACGAAGTTGTGGGCGCCGCATATGATCCCCTGCACGCCGGAGGGGTCGATGCCCTCGCCGGTGAGGGTCTGCGCCTGGCCTTCGGGGACAACGCGGACCTGGCACCAGTTGATGGTCTTGCCGTTGGTCTGCGGTTCTTTGACGATGCTCAGGACCTGGCCCACCACAACCGGGCCCCGCAGGGCGTCCGTGGGGCGGTGGACGTCTTCTTCTTCAAAACCGACCTTGACCAGCTCGGCCATCACGTCTTCGGCCGTTGCTCCGGCCGGTACTGCTGCGAATTCACGCAGCCAAGAAAGTGGGATACGCACTGTTAGATCTCCATCCCGAAGTGCTCGCTGAAACGTACGTCGCCTTCGATCATGTCGCGCATGTCGCCTACCTCGTTGCGGAACATGAGGGTGCGTTCGATGCCCATGCCAAAGGCGAAACCTGAATAGATGTCCGGGTCGATGCCCGCGGCGCGGAGCACGTTGGGGTTGACCATGCCGCAGCCGCCCCATTCGATCCAGCGCGGGCCGCCCTTGGCACCGGGGTGCCAGATGTCCAGTTCTGCGGACGGCTCGGTGAAGGGGAAGTAGTTGGGGCGCAGCCGGATCTGGGCTTCGTCGCCGAACATCTGCCGGGCGAAGTGCTCCAGCGTGCCGCGGAGGTCCGCCATGCTCAGGTGCTTGTCGATGGCCAGGCCCTCGAACTGGTGGAACACGGGCGTGTGGGTGGCATCGAGCTCGTCGGTGCGGAACACCTTACCGGGGCACAGCACGTAGATAGGCACTTCCCGTTCCAGCATGGAGCGGACCTGCACCGGGGAGGTGTGGGTACGCATCAGCAGGTGCGCCTCGGGCGGCTCCACGAAGAACGTGTCCTGCATTTCGCGGGCCGGGTGGTCCGGCTTGAAGTTCAGGGCGTCGAAGTTGAACCACTCGGATTCCACCTCAGGGCCTTCGGCGATTTCCCAGCCCATGCCAACAAAGATGTCCGCCACGCGGTCCTGCAGCGTGGATAGCGGGTGGCGCGCGCCTGTCCGACGACGGCGGGGCGCCGCTGTGACGTCAACGGTTTCTTCCAGCAGGATCCGGGCGTCGTTTTCGGCTTCCAGCTCGGCGGTGCGGT
The DNA here is from genome assembly GCF_031454915.1 of Pseudarthrobacter sulfonivorans. GTDB lineage: Bacteria > Actinomycetota > Actinomycetes > Actinomycetales > Micrococcaceae > Arthrobacter > Arthrobacter sulfonivorans_C. Next base: position 281,906 of record NZ_JAVDRS010000006.1, on the reverse strand, counting down.
CCGCGAGCGCCTTGTTGACCCGGCCGCGGGAGGAACCCATGAGCTTGCCTGCTACGGCTTTTTGGTCTTTCGGCAGGCCGCCGATCTCGCGGTTGGCCAGGCTGAGCGGTGACTTCTCACCGGTATGCGCCAGTCTCACCGCCTTGAGTTCGTCAAGGGAGCCAGCGCCGGCAATGGCGGCAATGGCCTGGTCTACAGCGGCAGTGATGGCGGCTTCATCCGTAGGGTTCGGGATGGCGGCGCCCGGCAAAGTTTCAGTCATCTACTGTTCTTAGCTACGAGTCGGGGCTGCCGGTGACCGGTGCAGCCGTGCGCGGTTTCCCGGCGGCTCATCCGTCACTGGCAGGTCATTTTCGTGAATCCATGCGTGATGAATGCACTCGATGACCAGGTCAGGGCCGCTGGGAATTGCCGATTGGAAAATACCGACTGGAAAATAACGGCGGCCACTATCCTCCAGTCTAATTGAATGCTCCGGCTACCATGGCCTCATGGCAGAACGGCGGCGCCCTGGAGCAGTACGGCCATTGACGGCTGTGCCGTTGGCGGCAGCCCGGTTGACGGGGGGACAGCGGGCGCGGCAGTTCGCCAACCTCGCCAACGGCACCACCCTGCTGGGGATGGCGCTGGCACGCGCCGCCGGGACTGCCCTCAGCAAGGGGCCGCGGGGGCTCGTCATCGCTTCCGGCTACACCTGGCGCGTCCCCTTCGCGGGCGCATTCGTCCTGGGCAACGTGGTGATCTGCCGGATCAGCACTGAACAACTGACAGCCAACCAGGCCCTCCTTGGGCATGAGGAAAAGCACTGCAGCCAATATGCCTGCTGCCTGGGACTGCCTTTTCTTCCGCTGTACTTCCTGGCAGCCGGCTGGTCACAGCTCCGGACCGGCAATCCGGCCTCGGCAAATTTCTTCGAACGGCGCGCCGGACTGGCCGCCGGCGGTTACGTTGACATCAGGACACCCAAGCCGGCCCGCCGCGGCGCCGGCGGAATCGAGGTCTGACCATGGCAGGCGAATCCAGCACCAGGACCATCACCGTGACGGGAACGGGAACGGCCGAGGCGCCGCCCGACTTGCTCACTGTTTCTGTGGGCGTCGAATGCCGCCGGGCCAGCGTGGGTGCTGCCTACGCTGATGCGGGAACCACGTCCGCCGCAGTGTCCGGTGCGCTGCGGCAGCACGGCCTAGCCGACACGGATATCCGGACCTCCGGGCTTAACGTCCGGCCGGAGCTCGTCTGGCGCGACGGCGAGGGCCAGCACGTTGCCGGGTACGTGGCGTCCAGCGTACTCACCGTTCGCGTCCGACAGATGGCCTCGGCCTCCACCGTCATCGCGGCCGTGGTTGAGGCCGGCGGTGACGATGTCCGGCTGAACGGGCTGGAGCTCGGCTTCGCGGATGAATCCGCTGTGATGGCCCGGGCCCGGGAAGCTGCGTGGCAGGATGCCGCCGCTGCGGCCGAACAGTTTGCTTCCCTGGCGTCAGCCAGGCTTGGCGCGGTGGTGTCCGTTGCAGAGCAGCCTCTCCCGTCCGGGCCGATTCCTGTGGCCAGGCTCGAGCGGGCCGTGGCCACGGACGCCATCAGTGTCGAGGCGGGCCACGCGAGCCTCGGCGCGAGCGTCACCGTGGTGTGGGAGCTGCAGCCCTGATTGCCGTCCGGGACTGCACTGGCTCTCGACGCAAAGGAGCCATCGAGAGCCAATGCAGCCGGCAGATGCGGGTCAGACTCCGCTGAGTTCCTCCACTGACGCGTCCTTCGTGACTGGCTCTTTGGACCGGATCATTCCAACAGCGACGGCGCTGATAACTACTACTGCACCCACCGCAAGGTAGAGCTGCACGGCGGACCACGACGCGTCGAGGAGGGCGCCGGTAATCAGCGGGGCAATGATAGCCCCGATGCGTCCGATGCCGATGCCGATGCCCCAGCCGACGCCCGTGCTGCGGACGGACGCCGGGTAAAGGGAAGGAGCGAGTGTGTAGAGTCCGGCGATGCAGCCGTTGATCAGCACACCCACGAGTACGCCTGCGCCAAAGGCGAGCATGAGCACAGAGGCGGCGGAAATAAAGACGGCCATCATAATGGCCGAGAGTACGGTGAAGACCACAAGGACAATCTTGCTGTTCCACCTGGTGGCTACCATGCCGTACAGGACAGCTCCGAATATTCCGCCCAAGGTGAGCATCAACCCGCCGGTAATGCCTTGGCTCTCGGTCATGCCGGCGCTGACCAGGAGCCGGGGAGTCCAGCTGTTGACGAAGTAGAAGCCGAACATTGTGGTGAAGAAGGCCAACCACAGCAGCAGCGTGGAACGCCGGTTGGCGGGAGACATGAGGTCGGAGATGGGATTGGTCTTCTTCCTGGGCGAGGCAATGACGTCCTGCAGGCTCGTGAGCCCGGGGTGGCCCGTTTTGCGTGCAATTCGATTGAGGCGGTCCAGGACGTTGCGCGGCCTCTTGGTCACGAGGAAATCGACAGACTCAGGGAGTACGAACAGCAAAAGTACCAGAATGCTGAGCGTGCTGATCCCGCCAAAAACAAACACGGAACGCCAGCCGTATTGGCTCTGGAGGTAAACAGCTGCAGCGCCTCCGAGGGTTGCGCCGACGCCATAGCCAGCCGTATAGATGCCGATGCTCAGTCCGCGGCGCTGCTTGGAGGAGTATTCGCTGGCGATGACGTTGGTGCATGCCAGGATGCAGCCAACTCCCAGGCCTGTCAGAAGGCGCCAGATTCCCAGCTGCACCATGTCTGCGGCCGTGGCGGCCAGCAACATGCCTGCACCGGCTGCTCCGACGGCAGCCAGAATCATCGGCCGCCGTCCAATGATGTCGGCCATTGGGGCGAGGCAGAGGGATCCAATGGCCATGCCGACGAGGCCCGCGCTCAACAAGACCCCCAGTTCCGAGCCGGTAAGGCCGAATTCCTTGGTGACCCCGTTGGCCGTGAAAGCCATTGCCAGGACGTCGAAGCCGTCCAGGGCATTCAGCAGGACGCACATCCCGATGATCGACCATTGATATGGCGACATGCGGGACGTGTCGATACGTTCGCGTAGATCCATTGTGTATTCCTTGAAGAGTCAGGAGCCCCTGGCGGGAGCTAAGTCTGTTGAGGGACAGCGGAGATGTCCGCATCCCGTCTGAGTTGATGCACAGGGTGTTGACGCAGGCGTGGTCAGGACACGTCGATCGTGACGACCGCCAATGACCCGGAGGCTGCAGCGTCTACGCGGGAGCCGGTGGCAGAGGTGACGGCCCGGGAGACACAGCAGCACATTTTGCGGGCAGCATGTTGCTGGCGTTCGCTGTAGAAGACGTCGCGATGGTCAACCGCGCCCTTCACATCCAGGATGCGAACCTCACAGAGGCCGCATTCGCCCTTGCGGCAGTCGAACATCATGTCCACCCCGGCATCCTCGAGCGCCTCGAGCATGGAGCGGCCCTGCCCCACTTTCGCCTCAACTCCCAGCCGCGGGATGCGGACTACAAACTCCTCCGGGTCGTACCACCCGGAATTGCCAAACGTTTCGTACCGCAGGTTCGGCAGGTCGAGTTCCCGTTCGGCCCAAGCGCGGCGCACAGCATCCATCAGTCGGATGGGCCCGCACATGTACAGTTCTGTTTCCATGTCGAGGCCACCGACCATGGCGGTGACGTCCAGGGTGCCGCCGTCGTCATCGACGTGGATCTGCAACCGGTCCCCGTGGAGGTCCTGCAAATCCTGCAGGTAGGCCATCGCGGGTGCTGTCCGGCCGGCGTAGACCAGGGTGTAGTCCGCCTTGACATTGCGAAGCACGGCGGCCATGTGCATGATCGCTGTGATGCCGATGCCACCGGCCAGCAGGACGTAACGCCCGGCCCCGATTCGCAATGGAAAATTCTGCAGCGGTTGGGTGATGCGCAGCATGTCACCTGGCTTGAGCGTGTGCATAAAGGCGGATCCGCCCCGCGAAACGGGAGCCTTGAAGACGCTGATGGCGAGGGTGTTTCCGTCGTCGATGGATTCAACAACTGAGTAGGAGCGTTTCTCCTGCTGGCCGTTGATGGTGACCGTGACGTCGACGTGTGATCCGGGCTCCGCGTGCTTCGGCACTGACTGTGCCAGTTCGATGCGCCGGATGCCTGTGGCCACGTCGGAGACAGCCACGACTGTTGCGGACTGCCATACTTCGTTGTTGGTTGCGGCCATTTGTTTTTACCCTTGTAGTCCCTGGCCGCTCAGAGCGCCGCCGCCAGGCGGCCCTCTGCCTGGAGCATCCGCTCGATCATCCGGCGGACCCACATGCCGCCGGCGTCAATATTCAAGCTGTAGAACTCGTAGTCAGGATTGGCGTCAATGGCCTCCTGCTGAGCCTTCAGCATGGCTTCATCCTCACCGAACACACCATGGACGCCGTTGCGAAGTTGCGTGGTGAGGAGCTGGCTGTCCAGGCAATAGTTGCGCATGAAGGCCCAGAAGTAGTGGCAGGATTTCGCGGTTTCCGGACTGATCGTGTTCATGACATAACCGTTGACGCCCTGGCTGCGGTCGCCCTCCGGGGCGCCTGTGCCCGCCTTGGCAACGCCGACGTCAATGCGGATAGTCGAGGGCGCCTCAAAGCGGATGATCTGCCAGCGGTCCACCTTGCCTTCGAAGCCGGGGAACCTGTCCCGCAGGTTCTTGAGCCAGAACGGCGGCGCATCGATGTTGAGCATCCACCGCGACACAGTAACCGTCCGGTCGTCATGCGTGACCACAAATTCGGATTCGCTGAGCTCTTCCTGGCCGATGCTGGAGGCGTGAACAAATTCCTCGTGGGTAAGGTCCATCAGGTTGTCCAGGACCAGCTGGTAATTGCACGGAGCGAAAATCGTCTCACCGTCACCTGCCCAGTCCGGGCTGTCCATTTGGTGCATGTCCGGCACCAGGTCGGGGTCCGCCTTGGTCGCATCGCCCAACCAAACCCAGACAAACCGATTGCGCTCAACCACCGGGAAGGACGGGACAGTGGCGGAGGGGTTGATGCTTTCCTGCGCCGGCATGGACGCACAACGGCCCGCGGAGTTGTAAACGATGCCGTGGTACGGGCACTGGATCCCGTCCTTGCCAACGGTCTTGCCCATGGACAACGGCGCCAGGCGGTGCCAGCACGCGTCCGCCAAAGCAACGGCCTTGCCGTCCTCGGTGCGGTAGAGAGCAAGGGGGCGGTCAGCGATCCGGCGGGCCATGGGCTTCCGGGTCACCTCGTGGTCCCACGCCGCGACATACCAGGCGTTCAACGGATAGCCCAGGACCTTATTCGTGGTGGAACGAGCGGATTGGAGCACAGTCATCTTTGACCTCTTTCGGGGGGCTGGGCAGCGTAGGTAGGAAGGCTGCGTCCAAGGTGAATCAACGGTTCCTGCCGGACCAACTAACTATGTACATAGGTGGTGGCTTGGGTCACACACTATCTATAGATATAGTTAGTTGACAAGACCCCGAAAGGAATTCCTCATGAGTCTTCGCTACGCGCTTTTGGCATTGCTCACAGTCGAGCCGATGACCGGATACGACCTGGCCAAGCGGTTCGAGTCCTCCGTAGCCTTCGTCTGGCATGCGCCGGACTCGCAGATCTACCCCGAACTGCGGAAAATGGCGAAGGAGTCACTCCTCGCGGCGGAGGAAATTTCCTGGGGACCCAACGGTAAAAAGACGCGGTACCGCATCACCCCCGAAGGCAGGGCTGCTTTTCGGCAGTGGATGAACACGCCATTGGAGTACTCCCGCGAGCGCGATCCGGTCCACCTGAAGGCCGCCTACCTTGAGTGGGCCGAGCCGAGCGCGGCCAGGCAGCACATGCAGGCCCACATCGATTACCACACGATGCGGCGCGCCCAGTGGACCGAGATGATCGCAGGGTTGCGCGGTGCCACCAACGAGATGCTGAATAAGCGGCTGGCTGCAACCGCCGAGGAGGACCGCCGACGCACCCTGGAATACAAAATCTTCACCTATGAGGGCCTGATTGCCCGGGCGGAGACGGAGATCGAGTGGGGCCTCCAGGGACTCCGGCTCATCGATTCACTCTCCGCACCATCGCAACAGGGCGGCTGATTCGAACGGATCCACTAACTTTCGGCTCACCATACCGCGCCGGTCCTTGACTTAAGTTCGAACATATCTTCGAATAGAGGGCATGAGATGGGATGCACAAGCACTGCTGCAGCGGCCTGCCGACGACGCCGGAAGCGTTGCATCACCCGCGTTACTACCCCTCGCCGGTCTGGTCCGCTCCGTCACCACTCCCGAATTCGCCGGCATCACCTTCCATGAGGTCACCGCCAAATCGGTGCTCAACAAGGTGGTCGCCGGTTCACGAATGCCATTCGAATGGACAGTGAACCCCTACCGCGGCTGCAGCCACGCCTGCGTCTACTGTTTTGCCCGCAAGAGCCACACATACCTGGACTTCGACGCCGGACTCGATTTCGACAGCCAGGTGGTCGTGAAGGTCAACGCGGCCGACGTACTCCGGAAAGAGCTCGCCAAGCCGTCGTGGGGCCGGCACCAGGTGGCGCTGGGCACCAATACAGATCCGTACCAGCGGGCCGAGGGCCGCTACAAATTGATGCCGGGAATCATCACGGCGCTGGCAGACTCGGGAACACCCCTGTCCATCCTCACGAAGGGGACGCTGCTGGCGAGGGACATTCCCCTACTGAAACGCGCAGCCGCCCAGGTTCCGGTGGGCGTTGGCATCTCGATCGCCATGACGGACAAGGCACTATCCGAAGCGGTGGAGCCCGGAACCCCCGGGCCCAGGGCCAGGCTGAAGCTGGTCTCCCGCCTGCGCGACGCCGGGCTCCCCTGCGGCGTGATGGCCATGCCCATTCTGCCGTGGCTCTCCGACAGCGATGAAGCGCTCGATGCCCTCTTCGGCTCACTGGCCGCAGCTGGTGCCACGGGAGTGACGGCCGGTGCGCTCTACCTGAAGCCAGGCACACGGGAATGGTTTATGCAGTGGATCGCCAAGCACCACCCTGAGCTCGCCGGCCGCTACAGCAACCTCTACGGCACGGGATCATATGCCTCCAAGGAATACCGCACCTGGCTCGCGGCAAAAGTCCGCTACTTCAAGCAGCGGCACGGCTTCACCAGCGGCCACGGCTTCAGCCACCGCGATCTTGAGGACGATCCCCGTGCCGAAGAAGCACAGTACCCGGAGGGCATCCTGCCTGTCTCCGGGTCACCAGGCCGGGACGGCCGGCATGGCACCGAGGCACCGGCACCTCGCCAGCCAACCTTGTTCTGATCCGAAACTTCAGGGCTCGCTCAGCTGCTGGAGGCTTGGGATGCACTACTCTCGCGGCGCAACGGCCCTGGCGGCGGCGCGGCATGATGGTTCAGGAAGTGCCGGAGCGCAGTACCTGTGACCTGAGCGAGTGCAGCAGAGCCTGGACAATCGGGAAATCGGCAGGAATCCAGGAGAGACCCAGCACCGCATGATGGTCGGACAGGTCCACCCAGCGCAGTTCGTCGTGGTCCTCGAGTGGCCGCGGCACCCCATCCGTGATTTCGGCCAGCCAAACCCGCATGCTGGCCCGGTGGTTCAGCCGCCACCCGGCGGGCTCCCCTGCCGGCAACTCCGGCCCCAGCCGGACTGTGACCCCGAGTTCTTCTTTGAGTTCGCGGTGCAGCGCGGCCTCGCACTCTTCGCCGGCATCCACTTTCCCGCCGGGAAATTCCCATAGTCCGGCAAATTGCTCGGGAGCCGTCCGCCGTGCCACCAACATGCGGGCCGGGTATTCCAGCGAGTCGAGTATTGCTGCGCCAACTACCTGTATTTGTTCACTCACCGCCCCAGTCTATGAGGGCGGCCTGTCGGGCGGGGAAGCGCCGGTCTCCGGGTGGACCCGGGACTTGGTGCGGGCCCTTCGCAATGGGGGACAATGGACGGCAGGCCTTCCCCGCCGTCCGGACTGGAATACGTGCGCCCTTTTGGGGGTTCCGTACAGTGGCTCCGGCAGCCCCTCCCCCGGCACCATCCCGGCATCTTCCTTGAAAAGCAGGCACATGAGCAGCATCACCCGAACCCCCACTACTCCCACAGTGAAGACTCCCAACATCGGTGCGGCAATTTTCGCGTTGGCCATGGGCGGCGTCGGAATCGGAGTCACGGAATTCACCATGATGGGCCTGCTCAAGGAAGTGGAGCAGGGACTCAACATCAGCACGCCGGAAGCGGGGCACCTGATTTCCGCGTACGCCTTGGGAGTGGTGGTGGGCGCACCGTTGCTCGCCGCAGTGGGAGCCAAGCTGCCGCGCAAGCACCTCGCGCTCGGCCTGATGCTGTTCTTCACGCTGGCAAACCTGACCTCCTACCTTGCTCCCGACTATGGCAGCATGCTGTTTTCCCGGTTCGCGGCCGGCCTGCCGCACGGCGCGTTCTTCGGCGTCGCGGCAGTGATCGCCGCGTCCCTGGTTTCTCCCAGCCGGCGGGGGTGGGCCATCTCCATGGTGATGGCAGGCCTGTCGGTTTCCAACGTCATCGGCGTTCCAGCAGCCACTTGGGTGGGCCAGACATTCGGCTGGCGGCTCCTCTTCGTCCTCGTCGGCGGCATCGGCGTGCTGACCTTAATCCTCCTCTGGAAGTACGTTCCCTACCAGGCACCCCATCCTGACGCGAGCATCCGCCGCGAGCTCGGTGCCCTCAAACGGCTGCAGGTCTGGCTGGCCATCCTCATCGGCATCGTGGGCTTTGGCGGCTTCTTCGCGACTTACACCTACATCGCCCACACCATGACGCTGGTGGCCGGCATTCCCGCAACACTGCTGCCTATTGTGGTGGCGCTGTACGGGCTGGGCATGGTTGCCGGAACTGTGGTGGGCGGCAGGCTTGCTGACAAATCCGTCATGGGGACCCTCTACTGGGTCCTGCCCGGCATCGCTGTCGCACTGGTGGTTTACGCCGTTGCAGTGCACTGGCCGTGGTCAGCCTTCGTGATGGTCTTTGTGGTGGGAGCGTCCGGCTCCATGCTTATCCCTGCCCTGCAGACCCGCCTTTTGGACGCGTCCCCGGATGCCCCTTCCCTGGCTTCCTCGCTCAACCACGCGGCGCTCAATGTTGCCAACGCTTTGGGCGCCTTCCTGGGCGGGCTGGTCATCGCCTGGGGATGGGGCTTCGTCGCGCCCGCGCTCGTGGGGGCTGTACTGGCCATCCTGGGGCTCGCAGTGGCGGTGGCCAGCGGCCTGCTGGAACGCAAAAAACCGCTGGCCGCCTGATCCAAGGGAACGGGCAGCCAGCGGCTCACCGGGGTCAACCGGCCCGCGAAGGCAATCAGGTGGTGAGTCCTGCGGCGCCTAATCCGCTGATACCTGGCCGGGTCCCGGGACGCCGTCACGGTGCAAATCCGGTTCGAGGTAGATGACGCGGGCAATAGGGACAGCCTCACGAATCCTGGACTCGGCGCCGTCAATCGCCGCCGCGATGTCCTTACCACTGTCCGCGGCCCCGACGGAGATCTTCGCCGCCACCAGCAGCTCTTCCGGTCCGAGGTGGAGGGTCTTGAGGTGGATGATGCGGTTGTGTCCCCCCGCTTCGATGGCCGCGCTGATCCGGACGACGTCATCGCGCGTGGCGGACTCGCCAAGCAGCAAGGATTTGGTTTCGATGGCCAGCACCACCGCGATGGCCACCAGCAGCAGGCCGATCATGGCTGTGCCTGCGGCATCCCAGAGCCCATCGCCGGTAATGAGGGTCATGCTCACGCCGACGAGCGCAAAGACCAGGCCGAGAAGCGCACCGAGGTCCTCCAGCAGGATCACTGGCAGCTCAGGCTGCTTGGCGGTCCGCACAAAACTCACCCAACCCTGCTTACCGCGAACGTGGTTGGACTCGATGATCGCTGTCCGGAACGAGAAGGATTCCGCCACGATGGCCCCGAACAGGACGGCCAGCGGAACCCACCAGAAGTCACCTTCAATGGCGTGCGGGTGCTGCAACTTTTCCCACGCTTCGAAAAGCGCGAACAGCCCGCCCACACTGAAAAGCACAATAGAGACGATGAAGGCGTAGATGTAGCGTTCACGGCCATACCCGAAGGGGTGTTTGGCGCTGGCAGCCTTGCGGGCACTTTTCCCGCCGATCAGCAGCAGCAGCTGGTTGCCTGAGTCGGCAACAGAGTGGATGGCTTCGGCCAGCATGGACGAGGAGGCCGTGAGGAAAAATGCAACGAACTTGAGGACGGCGATGGTCAGGTTTGCGGCAAGGGCCGCAACGATCGCCTTGGTACCGCCACTTGCAGCCACGGGGGCTTCTCCTCTTCAGGGTTACGGAAACGAGCATGAATATTCCGCGGCGCCGGCTGGGGTTCCGCCCACAAATACCGTACCTTTCGGGCCGATAAGACACACCTGCGACAGGCACTAAGCCTGCTGACAATGAAGCGCCCTTATGTTAGCTTGAACACTAATCGGGACAATTAAATCCCGACGAATATGAAGGAGGAGACATGGGTTTTCTTGCTTGGATTATTCTCGGCCTCATAGTGGGGGCCATCGTGAAGGCCGTTATGCCCGGCAAGGTCGGCGGCGGCTGGGTAACGAGCCTCGTGCTGGGCGTAGTCGGCGCGATTGTAGGCGGCTGGATTGGCAGCCTCCTGTTCGGCAGGGGCGACCTTGCCTTCTTTGATCTGGGTACCTGGATCCTCGCCATCGTAGGCGGCCTGGTAGTTGCCGGCGTCTATGGCGCCATCACCGGACGCCGCGGGTCAACCCGCGCACCCTGATTACCTCTCATCTCATCTGATTCATACAGCAAGGGCCCCGGAGTAACCGGGGCCCTGCCTTTTTGCGTTGTTCCGGCATGAGCCAGCCGTCGTGCTACCGGGCCCGTTCCTGCTGGGACAGTGCAGCGGACTCCTGCTGCGACCGGGCGCTGGCGTAGAGGCACACGGTTGCCGCTGTACCGAGGTTGAGGCTTTCCGCGGCTCCATAGACAGGCACAGCCACCCGATGGTCGGCCAGGGCGAGTTCGGCCTCTGACAGCCCCTGCGCTTCGTTCCCGAAGAGCCACGCGGTTGGCGCCTCCAACTCAAAGACCGATTCGACGGCGGAGGACGCTATGCGACGTGCGGCGTTTTCGTCCTGGAGCGTGTCCAGATTGACGTCACCCTCGCCGTCGGCGGCAAGTATTCCAATCCCCCGTGCCCGGCAGGCGGCTGCCACTGCCTCAATATCGGCGCCCAGGACCACCGGCAGGTGGAACAGGGAACCGGCCGTGGAACGGACCGCCTTAGGGTTATAGATATCAACGCTGGATGCGGTCAGGATGACGGCGTCCGCCCCGGCCGCGTCAGCTGCCCGGAGCACGGTGCCGGCGTTGCCGGGGTCCCGGACCTGGCACAGCACGGCCAGCAGCCGCGGGCGGGCGTCGAGTACCTGCTCAAGGCTCACGTCCAGGAAGCCGCAGACCGCGAGAATGCCCTGTGGGGTGACCGTGTCCGCCATCGCGGCGAGCACCTCGTCAGTGGTGAGGTAAGCGTCGATGCCCTCGGCGAGGGACTCCAGGTCCGGGTGCCGGTCGAGGCACGCCTCGCTCGCGTAAACCTCATAAACGACGCCGGGCTGGCCGGCAGCCACCCTTTTCTGGTGCAGCGTCAGGGCCTCACGGACAGCCTGCGGACCCTCCGCGAGAAACTCGCTGCGCTTTAAACGGGCCGGGCGCCCGGCAAGTTGCGCCACCTTCCTCACCCGATCAGCTCGGGGATTGGAAAGTGGCAAATCTTGCGGGCGCCCGGTTTCGTTCATATAAGAACCTTAGTGGCTTCAGCCACCAGTCCTCGAACTGCCTTCAGATGCTACTTAGCAGCCGGAGCCGACGTGTCAGCAGGCAGGGAGTCCTTGGCGATCTTCACCAGTGCGGCGAAAGCGTTGGCGTCGGAGACGGCCAGCTCGGCCAGCATACGGCGGTCAACCTCGACCTCAGCGGCCTTCAGGCCCTGGATCAGGCGGTTGTAGGTGAGGCCGTTGGCGCGGGATGCAGCGTTGATGCGCTGGATCCACAGGCGGCGGAAGTCGCCCTTCTTCTTTTTGCGGTCGCCGTAGCTGTACACAAACGAGTGCAGCAGCTGCTCTTTGGCCTTGCGGTAAAGGCGTGAACGCTGTCCACGGTAGCCCTTTGCGCGTTCAAGGATAACCCGGCGCTTCTTGTGGGCGTTGACCGCCCTCTTCACACGTGCCACGTGCGTACTCCTTCGAAAATCTGATCCCAAGCATCTACTGCCGGAAAACCGGCTGGCCTGAGAAGCCTTTTGGTAGTTGACTGCTGCCAGGTGGCATCAGTCAGAGAACTTGGAACTTAGATGCCGAGCATCTTCCGGATGACCTTTGCGTCACCCTTGAAGACGATCTTGTCGCCGGCGAGACGACGGGTCAGCCTGGAGGACTTGTGCTCCAGGTAGTGGCGGCGGTTGGCCTGCTGGCGGCGCAGCTTGCCACTACCGGTCAGCTTGAAGCGCTTCTTAGCACCACTGTGGGTCTTCATCTTCGGCATGGGAACCGATCTCCTTACGTGTCCACAGACATTGTCTGCAGTTCTTTCGAGCAGCCACCCCTGCAGGCGGCATGCTGGTTGCGTACTGCGGGAGGAAACCTTCCGCAGTTTTGAACTAGGTAGTCTTTTTGCCGGCCGGCTTCGGAGCTGCCTTGGGGGCAGGCCTCGCAGCAGGCTTCGGAGCCGCAGGCCGGGCTACCGGCTTGGGCATCGGTACCGGCGGCCTCGGAGCTGCCGGAGCCGGGGCCGGAGCGGCTGCCTTGACTGCTTCAGCGGGCTTGGCCTCGGGTGCCTTGGCGGGCGCCGGGGCTGCCTTGGGGGCCTCCCGCTTGGGAGCAGCGGTCTTCGGGGCAGCCTGCTTGGGCGCCTCCTCTGCAGCGGCTTCCTTCGCCGGAGTTTCCTTGGCAGCAGCTTCCTTTTCAGGGGCTGCCTTGACGGGAGCTTCCTTTGCAGGGGCTTCGGCGGCAGGAGCAGCAACGGGTGCCTCGGCTGCTTCAGCCGTGACGGGCGCTGCCGTCTCCGGAGCCTCCGTCTCAGTGGCCTCAGCCTCCGGCGCAGCCGTTTCCGGCTCCGTGGTGATGGCGAACCCTTCCGGCAGAAGGTCAGCCAGCGACTGGGTCAGCGGCGCCTGGTCGTCACCGGTGACATCAATGCGGCCCGAAGCCTTGGCTTCGTTCTGCGCCTTGGCTTCCGCGCGCTGTGATGCGCGGCGCGCCTCAGCCTTGGCCTCAGCCTTGTTCTTCAGAGGACCAACGACCATCACCATGTTGCGGCCATCAATGCGCGGGCTGGACTCAACAACGCCCACCTCGGCGACGTCGTCAGCGAAACGCTGGAGCAGGCGGATGCCCATCTCCGGACGCTGCTGCTCGCGGCCACGGAACTGGATCATGGCCTTGACCTTGTCACCTGCACCGAGGAAGCGAAGCGCGTGGCCGCGCTTGGTCTCGTAGTCGTGGGTGTCGATCTTCAGACGGAAGCGGATTTCCTTCAGAACCGTGTTGGTCTGGTTCTTCCGGGCTTCACGTGCCTTGACTGCGGCCTCGTACTTGTACTTGCCGAAGTCCATCAGCTTGCACACCGGAGGCTTGGCCTGCGGCGCAACTTCAACGAGATCAAGATCGGATTCGGCAGCCAAACGCAGGGCATCCTCAATACGGACGACTCCTACCTGTTCACCTGCAGGGCCGACCAGCCGCACCTCGGGGACGCGGATACGCTCATTGATTCTTGGCTCGCTAATGTTAAAGCTCCTGTGATTGAAATGGTATTCCACCGGCAAATAGAGAAGGCCCCCAATTGCCGGAGCAATCGAAGGCCTCAATGATCGGATACACGGGCCCCTGAAAAGAGGCGGTGCGCAGTCCCTCGGGCGTAACGCCTGATGAACTGTCCGACCGTTACCCGGCAACCTTGCTTCCCTGGAATGACTTCCGGTGGGAAAACGGCTGACGCGGGTGGGAGAGAACTCCGCTTGCAAACTGCATGCCATTCTACAGAAAAAATCCCTCACGACGCAGCGTGGCGCCGGCGGGACTTCAACATAGCAAAATAACGACATTCAGTCGGTCTGTGACAAGCTTACCAGTATGAGTACCCCAGACAGCAATTCACACGTTTTCGAGGCCGCCCCTGCCGAAGCCGATGTGAGCCAGCAAATCCGCGACATCTCCGAGGTGCCGGCCATTGAAGTCATCACCACCGCCGCCGTTCACCTGATGAGTGCAGCAGCAGTCAAGCTTGGCCTCGCCGCCGAGGACAACGCTGAGGAACTGAAGGACCTGGACGAAGCCCGCAAGCTCATCACCGCCCTCGCCGGCCTGGTAACAGCGGCTGCCCCCGAAATCGGCTCCCAGCACGCCGGACCGTTGCGCGACGGCCTGCGGTCGCTGCAGCTTGCCTTCCGCGAAGAATCTGTCATTCAGGACGCCCCGGGCAAGGGCCCCGGCGAGAAGTACACGGGCGCGGTCAACTGACAGGCCCTGCAACTCCATAAATTAATGACGACGACGGCGGGCGGACCAGTGCGGTCCGCCCGCCGTCGTCGTTTATTAAGGCAGACCCCCGCACCTTCGGGACGCCCCTTCAGCGCGCACGCCGGCAACATTTCTCATCGATTGCTCTGTAACCGCCGTTTTGACGGTTCTAAAGGGCAGATATGGAGCAATCGACGGGGAGGAATGGTGTTCAGACGCCCACCCGGCGGCGCCGCCGCACGGCCTGGAGCAGCAGTCCTACCAGGCAGAGCACAACGCCAGCCGCCCCCACAGCCACAAACCCGCCGGAGGGTCCTGTCCCGTCGATGAAGACGCCCGCAAGGGGCGCCCCGAGCGCCACGCCCGCGGTAAGCGCTGAGCCGTACCAGCCCATCGCCTCGCCGCGGCGCTCCTCAGCCACCAGGTCAGCCACTTTTTCGGAGGCCGATGACAGCACCGGTGCGCACAGGAGTCCCGGAAGGATAGAGACAAAGGCCAGGGTCCAGGTGTCGTGAGCGAAACCCATCGGGATGGTCAGGGCAGCCATGCCCAGCAGCAGCAGAATCGGCGACACCGGCCGGTGCATGGCGCCGTACACCAGTCCGCCGATCACTGACGCGGCGCACCAGAAGAGGAACACAATGCCGATTTCGCTTTGGTGCCCGCCCGTCTCCAGGGCGGCAACAATCCCGACGTCGGTGCCGCTGAGGACCATGCCCGTTCCCGCCGCCACCGCGAAGACAGCCGCGACGGTAGCCGTGAACCACGCAAAGTTGTGGGCCACCCTGCCTCGCAGGCCCGCCTGACCGTCTCCGGCCCCGGCGGCACCGGCGGCACCGGCGGGTACAAGGTCCGCCGCGGCCTCCTGGAGGTGGGCCGGAGCCGCGGAAACAACTGCGACTTCGGCCGCGTGGCGCTGGTCCGCCTCGCCTTCCTCGGTTTGTGTTGCCCTGCGGGTGGGCGGGTTGAACCAGATGAGGAACAGCCCGGCCAGGGACGTGGAGACGCCCACCACGGTGAGGCCCAGGACGGTGAAGCCGCTGGTGGCCACGACGGCTCCGGCTGCAGGCCCGATCATGAACACCATCTCGGTGGCGATCGAGTCCAGCGCAAAAGCGGTCCGCCGCTGGTCGCCGTCCGCAAGGATGCCGAGGGACTGGCGGATCACGCTGAAAATCGGGAGGGTCAGCAGGCCGCCGATAAAGACCAGCGGCAGTAGCCATTCATAGCTGACGTGCGGGACCACGGACCAGATCACCGCTTCGGATACCACCGACGGGATGAGGGCCCTGCGCAGGCCAACGGTGTCCACCCGCCTGCCACGCCACGGTGCTCCCACGGCGATGCCGATGGTCATCACTGCCGCGGCTGCACCGGCGGCGGCATAGCCCTTATCGAGGGTAAGGACGATGTGCAGGGTCAGCAGGACTCCCGCGGCCGAGTGGGGGATGCGGGCCACCATACCCACGAACAGGAGCCGCCTGATGGGCTGGACGGCGAGCAACTCCCGGTAAAGAGCGAAATTCACGGAAAATCCTTTGGGTCTGCCGCGGGCAGCCCGAGGGGTCCTCCCCGCTGACCGTCAGCTACTGAACTGCGCGCCGCAACTTGATTTCGATCGAGTCGACACGCTCCCCAAACAATACATTCCGCGACCAGGCAGCCTGCAGTCCGGACACCAGATCCTGCACCGCGGCCGCATCGAGGCCGTCCTCGAGGTAAAGCACCACCTGCAGTTCCGGTCCGGCGCCACCGCCGGAGAGCACGGCTCCCCCGCCGGTGACGGCTGAGACGCCGGAGCCGGGGAGGAGTTCGATGTTCCGGACTGCCCGAAATCCAGCCACAGCCGCGGCCATTTCGGATGCCAGTGCGGCGTCGCTGTAGGAAGGAACCCAGTCCTGCTGCTGTGCCAGCGCCCAGACGGCCGGCCGCCGGACCACCAAGGTGATCTCCGATCCGGGATCGAGCACCAGCAGCTCGGCTCCCTCGGCCACGGCTGAGAGGGCGGCCCGGGCAGCGTACACGGCAACGGGGCGGGCTTCCGGATGCCAGGCGGCCAGGTGATCCGCTGAGGTGAAGGCGGGCATGGCCGTCCGGCCGTCGGCGGCCTTCAGGGTGACCAGGGCCATGTCGGCCTGCTTGTCCGCTGTCAGGCCGTCCACACCCTCCGCCTCCGCGCCGAGCTGGGCGATGATGGGGATAAAGACCCGGGCGGTTGCGAGTGAAGCCACTACGGCCGCTTCGTCGCCGCTGCCGTCAACCAACGCCCTGACGGCGGTGAGGTAGCCGGGGTCGGCCGTTCCGTCGTCGTCTTCGAAGTTGTGGATCTTGCCGTCATCCCCGGCCAGGCTCCTGCCCTCCCAAGGTTGTCCGGCCGAATCCGCCGGGCCACCTGCGCCGGCGAGGGCGGCGGCGATGTGTCCGGGGAGGTGGCGCGTGGCCGGCTCCCCGGCGGGGGCGTCCGCGTTGTTCGTGCTGTCCACGGGTCCGGCTAGCGGCGTCCGGCGACGTCGAGGGCTTCGGGCAGCGTGAAGGCACCGGCGTAGAGCGCCTTGCCCACAATCGCGCCTTCAACACCCAGCGGCACCAACGACCGGAGCACCTTCAAATCGTCAAGGCTGGAAATACCGCCGGAGGCGACCACCGGCTTGCCGGTCTTCTCCACCATCTGACGCAGCAGTTCCACGTTGGGGCCCTGCAGGGTGCCGTCCTTCGTGACGTCGGTGACAACGTACCGGGAGCACCCGGCCTCTTCGAGGCGGCCCAGGACCTCCCAGAGGTCGCCGCCTTCCTTGGTCCAGCCCCGGCCGGCCAGGGTGGTGCCGCGGACATCAAGTCCGACGGCGATCTTGTCGCCAAAGCGGTCGATGGCCTTGCGCGTCCATTCCGGGTTCTCCAGGGCCGCGGTCCCAAGGTTGACGCGGGCCACCCCGAGGTCAAGGGCCGCCTCAAGGGACTCGTCGTCCCGGAGCCCGCCGGAGAGCTCTACCTTGATGTCCAGCCGGCCCACTACTTCCCGGAGAAGTTCGGCGTTGGAGCCGCGGCCAAACGCGGCGTCCAGGTCCACCAGGTGCACCCATTCGGCGCCCTGCTGCTGCCAGTTGAGGGCCGCCTCCAGCGGCGTGCCGTAGCTTGTTTCGCTGCCGGCCTCCCCCTGGACCAGCCTGACGGCCTGGCCGTTCACGACGTCGACGGCGGGCAGCAGTTCAAGAACCGGCAAATCGGTTGCGGTGGTCATCTCAAATCCTGTTCGGTGGTGGGGGTGCTGGTGAGGCGGGGCTGGCGGGTGTGGGCTATTCCCCGGTGAGGGTCAGCAGGTATGCGGCGACAAGCGACATTACGGCCAGGACGCAGAAACTGATCTGGGTCCACAGTGGTTTCTGCTGCTGCC
Organism: Pseudarthrobacter sulfonivorans; assembly: GCF_031454915.1. GTDB lineage: Bacteria > Actinomycetota > Actinomycetes > Actinomycetales > Micrococcaceae > Arthrobacter > Arthrobacter sulfonivorans_C. The sequence continues at coordinate 264,019 of NZ_JAVDRS010000006.1, read as the reverse complement.
TGAAGGCCCAGGCACCGCCCACCAGGAGTCCGGCCAAGCCCATCAGGACGACGGACCACATCTAGGCGTTACCCGCGGCGGCCGGCTTGCGAAGGCCGTCCACCCAATTGCGCAGCAGCCGGGCTCCGGCATCGCCGGATTTCTCCGGGTGGAACTGGGTGGCGCAGAGCGGTCCGTTCTCCACCGCCGCAATAAAGGGGGCGCCATGCTCGGACCAGGTCACGAGCGGCGCGGTCATCCGGGGCTGGATGACATCGAAGTCCCAGTCCTGGACACCGTAGGAGTGGACGAAGTAGAACCGCTGGTCCTCGACGCCCGCGAACAGCTTTGAGCCCTCCGGAACCTGCACAGTATTCCAGCCCATATGCGGCACCACGTCGGCAGGAAGGAGCTCCACCTTGCCGGGCCACTCCCCCATGCCTTCAGCTTCCGTGCCGTGCTCAACTCCGGCTTCGAACATCACCTGCAGGCCCACGCAGATTGCAAGGACGGGCCGGCCGCCGGCCACGCGCCTGCCGATCAGCCGGATTCCGTCCACGGCCTTGAGTTCGCGCATAACGGTTTCAAAGGCACCGACACCGGGCACTACGAGGCCGTCAGCGTTGAGGACATCCTCGGCCTTGGAGCTGAGGAGGACCTCGGCACCGGCCCGCTCGAGGGCCCGCACGGCAGAGCGTACGTTGCCTGAGCCATAATCAAGGACGGTGACGGTGGGCTTGCCTTCGGGCGAAACGGGCTTCTTACCCGTGGACGGATCGATCACCGCACCGTCCCGGAGGATCTGGCCGGTCACAGGGCACCCTTGGTGGAGGGGATGCCCTCCACGCGGGGGTCGGGTTCGACGGCGGCGCGCAGGGCGCGGGCGAAGGCCTTGAACTGGGCTTCGACGATGTGGTGGGGGTCGCGGCCCGCAATGACGTTCATGTGCAGGCAGATGCCGGCGTGCAGGGTAATGGCCTCGAAGACGTGGCGGGTCAGTGACCCGGTGAAGTGGCCGCCGATCAGGTGGTACTCCTGCCCGGCGGGCTCGCCGCCGTGCACGAGGTAGGGACGTCCGGAAACGTCCACCACGGCGTGAGCGAGTGCTTCATCGAGGGGCACGGTGGCCTCGCCGAACCTGCGGATGCCTGCCTTGTTGCCCAGTGCCGTACGCAGGACTTCACCGAAGGTGATGGCGACGTCCTCCACCGTGTGGTGGACGTCAATGTGGATGTCACCGGTGGCCTTGACCGTCATGTCGATGAGCGAGTGCTTGCACAGCGCCGTCAGCATGTGGTCATAGAACGGGACAGACGTGTCGATGTCCGATACACCCGTGCCGTCGAGGTTGATCTCCACGAGCACTGACGACTCACTGGTGGCACGCTCCATGCGGGCGGTCCGTGATTCGGCAGCGTTCGATCCGGTGGAACTCATGGTCATATGTCCTTATAAGCGCAGGAGTGGTGGGGCGCGCAGGGCGCCGGTACTTCAAGTTTAGGCTGGGAGCTTTGCCTGGCGGGCCAGGATGCCCTCCAGGGAGGTCAGGAAGGCTGTGGTCTCCCTCTCAGTCCCCGCCGTGACGCGCAGATGTCCGGGGATTCCGACGTCGCGGATCAGCACGCCCGCATCCAGCAGCTGCTGCCAGACCTCGTGGGGGTTGTCCAGCCCACCGAAGAAGACGTAGTTGGAATCAGAGGCCGCTGGCCGGAGGCCCATCCGCGTCAGCTCCGTGACGATGCGGTCCCGCTGTTCCTTAATGTCGCGGACGTCTGCCATGAGCGCGGTCCGGTGCTGGAGGGCGGCAAGGGCCGTCGCCTGGGTGATGGCGGAGAGGTGGTACGGCAGCCGGACCAGGCGGAGGGCGTCCGTGACCTCAGGCGCGGCGGCCATGTAGCCGAGGCGTGCTCCGGCGAGGGCAAAGGCCTTGCTCATGGTGCGGGAAACAATCAGGCGCTCCCGTCCAGGCAGCAGGGTGAGAGCGCTCGGCGTGCCGTCGTGCGCAAACTCGTGGTACGCCTCGTCAACGATCACGATGGTCTGGCTGGCTTCACCGGCCGCGTAAACGGCTTCCACAACGTCCAGTCCGAGGCCGGTGCCGGTGGGGTTGTTTGGCGAGCAAAGAAACACAACGTTGGGCTGGAGTTCCTTGACCTGCAACGCCGCCGATTCGGCGCTGAGCCCGTAGTCCTCGGCCCGTTGACCCACGATGTAGTCAGTGTCAGTGCCGCTGGCCAGGAGCGGGTACATGGAATACGTGGGCGGGAACCCCAGGGCCTTGCGGCCCGGCCCGCCAAATGCCTGCAGGATCTGCTGGAGGACCTCGTTGGATCCATTGGCTGCCCAGATGTTCGAGGCGCCGAGCCCGTGACCGAGGTATTCGGCCAGGGCTTCCCGGAGGTCGGTGAACTCCCGGTCCGGGTAGCGGTTGAGCCCTGCCGCCGCTTCCGTAACTGCCGCGCTGATGGCGGCCTGTACATCCGCCGGAACGCCATGGGTGTTTTCATTGACGTTCAGCAGGATGGGGACATCCAACTGCGGGGCACCGTATGGGGTCAGTCCGCGGAGATTGGTCCGGAGGGGAAGTCGGTTCAGACGCTCTAGCTGGTCATTCACCTGAACAGTTTAGTTCCGAAGGGGACACCCGGAAAATGTGACGGCACACCGCCGGCTTCTCCCGGCACGTCCGGCCAGCCCTCAGGCCACGCCGGTCCCTGCACATCCAGCCTGTCCCAAACGCCACCGGGTGGTGCGAACCGCTACTGCGTGGGGACGAACAGCTGCTGGCCGGGCACCACTCCGCCGGCGGTGAGGTTGTTCAGCTGCACGATGTCCGCGATGACGTCACGTGGGTCCCGCCCGGGTGCAGCGGCACCGGCGATGGCCCAGAGTGACTGCCCGGCCTGGACTGTCACCGTAACCGTGGGAGTCACGGAAAGGTCAGCAGCGGAATCGGCCGCCTTCGCCGGAGAGGTGAGGAACCCTGCCAACGACAGCAGAATCGCCGCAAGAATCACCAGTGGGATGCCAATGAGCACAATACGGCCCCGGCGGGTTAGACGGAGCGGCGGCAAGGACTCCTTTTGCCGCCCGGACGTTGCGGACTTCAGCGACGGGCCGCTTTGGCGCCCAGCCCCATCGTTCCGCGGCGCCCAATCAGCCCCATGCCCTGACTCAGGCCGCGATGTGAGGTGCTGGACTGAAACGAACTGCGGACGGGTGTCCTGCGAAGCAGATATAGCTGACATGAGATGAGCCCTCCTGGACCATACTGTGCTGCCCGGTGTGCCCTTCGCGTCGCCGACCCTTCCGGCCTGAGCCGTTACAGGATGCGGATATTCGAATCCGAAAGCAACGAGTAGAACACATATTCGAACTTTGCTTCTCCATTTTTAGCACTTATCAACGAATATTGTCGAGACTCGCTAGAACAAATGTTTGAAAAAGCCAAGTGGCTGGCCTACGTTTGGATCAAAGAACAACCACTTCTGTAGTTGATCAGCAGGGTCTGACAATCAATCAGCCCGGGCGTTCCCAGGCACCAGCGGCCGGGCCGAACCGGGGCAACCGAAAGGCATTGGCGAACATGGCAGCACCAGCCGCCGAGGGCAAGGCGACGCCGCAGGGCCGCCCGTCCCAAAGGACCCCCAAGGGGCTCACCGCCCGCCAGAAGAAGATCCTGGAGACCATCCAGCGGTCCGTGAATGACAACGGGTATCCCCCGTCGATGCGGGAAATCGGCGACACCGTGGGTCTGGCGAGTCTTTCCAGCGTCACCCACCAGCTTTCCCAGCTCGAAAAGTTGGGTTACCTCCGTCGGGACCCCAAACGGCCGCGTGCGATGGAAGTCCTGATGCCCCTGACGCTGGACGGCGGTTCGGCCAAATCCGGTGGCTCAGCTAAACCTGCGGTCCTGCACAGCATCGGTGGAACGGTCACCGAACTTCCGACCGCCATGGACACCGCCATGGTTCCGCTGGTTGGCAGGATCGCTGCCGGCGGACCGATTCTTGCAGATCAGGTAGTAGAAGATGTCATGCCGCTGCCCCGCCAGCTGGTCGGGCAGGGCGAGCTGTTCATGCTGCGGGTTGCCGGCGACTCCATGGTGGACGCTGCCATCTGCGACGGCGACTGGGTAGTTGTACGCCGGCAGGCGGTCGCCGCCAATGGGGACATCGTTGCGGCCCTGTTGGACGACGAAGCCACCGTGAAGACGTTCCGCCAGCGTGACGGCCACACCTGGCTGTTGCCGCAGAACACCCAATACGAGCCGATCCTTGGCGACCACGCCACCATCATGGGCAAGGTCGTCTCAGTCCTCCGGTCGCTGTAAAATCTGTCACCGCCAGACCGCGGTACCAGCCCACGTGATGCCCGGACTGTAGCGCCTGTGCTGTTGTGAAAAGTGCCACCGTGAAAGGTGCTGTCGTGGACATTGGTGTCACGCGGGATGACAGCGGCCTGCCATGACGCCCTCAGGCGCCCTTCCCTGCCAGCCTTTCGAGTGCCGCAAACGCTGTTTTGCGGTCAGTCGTCGGCCAGAACGGCGGCAGAGCCGCGCGGAGGAACCCGGCGTAGCGCTCCGTGGCGAGCCGTGAATCGAGGACGGCCACCACGCCTCTGTCCCCCGTCGAACGGATCAGCCGGCCTGCACCCTGGGCAAGGCGGATGGCCGCGTGAGTGGCCGACACCGCCATAAAACCGTTCCCACCCGCCTGCGCAACGGCGCGCGAGCGTGCAGTCATCAGCGGATCATCCGGCCGCGGGAACGGAATGCGGTCGATCACCACCAGCCGGCAGGAGCCGCCGGGAACGTCAACCCCCTGCCACAGTGACATGGTGCCGAACAGGCAGGTATCGGGCTCGTCGGCGAATTGCTTGACGAGCGCCGTCATGGTGGAGTCGCCCTGGCAAAGGATGCTGAGCCCCAGCCGCGGGCGCATCGCCTCAGCAGCCTCTTCGGCAGCACGGCGCGACGAAAAGAGACACAGCGCGCCTCCGCCTGACGCGCGGATCAGCGCCTCCAACTCGTCCAAGGATTCGGGTGACACGCCGCGCCCTGGCTTGGGCAGATGCCCGGCCACGTACAGGATTCCCTGTTTTGGATAGTCGAACGGCGAGCCTACATCGATGCCGGTCCAGCTCGGCGCGCCCTCCCCTACCAGCCCCAGGCCCCCGGCGGCGGGTTCGAACGCCGAGCCGATCGCCAGGGTTGCCGAAGTCAGCACCACGGTGTGGCCGGCGAAGAGTCCCTCACGCAGCTTGCCGGCGACGCTGAGCGGCGCAATGTTGATCAAGGCCGGAGCTGTGTCGTCGGGCTGCGCGTAGCCCTGCTGCGGGTCGAAGGAACTGGCACGGGAAAACCACACGACTTCCCGGTTCTCGCGGGCCACGATGAGCCGTTCACAGAGTTCCAGGATCAGCATCAGCCGCGAGCGGGCGAGCTGCCGCCCGCCGTCGGCCGTTTGGCTGCCGTCCCCCTTGGAATCTGACAGGGCGGCCCGGCAGGCTTCCCGCAGCTGGTCCACGCAGTCCAGCTGTTCATCGTTGAGTCCATTGGGCAGCAGCCCGTTCGGGACTCCTGCCAGTGCGAGTTCGAGGTTGGCGGCAGCTGCGTTCAGGGCGTCGACAGTAATGGCGGTGTGCTTCCTCGCGCCGGACGCCGCGGCGTGGATCATCGCCACGGAGAGCTGCCCGGAGACAGCCCCGGTGACCCTGTCCTGGAGTTCGTGGGCCTCGTCCACTACTACAACGTCGTATTCGGGCAGAACGGCCAGGCCTTCGAAAGCGCTGACGGCCAGCATGGCGTGATTGGTGACCACAACGTCGGCCTCGGCCGCATCGTGGCGTGCCAGTTCACTGAAGCACTCTGCGGCCATGGGGCACTTTTGCGCGCCCAGGCATTCCATCGAAGTTACTGAAACCTGCCGCCAGGCGCGGTCCGTGACACCGGGCAGGAGTTCGTCGCGGTCACCGGTAGCGGTTTTTTCCGCCCACTCGCGCAGGCGCACTACTTCCTTTCCCAGCTGCGACGATGGCCCGCCCATGGCAACGGCGAAATGCGGAACGCTTGTGTCCTCGCCGAGGGAGAACAGCTGGCCCTCGGCCGGCTCCTCGGAGGGGAACCCGCCTTCGAGCTTATGCCTGCACACGTAGTTGGAGCGGCCCTTGACCAGGGCCACTTTGACCGGGCGGTCCAGGGCAGGGGTGATGGTCTTGAGCAGCCGGGGTAGGTCCCGGCCCACAATCTGGGTCTGCAATGCAAGGGTTGCGGTGGAAACCAGGGTGGGCTTGTGGCTCACCAGCGAGTGCGCAATGAGCGGGATGAGGTAGGCAAGCGACTTGCCGGTGCCGGTGCCGGCCTGGACCAGGAGGTGGTCACCGGTTTCGATGGCCTTGGCCACCTGCCGTGCCATCTCATGCTGGCCGGCCCGGCTCTGGCCGCCCATCCCCGCGACGGCGCGGTCGAGCAGTTCAATGACGAACTCCTCGCCGGCCGCCTCGGAGATCTCCCCTGCCACCAAATCAGTCATTGCTGACGAAGGATTCCAGTTCAGCCGCGAGGCCCTCGCGGACCATCACCACCGCGCGGGTACCGTGCTCGCCGTGATCCAGGCTGAGGATCTCGGCGTCGGTCTCGTGCAGTTTGCTGATCAGGTCGCCACGGTCGTACGGGATAAGAAGCTCCAGTTTGACGCTGGGCCGCGGAATCCCGTCGCTGATGGCTTTGAGCAACTCGGCGATACCCTGGCCAGTCCGGGCCGACACCACAACGTGGCGCGGCTCGCGCTGCTTAAGGCGCTCCACCACAAACGGATCCGCGGCGTCGGCCTTGTTGAGCACGATGATCTCGGGCACCTTGCGGGCGTCCACCTCACTGAACACCTTGCGGACAGCAGCGATCTGGCCTTCGGGGTCAGGGTGGGACACATCCACTACGTGCAGGATCAGGTCAGCGTCCGCCACTTCCTCCAGCGTGGAGCGGAAGGCCTCCACCAGCTGCGTGGGCAGTGACCGGACGAAACCCACGGTATCGGCCAAGGTGTACCCGAGGCCGTCCGAGGTTTCGGCCTTGCGGACTGTGGGGTCCAGGGTGGCGAAGAGAGCGTTCTCCACCAGCACCCCGGCGTCGGTGAGCCTGTTGAGCAAGGAGGACTTGCCGGCGTTCGTGTACCCGGCGATGGCCACGGACGGCACGGAATTACGACGGCGGTTGGCCCGCTTCGTTTCCCGCGCCGGCTTCATCGCGGCGATCTCCCGCCGCAGCTTGGCCATTCGGGTGCGGATGCGGCGGCGGTCCAGTTCGATCTTCGTTTCACCGGGTCCACGCGAACCCATGCCGGCGCCCGCCCCACCCACCTGGCCACCGGCCTGGCGGGACATCGATTCACCCCAGCCGCGCAGGCGTGGCAGGAGGTATTCGAGCTGCGCCAGTTCCACCTGGGCTTTGCCCTCACGGCTCTTGGCGTGCTGCGCGAAGATGTCCAGGATCAGGGCCGTGCGGTCAATGACCTTGACCTTGACGATGTCCTCAAGTCCACGGCGCTGGGATGGTGCCAGTTCGGCATCAACCACCACGGTGTCAGCGCCGGTGGCCATCACGATTTCCTTGAGTTCAAGGGCCTTTCCGGAACCCAGGAACGTGCCGGGGTCCGGTTTGGCCCGGCGCTGCACCATCCCGTCAAGGACTTCCGAGCCTGCAGTCTCGGCGAGGGCGGCGAGTTCACGGAGGGAATTCTCCGCATCTGCCAGGGTGCCTTCGGACCACAGCCCGGCCAGGACCACACGTTCGAGGCGCAACTGCCGGTATTCGACTTCGGTGACATCTTCGAGTTCGGTGGACAGCCCGGCCACACGCCGCAATGCCCGGCGTTCCTCCAGGTCCTGCTGGTCGCCGTCGTAGCTTGTGTGCTCGTCATCCAGGCGGGAGATGGCCTGGGCCCTGCCAAACACAGCCCTGTCGCCGTCCGTGGCGGTGACGTTCCTGGCCGGGACATCCTTGGCGAGAATCCGGTCGATGACAGCTTGGATTTCCTCGGGACTCATGTCCTGGGCTGCTGGATCGGAACCGGTGTTGGGCTGGCTGGTCATGGTCTCCTTTGAAGATTCGGCATTTTCAGAATAGTGCCGATCGTTGGTCTGTGGTGAAGTATTCGCGCTGGGCTGACGGCTTGCAGTCATCCTGGCCTCCTGGTCTGCTCCGCGCGCCGGCCGAAGCGGCGGCGCGCAGGGTGGGTCCGCATCACTGCTGATGCGTGGAGTGGTGTGGCGCAGGCAAATCTCAGGAAGGGACCGGCACACGGGCTGATCACTCGAGTCTTGCCCTGCGGCAGGACGGGTACAGGAGACCAGTCCTGTGGCGCACATGCGGAAGGCTGGGACCTGCATCGCTGTGGGGCACGGCTTCGGAACGGGCGGCTTTGGAAAGCAGAGGCCCGTGCCGGCTACTCGAAGATCAAGAACATGGGTTCCAGATTAGCAGAACAGGAGGGCGCCGCTTCCCCGTGCCCGTTTCGCTTTGTCCACTGCGGCCAACTAATCTGGCCAGTTATGGAGTCCGCACACTATTTCAGCGCATCGCCCGCCGGGCCGTTCACCCGCAAGCCCCTCACGGTGGAACTGGCCGGCGCGACGCGCACGCTGCAGACCTCCGCGGGGATCTTCAGCCCCGACGGCATCGACAAGGGAACAGCGGTCCTCCTGGATGAAGTCCCGGCTCCTTCACCCACAGGGAACCTCCTGGACATCGGCTGCGGCTGGGGGCCCATCGCGCTGACCCTTGCCCTGCGCGCACCCCATGCAAAGGTCTACGCAGTGGATGTGAATGAACGCTGCATCACGCTGACTAACGAAAACGCGTCACTGCTTGGCCTGGGCAATGTAGCGGCCAGCACTCCCGACGCCGTCGATCCTGACCTGCGGTTCGACACCATCTGGTCCAATCCGCCCATCCGGATCGGCAAGGACGAGCTGCACAGCCTGCTGACGCTGTGGCTCCCCCGCCTGGCGCCGGGCGGCTCAGCCTGGCTGGTGGTGCAGAAGAACCTGGGCTCAGATTCGCTTCAGCGCTGGTTGTCCGCGGAGCTGGATGCCTCGTTCACTGTCACCCGCGAAAGCACCGCGAAGTCCTTCCGGATCCTGCGGGTCAGGAAAGCGTCCCACTAGCCACGATGACCGCGGGGCCACTGAGTTCTACGTGTTCGTGGCCGGCCGCACCGGCGAAGAATTTGACCCCGACAACGCCGCCCGGCACGTTGACCAGCCAGGAGTCCGGCGCCTCGGCCCCCGCCCAATGCCGGATGGCAACCGCGGCGGCGCACGCGCCGGTTCCACAGGACTGGGTCTCGCCGACGCCCCGCTCATGGACGCGCATGGTGACGGAGCCGACTCCGTCGTGGACCAGCGGTTCGGAGGGCACAACGAATTCGACGTTGGTGCCGTTGGCAGGCACGGGATCAACCTTCGGGGCGGCAAAGAGCCTGGTCGCTTCCAGCTCCGAGAGTTCAGCCAGGGCAACCACAGTGTGTGGGTTGCCCATACTGACAGAGAGTGCCGGGCGAGGGACCTCGAGGCCGTCTGCGGTGACGAGGGAATCCATGGCCTTGGCAGTTGCTTCCCCTGGGAAAATGAACTCCCACGGCCCCATGTCCACGGCGTAATTGTCGCCGGTCCGGACTACAGTCTTGACGCCGCCACGCGTACCGATAGTGAGCGATCCGCCGTCGGGCAGGTCAACCAGGCCCTCGGCACGGAGGAAGTGCACAAAAACGCGGACGCCGTTGCCGCACATTTCCGAGAGCGAACCGTCCCCGTTGCGGTAGTCCATGAACCATTCCGCCTCGGGGCTGGTGCCCAGGAGTTCGCGGCCTTCAGAAAGATAGCGGGACGGAACGGCCCTGATGAGGCCGTCCCCGCCGATGCCGCGGTGCCGGTCGCACAGTGCGGCAACCTGCCCGGCGTCGATGGTGTGGATGCCGTCCGGATCAGCGATCAGCACAAAGTCGTTGCCCGTGCCGTGGCCCTTGGAGAAGCGGAGTCCGCCCAGTGTCCGGAAGGTGGGCTCGGCGGTCTCTGCGGGGGTTGCGTCCATGCTCCTAGGTTACCGGGCGGGTTATGAACGGCTAAAACGGCCGACGGCGGCGGCGAGCCTGGCAGTGACGCCAGGGGTGTTGCGGGCGGCAGTTAGCAGGGCTGGCTCCGGTGTCATCCAGCCAGTGCAGCGGCCTGGGCAGCAAGGTCCGGCGTTTGCCAGTCCAGCCAGCTGATGCGGGGATCCGCACGGAACCAGGTGAGCTGCCGCCGGGCGAACTGCCTCGTGGCGACGATGGTGTCCTCTGCTGCCTCAGGAAGGGTTGAGGCGCCGTCGAGCACTTTCAGGAATTGGGCATAGCCCAAGGCGCGGGGTGCGGTTTTGCCGCGGCGCAGTCCCGCCGCGTCCAAACGCCGAACTTCCTCCAGCAGGCCCTTGTCAACCATGCCGTGGACCCTGAGGGCCAGGCGATCACGCAGTACTTCCCGGTCTACCCGCAGCCCGATCTGCACGGCCGGCTGGACGTACTCCCGCCGGGGCATAAAGGAACTGAACGGCCGGCCGGTGAGCTGGTACACCTCGAGCGCCCTGATGATCCGCCGCGCATCGTTGACGCGGCTGGCGGACACAGGGTCCACCTCCCGGAGCCGCGACAGGAGGGCCTCCTGGCCTGCTTCCTCAAGCTCGGCTTCCAGTTCCCGGCGGAGATCCGGGTCGGTGCCCGGGAACTCCAGCACGTCCAGGGCGGCCCGCACGTAGAGTCCCGAGCCGCCGGCCAGAATGGCGCGTTTGCCGCGGGCGTGGATGTCGCTGATGACCTCTCTGGCCTGCTGCTGAAAGTCAGAAACGCTGGCCTCCTGGGTGACATCCAGGGTGTCCAGAAGGTGGTGCGGAACGCCGTGGCGCTCAGCCGGGGTGATCTTGGCGGTGCCTATGTCCATGCCCCGGTAGAACTGCATGGCATCAGCGTTGATCACCTCGCCGTCAAGCTGCAGCGCAAGGCTGACCGCGAGATCAGACTTGCCTGAGCCGGTAGGCCCAACTACCGCGATGACCGGAGGCTCGGACACCGGTCAGCGGCTCCGGACGGGCAACGTGGGCATGCCCAGCGAGACCCCGGTCCGGCCGGCACCGGTGCCGGCGGCGCCTGGTGCGGGCGCTCCGCATGAATCGGCCTGTGACCTGTCCCAGGCATCCCCGGCACGGGAGCGGCGCAGGCTGTAGTCCTGGGGTTCCGGGTCGGCGACGAGGTGGAAGGCTGCGGCCTCGGTGATGGTGACGGTGACCAGGTCTCCGGGCCTGGGTGTCTCGGCACCGGCCGGAACCGAGAAGTGCACCAGGCGCTGGTCCTGCGACCGGCCGGAGAGCCGGTGGGTTTCTTCTGACTTGCGGCCGGACTGGGCCGTGACCATGACCTCCACCCGGCGGCCAAGCTGCCTGGCATTCTCTTCGGCAGCAATCCTGTCCTGCAGGGCCGTGAGGCGCTCGAAGCGTTCCTGCACCACGGCCTTCGGCAGCTGGTCGGGCAGGTCAGCGGCGGGAGTGCCGGGGCGCTTGGAGTACTGGAAAGTGAAAGCAGTGGCGAAGCGGGATTTCGCCACGACATCGAGGGTGGCCTGGAAGTCCTCCTCGGTTTCGCCCGGGAACCCCACAATGATGTCGGTGGAGATGGCGGCGTGCGGGATCTTCTCGCGGACCTTGTCCAGGATGCCCAGGAACTTGGTGGACCGGTAGGACCGCTTCATGTCCTTGAGGACTTTGTCCGACCCCGACTGCAACGGCATGTGCAGCTGCGGCATCACGTTGGGGGTCTCGGCCATAGCGTCAATAACGTCGTCCGTGAAGGCGGCGGGGTGGGGGCTGGTGAAACGTACCCTTTCCAGGCCTTCGATCTCGCCGCACGCGCGAAGGAGCTTCGAAAACGCCTGCCGGTCACCGAATTCCACGCCATAGGAGTTGACGTTCTGACCGAGGAGGGTCACTTCGATTGCACCGTCGTCCACCAGGGCTTGGATCTCGGCCAGGATGTCGCCGGGCCGGCGGTCCTTTTCCTTGCCGCGGAGGGCCGGCACGATGCAGAACGTGCAAGTGTTGTTGCAGCCCACCGAGATGGACACCCAGCCCGAGTAGACCGAGTCACGCTTGGTGGGCAGCGTGGAGGGGAAAACGTCGAGGGACTCGAGGATCTCCAGCTGGGCTTCGTTGTTGTGCCTGGCCCGGTCCAGCAGCGCCGGGAGTGCCCCGACATTGTGGGTGCCGAACACGGCGTCTACCCAGGGAGCCTTCTTGAGGATGGTCTCGCGGTCCTTCTGGGCCAGGCAGCCGCCCACGGCGATCTGCATCCCGGGGTTGGCTGCCTTCACCGGCGCCAGCATGCCCAGGTTGCCGTAGAGCTTGTTGTCCGCGTTTTCACGGACCGCGCAGGTGTTGAACACCACAACGTCGGCCTGCTCCCCATCGGCCGGGACGTAGCCCGCATCCTCGAGCATGCCGGCCATCCGCTCCGAATCGTGGACGTTCATCTGGCAGCCGAAAGTGCGCACCTGGTAGGTGCGGGGCTGTGGCGCGCCAGAGGCTACGGAAGGAATGGTGCCGGATGCGGGGGAAGGAATGGTCAAACTCACCTGTTAAGGGTACCGGCTCGGCGGAGACGCCGTCCCGGCGACCTACAGGTCCGGCTGGTTGCCGTCCTGGCTGGCCGCCCGCGCATCAAGCACTTCCCCTACCACCCGGAACGCTTGCGAGGGCTGGTAGCCCTTCCGCGCAAGCATCGAGGCAAGGCGCCGGGTGATCTTATCCCGCTCGCCCCTGTCCGAGAGGTCTGTGCCGGGCCGGAGCTTCCGTTCCACAAGAAGGCGGGCCGATGCCTCCTCGTCCGCGTCGGAAAGCTGCTCCAGCGCGGCAGCAGCCGTATCCGCATCGATGCCTTTGTCTGACAGTTCCCGGCGCAGCGCCCCTTTCGCCAGCTTCCGTGACTGGGACCGGCTGCGCACCCACATGTCGGCAAAGTCGGCGTCGTCGATCAGGCGGACTTCCTGGAACCGGTCCAGGACAGCCTCCGCCACGTCCTCGGGGATGTTCCGCTCGGCAAGCTTGCGGGCCAGCTGCAGCCGGCTTTTTGCCGAACTGGTCAGCTGCCGCAGGACAATGGCACGGGCTACAGACGCCGGGTCAGGCTCGACGTCCTCAGCGATCGGCGACTCCGCATCCGGTCCGTCCGGATAGCCCACCGAAGGGAGGCCAGCCGGTGAGGCGGCGCTTCGCCCAGTAGCGCTTCTGCGCCGCCCGCGTCCTGCCCCGGAGCCCCACTCACCCATGAATCTGCTGTGCCTTCGAACGCATTGTCCCGGCAGCCCTCAACCCCTGGTAGCCGTCAACCCTAGAAGCCGTCAACAGCCTTCAGCTTGGGCGCGTCCTTGGACTCATCCGCGGCAGGCTTGACGCCCACGCCCAGCTTCTCCTTGATCAAGCGCTCCAGCTCAGCCGCCAGCTCAGGGTTGTCGCGCAGGAACCGGCGGGAGTTCTCCATCCCCTGGCCCAGCTGATCGCCGTCATAGGTGAACCACGAACCGGACTTCTTGATGAGGCCGTGCTCTACACCCATGTCGATGATGCCGCCCTCACGGGAAATGCCCTGGCCATAGATAATGTCGAACTCGGCGATCTTGAAGGGCGGGGCCATCTTGTTCTTGACGATCTTGGCCTTGGTGCGGTTACCGACAGAGTCTGCACCTTCCTTGAGCGTCTGGATCCGGCGGACGTCGATGCGGATGGAGGCGTAGAACTTCAGGGCCTTACCACCGGTGGTGGTCTCCGGGGAACCGAAGAACACGCCGATCTTTTCACGGAGCTGGTTGATGAAGATGGCGGTGGTTTTGGTCTGGCTCAGCCGGCCGGTGATCTTACGCAGTGCCTGGCTCATGAGGCGGGCCTGCAGGCCAACGTGGCTGTCACCCATGTCGCCTTCGATTTCCGCGCGGGGCACCAGGGCGGCAACAGAGTCGATGACGATGACGTCCAGCGAGCCGGACCCGATCAGCATGTCCATGATTTCCAGAGCCTGCTCGCCGGTGTCAGGCTGGGAGACCAGGAGGGCGTCTGTATCCACGCCCAGTTTGGCGGCGTATTCCGGGTCCAGGGCGTGCTCGGCGTCGATAAACGCGGCAATGCCGCCCTGGCGCTGGGCGTTGGCAACGGCATGCAGTGCCACAGTGGTTTTACCGGACGATTCCGGGCCGTAGATCTCTACGACGCGGCCGCGCGGCAGGCCGCCAATTCCCAAGGCCACGTCCAGGGCGATGGAGCCGGTGGGGATGACCTCGATGGGGGCACGGACTTCGTCCCCCAGCCGCATGACGGATCCTTTGCCGAACTGCTTGTCAATCTGGGCCAGCGCTGCTTCCAACGCTTTTTCACGATCCGGGGCTGCCGCCATGGTTCACACCTCTAATGCTTTCTCGCTTTGGAGTGGCCTCAGGGGCCGTTATTGGTCATCTCTGACGCTAATGGCACCCTCCGACATTCAAGCCGGGCGACATCGCGTATGTGGATAACCCACTACAAAAAGCATAGCTTTACCCGAACAGATATTCGAACAGATCCAACGGCGTGTCAGCCGGTGGCAATTCGGCAGGGAGGTCAGTCGCGGGGTTTGACGTCACGGCCAAGGCGCCGCTCAGGTGGAACGTCCTGCACTTCGCACATTGCAAGCCAAACGTTCCGGGGGCTCACGCCGGCGCTGAGGGCCTGGTCAGCCGTTCGTCCGCCGACACCGGCGAGAACCAGGGTGCTGCTGAGGACCCGGGAGTAGCCTGCCCCGAATTCGTCGTCCATAAGCCGCCAATAGTCACTGATCCGCACCAATAGAGTCTCTCATGATCCCGGACCCTAGAATTGTTGCCATGAGCAACCCTGCCGATGGCCCTCCTGCGCCGGGCCCCGCCGAAGCTGGTCCTGCGGACCCAGGTTCCCGCCCGGATCCCGGCCCGGACAACGTCGATGAAGCACTGAATACCGTGGAACAGCAGATCAGCCTCTTTTGGCGTCGCGCCCGGTCGGTGTCATATCAGCTCTCCCGCCAGGTCCACCCGGACCTGGAGCCGGCGGCTTACGGGCTGCTGGCGGTGATCCGGCGCGAAGGTCCCATCCGCCTGACTGACCTCGCCCTGAACATCGGTGTGGGAAAGCCCTCGGTCAGCCGCCAGATTGCGTTCCTGGAAAGTATCGGGCTGGTCTTCAAGGAAGCGGATCCCCTTGACGGGCGGGCGCAGTCGATCCGTCTCACGGAAAAGGGTGAAGAAAAGATGCACCAGGTCCAGGATGCGCGCCGGAAGGATTTCCGTGAGCGGTTGGCGGAATGGCCGGTGGAGGAGCTGCGGACGCTTGCCGAATATATGGCCAAGCTCAACTCCATTTTTGACCTTGACGTCCCAGCCAAAGACACAGCCGCCCGGGTCGGCGGAACCAGCCCGCAGGGCAACACCCCAATGTAGGACAAACACCACAAAGCCTCCGGCTGATGCCGGAGGCTTTGTGGTTGATGCGTGCAGGGCTCCTGCGGCCGGTTTACCGTGCGCCGGAAAGGAGGCCTGTTGAGAGTTCGTTGGTCAGTTCAGCGTTGAGGTCGCGCTCAAGATCGCGGCCGTAGCGCTGTGAGAATTCCTGGGGAACAGTGTCGGGAACGGCAACGCCCTCGGCCACGGCTACGCGGTCGCTGACTTCACGGAGCATGCTGGACAGCGGCACGTCCAAGGCGGAGCAGATTGAGGACAGGAGCTCTGACGAGGCTTCCTTTTGGCCCCGCTCCACTTCACTGAGGTAACCCAGGGATACACGGGCACTGTGCGACACTTCGCGGAGCGTACGCCCCTGGCGCTGGCGGACATCGCGCAGGACATCACCGATTTCGTGACGAAGTACAACCATTTTGCGCTCCCTCTGTTCGCTCTTAGCCTGATCGGCGAGGCCCACATCCTTCCAGCGGACAACGCCGTTTACGGATACGGGCTGCTTTACCATCTGTATCGCCTTGCTCCTTCATAAGTCCGGTCCACCCGGAGGGAACCGTAGTTGTTTATTCATCCTAGGCGCCCCGGCTCTGCCAAAGCGACACAATGTAATAACTAATAGGTTCCGGGATTTGTTCCCGGCAACTTTACGCCCGGTAGCTTCAGGAATATAGGGCTCAGGAAGACAGGACTTCGAGCAGCCTTTCCAGTGCAGCCCCGCAGGCCTGCCCGCGGATGTCGGCGCGGTTACCACTGAAGGTGTATTGGAAGGCCGAGGCACTTCCCTCCGTGGCGACCCCAATGAACACTGTGCCCACCGCTTTGCCATCGTGTTCCTCCGGGCCGGCCACACCGGTGGTGGCGACGCCGATGTCGGCCCCCAGCGCAGAGCGGACACCTGCCGCCATGGCCGCTGCGACGTCGCCGTCCACCGAGCCAACGCCGCTTAGCAGTTCAGCCGGGACCCCCAGGACGTCGGTCTTGACGGAGTTCTGGTACGCCACCACGCCGCCCTGCAGCATGCCCGAGGCGCCCGGAGTATCGGCCAGGACGGCTGTGACCATTCCGGCCGTGAGTGACTCCGCAGCTGCTACCGTCCGGTCCGTGTCCAAGGCCTTGCGGACTGTCTGTTCGGCCAGGTGGTGAAGGTTCGTCACGTCAGCTCCTAGTTGCCAGGCGTAGTATTTCCGGACCGCTTGCCGTGGGCCCGGAGCCGCAGGGCTTCCACCACATATTCCACACCGGTCCACACGGTAATGAGAACCGCCACCATCATGACGGCGAACGCCACCCAGACAAGCCACGGCGCCAGCGCGCCCAGGGGCAGCAGATAGAGGAAGATCGCGGCCGTCTGCACAACAGTCTTAAGCTTTCCGCCGCGCGAGGCCGGGATGACGCCATAGCGGATGACAACAAAGCGGAGTGCTGTGATGCCCCATTCCCGGACGAGGATGACGATGGTGACCCACCAAGGCAGCTCCCCCAGCACCGAAAGCATCACCAGCGCCGAACCGATCAGGAGCTTGTCGGCGATGGGATCGGCGATCTTGCCGAAATTAGTGATGAGCCCGCGGCTCCTGGCGATGTCGCCGTCGAGCTTGTCTGTGTAAATGGCGACGGCGAACGCCAGCACCGCAGCCCAGCGCCAGAGTCCTGACTCGCTGCGCAGCCCGGGGGCATCGGCGAGGAGGAACCAGACGAAGAACGGCACCAGGGCGATGCGCAGCATGGTCAGGATGTTGGGAAGATTCCAGATCCCGGGGCTGCTGGAGCCGGCGGCAGTTGCTTCGGTGCTAGTCACCCTTCTAGGCTACCGTCCGGTGAGTGACCAGGCGTCCTCGGATCCGTCTTCATCCTCGCCGTTGGAGCTGGTGTCTGCTCCGTCGAAGTATTCAACGTTCTGGCTGCGCTGGTCCAGGTCCGCCTGCACGAGGTCCTCCGCGTAGCCGCCCTGGGCGATATTGGCGTTGGCATTATCGCTGAGCGCTGCAGTCTGGGAATCCGCAACAGCCGGGGCGTCCTGGCCCTTCATGGCCGCCAGCACGGCAGCCAGATCGTCGGGTTTGACCAGCACGTCGCGCGCCTTGGAACCCTCCGAGGGGCCAACCACTCCCCTGGACTCGAGGAGGTCCATGAGTCGCCCGGCCTTGGCGAAGCCCACGCGGAGCTTGCGCTGCAGCATCGACGTCGAACCGAACTGGGTGGTGACCACCAGTTCGGTGGCCTGCAGCAGCACTTCGAGATCGTCCCCGATGTCGTCGTCAATCTGCTTCTTCTGCGCCTCGGGGGCAACGTCGTCGCGGTAGTCGGCCTTCAGCTGGCCCTTGACGTGTTCCACCACCTTGTGGATTTCGGACTCGGTGACCCACGCGCCCTGGACGCGCATGGCTTTGGAGGCGCCCATCGGCAGGAAGAGGGCATCGCCCTGGCCGATAAGTTTCTCGGCGCCGGGCTGGTCAAGGACCACCCGGGAGTCGGTGACTGAGGAGGTGGCGAAGGCCATGCGGGAGGGCACGTTGGCTTTGATGAGGCCGGTGACGACGTCCACGGAGGGCCGCTGGGTGGCGAGGACCAGGTGGATGCCTGCCGCACGGGCCAGCTGGGTGATGCGGACGATGGAGTCTTCGACGTCGCGGGGGGCCACCATCATCAGGTCGGCGAGTTCGTCAACGATCACCAGCAGGTACGGGTAGGGCCGGATGACGCGCTTGGAGTCCACTGGCGGCTGGACCTTGCCGGCCCGCACCGCCTTGTTGAAATCATCGATGTGCTTGAACCCATAGTTGGCGAGGTCGTCGTAGCGGGCGTCCATTTCCCGGACCACCCACTGCAGGGCTTCTGCCGCCTTCTTCGGGTTGGTGATGATGGGCGTGATCAGGTGCGGCACACCCTCGTAGGCGGTCAGCTCCACGCGCTTGGGGTCCACCATGACCATGCGGACCTCGTCTGGTGTGGCCCGCATGAGGATGGACGTGATCATGGAGTTCACAAACGAGGACTTACCGGCACCGGTGGCACCCGCGACGAGAAGGTGGGGCATCTTCGCGAGGTTGGCCACAACGTAGCCGCCCTCGACGTCTTTGCCCACGCCCATGACCATGGGATGGTCGGTCCGGCGCGCGTTCTGGCTGCGGAGGACATCGCCCAGGGAGACCGTTTCACGGTCGGAGTTGGGGATTTCGATGCCGATGGCGGACTTGCCGGGTATGGGGCTCAGGATGCGGACGTCGCTGGAGGCTACGGCGTAGGAGATGTTTTTGGACAGGGCGGTGACCCGCTCCACCTTGGTGCCCGGCGACAGCTCAATTTCGTACCGGGTCACAGTGGGCCCACGGCTGAAGCCGGTGACCTGGGCGTCCACATTGAACTGGTTCAATGTCTCGGTCAGTGAAGCCACAATGGCGTCGTTGGCTTCGGTGCGTTCTTTGGGGATGGAACCGGGGGTCAGAACGTCCGACGACGGAAGGGTGTAAGTGACGTCGCCGGCCAGGGAGAGCTGCTCGGTCCGCTGCGGAATGGGCGTGGGCAGCGGCACCGGAGTGACAGGCTTGGCCGGAACCTGCGGAACGGCGACGGGATTAAGCGAGCCCGCGGCGACCATCCCGGGCGTCACCAGGGGAATGGCCTCGGTGGCGTTGTCCGCCGGGCTGTGTACGGCAGTGCCGAGGCCTTGGGCGGCCTTGATCTTTTCGACAGCGATTTCGGCCTGGGTGGGGCGGCGCACGCCCGGAGCGGGACGCGGTGCACGCCCTGGCTTTCCGTCTGCCGCATCGTCATCATCATCGATGACCGCGTGCTCGAAGGCTTCGTCGCCGACATAACCTTCCAGGCCGGCGTCGGATTCTTCATCTTTGCCGAAGAAGCGCCGTTTCTTCTTCTTCGGCGCCGCGGCGGCGCGCGATTCTTCAAGGTAGCTGCGGTCGTGGCTGTCGCCGGCCTCCCCGGGCTCCTGCAGGTCGACGCCCATCAGGTGTTCGTAGGCGGCGTGCAGCCGGCGTGGGATGGCTCCGAAGGGCGTGGCCGTGATGATCAGCAGTGAGATGAAGGCCAACAACCCATACAGCACAACAGGCACCACCGCATGGATGGCGGCAAGCGGTGAGGCTGCCAGGAAGCCGAGCATGCCGCCTGCCTGGCGGAGGCCGTCGAAGCCCTGGGCAACGGTGGGCTGCCCGCCCAAAACATGGGCCAGGCCGCAGCCCGCGAACGTCATGATGAGGAAGCCGATCCCCACGCGGTTGTTTCCGCGGCCGTCGTCGGGCCGCCGGAACAGCCGGAAAGCGCAGACAAAAAGCATCAGCGGCAACAGCAGGGACACCCATCCGAAGGTGCCGTTGACCACGCTGTAGACAGCGTCCGGGAACCATCCCGTCAGGCCCCACCAGGCGAACGTGGCGACAAAAACGCCCAGCGCGAGGTTGAACAGCGCTGCGCCGTCACGGCGCTCCTCGGCCGGCAGGTCGCTGACGTCGGAGCCGATCCTCCGGACTCCCCCGCCCACCAGGTGGCCGACACCCAGCCACGCGCCGCCCACTACCCGCAGGAGCCACGGCTGATGCTGCTCGACGGCGGGAAGCTGGCGCGTGCGCGCGGCACCGGCGGAGGATCCGGCCCGTCCGCTGGTGCGGGAGGAGCCTGCACCGCGGCCTGCGGAGCTGCCGGATTTGGCGGTGTTGGTGCCTCGGGCAGTGCCTTTGGGCGCGGGGGTAGTGCGAGTGGCCATACGTGCCACGGTACCTGAACTGCGGCGGTTTTCCGCGGATTTCCGGCCGTTCCGGGGCGTTTATGTTGCCGGTCGGGCGGCGCCTTCGGCGGTGCCCGGGCACAGGGAAAGGCCCGGTTCCGAAGAACCGGGCCTTTCAGATTCCGTGAGGTCCAGAGGTGTTATGCCTCGAGGACCACCGGGATGATCATGGGCTTGCGACGCAGCTTGCGGTTGACCCAGGTACCCACCACACGCCGTACCACCTGCTGGAGCTGGTGCGTGGTGTGGTCCGTGCGGTTCAGCACTGCTTCTTCCAGTGCGGCGTTGATCTTCGGGATGATCTCGTCGAAGACCGCATCATCCTCGGCCACGCCGCGGGCGTGGATTTCCGGCCCCGAGACCACCTTGCCGGTGGTGCGGTTGATGACCGTGATGATCGAGATGAAGCCTTCATCGCCGAGCGTCTGACGGTCCTTCAGGTCCGCTTCCGTGACTTCGCCGACGCTGGAGCCATCCACGTAGACAAAGCCCACTTCAACCTGGCCCACCACGTCAGCGCGGTGATCCTTGAGGTCGATGACGGTGCCGTTGTCGGCCAGGATGACGCTTGCGGTCGGGACGCCGGATTCGATGGCGATCTTGCCGTTGGCGATCAGGTGCCGGGTCTCGCCGTGCACAGGCATTGCGTTGAGCGGTTCAAGGATGTTGTAGCAGTACAGCAGCTCGCCGGCGGCTGCGTGGCCCGAGACATGGACCTTTGCGTTGCCCTTGTGAATAACGTCGGCGCCGAGCTTGAGCAGGCCGTTGATGATGCGGAACACGGCGTTCTCGTTGCCCGGGATCAGGCTGGAGGCAAGGATGACGGTATCGCCATCTCCCACCACCACCCGGTGGTCGCCGTTGGCCATCCGGGAAAGGGCCGCCATCGGTTCGCCCTGCGATCCCGTGGACATCAGCACAACGCGGTTGTCCGGCAGGTTGTCGATGTTCTTGATGTCCACCAGGAGGCCCTCAGGAACATCGAGGTAGCCAAGCTTCGCGGCGATGGCCATGTTGCGGACCATGGAACGGCCCACGAATGCGACCTTGCGGTTATGCTTGGCCGCTGCGTCCAGCACCTGCTGGACGCGGTGGACGTGCGAGGAGAAGGACGCCACAATGATGCGTTTGGTGGCCTGGCCGAAGAGCCGTTCCAGCGTGGGGCCGATTTCCTTTTCGGCGGTGGTGAAGCCCGGCACGTCAGCGTTCGTGGAGTCGGACATAAAGAGGTCAACGCCCTCTTCGCCCAGCTTGGCAAAGTGACGGAGGTCCGTGATCCGGCCGTCCAGCGGCAGCTGGTCCATCTTGAAGTCGCCTGTGTGCAGGACGGTGCCGCCGGCTGTGCGGATGAACACTGCCAGGGCATCCGGGATGGAGTGGTTGACCGCAACGAACTCGCACTCGAACGGGCCGAACTTTTCGACCTGGCCTTCTTCGACCGTCAGCGTGTACGGACGGATCCGGTGTTCCTGCAGCTTGGCCTCGATCAGGGCCAGTGTCAGCTGCGAGCCCACCAGGGGGATGTCGGCGCGGAGCCGCAGGAGGTAGGGAACGGCGCCGATGTGGTCCTCGTGGCCGTGGGTCAGGACAACGGCCACGATGTCGTCCATCCGGTCCTCGATGTACGAGAAATCCGGCAGGATCAGGTCAACGCCGGGCTGGGTTTCCTCGGGGAAGAGGACGCCGCAGTCGACGATGAGCAGCTTGCCTTCGATTTCGAAGACAGCCATGTTGCGGCCGATCTCCCCCAGGCCGCCCAACGGAACGATCCGAAGGGTGCCTTGCGGCAGGCGTGGAGGCGTGACAAGGCCAGGAAGGGCAGTTTGGGTCATAGTGCACTACTTTCCAGGCGGAAGGGTGCCGGTCTTAGCCCTCAGGAAAAGACCAGCCCCGCTTCCGCCAAATCCTCGCGGATGGTTTCGATCTCGGCTTCGTCCGGCTCCACGAGGGGCAAACGGACAATCGAGTTGGGCAGGACTCCCTGCCATTTAAGAATTTGTTTGGCTGCAACGGCCCCCTGGACGCGGGTCATCGTTGCCCGGACCACGGGCAGCAGCTCGAAGTTGATCTTCCGCGCGGTTCCGAGATCGTTCGCGTTGATGGCGTCGATCATGTCCCGGAAGCGGCGGGTAGCTACGTGGGTGGTGACGCCCACCAGTCCGACGGCGCCCAGGGACATCCAGGGAAGGGTCAGTCCGTCGTCGCCGGAGTAGAAGTGCAGGTCCGTCTCGGCCATTACGCGGCTGGCTGCCATGAAGTCGGCTTTGGCGTCCTTGACCGCGACGATGTTCGGGTGCTGGGCCAGGCGGATCATGGTGTCGGGCTCGATCGCGATGGAGGAGCGGCCCGGGATGTCGTAGAGCATAACGGGCACGTCGGTTGCGGACGCGACGGTTTCGAAGTGTGCACGGACGCCGGCCTGGCTGGGCTTGTTGTAGTAGGGCGTGACGAGCAGCAGGCCGTCGACGCCAAGGGCAGCCGCCTGCTGGGAGAGGCGCACCGAGTGCGCGGTGTCGTTGGTTCCGGTGCCGGCGATGATGGCCGCACGGTCCCCCACGGCCTCTTTGACGGCGCGGAACATGCCCAGGTTTTCTTCGTCCGAGAGGGTGGACGTTTCACCGGTGGTTCCGGTGACCACCAGTCCGTCGCAGCCATCGTCGACGAGCTTGGTGGCCAGTTCGGCCGCCTGCCCGTAGTCCACGGCACCGTCCTTGGTGAAGGGCGTGACCATGGCGGTCAGGAGCGTACCAAGGGCAGGAATGGTGGCGGATTTGTGAGGCATGGAAAAAACGTTACCCTGTCCGCAGCCGGTTAGGACAATGCCGGCGGCGTGATAAGCGTCAAACAGGCTCTACCGATGCCTCGGAAGGAGCAGCGCGCGGTGCCCGCAGGACGCGGAGTGCGGTGGCTGCAGGACCCGGAGTGGCGTGGCCCCCGGGAGTGCCGGCCGCGGCCCCAGGCCCTGTGGGCAGCACTGCCGGGCGTCAGCGGAATTTCCGCAGGGCGCTCCGCTGCAGGACTGCGGTGACCACCTCGGTGCCGGTTCCGGCCGCGTGTTTCATTTGGAGACCGTCCGGCCCCCAGAATCCGCTCTGTCCGCAGGACGGGCCCAGCGGCGTGGTTCCGCCCAGGTTCGCCAGGATGCCGAACATGCGGTTGTCCATGGCCCGGGCTCCAAGGTGCAGCGCGAGCCGCTGTTCTTCGGCCAGGGTGTAGACCGCCGACACCGCATAGACATCGGCGCCAGCCAGCGCCGCCCCGGTGGAGTGGGCAGGAACCGCCGCATCGGAGCAGATGGCCAGCGCGACCTGCCAGCCATCCATTTCGAGGATCACGGCACCATCGCCGGCGGTGAAGAGTTCCTGCTCCGGTCCGTGAAGGTGCGTCTTGAAGCCGAAATCGGTGGTGCCGTCCGGGTGGATGGCGAGGCACGCGAGCCGCGGCGTGCCGTCAGGCTCCCGGTAGCCGGCCCCCGCCACAGCGGTAATCCCGGTCCGGCGGCAGATTTCATGGAGATCACCCAGCCGTGGATCGGCGGGCCGAAGCCAGGCGTCATCAGCAGCCAGCAGCGGCAGGTTGTAACCGGTCAGCGACAACTCCGGGAAGACCACCAGCCGGGCGCCGTGCGATTCGGCGTCCTCGATCAGCCGGACGTGTTCGTGGACATTCGGCATGATCCCGCCATCCAGGGCCTGGTACTGGACAGCGGATACAGTCAGGGCTTCGGTCACTCCTTCATCCTAGGGACCACCCTGCAGCCGCGCACCATGAAGGTTGCCGGCCTGCGCCTCGCCCGGCTGGCAATACCTCCCCACCGCCGCCTCCCTCAGTTCCTCAGCCCATGCCGCCAACCGCTGGGCTGCCCGGACGTAGTGGAACAGCTCGATGGGTGTGAGGGCTTCAAGATCGGTTTCGGCCAGCCGGCGTGCCAGCTCCGCTCCGGCTGGCTGCGCGGTCAGCGTGATGCCTTCGTCCTGCCACTGAACATCCTCGGCGGGCCGTCCGGCGACCAACTGGCGGAAGAGGAAGTCGACCACCCCGGGGCTCATGGCCTTCATGAGTCCTGCCGGCTGACCCGCGCCGCCACCGTCCGGCGCGGACCACTGGGAGGCCCCTGCGGCTGGAAGTTCCGGAAACTGTTGCGGCTGGAATGGGGTCTGCATAGCCTCATATTATTCGAACATATATTCGAACACAAGAGGGCGTTCCGCAGCCGACGCCCGAGGGGCGCTGCGTCATCCCGTCCGTCATCTTGACTGGGGGCTCTGCAGGTTCGTGTGAGAACATCGCCTCATGACGTCCCGAGCCACAGCAAGACCCTCGCGGGCGCCTCGCCCCTCCGTGGCCGCGGGCCGCCTCCGTGGCATTGACGCAGCCAGGGGGCTCGCGCTCCTTGGCATGATGGCCACGCATCTGCTGCCCACGTTCGAGGCCAATGCCGATCTCACTCCCACGTGGATCGGCCTGACCTTCTCCGGCCGGGCAGCAGCTCTCTTCGCCGTGCTGGCCGGGGTCGGGCTTGCGCTATCCACCGGCAAGCAGGTGCCGCTGGAAGGAACTGCCCTGAACGCCGCGCGCCGCGGCATCGCCCTGCGCGCGCTGGTGATCGCCGCCGTCGGCCTTTCACTGGGCGGGCTGGAAGTGAATCTCGCGATCATCCTGGTCCACTACGCCCTGCTGTTTGTGTGTGTCCTGCCGTTCCTTGGCCTGAAGGTCAAAGCGCTCTGTGCCTGGGCGGCAGGCTGGATCCTGGCCTCACCGGTGCTCGCCTACTTGCTCCGCCCCTGGCTCATGGCGTCGAACCCGCCGCTGCACCTCGGGCACAACCCGTCCTGGGAAGACCTCACGACGCCTTTTCCCCTGCTGGGCGACCTTTTCCTGACCGGCTATTACCCGGCGTTCCAGTGGTTGGCCTACTTGCTGGTGGGTCTGGTCATAGGCCGGCTGGCACTCACCAAGGCGATGATTCCTGTCCTGTTGCTGACCCTTGGCACAGCAGTGGCAGCCCTGGCCAAGGCACTGGGAACTGCCGCGATGGAGAACTGGGGCGGCCGCGCAGCACTGGAGGACGTGTTGAACGCCCCGGATTATCCGCTCCACAGCGTGCTCCAGGTCAACCTCACCGGAATCCGGCAGGAAGGATCGTGGTGGTGGCTGGCGTCGGCTGCACCGCATTCGGCCACCAGCCTTGACCTTGCGCACACCTCCGGAGTGGCCGCGGCCGTGGTGGGTGCGTGCCTGCTGCTCGGCAGACTGGCCGACTGGGTGGACCTGGACCTGCTGCTGCCGCTGCGCGGGGCGGGTGCCATGACGCTGACGCTCTATTCGGCCCACGTCTGGGTGGTGTCCGGTTTCTACCGGAAGCCGCTGCCGGCCGGCTGGACGGAGGACGGCATGTACTTTGCGCACGCCGCCACAGCCATCATTGTAGGCATGGTGTTTGTACTGCTGAAATGGCGTGGCCCGCTCGAATGGCTTGGCCACGCCGCCAACCAGCTGGGCCGAGGCGGGCAGCCCGGCCCGCGCTAGCTGGAAGAATGCGGTAGCTGGAAGCGGCCCGTGTTGCCTTCAACCGGCGTTTTCCGGAAGAGGCCCCCACCCACTTGAAAGTCAGGTGACCTGCAGCAGGTTTCAGCTGGCCTGAACGTTCCCGCGGAAGAGACGCCCGGCATCACGCATGGAGGCGCGGGCGCGCTTACGGTCCCCGGCGGCGTCGTAGGCGCAGCTCAGGCGGAACCAGGAGCGCCAGTCCTCGGGTGCGGCTTCAGCTTCGGCCTTGTACTTCTCGAATTCCTGGTCAGCGGCCGCCCGGATGATCCGGCCGGCCGGGGTGCGCGGGAGCTCGTCCACGGGCAGTCCGCCCTCGGCTTCCAGGATCCGGGCCATCTGTTCCGTGCGGGCACCGAACATCAGCTCCCGGATCAGGGCCCAGGCCCCGACGATCGGCAGCACGAGGTACGCAGCGCCGATGGCTTTGGCCGCCATGTTGTTGTCCATGAGCAGCAGGATGGAGCGCTGGAAGGAGACCACGAGATAGAAGACCAGCAGGAGTGTGACGGCACCCACCCAGATCTTGGTGCGGTTCTTCCGGAAGGCAGCCAGGAACGCGCCCACGGCCTAAACTCCCAGGTCCAGGTAGCCGTCCAGGCCCACCGTCAGGCCCGGGTTCGCGGCAACGTTGCGGATACCCAGCAGCACGCCGGGCATAAAGGAGGCGCGGTCAAAGGAATCGTGCCGGAACGTCAGCTGCTCCCCCGGCCCGCCGAGCAGGACTTCCTGGTGGGCCACGAGCCCGCGAAGCCTGACGCTGTGGACGCGCACTCCGTCCACGTCGCAACCCCGGGCGCCGGCGAGCTCGCTGGTGGTTGCGTCAGGGCTGGCCGGAACCTGCGCAGCGGCCCGCTCGGCAGCGATGAGCTGGGCGGTGCGGACGGCAGTTCCGGAGGGCGCATCCACTTTGTCCGGGTGGTGCAGTTCGATGATTTCCACAGACTCGAAGTACTTTGAAGCCTTGGCGGCGAACGCCGAGGCCAGCACCGAGCCGAGGGCGAAGTTGGGGGCGATCAGCACGCCCGTTTCCGGGTGCTTCGCGAGCAGTGCTTCCAGGGCGGCGAGCCGGGATGAATCCCACCCGGTGGTTCCCACCACGGCGTGCATGCCGTGCTCGACGGCGAAGCGTACGTTCGCTTCGGTGCTCTCGGGAACAGTGAGGTCCACTACGAATTCGGCTCCGGCGGAGGCCAGCTGGTCCAGCGAGTCGCCGCGTCCCAGGGCGGCCACGAGGGTCATATCGGAGGCGGCTTCAACGGCCTTGACGGCCTCGGCGCCCATGCGCCCGTTGGCGCCAAGGACAGCCACGCGGCTGGGAGCGGGGTGTTGTTCGGTCATGCCGTTAACCCTACCGTCGGGCCGGACGCGGGACGGAACCTGCGGACGTGCGTTACCTCGCATGCCGGGGTCCGGAAGAGGGATGGCCAGCTCCCATCCGGGGTACGCCGGCGCCGGCCCGCCCTGTGGCAGACAGACTTGCCGGGGCAGACAGACCAGCTGGCCGGTTCAGCCGCCCGCGCCCACCCATTCAACGGTGCCGTCGGCGAAGAACTGTTCCTTCCAGATGGGAACCTGCTCCTTGATGCGGTCCACGAGTTCCGAACACACAGCAAAGGCCTGGCCGCGGTGGGCAGCAGAAACCGCGCACACCAGCGCAGGATCGCCAATCTCAAGCATGCCGATGCGGTGTGCAGCCCAGATGCGCACCGGCTGACTGGCGGACCCGCCTTCTGAGTGCTCGGCGACCAGCGTGGCGACGACGTCGGCCATCACCTGGTGAGCCGTGGGGTGCGCACTGTAACTGAGCCGCTCAACTGATTTGCCGCCGTCGTGGTTCCGGACGACTCCGCTGAAGCTGACCACGGCCCCGGCCGTGTCCGATTCGACGGCGGCGATGGCCTGATCCACGGAGATCGGCTCCGCACTCAGTACTGCGTGGACTACTTCGAAAACTGATTCAGTGCCCATGGCCACCCTCCAGCTGGTCGCAAAGATGCCCGATCACGGGATCCAGGACGGACAGTCCGTCCATGACGCCTTTCGGCGAACCGGGCAGGTTGATGATGAAAGTCCTGCCGGCAGCTCCGGCATGGCCGCGGCTCAGCGCGGCGAGCGGCGTTTTGGCCGCCCCGGCACGCCTGATGGCCTCCATGATGCCCGGGATTTCCCGGTCCAGCAGCGGCAGCGTGACGTCGGGCGTGCGGTCGTCCGGGCTGAGTCCGGTCCCGCCGCTGGTGATGACGACGGCGGGGTGCTGGGTCAGGAGCGCGCGGATGGCCGCGCCCACCGGTTCGCCGTCCGGGACCACCATGGCAGGGTAGGCCTCGAAGCCGTGTTCGGTGAGCCAGTCGATTATCACGGGGCCGGTCTCGTCGTCGTAGGTGCCGGCCGCGGCCCGCGTGGAGGCGATGACAACACCGGCCTTCCGGCCCTGCACCTCGCCGTGCGTGTGCGGCTCAGGCGTGAAGGTACTTTCGGTGGTGCCGCTCATAGTGTCCAGTCCCCGCTCTTGCCGCCGCTTTTCGCCAGCACTTTGATGTCCGTCAGCACGGCGTGCTTGTCCACCGCCTTGATCATGTCGTAAACGCTTAAGGCGGCCACTGACGCCGCTGTCAGCGCTTCCATTTCAACTCCGGTGACGCCGCGGGTCTTGACTGTGGCAAGGATGTCCACCGAATCGGCGCCGAGGTCAAAGTCTACGGTGACTTTGGAAATGGGCAGCGGATGGCACAGCGGGATGAGTTCGGGGGTCTTCTTTGCGGCCATGATCCCGGCGACCCGCGCTACCGCCAGGGCATCGCCCTTGGGCAGCCCGCCGGAGCCGAGCAGGCCCAGCACTTCCCCTGTAGTTCGGACGGTGGCCGTGGCGGTGGCTTCCCGGGTGGTCTCTGCCTTGTTTGACACGTCCACCATCTGGGCGCTGCCGTCCTGGCGCAGGTGGGTCAGCGCCGGCGGGGTCTGTTCTGGATTCACAACATCCATACTTCCACCTCGTCACCCTCGGCGAGCGCCGGAACCCCGGCCGGCACGTGCACCAGCGCGTTGGAGCCGGCGAGCGCATGCATAAGGTGGGAACTGTCGCCCCCTTCCAGGCGGACGGTGCCATCGCCCTGGAAGCTCCCCCGGCGGACCTGGTGTTTGTGTTCCGGCGAGGTGAGGCTGTGGGCCAGCCGCGCATGGATGGCGGTCCGGGGAGCGGGCGAGCCAAAGAGTTCGGACAGCACCGGCCGCAGGAACATTTCGAAGGACACCAGGCAGCTCACCGGGTTACCCGGGAAACCCAGGAACGGCACGCCGTCGAACGTTCCGATCCCCTGCGGGCCACCGGGCTGCATCGCCACGTGGACGAACTCGGCGGCCTGGCCATCCATGGCCTGGCGGACCACTTCATAGGCTCCCTTGCTGACCCCGCCGGTGGTGACAATCAGGTCAACGGTGCCAGCGTGACTTCGCAGCAGTGCCCGAAGCTCTTCGGGACGGTCCGAGACGATGGCAGTGCGCACCACGGCCAGGCCAGCCTGGCGCATGGCACTTTCGAGAAGGGTTCCGTTGGAGTTGTAGATCTTTCCGGCGGGCAGCGGCTGGCCTGGTTCAACCACTTCATCGCCCGTGGTGGCCAGCAGGACCTTCAGTGACCGGCGAACCGTCACCTCGCCGATGCCCAGGGCGGCAAGCAACCCGAGCTGTGCCGGGCCGAGGAAGGTTCCTGCTGCCAGCGCCCGCTCCCCTGCCGCAATGTCACTGCTGGCGGCGCGGATAAAGGTGCCGGCAGCCGTCGCGGGCAACCGCACAGTACTGGGCACTCCCGGCGTGGGGAACCGATCCGGAACGGCACGTTCCACCGGCACGACGGCGTCAGCACCGGCAGGAATCATGGCCCCGGTCATGATGGGGGCGGCGCAGCCGTGCTCGAGGGCCGCGGGCGTGGCACCTGCCGGAACGGGATCAACCACCCTGAGCTCCGCACCGCCGTCGGGCACGTCCGCACTGTTGATGGCGAAGCCGTCCATTTGGGAGTTGGCGAACGGCGGCAGGCTAAGCGGCGCCGTGATGTCCTGGGCCAGGCCCTTGCCGAGGGCGTCCCGCAACGCGAGCGTTTCCGCCTTGCTTTCAGTCAGCAGCGGCGCCAGCAGTTCGGCGACGGCGGCCCGGTGTTTGGCAACGGACCGCGACTGGTGCGGGGCACCGCCGTGCTCGTGCGGGGAGCTGTGCATCGTCCTGCCTTCGGTGGGCGCCGTCATGGATTCACGTCAACTCTAATGGTGTGGAAGCCGGTGGCTCCGTCCGGCGCAACGGGCCGGCGTTCCTCAGCCTGCGGTTTGCCGCTGAGGTCGGTGGCGCGGACCTGCACCTCGTATTGGCCCGGCGTCAACTCGATGCCCAGCTGCCACTGGTACCACGTGTCCAGCGAGATCCCCGGTGCGAGGTCCGCCTGCTGCCACGGACCGCGGTTTATTCGCAGCTCCACTTTGCTGATGCCAGTGTGCTGCGACCAGGCCACACCGCCGAATGTCACTGTGCCGGCACTGACTCGCCGGCCAGTGCGGGGCACATCGATCCTCGACGCCGTCTTGATGGGGCCGCGTTCGGACCAGCCACGAGGCGTCCAATAACCCTTGTCGTCGGCGAACCTTGTGACCCGAAGCTCCGTCAGCCATTTGGTCGCGGAAACGTAACCGTAGAGGCCAGGCACAATCATCCGGACCGGGAAGCCGTGTTCCAGCGGCAAGGGTTCCCCGTTCATTCCCACTGCCAACAGGGCGTCCCTGTCGTCGGTGAGGACCTCCAGCGGTGTGCCTGCAGTCCACCCGTCGGAGCTCCGGGACAGCACCATGTCAGCGCCGGGCCGTGGGGCGGCCAGGGCCAGCAGTTCCCGCACGGGCCAGCCGAGCCAGCGGGCATTGCCGATCAGGTCGCCGCCCACTTCGTTGGAGACGCAAGCGATGGTCACGTGCCGTTCAATCAGGGGTTTGGCCAGAAGATCGGCAAGGTTTAGTTCAATCTCGCGGTCCACCAACCCGGTCACGCGGAGCGTCCAGGTTTCGGGGTCGATGACGGGAACGATCAGCGCGGTGTCGATCCTGTAGAAGTCCCTGTTTGGCGTGACCAGCGGCTGCATGCCGTCCACGCCTACCTCTGCGCCTGCCGGAATCGCAGGCGCCCCAGATGCTGCGCCGGGCAGCTGCAGTTTTTCGCGGGCAGTGCTGATGCCGGAAGCTGCACCGCGCCAGACACCGGCAATAATCCCGCCGACGGCCGTCACGCCGGCAGCGGCGGCCAGGCTCTGCAGGAAGGTGCGCCGCCCGCTGCTTTGCGCTCCCGCGGTCCCCGCCGCGTCACCCGGCGCCTCATCGTCGAGCCGGCGGATCAGGAACCGAATCAGGAGGGCCCCGGCCAGGGCCGCCACCAGGGGCACTGGAACGGCGCCGGGAGTCAGCTGGGCGCGCGTAAGGACGGCAGCGAGCCCCACGAGCCCAAAGGCAGCAATCACGGCGGCACCGGCAAACCGCCTCGGCTGTTCCAGGACTCCGGCCAGGGCCCCGACGGCCGCAATGACCAGCAGCATCCCGGCCAGGAACACAGCTTTGTCAGCGGTGCCGAACAAGGCAACGGCCCAGTCCTTAACCCCTGGCGGAACGGCGTCAATCACCGCCCCGCCCACCGCAGTGAGCGGCGACAGCGATGGACTCAGGAGTCCGGAAAGCAACTCCCCGGCCACCACCGCGCCGACTGCGGCTACAACCCCTGACACCGCAGCCCACCGGCGGCTGCCCGGAGCGGCACTTTGGATACCCGTCCGCATTTCGGGGCTCGCGCCGTCGTCGGCCGTATCCGGCAGGGGCTGGGACGTGTTCACTCCTCCAGCATAGGTTCGCGGCGGCCGAGCGGCATTGGACTTTCGTCGCCCTTCGCAGGGATTCCCGGCGGGATCCCGGACGGCTACCTGGCCGGGCGCCCGCTGCCGGGCGTCATGGGCGTGATGCCTGGGGCAAACGTGGCGTAGCCTGAATTCATGAGCGTTCAGCTAGGCATGCCGCAATCCCGGGACAGTGCAGGTCCGGCACTGCCGCCTGCCCGGCCGGCTGGCACCCCCGCCGGGCTGCTGGATCAGTACGGCCGCCGCGCCACCGATATGCGGCTCTCCCTGACGGATAAATGCAACCTGCGCTGCACATACTGCATGCCTGCCGAGGGGCTTGAGTGGCTGGCCAAGCAGGCCGTTATGAGCGCCGGGGAGATCGTGCGGATTGTCCGCATTGGGGTGGACCTGCTGGGCGTCCGGGAACTGCGCCTGACGGGCGGGGAGCCCCTGGTGAGGGCGGATCTGGTGGACATCATCGCCGCCCTTCGCAGCAACCATCCGGACCTGCCCATCTCCATGACCACCAACGGTGTTGGCCTCGACAAAAAGGCCGCCGCGCTCAAGGCTGCCGGCCTGACCCGCATCAATGTTTCGCTCGATTCCCTGCACGAAGAGACCTTCACGAAGCTCACCCGGCGCCCGTTCCTGGACCGCGTGCTGGCCGGGGTGGACGCCGCATGGGCTGCGGGCCTGGGTCCGGTCAAACTCAACGCCGTGCTGATGCGCGGTATCAATGACGCCGAATCGCCTTCCCTGCTCGCGTGGGCACTGGACCGCGGCTACGAGCTGCGGTTCATCGAGCAGATGCCGCTGGACGCCGACCACGGCTGGACCCGCCGGAACATGATCACCGCGGCCGAAATCCGTTCCCTGTTGTCTGTGGATTACGTCCTCAGCCCGGACCCCCGCGCCCGCGACGGCGCCCCCGCAGAACGCTTTGAAGTGCGACGCCGGGTGGCCGGGTCAGAGAGTAGTGCAGTGCCTTCGCTGGGTGCTGAGGGGCAGTCGGTGGGCGCCAAGGGCCCGGTGCTGGGGACTGTGGGGATCATCGCCTCCGTCACGGAGCCGTTCTGCTCGGATTGCCGACGCACACGGATCACCGCGGAGGGCAAGATCATGAGCTGCCTCTTCTCGCGTGAGGAGTTTGATCTGCTTGGCTTTCTACGCGCGGGTGCGAGCGATGAAGCCTTGGCCGAACGCTGGCAGGACGCCATGTGGGTCAAGCCCAAGGCACACGGAATGGACCACACCGGTCTCGGCGCAGCGGACTTCGTCCAGCCGGACCGCAGCATGAGCGCCATCGGAGGCTAAATCTGTTGAACGTACGTTACTTCGCTGCCGCGCGCGCCGCCGCCGGGGTGGAAGAGGAAGGCTTCGACCTGCCGTCAGGGGCAACCGTGGCTGACCTGCTGCATGCTGTCCTGGCCGTGGACCGTGCCGTGCCGCCTGCCGGCACCCCTCCCCTGCAGCGCATCCTGTCCCGAAGCAGCTTTCTCCTCAACGAGGTGGCCGTCCGGGACCACACGACTGTGTTAAATCCGGGCGACGTGGTGGACGTGCTGCCTCCGTTCGCGGGCGGATAAGCGACTCTTTGCCTTAGGGGCTGGCCCGCTGCTGGGGGTATCCGTCGGGTTATCCACATAGGCGGTTTGCTTAGCGTCTGTTGTTGGTGGGCGCTGTGATGCTTGGGGTATGGATTGCACAGCGGCTG
This sequence comes from Pseudarthrobacter sulfonivorans, assembly GCF_031454915.1. Taxonomy (GTDB): domain Bacteria; phylum Actinomycetota; class Actinomycetes; order Actinomycetales; family Micrococcaceae; genus Arthrobacter; species Arthrobacter sulfonivorans_C. Next base: position 230,635 of record NZ_JAVDRS010000006.1, on the reverse strand, counting down.
CGGAGACGGCGGAGGAACTGTCGAGGACTTTCGCTGAGCTTGCTGTGCGGCTCCGTGGGGGCGGATTTCCAGGCACGTGTGGTCCTGATCCTGATCCTGATGCTGATCCGCTTCGGCGGCGGGCGGATCAGTGCTTGGAAGCGCTGGCCACGGTCTCGCGGGCGGACGCGATGATGGCCGCCCTGAAGGTTTATGCGGCGGCGGACTTCGCAGCCACTGCCCGGGCTATTGCAGGACCGCCGGTATCGCCGGAGGACCACACCGGTCAGGAGATGAGTATCGTGGCCGAGGTCGCCTGCGCACTGACGGTCAGCGAACGCACGGGCAGCGCGCTGCTGGGCGAAGCGCACCGCCTGGCCACCGCGCTGCCGCTGACGCTTGCCGCCCTGGAAGCAGGATCGATTTCGTGGCAGCACGCCCGGATCGTGGTGGACGAAACCCTCAACCTGGACGCCTCCGGCGCGGCTGCGTTGGAAGCCCACTTCTTCGACCCTGATGCGCCGAACCCGGCCCGGGGGCCGGCCGGGGAGATGGTCCCTGGCCGGTTCCGGGCCAAGGCGCGGACCTGGCGCGAACGCCACCACCCGGACAGCATCGAAAAACGCCACACCCGGTCCGCCGCGGACCGGCGGCTGGAGTATTCCCCGGACCGGGACGGCATGGCCTGGCTTTCGGCCTACCTCCCCGCCGACCAGGCCGCCGGGATCTGGGACCGCGCCACCGCCGCCGCCCGCGCCCTCCAAGGCCCCACCGAGGCCAGGACCCTCACCCAACTCCGCGCCGACACCGCAGCGGCCTGGCTGCTCGGCGGGGAAGCTGACCTGATCCCCTCACCGAAGGCCCAGGTCTTGGTCACGGTCCCGGTGTTTGCGCTGATGGGCCTCACCGAAGAACCCGCGATCCTCGACGGGTACGGGCCCATCCCGCCGTCCATGGCCAGGGCGCTCGTCGCTGATGGTGCCGAGTCCTTCCACCGCGTCCTGACCGACCCCCGCGACGGCGCACCCCTGGAAATCGGCAGGTCCAGCTACCGGATCCCCAAGGCACTGCGCCAATGGCTTAGATTGCGGGATGGGAAGTGCCCGTTCCCGGGCTGCAACAACCAGTCCCTGGACAACGAAGCCGACCACCTGACGGCCTGGGCCAACGGCGGAACCACCGGGATCAGCAACCTCGCCCAACCCTGCCCCAAGCATCACCGGCTCAAACACACCACAGCCTGGCAACCCACCGAGGCCAGCCCCACCGAACCACCCGGCTGGGTATCACCATCAGGCCGCCGCTACCAAAGCGAACACGCCGACTGGGAACCACCCCACTGGCCCGTCACCATCACCACGGCAGCCACCGGCATCGATCCTGAATCGCGCCTGGACTCGCAGCTGAATGTCGATGTGGATGTCGACAAAAACGTCGACACGGACATGGCTACTGTCACGGATGTGGACGTTGATGCCGATCCCGGACTCATCCCTGCCACCAGCCCTGGAAGGCCCACTTCCTGCCTGGGTGGATAAGTCTCGCGGGCAGGCCCTGAGAGTCTGATCGTTTGTGGCCAAATGTCAGTGCAGGTTCCTGCAGCCATTAAGTGCTTAGGTGCGGCGGCATTCGGAGGTCATGAACGGGACATAGTTCTGGCCCTCGCCGAGGCGCAACTCGGCGGCGTGGGTCAGCACTCCGTCGGCTACGCGGAAGGTGTGGCGCGCCGTCCCCCGGGCGCTGTGGCGCTCCACGCGCAGCACACCGTCCACCCACGTGCAGCGGGCCGGCGCCCCGGGCGGCTGGCCCATGCTGTCCACGTAGTACCAGAGGACGTCGTTGTGGTCGGGATCGACGGTGAACACCCCGTGGCCTTCAAAGTGGCTGCCGTCCGCTTCGGTGTGCCGGTAGCTCTGCACAACGGCGAAACCTCCCGCCGCGCGCGTGAAACTGATTTCCGCCGCTGCTGCGCGTCCGGGCCCCCACGTAGATGGCGCAAGACGCGTGGTTCCGTGCCAGTGGCCCAGGAAGTCTTCCAGCACAGCGTGCACAGTGCCAGGCTGCGGAGGGTTCATGGCTACATTATCGCCGGACAGTGAGCTTCCGGACAGCGTCTACCCTGTCAGAAGCCGAACGTCTCAGTTTCCTCGAACGGACCCACCACCGTGACGGTGCGCGGCGCGGCAGCAAGCTCCCGCGCCAGGTCCTGGACTTCCTGCGCGGTGACGGACTTGATAAGGCGCAGCGTCTCGTCGATGTCCTGGTATTCGCCGGAGACGAGTTCGGCGCGGCCCAGGCGGGACATCCGGGAACCCGTGTCCTCCAGCGCCAGGACAATGCCGCCGCAGAGCTGGCCCACAGCCTTGCGGAGTTCGTCGTCGGAGATCCCTCCTTCGGCGAGCTTGTCCAGCTCCAGCCCCAGCAGGTCCAGCACCTGGCGCACCTTGGACGGCGTGCACCCGGCGTACATGCCGAAGTAGCCGGCATCGGCGTAGGACGAGGCAAAGGAGTAGGTGGAGTACACCAAGCCACGCTTTTCACGGATTTCCTGGAACAGCCGCGAGGACATCCCGCCGCCCAGGACGGCGTTGAGGACGCTCATGACATACCGGCGGCCATCGGTGGCAACGATCGTAGGGCACCCCATGATGATGTTGGCCTGCTCCACTGCACGCTTCACCACATGCAGGCCGGCGGTGCCGGTGATGTCGGCGCGCTCGGTGGAACGCCGCTCCACGGGGGCTGCGGAGGGCTCAAGTGACCACCCGGCAGTGTGGAGCGCATCCACCACAAGGTTGCAGACGACGTCGTGCTCCAGGCCTCCTGCGGCGGTGATGACCAGCTCGTCCGGGCGGTAGTAGCGGCGGTAGTGCTCCCAGACGGAGTCACGGGCGACCGCGCGGATGGCAGCAGGGGTGCCGCCGATGGGCCGGCCCAAGGGGTGCGTGCCCAGCACCGCTGCGACAAAATTTTCATGCGCCACGTCAGTGGGGTCATCGCTGTCCATGGCGATTTCTTCCAGGATGACGTCGCGTTCCTGCTCCATTTCGGCCGGGTCCAGGACCGCTCCGGTGATCATGTCCGCAATAACGTCGATGGCCATGGGCAGGTCGGTGTCCAGGACCCGCGCAAAGTAGCAGGTGCTTTCCTTGGCCGTGGCCGCGTTGGATTCGCCGCCCACCTCATCGAACGCCGAAGCGATTTCGAGGGCAGTGCGGCGTTTGGTGCCCTTGAACAGGAGGTGCTCCAGGAAGTGCGTGGAGCCATGCTGGCCCGGAGCCTCATCCCGTGACCCCACCCCGACCCAGAAACCGATGGTTGCCGAGCGCTGGCCAGGCATCGCCTCGGTCAGTACCCGCACACCGCCGGGCAGCACCGATCGCCGGACAACGGAGCCGCCGTCGGAGCCGTGGACCAAGGTGTCACCGGGCTGGTTCTGCTCAAGCGGCAGGGGTACAACAGTCAATTGAAGCCTTTCAGGAGCGGCGGCCGGATCTGGCTGCCATCGTAACAGCGGCGGGGCCGGTGGATCATCCACCGGCCCCGCCGATTCATGCTGTGTGGTGCAGGGTCCGAATTACTCGGCGTCTGCAGCGCCCTCTGCGGCGGAAGCGTCAACGCTGTCGCCAGCGCCTTCCTCTTCAGCCACTACGGGGGACAGCGACAGCTTGCCACGGTCATCGATCTTGGTGATTTCCACCTGGATCTTCTGGCCGACGGAAACAACGTCATCAACGTTGTCCACGCGCTTGCCGTTGGCCAGCTTGCGCAGCTCGGAGATGTGCAGCAGGCCGTCCTTGCCCGGGGTCAGGGAAATGAAGGCGCCGAAGGTGGTGGTCTTGACGACCGTACCCAGGTAACGCTCGCCGATTTCCGGAACCTGCGGGTTGGCAATGGCGTTGATGGCGGAGCGTGCTGCGTCTGCAGACGGACCGTTGGTGGCGCCAATGTAGACCGTGCCGTCATCCTCGATGGAGATGTCAGCGCCGGTGTCTTCCTGGATCTGGTTGATCATCTTGCCCTTGGGCCCAATGACCTCGCCGATCTTGTCAACCGGGATCTTGACCGCGATGACGCGCGGCGCGAACTCGGAGAGCTCGTCCGGGGTGTCGATCGCGGAGTTGATGACATCCAGGATGTGCAGGCGGGCTTCGCGGGCCTGCTTCAGTGCTGCTGCCAGCACGGAAGCGGGGATGCCGTCGAGCTTGGTGTCCAGCTGGATGGCCGTGACGAACTCGGACGTACCGGCAACCTTGAAGTCCATGTCGCCGAAAGCATCTTCGGCGCCCAGGATGTCCGTGAGGGCTGCGTAACGGGTCTGGCCGTCAACCTGGTCGGAGACCAGGCCCATGGCGATACCTGCAACAGCTGCCTTCAGCGGCACGCCAGCGTTGAGCATGGAGAGCGTGGAGGCGCAGACCGAACCCATCGACGTCGAGCCGTTGGAGCTGAGAGCCTCAGACACCTGGCGGATGGCGTACGGGAACTCCTCGCGGGACGGCAGCACCGGCACGAGTGCGCGCTCTGCCAGGGCACCGTGGCCGATTTCGCGGCGCTTGGGCGAGCCCACGCGGCCGGTCTCACCGGTGGAGTACGGCGGGAAGTTGTAGTTGTGCATGTAGCGCTTGCGCGTAACGGGTGACAGCGAGTCGATCTGCTGTTCCATCTTGAGCATGTTCAGCGTGGTGACGCCCATGATCTGGGTTTCGCCGCGCTCGAAGATCGCGGAACCGTGCACGCGGGGCAGAACCTCAACCTCGGCGGTGAGCTGGCGGATGTCCGTCAGGCCACGGCCGTCAATGCGGATCTGGTCCTTGAGGATGCGCTGGCGCACAACCTGCTTGGTGACCGAGCGGAATGCTGCGGACAGTTCCTTGTCGCGGCCTTCGAACTGGCCGGCCAGGGCAGCGGTGGTTTCGTCCTTCAACGCGTCCGTGGCAACGTCGCGTTCCTGCTTGTCAGCGATCTGGAAGACAGCTGCCAGCTTCTCAGCGGCGGCGGCCTCGACAGCTGCGTAAACGTCGTCCTGGTAGTCCAGGAAGACCGGGAACTCAACGGTGGGCTTGGCAGCGCGTGCAGCCAGGTCAGCCTGGGCGTCGCACAGTGCCTTGATGAACGGCTTGGCGGCCTCAAGGCCTTCGGAAACGACCTCTTCGGTGGGGGCAGTGGCGCCCTGTTCCTTGATGAGGTTCCAGGAGTTGTCGGTCGCTTCGGCTTCAACCATCATGATGGCGACGTCGTCACCGGCGATGCGGCCGGCCACAACCATGTTGAACACGGAGTTCTCAAGCTGGGAGTGCTTGGGGAAAGCAACCCACTGCGAGCCGTTCTCGTCGGCGACGAGGGCAACGCGGACGCCGCCGATCGGGCCGGAGAACGGGAGGCCGGAGAGCTGGGTGGACATGGAGGAGGCGTTGATGGCCACCACGTCGTAGAGCTCGTCGGGGTTGATGGCCAGGACGGTCACCACAATCTGGACCTCGTTGCGCAGGCCCTTGACGAAGGCCGGACGCAGCGGGCGGTCCATGAGGCGGCAAGCCAGGATGGCTTCGGTGGACGGGCGGCCTTCACGGCGGAAGAACGAACCCGGGATGCGGCCGGCGGCGTACATGCGCTCTTCAACGTCAACCGTCAGCGGGAAGAAGTCGAAGCCTTCGCGCGGGTGCTTGCCTGCGGTGGTGGCGGACAGCAGCGCGGTGTCTTCGTCGATGTACACCATGGCTGCGCCGGCTGCCTGCTTGGCAAGCCTGCCGGTTTCAAAGCGGATTACACGCTTGCCAAAGCGGCCATTGTCAATGACTGCTTCTGAGAACTGGATTTCGGGACCCTCCAAGAGAGTCACCTCCGTTTCATGATTAACGGAGCCCAGCCGCATCAACCCAAGCCAGCATCTGTCTACTGGCCTGCACTGCACCCGGTCATCGATCGAGACCCACGGGCCGGGGCTTCCATCGTGGAAGCCGTTCCCGGGGATCACTACCGAGGACCGCGAATGCGTGATGCGGTTGATCCTCCTGTTTAGTTTTCTTCTGAAGAAGGCGGCCCGATCCACAAGGGAAAGGGCCGCCCCTTAAGCCTGACTAGCGGCGCAGGCCGAGACGCTCGATGAGCGCACGGTAGCGGGCGATGTCAGTGTTCTTGAGGTAGGTGAGCATGCGCTTGCGACGACCAACCATGGCCAGCAGACCGCGCTGGGTGTGGTAATCGTGCTTGTGCTCCTTCATGTGCTCAGTCAGATCCTTGATCCGCTGGGTCAGGACTGCAACCTGGACCTCCGGCGAGCCGGTGTCGCCTTCAGACGTTGCGAAATCCTTGATGATGGACTGCTTTACAGCGGCGTCAAGTGCCACAATAACTCCTAGAGATGTGCCGTGAGGCCCGAATCAGTAATTCACTGCCGGGTCTGCCCCGCGCAGGAATTCCCTGAGTATCGGGGGCTTTCCACGCATGGCAGGAACCAGCCGCCACGGACTGCAGCCGGATCCAACGTTCAGTTTACCGGCAGCGCCGCAATCTTGTCGAAACAGCCGCTATGCCGCAGGAAAGCACAGACACCGCGAGCAGGCAGTTACCGCTGCAGGAGGTCCCGGATTGCGGCCATTCCCCGGTGCACCTCGGTGAAGCTGGTGCTCAGTGGCGACAGTCCGATCCGGATCCCCTGCGGGGCCCGGAAGTCCGGAATAACGTCCTGTTCCCACAGTGCTGCGGTCACGTTCCGGAATGCCGGATGGTCCAGGGTGATGTGGCTCCCCCGGAGCGCCGGGTCACGGGGCGAGGCCAACTCCACAGCCAGGGGTTCGAGCCACGCCTCGAAGAGGTCCACGGCGTAGGCGGTCAGCGCCAGGGATTTCTGTCGGATGGCTGCCATGCCGGTCTCCTCAATGAGGTCCAGGGTCCCGCGCATGGCCAGCATTGCGAAAATAGCCGGCGTGCCGCTGAGGAAACTCCGGATGCCGGGCGCAGGCTCGTAGCCTGCGGCCATCTCGAATGCATCCTTGCGTCCCATCCAGCCCCAGATCGGCTGCTGGAGCCCGGGCAGGTGGCGGGCGTTGACGTAGGCGAACGCCGGCGAGCCCGGTCCCCCGTTGAGGTACTTGTACGTGCACCCTGCGGCAAAGTCCACCCCTGCGCCGTCCAGGTCCAGGTCCACGGAACCGGCGGAATGGCATAGGTCCCAGACCACCAGTGCGCCCGCGCTGTGCGCCACCTCCGTAATGGCGCGCAGATCGGCCAGGAACCCCGAGCGGTACGCCACATGGCTCAAAAGTACGACGGCGGTGGCGGGTCCGGTTGCGTCCCGCACCTGGTCAGGGGTCACCCCTGTTGCGGGATCTGCCTCGATCCACGTGAGGGTTAGTCCTTCCTCGCGGGCGATTCCCTCAACGAGGTAGCGGTCGGTCGGGAAGTTGTCGGTGTCCAGGACAATCTCTGTGCGGGCAGGATCATCCACGGCAGCCAGGGCCGCACGGATCAGCTTGTAGAGCACCACCGTGGTGGAGTCGGCGATGATGGTCTGCCCCGGGGCTGCGCCGAGGACAGCACGGCCCAACTGGTCGCCGATCGCCTGCGGCAGGCCCAGCCACTCCTCGTCCCAGCCGCGGATCAGGCGCCCGCCCCAGCCTTCCTGGATAAAGGCGCTGATGTCGTCGACGGTCCGTTTTAGAGGCCGGCCCAGGGAATTGCCATCGAGGTAGGAGAGGTCTGTGTCGGTGCCGATGAAGAGGCCACGGTACCCTGCCAGCGGGTCGGCGGCATCAAGGTGCGCAGCCCGCTCCAGGAGGGCGGCGGCGTCGTGATTATTCATGGTTGCGTCAGCAGCGCTGCTCATTGGCCGATCTCCGTCCGTACGGCGAAAAGTTCCGGGAAGAACGTGAGTTCAAGGGCTTTTTGGAGGAACGCGGCGCCGCTGGACCCGCCGGTACCGGATTTCATGCCGATGGTGCGTTGGACGGTGCGCAGGTGCCGGAACCGCCACAGCTGGAAATTGTCTTCAAGGTCAACGAGCTCCTCGCAGGCCTCGTAGGCTCCCCAGTTGTCGGCGGCATTTTCGTAGATGTGCTTGAACAGCGGCACCAGTTCGGGGCAGAACTCGTGGGCACGGGTGACGTCGCGTGCCAGGACGGTCTGCGGCACGTCGTAACCCTGCCGGGCAAGGTAGGCCAGGAACTCGTCGTAGATGCTGGGGGCGTTCAGCAGCCCGTCCAGCATGGCGTGGGCGGCGGGGTCGGATTCGAACACGGGAAGCATTTTGCGGTTCTTGTTGCCCAGGACAAACTCCACGGCCCGGTACTGGCTGGACTGGAAGCCCGAGGAATTTCCCAGGAAGCCGCGGAACTGGGAGTACTCCGTGGGCGTCAGCGTGGCCAGCACCGACCACTGTTCCGTGAGTGTCTTCTGGATGTGTTTGACCCGGGCGATGCCCTTGAGCGCGGAGCCGAGATCGTCGGCGCGGAGCCAGGCTGCCGCGCTCCGGAGTTCGTGCAGCACCAGCTTCAGCCACAGCTCAGTGGTCTGGTGCTGGATGATGAACAGCATTTCGTCGTGGTGCTCGGGCTTGCTGACCGGCTGCTGGGCGCTCAGAAGAGTGGGCAGCTGAAGGTAGGACGCATAGCTCATCCGGGACGTGAAATCGCGGACGATCCCTTTGTCCAGCTTGCGGGTGTTCTTTTCAACGGTCACTGCGCTGCCTTCCTCGTTCATGACGCCCGCCGCTGGTTGCCGGTGGGCCGGGTCAGCGCCTCGCCAGGAGATCGTGGGCCTGGATGACGTCCAGCCGCATCTGGTCAACGAGAGCCTCAGGCCCACGGTAGGCCACCATGCCGCGGAGCCGCGCCACAAATTCCACAACTACTGTCTGGCCGTACAGATCGAAGTCCCCAACGTCCTCGTGGGGACGGTCGATGACGTGGGCTTCAACCTGGCGGCTGACCCCGTCGAACGTGGGATTGGAGCCCACCGAGATGGCAGCCGGCCAGCGCTTGCCGGCCTGGTCAACCAGCCAGCCCGCGTAAATGCCGTCTGCCGGGACAAAGCCGGTTGCCTCGTGGGCGAGGTTGGCGGTGGGGAACCCGAGGGCACGTCCGCGGGCAGCGCCATGCACTACTTCGCCGCGCATGCGGTGCGGGCGGCCCAGCACTTCGGCCGCCGTGGCAACATCGCCCTCCTGCAGCGCTTCCCGCACCCAGGTGGAGGAACAGCGGCGGTCGGTGCCGCCGTCGTTATGCAGCGGGTAGCCTTCGGAGCCGAACTCGCTGATGACCTGGACGTCGAAGTTGAACTTTTCGCCCAGCTTTTTCATGGTGTCAAGGTCCCCGGAGTTGCCGCGGCCGAACCGGGCGTCGTGCCCGATCACAACGTGGCTGGCGTGCAGGCTGTCCACGAGAACCTGGCCCACAAATTCCTCGGGGGTCAGGCTGGCGAGGTTCAGCGAGTACTTCATGACCAGGATGCCGTCCAGGCCCAGCTCCCCCAGCGCCACCAGTTTGTCCTCCAGGCCCATGATCATCTCGGGCGCGGACTCCGGACGGTGGATCAGGGCCGGGTGCGGGTCAAAGGTCACAGCTACGGCTTTAGTGCCATTAATGCGGGCAGAGCGGATGAGCTCGGAGAGCACTTGCTGGTGGCCGCGATGGACGCCGTCGAAGTTGCCGAAGGTGACAACAGAGGGACCAAAGTCCGCCGGGACTTCGGACGGATCGTTCCAGATGTAGACCATCAACCTCGCCTTTTACTGCGTGCACTGACATCGCTCCCAACGCACCGGCGCCGGAACTCTCTAAGATTACCCGCATTCGGGGACGCTGCCGGACGGCGCCGGGCGGGCAGAACAACAGCGGCAAATGTGCCCCGGAGTGTCCTAGTGTTCGGCAGGGCGCAGGACTACGATTCAAGGGCAAACCTCCGGCGGCATGCCGCGCGTGCCGTACCGACCCACGTCCGCGGTCCGTCGCGGCACCGAAGGAGTACCTCATGACCGAGATTCACGACCTCCTGAACCAGATCGACGTAAACCAAATGGCGTCCCTGCTCGGCACCGATCCGGCGTCCGCACAGTCTGCCGTCGAAGCGGCCCTGCCCACCCTGCTGGCGGGTATGCATACCAATGTGCAGGCTCCCGACGGCGCCGCCTCACTTCGGTCGGCTCTTGGCCAGCACCAGGACGGCCTGGTTGACGGTGGCGTGGACGCGACGCAGGTTGACACCGCCGACGGCGAAAAGATTGTTGGACACGTGTTCGGCGGCCAGCAGGACCAGGTTGCCGCGCAGCTGGCGGGTACCGCCGGGCTTGGTGGCATCGGCGGCGACCTGATCCGCAAGGCCCTGCCCATCCTGGCCCCGATCGTGATGTCCTACCTTGCCAAGAAGATCTTTGGCCAAGGCGGGCAGGGCGGCCAAGGCGCCGGCGACGCGGGGCAGCCCGGCGGAGTTGGAGGAGGAGTTGGCGGCGAGGAGGCTGGCGGCATCGACCTCGGCAGCATCCTGGGCGGAATCCTCGGAGCAGGCGCAGGGGCTGGTGGAAATGCCGGAACCGGCCAGCAGGGGTCGGTGTTGGACAGCATTCTGGGCAGCCTGGGTGGACTGCTCGGCGGCGGCACTGGGACGGGCGCCCCGGAAGGTTCATCGGCTGGATCGCCGGCTGGCCAGGATATGGGCGGGGAACAGCAACCCGGGCTGCAGCGCCAACCAGGGCAGCGCTCAGTCCGGCCCGCGGAGGCTATCCAGGTTGACCTGCCCCAGGGGGAACCGGCACCGAAGGACCCCGATAAGGAGGGCGGACTGGGCGGGCTCCTCGGCGGCCTGTTCGGTAAGAAGCAAAGCTAGGCCCGTGGACCGTCTGGCGCAGTCTAGGCCCGGACGCCGGCCGGGTGTTGGCCCGGCCGGCGGCGGTACAGCCACACCAGTCCAAGGATGGGCAACAGCAACGGGATAAACGCATAGCCCCGGCCGAACAGCGACCAGACGGTTTCGTGCGGGAAGGCGACCGCGTCGAAGACACTCAGCGCGCCCACCACAAGGACTCCGACAAGTTCAACGAGGACGGCGATCAGCGAAACCTGGAACCAGGTGCGGCCGGCTTTGGCCAGGGAAACGGTGGCCACGAGGTACACCACCGCGGCGAAGGCGGACAGCAGGTACGCCAGCGGGGCTTCGGAAAACTTGGTCAGGATCTGGTAGCCGGCGCGGGCGGTGGCCGAGATGGCGAACACCGCGTAGACGGCAATCAGGAGCCTCCCCGGCCCGGTGTTGCGCGTGTCCTTGGCAGAGACGGACGCATTGTCCGGAGACGCTTCGGGATGAGGGGCTTTCACGTTGCGGGCTTCTTCCATGTCAGTACCAGATCTGGTTCATTCGGGCGGCCATCACCATGGCGGTGACACCGACGGCGGCGAGGACAAAGTTGCTCCAGCGGGTCCGTTCCAGGATGGACCAGTAGACCGCTGCCGGCGGCAGGAGCATGGCCGTGGCCAGGTAGCCCCAGAACTCCCATGCTTCACCGGCAATCGGCTCGCCGGCGATCACGCGCACAACGGAACCCACCAGGTAGACGATGAGTGCCAGCTCGACGGCGGCCACGGAGAGGATGGTGATGTCGTTGGGAGCCTTTTTGAGGATGCCGGCAACCAGGCAGATTCCACTCGAGAGCAGGCCGATGACAAGAATAATGTAGAAGAAGGCGTCCATGCCTAGGCGTCCCCGCCCGCAGTTTTTTCGTGCTCCGGATTTGCGGCCGGGGCATCCGTGGCTGGCGGTTTTCCTTGCTTGGCGTTTCCCGTCGTGGCGTTCCCTGGCAAGACATTGCCCGGCGCGAACACCAGCACCGGCTTCGCGAAGCTGCCCGCATCAGCCAGGAGCGCCACCAGGCTGCCGTCCGGTGCAAACGCCGCGGCGGGGTGTTCCACCGTGGCTGCCCCGGAACTGCCGGTGGCCGCGCCCGCAGCGATCCGACGGCCAAAGGAAATCTCGGTGGTCTCCTCAGCCGTCAGCTCGCGGTTGGGCATAAGTGCCCGCGCAGCCTGTGACATTTCCAGGACCTCAAGCTCGTCGGCCAGCTGTTCGAGGGTCCGGGCCTGGTCCAGGGAGTAGGGGCCCACGTGGGTACGCCGGAGTGCGGTCAGATGTCCGCCCACTCCCAGCCCGTCGCCGAGGTCGCGGGCCAGCGCACGGATGTACGTGCCGGAGGAACACTCCACCGTGACGTCGAGATCTACAACATCGCTGCCCTGCTCCCGCCTGATGCCATGAACCTCGAAGCGGTGGATGGTGACCGGGCGCGCGGCGAGCTTCACTTCTTCGCCGGAGCGGACCCGGGCGTAGGCGCGCTCACCGTTGACTTTGATGGCGCTGACGCTGCTGGGCCGTTGCTGGATTTCGCCCGTCAAGGCGGCGACGCCGTCGTGGATTGCCTGGTCGGGGACGACGGCGGCACTGACCGCGGCAATGACGTCACCTTCGGCGTCGTCCGTGATGGTGGACTCGCCCAGGCGGATGGTGGCCATATACGTCTTGGAGGTACCCACGATGTAGGTGAGGAGTCGAGTGGCCTTGTTGATCCCCACCACCAGGACGCCCGTGGCCATGGGGTCCAACGTGCCGGCATGCCCCACTTTCCGGGTTCCGGCGATGCGCCGCATCCGACCAACCACATCATGGCTGGTCCATCCCTGCGGTTTGTCCACTATCACCAGTCCAGAAAGCACGCTCCCCAGTATATCGGCGCCAACGCCGGCCCCCGCCCAGCTGCGTGGGGGGCCGTTAGGATGGCATGCATGCCTGAGCTTGCCGCGCACGCCCGCGACGTCCCCGTCAACCAGATCCGCGAAATCACCGAGGCTGCCTGGCGGACACCCGGCGCAATAGTCCTCAGCATCGGCGAGCCCGGTTTCCCGCTCCCCCGGCACGTGCTCGAGGCCGGCATGGCCTGCCTGGACCGGGACGAGACCAACTACACCCCCAATGCCGGCATCCCGGCCCTGCGGGAGGCTTTTGCCGCCAGGTTCCGCGAACGCGCCGGCCTGGACCAGGACAGCATTGGTGCCGACCGCATCTACGTGGTGGACGGCGCCCAGCAGGGCCTGCACTTTGCCATGAGCCTCCTCCTCTCCCCTGGTGATGAGGTGCTGATCCCCAACCCGGGCTACCCCACCTTTGCCATGACCATCCGGCTCCTGAACGCCGTGCCGGTGGGCTACCCGCTCTATCCGGATCAGGACTTCCAGCCCCGGATCCAGGACATCGAGGCGCTCATCACCCGCCGGACCCGCGTCCTGATCCTGAACTCGCCCTCGAATCCGCTGGGAGCGGTCCTGCGCGAGGACCTGACCCGGGAACTCGTGGACCTGGCCCGGAGGCACGACCTCTGGATCATCTCCGACGAATGCTACGAGGCGTTCACCTACGATGTGCCGCACGTCAGCCCGGCACGCTTCGACAGCGATGTTCCCGCCGAGGCACGTGTCTTCACGTCGCTGACCCTGTCCAAGACATACGGCCTGACCGGACTAAGGATCGGCGCGCTGGTCTGCCCGCCCGGCCTGGAGCGGACCATGAACAACGTCATGGAAGCGATAGTCTCCTGCGTTGCCTCGCCGTCGCAGTACGCTGCGCTCGCAGCCCTGACCGGTCCGCAGGACTATGTCCGCGATGCCCACGCGCACTACCGGGCCAACCGGGACGCGGCCTCCGCCGTGCTGGCAGCCAAGGGCATTCCCTTCTTGAGCGCGCAAGGTGCCTTCTATCTCTGGGCCGACGTCTCGCACGCCAGCGACGGCGACGTCCGCGCCTGGGCCCGCAGCTTCCTGGCGGACTCCGGCGTGGCTCTGGCGCCGGGCACAGCCTTCGGCTCCATCGGCGAGGGCTGGGTGCGGATCGCACTGTGCGGCAGCCAGCCGGAACTGGTGGAGGGCGTCAGCCGCTTGCCGGCGCGAACATAGCCGCGCTGAGAAGCGCGCTGAGAGAACAGCCGGCGCGCATGGAGACCAGCGTCGGTTAGCTGCGTCCGGCCAGCGCCGCATCGAGCCAGGACCGCAATTCCGCGGCCGGTACCGCCCCTGCCTGCCTGGCCAGCACCCTGCCGCCGTCCATGACCATCAGGGTGGGAATGGCCTGTACATCAAACCGGCCGGAAAGCCGCGGGGCACGGTCAACATCCACCTTGACGAGCTTAAACGCACCGGCCCGTTCGGTGGCCAACTTGTCCAGGACCGGGCTCACCATCCGGCACGGCCCGCACCATGCCGCCCAGAAATCAACCAGCACGGGTACCGGGGATTGCTCGGCGACGGCAGCGAAGTCATCGTCCCCGGCGGCTGTGATCCATGGCAGCCCCAGCTTGCAGTTTCCGCAACGCGGACGGCCGGAAGCGGCCGCCGGGACACGGTTGGTCCTGCCGCAACTGGAGCATTTGATCAGCGTTGGTTCCACGGGTGCCTCCGGACTCAGTACTCGGTTCGTTGCGCATGGCCGCGCCACGCGTCGAACGGGGCGTCCGACGTCGGAATCGCCTCGTGCGCCACCGGCAGCAGTTCGGGCCTGGTGCCATCGAAATACTCATAGAACACCGCATCGTCGAAACCGGCGGCAGCTGCGCCGTGGCGGTCGGCGGCAAAGTAGACGCGATCGATCCTTGCCCACAGCGCGGCGGACAGGCAGAGCGGGCACGGCTCACAACTGGTGTAGAGCACGGCGCCGCTGAGGTCGAAGTTCGCCGTGGCTGCGGCCGCCGTCCGGATGGCAACCACTTCGGCATGGGCGGTGGGATCGTTGTCCCGGGTGACCCGGTTGGTCCCTTCGTGGACCTGGCCATCCGGGGTCACCACCAGCGCCCCGAACGGACCCCCTCCGGCTGCAACGTTGCGGATGGCCAGCTCAACGGCCTGTTCCAGGTATCGGGTGGCATCGTAGTTGTCGTGCGCCTGAGTCATAGCTAGATCCTAGCCATGCCCATGGACAGCGTCGTCCAAATAGGGGGGTCCTCAGGGGAAAAATCCGTCGACGTCACTCCTTCAGAGGACTAATCTGGCGCCCGGGGGTTGTATAAATCCATATCTGCTTTGGTCTCTTTGCCCAGCCCCTGCCTGCGGGGTGGTGCACCTCATTTCCGGAGGATGCAATGAAGAAAAAATCTCCCATTGCCGTGTGCCTTGCCGCCGCGGCGTTAGTCATTCCCATCGGGCCGGCCGCGGCGGGCTCTTCATCGTCCGCGCCAGAGATCCTGGCCAGCGGGCTGGTCACACCCTTGAGCCTCGCCGTTGGCAGGGACAGTTCCGTCCTCGTCACGCAGAATTTTATCGGCCGGCTTGACCGCGTGGAGGATGACGGCAAACTTGCCAACCTCTACACGAAGGCGAAATGGGACGTCGGTGGCGTCGAAACCAGGCGCGGGACAATCTACTTCGTGGAGAGCGTGGGCGGCGGCGGAGGCAATCCCGATGCCCTCGACGGCTACCTGAAGTCCATCGACGGTTCGGGCACTGTGGATACGATTGCTGACCTCGCCACATATGAACGGACGGACAACCCGGACGGTGACCAGGAGTACGGGTTCGGTGCGGACGTCCCGGATGAGTGCCTGCAGAAGTGGCCGGCTTTTCCACCAGCAAAGTACACGGGCGCCATTGATTCCCATCCCTATGCCACGGCAGTCAAGGGGTCCACTGTCTATGTTGCTGACGCCGGCATGAACGCCATCCTCGAAGTCGACGTTGAATCCGGTGACGTCTCGACGCTGGCAGTCCTGCCGCCCCGGCCGGCCGTCATTCCTGCCGGCACGAGGATCCCGATCGACATGGCGGGAGGCACGGTGGAAGTCCCAGCCTGCGTCGCTGGCCACGAGTATGCCTTTGAACCCGTACCAACGGATGTGGAGATCGGCCCCGACGGATGGCTTTACGTTTCGTCACTTCCCGGCGGTCCCGAAGATCCGTCCCTTGGCGCCCGTGGCGCGATCTTCCGGGTCAACCCGTGGACCGGACACGCACGCCTGTGGGCAGAGGACATCCTGAGCCCCACCGGCATCGCGGTATCCGACAACGGGGATGTCTACGCAGCCTCGATGTTCGGCAACGAGATTGTGAAGATCGATGCCTGGACCCGTGAGGCTTCACAGTTCCTGGCCGTGGATGGACCTGCAGCAGTCGAACTGAGCGAGGAAACCCTCTACGCCACGGCGGGCTTCAGCTTCGGGCAACCGACTGGAACCGTGTTGAAGGCCGACATCGGATAGATCCTGCCGGGAGTCCAACCCGGCAGACGAAAGAAGGCCCGGACCGCAGTTGTACTGGCGGTCCGGGCCTTCGCTTCGTGCCTGTTACTCGTTGGAAGAGCTACTTGTTTGCGTCTTCGTCGAGGTCTTTATCGTCGCTGAGGTCGAGGTCCTCTTCGTCGAAGTCGTCCTCGTCGATCTCCACATCGGCGGGAATGTCGCTCTTGTAGGGGTCGGCGTCGCCGGCATGCTTGGCGTTTTCGGCCAGCGCAGCCACCTCGGCGTCGCGCTTCTTGGCGGCCCGGAGCAGTTCCTCCAGGTTGGAAGCGACCACCGGTATCTGGTCGGCCACAAACTCCAGGGTCGGCGTCAGGCGAACGGTGACGTTGCGCCCCACTTCCTGGCGGAGCACACCCTTGGCCTTCTCCAGTCCCTTGGCGGCATCCGCCTGGACAGTCTGGTCACCGAAAACGGTGTAGTAGATCGTGGCGTGCTGCAGATCATTGGTCACGCGGGCATCGGTAACAGTAATGCCCTCCAGCCGAGGATCCTTAACCTTCCGGCCAAGAGCCTCCGCAACAACAACCTTGATCCGCTGCGCCAACTTGGCAGCCCGTGCGGGATCAGCCATTTCCACTCCTAAAAATTTGGGATGTACGACGAAAGCACCTGGGCGACTGTCGCACTCAACTTGGATTCATTGCCACGCACTAAAGGCGAGTCTACGACGGACTCCCGTTGGGTTTTTCCGGCGGCCTGGGAGTGGCATCGGGCCTATCGGAGCCGGACGGTTTGCGATCGAAGATCGAAAACCGTCCGGCGAAGGGGCGGGGCCGCCGGGAAACACCCAACGGCCCCGCACCTGTGACGCTAAGACAACCTAGACGCGCGGCTTTTCGCGCATCTCGAAGGTCTCAATGATGTCGCCTTCGGTGATGTCGTTGAACGAACCAAGACCGATACCACACTCGAAGTCCGTGCGGACCTCAGTGGCGTCGTCCTTGAAGCGCTTGAGCGTCTCAACGGTGAGGTTGTCACCGATGATCTTGCCGTCGCGGCTGATGCGCGCCTTCGTGTTGCGTCGGATGATGCCCGAGCGAACGATGGAGCCTGCGATGTTGCCGAACTTGGAGGAACGGAACACTTCGCGGACCTCGGCGGTGCCCAGCTGGACCTCTTCGTACTCCGGCTTGAGCATGCCCTTGAGGGCCATCTCGATGTCATCGATTGCTGCATAGATGACGGAGTAGAAGCGCATGTCCACGCCTTCGCGGTCTGCCAGTTCGGCAACACGCTCGGCAGGCTTGACGTTGAAGCCGATGATGACGGCGCTGTCGACCGTCGCCAGGTTGACGTCGTTCTGCGTGATGGCACCCACGCCGCGGTGGATGACGCGCAGCTGCACGCCTTCGCCGACGTCGATCTTGAGCAGTGCGTCTTCGAGGGCTTCCACGGCACCGGACACGTCACCCTTGAGGATGAGGTTGAGGGTGTCGATCTTGCCATCGGCCACGGCCTGGTCGAAGTCTTCCAGGCTGATGCGCTTGCGGCGCTTGGCCAGAGCGGCGTTACGGTCGGCTGCTTCACGCTTCTCGGCGATCTGGCGGGCGGTGCGCTCGTCAGCGGTCACAAAGAAGGTGTCGCCGGCGCGCGGCACGTTGGACAGACCCAGAACCTGCACGGGGCGGGACGGGCCGGCCTCGGTCAGGGCGCTGCCGTCGTCGTCGAACATGGCGCGGACGCGGCCGTGGGCCGTACCGGCCACGATCGTGTCACCGACACGCAGTGAACCGGACTGCACCAGGACGGTGGCTACGGAACCGCGGCCCTTGTCCAGGTTGGCTTCAATCGCGATACCGCGGGCATCCTTGTTCGGGTTGGCGCGCATGTCGAGGGCTGCGTCTGCGGTGAGCAGGACAGCCTCGAGCAGCTCGTCGATGTTGAGGTTCTGGCGGGCAGAGACCTCCACGAACATGGTGTCGCCACCGTATTCTTCGGGAACCAGGCCGTATTCGGTCAGCTGGCCGCGGACCTTGTCCGGGTTGGCGCCTTCCTTGTCGATCTTGTTCACTGCAACCACGATCGGCACGTTTGCTGCCTGCGCGTGGTTGAGGGCCTCAACGGTCTGCGGCATAACGCCGTCGTCCGCTGCGACCACCAGGATGGCGATGTCGGTGACCTTCGCACCACGGGCACGCATGGCGGTGAACGCCTCGTGGCCCGGAGTATCGATGAAGGTGATCTTGCGGTCTTCGCCTTCGTGGGTGTGTGTGACCTGGTAAGCACCGATGTGCTGCGTGATGCCGCCGTGCTCGCCCGCCATAACGTCGGACTTGCGGATGGCGTCGAGCAGGCGGGTTTTACCGTGGTCAACGTGGCCCATGACGGTGACAACCGGAGGACGTGCCTCGAGGTCTTCGTCGCCTTCAGCTTCGAGCTCTGCATCGAAGTCGATGTCGAAGGTGGAGAGCAGCTCGCGCTCCTCGTCCTCCGGCGACACAACCTGGAGCTTGTAGCCAAGCTCCTCGCCGAGCAGTGCAAAGGTCTCTTCATCCAGCGACTGCGTGGCTGTGGCCATTTCGCCGAGGTGGAAGAGGACCGTCACCAGTGCTGCGGGGTTTGCCTCGATCTTGTCGGCGAAGTCCGTGATGGACGAGCCACGGCGAAGCCGGACTACGGTGTTGCCGTCGCCGCGGGGTACGCTCACGCCACCCAGCGACGGAGCACTCATCTGCTCGAGTTCCTGGCGCTTGGCACGCTTCGACTTGCGCTGCTTGCCACGGCCTGCGCCGCCCTTACCGAAGGCACCCTGGGTGCCACCGCGACCGCGGCCACCCTTGCCGAAGCCGCCGCCGGCCGGGGCTCCGCCACCGGCACCGGGAGCGCCACCTGTACCTGGAGCGCCACCCGGACGTCCGGGACCACGTGCGCCGCCACCGGGACGGCCTGCACCAGCCGGTGCGGGACGCTCAGTGCGGTTGGGCATCATGCCCGGAGTCGGACGGTTTCCACCGGCACCCGCGGGACGGGGTGCACCCGGGCGGGGTCCACCTGCGCCAGCAGCCGGACGGGGGCCACCTGCACCAGCTGCGGGACGCGGACCACCCGGACGGGGGCCACCTGCACCGGCCGCGGGACGCGGACCACCGGGACGGTCGCCGTCGGGACGGCCACCAGCGCGGGGCATACCCTGCGAGGGAGCGAACGGGTTGTTACCCGGACGCGGGGCACGTTCTCCGTCGCCACCGCGGCCGCGGGGCATGCCCTGGGACGTGGCGAACGGGTTGTTGCCCGGGCGGGGACCGCCGGGGCGCGGAGCCGAGCCACCCTGTGAGCCGCCGGAGCGCGTGGGCGCAGCCGGGGTTTCAGCCTTGGGTGCCGGACGGGCACCCGGCTTGGCACCGGTGGACGGGGCACTTGCGGCCGGAGCCGATGCAGCGGGTGCTGCCGCGGCGGGTGCTGCGGGGGCAGCCGGAGCTGGCGCGGCAACCGGCGTGGCCGGAGCTGCAGGAGCGACGGCCGCGGGAGCTGCAGCGGCCGGTGCTGCGGGAGCCTTGGGGGCTGCGGGACCCGGAGCAGGTGCTGCGGGACGTGATTCTGCCGACGGGGCAGGCGCCTTGGGCGCGGCTGCCGGTGCTGCGGCCTTCGCCGCGGCGTCGGGGTAGGCGTTGCGGAGTTTCCGCACCACCGGGGCCTCAATGGTGGAAGAGGCGGAGCGAACGAATTCGCCCAGTTCCTGCAGTTTTGTCACTGCATCTTTGGAAGTAATACCGAGCTCTTTAGCGAGCTCGTGTACGCGGACCTTGGCCACATTTCTCCTGTCTCGGTCCGCACCGAGCCAGGCACGAACCGTCTACTTCTTACTGCGGGCCCAAGCCGCGGTTGCAGCTGTTGGGCCCATTGCAGAGCGCAACAAAGTTGTCATCGTTGCGCACTCATCGCTGGGAACTCATCGGGTTTCCATCAGTTTTCTGACCCGCTTTCAGGTTGGACGGTTTTTGCTGCATCTGCCAGAGGCATGTGCTGTGGCATCCGCAGCAGGCCGGCGGCCTGCTCACCTGCCAGGATCCGGCGTTCGACGGCGGTGGCCCCGGTTGCGCCGTTGAGGGCCCTTCCGAATGCTCGCCGTTTGACCGCCAGGGCCAGGCACGTTTCGCTGGGGTGCAGCCATGCACCCCTGCCAGCCATCCGGCGTCGTTCGTCTACCAGCACTGCGGTGGAACCGCTGCCTTCGGCGACGAGCCGGAGTAACTCAGACCGCGGAGCCTTCTTCCGGCATCCGATGCAGGTACGCTGCGGTTGATCCTCGCTGTGTTGATTCGCGCTGTGAAGCACTTCTGCCACGGTGAGCATCTTCCTGACGTTCATAACTGCCGGCCTCAAGGCCCCCACCGCAAGTCAGCGGAACGGGGAACACTCAGGGCACACGAATACCGGCCGTTAGGCACGGCCAATGTCTATTCTAGCCCCTCGGGGCCGTTCTGCCCGAAACTGGTGCACCGGCCGCAGGTCACTGCAGTTGGCTGGCGCACCAAGAGGCGGCTTAGCTTTCGCGCGGCGCGGCTGCGTCCGAGACGATATCGATCCGCCAGCCAGTGAGCTTTGCTGCAAGGCGGGCGTTCTGGCCCTCTTTGCCGATGGCCAGGGAGAGCTGGTAATCCGGAACCACAACGCGGGCGGAGCGGGTGGCTTCGTCGATGATCGTGACCGAATTCACGCGCGACGGGGACAGTGCGCTGGCGATAAAGGTTGCCGGATCCTCGCTGAAGTCGACGATGTCGATCTTTTCGTCGTTCAGTTCGGTCATGACGGCGCGGACGCGTGAACCCATTTCGCCGATGCAGGCTCCCTTGGCGTTGATGCCCGGGGTGTTGGCCTTGACGGCGATCTTGGTCCTGTGACCGGCTTCGCGTGCCAGGGCGACGATCTCCACCGAGCGGTCCGCGATCTCCGGGACCTCCAGTTCGAAGAGCTTCCGGACGAGGCCCGGGTGCGACCGGGACAGCGTGACGGACGGGCCCTTGGTGCCGCGGTGGACATCAATGACCAGGGCGCGGAGCCGGTTGCCGTGGGTGTACTTCTCCCCCGGCACCTGTTCGGGCGGCGGCAGCAGGGCCTCGACGGTGCCCAGGTTGACCTGGATCATGTGCGGGTTGTTGCCCTGCTGGATCAGGCCGGCCACCAGTTCACCCTCGCGGCCCTTGAACTCACCGAGGATGTTGTCGTCCTCGACGTCGCGCAGGCGCTGCAGGATGATCTGCCGGGCGGTGCTCGCCGCGATCCGGCCGAAACCGGCAGGTGTGTCCTCGAACTCGCCGATGGGGGCGCCGTCGTCGTCAATCTCCACAGCCCAGATGGTCACGTGGCCGCTCTTGCGGTCCAGCTCCGCGCGGGCCTTCTCGAAGGCGCCAGGCGACTTGTGGTAGGCCACCAGGAGCGCCTGCTCGATGGTGGGGATCAGGAGGTCCAGCGGGATTTCGCGCTCACGCTCCAGAAGTCTCAGCGCGCTCATGTCAATATCCATCAGGCCTCCTCAGAAGGTCCATTGTGCTCAGGTTCCAGACCAGCTTCTTCAAGGTGGCTGAATTCGATCTCGACTTTTCCGTTACGGATCCTGTCGAAAGGAAGATTCTGGGGCTCGCCCTGCTTGGGCTTCATGCCCTTCTTGACGGCGATCTCGGGGATTATGGTCACGCCGGTTTCGTCCACCGACTGGACCCTGCCGGTGACGTTTTCGCCCTGGATGACGTTGACCTTGACCATGCGCCCCTTTGCCCTGTGCCAGTGCCTCGGCTCGGTGAGCGGACGCCCGACGCCCGGGGATGACACCTCGAGATCGTAGGGCCGTCCGTCGTCCGCAGGATCATTGTCCAGGACGTCCGAGAGGACTCTCGAAATATCCGCAATGACATCAAGGTTCACGCCGCCGGTTTCCTCCTGCGGCAGGTCCACCACTACGTGGACCACCCGGTGGGAGCCGGGGATGATGGAGACGTCTTCAAGGTAGAGGCGGTTGGCCTGGACCGATGGCTCCAGCAGGGCCCGGAGCCGTGCGGCTTCCGGATTATAGGCGGGCGCAGCTTCAGCCGTACCCGATCCGGTAGGGTCTGATGAAGTCGTGGCTTCTGCATTACTCACGATGCCGGCCGCCTTCCAATAGATGATGTTGTGACTACTAGACTAGCGATTTTCCGGCCGCAGTGGTGCACGAGGATGCCCCGCAAGCGTGACAACATGGTCTGTTGTGAACGACGACACCCAGGAATCCGGCCACCGCAGGTGCTATTTCCGGTACGCCGTTTTCACCCTGGCCGCCCTTCTGGTTATGAGCCTGGGATTTGTCCTGATCCCCCGCGAACCGGATGCTCCCGCGCCGCCGCCGTTTACCGAGCAGGCCAGGGCCGCGGCGTTCTCCGACGCCGTGGATCTGAGGGCCGCCGGCATTGACCTTGCAGGCACGGCCGACGGCGGGTTGGCGGCCGCCGAATCCGGTGAAGTATCCGCCGAGGTGTCCTCGGCCATCAGCAGGACTGTGACTTTGCTGACTATGCAGGCCCGGGCCCTGATGCTGCCCGGCGATCCGTCCGGTACAGGCACCTCCTCCGCGGCGGTCCCGCTGCCGTCCACACCGGCCGACCTCGCTGCCGCCCTGCACTCGAGTGGTGCCCAGCGGCTCAGTGACGCCCAAACGGCCGACGGCGGCATGGCCCGCCTTCTCGCCGGCGCCGGAACTGCCCAACTCCTCGCAGCCGAGGAGCTCGCGGCGGCCACCGGTGTTCCCCTCGCTGGCGCTGCCGCCGCTGCCCGGCCCCCCGCCAAAACGTCCTCCCATGACCCGACGCCAACTGCAGGCTGCACCGCAACGGCGACATCCGGCAACGCGGGACCCGGCGGCACGGAGTCCGGCGACGCCGGCTCTGGCGGAGCTGGTGTGGACCTGGCCTCCTCCCTCGCATCCGCCCTGGATGCCGAGCTGGAGCTTGTGTACGCGTACCAGGCCGCACTGACCCGGCTTAAACCCGCCTCCGTCGCTCCGGCGTCGGACTTTCTGGCCCAGCACGAAGAACTGCGCAACGAGGCCGGGGCGATGGGCGCGGCCCGGTGCGCCGCCCTGCTTCCCACACCCGCCGGCTATGCCTTGGACCAGGCGTTCCTGTCAGGTCCGGCAGCCGCCCTGGGCACAATGGAGGCCGGTGCCCTCGCGGTCTACGGCGATGTCATTGCCCTGAGCGACGGACCCGAACGGGCATGGGCACTGTCCGCCCTTCAGTCGGCAGCCCGCAGGACGGTTCACTGGGGTGCCTCGGCTGGCCCGGTTCCCGGCGTGACCGTGGACGAATCGCGCCTTCCGGAGCTGCCCGGGACAGCGCCCACGCAAGGCCCAGGTCCCACCAGCTCCCGGCAGCCCTGAGGCAGCTCCCGGGGCCGAAAACTCATCGCGCAACCCGCGCACAGTGGCCAGCCACCTGCACTAATGATTTGCTGGAGGAATGGACAGAGCAGGCGCCCCCGCCTTTCACGAGAACGAACCCCACCAAAACGACGTCGCGCAGCGCCTGAACTGGCTCCGCGCCGGCGTTTTGGGCGCCAATGACGGCATCGTCTCCGTGGCGGCGATCGTGGTGGGCGTGGCCGGCGTCACCACCCAGTCGGGGCCCATCCTCGT
Source organism: Pseudarthrobacter sulfonivorans (assembly GCF_031454915.1). Taxonomy (GTDB): domain Bacteria; phylum Actinomycetota; class Actinomycetes; order Actinomycetales; family Micrococcaceae; genus Arthrobacter; species Arthrobacter sulfonivorans_C. The sequence goes on along the minus strand of NZ_JAVDRS010000006.1, from coordinate 206,789 downwards.
GGCTGGCACCGCCGGCCTGGTGGGCGGCGCGGTCTCCATGGCCCTGGGTGAATACGTGTCTGTCAGCAGCCAGAAGGACAGCCAGGAAGCCCTGATCGAGAAGGAACGCCGGGAACTGCAGGAGCAGCCGGAGGACGAACTCGAGGAACTCGCTGCCATTTACCAGTGCAAAGGCCTCAGCGCGGACACCGCCCGGACGGTGGCCAGGGAGCTGACGGCCCACGACGCCCTCGGAGCACATCTGTCGGCCGAACTGAACATCGATGAGACCGACATCGTGAGCCCGTGGCATGCCGCACTGGCGTCCGCTGTCTCCTTCGTGGCGGGCGCCATCCTGCCCATGCTCGCCATCCTGCTGCCACCCGAGAACATCCGCGTCCCGCTGACCTTCGCAGCCGTACTGGTTGCCCTCGCCGCTACCGGGGCCCTGGGCGCCTGGATCGGCGGCGGTTCGAAGTGGCGGGCCGCTGTCAGGGTGGTGGTGGGCGGAGCCCTGGCGCTGGTTGCCACGTTTTCCATCGGCAGCCTGCTCGGGGCAAGTGGCGTCCTGTGAGCCTCCAGAGCGTTGTGCCGATCCCGCCGGCCCTCAGCATGCGCTACGGCCAAGACAGCGCAGGCCGGGCATGGCTAGCCTCCCTTCCCGGACTGATCCAGGGGCGGTTGGAGCACTGGGAGTTGGCGGTCGACCTGGCAGCTGGCGCAACCCCCTGGCATGGCCAGGGCGGCGTGGTGGTTCCTGTCCGTCTGCGGGACGGGACACCGGCCGCCCTCAAGGTCGCCTTTCCCCACGACGAGGCCAAGGCCGAACGCCACGCCCTGGCCTTATGGGGCGGAGCCGGCGCCGTGCGTTTGTTGGAGTCCGACGCCGGAACGTGCGCCATGCTCCTCGAACGGCTGGATCCGGACTGCTCGCTGCAGACTGTGCCGCTGGATGAGGCGGCTGCTGTCTGGGGCAGCCTCATGCGGCAGCTAAGCCTCCAGCCCGACGAACGGCCCGCATGGCAGGAGTTCGACCACATCGCCGGGCGGGCAGAACAGTGGAGCGATGACTTGCCCGCCGACTGGGAGCAGCAAGGCAGGCCCTTCCCGCGCTGGCTGCTCGAAGCCGCCCTGGAAGTCTGCCAGACCCGCGGGGCCGTGGGCCGTCGCGCAGGCCGGGACGTCCTGGTCCACACCGACTTCCACTTCCTGAATATCCTGGCCCGGCCCGCCGCATCCGCTGCGGACGGCGCCGGCGGGCCGGACGGGTTGAGCTTCGTGGCAATCGATCCGCAGCCCATGATCGGCGAACCCGAGTTCGCGGTGGCACCGTTGTTATGGAACCGTCTGGGTGACCTGCCGCGGAGCAATCCGGCCGCAGGGTTGAGGCAGCGCTGCCTCGACTTCAGCGCCGCAGCGGGCCTTGATTCCGAGGCTGCACGTCAGTGGGCGGTGGCACGGGAAGTGCAGAACGCTCTCTGGTACGCGTGCCGGCGAGGCCATCAGGGCGATCTGGCCAGGTCGCTGTGGGTGGCAAGCACGCTTGCCGGCCGGACCCTTGAGGGCCTGCCCGCCGCGCACGACCTCCCCGAGCCGGGCAGTTCCCAACCGGGCGGGGCGGACCACTGACCGAAGGCTCTCCGCTCCCGGCCGCCGGCATGTCAGCCCAGTCAGCCGGCAGCCAAGTCCAGCCCAGTCAGCCGGCAGCCCGCACCGCCGCGAAAGCTGAGCTGACCGCCTCAACGGCAGTCCCGACGTCGTCCGCATCCGTGCTCCAGTTACTCACCGAGACGCGCAGGACGTCCTTGCCCTGCCAGTGCGAACCGGACATCCAGACCTTGCCGTCCGCGATCACCCGCGCCGTCACGGCTCTGGTGGTGGCATCATCGCCGAACGCCAGTGACACCTGCGTGTAATCGACGTCGTTGAGCACCTCGATGCCCTCGAGTGCGGCGAGCTGCTCCGCCAGTTGACCGGCGCGCAGCACCAGCTCACGGACCTGGTGCGCCACGCCCTCCCGTCCGAGTGATCTCAGCGCCGCCCACACTGGCACGCCGCGGGCCCGGCGTGAGAGCTCCGGGACTTTTTCAAGCGGGTCGGCCGCACCGTCAGCGGCCCGGATCAGATAGCTGGCTTGCACGCCCATGGCCGAGCGCAAGGCTGCGGCGTCCCTAACCACCGCTATACCGCAGTCGTAGGGAACGTTGAGGGTCTTGTGCGCGTCGCTGGCCCACGAGTCCGCGAGGTCCATTCCAGCGGTCAGCGCGGCTAGTTCAGGCACGGCAGCGGCCCAGAGCCCGAAGGCCCCGTCCACGTGGACCCAGGCGCCGTGGGCCTTCGCGACGCCGACGGCCTCGACGAAGGGATCGAATGCTCCCGAATGCAGATTCCCGGCCTGCAGGCATACGAGGGCGGGACCGGATCCTGCGGACAGCTGCCGGTCGAGCCCGTCGGTAAGGATCCTGCCCTGCCGGTCCGACGGCACGGTCACCGGTCTCCCCAGCCCCAAGTAGCGCAGGGCCAGATCGACCGAGTCGTGGCGTTCCTGGCCGACGAGACAGCGGATGCGCGGTGCACCGAAAAGTCCGTCGCGGTCCGGGTCCCAGCCGGCGTCGGCGAGCAGGCTCCAGCGTGCGGCGGCCAAGCCGGCGAAGTTGGCCATCGTGGCGCCGGTGACAAAACCGACGTCGGATTCGTCCGGGAGGCCCAGGAGGTCAACGAGCCAGCGCCCGGCAGCGTCCTCGATGGCCGCCATGGCAGGCGCGGAGACCCGGAGCACCGCGTTCTGGTCCCACGCGCTGACCAGCCAGTCGGCAGCCAGGGCGGCAGGCAGCGTCCCGCCGATCACCCAGCCGAAGAACCGGCCGGAGGGCATGGCCATCAGTCCGGGTTCGGCTTTGTCCGCCAAATACTCCACCACGGCTGCGGCTGGCAGGCCTTGAGCGGGGAGAGGTCCGCCGAAGTCTGCTGCAAGGTCGTGGGCGCTTTTGGCCGGTCCCACATGCCGCTGGGGCAGGCTCTCCAGCCAATCGGCCGCGCGACGGGCCGCGGCTGACAATGCTTCGGAATAGGGTTGGCCGCCTGCGGACATACCAGCATGGTACGCCCGGCCGCTTGGGCCTGCGAGGCCTGCCCCTACCCCCTGTCAGGCGAAGTTTTCCTGCCAGACGTCGAAGCCGAGTTTGATGATCAGGGCGCCTACTACAAGCAGGAACACCACCCGGATGAATTTGCTTCCCTGCTTGACCGCGGTCCGTGCCCCGAGGTAGCCGCCCGCCATGTTGGAGAGTCCCAGCACCAGGCCGACGCCCCAGAGCAGTGAGCCGTGAGGCAGGAAGAACAGCAGGGCGCCGGCGTTGGTGGCCATGTTCACGATCTTGGCCTTCGCGCTGGCCTCAAGGAAGGCGTAGCCCATGGCGGAGACGAGGGCAATGACGAGGAAGGAGCCGGTGCCCGGGCCGATGAGGCCGTCGTAAAAACCGATCACCGCCCCGATCAGGCATGCCACGACGTAGTGCGTGCGGCCGTCGTGGCGCAACAGGGTGATGTCGCCGACGTTGGGTTTCAGCGCCGTGAAAAGTGCGACGGCCACCAGTGCGGCCACGATGATTGGCTTGAAGACACTCGCCGGCAGCGTAGCCGCCAGCACCGCGCCGCCGAAGCTGCCGGCCAGGGCGATCACAGCCATGGGAACGGCAGTCCGAAGGTCGGGTTTGATCCGCCCGTAGTACGTCACCGCACTGGTGGTGGTCCCGAAAATCGAGCCCATTTTGTTGGTGGCCAGGGCCTGGACCGGAGTGATTCCGGGGACCAGCAGCAGGGCGGGCAGCTGGAGCAGCCCGCCGCCGCCCACCACCGCATCCACCCAGCCGGCAGCGAATCCAGCCACCACAATCAGGATGATGGTGGCGAGCTGGATCGACTCGAACCCGGAAACCATTACCGAGAAAGGCGCAGCATCAGCTACGGACTGCGGTGACCACGTAGTCAACGGCCTTGTCCACGGCCACGTTCTCCGCTTCGCCGCTTCGGCGGTCCTTGATCTCGACGACGCCGTCCACCAGGCCCCGGCCTACGGCCAGGATGGTGGGGACGCCTACCAGTTCGGCGTCGCCGAACTTAACGCCCGGGGACACCTTGGGGCGGTCATCATAGATAACGTCCAGGCCGGCGGCCTCCAGTTCGAGGGCCAGCTTCTCGGCGGCTGCGAAGATTTCCTCGCCGCGGCCCACGGCCACCACGTGGACATCGGCGGGGGCGACGCTGCGAGGCCAGGTCAGGCCCTTGTCGTCGTGGTTGGATTCGGCCAGGGCAGCAACGGCACGGGTGACACCGACGCCGTAGGAACCCATGGTGACCACCACCTGCTTGCCGTTCTGGTCCAGGACCTTGAGGTCGAGGGCTGCCGCGTACTTGCGTCCGAGCTGGAAGATGTGGCCCATCTCGATGCCGCGGGCGATTTCCAGCGGACCGGATCCGTCCGGGGCGGGATCGCCTTCGCGGACGTCAGTGCACTCGATGACGCCGTCCCAGCTGAAGTCGCGTCCGGCCACCAGGCCGAACACGTGCTTGCCTGCCTCATTGGCGCCCGTGATCCAGGCAGTGCCGCTGACAACGCGCGGATCCACGAGGTACAGGAGCTTGGTTGCGCTTTCGGTGCCCAACAGGGGCTCGTCCAGGGTCAGGCCAGGACCCAGGTAGCCCTTGACGATGAGGGGCTGCTTCTTCAGGTCGTCGTCGTTGGCGGCTTCCAGGCCAATCTCGCCGGCGATGGGCAGGAAGGACCCAATGTTGGCTTCCACGCGCTTCAGGTCCACACCGCGGTCACCAGGCAGGCCGATGACCACAAGCTGGCGTTCACCGGTGGGCAGGGTGACGGCGAGGACAACGTTCTTGAGGGTGTCAGCGCCAGTCCAGGCGCCGCCGTCGGCCTCGGGGCGGGGGGCGAGCACATTGGCGGATGCCACCAGCGTGTCGATGGTGGGGGTATCCGGAGTGTCAAGGACCTCGGCGGCGGGGGCGTCGCTGAAGTCGATGTCGGCGGGCACCACGGTGGTGACTGCCTCGACGTTGGCTGCGTATCCGCCAGCCGAACGCACGAAAGTGTCCTCGCCGACCTCGGTGGGGTGCAGGAATTCTTCGCTCTTGGAGCCACCCATGGCACCGGCGGTGGCCGCGACCGGAATGACCTCCAGGCCCAGCCGCTCGAAGATGCGGATGTAGGCTCCGCGGTGCGCAGCGTAGCTGGCGTCCAGCCCGGCGTCGTCGATGTCGAAGGAGTAGGAATCCTTCATGATGAACTCGCGGCCGCGCAGCAGGCCCGCGCGGGGCCGCGCCTCATCGCGGTACTTGTTCTGGATCTGGTAGAGGCTCAGCGGCAGGTCCTTGTACGAGGAGTACAGGTCCTTCACCAGGAGGGTGAACATCTCCTCATGCGTGGGGGCCAGCAGATAGTCGGCACCCTTGCGGTCCTGGAGCCGGAACAGGCCTTCGCCATATTCTGTCCAGCGGTTGGTGGCCTCATAGGGTTCCCGCGGCAGCAAGGCCGGGAAGTGCACTTCCTGGGCACCGATCGCCGCCATTTCTTCGCGGACGACGGCTTCGACCTTGCGCAGCACGCTGAGCCCGAGCGGCAGCCAGGTGTAGATGCCGGGCGCCGCGCGCCGGATGTAGCCGGCGCGGACCAGAAGCCGGTGGCTGGCCACCTCGGCGTCGACGGGATCTTCACGCAGGGTGCGCAGGAAAAGCTGGGACAGTCTTGTGACCACGGGCGGGTATCCGTTTCTGGGGAATGGCTGCTTAGAAGCAGAGCCGGGCAATTCGTCTGGGTACTAATCTACCGGCAATCCACGCCGTCCTCTGCGGGGGAAGCCCCCGCCCTCCGGTGGAATCACAAGCCAGCCCCCAAGAGCCTGCCGAAAGGCCGGGGACGCGATAGAGCCACGCCCTCGAATACAAAGCCCCTGGCCGTAAACGGTTGGTCATTGCATTCGGGCGTGGCTCTACTGCCGTTGACGCATAGGTACTGGTGAGGACTGGTGAGACTGCCCACCCACTCCAGCGCAGCTAGATCGAACCTATGTGATGGCGGGCACATTGACAAGGGGTTTCTCCATTCGAAGGTGTTGATGGCCCCTTCAGGCGGGTTAGCCCCGGACGTGCAGCACTATTTGATTGTTGAGCTGACAGCCGACCAAGCCGGAAGCTGGAACACGACCCGCATGCTAGAACAGGACCGTAGCGAACGTGCCGACCTGGCGGAAACCCACGCGCTCGTACGTGGACCGCGCGCGGAGGTTAAAGCCGTTGACATAGAGGCTGGTCACAGGAGCCAAGGTACGGGCTTTCTCCACCACTGCTGCCATGTAGCCCGCGCTCAAACCCTGGCCCCGGTAGCCGGGGTTCATCCAGACGCCCTGGATCTGCGTGACGTCGGCTGTGACTGCTCCGAGCTCGGCTTTGAACACCACGTCACCGGAAGCGTTGACATGCGCGAGCGAATGGCCCTGCCGGATCAGGCCCTCCACGCGGCGGCTGTAGAACTCCTTGCCGCCGAGGAACGGTGAGTAGCCCACTTCTTCCTCGAACATGGCGGCGCAGGCAGGGAGGATGCGGTCAAAATCGGCCAGCCGGCCCAACTCGAGATCGGCGTTCGGCTCCACTGACGGCGGCCCACAAAGGGTCATCAGCGGCTGTTCGTCCCGCACCTCGTGGGCCGCATGCCCCAGCTCCGCCAACTCAGCATGGAGGGCAAGGACTGAGTCTGCCGGGCCGAACGCAGAGGCAAAGCGGCGGCCGGACGCGCTGGCCGCTTCTGCGATCAGCCCGGCAAACCCGGGGTCCAGCTCGACCGGGACCAGGTTGGCTCCAGCCCAGCACGCACCCAGCAGGATGCCGTCGTCGAACACGCCCAACACAGCGGCGCCGCCGGTGGTGGGAGCCGCCGACCCTACGGCCCGGAGGTGGGCAAGAATGAACACATTGGCCACCGGGTCCTGCAGCGCAAGGCGCCGCAGGGCAGGGGTGTCCGCGCCCGAAAGTGCACGGACGGTGACCCCCTCCGGATCGGCGCCTTGTTTATGAGACGCTAACCACGGGGCTACCTTTGACAGCATCTTCGCCATCGGCCTCCCCCATCTCCTCAGCAATGCGCATGGCCTCTTCGATCAGTGTCTCAACAATCTCGCTCTCAGGCACAGTCTTGATGACTTCGCCCTTCACAAAGATCTGGCCCTTGCCGTTGCCGGAGGCCACGCCGAGGTCGGCTTCACGGGCTTCCCCGGGCCCGTTCACGACGCAGCCCATCACGGCGACCCGCAGCGGGATCTCCATGCCTTCCAGGCCGGCGGTGACCTGCTCGGCAAGGGTATAGACGTCCACCTGGGCGCGGCCGCAGGACGGGCAGGAGACGATTTCCAGCTTGCGCGGGCGCAGGTTCAGGGACTGAAGGATCTGATTGCCCACCTTGATTTCCTCCACCGGCGGAGCGGAGAGGGAAACGCGGATGGTGTCGCCGATGCCCTTGGCCAGGAGTGCCCCAAATGCTGTGGCGGACTTGATGGTCCCCTGGAAGGCCGGCCCTGCTTCGGTGACGCCCAGGTGCAGGGGCCAGTCACCCTTTTCGGCCAGCATTTCGTAGGCCGCCACCATGATGACGGGGTCATTGTGCTTGACGGAGATCTTGAAATCGTGAAATCCGTGCTCCTCGAACAGCGACGCTTCCCAGACGGCCGACTCAACGAGGGCTTCCGGTGTTGCCTTGCCGTATTTCTTGAGGATGCCCGGCTCGAGCGAACCGGCGTTGACGCCGATGCGGATGGACGTGCCGTGGTCCTTGGCGGCGCGGGCGATTTCCTTGATCTGGTCATCGAACTTGCGGATGTTGCCGGGGTTCACGCGCACTGCCGCACAGCCGGCTTCAATTGCCGCGAAGACGTACTTGGGCTGGAAGTGGATGTCCGCGATGACGGGGATCTGGGACTTGCGCGCGATGATCGGCAGTGCTTCCGCATCATCGGCTGACGGGCAGGCGACGCGCACAATGTCACAGCCCGACGCGGTCAGTTCCGCGATCTGCTGGAGGGTGGCGTTGATGTCCGTGGTGGGGGTGGTGGTCATGGACTGCACGCTGATGGGCGAGTCCGAGCCGACTCCAACCGAGCCCACCTTGATCTGGCGCGTCTTACGCCGGGGGGCGAGGACAGGCGGCGGTGCTGACGGCATTCCCAGGCTGACCGAGGTCACATGGACTCCTTGGGTAGGTATTTCGGGAGGGAAAGAGGTCCGGGAATCAGGACGCGTGCGGGGCCAGGAGGCCGATCACGGGAGTCCATTCGGTTGACCGGATACCGGCGATAGTCCCGGCGGTGGCGAAGGGGTCCTGCTTGAGCAGGTGGTTAAGCTGGGTTTCGTCCTGGACCTTGAAGATCAGCAGGGCACCTGCCCCGTCACCGTAAGGTCCGCTGGTCAGCAACTGGCCGTCTTCCGCCAGGCCGGCCAGCCAGGCGCGGTGCGCAGGGCGGTGTTCATCACGGGCGGCGGAGGAATCGGCGGCGTACACATACTCAACGGCAAAAACAGTCATAAGGACACCCTATCCCCCGGGGCGGGCTGGCGCCGATCCGGCACTTACTGCAGGAAGATCACCTTCACGATCGCTCCGGTGCCGGCCGCCCACAGCATCGACGTGAGTGTGCCGATGATGAACCGTTCCGCAGCCACCGGTGTTTCCTTCAGTTCGGCAAACCTGCCCAGCCCCTTAATGGCCACGATGTAGGCAATGGCCACCGGCTGTCCCGTCAGGATGGCCAGGCACACGCCCAGGCGTTCAAGGACTCCGATGATCGCCCCGCCGCGCAGGATCCGCTGCCCCGGAACTGCAGGCGCCGGAACCGCCTGCCCGGGTACGGCGGGTGCCGGGTGGGTGGCGTCCGACGGCGGCTGGCCGCCACGCGCTGTCAGCTCCCCGTCCACGGTTTGCCCGCGTTCCTGGTCATCCGCCCCCGCCGGCGCGACAGACGCAGGCGCTGCCGGCAAGGTGTCCACAGTGACATCGGCTGACGGATCCTGGGCGGACCCATCGCCGGCTGCACGGCGTGCCTTCCCGGCTGCGTCGGCTTTGTCATCGATGGTTCTGGCCAACCGGAAGACCAGCGCGGTCACTGGCCAGCCAGCAAAGCCAGCCACCAGGAGGGCCACTGCAATCCAGAGTGCGTTCACCGGTTTCCTTTGGTTGGGGTGCCCTGCGCCGGAGTAGTGCGCAGTGCCAGCGATCGGGAAGGCTCCAGGATCTGGGCGTGGGCGTACTCCAGGAGCATGGCCGCCGCCGGCCGGGCCGCCGATTCTTCCGGCCATCCGGACCGGAGCACGGCGCGGCTCACCGATTGTTCGGTTATCCCCAGCTGGCGGGCCACGTGCTTCTGGCTGCCGTGACCTCCCTCGCCGTCCTGGAGTGCGCGCAACCGGTCCACTACGCGCCACTGCGCCGGGGTGCGTTGCTGCACCACGCGCCCCATCAGGCGGAGCACCGCCTGGGCATTCGCACTGCTCATGGCTCCTTCCCCGGCGTCGGGAGGGGTGTCCCGGCCACGTCCCATACTGCCGGGCACCACCGACAATGGCACTTGGGCCGCCGCACCTTTGGCCAGTTCCACTGCCTTGCGTGCTGCCACAAAGCCGTTCCCGGTCCCCTCTCTGGGGCTTGCGCCGGGAGCGAGCAGCACCGTGCCGATCCCGATCCCGACATACCAGTGGCCGTCCCTGAGAGCATGGAGGGCTATCTCCACCACATCCGCGGCATGTTCCACAACACCCTGGAGCTCATCTCCCACCGAACGCTCGAAGGGGGCCGGGGTGAGGCTGCGCAAAGCGGAGATCAGGCCTGGAACCCGGTCCACATCCGTGGTACTGCCGCGTTGGTCAATGGTCAGTACATACATGCCCTAACCGTACGCAGGTGGCCACGGATAATCAATCACGTATAGCTGATTATCAAATATCAGCCAAAATAGGCTGATATAACGGAATCAGCCGGTGTTCCCCCTACGCGCGACCGGCGCATCCGCAGACCGCCAGGTTGCCGTCCACGCGATCCATACCGCGGCAGCTCCCATCAGCAGGGCACCGGCGCTCTGGGTTGGCAGGCTGCTTCCCGTGGTGGCCTGTCCCAGGACCACACCGAGGACGTAGAACAGCACGGCGCCGCCAGCCCAGAGCGCCCCCGCCCACCGCGGCAGCAGGCGGGAACGCCATACCGCGATCCCCAGCAGGACGTTGCCCACGAATGCCAGCAGCAGGCCAAGCAGGAACGCCCCGGTCATTGACGCCGGGAATTCCAACTGCATCACGTCCGGGTTTCCGGCCAGGTAGGCCTTCCCTATGGCGGGGGTGGCGAACGTGGAAATCACGGCCGGCACAAGCAGCAACGCCGTACCGGCGGCGGCGGTGACCATGGCTGTCAACGCCAGGCCTCCCACCCGGGTGCCGGCCAGGCAGCAGCCCAGGGCTAATGCCCCGAAAATGGCGAGGATAGTTCCGCCAGTGCTGCCCAGCAGATGGCCGACCTGGTACGAGTCAGCGCTGACAAATCGGGCCCAGGCTTCCGGGTCCTTGGCTTGGTCCGGCTGTGGCTCCAGCGAGGACCACGCCGTGACGAGCCAGGCGGCCGCCAGCGTCCACAACCCTGCCCGGATCCAGCGGCTGATGTTCGGCGGGTTCATTTTTCGTTCACCCTTCTCCATGGCGGAATCAGGCAGCGGGAGACTTCTCAGCCGAAGAGGTTCACCGGCTTCACGATGTCGGCGTAGATCAGCAGCGCGCTCATCCCCATCAGCAGAGTGGCCACCACATAGGTCACGGGAAGCAATTTGGCGATGTCGAAAGCTCCCGGGTCCGGTTTGCCGAACAGCTTGGCCACCCGGCGCCGTGCACCCTCGTACAGCGCTCCGGCCACATGCCCGCCATCAAGTGGCAGCAGCGGGATCAGGTTGAAGACCGCGAGCGCAAAATTGAGCCCGGCCAGCAGTCCCACCAGCGCGGCCAGACGGGACTGAACGGGCACCTCTTCCATGGCCGCGACTTCACCGGCCACGCGTCCGACGCCCACAACACTGATGGGCCCGTTCGGATCGCGCTCCTCCTCGCTGAAGGCCGCCTTGGCCACGCCCACCACCCTGGCGGGCAGGTTGAGGACAACTCCGGCCACCTGCCTGATGTTCTCCCCAGCCATGGGCAGGACGGACGACGCCGGCTGGGCCACCAGTTCGGTCTGCGCGCCGATGCCCAGGAAGCCTACGTCCTGGTACAGCAGATTGCCGGCGTCGTCCTTGGCCTGGCGTCCGTCGACACCCACAACGGGCCGGGCGGACAGCACCGGGGTCACCGTGGTGGTCACCGGTCCGCCGTCGCGCTCCACCGTGATGGCGACTTCCCTGCCCGCGGACGCACGGATCCACTCCGTCAGCTGGTCCCAGCTGCTGACGGCTTTCCCGTCAAAGGAGGTGACCACATCATTCGGCAGGAGCCCGGCAGCCGCAGCGGGAGTCAGCTGGCAGTCGGGCGAATTGGGATCCACCGTCTGGCCAGCGGCCACTTGGCACTTGGACACATCGGAGATGGTGGTGGTGGCCGTGGCCACACCGAAGCCCATCAGCAGGACAGCGGTCAGCACCACGCCGATCAGCAGGTTCATGACCGGACCGCCCAGCATCACGATGATTTTCTTCCAGACCGGCAGGCGGTAGAACACCCGGTTCCCGTCCTCCGGGCCAACCTCCTCGTGGGCCATGGAGCGGGCCTCCGTGGCCAAGGTCTGGAACATACCGGTGCTGGAGGGCCGGACGGTTCCGTCTTCCTTGTTGGGCGGGTACATCCCGATCATGGACACGTAGCCGCCCAGCGGAATCGCCTTCACACCGTATTCGGTCTCGCCCTTCCGCTTTGACCACAGGGTGGGGCCGAAGCCGATCATGTACTTGGTGACGCGTACTTTGAACAGCTTGGCGGGCACCAGGTGCCCCACTTCGTGGAGCGCAATGGACACAGCGATGCCGATCGCCACAAAGACGACGCCGAGGATAAAAAGGAGGATGGGGCTCATGCGTGGATCTGCTGCTTCCTAGAGACTGCTTACTGCCAAACGTTCGTGGGCGCGTGTTCGTGCCCAGTCTTCAGCATCCAGCACTGACTCAAGGGTCAGCTCCGAGGATCCTGGGTGTTCGCTGAGGACAGCGTCAATGATGTCCACGATTTCGGTGAAGCGGATGCGTCCTGAGTGGAAGGCCATGACTGCTTCCTCGTTGGCCGCGTTGAAGACTGCAGGGTACGTGCTCCCCTGCTTGGCGGCATCCTTGGCCAGGTCCACGGCCGGGAACGCGGCGGTGTCCAGCGGTTCGAAGGTCCAACTGGTGGCCTGGGTCCAGTCACACGGGGACGCCGCTTTCGGCACCCTGTCCGGCCAGCCGATCCCCAGGGCGATGGGCAGGCGCATGTCCGGCGGCGAGGCCTGCGCGATAACGGACCCGTCAACGAACTGGACCATGGAGTGGACCACCGACTGCGGGTGGACCACCACGTCGATGCGGTCCAGCGGTACGTCAAACAGCAGATGGGCTTCGATCAGCTCAAGGCCCTTGTTGACCAAGGTGGCCGAATTGGTGGTGACCATCAGGCCCATGTCCCAGGTGGGGTGTGCCAGGGCTTCCTGCGGGGAAACGCCGTGCAGCTGCTCCCGCGTGCGTCCGCGGAACGGGCCTCCCGATGCCGTGAGGATGAGTTTCTCCACCTCGGCCGCTGAGCCGGAGCGCAGGCACTGGGCAATGGCCGAATGCTCGGAGTCCACCGGGACGATCTGGCCCTCACGCGCCGCGGCTTTGACCAGCGCACCGCCCACGATCAGCGATTCCTTGTTGGCCAGGGCCAAAGTGGCACCGGATCTCAGCGCGGCCAGCGTGGGAGCCAGGCCGATGGAGCCGGTGATGCCGTTGAGGACCACATCCGCGTCCATCGCTGCGATGCGCGCCGAAGCGTCCGGGCCAGCGATGATCTCCGGACGGTAGTCCTGCCGCCCGGCAAGGCGGGCAGCATCGGTGATCAGCTCCTGCAGCTGCCGGGGATCGCCGGCAGCGATACCGACGGCGGCAGCGCCTGTGTGGACAGCCTGTCGGGCGAGCAGCTCCAGGTTTCCACCGCCTGCACTAAGTGCCACTACCTCAAAGAGGTGCGGGGCGCCGTCGACGACGTCAATCGCCTGGGTGCCGATGGAACCGGTGGATCCGAGGAGGACGATTCTGCGTGGCTGCATGGCTTAAGTATCCCGCACCCCTGGTCCTTTCCCGGATCTGCCTGATCTAGGAGCCGGGAACGGCCAGGCGTAACGTGGAGTGCGTGGACTGGGTTTCCTGGTTCGATGCTCCGGACTACGAGTTCGCGCGGCAGGTGCTGCAGCGAGGCATCGCCGCGCTGTACTTTGTGGCGTTCCTGTCGTCCCTGAACCAGTTCCCGGCGCTGCTTGGCGAACACGGGCTCCTCCCCGTTCCGCGGTACCTGGAGGGGTTCAGCGTCAGGCGCCGGCCCACGCTCTTCCGGTGGCGCTACTCGGACCAGCTTCTGCGATGGGTTTGCACAGCGGGACTGGCCATTTCGGCGCTGCTGGTTGCAGGTGTCCCGCAGCTCGGGCCGCCGTGGGTGCCTCTGCTGGCCTTCCTGGCCCTGTGGCTGCTTTATATGTCGATCGTCAACGTGGGCCAGACGTTCTACGGCTTCGGCTGGGAAATGCTGCTTCTGGAAGCCGGCTTCACCGTCGCGTTCCTCGGCTCAGACCAGACGGAACCGCCCCGCACCATACTGATCCTGGTGGCCTGGCTGGTGTTCCGCCTGGAGTTCGGCGCCGGCATGATCAAGATCCGCGGCGGCCGGGAATGGCGTGACCTGACAGCGCTGTACTACCACCACGAGACCCAGCCGATGCCTGGTCCCTTGAGCCGGCAGGCGCATCTGCTGCCCAAACCCTTCCACCGGCTGGAAGTGCTGGGAAACCACTTCGCGCAACTGGTCGTGCCGTTTTTCCTGTTCGCCCCGCAGCCCATTGCCAGCATCGCCGCCGGCATCGTGATCTTCACCCAGCTGTGGCTGGTGGCCAGCGGCAACTTTGCGTGGCTGAACTGGATCGCCATTGTGCTGGCCTTCGCCGCGGTCAGCGACCCCGTTGCCCATGCCGTGTTCCCCTTCCTGCCCCTGGACTGGCACCCTGCGGCGGGAAGTCGCGGGAATCCGCCGTACTGGCTTGCCATCACCGTCGCGGCGACGCTGCTGCTGGTGGTCCTGAGCTACTGGCCGGTGCGGAACCTCATCTCCAGGGGGCAGCTGATGAATGCCAGCTTCAACCGCTGGCAGCTGGTCAACACCTACGGCGCCTTCGGCACCGTGACGAAGCAGCGCATCGAGATCGTTGTCGAAGGCACCCTGGCCGCTGAACCTGACGACACGGCTGACTGGCGCGAGTACGCATTCAAGGGCAAGCCCGGCGACGTGCGCCGGCTGCCGCGGCAGTGGGCGCCCTACCACCTGCGGCTGGACTGGCTGATGTGGTTCCTGCCGCTGCGCACGGTCCACGAGGAGTGGTTTTATGCCTTCCTCGGCAAGCTCCTCGAGGCTGATCCCCGGACCCTGCTGCTTCTTCGCGAGGACCCGTTCGACGGCGAACCGCCGCGTTGGGTGCGCGTCCACAGTTACCTGTATCGCTTCGCCACCCGGAATGAGTTTCGGGAAACCGGTGAGCGGTGGGTCAGGACCCTTTTGTATGAGGCCATTCCGCCGTTGTCCCCCCGCGGTTCCCGCGGGCGGCGACGGTAATCAGGCCGCAACCGTAAGTAAGACGCGGTGACCGCAATCAGACGCTGTGACTCACGCGTGCTGGTTCCTCACGCGTGTGGTTCAGGCGTGGGTTCCGGCCCTGCGGAGCGTGGCTTCCGCGTGCTTGAGGATGGGGCCGTCGATCATCTTGCCGTTGAATTGGAAGACCCCGGACCCTGCCGCGGCGGCGGCCCGCAACAGTTCCTGGGCAGCGGTAACGTCGACCTCGGATGGGGCATAAGCGCCGCGGACCACGTTCGCCTGCGTGGGGTGGATGCACGCCTTGGAGCCAAACCCTGAGGCCACGGCGTCGGCAGCCTCCACAGCGAGCCCGTCAAGGTCCGGGATGTTGACGTAGACAGCGTCCACGGCTTCCTTCCCGAAGGCGCGGGCGGCCACAAGTACCGCGGACCGGGCGTGCATTGCCACGGCGCGGTAGCCGCCGTCGCTCTTTCTTGAGGAGGTTCCGCCCAGGGACGCGAGCAGGTCCTCTGCGCCCCACATCAGTGCCACCACATTTGGTGCAGCGGCGATGGCGGGTGCGTTGAGGATTCCCGCGGCGGTTTCGCACAGGGCAATGACGTGGAAGTCCTTGAGTGCTTCCAGCTGCCCGGCGCTCTCGGCTTTGGCCAGCATCACCGTCCGGTACGGCGTATGTGCCAGGCAATGCAGGTCCTTTTCGAACTCTTCAGTGCCGGCCGGATTGAGGCGGACGATGGTCCGGCTGGGGTCCAGCTCGGGTCCGTCACCGGCGGCACCGAGCTGGGCGAGGATCGCGCCGCGGGCCCGCTGCTTGTCCGCGGGAGCCACGGCGTCTTCCAAATCCAGGATGACGGCGTCGGCGCGTTCGGCTGCCTTCTGGTAGCGCTCGGGACGGTCGGCGGGGCAGAACAAGAGGGCGGGGCCCATCACAAATGTCATACGGACATTGTCCCCTTTCCGATGCCCTGCCCGCTCCCCTTTTATGGTTGTGCCGGGCGCACGGCGTGGGCCTCGCGGGTCCACATCAGGCAGCTCCGGGTTGCCAGGGCCACCACGGTGCCGTCCTGGTTTCGGCCTGTGTGCTGCATGGTCACAATCCCCTGGCCGGGCCGTGATTCCGAGAGCCGCTTCTGCTGGATCACGGTCTCTGTGTAAAGCGTGTCGCCGTGGTATAGCGGGTGCGGAAAGGACACATCAGTCAGGCCCAGTTGGGCGATGATGGTGCCCTGGGTCAGCTGCGACACGGACTGCCCCACCACGGTGGACAGCGTGAACATGGAGTTGACCAGCCGCTGGCCGAAAGGCTGGCCTGCGCTCCAGGCTGCGTCAAGGTGCAGGGCCTGGGTATTCATGGTGAGCGTGGTGAAGAGGACGTTGTCCGCCTCCGTCACGGTGCGTCCGGGCCGGTGCGCGTACACAACGTCCTGCTCCAGCTCGTCGAAGTACAGGCCCCGCTGTTCAATGATGCGGTGGCCCGTCATACAGTGAGTTCCTGGTCCTCTTCGAAGAGCTCAGCCCCGGTGGCCGCCGCGACGTCCTCGACGGACACATTGGGCGCCAGTTCGCGAAGCACCAGGCGGGACCGCCCGCCCTCGGTGACAACATCGATCACGGCGAGGTCGGTAATGATCCGGTCCACGCAGGCTTTGCCGGTCAGCGGCAGCGTGCACTGTTCCACGATTTTGGGGCGGCCGTTGCGGTCAACGTGTTCCATCATCACGATCACCTTCTTGGCGCCGAAAACCAGGTCCATGGCTCCGCCCATGCCTTTGACCATCTTGCCGGGGATCATCCAGTTGGCCAGGTCGCCGTTCTGCGCCACTTCCATGGCGCCCAGCACCGCCACATCCACGTGCCCGCCCCGGATCATGCCGAACGATGACGCGGAGTCGAAGAAGGCTGCGCCCTTGTTGACCGTGACGGTTTCCTTGCCGGCGTTGATCAGGTCAGGGTCCACGGCGTCCTCAGCCGGGTAGGGCCCGACGCCCAGGATCCCGTTCTCCGAGTGCAGGACAACTTCCACACCGGCGGGAATGTAGTTGGGGATCAGGGTTGGCATGCCAATGCCCAGGTTGACGTATTGCCCGTTGCTGAGCTCCCGGGCCACCCGCGCGGCCAGTTCGTTCCGGGTCCAGCCTTTGGCGTCCTGGTTCGTGCCCTCGGGATGCCCGACGGCGGCACGGCGGTATTCGGGCCGGACGGCTTCGGGGCGGGGAGGCGCTCCCTGCGTGCTGTTCGACTCCATGGCTACGCTCCTGCCTGTGATGTGTCTGTGGCCGGGCCGGCCCCGGCCGGGGCAGCCAGGGACACGGTCCGCTTTTCAATCCGCTTCTCGCCGCCGGGCACCACCACCACGCGCTGGACGAAGATGCCGGGTACATGGACGTGCTCCGGATCAAGCTCGCCCGGTTCCACCAGCTCCTCCACTTCGGCCACGGTGATCCTGCCTGCCATCGCGCAGAGGGGGTTGAAGTTCATGGCGGTGGCGTGGAAGACAAGGTTGCCGTGGCGGTCGCCCTTCCATGCGTGCACCAGGCCGTAATCGGGCGTCAGTGACTCCTCCAGGACGTAGTCAACCCCGCTGAAAGTCCGCACCTCCTTGGGTGCGGAGGCGATCGCAACCCCGCCGTCGGCGTCGTACTTCTGGGGAAGCCCGCCCTCGGACACCTGGGTACCCACGCCGGCCTTGGTGTAGAAGGCGGGGATTCCGGCTCCGCCGGCCCGGAGTTTCTCTGCGAGGGTTCCCTGCGGGGTGAGCTCCACCTCCAGTTCACCGGCGAGGTACTGGCGGGCGAACTCCTTGTTCTCGCCGACGTAGGAGCTGACGGTCCGCCGGATCCTGCCGTCCCGAAGCAGGACGCCGAGGCCCCAGTCGTCCACGCCGCAGTTGTTGCTCACGGTCTCCAGATCCTTGGTGCCGTGCCGGTGCAGGGCGTCGATGAGGGCCACGGGGATTCCGCACAGGCCGAACCCGCCCACCGCGAGCGACGCGCCGTCCGGGATGTCCGCTGTGGCTTCCTCGGCGCTGGCAACAACCTTGTTAATCATCAGTGATCCTCTCCAGCCGGCTACAGTCCGAGTTCGCGGGCGATCAGCATCAGCTGGACCTCCGTGGTGCCCTCCCCCACTTCAAGGATCTTGGAGTCGCGGTAGTGGCGTGCCACGGTGAATTCGTTGATGAAGCCATAGCCGCCGAACACCTGGGTGGCATCCCGCGCGTTGTCCATGGCTGCCTCGCCTGCGACCATCTTAGCGATGGCCGCCTGCGTCTTGAACGGCTTACCAGCGAGCATTCTTGAGGAGGCGTCATAGTAGGCCAGGCGTGCCGTGTGGGCTCTGGCCTGCATCCGCGCGATCTTGAACGCGATGGCCTGGTGCTTGCCGATGTGTTGGCCAAAGGCACTGCGTTCCTTGGCGTACTTCACCGAGAGGTCCACGCAGCCCTGCGCTGCTCCTGTGGCGAGCGCGGCGATGGCGATCCGGCCCTCGTCCAGGATGGAGAGGAAGTTCGCGTAGCCCCTGCCTTCCTCGCCGAGCAGGTTTTCCTCCGGCACACGGACGTCCTTCAAGGTCAGCGGATGCGTGTCCGAGGCGTTCCAGCCCACCTTGTTATAGGCCTTTTCCGCCTTGAACCCCGGGGTGTCGGTGGGCACCAGGATGGTGGAGATCTCCTTCTTGATGCTCCCGTCCTTGCGCTCCGTCTCGCCAGTGACGGCTGTGACTGTCACCAGGCGCGTGATGTCGGTACCGGAGTTCGTGATGAACTCCTTGTTCCCGTTGATCACCCATTCGGTCTTGCTGCCGGCGGTCTCGCGCCGGGCGTGGGTCTTGGTGCCGCCCGCGTCGGAACCGGCTTCCGGCTCGGTGAGCCCGAAGCCTGCGAGCGCCTCACCCGAAGCGAGCACCGGCAGCCACTCCTGCTTCTGGGATTCAGTGCCGAACCGGTAGACGGGCATGGCACCCAGGGAGACGCCCGCTTCAAGCGTGATGGCCACCGACTGATCCACCCGGCCCAGCTGTTCGAGGGCGAGCGCGAGCGCAAAATAGTCGCCGCCCATCCCGCCGTATTCCTCAGGGAACGGCAGCCCGAAGAGACCCATGTCTGCCATCTGCTTCACGATTTCATAGGGGAAGCTGTGTTCCTCATCGTGCTTGGCGGACACCGGGGCCACCACGTTGTCCGCGAAGTCGCGGACGGTGTCGCTGAGGTCCTGGTATTCCTCGCTGAGTTCAAAATCTGTCATGGCTAGGCTCCCTTGCCTGTGTTGTCAGTGCCTGTTGTGTCAGTGTTGTCCGGCACCGTGGGCGGGTCCGGATCCGGGACCGTCATGGTGTCCGTGAGTGAATCACTGGTCTCTGCGTGGATGGTGGCCAGCACCTGGTCAGCCTTCACCAGGTCGCCCGTCCTGACGCTGATGTGTACGGTGCCGGCCACTTCGGCGACCAACTGATGCTCCATCTTCATGGCTTCCACGGAGAGGAGGACCTGGCCGGCTGCCACGTGGTCGCCGTCGGCCACGGCAACGGACACCACCGTGCCCGGCATGGGCGAGCGGACCTCCGGATCCGCGATGCCCTCCTCGCGCTGGATGGCGGCGAGCACCCGGGCGAGCCGTGACTCCCGGGTCAGTACTTCCAGCCGGCACGACCAGCCGCCGTTGCCCACGAAGACGGTCTGCGCATTCCCCGTCGCCGGGGACGCCTCGCGGGAGGAACCCCGGGCGAACCGCATCTGCTCGCCGTCGATCGCCAGGAACACGTCCTGTCCGGTCAGTCCCAGGACAGTCACGTCGTGTTCTGGACCCCCGTTGACCCGGGCCGTAACGTGGCCGAGGTCCAGGTTGCTCACCCAGGTCACCGCTACCGTGGCAATGTCGCCGCCCGGGACGCCAAAGCTCCTGGTCCAGGGCGCCGGGCTCCCCAGCCGCCAACCGGTGATGCTGTTCCAGGGGGACCCCACGTTCGCCGGCCCCTCGGCCAGCACCCACTCCGGAATCGCAGCGGCGATGATCTCGGTATCCCCCACGCGGCGGAAGGTGAAATGCGGCATCCTGCGCTCGATCAGGCCGGTGTCCAGGCGCCCTGCCCGGACGTCATCGTCAGTAATCAGCAGGCGAAGGTACTCAACGTTCGTCTCGATCCCCAGCACCGTGTAGCGGGCGAGGGCGGTGTCGAGCCTGGCCAGCGCAGCCTTCCGGTCGGCGCCCCAGGCGACCACCTTGGCCACCATGGGATCGTAGTCGCTGGAGATTTCCAGTCCCTGCACCAGCGAGGAGTCGATCCGGATGTCCGGGTCCGCGGCAGCATCCGTCGCGGAGGAACGGAAGCCCTCGAAGGCCGTGAAGGTGGTGCCCCGCTCGTCCAGGAGCACCACCTCCCCGCCTGATGGCATGAAGTTCCGTTCCGGGATCTCCGCGTAGACGCGCGCTTCGACCGCGTGCCCGTTAAGTTCGACGTCGGCCTGGCGGACGGTCAGTTCCTCACCGGCGGCGATCCGGACCTGCCATTCGACCAGGTCAACGCCCGTGACCATTTCGGTGACCGGATGCTCCACCTGCAGGCGGGTGTTCATCTCCATAAAAAAGAACTCGTCCGGGGCATCATCGGAGACCAGGAACTCCACGGTGCCGGCACCGCTGTAGTGGACACTCCGGGCCGCCTGGCAGGCAGCCTCGCCGATCCTGGCACGGGTGGCACCACCGTCGTTCAGTGAATCCAGCAGCGGTGACGGCGCTTCTTCGATGACTTTTTGGTGGCGCCGCTGCAGCGAGCACTCGCGCTCGCCCAGGTGGATGACGTTGCCGTGGTTGTCAGCCAGGACCTGGACCTCTATGTGCCGCGGCGTGCGCACCAACCGCTCCAGGAAGAGGGTGTCGTCACCGAAGGCGCTCGCCGCAACCCGCCGGGCCGTGGCCAGCGTGGCTTCGAGTTCCCCGGGGCGCTCCACGATGTGCATGCCCTTCCCGCCGCCGCCGGCGGAGGGCTTGATGAGCAGCGGGAAGCCGACGCCGTCCGCGGCCTCCACCAGCTGCGCGTCGGTCATGCCCGGCCTGGCAATGCCCGGCACCACGGGAACGCCGAAGCCTGCCACGTGGTTCTTGGACCGGATCTTGTCGCCCATGACATTAAGGGATTCCACACCGGGGCCGATGAAGGTGATGCCGGCCCCTTCCAGGGCGCGGGCGAAGTCGACGTTCTCGCTCAGGAAGCCGTAACCGGGGTGCACGGCCTCGGCGCCGGTATCACGGCAGGCCTGGATGATTGCTTCGATGTTCAGGTAGCTCTCCGCGGCGGAGGCGGGGCCGATCCGCACGGCAACGTCTGCTTCCCGCACGTGGCGGGCGTCGTCGTCGGCATCGCTGTAGACGGCCACGGAACGGATGCCGAGGGCGCGCAGCGTGCGGATCACACGGCAGGCGATCTCCCCGCGGTTGGCCACGAGGACGGTGCCAAAGAGGGGTTTGCCGGGATTTGAGGTATTGGCCAGTGCGGGAGATGTCGCGGGAGGAATGGTCACAGCGGGCTCACATCCGGAATAGGCCGAAGGAGGTCTCCGGCAGCGGGGTGCGGGAGACGACGTCGAGCGCCAGTCCCAGGACGGTGCGGGTGTCCACAGGGTCAATGATGCCGTCGTCCCAGAGGCGGGCGGTGGAGTAGTACGGGCTGCCTTGGTCCTCATACTGTTGTTTGATGGGGGCCTTGAACGCCTCTTCGTCTTCGGCGGACCATTCCTGGCCGGCGGCGTCGTACTGGTCCCGTTTGACGGTGGCGAGGACGCTGGAGGCCTGGTTGCCGCCCATCACCGAAATGCGACTGGCGGGCCACATCCAGAGGAACCGCGGCGAGTAAGCCCTCCCGCACATCGAGTAGTTGCCTGCCCCGAAAGACCCGCCGATCACCACAGTGAGCTTTGGCACCCTGGCCGTGGCCACCGCGGTGACCATCTTGGCGCCATTCTTGGCGATGCCGCCCTGTTCGGAATCCTTGCCCACCATGAAGCCGGAAATATTCTGCAGGAAGATCAACGGGAAACCGCGCTGATCGCACAGCTCAATGAAGTGCGCGCCCTTGAGCGAGGACTCGCTGAACAGCACGCCGTTGTTGGCCACAATCCCCACGGGGTGGCCGTGAAGCTTCGCGAAGCCTGTGACGAGTGTGGTGCCGTATTCCTTCTTGAATTCGTGGAACCTGCTGCCGTCTACCAGCCGGGCAATGACTTCGCGGACGTCGTATTGGGCGTTGACGTCCGTGGGCACAGCACCGTAGACCTCGGCGGGTTCCGCCGCGGGTTCAACGGCAGTATCCACGTTCCACGCGGGGGCAGCGGGTCTGGGGAGTGTGGCCACAATGTCACGGATGATCTGGAGGGCGTGCTCGTCGTTCTCCGCCAAGTGGTCTGTGACGCCGGAAATCCTGGAGTGGACCTCGCCGCCGCCCAGTTCCTCGGCCGTGACAATTTCACCGATCGCGGCCTTCACCAGCGGTGGGCCGCCCAGGAAGATGGTGCCCTGGTTCCGAACAATCACTGTTTCGTCGCTCATCGCAGGGACGTAGGCGCCGCCGGCCGTGCAGGAGCCCATCACCGAGGCGATCTGCGGAATCTTCGCCGCGGACATCCTGGCCTGGTTGAAGAAAATCCGGCCGAAATGCTCCTTGTCCGGAAACACGTCGTCCTGCTTGGGCAGGAACGCTCCCCCGGAGTCCACCAGATAGATGCAGGGCAAACGGTTCTCCATCGCGATTTCCTGGGCCCGGAGATGCTTCTTCACGGTCATCGGGTAATAGGTGCCGCCCTTGACCGTGGCGTCATTCGAAACCACCAGTACCTGCCGGCCATGGACCAGACCGATGCCCGCGATCACCCCGGCGCCCGGCGACTCATCGTTGTACATGCCATTGGCAGCGAGCGGGGCGATCTCCAGAAAGGGACTGCCGTCATCCAACAGCCGGTCAATGCGTTCACGCGGCAGGAGCTTTCCACGGGCCACATGGCGTTCGCGGGACTTCTCCGGTCCCCCCAGGGCAGTCTCGGCCAGCCTGGCCCGCAGTTCCTCGGCGAGCGCGCGCTGCGCAGTGTTGTTGGCCGCAAACACTTCACTTGCGGCGTCGAGCCGGCTGGTGAGGGTCTCCATCGACGCGGTCCGTTCCCGTTCTGTTGAGGCTTTCGGTCACTCGTGCCCGTGCGGAGCGCGAATGCCAACTCGGTTAGTGCTGAGTAACTGAGATTTAGGTTAGTCTCTATTAACTGTGATGTCCAACACAGGAATGCGTTGTTAGAATTTGCAGGTTCGAGGAGGAAAACGTGCCCATCGCCCGACCTGCGCAGCCGTCCCAGCCGGCGCCGGCAGACCGGCCCCTTGCAGCTGCTGCCCAGCCTGATCCGGGGACCCTGCGCGCCACGGGGACCCAGCGCAGCCAAGCCAAGGAGATCCGGCGCCAGGCACTGCTGACCGCCGCCGCGTCGCTTTTTGCCGTGAACGGGTTTAACCGCGTGTCGCTGGAGGACCTGGGGGCGGCTGCTGGCGTCAGCGGTCCGGCGGTGTACCGCCACTTCCCGGGCAAGCAGGCAGTGCTGGGTGATCTGCTGTTGACAGTCAGCCGGGACCTTTTGGCGGGCGGCCAGCGCGTGGTGGCGGAAACCACAGATCCGCTCGCGGCCCTCCGCAGGCTGGTGGAATTCCAGGTGGATTTTGCGCTGGGTAAACCGGACGTGATCCGCGTCCAGGACAGGGACTTCAGCAACCTCGCCAAACAGGACCAGACCGAGGTGCGGGCGCTGCAGCGTAACTACGTTGAGCTCTGGGTTGAGGTCCTGGCCCGGCTGCACCCCGCCATCGACGCCGCTGAACTGCGGATGCGGGCCCACGCGACCTTCGGCCTCATCAATTCCACGCCGCACTCCGTGCGGACCCATGGCCGAAAGATCGCGCCTAAAACGGCACGCCCGCTGCTTGAGAGCATGGCGCTGGCGGCCCTCACAGCAGATGGCCCGGCAGCCTGACCACCCGGCACCCTGACCACCCCGTCGTTCAATACAGCAACGCGGGGTCACTTGTTGCCCAATCCAGCGGTGTTATTGGGCATTATGTGACCCCGCGTTGTTCTGGCATTCGGGGCTGACGTCCAGGCATGGCGGGCTGGACACCTGCCGCCTAAACCATCGTGAGCACCATGCCGGGATCGGCCAGGATGGCGCCGACGTCGGCGAGGAAGCGCGAGCCCTGCTCCCCGTCCACCAGGCGGTGGTCAAAGGACAGGCTCAAGGTCATGACCTGGCGCAGCGCAACCTCATCCTGGAATTCCCACGGCATCTTCCGGACCGCGCCAACCGCCAGGATGGCTGCCTCGCCCGGGTTCAGGATGGGAGTGCCGGCGTCGATTCCGAAAACCCCGATGTTGGTGATGGAGATAGTGCCGTCAGCCAGCTCAGCGGGAGCAGTCTTCCCGGCCCGAGCGGTTTCCGTCAGATCAGTAAGGGCTTCGGAAAGTTCCAGCAGGGACAGGGTGTCCGCGTCCTTGATGTTGGGAACGGTGAGCCCACGCGGCGTTGCTGCGGCGATGCCGAGGTTGACGTAGTTGAACTGCACAATCTCCTGGTTGGCCTCGTCCCACCGCGAGTTCAGCGACGGGTTCCGCCGGAGCGCGATCAGCACCGTCTTGGCCACAAGAGTCAGTGGAGTGAGCTTGTGGTCCAGGAAAGCCCGGCTTCTTTTCAGCTTGGCAAGCAGGTCCATGGTGGGGGTGACATCCACCGTGAGGAATTCCGTCGCATGCGGTGCCGTAAAAGCACTCGCCACCATCGCAGCCGCAGTGAACTTCCGGACGCCCTTGATGGGAGTGCGGACCTCCCGCCCGCCCTGCGCAGCCGTCCGGTCAGCCGGCGCAGCCGCATCCGACACAGCAGACAGATGGCGCGCGGCCCCTAAAACATCACCACCGCCGACGAAGTTCCGGACATCGTCCCGCGTGATCAGCCCCTGGACACCGGTGCCCGGAACTGCCGCCAGCTCGACGCCAAGGTCTTTGGCCAGCTTCCGTACCGGAGGCGTGGAGCGGGGCCGGTCGAAGGAGCGGAATTCGGCGGGCATGGTTTCGACAGTCCTGCTTTCGACGGGCTCAGCCGCCTGGGCTGCAAAGTTGCGCTGCCGGCGCACCGGACGGCCGGAACTTTCGACGACGGCCCCGTACCCCACCAGGTTGGGTTGCCGCTTCGGTGTCTCGGCCTCAGCCGGCGCGAACCCGGCAGGCAACGCACCGGAGTCGTCCGGTACTTCGAACGAGACGATGGGCTTGCCCACTTCCACCACGGTGCCAGGCTGCTCGTGAAGGGCCGTAATCACACCGGCGAACGGCGACGGCAATTCCACCACGGCCTTGGCGGTTTCCACCTCGGCAATAACCTGGTTCAGGGTGACAGTGTCCCCCACACCAACTTTCCAACTGACGATTTCGGATTCTGTAAGGCCTTCACCCAGGTCCGGTAGCCTGAATTCCTTGATCATGGTTGCGCTCATCCTTCCAGTCCGCTGAGTGAGTTCGGCCGTCCCAGTGCACGGTCCACGCCGTCGAGGATCCTGTCCAGGCTGGGGAGATGGTGCATCTCCACCTTGGAGTACGGGTACGGAATATCGAATCCGGTGACGCGGACGGGCGCTGCTTCGAGGTGGTAGAAACACCGCTCAGTGATACTGGCAGCGACCTCGGCTCCCAGGCCGCCTGACTGGCCGGCCTCATGGGTGACCACCAGCCGGCCCGTCTTCCGCACAGACGCTTCAACGGTGGGGTAATCCACCGGTGACAGCGAGCGCAGGTCGATGACCTCGATGGAGATCCCTTCGTCGGCTGCTGCAGTGGCGGCGTCCCGGGCCGTTTTCACCAGCGGCCCATAGGCCACAAGCGTCACGTCATTGCCTTCGGTCAGCACCCGGGCTGTATCCATCGGCAGCGCGCTGCCGATGTCGGTGCCTTCATCCACTTCACCCTTGTCGTGGTAGCGGCGCTTGGGTTCGAAGTAGAGGACGGGGTCATCGGACAGAATCGCCTGCTGGATCACCGTGTAGGCGTCCTGCGGGTTGGAAACTGTCACCACCCGCAGCCCGGAGGTGTGGGTGAAGTACGCCTCGGGCGACTCGGAGTGGTGCTCCGGCGAGCCAATGCCGCCGCCGAACGGGACCCGGATGGTGATGGGCATCTTCACGGCACCCTGGGTGCGGTAGTGCAGCTTGGCCACCTGGCTGACGATCTGGTCGAAGGCAGGATAGATGAAACCATCGAACTGGATCTCCACCACGGGCCGGTAGCCGCGGTATGCGAGGCCCACGGCGGTGCCGATAATGGCCGACTCGGCCAGCGGCGTGTCCACCACGCGGTGTTTACCGAAGTCCTTCTGGAGGCCGTCGGTCACCCGGAACACACCGCCAAGGACGCCGATATCCTCGCCCATCAGGATGACTTTGGGATCATTTTCGAGGGATTTGCGCAGGCCGGAGTTGATGGCACGGGCAAAGGTCATCTGGGTCATCAGCGTGCACCTTCCTGTGAAGTGGCTCCTGCGGGATCACCGAAGGAAGCAAGGTATCGGGTGTAGTGGTCCTGCTGCCGGTCCAGCCATGAGTTGGGTGCGCTGTACACGTGCTTGAAGACATCCAGCGGCCCGGGCTCCGGCATGGCAATGCAGCCTGCACGGAGCTCACGGGCTACGGCGTCTGCCTTGTCCTTGACGTGCTGCTGGTACTGATCCGTGAGGAGGCCCTTGCGGTCCAGGAGGGCTTTGACGCGGTCGATGGGGTCCTTCGCCGCCCAGTCTTCGAGTTCGTTGGCGTCGCGGTAGCGGGTTGGATCGTCGGCAGTGGTGTGAGGCCCCATACGATAGGTGACGGCCTCGATGAAGGTCGGCCCGCCGCCGTGCCGGGCCCGGTCCACAGCCACCCGGGTGGCTGCCATAACGGCCAGGACGTCATTTCCATCGACCCGGAGGCTCGGGATTCCAAAGCCGGCAGCCCTGTCTGCGAGCTGCACGTGGGACTGCAGCCGCACGGGCTCCGAGATGGCCCAGTGATTATTGGAGCAGAAGAAGACCAGCGGCACCTGGAAGCTTGCGGCGAACACCATGGCCTCGTTGACGTCGCCTTCGCTCGTGGCACCGTCGCCGAAGTACGTCACCGCCACGGAGTCGGCGCCGTCGTTCTGGATGCCCATGGCGTAGCCGGTGGCGTGCAGCGTCTGCGCGCCGATGATGATCTGCGGGGTGGCCATGTTGACGGTGTACGGATCCCAGCCGGAGGAGCCGTTTCCGCGCCAGACACGCAAAATGTCGGTCAGGTCCACGCCGCGGCAGTACGCCACTCCGTTTTCGCGGTAGCTGGAGAAGATGAAATCGTCCTGCCGCAGTGCCCTGGCTGAACCGACCTGCGCTGCTTCCTGGCCCAGCAATGGCGGCCAGAGGCCCAGCTCTCCTTGCCGCTGGAGGGCAGTTGCCTCGACGTCGATGCGCCGGATGGCGGTCAGGTCCTCATAGAGGGAGCACAGCTGTTCATCGCCGATGTCCTTGACCCAGGGGTCGAATTCCGGATGACTGACCCGCTCGCCGTCCGGGGTGATCAGCTGGATCAGATTCCGGCCGGATGCACCTTGTGTTCCTGCACTGCCGGCGGGGGCGCCTGCCCTTGTCCCGCCCTGGCCCGTTTCGTCTGTAGACACGATGGCACGCAACCTTCTCACGTCGTTTGACCAGCCCCTGGGGACTTGTGGTCCCGCCGGCAGCCAGCCGCCCGGGCGCCGTTGCCCCGGATAATTGTGACCCTACTCACAATGTTCATTGGGTACAACTACCGCCGCGGATACTGAGCATAATGCCCTGTTTGCAGTCCCCTGACCGTGCTAACCTTGCGCATTATGCACCCTTTGGATGGCACCGACACCCGGCTGCTTTCTGCCTTGGCCCGCGACCCCCGGCGAACGGTAGTGGCGCTTGCCCAGAAGCTGGGACTGTCCCGTAACACCGTCCAGGCCAGGATGGCCCAGCTTGAGAAAAAACACGTATTCCTCTCCTTCGAGCGGCGGATCAACCCGGTGTCCCTGGGGTATCCCCTGATGGCCTTCATCTCGGTCCACGTCCAGCAGCAAAAGTTGGGGCAGTTGGCCCATGACCTTGCCGGCATTCCGGAGATCCTGGAAGGATACGGCCTGACCGGCTCGGCTGACCTCCTGCTGCGGGTGGTGGCGCTGGATGCTGAGGACCTCTTCCGGATCAACGGGAAAATCCTGGCCTGCGACGGCGTGGACCGTACGGACACCGCCCTGGCCATGGGCGAACTCATCCCCTTCCGCATCCAGCCGCTTCTGGAACGGGAATCCGGGGACGGTCAGGATCCGGAGCCCGCCCGTTAACCTGACGCAAGTAGTGTTTCCTGGATGGTCAGCCCGATGCCCATCCCCGCAAATCCGGGTTATAGGCTGTTCCCAGGTAAATCATGGGAACCGTCCAGCGGCTCCCGGCAAAAAGGCAGTGCCACCGCATTGCCGGAAAGGCTCCATGTGAGCAACCCCCAGGGACCGCACCAGCCGGTCCAGCCTGCACATCGGCCCCAGCAGCCGCAGCAAGAGCCGCAGGCACAAACACAGGCGGGCCAGAATGGCGTTCCCGGCCAGTTCACCGCGCCGGGCCAATACCCAGCTCAGGGACAGTACGCAGCGCCCGGACAGCACGGGGCGCCCGGACCCTACGATGCGGCGGGACAAGCACCGGCCGACGGGCCGTTCGGGCTTCCGGGCGAACAGCCTCCCGCGCGGGGCCGCCGCAGGCTGTTGATCATCTTGGGGGTGGTGGGCGGCGTCCTGCTGCTGGTCATCCTTGGCGTGGTGATTCTGATCAATGTTGTGGCTGGCCCCACCAACCACGCCAGGGGCCTCGCGGACGACTTCACGAAACTGGTGATCAACGGCGAGACCTCCACGGCTTACGACAAATACCTTGACCCTGCCCTCCAGGAACAGGTGTCCAAGGAGGCGTTTATTGCCGGCATCAAGACCCTCGAGATGGACAACACCTGCAAGCCCACCTATAACAACGTCAATGCCGCAACGGAGAACGGCACCAAGGCCGCCGACGTGGTGGGCCTCATCACCTGCGACGGCGGCAAGAACATCGACCTCGTCTACCGCTTCGAGGGCACTGATGAACTCAAAATGATGGACATCAAGATCAAGCCCCAGGTATAGGACCCAAGACGCAGGGAAGGCCCGCGGCCCCGGAAGGGGCTGCGGGCCTTCCAGCGACGACGGCGGCCGCGGGCCGCCGTCGTCCGCTTGCTCAGGTCAGTGGTCCACGGCCTTCTCCGCACCGACACCGGTGAGGGACCGTACTTCCATTTCGGCCTGCTTGGCACTGTCCTCGCGCTTCTTGTCCAGCACCGTGCCAAGCCAACCGAGCAGGAACGCCAGTGGAATGGAGACGATGCCCGGGTTGCTGAGCGGGAAGATCGCGAAGTTGACGTCCTTGATCATGGAGGTGGCTCCGCCGGACACCACAGGAGAGAAAGCGATGAGGAGGATGGCCGAGCCCAGGCCGCCGTACATGCTCCACACCGCGCCCTGGGTTGTGAACCGTCGCCAGAACAGGGAGTAGATAATTGTGGGCAGGTTGGCCGAGGCCGCCACGGCGAAGGCCAGTGCCACCAGGAAGGCCACGTTCTGGCCGTTGGCGAAGATGCCGCCCACGATAGCCATCACCCCGATGACCACCACGGTACGCCGCGCCACCTTGACCTCGGTCTCGGCGTCGGCCTTCCCCTTTGCGATGACGCTCGCGTAGATGTCATGGGCAAAGGAGGCCGCAGCGGTGATGGTGAGGCCGGCCACCACTGCCAGGATGGTGGCAAAGGCCACCGCGGAAATGAAGCCCAAAAGCAGCGGGCCGCCGAGGAAGAAGGCGAGCAGCGGGGCCGCCGAGTTGACGCCGCCCGGTGCCCCCTTGATGGTGTCTGCACCAACGAGGGCTGCCGCACCGTAACCAAGGACCAGGGTGAACAGGTAGAACAGGCCGATCAGCCAGATTGACCAGACCACTGATTTGCGGGCTTCCTTGGCCGTAGGCACGGTGTAGAAGCGCATGAGCACGTGGGGCAGCGCGGCCGTGCCCAGGACCAGGGCGAGGCCCAGGGACATGAAGTCGAGCTTGGACGTTTCGGTCTTGCCGTACTGCAGGCCGGGGTTCAGCACTGCAGGGTTGTTGGAGGTCTCAACGGCCGCACCGAGGAGGCTGGAGAGGTTGAAGCCATAGATGGCCAGAACCCAGATAGTCATAACGAACGCGCCGGCGATCAGCAGGATGGCCTTGATGATCTGGACCCAGGTGGTGCCCTTCATGCCGCCGATCAGGACGTACATAATCATGAGGCCGCCGACGACGATGATCACCAGCGCCTGGCCACCCCAGTCGCTGATGCCCAGGAGCAGGGAAATCAGGCTGCCGGCTCCGGCCATCTGCGCCAGCAGGTAGAAGAAGCACACGGCAAGGGTGGAGATGGCCGCGGCGATGCGGACCGGACGCTGCTTCAGCCGGAAGGAGAGGACATCGGCCATGGTGAATTTGCCGGTGTTCCTCAGCAGTTCGGCCACCAGCAGCAGAGCCACCAGCCAGGCCACCAGGAAGCCGATGGAGTACATAAAACCGTCGTAGCCGTTGATGGCAATGGCGCCGGTAATGCCCAGGAACGAGGCCGCCGAGAGGTAGTCGCCAGCGATGGCCGTTCCGTTCTGTGAGCCCGTGAACGAGCGTCCCGCCGCGTAGTAATCCGCCGCTGTCTTGTTGTTTCGGCTGGCCCGGATCACGATCACCATGGTCACCGCGACGAACAGGCCGAAGATTCCCATGTTGAGGAGCGTGGTTTCCTTGAGGTCGGCGACATCAACCGCCGCGGCAATGCCGATCACTTGTTCACTCCAGTCACGATGTTGCCGTCCTTATCGAATTCATGGCCTTCAATTTCGTGCCGGATTTCCGCGGCGATCGGGTCCAGCCTGCGGTTGGAGTAGCTGACGTACCAGCCGGTAATGGCGAACGTAGTGACAAACTGCAGGAGGCCAAGGATCAAGCCGATGTTGATGTTGCCCCACACTTTGGTGGACATGAAGCCCACGGCATAGTCAGCCAGCAAAACGTACGCGAAGTACCACAGCAGGAAGACCGCTGCCATGGGGAATACGAAGCTGCGGTGACGTTTGCGCAGTTCCTGGAACCGCGCTGTTGATTGGACCTGCTCGAAGTCCACGGACGCCGCTGCGTCCGGAGTCTGGGCATCTTGACCCATCGTTCCTCCTCATTGAGAACTTGCCTGTTCACACCGGCCGCGGCCTGCGGGCAGGGCCGCACATGTGACTGCAATCACTCTGCGCCGTGACCGGCGCTACAACCAGAGGTGCTGGAGCAGCGGTCGCTAAACGGTCGCGATGCTGCGGCCAACGGCACCCGCCACTACGCTGGGCACCATGCCGGACTCTCCGCTCCTGACCGCAGCAGCCATCGCCGTGATCGTGCTGGCGATCGCCGTCGTCGTCGGTGTGGGCTTCAAGGTGCTGCGTTCCTTCCGCGATCTGGGCACCGATGCCGAGCGCGCCACGTACAACACGCTGCACGCCGCATCCCGTGCCGGGCAGCACCTGCGCACGGGGCTGAACCCTACGGGGGCAGCGAAGGCCAGCCGCCAGCTCCGCAACCTCCTCGGCTGTGACGCCCTGGCGATTACCGATACCGCGGGCGTCCTCGCCTGGGATGGTGCCGCCGAGGAACTGAAACCGCTACTGATGGGCCTAGCCGCGGACGTCCTCACCGGGGGCCGCACTGCGGTGCTCCAGACCCGGGACCTGGGTGCCGACCTTACCTCCCGCAGTCTCGCCGCCGTCATCGCACCGGTACGCGCGGGGTCACGGGTGGTTGGCGTGGTGGCAGCGTTTGCCCCGTCGGCGGGCGCCGGGCTGGTCCGCGCCACCAGCGAAGTGGCGGACTGGGTGGCCGTCCAGGTGGAGCTCGCGGAGCTGGATGCGTCCCGGACGCTCCTGATGGAAGCCGAAGTGCGGGCCTTGCGGGCCCAGATCAGCCCGCATTTCATCTACAATTCCCTGAACGCCATCGCATCGTTCATCAACACGGATCCTCAGCGTGCCCGCGAACTCGTGGTGGAGTTCGCGGACTTCACCAGGTACTCCTTCCGGCGCCACGGTGACTTCACCACGCTGGCAGAGGAACTGCGCTGCATCGACCGGTACTTGCTGCTCGAGCGGGCCCGCTTCGGGGAGCGGGTCCAGGTCAGCCTGCGGATCGCGCCGGAGGTGCTGAGCACGGTCATCCCGTTCCTAAGCCTGCAGCCGCTGGTGGAGAACGCGGTGAGGCACGGCCTGGAAGCCAAGGAAGGAGCGGGCCACATCACCATCACCGCCAACGATTCGGGGGCGTTTGCGGAGGTCACCATCGAGGACGACGGCGTGGGGATGGATCCTGCCGAACTCCAGTCCATGCTGGCCGGCCACCGGGACGGGGACCACGTGGGACTGCGGAACGTCGACGCCCGGCTCCGCCAGGTCTACGGGGACCAGCACGGCCTGGTGATCGAGACCGCCCCGGGCGAAGGGACGCTGATCACCATGCGCGTCCCAAAGTCCCAACCCGGCCACGACGCCTGAAGCAAGTTTCCCCGGACAGCTAATGTAGGAGCATGATTAATGTCCTCGTCGCAGACGACGAGTTACCCGCCGTGGAGGAACTGGCGTACCTGCTGGGCAGGGACGACCGCATCGGCACCATCCACCGCGCCTCCTCCGGATCCGAGGCCCTCCGTGCCCTCACCAGCGAATCCGTCGACGCCGTTTTCCTGGACATCCACATGCCCGCCGTATCCGGCCTCGACGTGGCCCGCGCCATTGCCCGCAGCAGCAAACCGCCAGCCGTGGTTTTTGTCACCGCCGATGAGGACTGCGCCCTCGAAGCCTTCGAACTGGCGGCCATTGATTACCTGCTCAAGCCCATCCGGGCGGAGCGGCTGGCCCGTTCGGTGGGCAGGATCAGTGAGTTAATGCGCGACGGCGGCGCCGCACCTGAGATGATCACCGTGGACCAGGGCGGAACCACCAGGATGATCCGGCGCGATGACGTCACGTATGTCCAGGCGCAAGGCGACTACGCCCGGCTGCACACCGCGGACGCGAGCTTCCTCATCCGGGTGCCGCTGGCCGATCTGGAGCAGCAATGGGCGGAGGCCGGCTTCATCAGGACGCACCGGTCCTACCTGGTGGCGCTGAAGCATGTCGCGTCCATGAAGCTGGCAGCCGACAAGCCGAGCGTCTCGGTGGCCGGCGCCAGCCTCCCCATCAGCCGCCGGCACCTGCCCACGGTCAGGGAAAAGCTGGAGGCCACCCGGATCCGGCCGCAGGCATGACGCGGGTCCGCGTCACCGCCCCGCGTTCGGCACCGCGGCCCGCGGGCGAAACACGCGAAGCTGCCGAGGAATCAGAGGTGGGGCAGGTCTTCGTCCGGTCCCTGATCCGTTCCCAACTGCGGCTTGCCCTGGTGGTGGCTGTCGGGTTCATGCTGATTCTGGGTGCGTTCCCGGTGTTACTGGCAGCCGTTCCCGGCCTT
Source organism: Pseudarthrobacter sulfonivorans (assembly GCF_031454915.1). Classification (GTDB taxonomy): domain Bacteria; phylum Actinomycetota; class Actinomycetes; order Actinomycetales; family Micrococcaceae; genus Arthrobacter; species Arthrobacter sulfonivorans_C. Next base: position 173,347 of record NZ_JAVDRS010000006.1, on the reverse strand, counting down.
GCGGAAACACGTGTTGCGGGCATCCCGTTCGACTGGCTGCTGCTGGGTGCCGGGATCTACCCGGTGATCGGCCTCAGCGCCTGGCTGTTCATCCGGAGCGCCGCCCGGAATGAGGCCCGGTACCGCGACCTGGCCGGGGACAAGTGATTTCCAGATGAATCCCGCGGTCGGCGTGGTGGCCCTGGTTGTGGTCTCCGTAGCAACTGCCGTGATCGGTTTCTACGGCCTGCGGATTTCCCGCACCACCGGGGATTTTTATGTTGCCTCCCGTACGGTCCGGCCGTGGTGGAATGCCTCGGCCATCGGCGGCGAATACCTGTCCGCGGCGAGTTTCCTGGGGGTGGCCGGACTGGTCCTGCTCTCGGGTACCGATGCTTTGTGGTTCCCTGTCGGCTACACGGCGGGTTACCTGATGCTGCTGCTGTTTGTGGCCGCCCCGCTACGCCGGTCAGGGGCGTACACCATCCCGGATTTTACCGAGGCGAGGCTGGATTCGCGGGCTGTCCGCCGCGTCACCAGCCTGGTGGTGGTGGTTGTGGGCTGGCTGTACATCGTCCCCCAACTCCATGGCGCGGCATTGACTATCCGGATCACCACCGGACTTCCTGCCTGGGTGGGCTCCCTGGCCGTGGTCATTGTGGTGTGCCTGACCGTGGTGGCAGGCGGCATGCGCTCCATTACCTTTGTGCAGGCGTTCCAGTACTGGCTGAAGCTCACTGCCCTGGCGGTACCCGTCCTGTTCATCGTCTTCACCCTTGCCGGCAGCGGCACAGCTGCTGTAGCCCCCGCCGCCGTTAACCCCACCGGGATGGCTCCTGCCGGCGCCTACCAGAACATCTCGTTGCTGGTGGCGCTGCTGTTCGGCACCTTGGGTCTCCCCCACGTCCTGGTGCGCTTCTATACGAATCCCGACGGAAGCTCGGCACGGCGGACCACCCTGATCGTGCTCGGCCTGCTCTCGGTGTTCTACCTCTTTCCCACCGCTTATGGGCTCGCGGGGAGGATGTTCGCGCCCGAGCTCGCCCGCTCCGGACGGGCGGACGCGCTGGTCCTGCTCCTGCCCGGGCAGCTGATCGGCGGAACCGCCGGCGACCTGCTCTCGGCTCTGGTGGTAGCCGGGGCGTTTGCCGCCTTCCTGTCCACCACCTCCGGGCTGGTGGTGTCGCTGGCCGGCGTCATCAGCCAGGATGTCCTGGGCGGTAGTGTCCGCGGGTTCCGGCTCGCGGCCGTCATCTCCGCCGTCGTCCCCTTGGGCTTTGCCGTCATGACCGATTCCCTGGCCCTGGCTGGCAGCGTTGGCCTGGTGTTCGCCTTCACCGCTTCCACCGTCTGCCCGGTTCTCCTGCTTGGTATCTGGTGGCGCGGCCTCACGGACACCGGTGCCATTGCGGGGATGGTGACCGGTGGCGTCCTGTGTGGTGGCGCCATGGTGTGCGGCACTGTCCTGGGAGCCACGGGAACCCCGTTCTGGCTGGCGCAGCCGGCGGCGTGGACCGTTCCCGCCGCCTTCGCCGTGATGGTGTTGGTCTCCCGCGGGACGAAAGACCGGATTCCCAAGACCATGACCCGGGTCATGACGAGGCTGCACACGCCTGAACGGCCGTTGGTCACCGAACGCTGAGAAATGCCGCGCCGGAAAACTGTCAGTCGATGGCTGCCATGAGTTCCACCACGCGGTCCAGGAAGGCGTCAACCTGCGTTTCCTCGTAACCCTCCTGGCCCTCCGCCGGGCGGAAGACGGCGCGGCGTACACTGTCCACGCTGAGCGGCTTGTCCTCTTCGAGGTAGCCGATCAGGTCATAGCAAAGTTTGTCCACGTCCGGGATGTTGTAGCTGCGGGCCTTCTTTTTGGCGGGCCGGCGGAACCGTTCGCCGTCCGGCCGGTGCAGGCGGCCACGGAGGATACCGGACAGGTTGCCGATCTCCCGCAGCCAGGCCTCTTCGCCGCGCGCTGCAATCAGTTCATCCCGTTCGCGGCGGGCAAACGCGTCCTCCAGACGGTCCAGCGCTGCGTCCACCACGGCGGCGGCGTAGCCGCCCTTAACCGGATCAAAGGAGACGGCACGGACATCGGCACTGCTGACGGGAGAAATGGCGGCTTCGGGCGTCTCGAGCGCTACCTTGGCGCGCTCGAGAAACTGGTCCACCTGCCTGGCGTTGTAACCAAACTCGTTGCCCCGCACGCGCTCAAACGACGCGGGAATTTTCCGTTGAAAATCCAATGCCACTGTTGTTCCTTTGTTGCTCTTCAGCTGGGTCAGGTTATGCACCAGTCTATTGGCGCTGCCGGCGTGCCGGCGGAGTGGTTCAGTCGAGGGTGCTCAGGCCCCCGAGACCATCGCGAAGAGGACAAACGCCACGGGTGAGGCAAAAACGATGGAGTCCAGCCGGTCCATCACACCGCCATGCCCGGGAAGGATACTGCTCATATCCTTGATGCCGAGTTCACGTTTGACCATCGACTCAGCCAGGTCTCCCGCAGTGGACGCCGCGACGAGGCCCACGGCCAGGATCACGCCCACCCACCAGGGTTTGTCCAAAATGAAGATGCAGGCCAGGATTCCGATCAGCATTGCCCCGGCGATTGATCCGGCGAACCCTTCCCAGGATTTTTTCGGGCTGATCTTCGGGGCCATAGGATGCTTGCCCAGGGAAGCGCCCACAAGGTAGCCGAAGGTATCATTCGAGACCACCAGCAGGAGCATCACTGCAACCTGCCAGGCTCCGGCCGGAATTGTCCCGCCCGGCCAGAGTCCCACCGGGGTGGCGATACCGGTGGCATGCAGCGGCAGGGCGGCGAAGCTGATGAAAAACGGCACCCAACCGAGCGCGAACACGCCCGCGAAAATGCTGTTCGCTGAGCCGGCAGGGCCTTCAACCGATCGCCACAGGAGCACCGCAACGCAGCTCAGGAGCATGGTGAAAAGCAGGCTTTCCACGCCGCCGAAATACGCGGCGAAAGGCATTGCGACAGTCCCCACCATGACCGGGACAATAGGCATCCTGGTCCCGTTGGCCTCCAGGGCGCGGAAGATTTCCCACACGCCGAAGACGGCGAACCCAGTGGTGACGGCAACGAACCCGAGCGGCAGGAAGAGCAGGCCCCCGAGCACGCCGATCAGCATGGCCAGCCCCACCACGATGGCTGCCGGAAGATTCCGGCCGGCTTTGGGGGTCGGATTGCTCCGCGGCTGCTTTACCTTAGTGCGCGCCCGTTGTGCGGGTGCCTGCTCTGCCTGGCCCATCAGACTTCGAGCAGCTCTGCTTCCTTGCGCTTGAGCAGCTCGTCGATGCCGTCCACATGTGACTTGGTCAGCGCATCGAGTTCCTTTTCCGCACGGCTGCCTTCGTCCTCGCCGGCTTCGCCGTCCTTGACCAGCTTGTCCAGAGTTTCCTTCGCCTTGCGCCGGATGTTCCGGATGGAGATCTTCGCGTCCTCGCCCTTGGTCTTGACGATCTTGACGTATTCCTTGCGGCGTTCCTGGGTCAGGTCCGGAATGGTGATCCTGATGACGTTGCCGTCGTTGGAGGGGTTGGCGCCCACCTCGGAGTCACTCAGGGCGCGCTCGATATCGCGCAGAGCGGTCTTGTCGAACGGGGTGATGAGAATGGTGCGCGCGTCCGGGATGGCGAAGGATGCGAGCTGCTGCAGCGGAGTGGGTGAGCCGTAGTAGTCCACCAGCACTTTGTTGTAGAGGCCCGGGTTTGCCCGGCCGGTGCGGATCGACGCGAAGTCTTCCTTGGCTACCTCTACTGCCTTGTCCATCTTCTCTTCGGCTTCGAGCAAGGTTTCTTCGATCACGGTCTCTCCTCAGAATTCAGTGCAGTCCGGCTGCCGGTTCCATGCACAATCTTGGTTCAGTGTTCCTGGTTCCATCAGTGTCCCCACCAGCGGGGATGGAACCGTGCTGAAATCATCCTAGCCGTAGCTAGGGGGTCACCAGGGTACCCAGCTTTTCGCCCAGGATGGCGCGGGTAACGTTCCCTTCGCCTTCCATCCCGAAGACCACCATGGACAGGTTGTTGTCCTTGCACATGGTCATGGCGGTCTGGTCCATGACCCGGATGTCACGGCGCAGGGCGTCGTCGTAGCTCAGGGTGTCCAGACGCTCGGCACCGGGATCCTTTTTCGGGTCGGCGGTGTAGACGGCGTCCACGCCGCTCTTGGCCATCAGGACAACGTCTGCATGGACTTCCAGGGCCCGCTGGGCCGCGACGGTATCGGTGGAGAAATATGGCAATCCAGCACCCGCGCCAAAGATGACAACGCGGCCTTTTTCCATGTGGCGGATGGCACGGCGCGGGATGTAGGCCTCGGCAACCTGGCCCATGGTGATGGCGCTCTGGACCCGGGTTTCAACCCCGGCCTGCTCCAGGAAATCCTGCAGGGCCAGGCAGTTCATGACCGTGCCAAGCATGCCCATGTAGTCCGCGCGCGAGCGGTCCATGCCGCTTTGGGACAGCTCGGCCCCGCGGAAGAAGTTTCCGCCACCAACCACGATGGCAACTTCGACGTCGGGAACGGCGGCGGCAATCTGCTTTGCGACGCCGCGGACAGTATCAGGATCAACGCCCAGTTTTCCGCCGCCGAAGACCTCACCTGAGAGCTTCAGGAGGACGCGGCGCCGGTTCTTTTCTGGCTGGCTTGAAGTATTGACGGCTTCCATGGGTGCCTTCCCGTTGTTGAACTCTGAAAAAGGTTATCGTGCTGGGTGGCCAAAGGTCTCATCGGCCCTTGCCGGGTGCATGCAAAAGGGGCGGCCACCGAAGTGGCCACCCCTTTAGCGGATTCGACTAGGAGCCGACGCGGAAACGTGCGAAGGACGTGCCCTTGACGCCGGCCTCTTCGAGGACCTGCGCCACAGACTTCTTGGCGTCCTTGGCGAATGCCTGGTCAACCAGGACCTCGCCCTTGTAGAAGCCCGTGACACGGCCTTCCACAATCTTCGTCATGGCGGCTTCAGGCTTGCCCTCAGCCTTGGCAGTCTCTTCAGCGATACGGCGCTCAGACTCGACCAGGTCGGCCGGAACGTCTTCGCGGGTCAGGTAGTTCGGGGACATCGCTGCGATGTGAACTGCAACGTCGTGTGCGGCGGTGGCGGCGGCGTCGCCTTCACCTTCGACAGCGAACAGGACGCCGACCTGGGCCGGAAGATCCTTGGAGGTCTTGTGCAGGTAAGCATCAACAGTGCCACCCTCGATGCGGGAGATCCTGCGGACAACAACCTTTTCGCCCAGGATTGCGCCCTCTTCGACGACAACCTCGGACAGCGGCTTGCCATCGACTTCGGTGGCCAGGAGGGTGTCGAGGTCGGCAGCGCCGGACTCCACAGCCACGGCCAGGACCTTGTCGGCCAGCTGGATGAACTTGTCAGCCTTGGCAACGAAGTCGGTCTCGCAGTTGACCTCGATCATGACGCCGACGCCGTTGCTGACCTTTGCGGCCACCAGGCCTTCAGCGGTGGAGCGGCCTTCGCGCTTGGTAGCGCCCTTGAGGCCCTTGATGCGGATGATCTCGATGGCCTTCTCGGCGTCGCCGTTGGCTTCGTCGAGAGCCTTCTTGACATCCATCATGCCGGCGCCGGTGCGCTCGCGCAGAGCCTTGATATCAGCGGCAGTGTAGTTCGCCATGTGAACCCCTCTGTCTAGAAAATTTATGTGGTGTACGGACCGACAGGACAGCGGCTCACCGGGTGAGCCGCCATCCTGTCAGTGGTCCGGCGCTGCGGGCAGCGCCGGAGAATCCGGATTTACTTGTCTTACTTGTCCGCGTCGGCGGCGGGAGCCTCGGCAGCTGCCGGTGCTTCCTCTGCAGCCGGAGCAGCAGCTTCCTCTGCAGCCGGAGCGGCTTCTTCTGCTGCCGGAGCTGCAACAGCGGCTTCGGCCTTGCTGCCTTCGAGGAGTTCGCGCTCCCACTCAGCCAGCGGCTCTTCCGGAGCCTCGGTGGTGCCGGTTGCACGCTGGTTGCGGGCGATGAGGCCCTCGGCAACGGCGTCGGCGACAACGCGGGTCAACAGGTTTACGGAGCGGATGGCGTCGTCGTTGCCCGGGATCGGGAAGTCGACTTCGTCAGGATCGCAGTTGGTGTCCAGGATGGCCACAACCGGGATGTTCAGCTTCTTGGCCTCGTCAACAGCGAGGTGTTCCTTCTTGGTGTCCACGATCCAGAGCACGGAAGGTGCCTTGGTCAGGTTGCGGATACCGCCAAGGTTGGTTTCCAGCTTGGTGAGTTCACGGCGAAGGAGCAGCAGTTCCTTCTTGGTGTACGCGGAACCGGCGACGTCGTCGAAGTCGATCTCTTCCAGTTCCTTCATGCGCTGGATGCGCTTGGAAACGGTCTGGAAGTTGGTCAGCATACCGCCGAGCCAGCGCTGGTTCACGTAGGGCTGGCCAACGCGGGTAGCCTGCTCAGCAATTGCTTCCTGGGCCTGCTTCTTGGTGCCGACGAAGAGAACGGTGCCGCCGTGTGCAACGGTGGCCTTCACGAACTCGTAGGCGCGGTCGATGTAGGACAGCGACTGCTGAAGGTCAATGATGTAGATGCCGTTGCGCTCCGTGAAGATGAATCGCTTCATCTTCGGGTTCCAACGGCGGGTCTGATGTCCAAAGTGGACGCCGCTGTCAAGCAGCTGGCGCATAGTTACGACGGGCATGCCGACGCTCCTTCCGGCAGGTCATTCATGAGAAAGCCTTCCGGCCCTCTTACCCTGCCAATAGTTGACGGTTGATTAGCTTGGCCCAAGGCGGGCCGCGCTCCTGGCATCCATTGCGACTCTCATCAGGACCGCGAAGGCCCTGACCGCGAGAGGCACAATCCTCCTCAAACAAAGCCGGGGCTTTAGATTTGGAGGTCTGGATGCGCGTAGTCAGTTGCTGCTCCCCCGCATTCCTGAATGAGGCGTGCCGACGCAAATGCGTTGAGGGCACAGCAAACTGCTCCACCAAGTGTACTACAGGCGCCGATAATCGCCGGACAACATCGGGGCCTCCGGGGCACGTTTTCCACATGGCCGGAGCGGGCACTCCCGGTGGCCGGTTCGGACCGGAATGCTGGGCTGATGAAAGCAGTCGCAGTGCTTGCCGCAATCCTCCTGCTACCGGCCGCCGCGGCTCCCCAGGCGACGGCTCCGCACCCCGCCTGGGACTGGCCCCTCTCCCCCAGGCCCGCGGTGATGCGGGCGTTCGACCCGCCGGACAAGCCGTGGATGAGCGGTCATCGCGGCGTGGACCTTGAGGCAACGCACGACGGCGCCCCGGTCACCTCGCCCGCGTCCGGCACGGTGAGTTTTGTGGGCATGGTGGTGGACCGCCCCGTAATCACCATCAATCACGGGGGCGGACTGCGCAGCAGCTTTGAGCCCGTAGCGAGCCCCCTGAAAGCCGGAGCGGTGGTGGCCAAAGGCGACATCATTGGGACGCTGAAGCCCGGTCACTGCGGAGCACTGCACTGCGTCCACTGGGGCCTCAGGAGGGCAGATGACTACGTCAATCCGCTGGAGTTCGTGACGGACCTGCGGCCGTCCATCCTGCTGCCGGTCACCGGAGCGGCTCCGGCAGCCCTAGACGATGGCTGAGATCCCGGTGATGGCCCGGCCTGTCACCAGGGTGTTGATCTCGTGAGTTCCTTCGTATGAGTAGATGGCTTCCGCATCGGCGAAGATCTTGGCCATTTCGAAGTCGGTCACGATTCCGTTGCCACCAAGGAGACTGCGGCCGATCGCCACGCTTTCACGCATCCGCGCAGTGGTGAATGCCTTGGCCAAGGCGGACTGTTCATCCCTGGCCTGGCCGGCGTCCTCCAACTGGGAAAGCCGGACCATCATGCCCATCGAACTGACGGCGTTGCCCAGGATCTGCACCAGCTGGCTCTGGACCAGCTGGAACGATGCCAGGGGGCGGCCGAACTGGTGGCGTTCCACGGCGTAGCGGCGGGCCACATCGAAGGCGGCGAGCTGCTGGCCCACCGCCTGCCAGGCCACGGCCAGCCGGGTGACCTTGAGGACCTTGTTGGTGTCGCGGAAGCTGTTGGCGCCCGCGAGCTTGAAGAAGTCGGGAACCACCACGTTGTCCAGGACGATGTCCGCGTTTTGAACGGTCCGGAGGGAGATCTTGTTTTCAATCTTGGTGGCACTGAAGCCGGGCAGCGTTGTATCAACGAGAAAGCCCTTGACCTGGTTGTCGCCAAGGTCCCTGGCGTAGATGACCACCCAGTCAGAGAAGGTGGCGTTGCCGATCCACCGCTTGGCGCCGTTGAGGATCCAGCTGTCGCCGTCGCGCTGCGCCGTGGTGCGGGTGCCGCCGGCCACGTCGGAGCCGCCCAGGGGTTCAGTGAGTCCGAAAGCGCCGATCTTCTTCAATGAATAAATGTCCGGGAGCCAGGCTTCCTGCTGTTCCTGGGAGGCAAGGGCCTCGATGGAGCCGGTGAAGAGTCCGTCGTGAACACCCAGGAAGGTGGCAATGGAGGTGTCGGCACGCGTGGCCTCGGCGTGGACCAGGCCGGCAAACAGGTTGGAATAGCCCTGGCGCCGCACAGGACTGACCAGGTCGATTTCGGCCAGCTTAGGAATGAGGTCCAAAGGGAATTCGCCGCGGTTCCAGCAGTCCACGGCGATGGGCCGGACTTCGCGGGACAGAAATCCCCGGATCTCGGCCAGGCGGTCCTGCTCCTTGCCCGTGAGCAGCTGCTCGAAGGCAAAGAAATCGCCATCGGCGTACGGAAGGTTGTTGATATCAACAGGGGCTTTGGACATGTGGTTCCCTCGCAAAGATCAGCATTAGCGGTAAGTTACTGGTGAGTAACATATCGCAGTTTCCGGCGGAACAAAAGAAACCGCGGCCGACGGTCAACGTCAGCCGCGGTTTCGCGGTTCTTGTGTTGTGATGCTTTCGTGCTTTGGCGCTTCGGTAGGGCTACTCGGACTTGAACCGAGGACCTTAGGATTATGAGTCCCGCGCTCTAACCAGCTGAGCTATAGCCCCAAGCCCCGTGAGGCCGTGGTCCACGGAGGACTTCGGTTTCAGCAGGGCAAAAACACTCTAGCAAACCGGGGCGCGTCCTCAGACCACAGTTTCTGCCAATCGGGCCGCGGCAGCCACTGCCGGCTGCCGGGTCAGCGGACTTCAGACCACTTTGTCTTCGAAGCTTGCCCCGCGGTAGAGGTCCTCGAAGGTCTGCAGTGTGCCCTCGATGCTGTGCGGTTCCACCATGCGCCGGCTGGCCTGGCCCATGGCCGCCCGCTCCGTAGGAGGCAGCTGCAGGATCCGGGTGATCTTCGCTGCGAGGTCGTCGCTGTCGTTGGGAGTGAACAGGTAACCATTCTCACCGTCACGAACGAGGTGCGGGAGGGCCATAGCGTCCGCGAGCAAAACGGGCGTCGAGGCAGACATGGCTTCCAGGGTTACCAGGGACTGCAGCTCGGCGGTACCTGGCATGCAGAACAGGTCCGCCCTGATGTAGGTCTCCCGGAGGTCGTCATCACTGGCCAGGCCCAGGAACTTCACCCGGTCCTCGAGTCCAAGCCGTTTCGCCTGCGCTTCAAGGGCATGGCGGACTTCACCGCCGCCTACAACCTCCAGATGGACATTCAGCTCCGCCGGGGTCTTGGCGACAGCGTTGATGAGCACGTCCACGTGCTTTTCCTCCGCCAGCCGGCCCACAAAGACCACCGTCGGGTTGGCGTTCGGCTCGATGACCTCACCGGGCTGCAGCTCGTAGGCAGCAGCATCGATGCCATTGGAAAGCGGCAGCACCTTGCGCAGGAAGGCGTGCTGGTGCATGGCCTTTGCGGCCAGGGGCGTGGGTGTGGTGACAACGTGGGCCTGGCCCATGACCTTGCCCATGTCCTTCCAGGAGATCTTGCCGATGATGTCCTTGAACCACTGCGGGAACGGCAGGAAAGGGTTCAGGTTCTCGGGCATGAAGTGGTTGGTGGCCACAATCCTGATCCCGCGCTTTACGGCCTCGTACAGGACGTGCTCGCCGATCATGTAGTGGCTCTGGATGTGCACCACGTCAGGCTTGACCCGGTCGAAGAGGAGGCTGATCTCTTTTTTGATTTCCCAGGGAAAGCAGATGCGGAAATACTCGTGGGTGAACACGCCATGCGAGCGGAGCCGGTGCACCGTGGCCTCGGAACGGAACTCGGTAAAGCTCGCGCCGTTGTCCGCACGGCAGGCCAGCACATTCACGTGATGGCCGCGGCCGGTCATGCCCTTCGCGAGCCGGTAGCTGAACTGGGCGGCCCCATTGATGTGGGGCGGATAAGTATCCGCGGCGATCAGGATCGTCAGGGGGCGCTGGTCAGAGGGCGTTGTCACGTGGAGAGCTCCTGAAGGTCACGGTGCGCAGCTGACGCTGATGCACCGGGTGGCCGCGTCGCGATAGCGCGGGGCCTCTTAGAATCGGCTGAATGAAAAATCGGCTGGTGAGTGGAAGTGGGTAGTCGGTGGAAGCATGGCTAGTGGGACGCCCTGCCCGCCGCCTTCCGCGCATCTTTCTTGCGCTTGGTGACCTCGGGGTGGTGCCTGGAAAGGGCGATCACCCCCACGATAGCAAGGGAAGCCGCAGTAGCCATGGCAATCGCCATCACGGCGTGGACGTCAGGGCGCAGCTCGCCCAGGATTACGATGCCGATAGCGATTCCGACGATCGGATCAATAACTGTCAGACCGGCAATGACCAGGTCCGGCGGGCCGCCTGAGTAGGCGCTTTGGACAAACCAGGACCCGAGCCCGCCGGCCGCCGCTATGGCCACCACCGAGTACCACTGCACATTGAGCAGGACCAGCCCGTTCGGATCCAGCAGGTGTTTGCCGATGATGCGGGTCAGCACCGCCACAAAGCCGAAGAGAACACCGGCACCGAGGATGTAGACGAAGGCACTCATGCGGTGCCGGAACATCACCGCCAGGGTGCCGAACACCCCGACTGCCAGAGCCAGCAGCAACACGATGGTGAGCTCGTCTTCCTGGCTTACGTGGTGGTTTTCCTGCGTCACGTTCACGGCCAGGAGGACGAACAGCGCGGAGCCGGTCACACACGCCGCAATGGACACCATGGTGGCCCGGTTGATGGTGATGTCCTGGTCGCGGGCATTCACCACGGTGGTGATGACCAGGGCGATCGCCCCGATCGGCTGCACCACTGTCAGCGGTGCGGACACCAGCGCCACCGCGTTCATTGCCATCCCAAGGCACAGCAGGAGCAGCCCGAACACCCACCGCGGATTGCGGAGCAGCCGCAGGAAACCATTGGAACTCAGCGCGAGCCCGCCAGTATCGGCTTTGACCGCACTCCCCTGTTTTTGCGCTCCCAGGGCCAGGCAGAACGCCCCAAGCACCGCCAGCAGGACCGCCACCCATACCATCAGGCGCTACCGCCGTCGTGCTGTGCGCCATTGTGGTGAGCGCCGTTGTGTGACTGCATTCTGCCTTTTCGCAGAATGGCCCAGAAATAGTTGTAGGCGGCAACCCAGTGCCCTGCGAGTCCGAGTCCCAGCACGATCCAGGCGGCAATGAACAGCGGCCCTTCGAAGGGAGTATCCAGTCGCGACAGGACCAGCAGGGGTGTACCCAGAAGCAGGAGCCCGGTGCGGACCTTGCCTACCCTGCTCACTGGGAGGTCAGGATGGCCGCGGAAATAGAAGAGGGTCAGGACCAGGAGCACGGCGTCGGGCACCAGGAGCGCTGCCAGGTAGAGCCAATGGACGACGCCGGCGATCACCAGGGTGACTGCCACCGTGATCAGAGCAAGCCTGTCAGCAAGCGGGTCCATGACCCGGCCGAGTTTGGACGCCTGGTCGAAACGGCGTGCCACGTAGCCGTCAATCCAGTCGGTGCCCGCCATGACCGCCAGGACAACAACGGCGATGCCGTACTCCTTCTGCGCGAGGACAAGCCAGATGAAGAGCGGCACGCCCATGAAGCGCAGCACCGTCAGGGCATTGGGGATGGTGAAGACGCGGTCGTGGTCGATCTGGGGGCGGCCGGGACGCGCGCCAGCGCCGATGAACCTCACTCCGCTCCCCTCCTTACAGCACAGCCCTAACAGAACAGCGTGAACGTGTCGGTTGGTTATGGATTCCGTAGAAGCCTGCGCAGCAGCACTACGAAGACGGTGGCTGAAGCAGCGAGGGCGGCAAGGGGCTTCCAGCGGACACCGGCACCCTCAGTGGAATCCGAGAACGCTGCGAATTTTTGCCCGGCCGCGTTCTTGCCGTGCTCGAGAACGGCCTTGCCCTCGTCGAGCTTTTCCCTGGCCGCGCCCACGAGGAACCTGACCTGGGGTTTGATATCGAGCTCGGTGTCCAGTTCGTCACGGACTTCGGCGAGGTGCCGCCGGCGCTGCTCCAGCCTGCGGTGAAGCTCGGGCTCGGACGCGTGCGGGAATTCCACCTTGTGAGCCTCTTCCTTGGCTGCCTTCTCTGCCTTGGCCTTCGCCGCGGCTTCGTCCTTGGCTGCCTTGGCGGCTTTGGCCTCAGGACTGGCCGGATCAAGGAGGGCGGCGTTGAAGTCTGAGCCTTCCTTGGCAATCCCGAGATCGTACTTGATACCCCGGATGGTCTCCTCCGGCAGCAGTGGCATTGCCTTCTTGAATTTGCGGAGGCCGATCAGCCCACCGATGAGCGCGATGACCAGGAACACGGCGCAGACGATCAGCGCGGCCAGCCAGGCCGGCATGATGGTGGCCAGGCCCATGATGGCAGCAACAATGAGGCCGACCACCAGGAACGCTACGAAGACCAGCGCGACGGCGAAGAAGGCTGCCGCTACCCCTACCTGGACACCCTTGCGCTTGAGCTCTACCTTGGCGAAGGCGATTTCGTCGTTGAGTTGGCGGGGCGCCAGGCGAAAGAGTAGTTTCAGCGTCTTGGGCAGTGCGGTGATACGCAATCCCTGGCTGGTCCGCCCGGTGTGACGTCCGCTCATCGGTTCCCGCCTTACTTGTTGCTGGTCTGCTGGTTGGTCGATCCGGCTTGGTGTTCTGCGGGAGAGTGCGCCAGCACGGTCCCGCCCCCAAAGCTATCATTCAGGTTCAGGCCAAACTTCCGTGCTGGCCGTGCGGCGCGCCTGCAGCACCCCAAAAGAGTGACTTGCCGGGCCTAGGATTGGTCTCCGTGACCACTCACTCTAATCCGGGCGATTCGCTGAGCCGCCGCCGGAAATTGCTGTACATCTTCCTCCTCGGTGCCCTCACCGCTTTGGGACCCTTCACGATCGATCTGTACCTGCCGGCGTTCCCGGCCCTTGAAGCCAGCCTGGGGGTGTCAGAAGCACAGGTCCAGCTGACCCTGGCGGGTACCACGGTGGGTTTTGCCCTGGGGCAGCTGGTGGTGGGCCCTCTCAGTGACAGGTTTGGCCGGCGCCTGCCGCTGATCCTGGCCACCGCTCTGCACATTGCTTCTTCCCTGGGGGCGGCCCTGTCCACCGATATCGCCACCCTGGGTTTCTTCCGCGTGCTGATGGGCGTAGGCGCCGCCGGCGGCGGCGTGGTGGCCATGGCAATGGTGCGCGATCTGTTCTCCGGCTATGCCATGGTGCGGATGTTCTCACGGATGGCACTGGTCAATGGCCTGGCACCGATCCTCGCGCCGGTCATCGGATCGCAGCTGCTCCTGGTGATGCCCTGGCCCGGCATCTTCGTGTTCCTGGCCTGTTACGGCACCGTGGTGATCGTTGCCGCGCTTTTCCTGGTCCGGGAAACCCTGCCGCCGGAAAAACGCGGCCAGTCCGGCATGACTGCCGGGCAGCGCTACAAAGTCCTCTTCACTGACCGGATTTTCGTGGGGCTTCTGGTGGTGGGCGGGATGAATTTCGCCGGCCTCTTCACCTACCTGTCGGCCTCGCCCTTCCTGTTCCAGGACATTTTCGGTTTTTCGCCGCAGGAGTATGGCCTGCTCTTCGGGATCAATTCCCTGGGCATCGTGGCCGGCGTACAGATCAGTTCCCGGCTCATCAGGCACGTCCCGCCGCAGTGGATCCTGGCCTGTTCCACGGCCTGGATGTTCCTCATGGCCCTGCTGATCGTAATTTTCGACCAGGCTGGCCTGGGCCTCTGGGGCGTGTTGGTCCCGCTCTGGTTTTACATCATGGGTACGGGCTTCACCTTCCCGTGTGTCCAGGTCCTGGCACTGTCCAGCCACGGAGCCCAGGCCGGTACGGCTGCCTCCCTCCTGGGGGCCGCGACGTTCATGATGGCCGGCCTCATCTCCCCGGTGGTGGGGTGGCTGGGGATCACCAGCTCCTCTCCCATGGGCGCCGTGCAGGCAGCATGTATCTTGGTGGCGATAGCGGGTCTTTGGCTTATCGTGAGGCCACGCACAGTCCCGCCTATCCAGTGAGCAGGATCACGTACGCGGAGAATCCAGTGAATGGGGTCAGACCGGTCAGCCACCTCCGCGCACTAAGTCCCGAACCCGGCCGAAGGGCGACCCCATGAAACGCAAACCGCACCGCAACCCCCGGGGACTGTTCCTCGGGGCGGTGCTCGGCGCCGTCGCCGGCTATTTCGCCGGCCGGATGTTCGGCAGCCCTGCCGTGGGGATTATCCTCGGCGCCCTGGCAGGTTCAGCGCTGCTGTATCGGGTGAACCCCGGGCCGTGGAACCGGAAATAGGTTAACCCGCAGGGCTGGGCGCAACAGGGCTCGGGCAGGGCGCAGACAGAGCCGCAAACGGGCGGCGGCACTGCCCGCCTGCCACTGCCGTGGCGCACCCTCCCGCGATAAAATAAATCCGTGCCCAGCTGGCAGTACTCCTCGCCACTCCCGGCCACCTGGCAACGTTGCGACTCCGGCATCCTGCCACTGTGGTGGGAAAGGCTGTGCGCCCAGACGGGCCAGCAGTCCGCGGCCCTCTATGCCGCCGGGCTTTTCACGGAAGACCGACGCCGCCCAATCGCCCAGTGGTACAACCCCGGCTTCAGCGCAGCCCTCCTCGTAGCCCCGGAGACGTCCCCCGAATGGCCGGTGCAGCGCTTCGGCATCTTCTACGCGCCGCCGGGCGCGGGCTTCGCCCGGGTGCATTCAGCACCGCATGAATGGCACCCCCGCGAACCCCGCAAGTCCCCCACAGAGCACGAGGCCTTCCTCGCAGCCATCGCAGAGGCCGAGCGTTTCCTGCAAGTGGAAATGGACTTTGTCTGAAATCACCAAAAAATCCCCGCCCTCACACGGAGAACGGGGATTTTTTGGTGTTGGCTCCTCCTGCTGGACTTGAACCAGCAACCCTTCGATTAACAGTCGAATGCTCTGCCAATTGAGCTAAGGAGGAATGAAGCAGGTATGACATTAGCAAAGGTTTCCCGGCTATGGGAAATCGGCGCCGCTGCGGGCGGAAATACCCTCCCCGGGTATGAAAAAATCCCCGTTCCGGAGACCCGGAACGGGGATTGTGCGCTCCTCCTGCTGGACTTGAACCAGCAACCCTTCGATTAACAGTCGAATGCTCTGCCAATTGAGCTAAGGAGGAATGAAGCGGGTATTAGCCTAGCAAAGACCCCGCTGGGAAGTGAAATCGAGAGCGAGACCAGAACTATTTACGCGTCCGAGCGCAGTGCACGGCGTTCCATTTCCAGCATCATCAGCTCACGGTTGAGCCGTTGGTAGTCCTCGGGATTGGCCGCCGGGTCCAGCCGCTGCAACTGGCCCATCTTGTCCGCCTTCACCCGCGTGATCTGGAGCTCGAACAGCCGCGACAGGATGTCCCGGCAATATTTCTGCACGGCTTCGGCGGTGCTGGCCGGCAGCGGCACCACGGCGAGTTCGGACACCAACGGACGCAACGGTTCGGGGACCTCGTTCATGACCTGCTCCACCCAGCGCACGGGATCGCCGATCAATCCGGGACCCGAGGCGCGCATGGCGTCGTGAACGGCCTGGAATGCGGGCGTCACGAACCGCGCAGCCGAGAAGCGCTCCCAGATGCCGCCGCCCAGGAGTGCGGGCTCCTGCAGCGCCACCTCCAGCGCCTGCCGCTCCATGGACGCCACCGGATCGCGTGGATCGGGACGGTGATAGGAAGGAACTGCGCCCGACGCCGGTCCGGCAGCGACGCCGGGTCCGCCGGCCTGGGCGGAACGAGCAAGGCCGTGGGCACCGGCCGGAGCCTGCGCCCCTGGCTGTGTTCCCGCCTGTGTCCCGGCCGCCTGTGGTCCGGCAGCAGCGCGTTTCATAGCAACGGCCACTGCCTGGCTGACCTCTTCAACGGACATGCCAAGCCAGCCAGCCAGTTCCCGCGCATAGGCAGGCCTGATGGCGGCGTCGCGGATCTGGGCCACCACGGGAGCAGATTCGCGCAGCGCGGCCACCCGGCCTTCCACGGTGTCCAGGTTGTGGCGCTTCAGTGTCGCCTTGATGGCGAATTCAAACAGCGGACGGCGGCTGTTGATCAGGTCCCGGACGGCGGCGTCGCCCTTGGTCTGGCGAAGGTCGCAGGGATCTGCGCCGGTGGGGTCCACGGCCACATAATTCTGGGCCACGAACCGCTGGTCCTCCTCGAAGGCCCGCAGCGCAGCCTTCTGACCTGCGGCGTCACCGTCGAAGGTGAAGATGACCTCTCCCCCGGTGCCGTCGTCGGACAGGAGGCGCCGGGCGATCTTGATGTGCTCGGCGCCGAACGCCGTGCCGCAGGTTGCCACCGCCGTCGGGATTCCCGCAAGGTGGCAGGCCATCACGTCCGTGTAGCCCTCCACCACCACCAGCTGGCGGTCCTTGGCGACGTGTTTCTTGGCGAGGTCGATCCCGTAGAGCACCTGGGATTTTTTGTAGAGCGTGGTTTCGGGGGTGTTGAGGTACTTGGGACCTTGATCGTCCTCGTAGAGTTTGCGTGCGCCGAAGCCGATGGTGTCCCCGGCAATGTCGCGGATCGGCCAGATCAGGCGGCCACGGAAGCGGTCGTAGATTCCCCTGTTGCCTTCGGAGAACATCCCCGTCAGTTTCAGTTCAGCGTCCGTAAAACCGCGCCCGCGCATGTGCTTCAGGAGCGCGTCCCAGCCCTGCGGCGCGTAGCCCACACCGAACTGTTCCGAGGCGGTCCGGTCGAAGCCGCGGTTGTAAAGGAAGTTCCGGCCTTCTGCGGCGCCGGGCGTCAGCAGCTGGGCGCGGAAGAACTCATCGGCGATCTTGTGGGCGTCCAGGAGCCGCTGGCGCTTGCCCACTTCCTCACGGTTGGGGCCGGTGCCGCCGTCCTCATAACGCAGCTCGTAGCCGATGCGGGCGGCCAGCTTTTCGACTGCCTCGTGGAAGGATGTGTGGTCCTGTTTCTGGACAAACGCGATAACGTCGCCGTCTTCGCCGCAGCCGAAGCAGTGGTACCTGCCCACCTGCGGGCGGACGGTGAACGACGGCGAGCGTTCGTCGTGGAAAGGGCACAAACCCTTATAGGTCCCCAGGCCGGCACCCTTGAGCGTGACGTAGCCGTCAACCACTTCCTTGATGTCCGTGCGCTGGCGAACTTCGTCAATATCTTCACGTTTGATCAGGCCAGCCACAAAGCCATCCTAGTCCCGGGATACGACGGCGGAAGGCGCCTCGTGGCGTTCCTCACCAAAGCGACGGCAGGCTGCCCACAAGCCGCTCGTACATGGCCAGCGCCGACCCATCGGTCAGCGACGCCACCTGGTCGATAACTACCCTCAGCCGGGCGCCGTCGTCGGCCGCGTCCCGCCAGTCAGCCGCGAACATCGGCTCCAGGTGGCGGTCACCCGTGGCGTTGAGGGCGGTGACCAGGGCATGCAGGACTTCGCGCTGGCGCTCATAGATGGGCTGGCGGTGTTCGGTGGTCATCACGAATGTGGTGGCAAGACCCTTCATCACCGCGATCTCCATGACCGTCTCATCCGGGACCATCAGCTCCGCGTTGTACCGGGTCAGGTTCTCCGGGCCGTAAAGGGCACGGGTGGTTTCCAGGGCGCTCTGGCAGAACCGCCCGATCAGCTGGCTGGTCATGTTCTTCAGGGCGGCCATGGACTTGCGGCTGCCGTCGGCCTCCCGGACCCACACATCGGTGGCCTCCAGCCGGGCCAGGGCGGCGTCGATCGCGGCGGGATCATTGTGTGGGAGGTACCACTGCTTGGCGTAGCCCACCACGCGGGCGCGGTGGTCAGGGTTGTCCATCCAGCGCAGCTGGAAGTGCCCGGCCACGATCGCGTCCTCGACGTCGTGCACGGAGTAGGAAATATCATCGGCCAGGTCCATGACCTGGGCCTCGAGGCAGGACCGGCGCGCCGGAGCGCCTTCCCGGAGCCAGTTGAAGATGGGCAGGTCGTCCTCGTAGGCGCCGAACTTGCTGGTGCGCTGCCCGTGGATCACCGGCGCGTCCAACGCCGACCAGGGGTATTTCGACGCCGCGTCAAGGCTGGCGCGCGTGAGGTTCAGTCCTGCCGGGCGGCCGTCGGTGGCCAGCACTTTGGGTTCGAGCCGGGTGAGCAGGCGAAGGGTCTGGGCGTTGCCTTCGAATCCGCCGATGGCGTGGGCCACCTCGTTGAGGGCGGACTCACCGTTGTGCCCGAAGGGCGGGTGGCCCAGGTCATGGCTCAGGCACGCCGTGTCCACCACGTCCGGATCACAGCCCAGGGCACGGCCGAGTTCCCGGCCCACCTGGGCCACTTCGAGGCTGTGGGTCAGGCGGGTCCGGACGAAGTCGTCCGTGTCCGGCGCCACCACCTGGGTCTTGGCGCCGAGCCTGCGCAGGGCTGAGGAATGCAATACCCGGGCACGGTCCCGCTCGAAATCGGACCGGTAGGTGTTCTTGGGCGGTTCCTCCACCCAGCGGGCAGAATCCTGTGCCTCGTAGCCGGGCAGGGCCGGTGCCGTGGTGCGCGTTTCAGCCACCGGAAACATCCAGCTCCGCGGCGGAAATGTCCTGGGACTGTGCGGCGTTCAGTGCTCGGGATTCCAGCCAGTCCTTGGGCAGCGCCGGAGTTTTCGGCGACCCGGCGCGGCCGCGGGGGCCCTCGGCGTCAATGCCGGGGTACGGCGACGCGGAGTCCAGTTCGTCCAAAGCAGCCCGCAGTTCCTCAAGGCTATTCACCAGCGTCATCCGGGTGCGGAGCTCACCACCCACCACGTAGCCCTTGAAGTACCACGCGATATGCTTGCGGATCTCACGCAGGGCCTTGCCTTCGTCGCCGAAGGTTTCCACCATCAACTCGGCATGCCGGTAGACGCTCTCGGCCACCTTGCCCAGGTCCGGTTTGTGGCGGACGTCGCTTCCCTCGAAGGCAGCCATCAGGTCACCGAACAGCCATGGGCGTCCCTGGCAGCCGCGGCCCACCACCACGCCGTCCACGCCGGTGTCCCGGACCATCCGGACGGCGTCTTCCGCGGACCAGATATCCCCATTGCCCAGGACAGGAATGTCGGGCAAGGCTTCGCGCAGGCGGGCGATCGCTGTCCAGTCGGCCTGGCCGGAGTAGAACTGCGCGGCCGTGCGGCCGTGGAGTGCGACGGCGGCGACACCGGCATCGCGGGCGATCCGGCCAGCGTCGAGGTACGTCAGGTGGTCATCGTCGATGCCCTTGCGCATCTTGATGGTGAGGGGGACGTTGCCCTTGGACGCTTCCTTGACGGCGGTCTGGACGATCGAGGTGAAGAGGTCGGTCTTCCAGGGCAGGGCGGACCCGCCGCCGCGCCGGGTCACTTTGGGGACGGGGCAGCCGAAATTCAGGTCGATATGGTCCGCGCGGTCCTCTTCAACCAGCATCCGCACTGCCTGGCCCACGGTAACCGGGTCCACGCCGTACAGCTGGACGGAGCGGACTTTTTCGTCGTCGTCGTGCGAGATGATGCGCAGCGATTCGGGCGTGCGTTCCACGAGGGCACGCGAGGTGACCATCTCCGCCACGTACAGGCCGCCGCCGTACTCACGGCAGAGTCTGCGGAAGGCGGAGTTGGTGATGCCCGCCATGGGAGCCAGGATCACGGGGGTGTCCACCGTGATGTTGCCCAGCTTCAGGGGCGGGAGTTCCAGCTTGGGGGCAGGAGGCGTTGCGGTAACAGTCACCTGTCCATTGTCGCAAAGGCGGGCAAATCGACGGGACTGGCACCGGTGCAGCGTCAGCCGCGGTCCGCGCGGCGGCCTCTGCGGGTTTCAGGTGCCCCTGGACTGGCCCCGCTCTCCGCCTCATCCGGTGCGGCATCCTCCAGCGCGGCGCGGCGCGACCGGGTGCTGGCGACTGCCGCTGCGAGCGCACCCGTATCTCCGACGTCGTCGGGGTTTACCGGGGCCGTCCCGTCGGCACCAACCGGCGCACCCGCCGTCCGGATGCCGGTGGCCTTGACCACCAGCACGGCGATAAGGGTGGTCACCGGAATGGCCAGCACCAGCCCAACGGAGCCCACAAGCGTCCGGATGACTTCCTCGGAAAGCTCGGCGCTGGTCAGGGTGTCCCCCAGCGGACGGTTGTAGAGCATCACGATGATCAGGATGGGCAGGGCTGCGCCCGCATAGGCGAACGCGATGGTGTACACAGTGGAGGCGATGTGGTCCCGGCCGATCCGCATCGCGGAGCTGAACAGCTTGCGGGCGCTGGTGCCGGGTGCCAGCTCGTAAAGCTCCCAGACGGCGGACGACTGCGTGATGGTGACGTCATTGAGCACACCCAGCCCCGAAATGATCAGGCCGCACAGGATCACCCCGGAAATGGAGATGTTGGCCGAGGTATTAATCAAGGTGGTGGCATCGTGGCTGCCTACCCCGGCGAGGTTGGCAGCGTCCGTGGCCCAGGCAGCCAACAGCGCCGTGATTCCGAGCCCGAACATAGTCCCCAGCAGCGCCGTCGAGGTCCGGGCCGAGAAGCCGTGGGCAAAATACAGGACCCCGATCATGATCACCGTGGATCCCACCAGGGCCAGCAGTAACGGAGGCTTCCCTTCCACCAGCGCGGGCAGCATAAAGCTGGCCAGGACGAAGTACGCACCCACCAGCCCCAGGAGTGCCCGGAGTCCCCGCCAGCGTGCCACGGCAATCACTACCAGGGCGTACAGGAGCGCCAGCATCACGATGGGCAGCGTCCGTACGAAGTCAACAAAAATGTAGGCTGGCGACCCCTGCGACGCTGCGGCGCCCTGCGCATTGGACAGGTTCAGGTACCTGATCTGGTCCCCCGGCCGCACCCCGTGGGATTTTGCCACCTCGGGGTTGATCACCACTTTGACGGGGCTGCCGCCTTGGTCCGGCTGGGTGAAGGCAAACATGCACTCTGAACTCTCCGGGGCGGGCTGGCCGGTGGCGTCCGGGGACGGGCCCGCCGCGGTGGAGCCCTGCATACAGCTTTCCTCCACCACGCTCTGGATCTTGCCGGTATCAAAAGTGACACCGGGCGCGGCCGAGTATGGACTGGCGAGGGAGATGCCCTCCTTGGACCCGGACGGCCACAGCATCGCCATTCCTGCCAGGGTCAGAAGCGTCAGCGGCACCAGCACGGCGGCAAGTATCCGGTTCGCCTTCCGGCGGGCGGCAATCGCTTCTGCTGTTGGCTCCGAATGACCTGTGGAAGCGTGGGAGTGACCGGATCCCATCAGCAGCTAATCCTCATACCTTGAACTCTACGTCCGGCACCTTAGGGTTGATAAATGGTAGGGAGCGGGAGGAACCAGACGTGACGGACCGCAAGACCGAGGAGCACCGCAATATCCCTGGCAACGCAGGCGGAAATGCACGGCGAAGCAGGCAGCAGGCATCGATCACCGTCCTGGCAGCCAGCGGCACCACAAGGGGCGTGGCCCTGGTGCTGCACGGCGGCAGGGCGCACAGCTACGAGCCGGTGGAGCCCCGGCAGCTTAGCCCCCTGCGGATGATCCCCTTCGCCCGCCACCTGCACCGGGCCGGGAACGACTACGGGCTCGCGGTCTGGTCGTTGCGGAACAGTGTGCGCGGCTGGAACGGGCAGGACATGTCCGCGCTGCACGACGCCCGCTGGGCCCTCCAGAAGATCAACGCCCAGCACCCCGGTATTCCCGTGTATCTCGTGGGCCACTCCATGGGCGGCCTCACCGCCGTCTGCGCGGCCGATAATCCGCAGGTTGATGCCGTGGTGGCACTGGCCCCGTGGCTAAGTCCGGAGACGCCGGCAGCCCGGGTGGCCGGGCGCAAGGTCCTGATCGTCCACGGCACCGGAGACCGGATGACCAGCCCGGCGCAGTCCTTGAAATTTGCCCGCCGCGCCGCAGGTCCGGCGGCGTCGATGCAGTACGTTTCGCTCCAGGGCGCCGGACACTTCATGATCCGGAGGGTCCGCATGTGGCACTCTCTGGCCACAGGGTTTGTGATGAAGGCCTTCGCCGAGCGCACCGGCTTCACGTATAAGGCGTCCGGCACGCTGGACAAACTTCTGCCGCCTTCCGCCACGCAGGTAAACCTGTGAGTCCGTTTCCCTGGCAGGAGTTTGCCGCTTCGCTGCCGTGGACGGCGTTGGCTGTTGTTTTGGTGCTGGCGGTGACTTTCGCCGTGGCCGTCAGGCAGGGCAGGCACTCGGTGATGGACGTCGCCTGGGGGCCCGGTTTCGTTGTGGTGGCCGTGGTTTCGTGGTTTCTCTCCGCCGGCCCGGGCGACGACACCCGGCGCCTGCTGCTGGTCCTCCTGACTGCTCTCTGGGGGCTTCGGCTCGGAATCCACATCGGCTGGCGGGCCCGGGACGGGCATGAAGACCCGCGCTACACAAACATGTTGAAGACGGCTCCGGGGTCCCGGAACACTTATGCGCTCCGCCGTGTCTACCTGCCGCAGGGCGTGGTGATGTTTTTTGTGTCCCTGACGCTGCAGGTGGGGATGTTCGCCACCGGCACCCTGGGCTGGGTGGCCGTCCTGGGCATCCTGCTGTGGGTGACCGGGTTCGTGTTCGAAACCGTGGGCGACTGGCAGCTGGCCCGGTTCAAAAAGGACCCGGGCCGCCGCGGGACCGTCCTCAACACCGGGTTGTGGCGGTACACCCGGCACCCCAACTACTTCGGCGATGCCGCCCTGTGGACCGGCCTCTTCCTCATTGCCGCAGATTCCTGGCCGGGCGTCCTCACCATCCTGTCGCCGGCCCTGATGATCTGGACCCTCGCGGCCAAGACCGGGAAACCCCTGGCCGAGAAGGCGATGTCAGGCCGGCCCGGGTACCAGGAGTACCTTGAGTCGACGTCGGGGTTCCTGCCGTGGCCACCGCGCCGGCGCGCAGCGGGCGGATCCGGATCCCAGTAGGAGACGCCGCGTAGGCGGCGGCCAGGAGGCCCCGCCTAGTAAGGCGCCACCCAGCAGGCGGCGGATAATCAGTCCGCCGCATGGCTAGACTCCTTGAGGTATTAGTCAACTCAATGGAGAGGTATTACTGTGGCAGACGCAGTCCTGACCAACCGCGGGCTTGAAGAACGTGGGCTTGCCCGGGTAGCGCAGCGGATGGCCGGGTGGACCGAGAAATGGTTCCCGGACGCTTACATCTTCGCCCTGGCCGGCGTTGTCCTCATTGCCGTCGCGGCGCTGGCCATCGGCGCTTCGCCCCAGTCCATCGCCGATTCCTTCGGCAACGGCTTCTGGGACCTGACCGCCTTCACACTGCAGATGGCGATGGTTGTCCTCACCGGCTACGTCGTGGCAACATCCCCGCCCGTGGCCAAACTCATCAACCGGCTCGCCCTGATGCCCGCAACAGCCCGCTCGGCCGTGAGCTTCGTGGCGCTGATGTCGATGTCCGTCTCCTTCCTCAACTGGGGCCTCAGCCTGATCTTCGGCGGCCTGCTGGCACGGGCCATTGCCAGGCGCAGGGACCTGACCGTTGACTACCGTGCCCTCGGTGCAGCCGCATTCATGGGCCTCGGCGCCGTGTGGGCCTTGGGCCTATCCTCCTCGGCCGCGCAGCTGCAGGCGACGGCGGCCTCCCTGCCGCCGGCGCTGCTGAAAATCACCGGCGTGCTTGACTTCGGCGCCACCATCTTCACTTGGCAGTCCCTGGTGACTCTGGCGATCCTGGTGGCACTCACAACGGTGATCGCGCACTTCTCGGCACCCCAGGGCGGTGCCATCCGCACTGCCGAGGATCTCGGCGTCGACCTCGACGACGAGCCTGCGCCGGCGGCGCCGCGCTCCCGCCCGGGCGAATGGCTTGAGTACAGCATGATCCTGCCGATCCTGGCCGGACTCCTGACCTTGGGCTGGCTGATATCGCAGTTCCTGACCAAGCCGTTCCTGACGGTGGTCAGCAGCCTCAACGGCTACCTGCTGGTTTTCCTGATCCTCGGCCTCGTGTTGCACGGGACTCCGCGGAACTTCCTGCAGGCCGTCAACAAGGCCGTTCCCGCAACCGCCGGCATCCTGGTCCAGTTCCCGCTCTATGCCGCAATGGCAGCCATCCTCACCAGGGCCACCGGCCACGGCGATATGACCCTGTCCTCACACTTGGCCGGGTTCTTCTCGGACATCGGCGGCGGCGGCGCGTTCGCCGTCGTCATCGCCCTGTACACGGCCCTGCTGGGCCTGTTCGTTCCCTCGGGCGGCGGCAAATGGCTCGTCGAGGCGCCGTACGTGATGCAGTCCGCCACCGACGTCCAGATGAACCTCGGCTGGACCGTCCAGATCTACAACATCGCCGAGGCGCTGCCCAACCTGATCAACCCGTTCTTTATGCTGCCGCTGCTGGCAGTGCTGCGGCTGCGTGCCCGTGATCTGGTGGGGTTCACGTTCCTGCAGTTTGTGTTCCACCTGCCGGTGGTGCTGCTGCTGGTCTGGCTGCTCGGGATGACGTTTGAGTTCGTCCCGCCGGTGTTCCCGCCAGGAACAACCGTCCCATAAGAACCTGCGGCAGTCTGTTAACTGAGTAGCGCCAGTGCCGTTGTGAGCATTCACAGCGGCACTGGCGCTACGTGGTTCAGGGCCTAATAACGCCGGGACAGGTCAGTCTGAGACCACCAGCGTGTCGGTCCCCTGCTGGTGCGCCTTGCCGCTTTCCAGCAGGGGCTCGACGGCGGCGCGCAGCGCTGTCATCGAATCGTCCAGTTCCAGCATGACCGGGTGCTGGTAGGCGAGGAGCGCGAGCAGGTCGCGGACCGCCGCCGCGGCGTCGTCGGCATCCAATGCGGGTTCGTGGCCCACAAAAACGTCAGTCGCCTGGTTTTCCTGGGCGGGGGCTGCCGCCGTCGGGTCCTGGGCCGGCTCGGCGTAGCTGACGGCAAAGGCCCGGATGCGGCCCTTTTTGCTGGGGGCAACCCCGGCACCGAAGGCGGATGCCGGCTCGGCGCGCAGCACAATTGCACCGTGGGCTCCGGTGAGGTCGTCCAGGAACAGCTTCTGCACCTGGCCTACCGACAGCACGCCGGGCGAATCCCAGCCGTGGATGGACGTGTAGTACCGCCCCACCACGTCAGTCAGCTCAACCGAACCGGTGGCGAGGTCCATGACCACATCGGAGCCGGCGTTTTCGTCATTTGCCGGCCGCCCGCCGTCGTCCTTGGCCGGGAACACCGGCAGTTTGAGGGCGCCGGGCTCCACCACGACCAGCCGCGAGCGCTGGATGGGCTTCAGCCCGAACTCCTCCGCGAACGCGGCCCCGGGGCTGCCGGGCTGCACCTTGGCGCGCAGCTTGAAGACGCCCGACGGCGCCTGCTCGGCTTCGCGGCGCAGCATGGTCAGGAGCGTGGCACCGATGCCGGCTCGCCGGTGGTCCCGCGCCACTTCGATGTAGACCCACAGCCGCTCGGGGTGCAGCGATGCCTCGTAGACCACACCGGCCGCGACGGGGATTCCGACGCCGTCAATGACGTCCTCGGCCACGACGCAGCGGCGCCACGGGGTACCGTCCTTGCCCGTGGAAGACACAGCCAGGGCGCCGCGGAACTGCCGGGCCTGTTCGGTCTCCGGGCCGCCCCAGATTTCGAGCAGCGTCAGGTCATCGCCCTCACGCCATTCACGGTATTCGATGGCCATGCTCAGGCGCCGATCAGGCGGGCGGCCAGGTAGCCTTCCACCTTGTCCAGGGAAACACGTTCCTGGCTCATGGTGTCCCGCTCACGGATGGTCACGGCCTGGTCCTCGAGGGTGTCGAAGTCCACGGTGATGCAGAACGGGGTGCCGATCTCATCCTGGCGGCGGTAGCGGCGGCCGATCGCGCCGGCGTCGTCGAAGTCGATGTTCCAGTTCTTACGCAGCTGGGTGCCCAGGGCCTTGGCTTTGGGCGAGAGGTCCTCGTTGCGGCTCAGCGGCAGCACGGCCGCCTTGACCGGGGCGAGGCGCGGGTCAAGGCGGAGGACCGTGCGGACGTCGACACCGCCCTTGGCGTTGGGTGCTTCGTCTTCGGTGTACGCATCCACCAGGAAGGCCATGAACGAACGGGTCAGGCCGGCGGCCGGCTCGATCACGTACGGGGTGTAGCGCTCGTTGGTGGCCTGGTTGAAGTAGCTCAGGTCCTGGCCGGACGCCTTGGAGTGCGTGGAGAGGTCAAAGTCGGTGCGGTTGGCGATGCCCTCGAGCTCGCCCCATTCCGAGCCCTGGAAACCGAAGCGGTATTCGATGTCCGTGGTGCCCTTGGAGTAGTGGCTGAGCTTTTCCAGCGGGTGCTCGAAGAAGCGCAGGTTCTCCTCGCGGATGCCCAGGCCGGTGTACCAGGACATGCGCTCCTTCATCCAGTACTGGTGCCACTCTTCGTCCGTGCCGGGCTCAACGAAGAACTCCATTTCCATCTGCTCGAACTCGCGGGTGCGGAAGATGAAGTTGCCCGGGGTGATCTCGTTCCGGAAGGACTTGCCGATCTGGCCGATGCCGAAGGGCGGCTTCTTGCGGGACGTGGTGAGCACGTTGCTGAAGTTCACGAAGATGCCTTGGGCCGTTTCCGGGCGCAGGTAGTGCATGCCTTCCTCGTTGGCCACCGGGCCGAGGAAGGTCTTGAGGAGGCCGGAGAATTCCTGCGGTTCGGTCCATTCGCCACGGGTGCCGCAGTTGGCGCAGGCGATGTCCTTCAGGCCGTTCTCGGCGGGGCGGCCCTTCTTTTCCTCGTACTCTTCCTCGAGGTGGTCGGCGCGGTAGCGCTTGTGGCAGGAGAGGCACTCCACCAGCGGATCGGAAAAGACCTCAACGTGGCCGGAGGCTTCCCATACCTGGCGGGGCAGGATGACCGAAGAGTCCAGGCCCACCACGTCCTCACGGCCGCGGACCATGGACTGCCACCACTGGCGCTTGATGTTTTCCTTCAGCTCGGCACCGAGGGGTCCGTAGTCCCAGGCAGAACGCGAACCACCGTAGATCTCACCGGCCTGGAACACGAATCCCCTCCGCTTGGAGAGGGAAATGACCTGGTCGAGGACGGACTTTGGTGCCATGGTGGAACTCCAATTTCTACAGGGCCGCTGGGTGCGGTCCGCGGTTTAGCTTGGCCCCGGCGCACAGGGGTGCGATCCCGCTGGGTGCGGACGGGGCAGACGAAGGAAACAAGGTGCAGAGGACTGCGTGTCCTAGCCTACCGGCCGCGGCCCCGCGACGGCGCTTCACCGGCTGAAGGTGGTGGGCCCGCCCTGGCTTCGGCGCGCCCGTCGCTGCGTGCGCGCTACCGCCGGAAGGAGCCGCGGGGCCAGGGAAGGGTGGCCACCAGGATGGCGGCGAGGGTCAGGATGGTCCCCAGGACGGTGGGCAGCGCCACCACGGAGCCTGGTGCGGGAATCACGACGTCAAGGACCAGGGAACCCACCAGTTGGCCGGCAATCATGCCCAGGCCCGTGACCAGGACTCCCAGGCCCCGGACCAGCACGGCGGCCAGCCCAATGAAGATACAACCCATGGGCCCGCCAAGGTAGTACCACCACTCTCCCGGCAGCGGATTGCCCGCACCCGCGACAGCAACTTTGATGCCCCACACAATCCACAGGAGGATGCCGCCGGCAACAAAGTTCACCAGCGTCGCCGCGATGGGCGTGCCGTAGTGGAGGGTTGCGGTCCCGTTCATGGCTTGCTGGAAACTCATCAGGAATCCCGCTGCCAGCGGCAGCATTATTGGCAGCAGCAGCAACCCGACGTCGGCGGCGCTGCCAAAGCGCGGGGACACGGCCCAGGCCACGGAAATGATGGTCAGCACGCTGCCGATGATGCGGACTCCCGTGATGCCGCGCTTGCCGCCCGGACCGATCCCGAGCCGGTCCACGAGGAGGCCACTGAGGGTCTGTCCGGTGACGGTGGCCACGGTGAACAGCGCAACGCCGAGCAGGCCCACTGTGGTGGACTGGGCAAAGACGAAGAAGGCACCCACACCGCCGGCGAGGACGTAAAACCGGGGAAAGCTGCGTTTCCTGAGCGCAGGGACAATGCGCACCAGCCCGGCCCGGCCCTTGGGCAGCAGCAGCGCGATGGCCGCGATCAGGATCAGACCTGTACTGAAGCTCACTACCGCTGCGGCGATGCCGTCGTCCAGCCGGACCCCGAGGGCCCCGTTGATGCGCCCCTGGACGGGAATTGCCAGCCCCGCACCGACTGCCAGCGGAAGGCCGGCCAGCAACGGCAGCCGTGGGGTGTGGGTCATTGAATTCACCTTACGTCAGGCATTATTGCTTGTATGAGCAACCAGGACATTGAAGAGATCCCCATCCGTGACAGCATGATCCGCCTTGGCCAGCTCCTGAAGCTCGCCAGCCTGGTGGAAGACGGGGTGGAAGCCGCCGAGCTCATCAAGAACGGACTCGTCAAGGTCAACGGCGAGATCGACGAACGGCGCGGCCGCCAGCTGCACAACGGCGATACCGTCACCGTGAACGGGCAGACCGTGAAAGTCGTCGCACCGGAAGCCTGATCAACCGGAGCCTGATCAACCCGGGCACAGGCATGCAGGAATTACACCGGACGGCACCACAAACGCGGCCAGCGGCAGTTAGCCGCCGGCCGCCGTCGTACGTTCCTTACTTGTTCAGCACCTCGTGGGTCAGGAACTCGGAGACGTGACCGATCTCCTGCTGGTTGATGCCGTGCCACATGCCCGTGTAGAGCACCTTGGTGAGGTGGACGTGCTTGCGGACCCAGTCCATGGTGTATTCGATCTTGTCCGGCGTGATCACCGGGTCCTGCTGGTCGCGGCCCCAGAACAGCGGCACCGATCCGTCCAGTTCCTTGTCCCGGAAGGCGGGATCGCCGTCGGCGTTGATCACAAAACCGGAAAGCCCGACGACGGCGGCGTAGTCTGCGGGCCGGTACCGGAGCAGCGTGGTGGCCATGGCCATTCCCATGGAGAAGCCGAGCAGCGTCACCGACGGGTGGCCGGCCTTGACGGAGTCGATCCACTCCTGCACGTAACCGGCGGCTTCTTTCACGGCGTCGAGGGAGTACTCGACCGACGCGGTCAGCGGGAACCACATAAACCCCGGCCCGGTGGGCAGCGGCGCCCTGAGCGAGGCAACAACAAATTCTTCGGGCAGCATATCCGCCAGGCTCAGCAGGTCCTGTTCGTTGGCGCCATAGCCGTGGAGCAGCACCAGCAGCGGCCGTCCGGAGCGCTGGTCCTCGGGGCGGGACCACATAACAACAGGGGCGGGAAATACTTGGGCGTCAGTCATGGTTCCCATTCTTACAGTTACCCGCCGGTAACTACCTACGGTGGCGTAGCTTACGAACGAACAGGCAGGATAGGACCGTGACTGACTCGAAAGCCCTGCAGAACCCGGACACGGCCGCGGAATCCCACCCGTGGAGCCGCTATGTAGCCATGGGAGATTCGTTTACGGAAGGCATCGGGGACCCGGAACCTTCGAGCCCCGGCGGCTACCGTGGCTGGGCGGACCGCGTGGCCGAGGAGCTGGGCCGCGGCCAGGACGATTTTGCCTATGCCAACCTGGCCGTCCGCGGGCGGCTCCTGCAGCAGATCGTGGACCAGCAGCTCGCCCCGTGCCTGGCGCTCAAGCCGGATCTCGTAACACTCTCGGCCGGCGGTAACGACCTCATCAGGCCCGGCGGCGACCCCGATGCCCTCGCTGAAAAACTCGATTCGGTGGTCCAGATCCTGGCAATGGGCGGCGCCACGGTGGTGCTGTTCAACGGTCCGGACACGGGTTCCTCCGTCCTTGGCCGGATCCGCAGCAAGGTGGCCATCTACAACGAGAACCTCCGCACCGTTGCGGCACGCCACGACGCCATCATCGCCGACATGTGGTCGCTCAAACAGCTGAATGACCCGCAGATGTGGGACGAGGACCGCCTCCACTTTTCGCCGCTGGGCCACCACACCATTGCTGCCATGGTGCTCGATTCGCTCAATGTGAACCACACCCTGGAGCCGCTGCTGCCCAAGCCCGTGCCGCAGCGCACCTGGCGCGAGGCCCGCACCGGGGATCTGGTGTGGGCCCGCACGCACTTTGTCCCGTGGGTGGTGCGCCGGCTCCGCAACCGCTCCTCAGGCGACGGCATCACGGCAAAACGCCCGACGCCGGGCCCGGTGTTCGGTCCGGGCGTCCCCTTGGGTTCCGGCGAAGGTCCGCTGGGTACCGCTGACGCGCGCCGCTAGCCGGCCGGACGGTGAATGTTGATGAAGCAGTACCACGCAGGCTGACCGCCCAGTTGCTGCGCGGGCCCGGGGTGCGGTCCCCTGAGGACGCCGTCCGCCACCTCCTCGCCATCCAGGCCCAGGAATTCCCGTACGCCCGGTGGAGCCTGGCCCAGCGCACCCGCCGGGACTCACCTCGCCATGTGCTTCTTCCGCCGGCGTCCACTGCAGCAGACGCCGCCACCGATCCCGTCTCCGATCCAGTCACCGCCACCGCAGCGGAGGTGGAGCAGGCGGTATCCGACGGTCGCATCCTGCGCACGCACATCCTGAGGCCCACATGGCACTTTGTGCACCGGGACGACCTTCGCTGGCTGATGGAGTTGTCTGCGCCGCGGCTTCAGCGGTTCAACGCCGGCACCTACCGGCGCACCGGGATCGACGCAGCCAGGGCCGACCTGAGCGGGCAAGTGCTGGCCAACGCCGTTGCCGGCGGAGTCCACCTCACGCGCGACCAATTGGCAGAGCAGCTGCAGGCCGCCGGGTTCGCAGCCTCCGGACTGGAACTTGCCTACGTGATCATGCATGCCGAAATCAGCCGGGTCCTGACCAGCGGTTCGCCCGTGCGGAGCCCCGGCGGCGCCCTCAAGCAGACCTATGCCCGCTTTGATGAGCGCGTCCCGGCAGGTCCGGCTGAGCCGATGACCCGGGAACAGGCCCTCGGCGAGCTGGCCCGGCGCTACTTCACCAGCCGGGGTCCGGCCACCGTCAAGGACTGCGCCGACTGGTCCGGACTCACCATGACCGAGGTCCGTCGCGGCGTGGCGCTCCTGGAAAGCGCACCGGCGGCACTGGAGACCGCGGTGAATGACGGCGTCGTGCACTATTTTTCGGCGGGTACGGGTGGTGGGGGTGGTAGTAGCCCAGACACCGCTCCCCGGATCGATCTGATCCAGTGCTACGACGAATACGTGATGGGCTATTCCGCCACCCGGCACTACTTTGGCGGCAGCGCCCCGACGTTCCCCCTGGCCGGCGCGCCGATGCATGTGGTGCTGCTGGACGGGCGGATGGCCGGCTCCTGGCGGCATACCCTGTTCCCCGGCCGCTGCGAGCTGGAGATCCGGCTGTTCGATGCGCCGAACGCGGGCCCGGTAAGGGGCGAGGCTGTGAAGCGGGCAGTGCAATGCGCCGTGGAGCGGTACGGGACCTTCCTGGGAATTCCGGCCGTCTGGGTGAATCCGGGGACTTAGGCCGGCCGGGGCTTAAGCTGGAGTGACACATATGAGAGGCGCTACACCGTGAACAGCTTGTTTTTCTGGATCATCATTCTGTCGTTCCTGATACCGATGGCGATGCGGATGTACCGGAAGTCTGTCAACAAACGGAACCAGGGCCAGGGGTTCCCCGGCGGCTACCCCGGGCAGTTCCCCGGCAACGGTTTCCCCGGACACGGCCAAAACCCCGGACAGCAGAACCGGCAGCCCCGCGACGGCTACACGCAGCAGGATTACATGAACGGCGGCTTCCGCCAGATCATGAGCCCGCAGCCCCTGCCGCCGAGCCAGCCGCTGCCTCCCATGCAACCCGTTCCGCCCATGGATCAGCAGTACCCCGGGCAGCAATTCCCCGGCCAGCAGTTCCCGCCGTACGGGCAGCCGCAGCAGTACGGGCAGCCGGACCAGCACGCAGAAGCACCCAAGGCTCCCGCTGCCCCGGCAACTCCCCCGCCGCCGTCGGCCCCGCAGGGTTTCCGCGCCCGGAAGCTCGCCGAACTGGACCAGCAGTACAGCAATGGTGAGCTGGCCATGGAGGAATACATGAAGCGCCGCTCCGAGATCATGAACGGCTAAGAACCGCCCGGAACGTAGAACCGTGTCCAGAGCCTAAATCAGGAAGGTGCTCCGCAGCTGGCTGCCGAGCTGGCCGATTTCGGTCAGGAAGCCGTCGTGGCCGATCGGGGCCTCGATGACGTGGACATCCACCTCGCCGGGGAGCGCGTCGGCCAATTCGCGTGACTGCGACGGGAAATAGAGGCGGTCACTGTCTACTGCCGCCACGAAGAACCTGGCGGTGGTACGGCTGAGCGCTTCGTCCAGCGAACCCCGCCCGCGGCTGACATCGTGGCTCATCAAAGCATCGGTGAGCGCGATGTAACTGTTGGCGTCGAAGCGGCTGACGAGCTTTTTGCCCTGGTGATCCAGGTAGCTTTCCACCTGGTAGCGGCCGCGCTCCCCCAGCGCTGCAGCCCGAAGCGGCGATTCCGGGAGCTGGGCCGAGCGCCCGAAGCGGCCGTCGAGTTCCTCCGCCGAGCGGTACGTGATGTGGGCGATGCGCCTGGCCAGTGCGAGGCCGTCCTCGGGCAAAGGTCCGCCGTAGTAGTCGCCGTCGTTGAAATTAATGTCCTGGCGGATGGCGAGAGTTTGTGCCTGGGCAAACGCGATCTGTTCGGCCGTGCTCGCCGCCCCGACGGAAATGACGGCGCAGCGCTGCACGCGTTCCGGGAAGCTGACCGCCCACTCCAAGGCGCGCGCGCCGCCCATGGAGCCGCCCAGCACGGCGAACCAGCTGTGGACGCCCAGCTGGTCAGCCAGCCGCGCCTCAGCCGCCGTCGTGTCGCGCAGCGTCACCAGCGGAAAACGGGAGCCCCACGGCGCTCCATCCGGGGCTTCCGCCGACGGCCCGGTGGAGCCGTAGCAGCCGCCCAGAATGTTGATGGAGACCACAAAGAACCGGTCAGTGTCCACTGGCGCACCGGGCCCCGCCAGCTGCTCCCACCAGCCGGGCTCGTCACTGTCGCCGCGTGTCACATGGGTGCTGCCGGTCAGGGCATGCTCGATCAGGACAGCGTTGGAGCCGTCCGCGTTCAGCGTTCCCCACGTTTCGTACGCAAGGGTGACATCGGGCAGGTAACCGCCGGCTTCGAGCTGCAGGCTGCCGATGCTGGCGTAGCGGACCACGCCGTTTCCGGGAGCTGCTGTTCGGGAGATGGTGATCGTCATGGAAAGGACCTCTTCTACGCGCTTGCCTGCCGTCAATTGACCGGCAGGCCAGGTCCTCACCCGGGGCACCCCGCCACGGAAGAGGGTTGCCGGCCAGCAAGCCGGGGCTGTCGCTGGCACTCATGACCTGCTTCGAGTGTACGAAACAGCCCCGGCGTATGGCTAAGCGTGTGACTGGGTGTGACTTCGCGTGATTACTCCCGGGCAGCGCCCTCGGCGGCACCCTTGGCCGCCCGAAACCCGGCTTCGAGATCGGCGATGATGTCATCAATATGTTCGATGCCCACCGACAGGCGGACCAGCCCCGGCGTCACACCGGCGATGCCCTGCTGCTCGGCCGAGAGCTGGCTGTGCGTGGTGGACGCCGGGTGGATGACCAGCGAGCGGACGTCCCCGATGTTGGCCACATGCGAGTGGAGCTCCAGGGCGTCCACGAAGCGCTTGCCTGCTTCCGCCCCGCCGGCCAGGTTGAACCCGACCACCGCGCCGGTGCCCCTGGGGCCGTATTTGCGGCCCCGCTCGTACCACGGGCTGGACGGCAGGCCGGCGTAGGCGACCGATTCGACGTCGTCCCTTGCCTCAAGCCACCGCGCAACCTCCACGGCGTTGGACACGTGCCGTTCCACCCGCAGGCTCAGCGTCTCCAGCCCCTGGGCAATCAGGAAGGCGTTGAACGGGGACACCGCTGAGCCGAGGTCGCGAAGCAACTGGACGCGCGCCTTCAGAATGTAGGACAGGTTGGCGCCTAGCGCCCCTCCGGCGCCAAGATCCCGGGCATAGACGAGCCCGTTGTACGTCGGATCCGGGGTGTTGAAGCCGGGGAACCGTTCGGGGTCCTTGCCGAAGTCGAAGTTTCCAGAGTCCACAATCACGCCGGCGATGGCCGAGCCGTGCCCACCCAGGTACTTGGTGGCTGAATGGACCACAACGTCGGCGCCCCATTCGAGCGGGCGGATCAGGTACGGCGTGGACAGGGTGTTATCCACGATCAGCGGCACACCGGCATCGTGGGCAGCCTGAGACACGCCTTCGATGTCCAGCACGTCCTGGCGCGGGTTGGAGACCACCTCGGCAAAGAAGAGCTTGGTGTTGGGCTGCACGGCGTCGCGCCACTGGTCCAGGTTGTCCGGGTCCGCCACAAACGTCACGGAGATGCCAAACTTCTTCAGTGTGTGCGCCAGGAGATTGTACGTTCCGCCATAAAGGCTGGGGCTCGCCACCACATGGTCCCCGGCCTCGGCAATGTTCAGGATGGCAAAGGTTTCCGCCGCCTGTCCGGAACTCAGCAGCAGGGCCGCCAAGCCGCCCTCCAGGCTGGCAATGCGCTGCTCCACCGCATCCTGCGTCGGGTTGCCGATACGGGTGTAGATCGGCGCGAGCTCCGCGAGGGCAAACCGGTTGGCGGCGCTTTCCGCGCTGGGGAAGACGAACGACGTCGTCTGGTAAATCGGGAGGGCACGGGCGCCTGTGGCGCTGTCCGGCTCCTGGCCAGCGTGGATCTGGCGGGTTTCGAAAGACCATCCGTTCGACATTCAGGGCTCCTTTGACGAGGCGTGGCACTGCGCATGTGCGTTCAGTCTAGGAAGGGCCCCGGGCCGGAAACAGGATTGTGACGAAGGAGGTCAGCAGGCTGTTTTCAGACTTGTCATGCCTGCGTGACAACGACCTGCCGAAACAAAAAACGGGGTAAGGCTGCCCTTAGCTGAGAGGCGGATCACAAAGTGCCAAGATGATGGCATGCGCATGGATCACGTCTCTTACGCCTGTGAACAAGATGGCCTCGTTGCCACCACCGAACGTATTTCGTCTGCCCTCGGCGTCGAAGCCGTAAAGGGTGGAGTGCATCCCCGTTTCGGAACCCGGAACATGATCATTCCCCTTGCCGGCCACAAATACCTGGAAGTTGTGGAGGTACTGAACCACCCCGCCTCGGACAAGGCTCCCTTCGGGCAGGCTGTCCGGGCACGGTCCGAAGCCGGCGGCGGCTGGATGGGCTGGTGCGTCGAAGTGGACGACCTCGCCCCATTCGAAGACCGCTTGGGCCGTGCCGCCGTCAACGGCAACCGCAAGTTCCCTGACGGCCGCGAACTGATCTGGAAGCAGATCGGCATCCTTGGCCTGATCGCGGACCCACAGGTTCCGTACATGCTCAAATGGGAAGGCGACCCCGCCCTCCACCCGTCCAACGCCTATGAAAGCAACGTCAAGATGAGCTGCCTGACCATCGCAGGTTCGGCCGCCCGTGTGACGGAATGGCTGGGTGAACCCGTCGAGAAGCCGCTTGAAGACGTTGCTGTTGACTGGGTTGCTCCGCACGGAACGCCGGGCATCCTGTCCGTCACCTTCGAAACTGCCACCGGCGCCGTCACCATCTGACGGTCCTGCTCTGACCTATTTCCGACCTCCCGGGCAATGTCGCCCGGACCAATCTTCGGCCGCCATCAGCGGGTGTCAATGACGCCACCCGCTGACGGCGGCCGAATCGCTTTAACCCGGTCCGGCCAGTTCTCCGCCAGCGCCAGCGCAGCTGCCTCAACTCATCAGGCAGCCGCGGCAGCCCGCCGCCTCGGCCCGGCCCGTCTGCACAGCAGTATCAGCCCAGGCCCACAGCCCTGCCAAAAAGGCTGAAGCCCACAAAGGCCACGATGTCCAGCAGTGCGTGGGCTATCACCAACGGCATCACCCGCTTCGTCCTGGTGTACAGCCAGGCGAACACCACCCCCATCACAACGTTGCCGATAAACGGCCCTAAGCCCTGGTACAGGTGATAGGTGCCCCGGAGCAGGGAACTGGTGACAATTGCCAGCGGCACGCTCCAGCCGAACGTGCCGAAGCGGTCCAGGAGGTAGCCCACCACAATGACCTCTTCCACCACGGCATGCCGCACGGCGGAGAGAATCAGGACAGGGATGGTCCACCAGTGGGCATCGAGCGCGCTGGGAATGATGGCAGTGGTGATCCCCAGGGCCCGGCCTGCGGCGTAGAGGCCCAGTGACGGAATCCCTATCAGCGCCGCGAGGCCAACGCCCTGCAGCAGGTCGCGGCCCGGCCTGGCGAAATTGAACCCGAGCTTTTGGAAGGCCGAACTGCCGTGCGTGCCCACGCCCGACTGCCGCTGGTCCGTGAGGAAGTAAATGACCAGCAGCACAGGCACCAAGGCAAAGACAATGTCCAGCAACTGGTAGGTGAGGTCGAAGTATTCGCGGGAGCTCCGCGACTGGTTCAGTGTGGAGGTTCCCTCCGCCAAGGGGGCCCGCGACATCTTGTCGAGCAATTGAACCACTGAGTACACGGCGGACTGGCCGAGGGACAGTCCCAGCACAATCCAGACTTCGATGCGCAGACGACGGCGGGAGGGAACCAACATGGTTCCATCTTGCCTGCTGTGTCTGGTTCCTTGCTGGTTATTGCCTGGCCAGCCCGAATTCACCCGGGTCACCGGGGACTTATGCTTGGGGCTTATGAGCGCGCCAGGGAAAATCATCATGATCCGGCACGGCCA
The DNA here is from genome assembly GCF_031454915.1 of Pseudarthrobacter sulfonivorans. Taxonomy (GTDB): domain Bacteria; phylum Actinomycetota; class Actinomycetes; order Actinomycetales; family Micrococcaceae; genus Arthrobacter; species Arthrobacter sulfonivorans_C. The sequence goes on along the minus strand of NZ_JAVDRS010000006.1, from coordinate 136,421 downwards.
GTCCGCGGCCAATGTGGATACGTCCATCTACAACAGGATCCCGGACTACCGGATTCCACTGACTCCCCTGGGGCTTGTGCAGGCCACCGCGGCCGGCGAACGGATCCGCAGGGAGCTGGACGGCCGGCAGGTCTGCGTCTACGTGTCACCCTATCTTCGGGCCTACCAAACCTTGGAGGCACTCAACCTTGGGGACCTCACCGAGCGTGTGATCGAAGAGCCCCGCCTCCGCGAACAGGACTGGGCCAATTTCCAGATCAGCGGCGAGATCGAGGACCAGAAGGAGCTCCGCAACGCGTACGGCCATTTCTTCTACCGGTTCCGGGAGGGCGAATCAGGCTCAGACGTCTACGACCGGATTTCATCCTTCATGGAAACGCTCTACCGTCATTGGTCCAAACCGGACTACGCCCCGAACACGCTGCTGGTAACCCACGGACTGACCATGCGGCTATTCTGCATGCGCTGGTTTCACTGGTCGGTGGAGTACTTCGAATCCCTCAACAACCCGAACAACGCCGAGGTCCGGACCCTGGTGCGCACCGAACTGGACAAGTATGAACTCGATATTCCCTTCACCCAGTGGGTGGAGCGACGGGTGGACGAAACCGTCCTGGATGCGCCGCCTGTGATCTACTAGCCCTGCTCATGAGGTGTACTAGTGCGGCGCCACAATCACTTCGGTGCCCTTGGCTTCGAATGCGGCCTTGTCCGCCGCGGAAATACCGGAATCGGTAATGAGCCGCGTGAAGGCGTAGCCGTCCATCGTGGCGAAAGCCCGGACCCCCACCTTGGAGGAGTCGGCCAGCACATAGGACACCCGCGCCCGGCTGGCCAGCAAGGCGTTCACTGACGCTTCGCCCTCCCCGGTATTAGTGGGGCCAACCTCGGGGTCGATGCCGTTGACGCCGATGAAGGCGATGTCCAGGACCACCTTCTGCATGATGATGTCAGTGTAGGGGCCTACCAGTTCATAGGAGCGCGGGTTGAGGATGCCGCCGGTGACCATCACTTTGATGTTGGGCCGGACAGCCAGCTGCGACGCGATGTTGATGGCGTTGGTCACCACGGTCAGCGTGGGCTGGTTCGCCGGGGCGTTGAGGTCTTCCCGGGTTGCCAGGATCTGCGCCAGTGCGGTGCTGGTAGTGCCGCCGCAGAGCCCGATCACGGCGCCCGGCGAGATCAGCGCCGAAGCAGCCTGGGCTATTTGCTCCTTGGCCTCGGCATGGTCGTCACGGTTGTAGCGTCCGGGGAGGTCATATGCCAGGGCGCCGATAGTGGCACCGCCCCTGGTCCGCGTCAGCAGCCGCCGGTTGGCCAGGCTGTCCAGGTCCCGCCGCGCCGTTGCCGGGGAGACGCCCAGCTGGGAGACGATCTCCTCCACCTCCACCTGGCCGGTTCTTGCGAGGATATCCAGAATGGCCGTCAGGCGGTCGGTGCGGGTCATGGGGGCCTCTCAGCGTCAAACAATCACCAAAATGTGACGTTTTATGATCATAACAGAGACGATCGATCAGATAACGTCACTTTGGGCTGTCCGACGCTGATGGCGCGCCGCTACCGGGCCCGGACGCCTGCCCGCCACACCGCGTAGGTGAGCGGCATGCCCGGACGGTAGGCGAGATGCGTGGCAGACGGGGCGTTCAGCATCTGCAGATCCGCGCGGTGCCCGACGGCGAGGGATCCCACCGCACGTTCGCCGTCGGCGTCCTTCCCTGCTTCCCGGTGCAGCGCGAGCGCGCCGCCGTACGTGGCGGCACGCACGGCTTCGTGGACACTGAGGCGCATCTGCAGCACCGCAGTAGCCACGCAGAACGCCATGGAGCTCGTGTAGGACGTGCCCGGGTTGGCGTTGGATGCCAGCGCCACCTGCACGCCGGCATCCAGCAGTTCCCGCCCCGGAGCCAGCGGCTGCCTGGTGGACAGATCGCATGCCGGAAGGCAGGTGGCCACGGTCCCCCGGACGCCGGTACCGGACCCCGGCTTCCAACCGGACCAGCTGTCCGCGAGCGCCGCGACATCGCCGGCCGACAGATAGTTTGCATGGTCCACACTCGCCGCACCCAGCTCCACCGCCAGCTGAACGCCGGGGCCAGCGCCGAGCTGGTTGCCGTGGACCCGGATCCCCAGGCCGGCAGCCCGGCAGGCTTCCAGGACCCTGCGGGACTGTTCAGCGGTGAAGGCTCCTTCCTCGCAGAACACATCTGCCCAGCGGACGTAGGGCCGGACGGCGTCCAGCATCGGGCCGCAGACGAGGTCTGTGTAGGCGTCCGCATCGGAGCCGGCAGGGACCAGATGCGCGCCAAGGTAGGTCACTTCATCGGCCACCGTGGAGGCGATCCTGGCGCTGCGCGCCTCGTGCTCCACATCCAGGCCGTACCCGGTTTTGGTTTCGAGGTAGGTGGTGCCCTGGGAGACGGCCTCGGACACGCGGGCCATGGCCAGTTTGGTGAGGTCGTAGTCCGAGGTGCGCCGGGTGGCGTCCACCGTCACGGCGATGCCGCCGGCCGAGTAGGACTCCCCCGCCATCCGCGCCTCGAACTCCGCGGTCCGGTCCCCGGCGAAGACCAGGTGCGTGTGGGAATCCACCCAGCCAGGAAGCACCGCCCGGCCACCGGCGTCTACGGCGTCGTCGGCTGCAGGCGCATCCGCCGCGGAGCCGAGCCAGGCGATCCGCTCACCCTCGACCACTACGGCGGCGTTTTTCAGGACCCGGTGCTCCAAGTCCTGGGTCATCAGCTCGGCGATGTTGGTTATTAGGGTACTCATACAACCATTCTTCAGCGCCGGATGGACCAGCGTGTGGCGGCCAACGCCTCCGCTGTCCGGGATTCCGGACGGACGCTTGCATCAGTACTTGCTCCCGGGCCCTGCCCTGCAAGGATCTGGGCAGCGGCCAGTTCGGCCATGGCGGCCGAGGTCTGGAAGCCGTAGCCGCCCTGTCCGGCAAGCCAGTAGAACCCGGGGGCCTCAGCATCGAACCCTGCCACCGGGACTCCGTCGGCCGCCTCGGTCCGGAGCCCCGTCCATGCGCTCCGGACGCCTCGGATCCCAAGGGTGGTCACCTGGTTGAGTATCCCGATCAGGCGCTCGATATCGCCCGGCCGCGGCCGCGCATCTTCGGGACCGCTCGGGACCGTCTCCGACGGCGAGATCAGCACCCCGGCGCCCTCCCTGCGGAAGTAGAACGAGTCGTCTGCTGCCGCCACCATGGGGCTGTACTCAGGAAGGGAATGTTCGACGTCGACAATCGCCGCGGTGCGCCGGTACGGCTGCAGCCCGAGCTTCTCCACGCCGCTGATGACGGCGAGTTCATCGGCCCACGCGCCCGCTGCATTCACCATAACGGCCGCCTGGAACGCCTCCTGCCCGGCGCCGATCTCCCAACCGGAGCCGAGCCGCTGGGCAGAGTGGACCCGGGCGCCCGTGATGATGTCCGCACCGGCGGCTTCCGCCCGTGCCCGGTGGTCGGCGAGCAACAGCGGGGCGTCGCAGCCGAAGGACCCTGTGTCCAGGCCTGCGGCGGTAAACGATTCCGGCACCAGGGCAGGGCACAGGTCCAGCGCCTCGGCGTGAGTAATGGACTTCATGTGGCCACTTGCCTCAGCACGGACGGCGTCCTCCGTGCCGATGAGCATAAAACTGCGCGGCGACAGGACCGGTGCGGGCAGTTCCGCATCCCGGGCCGCCATGAGTTCCAGCGTCCGGATTGTCAGGTCCTGGACAATGGGCGGCCCGTAGCTGGGAATCAGGTTCCGGGCCGAGCGGGAGGACGTATGGTACGCCAGCTCCTGCTCCGCCTCCACCAGCGCAACGCTGCACCGGCCTGCGAGCGCGGACGCCAGGGACAGGCCCGCGATGCCCCCGCCGACGATCAGGACGTCATAATGTGATGCCATGGCTCCATCTAACCATTACCGGTTGACGCGCTGCCGGGGTTCAGCCTGCTACTGCGGCACGGCTGGCGACGAAGGCACCCACGCAGGCTTCGACGTCGTCCGCTGAATGCGACGCCGAAAGCTGAACACGGATCCGGGCAGCACCACGCGGGACCACCGGGAAGCTGAACGCGGTGACAAAAACGCCGTGCTGGAGCATCTGGTCCGCCACCTTGGCTGCCATTACGGCATCGCCGAACATTACCGGGACAATCGCGTGTTCGCCGTCGAGGAGATCGAAGCCTTCTTCGGTCATCCTGCGGCGGAAAAGCCCGGCATTCTCAAACAGCCTGGTCCGCAGCTCGCCGGAATTCTCCACCAGGTCCAGGGCTTTGATGGTGGCGGCGACGATGGCGGGTGCGAGGGAGTTGGAGAACAGGTAGGGGCGTGCCTTCTGGCGGAGCATGGCCACCACTTCAGTGCGGCCGGACACGTAGCCGCCGGACGCGCCGCCGAGCGCCTTGCCAAACGTTCCGGTGTAGATGTCCACGCGGTGCGACACCCCGGCATGTTCGGGCGTGCCGGCCCCGGTGGCACCCATGAACCCTACGGCGTGGGAATCGTCCACCATCACCAGGGCGTCGTGCTTCTCGGCGAGGTCGCAGATGGCTTCAAGGGGCGCCAGGTAGCCGTCCATGGAGAACACGCCGTCTGTGACGATGATCTTGCGCCGGGCGGGCTTGTCCTGTGTCGATGCCTCCACAAGCTTGGCCTCGAGGTCTGCCATGTCCTGGTTGGCGTAGCGGAACCGCTGGGCCTTGCAGAGCCGGATTCCGTCGATGATGGAGGCGTGGTTCAGGGCGTCGGAGATGATGGCGTCCTCAGGCCCGAAGAGGGATTCGAAGACGCCGCCGTTGGCGTCAAAGCAGCTGGAGAACAGGATGGTGTCCTCGGTCCCGAGGAACCTGGAGACCCGGGCTTCCAGTTCCAGGTGCAGGTCCTGGGTCCCGCAGATGAAGCGGACACTGGCCATGCCGAAGCCACGGGTGTCCATGGCCTCCTTGGCGGCGGCGATGATGTCCGGGTGATCTGCCAGGCCCAGGTAATTGTTGGCACAGAAGTTCAGGACCGTGGCGCCCGGCTGGCCAATCTGGCCTGCCGTCACGTGGCTGGACTGCGGGGAGTTGATGCTGCGTTCGGTCTTGAAGAGCCCGGCCGTGCGGATTTCGTCCAGCTCGGCCTGCAGCTGGTCTTTGATGGAGGTATACATGGTGCTCCTTAGAGTTCGGTCCAGTCGAGGACAACTTTTCCGCCAACGCCGGCGCGTGCGATATCAAAGCCTTTTTCCCAGTCTCTGGCGGGGAGCCTGTCCGTCACCACAGCCGAGATACCGGCGTGCAACACCGGGTTGGAGGAGAGCATGGCGCTCATGGCATACCAGGTCTCATACATTTCCCGGCCATAGATGCCTTTGAGGGTCAGCATGTGCGTGACCACTTTGCCCCAGTCGATGGTGATGTCCTGGCTGGGCAGGCCGAGCATGGCGATGCGGCCGCCGTGGTTCATGTTGTCGATCATTTCAGGCAGGGCGGTGGGGTGGCCGGACATTTCCATGCCGATATCGAAGCCTTCGCGCATCCCCAGTTCACGCTGCGCGTTACGGACACGGGTCTTGGAGACGTCGATGGCCAGGTCCACGCCAAGCTGCCTGGCCAGGTCCAGCCGCGGCCAGGACACGTCGGTGATGGCGATCTTCCGTGCCCCGGCATGACGGGCTACGGCGATGGCCATCAGGCCGATGGGGCCGGCTCCGGTGATGAGGACGTCCTCGCCCACCAGGGGAAAACTGAGGGCGGTGTGCACGGCGTTGCCGAACGGATCGAAGATCGCGCCGAGCTCCGGGGTGATGGAGGGATCGTGATGGACCCAGACGTTGGTCTCGGGAATGACCACGTATTCAGCAAAGGCACCGTCCCGCTGCACGCCCACGCTGACCGTGTGGATGCACATCTGGCGCCGGCCGGCACGGCAGTTGCGGCAAATTCCGCAGACCACGTGGCCCTCGCCGGACACCCGGTCCCCCACCTTGACGTCCCGGACGTCCTCGCCCGTCTCCACCACCTCGCCATAGAACTCGTGGCCGGCGATCAGCGGTGCTTCGATCATTCCCTGGGCCCAGGCGTCCCAGGACTGGATGTGCAGGTCCGTCCCGCAGATGCCGGTGGTCATGACCCGGATCTTGACGTCGGTGGGACCGGCTTCGGGCTCGGGGCGGTCAACCAGCTCGAACCCTGCGTGGGCGCCGGACTTGTAGAGGGCCTTCATTGGCTTCCTGACTCTTGGCGGTCGCCCCGCTTCCTGCGCGGCGGAATTCTTTCCTTCATTAGAGCCATACAAACGCATTAGCACAAGCAGTATTTTCTCAATCGACGATGAAGCATTGTCTAATGCATAGACTGGGTGGATGGAAATACATCAGCTGGAAATCCTCCGTGAGCTCGGTGCCCTGGGCAGCGTGAAGGCAGTGGCCGAGACACTCATGGTGACGCCGTCCGCTGTGTCCCAACAGCTGTCCCTGCTCCAGCGCAACGTGGAGGTCCCGCTCACCCGGAAGGAGGGGCGGAACCTGGTGCTCACCGAGGCCGGCCAGGTGCTGGCCGACGCCGGGGCCGCCGTCGTCAGTGCCATGGCGGATGCCCGCACGGCGATCGGCGCGTATCACGGCTCGCCGGTGGCCCCGGTGACGGTAAGCGGCTTCCACAGCGCGGGCCAGGCACTGTTTGCCCCGCTCGCACGGCTGCTGGATGGGCCCGGCCAGCCCAGGATCCAGCTCTCCGACGAAGACGTGGCGCAGCAGGACTTCCCGGCGCTGACCGCACGCTACGACCTTGTGCTGGCGCACCGGATGGACCACAGTCCGCGGTGGCCGGAGGAACGGGTGGCCGTGATCCCGCTGGCTCACGAACCGCTGGACGTTGCCCTCCCGGCGGACCACCGCCTTGCCGGCCAGGACACCGTCACAGCGGCCGACGTCGTGGGGGAACCTTGGGTGACCAGCCACACCGGCTACTCCCCCGCCGATGTGCTGTCCGCCTTAGCGGCCGTCTCCAGCAAGGAACTGAACATCGTCCACCGGATCAACGACTACTCCACCGTCGCAGCTCTGGTGGCGGCGGGTGGCGTAGTGGGCCTGCTGCCGCGGCATACCGCCCGGCCCGTGCTCAATCCGGGCATTGTGCTGCGGCCGCTGGAGGGCATCAGCACCCGGCGCCGGATCGACATCCTGGCCCGGCCGGAGAACCTGAAACGGCGTTCGGTGGTGATGGTGTGCGAGGCGCTGCAGGCTATTATGACCCGGCTTGTGGAGGACAGCTGACCGGGAGCCAGTTCATCGGTCCTTGAGCTTACCCAGACCGTGGCCGTGGCCTTTGCCGTGGCCGTGGCCTCTGCCCATTCCCATCCCCTTGCCCGGACCGGTCGGGGCGCCTTCCACAACCTGGCGGGCGGTGACGCCGTTGCCGCTCTTCACGCCGGAGATCCTGACGGACTCACCCCTGGCGATTTCCCCGATGGCGACCTCTGCTGGCCTGAGCCGTTTGCCGTCGCCGCCCTTTGCCGGCGAGCCGTCTGCGGCGGGCGGCGGGAACTTGATGATTTTGGTTTCCGAGTTGACCGCGTAGGTCTGCGTGAAGCCGTCCTCACTTTTCACAGTGACCGAGGAACCATTGACGGAGTCCACCGTGCCCTGTTGGGACAGCCGCGTTTCGAAGGTTCCGTCCGCCTTCTTCACCACGCTTTCGCTGTGCAGGTGCTGCGGGCGCTGGGCCTTGTCCGCCTTGCCCGGTTTCCCGGCGTTCCCTGATTGCCCTGATTGCCCTGGCGCAGACTCCGTCGGAGACGGGGATGGCGACGGTACATCCGTGGCCGACCAGCCGATGGCCGTGCCGGTCAGCGCCAGCGCCACTGCGCCGGCCAGCAATGCCTTGCGCAGCCTCCACGGCTCCCGAACTGACATGCAGACCTCCCACGGCACGCAGAGCACCGGAGCCCTGGACCTTCAGTGTAGAGCCGCGGCACCTTGCTGAACACGGGTACTTTACGGCCCTGAAAAGTGAGTACTTAAACGCCAAACTGGGTAGCTCTAAGTGTCGTTATGAGGGTTCAAAACGGCACTTAGCGCTACCCAGTTGGGTTAGAACGGGTCCTTAGCCTTCTACGCCGAGCTTCTCCAGGATCAGCTCGCGCACGCGGGCGGCGTCGGCCTGGCCGCGGGTGGCCTTCATGACCCCGCCGACGATCGCACCGATGGCCTGCAGCTTGCCGTTGCGGATCTTGTCCGCGACGTCGGGCTGCGCGGCCAAGGCGGCGTCGATGGCTTCCAGCAGGGGACCGTCGTCGGACACAACGGCAAGGCCGCGCTTCTCGACGATTTCCGCCGGGGTGCCCTCGCCGGCGAGCACGCCGTCCAGGACCTCGGTGGCCATCTTGTTGTTGATCTTGCCTTCGTCCACCATCTTGCTCAGCTCAACGATGGTGGCGGGCTGGACGCCCAGCTGCCCGGGATCAACGTCGGCGTTCTTGGCGCGGCCAACGATCTCGCCCATCCACCACTTGCGGGCCACGGACGCCGAGGCGCCGGCGGCGATGGTTTCCTCGATCTCGTCCATAACGCCGGCGTTGACCACGTCGCGGAATTCCAGGTCCGAGTAGCCCCAGTCCGCCTGCAGGCGCTTGCGGCGGGCCGCCGGCGGCTCGGGCAAGGTGGCGCGGAGTTCCTCCACCCACTCACGGGACGCAACAATCGGAACCAGGTCCGGCTCCGGGAAATAGCGGTAGTCGTCGGCATCGGACTTCGCCCGGCCCGACGTCGTCGTGCGGGTGTCCTCGTGCCAGTGGCGCGTTTCCTGGATGACCGGCTCGCCGGCGTCCAGGACGGCAGCGTGCCGCTGGATCTCGTAGCGGACGGCGTGTTCGACGGCGCGCAGCGAGTTGACGTTCTTCGTTTCCGAGCGGATGCCGAAGCGTTCGCGGCCGTACGGGCGGAGCGATACGTTGGCGTCGCAGCGCACGTTGCCGCGTTCCATCTTCGCGTCGGACACGCCCAGGTTCTTGACGATCTCCCGGACGGCGGCGACGTACGCCTTGGCCAGTTCCGGGGCGCGGCTGCCGGCGCCCTGGATCGGTTTGGTGACGATCTCCACCAGCGGCACGCCCGAGCGGTTGTAGTCCACCAGGGAGAAGTCGGCACCTTGGATGCGGCCGGCGGCCCCGCCCATGTGGGTCAGCTTACCGGCGTCCTCTTCCATGTGGGCACGCTCGATCTCCACGCGGAAGATGGTGCCGTCGGAGAGCTCGATGTCCAGGTAGCCGTCGTACGCGATGGGGTCTTCATACTGCGACGTCTGGAAGTTCTTGGGGGTGTCCGGGTAGAAGTACTGCTTCCGGGCAAACGTGCAGGACTCGGCGATCTTGCAGTTCAGGGCCAGGCCGATCTTGATCGAGGACTCGATCGCGACCCGGTTCACTACCGGCAGCACGCCGGGCATGCCCAGGTCCACCTCGTTGACGTTCGTGTTCGGCTCGTCGCCGAAGACGTTCGGGGCGGAGGAGAACATCTTGGTCTTGGTGTTGAGCTCCACGTGGACCTCGAACCCCAGGACGGGATCGTACTTCTCCATGGCCTCTTCGAAGCTCAGGGTTGCGTCGGTGTTCATTATTTTGCCTCCTGGGTTTCGATCGAAGCAGCCAGTTCCGGGGCCTGGGCCAGCAGCGGGCCGCCCCACTTGGCCTCCAGCAGCGACTCGAGGACAGCGCCTACGCGGTAAAGGCGGGCGTCCTGACGTGCCGGGGCCAGGAGCTGGATGCCGACGGGGAGGCCGTCCTCGTCCGCAAGGCCGCCGGGCAGGGTCAGGCCGGGGACGCCGGCCAGGTTGGCGGGGATGGTGGCGACGTCGTTGAGGTACATCGCCAGCGGGTCGTTGAGCTTCTCACCGAGCTTGAAGGCCGTGGTGGGGGCCGTGGGCGAGATCAGGACGTCGGCGACCGTGAACGCGGCGTCGAAGTCGCGCTGGACCAGTGTGCGTACCTTCTGGGCCGAGCCGTAGTAGGCGTCGTAATAGCCGGCGCTCAGGGCGTAGGTGCCCAGGATGATGCGGCGTTTGACTTCGTCGCCGAAGCCGGCGGCGCGGGTGGCTCCCATCACGCGTTCGATGGTCATGGGCCCGTCCTCGGGGAGGACGCGCAGGCCATACCGGACGCCGTCGAACTTCGCCAGGTTGGAGGAGGCCTCCGACGGCATGATCAGGTAGTAGGCGCCGAGGGCGTACTGGAAGTTGGGGCAGGACACCTCAACGATTTCCGCGCCGGCTTCCTTGAGCAGTTCCAGGGAGTCGTTGAAACGGTTCTCGACGCCGGCCTGGTAGCCCTCGCCGTGCAGTTCCTTGATGATGCCGATCCGCAGGCCGTCCACATTGCCCACGCGGGCAGCCGCCACAAGGTCCTCCAGGGGATCCGGCAGCGAAGTGGAATCGAACGGATCGTGCCCGCCGATGACCTGGTGCAGGAGTGCCGAGTCCAGCACGGTGCGCGAGACCGGGCCGATCTGGTCCAGGGAGGAGGCCATGGCGATGGCGCCGTAGCGCGAGACGCTGCCGTAGGTGGGCTTGACGCCAACCGTGCCCGTCACAGCGCCGGGCTGGCGGATGGAGCCGCCCGTGTCAGTGCCGAGCGCCAGCGGTGCTTCGAAGGCGGCGACGGCGGCTGCCGAACCGCCGCCGGAACCGCCCGGGATCCGGTCCAGGTCCCAGGGGTTGCGGGTGGGGCCGTAGGCGGAGTGTTCGGTGGAGGAGCCCATCGCGAACTCGTCCAGGTTGGTCTTGCCCAGGATGGGCATTTTGGCGGCGCGAAGACGCTTGACCACTGTGGCGTCGTACGGGCTGTGCCACCCTTCGAGGATTTTGGAGCCGGCCGTGGTGGGCTGGCCGATGGTGACGATGAGGTCCTTGACCGCGATCGGCACGCCGGCGAGTTCGTGAAGTTCCTCGGCTGCGGCGCCGCCGGCGGCGCGGATGGCGTCCACTTCGGCCGCGACGGCTAGGGCCTCTTCCGTGTTGACGTGCAGGAACGCGTTCACGCCGCGTTCGCCGCCGTCGACAGCTGCGATCCGGTCAAGGAACGCCTGGGTGACCTCGACGGAGGTGACCTCGCCTGCGCGGAGCTTCCTGGCCAACTGCGCAGCGGAGGAGCGGATGAGTTCGTTGTTGTCAGTCATGTTTATGCCTCATCCAGGATTGCCGGGACCTTGAAACGGTTCTCGTCGGAATCCGGAGCTCCCGAGAGTGCCTGCTCCGCGGTGAAGGTGTGGCCCACAACGTCCTCGCGGAACACGTTGGTCAGCGGGATCGGGTGGGAGGTAGCCGGGACGTCATCACCGGCGGCTTCGCTCACGGATTTCACTGAATCAACGATGACGGCGAGTTCGCCGGCCATCCTGTCCAGCTCTTCAGCACTCATCTCGATGTGAGCGAGCTGCGCGAGGTGCGCAACATCGTCACGGTTGATCGCAGCCATGGATCTCCCCTGCAAGTTCGGATTGTTTTCCGAACCAGTCTAGTGGGGAAACGTCAGTGCCCGTCTGACGACCCCCAGCGGGCGTCAGACGGGCACCTCGGTGCCGTGGTCCCGGCCACAAGGGCCAGCCACAGGCAGCATAAGACTAACCGATACCGATGGCTCCGGTCAGCATTCCCACCGCCAACATGACGAGGCAGACCACTGCGGCCCGCCACAGGACCTTTTTGTGGTGATCACCCAGGTCCACCTTGGCCAGGGAGACCAGGAGCAGGATGGCGGGAACCAGCGGGCTCTGCATGTGGAACGGCTGTCCGGTGATGGAGGCGCGGGCCATCTCGGCGCTGCTGATGCCGTAGTGCGCAGCAGTCTCGCTGAGGACCGGCAGCACGCCGAAGTAGAAGGCGTCGTTGCTCATGAAGAACGTCATGGGGATGCTGAGTACGCCGGTGATGACGGCCATGAGCGGGCCCATGCTGGACGGGATGATCTGTACCAGCCACGCGGACATGGCCTCAACCATGCCGGTGCCGGTGAGGACGCCGGTGAGGACTGCGGCAGCCATGACCATGCTGACTACGGCGACGATGGACGGTGCGTGGGCCACGATCTGAGCAGCCTGGTCCTTGACATGGGGGAAGTTCACCAGCAGGGCGATGGCGGAGCCCACCATGAAGACGTACGGCAGGGGCACGAGGTCCGCGATGAGCATGCCCATGACTGCCACGGTGAGGCCCAGGTTGAACCACTGCAGCTTGGGGCGAAGGGTCGCGCGGTTGGGGTCCAGGGCGGTGCCTGCCATGCCGGCGTCGCTGTCCTCCACGGAGTCTTCGGTGCGTTCCAGCACCGCGACGCCCGTCGTGGTAGCGGTGCCTCCGAGGGCGGGGCCTCCCGTTGCGGGTACAGGTGCGGGACCGCGGCCGGAGCCTCCGCGGCCGAAGCCACTGCCGGAAGTGCTGTTGCCGCCTGCAGGAATGCCGCCGTCGAACGCTTCAGCGGTAAAGGGTTCTGCCGAGGACGGCACGCCCCAGATTTCCGGCGCTGTGGCGCGGAGCCGGTTGCGCTCCTGCAGTCCGAGGACCCAGGCGAAGACCAGGACGACGGCAAGGCCGGCGATGAGTGACGGGATCATGGGGACAAAGACGTCGTTGACGTCGATCTTCAGGGCGCTGGCGGCGCGGGCGGTGGGGCCGCCCCAGGGCACGATGTTCATGGTGCCGTTGGCCAGGCCTGCCACACAGGTGAGGACAACGGGGCTCATCTTCAGCCGGAGGTAGATCGGCAGCATGGCTGCGGTGGTGAGGATAAAGGTAGTGGAGCCGTCGCCGTCGAGGGAGACTGCAGCGGCAAGGAGGGCAGTACCCAGGACCACCTTGGCGGGGTCATTGCCGAGCTTGCGCAGGATGAACCTGACCAGCGGATCGAACAGCCCGACGTCGATCATCAGGCCGAAGTAGATGATGGCGAACATCAGCAGGGCGGCCGTTGAGGTCATGGACTTCATCGAATCCATCACCATGTCGCCAATGCCCAGTCCGGCGCCTGCGAACAGGCCAAAAACGGTGGGGACGATGATCAGCGCCAGCACTGGCGTCAACTTCTTCGTCATGATCAGCACCATGAATACCGCGATCATGGCGAATCCAAGTAATACCAGCACGGCCGGCTCCTTCTTTGTGAACAGCGGCACAGCGGTGTGACGCGTGCTACAGACTGTAGAGTGGCCGCCGTCACGGCAATGCCTTTGGCTCAATTGATTGGCATACTGCTTATTCGGAGCATTTTGCGCATTGTGCTCACGCACGCCGCCACGGAAGGAGGACCATGCCACGTCCCACGCGTACGCCGCCGATGCGGTTCTCCACGCAGACCCTGTTACTGCAGCTCGGCGTGGTCCTGCTGGTGGTCCTGTTAACCTCGGCCGTCCACGCCTGGCTGACCTACGAGCGGGTGGGCCGGGAAGCCGAACATCAGGCGCTGACCCTTGCCCGTGCCGTCGCGGCCGACGCCTCAGTACGGGCCGACGTTCTGGCCATCAGTGAGCGCGAGGGCACTCCCCCGCCGGCCGAACTCCGTGCCGGACCGCTGATGGCGGCCGCCGAGGCAACGCGGCTTCGGACCGGGGCACTTTTTGTGGTGATCACCGACGAAACCGGCCTGCGCCTGGCCCATCCCGATCCCGAACGGCTGGGTGAAAAAGTCAGCACCGACCCGTCCGAGGCACTGGCCGGCCAGGAAATCACCACCCGGAATACCGGCACGCTGGGCCCGTCGGCCGGCGCCAAGGTGCCGGTCTATGCGCCCGGCACTGACAGGGTGGTGGGTGAGGTCAGCGTGGGCTATTCGATGGAAACCGTGGGCCAGAGCCTGCAGCGCGACATCGGCCCGGTGGCCCTGACCGCGGTGGGGGCGCTGCTGGCGGGCGTGCTGGCTTCTTTCCTGCTGCGGCGCCGGCTCCAACGCCTCACCATGGGCCTGGAGCCTGAGGAAATCAGCACGTTGGTCCACGACCAGGTGGCCGTCCTGCAGGGCGTGGACGACGGCGTCGTTGGCGTTTCCGCCGATGGCAGGATCAGCGTCTTCAACGCAGCCGCGCAGCGCCTCCTTGACCTGCCGGACCTCGCCGGAACGCCGTGGGCCGACGCACCGGTGCCCGGCCGGCTCCGGGCCTTGACCAGGGCTGATGCTGTGGAGGCCGACGCCATCGAGCTCGTGGCTGGAGGGCGCGTTTTGGTGGCCAGCGCGCGCAAGGCCCTGCACCGCCGGGAGGACCTGGGCTGGGTGGTGATGCTCCGGGACCGCACCGAACTGCAGCAGCTCACGCGGCAGCTCGACGCGGTGGGCACCATGTCCACGGCCCTGCGCGCCCAGCGCCACGAGTTCGCCAACCAGCTGCACACCATCGCCGGCCTGATGAGCATCGGGCAACACCAACAGGCCCGCGACTATCTGGCCGGACTGGCCGCCACGGGGCCGTTGAAGTTCCCGGTGGACCAGGCCGAGCTCCTCCAGGATCCCTACCTCCAGGCCTTTGTGGGCGCCAAGGGCGTGGAGGCCGACGAGCGCGGCGTCACGCTGCGAATCGGGCCGGAAACCCTGGTCCGCGGCCAGGTCACCGAGCCGCAGGACGTGACCACCGTGCTGGGCAACCTGATCGACAACGCAGTTAAAGCCGCCGTGGCAGGATCCGCCACGGACCGCTGGGTGGAGGTGGAGATCCTGGACGAACCGCACGACGACGGCGGGACGCTGCACATCGTCGTCGCCGACTCCGGCGACGGGCTGGCCCCCGGGACGGACGCGGAGGCTGTCTTCGCCGAGGGCTTCACGACGGCGGCGCCGCCCGCCCCGTTGGACGGTGCTGTTCCACAAGGTGCTGACCCGCAGGGCGGTGGCCAAGGCCTGGGCCTGGCGCTGGCCCGCCAGCTGGCCAGGCGCCGCGGCGGGGACATCAGGGTTCTGGAAACGGGCACACAAGGTGGACCCGGGGCAGTCTTCATGGCGTCCCTGCCGCGCACCACGGCCGGAATCGGCCCGGCGCCCACGGACGGAACTCAAACCGGGGCCGCTGGCCGAATCAACACAGCAGGAAGGGAAGAGGATGCCTGAGGATTTAAGGGTGCTGATCGTGGACGACGACTTCCACGTTGCCAAGCTGCACGCCGCCTATGTGGACTCGGTTGCGGGGTTCCTGGCGCTGGCGCCGGTTGGTACGGCGTCGCTGGCGCTGCAGACGATCCATAGCCTCCGCCCCGACCTGGTGCTGCTGGACGTGTACCTTCCCGACGCGTCGGGGCTTGACCTGCTGCAGCAGCTGGACGTGGACACCATCATCCTCAGTGCAGCGTCGGACGCCGACTCGCTTCGCAAAGCGTTCCGTCGGGGAGCCCTGGGATACCTGCTGAAGCCGTTTACGTCCGAATCGCTCTCGCAGCAGCTGCGCTCCTACGCCCGGTACCGCAGGCTGCTGGGCCAGCCCGGAGTTCTGGACCAGGGCTCAGTGGAGCGGGCCAAGCGGGCGCTGATTCCCGGGGACGTGACACCGTCCGCCAAGCCGCGGTCCGCTACAGAAGCGGCGGTGCTGGAGTCCCTGGTTGCCGGCGAGCAGTACTCGGCGGCCGAGGTGGCCACGCGGGTAGGGGTTTCCCGGGCCACGGCGCAGCGGTACCTGTCAGCATTGGCCGACGACGGTGCCGTGGACATCCAGCTCCGGTACGGAACCACCGGGCGTCCGGAACATCGCTACGGGCTGCCTGCGCAGTAGCCGGTTAGGGCAGTAGCCAGTTAGGTGGGCACCAACGTGTCATCCTGTCGGCTGTCGCTCGCGTTAATGATGTCTGGCCAGTGGGGTGGTTCCCGGTCGGGTTGTTCGCTTTGGTAGTGCCGGCCAGTGGGTGAGATCCAGCCGGGTGGTTCGTCCTTGGTGGCAGCGGTTGGTTCCCAGAGGGTGCTGTGTTTCAGCCTGTGGTGCTTGGGGCAGGGCTGGCCGAGATTCGAAATCCCGGTGGTGCCGCCGTTGGCCCAGGCCAAGACGTGGTCGGCTTCGTTGTCCAGGGACGGGTTGCTGCAGCCCGGGAACGGGCACTTGCCATCCCGCAGACGCAGCCACTGCCGCAGTGCTTTGGGGACCCGGTAACTGTCGCGGCCGATCTCCAACGGGGCCCCGTCGCGGGGGTCGGTCAGGACGCGGTGGAAGGACCCGGCACCGTCGGCCACGAGGGCGCGGGCCATGGACGGCGGGATCGGCCCGTACCCGTCCAACATGGCGGGTTCATCGGTCAGGCCCATCAGCGCGAACACCGGCACCGTAACCAGAACCTGTGCCGTCGGCGAGGGGATGCCATCGGCATTGTCCCCGCCGAGGAGCCACGCCGCGACGTTGTCCGCTCGTAACTGCGTGGGCGTTCTGGCCTCCGTAGCGCCCTGCAGGGCCCGGGCAGCGGCGGTTGCCCGCGCCCAAATCCCGGATGCCTGATCCGCGGGCAGGTAGGCCGAGAGCCAAGCCATGCCGTCCCGGTCCGGAGAATACTCAACCCGACGGTCCAAAGCACTCTTGGCATGGCGTACGTCGATGCTGACCGGGTGGTGCCGTTCGCGCCAGGTCCGGACCTTGGCCCGGAACCGGCCCGGGACCATTCCACCGGCAGGGCCCGGGCCGGGTTCGGCGCCTCCGGATCAAGGAAATGCGCTTCCAGCGCTTGGGCGACGTCGGGGTCCAGGTTGATTGTTTCATCGACCATGATCCGGGCGTGCTGCCACGAAATCGTCCCTGTCTCAAGAGCGGCAAGCGTGAGCGGCAGGACAGTACGTAAGCGGTGGGCTTCGCCCAGCAGCCCGCCGGCCGTGCGTTCGCTGACCGTCAGGGCGCACGAGACCTCGGCCACGATTCTCATTTCCTGACCGGTGTGGTCTTCCGGCGACACCGGCGGCCCCGCAATTGCCCGGGCGGCCTCGCCGTAGCCGCCGGCGGCATGGACCTTCACCGCGGCGGCCATCGCCTCCAACCCCGCCGCCCCGGACAACACTGTCAGACACGCCTCAGCCTCCCAACGAGCCAGATCACCCGCAGGAATTACCGTCGGCCCCCGGAGCACACCGGCC
Source organism: Pseudarthrobacter sulfonivorans (assembly GCF_031454915.1). Lineage (GTDB taxonomy): Bacteria > Actinomycetota > Actinomycetes > Actinomycetales > Micrococcaceae > Arthrobacter > Arthrobacter sulfonivorans_C. The sequence continues at coordinate 119,373 of NZ_JAVDRS010000006.1, read as the reverse complement.
AGCTGCAAAGCAGAGGCCGCGATGGCGTCCATGATCTCCGCAGCCGCTGTGCTATTCATATCTCCAGCATCACAAAGCGGTCCGGCAACAGCACGAAGGCGGCACCCCTATGTGGATAACCTGCCGGCAGCCAGCTTCGATTTTCCCTTTAGCTGGCGCTTTTCTGGGCGACCAGCTCGATCTCCACCAGCATCTTCGGGTCCAGGAACGGCAGGACGTGAACCAGCGACAGAGTGGGGCGGATGTCGCCGAAGACTTCGCCGTGGGCACGGCCGGCCTCTTCCCATTTGCTGATGTCGGTCAGGTAGAGCTTGGACTGCACCACGTCCTCAAAGCTGAAGCCGGCGTCGGCCAGGACGGTTCCGAGCTTCTCGAGGATGAACTGGGTCTGGGTGTAGAAATCCTCGCCCACAATGCCGTCTTCACCGCTGGCGGCAGTGGCCGAAATGTAAAGGGTGTTCTCCACCTGGACGGCTCGGGAGTAGCCAAGGGTCTGTTCCCAGACGGAGCCGGTGCCGAATGTTTTGCGCATGGTGGGCCTTTCACTGCTGATAATGAGTCGGCACCACTTTAGGGCGGCTAGACGTCGAGCCGATAAACCAGCAGCTTTATGTCGGTGCCCGGAATCAGCCAGTCGCGGTCCGGAACGCGTCGGAAACCTGTCTTGCGGTACAGGCCATGGGCGCTCTCCCACGTCCCTCCGGTGGTCAGCGCCACCCCGTTGATCCCTGGGAGCGACCTCGCGTGCTCGATGATCGCTTTCACCATGGCCTGACCCGCCCCGCTGCGCTGGACGGCAGGGTCCACCACGAGCATGCGGAACTCCAGTTCATCCTCAAGTGCTATGTCGGCGAACGGTTCGCCTGCGAGCGCCAACGTCACGGACCCCACCACCTGCCGGTCACGCTCGGCAACCCAAATCGTGGCCTTCGCCGCACGCGCCGCGACCTCCTGGATCTGCTGCATGTACGGGTGGTCTGCGCTGTCGAAGTATCCGGCAGCGAGGTAGGAGTCCGTGGTGATCCTGGCGATGGCGTCGAAGTCTGCCTCGACGGCGGGTCGGATGGTTATTTGCGATTGCACCTGACAATGCTAGTGCCGCTACTGGGTCAGAGCGGAAACTTGCCGGCCAACTCCAGTGTCCCGGCGCAGGTCCAGGCCGCGAGCCTGTCTGCATCGGTGGGACCGCCGTCGAGGGGGCTGTTCAGGCGCGGACGACGCACCCAGCAGCCGGCTTCCTCAGCGATGAGCGCACCGGCCGAGTAGTCATGTTCGTTGAGCCCCCGTTCGCCGAAGGCGTCGTGGGTTCCGTCCGCAACCAGGCACAGGTCCAATGCAGCCGAGCCCAGCCGCCTGACGTCGGCGAACCCGTCCATGAGGTCGCCCAGCAGCGCGGCCTGTTCGGCGCGGATGCCGGGATCGTAGCTGAACCCGGTTGCCAGGATCTGGCCGGCGCGTCCCGCCACCGGTCCCTGGAGGCGGGTCAGCCGGCCGCCCTCTTCCAGCCACGCGCCGTGGCCGCGGGCAGCGTAGTAGATGCGGCCCAAAGCAGGGGCGTTAACGACGCCGGCCAGCCAGGCGCCGTCGGAATCCGCCACTGCCACAGAGGTGGCGTAGTAGACGATGTTCCGGATGAAGTTGGTGGTGCCGTCCAGGGGGTCGATGGACCAGCGATAGCCACTGGGAGCAGCGGGCCGAGTGGTCCCGTGTTCCTCGCCCGTGATGGTGTCCTGCGGCCGGGCTGCCGTGATGGCCTGACGGACGGCATTTTCCGCCGCCACGTCAAAAGCGGTGACCCAGTCACCGGCGTCGCCCTTGTTGCTGACGTCCAGGGCGTCGCCACTGCGGGATGCCAGCACCGCGGCGCCCGCGGCGGCCGCCTGGCGTGCCACCGCGAGCAGCTCCGCTATGAGGTTCGGGTGGTTCATTCAGTTACCCCTTCGGATTCGAGAGCTGCCTCTGACTCAGCAGAATCTTCAGATTCATCAGCGTCTTCAGGTCCGACACCGCCGGCCGTAGCCGCGGCGGGACCGTTCGCCAGGAGCTCCCGGAAGCCGTCCTCGTCCAATACAGGAATGCCGAGTTGCTCGGCTTTGTCGAGCTTGGTACCGGCATTCTCGCCGGCAACCACATAACTGGTGTTTTTGGAGACCGAGCCCGCGGCCTTGCCGCCCCGGATGAGGATCGCTTCCTTCGCCTCGTCCCGGCTGAAGTCGGGCAGTGAGCCGGTGACCACTATGGTCAATCCTTCCAGGGTCCGGGGCATGGACTCGTCACGTTCGTCTTTCATCCGGACGCCGGCAGCAGCCCAACGGTCGATGATCTCCAGGTGCCAGTCCTCGGCGAACCATTCCTTGAGCGCCGCAGCGATGGTTGGCCCGACGCCATCCACATGTGCAAGGTCTTCCTCGGAGGCCTTCCGGATGCCATCCATGCTGCCGAACGCCGTGGCCAGGGCCCGGGATGCCCGCGGACCCACGTGCCGGATCGACAAGGCCACCAGAACGCGCCACAGCGGCTGGGTCTTGGCCTTTTCGAGCTCCTTGAACAGCTTCTCCGTGGTGGCGGTGGGTTTCGACGGGGACTTGGCCGTGCCCTTGCTGTAGAAATACGGGACCAGCTCAAACTCACCGGTGGCAACACCCTTGGAGCGCTTCTCGCGCCGGATCCGGACATTAGCCAGATCCTCGTGAGTGAGATCGAACAGCGCCGCCTCTGAGACGAGCGGCGGAACATCCGGCTCGGCAGGCTGGGTCAGCGCGATGGCGGCCTCCCAGCCGAGGGCCTCGATATCGAATCCGCCGCGGCCGGCCAGGTGGAACACCCGCTCCCGGAGCTGGGCGGGGCAGGACCGGGCATTGGGGCAGCGGATATCCACGTCCCCTTCCTTGCCCGGGGCAAGCGGAGTTCCGCACGAGGGGCATTCGGTGGGCATCACAAAGTCGCGCACCGGCGGTTCCTGCTGTTCGCGCAGGGCGAGCACGGGACCGACAATCTCCGGAATGACATCGCCGGCCTTGCGCAGCACAACGATGTCGCCGATCTTTACGCCCTTGGCCTTCACGACGTCCTGGTTGTGCAGCGTGGCCATGCCTACCGTGGACCCGGCGACTTTCACGGGTTCCATCACGCCGAACGGGGTCACGCGCCCGGTCCGGCCCACGTTGACGGCGATGTCCAGCAGTTTCGTGTGGACTTCTTCCGGCGGGTATTTGTAGGCCACGGCCCACCGGGGCACACGCGTGGTGTAGCCGAGCGCGCGTTGTGTGGCGAGGTCGTCAACCTTGACCACAATGCCGTCGATCTCGTGCATCAGGCTGTGCCGTTTGTCGCCGTAGCGCTTGATGAACGCAAGCACTTCCTCGAGGCTCCCAAGAACCTCGAAGTAGGGGCTGACAGGCAAACCCCACTTTTCCAGCAGGGCATACGTCTGGGACTGGCTGAGGGTTTCCAGTCCTTCCCGTGCACCGATGCCGTGGACGAACATCCGCAGCGGCCGTTTGGCCGTCTCTGCGGGGTCCTTCTGCCGGAGCGAACCAGCCGCCGCATTCCTCGGGTTGGCCAGAGGTGCCTTGCCGGCCTCAATTAGCGCTTCGTTGAATTCCGCGAAGGCCTTGGACGGGATGAAGACCTCGCCCCGGATTTCCATCTCGGGCGGGAAGCCGGCGCCGGTCAGTTCCTGCGGGATTTCCTTGATGGTGAGCACGTTGTGGGTGATGTCTTCGCCCGTGGTTCCATCGCCCCGGGTTGCGGCCCGGACCAGTTTGCCGTCCCGGTACAACAGGTTGACAGCCAGCCCGTCGATCTTGAGCTCCGTGAGCCATGCGGGCCGGGCAGTGTCCCCGAGTTTGGTGATGCCGGCCTCGGCCTTGGTAATCCAGGCCTCCAGCTCATCCAAGGAAAAGACGTCCTCGAGGCTGTACATGCGCTGCAGATGTTCGACGGCGGCGAACGCCGCTGAGACTTCGCCGCCCACTTCCTGCGTGGGCGAGTCATTGGCAACGAGTTCCGGGTGCAGCGCCTCGATCTCCTCCAGGCGCCGGAACAGATCATCGAATTCCGCGTCCGATACCAGGGGTTCGTCCTCCTGGTAATACGCGAATCGGTATTTTCTGACCAGGTCGACCAGGTTCTCGTATTCTTCGCGGACAGACCCGGAAGGGACGGCTTCCGGTTCAGTCAGGGTCTCAGTACTGGCGGCTGTAGCCTCTGCGGGGCCCGGTGCTGTGCTCACAGACCTATCTTGCCTTACCGCCCTGACATTGCGCCCACACGCCGTATTGCCCGGCACGCCGAACGCACGAACGGAGCCGGGCACACGGAGGGCCCGGACACTTGTGGTGTCCGGGCCCTCCGTCAAGGTGATGGCTAGCGTGAAGCCTGGTCCTGCTCGTTGGCGTTCTGGGTTGCCTTCGTGCCAGCATCCTTCAGCGCCTGGATGACCTGGTTCAGAGCACTGCTGTGCGTGCCGCTCCACTCGCTGCGGAAGAGCTTCGCGTCCGGGCCCTCCCACGTGGTGCTGTCCAGCATGCGGGAAAGGTTAATCCGCTGCTGCTCGATTTCCGAAGCACCGGACTGCAGCCTCGTGCCAAGAGTCCTGAGCTGCTCTACATCTGCGCCCCAAATAGCCATCAGTTTCTCCTCATATGTCATTGGATCCGATCCAGATCGGCATCCCCAGCGGCCCCCGGCTCATCCGGAAGATCCATTACCTAGAACCTATCCCGGCCCCGGAAGCACTGTCGATGGGCACCGCTGCCCATGCACCACTGCCCATGCATCGCACCCATCGGCCCCGTCAGTGGGAGGAGAGGCGGTTCCGGCCCCACCAGGCGAACGCCAGGCCGGCGATGCCCACCAGCAGCACGCCCGCCATGATGGCCAGCAGCCCTGGACTTCCAAAAAGCCCGGAGCCATCGTTCCCGGACACGGCGGCTGCCTGGGTCGCCTTTGCCGACTTCGTGATGGGTTTGTCCCAGTTCGATTCGGTGGACGGACTCGCGGAAGTCGCAGAAGGGGAAACGGAGCTGGTGGTGGCCGCCGGCGTCGGCCTTTCCTGAACTGCAGAAACCGTGGGGTCCGGGGCGACGGCGGAAACCGGAGCGGGGGCGGTTGCCACCGGAACGGCGGGAACTGTTGGCGCGGGTGCGGTCACCACCGCGGAGGGGCGGGAAGTAACTGGCGGCTCGGTCGGCTTCCCGGTGCCGGGAGTGTCCGGCGGGGTCTTCTGGTCCCCGGGCAGAAGCTCACAGACGGCTCCGCAGGTGGTGTCAGAATCGCCGTCGTCGGCCTGCGCGGAAACAGCGGCCGACAGTCCCACGGTAAGCGCCAGCAGCGCTATGGCCGCCGCGGCGGCGGCGTCGCGGAACACGGAAGATCGGATCATGGTTACCTTTGGGGAGGCGCGCGGCACCCTTCCGCGGCGAACGAGTGTTTCCCGTAGTCTCCTATAACGGGCTGCGGGCCCGCAAATCCTTGGACTTACGGGCCCGCACTGACATCTGGACTCAATCCCGGTTTTCCGGCGGCAAAGCGATCTGCAGCTTGCGCGCCTTGCCTCGTCCCACGATGTAGCCGCGGCCCGGGATGAACTCCGGGCTGACGCGGCCCAGCGGGGTGCTCAGCAGGCTGTCCCCTTCGATGTCCCCCGGGTTCATGAGCAGCCCGCGGCGGCCTGATTTGAACGGCTGGGAGAGTGACCAGGCAGAGGACCAGGTGGACGTCTCGGATTCGCCGATAACCCACTGGTCAGCCTTGAGGGACGCCGTCACGAGCTGCGAGACGCCCGATTCCGCCACCGTGTCCGTGAACTCGGTCAGGCCTTCGATGAAGATGGCCACCTTGCCCGGATTGCCGCTGGAGTGCTCCACCAGGTCTTCCACCACCTCGGACAGGTCGTCCGCTCCGACTACCGAGCGGTTCCAGAGCGGCAGTGATGCCACTGCGGACCGGCGCGAGCCGATGTACACCAGCTCCGTATCCGGGTTGGAACGGCGCAGCGCGTAGGCCAGGCTGACCAGTGCCACCGTTCGCCCGGCACCCGGAGGCCCTGCCAGCAGCAGCGGGCCCTTGGCCAGGATCTCGGCAGGCTGGAGGGTTTCGTCGTCGACGCCGATGACAGGGAGGTCCGGGCTTCCGGCCGGCAGCAGATCCAGGTCAACCTGTTCCGGGAGCCGCTGGATCTTTGGTGCCTGGTCCAGTCCCTGCCGCAGCATCGCCTGGCTCAGTTTGTGGACCTCGCGGGCCTGCAGGGCGAGGTTGGAGTTCCCGCCCAGGACTGCAAGCTGCACTTCGAGGCCGCCCAGCAGGCCGCGCCCTGGCGGGGAGGAGGCACTGAGGACATCCTTGGGGACGTCCATGGACATGTAGTCGTCTTCGGAGGACAGCCGCAGCACCAGGCGGCGCTGGATGGAGGCCAGCAGGGACGCCGGCACCGAGTTGGGCCGGTCGCCGGTGATGACCAGGTGGACGCCCAGAGGACGGCCGTCCGTGGCCAGCTGCAGGAAGATGTCCCACAGCGCAGACAGCCGGCTGTATTCGTAGGTCTCACGGAATGCAGACATGCCATCGAGCAGGACAAAGATGCGCTTCTCATCAGGGCGGTTTGCCAAGGTTCGGTACTCGACGATGGTGGAGGCCCTGACATCGGCGAAGCGGGCGGACCGTTCATCCGCAATGTCGCGGAGCAGGCGCAGCAAGCGGCCTACGCGTTCCACATCGTCGCCGTTAATGATTTCGCCGACGTGCGGGAGCTCGTCGAGCATCTTCAGCCCGGAGGATCCGCAATCAATCCCGTAGATGTGGACGGGGCCGCCGCGGGGCGTGACGGCGGCGGCGATGGCGATCCCGCGCAGAGCCGCGGACTTGCCGGAGCCGCCGGTGCCGAAGATGGCCATGTTGCCGTCTTTGTCCGGTTCGTAGAACACGGTGGGCTGGTCCTGGCGGGTGGGATCGTCCGCCACTCCCAGCAGCAGCCGCTCGTCCGTTCGCGGGTTGGGCAGCTTGGAGAAGTCGTAGGTGGTGGCGAGCTCGTCCAGCCACGGCTTGCGCGGCGGCCGGATAGCCAGCGACTCTGCTGCCCGGACGATGTTGGTGGTCATCCTGGCGATGTCGTTGGGACCGGCAGGAGCTTCCTTGACGGGCTTCTCAGGGGCGGGCGCTTCCCAGCTTTGCCCTGACCCGAACGCCATTTCCACGATGTCGATCTGTGGGCGCTGTGGCTTTTCGGTAGTCCAGCCGCCGGCGTAGCCGGTCTGGAAACCCTGAATGCGGCCAGGGCCAGTCTTCGCCGCACCGCGTCCCGGGATGGAGGGGTCGAAGTACGCGGCATCGGGGACGCCAAGGATGTCCGAGGCGTCGTCGGCATCAGCCATCCGCAGCGCCACGCGGAGGTTGGTGTTCGCGCGCAGGCTGTCCTTGATGACGCCAGCCGGACGCTGCGTAGCCAGGATCAGGTGCAGGCCCAGGGAACGGCCCCGGGCGGCGACGTCCACCACACCGTCCACGAACTCCGGCACTTCGGTGGCCAGCGCGGCGAATTCGTCAACGATGATGACCAGGTAGGGCGGGGCTTCCGGATCGGCTTCGCGCTGGAGCGCCAAAAGGTCCTTGGCCTTCTTCCGGTTCAGCAGGTGCTCCCGGTAGTGCAGTTCCGCCCGGAGCGAGGTCAGCGCGCGGCGGACCAGGTGCTGGGAGAGGTCGGTGACCAGGCCCACGGTGTGCGGAAGGTTGAGGCAGTCAGCGAACGCGGCACCGCCCTTGTAGTCCACAAACAGGAAGCTGACCCTGTCCGGGCTGTAGGCCGCGGCCATTCCCATGACCCAGGACTGCAGGAACTCGGATTTGCCGGCACCGGTGGTGCCGCCCACCAGCGCGTGCGGGCCCTCGTTCTTCAGGTCAAGGTACAGGGGCTCAATGCCCTTCGAACCCACCAGTGCGCGGAGGGTTCCGTTGTCCTTCCGGTTGGCTACTGCGGTGGCATGGACTGAGTTGTTCTCCTTCCAGCGCTCCGCGACGGCCTGCGGGTTGTCCAGGAAGTCCTTGCCGATCAGGGTGGCGTAGGAGACAGCACGCGGCAGGTCCGAATCGTCGGTGACCGGCTTGCCAACATCCACCACCGGCGCCAGCATCCTGGCCAGCTGGGCAGCCAGTTCGGCATCGAGGCTTTCGCAGCTGACGGGATACGTGTGCCGGCCCAGCCGGACCTGGCCTGTGGTGGTGCCGTTTTCGCCGTCCACCACCATGAAGTCGCGGCAGGCGGCGGGCAGGGCCTGGATGTCAGTGGCCACCCACATCACGTGGACGCCGGAGTCCGGCCCGCGTTCCGCGAGGCGGGTCAGCCTGCCGCGGTCAACCGGGGCGTCGTCTTCAACAATCACCAGGACCGCAGGCAGCACCGGGGCGGGAACCTCGTGTTTGGCGGGGTCAATAACTCCCCTGGGTACTTGGGCGGACCGCTTGGCCATGGCCTCCCTGACATCGAGAAGGTCCTCAAGCCGGGCCAGGAGGGAGGAGCCGCTGGCCGAGCCGGCAGCCAGGTGGTCGCCGGCGAGGGGGCTGTGGCCGGAGCCCACGTGGGGCAGCCACTGCAGCCAGTCCCAGCGCTCCCGGGACTGCGCCGAGGTAATGGCCGTGACCACCGCTTCAGCCGGCGAATGCAGCCCCACGAACTGCAGCACCATGCCGCGGGCCACGTCATCAACGAGGCCGCGCGCCCCGGCCACACCGAAAGCCCCCGCCGTGCGCAGCTGGGAGACAACGGGCACACCTTCGATGTCCCGGAACTGCTTGAGGCAGTCCTGGATCTCGCGCATGTATTCAGCTTCGGTGTCGTTGTTGTTAGGTTCCTCGAACATGATGCGGGACGGACTGGTGCCGAGCCCGAACCGCAGGCCCAGGAAGCCGACGTGTTCGGGGCGGTGGGTCCACAGCAGCGGGCCCAGCTTGTAGATCGAATCCACGGTGTCGCTGACTGACGGCGCTTCCTGCAGGCGGACCGCACGTTCCACATGCTGCAGTTCGGTGATGTCCTCCCGGAAGGCGGCCATGGACTCGCGGAACTGTTTGAGCTGCTCCTTCTGCTTCCGTTTGGTCTGCACCTTCTGGTCCACGTAGTGGCCCACAATGAACAGTGGCATCATCATCATGAAAATCACCGAGAGCATGTTCCGGGTGACCGCGAACATGATGCCGCCCATCAGGAGCGGCGCCATCAGCATGATGTACGGGAACGGCTGGTGATCCGGGCGTTTGGGGCCGGCAGGCGGCACCCGTTTGGGCGCGTCGAAACGTGGAACCACCCGCGGGGAGCGGTTGAAATCGACAAGGGGCGACGTCGGCGCTGCCGCATGGTTATGCCCCAGCGGCACCACCGTCACGGTGGTCTCCCCCAGGGTGACAGTGTCCGAGGAGTTCAGGGTGGCCCGGGTGACGGGAAGGCCGTCCATGAGGAGGCCGTTGGCTGAGTTGGTGTCCACGATCTCGACGCTCTCGCCCACCGTGATGCGTGCGTGGCGTTTGGACGTCAGCGGGTCCGTAAGCCGGATGTCCACGTCCCGGTCCCGTCCGATGTAGCTGGTTCCGGAGGGCAGCGAAAACTCCTGGCCGACGTCGGGCCCTGACAGGATCCGCAGGGTGGCGGCGGCCGGACCGCGGTTGGCACCGGGAGCACTGAAGTGTTCGCTGACCTCAGCCAGGGAAACCACGGACCCCGGCCGCAGCCCCGACTCCAGCAGGTTGTCCGTGCGGGTCAGGACGTTGCCGCGTATGCCGCCGCCCACAAACGCCTCGTCGATGCGCAGGGAAAGGTTCTCCGGCGCGGGCGAGCCCTTCCTGTCGGGGTCGGCGACCCACAACTGGGTGGCAATGTCCGCCACTGTTGCCAGGCCGTCGACCGTGACGGCCAGGTCCTTGGTTTCCGCCGGATCCCGGCGGAGTGTCAGCCGGATCCTCATCCTTCGTCCACGCCCCTCATCCTTTCCAAAAGGTACAGATCCTCAGCGGTCACCAGGTGCGTGGTGACGGCGTGTTCGACAAGCCGGGCACGGCGGTTAGTGGCCAGCTTTCCGCCGCCACCACGCAGCCCCACGACGCCGACTCGGTCAAGCTTGTCGCAGACGTTGTCCAGCTTCCGGTTGAACCGGGTCAGTGCCCAGCCCAGGGTTTTGGCCGCGGCGGCCGACGACGGAATGGCGCTGAATCCGGTCCCTTCGCGCCGCAGCATGGGCTCGGCGAGCGCAACGATGAGGGCCTTCTGTGAGTCCGTGAAAACGACAGGGCCGATCGTGGTGTCGCCGTTGCTGTCGTCCTCACGTGACTGCTGCCGGAAGGACGGCGTCTTGAGGTGCACGGCGAACTCGTACGTGGTGGGACCGGCAGTGAAAATGATGTTCGTGTGGCTGAACACCAGCGGAATCCGCGCACCCGGCGACAGCCAGGCCTGCATACCGCCGGAACCGTCCGCCACAGTAGCCGAAAGCATCCTGCCCACATTGCTGAGCCACCAGATCCCGTCGTAGCGGGCCACCTGCAGGAACTGACGGTGAAGGTACGGGTTGTCGTCCACCTCGAGATCGCCTTCGCGGCCGATGTTGAAGATCTCCTCATCGGACGGTTCGTACCACTCGCCACAGAAATCTATTGCTAGATCCCCCATTTTCCGTGCCTCCTCGACGGGCGTTGCCCGCGTTCACTGTCGTTTCGTGTCTGCCGTGCCGTCACTGCCGGATGCAGGCGATCGAGTCATCCTCCAGGGGCGAGAACGCTCCGTCGGTTCTGACGATCATGACCTGGATGCAGGTGGGTTCTACCGGATTCAAGGCCACTTGGGCGGTTGGCTCGGCTGTGGACTGGTACTCGCCGCTTTCGCCCACGGCGTAGACCCGCCATTTGTAGGCGTCACCGGACTTGGGCTGCGGGTTGGTCCAGGTGAAGGTGGCCTTGCCGGCGTCCACTGTGCCAACCAGGTCCGCGACGTCGGGGACGGTCCCGTTGTCCAGAGCATCTGCCGGGGGCTTGCTGACCTGGCCTGTCTCGGCCACCTTTGGCTCCGGTGCTGAGGAGCCCAGCACCACTCCCACAATGATGGCCAGGACCAGCAGCGTCCCGCCCGCGAGGGCGAGCCAGAGGTTCCGTTTGCCGTGGTCCGGGACAGCTTCCGGTGCCGTTTCCGGCACCGCCGCCGGACGGCTGACTGTCGCATCGATCTCGGGTTCTGACCGGCCCGGCCGGCCAGCCTGTTGCGCTGCCTGGGCAGGGAGGAGTCCGGGCCGCTGAACAGTTGAATCGGGTGCCGAGCCGTAGTCGGCGTCGGCAGGCGCGCTGCCGCGGAGCATCGTGGCGTGCGCCCAGTCCCCTGCGGGGTTGCCGGCCTGCTGCCCGCCGGCAGCGTTACCACCATCATGTTGTCCATCCGGCTGACCGGCAAACAGGTTGCCCGGTACCTGCGGCCGGGGCACGGAAGCGGCTGCACCGGCCGGGAGCGTTGGGCCGGCAGGAACGCCCGACGGCGGTTGGCCGGCACCAGGGCCCTGTGGCCGGGTGCGTGCCGGGAAAGTGGGGGCGCTGCCGGTCCGCTCCGGATCGATGGCTGCAATGCTCCGGACCCGGGTCTCCTCGAAGCCGTCATCCGGGTGGCCGTCGTCCTGGTGCGACTCTTCGAGCACCTCAAAAGGCGTGACAGACAGGTTCAGTTCGGCCTGGATCCGCTGCAGTGCCAAGGCGAAGGCATGGGCCGAGGAGTACCTGGACGCGGCAGGTTTTGCCATGGCCGTGGAAAGCGCACCTTCCAGGGACTCCGGAACGTCGGCCCGGCCCAGGCGCGGCAGCGGCGCGCTGGTGATGCGGGAAATCAGTTCGCGCTGTGAATTGTCGGTTCCGGGCAACACGAACGGCGACCTGCCGGCGAGCAGGGTATACAGCGTGGCGCCAAGCGCCCAGACATCCACCATCACGCCGTCGACGGGGCCGTCAGTGAACTGTTCCGGCGGCGACCACGGGATGGACATCCCGGCGTCCTCATCAGCGTCACCGCCCAGCGTTCCCGAGATCCCGAAGTCCGTCAGGGCGGGCCGGTTGTAGTCAGTCACCAGGATGTTGGCGGGCTTGATGTCCCGGTGGGCGATGCCGGCGCGGTGGGCGGTCTCGACGGCGGAGGCCACCTGGATGCCCACGGCAAGGACCTCGTCAACGCTGAAGCGCTGGCGGCGGTAGCGGACGTCCAGGCTGGGCCTGGAGCAGTATTCCATAGCCAGGTAGGAGTGCCCGGCGTCAGTCACCTCGGCCTCAAAAATCGTCACAATGTACGGGTGGGACGAGAGCTGGGCCATCAGGTTGGCCTCGGACTCGAACCTGCGCCGGGCGCCCTCGGTCTTCAGGTCTGAAAGGAGGACCTTGACGGCAACCTTCCGCCGCGGGCGGTCCTGTTCATAGAGGTAGACGTCGGAGAACCCGCCGGAACCGAGCAGGCTGATATAGGTAAACCCCGGGATAGGGGGCGGCGGCGCAACAGGCCGTTTGGAACTCAAAGAATCTCCTCAAAGCGCAATGAGATGTCGTCACCCAGTTCTGCGATATCGCCGTCGAGCAGGATGGCCATCTCGTTCTGGGCAAGGCGGCGGGGCTGCTGGCCCTCACGGACCAGGACCGTCCCGTTCGTGGCCTTCAGATCGCACAGCATGACGTGCCAGCCCTCAAGCCGGACTTCGACGTGCGAGCGGGAAATGTCCCCGCTGGGGCTGGACACCTGGACGAGCCGTGGCATCACGCCGCCCTGCACCCGGGACACAGATGGCTGGCGCCCGATCACCAGGGACTGGTCAAGGTCAACCAGTTCACCGGAGGAGACCCGCATCCGGCCCAGCCGCGGCCGGGCCACCTGGACGGCGTCGGACGGAAGCGGCAGGCTGCAGGCAGCGCACTGGGCATGGGTGGGCGGGTTGGAGTGGCCCCGGTCGCAGACCCTTGCCAGCACCAGCGGCCCGGCGCCGGCGTCCGGCTCCGCTACTGCCGCCGGGTGCGCGGCTATGCCGGCGAGGTCGCTCTTCATGATGGTGTGGCCGTCATGGTCGCCATCGAAGCCGGCGGGATCAGCGGCTGTATCCGGTGCGGGTGCCTGCACGGGAGCCTGCACCGGTGGCAGGAAGGACGACGGAACCTGGGCAGCCGGTGCGTTGCCCGCGGCGGTCCGCCACGGGACCGAGTCGATGAGGCCGCTACCCAGGCCAGTGGCCGGGATTGTTGCCGGCACCGGTGCAGGCGGTGCAGGCGCAGGCGGTGCAGGGTTGATGACGTCCGGCGCGTGCTGCGCGGCGACAGGCAACCCTGAAGTTCCTGCTTCCGCGTCAGCTGCGGGTGTGTCCACCTGAGGTGATGAGCTGGCGGCGGCCTCGTCCGGATCGTCCCGAACGGCTGCGTCCTCGATGCGGCGGACCACAGTCTTCTCCCAAAGGTGGTCGTAGGTGCCGGTCAGTTCGTGGGCGGGCGCCTGGTCGGCGTGCGACGCGGGCTCGCTGTCCGTTGGATGCCCGGTGTCCGCTGCAGGCCCGGGCTCAGCTTCCCGCCCTGGTTCAGGTGACTCCCCGGCATAGTGGGAGTCATCGTCCAGGAGCCCCATCACGGTCTCGGCCGAGACTTCAAGTTCGTTGTTCCCGCTACCGCTGCGGGCGCTGTTAGCCTCTGGCTCCTGTGCAGGTCCTGCGGCCGAGTTGCGCTCCGGCGCTGGTTCGGCGTCCGGTCCAGCTTCCCGTTCCGGGACAACAGAATCCGCCGCCGGGAGGTGTGCGGGCGCCAGGTCAGCTTCCTCGTCAGTGTCCGTTGCCGGCGCTGGTTCAGCGCCCGGTCCCACCAGAATCCCGGGTTTGACGGCGGGGCCGCGGTCAACGCCGGTGTCCGGTACGAGTTCAGATCCCGGGACAAGCTCAGGTGCCGGTGCGGCTTCCGGTGCAACGGCCGCCGCCTGTGCTTGGAGGTTGACCACAGCAGGCGCGGCCGGTTCCCCAGGCAGCGCGGCGGTCAGCCCGACAGTCAATGACTGCAGCAGGACTACGCCCTCGGTGAGGGGAAGCACCTGCCCTGCCTGGGTGTCACCGGCAACAGTCAGGCGGTACCACTCGGGCAGGTCGAGGCGCCGCTCCGTCCAGGTGGTGACGTCCCGCCCGTTCAGTTCGACCGGGCCTGCGGGCAGCTGTACGGTCAGGTCCATGTCACCGCGGAGGAAGACCCGGAGCGCGTCACGGGAGTCCACGATGCCGAATGACGGAATCTGCGCGAGCGAAACGCCGAAGCTGCTGGTGACGGCGTGCAGCACCTCATGCACTTCCGGAGCACCCTCGAGCAGATCCCAGATGGACTGGACAAGGGCCGGCGGGGTGCCGGGTCCCAGGAAGACTGCGGTACGGGACCGGACGAGGCCCAGCCAGGTGCCGGTGGTGTAGTTGGCGGTGGCCATCTCAGTGCTCCCCACTTTCGTTTTCCGCTGCCGCCGGCCGGCTGGCGTCAACAATCTGTGCCCTGGGCAGAGTGACCTCCACTTCCGCGTTGGCGAATGGGCGGGGAGCTGTAGTGGCCATGCCGGCGTCGTTCATCAGGTTCTTTGCGTCAACCACAATGACGGTGACGTTGTCCCGACCACCGTTGCGGAGTGCTGCCTGGATCAGGGCGTCCACTGCATCCTGGGGGTGGCCCACCGTGCTGAGGATGCGGTGGATGTGCTCATCCGTCAGCTCGGCGTTGAGGCCGTCCGAGCAGATCAGGATCCGGTCGCCTTCCTCAACAGGCAGCAGCCAGTAGTCCGCTTCCGTCTCATCGCCGGTTCCCAGCGCACGGGTGACCACATGGCGGCGCGGGTGGACAGTCGCCTCCTCAGGGGTGATCTCACCGGCGTCAACGAGTTCCTGGACCTCCGAGTGGTCCACGCTGACCTGGGCGAAATTTCCTTGGCTCAGCCGGTAGGTCCGGGAATCGCCGATGTTCATGACCAGCCAGTACGGCATGCCCATCTGCTCCACCACCACGGCACCCGTCAGGGTGGTCCCGGCCCGGGCACCGGTCACGTCCCTGATGGAACTGTCTGCCCGGAGCAGGTACTGCTGGAGCACAGCTGCCGTGACGCTGCGTTCTCCGCTGGCGAGCTGCGGCATCGCGGCCAGGGCACGGACGCACATGCCGCTGGCGATCTCCCCGGCTTCGTGTCCGCCCATGCCGTCCGCCACTGCGAAGACTGGGTCCGAGGCGATGAAGGAGTCCTCGTTGAGCTCCCGGCGCAGTCCGCGGTCCGTGCCATAGCCGTAACTCAGGCTGAGGCCGGATCCGTGAACTTCGTCGGGGGAATCACTGGCGGGCTGAGAGTTCATGCCTGTCCTAGGTGGAAGGAACGGTCACCAAAGTGGACAGTGGATCCCGGGCTGACAAAGGCGGGCACACCCGGCTGCAGTGGCGTGCGGCGGCCATCCGGCGTGGTGACGGCACTGCCGTTGGTGGAGTTTCGGTCGGTCACCCAGATGCCTGCACCGTCGGTCAGCACGTGAAGGTGGGTCTTGGAAATCGAGCGGCCCGGGTCGGTTACGGCCAGGAGTTGCGCCTGCTGCTCCCCTGCCTGGCCCACGGGGTTCCGGCCCACCAGGACGCTGCGATCGAGCTGGAAGTCCCTGCCGTCGTCGAGCTTTATCCGCAGCACCGCGACGGGCGCCGCATAGGCCGCACCGCCGCGCATCTGCGTGCGGTCCAGATCGTCGTCAGGATGTGCAGCGCCTTCGGAGGGAACCGGAAGGGTTGCCGTCTGATTTTCCGGTACGTGGAACGGGTTGGCGGCCGGCGGGGAGAACGACTGCGGCGCATAGGACTGCGGCGCGGCATAGGGCTGTGTGGGGGCTGGCTGTGCAGCATACGGCTGGACAGGAGCCGGGTGCTGCTGTGGCGGCTGTTGGGCAGCAGCCTGCGCGGGAGCGGCCTGCGGGGGTGCAGCCTGCGGCTGCCATTGGAAGGGCTGAACCGGCGCGGCGTTCCCTGGCTGGTTCACCGGCGTCGGCGTACCCGCTGCGGGGGCCACTGGCTGGTTCACCGGCTGCTGGTTCACCGGCTGTTGGTTCACAACCCGCTGCGGCAGGGCCGCGCCGGCTACGGGTGAAGCGACCGGCTGGACGGGCGGCAGGTCCAGGGGCGCAAAACTGTACGGGCCCTGGATTCCGCCGGAGGTGATGGGGTTGCGGCCGGCGTTGACGTCGAACATCAGCGTCTTGGCCGCGGCATCATGCCAGCCGCGGAGTTTCCCATTGGCGTCCCAGGTGTTGGAAACCACTACCAGTACAGCCCACACGGCGCCCACCAGAACCAGCGGACCGAGGATGAACAGCGCGATGTCGAACCATTTGAAAATGACCACGGCCACTGCGGCAACAAGCGCCAGGATGATGCCCGCACCCGTGACAAGGCCGCGCAGGAACACTCCTCCGGCCCCAGGAGCGTAGCCGTCCTTGTCAGCGCTGCGGATCCCCATGACCCGGTTCCCGATGGTCGTACCGGAGCGGCCTTCCATACCCAGGAGGACCACCAGATAGACGAGCGTCAGGCCCATGCCGATGCTGCCGAACAGGACCAGGGAGGCCGTGTCGTAGATAATGAATCCGCCGCTGAGGGTCCGGGTTATCCCCGCGAAACCGATGGCGAAAGTCACTACCAGGACTGCGATGGGTGCGAGCCAGTCCAGCACCGCGGCGCCGAGCCTTTTGCCGGCCGTGGCCGGAACCAGCTCAAGAGTGGCTGCCATTCCCGTTCCTCCCCCTGGAGCCGTTTGTACTACCGGGATAGTACCGGGAATCTGTGCTGCATGCGCCGCAGCGCTTTCCATCATGGCCCGCTGCGCATGGTCCACGTTGCGTCCGCTGCGCGCAGATCTGTTGGGCAGCGGAGCACCGCACGCCGTGCAGAAGGTGGCGCCGCCGCGGATCAGTTGCTGGCACCGCTGGCAGCGCTCGGGCTCGTTCATCATGATTCAGTGTGGTTCTTCCTGCCAGGGTTCCTTAGAACGGTGGTCTCATCAGCCTCGGAGGCGGCCGCCGTCGTGCCCGGACCGCCGCCCTGCACCGCAGGACCTGTGCCTCCGGCAACGTCCGGGCCGGTCTCCACCCTACCGGTGGCAGGCGGCCGTCCCGCCGGACCGGTGCCGGCTGGACGCGAAGGCGGCAGGAAACCCAGCCGGGCACTGCGTACTTTGAGCGCCGCGCGCCCGTCGGCCAGAAGCGACCGGGGCGAGAACCTGGCCCGCTGGCGGCGCCAGAAGCCCACCGTCCCGGTGATCTCCTGCAGCGAACCGTCCACGATGGTCCAGTACTCCCGGACTTCTTCCTCGGTCGGCTGGCCGGCCCCGAAGATGGACGCGTCCGCCCGGTGCGCCAGCATCGTGGTGGTCTGCCCCGTGGCAGGAAACGCCTCGGCGAGGACGGTCGCACTTTCGCGCCGGGTTGACCGGGTATCGATTCCGGCACCCATGTCCGTGGCGAGGCTCAGGACCTCATTCCAGCCCCCGCCCACACGCTGGGCCGGGTGCCCCTCGGTGAAACGGGCCTTCCGGCGTCGCGATTTGAGGAGCGCGATGAGCAGCAGCGGCAGGGCAAGGATGGCCAGCGGGATGAGGGCAACGCCCAGGGCCGCAAGCAGGGCACCCCAGAACAGCCACGGGTTGTCCTTCTTCTCGTCCGCGTCAAGCGCGTCCGGCGAGGAATCCGTGGGCAGGTCTACCGGTTCCTGCGGCGGGGGCGGCGGCTGCAGCACCTGCGGCTTGGGCTTGGACTTGTTCTCGGGGTCCGGCGGGATGGGGACGTTGTCCTTGGGCGGCGTGGGGTCGAAGCTGACCCAGCCCACCCGGTCGAACGCCACTTCCACCCAGGCGTGAACGTCCTTGCCCGTGATCCTGACTTCGCCGGCCCCGTTTTCCGGGCTGGTCGGATCAGGGTAGAAACCCATAACAACGCGGGACGGGATGCCCAGGTGCCGGAGCATCAATGACATGGACACGGCATACTGCTCGTCGTCGCCCAGCATCTGCTTGGCGGTCAGCAGGTTCCGGATGCGTGACGAGCTGTGGCCGGACACGCTGGGCAACTGGCCCTCAGTGACCAGCCCGTTGCTGAAGGCACCGGTCTTTTGGAAATGCGCCTCGATCTGCCGCACCCGGTCAATCGGGGTGGGCGCATCGGCCGAGAGGTCATTGGCCTGTGAGCCAACCACCGGCGGGACCTCGACGGCGTCGGGGAGGGCGATTTTCGCGAAGTCGTACTGGGTCAGCTGGCCGTGCTCGAGCTTGACCGGATCGGACACCTGGACGCTGTAGGAATCACCCTTGGCCAGGCCCTGGGTGGTGACCGCAGTGTCCGTGCCTGCGTTGAAGTAAAGGCCCGATGCCGCTGCGGAAGCACTCTGGTCAAAGCTCAGGCCGGTGGTCTTGCGGCCGCCCGGGACGAAGTATCCCTGGTAGTCCTCAATGGTGATGTCCATCGAGTAGTCGTTCGTGGGCACAACCCCGGAGGTATCGGCCAGCGTGTTGATGGACTCGGTGTCACCCACCTTGCTGAAGCTGCCGGAGCCGTGGGGGTCCATGTTGTAGTTGGTGCCGTTGAAGGCATCCAGGGCACCCAGCCGGACCCTGCCGTCCCGGGGAAGTCCCTTGACCACGAACAAGGTGTCGTCCTTCTGGTCTTTGACGAAAGTGCGGAAGCTCGCCAGGGGCGTGATGTAGTCCTTGGGATCAAAGGGCGGGACCACCACGTTGCGCAGGACCTTGCGGTCGCTGCCGGCGGTGACCAGCGGTGCGGCCACAGCCGTGATGGCCACGCAGGCCGCGATGACGGCCGCTGCCGTGCCAAGCCGGCGCAGCCTGGCCCGCTGCGCAGTGGCAGTATCCGTCTGCGGACGGTTGACCGAGACTTTCCGGGTATCGCTGCGGCGCAGCGCGTCCCGGCGGAACGTGGCCCAGGCGATCGCAACGACGGTCAGTCCAATGCCGCGTTCAACGGTGAGGAAGGCGGCGTTGGTGCTGAAGGCGATACCGGTGACGAACAGGGCCAACACCGGAAGCAGCGGCCAGTACGGGCTCTTCAGGCGCCAGATGAGCAGGCCGGCAACGAGGGAAGTGAGCAGCGAACTCAGGAACGGGACAATGAGGACGCCGCCCGCGGAGCCCACGGGAACGCCCACCGTGAGCATGTCTTTCCAAGCGAACACTACGCCCAGGAGCAGGGTACGCAGTGAGTCGAGGCTGGGAACGAAGCCGGCAATCGCGGCATCCGGCACAGCGAGGAATGTCCCGAACACCAGATAGGCGCCCAGGGCGAGGGCGGTGGTGATCAGAAGGCCCAGGCGCAGGTGGGCGTTGGCGGTTGCTATGCCGAGCCCCAGGATGATGCCGCCGAATCCGGAAAGCAGGTAGTAGGGGTCGCCGCCGAAGCTGAGGCTGAAGCCCAGGATACCCAGCCCGAGCAGCACGGTGAGGGCGCCGGCGTCGAGCATAAAATGCCAGGCGGGCTGGCTGTCGGCGAAGGCTGACTGGTCCTGCCGCCGCGAGGCCGGCCGGGGCCGGAGGTCGGATGCGGAGCTCATGCGGCTGCCTTTCTGAGGACGATGGCCAGGTCGGCGAGGTCGCCGAGCGTCAGGACTGTCAGGTCGGCGATGTTGGCGCGGCCGGGGGCTGCCCCGGCCTGGAGGCGGACAGCCAGGCTCCGCACTCCCGGCGGCACGGACGCCGCGGCGGAGCGGAGCTGGGTGGGCGTCACGTTGCTGCCCACCACAAAAAAGACCACCGACGCGTTGGGCACGGTGTCGGCCAGTGTCCTGGCGAGGTCGACGGCGGTGCGCCGCATGGGTGCCCCGGCGATCCGGGTCATGTCATCCAGCAGGTTCCGCCCGGTTTCACAGCGAAGCGGCCCTTTCTGGGTGAGGACATCGAGCTCGCGCTGTTCGCGGATGGCCTGCCGCCCGATCGAAGCGGCCGCCGAGATGGCCATCTCGAATTCCTGTTCTGACGCGTATTCGTCCGTGTTGATAGAGAGCGAGATGGCCAGGTGGGCGCGCCGGGTCTCTTCGAACTGGCGCACCATCAGCTTGTTGGTCCGGGCTGTGGTTTTCCAGTGGATGTGCCGCCGGTCATCGCCGGGGACGTAGTCGCGCAGGGCATGGAAGGAGACGTCCGCGCTGGAAAGATCGGTGGTGGGCATGCCTTCAAGGTCGCGGATGAAGCCGGCTGCGGAACCGGCCAGGGCTACCGTTTTCGGGTGGACGAAGAGGTCCTCCGGTTCGGTCCACATCACCTGGCGGCGGAGCAGGTGCAGCGGGTCTGCCCGGACGGAGCGGACCGGTCCCACCACGATGACGGCGCGCCGGGCCGTGGGGATGGTGAAAAGGTCCTCGTGCACCTGCTGCGGCTTCATCCTGGGCAGGTGGAAGACGGCGGTGGCGTTACCCACCGGCAGTTCCAGGGCGGCCGGCAGCAGGGGGCGCGTGGAGGTATTGGAGACTGCGATGCTTCCCACCGCGCTGTCCCCCACTGCCACGCGGGTCCGGGCAAGGTCCAGGATCACGCCGTAGGAGGACCGGCCCAGGATGAACCCGATGGCGATCAGGAACAGGACAAAGGCGGCGATGGCCGCGGCTTTGGCCTCCTGCCAGCCGAACGCCTGGCCAGCGGCCCACAGCAGGATGGAGGCGGCCAGGACGGACCAGCCCAGGACGCTGACCACCGAGAGGACGGGCCACAGGTATCGCAGCCACAGGCCGCGGACCTTTTCCCAGGCCGGTGTGAGGGCGAGGGCGGCGGTGCCGGTGGCCTCTGCCCAGACAGACGACGGATGAAGCCTGGTGGGTTTGCCGTTCCGGTGGAAGGGTTGCCGGAGGCGTTCAGCAAGCCGGGTCATCGGAGTGCTGCTGGACATAGATGTACCTCTGTTCGCGCTGGAGGATGGTTGTCTTGGGCTCCGGGGAGCGTCAGACGGTGGCGCGCTGCTGCGGTGCCGCGACGTCGGACAGCACCCGGGCCAGGACAGCCTCTGCCGTAGCTCCGGAGAACTCCGCCTCAGGGTCCATCACAAAGCGGTGGGTCCAGACCACGGGAGCCAGGTCCTTGACGTCGTCCGGGAGGACGAAGTTCCGTCCCTGCCCCGCGGCCCAGACCTTCGCGGCCCGGACCATGGCAATGGCGCCACGCACGGAGACGCCCAAGCGGGTCTCGGGCGCGTTGCGGGTCTCTTCGCAGAGCCGGGAGATGTACTCCAGGACAGCCGTGTCCACATGCACGGTGGCTGCCAGGTCGGCCATGTCCGCCACTGCCTGCGTGGTGATGACCGCGGTGATGTCCGCGGAACGGTCCTTGAGGTTGGAGCCCCCCAGCAGCCTGACCGTGGAAGCGTGGTCCGGGTAGCCGATGGAGGTCTTGATCAGGAAGCGGTCCAGCTGCGCCTCCGGCAGGCGGTAGGTGCCGGCCTGCTCGATGGGGTTCTGCGTGGCCATGACCATAAAGGGGCGGCCGGCCTCGTAGGTGGTGCCGTCCACCGTGACCCGGGATTCCTCCATGACTTCCAGCAGCGCCGACTGCGTCTTCGGCGAGGCGCGGTTGATTTCATCGGCCAGGACGATGTTGTTAAAGATCGGGCCCTTGTGGAACTCGAACTTCTGCGTCTTCTGGTCGTAAATGGTCACGCCGGTGACGTCCGACGGCAGGAGGTCCGGAGTGAACTGGATGCGGTTGTTCGAGCCCTGGACGGTGGCGGCCAGCGCCCGGGCGAGGGAAGTCTTGCCCGTTCCGGGCGCGTCCTCGAACAGCACGTGTCCCTCGGCCAGCATCGCGGTGAAGGTCAGCCGGATGACGTGCTCCTTGCCGAGCACCGCCTTGCCTACGTTGGCGACGAGCGTCTCGAAAGTGCCTGCAAACCATTCGGCCTGCTCGGTGGTCATAGTCATGAATTAGGTCCTTTTCTTATGGTGCCGGTGCTGGATGTTTTGGGGCTGGTCTACCGTTTGGGCATGTTGTTCGGCGGGTTGCAGCCAAGGGAGACTGTGTCGCACCGGGCATAGTTGCCGGACGCTCCCCCAGAGGTCAGGTGGTACCAAATTCCCGACGGGTTGGACGAGGTCTTGTACCAGACCACGTAGAAATCGGTCTGGGCGACCGTTCCCGAGTTGAACCAGATGCCGGGACTGATGCACTGGTCCGGATTCGTGTTCCTGTAGCTGTCCGTGCCGTACCGTGGCTCAGTGCATGTGCGTACGGGCGCGGTGACACTCCACGAGGTCGGAACAGGCGGCGGCGGCTCCGCGCCGCTCCGCGAGGTGTCGCTGCCGATCCGGCCCGGCTGGTTTGCGCTGACCGCGCGGACTTCCAGCTTGTGAGTCTCACTGTAGCCAACGCTCCTCGAGAACGACCGCTGGTCCGTGTTGACCCAGCCACCGCCGTCCAGGCTGTACTGGTAGCCGGTTACCGGACGTCCGTTGCCGCTGGGCGCGTTCCAGCTCCAGGAAACAGTCTTGTCTCCGACGCCGCTGCTGTTGCTGCCTGTCACGGTCGGCGCGAACGCCAACCCGTAAGGATTGACAGTGTTCGAGGCAGGACTGGCGTCCCCAGCCGCGGAACTGCGCGAAGAAACGGCCCACACCACAACGGCGGTATCGGTGCCGTTGGCTGCTGCCACGACTCCGCCGCCGGCAGGGATGCTGCCGCTTCCTCCGCCTGAGGTCAACCGGTACTGGTAGGTGATCTCGCTGCGCGCGGAACCGTTTCGCTGGGCGTCGGTCAGTTGCGTAAACCGCACGTCTATCCGGCCGCCGTCGCCATTGGTGCCGACAAGGGTGGCCGACGGCGTTCCCACCATGGCGGGCTTGCCCACCGCACGCACGGCCGCGGATTGCGCGCTCGTCCCGGAAGTGCCCGCCTTGTTGGTGGCGGACACGGTGAAGGTATAGCCCGATTCGGAGTTGTCCACCGTGACGTTCTGCGAGGTGCCGGATGTCACGGGTTGCGTGGCCACCGCAGCCCCGCCGCGCAGGATGGTAAGCGTGTAGGAGGAGACCGCATCACCGTTGTTGTCCGGAGCCGTCCAGGACACATTGAGCTGGCTCTGGGCACCTACCGAGGGGGCCGCCGTCGCTGATGGCGCGGAGGGAGTGGCCGGCACGCCGGCAGGCACCTCGGCGGCCGAGTACGCACTCCACTCCGACGGTTCCTTGGCGTCGTTACGGGCCAGGACACGCACCTTGTACGACACCCCGTTCTCGAGGCCCTTCCAGACGTAGCTGACAGACGTCAGGTTCTGGATCTGCGCGTTCTGACCGGCAGGGGGCGGCGAAATTTCCAGGTCGTAGGATTTGACCGGCGATCCCTTGCTGGCCGGGGCCACCCAGTTCACCGCAAGCTGCCCGTCGCCGAACTTAAGGGCAGGCGCCAAGGGGGTGTCCGGTTTGACGTCGGGCCGGACCTCCGCCGAGGCCGGCGAGCGGTCAGACTCGCCGAACTCGTTGGTGGCAGTCACTTCAAACGTGTACTTGGTGTTGTTGACCAGCCCTGTCAGCGTGCAGGTGTTGGCCGGGCAGTCCTGCCTGAAGCCGGCGCCGTACACCGTGTATTTGGTGATGGGGGCCCCGCGGTCGGCGGGCGCGCTCCAGGACAGCAGTGCCGTCTGGTTTCCGACGCTCTGCGCCTGTGGCGTGCTCGGCGCCAGCGGCTTGTCCTTGACTGTGAGCCGGACCCGGGCGGTGGCCTGCCGTGAGGCTTCCTCGGTCTTATCGGCCACCGTGTACGAAACCACCAATGATCCGCTGAACCCCGGGGCGGGCGTCACAGCCAACGAATCGCCGGCGACCTCAACGTTGCCGCTTCCCGTTTCGGTGGCGGCAGCAATGATTTTCAGCGGCGTTTCCGGGAACGGGTTCGAGTCGTTGGCAAGCACATTGACGGTGAGCGGCTTGCCGGCTGCTGCGTTGGGTTCAAGGTCGTCGTTGGCCACTGGCTTGGGCCGGTTGGAGGCGATCACGGCCAGCTGGTAGGTGGCTGTTGCCTCCAGGCCACGCGGATCCGTGGCCTTGACCTGCACGGCACCCGAGGTGCCCGTGGTTGTTGCACCGTCAACGGACGTCTTAAGGACCTTGCCGTCGATGCGGGAATTGAAGCTGGCCGGGCTGCCGCCCAC
This sequence comes from Pseudarthrobacter sulfonivorans, assembly GCF_031454915.1. GTDB lineage: Bacteria > Actinomycetota > Actinomycetes > Actinomycetales > Micrococcaceae > Arthrobacter > Arthrobacter sulfonivorans_C. The sequence continues at coordinate 95,209 of NZ_JAVDRS010000006.1, read as the reverse complement.
CAGTTCGTACTTCATGTTGTCCACGTCGTCGCGGTCCGGATCGGCGGTCAGCCGGCCCAGGTCTGTGTCGGCGGATTCCCCCTTCGGGATCTCAACGCTGGCGCCCAGCAGTTCGGGCGGGTTGTTGCGGTTTGGATCGGGCAGCACTTTGGTGCGGATGCTGAGGGTGGATTTCAGTCCAGCAGGATCATCAACAGCTGTGCCGTCGGTCACCTCAAAGCTCAGCGAGCCAGGGCCCACGTAGTCGGTTCCGGCTGTGTACTTCAGCGCGGTTCCGTCACCGGAGACAGGGTTGCTGCCGTCCGCTCCAATGAGCTTGATCCGGTCCGTCTGGGTTAGGCGCGGAGAGCGGCCTTCACGGACCTTCACCCATTCCGTGAGGTCCACGTCAACGGACTGGCCGGAAATGACCTCGATTACGTCGTCCCTGGCCAGGGTGGGAACCTGTTGTCCCAGCCCGGGCACCCAGATGATCGCCGTGGATTTCTGCCCGTCCACGTCTTCAACGTAGTAAGGGATCAGCTGCGGCTGCTCGGTCAGCTCCACGATCATATTGCCGGCCGTCCCGGGGCGTGCGGTCACGGCCTCGGTGGTGATCTTGAGGTTCTCACCCACGCCGTCCGGGTCTTCGTCGTTCTTCAGGACGGGCACGTCAACGGCGGTTTTGCCCATGGCCTGGGCGGACGTCACCCGGTCATCGCGGGCAATGGGAGCCTTGAGTGGCACGTCGGTGTCCACCACGACGCGGATGGCGGCCTGCGCGGTTGCCCCGCGGTCATCGGCGATGGTGTAGCGGACGTTGACGGTTCCGGCGGTGTTGGGGGCCAACAGGATGATACGTCCGCTGGTCTTGCTGACGGTTGCCTGGAGGGCTGCGTCAGCTTCGATACCGTCCGTGAGGATCCGGATGAGGTCCCCGTCAGGGTCGGTGTCATTGCCGGTCGCATCGACGGCGATCTGCCGTCCAGGACGGACCTTCACTTCGTCATCAACGGGAGTGGGGTTCTGGTTCGTCTCGCCCCGGGGAGCGATGCCCACAGTCACGGTTCCGGTATTGACGGCACCCTGGCGGTCCACCACCTTGTAGCGGAAGGTGTCCGTTCCCGCGCCGTCACCCGCGGCGGTGAAATCGATGAAGTTGCTGCCCACCGTTGCGGTGCCCATGGCGGGGGTGCTGTCGATCCCGGTGAGCTGCACGGAGTCGCCGTCAGGATCGATCCCGTCCAGAGGAACGGGGATCCGGACGGTGCCGGCAGCCACCACGCGGGCGGTGAGGTTCCGCGGTTGCGGCCGGGAGTTCTCCGCGCCCTCGAGGGGAAGGATGTGGATGGTGACGGCGGCGGCGCTCTTCTGACCCTGAGGGTCCACCGCGTTGTAGATGGCCCGGACCGTTTTCGGCTGGGCGCCCGCGATGAAACGCACGGTGTTTTCAGAGACGAAGCTCTTGCCGTCCACTTCGTTCACACCCTGCGGCAGGACAGGGTCGACGGTCAGCTGCTGGCCCTGCGGGTGGGTGTCGTTTTCCAGCACCGGGATAGTGACGACATCGTTGACGCGGACGTTCACTTCGTCCGGTTTGGGCTGGGGCGCTTCCACGACGGCAGGAGCCGGGACCGGGACCACCGAGACGCTGCCGATGGCTGACTTTTTCCCGTTGGACATGGTGTATTCGAAGCGGAAGGGCTCCTTGGTGCCCAGGACGTCGGTGATGCGCAAGACGCCGTGATCGATCACGCTGACTGACGCGGTGTTGTTCTCGGGCAGCTTCACGGACTGCAGCACCAGCACACCGCCCGATGGATCCGAGTCGTTGGCCAGCGGGTCCAAGAGGACGCTGCCGCCGGTTGGCATCAGTGCAACGTCATGCACCGCAACCGGATCGCCGGAGTCGTTGCCGGACTCAACGTCAACCCGGATGAGTCCCTGGCTGCTTTGCGGCCCGTTGCTGGCAATGTAGGTCAGATAGACCGGACCGGGAGTGGTGCTGCGGAAAGTAAAGGTTCCGCCGTCGGTGACCGGGCCCAGCTCGGCTGGGCCGTTCGCCTCCACCTGCGCCAGGCGGAGGGCGCCACCATTGGGGTCAACGTCATTCTTCAGTGGCGCGATTACCAGGTCCTGTCCCACTACCGCCGTGACGTGGTCAGCATTGACCACCGGCGCCAGGGCACCTGGCGGCTGGACGTTGATCACAACCTTTCCGGTGACCGAGGCGCGGCCATCCCAAATGGTGACGTCCACGTTTTTCTTTCCGGCCGTGGCCCCGGAGTCCTGGTAGGTCAGCAGGCCGTCGCGGCGGACCTTGACCTGGTCCTGGTCGTTGTCCGCCTTGGCATCCATCAGGACGAGGTCGTCGCCGTCGGGATCGGCCCAGTCCGTGAGGATGTTCTGGCTGACGGTTTTACCCTGTTCCACCAGAATGGTGGTGGCGTCACCGCCGCGTTTGAAGGCCGGCGGCCGGTTTTCCTCGTCGCCCACAATGTTCAGTGTCACCTGGCCACCGGCGGAAAGCCCGCGGCCATCGGCGGCGTTGTAATTAAACGTTTCGGTGCCGGGCCTGGCGTCTGCCGGGACGGAGATCTGGAATGCCGTGCCGCCGTAGATGCTTTGCAGGGTCCCGGTTTTGGGGCCTGATTCGCCGACCGCGGCGGTCAGGACGTCGCCGTCCGGATCGGAATCGTTGTCCAGGACGCTGAGAATGGTGGTGCGTCCGGGACGGACACCAACAACGTCGGGTTTTGTTTCCGGCGGCCGGTTGGGTTTGGTGCGGTCCGGCAGGACGTTAATCGTGTTGTTGTCTGCCGATTCCTGGTCATGCTCATCGGATTCATTTTTGGGCGGTACAACATCGTCCCAGTTGTTCACCAGTTGCATGTTCTGGTTCACCAGCCACACATTCCCCGAGTTCACATCGTTCAGGACCACCAGGTCCCGGTTCACCCGGAAAACATACGACGGCGACGCACTCGCCTTCGGCACCTCAACGTTCTTATCATCACCATCATTGACACAATCACGGACATACTTGTTCGCCCCCGACCACGCCGCATGCACACACCCGCCCAACTGCACCGGCGCAGCCGGCACACCCTCACCATCAAAGGTCACCGTCTTCGCCGTCGAACCATCCAGCGGCTGCTTCAGCAGCGCCTTCTGCGTCGACACCGCCACAAAATCACTGACCGGGCCACCCTGCTGCAACTTCGCATCCCGCGCACCAGCCAACTGCAGACGCTTCCCGCCGGGCAGAAACAGGTTCCCCGCCGCAGCATCGAGCACCACCGGCTTATCCCCCACCACCGTGATCTGCAGATCCCCCGCACCCTTCAGCTCAGCCCAGGTGTCCGTATCAGAGCTCACAACCTCACCGTTCGCATCCACGGCGGTCACGGTAACCACCCCGGACTTCGGATCCGCCGAGTACACCCGGTCATCAGCACCCACCGCCGACACCAGACCCTCCGAACCCACCATCACCGGTTCAGACGCTTCCTCATCAAAACCATTCACCGTCGACGGCGAAAGCGCCCACACCTTTCCCGCAGCAGGATCAGTCACCGAAATAACGCCGGTGCCGAAACTCACGTCTGCGGAGGCCGGCAGCTGCTTGTCCCCACCCAGGCGCATGTTCGCAGGAGAGACCTGATTCAGGGAAGAACCGGTCTCATCATCCACAAACACATCCCCGGCGCTCTGGAGAATATCGAACGTGGTACTCGCCGGCGTCACCGCACCATCGAGCACACGCGACTGATAATTCAGCCGCCCCACCGCGTTATTGGACTTACTGACAACCCACACACCGCCGTCGTTCAACTCCACCTCAGTGGTCCTGAACCCGGGATACAACACTGCACCGGTCACCAAAACCACCACCACGGCACCAAACGCCGTCCCGGTGACCATCTTGTTGTGGCGTTTCCTGAGACCAAGCTTCCCCAGCAAAGTTGTCACAGCGTTTCTTTCCCCTGAATTTTGTGGCGGCCCCCCGGCCCATCCGTCCAAAGACCCGGTAGAGGGCTCTTTGTTCCCGCGTTAGCCTACCGAAGCCGGATGGCGGCCGCGATGGGGAGCCCTCCCCCACCGCGTTACCTGTCGCTAACATTGCGGGATTCCGTGCTGCTCGGGTTCTCCCAAGGTGGTGTTGCCCACCTGGATGGTGCGGCCAACGTAGCGGCCATCAGGATGGGAGCTGACGCGGTACCACTTGTACGTTCCCCGGGCGTCCGGGACAGTCCGCCACATAAAGCAGTTGACGGTGAAGGACGGACCGGTGCCGTAGATCCAGGGATAGTTGCGGATCACACCATCACAGGTATGTTCCGCGCCGGTCGGTGACCGCCATGAGGTCTGGCCTGAAGCAGGGGCATCCGTACATGTGCGGAAACCCACGATCGAGTTGTCCCAATCTGTCTTGGCTGGCCCGGATCTGGCCGTCGCCCCGGCAACGGGGCCTCCGGTCCCCACGGAATTCACGGTCTGCACCTCGATGGAGTGCGGTTCGTCAAAGCCGCCGGTATTCACGGTCCGGCTTCCCGACGCCGCGACCCTTTCCCAGCCCCGGCCGTCAATGTTGATGTGGGTGTAGGCGACGTCATTGGTCGCAGTGGACGGCGAGCTCCAGCTGAAGCTCAGGGATTTCTGGTTCTGCCCGCCGTTCTGCCCCGACGCGGAGGGCGTGCCCGGCGCCCCATGCGGTGTGGTGCTGGCCGCTGCGCTGGCATCCGAGCTGGGCGCCACACTCGAGTTGGCCACCACAGTGATGGCGGTGGACGTACCGTTCGTGAAGCCGCTCACGGTCTGCCCGGGCCTGATGGGGCCACGCTGGCCGGTGCTTGCGTTGTAGCTGTAGCTCACCTCGCCGTACGCCGAGCCGTTGCGTTCCGCCGCTGTGAGTTCCTTGAAGTTGATGGTCACTTGCCGCCCTGCGCCTCCGGTGTCCGCGGCGGCGGCACTTACCCCTGAGACCTGGCTCAGTTTGCCCGTGGCTCGTCGGGGTGCTGAAGCGGGACTGACAGCGCCCTTGCCTGCCTTGTTTTCGGCCTGGACGGTGAAGCTGTACTCGGCTTCGGAGTTGTTTGCCGTGAAGTTGGCCGTGCGCACCGTCCCCGCGATGGTCTGGGTCTGCGGCGCACCGCCGCCACCGCTCATGGTGACGTAGTAGTTCCTGATCGCGTCCCCGTTGGTGTCAGGTTCGGTCCAGTTCACCCGCAGCTGGTTAGTGGTTCCCACTGCGGACGCCACGGCGGATGTCGGCGCCGCAGGTGCAGCCGGCACGCCGGCCGGGTTGTCTTCTGAAGAGTAGATACCCCAGTCGGACGGCCCCAGCTCGTTGACAGCCTGGGCGCGCACCTTGTAACGGACCCCGTTGGTCAGGCCGGGCCACGTGTAGGTCAGGCCCGTCACACCGTTCTTCACGGCAATGCCGCTGGACGGTGGCGGCGAGATTTCCAGGTTGTAGCTCTTGACAGCTGAGCCCTCGGTCTTGGCAGGCACCCAATCGATAACCATGTTCTTGTCGCCGGCTTTGACGCTCGGCGGCTCCGGCGGCGACGGTTTTTCATCCGGCCGGATCTCGTTGGACTGCGCAGATCCCGGGGAATCGCCCACTTCGTTCGTGGCGGTCACGGTGAAGACATATTTCACGTCGTTGGTGAGCCCGTTCAGCGTGCACGTGGTGGTGGCGCACTGCTGCTCGAAACCGTTGTTGGACCGGACGGTGTAGCCGGTGATCGTGGCTCCGTTGTCCGACGGCGGCGCCCACTTGAGCACCGCCGTGCGGCTGCGAACGTCCGTGGCGGTGGGCGCAGAAGGCGCGTCCGGCTTATCCCGAACGGTGATACGGACCCGTCCGTTCGCCTGGCGGGAAGGATCGCCGGTTTTGTCCAGGACGGTGTAGCGAACCACCATGACGCCCTTGAATCCCTCCGCGGGTGCCACCGTGAGCGAATCCCCGCTGCTGACCGGCTGCCCGGCGGCGGAACCCGTTTCCACAGCAACCGAGACGATCTTCAGCGGAGTATCGCTGAAAGGATTGAAGTCATTGGCGAGAACGTTGATGGTCTCGGTCCGGCCGGCATTGGCCTTCTCGATGACATCCTCACTGGCAGTGGGCAACGGCCGGTTGGAGGCCACCACCGTGGCGGTCACTGATGCCCTGACCGGTTCCGACCGGCCGTCCGTGACCTTCAGCGGGATGGCGCCCTTGCGTCCGGCGGTGAGACCGTTTGCGGCACTGACATTGAGGGTCTGCCCCTCAATGGTGGCGGTGAAGCCTTCAGGCATGGGCCCGTCAAACTCGAACTTCAGCTTCTCCTGGTCCCCGGCATCCACATCCTTGGCCAGGTTGCCCAACTCCAGGCTGGCAGGTTCGGCCTTCGGCACGTCAAGCTCGGTCCCGCTGAAGGTTGGCTCGTGGTTGGCTGCCGGGTCAGGAACCACCTGGGTGATGATGGTGAGTGTTGCTTTCAGGCCCTGCGGATCTTCCGGGCCGGAGCCATCCGTCACTTCAAAGGTGACGGAACCGGGGCCCACATAATCCTTGAGCGCCGCATAGCGCAGGGCGTCGCCGTTTCCGGAAATGACGTTTTGGGTGTCGGCGCCCTGGACCCGCACCTTGTCGGCCTGGGTAATCCGAGGTGAACGGCCTTCACGGACCCGGACATACTCACCGAGGTCAAGCTGCACTTCCTTGCCGGCCATCACTTCCACCACGTCGGCGCGGGCAAGGGTGGGGCGTTGTTCGCCCTGGCCGGGCACCCAGATGACAGCAGTGGCGCTTTGCCCGTCCACGTCAGTCACCGTGTAGGGGACCAGCTGGTCCTGGGGTGCAAGGCTCACCACCACGTTGCCGTCGCCGCTGACGCGTGCGTTCGGGTTCCCGTCCGGCAGGCTGACCTTCAGGTCTGCGGCCACACCATCGGGATCGGAATCATTTTTCAGGACCGGCACATCAACCGCGGACTTGCCCAAGGTCTCCGCTGGAGTGATGACATCGTCCTTCGCCACCGGTGCCTTGAGCGTGGCGTCGGGGCTGATCCTGACCCGAATCACCGCACTGCCCTGGGCCTTCTTGTCGTCCTGGATCCTGTAACTGACGCTCTCGTTACCGGCGGTGCCGGGTGCGGTGAGCAGCACCCTGCCGTCAGCGGTCGCTATTCCGAGTTCCGGCCGTGCTTCAAAGGCGTTGGCTACGAGCCCGATCGGGTCCCCGTCGGGGTCCGAATCGTTACTTAGCGCGTCCACGGCGATCTGGCGGCCGGGGCGGACATCGACCGAGTCGTCAACTGCGAGGGGCTTCTGATTGTTGGCTTCGGGCGGCGCGATGCCCACGATGACCGTGCCGGTGTTCTCGGCGCCGATCCGGTCCCGGACGCGGTAGGTAAAGGTGTCCGTCCCGGCAGCCGTTCCGGTAGCCGTAAATTCGAGGTAACCGTCCTTCACCAGGGCTGTTCCCATGGCGGGGGCTTTGTCCACGCCGATCAGCTGCACGGAGTCGCCGTCGGCGTCGATGCCGTCCAAGGGCACCGGAATCCGGACCACCATTCCGGATACCACGCGGGCGGTGATGTTCTTCGGCTCCGGACGGGTGTTCCGCTCGTCGTCGCGGGCGCGGACGCGGATAGTTATTTGCTGGGAATCCGATTGACCGGATGCATTGGTGACCTTGTAGATGGCGTAGACGGTCTTGGGCGTAGCTCCGGCAATAAACCGCAATGTATCGCCCGCGTGAAAGATCCGTCCATCGGCATCATCGGGCTTCTGCGCCAGCTCCGGCTCAAGCGCGAGCTTCCCGCCGTTGGGATCGGAATCGTTGTCCAGGACCGGGATGGTCACCACGTCGCCCACCCGGACTGACACTTCGTCCGGTTTAGCCTGGGGGGCCTGGAGCTTAGCCGGGGCGGGCACCACCAGAACCGAGATGTCGCCACTGATAGATGACGTGCCGTTCGAAATCGTGTACTTGACGTTCAGTTGGCCCTGCGCCCGGATGTCGGTAATCCGGACCACGGCGTGATCAAGTACTGAGACGCTGACTGGCAGGCCGTCGGCAGCCGTAACCGACTGGACCACCAGCACACCACCTGAGGGGTCCGAGTCGTTGCCCAGCACATCAACCAGGACGTCTCCGCCAGTGGGCAGCAGGGCAATGTCACGTACGGCCACCGGCGCCCCGTCCCCGGCACCGGAAACCACGTCCACCCGGACCAGCTGCTGGGCGCTGGCAGGACCGTTGGTCACCAAATACGTGACGTAGTGCGCGCCCACGGAGGTGGAGGTGAACGCAAACGTCTGCTGGTCTGCGCCCAGCGTGGCTGTGGAGTTCCCATCCGGGGTGACCTGTGCCAGGCGTAAGGCGCCACCCTGCGGGTCGGAATCGTTCTTCAACGGTGCTATCACCGTGTCCACGCCGGCGACGGCGACCACGTGATCAGCGTTGGCAATTGGCGGCAGCGCACCCGGAGCCCGGACGTCCACGGTGATTTTTCCTTCGGCCGTCGATTGACCGTCCGACACCGAGAGGGTGACCACTTTCCGGCCGGGTTCAGTCCCGGCGTCCTGGAAGGTGAGCAGTCCGTCGGGCCGGACCTTGACCTGGTCACGGGGATCGCTGCCGGTAGCGCTGACGACGTACAGATCGTCGCCGTCGGGGTCGATCCAGTCGGTGAGGATGTTTTGGGTGACACTCTTGCCGGCCTGCACCACCAGGGTGGTGCTGCGGTTCGGCTTCTGCCGCGGCGCGGAGTTCTCCCCGGGCGGGATGATGTTGAGCGTGACGTTGGAGGACGAGGTGAGTCCCCGGCCGTCGTCCACGGTGTACTTGAAGGTTTCGGAACCTGTTTTGTCCGCAGGGACGCTGACCTGGAAACCGGTGGCGCCGTAGATCGGGGCAAGAACACCGGACCTGATGGGATCGGGGGAACGGACAGTCAGGATGTCCCCGTCGGGGTCGGTGTCATTGTCCAAAACGGGCAGGATCACGGTCCTGCCGGCGCGGACGCCGAAGGTGTCCGGCTTGGCCACTGGCGCGGTGTTGGGTTTGGTGCGGTCCGGCAACACGGTCTGCTGGACTTCGTCGGCGGAGTCCTTGTCCGCATCATCCGAAGTTTCCTTCGGCGGGATGACATCTTCCCAGTTGTTCACGAGCTGCATGTTCTGGTTCACCAGCCACACATTCCCCGAGTTCACATCGTTCAGGACCACCAGGTCCCGGTTCACCCGGAAAACATACGACGGCGACGCACTCGCCTTCGGCACCTCAACGTTCTTATCATCACCATCATTGACACAATCACGGACATACTTGTTCGCCCCCGACCACGCCGCATGCACACACCCGCCCAACTGCACCGGCGCAGCCGGCACACCCTCACCATCAAAGGTCACCGTCTTCGCCGTCGAACCATCCAGCGGCTGCTTCAGCAGCGCCTTCTGCGTCGCAATCGCCACAAAATCACTGACCGGGCCACCCTGCTGCAACTTCGCATCCCGCGCACCAGCCAACTGCAGACGCTTCCCGCCGGGCAGGAACAGGTTCCCCGCCGCAGCATCGAGCACCACCGGCTTATCCCCCACCACCGTGATCTGCAGATTCCCCGCACCCTTCAACTCAGCCCAGGTGTCCGTATCAGAGGAGGTAGCCTGACCGTCCGCGTTGGCCGAGGTAACAGTCACTTCGCCCGTCCCGGGGTCGGCACTGTAAATCCGGTTGTCTGCTCCCACCGCGGAGACCGTGCCCTGCGACGCCGCCAGCACCGGTTCAGTGGCTTCCTCATCGAAGCCGTTCACCGTGGACGGAGACAGAGCCCAAACCTTGCCCTTGGCCGCGTCTGTAACGGAAATGATTTCGGTGCCGAAACTGACGTCGGCCGAGCCCGGCAACTGCTTATCCCCACCCAGGCGCATGTTCGCCGGCGAGACCTGGTTCAACGTCGAGCCCGTCTCATCATCGACAAACACATCCCCCGCGCTTTGGAGAATATCGAACGTGGTACTCGCCGGCGTCACCGCACCATCCAACACACGCGACGGGTAATTCAGCCGGCCCACAGCGTTGTTGGACTTACTGACCACCCACACGCCGCCGTCGTTCAACTCCACCTCAGTGGTCCTGAACCCGGGATACAACACTGCACCGGTCACCAAAACCACCACCACGGCACCAAATGCAGTACCCGAAAGGAGTTTGTTGTGCCGCTTCTTGAGACCAAGCTTCCCCAGCAGACTTGTCACAGCTTTACTATTCCCCTGAAATCACCGCCACCAAAATGGCAACTACCAACACCCACCCGCGATGGGGAGCACTCCCCCAGCACCAACGCACCGGACCGCCACCACGACCGACTATAGCGCGATACACCATCAACTGGATAAACCCGCAGGTCAAGTCGGGCGGGGCCCAGGGGTTCAGCACATCGGCACTCCGTTGCTGCCTGGAACGCCAAGCGTCGTGTGACCTGCGTAGACATACCGACCTACGTTTCGGCCGGAACCCTCCTCCACGCGGTAGTGGGGCTGGTCCGGTGCGCCCGACCAGTTGTCGTTCTGAACGATGTAGCACCTGACCACAATCAGATCCTGTGAGACCACGTAGAACCAGGGCGGAACGTTGCCGCCTTTTCCGTCGCACGTGTTGTTGGCGGGATTGTAGTTGGCTCCACCGAAGGTGAAAGTGCAGGACCGCTGCAGACTGGTGCCGGTCACCAGCCTTGTCTGCCATTCGCCCTGGGCGCCAGATCTTGCCGTCGCCGAAACCACCGCGCTCTCGGTGCCCAGGGAGTTGACAGTCTTCACCGCGATGGAATGCTGCTCGCTGAAGCCGGCGGTATTGATGGTCCGGCTTCCTGACGGAGCCACACCCTCCCAGCCTCCGCCGTCAATGCTGATCAGGGTCCGGGCAACATCGTTAGTGGACGTCGAAGGCGAAGCCCAGTTCAAAACCAGTGATTTCTGGTTCATGCCGCCGTCCTGGCCTGATGCCGAAGGCGTGCCCGGCGATCCGTAAGGTGTGGCGGTGGCTGGGGCGCTGGCGTTGGAACTGGGTGCCACTGCCGAGTTGGCGACGACGGTGATGCTCACCTGGGTGCCGTTGGTGAAGCCGCCGATCGATTGCCCGGGAGTGATGGGACCGCTGGCTCCATTGCTCGCGTTGTAGCTGTAAGTGACTTCGTTCTCAGCAGAGCCGTTGCGTTCAGCCGCTGTGAGCCGCCGGAAGTCGACTCTGACCTGCCGGCCGGCCCCGCCAGTGTCGGCCGGGTTGGCGCTAACCCCTGAGACCTGGCCCAGTTTCCCGGTGGCTCGGCGGGGCGCCGAAGACGGACTGACGGCCCCCTTGCCTGCCTTGTTTTCGGCCTGGACGGTGAAGCTGTACTCGGCTTCGGAGTTGTTTGCCGTGAAGTTGGCCGTGCGCACCGTCCCCGCGATGGTCTGGGTCTGCGGCGCACCGCCGCCACCGCTCATGGTGACGTAGTAGTTCCTGATCGCGTCCCCGTTGGTATCGGGTTCGGTCCAGTTCACCCGCAGCTGGTTAGTGGTTCCCACTGCGGACGCCACGGCGGACGTCGGCGCCGCAGGTGCAGCCGGCACGCCGGCCGGGTTGTCTTCTGAAGAGTAGATACCCCAGTCGGACGGCCCCAGCTCGTTGACAGCCTGGGCGCGCACCTTGTAACGGACCCCGTTGGTCAGGCCGGGCCACGTGTAGGTCAGGCCCGTCACACCGTTCTTCACGGCAATGCCGCTGGACGGTGGCGGCGAGATTTCCAGGTTGTAGCTCTTGACAGCTGAGCCCTCGGTCTTGGCAGGCACCCAATCGATAACCATGTTCTTGTCGCCGGCTTTGACGCTCGGCGGCTCCGGCGGCGACGGTTTTTCATCCGGCCGGATCTCGTTGGACTGCGCAGACGCCTGGGAGTCGCCCACCTCGTTGGTGGCGGTCACGGTGAAGACGTACTTCACATCATTGGTCAGCCCGCTCAGGGTGCACGTAGTGGTGGCGCACTGTTGTTCGAAGCCATTGTTGGACCGCACGGTGTAGCCGGTGATCGTGGCTCCGTTGTCCGACGGCGGCGCCCACTTGAGCACTGCAGTCCGGCTGCGAACGTCCGTGGCGGTGGGGGACGACGGTGCGTCCGGCTTATCCCGAACGGTGATGCGGACCCGGCCAATCGCTTGGCGGGAGGGGTCGCCGGTTTTGTCCGAAATGGCATAGCGAACCACCATGACGCCCTTGAATCCCTCGGCGGGGGTCACCGTGAGCGAATCCCCGGCGATGACCGGCTGTCCTGTGGCGGAGCCTGTTTCCACAGCAACTGAGACGATCTTCAGCGGTGTGTCGCTGAAGGGATTGAAGTCATTGGCGAGAACGTTGATGGTCTCGGTCCGGCCTGCATTGGCCTTCTCGATGACATCCTCACTGGCGGTAGGGAGCGGCCGGTTGGAGGCAACGACGGTGGCTGTTATCGAGGCTTTGACGGGTCCCGAGCGGCCATCGGTGACCTTCAGCGGGATGCTTCCCTTGCGGCCCGCGGGCAAGCCCGTTGCTGAGCTGACTTTGAGCGTCTGCCCCTCAATGGTGGCGGTGAAGCCTTCAGGCATGGGCCCGTCAAACTCGAATTTGAGCTTCTCCTGGTCCCCGGCATCCACATCCTTGGCCAGGTTGCCCAACTCCAGGCTGGCCGTTTCGGCCTTCGGAACCTCGAGGTCGGTTCCACTGAACGTGGGCTCGTGGTTCGCGGCCGGGTCCGGAATGACCCGGGTGATGATGGTCAGCGTGGATTTCAGGCCCTGCGGATCTTCCGGACCGGACCCATCCGTCACTTCGAACGTCACGGAGCCGGGGCCCACATATTCTTTGAGCGCCGCATAGCGCAGGGCGTTGCCGCTTCCGGCGATGACGTTTTGGGTGTCAGCGCCCTGGACCCGGACCTTGTCTGCCTGGGTAATCCGAGGTGAGCGGCCTTCCCGGACCCGGACATACTCACCGAGGTCGAGGGTTATTTCCTTACCGGCCATCACTTCCACAACGTCAGCACGGGCCAAGGTGGGGTGCTGTTCACCTTGGCCGGGCACCCAGATGACAGCAGTGGCGCTTTGGCCGTCCACGTCGGTAACGGTGTAGGGGACCAGTTGGTCCCCCGGCGCAAGGCTCACCACAACGTTGCCGTCGCCGCTGACGCGTGCGTTCGGGTTGCCGTCCGGCAGGCTGATCTTGAGTTCGGCGGCCACCCCGTCAGGGTCCGAATCGTTCTTCAGGACGGGGACGTCCACGGCGGATTTGCCCAGCGTCTCGGCGGGAGTGATGACATCGTCTTTGGCCAGCGGAGCCTTGAGCGTGGCGTCGGGGCTGATCCTGACCCGAATCACCGCACTGCCCTGGGCCTTCTTGTCGTCCTGGATCCTGTAGCTGACGCTCTCGTGGCCGGCGGTGCCGGGTGCGGTGAGCAGCACCCTGCCGTCAGCGGTCTCGACGCCGAGTTCCGGCCGGGCTTCAAACGCGTTTGCGACGAGCCCGATCGGGTCCCCGTCGGGGTCCGAATCGTTGCTGAGTGCGTCCACGGCGATCTGGCGGCCGGGGCGGACATCGACCGAGTCGTCAACTGCGAGGGGCTTCTGATTGTTGGCTTCGGGCGGCGCGATGCCCACGATGACCGTGCCGGTGTTCTCGGCGCCGATCCGGTCCCGGACGCGGTAGGTAAAGGTGTCCGTCCCGGCAGCCGTTCCGGTAGCCGTAAATTCGAGGTAACCGTCCTTCACCAGGGCTGTTCCCATGGCGGGGGCTTTGTCCACCCCAATCAGTTGCACAGAGTCGCCGTCCGAGTCGATGCCGTCCAACGGCACCGGAATCCGGACCACCATTCCGGATACCACGCGGGCTATGAGGTTCCTCGGCTCCGGACGGGTGTTCCGCTCGTCATCGCGTGCGCGGACGCGGATGGTGACCTGCTGGGAGTCCGACTGACCGGATTCATTGGTGACTTTGTAAATTGCGTAGACAGTCTTGGGGAGGTCTCCGGCGATGAAGCGCAGCGTAGCGCCGGCGTGGAAAATCCTTCCATCGGCGTCATCGGGCTTCTGCGCCAGTTCCGGCTCAAGCGTCAGCTTGCCACCGTTGGGGTCGGAGTCGTTTTCGAGGACCGGGATGGTCACCACGTCGCCTACCCGGACTGACACTTCGTCCGGCTTGGCCTGCGGGGGCTGAAGTTTGGCCGGGGCGGGCACCACCAGGACCGATATGTCTCCGCTGGCGGAGGACTTGCCGTTCGAAATCGTGTACTTGACGTTGAGTTGGCCCTGCGCACGGATGTCAGTGATCCGGACCACGGAGTGGTCCAGCACCGAGACGCTGACCGGCAATCCGTCGTCAGCCGTGACGGACTGGACCACCAGCACGCCTCCGGAGGGGTCCGAGTCGTTGCCCAGGACGTCCACCATCACGGTTCCACCGCTGGGCAGCAGCGCCATGTCCCGGACGGCTACCGGCGCGCCGTCTCCAACCCCGGAGACCACATCGACCCGGACCAGTTGCTGGGCGCTGGCAGGCCCGTTGGTAACGAGGTACGACACATAGTGCGAACCCTCCGCTGCAGAGTTGAAGGTGAACGTCTGCTGGTCCGCGCCCAGGGTGGCTGTGGAGTTGCCGTCGGGGGTGACCTGGGCGAGCCGGAGGACACCGCCCTGCGGGTCCGAGTCGTTCTTCAACGGTGCTATCACAGTGTCAACACCGGCGACGGCGACCACGTGATCCGCGTTGGCAATTGGCGGCAGCGCACCCGGAGCGCGGACGTCCACCGTGACTTTGCCTTCGGTAGTTTCCTGGCCGTCGGAAACAACCAGCGTGACTACCTTGCGGCCGGGCTCCGTGCCGGCGTCCTGGAAGGTGAGCAGTCCGTCCGGCCGGACCTTGACCTGGTCACGGGAGTCGCTGCCAGTGGCGCTGACCACGTACAGATCGTCGCCGTCGGGGTCGATCCAGTCGGTGAGGATGTTCTGGCTGACGATTTTGCCGGCCTGAACCACGAGCGTGGTGTTCCGGTTCGGCTTCTGCCGCGGGGCAGAGTTCTCCCCGGGTGGAATGATATTGAGCGTGACGCCGGAGGAAGCGGTGAGGCCTCGGCCGTCGTCCACGGTGTATTTGAAGTTCTCTGAACCCGTCTTGTCCGCAGGGACGCTGACCTGGAAACCGGTGGAACCGTAGATCGGGGCCAGGACCCCGGACCTGATGGGATCGGGAGAACGGACGGTGAGGATGTCGCCGTCGGGATCGGTGTCATTGTCCAAAACGGGCAGGATCACGGTCCTGCCCGCCCGTACCCCGAACGTGTCCGGCTTGGCCACGGGTGCGCTGTTGGGCTTGGTGCGGTCCGGCAACACGGTCTGCTGGACTTCGTCGGCGGAATCTTTGTCCGCATCATCTGATGTTTCCTTCGGCGGGATGACGTCCTCCCAGTTGTTGACCAGCTGCATGTTCTGGTTCACCAGCCACACATTCCCCGAGTTCACATCATTGAGGACCACCAGGTCCCGGTTCACCCGGAAAACATACGACGGCGACGCACTCGCCTTGGGCACCTCAACGTTCTTATCATCACCATCATTGACACAATCACGGACATACTTGTTCGCCCCCGACCACGCCGCATGCACACAACCGCCCAACTGCACCGGCGCCGCCGGCACACCCTCACCATCAAAGGTCACCGTCTTCGCCGTCGAACCATCCAGCGGCTGCTTCAACAACGCCTTCTGCGTCGCAATCGCCACAAAATCACTGACCGGACCGCCCTGCTGCAACTTCGCATCCCGCGCGTTATCCAATTGCAAGCGCTTCCCACCCGGCAGGAACAGGTTCCCCGCCGCAGCATCGAGCACCACCGGCTTATCCCCCACCACCGTGATCTGCAGATCCCCCGCACCCTTCAACTCAGCCCAGGTGCTGGACTCGGTGGAGGTTGCCTCCCCGTCCGGGTAGGCCGAGGTAACAGTCACTTCGCCCGTCCCGGGGTCGGCACTGTAAATCCGGTTGTCGGCACCAACCGCGGAGACCGTGCCCTGCGATGCGGCCAGCACCGGTTCGGTGGATTCCTCATCGAACCCGTTCACGGTGGACGGAGAGAGGGCCCAGACTTTGCCCTTCGCGGCGTCTGTAACGGAAATGATTTCGGTGCCGAAACTGACGTCGGCCGAGCCCGGCAACTGCTTATCCCCACCCAGGCGCATGTTCGCCGGCGAGACCTGGTTCAACGTCGAGCCCGTCTCATCATCGACAAACACATCCCCCGCGCTTTGGAGAATATCGAACGTGGTACTCGCCGGCGTCACCGCACCATCCAACACACGCGACGGGTAATTCAGCCGGCCCACAGCGTTGTTGGACTTACTGACCACCCACACCCCGCCGTCGTTCAACTCCACCTCAGTGGTCCTGAACCCCGGATAGATAACCGCCCCGGCCACCAACACCGCACCCAAGGCAGCAAACGCCGTCCCGGTGACCATCTTGTTGTGGCGCCCCTTGAGGCCAAGCTTCCCCAGCAGACTTGTCACAGCTTTACTATTCCCCTGAAATCACCGCCACCAAAAGGCAGCTACGTCGCCCGCGATAACCACCACAGACCGATAACTTCCGCCACTCCCCCATAGAGACACCGGAATAATCCTGACAACTTTCTGACCACCCACACCCGGCGCGCAGGGCCCGAAGCAAGCAGAACGGCACCTACTTCCGACGCCAGCCTACCCAGCCCAACACCCACCCGCGATGGGGAGCACTCCCCTCCACCACCGCACCACGCCGCCACTATAGCGCGATACACCATCAACTGGACAAACCCGCACCCCGGGAGATCGCACGCCCGTGTCCTCAGTGCATGCGACACCCCGCATCGCGGTCTGGCCGACGTTAAGTCCTAGTCGAGAACCAGGCCCTTGCCTTCGCCGCGCTCCAGCCGCACCGGGTGGATTTCGCCGAACCCGCGCACGTTTTCGGCGGGCTGCGGAACCAGGACGAAGCGTTCGTCCCGGTCCAGCGCGGACGCCGTCATGGAGTCAATCAGGACCGTGCCCGGGTCAGCCAGGGTGGTGAGCCGCGCTGCAAGGTTGACCGTGGGGCCGTAGATATCACCGAGCCGTGACAGGATCCGTCCCCAGACCATCGCCACGCGCGCTTCGGGGAGGATCTCGTCCTCGGTGAATGCCTGCGCCAGGGCGAGCGATATTTCGGCGCCGGCAGCAGGCGTTTCCGCGATGTAGAGGACTTCGTCGCCGACAGTCTTGACCAGCCGGCCACCACCCACGGAGATGATCTCCGCACATTTGTTCTCAAAGCGCTGGACCAGCCGGGCGAGCGTCTTTTCATTCATCCGGCGGGACAGGCTGGTGTAGGAAACCAGGTCAGCGAAGCCCACCGCGCGTGCCAGGGGCAGCGGAGCGTCGTCTTCGTCGCCTTCGCGGCCTTCTTCACTGGCCTGCAGGCCGGCCTCAGCGCGGACGGCCAGCCGCTGGACGCCGGCGTTGAGCTGCCTCCGCCACGAGTAGACGAGCATGTGCTCCAGCGCGTCCAGCAGGGCAGGCAGTTCCTGGACCAGGCGCTTGCGGGCCACGGCATCGGTGACACCCTGCTCGTGGACCATGTCCTCCACGAGGGCCTCGATCTGCCAGACCACCATGCGGTCGGTCATCTGCCCGATGGACCGCGTCACCGAGATGGCGGCCTCCTCGGTCAGGACCCCGGAGCGGACCAGGTCCACCACCGTAGAAAGCGCTGCCTGGTCACGTTCGGTGAAGGCCACGTCATCGTCGCCGAAGTTCGGGAAACCCAGGGCACGCCACAGCTTCCGCGCAGACAGGAGCGACAACCCGGCCCCTGCGGCCACCTCACGGCGCCGCAGCTTACGTTCGCCGCCCAGGAGCTGGGTCTCGAGTGCTTTGGCCGCCAGCCGCTCGACGGACAGCGTGCCGGTTGGAGGGTGGGCACTATCAGCCGCGGGGGCTGGCAGGGCCGGCTGGCCCTGTTGGTCCTCATCGTTCATCGTGTCCACCTTCTCTCAACTCCCAAGGCAATATGTCATCGGCATAGTCAGACATTTCGTCAGTCTCTGAGCTCCTGCCCATAGGGAGCTCAGCAACCGCATCCAGCACAAAGTCCCGGAACCGTGCGGCTTCCGGGACGTCCAGGATGGTCACCACACTTTGATACCCGGTTTCCAAGGATATATTCCCGGAGCGCAATATGCGCTGCACCACCGACTGGTGGACAGTCACGTTGCGGACCGAGGCAAGATTGACCTGCTCGTCGCGGCGCCGCACCATGCCGTAGCGGGCCACAATCCTCCGGCTGGTGAGGATGTACCGGGTTCCCTGCCACCGCAGCAGCCGGGGAAGGCAGTAGGTCAACCATATCCACGCCGCCGTCAGCACGCAGGCAAGCACGATCCACGGGGTCCAGTCCGCCGAAACTGCCGGCACCAGGCGGGTAGCCTCCCCCCGCAGGGTCCAGGCGCTGGTGAAAGCAGCAGCGGCCGGCGCGGCGATGAAGGCTGCGGCCGGTCCGGCCAGTTTCCTCGGTTGCGGACGCGTGATGGTAATGACCTGTTCGCCCGGCACGAGGCCTTTACGCATAGCCGCCTTCGGTACCCTGGCCCGGCGGGGTCCACGGACGCAGGTGCACCACATCGCCGGCCGTCACCACATGCTCCCGGGCGTCTTTATCCACCACGAGCAGCGAGCCGTACTCATCCAGCCTCGTTGCATGCCCGATGAGCTCGTGGTCACCCGGCAGCTGGGCGCGCACCTGGCTGCCCAACGTGACCATCACGGACTCCACCCGCTTGTGGAGCGAAGGGCCACCGGCCATCCCTGCGGTGGGGTCGCCGTCGGCATTGCAGAAACTGCGGTAGAGCAAGGCAAAGTGCGCCAGGTAGCTCTTGAGCAACTGGGTCCGGTCAACAGTCAGCGGCTGTTCAAGTGCCACGGAGGTGGCGGTGGGCACCGGCAGTTCCGCGGACGTCAGTGTCACATTCAGGCCAGTCCCCAGGATGACCGCCGGTACGGAACCGTCGCCCATGGGCCCCATCTGGGCCAGGATCCCGGCGATCTTGCGGCCGCGGACCAGGACATCATTGGGCCATTTGAGCTCAGCCGGAATGCCGGCCGTCTCCAGCAGCGTCTGCCGCAGCGCCAGGGCGCCTAAAAGGGAAAGCCATGAATAAGTGTGCGTGGGCAAAGGCCTGCCCTCCGCGTTCACCGGGCGCAGGACTATGGACACCGAAACGGAGCTCAGCGGCGGCGCTTCCCAGCTCCGGTCCAGCCGCCCTCGTGCTGCGGTCTGGTATTCAGCAGTCAGCACTGACAGGTCAGGCCACTCTTTAGGCTCAACGGTCACAGCGCGCAGGAGATCCGCGTTGGTGGACCCGGTGGAGTCCACCACAACCATTTTCGCGATGCCGGTGGCGGCCAGGAAATCCTGGTCCGCGAGGGCTCCGCGGTTCAACGGACTTCCTGGGGTGTGTGAGTCAGCCATGCTTGAATCCTATCGACTCAGGCGCTGCCGGCGGCTCTTCCGGCGGCCACATGACTGGAACGGGTTTCAGAGAAAAATGTCAGGAACCAGCTGCTCCTCGGCGGCCCCGAGACTGTAGGGCCGGAAGTCGGTGACTCCCGCCGCCTTGAGCACCTGCTCGTCCGTGTAAAAGTTGCCGCTGGCCGAGCCCTTGCCCGCAAGCGGGGTGCCGGCCTGATTACTGCCGGTCAGGATGGCGTGGGCCGCGTCGGCCATGATCTGGGGACCACGGGCTGCCTGCACGATCGCCTCGCCACCGGGCATGTTACGGATGGCGGCGGTATCGATGAGCGTGCAGGGCCACAGGGAGTTGACGTTGATTCGATCGTTCTTGAGCTCCTCGGCCAGGCCCAGGGTGGTCAGGCTCATGCCGTATTTGGCCATGGTGTACGCAAGGTGCCTGCCGGCCCACTTGGGGTCGAGGTTAAGGGGCGGTGAGAGTGTCAGGATGTGGCCGTTGCCGGACTGGCGCAATGC
The DNA here is from genome assembly GCF_031454915.1 of Pseudarthrobacter sulfonivorans. GTDB lineage: Bacteria > Actinomycetota > Actinomycetes > Actinomycetales > Micrococcaceae > Arthrobacter > Arthrobacter sulfonivorans_C. The sequence continues at coordinate 75,180 of NZ_JAVDRS010000006.1, read as the reverse complement.
AGGCAGCGAGAGCTTGGACAGCAGGAAGGTCCCGCGGACGTTGATGTCCTGCATCAGGTCGTAGCGCTTCATGTCGACGTGGTCCGTGGTGGACAGATCGATGGCGGAGGCGTTGTTGATCACCACGTCGATCCCGCCGAATCGCTCGGCGGCGGCCGCCACGGCGCCGGCGACGTCCTCGTCGTTGCGGACGTCACCCACGATGGCCAGGGCCTGGCCGCCGGCTGCCTCGATCTGTTCGGCAGCACTGTGGACGGTGCCGGCGAGCGTGGCGTGCGGCTGGTCTGTCTTGGCCAACAGGACAATGTTGGCGCCGTCCTGCGCGGCCCGGGTGGCAATGGCCAACCCGATGCCGCGGCTGCCGCCGGACATCAGAATGGTGCGGCCCCGCAGGGAACCGGCGGCCCGGTACGGCGTTGCGGAGGCGGCCCGGTTCGGAGTTGCGGCATCGTTGCTGGAAGTCATGGCCTCCACTGTAGCCGAGATATGTTACTGACCAGTAACATGCGTCTTGGCCGCCGGATGCGACGGAAAATTGTAGGTTTTCTACAGCCGTGCCGCGCAGAAGCGTCATTAGACTAGCCAGCAAGGTTCGTTTTTTGTGTGGAAGCTACTTAAATCCACACGTGACCTGCCAACCACCACCCCACGCAGCCCCATATTTGTTACAGCACCAATCTGCTACAGAGCCGGAGACACTTGATGAGCCACGATCTGACCACGACAGCGGGAAAAATCGCCGACTTCCGCGACCGCCAGGCCCGTGCAGAGCAGCCATCCGGCCCCGAAGCCATCGAAAAGCAGCACGCCCGTGGCAAGAACACTGCCCGCGAGCGCGTGGAGCTCCTGCTGGATGAAGGCTCCTTTGTGGAGCTGGACGCGCTGGCAGTCCACCGCTCCACCGCCTTCGGCATGGAAAAGAAGAAGCCGCTCGGTGACGGGCTGGTCTCCGGCTACGGCACGGTGGACGGGCGTCCGGTAGCGGTTTACAGCCAGGATTTCTCCGTCTACGGCGGGTCGCTGAGCCAGGTCAACGGCGAGAAGATCGTCAAGGTCCAGGAGTTCGCCCTGCGCAACGGCTGCCCGGTGGTGGGCATCCTCGATGGCGGCGGCGCCCGCATCCAGGAAGGTGTTGCCTCGCTGGCCATGTTTGCGGACATCTTCCGCAACAACGTCCATGCCTCCGGTGTGGTCCCGCAGATCTCCCTCATCATGGGGCCGTCCGCCGGCGGCGCCGCCTACTCCCCCGCGCTCACGGACTATGTAGTGATGGTGGACAAGACCTCGCACATGTTCATCACCGGCCCCGACGTCATCAAGACCGTCACTGGCGAAGATGTGGACATGGAGACCCTGGGCGGCGCCCGGCAACACAACGCCACCACAGGTACGTCCACCTACCTTGCCTCCGACGAAGCCGACGCGATCGGCTTCGTCCGCGAACTACTGGACTTCCTGCCGTCCAACAACCTCTCCGAGGCCCCGGTGCTGGAGCACCAGCAGGAGCTCGAGGTCGACGACGACGACCTCGCCCTGGATGCCCTCGTCCCCGACTCGGCCAACCAGCCCTACGACATGCGCACCGTCATCGAACAGATCGTCGATGACGCGCACTTCCTGGAAATGCAGTCCCTGTACGCCCCCAACGTGATGATCGGTTACGGCCGGGTTGAGGGACACACCGTGGGGATTGTGGCCAACCAGCCCCTGCAGTTCGCCGGCACCCTGGACATCGCCGCCTCCGAAAAGGCCGCCCGCTTCGTCCGGAACTGCGACGCCTTCAACATCCCCATCATCACGCTGGTGGATGTTCCGGGCTTCCTGCCCGGCAAGGACCAGGAGTTCCAGGGCATCATCCGCCGCGGCGCCAAACTGCTGTACGCGTACGCCGAGGCCACCGTCCCCAAACTGACCGTCATCACCCGCAAGGCCTACGGCGGAGCGTACATCGTGATGGGTTCCAAGAAACTCGGTGCCGACCTGAACCTGGCCTGGCCCACAGCGCAGATCGGTGTGATGGGCGCCCAGGGTGCGGTCAACATCCTGTACCGCCGCGACCTGGCGGCCGTTGCCGAGGCAGGCGGGGATGTTGAGGCCCGCCGTGCCGAGGTGATCCGGCAGTACGAAGAGGAGCTGCTGAACCCCTACCAGGCTGCCGAGCTGGGCTACGTGGACGCGGTCATCGCACCGTCCGAAACCAGGGCCCAGATCATCAAGGGACTGCGCGCGCTCCGCGACAAACGGGCCAGCCTGCCCACCAAGAAGCACGGGAACATCCCGCTGTGATCGAAGACCAGAACCCTGCGGTCGAGGTCGCCGACGACGAGCCGGCGGCGGAAAGTGCCCAACCGCTGCTGTCCGTGGTCAAAGGCGAACCGTCGGTCGAGGAACTCGCGGCACTGACCGCCGTCGTGCTTTCCCTGGGCGGCACGGACGCTGAGGAGGCCAATAAGCCCACCGTCCGGCACTGGGTGCGCCGGCAGCAACTTCGGCTCGCGCCGACGCCGGGTCCCGGCGCCTGGAAGCGAAGCCGGGGTTAGGCTCGTGGGGTGACTACCGAAACCCCATCTGCCGTTCGTCCGCACTCCGCCATCGATGCCGTGGCGGATGACTATACCGACACGCTCATCCGGTTGAATCCGTCCTTTGCCACCACCCTGGGGCTGCCCGGCCACGAGACCGAGTACCCGGATTACTCCCCGGCCGGCATCGCCGAATTCGCGGCGGAAGCCCGGGGAGCCCTGGCGGCCTTGGAGGGCCTGGCACCGCAGGATGACGTGGATGCCGTCACGCTGGACGCCATGCGCGAGCGCCTTGGCCTGCAGTTGGAAATCCACGCGTCCGGCTGGGACGAAGCGGACCTGAACAACATCGCCTCCCCCGCGCAGGACATCCGGGCCATTTTTGACCTGATGCCCACTGACACCGCGGAGGACTGGGCGCACATCGCCGGCCGCGCCCTGAACGTTCCCGGCGCCCTGGCCGGCTACATCGAATCCCTTCGCCAGGCGCGGGACAAGGGCAAGGTATCGGCGGCACGCCAGGTCTCCATCGTCATCGAGCAGACCACCAAATACGCCGCCGACGACGGCTTCTTCGCCAAGCTCGCCGCCGCGGCGCGGACCGCTGACGGCCCCCTCGAAACGTCCGTGCAGGAAAAGCTCGACGCCGGTGCTGAGGCTGCGCGCGGCGCATACCGGGAGCTGGCGGACTTCCTCCGCACGGAACTGCTGCCTGCTGCCCCGGCGAAGGACGCCGTCGGCCGCGAACGTTACGCGCTGGCCTCGCGCTCTTTCCTTGGCGCCGCCGTCGACCTTGAAGAGACCTACGCATGGGGCGTCCAGGAACTGGACCGACTCATCGCCGAGCAGGAAGACGTGGCCGCCGCCATCAAGCCAGGGGCCACCATCGCGGAGGCGAAGGAGGTCCTCAACAACGACCCCGCACGCCAGCTGAAGGGCACGGACGCCCTCAAGGCGTGGATGCAGGAGCTCTCGGACAAGGCCGTGGCCGATCTTGCCGGCGTGCATTTCGACATCCCGGACGTGATGAAGAAGCTCGAATGTTTGATCGCCCCCACCGATGAGGGCGGCATCTACTACACCGGCCCCTCCGATGACTTCAGCCGGCCCGGCCGGATGTGGTGGTCCGTTCCCGCCGGCGAAGACACCTTCACCACGTGGGCCGAAACCACCACGGTCTTCCATGAAGGTGTACCTGGCCACCATCTCCAGGTGGCCACCGCCACGTACCGGCGGGAGCTGCTCAACAAGTGGCGGCGCAACGTCTGCTGGACCTCCGGCCACGGCGAGGGCTGGGCCCTGTACGCCGAAAAGCTGATGCAGGAACTCGGCTACCTCTCCGATCCGGGCGACCACATGGGCATGCTGGACATGCAGCGGATGCGCGCAGCCCGCGTGGTGTTCGACATTGGCGTCCACCTCGAGCTCGAGATCCCCAAGCGCTGGGGCAGCGGAACCTGGACACCGGACAAGGGCTACGACTTCCTCAAGGACAACCTGGCCATCAGCGAAGGCCAGCTCAACTTCGAATTCACCCGGTACCTCGGCTGGCCCGGCCAGGCCCCGTCCTACAAGGTGGGCCAGCGCCTCTGGGAACAGATCCGCGCCGACCTCGAATCCCGGCCCGGCTTCGACCTTAAGGCCTTCCACACCAAGGCCCTGAAGATCGGCTCAGTAGGCCTCGATACCCTCAGGCGGGCGCTCCTCGGGTAGCCGCGGGGGAAAGCCATCCTCTGCGTGCTCGCTCGTTCCTCGCTTAGACGCACGCTGCCGGATGCCGTTCCCCCGCCCCTTTAGCGCGGCGCCGTGGGCGTCTTCCGAAAGCGTGCGTCAGAGCGACGAAGGAGCAGCACGCGTGGAAGGCGGCCATGTCGCCGCGCGCAACGCGAGACGTTTGCCACATCCGGCACGGGAATAACTTCACAATTACCTTGTATGACGCCGGTATATCGGGGATTTCAGGGCGCGAATCGAAATGTGGCGGCGTAACATTTCTCAACATCCGTTCGCCGTGATAAGAGCCTGCGCCCTAGCGTGTTCTGGTGAGCACTCAAACCCGCACCCCCGAATCCGCAGGAAAGTCCGGCTTCCAGCTGCCCAAGTGGGCTGGCTCGTTCGGTTTCCAGATCATCGCCGCCCTCATTGTGGGCCTGGGCCTCGGCCTGCTGGCCAAGTACACCGGCAGCACCAAGGAAGCCCCCAACGGTCTCGGCGCCACGCTGCAGACCATCGGCTCGAGCTACATCTCGCTGCTGCAGACCGCCGTTGTCCCGTTGATCTTCACGGCCGTGGTCAGTTCCATCTCGAACCTGCGCCAGGTGTCCAACGCCGCCAAGCTGGCCTGGAACACCCTGCTGTGGTTCGCCATCACGTCGCTGATCGCGGTCCTGATCGGCATTGGGCTTGGAGTGCTCCTGCAGCCCGGCGCGAACACCGGCATCACCGGAGAGGGCGAAGCGCCCAGCAAGGTGGGCAACTGGTGGGCCTTCCTCACGGGGCTGTTCCCCAAGAACTTCCTGGGCCTCGGCGCCAGCTCCACGGTGGCTGAAGCCGGCGCCGTCACCACCGCAGTCAGCTTCAACGTGCTCCAGATCCTGGTGATCGCCATTGCCGTTGGCGTGGCCGCCCTCAAGGTGGGCAAGGCTGCTGAGCCGTTCCTGACCCTGAACGCTTCCGCACTGGCCGTCATCCAGAAGGTCCTCTGGTGGATCATCCGGATTGCTCCCCTCGGCACCGTGGGCCTGATCGGCAACGCCGTAGCCGTTTACGGCTGGGACACCATCGGTGCGCTCGGCAAGTTTACGTTCGCCATCTACGTTGGCCTGGCCCTGGTGATGTTTGTTGTCTACCCGGTCCTGGTCCGAAGCCACGGGCTGTCCGTCAGGCAGTACTTCTCCGGCGTCTGGCCGGCCGTGCAGCTGGCCTTTGTGTCCCGCTCCTCCATCGGAACCCTGCCGCTGACCCAGCGCGTCACCGAACGCAACCTGGGCGTTCCCCGCGCGTACGCCTCCTTCGCCGTGCCGCTGGGCGCCACCACCAAAATGGACGGCTGCGCCGCGATCTACCCGGCCATCTCCGCCATCTTTGTGGCCCAGTTCTTCGGCGTCCAGCTGGACCTCAGCCACTACCTGCTGATCGCCCTGGTTTCCGTTCTCGGCTCGGCAGCTACTGCCGGTACCACCGGCGCCGTGGTGATGCTCACCCTGACGCTCTCCACGCTGGGACTGCCGCTCGCCGGCGTCGGCCTCCTGCTGGCCGTCGACCCCATCCTGGACATGGGCCGCACCGCGCTCAACGTGGCTGGCCAAGCCCTCGTCCCGGCCATCGTGTCCAAGCGCCAGGGCATCCTGGACGAGACGCTCTACAACGCCCCCCGCAACGGCAACCCGTTCGCGGACGACGACGACTCCGCCACCGCGGATCCCTCCGCCGCCGTCCGGGGTGCTGACGCGGCCGAAGCCGGACGCGAACTGGCCGACGCGAAGGCCTGACGCCACCGCAGCAGCCACGCCAAAAAACACCCCGCCCCTCGAGTTTTTGTCCAGATAATGCGCCCTAAGACGGCAAAAAGAGGCATTATCTGGACAAAAACTCCCTTGGGGGCGGGGTGTTTTTCGTTAACGTCCGCCGCCGCCGATCACCCCGTTCTCCACTGCCTTGGTCACAGCATCCGCCTCAGCCTGCGTCAGCTTGCCGTCGGTGACCGCCTTGTCCAGCCTGGTCTTCAACGCCGCGGCCCGTTCTGCCTGCTCAGCGGTCCGCAGCTCCGCCAGCGCCGACGTCACCTTCGCCTCGTCGATGCCGAGGGCAGCCGCGAGGGATTTGGCGAGCTCGGCCTGCTTGACCGCGGGGTCCGGCCTGGTTCCCTCTGCCCGTTTTGTGGTGGGCTTGTTGGCTTCCCGGAACGCCTTCAGCGCATCCGTCACCTTGGCCTCGTCCACACCGAGCTTGGTGGCAAGTTCCGCGGCGGCCGTACCACCGAAGCCTCCGAAACCGCCATGCCCGTGGCCGCCCCGCCCGCCTTTGCCGTCACCGGGTGCGGTGCTGCTGCCATCCGACGGCGTCGTCGAACTGGCGCTCGGGCTGGGCGTCGGCGTTGTGGTTGCCGAAGCCACGCCGGCTATGCCGAACCCCGCACCGAGGGCCAGTGCGGCGGCCGTCAGGCCGACGGTAATTCTCTTCTTTCGTACCATTTCTGTCTCCTGGATCTGCCGTCCGGTGACGGCTGGCCGTGTGTCCCGAAAGGGACTCTCCCAGTCTCCGGCGGCAGCATCAGGGGAAGCTGTCGGGAACCTTTCACCTTCCTGTGAATTTATTTGCCCGATGTGCAAACTTGCACGTAGTGTAACTTCATGCCCGAACTCCTCTCGCGCCGTGAGCTCAACAAGGCCGCCACCCACCAGGCCATCACCGACGCCGCTCTAAGACTGCTGCGCGGCAAAGGCCCAGGGAACTTCACCGTGGAAGACATTGCCGAGCTGGCAGGGATCTCGCGCCGGACCTTCTTCAACTACTTCAGCAGCATCGAAGCCGCGCTGGCCGCGGTGACGCACGGGTTCCTTGACAGCGCCCTGCAGCAGTTCCGGCAGCGCCCTGCCGACGAACCCATCCTTGAATCCGCGCGCGCCGCCCTCATGCAACTGGCGGATCCCATGACCGTGGCGCCCCTGGCCGAGCTGTTCACCCTGACCCAGGAGAACGCACTCTTGTCCCGCTCCGAACTTGAGGCCTGGGACCACTGCACCGAACAAATCATCAGCGCGGCCCGCGAACGATTCGCCAGAACCCCGGGCGCCGCCGTCGACGAGCTCTACCTGCGTGCCCTGGCCGGTTCTGTCATCTCCTGCGGACGGGCCGCCATGGACGTGTGGTTCAACGAATGCGGCGCCGACCTCTCCCCCGCCTCGCTCGCCGTCCTGCGCCAACTGCTGATTGATGCCATGGGCCATCTGGGCTCCGGCTTCGACAGCCCGGCCACCGCCGCCCCATAACTGCACCCACCACCCACCTCAAAGAACGGCTCTGACATGGCCCTGCTGCTCTACCGCCTCGGCAAGTTCTCCTACCGTCACCGCTGGCTGGTCATCTCGCTCTGGCTTGCCGTCCTGGTGGCGGTTGGCGGCTCCGCCGCAGCCTTCCACGGCACACTTTCCAACAACTTCCAGATTCCCGGCACCGAGACCCAACGCATCGCGGACAAGCTGAAGCAGGAACTCCCGTCGGCTTCGGGCGGCTCCGCCAGCATCGTGTTCGAAGCCCCCGCGGGCGGCTTCACCGACCAGAGCAAGGCCGCCGTCACGGCAGCCCTTGACGAACTCGGGGACCTGCCGGACGTCAAAGCCACAGTGGATCCGTTCGCAACGCAGGCGCAGCTGGACCAGGCCGGACAGGCCATCACTGACGGTGAGCAGCAGCTCGCCGCCGGCCAGGCCCGCCTCGACGCCTCAAAAGCAGAGCTCGACGCCGGTGCAGCGCAGCTGGGTGCCGCGGAGCAGCAACTCACCGCCGCCGGCGCCCCCGCCGCCGTGATCGAGTCCCAGCTGGGACAGCAGAAGGCCGCCCTGGCCCAAGGCCAGGCACAGCTTGCTGCCGGCACGAAGGAATTGGAAGCCGCAAAGGCCAAGCTGGACCTCGGCAAACGGCAGGCCGAAGCCTCCGCCGGGATCCGGTTTGTGTCGGCGGACAACCAGGCTGCGGTGGCCCAGGTGCAGTTCAATACCTCCATCAACGCCCTCACGCCCGCAGTTCGCCAGCAGGTCCAGGACATCGCTCACAAAACCTCGGCCGCCGGTGTCACCGCACTGGCCAGCAAGGAAATCACCGAAGACATCTCGGAACTCTTCGGCACCGCCGAAATCATCGGCATCGCCGTGGCCGCCCTGGTCCTCATCCTGATGCTCGGCACCCTGATCGCCGCCGGACTGCCCCTGCTCATGGCCGTGATCGGCGTCGGGGTTGGCGTGGGCATCACCTTCGCCCTGTCCGGAGCATTCGAGATGAGCTCCATCTCCCCCATGCTCGCCCTGATGCTTGGACTGGCCGTGGGCATTGACTACTCCCTCTTCATCGTCAACCGGCACCGGACCCAGCTCCTCGCGGGCATGGACCCGGAGGAATCCGTGGCCCGCGCCACGGGGACGTCAGGCAACGCTGTGCTCTTTGCCGGCCTGACCGTCATCATCGCCCTGGCTGCCCTGGTGGTACCGGGCCTGCCGTTCCTGAGCGTGATGGGCCTGGCGGCGGCCGGCACGGTGGCGGTAGCCGTCCTGGTGGCGCTCTCGCTGACGCCGGCCATGCTGTCCGTGACCGGGCGGCGCATTATTTCCCGGCGGGCCTGGGCCAAGGCCGATGCCCACAACGCCGAGGCCGGCCATGAGGTTGCAGACCAGGCCAAGGACGAAGCGAAGAGCACCCGTGGCTGGGGCGGCCTGGTGACAAGGCACCCCATCGTGGCGCTTGTCGCCGGCGTCCTCCTGCTGGGCACCCTGGCCCTGCCTGCCGCGCAGCTTCAGCTCGCGCTGCCCGACGGCGGCTCCGAACCGGTCGATTCCGAGGCCTACCAGGCCTACGACGTCACGGCCCGCAGCTTCGGCGAGGGCGTTACCGGCCCCATCGTGGTGGTGGGCGAATTTCCTGCCGGCCTGGACGAAACCCGGGCCCAGGATCTGCAGTACGACGTCGCGGACCTGATCCGGGGCGTGGACAACGTGGTGGCCGCCGTTCCGGTGGCCCTGAGCGAAGACCGCCGCACCGCCGTTTTCCAGGTCATCCCGGAAGAAGGTCCGGCCAAGGCAGGCACGGTGCAGGTGGTGAGCGAACTCCGCGAACGCGGCGCGCAGATCCAGGCCGAAACCGGGGTTACCATCGGGCTGACCGGCCAGACGGCCGGCAATATCGATGTCTCCACGAAACTCGGCGACGCCCTGCCGCCCTACCTGGCGATCGTCGTCGGGCTTTCCCTGATCCTCTTGCTCCTGGTGTTCCGCTCCATCGTGGTTCCGCTGCTGGCAACCGGCGGCTTCCTGTTGTCGCTGGCCGCCGCCTTCGGCCTGGTGGTGGCCGTCTACCAGTGGGGCTGGCTGGGCGCAGTCTTCGACGTCGCGAATCCCGGCGCCGTCCTGAGCTTCCTGCCGATCATCCTCATCGGTGTGCTGTTCGGCCTGGCCATGGACTACCAGGTGTTCATCGCCTCCGGCATGCGTGAGTCCTACATGCACGGCGCCCCGGCCAAGAAGGCCGTGCGCATCGGCTTCAGCCATGCCGGCGCCGTGGTGACCGCCGCCGCCATCATCATGGTCAGCGTGTTTGCCGGCTTTATCTTCAGCCACCTGACCATGGTCCGGCCACTGGGCTTCGCCATGGCCTTCGGTGTGCTGCTGGACGCCTTTGTGGTCCGGATGACCATCGTTCCGGCCGTGATGTACCTGCTCGGCGAAAAGACCTGGTGGCTGCCGAAGTGGCTGGACCGGATCCTCCCGGACGTGGATGTGGAAGGCGCCCGGCTGGAACGCCTCGAAAACGAGCCGCAGGAACTCGCCCAGCCGGTCCACTAGGCTGAACCCGTGACCCGACTGATCCTGGCATCCCAGTCCCCCGCCCGCACCAAACTCCTGGCAGACGCCGGTATCCAGCACTCGGTGCTGGTCTCCGACGTGGATGAGGACGCAGTCCAGGCCCGCTATGGGGTCACGGATGCGCACGATACCGCGCTGCTGCTGGCCCGCGCCAAGGCCGAGGCCGTGGCCGCGCTGCCGGAAGCGGAGGGAGCGCTGGTGATAGGCTGCGACTCCGTGTTTGAGTTCGACGGCGAGTCGCACGGCAAACCGTACACCGCCGGCGTCGCCCGCGAACGGATGCTCCGGATGAGCGGGAACAGCGGGGTGCTGCATACCGGGCACTGGCTGGTGGACTGCCGCGCGACGGCGGCGGACGAAACGTCCGAGGACGAGGAGTCCGACGAGGCAGGCACCGGCGCAGCGTCCGACGGCGGGGCACAGGTTCAAGGGTCCGGCGCCACGCTCGGGGCGGTCACCTCCGCCGAAGTCCATTTCACCGAAATGGACCCGGACGAAATCGACGCCTACATCGCCACCGGCGAGCCGCTGCACTGTGCAGGCTCGTTCACCATCGACGGCTTCGGCGGGGCATTCATCCGGAAGGTCGACGGGGACCCGCATACCGTCGTCGGGCTTTCCATTTCGACGTTGCGGGCGCTCCTGGGCCAGGCAAACGTGCGCATCACGGAGCTTTGGCCTGCGCAATAATCGGCTCGATTCGGCAGGGCTTTGTAGGTTCCCTACAAAGCCCTGCCCGTTTACACGCGGAATCCGCAAGTAATATCGGCGGAACCCTCAAAATCGCGCTAGGCTCCCTGAAGGAAAGAAGGAGACGCCTTGTCAGCAATTTTGGAGCAGTCCGCAAGTCCCGTGCAGTCGAACCTCACCAAGGTGCTGATCGCCAACCGCGGTGAAATCGCAGTGCGGATCATCCGCGCGGCACGTGATGAAGGCATCGCCTCCGTGGCTGTATACGCCGATCCGGACCGTGACGCGCTGCACGTCCGGCTCGCAGACGAGGCCTACTCCCTGGGTGGCAACACCGCTGCCGAATCCTACCTGGTGATGGATAAGATCATCGACGCTGCCCGGCAGTCCGGCGCCGACGCCATCCACCCCGGCTATGGATTCCTGGCTGAAAACGCCCAGTTCGCCGCCAAGGTCATCGAAGCCGGCATCACCTGGATCGGCCCGTCCCCGGACGCCATCTCCGCCCTCGGCGACAAGGTCCAGGCCCGCCACATCGCCGAAAAAGTGGGCGCACCCCAGGTCCCCGGCACCGCCGATCCGGTGCGTTCGGCCGAGGAGATCCTCGAATTCGTGGACAAGTTCGGCCTGCCCGTGGCCATCAAGGCAGCCTTCGGCGGCGGCGGCCGCGGCATCAAAGTGGCACGCACCCGCGAAGAAATCCCCGAACTCTTCGAATCTGCCGTCCGTGAAGCAACGGCGGCATTCGGCCGTGGCGAGTGCTTCATCGAGCGCTTCCTGGATGCCCCCCGCCACGTCGAAACCCAGTGCCTCGCGGACGCCCACGGCAACGTGGTGGTGGTTTCCACCCGCGACTGCTCCCTGCAGCGCCGCAACCAGAAACTGGTGGAAGAGGCCCCGGCCCCGTTCCTCACCGAAGAGCAGAACCGCCGCCTGTACGAATCCTCCAAGGCGATCCTGAAGGAGGCCGGCTACCTCGGTGCCGGAACCTGCGAGTTCCTGGTGGGCCAGGACGGCACCATCTCCTTCCTCGAGGTCAACACCCGCCTGCAGGTGGAGCACTGTGTGTCCGAAGAGGTCACGGGCATCGACCTGGTCCGCGAACAGTTCCGCCTGGCACGCGGCGAGGAACTGGGTTACGGCGACCCCGAGGTCCGCGGCCACTCGATCGAATTCCGCATCACCGGCGAGGACCCGGGCCGCAACTTCATGCCTGCGCCGGGAACCATCACTACCCTCAAGAACCCCACGGGCCCCGGCATCCGGATTGACTCCGGCGTGGAGCAGGGCGATGTCATCAGCGGCAACTTCGACTCGATGCTCTCCAAGCTGATCGTCACCGGCGCCACCCGCGCCCAGGCCCTGCAGCGTTCGCGGCGGGCACTGGAGGAAATGGTGGTGGAAGGCATTCCCACCGTCATCCCGTTTGACCTGGCCGTGGTCAGCAACCCCGATTTCGCCCCTGCCGAGGGGCCGTTCAAGGTCCATACCCGCTGGATCGAAACCGAATTCGAAAACAACCTGCCCGCCTGGACGCCGGACGGAGCAGGCGCTTCCGCTGACGGCGCCGATGAACGCCAGCGCGTGGTGGTTGAAGTTGGCGGCAAACGCCTCGAAGTGGTCCTGCCGGCATCCCTGGGCTCCATCAGCACCGGTTCCGGCGGCGGCGCAAAGGCCGGTAAGTCCAAAAAGCGCCTCCGCTCGGGCGGCGCTGCTGCGGCCGCCACCGGCGATTCCCTGACCTCCCCCATGCAGGGCACCATCGTCAAGGTCGCCGTGGCCAACGGCGACGTTGTGGCCGAAGGTGACCTGGTGGTGGTGCTGGAAGCCATGAAGATGGAACAGCCCCTGACCGCGCACCGTTCCGGGACAATTACCGGACTCGGCGCAGTGGCCGGTGAGACGGTTTCGGCCGGCGCCGTCATCGCCACGATCGAAGACTAGACCCGCCGGAGGCACCCCATGCTCGCACCCAGTTTCGAAGAAGAAGTGGACCGCTACCACCTGGCGGTTCCGGAGATCACCCGCGGCAATCCCGGGCCGGTCAAGGACCTCTACTCCAGGCTTGACGACGTCACGCTGGCCAATCCGTTCGGCGGCATTGCCCGCGGCTGGGCCCAGGTGGAGGCCCGGCTGGACCAGGCGTCCCGGCAGTTCCAGGACGGCGAGATGCTCGGGTTCGAGACCATCACGTCGTACACCGCCCGTGACACGGCGTACCTGGTGGAAACCGAACACTTCCGGGCCCGCCTGGAAGGTGCTTCGCTCACCGAGGAGTTTGCCCTCCGGGTGACCAGCGTCTTCCGCCGCGAAGAAGGCTATTGGAAGCTGGTCCACCGGCATGCCGATCCCGCCGCCCGGCCGCAGTCCCGGCGGTCCCTGGCCCAGCCCGCCGGCGAACCAGCCGGACGCTGAGGCAGCGGAGACCGGTCACCAGGCACAGGTCAGCCCGGACCAGTGTCAGCCCGGACGCTGAGTCCGGGCTGACATTGGTTTACTGGCGCTGAGCTGGGGGCCCGGGCACACTTAGCGTGTGAAGCCTTTCCTTCTATTGGCCTCCCGGGCGGAAGATGCCGCCGCTGAGGACGAGTATGCCGCCTACCTGAGGTACGGCGGACTGGCACCGGAACAGCTCCACCGCATCCGGCTGGAGGCCGCTCCCCTGCCGGACCTGGACCTGGCTGAGTATGCCGGCGTGATCGTGGGCGGCAGTCCCTTCACCTCCAGCGACCCCGCAGAGAAGAAAAGCGTTACCCAGCACCGGGTGGAGCGTGAGCTTGCCGGGCTGCTGGACCGGATCGTGGCTGAGGACTTCCCGTTTCTGGGCGCCTGCTACGGGGTTGGGACACTGGGAAGGCACCAGGGCGCCCTCATCGACAGGACCTTCGGCGAACAGTTGGGCGGGGTGGAAATCGAGCTGACGCAGGAAGGGCTCGCGGATCCGCTCCTGCGCGGGATGCCGCGCCGATTCACCGCCTTCACCGGACACAAAGAGGCCTGCACTAAGCTGCCTTCCCACGCCGTGCTGCTGGCATCCTCCCGGACCTGCCCCGTCCACATGTTCCGGATCAAGCAGAACATGTACGCCACGCAGTTCCACCCTGAGCTTGACGCGGAGGGCCTGGTCACCAGGATCGACATCTACCGGCATGCCGGCTACTTCCCGCCGGAGTCCGCCGAGGAACTCATGGCGGATGCGCGGCGGTTCACGGCCACGGAGCCCATGAAGATCCTGACGAACTTCGTGGCCCGCTACGCAAGCTGAGCCTCACGGACGCGCGGCGGACCCGCCGTCGTCCGTTCCCGCCCAGTTGCCTGGCCCCGGATACAGAAATGCCCGGCGCGCTCCCCGGAAAATCAGGGAACACGCCGGGCATTTCCGGCAGTAAGCGGGCTGGAACGTCAGGCTACGTTGTTCTCGTAATCGGTGTCCTTGGTTTCCTTGCTCACGAACAGCGCGAACAGCGTCAGGACTGACATCGCGGTGAGGTAGACACCCACCAGCACCGGGCTGCCCTTCGCCATTTCCCACAGCCAGACGGCGATGAACGGTGCCACCGCTGCGCCCAGGATGCTGGAGAAGTTGTAGCTGATGGCCGAACCCGTGTACCGGACGTTGGTGGGGAAGAGTTCCGGCAGGACCGCGCCCATGGGTCCGAACGTGAGTCCCATCAGCGAGAAGCCGATGATCAGCAGGGCCATGGTGCCCACAAAGCCGCCGCTGAAGAGGGGGACGAACAGCAGGCCGAACACAAAGATGCCTGCGGTCACGGCCAGCAGCGTCTTGCGGCGGCCGTACTTCTCGGCGAGCGGCCCAGAGATCAGGGTGAAGATGCCGAAGAACACGACGCCGGCAATCAGCATCCAGAGGAAGTCGTTCCGGGTGAAGCCCAACCCGGGAACGAACGCAGCGGCCGCGGCTTCGGTCATGGGCTTGCCGGCCTTCTCCGCGGCTGCCTTGGCGGCATCCAGGCTCGAGGCGCGGGTGCCGTACGTCAGCGTGAACGTGGTCATCAGGTAGAAGAGCACGTACGTGGCGAGCATGATGAACGTGCCCAGGATCAGCTGGCGCCAGCTGGTCTTGAAGACGCGGGCCAGGGGCAGCTTGGCAACCTCTTTGGATTCGAGGACCTTGGTGAAGGCAGGCGTTTCGATCAGCTTGAGTCGGACGTACAGCCCGATGATGACCATCACGGCGCTGATCAGGAACGGCACACGCCAGCCCCAGGCGAGGAAGTCGGCGGGTGACAGCGCGTAGCTGGCAACGAGGAAGATGACGTTGGCGATGATGAAGCCAATGGGTGCGCCGAGCTGCGGGAACGTGCCGTAGATGGCGCGTTTGTTGGCGGGGGCGTTCTCGGTGGCCAGCAGGGCCGCGCCGCTCCACTCGCCGCCGAGGGCCAGGCCCTGGGCGAAACGCATCACCACGAGGAGGGCCGGAGCCCAGAACTGCCAGCCTGGAACGAGGGCGGTGGGCAGGCAGCCAATCAGGAAGGTCGCAATTCCCATGGTCAGCAGCGAGGCCACCAGGGTGCCCTTGCGTCCGAACTTGTCACCGAAGTGGCCAAAAACGATGGACCCCAGCGGGCGGGCGACGAAGGCCACGCCGAACACAGCGAAGGAACTCAGCAGCTGCGTGGTCTCGTTCTGGTTGGGGAAGAACAGTGCCGGGAAGACCAGCACAGCCGCGGTCGCGTAGACGTAGAAGTCGTAGAACTCAACGGTGGTGCCGATCAGGCTGGCCACAATTACGCGGCCGCGCGTGTTCACCGCCTTCGGCGATCCTGGCTCCGCGGTGGTTTGTGTGGATGACATATGAACACTTTCATGAGGACCGGTCCGGGCGCGGGGGACGCCCGGCGCGCGTTAGTTAGAGTTCAATATTAGTTCCCGGCGTCCAGTCAATGGACAAAAGGTCCAGAATGTGGACTTGTGGGCTTCGTCTCATTTCTGGCCACTCTACGCCGCCTCACACCGTCGCGGGACCCCCGATAGGCAAATGTCACAGCGCGTTAACAAACGGCGACCGTCCGCGAAACGCACCTTCTCTACCTTGGAAGGACAACATCCCCCAAGAGGAGGTACACCGTGACTGTTGATCGCAGCGCAGATGCCGGCACCGGCAATTCCGTAGATATAGACACCGACCCGTTGCATGCAGGCGTGTCTTCATCCGCCAGCGCACAGCCCGGCTCCACCCGTACAACCGATGCCCCCGCCCTTGAATTCCGCCCGGGCCGCTGGATCGCCAACTGGAACGCCGAGAACAAAGAGCAGTGGGAGTCCGCCGGCCGTGCGATCGCCCGCCGCAACCTGAACTGGTCCATCTTCGCCGAGTTCCTCGGTTTCGTGGTCTGGCAGCTGTGGTCCATCGTGGTGGTCCAACTGCCGTCAGCCGGCTTCACGTTCACGACGTCGGAAATCTTCTGGCTGATCTCGATGCCCAGCCTGGTAGGCGCCACGCTCCGCATCCCCTACACGTTTATGGTTCCCCGCTTCGGCGGCCGGAACTGGACCATTGTGTCCGCTCTCCTGCTCCTGATCCCCGCCATCGGCCTGGGACTGTGTGTCTCCAACCCCGAAACCCCCTTCGGCGTCATGCTGTTCGTGGCAGCCCTGGCCGGGTTCGGCGGCGGCAACTTCGCCAGCTCCATGGCCAACATCACCTTCTTCTACCCCGCCCGCGAAAAGGGCTGGGCCCTCGGCCTGAACGCCGCCGGCGGCAACATGGGTGCCGCCGTGGCACAGCTGGCCGTCCCGATCGTCATCACCTTGCTCGCCGTCGGCAGCGTCAACCTGCCCATGGCCGGCTGGATGTGGGTTCCCTTCATCCTGATCGCCGCTTTCGGTGCCTGGAAGTACATGGACAACCTCACCAGCGCCAAGGGTGACGTGGCCGGCTCGGTCGCCGCCCTGAAGGAACCGCACCTGTGGATCATGGCGCTGCTGTACATCGGCACCTTCGGTTCGTTCATCGGCTTCGCCGGCGTCTTCCCGAAGCTCATCAAGGACTACTTCCCGGAGTTCTCCTCCATCGGAGTCGGCACCGTGGCGCTCTCGCTGGCCTTCCTCGGCCCGCTGGTCGGTTCGCTGGCCCGTCCCTACGGCGGCCGGATGGCTGACCGCATGGGCGGCGCCCGGATGACCGTGGCAGCCTTCACCTCCATGGCCGTCATCACGCTCACCATGATCTGGACCCTGCCGCTGAAGAACTTCTGGCTCTTCCTGGTCCTGTTCCTGATGCTCTTCACCGCCAGCGGCTTCGGCAACGGCGCAACGTACCGGATGATCCCCATCATCTTCGCCACGAACAGCCGGGCCGCCCGGAACGGTGCAAACTCGGTGGCCACCCAGCGGCTCGCCTCCTCAGCTCTCGGCCTCATCTCGGCCATCGGCGCCTACGGCGGCTTCGTGATCCCGCAGGTGCTGAACGCCTCCAACACGGCCAGCGGCTCGTACACCCCGGCGTTCTACGGTTTCGTCGGAGCCTATGTCCTGATGCTGGTTGTGTGCTGGTTCTGCTACATCCGCAACGCCAACCGAAATGCGATGGGACACGTCTAACATGACCAAAAGCGCCGACACGCACTGCCCTTACTGCGCCCTGCAGTGCGCCATGACGCTCACGTCTCCAGCGGAACTGACCCCGGCTTCCGAGCCGGGGTCAGTCCCCGTGCCTGCCGAAACCGCCGTGCCGGGCACCTTCGAGGCCCCGCTCCTCGAAGTCCAAGGACGCGACTTCCCCACCAACCGCGGTGGGCTGTGCCGGAAGGGCTGGACCTCAGCCACGCTCCTGAACCACGCCGGACGCGTTACCGAACCGCTCCTGAAGGGCGCAGACGGCGTCCACCGCCCCATCGGCTGGGACCAGGCCCTGGCCCTGGTTACCAAAGCGGTCAAGGACACCCAGGCACGCTACGGAAAGGACGCCGTCGGCGTATTCGGCGGCGGCGGCCTCACCAACGAGAAGGCCTACATGCTGGGCAAGTTCGCCCGGCTTGCCCTCGGCACCTCGCGCATCGACTACAACGGCCGGTTCTGCATGTCCTCCGCAGCGGCCGCCGGGATGCGGGCCTTCGGCGTTGACCGCGGCCTGCCGTTCCCGCTCACGGACCTGGACACCGCCGGCACCATCCTGATGCTGGGCTCCAACGTCGCCGAAACCATGCCGCCGTTTGTGCAACACCTTCAAGGCGCCCGCGACGCCGGCGGGCTGATCGTGGTGGATCCCCGCCGTTCAGCCACGGCAAAGTTCACGGCCGACGGCGGCGGACTTCACCTGCAGCCACTGCCGGGCACCGACCTCACCCTCCTGCTGGGCCTCTCGCACGTGATCATCCACGAAGGCCTGGCAGACGAAGACTTCATCGCGGCACGCACCACCGGCTACGAGGCAGTGGTCCGCAGCGTCAACGCCTACTGGCCCGAGCGCGTCCAGTCGATCACCGGCGTGCCCGCGGAGCTCATCCGCGAAACCGCGCGCCGGCTTGCCGACGGCGCGCGCAAGGGCGGCAGCTACATCCTCACCGGCCGCGGCGTGGAACAGCACGTCGACGGCACCGACACCGCCACCGCCGCGATCAACCTCAGCCTCCTCCTGGGCCTGCCCGGCTCACGGCGCAGCGGCTACGGCACGCTCACCGGCCAGGGCAACGGCCAGGGCGGACGGGAACACGGCCAGAAGGCCGACCAGCTCCCCGGCTACCGCAAGATCACCGATCCCGCCGCCCGCGCCCACATGGCCGGCGTCTGGGGCGTCCCGGAAGAAACCATTCCCGGCCCCGGACTCCCCGCCGTCCAGCTGCTGAAGTCACTGGGACAGCCCGACGGCGTGCGGTGCCTTCTTGTGCACGCCTCCAATATCGCGGTGGCCTCCCCCGACGCGAACGCCGTCATCGCCGGGCTCCGCAGCCTGGACTTCCTGGTGGTCTGCGACTTCTTTATGTCCGAGACCGCCGCCGAGGCCGACCTCATCCTGCCTGTCCTGCAGTGGGCCGAGGAAGAGGGCACCCTGACCAACCTAGAGGGACGGGTCCTGCGCCGCCGCCGGGCCATCCAGCCCCCTGCCGGCGCGCGCAGCGAGCTGTGGATCATGGCCCGGCTGGCCGAAGCCCTCGAGGCCCCCTCCAGCTACAGCGAGGACCCGGAAACGGTGTTCGAGGAGCTGCGCCTCGCCTCTGCCGGCGGACTGGCCGACTACTCGGGCATCGACTACGCCATGCTGGACCGTGGCGAGGAGGCCTACTGGCCCTACCCCGCAGGCAGCACAGGCACGCCACGGCTCTTCCTGGACACCTTTGCGCACCCCCACGGGAAGGCGGTCATGACCGCGGTGACGCCGCGCCGCCGTCGGACGCCGGCTCCCCCTGTTGGGGACGGCACAGTTCCGGCAGCCAAAACCATGACCCTCATCACCGGCCGCCTCCTGGAGCACTACCAGTCCGGTGCCCAGACCCGGCGCGTGTCCGAGTTGCTGGCCACCCAGCCCGAGGCGAAGGTGCAGATGCACCCGGCCGCCGCAGCCGCCATGGGCATCACCGAAGGAGCCTTTGTTTCGGTGGCCAACGAACGCGGCGAGGTGGTCTGCCGCGCCGAACTCAGCACCGCCATCCGACCGGAGACGGTGTTCCTGCCCTTCCACTTCCCGGAACTCGAAAGCGCCAACCGCCTGACGGAAGCCGCCACCGACCCCATCTCCGGGATGCCCGAATTCAAGTTCAACAAGGTTTGGGTCCGGGCCGCGGCTCCTAGCGATCCTCAGCACAACGGACTTCAGCACAGCGTTCTTCAAACGACGGAGGCCTCATGAGCGAGCAGATTGTCATTGTCGGATTCGGCCCGGTGGCAGCCCGCCTGATCGATGAACTGCTGCCAGCGGTCCGCGACGGGCACGTCCGCCTGACCGTGGTGGGCGAAGAAGCAGAGGCCGCCTATAACCGCGTCCTGGTCGCCGACCTGGGCGTGGGCCGCACCACCGCCGATGCCTTGGCGCTTTCTGACGCGGCCGCCCTGATCGCCGACGGCGTGGACGTCCGCCTTGGCGTGCGGGTCCGCCGGGTGGACCGGGCCCGCCAGCAGGTGGTCCTTACAGACGGCACCACGGCCCACTACGAGCGCCTCGTATTCGCCACCGGCTCCCGTCCGGTAATCCCCAACCTCACCGGCATCAACCCGGATCCCGCCTCCCCCGTCCTTCCGGCCGGCGTCACGGCGCTGCGGGACCTGCGCGACGCTTCGGTTTTGCGCGCAGCGGTCGACGGCGGCAAGCGCGTGGTGGTTCTCGGCGGCGGTGTCCTGGGCCTGGAGACAGCCCTCGCCGCGGCCGAGGAAGGTGCCACCGTCACCGTTGTGCACAACGGCCCTCACCCGCTGGGACGCAACATCGACCGCGGCGGCGGCGCCGTTCTCGCGGCCAGCCTGCGCCGGTGCGGCGTCCGGATAGCCGGCAACGCCCGCTCCACCGGTGTGGAGCACAATGCGCCCGACGGCGGCTTCTCGGCATTGCTGCTCGATGACGGTTCCGCGATCGACGGGGACCTCCTGGTCCTGTCGTGCGGCGTCCGGCCGCGGACCGAGCTCGCGGAGGGCTGCGGCCTGTCCACCGGCACGGGAATCCTGGTGGACCACCGGCTCCGTGCGCACCACGAGCCGCACATCTTCGCCATCGGTGACTGCGCCGAGGTGCGTTGCCCGGACCCCGCCTGCAATGACTGCCGCACCGCGAAGGGCCCCTCCGGGCTGGTGGGACCGGGCTGGCGGCAGGCCGAATGGCTGGCCGAATACCTGACCCTGCTGGCCACGGCCACGCAGGAGGAAGCCGACGCCCTGGAGGAACTGCCGCAGGAACAGGCCGGCGTCATTGTCCTCAAGGCCCGCGGCATGAACATGGCCGTGGCCGGGGACAACGCGGCCGATCCGTGGGACGAGGAAGCGTTGACGGCCGGTGCCGTCAATGGCCGCCCGCGCCTGCAGATCGCCCAGTGGACGGACCCCGAACACGGCCGTTACGTCAAGATGACCACCCGCGGCGGGGTGCTCGAAGGCCTGGTCTCGGTGGGTATGCCGCGGACGGCCGCCGAACTGGTGGGCCTGTTCGAGCGTGGTGCGGAGCTGCCGGCCGACAGGTCCCTGCTGCTGCGGCTGGACGGGCCGGACCAGTTGGCTTCATCCGGCCCGGCCGATCCTGCAGGTACGGTGTGCCGGTGTGCGGGGGTCAGCGGGGCCAAGATCCAGGGCGCCGTTGAGGACGGCTGCTCCACCGTGGCCGAGGTATCCAAGGCAACCCGCGCCGGCACCGGCTGCGGCGGCTGCCACGACGACATCAAGGGGCTCATCGAAAAACACTTCCAGGCGGCTCCCGCCGCCTGATGGGGTGAATTAGGGGCTTGCCCTACGAGTGAAGGCGCAAGTCAAAAGCGATTGACAGCGTGTTCCATTCCGGATCCAGTGACTCCGCTTTTGGATTCTCCAGGAAGTCGTTCAGCGCCGCCTCGATCGACCCAACGTCGTGGACGAACTGCGAAGGAATCAAGCCCTTCATCCGGCCCATCGGAACTTCCACCGACTCGTCCGAAGTGTGTCCGGTCCGGGACAAAACCGCCCAGGAAGCGTCGTTGTCGGCATCGGGATTCCGGTGGCATACCAGTCTCGATGGCAATGACCCGGCTACCTCGAAGCGTGCCGAACCGTGCTCGACGACGACACGCTCATGCTTGTTGCCGTCGAGTAAGAGCAGCTCTTCCTTGGACGCCTTTCGGGCCTCAATCAATGCGCCGATGCCACGCCCGTTGACGGTCCACGGGGACTTTACCGGTGGCTTTACCGCCGAGAGTCGCCAAGCGACCCCAAATTGCGACCCTGCAATGCATCCGCCCATCCATATAAGTCCGGGCTGCCCCAACAGTGGGCCGACGACAAGGAATGATGCAAGGACCAGGAAGCTAAGCCACCGCCAAGGCGTGCCGAAGCGGAACAGGCAGATGCTCACTGCCAGCCCGGCAAGCAAAGGGCCGATGTCATGCGACATCTGGGAGTTTTTGCCGAACAGCATGAGGGCCACGGTTCCGATCAGGACTAACGCACCAAAGATGGAGTAGGAGGAGATTTCATTCCAGGTTTTGTTTCCCGCCACGTTGTTCCTTTTCTCAGGGTGTCAGGCCAAATGTTGTTATTGCAGAAACCACACGGGCCGGCACCAACGAGAGGCCATTCCCGCTGCGCGGCCGATCCCTCTCACGGCGCGTAACGCAAATCTGGCCGTGGACGGATGGCAGGTAGCATCGGGGCCATGAATGCCGACGAAGAAGACGACATTACCCAGGACCTGCTGGCTGACGCCGGGAAACTGACCGGGCTGGGCCTGGAGCTTCTGGGCCTTGATCCGCACCCGGATGACATGACCGAAGAACAGCGGCTCCTGTTTGATCCGGAAGACCTGGCCGAAATGGCTGCCATCTCCGCTGAAGATCGGCAGAAAGCTGTGAGCCAGACCCGCCTGCTGGCAGGCCTCCTCTGGAACTCGGCGGGCGTTCTGATCGATCAGCTCTTCCGCGATCTCGAAACGCTTCGCGGGCTGGATGCCGTGTCCCCCTCAGATATCGCCGGGTCCTCGGTGCTCTCCTCATTGCCGCCCCAGTTTGCGTCCAGTTATGACACGAAATTCACCCAGAGGTTCATCGTGGTCGCCTCGGACGTCGCGGCTTCGCTGGGCCGCGGCTGGACCGCTCCCGGCTGCCTCGCGGCCGAACTGGCCGTCCGCTGCCTTCTCGACCAGGCGGAAATCACCGAAGACATCTACGAACTGGACCTGCCGGAGGGCTGGCGGCTACAGGTTGAGGAAGTCCTGTTGGAGGACGCTGACAGCCAGGCCCTTTACACCGAGGCGGAAGCGGACGGCCCCGAAGTGCCCGCAAACACTGACTATCTGCATTTCGAGCAGTGGTTCAAGCCGCTGGCCCCCGGGGACGTGGTCCCGCCGTACGCCCGTACCTGACGGGCATGCGCCGGCGGAGGTTTATGCGGGGGCCTTCGGGATCATGATCCACAGCGCGATGTAGACGATCTCGCCGATCCCCACCAAGCCAAAGATCACAAAGCCGAGCCTGACCAGGAACTTCGGCAGTCCAAAGCGGGCTGCCAGCGCGGCGCAGACGCCGCCGATAATTTTTCCGCGGCGTGGCCGCTCCAGTGCTGTGCTCATGCGGCCACGCTACCGCAGAACGGTTAAATGTGGACGTGCAGGCGCCGTGCCGCTTCCGAGATGGAACCGCTGAGGGACGGGTACACGGTGAAGGTACTCGCGACGTCGTCCACGTGAAGCTTCTGCTTCACCGCGATGGAGATGGCGAAGATCAGCTCGGAGGCGTTCGGACCCACCACCACACCGCCGATGACGGTGCCGGAGCCCTTGCGGGCGAAGATCTTGACGAAGCCGTCCTTGTTGTTGCGCATCTTGGCGCGGGCATTGCTCTTCAGCGAGAGCTTGACGATGTCGCCCTGGTACTGACCGGACTGGATCTCGGCCTCGGAGACCCCCACGTTGGCGATTTCCGGTGAAGTGAAAATGTTGGACGCCACCTGGTGCAGCTTGATGGGGGTCACGGCGTCGCCCAGGAAGTGGGCGATCGCGATCCTGCCCTGCATTGCGGCCACCGACGCGAGCGCCAGCACACCGGTGCAGTCGCCGGCGGCGTAAATGTTCGGCGCGGTGGTGCGGGATACGCCGTCCACCTTGATATGGCCGCTCTCTGAGAGCTCCACGCCTGCTTCTTCAAGACCAATTCCGGCGGTGTTGGGGATGGAGCCCACGCAGACAAGGCAGTGGCTTCCGGTGACCTTGGAGCCGTCGCCAAGGGTGACCACAACGCCGTCGTCCGTTCGTTCCACGGTCTCCGCGCGGGCACGGGACAGTACGCGCACGCCGCGGCGCTCGAAGACTTCTTCCAGCACCTCCGCTGCGTCGGTATCTGAACCCGGCAGCACCCGGTCGCGGCTGGAAATCAGGGTGACCTTGGAGCCCAGGCCGTTGTACGCGGAGGCAAATTCGGCGCCGGTGACGCCCGAACCCACCACGATGAGTTCCTCGGGAAGTTCGTCGAGGTTGTAGATCTGGGCCCAGTTAAGGATGCGTTCGCCGTCCGGCCGGGCCGTAGGCAGTTCCCGCGGATGCGCACCCACTGTCAGCAGGATGGTGTCCGCTTCCACCGTCTCAGTGCCTTCGGCGGTCAGGACTTCGATGGTGTGGCTGTCCACGAGCCTGCCGGAGCCGATCAGGATACGGACATTCTGATGTTCGAGTCCGGCGGTGATGTCCCTGGACTGCTGCCGGGCCAGGCCCAACAGGCGGTCGTTGATGTGTTTGAGATCGGCGCGCATCACGGGCACAAAGTCGCCGCCGTCGACGTCGAACTTCACTCCCAGCTCCCCCGCCTCCCCGACGCGGGTCATCAGATCCGCCGTCGCGATCAGGGTCTTGGAAGGCACGACGTCGGTGAGCACCGCCGAGCCGCCCATGCCCGCGCGTTCGATGATGGTGACCTGCGCCCCCAGGGAGGCTGCGACCATGGCGGCTTCGTATCCGCCGGGGCCACCTCCCAGGATTGCGATCCGGGGTGAGCTGAAGTCTGGGTGCGTAGTCACAATCAACCATTCTCTCCCTAACTGCGCCGGGACATCAATAAAGTGCCCGATTCATGGGGCGCATCACCGGCACCCGTGACGCTGTGCACATCGATGGCGGCACGATAGTTTGTACCAGTGAGTAATGCAGACTTCCTGACCATGGATCCATTCGACGCCGCGCGCGCCGCCGCTGACTACATCGCCGAAAAGACCGGAGTGGCTACGCACGACGTCGCCCTGGTCCTGGGGTCGGGCTGGGCCGAAGCCGCCGACCTCATCGGCGAGACCACCGCCACCCTGCCCGCGGACGAGGTCCCCGGGTTCCACGCCCCGGCCGTGGTGGGTCATGTGGGCACCATCCGTTCGGTGCTGACCAAGGAGGGCAAGCGGGCCCTGGTCCTGGGCGCCCGGACGCATTACTACGAAGGCAAGGGCGTCCGCGCCGTTGTCCACGGCATCCGCACGGCGGCCGCCGCCGGCTGCAAGACCCTGGTTCTGACCAACGGCTGCGGCGGCATGAACGAAAGCTGGGTGCCGGGCACACCTGTCCTCATCAAAGATCACATAAACCTCACCGGCGCCTCCCCGCTGGAAGGTGCCACGTTTGTGGACCTGACAGATCTCTACAGTTCACGCATCCGGAATCTCGCCCGTGAAGTGGATCCTTCGCTGGACGAGGGCGTCTACGTCCAGTTCTCCGGACCGCACTATGAGACCCCTGCGGAGGTGCAGTACGCCAAGCGGATCGGGGCGGATCTGGTGGGCATGTCAACGGCCCTCGAAGCGATAGCGGGCCGCCATGCCGGCATGGAGGTGTTCGGCATTTCACTGGTGACCAACCTCGCGGCCGGCATCAGCCCCATGCCGCTCAGCCACCAGGAAGTCCTCGAATCCGGCCAGGCCGCCGGGCCGCGCATCTCCAAACTGCTGGCCGGAATCATCGCCAAGCTTTAGGTCAACGCGGGGTCACTTCACGCCCATCCGAGGCCGTCCCATGGGCGTTAAGTGACCCCGCGTTGCCTGGGGAATGATCAGGACCTGGCCCCGACGAGCTGCTTGACCGTCTCCGCCCTGGCCTCGGGAAACCGGCGTTCAATCGACTGGGCGATCCCGGCGATGCTCTGCCGGGAGAGCTCTGTCCGCCACGTGACCTCGGCATGGCGCATGGTCTGCGAAATAAGGCAGGTCCGCGCGTAGTCGGCGTCCATGTCGCCGCCGGGGGCATCCCTGAGAATGCCGTCGCAGCGGAAGGAATCCTCGATTCCCTCGATGGCCAGGACCACGTCCAGGACGGAGATCCGGTCCGGACGCCTGGCCAGCGAGAAGCCGCCCCGCGGCCCGGAGACCGAGGCCAGGATCCCGGCCCGCACCATGGCCTGGAGCTGCTTGTTCAGGTACGCCGCCGGAAGTTTGTAGAACTCGGCCAGACGGGCACTGCTCACGGGTTCCCCCGGCGGCGTCCAGGACATATTGACGCAGCTGTGAAGCCCCCATTCCACTCCCTGCCCCATTTTCATATTCGCGACATTACGTGTCCAGAAAACGGGCTGTCAAGGATTCGGGTGTTTCCGCCGTCACCGGCGAGTGTTCAGGACCGTTCCGGGAGCAATGACGATAGCGTGGACCCATGACGTCCTCCGATGCCGCTTCCTTGTTCAGCCACGCCCGCGAATGGGCTGCCAATGATCCGGATGCCGCCACAGCCGCCGCCCTCACGGAGCTGCTGCAGCTCGCCGAGGACGGTTCCCCCGCCGCGATGCAGGATCTGGCCGACAGCTTCAGCGGCACGCTGCAGTTCGGCACCGCAGGCCTTCGCGCCGCCCTGGGCCCCGGACCGAACCGGATGAACCGTGTGGTGGTGCGCCGGGCAGCCGCCGGATTTGCCGCTTTCCTGGCTGATGCCGTAGGCGAGGCTGCACCCGGAACCCGGCCACGCGCCGTCGTCGGCTACGACGCCCGCCACAACTCGGACATCTTCGCCGAGGAAACGGCAGCCATCCTCACCGCCGCCGGGATTGACACCTTTCTGATGCCCGCCGCATTGCCCACCCCCCTGCTGGCTTTCGCCGTACGGGCCCTGGATTGCGACGGCGGCGTCATGGTCACCGCCAGCCACAACCCGCCGCAGGACAACGGCTACAAGGTCTACCTTGGCCGCCACGCCGTCGAGGAAAGCGGCCGCGGAGCCCAGATCGTGGCGCCGTACGATGCACGCATCGCCGCGCGGATCGAGGCCGTGGGAGCGTTGGAGTCCATCGCCCTCGCCGCGGACGGCTGGACTGTGCTGGATCCGTCGGTTGCGGCTGATTATCAGCGCGCGACGGCGGCACTCGCCGATCCGGCCCGTTTCCCTTATCGCGACCTGCGAATTGTCCTGACCCCCATGCACGGCGTCGGTGGGGAAACCGCCGTGGCGGTGCTCAATGCGGCGGGCTTTGCCGAGGTCACCCTTGTTGCAGAGCAGGCCGAACCGGATCCGGACTTTCCCACGGTGAGCTTCCCCAATCCGGAGGAACCGGGCGCCCTGGACCTGGCGCTGGAGACAGCCGCCCGCCTGGATGCCGATATTGTCCTGGCCAACGATCCCGACGCCGACCGTGCTGCGGTGGCTGCAAAGGATCCCGATACCGGCGCCTGGCGGATGCTGCGCGGGGATGAGGTCGGGGCGCTGCTCGGGGCACACATCGTGGCCCGGCTCGCGGCCGGCGGCGCCGAAACGCCCGACGGCGGCGACGGCGACAGCGACAGGGCAGACGCTGAAGGTGCCGGCGTGTTCGCCAATTCCATCGTGTCCTCCCGGCTGCTCGCCCGGATTGCCGCGGCGGCAGGCTACGCGCATGAGGAGACACTGACCGGATTCAAGTGGATTTCCCGGGTGCCGGGACTGCTGTACGGCTATGAGGAAGCCCTGGGGTACTGCGTTGCGCCGGACCTGGTCCGGGACAAGGACGGGATCTCGGCTGCAGTCATCATCGCGGAGATGGCCGCCGCCGCCAAGGCCGAGGGCAAAACCATCTTCGACACGCTGGATGAGCTCTACCTCCAGCACGGGCTGCATGCCAGTGATCAGCTGAGCATCCGGGTGGCGGACCTGGGCCTGCTGGACGCCATGATGAACCGCCTGCGGGTCAGCCCGCCCGAGGCTTTTGGCTCTTCCACAGTTGAGACGTTTGTGGACCTGGCTGAAGGGAGCGAGCACTTGCCGCCCACCGATGGACTGCTGTATCTGACCAGGGACCAAACCCGCGTGATTATCCGGCCCAGCGGCACGGAACCGAAGCTCAAATGCTACCTCGAGGTGCTCCAGCCCGTGGAATCAGCCGCCGAGCTGCCGGAGGCCCGGCAGGCGGCACGCCTCGCCCTCGATGCGGTGATCGGTGATGTCCGCGAGGCCCTGGGGCTGTAGCGGGAGCAGCTAAACCGCTACCTCGATGAAACCATCGGCAATGCGGGTCCTGAACGTTTCCAGGCGCACAGCCGCGGTTCCGAAGCATTCGCCGGTTTCCAGGTCGTAGACCTCTTTGTGCAGCGGCGAGGCGATGGTGGGCCGGGTGCCGCGGGATCCCAGAATGCCGCGGGCCATCACGTGGGCGCCCGTCGCCGGGTCCTCATGTGCCACCGCGAAAACCTCGCTGGGGCCGGTCCGGAACAGCGCCACCTGGCGGCCCGCGATGAGCGCCGCTTCGCCCCAGGCGAGCTCGAGTTCCGCCACGGCACAAACCCTGTGCCAGCCGGCAGCGGTTTCGGTGGTGTCGGGGGCGAGTGCCCCAATTTCCAGTGTTGCCGTCATGTCCGGTTCAACTCCCCGTGCTTGTCTGTCTTCGTGTTGGGCCACCTTTATGGCCGTACTAACAACATAGGCAGCAGGTGTTTCAGCGGCATGCAGTGAATGTGTCCGGCGGGTAAAAGAGACCTCACCCGCCCGGAAATGTGTTCGTGATGCAGAAGTTAAGCCCACGAAACAATTGGGAAACTGAAGCGAAACTGCGTCTCCGTAGTCTGAATGGACACCTCGTCAGAGAAGGTCGCAGAATACCGTCTGCGGCCCATGCGAAAGGCCCACAGTGACCGAACAGACTTCAAGCACAGAGAACACGCGCCGCATCGTCGTCGCCGGTGGCGGCCCCGCCGCCCACCGCTTCGCCGATGCCATGCATTCCCGTGGCCTCGAAGGCTGGCATGTCACGGTCCTCACCGAGGAAGCCCACCTGCCCTATGACCGAGTGGCGCTCTCCAAGGCCCTCACCGACACCGAGGTCGACCTGACGCTGGGATCGGCTTCCATGTGGGACCACGCTTCCCTGGACCTGAAGACCGGCGAGCGCGTGGTGAAAATCAATGCCGAAGCCAAGTCGGTGGAAACCGCTGCGGGCAACACTTTCGAATACGACCACCTGGTGGTCGCGACCGGCTCGAATGCCGCCCGCCTCCCCATCCCCGGCAACGAACTCACGCACGTCTACCGGACGCTGGAAGACGTATGGGCCATTAACAAGGCCATCACCGAGCTCACGGAAAAGCTCGGCCGCAAGGTCAACGCCGTCACCATCGGTGGCGGCCTCCTCGGGCTCGAATCGGCCGCCGGCACAGAGCAGCTCGGCGCCACGCCGATCGTCATCGACGGTTCGCAGTGGCTGATGGCCACGCAGCTCGATGAAGGAGCGGGCCAGGCTATGGGCCGGCTCATCAAGGCCAAGGGCTTTGAAGTCCACGGCGGAGTGTTCCCGTCGGAAGTCCTGTCCGATGACGAGGGCCAGGTCACTGGTGTCCTCATGGCCGACGGCCGCATCATCGATGCAGACATGGTGATCGTGGCTATCGGCGTCCGGCCCCGCGACGAACTCTTCCGCGCCGCCGAGGGCGACGAACAGGTGTTCAGCCTGGGCCAGCGCGGCGGTGTGGTCATCGACGACTCCTGCGCCACCGAAGTACCGGGCATCTGGGCCATCGGTGAAGTGGCCAACTTCGAGGGCATGTGCCTGGGCCTTGTTGCCCCCGCCAACACCATGGCCGAGATCGTCGCCGACCGCCTGCACGGCGGCGAGGCCACGTTCCCCGGCTTCGACACCGCCACCAAGCTCAAGCTCTCCGGTGTGGACGTGGCCAGCTTCGGTGACGGCTTTGCCAAGACCGAGCACTCACTCGAGATCGTCTACGCCGACCCCGCCCGCGGCGTCTACCAGAAGATCGTCACCACCGACGACGCCAAGACCCTCCTGGGCGGCATCTTCGTGGGCGACGCAACCCCTTACACCAGCCTGCGCCCGCTCCTGGGCCGCGAGCTCAGCGCCGAGCCCGGCGCATACCTCTCGGCAGCAGGCGGCGGCGACGCGCCGGACACCGAGCTCCCGGACGACGCCATCCTGTGCTCCTGCAACAACGTCTCCGCCGGAACCATCCGCGACACCGTCAACGGCTGCGGCGCCTGCGACGGCAACGCCCCGGTCCAGGAACTCGGCGAACTCAAGGGCTGCACCCGCGCCGGAACCAGCTGTGGTTCCTGTGTCCCCATGCTCAAGAAGCTGCTGGAAACCGAACTGACCAAGTCCGGCGTCGAGGTCTCCAAGGCCCTCTGCGAGCACATCGAACTCTCCCGCCAGGAACTCTTCGACGCCATCCGCGTCCTGGAACTGACCTCCTTCGAAGAGATCATGGCCAAGTACGGCACCGGAGCCGGCTGCGACATCTGCAAGCCGACTATCGCCAACATCCTGGCCAGCCAGAACAGCGCCTACGTCCTGGACGCCGGCCGCGGCACCCTGCAGGACACCAACGACCGCGCCCTCGCCAACATGCAGAAGGACGGCACCTACTCGGTGGTCCCCCGCATTGCCGGCGGCGAGATCACCCCGAAGAAGCTCGGCGTCATCGCCGCCGTGGCCGAGAAATACAACCTCTACACGAAGATCACCGGCGGCCAGCGCATCGACATGTTCGGTGCCCGCCTGGAGGAACTCCCGGAAATCTGGAAGGAACTGGTGGACGCCGGCTTCGAATCCGGCCAGGCGTACGGCAAGAGCCTGCGTACGGTGAAGTCCTGTGTGGGTTCCACCTGGTGCCGCTTCGGCGTGCAGGACTCGGTGGCCATGGCCATCCAGCTCGAACTGCGCTACCGCGGCCTGCGCAGCCCGCACAAGCTCAAGATGGGCGTCTCCGGCTGTGCCCGTGAATGTGCCGAAGCCCGTGGCAAGGATGTTGGCGTCATCGCCACCGCTGACGGCTGGAACCTGTACGTCGGCGGCAACGGCGGCGCCACCCCGGCCCACGCCCAGCTGCTCGCCAAGGACCTCGACGACGAGACGCTGATCAAGTACATCGACCGTTACTTCATGTACTACATCCGCACGGCCGACCGCCTGCAGCGCACCGCACGCTGGCAGGAAGAGCTCGACGGCGGCATCAAGCACGTCGAGGATGTGGTGGTCAAGGACACCCTGGGCATCGCCGAGGAACTCGAGGCCGCCATGTCCAAGCACGTTGACACCTACGTGGACGAGTGGGCGGACACCCTGAAGGATCCTGAGCGCCTGCGTCGGTTCCGTTCCTTCGTCAATGCCCCCGACCAGAAGGACGACTCCATCACCTTCGTCTCCGACGAACGCGGACAGATGCGCCCGGCAACACTCGAAGAAAAAGGGAAGGTCCTGATCGGGGCTTCCATCCCCATGAGGCCCCGCGACGAGAACGAGGTATAGGCATGCAGCTCAGTATTGATCTCACCGGCCGCGAAGTCCTGGTCACCGGCTCCGACCACGCCGCACGCCAGGCGGTCCGCCGCTACGAAGCCGCGGGCGCCGTCGTCTCCCGCCTCAGCACGCCGCAGGGTGCCGCGCATGACGGCCCGCTTCCCGAGCGCCCGTTCCTCGTCGCCGCGGTGGACGACGGCCAGCCGGGCTGGGAGTCCCTCCTGGAGCGGTGCCGGGCAACCGGCATCCCGGTAGCAGCCGAACCGGCCGCAGGCCCCGTCGGCCATGTCACCCTGGTGGGTGGCGGCCCAGGCACCACCGAACTGCTGACCGTGGGCGCCGTCAACGCCCTCCGCGATGCCGACGTGGTGTTCTACGACCGGCTGGCTCCGTGCCAGGACCTGCCAATCCTGACCTCGGCCAAACTGGTGGATGTTGGCAAGAAGCCCGGCCACCACAAGGTCGGACAGGCCGACATCGAGAAGCTGATGGTGGCTGCCGCCCTGGAAGGCAACAACGTGGTCCGGCTGAAAGGCGGCGATCCCTACGTTTTCGGCCGCGGGGGCGAGGAAGTTGCCTCCTGCGTCGCGGCCGGCGTGCCCGTCCGCGTCATCTCCGGCGTCACCAGTGCGATCTCCGTGCCGGCGGCCGCTGGCATCCCCGTCACGCACCGCGAGGTCAGCCACATGTTCACCGTGGTCTCCGGCCACGCCCCGCTCACCGAAAAGGAGCACACGCACCTGGCCGGCCTCGGCGGCACCATTGTGGTCCTGATGGGCATCGGGACCCTGCACCAGCTCGCTGCCGGGCTGCGGAAAGCCGGCATGCGCCCCGATATGCCCATGGCCGTCGTCGAACGCGGTTACCGTCCCGGCCAGCGCACCACCATCGCGGACCTGGGCACCATCACCGCCGCCGCCGCCGGGTGCAGCAATCCCGCCGTGCTGGTCATTGGCGAGGTGGTCCGGGTGGCTGAAGCCAACCGCGGGCATGCCGAGGCCGCCGCCGACCTCGACAGGCTGGCGGCCTCGCTGCTGGGTTCGTGAAAGGATTGACCCCCATGAACGCACTGGCACCAGCTGAGCCCGAGGTAGACGAATCATCGGACGCCGGAAGCAACCCCCTCGAGGGCTTCCGCATCGGTGTGACCTCGCACCGGCGCTCCCGGGACCTCATCGAGGCCCTGGAACGCCGCGGCGCGGAGGTGCTGCACGCCCCGGCGCTGAAGATCGCGCCGGTGCAGGAAGACATCCGCCTCATCGAGGACACCAAGGCCATCATCGCGGCCCGCCCGGACCTCTGCATCGCCACCACGGCCTATGGCATGCGCCGCTGGTGCGAAGCGGCCGATTCCTTCGGAATCGGTGAGGAACTGCTGGAAACCCTTGGCGCCTGCCGGATGTTTGTCCGCGGCCCCAAGGCCCGCGGCGCCGTCCGCGCGGCCGGTCTCGCCGACGTCGGAATCAGCAGCGACGAAACCACCGCGACACTGGTGGACATGCTGCTCGCCGAAGGCGTCCGCGGCAAGACCGTGGCCGTGCAGCTCCACGGCTACACGGACGTTCGTCAGCTGGAACGCCTGCGCATGTCAGGGGCCACCGTACTCACCGTGACCCCCTACCGCTGGGTGAAGCCCGACGGCGAAGACCGGCTTCCGCGCCTCATTGAGGCCGCGTGCAGCGGCAACCTGGATGTCCTCACTTTCACGAGTGCGCCCGCCGTTGACGCCATGTGGAGCACGGCGCACGAGATGGGCGTCTACAAGGAGCTGATCCACAGCCTCAAGACCAACGTCACCACGGCCGTGGTTGGCCCCGTGACAGCACAGCCGCTGCTTGACGCGGGTGTCACCCCACTCATTCCCGAGCGGTTCCGGATGGGTGCCCTGATCCGGCTGGTGTGCGAGCACCTCGCCCTGAACCACGTACGGCGCCTGGACACAGGCTCCGGCAACATCGAGCTGCGCGGCCGCAGCCTGCGGATCGACGGTCAGCCCGTTGAGCTGGCACCCGCGCCACTGCTGCTGCTGCGTGCGCTGCTGGGAGCCGGTGGGGCGGTCCTCTCCCGGGAGGCGCTCTCGGACCTGCTAGAACTCAAAGGCTCCGTCCATGCCCTCGACATGACGGTCAGCCGGCTCCGGTCCTCGCTGCCGGACGGGCGCCTGGTGGAGACGGTGGTCAAGCGCGGGTACCGGATCCGGGTCTGATCCATCCCGCACCGGAGTTTTTGTCCAGATAATGTGGCCAAGGCCATACGGTTAAGCACATCATCTGGACAAAAACTCCCCTCCCGTAATTGGGGCGAAACACGCTGGAAAAACGGGCCGCCTACGCTTGGGAGTATCACGAACTTCCCGGCCGGAACCACCTTGCGGCCGCCAGCGAAAGGGCCAGCACATGTCCGCACCCGCCCCCTCCATCTCCGCAACCTCCCGCACCGCACCGCGCATCGTCATTGCCGGCGCCGGGCCCGCCGCGCAGGCCCTTGTCAGCCAGCTGGACCGCGCCCGTTTCGCCGGAACCATCACCATGTTGAGCAACCGTGACGACATGTCTGAGGAGCTACTTGAGCTGGCATCCCTGCCGCAGGTATCGCTACGGTTCGGCCAGCCTGCCAGCTTCATTGAGGCCGGAACGCGCACCGTGACTACGGCTGACGGGATGGAATTCAGCTACGACCAGCTTGTGATCGCAACGGGTTCCGCGCCGGAGGAAGCTCCTGTTGAGGGTTCCGGCCACTGCCTGAGCTACTCCACCATCGACGACGCCGCCCGCATCGGAGAAGCGGTAAAGGACCTGACCAGTGAGTTGGGCAGGCGGCCGCTGGGAATCCTGGTGGGTACCGGAGCCGCGGCAGGACAGGCGGAGGCGGTCCTGCGTGCCCGCGGCGTCCGCCCGGTCCGCACTACGGTGCGGCCTGCCGTGGTGAAGCCGCGGCAGCCCGGCCCGGAACTGAACACCGCCGGAATCGTCTTCGCCGACGGCAGCAGCATGAACGGCGACATCGTGGTCCTGGCGGAGGAACGGGTGTCCCGGGACGGACTCGCGGCAAGCGCGGGGCTCCGCACGGCCCCTGGCGGCGGGATTGCCATCAGCCAGGATTTCCGGACTTCCGTGCCCGGGATCTGGGCCATCGGTGACGCTGCAACGTTCGACGGCGTCCGGCTGGGACTCCTGGTGGCCGCGGCCTCTGCGGCCGGTGCCTGCGCCGCGCAGCTGATGTCGGCTGTGGCAGGGCAGCACGGTGCGGCAGAGGGCGTGGCTTTGGGCGTGCCGGTGGCCGCCTAAGCGGGCTCCCGCTATGACAAGATGGTCCTCAGAACTGCCACGCACCCCGTGGCTCGGGCGGCCCACGAGGCCACGAGGAAAGGACCATCATGGGCAACGAAGCAATTTCTGCCGACCAGCGCGGACCCGGTACGGACTCCACACCGGCAAACATCGCGTCCTACATCGACCACACATTGCTGAAGCCGGAAGCCAGCGAAGCAGACATCCTCAAGGTGTGTGCCGAGGCCGCCGAATACCATTTCAAGTCAGTCTGCGTGAACCCCCTGTGGGTCAAGACGGTCAAGACTGCCCTCAAGGGTTCCGGGGTGCTGACGTGCTCGGTGATCGGCTTTCCCCTGGGGGCGACTCCTACGGATGTCAAGACCTTTGAAGCCCGCGGTGCCGTGCTCGACGGCGCCGACGAAATCGACATGGTCATCAACATCGCCGCCGCGCGGGCCGGCGACAAGGGTGCCCTGGTGGAGGACATCTCCGCCGTCGCCGAAGCCGTCCACGCGAGCGGGTCCATCCTGAAGGTCATCATTGAAACCGCATTGCTCACTGACGACCAGAAGGTCCTGGCCTGCCAGGCAGCCGTCGAGGCAGGGGCGGACTTCGTCAAGACCTCCACGGGGTTCAACGGCGGGGGTGCCACGGCAGAAGACATCGCCCTGATGCGCCGGACCGTCGGCCCGGACCTGGGTGTCAAAGCCTCCGGCGGAGTACGCTCCCTGGCAGACGCTCAGGCTATGATTGCTGCTGGTGCAACACGTATTGGTGCGAGCTCCGGCATTGCGATCGTCAAGGGTGAACAGGGTTCAGCCGGTTACTGACACCGCCGGGCCCGCTACAGATTTGAGCCCCGCGGGGCCGAGGAGGAACGAATGTCCAGCAAGACCACAGCGTCCGGCAGTGCCAAGGTGCAGACCCCGGAGAACGAAAACAACCTCGCAACGAGCATTGGCCTGTTTGTCGTCATGATGGCCCTGTTCCTGGGCGCCGTCTACTCGCTGTCCTTCCTCACCCTGGGCAACCCCTGGCCGATGGCCGCCTGCCTGGGCCTCTTTTTCCTGGCTTACTGGATACCGCAGACCATCATGGGCCGCTCCGATTCAGCCGGCGAGAAGTAACAACCTGCTTCTAACAGCAACGCGGGGTCACATAATGCCCATCCTCAAGGATTTGTTGGGCATTATGTGACCCCGCGTTGACTGTTTAAGGGTGGATCACGTTGCCGAGTGCGGTGAGGACTGCCGGCCATTGCTGCTTCGCCAGGGCCCAGGCCGCCACGCACATCCCCACCATGGCGTAGGCGCTCACCGGGATCAGCACCAGCCACTCCCGCCGCGACCCTGCACGGCCCAGTAACGGCAGCGAAAACGCGCCGTTGGCCTTCCAGACGTCGTTGAGCACCGGCAGTTTCCGCAGGAACCTGGGTGGCTTGATGACGATCGGCCAGAGCAGCGGCACGCCGCCGGTAGTGATCATGTCCCCCACAATGTGGACCACCACACCGGTCAGCATCGAGACCGGCAGCCAGGTCCACTGCTCCGGGGCGAACCACGTCACCAGGCCGGCCATGGTCAGCGCGAAGATCCAGTTGCTGATGAAGCCCGACTTGGGGAACAGCTTCAGGGCCTTGGCCGCAATGTTGATCATGAACATGCACAGCAGGCCGGCACCGACGGACAGCAGGCCCCAGCCGGTGTGCACCTGGATCTGCCCGGCCATCATGGCCAGTACGACGAAGAATGCCGCCCCCAGGATGGAGTGCGTGCCCTGCCGGTGCCCGCCGCTGGCGTTTTCAATCCCCACCGCAATCACATTGGACAGTGGCGGCAGCGAGTTCGCCACCGTGCTGTGGCGGTGGTCCCAGTCGCACACCAGGGCTGTTCCCGCCGTCGCCATGCCGCCGATCAGGATGCCGGTGGCATCCAGCGGATACCAGCCCAGCGTGTATGGTCCCGTCGAAGCAATAGCTACCCACGCCGCGGCTCCCGACGCGGCGTGATGTCCTCCCATCAACTGCTAGCTCACCGCCAGGGGCGCGTCGGAGAAAATGTTGCGGATGACCCCGTTGGCCCATTCCAGGATTTCGGCGTCCTGCAGGTCCCGGCCGCCGATCCTGGCGGTCTTCGGCTTCGGAATCAGCACCGCGTCCAGGGCAGGCTTGGACTGGGAACCCGGGTACATCCGGGTCAGCCGCATCAGCTTGGACTCCGGCAGCTGTGCAGGCGAGAATTTGATGAAGTTCCCCTGCAGCGCGACGTCGGACAAGCCGGCTTCGCGGGCACCCACCCGGAAGCGGGCCACGGCAATCAGGTTCTGGACCGGCAGCGGCGGTTCCCCGTAGCGGTCCACCAGCTCGGCCAGGACTTCTTCGATCGCTTCCGTCGTCAACGCCGAGGCCAGCTTTCGGTAGGCTTCCAGGCGCAGCCGCTCCCCCGGCACATAGTCGTGCGGCAGGTGCGCGTTCACTGGCAGCTCGATCTTCATTTCGGCGGCCTTTTCCTCGGCGTCGCCACGGTAATCTGCCACGGCTTCGCCCACCAGGCGGATGTACAGGTCAAAACCAACACCCTGGATGTGGCCGGACTGCTCGCCGCCCAGGAGGTTGCCGGCGCCGCGGATCTCAAGGTCCTTCATGGCCAGCTGCATGCCGGCGCCGAGCTCATTGTGCGTGGCCACGGCCTTGAGCCGTTCCAGCGCCACCTCGCCCAGCGGCTTCTCGGACGGGTACAGGAAGTAGGCGTAGGCGCGTTCCCGGCCACGGCCCACACGGCCCCGGAGCTGGTGCAGCTGGGAGAGGCCGTACTTGTCCGCGCCATCCACGATCAGGGTGTTGGCGTTGGAAATGTCCAGGCCGGTTTCGATGATGGTGGTGCAGACCAGCACGTCAAAGCGCTTCTCCCAGAAGTCCACGATGATCTGCTCCAGCCGGCTCTCGGACATCTGCCCGTGCGCCACCTCCACGCGGGCCTCCGGAACCAGCTCCCGGACCTTTGCCGCCGTCCGCTCGATGGTGGAGACACGGTTGTGCACCAGGAATACCTGGCCTTCGCGCATGAGCTCACGCCGGATGGCGGCCGACGTCTGCTTGTCCGTGTACGGGCCCACGTAGGTCAGCACGGGGTGGCGTTCCTCAGGCGGCGTGGCAAGCGTGGACGTTTCCCGGATGCCGGTCAGGGACATTTCCAGGGTGCGGGGAATGGGCGTGGCGCTCATGGCCAGAACGTCCACGTTGGTGCGCATCTTCTTCAGCGCCTCTTTGTGTTCAACACCGAAGCGCTGCTCCTCGTCCACGATCACCAGGCCAAGGTCCTTGAACGCAAAATCCTTGGACAGGAGGCGGTGCGTGCCGATGACCACGTCCACGGAGCCGCTCTTGACGCCCTCCACCGTTTCCTTGGATTCCTTGGCGTTCTGGAAGCGTGACAGCGCCTTGACGCGCAGCGGGAATCCCGAGAAGCGCTCGGTGAACGTCTCGTAGTGCTGCTGGGCGAGCAGGGTGGTGGGCACCAGCACCGCCACCTGCTTGCCGTCCTGGACCGCTTTGAACGCGGCGCGCACGGCGATCTCGGTCTTGCCGTAGCCCACGTCCCCGGACACCAGGCGGTCCATGGGGATCTCGCGCTCCATGTCCGCTTTGACCTCATTGATGGTGGTCAGCTGGTCCGGCGTTTCCACATAGGGGAAGGCTTCCTCCAGCTCGCGCTGCCAGGGCGTGTCCGGCCCGAAGGCGTGGCCGCGGGAGGCCATGCGTGCGGAGTAGAGCCGGATGAGTTCGCCGGCGATCTCCTTGACCGCCTTGCGCGCCTTGGACTTGGTGCTGGCCCAGTCCGAGCCGCCCATCTTGCTGAGAACCGGGGTATCGCCGCCGACGTACCGGGTCACCTGGTCCAGCTGGTCGGTGGGGACAAAGAGCCGGTCCCCCGGGGCGCCACGCTTGGACGGGGCATATTCCAGGACCAGGTATTCGCGGACGCCGTCTCCCCCACCGGCGACCTTGCGCTGGATGAGTTCGACGAACCGGCCAATGCCGTGCTGTTCGTGCACCACGTGGTCGCCGTTGACCAGCTGCAGGGGGTCCACGGCGTTCCGGCGCTTGGACGGCATGCGCCGCATATCCTTGGTGGAACCTGCTGACGTGCGTCCGAGCAGGTCCGCCTCGGTGAGCAGCCCCAGTTTGAGGCTGTCCAGGACAAAACCGCGTCCGACGGCGGCTGTGGTCACCTCAATGATGCCCGCCTGCGGCTCCTTCTCCAGGGTGTCCACACGGGCACACGGGATATCGGCGTCGTGGAACAGTTCCGCCAGGCGCTGGGCCGGACCTGGACCTTCCGTTACCACCACGATCCGCCACTGGTCCCGGACATGGGAGCCGATGAACTCCATCATTTCGGCCACGTCGCCCTGGTAGCCGCGGGGTTCCCGGGCGTGCAGGTTCAGGACGTCGATCTCCGGCAGGAGCTCCTCGTCGGTGGCCAGCGACGTGATGGACCACCAGGAGACTTCGTGGTCTAGGGAGAAGCTGCGGGTCTCGGCAAGGGAGCGGAAGCTGGCGGAGTGCAGCGCAGCGGAGGCCTGCGAGCCGAGGTCCAGCGGTGCCGTGCCCCCATCCGAAGCCGTGGACCAGGCAGCTTCAAGGAACTCTTCGTTGGTTGCCGCGAGGTCGTGCGCACGCGTGCGGACCTTTTCCGGTTCGATGACTACGGAGATCGACCCGGCCGGCAGTTGCTCCACAAAGGGAACCATGGCGTCCACCAGCACGGGCGCCAGGGATTCCATGCCTTCGACGGCGATGCCGCCGGCGATTTTCTCCAGCATGTCTGCTGCGGCTGGGAGCTGGGTCTTCAGCGTCGCGGCCCGTGACATCACCGACGGCGTGATGAGGATTTCCCGGCACGGCGGGGCGTGCAGTTCGGTGGGGTGATGCACGCCCGGGGCTGACAGCGAGCGCTGGTCGGCGACGGCGAACCAGCGCATCTGGTCAACCTCGTCGCCGAAGAACTCCACCCGGATGGGGTGGTCCTCGGTGGGTGGGAACACGTCGATGATGCCGCCGCGCACGGCGAACTCCCCGCGGTGGGTGACCATGTCCACGCGAGCGTAGGCGGCGTCGGCGAGCCGTCGCACCACGTCGGTGAAAGGCATGTCCTGGCCAACCTTCAGGGTCACGGGAACCAGTTCCCCCAGGCCTGCGACGATTGGCTGGACCACGGCCCGTACCGGAGCCACAACTATCCGCAGCGGACCCGCCGTCGAGCTTTCCGGGTGCGCGAGCCGGCGCAGGACGGACAGGCGCCGCCCCACGGTGTCCGAGCGGGGTGAGAGCCGCTCGTGCGGCAGGGTTTCCCAGCTGGGGAACTCTGCCACGGCATCGGCCGGCAGATAGGCCCGCAGCGCTGCGGTCAGGTCTTCTGCTTCGCGTCCCGTAGCGGTGACGGCAAGGACCACGGCCGGGATCCCGCCGTCGGGAATTCCCCCTGCGGCGGCCACGCCGTCCGCCATTTCGGCCAGCAGGACGGCGCGGAGTCCGGCCGGTGCGCTGATCTGGTAGTCCTGGCCGCGGACATCGAACCCCCGCGCTGCCTCGGCCTTGACCCGGGCGAAGGTGTGGTCCTCGGCCAGGACACTGCGCAGTCCGGCAAGCGACGGACCGGGATGGGATGGGCCGGTGGGGCTCATGGCAGAAACTCCTGTGGGGTTCAAGGGAAGCGCAGGCAACACGAAAGCCCGAAATTCACTTCGAATCCCGGGTCATCCCAGCCTACTCCTGCCCCGGCGCCCACCCGGAACGCGTTGCTACGCTTGCTGGGGAACCGCATCGCCAGGGGCTGGCGTCAGACAGCGACCCGGGCCCTCCGAAGAAATGAAGTGAGAATACGCCCCGCATTCTCGTGGGTGAGGCCGGAATCGGCGGCGGACCTCTGCCCCTGCCCCTGCCCCTGCCCCTGCCCCTGCCCCGACAAAGTATCCCCCAGATACACTAGCGCTGCCATCACCTCCGACAGTTCGGTGCTGGCCTCAGCCCGCTGGCGCAGGAGCCTCAAGTGTGCGGCCTGCAGCGCCGGACCGGGCGCGCAGCCAAGGTCCCGGTCGAAGATCAGCCGGCAGCGTGCGTAGGCGGACAACCCCTCGGCTGGAAGCCCGGAGCGTTCGTAACCTGTTACCAGCAGAGTCCAGGCTCGCTCATTGAGGGGGTCGGAGGCCACAGCCAGCCGCGCCCAGCGCACGGCTTCCTGGGGCAGGTCCAGCATGGCAGCAGTTTCTGAGGCCTGGATTTGCGCGGCCAGCCGCTCGGCGGCTTGGCGCGCTCTTGCTTCATCGGCCCAGTCGAATGCCAGTTCTGAACCAAGCAACGGCTCAGCTGAGAGTTCCAGTGCCTCCGTCAGCAGTACGTAAGCATCCCTTGGCGCTGCCTGACCCGCTTTTTCAACCAGCTGACTGAATCGGGATAGGTCCAGGTCCACGAGCGCGGGGTCAAGAACATAGCCGCCATTGGCAGTGCGGAGCGGACCGTTCCTTGTGTTTCCCGGCTGTATGGCGCGGCGAATTCCGCTGATATAGCTTTCCAGTGTCGCTACTGTTCCGTTGCTGGCCCCCGCGCCCCATAGGGTCTCAATGATCCTGCTTTTTGACACAGGACTGCCCAGATTAAGCAGTAGTATTTCCAGAATGTGCCGCGGTTTGCAGCCCGCCATATCAGCAGCGGACAGTGGTACACCGTTGCGGCGCACTTCAAACGTGCCAAACAGACGGACTGAAATCAGCTCTGATGATGCAGGAGTATTCTTCACGATTGTCCCCTTATCCCCAGGCCACCGACGCTAGCTGGGGCCACCGGTCGGATAAGCAGCGGTGCCATGCTGCCCATTCCGGCTTACGAGGACCACCCTGACACGGTGAAAAGTGGCCAACAAGGTTCGCCAATACCTGACTTCGCTATGGAGGAAAAGACACGTACACGATCAACGGGGTGCCCGTAATCGGCTGGCCACTGAACAGGTAGTCGGTACTCCGAACAAGTACTGTTTGCGCTTTTGCGTTGCAGAGGAGCAAGTAGTCCACCGACGTACAACGAGCGGCAAAAAACAAAGACAGGCATGACCCGGATGTTCCGGGACCTGCCCCTACTCACTTATTAGGTCGGAGTCTGCGTTCGGTCGAGTTGTCCATCAGCCAGAGGTACGCCGCTATGGCATCCTCTTTATTCGCATGGCGGACGCTAAGTCACCGAACCATCGCTTCCTTCCATCTTGTACCATGACTTTCCTCCATCGATTACAGACAGATTCCCCTCGTCGCGGCCGCTCATTTACGGAATGAGCCCAATATCTATGGGTAGCCTTTGGAAAATCTTGGGCCAGTGTCAGCAGCGCGAGACCCCCTGCCAGCATTGCTAAGCTGGTTCGGTACTGACGCCCTTTTACGACATTCATAGGGGATCCACATGAACGGCATCCTTAGGACCGTCCTCGTGACCGGGGCCACGGGTTATATCGGTGGCCGCCTGGTCCCGCGGCTGCTGGAGGCCGGGCACACCGTCAAAGTCCTGGTACGGACATCAGCCAAGATCGCCGGCGTGCCCTGGCTTGATGATGTTGTGGTGGTCGAAAGCAGCCTCGACGACGGCGGGGCCCTCCGCGACGCGCTGGCCGGCGTCGACGTGCTGTACTACCTGGTGCACTCCATGGCCGCCGGGTCCGGCTTCGAGGCCAAGGAAAAAGCGATGGCGGACACCGCCGCGAAGGCGGCCGCGGACGCCGGCGTGGAGAGGATCGTTTACCTGGGCGGCCTCCACCCGGCCAACGTGGAACTGTCCACGCACATGCGGTCCCGGGAGGCAGTGGGGAAGGTGTTCCTGGACAGTCCGGTGGACGCCGTGGTGTTCCAGGCCGGGGTGGTGATCGGGTCCGGGTCTGCATCGTTCGAGATGATCCGGCACCTCTCCGAAACCCTTCCGCTGATGCCGGCCCCGAGCTGGGTGCGGAACAAGATTGAAGCCATCGCCGTCCGGGACGTGCTGCACTACCTCGTGGGCGCCGCGTCCCTTACCGGGCCCATCAACCGCACGTTCGATATTGGCTGCCGCCAGGTGCTGAGCTACGCGGGCATGATGAAGGAGTACGCCGCCGAGGCCGGACTGCCGTACCGGGTGGTTCTGGCGCTGCCCATTCCCGCGCCCAAACTCGCAGGCTTGTGGGTGGCCCTCACCACGCCGATCCCACTGTCCATGTCGCTTCCGCTGGTCCAGTCACTGCAGCACGACGCCGTGTCCCGGGAACACGACATTGATGCCGTGATTCCCGTGCCTGCAGGCGGCCTGACGCCCTACCGGCGCGCGGTTGCCCTGGCACTGGGCAAGGAACGTGACGGGCAGGTGGAGACCACATGGGCCAACGCGGGCGCTGATGCCGATCCCCTGCCCAGCGATCCGGACTGGTCAGGGCACAAAGTCTTCGTGGATGAGCGGACGTTCCACGGGGACGTTGATCCGGCCCACGTGTGGACGATTATCGAGGGAATCGGTGGCCGGAACGGCTGGTACTCCCTGCCCCTCGCCTGGCGGGTGCGTGGCTGGCTGGACAAGCTCACCGGCGGCGCGGGGCTCCTGCGGGGACGCCGGCACCCCGGCAAGCTCGCGTCGGGCGAGGTGGTGGACTGGTGGCGCGTGGAG
Source organism: Pseudarthrobacter sulfonivorans (assembly GCF_031454915.1). Taxonomy (GTDB): domain Bacteria; phylum Actinomycetota; class Actinomycetes; order Actinomycetales; family Micrococcaceae; genus Arthrobacter; species Arthrobacter sulfonivorans_C. Next base: position 32,139 of record NZ_JAVDRS010000006.1, on the reverse strand, counting down.
CGGATAGACCGCGGGAAACTCCTGCGCCTGCGGGCAGAGATGCGCGCCCCCGGGCGCGCCTGGCTTGAGCTGTCCGTAGAGCCCGACGGCGGCGGGAGCCGCTACCGGCAGCGCGCCATCTTCTTCCCCAAGGGCCTCAGCGGGAGGCTTTACTGGCTGGCCGTGCTGCCCTTCCACAGCCTCATTTTTCCGGCGATGGCGCGGAACATCACCACAGCGGCGAAGAAGATCGTCGAGGCGGAGCGCGCGGAGGCCGGTTCTGAGAACAAGCCGGGCTCCCCGTAGGATGTGGGGAGCAAAAAGCGTTCTGACCCCAAATCCTGGAGGACCCATGGCACTGAGTGCAACCACCACCCTTCCGCACGCCGTCGACAGCGTCGCTGCTGTTTTTATCAACGAGGACTTCCAGCGGCACACGAGTGAATTCGTTGGCGGCACCCTTGAGTCCTTCGCCGTGGATGGCGATGTTTCCGGGGCCTTCAGCACCACCTCGGTCCGCACTCTGCCCACCACCCGCCTGCCGGAGATCGCCCGCAAGTTTGTTGGTGACAAGCTCACGGTAACGCAGGTGGAAAACTGGGACGCCCCGGCGGCAGACGGTTCCCGCCAGAGCAACATCACCTTGAAGATCGCGGGCGCACCCCTTGACGTGACGGCGGTCCAGCGACTCGTTGCTGACGGCGGCAGCACCCGCGTGGAGTTGGAAGGCAACGTGACCTCGTCAGTGCCGTTCCTGGGCGGCAAAATCGCCGACGCGGCCGAGCCCATGGTGGCAAAGGCCCTGAACATCCAGTCGCAGCAGGCTCAGGCCTGGCTGGAAAGCCACTGAAGCCATGCAACTCCCCCTCTTTGCCGCCATCCTGCTCATCATCGCGGGCGTCTGGTCCCTGGTGGTCTGGCCGCAGTTCCTGCGCCGGGTGATGAAGGATCCCCGGGCGCGGGACGCGGCCGGCAAGGCCACGAAGTTCCTCAACGTCCATCTGGTGCTCGTCAGCATCTCCATGGTGCTGGGGGCTGCCACGGCCGTCATCGGGGTTATGGGCCTGTTCGGGTAACAGCGGGTCAAGCGGGCGCCGTGCCCGGCAGGAACTCTGCCAGGCACGGCGCCTGTCTGCTTTGTCTAGGCGGCCTGGTTGAGCGCATCCTCGGCGGCTACCCAGGAAATCATGGCGCATTTCACCCGCGCGGCGTAGCGGGCCACGCCCTCAAACGCGGCCGCGTCACCAAGGATTTCCGGATCCGCGTGGATCTTCCCGCGGGAGCGCAGGACTTCCCGGAAATTGCCGATGATCGAGTGGAGTTCGTCCACGGTCAGTCCCTCACCGAGTTCGCTGAGGACCGAGGCCGAGGCCATCGAGATGGAACACCCGGCGCCGTCCCAGGAAATCTGCGCCACCTTGCCATCTTCCACCGCTACCCGGAGCGTGACTTCGTCGCCGCAGACGGGGTTCAGCTGGTGTGACTGGCCGGTGGTAGCCCCGGCAGGGGCGTCGATGCCGGCCAGCCCGCTGCCGTGCCGGGTTTTGGCATGGTCAAGGATGATCTGCTGGTACAGCTGGTCAAGGCTCATGGTGTATACCTTCGGTGGTCGTGTCAGACGCGGAAGTAGGAGCGGACGCCCGCAACGGATTCCAGGAAGGCGTCGACGTCGTCGGTGGTGTTGTACAGGTAGGCGCTGGCCCTGGTGGTGGCGGTCAGTCCCAGGCGGCGGTGCAGCGGCTGGGCGCAATGGTGCCCCACGCGGACAGCAATGCCGCGGGAATCCAGGAACTGGCCGACGTCGTGCGCGTGGACACCGTCGACGTCGAACGCGGCCAGGCCGATCCTCTCCTGGCCGGCGGCGGGTCCCAGAACCCGGATTCCGGGGATGGCCTCCAGCCCGGCCACCATGCGCTGGCCAAGTTCGGACTCCCAGCGGTGCACACGCTCCAGGCCAGTTTCGGTGAGGTAACTTGCAGCGGCTGCCAGGGCAACGGCTTGGGAGATCCGCTGGGTGCCTGCCTCGAAACGCTGCGGCGAGGGCAGGTACTCTGCCCGTTCCATCGTCACGGTTGTGATCATGGAACCGCCGGTGAGGAACGGCGGCAGGACGTCCAGGAGGTCCTGCTTGCCGTACAGGACACCGATTCCGGTAGGCGCCAGCATCTTATGGCCGGAGAACACGGCGAAGTCGACGTCGAGCTCCTTGACATCAAGGGGCAGATGCGGCGCGGACTGGCAGGCGTCCAGCACTACCAGCGCTCCCGCCGCCCGGCCAAGCGCCACGAGTTCGTTCACAGGGTTGATGGTGCCCAGGACATTGGACGCATGCGTGAAGGCGAGCACCTTGGTCCTGTTTCCCAGGATCTCAGCGGCAATGTCCAGCTGGAGGACTCCGGCGTCGTCGATGGGGATATAACGCAGGGTGGCGCCCGTGCGGAAGGCCAATTCCTGCCAAGGGATCAGGTTGGCGTGGTGCTCCATTTCGGTGACCACGATCTGGTCCCCGGGCCCAACGGCGAGTTCCTTCAGCCGGGCGTCGCCGCGCCCCTGGGCAGCCCACAAGCTGGCATTGGACAGCGCATAACTAACGAGGTTCAGGCCTTCAGTGGCGTTGGACGTCCACACGGTCTCTTCGTATTCCGCGCCGATGAAGTCCGCAATGGTCTGGCGCGCATCTTCGAAGACCTCGGTGGCCTCAACGGCAAGGTGGTGGGCCCCGCGGTGGACGGCAGCGTTGCGTTGTTCGTAGAACTCCTGCTCGGCTTCGATGACGCTGAGGGGGTTCTGCGAAGTGGCACCCGAATCCAGATACACCAGCGGCTGGCCGTTCACCAGCTGGTTGAGCACGGGGAAGTCATTCCTGATTCTGAGTACCTCGGCGTTGTCCATGGCAGGAACGGCATGTTCCAGCGTGGCTGGCGTTGAAACTAAGGCCAAAGTGAACTCCTTGAAATGCCAATGGATTGACATTCAATTGTCCCACAACACCACTGTGGCGGCCGCCGGGGGCGACCGCCACTGTGGCTCCGGGCTTCACCCGCGGATTGGAGGGCCGGCGACGGCTGGGGGGAGAGCCTCGGTCTCAGAAGACTCTGACGTCGCCGGCCCAGTCTCGGTCCGGCCCGTGGGCCGGAGAGTCAGTATCGAGACAAGACCTGGAAAGTCTGTTTGGCGGGACTTGCGGCGGTTGCGGCCACCTCTGTCTGCCTCTCCAAGTTAAGCGCATGGGAACCCCCGCGGCACGAGTAGGCGGTACTCTACTTCGACGGCGCGGCTACGGGTTCCGCCTGGCTGATACGCGCATTTCAGCCACCGCCACCCGGCGTCGCCGCATCAGCCCGCACCACGGCTGCCGAGTAGCCGGCTCAAGGCACATTGAACAGGAGCCGGCGCGGCGAAACGGGGCAGGAGGCAGGGCAGGAACCAGGGCAGGAGGCAGTCCAGGAATGGCCCGCAATATAGCCGATGCATCCGCAATATAGCCGATGCAGTGGAGTCAACGCTTGGGAACAGCTCCGGGCCACCTAGTGGGCGAGGGCGGTGGACAGTTCGTCGCGGCTCCGCACCCCGAGTTTCACGTAGGTGCGGTACAAGTGGCCTTCCACTGTCCGCACGGACACCATCAGCCGCTGGGCGATGTCCCTGTCGGTAAGGCCCTGGACAGCCAACTCCACGATGTCCTGTTCCCGTCGGGTGAGGCGAACCGTGGGCGCCGCCGCGATGAACTGGCCTTCCCGGAACCGCTCGCCCAGTTCGTGGTCGCATTTCTCCCGAAGGGCAACCGCCTGGCGGGAACGACGGCGTTCACCTGCAGCCTCCAGAACGGAGCTTGCCCGGGCGTAGGCTTCCCGTGCAACGTTCACGAATCCTTCGGCTTCAAGCCTGGCTGCCGTCTCCATGAGGGAATCAGCGTCCGCGGACTCCCAATGGTCCGCAAGGGTGAACATTGCCGCTGCCCAACGGCCTTCGACGTTTCCAGCCAGGGAATGCACGAGGGGGATGACGGAATGGTCGCCCAAGTCCCAACAGAGGGCTAAAAGTTCCAGGAGTGTTCCTGACCGGGCGGATACTTCCGGGATAGTAGCCAGGGTGTGGAGGGCTGCCAGCCCTTTCCCGTCCCGGGTGACGTACTCCGAACCCGCGGCGGCGTAGGCCGTTGCCAGGATCTCCTGGCTTGCCGTACCCTGCGGCGAATCCTTGTAGTCAAGTTCAAGCCGGCTGGATTGAGCGGCATCGCCCAGCCTCGAGGCAACATAAAACGCCAGCGAAGAACCGAACCGAAAAAGTTGCAGGGGATCGTTGAGCCGCAGTGTCTCCACCGCAGGCAGCAGAGTTTGGTAGGCGCGTTCAATCCGCCCCTGCCGCAGCAGTGAGTATCCACGGAGTACCTGGAGGCTGCCGCCAAAGGCTTCCGCGGCCCGCGGCTCTGCTGCCGTGTAGTCCACGAGTTCCCGCTCGGCAGACTCCCAGTCCCCCATGGCCAGGTAGTCGGCCACCAGACGGCCCAGGACAAATTCGTTGAAGAAGAAGATTCCACCTTCCAGGGCAGGAAGTTCCGAGGCCGCGAGCAGTGCGGCATCCAGGCCCTGGACGGAGCGTCCGGATGCAGCGAGGGCGTGGGCCAGCAAGGCCGCTCCCACCGCACACAGGGCACTGTGGGTAGGGGTTCCGGGGTTACGGCTCCGGAGATCCTGCACCTCATTGTCCAGCGCCTCGCAGTTACCGGCGTCACCGAGTTCCAGAAGGCGCAGCAGCTGCTCCTGCCAGGCCGTGACCGGACCGGCTTCTTCACCGGAGTCAGCTTGCGCGTCAGCTTCATTCTGAGTGCCGGCACCAGCTTCAGCACCGAAGCTGCGGAGCGCCTCCCTGGACTCGGCTGCAAACACCGCCAGCGGTGTTCCCAAAGCTTGGTGGACCATTGCCCTGAGCATCAGGGCGGGTGCAGCCGAAGCGCCGCTTCCCAGTTGCAGCCAGCAACCGTCCAGGAGCTTTGCCGCGCCGGCGTAGTCGCCTTCGTTGTAGAGAGCCCTCGCCTGGATGACCTTTGCCTGTGGCACGATGGCAGGGTTCGCCACCTTGGCTGCCATGGTCCAGCTGCTCCGGTTCCTGAAGTGGTCCAGTGCGGTGCCGGCCGCCTCCAGGAGCTCGGGCTCGGATGTCTTCAGTCCGCACTCGAGAGCCCATTCCACGGCCCGCAACCGGCCCTCGGACCCGCCGGGCGCGGTTCCCTCGGACCCGCCGGGCGCGGTTCCCTCGGACCCGCCGGGCGCGGTTCGCAGGTGCCCTTGGATCTTTTCCAGCAGCTGCAGGCTCCGCGAGACCGAGATGGTTTTCCGAAGGGCCTGGCCGAACATGGCGTTCCAGATCCGAAGATCAGCGGGGGTGCCCTGGCTTTCGACCACCATCTGTTGGTCCAGCAGGGAGCGCACAATTTCTGCGCCGCTGATGTCCTCGATCACCTTGCGGCTGACGGGCCCGGCCAGGGCAATCAGCTTCAGGGCTTCCTGTTCTTCCGGAGCGCGGCGGAGCATGTCTTTCACCACAACATTGGTGAGCCTTGGTCCTTCGGCCGGCAAAGGACCCAGCAGCATCCAGATCCCGTTCCGCTTTGCGAGCTGGCCGCCCTCGGCGGCATCGTGGAGCAAAGCATCGAGGACCCGTGGATTACCGCCGGAAGCGCTCCAGATCGTGTCAACGGTTCCGGCCGGGATGGTGCCGTCCAGGGCATGCGCGAGGACTTCCTCGATCTGTTCCCGGTTCAGGGGACGGAGATCCACACGATCGGCCAGGCCGTCGTACCAGAGCTGCGCCAGGGGCTGCGGCAGCCCGGGCCGCGGCCTGCCCGCCGCCACGACGCTGGCCCAGCCTGCGGAAATCATATCGGCCACGATGCTGGCCGTCGCCTCGTCGAGGTGATGGGCGTCGTCCATCATGAGCAGCAAAGGCGTGTCTTTGCCTGCTTTGAGCTTCTCGAAGTAGCTCCAGACGGACCTCAGCACCGCCACCGGGGATACGGAATCCTCGGCCGTCAGCTCGGCTGTATAGGGTGCCAGAATGCCAAAAGGAACGCGCGAGAGCGACGAGCTTCCATGGATCTGGACAACGATCATCTCAGCGGCAAGCCGCTCGGTGATGGCCTCAGTCAACGTGGTTTTGCCGATGCCCGGGCCCGCCATGAGGAACACCGCCTGGCTGGTGCGGGTCCGGATGATGTTGCAGATCCGGTCCAGCGGCTGCCGCCGCCCCGTGAGCGGACGGTGCGCGGTGCCGGGTTTCGGTGAGTGGCCGTTAGACGAGTCCAGTCAGATCACCCCTGGACGTTACTCCCAGTTTCGTGAAGACCTGGTAGAGGTGGCCTTCCACGGTGCGGACGGAGACGCCCATATCCAGCGCGATATCGCGGTTGGACGCGCCCCGGCCGGCAAGCCGCGCAATCTGCCGCTCCCTGCTGGTCAGGAGGGGGCTGCCGCTGCTCGGCACGATGGGCAGGCTCGCCATGGTGGTTGCCAGGACGTCCAGGCGTGCTTGGGCGGTCCGGGCTGAGGCTGGGTCACCGGCCTGGCGGGCGTAGTCAACGGCCAGCGCCATGCACCGGGCTTCGACGGCGTCCAGCTCCAGCGTGGCGGCCAGTTCCGCGCCAGCGAGTAAAGTCTTGGCGTCACGGGTCCTGCTGCCCACGGCAATGAGCCGCGAGATTTCCGCCAAGGGGCCTTGGCGATGGCCGGCCACCTCTTCGAGCAGGCGGAAATCCGCTTCTGTACCGTGGACAGTGGCTCCGAGCAGGCTGATTCCCGCCAGCGTGTATCTTCCTGCTGCGATGTCCCGCCGGGCAGATGCCTTCAGGCGTGTGGAGGCGTCAGCATCGCCCAGCCACCGGCCAGCCATATCAGCGCAGAATTCTGTGATGCTTCGCGTGGCATGGTCGGCCGTGCCCCCGGTCCGCTGCAGCTTGTCCAAATACTTCCGTGACTGCCCGGCATTGCCAATCTGTGCATACGCGAAGGCGACCGCGGCGTAGGCTGCGCGGCGGATGCCCTGAGCCGGCCGCAGCTCCAGCTGGGCGGCCGCTGACAGCAATGAATCAAGGGCCACTGCGCCTCTCCCCGCGTACACATAGGCGATGCCGGCTGCCAGTTCTGCGGCGGCGCTCCGGTAGGGAAGCTGGTGGATGTCGCGCGCTGCGGGCGGATTAAGGAGGTCTATGCAGCGGCGCCATTGCCCAGCGGTGAGCAGGACGTTGTAGGCCCGTCCGGTGAACTTCTCGCGCAGTCCCACGATCTCTCCGGCATCGGAAATCTGCCCGCCCAGCCGCCGCATCAGGCTCAGGGCGTCCATCTCCCGTCCGGTCATCGAAAGGGCGCTCATCAGGATCAGGGATGACGTCATCCGGAACCAGGTGTCCGAGTTCAATTCGGGGTCGGCCGCGGCTTCCAGGGCCGGGATAGCGGCGGCGTAATCTCCAACAAATGCCTGGTATTCGAATTCGGAAAGGCTGATCCTGTTGGCTGCTGCAGCAACCGGATCCGGCCAGCCCTTCGCGATGCCTGGCTGCGCTCCGAGCCGCTCGCGCGCGGTCTGCAGCAAGGCCGGAACCCTGTCGGCATGTTCCGGGAGCCAGACCATCACCTGTGATTTGGCTGCGATGACCTGGGCATACTCGTCGACATCCAAGCTGTCCAGCTGCGGCTGTGAAATGTCGTCCAGAGCCGCCATGGCCTGTATGGGGAGATCCAGGAGCAGGAATGCGGCGGCTTTCTGCCGCTGGCCTGGCACCCATTCCGGATCATTCCTCCTCAGCGTCTCGGCATACTTGAGGGCAAAGTGGGGGTCAAAGACCTGGACGGCGGCTTCGGCTGCGGCCAGCGCCATGGGCGGGCTCAGCTCGGCTTCACATTCGTGGGTCCAGGCGGCGAACGCCATCAGCTCTTCCATGGTCATGGTGGAAGGGTTCGGCTCCTGGCCGTCCAGGAGCAGGCTCCGCAGTTCCCGGCGCCGCGTGATGCTCAGCCAGGAGCGGACGACGTCGCCGAGGTACATTTCCCGCAGCGAAACCCAGCGGCTTTCCGACGCATCGATCTCCAGCAGGCCCGCATCTTCCATATCCGCCACGATTCCGGCACCGTAGACGGCAGTTAGCCTGGACAGCTCCACGCTCCGGGCGCAGGAAAGCATTTCGATGACTTCCTGTTCCTGGGGAGATTGCCGGGACCAACGTGACCGGACAATGTCCTCAAGGCTCGCCGCGCCATCAAGCACCACCTTGTCCCGCAGCGTCCAGACCGAGTCGGACAGGACCAGGTTCCCGGATTGCTGCTGCTCGGTCACCAGCGCCTTGAGCAGGAGCGGGTTTCCACCCACCATCGTGTGGAAGGTGCTGACCAGGGAGGCGGAGACCCGGTGGCCCAGCAGTGAAAGCAACACCTGGCGGGTCTGCAGCTCGTTGAGGTTGTCCAGCCGCACCTCAGTCAGCCGGCGGTCGGTGAGGAGCCAATGGAAGTCGGCCGGCAGATCGCTGATGGTGGGCGCGACGGCGACGATGCGGGCAGTCCCGGTCAGCAGGATGTTGAGCAGGACGCCGGCGCTCATGTCATCTATTCTGCCGGTGGTGTCCAAGGTGATCACGCACTCCCGCCCGGCGGCGTCGCTCCTGATCAGTGACGTTATGCCCCGGAGGATGGCGGTAGGGGAACCCATGTAGGCCTGGGGAAGGCGCGCGAGCAGAAACGCCAGGCAGCCGTAAGGGGTGTCGCCGGAAGTGGTCCCGCAGCGCAACTGCAGCGTCCAAACATCGGGGCCAAGCTCGGACACGGCTGTCCTGGCCAAGGATGATTTGCCCACCCCACGTCCGCCTGTGACAACAACGCCCAGAGAGTCCGGGCTGGTCAGGGCGGTGCGGACGGCTTCGAGGTTAGCGCTGCGTGCGGGCACAGACCATCGCGGTGGCTCTGATGCTCCGGCAGGTTCCGTGCGTCGCTCAGGGTCGTTGAGCGGTGACCCACGTCCCCAGCTGAGTGGCTCGATTGACATGAACTTATCCCCTACATCCCACTAAAGCGGGAACAAGCCCCATCGCTCCCCCGCTTAGGAAGAAGACTACCCCTTGGCAGCGAAAGGTGAACAGGGACGCGGCATTTTTAGTCCAATTGCTACACGTCGGTCTTCGCCGGATGGAACTTCTGCTGGGCCGCTGTCAAACCCTCCCTGACCAGCATCTCCACGGCATCAGCGGCCTCATCCAACAGAAATGGAACCTCTTTGCGCTCCGTCGTGCCAAAGTCACGCAGCACATAATCTGCGGTCTCCATCCGGCCTGGTGGCCGGCCGACACCCACCCGGACCCGCAGGTAATCCTTGGTGCCGAGCGCCTTGGAGATGTCCCTGAGCCCGTTGTGGCCGCCCTCACCGCCGCCGACTTTCAGCTTCACCGTGTTAAACGGGATGTCGATCTCATCGTGCACCGCCACCACGCGGTCCGGTCCGATGCCGTAAAAGTTTGCCAGGCCCGCCACCGGTCCGCCGGAAACATTCATGTAGGTCATGGGCTTGGAAAGCACCACGCGCGGGCCGCCGATCCCCAGGCGTCCCTCCAGGACCTGCGCCCGTGACTTATGCGTTTTGAATTTCCCGCCCAGCCGGCCGGCGAGTTCGTCCAGAACCATCTGGCCGACGTTGTGCCTGTTGCCTTGGTATTCGGCCCCGGGGTTTCCGAGGCCTACGATCAGCCAGGTGTCAGTCATTGTTCAATCCTAAGGTGGTCCGGACATGGCTGTGGCCGGACCCCGACGAGGGCCCGGCCACAACGGCAAGTCAGAGTAGTTGCTACTCGGCTGCGGCTTCGGTGGAAGCCTGGGCCTCTTCGTCGCTGACCTCAGTGGCCTCGGAGATGTTGACAACCAGGGCGTCAGCATCGGCCAACAGGACGGAGCCCTTGGGCAGAACCAGATCGGAAGCGTGGATGTGCTGTCCGGCGGAGCGGCCTTCGATGTCAACCTCGATGGCGGTGGGCAGGTGGGTTGCCTCGGCCTCGAGGGAGATGACCGTGAGTTCCTGGTTGAAGACGTTGCCCGGAGCCAGTTCGCCAACGAGGTGGACGGGGATGTCCACGGTGACCTTCTCGCCCTTGATGACGGTCAGCAGGTCGATGTGCTCGATGATCTGCTTGATGGGGTCGCGCTGGACGTCCTTGACCAGGGCCAGGTGCTCTTCGCCGTTGACGTCCAGGGACAGCAGGGCGTTGGCGGTGCGGACTGCCAGCGTGGTGGCCTTGGCCGGAAGCGTGATGTGGATCGGTTCGGCACCGTGGCCGTAGATGACGGCAGGAATCAGGTTGGCCATGCGCGCGCGGCGGGCAAAGCCCTTGCCGAATTCGGTGCGTACTTCTGCTGCGAGCTTCTGCTCAGACATGTGTATCTCCTCGGAAGACTAAGTGGTGTTCAGCAAGGGCGGAGGTCTGTTACGACCTTCAACGCCGGGCGGCCGTGAGGCGGCCCTTCCAGAAGGGAGATTCAGACCCAGTCGATAACGGAGACCTGCAGTCCGGTTTCCCGGATGCTCTCCCTCGCCAAGGTAATCGTGAAAAGCTTACCAGCGCCGGACCCGATTACTGAAAACGGGCGCCGGCGCCGGCCGGCGGGAACGCCGAAATGTCAGGCGTTGCCGTCGAACAGGCTGGTGACCGAACCGTCGTCGAAGACTTCATGGATGGCGCGGGCAATCAGCGGCGCGATGGACAGTACCGTGAGCTGCGGGAAGTGCTGGTGGGCGGCAAGGGGCAGCGTGTTCGTGACCACCACTTCGCGGGCCCCGGACTCGGCCAGCCGCTGCGCGGCGGGCTCGGAGAACACGGCGTGCGTCGCGGCAATAATGACGTCCTTCGCCCCGGCGTTCTTCAGGACCTGGACCGCGCCGGAAATGGTGCCACCGGTGTCGATCATGTCATCGATCAGGACGCACGTCCGGCCTTCGATCTGGCCCACCACGGTCTTGGACACAGCCTGGTTGGGAACGGTGAGGTCACGGCTCTTGTGCACAAATGCCAGCGGAGCCCCTCCCAGGCGTTCGGCCCATTGCTCGGCGACACGGACGCGGCCGGTATCCGGGGACACCACGGTGACGTTGTCCGCGGCGACGCGGGTCCGGATGTAGTCCGCCAGGAGGGGGATGGCCATGAGATGGTCCACCGGACCGTCGAAGAAGCCCTGGATCTGCGAGGTGTGGAGGTCAACGCTCATAATGCGGTCAGCCCCGGCGGTCTTGTACAGATCTGCCACGAGGCGGGCGGAGATGGGTTCGCGGCCGCGGCCCTTTTTGTCCTGCCGTGCGTATGGGTAGAACGGTGAAACCACCGTGATCCGCTTGGCGGACGCCCGCTTCAGCGAATCAATCATGATCAGCTGTTCCATCAGGTGGTTGTTCAGCGGTGCCGGGTGTGCCTGGATGACGAATGCATCGGTTCCCCGGACGCTTTCGCCGGCGCGGACATAGATCTCCCCGTTGGCGAAGTCGTAGGCATCAATGGGCAGCAGTTCGGTCCCCAGCTCCTTGGCGATCTCCCGCGCCAGCTCAGGGTGTGCCCGCCCGGCGGCCAGCACCAGCTTCTTCTCGCCGTGTGCCGTAATTTCGCTCATTATTGCTAGCCCTCTTCTGTCGATGCTGGGGTACTTGAGGAGTCTGAGTTGGCTGCCTGGGCCAGTTCCGCCGATCGTGAGCCCGGGCGGTTGGCAACAACCCAGCCCTCGGCATTGCGCTGGGCAGCAACAGACAGGACGAGCGCCCCCGCAGGGACGTCCTTGCGGATCACCGCGCCGGCGCCGCTGTAGGCACCGTCCCCCACGGTGACCGGTGCAACAAACACTGTGTTGGAACCTGTACGGACGCCCGAGCCGATCACCGTGCGGTGCTTCTTCTCGCCGTCGTAATTGGCTGTGATGTTGCCACAGCCGATGTTGGTGTCCTCGCCGATTTCGGCGTCGCCGGCGTAACCGAGGTGGGACAGTTTGGAGCCGCGGCCGATCGTGACGTTCTTGGTCTCGTAAAACGCGCCGATTTTGCCTGTTTCGCCAAGCACAGTGCCCGGCCGCAGGTAGGTGAAGGGGCCGACGGCGGATCGCGCGCCGATCACTGCCCCGGAACCATGGGTGCGGGTCACGGTGGCGCCCTCGCCGATGCGCACATCGGTCAGGGTGGAGTCGGGGCCGACGACGGCGTCCCTCGCCACAGTGGTGGCACCGTGCAGCTGCGTGTTGGGGAGGATGCGGACGTCCTCGTCCAGGGTGACGGTGGAATCGATCCAGGTGGTGGCCGGGTCAACAACGGTGACTCCGGCCCGCATCCAGGCTTCAACAGTCCGGCGGTTGAGTTCGGCGCCGAGGGCTGCCAGCTGCACGCGGTCGTTGGCGCCCTCCACCTGCCAGCGGTCTTCGGTGACGACGGCGGCAACCCGGCCGCCTGACTGCCGCGCGAGGCCCAGCACATCGGTGAGGTATTTTTCGCCCTGCGAGTTCTCCGTGGTGACGTGGACCAGCGCGTCGCGGAGGACTGCGGCGTCGAAAGCATAGATGCCGGAGTTGACCTCGCGGATCAGGCGTTCGGCTTCCGTGGCGTCCTTGTGCTCGCGGATGCCGGTGACTGAGCCGTCATCGCCGCGGAGGATCCGGCCATAGCCCGTGGCGTCGTCGAGCAGGGCGGTGAGCACCGTGACGGCGTTAGCCTCCCGTTCATGGGTGGCCACCAGGTCCGCCAAGAGGCTTCCGGTGAGGAGGGGAACATCGCCGTAAGTGACCACCACGGTGCCGGAAAGTTCTTCCTGGGCGTCCAAAGCCTGCAGTGCCACTTCGACGGCGCGGCCGGTGCCGGGCACGTCGTCCTGGTCCACAATCACGGCCGCAGGGTCCAGCTCATTCAGGTGGCCGGCAACCAGATCACGCTCGTGGCGGACCACCAGGGCCAACCGGCCGGGGTTGATGCTGCGGGCCGCGAGGAGTGCGTGGGCCACCATGGAGCGGCCGCCGATCTCATGCAGGATCTTCGGTGTACGGGATTTCATCCGTGTACCGGCGCCTGCTGCCAGAACAATGACGGCGGCTGGGCCGGTATTCTCGGGGATCACGTACGGGCTCTCCTTGCTTAGTTGCGCGTGGCGCTGGGCGCGGTGCCGGTCCGGCCACAAGCCTGGCGGGGCACCGAGTTCATACTACTGGACGCTCTTTGGCACAGCAGTTCCGCCCATAGGATTCGAACCTATACTCCACGGCTCCAAAGGCCGGGGTGCTGCCATTACACCAGGGCGGACCATGCCAGTGGCGCAAGGCCAAGGCACAAGTAGTTATTTTGCCACGGGTTCAGGGCAGCCCGCGACACGAGCACGAATCGCGGCGTCCTGGCCGCTGTCCCGGGGCCCGTTCCGGCGGTTTCAACGACGCCAGTCATGGGCACTGGGGCATGATGGAAATGTGAGCAACAACCCACCCCGGACACGGATGACAGGCGTGCAGCGGCGCAGCCAGCTGATCGACGTCGGCCGTGGCCTGTTCGCCGCGCGCGGACTCGACGGCACCACCATCGAGGAGATCGCGGCCTGCGCAGGCGTGTCAAAGCCTGTGATCTACGAGCACTTCGGCTCCAAAGAGGGCATGTACACGCAGGTGGTGGACTTCGAATTCCGGATCCTGCTGGACTCGATCACGGCTGCCCTGACCGAGGAAGCCAAACCGCGCGTCCTCGTGGAACGGGCCGCACTGGCCCTCCTCACCTACATCGAGGACCACACCGAAGGCTTCCGGATCCTGATGCGGGACGCTCCCCCGTCCCAGCCCGAAGGCGCGTTCTCAACCCTGCTCTCCCAGGTCACCGCACGCGTGGAACACATCCTCTCCGACGAATTCGACCGCCGCGGCCTCAGCGCCGACGACGGAGCCATGTACGCCCAAATGCTCGTGGGCATGGTTGCCATGACCGGCCAGTGGTGGCAGGACAGCCGCCAGCCCGACAAACACACCGTAGCCGCCCACCTGGTAAACCTCGCCTGGAACGGCCTGACAGGCCTCAAAAAGGACCCGGAGCTGAAGTCCGAGGGTTAGCCCGGCTACCTTCTCAAACGCTTGTGGTTGCCTTCGCGGCGCAGTGGCCCTTCGCCGTCGCTTAGACACGACGCATAGGTGAGGTTCCGCGCCGGAGGCGGTCCCTCGGAAAGGAGCGCATCGCGGCACATCGGAGGGCGCAGGTCGCCCAGCGACCGGAGCGCTCCCTATGTGCTGTGTCTAAGCGACGCGGAAGGGCCGGCGCCGGCACCCAAAGCCGCTACTCGCGCAGGACCAACAGAGGGTTACTCGCCGAGGACTTCCAGGGCTTCGAGCCATTCGAGTTCCAGGGCTTCGCGTTCTCCGGCGAGGTCCTTGAGTTTCTTGTTCTGCTCGGCCAGGGCGTCGAAATCGCTGTCGGCGGTGCTCTTGACCATCTGGTCGTGGACCTTCTTTTCCGCCTGTTCGAGCTTGCCCATTTGGCGTTCGATGCGGTTCTTGGCCTTGCGGGCGTCGCGCTTCTCGGCTTCGGAGGCTCCGGTGGCTGCGGGCGTGGAGCTGCCGCTCGCACCCGTCACAGGATTGCCGCCGCCGGTGATGGTGGAGCCGGCGAGGGCGGATTCGCGGAGTTCGAGGTATTGGTCGACGCCGCGCGGCAGGGCGCGGATCTTCCCGTCGCCCAGGAGTGCCATCTGGTGGTCGGTGACGCGCTCCAGCAGGTAGCGGTCGTGGCTGACCACCACAAGGGTGCCGGGCCAGCCGTCCAGGACATCCTCGACGGCGGCGAGCGTGTCGGTGTCGAGGTCGTTGGTGGGCTCATCGAGCATCAGGACGTTGGGTTCGCCCACCAGCAGGCGCAGCAGCTGAAGGCGGCGGCGCTCTCCGCCGGAGAGGTCCCTGACCGGGGTCCACTGCTTCTCGTTGGTGAAGCCAAGCTGCTCCACAAGCTGGCCGGCCGTGAACTCCTTGCCGCCCACGTTGAAGGACCGCTTCTCGCGCTCGATAACCTCGATGACGCGCAGGTCGGAGACGTCGTCGAGCTCTTTGACTTCCTGGGTGAGGACCGCGGTGACCACCGTTTTGCCGCGCTTGACCTTGCCGGAACTCGGCTGGATCTCTCCGTTCAAAAGCTTCAGCAGGGTGGTCTTGCCGGCGCCGTTGACGCCCACCAGACCGAGCCGCTCCCCCGGGGCAAGCCGCAGGGTGATGTTGTCGAAGAGCTTCTGGCCGGCGTCTCCGCCGAGGAAGTCGAGCGAGACGTTCTCAAGGTCCAGGACGTCCTTGCCGAGCCGTGCGGTGGCCATCTTGCTCAATGCCGTCGAGTCGCGGGGTTCGGGGACGTCGGCGATGAGGGCGTTGGCGGCCTCGATCCGGAATTTGGGTTTGGCCGTGCGGGCCGGTGCGCCGCGGCGCAGCCACGCGAGCTCCTTCTTGACGAGCTGCTGGCGTTTGCCTTCCATGACGTTCGCCGCGCGGTCGCGTTCGGCGCGTGCCAGCACATAGGCGGCGTATCCGCCGTCGAACGGGTCCATGATGCCGTCGTGGATTTCCCAGGTTTTGGTGCAGACTTCGTCGAGGAACCAGCGGTCGTGGGTGACCACCAGGAACGCGCCCTGGTTGGCCCGCCAGCGGGTCTTCAGGTGCCGGGAAAGCCACGCGACGCCTTCGACGTCGAGGTGGTTTGTGGGCTCATCGAGCATGATCACGTCGTGGTCCTCGATAAGGAGCTTGGCCAGCGCCACCCGCCGCTTCTGCCCGCCGGAAAGGGCGTGGACGTTGGCGTGCCAGTCGACATCGGACACCAGGCCGCCCATGACCTCGCGGATCTGCGGGTTGCGGGCCCATTCATAGTCGGCCTGGTCCCCGACGATCGCTGCACCAACGGTGAGGTCGCCGTCGAGCACGTCGCTTTGGTCCAGGTAGCCGATGTTGACCTCGCTGCGCTTGGTCACCCGGCCGGAGTCCGGGGTGGACCGCATCGCCAGCAGGCGCATCAGCGTGGACTTGCCGTCACCGTTCCGGCCCACCATGCCGATCCGGTCACCCTCCTCGAGTCCAAGGGTGATGCCGTCCAGGACGGTGCGCGTTGCGTACGAAACCGAGAGGTTCTCGCCGCCAAGAAGGTGTGCCAAAGGGGACTGCTTTCTGCTGCTGGGTGAGGTAGTTGTGCTCTAAAGGAGGGTATCGGAGATGATGCGAGCGCCATGCACGGGCCCGTGGACAGGGAATGCCGTCAGCCCGTAATGCCGAAGGTCCTCGGCCAGGCTTTCGGCGGCGGCGGGATTGTGGGTCAACAGCGCCACGGTAGGTCCGGAACCGGAGACGATTCCGGCCAGGGCGCCGAGCGCTTCGCCACGACCCAGGGTAGCGCGCAGCCCCGGGGCCAGCTCAATGGATGCCCGCTGCAGATCGTTGACCATGACCCGGCTCAGGGCGTCAGCGTCCCCGCTGCGCAAGGCCTGCAGGATCTTCGGATCCACGGCAGTTGGCTCGTCCGCATCGAGGCCTTCGGCTTCCCGGAGCCGGTCCAGGGTGCGGAAGACCTCCGGGGTGGGCAGCCCGAAGTCTGCGGCCACCAGGACCCAGTCCGTCTGGGCTTTGACCAGCGCCGGCGAGAGTTCATCGCCCACGCCCAGTCCCACGGCGGTTCCGCCAAGGAGCGAAAACGGAACGTCGGCGCCCAGCTCAGAGGCCACCTGGGCAAGCTCATCCCGGGACAGGCCGCTGTTCCACAGTGCGTCGCACGCCAGCAGGGTGGCTGCGGCATCGGCTGAGCCGCCTCCCATGCCGCCGGCCACCGGGACGCGCTTGGTGATCTCAAGGTGGACACCGGTGGCGTGCTCCGACACGTCGGCCATCATGGCTGCAGCCTTGTAGGCCAGGTTGCTCCCGTCCAGCGGGATGTCTACGCCATCGAGGTCCAAGGTGCTGTCCGGGCTGATGCTGACAGTTATCCCGGGTGTCGGCGTGCTGGTAGCCGCAACCTCCTCATAGAGGGACACCGCGAGGTAGACGCTGGCCACCGAGTGGTATCCGTCGGCCCGGAGCGGCCCCACGTCCAGGGAAACGTTGACTTTCCCGGGGGCCTTCACTCTGACCGTCCGTGCGGGAAACCGTCCGGCAGGGCCCTTCATGCCCCGGCCTCGCGGGCTTCGGCAATCCGCGAAAATGCATGGATGTCGATCACTTCGCCCCGGGCCGTTGGGTCCACGCCTGCGGCAACCAGGCAGCGCTCGGCCTCGGGCGCTCCGCCGGCCCAGCCTGCCAGGGCGGCCCGCAGCGTCTTGCGGCGCTGGGCGAAGGCGGCGTCAATCACGGCGAACACCTGCTCGCGGGTGGCTGTTGTGACGGGCGCTTCCCTGCGGGTGAAGGCCACGAGGCCGGAGTGGATCTTCGGTGCGGGCCAGAAGACGTTCATGCCGATGACACCGGCCTTGCGCATGCTGCTGTACCACGCGGCTTTAACGGACGGTACCCCATAGGTCTTCGAACCGGGCCCGGCGGCGAGCCTGTCCGCCACTTCATCCTGGACCATCACCAGTCCGTGCTGCAGGCTCGGGAAGTGCTGGAGCAGGTGCAGGACCACCGGAACGGCCACGTTGTAGGGGAGGTTTGCCACCAGCGCGGTGGGTTCCACCGGGAGGGAAATCACCTTCATGGCGTCGGCCTGGACGAGGTGGAAGGAGTCCGCCGCTTCCGGCCGCCACGCCCGCACGGTTTCCGGCAGCTTCGCCGCCAGGACCGGATCAATTTCGACGGCGACCACCGTCTTCGCGGCGTCCAGCAGCCCCAGCGTGAGCGAACCGAGGCCGGGCCCGACTTCGAGCACCGTCTCATCCGGCGCGATGGCGGCTACGGAGACGATCCGGCGGATGGTGTTGCCGTCAATGACGAAGTTCTGGCCAAGTGTCTTGGTGGGCCGGATGCCTATTTCCTCCGCCAGCCGGCGTATGTCGGAGGCACCAAAGAGGGGTGCGGGCGCGGCGGCAGTCGGTTCAGTCACTTAGGTATCCTATCCCGGCGGCCATAAGGCACCGCCGTTTCGTGACCTGCACTCCGCCGTCAGGGAGATGGCCCATCCGGGTTAACAGCAGTGGCCGGCCCCGGAATATCCGGGGCCGGCCACTGCTGTTGCGCCTGGCGGCTGTGGTCAGCTGCCGCGGTTACAGGTGCTGCCGGTGTGCCTAGCTCGTAGCGGCCCAGCCACAGCCCCACGGCTGAAGGCCACGCTGTGCGTACACGCGGTTGGCGATGTCGATCTGCTGGGCCTTGGTGGCAAGGCTGGCGTTCGGGGCGTACGCGCCGCCGCCGGAGCCGATCCAGGTCTGGACGTCGAACTGGAGGCCGCCGTAGTAGCCGTTGCCCGAGTTGATGGACCAGTTTCCGCCGGACTCGCACTGGGCGATCTTGTCCCACATGGCTTGGTTCATCATGGCCGGAGCCGCAGCCCCTGTGTTCGCGCCCGCGGTGCGTGCCGGCGCGGCAGGCTTCGCTTTAGTGCCGACGGTAATCTGCTCAGTCACGGGTTGAACGGAAACCTTTTCAGAGACGAGGGTCCGCGAGGCTTCACGGCCGTCCACCAGAACCAGCTTGAAGGTCTTCTTCACCTTTCCGGCGGTGCCGGCCTGGGTGATCTCTTCCTCACCTTTGAACAGCTCATCGCTTTCCGTAGTGAGGCTGTTGAAGGCGATCTTTTCGGTGGTAGTGGCCGTCTTGCTGGTATCGACGCGGGAGACCTTGACCACCATGTTGTTCACAACGTGCGCGTTGCCCGGCTGGGACGTGCGGTCATTGACGCCGAGAGTGATGCCTGCGTCTTCGAGCACCTGGGCAACCGTTCCGGCCGTCGTGGTGGCCTTGGCGACCTTGCCGTCGGCAACAATGCTGATGCTCTTGGGGGTGGAAATGGAGACGAAGGAGCCCGCCACTGCGAGCTGGGCGTCCTTGGGGACCGAAACCGAGGAGGCACTGGCCACTCCGAGTTCAGTGACAAGGCCTGCAACATTCGGTGCCGTGGTGCTGACGGTTTTCTCCGCACCGTCCAGGCTGACCTTCACGGCCTTGGCCATGTTCACGTTGATGACCGTGCCGTTCTCCACTTTGACGTCCGCTGAGGGCGAGACGCGGTCGGCCGGCTTCAGTTCAACGTTTGCGCTCTTGACCACCTGGCCAACGGTGCCGCCGAAGGACTGGACCGAGGTCACTTTTCCGTCGACGTTCAGGGTAACGGTTTTGTTATTTCCGACGAAGGCGACGAGGCCTACCACGAGTGCGCAGAGCACCACGAGTTGGGTACCGATCTTGATGAAACTGAACTTACCGTCCGTTGTGAAGAACTTGACCACGATTGCCCGTAACTTTAGGTCCATCCGGGCACGGGGAAAAACACAGTGAAATAGCCGGCGCATGGCCCTGGGGGACAGCTCCGGGCATCATTGCGCCGCCACACTCCCCTCTGCGGACAGGGGGCATAGATGCCCTGCCATGTCCTGCTACCAGTGAAGTGAAATTATCCGAAGGCCTTCCCCGACCCCGGCTAATAATTACCCACTGTAACCGAAGCGTTATAAAGCGACCAAGAAACTTACATACGAAGTATGGTGAAAACGCCTTCGTGCCGGGTGGTGCTCAGTCCCACGATCCGTACGCCCGCAGGGTATTTTCGCTGATCCTGGCGCAGAGCTCCGCGAGGTCCGTTCCTGTCAATTCGGCCATGGCCCGCACGGTGTACGGCACCATATAACTGGCGTTCGGACGGCCACGGTGGGGATGCGGAGTCAGGAAAGGAGCATCGGTTTCAACCAGCACGAGCTCCGGGTCGGCCACGGCGAGCGCAGCCCGGAGGTTCGCCGCATTTTTGAAGGTCAGCGTTCCGGCAAAGGACATGTTCCAGCCCGCCGCGTTGCAGATCCTGGCGAGCTCCTCATCTCCCGAGAAGCAATGGAACACCACCCGCTCAGGGGCCCCCTCTTCGCGCAGGACCTGCACCACGTCGTCGTGCGCGTCCCGGTCGTGGATCTGAAGCGTAAGGTCCAGGCGCTTGGCGAGGTCGATGTGCCGGCGGAACGAATAGCGCTGGTGGGCCAGGCCTTCGCCTTGGGTGCGAAAGAAGTCAAGGCCCGTCTCCCCGATCGCACGGATCCGGGGATGCGCGGCCAGCCGCTCAATCACCGCCAGCGCCTCCTCCAGCTCGCCGCGCTTCGCGTAGTCCGGAGCATCGTTCGGGTGAAGCGCCACAGCCCCCAACAGCCTGCTGTCCAAGTCGACGGCCTCAACCGTGAACCGTGAGGATTCGAGGTCGGTACCCACCTGGACGGCGCCCTGCACCCCGACAGCCTGGGCGGCGTCCAACGCCGCTGCGATCGCCACCGGGCTGTCGCCGTTGGGAAAATCAAAATGCGTATGGTTGTCCATCACGGGGACCGGCAAGGGTTCCGGCGCCGGCGGATAGCTCGGCCGCTTCTGCTGGCCGGAACCTGCCAGGGCCTCGGCGCCGGCAGCTTTGTAGGCAGCGGGAATCAGCGAATTGCACATCCTTCAAGCCTAGTGGCCGCCGATGCCGCCCAATTCCAGGAACTCTCTGTCAGCACGGGCAGTTGTGTTAGTAGTCTGGTATGAACAGATGCGAACGCCCACTGCCGGGCGAAGGCAGGCCGGCTGTCCCGTCCCAGGTGATCCCCGGGCTGAAAGGTTGCAGATGGACCCCCACCGCCGCACCGCCGTTAACGAGGTGACCCCCGCCGGCCGGAGCTTCACCGCCGTCTCGGAGCACGTGGGCCAGCTCAACGGACACCGGGCAGCCGCTATGGACGCCAGGTCATTCCACGCCGCCAGCCGCAGGATCCTGGACTCGATCAACACCGTCATTGACGGAAAGTCCGAGGCCGCCAGGCTGGCCCTGACGGTTCTGCTTGCCCAAGGCCATCTCCTGCTCGAAGACGTGCCCGGCGTAGGTAAGACGCTGCTGGCAAAGAGCCTCGCCCGGACCATTGACTGCACAGTCAGCCGGATCCAGTTCACCCCTGACCTGCTGCCCTCGGACGTGACGGGCGTATCCATCTACAACCAGTCATCGCGCCTCTTCGAGTTCCGTCCGGGCGCCGTCTTCGCGAACATCGTCATCGGTGACGAAATCAACCGTGCGTCCGCCAAGACGCAGTCGGCGCTCCTGGAGTGCATGGAGGAACACCAGGTCACGGTGGACGGGGATTCGTACAAGCTCGATGAGCCGTTCATGGTGGTGGCCACCCAGAACCCGATCGAGATGGAGGGCACGTACCCCCTGCCCGAGGCCCAGCGCGACCGCTTCATGGCGCGGATCTCCATGGGCTATCCGGACAAGGAGTCCGAGATCGAGATGCTGGAGACGCACCAGGCAACCTCGCCGCTGGCCAAGGTGTCCGCAGTGGTCACCGCGGCGGACGTCGCGGCGATGATCGCCACCGTCCAGCAGGTCTACGTGTCCCAGGCAGTGAAGGAATACACCGTCTCCGTGGGCCGGGCCACGCGCGAAAGCCCCCTGCTCCGGCTGGGCGCCAGTCCGCGCTCCATGCTCCAGCTGCTCCGTGCCGCCAAAGCCACGGCGGCCCTTGACGGCCGGGACTTCGTCCTGCCGGACGACGTCGTGGGTGTGGCGGAATCCGTGCTGGCCCACCGAATTATTTTGGACCGAAAGGCGGCCGGCGCCGGTGAGACTCCGCACAGCGTCATCCGCGGGATCCTGTCCCGGCTCCCCGTGAGCCAGGAACCGGTGAACAGTCCGGCACGGCCCGCGGCCCCGCCGGCCGGGTTGCGGCGGAACCACTAGGCAGGGCCGTCCCGTGCCGCTCCTTGACCGATTTCCCCGGCACCTCTTCAGCCAGCGTGGTTGGGGGCTTCTGGCTGCAGGTGCGGTTTCCCTGGTGGCAGCGCAGATCATGGGACGGCGGGACCTCCTGAGCCTCAGCGTCCTGCTGATCGTCCTTCCCCTGGTTGCCCTTGCCGGGATCAGGCTCGTTAAGCCCCGCTTCCAGGTGTACCGCGAGTTCAATCCTTCCCCCGTAGAGACCGACGCCGCCACTACAGTCCGGCTTGCCGTGGCACGCAGCGGCGTGGGAGGCGGGCGGGCCATCATGGAGGAGAAACTGCCCGCACGGTTTGGCGAGTCCCCCGCCTTCCGCTTTCCGGCACGCTCCGCCACGGGCGGGACCAGCAGGTACGAATACCACCTGCGTTCCGCCAGAAGGGGGCAGTACCTCATCGGCCCGGTGACGGCCGAATTCACCGATCCGTTCGGCCTGTCGCTGCACCGCCAGGCCATCGACGACGGCGACATTCTCACTGTCACACCTGCCGCCGTCGAGCTTCCCGTGACGGGGCTCGCCGGGGCCCGCGGCAATGACGGCATCACCGCAACACGTATCCGCGCCAACCCCAGCGACGATGACGTCATGACCCGCGGATACCGCCCCGGCGATCCCATGCGGAGGGTCCACTGGGCGGCCACCGCCCGGCACGGCGCCCTGATGGTGCGGCAGGAGGAATCCGTGACAACACCGGAAGCCACCGTGATCCTGGATCAGCGGTTCGCGGCGTTCCCGGGCAGCTCCGGGTCCGGTTTCGGCGGAACATCAGCCCAGGACAGCCACGAGATGCTTAGCAGCAGCACCTTTGAGTGGGCTGTGGTGGCTGCGATCTCCATCTGTACGCACCTCGCGGAGCGGAACTATTCCCTGCGCCTCCTGGATCCCCGCGGCGAACCGGCTTTCCTCCGGTCCCCGTCCGCGCCGGAGCCGGAGGCGGAGGAGTTCACGGGTGCGTCGGGCCTCCTTTCCATCGCCGAGAGCCTGGCCGCCATCCACCTGTCCGGACCGCACCACGGTGCACGCGAAAGGCATGTAGCCCGGGACCATGGCGGCCAGGAGTCCGGTCCGGACGTTTTCGATGACCAACTGATGGACAAGCTCTCAGCCCACCGGATGCGCGGGCCGATCATCGCAGTGCTTGGCAGGATCTCAATGGCCGAAGCCAGGGCCTTGGCGCCCGGCGCCGGATACGGAGCGAACGCCTTCGCCATCATCGTTTCCGAGAAACCTGCGGATTCCGAAGAAGCCCTGGAAACCCTCCGACGGGGCGGCTGGCGGGCCGTTGCGGTGCCGGCATCCGTTCCCGTCCCGGCAGCCTGGAGCCACTTTGACCAGGGAGGGGCTGCGCCGGCCACCGCTGCTGCCGACGTTCGCCGCGGTGCGGGGGTGGGACGGTGACACTGGCACCGGAACGCCGGGCGCCGCGCGAACCGCAATCCACGGGTCCAGCTGTTGCGGCCACAGGACATGCTCCCGGCCGGCCCCGCGTGGGAGCGTACCCCTGGGCGATGGCGGGGGCAGTCGCACTCTCCGTGGCCGGGGCTGCCTTATCCCTCAACGGGGTCCTGCGGGGTTGGGCCTGGTACCTGCCGGTGCTGACCACCGTGGTGGTGGTCTGCGTGACGCTCGCCGCGCTTCGCGCCCTGCGGGCCCAGCCCTGGCTGGTGGCGGCCGGCGGTTTCGCATCCCTGATCGCGGTTCTCACCCTGACGTTCTTCCGGAGCACGGGCATTGCCGGTTTCATTCCCTCCGGGGCAACCATGGCGGATTTGGACAGGTTCATCCGCCGGGCCAGCGAGACCGTACTGGCCGAGAGCGCTCCGGTGGCTCCGAACGCCGGAATCGTCATGGTCACCTGCGCCGTCCTGGGCCTGAGCGTCATCCTCATTGATGCTCTGGCAGTGCCTTTGGGCATGCCGGCCACAACCGGCCTTGGCCTGCTGGCCATCCTGGTGGTCCCCGCCATGGTGAAACCGCAGAGTGTTGGCGTGTGGGGCTTCGGCGCCGCTGTGGCCGGATACTTGCTGATCCTTGGCTGCAGCCAGTGGTTTGCCCCCGATACCCGAACGTCGGCTGACAGCGGACGGACACCGGGCCATCTCCGGCGGGCGGTGTTGACGGGAACCGTGGCCTTGGTGGCCACCCTGGCGGTGCCGCTGGCCATCCCCGGGTTCGACCACGGGACGTTTCCCCAAGGTTCGCGGCTGAACCCCTGGGGCGGCGGCGCCGGCCTTAATCCCATGATCACCTTGGGAAACAGCCTCCGCACCCCGGCCGGAACGGGACGGATCACTTATGCCACCAACGCGTCTGCGCCGCTCTATCTGCGGTCCGTGACAGTAGACAATTTCGACGGCGAAACCTGGGGGCCCGATGATCGGGACGTGGAGCGCCGGCCTGTGGCGGGGCAGATCGACTCCGGCTACGAAATCACTGCGGACGAAGTACTCCGCCAGGTGACGGCGGTGGACACCGGCTCGTTCACCAGCCCCTACCTGCCGTTGCCTTACGCGCCGGAATCAATCCGCGGGCTCAACGGGTCCTGGACGTGGGACCCTGCCACGCTCGCCGTGAAGGGCAGCAACACCAACTCACGCGGCCAGGAATACATTGTGACGTCCTCAGTGCCGAAGCTCACGGCCACCATGCTCCGGCAGTCCTCACAGGACGTGCAGGGAATTTCGGAAGACTTCACCAGGGTTCCCGGCGGCGTTCCGGACATCGTCCGCAGCACTGCTGACCAGGTGACCGGCTCCAGCGACAATGCCTACGCCAAGGCAATGGCCATCCAGAAGTACCTTCGTTCCGGAGAGTTCACTTACTCCCTGCAGTCCC
Organism: Pseudarthrobacter sulfonivorans; assembly: GCF_031454915.1. Taxonomy (GTDB): domain Bacteria; phylum Actinomycetota; class Actinomycetes; order Actinomycetales; family Micrococcaceae; genus Arthrobacter; species Arthrobacter sulfonivorans_C. The sequence goes on along the minus strand of NZ_JAVDRS010000006.1, from coordinate 7,460 downwards.
CCGTCCAGGGCGGCTACGACGGAAACGGGCTCTCGGTGCTGGCCGATTTCCTCACCCAGAAGAGTGGCTACTGCATCCACTACTCCTCGGCAATGGCAGTGATGGCCCGGCTGGAGGGAATCCCCAGCCGCATCGCCGTGGGCTACGCCCCGGGCCGGTCCACCGGCGACACCGTCTCGCTCGCCGGGCGGGGAGAGCTGCCAGAGTACGAGGTAGACGCCCGCGACGCCCACGCCTGGCCCGAGCTCTACTTCCAGGGATTGGGCTGGGTGCCGTTCGAGCCCACCCCATCACGCGGCGTGGTCCCTGATTACGCCAGCGAAACAGTGAGCCCCGGCTCCCCTGACCTCATTGAAAATGATGACGAACTGCTTCCCGACCCGACGGTTCCTGACCCGAGTCCAGGCGCGACGCCGGCACCCCTGCCAGGTTCCGGCGGCGGCAACGACATAGGGCAACTGCTCATGCCGTGGCTGACCGGGTCAGCAGGGGTTCTGGTCCTGCTGCTCCTCGTGGCGTCGCCGCGGCTGGTCCGGATGGGGGTCCGTGCCCGGCGGCTCCAAGGCCCGGTTCCGGGCACTGACGTTCCGGGCACCGACGTGCCGGACACCGACGATCGGGTTCCGCTCGCCTGGGCTGAACTCCGTGACCTGGGAACCGACTACGGCCTGCCGCCGGGGGCAAGCGAGACGCCCCGGGCGTACTCCGCACGGCTCCGGCGTTCGTCACTGCTCGGCAGGACGGGAGGCCGGGACAACGCCGCGCAGGATGCCGTGCTTGCTCTGACTGCTGACTTCGAGCGCCGGCACTACGGCCGGCCGGGCAACGGCCCAGCCGGCGCCCGGAAACCTGAGCCGGTGGCGCCGCGCATCACGGCCGTGCAGCAGTCACTGCGGAACAACGCCACGCTCCTCTGGCGGCTACGCGCCGACTGGCTCCCGGCGTCGGTCCTGGGGCGGTGGGCCCGCTTCCTGGCAGCGCCCTACCAGGGGTTCAGCAGGCTGGCGCGCCGTACGGCAAAAGCCGCCGCGCGCTCCTGGTCGAGAGTGCGCGACGGCCTGTTCCGTCCGCGGCAAAGCCACTGACCGGCTGCCCAACAGCACGCCCGGTCAGCCGGCCAAGTTACCCGGCGTAGGGGTCGGCGATCCCGATGTACTGGGTGTAGAGGTATTCCTCGATGCCTTCGAGGCCGCCTTCGCGTCCCAGGCCGGACTGCTTGACGCCGCCGAAGGGTGCGGCTGCGTTGGAGATGACTCCGGCGTTCAGGCCCAGCATCCCGGTCTCGAGGCGTTCGCCCATCCGGATCCCGCGGTTCAGGTCCTTTGTGAAGACGTAGGCCACGAGTCCGTATTCGGTGTTGTTGGCCAGGCGGACCGCTTCCTCCTCGGTCCCGAAGGTGATGATCGGGGCCACGGGGCCGAAGATTTCCTCGGACAGGATCCGGGTGCCCTCGGTGACGCCGGTGAGGATGGTGGGCTGGTAAAAGTAGCCCGGGCCCTCCCCCGCGGAGCCGCCCAGGATTGCCGTCGCGCCGGAAGCTACGGCGTCCGTGACCAGTTCGTGCACCTTGTCCCGGCTCTTGGCATCGATCAGCGGACCCACCTTGGACTCGGGCTCCGTTCCCCGCGCAGTGGTCATCTCACGCATTTTCGCGGCGAACTTCCGGGCGAATTCGTCCGCGACCGCTTCGTGCACGATGAACCGGTTGGCTGCGGTGCAGGCCTCACCCATGTTCCGCAGCTTGGCCAGCATGGCACCGGCGACGGCAGCGTCAATGTCGGCGTCCTCGAACACCACGAACGGGGCGTTCCCGCCGAGCTCCATCGAGGTCCGCAGCACGGTCTCGGACGCATCGGCCAGGAGGCGGCGGCCCACCTCGGTGGAACCGGTGAAGGACAGCTTGCGCAGGCGCTGGTCTTTGATCAGCGGGCCCGTGGTGGCACCTGCCGTGGACGTGGGAATGACGTTCAGGACACCGGCAGGCAGCCCGGCTTCCATCATGACGGCAGCGAAAAGCTGCGATGTCAGCGGCGTCAGGTTCGCAGACTTCAGCACCATGGTGCACCCTGCCGCAACTGCGGGTGCGATCTTGCGGGTGGCCATGGCCAGCGGGAAGTTCCATGGCGTGATCAGCAGGCAGGGCCCCACCGGCTTCTTGGTCACCAGCAGCCGGGACTTCCCGTCAGGGGACACCGAATACCGGCCAAAAGCACGCACGGCCTCCTCGGAGAACCAGCGCAGGAACTCCGACCCGTAGGTGACTTCGCCCCGGGCCTCCGCCAACGGCTTGCCCATCTCAAGGGTCATCAGCAGCGCAAAATCCTCGGCCCGCTCAGTCACCAAATCGAAGGCCCGGCGCAAAATTTCGCCGCGCTCCCGGGCAGGGACCTTTGCCCAGGACTCCTGGGCAGCGGCCGCGGCATCCAAAGCCGCCATGGCATCCTCCGGACCGGCATCGGCGATGCTCACCAGCACCTTTCCGGTGGCGGGGTCCTCGACGTCGAAGGTCTTTCCCGAGGCGGCCGGCCGCCATTCACCGTTGATCAGCAGGCCTGTGGGAACAGAAGCCAGCAGCTCGCTTTCGCGTTCCGCAGTAACAGTGCTCTGTGCAGTGACGGTCACGATGACTCCCTCGTCAGTAAGTGTGGTTCCAGCCGCGGTGGGGGCCGGCTTGGCCCGCCTTCTGGCTGATTCCCTTTCACAGTACTGCTGTGCCTGACCGGGGGTCTACGCCTGGATGCACCACCTGATTGGCGCCGGGTTGTGCAGCTGCACAGCCTGATTTGCCAGCGAGTCAGCCCACCAGTCAGCGCGCCGCGAGCACCGCCGAGTAGAGCTCGCGCTTGCTCACGCGCACGTCCTCCGCAACGGCGGCTACAGCCTCTTTGAGCCGAATGCCTTGGGCCATCAGTTCGTTCACGGCGGCAACGTGGTCTTCCGGGGTGCCCGGGACCTGCTCCGGGGCACCACCCAGCACCACCGCGATCTCGCCGCGGACTTCGTTGTTTTCCGCCCAGAGCAGCAGCTCCCCCACCGTCCCGCGGATAACTTCCTCGTACGTCTTAGTCAGTTCGCGGCAGACAGCGATCCGCCGCTCCGCACCGAAACGCTCCCGGAGTGCCCGCAGCATCGACTCCAGGCGGTGCGGGGCTTCGAAGAACACCATAGTGCGGCGCTCCGCGGCAAGGTCCGCAAGCCGGGACGCGCGTTCGCCCGCTTTCCGGGGAAGGAACCCTTCAAAGCAGAAGCGGTCGGTGGGGAGCCCGGACAGTGCCAAGGCCGTCAGCACGGCGGAGGGCCCCGGAACCGCGGTCACGGTCAGTCCGGCCGTCACGGCCCCCTCCACCAGCCGGAAGCCCGGGTCAGACACGGACGGCATGCCGGCGTCCGTGACCATAACGAGGGTTTTGCCCGCACGCACCTGTTCCAGCAACTCTGCTGTCTTCGTGGCCTCATTGTGCTCGTGGTAGCTGATGACCCGGCCTGCGACGGTGACCCCGAGGCTCTGGACCAGGCGGTGCAGACGCCTGGTGTCCTCGGCCGCCACAATGTCTGCCGTGCCCAGCAGTTCGATCAGGCGGGCGGAGGCGTCGCCGGTATTTCCAATGGGCGTTGCCGCCAAGACGATCCGGCCCGGCCCTGCCGCGACCGGACCAGCGGTGACCGGACCTGCCTCAGCCCCAAGCGAAGAGTCGGCAGGGCTGGAATCGGCGAAGGTACTGGGGTTAGGGTCCACTCCACCAGCCTACTGCTGGCAGGCGGCTCAAGCGGCAAAAGGTAGCATGGGGCACGTGACGCTGACCTCGATGCGGCCTGCCGAGGCCGGAGAACACATTCCCCCGACCGGACGCCCCTGGATCAGCCGACCGGCCGAAGCGTTCACCGCCGCAGCCCTCCGCGAGCGCCTGATCGGCAACATTCGCAGCTGGCGCGACTACCCGCCGTCGTTGCGCGTTTGGTTCTGGCTGGTCCCTGCCCTGACGTCCCTGGTAGGCGGCATCCTTCGCTTTGTCCGCCTGGACAGCCCCCACAGCCTGGTCTTCGACGAAACGTACTACGTGAAGGACGCCTACTCCTACCTGGTCAGTGGTTACGAACGCAGGTGGCCGGACAAGGCCAACGACTCCTTCAATGCCGGCAACCCTGCCATCCTCCTGGACAGTCCCGAATACGTGGTGCATCCGCCGGTGGGCAAATGGATGATCGCGGGGGGCATGTGGCTGTTCGGGTCTGATAACCCGTTTGGCTGGCGGTTCGGCGCTGCGCTGACCGGCACACTGTCCGTTCTGCTTCTGACGCTGATTGCCCTGAAGCTGTTCCGCTCCCTGCCGTTGGCTGCGGCGGCAGGCCTCCTGCTCGCCGTCGACGGCCATCACCTGGTGATGTCGCGGACCTCCCTGCTGGATATCTTCCTGATGTTTTGGGTCCTGGCCGCCTTTGGGGCCTTGCTGCTGGACCGCGACGACGGGCGGCGGCGCCTCGCCGCCAGGCTCGCAAGGCGGGCTGCGGTGTCGACGGCGGGCCGTCCGTCCGCTCGCCAGCTCCTGGCTGGACCGTGGCTGGGTATCCGCTGGTGGCGGCTCGCCGCCGGCGCATCCATGGGGCTCGCCGTGGGAACCAAGTGGTCAGGGCTGTTTTTCCTTGCCGGCTTCGGTGTCCTGACGGTTCTGTGGGACCTGAATGCCCGCCGGGTGGCAGGCATCCGCGGCTGGATCAGCGGGGGAATCATCAAGGACGGCCTGCCGGCTTTTGCCAGCATGGTGCCCGTGGCCGTCCTGGTCTACACCGCAACGTGGACCGGCTGGTTCCGTTCCGAGGACGCGTACTTCCGCCGCTGGGCAGAGGACAACCCCTCAGCGGGCTGGGGTTGGCTGCCGGACCCGCTGCGTTCACTGGCGCACTACCATCTGGAGGCCTACAAGTTCCACCAGGGCCTGGGCTCGGAGCACCCATATGAGGCAAGCGCCTGGAGCTGGCTGGTGATGGGCCGTCCCACGTCGTTCTTCTACCAGCAGCCGGGACCGGAGACCTCCGAGTGCGATGTCGCCCGCTGCGCCTCGGCCATCCTCTCTGTCGGCAACCCGCTGATCTGGTGGACTGCGGCGATCTCGCTGGTGGTCCTGCTGTTCTGGTGGGCGGGACGCCGGGACTGGCGTGCGGGCGCGATCCTTGCCGGCATGGGTGCCGGTTATCTGCCGTGGTTCCTGTACCCGGAACGCACCATGTTCTTCTTTTACGCCGTCTCTTTTGAGCCTTTCCTGATACTCGCCCTGGTGTATTGCCTGGGACTGGTCCTGGGCCGGGAAGGAGACCCGCTCTGGCGCCGGCGCTCGGGCCTTTACCTGGTTGCGCTCTTCATCGCAGCGGCAGTCCTGCTGTCCGCCTATTTCTATCCGTTGTGGACTGCGGAGACCATGCCATACCAGGAATGGCGCTACAGAATGTGGATGCCGTCCTGGATCTAAGGCAGGATGGCATCAGACCATTGAGAGCCGCGCGCCGCGGTAAGGCAGCGGAACGGAGACGCCCCCGTGCGAGAAGCAAGCACAGAACTCCTGGTAGATCTGGAACCGGACAGCAATGTCACAGATCTCCTGCTACGGCAGGAAGCTGCCAACACTGCCCACCCGCTCTATGCTCGAAAGGGCCCTAACGGCTGGACTGATGTGCCGGCGCACAAATTCCTCCAGGACGTCTGTGCCCTTGCCAAAGGGCTGATTGCCGGCGGCCTGGAGCCGGGAGCCAGCGTGGCGGTAATGTCAGCAACCCGCTATGAATGGACTCTGGTGGACTTCGCTGTCTGGTTCGCCGGCGGCGTGACGGTGCCCATCTATGAAACCTCGCCGCCCAGCCAGGTGGAGTGGATACTGCACGACGCCGGGGCCCGCCACGTGTTCGCCGAGGATCGGGACAAGGTGGCCATGATCGCCCGGGTCCTGGAGAGCTCCACGCTGCTGCGGGACCGGCTGGTCAGCGTCGTCAGGATGGATTACGAGGGCCAGGCCCCGGACCTCGCCAGCCTCTCCGCCGCCGGCATGGGCGTTACGGACGCCGAATTGGAACGCCACCGCTCCGCCGCCGGCCTGGATGACGTCGCCTCCCTGGTCTATACCTCGGGCACCACCGGCAGCCCCAAAGGCTGCGAGATCACCCACGGCAATTTTGCGCTGGTGGCCGTCAATGTGGTGGCCTTCCTGCCGGAGATCCTGAAGCAGCCCAATGCCCGCACCCTGATGTTCCTCCCACTGGCCCATGTGCTGGCCCGCGCTGTCCAGGTGGCTTGCCTGCATGCTGGCGCCACGCTGGGCCACGTCAACACTTCCGCGGCGTTGCTTGACGCCTTGGGCACGTTCAAGCCAACCTTCCTCCTGGCGGTGCCCAGAATTTTCGAAAAGGTCCGCGCAGGCGCCGCGCACAAGGCTTCCGTGGCTGGCAAATCCAGGATCTTCGGGGCGGCAGCTGCTGCTGCCATCCGCTATTCCACTGAGCAGGACAATGCCGCCCGCGGCATAGGCAACGGGCCGGGCTTCACATCGCGGCTGCAGCACAGCATCTTCGACCGGCTCGTGTATTCCAAGCTCCGCCAGGTCTTCGGCGGCCGGGTGGGCCACATGGTGTCCGGGGCGAGCCCGCTGGCACGCGACGACGCGCATTTCTTCCGCGGTGCCGGAATCCCGGTCCTTGAGGGCTACGGACTGACCGAGACCACAGCGCCTTGTACGGCCAACACGGCCAGCCGCACCCGGGTGGGGAGCGTGGGCATCCCGCTGCCGGGTACCACCATCCGCGTCGCAGAGGACGGTGAAGTCCTGGTCAAGGGCATCGGGGTGTTCAAGGGGTACCACGCCAATGAAGCAGCCAACGCGGAAGCCTTTGTGGACGGGTTCTTCCGCACCGGAGACCTGGGCGAACTGGATCCTGAGGGCTTCCTGACCATCACCGGCCGCAAGAAGGACCTGCTGGTGACCGCAGGCGGGAAGAACGTGGCACCCGGGCCGCTGGAGGAAAAGATCCGCGCCCACCAACTGGTGGACCACGCCGTGGTGGTGGGCGACGGGAAACCCTTCGTTGCTGCCCTCGTCAGCCTGGATCCTGCCGGGCTCGAAAACTGGTGCCAGGAAAACGGCGTGCCGCTACTGTCCTTGCCCGAAGCTGCCCGGGACCCGCGTGTCCGGACAGCCATCCAGACAGCTGTGGATCAGGCCAATACGCTGGTGTCCGAGGCTGAAGCCGTCCGCCGTTTCACCGTCCTGGCTGCCCCGCTCACGGAAGAGTCCGGTCATCTGACGCCCTCCCTCAAACTCAAGAGGGCCGCCGTCGTCAGTGATTTTGAAGCGGAGATCACCGGGCTGTACAGCAGCTAGGTGTACTTGGCCATGAGCTTGGTGACATCAGTCTTGAAGTGAGGAGGGCCCCCGGGGCTTAGTGGAGGTATCTGACATCTTCACGGCCACGGAGGT
>NZ_JAVDRS010000005.1:0-358647 GCF_031454915.1 Pseudarthrobacter sulfonivorans | reverse complement strand
AAAACGCTCGACTGGGATACCCCAGCCGAGCGCCTGCGTGACCTACTCTTGACCAACTAACACCAACGGTGTTGCAACGACCCCCTGAATTCGCCTTCCCGGCGTCGTCCTCTTGACTTGCGTGGTGGTCTTTACGTGTGTGCGTAGGTGAGGCAGTCCGCGTTGTCGCGGCCGGGGCCTACGTGGACCTCGGGTGCGTTGCACATCAGGTGTTCGTTGTGAACGCACTCCGAACGCTGGCACGCTCCGACGTCGGCCAGGACCTTGGGCAGGCCGCCGTGCATGCCTGTGTCGATGAACGTGGCGCAGGATGCGTGGTCTTCGGCACCGCCCACCGTGATTGCGGCGGCGTTGCAGTGGGAGTGGTCGTTGAACGAACAGTTGGAAACACTGCAGTCGGCGACGTGCGTTGTCATAGGAATCCTCCGTGTTCAGGCTGCCCGGACGGGCGGCTCCCTCTGCCCACGGTAACCCTGTGCGTCCGGATCAAAAAGACCCAATCGTGTGACCTAATTAACGGCCAGCCAATGCCGGTGACTTCAGTCGCCCGTGGGCAGGAACTGCCCATTCCTGATCCGTGACGGCCCGCACTCCACCGCCAGCGGGGAAATACTCCACGGCCCCCGTGCATGGGACGGCGGCTGGCCCACGGCAACATGGGGCACCCAGTGAGGGTACCGGAAGCCAAGGGCAGGTGAGCTGAGAATGAAGTCGTCCACGTTGTCCACGAGGAGCCCGTCCAGCAGCTCATGCAGTCCCTGCACCAGGGAAACCTGATAGTCCATCACGTGCTGCGGTACAGCCACTTCCAGCCCGGCGATGCTGCCGCCGCCCAGCACGATCAGCCGGTCCGAGCTGCCGGCGAAGCCTTCCAGTTCCGGCAGCGCCTGCAGCCAGTGCACCGTGGCCTGGATGGCGCTGCCTGCGGCGGTGTTGCCCTTGGTCCAGTCCTCGATGTCCTGGGCGAAGTCTGCCAGGATGCCCACATGCAGCAGGGTCAGGTGCAGCCCCTGCGGCCGGCGTAACGCCTGGACAAAGCTGCCCAACCCTTCGTAGTCAGCCGGGCCGTCCCCGACCCTGAGGACGGGAACCTCCACCGTGATGCGGGGTGGCGCTGGCATACGGACCTCCTCAGGCCGGTGTCTCCGCTGCCATTATCCTCCGGGGCGGATTCTCCGACACAGGGAACACTCTTGCTGTTCAGTCCGCAAGGGTGTCGAATCAAAGGACACGATTCGGCCCGGTGCACGGCACGACGCCAGGAGGTTCCCATGTCAGTGAAAGGCGCAAAGGACACAGCACGGATACCGGGGCGGGGCGGACCGGAGTCGCGGCGGGGAGACGCTGCGGCCGGCATTGCGGCAGACAGTCCGGCCCAGGTGCGGAATGTGGCGCTCATCGGGCATTCGGGTGCAGGGAAGACCCTGCTGATCGAGGCACTGCTCGCCGCCCACGGCATGATCTCCCGCAAGGGTTCCATCGCCGAGGGAACCACCGTCAGTGACTCGGACTCGGCCGCCGTCCGGCAGCAGCGCTCGGTGGGGCTGGCGGTGGTGCCGCTGCTCATCAACGACATCAAGGTGAACCTGCTGGACACACCGGGCTATCCGGACTTCATCGGCGAATTGCGGGCAGGGCTGCGGGCGGCGGACGCGGCCCTCTTTGTTGTCTCGGCCGTGGACGGCATCGACGCCACCACCACCGCGCTGTGGGGAGAATGCGAGCACGTGGGGATGCCGCGTGCCGTGGCCATCACCCGGGTTGACCACCCCAGGGCGGACTACGACGGCGTCCTGGCCGCCTGCCAGCAGGCTTTCGGCGATTCGGTGGTTCCGCTCTACGTCCCGGTCCGGGCGGCCGGCGAGATGACAGGTCTGCTGGGATTGCTGCAGGGGACGGTCTCTGACTACTCGGAAGGGGAGCCCGGCACTCCGCGCGATGCAGGACCCGGCGAGATTGGAGCATCCGAAGCCGCACGGGGCCAGCTCATCGAAGGGATCATTGCCGAAAGCGAGGACGAGACCCTCATGGACCGCTACCTCGGCGGCGAGGATATCGATACTGATGTCCTGGTCACGGACCTGGAGACCGCCGTCGCCCGCGGTTCATTTTTCCCGGTCCTGCCCACCTCGGCAGTCACCGGGCTGGGCGCCGCCGAACTGATGGAAGTCCTGACCAGGGCATTTCCCTCCCCGCTCGAGCGCGGCCTGCCTGACGTGACCGACCTGGCCGGCTCTCCTGCAGGAGAACTTTCGTGTGATCCCTCCGGCCCCTTGGCCGCGGAGGTGGTCCGCACCACCGTCGATCCTTTCCTCGGCCGGGTCTGCCTGGTCCGGGTATTTTCGGGGACATTGCATGAGGACACCCCCGTGCATGTTGCCGGCCACGGACTGGCGGACCGCGGCCACCAGGACCATGACACGGACGAGCGGGTAACGCATCTGTATTCCCCGCTGGGCGCCAACCTCCGGCCCGTGGCGCACTGCGTTGCCGGCGACATCTGTGCGCTGGCCAAACTGGGAAGCGCCGAGACAGGCGACACCATCTCTGCAAGGGAACAGCCGCTGCTGCTCTCCACGTGGGAGATGCCCGAGCCGCTGATGCCCGTAGCCGTCGAGGCGGACTCGCGCAGCGACGAAGATGCCCTGTCGCGGAGCCTGGCGAAAGTGGCCGCGGGGGATCCCACCCTCCGGGTGGAGCGGAACGCCGAAACGCACCAGCTGATCCTGTGGTGCATGGGCGAAGCCCACGCCGACGTGGTGCTGGACAGGCTCCGGGAACAGGGGGTGAAGCTGCACACCCAGGACGTGGTGACGCCGCTGCGGGAAACCTTCGCCGGGCCCGCCGCGGGCCACGGCCGGCACGTCAAGCAGTCCGGCGGACACGGGCAATATGCGGTCTGCGACATCAACGTGGAACCTCTGGGGCGCGGGGGCGGCTTCGAATTTGTGGACAAGACGGTGGGCGGGGTGATTCCCGGGACATTCATCTCCTCGGTGGAGAAGGGCGTCCGGGCCCAGATGCAGAAGGGCCTGGCCGCCGGCTTCCCGGTGGTTGACCTGCGTGTGACGCTGGTGGGCGGAAAGGCCCACAGTGTTGACTCGTCCGATGCCGCGTTCCAGGCGGCGGGGGCCCTGGCGCTCCGGGAGGCCGCCGCGGCGGGACGCATCCAGCTGCTCGAGCCCGTCTCCTCGGTGAGCATCACCGTCTCGGACGAGCACGTGGGCGCCGTCATGAGCGACCTGTCCGGCCGCCGCGGCCGGCTAACCGGAACAGCCTCCGCCGACGGCGAGGTGACCGAAATCAGCGCCGACGTTCCGGACCAGGAACTCCTGCGCTACGCCGTGGAACTGCGGGCGCTCACCGCCGGTACCGGCCGGTTCCGCCGCCGCTACCTGCGGCACGAGCCGGTGCCCAGCACCTGATAAGCGCTGCGCCATGAATGCCGCCGCGCGCAAAATCCAGCGCATCTACCTCACCCTGACGCTGGGCAATACCCTTGCGGCCTCATTCATCTGGGGAATCAACACGCTCTTCCTGCTGGATGCCGGGCTCAGCAACCTGGAAGCCTTCGCGGCCAACGCGTTTTTTACCGCGGGCATGGTGCTGTTCGAAGTACCCACCGGGGTCATCGCCGACGGGTGGGGGCGGCGGACGTCCTTCCTCCTGGGGACGGTGACCCTTGCCGCGTCCACCTACCTTTACTACCTCCTCTGGCAGCTGTCCGCACCCTTCTGGGCGTGGGCGGTGGTGTCTGTGCTCCTGGGCCTGGGCTTTACGTTCTTCTCCGGGGCCGTCGAGGCCTGGCTCGTCGACGCTTTGCACTTCACGGCCTACGAGGGGGACCTGGAGACGGTCCTGGGGCGGGGGCAGATGGTGGCCGGTATCGCGATGCTGGTGGGCTCGGCGGCCGGCGGCGTGATCGCCCAGGTCACGGACCTTGGCGTGCCCTTCCTGTTGCGCGTCGGGGTGCTCATGGCGATGTTTGGCGTTGCGTTCCTCCTGATGCGCGATGTCGGGTTTACGCCGGAACGCTCCTCCCATCCATTGGAGGCAACCAGGGCGGTACTGACCGCGTCCATCGACAGCGGCCTGAAGAACCCGCCCGTGCGTTACATCATGCTTGCGGCGCCCTTCAGCGCCGGCGTCGGTATCTACGTGTTCTACGCGTTGCAGCCCTTCCTGCTCGAACTCTTCGGAGATCCCCGTGCATACTCCGTTGCCGGCCTCGCGGCGGCTATTGTGGCCGGCGCGCAGGTGGTGGGCGGCTGGCTGGCCCCCACACTCCGGCGCCTGGTGCGCAAAAGGACTACGGTGCTGGTGGCGACCAGCGGCATGGGTGGGCTGATCCTGGTGGGGCTGGGATTCACGCGTCTGTTCTGGGTGGCGCTTTTGCTGCTCACCCTCTGGGCACTGGTCATGGCGGCGGCCACCCCGGTGCGGCAGGCCTACCTCAACGACATGATTTCCTCGAAGCAACGGGCTACGGTGCTCAGTTTTGATTCACTGATGGGATCCAGCGGCGGCATCGTGGTACAGCCGCTGATGGGCCGCGCAGCCGACGTCTACGGCTACCCCCTGTCTCTGGCTTTCAGCGGTGTGATCGAACTGTTCGCGGTGCCCTTCCTGCTGGCAAGCCGCCGCCGGCGCTCGCCGGCAGACACCGCCACTGCGGCGACCGAAACCCCGCTCTGACACGGAGGCAGGCAGCAAATAATCAAGCCTTGAGAGTCACAAACGGCCGGAGTAACGTGACGAAAACTACACTCCGCAGGACTCTGACGAGGGAGCATCATGCCTACTTTGCGACGTCAGATGGCTGCCGTGACGGCAGTTCTGGCACTCAGCGTGACGGCGGGAGCCGTCAGCACGCCCGCCTTCGCAGACTCGCGGAAGGATGACAAAACCCCGACGGCTATTGGGTACGGCGGAGCTGTGAGTACCGTCGACCCAGACGCTTCGGCAGCTGCGATCGAGGTTCTCCGCGAGGGCGGCAACGCAGCAGATGCCGCCGTGGCCGCAGCCGCAACCCTGGGCGTCACCGAGCCGTACAGCGCCGGGATCGGCGGTGGCGGCTATTTCGTCTTCTACGACGCAAAAACCGGCGAGGTACAGACCATCGATGGCCGCGAAACGGCCCCGGCGACCATGCCAACGGACGCGTTCGTGAATCCGGCAACCGGGGCGGCCTACTCCTTTGCCGAGCTCGTCTCCAGCGGTGTCTCTGTAGGAGTTCCCGGCACGCCGGCCACCTGGGAACGGGCATTGCAGCGGTGGGGCACCCTGGACCTGGGCGAAGCCCTCGAACCGGCCATCGAAGTGGCCCGTGAGGGCTTCGCAGTGGACGAGACGTTCCGCCAGCAGACCCTGGACAACAAGGTCCGGTTCTCCGCGTTTACTCCCACGCGCAGCCTCTTCCTGCCGGGTGGCGACGCGCCCGCCGTCGGAAGCGTCTTCCGCAACCCGGACCTCGCCGATACGTACCTCCTCCTCGCCAAGGAGGGCCCTGACGCCTTCTACGGCGGCCCGCTCGCCGAGGAGATGGAAGCCACCGTGCAGGCGCCGCCGAAGGACCCCGCCTGGGTGCCGCCTGTCACTGATCCGCCCACCAGCATCCCGGCCCTTCCCGGCTACCTGACCACGGCGGACCTCGCGGCGTATGAGACGCTGGACCAGGAACCCTCGCACGTTGAGTACCGCGGCTACGACGTCTATGGCATGGCGCCGTCCAGCAGCGGCGGCACCACAGTCGGCGAAGCGCTGAACATCCTGGAGACGTTCAACCTCGCAGAGATGGGCCAGATGGACGGCACCAACCCAGGCGCCCTGCACCATTACCTCGAGGCGAGTGCCCTCGCCTTTGCGGACCGTGGAAAGTACGTCGGCGACCCCGCCTTTATTGACGTCCCCACGGATGCGCTCACCGACCCGCTCTTCGGCAAGGAACGGTCCTGCGAGATTGACCCGGCGACGGCAGCCGTGAAACCTGTCGCGGCTGGAGACGTGGCATCGTACGACGGCGCCTGCCCGGTTGAGCCGGCCGCGGCCGCCGACGAGACGGATACCGAAAACATCTCCACCACTAACCTGACGGTCGCCGACCAGTGGGGCAACGTGGTGGAGTACACGCTCACTATCGAGCAGACCGGCGGGTCCGGCATTGTGGTTCCCGGCCGCGGGTTCCTGCTCAACAACGAGCTGACTGACTTCTCCACCGTCTACAACCCCACCGACCCGAACCGGATCGAGGCGGGCAAGCGCCCGCGCTCCTCGATGTCGCCGACCATCATCCTCAAGGACGACAAGCCGTTCCTGGCGCTGGGTTCACCTGGGGGATCCACCATCATCACCACCGTCCTGCAGACGATCCTCAACCGGGTGGACCTGGGCATGAGCGTTTCCGAGGCGCTGGCGGCTCCGCGTGCCGCGCAGCGGAACACCGCGAACGTCACGGCCGAGCCGGAGTTCATCACCGCTTACGGAAGCCAGCTGGCACCATACGGGCACAAGCTGGTGCCTGCCGGTGACGCCTTCACCTCGGCAGCGGAGATCGGGGCGGCCACGGCCATCGAGTTCGGCCGGCACGGGCGCATGATTGCCGCAGCCGAGCCTGTCAGGCGCGGAGGAGGTTCGGCCCTGGTGGTCAGCCGGTCACCCTGAAATGGCCGGCGCGGGTTACTGCCCCATCCCGGGGCGGACGGCAACGAACTCAATTCCGGTCTGAACCTTCTTCTGCGGGCCACGCGAGAAGCCTTTGGCATCGAGCTGGTTCTGTGCCCGGTACACCGCAAGGGCTTCGTCGTAGATCTCGTTGAGCCTGCCGCCGGCGAAGACCTCCTGGGAGCCGTCGCTGAAGACGATGGTCACGGGCGTGCTGGCGGGAAAGTGCCTCTTCATGCGGATGAAGCCTTCGGAGTCCTGCTGGAGCTGTATCAAGGGGGTCCCGCTTTCATGATGGATGACCTCCAGTCTGACGTATTGGACTGCGCCTGCGCTGACAGGGCTAACTGACGGCGTAACCGGATTGCGGCGACAATGGACGGGTGACTTCATCGAGCAGCCCCCACGCCGCCGCGGCGGACACCGCGATACCGGGCGCCTTTGACCTGGGGACCATCAGCACCGGCCTGGCGTTCGCGGCATCGCTGGCGGAACTGTCTGCCGTGCTGCGTGCCGGCGGCGCGGCGGGCACGGCAGTGGTGCAGGCGCCACCCGGAACAGGCAAAACCACCCTCGTCCCGCCGCTCCTCGCCAACCTCGCACCCGCCCAGGGGGCCTCGCGCATCGTGGTCACTCAGCCCAGGCGGGTCGCGGCACGTGCAGCCGCCCGGCGTCTGGCCGTCCTCGACGGCAGCCAGGTGGGTGACCGGGTCGGCTACACGGTCCGCGGCGAGCGCCAGGCCGGGCCCGGCACTCTGGTGGAGTTTGTCACGCCCGGAATCCTGCTGCGCAGGCTCCTCGACGACCCGGGACTGGAAGCCACCGGGGCCGTCATCCTCGACGAAGTGCACGAGCGCGGCCTCGAAACCGATCTGCTGCTGGGCATGCTCAGCGAGGTCCGCCAGCTCCGCGGAGACCTGACCCTGGTGGCCATGTCGGCCACGCTGGACGCGCCCCGCTTCGCCGCGCTTATCGGGGGAACAGCAGTCGGGGGAACAGCGGACGACGGCGGCGGGGCGGCCCCCGTGGTCGACTGCCCTTCAGCGCTGCACCCGCTGGAGGTCCAGTGGACTCCGGCGGCGATGCCCCGGCTGGACGGCCGTGGCGTGGCACGCGGGTTCCTGGACCATGTGGCGCATACGGCTGCCGAGGCCCACTCCGGGGCATTGGCCCGGGACGCCGGCACTGATGCCCTGGTTTTTGTCCCAGGTGCGTGGGAGGTGCAGTACGTGGCAAGCCGGCTCCGCGGCCGGGTGGCCTCCGGAACCGAGGTGCTGGAGCTCCACGGCCAGGTTGGCCCGGCCGAGCAGGACCGCGCTGTGTCCGGGCGCCGTCAGGGTGACCCGGCGCGGATCATCGTGTCCACCGACCTCGCCGAATCCTCCCTGACCGTGCCGGGAGTCCGGCTTGTCATCGATTCCGGCCTGACCCGCGAACCGCGCCGCGACGCCAGCCGCGGCATGTCCGGGCTGGTGACCGTCTCCTGCTCCCGGGCCTCGGCAGAACAGCGCGCCGGCCGTGCCGCCCGGCAGGGGCCCGGACGGGTGGTGCGCTGCTACGACCAGAGAAGCTACGGTGCCGCGCCGGCCCATGTCACGCCGGAGATCGCCGTCGCGGATCTGACCGGCGCCGCACTGACCCTGGCCTGCTGGGGATCGCCCGGCGGCCGGGGGCTGGCGCTGCCGGATGCACCACCGGCCGCCGCAATGGCAGAGGCCATCGAAGTGCTGAGGGAACTCGGTGCCGTCGGGGGCGACGGGCACGCCACCGGTCTGGGCAGGACTTTGGCCCGGGTTCCGGCCGATCCCCGGCTGGCCCGCGCGCTCCTGGACGGTGCCGCCGCGGTGGGCCATCACAAGGCGGCTGAAGCGGTGGCCCTCGTGGCAGGGGACCAGCGGGCGCCTGGTGCCGACCTCACGGCCCTTCTTGCGACCCTGCGCACCGGTAAGGAGCCCGCGTCCCGGCGTTGGGCGGAGGACGTCAGGCGGCTGGAAACCATCGCACGGAAGGAGGGCGGCGCCGTCGGGCGTTCCGCCATCACGGCTCCGGTGACGGCTGCGGAGGCGCTGGGGATCGTCGTCGCGCTGGCGTTCCCGGACCGGGTCGCATGGCGCGTACCGGGGGAGGGCCCGGCGCGGTACCTCTTGTCCTCCGGCACCCGCGCAGGACTGCCGGCGGGCAGCCCGCTGTCCGGGTACGAATGGCTGGCCGTTGCGGAGGTGTCGCGGGCGGCAGGCAGGGACGCAGCCGGGACCGGTGCCGTGATCCGCTCTGCGGCTCCGCTGACCGCGGATCTCGCGCAGGCGGCCGCCGGGCAGCTACTCTCCGACACCGTCGAAGCGAAGTTCAGCCAGGGCCGCGTGATGGCGCGCCGGGAACGGCGGCTGGGCGCCATCAGCCTGTCCTCCACCCCCGTCCGGGCCTCACCTGCCGATGGACGCAGGGCGGTGGCCCGCGCACTGTCCGAGGCGGGGCTGGGAATCATTGGATGGTCGACGGCGGCGGATGCCTTGCGCCGCCGTCTCGCCCTGCTGCACCGCGAACTGGGCGCGCCCTGGCCTGACGTTTCCGAGCGCGCGCTGCTTGCTGACCTCGACACCTGGCTGGGGCCGGAGCTCGGGAAGATGGCCGGCGGCGCGGCCACCGGCACCATAGACCTCACCGACCCCTTGCGGCGGTTGCTGCCCTGGCCGGAGGCGGTCCGCCTGGCCGAGCTGGCACCGGAAGCACTGAAGGTACCGAGCGGATCGATGGTCCGGATCGATTACCCCGACGTGTCGGAGAGCGCAGGGTCGGAGCGTTTGGTGGCGGACAGTGCGGGGCCAGGCAGTACGGCGGCCGGCCGGGCACACGCGGAACACGGCCGGCCGGTTGTGGCGGTCAAGCTGCAGGAATGCTTTGGCTGGGCCGAAACCCCGCGGCTGGTGGACGGCAGGGTGCCGGTCCTGTTCCATCTGCTGTCGCCGGCCAGGCGGCCGCTGGCAGTGACCGATGACCTGGCGTCGTTCTGGTCCGGACCCTACGCGCAGGTGCGGGCCGAGATGCGGGGCCGCTATCCCAGGCACCCCTGGCCGGAGGACCCGTGGACAGCGCAGGCAACGGCGCGGACCAAAGCCAGGATGTGACGTCCCCGGGCTGACGGCGGCCCACCTGCTGTTGGCCGGGAGTACGGCGTGAGATGTCCGATACCTGGCCGAAACGTAGCGTCGACCCCCTGAAACATCCCGCAGTTAGGCTCGTTCCTACTTGGACAACGTGGTCCATCCACCACACGAAGGGACGTACCAATGTTGCTTTTGAATAGCCTGAACTTCCTGTTTGACGGCGGCCGGCGTGAAGACGGCCGCGGGAACAGCGAGACCGAATTCCCCACCGGCCAGCTGAGCTCAGCCGCCTGGGAAGGCTGGTGGCACGAGGACGCCGCTTAGCCTGCGCAGGTTGCCGTCGCGGACGACGTTACTGTTCGGGGCTCAGCTGCGGGTCCGGATAAATTCCGCGACCGTCGGCGCCAGGGAGGCGCCGATCTCTGCGGCGTCGCGCTTCCTGCCCGCCACCGCAAAGGAGTGATCCCCGCCTTCGACCCACTCCAGCACGGCTGACGTGCCGATCCGGGACACCACACCCTCCAGCAGTTCCCGCGTTGCGAAGGTGTCGCGGGAACCCTGCAGGAACAGCATGGGCAGCGTGAGCCCGTAGAGGTGCCCGTCACGAAGCTTTTCAGGCTTGCCGGGCGGGTGCAGGGGATACCCGAGGTACACCAGCCCTGCCGTGTCCATTCCCTCTGCGACGGCCATGGACGCCATGCGCCCGCCGAACGATTTACCGGCGGCCCAGACGGGCCCGCCGTCTCCGTGGGCCTGTCCCTGGCGGGCGGCTTCCTCCATGGCAGCACGCCAGGTGGCGATGGCTGCCGGCGGCCGGTCCGGGAACTTCCGGCCGGCCTCGCGGTAGGGGAAGTTAAAGCGCATGGTGGCAACGCCGTCGTCGTTCAGTCCGCGCGTGAAGCCGCTCATAAACGGGTGCTCCATGCCGGCCCCGGCCCCGTGTGCCAGCACCAGCGTTGCGAAGGGGTGGTCCGGGCGGGCGTAAACGCCGGAGACCTCAAGGTCGCCGACGGGGATGGTGACAGGGGATTCAACTGCGGGCATAGGTCCATGATGCCGGATCACGGGCAGGCTTGCGCGCCGGGTGCTGACGTGGCGCACGGTGCAGGGTAGGTTGTCCCCATGGCGAGCGAACAGACCACCATCACTGTCCCGGGACCGAACGGCGAGCGCGAAATGCGCATTTCCAGCCCCAGCAGGATCCTGTGGCCGGAACTGGGACTGACCAAGCTGGACCTGGCACGCTACACCGTGGACGTGGGGGAGGCGTTCCTTGCCGCCAACGGCGGCCGGCCCGTTGCCCTGCAGAGGTACTCGGACAACATCGACGGCGAACAGTTCTTTTCGAAGAACCCGCCCAAGGGAACCCCGGAGTTTGTCCGGTCGGTCAAGGTGACCTTTCCGAGCGCCCGCTCCCATCCCATGCTGGTCCTGGACGAACCGGCCGCCGCGGTCTGGGCCGTCCAGATGAACACCGTTGTTTTCCATCCCTGGCCGTCGCGGGCGGAGAGCACCGACAATCCGGACCAACTCCGCATCGACCTGGATCCCCAGCCGGGAACTGACTTCGACGACGCTGTTCCGGCCGCGCTGGCGCTGAAGGAGGTGCTCGCGGAGGCGGGCCTTGGCTGCTTCATCAAGACGTCAGGAAACCGCGGGCTCCATGTGTACGCGCCCATCAAGCCCACGCACGAATTCCTGGATGTCCGGCATGCGGTGATCGCCGCGTGCCGCGAGCTTGAACGGCGTATGCCCGGGAAGGTCACCACGGCCTGGTGGAAAGAGGAACGGGGCGAGAAGGTGTTCCTGGACTTCAACCAGGCCAACCGGGACCGGACCATTGCCGGCGCCTACAGCCCGCGCGCCCTTCCCCACGCACCCGTGTCCTGCCCCATCACCTGGGACGAACTCGAAAGCATCAGCCCGAAAGACTTCACCATCCTCACCGTCCCGGACCGGCTGAAAACCCTGGGCGATCCGTGGGCCGGCATGGACGCCAACCCCGGCACCATTGATGTGCTGCTGGGCTGGTGGGACCGTGATCTGAAGAACGGGCTCGGTGAGATGCCTTTCCCGCCCGATTATCCGAAGATGCCGGGCGAGCCTCCGCGCGTGCAGCCAAGCCGGGCCCGCAAGCAGGACTAGGGGCTATTCGAACCGGGACGGGTCCCCGGTGCCGCGCCGCACCACCTCAGCCACTCCGCTGGAGAAATCAACCACCGTGGTGGGCTCGGACCCGCAGTCTCCGGCGTCTATGACGGCGTCCACTTCATGGTCCAGCCGTTCCTTGATCTCCCACCCCTGCGTCAGCGGGTCCTCCTCGTCCGGGAGCAGCAGGGTGCTGGAGAGGAGCGGTTCGCCGAGCTCTGCCAGCAGGGCCTGCACCACACGGTTGTCCGGGATGCGCACGCCCACCGTCTTCTTTTTGGGATGCAGAAGCCTGCGCGGAACTTCCTTGGTGGCCGGCAGGATAAAGGTATAGCTCCCGGGCGTCACCGCCTTGATGCTGCGGAAGACATCGTTTCCGATGAGCACGAACTGGCCCAGCTGGGCGAAGTCCTTACAGACAAGGGTGAAGTGGTGCTTGTCGTCCAGCTTGCGGATAGTCCGGATCCGGTCCAGCGCGTCCTTGTTGCCCAGCTGGGCGCCCAGCGCGTAGCAGGAATCCGTGGGGTAGGCGATCAGGCCGCCGTCGAGCACTATCTTCACGGCCTGCGTGATCGCGCGGGGCTGGGGGTCCTGGGGATGAACATCAAAGTATCTGGCCATGCCCCTGAGCCTACGGCGCGGCACCGATTCGTGCATCCGTGAGGGCACCCGATACAGGACCCAAATGGTGGCAGGATGGGCTGATGACGGGGGGTGGGGAAGTGCTTCTGGAAGGACCGCGGGGCCGCCGGCTGTGCCTTGAGCTGGCCATGGAGTTGGACCCGGACATCAGGACCATGGTTTTCCGGCTTGGGTATGACCTGGATTCGGGGCGCGGATCGTCACGGATGACGTTGACTATGGGATACCCGGACGACGCCGGAGCCCAACCCTCCAGCCCGCCCGCACCACCAGTTGCCTCGCCGTCGCCCGTGAACCTGGCAGCCGCCCTCACCGCACTGGATGTCACAGGTGTTGGGGATGCGCACGTGCAGGGTGCCCTGGAGCGCGCGGTGGACACCGCAAGGTACTGGCAGGAGCCCGACGGCGAGGATGTGCTGGCGGGACTTCCGGTGATCCGGGAGGCCCTCCTGCGCCTTGCCCGCTCTGTCCTGGCATTACCTGGCGCGCAATGGTGGACAAAGGAACGCGCGAGGGAACAATGGGCTATCGACTGGCGGCCGGCAGCTGACCCGGCGCCGTTGCCGAAGCATCTGCCGTTGGCCGAATGGGGCCAACGCGAACGCGCTGAGGAGGCCCAGGCCGCGACCGAGCGCCCGAGCGACCCGCACGCCCCGTGGTCAGGATGGTGGTGGTCGGTCCCGCAAGGCATTGTCCGTACCGTGGGACGCATCCCCGCTGCGTTGAACCTTGTGGAGGATTCCCTCGGGTGGGAGGTTGCTGCCGCCATTCCTGTCCGCGGTGCGGGGCGCACCCTGGAGATCCGCACACCGCATGACTGGACGTCGTTGTGCCGCAGGTTTCCACTGGAGGTGACGGCATCGCGCCGGCACGTCTGGTTTAACACCACCGGCCGCAATGGCCGCTGGGTGATTCCGGACTGGGAACTGGTGGCGGCTGAGTGGGACGCCGTCCACCTCACGGTCCTCGGCTACCTTGGCGGCGCGGGGCGAGCACTTCACGTCGACTCCGGCACGGCCACAGTCATCGCAGGCTGGGACCCCGACAGTACTATTTGGCTCACGGACGTGGCCCGCGAGTGGGAGGGCCCGCGGCTTACCTGGCATCGCGCCGGGCAAGGCGAACCGTGGACCCAGGTGCCATAGGCTCACCCCACGTGCACCCACGGCCGCTGCGTGACATCCGGTTCGGCTTCGCGCAGGATCTCCCGCGTCACCGGGGCAATCTCACCCTCGCCCAGCACCAGGAACCTCAGGAGGTTCACCGCGGGATTGCCCTCAGTCCACCGGAAGTAGACGTGCGGCATCAGTCCGGTCACGTCGCGGATGTGCAGGAGCACTGACGCGATGGTGTTGGGCACCACCGGGCCGTGCACTTCCAGCACGGCAAACCCGTGCCGCACCACGCCCCGGACTTCCAGTTCGGTCTCGAAGTTGGAGGAATCGTCCACCGTGACTTCCAGGAACAGCGTCTGGCAGTCGGCGGGGAAGTGGCTCGCCTCGGTGGCGGACGCCAGCTTCTGCCGGTAGGCCTCGGCTGACTGGCGCAGCGGTTCATGGGCAATGATGCCGATGGGCCCGGTCAGGTTCTCCGCCAAGAACTCCAGCGCCTGGGTATCGAGCCGCACGTGGGTGGCGTGGAGCTCGAAGGAACGCAGCACCCTCGAAAGCAGCGAGATGCTGACGATGCCCAGGATGAAGAAACCTGCAATCCGGATCCCTTCGGGACGCTCAATGATGTTGGTGACCGTGGTGTAGACAAAGAGCACGGAGATCACTCCGAAACCGAACGTCCGCTTCCGCTGCTGCAGCCGGCGGGCCGAGAGCGTCACGGCCACTGCCGCCGAGGTCATCAGCACCAGGACGCCGGTGGCGTACGCGCCGCCCTGGGCGTCGACGTCGGCCTCGAACAGCCAGGTGATCACGAAGCCTGTCAGCGTGAAGACCAGAACCAGGGGACGGACGGCCTTGGCCCACTCCGGTGCCATGCCGTAGCGCGGCAGGTACCGGGGAACAAGGTTCAGCAGGCCAGCCATCGCCGACGCCCCGGCGAACCACAGGATGGCGATGGTGCTCAGGTCATACACCGTTCCGAAGCCGGCACCCAGGTATTCATGGGCAAGGAACGCCAGTGCCCGCCCGTTCGCTTCCCCGCCCGGCAGGAACTCGTCCGCGGGGATCAGAACCACAGTGACAAAACTGCTCGTCACCAGGAACGAACTCATGATCACAGCAGCGGTGGTCAGCATCCGCCGCGTGCCCTGGATCCGCCCGGCCGGATTCTCCTCCGTGTCACCGGCACCGCCGCGGACCTGCGGCATGACCGCTACCCCGGTTTCAAAGCCGGAAAGTCCCAGCGCCAGCTTGGGGAAGACCAGCAGTGCGATGGCCACCGCCATCAGTGGATTCCCGTGTGAAGTGTTGAGCGTCTGCCACCAGTCACCCACAGCGACGGGGTGGGTGGCAGCCTCTCCGAGCGCCCTGGTGATGACCACTACATTGAGGGCCAAGTACAACACCACCAGCACCACGGCGACGCCGATGGCCTCCCTGAACCCGCGCAGGAAGACCGCGGCAAACAGTGCCAGGAGGACCAGGGTTACGGCCACCTCGTTGCCGTGCAGGACGTTCGGGGCAAACGGGTTCTCGATCAGGTGGGCTGTGGCGTCGGCGGCGGACAGCGTCATGGTGATCATGAAATCGGTGGCCGCGAAACCCAGCAGCACGAGCACCAGGATTTTTCCCCGCCAGCGGGGGAGCAGCCGTTCCAGCATGGCGATGGATCCCTCGCCGCGGTGGCTCTCGCCGGCAACCCGGCGATAGACCGGGAGGGCACCCAGCAGGGTCACCGCCACCAGTACCAGCGTGGCAAGGGGTGAGATGGCGCCGGCGGCGAGCGCCGCGATGGCGGGCTGGTAGCCGAGCGTGGAGAAGTAATCCACGCCCGTCAGGCACATCACCTGCCACCAGTGGTGCTTCTTCTCCCCGGCGGGAGCAGCGCCACCAGGACCCTGATGGGTGCCCTTGGCGTCCTCCAAGCCAAACATCAGCCAGCTAGCGAGGGCAGCCTTCCGCGTCGGACGAAGGGCCGAGGGATCGGCCGGCGGTCTGCTCATGGTGGTCATGAAAGCCTTTCAGTCCGCAGCACAGCACCGCGGGCACAGCCGAATCTAGTACCGGCCACCTGGTTTTGAGCCGCAGTCAGGCCGATCTTGACGCATCCTTAACGCCGGTATGGCAAGGAACACAGCGCCGTCTGCCGGACGGCGTAAAAGCGCCGGATCCGGGTGGGAGAATGGCCGCATGGCACGGGAACGGATAGTCATTGGCCTCGACGGCAGCCACGACGCAGAACTGCTCATCCGCCGCGCCACCCGCCTCCTGGAAAGGAACGGCGGCGGCGAGCTGATGGCTGTCCACATCCGCACCGCAGAGGGCGCTTCGGACGAGTCCCCCCAGGTCCTCGAAACCCAGCGGCGGCTGGTCCTCGAACTGGGCGGGACCTACCACACCGTCTCCGCGCCGGACCCCGCCCTGGCCCTCCTCGACTTCGCCCGCAAGTCCGGCGCAGCGCACCTTGTTGTGGGCCAGTCCCGCCGCAAGCCCCTTGCAGGACTCGTGTCCGGGCTGCTCGCCGGCGGCACGGTGGAGGCGCGCGTGGTCCGCGATGCCGGGGAGATTGATGTCCACGTGGTTCCCCGCCCCGATTCCGGGCGGACGCCAGCCCGCAGGCGGCCGGACCTTGGCCGGGCACGGGTGGGCATTGGCTTCGCGCTCGCCGCCGCCCTCCCGGTCCTGCTGCAGGTGCTGCTCGCCGCCTTCGACCACAGCGTTGCCACGGCCGTCCTCATCCAGCTCGCGGGCGCCGTGGCGGTGGCCCTGATGGGCGGGCTGTGGCCTGGCGTGGTGGGTGCGCTGTGGAGCAGCCTGCTGGTGAACTACTTCTCCACGCCGCCGCTGGGGGACTTGGCGATCCACGACCCGCAGGACCTCCTGTCCTTGGGCATCTTCGTGGGTGTGTCCGTGGCAGTCGCCGGGGTGGTGGACCGGTCCGCCCGCCGGTCCAAGGAAGCCGCCCGGTCCCACGCGGAGGCCGCGACCCTGGGGGATCTCGCTTTGGGTGCCTCCCGTTCCGAGGACACGCTTGAAGGAATCCTGGCGGAGGCGCTGGACGTGTTTGGTGCAACGGGCGCCGGTGTCTTCAGCAGCCGGGACAGTCAGGCGGCCGGTGACGCACCGTCGTCGGACTCTTCCACGGCACCCGGTCCGGCTGCCGACGGGCGGGTCTGGCGCTTGGTGGCCGGGGCCGGGGACACCACCGCGTGGTGGCCCGGCGCCACCGGCGCCCCCGGGACTGCGGAGCCGGTGGACGACGACACCCGCCTTGTGCTGTTCGGCCGGGAGGTGCCGGCCACGGAAAGCAGGCTGCTGGGTGCGTTCGCGGTCCACGTCAAGGCCCAGCTGGAACGCCGCCAGCTGGCCGTGAGCCGCCGGGAGATACTGCGGCTGGCGGAAGGGAACACCATGCGCACAGCCATCCTGCGGGCTGTCTCCCATGATCTGCGAACGCCGCTGGCCGGGATCAAGCTCGCGGCCGGTGGCTTGCTGCAGCGGACCGTGACGTATACAGCCGAGGAGGAGAGGGAGCTGTTGGAGACCATCGATGAGTGCACGGACCGCCTGGACCAGCTGGTGGGCAACCTGCTGGATATGTCGAGGATCACCGCCGATTCGGTGCGGCCGCTGCTCGGCCCCGTACGGTGGGGCGATGTTGTGGCTCCGGCCCTCCGCGGGCTCCCGGACGGTTCTGCCCGGGTGGAACTGCCCGCCAACATGCCCACCGTGGAGGCAGACCCTGTCCTGCTGGAGCGGGTCATCGCCAACATCGTCGAAAATGCCGTCAAATACGCTCCTGATTCCGGCATTACCATCACCGGCGCTTCCGACGGCATGGGCACAGCCACCCTGGACGGCTATCCTTCCGGTGAGCTGCGGATCATCGACCACGGCGCCGGCGTGCCCGCCCGGAAGGTGCTCGACATCTTCCAACCGTTCCAGCGGCTTCACGACAGGCCCCAGGCCACGGGGGTGGGACTGGGCCTGGCCGTCGCCGACGGCTTTGTCAAAGCCATGGGCGGCACGCTGGCTGCAGAGGAGACCCCCGGCGGCGGACTGACCATGGTGATCAGGCTGGCCCTTTCCACCGGCTCGCGGGGCGCGCGCCACGCCGCCGGCCAGTCACGGCGGGAGGCCGGGTGAGCGCGGATGCTCCGGCCGGCGCCCGCACACGTGTCCTCGTGGTTGACGACGACCCCCACCTGCTGAAGGCCCTCCGGATCACGCTCCAGGCCCACGGCTACGCCGTGGACACAGCGGCCGACGGCGGCACTGCCCTGCGTGCCGCATCCCACCGTCCGCCCGACGTGATGATCCTGGACCTCGGCCTGCCTGACCGGGACGGAGCAGACGTCCTGTGCGAACTCCGCCGGTGGAGCACCCTGCCGGTGCTGGTTCTGTCCGCGCGCCACGGCTCGTCGGACAAAGTCGATGCCCTCGACGCCGGCGCAGACGACTACATCACCAAGCCGTTCGGACTGGACGAGCTCCTGGCCCGGCTGCGGG
The DNA here is from genome assembly GCF_031454915.1 of Pseudarthrobacter sulfonivorans. Classification (GTDB taxonomy): domain Bacteria; phylum Actinomycetota; class Actinomycetes; order Actinomycetales; family Micrococcaceae; genus Arthrobacter; species Arthrobacter sulfonivorans_C. The sequence goes on along the minus strand of NZ_JAVDRS010000005.1, from coordinate 340,472 downwards.
CGCTCCTCCGCCGTGTGCCGGAGCCCGACTCCGCCCCCACCGTGGCCGCATCCTCCTTCACTGTCGACCTTGTACAGCGGCGTGTCACAAGGGATGGGGCGGTGGTCCGCCTGACGCCGACGGAGTGGAACATCCTGGAGCTGCTCGTTCGGAACCCCGGCCGGTTGGTCACCCAGCAGCAGCTGCTCCTCGACGTCTGGGGACCGGCCTACCAAACGGAGGCCAACTATCTGCGGGTGTACATGGCACAGTTGCGGCGGAAGCTCGAGGACCACCCTGGCAACCCCCGCCATCTCCTCACCGAACCCGGGATGGGGTACCGCTTCGTGCCGTGAACTGGGGGGAACCCGGGGCCGGCGACCCTATGAACCGGGCCTGAAGTGCGGCAGGATGTTGACTGTTCCATTCCGAAGCTGTTCCGTCCTGCAAGGAGAATCGGCCATGCCAACGACGCTCAACCCCTACCTTGGCTTCCGCGACAACGCCCGGGAGGCGATGACCTTCTACCATTCCGTCTTCGGCGGCGAACTGGCCCTCAGCACCTTCGGGGAGTTCCACGCCAGTGAAGATCCTTCCGAGGCGGACAAGATCATGCACGGCATGCTGACCACCACCAACGGCTTGGTCCTGATGGGGGCTGACACTCCCAACACCATGGACTACTCACCCGGCAGCACCATTTCGATCTCGCTCAGCGGCGATGACGAAGCCGAATTGCGCGGCTACTGGGACAAGCTTTCAGGCGACGGCGGCACAGTGGCCGTTCCGCTGGAGCCGGCGCCGTGGGGTGACGTCTTCGGCATGTGCACGGACCGGTTCGGGACGGCCTGGCTCGTGAACGTCAACGGCGCCGGCGAGGCTGCTGCGCCCGATTCCGCTACCTGAGTCAGGCGGTGTGCTTCCTGGCCACGAAGTAGGCGTTGAACGGATCCTCGGCCAGGTCCACCACCTGCACGTCGCCGAAGCCGGCTTCCCGGAGCATGGCCTCCGCCAACTGGACACCCCAGACGGTGCCCAGCGCGTCCCCTCCCTGGGCGAGTGAAACCGACATGCAGTGCGTCGTGGAGATCGCGTACAGGAAGGCCGCCCACGGCAGGTCGATGTTCTCCTCCAACCGGCTGGAGGCTTTCATGTCCACCATCAGGAACGTGCCTCCCGGCCGGAGGGCCTGCCAAATGTTGCGGAGGACAGCGGCGGGGTGGGCCTGGTCATGCACGGCATCGAAAACCGTCACCAGGTCAAAGCATTCGCCCTGGTCAAGGGTGGCCGCGTCACGCTGTTCGAAGCGCACGTTGGACAAGCCCAGCCGGTGCGCCTCCGCGCGCCCCACGGCCAGGGCTGCTTCGACAAAGTCGTAGCCAACGAAGCTGCTCCGCGGGAAGGCCTGCGCCATCAGGTTCACGGCGTGCCCGGCTCCGCACCCAATGTCGGCGACGTCAATGCCCGCCCGCAGGGCATCTATCCGGTCCGTCAGGGGAAGAATGAGCTCCACCAGTGAAGCGTCGTGAACGGAGCCGCTGTCCGCCGCCTGGATCTGGATGAAGTCCGGGTACTCGGCATAGTCCAGTCCGCCGCCGGTCCTGAACTTGCCCGCTATTTTGCCGGCCACTTCGCCCATCAGGGTGATGTATGTCAGCGTCCGCGCGATATTCTCCGCGCCCGGACCGCTGACGCTGGGGACGTACTCCCGGCGCAGGAAGTACGTCCGTGCGCCGGGAGCGTAGTCGATGAACTTGGCCGTAACCATGCCGCCGAGCCACTCACGGACATACCGCTCGTCCAGCCCGGCGGCGTCGGCGATCTGCTCGCTGCTCGCCGGGGGCAGCTGGGCCAGCGTGTCAAAGAGCCCGGTCTGATGGCCGATGCTGGCCAGGACGGCCGTGGAACCGTCGTTGAGGACGCCCAGCAGCCGTTGCGCCGCGGCCTCCACCGCTGCGCTGTCCGTGCTGACGTCAGCCTCTGCCTCGTATGTGGTCATGATTCTGCCTTTCCCCTCAATCCGCGCCGGTCCTTCCGGCTACCCTGACGTTATTCCCGGGGCCACGGCCGCCGCGTCGGGCAGGTGATGCATCTTGCACTGCCGGGATGGGGCGAATGATGTAGGCATACGGCCCTTCCGGTGCTGCGGGGGAGGCGAAAAAGTACGACGACGGCGGGCCAGCGGCGTGCCTTCGGTGCAGGACGGCGTCGTGCGCTATGCGAGTCCGTGGGCTCGTGCCCAGCCGGCGGCGGCGGTTCGTGACGTGACGCCGATCTTCATGAAAATGTTCGCGAGGTGGCGGCCCACGGTCTTTTCGCTGATGACCAGCGATTGGGCGATCTGGCGGTTGCTGGTCCCGCCGCAGACCAGTGCCAGGACTTCGGCTTCGCGTGCCGTAAGGCCGCCCGGCGCCTCGGCGTCGAGCCGCCTCACGTCGGGGACTGCCCCCAGCTGCCGGTAGATGGCCAACGCCGTGGCCCGGTCCGCTGTGGCCGCTTCCGCCTCTCCAAGTTGCATCCGGCACGACGCCGCCAGTTCGTGGAGCCGGGCCGTCCCGTACCGAGCCCGCTGCTCGCGGTAGATCCGGGCCGCGGCCTCGACTGCCGTCAAGGCATCCCGTGCCCTGCCTGCTGACAGCAGGACCAGCGCCTTGGCGTGGTGTGCCCAGGCACGCAGGCCGGGGGAGGCGAAGCGCACTGCAGTCTGTTCAAGTTCGGAGCAGTACGCTGCGGCACGATTCTGTTGACCGCTGGCGAGGGCCAGTTCAGTTGCGGGGAGCAGCAGCCTTACCCGCTCCAGCGGACTGGTTTCTGCCAGCGCGATTCGGAGCTGCTCCAGGGCCTCGTGGCGTTCCCCGGCGGCGTAGCGGAGCAGGGCTTCGCCGGGCTGGGGCTCCACGCCGGTCCCGCGGGAACGGGCGTACGCATCCCGTGCCCCTGCGGCGTCACCGCGGAGCCGCCGGATCTCACCCAGCTCATAGAAACCGGCGCCTGCCATCCAGCCGTGCGCTGTGGCCAGTTTGTCGCTCAGCGGCCCGATTTCGGCCAGGACGGCCTCCCATTTACCTTCGGTGCTGAGGAGCTGAAGTTCATGGACGCGGGTGACATGGGCGTAGACAAACGTAGTGGAGATACCGGCAGCCCACTGTTCCAGCGCGCGGGTCCAGGCGCGCATTCGGGCGAAGTCTCCCAGCGCGTGGCAAAGATGGACCACCGTGCAGTAGATGTCCCCGGCCCACTCCGGCGGTACCTGCCCTGCCAGGACCGGAAGCATCGCCTCATCGAATTCGTTGAAGCCGGCCTCGGTGCGCCCGTCGCGCACCAGGACAATGCCGGACAGAACCCGTGCGAAGCACCGCAGGGCAGGATCATCGAATCCGTGCGACAGGGCCTCCACCCCGCGGGCCGCCAGCGCTGCGGTCCCCTGGTCGGGCTCGAAGTCCAGGGACATGGACGCCTCCATGTACAGCAGGTAGCCATACTCCGGATCGTGTTCCCGGCCTGCCAGCATCCGGCGTGCACGGTTGAGCCAGCCTGAAGCGACGGCGAGGTCCCCGCGGGTGCTCCAGCGAAGCGACAGTTCAATCGCGGTCATGGCCGCCCCGGTGTGGTCGCCCTCCCCGGCAAGATGGCGGTAGAGCTCCTCGGACACCGCCAGCGATTCCGGCACGTTCCCCAGCCACCAGGCCGAACTGGCAAGAGCATCAAGGTCGCCCGTTGCGAGGTGGGAGTTGGCCCGGGCGGCGGCCAGGTTGCTGTTCGCCGCGGCCCAGTCCCGGCGGACGAAGGCTTCGCGCCCGGACGTCAAGAGTTCATCAAGTTCTGGCATGGCTGGGCTCCCGGAAGATTCATCCAGCGTACTGCCGGGAAGAACAACGCGGAACAGCGGCGGGATATCCCGCCGCTGTTCCGTTTTTCCTGGCTATTCGTGCTGTTGGGGCGACCCGAAGGTCACTGGCTCAGATCCAACCGGCTCAGATCCATTTGGGGGCTGCGGGTGTTTCGGCCAGCGGCGCTCCGTTGTGTGTTGCGGTGACGCCGTGGGTGCCTCGTCCGGTGGCCCATTGGACGAGGCCGGGCAGGGGCCCGCTGATGACCGTAGGGTCTTGGGTGGTGGTGTCGCCGAGCGTCTGGTCCGTGCCGGCGCCTGCACCGTCTACCTTGATGAGGAGTCCGGTGTCGGTGCCGCGGGTTTTCCACGCTCCGGTGATGTCGCGCAGGAGCCCTTCGAGGACGGGTTCGGGGATGTCGGCGAAGGTTGCTCCGTTGTCCAGGTCCACGGCGTGGGCCCAGACTTCGCGGCTGCGCATCCACACGGTTTCGGTGGCCGGGACTTCGCGGCCCTGGATGGTGCGGACCGTGTGGTGCCAGGCCTCTGCCGGGAGGTCCCGCCATTCGACGTTCAGGTGCACGGCGGAGTGGTCGAACAGGTTCCGCAGCGCGATCGGGGACAGGGTCGCCCCGAAGCTGATCTCGTGGTCCCGTACATCAGTGGACGCGTACATGGGTGTTTCCACCCCGGTGCCGGCCCATTCGATGAGCCGGGCGATGGCGCGGGCGTTGTAGCCGATGTGCGCGGCCACGTGCCGGCGGTTCCAGCCGGGCAGCAGCGAGGGTCCGTCGAGTTCGGCATCGGTGAGCTCGTTGAGCTTGCGGGCGAAGAACGCGGTCCCGCGGCGGGCCTGGAGCAGCGCGTCGAGCAGTTCCGGGTCCGTCGTCTGGTCCTGGCGGGCCACCATCAGGCTTCCTTGACCACGCGGTTGTTCAGCTGGCCCAGGCCCTCGATGGTGGTGACCAGGAGCTGGCCTTCCTGCAGGTAGCGCTTGGGGTCCTGGGCGTGGCCCACACCTCCCGGGGTGCCGGTGGCGATGACGTCGCCCGGGTTCAGGGTGATGATCGTGGAGATGTAGGAGACCAGGAACTCCGGCGTGAAGACGACGTCGCTGGTGGGCGTGGACTGCTGGACTTCACCATCGACGGCGGTGGTCATCAGTCCGCCGCTGAACTCATCCTTCGTGACCAGGGCCGGGCCGAACGGGGTGGACTTTTCCCACGTCTTGCCCTGGAGCCACTGGACGGTGCGGAACTGGTAGTCGCGCATGGACACATCGTTCAGGACCGCGTAGCCGGCGATGTGGTCCTTGGCGTCCGCTTCGCTGATGCGGCGGCCGGTCTTGCCGATGACGACGGCGAGTTCGGACTCCCAGTCCACGGTGTCGGATTCCTGCGGGAGGGCCAGGTCATCGTTGGGTCCGATAAGGGACTCGGCGTACTTGGCGAACAGGGTGGGGTACTCGGGGACTTCCCGGCCCATTTCCTTGATGTGGTTGCGGTAGTTGTGGCCCACGCAGATGATCTTGCCCGGCGCGGGAACCACGGCGTCGAGGTCTGCGCCCTCGAGCGGGTGGGTCGCACCGGAGGCTGCGGCGGCGATGGACTCCCACGCGGAGTCCTTCAGGAGCGCTCCGACGTCGGAGAACCCGTCGATCTCGGTGAGGGTGGTCCCGTCCTGGCGGACAGCCTTCGTTACAGTTGTTCCCTCATTCGAGAGGCGGAGTGTCAGGAGTTTCATGCGTTCTTGCGTCCTTCGGTGTAGGTGCGGTTGAAGTTCAGCCGTTCAAAGATAGGGGCGTCGCTGAAGCGGAACAAATCGAATTCGGTTCCGGCGTTCAGGGACCATTCCTGCCAGGACGGGACCACAAACAGGTCGCCCTTGGCCAGGGTCTTGACCTCGCCGTTCAGGACCACGGTGCCGGTGCCTTCGAAGACCTGCCAGACGCTGGAGCCCACCTCACGCAGCGGCTCGGTGGTGGCCCCGGCGCGGAGGCGGTGGAACTCGGCCCGGATGGTGGGCATCACATCCCCGCCCGTGGTGGGGTTCGAATACCGGACGGCGGCGTGGCCCTGGGAGACGGTGGCCGGGTGGCCCTCGTCCTCGAGCAGGAGCTGCTCACGCAGCGCCGCGTCGGTGTGTTCCCACCGGTACGCGGCGATGGGGGAGTTGACCGTGTCCTGGAGCCCCGAGAGCGGGCGCAGGCCCGGGTGGGCCCAGAGCCGCTCGGAGCGGGAAATGTCCGGGGTGGCTTCGTCAGTGACGCGTTCGGTGCCGAACTCGAAGAACCCGGCGTCGGCGTAGTGCACAAACGGGATGTCCAGGCCGTCGATCCAGGCCATCGGCTCATCGGTATCGTTGTGGTGGCCGTGGAAGTTCCAGCCCGGGGTCAGCAGGAAATCCCCGCGGGACATCCGGACCGGATCCCCGTTCACCACCGTCCACACACCCTCGCCCTCCACCACGAACCGGAACGCGTTCTGGGAGTGGCGGTGCTCCGGTGCCGTCTCGCGGCCACCGAGGTACTGGATCGCAGCCCACAGCGTCGGGGTGGCGTACGGGGTCCCGGCAAGTCCCGGGTTCGCCAGGGCGATGGCGCGGCGTTCGCCGCCACGCCCCACCGGCACCAGGTCACCGGCACGGGCGGCCAGCGGATACAGGTCGCTCCACCGCCACACATGCGGCACAGCCTTGGGAGAGGGAACCATCGGCATCAGATCCCCGATCTCCGTCCACAACGGAATCAGGTTCTCCGTCTCGAAGTCCGCGTACAGCTGCTCCAACTGCGCCGCCTCTTCAGGCGTCGGCTCCGGCAAAGCGTGGCTGGCGGCCACTGATTCGTGGGTCGTGTTCTCGGCGCTGATGGACACGTCGGCCTCCTTCAAGTTCAAAACGGTATTTCGGCGTAGTCAGACTCTACGGACGCGGCGTTGTGACCCCCAACATATTCTGCCAGCCAGAATTAAACTCAGCCTGATGTTGCCTCAGTCCGGATCAGCCGGATTGGCAGCAATGTCGATTTCCAGCTGCCGGCAGGTTTCGCGCAGGGCAGGGACGAGCCCGGCATCGAACACCTTTCGGAAGCGGGTGGCGGGCGTAGCCACGCTGAGAGCGCCGACAACGTGCCCGTGCCGGTTGTGCAGTGCCATCCCCAGGGCACTCACACCCTCTTCGGTGCCTTCAAAATTGGCGGCGAACCCGTTGGTCCGGATGCTCTCAAGCTCGCGCAGGAATGCCGGATAGTCGGACAGGGGAATAGTGTCGCCGCCGATTTCGGCGTTGTTGCTGCGGAAGAGCTGCTCAATCATGGGGGGCTCGAGCTCGGCGAGCATGACCTTGCCGCCGGACGTCTTATCGGCAGGCATCACCGTTCCCTGCCGGTCGCCTATCCGCAGCACATTACTGCCCTCTACCGTGGCCAGGAACCGCACTTTCGTACCCACTCGCACCATAAGGTTGACGGTCTCGTTGAGCCGGGCGGAGAGCAGCTCCATGTGCGGCTGGGCGAGCGAGCGGAGCAACCTGGTCCAGGACAGCCCAGCCGGACCCACGCCCATGGCAGGGCCGGGCACATAACGTCGGGTCTCATCCTGGATGGCAAAACCCCTGTACACCAGCATGGCCAGCAGGCGGTGGGCGGTGGACGGCGCTACCCCCAGCTCCTGGGCTGCATCCTTGAGCCGCAGCGTACCGCCGTCACGGAGAAGCTGCAGAAGCACAAGCGCATTGTCCACCGCCTCGATGGAGTAGGTAGGCCGCTTCTGGATGGGCTTCCGGGCCGGCTTGGACGACTGAGTGGCCGCTGGCCGCGGACTGGGATTATTCTGCACATCAGAATTGTATTGTGGTTCATCTTCGGCCGCCATGACAGTAGTGGGATGAATCACATACTTCCCGCTGCAGCGCCGCACCGGTCCTCGCCGGGGACTGCTGGCCCAGCTTCCGTTGACGGTCCCGTCACGCGGTTCTCCAAAGGCTCGGCTGCGGCCGTCCTCGTCTGCTGGCTTCTGGTGGTCTTCGATGGCTATGACCTCATCGTGTACGGCACCGTCCAGTCCTCGTTGATTGCCGAGACCGGCTGGGGCCTGACCAAGGCCACCGCCGGAACCATCGGGTCCATGGCCTTTGTCGGCATGATGATCGGGGCAATCTTCGCCGGCCGCATGGCGGACTCATGGGGCCGCCGCCGCACCATCCTTGGTTGCGCGATCGTCTTCTCAGTCTTCACCGTGCTGTGCGCGTTCGCCCCCAATGCAGCCATCTTCGGCGCCCTGCGGCTCCTTGCCGGCATCGGGCTCGGCGGCCTGGTGCCCTCCGCGAATGCACTGGTCGCAGAACTCGTCCCCGCCAAATGGCGGTCGATTATCGCCACCCTGATGATGTCCGGCGTCCCGATCGGCGGATCCATCGCCGCCCTTGTTGGCATCCAGCTCATCCCGGCGTTTGGCTGGGAATCGATGTTCCTTGTGGCTGTCCTGGCACTGCTCGTTGTGGTGCCGCTGGGACTCAAATACCTGCCGGAGACGCTGGCCCCTGTTACCTCCCAGGAAAAGGCTGCCCGCAAGGCCGCCGGCAAGGGCAAGGCGGGTGAAGAGCCGAGCGGGTTCTCGTCCCTGCTCCGTGCCCCCTACCTGGGCATCAGCCTGCTGTTCGCCGTGGCCACCATTGCCACGCTCTTTGCCTGGTACGGGCTGGGCACCTGGTTGCCCAACCTCATGCAGCTTGCCGGCTACAACCTGGGCTCTGCCCTGACCTTCGCCCTGGCACTGAACCTGGGTGCAGTGGCCGGTTCGGTCATCACCGCCTGGGCCGGGACCCGCTTCGGACCGGTGCCCACCGCCATCGCCGCGGCCGCCGTCGCCGCCGGTGCACTGATGGTCCTGGTCACCGGGCCGCCGGTCGCCATCGTCTACTTCATGCTGGTCCTTGCCGGAGTCGGCACGCACGGCACCCAGTGCCTCATCATCGCGGCCGTCGCGGGCCACTATCCCGGACACCTCCGGGGAACAGCGCTCGGCTGGGCGCTCGGGACGGGCCGCATCGGCGCCGTCGCCGCGCCCCAGGTGGGAGGCCTCCTGCTGGCCGCCGGATTCGGCGTCAATTCCAATTTCCTCGCCTTCGCCGGTGCAGCCGCCATCGCCGCGGTCCTGCTGGCCGCCGTCGGCCTCAAACTCAAGTCAAAACCCGCTGTCTCTGAAGGAGCAAACAATGTCTGAGCACGCCACATCCACTGATGTCCTCGTCATCGGAGGAGGAATGGCCGGACTGGCCGGAGCCCTCGCACTGCGTGAAAACGGCGCCAACGTCACCCTCGTGGAGCGGGCTCCGGAATTCGGTGAAGTGGGCGCAGGCCTGCAGATGGCCCCCAACGCCTCCCGCGTCCTTTCGCGCTGGGGCCTGCTGGAAAAGGCGCTGGAAATCGGTGTCCAGCCCAAGCACCTGGTCTTCCGCGACGCCGTCACCGGCGAGGAGCTCACCCGCCAGACGCTCGGCGGGGACTTCGCTGAGCGCTACGGCGCGCCCTACGTTGTTATCCACCGCAGCGACCTGCACCGCGTTCTGCTTGAGGGCTGCGAAGCGGCCGGCGTCAAGCTCGTCAACGATGTCATGGTCGAAAGCGTTGAAACCGTCAACGGCCGCGGCGTGGCGCACACCGCCGCCGGCGTCGACTACGAGGCAGACGTCATCATCGGCGCCGACGGACTCAAGTCCACCCTCCGTCCGCTCGTTGCCAGCGATGAGCCGGTGTCCTCGGCCTACGTCGCCTACCGGGGCACGGTCCCGATCACCGAAAACACGCCCAAGGCTGACCTTGAAGACGTCATTGTCTACCTCGGACCGGACTGTCACCTCGTGCAGTACCCGCTGCGCAAAGGTGAGCTGCTGAACACCGTAGCCGTCTTCAAATCGCCTTCCTTCGAACGCGGCGAAGAGCAGTACGGCGGCGTTGATGAGCTTGAGGCCGCGTACAAGGACTGCGTCCCGGCCGTCCAGGAAGCGCTGAAGAACCTGGCCACGGGTATCCGCTGGCCCATGTACGACCGCGACCCGATCGAGAACTGGGTCGCCGGCCGCATGGTGCTGATGGGCGACGCCGCCCACCCCATGCTTCAGTACCTGGCCCAGGGCGCCTGCCAGGCCCTTGAAGATGCTGCCGTCCTGCAGGATGCCACCAACGGCACCGTCTTCACGGCGGAAGGCATCAACCCCGAAGCCTGGGATGGTGCGATCAGGGAATTCAACACTGCCCGGGCTGGCCGTACAGCCCGCGTCCAGCGCACCGCCCGCGTCTGGGGCGAATCCTGGCACGTCTCAGGACTGGCCCGCATCCTCCGGAACCTGCTGTTCAAGAGCCGGAAAGACGGTGACTTCCAGTACAACGACTGGCTCTACGGCCAGGACCAGCCCGGAACTCCGGAGCGCAGGGTGGCTGCCCAGCCGGAGACGCTCTCTGTCTAGGACCCTCCCCGTCTGAGACCCTCTGTGTCTCAGGCCGGCCCAACTCTGAACCGGCTAAGGGGCCAGAGGTCCTTGAGGAGGGGCTGCACGCAATGCAACCATTGATGCGTGCAGCCCCTCCTCCATTTAGGACCCGGTCGTCTCAGACCTGGTCCGGGCCTGCCGGCCTGACGGAGGGCTCCTGTGCGAAACGTCACCCTGTATTTGGACGTCGACGGCGTGGTGTGCCCGTTTGGAGCGACCGGCAAGACGCCGTGGGGTTCCGGCTGGAACCTCGCGAACGCAGGCATGCTCGAAGTGGCCTACGCGGGGGAGTTGGTTGGCGGGCTGAACGGTCTGGCCCGTCTGCCCGGCATGCGCTGCGTGTGGCTGACCAGTTGGGAGGACATGGCTCCCCACTACCTCTGCCCCGCCATCGGCCTTGCGGGCGCCCGCTGGCCCTGGCTCACGGCGGCCGGTGCTGGCACGGGTGAAAGCTGGTGGAAGCTCACTGCCCTGCAGGAGGACATGGCCACCACCGCCCCGGACGGGATCGTGTGGCTTGATGACCAGCTCATGTATGAAGAGCAGGCCCAGGCGTGGGCCGGATTCCTGGGCGAGCGGATCCTGATGATCTCGCCCGATCCGCGCCGGGGAATCTCGCCCGCCGAACTGGCCGCCGTCAGCGCCTTTGTCACCCGACCGCTGTTTTGACCTCATCCGGGAGGCGCGTACGATCGATAAGGTTTCAAGCCGGTTCTGTTAACACCGCAGGTCATTCCCCGTGAACTTCACGTGAATTATGCTGTGCAGGGCAGGCGGGGGTAACGGAACTGCTGAACGTCGACTCTGCAGATTGGGCAACAGGTGGATATCACCTTTATGGTGGCGCTGGTCATCGCACTGGCACTATTTTTCGACTTCACAAACGGCTTCCATGACACTGCCAACGCGATGGCCACACCCATCGCCACCGGTGCCATCAAACCGAAGACCGCTGTGACGCTCGCTGCAATCCTTAACCTGGTGGGTGCCTTCCTTTCAACGGAAGTGGCCAAGACGGTTTCCGGCGGCATCATCCGGGAAGGTTCGGACGGTGTCCTGATCACTCCGGACATCATCTTCGCCGGCCTGATGGGCGCCATCCTGTGGAACATGATCACGTGGCTGAAAGGCCTGCCGTCGAGTTCTTCCCATGCGCTGTTCGGCGGCTTGATCGGCGCAGCCATTGCCGGCATCGGCTTCAACTCCGTGAATCTGGAGACCCTGCTTCAAAAGGTCATCCTGCCAGCCATCTTCGCCCCGCTCATTGCCGGGATTGTGGCCTATATCTGCACCAGGCTCGCCTATGCACTGACTGCCCGCCACGACCCCGAGACCGGCAGCAAGCTCACCCAGAAGCGCGGTGGATTCCGTACCGGCCAGATCTTCACCTCCAGCCTGGTGGCGCTGGCCCACGGCACCAATGACGCCCAGAAGACCATGGGCATCATCACACTCGTGCTGATCTCCGCCGGTACGCAGGCCCCGGGCTCCGGCCCCCAGTTCTGGGTCATCGCTGCGTGTGCCGTGGCCATCGCCGTGGGCACGTATGCCGGCGGATGGCGCATCATCCGGACCATGGGGTCGGGCCTGACCGAGGTCAAGCCGGCACAGGGCTTCGCCGCCGAGACGAGCACGGCGTCGGCCATCCTCGCCTCCTCCCACCTGGGCTTCGCGCTCTCCACCACGCAGGTGGCCTCCGGCTCCGTCATCGGGTCCGGCATGGGCCGCAGGGGCACCACAGTGCGCTGGAACATGGTGGGGAAAATCGCTTTGGGCTGGCTGTTCACCCTCCCTGCGGCCGGCATTGTGGGAGCGCTGACGGCGCTGCTCGTGAAGACCGGCGTGGTGGGCGTGGCGATTGCCGCCGTCGCCGGCACCGCGGCCGTCCTGTTTATGTTCTTCTATTCCCGCAAGTCCCATGTTGGCCACCACAACGCGGTGGAGGTCGAGGAAGCTGGGCAGACCGTCCGCTTCGCCAAGAAGAAAGCCCTCGCCCGGGCACGCGCCAGGGCAAAGGCCGAGGCGACAGCTACGTCCACAGCCACGTCCCCGGCCACGGCCGATGAGCAGAAAGATGCGCAGCGATGAAGTGGTTGGAACTCCTGACCGTAGGCGGCGCCACCCTGGTGGCGGCCGTGACCGTGGTTGTCCTGTACTCGCTCGGCGTGCGCCTCACTGCCATTGCCGGTGACGCCCAGCAGGCTTCACCCCGCGCAAAGCGCACGTTCGCCTACGTCTGCTTTGGCCTCTGCGGGGTGGCTGTGCTGTTCGGGCTGTACCTGATCATCCCGTATTTCAGTGCTTAATCGCCCGTAGCAAGTCAACACCGCCACGGTTACGCTGGGTCCATGTCCAGGTTCCAGTATTTTGTTGCAGCCTCCCTCGACGGCTTCATTGCCACAGCCAAGGACGACCTCGCGTGGCTGCTTGAATTCGACGGTTTCGAGGGCGGCAAGGAAAGCTACGAGTCCTTTATGGATGGCGTGGGCTGCATCGTCATGGGCGGGGAAACCTATGCCTGGCTGATGAAGCACGAGCCCGGCAAATGGCCCTACCCGTCCACGCCCTGCCATGTGTTCACCCGGCACGAGCACACAGCGCCAGCCGGTTCAGACATCACGTTCGTCCGCGGCCCGGTCCGGGAATTCATCCAGGACTTCAAGGACGCCGCCGGCGGAAAGAACGTGTGGGTGGTGGGCGGCGGCAACCTGGCCGCACAGTTCGCCGCTGCCGGTTACCTGGATGAACTCATCCTCTCGGTCATCCCGGTAGTGCTGGGTGACGGCAAGCGGCTGTTGCCGCTGGAAGGCCCGACGGCGCCGCTTGAGCTGACTGCCTCGCGCACCCTGGGCCGGGGGATCGTAGAGCTGCGCTACAACCTGAACCCTGCGGATACGGCCGGGTAACAGCCCCTCCTGGCCTAATCAGCCTTCTTGGCCGGCCCGTTGTCCCTCAGCATGTTCGTGATGCGGGCCGTGGACAGGCGCCTGCCCTTGTCATCGGTCATGACCACCTCATGCGTGGTCAGTGTCCCGCCCAGGTGGATCGCTATACAAGTACCGGTGACGGTACCTGTATCGATGGACCTGTGGTGGGTGGCGTTGACCTCGATGCCCACGGCATGCCTGCCGGTGCCGGCGTGCATGCCCGCGGCGAAGGATCCCAATGTTTCTGCCAGGACCACGTGGGCTCCGCCGTGCAGGATCCCGGCCACCTGGGTGTTGCCCTCCACCGGCATGGTGGCCACCGTCCGCTCGGGGCTCATCTCCAGGAAGTGGATGCCCATCTTGAGCACCAGGGCGCCGATTCCGTATCCGCTGAGCCACTCGTGCAGCCGTTCGGGGATACCTGCTGTGACTAATTCCTCAGTGAAGGGTCCGGGCGTGAAATTGTCCATCATGGCAACTAGGCTGGCACCTGTGAGTGAAACTACCAAACCGGCCCCTTTCCCCTCTGTTACTGCTGCGCTCGACGCAGATGCCGCCCTGCAGGACATCACTGTCCCGCCGTCGGTCGGGGGCCGGGTTTCCGCCACCGAGGCACCCGTCATCCCCATCACCGACCAGCCACGCCTGCTGGTGTTGGACGGGCACTCGATGGCGTTCCGGGCCTTTTTCGCCCTGCCAGCGGACAAGTTCTCCACGGCCAACGGCCAGCACACCAACGCGATTCACGGCTTTACGTCGATGCTGATCAACCTGATCAAGGAACAGAAGCCCACCCACATCGCGGTGGCCTTCGATGTCTCGGATGAGACCACCCACCGCAAGGCCGAGTACAGCGATTACAAGGGCGGCCGCAACGAGACTCCCCGTGAAATGAGCGGCCAGATCGACCTCATTGACAAGGTCATGCAGGCCTGGGGCATCAAGACCATCAAACTTCCGGGGTATGAGGCTGACGACATCCTGGCAACGCTCTCCGTGCTGGGGGAGAAAGCCGGCTACGAGGTCCTCCTTGTCACCGGCGACCGTGATGCCTTCCAGCTCATCACGGACAACGTGTTTGTGCTGTACCCACGGAAGGGCGTCAGCGACATTCCCCGGCTGGACGCGGCGGCCATCCAGGAAAAATACTTTGTCACGCCGCCGCAGTACTCGGACCTTGCTGCGCTGGTGGGCGAGACCGCTGACAACCTCCCCGGCATTCCGGGCGTCGGCCCGAAGACCGCAGCCAAGTGGATTAACCTCTACGGCGGGCTGGAGGGCGTCCTCGAACACATCGACGCCATCGGCGGGAAAGTGGGCGATGCCCTCCGCGAGAATGTCGAGGATGTTAAGCGCAACCGCCGGCTGAACCGGCTCCACACGGATCTGGAGCTGCCGGTCACGCTGGATGAACTGGCCGAACCGCGGCCGGATGAGGCAGCCTTGGAGCAGCTGTTCGACGAGCTTGAATTCAAGACGATCCGCACACGCCTTTTTGCCCTCTACGGCAGCGAGGAGTTGGAACCGGCAGAACGCGAGAGCATCGACACGCCTGAGTTCGTGACTCCCTCCAGTGCAGCGGAACTCAGTACCTTCCTGGCCGCCGGCACCGGGCAGCGCTCAGCGATTGCCGTCGACCTTGTGCCCGGCCGCATCGGCGAGGACGCCGCCGCGCTGGCCATCGTCCGTGACGGTGCAGCCGTGTACATTGACCTGGCCGCGCAGGACGCCGCCGCGGAGAACGTCCTGTCCGACTGGTTGCGGGACGAGGCCTGCCCGAAGGTCATGCACGGCTACAAGGCAGCCCTGAAGGCCCTCTCCAGCCGTGGCCTGGGGCTCGAAGGGGTTGTGGATGACACGTCCATCTCCGGGTACCTCATCCAGCCCGACCGCCGCACCTATGAGCTGGCCGAACTGGCACAGCACCACCTCAACATCAGCATCTCGGCCGAAACGTCCAAGGCGGGCCAGCTTGAGCTGGCGTTCGACGGCGACGACGCAGCTGCCGCGGGTGCCCTGGTGCAGGTGGCGGCAGTCGTCCAGGCCCTCAGCCGGCACTTCGAATCTGAACTGACCGAGCGCGAGGCAGCGGACCTGCTCACCACACTGGAGCTGCCCGTCAGCCGTGTGCTGGCCGATATGGAAACGGCCGGAATCGCCATCGACATGGCCCGCATGGACGAGCAACTCGCGGATCTGTCCAAGGTCATCGACAACGCCCAGGAGCTGGCTTTCGCGGCCATCGGCCACGAGGTCAACCTCGGTTCGCCCAAACAGCTGCAGACCGTCCTCTTCGAGGAACTCCAGCTGCCGAAAACCAAAAAGATCAAGTCCGGCTACACCACGGACGCGGCCTCGCTCAAGAACCTGCTGGAGAAAACCGGGCATGAGTTCCTGGTCCAGCTCATGGCGCACCGCGAGTCCTCCAAGCTGCGGCAGATGCTGGAGTCGCTCAAGAAGTCCGTTACGGAAGACGGCCGGATCCACACCACCTATGCGCAGAATGTTGCTGCGACCGGCCGGATCTCCTCCAACAACCCCAACCTGCAGAACATCCCCATCCGCAGCGAGGAAGGCCGGCGCGTCCGCGGCATCTTTGTGGTCAGCGAAGGGTATGACTGCCTGCTGTCTGCGGACTACTCGCAGATCGAAATGCGCATCATGGCCCACCTCTCGGGGGACGCCGGCCTGATCCAGGCTTACAAGGACGGCGAGGACCTCCACCGTTTTGTGGGCTCGAATATCTTCCACGTACCCACCGAAGAGGTCACCAGTGCCATGCGCTCCAAGGTCAAGGCCATGTCCTACGGCCTGGCCTACGGTTTGACCTCCTTCGGGCTTTCCAAGCAGCTGGAAATCTCCGTGGACGAGGCCAGGACGCTCATGAAGGACTACTTCGACCGTTTCGGTGCCGTCCGCGACTACCTCCGCGGCGTAGTGGACCAGGCCCGGGTCGACGGCTACACCGCCACGATCGAAGGCCGCCGCCGGTATCTGCCGGACCTCACCAGCACGGACCGGCAGCTGCGCGAGAACGCCGAACGCATCGCCCTCAACTCGCCCATCCAGGGATCAGCCGCGGACATCATCAAGCGGGCCATGCTGGGTGTGCACGCTGAGCTGGCCGCCCAGGGCCTCAAGTCGCGCATGCTCCTGCAGGTCCATGACGAACTGGTCCTGGAAGTCGCCACCGGCGAACGGGAAGCGGTGGAGAAGCTCGTCACCGAACAGATGGGGTCCGCAGCGGACCTCAGCGTTCCGCTGGATGTCCAGATCGGCGTCGGTCCCAGCTGGTACGACGCCGGCCACTAGGACCGGACGAGGCTGGGAGGCACGGGGTAGCGGGGGACGGGGCCGGGCGACGCTGCACCGGCTGCACCATGACTTCATGCCGGCCAACGGCTTTGGATTCGCCGGGCCGCACCACGAGATCTACCTCAGTGACGCCCGCAGGGTGGCCCCGGAAAAGCTCAAACCATCCTCCGCCAGCCCGTGTGGCGGCTCTGAGCTTTTTTGCGGGGCGTTTGCGCGGGGCGGCTTGAGGGGGGAGTGGTTGGCGTGTTGTTGCTGGCCAGGCGCCGGATTCATTGGTTAGGCTCGGCGGTGTGGCTGAACTGAGTGATGACTATGAAATCCGGCGCTTCGACGCGGCAGCCGAAGGGGAGCCGGGCTATCGCGAAGCGGAAACGTGGGTCAAAGCGGTCGCTTTCGGGTTCCATGAATCCACGCGGACGCCGGAACACGTCGCCACGTCCCTGGCGACCTACCGGGCAGACCACCGGGTTCTGACCGGCGCGTACCAGACGCGCGGTGTCGCGCCCGGGTCCCTTCCCGCCGACGTGCCGGTGGCCACTTTCGGCACCCTCCGCAAAACGCTGAACATCGGCTTTGGCCGGATGCTGGAAACCCAGTTGGTCACCGCCGTGACCGTGCGGACCTCACACCGGCGCCGCGGACTGCTGCGCCGGATGATGTCCGAGGACCTGGCCCTGGCGAAACGCGATGGCGTTGCGATGGCCGCCCTGACAGCATCCGAAGGATCCATCTACGGACGATTCGGCTATGGTGTGGCCAGCTTCGAGCGCACGGTAAAGGTGGATACTACCGCCCGGTTCAGCCTCAACCACCAGGCTGTCGGCAGTGTGGACATTGCCGATCCCAAGATTCTGCTGGAGATCGCGCCGGAAATTTTTGACCGCGTGCACCGCCTCACTCCAGGATCGATCGGCCGCCAGGAATGGTACCGCCAGCTGGCGTCAGGTTCCTTGGGACGGGACGGCAAAGAAGACCCCGCCGTCAAGGTGGCCCTGCACTATGGCCCCGACGGAATTGTGGACGGCTACGTCTCCTACAAATTCCTGGGCTGGGACGTCGAGCCCTACACCATGCATGTGGTGGACCTGGTCGCCTCCACGAACGAGTGCTATTTGGAGCTCTGGCAATTCCTGGCTGCCATCGACCTGGTGGAACGCATCACCTGGGAAGAGGCCCCTCTGGATGATCCCCTCACCTGGGCGCTTGCCGATCCGCGGTGCATCGACTCCTCGGACAGCAGGGATATGCTCTGGCTCCGTATCCTGGACGCAGTCGAGGCGCTGGAAGCGCGGCGATACCCGGTGGACGGCCGGCTGGTGCTGGAGGTCCTCGACCCGCTTGGCCTGGCGGCAGGGATTTACGCACTGGAAGTCAATGGCGGCGAGGCCGCCGTCGAACAGATTGAAACAGGGGAGAATCCGGACCTGACCCTGGATATCTCGGCACTGTCCTCGATCTATCTCGGCGCCGTATGCCCGGTGACGCTGGCGGCGGCAGGCAAGGTTCGCGAACACCACCAGGGGGCGGCACTGAGGGCCAGGCAGCTGTTCGCCGTGGAACGTGCCACGCACTGCCTAACCCACTTCTAGGCACCGTCCGGTGATTCCGCTGCACCGGCCCAAAGAGTATGGTGGCGATCATCACCCCGGACTGGCCAGGCTCTGGAGCGGGACGGCATCGATGGACTCCGCCGTCATGCCGCGGAGCAGCCGGCCTGAAACGGCCAGTGGGGCGGCGGCCCACGCTTTGACCCGTGTTGGCCGCTGCGACTAGACTGAAACGCGCGTGTACTACGTGCATGTTCTCTAAAATCCACAGAATCAGGATGACCCGGCGGATCCCCGTGATCTGCCGCGACCTGCGCATGCGTTCCATAACGCGGGTGCGGCGGTTGGCCTGACCGACTAACTATCCACAACGGAGCCCCTACTACATGACCATCACCTCCACCGAGAAGCCCGGTACCCCCGTAGTCGCGATTAACGACATCGGTACCGCTGAGGACTTCCTCGCAGCAGTCGACGCCACCATCAAGTACTTCAACGACGGAGACCTCGTCGAAGGTACCGTCGTCAAGGTCGACCGCGATGAAGTTCTGCTCGACATCGGTTACAAGACCGAAGGTGTCATCCCCTCCCGCGAGCTTTCCATCAAGCACGATGTTGATCCCGGAGACGTCGTCTCCGTTGGCGATCAGGTCGAAGCCCTGGTGCTCACCAAGGAAGACAAAGAAGGCCGCCTGATCCTCTCCAAGAAGCGCGCTCAGTACGAGCGTGCCTGGGGCGACATCGAGAAGGTCAAGGAAGAAGACGGTGTTGTCACCGGTACCGTCATCGAGGTTGTCAAGGGTGGTCTTATCCTCGACATCGGTCTGCGCGGCTTCCTGCCCGCATCCCTCGTCGAGATGCGCCGTGTGCGCGACCTTGCTCCGTACATCGGTCAGCAGATCGAAGCCAAGATCATCGAGCTGGACAAGAACCGCAACAACGTTGTGCTGTCCCGCCGTGCATGGCTCGAGCAGACCCAGTCCGAGGTCCGCTCCACGTTCCTCAACAAGCTGGAAAAGGGCCAGGTCCGTCCCGGCGTCGTTTCCTCCATCGTCAACTTCGGTGCATTCGTGGACCTGGGCGGCGTAGACGGCCTCGTTCACGTTTCGGAGCTGTCCTGGAAGCACATCGACCACCCGTCCGAGGTTGTCGAAGTTGGCCAGGAAGTCACCGTCGAGGTTCTCGAGGTCGACCTGGACCGCGAGCGCGTTTCCCTGTCGCTCAAGGCTACGCAGGAAGATCCGTGGCAGACCTTCGCCCGCACCCACGCCCTCGGCCAGGTTGTTCCGGGTAAGGTCACCAAGCTGGTTCCGTTCGGTGCGTTCGTCCGCGTCGAAGACGGCATCGAAGGCCTCGTTCACATCTCCGAGCTGGCTGTCCGCCACGTGGAGCTGGCTGAGCAGGTTGTCTCCGTTGGTGACGAGCTGTTCGTCAAGGTCATAGACATCGACCTCGAGCGCCGCCGCATCTCCCTCTCCCTCAAGCAGGCTAACGAGGGCGTTGACGCCGAGTCCACCGAATTCGATCCGGCTCTCTACGGCATGGCCGCTGAGTACGACGAAGAGGGCAACTACAAGTACCCGGAGGGCTTCGACCCGGAGTCCAACGAGTGGCTTGAAGGCTACGAGAACCAGCGCGCCGCCTGGGAGCAGCAGTACGCTGACGCCCAGACCCGCTGGGAAGCACACAAGAAGCAGGTTGCCCAGCACGCTGCCGACGACGCTGCAGCTGCAACGTCCGGTGACAGCGATTCCGGCACCACCAGCTACTCCTCCGAGCCCGCTGCAGCCGAGACCGGTGCAGGCACGCTTGCTTCGGACGAGGCTCTCGCCGCTCTGCGTGAGAAGCTGACCGGCAACTAGTTGCCATAGGCCCGGGTTTCCCGGGCCAACACAGCGGGCCCCTGCGAATGCAGGGGCCCGCTGTGTTTAACTCGAAATCCGGCTGGTTGGCAGGCAGCGCTCAAACGCGCGTTTCGGCGCGCCTATTGCGAGTCACATGAGAGTACGACGACGGCACTTACGGCGCCGCCGTCGTCGTAAGTCAGGGCCGCGCCCGCGCCAGTGAGGAGCCGCTGGGCACCCGCGTTACCGGCGGTAGTGTGGGCGACGATCCGCCGCAGCCCGGCGACCCGGGCCTCCGCCAGGACCAGTTTCAGGGCGGCGCCGCCCACGCCGCGGGCACGAAAGCTCCGACCCAGCCAGATGCCGGTCTCCGCCGCGTCGTGTTGAGCCGTGCGTTTCAGCCTGACCGAGCCGGCGGGGCTCCCGTCATACAGCACGGCCCAGCTTTTCTCGCCCGCCGGCCCGTCCAGGCCTGCGGCTGCTGCCCGGTGGTAGGCGCGGAACCAGCCGGTGCGTTCCGCATTCCAGCCAATTCCGTTGCCCAGCGGCGGCGTGACGTCGTCGGGGGAGGCGTCCTGCTGCGCGAGAGCCAGGAGCCGCTCGAGGATATGTTCGTTAATGTCCGCCAGCCGGACCTCAGGGGAGTGGGACATCGATCCACTCCGTCCCGCCAGCGATCAGCTCCACAGTGCCGGCGGTGAACGACAGCATGCGCTCCGTCGCGGCTGAGAGATCCGCCGGATCGTCCGGGATGGCCATGCGCAGGACAGTGTGCTGGTCGGTGTAACTCGTTTCCGCCATCACAAACCCCGCGGCCCGGAGATCGTTCTCCAGCCGGCCCGCCGCGGAATGGGGGACGGAAGCTTCGCAGATCCGCAGCCGGCGGCGCCGGACCAGCGTTGCGCGTTCGAGTGCAGCGGACACCGATTCCGAATAGGCGCGCACCAATCCACCGGCGCCCAGCAGAATGCCGCCGAAATAGCGCGCGACAATGGCGCTGACGTCGCTGAGGTCAGTCACCCCCGGTACGGTTTCCCGCTTGAGGATGGCCTCCAGCATGGGGAGGCCGGCCGTGCCTGACGGTTCGCCGTCATCATTGGACCGCTGGATGTCCCGGTCCGGTCCCAGGACAAAGGCCGAGCAGTGGTGGCGGGCGTCATGGAATTCGCGCCGCAACCCTGCCACGAGATCCCGGGCGGCTTCTTCGCTGTCGGCGCGGCGCAGCACGGTGATGAACCTGGACCGTTTGATTTCTAGCTCGTGCCGGAAGTCCGGGCCCGCCGCCAGCGTTGCGTAGGACGTGGTCCGGCTTTCTTGCTCTTGCACGGCCCAAGTCTAATCCCCACCGCCCCCCTGATTTCGCTGCGCTCACCCAGGGAACCGCACAGTGGGGATTAGGCTGATGGGGTGCTGAAAATCGGTTTGACGGGCGGCATCGCCTCAGGGAAGTCAGTGGTCGCCTCACGCCTGGCAGAGCTCGGTGCTGTCCTCGTGGACGCTGACGCGCTGGCCCGAAAGGTGGTTGAGCCGGGCACGCCCGGACTGGCCCGGCTGGTGGAGGCGTTCGGGGCCGACATGCTCGACGCCGGCGGCCGCCTTGATCGTGCCAGGCTGGGCGCCGTGGTCTTTGGCAATCCCACCCAGCTGGCTGCGCTCAATGGCATTGTCCATCCGCTGGTCCGCGAGGCAGCGGCCAGCATCATTGCCACGGCTCCGGATGGCGCGATTGTTGTCCAGGACATTCCGCTGCTGGTGGAGACGGGGCAGGGCAGCAAGTTCCATCTGGTGCTGGTGGTGGACGCGCCCGACGACGTCCGGATCGCCCGCATGCTCGAACACCGCGGCATGACGCGGGCGGAATCGGCGTCACGCATGGCAGCCCAGGCTGCGCGCACCGACCGCCTGGCCGCTGCGGACGTGGTTCTGGACAATGCCGGCTCCCTGGACGCTCTGCTGGCACAGGTGAACGGGCTCTGGGCCGACCGGCTGGTGCCGTTCGCGGCCAATCTACGCCGCGGCGTCAGGGCGGCCCGCACCGGCACAGCAGTCCTGTCGGTGCCGCAGGCGGATTGGCCGGCCCAGGCTGCGCGGCTCGGCTCCCGGATCCTGGCCGCAGCCCCCGACGACATCCTCGGCGTGGACCACATCGGCTCCACCGCCGTGCCCGGACTGGCCGCCAAAGACGTGATCGACCTCCAGGTCACGGTGTCCGATCTCGACGCGGCCGACCGCATCGCACCCGCGCTGGCGGCTGCCGGCTTCCCGGCCGTGCCCGGGGCCGGCTTCGACACCCCCAAACCGGCCGATCCGGACCCGGCCCAGTGGCAGAAACGCTTCCACGCCAACGCGGACCCCGGCCGCGCCGTGAACGTTCACCTCCGGCCAGCAGGATCGTCCGGCTGGCGCTACGCGCTGCTCTTCCGTGACTGGCTCAGGAACGACCCCCAAGCCGCTGCCTTGTATGAGGACCATAAACGCGCTCTGACCGAGCAGTTTGCCGGCACCAAAGGTACCCACGCCTACGCGGAGGCGAAGGAACCGTGGTTCACGGACGTCGCCTGGCCGCGCATGGACGGCTGGGCCGCGCGCACAGGCTGGCAGCCGCCGTCGTACCCGGTCTCAAATGACCAGGTTGATACCTAGGGCAGGGTCAATTTGAACTATCCAAACCACCCCGTCGTTACGGGGCCGATGACGGCACAGTTGACTAATTCAGACAGGCGCCTTAAATTAATCGATCGGCTCCGAGTTCAATTCAATTGAAGCTTCGAAGAGAATTGGGGGAAATTCATGGAATCCAAGATAGTAGTAGCTTCTCCAGCCAGGGCAGACGCTGAATCTGCAACTCTGGCCGGGCTTGTCTCCCAATGGGACAAGGCATACACAACGTCGGTGGCCAACGCAGCTGCCACCGAGACACCCCGCGGTGTCATGGATATTAATAACGTTTACAAGGCGCGCGTTGCGATACGTTTAGGAGTTTTGCTCGCTTCCGACGCCACACAAGGCGCGCCGAATCAGGCCGCAGCATGTAAGGCCGTCAAATCGGCCAAATCGACTTTTAGGCCCTATTTCCGTGCTGGCCAGTCCCTCCTGAAGGCAAACCTCGCGCACCAAAACGGGGTACCGACTTCGCAGGAAATTGGTATCGTACGAGGCGCCATAGCCGAAGCCAATGTGCGCGGTGATGAGACCCGTCCTGGCAAAGTAGCTCCGGTCCCTGTCGTCCCGAGGGTCGTGCCTCCGGTCCCTAGTGTCCCGGCCGAAGTACTTCCGGACAAGAAAGCGACGGTCATCGCCCGTACTGTAGTTGGAAAAACAGTCGCTTCCATTCCGCTGCCGCGAAGAGGCGGGCGGTCAAACTCGGAATACAACTGGGACGAATCCGCGACGCTCGCCCGCGAGAGTGGATTACCCGTTCTCGCGGCCAATCATGTGAGGGAATCACGTATCAAATCCGTCCGCCAATACGACCGTCCACCCTTTGTCTGCTCGGATGGGCGGATCAAGGTTCACATGCGCAACTCCATCCTCGAGAAGGATGGCGAGCGCTATGGCGACGTCTATTTCACGTGGCAGGACTCGGGGACTGTTCGCCGGTAACGGATCCCGGCCTGGCTGTCGGTCCCCGGTTGTAGATTAGATGCATGAGCCTTGCGCAGGAGATCAACCGTGTTGTAGCGCCTTTCGAGGTCATTAGCGAATTCCAGCCCGCCGGTGACCAGCCCGCTGCCATCGCCGAACTGACCGAACGCATTAAGAACGGCGAAAAGGACGTTGTCCTGCTCGGTGCCACGGGTACCGGCAAAAGCGCCACCACAGCCTGGCTCATCGAACAGGTCCAGCGCCCCACGCTGGTGATGGTCCAGAACAAGACACTCGCCGCCCAGCTGGCCAACGAATTCCGCGAACTCCTGCCCAACAACGCGGTGGAGTACTTCGTCTCCTACTACGACTACTACCAGCCTGAGGCGTACGTCGCGCAGACGGACACCTTCATCGAGAAGGACTCGTCCATCAATGAGGAGGTCGAACGGCTCCGCCACTCCGCCACCAACGCCCTGCTGACCCGCCGCGACGTCATCGTCGTTGCCACGGTGTCCTGTATCTACGGCCTGGGCACCCCGGAAGAGTACATCGCCGGCATGGTCACGCTCCGCAAGGGCGCGCAGATGAACCGGGATGACCTGCTCCGGAAGTTCGTCGCCATGCAGTACGCCCGCAACGACATGGACTTCCACCGCGGCACGTTCCGGGTCCGCGGCGACACCGTGGAAATCATCCCCATGTACGAGGAACTGGCCATCCGGATCGAATTCTTCGGCGACGAGATCGAGAACATCCATACCCTCCATCCGCTGACCGGCGAAATGATCCGGGACGAAGAGGAAATGTACGTCTTCCCGGCCTCCCACTACGTGGCCGGCCCCGAGCGGATGGCCCGGGCCATCAAGCGGATCGAGGACGAGCTCGCCGAGCGCCTGCAGGTCCTGGAAAGCCAGAACAAACTGGTGGAAGCCCAGCGGCTGCGGATGCGCACCACCTACGACCTCGAAATGATGCAGCAGATGGGGTTCTGCAACGGCATCGAAAACTACTCCTCGCACATTGACGGCCGCGCCCGCGGGACCGCTCCGCACTGCCTCATCGACTACTTCCCGGACGACTTCCTGCTGGTGATCGATGAATCCCACGTGACAGTGCCGCAGATCGGCGCCATGTACGAGGGCGATATGTCCCGCAAGCGGAACCTGGTGGACTTCGGCTTCCGCCTGCCCTCCGCGATGGACAACCGCCCGCTCAAATGGGATGAATTCCTCGACCGCGTCGGCCAGACCGTCTACCTGTCGGCCACCCCCGGCAAGTACGAACTCGGCAAGGCCGACGGCTTTGTCCAGCAGATCATCCGGCCCACCGGCCTGATCGATCCCGAAGTGGTGGTCAAGCCCACCAAAGGCCAGATCGACGACCTGCTGGACGAGATCAAAACCCGGACGGCGAAGAATGAACGCGTCCTGGTCACCACCCTCACCAAACGCATGGCGGAGGACCTCACCGACTACCTGCTGGGCCATGGCATCAAGGTGGAGTACCTGCACTCCGACGTCGACACCCTCCGCCGCGTTGAGCTGCTCCGCGAACTCCGAATGGGTGTTTTCGACGTCCTGGTGGGCATCAACCTGCTCCGCGAGGGCCTCGACCTGCCCGAAGTCTCGCTGGTAAGCATCCTGGATGCGGACAAGGAAGGCTTCCTGCGCTCCTCCACGTCGCTGATCCAGACCATCGGCCGTGCCGCCCGTAACGTGTCCGGCCAGGTTCACATGTACGCCGACCGCATCACCGACTCCATGGCCCACGCCATCGACGAAACCAACCGGCGCCGGGCCATCCAGGTGGCCTACAACACGGAGAAGGGCATCGATCCGCAGCCGTTGCGGAAGAAGATTGCTGACATTACCGATCAGCTGGCCAAGGAAGACGCGGACACCCAGGAGCTGCTGAACAACAACCGCCTGGCCAAGGGCGCCAAGCGTGGGAAATCGGCGGCCAAGGGCGCAGCGCAGGTTCGCAAGGACGGGCTGGCCGCTGCCCCGGCCGAAGACCTCGTGGGCCTCATCGAACAGCTCACCGAACAGATGCACGGCGCGGCTGCCGAGCTGCAGTTCGAGGTAGCCGCGAGGATCCGCGACGAGGTCAGCGAACTCAAGAAGGAACTTCGCCAGATGCAGGCAGCCGGCCACGCCTAGGAGACCGCGGGGCGGCGGCGCGCGGAGGACATGTACCGGAGTGCACGGGCGCCTGCTGTACAGTTAAGGTCACGTAGGGGAGTATCCCAAGCGCTACGATCGTCAACACGCCAGCCACAGTTGCCTGGCCGGGCGTAGCGGGTCGCCAATTCAGCACTAAGTGCACAAGCCGGCCGGAGAGACTTACAATGACCCTCTGTACCCTGCGAAAGGCTACCCTGTGCTCGAATTGCCCGTGTGGTTCGAGGTCGGCTCACTTGTCGTCCTCGGCCTGATCCTCCTGATTGACCTGTTGCTGGTCGTCCGCCGCCCCCACGAACCTTCCATGAAGGAAGCCGGACTGTGGGTGGCCTTCTACGTATCGCTCGCCCTGGTATTTGCCGGCGCTATGTTTGCCTTCACAGGCCCTGAATACGGCGGGCAGTTCGTCGCCGGCTGGGTGACGGAATACAGCCTGAGCATCGACAACCTCTTCGTCTTCATCATCATCATGGCCAGGTTCTCCGTGCCCCGGAAGTACCAGCAGGAAGTCCTGATGGTGGGCATCATCATCGCGCTGATCCTGCGCGGCATCTTCATCCTTCTCGGCGCCATCGTGATCGAGCAGTTCAGCTGGGTGTTCTACATCTTCGGCGCATTCCTGCTCTGGACTGCCTGGAAGCAGGCCCAGGACGAAGGCGAGGACGAAGAGGACAAAGAGAATCCGCTCATCGCCGGGATCCGCAAAATCATCCCCATGTCGGAGAAGTTCGACGGCGGCAAGCTCCGCACCACGGTGAACGGCAAGAAGGTCTTCACCCCCATGCTGGTTGTGTTCATCACCATCGGCATGACCGACCTCCTCTTCGCCGTTGACTCGATTCCCGCGATCTTCGGGCTGACGCAGAGCCCGTTCATCGTCTTCACCGCCAACCTGTTCGCCCTCATGGGCCTGCGCCAGCTGTACTTCCTGCTGGGTGGCCTCATGAACCGCCTCATCTACCTGAAGCACGCGCTGTCCTTCATCCTGGCGTTCATCGGCGTCAAGCTGGTGCTCCACGCGATGCACGTGAACGAACTGCCGTTCATCAACGGTGGCAACCACATCGAATGGGCACCGGAGATCCCGACCTTCGTCTCCCTGGCCGTCATCGTGGGCACCATCATCGTGGCCGTTGTTGCCAGCCTCTTGAGCTCCAAGGCAAAGACGGCCCACCTGGACCCCCGCCTCGAGGAAGACGCCAGGAAGAGCCTCAGCGAAACCGAGTAGGCGTTCTTACCCTGCATGTCCGAGCAGTCCCGGCCGCACGCGCGGCCGGGACTGCTCGCTTTATTTAACCCCTGTGGGAGCCGTCCGCCGAGGACTATGCTCGGACCATGGCCCGCACCCTTGTAACGGAAACCGGAGTGCGCCAGGTGCAGCGGCGCACCGTGGCACTGCTGAGCGCGGCCCAGGTCTTTGGCGGTATCGGAACGGGCGCCACTGTCTCCATCGGTTCGATCCTTGCCGTGGAGCTCTCAGGTTCAAGCGTGTGGGCAGGGGCGGTGGCCACCGTCATGACCCTGGGCGCCGCACTGGCAGCATTGCCCCTGGCTTCGCTGGCGGACCGCCGCGGCCGCCGCATCGGCCAGGTCACGGGGCTGTCCGCCGCGTTGGCAGGCACCGTGCTCATTGTGTTGTCGGTGGTGTCCGGCGTGTTCGTTCTGCTGGTGCTGGGAGCGGTGGGCATCGGCGTGGGCACCGCGGCCAGCCTGCAGGCACGCTTTGCGGCCGTCGACCTCGCGGACGATGAACACCGAGGGAGGGCGCTGTCCGCCGTGGTGTGGGCGGTGACGGTGGGCGCCGTGGCCGGGCCCAACCTGATTCAACCCGGCACGGTAGTGGGGCAGGCCCTCGGCCTGCCGCCCGTTGCCGGACCATTCGTGATCTCCGCAGCCGGACTCCTGGTGGCCATCGTCCTGCTCTTCGCCGGCCTCAGGCCCGACCCCCTTCTGTTCGCCCGCGAACTCGCCGCCCGGGACCTCGCCGCCCGGGAACCCGCCGCTGAGGACCATGTACCGGACGGGCCAACCGGCAGGCCGGCGGGCGGCGATGTACAGCGGACTCCGCCCATCGCAGCAAACAAGCAGGGCCCGCGTAACCCAGCCGGAGGATCACTCAAGCGCGGGCTGCGGGCCGTCCGCCAGTCCCGGCCGGCCATCCTGGCCCTGGCCGCCGTCGTCGGAGCCCACGCAGTGATGGTGGGCGTGATGTCCATGACCCCGCTGCATTTGCAGGAGCTGGTGGCTGGACCCGGCGCCCACGCCGGCCATGCCGCCTCCGGCGATGTGCTGGTGATCATTGGTTTCACCATTTCCCTTCACATTGCAGGCATGTTTGCCCTGTCCCCGGTCATGGGCTGGCTGACTGACAAGGTGGGCAGGACGGAGACCATCGTGATCGGCTTCGTTACACTG
The DNA here is from genome assembly GCF_031454915.1 of Pseudarthrobacter sulfonivorans. Lineage (GTDB taxonomy): Bacteria > Actinomycetota > Actinomycetes > Actinomycetales > Micrococcaceae > Arthrobacter > Arthrobacter sulfonivorans_C. The sequence continues at coordinate 312,362 of NZ_JAVDRS010000005.1, read as the reverse complement.
CTCGCCGCCGTCGCCGTCGCAGGGTTTGGCCAGCAGTCCACTGTGGCCGTGGCCGTCGGACTGGTACTGCTGGGGATGGGCTGGTCTGCGGCCACGATTTCCGGCTCCACCCTGCTGGCGGAAAGCGTCAGCCAGGAGTCCCGCGTGGTGGTCCAGGGCGTATCGGACACGCTGATGGGTGCCGCCGGGGCGGTGGGCGGGGCCACTTCCGGCCTGATCCTCAGCTGGGCCGGCTACCTGGGGCTGAACATAGCGGGCGGCCTGGTGGGAGCCGTGGTACTGGCCGCCGCGTTCGTTACCCTGATGGCCCGGCGGCGGAGCTCAGCCGCCGGTTCAGTTGGCGGCTCGGTTGGCAGCTGAACTGCCGGCCGAGCGCACCATCCCCAGCAGTCGGCCGAAAATGGCCTCGCCGTCGTCGGCTATTCCGTCATGGTGGAAGTCCGCCGTCTCCCATACCTGCAGCCCGCGGACGGAGGCGGCTGTTTCCATGGACAGGTCACGGTCCACGTAGATGTCGTCACTATAGACGGCGGCGGCAACCGGCACGCTGTTGGCGGCCAGTTGCACGCCGTCGTACAGCGGTTTCCAGTCGCTCTTGGCAGCCAGCAGATGTGCCACCTGCTGAAGCGGTTTCAATGCTGCATCCTGCTCGAAGTACCACGGATACACCATTTCGCCGGTCAGCAACAGCGGCACGGCATCCGGGCGGAATGCCGGGTATTCCGCCAGCACGCGCCACGCAGCCCAGTCGCTCGCCTGGCCTTGCCCGTAGATCGACTCATGCATCAGGGCATAGAGGGGGTTGGCCTGGCGGGACACGATTCCCTGAACCTGCTCCAGGAAGGCGTCGGAGAGCCTGCTCCCGCTCGGCGTCTCAATGAAAGCATCTTCGAGCAGGTAGTGCAGGCCGTCCACACGGGTGTTTCCGCCCAGGAACGCACCCACCATCTGGAACCGCTCCACAGTGAGCCGGCCGCCGTCGGGCAGGAACTCTTCGGTCTGCCGGAGGTGCGCCGCGATCCGCTCCACCGTCCGGCGGTCCTCCGGGTACCACGCGAAGTACTCGGTGTTGCGTGCCGCAACGCGCGTAAACGTGGCGCGGTAGACGTCGTCGGCATGGCCCGCGAGTGGCGCCAGGCCGCCGGTGATCAGGGCTTCCTTCACCCCTTCCGGGGCAAAGGAAAGGTACGTCAGGGCGCAGAACCCGCCATAGCTTTGCCCGTAGATGCTCCACGGGCCGGAGCCGAGGGCTGCCCGGATGAGTTCCGCGTCGGCCACGATGGAATCCGCACGGAAGTGCTCAAGGTACGCCGCCTGCGCTTCCGCCGTCCCCCTCGACGGGAGGGTGTTCCGGTCGATAGCCGTCGAGAGGCCGGTACCGCGCTGGTCCAGCATCAGGATCCGGAAGCTCCGGGCCGCAGCCTTGCTCCACCCGCCCAATGAAGCGAGCCTGTTGCCGCGGCCGCCAGGGCCGCCCTGGAGGAACAGCAGCCAGGGAAGCTTCTCGGCCTCGGCCTCGGTGTGATCTGACGAGACGTACTCGCGGGCGAACACGGTGACGGTGTCCGGCGCGGCGCCGTTATTGGTTGACGCGTGCGCGAAGTGGTCCAACGGCACCGTGAAGTAGTGCTCGGCGGTACGCATGCCACGGAATTCGTGGCGGGCCTTGACCAGGTGGGGGACGGGTTTTCGCATTCGTGTGGCGTCGGAGGATGGAGCCAGCTCAGGCACGGGCATCAGCGGGGACGTTGGTGCCAAAGCTCTCGAGCGCTTCCCCGGTCAGCCGGAACGTCGACCACCCGTCCATGGGGCGGGCTCCGAGGCTCCGATAAAAGTTGATGGACGGTTCATTCCAGTCCAGGACGCTCCATTCCACCCGGGCGTAGCCATTTTCGACGGCGGTGGCGGCCAGGTGCTTTAGGAGCGCTTTGCCGTGGCCTTCGCCGCGGGCGTGCGGGCTGACGTAGAGGTCCTCCAGGTAGATGCCGTGGACGCCTTCCCAGGTGGAGTAGTTCAGGAACCAGAGAGCAAACCCCTGGACCTCGCCCGCGGAGTTCTCGGCCATCGTGGCGAACACGCGCGGATTATCACCAAAAAGTACCTCGGCCAGCATTTCCGGGGTGTTGCGGACGGCTTCAGGTTCCTTCTCGTAGATGGCCAGCTCGTGGATCATCTGCAGGATGGCTGGGACGTCGTGCCGGGTGGCCGGGCGGATTACACTCATGGTTCGAGTTTACAAGGGGCCTTACAGCCTGTTGACGTCGGTGACCCGGACCACGGCCGTTCCGGTTTCGTCCGACGCCGCCAGGTCCACCTCCGCGGAGATGCCCCAGTCATGGTTGCGGGCCGGATCGTCGAAGATCTGCCGTACCTTCCAGAGGCCCGGTTCTTCGGTGATGATGAGCAGCCCGGGGCCTCGGGCATCCGGCCCGGTGCCGATGTCGTTGTGTTCATCGAAGTAGTCGTCCAGGACGTCTTCCCAGCGGTCGGCATCCCACCCTGTGCCGCCGTCGAGCTCTCCGAGTCCTTCCGCATTTTCGTCGGCGAACAGCTCCACCCGGCGGAACATTTCGTTGCGGACCATCACGCGGAAGGCCCGGATGTTGGACGTCAGCGACGGCGGCGGGGGAGGGGGAGCGTCGTGCGGCGTGGGTGCCGCGCCGGAAGTCAGCTCCTCCCATTCGTCCAGGAGGCTGGAGTCGACCTGCCGCACCAGTTCACCGAGCCAGGCGATGAGGTCCTCAAGGTCCTCCCGGAGCATGTCCTGCGGTACCGTCTGGCGAAGTGCCTTAAAGCAGTCGGCCAGGTAGCGCAGCACAATGCCTTCGGAGCGGGCGAGTCCGTAGAACTGGACAAACTCGCCAAAGTTCATGGCACGTTCGTACATGTCCCGGACCACAGACTTGGGTGCAAGTTCGAAGTCGCCCACCCAGGGCGCGGCCTTGCGGTAGACCTCGAACGCTTCGCCCAGGAGCTCCGCGAGCGGCTGCGGGTACGTTACCTCTTCCAGCATCGCCATCCGCTGGTCGTACTCGATGCCGTCCGCCTTCATCGCGGCAATCGCTTCCCCGCGGGCCTTCTTCTGCTGCGCGGAGAGGATCTGCCGGGGCTTTTCGAGGGTCGCCTCGATCACCGACACCACGTCCAGGGCATACGCCGGCGAATCCGGGTCGAGCAGCTCCAGCGCTGCCAGCGCAAACGGCGAGAGCGGCTGGTTCAGTGCAAAGTTGGCCTGCAGGTGGACCGTGAGCCGGACGGTCCTGCCGTCTGCCCCCTGCTCCGTCTCAGGAATCCGCTCCACCACCTCGGCGGCGAGGAGCTCGCGGTAGATTCCCAAGGCCCGTTTCATGAGGCGCAGCTGCGAGGACCGCGACTCGTGGTTCTCCGTCAGCAGCCGGCGTGCTGCCGTGAACGGGTCGCCGGGCCGCTCCATCAGGTTCATGAGCATGGAGTGCGTCACGCTGAAACTGGAGCCCAGGGGATCGGGCACGGATTCGACGAGCCGCTTGTAAGTGGGCTCGCCCCAGGAGACAAAGCCTTCAGGCGGCTTCTTCCTGACCACCTGGCGGAGCTTCTTCTGGTCGTCACCGAATTTGGCGGTGGCCTTGGCCATGGCCTTCACGTTTTCGGTGACGTGCTCCGGCGCCTGGACCACAACTGTCCCGGCGGTGTCGTAGCCCGCCCGGCCAGCCCGCCCGGCGATCTGGTGGAACTCCCGTGAGTTGAGCAGCCGGGTGCGTACGCCGTCGTACTTGCTCAGCGCCGTAAGCAGGACGGTACGGATGGGCACATTGATGCCCACACCCAAGGTGTCCGTTCCGCAGATCACCTTGAGCAGGCCCGCCTGCGCGAGTTGCTCCACCAGGCGCCGGTACTTTGGCAGCATTCCAGCGTGGTGGACACCGATGCCATGCCGGACCAGTCTGTTGAGGGTTTTGCCGAAGCCTGCGGCAAAACGGAAATTGGCGATCAGTTCCGCGATCTTGTCCTTTTCCTCACGCGTGCAGACGTTGATGCTCATCAGGGTCTGGGCGCGGTCAATGGCTTCGATCTGGCTGAAATGCACTACATAGACCGGGACCTGGCGGGTGGAGAGCAGCTCCTCAAGCGTCTCGTGGACCGGGGTTTCGTGGTAGTAGTAATGCAGCGGAATGGGGCGCTCTGCGGAACTGATGGTGGTTGTGGGGCGGCCGGTAAGTTCGGTGATTCCGTCCTCAAAGCGGCTGACGTCACCCAGCGTGGCCGACATCAGGAGGAACTGGGCCTGCGGCAGCTCCAGCAAGGGGACCTGCCACGCCCAGCCGCGCTGCGGGTCGGAGTAGAAGTGGAATTCGTCCATGACCACCGAGCCGAGGTCTGCGTCTTCGCCTTCGCGCAGGGCGATGTTCGCGAGGATTTCGGCCGTGCAGCAGATGATGGGCGCGTCCTGGTTGACGCCCGAATCGCCGGTGATCATGCCGACATTCTCGGCGCCGAAGATGTCACACAGCGCGAAGAACTTTTCGGAAACCAGAGCCTTGATGGGGGCCGTATAGTAGCTGCGCTGCCCCCGCGCCATGGCTTGAAAATGTGCCGCAATGGCTACCAGCGATTTACCGGACCCGGTGGGGGTGGCGAGGATGACGTTGGCGCCGGTTGCCAACTCCATGATGGCCTCGTCCTGGGCCGCGTACAGTTCCAGGCCCCGGCTTTCGGTCCACTCAAGGAACTGGGTGTAGAGAGTGTCCGGGTCGATGCCAGCGCCGGAAAGGGTCGAGGCGGACAGGACAGACAGCTGGTCAACGAGTTTCATTGATTTCCAGCTTAGTGCCCATTAGATGCCGCATAACCGGGCGGCGAGGGGTTAGGCTCGCGGTATTGCCAGACAGACCAGAGCACGGAGAAAAACTGTGAAGTGGGATCCCCTGAAATACGTCGAGTTCGGCGATTACCGCGACCGGCCATTTTTTGACCTTACGGGACGGATCCATACCGATCAGCCCCATCAGGTGGTGGACCTGGGCTGTGGTCCCGGGAACCTGACAGCGACGCTCGCCCAGAGGTGGCCGCAGGCGCAGGTCGTCGGGCTCGATTCGTCCGCCGAGATGCTGGCCAAGGCAGCAACGCAGGCCACCACGCACGCTGGCCTGAGTTTCAGCCTGGCCGATATTGCCGATTGGACGCCCCCGGCCGAAACGGACGTGGTGGTCACCAATGCCGCGCTGCAGTGGGTTCCAGGGCACCAGGAGCTGCTGGCCGGCTGGCTGGCAGCCCTCAAGCCTGGGGCCTGGTTCGGAATGCAGGTGCCCGGAAACTTCAACGCGCCGTCGCATGTCCTGATGCGGGAACTGGCCAGCTCGGCACGATGGTCGCCCCAGCTGGAAGGGGTGCTCCGTGGTGGGGAATCGGTGGGGGAGCCCGCAGATTACCTCCGCATCATGCTGGACGCGGGCTGCACCGCCGACGCATGGGAGACCACGTACCAACAGGTCCTCACCGGAACGGATCCGGTGTTGGACTGGGTGCGTGGCACGGCGTTGCGGCCTGTGCTGGCGGTTCTGTCAGATGGGGAGGGACCAGCCTTCGAGTCGGAGTACGCCGCTGCGCTGCGGGCAGCGTACCCGGGGACGCCCCACGGGACAGTTTTTCCGTTCCGGCGGATCTTTGCCGTAGCGCAAAAGCCACTGGCAACCTAAACTCCAGTCGATTGATGTTCTCTACGCAATCCGTATGGTTATGTGACTTCGAACGAAAACATGGCGCTCGCTACAAAGATGAAGCGGCTTCTGGGGTGGCTACAGGCCACAACCTCATCGGCTTCCCCAACTGATCCTGGAGGTGCGGTGCTTTTCGCCTTATTGACCCGGCTGCTGGCCGACCACAAGATCTCCGTTGCTGCCATCGCCGTCCTCCAGCTGGTGCAGACTGCAGGCATCCTGCTGCTGCCCACCATCAACGCTGCCATCATCGACGACGGCATCGTTGCCGGGAACACTCCGGCGATCTTCCGGCTTGGCGCCGAAATGGCCGTGGTGGCGGCAGTCCAGGCGGTGGCGGCCATCGCCGCCGGCTATCTCGGTGCCGTGGTGGCAATGGGGCTCGGCCATCAGTTGCGGGCGGAGATCTTTACAAAAATCCAGTCACTTTCTTCCCAAGAGGTGGCTGGCTTCGGCACGCAAAGCCTCGTCACCAGAGCCACCAACGACACACAACAGATCCAGTCCTTCGCAGTACTGGTGTTTACCATGCTCGTGGCGGCACCGGTCATGGCCGCAGGCGGTGTGGTTCTCGCCTGGCAGCAGGACATCGTGCTCTCGAGCGTTGTCATCATCATCATGCCCGTGCTCCTGCTCATCATGTACCTCATCGTCCGTCGCCTGGTACCCCTGTACCGGGAGGGCCAGGACCTGCTGGACCGAACCGGGGAGATCCTGCGAGAGCAGATTATCGGGGCGAACGTGATCCGTACGTTCGTCAGGAAGGGGCATGAAACCCGGCGCTTTGCCCGGGCAAACACGAGCCTGTCGGAAAACAACCTGCAGTCGTCACTGGTCGTTGCCGGGATGCTTCCGCTGATCATGATCGTGGTGAACCTGTCATCGGTGGCCATTGTGTGGTTCGGCGGGCACCGGGTGTATGAGGGTGACATGAAGATCGGGGCGCTTACTGCCTTTATTGCCTACATCATGCAGATTCTCCTGGCCATCATGATGGCCATGTACGTACTGATGACGGCACCGCGGGCCGCCGCCTGCGCCGAGCGGATCAGCGCCGTGCTCAACACACAGCCCTCTGTCCAGGACAATCACGGCGCCCACACGTCGGGCGAACACGCAGACCTCGAACGGGGCCGCGTCACGTTCATGGATGTCAGCTTCGCCTACCCGGGGGCCGAGACCCGCGTACTCGAAAACATCAGCTTTTCGGCCGCGCCCGGCACCACCGTCGCCGTCGTTGGATCAACGGGTAGCGGCAAGTCGACGCTCCTGAGCCTGCTGCCCCGTTTCCTTGACGCCACGGCCGGAGACATCACGATCGCCGGCAGGAATATCCGTGCGGTGCCGTTGGAGGTGCTCCGCCGCGCCATGGCCGTGGTCCCGCAGCGGTCCCACCTCTTCACCGGGACCATCGCCGAGAACCTGCGGATCGCTGCCCCGGACGTGAGCGAAAGCCAGCTGTGGGAGGCCCTCGAAACCGCCCAGGCCGCTTCGTTCGTCCGCGAGCTGCCCCTCGGCATGGCCACTGAAGTCGGACAGGGCGGCACGAACCTCTCCGGCGGCCAGCGCCAGCGTATCTGCATTGCACGCGCCCTGGTGAAGCGGGCTTCCATCTATCTCTTTGACGACAGTTTCTCCGCGCTTGACTTCGCCACGGAGAGCCGGCTCCGGGACTCCCTGTTGAGCGGTCTTGCCGATGCAGTGGTGATCGTCGTGGCGGAGCGGATCTCCACTGTCGCCGGAGCGGACCGGATCCTGGTGCTCGACGAGGGCCGGCTGGTAGCAGAGGGAACCCACATTCAACTGCTCGAGACTTCTGCCACGTACCGGGAAATTGCCGAGTCCCAATTGGCCCTGGAACACCTGCCATGACAACAGCGCTGTCAGGAGGTGCGGCGGAATCATTCTGGCCTCCAGCGCGCCGGCTGCTCAGCCTGCTGCACCCGTTCAGGTGGCGGATGCTGGGTGCCGTGGCGGCCACCTGTGGTTTTGCCGGCCTCAACGTCATGGCGCCGAACTACCTGGGAAAGGCCACGGATATTGTGGTCAGCGGGTTTTACAGCGGAGTGTTCGAGGGGCAGCGGCTGGGAAACCTCCTCGCCGCCGTCGTCGTGATGTACCTCGGCGCATCGGTCTTCAACTGGATCCAGGGAAAGCTGACGGCGAGCTCCGTCCACGGCCTGATGTACAGCCTCCGGGCCGCCGTGGAGGAAAAGCTGCACCGGCTTCCCTCCACCTACTTCCAGGAGAAGTCCAGGGGAGATGTCCTGAGCCGGGTCACCAATGACATCGACAACATCGCCCAGGCGCTCAGCCAGGTCCTGACACAGCTGATTATGTCCGTCCTGATGTTGTGTGGTGCGTTGGCCATGATGCTTTGGATTTCGCCGCTCTTGGCGGTAATTGCACTGATTTCCGTGCCGGTGTCCACGTTGGTGACAGTTCTGGTGGCGCGGAAATCCCAGGCGCAGTTCGCCCGTCAGTGGACTGAGACAGGCGAATTGAACGCCCATGTGGAGGAATTCATCACCGGGCATGAGGTGATCAAGGCCTTCGGTCACCAGGAGCAGGCGGCGGCGGTGTTCCGGGCCAGCAATGATCGCCTGGCGCGCGCCTCCGCGCGCGCCCAGTATTCTTCGGGCCTCGTCCAGCCACTGATGATCCTGATTGCCAACCTCAATTACATCGCGGTGGCTGTGGTAGGCGCCTTTCAGGTCACTTTGGGATCGATGACCATCGGCGGAATCCAGGCTTTCATCCAGTTCAGCAGGTTGTTCACGCAGCCTGTGAGCCAGATCGGCGGCATGCTCAACGTCATTCAGTCCTGCGCAGCCTCGGCGCGCCGTGTCTTTGAACTCCTGGATGCCGAGGAAATTCCAGCTGAACCGGAAGTGGCCCGCCATCGGGCGGGTCCGGACGGGCGGATAGTCTTCGACGATGTGACGTTTGGCTACGTGCGGAACGCCCCGGTAATCCGTGGACTTTCGCTGGCGGTGGAGCCGGGCCGCACCGTGGCGATTGTCGGCCACACCGGCGCGGGCAAGACCACGATTGTGAATCTCCTCATGCGTTTCTACGAACCTGACTCGGGACGGATCACCATCGGCGGAACCGACATCGCCGCCATCCCCCGGGACGCCCTGCGCGAACGCTTCGGGGTGGTGCTGCAGGATGCCTGGCTGTTTGCCGGCACCATCAGGGAGAACATCGAGTACGGCCGGCCGGGCGCCACGGACGCTGAGATTACTGCGGCCGCGGAGGCGAGCCACCTGGACCACTTTGTCCGGTCACTGCCCGCGGGCTACGACACCGTCCTGGACAGCGGGGGAGATCCACTCAGCCAGGGGCAACGCCAACTGATCGCCATCGCCCGTGCACAGCTCGCGGACCGCAGCGTGCTGATCCTGGATGAGGCCACAAGCTCAGTTGATTCGCGGACCGAAGTCCTTATCCGCCAAGCCATGGAAAGGTTGCGGCAGGGGAAAACGAGTTTTGTCATAGCTCACCGTTTGTCTACCGTCCGGGACGCTGATCTAATCTTGCTCATGGACAACGGACGCATCGCCGAGCAGGGAACCCACGGGAGCCTCCTGGCAGTTAATGGCCGCTACGCACAGCTCTATAAAGCGCAGTTCGCCGGCCGGACGGGCCGGACAGGAACGACGGAAGCCGGACGATGACCGCCGGCGCTCCCTTTCCTGGTACGTGGAAGCCCAACCAGGCCAGTACCGTGGCGCTCTTTGAGCAGCTGCGGCTGCAGGTGATCCGGCTCGCCGACAGCGGAGACCTTCCGCCCGGCACCAAGCTCCCCGCAGTCCGTACTCTGGCAGAACTCCTTGAGGTTGCTCCGCACACGGTGGCCCGGGCCTACAAGGAACTCGAAGCGGCCGGTGTAGTGGCTACCAAGGGCCGGAACGGCACAGTGGTCAGTGCGCGTGATATGCGGTCTGACGCCCTCTCTGTTGCTGCTTCCACGTACGCGGCAGTGGCCAAGGCTCAAGGCGCGACCTTTGCGGAGGCTGTCCAGCTGCTGGCGGCAGCCTACGACGCCCACTAGCCGGCCTGCATGGATATTCGAAGAAGTTTTCGATTAGCATTAGTGGGTGCCTAAAGCCGTAGCTGAAGAATCAGCAGTCGAGTCCATTCCTGTCACCGTTGCCCAGGCCCCCGCCACGCCTGCCCGTCCTGACCTTTCGCGCCTTGTGGTGAAGGGGGCGCGGGAGCATAACCTGCGCAACGTGGACCTGGACCTGCCCCGTGACGCCATGATCGTTTTTACCGGGCTGTCCGGATCCGGGAAATCATCACTGGCCTTCGACACTATTTTCGCCGAGGGCCAGCGGCGCTACGTTGAATCCCTGTCGGCCTACGCCCGGCAGTTCCTGGGGCAGGTGGACAAGCCGGACGTTGACTTCATTGAGGGCCTCTCGCCGGCCGTATCGATCGACCAGAAGTCCACCAGCAAGAACCCCCGCTCCACGGTGGGCACCATCACTGAAATCTATGACTACATGCGGCTGCTCTGGGCGCGCGTCGGCCGGCCGCACTGCCCCGTCTGCGGCGAAGTCGTCGCCAGGCAGACGCCCCAGCAGATTGTGGACCAACTGCTTGAGCTGGAAGACGGCACCCGCTTCCAGGTCCTGGCGCCTGTCGTCCGGGGACGCAAGGGCGAATTCGTTGACCTTTTCAAGGAACTGACGGCGAAGGGCTATTCCCGTGCCCGGGTGGACGGCGAACTGATCCAGCTCAGCGAACCACCCAAGCTGGGGAAGCAGTTTAAGCACACCATTGAGGTGGTGGTGGACCGGCTGGTGGTCAAGGAAGGCATCAGCCAGCGCCTCACCGATTCAGTCGAGACGGCACTGGGCCTCGCGGAGGGCCGTGTGCTGGCCGAGTTCGTGGACGTGGACGCCGACGCCCCCGGCCGGCTCCGGGCCTTTTCGGAGAACCTTGCCTGCCCCAACGAACATCCGCTGGCCATCGACGAGATCGAGCCGCGTTCCTTCTCCTTCAACAATCCCTTCGGCGCCTGCGCCGCCTGCAGCGGCATCGGCACGCGGCTGGAGGTTGACGAGGAACTCATCATCCCCAACCCCGAACTGTCGCTGGCCGAGGGAGCCATCGCGCCATGGTCCCTTGGTACCGCGACCACTGAGTACTGGAACCGCCTGCTTGAGGGCCTGGCAAAAGAACTCGGCTTCTCCATGGCAACGCCATGGGAAAAGCTCGGCAAGGACATCCGCCAGACCGTCCTGCACGGCAAGGACCACAAGGTAGTAGTCCAGTACAAGAACCGCTTCGGCCGCGAGCGGAAGTACAGCACCGGCTTCGAAGGTGCCATCCAGTATGTCCACCGGAAGCATGGTGAAACCGACTCCGAATGGGCCCGCGACCGCTACGAAGAGTACATGCGGCAGATCCCGTGCCCGGCCTGCAACGGTGCCCGGTTGAACCCCGCCTCCCTGTCAGTCCTGATCAACGGCAAGTCGATTGCCGATGTCGCCGCCATGCCCATGAGAGTCTGTGCGGACTTCCTGAACAACCTGGTCCTGACGGGCCGGGAAGCCCAGATCGCGCACCAGGTGCTCAAGGAAATCCAGGCCAGGCTCACCTTCCTGCTCGACGTCGGGTTGGAGTACCTGAACCTTGAACGGCCCTCCGCAACCCTGTCCGGCGGCGAAGCGCAGCGCATCCGGCTCGCCACCCAGATCGGTTCCGGCCTGGTGGGGGTCCTGTACGTCCTCGACGAGCCGTCCATCGGCCTGCACCAACGGGACAACCGCCGGCTCATTGAGACCCTGACCCGGCTCCGGGACATGGGGAACACACTCATCGTGGTGGAACATGACGAAGACACCATCCACGTGGCGGACTGGATTGTCGACATCGGCCCCGGCGCGGGCGAGCACGGCGGCCAGGTGGTGCATTCAGGGTCCTACAAAGAGCTTTTGGAGAACACCAACTCGCTGACCGGCGATTACCTGTCCGGCCGCAAAAAAATCGAAATCCCCAAGAAACGGCGCAAGTACGACAAGAAGCGTGAGCTGAAGGTTGTCGGCGCCCGGGAAAACAACCTGGTCAATGTCGACGCCGCCTTCCCGCTGGGACTCTTTACGGCTGTAACCGGAGTCAGTGGTTCCGGTAAGTCAACCCTGGTCAACGAGATCCTGTACAAGGTGCTGGCCAACAAGCTCAACGGTGCCAAGCAGGTTGCCGGCCGCCATAAGAGCATCCAGGGCCTGGAGCACCTGGACAAGGTGGTCCACGTGGACCAGAGCCCGATCGGTCGCACCCCGCGGTCCAACCCGGCCACCTACACCGGAGTCTTTGACAACATCCGCAAACTCTTCGCCGAAACCACCGAGGCGAAGGTCCGCGGCTACCTGCCCGGCCGGTTCTCGTTCAACGTCAAGGGCGGGCGCTGCGAAGCCTGCTCAGGCGACGGCACACTCAAGATCGAAATGAACTTCCTTCCGGACGTCTACGTGCCATGCGAGGTCTGCCACGGTGCGCGGTACAACCGGGAAACCCTGGAAGTCCACTACAAGGGCAAGACGATCGCCGACGTCCTGAACATGCCCATCGAGGAAGGGGCGGAGTTCTTTGCTGCCTTCTCGCCCATCGCCCGTCACCTGAACACCCTGGTGGACGTTGGCCTGGGCTATGTCCGGCTGGGACAGCCTGCAACCACGCTGTCCGGTGGCGAGGCCCAGCGAGTGAAGCTGGCGGCGGAACTGCAGAAGCGCTCAAACGGTCGCAGCGTCTATGTCCTCGATGAGCCCACCACGGGCCTGCACTTCGAGGACATCCGCAAGCTCCTGATGGTGCTGCAGGGGCTCGTGGACAAGGGGAACACCGTGATCACCATCGAGCACAACCTGGACGTCATCAAGAGTGCCGACTGGATCGTGGATCTTGGTCCGGATGGCGGTTCAGGCGGCGGCCAGGTGGTGGCTGCGGGCACGCCCGAACAGGTGGCGAAATCGACCACGAGCCACACGGCTTCCTTCCTCGCGGAGATTTTGGCTTAAGGGCCCGCCCACCTCCACGTATGCCGTGTCGGGCATGCGAGTTTCAGCCATGCGCGGTGTCGTGAGAAACTAAGCCGGTGACTCAAACAAAAGTGCCCGTGATCTTTGACCTGGACGGCACTCTTGTCGATCCGGCAGGCGGAATTACCGATGGAATCGCGGCGGCCCTGGTGGCCGCCGATCTCCCGGTTCCTGACCCCGACCTACTGGCCGCGATGATCGGCCCCAAGCTGAGCGACTCGTTGCTCAGTGTGGCCATGGTTCCGGCAGACAAGTTGGACGACGTCATCCGGCGCTACCGCCAGTACTACCTGGCTACCGGAATCGCCCAGAGCCGCCTGTACCCCGGGATCAAAGACGTGCTGGAAAGCTTTGCCGCGGAGGGCCGGCCTGTCGCTGTGGCCACCCAGAAGCCTGAAGGGCTGGCGCAGATTGTGCTGCAGCACCACGGCATCGCCGGCCTGTTCCAGTCGATCAGGGGATCCTCGGACAACGAATCAGCCACGGACGGTCCCATCGGCAAAGCCGGCATCATCGCCGCTGCCCTTGCGGACCTCTCCACCCAGCACGCTGTGATGGTGGGCGACCGCGCCCAGGACGTGGCCGGCGCCATCGCCAATGGGCTCGATTGCATCGGCGTAGCGTGGGGCTTTGCCCCCGACGGCGAACTTGACGACGCCGGTGCGGTATCCGTGGTGGAGGACACCACCGGCATGGTCACTGCCATCGAACGGCTCGAAGCCATCCACACCGCTGCGATGAGCGAGGTGCGTAACGATGGCGCTGTTTGAAGCGGTCCGCTGGACATTTCGCGGGCTCGTCGCTGGCACCTGCCGGCCCACCGTCGTCGGCCTTGAAAACGTTCCAAAAGAGGGGCCTTTCATTGTGGCCCCGAACCATCTTTCCTTCTTTGACAGCGTCATCGTCCAGGCACTGATGCCGCGGCCGGTGGCCTTCTTCGCCAAAGCCGAGTACTTCACCACCGGTGGCGTGAAGGGAAAGGTCATGAAATCCTTCTTTGAATCCGTGGGCTCCATCCCCGTGGAGCGCGGCGAGCAGGCAGCAAGCGTCCAGGCGCTCAAAACCCTCCTGGACATCCTGGAGGACGGCAAGGGCATCGGCATCTACCCTGAAGGCACACGGTCGCGGGACGGTATTCTCTACCGCGGCCGCACCGGCGTGGGCTGGCTTGCACTGGCAACCGGGGCTCCCGTGATCCCGGTTGGACTGATCGGGACGGAAAACCTTCAGCCCGCCGGTGAGAAGGGCTTCAAACCACATCACTTCACCATGAAAGTGGGGGAGCCGCTGTACTTCGACAAGACCGGCCCGGATCATTCGCTGCCCGCGCGGCGGCAGGTGACGGACCGCATTATGGACGCCATCGCCGAACTCAGCGGCCAGGAACGCTCCACCAGTTACAACCAGAGCAAGGCCACGGACTAAGCGTTAGTAGACTTAAGTAGTGGCAGATCCAACAACTTACAGGCCCCAGACGGGTGAGATTCCCACCAATCCAGGGGTGTACCGGTTCCGCGATCCCCACGGCCGGGTCATTTACGTCGGCAAAGCCAAGAGCCTCCGGTCCCGCCTGAATTCCTACTTCGCCAACCCCGCCGGCCTCCTGCCTAAAACCCATGCAATGGTCTACGCGGCCAGCAGCGTGGAGTGGACCGTGGTGGGCAGCGAACTTGAATCGCTGCAGCTTGAATACACCTGGATCAAGGAGTTCAAGCCGCGCTTCAACGTGGTTTTCCGGGATGACAAAACCTACCCCTACCTGGCCCTGACCATGAGCGAGAAGCTCCCCAGGGTCCAGGTCATGCGGGGGGACCGGCGCAAAGGCACGCGGTACTTCGGGCCCTACACCGCCGGCGCCATCCGGGAAACCATGGACACGCTCCTGCGGGTCTTCCCGGTCCGCAGCTGCAGCCCGGGCGTCCTCAAACGGGCCCAGGCCAGCGGCCGTCCCTGCCTCCTCGGCTACATCGACAAATGCTCCGCACCCTGTGTGGGCCGGGTGACTCCGGAAGAGCACCGTGCCCTGGCCGAGGACTTCTGTGCCTTTATGGGTGGCGAAGCCAAGCGCTTCATCTCCAAACTCGAAAAGCAGATGGCCGAAGCGGTGGCCACCCTCGATTACGAGCGCGCGGCGCGGCTCCGTGACGACATCTCGGCGCTGCGGAAAGTCTTTGAACGCAACGCCGTAGTTCTCGCCGAGGATACCGACGCTGATGTGTTCGCCTTGCACGAGGACGAGTTGGAGGCCGCAGTCCAGGTCTTCCATGTCAGGGGCGGCCGGGTCCGCGGGCAACGCGGCTGGGTTGTTGAAAAGGTGGAAGACTCCACCACCCCCGACCTGGTGGAGCATCTGCTTCAGCAGGTCTACGGGGAAGACGGCGACAGCCACGGCAGACTGCCCCGCGAAGTCCTTGTGCCTGTGGGACCCAGCAATGCGGCGGAGTTGACGGAATGGCTCGGCGGCCTGCGCGGTGCCAAAGTGGACATCAGGGTGCCGCAGCGAGGTGACAAGGCCGCGCTGATGTCCACTGTCCGGGAAAATGCCGAGCACGCACTGAAACTGCACAAGACCCGGAGGGCCGGAGACCTGACGGTCCGCTCGCAGGCACTCCAGGAGCTGCAGGAGGCACTGGACCTGCCGGTGCCGCTCCTGCGCATTGAGTGCTTCGACATCTCGCATGTCCAGGGCACCAACGTGGTGGCGTCCATGGTGGTGGTGGAGGACGGCCTGCCCAAGAAATCCGACTACCGGAAGTTCTCCGTCACCGGGGCAGCAGCGGCAGACGATACCGCTGCCATGCACGACGTCCTCACCCGCCGGTTCCGCTATTACCTGCAGGACAAGACGGCCCAGGTTGAAGCCGCCGCACTGGCGGGGCACCAGGCAGCCCTCAATGCGGCCGCCGATGCCGCGGTCCTGGACACCACCACGGCGGCGCCGCGGGCAAAATTTGCCTACCCCCCGAACCTCGTAGTGGTGGACGGCGGCCAGCCCCAGGTGAATGCCGCGGCGCGGGCCTTGGCGGAGCTCGGCATCGACGACGTGTACGTGGTGGGCCTGGCCAAACGCCTGGAGGAAGTCTGGCTTCCTGACAGCGACTTCCCGGTGATCCTGCCGCGGACGTCGCAGGGCCTCTACATGCTGCAGCGGATCCGCGACGAAGCTCACCGTTTCGCCATCACCTTCCACCGGCAGAAGCGCGGCAAGGCCATGACGCTCTCAGCCTTGGATGGAGTGCCGGGGCTGGGGGAGTCCAAGCGAAAGGCCCTTGTGGACCACTTCGGGTCCGTCAAGGGTGTGAAAGCTGCCACCGCTGTGGAGCTCACGGCCGCGAAGGGCATCGGCCCTTCCCTGGCCAGTGCCATCGTGGCCCACTTCAGCGGCGAGGAAGCGGCTGGTGGCAACGTTCCGGCCATCAATATGACCACCGGCGAAATAATTGAAACCTAGGTAGGGTAAGGAACGCAGGTTTCCGCCGACGCGGTTGCGTGCATGACACAGGACAGAACGGGGCGGAACGAATGGCAGATTCAACGGCGGAATCCGGGATGGAGCAGGACGGCATGACGCCGGTCAAGCCCCTCGAAGCGGAACTGCTGGTGGTCACAGGCATGTCTGGAGCGGGCCGCAGCACTGCCGCGGACGCACTGGAGGACCATGGCTGGTACGTCGTGGAAAATCTTCCGCCGCAGATGCTCGGAACCCTCGCCGAACTGGTCTCGCACGCGCCGCAGTCCATTCCGCGGCTGGCCGTTGTCATGGATGTGCGCAGCAAGGGCCTCTTTGCGGACATGCGGGCCACGCTCGGCGCACTGGCGGCCAGCGGCGTCACGTTCCGGGTGCTGTTCCTGGACGCCAACGACGACGTCCTCGTGCGCCGCTTCGAGCAGGGCCGCAGGCCCCACCCGCTCCAGGAAGGCGGCCGGATCCTCGACGGCATAGCAGCCGAGCGGGAGGTGCTGAAGGAGCTGCGGGACAGCTCCGACGTCGTACTCGATACCTCTGACTACAACGTCCACGGCCTGGCCACCGCAATCACAGAACTGTTCACCGAGACCGGCCCGGTGGCCCTCCGGCTCAACGTCATGAGTTTTGGCTTCAAGTACGGCCTGCCCGTTGACTCAAACTACGTCGCGGACGTCCGGTTCATCCCCAATCCGCACTGGGTGCCGCAGCTTCGCCCGCACACGGGCCTGGACAAGGACGTCAGTGATTACGTCCTTGAAGCCGAAGGCGTGAAGAACTTCGTGGACCGCTACGTGTTGGCCCTGGAGCCTGTCCTGGACGGGTACCGGCGCGAAAACAAGCATTACGCCACCATCGCCGTCGGCTGCACCGGCGGCAAGCACCGTTCGGTGGCGGTCGCAGTGGAGCTTTCCAAGAAACTGGCGCAGTACCCCCGCGTGACTGTCACCACCACCCACCGGGATCTGGGCCGCGAATAATGGGGATGCTCACCGGTCCGCTGCCGTTGGTACCGCTTTCCAGCGGAACGGCAAGCGGCCAGCAAGACAAGGGCCCTAACGTTGTGGCGCTCGGTGGCGGCCACGGCCTGTCGGCATCGTTGTCGGCCCTGCGGCTGCTCACCACCGAGCTGACCGCCATTGTCACAGTGGCGGACGACGGCGGGTCATCCGGGCGGCTGCGTGAAGAGTACGGTGTCCTCCCGCCCGGAGACCTCCGCATGGCGCTTTCCGCGCTGTGCGACGATACCGACTGGGGCCGCACCTGGCGCGACGTTATGCAGCACCGCTTCCAGCCGGGCAAAGGCCGCGGCGGCTCCCTCGACGACCACGCGACCGGCAACCTGCTCATCGTCACCCTCTGGGAACTGCTCGGTGACGCCGTGGCCGGGCTCAAGTGGGCCGGCGCCCTGCTGGGGGCACGGGGCCAGGTGCTGCCGATGTCCACCGTCCCGCTCACCATCGAGGGTGACATCCGCGTGACCTCACCCAGCGGTGAATCCGTGCTGCAGACGGTCCGCGGCCAGGCGCGCTGCGCCGTTGCCGGCTCGCTGGAACAGGTCCGGCTCCTGCCCGAACAGGCACCCGCGTGCACCGAGGCGCTGACGGCCATCGAGCTGGCCGACTGGATCATCCTGGGGCCCGGATCGTGGTACACGTCCGTGCTCCCGCACCTGTTGCTCCCGGAAATGCGCGCCGCCCTCAGCGCAACGGCCGCGAAACGCTGCCTCACCATGAACCTGGCCACCGATACCAAAGAGACCACAGGGATGTCGGCCGCTGACCACCTTCACGCCCTGCGCAGGTACGCACCGGACTTCAGCGTCGACGTCGTCCTGGCCGATCCCGCCTCGGTGCCGGACCTGCAGGAGTTCGAGAAAGCCGCGGAGATGATCGGTGCCGAGGTTGTGTTGGGTAAAGTGGGGGCGTCGGGCCGCCGACCCGTCCATGACCCCCTGCGTCTGGCAGCGGCGTACCACGACATTTTTGGGAACAGTTAGGAAGGTGCCATGGCACTGACATCATCAGTCAAAGAAGAACTGTCCCGTTTGGACATCAAGAAATCATCAGTACGCAAGGCTGAGGTTTCCACGATGCTCCGGTTCGCCGGCGGCCTGCACATCATCTCTGGCCGGATCGTCATCGAGGCGGAAGTCGACCTCGCGTCCACGGCACGCCGCCTGCGTGCGGCCATCGCCGAAGTGTATGGCCACCAAAGTGAAATCATCGTGGTGTCCGGCGGGGGACTGCGCCGCGGCAGCCGTTATGTGGTGCGGGTGGTCCGCGACGGCGAATCCCTGGCCCGCCAAACCGGCCTCCTGGACGGGCGCGGGCGTCCCGTGCGCGGCCTGCCCTCGGCGGTAGTCAACGGTTCTGCCGCTGACGCCGAGGCGGTGTGGCGCGGGGCTTTTCTCGCCCACGGTTCCCTCACAGAGCCGGGCCGTTCGTCCTCCATGGAGGTAACGTGCCCCGGTCCCGAGTCGGCGCTGGCCCTGGTCGGGGCGGCCCGTCGCCTCGGCATCCAGGCCAAGGCCCGGGAGGTCAGGGGAGTGGACCGCGTAGTCATCCGCGACGGCGACACCATCGCGGCACTCCTGACCCGCATGGGTGCCCATGATGCACTGATGGTCTGGGAGGAACGCCGGATGCGCAAGGAGGTTCGTGCCACTGCCAACAGGCTGGCCAACTTCGATGACGCCAACCTGCGGCGTTCGGCCCAGGCAGCGGTGGCAGCCGGCGCCAGAGTGGACCGTGCCCTGGAGATTTTGGGCGACGACGTCCCGGACCACCTCAAATACGCCGGCGAACTCCGGGTGGCCCACAAACAGGCCAGCCTGGACGAGCTGGGGCGCCTGGCTGATCCCGTCATGACCAAGGACGCCATCGCCGGCCGCATCCGCCGTCTGCTGGCCATGGCGGACAAACGTGCCATTGACCTCGGCATACCCGGCACGGATGCCAATGTGACGCCTGAAATGCTGGACGAGTAACGGCGTCCTAGAATCAGAGCGTTCACCCTGATCTTCCGGATGCCAGTCATCCGGATGCACAATCCGAGAGTTACAACCCGGACAGACCGTCCACGACATTGGAGGATTTTGTGACCGAGTACGTACTGCCAGAACTCAGCTACGACTATGCGGCGCTTGAGCCGCACATTTCGGCGCGGATCATGGAGCTGCACCACAGCAAGCACCATGCAGCCTACGTCGCTGGGGCCAACAACGCCCTCGCGCAGCTGGCCGAAGCCCGCGACAAGGGCGATTTCGCCAACATCAACCGCCTTTCCAAGGACCTCGCGTTCCACACCGGTGGCCACATCAACCACTCGGTGTTCTGGAACAACCTGTCCCCGGACGGCGGCGACAAGCCGGAGGGCGAACTGGCCGCAGCGATTGACGACGCTTTTGGTTCCTTCGACGCCTTCCGCGCCCAGTTCTCGGCGGCCGCCCTTGGCCTGCAGGGATCTGGCTGGGGCTTCCTGGCCTACGAGCCGATCGGTGGCAACCTGGTCATCGAGCAGCTCTACGATCAGCAGGGCAATGTAGCGCTGGGCACCACGCCGCTGCTCATGCTCGACATGTGGGAGCACGCGTTCTACCTGGACTATGTCAACGTCAAGGCCGACTACGTCAAGGCCTTCTGGAACATCGTCAACTGGGCCGACGTCGCCAAGCGCTTCGACGCTGCCCGCGCCAACGCGACGGGTCTCATTACCCTGCCGTAGTGACCCGCAGTAAATGAGCGTGTAACAAACCTCACATTTCGGCGTGATTTCGGCCGAATTGGGGAAGGTCCGCCCCCGCACTTGCGGGGGCGGACCAACTTAAACGTAAGATGGATCACGGAAGGCGGTTAGCCTTCAGCAACGAGGCTGGTCGCCCTCCGTTCTGTTAATCATCTCTGCCCAATGGCGTGCGGGATCTGTTAGTTGGCTTCAACGCCCGCTCAACTAGTTGTGCTTAATCAAGCACCAAGGAGACTGAAAAAGTGACGACCCGTATTGGTATCAACGGCTTCGGCCGCATCGGCCGCAACTACTTCCGCGCAGCACTCGCACAGGGCGCGGACCTCGAGATCGTGGCAGTCAACGACCTCACCAGCCCCGAGGCGCTGGCCCACCTGCTCAAGTACGACTCCGTCGGTGGTCGCCTGAAGGAAACCGTTGAGGTCAAGGACGGCAACATTGTTGTCGACGGCAATGTCATCAAGGTTCTCGCCGAACGCGATCCCGCAAACCTGCCCTGGGGCGAGCTTGGTGTCGACATCGTCATCGAGTCCACCGGTTTCTTCACCAAGGCAGCTGCCGCTCAGAAGCACATCGACGCCGGCGCCAAGAAGGTCCTGATCTCCGCTCCCGCTTCGGATGAAGACATCACCATCGTGATGGGTGTGAATGATGGCCTGTACGACAACGCGGCCCACAACATCATTTCCAACGCATCCTGCACCACCAACTGCCTCGGCCCGCTGGCCAAGGTCATCAACGACACGTTCGGTATCGAGCGTGGCCTGATGACCACCATCCACGCGTACACGGCAGACCAGAACCTGCAGGACGGCCCGCACAACGACCTCCGCCGCGCCCGCGCCGCTGCCATCAACATGGTCCCCACCTCCACCGGTGCAGCCAAGGCAATCGGCCTGGTGCTGCCCGAGCTCAAGGGCAAGCTCGACGGCTACGCCATCCGCGTCCCTGTTCCCACCGGCTCCGCCACGGACCTCACCGTCACCGTCTCCCGTGAGACCACCGTCGAGGAAGTCAACGCGGCACTGAAGAAAGCCGCCGAGTCCGACGAATTCCAGGGCATCCTGACCTACACCGATGCCCCGATCGTGTCCTCGGACATCGTGGGGGACCCGGCGTCCTCGATCTTCGACTCTGGCCTGACCAAGGTCATCGGCAACCAGGTCAAGGTTGTGTCCTGGTATGACAACGAATGGGGCTACTCCAACCGCCTCGTGGACCTGACGGAGCTCGTCGCAGCCAAGCTGGGCTAGGGTTAGACACATGACATTCCACACCCTCAACGAACTGATCGCTGAAGGTGTCCGCGGGCGGTACATTCTGGTTCGAAGTGACCTGAATGTGCCGCTCGACGGCTCTACAGTGACTGACGACGGCCGCATCAAGGCCTCACTGCCAGTGCTGACGAAGCTCACGGACGCCGGTGCCCGCGTGCTGGTAACAGCCCACCTCGGACGCCCCAAGGGCGCTCCCGAAGACAAATACTCCCTCAAGCCTGCTGCTGCCCGCCTCGCGGAGCTCGCTCCGTTCAGCGTCACCCTCGCGGGGGACACTGTGGGCAGCTCCGCCAAGGAACTCGCCGCCTCGTTGCAGGACGGCCAGGTGCTTGTGCTGGAGAACGTCCGCTTTGACGCTCGCGAAACCAGCAAGGACGACGCCGAACGCGGCGCCTTCGCGGACGAGCTCGTAGCCCTGACCGCAGGGAACGGCGCCTTCGTCGACGACGCTTTCGGTGCTGTGCACCGCAAGCACGCCAGCGTTTACGACGTCGCCACCCGGCTGCCGTCCTACCAGGGCGACCTGGTGCACACCGAGGTGGAGGTCCTGCGGAAGCTGACTGCCGACACTCAGCGGCCGTACGTGGTTGTGCTCGGTGGCTCCAAGGTTTCCGACAAGCTGGCGGTCATCGACAACCTGATCGGCAAGGCTGACACCATCCTGGTGGGCGGCGGGATGCTCTTCACGTTCCTGGCAGCTGAAGGCCATCGCGTGGCCGGCAGCCTCCTCGAAGAGGACCAAATCCCGGTGGTCCAGGACTACCTCAAGCGCGCGGCGGACGCCGGTACGGAGTTCATCGTGCCCACCGACGTTGTGGTGGCCAGCAAGTTCGCTGCGGACGCTGACCACGAAACGGTCCCCGCGGACGGCATCGAAGGAAGCAGCTTCGGCGCGCAGGGCATTGGCCTGGACATTGGCCCGGACTCGGCAGCCGCGTTCGCGGACCGGATTAAGGGCGCCAAAACGGTGTTCTGGAACGGGCCCATGGGCGTCTTCGAATTCGAAGCCTTCTCCGGCGGAACCCGTGCAGTGGCCAAGGCGCTCACCGAAGCTGAGGCGTTCACTGTTGTGGGCGGCGGAGACTCCGCGGCAGCAGTTCGAACCCTTGGCTTCGCGGATGACCAGTTCGGTCATATTTCCACCGGCGGCGGCGCCAGCCTGGAATATCTTGAAGGCAAGGAACTCCCGGGACTCAGCGTCCTGGACCGCTAGGAACCTGGACTGCCAAGTCCTCCGGCCGGCAGGGTGCCCGCGGGTACCCTGCCGGCCGCACACATATCAAGACTTTTGGAGAACACGTGACTACGTCTACGAACGGCGCCTTTGACCGCACGCCTCTCATTGCGGGCAACTGGAAGATGAACATGGACCATGTCCAGGGCATCACCCTGCTGCAGAAGCTGGCTTGGACCCTGTCCGACGCCAAGCACGACTACAGCCGTGTAGAGGTTGCAGTCTTTCCGCCATTCACCGACCTCCGCGGTGTGCAGACGCTGGTCCAGGGCGATGAACTCGACGTCGCCTATGGCGGCCAGGACCTGTCCCAGTTCGACTCCGGCGCCTACACCGGCGACATCTCCGGCCAGTTCCTGAACAAGCTGGGCTGCCGGTACGTGCTGGTGGGCCACAGCGAACGCCGCACCATCCACAACGAATCAGATGACGTCCTGAATGCCAAGGTGAAGGCCGCCTACAAGCATGGCGTCACCCCGGTGCTGTGCGTGGGCGAAGGGCTGGAAATCCGCCAGGCCGGAACACACGTCGAGCACACCCTGACCCAGCTCCGCGCCGACGTGGCCGGTCTTACCTCGGAGCAGGCGGCCGAGCTGGTAGTGGCCTACGAGCCCGTGTGGGCCATCGGCACCGGTGAAGTGGCAGGTCCGGAGGACGCCCAGGAAATGTGCGCCGCCATCCGGGCCGAACTCTCCACCATCTTTGGGGACGACGTTGCAGCGAAGATCCGTCTACTGTACGGCGGTTCAGTCAAGGCAAACAACGTTGCGGCGATCCTGGACGAACGGGACGTTGACGGCGTGTTGGTGGGCGGGGCCAGCCTTGATCCCGCTGAGTTTGCTAATATTGTCAGGTTCGAGAGTCACCTGCTGACGGATTAGTCCGTCTGCACCACCAGGCTCCCGCATTTCCAATCTTCTGAAAGGCCGTCGTGGACGTTCTTCATGTCATTCTGCAGATTCTCCTGGGCATTACCAGCCTTCTGCTGACGCTGCTCATCCTGCTTCATAAGGGACGGGGCGGCGGCCTGTCGGACATGTTCGGCGGCGGTATGAGCTCCGGCCTGAGTTCCTCGGGTGTTGCAGAGCGCAACCTGAACAGGTTCACCGTGGTGCTGGGCGTCACCTGGGGTGTCGTCATCATTGCCTTGGGCCTGCTGATGCGGTTCAGCGGGGCAGGCGACTCCTAGGGACTTCCAACTGATCGTGGCGCGGCACTGCCGCCACGGGGATCTCCGAACTAAACTGTGGCTGTTGGCTTCCAACAGCCACAGTTTCGTTTAAACAGTGTCGTTTAAGCAGCCAGGAGTCCCGATGGTACATAGCGCGTCAGCATTCCGTGGCACCCGGGTGGGTGTGACAGAAGGTGCCGGTCCCAAGAACCAGTCCGAGGCCTCGGGCGAAACAGTACCCCGGATCCGGGTGTCCTATTGGTGCGCCAAGGGCCATGAGACCCAGCTCGTTTTCCTTCGGCTGCCAGACGAACAGATTCCTGTCAGCTGGGATTGCCGGCGGTGTGGTTCCCCGGCGTCCAGGGACGGGCAGCAAGCCGCGCAGGACGGACCGCTCGAAGAGGGCTATAAGACCCACCTTGAATACGTTAAAGAGCGGCGCTCCGACCAGGACGCCGAAGACGTCCTGGCCGGAGCGCTGGAAAAACTACGCGCCGGCGGCGTCCTTCCGGACGAGCTGCTGCGGGACCCTTGAGGCGGCATTTTCGTCAATAAGCCACAACGTGCGGGAGGTACCGCGGGGCCCTGCAGCGGGCACCTGCACGGGGTTGGCGCCTGCCAGCGCCAGACCGACCGCGCCGGCCTTGTCTTCACCGGCCACCACCATCCATACCTCGGCAGCGGTGTTAATAGCGGGCAGGGTGAGGGAAATACGCTGCGGCGGCGGCTTGGGGGAGTTGCGCACACCCACCACGGTCCGTTCCTTCTCCCGGATACCGCCCTGTTCCGGGAACAGCGAAGCCACATGGGCATCGGGCCCTACACCCAGCAACACGACGTCCAGCCGAGGCAACTGACCCGCTTCGTCCGGCCGGTCATCTGACATGTCTGCAGCGTGTTCGGCCTGGGCTGCCTCCCGCAACCGCCGGGCGTAGTCCTCCGCGGCTTCTTCGGGAGTGTCAAAGTCGTCCGTGGACGCGGGCTGGTTGATCCTGGCCGGATCAACCGGGATGTGGGCGAGGAGGGCATCAAACGCCTGCCTGGTATTGCGGTCCGGATCATCGGAGCCCACGAACCGTTCGTCGCCCCACCAAAAGTTCACTTTCGACCAGTCGACGGCAGGCGCCGCCGGTGAGTCGGCAACAGCCTTCAGCGTACCGATGCCCACGGTACCGCCGGTCAGCACCACCGTGGCCTCACCGTGTTTATCCTGCACGTCCACCAGCTTGGTGATCAGGCGGGCCGCGATGGCGGCCATCAGGACGGACGAATCAGGGTGGATGCTTACTCTGGGCTCAACGCTCACTAGGTCGGACGCTCCTTAGATTGGTTCGTGGCAGTCCAATAGTAATCACTTCGCCGAAGACTTCGTCGGGGTCGAGGCGGCGGAGTTCTTCGGCGAGGCAGTCTTTGAGGCTGCGGCGTGGGAGGGAGATGCGTTGGGCTGGCTGGCCGGGTTGGGTGAGTTCGGCGATGGAGAGTCCTGGCCGGAAGAGCTGGACGTCGCCGCCGGGCCGGGTGAGCCGGACCCGGCGGATGCCGGTCCCGGCGGGGTCCGCGACGATGGTCACGGGGGCGTCCAGGGCCAGGGTCAGCCAGGCCGCGAGCAGGATGGTCGAGGGGGAGTCGGAGGCGCCTTCGACGGCGACGGCGGTGACGGGGGAGCCGTCTACCTGGTCCAGGACGGCCGCGAGCTGGATCCGCCAGTTCGTCAGCCGGGTCCAGGCGAGGTCGGTGTCGCCGGCCTTGTACGTGGTCCGGATGTTCTCCAGGGCCCGCTGGGGGTCCGGTTCGTTCGCGGAGTCGGTGATCCGGCGGTGCGCGATCCGGCCCACGGAGGTTTCGCAGGCGTTCTCGGGTGCCCCGTGCGGCCACCAGGCCACGATCGGGGCGTCCGGGAGCAGCAGGGCCGCGACCAGGGACTCGGACTCGTGGGCGAGTTCGCCGTAGCCGCGCAGCACGATGACTTCGGAGGCGCCGGCGTCCCCGCCGACCCGGATCTGCGCGTCGAGCCGGTCCGGGGCCTGGGCCCCGGCGTCGGCGAGGACGATGATCCGGCAGGGGTGTTCCCGGCTGGCCTCGTTCGCGGCCTCGATCGCTTCCTCCTCGAGCCCGGACCGGGTCACGACCACCAGGGTCAGGACCCGGCCCAGGGCGATCACGCCGCCCTGCTCGCGCAGGGACATGATCTTCTTGGAGATCTTCGAGGTGGTGGTGTCCGGCAAGTCAACAATCATGGCCTTCTCCAGGTTCGTCCGTCACGGGCCAGCAGCTCATCAGCGCTGGCGGGCCCCCAACTTCCCGGGGCGTAGGGTTCGGGCTGCCCGTCCAGGGACGCCCAGTAATCTTCGAACGGGTCCAGGATCTTCCAGGACAGTTCCACTTCCTCATGCCTCGGGAACAGCGGCGGCTCCCCCAGGAGCACGTCCAGGATCAGCCGCTCATACGCCTCCGGGGAGGACTCGGTGAAGGAATGCCCGTAGCCGAAGTCCATGGTCACGTCCCGGACTTCCATCTGCGTGCCCGGGACCTTGGACCCGAACCGGATCGTCGCCCCCTCATCGGGCTGGACCCGGATCACCACCGCGTTCTGGCCAAAGTCATCCTCGCCATGGTCACGGAACAACAGGTTCGGGGCGCGTTTGAACACCACCGCGATCTCCGTCACCCGCCGGCCCAAACGTTTGCCGGCCCGCAGGTAAAACGGCACCCCGGCCCAGCGGCGGGTATGGATATCCACCCGGATCGCGGCGAACGTTTCGGTCTTCGAATCCGCCGGGATCCCGTCCTCGTCCAGGTAACCCTGGACCTGTTCCCCGCCCTGCCAGCCGCCGGCGAACTGCCCCCGGGCCGAATGCGTCGACAAATCCTCCGGGAGCTTCACCGCGGCCAGGACCTTTTCCTTCTCCGCCCGCAAATCGTCCGCGTTGAAGGAGATCGGCTCCTCCATCGCCGTCAACGCCAGCAACTGCAACAGGTGGTTCTGGATCACATCCCGCGCCGCGCCCACACCGTCGTAATACCCCGCCCGGCCGCCGGTGCCGATGTCCTCGGCCATCGTGATCTGCACATGGTCCACGTAATTCGCGTTCCACAACGGCTCAAACAACTGGTTCGCGAACCGCAGCGCCAGGATGTTCTGCACCGTCTCCTTCCCCAGGTAATGATCGATCCGGAACACCGCGTCCGGCGGGAACACCGACTCGACAATGTCGTTCAGCTGCCGGGCCGAGTCCAGGTCATGACCGAACGGCTTCTCGATCACCACCCGCCGCCACTTATCCCCCTCAGCCTGCGCCAGGCCATGCTTGGACAGCTGCCGGCAGACCTGCTCGAACGCCTTCGGCGGGATCGAAAGATAAAACGCGTGGTTCCCCCGCGTGCCGCGGACCTCATCAAGCTCATCGATGACCCCGCCGAGCCGCTCGAACGCGTCATCATCATCGAACTCGCCCCGGACAAAACGGATACCCTCCGCGAGCTGGTTCCACACCGCCTCATCAAACGGGGTCCGCGCAGAGGCCTGCACCGACGCCTTCACCTCCGCGGCGAAATCCGCGTCCGACCACGCACGGCGGCCGAACCCCACCAACGCGAAACTCGGCGGCAACAACCCCCGGTTCGCCAGGTCATACACCGCCGGCATCAGCTTCTTCCGGGCAAGATCCCCCGTGACACCAAAGAGCACCAACGACGACGGCCCGGCAATCCGGTTCAGACGGCGGTCCCGCGGATCCCTGAGCGGATTACGCCCTGATCTGCTGGAACGCGTGGTGGAATTCCTGCCGTTTTCAGTTTCTGGCATGGTAGCGGTTGAGCCTTAGCTGTCGGAGAGGGATGCTGACCCGGCGGCAAGCGCTGCGAAGATACCCTGCAGCTGTGCAACGCCGGTGGCGCGGTCGGTAAGGTGCAGGCGCAGGACCGGGCGCCCGTGGCCGGCCAGGACCTGGGCGTCGCCGGCGGCCTGGGCGGAGATCAGTTCCCCAAACGTGAAGGGACGGTCCGGGATGGCCAGGTCTTCGGCGGGAGCCGCGGTGACTTGGAGGAACACGCCGATCGCGGGGCCACCCTTGTGGAACTGCCCGGTCGAGTGCAGGAAGCGCGGACCCCAGCCGAACGTGACCGGACGGCCGCTGGCGGCGGCGAGCTGGTCGCGGATGCCTTCCAGTTCAGCGAAGGCCAGCCGGTCAAAGTAGGCCTGGACACTGAGGTAGCTCTCGTCGTCGAGCGTTCCCAGGAGGGCGCCGATGGCTTCCTCGGCGGTGGCTGCACCGCGGAGCCAGTCACCGCCGCGGACCTCGATGGTGCCATCGGTAAAGGCAGCGGGCGTGGGTTCGGGCTGCGCGTCGAGCAGGCCGCGGGCGGCCACCTTCGCCGCTTCCACGTCAGGCTGATCGAACGGGTTGATCCCCAGCAAACGGCCAGCAACGGCCGTGGCGAACTCCCACACCATCATCTGCGTTGCGAGGCCGCCGGCGATCGCCACTTCATTCTCGCCGAGCTCGACGTCGGCGTCCGCTGCGACCAGCCGGACCACCAGGACATCGGCGGCACCCGAGGTGGTCTCGGGCGCGGCGGGGCCCGCCACGACCGGCAGGACCCCCGTGCCGGACTTGCCGGTGGATTCGGCGATGAGCTGTTCGGCCCAGTCCGCGAAGCCCACAATGCCGGAGCCGTCCTCGGCAATGACAATCTTGTTCCGCAGCGGGCTGGTTCCGCCCAGGGCTGTCCCGAGGGCCAGCCCGATGTTCTCCGCAGCGTCCTCGTTCAGGATCTCGGCGGCTTCCTCGGCCTCATCCAGGAACGCCTGGATATCAACACCGGCCAGGCCCGAAGGCACCAGGCCGAACGCGGTCAGGGCCGAGAAACGGCCGCCGACGTTCGGGTCCGCATTGAACACGGCCCGGTAACCGGCCTCACGGGACGCCTTATCCAGCGGGGACCCGGGATCGGTGACAATGATGATCCGGCTCTTCGCATCGATACCCGCCGCCGTGAAAGCGTGCTCGAAGATCCGCCGCTGGGAGTCGGTCTCCAGGGTGGAACCGGACTTGGAGGAAACCACAATCGCGGTTTCGGCCAGCCGGTCCGCGAGGGCAGCACGGACCTGATCGGGGTCCGTGCTGTCCAGCACAGTCAGCTCGACGCCAGCGGTGCCGGCGATGACCTCGGGAGCCAGCGAGGATCCGCCCATGCCGCACAGCACGATCCGGGTCACACCGTCAGCCTTCAGGGCATCACGGAGCTCAAGGATGCCGGGCACCAGGGCCTGCGAGACGCTGGCCGCCTCAACCCAGCCGAGGCGGACAGCAGACTCGGCCTCCGCGTCAGGACCCCACAAAGTGTGGTCCTTCGCGAAGATCCGGGTAGCAATACGGTCCGCCACAAGGACGGGCAGATGCTGCTCAAGTGCCTGCTGCGCGGCACCGGTGGCGTCGTAGCTGAGAGTGCTCATAGTGGGTTAGGAAGCCTTCCGTGCAGAGGCGAGGGCGCCTTCGACGTCGGCCAGCAGTTCCTTCCAGCTGGCCACGAACTTGTCGAGGCCTTCGGATTCCAGGAGCGCGACAACCTCGTTGTAGGAGACGCCGAGCGCCTCCAGTGCGTCCAGCGTGGCGTTGGCCTCGGTGTAAGTGCCGGTGATGGTGTCACCGGTGACCACGCCGTGGTCGAACGTGGCGTCGAGGGTCTTCTCGGGCATGGTGTTCACCACGCCCGGGGCGACGAGCTCGGTGACGTACAGGGTGTCGGGGTAGGCGGGGTCCTTGACGCCGGTGGAGGCCCACAGCGGGCGCTGGGGGAGTGCGCCGGCTTCGGCGAGGAGGGCCCAGCGTTCGGTGGAGAAGAGCTCTTCGTAGACCTGGTAGGCCAGGCGGGCGTTGGCCACACCCGCCTTGCCCTTGAGGGCCTTGGCTTCCTCGGTGCCGATGGCGTCGAGGCGCTTGTCGATTTCGGAGTCCACGCGGGAGACGAAGAACGACGCGACCGAGTGGATCTTGGACAGGTCGTGGCCGTTTTCCTTGGCCTGCTCCAGGCCAAGCTGGAAGGCGTTGATGACGGCGCGGTAGCGTTCGAGCGAGAAGATCAGGGTCACGTTGACGCTGATGCCCTCGGCGAGGGTAGCGGTGATCGCTTCGAGGCCTTCAAGGGTTGCCGGGATCTTGATGTGGACGTTGTCCTTGTTGACCTTCTTGTACAGGTGCTTGGCTTCGGCGATGGTGCCGGCCGTGTCCCAGGCGAGGCGCGGGTCAACTTCGATGGACACGCGGCCGTCAACACCGTTGGTCGCTGCTGCCACAGGGGCGAACAGGTCGCAGGCGTCGGCGACGTCGGTGGTGGTGATTTCGAAGATGGTCTCTTCGATGGTGGCGCCGGCGGCTGCCTGGGCTGCGATGGTGGCGTCGTAGTCCGTGCCGGAGGTAATGGCGGCGTGGAAGATGGACGGGTTGGTGGTCACACCAACCACGTTCTTCTCTTCGATCAGCTTGCGCAGCGTGCCGGTCTCGAGGCGGGTGCGGGAAAGGTCATCGAGCCAGATGGATACTCCGGCGTCGGAGAGCTGCTGTGTAGGGGTAGTCATGGTGTTATCTCCTGAATTCTGGGTTAGGCCTGCAGGCCAGCGAGGGAGTCCTTGGCGGCGGCGGCGACTGCCTCCGCGGTGATGCCGAACTCCTTGAAGAGGCGCTTGTAGTCAGCGGAAGCGCCGTAGTGTTCGAGGCTGACGGAGCGGCCGGCGTCGCCGACGAACTCCCTCCAGCCCAGTGCCAGGCCGGCTTCAACCGAAACGCGGGCCTTGACGGCGGCGGGAAGCACGGACTCGCGGTAGGCGGCGTCCTGCTTGTTGAACCACTCAACGCACGGCATCGAGATGACGCGGGCAGCGATGCCTTCAGCCTGGAGGGCTTCGCGGGCCTGGACGGCCAGCTGGACCTCGGAGCCGGTGCCGATCAGCAGCACATCGGCCGGAACGGTTGCGCCGTCCTTGGCCGCTTCGGCGAGGACGTAGCCGCCCTTGGCGACGCCGGCAACGGAACCGAACGTATCGCCGTCGGCCGCACCTTCACCACGCGCGTAGGTGGGGATGTTCTGGCGGGTCAGGACGATGCCTGCCGGGTTCTCGTGGTTCTCCAGCATGGTCTTCCACGCCACGGCGACCTCGTTCGCGTCACCGGGACGGACCACGTCCAGGCCCACAATGGCGCGCAGGGTGGCGAGCTGCTCCACCGGCTGGTGGGTGGGGCCGTCCTCGCCCAGGCCAATGGAGTCGTGCGTCCAGACGTACAGCGACGGGACACCCATCAGTGCACCGAGGCGGATGGCGGGGCGCTGGTAGTCGCTGAAGATCAGGAACGTGCCGGAGAACGCGCGGGTCCGGCCGTGCAGCGAGATGCCGTTCACGATCGAGGCCGCGGCGTGCTCACGGATGCCGAAGTGCAGGACGCGGCCGTAGGGGTTTCCGGACCAGGCATCTGTCTGCTTGGACGCGGGCACGAACGACGGCGAGCCTTCGATGGTGGTGTTGTTGGATTCGGCGAGGTCAGCCGAGCCGCCCCACAGTTCCGGCATGACCGGGCCGAGTGCATTGAGGACCTTGCCCGACGCTGCACGGGTGGAGACGTCCTTGCCGGCTTCGAACACCGGCAGGGCTGCATCCAGGCCGGCGGGCAGTTCCCGGGCCTCGATGCGCTGCAGGAGTGCTGCGCCTTCCCCGTTGGCCGCCTGCCAGGCGTTGAAGGACTCTTCCCATTCCTTGCGGGCCGCGGCGCCGCGGTCAACCACGGAGCGGGCGTGGGCCAGGACGTCCTGGTCCACCTCGAAGGACTTGGCCGGATCGAAGCCCAGCACGGACTTCAGGCCTGCAACCTCCTCGGCACCCAGGGCTGAACCGTGGATCTTGCCGGTGTTCTGCTTCTTCGGTGCCGGGTACCCGATGATGGTGCGCAGCGAGATGATGGACGGCTTGGACGTCTCGGCCTTCGCGGCGAGCAGGGCGGAGTAGAGTTCCTGGACGTCTTCGACGTATTCGCCGGTCTTGGTCCAGTCCACGCGCTGGGTGTGCCAGCCGTAGGCCTCGTAGCGCTTGAGCACGTCCTCGGTGAAGGAGATGTCGGTGTCGTCCTCGATGGAGATGTGGTTCTCGTCGTAGACCACCACGAGGTTGCCCAGTTCCTGGTGCCCGGCCAGCGAGGAAGCCTCAGCCGTGACACCTTCCTGGACGTCGCCGTCGGAGGCAATGACCCAGATGGTGTGATCGAACGGGGACGTGCCCTCGGCAGCATCGGCGTCGAACAGGCCGCGCATCCGGCGCTGGGAGTAAGCGAAGCCCACCGAGGAGGCCAGGCCCTGGCCCAGCGGGCCGGTGGTGATCTCCACACCCGCGGTGTGCTTGTACTCGGGGTGGCCCGGAGTGAGGGAATCCCAGGTGCGGAGCGCCTGAAGGTCCTTCAGTTCCAGGCCGTAGCCGGAGAGGAACAGCTGGATGTAAAGCGTCAGTGAGGTGTGGCCCGGTGACAGGATGAACCGGTCGCGTCCCAGCCAGTCCGGGTTACGCGGATCGTGGCGCATGAGCTTCTGAAAGAGAAGGTACGCGGCCGGGGCCAGGCTCATGGCCGTACCGGGGTGTCCGTTACCAACCTTCTCCACTGCATCCGCGGCCAGAACACGGGCGGTGTCCACCGCGCGCTGGTCCAAGCTGGTCCATGACAGTTCTTGCTCTTCCAAATGTGGCACGAAAACCGGGCCCCTCTCTGTGCTGACGGTGGGCAGTACACCGGATCCGGTCTGGGGACGCTGAGGTGCCCGCTGCGGTGTGTACCAGCCGTTCACCATCGAAACGTGGATCTATCACTCAGACACTGTCATCAGGAACGCGGTTTCCACCGCTTTCCGATTGCGTGCTGATCTGGTGACAGCTTAGCTCCATTCCACTCTTCGGTCAGCGCAAATCTCACCTTTTGGACGCAATTTCGCCTTATGTGAATGACTGTTCCGTGAGCTTGAGTTAATCTGCTCGAATTGGCCTGCGAGCAATCATCAGGGCCTATTGACGGGCCGTCTGTTACAAATGCGCACGGTATGATATTCGGAGGCCGACGCCGGGTAACCGTACCCCTCGGGGGTTTCGGGAGACTCAGGGCATTGCCGGGACCCCACGTCTGATGATCTTTGGCGGGTTGCCCGGACCAACGGCTTCAAGATCCAGCTGCACCGCCAGACAGAACTGCCAACCAGAACGGGTGACTGCCACCGTGAGCACAACCGATACGCCGCTTAACGCTTCCCCCTCCCGAGGGAGAGCCGGGCTGGCCCGCAAGGCCAAGGCGTATTTCGCCCTCACCAAACCGCGCGTGATTGAGCTGTTGCTCGTCAGTACGCTGCCCACCATGATTTACGCCGAGCGCGGGTTCCCGTCCGTCGGACTGATCCTGGCCACACTGGTGGGGGGCGCCTTCGCTGCCGGCAGCGCCGGGGCGTTCAACTGCTATCTCGACCGCGACATCGACAAATTGATGCACCGCACGGAGAACAGGCCGCTCGTCACCGGAGAGGTGACCCCTCGTGAGGCGCTGGTCTTTTCCTGGCTTCTCGGTGCCGCGGCCATCGCTATTCTCTGGTTCGGGGCAAACCCGCTGGCCGCGTGGCTCGGTTTCGCCGCGATTTTCTTCTATGTGGTCATCTACACGATCATCCTGAAGCGCCGCACCGCGCAGAACATCGTGTGGGGCGGTGCCGCGGGTTGCTTCCCGGTGGTGATTGCCTGGGCCGCCGTTACCAACACCGTGGAGATGCCGGCCATCATCCTGTTTATGGTGATTTTCCTGTGGACACCGCCGCACTACTGGCCGCTGTCCATGCGCTACGGCGAGGACTACCGCAATGCCAATGTGCCCATGCTCGGTGCCATTGCCGGCGCCAAGGTGGTCTCCGTCCAGGTGGTCCTCTACGCGTGGGCCATGGTGGCCTGCTCGCTGCTGATGGTTCCGGCCGGCGGTGCAGGCTGGGTATACACGGTGACGGCTGTCCTTGCCGGAGCATGGTTCCTTTATGAGTCGCATGCCCTGTACAGCCGGGCGCAGCGCGAAGACATTTCGGACAAGCGTGCCATGAAGGTCTTCCACGGCTCCATCAGCTACCTGACCTTGCTGTTCATCGCTCTGGCCGTTGATCCGTTCGTCGGGTCCGCCATCATCGGCTAACCCAGCCGCCAACACCCACCCCACACGCTCTCTCACTTAACGTGGGTTTGCGGCCATCCCTCTCTCGCTTGCTTCAGGACTGTCCCGCACCCTCCCTCGCCATGAAGGCGAGGGAGGGTTTTCTGTTTCTGCAGACGACGTCACGCGAGGCACTCCAATCACCGCAGGGACTGACAGAGCGTCCGGGCATTTGGCACATCAAATGAGAGTGCGTCCTGATGGGGAAGATTTCGGCCCGTCGTGGGCCGCGGCGCTTCCGCCTCGGCTGCCAGGCAGTCGGGCTGTTACGTGAGGCTGAAACGGGCGACGTCGGTGGCGTACCTTGAGGCGGCAAGCCACCCTCACGCCGGACTGCCGCGCTGGGCATAACGCGCACCCTCCTCTGGATGACAGAACTGTCATTTTTGTCACGTTAAGTGTCAAATGCCGTGATGCCATGGTTACGGTGGAATCGATACTTGCCGAAAGCAAAGGAAAATCCATGGCCCCCGGTCTCCCTAATATCCCGTCCCTCAATCACAGTCCGCCACCCCCCGGTTCGCCCCGCCCGGGCCGTTTTACGTTGCGGCGCCAAGCTTTCCTGGGTCATCTCGGCGCCGACCTTCCCGCCTCCCTCGTCGTGTTCCTGGTGGCGCTGCCGCTCTCCCTCGGCATCGCTGCGGCATCCGGCGCCCCGATCATGGCAGGGCTCATCGCCGCCGCCGTTGGGGGCCTGGTTGCCGGCAGCCTGGGCGGTTCGCCGCTGCAGGTCAGCGGCCCGGCAGCAGGACTGACCGTCATCGTGGCGGGGCTTGCGGAGCAGTTCGGCTGGCAGGCGACGTGCGCCATCACTGCAGCGGCCGGCGTCGTACAGGTGCTCCTGGGGGCAAGCCGTGTGGGCCGGTCCGCACTGGCCGTCTCACCCGTGGTGGTCAAGGCAATGCTGGCCGGCATCGGCATCACCATCATGCTCCAGCAGATCCACGTCCTCCTCGGATCGCAGCCGGCGGGCTCTGCAGGGGAGAACCTCGCGGCCCTGCCCGCTGCCATCACCAACCTGGAACTTCATGCTGCCCTGCTGGGCCTTACCGTCATCGCCATCCTGCTGGTGTGGAAGTACCTCCCCGCTGCCGTCCGGCGCATCCCCGGCCCGCTTGCCGCCGTCGTCGTCGGCACCGCACTGTCAGTAGCCCTGGCACCAGACGTTGAACGGATCTCCTTCAATGGATCAATTTTCGACGCCGTGGCGCTGCCGGAACTGCCGGACGGCAACTGGCAGGCCATCACCTTCGCCGTCATTTCCATGGCGCTGATTGCCAGCATCGAGTCACTGCTCTCCGCCGTGGCGGTGGACAAGATGCAGAACGGACCGCGCACCAACCTCAACAGGGAACTGGTGGGCCAGGGGGCCGCCAACATCGTGTCCGGGTCTCTCGGCGGACTGCCTGTCACGGGCGTCATAGTACGCAGCGCCACCAACGTGGAAGCGGGGGCGAGGACGCGCACCTCCGCCATCCTCCATGGCATCTGGATCCTTGTCTTTTCGGCACTCTTCGCCGGCCTCATCCAGCTCATCCCGCTGTCAGTCCTGGCCGGGCTGCTCATGGTGATTGGAGCCCGGCTGATAAAGATCGCCGACATCCACACCAGCCTGCGCACCGGCGACCTCCCGATCTATGCCGTCACCCTGTTGTGCGTGGTCTTCCTCAACCTGCTGGAAGGCGTCATCATCGGCCTTTCCCTCGCCGCCGCCAGCGTCCTCTGGCGGGTGCTGCGTGCGGAGGTGACGGCCCACGAACCGGCGACCCCTGGGGCTATCTGGCGGATCACCGTTGCCGGTTCGTGCAGCTTTTTTGCCCTGCCGCGGCTCAACCGGGTACTGCACGCCGTACCGGAAAGCCAGGATGTGGTGGTCGAGATGAACGCCGACTACCTTGACCACGCCTTCCGTGAGTCGCTGATTGCATGGCAACAGCAATACCAGGCCACGGGAGGGACGGTCAGCGTCGAGGAACACGGCAATACTCTCTTCCAGGACGCCGCGTCCCGTCCGCCCAAGCGTCAGGACGCCCGTGAGCTCCCCCTCCCGCCCCGGACGTCATGGCAGGGTGCCGCCGGGGGACCGGCGCCCGCTGAAGCCGGAACGACGTCCGGCGAGCAGGCCAGGAAGCCGCTCCGGTCCATCCTGGCGGGCATCAACAAGTACCACCGCCGGTTTGCCGATCAGGTCCGTCCGCTGGTGCAGGACCTGACAGACGTGCAGAACCCCGATACCTTGTTCGTTGCCTGCGTGGATTCCCGCGTCAACCCCAACCTGATTACCAGCAGCGGCCCCGGGGACCTGCTGACCCTGCGCAATATAGGCAACGTGGTGTGCCACGACGGGCAGGACGCCTCTATTGACTCGGTCCTGTCCTTTGCGGTGAATGCTTTGGATGTGGATTCGATCGTTATTTGCGGGCACTCGAACTGCGGTGCCATGAAAGCCCTGATCCAGGACGCCAACGGGGCCGGAGTGGCCGCTTTGGGCGCCGGGTTTGACGCCTGGCTCGATCACGCCCGTCCCAGCTACAAGGAGTTGCTTGGCAACCATCCGGTGGCCCGGGAAGCGGCCGACGCCGGGTACAGCCGCCTTGACCAGCTGGGCATGGTGAACGTGGCCGTGCAGCTGGCCAAGCTGGACCGCCACCCGGTAGTGGGCCCTGCCCTCACCGGCGGGACAGTCCAGGCTACGGGCTTGTTCTACGACATCGGCACGGCACGGGTAGTCCTGGTGACACCCGAGGGCATCGAGATCCTCGACCCGGCACACGCCGCAGGCGCGCTCCCTGCGGGGGTAGTAGCCGGTTAGCAGTCAACTGCAGATGCAGGGGGCGCCCCGCTGCATCTGCAGGAAGGAACGGCCGTTACCGCGTGGCGACCGGGCTGCTGCGCGCAAGATCCCAGGCGTTGGTTGCGGCGCTCATGAGCAGCGCTGCGGCAAGCATGTGGGCACCTACCAGCAGTGCTGGAATGCCGTTGTAGTACTGCGTGAAACCGATGACCGCCTGCAGCAGCGTGATGCCCAGCAGGAGGAGCGTGGCCGTCCGGTACGGGCCCTGGACACGGCGGGCGAAGACAATTACCAGCGCAAACAGGGTCCCTGCCGTGATCAGGTAAGCCGGTACGGCGTGAATGTGGGAAAACAGATCCCAGTCGAGACCGTTGCGCGGTGCGTTGGCGTCACCGGCGTGGGGACCGGAGCCTGTCACTACTACGCCAAGCATCACGGCGAGAGCTGAGAAGAGCGCGACGGCGGATGCTACCGGGCGCAGTACGCCCGGCAACGCGGGCAGCGCCGTGGAGGAGAAACGTCCGGTCCTGCCGTAGGCGCGGTTGACGAGCAGGGTGGCGATGACCACCAGTGCCATCGACACCAGGAAGTGCATGCCCACTACCCACGGATTGAGGTTGGTCAGCACGGTGATGCCGCCGATCACTGCCTGCGCCGGGATGCTGGCCAGCAGGCCCAGCGCCAGGAGGAACAAGTCCCGGCGCTCCCTGCGAAGGTTCCACAAGTACACCAGCATGAGCACTGCCACCGCTGCCAGGGCGAAGGTCAGGAGCCGGTTGCCGAACTCGATGAACCCGTGGATCCCCATCTCCGGGGTGTTGACCAGGGAAGTATCGGTACACCGCGGCCATGTGGGGCAGCCCAGGCCGGACGCGGTCAGCCGGACGGCGCCGCCGGTGACAATCAGCAAGGTCTGGCCAACGAGTGACGCCACAGCGAGGCGCCGCACGCGGGCATCGACCGTACGTGGCAGCCGCGACGTCAGGCGGCCGGCAAACTGGGGGAGGCGTGAAGCCGTGCTCACGGATATCTCAATTCCACTTGAACCAACGGATGGCTGCTGCGCCGGCAAGGACTGTCCAGATCAGCAGGATTAGGGCGGCACCGAAATTAACGGTGCCGAAGAGGAAGGCCTCGCGCAAGGCCTCGCCCAGTGCACCGGAGGGCAGGTAGTGCACAATTTCCTGGGCAGCGGCAGGCAGCCGGCCGGGGGGAATGACGATGCCGCCTAGAGCACCGAGCAGAATCCACAGCAGGTTGGTGATGGCCAGGGTGGCCTCGGGCCGGACGGTGCCGGCAACCAGCAGGCCCAACGCGGTGAAGGCTGCGGCGCCCAGGACCAGCAACGCCAGGCCGGGAAGCCAGCCGGCGGCCGGCGGGGTCCAGCCGAGGGGCAGGGCAATGGCTGTAACCACCAGGACCTGCAGCGACAGCACAGTCAGGACAGCCAGGACCTTGCCGGCGATGAGTCCGGGGCGGCCCAGCGGAGTGGTGGACAGGAAGCGGAGGACACCGTACCTGCGGTCAAATCCGGTGGCGATCCCTTGGCCGGTGAAGGCGGTGGACAGCGCGCAGAGCGCCAGAATGCCGGGGACGGCGATGTTGACCCGGCTGCCGCCGAGCCCGTCCAAGAGCGGTGTGACGGTCAGGCCTACCAGGGCGAGCAATGGCAGGACCACCGCAAGGATCAGTTGTTCGCCGTTCCTGAGCATGGCGCCCGCTTCGTACTTGCCTTGCAGCAGGATGCGGCGGATAAGAGTGGCGGGCGCCTGGCGTTCGGCGGCGGCCGGGGTGGCTGTCATCGGATGTCCTTTCCCGAAATATCCAGGAAGACGTCTTCAAGGCTGCGTGCTTCGAGGCTCAGCGAGCTGGGCATTACCCCGTGGGCTGCCCACCATGTGGCGAGTGAAGCCAGGTCCTGGGGCGTGAGCGGTCCGGTGGCGACGTAGCTTCCGGCCCGTGTCTCACTGACGGAGATGGCATCGGAAAGTACACCGTCGAGATTGAGCCCGGGTGGGGCTTCGAAGAGGAGGGTCCGGATGTGCTCGCCCGATTCCACGGCGGGGTCACGCTGGAGGAGTTGCGCCACCGTTCCTTCGGCGACGTTGCGTCCGGCGTCGATGATGTAGACGTAGTCGGCCAGCCGCTGCGCGTCATCCATCAGGTGCGTGGTGAGGAGGATTCCCATCCCGGCGTCCCGCAGCTCAGCGATCAACTCAAAGACCAGCTGGCGTGACTGGGGGTCCAATCCTGCGCTGGGCTCGTCCAGGAAGAGGACCTCTGGATTGCCGATGAGGGCGGCGGCGAGGGCCAGCCGCTGCTTCTGCCCGCCGGAGAGCCGGCGCACGGTGGTCCGGGCGAAGGTGTCGATGCCGAGCCGCTGGACGAGTTCGTCAACGGACCGGGGCCGTGCGTACATCCCTGCAATGTGGCGCAGGAGGGGGATGGGCCTGGCCGACGGCGGGAGCCCGCCATCCTGCAGCATCACACCGACGCGGGAGCGAAGGTCAGCCCCGGCACGGCCGGGATCCTGTCCAAGCAGTGAAATAGTTCCGCCGCTTCGTGCCTGCAGGCCCTGGGCACATTCAATGGTGGTGGTTTTCCCTGCACCGTTGGCTCCGAGGAGGGCGGTCACCTGACCGCGTTCGGCAATGAGTGAGACGCCGCTCACCACCCGGAGCATCTTTCCATCCAGGCTGGCCAGCGGACCAACATCCTTTATTAACCCGCTGATGGACAGAACCGGGGATTCGGGGGATCGCACCCCAGCATTCTACGGGATGTAGTACTGGCGTGAGGTTGCCGCCGCAACGCTCCGGGCGATCACGCAGGTCAGCCTCACCTTACTGGTACGGGGGACTAAATTACGACATGATTGTGTTGTGTATTCCATGACCAACGCTACTGTTGTGCCTTTTGCCGGGCACGGAGCGCCGCGCACCACCACGGACCGCGGCCACGTTGCCGTTTCGCCGGTGGCGGACCCTGACGAGCGTACCCGGGACCGCGTGCTGGGTGCCGTCCTGGAGCACGGTCCCATCAGCGCCGCGGAACTTGGCGATATGCTGGGCTTCACACCCGCAGCAGTCCGGCGGCATCTTGACCACCTGGACCGCAGTGGTGTCATCGAAGTCAAAC
This sequence comes from Pseudarthrobacter sulfonivorans, assembly GCF_031454915.1. GTDB lineage: Bacteria > Actinomycetota > Actinomycetes > Actinomycetales > Micrococcaceae > Arthrobacter > Arthrobacter sulfonivorans_C. The sequence continues at coordinate 272,576 of NZ_JAVDRS010000005.1, read as the reverse complement.
GCGTAGCCAAGGCCGGTGCCGGCGCGGGACGCCCCGCACGCCGCTATGTTCTGAGCTCGCAGGGACAGTCCACGCTCGGCAACGACTACCTCGACATCGCCACCCTGGCGCTCAAGCAGCTCCAGGAAGTGGCGGGCGACGACGCCGTCCGCGCGTTCGCCGTCGAGCGCTTCGCTGACATGGAACGCCGGTACGCCCCCGAGATCGAGCAGGCCGGCACGGACATCACTGCCCGCGCACGGGCGTTGTCCGAGGCACTCAGCCGGGACGGGTTTGTGGCCTCGGCAGCCTCCATCGAGGCGAAGGCCCCGCTTCCGGCGGCATTGTCCAGCGTCCAGCTGTGCCAGGGGCACTGCCCCATCCAGCAGCTCGCCGCCCACTTTCCCGTTTTCTGCGACGTGGAGACCGAAGTGTTCTCCCGGCTGGTCGGCGTCGATGTACGCCGCCTGTCCACCCTGGCGCGCGGCGGGCACGTCTGCACCACCCACATACCCACAGGCCGGCTGGCTGCCGGGGGACCCCAAGTCCCGCAGGCAGCCCCCGCCGGCCTGAATGAAGTAACCAACCATCAGCAAGAAAGGCCGTGATGACGGACCAACTATCAGAGAAAGCGGTAGCCGAAGACACTGTGATCTCGGAGATTCTGGAAAAGAATCCCGAGCTCCACGGCATCGGCACGTACGAGTACGGCTGGTCCGACAAGAACGACGTCGGCGCCAACGCCCGCCGCGGCATCAACGACGAGGTTGTCCGGGACATTTCGGACAAAAAGAGCGAGCCCCAGTGGATGCTCGACCTTCGCCTCAAGGGCCTGAAGTACTTCGACCGCAAGCCCATGCCCACCTGGGGTGCAGACCTCTCTGGCATCGACTTCGACAACATCAAGTACTTCGTCCGCTCCACGGAGAAGCAGGCCGCGACGTGGGAAGACCTGCCCGAGGACATCCGGAACACCTACGAGAAGCTGGGCATCCCGGAAGCTGAGCGCAGCCGCCTGGTCTCCGGCGTGGCCGCACAGTACGAGTCCGAGGTGGTCTACCACCAGATCCGCGAGGACCTGGAACAGCAGGGCGTCATCTTCCTGGACACCGACACCGCGCTGCGTGAGCACCCGGAGATCTTCCAGGAATACTTCGGCACCGTCATTCCGGTGGGCGACAACAAGTTCGCCTCGCTGAACACGGCTGTCTGGTCCGGCGGCTCCTTTGTCTACGTCCCCAAGGGCGTCCACGTGGACATCCCGCTGCAGGCATACTTCCGCATCAACACCGAGAACATGGGCCAGTTCGAGCGGACCCTGATCATCGCGGATGAGGACTCCTACGTCCACTACATCGAAGGCTGCACCGCCCCGATCTACACGTCGGACTCGCTGCACTCCGCTGTGGTGGAAATCATCGTGAAGAAGGGCGCCCGCGTCCGCTACACCACCATCCAGAACTGGTCCACCAACGTGTACAACCTGGTGACCAAGCGTGCCATCTGCGAAGAGGGCGCCACCATGGAGTGGGTTGATGGCAACATCGGTTCCAAGGTCACCATGAAGTACCCGGCTGTCTACCTGGTGGGCGAGCACGCCAAGGGCGAGACGCTGTCCATCGCTTTTGCCGGTGCCGGCCAGCACCAGGACACGGGCTCGAAGATGGTGCACATCGCACCGAACACCAAGAGCTCCATCATTTCCAAGTCCGTGGCTCGTGGCGGCGGACGTGCCGCCTACCGCGGCCTGGTCCAGGTCCGTGAGGGCGCCAAGCACTCTGCCAACACTGTCCGCTGCGACGCGCTCCTGGTTGACACCATCAGCCGTTCGGACACGTACCCGTACATCGACATCCGCGAGGATGACGTGGTGATGGGCCATGAAGCAACTGTTTCCCGGGTCAGCGAAGAGCAGCTCTTCTACCTGATGTCCCGCGGCATGCGCGAAGACGAGGCCATGGCGATGATCGTCCGTGGCTTCATCGAGCCCATTGCCCGCGAACTCCCGATGGAGTACGCACTCGAGCTGAACCGCCTGATTGAACTGCAGATGGAAGGGTCCGTCGGATAACGATGACTGAAATCACTACTGAAAAGGCCCGCATCGGCGCGCCCTCGGCCCAGCCGTTTATCGACGGCTTCACGGAAGAGGGCGAAAGCCTGTCTCCGATCAACGCCGCCAATTCCAAGGCCCCGCTGGCCGGCGAGGCGGTCAAGAGCCACTCGCACGGCGGCGGCGTCGGCATCCCGGACAGCTCACGCGCCGGCCGGCTGACCTCCTACAACCTGGCGGACTTCAAACCCCTGACCGGGATGGAAGAGGACTGGCGGTTCACCCCGCTCAAGCGCCTTCGCGGCCTGCACAGCGACGTCCTCGCAGGTGCTGCCCCCGCCGTCACCGTCAGCGGCCCCGACCGTGTGACTGTGGAGACCGTGGCCCGCGATGACAAGCGCATCGGTTCCGCCGGGATCCCGGAGGACCGCGTGTCCGCCAACGCGTGGGAGAACTTCAGCGAAGCCACCGTTCTCACCATCCCGTCCGAGTTTGAAGCGGACTCCGAGATCACCGTCCTCATCACCGGCCAGGACACTGTGGCAGCCGCCCAGCACCTGGTGATTGTGGCGGAGAAGTTCTCCAAGTCCGTTGTGGTTCTGGACCACCAGGGTTCAGCCGTGGTGTCCGAGAACATCGAAATCGTTGTTGAAGACGGCGCCGACCTCACCGTTGTCTCGCTCCAGGAATGGAACGACGACGCCGTGCACGCCTCCTCGCAGCAGGCCAGGATCGGCCGCGACGCCAAGCTCAAGCACGTGGTTGTCAGCCTCGGCGGCGACCTTGTCCGCGTCACGCCGTCGGCCCGCTTCACCGCTCCCGGCGGCGAAGCGGAAATGTTCGGCCTGTACTTCGCCGACGCCGGCCAACACCTGGAGCAGCGCCTGTTCGTTGACCACGCAGTGGCCAACTGCACGTCCAACGTGCTGTACAAAGGCGCGCTGCAGGGCCGCAACGCCCACGCTGTTTGGGTAGGCGACGTCCTGATCCGCAAGGAAGCCGAAGGCACCGACAGCTACGAGGCCAACCGCAACCTGCTGCTCACGGACGGCGCCCGCGCCGACTCGGTGCCCAACCTCGAAATCGAGACCGGCCTGATCAAGGGAGCCGGCCATGCCAGCGCCACCGGACGTCTGGACGACGAGCACCTGTTCTACCTGATGGCCCGTGGCATCCCTGAGGATGCTGCCCGTCGCCTGGTGGTCCGTGGCTTCCTGCACGAGATCATCCAGCAGATCAAGGTACCGGCCCTCGAAGAGCGGCTGACCGAGGCTGTTGAGCGCGAACTCGCCGTGACGAACAACTAGGCGGCGGACCTACTGATGACTGACCAGCCAAAGGGCGAATTTGTCTGCAAGACGGATGAAATCCAGCTCAAGCAGGCGCTGCGGATCCTGATCGACGACTTCCCTGTCGCCATCGTCAAGGATTCGATGGGAGAAATCCACGCCATCGGGGACACCTGCTCGCACGCGGACATCTCCTTGTCCGAGGGCGAAGTGGAGGGGTGCATGATCGAATGCTGGGGCCACGGCTCCCAGTTCGACCTGCGCAGCGGCGAGCCGCTCCAGCTGCCCGCCTACGATCCCGTCCCGGTTTTCGCCGTCGAGATCCGCGGAGATGAGGTCTACGTGGACTTCACGAACGTCCTCAATGGAGCGGAAGCCCCGAACTTCAGCTAGCAGCATCAGCCGGACAGATCAGCCGGCAGCGGCAATACCAAGCAACAGAACCAAACTTCCAGACAAAGACCGCACCGCCGCCGAAGGGCCCGGTGCAGAGGAGAACAAGACTTATGTCTACTCTTGAGATCAAGGACCTGCACGTCAGCATTGACACGGAGCAGGGCACCAAAGAGATCCTGAAGGGCGTCAGCCTGACCATCAAGACCGGCCAGACCCACGCCATCATGGGCCCCAACGGTTCCGGCAAGTCCACCCTGGCGTCCACCATCGCCGGACACCCGCGCTACAACGTCACCAGCGGCACCATCACCCTCGACGGCGAAGACGTCCTGGCGATGAGCGTCGACCAGCGCGCCCGCGCCGGCGTCTTCCTGGCCATGCAGTACCCCGTGGAGGTCCCCGGTGTCAGCATGACCAACTTCCTGCGCACCGCGAAGACCGCGATCGATGGCGAAGCGCCCAAGCTGCGCACCTGGACCAAGGAAGTCAAGGACGCCATGGCCCAGCTCCGCATCGACGCCGACTTCGCCCAGCGCAACGTCAACGAAGGCTTCTCCGGCGGCGAGAAGAAGCGCGTGGAGATCCTCCAGCTTGAACTCTTCAAGCCGAAGTTCGCCATCCTGGATGAGACCGACTCCGGCCTGGACGTCGACGCCCTGAAGGTTGTCTCCGAAGGCGTCAACCGCGCCCATGCCGAAGGCAACATGGGTACGCTGCTCATCACGCACTACACGCGTATCCTGCGTTACATCAAGCCTGACTTCGTCCACGTGTTCGTTGACGGCCAGGTTGTTGAAGAAGGTGGCCCGGAACTGGCCGACCGCCTCGAAGAAGAAGGCTACGACCGTTACGCCACGGGCGCTGGCGCAGCCACCATCGCCGCTGCAGCACAGGCCTAGTAAGGACTTGCCATGACCGAAATCAAAGCGGCCCAGACGGGCCTCGAGGATATCGAAGAGGCACTGAAGGACGTCATCGACCCCGAGCTCGGTGTGAACATCGTTGACCTCGGGCTGCTGTATGGCCTGAAGTACTCCGACGACGACGGCGCCCTGCTGATCGACATGACCCTCACCACGGCAGCCTGCCCGCTCACCGACGTGATCGAGGAGCAGGTAGGCAAGGCCCTGGACGGTGTTGTGGACGACTGGCGCCTGAACTGGGTCTGGATGCCGCCGTGGGGTCCGGAACGGATCACCGACGACGGCAAGGACCAGATGCGGGCCCTCGGCTTCAACATCTGAGTCCCCACCGCCCCTGTTAGGGGTACGACGACGGCCGGTCACCTTCCCAAGGAAGGTGACCGGCCGTCGTCGTTCTTTGATCGATTGCTCCGTAGCTGTCGTTTTCAAGCCTCAGAACGACAGCTACGGAGCAATCGATGGAGCTTAAAGGGAACCGGTGGGGAGCAATCGATGGAGCTAGACCGAAGGCGCCGAGAACGTGTCGCACTGGTTGATGTCGCCGCTCTGGTAGCCGGTGTAGAACCACTTCTGGCGTTGCTCGCTGGAACCGTGCGTCCAGGCCTCGGGGGAGACTCGTCCGGTAGCTGCCTTCTGGATCCGGTCATCGCCCACCGCCGAGGCAGCTGACAGGGCATCGTTCAGGTCCTTCTGGGTGATCGCTTCCAGGAATGGCTTTCCGTCCGGCCCTGCCTGGGTTGAGGCATGCCGCACCCAGAGGCCGGCGTAGCAGTCGGCCTGGAGCTCCACCCGGACAGCACCGGATTCCGGTCCCTGCGGGTCCTGCTGGCCGCGGTCCAGGTAGCCGAGCACGTTCTGGATGTGGTGCCCGAATTCGTGCGCCACCACATACTCCTGGGCCAAGGGACCGCCGGACGAGCCGAAGCGGTCCACCAAATCCTGGAAGAAGCCGGGATCAAAATAGGCGGTCCTGTCCGTCGGGCAGTAGAAAGGGCCTACCGCGCTGGAGGCGGTACCGCACGAGGTGCTGACGGCGTTGTCGAAGATGACCGTCTCAGGACGCGGGTACTGCACGCCGTAGTCCTGAAGGTAGGCCGGCCAGAAAGCGTTGAGGCTGTTGACGGTCCCGGTGATCCGGCAGTCCAGCCGGGCGTCCGCGTCCGCACCGGTTTCGCACGCCGGCGCCGTGCCCTGGCTTTGGTCAGGAGTACCTGCCCCGCCGGTCAGGCCCTCCAGCAGTGCAGGGTTAATCCCGAACAGGGCTGCAATGAGCAGGATGAGCCCGCCCCCGATCCCGCCGCCGACTTTGGCGCCGCGGCCCATGCCGCGCCGGTCCTGCACCTGGGAGGGGTCCAACTGGACGTCGTCGTTGAAGCTCATGAAGTCACAATAGCCCTTGCCGGCACTGCCGAACCGGTGCCTGCCCGGTAAAGTTGGGACGATGCCTTTTCTCGACAAAATCCAGCAGTGGGCCGACGAGCGCCCCCACGACACCGCCGTCGTGGTTGCCGGCCGGCGTGTGCGCTGGGCCGAACTCCGGAACGCCGCCACGGCCACCGTTCCTGCCGCGGCAGCGGTCACCGTCCTGGCCGAAGCCAACTCCGTAGACTTCGCTGTCCGGTTCGCTGCCGCGGTTGCCGGGGAGCGGCAATGCGCCGTCCTGGATCCCGCCTGGCCGGAAGCCCTGCATCGGGAAATCAGGGCGCGGCTGGACGGGGCAGCCAAACCTGGCACCGTGGCTGCAGCGGATGCCCTGGCCGACGGCCCGCCGGAATCGACCTTCCTGATCGGCCTGACCTCCGGCACCACTTCCGTGCCCAAGGCCTTCACCCGGTCGAGGCAGTCCTGGCGAAAATCCTTCGACGCGTCCATCGAGTTCTTTGGCCTTCGCCAGGACGATGTAACCCTGGCACCCGGCCCGCTGGCGGCCAGCCTGAACCTCTATGCCCTGGCCGAGTGCCTGTATGCGGGCTCGGAGTTCCAGACCCTGGAAAGCTTCGACGTCGGCGACGTCCACGCAGCAATTACTCACGACGGCGTCACCCGCCTGGTGCTGGTGCCCACCATGCTGCGGTTGCTCAGTGAGCGGGGCCTCACCGGCGGCGTGGATGCCGCCGGCGTGCGGACCATCATCTGCGCCGGTTCCAAACTCGATGCCCGAACCTTGGAAGCTGCACGCCGGTGGGCACCGAACGCCACCATCTATGAATACTACGGCGCCTCCGAACTGAGCTTTGTGTCCGGCACCGGGCTGTCCGCCGGGGAGCTCGACGCCGGCGGTACCGGAATTGGCCGGGCGTTCCCAGGCGTCGAGGTCAGGATCCTCGACGACGAGGGAGCCGCACTGCCGGACGGCGAAGTGGGCAATATCTGCGTCCGCAGCGGCATGGTGAGCAATGGTTACCTTTGGGGCGATGACGGCCAAGCCCTGCGTTCCTTCGCCGGCTGGTTTACCGTGGGCGACCAGGGATACCTTGCCGACGGTGAGCTACACATCCTGGGCCGGCGCGCGGACATGATCCTCACCTCGGGGAAAAACGTTTACCCGCACGAGGTGGAGCTGGCGCTGGCTTCCGTCCCCGGCGTCGCGGCCGCCATTGCCGCGGGAATGCCTGACGACATCCGGGGCCAGCGTGTGGTGGCAGGAGTGGTTCCGGCCCATGGCGGAATCAGCGCCACCCAGCTGAAGGCCGGCCTCGAAAACATCCTGGCGCGCGATAAACGCCCCGTGCAGTATTTCTCCCTGACCGAACTGCCCACGACGGACCGCGGTAAGGTCAGCCGGAACATGCTCCTTGACTGGATCAGCGGGCATGACCATCGTGTCCGCCGCCTTGGCCTCTGAAACCGTCGGGTCTGAAAAGGTGAACGCTGAACCCCAAGGCGCTGAGCTGCTGCCCGCGGACCGGCAACCCGTGATCATCGCAGCCCGGCGCACCGCGGTCTGCCGGGCCAACGGGTCACTCAAGGACCTCCGGGCCCATCAGCTGCTCGCCCCTGTCCTGAAGCAGCTCCTGACCGACAGCCTCGTCTCCCCGGACGCCGTATCCGATGTAGTCATCGGCAATGCTGTTGGCGGCGGCGGGAACGTGGCCAGGCTGGCCCTGCTGGAGGCAGGGCTTCCCGTCAGCGTGCCAGGTCTGACTGTTGACCGGCAGTGCGGTTCAGGCCTCGACGCAATTGTGCTCGCGGCCAGGCTGGTGGCTGCCGGCGGGAACCCTGTGTACCTCGCCGGGGGAGTGGAAAGCATCAGTACCGCGCCGCTGCGGGCGCACCGGAACGACGACGGCGAACCGGGCTTTTTCGCGCGGGCCCAGTTTGTGCCGCACAGCTATGGCGACCCGGACATGGGGGTGGCTGCCGAGAACGTCGCTGCCCGCTTTGGGGTCAGCCGGTCCCGGCAGGATGCGCTTGCCCTGCGCAGCCACCAGCGCGCTTTGGCTGCTGCCGCGGCGGGCCATTTCAGTGGTGAAATCACCCCGCTGGAAACACCTGACGGAGCCGTCAGCGCGGACGACGGACCGCGCCGGGGACTCAACGCAACAGTCCTGACCCGGTTCCCGGCTGCTTTTGTGGACGGCGGGACGGTCACCGCCGGGAACTCCTGCTTCGACGCGGACGCCGCGTCCGCCGTCGTGATCACTTCCCTGCAGCGTGCCCGTGAACTCGGCGTGGCCGATGGGCTGCTGGTGCTGGCCACGGATACGGCGGGCGTTGACCCGGAGCTGCTCGGCATCGGCGCGGCGGTTGCCGCCGGACGGATGCTGGCGGCCCGGGAGATCCCAACGGCCAGCGTGGACCTGGTGGAGTTCAACGAAGCGTTCGCATCACAGACGCTGGCCTGCCTGGACCAACTGGACATCGATCCGGACCGGGTGAACGTGGACGGCGGAGCCCTGGCGCTGGGCCACGCCTACGGTGCCTCGGGTGCGGTGCTGGTGACCCGGCTGCTGGCGCAGGCGCGGCGTGCCGGGAAAGAGGGCTCGCTGGCGCTGGCCATGATCAGCATCGCCGGCGGCATGGGGACTGCCGCGCTGCTGCGCTACGAGGCCATTGGCAGCTGAGCCCGCCCGGTAACGGCGCCGGGGTTCCTCAGTCCTCTGCCTCGCCAAGTCCACGGGCCGCAAGTGCCTCGCCGGTCTGGCGCGCGTACGCCACCGTGGTGATAAAGACAGGCAGCACCAGCGCCCGCGGATTCCGTTCCAGCCCGCGGGCCCGGGCGGAATCCCGCACGTCGGCAAACGCCCCGGCGATGTACGGGATGCTCCGCAGCATCACGCCGATGGTCAGGGCGAAACGCTCAGGATCGGCACCGAAGCGGCGGAAGGGCATAGCCAGTGACACCACTCCGTCCAGCAGCCGCTGCATGGGGGTGGTGGCCGTCAACAGGGACGCCGCCACCACACACACCAGGATGTTCAGGACAATCCGGGCGGCCGTGGGTCCGCCAAGCTGCCACCACTGAAACAGGCCGATGACCAGGAGGACCACGAGCAGTGGCCGAATAGCGCCCAGGAGCCGGCGGGGACCGGCCCCGGTGAGCAGGTAGAGCCCGCACATCACGGCGAGGACTGCGGCGGAAACCAGCCAGTCCACCACCAGGAACGATGCCAGGCCGCAGCCCACCACCAGCAGGAATTTCAAGGCCAGCGGGGCCCGGTGGATGACCGAATGGCCGGGGACGTAGTTGGCGAGCAGGAAACCGTGCCCTCTCACGGCGCGGCCAGCCCGGTGGCGCACAGCGCCCGGTACATGTCGACGGCGGCCGCCGGGACGCCGTCAAACAGTACGCGCCCTGTTTCCACTACCAGAACCCGGTCCATTTCCAGGGCCAGGTCCAGGTCGTGGGTGGACATGATGATCTGCTGTTCGAGCCCGGACAGCGTGCGGCGAAGCAGTTCCCGGTTCCGCAGGTCCAGCAAGGTGGACGGCTCATCAAGCACCAGCACTGACGGGTCCACGGCCAGCACGGCGGCCAAAGCCATAAGCTGGCGTTCGCCGCCGGAGAGCTCATAGATGCTCTGGTCTGCCAGGCCCAGCAGCCCGAAGCGGTCCAGGGCGGCCTCGGCGAGGCGCCGGCGCTCTGTCCCGTTGCGGACAGAACGCCGGAGCGACAGTTCAACATCCTCGCGCCCCGTGGGCATGACCAGCTGCGACAGCGGATCGGTGAAGACGAACCCCACCTGCCTGCGGACGGCACGTACCGCACGGACGGTATCGGCGCCGTCCACCGTCACGGTGCCCGACGTTGGTTGGACCAGGCCGTTGATCAGCCGCAGCAGCGTTGATTTGCCGGAGCCGTTGGCCCCGATCACGCCAATGCGCCGTTCGGTCAGGTCCAGGCTGACATCGGCCAGCAGCGTCTTGGGCTCCGGGAGGCTGTCGACGGCAACCTTCACCGTGGCTTGCTGGAAGGAAATTGTTGCCATGGCTTCTTAGGCGCTGATCCGCTTGACCCTGCGGACCAGCAGGTCGGGGAAAGCGCGGTGCAGGGCAACGGCAATCACCGCGGCGAGAATGTTCTTGATGATGTCGCCGGGGTAGAAGACCAGGTCGGCAAGGAAAGCCTCGCCAATTGTCGCCTTCGAGTTAATTGCCATTCCCAAAACGCCGAGCGTGTGCACCAGGGAGATGCTGGTCACCGTCGCGGCGAGGAAGAACCACAGCGCACGGGCGCGTGATGTGCGGCGGATGACAATGGTGGCAAGCCAGCCCACCAGCGCCGCAGCGAGGGGGAAAGCGATGATGTAGCCAGCCGACGGGCCGGCCAGGATGCCGAGGCCGCTGCGGCCCTGGCTGAAGATCGGCAGTCCGGCAAGGCCCAGCAGGGTGTAAAGGCCGACCGCGGCGAAGCCGCGGGTGGGGCCAAGCATCAGCCCGGTGAGCATCACCGCGAGGGTCTGGAAGGTAATGGGGACGCCGAACACGTTGGCCGAAATGCCCGGGACCAGGGCGGCGCCGGCAACGAGGGCAGCGAACACGGCGATCAGGCCCAGATCGGTGGCGTTCCAGCGGGTGCGGGAGGGGGAGGAAAGGGGGCCGTTGACGGTGGTGCCAGTCTGGCTCATTGGGGGATCCTGTCGTGGTTGTACAAGCGAAGCATGGGGTAATCCTGACGTTACCGGCCGCCGTCGTTCGCTTTTTTGTAGGGGACCTACTAAGCGGGTGCCGGCAGGCTGAAGGCTGGGTACAAAGGGGCGCCACGAACGCCGCGGTTATGGTGCGAAGCTGGGGCCGGTAGACTTGTAAAGGCCGCTCTGTCCGGCCATTCTGCCCGGCTGCTCCAGACACCATCCGTTGAGCTGCGGCGTTTCCCTGTTGTGAAAGGCCTTACCTGCTGTGATTACTGTCCAGGATCTTGAACTGCGCGCCGGCGCCCGGCTCCTCATGGACCAGGTGAGCTTCCGCATCGACAAGGGCGACAAGATCGGCCTCGTGGGCCGTAACGGCGCAGGCAAGACCACCCTCACGCGTGTCCTCGCCGGCGAAGGCCTGCCGGCCGGCGGCAAGGTGACCCGCACCGGTGAGATCGGCTACCTCCCGCAGGATCCCCGCACCCCGGACATGGAACAGCTCGCCCGCGACCGCATCCTGGCGGCCCGAGGCCTGGACGTCGCAGTCGGCAAGCTCCGGAAAGCACACGACGAGATGGCCAGCGAAGACGCCGACGTCCAGCGCAAGGCCATGAACCGTTACGACCGGCTGGAATCCGAGTTCCTGGCCGCCGGCGGCTACTCGGCTGAGGCCGAAGCTGCAGCGATTTGCTCCAACCTGGCCCTGCCGGACCGGATCCTGAACCAGCCGCTGAAAACCCTGTCCGGCGGCCAGCGCCGCCGTGTTGAACTGGCCCGGATCCTCTACTCCGACGCCGAGACCATGCTTCTCGATGAGCCCACCAACCACCTTGATGCAGACTCCATCGCCTGGCTGCGCGAATTCCTCAAGAACCACCAGGGCGGCCTGATCGTGATCAGCCACGACACCGAACTGCTGGAAGCCACGGTCAACAAGGTCTTCCTGCTGGACGCCAACCGTGCGCAGATCGACTTCTACAACATGGACTGGAAGCGCTACCTCACCCAGCGCGAAACGGACGAGCGCGCCAGGAAGCGTGAACGAGCCAACGCCGAGAAGAAGGCCCAGGTCCTCTTCGACCAGGCCAACAAGATGCGCGCCAAGGCCACCAAGGCTGTTGCTGCGCAGAACATGGCCAAGCGGGCCGAGCGCCTGCTCAGTGGCCTGGAAGCCGTCCGCGAGAACGACCGTGTGGCCGCCCTGCGCTTCCCGGACCCCTCACCCTGCGGCAAGACCCCGCTCACTGCTGAAGGCCTGAGCAAGTCCTACGGTTCGCTCGAGATCTTCACGGACGTGGACCTCGCCATCGACCGCGGCTCCAAAGTGGTCATCCTGGGCCTCAACGGTGCCGGCAAGACCACGCTCCTGCGGATGCTCGCTGGCGTCGACAAGCCTGACACCGGTGAAGTTGTTGCCGGTCACGGCCTGAAGGTTGGCTACTACGCCCAGGAACACGACACCCTGGACGTCACCCGGACCGTGCTGGAGAACATGCGTTCCTCCGCCCCGGACATGAAGGACGCCGAAGTCCGCGGCATCCTCGGCTCGTTCCTGTTCTCCGGTGACGACGTCGAGAAGCCCGCCGGCGTCCTCTCCGGCGGTGAGAAGACCCGCCTGGCACTGGCCACCATCGTGGCGTCCAGCGCCAACGTGCTGCTCCTCGACGAGCCCACCAACAACCTGGACCCGGCCAGCCGCGCCGAGATCCTCGGCGCCCTGCGCAACTACAGCGGCGCCGTCGTCCTGGTCAGCCACGACGAGGGCGCAGTCGAAGCCCTCAACCCCGAGCGCGTTGTGCTTCTGCCTGACGGCGTCGAAGACCACTGGAACGAAGATTACCTGGACCTGATTACGCTGGCTTAGGCCTGCCCGCTGGGCAAGGTGAGGATTTCGGCGCCGTCGTTGGTGATGGCGATGGTGTGCTCGGTGTGCGCTGTCCGGCAGCCTGTTGCGCTCCGAAGCGTCCACCCGTCGGCGTCGGTGACGAGTTCGGCGGTGTCGGCCATGACCCATGGCTCCAGGGCCAGCAGCAGCCCGGGACGCAGTTTGTAGCCACGGCCTGGCCGTCCGGTGTTTGGAACGTGCGGATCCTGGTGCATCGTGGATCCGATGCCATGACCGCCGAACTGGACGTTGATCGGGTACCCCGCTTCGCTGAGGACCGAGCCGATGGCATGGGATATGTCGCCAATGCGGGCCCCGGGTCCGGCCGCGGCTATCCCTGCGCCCAAGGCGCGCTCGGTCGCGCTGATCATCGCGGCGCTCTCCGGCGGCTCCGAATCGCCCACGATGAAGCTGATGGCAGCGTCTGCGGCGACACCTCTCTTGGAGACAGCAAGGTCGAGTGTCAGCAGGTCGCCGTCGGCAAGCGAGTAGTCGCGTGGCAGTCCGTGGAGCACGGCATCGTTGACGCCCGTGCAGATGTAGTGTCCGAATGGCCCCCGGCCGAAGGATGGCGCGTAGTCGACGTAGCAGGATACCGCGCCAGCCTCGACGATCATGGTCTTTGCCCACCGGTCGATGTCCAGGAGGTTCGTGCCCACCGTGGCACGGCGCTTCAGGGCCTGCAGGATGTCAGCCACCACGACGCCAGTCTCTTTTGCCCGGGCCACTTCGGTGGGGTTCAGGATCTCGATCATGCTCCGCCTTTCTCACTCATCATCCAATAACTATACCGGCCATATTATCCCGGTTATGATTGGAGCCATGGTCAGATTGCCGCTCACAAACGCAGAAATAGAACTCGGACAGCGCCTTGGTGCGCTGTTGCGTCACGCCAGGGGAGAGCGTTCGATGCTCGAAATCGCACTCGATGCCCGTGTCTCACCTGAGACCCTCCGGAAAATCGAGACAGGACGCGTAGCCACGCCTGCCTTCCCGACCATCGCTGCCATCGCCGATGTCCTCGGGCTCTCCCTCGATACGGTGTGGGCCGAGATCAACCACCCCAAACGTGGCGTTGAACCAACCACTGCCGATCCGACCTCCCGTGAGCGCTTGGCCTCGTAAGTCAGGAACCCGCGATTGCGCCCGCGGCTCCGCTGCGTAAAAAGCCTGAACGGACTCTCAACGAATCCCCCACGTGACCTCACGCCACCGGCGCGGGCGCATTTCCAGACTCCACGCGTCAGTACCCCTGCGCGTCCAGCAGGGCATCTTCCTCTTCTTCGGAAGTGGCGTGCTTGCGTTTACGGGCAACCGGAGCACGACGGCGGGCTGCCGCGGCGGCGGAGTGCACGGGGCTGCCCGAATCCCGCGGCCCGTCCTCATCTTCAGTCTCATCTTCGGCGTCGATGGCGGCGTTGCGGGCCTGCTGCCGGGCGGCGTAGCCAAAGCCCACAAACATCAGCACACCGAATGCGAACCACTGCAGCGAATAGGACAGGTGCGTACCTTCCTCCGTGGCCGGCTTCGGGAACGGGAACGGCTTGTCCGCCGGGGCTGGGGACTCAGAAGCCAGCTGGCCGTAGGCGCCGGTGAGCACGGGGTACCCCAACTGGTTTGCATACGTGGGCAGGTCGATAGAGGCGAGCTGGCCGTCGGGGGCACCGCGGTCAAGCCGGGGCTCACTGTGCTTGAGCCGGACCACGGCCGTCACGGGTCCGGACGGGGGCGCCGGGATGGAATCAGGGCTGCCCGGGTTCTGGTTGCCGATCGGCAGCCAGCCGCGGTCAATCACCACTGTCTCGCCGGACTCGAGCCTGAACGGCACAACCACCTCATAACCAGGCTGCCCGTTCAGGGGACGGTTGCGGACGATCCGTTGGCCGGCGGCGTCGTACGTTCCCTGGAGCTCCACCTGCGTCCATTCCTTGGCGGGGTCCAATCCGGAGAAGTCTTCCCGGGCCTGGTCAAAGGAGATGGGCGTGGCCGAATAGTTGGTGAGGACGCGGTTGATCTCTGCGAGTGTTTCGGCGCGGCGGTCCATTTGCCACCGGCCAAGGAACACACAGGCGGCGGCGAAGATGGCGGCCAGTAGGAGGTAACCCATCCACTTGCTGGAAAAGAGGAAGCGGTACATTCAGCCGTCCTGCCCCACCGGCGCCTGGCCGGATTCGTGACCCGGAACCAGGACAACCGTTTCCTTCCACAGCCCGCGGGTCTGCAGGTAGTCCTCCAGCCAGTCACGGTGTTCCGCGCAGGCCAGCCAGATTTTGCGGCGCTCCGGGGTATGGATCTTGGGGTTGTTCCACAGCAGCTGCCACGAGGCTTCGGAGCGGCAGGCCTTCCGGGAGCACATGGCAGCTGTGGCCGGCGGGGGACCGGCGGTCCCTGCGGCCAGGTCGAAGATGTTCATGAAGCGCGCCGTTCCTGTCCATGCGTGGGTTCGTCGTCGTCATCAATCAGTTCGCCTTGAAGCACAGCCGACGGGTTTTCTTCCGGCTCCGGCGGCAAACCGGTGCTTTCCAGCTCAGCAAGCGGTGCGTAGTCGAGGAGCGAGTCGCTGTGGACTTCTGCCTGGTCGCCGCCATTGGCAATGACCACCGCAATCCAGGGGAGGAATACCGCGCCGGCAACCATGACGAGTTTGAACCAGCCGTCCACCACAAAAATGAGGATGAGGCAGACCATACGGATGCCCATGGCCAGCGCGTACTTCATCATGCGCCGGTGCATATCCTCAGAGTGTGCCGTCGCAGCGTCCGTGATGCTGTGGACCCCGGTATCGCCGGAGAACCGCTGAGGGTCTCCGGGCACGGAATGTCCAGCGTTGTTTTTAGGGGTCACGGCTGATTGATCACGCTCCAAAGGCTTGCCTCTATTCTTCCACCATCGGCAGAAGCACCCAAACGGAGGCTAAGATCGGAGGCAGTAAAAATCCCACCAGTCTCTACCGCGGTGCCTCCTGCCGCAGAATCCCGGAGCGTCTTATGTCTGAAGCAGCCACCCCCGCCCGCAGCGTCCTGATCACCGGAGGCAACCGTGGCATTGGCCTTGCCATCGCCGAGGCGTTCCTGGCCAACGGCGACAAAGTGGCCGTGACCTACCGGAGCGAGTCGAAGCTGCCGGCCGGGATCCTTGGCGTGAAGGCCGACGTCACCGACGAAGCATCAGTGGATGCGGCCTTTACCGAGGTGGAGGCCGTCCACGGCCCGGTAGAGGTCCTGGTGGCAAACGCCGGGATTACCAAGGACACCCTCCTGCTGCGCATGAGCGAGGACGACTTCACCTCCGTGATCGACACCAACCTCACCGGCGCCTTCCGCGTCATCAAGCGTGCGTCCAAGGGCATGATCCGGCTGCGAAAGGGCCGCGTGGTCCTGATCTCCTCAGTCTCCGGGCTGTACGGCGCCCCGGGCCAGATCAACTACTCCGCGTCCAAGGCCGGCCTGGTGGGTGTGGCCCGCTCGCTCACCAGGGAACTGGGTTCCCGCGGCATCACGGCCAATGTTGTGGCACCCGGCTTCATCAATACCGATATGACGGCCGAACTTCCCGAAGCCACCCAGAAGAACTACCTCGCCGGCATCCCGGCCGGACGATTTGCCGAGGCTTCGGAAGTAGCCAACGTGGTCCGCTGGATTGCCAGCGACGAGGCAGCCTACATTTCCGGTGCCGTCATCCCGGTCGACGGCGGCCTGGGAATGGGCCACTAGCCCTCAGTGCGGAACGGCCGGCCCGCCGGTCAGTCACGCAGCTGCGTCAAAAGCTTCGGCGATCCAACCGGCAATCTCGTCGTCCAGTTCGCTCACGCCGTACAGTTCGAGGTGGTGCATCCAGGTCCCGGGGGCCGTGTGCACCACGTCTTTGACCCTTGCCGAATGCAGTTGCCGGGGGAGGGCGATGGAAAGGACTGCCGGCACAGCTGTCTTCAGGTGTTGCCGGGGATTCCAGACCCAGGCGAAAGCGCGGCGGTGCCGGAAGGCCACCTGGCTGATGGTGGTGCGGACAGTGGCTTCTACCATCCCGGTGATAAAGTCCTGGGCTGCCAGGCACAGGTCCAGCCCCTCGGGCGAGTCATGGAAGAGGTCCTGCGGTGTGGACGGCGTGCCGGCTGCCATGCTGTGAGCTTATGCCCTGCAAGTGCGGTCAGACAGACTAGCCGTCCCCCGGTTCTTTGTGGGGGTCACACAAGCGAACTCGCGGCTTGCGCTGGCATGATGGAACGCAGACCCCAACAATTTAGACGTATCGAACAAAGGAGCCCCTGTGGGACTGCTGGAGAACAAGACAGCCATCGTGACCGGATCCTCCCGCGGGATCGGTGCCGAAGTGGCCAAGATCCTCGCCGGCGAGGGCGCCGCCATCGTCGTTAACTACCGCCAGAAGGCGCCGCGCGCCAACAAAGTAGTGGCGGGCATTGAAGCTGCCGGCGGCCGTGCCGTCGCGGTTGGGGCGGACCTGACCACACTCGAAGGCGTCCAGGCCCTGGCCAGCGCAGCCATGGAAAACTTCGGCTCGCTGGATGTGCTGGTGCTTAACGCGTCCGGCGGCATGGAGTCCGGCATGGAAGAGGACTACGCGCTGAAGCTGAACCGCGACGCGCAGGTCAACATGCTCAACGCTGCCGTCCCGCTGATGAAGGAGGGCTCCCGCGTGGTCTTCGTGACCAGCCACCAGGCGCACTTCATCAACACTGTGCCCACCATGCCGTCGTACGAGCCCGTAGCCCGCAGCAAGCGTGCCGGCGAGGACGCATTGCGTGAGCTCCTGCCGAACCTGGCAGAAAAGGGCATCTCACTGGTGGTCGTTTCGGGCGACATGATCGAGGGCACTGTCACGGCCACGCTCCTGGACCGTTCCAGCCCGGGCGCCATCGAAGCGCGCCGCGCCGAGGCCGGCAAGCTCTACTCCGTGGAGGAGTTCGCTGAGGTCGTGGCAAGCATGGCCACCGCCGACGTCAAGTCCGGCCACACCGAGTACGCAGGCGGCGCCGACTACTTCGGCAAGGGCGCCAACTAACTCACAGCATCCGCGGGTGGGGACTTCGCGGCAGTGTTCCTCTGAAATACTGCCGCGAAGTCCCTTTTCGTTTGTGTATCAGACGCCGGCGATGTGCCTGACGGCGTCGAGGTAGGGCATATTGATGGCGGAGTCCGCCACGGCACGCACGGCCGGTTTGGCATTGAACGCCACCCCAATCCCGGCGGCCCCGAGCATATCGAGGTCGTTGGCGCCGTCGCCCACAGCGATGGTGTGTTCCATCGGAATTCCTTCGGCGGCGGCCCATTCACGCAGGTACTTTTCCTTGGCGGCCCTGTCAATCACCGCACCTAGCACCTTGCCGGTCAGGGCGCCGTCGACAATTTCCAGCTCGTTGGCGAGCCAGTAGTCCAGGCCGAGGTCCTCGGCGATCGGGCGAAGGATCTGGTTGAAGCCGCCGGAGACCACCGCCACCACGTGGCCTGCGGCCTTGAACGCGGCCACCAGTTCCGCGGCGCCTTCGCTCAGTTTCACTTCATGCTGGACAGATTCGACGACGGCGGCGGGCAGCCCCGCGAGCACTGCCACCCGCGCGTGGAGGCTTTGCGCGAAGTCCAGTTCCCCGCGCATGGCCGCTTCCGTCACCGCAGCAACCTCTTCACGCTTGCCCGCATAGGCCGCGAGGAGTTCGATGACTTCCTGCTGGATCAGCGTTGAATCCACGTCCATGATCAGGAACTTCCGCGGGGCCTCACGCAGTCCCGCGGGAACGATGGCGGTATCCAGCCCGTCCCGGGCGGCCTCGCCTACGGCCCGGCGGAGGGCGGCGATGCCGGCAGCCGTGCCGTCGGAAACGGCCAGCCCGGCCGTGTGGACCTCAAACCTGTTGTCCCCGGTCCGGGATTCGGACTGGACCGTAGCGCCGTTGCCGGCCCACAGGGAGCGCAGGGCTCCGAGTTCGGAGTCGGTCAGTTTCGGGCCATAGCTGACCGCAGTTACGTTCGGAGTCATGGCTGCAATCTTAGCCAGCGCGGGGCGGACGCCCGAATTCGTTGCGCCTGGCACTGTCCGCTGATGAAGCCCGGAACTCCGGTGCTGCATCAGTTATCAGTCGGCCCGCATTTTGTCCTAGTGTCTACTCCTATGAGTGATGTTCTTGAAATGGCTTCCGTCAGCGTTGTCCGAGGTAAGAAGACCCTGTTGGACAAGGTGGACTGGCAGGTCAACGAAGGGGAACGCTGGGTCATCCTGGGACCCAACGGCGCCGGCAAGACCACTCTCCTGCAGGTCGCCGCGGCGCGGCTTCATCCCAGCAGCGGCACGGCCGGGATTCTTGATGAAACCATGGGCCGTGTCGACGTTTTCGAACTACGTCCCCGGATTGGCCTGTCGTCCGCGGCTCTGGCCAGCCATATTCCCGAGTCCGAGAACGTCCTGAACGTTGTGGTCACCGCAGCCTACGGCGTGACCGGGCGCTGGCGCGAGGGCTACGAGCGGCCAGACGAACGGCGGGCCTTCCGGCTGCTGAATGACTGGGGCATGGGTCCGCTGCTGAACCGGACTTTTGCCACCCTCTCCGAGGGTGAACGCAAGCGGGTCCAGATCGCCCGCGCCCTCATGACGGACCCCGAACTGCTGCTGCTTGATGAGCCCGCTGCCGGACTGGACCTGGGCGGCCGCGAGGAACTCGTCCATAAGCTCGGCGAACTCGCCAACGATGAAGGGTCCCCGGCCATGGTCCTGGTGACTCACCACCTTGAGGAAGTCCCGCCCGGGTTTACGCATGCCATGCTGCTGCGCGACGGCGGCGTGGTGGCCGCAGGCCCCATCAAGGACGTCCTCACTGACGAGCACCTGAGCAGCACTTTCGGCCTTTCCCTGGACGTGACCGAAAACGCCGGCCGGTACACGGCCACTGCACGCCGCTAACGCGGTCCGCCCCGGTGGAGCTTCTCAGCAGCATCCTTGTGTTTTTTGCCGGCCTGTGGGCCGGCACCATCAATGCCGTCGTGGGTTCCGGCACCCTGGTTACCTTCCCAGTCCTGATCGCCCTCGGCGTCGCCCCGGTAACCGCTTCCATCAGCAATGCCATGGGGCTGGTGGCAGGCAACGCCGCGGGTGCTTGGGGATACCGGAAGGAACTCAAAGGCCGGGGCCAGCAGCTGCTCAGGCTCCTGCCTGCCTCCCTGCTCGGTGGCATCAGCGGCGCTTGGCTCCTGCTGAACCTCCCGGAAACGGTGTTTCACTACGCTGCCCCGATCCTTATTGTGCTGGCACTGCTGATGGTGGTCTTCCAGCCGCGGCTCCAGCAGTGGGTGCGGGCCCGCGAGGAAAACCCCGAGCACGCCCTCAAGGACAAAAGCCACGGCATCCTTCTGATCGTGCTGGTGTACTTTGCCGGCATCTACGGCGGCTACTTCGTCGCAGCCCAGGGCATCCTCCTGGTAGGGATCCTGGGCGTATTCATGACCGGGACCATCCAGAACGCCAATGCCATGAAGAACATCCTGGTCCTGGGCGTAAACATTGTGGCCGCAGCCTCATACCTGCTGTTCGCGTTCGGGCGCATCAACTGGGCAGTAGTGGCCATCATCGCGGTCAGCTCACTGATCGGCGGCGTGATCGGTTCCAAAGTGGGCCGCAGGCTTTCACCGCCCGTTCTACGCGGCGTGATCTTTGCACTCGGCCTGGTGGCGCTGGGCTTCATGATCGCCAATCTGGTGAAATAATCACCCGGTGACAATCCACTACCTTGAATCGGCCGCAGACCCCCGCGTGTCCGATTACACACAGCTCACCGACGTCCACCTGCGCAAGCTCCGCGAACCGGTTGAGGGCATGTACATCGCCGAGTCCTCCCGGGTACTGCGCCGTGCGCTTGCCGCAGGCCACCAGCCGCGGTCGTTTTTCCTGGCGGAAAAGTGGCTGGCGGACCTGCAGGATGTCCTGGGCGCCCATCCTGACGTACCGGCTTTCGTTGGCAGCGCCGCCCTGCTCGAAGAGATCACCGGCTTCCACCTCCACCGCGGCGCAATGGCCGCGATGCAGCGGCCACTGCCGGTACCCCTTCACCAGCTCCTAGCCGAGGCGCGCCGCGTGGCAGTCCTGGAGGACATTGTGGACCACACCAACGTCGGCGCTATTTTCCGCTCAGCAGCCGCCCTGGACATTGATGCCGTGCTGATTTCGCCCCGCTGCGGCGATCCGCTCTACCGCCGAAGCGTCAGGGTCAGCATGGGCACGGTCTTCCAGGTTCCCTGGGCGCGCCTGGAGTCCTGGCCGCAGGACCTCGCAGTCCTCAAGGACCACGGCTTCACCGTGGCAGCGCTCGAACTCACGGACGATGCGGTGGACGTCGACCACCTCACCGCCCGCAATCCGGACCGGCTGGCCCTGGTGCTCGGCACCGAAGGCGCCGGAATGAGTGCCGAGACACTCGCCGCCGTCGACCTCGCCGTCAAGATCCCCATGCGCAACGGCGTGGACTCGCTCAACGTGGCTGCCGCCTCGGCCGTTGCGTTCTGGGAACTCCGGCCCCGCGGTTCGCAGGGTTCACGTTGATCCGCTATTATTAACAGCTGGCTGTCCTGCGTTTTCTGCCTCGAGCAGTGGAACGGACGCCAGCCATCCCATTCATACCTGGCAACTGGCAAAATCCAGTTGTGCGAACAAAGGTCCCATTATGAAGTCTGATATCCACCCGAAGTACGAAGCTGTTGTTTTCAACGACCTGGCTTCCGGCGTCAAGTTCCTGACCAAGTCCACCGTGTCTTCCAAGAAGACCATCGAGTGGGAAGACGGAAACACCTACCCGGTTATCGACGTCGAAATCTCCTCCGAGTCCCACCCGTTCTACACGGGCAAGCAGCGCATCATGGACTCTGCAGGCCGCGTCGAGCGCTTCAACGCTCGCTTCAAGGGCTTCGGCGGCAAGAAGTAATTCTCCGCAAGGTTCTTTGGAAAGCCCGCACCGGCTACGGTGCGGGTTTTTCGCGTTTCGGGGACAACTGCGGTGTGGGGCAGGATGGAACGCATGACGCTCACCCCAGGACCAGCTAAAGACCGCACCGGCCGCCGCCACGGCGAATATAAGGTTCCCGGCGGCAAGCTGGTTGTGGTTGACCTCGACATCGTGGACGGCGTTTTGGCGGACGTGTCCGTCAGCGGTGACTTCTTTCTCGAACCCGACGAAGCGCTGCCGGAGATCAACCGGGCTCTGACGGGACTTCCGGAAAGCACGACGGCGGCGGACTTGTCCGCGGCCGTCACCGCTTCACTTCCGCCGGACGCCGTCCTGTTCGGCTTTACGGCCGACGCCGTTGCGGTCACTGTCCGCCGCGCCCTGGCGCAGGCCACCTCCTGGGGCGACCACCATTGGAACATCATCGCCCCCACGGTGCTGCCCACACACGTCAACGTTGCCCTCGACGAGGTGCTCACCGAGGAGGTGGGCGCAGGCCGACGGAACCCCACGCTGCGGTTCTGGGACTGGGAAGAACCCTCCGTGGTGATCGGCAGCTTCCAGTCGGTCCGGAATGAACTGCATCCCGACGGCGTCGCCCGGCACGGCATCACGGTGGTCCGGAGGATCAGCGGCGGCGGAGCGATGTTTATGGAGGCCGGCAACTGCATCACCTACTCCCTCTACGTGCCGCAGACACTCGTGGACGGGATCAGCTTCGCGGACTCCTACGCCTTCCTGGACGCCTGGGTGATGGCCGCGCTGGAGAAGCTCGGCATTAGCGCCTTTTATGTGCCCCTGAACGACATCGCCACGGAGCAGGGCAAGATCGGCGGCGCCGCGCAGAAGCGCCTGGCCAATGGCGGCATGCTGCACCACGTCACCATGAGCTACGACATCGATGCCGACAAGATGGTGGAGGTCCTCCGCATCGGCAAGGAAAAGCTCTCGGACAAGGGCACCCGCAGCGCCAAGAAGCGCGTGGACCCGCTGCGACGCCAGACCGGACTGGCCCGCACTGACATCATCGCGGCCATGATGGAGGTCTTCACCGAACGGTACGCCGCCACTCCCTCGGAACTGACAGCTGCAGAACTGGCCGCCGCCCGCGAACGGGTGACCACCAAGTTCGGCACAGGGGAGTGGCTGCACCGCGTCCCCTAACCCATCGGTTGCTCCCCACCGGGCACCCTCGCCTCGCAAGCTCGGCCAGGGAACCCCGCCGGCGTGGGCCCAGAGTCGTTTTCAGGCGTCTAAACGTCCATTACGGAGCACTCGATGCGGCCTGGGCGGTGAGCGCCCGGAGCAGGTGGCTTCGCTGCTCCACGATGATCCTGCGCAGGGCCCGGGGTGCATCGGTGTTCGTACCCAGCCAGGCATCGGTGCGGAGAACCACCGCTTGCTCTTCCGGCCGGGTGCCATCCGCCGGCAGGTCCTGCGCCGACGGGTAGAGACCTTTGACGATCCGGCTGGCGATCTCGATGCTCCGGTTATCCCACACGTCGCGCAGGCACTCGAAATACGGTTCCACGTAAGGATCCAGGAGAGCAGCCGGTGCGGTGGTAAAACCGGCGATCGTGGCGCTGAGGAGTTGGTTGGACAGTTCCGTACCATGGACGGCGTCTTTCCAGGCGCCCGCCTTGACGTCGTGGTCCGGCCGGGCGGCGAGGGCCGTGGCGTGGCCTGCCCGGCCTGAGGCCGTGGTGTCCCGCGCCAGTTCGGCGTCCAGCTCGGCCACGGTGGCCTGGCCATTGGCCGCCAGCGCATGCCAGATGTTCCAGCGGAGCTCGGCGTCCACCGCCAGTCCTTCAACCTCTTCAGTGCCGTCCAGGAGGCCTCTGAGCCGCGGGAGGAGGGCGTCGTCGCGCCGGCTGACGGCAGCCACCGTCCGCGCCCAGGCGAGCTGGTGGTCGGAGCCCGGAACCGCCTTATCGAGCTGGGCATCGGCCGCGGCTAGGAATCGACGCCCCGCAGCCTCGCGTCGGGACACCGGGGTGTAGTGCTCGACGGCGGTGGAGGCGTTCTCGAGGATGTTCAGCAGCACGCCGATCCCGGTTTCCGACGGGCCGAACGCTGTGACGGCGTCCACGTAGCGGGTTGCGGGGGTTTCCGCGTCGCGGGCGGAGTTCCACAACGCTGTCCAACACAGGGCCCGTGCCATGGGGTCGGCGATCCGGTCCAGGGACGAGAGCACGGTAGCCTCGGACACCGGGTCCAGCCGGACCTTGGCATACGTGAGGTCTTCGTCGTTGAGAAGCAGCAGCTCGGGCTGCGGCTCGCCGGCGAGTTCCGTCACCTCGGTCCTGCTGCCCACAACGTCTGTCTCGATGCTGCCGGTCCGGACCAGGGCACCGGAGCCGTCGGTGTTGTACAGGCCTGCGCGGAGCCTGTGCGGCCGCAGTTCCTGCCGTCCGGTGACGGGGTCCAGCGCATCCTGGACGATCGTCACAGAGCCCATAACGCCGCCGTCGGCTGCTATGTCCAGCGACAGGGTTGAGATTCCGGAGGTCTGAAGCCATTGCGCCGCCCAGCCGGCCAGATCCCGGCCGGAAGACGCGCTCAGGGCGGCCAGCAGGTCCGCCAAGGTGGTGTTCCCATAGGCATGATCGCGGAAATATTGCCGCGAACCGGCGATGAACGCGTCAAACCCCACGTACGCCACCAGCTGCTTGAGCGCGGAGGCGCCCTTGGCGTAAGTGATGCCGTCGAAGTTCTGCTTGGCGGCCTCAAGGTCGGGGATGTCCGCAACGATCGGGTGGGTGGTGGGCAACTGGTCCTGGACGTAGGCCCAGCCCTTGCGCTTGTTCGCGAAGCTCACCCAGGCGGTCTCCCATGCCGTGGCCCGGTCAACGCCCAGGGTGCCCATGTAGTCGGCGAACGATTCCTTCAGCCACAGGTCGTCCCACCACTGCATGGTGACCAGGTCACCGAACCACATGTGCGCCATTTCGTGCATCAGCGTGTTCGCGCGTGCCTGGTACTGGGCATCGGTGGCCCGGGACGTGAAGACGTAGCTTTCGGTGAAGGTGACGAGTCCCGGGTTTTCCATGGCGCCCAGGTTGTATTCGGGCACAAAAGCCTGATCGTACTTTCCCCAGGGGTAAGGCAGGCCAAAGAGCCTGTTGAAGAAGTCCAGTCCGCTCTTGGTCAGGCCGAAGAGCTCCGCGGCATCGAAGGAATCCGCCATGGATGCCCGGCAGTAGAGTGCCAGCGGCACTTCCAGCTGCGTGCCGTCGTCGAGCGTTGCGCTCCAGTGGTCCTGGGCCTTGAAGTAGGGTCCGGCGAGCACGGTGGTGATGTAGGTGGACATTGGCTTGGTACTGGCGAAGTCCCAGCGGCTGGTGTCAGGATCGCCGGTCAGCCGGGTCCGGGCGGCCTCGACCCCGTTGGAAGCGACCTCCCAGCCCGACGGCGCCATCACATGGAACGTGAATTCGGCCTTGAGGTCGGGCTGCTCGAAGTTGGCGAACACGCGCCGGGCATCGGCGGGCTCGTACTGGGTGTAGAGGTAGCACTGGCCGTCGGCCGGGTCCACGAAGCGGTGCATGCCTTCACCGGAACGGCTGTAGAGGGAAGTGCCGGTAACGGTGACCTGGTTCTCCGCCAGCAGGTTGTCCAGCCGGATGCGGGATCCGTCCACAACGTCCGCCACCGGCAGCTCCTCGCCGTTGAGGACCACGCTGTGGACCTCGCTGCAGATGAAATCCAGGAATGTGGACGCTGTCTGCCCCTGGCCGGGCTCCGCAGCCGAGAAGCTGATGACGCTGCGGCTGGCGTACCCCGCCACGTCCGGATCCGCGGCCTGCCTCACGTCCAGGGAGACGTCGTAGCTGTGCGTGGTGATCAGGGCTGAACGTTGCGCGGCTTCGCTGCGCTGCAGATTCTCATGTGGCACCCGGCTATCTAATCACGGGATCCCGGCAACGGATCACGGCGGGATCCCGGCTGGCTCAGGGCTGGGCGGTGATCACCAAAGCCGCGGCCAGGCCCAGCAGCGCGATGAGCAGCCAGGCCGCCAGCGCCGCCAGCAGCGCCCGGGCACCGGTGTACAGGAGCGTCCGGATCCGCACGGCCGATCCGAGCCCGAACAGTGCCGCGCCCAGCAGCACGTCCTGGAGCCCCGCGCCGGCCTCGAGCCAGCCGGTGGAAAGCCAGCCGGTGGACCGGAGCGCCACCATGGCCACGAACCCGATCACAAACAGGGGGATCACGGGCGGCAGTGACTGCTGGTCCGGAACGCTGCTGGCACGGTGGTGCAGGCCGGCCACCGCCACCACCGGGGCCAGCAGCAGCACGCGCGTGAGTTTGACGACGACGGCGATTCCCAGTGCCGCGGTGCCTGCGGTCTGCGCCGTGGCCACCACCTGGCCGACGTCGTGCACCGAGGCGCCCGTCCATGCGCCGAAAGCCAGGGGGCTCAGCTGCAGTGGATGCATCAGGAGCGGCAGCAGGCCGATCGCCAGGGTGCCGCACAGCGTCACCAGCGCCACGGGCAGGACTGTGTCCACGTGCCGGATGCGGCGCACTGCCGCCATGGCGCCGATGGCGGACGCCCCGCAGATCGAAAACCCGGTAGCCACCAGGAGCGCTGTCTCACGCGGCAACCGGAACAGGCGCACCAGCAGGTAGGTGCCACCGAAACTCAGCAGCACTACTCCGGTGATCAGGGCCATGGCCAGCCAGCCCAGGCCCAGGATGTCCATGATGCTCACCTTGAGGCCCAGCAGGATGATGCCGCCCCGCATCAGGTGCTTTCCCGCGAAGTCCAGTCCCGGCCGCGCCCGGCCAGCGATCCACACCGCCGTGCCGGGAAGGTTCGCGGCAAGCAGGCCCAAAGCCACCGCAACCGTCATGGCAGGAAGGACGGGCACAACGGCATGCACGGCAAAGGCCACCGCCAGCGCTACAGCGGCCGTCACAAGGCCCGGAACGAGCCTGTCGGCATCCCGCGGCCGCCAGCGGCGGGGTCCACGACGCGGGCCACCGTTCCCTCCGGTTCGGCTGCTCCCTGCGTTAGTCTTCTCTGGCACTCACCTACCTTGCCGGATGCCGCGCGGATTCAACGAACCGGCGGCGGCCTCGCAACACGCCACAATGGGTGGCAGTAATGAATTCGAAACAAAAAGATGGTTGGCTAAAGGACATGTCAGACCTATTCCAGGATTACTCCGTGGCCGCCGGGCGGACCGGCGCCTACGACGAGATGTTCGCCCCCGGCCAGGAAGCCCGCGAGTCGTACGGCCAGGTGGCCGATGCCCTTAGCAAGCTCTCCCTCGCTGACGTCAGCGCCCGGGCGGACTCCATGGCAAGGACGTTCCTGGACCGCGGTGTGACCTTCGACTTCGCGGGGGAGGAGCGGCCGTTTCCGCTCGACATCGTTCCGCGCGTTATCCCTGCTGATGAGTGGACCGTGCTGGAAAAGGGCGTGGCGCAGCGCGTCCGGGCCCTGGAAGCCTTCCTCAACGATGTCTACGACAAGATGAACGTGGTGGCCGACGGCGTGATCCCACGCCAGCTCGTTACCACCAGCGCCCACTTCCACCGCCAGGTGCACGGCTTCGAGCCCGCAGGCGGTGTCCGTGTGCACATCTCCGGCATCGACGTGGTGCGTGACGCAGCAGGCACTTTCCGCGTCTTGGAAGACAATGTGCGGGTGCCGTCCGGTGTCAGCTACGTCTTGGAAAACCGGCGCGCCATGGCCAAGGGCCTGCCTGAAGCATTTGGCCAGCAGCTCATCCGGCCCGTGGAAGAATACCCGCGCCGGCTGCTGTCGGCGCTGCGCAAAACGGCGCCCGCCGGCGTCGACGATCCCACGGTAGTGGTCCTGACCCCGGGTGTCTTCAACAGCGCCTACTTTGAGCACACCCTGCTGGCCGGCCTGATGGGCGTGGAGCTCGTGGAGGGTCGCGACCTCATCTGCCGCGGCAACCGCGTCTACATGCGCACCACAGCCGGCGAACAGCGCGTGGACGTGATCTACAAACGGATCGACGACGAATTCCTGGACCCGCTGCAGTTCCGCTCGGACTCCATGCTCGGCTGCCCCGGCCTGGTCAACGCCGCCCGCGCCGGCGGCGTGACCATCGCCAATGCCGTGGGCAACGGCGTGGCGGATGACAAGCTCGTCTACAGCTATGTTCCGGACCTCATCCGCTACTACCTCAGCGAAGAACCCATCATCGCGAACGTGGACACCTTCCGTCTTGAGGAAAAGGATGCCCGGGAGTATGTCCTGGACAACATTGCCGAGCTCGTGGTCAAGCCTGTGGACGGGTCCGGCGGCAAAGGCCTGGTGATCGGGCCGGACGCCTCCAAGGATGAACTGGAAGCCCTGCGGCAGCGGGTCATTGCGGACCCCCGCGGCTGGATTGCCCAGCCTGTCCTGCAGCTTTCCACTGTCCCCACCTTGGGCGGGGACAAGTTCGGCCCCCGCCACGTGGACCTTCGCCCCTTCGCAGTGAACGACGGCGACGACGTCTGGGTTCTGCCCGGCGGGCTCACCAGGGTGGCGCTCAAGGAGGGCTCCCTGATTGTTAATTCCAGCCAGGGCGGTGGCTCAAAGGACACCTGGGTGCTGGCAGACTCACCCCAGGTGCCCGTGGAGACAGTCCCGCGGCCCTCGATTTCCATCCGCGAGCGGGTTTCCGTCTGGCCAGTGGAAAGCAACTGGCGCGACCGCCAGTCGGAGCAGCAGCAGTGAGCCGGGCTGTGGAACCGGCACAATTGTTCACGGGTTCATCCCCACAGATTTCAGACGTGCAGGAGGTCACCGCGAATGCTTAGCCGTATTGCTGAGTCCCTTTTTTGGATCGGACGCTATGTAGAGCGGGCCGACGGTACAGCACGCATCCTGGACGTGCATTTGGAGCGCCTCAACCACCTCCCCATGGACGAACGCCGCCGGGTGGCCCAGGAGCTGCTCGCCGTCATGGGTGCCCGTCCGCAGAGCGAGGACTTCGGCCTGCCCGAACTCCTGCACGCGCTGGCTTACGACAAGACCAGCGCCACGTCCATCGCGGGATCCCTCGGCGCGGCACGCGAGAACGCACGCCGTGCCCGCGAGACCGTGTCCTCGGGCCTGTGGGAAAGCCTGAACACCACTTACTACGGGCTGAGCCAGCACCGCAAGGACGTGGTGGGGACGTACCGGTTCTGCAACTGGACGCTGGAGCGGACGGCCATGGTCAGCGGCCTGGCCGACACCACCGTGAGCCACGACGAAAGCTGGTTGTTCCTGGTACTGGGCCGTTCCCTGGAGCGTGCCGACATGACCGCCCGGATGCTTTCCACCCGGGATGTCCTCTCCGCCGGAATGTCCTGGGTCAACATGCTGCGCTGCGCCGGCGCCTACGAGTCCTTCCTGCGGACCCGGCGGGCCGCCTTCGGAGACCAGCACGCCGCCGAGTTCCTCCTGCTGGACCGGCTTTTTCCACGGTCCATCGTCTACGCGCTGCGTGACGCTGACGAGTGCCTCGCCAAGCTGGATCCGTCCGCGCAGCGCGTGGGATTCATCAACGACGCCCGCCGGATCGTGGGCCAGGCCCGCACCTTCCTTGAGTTCCACCGGACCGACGATCTGATGTCCGAACTGCCCGAGCACATGGAACGCGTACAGAAGGCTGTAGCCCAGGCCTCGGACGCCATTTCCCGTAAATATTTCAATCAGGCGGACGAGCTGGCCTGGGTGGGAGAAGTT
The DNA here is from genome assembly GCF_031454915.1 of Pseudarthrobacter sulfonivorans. GTDB lineage: Bacteria > Actinomycetota > Actinomycetes > Actinomycetales > Micrococcaceae > Arthrobacter > Arthrobacter sulfonivorans_C. The sequence goes on along the minus strand of NZ_JAVDRS010000005.1, from coordinate 243,340 downwards.
TCATGACCCGGCTAAATATCATCCACACCACGGCCTACAAGTACAACAAGCGCGTCACGCTGTCCTATAACGAGGCCCGCGTGACCCCGCTGACGGATCCCCAGCAGGTGGTCCTGGAATCGGTACTCAAGGTCTCGCCGTCGCAGGCGGCTGTGAGCAACTACCGGGATTATTGGGGCACCAGGGTCACTGCCTTTGACATGCAGATGCCGCACGAGCACCTCGAGGTCATTTCCAACAGCACCGTTGAAGTGCACCGGGCCGAAAAGATCCCAGCTGACGCCGACATCGTCGGCTGGGACGTACTGTCCTCTGACGAATCGCTGAACACTTTCAGCGATTGGCTGCCGCAGTCGCAGCTCAGCCGCCCGGGCGACGAAGTGCTGGGTATCATTCCCGGTGTGGTGGCGGGCAAGAACCCGCATGAGGCTGCCATGGCGGTCTTTGAGTGGATGCGCGGGGAGATGACGTACATGTCCGGCTCCACAGCGGTCACCACCAACGCCGAGGAAGCCTGGGGCCAGCGGCAAGGCGTCTGCCAGGACCTTGCGCACCTTGCCATTGGTGCGCTGCGCAGCTGCGGCATCCCCGCCCGGTACGTTTCGGGCTACCTGCATCCGCGGTCGACGGCGGACATCGGCGAGACCGTTGCCGGCCAGTCGCACGCGTGGCTGGAGTTCTGGGACGGGGACTGGCGGAGCTGGGACCCCACCAACCACAAACCCGCGGGCGACTTCCATGTCACCGTGGCAAGGGGCCGTGACTACCGCGACGTGCCGCCGCTGAAGGGCATTTTGTCCGGCGGCGGGGGATCCGCGCTGAGCGTGAGCGTGGAGATCACCCGGCTCGCCTAGGCTGCGTGCCCGCCGGAGTCACTCCGGGGCGGCCTTGGCGGCCCCGCTCAGCTGGGTCCACCACGTCATCGGAGCGGTGACTTTGAACCGGCGTCCCGTCAGCGTGTCAGGGCTGACGCGGACGAACGTGTCTTTCTTGCCGGCCTGCCAGGGGAACAGATAGAGGGCAGCAGTATCAAGGACCCCCTCGGTGCCTTTGATTTCCTTAGCGGGCCCCTTGAGCACCACGCTCCAGGCGAGGCCGCTGGCGGCGTCCACGCCGTCGGCTTCCAACGCCACGGCGGCACCTCCGGAGGCGCCGGCCAGCTTTGTTCCCTGGCCGGTGCGAAAGACGACTGTTCCGCCGTCCACGGTGTAATTGATGGGGAAAATGTCCGGGTGCCCGTCCACGAGGACCGCAAGCCTGCCCACGGAGACCGTCCGCAGGAGTTCCCAGCACTCGTGGTGTTCCAGATTATGTACGCCGGTAATTGATTCGCTGCTCATGACGCGAGCCTACGCTGTACCGCCCCGGCCAGCACAGTGTCCTTCTGCCTACCAGGGGCTGGGCTTGTAATCCTTCAGGAAAACACCGTACTGGTCCTCGCCGTTCTCGCCCATCACGATCGGATCGTAGACCCTGGCGGCACCGTCCACCAGGTCCAGCGGAGCATGGAAACCTTCGTCCATCAGGCGGACCTTGGTGAAGTGCGGGCGCTCATCGGTGATCCAGCCGGTGTCCACAGCCGTCATCAGGATGCCGTCAGCGTCCAACATTTCCTGGGCGCTGGTCCGGGTCATCATGTTCAGGGCAGCCTTGGCCATGTTGGTGTGGGGGTGGCCGGGTCCCTTGTAGGCCCGGGAGAACTGTCCTTCCATGGCGGAGACGTTCACGATGTATTTCCGGTGTGCCGTGGAACGCTTCATGGCGTCCCGGAGCCGGCTGACCAGCAGGAAGGGTGCCGTGACGTTGCAGAGCTGGACTTCGAGCATTTCCAGCGGATCCACTTCGTCCACCACCTGCGTCCAGCTGTTGATGGTGGCCAGATCCGGGACCAGCCCGCCGGCGTCGATCGCTGTTCCTGAAGCGATTCGCTCCAAGGAGGCCGAACCCGTGGAGAGTGCCAGCGAGGTGATGGCGTCGCCGGCCAGCACGGGATGATCGGTGACGGTGCTGGTGAGGGCCAGGGGGTGCTTGTCGTGGGCATGGCCGAATGTCAGCAGCTCCGGGCCACCGTTGGCGGGCTCCAGTTCGGCCGGCAGGGTTTCGTCCTCTGCGTCCACCAGCGGCTTGTAGGCGTTGCCGGAACGGCGGACTGTCTGGGCAGCGTTGTTGATGATGATGTCCAGAGGGCCGGCAGCATTCAGTGAATCCGTCAGGGCCATCACCTGTGACGGGTCGCGCAGGTCGATGCCGACGATCCGGAGCCGGTGCAGCCAGTCGCTGCTGTCTTCCATGGCAGCGAAACGGCGTGCAGCGTCCTTGGGGAACCTGGTGGTGATGGTGGTGTGGGCGCCGTCCCGGAGCAGGCGAAGGGCAATGTACATGCCAATCTTCGCCCGACCGCCCGTGAGCAGCGCCCGCCGGCCCGTGAGGTCCGTGCGGGCGTCACGCTTGCTGTGGCTGAAGGCGGCGCATTCCGGGCAGAGCTGGTGGTAGAAGGCATCCACCTGTGTGTAGTGCCGCTTACAGATATAGCAGGGCCGGGACCGGATGAGGTGTCCGGCAATCTTGCCTGTGGCGGAGGTCTCCAGTTTGTTGCCGCGCGTTTCGTCGTCAATGCGGTCCGGCGCCGCTGTGGCCGTCTGGGCAATAACTGCCCGGTCGGCTTCTGAGATGAGGTCCCGCTTGGTGACGCGGCGGTGGCGCTTGACTGCCTTGAACATTTTTCCGGTCGCACGGCGTACCGAGACATAGTCCGGGTGTTCCTCGTCGTAGACGTGGATGGTGTTCAAAACCTTGAGGCAGGCCTGGATTTCCTCAGGCGTCAGATCGGGGGAGCTCATTGCCCCCATTTTACAGCCTGCAAGGAGCCCGGACCGACGGCACCGGGCTCCTGTTGGACGCTACGCCTTGGTTGACTGGCCTGGGACTGTGACGCCGACGGCGGCGGCGTGGACCTCGGCGACCTTTTCCGCCGATTCCCTCAACTCTGTCCATGTTTCCGTGGCGGCCCGTACTGCGTCCGGCACAAGGATGAGGTTGGCGGCCGACAGGGCGCGCTCGGCCTCCTCAGGCTCGGGGACCATTTGCCCTTTCGACAGCACGGTAATGCCTGACTCAGTGACCTTAAAGCCGCGGGCGCGGTCAAGGTCAGCATCGAGGCCGATTGCGGCCCCCGCCGGGACCTTGACGTTTTTGTCGATGATGGCGCGCTTGACGACGGCACCCTCACCGATGTTGACCTTGTCCATCAGCACGGAGTCGAGCACTCGGCTGGACCTGCCGACAAATACGTCGTTGGAGAGCACCGAACCCTCCACGATGCCGCCGGAGATCACGCACCCGCTTGCCACGATGGAATCCAATGCCGAGCCGACTGTATTGCCCTCGCCGCGGACGAACTTAGCGGGCGGGGAAATGCTTTGCCGCGTGTAGATGGGCCATTCCGAGTTGTACAGATTAAAGATCGGCACAGGCGAGATGAGGTCTATGTGTGCGTCGTAGAACGAGTCGATGGTGCCAACGTCGCGCCAGTAGGTGCGGTCACGTTCGGTGGAGCCGGGGATGTCATTGAGGGTGAAGTCGTAGACCCCCGCCTCACCCTGGTTAACGAAGTAGGGGATGATGTCCCCGCCCATGTCGTGCTTGGTGTCAAGCCGTTCAGCGTCAACGTGCAGGGCATCCACCAACGCGTCGGCGTCGAACACGTAGTTGCCCATGGAGGCCAGGAACTGGGTGGGGTCCGCTGCGAGGCCGGGTGTGGTGGCAGGCTTCTCCACGAACGCGGCAATCTTCTGCGGATCCGTCTGGTCCACTTCGATGACACCGAACTGGTTCGCCATGTTCAGCGGCTGGCGAACCGCGGCCACGGTGGCCTTGGCTCCGCTGAGGACGTGCTGCTCCACCATCTGGGCAAAGTCCATGCGGTAGACGTGGTCCGCGCCAACAACGACGACGATGTCGGGGTTGGCGTCGTGGATCAGGTTCAGGGACTGGTAAATGGCATTGGCGCTGCCCAGGAACCAGCTCTTGCCCACGCGCTGCTGCGCCGGGACGGAGGCAACGTAGTTGCCGAGCTGCGTGGACATCCGCCACGTTTCGGAAATGTGGCGGTCAAGGCTGTGGGATTTGTATTGGGTGAGCACCACGATTTGTAAGTAGCGCGAATTCACCAGGTTGGAAAGCGCAAAGTCGATCAGGCGGTAACTGCCTGCAAAAGGCACAGCAGGCTTGGCCCGGTCGGCCGTCAATGGCATAAGCCGGTTTCCCTCGCCGCCTGCAAGGACAATGGCCAGGACTTTTTTGTTCAACGGCATTATGGTCGCTCCTGTACGCCTTCGTAACTCCCCAAAACAGTCCGGCATGCCCGGACTACTTCACACTAGAACAGATACTGCGGAAGGACTACCTTGGGTAACGTGCGAATAGACATTGTGACTAAAGAATTCCCGCCGGAGATTTACGGTGGCGCCGGAGTCCACGTAGCCGAGTTGAGCAGGGTGCTTAGTAAGCACGTTGACCTGCAGGTTCGTGCCTTCGGGGCGCCCCGCGACGCTGACTACCACGGTGCCGGGGTGACTTCCTATGCCGTGCCCGAGGATCTGGGGTCAGCAAACGCGGCCGTCCAGACGCTCGGCGTCGATCTGCGGATCGTGCCGGACATCGAGGGAGCCGATCTGGTCCACTCGCATACCTGGTACGCGAACATGGCGGGGCACCTGGCGTCACTGCTGCACGGCATCCCGCACGTCCTCAGCGCGCACAGCCTGGAGCCGCTGCGGCCGTGGAAGGCCGAGCAGCTTGGCGGCGGCTACGCGCTGTCCTCCTGGGTGGAGAAGACCGCCTATGAAGCAGCGGCTGCCATCATCGCCGTCTCGGAGGGTATGCGCCAGGACATCCTGCGCAGCTACCCGGACGTTGACCCTGCCAAGGTCAAGGTGGTCCACAACGGCATCGACGTTGAGCTCTGGCAGCGCGATGAAGGCGAAGACGCAGTGCGGGCGCTCGGCATCGACCCGCAGAAGCCAAGCGTGGTCTTCGTCGGCCGGAACACACGGCAGAAGGGCGTTCCGTACCTGCTGCGGGCTGCCGCCAAGCTGCCTGCCGACGTCCAGCTGGTCCTGTGCCTGGGCGCCGCGGACACTCCTGAACTCGCCGCCGAAACAGCCCGCCTCATTGAGGAGCTGCAGCAGCAGCGGACCGGCGTGATCCTCATCGAGCGGATGCTGCCGCGCCACGAACTCATCCAGGTCCTCAGCCACGCAACCGCGTTCGCGTGCCCGTCGATCTACGAGCCGCTCGGCATCGTGAACCTCGAAGCCATGGCCTGCGGTGCAGCCGTTGTGGCCAGCGCTACCGGTGGTATCCCGGAAGTGGTCCAGCATGGTGAGACTGGCCTGTTGGTTGACCTGGAGCAGGTCACCGATGGTACCGGGACGCCGCTTGACCCGGAGAAGTTCGTGACCGAGTTTGCCGCCGCCCTGACTGAAGTGGTGTCCGATCCTGAGCGGGCGCGTGCCATGGGGCAGGCGGGCCGCCGCCGCGCGGAGGAGCACTTCTCCTGGGAGTCCATCACGGAGACAACCCTTGAGGTCTACCGCTCGGTGCTCTCCTGACACCGGACCGGTACTAGCAAACGCTAAACACTACGACGACGCCGCTCCCCACCAAAGGGGAGCGGCGCCGTCGTACATGCGCAATCCCGGATCCAACGCGGGGTCACTTATCGCCCATCCCTGGGCCTCGGAGGGGCTTGAAGTGACTCCGCGTTGCCGTCTAAGGCGGGTCCGGGCGGTCAGCGCTGCGCAGGGCGCAAGGCAGCTGCCGAGCGTGCCAGCAGCACCTTCTCGTCGACGGGAGCGTCGCCGCTGGCCCGCTGCGCCCTGACGTAGGCGCGGGCTTCATCCTGCCGCGTTTTTTCGGCGCCGGTGGCGATAGCGGCCCGCACATGCTCATCGCCGTAGCCGAAGGCGTCAACCAGGTCCAGGGCGTGGGGCCGGATCTTGACCAGGAGCCGGTTGATGTAGTCACCCACGGTACGCGCCCGCTGCATGGAGAGCCGGCCGTTCATGAGGTACCAGGACAGGTTGTTTTCAATCAGCGACAGGCCAAAGAGGTCACGAAGCCAGGTCAGCACCACTTTTGTGCCGGGGTCGCGGACCTCAGCCAGCGCTTCCGTGAAGGCCTCCCACTGCAGGAGTTCTGCGTGCGCCTGGGCTGCGTCGATCAGCTCGTTCTGGTGCTGATTGAAGAGGGCCGCGCCTTTTTCGAGCGGAAGCCTGCTGGCGCCCTTCAGGGCTGCGCCGACATCCGCCACCATGGTCTGGACCCGGTCCGTGAGGAGCTGCCGCTGCCCCTCCTCGTCGCGGAGGGCAATGGCTGCCTTTTGGACCGAGCCGGTATCGGCCACAAACTGCGCCACCTGCCGCAGCCCCGTCCGGTGGATCGCCACGCCTGTTGCCTGGGCTACTACGTAACGGGCCAGTACCCCGAAATCAACGTTCCTGAACTCCTTGGCGTAGTCGGCCAGGAGCCGCTTCGCCACCAGCTGGAGCAGGACGGTGTTGTCGCCCTCAAACGTGACGTAGACATCCATGTCCGCGCGCAGGGAGGCGAAGCGGTTCTCGATCAGGAAGCCCGCACCGCCGCAGGCCTCGCGGCATTCCTGCAGGGTGTCCAGGGCATGCCAGGTGCTGAGGGGCTTCAGTGCGGCCGCGAGGGTCTCGAGGTCCTGGCGGTCCTCGTCGGTGTCGTGGGCGCCGGAGAAGACGTCGTCGAACTTCTGGAGCAGTTTCTCGTGGGCGAAGCCCGCGGCGTAGGTGGTGGCCAGGCGTGTGAAGAGGCGGCGCTGGTGCCGCTGGTAGTCCAGGAGGACTTCTTCGTCCGTGTGGGACGACGCGTTGAACTGGCGGCGTTCGGTGGCGTAGCGGATGGCGGCGGTCAGGGCAATTTTTGACGCTGCTACGGCCGCTCCATCGAGTGACACGCGGCCTTGGACGAGGGTTCCCAGCATGGTGAAAAAGCGGCGGCCGGGGCTGGGGATGGACGATGCATAAGTGCCGTCGGCCGCCACATCGCCGTAGCGGTTAAGGAGGTTCGTCCGGGGAATGCGGACGTGATCGAAGTGCAGCCGGCCATTGTCTATACCGTTGAGGCCGCCCTTGACGCCGTCGTCCTCGCCGCCGATGCCGGGCAGGAATTCCTTGGTTTGGGGATCCCGGAGGTCAACGTAGAACGCGTGTACGCCGTGGTTGACGCCCTTGGTCACGAGCTGGGCGAAAACCACGGCGCCCAAGCCGTCGATTGCTGCGTTGCCGATGTAGTCCTTCCACGCTGCCCGGAACGGTGTGTGGATCACAAATTCCTGGGTTTCGACGTCGAACATCGCGGTGGTGGCGATGCTGGCAACGTCCGAGCCATGGCCGGTCTCCGTCATGGCGAAGCAGCCGGGGATCTCCAGGTTCATGATGCCCGGCAGCCACTTGGCATGGTGTTCGGCTGTGCCAAGGTGCATCACGGCCGAGCCAAAAAGCCCCCACTGGACGCCGGCCTTGATCTGCAGGGACGGGTCTGCCGTGACCAGCTCCTCGAAGCCTGCCACGTTTCCGCCGTGGTCATCGGCGCCACCCAGGGCCGCCGGGAAGGCACGGTGCACGGCGCCGTGGTCCACAAGGTACTTCAGCTGCCCGAACGCCCGGGTGCGGTGCTCGGTATGCGTCAGGCCTTCGGTCTTATGCAGTTCCGGGTGGCCCGCCAGGGCGCGCGCGTGCCTGCGCGCGTCTGCCCACTTGCCGAGGAGCTGCTCACCGAGGGCCGCGACGTCGACGGCGGGCCGCGGGTTGGCCGCGCCTGTTGCAGCTGGGTTCGCTGCGGCTGACTTGGTGATGCCCGTGTTCGTTGGGGCTATGCCGATACCGCCCGGGCGGTCAACTACTTCAGTCATGTCAATGTCCTTCGTTGGTTCTGACAGTTGATTCTGAGAGCTCAGGCGCGATTCCCACGCAGAGCCAGGAAGTGATCTGTTGTGCCATGGCTTCCTGGTCCGGCTTCGACGCCGAATCCGGGGTGCTGAGCCACTGTTCGCCGGCGTTCCTTACCAGTCCGATGGCTGCGGTGGGCCAGTAACCGATCACTGCTTCCCGCCCGTCGCCCAGGTGGGCCCGCATGGGAGCAGCGATCATCTCGGCGATGGAATCAAAAAAGTGTCCCAGCGCCCCGGAGATCGCGGCCGGCCCGTGCGTGCTGTCCGCGTCCACCGGCGCATAGCGGGTGACGAAGCTGTAGACGTTGGGGCTTGTTTCCGCCATCTGGAGGTAGGCCGAGATCATCGCCAGCAGGCCTTCCCTGGGGGTCTGGGCGCCCTGGACTGCTTCGCGGATCTTGCGCTGCATCTGACTGAGGACAACTTCCCCGACGGCCTGCTGCAGGCCGGCTTTATCACCGAAGTAGCGGTAGAAAACTGACTTCGAGGTGCCCGCCGCTGCTGCGATCTCCTCCATGGAGGCATCGCTGCCCAGGGCGTGGACCGCCCGCCGTGCGGACTTGATGAGCTCCCGGCGGCGCTCCTCCCGGTGGGTCTGCCAACGAGCCGAGCGGCCGTCGGCATTTCCGCCCGCTGCCGGCACCGGGAGTTCTGGGGGATGGTTGTTCACGATACCCAGCGTATCAGGTACGCTGGGTATCGGTAACCGTCGCAGATCAGAGGAGACACCCATGTCCGTCAACGGACAGTCCGCAACCGGACCCCATGAATTCACCAGCCCCGCGGCATCCGGCACATCGCGTCCGGTGCGCCGGGCCGTGATCGTCGGCGGTAACAGGATCCCCTTTGCCCGTTCCGGCGGGGCGTACACCAAGTCCTCCAACCAGGACATGCTGACTGCTGCGCTTGACGGTCTGATTGCCAGGTTCGGCCTCCAGGATGAGCGGATCGGAGAGGTGGCCGCCGGCGCGGTGCTGAAGCACTCCCGGGATTTCAACCTCACCCGCGAGGCGGTCCTCGGGTCAGCACTATCGGCCGAGACTCCCGCCTACGACCTCCAGCAGGCGTGCGCCACCGGCCTGGAGACGGTTCTTGGCCTGGCCAACAAGATCAAGCTGGGCCAGATCGATTCGGCCATTGCCGGCGGTGTGGACTCGGCGTCGGATGCCCCCATTGCTGTCAGTGAAGGCCTGCGCGAGATACTCCTGGACCTTAACCGCGCAAAGTCCCTTCCGCAGCGGCTGCAGGTACTCAGCCGGCTGCGGCCCAAGGACCTTGCCCCCGACGCACCAAGTACCGGTGAACCACGTACCGGCCTGTCCATGGGGGAGCACCAGGCCCTCACCACGGCCCAATGGAACATTTCGCGTGAGGCGCAGGACGAACTGGCTTTCAACAGCCACCGCAACCTGGCCGCAGCTTACGATGCCGGTTTCTTCGATGACCTCCTGACCCCATACCGGGGGCTCGCCAAGGACTCGAACCTGAGGCCGGACACCACCCTGGAAAAGCTGGCAACACTTAAGCCCGTCTTCGGCAAGAATCTCGGCGCCGAGGCCACCATGACCGCGGGCAACTCCACGCCCCTGACCGACGGGGCGTCCACCGTCCTGCTGGCATCAGCGGAATGGGCCGAAGCACATGACCTGCCCATGCTCGCAACCGTGGTGGATGGCGAGGCCGCCGCTGTGGACTTCGTCCACGGCAAGGACGGCCTGCTGATGGCGCCCGCCTTCGCAGTGCCGCGGCTGTTGGCCCGCAACGGACTGACGCTGGACGACTTCGACTTCTTTGAGATCCACGAGGCGTTCGCCGGGACTGTCCTGAGCACCTTGGCCGCGTGGGAAGACGAGGAATTCGGCCGCACCCGGCTGGGGCTGGACGAGGCCTTCGGCAGCATCGACCGCACCAAGCTGAACGTTAACGGCTCATCCCTGGCCGCGGGCCATCCGTTTGCAGCCACCGGCGGGCGAATCGTCGTGTCCCTCGCCAAGATGCTGCAGGCCAAGGGCACCGTCGACGGACGGCCTGCACGCGGACTCATTTCCATCTGCGCCGCAGGCGGCCAGGGCGTCGTAGCAATTCTCGAAGCAGCGTAGGAGCACCGGATGACAGACTCATACACCCGCCTGGTCAGCCAGGGCCTGGGCAAGGATCTTGCCAAACGGCTGGGCCTTCCCCAGCCTGCGGTATTACGCCGCTACACTCCGGGCCAGGCTTTGGTGACCGGGCCCGTCCTGGTGCAGGGAAGCACGGCTGGCGCCGACGAACTGGCCGCCACACTGCTTTCCTGGAACCTGGACGTGCGCCGGCACGCCGTTCCCCGCGAAAAGCTCGGTGCCATCATCCTGGTCCTCGACGGCCTCACCACGCCGGAAGACTTAGAAAAGCCTGTGCTCTCCGCTGCGTCCTCCCTGCGGGATCTAGGCCCGAGCGCCCGGTTCATCAGCATCTCCCGCCCGGCCGCAGAAGCCGGAAGTCCAGCCGTGGCCGCGGCACGGCAAGGAGTGGACGGCTTCGTGCGGTCCTTGGCCAAGGAGCTTCGGGCCGGCGCGACGGCAAACGGCATCCTCCTGTCCAGCACCGTCGGGACCACCAGTCCGAGTGCCCTGGCGGCACTGCGTTTCTTCCTGTCCGGCCGGTCGGCATTCGTTGACGGCCAGTTCCTGACGGTCAGCACGGCGGAGGGCACGATGCCCGCCGACGTTCAAAAGCCGCTGGCCGGCAAGGTGGCCGTGGTTACCGGTGCTGCCAGAGGCATCGGCGCGGCCATTACCCGGACCCTCCACCGGGACGGGGCCACCCTGATACTGGTTGACGTCCCGGCTGCGGGGGACCACCTGGCCGCAGTCGCCAATGAGGTCCACGGCACGGCCCTGCAGCTGGACATTAGCCGGACGGACGCAGGCCAGCGGATCCTTGGGCATGCGGTGCAGCGGCACGGACACCTGGACATCCTGGTTCACAACGCCGGCATCACCAGGGACAAGCTCCTGGCCAACATGGACCACGCGCGCTGGAACTCTGTGCTCAACATCAACATAGCCGCACAGCTCAGGATTAACGACGCCCTGCTGGCCTCGGAACATTTCCGCAATGCACCCCGAATCGTCTCGGTAGCGTCCACCAGCGGAATTGCCGGCAACCGCGGCCAGACGAATTATGCCGCGTCCAAGGGCGGAGTCATGGGGATGGTCCGGGCCACGGCACCCCTGCTGGCCGCCCGGGGAGGCACTATCAACGCCGTGGCGCCCGGCTTCATTGAAACCGAAATGACGGCTCGGATCCCCTTCGCCGTCCGGGAAGTGGGCCGGCGGCTTAACGCCCTGCAGCAGGGCGGCCTGCCGTCCGACGTTGCCGAAGCCATCGCGTTCCTCGCCAGCGATGCCGCGGGCGGCATCAACGGGGACATCCTGCGCGTCTGCGGACAGAACCTGGTGGGAGCGTGAGTGCCAGGCAACCGGTCATCCTGGGTGAGATGCCCTCGCTCTCCAAGCTGTACATCAATGCGGCCGCCCAGGCAGCGCGCCGCCGCGTGATGGGGGCCCACGCTGGCTCCACCCTGCCAACCACCGGGCACGAGGTGCGCGGCATCAGGGCCGACGTCGGCAATCTCACTGCCTACCAACACCTCATCGGGCTGACGGCCAGGGACACCCTCCCTGCTGGCTACCTTCACGCACTCTCATTTCCCCTTGCCATCAGCGTGATGAACCGCGACGATTTTCCGTTGCCGCTGCTGGGCATGATCCACCTGAGCAACTACGTTGAGCAGCGCTCTCCGGTACTCTTCACGGAGCTCCTCGACATTGAAGCCCGGGTGGAGAACCTCCGCGGTCACCGGGCGGGAACCCAGTTGGACGTCGTCGCCGAGATCCGTGGCGCAGGGACGCCGGATGTCCGCTGGACGGGCCGGTCCACCTACCTGGCAAAAGGGGTGTTCCTGCCGGGCATCGACAAAGCTTCCCCCAACACCAACGGCCAGTCCGACTTCACACCGCCGGACCCAAGGGCCGTCTGGCACCTGGGGGTGGACACGGGACGCGCATACGCCGCCGTGTCGGGTGACTTCAACCCGATCCACCTGAGCGTCCTTTCGGCCAGGGCGCTGGGGATGCGCCGCTCCATCGCCCACGGGATGTACCTGGCGTCCAGGGCGCTTGCGGACGTCGGGCCGGTGAAGGGCGAGTCATTCGCTTGGACCGTGACGTTTGAGACACCGGTGTTCCTGCCGGGCCGGGTGGCATTGGAAATCACCACTGATGAGCAGCCGGGCGGAGGCTGGCATCGGTCCGACTACGTGGCGTGGAACCCCCGCTCCGGCCGCAAACACTTCAGCGGCTCGGTATCACCACTCTAGGACGCCGGGCGCACGGCCCTGAGAATACGGTGGAGGCTCAGAAGGATGGACTCGGACGCTGCCACAACGGCATCGTCCTCGTTCCGCTGGGACGCTACGGCCACACAGGCCTCCACCGCGGACTTCGCCGCAGCGAACAGGCGCCGCTGCTCTGGCTCGTTATCACCATGGAACGAGGCCAGCAGCTCGCCCGTGGCGTTCAGTGCAACGGCCAGCGGCCCACTGTCCTGAAGTGGCACCATGTAAGGAACGTCATCCGCCCAGATGACATCCGAAAGGACCTCGGTCATGTCCTGGATGTGGAAGGTGACCCGCTCGAGGTCGCGCAGGTTCCGGTAGTCAAGATCCACATCCCGCGGATGCAACCGCCTCCGCGGGTTGGCACGCCGGCTTGCATCCGCTTCCTGGACAAGCTGACGGACCGTCCGGGCCGCCTCTGACAGCTCATCCGAGCGGCGGGACCAGTCCTCGTGCTCCGGCGGCCACTTTTCCGTCAGCGCCGCTCCCATGTCAGTCAGCTGCTTGCCCAGTGCCAGCCGGAGGTCATCCAGGCTGTTGGCCGCCGCGCTGAAGTGCAGGGGCGGGAAGATCAGGAAGTTGACTGCAATCCCGACCGCGACGCCGGCTCCCATCTGGATCAGGTAACCAAAGGAAAAGTCGTCCGGATTGCTTCCGCCCACCAGCAGGACCAGCAGCGCCGCCGTCGGGATCCAATCACTGCCTGAGCCGATCCTGGGGAGTCCGCCGAGCAGGATCCCCAACCCCATAAAGACCGCGACAGCCAACGGTGAGGGATCAGTGATGCTGACGAGCGCAAACGCGAGCCCGATGCCGAGGGCGAGGCCTATCAGTGCCTGGAGTCCCTGCCGGACGGATCCGGCCACGTTGTGGTACATGGAAACCAGTGCACCCAGCGGAGCGTAGTACGGATATTCTGCCGCGGGCCCTGGCATGAGGGGCGCTATGGCAAAGGCCAGCCCGGCCGCGAGGGCCGCCTTGGCCGCCAGCAGCAGGCGCTGGAGCGTGAAGGCGGCGGCGACACCGGACACGGCGTTCTTTAGCAGGCGGGAGCCTTTGGCACGCGGGCGCCCCGGCTGTGTGTGAGTGTCACCCATCCCGCCCACGTTAGGTGCCGCAGTGCTCTAGGACAAGGCGGCTGCCGCCCGCCGGACCTCGGCTGCCAGCCGGTGTGCCCTGCCGGACGTCCGGCCGTCCTCCGCCCGCTGCGGGATGTAGCCAAAACTGAGGCCGTAGGCGGGGTCTGCGAAACCGAGGGCAGCGTTGGCCCCCTCGTGGCCAAACGCACAGTGGCTGCCGAAATTCCGCGACGGGTGGGGCTTCATAAACACCACGGCAAAGGCATTGTCCAGGCCGGAGCTTCGGTCCAGGCCCCACACCTGTTCCTGGGACATCACTCGGACGGTCTCACGAGTAAGGAATGGCGCGCCGCCGTCGACGCCGGTTGTCGCCGCAGCATAGAGCCGGGCCAGTCCCTCTGCGGTTCCCACGCCACCGGCGGCGCTCATGCCTGCGGCCCGCACGGTCTGCTGGTTGGGAAGTTCCATGATGGACCCTACGGCAGCATTCCCATTGAGTCCTTCGAGGCTCAACGGATCCAGCCACGCTTGGCCGGGATCGACGTCGTAGAGCACGTCCCGGTACCGGGAATCCAGCTCCGCCGGCAGGCCCAGGAAGAAGTCAACGCCGTAAGCCGTGCGGATGCGGTGTTCAAAAAGGCTCTGCAGTCTGGCTCCCGCGACCCGCCGGCAGAGTTCCTCCATGATGATTCCGATGGTGAGCGCGTGGTACCCGAAGCAGCTGCCGGGGCGCCACAACGGCCTCGCCCGGGCCAACCTCGCCGCCGCCCCCGGTGTGGTGAATTCGTCGAAAGCGAAACCGCCCTCAAGACCCACCAGTCCCGCCTGGTGGGACAGTGCCTCACGGACCAGGAGCCGGTCCTTGCCATGAACACCGAATTCGGGCCAGTAGTGTGCCACCGTCCTATCAAGGTCGAGCAGCCCCTCCTGGACGAGTAGGGAAATGACCAGGGCAGCGGCTCCCTTGGTGACCGAATATGCGCCGGTGATGGAATCAGCTGTGGTGTGTGGGCCGCCATGCAGGTCCACCACTTTCACGCCGTGCCGGTATGCCGACACCTGGGCGCTGTACTCCGGATCGGCGGCCAGGAAGGCATCGCACAGATCCAGGACTGACTCGAAACCTGGCGCTGCCAAGCCGTGAAAATTCTGCATGGACGTAGCCTAACTGGTCAGAAAGCGCTTTCCGACGCGGTGTCGGCGCCGTGTCCGGGAGAGACCCCTTCGCCGGCGCGCACAGGGCCTGGGGGAGTGCCGTCACCGAATGGCCTGCCGCCCAGCGATTCCCGCCCATGGGGCTCCAGCCAGCCAGCCAGATCCGGTCCCTGCGGCACAATCCTGGTTGGGTTGATGTCCTCATGAACGATGTAATAGTGCTGCTTGATCTGCACAAAGTCGATCGTGTCACCGAAGCCCGGGGTCTGGAACAGGTCACGCGCGTAGCCCCAGAGGGCCGGCAATTCGCTGAGCTTCTGCCGGTTGCACTTGAAATGACCATGGTAGACGGCGTCGAACCGGGCCAACGTGGTGAACAGGCGGACATCAGCCTCGGTGATGGTATCGCCAACGAGGTAGCGCTGAACGGCGAGGCGTTCCTCAAGCCAGTCCAACGCGGTCCACAGCCGCGTGTAGGCGGAGTTGTAGGCCTCCTGTGAGCCTGCAAACCCGCAGCGGTAGACGCCGTTGTTAACCTCGGTGAACACGCGCTTGTTGACGGCATCTATCTCCTGCCGGAGGTGTACGGGATAAAGGTCCGGGGCTCCGGGCCGGTGGAACTGCGTCCATTCAGTGGCAAAGTCCAACGTGATCTGGGGAAAGTTGTTGGTGACAACTTCGCCGCTGGGTACGTCCACGATGGCCGGCACCGTGATGCCGCGGGGGTAACCCGGAAAGCGCCTCAAGTAGGCGCTCTGGATGCGCTCGATGCCCAGGACGGGATCCACACCTCCCGGATCCAGGTCAAAGGTCCAGGACCTTACGTCGTGGGTGGGCCCTGGCTGGCCGAGGGAAATGGCTTCCTCCAGCCCCAGGAGCCGGCGCACAATCACCGTCCGGTTCGCCCACGGGCACGCCCGCGCCGCGATCAGCCGGTAGCGGCCGGCCTCCACCGGCCACCCCGGCTCACCGCTATCGCCTGGGCGTCCATCACGGGTAATCCGGTCCTCGATGTAGTTTGTGTCCCGGTTGAACTCTGCGCCGCCAGTAACGTAAGCACCCCTGGTGGTGTGGGCGTCGGTACGCGCAAAGGTGCCATCCGTGCTGTTCATGGATGCGGTGGTGGCAGGCGGACTGCCCGCTGAATCCTGGCTCATGCGGACAAGCCTAGGCTCCCGCAGCCAGAATTGAAGAGATGGGCTGCCACGCCACCACCCAGCAGCCGGCCACAACAGCAAGAAAAAGCGCGATCCAGACGCCGGACGGGACGGACGTTGCGCGGTACAGGATATAGGCGTCGGAACTGGCCAGCCGGTCCCGGCGCCGCAGGTGGACGTTGGTGAGTTTGCCAAGGTCCCTGACAGCTGCAACCAGGAGGGCCACGCCCAGACTGATGGCCACGTGGCCGGTGAAGCCGCTCGGAACAGTAAGGACCAGCAGCAGGCCGCCTGAGATCGCGGCACCCGTGATGAGGACGCCGGCGAGATTCCTCATGAAAAGGAGCGAAGCTACGAGGATGAGCGTTCCGGTAGCCAGGGCCGCTGGACCCCAGCCGCCGAAACCGGAGGTGACCAGGGCGGCCCCCGTCAGGGCTGGAACCGGATAGCCCCAGAATCCCGACCACACGGCGGCGAGCCGTCCCCGGCTGTAACTGGTGGTGGTGCCGGAATGGTCCAGCCGCAGCTTGATTCCGCCCAGGCGTTGTCCGCTGATGACGGCGGCGAAGGCGTGGCCCAGTTCGTGGGTTGCGGTGGCGAGGAGTCCGAAGTACTTCCACGTGGCCCGGGGGATTGAGAGGGCAGTTGCCACGGCGAAGACCACAGCCAGTTCTATCAGCGTGACGTTGGGAACGGCAGCCCTGCTGAAGACGTCCATGACCCGCTGCCACAGTTGCTCGGAAACCAAATTCATTCCGCTCCCGAAAGGGAGTAGTTATTGTCAGCCATAGGCCTCTACGGTACTAGAGGGATGGTTCACCATTGTCCGGATGCCTTCCGGCGCTGAACGAAACGAGGAACACACTGTGAGCAGTTTGAAGGAACGTCTGCACGCTGACGTGGTGGCGCACATGAAGGAGCGGAATAAGACCGCGCTGACTACGGTGCGCAACGTGCTGGGTGAGATCGAAACCCGGGAAAAGTCGGGCAAAACGCCCGTTGAGCTCGATGATGCCCAGGTGACTTCGCTGCTGCAGAAAGAGGCAGCCAAGCGACGGGACACGGCAAAGATCTACACCGACGCCGGTGAAGCTGAGCGGGCGGCGGCCGAAATCGCGGAGGCAGAGGTCATTGAGGCTTATCTGCCCCGTGCGCTCACGTCCGCGGAAGTCGAGGCGATCGTTGACGAGACTATTGCCGGGCTCCGGTCCGAAGGCGTGGAACCCGGCCTGCGTCAACTGGGTGCCGTCATGAAGCCTGTCACGGCGAAAGTTGCCGGACGCTTCGACGGCAAGGCGGTCAGCGAGATCGTGCGCAGCCGTCTGAGCTAAATCCGAACCTCAACACCGCGGAACAGGAAAGGCACGCCTACTGAATGTGGGCGTGCCTTGATTTCCTGCCGACGGAGATAGCAGCCGGCCCGGGTAATTCTTTGGTGCTCTGGAGTCAGCCTTCGCAGTCCGTGCAGTAGCTGTGGCCGTCTTTCTGGCGTGCAATCTGCGAGCGGTGCCGGACCAGGAAGCAGGAGTAGCAGGTGAATTCGTCCTCGGCCTGGGGGATAACCTGCACAACCAGTTCCTCGGCAACGAATTCGCCGCCGGGGACGCCGGCGCCATCCAGTCCGTCGGCCTCATCAAGCTCGAGCACGACGCTGCGGGCGTCCGGTGCATTGGCGGACTGCAGTGCCTCGAGCGAGTTGTCCTGCGACTCCTTGACATCGGAGCGAAGTTCATCGTAATCGGTTGCCACTTAGGTGTATCTCTTTTCTTTGGTTCGTCTGTCGCGTATGCAACGTACAGCATCCGGCCCATATTCCCCAATAGGCTGGCGGAAAAATTTTGTCCGTGGCGCCGCAGGCGGATATACAGAGACCCCGACGGCCAGGATTCCAGGAGTTTGCCCGTTGTGTGCGGAGGGGGACTCAAAAACCCCCACCTCGGCGAGTTGCCTGGGCCACGAATGCTTGGAATCCAGGCTTTTAGTACCGGGCGTGCCACTGGTGAACCATAAGAGTACGCCAATTCACCCGCGGCCGCCCACGCCAGTGGGCGGTTGGAACGTTGCTAAGAGGGTCAGGTTGGACACATTTTCACGGCGGCCTTGAACGAACAAACACACGTGCCAGCCCAATCAACGTATAGAGCCCCTGAACGCGGGAGTGGCCCTGGCCGCGCAGTTGATCTGGCCATGTCCAGTGCTGCCAGGCCGGTCAGGCTGCCGGACCACGGACTTGAGCTCCTCAAGGGTGAGTTCACGGCGTTCCCCCAACGCCATCAGTGCAGCACACCCGTGCCCGGGGCGATCTTGGGTGCCGAGTGCATCCAATCCTCATGCCGCAACCTTGGCCTCCGGAAACGTCGCCGCCACAGCCACAAAGCCCAGCCAAATAGTCTGGTAGTAAGCAATCATTTATCCCTTGACGGAACAGAACCCGCCCTGTAACAGTTAGTCGTGGGCGGATCGATGGAGAACCACGAGCGGACTGGCGCGGCGTCAATCCCCGGCGGGCTCCCTCACAGTTCCGCGGCCCCGCCGCCACTCCTGGAAGTCCGTGGACTGACCAAAAGTTTCTTCGGCATTCCCGTGCTGGAAGACGCCCACCTTACCCTTCACCGGGGCCAGGTACACGGGCTTGTGGGTGAAAACGGCGCCGGGAAGTCCACCCTGATGAAAGTGCTTGCGGGGGTCTACCAGCCGGACGCGGGAACGGTGCTTCTGGACGGCCAGGAAGTCACTTTCAGCCACCCTACGAAGGCCCACGAAGCCGGGCTGTCGTCGGTATTCCAGGAGTTTAATCTCCTTCCCGACCGGACGG
This sequence comes from Pseudarthrobacter sulfonivorans, assembly GCF_031454915.1. Classification (GTDB taxonomy): domain Bacteria; phylum Actinomycetota; class Actinomycetes; order Actinomycetales; family Micrococcaceae; genus Arthrobacter; species Arthrobacter sulfonivorans_C. The sequence continues at coordinate 224,778 of NZ_JAVDRS010000005.1, read as the reverse complement.
TGGCCGAGAACATCTACCTGGGCCGGGAGCCCCGCCGCGGAATCCTCGTAAACAAGGCACTGATGAACGTGAGGACGGGGGAGCTGCTGCAGTCGCTCGGGATCACCGCCATCCGGCCCACCACGCAGGTGCGGAGCCTGACCGTAGCTGAGCAGCAGGTAGTGGAGATTGCGAAGGCGGTCAGCTACGACGCCCGGATCGTCTCCATGGACGAGCCCACCGCCGCGCTGGCCGGCGCCGAAGTTGAGCTCCTCTACCAGATCGTGTCCCGCCTGCGGGAACGTGGAACGGCCATCCTCTATGTCTCCCACCGGCTTCGGGAGCTCTTCGATCTGTGCGACGTCATCACCGTCCTAAAGGACGGCCGCGTGGTCAGCACCGGCCCCGCCTCAGAACTCGACGATGCACGGTTGGTCCGGCTGATGGTGGGCCGGCCTATTTCAGCCTTCTTCCCGGACAAGCTGCCCCGGACTGACAGCGACGCTGAAGGCAGAGGCGTTGAAGGCGCTGACGTCACCGCAAAACCGATCCTCGAACTGCAGGATGCCGGAAACGGCCAACTGGACGGAATCAGCTTCAGCGTTCGGCCGGGTGAGATTGTGGGGCTGGCCGGCCTCCAGGGCGCCGGCCGGACTGAATTGCTTCACGCCATTTTCGGCGCCGCCCCCTTCAGCCGCGGCAGCATGAAAGTGGAGGGCCGGGAGCTTTTGCCCAGGTCGCCAAGGGAGGGGGTCCGGGCACGCATGGCCCTCATCACGGAAGACCGCAAGGCTGAGGGCCTGAGCCTGAACCAGTCCATCCTCAATAACGCGCTGACCGTCATCAGGTCAGTTTTCCCGCGCCGCACAAGAGCGGTCAAAACCGAGGTCCCCGGCGTGTTTTCCACCCTGGAGGTCGTGGCCCGGGACTTGGACCAGGAGGTGCAGTACCTCTCCGGCGGAAACCAGCAGAAAGTGGTCCTTGCCAAGTGGCTGGCCATCCGCCCCCGCCTGGTCTTGCTGGATGAACCCACGCGCGGAATAGATGTGGGAGCCAAAGTGGCGGTGTACCGGTTGATGCGCAAGCTGGCAGCCGAAGGCAAGGCCATCCTGATGGTCTCCAGCGAACTGCCGGAAGTCATCGGCATGTCCGACCGGATCCTTGTTATGCGCGACGGGCGTCTCGCCGGCGAGCTTCCTGCCGGAACGTCCGAGGAAGCCGTCCTGCAGCTGGGGACGGGCGCCAGGACTGCATCTGGAGGAGGGACATGAAACAGCGTGGCAGCTTCATCGATCGCCTGTCCTCCACACAGATCGTCTACCTGGTGGCGTTGCTGACGCTGATCGTTGGTACCGTGCTCGTCAGCACGATCGGGCGGAATTTCTTCAGCCAGGGCAATATCTCCAGCATCCTGACCGGAACCAGTGTCCTGGGTTTCATCGCAATAGGACAGACGCTGGTCATCCTGGCCGGCAGCCTGGATCTCTCGGTTCCCTATGTCGCCAGCCTGGCGAGCCTTATCGCCGCCGGTGTCATGGCCAACAACCCGGGGAACGTCCTGCCCGGCGTCCTGCTCACGTTGGGTGCCGCGGCGGTCATCGGCCTGGCGAACGGGCTGATCGTGGCCCGCCTCAATGTGCACGGGTTCATTGCCACGCTGGGCATGGGCCTGATCATCAGCGGCTACCTCGCCACCAATTTCAAAGGCAGCTTCGGCCAGACCCCGCTTTCGTTCCGCCTGATCGGGGCGACGGGCCTGGGGCCTGTTCCCATCTCGACCATCATCATGCTGGCCTGCGCGGGCCTGGCCATGCTGCTGCTCCACCGCACCCGCATGGGCCACCACCTCTACGCCGTCGGCGGTGACATTTCCGTGGCCCGGACCTCGGGAATCCGGGTCGATTTGCCGGTCATCACGGCTCATGTGATCTGTTCGCTGCTGGCAGGAATGGCGGGGCTGCTCCTCGCCAGCCGGCTGGGCGTGGGCAGCCCGACGGTGGGTTCCCAGGGCGGCTACGATCTGCTCTCCATCGCAGCAGTCGTCCTCGGCGGCACGCTGCTGGCCGGCGGCAAAGGGACTATCACCGGCACCCTCGGCGGCGTCCTCATCTTCGCCATGCTGGACAACATCATGTCGGTCATGCAGATCAATCCCTTCCTCAAGGACGTGGTCAGGGGCCTGGTGATTGTCCTCGCCGTCGCCGTGTATGCCCGCCGCAGGATCGTCAACAGACCGGAGCGCTTCAGCTCGAAGGGCTCCGCGGAAGCGCCTGCCGCACAGGCTGCACCGACGGAGGGGCCATGAGCACGGCACTGCCCTCCGGGCGCAGCTCAGTCCTCCGGCAGAACCGCGCCAGCCGTTCCCAGCGGCTCCTGCGAGCTGTGCGCACCCCCGGCGGCGCCGTTTTCATCCTGTTGATCAGCCTCTTGGCGGCCATCATCGTGCTGAACCCCTCCTTCGGGGAGCCGGGCTCCTTCGTCCGGTTTATCGGCAGGACGGCCCCGATCGCCATCGCCGCCGTCGGCCAATACTTCGTCATTATCAGCGGCGAATTCGACTTGTCGATGGGATCAGTGGTGACCATGCAGGTCATCGTTGCCGGCAACCTCATCCGGCAGGACGATTCCAGGGTGATTCCGGTCCTGATCCTGATGTTTGTGCTGGGTGCCTTCATCGGACTCGTGAACGGACTGATCTCAACGCTGCTGAAGGTTCCCAGCTTCATTGTGACGCTGGGCATGATGCTGGCCTTGCTCGGTCTGGTCCTCTACTGGACCGGCGGCGCGGCCCAGGGAAACCCGGCGGACAGCTTCCGCCAGATAGGGCGCGGCGGGATCCAGGATGTCCCCGTCCTGGACATCATTCCCTACCCTGTCATCATCCTGACAGCGGTGGCCATCCTGGCGTACGTCCTGATGCGCCGCCCGTTCGGCCGCATGCTCATCGCGGTCGGTGACAATCCAAGGGCTGCTGAGCTGGCCGGCTCCCGCGTCTGGTGGGTGCGGACGAGGGCGTTCATCATCTCGTCACTATCGGCCACCGTGGCCGGCGTCCTGCTCGTGGGCTACGCGGGAGTACATCCGTCGGTGGGGCGGGGCTACGAGTTCACGGCGATCACCGCCGTCGTCCTCGGTGGGGTAGTGCTGGGAGGCGGACGCGGCTGGGTTCTGTCTGCGGCGGCCGGAGCGTTCGCCCTCGAGGCGCTGTTCACCCTCCTGAACTTCATGGGCGTCCAGGCGACCTGGCGGGACACGGTCCAAGGGGTAATCATCATCATCGCTGTGGCAGCAGCGTCCAAGTCATGGCAGCGCAAGCGCAAGGGAGCCACTTCCGCTGCCCACGACGAACGGCACCGGCTAAGCGCAGCAGCCATGCCCCACGAGGGCACCGAACAAGGAGGAGATCGAGTCTGATGCGCCAACACTCTATTCGCGCGATCGCACTTGGGGCAGCATTGCCGCTGGTGGTGCTGACTGCCTGTACCACCACGGATCCGTCGGTTACCGAAACGACGGCACCTGGTACCGGCTCACCGGCAGAAACCAGTCCGGCGAGCCAGGAATGGTTTGACCAGGCTCTCTACGATGGGCAGTTTAAGCAACGCTCGGCGGCCTTCGAAGGGAACGCGGAGCAGCCCTACCTGCAGTACATTGCCGGCGATATGACGGACACCGCAAAGTTCGTCTCATCCGGGGCGCACAAGGTCTGCTTCGCCAATGCCTCCATCTCGAACCCGTGGCGCCAGACCGGCTGGATCACCATGAACCAGCAACTCAAGGTCCTGCAGGACTCGGGGGTCATTTCCGAGATGGAAACCCGGGATGCCAAGGACAACGACAACACGCAGATCGCGGACATTGACTACTTCATCGACGAGGGAAACTGTGATGCGTTCGTCATCTCACCCAACTCCACAGCGGCGCTGACGCAGGCCGTGGAACGCGCCTGCCAGACCGGCAAACCTGTGGTGGTGTTTGACCGCGGCGTCGAAACCGACTGCGCAACCACGTTCATCCACCCGATCGGCGGCTTTGCCTGGGGTATAGATACCGCCACGTTCCTGACCGACAGGCTGAAGTCCGGCGACAAGGTGGTGGCCCTGCGCATCCTTCCCGGTGTGGACGTACTGGAACACCGCTGGGCGGCGGCAAAGAAGATCTTTGAAGAGAAGGGAATCCAGGCCAAGGACTACTTCACCGGAGCGGACCCCACCGAGATCAAGAAAATCATCTCCGATGAACTGGCCACCGGCGACGTCCGGGGTGTCTGGATGGACGCCGGAGACGGTGCGGTGGCTGCCCTCGAGGCTTTCGAGGATGCAGGCAAGGACCTGCCGGTGATGACCGGCGAGGATGAGATGAGTTTCCTGACCAAGTGGAAGGAAACCGGAATCGATGCCATGGCTCCCGTCTACTCCAACTTCCAGTGGCGGACCCCGCTGCTGGCCCTGGAAAAGATCTTCAAGGGTGAGCAGGTCCCGGCCGAATGGGTTCTCCCGCAGAAGCCCATCCTCGCGGACGAACTGGACACGTGGCTGCAGCGCAACCAGGGGATGCCCGGCGGGCACTACGCCAAGTTCGGCGGCGAAAACCTCCCCGGCTACCCGGAAGTCTGGCAGAAGCGGCAAATGCCCTGACACTGCACTTCGCGCAGCGTGGAAGGAAGCGGCGTTGGAAGGAGCAGCGTGAAGCGTCTCATCGGGGTCAGCACGTGGGTCTGGGAGTCTCCGTTGACCGACGCCAATCTGGGCGGACACCTGGCGAGGATCGCCGCGATAGGGTTCGACGCCGTCGAACTGCCGCTGGAAAACGCCGGCGACTTCACGCCCGCTGCGGTGCGCGAGTCCCTGGAGTCCACGGGGCTTGCACCGTTTATTGTCGGTGCCATGGCGCCGGGCCGGGATCTCGTGGCCGCGGCCCCGGCCTCCGTGGAAAGGACCCAGGCCTACCTCATGGCCTGCGTCACCATGGCCAGCAGCATCGGTTCGCCCACTGTCTGTGGTCCTTTCTACGCCCAGACCGGCCGGGTCTGGCGGATGTCGCCTGGGCAGCGGCGGGAAGCCTACGCCGAGCTGCGCCAAAATCTGCAGCCGGTGGCTGACCGGGCCCGGGAAGCGGGCGTCGTCCTTGGCATCGAACCGCTCAACCGGTACGAGACATCGCTGATCAACACGGTAGATCAGGCGCTCGAGGCGCTGGGACCGTTGCTGGGCAACGGCGTCGGCCTTGCTCTGGACAGCTACCACCTTCACATCGAGGAGCGTTCGCTGGCCGCCGCAGTTCGCGCCGCCGGAGAACACGTGGTTCACGTGCAGGTTTGCGGGAACGACCGCGGCGCCCCCGGCGGGGACCAGACCGACTGGGAAGGCTTCCTGCAGGCCTTGGACGAGGTGGGCTACAGCGGACCGTTGAACATTGAAAGTTTCACTGCGGATAATGCCGCGATTGCCGTTGCGGCCTCAATCTGGCGGCCGCTGGCCCCGAGCCAGGACGAGTTGGCCGCCAGAGGTCTCGCTTTCCTGCGCGGCGTGTGACCGCACTGCGGTGTAAGAAACGTACTGAAGGGCACGCAAGGCTGCTCACAAGAGTTTTTGGCATCGCGGACGCCATCCGGCCAGCACTGTCGAAAGGAAGATTGCCTCATCCTCGGAGGCCATCCGCTGCGTCATATTTCTTGGAGCCGGGGCCCACCCACCTGACGAGGTGATCGAAGCCACAAACTGCACTCTGCGTCGATCCCATTGCAGGTGCCGCATTTCGACACCCGGGGGAGTGATGGTGCCGCCCGCGTAAGTGAGGACAGAAAAAAACCCCTGGAATCCGTGGATTCCAGGGGTTTTCCCTTGTGCGCGGAGGGGGACTTGAACCCCCACCCCCTTTCGAGGACTAGCACCTCAAGCTAGCGCGTCTGCCATTCCGCCACCCGCGCAGGTGGTAATTCGGTGACCGTTTCCGCTTTTCAGCGTTTCGGTAATCTCCGAAGCAGCGAGAAAAACTCTAACACGAACTTTCCGGAAACATCGAATCGGGGCTGATGGGTAGGCTGAAGGCACACGAAACCGCCTCCGGTTCGCGCCCGTCCCACTGCCCAAGGAGTATCCATGTCTGACATCCGTGCCGAGGATGAAGTTGTCCGGATCTGCCAGGAGCTCATCCGGATAGACACATCGAACTTCGGTGATGGGTCCGGGCCGGGGGAGCGCGCGGCTGCCGAGTACACGGCGGGGCTGATCGAGGAAGTGGGCCTCGCGGCAGAAATCTTTGAATCCGCGCCCGGCCGCGCCAGCGTGGTCACCCGGATGGAAGGCCAGGACCCCTCCGCCAGCGCGCTGGTGGTGCACGGTCACCTGGATGTCGTTCCGGCTTTGCGCGAACAGTGGTCCGTGGATCCCTTCGGCGCAGAGCTCAAGGACGGACTCATCTGGGGCCGCGGCGCAGTGGACATGAAGGATATGGATGCCATGATCCTTTCGGTCATGCGGGATTTGGCCAGGTCTGGACGGAAGCCCAAGCGCGACATCGTCTTCGCCTTCTTCGCCGATGAGGAGGCCGGCGGCGAATACGGCGCCCGCTACGCCGTTGACAAGCGGCCGGAGCTTTTCGAGGGCGCCACTGAAGCCATCTCCGAAGTGGGCGGGTTCTCGGCAACCATCGGCGGGCAGCGCACGTACCTTCTGCAGACGGCGGAGAAAGGCATCTCCTGGCTTCGCCTCGTCGCCCACGGCCGGGCAGGCCACGGCTCCCAGATCAACACTGACAACGCCGTGACGCGCCTGGCGGCGGCCGTGACCCGGATCGGCGAGTACAAGTGGCCCATTGAGCTCACTCCCACAACGCGGCAGTTCCTGGACGGTGTGACCGAACTCACCGGCGTCGAATTCGATCCGGACAACCCGGACCGCCTGCTTGACCAGCTCGGCACGGTGGCCCGGTTTGTCGGGGCTACCCTGCAGAACACCACCAACCCCACGCTGCTGAAGGGTGGCTACAAGCACAACGTCATCCCCGAATCGGCTGAGGCCCTGGTGGACTGCCGCACTCTCCCTGGCCAGGAGGAGCAGGTCCTGGAAATCGTGCGGGACCTCGCAGGCGCCGGCGTTGACGTGAGCTATGTGCACAACGACGTCTCACTGGAAGTGCCCTTCGCCGGGAACCTGGTGGACTCCATGATCGATGCGCTGCACTCCGAGGACCCCGGCGCGAAGGTCCTCCCGTATACGCTCTCCGGCGGTACGGACAACAAGTCCCTGAGCAGGCTGGGTATTACCGGTTACGGTTTCGCACCGCTCACGTTGCCTGACGACCTCGACTTCACCGGAATGTTCCACGGCGTCGATGAACGCGTCCCCGTGGACTCCCTGAAGTTCGGCGCCCGGGTCCTCAACACCCTCCTCACCAACTACTGAGCCGCGAAGGACATGACACCCGAAGAAGTCCTTCCCGACCAGCTGCTGGAGGACATTCGCAGCCGCGCCGCCCGATATGACCGGGAAAATGCGTTCTTCACTGAGGACCTTGAAGAGTTGACCGCCGCCGGCTATCTAAAACTCTTCGTTCCAACGTCCGACGGCGGTCTGGGACTGGGGCTTGAGGCGGCAGCTCAGTGCCAGCGCAGGCTGGCAACGGCTGCCCCGGCCACTGCCCTGGCCATCAACATGCACCTGGTCTGGACCGGCGTCGCGCAGGTCCTGGCGGCCCGGGGCGACGTATCACTGGACTTTGTGCTGCAGGATGCTGGCCGGGGCGAAATCTTTGCCTTCGGCAATTCCGAAGCCGGCAACGATTCGGTCCTCTTCGATTCGAAAACGGCAGCCGTCCCGTTGCCGGGCGGAGGCTACAGCTTCACCGGCACAAAGATCTTCACCAGCCTTTCACCGGCGTGGACCCGGCTTGGCATTTTCGGCAAGGACAGCCAGGCGAGGGAAGGCGACGGTGAACTTGTCCACGGATTCATCGACCGGGAGACTCCGGGCTATACCGTCCTGGACGACTGGGACACCCTGGGTATGCGTGCCAGCCAGTCGAACACCACGGTCCTGGACGGCGTTGAGGTCCCCGCGGACCGGATCTTCCGCAAGTTGCCTGTCGGCCCCAACGCCGATCCGCTGATCTTCGCCATCTTTGCCTGCTTTGAGTCGTTGCTGGCTGCGGTGTACACCGGCATCGGCGAGCGTGCCTTGGTCCTGGGCGTGGAGGCCGTGCAACGCCGGACATCATTCAAGAACGCCGGCCGAAGCTACGCACAGGATCCGGACATCCGGTGGAAGGTGGCCGAGGCCGCGATGGGCATGGACAGCCTCTACCCTCACCTGCTGGAGGTAACCCGCGACGTCGATGCCCTCGCCGAGCACGGGTCCCAGTGGCTCCCCAAGCTCGTTGGCCTGAAAGTGAACGCGACGGAAACAGCACGCCGTGTTGTGGACCTGGCCATCAGGGTCAGCGGCGGTTCCAGCTACTTTCGCGGTTCCGAGCTTGAGCGCCTGTACCGGGACGTCCTTGCAGGCATGTTCCACCCATCAGATGATGAGTCGGCGCACAACACAGTGGCGAACGCCTGGCTGGGGCCGCTGGAAACCTAGGCGGTCCTCCGCTGGCCTCCGCACGCCTAGACGGTCCGCTGGACCTGCATGACCCGCCGGCGAAGCCAGAAGCGCCGGCCGCCGCCCAGATACAGCACGCTGCGCTCCAGTTCCCATTTGCCGTACTCCGAGTGTTCCACGAGCCGGCGCCTGGCTTCAGGCAGTGAATCGTCGGGACTGACCGTCAGTACGAGGTACTCGTACTGCTTGATAAAGTCCCGTTCGCGCTGGACCGAGCTGGTGAGAAAATGTTCCTTCATTGCTCTCCATTTTCGTCCTTTTCCGGCTAACGTGAAGTCATGAGCATCGATCCGCGTGTCGCGCTTCAGTCCTTGACAACCGCCTTGGAAGAACACCTTATAGCAGCATCCAACCGGCGCGACGATGGGGATCCCGCAGTCGAAGCCGCTTTTTTCGCGGTCGCAGATGCCTTCGAGGTGTATGAAGACGCGCTCTACGAGGCTTACAGCGAGGTCACGCCCCTTCAGGTCTTTGACGACGAAGAGGACGAAGACGAGGAAGCCGGCGTCGATGACGACGAGGACCTCGAAATCGTCCAGGACTGACGCAACCAGACCTAAAAGTTCCCGCAGGATCAGGCGTGCTCGGACACATCTTCCAGCGCCCGCGCGATCTCCGGGGGCAGCCGGGTCAGCTGGGCAGCAAGGATCTCCTTCGCCTGAACCGGTGTCCTGGGGCCCACGATTGCGGTGGCCACACCATGCTGCGCCAGCAGCCAGCTCAGCGAAACATCCAGCGGCGTTCGGCCCAGGCCCTTGGCGGCCATCGACACGGCTTCCACAACACTGGAAGGCTGGTGCTCCAAATACGGCTCAACATAGGGGGCGGAATCTGTGCGCGCTGCCCGGGAATCAGCGGGGATACTGCTGCGGTACTTGCCGGTCAGCACGCCGCGGCCCAGAGGTGCCCAGGCCATGAGTCCCAGACCTGCGTCTTCGACGGCGGGGACCAGTTCGGCTTCTGGTTTCCGCTGGAGCAGCGAGTACTCGGCTTGTGCAGCCACGAGCGGAAATCCGGCTACTGCTGCTGCCTTCGCGCTCTGCCAGCCATTGAAGTTGGCTATGCCCGCATAACGGGCGCGGCCGCTGCGGACAGCGAATTCGAGGGCCGACAGCGTTTCATCCAGGGGGACATTGCCGTCCCACGACTGGGCAAACCAGACGTCCACATAGTCAGTGCCAAGCCTCGCCAGGCTGGCGTCCAGGCTGCTCAGCATCGCATTGCGCGACGTGTCTACAGATCGCCGGCCGTCCGACGTCGATGTCCCCGCCTTGGTGGAGATGCAGACTTCGGTGCGGGAGACGACGTCGCCTAACAGGGACCCGATCATCGCTTCCGCGCGGCCATCAGAGTAAGAGGCGGCCGTGTCGATGAGTTTTCCGCCGCCGTCGACAAATGTGCGCAAGATCTCCGAGGCATCCTGTTCATCAGTTTCGCTGGCCCAGGACATGGTGCCGAGGGAGAGGGCGGAGACTCGCAATCCACTGTTGCCGACGTAACGCTGCTGCATAGCTGCAAGCTTACGGGGAATCAACAGGGCGCATGACGTAGTGTCTTAGCGTGAACTGGATTGAGGCGGCCCTGCTCGGGCTAATACAGGGTCTGACCGAATTTCTACCGATTTCATCAAGCGCGCACCTGCGGATTGTGGGACAGTTCCTCCCCAACGCGGCTGATCCAGGGGCGGCGTTTACGGCCATCACCCAGCTCGGTACCGAAACGGCTGTGGTGGTGTACTTCTGGCGGGACATTGTCCGCATCGTCAAGGCCTGGGCGGGCTCGCTGACTGGCAAAGTCTCCCGGCAGGATCCCGACGCGCGCATGGGCTGGCTGGTGATTCTTGGCAGCCTGCCCATCGTCGCGCTGGGCCTGCTGTTCCAGGACCAGATTGAATCAGTGCTGCGCAGCCTGTGGATCGTCGCCACCATGCTGATCGTTTTTGGCCTCATCCTGGCCGTGGCGGACACCGTCGGGAAACAGGAACGCGAGCTCTCCCAGCTCACCTACAAACACGGCATCCTGTACGGATTCGCCCAGGCGTTGGCGCTCATCCCCGGCGTCTCACGGTCGGGCGGCACCATCACGGCCGGGCTCCTGATGGGCTACACCCGGGAAGCGGCGGCCCGCTACTCTTTCCTCCTCGCCATCCCGGCAGTATTCGGCAGCGGCCTGTACCAGCTGTACAAGGTGGTCTCCAAAGACGGCATCACCGGACCGTACGGCCTTCCGGAAACAGCACTGGCCACCGTCATCGCCCTCGTGGTGGGCTACGTGATCATTGGCTGGTTCCTCAAATTCATCTCCACGCGCAGCTACCGGCTCTTCGTCTGGTACCGGATCCTCCTGGGCCTCGCCCTCTATCTGCTGCTCGGTTTCAATGTCATCGACGCCTAGAAGTAGGCTTGGGCTGTGAAATCCTGGACTTCCCGCCCTGTCCCCGTGCTGCCCGGCGCCATGCCGGCCATCCGTTTGTTCGACACCGCCGAGGGACGCGAAACCAACCTCCCCGCCAGTGGTGAGCAGTCGATGTACGTCTGTGGCATCACTCCCTATGACGCCACGCACATGGGCCACGCAGCCAGCTATGTGGCATTCGACCTGCTGAACAGGGCCTGGCGCGACGCCGGCCACAAAGTCTCTTACGTCCAGAACGTCACAGACGTTGACGACCCCCTGCTGGAGCGAGCCACGGCCACCGGTGTTGATTGGCGGGACCTGGCGGCAAGCCAGATTGAACTTTTCCAGGCAGACATGGAAGCCTTGAACGTCGTCGCGCCGGACCACTACGTCGGCGCTGTTGAGTCTGTGGACCTGATTGTTCCGGCCATTGAGCGCCTGATCCGCGAAGGCCTGGCCTACCGCGTTGCCGGTACGGACGGGGAGCCCGACGGCGATGTCTACTACGACGTCGAAGCCGCCGGCAAACAATCGGTAAACCCTGACGCCTGGACTCTAGGGGCGATTTCGCGCCTCGGGGAAGCCGACATGCTTGAGCTGTTCGCCGAACGCGGGGGCGATCCGGGCAGGGCGGGCAAGCGGCAGGCGCTGGACCCCCTGCTATGGCGCGTGGCCCGGGACGGCGAGCCCAGCTGGCCCGGCGGAGAGCTGGGCCAGGGCAGGCCCGGGTGGCACATCGAATGCACGGTCATCGCCCAGCAGTACCTTCCCGCGCCCTTCACCGTGCAGGGTGGGGGCTCCGACCTCATCTTCCCGCACCACGAGATGGGCGCCGGCCACGCCTATTCGCTGGCCGGTGTCCCGCTGGCGCACCACTACGCCCACGCCGGCATGGTGGGCCTTGACGGTGAGAAGATGAGCAAGTCCAAGGGCAACCTGGTCCTCGTATCCAGACTGCGGGCAGACGGTGAAGAGCCGGCCGCCATCCGGCTGGCCATTCTGGCTCACCACTACCGCTCAGACTGGTCATGGACGCCGGAGGGGTTCGCGGAGGCGAAGGAGAGGCTCGCCGCCTGGCGCCGTGCCCTGCCCGTCGCACCTGCCGGATCCGCGGCAGGCGTGATCGGAGAGATGAGGTCAGCACTGGCCTCGGATCTGAACGCGCCGGCAGCGCTGGACGCTGTGGACCGCTGGGCCGCCACGGCGACCGCGGCCGCGGAAGCGGGCAGCCCGCAGGATGAAGCCCTGGTAAGTGACGCCGTCGAGGCGCTGCTCGGCGTCGTTCTCTAGCAAACTGGCCCGTCCGCCCGCTATTCAACCGTGGGCGGACGCAGCCATCGGGCTTAGTTTTTGTCGCGTCCCCGGCGCTTCAGGTAGCGCTCAAACTCCCGCGCGATGGACTCCCCGCTGGCCTCCGGAAGGTCAGCGGTGTCCTTTGCTTCCTCAAGCTGGCGGACATACGCGGCGATTTCCGGATCCTCGGTAGCCAACTCATCCACGCCGCGCTCCCAGGCCGCCGATTCTTCCGCCAGTTCGTGGGTGTCCAACGGGACCTGGAGCAGCTCTTCCACCCGGTGCAGGAGGGCCAGCTGCGCCTTCGGCGACGGGGCCTGGGCCACGTAGTGGGGGACTGCGGCCCACAGGGAAACCGTGGGGATCCCGGCCAGCAGCGCTACCTCCGACAGCACACCAACAATGCCCACGGGACCTTCGTACTGGGACGGTTCCAGGTTCAGGCGTTCCCGCAACGGGGCGTCATCGGAGGACGTGCTCACCGGGATGGGCCGGCTGTGCGGGACATCCGCCAGCAGCGCCCCCACGAGAATCACGTAATCCACCTTGAGCGCTTCCGCATGGACCAGCAGCTCCGCAGTGTAGGCCCGCCACTTGTACGACGGTTCAGTGCCTTGGACGAAAATGACGTCAATGTTTGAATCCGGCGCGCTGGCTTTGTAGATCCGCGTGGAAGGCCATTTAATCTTGCGTTCACCCGAGGCGGTCCTCCGGACTGTGGGACGGGTGAACTGGAAATCGTAGTACTCGTCGGCGTCGATGGACGCGACTTTCTTGCCGCCCCACACCTTGTTGAGATAGCGCAACGACTCGCTGGCTGCTTCTCCGGCATCGTTCCAGCCCTCAAAAGCTGCCAACATCACAGTGATGCGCTCCCCATCGGCCACCGGCAGCAGGAACTGCTCCTGTTCAGGCCCGGCACCCGGTTCCGTGGTGTCTCCGTCGAAGCTATTCATTTCTTCACCCTACGTCCAAGAACCGGGCCGATGCATTGAATGCAGCGCCAAAAAGTGTCTCCAGGCCGCCTCCGTGCCTGCAGCCCGGCGGATATTCGCCAAGGGCGTACCCCACGGCTGGCGCTCAGGCTCGCCCCGTAGACTGAAAGCATGCGACCCTCACCTTCAGTTTCCCCGCTCCGTGCTGTTCTTTGGGACATGGACGGCACCATCGTGGATACGGAGCCGTATTGGATCGCCGCGGAGCGTTCCCTCGTGGAAGCCCATGGCGGCACGTGGTCACACGAACAAGCCACGCAGCTCGTTGGGCAGGCCCTGACCTTTTCAGCCGGAATCCTGCAGAAGGCCGGCGTCCGGATGGATACCAGGCAAATCATCGACACCTTGACCGCGCAGGTCATCCAGAGCATCCAGCGTTCTGTCCCGTGGCGTCCGGGCGCCAGGGAACTCCTCGATGACCTGCACCGTGCCGGCGTGCGTTGTGCGCTGGTCACCATGTCAGAAGGACCCCTGGCCCGCGAAATCGTGGCGAGCCTGCCCAAGCCCTACTTCGAATTCCTCGTCACCGGGGACACAGTGACCCAGGGCAAGCCCCACCCGGAGGCGTACCTCAAAGCGGTGGAACTGCTCCAGGAAGCAGATCCGGGACTCACCATCGACCACTGCGTCGCGCTGGAAGATTCCGCGCCGGGAGTAGCAGCGGCGGTGGCATCCGGGGTCGCCACGGTGGCCATTCCCCACATTGTCCCGCTGCCGGAAGACCCCAGGCACACCACGTGGGATTCACTTTCGGGCCGCACGGTTTCTGAGCTGGAAGCAATCGCGGCCGGAAGCATGGCCACTGCGGCAGGCTTGTCGGCGCCGAGGCCCGGGGGCTCGTCGTGAGTGAAACGCCGGCCCCTGCGCGCCGCGAAGGAATCCGCCTCGGGCGGATCGCCGGAATCCCCATCATCCTGGCGTACTCCTGGTTTGTGATTGCAGCCTTTACTGTCATCGTCTACGGTCCGGTGCTGTTGGAACGCAATCCCGCCTTCGGAATCACCGCCTACTACGTGGCGTTCGCCTACGCGCTGCTGCTGCTCATTTCGGTCCTGGTCCACGAGTTGGCGCACGCCCTCACCGCCAAGGTCTACGGCTGGCCCACCCAGAAAATCGTGCTGAACCTCTGGGGTGGCCACACCCAGTTTGAAAACTTCACCGCGACGCCGGCCCGGTCCGTCGTCGTGGCGCTGGCCGGCCCGGCAGCCAACCTGGTCCTTGCCGGCGGAGCGTGGCTGGTCCTGTCCGGCGTCAGCATGGGCATTGTGGCGGATACGCTGACCAACATCTTTATGTGGGCCAATTTTGTCATCGGCATTTTCAACGTCCTGCCCGGACTGCCGCTGGACGGCGGGCGGATTGTTGAATCGGCCGTGTGGAAGGCCACCGGCAGCCAGGCCAAAGGCACGGTGGCCGCCGGCTGGGCTGGCCGCGTCATCGTGGTGGGGCTTGGCCTGTGGTTCATTGCCATGCCGCTGCTGGCCGGCGCAGCACCGGACTTGAGCCTCCTGATGATCACCGTCCTTGTTGGCGGGTTCCTCTGGATGGGGGCCAGCGCCGCCATTAAGCAGGGAACCATGCGCGGCAGGCTGCACCTGGTGAGCGCAACCGCACTGGCTGCTCCCGCCGTCGGAATTCCGGCAACCGCAACCGTTGCCGACATCCGCCGCCTGTCAACGAATGGGACTCCGGCGGTTGTGGTGTGCGGGCCGGAGGGACGTCCGCAGGGTGTTGTGGACACCCGTGCCCTCGCCGCGGTGCCTGAGCACGCTGCAGATTCCACACCCGCAACAGCCGTGTCCTACGCACTGGCGGCAGGCGCGTACGTACCTGAATGGTCCCAGGGACAGGAACTGATCCAGTATCTCTCCCAGCTGGAGGGCCACGAATATGCCGTGGTGGACCACAACGGCACCGTGACCGGCCTCCTTTCACAAAACGCTGTAGTTGTAGCCATTACCGGCAAGGCAGTCCGGTCAAATAAGCACCCGCAGGGTCAAAGCCGGTAGAGTTACGTGCCGGCCGTGCACTGCCGCCGCGTGGTGGACCCCGTGCATGCACGCACCTGGCGTACTTTTTGATGCGTTGCCCACAGTCTTACAAGAGCGAGGAAATTTCATGAGCAGCGAATCTGCCGCCGCAACCGCAGCACCGTCCACAACCGGTGTTGCCGCCAACGGCGTCCAGCCGGTGGGGGCTGCCCGCCGCCGCGGACCTTTCCGCGAAGGGGAGCGGGTCCAGCTGACCGACGAGCGCGGCCGCATGAACACCATCACGCTTGAAAGCGGCGGCGCCTTCCACACCCACCGCGGTTTCCTGAACCATGACGAAATCATTGGCCAAGCCGATGGCTCTGTTGTGGTGAACAATGTTGGCCAGCAGTATCAGACGCTTCGCCCGCTGCTCTCGGACTTTGTCCTTTCCATGCCCCGCGGCGCCGCGGTGGTTTACCCGAAGGACGCCGGCCAGATTGTCACCATGGCCGACATCTTCCCCGGCGCCAGGGTGGTCGAAGCCGGTGTGGGTTCCGGCGCCTTGTCCATCTCGCTGCTCCGGGCCGTGGGCGACAACGGCTACCTGCACTCCTTTGAACGCCGCGAGGAATTTGCCGACATTGCCCGCGGCAATGTGGAGACCATCTTTGGTGGCCCGCACCCGGCCTGGAAAATTTCGCTGGGTGACTTCCAGGAGGAAGTAGTCCGCAACGAGGCTCCCGGCTCCGTGGACCGCGTGGTCCTGGACATGCTCGCGCCCTGGGAGTGCCTGGACGCCGTGGCCACTGTGCTTGCACCCGGTGGTGTCTGGATCAACTACGTGGCCACGGTCACCCAGTTGTCCCGGACTGCCGAAGCCATCCGGGCTGACGGCCGCTTCACCGAACCCGACGCTTGGGAGTCCATGGTCCGCGGCTGGCACCTTGAAGGCCTGGCGGTGCGCCCGGATCACCGGATGGTGGCCCACACCGGATTCCTCCTGGTCACCCGCCGGCTTGCCGACGGCGTTACGGGTATCTCGGTCAAGCGCCGCCCCTCGAAGACGGACTTCAACGAGGAAGATGTCAATGCGTGGACACCCGGGGCGGTTGGCGAGCGGTCTGTCTCCGACAAGAAACTCCGCAGGGCCGCCCGCGATGCCATCGCCGGCACCAACGTCAAGGACGCACCGGAGATCACGAACTAGTCCACATTTCGGGAGTCTCCAGCAGTACCTGCCAACTTGGGGCTAAGGTCTTAAGAAGAAGAGCAGGAAGGGGCTGATGCATCATGGAGACGCCGAATCAGGACTCCGGACGTACACCGGCGGAGCAGTCCGCCGCCAATGAACTGTCTGTCGCGGACCGGCAGGTCAACGTCCTCCGGGACAAACTCAGGCACATTGATCGCCAGCTTGCCGCCGCAACGCAGAACAACGCCAAGCTGGTCAGCATGCTGGAAGCGGCGAAAGCCGAGATACTGCGCCTGAAAAACGCCTTGGACCAGGAGGGCCAGCCTCCATACAGCTTCGGCACCATCCTGCAGCTCAATCCCCGGCGCCTGCCGTCGGCAGGCAACAGCGGGCAGGCCGCCACCGAGGAATCAGCTGATATTTTCAACGCGGGCCGGAAAATGCGCGTGGGGATCAGCCCGCTGGTTAACATCAACCAGCTGGCTGTCGGCCAGGAGGTTCTGCTCAACGAGGCCTTGCTGATTGTTGCCGGCCTCGGGTATGAGCGCGCCGGCGAGCTCGCGACCCTCAAGGAAATGCTGGGAACGGACCGCGCACTGGTGGTGGGCCGGGCCGATGAGGAACGGGTTATCCGGCTCTCCGGCGCACTGCTCACCGAAAAGCTCCGGGTTGGGGACGCGCTGTCCATCGACTCACGCACCGGTTACGCCCTGGAAAAAGTGCCCCGCTCCGAGGTGGAAAACCTGGTCCTCGAAGAAGTCCCTGACATCACTTATGAGGACATTGGCGGCCTTGGCCCCCAGATCGAGCAGATCCGCGATGCCGTGGAACTGCCGTTCCTCCACCCGGACCTCTACCGTGAACATGGCCTGAAGGCCCCGAAGGGCATTCTGCTTTACGGCCCCCCTGGCTGCGGCAAAACCCTGATCGCCAAGGCTGTTGCGAACTCGCTCGCCGCGCGGGCGGCTGAACGGTCCGGCAATATCGACCTGAAAAGCTACTTCCTCAACATCAAGGGCCCCGAGCTCCTGGACAAGTACGTGGGGGAGACGGAACGCCATATCCGCCTGATCTTTTCCCGGGCCCGGGAAAAAGCCTCGGACGGCAGCCCGGTAGTGGTGTTCTTTGATGAGATGGATTCGCTGTTCCGGACGCGCGGCACGGGGATCTCCTCCGACGTCGAGACCACCATCGTGCCCCAGCTCCTAAGCGAGATCGACGGCGTGGAGCGGCTGGACAATGTCATAGTCATTGGTGCATCCAACCGTGAAGACATGATTGACCCTGCCATCCTCCGCCCCGGCCGGCTTGACGTGAAGGTCAAGATCCATCGCCCCGATGCCGAGGCCGCGGCGGATATCTTCAACAAATACATCACCACTGACCTGCCGTTCCACGAGTCGGATCTCGCAGAACACAACGGCGACGTCCAGGCCACGGTGGACGCCATGGTCCAGCGCACGGTCGAAGCCATGTACTCCACGGAGAAGTCGAACGAGTACCTGGAAGTCACGTACGCCAATGGTGATACCGAGATGCTCTACTTCAAGGACTTCAACTCCGGCGCCGTGGTCCAGAATGTTGTGGACCGGGCCAAGAAGTACGCCATCAAGGACCTCCTGACCCTGCACCAGAAGGGCCTCCGGATCGAGCACCTGCTTCGGGCCGTGGTGGATGAATTCCGCGAACACGAGGATATGCCGAACACCACCAACCCGGACGACTGGGCACGGATCTCCGGTAAGAAGGGCGAGCGGATCACCTACATCCGCACCATCGTCCAGGGCAAGGCAGGACAGGAACCCGGCAAGTCCATCGAAACGATGCCCAGCACGGGACAATACCTATGACGGCTGCGCCCGAACGCCCCTCCTACGGGGAGTCGCTGCCCGTCGGCGGGGCCATGCGTGTGATGGGGGCGGAAACGGAGTACGGCATCCACGCCCCGTCCGCACCGGGGGCCAATGCCACCATGATGTCCGCCCGTGTTGTCCAGGCATACGCCCAGGTGACGCGGCAGCGGGCCGCGGGTGGCGCGGAGACCCGGTGGGACTACACGGACGAGGAGCCCCTGCACGACGCCCGTGGCTGGACGTTGGAACGCGCCTCTGCCCACCCCAGCCAGCTCACGGACCAGCCGCCGGTGCTTGACGCGGAGGCAGTGGCCTTGGCGTACGGCCGCGAGGACCTTGAACTGGACGGCGAGGATGAGGCCGGCAGCCTGCTGATGAACATGGTCCTCGGAAACGGCGCCCGCCTCTACGTGGACCACGCCCACCCCGAATACTCCAGCGCGGAAGTGACCAATCCCCGTGATGCGGTGACCTGGGATGCTGCCGGAGACCTCGTGGCGCTGGCAGCGGTGCGCCGCCTGGCAGCGGATCCAGAACTGCCGCCGGTCAATCTCTACAAAAACAACACGGACAACAAGTCCGTCTCGTATGGCTCGCACGAGAACTACCTCATGCCGCGCTCGGTGCCCTTCGGGGACATTGTGCGGGGACTGACACCGTTTTTCGTCACGCGCCAGATCATGTGTGGAGCCGGGCGGGTTGGCCTGGGACAGGACAGTTCCACGCCGGGGTTCCAGATAAGCCAGCGCGCCGACTTCTTCGAAGCCGAAGTGGGCCTGGAAACCACCATCCGCCGGCCCATCATCAATACCCGTGATGAACCCCATGCCACGGCCGACAAATACCGCCGTTTGCATGTCATCATCGGGGACGCGAACCTTAGCCAGTCCTCGAACTACCTCAAGTTCGGCACCACGGCGCTGGTCCTGAGCCTTATAGAGGCGGGTCTGGCGCCCAAGGTAGAGGTCCACGAGCCAGTCTCGGCCTTGCAGGCGATCAGCCACGACACTTCGCTGACGGCCAAAATCAGGCTGTTGGACGGCCGCCGGGTGACAGCCCTGGATCTGCAGTGGATGTACCACGAGGCGGCCGCCAAGCTCGCGCAGGACACCGGCGTTGCGGATGCCGTGGACGGGGACGGCCACACCCACGAGGTCCTCGAACGCTGGGCCGCCACCCTGACACAGCTCGATTCCGACAGGAGTGCAGCGGCAACCTCCGTGGAGTGGCTGGCGAAGCTCTCCCTCCTGGAGGGTTACCGCGACCGGGACAACCTGGCCTGGAATGACGCAAGGCTTGGCCTGGTGGACCTCCAGTGGGCCGACATCCGCCCGGAGAAGGGGTTGTACTACCGTTTCCTGGCCAGGAACCGCATGCAGCGGATTGTCGAGGACTCGGCGATCTCCGCAGCGGTGACCGAACCGCCGTCGGACACTCGGGCCTTCTTCCGCGGACGCTGCATCAGCAGCTTCGGCAAGGACGTGGTGGGGGCCAGCTGGGACTCGGTGATCTTCGATGTCCCGGGCTACGGCCGGCTGCAGCGCGTGCCCACCCGGGAGCCCCTTCGTGGCACCAAAGCCCTCACCGGAGGGCTCTTCGCCCGCCACCGTACGGCCGGACCGTTCCTCGCTGAACTGCTCGGGCACAACACCCCTCCGCCTGCGGCGTAAACCGCGCCAGCAGGCGTTTGGCGTGGCAATATGGGCGTATCAGCAGATCCGCCCGGATCCGATGATTCCCGAAGGAGAGATCACCATGGCAGGCCAGGAACAGCAGCAGCCACAATCGCGCGACAGCCAGGTCGAGGAAGACATCCCGGAGGCGCCTCCGGCAGCCCCGGAAGCCCAGGCATCGGACGCCACGCAGGGCGTCGATGACCTCCTGGACGAAATTGACGGCGTCCTCGAATCCAACGCTGAGGAGTTCGTCCGCGCCTTCGTCCAAAAGGGCGGCCAGTAACCCGGAGCCGGATGGTGGCGGACGCCGCACCGGCCGGAAGCTGTACCGACGTAGAAGGACCACGTTCAAGGAGTTCACCAGTGCAGGAATCAACCGCCAACCAGGTAGCCGGCAACGCGACGTCGTCATTTACCGAGCATCTGCAGCGGGACCGCCCGGACCTGCTTCCGTACAACCGCTCACTGCCGGCGGCGACGGCGGGTGCCACCCCGCTCCAGGTGCCGCATGCAACCACCATCGTGGCGATGAGCTACGGCGGAGGCGTGCTGATGGCGGGTGACCGGCGGGCCACCATGGGCAACATGATTGCCAGCCGGCACATCGAAAAGGTCTTCCCGGCGGACAGGTACTCGGTGCTGGGCATCGCCGGCACGGCCGGAATAGCCATTGACCTGACGCGGCTCTTCCAGGTGGAGCTGGAGCACTACGAAAAGATTGAAGGCACGCTCCTGAGCCTTGACGGCAAGGCGAACCGGCTCGGTGCCATGATCCGCGGGAACCTGCCCATGGCCCTGCAGGGCCTGGCGGTGGTTCCCCTTTTTGCCGGTTTCGACACCACTGCCGGCGTGGGCCGCCTGTTCTCCTACGACGTCACCGGCGGCCGGTACGAGGAACGCGAGCATCACACCGTTGGCTCCGGCTCGGTTTTCGCCCGCGGCGCACTGAAAAAACTCTGGCGGCCCGGCCTGACCGAAGCCGAGGCGGTCTCCGTTGCTGTGGAAGCGCTCTACGACGCGGCCGACGACGACTCCGCCACCGGGGGTCCGGATCCGGTCCGCCAGTTGTGGCCCGTGGTCTATACGGTGAACCGGGACGGCGCCAGGCGCATCCCTGAATCCGAGCTGGCAGCCGTGGCGGGCCGCATCATCGAAGTCCGCTCCGCCGAGCGACGGGAGGCCTGAGATGACGCAGCAGTTCTATGTCTCGCCTGAACAACTGATGAAGGACCGTGCGGACTTCGCACGGAAGGGCATCGCCCGCGGCAGATCAGTGGTTGTTATCAGCTGCCAGGACGGGATTGCCCTCGTGGCTGAAAATCCGTCGCCTTCCCTGCACAAGATCGGTGAGATCTACGACAAGATCGCCTTCGCGGCCGTCGGCAAGTACAACGAATTTGAAAGCCTGCGCCAGGCCGGCGTCCGGTACGCGGATGTCCGCGGCTACTCCTATGACCGTGAAGACGTCACCGCCCGGGGCCTCGCGAGCGTCTATGCGCAAAGCCTCGGCGCGGTTTTCACCGCCGAACAGAAACCATTTGAAGTGGAACTTGCTGTGGCCGAGGTGGGCCCCACGCCGGAACAGGACCACCTGTACCGGCTGACGTTCGACGGGTCGATCGCTGACGAGCACGGCTTCATTGTGATGGGCGGCCAGGCAGAGCGGGTCTCGTCCGTTATTGCCGAGGGCTGGCGTTCGTCGCTGCGGTTCGCCGACGCTGTCCGGCTGGCCATCAGCAGCCTGGCTGGCAGCACTGAGCAGGGCGAAGCGGACGCAACCCTTCCGGCCAAGGCCGTGGAGGTTGCCGTCCTGGACAGGCAGTCGGAGACCGCCAGGGGTTTCCGCCGGGCCTTCCGGCGACTGAACGACGCCGACATCACGGCGCTGCTTGCGGAGGAGGACTGAGATGGACAAGAGGATCTTCGGTATTGAGACCGAATTCGGTATCTCGTATTCGAGCCCCGATTCACGGCCGCTGGCGCCTGAGGAGGTGGCGCGGTACCTGTTCCGCAAAGTAGTCAGCTGGGGCAGATCGTCCAACGTGTTCCTGACCAACGGTTCGCGGCTGTATCTCGACGTCGGCTCACACCCGGAATACGCCACCGCGGAGTGTGATGACCTGGCCCAACTCGTGGCCCACGACCGCGCCGGCGAGTTGATCCTGGACGACCTCGTGGATGAGGCGCAGGCGCGGCTTGCCGCAGAGGGGTTCAACGGAACCGTCTACCTGTTCAAGAACAACACCGATTCCGCCGGGAACTCCTATGGCAGCCACGAGAACTACCTGATCCCGCGCCGGGGCGAGTTCTCCCGGCTTGCGGAGATCCTGATCCCGTTCCTCGTCACGCGCCAGCTGATTGCCGGCGCCGGCAAAATCCTGAAGACACCGCACGGCGCAACGTATGCCTTTTCGCAGCGGGCAGACCACATCTGGGAAGGCGTCTCGTCCGCCACCACACGGTCCCGTCCCATCATCAACACCAGGGATGAACCGCACGCCGATGCGGAATTTTTCCGCCGCCTCCACGTCATTGTGGGCGACTCCAACATGTCCGAAACCACCGCCCTGCTCAAGGTGGGCACCGTGGACCTCATTCTCCGCATGATTGAGGCCGGGGTGATCATGCGTGACATGCGGATGGAAAACCCCATCCGGAGCATCCGCGAGATCTCCCATGACCTCAGCGGCCGGGCGCTGGTCCGGCTCGCCAACGGCCGCCAGCTCACTGCACTGGAGATCCAGCAGGAATACCTGACCAAGGTCACCGCCTTTGTCCAGGAGCACGGCGCCCACAACCCCCATGTTCCGCTCATCCTTGACCTCTGGGAGCGGACCCTGAAGGCCATCGAAAGCGGAAACACCAGCACCATCGACACGGAAATCGACTGGGCCATCAAGAAAAAACTGATGGACAACTACCGGGAGCGGCACGGCTTGGGCCTGGATGCACCACGGATCGCCCAGCTTGACCTGACGTACCACGACATTTCGCGGACGCGTGGACTGTATTACCTGCTGCAGGCCAGGGGTGCGGTGCGGCGCGTCGTGGAGGACACTGTCATCAAGGACGCCGTGGATGCACCGCCGCAAACCACCCGCGCGAAGCTGAGGGGCGACTTCGTCCGGCGGGCACAGGAACTGGGCAGGGACTACACGGTGGACTGGGTGCACCTCAAGCTGAACGACCGTGCCCACCAGACCATCCTGTGCAAGGATCCGTTCCGCAGTGTCGATGACCGCGTGGATGCCCTGCTGGGCTCCATGGGCTGACGTTCAGGTTCAGGGGCTATCCTTGATGGGGCTATTCATTGGCCCTGCAGCGGTGCCGGGCATTTTTGTCCGGTATCGCGTCCACCCTGCCCCAACGAAAGTTCTCTTACGTGCGCCGACTCCTAGCAATCCTTATCCCCGGCCTGCTGCTGCTCACCGCTTGCGGCGGTTCGCCCGCGGCACCGGAACCCACCAGTCAGTCCGCCGGTGACACTGCCAAGTTCGACTCCCTGAAACTGACGGAAAACGGGGACAAAAAGGCTCCGGGCGTTGAATTCACCAAGCCGCTTGAAGTCACTGAGCCCACCATCAAGGTGGTCACGGAAGGCGACGGCGATCGGGTGAAAGCGAACCAGATTGCCAACATCTCCATTCTCGCCGTGAACGGAACCGACGGCTCCACACTGGAGGATACCTTCGCCGGCGAACCCGAGCCGCTCGAGCTCAACGAGGACCTCAAAACCGGAAGCGCCGTCATCTACAACGCTTTTGTCGGGGCGAAACTTGGTTCTACGCTGGCCCTTGCCGTACCCGGCCAGGCTGGTGCGGAAGGCGCAGCAGCCCAGCCCACACAGCTCCTGCTGATCAAGCTGCTTTCCGCGACGGACGTCACGCCGCCGCTTGAAAAGCCGGAAGGCGAGACCGTCACCCCGCCTGCCGGACTGCCAACCGTCAAGGAAAATGACCAGGGCGTTCCGGAGATCTCCATCGAAGGCGCGGCGGCACCCACGGCCCTCGTGGCCCAGGACCTCATCAAGGGCAAGGGCCCGGAAGTGAAGGCTACGGACACTGTGGTGGTCAACTACGTCCTGTACTCCTTCAAAGACAAAAAGCAGCTGGAGTCCAGCTTCACCGGTGAGCCCCTGACCAGTCCGCTGAGCGGACTCATCAAGGGCTGGCAGGAAGGACTGGCCGGCAAGACGGTCGGCTCCAGGGTGCTCTTGTCCATCCCGGCAGACAAGGCCTATGGCGCCGAAAAGGGCGACCTGGTGTTCGTCGTTGATATCCTCGGTGTCAGGTAAGTAATCCACGCCTGGGCATTCGTGCCACGTAACCCATCCCAACCAACGTCAGGAGCAACCATGTCATTTGGTCAGCGCGATTTCGACCGCCAGAAGCCGGAGATTGACTTCCCGCAAGGCGATGTTCCCACCGAACTGGTCATCACCGACCTCATTGAAGGCGACGGCGCCGAGGCTAAGAAGGGCGACACCGTGTCGACCCACTACGTCGGCGTGGCCTGGTCCACCGGCGAAGAATTCGATGCTTCCTGGGGCCGCGGCGCGCCGCTGGACTTCCGGGTCGGCGTCGGCCAGGTCATCCAGGGCTGGGACCAGGGCCTGCTGGGCATGAAGGTGGGCGGCCGCCGTCGCCTCGAGATTCCCTCCGAGCTGGCGTATGGATCCCGCGGCGCCGGTGGAGCGATCGGCCCCAACGAGGCACTGATCTTTGTGGTGGACCTCGTCGGCGTACGCTGACCGGAACACCGTAAGACCGGAAAGCGCGGTAACAATCAGGAGCTGTTTCCCTGTTGTTGCCGCGCTTTCGGCTTTCCACGAAGGAATTTAGTAACGTAGCCAGAGTGTCCGTCTCACGTACTGAACGCCTGCTGAACCTTCTGATAGCCCTCCTGAACACCAAATACGGCCTGCGCCGCGCAGAGCTGCGGGTGAAGGTCTACCATGACACCTCCGGCAACGACGTGGCGTTCGGCCGGATGTTTGAGCGCGACAAAAATGACCTCCGGCAGTTCGGCTTCGATGTCGAAACGGTCACCGACCATGGCTGGAGCGAAGATGACCCGGCCACGACGCGTTACCGCATCGGCAAGGAATCGAACCGCCTGCCCGATGTCCAGCTCAGCCCGGGGGAGTGGACAGTCCTCCTCCTGGCATCCCAGCTCTGGGAGCGGGCCGCGCTGGGAACCGCTGCAGCCAACGCCCTACGCAAGCTCCAGGCCTCCGGAACCCTGTCCGACGTCGAACTTCCGGTCGGCGTGCAGCCGCGGATCAGGCCAGCCGGCCAGGCGTTCGATGACGTGGTGGCGGCCATGCATGCCCAGCACCCGGTCAGTTTCCGCTATCTGGCGGGCACCACGGGCAAGGAAGAGCAGCGGACGGTGGAACCCTGGGGCCTCGGGAGCCGGTTTGGCCAGTGGTACCTCACCGGTTACGACCGATCACGCCACGCGCCGCGCCATTTCCGGCTTTCCCGGTTCACCGGTGCCGTCACCATCCTGGACAAGGAAACGTACTCGCCGCCGGCAGACTTCAACATCCGCGAGGAACTGGACCGGCTTCCTGAACTTCCACTACGGACCGCCGTGGTGGACGTACGGAAGGGCCGCCTTCTTGGGCTGAGGCGGCGGGCGAATCTGGTGCCCGTGTTCGGCCCAGAAGCGGGTACTGCGGAAACGCCCGACGACGGCGACGAACGGCTGCACGTGCAGTTCCGGGACACCGAGGTGCTTGCCGAGGAGCTTGCCTCCTACGGTCCCGACGCCGTGGCCCGTGAGCCCGAAGAACTCGTGACAGCCGTACGGCACCGCCTGCGCAAGGCTGGGGCCGTTAGCGCGGCCCCGGTTCCTGACTACCGGTTCGACGAGACACCGCGCGGCCGGTCCGTCCGCAAGCGCACCTCCGAGGACCAGCTCAAGCGCATGCTGCAGCTGGTGCCGTTCCTGGTCCACAACCAGGGCCTGCACATCCACGACGTCGCAGCACGCTTCGGGATCACACCGGAGGAACTGGAGAGTGACCTCCGGATCCTCATCTGTTCCGGCCTGCCTGAGGGCTATCCTGATGACCTTCTGGACATCCACTGGGAGGAAGGCCACGTCTACATCACCCAGGATCTGGACCTCACCCGGCCGGTCCGCTTCACCGTGGATGAGGCCTGTGCGCTGCTGACCGGCCTGGAGACGTTGAATGGGCTGCCTGAACTTGCCGAGGGTGGTGCATTGGAGTCCGTGACGCTCAAACTGATGGCGGCGGCCGGCCAGGAGGGGCTGCGGGCCGCATCGCTGGCGGGTCCGGAGGTGGGCCCCGCGGATTCGGCGGTCCTGGACGCTGTCCGCGTAGCCATCCGGGACCGCTCGCAGCTGCGGCTGGTGTATTTTTCCACCCAACGCGACCAGGTCTCCGAGCGGGACGTCGATCCGCTCCGCCTGTACTCGCTGGACAACACCTGGTATTTCGAGGCCTACTGCCACTCCGCCCAGGGCCTGCGGAACTTCAGGCTGGACCGGGTCCAGGAGATTGCGCCGAACGGAAGACCCGCATCCACACAAGTCCGGCCGGAAGAAGGGTTTCCGGCCAAACTGTTCACACCGAACGACGACGACACCACCGTCCTGGTGCAGCTCACCAGGCAGGGGGCGGGACTGGCCGACGACTACTACGCCGAACGGGCGGCACCCCTGCCCGACGGCGGCCTGGTGGCCGAGATCCGGTTCGGCAGCACCACCTGGCTGCCCATGTTCGTGACACAGCACGGCGGGGCAGCACGGATCCTGGAACCCTTGGAGCTTGCCGCCGCGGCGCGGAGTTGGATCGAGGCGGCCCTGGCCCGCTACGGCGACTAGACTCGTCAGCATGCCTTGGTGGTCCTGGATCCTGATCTGGATAGCGCTCGTTGCGTTGTCCCTGCTCTTTTATGTCCTCCTGGGCATCCGCCTGTACCGCCAGGCCATGGCCGCACTGAAGGACCTTGGCGACGCCGGTGCGAAACTTGGACACCTGGCACCGGCCATGGCCGGCGAGCTACAGCGTGCCACGGCCGATCAGCCGGGTGCCGCTGTTTTTGCCTCGCCTGCCCGGATGCGACATGATTACCACGCATCCAAGTCATCCCGCCGGGAGGACCGCCGCCAGAGGCGGGTACAGCGCAAGCACAATCGGGGCCAGCCCCAGTCGCTTCGCGATCTGGATCTCAGTTAGACGTAGGATGTTGTAAGAGGAAAGGAATTCCCGTGGGAAGACTCTTTGATGGCCCGTGGCCAATTGTCATTATCATCGTCGTTGCGCTGCTTCTTTTTGCTGCGCCGAAACTCCCTGCCATGGCCCGCAGCCTTGGCCAGTCCATGCGGATCATCAAATCCGAGGTCAAGGAGATGAAGAACGACGGCAAGACTGAATCCACCGACGACGCCTCGGGGCCGGTGGAAGGCAAGATCGTTAACCACCCGCAGGCGAAGCCTGGACCGACTCAGCCCGGTGAGCCGACTGACGGCACTGACGTTCCGCCGTCGACCCGCGCGTAACGCACAGTGGCACTGACGCGGGGCCGCAAATCCAACCCTGAGGGGCGGATGGCTCTTTGGGACCACCTCAAAGAGCTCAAGAACCGGCTGATCAAATCGGCAATTGCTGTGCTGCTCGCTGCCGTGGGCGGCTGGTTCCTGTACGACCCCGTGGTAGGGAGCCTGTCGGCTCCACTGATTTCCATTGCCCAGGAAACGGGCCGCACGGCCGTCCTGAACTTTGCGACCATCGCGGATCCGTTCGCATTCAAGATCCAAATCGCCATCCAGATCGGGCTCGTGATTTCGAGCCCTGTGTGGATCTACCAAGTGTGGGCATTTATCACCCCCGGCCTGACCAGGAAGGAACGCGGCTACACACTCGGCTTTATGGCCGCCGCCGTTCCCCTGTTCCTTGCCGGAGTCTATGTTGCCTGGCTGGTTTTCCCCACGGTGGTCCGGGCGCTGCTCCAGTTCACCCCCCAGACCGGCGCCAACAACATCTCCGCCACCGACTACCTCACGTTCGCCACGCAGATGCTTCTGATCCTCGGCATTTCCTTCCTGGTGCCCGTGATTCTCGTCGGCATCAACATGGCTGGGGTTGTGCGGGGCCGGACCATTCTCAAAGCCTGGCGGATCATCGTTTTCCTGGTCTTCGTCCTGGCCGCCCTGGCCGCTCCGGGCACAGACGCGCTGTCCATGTTCCTGCTGGCCGCGCCCCTGCTGGTCCTGTTTTTCGCCGCCATCGGGCTCTGCATCTTCAACGACAAGCGCAGGGACAAACGGGCGGTTAAACGGGCCGCCGAGACGGACGCAACAGCCGATATTGCCACCCCTGGCAGTGAACTGAAAAACCTGTAGCGCGCAGCGCACTAGGCTTGAAGCATGTCCTCCATTTCCGGGCCGCTCTCGCCCTCTGAAAGTTACCGGGCCAGCGCGGAACGCACAGCTGAGGCGCGAACGTACCTTGGCGGGTTTGTCCGCACCCTCGATTTTGAACTTGATGAATTCCAACGGCTCGCCTGCCGATCCCTGCAGGACGGCAAGGGCGTGCTGGTGGCCGCCCCTACCGGCGCCGGCAAAACCATCGTGGGGGAGTTTGCCATTTACCTTGCGTTGGAGCGGCATCTCAAGGCCTTCTACACCACGCCCATCAAGGCGCTGAGCAACCAGAAGTTCACGGAACTCGCAGAAAAATACGGGGCGGAAAACGTCGGGCTCCTGACGGGTGACACCAGCATCAATGGGGACGCCCCGATAGTGGTCATGACCACCGAGGTCCTGCGGAACATGCTCTACGCCGACTCCGCCACGCTGGATGACCTTGGCTTTGTGGTCATGGACGAGGTCCACTACCTCGCTGACCGGTTCCGCGGGGCCGTGTGGGAGGAAGTGATCATCCACCTCCCCAGCGAAGTCCAGGTGGTTTCGCTCAGTGCCACTGTTTCAAACGCTGAAGAGTTCGGCGCGTGGCTGGACACCGTGCGCGGCGACACGGACATCATCGTTTCCGAACACCGGCCGGTGCCCCTCTGGCAGCACGTTATGGTGGGCCGGGAAATCGTGGACCTGTTCGCCGGGGAAACCACGTTCGACGAAATCGCGCCGCCGGCCGATGCCGAAACCGGAGCACCCCTGCCAGTCCGCGAAGAGCTGGACCCGGCAGGGAATACCGCCATCGGGGATGGCGCCGCGGGCCGGGGGTTCGAGGTCAACCCGGATCTGCTGGCGATGGCCCGCAGCGAAAGCCAGGAGAGCTTCCGTGGGCGGTTCGGCCATGGCGGGCGGAGTCAGCGCCGGCAGCACAAGCAACGGTCGGATGCGCGTCCCCCACAGGGAGCCCAGCCCGGCGCCGTCCGGAAGGCCAGCCGCCCCCAGGTGATCGCCAGCCTGGACCGGCAGGACCTGCTGCCCGCCATCACGTTTATCTTCTCCCGTGCAGGCTGCGACGCCGCCGTGGCCCAGTGCGTCTCTTCGGGGCTCTGGCTGACCACGGAGAAGGAGCAGCGCATCATCGCCCAGCGCGTTGACGAAGCAGGGCAGGACATCCCTCCTGAGGACCTGGACATCCTGGGCTTCTGGACGTGGCGGGATGGCCTGCTGCGGGGTTTCGCCGCCCATCACGCAGGCATGCTGCCCACCTTCAAGGAGGTGGTGGAGAAACTCTTCGTGGAGGGCCTGGTCAAGGCTGTCTTCGCCACCGAAACCCTCGCCCTGGGCGTGAACATGCCTGCCCGCTCCGTGGTCCTGGAGAAACTGGACAAATTCAATGGCGAAGCCCACGTAGACATCACGGCTGGGGAATACACGCAACTGACCGGACGGGCCGGCCGCCGTGGCATCGACGTCGAAGGCCATGCGGTAGTTCTCTGGCAGCCGGGCACGGATCCGACGGCGGTAGCCGGCCTCGCCTCGCGCCGGACCTATCCGCTGAATTCAAGTTTCCGGCCCACGTACAACATGAGCATCAACCTGCTGGCACAGTTTGGCCGGGCCCGTGCGAGGGAGATTCTCGAATCCTCGTTTGCGCAGTTCCAGGCGGACCGGTCCGTTGTAGGCCTAGCCAAGCAGGTGCGAAGCCGGGAAGAGTCCCTTGCGGGCTACGCGAAATCCATGACCTGCCACTTGGGCGACTTCACCGAATATGCCCGGTTGCGCCGTGAGCTGTCCGACGCGGAAAATATCACCTCACGCACCAAGTCCCGGGCACGGAAGTCCCTGAACGAAGACTCCCTGGCCCGGCTGATGCCCGGAGACGTGGTGGACGTCCCGGGAGGGCGGGCGCCAGGGCTGGCCGTTGTCCTGAGTTCGGACCACAGCGGCCGGGAGCCACGCCCTGCCGTCCTCACGCTGGATAACCAGCTCCGGCGGATCGGCACCGAAGACCTGGAAGGCCCTATCGCGCCCGTGACGCGGATCCGGATTCCGAAGTCGTTCAACGCCAAGGTCCCCAAGTCCCGGCGCGACCTCGCCTCGTCGGCCCGGAATGCCCTGCGGGAAAACCGTCCGCCGTCGCCTGGCCGCACCACGGACTTTGGTCTCGGAAGTGTGATGCCCAACCAGGAAAAACGGATCACGGAGCTCCGCCGGGCACTCCGCGCACACCCGTGCCACGGCTGCAGCGAACGTGAAGACCACGCACGCTGGTCAGAGCGCTGGTGGAAGCTGCGCCGCGAAACGGACGCGCTGGTACGCCAGATCCAAGGCCGGACCAACACGATTGCCAAGACCTTCGACCGCGTCTGCGACGTCCTGTCGGCCTACGGCTACCTGGAGGGCGGAGCCGATGGCCGCCTGTCCATCAGTGCCGACGGCCAGCGGCTCCGCCGGATCTATGGCGAGAAGGACCTGCTGATTTCACAGTCACTGCGTTTGGGCGCTTTCAGTGACCTTGACGCCGTCGAAGTTGCGGCCCTGGCGAGTGTCCTCGTCTACCAGGCCAAGCGCGAGGACAGGGGCCTCCGCCCTCGGATGCCGAGCATAGCGCTGGAAACCTCAGTGGATCTGGTGGTCCGTGAATGGTCAGCCCTGGAGGACGTCGAAGAGCAGAACAAGCTGCCACTGACCGGCGAACCCGAACTGGGACTCGTCTGGCCCATGTACAAGTGGGCCAAGGGACGGCACCTGCAGGATGTTCTGAACGGGACTGACCTGGCAGCCGGCGACTTTGTCCGCTGGGTCAAGCAGGTCATTGACCTTCTGGACCAGCTGGCCAAGATTCCCGGGCTGGAGCCACGCCTGGCACGGCTTTGCTCGGAGGCTATTGCGCTGATCCGGCGGGGCGTAGTCGCCTACTCCTCAGTCCTTTGAAGCAGCTGTCCTCTGGCTAAGCCGCCCAGGGCCGAACCACGCCTCAGCCGTCCTCCGATGTACCGGAAGCTACTGCTGTCCATCCTTACCCCTACCCCAGGAGCTTCGCCCCGATGACCACTGAACGTTCCACCGTGCCCACTCCGCTCGAGCGGAAAGTGGTCCTGTACCGTAACGGCTCGGTGTATTCGGCCGCCGATCCGTTGGCCACCGCGATGGTGGTGGACGGCGACACTGTTGCCTGGGTGGGGTCCGAACAGGCGGCATCGTCGATTGCCGATTCGTCCATGGAAATTATCGACCTTCGCGGTGCCCTTGTGGCGCCGGGATTTGTTGACTCGCATGTGCACCTCACGGAGACCGGCATTGCGCTGGATTCCCTGCAACTGGGCGGCGTGCGGTCCGGCCGGCAGCTGCTGGACGCCGTGGCAGCGTTCCAGGGCGACGGACCGGTGCTGGGTCACGGCTGGGATGAGACCACGTGGGAAGACGCTGCCCTGCCGGGCGCCGATGAACTCGAGCGCGCCGCCGGCGGGAGGCGCGTGTTCTTGTCCAGGGTGGATGCGCATTCGGCTTTGGTGTCCGCCTCGCTGGCAGCCGACGCAGGGCTTGCCGGGCTGGACGGCTATACGTCCGGGGCACAGGTTTCGCGGGCCGCGCATACGGCGGCCCGCCGGGAGGCGCGCCGTCTTCCGGACGCCAGCCTCCGGGCGTACCAGCAGCGCGCCCTCACCGAGGCAGCCGAAAACGGCTATGTGGCGCTGGCGGAGATGGCTGCGCCACATATCGGGGGTGTCGACGATCTTCGGCTTGCCGCCGCGTGGAACACCGCACCCGGTGAGGCCGCCGTCCCGGAGGTGCTGCCCTACTGGGGCGAACTGGCCACCTCGGAGGAGCATGCCCGGCAGCTGCTGGACGGTCTTGGTGTCCCCGTGCGGGGGCTCGCCGGGGACCTGAACATCGACGGTTCCCTTGGCTCCCGGACTGCGGCGCTGAGATCCGGCTACAGCGACGAGGCAGGGGAGCGGGGCAGCCTGTACCTCACGGCCACGGAGGCAGGCGCCCACCTGGCCGCCTGCTCGCTGCTTGGCATCCAGGGCGGATTCCACGTCATCGGCGACGCCGGGCTCGACGCCGCCCTCGAGGCTCTGGAGCTCGCCGCTGCGGAAGTAGGCGAGCAGCGGATCCGCGCAGTTGGCCACCGGTTTGAGCATGTGGAGGTAGCGGATGCCAGCGCGATAGAGCAGCTGGCCCGGTACTCCGTTACCGTCAGCACCCAGCCCCGTTTCGACGCCGTATGGGGGAGCAACGGTGGAATGTACCAGCAGCGTCTCGGTGACCGCAGCCGGTCCATGAATGCGTTTGCCTCGTTCTACTCGGCGGGCGTTCCCATCTGCTTCGGCAGCGACAGCCCGGTCACGCCGCTGCGGCCCTGGTCGAGTGTGCGTGCCTGCCTGGAACACCACAACCACGACGAACGGATCTCGGCACGCGCAGCGTTCCTGGGCCACACCCGGGCAGGCTGGCGCGCAGCCAAGTACCACAACCCGATGGCCGGCCAGCTGGTTCCCGGTGCTCCTGCCAGTTTCGCCGTCTGGGACGTTGAGGAACTGATGGTCCAGGTCGCGGACGGACGGGTGCAGTCCTGGAGTACGGATCCGCGAGCCCGCACGCCCCTGCTTCCGGCGCTGGACACCGGCGCGGACCCGGTTTGCCTGCAGACCGTCCGGGACGGCCTGGAGCTCTTTTCCAGTCCGGCGCTGCGTTCCTGATCGGACGCGCAGATCAGCGCCCTATAATAGATAGTTGCGCCTGCCAGCCAGCGACTTCGCTGGTGGTCAGCCGCTCCGACCGCTCCCGTCCAGGAAAGGCCCTTTGTGCGCGTCCTCACCATTATTCCGACCTACAACGAGCTGGAATCGCTGCCCAAGACCCTCCAGCGCCTGCGGGCAGCCGTACCCGCCTCGGACGTTCTGGTGGTGGACGACAACAGCCCCGACGGCACCGGGCACCTGGCGGATAACATTGCTGCCGAGGATTCACAGGTCCACGTCCTGCATCGCAAGGGCAAGGAGGGCCTTGGCGCCGCCTACATCGCCGGGTTCAAGTGGGGCCTGGCGGCAGGTTACGACGTCCTGGTGGAAATGGATGCCGATGGTTCCCACCAGCCGGAACAGCTGCCGCAGCTGCTTGAAGCCGTGGAGCAGGGCGCCGATCTGGCCATGGGTTCCCGCTGGGTGCCGGGAGGCAGTGTGGTCAACTGGCCACTGTACCGGCAGGCGATTTCACGCGTTGGCAGCACGTACGCGCGGCTGATGCTGGGCCTGAAGATCAAAGACGTCACCGGCGGCTACCGCGCCTTCCGGAGGTCCACGCTGGAGAAACTGAACCTTGATCAGGTGGATTCAGTGGGCTATGGCTTCCAGGTGGACCTGGCGTGGCGTGTCGCCAAGATGGGCCTCCGGATCGAGGAGCGCCCCATTACGTTCGTCGAGCGTGAGCTGGGGGCATCCAAGATGAGCGGCAACATTGTCGTTGAGGCCATGATCAATGTGACCAGATGGGGCCTGCAGGCGCGCTGGAACAAGCTCACGGGCAAGGAAGCACCGGCCCAGGGGTAACACCTACCGGCCGGAAGCGCATCTGAGTAAAACAAAGGGCCGGCCCGGCAACGTGGATTACGTTGCCGGGCCGGCCCTTTGTTTGTCGTTCAGTGGGCCTCAGTCAGGTGAGGCTGTGACCGCCAATGGATCAGGCGCTGCGCCGTTCACCGCGGCGTTCGCGCAGGATGGTCAGCCGGTCCTCAAGGATCTGCTCCAGCTCCGGGAGGGAACGGCGCTCAAGGAGCATGTCCCAGTGGGTACGGACAGCCTTTTCGTTACTGGTGTCAGGACGTTCGCCATCAACCAGGAGCGCTTCCTTGCCGGTCTTCGAGACCCAGACCGGAGGAATTTCAGCCTCTGAAGAGAAGGTGACGAAAACCTGCTCGCCGTCCTCGCACCGGTATTCGACACGCTGACGCGGAGCCGGCTCCACGCCGGACTCGGTCTCCATGCTCTGCGCGCCAAGGCGCATACCCCGCAGGCTGCGATCGCTCATGTTTTCTCCCTCTGGTCGGTTCGCGGAGCAAGGCCCCACGCCATCCGGTGCGACATAACCGCACCGGACTACTGTGTGCACTGTGCTGCATCATAAGATTCAACGCATTGCGAAGCGTTCTTGTTCCAGCGGATCTGGTCCGACCGGACAAACACTCTATTATACCGGTGCGCGCTCTCAGTGCCAAACGCCAACAAACGCCAACGGCAACCGAAGCCGTACCCAACGGCAGGAGGCCGCACCGCCGGGTGTGGCGGTGCGGCCTCCTGCGGGCTGATCCAGGTTAGGGCTGTTTGGCGGGTTCCTCATCAAAGAGACCGCCGCCGGCCCGCGGATCGGGATTGGTGCCGCCGAGTGCGTTGCCGATGCCCTTGAGGGCTTCCCCGACTTCACTGGGAATGATCCACAGCTTGTTGGAGGAGCCTTCGGCCAGCTTGGGCAGCGTCTGCAGGTACTGGTAGGCCAGCAACTTCTGATCGGGATTTCCCTTGTGGATTGCATCAAAGACCTTTTGGATGGCCTGCGCCTCACCGTCCGCACGAAGGATGGCTGCCTTGGCGTCGCCTTCTGCCGCGAGGATCGACGCCTGCCGCTGGCCTTCGGCCGTCAGGATGGCTGACTGCTTGGTGCCTTCTGCGGTGAGGATGGCTGCGCGGCGGTCACGCTCGGCCCGCATCTGCTTCTCCATGGAGTCCTGGATCGAGTGGGGCGGATCGATAGCCTTCAGCTCGACGCGCGAGACACGGATTCCCCACCGGCCGGTGGCCTCATCCAGGACGCCGCGAAGCTGACCGTTGATCTGGTCGCGGGAGGTCAGGGCCTCTTCAAGGTTTAAGCCACCAACCACGTTACGCAGGGTGGTAGTGGTGAGCTGTTCCACGGCCTGGATGTAGTTGGCAATTTCGTAGGTGGCCGCACGCGGATCGGTGACCTGGAAGTAGACCACGGTGTCAATGGAGACCACCAGGTTGTCTTCGGTAATAACCGGCTGCGGCGGGAACGAAACAACCTGTTCCCTGAGGTCAAGGAGCGGCAGGAGCCGGTCCACAAACGGAATCAGGATGGTGAGTCCCGGATTGAGCGTGCGCTGGTACTTACCCAGGCGTTCAACGACGCCGGCCCTCGCCTGCGGAATAATCCGCACCGAGCGGACAAGAACAATTATCACGAACACGATCAGGACCACCAGCACAATAGCCAAGGCGACTCCTCCTGCGTTATCCATACATCTCCTTAACCCCAATTATTAGGCTGTATCCAACACTCTTGGTGACGCTAACTACGACGGGTCTGCTTGCTCCTGCGGCGCGGACACAACGGCGGTGGCGCCGTCAATAGCGGAGACTACTGCCTTCTGGCCGGCAGGCAACACAGCGCCGGCGGACCGGGCACTCCACACATCGCCGCCGATTTTGACCAGGCCGCCAGTGGAGCTGACTGCTTCCATGACCAGTGCCTGCTCGCCAATCAGGCGGTCCACGTTGGTGCGCTGTTCGGCGGGTCCCTTTTTCAGGTGGCTGAGGGCAACCGGGCGGACAAAAGCGATCATCAGCAGGGACACCACGCAGAAAACCACAATCTGCAGCCACAGGTCAGCGCCGGCAAAATCCGCAACAATCGCGGCGAGCGTTCCGCCGCCGAGCATGATGAAGAACAGGTCAAGGGTAATCATCTCGATCACCGCGAACGCGAGGAAAGCCGTGAGCCACAAAGCCCACCAGTTTTCACCGAGCCATTCAAACATTCCGTCCCCCTTGACCATCCGGTAGCTGTCTATTTATCCTAGTCCGCCCGAAAGCCGGGCGGCAGGTCGCCGGCGGAGGGGGCCGCGAACGTGGCCAAGTCGTTACGCGGAAAGCCGTAGCGGGCGGAAGACAGTGATCCTGAACAGGGCCTCCACCTCCGGGGACAGCTCCGAAATGTTCAGTTTGGCGGCAATTGCTGCCCGGTCCAGATGATGCCCCGCCGGGCCCATAAAAGCCAGGTCAGCCATTTGCCCTGGCGTCAGCGTCATCCGGATGTCAATGTCCCGGGTTGATTCAGGCACGAAGTGGCCCGCAAGGGACTCCGCCAGCCTGGCGTCCTTCTCGTCTTCTATCGCCAGCATCCCGGTTTGGGCTGCCAGGGACGCCAGATGCCCTGGACGCGGTGTGACCACCACCAGCCGGCCCTCCGGGCGGAGGACCCGGGCGAATTCTGCGGCGTTGCGGGGCGCGAAGATGACTGTCACGACGTCGACGGCGGCGTCCGCCACCGGGAGCGGCCGCCATACGTCGCAGGCGAGGTTAACGGCTTCCGGGTTGAGTCGGGCGGCTCGCCGCAAAGCGAATTTGGAGATGTCGAGCGCGACGGCGGTGCAGTGGTCAGTGACCTGCCTTACGTCGTCGAGCACTATGCGGAGGTAGTGGCCGGTACCTGTTCCCGAGTCGAGGACAGTGAAGGGCGTTCCGGGGCGAACCCTTGCGATGACAGCGTCTGAGACAGCATCCGCCAGGGGACGGTAGAGTCCGGCGTCCAGGAAATTGAAGCGGGATGCCACCATGTCCGCAGAGTCAGCTTCGAAGACTGTTCCCTTGCCGACCAGCAGATTGAAGTACCCCTGCTTGGCCGCGTCAAAGCTGTGCCCGGCGCCGCATGCCAGGGCACGGCGGGCCGTCCCGCCGGTACTGGCAGGGACTCTCAGCTGGTCGCCGCACAGGGGGCAGCGCAACGGAGGGGGAGTGGAAGACGGCATAGGCACTATCTTAGGGCGGCGCCCACGGCTGCCCCCGCGCAGGAGCGGGGCGTTGCTGTTCGTCTGCGGTGGGGCCGCACGTTAGGCTCACGTGGGTGAAGCCTGAACACCTCCTGCTGCTCAATTCCGTCTCGCCGCCCACAGTCCACCCGGACGGCAGCCGCGCTGTGGTGTCGGTGACCAGCCCGGACTTCGACACCAATGCCTACGCAGGTCAGCTGTGGACTGTTCCGCTGGACCAGGAAAAGCTGCCGCGACGGATCACCAGGGGCTTCCGGGACACGTCTCCGGCGTTCTCGCCCGACGGACTGGTGCTGGCCTTCCTCCGGGCCGACGCGCCGTCGAAGAAATCGCAGCTGTGCGTTGTGGAGGCCGACGGCGGCGAGCCGCAGGTCATCACGGACAGGCTTTTGGGAGTAGAGACTTTCTCGTGGTCCCCGGACTCGCACCGGATCGTCTTCAGCTCCCGCGAGCCCGAGGCCGGACGGTACGGCACGGCGGAAGGCACCGCGGCCGAAGCAGAAGAACCACGGCTTATTTCGACGTACCAGTACAGGATTAACGGCGAGGGCTACACCCGCGACAAACCCCGGCAACTGTTCGTGGTGGAGGTTCCCGAGCTCGGTGGCGAGCCTTCGGCGCCGCTGCCGGAGGCCGGGCAGCTAACGCGGCTCGCCACGGATGCCGGCAGCGGGACCTTCAGTGCTGACGGGTCTGCCGTGTACTTTGCTGCGGCGCCTCCGGACAGCGACGACGGACTGGCCTCGCGAATCTACCGGGTGCCCGCCACGGGTGGCGCGCCTGTGGCCTTCGATCTGGCGACGGCAGCACCGCAGTCGGTGCTGGAGGTCCGCGAATCCAGGGACGGCCGGTGGCTCTTCTACATTGCCCGGGAGCTCGGCTCGTCGGGCAGGGACTTTGTAGCGCGCAACGCCGTGCTGTTCTGCGTACCCGCAGGGGGTGGCGAACCGCTTCCGTTGACGGACCCGGAGATGATGGATGTTGCCGTCCCGGGCAGCCGGATTGAACTTCGCGGCTCGGACCGTGCCTTGGTCCTGAATAACGCGCAAGGCACGGTTGAACTCCTGGAACTGGGAGCCACCGGTGGTCATGCACTCCTGGTTCATGGGGACAAGGCTGTGACCGGCGCGGCCTGGGCCGGCGGTTCGCTCTTCGTGTCCTTCGCCGACGCGTCCACCCACGGGGACCTCGCAGTGCTCGACGACGGCCAGCTTCGTATCCTGACGGACTACTCGGCCTTGCTGAGGACTCAAACCGACATCGTTGTGCCGCAGGAAGTGACTTTTGACGCGCCCGACGGCTATCCGGTCCATGGCTGGCTGCTCCGGCCAGCCGGCAAGGGACCGCACCCTGTCCTGCTGAACATCCACGGTGGTCCGTACACCCAGTTCACCGTCGCGTTGCTCGACGAGGCCCAGGTCTACGTCGCAGCCGGGTATGCCGTGCTGATGTGCAACCCCCGCGGCTCCGCCGGCTACGGCCGGGACCACGGACTTGCCATCAAAGGCCGGTTTGGCACCGACGACATGCAGGATGTCCTGGCGTTTCTTGACGGCGCCCTGGAAAAATTCCCCGCGCTCGACGCGGGGCGCCTGGGCATCATGGGCGGCTCGTACGGCGGCTACCTCACTGCCTGGACCATCGCACACCACCATAGATTCAAGGCAGCCATCGTGGAGCGGGGATTCCTGGATCCGGTCAGCTTCGAGGGCTCGGCCGATATCGGTTGGTACTTCGGCGGCGAATATCTGGGTGACTCAGCGGATGTCCTCGCCGCCCAAAGCCCCCTCGGTCAGGCAGCCATGGTGCAGACACCAACCCTGGTGATCCATAGCGAAAACGATCTCCGCTGCCCGCTTGAACAGGGCCAGCGCTACTACACGGCCTTGAAAAGGGAGGGAGTGGAAGCCAGGCTGCTGATCTTCCCCGGCGAAGACCACGAACTCTCCCGGTCCGGACGGCCTCGGCACCGCCGGCAGCGGTTCGAGCACATCCTGCACTGGTGGGCGCGGTTCCTTCCGACGGCCGCGAATCCCGCGGACACTCCACACGCGTAACCGGCCGGGACCTCAGGGATATTCGGACAGGAAGCCCAAGGCGGCACGTGCCTTGGCGATACCCGGCTCGGCCCAGTTGGTAGCGTATTCCGCGTTGCTGGTCAGGGACCGCAGCTCGGCACGGTCAACGTAGAGGGTGCCGAGCAGATGATCGGTTTCGTGCTGCACTATCCGTGCCTGCCAGCCCTCGAATTCCTGCTCCCTGCCCAGGCCGCCGGGCGTTTCGAACTGGAGCCGCACACGTTCGTAGCGCACCACCACGGCCTGGAGGCCGCTGAGTGAGAGGCAACCCTCAAAGAACGCCGCGGTTTCTCCGCCGACGGGCGTGTAGCGCGGATTGAGGACGGCCAGGAAATCCAGGGGTGTGCGGTGCCGCACCGCAGCCGCTTCCGGATCGACGTCGAACTTGTCCTCGAGGACCGCCAACTGGAGCGGGATCCCAATCTGGGGCGCGGCGAGTCCCACACCGGGTGCCTCATGCATCACTCGGCGCATGAGCGCTATCAGCTGTTCGAGTTCGACGGCGGTGATCTGGCCGTCAAAGGCGGCGGCATGTTGCCGGAGCACGGGATGCCCGGCCTGCGCGATGGGTGGCAAAGCATCTGCGGCGAGGATCTCCTGCACCCTTTCCCGCAGGTGCGCAGGCGTGAACGGGGTAGGCGGCGAGACAACGGTCATGGGGAAAGCCTAACGGCGGAAGAACGGCGGTGTCGGCCCGGTCGGATAGTGTCGATCCCATGGCAGAACAGATTTCCTCGGATCCCATCGCACTGGAACGCGTCCTGGATTTTGTCCGGACGCTCGAGGCCGGAGGCGGCGGCGAAGCCATCAGGCCCTTCCTCGCAGCGGATTTCCGCCTGTTCGAGGCGCCACACCTGCTCGCTCCGGAAGGGTCCACCCGAAGTCTGGAACAGGTGCTTGCCGGCGCCGACCAAAGCGGCGAGGTGGTGGCCCACCAGAAGTTCGACATCCGGCGCACAACCTGTGAAGGTGGCCGCGTTGTGCTCGAGGCCGACTGGTCGGCAACGGTACTGATGGATTTGAAGTACTGGGACGCCGGTGAGACCATCCGCGCCCGGACGTCATCCGTCTTCGAGGTCCGCGACGGCCAGATTGTCAGCCAGGACAGCTACGACTGCTATTTCCGAAACCCCTGAGCCATTAACACGCTTCCGGCAGATTCCCGTCGCCGTCACTGCATAGTGAACCGCCGGGCCACCAGCCTGTTCGCGGATGGAACTGCTGCCACCGCGCCCATGGCCAGATTCCGGAAGCCCAGAAACGCCGGAGCCAAGGGCCGCCCCAACGACATGTTGACCTCGGCCTGCCGGCGCGCCAGGAGGGCGGCCTTCCGGCGCCCAGCGTCATACTCCTGGAGGCGCCGGCCTACCGCCGTGCCAGCCAAGGATGCACAGATGATCGGCGCCAACTCCGCGGCATCGAGCCAGCCGAGGTTCATGCCCTGACCGCCAATGGGACTGATCTCGTGGGCAGCGTCGCCGATGAGCACGGCACGTCCCGCCACCAGCCTGCGGGCCATCGTTGACTTGGGGCTGAAGGCGCTCAGCATGCTGTTGGTGGCCGGATCAGGCCTGACACCGGTGCGCTGATGGACCAGCTGCGACAGCTCCGCGGCATCCACATTCGGGGCAGGGCTGCCCATCCTGACTACCCAGCGCCGGAGGTCTCCCGGGAGCGGGAAAGATTCCACGATCCCACCGGTTTCGAGATACAGCACGGCTTCCTGGCTGTGGTCGCCGTCTGCTGCGAAGTCACCCATTACGTAGTGGTCTGGATAGGACTTCGAGAGCACGTGGATACCCAGCAGGCTGCGCAGCTGTGACCGGGCACCGTCAGCGGCGACAAGAAGGCGTGCGGTGATCCGGCTGCCGCCACCCTCCACTTCAGGGGCCGCGACCGCAACGGTAACTGCGCCGCCGTCGTCCGCCACATGCGTTACCCGGGCTCCCCGGCGCAGGGCGGAGCCGTCCAGTTCGTGCACCCGCTGTTCCAGCAGGGACTCGGTGGTGGACTGGGGGAGGGACAGGACAAACGGAAAGCGGTCTGAAACGGTGGCGAACGACATCGACCCAACCGTCGCGCCGCGGCTGATCGCAGTTCCGCTTCGGATCGGCACGCCCGCACGCACCATGGCCCCGCCCACGCCTACCTGGTCCAGAACCGCAAGGGCCGGAGGGTGAATTCCGATCGCCCGCGAGTGATTTTTCCGGCGAACGCGCTGTTCCAGAACCCGGACCTCCACGCCTTCCTGAAGGAGCAACGCGGCGAGGTACAGGCCCACCGGTCCGCCGCCCGCGATCACCACGTCAATCATCAGACTGGACCGGGCGATGTACGAGGACCTGGTGGAAGAGCGCGTGCCGTTGCACATACCAGTCCGGGGGAGTCATGGCGGCGAGCTCGGAGGGGGTATAGCTGCGCCGGATGGAGACCAGACCGTCGGGACGGATGAAGGAACCGCGGAACGGCAGGGCTGCCAGCGAGAACAGGCCGTAGGCCGCCAGGCTTCGGCGCAGGTCATTGTGCAGGCAAAGCTGCCGTGCCAGGGACTGCGAGTCTGCCAGGAGCCTGGTAACGGCCGCCGGCTGCAGGTGATGGATGACATGGTTGGAAATGACGACGTCGAAACGGAGGCCTCCGCGGACCAGCTCGCTGCTGTCGGCCTGCACAAACCTGATGCTTGGGTGGTGGGGTCGGCGGGCTGCAAAGTCGTAGGCCCTGGCGTCAGGGTCGGTGCCGGTGATTTCGAGCAGCAGTTTGTCCCGGCGGGACCACTTCACAAGCAGCTTTGCCAGGTCTCCTCCGCCGCTGCCGATGTCCAGGGCAGTGGTCACGGTGGCTGGGGAAAGCAGCGGCCGCAGTTCCTGGACATACAGCTGCCGCCAGCCGGAAAAGAGCCTGTTGACCAGTCCGAACTGCTGATAGGTCCGTTCCAGCTTCAGCGGATCGCAGTCCGGCGCGTCCATCAGTTCGACCGCATCCGCGGCCCGCCGCCGCATCAGCAACACTGGTTCAGGCCCGGGACGGGGCCGCCGCCCGGCCTGGCAGCCGTTCCCCGGACCGGACGCTTCCGGGTTCAATGTCGGATACGGGCCCGCCAGCTTGGCGGAGTTTGGTGAAGAGCCCGGTTTCCACGGTGAGTCCGGGGCCGAAGGCCATGGAGCAGATACGTTCGTCGCCGTCCACCGGCGGCTGCTCCAGAATGTGTTTGAGGACAAACAGGACGGTGGCACTGCTCATGTTGCCGAACTTCCGCAGCGTTTCCCGTGCGGGCACCAACTGCTGGTCGGTGAGTTCGAGCCGCGTTTGAACCTTGTCCAGGATGCTCCGGCCGCCGGGGTGAATGGCCCAGTGGCGGATGTCGCGGTAGGGGAGTCCGTGCAGCGACAGGTCCCGGGACAGGAGCGGCTCGAGGGCGCCGATGATGTGGTCATCGATGATGTGCGGCACGTAGTTGCCCAGGACCATCTCGAAACCGTGATCGCCGATGTTCCACGCCATGGATTCTTCGCCCACCGGCGTCAGCACCGTCTCGAAGTGGTCCAACTGGAGCAGCGCCGGAGCATCCGGAGCGATCCGGGCCGTGACGACGGCGGCGGCGGCGCCGTCCGCGAACAGCGCCGACCCCATGATGGTGTCCGGGTCGTTGGACGTCCGCACATGGAGGGAGCAGAGTTCAGCGCAAACCACCAACACAACAGCCTGCGGATCCGCCTCACAGAACGCCTTGGCTGCCCGCAACGCCGGGAAGGCCGCATAGCAGCCCATAAATCCAAGGTGGTACCGCTGGACAGCAGGGTCAAGTCCCAGGGCGCGGACCAGCTTGTAATCGGGGCCCGGGTTGAAGAACCCTGTGCAGGAGACCGTGATGACATGCGTTATGTCACGTAGCGTGAGATCCGGGCAGGCGTCCAGGGCAGCCTGCGCGGACTCGATGAAGAGCTTCGTGGCCTGCTCGGCGAAGATCTCGTTCCGCACCTTTGTAGTGGGATTCAGCAGAAGGCCCGTGGCCGAATCAAAAAACTGTGGATCGTCCGCACGGAACTCCATGGTCATTTCATCGACCGCCGTGTGGCGCGTGTCTATGGCCGCTGAATCGAAACATGTGTTCACCAGCCTTGAGCCCAGCCTGGTCAGCCCGGGCTGAGCTGCGAAAACATCCCGGGCTTCGGCCTGGATCAGCACAGTCGGAGGGACAGCAGTTTCCAGTGAGCGCAAGTAGACCGTCATTGGTTCATTCTTGGCGAGCACTTGAGATAAGACAATGGCAGGGCTTGCCGGAAGCCAGTTGTTGTGAGGCCGGCGCCTTACGCAGACGAAAGCGGAGGCCAACGCATTGCGCCAGCCTCCGCAGGGGCCTTCGGGTGAGTCCCGTGACCAGGTCCGGACGACCAAGTGCTTCAGGAGCGTCTCGTCACCCAGCCTCCTGCCCGGATCCGCATGTCAATCCGAATGGTTTTTGCGGTTCTCCTTGACGCTCCGGTGGCACGTGCCGCCCTGGGAATCGTTGCAGTCGTCGCTATCGTCTTCGACGTTGAAGTCGCGGCGGGCATTCGCGTCGTCGCTCCGCGTTCCGGCCGGCGAATCCACGTCCTCA
Organism: Pseudarthrobacter sulfonivorans; assembly: GCF_031454915.1. Classification (GTDB taxonomy): domain Bacteria; phylum Actinomycetota; class Actinomycetes; order Actinomycetales; family Micrococcaceae; genus Arthrobacter; species Arthrobacter sulfonivorans_C. The sequence goes on along the minus strand of NZ_JAVDRS010000005.1, from coordinate 180,966 downwards.
CCGGTGGCGGGGCAATGGCCCGGGTCGCCGGTGACCGGGTCCTCGTCAGTGCCCGCACCCGTGACATTCTTGTGCTGTTCCCCGTGGCCGACGGCTTCCGGGCCGACTGGTTGGTTGTCGTGCCGCGTGTGCACAGTCGCGTCAGCAGCGTTGTCGGTCTGCCCACCGGACAACACCGGCAGCAGGGGAGCCGTGGCCGGCTTCAGTGCCAGTTTCGGAGCCACAGCGCGTGCCGCGGCGGCAACCGGGTTTCGGCCCGCCGCCTGCACCCTTGCGGCCGTCTTCCTGGCTGCCACAAAGGCCGCCCCGGCCGCCCCGGCCTCCCCGGCCTTTCTGGCAGCCGCAGCAGCCGCGGCGCGCTGGGTGGTTCCGACCTCGTCGGATGAAATGTCATACCCGGCGATGAAGCTGGCTTCAGGCCCGGTGTTGGGCGGACCCGACGGCTGTGTAGGTGAGTTTGTGGCACCGGTCACGGCGCCACACGCCGAGGTGGCGAGCAGGACCGTGAGCATGCCGGCGGCCAGCAGACTTCTTTTGCGCATGGAAAATAAAGCCTCTTCATGGGAGTGCGGAACGGCCAGGCTAAGGAAATGTGTCCTGCCCGGAGTTGGTCACGGTTGTCGGAGCACAAGGCGTTGCCGCCTGGCAATATCACACGCAAAAGCGTTCAGGACGCTCCAGTAGGCGTGTGCGTCAACCGGTGACCTAAACGTTACATTGACCAGCATGAAAGAGACCAATTGACGGCGCGTCGCCAGTGTTGGGCGTGAAATCCCGCGGCGTGCCGGGCATTTGGCGTCGACGTCGTTGATTAATATCCGGACGTGCCGAACCTGCGCCTGACCTAGGGAAACATGCAGTTGCGCTGAACGCGTTGCGTACGGAATTGCAACCAAGGTCCTGCATGACGAACCGAACGTCATCTTCAGCAGCGGGCCGCTGGAACGCCGCTGTTTGCCCCTCTCCAGGGCTTGGAACTTAACGCCGATAATCTACATTATGTAAAGTAGATCGTGATTGCTGCATCTGATGCACGATCCCCCTCAGGCGTTCACGTAACCCCTACCGCCGCTGATATTAGGTAGCCGGACCCGGTCTCTTCGGACGCAGCCGCTGATAATGTCGGGTGCGGGTTGACGGTAGCGTCTCCTGCCCCCGCCGTTCAGGGCTGCGGGCAACAGCAAAGGGACCAGTTGATGGAGAACACGGCAGTCAGTACAAATCCCGCACCTGCGGCCGCCGCATTGGGCCGGGTTGGCACCCCGAACCATGTCACCCCGGTCCCTCCGGTGCCAGGGCATTCCGGACGCGACCGCTACCTGGACCTGCTGCGTGCGATCGCCCTGGTCCGGGTTGTCGCCTACCATACTTTCTCAAACGCAGCCTGGCTGAGTCTGGTCTTCCCTTCCATGGGTGTTATGTTCGCCCTCGCGGGAGCCCTGATGGCGCGTTCCCTCGAGCGGCCTGCCCTGGGCGTCCTGAAAAGCCGGACCCGGCGCCTGTTGCTGCCCCTGTGGGTCTACAGCGCCACGGTTTTGTTTCTCATTCTCTGGCAAGGCTGGAGCCCGGACCAGGACGAGGGCCGCTCCTGGTCCGAAATCGTATTGTGGTTCATCCCGCTCGGTGACCCGCCCTACCCGGAAAGCATAGGTTCTGACGAAGGCCTGGTTGATAGCGCGTGGGCCGCAGATGCTGGAGTCATCCTCTGGTACATCCGTGCGTACTTCTGGTTTATGCTTTTGTCTCCGCTGCTGCTCGCGGCATTCCGCCGGCTGCCGTGGATTACGCTGGCAGCGCCTCTGGGAATCATGGTGCCACTCGCCGCCGGTTGGGTGACGCTGCCCGACTGGGCGGACAGTGGCGTCGGCGACTTCGCCACCTACGGCTCCTGCTGGATTCTCGGCTTCGCCCACTACTTCGGCCTGCTGCGCAGCGTCCCGCGATGGATCGTGTTCTCAGCCGGACCGGTGATCATGGCCCTCGGCTTCCTCTGGGCCGCACCCGAACTAGTCGACGAGGGCTGGGACCTGAACAATATTGGCGGGGCAGATGGCCTGTGGGCCTTCGGGTTCTGCGCGATGCTCCTGCGGATCTCGCCATCATGGAAGTCGCTGCCCAGGCCGATCAGGCTCCTCGATAAGCCAGTCACCCTCATTAACAACCGGGCAGTCACCGTTTACCTCTGGCATACCCTGCTGCTGGCGGTCAGCGTGGCAATCATCAGCAGGCTCTCCGACAATGAGGTGATTCGCGCCGCCATACCCTGGCTGCTGGACAGCGAGTGGACCCGGTTCGGCGGCGTCTGGCTGCTCCTTGCCATCGTTTTTCTCACTATCGGCTGGACCGAGGACGTGGCCGCTAAACGGACTCCGCGGCTCTGGCCGGACAGGTAACGAAGCAGAAGTGGACGACGGCGGGAGGTCCCGCCGTCGCCGCTTTCCGCCTTTGGCCTTCCGGATCCCGAGATTTGGCCTCGGCGTCTAGAGCGACGGCTTAGTGCTGAGAAGCAAGTCATCCAGCTCCTCGCGAGCCGGAATCACGACACGAGATGCCTCGGCTCCGTCAGCTGAGGATGTGCTGGAATGAATATGCACGGTTACCAGAAGTGTCAGACGGCGCCGCTGACAGCACGCCCCGGTTGAAATCTGCGAGTAGGTCGATGTGATGGTGCATGTCACCAGCGGTGCATCTGACACCTGATCCTGCTGGGAAGCTGCAGGAGGAGTGGAATGCACTCCCCCAAACTCACAAAACTCATATAAACTCACGTTGTCCACGCAAACTCACAAAACTCATACGAACTCACAGGAGCCGGTCGATGGAGAACCCCTTTCGCCCCTCGGCCGGGGCGACGCCACCGGAAATCCTGGGTAGGGCCGGCGTGCTTGATGAGTTCGAGTACGGTCTCCGGCTGGGATCCGGTGCCCCTGGCTTGTTGACCATTTTCACCGGGGCCCGCGGGATCGGCAAGACTGTCATGATCGGCGCCGCACACGACATCGCCCGCGAAAAGGGCTGGGCCGTCGTTTCCGAGACCGCCACTGCAGGTTTCATGGGCCGGATCGGCGAGTCCATGCGTCAGCTCGCCGAAGAGCTTGGCGCCGGGCCGGCGAACCGCCGGATCACTGCGATCGCGGCCGCGGGTTTCAGTATCACCACCCAGCTCCCGCCCGAACGCCAGGTGGCATGGCGGACACTGGGTGCGGACCTCCTCAGAATTCTGGATGAACGCGGCAACGGACTCGTCATTACGGTGGACGAGATCCATGCCGCCGACCGCAGCGAACTCGCCCAGCTGGCCGCCAGCGTCCAGCACTTCATCCAGGACCGGCTGCCCATCGGCCTGGTCTTCGCGGGGCTGCCCGCCGCCGTGTCCGACCTGCTCAACGAAGGAGTGGCAACATTCCTCCGCCGGGCCGACAAGATCGATCTCCACGCCGCAGCCGTCCGGGAAGTCGAGGAGTCTTTCGCGGGTACCTTCGCCGAGGCAGCCTTCGCGGTCTCCCCCGACCTTGTCCGCCGGGCAGCAGAGGCCACGGGAGGATACCCGTTCCTCATCCAACTTGTCGGCTACTTCCTCTGGAAGGAAGCTGAAATCAACCAGGGCCTCCTCACTGCGGAAACAGTCGAACGCGCCATCGAGGCGGCAAACCGCCGCAATGGACGCACCGTCATCGAAGCAGCCCTCGCCGCTGCCTCCCCCAAGGACCTTGACTTCCTTCATGCCATGGCAGAGGACGACGGACCTTCTGTTGCCGGGGACATCGGCCGACGCATCGGAGCCAGGACAAATCTCGTCGCCAACTACCGCTCGAGACTGCTGGCGGCCGGCCTCATCGAACCTACCGCCCATGGAATGGTGGACTTCGCAATCCCAGGCCTCCGTCAACACCTTCGGGCACAATCCCGGCCCTGACGCCATGGCTCAACGGAGCCCTGCAAGCAGTTACGGGCGAACAAGGAAGACCGCCGATTCTTGGAACACCGTCAGGCTGACGGTGTTGCACTGCATGGCCTTCGTCGCCGGCATCCTCAGGGACGCAACCGCCGCTGTCGCGACCTGAGCAAGCACTCCGCGCTCAAGCAGTGAGCCCTTCACCCACGGCAAGTAGCCCACCAGAAAAAGTTGAGTACTGCCTACGCGTGTAAGGACCATCCACGGCTCTTAGTGTCGTCTTATGGCGGCACGCTGGGTACGTCTGCTTCCCAGCACCATTGGGCAGTCAGTGTCGATCTTTCCGCGGACCGGAGATAGCGGCATTGTTCAGTTCCTGGCTCTTAGGACGTCATATGCTGCAATCCCTCAGCCCACAATCCTTCATCCCCCAGGCACGGAAGCACGCGCTGGACGAAGCCCCCGGAAGGCCTGTGATTATGCTCAGGCCAGCTCCCGTCAGGGTACGCTCCAGCATTGGAAGTGCCATCGCCTATACAGTCACGCACGTCTTGGTTGAGTGGGACGCCGATGGACAGTACAACGTCCGGTGGGAGGCCAGCTGGCTGGTGCGGAGGGTCGAGCAAAGCGCCTGAGGTTGTCTGTATCAGCCGTCGTAGGCCAGTTGAAGGGCTGCGATATCAAGCTTCTGCATCCTGAGCATTGCCTGCATTGCGCGCTGGGCACCTTCCCGGTCCGGACCGCCGATCAGAGAGCCCAGCAGGGCCGGCACAATCTGCCAGGACACGCCATAACGGTCCTTCAACCAGCCACACTGGCTCTCGGACCCGCCATCAGTCAGCGCTGACCAGTAACGGTCCACTTCCTCCTGGTCCGCACAGTCGACAACAAAAGAGACGGCTTCGGTGAAGTTAGCCGGTGCTCCCCCATTGAGCGCAAGAAACTTGCTCCCCGCGATCTCAAACTCGACGGTGATGACTTGACCTGCCGGACCAGGGCCGCCCTCCGCGTAACGCGATACGTCCAGAATCCTGGAGTCATCGAAAACTGATGCGTAGAACTCGGCTGCGTCTTCAGCTTCGTTCTCAAACCATAAGCACGTTGAAATTTTCTCCACGGGGTGCTCCCTTCCGGCTTGAGCCTAGTCCGGAGCTCCATCCGGGACAACGGCCTGCGACGGGTGCCGTCTCCCCGCCCCGGGGCTTCCCTTCGCCGCCCCGGGGCGCCCCGCGCTAGGCTCGAAGCCATGACTTCCCCGATCCATCAGCCATCCGCTTCCGGTGGCACACGCACTGTTATTGCCGCAGCGCTGTTCGACGCCGTCCTGATCCTGGCCTTCGCCGCGATCGGGAGGGACACACACCAGCGGGGTGACGTGGTCACCGGCGTCTTCCTCACCGCTTGGCCTTTCCTCGCCGGGGCTGCCCTGGGATGGCTGGCGGCCCGGGCATGGCGGCGTCCGCTGTCCCTACGGTCCGGCCTGGCAATCTGGCTCGGAGCCGTTGCGGGCGGCATGGTTCTGCGTGCCATGACTGGCCAGACAGTGGTGCTGGCCTTCGTCATTGTGGCCCTCTTGAGCCTCGGGCTGTTTCTGGTTGGTTACCGGGCGCTTCTGGCGCTGGCCGGCAGGCTAAGGAAGTCCTGACGCCACAGGGACGTGCGTTGCGTTTCACGCCTCCCGTGCGGGGGCCATGTAATAGGCTGGCATCACCATTGAGTCCTGCCGGGCACCGCTACGGCCAACTGATCCGGAAGGATTGACAAGTGATCACCGCATTCGTTCTGATCAAGACTGACGCCGCACGCATCCCGGAAACCGCTGAGGAGATTTCCGCGATTCCAGGGATCAGCGAGGTCTATTCCGTGACGGGGGAATGGGACCTGATCGCCGTTGCCCGTGTTGCACGGCACGAGGATCTGGCCGATGTCATTGCCGACAAACTCTCCAAGGTCCCCGCTGTTGTCCACACCACCACCCACATCGCTTTCCGTGCTTACTCCCAGCACGATCTCGATGCTGCCTTTGCACTGGGTTTCGAGCAGTAGCACGTCCCTGGACCAAACAATTGGCGGGCCCGGCTAATCAGCCGGGCCCGCCATATTTTGACCAACCGGTGTATCACGGCCGGGTCAGGGAGACCCACTTTTCCAGGACCGCCGCGGCGGCACCCGAATCGATCGAGTCAGCAGCCCGGCCCACGGCCGAACGCATGCGGTCCAGGAACGGCCCCTCCGCCGTCGCATCGAATGCGACCAGTCCGGCGGCAGCATTGAGCAGTACGGCGTCGCGCGCGGCTCCGGTCTTTCCGGCAAGGACATCACGCACGACGGCGGCGTTCGCCTTGGCGTCCCCGCCACGGAGTTCCTCCACAGTTGCTGGACGGATGCCAAGGTCGGCCGGTGAAAAGTTCAGTTCGGTGACAGCGCCACCACGGATCTCCCAGACAGTGGAGGGGCCCGTCGTGGTCAGTTCGTCCAACCCGTCGTTGCCGCGGAAGACCAGCCCGCGGCTCCCCCGCTGCGCCAGAACGCCGGCCACCAGCGGAGCCATCCGGGCATTGGCCACGCCCACGGCTGAGGCCTGAACCAGTGCCGGATTGGTCAAGGGTCCCAAGAAGTTGAATGCCGTGGGAATTGCCAGCTCCCGCCTGGGCACCGCCGTGTGGCGGAAGGACGGATGGAACACCTGCGCGAAGCAAAAGGTGATCCCCGCCTCCCCCGCATTGCGGGCAACCTGCTCTACAGGAAGGTCGAGCCGGACTCCAAGGGCCTCAAGTACGTCAGCCGAGCCGGAAGACGACGACGCTGCCCGGTTGCCGTGCTTGACGACCTTCGCTCCCGCGCCGGCTGCCACCAAGGCCGCCATGGTGGAGATATTGACTGTGTTGAGCTGGTCACCGCCAGTGCCCACGATGTCGAGCTTCTCGCCAGGAATACTGATGGGTGTCGCGTGGCGCAGCATCGCCTCCACCAGCCCCGAAATTTCGTTAACTGTCTCACCCTTGGAGCTGAGGGCCACGAGGAATCCAGCTATCTGTGAGGGCGTCGCCTCCCCGGACATGATTCTGTCCATTGCCCAAGCGGTGCTTTCCGCTGTGAGATCGGTGCCGTTGATGAGCGCTGAAATGAGCCGGGGCCATGTGTTGCTGTCCGCCGGCGCGGTTGCCTGAGAAGTCACCTCCTGATGCTATCGACCCACCCAACCCCTGACCAATGTGAACGGCTCCAGGAACTTTTCCCGGTGATTTCGCGTCTTTGTAGAAAAAGTCCCCCGAAAAGGCGGTTCGCGTTGGGAAGTACGGACTTTTATAGACATAATGTCTATGTGACATCTGCGACCCATGCCCCCAGTACCCCGGCGCACCCCACGCTGAACCGCCCCAATATGGTTTCCGTCGGAACCGTTGTTTGGCTGTCCAGCGAGTTGATGTTCTTCGCCGGTCTCTTTGCCATGTACTTCACACTGCGCTCCACGAGCGGACAGATGTGGGCCGAAGAGACAGCCAAGCTCAACTTCCCCTTTGCGCTCGTTAACACCATCGTCCTTGTGGCCAGTTCGTTTACTTGCCAGATGGGCGTCTTCGCCGCCGAACGGCTGCAGCCCCGCAAGACGGGCGGACGCTTCCAGCTCTCCCGCTGGGGCATGAACGAATGGTTCACCCTGACCTTCATCATGGGTGCATTCTTCGTCGCGGGCCAGACCACGGAATACGCCATGCTTGTGTCAGAGCACGTATCGCTCTCATCCAATGCCTATGGCTCGGCCTTCTACATCACCACCGGCTTCCACGGCCTGCACGTTATCGGCGGCCTCGTAGCTTTCCTCTTCATCATCGGACGCTCGTTCGCTGCGAAGAAGTTTGGCCACTTTGAGGCAACCTCGGCCATTGTCACCTCCTACTACTGGCACTTTGTGGATGTTGTCTGGATCGGCCTCTTCCTGGTCATCTACGTACTGAAGTAGTCAAGCTTTGATTCCTTTTCTACAAGAGGCAGAATTTCAAGAAGCGGCTCACGGAGCCGGCGCAGGATCGAATAAAGGAACCACCACGTGAAGGCTCTCTCGCAAAAGCGGCGTCACCCACTAGCAGTCATAGCGCTGCTCCTGATGGGGCTACTCGTCACTGGTGGGCTCTATGCCGTTGCCACCAACGTCAACGAGGCCAAGGCATCCACCACCAGCTACAGCGCAAGTGACACCGCCGAAGGCGAAAAGCTCTTCGAAGCCAACTGCGCCACCTGCCATGGAATGGGCGCCAGCGGCTCTCAGGATGGCCCCGCGTTGGTGGGTGTTGGTGCAGCCGCAGTTGACTTCCAGGTCGGAACCGGCCGCATGCCGATGCAGATGAACGGACCCCAGGCTTACAAGAAGCCCGCCCAGTTCAACGACGAGCAGACCCACCAGCTCGCAGGTTACGTCGCTTCCCTGGGAGCAGGCCCGGCAATTCCTGAAGAAGGCCTGCTGGACGAAAAGGGTGATGCTGCCGCGGGTGGCGAGCTCTTCCGCGTGAACTGCGCCATGTGCCACAACGCAGCTGCCGCCGGCGGTGCGTTGACCCGTGGCAAGTTCGCTCCTGCCCTTGCCGACGTTTCGGGCAAGCACATCTACGAGGCCATGGTCACGGGCCCGCAGAACATGCCCGTCTTCAGTGACGCGAACGTAACGCCCGAAGGCAAGCGCGACATCATCACCTTCCTGAAGCAGATCGAAGCCAACGGCTCGCCCGGTGGCGCGGACCTGGGCTCACTAGGCCCGGTTGCTGAAGGCCTCTTCGTCTGGATCGCCGGACTTGGAGTCATTATCGCCTTCACGATCTGGCTGACGTCCCGAACGTCCTAGGACAACGGGACCCTTAAGAACTTCTGCTGCCCAGTCAGCAGTTTGAAATTGAAAACTAACCCGGCAGACGCCGGGACGAGAGAAGGATGAGGCGAATTATGGGCAACCATAGTGACGGCAGTCCGAACCACTCGGGCACCGTAGCTACGGCTGGTCAGAATGAGGTGGAGAAATTCCAGGATCCTGGACTTCCTCCGCATCGTTTGCGCCTGGCTGACACGGACCCGAAGGCAGCCAAACGGGCAGAACGGCAGGTAGCTGTACTTTTCGGCATCTCCGTTGTTGGCACCCTGATCTTCCTGGTGGCGTACTTCGCCATCGATTTGGGCGAAGGCGCAGGGGCAGGCATTGCCACGATCCGCCTGCAGAACGCCCTCCTGGGGCTTGGCACAGCCTTTGCCATGCTTGGCATCGGCACTGGCATTGTGCATTGGGCCAAGGCCCTCATGCCGGACCACGAAGTCTCGGAGGAGCGCCACGCGATCCGCACCGAAGACGACCGCCAGGCCGCGGTGCGCATCGTGGACGACATTGTGGAGGAGACCGGCATCAAGCGCCGCCCGCTCATCCGCAACACCCTGCTCGGCGCCGTTGCCTTGGCACCTCTGCCCGCCATCGCGGTATTTGGTGACCTTGGCCCCCGCCCGGACAACAAACTGGCCCACACCATGTGGGCTCCCCAGGAAGGCAAGCTCAAGCGCCTCACCCGGGACCCTGACGGTACGCCCATCAAGGCCTCCGATGTCACCCTGGGCTCAGCCTTCCACGTCATTCCGGAAGGCCTGAACGAACTGCACGAGGGCAAGCTCAACGAAAAGGCCAAGGCTGTTGTGCTCCTCATGCGTCTCGATCCTGCGTCCCTGAAGCCTTCCGCAGGACGAGAGGACTGGAGCTACAACGGCATCGTTGCCTACTCCAAGATCTGCACCCACGTCGGTTGCCCTGTTGCCCTTTACGAGCAGCAGACGCACCACCTGCTGTGCCCGTGCCACCAGTCCACCTTCGACCTCACGCAAGAGTGCAAGGTGATCTTTGGCCCGGCCAGCCGGCCCCTCCCCCAGCTGCCCATCGCAGTGGACAACGAGGGCTACCTGGTCGCAACCAGCGACTTCAAAGAACCTGTAGGACCGAGTTACTGGGAGCGTGATGAGCATGAGCGCAGCATCAACAGCTGAAGCCCCCGCCTTCGTAGCCAAGACCAAGACCGGACGCATCACTGATTTCGTTGACGCCCGGGTCGGCGGTTCCGGTATCCTCCGCGAGTTTGGGCGCAAAGTCTTCCCCGACCACTGGTCGTTTATGTTCGGTGAAGTGGCACTCTACTCATTCGTCATTCTGCTGCTGTCAGGCACCTTCCTGACCTTCTGGTTCGATCCGTCCATGGCTGAGACCCACTACGCGGGTTCCTATGTGCCGTTGAAGAACGTGGAAATGTCGGTAGCGTACAGCTCTTCGCTGAACATCTCCTTCGACATCCGTGGCGGGCTCTTCATGCGCCAGGTGCACCACTGGTCAGCACTGCTGTTTGTGGCTTCCATTGCCGTGCACATGTTGCGTGTCTTCTTCACCGGAGCCTTCCGCAAACCGCGTGAAATGAACTGGGTTGTTGGCAGCGTCCTCCTGATCCTCGCCATGGCAGCCGGTTTCACCGGTTACTCCCTCCCCGATGACCTGCTCTCCGGCAACGGCCTGCGCATCATCGACGGCGTTATCAAGGCCATTCCCGTGGTGGGCACGTATATCTCGTTCTTCCTCTTTGGCGGCGAGTTCCCCGGCACCGCAGTCATCGGCCGCCTGTACATGCTCCACATCCTGCTTGTGCCCGCGCTGATCCTGCTGATGATCGTGCTCCACCTCTTTATGGTGGTTGTGCACAAGCACACCCAGTACCCCGGTCCGGGCCGCAACGACGGTAACGTCGTCGGCTACCCGCTGGGCCCGGTATACGCGGCGAAGGCAGGCGGCTTCTTCTTCATCGTCTTCGGTGTCGTCGCCCTCATGGCGGCCTTCTTCACGATCAACCCGATCTGGAACTACGGCCCGTATGATCCCTCCCCCGTATCCGCCGGTACCCAGCCCGACTGGTACATCGGCTTTGTTGACGGCGCACTCCGCCTGATGCCGGGTGTTATCGGAGACTTCCACTTCGAGTACGTCATCTTCGGCTACACCCTGACGCTGAACGTCCTCCTCCCGGCCCTGGTGCCGGCCGGAATCCTGTTCACTGTGATGTTCATGTACCCGTGGATCGAAAGCTGGATCACCAAGGACACCCGTGAACACCACGTTCTGGACCGTCCGCGGAACGCACCGACACGCACCGCTATCGGTGTGGCTGGCTTTGTCTGGTACAGCGTCATGTGGGCAGCTGCCGGCTCTGACCTCATCGCCACGCACTTCCACGTCTCCCTGAACGATGTGACGTACTGGCTCCGGGCACTGTTCTTCGTTGGTCCGGTCATCGCGTACATCGTCACCAAGCGTGTAGCGCTGGCCCTCCAGCGCAAGGATCGCGAGATCGCACTGCATGGCCGTGAGACTGGCCGCATCGTGCGTCTGCCGCATGGCGAATTCATCGAAGTGCATGCACCCCTCGACGAGTACAAGCGCTACAAGCTGGTGGGCTTCGAGTCGCCCGCGCCGCTGCCTGCGATCCCCAACGAGCACGGCATCGTGACCCGCAAGGAAAAGCAGCGCGCGTTTCTCTCCAGGTGGTTCTTCGAGGACCGCGTGGCTCCTGCTACGCCTGCCGAGCTGGAGGCCGCTCACGGCCACCACGCCCCTGCAGTGGAAGCGGCAGAGGGAAGCAAGAGCCTCAGCCACTGACAGCAGTTCAGTTTCAACGGGAAAGGCCCGGTCCATTGGACCGGGCCTTTCCCGTTTTTGGCTAATTGCTGCGGTACCCGGAGGAATGGTTCCGTGCGGTGCGTACTCCCGGCCGCTGGAGGGGAACCCACAGCTTGTAGCGGTCCGCCCGGTAGTACGAAACGGAGTAGTCAACCATGGCCCGCGCCACGAATGCGTGCCGTTGAATCTTCAGCAGGGGTGTGCCTACGTCGACGTTCAAGAGGCGCGCTGTGGAAGGTGACGCCGCGGTAGCTTCAATCATGTCCTCACCCCACTCCATCACCAGGCCGAACTGCTCGCTCAGCACGTTGTAAAGCGACGTTGGTGGCTCGCCGTCCAGCAGCCCGGGGACGCGCTGCGCAGGGATAAAGTTCTCGTCCACGCTCATGGGCTCACCATCGGCCAGCAACAACCGCCGAAACCGGACCAAGGGCGTCCCCTCCTCCACCTGCAGTTCACGGGCCAGGAAGGCACTGGCGCCGATCTGTTCAAAGCTGAGTACTTTAGCAGCCGGGACCATGCCACGGCGTTGCATCTCCTCGCTGTAGGACGTCAGTTTAACCTGGAGGTCCAGTTTCGGCTTGCGGACGAAGGTGCCGAGGCCAACCACACGTTCGATGACTTCCTCGCCGACGAGGGCGTCAATGGCCTGCCGGACTGTCATACGGGCCAGCCCGAACCGGAGGGCGAGATCCCGTTCGGACGGCAAGGCGGACCCTGGTGGACAGGATTCACTGATGTAGGCCCGCAGGATCTCCCGGAGCTGGATGTAGATGGCTACGCCGCTGCTGCGGTCAATGTTCCCGCGGATGCCCTCGGCCCTAGCGGCCACGGAATGCCATCCCTGCTTTGATATTCACCCTTCAATCTTAAGCCAACCCGAGGCAGGTCTAGACCAGCACGCGATCATCCGCTCTGTTTAGCGGCACGGACAATGGGACAGCTATATTGGATTGGAAATTTCAGGAATGACGGTGGGGGCCGTCCGGATAAAGGAGACCCTTTGCCAATGCACAAGGCCGTGGTTTCGGCTTCGATCGGATTGCATGCCCGTCCGGCGGCGGAATTCGTCAGGGCGGTGACAGCCACAGGGCTTGCTGTCACCATCCGGAAGGCGGGAATCCAGGGCGTGGACGCCAGATCGTTGCTTGAGGTGATGACGGCCGATTTTCCGTTCGGGTGCGAAGTGGAGCTGGCTGTCCCGGACAGTGCCCTGAGCGGGCCCTCCGGGCAGGTAGCAGCTGCTGAGGCCCTTCAGATGCTTGCGGCACTTCTCGAGTCGCAGGGGGCGGCGTAGGCCCTCCCACGGGATAAGACGCGAGGGGCGGCGCCCTACGTCGCGGCCCCGCCCAGGCCGACTCGCACGGCAACAAAGAAGGCGTTGTGCCTCACCCGGAGGTGAGGCACAACGCCTTTACTATTTTGGCTGGTCCGGAGACCGGCTCAGGGGAACCTAGTGTGCGTGGTCGCCACGGCTGTACTCGAAGACCCAGCCCACAAGCGCAACCACCGCGAGGCCGGCGGCGATGAAGACAATCCACCAGCCGACTGCCAGGCCGAGGAATCCACCTGCGCAGGAAAGACCAAGCACCAGCGGCCACCAGCTCCACGGGCTGAAGTGCCCCTGTTCGCCGGCGCCTTCGTGGATCTCGGCGTCATTGCGGTCTTCGGGACGTGGCCCGACGCGCTTGGCGGTAAAGCCGAGGTAGCCGCCGATCATTCCGGAGAGGCCACCCACCAGGAGGACCCCGAGGATTCCGACCCATTCACTCCAGTTGGTCAGGAAACCGTAGATCACGGAGACCGGTACGAAGAAGAAGACTCCGGCTCCAAATATCCATGCTTCGATTTTCACTTGGCGGTGTCCTTCTGGTCAGCGTTACCGAGCACTGCCGCTGCAGCAGACGGCGACTCAACGGTGTGTACCTGTGAAAGCTCCGGGTGGTGGAGGTCCAGGGCGGGACGCTCTGAACGGATCCGGGGCAGCGAGGTGAAGTTGTGGCGCGGCGGCGGGCAGGAGGTGGCCCATTCGAGCGAGGCGCCGAAGCCCCACGGGTCATCTACCTCAACGCGCTCCGCGCTGCGCCACGTGATGTAGACGTTCCAGAAGAACGGGATCAGTGAGGCGCCGAGGACAAACGAGGCAATGGTGGAGAACTGGTTCATCCAGGTGAAGTTGTCCTCCACCAGGTAGTCGGCGTAGCGGCGGGGCATGCCCTCAACACCGAGCCAGTGCTGGATGAGGAACGTGCCGTGGAAGCCCAGGAACAGCAGCCAGAAGTGGATCTTGCCGAGGCGTTCGTTGAGCATCTTGCCCGTCCACTTCGGCCACCAGAAGTAGAACCCGGCGAACATCGCGAACACCACGGTGCCGAACACCACGTAGTGGAAGTGCGCCACCACGAAGTACGAGTCGGAGACGTGGAAGTCCAGCGGCGGGGAGGCCAGGATGATGCCGGTCAGGCCGCCGAAGAGGAACGTGACCAGGAAGCCGATGCTCCACAGCATTGGGGTCTCAAAGGTCAGCGACCCGCGCCACATGGTGCCGATCCAGTTGAAGAACTTCACACCCGTGGGTACCGCGATAAGCATGGTCATAAACGCGAAGAACGGCAGCAGCACCGAACCGGTGACGTACATGTGGTGGGCCCACACGGTCACGGACAGGGCGGCGATGGCGATGGTTGCGTAGACCAGGCCCTTGTAGCCGAAGATCGGCTTGCGGCTGAAGACCGGGAAGATCTCCGAGACGATGCCAAAGAACGGCAGCGCAATAATGTAGACCTCCGGGTGGCCGAAGAACCAGAACAGGTGCTGCCACAGGACCGCACCGCCATTCTCCGGGTCGAAGATGTGGGCGCCGAAGCGGCGGTCCGCACCGAGGGCGAAGAGCGCTGCAGCAAGGGGCGGGAAGGCCATCAGTACCAGGATGGAGGTGACGAGCGCGTTCCAGGTGAAGATGGGCATGCGCCACATGGTCATGCCGGGAGCACGCATGCAGATGATGGTGGTGATGAAGTTGACCGCACCCAGGATGGTACCGAAACCGGACAGCGCCAGGCCGAAGACCCACAGGTCACCGCCGATGCCGGGGCTGAACGTGGTGTTTGACAGCGGGGCGTACGCGAACCAGCCAAAGGACGCCGCACCCTGCGGGGTGATGAAGCCTGAGACGGCGATGGTGGAGCCGAAGAGGAAGAACCAGAAGGCCAGGGCATTCAGCCGCGGGAAGGCGACGTCAGGTGCACCGATCTGCAGGGGCATGATCACGTTCGTGAAGCCCGCGAAGAGCGGGGTGGCGAACATCAGCAGCATCACGGTGCCGTGCATCGTGAACATCTGGTTGTACTGCTCTTTGGTCTGCAGGATCTGCATGCCGGGCTCGAACAGTTCGGCACGGATCAGCAGCGCCATCACGCCGCCCAGGCAGAAGAACACAAACGACGCGATCAGGTACATGTACCCGATGGTCTTGTGGTCAGTGGAGGTGATCCAGTTGACGACGATGCGCCCCTTGGATTTAGGAACTACGGGAGCCTGAAGGGTCTCCACAGGTGCGGACTGAGTGTAAGTAGCCACGTCGCTCCCCTTACTTAATTTCGTTCAGGTTGGGGTTACGGTCGTACTCTTTACCGATGAGTCCCGTGTTGCCTGCAGCCTTGAGCTTGTCCATGTGAGCCTGGAATTCGGCTTCGGAGACAACTTTGACGCGGAACAGCATCTCGGAGTGGTACTCGCCGCAGAGTTCTGCGCACTTACCGTCGTAGGTTCCCTCTTTAGTGGGGGTGAACCGGATGTAGTTGGTCTTGCCGGGGATCATGTCGCGCTTCTGGAGGAAAGCAGGAACCCAGAAAGAGTGGATGACGTCGCGCGAGTTGAGCTCAAGATCAACGGACTTTCCAACCGGCAAGTAAAGCGTCGGAAGAGCTTCCTTGTCGATGGTGTTACCGGTCAGGTGAGCCTGGACCCCGGCTTCGTAGACGTCTTCTTCGATGACGTTGCCGGACTTGTAGTTAAAGTCCCAGGCCCACTGCTTGCCGCGGACGTCAACAACGACGTCGGCCGGCTGTGAGCGGTCATCGATGGCCCGCTGGTCGCGGTCGGTGAAGTAGAAGAACACCAGGACCATGAAAACCGGGATGGTCAGGTAGAACACCTCGAGCGGGAGGTTGAAGCTGATCTGCTTCGGGAACCCCACGGTCCCCTTGCGGCGGCGGTAGGCAACAAGGCACCAGACGATCAAGCCCCACGTAATGATGCCCACAACAAGGGCGGCAATCCATGAGTTGACCCAGAGGTCCATGATCCGGTCAGTGTGATTGGTGGTGCCACGCTCGGTGGGCAGCCACCCCCTCGATACCTCTGGCGAACATCCAGTCAAAACCAACGCGCCGGCGACTGCCAAGCCTGAGATCGATGTGATCGTTTTGCGTCGGCTGCCGGTTCGGTTCTGCGAACTCACAGACGGCCCTTCCTACTTGTTGCTGCTGTTGCCCGGCTGCCTCAATAGCCTTCCGGGCACACTAAAAGTTTTACTACTCGGTGTAGAGCTTACCGCTCCGCCGGGCGTTTCGCCCACATGTCGGCGCCGTGCCTCCGTGCCGTTTTTAGCGGACCGGAGGCGGGCGCCGACATCGGGCGAAAGAACCGGGTCAGTGGAAGGAATCACCACATGCGCAGGAGCCCCCGGCATTGGGATTATCGATGGTGAAACCCTGCTTCGAGATGGTGTCTTCGAAATCGATGCTGGCCCCGCTGAGGTAGGGCACGCTCATCTTGTCCACCACAACTTCAACGCCGTCATAGTCACGGACGGCGTCTCCGTCCAGGAGGCGCTCATCGAAGTAGAGCTGGTAGATGAGGCCAGAGCAGCCGCCGGGCTGAACGGCAACGCGGAGGCGGAGGTCGGTCCGGCCCTCCTGCTCCAGGAGGCTGCGGACCTTGCCTGCAGCGACGTCGGTCAGTTTGACCTCGTGCGCGGCGAGTTCGTCGCTGGCAGCGGCTGCGGTCTCGGTGGTGTTCTCGTTGGTTGCGGTGCTCATTTGGCCTACCTTAGGACGGTCCTGGCGGCCCCGCTTCAGCGGTGCCTGCCCCTACGGATACGGTACGGGCTATAGCTACATGCTACTTCGGTCAGACGTGTAGCTCTAACTCCAGATGTAACCATGGATGCACGGCGATTTGTTCCCACCGTATGTTCGCAGGTGGCAGCCAGCGGGGTGGACTGCTCAGCCGAGCCCGTCGGCGCTAAGCTGTGCCAGGAGCAGGGCCTCGGCAAGTATGGCGTTCTTGAAGTCGCCGATGTGGAGTGACTCGTTGGCGCTGTGGGCCCGTGAATCAGGATCCTCAACCCCCGTCACGAGGATCTGGACATCCGGATAGACCTCCATCAGGTCCGCAATAAAGGGAATCGATCCCCCGATACCCATTTCCACCGCCGGAACGCCCCAGGCCTCTCCCAACGCCCACATGGCAAGCTTCGCCGCCGTGGACGACGTATCGGCGAGGAAAGAATTACCGCTCTCCCCCGGCGTGAAGACAACCTTGGCGCCAAAGGGGGCATTGGCCTCGACATGCCGACGCACAGCCTCCATAGCCGCCGCGGGAACCTGGCCGGGAGCCAGGCGCAGGCTGAACTTGGCGCGCGCCCGCGGCAGGAGGGTATTCGATGCCACATCAACGGCCGGGGCATCGAACCCGATGATGGACAGCGCCGGCTTGGTCCACAGACGGGCTGCGATGCTGCCTGTGCCGGCCAGTTGGACGCCGTCGAGCATGGAGGAATCCGCCCGGTACTCCGCCTCGGTGAGGTCCACGCCGACGTTGTCGTAGGCGACCAGGCCTTCGATGGCCACGTTGCCCTCGGCATCATGGAGCGTCGCAATCAGCCGGGACAGCAGGGTCGGAGCATCCAGCACCGGACCGCCGAACATGCCCGAGTGGACGGCATGTTCAAGTACCTGGACTTCGATGGTGCCGTCCACGAGGCCACGCAGGCTCGTGGTCAGTGCCGGTATCCCCACT
Source organism: Pseudarthrobacter sulfonivorans (assembly GCF_031454915.1). Taxonomy (GTDB): domain Bacteria; phylum Actinomycetota; class Actinomycetes; order Actinomycetales; family Micrococcaceae; genus Arthrobacter; species Arthrobacter sulfonivorans_C. Next base: position 163,360 of record NZ_JAVDRS010000005.1, on the reverse strand, counting down.
TTCCAGTTGCTGGAGTCGGCAACAACAATCACGTCTGCGCTGAGCAGTTGGCGGTGCGCTTCGAGGAAGGTGCGGAACGTCGGAGAACCGGCTTCCTCCTCGCCTTCGAAGAAGAATGTCACGCCCAGGCCGAATTTACTGCCGAGCACTTCGGCCGCTGCGGTGTAAGCAGCCACATGGGCCATGATTCCGGCTTTGTCGTCAGCGGCGCCGCGCCCGTACAGCCTGCCATTGCGTTCGACGGCGGTGAACGGCTCAGATTCCCACAGCGCCGGGTCCCCGGGCGGCTGGACGTCGTGGTGGGCGTACAGGAGGATGGTGGGCTTGCCTTCGGCCGCCTGGCGCCGTGCTACGACGGCGGGTCCTCCCGGGGTGCCATCGTCCTTTTGGCTGCGGAGGACCTGGACATCCTCGAGTCCGGCCGCGCGCAGCAGTTCGGCCACGGCAGCGGCGCTTGCATCCAATGGGGCAGGATCGAAACTCGGCCAGGCGATGCCTGGGATGGCCACAAGTTCACTGAGCCGCTCGAGCGTGTCTTCGAAAGACCGGTCAACGGACAGCCGCAGTCCATCGGCATCCGTGGTTCCTGCAGAGCGGGCGGAGCGGGGTGTGCCGACATGGTCTGGAGTTGCCGCTGAAGTGGGTGTCATGGCGAACACACTACCCGCGCCGGATCCCGCGGACTGCAAGGTATTCTGTTCAGGTGTTCGGACGTAAAAAGGAAGCGCCAACGGCGCAGGAATCAATAGACCAGCAGGCCGCTGAAGCGGCAGCCCGGCAGGATGCCGCGTTGGGCAAGGGTGCACCCACTCCCAAACGCAAAGCCCAGGAAGCGGCCCGCAAACGGCCCCTGGTGCCGGAAGATCGGAAGGCGTCCAAGGCCGCTGAGCGCCAGGCGATCCAGGACCAGCGGGCCAAAATGCGCCAGGCCCTGGACACCGGTGACGAGAAATTCCTGCCCTTGCGTGACAAAGGTCCGCAGAAGCGTTTCGCCCGCGACTACGTGGACGCTCGTTTCAGCCTGGGCGAGTACCTTATGTTCGGCGCCCTCGTATTTGTCATTATTTCCCTGATCGTGCCGGCTTCCAGCGAGCAGATGGTTTACGTCCTGGGCGGCTTCTGGGTGATGTTCCTGGCCGTCTTTGTGGACGTGTTCATTCTGTCCCGGCAGCTCCGCAAGAAGCTGACCGCCAAGTTCGGCGAAATTGAGCGCGGCACCGTCTGGTACGGCTCGATGCGTTCGATGCAGTTCAGGAAACTTCGGCTGCCGAAGCCCCTCGTGAAGCGCGGCCAGTACCCCTCCTGATGGACCGGTCCTGACATACCCGCTCCTGGCGTGCCAATTAGGCTCGTCCCGGCGCACTCCAGACGTGAAAAATCCCCGGCGGACGGACCGCCGGGGATTTTTTCGCGTCTGAAAGCCGTCAGCGCCGGCGGCTCTTGGCCAGGTCGCGGTTAATCCGTGCTGCCCAGAAGGGCCCCTCATAGAGGAAGGCGGTGTAGCCCTGGACCAGGGTTGCCCCCGCATCCAGCCGTTCCTGGACGTCCTTCGCCGTTTCGACTCCGCCAACGGCCACCAGGGTGATCGCGCCCCCGGTTGCTTCCTTCAGCCGACGAAGAACTTCCAGTGACCTCTGCTTCAGCGGTGCCCCGGACAGGCCCCCGGCACCGCATTCCTCCACCTTTTCTGCCGGCGACCCCAGGCCCGAGCGTGCGATGGTGGTGTTGGTGGCGATGATACCGTCCAGCTTCAGGTCCAGCGCCAGCCGCGCGACGTCGTCGATATCTTCATCGCTCAAATCCGGGGCGATCTTGACGAGGAGCGGGACGTGCCGCCCGGCAGCTTTGTCCGCCTCCTCCCCCACCGCGGCCAGCAGCGGCCGGAGCGTCTGGACATCCTGCAGGAGGCGGAGCCCGGGCGTGTTGGGCGAGCTGACATTAACCACAAGGTAGTCGGCGGCCGGGGCGAGGCTCCGGGCGCTGATGAGGTAGTCCGCCACGGCGTCGTCGAGTCCTACTACTTTGCTCTTGCCGATGTTCACCCCAATCACCGGGCGGACGTTGGGGTGCTTGCGCTGGAGTGCGGCACGCGCTGCCTTGAGGCGGGGTTCGACGGCGGCCGCGCCATCGTTGTTGAAGCCCATCCGGTTGATCACAGCACGGTCTTCGATCAGCCTGAAGAGGCGCGGCTTCTCATTACCAGGCTGCGCCTGGCCGGTGATGGTGCCTACTTCGACGTGGCCGAACCCGAGTTCAGTGAGGGCTTCGATACCAAGCGCCTCCTTGTCGAACCCGGCGGCAAGACCGAACGGGGATGGGAACGTCACACCAAAGGCCGAGGTCTGCAACGACGGCGCAGGTGCCGTGAAGCGCTGGAGGAACCGCCCGGCGCCCGAGGTGTGGGCGAGCTTGATTCCTCTGAATCCGATCTTGTGGGCGCGTTCGGCGTCCATCCATGAAAAGGCCAGTTTGAAGAATGTCGGATATACGCGCATGGGTCTAGTTTTCCGTCTGTGGCGGTCCAGACCAAACCGGACCGCCACAGTGTGTTGCCCGGCTACCATAAAGCCATGGACTGGCGGCCGGACATCCTCGGTGCAGGCTTTGAAGCCTGCACGTTCGAGGCTGCGGGTGCCGACGGCGTCCGGCGGACTGCGACGCTGGTGCGGTTCCGTGACGGCACGGGTGAGCGCGGATACCCGGTCCGGCCCGGCACCGGGCATACGCCGCAACGGGCAGTGCTGTTCCTGCATGGGTGGAGCGACTACTTCTTCAACGTTGACCTTGCACGCTTCTGGGCGGGCAACGGGTACGCGTTCTACGCCTTGGACATGCACAATCACGGCCGCAGCCTGCGGCCCGGGACGCCCGGCGGCTATGTGGCCAACCTGGCGGACTACGACGCCGAAATAGACCAGGCCATCGCCATCATCCATGGCGGCACAGAAGGCACAGAAGGCACAGAAGGCACAGAACAATTGGACCTGACCCTTATGGGCCATTCCACGGGCGGATTGGTGGCGGCCCTCTGGGTCAGTAACCACCCGGGATCAGTTTCGCATCTGATACTGAACAGCCCTTGGCTGGAGATGCATGGCAGTGCACTGGTCCGCCATGCCGCCTCCACGATGGTGGGACCCGTTGCACGCTTCCGCCCAGAGGCAGTCCTGCGCCTGCCCGAGCGGGGATTTTATTGGCGGACCATCAGCAACGCCGCCGACGGCGAGTGGGCTGTGGACGACAAATTTCGGCCGCCGATGGCTTTCCCTCTCCGGGCCGGATGGCTGAGTGCCATCCTTGCCGGCCAGGCCAAGGTGGCGCGGGGGCTCGGCATCGACATACCCATCCTGGTGATGCTCTCCCGGGGCAGCGCCAATGGGCCGTTCTGGTCCGAGGAAATGCGCCGCTCCGACGCCGTGCTGGACGTCAACATCATCGCGCTCCGGGCACTGACGCTGGGGCGCAGTGTCACCGTGGAACGGATTGACGGCGCACTCCACGACGTCTTTCTTTCACCCGCCGCAGTCCGGAAGGACGCTTACGCGCGGCTGGCTCGGTGGCTGCGCGGTTACGGTGCCGCCGATCCCGGCGCAGCGTCCACGGCGCCGCCATAGCGCCGGTCTCTTTGGGCGTAGATTTCCACGGCTTCCCAAAGTGTCCGGCGGTCAACATCGGGCCACAGCGTGTCCATAAAAACGAACTCAGCGTAGGCCGACTGCCAGAGCAGAAAGTTGGAGAGCCGCTGTTCCCCCGAGCTCCGGAGGAACAGGTCAACATCGGGCAGGTCCGGTTCGTCCAGGAACTTCTGGATGGTCTTCTCGGTGATGGCCCCAGGCTTAAGGCGGCCCGCCGCCACCTCCGCGGCGATAGCCGACACCGCGTCCGTAATCTCCGCCCGGCCGCCGTAATTAACACACATGGTCAAATTGCAGGTGCTGTTGCCGACGGTGAATTCCTCGGCCTCTTCGAGCTCGCGGATGACCGATCCCCACAACTTGGGGCGGCGGCCTGACCAGCGTACACGGACGCCCCAGTCATCCAACTGGTTCCGCTGCCGGCGTAGCACATCCTTGTTAAAACCCATGAGGAAGCGGATCTCTTCCGGTGAGCGGCGCCAGTTCTCGGTGGAGAAGGCATAAACACTCACGTATTCGATGCCGAGTTCAATGGCGCCGGCCATCACGTCCAGCAGGGCGGGCTCACCTGCCTTGTGGCCCTCGATCCGAGGGAGTCCGCGCTGGTTGGCCCAGCGCCCGTTACCGTCCATCACAATGGCCACATGGCGGGGGATGAACTCGGCGGGGATTGCCGGCGCCACCGCGCCGGATGGATGTGGATACGGCGCAACTACGGGGGTGGTCCGTTTCCTCGACGGGCTGTTCTTTTTTCCCAAGGCCACTGTCAGCCACGCTCCACATGTTTGAGTGATTTCAGGACACGCTCAAGGTGCCATTGCAGGTATGCGGCCACCAACCCGGCAGCTTCCCGGCGGTGCGGCACATCGGAACCGTCCGCCGTCGTCCAGTCCCCTGTCAGCAGGGCGACCAGGAGAGTGACGGTTTCCGCGGCCGGGGCAGGTGAGCCGGGTGGCCGGCAGTCTGCGCAGACCATGCCGCCGAGGGGAGCCGAAAATGCCGTGTGGGGTCCGGGCCTGCCGCAGCGGGCGCAGCCCGTGAAGCTCGGCGCCCACCCGCCGGTAGCGAGGGCCCGCAGCAAGTACGAATCCAGGATCAGCCCCGGTGCGTGGTCACCCCTGCTGAGGGAGGCCAATGCCCCCACCAGAAGGTTGTACTGGGCGGTGCCCGCTTCGCCGTCAACGTCGGTCAGCTTCTCGGCTGTTTCCGTCATGGCCGCGGCGACGGTGTAGCGGCCGTAGTCCGCCGCGATGTCGCCGCCATAGGAGCCTTTGGCAACGGCCTGGGTGACGATGTCCAGGGTCTTCCCGGAAACCAGCTGCAGGTCAGCCACCATAAACGGCTCCAGCCGGGCGCCGAATTTGCTGCTGGTCCGCCGCACGCCCTTGGCGACTGCCCGGATCTGGCCGTGGTGCTTGGTCAGGAGCGTGATGATGCGGTCGGCCTCACCCAGTTTGTGGGTTCGGAGCACCACGGCGTCATCACGGTAAGACCGCGCAGCAAAGGATTGTTGGACCACGGTTAATCTTCGCACTGTGTTCCGGAATGCCGGCCATGCCGGTGCGTTGCGCGCCGTGATTTCCGGCGCGCAACGCTATTCCGGATCAGGCGCGGGAATCCCGGATGGCGCGGTTCACCGCGGAAATGACCGCTTTCAGCGAGGACGTGCTGGTGTTGGCATCCATGCCGACACCCCACAGGACCCGCTCCCCCACCGCGCACTCGACGTACGCGGCGGCCGTGGCGCTTCCGCCTTCGGAGAGTGCATGCTCGGAGTAGTCCAGGACCCTGACGTCCACACCGTCGTCGTGCAGGATGCTCAGCAACGCCGCGATCGGACCGTTTCCAGTGCCGGTGCGGCGGACCTGGACGCCGTCCACGGTGAGGGAGGCATGCAGGGTGGTCAGCCCGCCGTCGTCATCGGTTTCGGTGCTGAAGGAGCCCAGGGAATAGCGGCCCCACTGGCCGTCCGCCTCACTGGAAGGCAGGTACTCATCCTGGAAAATCTGCCACAGCTGCGATCCCGTGACCTCTCCGCCTACGGTGTCGGTGCGCTTCTGAATCACGCCGGAGAATTCGATCTGGGCGCGGCGCGGCAGGTCCAGGCTGTGCTCGTTCTTGAGCAGGTAGGCAACGCCTCCCTTGCCGGACTGCGAGTTGACCCGGATAACGGCCTCGTAGCTGCGGCCCAGGTCCTTCGGGTCAACGGGCAGGTACGGAACGGCCCACGTGAAGTCGGCGACGTCCTTGCCGGCGGCCGCCGCATCCCGCTCCAGCGCCTCGAAGCCCTTCTTGATGGCGTCCTGGTGCGAGCCGGAAAAAGCAGTGAACACGAGGTCTCCGCCGTACGGCGTGCGCTCGGCGACCGGCAGCTGGTTGCAGTACTCCACCGTGCGCCGGATCTCGTCAATGTCCGAGAAATCAATCATGGGATCAATGCCCTGGACGAACATGTTCAGGCCCAGGGTGACCAGGTCCACGTTGCCGGTCCGCTCGCCGTTGCCGAACAGGCAGCCCTCGATGCGGTCCGCGCCGGCCAGGTAACCCAGTTCGGCCGCCGCCACACCCGTACCGCGGTCATTGTGCGGGTGCAGGGAGAGAATGATGCCTTCGCGGGGGTGCAGATGGCGGTGCATCCATTCGATTGAATCGGCGTAAACGTTTGGGGTGGCCATTTCCACCGTGGCGGGCAGGTTGATGATGACCTGGCGGTCAGCGGAGGCTTCAAACACATCAGCAATGGCGTTGCAGACCCGGACGGCGTATTCCAGTTCGGTCCCGGTGAATGACTCCGGGGAGTATTCATACGTGATGTGTGTGTCGACGAGCGTTTCCTCGTACTTTTTGCACAGGCGGGCGCCCTGGAGTGCAATGTCCAGAATCCCGTCCTCATCCTGGTTGAACACCACGCGGCGCTGCAGGACAGACGTGGAGTTGTACAGGTGGACGATGGCCTGCTTGGCGCCGACCAGCGATTCGTAGGTCCGCTCGATCAGCTGCTCGCGGGCCTGTGTGAGGACCTGGATGGTGACATCGTCCGGGATGTGGTTGCCTTCGATGAGCTGGCGGACGAAGTCGAAGTCGGTCTGCGACGCCGACGGGAAGCCGACCTCGATTTCCTTGTAGCCCATGCGGACCAGCAGGTCGAACATCTTCATCTTGCGTGCCGGGCTCATGGGATCAATCAGGGCCTGGTTGCCGTCACGCAAATCCACTGCGCACCAGCGCGGGGCCTTGGTGATGACCTTGTCGGGCCAGGTGCGGTCAGGCATTTCAACGGTGATCTGGTCCTGGAACGGCAGGTACCGGTGGGCGGGCATTCCAGAGGGCTTCTGTGCGTTTTGCATTACTATCGGGGCCTTTTCTGTGGTTCATATCTGAAAGGGTGGCCGGGCAACACAAACTCCGCGACGAGGATGGGCCTTGCGCTAGATCGCGTCTGAGGCCTCGCCGCGGCAGCTAAGAAGAAGCAGTTCTGCGCGCACCATTTGAGAGTAACACGGGTGCGTAAGATGAAGGAGCAACACCTCCAGCAACGTCCACCATGCAGACGCGCAGCCGGTGCCAGCGCAGGCTGCGGCACGTCACACGAAGGAGCTTCTGTGCCCATCTCGGGGATCGATCTGTCCAACATTGACCACACCGTCAGGCCGCAGGATGACCTGTACCAGCACGTAAACGGGTCCTGGCTCAAGGCCACTGAAATTCCGGATGACCGGCCACTCGAGGGAACATTCACGGCGTTGCGCGACGGAGCGGAAATAGCTGTCCGGGACATCATCGAGGAAGCTGCCGCAAAGGGCGAAGCGGCCAGCGGGATAGAACGCAAAGTGGGCGACCTCTACAACAGCTTCATGGACGAAGCCACTGTTGAGGCCAAGGGCATGGATCCCATCCGGGGCCGGCTCGCCGAGGTATTTGCCACCACCACGGCCTCCGAACTGGTGGCCCTGGCCGGCAGGCTCTTCCGGTCTGACGTGTCCGGACTTTTCTACATTTACCCCGCCCCGGACGCCGGCAACCCTGACCGTGTCCTGCTCTACACCGGGCAGGGCGGCCTTGGATTGCCCGACGAGTCCTATTACCGCGAAGAAAAGTTTGCCCCCATGGTCGCCGCATACCGGGACCACGTCCGGACCATGTTCAGCCTGGCCGGGATTGGGGACGCCGAGTCAGCGGCGGGCCGCGTGGTGGACCTCGAAACGAGCCTTGCTTCCCATCATTGGGACAATGTCACACTGCGGGATCCGCAGAAGACCTACAACCTCAAATCCGCCGAAGAAGCAGCCGCCCTCTTCCCCCTCCTGGGCACCTGGTTCGACGCAGCCGGGATCGATGCCGCCAAGCGAAGCGAAATTGTCGTCAGCACGCCTGACTTTTTCAGCGGTGCAGCGGCACTGCTGGACGCCGAGCCGCTGCCGGCCTGGCAGGAATGGCTTGCCCTGCGGATCATCAACGCCGCGGCGCCTTATCTTTCGGCCGAATTCGTGGATGCCAGCTTTGCCTTCTACGGCACCACCATCAGCGGCACGCCCCGGAACAAAGACCGCTGGAAGCGGGCAGTCGCCGTCGTTGAAGGTGGCCTTGGCGAAGCGGTAGGCCAGATCTACGTGTCCAAGCATTTCCCCGAGTCGCACAAGGCACGCATGCAGACCTTGGTGGCCAACCTGATCGAGGCCTACAGGCAGAGCATCACCGGCCTGGACTGGATGGGTGAGGACACCAAGGCTGAAGCGCTGCGGAAGCTGGAGGCTTTCCGTGCCAAAATCGGCTACCCCGACAAGTGGATCGACTACTCGGCTGTCGAGATCGATCCCACCGATCTCCTGGGCAACGTGGAGCGGGCCCACAACGCTGACGTGGACCGCCACCTCGATGAGGTGGGGAAGCCCGTGGACCTCAACAAATGGCTCATGACCCCGCAGACGGTGAATGCCTATTACCACCCGATGCTGAATGAGATCGTGTTCCCCGCTGCCATCCTGCAGCCGCCGTTCTTCACGGCCGACGCCGACGACGCCGTGAACTACGGCGGAATTGGCGCAGTCATCGGTCACGAGATCGGCCATGGGTTTGACGATCAGGGTTCACAGTTCGACGGCGGCGGCGCCCTGCGGAACTGGTGGACGGAGGATGACCGCAAGGCGTTTGAAGAACTCACCGCCAAGCTGGTGGCGCAGTACGATGCCCTGTCCCCCTACGCCGCCCCCGGTCACAACGTCAACGGCAAACTGACCCTCGGGGAAAACATCGGCGATCTTGGCGGCCTGACCATCGCCTACAAGGCCTACCTGCTGAGCCTCGACGGCAAGGAACCCGAGGTGCTGGACGGGCTGACGGGACAGCAGCGCTTCTTCGCCTCCTGGGCCGCCGGTTGGCGCCAAGTGATCCGGGCCGAAGAAGCCATCCGCAGGCTCGCCACAGATCCCCACTCCCCCAACGAGTTCCGGACCAACGCCATCGCCAAGAACCTCGATGCATTCCATGAGGCCTTTGGCGTAACTGACCAGGATGGAATGTGGATGCCGCAGGAAGCACGCGTCAGCATCTGGTAATCGGACGGCAAACGAAAGAGGCGGGGCCCGTTGGCCCCGCCTCTTTTGTGCGCTCCGCTGAGATCAGCCCTGAACAATCAGGGCTGGATTCGCCTGCTGGCAAAGGCTATCGCTGGCAGTCTGGTTGACGATGTCCTTCGGCAGGGCAACGGCACCGTAGGTGGCACCGGACGTGAAGTCGGTCCCCAGGTAGGCCTGAACGCCCACGACGCCGGGTGCCAGTTGTACCTGCGCGGCCGGAATTTTCAGCAGTGCGGCCACATCAGCCGCGACGTCGGCGAAGTCCGTCCCGTAGTACACCACGCTCTGCGTCACCGGGGTGGCCTCGAACTGGCCGGTTTGCGTGAAGCCACCGGTCACAAGTGCCTGCACGATTTCCTGTTCGCGTCCCGGGACGCCGCTGCCGTTGGCCACGGTGACAGGCTGGAGTGCCTTGTCATAGGGCGGCAGTGGCGGCACTGTTTTTGTGGGAGCCGCTGACGGGGTTGTGGTTTCTGACGGTTTCGGCGACGGCGTGGCCGGCGCGGTGGGATCAGTGAGGTCAATGTCCTTCTGGAGGGCCGTGAACAGCTGGGACCCGGCCGGTTCGGCAATCTCCAGCCGGTTGGGGTCTGAAGCTGCCGGCGTAGTGGGCACCGCCACGAACGCCACCTTCCCGATGTCAATGTCTTTCAGCCGGTTGCCAATGGTCAGCAGCGACGGTACGGAGGCGAGTCCGTCATCCACGGTGAGGTTCTGGGTCACTGTGTCTGCAATGTTCAGCATTTTTGCCGGATTGGACAGGGTGCCGTCGTCTTTGATCTTCCGTGTGAGGGAGGACAGGAAACCCTGCTGGGCCTTGATCCGGCCGAGATCGCCGCCGTCGGCAAAGGCGTGCCGGGTCCGCAGGAAGGCAAGGGCCATTTCCCCCTTAACGGCAGATGTTCCCGCCGGGAGGCGGAGACGGGAATCGGGATCGTAGACGGCGTCACTGATGCAGACCTCGACGCCGCCCACGGTGTTGGAGAGTTCCTTGACAGCGTTGAAGTCGGCCATCATGAAGTGATCGATCTCGAGGCCCGTGAGTTTGTTGACCGTATCCACGGCGCAGCCAATGCCGGCCTCCGCCATGGCCTCGTTGATCATCACACCGCTGCGGGCCGGATACGATGTCCCGGTTTTTTTGTCGGTGCACTTCGGGATGTCCACCAACAGGTCCCGGGGGAAACTGATGACGCTGACACGTTTGTTATCAGCAGAGATGTCCATCAGCATCATGACGTCGGACTTGCCGTACCCTTTGGAGTCCTCCACTGCGCCGTATTTGGCGTTCTTACCGTCCCTCGTGTCCGAGCCCAGGATGAGGATTTGCATCCTGCCCGTTGCATCGTCAGACGCGTTGGCTGTGCCATCCCCGGCGCTCAGCGGTGCCGTGGTGATGTTCGACTGCAGGCGGAAGTACCAGTAACCGGCAAAGCCGAGGCCGCCAAGCAGCACCACCGTCAGGACGGCAGTGGTCACTTTCAGCCACACAGGCATCCGGCGCTGCCCCCCGAGGTGCCGGGCAACGCCGACGGCGCCCGCATCCGCGTGCCGGGATACCGGTCCCCCCGAAGACGCGTCCGCTCCGGACTCGCGATTGTCGCGGGTTCGCCCCATGTGATGTACCTTCCTCGAAAAATTCAATCCGGCCTATTTTAGTTGCCCATTCTGGGAACTTCCCGGTGACCGGCCGGAGCAGGGCGTTGCGCCGCGTCAGAAACCCAGCTTGACCAACTGCTTGGGGTCCCGCTGCCAGTCCTTGGCCACCTTCACATGCAGGTCGAGGTAGATGCGGGCGCCCAGCAGCGCTTCGATCCCTTTGCGTGCATTGGTGCCGACTTCACGGAGCCGGGCGCCGCCCTTGCCGATGATGATGGCCTTCTGGGAAGGACGTTCCACAAAGAGATTGACGCGCACATCAAGGAACGGCCGGTCTTCGGGCCGGCCTTCACGCGGAACAATTTCATCGACGACGACAGCCAGGGAGTGCGGCAATTCATCGCGGACGCCTTCGAGGGCGGCCTCGCGGATAAGTTCGGCGATCATCACTGCCTCCGGTTCGTCCGTGAGGTGCCCGTCCGGGTACAACGGAGGCGACGGCGGCATGTGGCTGATCAGGACGTCGGCAAGGGTTTCAACCTGGAAGCCGTCGGCCGCAGAGACGGGAACGATGTCCTTCCAGCCGTCCTCGCCAAAGACTTCCCGGCCAAGCGCAGCAACGGCGAGGAGCTGTTCGGTGAGGGCCTGGCGGTCCACCAGGTCTGCCTTGGTCACAACGGCGATGACGGGCTTGCTCCCCACCTGGGCGAGCTGGGCGGCGATGAATTTGTCGCCGGGGCCGATCTTCTCGTTGGCCGGCAGGCAGAAGCCGATGGCGTCGACCTCGGCCAGGGTGTCCGCCACCAGATCGTTGAGCCGTTTGCCCAGCAGTGTGCGGGGCCTGTGCAGGCCCGGGGTGTCCACCAGGATCAGCTGGGCGTCCTCGCGGTGGACGATGCCCCGGATGGTGTGCCGCGTCGTCTGCGGCTTGGCAGAGGTGATGGCCACCTTCTGTCCCACCAGGGCGTTGGTCAGGGTTGACTTGCCCGCATTGGGGCGCCCCACCAGGACCGAAAACCCGGCCCGGTAGCCGCCGTAGTCCGGCGTGTCGGAACCTTGGTTGGCCGGGCGGTTATTTTTCTTGCTCACGTGGAACTCCCTGCTGGGTTGCTTCCGCCTCGTCGAAGAGGTCTTCAAGGTCAGTGTCTACTTTTGGTACAGCTGCCGCAATGATGTGGCTGACCCGGTTGCGCCGGCCTTCAAGCCTTTCAGCGCGCAGCGAGATGCCGTCCACTTCCACGTGGCTGCCAACGATGGGCACGCGGCCGAGGGCCTTGGCCAGGAGCCCGCCCACGGTGTCCACCTCGTCGTCGTCGAGCTCGATGTCAAAAAGTTCACCGAGGTCATCAATGCTCATCCGTGCGCTGACGCGGAAGGAACCGCCGCCCAGGGCCACGGCTTCGGCGCTTTCGGTGTCATACTCGTCCACGATTTCGCCGACGATTTCCTCGATGAGGTCCTCAAGCGTCACAAGGCCCGCCGTGCCGCCGTATTCGTCGATGACGATGGCCACATGCGTTGATTCCTTCTGCAACTCCCGCAGAAGGTCACTTACTGGTTTGGATTCCGGAACGTACCGGACTTCGCGGGCGAGTGCCTCGACAAGCGGCTGTTCGTCGTCCGGTCCCAGCTCGTGCAGCGTGGCGGCGACGTCCTTCAGGTAAACGATTCCGAGGATCTGGTCCGTGTTGTCCCGGATCACGGGGATCCGGGAATAGCCCGACCGCAGGAACAACGACATGGCACGCCGGAGGCTGGAGCCGGCGTCGATGCTGAGGATGTCCGTCCTGGGGACCATAACGGCCCGCACCAACGTATCGCCGAAATCGAAGACGGACTGGATCATTTCCGCTTCGGTGTCTTCAATCATGTCCGATTCGGAGGCGCGGTCCACGAGTTCGCGGAATTCCTGTTCACTGAAGAACGCGTCATCGCCGGCTGGTGCGCCCGGTGCGGCAGCACTGCCGAGCGCCACGAGCCATCCCGGGATAGGGCCAAGGATCCAGGTAAGGAACCGGATGAGGGGTGCGGTGTAGCGGACAACAGCTGCCGAATGGAGCCTGCCGATCTGGCGCGGTGAGACCCCTACGATCACGAATCCGAGCAGGGCCATGATTCCGGTGGCGGCCAGGCCGGCGAGCCACACGTTGTCCAGCAGGCTGTGCAGCAGGACGGCCACGGCCACGGCCGACGCCATCTCGAACCAGATCCGCCAGAAGCGCAAGGCCCTGATGTGTGCCACCGGCTGGGCAAGTATGCGGCTCATGGCATTGCCCCGGCTTTTTAGGAGCGCGTCTTCCGCGTCGTGCCGGGGCAGGAAAGTAAATGCGGCGTCGGCCGCCGTCAGGAGTGCAGCGATACCGAGGAACACCAAGGCCATGCCAACAAGGAGCAGAGGCGTCACTGCGTAGTCTCGGCGGGTGCATCTTTGCCGGTGAATCCGGAAAGCAGCTGGCGCTGGAGGCCAAACATCTCTTCTTTTTCCTCAGGCTCAGCATGGTCGTAGCCCAGCAGATGGAGGATTCCGTGGGTGGTCAGGAGCAGCATCTCATCCTGCAGGGCGTGTCCGGCGTTGTCAGCCTGGACCTGCGCAACCTGGGGGCACACGGCAATATCCCCGAGCATCCCTTGAGGCGTCGGCCGGTCCGGCGTGCCAGGAGTCAATTCGTCCATAGGGACCGAGAGCACGTCAGTGGATCCGGGCTCATCCATCAGTTCAATGTGGAGCTTCTCCATGGCAGGTTCGTCCACCAGCAGAATGGAAAGCTCAGCCTGGGGGTGGATATACAGCTGCTCAAAAATGTAGCGGGACAGGGCGACGAGCCCGGCTTCATCTACCTGGATGCCTGATTCGTTGTTTACTTCGATGCTCATGCGTGCTCCGCCCGCTTTTCCCGGCTGACCGAGTGTTTGACCTTATTCCGCTGAACATCATCCCAAAGGCTGTAGGCCCGGACGATGTCACCCACCAGGCGGTGGCGGACTACGTCCGTGGAATCCAGGACGGTGAAATTGACGTCCTCGAGACCCTGCAGGATCTCCTCCACAATTCGCAGCCCCGAACGGGTGCCGAACGGGAGGTCAACCTGGGTGACGTCCCCGGTGACCACCATCTTCGATCCGAAGCCCAGCCGGGTCAGGAACATCTTCATCTGTTCAGGCGTGGTGTTCTGCGCCTCGTCCAGGATGATGAATGCGTCGTTCAGGGTCCGCCCGCGCATATATGCCAGGGGCGCAACCTCGATGGTGCCGGCGGCCATCAGGCGCGGGATCGATTCCGGATCCATCATGTCGTGGAGAGCGTCGTACAACGGGCGCAGGTAGGGGTCGATTTTGTCGCTGAGCGTGCCGGGCAGGAAGCCCAGCCGCTCGCCGGCTTCCACGGCAGGCCGGGTCAGGATGATCCGGCTGACTTCCTTCTGCTGCAGCGCCTGGACGGCCTTGGCCACGGCCAGGTAGGTCTTGCCCGTGCCGGCCGGGCCAATCCCGAAGATCACGGTGTTGGCGTCTATGGCGTCAACATAGTTCTTCTGGTTCAGTGTCTTGGGCCGGATCGTCTTTCCCCGGCTCGACAGGATGTCGTGGGTGAGGACATCCACGGGATTCTGCAGTGACTGGCTGCGGAGCAACGCGACGAGCTGCTGCAGCACCGCAGGGCTGATGACCGTGCCACGGGCCACGAGACCGCGCACTTCGTGCAGCAGCCGCATGATCCGGGGCACTTCGTTGGCGGGGCCGCTGATGGAAAGTTCGTTTCCGCGGACATGGAAGTTAACGGCCGGGAACTGTTCTTCTATGTACCGCAGGGCCTCATCATGGCTGCCGAGGGATTGGACCATCTGATCGGAGTTGTCAAAGAGAACCACCTCCGTCCGGACACCGGGAAGTGAGTGGGGGAATTCTCCGGCGGCGCGGTCGGTGTTCAGCCGGCGCTTTCCGTTTGTTGATTCAGTCATGGTGCTGGCCCGCGGGCCCGTGGTCTCCTCCAGTTCGAAACTTAGATACCGCCGGATGCTGCGTGGGCGGGCTTTTGCCGAGCACGCCGGAGCCAGCGGATTCCTTCTATCTTACGCCAGCAGCTCCCTCACGGCGGCGTCGGGAGGCGCCCGCCGGCAGGCACCGTGCAGGCGCTTTACAAGCGGCGGCAGGCGCGGCGCCGACGTCATTAGATATCAACTTCATATCGGGCTCATATCGTTCCCGTTGCAGTTTGGGCGCTACGGACGGATTGGGCACCTTTGGTGTGCAGCATTATGCAATGCTTGAAATCCAGGCCGCCCGGGGACCGGCTCACGAGGCCAAGGCCTCACCATTTCAGCCAGGAAAGGCCACCAGAGTGCCGGAAACACCCACCCCCCGCACAGCCGGACGCGCCTCACGGCTCTTCCGCGCCCGGGGCGTCCTGGGTCTCCTGCCAGCCCTCCTCCTGCTGACCGGCTGCATTGCCGATGCCGGCCCCGAACCCACCCTGACGGCAAATTCCGGCACTGACGCCACCGGCTCGGCCGGCGTGCCCTCCACCAGCGCTCCCCTGGAGACCACGCAGTCGTCGAACAAGGCCCCCGTGTACTGGATTGGCCGCAGCGACGGCAACGCTTTCCTCTACCGGGAGTTCCGGGACGTCCCGGAACAGGAGAACCCTGTGACGCGTGCACTGCGGGCCATGATGTCCGATAAGCCGCTGGACCCCGATTTCTTCACTCCGTGGCAGAGTCCCACGAAGCTGGCAACGTCGATCTCCGGAAAGAACGTCATCACTGTCGATGTCTCCGAGGATGCCTTCAACAGCAATGTCGACGCCGAGATGGCTGTCCGGGCCGTCCAGCAGTTGGTCTTTACCGCCACCGCAGCGGCGGCCAGTTCGGGCCTGATCGACTCCGGGCAGCAGATTCAGGTCCGCGTCCTCGTGGACAGCCACACGGACTATGTTGCCTTTGACCACATCCAGCTGGGTGCTCCGATGTCACGCGCCGCCGGCATGGTGGCGCCTGTGTGGATCATTGATCCACAGGAGGGTACAGACATTGCCGGCGGCAGTGTCAAGATCACTGGCCGCAGCACCGTTCCGGGCGGCAAGCTCCGCTGGCAGATCCTTCGGACCGCCGGGAACGGGGACAAGACCCCGTACCTGACCGGCGAGACCACGGCCGGGACAGACGCCGCCCAGTCCGGCGTGTTCACCCTGGCCCTGAGCCTCTCCTCCGGCAGCTATGAGCTCCGTGTGTCCCAAACGGACGGCGGCACCGGCGAAGAACCAAACGCGGACACACGGAACTTCAACGTCAGCTAGCCCTCAGGGTTGCGGGATGCTCCAGCGTCCCAACACATCGCTGGCCAGCACAACGGCTGCAGGTCCCGCTGTGGATGACCGCAGGACATGGTGTCCAAGGAGGGCCGTCACAGCACCGGCATCGCACAGCCGGGTCACTTCGCGGGGACTGATTCCGCCCTCCGGGCCAACGATGAGCAGGATTTCCCGGACGCCCGCCAGCGGCTCTGTGGCGTGCCACGCCTCCAGCACTGCACGGAGTGGCCGGACCGCGTCTTCGTGGAGGATCACCGCGAGGTCCGCTGCCGCCACGGCGGCAACCAGGCCCGGGGTCTCGACGGCGGCGCGCACCTCCGGGATCCAGGCGCGCCGCGCCTGCTTGGCGGCTGCCGTGACCACGGACTGCCATTTGGCATGGGCCTTGGCGGCGCGCTCACCCTTCCAGCGCACAATCGAACGTTCCGACTGCCAGGGCACAACGGCGTCGATCCCTAATTCCGTGGCGGTTTCCACCGCGAGTTCATCGCGGTCGCCTTTGGCCAGGGCCTGGACCAGGACCAGCCGGATGTCAGGCTGTTGTTCCACAGCCAGTTCGGCACATTCGACGGTGAGTTCGGCCGGCGATGCCGCGACGACCGTTCCGGTGAGCCGCTTTCCGGCCCCGTCCGCAATGTCGACGCGTTCACCCGGGGCCAGTCGTTTAACCGTGACGGCATGGCGGGCCTCAGGACCGCTAAGGGTGTAGCGGGCCCCAGGAAACAGCTGGTCCAGAGAGCCGGCGCCGCTGAAGAAGACGGGGTTGCTCACCGCTACAGGTTACCGAGCCGGTCCCGCAGCTTGGCGAAGACGCCGCCGCTGGCCGTGAGCTTTCCCTCGGTGAACTGTTCCCCGCGCAACTTGGCCAGCTGCCGGAGGAGGTCCTCCTGCGCTGGGTCCAGCTTCGCCGGCGTCTCTACCTGCAGGTGGACCATCAGGTCCCCGCGGCCGTAGCCCCGCAGGTGGGTGACGCCCAGCCCGCGGAGCGTGATGACCTCGCCCGCCTGGGTTCCTGCCTTGACGTCGATCTCCTGAAGCCCGTCAAAGGTTTCCAGCGACACTTCGGTGCCCAGGGCAGCTGCCGTCATCGGAATGTGGAGCGTCGCGTGCAGGTCATCACCGTCACGGACATAGGTGGGGTCATTGTTGACCCGGATCTCGACGTACAGGTCGCCGGAGGGCCCGCCGGCCGGACCCGCCTCCCCTTGCCCGGACAGCTGGATGCGCGTACCCGTTGCGACGCCGGCAGGCACCTTAATGGTGAGTGACCGGCGGCTGCGGATGCGGCCCTGGCCGCTGCACTCGTTGCAGGGATCCTTGATAACCGTCCCAAAACCTTCGCAGCTGCCGCACGGGGCCGCCGTCATGACCTGGCCCAGAATGGAGCGCACAGCGCGCTGGACCTGGCCGCTGCCGCCGCAGATATCGCAGCGTTCGGGGTGGCTGCCTTCGCGGCAGCATGAGCCGTTGCAGGTGGGGCAGGTGACAGCGGTGTCCACTTCAAGTTTCCGGTTGACACCGAACACGGCATCGCGGAGTTCGATCCGTACGCTGATGAGGGCATCCTGGCCGCGGCGGACCCGGGACGCGGGCCCGGACGTTCCGCCGGCGCCAAAGAACGTGTCGAAGATGTCCTGGAAGGCGAAGCCCTGGCCGGCGTATCCGCCGCCACCGAAGCCGTTGTCGGTGCCGTTCTCATTGCCTGTGGTGTCATAAACGCGGCGCTTCTGGGGGTCCGAAAGTACCTCGTAGGCGTGGGTCACGGCCTTGAAGCGGTCCGACGCATCGTCCCCGGGGTTAACGTCCGGGTGAAGGGTGCGGGCCAGCTTGCGGTAGGCCTTCTTGATCTCTTCTCCGGTGGCTTCCGGCGAGACTCCGAGGACGTCGTAGTGGCTGCTCAAAGTTCGTATCTCTTCCCTGTTGTACTGCCGGCAGCCATGCTGCCGGGACTGCTCTTCGTGCCTGGACCGGCGGTTACGGACCCAGAATTCTTGACAGATAACGGGCTACTGCCCTGACCGCGGCCATGGTGGTGGGATAGTCCATCCGGGTGGGACCCAGGACACCGACCTTGGCTGTGCTGTCCGGTCCGTAGGCAGTGGCCACCACTGAGGCTTCGGCGAGCCCGTCGTAGGGGTTTTCCCGGCCGATACTCACCGTCACACCACGCGGGTCCTGCGCCATGTCACTGAGCAGGCGAAGCAAGACCACCTGTTCTTCCAGGGCTTCGAGCACCGGACCGATACTGAGGGGGAAATCCACGTTGGACCTGGCCAGGTTCGCGGTCCCGGCCATCACCATGCGGTCCTCGCGGCTGCTGTGGGCGAGCGTTTCCAGCCCGTGAGCCAGCGCCTGGGCAGCTGCACGCTGGCCAGGGGCGACGGAGAAAACCACACCCGGCAGCGACTGGCCCAGCCGGCTCAGCGGCGTGCCGGCCAGCGAGCTGAGGAAGTGCGTCCGCAGGGCGGCGATGGCGTCCTCACCCAGGTCCTGGCCGACGTCGATCACCCGCTGTTCCACCTTGCCTGTGGTGGCGATGAGCACCAGCAAGACCTGACGGGGCGCGAGGAGAACAAATTCAATGTGGCGGATGGTGGCCCGGCTCAGATGCGGGTACTGCACCACGGCCACCTGATTGGTCAGCTGAGACAGCAGCCGGACAGTCCTGTCCAGGACGTCGTCGAGATCATCCGAGCCCTCCAGCAGAGACTGGATGGCCTTGCGTTCCGCCGGCGAGAGCGGCTTGACTGCGGAAATCTGGTCCACAAACAGCCGGTAGCCCTTGTCCGTAGGGATCCGGCCTGCGCTGGTGTGCGGAGCGGTGATCAGGCCTTCGTCTTCCAGGGCCGCCATGTCGTTGCGGATGGTTGCGCTGGACACGCCCAAGTGGTGGCGTTCAACCAGGGCCTTGGAACCCACGGGCTCGCGGGAGTGCACGTAGTCCTCCACGATGGCACGCAGTACTTCCAGTTTGCGCGGCTCGCTCACACTCCACCTCCATCCATGGTTGCGCCATAATCATCACGGCAAAGCTCGGCCTCGTTAGCACTCGACATGCCTAAGTGCTAACAGTCTAATATGACTCACCCCGTTGTTAGCATTGGTACCGCTCCGGGCGAACATTCCGGGGCAGGATCTAGCGCAAGGCGGAAGCAATCCATGCATTACCAGAACTGGGGTCCGCAGGAGATCACCGCGCCCATCCGGAATGAACTCCCCGAGGTTCCAGTGGAACGCGGCATGGTCCTCGAAGACGCCCAGTCCGGCTGGGTGGGAGCGGTGACCCGGGTGGAGAAGTCCGGCGGCATGCACGTGGTTGCCCTTGAGGACCGGCGGGGCAAGTCACGTTCTTTCAAGCTTGGGTTCGGTTTCCTTTTGGAAGGCCGGCCCATCAGGCTGATGCCCCCGGCGCCCAGGCAGAACCCCGCCGTACCTGCCGGCCGCACAGCGTCCGGCTCAGTCCGGGTGGCCGGCCAGCGTGCCCAGGTGGCGAAGGCGAGCAGGATCTGGGTGGAGGGAAAGCACGACGCCGAACTCGTGGAAAAGGTCTGGGGTGACGATCTTCGGGTGGAGGGCATCGTCGTCGAGCCTTTGCACGGCATCGATGACCTTGCCGGGGCGGTGGCCGCGTTCGGCCCCGGTCCCGGGCGACGGTTGGGCGTCCTGGTGGACCACCTGGTGCCGGACTCCAAAGAGTGGCGCATCGCGGCAGGGGTGATGGCTTCCCCCGGCGCCGCCGGTAACGTGCTGATCGTCGGACACCCTTACGTCGATGTGTGGCAGGCCATCCGGCCGGCGGTACTCGGCATTGACCAGTGGCCTGTGGTGCCCCGCGGACAGGACTGGAAAACCGGCATCCTGGCAGCATTCGGCTGGCCGCACTCGACCAAAGAGGACATCGGCCTTGGCTGGCAGAAGCTGCTGGGTGCTGTCCGCAGCTACGCAGATCTGGAAGCGTCACTGCTCGGGCGCGTGGAGGAAGTCATCGACTTCCTGACGGCGCCGTAGCTGCAGCGGGACCTGTCCGGCCGAATACCCGCCGCCGACCGCAGCATTTGGCAGCCGAACCAGTATTCTTGGTACTGCGGAGGCTGTGACTGCAGTAAACCGGCATTCTCCAAACCAGCACCATTGCACTTTCGAAGGAAGAAACCGTGGCACAAAACGCACGCGAGCACCGGGACGACCAAGGCCGTTCCGAGTATCAGGGCGTTCCTGCAAATGCGTTGCCCCTCACGGCCAGCGAAGACCGTCAATGGGCCACGCTGGCACACTTTGGCGGGATCCTCGGCTGTGTACCGTCCCTGCTGATCTACCTGATCTTCCGTGAACGCGGGCCGTTCACCGCGCAGGAGTCGAAGGAAGCGCTGAACTTCAGCCTGCCGCCTACCGTCGCGGCCCTGGTGGCTAACATCCTGGTGTTCATTCCGGTGGTAGGGAACATTTTTGCCGTCATCGCTACCCTGATCTGGATTGCCCTGACCTGTTTCTCGGTGGCCGCCGGCATCCACGTCAACAAGGGACAGCCGCACCGGTACCAGTTCAACCTGCGCTGGATTAAGTAAGCCACCCAAACGGCAACGCGGGGTCACTACCCGCCCGATGATCGCACTGTATTGGGCCGGGAGTGACCCGTCCCCACCCGCACCTTAACCTCGCAAGTCCGCACCGGCTCCCTGCGGGCGTGGGCCCAGGTTGGTGGCTCTAAGCGTTAGTCCGGCAGGATCCTTCGGACCACGGCGTCGGCCAGCAGGCGGCCCTTCAGGGTGAGAATCAACTTTCCAGCGAAGGCAGCCGGTGCCTCCACGAGGCCCTCGGCAATCAGACCGGCCACCGCATGGCGGCCCGACTCCCCCAGCGATGGGATGGCCAGACCCGAAACGAGCCGGGCCTCAAGCATCACGCGCTCCATGTCCCGGGTTTCGGCGTCGAGCGTTTCGCGCCCGGCAGCCGGCGACAGCCCCTGCGCAAGCCGCCCGGCATAGGCAGTGGGATGCTTGACGTTCCACCAGCGCACACCACCAACGTGCGAATGCGCACCGGGGCCGATGCCCCACCAGTCATCCCCGCGCCAGTAGGCGAGATTGTGCCGGCAGGCCTGCTCCGGCGTCCGGGACCAGTTGCTGACCTCGTACCAGCTGAGTCCTGCTTCGCCGATCAGCTGGTCCGCGAGTTCGTACTTGTCGGCGTGGTCATCGTCGTCGATCCCCGGGACTTCGCCCCGCCGGATCTGCGCGGCCAGCTTGGTGCCATCCTCCACGATCAGCGCATAGGCGCTGATATGGTCCGGCTCGTAGGACAACGCGGTCTCCAGGGAGTACCGCCAGTCGTCCAGTGACTCGCCCGGCGTTCCGTAGATCAGATCCAGGCTCACGGCCAGTCCGGCCTCGCGCGCCCACTGCACCACCTGCGGCACGCGGCTGGGTGTGTGCGTGCGGTCCAGGACCTTGAGCACACGCGGCACGGCTGACTGCATACCGAAGGAAACGCGCGTGAAGCCTGCGTTCTTCAGCAGCGCAAGGGATGCGGGCGTAACGGAATCGGGGTTCGCTTCGGTGGTGACTTCGGCGCCGTCCTCCAGTCCCCACTCTCCGATGGCAGCACTCAGGATCCGCGCGAGGTCTTCGGCCGGGAGCAGCGTGGGCGTACCGCCACCGAAGAACACTGTGCTCAATGGCCTGGCGGGGAGCCTCGAGTCCGTGAGGACCCCGGCGGCAAGCCTGACTTCGGAGATGGCAGTGTCCGCGTAGGCGTCCTGGGACGCGCCGCCACCCAGTTCGGTGGCCGTGTAGGTGTTGAAATCGCAGTATCCGCAGCGGACAGCACAGAACGGGATGTGCACGTACAACCCGAAGTTCCGGACCACCGCACCTTCCGCCGCTTGGGCGGGCAGCAGGCCATCCGACGGCGCCGGGTCGCCAAGGGGAAGAACGCTAGGCATTGCGTGGGCCTCGCGAGGTTGGGGCCACTGTCATCACTACTTCTTGGCCTTGTCCTTGGACTCGTCCGTGGTCAGCGCAGCGATGAAGGCCTCCTGGGGAACCTCCACACGGCCCACCATCTTCATGCGCTTCTTGCCTTCCTTCTGCTTTTCCAGAAGTTTGCGCTTACGGGAGATGTCACCGCCGTAGCACTTGGCCAGGACGTCCTTGCGGATGGCCCGGATGCTTTCGCGGGCGATGATGCGCGAGCCGATCGCGGCCTGGATGGGCACCTCGAACTGCTGCCTCGGAATAAGCTCACGCAGCTTGGTGGTCATCATCACGCCGTAGGAGTAGGCCTTGTCACGGTGCGTGATGGCAGAGAAGGCATCCACCTGTTCGCCCTGGAGCATGATGTCCACCTTGACCAGGTCAGCCACCTGCTCGCCATCGGCCTTCCAGTCCAGCGAGCCGTAGCCGCGGGTCTTGGATTTAAGGATGTCGAAGAAGTCGAAGACGATTTCGGCCAGCGGGAGGCGGTACCGGATTTCCACCCGGTCCTCGGACAGGTAGTCCATACCGCCCATGACGCCGCGCCGGCTCTGGCAGAGCTCCATGATGGCGCCCACAAATTCGTTCGGCGCCAGGATGGTGGCGGACACCATCGGCTCGCGGACTTCGGCGATCTTGCCGGAGGGGTACTCGCTGGGGTTGGTCACATGGACCACCTTCTTGTCCTCCAGCGTGACCTCGTACTCCACGTTGGGGGCGGTGGAGATGAGGTCAAGGTTGTATTCGCGCTCAAGGCGTTCGCGGGTGATTTCGAGGTGGAGCAGGCCCAGGAAGCCTACGCGGAAGCCGAAGCCCAGCGCCGCCGACGTTTCGGGCTCGTACACCAGTGCGGCGTCGTTGAGCATCAGCTTCTCGAGCGCATCGCGGAGCACCGGGTAGTCTGTGCCGTCCAGCGGATACAGGCCGGAGAAGACCATGGGCTTGGCATCGGCGTAGCCGGGCAGGGATTCAGCGGCCGGCTTGGCAAGGTTGGTGACGGTATCGCCGACCTTGGACAGGCGCACGTCCTTAACACCGGTGATGAGGTAACCCACCTCTCCCACGCCCAGGCCCTTGGAGGGGGTGGGTTCCGGGGAGCTCACACCGATCTCGAGGAGTTCGTGGGTGGCGCGGGTGGACATCATCTGGATGCGTTCACGTGGGTGGAGCATGCCGTCCACCACACGGACGTAGGTGACCACGCCGCGGTAGGTGTCATAGACCGAATCGAAAATCATGGCGCGTGCAGGGGCGTCCGGGTTGCCCACAGGGGCAGGCAGGTCGCGGACGATCTTGTCCAGCAGAACTTCGACGCCCATGCCGGTCTTGCCGGAGACGCGGAGAACGTCTTCGGGGTCGCCACCGATCAGGCTGGCCAGCTCTGCGGCGTATTTTTCGGGCTGTGCTGCCGGAAGGTCGATCTTGTTCAGGACCGGGATGATGGTGAGGTTGTTCTCCATCGCCAGGTACAGGTTGGCGAGGGTCTGTGCCTCGATGCCCTGGGCTGCGTCCACCAGCAGGATTGCGCCCTCGCAGGCAGCCAGGGAGCGGGAAACCTCATAGGTAAAGTCCACGTGGCCGGGGGTGTCAATCATGTTCAGCGCGTAGCTGGTGCCCTCAAGTTCCCACGGCATCCGGACGGCCTGTGACTTGATGGTGATGCCGCGTTCGCGCTCAATATCCATGCGGTCCAGATACTGGGCCTTCATGTCGCGGGACTGAACCACGCCGGTGAACTGCAGCATGCGGTCTGCCAAGGTGGATTTACCGTGGTCAATGTGCGCGATGATGCAGAAATTCCGGATGATGGCCGGATCTGTCGCGGCAGGCACCGGGGCGGTGCGGGCCATGGGAGACACGCAGGGTCCTTACTGTTGGCAGTGACGCGGCCCGTGCCAGGGCGCACTCAAAGCACCCTGCGGACAGGCCGCACATTTGGAACCTCCAGTGTCCCACGTCCGGGCGCAACGCACTGCATCCAGCGGCAAACATGCGCTGCTGTCCGGCGATATTGTTTTCCCCATGCCTATCAACTTCCGCTCACTGGCCAACGCCGTCCGGACATCAGTCAGGGTCCTGCAAAAATTGCGCTCGGGCGCTGCCGGCCCTGCAGGACAGAATGCTCCGGCCTCTGCGCGCCAGACGCCTGTCCGGGCGGTACGGCCCAATGGGTATCCCGGGGACTTCCAGGGTGTTTCGGCCATTCGCTACGCTCCACAGCCCGACGGCAGCCCCGATCCGGGTGAGATCGTGTGGGCCTGGGTGCCCTATGAAGAGGATCACAACCGGGGCAAGGACCGGCCGGTTCTGCTGGTCGGCAAGAACGGCGGGTATCTGCTGGCCCTGATGCTGACGAGCAGGGACCACGACCATGACGGCCGGCGTTCCGACGACTACGTGGACATTGGCACCGGCAGCTGGGACCGGCAGCAGCGGCCCAGCGAAGCGAACCTCAGCCGGATCCTGCAGATCACCCCGGACGCCATCCGGCGCGAAGGTGCAGTCCTGGACCGGCAGCACTTCGATCTGGTGGCTGCGGGGCTGCGCCGGCGACACAGCTGGAAATAGCCTTCCTAAATGGCCAGCCACCAGGGGTTCTGCTATTCTTTATAGCTGTGTGTCCGTGCAGGTCGACGGCCACTCATGGTTGGTCGCCATAGGTATCCCCACGCCGCTCAGTCAATGGCCAATCTGAAAGCCCTCTAGACCATTTCCGCATTAAAAAGAGAGTTCACACGTGGCTAATATCAAGTCCCAGAAGAAGCGCATCCTCACCAACGAGAAGGCCCGCCTGCGCAACAACGCAGTCAAGTCTGAGCTGAAGACGGCCATCCGCGCTGTCAACACCGCCGTTGAGTCCACCGACAAGGATGCAGCTGCTGCTGCCCTGCTTACCGCCAGCCGCAAGCTGGACAAGGCTGTCAGCAAGGGTGTTCTGCACAAGAACAACGCAGCAAACCGCAAGTCGGCGATCTCCAAGAAGGTCAACGCACTGTAAGGTTTCCAGTTCACCAGAACTGATGATTGAGGCCGGCACCCAATGGGTGCCGGCCTCAACTCTTAAGACCAGATCGCCTTAGCCCCGCGTTAGTGCCGCTGCACGGAGGTGGCGATGACCGTCACCGCATGTTCAACGGCGTAGACCGGATCACGCGAGAGTCCCTTCACCTGGGCATCGGCTTCGGCCGTGGCCTGGATGGCGCGGACCAGGCCATCTGGCGTCCAGCGGCGAACATCTCGCTGGGCCTGCTCCACCAGCCAGGGCTGCATACCCAGGTCCCTGGCGATTTGCGCTGAGGATCCCTGCGCACCGGCCACCTTTGCCACCGTCCGCAGCTTGGCTGCCAGCGCCGCAACCAAGGGAACCGGATCAGCTCCGGTGGCCAGGGCGTGCCGGAGCGTGGACAGCGCCACCGGGCCGTTGCCGGCCATCGCCGCATCGGCCACCTTGAATGCCGTGGCTTCGATCCGACCACCGTAATAACGGTCCACCAGCTCCGGGGTCACCGCTCCCGTGGCATCCGCGATCAGCTGGCTGCAGGCCGCCGCGAGTTCCGAAAGGTTGGCGCCGACGGCGTTGACCAGCGACTGCACTCCGTCAGAGGTGATCTTCCGGCCTGCGGCCCTGAACTCTGAGGCCACAAACGCCGCCTTGTCCGCGTCCTTTTTCAGTGGCTGGCAGTCGACCACCGGCCAGCCACCGGCTTTGATGGCGTCGAGGAGTTTCTTGCCCCGGACTCCCCCGGCATGGCGCAGGACCAGGACTGCGTCAGGCTCAGGGTGCGCCACGTAGGCGAGGGCATCGGCGAGAAAGGCATCGTTCATGCTTTCAACGCCCTCCACCTCGATCAGTTTGCGCTCACCGAAGAGCGAGGGGCTGACGTTCATGGCAAGCGCGCCCGGCTCATAGCTGCCCGCCGCCAGGCGGCTTACTTCAACGTCGGGGAACGCCGCCCGCACCTGTGAGCGGAGGTGGTCCATGGCGCGGATGCCGAGGTACTCCTCGGGTCCGCCCACCAGGACAACCCCCGCGGGGGTTACGTCCCGCCAGGAGGCAACATTCGACGCCGTCGTTTTGGTTCGTGTGGTTTGGGCAGCCGCCATGGTGGATTCCTCCCGGAAATTCTGGTGCAGTGTCTAAGCCTGCCACGGCCGGCGCCCGCCTCCAAGCCGCGGACACCGCAGCGCCTGGCTGGACGCGGGAAACGCGCGGGAAGCGGGGAACGCTTCCCACCGGTCACTACGTTCCTCTCTGCGAACTCCAGCAGCACCACCGTCCGGGCATGCAGAGCGAACACCAACCGCACCAGCTGACGCGGTCGGACGGCCGCCCAGACGCCGGCAAGAGTCAGCACGGACAGCAGCACCATCGTGACGAGACCAAACGGCCCTTCGGGCCAGGGCAAGGACGCTCCGGGCAGGCCCGCCGCCGTCCTGGCAATCCCCGCCACACCTGCACTGAATGTTCCTGCGACGGCGATCAGGGCGGTGGCCAGCCAGGGCAGCCACAACACCAGGGGCACGGCAGCCGTCCCCAGAAGGGTCACCGGTGCCACTAGCGGCGCGGCCACCATATTCGCGAGCAGGGAGTACGTGGAGAACTGCGGCTGCAGCAGCACAATGACGGGGCCACACAGCAGCTGGGCCGAGAGCGGCACGGCCCAGGCTGCCGCCGCCCAGCGCGGAACAACCGCGGGAGTCCATTCCATCATCGGAGGGCCCAGGACGATGATCCCCAGCGTTGCCAGGACCGACAGCAGAAAACCGAAGCTGGCCGCCAGGCCCGGGTCGATCAGCAGGAGGCCAATCACGGCGAGGCAAAGGAAGCTCAGGCCGCGTCCTACCCGCCCGCCAGCCAGCGAGGCGATGGCGATCGAACCCATCAACGCCGCGCGAAGCACACTGGCATCAGGGCCAACCAGCACCACGAACATCCCCAGCCCGGCCAGCGCCAGTCCCGCCGCCGGGAGCCTGGGGAGCCGGAGGCTCCGGGCCGCGACCAGCAGGGCGCCCAGGACCAGGCTGCAGTTGGCTCCGCTGACGGCGGTCAGGTGGGTCATGCCCACCGTCTTCATGGCAGCATTGAGGCCTTCGTCCAGCGCCGACGTATCACCGGTGACCATGCCAGGGAGGAGACCGCGGGGATCGGGCGCCAGGAACGAGGCTGCGGCGACATAACGGCCCCTCAGCTCCTTGGCCACCACCTGCCAGATTGGGCCCGCATCAGAATCGGCAGCGGCACTGGCATCCCCTGCGGCAACAGCGCCCGGCGCCATCGACGCCGCCAGGATGGCCGCTTCCTGTTGGGCCGGCTCGGGTGACCTCAGCTTGCCGGCGGTCCGGACCATTTGCCCCGGGACAACGTTGTTCCAGCCGCGGCCGCCCATCACCACGAGCTCGGCCCGCGTGCGGATAACATTGCCGCTGACCGTCATTTCCTCGGTCCGGGCCGGGACCGACCACCGTTCAGGCGTCCCTGCCTGTCCCGGCAGCGTCAGGGCGCGCGGGGAACCCGTAATCTCCAGGACCGCAACCACCGACTTTCCGGAAGCGACCGCTTCCGCGAGTGGTCCGTCGTGCCGCTGCGAAGAGGGGACCGCTGAGTGCGCGGCTGCCGCTGCTGCCAGCATCAGGGCCACAGCAGTGGTGGTCAGGAAGCTCCTGCGGCGGGCCCAGGGCTTCCTGGCGCGTGCAGACATGGCCAGGAGGACGACTGCCAGGACCAGCAAGATGCTGCACAGCAACGCCAGCATCCCGGGGGTGAGCCAGACTCCGGCCACGGCGGTGCCCCAGACAAGCAGTGCAGGCAGCCCCAGCCGGACGTCGGTGCGCCGGCGTGGAGCATCAGCAGGAGCGGTCGATTCTTCTTCACCTCTCAACTTCTTCCGGACATGATCCGCCAGCCTGGCAGTCTCCCGGCGAACGGCCGGCCGTTGCACCGCTGACCGCTGAACCGTCGGCTCGCACACGGCCGGTCCTTCAACTGCCGAGTCGACAAAGCGGCTCCACGGACTCCGTTGAACCATCTCAGATACCCACCAGCGGAAGCAGTGTTTCGAGCATTTTGGGCCCCACGCCATCGACGGCGTCGAGTTCCTCAACGGACTTGAACAGGCCGTGCTCCTTCCGCCAGTCCACGATCCGCTGGGCCAGTACGGGCCCCACTTTGGGCAAGGCGTCGAGTTCTTCGACGCCTGCCGTATTGAGGTTGACTTTGGCCCCACCGGCGGCGGAGCCACCGCCAGGATCCGCCGCCGCGGCCCCCGCTGCGCCGCCGCCGGAGTCCGCCGGGACGTCTTCACCCGGCAGCGGTACATAAAGCTTCTGCCCGTCCACCAGCACCGCGGCAAGGTTGAGCCGGTTCAGGTCTGCTGAGGGCGTGCCGCCGCCTGCCTCCGCGAGGGCCTGGTGCACCCTGCTGCCGGCGGGCAACTGCACCACTCCGGGAACGGCCACGGCACCGGCCACATGGATGATGACCGTACCGGCCTGAGTACTCTCCCCGGGCACTTCAGGCGGCCCTGCGCGGTCTGTTTCCTGTCCCGGCGTTTCCCCATCGACGGAGGGCCCGCTTTCCTGGTCCGACACCTCACTGAGTGGCAGCACCTGGGGCTGACCGGCGGCCACCTGCGTCCAGAACCATGCGCCGCCCACCACCGCGAGGGCCGCGATCAGCAGGGCCACGGGCAGGCCAACCCGCCACCTGAGTGCCGGCCCAACCCCTCCCGTGCCGGCCACGTCCGCGCCATCGGATTTGGGAACAGGACCCGCGCTCACAACCTGAGAGCCGCCGTCGTACTCAAAAGCCTTCCCGCCACCGTCGGTCAGAAGCCCCGTGCCGTCCCCCAGCGTGGACTGCAGCCGGTCCCGGGCATGCCGGGACCCTTGGCGTGTTCCAGCGTCCCGGCGTGACATGCACTCAACGCTAGGGACACCAAGCCGCCTGTGACAGGCCACGACTCTCCTATGTGGAAAGCGGCTCCGGCTCCACGGGAGGCCTGTGACGGGCTGGGCATGAGCCGCTAAGATTCGCTTACCTGAGGCGCCCCTATGAGTCAGAAGGTGGGAACATGCAG
The DNA here is from genome assembly GCF_031454915.1 of Pseudarthrobacter sulfonivorans. Taxonomy (GTDB): domain Bacteria; phylum Actinomycetota; class Actinomycetes; order Actinomycetales; family Micrococcaceae; genus Arthrobacter; species Arthrobacter sulfonivorans_C. The sequence goes on along the minus strand of NZ_JAVDRS010000005.1, from coordinate 134,197 downwards.
CTCGACGAGGTCATCGACCAGTTTCATCAAGCCTTAAATCAGTTTGCTAAAGGCGACCCAGCACCCGCCAAGGCCATTTTCTCCCACAGCAGAGATGTCTCCCTTGCAAATCCCTGGGGACCTCCGGTCGTGGGTTGGGAGCGGGTATCAGAGGCCCTCGATTCAGCCGCAGCCCGATTCAAAGATGGACGCGTCACGGCTTTTGATGCACTCACCAAGCACGTCACTACCGATCTCGCGTGCTTCCTGGACATAGAACACTGGCAGGCCAAGGTCGGAGGAGGTGACAAAGTATCGCCATTTGAGCTCCGAGTAACGAGCATTTATCGCCTCGAAGGCATCACGTGGGCGCTCGTGCACCGCCATGCCGACCCGATCACCACCCCGCAGGCCCCGGACGCCGTCTTACGAAAATGACCGGGAATCACGCGATCCGGGCCAACAGCGATTGCCCCAACGAAGGGGAAGCATCGCCTCCAGTGACAGGGCGGGTCGGGTCTATGTGGAAATCGCGGGGAGCTCCGGCTCCACGGGAGGCGGGGCGCTTTCCCCCACGATGACCGCCAGCACACCCAGTCCCGCGTGGGCGGCCAGGACCGCGGGCAGGGAACTAATCTGAGCTGCCGGACAGCCGGGGAGGGCAGCTGCAAGTCTGGCCGCCAACCCTTCAGCCTCCCCCTGATTCCCGAAATGGTGGACGGCAAGGCGGACCAGCCCATCGGGACGGGACGCGGCGTCGGCTGCGACGATCTCCTCGAGCCGGGCGATGGCTTTGGCTGCGGACCTGACCTTTTCCAGCGGAACGATCTTGCCGCCGTCCACTGCGAGGATGGGTTTGATGGCGAACATCGTCCCCAGCAGCGAGGCGGCGGCCCCGATCCGTCCGCCCCGGCGCAGCTGCTCGAGGCTGGGAACATAGAAGTAGACCTTGGTCCGCGCCAGCTCCTCCGTCGCTGCCGCGCTGACCGCAGCGGCCTCCAGTCCCGCAGCCGCGGCGGTGACGGCGCTCTGGACGCCCATCCCCAGCGCCATGCCCACCGTCCCGGAGTCGAGGACCTCCACCGGTATGTTCACGCGGCCCGCCGCGAGCCGGGCAGCATCGGCTGTGCCGGATAGGCCGCCGGAAATGTGGATGCAGACAACGGCCTCGTACCCCCGGCGCTCGGCGGCGAGGAAGGCCTGTTCAAACTGGCCAGGTGACGGGCGGGAGGTCTTGACTGATTTGCCGCTGGCCAGGGCCAGTGCGATCGTTTCGGTAATGTCGTCTTCGCCCTCGCCGTAGATTTCTTCGCCCACCATCACGGGCATCGGAATCACGGTCAGCAGGCCTTCAGAGGCACACGCGGCCACCCAGTCTGCCGGCAGCGCGGACGCGGAATCGGTCACCACGGCAGTGCGGACCACGACGACGGCGGCCGCCTCCGTCGGGGCGCCCGGGCGCGCCGCGGGGCGGAGGGCAGCGAGCCGCTCCCGGAGCCAGAGCCATGCGGCGGCGTCACGGTCGGGCAAGAGGCCTCCTGGTTTCAGGCCGGCCGCCGGGTGGATCCGGCGGCCGGTGCGCAGCCCTTGCCTGGTATTAGGCCGGGACGATGTTCACCAGTTTAGGCGCCCGCACGATCACCGTGCGGATGCCGCGGCCGTCCATGGCGCGCTGCACGTTTTCGCTGGCCAGGGCCAGTTCGCGCAGTTCATCCTCGCTGATGTCCGGGGAGACCTCGAGCCGGTCCCGGACCTTGCCCTGGACCTGGACCACAGCGGTGACGGTCTCCTGGACCAGCAGCGCTTCGTCGTGGGCGGGCCAGCCGGCGTTCGCCACCGAGGCGGGATGGCCCAGGACGTTCCACATGTCCTCCGCTGTGTACGGCGCGAACAGGCTGAGGATCACGGAGACTGCCTCCGCCGCCTCGCGCACGGCGGGATCGGCCCCGCCGGCACCGGCGGCTGCGTCGATGGTTTTGCGGGTCGCGTTGACCAGCTCCATCAGCTTGGCGACCACCACGTTGAACTTGTTGTTGTCCAGCAGCGCGGCGGCGTCGGCGATGGTGCGGTGTGTGACGGACCGCAGCGCACGGTCACCGGACGCGGCGTCAACACCGGGCTCGCTGGTGACATCCTGCGCCAGGCGCCAGGCGCGGGCCAGGAATTTCGCGGATCCCGACGGCGAAACGTCCGCCCAGTCCACGTCGTCTTCCGGCGGGGAGGCGAAGATCATGGTCAGGCGGACAGCGTCCACACCGTACTTGTCCAGCTGCTCGCCGAGGTCCACGCCGTTGCCCAGCGACTTGCTCATGGCCTTGCCACCGTTGAGGACCTGGCCCTGGTTGAGCAGCGCGCTGAAGGGCTCGTCGGCCTCGAGCATGCCGAGGTCGTGGATGACCTTCGTGAAGAACCGGGCATACAGCAGGTGCAGGATGGCGTGCTCCACGCCGCCGACGTATTGGCCGACCGGCATCCACTCGTTGATTTTCGCCGGGTCAAAGGGACCGTCGGTGAACTGCGGCGAGACGAACCGCAGGAAGTACCAGGACGAATCCACGAAGGTGTCCATGGTGTCAGTGTCACGCTTCGCCGGTCCGTGGCAGTTGGGGCAGTCCACGTTGACCCAGGCTTCGGCGGCAGCCAGCGGTGACGTGCCCTTCGGGGACAGGTCCTCGCCGCGCAGGTCTGCCGGCAGGGTCACAGGCAGCTGCTCATCCGGAACGGGAACTTCCCCGCAGGCGGGGCAGTGAATGATGGGGATGGGGGTCCCCCAGAACCGCTGGCGGCTCAGGAGCCAGTCACGGAGGCGGAAGTTGACGAACTTTTCGCCCGTGCCCTGCTTCTCCAGCATCTCGATGGCAGCGGGGATGGCCTCCGTCTTCGGCAGTCCGTCCAGAACACCCGAGTTGATCAGAGTCCCCTCCCCTGCCGTGGCCTTGCCGGAAACGGCGGGATCATCCTCGCCGGTATCCAGCACGGCGCGGACGGGCAGGTCGAACGTCTTGGCGAAGTCGAGGTCACGCTGGTCGTGCGCCGGGACGGCCATGATGGCGCCGGTGCCGTAGTCGGCCAGGACATAGTCCGCGGCCCAGACCGGCAGCTTCTCCCCATTCAGGGGGTTGACCGCGAAACGGCCGGTGAAGACACCGGTCTTTTCACGTTCGGTGGACTGGCGTTCGATTTCAGTGAGCGCCTTGACCTGTTCGCGGTACGCGTCCAGGGCGGCTGCGTGCTCATCCGTGACGAGTTCGACGGCGATCGGCGCGTCTGCTGCGACCACGAAGAACGTGGCGCCGTACAGGGTGTCCGGGCGGGTGGTGAAGACTGTGACGTCCTTGGCGGGCTTGCCGCCGTCGGCCTCGATCACAAAGTTGACGTGCGCGCCTTCCGAGCGGCCGATCCAGTTCTTCTGCATGGCCAAAACACGCTCGGGCCAGTGGCCGCGCAGTTCGTCCATGTCGTCGAGCAGCCGGTCGGCGTACTCAGTGATCTTGAAGTACCACTGGTTCAGGGACTTCTTGGTGACAGGAGTGCCGCAGCGTTCGCAGGCACCGTTGACAACCTGTTCGTTGGCCAGAACGGTCTGGTCCTTGGGGCACCAGTTGACCGGCGAATCCTTGCGGTACGCCAGGCCACGCTCGTAGAAGCGCTTGAACAGCCACTGGGTCCAGCGGTAGTACTCGGGGTCCGAGGTGTGCACTCGCCGGGACCAGTCAGCAGAGATGGCGTAGCGCTTGAAGGACGCCGCCTGGGTCTCGATGTTGGCGTACGTCCACTCGCTGGGGTGGGCGTTTCGTTTGATGGCGGCGTTCTCCGCGGGCAGGCCGAAGGAGTCCCAGCCGATCGGGTGCAGGACGTCGTAGCCCTGCTGCCGCAGGTAGCGAGCCACAACGTCGCCCATCGCAAACGCCTCGGCGTGGCCCATGTGGAGGTCGCCCGAGGGGTAGGGGAACATGTCCAGCACGTAACGGCGCTCGCGGGAACCGTCGTCCACGGGGGTGAAGACCTTGAGGTCTTCCCACACCTGCGGCCACTTGGCCTCCATCGCCGCGAAGCTGTAGGCACCCTCCTCGGGTGTATCCGCCGCCACTGCTGCTGTTCCGGTCTCTGTCTCCGGCTGAACGCTCACTGCTGCCCTCTTCTGTTCTGTTGCGGCATCTGTGCTGCCCCAACGGTCTGATCCCTTCTGCTGCCGGCCCGGGAAACTTGCCCGGACACACAAAAGCCCCTCTCCATGGAGGGGCGGCCGCTCGGCATTCCGGTTGTTTCCGGATACCGGGCGGCTAGCTAAGCAGAAGGATCGCACGCATAGGAATACTTTAGCGCACCACGGAGGAGCCTCGCCGTGAAAATGACCTAGGCTGCGCAGTCCCGGCGCGAATAGACTGAAGCCCGCACGAACCTGCTGCCGGCGTTTACAACTGACGGCACAACAACTGACCGGACCGGTGACACTGGTGGGCGACGACATCCTGCTTCCCCCTCTTGGCTCCCCGGCGGCCCGGAGCCGGGAGACTGTTGGCAGCAAGGCAGCGGCGTTGTCCAGCCTTTCGGCCGCTGGCTTCCCGGTTCCCGGTGGCTTCGTGGTGACAAAGGCCGCTCTTGGGCTGCTGTCCGGCCAGTCCTCCAGTGCGGCGGCGGAAAGCCTTAAGGCTGCTGCCCGGGCAGCCGGCCCCGGCCCTTACGCGGTCCGGTCATCAGCCGCCGCCGAGGACCTGCCGGTCGCCTCCTTTGCCGGGATGTACGAGAGTTACCTCAATGTGGCTCCAGCCGATCTTCCCGCAGCCGTGCAGCGCTGTTTCGACTCGGCCAACGCCGACCGGATCCGGGCCTATGAATCGGCCATCACTGCCGGATCCGGCGGCAGTAAATCGAGTATTGGTGCTGACGCCATGGCGGTCCTCGTCCAGCAGATGGTGGATCCGGCGGCCGCCGGCGTGGCCTTCACTGCCAACCCGCTAACAGGTGACCGGACTGAAACCGTCATCTCGGCCGTCCCTGGCCTGGCTGAAGAGCTCGTCTCCGGCGTGGAGACCGGCGAGGAATGGATCGCCCGCGCAGGAAGTCCCGCTCTGGCCCGCGGCGCCGGGGGCGTCCTCTCCGTGGAAAGCGCGACGGCGGTGGCGAACGCCGCGGCCCGGGTCGCCGGGCATTTCGGTTGCCCCCAGGACATTGAGTGGGCAGTGGACCACGGGGGCACGGTATTCATCCTGCAAGCCCGGCCCATGACCGCACTCCCAGACCCCGTCAGCTGGGCGCCGCCCGGAAAAGGCTCCTGGCTCAGGAATTTCCGTCTGGGCGAATGGCTGCCCGAGCCTGTGACGCCGTTGTTTATGGACTGGGTGATCCCGAAGCTGGACGAGGCCTACAACGAGGCGGTCCGCAGGTCGGCAGGGATTGATGTGCCCATGGGCTATGCGCAAGTTAACGGTTGGTACTACGTGTCCCCGCCGACTCCGCTGGCTCTTCCGCATCTGTTGTTCGGCAGCGAACGCCGGGCCGTGCCTTACTTCTTCAATTCCGTAGTGCGGCCAATATTCGACCCTGCAGGGGCAGACAGGTCTGTCTTGCGTGCGCTCGAGCGGGAGTGGCGCACGGAGTGCCTGCCGGAGTATCGGCACTTGGCCGATACTCCGCCCACCGTCACGGCAACGGCCACGGTGCCGGAGTTAATGGACCTGGTGGACCACGTGGCGCACAGAGCGGGGCAATATCTCTGGTTCTTCGCGGCCACCGGCGGCGCTGCCTGGAAAATGGAGATGGCACTGGCCAGGTTTTGGCGCCGGCATGTGGCCAGTGCGCTCGCGGCCAAGGCGATACCGGGTTCCCCCGAAGCGATGGGCTACCAGGCCCTCCTGGGCGGCCTGTCCCCCACCCTGCCTGCCCAGGTCCCCTATGCCGTCTACAGCATCGACTGGTACCACCCGACGGCGGGTGAACAATTCCCTTTGCACGTCCAGGTCACACAGGCCGAAGCACAGCAAGCGCTCCCATCGGTTGCCGCTGACCGGCGACGGGCTGCCGAAGCTGCGTGCCGTGCGGTGCTGAAGGGAACCCGCCGGCTGAAAAAGTTTGATGCCATCCTGCGCCTCGCCCAGCGCTATGCACTGCTCCGCGAGGAGCAGGTCCGCGACTTCACCCTGGGCTGGCCGCTGCTGCGCCGCTGCGCCGCTGAACTGGGCGTCCGCCTCCATAACAGCGGCATCATTGCGGCGCCCGAAGACATCTACTTCCTCACACTGGACGCCCTCCGCGATGACGGGAAGCCGCTGCAGGCCGCCGTGGACCGGCGCCGCACGGAGTGGCTCCGGCAGCGGAAGCTGGCCGCCCCGCTCGCGCTGGGGAAAATGCCGCCGCTGCTGGGCAATGCCTTCGATCGCATGGCAGACTCTGCCCGCAGCACCAGGAACCTGCCGGCCGGTGCCTTGGTAGGACACCCGGCCAGTCCGGGCCGGGCACAGGGGCGGGTGCGGGTGGTGGACGGGCCCGAGGACTTCGCCCGATTCCTGCCCGGCGAGGTCCTGGTGGCCAAAGCCACGGCGCCGGCATGGACCCCGCTTTTCGCGGACGCCGCCGCAGTTGTGACCGACGGCGGCAACCTGGCTGCCCACGCGTCCCTGGTAGCCCGCGAATACGGCATCCCCGCAGTAGTAAGCACAGGCAACGCCACCCACATCCTCCGAACAGGCCAGATGGTGACTGTAGACGGCAACGCCGGAGTAGTAATAACCCACGACGACTGAGGCGTGGTCACCAACAGATAGGCCAACGTCTCCCGCCAGACCGTCCCCAACTGCTCCCAATGAGAACTGAAGCAAGTCAGCCACGACGCTGGGAGGCTCCGTACCCTCAGAGCAAGGGAGGCGGCCCCTCGCCCGGGTGTGGTGGGCACCCGTGGGGGCCCACAGCTGCGAGGGCCCCGTCACGAGCTTGCGAGTGTATGGGAGCAGCTGGGGACGGGCGGGGCAGGGGCCGCCTTCCTTGCGAAGGTGAGACCGCGGGCTTTTTGTGGCTCGGCTGAGCTACTTCACGTCCTCGTCCACCCAATCCATGGACTTCGTGACGGCCTTCTTCCACAGGCGCATCTGGCGGTCCTGCTCCGGCTGGTCCAGCTGCGGTTCCCAGCGCTTGTCTTCAGACCAGTTGGCCGACAGTTCGCCGAGGTCCTTCCAGAACCCGACGGCGAGTCCCGCAGCGTAGGCTGCACCCAGCGCCGTGGTTTCCACCACCTTGGGCCGGATCACCGGAACGCCGAGGATGTCTGCCTGGAACTGCATCAGCGCATCATTTGCCACCATGCCGCCGTCGACCTTCAACTCGGTGAGCGGCACACCGGAGTCCGCGTTCACGGCGTCCAGCACCTCGCGGGTCTGGAACGCCGTGGACTCCAGGGCAGCGCGGGCGATGTGGTTCTTGTTGACGAACCGCGTGAGGCCCACGATGGCACCGCGGGCATCCGAACGCCAGTATGGGGCGAAGAGCCCGGAGAATGCCGGAACGATGTACACACCACCGTTGTCCTCGACCGAAGCCGCGAGGGTCTCCACCTCCGGGGCGCTGCTGATGAGGCCCAGGTTGTCGCGCAGCCACTGGATCAGGGAACCGGTGACCGCGATGGAGCCTTCCAGCGCATAGTGCGTCGGGGCGTCACCGAGCTTGTATCCCACGGTGGTCAGCAGGCCGTTCTTCGAGTGGATGATCTCTTCGCCCGTGTTGAAGATCAGGAAGCAACCGGTGCCGTACGTGTTTTTGGCTTCACCGGCCTCGAACGCCGCCTGGCCGAACGTGGCCGCCTGCTGGTCACCGAGGATGCCGGCTACCGGAACTTCGCGCAGCAACTGGGAGGTGTGCACCGCGCCATAAACCTCGGACGAGGACTTGATGGCCGGCATCATGCTCAGCGGGACTCCAAAGATGCCCAGGATCTCCTCATCCCAGCTCAGCGTGTCGAGGTCCATAAACATGGTGCGGGAGGCGTTGGTGACGTCGGTGACGTGCACTCCGCCATCCACCCCTCCGGTCAGGTTCCAAAGGACCCACGAGTCCGTATTGCCAAAGACCAGGTCACCGGCCTCGGCCTTGGCGCGGGCACCATCGACATTGTCCAGGATCCATTTGATCTTGGTGCCGGAAAAATACGTGGCCAGCGGAAGGCCTACCTTCTGCTTGAACCGTTCCGGGCCGCCGTCCTTCGACAGCTCATCCACGATGCTTTGCGTGCGGGTGTCCTGCCAGACGATGGCGTTGTATACGGCCTCGCCCGTGGTCTTGTCCCACACCACTGCCGTTTCACGCTGGTTGGTGATGCCGACGGCGGCGATGTCGTGGCGGGTCAGGTTCGCCTTGGAGAGGGCGGAGCCGATGACCTCGCGGGTGTTGTTCCAGATCTCGGCCGGGTTGTGCTCCACCCACCCCGCCTGCGGAAAGATCTGTTCGTGCTCCATCTGGCCGGAGGAGACGATGTTGCCGCTGTGGTCAAAGATGATGGCGCGGGAACTGGTGGTGCCCTGGTCAATGGCGATTACATACTGGTTCATGTTGACGTCCTTGTCTGTATGCAGGGTTTGGTTGCTGAACGGTCAGGCGGCGACTGTGATGATGATGGGAGCAAGTTTGGCAACAATCCCGCCCAGGGCTCCACCCACCAGCGGTCCCACTACGGGAATCCACGAGTAGCTCCAGTCGCTGGTTCCCTTGCCCCTGATGGGAAGCAGCGCGTGGGCAATGCGGGGACCCAGGTCGCGGGCTGGGTTAATCGCGTAGCCCGTGGGACCGCCCAGGGAAACGCCGATGCCCACAACAAGGAGGGCGACAGCCAGCGGGCCCAGCCCGGAGGGGGTTCCGCCCAAAGTGAGGATCACGAACACAAGCACGAAAGTGCCGATGATCTCGGTGACCAGGTTCCACGGGGTGGAGCGGATGGCGGGACCGGTGGAGAAGACAGCCAGCTTGCTGGCGACTTCCGTCTCGGCGTCGAAGTGCTGCTTATAGGCTGCCCAGCAAACCACCGCGCCAAGGAACGCGCCCAGCATTTCGCCGCCGAAGTAGGTCAGCGTGGAGGCTACATCGATGGGCACGCCGGGTGCATATTCTGCTTTGCCGTTCACCAGGAGGCCCAGGGTCACGGCGGGATTGAGGTGGGCGCCTGACTTTGCGGCAACGAAAACACCGCAGAAGACGGCGATGCCCCATCCCCAAGTGACCATCAGGAACCCGCCGCTGTTACCTTTTGTGCCCTTCAGGGCTACGTTGGCCACGACACCGCAGCCCAGCAGGGTGAGCATCGCAGTTCCGAACACTTCGGAAAGAAAAACTATTCCAAGAGACATCATTGACTCCTTTTATTTTCAATTTTCGGTCCCTCGCGGGTTGAAGGACCGTTGTACCGGAGCGCTTTGACGCTCCGGCGGCAGCCTGGCCTGCCTAGGCCACCAGGCTGTGGACCTTTACACGGTGGTAACGCTCCAGCACCTCCTGGGCGTGGTGGATCTCGCGGGACTGTGCTGCAGCGTCCCAGCCCAGCGGACCGGCGAGTACCTCACAGACCTCGTTCAGCAGCTCGCCTGTGACCAGCCCCCGGAAGGCGAGAGCAGTCCGGCGGATGAGGACATCCACGAGGTGCCCGATCTGCTCGTGTCCGGCCATGTACTCCAGTTCGCGGACGCTGAGTTCGCGGGTTGAGGCCAGCATCCTGTCAGGCCCGCCATCGAGGTAGCTGATGACGTCCTCCGCCCGTGTGCCATAGCGGGTCAGCAGGACAGCGGTACGGGCAGCATCACGGTTGTCCGATACGTGCGTCTTGATCCATTTCTGGATCCCTTCGTCGTCGGCGGGGAAGCCGGCACCGCCGCCGATGGGGAGCTTCGCCGTCGATACCTTCCGTTCCACGCCGAGCTCGGCAAGCACGTTGTCCGTCATGTGCTCAGCCAGCGCACGGAAAGTAGTCCATTTGCCGCCCACCAGGCTGAAGACGACGGCGCCGGGGGCGCTTGCCTGCCGTTCAATCCGGTAATCCCTGGAGACGAATCCGGGCTGGGTGGCATCATGCCGCGGCAGCGGGCGCACACCGGAAAACGTGTACACGATCTGGCTGCGATCAACCGGAATGTCAGGGAAGACATGGCCGATCAGCTCAAGGAAGTACTCGATCTCCCCGTCCGTGCACACCGCATCCTGGGCCATGTCGGCGTCCACGTCGGTCGTTCCTACCAGGACCCTGTCCCCCATGGGGTAGATCAGGACAATCCGGCCGTCGGTGTGTTCGAAAAAAATCTCCCGGCCTTTGCAGGCGTCAAGAAGCTCCGGGTGGTCCAGCACGATGTGGGATCCCTTGGTGCCGCCCATAAAGGCCGACGCCGCCCCCATGGCCTGGTTGGTCAGGTCAACCCAGGCGCCGGTGGTGTTGACGATGACATCGGCGGTGAAGTCAAAGAGCTCGCCGGTGAGTTCGTCGCGGAGCCGGACGGTACTGCCCGCAGCCGGACTGCCGCTCCCGGACGGCACGCCGGCGGTCATCGACTGGAGCGACACATAATTGCTAGCCCGAGCTGTGTCGCTCCAGGAGCCGCCGCTGACCAAGCCGGCCTTTTCGCCGTCCTGGAGCACGTCGAGGGTGAGGCGCTCGGGATTATGAACCGAGGCATCAAAGTACGTGGCCGTGTACTTGATGCCGGGGTGCAGGCGGGGAAGTTCCTCAAGGGCCCGCTGACGGCCCCGGAACTGGTGGCGCGGCACCGTGCCGCCGTCACGGGAGAACGAGTCATACAGGCCCAGGCCGAGTTTGATCAGGAAGGCGCCGCGTTCCTTGGGTTTACCCTGCTGCTTGTGGGTCAGGAACCGCAACGGTGCGGCCAGGACCCCGGAGAAGGTGCTGAAGATGGGGATGGTGGTCTGGAGCGGCTTGACGTAGTGGGGTGCGATCCGCAGGAGGCGGTTACGCTCTACCACCGATTCCCGGACCAGGCGGAACTCGCCGTTTTCCAGGTAGCGGATGCCACCGTGGATCATGTGTGAGGATGCGCCGCTGGCACCCTGGCAGTAGTCGCCGCGTTCCACGAGGGCAACATCCACGCCCTGCAGTGCGAGGTCCCGGAACGTGCCGACACCGTTGATCCCGCCGCCGATGATCAGCACTTTGGCCTGTGGCCGCTCCCGGAGCGCCTGCAGCTTAGCCCGTGCATTTATGGCCGGGGAAGGCATGGCGCCGCCGTGGCCGAATAGGTTCCTGGGTCCCAAAAAATGCTCCTTGGGTTTAGTCCTTGGGGCTACCATCGCAGGTCAGCCGCCCTTCTTCAACTATTGTTTGGACTAATGGAAAATGGAGTCAAGCTCTATGCACAAACGTGCAGATTGGATGCGGAATGACGCTCTCCCGCCACTCGGACGCGCTTCGGGCTGCACAGATGTACTACCTTCAGGACCTGACTATGGACGCGATCGCGCGGGAACTCCGGACGTCCCGGTCCACTGTTTCCAGGCTTCTTTCCGCAGCCCGCGATACGGGACTGGTCCAGATCCAGATTCGCAATCCGCTGGACACCGGCCCTGAACTGGAAGGCATCATCCGGCGGGAGTACAACGTGGATGTACACGTTGTACCGGTGCTCGAATCCCTCAACGAGGCCGAAACCCTGGACCGGGTCGCCCTGCAGGCAGCGCGCACTATCGGCCCCCTGGTGGACTCCAACGCGATTATCGGAGTTGCCTGGGGGTCGACGCTCAGCGCCGTCAGCAGGCACCTGACACGCAAGATCACCCACGACACGGTGGTGGTCCAGCTGAACGGCGCCGGAAACATGCACACCACTGGCATTACATACGCCAGTGACATCATGCGCCGCTTTGGCAGTGCCTACGGCGCCCGGGTGGAGCAATTCCCCGTGCCCGCCTTTTTTGACCACGCCGCCACCAAGACCGCTATGTGGAATGAGCGCAGCGTGCAGCGCATCCTTGCCCTGCAGGCGCGCATGAGCATCGCCATTTTCGGCGTTGGATCCGTTGAAGCCGATTACCCCAGCCATGTCTACGCCGGGGGCTACCTGGACGAAAACGACCTCAAAGTGCTGGCCCATTCAGACGTGGTGGGCGATGTTGCCACCGTCTTCTTCCGGCGGGACGGCTCCTCGAACGGAATCACGCTCAATGAACGTTCAACGGGTCCGGCGCTCTCGCAGCTGCGCCAGGTCCGGCGTCGGATCTGCGTTGTGTCCGGAGCCTCAAAGATCAACGGGCTGCGGGGTGCCCTCACCGCGGGCCTCGCCACGGACCTGATCCTGGATGAAGCCACCGCGCGCCGATTGGTGGGCTTTGGCGGCGTCTTGTAGCCGAATGGGTAGAGTCAGTCCTATGAAATCCTCACCCCGCCTCAGTCTTAACAACGGCGTGCTGATCGACCAGTTGGGCTTTGGGCTGTACAAGGTTCCGCCCTCGGAGGCGTCATCACTGGTGGCAATGGCACTGGGCTCTGGCTACCGCCACCTCGACACTGCCGCGATGTATGGCAATGAGGCAGGCGTGGCACGCGGCTTAGGTGCCGCGGTTGATTCCGACGGCGGGAGCGGAGGTTCCGGCGAGTCCTCGCCCGGGCTCCGGCGTGAGGACGTCTTTATCACCACGAAGGTCTGGAACGATGACCACGGGTACGACGCAACACTTCGAGCCTTTGACACCTCCATGATCAACCTGGGCCTCGACTACGTGGACATGTACCTGATCCATTGGCCCTGCGCGCGGCGGGGTCTCTTCGCCGAAACGTACAAGGCCATGGAAACGCTCTACCGCGAAGGGAAGGTCCGGGCGATAGGTGTGTGCAACTTCCAGCCGGCGCACCTAGACCGCCTGCTCGAGACCGCTGAAGTAGTTCCGGCGGTCAACCAGATTGAACTGCACCCCTGGCTCCAGCAGGCGGAACTCCGGGAAAAGCACCACAGGCTGGGAATCCTGACGGAGGCCTGGAGCCCGCTGGGCCGCGGACACGTGCTGGCTGATCCGGTGGTGCTTGCCCTGGCAGCAGAGCATGGCCGGACCCCTGCCCAGATCATCCTCCGCTGGCATATCCAACTGGGCAATGTGGCGATCCCCAAGGCAAGCTCCGAGGCCAGGATCCGGGAAAACCTGGACGTGTTCGGCTTCAACCTGTCGGACCGCGACCTCACAGCCCTGGCGGAGCTTGAGCGCGGGCAGCGCACCGGCTCTCATCCCGACAACGTCAACTAGGACCGAGGGTCATGAAGACAACCGCCCACCAGCCATCAGACGCGCAGTCCTACTTCAGCGCCGGGCTGGCAGCCCGCACGCAGGCCGCCGAAATCGAACTCAACGGCAGCTCCGTGGCGTACTGGACGTACGAACCGGTCCAGGCCACCGCCGACACCCGCACCATCCTGGTCATCCACGGCTTCCGTGGCGACCACCACGGTCTGCTGCGGGTGGCGGACCAGCTGCCGGAAATGCGCATCATCATGCCTGACCTCCCAGGTTTTGGCAGCTCCGCTGCGTTCGCGGAGGGCAAGCATTCGGTGGAACAGTACGGTGCTTTTATCAGTGCGTTCATGGCTGCGTTGGGCCTCGGACCGGACACCGTCCTGCTGGGGCACTCGTTCGGCTCGATCATCGCCGCCCATTTTGTGGCCGCCCATCCCGGGACTGTCACGCCGCTGATCCTCATCAATCCCATCGCCACGCCCGCGCTGGAAGGCCCCAAGGGCATCATGACGAAGCTCGCCGTGCTCTATTACCGGCTGGCCGCGCGTCTTCCCCGCATGCTGGGCCTGGCGCTGCTGCGCAGTTCGCTGATTGTCCGGGTCATGAGCGAGGCCATGGCCAAGACCGCCGATAAGGACCTGCGCCGTTTCATCCACGGCCAGCACAACTCCTACTTCAGTGCCTTTGCAAACCGGGACAGCCTGCTCGAGTCGTTCACGGCGTCCGTGAGCGGCCATGTGGCCGAAGTCGCGGGGAAGCTGACCCTGCCGGTCCTGTTGGTCGCCGGCGAAAAAGATGAGATTGCCACCCTCCCGGACCAGCGCCACCTTGCCACGCTCCTCCCGGACGGGGTCCTCAAAGTCATTCCCGGCGTCGGCCACCTCATTCACTACGAGACGCCCGGTCCGGCCGCCGGTTTCATCCGCAGCTTCCTGAAGGACCACCCCGCGTGAAGATTGTCATTGATGCCCGTTTCACCAGGACGGACCACCACGACGGCATCAGCCGCTATGGTGCCAGCCTGATCGCAGCGACGGCGGAGGTAGCCGACGTTTCCATGCTTATCAGTGATATCCGGCAGCTTGCCCTGCTTCCGGATGTTCCGTACACGCTGATCAACAGTCCGCTGTCCCCGCTGGAGCTTTTTGTGGCCCGGAAAATCAACCCGCTCGGCGCGGATGTGGTGGTCTGCCCCATGCAGACCATGGGCAGCTGGGGACGCGACTATGGCCTGGTCCTGACCCTGCACGACCTCATCTACTACGAGCACCCCGCTCCGCCGGGATTCCTGCCCCTGCCGGTGCGTGTCCTGTGGCGGCTCTACCACAAGGCCTTCTGGCCGCAGCGCCTCCTCCTGAACCGGGCGGACATCGTTGCCACCATCAGCAGGACCACTGAGGCGCTGATGGCCAAATACCGGCTGACCAGGCGGCCGGTGCGGATCATCAGCAACGCCCCGCAGCCGGCGCAGGAACCGCGGGATCCTGCCGCCGGGGCGGACCATTCGCTGGTGTACATGGGCTCGTTCATGCCGTACAAGAACGTGGAGGCCATGGTGGCCGGCATGTCAGAGCTGCCGGACTTCACCCTGCATCTGCTGAGCAGGATTACCCCTGAACGCCGGGCTGAACTGGAAATCATGGTTCCCGCGGGCGCCAAGGTGGTCTTCCACAACGGTGTCACCGATGACGAGTATGCTGACCTGCTCAAGCGCGCCACCGCGTTGGTGAGCCTCTCCCGCGCCGAAGGGTACGGGCTGCCGCTGGTGGAGGCCATGTCGTTGGGCACCCCGGTGATTGCCAGCGACATTCCGATTTTCCGGGAAGTCGGCGGCGATGCCGCGTCGTATGTGGAACCCGACTCCGCCACGGACTTTGCCTCGGCCGTGAAGAAGCTCCGGGATGAGGAGCACTGGCAGGATGTGTCGCGCCGCTCCGTGGCCCGCGCGGCGGAATTCAGCTGGGACGAGTCGGCCCGGCAGCTGGTTGACGTCGCCCACGACATCGTGGCCACCCGCTCGCGCGGCAAGCGTCCACGCTAAAGGACGTCCACGCCGTCGAGCCTGACCTGCACGGGATCCTCGCTCCGCTTTGCGGCGGCGGCAGCCTTTGTGGCGCGCAATGCGCGCGTCACCGTGCCGGCCTGCCCGTAGGGGAAGAACAGGAGGGTCCGGACGTCATCGCCCTGCAGAGCGGCAGCAGGGCCCACGAGCACCACCGGTGCCGGGCCTGCGGTCCGCAGCGTCACGTCCGACGTAGCCAGCTGGTTTTGCACCGCCGCAGTGTAATGGACGACGGCGGCCCGCGGGCCAGTCACTGAGGCAATCCTGACAGCGGGCGGCAGCTTGAGTTCCATCCGGAGTTCCAGCTCCCGCCTGGCGTACCCGGCCGGGTCCCACCGCAGCAGCGCACCAACGGCAGCGCTTTCGGTCGCCGTAATGACCACCAGGCCGCCGTCGGACGCCGGCCTGACCAGCGCTGCAGCATTGAACCAGCGGCGTACGGTGTCCTCGCCGGCCCGCAGGTTCTCCCGGCGCAGCAGCGAGTCGCCGTCGAGCAGCAGTGCAGCGGCGTAGCCGCCCTCGGCAACGGGCTCGGCCCCGACGGTGGCCACCACCAAGGCCTGGGCACCGCCCACTTCGGCCTTGACGTGGTCGCCGGAGGACGTGATGACAGGTTTTCCTGGGAACGCACGGCCCAACTCCTCGGCTGTCCGCAGGACACCGGTGGCGCCTTTGCGGAGCCTCCGCCCCGAGCAGTGGGGGCACTGCCAGTCCGGGGCCGGCGTTGAGCACCAACGGCATTGCGGGATGGCCGCGCTGCCGGTGGCGCCCGCCAGGGCAAGGGGCCCTTGGCATGACCGGCAGCGCGACGGCTCCCGGCAGGTCTCACATACGAGCGACGGCGCGTAGCCGGCGCGGGCCACCTGGACCAAAACGGGCCCACGTTCCAGCCCGTCCTTGGCCGCCCGCCACGCGGCACCGGGAAGCCGCGCCACCAGGGCCAGGGGGTCGCGCTCCTGCTCGAAACTGTCGGCGGTGTTCAGGACTCGGGGCACTGCCCGTCGCGCGAACGCCCGCTCCGCCTCAACGGGCATGGCCCAGCCGGCCTCCACCAGCCGCTGGAGTTCCGTGCTCCTGGCAATGCCGGCCATGAGGCAGGCGGTGCCTTCCTGGTCCGCGCGCAGCAACAGCACGTCGCGGGTATGGGCGTACGGGGCACGCTGTTCGGTGTGGAGGTCATCGCCGTCGTCCCAGCAGGCAACCAGGCCGAGGTCCCGGACCGGGGCAAACGCTGCGGACCGCGTGCCGATGGCTACGCGTGCGGTCCCGGCCAGGAGGCGCAGGAAATTCCGGTACCGGGGCGTGGGCCCGTCGTCGGCCGTCAGGCGGGCGATATCCTCGGCGGGCAGCACCGCCAGGAGAGCCTTTTCGAGTTGGTCCAGGTCGCGGTAGTCCGGCACCACCACCACGGCGCCGCGGCCGGAGGCCCGGACTGCTGCCACGGCGGTTGCCAACAGGTGCGGCCATGCTGCCGGGCCGAATCCCTGGAGGGGGTTGAAGACCGCCCGCGGAGAACCGCCGTCCTGCAGGTGGCGGACAAAGGCGGGCCCGTTGCGGTAGCCTGCCCAGCCGGCCGCGGGCGGGGAGACGGCCTCGACGGCGGGTGAACCGACTTCTGCCGGCGCGCCCGGCCCGGCCGCCATGGACCCAGCTGCCTCCGGACCAGCATGAGCGTGGAAGTCCTTCTCCAGCCGTGCCATGCGTGGCGGCACGGCAACGCGCAGCACGTCACTGACAGTACCGGCGTACCGGGCGGCTACGGCGTTCACGAGGTCCCGCACGGCGGGCGTGAGGACGGCGACCGGGGAGATCACTTTGTGCAGGGGCACCAGGGTGTGGCCGGCGTCGGACTCTGCGGTGCGTTCAATAATGAACCCGTTGAGTTCCTGCCCGTTGAACCGGACCTTGACGCGGACGCCTGCCTGGGCGGCGTCGTCGAGATCGGCGGGGACGCTGTAATCAAAGGGCCGGTCCAGGTGGGGCAACGGCGTCTCCACGATGACCCTGGCAACCGGCAAGTGCCCGGCCAGCGGCGGTCCGGCCAGCCTGGCGTTGGCCGGAAACCCCTGCAGCAGCGACGGCTGGGCTAAGCCGGGAAGGGCAGTCTCACGCGAGGCCATGACGGGGCCGCCTACGCGTTGAAGAAGGCCTTCAGGTCGTCCACGCGGTCAAGGCGCTCCCACGTGAAATCGGGATCGTCGCGGCCGAAGTGGCCGTGCGCAGCAGTCTTGGCGTAGATAGGACGCTTGAGGTCCAGGGCGTCGATGATGGCGCGCGGGCGGAGGTCGAAGATCTCGGCGATGGCGGCGCTGATCTGCGCCGGGTCCACCGTTTCCGTGCCGAAGGTCTCCACGTACGTGCCCACCGGGCGGGCCTGGCCGATGGCATAGGCGATCTGGATCTCTGCCCTCTTGGCAAGCCCTGCAGCCACCACGTTCTTGGCTACCCAGCGCATGGCGTAGGCCGCGGACCGGTCCACCTTGGACGGGTCCTTGCCCGAGAAGGCACCGCCGCCGTGGCGGGCCATGCCGCCGTAGGTGTCCACGATGATCTTGCGGCCGGTCAGGCCGGCATCGCCCACGGGCCCACCAATGACAAACTCGCCGGCGGGGTTGAGGATGTTGGCGGCCCGGGAGATGTCCAGGTTGGCGGCCGACAGGACCGGCGCGATCACGAAGGAGGCGAGATCGGCGCGCAGCCGGTCCAGGCTGGTGCCTTCTGCGTGCTGGCTCGAAATGACCACGGTCTCAACGGAAACCGGCACGTCTTTGTCATACCCCACGGTGACCTGGGTCTTGCCGTCGGGGCGGAGGTAGGACAGTTCCCCGGACTTACGGACTTCGGTGAGGCGTTCCGAGAGGCGGTGCGCCAGCCAGATCGGCGTGGGCATGTACGAGGGGGTTTCATCGCTGGCGTACCCGAACATCAGGCCCTGGTCGCCGGCACCCTGAAGGTCGTAGTCGTCCTCCTGGCGGCCTTCGCGGGCTTCCAGCGAGTTGAAGACGCCTCCGGCGATGTCGTTGGACTGCTGGCCGATGGACACGGACACACCGCAGCGGGCGCCATCGAAGCCGTTGGCCGAGGAGTCGTAGCCGATGCCCAGGATAGTCTCGCGGACAATCTGCGGAATTTCGACGTAGGCGTCGGTGGTGACCTCACCGGCAACGTGGACCAGGCCGGTGGTGGCCATGGTCTCGACGGCGACGCGGGACTCCGGATCGGCGGCAAGCAGGGCGTCCAGGATGGCGTCACTGATCTGGTCGCAGATCTTGTCCGGGTGGCCTTCGGTCACGGACTCGGACGTGAAGAGCCGGAGGGCGGAGGGCGTGGCCCCGTGGGTGTGGGGAATGTGCAGCGGTAAAGTCACTCAACTACCTTACTGGTTAGGAATCGGACGTCCGGCCGCGTGTGTCCCCGTGCTAAGGAAACGTTTGCAGGGTTTCGGTCAGAGGCGGGGTGAAACGTGGCTCAGCTCCTGGCCGACGCGTGCGATCACGGCGGCTGAGACCTGTGTCTTGGAGCCGGCCGCCAGTTGTGGTTCGGCGCCGGAGCGGGCAAGGATGACAACCGAATTCGTGTCCTGCCCAAAGACCTTGTCCGTTCCCACGTGGTTGACCACCAGGAGGTCACAGCCCTTGCGCTTCAGCTTTGCCTCTGCGTAGGCCAGGACGTCCCCCTGGCCGTCGCCGGTTTCCGCCGCAAAGCCCACAATTAGCTGGTTGCCGCGGGCTGCCTTGTTTTCCGGAGCGTTGCGCGCCTCAACCAGCTCGTGCAGGATGTCCGGGTTGCGGACCAGGGTGATGACCGGGTCCGCTGTGTTGTCGCGTTTTTTTATTTTTGTGCCGGAGATCTCCGCGGGGCGGAAGTCGGCCACCGCGGCAGCCATGATGACGACGTCGGAATCGGCGGCCGCTGCCAGCGCGGCTTCGCGCAGCTGCAGGGCAGTCTCGACGGTGACTACGTCGACGCCGGCCGGGGCCGGGACGTCCATGTGGGCGGCAATCAGCCGGACGGTGGCACCGGCGTTGCGGGCCGCCACAGCCAGCGCGACGCCCTGCTTCCCGGAGGACCGGTTGCCGAGGAACCGCACGGGATCCAGGGGTTCCCTGGTGCCGCCGGCGCTGATGGTGACGGTCCGGCCAGCCAGCGGAAGCTGGTAGTCGGACTGGCCCTGGGCAAGGGCCATGGCGGCGTCAAAGATGGCTTCGGGTTCCGGCAGGCGGCCCGGACCGGAGTCGGTGCCGGTGAGCCGGCCGCTGGCCGGTTCCAGCACGGCGGCTCCCCTGCTCCGCAGGGTCTCAACGTTGGCACGGGTGGCGGCGTGCTGCCACATTTCGGTGTGCATGGCCGGCGCGAAAAGAAGTGGTCCGCTGGCCATCAGCAGCGTGTTGGTGAGGAGGTCACTGGCCTGCCCGGTAGCGGCGCGCGCCAGCAGATCCGCAGTGGCCGGTGCCACCACGATCAGGTCCGCTTCGTGGCCCAGCCTGACATGGTTGACCTGGTGGACATCGTCGAAAACGCTGTTGCTGACCGGGTTGCCTGAAAGGGCCTCCCAGGTTGCTACACCCACAAAGCGGGTGGCCGCCTCGGTAGGAATCACCGTGACGTTGTGGCCGGCTTCAGTAAAAAGCCGGAGGAGCGATGCGACCTTGTAGGCCGCAATCCCTCCCCCGACTCCGAGGACTATGCGCACGTGACCTCCGTCAACAGGCAGTCAGTAGAACTTACTCTGCAGGTTCGATCGGCGTGGAAACGAGCTTGCCTTCGTTGATCTCGCGCAGGGCGATGGACAGCGACTTCTCGTTCAGCTTGGTGTCGACCAGGGGGCCAACGTATTCGAACAGGCCCTCGTGCAGCTGGGCGTAGTAAGCGTTGATCTGACGTGCACGCTTGGCACCGAAGATCACCAGACCGTACTTGGAATCAGCTGCCTCAAGCAGTGAGTCGATCGGCGGGTTGATGATGCCTTCAAGGTTCGTGGACACGAATTCTCCAAATTCTAACGGGCTGACTGTTACCAGCTACTGGTGCGGGTGCGGGGTCAGCCCCATGAGTGAAACAAGCTCGTCCGCTGCCCGGCGAATGTCATCGTTAATGACGGTGTAGTCAAACTCCGGTTCAGCGGCAAGTTCCAGTTTAGCGGTTTCCAGGCGTCGCTGCTGCTCGTCGGCACTTTCCGTGCCGCGGCCCACAAGCCGGCGCACCATTTCGTCCCAGGAAGGCGGTGCCAGGAAGACGAACTGGGCGTCCGGAACGGCCGCCTTGACCTGCCGGGCACCCTGCAGGTCAATTTCCAGCAGCACGGACTTTCCATCCGCGATGGCCTGGTTGACGGTGCTCTTAAGCGTGCCGTAGGTGTTCTGGCCGTGGACGACCGCCCACTCCAGGAGCTCGCCGTCCGCCACCAGGGATTCGAACTCTTCCTTGGACTTGAAGAAGTAGTGGACCCCATCCTGCTCACCGGGGCGCGGCGCACGCGTGGTTGCCGATACGGAAAGCCAGACTTCGGGGTAGTTATCCCGAATGTAAGTGGACACGGTGCCTTTGCCAACAGCCGTCGGACCTGCGAGGACTGTCAGTCCCGGTTTCTTGCTCACGTATTCCTTTGCGGCGGTGTATGGATCGGCGAAGCGTTGTTCGCCCTACTTCTCGTCTATAAAATCTACCAGCGCCTGGCGCTGGTGGATGCCCAGGCCGCGGACCCGCCGGGACGCCGCGATTCCCAGCTGTTCCATAATCGCCGCTGCCCTGACTTTGCCTATGCCGGGCAGGGCCTCCAACAGCTCGGCCACGCGCATCCGCGCCAGGGCGTCGTCCTCGGCGGCCGAGCTGATGATGTCCGCGGCGGAGGTCTCACCGTTCTTGAGCCGTTCCTTCGCCGCTGCCCTGGCTGCCCGGGCGGCAGCAGCCTTGTGCAGGGCATCAGCGCGTTCTGACGCGGATAAGGGTCGCAGGCTCATGGAGGACACCCCCGGGAATTTTCAGCTGCGTCCATGGCGGCCGCCATTGGACTTGTCCTGAAACTACCCTTTGGTGCCCCGCGAATCAATGGACCACGGCAATAAGCGCGAAGGCCTGAAACCGCCCAACCGCAGGTCAGCCCTCGCGAAGTCCGTCCAGCGTCCGCTGGGCCGCCGCCTGGATGCCCTGGATACCGGGACCGGCAGCCAGGATGTCCCGGCTCGATGTTCCCAGCACCTGCGGGTACGCCGAGCCGAACGTCCGCCGAAGATCGGCAGGTGTTGCCCCCTGCGCACCCAGCCCGGGGGCCAGGATGGGGCCGCGGACGGCCTCCAGGTCCAGCTGCAGGTCAGTCAGCGCCGAGCCCACGGTGGCTCCGACCACGAGTCCCACCGAGCCCATGGGGCCTTGGTACCGGCCGTTCTCTGCCGCGGCTGCTTCGGTGATCCGACGCGCCACTGAATCGGTGCCGCCAACGTGCTGGACAGACGCCCCCTCCGGGTTTGAGGTCAGGGCGAGGACAAAAACGCCCCGTCCG
Source organism: Pseudarthrobacter sulfonivorans (assembly GCF_031454915.1). Classification (GTDB taxonomy): domain Bacteria; phylum Actinomycetota; class Actinomycetes; order Actinomycetales; family Micrococcaceae; genus Arthrobacter; species Arthrobacter sulfonivorans_C. The sequence goes on along the minus strand of NZ_JAVDRS010000005.1, from coordinate 112,454 downwards.
TACTCCGCCGCAAGATCCAGGGCCGGGCGGAGCGACTCAAAGCCGAGGTAAGGGCTGAGTGTCACCGAGTCGGCGGCCAGCGGTGAACTGTCCCGCAGCCAGGCGTCCGCGTAGGCGGCCATGGTGGAGCCGATATCGCCGCGCTTGGCGTCAGCGATGGTGAGCACCGACTCGTCCCGGGCCTCGGCAAGGAGCTCCTCAAGGACGGCCATCCCCGCCGAGCCGTGGCGCTCGTAAAGCGCCACCTGGGGCTTCACCGCGGCAGCGAGCGAACCCACGGCCTCCAGGACTGTCAGCGAAAAGCGCCTCAGCCCGGCAGCGTCGTCGTCCAGTCCCCAGCTCTTCAGCAGCGCGGGGTGCGGGTCAATGCCTACACAGAGCGGGCCGCGGGCAGCCATGGCCGCCCCCAGCCGGGAGCCGAAGGACTCCCGGCCGGCGGGGCTTGACAGTGTGGAGCCGGACTCAGGCATGCTGCGGTGCTGCGTTGTGGGCTGCTGCGGCATCCGCGGCCTGGGACGCCATCAGTGCGGCCGCGTGCTCCTGCAGGCTGGTCACTGACCACTCGTAGGTGCGCATCGCTTCGATGGCCTGCACGGCGGCGTTGAACTCCGCCACCGTGGTGATGCAGGGGATGCCGATGGACGTTGCGGCGGCCCGCAGGGCGTAGCCGTCGCTGCGGGCCTCGCCGCCGGAGGGCGTGTTGAAGACCATGTCGATCTCGCCGGCAATAACCAGGTCCGCGATGGTGCCTTCGCCCTCGGCGCTGCTGCCTTCGGCTACCTTTCGGACCGTGCTGGCCTGGATGCCGTTGCGGCGCAGGACATCGGCGGTGCCACCGGTGGAGACAATTTCGAAGCCGAGGTCCGAGAGGCGCTTGACGGCCATGATGATGGCGCGCTTGTCGCGGTTGGCCACGGAGACGAAAATCTTGCCTTCGGTGGGCAGGGCGTTGTTGGCCGCTGCCTGGCTCTTGGCGAAGGCGGTGTCGAAGTGCTTGTCGATGCCCATGACTTCACCGGTGGAACGCATTTCCGGACCGAGCAGCGAGTCCACCACCTTGCCCTCCGGCGTGCGGAAGCGGCTGAACGGCAGCACGGCTTCCTTGACAGAGACCGGCGCGTCGAGCGGCAGCGTGGAGCCGTCGCCGGTCTCCGGCAGCATCTTGTACGCGGTGCGCAGCTGGTTGATGGTGACGCCGGTGCCGATCAGGGCCGCGGCCTTGGCCATCTGCACGCCGGTGGCCTTGGAGACGAACGGCACGGTGCGGGAGGCCCTCGGGTTCGCTTCCAGGACGTAGAGCACGTCCGAGGCCAGCGCGAACTGGATGTTGATCAGGCCACGGACGCCCACACCCTCGGCGATGGCGCGGGTTGCGGTGCGGACACGTTCAATCACGTTGTTGCCCAGCGTGATCGGGGGCAGCACGCAGGCTGAGTCACCGGAGTGGATGCCGGCCTCCTCGATGTGCTCCATGATGCCGCCGAGGTACATGTCCGTGCCGTCGAAGAGTGCGTCGACGTCGATTTCGACGGCGTCCTCGAGGAACCGGTCGATCAGCACCGGGTGGTCCGGGGTGATTTCGGTGGCGTTGGCGATGTAGCGGGAGAGGTTGGGCTCGTCGTAGACGATTTCCATGCCGCGGCCGCCGAGGACGTAGGACGGGCGGACCAGGACCGGGTAGCCGATTTCGTCGGCGATCTTCTTGGCGTCGTCGAAGGACACGGCGGTGCCGTTCTTCGGGGCGATCAGCCCGGCGTTGTCCAGCACGCGGGAGAATTCGCCGCGGTGCTCGGCGAGGTCGATCGCTTCCGGGGAGGTGCCCAGGATGGGCACGCCGGCGTCGGCCAGCTGCTGCGCAAGCTTGAGCGGCGTCTGGCCGCCCAGCTGCACAAACACGCCCATGACGCCGCCGGTGCGCTCTTCGGCGGCGATGACCTCCAGGACGTCTTCGAGCGTCAGCGGCTCGAAATACAGGCGGGTGGAGACGTCGTAGTCCGTTGAGACGGTTTCCGGGTTGCAGTTGACCATCACGGTCTCGTAGCCGGCCTTGCGCAGCGCCATGGAGGCGTGCACGCAGGAGTAGTCGAACTCGATGCCCTGGCCGATGCGGTTGGGCCCGGAGCCCAGGATCAGGATGGACGGCTTGGAGTGCAGCGCAATCTCGTCCTCCTCGTCGTAGGACGAGTAGTGGTACGGGGTGTAGGCGGCGAACTCGGCGGCGCAGGTGTCCACGGTCTTGTAGACCGGGCGGATGCCGAGGGCCTGGCGGACACCGCGGACCACGGCTTCGGAGTTGTGCGTCAGGGCACCGATCTGTTCGTCCGAGAAGCCATGGCGCTTGGCGCGCTGGAGCATCTCGACGTTCAGGGAGCCGGCCTTGCGGATTTCATGCGAGATTTCGTTGAGCAACTGGAGCTGGTCCAGGTACCAGGGGTCGATCTTGGTGGCTTCGAAGAGCTGTTCCACGGTGGCGCCGCCGAGCAGGGCACGCTGGACCTGGTGCAGGCGTTCCGTGGTGGGCCGCTTGGCCTTTTCGATCAGCTCCGGGACTTCCCATTCGGGGACGGAGCTGAAGTCCAGCTGCGAGCCCTTCTGCTCCAGGGAGCGGAGGGCCTTCTGCAGGGCTTCGGTGAAGTTGCGGCCCATGGCCATCGCTTCGCCGACGGACTTCATGGTGGTGGTCAGGGTGTCGTCTGCCGCCGGGAACTTCTCGAAGGCGAACCGCGGGACCTTGACCACCACGTAGTCGAGGGTGGGCTCGAAGGACGCGGGGGTCTTCTGCGTGATGTCGTTCGGGATCTCATCCAGGGTGTAGCCGAGGGAGAGCTTGGTGGCGATCTTGGCTATCGCAAACCCGGTGGCCTTCGAGGCCAGTGCGGAGGAGCGGGAGACGCGGGGGTTCATCTCGATGACCACAACACGGCCGGTATCGGGCTCCACGGCGAACTGGATATTGCAGCCACCGGTGTCCACGCCCACTTCACGGATGACGGCGATGGAGATGTCACGCAGCCGCTGGTACTCGCGGTCGGTGAGGGTCAGCGCGGGGGCCACGGTGATGGAGTCGCCGGTGTGGACGCCTACGGGGTCGAAGTTCTCGATGGAGCAGACAACCACCACGTTGTCGTTCTTGTCCCGCATCATCTCAAGCTCGTACTCCTTCCAGCCGAGGATGCTCTCTTCGAGCAGCACCTCGGACGTGGGGCTGTACTGCAGGCCCTGGCCGACGATCCGGCGGAGGTCACTTTCGTCGTAGGCCAGGCCGGAGCCCAGCCCGCCCATGGTGAAGGAGGGGCGGACCACCATCGGGTAGCCCAGGTCCTCGGCCGCCTTGAGTGCTTCGTCAATGGTGTGGATGATGTGGCTGCGGGCCGATTCGGCGCCGCAGCGTTCCACCACGCCCTTGAACTTTTCGCGGTCCTCGCCGAGCTCGATCGCGGCAATGTTGGCGCCGATGAGCTCCACGTTGTACTTTTCCAGCACACCGTTCTTGTCCAGGGCGATGGCGGTGTTCAGCGCGGTCTGGCCACCGAGGGTGGGCAGGACGGCGTCCGGCCGTTCCTTGGCGATGATCTTTTCCACTACCTCGGGGGTGATGGGTTCGATGTAGGTGGCATCGGCGAACTCGGGGTCCGTCATGATGGTGGCCGGGTTGGAGTTCACCAGGATGACCCGGAGGCCTTCCTCCTTGAGGACACGCAGTGCCTGGGTGCCGGAGTAGTCGAACTCAGCGGCCTGGCCGATGACGATCGGGCCGGAACCAATGACGAGGACGCTCTTGAGATCTGTACGTTTCGGCATTACTTCTTGTCCTCAGTCTTGGAATCGGTGGTGTTCTCTGCGCCATTCTTGGTGTCCGCCATCAAGCCGATGAAGCGGTCAAACAGGTAGGCGGCGTCGTGCGGGCCGGCGGCAGCTTCCGGGTGGTACTGGACCGAGAAAGCCGGGATGTCCAGGCACGCGAGGCCCTCGACGACGTCGTCGTTCAGGCTGATGTGGCTGACCTCAACACGGCCGTAGCGCTCTTCGGGTGCCTGGGTGGCGCCGTCGAGCGGGGCGTCAACGGCGAAGCCGTGGTTCTGCGAGGTGATCTCCACTTTGCCGGTGCGGCGGTCCAGCACGGGCTGGTTGATGCCGCGGTGGCCGTAGCGGAGCTTGTAGGTGCCGAAACCGAGCGCACGGCCCAGGATTTGGTTGCCGAAGCAGATGCCGAAGTAGGGCAGTTTCTGGTCCAGGACGGAGCGCAGCAGTTTGACTTGGGTGTCGGCGGTGGCGGGGTCGCCCGGGCCGTTTGACATAAAGAAGCCGTCCGGGTTGACGGCGTTGACGTCCTCGAGTGTGGCAGTGGCGGGGAGGACATGGACCCGGACGCCGCGCTCGGCGAAGCGGACGGGGGTCATGGCCTTGATGCCGAGGTCGATCGCGGCAATGCTGAAGGCGGGCTCGCCGTCCCAGCCGTGGTCCTTGGGCTCAACCACGTAGGCCTTGTCCACGCTGACTTCCTCGGCCAGGCGGGCGCCCTCCATCGGAGCGCTGGCCAGGACCGCGTCCACGAGCTCCTTATCCGAGGCCCGGGCGGCGTCACCGGAGAAGATGCCGGCGCGCATGGTCTTGTGTTCGCGCAAGTGGCGGGTGATGGCACGGGTGTCCACGCCCTGGATGCCTACGATCCCCTGTGCGATGAGTTCTTCGTCCAGGGACCGTTCGGAGCGCCAGTTGGACGGCCGCCGGGCGGCGTCACGGACGATGTAGCCGGCCACCCAGATGCGGCGGGACTCGGCGTCGTCACTGTTGACGCCGGTGTTCCCGATGTGCGGCGCGGTCTGCACCACCAGCTGGCGGGCGTAGGAGGGGTCGGTGATGGTTTCCTGGTAGCCGGTCATGCCGGTGGCGAACACTGCCTCGCCCAGGGCGGTGCCCTGAGCGCCGTAGCTGGTGCCGCGGAACATGCGGCCGTCTTCCAGGACGAACACCGCCGGCGTGGGAACCGTGGTGGAAATGGCTGCTGGTGCCGCAGTCTCTGCTTGGGCTTCGGTTTTTGTCACTTCTGCTTCTGACACTTCGTTGGAGTCTGTCACTGTCTTACTTTCCACTCTGGGGATCCTGGGAATGTTCTTGGGGGGCTGCGGCGATCAATTGCTGAAGGGAGTTATAGAGGGCTTCTTTGTCGGCGGCCCTGCGGGTCCGGAAGCCGGTGTCCAGGATGTGGGTTCCGAGGTCCCAGGTCATCACAAGGAGGCCTTCCTTTTCCACGAACTTGCCGGCCATTCCGCTCTCCTGCCGGACGGCGGTCAGGCTTGCGGCCGGGATGTAGACGGCCGGTGCGCCGGAGCGGTCCAGGAGGACGCCATGGGAATAGACGCTGAGCACGGCGTTGGTCCGGATGCCAAGGCTGTGCACGGCGATCCGGTCCAGCCAGTCACCGGCGGTGGTGGAGGCAACGTACTGGCCGTCAGCTTCGGCGCTCGGCATGCCGGGTTCTGCCGGCACGGCGGGCAAGGGATCGACGTCGGCCTGCCGCCTGAGGCGGTTCCGCCATCCGATCCCGATCATGACGAGCACGACGGCGATGATCGCCAGGGTGCTGACCAGGGTGAGCATTTGGGTGTCCATCAGGAGGCGCCTGCCGCGGCAGCCGCCGATTCCCGGTACGGCGTGTTGAGCTTGCCGTCCAGGACCGTGGGGTGGCCCTTGTAGAAGGTGGCCACCACCTTGCCCGGCAGCTCCAGGCCGGCAAACGGCGAGTTGCGGCCCATGGTTGCCATCTTGGCGGGATCAACGGTCCAGCGGGCGGCCGGATCAACCAGGATGACGTTGGCGGGCTCGCCGGCCTCCAGCGGACGCCCCTGGTCCCCCAGCCGGCCGATCTGTGCGGCCGCGGTGGAGGTCACCCGGGCGAAGTCGGCCCAGGTCATCAGGCCGGTCTCGATCATGGTGTGCTGAACCACGGACAGGGCGGTTTCCAGTCCGGTCATGCCCATCGCTGCCTGCGCCCACTCGCATTCCTTGTGCTCGCTGGGGTGCGGGGCGTGGTCCGTGCCCACCACATCGATGGTGCCATCGGCCAGGCCGGCGCGCAGGGCCTGCACATCGGCGTCCGTGCGCAGGGGCGGGTTGACCTTGTAGACCGGGTTGTAGCTGCGGACCAGGTCATCGGTCAGCAGGAGGTGGTGCGGAGTGACCTCGGCCGTGACGTTGATGCCGCGTTCCTTGGCCCAGCGGATGATCTCCACCGAACCGGCCGTGGAGACGTGGCAGACGTGCAGGCGGGAGTCGACGTGCTGCGCGAGCAGCACGTCCCGCGCGATGATGCTTTCCTCGGCCACCGCGGGCCAGCCGGTGAGTCCCAGGACCGCGGAGACGGCGCCCTCGTTCATCTGTGCCCCGGCGGTGAGGCGGGGTTCCTGCGCGTGCTGGGCCACCACGCCGTCGAACGCCTTGACGTACTCCAGCGCGCGGCGCATCAGGACGGGATCGTGGACGCAGATTCCGTCGTCGGAGAACATCCGCACCCGGGCGCGGGAATCGGCCATGGCGCCGAGTTCGGCGAGCTGCTCCCCCGCGAGACCCACGGTGACGGCACCGACGGGGCGGACGTCCACCCAGCCGGCCGCGCGGCCCAGGCTGTGGACCTGTTCCACCACACCGGCCGTGTCTGCCACCGGGTTGCTGTTGGCCATGGCGTGGACGGCAGTGAAACCGCCCAGGGCCGCGGCGCGCGTTCCGGTCTCGACAGTTTCGGCGTCTTCGCGGCCGGGTTCGCGCAGATGGGTGTGCACGTCCACCATTCCGGGCAGGGCCACCAGGCCGGCGGCTTCGATGACGGTGGCCCCCTCAGCGTCAGCATGAGTGGCCGCGCCGGCGCCCCGGGCGGCGATGACGCCGTCGCGGATAAGCAGGTCCTCGGCGTCGCCGCCCAGGATGGCCGCACCGCGGATCAGGTACGTTCCGTTGTTGTCTGCCATTAGTTGCTCTCCTCTGTGGAACGGGCTGCGGTGGTGGCGGCTCCATTGGTGCGGGCTGAGTTGGTGGCTGCGCCCGCGGTGGCGGCTGGTTCGCGGGTGTCCCCGGAGAGCAGCAGATACAGGGCGGCCATGCGTACCGAGACGCCGTTGCGCACCTGCGCGAGCACGGTGGAACGGGGCGAATCGGCGGCGGCCGCGGAAATTTCCAGGCCCCGGTTCATGGGGCCGGGGTGCATGATGATGGTGTCCTTCAGCCCGAGGCTGTCCAGTGCCCGGAGCCGGTTGTCGTCGAAGCCCCAGCGGCGGGAGTATTCACGGGTGGAGGGGAAGAACGAGGCATTCATCCGCTCGCCCTGCACACGCAGCATCATCACCGCGTCCACCCCCTGCTCGAGGGTTTCGTCCATGTTGTAGCTGACCTTGCACGGCCAGTGCTCGACGCCGATGGGCAGCAGAGTGGGCGGCGCCACGAGGGTCACCTCTGCGCCGAGCGTGCGGAGCAGCCACACATTCGAGCGCGCAACGCGGGAATGCAGGACGTCTCCGGCGATGGCTACGCGCATGCCCTTGAGGTCCGCACCGATGGACCCGTTGCCGGACAGCTTCGCCCAGTGGCGGCGCATGGTGAAGGCGTCAAGGAGCGCCTGCGTAGGGTGTTCGTGGGTGCCGTCGCCGGCGTTGATCACGGCGGCGTCGATCCAGTCGGTCGCGGCGAGCCGGTGGGGTGCGCCGGAGGCCCAGTGACGGATCACGACGGCGTCAGCGCCCATCGCGGCGAGTGTTTGGGCAGTGTCCTTGAGGGATTCGCCCTTGGAGACGGAGGAGCCCTTAGCGGCGAAGTTGATGACGTCCGCGGACAGGCGTTTGGCGGCCGCTTCGAACGAGATCCGCGTGCGGGTGGAATCCTCGAAGAAGAGGTTTACCACGGTGCGCCCGCGCAGGGCAGGGAGTTTCTTGACCTCGCGGTCCCCCACGGCCGCCATCTCTTCGGCGGTGTCGAGGATGCGGATGGCGTTGGTCAGGCTGAGGTCTTCAGTGGAGAGGAGGTGTTTCACGCGCCGCCCTCGATGACCACTTCGTTGACCTTCGCGCCGTCGGCGGCGGTGTCAGTTTCCTCGAGCCGGACCCGCACCTTCTCGGCGGATGAGGTGGGAAGGTTCTTCCCCACATGGTCGGCCCGGATGGGAAGTTCGCGGTGGCCGCGGTCGATCAGCACGGCAAGCCTGACGATCCGGGGACGGCCCAGGTCGATGATGGCGTCAAGGGCGGCCCGGATGGTGCGCCCGGAGTACAGGACGTCATCAATGAGCACCACAACCTTGTTATCGATTCCCGTGCGCGGGAGTTGGGTGGGGTACGGCGGCCTGGTGGGCTGATGCGAGAGGTCGTCGCGGAACATGGTGACGTCCAGTTGACCGACGATTGCGGTGGCATCCACGGTGGGGTCCGCTGCTGCAATCTTGTGTGCCAGGCGAAGTGCCAGCGGATAGCCGCGGCGCGGGATGCCCAGCAGGACCAGGTCCTTGGAGCCTTTGTTGGCCTCGAGGATCTCATGGGCGATACGAGTGAGGGCCCGGTCAATATCGGCCTGGTTGAGGACAACCCTAGCTGGAACCGGTGCGCTTGTGACAGAAGTCAACGCTCGTCTCCCCTTTCCCCGCCTCACAGGACGGAATTAAAAAAGGATCATGTGCGGTTCAAAATTACCACATCGGCGCCGGGCACTAGGCTTTCGTGTATGTCCACCAACCCTTATCAGCGGGGTCCCGGCCAGCCTGGCGGGCCCGCCGGACCCCAGGACCCCTTTCCCGGTCAGGCCAACCCCACCTGGATGGGCAGGGTCGAGCCGGAGTACTACCGGCCCGCGCCGGGAACCTACGCCGCCCCGCTGCCCGCATTGGGGCCTTCGCAGCCCGGCCCGGACCGTGCAGGCATGCGGTCCGCCGGCCTGCTGGCCCTGACGATAGGCGGCGCCGCCCTGGCTTTTTTGAGCCTGTTGCTGGTGGTGCCATTTCTGGTGGCAAGCACCGGCGTAGGTGGATTCATCGTGGGCTTTGTGGTCTCGCTGATTCCGCTGTCAGCCGTGCTGCTGACCGTCCATGCGATCGACCGCTGGGAACCGGAGCCCAAACGGCTCCTCTTTTTCGCGTTTACCTGGGGCGCCGCAGTGTCGGTGGCCGTCACACTCCTGATCCAGCCGTTCTTCGCCCTGACGTTCCAATTCAGTGACGCCGCTGACCTGCAGACTTACATGGCCACCGTCCAGGCACCCATTGTGGAGGAGTTCGCCAAGTCATTGGGCCTGCTGCTGCTCCTGCTGCTGGCGCGGAAACACTTCGACGGCCCGGTGGACGGTGTGGTGTTCGCGTTCACCATTGCCGGCGGCTTCGCGTTTACCGAAAATATTCTCTACTTCGGCCGCGCCATTGCCGGGTCCGCCAGCCCGGCGTCCGACCTTGCCCAGGTATTTCTGCTCCGCGGCGTGATGTCCCCGTTTGCGCATGCCATTTTTACGGGCACCACCGGCCTCATCATGGGTTTCGCCGCCCGGCGGTGGCACTCGGGGGCTTCCGTTGTCGCCTTCTTCATCGGGCTGGTCCCTGCGATGGTGCTTCACAACCGGTGGAACAGCATGGGTGCGGGTTTCCTGGCCGAGTACGTCCTCATCCAGGTGCCGATCTTTGTGCTGGCCGTGCTGGGGATCATCCTGCTCCGGGTCGCGGAAAACCGGCTCACGCGCCAACGGCTCATGGAGTATTCGGCTGCCGGCTGGTTCAGTCCCGCCGAGGTGGAACTGCTGGCAACGCCGCGTGGCAGGCGCACGGCCTTGCACTGGGCTGCCGGCTACCACCGCCGGCCGCAGATGAAGGCCTTCCTGCACACCGCCACCCAGCTCGCCTTTATCCGGCAGCGGATCCTCAGCGGCCGTGACGTCCGGCTTCATCAGGCCGAGGAACAGCAGCAGCTGCAGCGGATCCTGGCGCTGCGTGCCGCCGTCGCGGGCTGACCCAGGCTCACTCCACACGCAGAAAGGACCAGCGCCCACCGTGTGGTGGTCACTGGTCCCTTCTCTGGCGTGTCATTGGACCTGCTGATGCGCGAGTCAGGCGAGCAGCGAGGGCTTCAGCTGCTGCAGTCGTCCCAGGAGTCCGTTGATGAACGACGGCGACTCATCAGTTGAGAGCGTTTTGGCCAGTGCCACCGCCTCACTGACGGCGACGCCATCGGGGACGTCATCGTTGTAGAGCAGCTCCCAGGTGCCGATCCGCAGGATGATGCGGTCCACTGAAGGCATGCGCTCCAGGGTCCAACCCTGGGAATAGGTCTCCAGGAATTCATCGATGGCGGTCTGCTGCGAAACAACACCTTCGACGATTTCGAGGGTGTACGGGTTCACGATCTGGTCGGTTATTTCCCGCCTGGCCCGAAGCACGTCAAAAGCCGAAACTGAGCGTTGCTCTGCTTCGAAAAGTACATCAAGCGCCCGGTTCCGGGCCTTACCGCGTGCGCTCACTACTCGCTGACCCGGCCGAGGTAGCTGCCGTCGCGGGTGTCAACCTTGACCTTGGTGTTGTTCTCAACGAACAGCGGTACCTGGATTTCGTAGCCGGTTTCCAGGGTTGCAGGCTTGGTGCCGGCCGAGGAGCGGTCGCCCTGCAGGCCGGGTTCTGTGTAGGTGATCTCCAGGACCACGCTGGGCGGGAGTTCGATGTACAGCGGGTTGCCTTCGTGGATGGCGATGTTGACCATCTGGTTTTCCAGCATGAAGTTGGTGGCGTCGCCCACAGTTGCACCGGAGACGGTGATCTGGTCGTAGTCGGAGGTGTCCATAAACACGAAGTCGGCACCGTCCTGGTACAGGTACTGGTAGTCGCGGCGGTCAACCGTGGCGGTCTCGATCTTGAGGCCGGCGTTGAACGTCTTGTCAACAACCTTGCCGGACATAACGTTCCGCATCTTGGTCCGGACAAATGCGCCACCCTTGCCGGGCTTGACGTGTTGGAATTCGATGATGTTCCAGAGCTGGCCCTCGAGCTTCAGGACCGTGCCGTTCTTGATGTCGTTAGTGGTTGCCACTGGTTTCCTTTGGTGTCGTCAGTCTGGTGAGTTCTCAGACGTTCTATGCCGGCCAGCCAGGCCGAATGGCCCGCCAGCGCGTGTTTGTCAAAAATCCAAGAACTATTCTACCGGTAAAACAGGAACGGCTTGCGTCCCGTGGCGGATCGCTGCTCAGCAGGCAAGGTCCAGGACGTCCCGGGCCCGCTGGAGAGCCACTGTGGACGAGTAGATCTGGGCGGCGTCGGCAGACTGGGCCACGCGGAGATCCAGGGCCCGGGCAAAGGCCTCCACCGCTGCGGCAATGTGGCCGGCCGTGTACTGGACCTTTCCCATGTACTGCAGGACGAGGGCTTCACGGTCGGTTCCGTGGACTTCCGCGAGCAACTGCCTGAACAGCTCCAGTGCGCGGTCGGGACGGTGTGATACCCGCAGCACCTCGGCCTCGAAAGCCCTCAGCCGGAAGGATTCGGGGTCCCTGAACCGCGCTTCCGCCAGCTGTTCGGCGGCCTCGGCGGCATGTCCTTCCACGATCAGGACAAAGATGCTGTCTGCGGGGTCGGTGGACTGTGCAAGGGCAGCCCGGCAGGCGTCGTCGTTGACAATCTCGGGCAGCAGGGACACCGGATTGATCCGGACACCCGGGAAGCCGGCCTCGGGCCAGTCGCTGGTGCCTGCCACGTCGCCCTGCATCAGGAGGCGATTTCCTGGTAGGCGGCAAAGAGCAGCGACGTGTCCGGAACATCGAGGATGCCCGGCTTGGCAATGCCGTCGAGGACCACAAAGCGGAGCAGGTCTCCGCGTGACTTCTTGTCCCTGCGCATGCCGTCCAGCAGGCCCTGCCAGCGGTCCTTCCGGTACGTGACCGGGAGCCCCAGGGTCTCGAGGATGCTGCGGTGGCGGTCGGCGTCGGCGTCGCTGAGGCGGCCTACACTGCGGGCGAGTTCAGCTGCAAACATCATGCCGACAGATACGGCCGCACCGTGCCGCCAGGAGTAGCGCTCCACCAGCTCAATGGCGTGGCCCAGTGTGTGGCCGTAGTTCAGGATCTCGCGCAGCCCGGATTCCTTGAGGTCTTCCGAGACCACTTTCGCTTTGACAGCGATGGCGCGCTCGATGAGCTCCCGCAGGACGTCCGACCCGGGATCTGTGGCGGCTGCGGTGTCCTTTTCCACGAGCTCCAGGATGGCCGGGTCCGCGATGAAGCCGCACTTGATGACTTCGGCCATGCCGGAAATGATCTCGTTACGGGGCAAGGTGTTCAGGGTGTCCAGGTCCACCAGCACTCCGGCCGGCGGGTGGAAGGAGCCCACTAGGTTCTTGCCTTCTGCCGTGTTGATGCCGGTCTTTCCGCCCACCGAAGCGTCCACCATGCCCAGCAGGCTGGTGGGCATGTGGATGACCTTCACGCCACGGAGCCATGTGGCTGCCACAAAGCCGGCGAGGTCGGTGACGGCGCCACCGCCTACTGCCACAATGGCGTCAGAGCGGGTGAAGTCGTTCTGGCCCAGTACCTGCCAGCAGAAGGCGGCGACCTGGACGTGCTTGCCCTCTTCGGCATCCGGGATTTCCGCAGTCAGCGAGGTAAACCCGGCGGCCGCCAGTTCGTCACGGACGGTATCGCCGGTGAGGCGCAATGCCCGGGGGTGGATGACCAGCACCCGGCGGACCCGTTCGCCCAGCAGGGCGGGAAGGTCACCCAGCAGGCCACGGCCCACGACGACGTCGTAATTCTGTCCCGCGGATTCACCGGTGACCTTGATGACTGTTGAATCGACGCTCAATTTTCAACTTCCTGTTTGGCGGCTGCGTACTCACGCAGCGCAAGTTCAAGCCGGTGTCCGAGCTCGGTGATCGAGCCGTGGCGGACGTCCATGACCAGGTCGGCCAGCCTTTCGTAAACGGGTTTTCTGGTGGCGAAGAGGGCGGACCAGCGGGCCATGGCATCGCCGGCCAGCAGCGGCCGGCCAGAGTTCCGGGCGATCCGCGATGCAACGGTTTCCGCATCGCATTCCAGGTACACCACGGTGCAACGGCTCAGGATCTGCTGCGTTCCGGAGTCCAGCACGGCGCCGCCGCCCAGGGAAATGATGCTGGGAGTGACTTCCGCATGCTCTACCGCGCCGGCAACGGTCCGGGCTTCGATCTCCCGGAAGGCATGCTCACCGCGCCCGGCAAAGATGGACGGGATGCTCCCATGCGCCTCCACGATCAGGCCGTCCGTATCGACATACGGGACGTCCAGGCGCTTGGCCAGCTCGTGCGCAATGGCGGACTTGCCCACTGCCATTGGCCCGATCAGGACGATGGGCCGGTTACCCGGCACACCGGTTTTGCTGCCCCGGGGCACTACTGGCCGATCGAGTCCAGGGATGCCGGAATGTTGTCCAGGTAACCCTTGATATTGCGTGCGGTCTCCGCCACGGAGTCGCCGCCAAACTTTTCAGTGACGGCTTCAGCGAGGACCAGCGCCACCATCGCCTCGGCAACAACGCCTGCGGCCGGCACGGCACAGACGTCGGAACGCTGGTGGTGGGCCTTGGCAGGCTCCCCCGTGCTGACGTCGACAGTGCGCAGGGCACGGGGCACCGTAGCGATCGGCTTCATGGCGGCACGGACGCGCAGGACATCTCCGATGCTCATGCCGCCTTCGATGCCACCTGCACGGTTGGACGTCCGGATGATCTTGCCGTCGGAGTCCTTGACGATCTCGTCGTGGGCCGCCGAGCCACGGCGGGCAGCCGTCAGGAACCCGTCGCCAACTTCCACGCCCTTGATTGCCTGGATGCCCATCAGGGCGGCCGCGAGACGTGAATCAAGCCGGCGGTCCCAGTGGACGTAGCTTCCCAGTCCCGGCGGCAGGCCGTAGGCGAGGACTTCCACCACGCCACCCAGGGTTTCGCCTTCCTTGTGTGCGGCGTCAACCTCGGCCACCATGGCGTCGGAGGTCTCCCGGTCAAAGCAGCGCAACGGATCTGCGTCGAGGGCGATCACGTTTGCCGGAACAGGCAGCGGACGGCCTTCGGGAACGGTCACGCTGGCGATGGAAACTGTATGGCTGACCAGCTCGATCCCCAGTTGCTTGAGGAACTGGGACGCCACGGTACCCATGGCCACGCGGGTTGCGGTTTCCCGGGCGCTGGCGCGTTCCAGGACCGGACGCGCTTCGTCGAAACCATACTTCTGCATACCGGTGAAGTCTGCGTGGCCCGGGCGGGGCCGGGTCAGCGGTGCGTTGCGGGCCTGATCGGCGAGGACCTCGGGATCCACGGGGTCAGCAGCCATGATCTGCTCCCACTTGGGCCATTCGGTGTTTGCCACCTGGACGGCCACCGGGCCGCCCTGGGTGAGCCCGTGGCGGACACCGCCGAGAATGGTGACCACGTCCTGCTCAAACTTCATCCGCGCGCCCCGGCCATAGCCCAGGCGGCGGCGCGCCAGCGAATCGGCGATCTGCCCGCTGGTGATTTCAACACCGGCAGGGACGCCTTCAATAATTCCCATCAGAGCCGGACCATGGGATTCACCGGCTGTCAACCAACGCAACATAATTTCCATCCTGCCATGTCTGGCCGTTAGATCGCCCGTCGGGGAAGGCCTACTGCGTCACACATCACATCTATGACAGCCGCATTAACCTCTTCACCGCGGCCGGTGAACAGACGCACTTGTTCCACTGCCTGGTACAGCAGCATTTCCAGTCCGGGCACCACGGCACCGCCGCCGGACTGCCACACCGTGGCTATCTGGCTGGGCCAGGGATCGTAGGCCACGTCGAGCAGGACGCCAGGGGTTCCGGTTCCCAGTCCGGCGATTTCGGCAGCCAGGCTGTCCGCTGCGCGCGGCGGGAGCGTGGAAATCACGACGTCGGCACTTGCCGTAGGAGTGGCGGCTTCGGTCATGGGCCGGACGTCGATGGCAAGGCCCAGGCCTGCGGCGGCAGCCCGTGCTTCGGCGGCCCGGGACGTGTCCCGGACGAACACCTGCGCATGGGTGGTGCCCAGATCCTTGAGCGCGGCAACGGCGGCCGCTGCCGTTCCGCCGCCGCCCAGGACGACGGCTGACGGGCTGGCCACTACCCCGGCGTTGAGGACCGCGTTGACGATCCCCGCGACATCGGTGTTGTAGCCGATCCGCCGGACGGAGCCACCGCCTTCTTCAAAGGCGACAGTGTTGACAACGCCAAGGGTGCTGGCCACACCGCGGACTTCGTCCACTTCGTCGACCATGCCGGTTTTCAGCGGCATGGTCACTGAGAGTCCACGCCACCCCTCCTGGTTCCGTACCCGCTGCATAAAGGCCGGCAATGCCTGCTCTGTCAGGTCCACAGCCGTGTATTCGATGTCCACGCCCAGCTTGCCGTAAGCCGCGAGGTGCAGTGCAGGTGACTTGGAGTGGCTGATCGGATGGCCCAGGACAGCAGCCCGCGGGCTCATGCGCAGCGGCCCACGTTTGCCTCGCACCACGTGTTGTACTGCTCCACGTACGTGTTGTGCTCTGCGAGGGTCTTGGAGAACTTGGTCTCCTTGGTGTCCAGGTTGATGGTGACCCAGTACAGGTAATCATTCGACTTCGGCTTGGCGGCGGCATCGATAGCAGTCTTGCCGGGCGAGCCGATGGGGCCGGGCGGCAGGCCCGGGTTGGCGTACGTGTTGTAGACGTTGGACTTATCCTGGCGCTCCTCCTCGGTGAAGTTGAAGCTCCTGGTCCCCAGGCCGTAGGTCACGGCCGAATCAACCTGCAGGAAGCCGGAGGTCTGGTCATTGGGCTTGAGCCGGTTGTAGATTGCTCCGGCAACGTCGCCGTACTCGGCCTGGCCGCCTTCAGCCTGCACAATGCTGGCCACAATGACGGCCTGGTACTGCTTCGTGGGATCGGTGATCCCCTGCGCTACAAGTTCGTCCTTGGTGGTCTTGACAAGGCTCTGGAGGATTTCTTTCGCCGGGGTACCGAGGGGGAACCGGTACTCCCCCGGGTGCAGGAAGCCCTCAAGGTTCTTGGCCTTGGCGGGCAGCCCGAACTGCTGCGGGGAGTCGCTGAATTCCTTCAGTTGCTGAACTGTTATTCCCGATCCTTCGGAAATCGCCTGCAGTGATTCATCGATCCGCAGGCCTGCGCTCAGGGCGAAGTAAATGACCTTGGCCTTGTCCTGGCCGAGCAGCACGTCGACAGCGTCGGAGTTCTTCATTTCCAGCTTGAAGGTATAGTCCCCCGGCGAGAGAGTTCCGCCTGAAGCGGTGAATGCCTGGAGGAACGTGTCCGCATTAGCAACCACTTTCCCCGTCTCCAGCTTGACGGCCAAGGAGCGTGTGCCTTCACCCGGCTGGACGGAAACCTGGACTTCGCCGGTGCCCGGACCGGGATAGTCACTCGCCTTGTCGCTTCCCAACAGGGGCTTCAGGAACTGCGCGCCCACGGCCACGGCGGCCACGAACACCACCAAGGTCAGGAAGAGTGCCAGGAGACGGCGCCGGCGCCGTACCTTCTTCGAGGGCTTGGTCACTACCGTACTCCCGGCTGCTCCGGCGAACAGGCCGGCGTCGGGGTGGGCGTCATGGCTGTCGCCGGGGTGCTGCCCGAGGTGCCCTGGCTCTTCGTAGTGGTGAGCATCGTAGTGCTGGTCTTCGTAGTGAGGGTCCTGATACTCGTGACCGTCGGCAGCATGGGCGTAGCCGGTGGGGTGCCCCTCGAAGGGCTCGGCATCCTGGCCGTCAACGGCCTGGCCGGCGTGGAACTCCTGAACAGGGTCAGCGTGGCCGTCCGGAACGGGGTCCGCGTAAAAGTGCTGCCCGGTGGGCGCCGTTTCCTGGATGGACGGCGGGGTGTCCGGCAGCGTGGGCATTGCCGGCTGGAGTGCCTGGACAGACTCTGGCACAGATTCGGCAGCCGTACCGGGGTGGTGCTCCGGCGTCACCGGGATGACTGGCTCGCGCTCCGGCGCCAATGGCGCAACGTGCTCCGGTGAGGGAGCGGTGAAAGTTTCAGGCTCCTGCGCTGGTGCCGGCAGGTCCTGACCGGTTTCGTAGGCCTGCTCCGGAACCGCATTGGAGTCTTCGGTGTGCTTCTCCAACGCGCGGAGCTCTTTTCGGGTAAGCGGCCTGGTGCCACCATTGCTGGTGGCGCCTGAGGCGTCGTCGTTATTGGACGGGCTCACTGTAGCCTTCCGTGTTCTGGGATCGGGACGTGCCTCCGGAGGCGGAACTGCCAGCCTGGGCTGACTCGCCTGATCCGGTAGGCTGCGGACGGGGCGGCGCGCTCACGCGGCTCCCAACGTCCGTTCCCCTGGCTTTTTGCATGTCGATGGCGTGCTGGAGAATACCTGCCGCTGCAACCTGATCCACCACTTTACGGTGATTCCGGCTGCTCATGCCAGCTTCGTGCAGGTTACGGTGGGCCGTGACGCTGCTGAGGCGCTCGTCAACGAGGTTAACGGGAACATCGAGGCCACGGCCGGCCAGCTCCGCCACCAGCAGCTCCGCGTAGTCCGTCGCCATCCGGGCAGAGGCGTGTTCCTCACCCTTCATGGTGCGTGGCAGTCCTACGAAGACCTGCACTGCGCCGAGCTCCTGCGCGAGTGAGGCGATCACCCGCACGTCGGAATTCTTCTTCACGTTCCGGTCGAGGGTCTTGTACGGCGTGGCCAGGATCGCATCCCGGTCGCAGATGGCCAATCCCACTCGGACGGTGCCCACATCTACCCCCAGTTTGATGCCCTGGGGGTAGTGCACGGCTGCATCGGGTTCTGTCATGTGGGACTAGCGCCGGGAAATGGCGTCCACGACGGCGGCAAGCGCCGGGGCGACCTTGGCAGCATCCGTGCCGCCACCCTGTGCGACGTCATCCTTGCCGCCACCGCCGCCGCCGAGGATTCCGGCCGCGAGCCGCACCAGGGCACCGGCTTTCACGCCGGCTTCCCTGGCGGCCTCATTGGTGGCCACCAGGATCATTGGACGGTCGTTGCTGACTCCGGCCACTGCCACGGTGGAGGCTTCCGACCCGAGCCGGTTGCGCAGGTCAAGGGCAAGGTTGCGGACGTCGTCCGCCCCACCGATCTGGCCGGCGTCGTGCGCGATGACGCGGATGCCGGCGGCGTCCTGGGCGGTGCCCACGAGGTTGGCTGCCGCAGCTGTGAGCTGTTCCTTGCGGAGGCGGTCCAGTTCCTTCTCCGTGGCCTTGAGCTTGTTCAGCGTGCTGGCGATCCTGTCGGCGAGCTGGCCGGACGGTACTTTGAGCATTTCAGTCAGTTCGGTCACCAGGGCGCGCTCGGCCGCGAGATGCCGGAAGGCGTCCATACCCACGAAGGCTTCGACGCGGCGGTTGCCTGAGCCCACCGACTGCTCGCCCAGCAGCGACAGGCTGCCGATCAGGGAGGTGTTGGCAACGTGCGTGCCGCCGCACAGTTCACGCGACCACGCACCGTCGATCTCCACAACACGGACTTCGCTGCCGTAGTTTTCGCCAAACAGCGCCATGGCGCCCAGGGCCTTGGCCTCGGCCAGCCCCATGACCTTGGTGTCTACCCGGAAGTTGTTGCGGATGGCGAGGTTGGACACTTCTTCGATTTCCGAGCGTGTGGCGGTACTCAGCCCCTCGCCCCAGGCGAAGTCGAAGCGCAGGTAGCCGGCCTTGTTGTAGGAACCGCGCTGGGTGGCCTGCGGGCCGAGGATCTGGTGCAGCGCGGCGTGCACGATGTGCGTGCCGGTGTGCGCCTGCTCCGCGGCATGGCGGCGTTCACGGTCGACGGCGGCGCGCACCAGGGCGTCGGAGGAGATCTCGCCTTCGCGGACGATCGCCTTGTGCACGCTCAGGCCCTTGACAGGGCGCTGGACGTCCAGGACCTCGACGACGAAGCCGTCACCGGTGATGAGGCCGGTGTCAGCGGACTGGCCACCGGCCTCGGCGTAGAACGGGGTCTCATTGAGGACGAGCTCAATTTCGTCTCCGGTAGCGGCGTGGGCGACCCGCTGGCCGCTGCTGAGGATACCGCGGACGCGGGCATCGCCGTCGAGCTCTTCATAGCCGGTGAAGACGGTCTCGCCTTCACCCAGCATTTCCTGGTAGGCGCTGAGGTCGGCGTGGCCGCCTTTCTTGCCCTTGGCATCTGCCTGGGCGCGCTGGCGCTGTTCAAGCATGAGCGCGCGGAATCCGGCCTCGTCCACCTTAAGCCCGGCTTCCTCAGCCATTTCGAGGGTGAGGTCGATCGGGAAGCCGTAGGTGTCGTGCAGGGCGAACGCGTCGGCACCGGACAGCGGTGCGCCGGCGGCCTTGGACACCGTCACGGCGTCCTCAAGGCGGGCGGTGCCCGAGGCGATGGTGCGCAGGAAGGCGCGCTCTTCGGCGTAGGCGATCCGGCTGATGCGGTCGAAGTCCGTCTCCACAACCGGGTAGACGCCCTTCATGGCATCGCGTGAGGCCGGCAGCAGGTCCGGCAGGCAGGCTTTTTCGACGCCGAGCAGGCGCATCGAGCGCACGGCGCGGCGGATGAGGCGGCGCAGGACGTAGCCGCGGCCCTCATTCGACGGCGTGACGCCGTCGGCGATCAGCATCAGTGCGGAGCGGATGTGGTCGCCCACAACGCGCATCCGGACGTCATCGGTGTGGTGGGGATCGTCCGCGGTTTCAGCGGAGGTGTACTCCCGGCCTGACAGCTCGGCTGCCTTGTCGATCACGGGACGGACCTGGTCGGTCTCGTACATGTTCTCGACGCCCTGCAGGATCATGGCGAGGCGTTCCATGCCCAGGCCGGTGTCGATGTTCTTCTTGGGCAGTTCGCCCACGATATCGAAGTCGTCCTTGGAGCGGACATTGTCGATCTGGTACTGCATAAAGACGAGGTTCCAGATTTCGACATAGCGGTTCTCGTCCGCGAGCGGGCCGCCTTCAACGCCGTAGGCGGGGCCGCGGTCGTAGTAAATTTCCGAGCAGGGCCCTGCGGGTCCAGGCTGGCCGGTGTGCCAGTAGTTGTCCGCCTTGCCCATGCGCTGGATCCGCTCGGACGGGACACCGGTATTCTTCAGCCACAGGTCACGGGCTTCGTCGTCGTCCTGGTAAACGGTGACCCACAGCAGCTCCGGCGGCAGGCCGTAGCCGCCGTCGTCCACGCTCTTGGTGAGCAGTTCCCAGGCGTACTTGATCGCGTCTTCCTTGAAGTAATCGCCGAAGGAGAAGTTGCCGCACATCTGGAAGAACGTGCCGTGGCGGGCGGTCTTGCCCACTTCCTCGATGTCGCCGGTGCGGATGCATTTCTGGATGCTCGTGGCGCGGGAGTACGGGGCTTCTTCGCGGGCAGTCAGGTACGGAATGAACGGAACCATTCCGGCAACGGTGAACAGCAAGGAGGGGTCGCTGGAGACCAGCGAGGCGGAGGGAACCGCGGTGTGGCCTTTGCTGACAAAAAAGTCCACCCAGCGCTTTGTGATCTCCTGCGACTTCATGAGCTGTTTACATACCCTTCTTGGATCACGCGTTTCAGGTGCGTGACGGTTTGATTCAGACGGCAGTTCCGGCAAGCGGATCTGCTGGTTTAATTCTCGCGCGTTTCCCGTGCACTTAGCGCCGGGCTGCGACCTGCGATGGCGCGGCCGGGGATTCGACGCCGAGGGCGGTGCGGAGGTCCGCCTCCCGCTCGTGCATTCCGGACCGGACAGCGTCCGCGAAGTCGTAGAGGCCGTCGGCCAGCCGGCCCACTGCCCTGTTCAGGCCCTCGGGCCCCAGGTTCGATTGGGCTTCGGTGACCTTTCGGAACGCGATGACTCCGATCGCGACGCCGATTCCCATCCAGACAAGTCGTTTCATGTTCTGTTCTTCCGTCGCTTAGCGGCTGCGGCGGCCGGCCGCGGGCTTTTTGCGGTTGGCGAGGGCGGTTCGCACGCCGTAGCTGAAGGCTGCCACCTTGATCAGCGGTGAGCCCACCGTCGCCGCAACGAGGGAGGACAACGCAGAGAGGTTCGCCGAAGCATCAGAAACGTTGGAGGCGATGCCGTCCACTTTCTTCAGCTGCTGGTTGGTGGTGGAGACCGTGGCGGTGACCTCGTCCATCAGGGGCGTGGCGCCGTCGCTGATGGATCGGATGGACGTCCGTATTTCTTCCAGGACGCTGCCCAGCTTCAGGATCGGTACGGCCAGCAGCAGCACCAGGACCGCAAACACCCCGGCCGCGATCAGGCCGGCAATATCGCCACCAGACATAGACGTTCATCTCCTTGAAACTGACGTGGATCTTTTCCCACCGCGCACGCTGCCTAAATGCGTTCCGCAGATGTCCCCCAAGTACCTTACATACAAAGAAGCCCGTGGCGCTTGCCACGGGCTTCTTTGTATACGCTGCTGGGATTTAGCGTGCGTAGAATTCGACGACGAGCTGCTCTTCGCAGGTTACGGGAACCTCGGATCGCTTCGGGCGACGGACCAGGCGTGCCTGCAGGGCGTCAAGCTTGACGTCCAGGTAGGCCGGAACCTGGGGCAGGACGTCGCGGTGCGCGCCGGCTGCTGCAACCTGGAGCGGAACCATGGTTTCGCTGCGGCTGTGGACGTGGACCAGCTGGCCCTCGCCGACGCGGAAGGACGGGCGGTCAACGCGGATGCCGTCAACCATGATGTGGCGGTGCACAACCAGCTGGCGGGCCTGGGCGATGGTGCGGGCGAAGCCGGCACGCAGCACGAGGGCGTCGAGACGCATTTCGAGCAGTTCGATCAGGTTTTCACCGGTCAGGCCCTTGGTGCGGCGTGCTTCTTCGAAGGCACGGGTCATCTGGGCTTCGCGGATGCCGTACTGGGCGCGCAGACGCTGCTTTTCGCGCAGACGTACGGCGTAGTCGGAGTCCTGCTTCTTGCGGGCACGGCCATGCTCACCGGGGCCGTACGGGCGGCGCTCCATGTACTTGGCGGCCTTGGGGGTCAGAGCAATGCCGAGTGCACGCGAGAGGCGTGCTGTACGGCGAGCACGAGTGTTGTTAGCCACTTGTGTCCTTCCAATATCTGCGGTGTGTCAGTGTTACTGGCCTCCACGATGGAGAGCATCGGCCAACCGCTGCCTTTTGCTACTGGGCACAGGACTACCCCAAACTGAACAGAGAAAATACTGAAGGTTGGGGAGTTTGCGTCCGCGCCTTGCCAGACAACGAACCATCTTAGCAGGATTGCCCTGCAATCCCCCATTCGCCCCCGCCAGGTACTGCGCGGCTCAGGTGCCGCGGATGATCTTCCGCAGGCGCTCCAGGCGCACGGCAATGTCCCGCTCCGCGCCGTTGGCCGTGGGCTCGTAGTAGTCCCGGCCCACCAGATCGTCCGGCGGGTACTGCTGGCTGGCTACCGAATGCGGAGCGTCGTGGGCGTATTTGTACCCCTTGCCGTGGCCGAGTTGCTTCGAACCCGGGTAGTGCGAATCGCGCAGGTGCGCCGGAATCCCGTTGCCCAGGCCTGCCCTGACGTCCGCGATGGCCTTGTTGATGCCCATGTACGCGGCATTCGACTTCGGCGCGGTGGCGAGGTGCACCACCGCCTCGGCCAGCACGATCCGGCCTTCCGGCATCCCGATCAGCTGCACGGCTTGGGCTGCGGCGACTGCCGTCTGCAACGCGGTGGGGTCGGCCATGCCCACGTCCTCTGCGGCGGAAATCACAATGCGCCGGGCAATGAAGCGGGGGTCCTCCCCCGCCTCGAGCATCCTGGCGAGGTAGTGCAGGGCGGCGTCCACGTCGGAGCCGCGGACTGACTTGATGAAGGCGCTGGCTACGTCGTAGTGCTGGTCACCGGCCCGGTCGTAGCGCACGGCGGCCACGTCCAAAGCACGTTCTGTGTGTTTGAGCTCAACGTTGACCGGCGAGTCGGTATCGGCGTCGTCGGCGTCACCGAATGCCACGCCCGCGGCGGCTTCCAAGGCGGTAAGGGCACGCCGGGCGTCACCGCCGGACAGCCTGACGAGGTGGCCCAACGCCTCGGCGCTGAGCTCCACCTTTCCGTTCAGGCCCCGCTCGTCCGTCACTGCGCGCTGCAAAAGCCCTTCGATGTCCGCGTCCGTCAGCGGTTTCAACGTCAGCAGGAGCGACCGGGACAGCAGCGGCGAGACCACTGAAAAGGACGGGTTCTCCGTGGTAGCCGCCACGAGCACCACCCAGCGGTTCTCCACCCCGGGCAGCAGCGCATCCTGCTGCGCCTTGTTGAACCGGTGGATCTCGTCCAGGAACAGCACGGTGGTGGTCTTATAGAGGTCCCGTGCCGTCAGCGCATCGTCCATTACGCGCCGCACGTCCTTGACACCCGCGGTGATCGCGGACAGTTCCACGAACTTCCGCCCTTTCCCCTTGGCGATCACGTGGGCGAGCGTGGTCTTGCCGGTCCCTGGGGGTCCCCAGAGAATCAGCGAGGCGGGGCCGGCGGGGCCCACGGCGTCGGTGCCTGCCGCGAGTTGCCGCAGCGGTGAGCCCTGGCCCAACAGGTGTTGCTGGCCCACCACGTCATCCAGGGTTCGCGGCCGCATCCTGACTGCCAGCGGGCTGCGGGGCTGGGTGTTCCTGCCGGTCGCCGAACCCCCGGCTGACGGCGTTTCGTCACTGCCGTCGTCGTCATTGCCGGGCCCTTGGCCGAAGAGATCATCCACATAGATAGGCTACTCATAGTTCGGCGCCACAAATCCGTATGTTCACAAGGGACCAGCCATGACCGCACGCAACACCGACGGCGTTAGCCGTACGGGATCAGTCCGTGCGGCGTCCGGCCGCGCAGGATCCGTTCGGACCGCTTTCGTTCCTGCGTCCCGGCTCGCCGGGTGGGCAGAGCGCTTCGGCGCCGCGCACGGCGGCTTCCGGCTCAGCGACGACGACGACGGCGTGCGGCTTGCAGCAGCCGACGGCACCATCGCCCTGCTCCAGGCTCCGTGGCCAACTGACGGGCGCCCGGGACGCGGCGCCGATCCGTTGGAGCGCCTGGCATCCGTGGCCGCCCAGCCCCGGACTGTGGGGCTGGTGCTGGTGCGGCGCGGTGGCTTTGCGGTGGCCGTGGCGAAAGAAGGCAGCGTGCTGGCGTCCAAGACCGGGTCCGCGTACGTACAGTCCCGGTCCGCCGTCGGCGGCCAGTCGCAGCAACGGTTCGCCCGCCGCCGAGCCAACCAGGCCGATGAGCTGGTGGAAAAGGTGGCGGCCCACGCAGCAGCAATCTTCCGCGGCCACCTGATCGAGTACCTTGCCCCCGGCGGCGACCGGACCCTTGCGGGCCTGGTCATGGACAATCCCGCCATGAGGCCCTACGCCTCGGCCGCCCGGCTGGCTTTCCTGGATGTGGCAGACCCCAACAGCACTGTTATGAAGAAAGCCGCCGGGGATGTCTGCGCCGTGCGGATCCAGGTTGCCGACGCCCCATAACTGGCGCACGGAACAGCGCCTTTGGACGTGGTCCGCAGGTCAGGACCTGGTTCTTAGGTCAGGGTCCAGGAGCGCTTCGACAATCCGTACCAGAACCCTTCGATTGCAGTCTTCGCATGCAGTTCGCCGGAGCCATAGGCCGCGCCGAGCGCCACGTACAGCGGCGCCCAGTGCTCGCTGCGCGGGTGCGCCTGCCGGGCGGCCGGGGCTTTGTTCAGGAAATCCAGGATGGCATCGACATCGCCGCGCGCCATGGCTTCTTCCGCCCAGTGGTCAAACTCGCTCGAGGCCGCCGGCGGAGCGCTGTCCGGGCCGCCTGCCGGGTTGAACCAGCGCAGATTGTGCGTCGTGAACCCTGAACCGACAATGAGGGTGCCGCGTTCGCGCAGCGGTGCCAGCGTCATGCCGAGGTTGAACAGGCCCTGCGGATCGAGCGTGGGCATGGACATCTGGACGACCGGCACATCGGCGTCCGGGAACATCTCCTTGAGCGGCACGTAGGCGCCGTGGTCGAGTCCCCGGCTCTCGTCGCGCTCGACGTGGTGGCCGTGGACGGCCACCAGGCGCTCCACTTCGGTGGCGAGCCCCGGAGCCTGCGGTGCGTCGTAGGTGACGTCATAGTACTTCTGCGCGAAGCCGCCAAAGTCATAAACAAGGCCCGGATCCCGCTGGGTGGCACTGAGCGTGACCGGTGCGTTTTCCCAGTGCGCGGACACCATCAGGATGTCCTTGGGCTTCGTGAACGTGCCCGACCAGTCGTGCAGCTGCCGGGTCCAGGTGGCGTCGTCGGCAAGCGGCGGCGCACCGTGGCTGAGAAAGAGAACCGGGGGCAGGCCAAGTGTTTGAGTCATGGATTCATCCTAGCCGCTTTTTATTGAAGCTTCAACTATAGACTCCCTTCCTCTTCCAACGCGGGGTCACTTTTCGCCAGATATCGGAGATTTATAGGGCGAAAAGTGACCCCTCGTTACCTCAGACCGGGGCGGCGGCTGGACCTCTCAGCAGCCTGTCAGGTGCCGCTTCGGCCGGTCCTGCCGGTAGAGGTAGCGGCCGGCTTCGCTGAATCCCGCGGCGGCGTAGAGCTGCTGGGCTCCGGAGTTCGCGGCGGTGACCAGCAGCCAGTATCCGGCCAGCTGGCGGGCTGCGCCCTCGTTCAGAAGAGCCTGCAGGATCCCGCGGGCATGGCCGCGGCGCCGGGCATCCGGCCTGGTGGCCATGCAGTACAGCCCGCCCCAGCCGCCTGCCGCCCCGCCTGGAGCAGCTGACGTGTGGACAGGAACGGCGGGCTTCTCGGCAGGAAGGGCGAGCCGCCCGACGGCGGCGGGAACGCCGTCGTCGGACCGCACCAACGCAAATACCGACGGGCAGCCGGTCAGAATGCCGCGGGCGGCGGCAAGCTCGGCGGGGCCGCCGCGGCCGTCCACCTGCCACCACAGTTCCAGCCACTCGGGCGACGGTTCGGTGGAAAGTTCGACGCCGGATTCCGGTGCGTGAGATTCTGGCACGAGCGGATGTGGCACGGCACTGTCCGCGCTCGCTGGTTTTGCCCCGGCGTTATGCCACATCACCAGGGTTTCGGATTGCCGGGTGAAACCGCCCGCGTCCAGGACGGAATGCAGTCCGGCGGTGCGGGGATCATCGAACAGCTGGAAAATCAGCGGTAGCCGGCGGTCCCGGTACCAAAGCCTCGCCTCCCGGAGCGCCGCGTACTGTGCGTGTGGATCGCTTCCCGGCTCGCGCGGCCAGACCGAGTTGGCGCGCTGCGTCACGCCCTCCGCCGCACGCAGCACCCAGCCGTTGGACTCGGAGCGGTCCGGTGCAGGCCAGGCGGCGTCCATCAGCGATTCAAGGTCCCGCAGAGCAGGAGCTGTCATGTCATTCTTCCGATGCGAAAGGCCCCCGGTTTGGACTGGTCCAGTCCAAACCGGGGGCCCCGCCGGTGCTCTGCCTGAATTACTCGGCCTTTTTGGGCTCTTCGGCTTTAGCCTGCGGCTTGAAGTCCACGCCGGCTTCCTTGCGCTGCTGCGCCGTGATGGGCGCCGGAGCCTGGGTCAGCGGGTCATAGCCGTTGCCGGTCTTCGGGAACGCGATAACGTCGCGGATGGACTCAACGCCGGCCAGGAGTGCCACAACACGGTCCCAGCCGAAGGCGATGCCGCCGTGGGGCGGGGCACCGAACTTGAAGCCTTCAAGCAGGAACCCGAACTTTGTCTGGGCGTCTGCCCGGTCCAGGCCCATCAGTTCGAACACGCGTTCCTGGACGTCGCGCTCATGGATACGGATGGAGCCGCCACCGATTTCGTTGCCGTTGCAGACGATGTCATAGGCATAGGACAGGGCCGATTCAGGATCCTTGTCGAACGAGTCCATGAACTCCGGCTTGGGCGAAGTGAAGGCGTGGTGGACAGCCGTCCAGGAGCCGGCACCAACGGCCACATCACCGGAGGCAACTGCAGCGGCGGCGGGCTCGAACATCGGCGCGTCCACCACCCAGCAGAAGGCCCAGGCGCTGGGGTCGATCAGGCCTGTGCGGTGGCCGATCTCCACCCGGGCGGCACCGAGGAGAGCACGGGCCGCAGACTTCTCACCGGCGGCGAAGAAGATGCAGTCGCCGGGCTTGGCGCCCACGGCGTCGGCCAGGCCGGCACGCTCGGTGTCGGTCAGGTTCTTGGCAACCGGACCTGCCAGTTCTCCGTCTTCCTTGAAGAGGACGTAGGCCAGGCCCTTGTGGCCCCGCTGCTTGGCAAACTCCTGCCAGCCGTCCAGGGTGCGGCGGGGCTGGGAAGCACCGCCGGGCATCACTACAGCACCGACATACGGAGCCTTGAAGACGCCGAAGTTGGTGTCTTTGAAGAATTCGGTGAGCTCGGTCAGCTCCACGCCGAAGCGGAGGTCGGGCTTGTCCGAACCGTACCGTGCCATCGCGTCCGCGTAGGTGATGCGCTGGATGGGGGTGGGGATCTCGACGTCGATCAGCTTCCACAGTGCCTTGACGATGTTTTCGCCGAGGGCGATGATGTCGTCCTGGTCCACGAAGCTGGCTTCGATGTCCAGCTGGGTGAATTCCGGCTGGCGGTCGGCGCGGAAGTCCTCATCGCGGTAGCAGCGCGCGATCTGGTAGTACTTCTCGAAGCCACCCACCTGCAGGAGCTGCTTGAAAAGCTGCGGGGACTGCGGCAGTGCGTACCAGGAACCCGGGGCCAGGCGTGCGGGGACCACGAAGTCACGGGCGCCTTCCGGCGTCGAACGCGTCAGCGTGGGTGTCTCGATCTCGACGAAGCCGTCCTGGTGAAGCAATTCGCGGGCAATCCTGTTGGCTTCGGAGCGCAGCCGGAGGTTGCGGGCGGGGCCGGGGCGGCGCAGGTCCAGGTAGCGGTGCTTCAGGCGGGCTTCCTCCCCCACCTCGACGTGCTCGTCGATCTGGAACGGCAGCGGGTCGGCGGTGTTCAGGATGACCACCTTGTCCGCCATGACCTCGATGGTGCCGGTGGCCAGGGCGGGGTTCTCGTTGCCCTCGGGACGCTGGGAGACGGTGCCGGTCACCTGCAGGACGTACTCGTTGCGCAGACCGTGGAAGACCTCTTCTTCACGGACCACAACCTGGGCCACGCCGGATGCATCGCGGAGATCCACGAATGCAACACCACCGTGATCGCGACGGCGGCCAACCCAGCCAGCCAGGGTTACGGTTTGTCCAATGTGCTCGGAGCGAAGGGATCCGAGGTCATGTGTGCGCAGCACAGCACACCTTTCTGAAAGAGACAGCAGGGAAAACTCAAGACTAAAGATGCATAGGATCATTCCGGGAACAATCCCGTCTGAGTTTACCCGCTGGAAAGGCCCTGCTCCCCCATGAACCCGCACCGGCAGCTTCAGCGGAGGCTTGGCGTGTTTGACGCCACTTCAATCGGACTCGGCTCAATGCTTGGCGCCGGCGTCTTTGTGGTCTTCGCTCCGGCAGCAGGCCTGGCCGGAAACTTCCTGGTCCTGGCCGTTCTGCTTGCAGGCGCTGTGGCCTACTGTAACGCCGTGGCGTCGGCCGAATTGGCGGCGCGTTATCCAGCCAGCGGCGGTACGTATGTGTATGGCCGGGAGCGGCTGGGTGAATGGCCCGGATTCCTGGCGGGCTGGGGGTTTGTCAGCGGCAAGACTGCGTCCTGTGCCGCCATGGCCCTCACCTTCGGCCATTACGTCGCCTCGGACTACGCCGTGCCGGTTGCCGTTGCAGCCGTAGTGGCGCTGACCGCGGTCAATCTCTTCGGCATCACACGCACGGCCCTGCTCACCCGGATCCTGCTGTGCGTGGTGCTTGCCACCCTGGTGTTCGTGGCCGTGGCCGCCATCATCGGGCCGCATCCGTCCGGCACAGCGGCTGGCGGCAGCACACTCCCCGGCACTGCCCCAGGCGCTGGCAGCGCCGTCGCGGGTGGCATCGGTGGCGTTCTGCCCGCCGCCGGGCTGATGTTCTTCGCGTTTGCCGGCTACGCGCGAATCGCCACCCTCGGCGAGGAGGTCAAGGACCCAGCCAGGACTATTCCCCGCGCCATCCTGGCAGCGCTGGGCGCCGCCTTTGCCATCTATCTGGGACTGGCACTGCTGCTGCAAAGCCACTTGCCGGACGGCCAGCTGGCGGCCAGCACGGTTCCGCTGCTCGACGCCGTCGTCAATTCACAACTTGCCGCCGGTGCGCCGCTGGTTCAGGCCGGTGCGGCGGCGGCGTGCCTTGGAGCACTGCTGGCGCTCATCACCGGCGTGGGCAGGACTGCGTTGGCCATGGCCCGGGAGCGGGACCTGCCCGCACCGCTGGCCCGGGTGGGCGGCAGCCACACGGTGCCGTTCGTGGCGGAACTGGCGGTGGCCGCCGTCGTGATCCTGCTGCTCCTGACCACCGAGGTGATGACCGTGGTGGGCTTCTCCAGCTTCGGCGTGCTGATCTATTACGCCGTCACCAATGCTGCAGCGTACACACTGGATGAACACCCGTACCATGCGCCGAGGTGGTTGAACGTGGCCGGGTTGATCAGCTGCCTGCTGCTGGCGTTCACGCTGCCGCCCACCTCGGTGCTGGGGATGGCCGCGGTCCTGGCTTTGGGTGTGGCAGGACGCTGGGTGGTGCTCCGCCTTCGCCGCTAGCACCGCGGCCGGCCATGCGGTCCACCGTCGAGGGGCACTTTGGGCCCGCAGACCAGCGAAAGAGACCTGGACTGCGGCGGGTCCGTGTCGAAGTACCCCGCGAAGGCCACCTCCGGACCCTGTCGCCGCAGGCCTGAGCCGGTCAGGCCGGCAGGGCTGCCGCCGTTTTGACCTGAACGTGGAGATCCTCCGACGGCGGTGTCCACAGTTCGGGATCGGCCGCGGCCTGGTCTCCGGACCTGATGTCCTTGACCTGGTGATTGCCGTCGTCGTCGGTGAACCAGACGAACGGGATGCCGCGGCGGTCCGCGAACTTGATCTGCTTGCCAAATTTCTCTGCCTTGGCCGCCACTTCGGTGGCGATGCCGCGGCTGCGGAGCTGGGCAGCGACATCCTGCGCGGCACCCCAGCTGTCATCGTTGGTCAGCGCAACCAGCACCGCGGTGGGCACGGACCGGGAAGCCTTGGCCAGGTCCTGGCTGAGGATGCGGGACACCAGGCGGGTGACGCCGATGGACAGCCCGACGCCGGGGAACTTGCGGTTGCCCTTCGATGCCAGGGCATCGTAGCGGCCACCTGAGCAGATGGAGCCGAGCTGCTCGTGGCCCACCAGGACGGTCTCCACGACGGTGCCTGTGTAGTAGTCCAGGCCGCGGGCGATGCTGAGATCGGCCACCACCTTCCCCGGCGCACGCTGTACGGCGGCCTCGATGACCTGCTCCAGTTCGTTCAGGCCCTCCTCGAGCAGGTCATTGGACACGCCGAGGGCTCGGACCTGGTTCACAAAGGAGGTGTCTGCGGTGCGGATTCCGGCCAGCTTCAGCGCCAGCTGCGCCTGCTCGTCGGTTGCCCCGAGCTCGGTCTTCAGCAGTTCCGCGACCTTGACGGGGCCGATCTTTTCCAGCTTGTCGATGCTGCGGAGCACGCCGGCGGTATCGTCCAGGCCAATGCCGCGGTAGAAGCCCTCGGCGAGTTTGCGGTTGTTGATGCGGAGGCGGAAGTCCGGAATGGGAAGGGCGCTCAGCGCCTCGGCAATGACCAGGGCAATCTCCACGTCATAGCGGAAGGGCAGCTCGCCGTCTCCCACCACATCGATGTCGGCCTGCGTGAATTCCCTGGCCCGGCCTTCCTGCGGGCGTTCGCCTCGCCAGACTTTCTGGATCTGGTAGCGCCGGAAGGGGAACGCGAGGTAGCCGGCGTTCTCCACTACATAGCGGGCAAAGGGCACTGTGAGGTCGAAGTGCAGAGCGAGGGCATGCGGATCGGACTTTCCCGCTTTGGCTGCATCTGATGAGTCAGCCTCGTCATCCTGGAGCCTGCTGAGGCCGTAGACCTCCTTGTCGATCTCACCTTTGCGAAGCAGCTGGCCAACAGTTTCCACGGCGCGCGTCTCGATGGACGCGAAACCGTGCAGCTCAAAAACCTTGCGCAGGGTGTCCAGCACATGCAGCTCCACCAGCCGCTCCTCGGGAAGCCACTCGGGGAATCCGGACAGGGAGGCGGTGCGTGCCATGGTGGATGTTCTCCTCTTGATGAAGGGCGCCTGGGACTTTGCCCGGCATTCCGCCCGAAACGGGCCAGGAACGGCGGCTGTCCAGCAACTCATGCATAAACTATGTGCGGCAGTCAGTTTATGCGCCTTCCGCCTGCATCTCTAATACGCGGCTGTGTGCGTGGAGGGCTGCAAGCAGACAACTGCGCCCGGAGCCTTGACGTCCGGCCGCAGACCGACATAGAGGAGGACCCTTGGCGGCCAGTTCACGCAGTGCCCGCGAAGCCAAACGGCGCATCCAGCAGATGGAGGCAAAACGCGGGCTGCGGCGGGACCAGGAGGCGCGGCGCAAGCGCGACAACCTCATCGCCGCCGGTGCCGGCACCGCCGCTGTGGTGCTCGCCGTCATTCTCCAGCTCACGGCTTTCTCGGGCAACCCCACGGAAGACGAATTCGCGGCGGCCGAGGCAGGCCTGACCACTCCCTCTGCCTCCCCCACGGCTTCGGGGCAGCCCACCAACGCGGCCAACATCCCGTCACCTGACACAGCCGCCGGGAAGGTGTTCACCGGAAAGCTGGCCCTTAACCGGGGCGCGCTCGGCGTCGAACTTGACGGAACCAAAGCACCTCAGGCAGCTGCAGTGTTCAAATCCCTCAGCGACGAAGGTTACTTCACCAGCAAGACCTGCCACCGGCTGACCACCAGCGAAAGCTTCGGCGTGCTGCAGTGCGGATCAGCCGACGGCAAGGGCAGCGGAAATCCCGACTACACGTGGGGCCCGCTGGAAAACGTCCCGGCTGACAATCTCTACCCGGCAGGCACCATCGCAGTGGCGAGGACCGGAAACAACGCCTACGGGAACGGCACGCAGTTCTTTATTGTCTACAAGGACACGATGATTCCGGCAGACACCGCCGGCGGCTATACGGTGGTGGGCAAGGTGACATCCGGGCTGGATGTAGTGTCCGGAATCGCTGCGGCAGGTATTACTCCGGGCAGCAGCGACACGGACGGCACGCCCGTCGAACCAGTCACGATAGACTCGTTCTCTCTGAAGTAGGAAGCCCGGCCTTACGGCTGCGGTGCGGTATGTGAGTATTTTCCTCCAAGCGAAAGACTTTTAGCGGTGACAGACAGTCAGAAATCCGACGAAACAGCAGCAGACCTGACCAACGCAACGGCCCCCGAGGCTGAGCAGGCAGTAGCTGACGAGGCAGTAGCCGAGCAGGCAGTGGCCGATGAGGCTGCGGTGGAAGCGCCCCCGGCCGACGAGGTAACGGTTGAAGCGGCCGCGACCGATGAGGCAGTGGTTGAGGCGGCGGACCAGGCCACGGTTGAAACCACCGCGGCTCCCGAAGCGGTTGCGCAGGACGAAGCAGCTGCGGAGGCCGCCGAGGCCGAGGAAACAGTGGCTGCCGAGGCAACAGCCGAAGAGGCGGCGGCTTCACAGCCCACGGCTCCGGCCCCTGCTCCGCGTCCGGCACCGTCCCCGGCAGCCTTCGCCGCCCGGCCCAAGCCGGCAGCGGCTGCGCCGGCCGCAGCACCCGCACCCGTCGCCTCCGCGACGTCACTGGCGGAAGCTGCCCGCTGGGGCCGCGTTGAAGGTGACGGCCACGTGTTCCTGACGATCGACGGCGAAGAGCACCCGGTGGGCCAGTACCCCGGCGTCAGCAATGACGAGGCACTTGGTTATTTCGCGCGGAAGTATGACGACATTGTGGCGCAGGTCCTGCTCCTGGAGCAGCGCGTCAGCTCCAAGGCTCCGAGCACCGACATGCAGAAGACCGTGACCCACCTGCGCGAGCAGCTGGCAGAGCGGAACATGGTGGGAGACCTCCGGTCTGCAGAAGCACGCCTGGACGCCGTTTCCGGCCAGATCACGGAGCTGGAGAAGGCAGAGAAGGCGGAGCACGACGCCGTTCGCGCCGCCGAACTGGCAGCCCGCGAGGCAATTGTGTCCGAAGCCGAGGAAATCTCGGGCCAGGATCCCGCCCAGATCCAGTGGAAGACTTCCAGCGCGCGGATGAACGAACTCTTCGAAAGCTGGAAGACGGCCCAGAAGAGCGGCGTCCGGCTTGGCCGCAGCAACGAGGATGCCCTGTGGAAGCGGTTCCGTGCCGCGCGGACCGTTTTTGACCGCCACCGCCGTGCGTACTTCTCCCAGCTGGACAGCACCAATTCGGCTGCGAAGTCGGCCAAGGAGAAGCTCATCGCCGAGGCCGAGGCACTGTCCTCGTCCACCGACTGGGGCTTCGCCGCCGGCGAGTACCGCCGCCTGATGGACGAGTGGAAGGCTTCCCCGCGCGCCAGCCGCAAGGACGATGACGCCCTCTGGGCACGTTTCCGGGCGGCCCAGGATGTGTTCTTCACGTCCCGGCAGGCGGCCAATGAGGAGATCGACCAGGAATACGCAGCCAACCTCACGGTGAAGGAAGCCCTCCTGGTCGAGGCCAACACCATCCTGCCGGTCAAGGACCTGGCCGCCGCCAAAAAGGCGCTCCAGTCAGTCCGCGACCGCTGGGAAGAAGCCGGCAAGGTTCCGCGCGCCGACATGGGACGGATCGAGGCCGGCCTCCGCAAGGTGGAGGACGCAGTCCGCCACGCCGAAGAGGAAAACTGGCAGCGCTCCAACCCCGAGACCAAGGCCCGCACCAACAGCGCTCTGTCGCAGCTGGAAGCAGCCATTGCCGGCCTGCAGGACGATCTCACCAAGGCGGAGAAGGCCGGCGACCAGCGCAAGATCAAGGCCGCAAGGGAAGCCCTCGAGGCGAGGCAGGCCTGGCTTGACCAGATCCAGCGCTCGGCCAGCGAGCTTTCGTAGACGCACCAGCGAACGGCCGCACAGGCCCGGTTCCGGTTATCCACATAACCGGAACCGGGCCTGTGTGTTTAAGGACCCACGCGGCAGGATGGGTGGATGGCCACCCCGTCACCGCCCCACCACCCGGAGTTGTACTCACCAGGGCAAATGTTCACGTGGCCGGAGCTGCAGACGTTGGCGGCGGACGGAGTCCTGTCGCGGTTCCATCAGCACGGCTTTACGCTCCCGGACGTTCGGGTGTCGGCCCAGCTCCGGGCCAGGGCGGCAGCCAACGCGGTCCCGGCAGCTGTCCGGCAGCGGGTGGTAGCCGGCAGGATGACCGCGGCCTGGATCTACGGCTGCGCTGACGAGCCGGACCGGCTGGCGTTGCTGGTGGATGCGAAACGGCGGATTTCGAGTCTCCGCAGCACCCGGGGCTGCACGCTCCATGAAGTCAGGCTCGGCCCCTTCGACGTGGTCAGCATGGGTGGGCTGATGGTCTCGAGCCCGCTCCGGACTGCCGTCGATATTGCCCTGCACGTGGACGCCCACCGCGCGCTGCCTGCGCTGGCGGGACTGCTGGCCCGCCCCGAAAAGGACGTACGGCTCCGCCTGCTTGTCCTGGCCATCGAAGCTACACCCAGGGTCCCGCACAAACGGGCAGCCCTGGAAAAGCTTGCGCTGCTAGCTCCGGCGCTTGTTGCCGGTGGTCCGGTAGACGTCGAACACACCGTCGATGCGTCGGACGGCGCTGAGGACGTGGCTGAGGTACTTGGGGTCGCCCATCTCGAAGGCAAACCGTGAGATGGCAACCCGGTCGCTGGAGGTATTGACGCTGGCGGCCAGGATATTGACGTGGTTCTCCGACAGGACCCGGGTCACGTCCGAAAGCAGGGACTTCCGGTCCAGCGCCTCAACCTGGATCTCCACCAGGAAAACACTCGACTGGGTGGGGGCCCAGTCAACATCCACGATCCTGTCAGGCTGGTCCTTAAGGTCCGAAATGTTGGTGCAGTCCGTGCGGTGCACTGAGACACCGGAACCGCGGGTGACGAATCCGAGAATCGGGTCCGGCGGAACGGGAGTGCAACAGCGGGCGAGCTTCACCCAGACATCGCCGACGCCCCGCACCACCACGCCGGAGTCCGAGAACTTGGTCTTGGCCACCTGCGTCGGGATGCTGACTTCAGTGATGTCGTCGTCGGTGCTCTCGTTGCCGCCCAGGCTTTCGACGAGTTTTTCCATGACCGACTGCGCTGAGGTGTGTCCATCGCCAACACCCGCGTAGAGGCCTGAGATGTCCACGTACTTGAAGTCGGCAGCCACCGCCGCCAGGGCCTCGTGCGTCATCAGGCGCTGCAGGGGCAGGTTCTGCTTCCGCATGGCCCGGGTCAGGAGTTCCTTGCCGCGGTCGATTGCCTCTTCGCGGCGTTCCTTGCTGAACCATTGACGGATCTTGTTCCGTGCGCGGGCGCTCTTGACGAAGTGCTGCCAGTCCTGGCTGGGTCCGGCACCCTCGGCCTTGGACGTAAAGATCTCCACCCAGTCGCCGTGGTTCAGCTCGCTGTTCAACGGAACCAGCTTGCCGTTGACCCTGGCCCCGATGGTGCGGTGCCCCACCTCGGTGTGGACCGCGTACGCAAAGTCCACAGGGGTTGATCCGGCGGGCAGTGCCATGACTTCGCCCTTGGGGGTGAAGACGAACACTTCACGGGCGTTGATCTCGAACCGCAGGGAGTCCAGGAACTCGCCCGGATCAGAGGTTTCCTGCTGCCAGTCCACCAGGGACCGCAGCCAGCCCATGTCGCCGTCGCGGGGGCTGCCGGGGCCAACGGCCGTGCGGTTGGGCTGGTCCTTGTATTTCCAGTGCGCGGCCACGCCATACTCGGCCCGGCGGTGCATTTCGTGCGTGCGGATCTGGATCTCCACAGGCTTCCCGCCCGGGCCGATCACCGTGGTGTGCAGTGACTGGTACATATTGAACTTTGGCATGGCAATGTAATCTTTGAACCGCCCGGGCAGTGGGTTCCACCGCGAATGCATGGTGCCCAGCGCCGCGTAGCAGTCCCGCACCGAATCGACCAGCACGCGGACGCCCATGAGGTCGTTGATGTCGTCGAAATCCTTGTCCCGGACCACCATTTTCTGGTAGATCGAGTAATAGTGTTTCGGCCGGCCAGTAATGGTGGCCTTGATCCGGGCGGCACGGAGATCCTCGGTAATCTGGTCCCGGATGACGCCCAGGCTCTTCTCGCGCTCCGGAGTGCGGTCCCCCACCATCCGGACGATCTCTTCGTAGACCTTCGGGTAGAGGGCAGCGAAGGACAGATCCTCGAGCTCCCACTTGATGGTGTTCATGCCGAGGCGGTGGGCCAGGGGTGCAAAGATTTCCAGCGTCTCGCGCGCTTTTCGGGCCGACGACTCTGCGGACACAAAACGCCAGGTCCGGGCGTTGTGCAGCCTGTCGGCGAGCTTGATCATCAGGACCCGGATGTCCTTGGCCATGGCCACAACCATTTTGCGGACGGTCTCGGACTGGGCAGCCTCACCAAAGCTGACCTTGTCCAGCTTGGTGACCCCGTCCACCAGCATGGCTACCTCGGGCCCGAAGTCCCTTTTGAGGTCAGCCAGGGTGTACGGCGTGTCCTCAACCGTGTCATGGAGCAAGGCAGCGGCAAGGGTGGTTCCGCTCAGGCCAAGCTCGGCAAGGATGGTGGCCACAGCAACAGGGTGGGTGATGTACGGATCGCCGCTCTTGCGCTTCTGCCCGCGGTGGCTGTTCTCAGCAACGTCAAACGCGCGCTGGATCAGATCAAAATCTTCTTTGGGGTTGTTCGCCCGGACGGTACGCAGCAGCGGCTCAAGGATCGGGGAATACGTGGTGGCGCCGCGGCCCGTTAGCCGCGCCAGCCTGGAACGCGTGCGTTCGCGACGGCCGGGAAATGTGGGCCGGGCACCGGAATTGTCGACGGGAACCCCCGGAACGGGGCGTGCGGAAGCGGTCAGCCCGGCCTGAACTCCGTGGCCGGGATCCTCATCCCCGCCTGCCATTGGCACCGATGCCGAACGTTCTTCCAATGAAGCACCCCTCACGACCTGTTTAATTACCCAGTCTATTCCTCCGCCAGTTCACTTCTGTAACCGGCGCTTAAATGCGTACGGGCCGGGTGGCGTGGATTTCCATCGCCGCCCGGCCCGCAGGGGTTCCTGCCGTCAGGCCTCCGCGGGTGCTGCCGGTTCTTCCGTCCGGGCAGCAGCCTCGGACCTGCGGTGCTCAACGCGCTTGGCCTGCTTCACCAGGTCGGGTTCGCTCTGGCGCAGCCATGCGTACATGGGTGCCGCCACAAAGATCGTGGCCGCCGTACCAATGAGGATGCCCACGAACAGGGCAAGCGACAGGTCGCGGAGCGTGCCTGCCCCGAGGAGGCCGGCTCCGATGAACAGGATGGCGCCGACCGGAAGGATGGCCACCATCATGGTGTTGATGGAACG
The DNA here is from genome assembly GCF_031454915.1 of Pseudarthrobacter sulfonivorans. Classification (GTDB taxonomy): domain Bacteria; phylum Actinomycetota; class Actinomycetes; order Actinomycetales; family Micrococcaceae; genus Arthrobacter; species Arthrobacter sulfonivorans_C. The sequence goes on along the minus strand of NZ_JAVDRS010000005.1, from coordinate 75,157 downwards.
GACCAGGGTCTGGTTCACCGCGAGGTTGACTTCTTCTGCGAAAGTCCGGCGCGTGGAGGCATCCAGATCTGCGGTGTTTTCGCGGATCTTGTCGAAGACCACCACGGTGTCATAGAGCGAATAGCTGAGCACCGTCAGGAACCCGATGATCGCTGACGGCGTCACCTCAAAGTCGCTGAGGGCGTACACGCCGGCGGTGATGAACATGGTCACCAGCATTGCGGTCAAAGCGGATACTGACATTTTCCAGGTGCGGAAGTACAGCGCCATCAGCACGGCAGCCAGTGCCACAAAGACGATCAAACCGATCAGCGCCTGCTTGGTGACATCCGCACCCCAGGTGGGTCCGATGAAGGTCGATGTCACCTCGTTGTCGGTGACACCGTAGGCCGTGGTGAGGCCTTCCTTGATCCTGAGCGTCTCATCGTCAGTGAGCTTGTCCGTTTGGATCCGCATGGTGGTACCGGCGACGTTCGCAACGCGCGGCACGCTGCCGGCCACCACGTCCTCGACCACCTTTTCACCGAGGGCAGAGTCGGTGTCCTGCACGTTGGAGACGGTGAACTCGGAACCTCCCCGGAATTCAATGCCGAGGTTGAATCCGCCTTTGACCAGGGGGATCAGGATGGACAGGGCCACCGCCACAATGGCGATGAGGAACCATATCTTTTTGGCCCCCACAAAGTTGTAGGACCGCTTGCCCGTGTAGAGCTCGTTACCGAAAGTGGCAAACGTGGACATTACTTGTTCTCCTTGGCTGCGCTCTTGGAGGAGCCTGTGAGCTGCTCCTGCTGTTCCGCGAGGCGGCGTTCCGCGATGGTCATGCGGCGTTCAGCTTCGCCGGCGGCACCGGTGTTCTTGGCCCGGACCACGCCAGGCTTGGCTTCCGGCGTACGCAGGCGGCCTGCGCCCCGGTACAGCGGAACGGCACCCAGTCGCTTGGGGTCGAGGCCGGAGAGCGGGTGGCCTTCCCCGAAGAACTTGGTGCGCGCCAGAAGCTGCAGTGTCGGGTGGGTGAACATAAAGACCACGATGAGGTCTGCGATGGCTGTCAGGCCCAGGGTAAACGCGAACCCGCGGACGTTGCCAACGGCCACGAAGTAGAGCACCAGCGCGGCAAGCAGGTTGACAGCCTTGGACGCCAGCACGGTCCGCTTGGCACGCTTCCACCCGTTCTCCACGGCGGAGACCAGGCCGCGGCCCTCGCGGAGTTCATCGCGGATACGTTCGAAGTACACAATGAACGAGTCGGCGGTCTGGCCGATGGCCACGATGAGGCCGGCCACGCCGGCAAGGGACAGCCGGTAGTTTTCCGTCCAGCCCAGGATGGCTATGGCCAGGTACGTCAGGGAACCGGCCACCACCAGGGAGGCAATGGTGACAAAGCCCAGGGCGCGGTACTGGAAAAGGGAGTAGACCACCACGAGGAGCAAGCCGATGATACCGGCGAGGAGGCCCATGCGCAGCTGTTCGCCACCGAGCGTTGCGGAGATCTGCTGGTCGCTCTGGATTTCGAAGCTGATGGGCAACGCGCCGAAGCGGAGCTGGTCCGAGAGTACCTTGGCCGTTTGTTCGGTGAAACCACCGGTGATCTGGGGACGTCCGTCGGTGATGACTGCCAGTGACCGTGGCGCGGAAATGACCTGGTCGTCGAGCACGATGGCGAACTGCGCCTTCGGATCGGTGCCGGTCTCGCCGCCGGCGGCCACGTAGAACTGATTCAGGCGTTCGGTGACCTCTTTGAATTTGGCGGTGCCTTCGTCGTCGAACTGGATGTTGACGGCCCAGTCGTTGGTGACGGCGCCCTGGGCACCCTGCTGGAGCTGGAAGGAGGACGTGACAATGTTGCTGCCCTTAACCTCCACGGGGCCAAGGATGTACTTGATGGCGGGCGTGGTCTCAGTAGCCGGCTCGCAGGTGACCAGGGGCTTCGTGGGATCGGAAGCCTCAGGGCTTTCAGGTCCCGGGTTGTTGCAGTCGAGGGTTTCAAACTTCCGGTACACCTCGGCGGTGATCCAGTTGATATCGCTGCCGTTGGCCGGTTTGGCCGTCGGCTTCGGAAGTTGGTCCTCGGGCGTCAGCGCTTCGGTTGGAACAGCTGCGCCGTCTCCGTTGAGCAGGACCGGGCGGAAGTTCATGTCCGCCGAAGCCTGGATAAGGTCGCGGGTTTCCTTGGTGGGTGTACCGGGAAGGCTGACCACCACGTTGCGTCCGGACTGCGTGCTGATCTCCGCTTCGGCAACACCGGAGCCGTCAACGCGCTGGCGGATGATGGCCACCGCCTGGTTGAGCTGCTCTTCGTTAATGTCCGAACCGCCCTCAACCTTGGGCGCCAGGATCATCTGGGTGCCACCTTCAAGGTCCAGTGCCAGCTTGGGTGCCCAGCTGGCCTGGCCGGCAAGGGTGCCGCCGGCCAATACGGCAGTCAGCACGGCGAGGATTACGCCGAGCCACACCAGTACCCGGAGGCCTGAGTTATTGGGGCCAGTTCGTGCCATTGTCGATCTTTCTCTTATTACGGAGGAACCGCCGATGCGAGCCTGTTGCTCCCACCGGCGGTGGTCCGCAGCCGTAGAGGTGTTGTGAAGCCTGGTGCCGGGAGGCAGCGGGGGCTAGCTGTCCTTTTTGCCCTCGTCATTGAGGCGCTTCAGGGTCTCGTCCGGGGTTTCGGCGGTTGCGGCCGGGGTGCCCAGGTCCTGGGCAGTCAGTGAAGACGCATCGTCGGGGACAACCGCAGGCTCGTCCTCAGCAGCAACAACGGCAGGTTCCACGATCTTCGTGACTGCCTGGCGGTGGACTGTGGCGAGGTTTCCGGGAGAAAGTTCCAGGACAACCTTGTTTTCGGCGTCGTCCATGGAGACGATCCGGCCGAAGAGGCCAAAGCTCGTCATGACCTCAACACCGGGAGCGAACTGGGACTGCAGCGTGGCCTGCTGCTCCTTGGTCTTCTTGTTGCGGCGGAACATCATGAAGATAAAGATGCCGAGCATTGCGAACAAGACGATGTTCATGGGATCCACAGGGAAGTTCCGATCTGTACTGGCGTATCTGGTGTGTGGCAGCGTCCGCTTCGTTCCGCCATGCAGATGGTCGTACTGGCCGGCAACGGCCCCTCGGGGCCGCCGGCGGGAACAAAGACCCAAACGTGCCGGGTGTCATACCCAGTCTAAAGGGAAAAGCTGACAGGACGGGCCTATTGGCTGTTCGGCGCCCAGTCCGCCGTGGCTTCACTGCTGTCAGAGTCGGATTCGAACAGATCCAGGGGCTCCTGCCCGAAGACCCCGGACGGAACCGCGTAGCCAAGGTGGGTCCAGGCCGGAGCCATGGCAATGCGGCCCCGCGGCGTCCGGCCCAGAAGGCCTTCGCGGACAAGGAACGGCTCGGCCACGGTTTCCACAGTCTCGGTTTCCTCCCCCACGGCAATGGCCAAGGTGGACAGTCCGACGGGTCCGCCGCCAAATTTTGTAATGAGGGCTTCGAGGACGGCACGGTCAAGCCGGTCCAGGCCCCGCTTGTCCACTTCATACATGTCCAAAGCAGCAGAGGCTGCCCGCGCGTCAATCTGCTCTATCCCATGGACCAGCGCCCAGTCCCGGACCCGGCGGAGGAGCCGGTTGGCGATGCGCGGCGTACCACGGGAACGGCCGGCAATTTCACTGAAGCCGGCGGAGTTGACTTTCAGGTCCAGCAGGCCGGCGGAGCGACGCAGGACCAGTTCGAGTTCGGCCACACTGTAGAACTCCAGGTGCCCCGTGAACCCGAACCTGTCCCGCAGCGGACCGGGCAGCAGTCCGGCCCGGGTGGTGGCTCCCACCAGGGTGAACGGGGGCAGTTCCAACGGAATGGCCGTGGCACCGGCACCCTTGCCCACCACAATGTCCACACGGAAATCCTCCATGGCCATGTAGAGCATTTCCTCGGCCGGCCGGGACATGCGGTGGATTTCGTCCAGGAACAGGACCTCCCCTTCCGAGAGGGAGGACAGGATTGCGGCGAGGTCACCGGCGTGCTGGATGGCCGGGCCGCTGCTGATCCGCAGGGGCGCGTTCATTTCGGAGGCCACAATCATGGCGAGGGTGGTCTTGCCCAGCCCGGGCGGTCCGGAAAAAAGCACGTGGTCCGCACTTCGCCCGCGCATCCGGGACGCCTGCAGCACGAGTGAGAGCTGCTTGCGGACCCGGTGCTGGCCCACGAAGTCGTCAAGGTTCTTGGGCCGGAGGGCTGCTTCAATGACCCGCTCCTCCGGCTCCTCCCCTGCCGCTACTACGGAGGGCTCAGCCACGGCTGCCTACGCGGTTACCGGCCCGCGCGCCGTCCTGGCCCAGCCAGCGGAGCGTGGTCCGCAGGATTTCGGCCACATTCCCACGGAAAGAAACCTCGGGATCGTCCGCGAGGGCTTTGTCGATGCTGGCCGTGGCGTCCTTTTCTGACCAGCCAAGGCTGGTCATGGCTGCCACTACCTGCGGCTTCCAGGCAGCTTCCGCCGGGGTGGCAGGAGTGGCAGCACCGGCGGTGCCGTGCGGCACCAGCTTGCCGGCGAGTTCCAGCACAATCCGGCCAGCCACCTTGGGGCCGATGCCGGGCACCTTGGTGAACGTTTTGCTGTCTCCGGTGTGGGCTGCAACGCGGATGGCCTCGGGCTCGTGGACGGCGAGGACGGCGAGGGCAAGCCGCGGCCCCACGCCGCTGACACTGAGCAGGACATCGAAGACTTCCCGCTCGTCGTCGGAGGCAAACCCAAAGAGTGTCAGTGAGTCCTCACGCACGATCAGCGAGGTGAAGAGTTTGCCTTCTTCGCCGGTGCGCAGGCCGCTGAGGGTCTGCGGCGTGGCGTTGACGCTCATTCCCGCACCGTTGAGGTCGATCACGGCCGTGGAAAGGCCAACGTGCGCTACGGTTCCGCGAAGGAAACTGATCAAAGCCGGGCTCCTGGTGTACTGCCGGGCTCTATGGGGGAAGGACCGGCTATCCGAACATATCTACGAATACCCTAGCAAGCGCCGCGGACATCAGCGTGCGCGGCGCGCCTTCGCCTCGGCATCGGCCCACGCCCGCTGGGCCGGAGTCAGCGAGAGGCTGCCCGGACCGGTAGTGGCCACTGCGGCACCGCTGCCAGCCCGCCAGGCATGAGTGATGGCCAGGGCCAGGGCGTCCGCGGCGTCCGCCGGGCGGGGCGGCGCATCCAGCCGGAGGATCTTGGTGACGAGCTTGGTCACTGCGTCCTTGTTGGAGGTGCCGCTGCCCGTGACGGCCGCCTTCACTTCCGACGGCGTGTGCAGCGCCACCGGGATCCCGCGCCGGGCCGCGGCGGCAATGACCACGCCGGAGGCCTGCGCGACGCCCATCACCGTGCTGACGTTCAGCTGCGAGAAGACGCGTTCGACGGCGAGCACCTGGGGCTCGTAACGGTCCAGCCATTCGTCGATGGCCAGGGCGATAACCAGCAGGCGCTGGTCCAGGGTTTCGTCCGGGGATGTGCCCACCACACCGACGGCCACCATCGTGGCGCGCCTGTTGCGCTCGACGTCCACCACACCGATGCCGCAGCGGGTGAGGCCCGGGTCAACGCCGAGTACGCGCAGTGTCACGCTCGAACATCCGCCCTAGGCCGCAAAGCGGTGGTTCACTCAGATTCCAGGGCGGCCTGGACTTCGTCGCTGAGGTCGGCGTTGCTGTAGACGTTCTGGACGTCGTCGAGCTCTTCCAGTGCGTCAACAAGCTTCATGAACTTCTTGGCGGCTTCCAGGTCGAGGGGCACCACCATCGAGGGAACGAACTCGGCCTCATCGGTGTCGTACTCGATTCCGGCTTCTGTGAGGGCGTCGCGGACTGCCTGGAGATCGGTGGGTTCCGAGTGGATTTCGAACGTATCGCCGTTGTCCTTGACTTCCTCAGCACCGGCGTCGAGGACTGCCATCAGGACGTCGTCCTCCGTCAGTTCCTTCTTCGGCAGGGAGACGACGCCCTTGCGGCTGAAGAGATAGCTGACCGAGCCGGGATCGGCGATGGTGCCGCCGTTGCGGGAGATGGCCAGGCGGACTTCGGAGGCCGCACGGTTCTTGTTGTCGGTCAGGCACTCAATGAGCAGTGCGGAGCCCTGCGGGCCGCGGCATTCGTACATGATCTCGGTGTAGTCAACCACTTCACCGGTCAGCCCGGCGCCACGCTTGATGGCGCGGTCAATGTTGTCGGCGGGAACCGAGGTCTTCTTGGCCTTGGTGACGGCGAGTTCGAGGCCTGGGTTGCCCTGGAGGTCCGGTCCGCCCATGCGGGCGGCAACTTCGATGTTCTTGATCAGCTTGGCGAACGATTTGGCGCGGCGGCTATCGAGGATGGCCTTCTTGTGCTTGGTTGTTGCCCATTTGGAGTGGCCTGACATGCTTTACGCGTCTCCTCTGATCATGCGGATAAAAAGTTCATGTACGCGTTTCTCCCCAGTCACTTCCGGGTGGAAGGAGGTGGCCAGCAGGTGGCCGGAACGCACTGCAACAATTCTAGCCGTCCCGGGCAGGGCCACCGCGTGGGACGCGTGTTCAGGATCGGCCGGTTCCACTTGGGCGAGAACCTCCACGCCCGCGCCAACGCGCTCCACCCACGGGCCGCGGATGAACACCGCATGAACCGGGGCCACCCCGGATTCCGTGGCGCTGAAGTCCAGCCTCTTGAAGTCCAGGTCGGTTTCGAACGATTCGCGCTGCCGTCCGAAAGCATTACGCCGCACCGTAATGTCCAGGCCGCCGAAGGTCTGCTGCGGGTTGCCGGCAAGGTCAGTGGCCGGATCGGCGATGTCATTGGCCAGGAGGATCATGCCGGCGCAGGAACCGTAGACCGGCAGTTCGTCGCGGATGCGGTCCTTCAAAGGTTCCGCCAGCTCAAAAGCGCGGGCCAGCTTGTCGATGGCCGTGGATTCGCCGCCAGGAATGATGAGTCCGTCGAGCCCGTCCAGTTCTTTGGGCCTGCGGATTCCGACGCCGGCCGCTCCGGCCGCCTCGACGGCCCGGAGGTGTTCACGGAAGTCTCCCTGGAGCGCCAGGACGCCGATCCGCAGGCCGGCGCCCACGCGTGTGGAAGCGGCCGAAAGGGGGTTTGTCATCCATTCAGCATAATGTGCCCTCAGGCTGCCACCGTGCGGGCGGTCCCTCCACGGGCAGGGTTCTATGCCGTTACTGGGATATATTACAGAGCATGCTTTACATCAGTGTTCCGCTCGGCAAGCTGGTCCGCCGGGTGTCCCGGCTTAGGGGTGGCGGGTCCGCCCTGCCCGGGCTGGTGGTCGAAAAAATCGACCCCGGCTTTATGCAGCGGACGCTCGCCACGCTCCCCCACGGCGTGGCGGTGGTGAGCGGAACCAACGGCAAAACCACCACCACAAAGATGGTGGTGGAACTCCTGGAAAGCCAGGGTCTGAAGGTGTTCACCAACCGCACCGGCAGCAACTTCACCCGCGGCGTGGCGGCCGCCCTGCTCGGCGAGGTGGACTGGCGCGGCCGGCTGAAAGCCGACGTCGCCGTCCTGGAGCTGGACGAAGCCCACGCCGTGCACTTCGTGAACCGCGTCCCACCCCGCTACAGCCTCCTGCTCAACGTCCTGCGGGACCAGCTGGACCGCTTCGGTGAAATCGACAAGACGGCCCAACTCCTGCAGCACATCGCGGCCAAAACCACCGGAACGGTGGTCCTCAACCGGGAGGACCCGCGGGTGGCACGGATCGCGGACACTCTCACCGGCCAGGACGTCCAGTATTTCGGCCTCGACGATTCCCTCCTCAGCACATTCCCCAACGACGACGACATGCGGGCTGCGCCCGGCAGCCCGGTTCCCTCGGCGCTCCCCCAGAAGCCGCGTGCCGACGTCGTACTCCGCAAAGTGGGGCCGGACACCGCAGATTTTGAGTACGACGGCGTCACTGTCACCACCGCGATGAGGCTACGCGGCGTCTACAACATCTTTAATGCCGCGGCGGCGCTGGTACTGGCCCGCAGCATCTGCGGCGGCGGGGCCGCGACTGCCGACCACGCCACGCTGCTGACCGCGCTGTCACAGGTGGAGCCGGCCTTCGGCCGCGGCGAAAGCCTCACGGTGGACGGGCAGCCCCTTGACCTGGTGCTGGTCAAGAACCCCAGCGGTTTCCGGTTGGGGTTGAAGTCCTTCCCGGCGGGCGGCTACGCCACCATGATCGCGATCAACGACAATTATGCCGACGGCCGGGACATGTCCTGGCTTTGGGACGTGGAGTTCGACTCGCTCCGCGACGGCGGCGTGGACCAGCTGACCGGGTCCCGGGCGTACGACATGGCGCTGCGGCTGCAGTATGACGAGGTCCGGATCGGCGCAGTCCAGACGGACATTGCGCCTGCGCTGGCAGCCTTCATCCGTGAGGGCAAGGGTAAGCCGAAGCGGATCTTCTGTACATACACAGCCATGCTGGCCATCCGCCGCGAGCTGTCCAAAATCACCGAAGTGGAGGTGGTCTCATGACTTCCGGGGCAACTGGCTCAGAGCATTCGGCTTCCAAGGGCACCATCCGCGTCCTGCAGCTGTATCCGCGCGACATGAACATTTACGGTGACTGGGGCAACGCCCTGGTCCTGAAGCAGCGGATCAGCTGGCACGGCTATACGCCGGAGCTGCTTGAGTACAACGTCGGCGATGAATTTCCCGCCGAGGTTGACCTGATCGTGGGCGGCGGCGGGCAGGACAGCGGCCAGCTGGTCATCCAGGATGATTTGCACTCACGGGCCGGTGTCCTCGCCGGGCTGGCCGAGGACGGCGCGCCCATGCTGGTGATCTGTGGGCTCTACCAACTGTTCGGACGCTTCTTCAAGACCCGCCTGGGTACGGTCATTCCGGGGATCGGCGTCCTGGACGTCGAAACCCACGGCACGGACGAACGCCTGATCGGCAACGTCAAAGTATCCACCCCGGAATTCGGCGAGGTCCTGGGCTACGAGAACCACAGCGGGCAGACCACGCTGGGCGCCGGCGTCCGGCCGTTGGGAACCACGCCGAAAGGTACCGGCAACAACAGCAGCGACGGCCACGAAGGCGCGCGCTACAACAATGTGGTGGCGAGTTACCTCCACGGTTCGCTGTTGCCCAAAAACCCCGCCATTGCCGACTTCCTCATTGGAACCGCCGCCGAACGGAAGTTCGGGGCTTTTGTCCAGGGCACCCCCGACGACCACTATGCGGTGCTGGCCCGCGAACACGCCGCCAGGCGTCCGCGGTGAGCTGACGCGCTTCCTGTCAGCGTGCCCTCGGCACTGAGGTACCTCAGGGTTCCTTGGTGATCAGCAGTTCGTGCGCGCCGGCAGCGGCTGCGCCCATCGACTCCACCACGGTGGTGGTCCGCAGCCTGGTATCGGCGTCGGCTTTGGCTGTTGCGCAGATGCCCTGGGGCGCGTCCGATGCGACCGAACACCAGCGGTACGGATCGCTGACGATGACTGAAGGAGCCCAGGCAAGGTCTGATGCCTTCCATTTGCCGGCCGCGTCCTGGCTGAACTGGGCGCGGACCAGCAGGCCCTCGTTGTTCACGACGTACCAGGGTGACAGTTCGGTCACGCCGTTGCCCAGTCCGTAGACGATCCACGTGCCCTTGTATTTTTCGATCGGCAGCACCGAGTGGGTGTGGTGGCCGTAGATCATCGTGAACTGGCCGCTGTCCACCAGGGCGTGGGCCACTTTTTTCTGCTGGGCATTCGCTTCGGTGGCGTACTCGTCGCCCGCGTGCATGGCGCCCAGGACGATGTCAGCGCCGAGTGCCCGGGCTTTGACGGCCTTGGCGATCATGGTGGGGGCGTCAAGCATGTCCACCTGCCAGGCGTATTCCGGGTGTTGGTCATTGAGGCCGTAGGTCCCCTGGATGATGGCAACTTTCGCAGCGTCTGTCTGCAGAATCAGGATGCCCTGCGACTCGGTCTTGGTGCGGTAGGAACCGGTGTGCTTAAGACCTGCAGCGTCCAGTGCGTCCAGGGTCCGCAGCAGTCCGTCGGTGTTCCGGTCGATGGTGTGGTTGCTGGCGGTGGTGCAGGCCTGATAGCCCACCGCCTTCGTGGCTGTGATGATCTGCGGCGGGACGTTGAAAGACGGGTAGGCGGCGAACGGACCGTCGGGCACGGCCACGGGTGTTTCCTGATGGCAGATGGCCAGGTCGCTGGCCCGGATGTACCTGCGCTGGCCTTCGAGGAGCGGGGTGAAGTCCAGCCCGGGTTTGCCTGCCGCGGCGGCGTCGTCGCGGGCCTGCTGCCAGAGCTGGGCGTGGACCAGCATGTCGCCGGTCATCAGCACGGACGTGCAGCGAAGCGTGGGGCAGGCAGGTCCGGCGCCCGGGGTGGGAGTTGGAGTTGGAGTCGGTGACACTGACGGTCTTTGCTGCGCCTCGGCGGTTCCCCCGGTGGAATTTCCTGCGGTTCCGGCCCGGACATTGCCATTCTGTTCCGCGACCAGGCCGCAGGCAGCGAGCAGCACGGCCACTGTGACGGCCGAGAGGGCCGCCCCGATTCTGGCCGCAGCGCTGCCATGTTTGTTCCCCATATGCGCCATTGTAGGTTTGGCGGCCGCCAAAAACCGGGAGGCCGCGCATTGAGATGCATGCACCGGTATGAAAGGTTTGCGTGATGACGAATCCCCTCCTCAGCACCAGTGCCCTGCCCTATGGACTGCCGCCATTTGCCCAGCTCGGACCAACCGAATACTCCGAGGCAGTGAACGCTGGCCTTGCGGAACATCTGGCCGAGATCCAGGCGATCGTGGACAACCCGGCGGGTGCAACCTTTGAGAACACCGCGGTGGCCATGGAGAGGGCCGGCCAACTTCTCCACCGGGCTGCGGCCTCCTTCTTCACGCTTGTCTCGGCCGACGCAAGTGACGGGATCCGTGACCTGGAGACCGAACTTTCGCCCCGGTTCTCCGCCCACCAGGACGATGTCTACCTTAACCGTGCCCTGTTTGACCGGTTCGCCGCGATTGACGTCTCTGGACTTGATCCTGAGTCTGTCCGGCTCGTGGAGGAGTACCTGAAGGAGTTCCGCCAGTCCGGGATCCAGCTCGACAGCCCTGGGCAGGACCGGCTTAAGGAGATCAATGCCGAACTGTCAAAACTCGGCACGGAGTTTGGACAGCGGGTCAAGGAGGGCATGAAATCGGCGGCATTGCTGCTGGAACGCGCAGATGAATTGCGTGGCTTGCCAGCGGACGATGTGGCCAGCGCCGCTGAGGCGGCCCGCGCCGCAGGCCACGAGGGCAAATTCCTGCTGACGCTGATCCAGCCCAGCAACCAGCCCGCCATGGCTGCCCTGGCAAACCGGGACGTCCGCCGTCGGCTGTTTGAAGCCTCCATCGGCCGGGGCAGCGACGGCGGAAGCCTGGACGTCATGGACCTGGTCAGATCCATGGCTGGACTGCGCGCTGAAAAGGCTGTGCTTCTGGGCTTCGCCAACTATGCCGAACTTGTGGTGGACCACCAGACAGCCCCTGATTTTGGGTCAGTCCAGTCCATGCTGAACAGGGTTGCCCCCGCTGCCGTACGTAATGCGGATGCCGAGGCGGCGGCTCTGGCCGAGATTGCCGGGCATCCGCTTGAGGCTTGGGACTGGGCCTTCTACTCAGCCAAGGTGCGCCGGGAGAAGTTCGCCGTCGACGAGCAGGCGCTCCGTCCCTATTTTGAGCTGGACCGCGTCCTCCGGGACGGCGTCTTCTTTGCTGCCACTTCCCTCTTCAGCATCACCTTCCACGAACGCAGTGACCTCACCGGTTACCACCCCGATGTCCGCGTATGGGAAGTCCGGGACCGGGACGGAACCGGGCTCGGACTGTTCCTCGGCGACTACTACACCCGCGAATCCAAGCGGGGCGGGGCGTGGATGAACTCGCTGGTTGACCAGTCGGACCTGCTGGGCGGCCAGCCTGTGGTGATCAACAACCTCAACATTTCGAAGCCGCCGGCGGGTGAGCCCACCCTCCTGACGCTGGATGAGCTGCGAACCGTGTTCCACGAGTTCGGACATGCACTCCACGGCTTGTTTTCCAACGTGACGTATCCGCGTTTCTCCGGCACAGCGGTCCCCCGGGACTTCGTGGAATACCCGTCGCAGGTCAACGAAATGTGGATCCTCTGGCCGGAGGTGCTGGCCAACTATGCCCGGCACCACACCACAGGCGAGCCGCTCCCCCAGGACGTGGTGGACAGGCTCAATGACTCGCGCCTTTGGGGCGAAGGCTTCGCGACCACCGAGTATCTTGGTGCCGCGCTGCTGGACCTGGCCTGGCATGTGCTGGACGAAACCGGCATGCCGGACGACGTTCTGGCCTTCGAAGCCAAGTCACTGGCCGCAGCGGGAGTGGCCCACGCCCTGATTCCACCGCGTTACCGCACCGGATATTTCCAGCACATCTTTGCAGGCGACGGCTATGCCGCCGGCTACTACTCGTACATCTGGAGCGAAGTCCTGGACGCAGAAACCGTTGACTGGTTCACCGAGAACGGAGGCCTGAACCGGACCAACGGGGAACGGTTCCGCACGGAGCTGCTGGCCCGCGGGAACAGCCGCGACCCGCTGGACTCCTTCCGCGCACTCCGCGGACGCGACGCAACGCTGGAGCCCCTGCTAAAGCGCCGCGGCCTCGACTAACCCTCATCGATTGCTCCGTAACCGCCGTTTTGAAGCCCCAAAAGGGCGTTTACGGAGCAATCGATGGGAAGAACGACGGCGGGTGGCCACCTTCGAAAAGGTGACCACCCGCCGTCGTACTGCTTTTGGCGCTTCTACCAGCCGCGTTCGGCCAGGCGGTGCGGCTGCGGGATGTCGTCCACATTGATGCCCACCATGGCTTCGCCCAGGCCGCGGGAGGCCTTGGCGATGACGTCGGGGTCATCGAAGAACGTGGTGGCCTTGACCACGGCAGCGGCGCGCTGGGCCGGGTTGCCGGACTTGAAGATGCCCGAACCGACGAACACGCCGTCGGCGCCGAGCTGCATCATCATGGCGGCGTCGGCCGGGGTGGCGATGCCGCCCGCGGTGAACAGCACCACCGGAAGCTTGCCGGCCGCGGCAACTTCCTTGACCAGGTCGTACGGGGCCTGCAGTTCCTTGGCCGCGACGTACAGCTCATCCTCGGGCAGAGCCGCAAGCTTGGCGATCTCAGCGCGGATCTGGCGCATGTGCCCGGTCGCGTTGGAAACATCGCCCGTGCCGGCCTCGCCCTTGGAACGGATCATGGCCGCGCCCTCGTTGATGCGGCGCAGCGCCTCACCGAGGTTCGTGGCGCCACAGACGAAGGGAACCTTGAAGTTCCACTTGTCGATGTGGTGGACGTAGTCGGCCGGGGTCAGGACCTCGGACTCGTCAATGTAGTCCACGCCCAAGGACTGCAGGACCTGGGCCTCGACGAAGTGGCCGATCCGGGCCTTGGCCATGACCGGCACAGACACGGCTTCGATGATCTTGTCGATCATGTCCGGATCGGACATCCGGGACACGCCGCCCTGGGCACGGATATCGGCCGGAACGCGTTCCAGCGCCATCACTGCAACGGCACCGGCGTCTTCGGCGATGCGGGCCTGTTCAACGTTGACGACGTCCATGATGACGCCGCCCTTGAGCATCTCAGCCATGCCCCGCTTGACGCGGTTGCTGCCCGTGACGCTGTTCGCGGACGAACCGGCTTCGCTGCTTACATCAGGTGTAGACACAAAAACCCCTATGGGTAGATAGATGATCTTCGCCGGACGTGAGGGCGGCACAAAGCCGAGGAGTACACGCACCGGGTTGCCGGATCCATTGACCGGGCAGTGACAATACTAGTACCCCGGTGGGCGGCGGGCTTAATCCGTAGCCGCGGACTCCGCAAGCGCCTGGCGGTGGACGGTCGCGATGCGCTGGCAAATCGTGATGAGGCTTGCCAGTGCCAGCAGTCCAAGCGTCACCAGCAGAACCACCGGGGGCAGCCCCAACCCGGTGAATCCGGTGACCACCAGGACCGAAACCAGTCTCTCAGCGCGCTCGGCGATGCCTACATTTGCGGTGAAGCCGAGGGACTCGGCCTTGGACCGCGCGTACGAGACCACCATTCCCAAAACGAGGCAGAGCATGGCCGCGACGGCGATCGCGTAGTTCGCACCACCGGTAAAGAACCAGATGGCCACGCCCGCAAACAAGGCGCCGTCGGCGATCCGGTCCAGCGTGGAATCCAGGAAATTGCCCCACCGGCCGCCGGTGTCCCGCATCCGGGCCATGATGCCATCGAGCACATCCGAGAAGATGAACGCGGTAATGAACAGGGTGCCCCACCAGAGCTGGCCGAGGGGGTAGAAGACCAGGGCCCCCACCACCACACCGGCGGTGCCGATGACCGTCACCGCGTCAGGGGAAACACCGATTTTCAGGAGCCAGCGGGCAAGCGGGGTGAACAGCGCGGTGAAGAAGCCGCGCGCGTGCCTATTCAGCATCCGTCTCCCCGGGCCAGGCCTCGGCAACCAGTTGGCGGACCTCGTCGAGGGTCTGCGTGATGGCTTTGGTCTGGGCAATGATCGGGAAGAAGTTCCCGTCGCCGCCCCACCGCGGAACAATGTGCTGGTGCAGGTGGGCCGCGATGCCGGCACCACCCACGACGCCTTGGTTCATTCCCAGGTTAAAGCCGCCCGGGTTGGACACTTTGCGCAGGACCCGCATGGCTGTCTGGCTGATCTCGGCAAACTCCGCGGTCTCCTCCACGGTGAGGTCCGTGTAGTCCGGGACATGCCGGTAGGGGCACACCAGGAGATGGCCCGGGTTGTAGGGAAACAGGTTGAGGACCACGTAGCAGGTCTTCCCCCGGTGGACGATGAGGGCTTCCTCATCAGTCCGTCCCGGGCCCACACAGAAAGGGCAGTCGTTTTCGTTCTTGAACTGGTGCTGGCCACCCTTGATGTAGGCCAGCCGGTGGGGAGTCCACAGGCGCTGGAATGCGTCCGGTACGCCCGCGAGATCAAAGTCATCGGTCACGCCGGCATCGCCTGGATATCCTGCGCCTGTGTTCTCCTGCACCGTGTTCTGTTCCGTTTCCGCTAGCTGGTCCGGTTACGGACGGCTTCCGTGATCCGCTTGACGGCCTCGGCCACGGGCACGCCGTTGTCCTGGCTGCCGTCACGGAAGCGGAAGGACACCGCTCCGGCTTCGGCGTCGTCGCCGCCGGCGATCAGGACAAACGGGATCTTGTCCTTGCTGGCGGTGCGGATCTTCTTGGGGAACCTGTCCGACGACGTATCCACCTCGGCGCGGATGCCCGCCGCCTTGAGCTGGTCAACGACGTCGAACATGTACTCGTTGAAGGTTTCGGCCACCGGGATGCCAACCACCTGGACAGGGGAAAGCCACGCCGGGAAGGCGCCTGCGTAGTGCTCGGTGAGCACGCCCATGAACCGCTCGATGGAACCGAAGAGCGCGCGGTGGATCATCACGGGCCGCTGGCGGGTGCCGTCGGCTGCCTGGAATTCCAGTTCGAAGCGTTCGGGGAGGTTGAAGTCCAGCTGGATGGTGGACATCTGCCAGGTGCGGCCGAGGGCGTCCTTCGCCTGGACGGAGATCTTCGGGCCGTAGAAGGCTGCTCCGCCCGGATCCCCGACCAGTTCCAGGCCGGATTCCTCGGCCACTTCGGCGAGGGTCCGGGTGGCCTCTTCCCAGGCGGCGTCCTCGCCGACGTACTTCTCCGGGTCCTTGGTGGAGAGCTCCAGATAGAAGTCGTTCAGGCCATAATCCTTCAGCAGTTCAAGGACGAACGTCAGGGTCTTGGTCAGTTCGTCCTTCATCTGCTCGCGGGTGCAGTAGATGTGGGCGTCGTCCTGTGTCATGCCACGGACGCGGGTCAGGCCGTGCACCACTCCGGACTTCTCGTACCGGTAGACGGAGCCGAATTCGAAGAGCCGCAGCGGCAGTTCACGGTAGGACCGTCCCCGCGAGCGGAAGATCAGGTTGTGCATGGGGCAGTTCATCGGCTTGAGGTAGTAGTCCTGGGCAGGCTTGCGGACTGTACCGTCTGCGTTGAGTTCCTCATCCACGCGCATGGGCGGGAACATGCCTTCCTTGTACCAGTCCAGGTGTCCCGAGACTTCGTACAGGTGGCCCTTGGTGATGTGCGGGGTGTAGACGAACTCGTAGCCGGCATCGACGTGGCGCTGCCGTGAGTAGTCCTCCATCTCCTTGCGGATGATGCCGCCCTTGGGGTGGAACACCGGCAGGCCGGAGCCCAGTTCGTCCGGGAAGGAGAAGAGGTCAAGTTCGACGCCAAGCTTGCGGTGGTCGCGCCGCTCAGCTTCGGCAATGCGTTCCTGGTAGGCCTTCAGCGCGTCCTTGGTGGGCCAGGCGGTGCCATAAATGCGCTGCAGCTGCTGGTTCTTCTGGTTGCCCAGCCAGTACGCGGAGGACGACCGGGTGAGGGCGAACGCGTTGGAGATGAGCTTGGTGTTCGGCAGGTGCGGGCCGCGGCAGAGGTCGCACCAGACGGTGGTTCCTTCCTTGCGCTCCACGTTGTCGTAGATGGTGATGTCGCCGGCGCCGACCTCGACGTTGACGCCTTCGCCTGCTTCGGCGGCTTCATTCTTCTTGCCCAGCAGTTCGAGCTTGTAAGGCTCGTTTTTCATGGCCTCGCGGGCTTCATCCTCGCTGACCACGCGTCGGACGAACTTCTGGTTCTGGTTGATGATCTTGAGCATCATCTTCTCGAGGGTCTTGAGGTCCTCGGGGGTGAACGGCTCGGCGACGTCGAAGTCGAAGTAAAAACCGTCGGTGATGTACGGGCCGATGCCCAGCTTGGCCTCGGGGCGCAGCTGCTGCACGGCCTGGGCCATCACGTGGGCGGTGGAATGGCGGAGCACGTTCAGGCCGTCCGGGGAATCGATGGTGACACCCTCGATCTCGGCGCCCTCAGGCAGCTCCTGGTCCAGGTCCTTCAGCTCGCCATTAACGCGGGCCACAACAACTTCGCGGCGCTCAAAGAAGAGTTCCGCACCGGTTGTCCCGGTAGTCACCTTGGTCTCTTCGCCATCGACGATGAGGGTGATCTGCTGGGCATCTGACACGGGTGTCTCCTATTCAAAGTTTTAGGCTTCATAGCTTGCGGCATACGGGGACCACAGCCAGCCACCGTCAATGCTATCGGTTCCGCCAGAGGCCGACCAACGGGACCCGCGGGGCGCGGCGGCTGTTGGGACGCCGCGATGCGGCTCAGCCGCCCATTCCGGTGATGGCCAGGCTTCGGCTGATTCCGTCGAGGGGATGCGGCACATCGGTATGCTCCACCTGATTCGTCGGGAACGGCAGGGTATCCACCCGGCTCAGGTCCCAGGCCATGCTGGCGCTCAGGCTGATCCCACGTGGACCAGTACGCCGGGTGGTGCCGCGGATGAGCAGCAGCCTGGTCCCGAACAGGAGCAGCCCTGCCTGTTCCTGGGCTTCATGGAAGAAGACGGAGTCGATGCAGCCGGTGCCGTCATCGATGCTGATGAACACCACGCGGCGCCCGCCACGCATGGGCGGGGTCTGGGTGGCAATGCGAACCCCGGCCACCAGCACCTCTGTGCCGTTTCGCAGGCCCAGCAGCTTGTCAGCCGTGGTGACACCCAGCCTGTTCAGCATGGGCCGGTGGCTGTCCATCAGATGTCCGCTGACATCAATTGCCATCAGATCAAGTTCAGCCCGGACGTTTTCCACCAGGGTCGGCGCGGGAAGCCCGGGCTTGACGTTGCGAAGCTCAACATCCCCGAGCGGTAAGGACAATTGCCCTTCCATCACATCAGCACCTTTCCGGGTACCCCTGGCAGTTTGGAGCTGGTTCAGGTGCTGGACGAGGTCTGCGCGGTTTGCGTTGCCGCCCGACTCCCGGTGAAGGGAATCAAAGGCACCCAATTGCGCCAGCCTCTTGATGCTCGGCTTGCTGAGCCTTGACCGTGCCCTGAGGTCAGCAAGGGAGTCGTAGGGCTGGCCGGCGACAATCCGTTTGAGCTCGGCCCCGGAGAGGCCGTAAATCCCGTTGAGGCTCAGCCGGATCCCCAGCTTCCCAGCGTCCGGCCCCTCCGTCACCCGTTCCACCCGGTATTCGGCCTGGCTGCGGTTGATATCCAGGGGCAGGATGGGGATGCCCAGCCTGCGGGCCTCGGCCACTAGCAGCCGCTTGGGATACATGCCGGGATCGTGTTCCCACAGCCCGGCCAGGAACGCCTCGGGATGGTGGGCTTTGAGCCAGGCGGACTGGTAGGTGGGAACGGCAAAGGCCGCACCGTGGGCTTTACAGAAACCAAAGCTGCCAAAGGCTTTCAGGGTCCCCCATACCTTGTCCACCACCTCCGGGGAATACCCTTTGGTCCTGGCCTCCTTGCGGAAGAACTCCTCCACTTTCAGTTCGGGGACCTCATTTCCCAGAGCCCGACGGAACTCATCCGCCCGCGCCAACCCGCAGCCGGTCATCACGTCAAAGGTTTTCAGGATCTGCTCGTGGAAGACGGTAACGCCGTGGGTTTCCTGCAGCACGGGTTTCAGGTCAGGGTGCGGATATACTTCCGGCGCGAAGCCGTGCCGGTGTTCCAGGAAGGGCCGCACCATGTCAGATTTCATGGGTCCCGGCCGGAACAGTGAAATGTCGATGATGAGGTCGTTGAACTCACGCGGGGCCATTTTGCCGATCAGCTCACGCTGGCCAGGTGACTCGATCTGGAAACAGCCCAGGGTATGGGTGCTGCGGATCAGTTCGAAGGTCGGCTCATCATCCAGCGGCACGGCATTGAGATCGATGTGGCCGTTCTCCGCAATGTAGTCCGGCCCGGTTCCCTCAGGGCCGGCTGGGTGGGCGCCGGCGGCAACCACTTCTGCTTTGGACGGATGGATCCGGATGACTTCCCGGACGGCAAACGCCATGGCACTCTGCATCCTCACCCCCAGGACATCAAGTTTCAGCATGCCCATGGGATCCATGTCGTGTTTGTCGAACTGGCTCATGGGCAGCCCCAGCCCGCTGGGTTGGACAGGGGTCCGGTCAAGGAGCGTGGCATCGCCCAGGATTACTCCGCAGGGATGCATGGAAATATGGCGGGGCAGCCGGTCCAGCCTCTCGGTGAGGTCCACCAGCAGATCAAGCTGTTGATTTTCGGCGAAGCCCCGCTCCTCCACCCGGCCCGCGAACTCCCGCAGTTCGGGTTTTTCAACCAGGGCTTCACGGAATTTCCGGGCAGAAAAACGCCACAGCTGCTTGGCGATCTCTCCAACGTCGCCATCGTCCATGCCCAAAGCCATTCCGGCATCCCGGACAGCGCCACGGGCACGGTACCCGTTCTGCATGCTCATCAGCGTGACCCGCTCGGCACCAAACCGGTCAAAGATCCTTCGGTACACATTGTGCCGCTCGGCGCTTTCGACGTCGATGTCGATGTCCGGCAGCGTTGCCCGGTCCTGGGACAGGAAACGTTCAAAGATCAGATCGTGCTGCAGGGGGTCCACCTGGCTGACATCGATCAGGTAGTTGACCAGGCTGGAGGCCCCCGAACCGCGGGCAGCCGCCCTGACCCCCATGTCAAGGATCATGCGGGACACTTCAGCCACGGTCAGGAAGTACGAGGAGAATCCCAGGTTCCGGATGATCCCCAGCTCATGCTCCAGCCGCGAGCGCATTTCCTTGCCGGCTGAGCCGGATATTCCCGGGAACCGCCTGCTGATCCCTGCTTCGCAGCGTTGGACCAGTTCAAGGTGTGGGTCCTGGCTGATGCCAATGACCGATGCCTCCGGGACCACCGGCTGTTTCCAACCCATGTCAGTCTCCGGGTCAATCCGGCAGAAGTCCGCGAGCGCCTCAGTCTGCGCCATCAGCTGCTTCAGGTCAGCTGTGCCATACCCCGCGGCGCGGATGATTTCCTTGCCCAGCAGCAGCATCTGCCCTGCTGATTTGAGCCAGCCCTGCCCGTTGGGCTGGAGCAGTGGTTCGGCGGCCAGTTCCGGCAGTGACTTCAGGGTCCGGGCGGAGTCGAGGACGTCCGCCGTGGCGGCACCGTCCTCGGCGCAATAGCGGACAGCATTGGTGAGCACGGCCGGGACATGGTGTTCTTCCGCGAGTTTGAGCATCCGCACTGCATGGGCGGTGCTCAGGGGCGCCCCGGGGGAAGTGAGCTGGGAAACTACTTCCGCCACCAGGGTTCCTGCGGGCATGGCTTCCAGCCATCGCTTGAAAAGGGTTCGTGGCCGCAGGTAGCGCCGGCCACCCATGGCTCGGCCGACGTCCGAATCCGGGCCGATCAGAACTGTCAGGACCGGCTTGAGCGTCTTGGGGTCAAGCGTCCGTGAGGCAAGTTCGGCACGTGTGACAGCCACGGGCACCACTCCCCCGGCCTTTCCGGTGGTGCGGACGTGGGCGTCGGATACCAGCCGGCACAGGGCACGGTAGCCCGCCCCGTTGTTGTGCCCCCTGGCAAGTACCACCACCCGGCCTGCAAGCTGCGTGCGGTGATCGCCGTCGTCGTCGAAGACCGCAAGGTCCACGCCAACGATGGGGTCGATTCCGGCAGCCATGCAGGCTTTGAGGTGTTTGACGGTGCCGTACAGTCCGTCCCGGTCCGTGCAGGCAAGGGCAGTTGCGCCGTCAGTGGCCGCAACCTGGGCCAGTTCGTCGGGCCAGGAGACTCCGTAGTGCGCGCTGAAGGCGGTGGAAACGTGGAGGTGGGTAAAGCTCATGCTGTTTTGTGGTGGAGTGCGTCATGGATGCGAAGCAACCGCCAGCGGCCACTGCCGAGGTGCCTGCTGAGGTCCAGGGTGAGCGGCTCCCCGGCCTCTGTTGGGTCCGCCAGGACCTGGACGCGCCAGATCTCATGGTCGACCAGTCCCGGTCCGCTGCCCAGCGGTGCACGGCGTTCCTCGGCCCACCACTGCCGGCGTTCGTACCACCGGACCGGCTCGGCGCACACCGTGTAGTGCTGCCCGGCCCACTGGAGTTTCAGCGGCTGGCCGGCAGCGGTGCAGACGACGTCCACGGACTCGCTGAACATACCCATGGGCGCCCTCCGGAACTGAACTGAGCCGATGCAAGATGCTGACGCAAGATGCTGCTGGAAAAAATTATTCGAATACATGTTCGAATCACTCCAGTCTACGACGGTGCCCCGGCAAAACCTAGACAGGGGTGGACGGACAGCCAACAGGGGGGCAGGATTGTGGCATGAGCTCCCAAAACGCACTCCTCAAGCACGTAAGCATCAAGGCCGAGGAAGAAACCCTCGTTGCGACCTTCGATATCGACGGCAACATACCGGGAGCGGGTGCGTACGTAGTCGGGCTCGTGGCGGCCAGCCCTGATTACTCATCACAAAGACGGCTGGGCATCGAGTTCATGAACGGGGAGGCAATCGCCTTCTACTCGTTCAGCCACGATCAGAGCGCCGAAGAAAACTATGATCTTGGCGGCGTGACGCATTCCGGAAACACCATTACGGGGAATTTTCCCCTTGCCGCCGTCCACGGCCTGGGCAAGGGGCACGTCATGTCAGCCTTCAGCGAGGCTGACGGCCGGGAATTCCAGTCCGGCGTCGCCGTTGAGGAAGCACTCTAGCTTCAGCTGCTTTCTTTGTGGACCTTCATCTCGAGTTCGATGAAGCCCGAGATCATGGCGCGGTACGTGGATTCCACGATGTCCGGATCAATGTCCTTCTTTTCCGCGGCTTCGCGGACGTGCTCAATCACGCGTTCCACCCGGCCCGGGGCGCGGACTTCAGCGTCGTCCCCCTTCAGGGTTCCGGCAATGCGGATCAGGCGTTCACGCCGCGCTATGAGCGTGACAATCTGATCGTCAACCTCGTCGACCGCAATTCGAACGGCAGCGAGCTGTTCCTTGTCGGCCAAAGCATCCCGGTCGTTTCCTTGAATAGTTGCCATCTTCTGACAGTATCGAAGCATGCAGCCCAGAGTCGACTTCATCTCACTAGGCGTTCGTAGTGTTGACGCCTCCCGCCGGTTCTACGCGGAAGGCCTTGGCTGGCCTGTCCACCGCGAAATGCCCGGCGAGGTGGTGTTCATCCAGGTCAACCACGGACTGATCCTGTCCCTGTGGGACGCCGGGCAGATGCACGCCGAAGCGGGGGTAGGCGCCCCCGGCCCGGTCCCGTGCATCACGCTCAGCCACAATCTGGCCAGCCCGGAAGAGGTGGACCAGATGATGGCCGACGCCCGGTCAGCCGGCGCGGAGATCGTTGCCGAGCCCGTCACCCAGCCCTGGGGCGGGTACAGCGGGTATTTCGCTGATCCCGACGGCTTCCGCTGGGAGGTTGCGTACAACCCCACCTGGGCAGTGGACGACGACGGCAAGGTCACCGTCTAGAGGCCCGGCGCCTTAAGTACTACGTCAAGCGGCACGTCAGAACAGGGCCTCCACCGGCCGGATGAGTTCCGGCGAATTGTTGCGCACGTTTCCCACTTCCGTGCCAACGGAATCCACGTGCCAGTCAGCCGCGACTTCCTTCACATGGGCTCGGACGAGGTCCACGAGGAAGGCGGCGTCATCGATCTGCGGGTCCAGCCACGACGCCATGGTTGCGCGGTCCATCGGCAGCGGCACCCGGTCATGCAGGTCCGTGAGCTTGCCGAAAATGGTGGACTCCGCCCCGGGCGGCGGGGTGTCTGCGGTCAGGATGGACGTGGACAGCATCCAGCGGCCAGGATCGCCGTCGGCCTTGGACGGGTCCTTCCACCACTCATACAGGCCTGCGAACACCAGTCCGCCGCCTTTCCCGGGATGCACGTAGTACGGCTGCTTGGCCTTCCCGGTCCCCTGCTTCCATTCGTAATAGCCGTCAGCCGGCACAGCGCAGCGCCGTGACTTGATGGCCTTGCGGAACGCCGGCTTCTCCAGCACGGTCTCGCTGCGGGCGTTGATCATCTTGGGGCCGATGCCCGGATCCTTGGCCCAGGAGGGCACCAGGCCCCACCGTGCAACATGCAACTGCCGGACGGTGTCATTTTCAATGAGCCGTTCCAGGACAATCGGAACATCGTCCGTGGGTGCCACGTTCCACGACGGCGGAAGGTGTACTTCCTCTTCCAACTGGGCGTCAAAATCGGCCAGCAGGTCACCCACGGCCCGGGCCATCACATAGCGTCCACACATGGCTCCAGCATGCCATTACCGTTATGCAGTGTCATCCGCCGGCCCGGGCGCTGGGAATAGCCGGCCCCGGGTTACCGTTGAAGTGATCGAACCCCCTCAACGATTTCAGGAGAGCTCCGTGGACTTTACCCCCGAGAACGGCACCATCACCATGTTTTCCACCACCTGGTGCGGCTACTGCAACCGGCTGAAGAAGCAGCTGGACGCCCAGGGCATCGGCTACACGGAAATCAACATCGAAGAGGTAGAGGGAACGGCTGCACTCGTAGAGCAGCTCAACGGCGGCAACCAGACCGTCCCAACCGTGCTCTTCCCGGACGGCACCGCCGCCACCAACCCCTCAGTTGCCGAGGTAAAGAGCCGTCTCGCAGCCTGAGACCCGCAGCTCATGTGGTAGACAGAACGGGACCAACATCCGTGTTGGTCCCGTTCTTGTCTATCTGCATTGAGGGAGCCTTCCGTGGTCCATAAAGTCAAAGGTGTCGTTGCCCGCTCCAAGGGCGCCCCGGTCACCCTGGAGACCATCCTGGTCCCGGAACCGGGTCCGGGCGAGGCCCTGGTTGACATCCTCACCAGCGGCGTCTGCCACACCGACCTGCACTACAAACTGGGCGGCATCAGTGATGACTTCCCGTTCCTCCTCGGCCACGAGGCCACCGGTGTGGTCAGCGCTGTGGGCCCTGACGTCACCAACGTTGTCCCGGGCGACCGCGTGGTCCTGAACTGGCGGGCAGTCTGCGGCAACTGCCGCGCCTGCAACCGTGGCCAGGCGCAGTACTGCTTCAACACCCACAACGCTACCCAGAAGATGACCCTTGAGGACGGCACGGAACTCTCTGCCGCGCTCGGCATCGGCGCGTTCATCGAGAAGACCCTCGTAGCCGCCGGCCAGTGCACCAAGGTGGATCCCGACGCCGATGCTGCCGCCATCGGACTCCTCGGCTGCGGCGTCATGGCCGGCCTGGGCGCCGCCATCAACACTG
The DNA here is from genome assembly GCF_031454915.1 of Pseudarthrobacter sulfonivorans. GTDB lineage: Bacteria > Actinomycetota > Actinomycetes > Actinomycetales > Micrococcaceae > Arthrobacter > Arthrobacter sulfonivorans_C. The sequence continues at coordinate 51,062 of NZ_JAVDRS010000005.1, read as the reverse complement.
GCGGGGTCAAGCGCGGCGATTCCGTTGCTGTCATCGGCTGCGGTGGTGTGGGGGTGGCCGCCATTGCCGGCGCCGCGCTCGCCGGTGCAACCACCATCATCGCCGTCGACATTGACGTGAAAAAGCTGGAGCGCGCCAAGGAACTCGGCGCTACCCACACCGTGGACTCCTCCGCAACTGACCCGGTGGAGAAAATCCGGGAACTCACCGGCGGGTTCGGCGCTGACGTGGTGATTGACGCCGTCGGCCGTCCCGAAACCTACAAGCAGGCGTTCTACGCCCGCGACCTCGCCGGCACCGTGGTACTGGTGGGCGTCCCGACCCCGGACATGACCCTGGAGTTGCCCCTCCTGGATGTCTTCGGCCGCGGCGGATCCCTGAAGTCCTCCTGGTACGGCGACTGCCTGCCCTCCCGGGACTTCCCCATGCTGATCAGCCTCTACAAGCAGGGCAAGCTGGACCTGGATGCGTTTGTGACCGAGCGGATCACCATCGACCAGGTGGAGGAAGCGTTCGAGAAGATGCACTCCGGTTCGGTGCTGCGTTCGGTGGTGGAGCTGTGACCGCGGCTCCCAACGGCGGCCCGCTCCGGATCGAGCGTCTGGTCACGTCCGGAACGTTTTCGCTCGACGGCGGCACCTGGGACGTGGACAACAACGTCTGGCTCGTGGGCAACGACGCCGAATGCGTGGTGATTGATCCTGCACACGACGCCAAGGCCGTTGCCGCGGCGGTGGCCGGCCGGAAGCTCAAGGCCATCCTTTTGACGCATGGGCACGATGACCACATCCGTTCGGTGGCAGACTTCTGGGACCTGGTCCAGGCTCCCATCCACCTCCACGAGGCGGACTGGATGCTCTGGAAGAGCGTCTACCCGGACGTGGAACCGGACGTCCGCATCAAGCACGGTGACGTGATCGAGGTAGCGGGGGCCAGCCTGACCGCCCTGCACACGCCGGGGCACTCACCGGGCTCGGTATCCTTCCACCTGGCTGACGGGCCCGACGGCGAGGGCACTGTGTTCAGCGGCGACACCCTGTTCCAGGGCGGGCCCGGAGCCACAGGCAGGTCCTACAGCGACTTCCCCACCATCATCGAGTCGATCAGGACGTGGCTGCTGCCGCTCCCGGCCGGCACGGTAGTCCGGACCGGACACGGCGACACCACCACCATCGGAGCCGAAGCCCCGCACCTGGATGAGTGGATCGCCCGCGGCCACTAGGCCCACCAGCCGAAGCGGGCTACGCTTCCCTGCCGTACACGCTGCTGAAGTCGGCGTGGCGGAGGGCGGCGTGGCCCGCATAAGCGGCCACAACCGCATCCTGGACGGCCTGCACCGTCAGCCCCGGCACGAGGTCGTTGGCTGCCCCGGCGGTGGCCGGGTCCCAGTCCAGGCCCAGTGCCGCATAGCTGTCTGTCAGGACGCTACGGATGGGTGCGGAGTTCTCCACCACAATCACGGAACTGAACAGCCAGCCGCCGCTCACCACGCGCTGCGCCGTGCCGATCAGCTTGACCAGGTGCGTCTGGTCAGCCGGGTGGGCGCCGTGGACGCTGAACTCACCCGGGCAGTACTCGCCGGGGATCTCGCCGACGGCGGCCTGAACACCGACGTTCCGCAGGGCCTGCGCCAGCAGCTCACCGAAGAAACTGAACCGGCTCTTGGAGCCGGCAATCGCATCCGCGTCGGGCATGATGTGGTCCACCACCAGGGTGCCTTCATGGTAGGCGGCGGCGCGGCCGCCGGCCTTCCGCACCAGCGGTTCGAATCCGTGATCCCGGCATGCCTGGGCGGCCAGTTCGAAGCCGGGCAGGCGGGTATCCCGCTGGCCGAACGCAACGGTGGGGGCGGGGCGGTACAGCCGGAGCGTGGGGCCGAGCCTGCCGGACTTCGCCTGGGCCAGCAGTTCGAGGCCGAATTCCAGGTCCCGTGCGGCGCCCAGCGAGTGGTCCTGCCGGACCACGGTGAGCATCCGAAGTCCCGCCTCGACGTCGTGCATATTGCTAAGCTCCCTTATGGTCATATTGCAATTCCTTGTTGTCGCCGCCGCGTTTGCGGTCATCGACGCCATCTGGCTCAAGCTGATGAACCCGTTCTACCGCAGCCACATCGGTGACCTGCTCGCTGACAAGCCACACTTAGGTTACGCCGTGGTTTTCTATGTCATGTACATCGCCGGGATTCTGTTCTTCGCGCTGCGGCCGGCGCTCGACGGCGGCAGCTGGCTGACCGCCGTCGGTTACGGGGCCGCCCTGGGAGCCTTTGCGTACGCGACCTATGACCTCACCAACGCCGCCACGCTTAAGACGTGGCCGCTGCAGCTGATTATGGTTGACATCCTCTGGGGCGCCGCGCTCACCGGGCTTTCCACGCTCGCAGGATGGCTGGTGTTCCGTTCCACCTGACGCCCTGGCACAAAGAGACCTTAAACGAACGGACTGTTACGTCCCGTCCCCCGCCGGGTGGCTACACTCAGGAACTGGCTGCACCCCCGACACTCCCTTTGGAGAGGCAATCCACTGATAAAAGTCATTAGCTACAACCTTCGCAAGCACAAGGCCAGCGGGGAGCTGGTCGCTTTGGCCCAGGACTTCGGCGTCGATGCGCTGTGCCTGCAAGAATGCGACACCACTGACCTGCCGGACACGCTGGGTCAGCTGCAGTTGGCCGATTCGACCAAGGGAAACCGGCTGGGGCTGGCCATCTACTACCGGCCTGACCGCTTCACCTCGCACGGGACCCAGACTTTTGCGCTCAAGAAGTCGTTGCACGACATGGTCCTGGCGCCCGCGCACGAGCGGCTCATCGGCACACGCGTGCGGGACAACGAGACCGATCACGAACTTGTCATTGGCTCGTTCCACGCCGCGCCGCTGACGGCCACCAACTCGCTGCGGCGCAACCAGATCAACGCGGCACACAAGGAACTGCTGGGGATGGGGACGGGCCTGATGACCCTGATGGTGGGTGACTTCAACTATCCGTTCTTCACGAAGAACCTCACTGAACACATGAAGGATTCGGGCTACGAACTCTCCCTCAGCAACCGCAGGACGTACACGCGGTACAAAATGTTCAAGGGCCACTTCGACTTCGCCACGTCCCTGGGCCTGAACATCGAGAACGTGGAAACGCTGCCCCGCGGCGCTTCGGACCATCTGCCCATCCTGGTGACCGCCGAATACGGCCAGGACTCAACCCCCGTGCAGGAGCCCCCGGCTTCCTGACGGTATCTTTTTGGAGGCACGCGTGCGGCACGGCTGGATCAGCAAGGCACTACCGGTCGTTGGCGTGGTGCGTGGCTACAAACGGTCCTGGCTGAAACCGGACCTGGTGGCCGGGGCCGCCCTGAGTGCGGCCCTGGTGCCGGCCGGGATGGCGTACGCCGAGGCCAGCGGGCTCCCTGCCGTGAACGGGCTGTACGCCTCGGTGATACCGATGATCTTCTACGCGCTGTTCGGCCCGTCCCGGGTTGTCATTGTGGGGCCGGATTCGGCATTGGCGCCCATGATCGCAGCCGCCATCCTTCCGCTGGCCGGGCAGGATCCGGAGAAGTCGGTGGCCATGGCCGGGGTGCTGGCCATCCTGATCGGCCTGTTCCTGATCGCCGGCAGGGTCTTCAAGCTCGGTTTTGTGACGGGATTGCTGTCCCGGCCCATTCGCGTCGGATACCTGAACGGCATCGCGCTGGCGGTCACCGTCAGCCAGCTTCCGCGGCTGCTGGGGATAGACGTCTCCGCCGATGGCCTCTTTGAGCGCCTCACGTCCCTGGCGGATGCCATCCTTGGCGGGGGTATCAATCCCGTCGCGCTTGCTGTGGGAGCAGGGAGCCTTGCCGTCATTGTTGCCGGGCGCTTTCTTCCGTGGAAGGTGCCCAGCGTGCTGTTTGCCGTGGCGGGGTCCATCGCCGTTGTGGCCGCACTCGGCCTGGCCGGGCAGCTGCCCATAGTCGGGGCACTGCCGCAGGGGCTCCCGGCCCCTGCCCTGGGCGGCATCGGCATGGAAGATGTCCTGTCGCTCGTGGGCCCTGCAGCAGGCATCGCGCTGATCGCTTTCGCGGACACCTCCACCTTGTCCAAGAGCCTGGCAGCGCGCCGCGGGGTGAGGGTCAACGGCAACGAGGAAATGGGGGCATTGGGTGTCGCCAACGTGGCAACCGGCGTGCTGGGCGGCTTTCCGGTATGCGGCAGTTCCTCACGCACACCCATAGTGCTCGACGCCGGGGCGAAAACGCAGCTCAGCGGTGTGGTGGCGGCCTTGCTCGTGGTTTTGTTTATGGTTGCCGCGCCGGGGCTGACGGCGTTCCTGCCAACCGCCACCCTCGCCGCCGTAGTAATCGTGGCGGCGTCGTCGCTGGTAGACGTCAGGACCCTGGTGCGCCTCGTCAGGATGAGCCGGACGGAGGCCCTCCTGCTGGTGGTCACCTTCCTCGGCGTCGCCTTTGTTGGAGTGCTGCCAGGAATTGCCCTGGCCATTGGACTGTCCCTCCTGGCCTTTGTCCAGCGCGCCTGGGATCCGTACCGCACCGAGCTGGCCAGCCTGGCAGACGTTCCAGGCTTCCACGACCTGGACCGGCATCCCGAGGGGCGGCGGGTACAGGGCCTGGTGATTGCCCGCTTCGATGCACCGCTCTTCTTTGCCAACGGGGAAGTCTTCGCCGAGCACATCCGCAGCCTGGTGGAGGGCGCCCCATCGCCGGTGAAGTGCGTCATCGTGGCGGCCGAGCCGATCACGGGCCTGGATACAACGGCACTGGACGAGCTGGTCCAGCTCGACGACGAACTGGCACAGGACGGCATCAGCATGGTCTTCGCGGAAATGAAAGGACCGGTCAAGGACCGCCTGATCCGGTTCGGAGCGGGCGCACGCTTCGACGCCGACCATTTCTTTCCCACACTGGACAAGGCGGTTGACAGCTACAAGCGAGACGCCGGCGTCGAATAGTCACCGAGGTCGACTATTCACGGGAGGCGAGCAGTTCCGGGCAGCCACCCGTCAGGTCTGGCGGAGCGTCAGGATCTGTTCAGCGCGGCCGAAAGGCCCCTGGAGATCATGGAGGACGGTGGACGTAAGGCCGATACCGTCGGTGCCGAAGGAGACGGCGTTGTCCAGGCCAAGCCATTCGCCCCCGGGCCTGCGGTACATGTGGATCTGCAGGTCCAGATTCGGAAAGGCATAGCTGCCCTCCCCCGGGGTGACCCTGGCCGCAATCCCGTTGGCTGTGTCCACGAGGCCCATCAGGCGGGCGAAGTCACCGCTGTCTGCTTTATCCGTCAAGGGGTGCTCAGAGCGCAGCCAGACCGTCCCGGCACCATGCCGGTGCCCCTCGGCAACGCGCATCTCCAGGGAACGGATGTACCCGCCTGGCCAGATCGCGGCGCCGTCGAACGGTTTGCAGTCATCCGGCGCCGGAATGGGCGCATCCTCGACGGCGGCCACCGCGGCGGTGTCACTGGTGATCATCCGCCAAGCCGTGGCACGGATGGCCACGCGGCCGTTGGCCACGAGTTCTGCCTGCAGCAGCTCAATAGTCCGGCCGGGGCGGAGGATGGTGCTTTCGATGCTGAACTCACCACCGGGAATCAGGCCAAGGATCTCGTAGCTCAGGCGGGCCATCCGCATGTCCGTGCGGGGCTCGTGCCGCTCCAGGCAGTCAGCCATCAGTCCCGCGGCCGGCGCCATATGCTGTTCGTGCTCGTTCCAGGCGCCTTGTGCGTGGATTGTGGAGCGGAAGTGGCCGGCACCCAGAGACTGGTAGTAGAAGGGACCCTCGGCAAGTTCAGGCAGTTCCTTGGTCAACGTTGGCCCTTTCTGATGTTCTGGGTGAATGATGATTAACTCTATCTGGTGCCGCGGACCAGGAGTGACGAGGGCAACAAAATGTTGGCGCCTGCGGGACCCTCCCGGACTAGACTCTGAAATTGGTCCTGTCCGCGGCCCTCAAAGAGAGGTGTTCCACGAATGCGCGTCATCAGTTACAACCTTCGGAAGCACAAGGCGAGCGGCGAACTCCTCGCCCTCGCAAAGAATTTTGGCGTCGACGCGCTGTGCCTGCAGGAAGTGGACTCGGGCGACCTGCCAGACACGCTGGGCCCGTTGCACCTCGCGGACACCACCAAAGGCAATCGGCTGGGACTGGCCATCTATTACCGCTCCAGCCGGTTCACCGCCGTGGACACGCAGTCCTTCGCGTTGAAGAAATCTGTCCATGACAGGGTGCTGGCGCCGGCCCATGAACGGCTCATCGGAACACGCGTCCTAGACAATGAGACCCAGCACGAGCTGGTGATCGGCTCGTTCCATGCGGCACCGCTGACGGCGTCCAACTCGCTGCGAAGGAAGCAGATCCATGCGGCGCACGCGGAGCTGCTGAGCATGGGCAGCGGCCTGATGACGCTGATGGTGGGCGACTTCAACTACCCGTTTTTCACCAAGGGGCTGGATGCCCACATGAAGAACTCGGGCTACGCCCTGTCGCTGAGCAACCGCCGGACCTACACCCGGTACAAGGTATTCAAGGGGCATTTCGACTTCGCCACGTCCCTGGGCCTGGACATCGCCAGCGTTGAAACCCTCCCGCGGGGCAAGTCCGACCATCTGCCCATCCTGGTCAACGCGGAGTACGGCAAGGACTACTGACGCCTACTCTTGCTGATGGCGCGCGTCTTGCTGAGTGCCCGCGCCTGGATACTCCGCGCCACGATACTCCAGGAGGCGTGGCCGCAGATTCGGCCAGGCTTTGGCGAAGCCGGGGTGCAGCTCCTTCCGTTCCACATCGTCCAGCGGTACCCACTGAAGTTCGAGGCTTTCCGGATCGCTGATCACCGGCTCGAACGGTGCCGTCACCAGGACCACAACGGTGGTGTAGGTCCAGTAGCCGACGTCCAGCACCGAAGTGTAGAGCACGTCCACACCGTCCGCCGGCACCGCCGCCTCCTCGTGCGCTTCGCGGAGCGCACCCGTGACGGCGTCCTCGCCCTGATGCAGGGCCCCACCGGGCAGACCCCAGGTTCCTCCGTTGTGGCTCCACAGAGCCCGGTGCTGGAGCAGAATCCCCTTGCCGGGATCGTACGCCAGGACGCCCGCCGCACCGAACCTGCCCCAGAACTTGCCTCGGTCACCCTCCACCCATGCATCACCGGGGTTCCGCGGACCAGCCAAGGCAGGGGGAACCCGGGAACTGGCATCAGGGGACGTGGCAGTCAGGGAATGATCCATGCCCCAAGTCTGACAGGTGCGCGCCCATCCCCAGGCGCCACACGACGTCCCGTGTCAGCCGGCCTGGCCTGCCTGCCCGCGTTCGACGGCGAAATCACCGCCGGGGTACATCACCGTTTCGTGTCCGTCATCGAACCGGACCAGGTACGGCGGATGGCCTTCCTGGCCCCGGACTTCCACGATCACCCCGTGCCGGTCGGACGATCCCACCGTCCTCCCCCGGACGATGATCCTGTCCCCTTGCGCTGCCTCCATGGCAATCACCTCCAAGCCCCAGAGTACGACTGACGGGGACCCGCCAACAGGGGTCAATCCCTGCCCGCCGCGAGGAGCGCGTCCGTGGCGGCATCCGGTTCACCGTCGAAGAACTGCGCCAGCACCGTCTTGAAAACAGTCTCGCCGGGCGCAGCACGCAGGAAGAGCGTCATGGAGGAGTGCAGTTTCCTGGCGTCCATCCTGCCGAGGATGTCGACGGCGGACCCGCCGGAGTGGGTGGCGATGGCCAGGCTGCATTCGAGCAGCCGAGGCCCCAGGACGTCATGCTTGAGGTATGCCTGCGCTTCAGCCAGCGAACTGATGGCGTATTTGACGGACGTGGGGCTGCTGCCAAGGCCGGCGATCTGCGGAAAAATGAACCACATCCAGTGGCTGCTCTTCTTGCCGAGCTGCAGCTCCGACACTGCCTGCTGGTAGGTCCCGCCGCTGTCCTGGGCTTCAACAAAGCGTTCCAGGTTGTAGGGGTGGCCCATGTGCTCCTCCTTGTCTTAGCTGTGCGTGGTCTCCGGGATATTTGGTATTGATTGTGTTCAGCCTTGGGTGGTGGATCCTGTCCTGCGACGGACGCAACCCCCAAGAGTCGTGAAGCCTCAGCCTAACCGGACGTGAACCCTGTGCAGGGACGTTTCTCGATGACAGCGGGACGTCGCCTCCACCGGGTGGCTGTGTGCGGTCTCCTAGGCGGACCGGGCAGTGATCTCAGCGGCGAGGGTTGCAGCGTGGCGGATCCACTCGTCAGGATCCAGGTGCCAGCGCGCGATCACCACGCCTGCGCGTTGGCGGTCAGCACCATCCAGCGCCGCCAGAAGGGGAACTACAACGTCGGCGATCAGCGAGTCCACCAGGGCGGCAGCATGCGCCGACCGGATGAAGCCCTCCAGCCTGGTCAGGTCGGAGTGGCGCAGCAGTGCCACCCGGGACTGCAGCAGCACCACGGCAGCGAGGCGGCGTTCATAGACCGGCCGCCGGCCTGGGCCCGGCTGGCCCCAGAGTTGTGAGGCCAGTGCCGTCACCTCATCGTGGGCAAGGCCCTTGAACTTCCTGCAGGCATCACGGATGGTGCCCCTCACGGCTCCCACTGATGCGCCGTAGGAAGACAGAGCCCCGCCCACGCGTGACTCCACTTCCTCTGCCCGGTACCAGGTGCCTTCATTTTGCAAGGTGGTGTCGATGAAACCGGCTGCATCCTGTACTGCTTGATTCACTGGCGCCACCTACCGCCCCTGGCGCCCGGCCGCTGCGTGCTCGATGCAGTACGGCGTCCACGGCCGGGCCTCCAGCCGGCCCTCCGCGATCGGCTGGCCACAGACCATGCACACGCCGTATGTGCCGTCGGCGAGTCTCTGCAGGGCAGCTTCAACCTCTCTAAGTCCGGTACTGCTCTGGTTCAGCAGCGCCGACGCCTGGGACAGCTCGAAGGCAATGGTTGCGCCCTCAGGGTCGTGTTCGTCATCCACGTTGGAGTCCTGGCGGGCAGCATTGGCCGAGGAGATGTCAGCCCGCAGCGCAGGCAGCAGGGCCAGTTTCCGGCCCCGCTCTTCCTCGAGCAGGATCCGGAACCGTTCAAAATCAGCCATGGGGCAAGCCTAGCGCCGGCACGTCCGCCATCTTTGCTCCATGGCGGGGACAACTGTCCACGCGGACACAAATTAGGTATCGACAAGCGCCGCCGGGCGGAGCATGCTGGCATTCGTAAGCGCCGCAGATGCCGTCTGGCAGCCAGGGACAGACAGCTGGCAATCACACTTTCGGAGAAAGTCGGCAAGCCATGCCTACAAACGTCGTCACCCAGATGGCCGTAAAATCCCACGATGCTCCCGACGAGAAGCGCCGTCCGGACAAAACCGAAGTGGACATCGTCAACCTTGGCGATTTCACCGTTGGACGGTTCACGTTCCAGCCCGGCTGGCGCTGGTCCGACTGCATCAAGCCGGTGGTGCACACCGATTCGTGCCAGAACAACCACGTGGGCTACTGCGTTTCCGGGGCGCTCGCGGTAGAAACCACGGACGGCAACCGGATCAATATCAGCGCCGGGGATTCCTACACCATTCCGCCGGGCCACGACGCCTGGGTTGAGGGCAGCCAGGCGTTCGTCGGCATCGAATTCCTCAGCGCCGCGGAGTTCGCCAAGCCGACAGGCGGCACTGCCTAGCAGCGGCGCCCCCTTCTGGCCGGAGGCGTAAGCAGGGATTCGGGCCGCAGCCTTGGCTGCGGCCTCCCTTGTTGGTGCCGCCGGTCTGACATGACGGCGCCGCGATCGACCTGATCCGAACATCCCAACCCTGGTGACCTCCTCCGCCTGCCCGCCTCCCCTTGCCTGGCCTTTTCAACGTCCTGCCACTACGGATGGCCACCCGGCGCAGCTTCGTCAGCGGTGTGCGCCGGCACGGATGATAACGAAGTGGCGACGGCCACAGCCAGTACTGGCGGTGGCCGGATAGCGTCATTTTTTGGGCAATCAGGGACAAAGTTGCTGAGCGGACCTGGCATATAAGGATTCCGGGCCCTGACCTGCACCGTCGTAGCCGCTGCAGCAGGAATCGGCATGCACACAAAGGTGTCTTTAGGCCCTACATTCCGTTATCGGAATGTGACATTGGGCGAAAACAGCCGCTATGGTCGTTCGGTGCCCTGGTTCAAAGCCAGGACATTCCCGTCAGTATGCCGAGCCCTGCCGCTGACCCGGGACCCCAGCGCAATTCAACTGGCAGGGACGGGGGAACCACGTTTCCACGGCTTCATCAGAAGCCTTGGGGTTAAGTCGTAACGTCCCGTCCTGCACGGCGGCGTACGGCCGGGTGTCTCCGACCCGAACCCGACAGCTCACCCCGCAGGCATGGGAGAGGCGATCAACCATGTCCAAGAATTACACTTCCGCACGCCATCGTGCAGCCACCACCACCACCACGTCCCGCGCACTGAACATCGCTCGGCCAGCCCTTGTAGTCGCTGCCGCTTCCGGCCTGTTTTTCGGCTTCAGCGCCCCGGCCCAGGCCGGCGTCCACGCACCTGACAACTCCGGAACGGCCAACGTTCAGGCAAAGGCAAGCGCACCGGCAGCAGCCGCGGCCCCGGCCGCGGCCAAGGTCCACACCGTCGTCTCCGGCGACACACTGGGCCAGATCTCCGCCACCTATGGCGCAGCCCTCAACGATGTCCTGGCCGCCAACGGGCTGTCACTGACGTCGATCATCTACCCAGGCAACCAGATTCAGATCCCCGGCGCCGGCCAGGCAGCACCGGCTCCGGCAGCCCAGGCTCCCGCAGCCCAGGCAGCACCGGCTCCTGCTCCGGCAGCCAAGGTTGCCGCTGCCCCGGCCGCTCCCACCAACACCGGCATCAAGCTGGCGTCAACCTCGGTGCCTGTCCAGGCCAAGTCCGGCGCAGCCGGCTCGGCAATCCTGGCTTCCGCCTACTCGCAGGTCGGAGTGCAGCAGGACTGCACCGCCATGGTGGAGAAGGCACTCCGCTCCGTCGGCAAGAGCGTGGGCGACCTGGCACCCGGCCAGTTCTTCCAGTACGGAAGCGTTACTGGCACCCCCGCCCCGGGTGATCTGGTGATCACCGCCGGACACGTCGGCGTCTTCGCCGGAAACGGAAAAGTTGTCAGTGGCGGCGTGGACGGCTTCAAGACCGAGGTCCACTCCCTCACCTGGCTCCAGGGCGCTTCCTTCGTCCGCGTAGCGTGACCCCAGCCCGTTGGACGGCGGCGCGCGGCACCCAGCCCCGCGCCGTCGTCGGCCGCTGTTGCGTACTTAAACGTGCTGCTCAAACCAGGACAATGTGTCATTCCACGCAGCAGTCGCCTGGGTCTCGTTATAGCGTTCCCCAGTGTCATTGTGAAAGGCGTGGTCAACGCCCGGATAGACGGTGAGCTGATGCGTCACAGTAGTGGCGTCCAGGGCATCGCGAAGGGCCTGTAACGCGCCGGTGATCCGCTGGTCGCGTTCGGCGTACACTCCGAATACCGCGGCCTTGATGGCTGAAACCTTGTTCAGTTCCGGGGCCGGACCGTAGAACGCCGCCGTGGCTTTCAGGCCCGGCAGCTGAGTTGCCGCCTGCCAGGTGATGCCGCCGCCGAAGCAGTACCCATTCATGGCGATGCGTCCGGAGTCCACGAAGTCCTGGGCTTTCAGGTAATCAAAGGCTGCTGCGAAATCGCCAACATGCCTCGCTGCGCCGGCGCCGGTAAGCGCACCCGATACGGCGTCGGAATCCAGGCTGGCCGTTCCCCCTTCCCTGCTCAACAGGTCAAGGGCCAGCGCCGCGTACCCGGCCTTGGCAAACCGGCGCGCCACGTCCAGGATGTGCGGGGTCAGCCCGCGGTTCTCGTGGCAGACCAGCACCGCGGGGCCTGCCGCACCAGACTCCGGCCGGGCGAGGTAACCGCTGATGTCGGTTCCGCCGGCAGCGAGCCGGACTGTCGCCGTCGTCAGCCCTGCAGCGCCCTCCGGAACGGACAGTGGGCTTTTCGCCCCCGGTACCGGTCCCGCGGAAGTGGTGGCGGCGCCCGTGGTCGAAGCTGTGGGCGTGGGCATCGGGTCTGTGCCGCGTGGCACCTCCTCGGGCGTGCAGCCCACCAGCAGCATGGCGGCCGATGCCGCAGCCATGCTGCCCATAATGAAGGCGACCCGGCGGGTGAACGTTCGATGCGTTATGGCCCCGGCACGGTAATCGTCGAAGAATTCCTCGATCAGGTACCGTTCAAACTTGCCAAGCTGGACCATGGTTGGCCTCCTCGCGTGAGGCTAATATCCTGCTCCGAAGCCGGACGTCCTGCAAGGGCACACAGCATTTCCGGGACCGCTAGGGCAACCGCCGCCGTTTCGGGAAGGCAATCCGGTCAAGGTCGTGGGCTGCGATGACTGTCGTGCTGCGAGCGCGGCCCCGCGCCTGGTCCTCAAGCCCGGTGACGTCGTCGCCATGCCGCGACGAGAAGTGTGTCAGGATCAGCGTGCCGACGGCGGCGCTGGCCGCCAACTCCCCGGCCTGCCCGGCGGTGAGGTGGCAGTATTGTTTGGCGAGTTGGCCGTCGTCGTTACTGAAGGTTGACTCCGCCGCCAGGAGATCCACCCGGTCCGCCAGTTCCTCGGCACCCGCGCAAGGGGCCGTGTCCATCACGAACGCAAAGCTCTGTCCCCTGCGGGGAACGCTCACATCGTCCAGGCGGACACCGCCCAAAACTCCTCTGCGCTGCAGGAGCCCCACGTCGGCGCCGTGGATCCCGGCCGCGGCGAGCTTGTCCGGCAGGAGACTGTGGCCATCGGGTTCACCCAACCTGTAGCCGTACGTTTCGATGCGGTGCTTCAGGGGCTGGACCTGCAGGCCCGGAGCTATCGTTCCGGCGCCACCATGCGGGTACAACCTAAGGTCAATTCCGGGCGTGCTGACGGACACCAGGGCGCGGACCACGTCCTCCCCCGAGGCCGGGTAGTGCAGGTGGACTGGATGGCCTACCCCGTCCAGGGCCATCCGGGACAGCACGCCCGGCAATCCGTAGCAATGATCACCGTGCACGTGGGTAAGGCAGATGCGCGTGATCTGAGTGGAAGGCACCCCGGCGTAAATCATCTGGCGCTGCGTTCCCTCCCCGGGATCAAAGAGCAGGCCCTCACCATCCCACCGCAGCACATAGCCATTGTGGTTACGGGTCCGCGTGGGGACCTGGGAGGCTGTGCCGAGGGCAATGAACTCACGCATGGAACCGAGTGTCCCACTGCACGTTGGCTACATCCATAAGTCCCTTCTCCATGTTCGGCCGGACTGCTACATTGTCACCGCCAAGCCGGTTCACTGCTGGGTTCAGCCGGTCACCACGGAAGGACGCATCATGCTCTCTGACACTTCCCGCCCCGTTATCCAGGCAACGCTGCCTGTGGTGGCTGAACACATTGAGGAGATTGCCACACGGTTCTACAGACATATGTTCGAGGCGAGGCCGGACCTGCTTGATGGCCTGTTCAACCGGGGAAACCAGGCTGACGGCCGCCAGCAACAGGCGCTGGCCGGATCCATTGCCGCCTTCGCCACTTACCTCATCGAAAAACCGGATCAGCTGCCCGATCACCTGTTGTCCAGGGTCGCGCATAAGCACGTCTCGCTGGGCCTGAGTCCGGACCAGTACCAGACCGTCCACGACCACCTGATGTGGGCCATCGTGGACGTACTGGGAGAGGCTGTCACGCCCGAGGTCGCTGCGGCCTGGGACGAGGTCTACTGGCTGATGGCGAACCTGCTGATCAACAAGGAACGCGGTCTCTACGGCGCGGTGCACCTCTCACCGGAGACCATCTGGCGGACGTGGCGGGTGGCGCAGCGCATCCAGGAAACGGCGGACGTGATCACTTTTGTGGTGGAACGGATTGACGAACGGGACGTGAAGCCGTCCCTGCCCGGACAGTACGTAACCATCAAGATGCCCATGAAGGACGGCGTGCACCAGCCGCGGCAGTACAGCCTGACCCGCGCCGATGAGGGGCAGCACCGGCATTTCGCGGTCAAGAGGGTCCATGGGCTTCCCACCCCCGACGGCGAGATGTCCAACCTGCTGCACCAGGACGTCAGGGCCGGGGACGAAGTGGTGCTCTCCGCACCGTTCGGCGATGTGGTGCTGGAGTACACCGACCGGCCGGTGGTCTTGGCCAGCGCAGGCATCGGCATCACCCCCATGGCCGGGATGCTCTCGCACCTGGTGAAGGCCGGGTCGCAGCGCCAGGTGGTGCTCCTGCATGCCGACGACAGCCCGGATGCGTTTCCACTTCGCCGGCAGGTCACCGAGGATATCGGCCGGCTGGCTGATGGATCCCTGCACACTTGGTTCATTAACGCTGCCGGGGACCAGCCATCCGGTTCCACATTTTCGGGCTTCATGGACGTCAACGCCGTGGAACTGCCGATGGATGCCGAATACTACCTCTGCGGCCCCCTGCCGTTCCTGCAGGCAGTAAGGAGCGACCTCATCGCCAACGGGGTCCCGGCCAAAGACATCCAGTACGAAGTGTTCGGCCCGGATCTCTGGCTGGCCGACTTCCAGTAGTTCCGATGCGGAGCCGGCTAGAACTGCTCGGTCGGAATGGTAAATCCGAAGTCCAGGAGTCCGCGGCCGGCCTGTTCCAGGATGGGGTCCATGGTCAGTGAGGCATGGTTGAGCAGCACGTTAACGTCGCGCTGGATCCGCTGGAGCGGGTGCGCCAGCCGGTGAACGCTGCCACCGGAGCCGGTCAGGACGAGGCGGACTGCCTCGGCCGAGGCCTGGCCGCTGAGGCCAAGGGAGAGCCGGTACTGGGCGCGCTCCTCGTCGGAGAACGCAACTGCCTGGCGCCCGAAGGCAGCGGACACCACGCGGACCGCTTCCTCCCAGTGCAGCCGCGCGGTGGCAACCTGGCCATAGGCCTGGGTGAACCTGGCCCGGGCCAGCGGCGAATCAGCCTGGCGCTTCTCCACCGTCTGCTTGACCTTGCGCACCATCATCAGGTTCCGGAACTCCTCCAGGGCGTGCTCTGCTGCACCCAGGGCGGCCGCCGGCGCAACCATGTTCAGGAACGTGGCCATGGGGATGTGGATGGTGGGATCCGGATGAATGTGGCTGCCCGGGTTGTCAGCGGCGGCCAGCAGGTTCCACTCCAGGGCGCGGTGGGCGGGGACAAAGAGGTTCTCTGCCCGGAGGTCATTGCTTCCGGTCCCCCGCAGGCCGGCAGTGTGCCACACGTCCAGCAACTCAAGATCCTTGATGGGAACCAGGCATTGCATCCGGACAGTGCCATGCTGCACGGCCAGCAGCGCCCAGTCCGCATGCATCACGCCGGAGGCAAAGCTCCAGCGGCCGGAGATGGAGAATCCGCCGGGCACCTTCTCCGCTGAACCTGGAGGGGCGCCGGTTGCGGCAGCCAAGGGGGACGGCCCGTTGGCGAAAACTTCGTCCTGTGCTTCCTGCGGCCACCGTGCCAGCATCCACACGTGTTCTACGAGGTGACCAACACTCCAGGCCGTGGAGACACAGCCCTGGGCAAGGCTCCGAACCACCTGCACGTAGGTTTCGAGGCCCATCCCGAAGCCACCTACGGCCTTCGGGGCGAGCATCTGGAAGACTCCGGCAGCCTTCAATTCGGCGATGGTTTTTTCGGGGATGCGCCGGAGCTGTTCGGTCTCCCCGGCACGCTCCCGCAGCCGGGGAATGAGGGCATCCACCCGCGCCAGGAGCTCGTCATGGGTAGGAACGGCTGCGGCCAGCGCAGGAGTATCTTTCGCGGGAAGGTCTTCGGCCGGGAGCTCGATGGTGTGCGCTGTATGGTTCCGCTTCGCTGCCAGGTAGCGGAGGTTGGCTTCGGAGAGGTGCACTCCCGTGGGGACCTGCTCGGTCACATCAACGCCGAGGGCTGACAGTTGCCCCACCTTGTCCGGGTTGTTGGTGAGAAGGCGGATCCGGCCGGCACCGAGCGCGCCAAGCATCTGGGCGGCGGCACTGTAATCCCGCTCGTCCTCGCCGCGGCCCAGCGCCACGTTGGCTTCGTAGGTGTCCAGGCCCGTGTCCTGCAGGGCATACGCGTCGAGCTTGGAGTACAGGCCGATGCCACGACCCTCCTGGCGGAGGTACAGCAGGAAACCGCCGACGGCGGCAATCTCCTCCACGGCCTCGCGCAGCTGGGGACCGCAGTCGCAGCGCTCGCTGCCGAAGACGTCGCCGGTGAGGCATTCGCTGTGCAGCCGGACCAGCGGGGCGGCACCTTCCGGCCCCTGGTCCAGGAGGGTCTGCTCCCAATGGCCGAGCCCCAGCAGCAGGTGTTCCTTGCCATCGGCCAGGCCGTGGAAGGTCATCACCTCGGCGGTGGCCGCGAAGCCATCCGGGAAGCGCAGCGGGACCGTGACCTGGCTGCGCACCGTTGCAGGTTGTTCATATGGCCGTGCGACGGTCTCGGTCATTACGGTCATCTGAGCTCCTCAGGAAAGTCCGGCAGTACTTGAATGTTGAAGTAAACAGTACGGGCGATTGGTTCACGACGCAAGTGATTATTCAGACACAAAACTTCACTCATGAAGTAAATGGCGTAGAATTGGCGAATGGAAAATCCCGTTGGGCCCCGCTGGCTGGACAGCGATGAACGCGAGGTCTGGCTAACCCTCGTGGGCGTGATGATGAAGCTGCCCAGCGCGCTGGACGCCCAGTTGCAGCGGGATGCCGGACTGAGCCATTTTGAGTACATGGTCCTGGCGGGCCTGTCTGAAGCGCCGGAACGGACGCGCCGGATGAGTGACCTGGCGGGCTTCACGGAGTCGGGCCTCCCGCGGCTGTCCCAGGTGGTGGGCCGGCTGGAGAAGCGCGGCTGGGTGAGCCGCTGCACGGATCCTTCCGATAGGCGCATTACGCTGGCCACCCTCACCGACGAGGGGCTGGAGAAGGTCGTCGAGTCCGCCCCGGGTCATGTGGAGGCCGTCCGGAACCTCGTGTTTGATCCCCTTACCAAGGCACAGTCCCGGCAGTTGGGCACCATCGGCAAGCGCATCATGGGCGCCGTTGACCCGGAGGACCGGTGTCTGCGGAGCAGCGGCCTGACCTGAGTCGCCTGGAAGCGGTAGCGTGAAGCCCAACCCTCGCGGGTGAGCCGCCGCGGACCTTCTGCGGTGCAGATCGGAGGGGAACTCAACATGGCACAGTTCACGGGCAAGGTGGCACTGGTCACCGGCGGCGGCTCCGGCATTGGCGAAGCAGTCTGCAAGGATCTCGCCACCAGGCGCGCCAGCGTCGTCGTCACCGACATCAACCTGGAGGCTGCGCAGCGCGTGGCGGATGAGATTGTCGACGCCGGCGGGACGGCTTCGGCGGTACGTCAGGACACTGCCAGGAAAGAGGACTCCGAGATGGTGGTCCGCCACGCCGTCGATACTTACGGCGCCCTTCATCTGGCCGTCAACAACGCCGGCATCGGAGGCAAGCAGGCCCCCGCCGCTGAAACCGATCTGGAGGAGTGGGACAAGGTCATCGGCATCAACCTTAACGGCGTGCTCTACGGGATGCGTTACCAGATCCCGCAGATGCTGGAGGCCGGCGGCGGGAATTGCGCCATCGTGAACATGGCATCAGTGCACGGCACTGTGGCCGCCCCGGGCAACGGCGCCTACACGGCGGCCAAGCACGGCGTAGTAGGGATCACCAAAAACGCCGCCGTGGAGTACGGGGCGCAGGGCCTGCGTATCAACGCTGTTGGCCCGGGCTACATCCGGACGCCGCTCCTTGAAAGCAGCCTCAGTCCCGAAGTCCTCTCGGCGATCGAGGCCAAACACGCCCTCGGCCGGCTCGGCACCGCCGAGGAAGTGGCCCATCTCGTCAGCTTCCTCCTGTCGGAGGAAGCATCCTTCATCACCGGCGGCTACTACCTTGTCGATGGCGGCTACACGGTCGTCTGATGACTCCGGCAGGGTTCAGTCGCCCACGGCGTCACGGCCGCGGCGCACAATGAGCGGATCGGGTTTCTGAAGCACTGATGTGTCCTTATCGTCGTAGTCGAACTGATTGAGGAAGAAGCGCATGGCGTTGATCCGGCCGCGCTTCTTGTCGTTGGACTTGATGGTCATCCAGGGCGCGTGGTCTGTGTCCGTGCGCAGGAACGTCTCCTCCTTTGCCCGCGTGTATTCCTCCCACCGGTCCAGCGAAGCCAGGTCCACCGGCGAGAGCTTCCAGCGGCGCACAGGGTCAATCTGGCGGATCGCGAAGCGCGTGCGCTGCTCGTGCCTGGTCACGGAAAACCAGAACTTGGTCAGGTGGATTCCCGAGTCCACCAGCATCTTCTCGAACAAGGGGGCCTGGCCCATGAAGGTGGAGTAGTCCTGGTCAGTGCAGAAACCCATGACCCGTTCCACGTTTGCCCTGTTGTACCAGGAGCGGTCGAACAACACGATCTCGCCTGCCGTGGGCAGGTGCTGGATGTATCGCTGGAAATACCACTGGCCCTGTTCTCGGTCCGATGGTTTGCTCAGCGCCACGGTCCGGGCTGACCTGGGATCCAGATGCTCGGTGAAGCGCTTGATGGTCCCGCCTTTCCCTGCGGCATCGCGGCCCTCGAAAACCACCACGTTCTTGAGGCCGTGGTCCTGGCCCCAGTACTGGAATTTCAACAGTTCCACCTGCAGCCGATATTTCTCCAGTTCGTATTCCTCGCGTGACATCCGTTCCTCGTAGGGGTAGTCCTCGCGCCAGGTCTCCACGGCCGAACCACCGGGATCGATCAACTCCGGGTCCTCGCCTTGTCCGCCGCGCACCGTGTACCCCAGCTGCACCAGCCGATCTATGGCCTCACGCAGGTTATCCCTGACCCACCACTGATCTGCCGGCCTCCAGGCGTCCCCGTCCAGTACCACGAACCCTCCTCCCGCCCATATCCGGATAGTCTCACGAACACGAAGGCTGGAAAAGTGCCTGATTGTGTAGCAGCCTCCAGCCGTGATCAGCCGTAAAATATAACTAGACCGGCGGCGGCAGAGCCGGTGGTTGTTCCCCCCAACAACCCGCAACGGCTCACCCCCCAGCCCGTCGCCGGTCCCACACCCCGGCCCGGAGCTGGCATTGGCGCGCCCGCGGCGCCAACGCGAGGCGTTGGTCCACGGCGCAAGAGCGTATCCCGGGCATGGCAGGCGTCAGGAGGCGAGGTGATGGCGTCGATGGATGGCACTCTTGCCCTGGTGACAGGAGCCGGGGGTGGTCTGGGATCAGCTGTGGCAGCCGGCCTCGCGCGCGAAGGCGCCAAGGTGGTGGTGGTGGGGCGTTCCACAGCACGGGCGGAAACAGCGATGAAAAGTATCCGCGGGCAAGTGCCCGGAGCCGTGCTGGAGCCACTTGTTTGTGATGTCTCAGTCCAGTCCTCGATCCGGACGGCAACGGCTGACTTCCTGTCCCGCCATGACAGGCTCGATGTGCTCATCAACGCCGCGGGTGTATTCCGCAAGGAGCGCCAAGTGACCCCGGACGGGCTCGAACTGACCTTCGCCACCAACGTGATGGCCTACTTTCTGCTGACCAATCTGCTGCTCGGCGCGCTGACGCACGCGGCCGCACCCGGAGTGGCATACGAAGGACCTCCAGGCCACCCTGCCCAGGCGCCGCGAACGTCGCGGATCGTCAATGTCGCCTCCAGATACGGCAACGCAAAGCTCAACTTCGATGACCTCCAAACGGCGAAGGGCAAGTACAGCTACCTTCGGTCTACTCCGCCCACAATGCTCGCCCGCGTTCTCCTCACGCAGGAGTTCGCTGAGCGCCTGCGCGGTTCAGGGGTAGTGGCCAATGCCGTTCATCCGGGACTGATCAGGAACACGTCCCTGCTGCAGGACGTCGGGGGCCCCTTCCGCTGGATCACCAACGCTTTTGGTGCACCGGCCGAAAGAGCTGCGGACACACCGCTGTGGCTCGCCACGTCACGCGAAACCGCGGCGGTTTCCGGAAAGCTGTGGGCGAAGCGGCAGGAGCTCCCGACGCCGGGCATGGGCTCGGACCCCGAAGCCCGCCACCGCCTGTGGAACACGTGCGTGCAACTGGCAGACCTGCCGTAACCTAACGCGCGGAGTCAGGCCCGAGACCGCATGAGCGGCGGGTTGAGAACGGCTCTTGTTGGTTGACCCGCAGCCGGGCGGGCTGCCGCGGCCAGCCGGAAAAGTGCGGCGGGCCGCCCGGTATCGCCCGCCGTCATCCGCCCGGTGTCCTCCAGGAAGTCAGGCGTTCCTGTTGCCTTGCGGTGAAAATTCCGGGGGTCCAGGTGTGTACCCCAGACCGCCTCATACACTGCACGGAGCTGCGCGACGGTGAACTCATCGCCGCAAAAGGCCGCCCCCAACGGCGAGTATTCGAGTTTTGACTTCGCCCGCTCCACAGCGTCCGCGATGATCCGCTCATGGTCGAAGGCCAGCTGCAATGCGCCATCAAGGACCTGGCCAACGGGATACCAGGCCGCGTGCTCGGCGTCGCTCCCTGCCGAGAGGACAGGAAAGTCGGGCGCGAGCAGCAAATGGGCAACCGTGAGGACGTCCCCGCGCGGGTCGCGTCCTTTGGGACCATAGCTGCCCAATTGCTCCATATAGCCCGGGAGATTCCCGACGCCGGTCTCTTCCGCAAGTTCCCGGCTCGCCGCCTCAAGCAATTCCTCCCCAGCCAGGACGAAACCTCCGGGGAGGGCGAGCTGTCCGCGGAAGGGATCGATAAGGCGCGTTATCAGCAGGACGTTGAGCACGCCGTCGCGCACGGTGAGGGCGACGACGTCGACAGTCACGGGGAAGCGCGCGGGCGGCGAAGGGGTTGCGGGCATGAAGCCATATTAGGTAATTATCGTCACCTTGACAATAAGTAGTCCTGAACCCTATCGTGTTGTTATCGTCAAAGTGACGAAAAGAAAGACTGAGGAGAATCCCATGGCCAGCATTAAGCGCTACCCCTGGATCAGCCACTTCCTGGGCAGCCCCACCGGCTACGTCGTGCACCTGCAAAAAGGCCAGGTCAAGCACCAGGGTGTGGGCCAGGCCTTCTGGTTCCGGCCTGCGAACTCCGTCCTCAGCGAGGTTCCTGTGGATGACCAGGAACTGCCCACGCTCTTCCACGCGATCACCCGGGACCACCAGGATGTGAGCGTCCAGGCCAACGTGACCTACCGCTTTATTGATCCTGTGTCAGTGTCCAGCCGGCTCGACTTCGGCCTCCAGCCTGCAGGCTCAGCGCCGGCCACGGGACGCGAGCAGGTGGCCACCATCATCGGCCAGCTGTGCCAGAGCCACGCGATCGACCAGATCGCCACCACCACGCTCGCCGAGGCGCTTGAACGCGGCGTAAGCCAACTCCGCACCGTCCTGACCGATGCGCTCCGCACCGACACCCGGCTCCTGTCCACGGGCATCGAGATCCTTGGTGTGCAGGTCCTGGCCGTCCGGCCGGAATCCGACGTCGAACGGGCCCTGCAGACGCCAGTCCGCGAAAAGCTCCAGTCCGAAGCGGACCGCGCGGTGTACGAGCGCCGGGCCGTCGCCGTCGAGCGCGAACGGACCATCTCGGAGAACGAGATGGCGAGCCAGATCGAACTGGCCACCCGGCGCGAACACCTGGTTACCCAGGAGGGCGCCAACGCACGGCGCCAGGCCGAAGAAAAGGCCGCTGCAGGACTCATCGAGGCGCGGGCCTCGGCCGAACGCCAGGACATCACCACCTCCGCCGAAGCAAACCAGATCCGGCTGGTGGGAGAGGCCGCAGCAGCACGCGAAGCTGCCACCATGGAGGTCTACCGGGACATGGAGCAGGCCACGCTGCTTGCGCTGGCCCTGCGTGAGGCCGCCGGGTCGCTCCCCAACATCGGCAACCTCACCATCACTCCGGACCTCCTCAGCGGGGCACTCGCTGGCCTGTTCCGGGAGCCGGCGGGCGCTGGTGTTCCGGCTGCTGCAGCCAGCACCGCCGGCCGCATCGAAAAATAGGATCCCACCGTGGCAAATCCCCGCCTCGTCTTTGTCCACCGGCGCACCGAGCTCCAGGAATTACTGGACCGGCATGCCACCCGGGGCCAGGCCGAATTCTTCCTCCGCACGCGGGGCCGCAGCATGCAGGATGTCCAGGAGCGCCATGACAGGCTCACGGTGGCCCTGGCTTCCCTTCGGGCCGCGGTTCCTGCCGAATGGCGGCACGCCGAAGTGGAACGCACGGACCTCAGCCGCTTCCTGCTCACCCCGGAGGACGTCATCGCCGTGGTTGGCCAGGACGGGCTCGTGGCCAACGCGGCGAAATATCTCAACGGCCAGCCCGTCATAGGGATCGATCCTGAGCCCGGCGTGAACCCGGGCATCCTGGTGCGGCACACGCCCAAAGCTGCGGCAAAGCTCCTGCAGGCCGCGTCCCTGGCCGGGCCTGTGAAAGGGCTGCGCTGTCAGGAACTCACCACGGTGACCGCGCGGCTCGACGACGGCCAGGAACTGTCAGGACTCAACGAGATTTTCATCGGACATGCCTCACACCAGTCCGCCCGGTACCAGCTCAGGGCACCGGGGGGCCACACGGAGCGCCAGTCCTCCTCCGGCGTGATCGTCTCCACCGGCACGGGCGCCACGGGCTGGTGCGCATCGATCGCCCTCGAACGCGGCGGACGCCCGCTGCCGGCGCCAACGGATTCCCGGCTCGCATGGTTCGTCCGTGAAGCCTGGCCCTCCCCCATTACCGGAGCCGCCCTGACCGAGGGCGTCCTGGCGGCGGGCGAATCGCTCCGCGTCACCGTTGCCTCCGACCAGCTGGTGGTGTTCGGCGACGGAATGGAAGATGACCGCCTCACCGCGTCCTGGGGCCAGGAAATCGCAGTGCAGTTGGGCGAAAGGCCGCTGCGCCTCGTGGTGTAATTGCGTCGGGCCCTCACGCGCCCAGCTGCGCCAGCCCCTCGGCCACAGCGCCCGCGAAGAGCGCTCCGGGCACGTTGTCCGCGTCGAAATGGATGCCGCAGTGGAGCCGGCCGGCGTATGAGACAGCCGCGACGCCCAGCCGGACGTTGGCGGCAAGCACGGCAACCGGCCAGATCGCGGCGACCGGTGCACCTGCGAGGTGAAAAGTGCCGACCGGGCCTGGCACGTTGGTGACGAATCCTGCGACGAGATGCTGCCTTCGAGCCATATGATCCATGATTCGTGCGCCGACCGGGCCGCGCATGAACTCGAGTGTTCCCTGCTCCCTCGCCCGCACTTTCTCCCTCCGCGTCTGTTCCGCGATGAGCCGGACGCGTTCGTCGGGTCCGGCCTCGCCGAGCGGCAGCCGCACGAGCATGACCCCGACTTGGTTCGCCGATTTCCCGCGGCGCTGCAGCGCGACCGGCACTGAGACGGGTAGCCGGGCGGGGATCCGCTCGCCGGCGGCAGACAGCACCGCGCGGTAGCCCAACGCCACTGCAGCGAGCAGGGCGTCATTGACGGTGGCACCGGCCGGCCGGACATGCGTCTCGAGCGCAAGAAGGTCGGCATCCAGGAACACCACCCCGCGATGAGGACTACGCTCACCAAGCAGCACCGTGGGACCCACCTCACGGCCGCTCAGGGTCAGCCGGATGCGGTTCAGACCGAATCCGAGCCGCCCAAGGACATGCCGCAGGTCGCGTCGCCGTGCCTGCCCCGGCACCCGGACACCCGGCACGTGCGCCGACAATCCGGGTGATTCCACGGGGTCGAAGAGCCGCTGTACGATCGCTGTCGCCGCCATCCCGTCGGCGACAGCATGGTGGATGCGCAGCACCAACCCGATCCCTCCCACGGCCGCACCCGGCACCACCAGAATCTCCCAGAGTGGGCGGTCCAGTCCCAGCGTCGCGCTCATCAGCTCCCCGCACGTCTGCTCGAAGCCAGTGAGCCCATCGACGGTCTCGATGACACGGATGTGGTGCTCCAGGTCGGGCGGCGTCTCGATCCAAAGGTGCCGGCGGCCTGAGGCAACAGCCATCTTCCGGAGCTGTGGCAACGTTGCGATCCGCTCGCGAAGGGAAGCGCGCAGGGCGGTCAGGTCAGGCCTGCCATCGGGACCGACAAACCCGCCCGCGCTCAGCAGCACGGCGATGAGGAACACGTTGACCTGACCCGCGTGGTCAAGCACCAGGTTCGCCTCGTCGACCGCGGCGAGCCGGTGTGTCGCCGGGCGCAGGCAGGAAGGGTAGCAGCAGGTCCAGGCAGCGTGAGGGGTCCAAAGCATAGGGTCGGGTGCCTCCGTTTCCTATATTCGGGCCCTGCCGGGCGGTGGCACGCAGTGCGGCCGGGACGGGAAGCTAGGGCGTGATGTTCCCTGAAGACGTGGAAGAGGGTTTGGCGAGTTCGGCTGTAATTTCATCCGTCCAGGCGTCGACAGCCGCCCAGTTCCGCAGGTCGCCGAACCGGCCACCGGTAAGCCGGAACAAGACCCTCAGTAGTGCCGGCATCTGATCGGACTGGTAGACGCCGGAGAAGATCGTGTCGCCCCGAAGCGGGATTTCCTGCGGCAGAAATCCCCTGAGGCGTTTCTGCTGCAGTTCCGCAGCGCGCTTGCGAAACGGCTTTGGCAAGGCGTCGACCATCCCTACGCTGAAGGCCCAGCTGGGTCGTTTAGCCAGCTCGGGTGCAAGGCGGGTCAAGAACTGCGCGGCCGTGGGCAGCCAGGACTGGTTGTGGATGGCACTGCCGACTATGACAGCTTCGTATCCGGAGACAGACCCGACCTCCTCCACGGAGCGGCAATCGACCGGGCCCAGCGCAACCGCCATGCGGGAGGCCATATGTTGAGCCATCTCCCGGGTGGAACCACGCTCGCTTGCATAGGCAACCAGAACAGTCATCGCCAAGTCTCCTTCCCATCTCAGTTTCATGGAAGCTGAGCCGGTTCGAACGTGCCAAAAGTCCCGACGCGGGTAGCCGTGCACATACTAAACAGGTACCCACCACTCGTGTTCCTGCGCGGGCTTCCTCATAGTGTGGATCACGGGGTCGGCGGTGAGTGGTGCGGGCCGAGACCGCGCGCACCGCCCCCAGCCACCGTCGGCCCCCTTTGATTGCCCAAACGCCATGGGCCACGACGTGGCATAGCCCTCCCTGTGGCCCTTTACTTCACCACCTACTGGGTTGAAAATGGGTCCCACCACAGCCTCCACTGGCTCAGCAGCGCGCTGCCATCCGGCTGCCCCACCCGGCTGCCCTACACAGGAGCGTGGACATGAACGATCCGACAGCCACAGCCAAGTCCACCTCGGCCGTATCCAATCGCGCCGCACAGCTGGCATCGATCCCCTCTTTCCAGCGGGTTGACGCCTACCTCAGGGACTCCAGTTCGCGCCGAAAGAGCCGGACGGGGGGCTGTGATTTCACGTTCGGCAACCCGCACCAGATGCCACCCGACCGCTACGTCAATACGCTGCGGGACGCTCTCACGCCGCAGAACGATCAGTGGTTCGCCTACCAGACCAACGGCGAGGCGGCCCGGGAGGCTGCCGCGGAATCCCTTCAGCACCTGCTTGACGTACCCTTCCGGCCGGAGGACATCTACCTCACCACCGGTGGCTTCGCCGCCATCGCCCTGGCGCTAAAGACTGTGGCCGATCCGGGCGACGAAGTTATTTACAGCCTGCCGCCCTGGTTCCTGTACGAGCCGCTGATCCTCGAAGCCGGGCTTGTGCCCGTGAAGGTGAAAATTGACACGACGACGTTCGACCTTGATCTCGACGCGATCGAGGGCGCCATTACGGAGCGCACCAGGGTTCTCATCGTCAATTCACCCCACAATCCCACAGGGAGGATTTATCCCCCAGAACTCCTCCTCCGGCTGGCAGAACTGCTGGAGGCGGCCTCGGCGAGGATTGGACGCCGGATTTACCTGGTCTCGGACGAGGCTTACAACCGGATTGTGTTTGACGGCCTGCGCTTCCACAGCCCGGTGGAGTACTACCCACACACCTTGTTGGCCTACTCCTACGGCAAGACCCATCTCTCCCCGGGCCAGCGGGTGGGCTATTTGGCCCTGCCGCCGGCCATGCCCCACCGGGACGAGATGGAACCGGCCATCACCGGCCTGCAAGTGGCCATGGGCTGGGTGTATCCGAACGCCCTGCTGCAGCACGCGCTTCCCGAGCTGGAGCAGTTCTCCATTGACGTCGGCCAGCTGCAGCGCAGACGGGATCGCCTCATCGATATGCTCGGCGGCATGGGCTACCGCGTCTGGCGTCCGGAGGGGACCTTTTACCTCTATGTTCCCTCCCCGATTCCGGACGATCTGGCGTTTACCGAGTCACTCGCCCGTCGGGACGTCTTCGTATTTCCCGGCGTCCTCTTCGAGACGCCTGGCTTTTTCCGGATCTCCCTGACCGCCAACGACGACATGATCGAGCGCAGCCTGCCGTCATTCGAAGCGGCGATGAAGGAAAGCCGTCCATAATTCCTCGCATGAGCATCGTCAGGCCGTGTATAACACGCAGCGCGGCGAAAAACGTGACCGGAAATATTAGTAAGTCCTGCTTACGGTTCGGATCTAGACTTGATCATGGAGACGATCCCAGCGGTTTTTCTCGTTATCGGGGTGGCCTTCGCATGGCTGGGCATCACGGTATTCGTCATCATGCGGTTCCGGCGCCGCAGGAGTGGGTCCACGCTCGTAGGTTCGGCTGCGCCTCCCTCTGACCACGCGGGCAAGCGTCGCGGCCGGACACAGCGCCGCGTACGTGCGGTCGCCGGCAACAGCACCGGGACGTCGACGCGACGGCTGAGCCTGAAAGTCAGGAAGGTCCGCCGGTAAGCCCGTCGGGTTGACTCCCGGCAAGCGCCACCGCCCGGCGGGGCGCCCAAATCAATCTTTGGTGTGGGCAATCACCCCTCCGATGAGGCCGGCCAGGGCCGCCGGCAGGGCGATGAGACCGGCGATCTGTGGAGTCAGAGACGGGGGCGTCATGATCATCGTCGCTAGGCCAACCAGCACTGCCGGAGAAGCCACGCAGATCGTCACCCACAGCGGGTTTCCCCGGACCTGCGACCAGATGGCTGCTGCAAGCGACGTGGCGGAACCGATGAGCATGAACAGCCGGCCCATGCGCACCCGCTCAATGAACTCCGGGCCTGGCACATACACGAAGAACGCCGTCCGTTCCAGGGCAATGCCTGTCACGACGACGGAGACGAAGACCAATGCCGCCCAGGGCAATGATCTTCCCCTCCACCACGGGCGGACGACATAGCGTTCGTTGCCGTTTTGCGAACTCATCACAAAGCGAGCCTAGCGGCCTCAGCTTCACGCAGCACCCAGGGCATCTCCTACTCGTTGGCTGGTTCCCAGCGGCTGTTCGGCCGGCACAGCAGGCCGGCAACCCGCGGCGGATCACGGGGCCCTTGCACTGCTAGTGGCGGCCGGATCGGCCGTCGTTCATGCTGAGATCGTCGTTGGGTGTGGCCCGTGAACATCGCGATGTCACGTACTTGCCCACCGCAGCCTTGAAGGCTCCGATGCTCTCGTAGTTGTTCTACTCCCACGAACTGTGCAGGCCCAGCACCCACGCTCGGTGGTGAGCCGATGCTTGCCAGTGATGAATAGGGCAGACTGGTGGCGTGAGCGGAATCCGGTGGGTGCTGCACGTCGATCTCGACCAGTTCATCGCGGCGGTCGAAGTGCTCCGGCGGCCGGAGCTTGCGGGCAAACCCATCATTGTCGGCGGCCGGGGCGACCCCACGGAACGGGCGGTAGTGTCGACCGCATCCTACGAAGCCAGGGCGTTCGGCGTGGGTTCCGGAATGCCCTTACGCATTGCGGCCAGGAAAGTGCCTGACGCTGTGATCCTGCCTGTCGACCAGGAGGCTTACCTCGCGGCGTCTGAAACTGTGATGGCTACGCTGCGGGCGCAGCCCGGCGCCACGGTGCAGGTGCTGGGTTGGGATGAGGCCTTTGTCGGCATTGAGACAGAGAATCCGGAAGCCTATGCCCGGCAGGTGCAGGCTGATGTCCTGGAGCGAACGCAGCTGCATTGCAGCGTGGGCATAGGCGACACCTTGGTCCGGGCCAAGGTCGCCACCGGGTTCGGCAAGCCGGCCGGCGTCTTCCGCCTCACGGCCGGGAACTGGCTCGAGGTCATGGGCGGCCGGCCCACCAGGGAACTGTGGGGCGTCGGACCCAAAGTGTCGGGCCGGCTGGCCAAACTCGGCATCAACACAGTGGCCGAGCTCGCTGCGTCCGATCCCCAAGACCTGGTCCCGGAGTTCGGCCCCAGGATGGGTCCCTGGTACGCGGAGCTCGGACGCGGGGACGGCGCGAGCGTTGTGGACGACACCGCATGGGTTGCGCGCGGGCATAGCCGGGAGACCACCTTCCAGCGGGACCTGACCGAGCCCGCCCAGGTGGACGACGCCGTCAGGGAGCTGACAGCGCACGTCCTTGAGGATGTTGTGGCCGAAGGCAGGCCCGTTATTGGGCTGACCCTCAAGGTTCGGTACGCGCCGTTCCTCACCAAGACCCATGCGAGGAAGATTCCCGAAACATTTGACCGGAACGAAATCCTCGCGCGAGCCCTGGACCTTGCAGCCGGAATTGAAGCGGGCCGTCCCATCCGGCTCCTGGGCCTGCGGGCCGAAATGGCCATGCCTGACGATGCCCGGAAGGGACATACACCAACCCGCGGCGGTTGGTGACGGCATCCTCCCTCTTTTGGTTGGGAACGCCGGTGCGGCACACCGTTGCTTGTGGTTGAGTTGGGCTCATGGCCTCACGGATCGAGGATTATGGTTTTGTTTCGGACCTTCGCACCGGAGCCCTGATTTCACGCGAGGGCAGCATCGATTGGCTCTGTGTGCCACGTTTCGACTCTGAGTCCGTTTTCGGAGCGTTGGTTGGAACGAAAGATCATGGTCGTTGGCAACTGGCACCCACACTTGACGATTCCTCGATGTCCCGTCCAGCGAAAGCAGACCGGTGGTACAGGCCCTCCACGTTCATATTGGAGACGCACTGGACAACTGGAAGCGGAGAAGTTCTGGTGACGGACTTTATGCCGATCGGTGGACGGGGCAGTTCTCTGATCCGCAGGGTTCAAGGGGTCGCTGGGCAGGTCCTGATGCGCCAGGAACTGGAACTGCGGTTCGGCTACGGAAAGATCCTGCCCTGGGTGCGTCGGATTTACGACGACGACGGAGAGGCGCTGCTCGCTGTCGCCGGACCGCAGGCCGTGATGTTGAGGGCGGATGCCCTACCCCACGCCGCTTCGGATTATTCGCACGTGGGCGAGTTCATGGTTGAAGCCGGCCAGACCGTCGACATGCAGCTGCATGCATTTTCATCCCACAGTGTTCCTCCGCCGGCAATTGACGTAGGGGTGGCGCTGCAAGCGACGAGCAATTACTGGACATACTGGTCGAGCAACTACCTTCGCCCGGGAAACTACGACGCGGAAGTAGAACGATCACTGCTGGTCCTGCGTGCACTGACCCATGAGGGGACCGGGGGAATTGTGGCCGCCCCCACTACCTCGCTGCCGGAACAGTTCGGCGGCGAACGCAACTGGGACTACCGCTATTGCTGGCTCCGTGATGCCGCCCTGACACTGGAAGCGATGATGACCCATGGCTTCCAGCAGGAGGCGCTGCTCTGGAGGAACTGGCTGCTCCGGGCCGTTGCCGGTGACCCCCACGATCTGCAGATCATGTATGGAGTGGCCGGTGAGCGTGAACTGCCGGAGCGGGTCCTGGATCATTTGCCGGGTTACGAAGGCTCGGCCCCTGTGCGCGTTGGCAATGGTGCTGTCACTCAATACCAAGGTGACGTCATCGGTGAAGTCATGGTGGCGCTGGCAAAGCTGCGCAACCATGGCGTGCATGAGGACCACTTCTCCTGGCCCCTCCAGCGGAACATGCTTCTCTTCGTAGAGAACAACATCAACCGCAAGGATCACGGCATCTGGGAAATGCGGGGCGAGAAACGGGACTTCACGCATTCCCGCGTCATGATGTGGGCCGCCATGGATTGCGGGGTCCGGGCTGTGCAGGAACACGGACTCGACGGCCCGGCGGGGCGGTGGGCGGAGATCAGGGATGGGCTCCGTACAGAGATCCTGGAGCGGGGTTTCAACAGCGAAATCAACTCCTTTACCCAGACCTACGGACGCACCGAGGTGGACGCATCCCTGCTGGTTCTGCCCCAGGTGGGCTTCCTGGCTTACGACGACGAGAGAATTCTCGGCACGGTATCCCGGTTGGAACGCGACCTGCTCGATGGGGCTGGCCTGCTGATGCGCTACCGTACCGAAGTCTGCCTGGACGGTCTTGAACCCGGGGAACACCCGTTCCTCGCATGCTCATTCTGGCTCGTAGGGCAGTACGCCCGGACAGGCAGGGTGGCCGAAGCACAGATGCTCATGGACAGGCTAGTCGGCTTCGGCAATGACCTGGGGCTGTTCAGCGAGGAATACGACACATCCGGCAAACGCATGGCGGGAAACTATCCGCAAGCGTTCTCCCACTTGGCCCTGATCAGGGCCGCCGACGCGCTGAACCGGTACGGCCAGTGACGCCGCTGCGCTGCCAGCCGTGTGGGAGTGGCTGGAACGGACCTCCCCACAGGTCCGTTCCAAGCTGCGATCCAATGCAAGACAGCTGGCCGGGATCTACCTTCTCGTCACCCGGCCGTTTAGCGATGGATGTGTGCAGTGTCGCTGTATACCCATTTCGACCAGGCAGACCAGTGGCCGTTCTTGAACACACGGTATGCCACCCTCTGGTAAACCTCCTCGGTCTTGTCCCCGGGACGGAAGTCCGTCCGTTTCAACGGCTTAACCTCCCTGAAGTTCAACGTTCCGCCATGGTTGTTGAAACGCTTGCTGAAATATGATGTCCCCAGGTAGTCGTCCTTGTCCGGCCACTGATCTCGTTCCCACCGTTCCTGCTTGACCTGGACCAACCCATGTGACGGGTAAACCACTTTGCCCTCGTAAGCCACTAGTTTCGTGCCGTGGACAATCCCTACGACGCGGGGCTTTTCAGCCTTGATGTGGCCAAGGACAAACAGGGACGATGGCTGGACTGATGCCGCCGGCGCCACGGAATCCGTAGCCTGCGCTGGGACCGCGAGCGCCGCGGAACCCGCGGCGAGGCTCAGAGAAATGGCAGAGATCAGAGCGGCCTTCGACCGCAAACCCCGGTGCGTCTTTGTTGCTTTGGTGATGGACACAGTCTTGCTCCTAAACAGTGATGTGAATGGTTTGTTTGCGCAGCCGCCCACCACGTTTGGGTGCAGCAGCCATTGTCTTTTATCTGCGTGTTGCCCTGTTTGTTGGGCTTCACCACCGGTAATCCTTCGTCTCTCGGAACCGGCACTTCCAGTCTGCGACTGCGCAACCCTCCGCACTTCCGTGCTACCACTGCTAGTTCGCACTATCTGCCGGCAGGCCACCCCCTGGGCTGATCGGTCGTGAGACCACCGTGATTCGACAACGACAGTGCCTTCGTCACAACCCGTGCTAGCACTGAAGCGCCCTGCCTCTGCGCGAAAGCACCATGGACGTACTGGATCTGAACTGAATCAGAACCCGAAGGCCAGCAAGGACTTCCCGCCACTCCGACGGGCGCCACTCTGGCTCACACCAATATCAATCCTCACAAGTCAGGAAAATTCAGATGTCACAAGATCACCAGTCCACTGCAGAAGCAAAGTCCCGCCCCGGACGCAGGGCTGCAATGGCGGCGGCCGCGCTCACCCTGGGAATGGGAGCGGTCTCGCTCGCGACAGTCCCAGCGGCGCAGGCTGCCCCCGCGGCCGCCTCGACGCAGGCAGGGATTGTGCACGCAACAGCCGTGCAGGCTTCGGCCGGCCCCTGCACCGTCAAAGCGCTGAAGCCGTACTTCAGCGGCAGGTTCACCCTTTCGGGGAAAAAGATTGTCATCTACCCCATTAGGGTCACGTGCACCAGAGGCAACGTCAATGTGCACCTCCAGCAAAAGTTGATGGAGGCAGATACCGGTCCCGACGAGACCCAAAGGAACTGGTTCACGCCCGCAGGCAGCCCGCTGCACTTCTCAACACCTGGTACTAAAACCATTTACACCGAGTACCGGCTGTCCAACCTGGATTGGATCGGGGCCGAAGAGGTCTACCACAATGTCAAGTTCCGGGTATCGAGCAACGGCGTCTTCTCAACCTGGCACGGCGTGGAGAGCCCCGAACTCTCCATTTCCGCCTGACGGGGATGAGGGGCGCCCGGCGGCGCCCCTCATCGTCCTTTATCCGCCGCGGAGAGCTTTCTCGTCAGGCCATCCCTCCGCAATCCCAAGGAGTACGTCGATGTTGTCCGCACCCGAATCAGTGATCATGATCCACCAGGCACATTGCTCGGGTGCGGAAGACCTCACGCAACTCCTGGATCGTCTCTGGACCCAAACACAGCTGCAGGCTGCGGCGGAAATGGACAGGAACGTCCAGAGGCATCCGCAGCACATGCTGGCCCGGATAGCTATGGCCAATCACGGGAATTCCCACGCCCTCGAACGCATCAGGGCCAGCGTGGCACGGACCATGGATGGCACCGGCGGCACGCACTACATCGTGGCCGCCCTGCACCTGGCCTATCTGGCGCTAGCCTTCCCGCAGACCCTGTCCGCCACGCAGCGGGCGCTCCTCCTGGCCCCGTTGGAGGCAGCCGAAATGGCCGGCCAGGCCACCGAGGGCGCTTCAGCAGACGCGGTGATGGCTGCCTGACCACGCGCTTTCCTGCCAGGAACCGCGGCAACGGCGATCAGTCCGAAACCCGGCCTTGCCCGACTCCCCGCAGGTAGGTGAGGACGGCGAGCACACGCCTGTGGTCCTCCGGCTCCGGTCGCAATTCGAGCTTGAGGAAAATGCTCCGAATGTGGGCCTCCACCGTACGCTCCCCCAGGAAGAGCGACTTTCCTATCGCTTGGTTGGTTCTCCCTTCGGCCATGAGCTCAAGGACGTTCCTTTCCCGGCTCGTCAGGTCGTCGCCCCGATCATGACCTCTATGTGGACGGGCCACCAGCCGGGTGACAAGCTCCGGATCGATGGCAGTGCCCCCCGCAGAAACCCGATGCAGGGCGTCTATGAATTCGTCAACATCGGAAACGCGCTCTTTGAGCAGGTAGCCCAGGCCCTTGGCGCCATTCTTGAGCAGGGACATCGCGTTTTCCGTTTCGACGTACTGGGACAGCAGGAGAACGCCTGTCCCGGGGTGCCTGCTCTTGATGGTTTCGGCCGCTTGGATCCCCTCGATGGTGTAAGTAGGGGGCATCCGGATGTCCACCACGGCCACGTCGGCCCCATGTTTCTCAATCAATTCCAGCAGCTCTGCGCCATCGGCGGCCTCCCCCACGACGTCCAGGCCTTCGGACTGCAACAGGGCGGACAATCCCCGGCGCAGCAATGCCGAGTCGTCAGCGATGGCAACACGCAATCTCATGGCAGGTCACGCTCCGGGTCAGTGGAGAAGGGAAGGATGGCACGTATCGTCGTGCCGCTGCCTTCGGGACTGTCGATCAACAACGTGCCACCCAGTGCCGCTGCCCGGTCGGTGATCCCCAGCAACCCGCCGTCGGGTCCCGGCCTGGCGCCACCAATTCCGTTATCCGTGATCTCCATTCGCACCTCTTTTTCGTTTCCGTCGATGCAGATTCGCACCCAGCCTGCCTGGGCATACTTCGTCGCGTTGGTGACGGCTTCCGCGCAGATGAAGTAGGCAGCCAGCTCCACGTGGGCCGGAATCCCCTTGTGTGTCCCAAGATCCAGCTCCAGTGGCAGCGATGACCGCTCCGCCAGCGCGGCGAGCGAGCCCGCCAAGCCGCGCTCCCGCAGCGAGGGAGGATACACACCCCTCGCCAATTCGCGCAGTTCGTCAAGTGCATCGGAAAGCTCGGCGCTGGCCTGCCCTACCAGGCTGTGTACTTCCTGGGGATCCGTCGCCCGTTTGGCCCGCGCCAGCTCCATCGACACCGCAACCAGGCGTTGCTGAGCTCCGTCGTGAAGGTCCCGTTCGAGCTGACGACGACGGGAGTCCCCCGCCGTGACGATTCGCTCCCTGGAGCGTCGGACTTCAATCAGCTGCTCCCGGAGCTGTTGTTCCATCTTCTGGTTTTCCAATGCCAGGGAGGTTGCGCTTCTCACAGCGGCAAGCAACTGCGGCTGGTCTTGGAGGGCTTCGTCGAACACCAAGGCCCCGACTGGTGTTCCGTGGCGCTCCAGGACCATGGACGCGCGTCGTGTGGAGCCGTCTGGCAACGCCTGGGGAACTCCGCTGCTGTCGACAAAGGACGCCTGATCAGGGAGCCAATGAAGCAGCGTAAGCGTAGGGTCATGGACGGAGCGCCGGAGAGCCCCGATAAGCCGGTCGCTCACCGGCGCTGAGCCGACTTCGACCATAAGGTCACCGAGGGCCCCGCGTGCGAACCTGTACCGCCACAGACCAAACAGGACCGCCAGGGGGACTATCGCCGTCGCGGGATATTGCCAGAGCAGAGCTTCGGACGTAAGTGTTCCGGACAGTTCAATGACTGCAAGGGACACCCATACGGTGGCCGCTGTCTTGATGATTACGGCCAGCCATAGCGGCAGGAATGCCGACCGATACGCCTTTGTACCTGCCTGCCAGCGGGTAATGAGGACGGCTACGATCGCGACTCCCACGGAGATCTGAAATGTGCGGACTGCATTCCCGGCGGCGGCCGTCAGGGCCGGGCTGTCCCAGAGAAGCAGCAAATTGCGGGAGACAGACTCCCCTACCGTGACATGTAAGCGTGGATCGAAGAATGCCCAGCCTGCTAAGGGGGCCAACAGCCAGGAGGTGTAAAAGAACGCTACGGCAGTTTTTTCAGCTCGACTGCGCAACCTTCCTGATGGAAAGCTGAGCGCCAATTGCAGTAAAGGCGGCTGATACATGAGCGTAAGAGTCACCCCGAGCGTAAACAGCAACGGATCGCCGGAACGGCGTATGCCGGACGCCAGCCAAAGCCAACCCGCCACAACCAACAACAGCCCTGGATTCCGGGACGGCCGGCTCCGCCAAGCCGTCACACCAGCCAGCACGAAGGCCAAGCCCACGCCCACGAAAAGTGTCAGTTCAAGGACAGTAAACGGAATCCGGTTCGGATTCTCCCCCCACCGGAGCACCCCTTGGGCGTTCAGGCCCAAAGTCCGGGCAGGGTCCTGTAGGGCTGTGGGGGACCAATCGACGCAGACCAGGACCAGGACCAGGAAGGCCGTCGTCATGCCGATAACGGAAGCGAGTTGTCGCGGAGTCATGTGCACTTCCGTCCCAAGCTGATACCAGGGCCGGCTGTCCCCCGCAGCCAGGTGAGTCACTGCCACGAGCACGGACAGCGATCCCCTGGGTCATTGTCGGAACGCCCTCTGCTGGCCAGAGAGCGGAAGGCCCCTCGACTTGACCCACAACATCCTTCAGACTCGGAGCCGTTCCTCCGTTGTAGCACCGCGCACCGGCCGGAGCAATACACGCACCTCAGGGAGCTTCCTGCTTGAAGAGTCTTCCTCACGTCATTTATCCGCCGTAGAGGCCGCCCTAGGCTTCGTCTTGGGCCATGGAGAAACGAACACTTGGAGGTTTTGCTCATGTCGCGAATCATGCGGTTCGACCACGTCGGTGTCACCGTTCAGGACCTCGACCAGGTAACGGCGTTCTTCGTTGGACTCGGGCTCGAGATTGAGGGCCGGACGTTCGTGGAGGGCGATTTTATCGACACGGTCATAGCGATCCCGGATTCCCGTACGGAGATCGTGATGTTGCGTATGCCTGACGGCGGTACAGGGGTGGAGCTGTCCAGCTTCGTCCGTCCCGAACCCGAGCCGGGATCGCCCGCCGCCATGGTCAACGAACTCGGCCTGCGCAGCTTGTCCTTCGAGGTCGACGACCTTGAGGCGCATGGCCGATGCCACCGACCAGCCCGTAGCCCTCCTCGGCCAAACGATCGATACAGTACGAGAATGTCTGGCGCATGGGCTACGTACGCGGTCCGGAAGGAATCCTCGTGGCCTTAGCTGAGAGGATCGGCTGACGCGGCCACCCCGTAACGTGCAAAGTGCAGCAGTCATGGGCGGTGTTGTGTCAACGCTAAATGGCGCGTGACCTTTTCAGGAGTTTGAGGTGAGTCGGTTGCAATTGATGGCGGCACGGGTAGTTAGCTCCGCCATGAAGGCCGTTCATTTATTGAACCTTCCGTTGGCATAGGCCTGGGCCTCCGCGCGGCTCTCAAGCCCCAACGCGGCCAGGATGCAACCGACGTGGTGCTCCACGGTCCGCTTGCTGATGAAGAGGCGCGCCGCAATCCGGGCGTTGGAGTATCCCTCTCCGACGAGCTGCAGCACCTCGGATTCGCGTGCCGTGAGTGGTCCTCCCAGCCGGACAACGTTGCGGGAGGAATGGCCGAACCGCCGGAGCTGCTGTGCGGCAGCGTCCACATCATAGGCGGCGCCGAGCCGCTGGAACTCTTTCATTGCTTCCTGTACTTCCGACACGGCGAGCTCCGGTTCTCCGGGGGCCAGCGCCCGGGCCAGTGCAAGCCGTGCGCGGGCCTGTTCCAGCGGCAGGGCGGCCGCCCCGTACAATTCGACCGCGGCTTCCAGACGCGGCCGCGCGGCTGCATCGCCCGCTGTCCACGCCACGATTCCGACTGTGTACTCGGCCAGGGCTGCGTATTGAGCCAACCCCACGGTGGAGGCCATGCCCTGGAGTCTCCGGCTGAGAGTGGCTGCCTCGTTGGGGCGTCCCGCCGCCAGTTCAACCTCGGCCAACAGTGCCATTTCAGGAGCAAGGAGCACTGAGCCGGTCATAACTGCCAGGTGGCGACGCAGGATGCCCGACGCGACATCGGGTTCGCCGTTGATCAGGGATAGCCGGGCCCTGGGACGAACAGCGGCGATATCGCCCGGCAAGTCCCTTAGCAGGGCGGCCGCTTCTTCCATCCGGCCCTGCCGCAACCGAAGGTCGCCCAGGCGTGCCACTGCTGCGGAGCGCAGTGCGCGAAAACTGCCGTTGTAGCCATTGATCGCCGAGATCAAGCGGTCCTCGGCCTCAGCCCAGCGGCCTGCTGCCGTGAGGATCCCGCCGTAATGCGTGCCGCAGATGGCAGGCACCCACGCTGCACGGGAGCGGTTGTGGAAGTCTTCAGCGACTTCCATCCACTGCTGTGCTCGTTGCACGTCGAGGGTCAACTCGGAACACAGGAGCATTTTGCAATAGATTTCGCCCTCGGCCTGATAATCCTGGACTTCGCCAGCCATGGCCCCGGCAGCCGCCTCGTCGACAAGCCGCATGCCATCGGTTATGCGGCCACCGAGGACTAGTGACAGGCCCTCATAGCTGCGAGCACACAATTCGAGATCAGGGTCGGACAAACGCAGGCCCAGTTCTCGGGCGGCCGCCGCGTGTTCATGCATGCGGGCTGGATCATGCGTAATGAGGCATTCCGCCAGATGAACCCAGCCTGTCTCCACGCACCCGCCAGCTTCGGCGACCAGGCTCAGGGCCCTTGCCAGCCACCCGTCCGCGGCCGCGGTGTTCGCATAGACAGCGGCGTAGAGAAAACTCAATTCCCGCGACGCAATAAGGGCAGGGAGACGTACCTGGCCCTGCCTGCGGTACATCACGAACGCCGTTTCATAGAGTCGGATAGCGGAGTTGAAGTCCCCATCCCATTCAACCGCCCTGGCTAACGCATACGCGGCCTCGGGTCCTGCATGGGCCTCGAAGGCGAGGGTTAACAGCGAACGGGCGCGAAGCCGATCCCCGGCGTCGAAAGCCAGACGGCCCTCATGAAGCAGCTCCTCTGCGGAAGCCATTCCTGATTTTACTGCTCACGCGCCTGCCTCACCAAGGGTCCGGCACCGTTAGGAACGCGACCTGCCCTCTTACCGCCCGCGGGACCGGAAATAGGTGCAGACACGGATGTGGAGTCATCCGTGTCGAGGGATTCTTTGACTATGCAGGTTCGCAACCCAGCGACGACCATTTCGGAAGGTGAGATCGGTGTCAACATCTGAGGCATTTCAGCTCGATCTTGCGGCAGCTGAGGCATATGAAAAACGGTTTGTACCGGCGATGTTTGCAGAGTGGGCCGAGGTGATGGTGGCGGAAGCCGGCGTCAGGCCAGGTCAGCGGATTCTCGACGTGGCCTGTGGAACGGGCATTGTTGCTCGCCGCGCCGCCGAAATTGCCGGCGCCTCTTCCGTAACCGGGGTGGACATCAATGAGGCCATGCTTACGATCGCCGCCCGCGTGCAGCCTGGCATCACCTGGCTGCCGGGCGATGCCGCTGCCCTGCCATTCCCCGACGCGGAGTTCGACTCCGTACTGTGTCAGATGGCGTTGATGTTCTTCCCCGATCCGCTGGCGGCTGTGAGGGAAATGCGCAGGGTCGCCTCCGACGGCGGAACGATCTCGGTTGTAGTTCCCGCGCAGCTGAAGGATCAGCCGGCCTATGGACCTTTCGTGGATTTGGTAGGCAGGCATGCCGGAGCAGAGGCCATGTCCCTCCTGGATGCCTACTGGGCCTGCGGGGATTCCGAACGAATGCTTCGCCTCTTCAATGAAGCCGAGCTCACGATCAAGAGCCTCCGTACCCACATCGGAACGGCCCGCTATGCGTCAGCGGACGAATTTGTGGCCGTCGAAGTGGAAAGCACGCCGCTGATGGATCGGGTTTCGCAGAAGCAGTATGCCCGCGTGCGTGAAGGCGCCACCGAGGTCCTTCGTCCCTTCACGGACCAACACGGAGCCGTGGCAGTGCCCCTGCACGGTCTCCTGATTGTGGCCCGGAGATAGGGCGACCCGTCAGTCGCTACCCCCGGACATCGAGATCTCAGGCTCGAGTCCAAAACAGCTTCCTCACCGCACCCCGCGACGCCATCCTCCCCCGTTGATGTCGGGCCGGAACCTGGCCTAAACCAAGATAGACATGGCAACAGGTCGCCCAAAAAAGGAATTTATTCATGAAGCGTTCGCCCAGTCCCCGGCCTGCACGCTCAACGACCCCGCAGGCCTCTGCATGCGGGGTCGTTACAGGTTTGTTCAGTTCGAGGTTTCGACAAGCTCAACCACCATACGGAGGAGAGATGGTGGCCAGGTACCGTGAAACCTCACAGACACGAGGAGGCGCTGCGGCTAGAAATCCCAGTCGTCATCTTCAGTGTTGACAGCCTTGCCAATGACGTACGACGAGCCGGACCCGGAGAAGAAGTCATGGTTCTCGTCGGCGTTCGGTGACAGCGCCGATAGGATCGCCGGGTTCACGTCGGTGACGGAGGCCGGGAACATGGCCTCGTAGCCGAGGTTCATCAGGGCCTTGTTGGCGTTGTAGTGCAGGAACTTCTTGACGTCCTCGGCCAGGCCCACGGAGTCGTAGAGGTCGTGCGTGTACTGGACTTCGTTCTCGTACAGTTCGAAGAGCAGCTCGAACGTGTAGTCCTTGATCTCCTGCTTGCGTTCTTCGGAGAGACCCTCGAGGCCCTTCTGGAACTTGTAGCCGATGTAGTAGCCGTGCACGGCCTCATCGCGGATGATCAGGCGGATCAGGTCGGCCGTGTTCGTCAGCTTGGCCCGTGAGGACCAGTACATGGGCAGGTAGAAGCCGGAGTAGAACAGGAAGCTCTCCAGCAGCGTCGAGGCCACCTTGCGCTTCAGGGGGTCATCGCCCTGGTAGTAGTCCATGACAATCTGCGCCTTCTTCTGAAGGTTCGCGTTCTCGGTGGACCAGCGGAATGCCTCGTCGATCTCCTTCGTGGAGGCCAGCGTGGAGAAGATGGAGGAGTAGCTCTTGGCGTGCACGGACTCCATGAAGGCGATGTTCGTGTACACAGCTTCTTCATGCGGGGTGATCGCATCCGGGATCAGGGAAACGGCGCCGACAGTGCCCTGGATGGTGTCCAACAGGGTCAGGCCCGTGAACACGCGCATGGTGAGCTGCTGCTCGTCCGGGGTCAGCGTGGCCCACGACTGGACGTCGTTGGACAGCGGGATCTTCTCCGGCAGCCAGAAGTTGTTGACGAGGCGGTTCCAGACGTCTACATCCTTGTCGTCCTGGATGCGGTTCCAGTTGATCGCCTCGACGTGGCTAAGCAGCTTGACCTTCTCGGTCATGTCATCCCCTAAAAGTTGGGTTGGTTCTTTGAAGTTAAGCGTACGACGGCGGGCGGGCGCCCGCCGTCGTACTCTCACCGATTTAGTTGAAGATTAAAGCATGCAACTGACGCAGCCGTCCACCTCTGTCCCTTCCAGCGCGAGCTGGCGGAGACGGATGTAGTAGATGGTCTTGATGCCCTTCTTCCAGGCGTAGATCTGGGCCTTGTTGATGTCACGCGTGGTGGCGGTGTCCTTGAAAAACAGCGTCAGGGACAAGCCCTGGTCCACGTGCTGGGTAGCGGCGGCGTAGGTGTCGATGACCTTCTCGTAGCCGATCTCGTACGCGTCCTGGTAGTACTCCAGGTTGTCGTTGGTCAGGTACGGCGCCGGGTAGTACACGCGGCCCAGCTTGCCTTCCTTGCGGATCTCAATCTTGGACGCCACCGGGTGGATCGAGGAGGTGGAGTTGTTGATGTAGGAGATCGAGCCGGTGGGCGGCACAGCCTGCAGGTTCTGGTTGTAGATGCCGTGCTTCATGACCGAAGCCTTCAGCTCGCGCCAGTCATCCTGGGTGGGGATGTGGATGTTCTTGAACAGCTCCGCAACCTTTTCGGTCTGCGGCACCCACTCCTGCTCCGTGTACTTGTCGAAGAACTCGCCGGAGGCGTACTTGGACTTCTCGAAGCCGCCGAAGGTCTGGCCGGTCTGGATGGACAGCAGGTTGGAGGCACGGATCGCGTGGAACACTACCGAATAGAAGTAGATGTTGGTGAAGTCCAGGCCCTCTTCCGAACCGTAGTGGACCCGCTCGCGGGCCAGGTAGCCGTGCAGGTTCATCTGGCCCAGGCCGATGGCGTGGGACTGGTCGTTGCCGCGGGCGATGGACGGCACCGAAGTGATGTTGGACATATCCGAGACGGCCGAGAGGGACCGGATGGCCGTCTCGATGGTCAGACCGAAGTCCGGGCTGTCCATCGCCTTGGCGATGTTCAGTGAACCCAGGTTGCAGGAGATGTCCTTGCCGGTCTGGTCGTAGGACAGGTCATCGTGGTACGTCGTGGGCTGCGAAACCTGGAGGATCTCAGAGCACAGGTTGGACATGATGATCTTGCCGTCAATCGGGTTTTCCCGGTTCACGGTGTCCTCGAACATGATGTACGGGTAGCCGGATTCGAACTGGATCTCGGCGAGGGTCTGGAAGAACTCGCGCGCCTTGATCTTAGTCTTCTTGATCCGGGAATCGTCCACCATCTCGTAGTACTTCTCGGTGACCGAGACGTCGGAGAACGGCATGCCGTAGACCTTTTCGACGTCGTACGGGGAGAACAGGTACATGTCCTCATCCTTCTTGGCCAGCTCGAACGTGATGTCCGGGATGACAACGCCCAGCGAGAGGGTCTTGATGCGGATCTTCTCATCCGCGTTCTCGCGCTTGGTGTCCAGGAAGCGGTAGATGTCCGGGTGGTGCGCGTGCAGGTACACGGCACCGGCACCCTGGCGGGCACCAAGTTGGTTGGCGTAGGAGAAGCTGTCCTCGAGGAGCTTCATCACGGGGATGACGCCGGAGGACTGGTTCTCGATCTGCTTGATGGGTGCGCCCACTTCGCGGATGTTGGTCAGCGCGAACGCCACACCGCCGCCGCGCTTGGACAGCTGCAGGGCAGAGTTGATGGACCGGCCGATCGATTCCATGTTGTCTTCGATGCGGAGCAGGAAGCAGGAGACCAGCTCGCCGCGCTGCTTCTTGCCGGCGTTCAGGAACGTGGGGGTGGCCGGCTGGAAGCGGCCTTCGATGATCTCGTCCACCATCTGCAGCGCGAGCTTCTCGTCGCCGCGGGCCAGGTGCAGGGCAACCATGCAGACGCGGTCCTCGTAGCGCTCCAGGAAACGCTTGCCGTCAAATGTCTTCAGCGTGTAGGACGTGTAGAACTTGAACGCGCCCAGGAAGGTCTCGAAGCGGAACTTCTTCTTGTACGCGCGGTTGTAGAGCTCGCGGATGAAGTTCATCGTGTACTGGTCGAGCGTCTCACGCTCGTAGTAGTCGTTCTTGACCAGGT
Source organism: Pseudarthrobacter sulfonivorans (assembly GCF_031454915.1). Classification (GTDB taxonomy): domain Bacteria; phylum Actinomycetota; class Actinomycetes; order Actinomycetales; family Micrococcaceae; genus Arthrobacter; species Arthrobacter sulfonivorans_C. The sequence continues at coordinate 8,952 of NZ_JAVDRS010000005.1, read as the reverse complement.
ACTCGAGCTTCTCTTCCAGGTCATGGAAGAAGACGGTGTTGTTGTTAACGTGCTGCAGGAAGTACTGGTGGGCAGCCTCGCGGTCAGCCCCGAACTGGATCTCGCCGTTCGGACCGTACAGGTTCAGCATGGCGTTGAGCTCGTGATAGCCCAGCCCCTTGTAGGCGGCGGGCATTTCAGGCTTTTCGACGGCGGCGCCGTGCTTGTCAGCGCGGGTGCCCTTGCCGTCGGCCCTGGTTACTTCTGTGTCTGCGACAGTCGTGTCCAAAACGTGTCCAATCCATTGTTTACGCGGGCCACGTCTTCTGGCGTGCCCATAAGTTCAAATCTGTATAGCCGGGGTACGTGGCATTTCGCCGCGATAATGTCCGCGGCCATGCAGTAGTTGTCCCCGAAGTTTGTGTTGCCCGCACCGATGACCCCGCGGATCAGCTGCCTGTTCTGCGGGTTGTTCAGGAAGCGGATGACCTGCTTGGGTACCGAGCCCTCTCCCCCGGTGCCACCGTAGGTGGGCACCACCAGCACGAACGGCCGGGTAGCGAGAAGGGGTGCGTCCTTTGCATGGAGCGGGATCCGTCCCAGCTCCCGTCCCAGCTTCGCTACGAAGCGGCTGGTGTTCTCGGAGGTGGAGGAAAAGTAGATGAGCTGACTCTGCGTGGTGACAGGCGTTACCTGGGCCACTTGGGCCCCGGCCACTGCCAGTGCTGCCACGGGAGTCACCTCATGTGTGGGTTCGAAGATTGCCGGCTGGCGGAAGGTGGTGGCCTCAGGCCACGGAGGAAACGGCAGACAGTGCCAGTTCCTCGATCTTGTCCGGACGGAAGCCTGACCAGTGGTCCTGGTCCGTGACCACAACAGGTGCCTGCATGTAGCCCAGCGCCTTCAGGCGCTCGAGCGCATCGGCGTCCTGTGAGATGTCAACGCTCTCGTAAGCGATGCCTTTTTTGTCCAGCGCTCGGTACGTTGCGTTGCACTGCACACACGCAGGTTTTGTGTAAACCGTAACGGTCATTGTCCCTGTCCCCTTTATCGAAATCTTCGCTCGTCTTTGTCCCGCCCAAGCTGTACGTCGATACTACATGTAGTGCAGACGGCTCTTCGGAACCCCAAGATGATGTATTACAAGTATGTCATTTTATGCACTTTTAATCCACAGGCAGGGTCGCTCAAAATGTCCGGATTCCAGCGTTTTTTGCGGACGAAATCCACACCCTGTGGAGTACTTAGCCACAATTAACGCCCTGCGTGTCGCCTGGTGGACGGCGTGTCGCGCCTTGTGGCCAAGGTCCGGGAATGCGTCCCCCCGCCACTAGATGTAGTGGCCTCCGGCTAGAGAATGAGAGCAACGGCATACGGATGCTGTGGCTCTGTTCACCCCATCGCCACCAGGTTGTCCCGGATCTCCCGGCGCAGGACTGGGCGAGACATTGAAGCCGCCCGGACGTGTACTGGAGGAGGCAAGGTCCTGGCAGCGTGCATTGCAGGAGATCGGCGGCATTGCCTACTGAACACCTGCACGTCGCAAGCGGGTCTCCAACTGCGGTCTCGCTTGAATGTCATACCCCCTTGTCATGATGGGCACATGAGAAACCCGGCAGTGGCAAAGGCATATGCGGACATCACCGCAGCCGTTGCTGTGCTCGCCGGCGTGGTCAACGAATCCGGTCCCCGTGGACTTTCTCCGGAAGGCGATCCGTTGTGGGGATTGTCGGAGGATTGCCTGGATATTCTGACCGGGGCTGCGGGAGCGGATGCGCAGATGGCTGGTTTGAAAGCCCAGGCTGCGAAGAAGTACGCGGACACCGCCCAGGCCATGGCTGCTCCGGACGCTTCGGTACAGGCCCAGGAGATGGCAGTCAGGGCCGAGGTTGGATGTGCCCTGCCTATCGGTGACCGGGCAGCGGGTTCGTTCCTGGGGGTTTCCCACGCCCTGACCAGTACATTGCCGTTGACTTTGGCCGCCCTGCAGTCCGGGACCATCTCCTGGCAGCACGCCCGGGTCATGGCCGACGAAGCCGCCACCCTTGACCGGGCCGGTGCCGCCACGCTGGAGGCCCACTTCCTGGACCCGGACACGCCGGGCTCTGCCAGTGAGTGTCCCGCCGGGGAAATGCCGGCATCCCGGTTCCGCCACAGGGCCCGTACCTGGCGCGAACGCCATCACACCGAAAGCATCGAAAAGCGCCATGCGAAAGGTGTCCTGGACCGTCGCGTCGAGTACGCGCCGGACCAGGACGGGATGGCTTGGCTTTCGGCCTACCTCCCGGCGGACCAGGCGGTCGCAATCTGGAACCGGACCACCGCCATTGCCCGGGGTTTGCAGGGCCCGGCCGAGTCCCGGACCCTCACCCAGCTCCGGGCCGACGTATTCGCCGCCGCACTCCTTGGCAGCGGAAACCAGGGCAGCAACGGGAGCGCGGAAGGAAGCGATCCCGGGCAGGTTCCGCCGCCGCGGGCCGAAGTCCTGGTGACGGTCCCGGTGTTCTCCCTGCTCGGCGCCACCGATGAGCCAGCGATGCTGGACGGCTACGGCCCCATCCCGGCATCGATGGCCCGGGACCTCGTGGCGAACGGGGCCGACTCGTTCTACCGGGTACTGATTGACCCTCGGGACGGGGCTCCCCTGGAGATCGGGCGGTCCAGTTACCGGCTGAGCAAGGCCATGCGGCAGTGGTTGCGGCTGCGGGACGGCAAGTGTCCCTTCCCGGGCTGCAGCAACAACTCACTGTACAACGAGGCCGACCACATCCTCGCCTGGGCCAAGGGCGGCACCACCGGTGTCTCGAACCTGGGACAGCCATGCCCCAAACACCACAAACTCCGGCACAACGGAGGCTGGCAACCCACACCAGCCACCAAAACCGAACCACCAGGCTGGATTTCCCCCTCGGGCAGGCGATACACAAGCGAACACCAGGACTGGGAACCACCACAGTGGCCCACCCGACTCAAACCGCAGGAAGGTCTCCCGGACGGCTACCCGGACCTTGTCCACATCGGACTTTCGCTTGGGGAAGAGGGCTTGGAGAGGCTCCTCCACGCCCGGGCTTGAGACGGGCAGCCGGGTGGGGCCCTTCCTACAGCTGTGCCTCCCGGCGGTCCAGCACAATCTGTTGCACATCCAGGTAGCCGGACTGGAAACCGGCCCGGGAGTAGCTCAGGTAGAACAGCCACATCCGCTGGAACACGGCGTCGAAGCCCAGCTCCCCCACCTCCTGCGAGCGCGCAACGAACCGCTCCTCCCAGAGGCGCAGCGTTGCCGCGTAGTGGTCACCCATGCCCATCCGCTCCCGGACCCGGAGTGTGGTGTGCTGCTGGGTCACGCTTTCAATGGCCCGAACGGACGGCAGGAACCCGCCCGGGAAGATGTACTTGTGCACCCAGGTGTACGCGTTGCGCGTGGCCAGCATGCGGCCGTGCGGCATGGTGATGGCCTGGATGGCCACCTTCCCGCCCGGGGCCAGCACTCGGTCGATGGTCTGGAAATAGATGGGCCAGTACTCATAGCCAACCGCCTCGATCATTTCGACGGACACAACGGCGTCGAATTCGCCTTCAACGGCCCGGTAGTCCTGGAGCGCCACGGTCACCTGGTCTGCGTAGCCGGCGGCCGCAATCCGTTCCTGCGCCAGCGCCCTCTGCTCGCTGGAGAGCGTCACGCTGTAGACGGTGGCACCGCGGGCTGCTGCCCGGAGGGCCAGCTCACCCCAGCCAGTGCCGATCTCCAGCAGCCGGGTCCCGTTTCCGACGCCGGCCTTGTCCAGCAGCCTGTCGATCTTCGCCTGCTGTGCCTCCGCCAGAGCGTCCCAGGGCACCGATTCCAGCGCGCCGTCGCTCCGCGGGAAAAGCGCCGAGGAGTAGCTCATGGTGGTGTCCAGGAAGTTGGAGAAGAGCTCGTTGGAGAGGTCGTAGTGCCGCGAGATGTTGCTGCGCGTGTTGTGCTCTTCGTTCCGTTCCTGCCGCGGCGTCCGCGGCAGGTACAGGGTCCGCAGTTTCTGCAGCGGTGTGGGGATCAGCGTGTCCACGGACGCGGCAAAGACCTCCAACACCCCGGCCAGGTCCGATGCTTCCCAGTCCCCTGCCATGAATGACTCGCCCAGCCCGATGAGGCCGTTGTCACCGATCCGCACTTCGAACGATGCCGGCCTCACCATGGTCATGACCGGCGCGTCCAGGCCGCCGGTGCCCAGCACGGAGCCGTCCGGGTAGGCAACGCGCAGGGGCAGCCGGCGTACGGCCGCCTTGAAGAGCAGGCCTGCGGCCTTGCCCGCCACGAGCGCTTTGGTGCCCGACGGCGCGTGGGCAACACCGGGCCAGACGTCCGGATCGATGGTAGCCGGCGACGCCGGTACCCCGGCAGCGTTGTTACCTGCCAGCGGGTGCCGGGCGGACTTCGCGGCGGGAACCTGCGCGGTGGCGGCCGTTCCGTTCTCGTCGGTCATTGTCATTGAACTGCCTCCTGTGAGGGGTGGTGTGGTTTTTTGACGACGGGCAGGCGCCTGGCCCAGAGTTTAACGCCCTGAAAACGGATCAAGGCGGATACCAGCAGCGGCGCGGCCGGGACAGCGATGGCGGCTGCGAGGATGTTCCTGATGGTGGCCGGGCGCCGGTCCCCGTCCATGGTGGCGACGAAGGGCCGGTGCCCTTCCCGCTCCAGGACGATGGAGACGGACAGCCGTTCCTCCGGGGGCGGCACCTTCATCCGGTACTGCCCGTCAACATCGTTGAAAGGTGAAACGTAAAAGGCCTTGGGCACACTGGCCCGGCCGGCAGCATCTGTTTCCAGGAGGTAGCAGTGGCGTTCGCCGTAGGTGTTGTGGACCTCGGCGATGACGCACTGCAGCATCCCGGACTCCCGGTAGCACCAGAAGAGGCTGAGCGGGTTGAACACATGGCCGAAAACCCTGGCGCTGGCCAGCATCCGGATGGGCCCGCCGTCGGGCTCTATCCCCTGCGTCTGCAGGAACCGTTCCACGTTGCTGCGGAGAGAGCCGGCTGGGTCGCCCAGGTGGTCGGCGGCACTGAAGACCGCCAGCGGACGCAGCAGCTGTGGCAGGCGCGGCAGCCGGTCCACGTCCACAAACCAGCTGTAGCTCCGGTAAGTGAACGAATTCTTCAGTGGGGTCTGCCGCACGTGGGAGATGGACGTGCGGTAGATGGCTGCCGTTGGGCTCATGCTCCCTCCGAGGCCGTCAGGAGCTCGGGTCCGCGTGACTCCACACCAGGCGCATCCCAGGTACGTCCAAGGCTGGCGGCGGCCCGGACGCCGGACAGCGCGCCGTCTTCATGGAAACCCCAGCCGAGGTATGCCCCGGCGTAGGCGATGCGGTTGTCGCTTAGGGCCGCGATTTGCTGCTGTGCCCGCAGGGATTCGGGGGTGTACTGCGGGTGCTCGTACACCATGCGCTCCAGGACCCGATCCTCCCCGATGAGTTCAGACTCCCCCAGGCTCACCAGGTACGGCAGTCCGTCGGCGGGCTGCAGCCGCTGGAGCCGGGTGAGGTCATAGCTGACCAGGACCTTGTCCGGCCGGGCGTCGCAGTCCGGGAGCCGGTAGTTCCAGGACGCGCGGGCGTTCTTTGCGGCAGGCAGGACTGCGGGATCCCGGTGGAAAACGGTCTGGTTGACCGAATACGGCATGGCGGCGAGGGCTTCCGTTTCTGCCTCGGTGGCGTCGGCCAGGAACCCGAGGGCCTGGGCCGGGTGTGTGGCGATGACAACCGCCTCGAAATCCTCGACGCCCTGGTCCGTGTCCACTTCCACGCCGAGGGCGTGGCGCCGTATGGCTGTGACGGGGCTGTTGAGCCGGATGTCCGGCAGCGTTGCGGCGAGCTTCTCCACATACTGTCCTGAACCGCCGGTGACGGTCCGCCACTGTGGGGAGCCTTTGACGCCCAGCATGCCGTGGTGGCCCAGGAAGGTGAAGAGGTACCGCGCCGGATAAGACAGTGCCGTGGTGGGGTCGCACGACCACACCGCGCTCACCACCGGCGTCATGAAATGGGAGGTGAAGTAGGCACTGAAGCGCTCCTTGGCGAGAAATTCGCCGAGGGTCAGCTCCGCACCATCCGCAGGTCCGCCGTCGGGCGCTGTCCCTGCGTCGATCAGCGCCCGCGCCCGGCGGTAGAACCGCATGACCTCCATGAGCATCAGCAGGTAGCGTCCGCGGAGCAGGCTGGACGGCCGGGCGATGATGCCTTTCCCGCCGTCCCGTGCACCGGCGAACTCCAGGCCGCAGCCATCGCAGCGGATGGACATGCTCATTTCAGAATCCTGGGTTTCCACGCCCAGCTCGGCGAACAGCTGCAGCAGGGTGGGATAGGTCCGCTCGTTATGGACAATAAAGCCGGTGTCGATGCCGAACGTGGAGCCGTCCGGCTGCGGGACGCTGTGCGTGTGGGCGTGGCCGCCCAGCCTGCTGTCCGCCTCGAAGAGCGTGACGTGGTCGTGCCGGTTCAGGACGTACGCGGCCGTCAGGCCCGCCACTCCACTGCCCACGACGGCGATGCGCCGCCCTTCCGGCTTTCCGCCCAGGTTCCCTGCCACAGACACTGTCCTGCTCCTCTGCTCAAACTGCGTGTGCACTTGCTCGGTGCAAACTCTCTAGGGGCAGTTCGTCGCCGCGGGGCCGGCGGATGTGTGAGATTCCAGGAATCTTTGTGCCAGAATGAAGCGGATCTTTCAGACCCGCCATACCGCAGGGCTTTTGCGGCTCTGACCGAAGGACAGCCTTGGTAAATCCCGTACATCTGAAGACCCTCCTTGAGGTTACCCGGCTGGGTTCGTTCGCGGCCGCCGCGGCACGCCTGGGCTACACGGCCTCGGCGGTCTCCCAGCAGATGTCCGCCCTGGAGCGGGAGGCCGGCGTGGTCCTCTTCCATCGCTCGGCCCGCAGCGTGGTCCCCACGGAGGCCGCCATAGTGATGACCCGGCACGCCGCCAAAGTCCTGACGGACATCGAGGCGCTGATGGCTGCCGCCGCCAAAACCCACGACGCCACCAGCCAGGAACTCAGGCTGGGCATCTTCCCCAGCCTGGCCACCTATGTCCTGCCGCGCATCCTGAAGAATCCGGCGTGGAAGGACCTTGGCATCGACCTCCGCGTCTCGGTGGCGGAACCGTCGCAGACCATCCAAGGACTGCGCACCGGCGGGGAGCTCGATGTGGCGCTCGTCTTCCAGGTGGGCCAGTCCGGACTTGCCTGGCCGCACACCATCAACCGGCAGTGGATCGGCGACGATAACTTCCGCGTGGTGCTTCCGGCCGGTTGGGGCTTCGGCGCGGAGGCCAAGGTGGCGGCGGACCATCTGTCCGAGCTGCCGTGGATCATGCACCACCCCGGGACCCCCGACGCGGTGGTGATCGAACGGCTGTTTGCCAGCTGCAACCTGCACCCGCGGGTGGTGGCCCACAGCGACGATTTCCACGCCAGCCTGGAAATGGCCGCGGCCGGACTGGGTGCTGCGCTGGTGCCGGAACTGGCGTTGCTGAACCGGCCAGCCGGCGTGGTGGTGCTGGATGTTCCGGAGATCCGCCTGGCGCGGAACGTCTTCGCGCTGCTCATCAACGAGAAGAAGACTGCCCGCGTGCAGCTGTTTGTGGACCTGCTCGCCGAAACGCTGGCGGGCCTGGGAGCTGCAGGCAAATAGTCCCGAACGCTGGAATGCACAGCGCTTGGGGTCTATGTTGAAAGTATGAACAGGGTAGCGAGCCAGCACTTTGGAGAAATCGAGCTCAACCACGGTAGGGACCACAACGTCGCTACCAGACATGAGCTCGGGGGCCAAACTCTGGAACTCGACTTGAACATCAATGCGCATGACCATTTCGACGAAGCGGCCATGCACAAGGTGGACTACCGGCTCCGCTTCCTCCCCGAACTCGTGGACGAGGTCCGGCAGATGATCGCCGACGAACTGGAGCAGGAAGGCACCAGCCCGCAGGAATACCTGCACTTCCACTGCAGCGCCCTCAAGGACGAGCACCTTCAGAAGGTGTTCGGCGTGGAAGAACGCAGCCAGCTCACCAATGACGTCTTCCTCAAGGCCCTCAAGCTCGGCCACGTGGGTATATTCCCAGGCCAGCCCGAGCGCTACTTCGTCCTCGATTTCACGCTCGGCGCCCACTTCACGGACGAGGTGCTGGTGGCATCCGCTGACGAAGACGGCGTAGTGGACGACGAAATCCTCTGGGAGTCCTAAGCTCTACCACCGGAACCGGGGACTTTCAGCCCCTGTGTCCGTTTCGGACGTTTGCGCACTTGGGCCATTTCCTGGGCATGGCGCTGCTGACCGGAGGGCTCTTTGTCCTGTTGCCAGCCCTTATCGGCCGGCCAGGCCTCCTCGCCGTAACCGCCCGATTCGGCGCCCTGTCCGCGGCCATCGCCCTGGCACTGTACGGTGCGCTCCAGGCGGTTGACGGCGTCGCCCTTAAACACGCTGTGGACGCATGGGCCGCCGCACCCGAGGCCGAAAAATCCGCGCGGTTTGCCACTGCGGAGGGCATCCGCTGGCTGGAGTGGGGCATGCGAAGCTACCAGAGCTTCATGCTGGGAACCGCGCTGCTGCTGTTCGGTATCGTGGTGGCCGCCACAAGGCGGGTCAACCGGGTTATCGGCTACCTCATGGGCTTATCCGGAGTCGCTTACCTCGTGCAGCGCTGGATCATCGGGGCGTACGGATTCGCGGCCGCCAACACCTGGCCCACCCTGTTTGGGATCGTGGTGACCGTGGCATGGACCATGTGGCTGCTCGTCAGTGCGCTGCGGATGAAGGTTTCGCCAAGCTCAACCACCGGACAAGCTCAACCACCAGACATTAAAGCGCGACGGCGGGCGGGGCCCCGGGGGGGGCGGCCCGCCGCGGCCGTTGGGGGGAAACCCGGGTCGGCCCTGTGCGTGTACCCGGGTGGGAAAACCCCCCAACCACAGGGGTTAGGTGGGGCGGGCACGCC
>NZ_JAVDRS010000004.1:0-435240 GCF_031454915.1 Pseudarthrobacter sulfonivorans | reverse complement strand
TACTTCCTGTTGGAACGCGATCTTTCCATTAAAGACGGCACGGTCGTTGCAACTCCCAAAATCTCGGGGTGTTGCAACGACCGCTAGAACTCAAGGAAGTGCCGCCGTCGTACTCTGCCCTTGACTGCTCTTAGCTGATCGAGCTTGGTTCCCCGGTGATTGAGCCTGCCGGGATTAAGGGGCCGTTATCGTGACGGGTACCTCGTTGTCCTGGCCCGCAACGCGCCGGACCCAGTTGCGCATGACCTGCGGGTCTGTGGGTTTGGTGAGCAGTGAGACCGCCACGTAGACCACGGCGGAGCTGATGAGGCCGAAGTAGATGGGCTCGTTGGCGAAGACGCCGTCCAGTGGGGCCTTGGCATTGATCTCCAGCACAATCATGGTGCCCAGGGTGACCACGGAGCCTGCGGCCATGGAGGCTGCCGCGGCCAGGCCGGTGCCGCGCTTCCACACCAGGCCGCCGAGGATGGCTACCAGGAGCCCGCCCACCAGGATGTCGTACGCGATGGTGAGGGCGGCCACCACGTCCTTGGTGATGATGGCGATGAGGATGGCAACGATGCCGAGGGACAGGACCCAGAACCGGTTGGCCCTGACGTCGTGTTCGGGGTTGTCGGTGTCGTCAGTGTTGATGTCCTTGCCGAACCAGCTGGCAACAAACGGCAGGACGTCGGCGCGGGCCACGGTGGCGGCGGCGATCAGGGCGCCGGAGGCGGTGGACATCATGGCTGCCACGGCTGCGGCGAGCACCAGTCCGCCGATGCCGACAGGCAGGATGGTCCGGGCAACCTCGGCGTAGACGTCGTCCTTGGCCGCGATGTCCATGCCGGACAGTGCCACGCTGGCCGCCATGCCGATCAGCGCGCCGGCAACACCGTAAAGGATGCAGTAGATGCCTGCGGTGGCGCCGCCCCAGCGGGCTACGCCCGGGGTTTTGGCCGTGAACACGCGCTGCCAGATGTCCTGGCCGATCAGCAGGCCCAGGGTGTAGACCACAAAGTACGTAATGATGGTCTGCAGGCCGATGCCGTCCATCTGGAAGAAACTTTCATCCACGCGGCTGCGGATGCCGTCCAGGCCGCCGGCCGCGTTGAGCGTGAAGGGGAGCATGAGCGCGAAGATGCCCACGGTCTTGATGACGAACTGAACCTGGTCCGCGAGGGTGATGGACCACATGCCGCCGATCGTGGAGTAGACCAGGACGATCGCGCCGCCGATGGCGATGGCGAGCCAGCGGTCCCAGCCGAAGAGGACCACAAAGATGGTGGCGTAGGCGCTGGTGGAGGTGGCGCACAGCATCAGTGTGTAGGCCAGCATCACGATGCCCGAGGTCTGCGTGGCCTTGCTGCCATAGCGAAGGGTGAGCATTTGGGAGACCGTGTAGATCTTCAGTTTCTGGATGGTGCCGGCGAAGAGGAGGCTCAGCAGCAGCACACCGGCACCGATGGCCACCACCAGCCACATGCCGGAGATGCCGAACTTGTAGCCGAGGCCCACGCCGCCCACTGTGGACGCTCCGCCGAGGACGACGGCGGCCATGGTGCCGGTGTAAAGGAACGGGCCCAGGCGGCGGCCGGCCACGAGGAAGTCGCTGTTGTTCTTGGTGCGGGACTTGCCCCACCAGCCGAATGCCAGCATTGCGATGAGATACACCACCACTATGGCGATGTTGACGAAGTTTGCGTCCATGTTGGGGCTCCTGGAGCTGGTCTGCTGCGAAGTGGATGTGGAGAATATTGCCTGATAGACAACACTTGTTGCCTAAAAGAGTATGTTGTGACGTGCGTAACAGTCAAGGGCGGCCGCGCCATCTTGTTGTTGAACGGGGCTCCCGCCGTGTCGCGGCCGCTACTGGCCACTAGGATTGCTCCAGAGATGGGGCCGGACCGCCGGCCATGAAAGGTCAGCATATGAAGGCACTGCCAGTCGAGCCGAGCAACATTCCGGTTGCCATCGGGTCCAGAATCCGTGCCGCCCGGCAGTCCCAGCGGCTGACCATCGAGCAGGTTGCCGACGCCACCGGGCTGACGAAGGGTTTCCTGAGCCGGGTGGAGCGGGACCTTACGTCGCCTTCGGTCGCTTCGCTGGTGACGTTGTGCCAGGTGCTGTCCATCTCCATCGGCGACTTGTTTGCAGCCCCGGAAACCCACCTGACCAAGCGGAACGACGGCCCCCGGATCTCCTTGGGTGGCGAAGGCATTGTGGAGCGGCTGCTCACAGCCCGGTCCGAGCGCCGCATCCAGATCATCCAGGCTGTGATTGAGCCCCATGGCCGGGGTGAAGCAGAGCTCTACGCAGTGGACTGCGATGTGGATGTGCTCCATGTGATCAAGGGCCGCATCCGCCTGATCCTGACCAACGAGGAATACGAGCTCAGCACCGGTGACACCGTGACCTTCCCGGGGCGCGAACCGCACACCTGGGTCAATCCCACTGACGAATCCGTTGAGGTTCTCTGGGTCCTGGTCCCGGCTGCGAGCCGGTAACTTCTCGATTTCCCAGGGGGCCGGCGTGCGTTCGTGCCCGGTTTGTTGCCCGCTTCCCGAGGTGCCGGCCCGAGTTGGTGTGGGCGGGGTCCGTATCGGGTCTGGCTGGGCCGGACCAACTGGGCTGGAGCGCACGCGCTCCGTGCGCGCGCCCGTCGGAAGGTGGAAGCCGCCCTGTGTGGATGGCGCGGACCGCCGGTGCCGCGCGTTCCTGCCCGATTTACTCCGCCTCTCGCTAGCTCGACGCCGGGGAAATTCCTGGGATTCTACGGAAGCGCCCGATGGGGGTTCGGGAGCTCCGGAGGTAACTGGGCTGGAAGGTACGGCGCCCGCAACCTGGAGAGTGAATGTGCCTCGCCGAACGGGGCGGCTGGGCCTCAAACGGAGCTGTTTGTAAACAGTTGATGCGCATTAGAAAACTTCGGGCTATGATGGGTGTCACATATGCCGATCAAATCCTCGAAGGAGAGGCTCACCGTGAAAGAGCTGCGCATCGAAGCCAACGGCAACCTTGGCCCGATCGATTCATCCCGCATCCCGCGTTATGCGGGCGCTGCCACGTACGCCCGCCTGCCGCGCCTGGACCAGGTGGCCAAGGCCGACGTGACGGTGGTGGGCGTGCCCTTCGACTCCGGCGTTTCGTACCGCCCCGGCGCCCGGTTCGGATCCAACCACATCCGGGAAGCCAGCCGCCTGCTGCGTCCGTATAACCCCGCCTGGGACGTCAGCCCGTTCGAAAACATCCAGGTGGCCGACGCCGGCGACATGGCGGTCAACCCGTTCAACATCAACGAAGCCATCGAAACTGTCCAGCAGAACGCCCTGGACCTGACTTCTGCCGGCAGCAAGCTCGTGACGCTCGGCGGGGACCACACCATCGCCCTGCCCCTGCTCCGCGCTGCAGCCGAACGCGCCGGCGGGCCCATCGCCATGCTGCACTTTGACGCCCACCTGGACACCTGGGACACCTACTTCGGTGCCGAATACACGCACGGCACTCCGTTCCGCCGGGCCGTCGAGGAAGGCATCCTGGACACGGAAGCCATCAGCCACATCGGCACCCGCGGGCCGCTCTACGGCAAAAAGGATCTCGACGACGACCACCGCTTTGGGTTCGGCATCGTCACCTCCGCCGACGTCTACTACCAGGGCGTCCTGGAGACGGTCGCCAAGGTCCGCGATCGGATCGGCAACCGCCCGCTGTACATCTCCGTGGACATCGACGTCCTGGATCCCGCCCACGCACCCGGCACCGGAACCCCCGAAGCCGGCGGCATCACCAGCCGCGAACTCCTGGAAATCATCCGGGGCTTCCGCGGCATGAACCTGGTGGGCGCCGACGTCGTCGAAGTGGCACCGGCCTACGACCACGCTGAAATCACCGGCGTAGCTGCCAGCCACGTGGCCTATGAACTGGTCACGCTGATGGCGGACAATGCAGTGGAAGGCGACCGCTTCGGCGCGGCCAACGGCTACGCCGCCCAGGCCCTCGGCCAGGAAGTCCGCCAGCCCGCCGGTTTCGCCGCCGCCACGAAGGAGTCCTAAGAATGATCGATTTCGATCCGGGCACAGCAGCCCCCACCAAGGGGACCAGCCAGCGCAACGGTGGGGACCTCGTCGTCGAGACCCTTGAAGCACTGGGCGCCAAGACGGTCTTTGGCATCCCTGGCCAGCACGCACTCGGCCTTTTCGACGCCATGGGCCGCGGCAACCTTCACTTCGTGTCCTCCCGCGTGGAGAACAACAGTGCCTTCGCCGCCGACGGTTATGCGCGCGCCACCGGGGAAGTGGGTGTGCTGTTCCTGTCCACCGGACCAGGCGCGCTGACGTCCCTCGCCGGCTTGCAGGAAGCATACGCGACGGGCGTGCCCATGGTGGTGGTGGCCAGCCAGATCCCGCTCGACGGGCTCGGCGCCCGCCGCAAGGGCATGCTCCACCAGCTCGATGACCAAAAGGCCTCGGCCGCCAACGTCACCAAGAGCCAGCGCCTCATCCAGCACGCCTCCGGCATCCCGTCGGCCATCCAGGATGCCTGGACCGAGGCAATCTCCTCGCCGCAGGGCCCGGTGTGGCTGGAAATCCCGCAGAATGTGCTGCTGGATCCCATCATGGTGCCCCCAGTAGAGGACGCCCTTGCCGAGGCGGCGGACAACCCGCCCCGGGTTGAGCTGGTCCGCGAAGCCGTGAAATGGCTGTCGACGGCGGAACGTCCGGCCATCATTGCCGGCGGCGGCACCAGGCGGGGCCGCGCTGAAAAGTCCTTGCTCTCCATTGCCGAAAAACTGCGGGCACCGGTGATCTGCACCCCGGGCGGCAACGGCGCGTTCCCTTGGAACCACGAACTTTCGCTGCAGTCCTGGATCGAGGACCGCCACATGACCGACGTGCTGGAGGATGCCGACGTCCTGATTGTGATCGGCTCGTCCCTGGGCGAGGTGACGTCCAACTACTTCACCTTCGAGCCCCGCGGCCGGATCATCCAGATCGACGCCGAACCGCGCGTGCTTGAGTCGAACCGGCCAGGCCTGGGCATCCGTGCCGACGCCGGCCAGGCGCTCGCCGCCCTCGACGAAGCCCTGCCGGCGCCGGTCGACACAACACGCAGCTGGCACGGCGTCCCGCCCGAAGTGCTGGTCAAGGAGTCCCTTGCCAAGGTGCGGGCCCGCCTCGAATCACAGGACCTGGCCAAGGAACTGAAGTTCATGGCAGACATCCGCGAAGCCGTACCGGCCGACATGCAGACCTTCTGGGACATGACCATCTCGGCGTACTGGGGCTGGAGCTGCTGGGATGCGCGGCAGGGCCAGTTCCACTCCGCCCAGGGCGCCGGGGGACTGGGCTACGGTTTCCCGGCAGCCATTGGCGGGGCCGTGGGGCTGGAAACGCTGGGCAGGTCCGGCCGCGTGCTCGCTGTATCGGGGGACGGTTCGTCCATGTACTCAATTTCCGAACTCGCCACCGCCAAGCAGCACAACGTCCCGGTCACCTGGCTGATTGTGGACGACGGCGGCTACGGCATCCTGCGCGAATACATGGTGGGTGCCTTCGGCAAGGCCACGGCCACCGAGCTCGCCCGTCCGGACTTCGTCAAGCTCGCCGAAGCGTTCGGTGTGCCGGCGACGCGCGTGGCCCCCGAGGACGTGGGGGACGCGCTCAAGGCGGGCTTCGCGGCCGACGGACCCAACGTCGTCGTGGTCGAAACCCTGCTCAGGATGTTCGGCCCCACCCACCTGGACCAGTAGCCCGGGCACAACTAAAAATCCGCTCCGCCGTAGCGCGGAACAACCCCAAGGCCCTGATCCGCAAGGATCGGGGCCTTGCTCGTCCCTTTAGTTTCCCAAAGCAACCATTTAGCGATATAGTTGCTTCAGGCAAACAACTGAGGAGATTTTCATCATGGCAGTCGCGCCGGACACCGCAGCGGACCTGGTCTACCGCATCTTCGATCTCCAAAGAGTGGTCCGCTGCGTGGCGGCGGCGAGCTTCCGCGGGCAGGATACGGGGGTCGCGCTGCAGGGCGTGCTCCGGTTTGTGGGGGAGGGGGAGTCACGCGCCACCCACCTCGCGGAGCGCCTTGGCGTCAGCGCCCCGGTCCTCAGCCGCCATATCGCGGACCTCGAGGAGCAGGGCTACGTCATCCGGCGGCAGGATCCCGACGACGGCCGGGCCCAGTTGGTTGCCTTGTCGCCGGCGGGCGTGGAGAAGCTCCGGCACATCGAGGAACACCGCGCGGCCACCTTGCAGGGCTACCTCAGCGACTGGAGCCAGGAAGATGCCGAAGACACGGCACGAATCCTGACCAGGCTCTCCGATTCCCTCAAACAATCAGCCCGGGCAACGGCGGCCGGACCCATCACCACCCAAGCACCCCAGGAGCACTGATATGTCCAGCCAGTCACCCGCCGCACCACCCATAGAGATGACGCACCGCCAGATCATGGAAGCCCTGACCGGGCTCCTGGCGGCGTTTTTCACCGCCATCCTCAGCAGCACCATCGTGGCCAACGCGCTGCCCACCATCATGTCGGACCTCCACGGCACGCAGACCGACTTCGCATGGGTGATCACCGCCGCGCTGCTGGCGAACGCCGTCACCACCCCCATCTGGGGAAAACTGTCCGACCTCTTCAACAAGAAGCTGCTGGTCCAGCTGAGCATCGTCATCTTCGTGGCGGGCTCGGTCATGGCCGGACTCTCCGAGACCATCCCGCTGCTGCTCACCGCACGCGTCATCCAGGGCGTGGCCATGGGTGGACTCACCGCACTGGCGCAGTCCATCATCGGCACCATGATCCCGCCCAGGGACCGCGGCAAATATTCCGGCTACATGGGCGCCGTGATGGCTGCAGGAACAGCCGGCGGCCCGCTCCTCGGCGGATTCATCGTGGACAGCCCGCTGGGCTGGCGCTGGACGTTCTTCGTCTGCGTGCCGCTCGCCGTCGTCGCGCTCATCCTGCTCCAGGTCACCCTGAAGATCCAGCACATCAAACGCCCGGCCAAGATCGACTGGCTCGGGTCCATCCTGCTTACCTCCGGCGTCAGCCTGCTCCTGATCTGGGTCTCCTTCGCCGGCAACCCCGCCTACTACGACTGGGTTTCCTGGCAGTCGGCCGCCATGGTGGGCGGCGGCGTGGTGCTGCTGGCCCTGCTGGTGCTGGTGGAATCCAAGGTTGAGCAGCCCATCATTCCGCTGAAGATCATCTCCGAACGCACCACCGCCCTGGCCATCCTCGCCTCGGTGGCCGTGGGCATCGCGATGTTCGGCTCCACCACCTTCCTGGGCCAGTACTTCCAGGTAGCCCGCGGCGCCACCCCCACCGAAGCAGGGCTCCTGACCCTTCCCATGATTGCCGGCAACCTCACCGGCTCCGTTCTTTCGGGGCTGCTGATCAGCCGCACCGGCAAATGGAAGGGCTACCTGATCGGCGGTTCCATCCTGCTGATCGGCGGACTGGGCCTCGCGGGAACCATGGACCACACCACCGAACTGTGGCAGGCCGGGATCTTCACGGCCATCCTTGGCCTTGGCCTGGGCATGCTGATGCAGAACCTGGTACTCGCCGTCCAGAACACGGTCCGCGCCTCGGACATCGGCACGGCCAGCGCGTCAGTGGCCTTCTTCCGCTCGGTGGGCGGGGCGATCGGCGTCGCCGTCCTCGGTGCCGTGCTCAGCAGCCGGGTCAGTGAGCTCGCCACGCAGGGCCTGGCGGCGGCCGGTATCCCGGTGACGGGCGGCTCAGCTGCGGCCAGCATGGACCTGGTGGACATGCCCGCACCGGTCCGGGAGATCATGCGCGCCGCCTACGGCGATGCCACCGCCGAGGTCTTCCTGATCTCCGCAGGCGTGGCCGTGGTGGCGCTGCTCTCGGTCCTGTTCATCAAGGAACGCCCGCTGCGGCGCACCGTGGACATCCAGCCGGACGTCGCGCCGGACGCCAGCGCGGAAAGCGCGACGCCGGAACTCGTTTCCGCGAACCGCTGACCGGAGCTCCGGCGCCTGGGCGCCAACGGCCACTTGAGCCCCGCCAGCCGGGCCTTCAAGGGGGCCGTTGGTGGCGGTTAACCGGCTCCGGTACGTCCAGCGGATGATTTTTCCCGGAGATGTTTCGCCCGGGCAACGGATTTCGTACAGTGGGTAGGCTAAGAATGTCAGCCTCTGCTGCTACTACTTGTCTCACCATTTCGCGCTCTCTCCCTTAAGGACCCGTGGGCATGCTTCTGACCCTGATACGGCGCTACTCCAAGCCGTATACGCCGTACATCGTGGCCGTCATCGTTTTCCAGCTGGCATCCACCATCGCAGCGCTCTACCTGCCCAGCCTCAACGCCCAGATCATCGATGAAGGTGTCTCCCGAGGGGACACGGATTTCATTTGGCGCACCGGAGCCGTGATGCTCCTGGTTGCCATAGTCCAGGTGGGCACCGCCATCGCCGGCGTCTACTACGGCTCCAAGACGGCCATGGCCGTGGGCCGCGACCTGCGCCGCGGGGTGTTCCGCAAGGTCACCAGCTTCTCTGCGAAGGACGTCAACACGTTCGGTGCGCCCACGCTCATCACCCGCGGCACGAACGACGTCCAGCAGGTCCAGATGCTCGTACTGATGGGCCTGAACTTCATGGTGGCCACGCCCATCATGTGCATCGGCGGCATCATCATGGCGCTGCGCGAGGACCTCAACCTGTCCTGGCTGGTCTGGGTCTCCGTGCCGGTGCTGATCCTCGTGGTGGGCTACCTCGTGGTGCGGCTGATGCCGCTCTTCCGTGCCATGCAGAAGAAGATTGACCGGATCAACGCTGTCCTGCGTGAGCAGATCATCGGCATCAGGGTGGTCCGCGCCTTTGTCCGCGAACCCTATGAGACAGACCGTTTTGGTGTGGCCAACAAGGACCTGACGGACGTTTCGTTGAAGATCGGTGCCCTGTTTGTCCTGATGTTCCCGGCCATCGGCATGATCCTGCACCTCTCCACCGCAGCAGTCCTGTGGTTCGGCGGCCAGCGCGTGGATTCCGGCGAGATGCAGGTGGGTGCCCTGACCGCCTTCCTGCAGTATCTGCTGCAGATCCTGATCGCCGTCATGATGGGCACCTTCATGGCCATGATGATTCCCCGGGCCTCCGTCTGTGCGGACCGCATCGGTGAAGTGCTCGACGTCGAACCCTCCATCCACGATCCTGAACATCCCGAAACGCCCGCCGCCCTCGCCGGGGTGGTGGAGTACCGGAACGTCACCTTTGCCTACCCCGGTGCCGAGTCGCCGGTCCTGAGTAACGTCAGCTTCACCGCCAAGCCGGGGGAGACCGTGGCCATCATCGGCTCCACCGGTGCAGGCAAGACCTCGCTGCTGTCCCTGCTGCCGCGCCTCTACGACATCGCCGAGGGCGAGGTCCTGCTGGACGGCGTCTCCGTCGCCAACCTGGACCGGGCCGAGATCACCAAACGCGTTGCCCTGGTCCCGCAGCGTCCTTACCTCTTCTCGGGCACCATCGAGCACAACCTGCGCTTTGGCAAGACCGAAGCCACTGACCAGGAACTCTGGGACGCGCTGCAGGTTGCCCAGGGCGAAGACTTCGTCCGCGAGAAGAAAAACGGCTTGAACGCCCGCATTTCACAGGGCGGCACCAACGTCTCCGGCGGCCAGCGGCAACGGCTCTGCATCGCCCGCGCCCTGGTCACCAAGCCCAAGGTGTACCTCTTTGACGATTCCTTCTCGGCACTGGACGTGGCCACCGATGCAAGGCTCCGCGCCGCACTGAAACGGACCACCGCCGATGCCACCGTGATCATCGTGGCCCAGCGGATCTCCACAATCACCGAGGCTGACCAGATCCTGGTCCTGGACAACGGCCGGATCGTGGACCGCGGAACGCACGAGGAACTCCTGGAAACCTCGCCCACCTACCAGGAAATTGTTGAATCCCAGCTAAGCGTGGAGGAAATGGCATGAGCGCCGCCAAGAAGGACTCGACAGGCTCCACCACCGAAACGACGCCCGCCACCACCGCGTCAGGCACCGCGACCCCCGAGGAGCTCCTGGAGGACGACGAATTCTTCGAAGAGGAATACAAGCCCTCCGAGGCGGACGGCGACATGTTCGGCGGCATGCCGGCCAAGAAGGCAGAGCACTTCTGGCCGTCCGCAAAGCGCCTGATGGGACTGCTGAAGCCCGAAGCCGCCGGCATCTACGCCGTGGTGGCCCTGGTGGTGGTCTCAGTGGTACTGAACGTCATCGCCCCCAAGATCCTCGGCCAGGCCATGGACGTGATCTTCGGCGGGGTAGTAGGCAAACAGCTGCCCGCAGGCGCAAGCAAGGACGAGTTCGTTGAAGGCCTGCGCCAGCAGGGGCAGGACAACTTTGCGGACATGATCGCGAAAATGGAACTGGTCCCCGGCACAGGGATCGACTTCCAGAAGCTCTCCGTCCTGATTGCCATCGTGCTGCTGATGTACTTCGTGGCCAACATCTTCCTGTGGCTGCAGGGCTACGTGCTGAACCGGATCGTCATGAAGGTGATCCGCAAGCTCCGGGACGATACCGAAAAGAAACTGAACCGGCTCCCGCTGAACTACTTCGACACCCGCCAGCGCGGCGACGTGCTCTCCCGGGTGACGAACGACGTCGACAACGTCCAGCAGGCGCTGCAGCAGGCCTTCGCGCAGCTCATCAGCTCACTCCTGACCGTCATCGGCATTGTCATCATGATGTTCATCGTCTCGTGGCAGCTCGCCCTGATCGCCCTGATCGCACTTCCGCTCTCAGGCGTTGCGGCGGGCATCATCGGTTCGAGAAGCCAGAAGCTCTTTGCCGCCCAGTGGAAGAACACCGGCTCGCTGAACGGCCAGATCGAGGAGTCCTTCTCCGGGCACGATCTGGTCCGCGTCTTCGGCCGTGACGCGGACATGCTGGCACGCTTCGAAGAACGCAACGAGGAGCTGTACAAGGCCAGCTTCGGCGCCCAGTTCGTCTCCGGCATGATCTTCCCGGTCATGCAGTTCGTCTCCTACCTCAGCTACGTGGGCATCGCCGTGGTGGGCGGCCTGCGGGTGGCTTCAGGCTCGATGTCGCTCGGCGACGCCACGGCGTTCATCCAGTACTCACGGGAGTTCACGCAGCCGCTGGGGCAGATGGCCGGCATGGCCAACATGCTGCAGTCCGGTGTGGCCTCCTCCGAGCGGGTCTTCGAGTTCCTCGACGCCGACGAACAGGACGCCGAGACCGCCACCGACCACCTGCCGGCCAAGACCGACGGGCACGTGGAGTTCCGGAACGTCACGTTCAGCTACACCGAAGACAGGAAGCTGATCGAGGACCTGTCCTTCACGGCCGAGCCCGGGCACACCGTGGCAATCGTCGGGCCCACGGGTGCGGGCAAGACCACCCTGGTCAACCTGGTGATGCGCTTCTACGAGCTCAACTCCGGGTCCATCACCCTGGACGGCGTGGATGTGACCAAGCTGAGCCGCTCCGAGCTGCGGTCCAAGGTGGGCATGGTGCTCCAGGACGCCTGGCTGTTCGGCGGGTCCATTTACGACAACATCCGGTACGGCAACCTGGACGCCACCGAAGAGCAGGTGATGGCTGCGGCGAAGGCCACCTTCGTGGACCGCTTTGTGCGCGCCCTGCCCGATGGCTACGACACGGTGATCGATGAGGAAGGCAACAACGTCAGCGCCGGTGAGAAGCAGCTCATCACCATCGCCCGCGCCTTTGTAGCCAACCCCTCGCTGCTCATCCTGGATGAAGCCACCAGCTCCGTAGACACCCGCACCGAGCTGCTGGTCCAGAAGGCCATGGCGGCGCTGCGGACGGACCGGACCAGCTTTGTGATCGCCCACCGGCTTTCCACCATCCGCGACGCCGACACCATCCTGGTGATGGAGAACGGCCAGATCGTGGAGCAGGGCAACCACAAGGCACTGCTGGCCGCCGAGGGTGCGTACTACCGGCTGTACAGGTCCCAGTTCGCCGGTTCCGACCTTGAGGAAACCGTTGTGGACGATTCGACGGCGGTCCACAGCTGAGCGCGGTGGAAGCCGGGGCTGAGGGCCCCGGCACCCCGGCAGAAGCCTTGGCCGCCGGCGAGCCTCTGGCAACCGGCAGCCACAGCAACCCTGAACCCCGGCGCATCGAGGTCCTTGTCCCGATGCGCTGGGGGGACATGGACGCCTACGGGCACATCAACAACGTCCAGATTGTGCGGATGCTGGAGGAGGCCCGGATCGCTGCGTTCGGGCCGCCGCGGGGCACCGGCATGCCGGGCATCGAGCCGGAAGTCGCCCTCTTCAACGAGGTCCCAGAGGGAACACTGGCGCTGGTGGTGGACCACAAGATTCGCTACGTGAAGACCCTCGAGTACCGCAACGTCCCTGCCGTCGTGCAGGTGTGGATCGGGGCCGTGAAGGGCGCCAGCTTCGACATCCACTACGTTGTGCAGGACCCCGTCACCCGGGTGGACTGCGTCCGGGCCAGCAGCCATCTGGCGTTCGTGGACGAGTCGTCCGGGCGCATCCTTCGCCTGACCCCGGAGCAGAAGGAGCGGATGGCACCGTTCACTTTTTGAGGTGCGCTCTTTCCAGCGGCACGCTCAAACCCCTCAGGCTGCACTAGCCTCCTCTCTCACACCCGCACCTGTTGCAAGGGCGGAGTACACACCTGAAACTGGGTATATCCACAAAGGAGCATTGATTATGGCCAAGAAAACCAAAAAGACCTGGAAAGAAATGTCACCGGCGGCACGGGCGAGCTTCGTGGTCATCGGCATCGTGCAGGTTTCACTGATGATCGCCGCCCAGCGGGACATCAGCAGGCGACCGGCTGAGCAAATCAACGGACCCAAGGCGGCCTGGCGGATGGCCTCAATGATCAACTTCATCGGACCGATGGGCTACTTCGTTTTGGGGCGCAAACGGCCCGGAGCAGTCACATAGGACTACGCGGGGAACTCCAGGCAGACTTCGGGCGGACAGGGACCTTGGAGCACGCATCCAGCTTGAGCCTGTAAATTTGAAGCCATGACCCCTGCCCCAAAGACTGCAATGCACCGCGCCCTCGGAGTCTCGAAGGAGATCGAGGACGCGGCATGGTTTGTGCTGGGACCTGGCCTGCAGGGCAAGCCCTCGGCCCTGGACGGCCGCACCCTGACTTGGACGGCGGAGGCGGCAGCCGAGCTGCTG
Source organism: Pseudarthrobacter sulfonivorans (assembly GCF_031454915.1). Lineage (GTDB taxonomy): Bacteria > Actinomycetota > Actinomycetes > Actinomycetales > Micrococcaceae > Arthrobacter > Arthrobacter sulfonivorans_C. The sequence continues at coordinate 422,081 of NZ_JAVDRS010000004.1, read as the reverse complement.
GAACGCCTGGAACGGGGAGTCCCGGACGCAAAGGCGCCCATGATGACCAACCTTCGGCAGAACCTCGAGGATGCCTCCCGTGAGGCTAAACAGCTCGCCGTTGAACTGCTTTTCCTGCAGTCGCTGCCGCTGGCCCACGAGGTCAAGTCGCTGAAGGTCAAGCGCGCCCGCGTCGCTGAGGCAGCGTCCTGGCTGGAGCCTGAGCTGGAGCTGCCTGAAGAACTGTACAAGGGCATGACGGACCACGGCGTGATCAGGGACCGCACCGCCGAATTCAACTGGACCATCTGGGACCACCTGAAGTGGCTCTGCCGCTTTGTGCAGCACGTGGACCAGCAGGTTCCGGCGGCCATCAACAAGGCCCTGAAGGATCCGCTGAAGTTCCACGAACTGGCCGCCGGCACCCCGGACGACCAGCCTGCCATCCGGCGCAGCATTGAGTACCTCGCCTGGCCCAGCTACTTCGAACCGGTGGTGGCCGACGTCGAACGCCGGGAAATCCGTGACGCCTTTGCCTCCCTGGTTGGGGGCGCCAACGGTGATTCGGATGAGGAGATCACCGCCGACATCCACCGCATCCGCCTGCACCTGGACGAGCAGGCCGGGCAGCGCATCGACTGGTACGCCCGCCAGCTGGTCAGCCAGTGGCGCAAAGTAGGGGATCCCGGCCGCCGGGCCTGGCTGCTGCGGACCCACAGCGACAACGCCGAGCTCCTCGCCGCGTGGCAGGACGAGGGAAAAGTGACGCTCCACGTGGAGCATCTCCGCCACCTCGATTCCGGTGTGACTGCCGGGCTGGTGCAGCATGCAGTGGACGAGGACTACAAGCACCTGGGCTATGTGGAGCGCGAGGACACCAAGACCGCGGTCTTCGCGTTCCTGACGGTCATGAAGCCGGGCGACCTTGTCCTGTACCAGAGCTCGGGCACGGTCCGGCTCGGCGTGGTGCTGGGCGAGCCTGAGCACAACGAGGACAACCGGCGGATGCTGCGGAAGGTGCGCTGGCTCGACGACGAAGGCCACGCCACGGCAGAGCTGCCCCGTCACGTCCAGCGCCAGTTGGCCACGGCCGGAATCATCGTGGACGTCACCAAAGTGGTGCAGGCGCTCCAGGCGCTCGTCCCGGGGGAGGCGGAACCGGACGACGACGACCCCGCCACGGCCGCCGTCGAGATCGTCCCGGTGCAGGATGGGTTCCGCCCGCTGAGCCGCGACTTCGCCGATTCGCTCCACATGGACCTCGAACCGCTGCAGGAGATCGCGGAACTGCTGGAGGAGAACCGCCAGCTGGTCCTCTACGGCCCGCCGGGAACGGGCAAGACGTACCTGGCCAAGCACCTTGCCGCGGAGCTCGCGCAGGACAGTACCGACGAGCGGGTGAAGCTGGTGCAGTTCCACCCGTCGTACGCCTACGAGGACTTCTTCGAGGGCTACCGGCCGGACAAGACTGACGAGGGTCAGGTGTCCTTCAAGCTTGTGGCCGGGCCGCTGCGCCGCCTGGCGGAGGAAGCTGCCAAGCCCGGGAATGAAAAGAAGCCCTATTTCCTCATCATCGACGAGATGAACCGAGCCAACCTGGCCAAGGTGTTCGGCGAGCTGTACTTCCTGCTGGAGTACCGCGATGACCGTATCTACCTGCAGTACAGCCCCAACGAACCGTTCACGCTGCCGGACAACCTGTACATCATCGGCACCATGAACACCGCGGACCGGTCCATCGCCATGATGGATGCCGCCATCCGGCGCCGGTTCGCGTTCATCGAGCTGCATCCGCAGACCGAGCCGGTGAAGGGATCGCTGCTGCGGTTCCTGCAGGCACGGCAGCTGGACACCACGCCCGCGCTGCTCCTCGATGCGCTCAACGCCGCCATCGACGAGTGGGACCGGGACCTGATGATCGGCCCGTCGTACTTCATGAAGCCGGCGGCGCAGACGCCGGCCGGGCTCCGCCGGATCTGGAAGTACGAGCTCATGCCTTTGCTGGAGGAGCACTACCACGGCCAGCTGACGCGGGCACAGCTGGAGGAGCGGTTCGGACTGGAGCCGTTGCTGGGACGCCTTGCGGCCAGCTAAGAAACGGCTGCCTCCCAAGCAGCTCCCAACGAAACCGCCACAGCCGCCAGTGCATGGTGGCCCGCCGAAGGGCACCAAACACCTGGTCCTGGACGAGGTGTCCGGGGGCATTGTGGACCGGCTGGACGCCGCCAGCGCGGCGTTCCTGAACGCGAGCGGCCTGGCCAAGGCCGCGCCGATGGGCATGGGCCTGTACCGGATCGAGCCGGTGGGCAAGGTGGGGTCCGTCCGGACCGCCACCATGCAGCTGGACGTGCGTCCCAAGGACCGGCTGGGGCTGAGCCGGCTGCTGTTCCTCCTCAGCTACGCCGGCAACCAGGGTTTCCGGCCGGATTCCGTGTCCGCCGTCGAGGACCGCGAACTGTGGAGCGCGCTGGCGGAGTCCCTGGCCCAGCTGGCCGAACGTGCCCTGGGCCGCGGTGTACTGCAGGGCTACCTGACCGTGGATGAGTCCCTCCGCACCGTCAAGGGCCGCATCCGGATTTCGGACCAGATCTCCCGCCGCCCCGGAATGCTGGTGCCGCTTGAAGTGTCCTACGACGAGTTCACCGAGGACATCGCCGAAAACCGGATCCTGCGGGCCGCCCTGGAACGGATGGGCCAGGTCCCGCGCGTCCGGCCTGAGGTGCTGAGCCGCCTGCGCCAGCTCAAGGGAAAGCTCGACGCCGTTACCCGCCTTCCAGCCGGGGCTCCGCTGCCGCCGTGGACACCAAGCAGGATGAACGTCCGCTACCACTCGGTGCTGCGCCTCGCCGGGCTCATCCTCCGGAACGCCTCCGCTGAAGCCGGCGAAGGCAAGCAGCAGACGGCTTCGTTCGTGGTGGACATGGGGCAGGTGTTTGAAGACTTCGTGGGCGCTGCGCTCCGTGAGGCCATGGCGGCGTACCCGGGGGAGATGCGGCTCCAGTACAACGCGCTCCTCAGCGAGGCCGTCCATGACGCGGACCGGCTCTCGGTGCGCCCGGATGCCGTGCACCTGCTGGGCGGGCGTCCGGTGGTGGTCTACAACGCGAAGTACAAGGCCGCTGCGGACCTTGGCGCGTCCCTGACCGCCGACCACTATCAGATGCTGGCCCACTGCACAGCCCTCGGCGTCCCTACTGCCTGGCTCATCTATGCAGGGGCCGGCGAAATGAAGCTGCGGAGGATCCTCAACACAGACATCGACATTGTGGAGTTTCCGCTGGATCTGTCGCTGCCGCCGTCGGACATCCTGGCAGCGGTGGCGGAGCTGGCACGGCAGTCCTGGGGTGATGTCGTCCGGCAGGCAGCCCCGTGACGGTGCGGGTGGTGGGCCCACGCCCGCAGGGTTCCCTGACCGAGCTTGCGAGGTAAGGGTGCGGGTGGGGACTACACAGGCACGCGGAACGTAAATGTCGTGCCGTAGCCCAGTCTGCTTTCCACCTGGATGGTGCCGCCGTGGGCCTCCACAATGGCCTTGCTGATGGGTAGCCCAAGCCCCACGCCGGGGATGGCCGTCCGGCGCACGCTGCTGGTCCGGAAGAACTTGGCGAACACTTCGGCCTGGTCCTCGCTGCTCATGCCCATCCCCGTGTCGCTGACCCGGCAGGCCACGTGGCCGTCTTCCTCCGCCAAGGACACCACCACGTTCCCGCCGTCCGGTGAATACTTGATGGCGTTGGACACCAGGTTGTCCAGGACCTGGGAGATGCGCGGGCCGTCAACGTGTGCGTCCAGACGGCCCGGTGCGTCGGCTTTGAGCACTACGCTGCCAGCATCGGCCTTGGGCATGGCAGCCGCGACACTGGCGCGGACCAGCTCGGCGACGTCCACTGCATGCGGCGTTACGATCAGTTGGCCGTTCCTGGTGGCGAGCAGATCAGAAACCAGGGTCAGCAGTCGCTCTGAATTGCGCCTGATGATGTTCAAAGGTCCCAGCTGGTCATCCCGGGGTTCGTCCTCCAAGAGGATCTCCACGTAGCCCAGGATGGACGTCAGGGGAGTCCGGAACTCATGGGAAACGCTGGAGACAAATTCGTCCTTAGCCGCCAGGGCGTTCACCAAATCCGTCACGTCGCTGAAGACAATAACGGAACCCGCGAAGTGTCCGTCTGCATCCTTCATGGCGCGGGCGCTGGTGGTGATGGCCCGCTGCTCTTTGCCGGCGCCGAGCCAGACCAAGTAGTCCGTGAACGTCTCGCCCAGGACAGCCCTCCGAACGGGGCGGTCCTCAACCGGGACAGGAGTAGTGCGGTCCCCGGCGAAGACCAGCAGCTGCGACTCGTTCGGATCGTCGATGTCCTTCGGCCGCGCCAGCTCGTGGTTGGCGCGCTGTTTCCGGTTCATCAGGATGTCGTGCCCATCTGCGTCCACGGCCAGGACGCCCATGTGCACGGTGTCCAGGACGGAGTTGAGCAGGGCCTCCTGCCGCTTGGTGCTGCCCAGGCTGGCTTGGAGCTGCTCGTCCTTCTCCTCGAGCGTCCGCTGCTGGCGCATCATGCTCAGGGTCAGGACACTGACGGACACTCCGATTCCAAGCATCATGACGGGCAGGAGCAGGGACTTTGCCAGGCTGGGTCCAGACACGTCGCCGTGGATGAAGAGCGGAACCCAGATGATGGCTAACGGGCAGAGGAACGATAACCACAGCGAAACCCGTGGATAGTAGCCCGACGCGCAAAGCCAGATGACGGGGAAAACCGACAAAAGGCTGATGCCGGTCAGGCTCTCCTGACCGCCCTCCCGGCCCACCGCGATGGAAACAAAGTCCAGGAGGGGAATGACCAGGAAACTTGTATAGGGCAGCCGATCCCACGGCACCAGGTAACACAGCGCCATAATGGCCAGCTGGGAGCCCAGGAACGCCACAAAAAGCGGATTGTCCATGGTCCCCGGGAAGAACGCCCACATGAGGAATGCCGTCAGGAGCGTGGTGATGAACAGGGGTGTCTGGCTCAGGGCCACCCTGTCGGTCAGCCGGTATTCGTGGAAAGGACGACGGAAAAACCTCAGACGGCCCGTAGCCCACGCTACTGGCTCACTCATAAACGGCAGCCAGAAGTGTTGGGTAAGTGAGACGCATACCAACAGGGTATCGGCAGCGGGCTATACTTCTCACGTTGTCAAGCTGGCTGAGGGGGCTTGTATGAGTGAAGCGCGAGTGGGTCTGGTCATCGAGGATGACCAGGATATCCGGGAGCTGGTACGCACAGTCCTGACCCAGGCAGGTTTTGAGGTTACGGTGGCCGCTAGCGGCTCTGAGGGGGTTTTGGCGGCAAAAACGCTGAATCCTGACGTCATCACGCTCGATCTGGGTTTGCCCGATATCGACGGGTTCGAGGTCTCCCGCCAGATCCGCGAATTCTCGGACGCCTACATCGTGATGCTTACGGCACGGGCCGAAGAGCTGGACACCTTGATCGGCCTTGAGTCCGGGGCGGATGACTACCTGACCAAGCCGTTCCGCCCCCGGGAGCTCCGCGCGCGGATCGCGGCGATGATGCGCCGGCCCCGCTCTGTGCCGGACGCGGCGGAGGGCACCCCGGCTCCGGATCAGCCGGCCGATAGCAATGGAATCGGCAAAGGCCACTACAGCCACAACGGCCTGGACCTGACATACGCTTCGCGGTCCGTCACCGTGGATGGCCAGGAACTCAACCTGACCCGAACGGAGTTTGAATTGCTCTACGCCCTGCTCGAGGCGGGCCGGACTGTCCGGACCAAATCGGATCTGGTGCGTCGCCTCCGGGACGAGGATTACGACGTCGGAAGTTACATCAGCGAGGCAGACGAACGGTCCGTGGAGGTCCACATGGGAAACCTCCGGAAGAAGCTCGGCGACTCACCGCAGCGTCCCCGCTGGCTGCAGACGGTCAGGGGTGTCGGCTACCGGCTGGCACCTGTGGAGCGCTGAGCCTCCAGGCGGTTAAGCGTCTGGCGGCAGCAAAGGTTGATGGGCCGGAGGTAGTCGGCGGCCAGCCGGGGCAGGGCAACGGAGGGCTCCTCGCGGGGCGAGTCTTCGCGGATGGAACGTTCAAGGTCCATGGCCAGCCCGGCCAGCCGTTCGGCGCCCACCATCTGGCTCGACGTCTTGAGGCTGAGGACAGCATCCACGGCGCCCGGGAGGTCTCCGGTGGTCAGTGCGAGGCGAAGCTTGCCGATCCGGACCGGTAAATAGTCGATGAAATTGCCCACAAAAACGGTGCAGTAGCCCTCGTCCTCGGCCAGTTCTTCGCGGAGCCGGTCAAGCACGGAAGGATCCACCAAGGGCCGCCCAGCATCGTCGGAGGGAGCCATTTCTGTCCTTTCCGATTGAGACTGCCGCTCCAGAAAACTGGGGCGGCAGCGTGGGTCGTTGTCCATCTTCAGATTAGATCCCTTCCCCGCTCCCGTAGCCGTTTGGCGCCAAGATTGGGGGTTTTTTGGGGAGAATGCGGGTTTATGCTTTAGCAGTCATCTTCGCCGGTGCCGATCAATTCAGGCGCGGGCAAACGCTCAAGATTGGCTCAACTTCGGGCAGGCGTTTCCTGCGCACCGAGGAACTCCACCAGCTGCGCTTCAAGGGCGGAGCCGTCCTTCAGCTCACACTCCCACACGGTCAGGACTTCCCAGCCGGCAGCTTCCAACTGGATGCGCTGCTGGGCGTCCCGATCCCGGGTCCGAGCACGCTTGGCTTCCCAGAAAGCGGCGTTGGCTTTGGGGGCGTGCTGGCCCACCCGGCAGTCGTGGAAATGCCAGAAACAGCCGTTGACGAAGATGACCTTGTGCCGCCCGGCGAAAACCAGATCCGGGTTCCCGGGCAGCCGGACTTTGCCGGCCTTGCCGTGGAGGCGGTAGCGGTAGCCCTTGGCATGCAGAAGGCGGCGCACCAGCAATTCCGGCTTGGTGTTTTTGCCCCGGATGCGGGACATATTCCAGCTCCGCTGTGCGGGCGTTAGCCTGTCCGCCATGATTCCAGTCTAGGAGCTCCTAGATCTCGCGCTCCGGCTGTTCGCCTAGCTGGAAGTGGCGCCCGCTGACGGACGTGGGCACGATCTCTACGTAGAAATCTTTGAGTGTGGGCACCCAGGTCTTGAGCTCCAGCGCTTCAACGGCCTCAAGCTCCGCGGAATTGGTCAGGACCCGCGCCGTACCCCGGAGGACAACGGACCAGGCCTCATCCGACAGGATGCCGTCAGTTTCAAACAGCACCTTGGAGTTGATGGTGAGCTGGGCCAGCTTGTTTCCGGGCGCCGTCCGGAGGTAGATGTTCCGGCCCGACGTCACGTAGTTCACGGGAAAAATGTCCGGTTCGCCGGCAACCGAGACCACTATCCGGCCGTGTTTGGTTGCTTCCAGGAGTTGCCAGGACTGCTGATCGTCGAGTTCCAGGACCGGGTTGCCGTCTGCGTGGGTGAACATCATACGGACCATTGTTCTACGTTCTGTAGAAGAATTCTAGGGCTGCGGGGAATCCTTTTCAGTCAGCCTCACTGCGTCCGTGGCGTGAGCAGGCCGCCCACCAGCCCAGGGGCGACACCTGGACCTTGAGGCGCCGGCCGCATTCGCGGCAGTAGCGGGGTGGTTCCAACTGCAGCAGCTCCTGGCACTGCCGGTGGGCGTGCGACGGCGGCGGCGCACCGCCGTCGGACGGTTCGCCGCAGTGGCCGCAGAACTCGGCCGTGGTTGGGCCGGTGGGGAGTGGAACCCGGTTCATAGTGTCTTCTGGAGTTCCTTGATGGGCATGTTGAGCTCGACCAGGAGGTTGAGGTCGGCGTTGGCGGGGCGGCCCAGGGTGGTGAGGTAGTTGCCGACGATGACGGCGTTGATGCCGCCGAGCAGGCCCTCTCGGGTGCCGAGGTCGCCGAGGGTCAGTTCGCGGCCGCCGGCGTAGCGGAGCACGGTGCGCGGCATCGCCAGCCGGAACGCGGCGATGGCGCGCAGGGCGTCTCTCCCATCCATGAGGCCCTGGTTTTCGAGCGGGGTTCCGGGCCGCGGGTTGAGGAAGTTCAGTGGGACTTCGTGGGGTTCGAGGGCGGCGAGCTGGGCTGCGAGTTCGGCGCGTTGTTCGAGGGTTTCGCCCATCCCGATGAGGGCGCCGCAGCACAGTTCCATGCCGGCGTCCTTGACCATGTTGCAGGTCTCGAGGCGGTCTTCGTAGGTGTGGGTGGTGACGACTTCGGGGAAGTAGCTGCGCGCGGTTTCGAGGTTGTGGTTGTAGCGGTGCACGCCCCATTCTTTGAGTTGGTTGACCTGGCGCTGGGTGAGCATGCCCAGGGAGCAGGCGATGTTGATGTCCACTTCTTCGTTGATGCGGTCGATCGCGAATTTGATCTGGTTCATCAGTTTGATGTCGGGTCCGCGGACGGCGGCGACGATGCAGAACTCGGTGGCTCCGGTCGCGGCGGTCTCCTTGGCGGCTTTGACCAGTTCGGGGATGTCCAGCCAGACGCCGCGGACGGGCGAATCGAACAGGCCGGACTGGCTGCAGAAGTGGCAGTCCTCGGGGCAGCCGCCGGTCTTGATGGAGATGATGCCTTCCACCTCGACGTCTTCGCCACAGTGCCTCAGGCGGACTTCGTGGGCGAGTTGCAGGGCGGCGGGCAGGGCCTCGTCCGGGAGACGGAGGACCTCCTCGAGCTGCGGCTGGGTCAGGCCGATGCCGTCTTCGAGGACCTGCCTTCTTGCTGTTTCAAGGATTGGGTGACTACTCGTCTGTGGCGCGGCCGTAATCGTCATTAATTTGTCCTTTGTTTTTAGTTCCGGGGTCTCCCTTGACGCTAGTTCGGCGCTGTGGGGCGGTTTTTGTGCGGTGGCTACAACGGCGGCCCGGACTGTTTGTTGGGCGTGGGTACAAATGCCGCTCCCGTGAGGCCGGCGGTATCCCGGGGCGTCATCCTCCTCTTGTGACTTTTTGTTGGTCGGTCCCGGTGGTAGAACCGATGCCGGGTGACTGTGGATAACTTTGATTGCTCTGGTGTGACCTGGGCTACCCTTAAGTCATTGTTCGGAGTGAGGCGTCTTGAAACTATCGGGGGAATAGCTGCCCATGACATCGCACAACTTTCTTACGGTCCGGCGTCTGCGCGTGCATCTCGTGGCAATTGCGGCAGCGTCTGCCCTGGTTCTAACTGGGTGCAACTCGGGCAGCGATCCTGGTGCAACGGACACGACGTCGCCGTCCGCAGTTCAGACGCCCAGCCCCAGTGCCACGCCGACTCCGACGGCGACCCCCGCGTACGTGCCGGCATCGGCCAGCGGTCGCGCCCAGAACGTACCGGTTCCGGTGCTTCCGGAGGTAGCGAAGAAAAAGACTAAGGAGGGGCTGGAGGCGTTCGTGGGCTACTGGTACGCAACGCTGAGCTACGCGTACGAGACCGGTGATACAGAGCCGCTGGAGTCGGCCTCAGGCCCCGCCTGCGGTAGCTGTGCAAAGGTAAAAACCGAAGTCACGGAGTGGCATTCGGATGGACGCTGGATGGCTGGCGGCAAGATGCATGTGGAGGGCGTTCATTCGGACTTCATCGAGACCGGCACAGCAGAGTATCAAGCCGTCGTCCAGGTGTACCAAGATACAACTGACTACTACCTTGCGGATGCCACGCTCAAGGGAAGTGTGCCGAGACAGCCGGCTATTGGGGACATCGTCATTGCCGGTTTCGGTGCAAGTGGATGGAAAGCCAACACTGTCGAACACCTGGTGAAGTAATGGCTGTCCGTGCTCCAACAGTGGCGAGGCTGCTCGGCGTGATGGCGTCCACGGTCCTATTGTTGATGCCAGGGCCGACAGCCGTGTCAGACTCCGCCGATTCACCAGCCATTGGGACCGCTTGGGGTGGCCATGGCGCTTCCGCAGCTGGTTGGTTTCATGATCCTCAGAGCAACGCATGGACTTCCGTGCCGGTTGGGCTTCCGGATGACCCCTTCAAGTACAGATCCAAACACGCATGCAGAGTAGACCCTAATCTCGACGGATCGAACTGTGCGGGGCCCGATGTTGAATGCACCGATGGGGATAACGGCCGCGTCGTTAACTGGTACAGATCTCTGAAGGTGCTGAACGTGTACACTTTCTTCGCCGGGCCAACCTGCATCTATGACGAGAAGCCCGTTGACGTGCTGGAGCAAATTGCCGGCCAGATCCAGAAGCGGTTTGAAAGCCTTCCAATCAACGCGGGAGCCGTCGTCGCGCAGCCCAGCCCGCACACCCTCCGGGGCGCCGAAACGAACTTCTATGCCGACCCTGCTGAGCAGCAGTTTGACGTGACGATGTTCGGGCAGAAAGTTCATGTCGTGGCGACTCCGGTCCAATACACCTGGAACTACGGCGACGGCACGGTCTTCGGCCCGCAGTCCTCCATGGGCGGTCCTTTGCCTCAGGATCGCTGGGGTGAGAAGACGCGGACCAGCCACGTGTATGCACAAACGGGTGACTTCGAAGTGGTTCTCACCACTTCGTTCCAAGGAACGTATTCAGTGAACGACGGACCCCCGCTGCCCATCCCGGGCCAGGGTCAGTTCAGTGCGGCGCCGCAGACTATCAGCGTCTGGCGCTCCATCACCCGGAATTACGCCGACGACTGCAACCAGAACCCGCAGGGTCAGGGTTGCCCAGGGGTGGCGTCAGACGAGTAGCTACGGCTCCACCACGGAGTGATGGTGGTCTCGCCCGGAATAGATGCGGACGCCAGCCAGTTGGGCCCAGCAGTACCAATTCCCCTGCGAAAGGAACTGCGCATGCTGTTTTCCCCCTTGGCTCTCGGTGAGCTTGAACTGTCCAACCGCCTGGTGATGGCGCCGCTGACCCGCCTACGTGCGGGCGAGGAAGGTGTGCCTGGCCCGCTGGTCGTGGAGCACTACCGCCAGCGCGCTTCCCTGGGCCTGATCGTCAGCGAAGGCACCTACCCAAGCCCCGCCGGTCGCTCCTACCCGGGCCAGCCAGGACTGGTCACGGAACAGCAGATCGCCGCTTGGAAGAAGGTCACCGACGCCGTCCACGCCGAGGGCGGCCGGATGTTTGCACAGGTCATGCACGGCGGACGCGTGTCCCATGAGGACATCACCGGCGGGCACACCCTCGTGGCTCCGAGCGCCATCGCCATTGACGGCGAAGTCCGCACGCCGTCAGGCAAGAAGCCGTACCCGGTGCCGCACGCACTGACCAGCGACGAGCTCCCTGTCGTTATGCAGGAAATCGTCACAGGTGCGCTCAACGCCATCGAAGCAGGCTTCGACGGCGTGGAACTGCACTCGGCCAACGGTTACCTGCTGCACGAATTCCTGGCCCCCAACTCAAACGTGCGCGATGACAGCTACGGCGGGTCGCCGGAGAACCGGGCGCGTTTTGTAATCGAGACGGTCAACGCCGTGGTCGCCGCGGTTGGCGCCAACCGCGTCGGCATCCGTATCTCGCCCCAGCACAACGTCCAGGGCATCGCCGAAACTGACGCCGCCGATGCCCGCGCCACCTACGAAGTGTTGGTGGACAGCATCGCCCCGCTGAACCTCGCCTACCTCAGCGTCCTGCACCATGAGCCAACCAGCGAACTGGTCCAGGACCTCCGGGCACGCTTCAACGGCACATTCCTGGTGAACTCCGGCTTCGGCACCGTAACCACACGGGACGAAGCGGCCAGCCTGGTAGCCGACGGCCATGCTGATGCAGTGGTGGTGGGCCGGCCCGCCATCGCCAACCCGGACCTCGCCCGGCGCTGGAAGGAAAACCTTCCCCTGAACGTACCGGACCCGTCCACGTTCTACGCAGACAGCTCAGCGGGCTACACGGATTACCCCGTGCACTCGGCATAGTCCCGCGCAGTGCGGTCCAGAGTGGGCCGTGATCGGTGGTTAACGACGACGGCGGCACCCGGCTTTGGGTGCCGCCGTCGTTGGCTGCTCGGTGTGCTGTCCCGGCAGCTTGAGCCGAAAGCCATCCGACGGCTGTTTGGCTCTTTATCGAAAAAGTTGGCCCGCTCAGGCTCGTAAAGGATGAGCGGTAACGCCAGAATACTCCAGCGAATGGAGTATTGCTAGAGGCTTTACATAAATGCTTCCCGGCCTGTGCCTTCGCGCATCACGAGCTTGTCGTCCTGGATGGAAACGAGCAGGCTCTTGGGCTTTCCACTGACTTTGGTGATGGCTTTCAGGCCACGGTTTGTCACTTCGACCCCCACCTGTGCCCCTTTCGCGGGCAGTTCCACGGACGTTTCGAAGGCTTCCCCCAGGAGCGGGTTAGTGGTGACGCCCACGTCGCGGCGGACTTCCTTGCCGTTGACCATGACGGTGATGTTCGCCTCTTCGAATCCGTCCTGAAAGACGATGAGCAGTTCCCGCATGGTGTCCTCTTCCTCGAGAGTGATTACCGGTGACGGCATATCCACTACAGCACTTCGCGGCCCGGAGCGGAATACCCCGGCCGGTCATGTCCGCAGGTGCGGCATCGCTGGAGACGGCAAGGCCGGTGAGGCAAAATGTTCTGGTGACCCAACTCCCGCACGCCCCGTCCGCACCCGTGTCCGCCGAAAATCCGGACAGCGCCATCCACGCCCAGATTGCCGCTGAGCTAGGCGTTAAAACCTGGCAGGTCAAAGCCGCCGTGGAGTTGCTCGACGGCGGATCCACCGTCCCGTTCATCGCCCGGTACCGCAAGGAAGCCACCGGGACGCTGGACGACACCCAGCTCCGGGAGCTCGACGAGCGCCTGCGCTACCTCCGCGAACTCGAGGACCGCCGTCGTACTGTCCTGGAAGCCATCGCCTCGCAGGGTCAGCTGACGCCCGAGCTGCAGGCGGCGATCCTTGCCGCGGACACGAAGTCCCGGCTCGAGGACATCTACCTGCCGTTCAAGTCCAAGCGGCGCACGAAGGCGCAAATCGCCCGCGAAGCCGGGTTGGAGCCCCTCGCCGAGGCGCTGCTGAAGCGGCCTGATCTGGATCCTGAGCGCGAGGCGGCCAAATACCTGAATGCGGAGCATTCCATTGATGACGCGCCGGCCGCGCTCGCCGGTGCCCGGTCCATCCTTGTGGAACGGGTCGCCCAGGACCCGGACCTTGCCGCCAACTTGCGGGAGCGGCTCTGGACCCAGGGACGGATGGTGTCGCGCGTGAAGAAGGGCAAGGAAGCCGAGGGCCAGAAGTTCGCCGATTACTTTGAGTTCGCGCAGGCGCCGTCGGGGATGCCCTCTCACCGTGTGCTCGCCCTGCTGCGTGGTGAGAAGGACGGCGTCCTGGAACTGGATCTCGCCGAGGCCGACCCGAATAACGACGACGCCCTTGCCGCCGCGCGCTCGCGCTACGAAGCGGCGGTGGCCAGGTGTCTCGGGGTGGCCGACCGCGGCCGTCCCGCCGACACCTGGCTGATGCAGACCGCACAGCTAGCCTGGCGGTCGCGAGTTCTCGCCCGGCTGACCGCCGACCTTCGCAGCCGGATGTTCACCGCCGCAGAGGATGAGGCTGTGCGCGTGTTTGCCGCAAACCTCCGGGATGTCCTGCTGGCCGCACCTGCCGGCAACCGCGCCACCCTTGGACTGGATCCGGGGCTGCGGACGGGTGTGAAGGTGGCCGTTGTGGACGGCACCGGCAAGGTGGTTGCCACGGACACCGTGTATCCGCACGCGCCGGCCCGGAAATGGGACGAGGGCCTGGCGACGCTGGTGGGTCTCGCCCGGAAACACGACGTTGAGCTCGTGGCCATCGGCAACGGCACGGCGTCCCGGGAGACGGATAAGCTCGCCGCGGAGCTGATCAAGCTGCTGCCCGCCGCGGAGAAGAAACCGCAGAAACTTGTGGTCTCCGAGGCCGGGGCATCGGTGTACTCGGCGTCGGCGCTGGCCGCGGCCGAGCTGCCCGGCATGGATGTTTCATTGCGTGGGGCGGTATCCATCGCACGGCGTTTGCAGGATCCGCTCGCGGAATTGGTCAAGATCGACCCCAAATCCATCGGCGTGGGTCAGTACCAGCATGACGTCACGGCATCGAAGCTGGACCGGAGCCTGGACGCGGTGGTGGAAGACTGCGTCAACGCTGTGGGTGTGGACGTGAACACGGCGTCGCCGGCACTGCTGAGCCGCGTGGCCGGCGTCGGGCCGTTGCTGAGCGAAAACATTGTGGCGTACCGGAACGAACACGGGCCGTTCGCCAAGCGCAGTGAACTGAAGAAGGTGCCCCGGCTCGGGGCCAAGGCGTTCGAGCAGTGCGCGGGCTTCCTGCGGATCACTGGGGGAGCGGAACCGCTGGACGCTTCGAGCGTGCACCCTGAGGCGTATTCCGTGGCACGCAAGATCCTGGTGGCTGCCGGTTCTGCGCCGGCGTCGTCTTTGGATCCCCGAGCCTTTGTGGACGGGACCTTTGGCTTGCCCACCGTGCAGGACATCCTGGCGGAACTGGACAAGCCCGGCCGGGACCCGCGCCCTGCCTTTGCCGCCGCGACATTTTCCGAGGGCATCGAGAAGATCTCCGACCTCAAGCCCGGCATGGTGCTCGAGGGGACGGTAACCAACGTTGCCGCGTTCGGTGCGTTTGTTGATGTGGGAGTACACCAGGACGGTCTGGTTCACGTGTCGGCGCTGGCCAACCGGTTCGTCTCCGACCCCCGAGAAGTAGTGAAGTCCGGGCAGGTTGTGCGTGTGAAAGTACTGGAAGCCGATCCGGATCGTAAGCGGATATCCCTGACGTTAAGGCTCGACGACGAGGCGTCACCTTCCGGTGGGCGAGGTCCGGCGGCGCGTTCGGAAGGGAATCGTTCGGAAGCGGGCCGTTCGGAAGCGGGCCGTTCGGGCGGAGGCGGCGGGGCCGGCGGCCAGTCGGCGCGGCAGCGGGACGCTCGGGGGAGCAGCGGTGCCAATCGCGACTCAGGCGGGCGAGGTGCCGGTAACCGGACTCCGTCCGGCGGAAAGCCCGAGGCCAAGCCCTCGGCTGGCAGGCCTCCCGCACCGAAACCGGCGCCGGTCAACACCGCGATGGCCGAGGCCCTCCGCAAGGCTGGACTCGGTAAATAGCGGTCTCTTTCCGGCATGGCATTTCTGGTGCCCGCGCGGGCTTCGGCTTGGCTTTCGTTCAGTGCGCGCCGTTTAGGCGAGCGACAAAACGAAGGCGAGGACGAAACCGGCGGCGGTGCTGATGGCGACAGCAGGACCGCCGTGCTCGTAGGCCTCCGGCATGAGAGTGTCCGCGAGGGACGCAATGACGGCGCCGGCGGCAAACGCCAAAGGCAGTGAGATGGCTTTAGGATCGGTTCCGGACAGCGGGCCTGCTCCGATGACCACGGCGACAACCAGCAAAACCGCGCATGCCAGCCAGAGGCCGATAACGCTTCCGGCGGAACGGCCTTGGCTGCGCATGGACGCAGCGCCAACGAGGGCCTCTGGCAGGTTGGAGACAAAAATTGCTGCGAGCAGGGCGAGCCCGCCCGTTCCCTCGCCGAGGGAAACACCCAGGGCAACGTTCTCCGGCACGCCGTCCAGGGTCACCGCAGCCAAGAGCGCCATTCCTGCTGCGCCGCGCGTGGAAGCAGCGGTTGCTTTGCGGTCGCTGGCTGCAGCGTCGGTATCGAGCTTTGCGCTCCCTTGAAGTTCATCGGCGGGAGTCGCCTGCGCGCCGGGTTGTGCCCAGCGGTCCAGTAGTGCGCTGAGGATGGTGAAGACAATGGCCCCGCCCATGAGGCCTAAAGCGGCCCGAACGATGCCACCACGCTGGTAGGCGTCCTCGAAGAGTTCGAACGCGAGGGCCGTTATGAGGGATCCTGCGGCGAATGCCAGGAGGATGGCCAACAGCCGTTTGGGCAATTCGAAGCGCACACCGATGATGGCACCCAGAATCAGGGCACTGGATGCTATGACGCCGAAAAACAGCGGCATGATCATCCGGTCAGTATAGGAGTGCAGGTAGGTCGCCGGAAGCTAGCATTTTTTTGCTGTTCCTGGGTATCCCATCCGCTGTGCCGCACTGCTGTCGCTGGAACGTGCCCTACGCTTTCGGCTGCCCCTGGTTTCTGCAAGGCTGGGGTCATGACTTACTTCTTGGAATACACCGTTCCGGCCGCTTCCGACGACGCAGAGTTTGAATTCCCGAACGACGAAATCAACGCCGATACCACCGTGCCGCTCACGAAGACAGAGGCCAACACCGTCCACACGCCTGAGCTACCCGCCCGGACAGGCATCCTCGGCGCCACGGATGCGGAGGCCAAACTCGAAGCTGAGCAACTCATCACCCACAGCCGCGCGCGGGAGGCCAGCTTGTTCTTTGACCCTTCTAATTCGCTTCAGGCCGGAGTGGGAACCGTGGTGGCAACCTTCGTCGAAGGACGCGGCTGGCAGGACTCCTAGTCTCCGACGCGGGTTCTTTGACCGAGTATTCGTCGACAGGCATCACTGGCTGGTGGTCTTCGTGTAGGGGAATTTTAGGCTCGGCCGAATCCAAGTCCGGATTCCCTGCTTTGCCATGTTCCAAGCCGAATCCGTGACCTGAGTCTGGACCTGAAGTATTCTCAATTAGCCCTCCCGGCCAGGTGGGTGGTTCCCAGTCGGGGTGTTCGCTTTGGTAGTGCCGCCCGGAGGGTGAGATCCAGCCGGGTGGCTGGTCCTTGGTGGGTGTGGTGGGTGTCCATCCGGTGGTGTGTCTGAGTTGGTGGTGTTTGCGGCACGGCTGGCCGAGGTTGCTGATTCCGGTGATCCCGCCTTTGGCCCAGGCCAGGACGTGGTCGGCTTCGTTGTCCAGGGACTGGTTGCTGCAGCCGGGGAACGGGCATTTGCCGTCCCTGAGTCTGAGCCATTGGCGCTGGGCTTTGGTGACCGGGTAGCTGGTGCGCCCGATTTCCAGCGGTGCGCCGTCGCGGGGGTCGATCAGGACCCGGTGGAAGGAGGTGGCGCCGTCGGCGATCAGTTGGCGGGCCATGGACGGCGGGATCGGCCCGTACCCGTCCAGCATCGCCGACTCCTCTGTCACACCCAGCAGGGCCATCACCGGGACGGTGATCAGGACCTGTGCCCGCGGCGACGGAACACCATCAGGTAGATCTGCAGGTTCGCTGGCGGGCACGGTGGGATCCGTGCTGCCGTTCCCGCCGAGGAGCCAGGTCGCGGCGATGTCGGCGCGGAGCTGGGTGAGGGTTCGGGGCTCCTCAGGGCCTTGAAGGGCCCGGGCCGCTGCGGTGGTCCGTTCCCAGATCCCCGACGCGGTATCCGCCGGCAGGTAGGCCGAGAGCCAGGCCATCCCGTCCCGGGCAGGAGAAAACAGCACCCGCCGGTCGGTAGCACACTTGGTGTGGCGTTTTTCGATGCTGACCGGGTGGTGCCGCTCCCGCCAGGTCCGGGCCCTGGCCCGGAACCGGCCAGCCACCATCTCACCCGCGGGACAGCCCCGGAGCGGGTTCGGCGCCTCCGGGTCCAGGAAATGCGCCTCCAACGCCTGCGCCCCCTCCGGACCCAGACCGCTGGTCTCATCCACCATGACCCGGGCGTGCTGCCACGAAATTGTCCCGGCCTCCAGTGCGGACAACGTCAACGGCAGGACCGTCATCAGTTCGTGGGCCTCAACCAGAAGGTCGGCAGCGGCCGGTTCACTGACCGTCAGCACACCCGCCAACTCAGCCACGAGAGCCATCTCCTGGGCCGTCTGCTCCTGCAGGGACAGCCCGGGAGCCGCCATGGACCGGGCCACATGGGCGCACCGGGCAACCGTCCGGACCTTCCGGGCAGCCAACTTCGCTTCCTCACATCGGATTGCCGCCAGGGTGTCCAAACACTCGTCGTATTCCTGACGCAGCAGATCCGGATTACCGGCCGGAGAGGGGCCCGGAGGTCCGGCTTTTTCCGGACTCTGGAAGGCCAAGGCAGCATCTACGGCGCGCGAACCCTCAACGGCTTCCGCTGTCTCCTCAGCCGCGACGCTGTCCGGCTCCACAGCATCGCAAGGGGCGTCAGGATTCGAGCTACTGCCCGCCACCGCTGCTCTGCTTTCCATACCCACAGCATCCCAGCACGCACCGACGTCACGACCCAGGCAAATCGCCTATGTGGATAAGTTGTCTGTGCATAAGTTGCCGATGTGGATAAGTGGATGTCCAACGAAGCTTCCCACCCGGCCTACTTAGGGGTGGCGGACTCCGGTGCGCGCCAGAACCGCGCGGTAGCCTTCCCGGAACGTCGGGTAGGCCAACTCCAGCCCGGAGCCACGGAGCAGCGCGTTGCTGCAGCGCTTGTTGCCGCCTCGGGCCTCGCCAGCCGGGCCAACAGGCGGTGCGGGATACCCCATCTCGGCCGCAAGATACCGCAGGACATCCCCAAGATCCGCGGGATCGTCATCCACGCCGACATAAACCGGCCCAGGGTCAGCGGCTGTCGACGCCAAATGGACAATCGCGGCAGCAGCGTCGTCCCGGTGGATGCGGTTGGTGTAGCGCGGCTCGTCCGGAATCACGGCGGCGCCGCTGCGGACCTGGTCAATCAAGCGCGTCCGGCCGGGACCGTAGATCCCACCCAACCGCAAGACGATAGGCATGGAGCCGGTGCCGCGCAACCGCGAAAGCAGGAGGTCCTCCGCCTCGCGGAGGATGCGGCCGGAGAATCCGCCAGGTGCCGCCGTCGTTCTCTCATCCACCCAGCCACCGCCAGCGTCCCCATACACAGCGGTGGAGGACACAAAAAGCACGCGCTGAGGCGTCACGCCGTCGCGCTCCAGTGCGGCCAGGACGTTCGCCAGCCCGTCCACGTAGGCAGCGCGGTAGGCCGCTTCCGTAGGTGAGTCAGCTGCAACCGCCACAACGACGGCGGTGGTGTCAGCAGGAACAGAAGGCAGATCCGCAGAGCCGAGGTCAGCGGCCACGCCTTCGATCGCTGCCGGCAGTTTCTCGGGCGAACGGCGCCAGCCCACCACCCTGTGCCCGGCCGCGGCGAAGCGCAGGCCGGCTTCAGTGCCCAAGTCGCCGCAGCCGGCAAGGAGGATGGTCACGCGATCAGGGAGCGAGGACCGACGGGGTCGGAACCGGGAAGAATACCCGCGGATCCTGCAGGAGGGCGGGGTAATCGAAAGCGGACCGGTCTATTACCTCGGCGACGCTGAAAGTCCGGCCGAAGCGGCCGTCGTCGAGCGTGATCGGACGGCCCAGGACCTGCCCCACGGCGAACTTTTGGCCGTCCTCGAAGGAAACGGCAACGGTGGTCTTGCCCGGGAGCGTTGCGAAGGCTTCCTCTTGTGCCTGGCGCTTCCGGGTGGGCTTCTTCACGAGGGGCTTGGGTGCCAGTTTGCGCGGCTGCTTGGAAGGGCGGCGGGACCCGTCGTCGACGTAGACGGGGGAGTAGCCGTCGGCTTCGGCCGAGGCGGCAAGAGCAGCACGGCGGACCGGCGGCAGCGCCACGGTGTCCAGCGTCTGCGGATCGACCTCCGTGTGCGGGTCGCGAAGGACCCACAGGAAGTCGTCCTCAGGTTCTGCCGGATAGAACTCATGCTTGGGCTCAGGCCAGATGTAGTCCAGGTCCACGTCGGCGTCCGGGAACACCGACTTGTAGAACTTCGGTTCCTTCCGGACCAGCTTCGCGCGGTGGCTCAGGTGGAAGTCAGGGTTCCCGAGCCATTCCGGCATGGGGATCCTGGCGGCGTAGTCCGGGTGCGCTGCCTGGGGCGCGAACTCGGTGATGTTGGCGCGCGTGTTGTCTGCGTGGCCGCGGTTGGTCCATTCGTCCACCATCGCCAGGCCGTACAGCGTCAGCGCCGGCACGTGGCCCATCCACATGCGGACGGCGGGGTGGTTCTGCCAGCCGTACTCGGGAATCACCAGAGCCCGGAGGGTCTGCAGCGCCTCGACACGCTGCTTGCCAAGCCTGGCGGTGTCCAATGCTGCGGCGCTCTGCCGGAAATCGGGGTACGGAAGGAAGGTTTGCATCCCTTCAGTCTGACGGCACGTGGCGGATGTGCCAATTGCAGTGCCCGCCGCCACACGGGAAGGCCCCCGCGAAGGCTGAGATGTTCACATAGTGGACCGATACATACAGCGGTTGCCGTTACCCACTAAGATCACCGAAACGCCCCACCGTCCCGGAAGCCCTCCCATGACTATTTCTTCAGTTACGACCCCCGGCAGCACGCAGCCATTCATGCCCAAGTTTGGGCAGATGCTCAGCCCGGAGGCCAAGGGCATCCTGGTCCTTGATGAATTTACCCTTGATCCTGCCGAAGCGCGGAAGGAACAGCACGGTTTTCGTGCCGCCATGGCATCCGTCGCGTTGACTCTTCGCCGGATTGTTGCGCTGCGTGTTGTGATTGCGCTCGTGGCCATCGGCAACCTGCCCTTGTTCCTGCTGAACAGCGGTTGGTGGATCTACGCGGTTTCCCTGGCCCTCGTGGTTGCTGTGCACCTGGCAGTGTCCTGGCTCAACAAGCACGAGCCCAAAGTGCGCCAGCGTCAGATGCTCGAACTTCATCTGCACCGGGAGCGGAGCAGCAACTACCGCAAGGTCCGCGACGCCGTGAAGTACATGATCGATGCCCCCGGCCGCATGAACGAGCACCTCTACCTTGAACTGCTCGCAGCCAAGCGAGTGGCACTGAACGTCGCCCACGGCACCGTGGTGCTGCTGGACACCAGCGACGCCGCCGCCTGGAAAGTGCGCATCGTCCGGGAAATCCCGGCCGCAGCTTAGCCGCCGGCGGCTGCCGCCGGGCAGCAAGCAGGAAACTTAACAACGAACGACGCCGGAACTCCCCTGGGGCGGGAGCTCCGGCGTCGTTGTTTGTCCCCGGGGCAAAAGGGGGAAAGGGGAATGCCCCGGGAACGGCCGAACGCTTAGGCCGGGAGGTTGAGGACCTGCCCGGCGAATACGAGGTCCGGGTTGGTGACGGAGTCCATGTTGGCGTCGGCCAGTTTCTCCCAGCCGCCTTCGATGCCAAGTTTGTCCGCGACGATGCTGAGCGTGTCGCCCTGCTCCAGAGTGTAGGTTTCGCCGCTCAGTGCCGGCGGTGCGGCATGCTGTGGAGCTTCGATATTGGCCTGCGGCGCCTCTACCTCATCGGCCGGAGCCTGTACGTCGCCCTGGGTGACCGGCACGCTCTCGACCGGCACGCTCTCGACGGGCACGCTCTGCGGTGCAACCGTCGCGCCGCCCCCGCCGCTCAAACCAAGCTGTGCGGCGCACGACGGCCAGGCTCCCCAGCCCTGCGAGGCCTGGACCTGTTCGGCCACCGCGATCTGCTGCTCGCGGGTGGAGCCGGACGGGGAACCCGTGCCTCCGTGGGCTTCCCACGTGCCGGCGCTGAACTGCAGGCCGCCCGAGTAGCCGTTGCCTGTGTTCGTGGCCCAGTTTCCGCCGCTTTCACATTGCGCCAAAGCGTCCCAGGTTGAGCCGTCGGTGGCCGCGTTGGCTCCGGTGGCCGAGAGGGCGAGTCCGGCGGCCGAGATGGCGGCCACGGTGACTCCGCGGCGTGCGGCAGTACGGATAGTGGTGTTTTTCATGTGTGATGCTCCTGAAGGCCACCAGCGCTCGGTCCGTCCCCGGAGGTTATCGCGCCACTGCCCGCCCCTGACAATTCGAGGTCATTTTCGGTGGCTGCCGGCCGGGCAGTTCTGGTGGAGGCAGCACCGGGCATTCATTTCGCCCGCTTGGCGGGCTTGTCTTTCACGCTAGGACATTGGGGGGCCGTTATCAAACCGAGATCTTTCCTGAGTGCGGGCTGGTGGGCCGCTGGTGGCCGGCTGATGAATGTGATCAGGTCCGTAATCCTGGCGGATTGCCCCGACCTTCACGCCACCGACAGCCACCCCGCTGGGCCGTTCGGGGTCTATCCTGACCGAATGGATATTTTTGCGGACGGCACTGCCGCGCCTGAAACCGAACCAGCGGGAGAACTGCCGGAAGTGGAGGCCGCACGGACCCTTCCCCTGGCCGAACTGCACTTGCACATCGAGGGCACGCTGCAGCCCGAGTTGATCTTTGAACTGGCCGAACGCAACGGCCTTGCGCTCCCGTATTCAGGCCTCGAGGAGCTGCGCGCACTGTACGAGTTCAGCGACCTGCAGTCCTTCCTGGACCTGTACTACGCCAACATGGCGGTGCTGCAGACCGAGCAGGACTTCGCCGACATGACCCGCGCGTACTTGGCCCGGGCTGCTGCGGCCGGAGTCCGCCATGCCGAGATCATGATGGACCCGCAAGCCCACCTTTCCCGCGGCGTCAGCCTGGAAACCTGCGTCAATGGCGTGGCGTCTGCGCTGGCCACGTCGGTGGAAGACTTTGGCATGTCCACCTTGCTGATCGCCGCGTTCCTGCGTGACCTTTCGGAGGAATCGGCGCTGGAAGTCCTGGACGGACTCCTGGCCATAAACGCTCCCATTGCGGCCGTCGGCCTGGACTCGGCCGAGGTGGGCAATCCGCCGGCGAAGTTCGAGCGGCTGTTCGCGAAGGCCCGCGAAGCGGGCCTTCGGCTTACCGCCCACGCGGGCGAGGAGGGGCCAGCGTCGTACATCATCGAAGCGCTGGACGTCCTGGGAGTGGAACGGATTGACCACGGCATCCGCTGCATGGAGGATCAGGACCTGGTGGAGCGCCTCGTGGACGAGCGGATTCCGCTGACGGTCTGCCCGCTGTCCAACGTCCGGCTCCGCGCCGTGGACACCTTGGCGGACCATCCGTTGCCGGCAATGCTCGCCGCCGGGCTCAACGTTTCCGTCAACTCGGACGATCCCGCCTACTTCGGCGGCTACGTGGATGACAACTTCGCGCAGCTGCAGGCAGTGTTTGAACTCTCTGAGTTCGACAGGTCCAGGCTCGCCGCGAACTCCATCCACTCGTCGTTCGCCTCCGAGGAGCGGAAGGCCGAGCTCCTGGACGAGTTGAACGGCGGGTAGCTCAGGGCGGCAGTGCTCGCTACACTGGGGCCGAAGCGTGTCCGGGAAGTGTCTGTCGGCACGCCGAATATGCGCTTGAGGGTTGAGTAAACAGCCACTTACCCGAGACTCTTGCCTCAGTTCCGCTGTAATTCGCGTCATAGTCGGTCACGACACGCAGAGTTAACCATTTCAAGTCGTGCGATTTAACAGGGTGTTGGCAAAATGCCTAGAGACAGATCGCTTTAATAAGGGGAATGATGGCCACGTCCACCGCAGATAACACCTACCTTCGACTCAAGACCGTGCTGAATGTCCTGACGGAGGGCACGTGGACGGGTGATGCCCGCAACGCCGGCGAGGTCCTGGCGGAAGCCACAGCCCGCGTGCCGTTCAGCGACCACGAGGCCACGCTGCTCAGCGGCGGCATTCCCCGGGGTCACAAAACCCTCACCTCCGCCACGGCCAAGCTGGTCAAGGCCGGCTGGCTGGTCAAGGGCCGTTCGGGCTGGACCATCACCGAGGACGGCATGCGCGCCACGGTCGCCTTCCCGGACGCGGAGTCCTTCGCGGCAGCGCTCGACGCCGGGACTCCTGTCCCAGCCGATATCCCGATTCCGGCGGCTCCCGCCGTGAAGAAGGCCCCCGCCAAGGTGGCTGCGGCCAGCAAGGCTACGGGCACAAAGACGGCTGCCGCTGAGTCCGCCGAGGCTCCCGTGAAGAAGGCGCCCGCTAAGAAGGCCCCGGCCAAGAAGGCTGCCGAGGCAGTGGAAAAGGCCGCCAAGCTGATCGAAGACGCCGTGGAGCCCGTAGTCAAGGCCGTCCGTTCGCGCAAGGCTGCCGCACCGAAGGCCAAGGCGGAAGCCGTTGTGTCGGAGCCGCTGGAAGGACCGGACGAGGAAACCTTCCCGCAGCCAGAGGCTGTGGCCGTGGCCGGCGACTTCAACACGTTCCTCGGTGCCCCGGAGAACTGGGCGCCGCAGTACGACGAGTCGCAGATGGAGTTCGACTTCAGCTCCCAGCTATGGACGAAGAGCAGCGAACTGCCGGCTGGCTACTACACCTTCAAGATTGCGCTGAACCGTTCGTGGAGCGAGAACTACGGCGCATTTGGCACGTTCGATGGCCCCAACCACGAACTGCACCACGACGGCGGCACGGTCACCATCCGCTATGACCACCGCACGCGGGACATCACCATCAACTGACAGATGCATCTCTGGACAAAGTCGCCGGAGTGAAGCAGTGTGGGAACCGGCCGTACTGGCTGGTTCCCACACCTGTTTCCGAGCACAAGGAGATGCAAAAGTGACCCTTCCCTCAGGCCTGACACCAGGCATTTGGCTCCTGGACATGTCCCACAGCGAGATCGGCTTCACGGTCCGCCACGCAGGCATCAGCAAGGTCCGCGGCCGCTTTACGGACGCTACGGCCGAGGCCCGCGTTGGCCAGTCCCTGGCAGATGCCTCCCTGCACGCCACCGTGAAAACGGCGAGCTTCGAATCCGGAGACGCCAACCGCGACGGGCACGTGAAGGGCCCGGATTTCTTCGACGTCGAGGAGTTCCCGGAGATGACGTTCCGTGCCACCGGGGTAGAGGGCGACGGCGAGGATTACACGCTCACGGGCGACCTCACCATCCGGGGCATCACCAAGCCGGTGGAGCTGGAAGTTGAATTCACCGGTGTAGCCGTGGACCCGTTCGGCGCCACCCGCGCAGGCTTCTCAGCAGAGTGCGAGATCAGCCGCAAGGAATTCGGCCTGACTTGGAACGCGGCGCTGGAAGCCGGCGGCCTGCTGGTCAGCGACAAGGTCAAGATCAACGTCGAAGCTGCGCTGGTCAAGCAGGCCTGAGGGCCATGACCGATGGAAGCCCCCCGCGGGGCGATATCCGGCTCTCTGCCCGCGTCTTCGGGGTGGTGCAGGGGGTCGGCTTCCGTTTCTGGACCATGGGCAAGGCGGACGAGCTCGCGCTCAAGGGCGTAGTGAAAAACCTCGACGACGGCTCGGTTTCCATCGTTGCCGAGGGTCCGAAGGATAAGGTGCAGCAGCTTTTGGACTGGCTGAGGTCGGACAACGCCCCTGGGCGCGTGGAACGGGTTGAGGATGCCATCAGCGAGGCCGAGGGTTCCTTCCGGGATTTCAGGGCCCGCTGACAGGCCCGGTTTCCCGCCCTGCACCGGGCCCCGATGATGCCGAGCCGGGCCCTTGGCCCGGCCAGCTTGGGGGCTGGCGCTCATCCCTGCCCGGCGGGTAGGAGTGCCGCCGGCCGGCCAGAATGAGCCCAAGTGCGATGACGGCGGGTATTGCCGCGGCGGCCGGGATCAGTGCGGGCCCGGCGAACGTCAGCGCAGCGGCGCCGAACATCGCGCCGATGGTGATGCCTATCTGGATGGTCAGGACCGTCAGGCCGTTTGCGGCGTCCCTGTACTCACCGCCGGCACGAAGGATGGCGGACTGGTTGTAGATGCCCATGGCGCCGATGCCGGTGCCCCACACGAACATCAGGACCATGACCGCCGGCAGAACGACGTCTCCGCCGGACAGCCTTCCGAGCGCCATGCCGGGTAGCGCGGTTCCCACCAGCGGAAGGAGCAGCAGGGAAACTACCACGCCCCCGACGGTGATGAGGTGCCACCGTCGCGGCCTGGAGTCCACGGTGATGCCGGCGATCCAGATGCCCACCAGGCCCGCGACGCCGAGGACGCTGATGGAGAGCGGGATGGTGAAGTCAGGGAGGCGGACCTCGCGCAGGAACGGTGCAATGTAGGTGAACAGGGCGAAGTGGGCCATAAGCATCAGGGGCCAGCCGACGGCGACGGTCTTAACGCCGGGCTGGCTGATCGCCTTGCGAAGAGACGGGTGCGGAGTGTCGGGGATGCGCCGCACCGGGGGAAGCAGCCACACGGCGAGGAGGGCCAGCAGCACACCGGAGGCGGCCAGGACCAGGAAAGCCGAGCGCCAGCCGAGGAGGTTGCCCAGTGCAGTACCCACGGGGGCGCCAATGGCCAGGCCCAGGCTGTTGCCGCTGAAGACAATCGCCAGTGCCTTGCCCACCTTGTGGGCCGGGACAATCCGGGCCACAAAGGGGGCCATCGCAGACCACAGCAAACCGTGCGCGATGCCGCCCACTACGCGCGAACCCATGGCGGCGCCGAAATCGGAGACAATCGCCACCAGCGCGTTGCTGGCCGCGAAGGTCAGGATCAGTCCGATGAGCAGGAAGTGCCGTGGGATCCGGGACAGCGCCATGGACAACGGGATGACCGTGAGAACGATGATGGCCGCGTAGCCTGCAGTCAGGTAGCCCGCCGTCGCTTCAGACACGTTAAAGTCCGCGCTGATTTGGGGCAGCAAACCGGACGGCAGAAGTTCGGTGGTGATGGCGGTAAAGCCGATGGCGGCAAGGACGATCAGGGCGCCGACAGGCAGCCTGTTGCTCTGGGATGTCACCCCCCGAACTTACCTTGTTTCGTTGCTGAGAACGCGGCGTCCTGCCCGGCTGGCCGGGCTGAGGCCGATGAAAGCGCCGAGCTCCTCCAGCACCGCGGGTTTGGAAGGCATGTAGTTGGTGAGCTCCGGGGAACGGACAATCACGGCACGCCATTGGCCGCGGGAAACCGCCACGTTGATCCTGTTCCGGTTTAGCAGGAACTCCGCGCCGCGGGGTGCTTCGGCCACCGCGGAGCACGCCATGGACACCACCACAACCGGCGCTTCCTGGCCTTGGAACTTGTCCACCGTGCCTACCCGGACTCCCGCCAGGCCCGCCCGCTGCAGGGCCTGCCGGATCAGCTGGACCTGGGCGTTGTACGCGGCCACCACCAGGATGTCCTCCGCGGTCAGCGGGCGGGCGGGCTTGTCGCCACCGGGAATCCACTTCAGCCCAATGTGGCGCTGCGCCTGACTGACCACTTCGGCCGCTTCCTCCGGGGAGGACGTGGTGTTCCCGCTGTGCGTCACGAACACGGTTTCGACGCCGGGCGGCAGCTCGGCCAGGCTGCGCAGGGCTGCGGCCGGCGCCGATTCGAGCTTGCCGTCATAGCTGAGGACGGACACGGCGCGGCACAGTTCGGGATGCATGCGCCAGCTGTCGGCCAGGAAGTAGCCGAGGTTTTCCGGCAGCGTGGCATGGCCGGCCGCGAGCCAGCCCAGGGCAGACTCGTCCACAGGTTCCGGATGCGAGCCCTGGGTCACCTGCGGCAGCTGCTGCGGGTCGCCCAGGAGCAGGAGGCGCTTCGCTGAGCGGGCCACGGCCAGGGTGTTGGCCAGCGAGAACTGCCCGGCCTCGTCAATGACCAGCAGGTCCAGCGACCCAGCGGGGACGGACTTGCCCGTCATGGTCCAGGCGGTGCCGCCCACCAGGGCGCCGCCCCGGGAGGCGAGGAGGGAAGCGACGTCGTCGTCCTTGGTCTGGTGCCACGGCACTTCGTGGTCGGTGACGATCTTCTTGGCCACGCGGAGGGGATCCACTCCTGCCGATTCGATGGCGGTGCACAGCATGTTTTCCACCACCGCATGGGATTGCCCCACCACGCCGATCTTCCAGCCCCGGGCCACCAGCCGCGCAATGACATGGGATCCGACGTAGGTTTTGCCGGTCCCGGGAGGACCCTGCACGGCCAGGTAGGAATGATCGAGGTCCAGCAGCGAGGCGGTGATGGCCGTGACGTAATCAACCGCCCCCGCGCGGTCCTTTTCGACGGCGGCAGGGGCGGGCAATGTCCGGAAGCGCGGCGAAGCCTTGCGCAGGATGTCGACGCCGGGATGTTCCGGAAGGACTGGCAAGGAGGCACCCACCCTCTGGGCCAGTTCCGCCAGCGCAGCTTCGATGCTCGCGGTACGGACCGGCTGGTCCTCGGTGAGGGCTATCGGAATGTGCGGGTACGCGGGGACCTTGCCGGTTTCCTTCTCTTCGATGGTGATGATGCTCTGGCCGGGGATCCGAGGGTGGTCCTCCACCGCCGCCACCAGCGTGCCAAAGGTAAAGCCGCGGCCGGTAGGGCTGCCGGACGAGTCCTCCAGGCCGTCCGGAACCGGTGAATCATAAAGCCGGCACCACGTGCTGCCGGGTTTGAAGTCCGAGCCCTCGCTCATGGTTCCCGTCAGCCGGAGCGTGCGCGTGCGCATCCGCACCGTGGGCTTGGCCAGTGCCCAATCCGACACCACCTCGGCGGTGTCCACCACAAACACGTTGCGGTGGTCCCGCCAGTGGTCGATCTCAGACTCGGTGCGGTCGAAGTGTTCCCACCAGAATTGCTTCCGCTCGCGCCGGTGGAATCCGGTGGCCGCAGCCACCATCGCGATGGCCCGTTCATCGTTCGTCCAGGGCCGCGTGTCCGGGAGGCTCGCCAGGTACTGCTGGAGCCGGAGCTCCTCCGGCGTGGGTTCCGCTTCAACCACTTCAGGTCGAAGCGGAGCCATGGCGCCGTCGTCGTGCGTTTCCGTTGACCCCGCGGCCGAGGCAGCGGTGCTGGTGGCATCAGGGCGGTGCGGAGAGGAAATGGGGCCCCGCAGTCCAAGCAGCCAGTCGCGGAGGCGGAGGGTGGAGAGGCAGTCGTACTCGTTATAGTCCGAAATCGAAGCGAGGATCTTGGCAGCTTCAGCGGGGTCGCCGCCATCCCTGGCCGCGCAGTAGGCGGCGTAGGCCACCACCGAGGCGCCGGCGTCCTTCACCTCGCCCGAGCGCAGGTTATCGCCCATGTACAGCGGCTCGAGCTTCTTGATGGAGTAGGACGGCTCAGAGATCCGGAGCGAGTGCCTGGCCGTGGCGTATAGATCCACAAGCACACCTTCGCGGAGCCAGTTGTCCACGATGTCCTCGCCCGCCAGATGGCGAACGGAAAGGTTCCGCAGCGCCGACTTTTCATAGGCGGCGTAGTGGTAAACGTGCAGGTCCGGATAGCGTACGCGGCGTTCTTCCACGTAGGCCAGGAAGTCCAGGAAGGCCTGCCGCTCTTCGTTGCGGGAGTGCGCCCAGAAAGGACGGAACACGGGCTTGCCGGCGGTTTCCGCCGTTCTGTCAGCGGTGGTGCCGGCGGGAGCTTCGATGACGCCGAACAGGTATTCCAGCCCCCACTGGCTGGTGGCCGGATCCTGCCAGAGGGGATCGCCCTCGAAGTCGAAGAAGATGTCGCCGGGGCTGGGCGCCGGAATGCTGCCCAAGGCATTCTCCGGCAGCACCTTGAACGTGACCGTGTGGTCCTCGCCGTCCTTGGTGAACGTGCGGGAACCGTCGGGGGTGTCCAGGCCCAGCTGCATCCGGGCCTGGTCGCGGAGCCTGACCACGGAGCCGGCAGCCCTGCCCGGGGGGAGATCGGCCAGCGCGTCAATGGTGGTGACGCCCTCGGCGATGAGCTTTTTGCGCCGCAGGGTGGTCATGCCGCCCACCATGAGGAGATCGCGGTGGGCCTGGACCTGTTCGGCGCAGTAGTTGCAGCGGCCGCAGTAGGTGACGCCGGGCTGCTCCCACTGCACCACCGAACCGCGCTCCCGGTGGGCGGTGGTCAGGTCCCGGAAGCGGTCGCGGCGCTCGCGGAAGACCGGAAGCAGGTCCGGCAGCGAGTGGTGGCTGCGCACGTACTCGCCGTCCACCACGGTGCCCAGCACCAGGGTGACCCGGGGAGACGGGTCCAGGCCCATGCCGATGAGCTGGTCGCCGTAGGCAGCGAGCTGCAGGAGAGCCCCTACCTTGGCGTGCCGGGCCAGCTTGGTGTCCCACACCTCGTACCGGCCCGGGGTTCCGGTGCCGGCGCCCTCGTTGACGATGAAGTCCGCGTAGCCGAGGAACTCGCCGTCGAAGAAGGTGGCCTGGAACACGACGTCGGCCCCGGCACGGAGCGCAAGCTCGGTTTCGGCCTGCTTGGCCAGAAGGTCGCCGCGGGTGTGCGCCCCACGCTCAAGGGAATACACGCCGGCGCCGCGGTCCGCATCCCAGTGGCCATAATCGGCGATCAGGCCGGCCAGGACCTTTGCCTCGTGCTGGTCGCCGAGCGTCCCGGCACGGCGCTGCATCTCGTCGTCGGGAAATTCGGCTTTGGGGGAGCGGCCCAGTTTCTCGTCCAGGATGCGGAGCGTGCGGTACTCACACTCGCTGGCGGCCACAAGATCGCTGGCGGAAAACACCAGGTCCTGCGGCGCGCCGGAACCTGGAGCCACAGTGCCGGGTTCGGCAGCAGGATCAAGCAGAAACACGGGGCCTCCCCATTGATTTCCCTGGCCAGAAGATGATTTCCCTGGCGCTACTTCGAACCTACCAAGAGGCTCTGACAACGCGGGGTCACACGATGCCCATCCGAGGCCTCCGGAGGGGCACTATGTGACCCCGCGTTGCTCTGGTCGCGGGCTGTGGGCTAGCTCTCTGCTGCCCGTACCTGGGCTTTGTCGTGCTCGGCGTGGGCGCTGCGCAGGAGGTCCATGAACTCGGTTTCATTGCGGACGAGGCGCTTGTACTTCTCCGGCAGGGCTCTGATCTGGTCCTCCTCGCGGACCATGCGGGCGAAGATTTTGTCGCGCTCCGCCATGTCCGTTTCGTAGTTGAGGTCCAGGTATTCAGTGGCGTGGCGCC
Organism: Pseudarthrobacter sulfonivorans; assembly: GCF_031454915.1. Taxonomy (GTDB): domain Bacteria; phylum Actinomycetota; class Actinomycetes; order Actinomycetales; family Micrococcaceae; genus Arthrobacter; species Arthrobacter sulfonivorans_C. The sequence continues at coordinate 391,687 of NZ_JAVDRS010000004.1, read as the reverse complement.
GGGCACCGGAGACGGCATTCTTGGCCTTGCCCTTGGGGCTGAAGATCGAGGCCAGGACGGTGACGGTCAGGACGCCGAGAATCACCGTCAGGGAGACTCCGGTGCTGACTTCCACCACGTTCACGTGCTCGCCGTTGTTGATGAACGCCAGCGTGTTCTCGTGCAGGGCGTGCAGGATGAGTTTCACGCCGATGAAGCCCAGGATGGCTGCGAGGCCGTAGGACAGGAAGATCAGCCGGTCCAGCAGTCCGTCGATCAGGAAGAACAGTTGGCGCAGGCCCATCAGCGAAAACGCGGTGGCGGTGAAGACGATGAACACGTTCTGCGTCAGGCCAAAGATAGCCGGGATGGAGTCGAGGGCAAAGAGGATGTCGGTGCCGCCGATGGCCACCATGACCAGGAGCATCGGCGTGAGCACCCGCTTGCCGTTTTCCATGGTGAAGAGTTTGTCACCGTCGTAGTGTGCCGACGCCGGGAGGTACTTTTTCGCGAGCCGGACCACCAGGCCGTCCTCGTCTTCGTCGTGGCCATCCGGTTTGAGCAGGTTCCCGGCGGTGACCAGCAGGATCAGGCCGAAGATGTAGAACACCCAGGCGAAGCTGTTGATCAGGGCGGCGCCGAGGAAGATGAAGGCGGTGCGGGCGATCAGTGAAAAGACAATGCCGAACAGCAGCACCTTTTGTTGGTCCGCCCGGGGGACCTTGAAACTGGCCATGATGATCAGGAACACGAAGAGGTTGTCCACGGACAGGGCCTTCTCCGTGACGTAGCCGGCGAAATACTCTGTGCCCATGGTGGTCCCGCCGAACATGAGCACGCCCAGGCCAAAGAGGATGGCGATGCCCACGTAGATGGAGGACCAGACGGCCGACTCCTTCAGCGACGGTGTGTGGGCCTTCCGGACATGGAAAAAGAAATCGAAGGCCAGGAGGCCAACAATTCCCGCGATAGTCAGGGTCCAGACAAGGGGGGAAACTTCCACGTTGGGGGGCCTTTCGTTGGAGTCTTCCTCCAGCGTACCTAAGCGGGCTTCAGGAGTTTTCGTTTCATGACGGCCTCCCGGGAGAGCGTCTTGTAGCCTTCCCGCTCAAACAGGACAGTGATCACATCATCCTCATAACGCATCACCAGCCCGACTCCCCACTTCTTGTGCGTGACCGGCGATTGGACGGGGAACGGAAGATCAGCGGCATCGCGGGCAGCGCCGCCGTCGAGGTTTCCAGCCTCTGACTGCGGGGCGCCCTTCCGAGTGCGACCGTTGCAGGAATCGCAGTTGCCGCACGGTTCCGGAAGGTCCTCGCCGAAGTATCCCAGCAGGAACTGGCGCCGGCAGCCGTCCGTCTCCGCGTAGCCGCGCATCATCTGGAGCCGGGACTGGTCCACGCGCTGCCGTGCCTCGGCCAGTTCGACGGCGCGTTGCACCAGAGCGGCCGGCTTGGCTTTGGACGTGAGCCGGGCGCCGCGCTTGCCGGAGGTCACTGCACCGGCCTCCTGCAGCTGGTTCAGGAAGCCCGTCACGCGGCGAGGCTTGAAGCCGGTGAGCTCGGCCAGTGAGGACGCGAAGACCGGCCCGTCCGCCGTCCGGAGCGCCTTGAGCACCGCCAGCAGGGCTTCCGGGTCCGGATTGTGGGTGCCGAAGAACTTCCGGAGGCCCAGGTCCTCGGCCCGGTAGTGGAGGACTGCCGTCGCCGGCGCTCCGTCCCGCCCGGACCGTCCCAATTCCTGGTAGTAGGCATCCAATGATTCGGGAATGTCGGCGTGGACCACAAAACGGACATTGGGTTTATCGATCCCCATTCCGAACGCCGTGGTGGCCACCACCACGTCCAGTTGGTCGTCCATAAACAGCTCGAGGATCCGCTCGCGGTCGGCGGCGGCGCGGCCTGCGTGGTAGGCCTCGGCACGGAGTCCCTTCTCGGCAAGCTTGGCGGCGTACTTTTCCGTGTCCTTGCGCGTTGCAGCGTAAAGCAGGCCCTGCTGCCGGCTGCCGGTGGTTGTGCTGTTTCCGTGGATGAGGGCAACCACCTGCTCCAGGACGGCGCGGCGTTTTTCCTTTTCCTCGTGGTGCCTGACCACGTCAAGCATGATGTTGGGCCGGTCGAAGCCGTGGACAAGGACCAGCGGATTCTTCATGCCCAGCCGTTCCGCAATTTCTTCCCGTACTGGAGGGGAAGCCGTGGCCGTCAACGCGGCGACGGGCGGGTTGCCGAGCTGCTCCCGGACCGTGCCCAGAGTCAGGTAGTCGGGACGGAAGTCGTGTCCCCACGAGGAGACGCAGTGTGCCTCGTCCACCACGAAGAGTGCCGGGCCCACAGCTGCGATCCGCGCCACGGTTTCCGTCTTGGCCAATTGCTCGGGCGCCAGGAATAGGAAAGCGGCCCGGCCTGACTCGACTTTCTGCCAAGCGTCTTCCACTTCAGCATCGGTGTGCGCGGAATTGATGGCGACGGCGGCACCCTCGCCGAGTGCCTCTGTGAGCCCAGCGATCTGGTCCTCCTGGAGGGCGATCAGGGGTGAAACCACGACGGCGGGGTGTCCCGTCTGCCGGTGAAGGTGGACGGCGGCCACCTGGTAGATGGCGGACTTGCCGTAGCCGGTGGGCATCACGGCCAGGACGTCGCGGCCGGTGACCAGGGCAGCCATGCCCGCGAGTTGGCCAGCGCGGAGCGTCGGGAGGGAGAAAGCGGAGGAGGCAAGCGCGCTCAGCGCAGGATTCTCGGGCATGAAGACGGCTCCGGAGGGTGGGTCCTGCGGCCGCCTGCTTCAGCCGTGGTGACCAGCCTACGCGAGGTGGCGTCCGGCGTCGTACGCGTCATGACAGCAGCCCTCATCAGCGCACGGTGCAAGGCCTCTTCCTTGACTTCCGGAGTCCCCTGAACAAGTGTGGGATGAGACCGTTCCGCCGCTGCGAAACCGGTGTGACAGGCACAGTCTTGACTCAAGGAGAGTGCAACGTGGCACGCAAGAACCCGCGCGTGGAAGAGGTCAACGAGGCTGACATCGAGGTCAGCGGCCATCCGAAAACGTGGGTGGCCGGCGTCCCGGGCGTCTACCACTCGATGGAACCGGCCCTGACGCACATGGGGGTGGGCAGGGCCGCGAAGACGCTGCTGGCACTGAACCAGAAGGACGGCTTCGACTGCATGAGCTGCGCCTGGCCGGATCCCGGCCACCGCAAGACGTTTGAGTTCTGCGAGAACGGCGCGAAGGCTGTCACGTGGGAAGCCACCCCGGTGGTGATCGGCTCCGAGTTCTGGGCCGAGCATCCGGTCAGTGAACTGCGGCAACGGTCGGAGTACTGGCTGGGCATGCAGGGCCGCCTGACCGAGCCGGTCTACAAGCCGGCAGGAGAGAACCACTACCGCCCGGTCAGCTGGGAGCAGGCGTTCACCCTCGTCGCGGACAAGCTCAAGGGACTCGCCAGCCCGGACCAGGCCACGTTCTACACCAGTGGCCGGACCTCGAATGAGGCTGCCTTCCTGTACCAGCTGTTCGTCCGGGCATACGGCACTAACAACCTGCCCGACTGCTCCAACATGTGCCACGAATCGTCGGGCTGGGCGATGGGCCAGACCATCGGCATTGGCAAGGCCACCATCTCCTACGATGATTTCGCCAAGGCGGACCTGATCATCATCATGGGCCAGAACCCGGGCACCAACCACCCGCGGATGCTCACGGCGCTGGAGGAGGCCAAGGAGGCCGGCGCGAGTATCGTCGCCGTGAACCCGTTGCCGGAGGCCGGGCTGATGCGGTACAAGAACCCGCAGAAAGTCAAGGGGATCGTGGGCCGGGGAACCGACCTGGCGGACCAGTTCATGCAGGTGCGGATCGGCGGCGACATGGCACTGCTGCAGGCCATCTCCAAACGCGTCCTCGACGCCGAGGCCGCCAACCCGGGGACCGTACTGGACCACCAGTTCCTTGCGGAGCACTGCGAGGGGCTCGAGGAACTGAAGGCGCACCTGGCCGGCCTGGATGAAGCCGCCGTCCTGGAGGCCACGGGTTTGGGCGCCGCGGAGATCGATGAGCTCGCGGATCGCTACCTGCGCGCGGAGAAGGTGATCATCACCTGGGCCATGGGCATCACGCAGCACAAAAAGGGCGTGGCCACCATCAAGGAGATCATTAATCTCCTGCTGCTCCGCGGCAACATCGGCAAGCCCGGCGCCGGCGCCTCGCCCATCCGCGGGCACAGCAACGTCCAGGGTGACCGGACCATGGGCATCTGGGAACAGATGCCGCCAGCGTTTATGGACGCCCTGGGCAAGGAGTTCAACTTCGATCCACCGCGTGACCACGGCATTGACGCCGTGGAAACCGTCCGGCAAATGCGCGACGGCGGGATCAAGGTTTTTGTGGCCATGGGCGGTAACTTCGTGGGCGCCATTTCGGACACCCACGCGGCGTTCGCCGCGATGGAGAACACCGAGCTATCGGTGCAGATTTCCACCAAGCTCAACCGCTCGCACACTGTCACCGGCGACGCTGCCCTGATTCTGCCCACTATGGGCCGCACCGAGATAGACATGCAGGAATCCGGTCCGCAGTTTGTGTCCGTGGAGGACACTGTCTGCGCGGTGCATGCTTCGCACGGCACGGTGAAGCCCGTGGCGCCGGGACTGCTCTCCGAAGTGGCGATCGTCAGCAGGCTGGCCCGGGAAGTGCTGGGCGATTCAGTACAGGCGGACTGGGCGGGATTCGAGAAAAACTACGACCTCATCCGCGACCACATCTCCCGCGTGGTCAGCGGCTGCGAGGACTACAACCGGAAGATCCGGCAGGACGGCGGCTTTGTGCTGCCCAACGGGCCACGGGACTCGCGGACATTCAGCACCCCCACGGGCAAGGCCATGCTGACGGTCAACGAACTGGAGCCGGTGGAGCGGCCGTCCGGGACGCTGATCCTGCAGAGCATGCGCTCGCACGACCAGTTCAACACCACCATCTACGGCAACAACGACCGCTACAGGGGCATCAAGAAGGGCCGCGAAGTGGTGTTTGTCAGCCCGGAAGACCTTGCCGAGCTGGGACTGAGCGACGGGCAGCACGTGGACGTCCACGGCGTGTACCAGGACAAGGTGGAGCGGGTGCTGCGGAATTTCCGCCTGGTTTCGTACCCCACCGCCCGCGGCTGTGCGGCGGCCTACTATCCCGAGGCCAACGTGCTGGTTCCGCTGGACAGTGTGGCGGAGGGCAGCCAGACGCCCGCGTCCAAGGCCGTAATCGTAAGGCTGGAACCGGCCGCAGCCGGTTGAGCCCGCGTCCGGTGGTTGAGCCCGCGTCCGGTGGTTGAGCCCGCGTCCGGTGGTTGAGCTCGTCGAAACCTTACTGCCCCGTGTCCGCCCACCCCTTGGCCGCCGGGCCGCCGTCGTGACCGTCCTCGCACAGCCGGGACGCGACGTCGGCTGCCCTGGCGATTGCCTCCGCAGACGTTGCCTTGGAGCCATCGCCACCCGCCCCGGCCTCGAGGCCGGCGGCGTAGCCAACCAGGAACGTGGTGACCGGCGCGGCCGCGTGGATCACGGAGTCGGCCGATTTCCTGGCCAGATCGAGGAGGACGTCCTGGTCCACCTCCAGGTCCAGGATCTGCAGTGCCTGGGCCAGCCGGTGGGTCCACTGGTCCAGGACCTGCGCTTCGTTCTCGTCAACGGGCATGGGGTTCTCCTTTGTCGCTGGTGGTCGATCCTGTAGAGACCATCAGCCTATGTGCCATGTCTTTGGGAGGCGAGGGCGTGCGCCTATAGGCTCAAAGAACGGGGCAACTGTCCCTGTACATCAGTGCGCAACGGGGGAAACCGCATGAACACCATTGACCACACCGACCGGGGCATGGGCCAGGACACGGACCGGGGCGTCGAGGCTGGGCCGGACCACGCACCTGTGGCGGCCGGCCCGCACGCCAAGGACATCACGCTCAAGCAAGGCTTCAGGGCACTGGTGTTCCTTGGACTGTACTTCGCGGTCCTCGGCGGCGGACTCCTGGCTGTGGGGCTCCTGCGCCTTGTTGACTTCACAGCGACTTCATTGATCCTGGCGGTGCTTGTCGGCGCCACCACAGCAGCCATCCTGGCACTGTACGTCCACCTGATCCGAAAGTATGGGCTCAGCTTCCGGGATGTGGGCTTCCGGCGCCTCTCGCCCAGGATGTTCCATCTGCTCTGGCAGGTTCCCGTCGCCATCATCGCTTCGGCCTGCGTTCAGGGACTGGCACTTGCTGCTTTTGGACAGTTCGGCATGGATACGTCCGAGGCTGGCGCCTCCAACAGCCCTTTGGCAGCGGTGGCCGGCATGCCCGCGCCGTACATGCTGCTTGCCATCGTTCTGGCTGTTGTGCTGACACCCCTGTGGGAGGAAGTGCTGTTCAGAGGTGCTCTCCTGAGCGGCTTCCTGCTGCGTTTCGGGCCCTTCTTGGCGATCGTGCTGTCCGCTGCTGTCTTTGCCTCAGTGCACCTGGCTTTGCTTACCTTTCCGTATCTCTTCTCCCTTGGCATCGCGCTGGCCCTCCTCCGCAGGTTCCACCGGAATCTTTGGGCACCTGTGGTGCTCCACGCCGTCAACAACGGAATCGTGGCGATGGTCGCACTGACCGCACTATGAGCAGCCAAGCAGGCAGCCCAACGACCAGCCAAACGACCATCGTCGGGCGCGGAACATCCATGCTCGGGGGCGTGTTCACGGCCGCGTGGATTATTGCGGGGGTGGCGGTGCTGGCCACGATTGCGTGCCTGCTCACCATTCCAACGCGCGGCTTCGCTCCGGGAAATCCCTGGGCCGCCTCCATCCTGTACATCGTGGCGCCCGGGCTGCTGATTCCGTTCTCGCTGTACATGTTTGCCCGTGCCGGCAGGTACTGGCTTGACGGGAAGGGGGACTGGTTCCGTCCTGCCGGGACAGAGTTTGCCTACCGGATGAGTATCTCGCTGGCATTTGGCCTGGTGGGCCTGGCCGCGTGCATGGCGGGGCTGGCCCCGTTCGAAGACTTTCTGCCCGGGAGCTGGGACAGGGCCGGGGACTGGTTTGTCGGCGCGTTCGCGGCGTTGTTCTTCCTGGCGATCCTGATTTCGGCAGTGGCAGGGGCGGCGATCATCGCCGGCTGGAAGGGCGTTCCGGCCGCACTGTTGGCTGCCTGCGGATTCGGTGCCATCTGCGCCTACGCCCTGACCGGCGAGAACGCCTGGGAGATTGCTGCCTATACCCTCCTGGCGGCGTCCGTGGCGTGGTTCTATGCGATCGGCGTCGAGACCGGCTGGATCACTGACTTTCACCATGGGGTTCTGGGCCACTGGCTGACCGGCGTGCTGGGCGCCGCTGCCGTTGCCACGGCGATCTGGTGGGGTGTGGGCTTCCTGCCCCTGGTGGGGCTGTGCGTCCTCGCCGCCTGGATTCCCTTGCAGCTGCCCAAAACCAGCGGAGCGGCCAAGCCGGTGCCCGAGACCCGGCGGCAGGGTCGGCCAACCGCCGGGGAAAGAGCCCGTAAACAGGGGGCTTCGCGCGCCCGCGAGAGGAAGAGGCGTGCCAGGCAGGACAACAAGCGCCGCCAACGCTCATAAGCTACAGCTTTCCTAAAGAAACAGGAACTGGCGGGTAAGCCGACTGGTGCTCCGCGTCCTTGACACTCCTTCCCGCCCTGAGGAACATCGAAAGTGCCGGTGCAACTGGCAGTCTTCGTGAAGTTCAGCTGCTGACCGGCGCCCTGAAGGGAGTTGGGATGCGGGCGGTTTTTCGTGGGCTCATCTCCTCCCGTGTTGCGGCCGCGATGGCCGCGGTTGCGCTGATGCCCTCGCTCGGCGGCTGCACCAGCGCGCCGGATCCCACTGACCAGCAGCCACCCACTGTTCAGTCCACCTCCACAGCCCGGCCAGCTCCGGCGTTCGTGGCCGTGCTGAAAAGATACAGCGCGGACCAGCTGGCCGGGGGAGCCACTGCCGTCATTATCCAGATGAAGTCGAGAGTAGGGGAGTGGTCCTCGGCCGAAGGCGTCCGCAGCCTGGAGGGCAAAGAGCCTGTACAGCTTACGGACCAGACCCATATCGGCGACATCACCATGACCATGGTGGCGGTTTCGGTCATGAAGCTCGTGGAGGAAGGGAAGATCGAGCTGGACGACCCCATCACGGAGTACCTGCCGAACTTCGAGAGCCTCATCAAGCCGCCGCCCGGAAACGTCTCCATCCGCAGCCTGCTCAGCCACCGGTCCGGCATGCCGCACTACTGGGACACCCCGATCGACATCGGCAACAGGCGCTTTAGCCATGAGGAACGGCTGCGCTTCGCCGGGGCCATGCGATGGCGCCAGCGGCAGATCCCACGGTACAACTACTCGAACACCAACTATTCAGCGCTTGCCCTCCTCGTCGAAAAGCTGCGCGGCAAGGACATCGGTGCAGTCATCCACGCTGACAACGTGGAGCCGTTGGGGTTGAAGGACACGCTTATGTCGGGTGGGAACCCTCCGCAGCGCATGGTCCACGGCTATACCGAGGAAAACGGCGAGGTGTTGGATAACACGCTGGCTCCTTTCCACGCGGGTTCCCCTGATACCGGGATGATTTCCACGGTCCCCGAACTCAACACCTACTTCGCCGCCCTGCAAAAAGGGGCCCTGCTGACGCGCCAGAGCGTGGAGGATATGCATCATCCAAAGTACGAGGAATTCGGCCTGGGGGTGGTCAGACGCTATGACGAATGCTCCAACAATGCCTACTTTGGCCATATCGGCGTGGTGCGCGGGTACGCAGCGCTGGCGCTGATCAGCGTGGACGGGTCCCGCCAGGTGGCCATGGCGGTGGCCCGCGCTCCCTCCGAGGACCTCGTTGGCTTCGATGACCCGCAGTCCCTGGAGATGTCCAAAGCGGCGGTGGAAGCGCTCAACATGGCATGTTAAGCGAGGCGAAATAGAGGCAGGCGTTCCGCGGTTAGGCTTTACAGAAACCGAATCGAGGAGATCTTCGTGAATGATGTGACCATCCGCCACAACCCGGAGCGGCACCGCTTCGAAGTCATCACCAGCGGGAACGTCATTGGTAAAGCCGTGTACAAGGAGTACGACGGCGGCAGCGCACCGCAGCGGATCTTCTATCACACGGTCATCAACGAGGAATACGGCGGCCAGGGGCTCGCGGGCAAGCTCGCCAAGGTAGCGCTCACCGAAACGGTGGAAGCGGGCCTGGCCATCGTCCCGGTCTGCCCGTATATCAAGAAGTACATTGGCAAACATCCGAAGTATGCCGCGGCCACCGTGCCGATCACCCCCGCCCACCTGGAATTCCTCAACACGGCCCTGGCAGCCCGGGCCTGATCCCGGGCAATATTCGTCTGTTTCGGCAGGCTTAAGCGGCAGGGCCCGTGGGCTGCGGGGTCTGCACGGGGATTCATGAACTCGCCGATCCGGGAGCGCGTGCCCCAGACTGTTTCCGTGAGCAACAAACCCCGGACCGGACTTGTGGTCGCCGGCCTCAGCCTGGGCACGGCCCTGAACCCGCTGAACTCGTCCATGATCGCCGTGGCCCTGGTGGTGCTGCGCGCGGACTTCGGGCTGGACGTCGCAACGGTCACGTGGGTGATTACCTCCTTCTACCTCAGCTCCGCTGCGGGCCAGCCGCTGATGGGCAAGCTCGCGGACAGGTTCGGGCCGCGCCGGATGTTTATGCTCGGCATGGGACTGGTGGCAGTGACGTGTGCGCTCGCGCCCTTCTCGCCGAACTTCGCCCTGCTCTGTGTGGCCCGCGCCGTGATGGCGCTGGGCACGGCCGCGGCCTACCCGAGTGCGGTGGTGATGGTGGGTGCCATCGTCCAGCAGTCCCACACTGGGCAGCGGAGCAACATCAGATCGTCCCGTCCGCTGGGACACATCCAGATGGCCAACACATCGGCGGCGGCCGTCGGTCCGGTCATCGGCGGCCTGCTGGTGGGATTTGTGGGCTGGGAGGCGCTGTTCCTCATCAACGTTCCGTTGGCGTTGGCGGCGCTGCTGATTGTGCGGCAGGCGGCCCCGGCGGATGCGGCGAGGGAACGTGGAAGCTTTGCCGCGTTGGTGCGCGACTCGGATATCCCGGGCATCCTAGGTTTCGTCGGTTCGCTTCTGCTGGTGATGATGGCGCTGCTTGATGCGGTGCCAGGCTACCGCTGGTGGCTTCTCGTGGCTGGAACCCTGATCGCGGCGCTGTTTGCCTGGCGCGAGCTGCGCTTCAGCCCGCCGTTCCTGGACCTGCGGCTCCTGGGCAGGAACCGTCCGCTGATGCTGGTGTACGTGGGCTTCGCGGTGTTCAACAGCATTTACTACTTTGCCTTCTTCGGCCTGCCCCAACTGCTGCAGGAGACGGGCGGCTACGAGCCCGGCCTCGTGGGGCTGCTGATGCTGCCGCTGGCCGCAACCTCCGTGCTGGCCACACCGTGGGCAGTCCGGGCGATGGGAAAGTTCGGCGTGCGGCGGGTGATGATTGCCGGCGTCGTACTTCTCGGAGCGGTGGCCGCCCTCATGTGGCTCCTGACCGGCTCGCTGGCTATACCACTGGTCCTGGCGTTAACGGCCCTCATGGGTGTTCCGTTTGGGGCGGTGAGCATCGCGTCGAACCAGGGCATGTTCGTCTCCACGCGGCCACAGGAACGCGGGGTCGCGGCCGGAATTTTCCAGACGTGCCGTTATGTGGGTGCCATCACGGCGACCGTGCTGATCGGCGTATTCGCCGCCGACGGCGTAAACCAAGAGAGCTGGGGGCTGATGACCATCACCATGCTGATCCTCAGCGCGGTGGCCTTCGGCGTGACGCTGCTCTGGCGGGAGCGGCAAGACTAGCAACTGCAAGGATTCAGGCCAGATGGTGGGCTGTGTGAACAGGTGGTGAACACAACATGAGTTGACTGGCCGAGGTCTGGCGGAATGCCGTGCCCGCCCGCTTATGATGGCGGCATGTCACCTTACGAAGTCACTCGCAGCGCCCTCATCCCTGCCTCGCCGGAAGAGGTTTTTCCACTCGTCGACAGCTTTCTTGAGTGGACCAAATGGTCGCCGTGGGAGAACGTTGATCCGGAACTGGACCGTTCGTACTCCGGGAACGATGCCGGCGTCGGCGCACGCTACGCCTGGAGCGGCAACCGCAAGGCCGGCAGTGGCAACATGGAAATCGTCGAGTCCGACTACCCCAAGAGCATCAACGTGCGCCTCGAATTCACCAAACCGTTCAAGGCCGTGAACCCCACGTCGTTCACGTTCGCACCGTCCGACGGCGGCACACTGGTCACGTGGCGGATGACCGGTGAGAACAAAGGCCTCGCGAAGGTCTTCGGTCTGTTCATGAACATGGACAAGTTCATCGGGGCCGACTTCGAACGCGGCCTGGCCGCACTGTCCACCGCCGCGACGGCGAAAAAAGCCTGACCACTCCTGACCTGAGCCGCACCAGGGTGAGCGCACGCTCGCTGGCAGGTACCGGCGTCGGGCGCTCTCACCCATGGTGATCGGTGTGCCGCGCGCCTATCGTGGAGCCATGGCTGATACTTTTGCGTCCTTTGTGGAAACCTTCAAGAACGTTGGCCAAGAACGTTGGCGTCGCCAAGGCGTACGGCCCGCCGGTCAAGGTAGGTGATGAGGAGATCGTGCCCGTTGCCCTGGTGACGTTCGGGTTCGGTGGCGGCGGAGAAGGCGGCGAGGGCGCCTCCGGCGGTGGCGGGGGTGGCATGGTGCTGCCGTTGGGTGTGTACGGAAGCTCCGGCGGCCGCGCGGAGTTCCGTCCCAACACCGTTGTCACCCTGGTGTGCCTCGTCCCGGTGATCGCCGTGATCGGCGCCGCCGTGCGAGGTGCCATCCGCGCCGCGAGGTCCTGACTTAAACCTTCCTGCTGGCGCGGTGACGGAGGTGCTGGATGCCGCTGACGGCAAGAGCCGCGGCCAGGACCAAGTAAAGCGTCACGGTGATGGGGCTGTCCACCAAAATGCCCAGGTTGCCCTCGGAAACCGCCAGCGCACGGCGCAGTTCAGTCTCGGCCATCGGCCCTAGGATCACTGCGATCAGAACGGGTGCAAGCGGGATGTTGTAGCGGCGCATCAGGAATCCAACGAGCCCGATGGCGATCAGCAGCCACAGGTCAAGCACTGCGGAGCTCACCGCGTAGACGCCGAGCATGGAGAAGACCGTGATACCGGCATAGAGGTAGTGCTTGGGGATGCTGAGCAGCTTTGCCCAGACCGAGGCGAACGGGATGTTGATCATCACCAGGATGACCAGGCCGATAAACAGCGACGCCAGCAGCGCCCAGACCATGTCACCGCTTCGCTCGAAGAGCAGAGGGCCCGGCTGCATGCCGTACTGCTGAAACGCTGCAAGCATGATTGCTGCCGTGGCCGACGTCGGCAGCCCCAGCGCGAGCAGCGCACCCATAGCGGTGCCGGCGGTGGCGTTGGCTGCGGCTTCTGGAGCAGCGAGGCCGCGGATTGAGCCGGTGGTGCCGAAGTCCGGATCGTTTCGCCTCTTAGCCAGTTGCTTCTCGGTTCCGTAGGCCAGGAAGGTGGGCACCTCCGCGCCGCCGGCGGGGATCAGCCCGAAGGGTGCGCCAAAGGCGGTGCCGCGCAGCCAAGCGGGCAGGGCCTTCTTGAAGTCTGCGAGGTTCAGTCGCGCCCGGCCCTTCGTTTCGATCCGGGTGGCGATCGGGTCGCGATGGATGCGGGAAGCAATATGGAAGACCTCGCCGAGTGCCAGGAGGCCGACGGTGATGACGATGACCGAGATTCCGTCGAAGAGCTGGGGCATGCCCAGGGTGAACCTGGCGGTGCCGCTGGGGCCATCAATGCCGACGAGGGCCAAAGCGAGTCCGATGCCAAGTGCCGCGATGCCGCGGATCACGGATTCGGAGACGACGGCGGAAATGGCCAGGAAGGCGAACACCGCCAGGGCGAAGTACTCGGCCGGGCCGAAAATCGTGGCCATTTTAACCAGCGTGGGGGCAAAGAAGACCACCAGGGTGGTGGCGAGCAGGCCGCCGATGAAGGCTCCGATGGCGCAGGTGGCAAGCGCTTTGGCCGCCTGTCCGCTCTTGGCCATCCGGTGTCCTTCGAACGTGGACGCGATGGCCGATGAGTGGCCCGGGGTGTTGAGCAGGATTCCTGACGTGGAGTCGCCGAAGAGGCCGCCGAAGTAGATACCGGCGAACATGATGAATGCCGCCGTCGGTTCGAGTGAAAAGGTCACGGGCAGCAGGAGCGCCACCGCCATGGCGGAGCCAAGCCCCGGAAGAACGCCGACGGCGGTGCCCAGCAGGGCGCCGATCAGCACCCAGAGGAGGTTGACGGGGGTCAGGGCGCTGGCGAAGCCGCCCATGAGGAGTTCGAGTTGTTCCATTAGAGGATCCCTCCTATGAGGCCGGAGGGCAGGCTGAGGCCCAGCCCCGCGCCGAAGGCCAGTTGAATAATTGAAGAAAAGAGCAGACCCACGCCGATGTCGAAGAATCGTCGGCGGCTGCCGAGGGCGTAGGCGACGATCCAGAACAGCATCGTCGCGCTAATGATCCAGCCCAGCGGTTCCAGCAGCGCGACGAAGGCCACGACGCCGGCCAACAGCATGCCCACGGTGCGCCAGTCTGAGTAGGTCTTCCAAGTCTTGGCCGGCGCTTGGGCCGCTTCATCGTCGCCGACCTCGTCTTCTTCCTTGCCCAGGTGGCCGAGGTCATGCAGCATGTCCGCGGAGAACTGCCCGCGTCCGGGGTGGATGGAGTTGTCCGGGACCTTCGGTGAGCGAAGGACCTGGATGGCCAGGAGGGTAGCCACGAGGTAGAGGACGATGCACACGATGATGGGGAAGAACTGCGGTCCGGGGGATGATTTGCCCTGCACGTGCATGGTCGCTGTGCCGATGGTGAGGAAAATGGCCACTGCGTAGAGCACGGCGACGACAACGAATTCGCTGCGGCCTGTTCCAAAGCCGGGCTTGGCCTTGGCCTGCGGCTCTACCGCGGGAACTGCTTCTGGCTGGTTCTGGGTGAGGCTCATAGGCCGAGGTCCTTTACGATTTCTTGGGCCGTTGCAACTTCGTTGTTGATGAACTGTTCGAATTCTTCGCCGGTGGTGAAGGTGTCCGTCCAGTTGTTGCGCTTCAAGGCTTCCTGCCAGTGGTCACTGCTGTGCATCTCGGTGACGATCCGGATCAATTCCGCCTCCGTCTCGTCCGTGATGCCGGGCGCCGCCACAAATCCCCGCCAGTTGGACATCGCAGCGTCCACGCCCTGCTCCTTGAAGGTGGGAACGTCCACTCCCTCCAGCCTCTCCGCCGACGAGATGGCCAGGGCGCGCAGCGTGCCCGCTTCGATCTGGTCACTGACTTCGTTGTAGCCGGACATGCCGGCGGACGTGGTGTGGGACAGCAGTGAAGTTAGTGCCTCACCGCCACCGGAGTAGGCGATGTAGTTGACGTCCCGGGGATCGATGCCGACCGTCTTGGCAACCCGTGCGCTCAGAAGATGGTCGATTGAGCCCAAGGAACCGCCGCCGATGGACGTTCCGCCGGGATTTTGCTTCCAGGCTGCCAGGAAATCGTCGAGGGTCTTGAACTCAGAATCGGCAGGAACCACGAGGGCTGCGTAGTCATCGGCCAGCCGGGCAATGGGAACAACGTCCGCCATGGACTCCGGGTTGTCTCCGAGTTCGATGGCCCCCACCATCACGCCCCCGGTCGCCAGAAGGGCGTCTTCGCGCCCCGGCATCTGGACGAATTGGCTCAGGCCGATGGTCCCGCCGGCTCCCGGCACGTTGACCACCTGCGCGTTGTTCACCACGCCACCGCTCTTGAGCGCCTGCTGGCCCTCACGGGCAAATCCGTCCCAGCCGCCGCCCGGGGCGGCCGGGGCAATGAGCGTCAGTTTGTTCCGGGCGGTGCTGGTTCCACCCGCGGTGCCGGCATTCACGAACGCCAGCACGGCCACCAGGGCCACAACCAGGCCGAACACGGCATTGAGTAGGGGTTTTTTCATGGTTCTCGTTCCGTAACGACGTTGTTGGGCGGTGCGAAAGTACAAGGATCTGTTCGGATACTGCTGTACACAATGAAATACAGTTATACATGTGATGGCCATCACCGGCAACTTAGAACTGCTCAAATCCATCTTGCGGCAATTGCATACAATTGTATACAGTGGAATCCATCAACCCAGTGAAAGGACAGCCAATGTCGATCGGTAATGGAGCCGGACCGCGGACTGCGGACAGCGTTGACGTGATTGTGGTGGGCGGCGGAAACGCCGGTTTTACGGCGGCGCACGCTGCAGCGGAGCGCGGACGGCGCGTTGTACTGCTTGAAAAAGGCGAGAAAGACATGGCCGGCGGCAACAGCTTCTACACCGCCGGCGCCACCCGGATAGTGCATAACGGGCTCGATGATTTGCAGGGCCTGGTGGAACCGGATGAGCGGCACGGCCGCACCGTTGTTCCCCCCTACAGTGCTGAGGAATACGCGTCGGACCTGGAAAAGGTCACCGAGGGCCGGAACGACCCCGCACTGACGGAGGTTCTCATCGCGGAAAGCCAGTCCACCCTTCGGTGGCTCAACGGGCTTGGCCTGAAGTACCGGCTGATGTACGAGCGCCAGGCCTATGAGCGCCCAGACGGTTCCTACCTCTTCTGGGGTGGCCTGCATGTGGGTAACGTGGGAGGCGGCGAGGGCCTGATCGAGGACCACACGCGGGTAGCTGCCGAGCTCGGCATCGATGTCCGCTATGGCCACGCGGCGCAAAGCCTCATCGTCGAGAACGGCCGCGTTGCCGGCGTCGTAGTCAAAACCGCTGAAGGGGAGCAGCGCCTCATGGCCGAATCCGTGATCCTCACCGCCGGCGGATTTGAGTCCGACCCCCAGTGGCGGCGGGAGCACCTGGGCGAGGGCTGGCAGAACGCCAAGGTACGGGGTACTCCGTACAACACCGGTGACATGATCGCCGCAGCCTTGGCGATCGGTGCGACCAAGGGCGGGGACTGGAGCACCTGCCACAGCGTCCAGTGGGATGCCTTCACGGCCACCAACGAGAGCAACCGCGAACTCACCAACCGGCTGACCCGGCAGAGCTACCCGTTTGGCATCATCGTGAACACCGACGGCAAGCGTTTCCTGGACGAGGGCGCGGACTTCCGGAACTACACCTATGCCAAATACGGCAAGGAAATCCTCAAGCAGCCCGGATCCGTGGCTTACCAGATCTTCGACGCCACCCTGCGGCCGATGCTGCGCAGCGAGGAATACGACATGCCCGGCATCTCGGTGGAGGTCGCGGACACCATCGAGGACCTGGCCGCCAAAATCGGCCTGGACCCGGAGAGCCTGGCCAAGACCGTGACGGACTTCAACAATTCGATCGACCGCTCCGTCCCGTTCGATCCCACGATCAAGGACGGCCGGAAGGCTGCGACGGAACCGGTCAAGAGCAACTGGGCCGCCCCCATCGAAACCGGCCCCTTCTACGCCTACGGCGTCACCTGCGGGATTACGTTCACGTTCGGCGGCATCAAGTCAGACACGCACGGCCGCGTCCTGGACGCAGACGGCCAGCACATCGAAGGCCTCTTCGTGGCCGGCGAAATGCTCGGTGGTCTCTTCAGCACCAACTACCCGGGCGGCACCGGACTTGCTGCAGGCTGCGTCTTTGGCCGGAGGGCCGGCGTTCTGGCGTAAAGTTCCTTTCGAAGAAGCGAACAGCAATTCCCACTCCAACGCCTCAAGGACCTGCCACGTGACGGACCCAGCAACTCCACGTATTGATGGAGAAAGCATCTTCCAGACCCTGCGCAGCGAGATCCTGTCCGGAGTGCATCAGCCTGGCGCCGCGATTCGCGAAACATCGCTTGCCACCCGCTTCGGCGTCTCCCGGACTCCTGTCCGGGAGGCGCTCTCGCGTCTGCAGCAGGAACGGCTTCTCGAGCGTGTGGCCAGGGGCCTGCAGGTCCCCCAAGTGGACCCCCAGCAGGTCATCCAGATCTATGACATGCGGATTCTCCTCGAGGAGGAGGCCGCGCGCCAGGCAGCCCGCGCCAGGCAGTTCCCCGACCTGATGCGGCTTGAGGCGTTGCTGCAGCGGGACCGGGAACTTCAGGAACCGGATGACCACACCAGGATCATCACCAACCTGGAGTTCCACGCCGCCGTGTGGAACTGCGCCCACAACCCTGTCCTCCAGGATCTGCTGGACAGGTTGTCAACGCACCTCATCCACGCACCGCGTTCCACGCTCTCCACGGCTAACCGCTGGACGGCGGCGCTGGACGAGCACGAGGCATTGATACACGCCATCGAGCAGCAGGACAGCGATGAAGCGGGGAAGATTTCCCGGCAGCACATGGAAACAGCCCGCACCCTGCGCCTGCAGCTGTTACGCGAAACTGCGTTGCAACAACCCTTGAGCAACACGTCCCGCCGCTGAGGAATCCGTCCGCGCCAGGACCGCCGCCTCGGCGCTAAGCCCGCCGGTTCCGGGCTTGCCTTGCCAGCCGGATGAAGGCGTAGACGAAAACGGCCTCGATCAGCAGCAACAGGCCCAGCAACAGCCACTGGCCCTGGGCGATGAAAACGACCGCCCCGGTGACAACAAGCGTGGTGCCGAGGCCCAGCGCGTACAAAGCGAATCCGAGGGCCACCTTCGCGCTGCGCACGCCCGTCCGGAAGCCGAAGCCCACCGGTTCGCCGCCGGGGTAGCCGGGCACCCGGTCGGGGGCCGCCGGCCTGAGCCTGTCGAACTCCTCCCAGGGGTCCGCTTCGGGATTGGTCATAACTCCATTATCCCGCCGCGCCACCCCGGTCAGGTCGGCCGAGGCAGATTCACGCTCCCGTGCGGTTACGAGTGGGGATCTCTCCGCTGCCGGTGAGATGCTCGGCGACGTCCCTGAGTTTGGTGTTTGTTTCCGAGCTGGCCCTGATCAATACCTGGAAGGCCTGCTGGGCAGTGATCTTGAACCTTTCCATCAGTATCCCTTTCGCCTGGCCGATGACGTCACGCGTGTCCAGGGCCTGGTTCAGTTGGCTGATCTCCTGCGCATCGGAGAAGGCGACCGCTGCGTGGGACGCGACCAGGAGACCCACCTGTTCTGATTCCTCGTCGAAAACGTTTGCGTCGTCGCCGTACAGGTTGAGGGCCCCCAAATTGTCCCCTTTGACGAAGAGCTGGAAGGACAGCATGCTCCGTGCGCCGGCATCGTAGGCTGCCGCCGCAAAGTCCGGCCAGCGTTCCTCATGGCCCATATCCGGGACCCTGACAATCCGTTCCTCGTAAGCCGCATCAATACACGGTCCCTGGCCCGTAGCACTCTGCAATGCATCCACCAGCCGGGGGACCTCGCCGGAGGCTGCCTGAGAAAGGACGGTCCTCCTGCCCATTACAAGGCTGATGGAGGCCGCGGCAACGTGCGGTATCAGGTCCAAGGCAGCGTGCACTATGTCAGCCAGGAGGGCATCAGTATCGTCTTCCTCCTGAAGATCCCTGGCAAGGTCGCTGAGTTGCTCTGCGAGGCCAGCTGTCACCGCTGCTTTCTGGTCGGCCGCGTCCTTGGTGTTTCCGGTTCTGAAGGCCATCTGCCCCATCCTCATTGCCGTGTGCTTGCGGTTCTAAAAAGGCAACCCCGTGCTATCTTTGCGGCCGATCAACTTTGTTGGCCCGCGAGGTTGCCGTTCCCTACAGGAATAGTCCCACCAGATCTGCTCATCAGGAAGACGTGGCAGGCACTGTTTCGATGACCGGTTCAGGGTTCCAGGAGGACCCGGGGTCTTCGCCCGTGAGGCTGCGTGGAGGAGGCGGAAGAGGTTACGCTCCAGGGCACGACGGCGGCTACGTCACCGCCGGAACGAGCGGCGCCTGAGTCCGGCTCGGGGACACTGACTGCTGGTACAAATCGGGTTCCTGGTGGGTAAGTACGACGGCGTCGCTCACCACATCAGCCAGCCGGCCGTGCCGCGAGTATGCCTGACGCTGCAGCCTGGCACCGGTTCCGTCGCTGAAGATCCGGTGCAGGGACTCCTCAACGTACGCTGCGTCCCCCGCGTCGTCGAGGGCATCGCGGACATGGGCATGGAGAGCGGCGATGACGTTGCGTGCGGTGTCCGGCTTGTGCGTCAGAGGGTGGAGCAGCTGGCCCTCCATGCCCCACCGGCTCGCCAGCCAGTCAGCCTGGCGCAGAATGACGGCGGGAACCATGTCCGCTTCCTGCCCGGCCTTCCATTCCCGGCCAGCCGTCTCCACCAGGCCGCGCACCAAGGCGGCGAGCAGGACAGTGTCGCGGGGATCAAGGCAGACATCGGAGACGCGGATTTCCACGGTAGGGTGGCGGGCGGAGAGGCGGGCAGCAAAGTCCGGGTTGTTGACCACACCGGTGGCAGACAAGTCGGCCACGCGCTGGTGGTAAGCCTGAGCCGAGCCGAAGACTTCGGTGGGCCCGGCCGAGGACCACCGGTTCCAGGCCTGGGTGCGGAAGCTGGCGTAACCGGTGTCCGCCCCGCTCCAGAACGGGGAGTTTGAGCTTAACGCCATCAGAGGCGGCAGCCAGGACCTGATGCGGTCCAGGATCGCGACGCCCTCCTCGTCGGAGCCGACAGAGACGTGAATATGGCATCCGCAGGTCAGTTGCTCGCGCGCTGTCACGGCAAACTTGTCCAGCAGAGCGTCGTAGCGGCTGTTGCTGGTGGCATGGGGTGTGACAGCCAGCGGAGATGTGGCCAGGGCCGCGATCCTGGCGCCCGATTTCCGGGCGAGCGAGTCTGCGTAGGCGCGTCCAGCCATGATCTCGGCGGCGAGTTCGCCCAGGCTGCTGTGCGGGCGGGTGATCACTTCGAGCTGTTCCTGATGCAGTTCAACGGCGAGCATCGAGTGCGCGCCAGCGGCGGCCGGATCACCGGGGTCGTGGAGGCGCAGCAGGTCCGCGGCCAAAGGCAGGGGACTGCCGGTGGAGGGATCAACGATCAGGAATTCTTCTTCAACACCGAAAGTACGCACCTGCTAAGTGTCGCCGACAAATGCGGCGCCGAACGCCACACCCATTCTCCCCAGCCAAGGGCGACCCGGGCGGCGGGTAAAAGCAGTTGAAATCCCCTATATCCGCGGGCACCAATTCGGTTCCATAATGGCCACATAAGCTTCGGGGACCCTCGCGCCGATGATGGCTGGCGGGGCGTTGCAGAGTCCCAGGTGGCCGCCCCGGCAGTTGGCGCAGCGGACGGCCACGCGGCCCCGGACAAAGGTGTTCCGGGACTGAACCCCGGGGGAGAGCACCGCCACCATCACGAAAAGGCACGAAGGAAATCATCATGCTCAAGGATCGAACCGTCATGGCTGTCCTCGCCGCGAAGGACATCAACAGGGCGAAGGATTTCTATCGCGACAAGCTGGGACTTGAACCGTCCGATTCCATGGAGGAGGACAGCCTGATTTACACCGGGGGTAACGGAACGTCGTTCCTGATCTACCAGACAGAGAATGCCGGGTCGGCCAAAAACACCCAGATGGGCTGGGAAACGGACAATCTTGAAAGTGAGATGGAGGAACTGAAGGGCCGCGGCGTTGTGTTTGAGGACTACGATTTTCCCGGGCTGAAGACGGAGAACGGCGTGGCCACGAACGACTGGGGGAAGGCGGCCTGGTTCCTCGACAGCGAGGGGAACATTCTCAACATCTCCCAGCGGACCTGACCAGCCACCTGACGGCATGCCGCAACAGGCCGCACTTGCCGCCAGGGCAAGCGCGGCCTACGCTGCGGGCTACTGGCTGTCCTTGATTTTCCGCCAGCCGCCGGCACGGTTGTTGGCAATGATGGCCCGGAAGATCTCCACCAGCGCCTCGTCGTTCACAGGGTCGTCTCGGTGGAACGCCACCGTGCGGCCGGTCTTGTTGTTGTGGCCGGCCGTGATGATGTTCTGCGGATCCGGGACGATGCCGCCGTCGTACAGGAATACGTTGACGTGGTTCTTCGCCGCGAGGAGGGCGCAGACGTTGCCTGACAGCACAAAGTAGGGCTGGACGGTGCGTTTGATGGTTTCCTGGACGTCCGGATCGGCCGCATGCACCAGGTCGCGGACCTGCTGGCAGATGGCTTGCTGCCAGTCCGGGAGGGCTTCGATGTAGTGGTCAACCCGGGCGTCTTTGACGTAGTCCATGGCTTCAGTCCTTGATGAAGGGAGACATGCTGGCAGTATCCCAAGACGGCGGCCCGGTGACAATCAGTCCGAGAGGTCTAGCCGTGCAAACGCCGGTAGGCCTCGGCCGCCCCCGGGTGCAGCGGAATGCCCGATGTTGAGATCAGGGAGCGGGCGTCAAGGTACTGGGCACCAAGGGCCCCGGCAGGGATGAGGTCCGCTGCCCGCGTCACCAGGATCTCGACGATCCTGCCGGCTACTGCCGCGGGGATGTCCGGCCGGGCGAGCAGCAGGCTGGCCACGCCAATGGTTCCCACGCCGGCGCTTGAGCCGTAGATACCCGCGGGTATGTCGGCCGCAGCATAGACTCCGCCAAAGCGCTCACTCAGCACTCGCTGTTCTGCCGAAAGGTCGATCAACCGGATCGCCGTGGATCCCTGCGCACTCGCCTGCGGATCCACCGCCAGGACGGGTATCCCGCCGGCGAACAGTGCGGCCTGAATCTCGCCGCGCGCCATCGCGGAGGTCACATCGGTGAGAGCCACGGGGCGCATGGTGATATTGCCGGTGGTCAGTCCGCTCGCTTCGAGGATGCGCAGCCCGGTGAACTGCGTGCCTGAGTTGTCCGGGCCGAGGCTCACCACTTTGCCTTTCAGCTCTGCCATGCTGCGGATGGGCGATTCTGCCGGGACGGCCAGTTGAAAGTAGTTCTGGTAAAGCCGGCCGATGGACTGCACGCCTTCCGGCGCAACCACTGCGGCATCGCCCAGCGCGAGGGCCAGGTCCACCGCTCCACTCCGCAGCAGATCCAGGTTCTCCGCGGTCCCTGCCGAAGGCCGCGGGCTAAGGCGGAAATCGGCGCCTGCGGTGTCCACGGTATGGGCGAGCAGCGCGGTGAATTCGCTGAAGAAGCCTCCTGGCTCCCCGGCTCCCAAAGAATATTCGGGACGCTTCGTGTCCGTGCAGGCGGTCATCAAGAGTCCGACGGCGGCGGCTCCGGCGCCGAGAAACAGGCGGCGGTCCACTAAACGATTCATGGGGCACCATCCCCGGGCCCGGATTCCGCCGGGTGGTGCTGTGCGTCGCGCCGGGGTGCCGCGGGCAGGCGGACGACGGCGGTCAGCCCGCCGCCACCGGGGGTGGCCGAGAACTCGAGGCTGCCGCCGAACGATGCCAGCAGGGCGTCCGCGATGGCCAGGCCGAGGCCGGTTCCCGGCCGCCCGGAACCTGTGCGGTCGGCCGATGATGCCCCGCGGTAGAAGCGCTCGGTGAGCCGTGCGCGCTGGTCGGCGCTGACGCCGGGACCGTTGTCCGCCACGGAGATGGCCATCATGCCGTCAGACGCCGGCGCGCTGGCACATGACACCCGGACGTGGGCACCGGCCCCTGCGTATTTGCATGCGTTGTCGATCAAAACGTCCAGGACCTGGCCGAGCGCGGCTTCCGTTATCGCGGCGGCTGTTGCCGGGCCGCTGGGCGCGGACTCCGCGTAGGAGGCGCCGCCGTCGAACGTTAACTGCACACCGCGCACGGCCGCCGGACCCTGCCAAAACCCTGTCCGGTCCGCCGCCACGCTGAACGGCACGCACCGGGCCCCCTGTTTTTCGCCACCCTCCAGTGGTGCCTCGGCCGTTGCCAGGGCGAGCAGGTCATCAAGAATGGCGGTGAACCGCAGCGACTCAGCCGTCGCCCGCTCGTAGTTGGTGTGGCCGGCCGACGAGACATGCGGTTCGAGAAAGTCCAGGCGCAGCTGCAGGGCCGCGAGCGGGTTCCGGAGCTGGTGCGCGGCGTCCGCCACCAGGCGCCGCTGCGAGAGGCTGGAACGCTCGACGGCGGCAGCCATCTGTTCGAAGGACTGTGCCAGGGCGCGGAGTTCCGGCGGCCCCTGCCGGGCAAGTTCAGTATCCGGCGCGGGGTGGGGCTCCTTTGCAGGAACGCCAAACGGCAGGCTGGCGGTCAGGCGCCGCAGCCGGCGGCTGAGCAGTTCCAGCGGGCGCAGGACCCAGCGGCTGACCGCAACTGCCAGGACGCCGAACGCCAGCAGGGCAGCGATCATGCCGAGGAATATGTACAGCCACTGCTGGCCGATGTCGGCCTTCGCGGCGCGGGTGGAGGAAACGATCAGGACGGCCCCGTCCAGCTGGCCGTCCGTGCCCACGGGTTTGGCGAACACCACCTCATCCGGACCCCACGGGGTCAGTGCGCCGAGGTCGGCGGCGGCCTGGTTGCGCAGAGCCCGGGACACAGACTCCGAGAGGGCGGGCGCATCCGGGCTGATTCCTTCGCCGTGGGATGGCATTCCCTTGGTGGAGACCACGGCCAGCTTGTCACCGTACAGCTGGTGGTAGATCCGCATTTCATCGAACAAAGAGCCAGAGCTTCCCGTGGTCACATAGCCGGACGCCAGCCCCACGAACCGCTGGAGGTCGGAGTCACGGCTGAGCACAAACTGCTGTGTCCGGGCGTCGGCGATGGACGAGGCCAAGGGAAACCCGAAGCCGGTGACTGCGAGCGCGGTCAGTGCGGCCAGCACCCACAACAGCCGGTTCCGCACGGGTCAGGCCGTCCAACGGTAGCCGAAACCGCGCATGGTCTCGATCAGTCCGTCGCGTTCCAGCTTGGCCCGCAGGGCGTTCATATGGACGTCCAGGGAGCGCGAGACGGACACAAACGCGTCACCCCAGATCCGGTCCATGAGGAACTGCCGGCTCACGGCACTGCCCGGATTCTCCACCAGGAGGGCCAACAGGTCGAACTCCTTGGCGGTCAGCGGGATCTGGCGCCCGCCAACAGCCACGGTCCGCGAGGCCAGGTCCACCTCAATGTCGCCGAAGGTCCGCAGATGCTCGCGCTGTTCCGGCACGGTCCTTTTGGAGGCGCGCCGGCCAATCGCCTCGATCCGTGCCAGCAGTTCAGCCATCCGGACGGGCTTGACCAGGTAGTCATCCGCCCCGCTGCGCAGGCCGCGGACCACCGAGCGTTCATCGGCCCTGGCCGTCAGGATCAGGACCGGTACCAGGCTCACCTGCCGCAGGCGCCGCAGCACGTCGATGCCGTCCAGGTCCGGCAGGCCGAGGTCCAGCAGGACAACGTCGAATTCGGGATGCCGGGTCAGGATGTCCATGCCGTGGCTCATCCGGGAAGCCCCGATCTGGTGCATGGCGAGGCCGTCCACCAGTGCGCCGGCCACCCCGTCGTCGTCTTCGACGATCCCTACGTGTATCAAGGCATCTCCTGCTCATAGAAGTCGGCGGCGCAGCCTGGGCTGCGCCGCCGACGTGCATTCCACCTAAGGGTAGGCGGACCTAGGCGTTTACCGACACCCGCGGATCCGGGGCGGACTCGGGCTTCTGCAGGTCCGCTTCCAGCTGCGAGGACTTGGCGGGGTCCTTGACCATGATGGCCGCCACCAGGGTCAGGGCGATGCAGCCGGTGACGTACCAGAAGAAGACGGACTCGTTGCCGGCCTGCTTCAGTGCCAAGGCGATGGGCTCGGCGGTTCCGCCAAAGACCGCCGCAACGATGGCGTGAGGGAGGCCGACGCCCAACGCACGCACCTTGGTGGGGAACATTTCCGCCTTCACGATGGCGCTCAGAGCGGTGTAACCGGTGACGAAGACCAGGCCCAGCATCATCAGGCCGAAGGCTGCGAAGACGTTCGTTGTGGTCGAGAGCAGCGTCAGGATGGGGACGGTGGCCACAGTGCCGCCGACGGAGAAGAAGAGCATCACCTTACGGCGGCCGTAGCGGTCCGAGAGTGCACCCGCAATAGGCTGCAGGCAGACGAAGATCAGGAGCGCCACAAAGCTGATGATCGAGGCGTCTTCCTTGGCGATCCCTGAGGTGTTGACCATGTATTTCTGCATGTACGTGGTGTAAACGTAGAACGCCACGGTGCCGCCGAGGGCCAGCCCGAACACGGCGAGGAGCTGGCGCGGGTACTGCATCAGGGCGCGGAGCGAACCGGTGGGCTTGGCGGTGCTGGACTCGCGGCCGGCTTTTTCAATCAGGTAGTGCTCGGACTCGTCCATGCCGCGCCGCAGGATCATGACGCCCAGGCCTGCGACGGCGCCGACGATAAACGGCACGCGCCAACCCCATTCGCTCATCTGCTCAGGGGAGAGCAGCTGCTGCAGCACGATCATGACCAGGAGGGCGGCCAGCTGGCCCAGGATGATCGACACGTACTGGAAGCTGGAGTAGAAGCCGCGCTTGCCCGGCGTCGCGATCTCTGACAGGTACGTGGCGCTGGAGCCGAATTCCCCGCCGACGCTGAGGCCCTGGAGGAGCCGGGCCAGCACGAGGAGGATGGGGGCCAGGATGCCGATGGTGGCGAAGGACGGCGTCAGGGCGATGACCAGGGAGCCGCCGCTCATGAGGAGGACCGAGAGCGCCAGCGCGTTCCGGCGTCCGTAGCGGTCGGCGTACATGCCCAGGATCCAGCCGCCGAGCGGCCGCATCAGGAAGCCGACGGCGAACACAACGCCGGTGGACAGCAGCTGGGCGGTGAGGTTCCCCGCCGGGAAGAACGATGCTGCGAAGTAGATGCTGAATGAGGCGTAGATGAACCAGTCGAACCATTCAATGAAGTTGCCCAGGCAACCCTTGATGACGTTGCTGACGACCCGCGATTTCTGCGGCGCCGCTGCCTTGTTCCGTGCCATTGAAACTCCCTTGTTTCCTGCGCCCCGGGGTGGGGCCGTGTCTAGTGCTGATACCAATGTGGGTCAGCTCACAGGAATTGGGGAGGCGGAACGGGGAAACTTAACCGTGCCTTAAGAAAGAGGCTGAGGGTGGTGCAGGGGACGACGGCGTCACCCGGCTGCGGCGGCCTCTGCGGCGGTTTTATCGGTGGTGTCTTCGGTGTCCTCGGCGGCGGCCATGCGCGCGTCGAAGTGGGAGGCCAGGAGCTCGCCTGAGTGAACGATGTGCTGCTGCATGGCAGCCCGGGTCGCCTCCGGGTCATGGGCCTGGATGCCTTTGAGGAGCTCGGCGTGGTCATTCATGGTGGCCTGGGGCCAGCCGGGGATGGAGGAGTAGAACTGCCGGGGGACGTAGCGGGTGACCAGGCCCAGGACCCAGACGGTTTTCCGGGAATTGGCCATCAGGTTGATCTCGCGGTGGAAGGCGTGGTTCTTCTCTTCCAGGAGTTCGTGGTTGTTCCGGGCGGCGGCAGCGCTCAGCTCGTGATGCAGTGCTTCGAGTTCGGCTACATCCTGCGCGCTGGCGTTGGCGGCGGCCCGGGCGGCCAGTTCGCCGCCGATGAGGGCCTGGACCTGGAAAAGGTCACGGATGTCCTGTCCGGTCAGCGGTGCCACCACAAATCCGTGCCGTGGCACGAGTTCCAGGAAGCCTTCCACCCGCAGGGCCTGCAGCGCCTCCCGGGCCGGCGTGGAGGAAATGCCCAGGTCCTCGCCGATGGTTTCGGGCCGGACCAGCGTCCCGGGCCGCAGTTCACCGGACATGATGAGGCCCCGGATATGGGCGGTGGCCTTCTCGCTCAGTTGCGGGCGGGCGCTGCTGCGGGGGCTGCGGCTGGTCATGGGCTGCGGACTCTTTCTGATCAATTTCCCCACCTAACATACGGCATCAGCCCCGGCCGGCCTGGGGGACAGGCCTGCCGTGGCTGATGCGCAACCAGGAGAGATTCAGTTGGGGGTTTCGAGCGCAGCCAGGCCGGGCGCGCCGAGTCCCAGTTCGGCCAGGATTTTCCCGGTGTGCTCGCCGATCTCCGGCACCGGATCCATCCTGACGTCCACTTCCCGGGACGTGACCGGTGGGAGCAGGCTGCGCAGCGGTCCCACGGGGGAGTCAACGTCCCGCCAGCGGTTGCGCTCGGCCAGCTGGGGGTGCGCGGAGAACTCGTGCATGTCCCGCAGTTGGGCGTTGGCAATTCCTGCGGCGTCGAGCCTTGCCAGGACCTCGGCCGCCGGCAGCGTGCCGAGGACCGCGTTGATGGCCTCATGCAGCGCCGGGCGGTTGTCCACGCGCAGCGCGTTGCCGGCGAAGCGTGCATCGCTTGCCAGGCCGGGCTGCTGCAGCACGTCGGCGCAGAACTTGGCCCATTCGCGCTCGTTCTGGATGCCGAAGAACACGGTGCCGTCGGCGGCGCCGAACGGTCCGTAGGGTGCGATGCTGGCGTGCTGGGCGCCGGCGCGGGCGGGCGGGGCCCCGCCGTATTGGGCGTAGAAGTACGGCTGGGCCATCCATTCGCCCAGTGCTTCGAGCATGGAGACCTCCAGGACGTCGCCGCGGCCGGTGGTGGCCCGCTGCAGCAGTGAGGTCAGGATGCCCGAGTAGGCGTACATGCCGGCGGAGACGTCGGCGATAGACACGCCCACCTTGGCGGGCGAGTCCGGGGTGCCGGTGACGCTGAGCAGGCCTGCTTCACACTGGACCAGCAGATCGTAGGCCTTCTTCTGCTCGTAGGACCCGCCGCGGCCGTAGCCCGAGATCGAGGCGTGGATCAGCCGCGGGTTCAGGGCCAAGGCCTCGTCCGGGCCCAGGCCCAGGCGTTCGATGGCGCCGGGTGCGAGGTTTTGGACCAGCACGTCAGCGGTGGAGATGAGCTTGCGCAGCACGGCCATGCCTTCGTCGGATTTGAGGTCCAGGACGATGCTCTCCTTGGACCTGTTCAGCCACACGAAGTAGCTGGCCATGCCGTGGACCTTGGTGTCGTATCCGCGGGCGAAGTCCCCGGTGTCGCGTTCCACCTTGATGACCCGGGCGCCCAGGTCGGCGAGTTGCCGGGTGGCGAACGGGGCCGCGACGGCCTGTTCCAGGGAGATGACGGTGATGCCCGCCAGGGGTAGGCGTCCCATTTACTGTTCCTTCCCTGCGCGCTGCAGGATCCGTTTGGCCCGCTCGGTTACGGGGCGGTCGATCATCTGGCCATCGACCTGGGCGGCGCCGCCTTCGGCGCCGATCACGGACAGCGCCCACTTTACGTCTGCCTCCGTGGGCGCGAACGCCCCGTGCACGGTGGCCAGCTGGGCGGGGTGGATGCAGAGCTTGCCGCCGAAGCCGAAGTTCCGGGCCAGCCGGGCTGACTCCGCCACGCGGGTGGTGTCCTTGATATCGGTGGAGGGTGAATCCAGCGGCGCGGCGATGCCGGCAGCGCGGGAGGCCAGGACCAGCTGGGCCCGGGCATGGTCCAGGAACCGGTCCCCGCCGTCGGCGTCGATGTCCAGGGCGAAGTCGATGGCGCCGAACGCCAGCCGGGTCACGCCCGGCACCCGGGCCAGCTCCACTGCGTTCACCACGCCGAGCGCGGATTCGACCAGGGGGACGAGGGCAAGGTGTTTTGGCATGTCCGCGCGCAGCTGCCGCAGGGCGCCGGGATCTTCGGCCTTCGGCACCACGATGCCCAGCAGACCCGACCCCGGCGCCTGGGCGGCGGAGAGCAGCAACGTGATGTCGGCGTCGTAATGCCCGGAACCCTGCGGGTTCACCCGCACCAGCGCACGCACTCCTGCGCCGCCGTCGGATGGTGCCACAGCCTCCACCGCAGCGGCCAGCGCAGCGGACTTCGCCTCCGCGGCGACGGCGTCCTCGAGATCGATGATCACGACGCCGGCGCCCGTGGCGGCTGCCTTGGCGAACCGTTCGGGGCGGTCACCGGGGACGAACAAGGCGGTGACGGCTGCGGCGACAGTTTCCGTGGCGGTGAGGCCGGCTGCCGTGAGGCCTGCGGGCGCCGTCACTGGAAGTCCCCGATCGAGGGCAGCGAGGACTCATCCGGGCGGGCGGATTCGACGCCCGGGAGGTGGCCCTGCCGGTACACCATGAACGTGCGGCGGTAGCTGATCACGATCTTGCTGTCCTGGTTGAAGCCCTCGGTGGCGACGGTGACCAGGCCGAGGTAGGGGCGGGACTTCGATTCCCGAACGGAGAGGACCTTGGAGCGCGAGTAGATGGTGTCGCCTTCATAGACGGGGTTCGGCATGCGCACCTCGTCCCAGCCCATGTTCGCGAAAACGTTCATGGAGAGGTCGATGGTGGACTGGCCGGTGACCAGCGCCAGCGTGAAGGTGGAGTTGACCAGCGGCAATCCGAACTCGGTGGCCTTGGCAAAATTGCGGTCCACGTGGGTCTTGGCCACGTTCTGCGTCATGAGCGTGAAGGACTGGTTGTCCGCCTCCGTCACCGTCTTGCCGAAGGGGTGGTAGTAGATGTCGCCGGGGGCGAAGTCTTCAAACAGGCGGCCTGTCCAGCCCTCCACTACGCGGTCTTCGGTTGTTGCAGACTGGGTTGCTTCGTCGGTCATTATTGATCTCTCCTTGCTTCAATATATTACTTCTCCCTGCCAAGTCTCCCGTCGGATACCTCGCATTGTCAAGGATTCTGCATGCAGACCAAGGCATAAAGCGACTCTTGCCAATTCCTAATATATTGGCGTATCGTCATGTTCCAGAGGTGACGGAAGGTCGCCAGCAACGTTTCGAAGGAGCACCGATGCAAACCCTCACCGCCGGACTGGACCAGCTGCGTGAGCAGACCCGCATTCTCTGCGAAGGCTTCCCGGACGAGTACTGGCGCGAGACGGACCGCAACCGGCGCTACCCGCAGGAGTTCGTGGACACGCTCACCGAGGCGGGCCTGCTCTCCGCCCTCATCCCCGCTGAGTACGGCGGCCTGGGTCTGGGCCTGACCGAGGCCAGTGTCATCATGGAGGAAATCAACAAGTCCGGCGGCCACTCGGCGGCATGCCACGCGCAGATGTACACCATGGGTGCCTTGCTCCGGCACGGCAACGCGGCCCAGAAGAACGAGTACCTGCCGCAGATCGCCGCCGGCACGCTGCGGCTGCAGGCCTTCTCCATCACCGAAGACAAGGCAGGCTCAGACACCACCAGCATCGAAACCGCGGCCGTGCGCGACGGCGACGATTTCGTCATCACCGGCCACAAGAGCTGGACCAGCCGCATCGACGAATCCGACCTCCTCTTCGTCCTCGCCCGCACCTCCGAAAAGCCCGCAGGCAAAGGCACCGACAAGACCCACGGCCTGACCCTTTTCCTTGTAGACCTGCGCCAGGTCCGGGCCGAACAGCCGGACACCCTCGAAGTGGTCAAGGTCCGCACCATGTTCAACTACGCCACCAACCAGATCCACTACCACGGCATGCGCGTCCCGGCATCAGCCGTCATAGGCGAGGTGGGCAACGGCTTCCGCTACGTCATCGACGGCTGGAACGCCGAACGCATCCTGCTCGCCTCCGAGGCAATCGGCGACGGCTACTGGTTCACCAAGCGCGGCGTGGACTACGCCAACAGCCGCGAAGTGTTCGGCCGCAAAATCAGCACCAACCAGGGCGTGCAGTTCCCCATCACCGACGCGTACATGAAGGTCCGCGCCGCGGACATGATGCGCTACGAAGCCGCCCGGCTCTTCGACGCCGGCGAGCCCTGCGGCGCAGAGGCCAACATGGCCAAGCACCTCGCCTCCGAAGCCAGCTGGGCCGCCGCCAACGCCTGCCTCGACACCCACGGCGGGTACGGCTTCGTGGATGAGTACGACGTCGAACGCAAGTTCCGCGAAACCCGTATGTTCCAGGTCGCCCCGGTCAACAACAACATGATCAAGAGCTTCGTGGCCACCAAGGTCCTGGGCCTGCCCCGCTCCTACTGAGAGGTTTTTGCTGACAGGCATTGGCTGCCGGGCCTCAGGGCCCGGCAGCCTTCAGCGTACGCCTGCCTTGCGGCCGGACAACCGTCGGGAGATGAGGGCGGCGGGCAGGATAAGGAACCATACATATGGGGTGTTGCTGCCCAGGATGAATGCGGCCGGGATGCTCACGAGAAAGACCGCAGGGGCAGTCATCCTGCCCCGGAAGATCCGCCGGTGTTCCTGTGCGTCCACGCTGTCATCCGTCAGTCCTTTGCGCCAGGCGTAGCTCCACATGCCGGCGAGCGAAAGGTAGACGCCGGAAATGGTCGCGGCGTAAAGGACGCTTGGCCATGGGCTCGGATTGCCGCCGTAATCGCTGAGCACCGACGTAGTGGCGGGCAGCATCACAATGAAAAACAACAGCAGCATGTTCAGCCAGGCGAGCCCGGGGCTGAAGTCCCGGATGCGGAAGAAGTCAGTGTGGTGGGACATCCATACGCGGGCGATGATGACGAACGACAAGGCGAAGGCAAATAATTCCGGAAGGCCGTCAATGAGCTCGGCATTCAGGCGGTCTGGTGGAATTCCGAGGGGGAGTTTGAGGTCGAGCGCCAAAAGCGTCAAGGCGATGGCGAAGACTGCATCGCTGAAGAACACCATGCGTTCCAGGGGGATTGCTTTCTCCACAACACCGTTCCTTCCTCGCCGTTCCGGTGGCGAGTTTTCCTGCCATTCCGGAGGTTGAGCCTGTCGAAACTCTAAGGGTTCGCAGGCGTCAAAAGAATGGGCGGAAAGAGAAGGCCGGTACGGGCCGTGAACGCTCAGTACATGTCGCGGCTGGTCGCCCAGCGCTCAATGGCGAGTGACACGGCCGTCGCCTGGCAGACACGTGAAAAAGGCAGGCTGCTGGACGGGAGCAAATGGGACTACGAGCCACTGGCCGCCATAGAATTCCACGTACGAATCCGAGGGGCACCCTGCGTAGGCTTCTTCTCGTGTCATGTCGATCGGTCTTTCTCGCTAGGTAGTGGACTGCTGGGACTGGTAGCCGCCGATGGGGTGGGCTTGGCTTCTATCGTCCTGTCATTCGCGGGTAGGGGTAACGCTGATTCGGGATGGTTTAACCCACCCTTTTTGATAGGAAGCTGTCGGTTTGTTGGTTCCGTGACGGTCAGGTTGGACAGACGAAGGGGCCTAACCGGGTTGGAAAATTTGTGGTTGAGTGGGGTGCATGGCTGCTCCCATCGAGGATTATGCGTTGCTGTCGGATCTTCAGACCGGGCCTCTTATTTCCCGGGATGGCAGCGTGGATTGGCTTTGTTTCCCGCGTTTCGATTCTCCGTCGGTGTTTAGCCGGATCCTGGGCACGGACGAGCATGGCCGTTGGCTGTTGGCGCCCAGTGAGGCGGACGCTGTGGTTGCGGATCGGCGCTATGTTGACTCGACGTTTGTGCTGCAAACCGTTTGGCGGACCGGTGGCGGGTCCGTGCTGGTGACGGATTTCATGCCGCTGGGGGACAGCGGATCATCCCTTGTCCGCCGGGTTACCGGGTTGGAAGGCAGCGTCGAGATGCGCCAGGAGCTTCGAATCCGGCCGGGGTATTCAACGGTCCTGCCGTGGGTGAGCCGGGTGCGCGATAATGCGCAGGCGGCGGCGCCGGTGCTGTTGGCGATGGCCGGTCCGGATGCTTTCGCGCTGCGGGGGCCTCATCTTCCGCAGGCCCATGCGCACGGGCACGAGGGGGTATTCCTGGTTGCGGAGGGTGAGCAGGTGGATTTTGAACTGGCATGGTTTCCCTCGCACCGGCCCTTGCCCGCGGCGACGGACGTTGATGCCGCCCTTGACGAGGCGGCTGATTATTGGAGCCGCTGGGGAAGTCACTGCCGGCAGGACGGCGCGTATGGGGGTGCGGTGAAGCGTTCGTTGTTGGTGCTGCGGGCCCTGACGCATTTTGATACGGGCGGCATTGTGGCAGCGCCCACCACGTCCCTCCCCGAGGATTTTGGTGGGCCGCGGAACTGGGACTACCGGTACTGCTGGTTGCGGGATGCGGCGCTGACGCTGGAGTCGATGCTGACCCATGGCTATGAGACGGAGGCACTGCAGTGGCGGAACTGGCTGCTTCGGGCCCTGGCCGGGGATCCCGAGCAGATGCAGATCATGTATGGGGTGGGGGGAGAACGGGAGCTCCCGGAACGCGAACTCGCCCAACTCCCCGGCTACGAAGACTCCAAGCCTGTCAGGATTGGAAACGCGGCCGTATCCCAGTTCCAGGCCGATGTTGTTGGCGAAGTGATGGTGGCCTTGGAACGGCTGCGGATGGCGGGAGGCAAGGAGGACCATTTCTCCTGGGCCCTGCAGCAGGCACTCCTGGGATTCGTCGAAAAACACTTCGATGACAAGGACTTTGGCCTGTGGGAGATGCGCGGTGAGGCACAGTACTTCACCCATTCGCGGGTGATGATGTGGGCCGCCTTCAACAGCGGGGTCCGGGCGGTCCGGATCCACGGACTGGCGGGAGATGCGGCCAAGTGGGAGCAGCTCCGTGACCGGCTGCGGGAGGAGATCATGCGCGAGGGATTCAACCGGAGCATCGATTCCTTTACGCAGACCTATGGCGGTACGCAAACGGACGCGGCGCTGCTGGTCATGCCCCAGGTCGGTTTTCTCCCCTACAACGATGAGCACATGCTCGGCACGGTCAGACGGCTGGAGCAGGAGCTCCTGACCGGCGAGGGCCTGTTGCTGCGCTACCGGACAGAGAGCGGTGTGGACGGCCTGGAACCGGGCGAACATCCATTCCTCGCCTGCTCCTTCTGGCTCGTGGAGCAGTATGCGCGCACCGGCCGGCAGGCCGAGGCCAAGATCCTGATGGACAGGCTCGTGGGGTTTGCCAACGAGCTCGGCCTGCTCAGCGAGGAATACGCAACGGACGAGGACCGGATGGCCGGGAACTTTCCCCAGGCCTTCTCCCACCTGACCCTGGTCAGGGCCGCCGATGCCATGCACGGGGTGGACCGCCTCAGCCTGGCCGTCGACACTCCCGAATAGTGGCACGGCCTCGGAGGTGCCTGGAGCGGAAACCAGCCCAGGTGTGTAGCGCCGCTCAGGCGGCCTGGTACATAGCGATAACCACGCCGGTGGTTGTGGTGACGCTGTTGGTGAGCCGGAGCGCTGCGGGGGCACCGTCCGGGAACAGGCGGCGGCCCGAACCAAGAATGAGCGGGTGGATGATGAGCACGTACTCGTCAATGAGGTGCCTTGCCCGCAGCGATTGAATCAGCTCACCGCTGCCCAGGATGGCGATGTCCGGTCCCGGCTGTTCCTTGAGGCGGGCCACGGCGTCGGCCGCATCACCCTTGAGCAGCGTTGAGTTCTGCCAGGGAAGCGGTTCGGTCAGCGTGGTCGAGGCCACGTACTTTTGGACGTTGTCCAGGACCTCGGTGAAGGGGTTGTCCTTCTGGTGGGGCCAGTAGCCTGCGAAGTCCTGGTACGTGCGCCGGCCAAGCAGAAGGGCACCTGTCTGCGCCATGCCCTCGCCCATGACGCGGCCCATGACCTCGTCGTTGTAGGGCAGCGCCCAGCCGCCACGCTGGAAGCCTCCGCGGGTGTCCTCATCTGGACGGCCGGGTGCCTGCATCACACCGTCCAGCGAGAGGTTGTTGGTGACGGTCACTTTTCTCATGGTGGTTTCCTTTGAGGCCGGCCAGTCCGGTGGGGAGCGTGTGGAGCCGCCGCGATTCACATGGTGGCCTTCGTTGTGCAGGCCGTCAAGAGTTTGTCCTGTGGGGTGTGCAAGATCCGGTCTATCCGCCGGTGGGGCGCACGTGCAAGCATGGTGGCTCAGCGAAAAGGCGACACCTTGAGGGGGACCCGATGGAATCCAACGGACTGTTGCTGGATGCGTTCGGCCGGATCAGGGAAACCGTGGAGGCCACGCTTGAAGGGCTCGACGACGGGTCCCTGGTGCGGCGGCCGGCCGGCACGGGGAACTCGGTTGCGTGGCTGGTCTGGCACCTTAGCCGGGTGGAGGATGCCCAAGTGGCCTCCGCCGCCGACCTTGAGCAGGTTTGGACCGCGCAGGACTTTGTGGCCCGTTTCGACCTGCCACTGCGCACCCGTGACACAGGGTATGGCCATTCGTCCGAGCAGGTGGATGCGGTGCGCGCACCGGCGGTGCTGCTGCTCGAGTACTACGACGCCGTCCACCGGCAGACGGTGGAGTTTGTCAGGACACTCACCGACCAGGACCTGGACCGGGTGGTTGACAAGCGCTGGGACCCGCCCGTCACCCTGGGCGTGCGGCTGGTCAGCACCATCGCGGACTGCCTTCAGCATGTGGGTCAGGCCGCGTATGCGAAGGGTCTGAAGGCCGGATAGGGAAGGAACGCCCATGGCTGAGCACAACGAAGCCGTCCTCCACGATGGCTCAATTATCGCCGTCACCATCCAGGGTGACGGGCCTGCCATCCTGTTGCCGGTCAGCCTGGCGCCCCACACCGCGGCGGAGGCGGAGACGCTGCGCCAGTGGGGAGCGGACCCTGACCTGGGACCGAATCTCATCAACGGGCTGGCACCGACCAACCGCGTCATCGCGGCGGACTACGAAGCACACCGGATGGCCAACCCTGCAGCCTCCACGCTGACTCCCGGGAACATCGCTGCCGATCTCCTGGCCATTGCCGATGCCGGCGGCGCCGGCACGTTTGCCTATTACGGCTACTCCTGGCTCGCACTGGCCGGCCTCCAGCTCGCGCTCCGCACCGACCGCCTCCGGGCGCTCGCCATGGGCGGCTTCCCGCCGGCAGAGGGCCCGTACCGGAGCATGCTGGCGGTCACCCGGGCAGCGCACGCACTGTCCGTGAAATCTGCGGGCGAACCGGCCGGGCCGGCGCCTGAACCCGAGCCAGGTGATTGGGATTCGGTGTCGGTCCAGACCACCGAGGCGCAGACCCAGCAGTTCGTCACCCTTTACGAGGCACTGCAGGACTTTGACGACGCCGCCGCCGTGCTTTCGGCTGACCGGCCCGGGGCGGTCAGGCTCCCGCCAACCGTGCCGGGCCTCGCGTTCGCCGGCGCCGAGGACCACATTGACTACAAGCCGGTGTGGGGCGGTGTGCGCGTGGCCATCGGGGAGCCGCTGGCCAGGCATCAGGGTGCGCTTGCCGAGGCGGGCTGGGACGTGCGGATTCTGCCGGGCCTGGACCATATGGGTGCGATGCGCAGTGCCGTGGTTCTGCCGGTCCTGACGGACTGGCTGCAGAAATCCGGCTGGACGAAGTAGCGGCTGGCGGACAACGCCGCCGTTGCCCGCCAGCCGCCATCAGCGCCCTTTCAATGGCTGGACATTTGCCTTGTCATGGATTCGGGAAGTAGTCCGAGCTGTCCCAGGAACTCCAGCTGGTCAAAGTAGAAGTGGTGGGTTTTGATGAGCCCTCCTTCCACATGCGCGATGTCGCATCCTCTGACCCTGATCTGCTTGCCGGTGGGCTGCAGTGCTTCACCGGTGGCCGTCTTCAGTGCCCCGGTGTTGGTCCCGGTAACGATGCCTTCATCGATGGCCACATTCTCGGCCTCGTACTTAGCGGCAGACTCGTAGGCGAGGTCCGGGAATGCTTCCCAGAGCTGGAAAAGGTAGTTGGTGACCCGGTCCCGCCCGCTGAGCTGGCCTTCATCCGGGGTGACGCCCACGGCGTCATCGGCGTAGCACCCCACCAGCGCGTCTTTATCGTGTGCATTCATGGCATCTGTTGCGCGGTCCATGACCTCGCGTGCCTGTCCCATTTTCGACCTCCATTTGTACTAAGGCGGCCGCACGGAAGCGTGAGCCGCTTCGTGGTGTCGGCTTCTGCTTGAGAAGCCAATTTAAGTAGATGCCCGCCGCCAAGGAGTGTCAACGAAGCTGGATACCCTCCGTCAGAACCGCCGGAGGGAGCCACACTTACCCGCAGTGCGCCAATGCTGGTTAACTGTCAGGGGAGTCAAGAGAGGGAGCCTGCATGTCTGCTTTGGCCGCATCACGGAAACTACGGGTCAGCCTGCCCAGCCAGGAGCTGGCGGACGCGGTGGAGCCGCCCGCCGGCGTCGAGCTCTTCGTGTGGGACTTCACCGGCGAGGTGCCGTCGGACGCGTTCGATCTGGTGGTGCCGCCGTACATGGGCAAACCAGACGCGCTGACCGCGCTCGCCGGTCTCGACGTGGGGCTGGTGCAGAGTCAGTCGATCGGGTACGACGGCGTCGCGGCGGTTCTGCCCGCGGGGTGCCGTTTTGCCAACGCTGCGGGAGTCCACGAAACCTCGACGGCTGAACTTGCGTTGGGCATGATGATCGCGAGCCAGCGGGGGATCGAAGACTTCGTGCGGAATGCTGCGACGGGCACCTGGGATAACCGGCAGCGCTCCAGCCTCGCGGACCGGCGCGTGCTCCTGGTGGGCTACGGGGGAGTGGGGAAAGCGATTGAGGCCCGGCTGCTGCCGTTCGAGACCGACGTGACCCGGCTGGCCAGCCGTGGCCGTGACGATGAACGGGGCCGGATTTACGGGATTGAGGACCTTTACGAGCAGTTGCAGTTGCACGACATCGTGGTGGTCAGCGTGCCGCTGGGCGAGCAGACCCGGCACCTCGTGGATGGCAAGTTCCTTGCCGCAATGCCCGACGGGGCGCTGCTGGTGAACGTGGCGCGCGGTCCTGTGGCGGACACCGACGCCCTGCTCCGCGAGACCTCCACCGGCAGGCTGCGGGCGGCCCTGGACGTGACGGACCCGGAACCGTTGCCGCGGGACCACCCGCTGTGGACTGTGCCCGGCGTCCTGATCACTCCCCATGTGGGCGGCGCGAGCACCGCCATGCTGCCGCGGATGGCACGGCTGATCCGGAAGCAAATCGGGCTGCTGCAGGCTGGAGAGGAACCCGTGAACATGGTGCTTGGCAGGGTGGCTGGCCCCTAAAACTCGCGGTGTATTGACACCCCATTGCCACAGGATTAACGTCTGCCTTAACGTGGCCTTCCGCCCCGTTCCTACGTATTTTAGGCGCCTGTTCCGGGCCGCTTCTGCTTGGCGACGGCGCCAGCGAGGAGGGAACTGTGTCCTGGGAAATGTCAGGTACGTACGTGGGTAACTGCACGTGCCAACTAATTTGTCCGTGCCCTGTGGACGGCATGCCCACCGGGCCCGACGGCGAGTGCCGCGGACTGAATGTGTTCCATATCGCGAAAGGAAACCTCGATGACACTGACCTGTCCGGCGTCGACTTCGCGTTCCTTAACTGGTTCCCTACGCATCTGACCGCGGGCGGCTGGAAGGTGGGGGCCGTCGTCGACGAATCCGCAACCGATGCCCAGGTGAGCGCCCTGGAAACGATTCTTCGCGGGCAGGCCGGCGGGCCCTTCGGGGACCTTGCCGGGCTGTACGGCGAATGGCTGGGAGTCGAGCGCGGCGGTGTCACGTTTGCTGGCGGCGACAGGCCTTCCGGTTCGGTGGCCGGTCGTGCCCAGTTCACTTTTGAGCCCCTGCCCGGACCAGATGGCGGTGTGACCACGGTGAAGAACGCGATGTATGGCTTTGCCCCGGAGTTCCGGATCGGAAAGGGCCCCGGGCATACGGAACTGTTCGGCCTGGAGTTCGACGGCATTTACGGCGAAACGTCGGACTTCACGTTCGCCAGTGAAATGGCTGAGGGCGCCCCGAAGGGCAGAGGCTAGCCCGGCGGACCTCATGGAACATAGGAAGCTGTTCAGGAGAGGGACCGTGCAGACCGGGGCGCAGGCCTCCCGCGTGGATCCGAGGGAGGCCGGTCTGATCGCGGTCCTTTTGGTTCTGGCAGCGGCCAGTTGGATCTTCACGGCAACGCAGCTCAATGGCATGGACATGGGCAGTTGGACGGATCCCGGGCCCCTCGGGTTCTTCACTATTACCTGGGTGGTGATGCTCGCGGCCATGATGTTCCCATCCGTGGCACCCATGGTGGTTGCCTACCATCGGATCCAGCGCCACCGGCGTGAGGCGGGGCGCTACGCGCCGGCAGGATCCACCGCAGTATTCGTGGCCGGCTATCTGGTCGCCTGGACGGCATTCGGGTTGGTGGCCTACTCGCTGTACCAGTGGGTCGCGTGGCTGGCTCCCGGGGTCTTCGCCCCGGACCAGGGCGGCCGCTACGTGGCGGCCGGCGTCCTCCTGCTGGCGGCCGTGTACCAATTCACGCCCGCCAAGAACGTCAGCCTGATGAAGTGCCGGTCGCCCATGGACTTCATCCTGCACCGCATGCGGCCCGGCTACGGCGGTGCGCTTCGCATGGGTGTGGAACACGGTGCCTGGTGCGTGGCGTGCTGCTGGGCGCTCATGGCGGCGCTGTTTGCGCTGGGCGTGATGAGCCTCAGCTGGATGGCGCTGATCGGCGCCTTCATCGCCGCGGAGAAGATGCTGCCCTGGAAACGGCTGGCCAACCGCTCCGTCTCGGTAGCGCTGGCCGTGATCGCGCTGGGCGTGGCACTCACACCGGCGGCGATGGACGCAATGGTGATGTGACGGCTAAGGCTGGCTAGCTGGCAGGCCGCCGCGGGGGTCCGCTGGACTGCCTGGGAATCAGGGACGGCATCGATTTACGGATCTGCGGTTCCCTGCCGGGGTTCACGATGAGCTCGATCGCGTTGCCTGCAATCTGCTCGCCAGGTCCTGTCCCACGGAGATCTGGCACCGGTGGGGCCCTGCGTCGTGCGCGCAGCGCGGAAGGCCCGCTGGAAGGGGAGCAGATAGGGGGTTCCGGCTATGGACCCCTTCGGATGGCGTGCCTAGACTGGCGGGACCTCCAACGCCAGGAATAACATCCGGCTGCTCAAGACATGGGCAGGCCCCTGCACGCGAGGATCCATCACAACACTCATGAATCATGGCGGCCCCACCGGGCCGTGCTGACCAGAGGAGAGCACTGATGACAGGGAACAAAGCCG
Source organism: Pseudarthrobacter sulfonivorans (assembly GCF_031454915.1). Lineage (GTDB taxonomy): Bacteria > Actinomycetota > Actinomycetes > Actinomycetales > Micrococcaceae > Arthrobacter > Arthrobacter sulfonivorans_C. The sequence continues at coordinate 352,042 of NZ_JAVDRS010000004.1, read as the reverse complement.
TTGCCTACAAGGAACCGGGCAAGGTTGAACTGATCGACATTGACTATCCGAGCTTCGAACTAAAAGACGGGCCGGGCGTGAACCCCGCGAATGTGGGGCGTTCGGTACCGCACGGGGTCATCCTGAAAACCGTCGCCACTAACATCTGCGGCTCGGACCAGCACATGGTCCGCGGACGCACCACGGCACCGCCCAACCTGGTGCTGGGGCACGAGATCACCGGCGAGGTGGTGGAGGTTGGCCCCGGCGTCGAGTTCATCAAAGTGGGGGACATCTGTTCGGTGCCCTTCAATATCGCCTGCGGCCGCTGCCGGAACTGCAAGGAACGCAAAACCGGCATCTGTCTGAACGTTAATCCGGACCGTCCGGGCAGCGCCTACGGCTACGTGGACATGGGCGGCTGGGTGGGCGGCCAGGCCAACTACGTGCTGGTCCCGTACGCGGACTGGAATCTGCTGAAGTTCCCGGACAAGGACCAGGCCCTGGAAAAAATCATGGACCTGACCATGCTGTCCGACATTTTCCCCACGGGCTTCCACGGCGCAGTCACCGCCGGGGTGGGGGTCGGCTCCACCGTGTATGTGGCCGGCGCCGGACCTGTTGGCCTCGCAGCGGCCACCAGCGCGCACCTGCTGGGTGCCGCCGTCGTAATTGTTGGGGACCTGAACAAGGACCGCCTCGCGCAGGCGCGCAGCTTCGGGTGCGAAACGATTGACCTCAGCGAGGGCGGCCCGGCGGACCAGATCGAGCAGATCCTGGGCGTCCCGGAGGTGGACTGCGGCGTGGACGCGGTCGGTTTCGAGGCCCGCGGCCACGGCCATGACGCCAAGGAAGCCCCTGCCACCGTGCTGAATTCGCTGATGGAGATCACCGCAGCCGGCGGTGCGCTGGGCATTCCTGGGCTCTACGTCACCGGCGATCCCGGCGGCGTGGACGAGGCCGCCAAGAAGGGCGCGCTGAGCCTGAGCCTGGGCACCGGTTGGGCGAAGTCGCTCAGCTTCACCACCGGACAGTGCCCGGTGATGAAGTACAACCGGCAGCTGATGATGGCCATCCTGCATGACAAGGTGAGCATCGCCAAGAACGTCAATGCGAAGGCGATCACCCTGGATGACGCCCCCAAGGGCTATGCCGAGTTCGACGCCGGTGCGGCCACCAAGTACGTCCTCAACCCGAACGGATACCTCAGCTAGGCCGTTGCCGGGCCGGGTGCCAACGCATCCGGCCCGGCGCGTGCCGGGACTTTCAGGCGGCTGTTGTCAGCGCGCCGGATGGAGGCCTAGGCTGTGCCCACGGGCCCACTCGGGGACCGGCTCCAGGACCCTCCCTCACGGGGTACCAGGCACACGCTGGGTTGCCCGCGTCCTGGACATCACGGGACAGGAAAGATGATGACCAAGTATCTGTTCGAAGCGAATTACGTGGGCGAGGGAATCAAGGGGCTCATGCGCGAAGGCGGCACGAAGCGGCGCGACGCGCTGACGGACGCCCTCAAATCGGTCGGCGGATCGCTCGAGTGCTTCTACTACGCTTTCGGGGACACCGACGTCCTCGGCGTTTTCGAGGTCCCGGACGATGCGAGTGCTGCAGCCCTTTCACTGATGATCAACTCCACGGGAAACGTCAAGGTGCATCTGAAACCCCTCATGTCGGTGGAGGACATCGACGAAGCGGCCAAGAAGACGCCGTCCTACCGGGCTCCCGGACAGTAGGGCGTGTGCTGGCCGGTCAGTTGCTGGCCGGTCAGAAAAGCAACGCCGCGAGGGCGATCAGCGGCGGCACTGTGGAGCCCAGGGTGCCTGGAATGCTCTCGCCCCGGCGCGGGTAGTGCCCCAGCCAGTCCGCGAGCGCCATGGTGGCTCCGGTCAGCACCATGTTGACGCAGCAGTAGATCACCAAGGTGTAGCCCACCACCATGTACCCGGCGTTCACGGCCAGAACACCCGCGATGGCGCCGAGCCCGATCATGAGATTTCGGAAACCGGTGGGGATGGCCCACATCATCACCGCTGGGACGTTGGCCGCGGGCGTGCTGAGGAATTTCTGCGCGCCCGGGTGCCGCAGGAAGAAGCTTTCGAGCGGAAAAACTGCGATGTGGATCAGGGCGGCGAGCACCGCGAAAAGCTGGGTGACCGTGTTCATGCAGGAAGGGTACGACGCCGGTGCTCGCCCCTGCGATCCCCTCACCGGGGGTTTGTGCGCACTGCCCATACCCCCGATTTGGGGGATTGCAGCCTGCCTGTCTGGCCGGATACTGGAGGTATGTGGGAGGAGCGCGCTGAGCATGCCAGGGCGGAGATTGCCGCGCTGGCCACCAGCGGGCTCGACTTGGCCGGCCTCTACGCCTCGGCGCTCGCCGTTGTGCGGCAGACAGTGCCGTTCGAACAGGCCTGCTGGGCCGGCGTGGACCCTGACACGCTGGTGATGACGTCAATTACCAACTGGCGGCCGTGGCAGGTGACCGAGGAATACGCCATCCGTTTCGCGGAATCCGAATACACCGGCCAGGAACCGAACACCTTCGCAGAGCTGCTGCGCCGTCCGCACCCCGTCGCCAGGATTTCCGATGCCCCGCACCGGGACGTGGCCCGCAGCGTCCGGATCAACGACCTGCTGGTGCCGCAGGGCCTGGAACATGAGCTGCGCACGGCGTTCCGTGTGGACGACGCGTGCTGGGGAGTAGGCAGCCTCTTCCGGGAGCACGGGCAGGACTTTACCGACCGCGAGCTGGAATTCCTCGGCGCCATAGCGGCGACGCTGGCGGCGGCGAGCCGCATCGCGGTGCGGGTTGCGCACCCGTCCCGGCCACCCGCCGTCGGGCCTGTGATTGTCATCGCCGGCCCGCATGGTGAACTGCGTGCAGCCACCGCGGCGGCGACGGCTTGGCTCGCTGAAGTGGAAGATGCGGCGCCCGGCCGCTTCACCATGACGCTGTATGCCGTGGCGGCGCAGGCACATGCTGCGGCGTCGGGGACTGCGCGGGCCAGGATGCGCGACTCCGGAGGCAACTGGGTGGTGCTGCAGGCCAGCCGCCTCATCACCGGCGACGATCCTGAACAGATGGTGGTGACGGTGGAGCCTGCCACCACCCATGACCTGGTCAGCCTGCTGCTGGCTGCTTATGGCGCCACCGCACGGGAGCGGGAGGTCTGCCTGGAGGTCCTGTCCGGGAATTCCACCGTGGACATTGGCCGGCACCTGTTCATTTCGCCGCATACCGTCCACGACCACCTGAAGGCGCTCTTCGGCAAGGTGGGGGTGGGCAGCCGCGGGGAACTGGTGGCGAAGCTGGTGGTGTGAGGCCCGCCTGCTTAGAAATCTCTGCGCGCCCCGGACGACGGAAGGATTGTGCATCTATCTAGTTAGTTACACTATCTAGATATGGAAGGCATCGACTTCAACCCGGACCTGACCCGGGCGGCGCTCCAGCAGGCAGTGCTCGGGGTGCTCAGCCACGGGGAAAGCCATGGCTACGCCATCGCCGAGATCCTCCGGCAGCATGGCTTCGTCCGCCTCAAGGGCGGAACGCTGTACCCCCTGTTGAAGAGACTGGAGGACCAGGGGTTTGTTGAGCACACCTGGCAGCACGAGCAGGCAGGTCCGGGCCGCAAGCAGTTCACCCTCACCGGGCAAGGCCGCGACGAACTGGATCGCTCCACGGCGGCCTGGCACCGCATGAGCCAGGCCCTCACCGACATCCGAACAAGCCGACAGGAACAGCCATGAGCTACAAGCGGAACTTGACCTTCAACCTGAGGCTGCGTGGATTGTCCGAAGCCGAGATCACCGAAGCGCTCGACGAAGTACGCGCGCATGAGGCCGCCGCCGGGACTCCCGCGGAAGCCGAATTTGGCGCCGCCGAAGAGTACGCCAAGCAGTTTCCCAAGAAGAAGAGGCGGACGCGGGGGGCCTTCATCACCACGGTGGGGCTGGTGCTGGCGATCGCCTACGTCCTCCTCGTGGTCCTCCTGACGCTTGTCTTCAGGGTGGACATTCGCGACTTCGTTGGCCCCGTGACGCTCCTGCCGGGGCTCGCGGTGATCCTGGCCAGTGTCCTGGCCGGTTTCCTGACCGATTACTTTCTCCCTGCGCAGAGCTCCCGCCCTGCGCGCTAAGTGGCGAGCCCGGCCCGAGGAAGAGCGCTGCGGCGGGGCCCCCGACCCTTCAGTAGAGGATGTGCTGGTACAGGACGTGGTCCTGCCAAGTGCCGGCAATCTTCAGGTAGCTGGGGGCCAGGCCTATTGTGTGGAACCCGGCGCGCTGGAGGATTTTCTGCGAGGCGGTGTTGTGTGGCAGGGTCGCGGCCTGGAGGCGGTGCAGTCCCAGTTCCTGCCGCGCGAAATCAACCGCGAACGCGATGGCAGCCGAGCCGATGCCGCGGCCGTTGACTTCACGGTCCACCCAGTAGCCGAGGTGGGCGCTGAGGAAAGGGCCCCGCACAATGCCGGTCAGGGTGATTGCGCCGATGATCCGGTCCTCCTCCACCAGGACCCATGGAACCTCGGACCCTACCGCGTGCAGGTCCAGCTTGGATGCGATGACCTTGCCCTGCCCCGCCGCGGTGAAGAATTCCTCCGCCCGGTCGGGTTCCCAGGGAGCCAGGTGGTCCCGGTTGCGGTGGTAGGCGGCCCGCATCGGCTCGGCGTCGGAGGGGCGCAGCACCCGCAGGTGAACGTTGCCGGTCAGGGTGGAAGTCGTGGCAGTCACCCCGCGACTATAGCGGTCCGCGAGCTCGGGAGGCTGACTCAGGAACGCGGCGTCCGGACCGGCTTAAGCGGGCAATTCGTGGGTACGGTTGCCTCATGCAGAAGATATCGCTTGATGCCCTGGCCCGTCAGCAGATCGCAGCCGCAGTGGCGGCACCCAGCGGGAGGGCTGCCGACACAGCCTTCGGCGGACACGAAAAGAAACTGCGGCAGACGGTCATGGCCTTCCGTGCCGGCACGCAGCTCAGCGAACACCAGAACCCCGGCGAGGCCACGGTCTATGTGCTCAAGGGATCTGTGTGGCTGAAGGCGGGCGGCGAGTCCTGGCAGGGCAAGGCCGGGGACCTCCTGATCGTCCCGGACGGGCTGCACAGCCTTGAAGCGGAAGAGGACTCGGCGGTGCTGTTCACGGTGGTCAAGACCGACCGTTAGTGCCTGGCGCGGACTTCTTTAGTCAGAGATCGGCCAGGAGGCCTGCGACGTCGTCCAGGGCGCCGGGTACGAGGGAGTAGTACGCCCACGTGCCGCGCTTTTCGCGGTGCAACAGCCCTGCCTCCACCAGCATCTTCAGGTGGTGGGAGACCGTGGGCTGGCCAAGGTCCAACGGCTCTGTCAGGTCGCACACACAGGACTCGCCGGAGGATTCGGCCTTGATGATGGAGAGCAGCCGCAGCCGGTTCGGATCAGCGAGCGCTTTGAAGACCAGTGCCTTCTGCTTGGCTTCATCCGCGCCGAGTGCCGGGGCTCCGGCCGGTGTGCAGCAGGACTCGTCCGTGGCCGGTTCGAGGATGGGCAGTGCTGTCATGTACCCATTATGCCCGGATATTGACCATCATCAATGTATAAGTCGCGTGACAGGGGCCGCTCCGCGAGCCTTTAGGAACTGGCCTTGCCCGCGGAGTGCGGAAGCACGACGTCGTCCGCGGTGCTCGCGGCGGACGGAAACAGGATGAGGAGCAGGCCCAGGCCCGCGGCCGCGCCGACCAGTTGGGCCACCACGAAGCCCGGGACGGAAGCGGGTGCGATGCCGGCGAAGGTGTCACTGAAGATCCGGCCGACAGTCACGGCCGGGTTCGCGAACGATGTGGAGGACGTGAACCAGTAGGCGGCCCCGATGTAGGCGCCCACGGCCGGAGCAGCAAGAACGCCCCGCTTGGTTGCGGCCAGGGAGAAGATCAGCAGCACGAGTCCGGCCGTTGCCACCACCTCGCCCAGCAGGTGTCCGGTGGTGGCCCTGTCCTTGGTTGAGATGGACGTGCCCACCTCAAACATGGCGTTCGCGATGACGCTCCCGCTGATTGCTCCCACCGTCTGCGCCGCGACATACGTACCAAGCTCCGGCAGGGTCAGTCCGGTTCCACTGCGCCGGCCAAGGATCCAATCCACCAAGGAAACGACAGGGTTGAAGTGCGCGCCGCTGACGGGACCGAGCACGAGGATCAGTACGGTCAGGCCGAGAACCGTGGCGGTGCTGTTCTGGAGCAGTTGCAGGCCGACGTCATGGGGCGAGAGTTGCTGGGCGGCGATCCCGGAGCCCACCACGATCATCACGAGCAAACTGGTGCCGAGCAGTTCGGCCACGGCGCGGCGCCACAGCGGCTGCTGGTTGGAAGTCATGGCAAACAGCTTGACGCAATAAATTAACTCAGTCAAAATTGAGACAATGAGTACTGAGCCAGTTGACGAGTTTCGGGCCCGGGTTGCCAAGCACGCTGCCCTCGCCGATCCTGCCCGGCTGCGCATCGTGGACCTGCTTACCCTGGGTGACCTTTCCCCCACGGAACTGCAGGCCGAACTCGGGATGCCGTCGAACCTGCTGTCGCACCATCTGAGCACGCTGGAAGGCGCCGGCCTGGCGACGCGTCAGCGCTCGGAGGCGGACAGGCGGCGGAGCTATGTCCGGCTCGCTGCGGGCGCATTGGATGGGCTGGCGCCCGGGCGTGAACACGGAACCCGTCGTGTGCTGTTCGTCTGCACGCGCAACAGCGCGCGGTCCCAACTCGCCGTCGCGCTCTGGAACCAGGCCAGCGAAATCCCCTCCGTCTCGGCGGGCACGCACCCCGCAGACCGCATCGCCCAGGGCGCGATCGACGTCGCCTGGCGCCACGGCGTCGATCTTGGAGACCTTTCCCCGCGCCGGCTGGACGAGGTGGCGCGCGCCGAGGACTTTGTGGTGACGGTGTGCGACAACGCCCATGAGGAACTGCCCGGCCTCAAGGGCATCCACTGGTCTGTGCCGGATCCGCTGCGGCTGAACACGGAGGAAGCATTCGAGGGCGCCTTCGCTGACCTTTCGCACCGGGTCCATGATCTGGCGCCCCGTCTGCATGCTGCCTAACCGGCATTTCATGAATATTGACAATCATCAATCTAGTGTCCGATACTGCATTCATCGACAAGGATCAATATTTAGTCAGCAGGCGGTCCGGGCACCCGATCTTAGTCAGACCGATCCACCGCCCAAACTGATTCCAGGAGAAACACCGTGAGCACTGAAACCGCCAAAAAGCCCTCCGTCCTGTTCGTATGCGTCCACAATGCCGGCCGCTCGCAAATGGCTGCGGCGTTCCTCACCACGCTGTCCAAGGGTGATATCGAGGTCAGGTCCGCCGGCTCGCAGCCTGCGGACAAGGTCAACCCGGCCGCCGTTGAGGCGATGGCGGAACTTGGCATCGACATGTCTGCAGAGATTCCGAAGGTCCTCACCACCGAGGCCGTGAAGGAATCCGACGTGGTGATCACCATGGGGTGCGGCGATGAGTGCCCGTACTTCCCCGGCAAGCGCTACGAAGATTGGGTTTTGGAGGACCCGGCCGGGCAGGGCGTAAACGCCGTCCGCCCGATCCGCGACGAGATCAAGACCCGCATCGAAGGACTTATCGAGTCCCTGATCCCGGCCGCCAAGTAACTCAGCTCCATGAAGAGCGCGCCGGCAGAAGAGACAACACACGCCTGAACGCGAATAAGGGAGGGGGTGAACTGGATGGACACCGACTGCTGCACCGACACGGGCTGCTGCGACGAGGACGATCCGGACTGCTGCTAGCCCCTCCCGCCTGCCGGACCCCAGGGGATCCGGCAGGCACCCACCCCGCAGCTCCACAGCAACGGACCAGTCAGAGGACAGCATGGATTCAGTGAAGAAGCTTCCCGTCGCCATCATCGGCGCAGGCCCCGTGGGGCTCGCCACGGCGGCCCACCTGCTCGAACGCGGCCTTGAGCCCCTGATCTTCGAGGCAGGGCCGACGGCGGGATCCGCCATCGAACAGTGGCGCCACATCCGGCTGTTCTCACCGTGGCGGTTCAACCTCGACGCCGCCGCCGTGCGTTTGCTTGAAGCCGCCGGCTGGGAGACCCCTCGCCTGACGGCACTGCCCTACGGTGGGGAACTCATCGACAACTACCTCGCCCCGCTGGCCGCGACCCCGGCGATCGCCTCCCGGCTGCAGACCGGCGCCAAGGTCCTGGCCGTGACCCGTGCCGGCATGGACAAAACCCACACACGCAACCGCGAGACCACGCCGTTCATCGTTCGCGTGGAGCACGTGGACGGCGAGGTCCGCGACCACACGGTGGCCGCCGTCGTCGACGCGTCCGGCACGTGGTCCACCCGCAACCCGCTCGGCACCTCCGGGCTGCCCGCCATCGGCGAGGACGCGGCCGGCGGCCGGATTTCGTCGCCCCTGCCAGACGTCACCGGCCGGGACCGGGCCTCCTTCGCGGGCCGCCGCGTCCTGGTGGTCGGGGCAGGGCACTCGGCCGCGAACACCCTGATCAGCCTCGCCGACCTCGCCAAGGAAGAGCCTGGAACCACCATTCTGTGGACCGTGCGCGGGCCTTCGGCCGAGAAGGTCTACGGCGGGGGAGACTCCGACGGTCTGCCCGCCCGCGGCCAGCTCGGTTCCCGCCTCCGCCGGCTCGTCGAAGCGGGAACCATCGAGCTGCACACCGGCTTCGGTATCTCCGCGCTGAAGACACTGGACACCCACGTGAGCGTCGAAGCGGCAGACGGCCGGACCCTGGACACCGACATCATCGTCCCCTGCACAGGCTTCCGCCCCGACCTGGATATCCTGCGTGAGCTCCGGCTCGACCTGGATCCCGCCGTCGAAGCGCCTTCCCAGCTGGGGCCGCTGATCGACCCCGAATTCCACTCGTGCGGCACGGTCCAGCCGCACGGTGCCAAGCTGCTCGCCCACCCGGAGAAGGACTTCTACATCGTAGGCATGAAGTCCTACGGCAGGGCACCCACCTTCCTGCTGGCCACCGGCTACGAACAGGTCCGCTCCGTCGCCGCAGCGTTGGCCGGCGACCAGACCGCTGCGGACACAGTCCATCTCGAACTCCCCGAAACCGGGGTCTGCTCCACGGACGCCGGCACCAGCTGCGACCTACCGGCAGCCTCCACACCAGTCACTGTCGGCTCGGTGGAGACCGGCTGCTGCGCCGCGCCCGAGCCGGTGCTCATCGGCATCCCCACCGGCCTGGCCCATGGCCGTTCCGGCGAAGTCTGACCACCAATACGACGACGTTCGTCACCGTTCCGGAAGCACCTCAAGGGAGTACTGCCATGACTGAACACCAAGAAACGACGCTGGGCCTGCAGGACAACACCGAGCTCCTGCACCGGATCAGCGCCCGCCTGGCCGACCGCTTTGCCGGGACATTCGCCGCCGAGACTGTCGAGCGGTATGTCTTCGAGTCCTACGCGGCCCTGGCCCGGACGGCCAAGATCAGCGCCTTCCTGCCTGCCACGACTGAGCACTTTGCGAACGACCGGCTCGCCGCACTGGCCAAGTCCAAAGGCTCCGTCGCCGCCGAGGTCCCCGAGGTCCTGTTCGTGTGCGTGCAGAACGCCGGCCGGTCCCAGATGGCCGCCGCGCTGCTCCACGTGGAGGCCAAAGGCAGAATCCGGGTTCGGTCTGCTGGTTCCATGCCCGCGTCCGAACTCGATCCAGCCGTGCTGACCGTGATGTCCGAAATGGGTCTGGATCTCACCAAGGACTACCCGAAACCACTGACCGACGACGTTGTGCGGGCCTCCGATGTGGTCATTACGATGGGCTGTGGCGACTCCTGCCCCATCTACCCCGGGAAGCGCTATGAAGACTGGGACCTCACCGACCCCGCCGGGCAAACACTCGAGAAGGTCCGGGAAATTCGCGACCAGATACACGAGCGCATCAGGCAACTCGCCGCGTCACTTTTGGCAGCTGATCAGAAAGAAGAAACCAACGCATGAGCGAAACCCCCACCACGCCGTCCGTCCTGTTCGTCTGCAGCAAGAACGGCGGCAAATCCCAATTGGCCGCCGGCCTCATGCGGGACCTCGCTGGAGAGACCGTCACCGTCTACTCGGCTGGAACCAGGCCCGGGACCGGCCTGAACCCTGAGTCCGTGGACTCCCTGCAGGAACTTGGCATCGACATCACCGGCGAGCACCCGAAGCCTGTCACCGACGACGTGCTTGAGGCTGTGGACGTCGTCGTTGTCCTCGGCACCGAGGCGAAGCTCGAACCCCGTGAAGGAACCCGGTTCGAGGTCTGGGAAACGGACGAGCCCTCCACCCGCGGCATCGAAGGCATGGAACGCATGCGCCTGGTCCGGGACGACATCAAGGCCCGCGTCCAGAAGCTCTACGCGGGACTCGCCGCGAACTAGGGGGAGTCTTCGGGGGCCTGGAAGCTTAGGCGGCTTTGACGAGGGGGAGTTCGTCCCAGTGGGTGGTGTAGCGGGGGAGAGCATGTCCCGTTTCATGGTCCAGTCCAGCCCGCTGCGGATGCCGGCGTGGCCGAGGCCGATGGAGCCGCGGCCGTAGCGGCGGGCGACGTCTTCCAGGAGACTGCCGATGTGGCGTTCCTCGTGCGGGTTCTCGAACAGGGACAGGGGTGCCTGGTTGCCGGTGGGCCGCAGGTCGGTGACCATGATCCCGGCCTTGGCGTACTTCACGCCTTCGTGGATGAGGGGCAGGAGTGCATGGGCGGCCCTGGTCAGGATCACGGGATCGGCGGTGGGCATCGGCAGCGGCACACAGACGGAGGGGTAGGAGGTGTCGTTGGGGTTGAAGTGTGAGGTGGCGGCGAACGCGGTGAGGACTTTGGCCTGCAGGTCGTGTTTGGCCAGCCGGGCCGAGGCCTGCTGGCCGTAGACGGAGAGGACCTGCCTGAGGTCGTGTGCAGTGGTAATCGCGGTGGCGAAGGATCGGGAGAAGATGAGCTGGTCCCGCCCGATCCGTTCCTCTTCCATCGGGATGCAGGGGGTGCCCTGCAGTTCCAGGACGGTGCGCATCATGACCACCGAGAACCGGTCCCGGATCATCACCGGATCGGCCCGGGACAGGTCGAGGATGGAGTGGATGCCCCGGGCATTGAGCCGTTTGGTCAGCCGGGTGGCGACGCCCCAGATCTCGATCACGGACAGCCGGCCCATCAGCGTTTCCCGGTCGGCGGCGGGCACGGAGTCCCAGTGGCACACGCCGCCGAACGCGGGGTTGTGCTTCGCCCACTTGTTGGCCAGCTTCGCCAACGTCTTCGTCGCCGCGATCCCGACGCAAACCGGCACGCCGACGTTCCGCCGGACGGCGGCCTTCATCTCCCGGCCGAGGGCCAGCAGTTCGGCCGGGGCGCCTTTGACGCCGAGGAAGGCCTCGTCGATGCTGTAGACCTCCAGCCAGGCGGAGTAGCGGCCCAGCAGTTCCATGACCCGGGCGCTGATGTCGCCGTAGAGCTCGTAGTTGCTGGACAGCGCAACAAGTCCCCATTCCTTCGCCCGTGGGGCGAGTTTGAACCACGGCTCGCCGATGGGGATGCCGAGGGCTTTGGCTTCGGGGGAGCGGGTGACGGCGCAGCCGTCGTTGTTGGACAGCACCACCACGGGCCGGCCTTCCAGCGACGGGTCGAAGGCCCGTTCGGCGGAGGCATAGAAGCAGTTCACGTCCACGTGCGCGATCTGCGGCATGTGCCGCATCAGGGCCGGCTTAGACATGGTGGAGGCACCGCGTGGCCACGCCCCAGATGGTGAGCTCGCTGAGGCTGGGCACCCTGATGTCCGGGTAGCGGGGGTTCTCCGCCTGCAATACGACGCCGGTGGACGTGATCCGCAGGCGCTTCACCGTGAGTTCCCCGTCCAGGACGGCGATCACCACGCAGCCGTCCCGTGGCTCCAGTGCCCGGTTCACGATCAGTTCATCGCCGTCGCTGATCCCGGCGCGTTCCATCGAGTCCCCGGACACCCGCACCACGTACGTGCTGGTGATGTCCTTGATCAAGTGCTCATTCAGATCGATCCGCCCATCAAAATAGTCCTGTGCCGGCGACGGGAAGCCCGCCGCCACCGGCACGGGAGAGATCAGCACCGACAACAACGAGACGCCCGCATCTATCACGCGGGGACCGACTGTAACGCCCACAACACACCTTTATTCGAATATATGTTCGATAAATCCAGTGTAGCGGGAAGGGCCGACAAAAGACCCTTTCGGCCCTGTCGCCCCTGACCCAAGGATGCTTCACTGGAAGGTACGGCGAAGGCCACGCTGCCGTTCGCTGCCACCGGAGGTACTCGAATGGGCAAGATCGTGTTGATGTCGTCGGTCTCGCTGGACGGATTCTTCGAAGGGCCGGACCGGGACATCAGCTGGCACCTGGTAAACGAGGTACTATCCCGCTACTTGAACGGGCAGTTCCGGGCGACGGGTGCCTTTATATACGGGCGGGTCACCTACGAGCTGATGGAGAGTGTCTGGCCCGCCGCCGACAGGAATCCGGACCTCCCTGCAGCCCTGGTCGAGTTCGGCGGGATCTGGCGCGACATGCCCAAGTACCTCTTTTCGCGGACCGTTACGGAGGCGGGCTGGAACACCACGGTGATCCCCGGCGTCGTGCCTGAACAGATAGCGGAGCTGAAGGCGCGGACCAAAGGCGACATCGTCCTCAGTGGCGTCAATTTGGCCTCCACGTTCCTGCGGCTGGGAATGGTGGACGATGTGCAGGTGTTCGTCAATCCCGTGGTCCTGGGGCGGGGCAGGCGGCTGTTCGAGGACCCGGACGTCCGGATGGACCTCAGCCTCGTGGAGACGCGCACGTTCAGCAACGGCGTGGTTTCCCTCCGGTACTCGAACCGCCGCACCTACGGCGCACAGGTCGGAGCCGGGGGTGCATGAAACGACGCCACCGGGCTGGGCGGCGTAGCGTCGGGGCGGGGCCCGCTAGTAGACGGAACCTTCGAGCAGTTCGGATAGCCTGCCGGCGGCGCGCCGAAGTTCGGGGACGCCAGCCTTCAGCGTGGCCTCGCTGGCTGCCTCCACCGGGCTGGTGAGGGAAATGGATTCACTCGGACGTCCCAGCCTGTTTTGCACGGCAATGGCCACTGACAATACCCCGGTGGCACGTTCGTCGGCAGAGTATGCGTAGTCAGCCCCGGGCTCGGGCAGGCGGGAGCGCAGCACCTCGGGCGTGAAGGATGAGTCTTCGTGCCCGGCCGCGATCGCCGCCGTCACCACCTGCTGAAGCTCGTCCGCGGATGCCGTGGCAATCAGGATCTTGCCCGCCGCGCCGCGGGTCAGGGGAAGCCGCTTGCCGAGGGGCAGGTCGTACCTGAGGGGCGCTTCGCCGTCCACGCGGGCCACCAGGATTCTCTCAAACCCCAGCCGCGTGTACAGCGATGCGGTCAACCCGGTCTGCGATGCCACCTGCTGCAGGACGGGGCGGGCCGAGACGACAAGGGGATCGTTCTCCAGGAAACTCCGGGCTGCAGGCAGGACCGCCGGTCCGATCCGGTAGGACTTGTCCGTCTGGCTGACCATGCCGAAGTCCTGCAGCACGCGCAGAATCCTCAGGGTGGTGGGCAGGCTCATGCCGCAGGTCCGTGCCAAGTCGCTGAGCCGCTGGGGGCGCTCCGCGCGCTGGAGTTCCGCAAACACTTCCAGGGCCCGCGAGAGGGACCGCATGTTCGAGGCTTTAGGGCCGTCTTCCGCGGAGCTGCCCGAGTGGGTCGATGTCACCGTCGTCATCCTTTCATTCTATGTAACGTCCTTGCGCTTGACAGTACGTGTGTCTGCTGTCACTATTTCTCAGTACGCAATATAGTTTCATTCTATGAAATAGATCGATGGACAGTTAGAAGGAACCGATGACAACGGAGTCACTCATGACGAAACCCGAGAAGGCCGCCCGAGTGGCTCCCTCGGTGCTGGTGGGTATCGGCGCCTTTGCCGCCGTCGGCGTCTACGTACTGGTCAGCTCAATTGAACTGGGCCTCTGGACGTCCCTGGGTCCCGGTCCTGGCCTTTTCCCCTTCGCGATGGGGGCGGTTCTGGCGGCCATGGCGGCGGTCTGGCTCATCCAGGAGCTGCGCCGGCCCAGCGAAACGGTTGAAGGCGTTGACCGGGCACTGGTACTCGCTGTAGTGCTGAGCCTGACCATCCTCGCGGCCCTGATGGACCTGCTCGGTTTCCAGGTGAGCATGTTCCTGTTCCTCGTGTACCACCTGAAACTGCGCGGCCGCAGAACCTGGCTCTCTTCGCTGATCACGGCCCTCGCCGGAAGCGTCGGGGCGTTCTACGCCTTCAATTACGGCCTGAACGTGACGCTTCCCGTTTCCGTCTTCCCCCTGCTGAACACGATCGGACTCTAGACGTGGATACCCTCAACGAACTTATGGGCGGCTTCGCCGCCGCCATGACCTGGCAGAACCTGCTCTTCGCCTTCCTGGGATGCCTCCTCGGCACCATCATTGGCGTCCTGCCCGGCATCGGCCCCGTGGCCGGCGTCGCACTTCTCATCCCCCTGACGCTGAACCTGGATGCGACCGGCGCGATCATCATGCTGTGTGCCATCTTCTACGGCACCGCGTACGGGGGAACCATCACCAGCGTCCTGCTGAACACCCCCGGCGAAGCGGCCTCGGCCATCACCACCATCGACGGCTATGCCATGACGAAGATCGGCAAGGCCGGGGCCGCGCTGACCATCGCCGCCGTCGGATCCTTCGTTGGCGGAACGATAGCCACCATCGGCCTGGTCGCAGCCGCCAAACCCCTCGGTGAGCTGGGCTTGCTGGTTGGACCGCCGGAATTCTTCGCCCTGATGGTGGTCGGCATTTCACTGCTTGTCGCCCTCGCCGGCAAGTCCATGGTCAAAGCGGTCATCTCCGGCGCCCTGGGCCTGCTGATCGCCATGGTCGGCATCGACCCGGTGGCCGGGGCCCCGAGGTTCACGTTCGGGATGGACAGGCTCCTGGACGGCGTCAGCTTCGTCGCCGTGATCGTCGGTGTTTTCGGACTCTCGGAGCTCCTGTCCTACCGCAAGGACACCGCGACCCCCAGGGTGCACGCCCCGAACCTGCGCTCGCTTCTCCCCACGGGCAAGGAATGGCGCCGGAGCGCACCGGCCATGGCCCGCGGCACCGGCATCGGCTTCGGCCTGGGCCTCATCCCCGGCATGACCGGCTCCGTATCATCCCTGCTGGCCTACGGCGCGGAAAAGAAGTTCTCCCGCCACCGCAACGAGCTGGGCAAGGGTGCCATCGAAGGCGTGGCCGGGCCCGAGACGGCCAACAACTCCCACGCGAACGCCGCCTTGATCCCGCTGTTCACGCTCGGCATCCCGGCGTCCCCAACGATTGCCGTTTTGATGGGGGCCTTCCTGCAGCAGGGCCTCACTCCTGGCCCCACCCTGTTCACGGAGAACTCCGAAATCGCCTGGGCCATCATCGCCAGCCTGTTCATCGGAAACCTGATCCTGCTGCTGCTGAACGTCCCGCTGGTGGGACTGTGGGTCTCCATCCTCCGCGTACCGTCAACGATCCTGACCGCCCTCATCCTGCTTTTTATGGTCATCGGGGCCTACACCATCAACTTCAGCGTCTTTGACGTTTTCGTGATGATCGGCTTCGGTCTTCTGGGCCTCGCCCTTCGGCACCTGGAAATCCCGCTGGCACCGATGGTGCTGACGCTGGTCCTCGGCCCGCTCATGGAACGCTCTCTGCGGGAGTCACTCGAAATCTCCCAGGGCGACTTCAGTATCTTCACCAGCCGCCCCATCTCCGCCGTCCTGATCGGACTCGGCATCCTGATCGTCTTCAGCCCGCTGCTCAAGCTCCGCAAGCCTAAGGCACTGAACGAAGACCCCGAAACCTAAACACCACCCCGCTCACACGCACGGCCCCCAGCACCCCCTTCAAAGGAGAAGAACCATGAATACCCGTTCCCGTATCGCTGCCGCCTTCGCAGCAGCAACCCTGATTGCCCTCACCGGCTGCGGCGCCAACGCCGGATCCGGCCCCGCTGCCGCTGACGATTTCCCGAAGAAGGGCAAGTCCATCGACCTCGTGGTCGCCTTCTCCTCAGGCGGCGCCGTCGACACGGCCGCCCGCCTCATTCAGCCGATCCTGGAAAAGGAACTCGGCACCAACGTTGAGGTCATCAACAAGCCCGGCGCCGGCGGACAGATCGGCTACACCCAGCTGACCAGCGCCAAGCCCGACGGCTACACCATCGGCGCAACGGGCTCCCCATCTGTCGTCGTCTCGCCCTTGGATCCCGCCCGCGGCGCCAAATACACCCGCGACAGCTTCCAGCCGCTCGGCCGCCAGGTCATCGACCCCACCGTCATCGCCGTGCAGCCCGACAGCCCGTACAAGACGCTGAAGGAACTCCTCGACGCCGCGAAGGCGAACCCGAAGTCGATGACGGCCAGCACCACCGGGCTGCAGACCGGTGAACACTTCGCCCTGGCCCAGATCCAGGAAACCATCGGCGCCGAATTCGTGCCGGTCCACTTCTCCGAAGGCGCCTCGCAGGCCACCACCGCGTTCCTCGGCAAGCACGTGGATGTCCTCGTTGCCAACGTCAGCGACGTGAACGACCTGACCAAGCAGGGCAAAGCGCGCGTCCTGGGCGTCATGACCTCAGGGCGCGCGCCCTCACTGCCGGACGTCCCCACGTTCAAGGAATCAGGCTACGAACTGGAAGCCGGCACCGCCCGCGGCTACTCCGCCCCTGCCGGCCTACCCGAAGCTGTGGCCAAAAAACTCGAAGCCGCCATCCAGAAGGCCGTCGAAGACCCGGCAGTGGTGCAGAAGATGAACGATCTTGGCCTGCAGACCAGCTACCTCTCCGGCGAAGACTACAAGCAGTTCTGGGCCGGGCAGGAAGGCGACTTCAAGAAGGTCCTTCCGCTGGTCCAGAAAAAAGACTAAGCCTCCCTCAACTTCCGTATACCCCGACGAAAAGACCCCATCATGACAACGCCCGCCATTGACACTCTTGACGCCGACTTTCCCCGCCCCGACAGGGACGTCGTGGAACGGCTCGCCAAGCTTCCTGCCGCCAACATCGGCGATGCTGTTGACCGACTCGGCGTCGCGCACTCCGCAATCCAGGCCATCTGGCCCGGAGCCCGGATCGCCGGGCCGGCCTTCACGGTCTGGACCCGTCCCGGCGACAACCAGGGCATTCACAAGGCCCTGGAGCTGGCCCAGCCGGGGGACGTCATTGTTGTCGCCGGCGGCGGGGATGAGTCCCGTGCCCTTCTCGGGGAACTCATCGGTGAGCGCGCCATCAACCTGGGCATCGCGGGCTTCGCGCTCGACGGCGCGGCGCGCGACGCCGAAGCCCTGGCAGAAATCGGGATGCCGGTCTTCGCACGGGCCACCACCCCCGCCGGTCCCTACAAAAACGGTCCCTTCCGCCTGGGCACGCCGATTTCCTTCGGCGGCGTCCCCGTCCTCCCGGGTGACATCATCATCGGCGACTCCGACGGCGTCGTCGTCATTCCTCGGGAGCAGGCGGCGGCCGTGGCCGACGCCGGGGAAGCAGTTTTCGCCGACGAAACCAACCGCCGGGCCGCCATCGTCGCGGCCCGCCGCTAAGCACAGAAGGACAGAGAAGCTCATGACAGCGTGCACCGTCATCGGCCTCGGCGAAGCCGGGGCTACCTATGCCGCGGCCCTCACCGCTGCCGGCCACAAGGTCACCGGGTTTGATCCCGTTGCCCCGTCCACTCCCGCCGGCGTCGCCCGGGCGGCCACGGCCGCCGAAGCCTGCGAGGGCGCCGACGTTGTCCTGGTCCTCACCGGAGCTGCCGCCGCGCGAAGCGTTGCCCAGGAGTGCCTGCCCGTCCTGCCGGCAGGCAGCTGCTACGCAGACTTCACCTCGTCCTCCCCGGGCGTGATGCGCGAACTGGGACAGCTACCCAGCAAAGCCAACTTCGCCGACGTCGCCATCCTCGGACCCGTCTCCGCACTGGGCGAAAAGACCCCTTTGATGGTGAGCGGGCCCGGCGCCCAGGCCGTTGCCGAACTCCTCACCCCCTTGGGCGTGGAGATCGAAATCGCCGAGGGGGAGCCCGGGGCAGCCATGGCCCATAAACTCCTCCGCAGCGTCCTGATGAAGGGCCTGGCCTCGGTGATTGTGGAGGCCGTCCAGGCCGGCCGGGCGGCAGGGCTCGAGGAATGGATCCGTGCCCAGATCGCAGGACAGCTGGCCGGCGACGGCCAGGCCGTCATCGACCGGTTCCTCACCGGTACGGTGAAGCATGCCGTTCGCCGCTCGAAGGAAATGCAGGACACGGCGAGCTACCTTTCGGACCTTGGCGTGCCGGCAGAGATGACCAGTGCATCGGCCACCGCCCTGGCGAGGATGGCCCAGGAAACGGCACCGGCCTTGCGTTGACCCCGACGTCGGGCAGAATCATGAACAGGGATCAGTTGAACTACGCGACCACAGCCAAAACACCGTCAGGAGCAGCAGCATGATCGGCATCTGGGCACTTGGGGCCTACCTGACGGTCATCCTGCTCTGGACCACCGTGATCAAGCGCAGCGTCGGGGAAGCGATGATCCTCGGCTTCCTGGTGGTGCTCCCGTTCACCGGTGCCGCAGCCGGCGAGATTGGCTGGGCGGCGCTCTACTCGGCCATCACCGACGAGATTGTCTATGCCACCATGGCGTTCGTCTTTATGGGATACCTGCTGGACAAAACCGGCGTGCTTGACCGGCTGATTGACTTGCTGAACTCCCTGATCGGCGGCGTCAGGGGCGGCCCGGCCTGGGTCTCGACTGTGGCATCGGCGGGCCTGGGCGGTGTGGTCCATAACCAGGCGGCGATTGCCGCGACGGTGGGGTCAGTCACCATTCCCTGGATGGAAAAGTCCCGCCTGGACAAGCCGGCGGCGGCCACGCTCGTGGCCGGGAACGCGGGGATGGGGATCACTTTTCCGTTCAGCGCCTCGATGTTCGTCCTCGTTGGGTCTGCTACCGTCGGGCCGCTGCTGGACATCAACGCGCTGGTCCTGCCGCTGCTTCTCGGCGGGCTGTGGTGCTTCCTGCACCGCCTCATCGTTACTTGGCTGCTGATCCGCAAAAGCGGGATGACCCCGCTGGACGCTGCCCACCGGCTGCCCGTCCGGGCAGCGTTCGGCCGGGGCTGGGCCACCATGTTGCTGTTCATCGTGGTGGCCATACCGTTGGTCATCACCACGGGTGCCCTGGCCGAGGCGCTGTCGGACTGGACCGGCGGGGACATCACGAAATCCGTCAGCGTGATCGTCTGGATTCCGGTGGTCCTGATCATCACTGGCATCCTGCTGGGCCGGAAAAAGCTTCCCACCGGTGGGCGGGCCTGGTGGGCGCTCCTGCAGAACTCCGCACCGCGCTTCGGCATTGTGGGCGTCACGGTGGTCTTCGCCTTCGCCGGAGCCAACGCCCTTGCCGCCACCGGCCTTCCCAAGCAGATGACCGCACTGCTGAACGGGCTGAACCTGCCCTTGTGGCTCCTTGCGATCCTGATCGGGCTGATCATCATCGCCGTGGCCGCGCCCCTGTCCGCGACCGCCACCATGGCCGCGGTCGGAACCGTGGGCGTCGCCACCCTCGTCGCTGCCGGTGTTCCGGCAACTACGGCAGCCGTGGCCGTTCTGGTCTTCTCATCCTGTGAAGCGGCGGTCCCGCCGGGAGGCGCTCCACTGTATGTTGCCTGCGGCATCGCGGATGTGGACCCGATCAAGACTTTCGCCCGGCTGCTCACCCACTATGCCCTGCCGCTGCTTGGCATCGGCGTCCTGATCATCCTCGGCGTCCTGCCCATCTAAGGAACACCACATGCATAAGATCCGAAGGGCCGTTGAAGTCCTCTTCGTCCTGACCCTGGCAGCGCTCCTCATTGGCGGAGTCGTGTTCGTTGCCGGCCAGGCCGTCGCCCTGGTCGCCGGCCAAGGCGACTGGCTGGAGTTGCTCAACGAAACCATCAAGCCGCCGATGTGCATTGCCGCCTCCATCTGCGCGATCTCCGGCTTCCTCCTCAGCTACAAGCGCCACCAGAACCAGGAACAGCCGCAGGAAGCAGGGGCGCGATGACCTCCCTTACCGGGGACACCACCTACCCGACGTTCGCGGGGCTGCTCGAAAGGGAAGGCAGCCTGGCCGGGACATCCTGGGGTCTGTTTCCCGACGCAACGCGCGGGACGCCGTCGTTCATTACACGGCGGGCGGTGCTGGACGCCAAAACCTGCATCCGAACTGGAACCGTATTCGGCCTGGATTATCCGGCAGACGCCTTCGATCCCGGGATGTCGCTCAAGCGCGGCGCTCCGCGGCACACCATCTACTCCTCGCACCCGGCCCACCGCGACGACTATCTGGACGGCTACTACCTTCAGGGATCCACGCAGATTGACGGACTGAGGCACCGCCGGGCTGACGACGTCGGCTTCTACAACGGAACGCCGGATGACCAAATCCGGGAGGGCACCCCGGACCTCGGCATCCAGGAATGGGCAGACCATCCCATTGTTGGCAGGGGAGTGCTGGTGGACCTCGATGGCTACCGCGAAAGCCAAGGTGCTCCCATCGACCACGCCGCAGGTGAACCCCTGGGCCTCGAGCTGATCCAAGCCGCAATCGAATCCCAGGCCGTCAACCTCCGGCAGGGGGACATCCTGATGCTCCACACCGGGTGGTGCGAGTGGTTCCTGGCACTGGCGCCCGAGGAAAAACAACGGATGCGCGACAGCCGGCGGGCCACCGGCGTTGCCCAGTCGAAGGAATTCGTTGCCTGGGCCTGGGACCACCGCCTCGCCCTCCTCGCCGCCGATAACTTCGCCTTCGAATGCCTGCCCGTTGTGCCGGACAGCCCCTACCTTGACAGCGCCTTCAACGACCACGGCATGATGCACCAGCAACTCCTCGCCAAACTCGGCATGCCCCTGGGCGAACTGTGGCGGCTTGGGCCCCTCGCCCGGCACATGAAGGCCACCGGACACTGGGACGCGGTCATCAGCATCAAACCGCTGAACATCACCGGCGGAACCGGGTCGCCGGCCAACGCAACGGCTCTCACCTGACCCTGCTGCAAGACCGGCCCAGACCGATGCCGGCGCGGGCATGGTGGGCTGCGCCGGAGCGACGCGTGCACGCTGCCGCCGGGTCCCCTCTCTTTCCAATGTAGCGCGCTCACGGGGGCTTGCGGCAAGGCCCCCGTCATGCCGCAGACTGGCTCAGACGTGCGCGGAAGAGGCGTGCAGAGGCGGGGGTTTGTGATGGTTGATGTGATTGTTGCCGGCGGCGGTCCCACAGGGATGATGCTGGCCGGTGAGCTGGCGTTGGCGGGGGTGGATGCGGCGATTGTGGAGCGCCGCCCCACGCCCGAGCTGGTGGGTTCGCGTGCGGGTGGCTTCCACTCGCGGACCATCGAAATCCTGGATCAGCGCGGGATTGCGGACCGGTTCCTCGCCGAGGGAACGCCCGTGCAGGCGGCGTTCTTCGGGACCACGAAGCTGGACGTGAGCGACTTTCCTACCAGGCACCCGTACACGCTCGGCCTGTGGCAGAACCATATTGAGCGGATCCTGGCCGGCTGGATCGGGGAGCTGGGTGTGCCGGTCCACCGGGGCCTCGAGTTGGCCGGCATCGCCCAGAACGACGCCGGGGTGGACGTGCATCTCGTCGACGGCACAACGATGCGCGCACAGTACCTGGTGGGCGCCGACGGCGGGCGAAGTGCCGTCCGCAAGGCAGCCGGCATCGGGTTCCCCGGCTGGGATGCGACCAGGAGCAGCCTGATCGCCGAAGTGGAAGTGACGGAGGAGACGCCGGCGGGTATGCGCATCGACGAGGTGGGGGTCCACGGGTTGCACCTGATGGAGGACGGGCGGACCACGCGGGTAGTGGTGACCGAGAAGCACATCGGCCCAGCCACCGAGCCCACGCTCGCTGACCTCAGCAAGGCGCTGACCGACATCTTTGACACTGACTTCGGGGTCCACAGTCCCACCTGGATCTCACGGTTTACCGACGCCACACGGCAGGCGGCGGCCTACCGGAGCGGCCGCGTGCTGCTGGCCGGGGACGCCGCGCACATTCATTCCCCGTCAGGCGGGCAGGGGATCGGGCTCGGCATCCAGGACGCCGTGAACCTCGGCTGGAAGCTCGCCCAGGTGGTCAAGGGGACTGCGCCGGACAGCATGCTGGACACCTATCACGCCGAGCGGCACCCCGCCGGGGCCCGCGCGCTGCGGCACACCATGGCGCAGGCGGTCATGCAGCGGGCCGACGCGCGCGTCGGCGCGCTGGCCGACACGGTGGCCGGCCTGCTGGACATCGATGAGGCCCGGAAGCGGCTCGCCGGGCTGATTTCCGGCCTGGACGTCCGCTACGACCTCGGTGAGGGGCACCCGCTGCTCGGGCGCCGCATGCCCGATCTCGACGTCGTCACCGCCACCGGACCGCTATGCGTGTTCACCCTTCTGCACAATGCCCGCGGGGTGCTGCTCAACTTCGGGGTGCCGGGCAGCGTTGACGCGGGGCCGTGGGCGGACCGGGTGCAGGTAGTGGACGCGACGTACGACGGCGGGTGGGAGCTTCCGGTGATCGGTTCAGTCAGCGCTCCTGCGGCCGTGTTGATCCGGCCCGACGGGTATGTGGCATGGACGGGAGACGGGACCCGGGCGGGGCTGGAGGATGCGCTGGCCAGCTGGTTCGGGCCTGCGCGGCACCAACTCCCGGAGGACAGGTGATTGGATAGGCAGCATGGAACCGAAGTTTGTGCGCTATGAGGCAAGCATTCCCAACGACCGCGGATGCCACCTGGGAATCTTCGCTCTCGCCAACCGGTTGGCCAAGGGTGGCACGCTCAGTGGACAGGACTGGGCTTCGTGGCGTAGCGCGAATGACAACTACGACGCCGCCTATGCGGACCCATCGACGGTCGACACATCGGTCTATGACCGAGCCATCAACCCGTCAGCGCAGGCCTGGTTCAAGTGCACCGCCACGCACCTGCTGACCGGTGTGGATTTCTATACGGATCTTCTGCGCCGCCATGACGTCGGCTGGCAGGTACTTTATTCGAACGATCCTGGACGACTTCTTTACGAGGACGACGTTCAGATAGTTGTCGCGCCTCACTAGGCAAGCAATCGAACGCGGGCTCTCGCTGTCATCGTTCGTCGAGGAAGCGCTGAGGCAGTCTCTAAACCAGGAAGGTACAAGCAAATGAGGGTCACTCCGATCCGCTTCGTGCGGAACATCGAGCTCGCCAACAAGTTCTATACCGCGCTGGGGCTGAGCGAGAACGCTGAAGCAACAAGCGGAACGTGGGCTGATCTGCATATTCGCCGTCGGACATCATGGACGAAACCTTCGGCCGATTCATCACGGTCAAAGACCCCGACGGATACCTGATCCAGGTCAACGAAATGGATGAGGACCTGCAAAACCTCAGCTATGAAATTCGGGAGTCAGCTGCCCTGAAATAGGCGGGCCGGAGTTTCCCGATGCGGAACGTCGAGCGGACACATTCGACCGAGTAGCTCCGCCCTGACGGCGGTCAAATCATTTCGACTGTGAACCCTGTTTTCGCTTCGTACTTGAGATACCAGTGGTGATCCGAGGCAGTCCAGGCATTACCCCTCTTGGACGCTTGCCCTGCCCACGCAACGGCCTGTTCAAGCCAGACGTCCGTCAGTGCCTGGCCTATGGGGAGCCGCAGCGACGACGGCACGGCACTGACAAACATCATGAGCGGGGCTGGCTGGAAGTCCCTTGATTGGAAGTACTTTGGCCGGGCGTCAGACAGCCAGTAGATCGTCATGACGTATATGGGCTCAGTGTCCCGCCGCTCGCCTGCGCCGAAGGAGAGACTGCCCAGTTCAACTCCTGCGGCGACCAGGGCTGCGCCGAGCTTGTCCCGGCCGATGGGGTAGGCCCACCCTTTGGGTAGCTTGTCTCGGTCATAACGCTGCCACGGTCCTTCATCGCTCATTCCTGCATCCTAAGCAAAATGGCCTCTATGCGAGCTTGCGACGATGCGCTGAGGAGTTCGTCATTTAGTATCCACGAGGCAACCGGTTCAGTTCCCGGTGTCGCGCCATCCAAGAGGACGGCAAAGTATCGGAGCGCCCTAGAGGTCTCGGATATGAAAAAGAGACTTGAGGTTCAGCTGACGCCTCGGCTGGCTCTCCTTGAGATTGTCGATCAGGACCGATGCCCCGACCCATGTGGCTCCAACTTCCGCAATGAGTCTCTGCAGTGCCGTGAGCTGACCGCCACTGTCGATGAGATCGTCTACGGCGAGTACCCGGTCCCCGGAACGGATGAGGCCCTTGGGCAGTCCCAGCTCGAGGTGGCGGTCCTTGTAATCGGGCGGGCTAGTGACCGTGACCCACGGATCGCTGTCGAAGGATTGGGCAGCATCCTTACGGATTGGGCAAAAGCCGACGCCCAAGCTCGCCGCGGCGAGGACACCTGTGAGGTATCCGCTGGCGGAGGGGCCGATGACAACCGTGGGACTGGCCGCGCGGAAGGGTTCAGCGAGCAGATCCCCTACGCCGGCTACAACTTCTGGGTCCCGCCACCAGGTGTACAGATTGAAGAATTTGCTGCCGGTTACGGGACTGGTCTTCCAGTCAAATATCTCTGCCATATGTTGACGGAGGTCTTTGGGGCTGGCGGCAGGCATGAGTTGAATCCTAGTTCAGACATCTAGAGCCGAACCCAGGGCCGCGACGTGCTTTCGAAAGAGTGGCCACACAGCATTCTGGCCGCGCTTCCCTGACGGGCGGCCATCACTGGCGTGCAGCCGTGCCGGGGCGGACAATGAGAGCACCTTGCAGTGACTGTTTGGAGCCATTATGCGCCGTTCATCTGGCTGGCTGAAACACCACAGGCTTCTGGCATTTTTTGTCCTGACCTACGCAATATCCTGGGCCTCGTGGCCCGCGTATGCTGCAGGGCTGATTCCCCGCATGGAATTCCTGCCGATCGGCCCGCTGGCTGCGGCCATTATCGTCATCGCCCTGGCAGAGGGCCGCGCCGGCTTCCGCGCCTGGGGACGGCGACTCATCCGGTGGCGCGTCGGATGGGTCTGGTACGCCGTCGCGCTCCTCCTCCCCGCCGTCATTGTCACGCTCACGGGGCTCATCAACATGGCGCTGGGGGCCTCCGCTCCCGGCCTCGCCCAGCTGACGTGGAGCGGACTGCTGACCGTCTTCGCCGTCCGGCTGGTCAACCCGCTGGACGGACCGCTCGGCGAGGAACCCGGGTTCCGCGGCTACGCCCTCCCGCTGCTTCAGGCGTCCCGTCCTCCGCTGCTGTCTGCAGCTGTTCTCGGCGTCCTGGTTGCCCTCTGGCACCTGCCGCTGGTCCTCTTTGGCGGGCTGAGCCTGACCGGGCTGCCGACGACGTTCGCCATCACCTTCCTCTATGTGTGGCTTTTCAACCGCACCGGCGGCAGCGTCCTGCTGACGCTCCTGTTCCACAACAGCCAGGGCACGTTCACCATGGGTTCCTTCGGCTTCACCGGCGCCGACGCCAGCCGCGCGGAGCTGATCTACTTCGGGGTGGTCGTTCTCGCGGTACTGGCCACGATGACGCTGGACCGCGGGGCCTGGCGCAAGGCACCCCGCCCGGCCACCGCCGTCGGGCGCTTCTCCCTCAGGAGGAAGTCATGACATCACCACTGGCAAAAGCTGCCGGACCGATCGCGCTGGTCTCCGGCGTCGTCTTCGCCGCTGTTGACGTGGCCCGGCTGCTCACGGCCGACCGGAGCCTCGACCGGATTGAAATGATGCGGCAGGTGCCCTTCATCGCGGCCAACGCCCTGTACTGGGTGGTGTTCATCGGGCTTGTCCTCGCCCTGGTGTCTGTCTATTTCAGGCTCGGTGGCCGTGCGGGAGGTCTGGGCGCAGTGGCCTTCTGTTTCGCGCTGGTGGGCACCCTGGACATGGCCGGCAACATGTGGTTTGACGCCTTCGCCGGCCCCTGGATCGCCGACGTCGCCCCCGGCGCCATCCTCGCCGGCGGGTCCGGAATGCTGGCGGTCGGCGGGCTGTCCAGCTACGTGCTGTTCGCCGTCGGCTGGATGGTCTTTGGCATCGCCGGCTGGCGAGCACACATGTTCCCCGCGTGGATCGGTGCGCTCTTTGTGGTGGCAGGCGTCCTTGGCTACAACGCCGGGCTTCCGCCGTACGGGATCCCCATCGGCCTGGTCATGGCCGTACTGGGATGGTGGATCATCCGGACCGGCGTCCCGGCGAGGCTCACCGGCGCCCCGTGATGGCCCGCCGTTACACGGTGTCGATCCAGTAGCGGCGCTTGCCGTTGCGGGTGTCCTCGTAGACGCCGCCGTTCTTTTCGATGGTCGCCCGGGAGCCTGCGTTCGTGTCATCGCAGGTGACAAGCGCACGGGTGATTCCCAGTTGCCGGGCTATGGGCAGGGCTGCGGCCAAGGCGGCGGATGCGTGGCCGCGGCGCCGCGCGGAGGGCCTGACGCTGTAGCCAATGTGCCCGCCCTGGTCGAGGAGGAAGCCGTTAAGCTCGTGCCTGATGGCCAGCGAGCCCAGGAACGTCCCATCCTCCACGATCCAGAGGTAGGTGCACGGAACGTGCCCCGGCTGACGGGGGCTCTCCGGCAAGGCATCGCTGACGAGGAAGTCCACCAAGCGGCGGAACTGCCGGGCGTCTTTGAGTTCTGCCACCGGCCAGCCATCGGAACCGCCGCCGTCCTGGCGGGTTCCATCAAATTCTGCGGCTCCCTCCAGCCAGGAGGAGTGGTAGCTGACGTCCGGTGCGATAAGAAGCGGCATCACAAGATCGTAGTTGAAGGGTTGGTCAGCCCCGTAACGCAGTGCTGACCGGCGGTTGCACGCGTCGGGTGAACGCCTGCTTGTTGGCCAGTGCGACGCCGGCGATGACAATGGTCCCGCCGATGACCTGTGCGAGTGTCAGCGGCTGGCCCATCAGGAGGGTCAGGATGGCGGCGAACACCGTGATGAGGTTCAGGAAGACGCCGGCCTTGGCGGGTTCGATGGTTTGCAGGGCGCGGTTCCAGAGCACGTAGGACAGCAGGGACGGGAAGACCGCAATGAAAGCCAGCGACCACGCGGTGCCGGCAGTCTGGGGCAGGTCGATGCCCTGGACGGCCACCACAGGGGTCAGCCCGATGACCAGGAACAGTGCCTGCAGGGCAGTCGAGGTGATCGGCGGCAGGCGCGGGGCCCGGCGGCCGATGATCGTGTACGCGGTCCAGCTGACGATCGCCCCGAGCATCAGCAGGTCCCCGGAGTTGTGCTGGGCGTCCAGCAGGGTGGGCAGGCTGCCTTTGCTGAGGATGACCAGCACGCCCAGCAGGGCCAGCAGCAGACCTGCGACGGCGGCCCGGCTGAGACGTTCGCGGAGGAACAGGACCGAGGCCAGCACAATCAACGCCGGGTTGAAGGCATTGATCAGCGAGGCGTTGAAAGCATCCGTGAACTGCAGTGCCGCGTAGAGCAGGAAGTTGTACCCCGCAAGGCCGAAAACGCTCAGGGCCAGCACCCAGGGCCAGGCACGTATGGCCTGCCGCCACGACGGGCGCTCGACGACCTGCGCCACAAGGAACAGGGGCACCAATGCCAGCAACCATCGCAGGTAGACCAGGCTCAGCGGGCTGAGCTCGGCTATCGCTATCTTTCCGACTATATAATTGCCGGCCCAGAACAACGTTGCGGCGACGAGGGACAGGACAGCGATCAACATCGAACGTGACAGACGCACTGGCTTCCTCCCGACCCCTGAGGCCGTGTGCCCCTCGTCCATCTCACCCTCCCACACGCCCGCCAGTACAAGGAAAATTGATCGACGTGGTTGGGCCTGATAGTTGCGGTCAGCTTTTCAGGGGGTTACCTGATAGCGCACGTGGGTGACGAAGCGCGTGCCGCGCACTTCGGTGGGCTCCAGCGTGAGATTCGTGACGCCGTCGAGCAGCCGTTCGCCTGCTCCCAGGAGCAGGGGCGAGGTGTGGAGCCGCAGCTCGTCGATCAGCCCCGCCGACAGGTATTGCTGGACGGTCTTGGCCCCGCCGGCGATGGCCACGTCCTTGCGGCCGGCTGCCTCCCGGGCCTGGGCCAGCGCGGATTCGATGCCGTCGGTCACGAAGTTGAAGGTGGTGCCGCCCTGCATCTCCACAGGCTCGCGGGGAAAATGCGTGAGAACGAAGACGGGTGCGTGATAGGGCGGCTCCTCACCCCACCATCCCCGCCAGTCCTTATCCCAGGCTCCGGGACCGGGACCCGCGAACATGTTCCGCCCCATGATGTAGGCGCCCGCGGCGAGGATGCCTTCCACCTCGGCCGCATTGTTGTCCGCGTCTTCGAACATCCACCGGTGCAGGAGCTCGCCGTTCTCGCCCAGCGGCTCCGTCATGCTTTGGTTCGGTCCGGCGAGGAACCCGTCGAGGGAAATGGTCAGATCGCACGTGACTCGGCTCATGCGCCCATCCTGTCACCGCCCGGTGCGGCCTGGGTAGGGGTCGGGCGCTCGATGGTGACCGTTCCGGCGTCGCCATCCACGCGGATCTGCTGGCCGCTGGTGAGCCGCTGGGTGGCCACCCCGGTGCCGAGCACCGCCGGGATGCCGTACTCCCGGGCCACGATGGAGCTGTGGCTCAACGGGCCGCCGACGTCGGTCACCACCGCGGAGGCCATGGTAAACAGCGAGGTCCATGCGGGAGTGGTGATGCGGGCCACCAGGACCTCGCCCGGCTCCATCAGCGCGAAATCCTGCGGCCCGCCCAGCACGCGGGCGGGAGCGCTGACCTTGCCCGCGCTGGCCCCGATGCCTTTGATGATGTCGCCGGACTGGTGCTGTGAGCCTGCAGGCATCATGGACCCGAAGGCCTTCTCCATCCACCGGCTCTCCGGGAGCATCTGCGGGGCAGCGGCCTTCACCTGGCCCCGCCACAGCATCCTGCGCTCCTCGACGGCGGCGGCGCGGACCGGCCGGTCTGCCCCGGTGATGGCAATGGCCGCGGCCCCCGGCGCCCCCGCTTCGGCGAGGCCGAACTCGACGGCGCTGCGCAGCTCCTGGTGCCGCAGCCAGAAGACGTCGTCCGGCGAAGCGATGACGGCGGAGGCGACCAGCCGCCGGCCGAGCTCGTGCAGCATCCGCCGCAAAAGCGGCCAGGCCAGGCCGACGTCGGCCAGCGCGTCTTCGCGGATCGGAGCCGTGGTCTGGGCCCACCGGAGCAACCGGAAGAATGCGGCCCGGCGGCGCGGGCCGAGCCGGCCGGCCATCTGGCTGGTCAGGGTGTCCCGGCGTTCGGCCGAGAGCCGCTGCCGCTCGTGCGGGTCCGTGCCCTGCCCGCGCAGGTAGAACTTCACCGTCTCCAGCAGGGTGGACGGATCATCGGCCGGCACCGGGCTGGCGAAATCCAGGTTGTAGACTGCGTGGCCGAACCGGTCCAGATGCTCCTGGAAGCGCTCATGCCATGGCTGCCAGAACGCAGGCTCAACCCCGGCGGGCGGGGAGCCGGTGCGCTGGGACTCGGCCAGCGCCGTCGTCGGTTCATTGAGGATCGCGGAGGCCAGCCCGGGGACGTCGCGCACCCAGGCGGCGAGGTTGTACAGCGACTTCTCCGCCCGGATGGGTTCGCTGTCATAGCCCAGGAGGAACGTCTGGGCGGGGGGATCGCCGTCGCGCCGGACCAGCTTGTCATAAAACGCGCCGAAGGAGATTTCGCTGGTGGCCGCGAGCGGAATGATGGACTGCACCGCCGTGTAGTACACGGTGCCGGCGTCCAGCAGCGCCTGCACACCGGCCAGCAGTTCCGCGCCGGAGAGCTCCGTGACGGGCTTCGCGGACCAGGCCGTGATTACCCGTTCGTAGCGGGGGTGCGAATAGTCGCGCCAGCCGGCAACCCCCATGTGCGCCTTGCCGCGGGCCAGCGCGCCCACCGCCGTCAGCGCCTTGCCCATCATCCGCCACATGCCCGAGGTGCGGTAGTAGTAATAGGCGTAGCCGTTGATGGTGGGCAGCCCCACATCGCCCTCGCGGATGACGTTCGTCCCCACGGCCTCGGACATCAAGGCGCTCAGCGACCGGGCCACGGAACCGTCAATGAGGTCGGCGAACAGCGGCGTGAGCGGGTCGGGCAGCTGCTCCACAATGCTCGCCCGGAAGTAGAGCCCTTTCGGATACGGCATGGGCCAGGTCTCGGGGGTGTCCGCCGCCGGTTCGGGCAGCGCCGTGATGGGCCGGGACTGCACCAGGAAGAACTCGCCACCGGCCCGCGCCCACTCGATGTCCTGCGGCGCCCCGAAATGGTCCGCAATCCGGGTCCCGTAGCCGGCCAGTTCGGCTGCCGCCCGGTCGTCAAGAACGGGCGTACGACGGCGGGCTGCCGCCACCGGCTGCTCCCGGGTGCCTTTCGCCGCGTATACGGTCATGACTTCCTTGTCGGCTGTCCGCCGGGAGACCACGGAGCCCGTCCCGGCGTCGACCGTCACGTCATCGGTGGTGACGGATCCGCTGACCACCGATTCGCCCAGGCCCCACGCGGCGCTGATCACCGTCTGGTCGCGGCGCCCGTTGGCCGGATTGGCGGTGAACATGACCCCGGCGGCTTCGGCCTCGACCATCCGCTGGACCACCACGGCGAGGCGCACGTCGTCCGGACGGATGCCTTCGCGGGCCCTATAGGCCATGGCCCGCGCCGTCCACAGCGAAGCCCAGCAATTGATCACCGCGGCGGACAGTTCATCCATCCCGCGGACGTTCAGGTAGGTCTCCTGTTGACCGGCGAAGCTGGCCGAGGCAAGGTCTTCGGCCGTGGCGGAGGAGCGCACGGCCACGGCGGTGTCCGAGTCGCCGTCGCCGAGACGCCGGTAGGCAGCGCCGAGTACGGCGTCGACCTCGGCCGGCATAGCGCCGTTCTTGAACAGGGTGCGGATCCGCCCCGAGGCAGCCTCGTACTCCTGCGGCGGCGCATCCGGTGGCAGGGCGGCGAGTTCCTGGATGCCCGCTTCGAGCCGGTTGGCCTCGACAAAATGCGAGTAGGCGGCGGTGGTCAGCACAAACCCGGGCGGGACCGGCAGCCCGGCCTGGAGGAGGCCGCCCAGGCCCACGGCCTTGCCGCCGGCCACGGCGACGTCGCCCCGTCCCACATCGGCCAAATCGTTGACATAGGTCATGACCCGCGCATCCTTGCTGCCCGGGTTGCGGGCGCCTGGAGGGAACCTGATGCTCAACATACTGGCACTGCCGCGGACAGGAGGCCATAGACTCGGACCCATGTCAGCTCATGGGGGGATGCCGGCTCGGCGCAGAGGAGTCCTGTTCGTTGCTGCCGCGCTCGTCCTTGCGCTCGCGGGGTGTGAATACAGCGGCCCCGCTGAGCAACCAGCTCCAGCGTCCTCCCCGACAGCAACACCGCAGCCGCGGTCCGTTGGGGAAAACGCGGAAGAAGTGGTGCGTTTGCTCGGGACGGCCGCGTCGGATCCCGGCATGCCGTCGGAGGCGGAGCCCGTCGGGAAGCTGTTCCTTGTCCTGGCGCCCGGGGACTATGTGGTCACGGGTGCGTGTGCCGGGGTTTACGGGGCGAAGCTCACCTTGGTGAAGGCTGACGGTGTGCCGGAGGCATCGGACTTTGAGTGCGATTCCACCCTGGAACGGTTCGTCCGGCACGCCGGCGGGCCCATCACCATCAGCGCGGTCCCGCCAACGGGCAGGCCGTCCGCAACAGGGGTCAAGGTCCAGCCCAACACGGACCCGCGCGCCTCAGAGATGGCAGACTTCGGGGAGTGGTCACGGCAGCAGCTGCAACCACATTTGCCCGGCGAGTTGAGTGGAGCCAGCAGGGCGAACACACCCACCATCGGGACGCTGATGGCCAAGCCCGGCAAGTACGAACTCCGCTTCGTCTGCGACGGACCAACGGGGGCCGAACTGTCAGTGTCCACCGCGGCAGGTGCTGAAGTTCTGGCCCCCGTGCAGGTCCCGTGCGACGGAAAGGTGTTCAGGGCGCCGGTGCGTCTGCCCACTGAGGGGGCAGACGTGAGAATGAGCCCCGCCGGAAGCCTGGACGCCCGCTACGCCTACAAGCTCGTGCCAACCGCGCCCGTGTCTTAGGATTCACGGCGCCCGCGCTTCACATATTGTCTAGTGGTGGGTACGAAACAGACAGTCGAGTTGGAAGGGCAGACCTCCATCAACGAGCTGCTCGACGAGCCGATCGGCGCTACCCACATTCAGCTGGTGTTACCCATCCACGTCCAGCTCCCCACCGGGGAATTCCGCCGCGTGTCCTGACCGCCCGCAGCGACGCCCAGGGCAGTCAGCGGCAGCCCCTGGTCCTCAAGGTCAGTCACGCGCGGTTCCTCCCTCCGTCGTACTTCTTCTCTCAGGGGAGCATACTGCCTGACTTGGTTGCGACGACGGGCCCAGGCGCTGCTGCACGCCGGCGGCTGGCGAGGGCGAGGGCAATAACGGGAATCAGGGTCAGCGCGGCGATGATGGTGCCGACGAGGCCGGGACCCGTGGTCCCGAGCGGGGAGACCAGGGCGGCTCCGGCGATGGCGGTGCCCACGGCGGTGCCGGCGTTGAACGCGGAGACGCTGAGGGCGGAGCCGAGGGTTGCGGCTTTCCCGGCGAAGCGGACCGCAAGGTGAATCAGCACGCTGTTGGCGCTGAGGCCGAACAGGCCCAGCAGGACCACCAGTGCGCTCGTCAGCCATGGCGAACCGGACACCAGGCTGATGGCCAGGAGGAGGACGGTGGTCACGGCGGGGGTGATGATGGTGATCGGGCCGGGGTGGGCGTCGCCGAAGCGGCCGGCGAGGAGCGTGCCGATGACCGAGCCGATGCCGAAGCCGGTGAGCACCAGCGGGACCTGGGAAGCTGTCACGCCGGCCTGGTCGATGAGGATCGGGGCGATGTACGAGTAGGCGGCCAGCACTCCGCCGCACGTGGTGGCGCAGGCGGCCAGCGCCAGCCACAGCCGGCCCGAGCGCAGGCCGGCCACTTCGGCACGGATGGATGTGGGGTGGGCGCCGGGGACGCCGCGCGGAATGAGGCGGGCGACGAGGACGGTGGCCAGCGCGGCGGCGGCCGCCAGCGCCCAGAAGGTTCCGCGCCAGCCGACCAGCTGCGCGACGAACGCCCCCAGGGGCACGCCGAGGACGGTGGCGAGGGCACCGCCGGCACCAACGACACCTACGGCCCGGGCGCCTGAGGAGGGGCCCGCGGCGCGGGTGGCCACCACCGCAGAGACTGTCCAGAACGCGCCGGTGGCAAGAGCGCTGACGAACCGCGCCACCAGCAGCAGCGTGAAGTCCTGGCCAAGTGCAACAACGGCATGGGCGGCCACGAACACGATGAGCGCCAGGACCAGCGTCAGCTGCTTGGACATGCGCATCGTCAGCATCGCCATCAGCGGCGCACCCACCACCATGCCGATGGCGAAGACCGTGATCAGCGACCCGGCATGGGCAACGCTGACATCCAGGTCGCCGGCGAGCAGCGGCAGGATGCCGGCCACCACGAACTCGCTGGTGAGCATCAGGAACGTTCCCAGCGCCAGAACGTAGACCACCAGCGGAAGCGGAGGCCGCCGTCGGTCCTTATTGGTCTTGGGTTGGCCGGCCGTAATGCCGTCCTCGATTGTTGCCTGCCCGCGCACGCGAACTCCTCTTTGATGCAGTGGAAAAGTGTCTAGTATCCATTGCAGCCGTTCACTCCTCGGCGAGGAAGGTTGCGTTTATAGGGGTTTAGCCAGTGCCCCCTTTGCCAGGACGTGGGCGGTGGCACCCAGAAGTGCGCCGCCGTCGTGAATTACGACGGCGGCGCACGGCTTGGGAATGCTGCTCGCCTTGGGCGCATAGCGCTCAGTGGATGGTGAGCTTGCGGCCCTTGATCAGGAGCCAGAAGATGAAGCTCGTTTCGCCGATGATGGCGAACAGTCCGTACATCGGGGCGAAGCCCTCAACGAAGGCGACACCGAGCGCGTCGATGATGTACCCGGCGCCGGAGATGGCCAGGAGGACGCCAAAGACTTTGGGAACGAAGGTGGAGCGGAGTTCCAGGTACCCGATCAGGATGAGGTAGAGGCCGAATAGCCCCAGGCTGATGAGCCAGATGGTGCGGAATGATTCGATGGCGAGCAGGGCCTGTCCCGGATCATCGAGCAGGGTGTAGGCGTAGTCCAGTTGGCCGGTGGCCACTGCGAAGAGCCCGGCGAACGTGACCCGCATCCAGGCCGCGGCAGCTGACAGCCGCCGGTTGACGTTCTTGAACAGTGCGTACCATGCAGCGGAGACGAGCACATCGAGCAGGATGACCAGGAAGATGCATACGACGCCGGCGAGGTAGGTCGCTCCCGACTGCGAGATGTCCTGGGCTGTCTTCGCTGCGTCTCCGGGCGTGATGAGGCGTACCACGCCGCCGAAGTAGCCAGCCGTCATCAGGACCACCATGGCCAGCAGGCCCAGCCCTGATACGAGGCTCGCGGTGGCAGGGGACCAGGTGCGGAAGTCCAGCTTCGGGGTGCGCTGGGAAGCGGAAGTGTGGGTGGTGGCGAGGGTGCTCATGACGTCTTCCTTACGTTGTAAGCTTATGATGTAAGTAAGCTACGCCTACGGTGTAAGGTAAGTCAATGGAGCCAGAAGAAAGAGGGGGAAATGCCGGCAAGGAAGATTCAGCGGACTGAAGGCCGGACGCGTTTGAACCGGGACCGTGTCCTCGAAACTGCCATCAGCCTGGCGGACGAGGGAGGGATCGAGAAGCTCTCGATGCGCCGGCTGGGGGAGGAGCTGGGCGTGGAAGCGATGTCGCTCTACAACCATGTCTCCAACAAGGAGGACCTCCTCAACGGGATGATCGATGCCCTCTACGGCGAGATCGAGCTTCCGTCGCATGACGATGACTGGAAGACGGCCGTGCGCAAGCGGTCCGTCTCGGTGCGTGCAGTCCTGCTGCGCCATCCGTGGGCCAACGGGCTGATGGACTCAGCCACCCAGGCTGGCCCGGGCACCCTGCGGCATCATGACAGAGTGCTCGGGACGTTCCGGAACGGAGGGTTTTCCCTGGCCATGACAGCGCACGCGTTCTCCGCGCTGGACAGCTACGTGTATGGCTACGCGAAGCAAGAAAAAGCGCTTCCCTTCGATTCGGGAGAGGAGGCAGCCGCCATGGCCAACGTGATGCTCGCCCAATTGCCGCCCAGCGAGTACCCCTACCTCCATGAACTCATGTCCAAACATGTCCTCCAGCCGGGGTACAGCTACGCCGACGAGTTCACCTTCGGGCTGGACCTGGTGCTCGACGGGTTGGAGCGGGCCAGAGATTCAGAGGGCTGAGGGCGGGGCAACGCGGGCCGGCCGGACAGAGCGGGGCGTTGGGGTAGATCCTTGGGCGCGCCGGTAGATGAAGTATTCGGCCACCGCCAGGCTGAGGACCCACGATGCCCCGATCAGCAGCGCCCGCGTCAGCTCGGTCACCGGTCCCACCAGGACAATCCACGGAATGGTCACCACAACGATGGTCCCCTGGGCAAGGCCGATGGCGTACGCGCGGGACATCCATTCACTGTGCCGGACGTAGTTCCGGCGCCGCACCGCGATGAATCCCAGGATGATGAACGCCACCATGGCGGCCCCGAAGGCCAGCCGCAGGGCGAGGAGAAGCGGGCCGTCCAGGGGCGGGAGGTCGTAGAAAACGGCCATCCACAAACCGGACAGGGCGGCAAGGAGGCCGGTGGGGGCAAGGATGCGGCCGGCAATTTTGTGCCAGCTTGCCCTGCCGTGCTTGCCCCGGCGGAGTGAGGGAACGAACTGGAATGCGCCCAGCACCAGGTACACGGTGACGGTGGGGATGTGGATCAGCACAGGGACCGGCGAATGGAAGAACCGCGCGTTCTCCGGCGTGATCTGGCCTCCCGACAGGTCGGTCAGGCGCACGGCCCCGGCGATGATCGGGACGAGGCTGAGGACGATCAGGGCCGCGGGCACCAGCCACCGGAACCGGGGGTTTTGACGGGAGCGGGAAATGGTTGCAGATGTCATGGGTTCGCTCCAGTACGCATGAACTTCTTTGTTCATGCAGAGGTGAGGGATGGAGGGCCAGAAGTGGCGGCCGGATTGACGATGCCCAGCAGCATCCCTCTCGTACGGCGTACTGACCAACGTACTGCAGCCAGTTGGAATTAGCGATAGCCACGAAGCTCACCCAGAAGTACGACGGCCGCGCCCACGATATCCAGCCTGGCCGCTGCGTAGCCCGCCTACTTAGGTGGAGGACGGCGAAGCGTCGTCGATACCGAAGTGCCAAAGCGCAGCGTCCAGGTCGCCAGCGCGCCAGCCCCGTGAGTCAGCAGCAGCGCGGATCACAGCTGACATGTTTTCGTAGGAGACGTCCTCAATGCCAGCCGCCCGGGCCACTCTCCGTATCCGCACATCAATGGCAACACCTGTCGACAGTCCACTGAGAATGTCGATGTAGTCGAGGGTCTTGGGACCCATATGCCGCACCTCGGCAAGGGCAGAACGGAAAACAGGCCTTGTCGACTGATCAGTGAGCCTGGTTCGGAGTTCTTCGACCGTTTCGATGTCCTGATCCTCAAAAACACGTGTTATTTCTTCTATCTGGGCAAGTCTGCCTGGTGATGGCCACGTGATGATCTCCGAGAGGGTACCGGTTTCGAGTCGCTTCCTGAATCCGCTGGTTGTTTTTGCATCCGGCCACGCCGCCAGGAGAGCGTCGATGCGCGGTTTTACGGTTGCCGTGTAATTTTGCCGGCGCTGCAATGAGGCATCGACGATAATCGCCCCGATCGAAGCCCAACCTCGACTCACCTCAGTCGAGGCGTCGATGCCTTTTGATTCCATGAAGGTCAGCAGTTTGGACATGTCACTAGCAATAGTCATGAGTGAATACTTGCACGCGCAAAGTAGGGTGCTGCACTGCGCGGCAGCCCGCCCATCTCCTTGGAGCCATTGGAGCACGGACTTTCCATCAAGATCGGATCAAGACCCGCTCAACGTTGTCCGAGGTTCGCCAGAGTTTCGGTTTTCCTGGCTTGGGGAGAAATAGGCTCAGCATTTACGTGAAGTTTCAAGAGAAAAGTCAGGCTCAACGTCGAGCCCCGACTATTGGGGAAAAATGTCGAACTATCAGACCCTGTTCGGGTCAGCACCGTCTGCGCCTGTGCCCGGACCAAATTCGCCCCGCCGGCCGCGCGCCTCCACGTTCATCATCGGCGGCATCACAGCCCTCTTTATGATCATCGGTGCCTTCAATGGCGGGTTCGCCGGCGCGCTGGTTGTTCTGGCAATCTCGGCAGCTCTCACCAGCCTGTATGTCCTGGCCACCGGACGCCGTTCCTGGGCGTGGCTCCCGGCGAAGCGGCGGGCCGGGGCCATCGCCCTTGCGGTCTCCTTTGGTCTCTTCATCGCCGGTGCCGCCGCGTTGCCGCGGACCAATACGGATGACCTTCAGGCCTCGTCGGAGTGGAATGCCTCGCCAGCAACCGCCACACCGGACCCTTCCTCCGAAGGTTCGCCGACGCCGTCGTCCGCTCCAACCGCCCAGGTGACGGGCGCCCCTCTCGATCCGGAGACCGCTCAGTCCTTGGCGAACGGCGTCACCGCAGCGGCTCCGCAGACGCAGCCTGTCTTTGCCACCAAGGCGCTCGACCTGCTGGCCACGCTCCCCATCAAGGGCCGCGCGCCCAAGACGGGCTATGACCGCGCGCTGTTCGGGCAGGCCTGGATGGATGTTGACCGCAATGGCTGCGACACCCGGAATGACATGCTCAAGCGCGACCTCACGGCGATCACGTACACCAACAGCGTGCCCTGCAAGGTTCAGTCCGGCAGGCTGGCGGACCCCTACACGGGTACCACCATCAGCTTCCTGCGGGGGAGCGCCACCAGCAGCGCCGTCCAGATTGACCATGTTGTGGCCCTCAGCGACGCCTGGCAGAAAGGCGCGCAGCAGCTGACCATGGAGCAGCGGACCGCCTTCGCCAACGATCCGCTGAACCTGCAGTCGACGGACGGCCCCACCAATATGAAAAAGGGCAACGGCGACGCCGCCACCTGGTTGCCGCCGAACAAGGGCTTCCGGTGCGAATACGTGGCACGGCAGATTTCGGTGAAGGCAACGTACAGCCTGTGGGTCACCCAGGCGGAGCACGACGCCATGGCCAGGATCTTGGGCAACTGCGCCGGCCAGCTGGCACCGACCAATGAGAAAGCGCCGGTTGTGGCGGCGCCCGCGCCGGCGGCAGCCCCGGCGGCGCCTGCACCAGCGGCAGTGGCGCCCGCCCCTGCCCCGGTTGCTCCCGCACCGGCAGTCCCGGCACCCGCGCCCGCAGCGCCGGCCGCCGTCTACTACGCCAACTGCTCGGCGGCGAAGGCGGCAGGCGCCGCACCCATCCTTGCCGGGCAGGCCGGGTACCGGGCCGCGCTGGACCGCGACGCCGACGGCGTGGCCTGCGAAAGCTGACTCTGTTCCATCACTCGTTTCAAATATTCCTAGGGGGAAAAATGAAGAAGACACTCGCAATGGTTGTACTCACCGGGCTCATGCTCACGGGATGCGGTGGCAAGCAGGAGGCACAGCAGCCTAAAACCACCGCTGCTGCAGAGGTTGTAAGTGCTGTCGCGGTTCCAAGCGTGGTGGGCCTAACTCTGGACAAGGCCACGGACCAGCTCAAAGATCTCGGGTTCGACGTCAAAGCTGAGGACACTATCGACGGCAAGATGATCATTGTCGACGAGAACTGGCAGGTAATGTCCCAGGACCCGACGAAGGGCGCCCATGTGGCCAAGGGATCCACCGTCAACCTCGGCGTTAAGTCGCTTGAAAAGATTGCGGAGGAGAAGGCGGCCGCCGATGAGGCCGCAGCAGACAAAGCTGCGGCAGAGAAGGCCGCCGCGGACAAAGTTGCATCCGACAAGGCAGCAGCCGCGAAAGCAGCGGCTGCGAAGGCTGCGGCTGACAAGGCAGCGGCTGCGAAGGCTGCGGCTGACAAGGCAGCGGCCCAGCAGGCAGCCGTGAACCCAGCCCCGGTAGTTCAGGCACCGTCCGCGGCCTACTACGCGAACTGCGCAGCCGCCAAGGCAGCAGGAGCTGCGCCGCTGTACCGGGGCCAGCCCGGCTACCGGGCAGGGATGGATGGGGATTCCGACGGCGTGGCCTGCGAGAGGTAGTCACCGCTAGTCCAGGCCACATGAGTCGCCGAACCGGGGCACTTTGACACGGACACGCCGCGGTTTGAGCCGTTTCGGGGCCGGGTCGCCGTCAAAGTGCCCCACGACGGCGCCCGGCTTGCGGCGAACGCTGCACTCTACGGAACTGGTTG
Source organism: Pseudarthrobacter sulfonivorans (assembly GCF_031454915.1). Taxonomy (GTDB): domain Bacteria; phylum Actinomycetota; class Actinomycetes; order Actinomycetales; family Micrococcaceae; genus Arthrobacter; species Arthrobacter sulfonivorans_C. The sequence goes on along the minus strand of NZ_JAVDRS010000004.1, from coordinate 312,727 downwards.
TCGTTGCCCGCCGTCGTGAATGACGACGGCGGCGCTTCAGTTAAGTCCGTGCGGTCGGCTTGCTGCCGTGCTTCAAGTGCGCCCAGAGGCGGTCGCGCTCGGGTCCGGCAAGGAGGGTGGCGTCAAAGGTGCCATCCCGGTCGAAGCGGGAGTATGTGGTGAAGTCATTGTCACCCACCCTTTGATCTCGCCGTTCAGCGACAGCTGCCACACCGCATCACGAAACGGATCCAGACGCGGATCCTTCGGCCAATCTGTTTCGTCGAACCACGTGTCTAACCATCCCATCGTTTCGTTGTAGCAGCCCGGGTTTTCGAGTGTGGAGTTCAGCGGTTCGTGGCGGACGGCGGACCGGCGCGCAACCGGTGCTGGATCCATGGGCAAGCCAGCGATGATGTACCTATGAGTTCAGAAATGCCTATTGCCGTCCGGGCCACTGCCTCTTGGAGGAGGCGTCGGTGGTTGATGACGCGCTGTCGCAGCATCCGCTATGACGCGTTATTTTCGGACGGGCACGAAGAGCACGGCGTCGACTTGAGTTCTGTTCTCCAGGGAGCCCGCTTCCCCGCAGACTATTGGTCTACGCGAGAGGGCGCTATCGATGCCTGTCCGACGGAGGGCACCGGAACATGGGTAGATTACCCCTACGGCCGGCCGCTCTAGTGGGGAAAGTCTCTATGACTTGACCGGGTCCTCACAAGCTCTTCGATGGTTTGTCGGGAGGATAAAAACCGGGGAATCAGGAGTTAGGTGGGAACCAGGAGCGGGCACGGCAGGAACGTCACGATCGCCTCGGAACACAGCAACACGAGATCGTTGGGCGGCGCGAAGCCCATGCTGAATCGACGTCGGGCACTCAGTGCCTGGTCTCGTATCTGGTCAGGACCGCACCGCCGGGAAACGTCCGGGTCTCCACCAGGCTCAGGTTCACCCAGTTGTCCAGGGCTGTGAAGAACGGCGTGCCGCCGCCCACCAGGACCGGGTGGGTGACCATCACGTACTCGTCGATCAGCCCGGCCCGCATGGCCGCCGCGGCGAGTGTGGCACCGCCGATGTCCATGGAGCCGCCGTCGTCGTCCTTGAGCCGGGTGATCTCGGTGACCGCGTCGCCGGTGACGAGTCTGGCGTTCCAGTCGACCGTGCTGGTCGTAGAGGAGAACACCACTTTCGGCATGTCCCGCCAGCGGTGGGCGAATTCGATCTGCGCCGGTGTGGCGCCAGGCTGCTGGTCGGCGGTCGGCCAGTGGGAGCTCATCGTCTCCCACAGTTTGCGCCCGTACAGCGCCAGGTCCGTCGCCCCCACCCGGTCGGACCACCATTGGAACAGCTCGTCGCTCGGCAAGCTCCAGCCGAGGTCGTCGCCGGGTGCGGCGATGTAGCCGTCCACGCTCAGGTTCATGGCGAAGGTCAGTTTGCGCATGGCGTCAGTCTCCCGTGAGTCGGTATTCGTTGTACAGACCAGCGGTTGAGTCGGGGGAGGGAACCACCACTCACATCCGATCCCAAGGACCACCATGCCCAATTACCTCAGCCCCAATGAACTCCATGACGCCCTCAAAGATACTCCCGCTATGTCAGCCCAACGGTCATGCTGCGCAGTCACACCTCCGCCTCCATTCCGTCGCTGCTCCGAGCCCTGGAACCCGGGGAATCCTCGGACGAGCTCTGGGCCATCCCCGGCCTGGTCTACCCGCGCGATTCCATCGACCGCACGCATGTGCGAACGCCGCACCAGGTAGACCTGTGGCGCGTCAGCTCGCGGACAAACCTCGACGGAGGCCACCTCCAAGACATGATCGCGGCCCTGGTACAAGCTGTGCTTCCCGGTGCCCCGTGGCGCGCAGTCCCTGCCGTCCACCCCTACACCGAGCAAGGCCTGCAGGTCGATGTCCTCATGGACGGGGGAATGGCTCGAACTCGCCGAATGCGGTCTCATGGCCCAGCACCTGTTCTCACAAGCTGGCCTGGATCCCACCAAGTGGTCCGGACTCGCCCTTGGAATGGGCTTGGACCGCGCCCTGATGCTGCGCAAAGGCATCCCCGACATCCGGCTGCTCCGGTCCGCAGACACACGCATCGAACAGCAGATGATGGACCTGGCGCTGTGGCAGCCGGTGTCCCAAATGCCGCCCATCCGACGTGACATATCGATCGTCGTTCCCGCGGACATGGACGCGGAAGTATTAGGGGAGCGGCTCAAGATTCGTGAAGGACAGGCCAACGCGCTGGTACGGCTCGTGCTGCGCCCTCTCACCAGGACGATGACAGATCGTCAGGCCAACCAGATCCGCGACGATGTCTACCTAGCCCTGCACGAAGGGCCGGTAAAGGAGCTCATCGCCAGATAGGATCCTTTGTCGGGTGCCGGCAGCACGTGCTCGTGCCGCCGGCACCACGCAAGGGTGCGGCAAATCTGCTTCAGTTGATGGCGCGGGCGCACCATTTGCTGCCAGCGGGCACTACCGAGAGAATCAGGCCATGGACGAGTTCAACAACCTGCCCCGCTCCGAATTCGGATTCCCAGGGCCGTTGCGCGACAGGCTCATTTCCGCGATTCTCGACGGGAGTAAGACTTCCACCACGTCAATGGCAGTGGAGTACCTCGTGGAGGACGGGTCGTTCCCGGAGGCTGGCACCCGGCAGGTTGTGGTCGACTCCGCCGGGAAGGATGTAGCGGTTATCGAGACCACGGACGTCCAGCAGGTCCGGCTTGCCGACGTTTCCTGGGAGCACGCCCGCGAAGAAGGCGAGGGATACGCGTCGGTTGCAGAGTGGCGTGCCGGGCATGAGCGCTTCTGGCACGGCAAGGAGATGCGAGGCTTCCTCGAAAACCCAGGATTCACGGTGGACGACGACACGTTGGTGGTTCTGGAACGGTTCCGCCTGGTCAGAACCGCCCCGGGATGATCAGGGCCAACCGCTCCACTGATCCTGATTGTGATTGGTGGGCGGCGGGTTTTTGTACTCCCGGCCCCTCTGGGACTGCCACTCGCCCTGGTGGCGCGGCGGCCTGGTGCGCCGGTGCCGCCGCTGCCAGATGGAGTTCAGGACAAACACAATCGCCATAAGCACCAGCACGCCGCCGAGACCCACGAGCGTTGCAACACCCTGGTCCATCAGCTGCGCTCCACAGCGATCGTGGTGGGACGGTGGGGACCTTCCTGACCTAATTCAAGAAGACCGATGTCCACGTTCCCTGTCCCGGGCTTAGGAGAGTTGCGCAGCTTGCGCAGTCGGGTGGCTCGGTACTCGTCCCTGGCAAGGAAGTAGGCGTAGGGCGCAAAGAACCCGGAGAGGCCAATGGGCCACAGCGCACCCCACTCGGGTGAGCCCCCATCCCAGAGGGGCGAAGGAACAGCCAGAGACACGTCACGAAGACGGACGCGGAGAAGACCATCAGGATCCCCATGCCCCACCAGGTGCTGACCTGGGCCTGGCCACGTCCAGGACTGAAGCCGATCTCGTCAGCAGGGTAGCTGTGCAACTCCCCGGTACTGGTCTTGCGGAGAATACGCTTCTCGCCGGCTGCGATAGCCCTCTTGTGTTCGGCGTACACGGTGTCGTTGCGCTTCTCACGCTCTCGGTCATAGACCATGATGTTTTTCCTCTGACGTGACGTTGGGTGCTCGGCAGGATTCAGACTTCGGTGCATGCGCCCGCTGGCACGGACGGGTGGCCGAACAGGGCGAAATGCGTTCCGTCATCCTCCATCACGGCCACATAGCTTGGGCCGAAGATTGCAACGGCGGCCTCGCAGATGGCGATCGCGGTCCTGGCAGGTTCGCTGCCGTCGGCACCCCGCGGGTCAACAATACTGGTCTCGATCTTCATCCGGCCGGGTTCGGTGGCCGTTGCGGACTTGATCTCGCCCACCCAGGCTGCGCCCGCGTTCGCTGTTGTGAAGTCCGCGGTCTTGTCGGCACCACTTGTGGCCGCGGGCAGTGATTCCGGGGCCGCCGCAGTCTGGCTGGCCGCCGTGGTCCCCGACGGGGCAGCGAGGGCAGTGTCCACCGGGGATGACGAGGCCGCGCAGCCAGTGAGCAGCAGGGCTGCGGCCACCGCGGTGGCTGGAATAGCTTTGTTCACGGCAGTCCAATGCTCGGCGGCACGCCTGGTGGCGGCGCGCCCCCAAGCCGCATGCGGCCGGGCGGAGGCGTGAACCACCGGCCGTGCCGGACACATAGTCCTCACCCTAACGAAGAACGTGGAAAAAGGCCCTGCCACGTTGGCCTCAGCCCAGGGAACACACGAACGCCGCCGCGTCGTCGGCCACCCGCTCCGGGACCTCCCACAGCACCATGTGTGCCACGTCGGGGTAGACCTTCAGCAGGGACCCGGGGATCCTGGCGGCCAGGGTTTCCTGGTCACTGCGGGGCAGCAGGCTGTCGTGGGCACCCCACAGGATCAGCGTGGGGGCCTGGATTGTGCCCGATTCCGTGGGCGGGGTGGCTTCGCAGAGCCCATTCAGGATGGCTTTCCAGGCGTGGGCGGGCATCCTGAGACCGTCGCGCACGCGGTCCTCGAGGAACCACTGCGGAACGTCGTGCAGCAGGGGAAACCAGGACAGCGAATCCCGGACCCAGCCCTCGTCGAGGGGATCCGTGAGCCGGTCAACGTCGTCGGCGAAGGCGCGCCGGCCGCGGAGGCTCAGGGGAGCGCCCACCAGCACCAGCGCCGCAACTTTTTCAGGACGGACGACGGCGAGCTGCTGTGCGACGTAGCCGCCGCTGGAGGAGCCGACGACGGCGGCGCTCGCCACGTTCAGGGCGTCCAGGATCGCGGCGGCGTCGTCCGCCTGTTCCGCCAGGGAGTAGCCGTCCTCCGGTTTGTCGGCCGCGCCCTGCCCGCGCAGATCCGGAGCGTAAATTTTGTAACCGGTCAGTAGAGGAATGAGGCGGTCAAAGCTCCGCCGGGATTCGCCCCACGGATGCAGCAGCAGGACCGGTTTCGCGACGGCATTGCCATGGACAAGGCACGGCACCCTGATGCCGGTGCGGAGCCTGAGGTTGCGGACTTCGGAGCCCATGGATTCAGGCTACGCCGGGTTAGCCGGAGCCTGAACGGGAGCCGGAGCTGAGCGGGCCACTTGCGGGCTGGACCCCGCCCACAGCGTCGCGAGCAGCCAGACCGTCCGCGGGATCGGCCAGACGATGGCAAGGGCGAGGATCGGCACCAACGAAATGCCGACGTCGGGAAAGTGGCGGACGATGACGGACAGGTGGGTGTCGAACCGGGCCGGGGCGTAGACGAGGCACAGCCACAGGGCGAACCCGTCGAGGGCGAGGGCTGCGGCGCCCCACGCCAACGGAACCCAACGCGTACGGAAGACGGCACGCCGCCGGAGCAGGAACCGCAGCGACAGCCACAGGCTCAGCAACTCGGTCAGCAGCAGCGCCAGGGCCACCGCCCAGCTGTAGCGCTGCAGCCAGTCCTCGAACACCACCGCCGGCACGGGGGACTGTCCGTGGAGGATCCGCAGGATGTTGGTGTCGATGGACTTGAGCCGCGACGGGGCGGCGGTGTCGTTGCCGTTGATGACCAGGGCGACGCCGAGGCCGGACTCCGGAACCGCCGCCAGGTAGGTGTGGCTGTTGCCCCATTCGCCCTGATGCTCCAAAAGCAGCGGCAGCTCCTCCTCCGGGACGGGAGGTGCCGCGGGATCGGCGGACTCCACCAGCGGCCGGGTGAACCACCCCATGGCGTACCCCTTGGCCCCGTCCACCTGCACGCGGGGCTCGAACATCGCCGCCACGCTCCCGGGCTCGAGAATCCGCGCATCCCCGTACCGCCCGCCGTCGAGCAGTGCGGTCAGCTGGTGGCCCAGGTCCTCGGCGGAGGCATACAGGGTGGACGACGGCATCCCGGTGGTGGGTGCGGGCACGTCGGTCTGGCGCCAGAACGAGCCGAACCACAGGGAGTAGCCGGCGGCTGCATTGTCGCCGCGTGCGGCGGCCCGGGTCGGATGGCTGTGGGCCATCTCCAGCGGCCCGAAGACGTGCTGCTTCAGGTAGTCGCCGAACGGCTGTCCGGAGACCGTCTGCACCAGCAGGCCCAGGATGTTGAAGTTGGCGCTGGCGTAGTGGAAGGCCGCGCCCGGCTCGCCGGCGAGCGGGGCACCTGCCAGGGCCCGGACCCCTTCCTCAAGGGCCTCCGGGCCCTGCGCGTCGGAGGCTTCGAAGGCCGTGTCCTTGGACGCCATGCCGCTGGCCTGGTGGAGCAGGTGCCGGACCGTGATGGCGGACGAGCTGCTGCTGTCCAGCGTGAACCAGGGCAGGTACGTCTGCACCGGCTCGTCCAGCCGCAGCCGGCCGGCCTCCACCTGCTGCATCACGGCGATGGCCGTGAGGGACTTGCTGGTGGAGGCCAGCAGCACCGGCGTCTGGGCGGTCATCGGCCGCCCGGAGTCGTCGGCGCGGCCGAACGCGGCGGAGTGCACCTGGACGCCGTCCCGGACGACGGCGAGGGCGGCGCCCGGAATTCCGACGGCGTCGAGCTGCTCCCGCAGGAAGTCGTCCACTGCCCGGTACGCCTGCCCGGGATCCGCGGCCTCAGCGGGCGGCGGGCCGGGTGCGACCGGCGGCGCGGCGCCGCCGAGGATCCCGACAGCCAGGAAGCACACGAGGAGGCAGCGCGCTGACCTGGAAATAGCTCGCATGCCCGCACCTGCTTCGGCTGACCGGTCCCTTCACGGTAGGGCGTAGGCGCGTTCAAAACAATGGAAGCAATGCCGCCGTGGAGGGGGAGGACCCTTAGCTATCATTTTGCCTTTTCACTAGATTATCGATTCTTTATGCGATAGTGTTTTCTAAGTCACGGATCCGTCCGTACAAGATCGGACGGAATCGTTCTACGAGGAGGAGACAAGGATGTCTTGGGGATTGATCAGTGCCATGGGCCACGTAAGCATTCAGACAACCAACCTGGCGCAATCCGTTTTTGACGCAACGCAAATCCTTGGGCTCCGCGAAACCGAGCGCACTCCGGATGCTGCGTACCTCGCGGCTGCGAACGTCCACCACGAACTCGTTTACGTTGAGTCCGACGTCAACGGCGTTGATGGCTTTGGCCTGGTGGCAGCCAGCGGCGATGCGCTGCGGGAGATTCGCCGCCGCGTGGACGCTGAAAACTTCACCATCCTAAGCAACGGGCCGCGCGGCGCAGGCGTCCAGGACGGGTTCTCCTTTATCGGGCCCGAAGGATTCGTCTTCGAAATCTACATCGGGATGCAGGAGGGCATTGCGCTTCAGCAGTCCTTCGGCCCGGACCGCTACGGGCACATCAACTTCCATCCGCGCGACGTTGGCGGCATGATGCGGTTCCTGAGCCGCGTCCTGGACTTCCGCCTTTCGGATGTTATTGGCGACGATTTTGCCTACTTCATGCGCTGCAACCCGGACCACCACGGCATCGCGCTGGTCCGCGGCGAAGGAACCCTGCACCACCACGCCTGGCAAACGCAAAGCATTGCGGACCTTGGCAAGCTCGGGGACAGGCTGAACAAGCTGGGCCGGGAACTGATCTGGGGTCCGGTCCGCCATGGGGCCGGCCACAACATCGCCGCGTACTACGTCGAAAACTCGGGTGCCGTCGTCGAGCTTTACACGGACCTGGAGCAGATCTACGACGACGCCCGGCCGCCGGTCGTGTGGGGCGAAGATGAGAACTGGTACAACATGTGGGGCCAGTACCGCCCCATGGAATTCCGCAGCTTCGGCCTCGCTCCCGTGGACCGCCGATCCCTGAGCAGCCTCCACCGCTGAGCTGTCCGCCCACGTCCAAATTTGTCCCCCGGGGCCCGCGCTCCCGTGCTGAATTAAACACTTTTGGTCCGGTTATGCGTAATCGGCTGGCCTTCCATTGTGATCTGGGTCATGCTTGGAGTTGCGCAGGAAGGGTTGCTTCGGGGACTTGACCAACAACGCTGGGTTAGCCAACCCGCACAGCTTTCGAAAAGAGACTATGTTGAACCCGAAAACCGCCCAAAGGAAAAACCGGCAGTCGGCGAACCTGCCGTCCGGCACGGAACCGGACCAGAGCGGCTCCTTGAATACCAAGGACATGCGCCGGGTCCTCGGCTCCAGCCTCATCGGCAGCATCATCGAGTACTACGACTTCGTCCTCTACGCGACGGCAGCATCGCTGGTGTTTGACCGTGTCTTCTTCGCCAACCTCGGCCCCGGCCTTTCCCTGTTCGCGTCGTTTGCCACGCTGGCAGTCGGCTACGTTGCGAGGCCGTTGGGCGGCATCGTCTTCGGACATTTCGGTGACCGCCTCGGCAGGAAACAGATGCTGGTCCTGTCTATGCTCATGATGGGTGGTGCCACCGTCCTGATCGGGCTGTTGCCCACCACCGCGCAGTTAGGTGTGGCTGCCCCGGTGGTGCTGGTGCTCCTCCGCGTCATCCAGGGTATTTCCGTCGGCGGGGAGTGGGGTGGCGCCACCTTGATGGCCATGGAGCATGCCCCCGCAAAGAAGCGCGGGTTCGCCGCAGCGTTTGCCAACGCCGGCGGACCGGCCGGCGGGCTGCTGGCCACCCTTGCCGTTTCTGCCGCCTCCGCCGCAACCGGGGACCAGTTCCTGGTGTGGGGCTGGCGGATACCGTTCCTGCTCAGCGCAGTGCTGATTCTGATCGGCATGGTGATCCGGCTCAAGGTCGCGGAGACTCCCGTATTCCGGAAGCTCGACGCCGAAGCCGCCAAAATCCAGCGCCCGCCGCTAATGGAGGTTCTCCGCCATCATCCGCGCCTCGTCCTGGTCACGCTGGTGGCCACGCTCGGGTTCTATGCCTGCCAGGGACTGCTGACCGTGTGGGGCGTCTCCGAGGCAGTGGCAAACGGCGTGGACCGCTCCGGCGTCCTGAACTGGAAGGGTGTTGCTGCCGTGGTCACGGTGGGGGTCTGTTTCTATTCGGCGCGCCTCAGCGACAGGATCGGCCGCCGCGCCGTGCTGACCGGAGCCGGCATCGCCGGCATCCTCCTGGCCTACCCGCTTATCCTCCTGGTCAGCAACGGGACCATGTGGGGATTCGCCGTCGCCGTTGTGGTCGGCAACGGGGTGGTCCAAGGAGCACTCGCCGGACCGGTCGGTGCCTATATCTCCGAGCAGTTCCCCACCGGTGTCCGCTACACCGGGGCGTCGCTGTCCTACCAGGGTGCCTCGATGGTCGGGGCCGGCTTCACGCCGATGATCGCCACGGGCCTGGTTTTGGTTGCCGGCGGCAGCGTGTGGGCAGTCGCCGTGTTCTGGATTGCCGTCCTGGCTGCGGGGGTCGTGGCAGTCCGCCGGACGCGTGAAGGCTCCGGCCTCAAACTCGACGCGGTCTAACCGTTCCGCTACGCCTGCAGGGCGTCGCGTCCGCATAATCTGCATTGTCAATTTTATTGATCTCATTGAGCTGAAACTAGTCAATTTACGGAACAAAGAATGCCTGTAATGCTGGAGTCAGCGAGGCGCCCGCGTGGGCGCAACATCACGAAAGGAACCAGGCAATGAAGCCTAAGAATCACATGGTGCTGACAACCTTCATGCTCCCCGCGGGGTACCACAAGGACAGCTGGCGCATGGAAGACAGCAGGGCCGAAGAGCTGGGCAACCTGGACTTCGTGGCGGACCTGACAGCGATGGCCGAGGCAGCCAAGCTCGACGCCGTATTTTTCGGCGATATCGTGCACGCCAATACAGTCATGCGCGGCGACATCAAAATGAACGGGTTCTACGAACCCATGACCGTACTCTCGGCCCTGGCGGCCAGGACGAAGAACATCGGCCTGATCGGAACCATGTCCACCTCGTTCTCCGAGCCGTACAACCTTGCCCGGCAGCTGTGCGGACTGGACCACATGTCGAACGGCAGGGCCGGCTGGAACATCGTCACGTCGTCGGACGGTTTCAGCAACTACGGCGTGGAGGACGTGCCCGATCCCGCTGTGCGTTACCGGCGGGCCACCGAGTTCGTGGACGTGGTGCAGCGGCTCTGGGACAGCTGGTCCGATGACGCGATTATTGTGGACAGGGCGTCCGGAGAGTACGTGGACCGGAGCAAGCTCAAGGCCATCCGGCATAAGGGTGAGTTCTTTGAGGTTGAAGGACCCATCAACATGCCGCGTTCCCCGCAGGGGCGCCCCGTGCTGGTCCAGGCCGGATCCTCTGGCCCGGGCATGGACCTCGGTTCGTCGGTGGCGGACGGTATCTACACGGCCCAGCCCTTCAAGGAACCATCCATCGAGTTCTACACGAAGTTCAAGAACATGGTGGCCGAGAAAGGCCGGAACCCCGACGACGTCAAGATCATCCCGGGCATCCTGCCGATTCTGGGCGACACCGAGAAGGAAGCCCAGGATCTCGCCAACGAGCTGGCCGGCTACGTGCACCTCGGCAACGGCCGCAAGCAGGTGGGTGCGGACCTCAAGATGGACCTGTCCGAGCTGGAGATCGACGAGTCCATCCCGGCCGAGTGGTTCTCCGACGATCCCCGGCTGGGCAGCCGCTACCAGATCTACCGCAAGAAGAGCGTGGACATGGGCATGACTCTGCGGGAGCTGATTGTTGACCTGGCCAGGTCCACCGGCCACCAATGGATGGCCGGCACCCCGTCCCAGGTGGCTGACCGCATGGTGGACTGGTTCCAGTCGAAAGCCTGCGACGGGTTCAACCTGAATGCCCCCTTCAACCCGGGAGGCTTCAAACTCATCTGCGACAAGCTGGTCCCCGAGCTGCAGGACCGCGGCTACTTCCGCTCCGAATATGAGGGCACCACCCTGCGGGACAACCTGGGGCTCTCACTCCCGTCGGCCTAGGCTCTCCCGCCCGGTTTGGAGCCGTCCGCCTCGGTGCCGGCGGAGCCGAAGCGTTCCACCGCCACATCCACCCATGCCTGGGCGCGGGCGTTCAGCCGCATGCTCCGCGTCCAAGCCAGCGCAACGGTGGCCTGGGCGCGGGTGTGGACCCGGGGCTCCGCCACCCGTTTGAGGACGACCTTCAGCTCTTCATACGGCGCGTCCAGCATGGGCCGCTGGAACAGCACGGCAACGCCGCGGCCGCTGGCCACCAGGGACCGGACGGTGGCGTAGCTGCGGGAGCGGTGCCGGATGTCCGGGGCTATCCCGGCGTCACGGTACATCTCCAGGATGCGCGTGGAAATAGGCGGAGCATCGAAGAAGATCAGCGGGCTGGCGGCCACGTCCTTGAGTGAAACCACTTCCGCGTCCCGCAGGGGGTGGTCTTCCGGCAGCAGGATATAGGGCTCCACTGACAGCAGCGGTGCCGTTTTGAGGGCGGGCGAAACGTCCATGTCATAAACAAAGGCGGCGTCCAAGGAACCGTTGAGAAGGCGCTCCTGGAGGTCCTCGTGATATCCCTCCACGAAGTCCACTTCCACATGCGGGCATTGGCTCGCGAAGTCCGCCAGCATCGGCGGGATGATGGTGGGGCCCAGGGGCATATAGCAGCCGACCGTCAGCGGGCCCCGGATGTCCGTCCTGTCCCGTTTGGAGAGGGAAGCGATTTCATCTGCCAGATCCAGCAGCTGCCGCGCCTGCCGAAACACCACGACGCCGGTGGACGTCAGGGTGAGCCCTTTCGACTTGCGCTTGATGCAGAGCTGCGCCCCCACGATCCGTTCGAGTTCCGCGATGGACATGGAGATGGCCGACGGCGCCATGTGCAGCCGCCGTGCTGCCTCGCTCATGGTGCCGGTTTCGGCCGCCACCACGAAGTGCAAAACCTGGCGGAGGGTGATGGAGGGGTTGAGGCTGATATTCACATCATCAATTCTACTGACAACCATCGCCTAAAACCGACGGTTTACTTGAGCTTGTCGGCTTGTCATGATGAACAAAAAGGTTCCGGTGACGGGGCCACATTCAACGCCGCCACGCGGCACCACTTTTGAAAGCGACGTGATCCCGAATGGATGCCCAAACCCGATTTCTCGACCAGGCGGAAGCGATTGTGGGCGCCGACAACGTTGTCCGTGCCACGCCCGAAGAGGGCTACATCGATCCGTATCCGCTGAACCCCGGACGCGCCAAATGGCCGGGGGTGCGGCCCGGCAGCGTCGACGAGGTGCAGGCAGTGGTGCGGCTCGCCAACGAAACCGGTGTTCCGCTGTGGTCCTTCTCCAAGGGCAAGAACCTTGGCTACGGGGGACCCGAACCACGCACGCGGGGCATGGTGGCCCTGGACCTGAGCCGCCTCAACCGGATCATCGAAGTGGACGACCGTCTCAACTACGCCGTCATCGAGCCCGGCGTGACCTTTTTCGACCTCTTCGAACACATCCAGGACAAGGGACTGAAGCTGTGGATGTCCGTTCCGGCGCTCGGCTGGGGTTCCGTCATGGGCAATGCGCTGGACCGCGGCTACGGCATGACGCCGATGGGGGACCACGTGCAGTCCATTTGCGGCATGGAAGTGGTCCTGCCGGACGGAGAGCTGGTACGCACCGGAATGTGGGCCATGGAAGGAACCGAACTCGGGCCCATCTTCAAGGGCGGCTTCGGCCCCACGCTGGACGGAATTTTTACCCAGTCGAACCTCGGCATCGTGACCAAAATCGGCCTCTGGCTTATGCCTTGGCCAGACGTGTACGTGAACGGTGACGTGGTGGTGGAGCGGGAGGAGGACATGCCAAAGCTGGTTGACATCCTCACCCAGCTCCGGCGGGAGGACGTCATCCAGAACAACGCCCTGTGCGGCAACGTCGTCCGGGCGGCCACCATGAACGGCCCGCGTTCGCGCTGGTACCAGGGCGAGGGGTCCATTCCGGATGACCGCCTTGAGGAGATGCGCCAGGAGATGGGCATCGGCCAGTGGAACGCCAAGTTCGCCATCTACGGCGACAAAGGGCTGGCCGAGCGCAGGCTCGAGATCATCAAAGAACGCTTCGCCGGCCTTGACGGCTTCACGGTCAAGGCCCGGTTCTACGAGGGCGCCGAAGGCATGCAGGTGGCCTATGAGGACATTGCCGACATTGACCGCACCCAGATGGCTGGCGTGCCGACGCTCAAGCCGCTGTCCACCGTGGCCTGGGCGGCAGAAAACGGCGGCCACATTGATGCTGCCCCCATCATTCCCGCACGCGGGGACGAGGTGTGGGCGTTCTACCGGGAAGCCAAAGAGCTGTACCGCCAATTCGGCTTCGACCTTTACATCGGCTACCACCTGTACCCGCGGCACATGGTGCACGTGACCATGATTTTCTTCGAAAACGACAACCGGGAACAGCTGGCACGCGCACGGGAGCTCTACTCCGCATTGCTGGCGGCGGCCCGACGGCGCGGTTACGCACCGTACCGCAGCCACGTGGACTACATGGATGTCATCGCCGACGGATTCGACTACAACCACAACGCGATCCGCCGGCTCCAGGAGTCCTTGAAGGACGCCCTGGATCCCAACGGCATCCTCTCACCCGGAAAGCAGGGGGTGTGGCCCCGGCGCTACCGTGAAGTAACGGCAGAGGCGCCCGACGGCGTCGCCGAATCCGTTCCGCGGTAGCCGTCTGTCCCTAACGCCGAAAAGGGCCGGACACTGGTTGAACAAACCAGCGTCCGGCCCCTTTTCGTTTCCGATCAGCGGTGCGTCTCTCCCGTCAGGCGCCGCTGATGTTGACCGCGACGGACTTGACCTCGGTATACGCTTCCACGCCCTCGCGGCCGTTCTCCTTGCCCCAGCCGGACTGTTTGAACCCGCCGAACGGCATGTTGGCATCCATGCCGCCCGCGGCGTTGATCCGCACATTTCCCGCTTTGATCCTGCGTGCGAACTGGTGGGCCCGGGAAATGTCCTTGGTCCAGATGGTGGAGGAGAGTCCGTAGACGGTGTCATTGGCGCGGGCCACGATGTCTGCAACGCTGTCCGAGTCGCGGAAGGTTGCCGCCGAGAGGACGGGCCCGAAAATCTCCTCCCGCACCACTTTCATGTCGGCGGTGGTGTTGCAAAGGATGGTGGGCTGGATGAAGTAACCGTCCCCGGCCACTGCCGCACCGCCGGTGACCAACTCCGCACCCTCCTCGCGGCCGCTCTGGATATAGCCCAGGATCCTTTCGCGCTGCTGTTCGGAAATCACCGGGCCGATCTGGGTCTGCGGGTCGATCCCGGCGCCGATCCTCAGCGCCGTGGCCCGTTGCGAGATCCCTGTGATCACCTCGTCCGCGACTGCCTCATGGACGTACAGGCGGGAGCCCGCGGCGCACACCTGGCCCGTGTTTCCGAAGATGCTCATCGCAGCGCCGTCGATGGCCCGGTCGAGGTCTGCGTCCGGGTAGATGACCACCGGGGATTTGCCGCCGAGCTCCAGTGAGACGCGCTTCAGGTTCCCCGCGCAGGAGGCCAGCAACTGCTTGCCTACCGCCGTGGACCCTGTGAAGGAGATCTTGTCCACGAGCGGATGGTCCGCGAGCCGCTGCCCGGCCACGGCGCCGAGGCCCTGGACAATGTTCAGGACGCCGGGCGGGAAGCCCACCTCCTGGGCCAGCTCACCCAGGCGGACCGCGGTCAGGGGCGTGAGTTCCGCGGGCTTGAGGACCACCGTGCAGCCTGCGGCCAAGGCCGGCGCCAGTTTGGCCGCGGTGATGGCCAGCGGGCTGTTCCACGGAACGATCAAACCCACCACGCCGATGGCCTCCCGGAGCGTGTAGGCGTGCCATTGTCCGGGCAGGGAGACGTTGCGGGTTTCGCCGTTGAGCTTTGTGGCCCAGCCCGCGTTGTAGCGGAACGCCTCGGCCGCGCCGGAGATTTCGAAGGCCCTGGCAATGCCCAGCGGCTTCCCGGTATTGAGGGATTCCAGCAGCGCCAGTTCGTCCGCGGCCGCCTCAATGGCCTCTCCCAGCTTCCAGATCAGGCGGCTCCGCTGGGCCGGCGACATTGCCGGCCACGGACCTGAGTCGAAAGCCCGGCGGGCGGCCTCAACCGCGCGGTCCACATCCGCGGCGCTCGCAGAAGCGGACGTCGCCAGATGCTCGCCGCGGGAGGGATCCATGACGCGCAAGGGTTCGGCTCCGCCTTCAACCCATGCTCCGTCGATCAGCAGGCGCAGCGGGGCGCCCAGAAGCTGCGGCCGGACAGGGGTAGGGAGTGCAGTGGTAAGGGGCATCATTGGCTTCTTTCCGGGAGGGTGGTTGCGCAGGATTCAAGTTATGCAATCTGTGATGGTTGCCACATCGTGATCTCCAAGATACATTATTGAAGGAATTATGCATTTATTAATGCCTGTACTCAATGAGGAGATCCTGGATGAAAACGCACAAGCGCCACTCACTTTTGGCCAAAGTCCTGGCGCCGGCTGTTGCCGGCCTGACGCTGTTGTCCCTTGCCGCCTGCGGGACCCCCACCGCGGCCACCAGTGCCGCCGGAGGCTCGGAGGGCAAGACCTCCATCAAGGTGGTCGTGGCGCCGATCCAGTTTGAAACGGCGTACATCGCCAAGGAAAAGGGCTACTTCGATGAAGTAGGCCTGAGCGTGGAAATCGTCCCGGGCGCCGATCCCTCGGCCAACCTGGCCCAGACCGTGAGCGGGCAGGCGGACATCACCACGGCGTCCTGGGGCGTCATGACCACGGCCACGGCGAAGGGAATGCCGGTGAAGGTTATCTCCGGAAACGGCGTGGTTGATCCCAACCTCGACAACTCCGGAATCCTGATCCCCAAGAACAGTGACATCAAGACGGTTGCTGACCTGAAAGGCAAGAACGTTGCCGTCGTTGGCGTAAACACCGGCGGCGACATCCCGATGCTCCAGGCTGCGGCAGCGGCAGGCATCGACCCGAAGTCGATTACGGAAATCGCCGTTCCTTACGCGGGCATGCAGGCCGCCCTTGAGCAGGGAACGGTTGATGCTGCCTTCGCGGCGGATACTTACTACCACCAGCTCGTCGATGCGGGTTTCAAGAGCATTGCCAGCCCGGTGCGCGAATTCCAGGGCAACATGCCGGTCACCGTATGGGCTGCCACCGACGCCTGGCTCAAGAGCAACCCAGGAACAGCCAAGAAGTTCAATGACGCAATGACCAAAGCCGCCCAGTTCTACACAGACCCGGCGAACGTCAAAACGATCGTGGATATCACCGCGCGCGTCAAGGAAGTTGACGCCGCGAAGGTCAACCCCAAGTCCTACGTTCCCGTCAACACGTCCATCAACCTGGCCACCGGTCAGGCCGGCATCGACGCCATGAAGGACCTCGGGTTCGTCACCAAGCCGTTGACCGCCGAGGCCATGCTTTGGGCCGACGCCCCGCGCTTCACCAAGTAAGGCTTCCTGGACTTCAGGAACATACAGAGAGATGGATATGAAGACAAGCACTAAGTCGCTGGACTGGGGTTTGACCACCCAGCGGCTGTTGGCGGTCGCAGCGCTCCTGGCCATCTGGCAGGTGGTGATCTGGAGCGGCACGCTTCCTTCGATGACACCGGGGGTTGGCGCCCTGGCGTCATCCATCGGCGCGGCCCTGGTGTCGGGAACGTTCTGGTCAGCGCTGGCGCAGACCATGACGGCAGCCGTCAGCGGCTGGCTGATCGCGGTGGTGATCGGAACAGTCCTCGGGCTGCTGATCGGTTCCGTCCGCGCACTGGACCGCTCGACGTCGATCCTGATCGACTTCGGCCGTTCCTTCCCCGTGCTGGCGTTGATGCCGGTGGTCATCATGCTGCTGGGCGCTACCGCCCAGATGGAAACCGTCGTCGTCGCCCTGTCCTGCCTCTGGCCGGTACTCGTGCAGACAATTTATGGCGCGCGGCGGATGGAATCGGCGGTGGTGGACACGGTACGGATCTTCCAGATTCCTGCATTGCTCCGGTTCCGCCGCATCCTGCTTCCCAGCGCCACTCCCTTCATTGCCACCGGAATCCGGATCTCGGCCTCGATCGCCATCCTCGTCGCCGTCGGCGTCGAGGTGCTCAGCCAGGCTCCGGGAATCGGCCGTCAGATCACCCTTGCCCAGCAGGCGCAGCGGTGGGATTCGGCGTTCGCATACCTCTTCTTCGCCGGGCTGGTGGGTTGGGGCATCGCCAGCCTGCTCAACTTCGCCGAGGGACGGATCCTCAAGTGGAACAGGCAGACCAATGACTGATACAGCCCTTCGTCCCGCACCCAAGCTGGAGACCTCGTCCCGGACCACCCGGAAGGAAGCGCAGCGCGTCCGCAGCCGTCCCGCGCAGATGGCCTTGAACGTCCTTCAGCGGACGTGGTTGATCGTGGTCGTCTTCGCCATCTGGTGGATTGCGACGGCGAACAGCACCAATGTTTTCATCCCTTCCCTCGAGTCGATCCTGGTCAGCCTGGGCCGCGATCTCTCCAACGGCGTGATCGCCTCGGGAGCTGCCTACAGCCTGGGGAACCTGGCTGCCGGCCTCCTGATCGCCGTGACCACAGGCATTATCGGGGGACTGATCCTTGGCGAGACCAAACGGTTGCGGGAAATCGTTGATCCGGTCATCCACTTCTTCCGGTCCGTGCCCCAGGCAGCACTGGTTCCCCTGATCATCGGCGCGTTCGGAATCGGGCAAGGCCCCAAGATCTACACCATCGCCTTTGCCTGCATGTGGCCGGTGCTGCTGAACACCATCGACGGTGTCCTCGGCGTGGAACCGACCATCCGGAAGTTCTCCAAGGTTTATCGGATTCCGCGCGGGTTGCACTTCCGCAAGGTGGTGCTGCCGGCCGCGCTGCCGCAGATCGTGGCCGGCGTGCGCGTGGCGCTTCCCATCGGAATCACGGTGATGGTGGTGAGCGAACTCTTCGCCGCCAACAAGGGTTTGGGTTTCTACATCCTCAATTCCTCCGCCACCTTCATGGTGCCTGAGACGTGGGCGGGTGCGCTGCTCGTGGGCGTTATCGGCTACATCCTCTCCCTCCTGTTCATCGTCCTCGAACGCAGGATCCTGAGCTGGTACTTCAAGTCAGGCGCAAAATGACCACCCCGATCCAACAAGAAAATAAAGGAGCTTCCATGGCCATTCAGGCAGCACCCGAGCAGGTGCAGGTGGCAACGAAGCCGCTGCTCCAGGTCCACGGGCTGACAATGAGCTACGGCGTCGGTGACTCGGAGAACAAGATCCTGAGCGATCTGAACCTGGAGGTCAACGACGGCGAGTTCGTCTCCATCGTCGGTCCGTCCGGCGTGGGCAAAACTACCCTCCTGCGGTGCCTCTCGGGCCTTATCCAACCCAAAAGCGGTTCCGTGAGCGTCGGCGGGGAAATCATCAACGGCCCCCACCGTGACCTTGCCGTGGTTTTCCAGGACTACAGCCGCTCGCTAATGCCCTGGATGACCACGCTGGAGAATGTGGCCTTTCCGCTGCAGGGGCGCGGAATGGGCAAGAAGGAGCGGAACGAAACGGCAGAGAAGAACCTCGCGGCCGTGGGGCTGGCCGGCCAGGGCCACAAATATCCGTGGGAAATGTCCGGCGGCATGCAGCAGAGGGTAGCCATCGCCCGTGCCTTGGCCTATAACGCCAAGGTCCTGCTGATGGACGAACCCTTCGCCTCGGTGGACGCACAGACCAGATTCGACCTCGAAGACCTCGTGATCGACCTCCAGGCGACCCTGGGCGTCACCATCATCCTGGTCACCCACGACATCGATGAAGCACTGTACCTGGCGGACAAGGTGATCGTCCTTGCCGAGAAACCCGCCACCGTAGTGGACGTGATCGAGACCGGCTTCGGCGACCAGCGCGACCAGGTGGAAACCAAGGCTGACCCGCGCTTTGTGGAGGCGCGGGCGCGTATCCTCCACCGCCTCCGCAACCACTGACCGCTGCACAAGCCCAAAAAAGCCCTCCGGGAACTAGACGTTCCCGGAGGGCTTCGCAGCGTCTCCGCCCCTGACGCGGCGGGCCACCAGACTCAGCCAGCCGCCAGACTCGGAGCCAGGCTCAGCCAGCACTCAGGCGTTGGCGGGCGCCGCGCCGTGCTGCGCGGCGCCGTCGTCAATCCCTGACTTCAGGATGGCGTCGAGTGTGATCTGGTAGTGCTCCCGGATGAGGCGGGAGGCCGTCTTGGCGTCCCGCTCCAGGGCGGCGGCGAGGATCTCGCGGTGTTCCTTGGCCACATCCCGGCCTGTGAACCGGGTGGCGTTGGCTGCCCAGCGGCCATACAGCTGGGAGAGATCGGACAGGGTGGAGCACAGGTCAATCAGGACAGGCACCCCGCAGGCTTCCAGGAGCTTGGCGTGGAACGCCTGGTGGGCGCGGTTCCAGGCCTCGGTGAGCTGGGCGTCATCAGTGTTGTCCCGGTAGGGCGTCCGCTCCAGGGTGTGGTGGGCGGCGATGAGTTCGGATTCCCACGAGAGGTCGCCGCGCTCGATGGCCAGCCCGATGCCGAACTCTTCGGACCTGGTGCGCAGCTCATTGATGTCCTTGAGCTCCGCGAGCGAGAGTGTGGGTACAAAGAAGCCGCGATTCGGCTTGAGCAGCACCAGTCGGTCGCCCACCAGCCGTGTGAGGGCTTCGCGGATGACCGTGCTGCTGGTCTGGTAGTGCTTCGAGAGCGCTGTGAGCTGAAGCTTGTCGCCCGGGGCCCATCGGCCGTTAAGAATGTCATCGCGCATGGAATCACGGATGTGCTTGCTGAGCGTCTCGGACTCTGTACTTTTCGACATATGCAAAATTGTAGCGCCAAGACAATAATATTTTCTTGATTGACTTATGCACAATCAATAATAGAATGGTTGTAGCCCGGAGAGACCCGGATCACAAGGGTCCTCTGCAGATCCCGCAATCACGAGGAGAACCGACGTGACAAACTCCACCACCGAAGCAGTCCAGACCCGCGAGGAGCCGGCCGTGGACGACCTCTACTGGCGGGACCGGTACGAGCCCGTCACCGAAGACGACGCGTTCCTGCGCAATATCGTTGATACCTCGGACCTGCCGGCGCTGATGGTGGCCCTGGCGGCGGTGACGGGAGATTTTTCCATCCTGCGCGATGACCTGCGTCCGCCGCAGCCGCCGGCGGACATCGTGGGCCAGCCGCACGGCGGCATGAGCCCGGAGCAGCAGGCGCAGGCACGCGCACTGGCATTCGATGCGCTCAAGCGCGTGCGCGAGGAGCACCTGACCAGCGTTGGGACCCTGACGGCAGAGCGGGCCGAGGACATCCTGACCTGGATTACCAACGCGGCCAACCCCGAATACCACCCCATGCTGATGCACGACATGGCCTTGGTGGAGGGCAAAAGCGGCAAGCCGGCGTGGGACTTCAGCGAGATCTCCCTGGGCCGCGAGTTCAGCGTGGCAGTCATCGGATCCGGGGTTTCCGGCATGGCCGCCGCCTACCGGCTGAAACAGGCAGGGATTCCCTATACCGTCTTCGAGAAGGGTCATACCGTCGGCGGCACCTGGTGGAAGAACACCTACCCGGGCGTGCGCCTCGATACGCCGAACTACGCCTACAGCTTCTCCTTCGCCCAGCGCGATGACTGGCCCCAGCAGTTCTCGCAGGGTTCGGAAATCTTCGAATATACCCGGCAGGTGGCCGAGCGCGGCGGCATCCTCGGCGAGATCGAGTTCAACACCGAGGTCACCTCGGCCAGCTATGACGAGGCTGCGGGACTGTGGAATGTTGACATCATCGACGCCGAAGGCAGGCCGGTCAGCCGCCAGTTCAACGCGGTGCTCTCCGCCGTGGGCCAGTTGGACCGCCCCAAGTACCCGGACGTGCCGGGACGGGAGGACTTTGCCGGCATCCAAATGCACTCGGCCGAGTGGGACAACAGCGTGGATGTGACCGGTAAGCGCGTGGCCGTCATCGGCACCGGCGCCAGCGCCTACCAGATCGTCCCCGCGATCGTGGACCAGGTTTCCGCCCTCACCGTCTTCCAGCGCAGCTCGCCCTGGATGCTGCCCACCCAGGGCTACTACGCCGACATGCCGGACTCAGTTCAGTGGCTGGTCCGCAAGCTCCCGCACTACGGACAGTGGCTGCGGTTCTGGCAGCACTGGCTCGGCGTCGAGGGCCGGCAGCACACCACCGTGGCGGAGCCGGGCTGGAACCAGCCCGGCAGCGTGTCCGCAGTCAACGCCAAGTGGCGCCAGGGGCTGACCGATATTCTGGCCAAGCAGTACCAGGACCGTCCTGACCTGCTCGCCAAGGTCACCCCGGATTACATCGTGGGGGGCAAGCGCATGCTCCGGGACAACGGTGTCTGGGCCGAGTCGCTGAAAAAGCCCCAGTCCACCCTGGTCACCGATGGCATTGAGCGCATGACCCCGGAGGGCATCGTCACCAAGGACGGCGTGCTCCACCAGGTGGACATCATCGTTTATGCCACCGGCTTCCAGGCCTCGGAGTTCCTCGAGCCACTGAAGATTACCGGCCTCAACGGCACGGACCTGCATGAGTACTGGGGCGGCGACGCCAAGGCTTTCGCCGGCCTGACCGTTCCGCACTTCCCCAACCTGTTCATCATCACCGGTCCCAACACCGGCCACGTTGTCAACGGCAGCCTGTACTCGATGATCGAATACGGGGTGGAGTACATCCTCGAGTCGCTGCGCCTCATCATCGAAAACGACCTCAAGGCACTGGACCTGAAACAGGAGGTCCTCGACGAGTTCGTGGCGGGCCTGGACGCCGCCAACGCCACCAAGGCGTGGGGCCACCCCAGTGTGCACACCTGGTACAAGAACAAGTTCGGCCGGGTTTCGCAGATCTGGCCCCACCCGGTGCTGGACTTCTGGAAGATCACCCGGACCGTGAACCTCGACCACTACAACCGGCTGGCATGAGCGCCGCCGCAACGGAACCGCTGGCGGAGATCCGCGCCGGGGAGGCCGTTTATGCAGCGGAAACGCACCACGGCGTTGTCAGCGTGCGCGGCGTCCGTTACGGTGAGCGGTTGGATCCCTCAGACCGCTTCGCCCCGCTGGGGGATCCGTCACCGGAGCGGCCGCAGGCCGCCGCGACGGTGTTCCCACAGGCTGCCGGGTCGCTCGACTGGCTGCTCGGACCGGCGCTCTCCCGGATGCCGCAGAGCGAGGATTCCTTCCTGCTGGACATCTGGGCGCCCTCGGGCGCCCAGGATCTCCCGGTGCTGGTCTTCCTGCCCGGGGGAGCGTTCATCAGCGGTGCCGGGAATGTCCGCTGGTACGACGGCGCCCGGCTCGCCCGGGAGGGCGGTGCGGTGGTGGTCACCGTGAACTACCGGCTCGGCGCGCTCGGGCTGCTCGGCGGGACGGACGGTGCGGAACCTGGTCCGCGCAACCTCGGCGCTGCGGACATCCTGCAGGCGTTGAAGTGGGTCCACCGGAACATCGCCGCGTTCGGCGGCGACCCCGGGGCCACCACCCTGGCGGGGCATTCGGCGGGTGCCTGGTATGCGTACGTCCTCAGTTTCACCGAGCAGGCGCGCGGACTGTTCAGCAGGACCGCCCTTTTCAGCCTGCCCTGGCAGCCGCCGCTGAACGCCGCAGGGTTCGGCGAACGGTCCAGGCTGTTCGCCGCTGCCCTCGGCGCCGCCGCCGCTGACGGCAGTGACGGTGGCGGCTCGCCGGAAGCCGCAGTAACTGCCGGGGAAATCCTGGCGGCCCAGGCCGCAGTGTCCAAGGCCTATGCGGGGCGGGGCCTGGGCCTGATGCCAGCCGCTGACGGGGACTTGGTTCCCTCCTGGGCGATGGATTTCGAGGCCGCCGCGGCTGCCATGCACGTGGAGGCGCTGCTGTTGGGCAGCACGGATGATGAAGCCGCCGCGTTCCTGCACGCCCTTCCTGTCCAGGCCGTAAGCCCGGACCAGGTCGCCGGCTTTGTGGGCGCCCATTTCGACGACCCCGCCGGGGCGCTGTCCTTCATCGACGCGCGGCATCCCGGGGCAACGGCCCATGCGAAGCTGGTAGAGGCCATGAGCCTGCACCAGTTCCGGCTGGCTGCCACGGAACTGGCAGGCCGGGCGGACCAGGCCGGCATCCCGGCGACGCTGCTGCGGTTCTCCGTGCGCAGCAGGCTGGAGGGCGCGGCGAGCCCGCACTGCTTCGACCTGCCGTTCCTGTTCGGGAACCGACCGGACTGGGAGGATGCACCGATGCTCGATGGGTTCCCCGGGGAGGCCTTCGACGCGGTGTCGGACCGGCTGCGCCCCATGCTGCTCGGCTTCGTCGCCGACGGCGTCGCGCGGACGCCCGGGGGCAGCGCCGTGCCGCGCTTCGATCCGAAAAGCCCGGCACTGTACAGGGTGAGCGAAACCGGCGACGGCACAGCCGCCGTCGAACCTGAACTGCGGCCGCGCCGCTAACCCTTTTCAAAACAACGCGGGGTCACTCCATGCCCGATAATCCCTGGTTATCGGGCATGGAGTGACCCCGCGTTGCTATTGGCGCGACTCAGAAGGTGGTGATCACCGAGCGGGCCACTGATCCGCCGCGCAGCAGGTCGTATCCTTCGTTGATCTGGTCCAGCGAGATGTGCCGGGAGACCAGTTCGTCCAGCTTGAAGCGGCCCTGCAGGTACAGTTCCGCGTACATCGGGATGTCGATCTTGAGGTTGGTGGAGCCCATGGCGACGCCCCGGATGCCCTTCTGCTTGCCCATCAGGTCGCCGAAGGGGGTTACTTCCAGGCGGGTTTCGGGTTTGTGGACGCCGATCAGGAATGCCGTGCCGCCGGTGTCCAGCATGGCGACGGCGTCCATGGCCGTCTGCTTCAGGCCGATCACCTCGAAGGCGCAGGTGACCCCGCCGCCGGTGAGGTCCTTGACGGCCTGTACGGAGTCCCCGTCGCCGGGATGAACAATGTCCGTGGCGCCGAACACCTTGGCGAGTTCGAGCTTGCCCGGCTGAAGGTCCACCGCAATGATTCTGCGCGCCCCGGCCAGCGCGGCGCCCTGGATAACGTTGAGCCCCACCCCGCCGCACCCGATAACGGCAACGGTATCTCCGGGCCGGACGCGTGCCGAGTTGATGGCCGCTCCGGCCCCGGTCACCACCCCGCAGCCCAGCAGGGCGGCGCGGTCGAACGGGATGTCTTTGCTGACGGCCACCACCGTGTTCTCGTGGACGAGCACCTGCTCGGCGAAACCACCGACGCCGATGAACTGGGTCAGTGCATCACCGTTGCGGCTCAGCCGCGGGCGCTGGCCCGGGGTCCGCTGGGTTTCCTGCGGCTGGCGGCACTGGTAGGGCCGGCCGGTCAGGCAGCCCCGGCAGTGGCCGCAGCTGTGGATCGGTGAGGTCACCACGTGGTCACCTATGCGGAACTCCGTGACGTCCGGGCCCACCCCGGCCACCACTCCGGCGATCTCGTGGCCCAGCAAGGCGGGCATGGGAAACCCCACGTTGGTCTGGGCAACGTGCATGTCGCTGTGGCACAAACCGCTGGCGCGGACATCGATCAGCACCTCCCGGCCGATCGGCTCGGAGATGTCGATGTCCTGGACCTGGAACGGCTGACCCACACCGTCGAGCACTGCTGCTTTCATTCCTTTTGGTTCCCCTCACTGAGTGAGCCGGACTAACCGGCATGGACGTGACGCGGGCCACAAATATAAATATACTGTGTTGTGAAGTGCAAAATCTACAGAAGAATCGATTCTTGACCACAGTCGGGTCAAGAAGCCACCAGACAAGGGAGTCCAGGATGAAAGCTGCAGTCATCAACGAAATCAACGGCCGCTTCGATGTGGAGGAGATCAGCATCGGCGATCCCGTGGGCTGCGAGGTCCTGGTGGAGGTCAAGGCTGCCGGCTTGTGCCATTCGGATCTGCTGGTCGCCTCGATCGACCGCGGCCGCCCTCTTCCCATGGTTGCAGGGCATGAAATGGCAGGCATCGTGGCCGCCATCGGGCCGGACGTCCGTGACCTCGCCGTCGGGGACCATGTTGTGGGCTCCGAAGTGAAGTTCTGCGGGCATTGCGAAGAGTGCCTCGCCGGCCACAGCTACCGCTGTGTCAATCCGGGCGAGGTTTCCAGGCCGCCCGCCGCCGGTCCCAAACTGCGCCGGGGCGGCGGCGACGTGCAGGCCTTCGGCGTCGCGGCGTTCGCTGAATACACGCTCTGCCATGCCAATTCCCTGGTGCGGATCCCCAAGGAGCTGCCCTTCCCACAGGCGGCTGTGCTGAGCTGTGCGGCCATCACCGGCGTGGGGGCGGCGCTCAACACGGCGAAGGTCCAGCCGGGGGACACTGTGGCCGTCATCGGCCTGGGCGGCATCGGGCTCAATATCCTGTCCGGTGCCCGGATCGCCGGTGCCGCCACCATCATCGGGGTGGACGTGCATCCGGCCAAGCTGGAGCTGGCCGCCCGCTTCGGCGCCACCCATGTGGTGGACTCCAGTACCGAGGACGCCGTGGCCAGGGTTCGGGAGATCAGCGGCCGTGGAGTGCACCACTCGTTCGAGGCAATCGGCCTGGCGGTGACCCAGGCCCAGGCCATTGGGATGACGCGCGTCGGCGGCGGCGCCTACTTCATCGGCATACCCCAGGGTGCTCCGCTGGAGGTGGACGTGCTGCGCTCCCTGATCGCATCGCAGCGGCGCATCCAGGGCGTCTATATGGGCTCCAGCAACATCCGCCGGGACATCCCGCTGTACGCCGAACTCTATCTGCAGGGACGGCTGAACCTCGATGACCTCGTGGCCCAGGAAATTCCGCTCGAGGGCATCAACGACGCCTATCGGCTGCAGGAGTCCGGCGCGATCGCCCGGAGTGTCATCACGTCGTTCTGACGGAGCATCGCGGGGGCATTGCCAAGCACTCGCTTTTTATATAAAATTATCCAAAGAATGCATTTTCATCTCACAATGTTGTGAAAGTTCACGGGGGCGCCAGTACCGGTGCCGGCCAAGAAGGAGTTCAAAGTGACAGCACGCACCGGAGCAGAGTACAAGCGGGGCCTGGACGATGGCCGGGAGGTATGGCTGGGATCAGAGCGCATCTCCGTCCTGGAGCACCCGGCTTTCAAGGGCTCCATCGAGGGCATGGCCGGCTACTTCGACTACCAGCACAAGTACGCCGCGGACTGCCTGACCACCCATGAGGAAACGGGTGAGGCCATGAACGTTAGCCTCTCGTTGCCCCAGAACGCGGAGGACATCGCACGCCGCCACCGCGCCTTCGACCGTTTGTCCCGGTACTCCAACGGCATGCTGGGCCGGACACCGGACTACGTGAATGTGGTCCTGGCCGGCCATGTGTCCCGCAAGGACATCTTCGACCGGTCCGGGGACCCGGTATTCCACCAGCGACTGGCGGCCTACCACCGCGAAGTGATCGAAAAAGACCTCGCGCTGACCCACACCATCGTGCACGCCGCCATCGACAAGAGCGTGGGCGAGCTGCAGGGCATGAACGAGGAACTCACCCTGCGCGTGGTGGAACGGACCGGCGAGGGCCTGATCGTCCGGGGCGCGAAGATGCTCGCCACCCTCGGGCCGATCGCCGATGAGCTGTACGTCTACCCGGCGGTTCCCATCCAGAAGGGTTTTGAGGAATACGCCCTCTCCTTTGCCATCCCCGTGGCCACCCCCGGCGTCGTCTCCATCTGCCGGGACCACTACGGCGTGGACGCTGACGTGGAGGACAGGCCGTTCTCTGCCCGCTTCGACGAGCAGGACGCCGTCATCATCTTCGATGATGTGCTGGTGCCCTGGGACCGCGTGTTCATCGACGGGAACCTGGACGTCTACAACTCCATCAACGCCGGCACCGCATCAGGCAACACCCAGCAGCAGACTGCCATCCGCGCCGCCGTGAAGCTGGAGTTCGCCTACGACCTGTGCACGCAGATGGCCAAGGTCACCGGAACCGAGGGCAAGCCAGATGTGGGCGCCATGCTTGGCGAGATCTACACGTACCTGCGCCTCACCCGGGCGGCCATCCATTCAGCGGAACTGCGGGCTTCGGACTGGGGCGGCGGAGCGTTCTTCTGCCACGACGATATCTCCGCGCTGCGGGCCATCATGCCCGGCTGGATGATCCGGATCAATGAAATCATCAAGTCCATGGGCTCGCATAACCTGCTGGCAACGCCCACGGCCGGAGCCTTCAATGACCCCCGGCTGGGCCCACTGCTGCAGAAGTACCTGCCCGGCGCCAACGGCATCACGGCCCAGGAGCGGGCCCGCATCATGCGCACCGCCTGGGACTTCGCCGGCTCCGCTCTGGGCAGCCGGATCGAACTTTACGAGCGGTTCTACCTCGGCAGCATCGCCCGCGCCCGGGGCCTGGACCACCGCAAGGCGCAGGCCGCGGGGGAGACCGGCGCCTACGCTGCAATGTTCGAGGAAATCGACGGCGCTGCGTCCGCGGACGCGGATGCCGCACCAAGCGCCGCCGCCGTGGCAGTTGCAGTGCCCGCCGGCGATCCGGTGGCCGTCGGGGCCAGGAGCTAGGTTCAACCATGACCGCCCAGACCACCGAGGACGCCGGACTCGAAACGAGTGCCGGGAACATGACAGCCATTGTGGCCCGGCATGTCGCCGGCACCGGCTTCGACCACTTTGACGCGAACGCTGTGGCCCGGGCGAAAGTCCGGGTCCTCGACTCGCTCGGCAACATCGCCGCAGGCCACCGTGCCCAAGGGAACGACGCGCTGCTGAACCTGGCGCGGACCTGGGGCGGGGCCCCGGAAGCGCGGGTGCTGGTCCACGGCGTCCACCTCCCGGCGCACAACGCCGCCATGGTCAACGCCGTGATGATGCGGTCCTACGACTTCGAGCCGATCGGCGCCGAATACGAGGACCACACGCAGACGGCAGCGCACATCAGCGGGACCACGGTTCCGGTGGCCCTGGCGGTGGCCGAGCAGCAAAACTCCTCCGGAAGGGACCTGCTCACTGCGCTGATCACCGGGGACGACCTCACGGCGCGGCTCGCCGCGGCGTCGGGCTTTGACGTCTATGGTGGCCAGGACAACACCGGCACCGTGAACGGCCTCGGCGGCACCGCCGTTGCCGCCAAGCTCATGGGGCTCACTGCGGACCAGACCCGGAACGCACTGGGCCTGGCGGTCAACCAGCTGTCCGGCACCGTGGCCAACATTTTCGACCAGTCCCTGGCGTTCAAACTGCCCATGGCGTTTGCGGCGCGGAACTCGATTGTGTCCGCGGAGCTGGCACGGGCCGGGTTCACCGGTCCGGCGGACCCCATCGGCGGCCGCCACGGGTTCTTCGAGATGTACTGCTCGGAGCCGGCGCCGGAGAAGGCGACCCGCAGGCTCGGCGAGGTTTTCTACGCGGACTGCGTGATCAAGCCGTGGGCTTCGTGTCGGGCCAGCCACCCCTCGTTGGACGCCTGCGTGCAGCTGGCCACCCGGAACAGCCTCAACGAGGACAAGATCGAGGAAATCCTCATTCACGTAACACCGCGGACCCTGAATGGATTTGTGGGCCAGCCCTTCGTCATCGGCGAATGCCCGGAGGTCTCCGGCGCCTTCAGCATCCGGTTCACCGCGGCCACGGCGCTGATGTACAAAACGGTCCGGCCCGAACACCTCACCTTGGAACACATGCAGGATCCCCGCCTGCACCGGCTGCTGGACAAAATCCGTCTGGTGGGGTCGCTGCCTCCCGCAGAATCCCTTACCGCCGAGGTGGAGCTGCGGCTCCGGGACGGCTCTGTGCTGAGGGCCAGGACCGACGTGCCCAGGGGCGATATCTACGCCAGCCCCCTGAGCGAGGCGGAGATCCTGGACAAGTACTACGCGAATGCCGCGTTCGGCGGCAGGATCCCGCGTAGCAATGCAGAGGAAGCGGTCGAGCTCGTGCAGCACCTTGAGCAGCTCGACAGCCTGGCGCCGCTCATCAATCTCTTGACCCCCGACTTTCACCAGTAATACATCCAGGAGGATAGAAGTGAATACACATCAGGTTGTTCCCGCCGCGGAGATCACCGTTGATCCCGCAGTTTTCCGGCACGTGGTAGGCCACTTCGCCAGCGGCGTCACGGTGATTACCACCGTGGTGGACGGCGAGTTTTACGGCACGACGGCGTCAGCAGTGTCGTCGCTGTCCATGGAGCCGCCCATGATGCTCGCCTGCCTTAACCGCGCGAGCTCCACGCACGACGCCGTGCTGAAGGCCGGAATGTTCGGCATCAACATCCTCTCGGAGGACCAGAGCGACCTCGCCATGCAGTTCGGGCGCAAGGGCGGGGACAAGTTCGACGGCGTCCCGGTCACCTTGTCGGCGGAAGGCGTGCCCATGCTGGATGGTGCCCTGGCCACCATCGTGTGCCGGGTTGCCGAAACCCCCACCGGCGGCACGCACACCGTGTTCCTGGGCCAGGTCACGGAGGCCGGCGCCGGTGCGGGCCAGCCGCTGGCGTACTTCCGCGGCGCCTTCGGGCGGCTGGAGCGGGTCAAGGAGCTCGCCGCCTACGACGCCGTGCGTGAATGGGTGCTGGGCCGGCGCACTGCGCTGCACCACGAACTGGATCCGGTGGAGATCGCGGCGCAGGCCAAATCCGATCCGCACAACGTGCACAATGCCCTGGTGAAGATGACCGCCGAATCCCTGGTGACCCGCGGGGACAGGGGCGAATTCCTGCCCGCACCCATCACCCGGCAGCTCACGGACAACGTCTACGATGGCCGGCTCACCATTGAACTCGGCGTCATCGCCAGCCACCTGGACAAGTTCACGGATGAGGATATTGCGGAGCTGGGTCGACTCACAGACGAGCTTGCCCTGCTACGCCAGGGCGGCAAGGATGCGCTGGACACGTTCCTCAAAACCAACGCGAAGTACCACAACCGCCTGGTGAGCGTGGCCGGCTCCACGCAGCTCACGGACGCGTACCGCCGGCTGGGCATCGGCACGGTGTGGCGCGAGGCGCTGAACAGTGAGGAGTGGGCCCGGAAGATGGACCACAGCCACATTGTTGAGCTGACGGCGGCGCTGAAGGACCGTGACCGGGGGCGGGCCGCCGAGGCACTGCGCCTGCACACTGCCTTCGGCAAGGAGCTGGCCAGCGACGTGATCGAGCGCCACGGCGGCGAGGTCTAAAGCTTTCACAGCACGACGGCGGGGCCGCACCGGGGATTCCGATCCCACCGGGTGCGGCCCCGCCGTCGTTCGCGCTAACCCGCAGCAGCGCGGGGTCACTTGGTGCCCCAAGAACCGAATTATCAGCCGGAACATAACCCCGGGTTGCAGGGACAGCAAAAGGAGCGGGGAGGCCGTGTGGCCTCCCCGCTCCTTTTGCGCATCTTTGCCTGCCGGCCTGTGCCCGCGGCTGTCAGCGCGTGGCGGGCAGCCCTGTTTTTGCGTGCTGCAGGCGGGCCAGTTCCGGTACGTAGGCGCCGAGTGCTTCCAGCGTGGCCTGGGCGTTGGCCGGGGTCATGGCTGCCGCAACGTAACGGTCCGGCCGCACCACGAGCGTCACACCGCTGCCCTCGACAGTGGCGAAAGCGCCGCTGGCGCCGGTGACGGGTGTGGCGCCCGTCAGCGCCAGGCGCGCACCTCCGTCGGTCTCCCCGGTGCTGCTCCCAACCGTGTCAACCCGCCGGACCTCAAACGGGGCACGGCGGTCGTACGGGAAGTACAGCAGTGCCCAGCCGGTGCCGAGGACGGTGTCCAGCGGGACGGCGTCGCCGGTGGGCAGCGTGACCTGGGGCTGGGCCAGGGAGCGGCCCACCAGGGCGGCAGCAGCCCCCTTCGGAACGGCAGTGCTTGAATCCGCCACGCAGCCGTCGGTGAAGTACGGCTGCTTGAGGAACTTCATGCCGGCCAGCCAGCCTTTGGCAGAGGGAACGATGCCGGAGGCGGTGATGGCGGCGTCGCGGATGGCAGTGAGCACCGGGTTGACGTTCATGACCACCTTGCCGATCCGGTGGGACAAGCGCACCATGTCCACCGCGTGCGGACGGCGCTCCGCCTGGTAGGTGTTCACCAGGGCGTCGGTGCCGGTGCCGTGGACGTTCGCGGCGATTTTCCAGGCGAGGTTGGCGACGTCCCGGATGCCGGCGTTCAGGGCCTGGCCCGCGAATGGCGGCATCATGTGCGCGGCGTCCCCGGCCAGGAGAACACGGCCGACGCGGTAGGTCAGCGCGACGCGCTGATGTGCCACGTAGACGGCTGCGCGCCGGATGTCCGCGGCGGTGATCGCCTGGAATGGTGCGATGAGCCTGATGATGGCCTCCGGGGAGGTCACTTCCGCGGCCTCCTCGCCGGGCAGGAGCATGAACTCGTAGCGGCGGCGGCCCTTGGCTCCGGGAACCACCACCACGGGACGTGTCCCGTTGCAATGGAACTCGGAGAACCGCTCCGGTTCGCTGGGGCTGTTGATGGTGTCCACCACGATCCATTTCTGGGTCTGGGTGGAACCTTCCATCGGGATGCCGAGCTGGGAGCGGACCGGGCTGCGGCCGCCGTCGCACGCCACCACCCATTTGGAGCGGACGGTGTGCTTGCCGCCGTCGTCGATCAGCACCGTGTCCGCGTACGTGGGGCCGTCCGTGATGCGGAAGGCCTCGGTGTTGAAGCGGATGTCGATCCGCGGCCGGTCTCTGGCGGCGTCCAGCAGCAGGGACTCCATGACCGGTTGGTCGAACTGCGATTTGCCGGGCTGGCCCAGCCGCGGGCTGGCGGGATACACCTCGGCCAGGAGCTGTTCCTTCCGGCCGAAGTAGCGGGCGCCGGTATCCATGAGCATCTCCGGCGCCAGCCGGTCCATAATGCCGATCTGCTGCATGACCCGGAGCGTCTCGTCGGTGACGCTGATGGCCCGGGGCTCGTCGCTGGTGCCCGCGTGGCGTTCCACGAGCATCACGTTGACGCCCTGGTCCGCCAGCAGGTTGGCCGCGGCCAGGCCGATGGGGCCCGCCCCGATGACCAGCACGTCGGTTTCTGTGATTGTGTCCATGCGATCAAAGTTCCGTTTCTGAAAGATGCGGTTGGGCGGGCCCGGGGCGGGTCAGGAGACCAGTTCCACGGTGTTTGCCAGGGTGCCCAGGCCGGTGATTTCCACTTCGACGACGTCCCCTTCGGAGAGGAGTCCGGAGGGTTCCATGAACAGTCCCACGCCGCCGGGGGTGCCCGTGACGATCACGTCGCCGGGGGAGAGCCTGGTGAAGCCTGTGACATAGGCGATCAGTTGCGGAATGGAGAAGTACAGGTCCGCAACGGAGGCCTTCTGGCGGATGTCGCCGTTGACGCGGGTTTCCAGGGTCAGTTCATTGACGTCGCCGAGGTCTGCGGCCGGGACCAGGTAGGGGCCAAAGCCGCCGGTGCCCGGGAAGTTCTTGCCCGGGATCCACTGGGAGGCGGCGAGCTGCCAGTCGCGGACGGAAAGGTCGTTGTACGCGGCGTAGCCGGCAACGTACTCGAACGCATCCTCTTCGGCCACGTGGAAGGCTTCCTTGCCGATCACCAGGGCCATTTCGCCTTCGTAGTCGAACTTGGTGGTGGTGGCGGGCATCTGGGCCGGCTGCAGGTGTCCCATCTGGGAGTCCGCAAAGCGGGTGAAGATGGTGGGGGCCTTCTGCTCCGTCTTACCGGATTCCTGCTGGTGGCTGCGGTAGTTCACGCCGATGCAGATGATCTTGCCGGGGTCGGTCACGGCGGGGAGGAACTCGATGTCCTCTTCCGCGCGGGACGGGGCGCTGCGGAACCCGTCACCCACCGTGCCGAAGATGCCCTGCTCGACGGCGGCGCGGAGTGTGCGGGCAAGGTTGGCCCCGCTGGGGCCGAGATCGTACGCTTGACCGTCTTCAATAATGCCCCAGGTGGGGGAGCCGTCTGCGGCTGTGAAGCTTGCGTAATTCATGATGTGGTTCCTTTCGCGGCGGCGGCACGCGCCGTTGAGATGCACTTTCACTCGCTCCGGCGGCTTTGCCGGGCAGCAGGAATGTGCATCCTTTGACAAGGAATACATTATCTTGATTTTACGCATTCTGGCTAGAGGGGTTCCGACGGCGTCGAGCTGCTCCCGCAAAAACAACGAACGCTAGGGGCTGACCACCCGCCCGTTCTGAATCAACACGTCCAGATGGTCGGCAATGTCGGCCAGCACGGCAATGTCGGCAAGCGGGTCAGCTGACAGCACCAGCATGTCTGCGTCCGCGCCGGGTGCCACGACGCCGATCTCGCCTTCGCGCCCGAGGAGCAGGGCCGCCGTCGTGGTTGCCGAGCGGATGGCATCGATAGCCGGCTGGACCTTCCCCAAAAGCCGGAACTGTTCGTTCTGGTGGCGGTGCATGCCGCCAAGGAGGTCAGTTCCGAAAGCCATCTTGACGCCGGCTTCGTGCGCGCGGGCGATGGCTTCGAGGCCGCTGCTGAGTACCGAGTCCACCTTGGCCCACATTTCTTCGGTGAGGCCGAAGCTCCTGCCCTCCTCCTTGAGCGCCCAGTAGGTGACCAGGGTGGGCACCAGGAAGGCGTCCTTTTCGAGGAACAGGCGGAGGCTCTCGTCGTCGAGCAGGTTGCCGTGCTCGATTGACCGGACACCGGCCTCGAGGGCACGGTTGATGGCACGCGCCGTGTAGGCGTGGGCCGCGACGTAGCGGTTGGCGGCCTCGGCCTCCTCCACGGCTGCACGCATCTCCTCCATCGAGTACTGGGTGGAGTCGATGCGGTCCGTGGGCGAGGAAACTCCGCCGGAGGCCATGATCTTGATGTGGTGGGCGCCTTTGCGCAGTTCATCCCGCGCGGCGGCCCGGACGGCGTCCACCCCGTCAGCTACGCGGCCGATCCCACAGCATCCACGGCCGTTGGGCTCATGGTCTTCGCCCGGGAGGCGCATGTCGCCATGGCCGCCGGTCTGGCTGAGCGCGTGCCCGCAAAAGTGGATTTTGGGCCCGTCGAGCAGGCCTTCCTGCTGTGCCATCGCCAGGCCAAAATCGGCGCCGGAGAGGTCGCGGACAGTGGTGAAGCCGCGGCGCAGCATCTGGCCCATGATCCGTGCGGTCTGCGCGTAGACGTATGAGGCCGGTGTCCATGTCAGCGAGCGGAAGTCGGCGCTGGAGGCGACCACGTGGACGTGGCAGTCGATGAGCCCCGGAAGGACGAACTTGCCGGTGCCGTCGATCACGCGGGCTCCGGAGGGCGCTTCGGCATCCGGACCGATGCTGCTGATCTTTCCGTCAATACTGACGACGTCGGCAACGGAGTAGGTTCCCGCCTCGACGTCCAGGACGCTGGCGTTGCGGATCACCAGGGGAGCGCTGCCGGCCACGTCGTCAGTGGGGGCCTGGGTGTTAGGGGTGGTGCTCATTAAACTGTGTCCTTCCCGGGGACTTCGGTGGGGTGGGCGGCAAAGGCTTCGGTGAGGTCTGCCAGGTTCCGGTTGACGACGTCGACGGCGGTTTCCACACTGTGGTGCGTGTAGCGGCCTTCGGCGTCCAGCAGGGCAAGGACGCCGACGACGTTGCGGCCGTCGTCGAGGACGGGAACGTTGATGACCGCACCGCAGCCGAGCTGCTGGATGAGCTCGGAATCGGCGAAGACTTCACGCAGCGCGTTCAGGTCTGGGGCCAGGAACGGCTTCTTGTCTTCAATCACCGTTCCCAGCCAGCCCGGGGAGATTTCGACGGTCTTCTCGCCGCCCACCGGGTAATCTTCCGGGTGGCTGGTGAAGAGCCGCCGAAGGCTGGACCGTTCGGGAATCCACTGGAGGGCTGTGAAGAGGACGACGCCGGGATCCCGCCGCATCTCCTTGAAGGTCTCCTGAAACACTGCGTCCGCTGTCATGGGGTCCGTTATTCCGCTCATTTTTGTCCCGTTCCTGCCGGTGCCGGATCATGTTCGGCGCGGGCATTGATGTCCTCCAGGGATTTGCCCGCGGTGGATGCGCCGAAGATGACGACACCCAGGACGCCGATGGTCAGGACCACCGTTGTCATGACGAACACTCCGCCGAAGCCAAGGGCCACCGAGAAGATGCCAATGATGGACGGTGCCAGGATGCTGCCGATACGGCCCACGGCACTGGCCAGGCCGACGCCCGTGGCGCGCATCCAGGTGGGGAACAGTTCCGGCGTGTACGCGTAGACACCGGCGTAGGTGCCGTTCAGGAAGAAGGACAACGTTGCTGCGGCCACCAGGATCATCCCGGAGTCGTTGGATTGGCTCAGCCAAAAAGCGCTCAGCGCCGATCCGGTCAGATACAGGGCGATGGTGTTCTTCCGGTCGATCCTGTCGTTGAGCCAGGCGGCGGAGAAATAGCCGGGAATCTGCGCGAGGTAAATGATGATGGAGTACTCGAAGCTCTTGGTGACGGTAATGCCGCGGCCCACCAGCAGGGTGGGGATCCAGGAGAAGAAGCCGTAGTAGGAGAACGTGATCACGAACCAGATCAGCCAGATGACAGCGGTCCGGCGGCGCATGGCCCTGGACCACATGAACTTGAGGGCGTTCCAGATGGTGATCTTCTGCTCGTGCTTGGCGATCTCTTCGTTCCCGGCGGTGAGCGGAGTGAGTTGCTTGCCGGTTGCCTTCACGACGCTCTGCTCAAAGCGCTCAACCACCTGCGTGGCTTCAGCGATGCGGCCACGGCTGATGAGGAAGCGGGGGGATTCAGGCAGGCTTCGGCGCCACCACAGCAGGAGGAGGATCGGAACGGCAGTGATCACTTGGGCCCAGCGCCAGCCGTCCTCGCCCAAGGGGACAACAAAGCGGCCAATCAGTGCCGCACCAACGAAGCCGAAGGAGAAGAACCCGGCCAGGGTTCCGATGAACCAGCCGCGACGCTTCGGGGGAATGAACTCAGACAGGAACGGCGCGATGATGACGCTTTCGGCCCCGGCACCCAGGCCTGCAAAGATCCGTGCAATGAGGAAGACTTCGAAGTTGGGAGCCATGGCCGCCACCACGGACATGACGCAGTAGAAGGCAAGGGCCCAGAGCATCACCTTCTTGCGGCCAAACCGGTCGCCCATCCATCCCGAGAGGATGGCTCCGAAGAAGAAGCCAAGCGGGGCGGCGGAACCCACCAGCCCAAGGCTTGCGTTGCTGAGGCCCCACAGTTCCTGGATGCGCGGGAGCAGGAAGGCGACCACTGCCCCGTCCATGCCGTCGAACGAGTAGCCGAGGCCTCCAATGAGGAGAAGCTTGTAGTGTGGACGACTGAGAGCCAGGCGGTCCAAGCGTGCTGTGAGAGACATGGTGATTCCTGCCAAAGTGGGCCAAGTTGTACATTTTGAGGAATATGCACAAGTCTGTGCAGATGCGATGTATTGAAGTTACGGCCAGAGTGTGAGGTAGGTCAATAGGTGAAACAAGAAATTAACGCCTCCTCGGTAACCGAGTGGCTGGACAGCCGTGTGCAAGGACGGAAACTGGCCGCCCGGCAGATGCAGGTCATCGGCATCCTCCGTTCACAGCCCCGCCTCGCCTCCTACGGTTCAGTCAGCGACATCGCGGCAGCGGCGTCGTCGAACGCTTCCACCGTGACCAGGACCGCGCAGGCACTGGAATTCAAGGGCTGGGCGGACTTCCAGTTCGAGCTCCGCTCAAGGTTCCTGGCGTCGCTGAGCGCCCTCGAGGTCGCGGCTGAGCATAACGGCCACGTCAGCAGCCCTGCCCAGGCCGCCGTCTCCACGGACCGGGCCAATCTGGCTCATCTTGAGCGCACCCTCGATCCGGCTACCGTCCGCTCCATCGCAGAGGCGATCGCGGGCGCGCGGCAGACCCTGATTGTTGCCGCCGGAAGCTACGCCATCCCGGGGAAGGCGTTGGAACATAACGCGGTCATTGCCGGCTATAACGTCCGGCTGCTCGACGCTGATGTCGCTGCACTGACGAATACCCTCGCGCGGGTGACCTCCGAGGACCTGGTGATCGTGATCAGCCTGTGGAGGGTTTACGACAGCACCATGCGCGCCGTCGAGATCGCCCACAACGTGGGCGCCACCATCGCGTCGATCACGGACAGCGCCGGCTCTCCCGTGGCCGAGCACGCCGAGCAGCGGATAGTTGTTCCCACCGAAGGCGCGGGCTTTTTCCCGTCACTGACCGGTGCCGTCGCCGCGGTCCAGGCGATCGCCGTCGAACTCGCTTCCCTGGACCGTGAGCGGTCAAACAAGAACATCGCCGCGTCCGAACGGACCTGGGACCAGATGAAGATCATGCATCCCCGTTCAAGCTCTTAGGGCCACGCGCGCTCCACAACTTACCGCCCCCGGCCTGCCCTGGACGCGGCAATTCTTGCTTGGAAATCACCACGGCGGCGCTTCAGTTGCGGGGGTGTGAGCAGTCCCTGAGCCTCAGCCCAGGGAACGGAGGAACGCCACCGCATCGTCGGCGACCCGCCCCGGAACCTCCCACAAGACTAAATGTGCCACATCGGGGTACACCTTCAGCGAGGATCCCGCTATCCGGGACGCCAGGGTCTCTTGGTCAGCGCGTGGCAGCAGGGTGTCGCGCCCGCCGTACAGGATCAGCGTGGGCGCCTGGATTCTTCCCAATTCCGTGGGCGGTGCGGTCTCGCACAGGCCGTTCAGGATGGCTTTCCACGCGTGGGCGGGCATCCGGAGTCCATCGCTCACGCGGTCATCGATGAACCACTCGGGCACCGCGTGCATCAACGGGAACCAAGAAAGTGAATTCCGGACCCAGCGCTCGTCAAGGGGGTCCGTCAAAGCATCGACTTCATCCGCAAACGGGGCCCGGCCGTGGAGGCTCAGGGGCGAGCCCACCAGCACCAGCGCGGCGGCTTTTTCGGGATGGGAGATGGCGAGCTGCTGGGCCACGTAACCTCCGCTGGAGGAACCGACGACGGCGGCACTCGCCATGTCGAGGGCGTCCAGGATCGCTGCGGCGTCTTCTGCCTGCTCCGCCAGGGAGTAGCCGTCCTCCGGTTTGTCGGCCCCGCCCTGCCCGCGAAGGTCGGGAGCATAAATTCTGTAACCGGTCAGGAGGGGAACCAGACGGTCAAAGGTTCGGCGGGATTCGCCCCACGGATGCAGCAGCAGGACCGGCGGTGCAGCGGCGTCCCCCTGCACCAGGCACGGCACCGTGACGCCGGTGCGGAGCCTGAGGACGCGGACTTCGGAGCCCATAGATTCAGGCTACTCCGAGTGGCGAGCAACATGGCCGGATGGGGGGACTCACTGCTTTTCGCGCTCGGGTATCTCCGGGTACCACAGATAAAACCCTTGGCATGGGGTGGCTTCTTTTGGAACTCTGGTCGTAGTTGTCGATCTGAGCTTCCGGTGTGCGTCGTATGAGTAAGGGCCGGGACGGACGGCCCTGGCGACGGCGAGGTCTTCGGCGTCGATGCAGTGAATGCTCGAAGCAGAGTTCCACGAAGGGAGTACGAAAATGTCAAAGTATCTGGTCCTGATCTTCCAGGATGAAGCGGCGAAACAATCCGACGGTGAGGCCATGAGCGCCCCCTACCAGGAGTTCCAACAGCGCCGCGGTGCGTCCCTGGTCCACGGGGCCGCGCTGCAGCCAACCGTCGACGGCGACGTCCATCCGGCGCGACGGAGCGGGCGGATTCTCGGTGACAGATGGTCCTTTCGCCGAGTCGAAGAAGACGCTGGGCGGCTACTACCTGATTGAGGCTGGCGACCTCGATGAGGCGCTGGAGATCGCCAAGGAGGTTCCCGCCGGCGTCGGGGTAGAGGTCCGGCCCGTGCGAATGGTCAGCTGATGCCGCCGGCCGCCAGTTCGGAGGTTGCTGCCGCGGTTGCCGATGCGCACCGCAGGGAGTGGGCCTTCGTGCTGGCGGCCACCGTCCGTGTTGCCGGTGATATCGACACCGCTGAGGAAGCCGTCCAGGACGCATACGCCAGTGCCTTGTCCACATGGGGTCCGCGCGGCATCCCGAAGAACCCCGGCGCGTGGCTCACCGTGACCGCTCGCCGGCGGGCCCTGGATATGCACCGCCGCGCCGTCACGGCCCAGCGGGCGCTCCCCAAGCTTTTCGACCCGGAGGAGTATGCAGAGGACGAGCCGGGCCGGGACTCGGAAGACATTGCCGATGACCGGCTGCGGTTGATCTTCACCTGCTGCCACCCGGCCCTGGCATTGGACGCCCAGGTGGCCCTGACACTGCGGCTCCTGTGCGGTCTGTCCACCGCTGATGTGGCCCGGGCATTTCTGCTGCCCGAGGCCACGATGGCGGCGCGGATCACCCGGGCGAAATAGAAAATCGCGGCCGCGCACATCCCTTACCGCGTGCCAGCTGCGTCCGAGCTGCACGAACGCGTCGACGGCGTGCTGTCCGTCGTCTACCTGGTGTACACCACCGGGCACACCGCCCCGTCCGGAGCGGACCTGATGCGCCGTGACCTCGCGGAACGCGGCCTAGAGCTGGCGAGAATGCTCCGTGTCCTGCTTCCCCATGACCTCGACGTCGTCGGGCTCCTGGCACTCGTTGTGCTCACCGACGCGCGCAGGGGCGCCCGGCTCGATGAACACCGCGAACTCGTGCTGATGGAGGACCAGGACCGGTCGAAGTGGGACCGGCCGGCCATCGAAGAAGGGGTGGCACTCCTGCGCGAGGCGCTGAACTCGCGGCCGCCGGGCCGCTTCGCCCTCATGGCGGCGATCGCGGCCGTCCATGACGAGAGCGGGTCGTGGTCCGACACTGACTGGCAGGAGATCCTTGGGCTCTACGACCTGCTCATGGAGACCTGGCCCTCTCCCGTCATCCAACTCAACCGGGCCATAGCACTCGGCTTCGCGGTGGGCCCGGCGGAAGGATTGGCGGAGCTGGATGCGCTCGGAGCCGAGCCCCAGCTGGCCCGCTACCCCTACCTGGCTGCGGCACGCGCAGACTTCCTGACCCGGCTGGGCCGTCTCGGCGAGGCCCGGGTCGCCTTCGAAGAAGCGTTGATCCTAACTGAGAACGACGCCGAACGGCGCTACCTCCGGACCCGCCTGAACGAACTGGCGGGTTGAGCCATCCAACCTCCCGCCAAGGAACAGTGAGCGCACGGTGACGCATCGGCGCTGCCGCAGGGGAGTACGACGACGGCACCCGGGTTGGGTGCCCATGGCGCCTAGGGTCTCCCCTTGGGGTGCGACGGGGGCAGTGGGAGGATGAATCTGTGGACCAATTCTTTGACTTCCTTCGGAGTTACTGGTGGCTAGTCTTCCCTCTCAGCGGAATGGCCGGAGGGTGGGCAAGGCAGTGGTCCAAGGCCAGCGAACGCCGGCACCGTCGCCGTGTGGAGCTGTACGAACTGAGGAACCAGGCGGTGCAGGCGG
This sequence comes from Pseudarthrobacter sulfonivorans, assembly GCF_031454915.1. Lineage (GTDB taxonomy): Bacteria > Actinomycetota > Actinomycetes > Actinomycetales > Micrococcaceae > Arthrobacter > Arthrobacter sulfonivorans_C. The sequence continues at coordinate 272,652 of NZ_JAVDRS010000004.1, read as the reverse complement.
AACAGGCCAGCCAGGCCGCGGTTGCCGCCCTGATGGCAGCGCACGACGCCGTGAACCGGCGGTGGCTGGACTACGAGCTCGACGTCGGGAAGCTCATCGACTTCCCGGTCATGACGGATGTGCGGGAGCCCCTTACGGTCGCTTTCCTCCGGGCGAAGAAGGCGGCGGACGGTTTGCGGCCAGTCGCCCCGGGGGATATTGCGACGGCGGCCCGGCTGGCGGAATACCGGGCAGCAGTTAACGGCTTTGAGCTGGCATTCGACGTCGCAGAGCGCGAAGCCATGCGGATCAAGGACCACAACTTCTCTGAGCTTGAGCGCCAGCGTTTGTCGACGGCCAGGAAGCTGCTCAATATCGCGTCCGACAACGCCGCGACGCCTGCCGAACGGCAAACCGCGTACAAGCGCGCCCGGCGGGAACTGGATGGTCTCATCGTCCTGCCCGACGTCACGGTGGCGGCGCTGGAAGTGAAGATTGCAGGCGAACTGAACGCACCACACGCCTCCGAGTAGGGGAGTACGACGGCGGCTCCCGGGGTGGGTGCCGCCGATCCTCGCTGTAGGGCCACCCACGGCACCCCTGTATCCTGACAAAGTAGTTCAAGGGCTCCAGCGGCCATCGACATAGCCCGGGTTCGCGGCCGGATGACGGTCTGGAATGCTGGGCCGCAGCGTTGGACAACATCGAATCGCCGCCGCAATCGTCAGTCTCCATTCGGGTCTCCGATCGGCCCCCAAACTCTTGGAATGGATCTATATCAGTACTGACACGCCAGCTCCCGTGGGAATCCCGACGCCCGTCCCCAAGCCCTCGCGCACAGCCTCGGTGGATGAGCCCGCCGTCGTGACCTGGTCCGAGGCCGGTGTCAGCATGACCGCGCGCTGGCGTTCGGCGAACGGCAGGCCGGCGCCGACGCGCGTCGAAGTGGTCTCCGACTCCCTCACGGCCGATGATGCGAACCGGATGGCGTCACAGGGGATCGCGATGCTCTGGCACGGCGACTTCCACAACGCGCGGCAGATCCTCAACGCCCTGGACCGGCGGATAGGCGCCGGAAAGAAAGAGACCGCGCAAACTCCGGCCGATAAGTTCTACCGGCACCGCCAGTCCCGCTCGCATCGTGCACGCATTCTCGGCCAGCTGCTGATTCCCCTTGATCCGGGCCCGGTGGTGCCGCTGCGCCGCGCGCCGGACATCTGGGAGGCCGCCGCAGAAGCGTACGGCGATATCGGCGAATCCTCCGTTGTGTCGCTGCATGAGCTGGTCGGGGCAATCGGCGCCCACGAGTGGCGACGGAACGGCGTCTACGTCGATGCCCTGCAGGGCCGCATCCACCCGCACTATGGCACGTTCTTCCCCACCCGGAGTGAGTATGTGGATCTCGTGGCGGCCGCTGCGCTGCCCTCTGACACACTGGCGTTCGACGTCGGAACCGGCACCGGGGTGCTCGCTGCCGTCCTCGCCCGCCGCGGCGTCCACCGCGTGGTGGCTACGGACAATGAACCGCGTGCAATCGCCTGCGCCGCTGAGAATTTCCGGAACCTCGGTGTCCAGGACAGTGCTGAGGCCGTTCTGACCGACATGTTCCCGCCCGGACGGGCACCGCTCATCGTCTGCAACCCGCCCTGGATTCCGGCCACGCCGCATTCCACCCTGGACAACGCCGTCTACGACCCCGGGAGCAGGATGCTGTTCCGCTTCCTGAACGAACTCCTTGACCATCTGGAGCCGGGCGGTGAGGGCTGGCTTGTCCTCTCCGACCTGGCCGAGCACCTTGGCCTGCGGACGCGTGAGGACCTGCTGGCCGCCATCGAGGCGGCCGGGCTGAAGGTGACGGAACGGCTCGACACCAGGCCAACGCATCCGAAGGCATCGGACCGCGACGATCCCCTGTTCGAGGCGCGCGCGGCCGAGGTCACGTCCCTGTGGCGGCTTGTTCGCCGATAGCCTGCAAGGTGGAAGACAACGCTCAGACACTCAGTTCTGCGGCGGCAAACGACACGGCGAACCGTGCGCACCAGATGCTGACGGAACGGTAGTCGCCCAGCACCGTCCCGGCAGGGATCTTGTAGTTCTGGTCGCCCTTGTTGGCTTTGAGTGCGCCCAGATCCAGGTGTGCACCGTCGTCGAAGACGTACCAGCCTGCTGTTCCCTCAATCACGGGGGCGTCGGTGAGCCATACCCGCAGGTCCGGGCCATCGGAGGTGTCAAGGCCTTCGAACCGGAGGATGCGGCTCCCGTCAGCGAGTTCGATGATCTTTACGCTTCCCTTGCTGGCGTGTTCATGGCTGATGAGTTTGCCCGTTGCCACTTCCCGTGGACCAGCCACAGCGGAGGACTCAACCGATGGTCCCGGAGCCGGGGTAGTGGTCTGCGCAGCCGTGGGGATGTCCTCGGTCACGGTGGAACTCGTGAAGATCCGCCACGGCTGGAACAGATAAAGTCCGGCCGCGAACACCATGGCGGCCACGAGCAGAACAGCCGGGATGAGGACGCGTTTGCTCATACCACCTCAACGCCGGGACCGGCAGTGATGTTCCGCAGCGACTGTCGCGTCAGGTGTACATCAGTGAGCCGGGGGTGGTGAGCTTCTCGCCGGTTTCCAGCCAGGTCTTCAGGCCGGACAGGATCATCGGCCAGCCGCCGTAAAGCTGCTCATTGGCACCTTCGCGGAGCTGATCGTGCGTGACGGTGAGGTGGCAGGAATCGCCCACCGGTTCGATCTCCCACGTGATGCGGGAGGTGCCTTCGGCCTTGACGTCCTCGCCCCACAGCGCGCGCATGGACTGGACGAGTTTGCGCGGGGGATCAACCTCGATGTTCTCGCCCTCACCCAGCAGGTCCCCGCCGTTGGGGGACATCTCGAACCGCGACCCCGGTGTCCAGTCCGAGCTGATGTTCATGCCGAACTGGTACTTGCTGCGGATCTCGCTGTCCGTGATGGCTTCCCAGAGCCGTTCCGGAGTGGTCTTGATATAGATTTCGAAGATCTTTTCCATGGGACTTTCCAATCGGGTTTTGAGGTCGCTGAGGGCAGCGGCCCATGGTTCTGCATACTTGCTGACCCAGCGGTCGTGGACCAGGCGGATGGGCACCGGATTGAGGAAATGGAGTTTCTCCCGGCCCCGGCGGCGGGTGACCACCAGGCCGGCGTCCTCCAGCAGCTTGAGGTGCTTCATGACCCCATAGCGGGTCATCTCGAAGCGGGCCTCGAGTGCATGGAGGGTCTGCCCGTCCTCCCGGTAGAGCTCATCGAGCAGGTCCCGGCGGGTGGGGTCGGCGAGGGCCTTGAATACGGCGTCCACAGTTTAAGAATAGGTGACCTAATGGTCACATGTCCAGGGGTTGCTGTCGGTCTGGATGTTCACCGCCACTCAGTCAGCAGTACAAGCCGAGGGCGCGTTGAACCTTGGTGCCAAAAGTGGCACCATGGTCATATGGCGAGCATCGAGAAGATCGAGCAGCAAGCTAGAAAATCACCCGAGAATGTCTCGTATAGCGACATGCTCAAACTTTGCGCTCACTATTTTGGCGAACCTAGGTCGGGTTCTGGCAGCCACAACGCGATGTTCAAAATGCCCTGGGCGGGGGATCCCAGAATTAATCTGCAGGACAAGAACGGTAAGGCTAAGCCGTATCAGGTCAAACAGGCCTTAGCCGCAATCGATCGGAGCAAGGAGAAGTAGATGTCCACACGAAAAGCAGCAGCCGTTCCGTCCCCGGTTTCGCAGTACCGATACTCGGTGCAGTGGTCACCGGAGGACCAGGAGTTCGTTGCCACTGTCCTTGAGTTCCCTTCGCTGTCGTGGCTGGACGAGGATCAGTTCGAGGCACTTCGCGGCGTCGAACGCCTGGTGTCCGATGTCATCGACGAACTTAGGGAATCTGGCGAAGCGGTGCCGCAACCAATTTCGACCCAAACGTTTAGTGGCAGGCTCAACCTTCGGGTACCCCCTGAGCTCCACCGCAGGCTGGCGATTGAGGCTGCCAATCACGGAGTGCCCCTGAATAGATACGCTACTGAGCTGTTGACGGCGTAAGGGAAGTTTCACTGGTCTACAAAAACCGCTTGGCTGCTAGGAACTCTTTGCAATTGTCTGGGATGTCCACAGCGGCGCCCGCCTGCCCGTCGTCCCGGGTCCAGGGTTTGCGGCTCGGGCAAAGCAAACAGGAACCCCGCAGCGGTGGTCTGCGGGGTTCCTGGTCTGTTAGGGCGAGTTACTCGGAATCGGTTTTCTGATCCCGGTCCCGGAGGTTGTGCTTGATCTCGTCGAACTTCTCCTTGATGACCCGCTCCACCTCGGAAAGTGACTTCCCGGCGCTGCTCAACGGGTCCAACTGGAGGTAGACGTTGTGACCAACAGGCAGGTCGTACTCGTCCTTCAGGTGGGTCCCGCCGCCCACCCCTTGGAGGGAGAGGTACACCTGGGCGTCCGTCCGGGCGATGCCGGCGATGGTTCCAAAGACAACCGTGAAGTCATTCGCCTGAAAGCTCACACTCTGACCGATATGGCTGCGGTCAAGGTCACCGGCGGCGACGGGCTTTTCGGACGGGCTTCCGCTGTAGTTCATGGGCTTCTCCTAATAATCGAGGGACGCATGCCTTAGCAGTCTATAAGTGCCGCAGGAAGCGAAGGGGAATGTTTTAGCCCCTGACCCCGTAAGCCTTGGGCAGCTTCAGGCCGCGCTCCTCCATGAGGGTGCGCAGGCGGGTGGGGTAGTCGGTGATGATGCCGTCCACGCCCAGGTCCATCAGGCGCTCCATGTCCGCGGTGGTGTTCACCGTCCACGGGATGACGGGCAGGCCCAGTTCGTGGGCTTCGGCGATCATCCCGGCGGTGACGGAGCGGAACGTGGGGGAGACGGCGTCGTACCCCTGGGCAGCTGCGGCCTTCGGAAGGGAACCGTCGTAGTCGTCGATGTCGATGCCGCCCAGGTTGCGGCTGGCGCCGGGCTGGCCCACGCCCATCCAGGCGTCACCGCTGGAGAGCGCCACGAGGGGAAGCTCGGGCGCGATCTCCTTGGCGAGGTTCAGCGAGGACCAGTCGAAGGACTGCAGGGTGGTGCGGTCCGCCATGCCCGACTTGTAGATCTCGACCACCACGGCCTTGGTGAGCGCTTCCATGCCGGCGCCGCCGATCTCGCTGCTCTCCACCTTGGTTTCCACATTGAAGCGGACCTTCGTGGCGTTGGTGTCGCGGACCAGCTGGTAGACGTCCTTGAGCTCGGCGATCCGGTTGCCTTCAATGACGTCCTGCTCCGGGTAGCCGGCCAGCTGTGTAAAGCCGCAGTTGAGGGTCTTGACCTGCGCCAGTGACAGTTCGGCCACGCGGTCGCCCACGTACGGGAATTCGGCGTCGCCGGCAGTGGCGGGCGCGGTGTCGAGGCACTTGCCGGCCTGGATGGTGTCGTCGTGCCAGACAACCACCTTGCCGTCTTCGGTCAGGTGCGTGTCCAGCTCGAGGGTGGTCACGCCCAGCTTCAGGGAGTTGGAGAATGCGGCGAGAGACTCCTCGGTCCATTCACCGCGGCCGCCGCGGTGGCTCTGCAGGTCGAAGGACCCGTTGCGTTCGTGGACCTTGAGATCGGACGTGGCGGCTCCGGCAGCGTTCGACGACGGCGTGCCGGCGCCGTTCTCCGGGGCGGCGACGGCGGGGCTCGCCATGGCGGCGATCAGGGCGGCGGCTGCCGCGGCAGTCAGGACTGGGCGCATGGGTGGTTCCTCCTGGGATAGCGGGACCGGCTGGTGGCCGGCGACCCGTCCACGCTAGGGAGGTGAGGTTGCGCGCTTGGTGCGGGGAGTTGGAGGGGAGGTTAACGGGCTTTCGCCGCGAATTCACCGACCCGGGCGATCAGCCGGCCGGGCGGTTCTTCGCGGAGCGTCGGCCGCTACCTGTTCGCGAGGGCGGCCCTCTCGGTGGCGGCCAGCATGTCGGTGAAGGTCGCCGTCAGCATCTTGTCGATCAACCGGCCCGTAAACCGGCCGATGGGTCCGCCGCGGGGGACATACCGGTAGTCGAAGGTGGCCAGCGTCCCGTCGCCGTCGGGCTCGAGCGTGAGCGTGGACTTGGCCTGCTTGAACGGCACCGACCTGCTGGGCTGATTCTGGGTGTCGATCCTGCGGCCCTCCTCCCAGACGGTGACGGTTTCCTCCATGCTGCCCACCGGCTTCAGGTCGACGCGGCGCCGGGCGCCCACGCCGCTGGTCTGGCCGCCGAGGGTTCTAGTGGCCCTGAGGCCGCTCCAGTGCCTCGCAAGATTCGGGAAGTCGGCGTACAGGGCCCAGACGGAACCCGTGGACGCTGACATTCGGCGTTGCACGGTGATGTGACGTTCAGGCATGGGGACCACTCCAAGTGTCAGGCCGGACGGGGCGGTGAACTGTCCCATTTCATGATCACGCCAGCAGTTGCAGCGGCGCAATGAACTTAAATTGGACCTCGTGCCCGGCGCTGTCTGGTGGTGCGTCGGCAGTGACGCTAGGGGGTGACGCGTTCGTCGATCATCCGGTGAACCTCATCGTCAGGGGGACACTCGCGCTGGTCGATGGGGCACTGCCGGTCTCCGAGGGCGACGCCCAGCCTCTCCACCGTCTCCACGCACATGGTGCAGATGTTCTCGGAGTCGTGCAGGAGCTTCGGGTCTTCTTCGACGTAGCCGCAAAGAGCCCGGCGCCATTCCAGGTCGCGGCAGCAGATCAGGTGGGCAAGCTCTTCCGGGTTGTCGCTGAGGCTGTACTTTGCCTCCCATGCGGGGACCCGGATCAGCTCCATGGAGCCGGCTTCTTCGGCAGTCTGCTGCGCCTCTGTTGTGTCCGCCATCGCTCCCCAATGTTCGTTGCTGTCTAGCAACACCATACTGGCGGCCGCACTGCTCAGTCCCGGATATGGTCCTCGAAGTAGTGCAGCACCCAGTCGCGAAGCCGGCCGGCGTCCCAGGTTGGGGCGGTGACAAGCAGGACTTCACGGTCCTCCCGAAACGCGCGGGTGACGCCTTCCTCCGTTGCGAGCTTCTTGACCAGCCGGTCCACTGTCCGGGAGTGTTCGTGGGCCACGTCCTCGCGGAGGGCCACCTCGAACTCACGTCCCCGGTGCGGGTCGTCGTCGAGCTCCTCGACTTCCACCACCGGCTCGTCATCGGCGGCCTCCTCCTCACCTCCGCCGTTGAGCAGATCGATGATGGCTGTGGCCGCGCGGGCCAGCTTGCCGTCGTCTGAAGGGACCCCGCCGCTGGCTTGGCCCCGTGCGATCCCCGCAACCATCGCGGCCAACTGATGCTCTCCGCGGTCGGCCGCGAGCACCGGGTGGTTCTGCCAGCGATAGGACTTGATGCGGTGGTACCCCACCTGCCACTGCGCATTCGGAGCGCCTCGTTCCACAACGCGGCAAAAGTACGAGACCAGTCCGTCCACCAGGTCAAGGGACTCCGGCGACAAGGTAGGTTCAGTGCCGAGGAAGTGCCGGAGCCACGTCGGCGTGGAACCGCCGGACGGCGTCTCCTGGCCCGGTTGTTGAGTGAGGAGCCGGGACTTCGCCCAGCGCCACACTTGCACCAAGCTTTCCACGGTTCCATCCAGCATGTGTTCCTGGCCGTCCGCCCCGAGCCGCTGACGAAGACCCGCGAGGGCGGGATCCCTCTCCGCGAGGAATTCCTTCAGTGCGGCGGCGGCTTCCTGCTTCGTGAGGTCTTCGTAGCGCTTTGGTGTTGGATCCATCTGGTGGTTGTTCCCCCGGGTCTGAAGCTAACGGCGAAAGACTATCCTGCGGCAGCCTACTCCCGCAGCACCCAAGCAGCGTTGTCCGGCTGCAGCCAGCCGTCCGTTTCCAGCGGCACAGCAGTGGCCAGCACCGTCCCGGCGGGCAGCCGCACCGGTTCGGTTCCCATCGCCATGGCCACCAGGAACCGCGGGCTGCGCTCGCAGACCAGCAGGTTCCCGTCCTCCACACGCCACCTGCCGCCGTCGTCCGCGGTGAACACGCCCTGCCGCCCCAACTCGCGGCGGAGTCCGACGGCGGCAGTCACCAGAGCCAGCATGGAACCGGGGTCCTGCTGCTGGGTTTCGACGGCGTGCCCGCCCCAGCCGGCAGGCTGCGGCAGCCACGGGGCCGCCGTCGACGGCGCCGAAGAAAAGCCATGGTTCAACGAAGGCGATGCGGTCCACGGGAGCGGGACGCGGGCGCCGTCGCGGGTGATGCCCCCGCGCGCCCACATGGGATCCACGCGCGCCTCCACCGGGACATCCACCTCGGGCAACCCCAGCTCCTGGCCCTGGTAGATGTACGCCGCGCCGGGCAGTCCGAGCACCGCCAAAACCGCGGTCCTCGCACGCCGGGTGCCAAGGGCCCCGCCGCCGAACCGCGTCACGGAGCGGACAATGTCGTGGTTCTCCAGCGCCCAGCTCGGCGCCGCGCCATGCAGCTGTCGAGCGGCCTCCAGCTCCGCCCCCACAGAAGCCCAGGCCGCAGCGTCCCAGCCCAGCTTCACGAAGGCGAAGGCGAAAGCCTGGTGCATCTCGTCGGCGCGGGTGTAGCGGGCGGCGCGAGCCGGTTCCAGGTTGACCTCGCCCACCAGCAGGCGGTGCGGCTGGTACTTCTCGGCGAGGGTCCGCCAGCGGCGGTATACGTCGTGGACGTCCTCCTGGTCCGAGATCAGCGGGTTGAACCGTAGGCCGTCCACCACGGCGGTGGCGGACGGCGCGTCCGGCAGGCCGTCGGCTTTGAAGAGGGCATGCGCCACGTCGATCCGGAGGCCGTCCACGCCCTTGTCGAACCAGAAGCGGAGCACGCCTTCGAAGTAGTCACTCACCGCCGGGTTCCGCCAGTTCCAGTCCGGCTGCCCGGGGGAGAAGAGGTGCAGGTACCACTCGGTGTCCGTGTCGGATTCCGGGGAGGCGCGGGACCAGGCCCGGCCGCCGAACACGCTCTGCCAGTTGTTGGGCGGCAGGTCGGACACGGACCCCGGCCCGGAGCTGCGGCCCTCCACAAAGTGGAACAGCTCCCGCTCCGGCGAGCCGGGCCCTGCCGCCAAAGCAGCCTGGAACAGCGGGTGGGCCGAGGAGCAGTGGTTGGGGACCACGTCGAGCAGAACCCGGAGCCCCAGCGAGTGGGCAAGCTCAAGCACGGCATCGAAGTCGGACATGGTGCCGAACAGCGGGTCCACACCGCAGTAGTCGCTGACGTCGTAGCCCTGGTCCACCTGGGGCGAGGGCTGGAACGGGGTCATCCAGATCCCGTCAACCCCCAGCGACGCGATGTAGGGCAGACGGGCGGCCAGCCCGGCGAGGTCGCCTACGCCGTCGCCGTTCCCGTCCGCGAAGGAACGCGGATACACCTGGTAGATCACGGCGGAGTCCCACCACTGCCCGGTGACCGTGCCCGAGGCGGGGGCGCCGCCGTAGTGCGTCATTTGCCTGCTCCTGCGGTGAGTCCTTCCACGATGCGGCGCTGGAAGATCAGCACCATGATCACCAGCGTCAAACGGGCGGCCAGTTCGCGGCGCCCGGTCCGTCGAGCAGCGCGCTGGTGCTGCTCTGGGGCACCACCACGTGGACGGCGTTGCGTTGGATGGTGAAGTCGGCCGGCGTGGTGGTGGCGATCTCGCCGTCGAGGTTCACCGGCAGCGGCGGCTCGGTGACCAGCCGGACGTGCCGGCTGGTCAGGTGGTACACCCGGTCGTGTTTGATGAAGCTTCCGTCCTTGAGCAACCGTGCGATGCTCACGTGTTCCCGGAGCGGGCCGGCCACGATGGCGTAGATGTCGAGGGTGTGATCATCGATCCCTGCGGTGGGGGAGACCGTGTTGCCGCCGCCGTAGTGCCGGCCGTTGCCGACGGCCACCTGAAGCAGGTCCTCGAGGTCCAGCGGCTCGTGGTCCCCGTCGGGGAACTCGAGGCGGGCCCGGAACGGCTTGTGCCGGGTATAGGCCAGAATCGTGGCGATGCTGTACGCCAAGGGTCCGATGTACCGCTTCAGCCGGGGGCTGAGAGCCTCGGTTACAGACACCGACAGGCCCACGGACGCGACGTTGAGGAACGGCTCGCCGTTGGCCCGGCCGAGGTCGATGTCCACCACCTTCCCGTCCGCGACGGTGGCGCACGCCTCGGCAAGGTTGTTCGGGATCTCCAGCGTGCGGGCGAAGTCGTTGGCGGTGCCCAGCGGAAGAACGCCGAGCACAACGTTGGTGCCGGCAACCCGGCCGGCGGCGTAGGACAGGGTCCCGTCGCCGCCGCCGACAACCACCAGGTCGTGCCCGTCCGCAAGCACCCGGTCAAGCGTCCCTGCCAGCTCGCCCCCGGACAGCACGGGGTGCACGGCGGTGATCGGCACACCTGCCTTCCGCATCGCGTCCACGGCAAGTTCGTGTGCCGTCCCTCGGCGTGAGCCGGCGTTGATCACAACAGCGGCGGAGCGGGCGTCCCGGGGAGCTTCCATGTGGGCCATGTTAGGCGGTGGACCTGTGGGTTTCCTATGGCGCCGAGTGGGCGGGATCTTGGGCAGGCACGGCTTCCGCTCCACTGTTGCCACAGCGCGGCAGCGGCAGGATGATCGGAGTGTTGGGCTCCTGCCACTGAGGCGGGCCGAAGAAGGATCGGCGCGTGCCCGGCTTAAAGACTGAGGCGGCGGTGAGCGGGCCATGACAGAGCACAACGGGCAGCAGCGGCGGTTACAAGTATCCGACGTCAACGTCGTCAACCGCCGCGTGCTGCGGAAGGCGTTGGGCGGGACCATCGTGGGCAACACGATGGAGTGGTACGACGTCGGGGTCTTCGGCTACCTCATCACCACCATGGGGCCGGTGTTCCTGCCCGAGGCGGACCGGGCCGTGCAGAACCTGTTCCTGCTGGGGACCTTCGGCGCCACGTTCATCGCCCGGCCGCTGGGCGGTGTCTTCTTTGGCTGGCTGGGCGACAAGATCGGCCGGCAGAAGGTGCTGGCCATGACGCTGATGCTTATGGCCGCCGCGACGTTCGCCGTCGGCCTGCTGCCCGGGTATGCAGTGCTGGGCATCTGGGCGGCGGTGCTTCTGGTGGTCCTCAAGCTGGTGCAGGGCTTTTCGACCGGCGGTGAATACTCGGGGGCCACCACGTTCGTGTGCGAGCATTCGCCGGACCGGCGCCGGGGCTTCTACGTCAGCTTCCTGGACATGGGCAGCTACCTCGGCTTCGCGGCGGGCGGGCTGGTGGTGTCCGTCCTGCAGCTGACGCTGGGGCAGGAGCAGATGGAGGCGTGGGGCTGGCGGATCCCGTTCCTTGTGGCCGGCCCGTTGGGTGCCGTGGCAGTCTACTTCCGCATGAAGATCGAGGAGTCCGCCGCCTTCAAGGCCACCATGGAAGCCGAGGCCGTGGCGGCCAAGCATCCTGAGACCGGGGAAGACCTCCGGCCGGTGGGACCGCTCGGGATCCTGAAAGTGCACTGGCGGCCGATCCTCCTGGCCATGATCCTGGCGGCGGCTGCCAACACCGTCGCGTACGCCCTCACGTCCTACATGCCCACGTACCTGACCAGCAACAAGGGGTACAACGAGGTGGAGGGGACGCTGCTGACCATCCCCGTCCTGGTGGCCATGGCGTTGTGCATCCCCTTCACCGGGCTTCTCTCGGACCGGATCGGCCGCCGTCGCGTGCTGTGGATCGGGGCCCTCAGCACGGTGGTGTTGGCGGTTCCGGCGTTCCTCGCGATAGCGGCGGGCAACCTCCCCCTGACGTTGCTGGGCCTTGCCCTGATCGCCTTCCCGGTGGCGTTTTCGGTGCCAAACCTCGCCTCGGCGCTGCCTGCCCTGTTCCCCACCGAGCACCGCTATTCCGCCATGGGCATCGCCTACAACCTGGCGGTGGCCATCTTCGGCGGGACGGCCCCGTTCATCATCGCGTCCCTCATCGAGGTGACCGGCGACGACATGGCGATCGCGTACTACCTCATGGCCGTGGCCGCGGTTGCCGCCGTGGCCATCTGGTTCCTGCCCGAATCAGCGAGGCGTCACCTTCCCGGGTCCATGCCCAGCGTGGAGTCGGAAGAGGACGCCCGCAAACTGGTGGAGACCCAGGACAGCAACCCGCTGCTGGACGTTGACTCGCTGCCGTTCGAGAGCAGCTTCGAGATTGCGCGTGCGGAGCACAAGGGGCGGCCCGGGAACCCGACGGTGATGTGACGCAGGGACGGACGACGGCGGCACTTGCGTAGGTGCCGCCGTCGCCGTTCTCGTCGGCCCGCGGCGGCGCTACTCGCCGTCGTTGTCCGTGTCGTTGTCCTCAAGCCACTTTGCTATCCGCTGCCCCCGTTTTGCGATGAACTCCAGCGTGGCCTCACGGTACGTCACGTACTCCTCCGTTGTGGCCGGTGTCCCGGGACGCTTGAAGTTGTCGAAGGGCAGGAAGAACAGAACCTCGTTGTGGTCGGGCGTCACCAGGTCTTGGAAGAAAAAGAAGTCAACGAACTCCCTGAATCCGTCGAAGAGCGCGAAGAAGTCCCCGTAGGCGCTGAGGACATCGGCGAGGGGACTCTGGGGCTCTCCTGCGTAATGGCGCCTGATGCATTCCAGGGTGAGGTCCATGCGGTCGGCGATCCGCGGCCTGGTCCCTCGGGCCTGGTTGATGGTGGGCCGGTCCTTCGACCTGACGGGCCAGATCATCGCACTGCCGATGGTGTAGGGCGGGTCGAGGTAGCGGGCCCGTTGCTTCTCGTCCAGCCCGGCAATGGCGTCGACCAGAGCCTTCGGACGCAACCAGCGGGTGTAGGAGTTCGTGATGGCGTCGCTGCCGTACCAATGCCTGGCCCCGGAAGCGTCGGTGAAGATGAGGTAGCCGTCGCCACGATTCGGCGGCATGGTGGGGGCGAAAAGCACACCGGAGTTCAGCCGCTTTGTCCACAGGACCTGATGGAGCGACCGTAGCTTCGGACTGACACTGTCCGGGTCCTGCCTGGTCCTCGCCGGTTGGTCGGTCATGAAGTCGAAGGATGGATCGAAGCCCCGCACCTCGGTGCAGTGGGTCTGCCAGCCCCGGACTTCGTCCAGCACACGGATGGGTTCGCGCGTGCGATAGGACCGGGCCTGGTTTCCGGAAAGCCCCTCGTCGCTCAGGTGGGGATGGTCCTCGACGGGGCCAGTGGGTTCCACCCGGTAGATCCTGCCTCTTCCCTCGCCTGCGCTGAACTCAGCATGCCGCCTGGCCGCATCGAGGGAAGCGGTGACGAAGGTATGGGTGGTCGCCTCCTCGAAGACCGAGGCGTTGCCGGGGACCAACAGGTTTCCGGCCTGCAGGTGGGCCCTGGTGCCGTGGTAGAATGGCCCCGAATCGTTGGGACCGTGCGTTGCCTCCGCGAGATCAATTGCATTCATTTTTCCCCATTGTTTGTGCGGCCAATCCCATGATGCTAATTCGGCGCGGGATTGAACGATTCGTTTTTGAGGCAATCCTGCGCTGATCTTGCGCGCACGACACCTACTTGGAAGCTTCACACGCCGAATTACTTGGAAGACCGCAGCAGATCACGTCCGACCACTGCGGACACCAGGAAACACAACAATAGTCACCGGTGCCGAGCTCAGGGGTTACGTAGAGAGTGCCTCAAAGCGACGAGACCATCGGCCCACCGATTCAGATGTGCAAGCTCCTCGGCTTGCAAGTCTGCGGACGTGACTGCGAAGAAGGTGCTGATGGCAGCCGTATCCAACGATTCAACGACTTCTGCTTCCAACAGCAGCCCCTGCTCGGCTAACTTGAGGGCTTCGAATAATTCATTGTGCAGCTCCTCAAGTTTTTGAGAACGTAGATTTAATGACTCCACCTCATTCCGCAACTCGGTCAGTGCCGGAAGGGCGGTGTTCCTGAGCTGCTCAACGCCTCCCAGAGGATCCGCGGGGTAAGCAGCTTGAGCCGCCCGCTGCTTCTGGACGACGCCTTGATACTTGTCGAGGTAAAGCGGGGCCAGTTCATCTGCATAATTCTCTACTTCCGCGAGTTCATTCAGTGTCGATGCACCCGCCGCCACTTCCGTGTCCGAGGCCGATCCGATGAGGACAGGTGCCAAGCCAACTGCAGCAGCGCCAATCAGGGCAGTTGCCGCGGCGGTGAAGAGGTGAAAAGCTGGGGCCCGGACTCGGCCAGGGTTAGGTCCAACCGGGATGAAAGGTAGCAGGGCTGCCCCCACCAGCATGAACAGGAATCCAAGTCCTATGGCTGGGGGAAGAATAGCCCCGATGAGTGCGGCATTAATGCTCCCCCCGACGAGCAGGTTGTAGAGAAGGAAGCCCGCGCCCCCAAGACAGGTTGCTAGAAAGCCACCCACGATTGCGGCAACAGGTCCAAAGCGTGGTCGGAACAGTGCAGTGGAAACCATAAAGATTCCCCATGCCCCAGCACACATCCAGACAATCGTTGTGACTCGTTGCTCCGCTGCCTCCGCCGTAGGCGCCGCCCCTGCAATAAGGCGCCAGACGGGTGGCACAGCGGCTACGATGCAGCCAGCTATGAGTCCTGCTGAAACGACTGTGCGGATATTCGTGCGTGGAGTGTCGACTGGCGCCGCCGTGGTTGCCTTTTCCAAGGGCGAGATTTCAAACAGCCAATTCGGAGGTTCTCTTCCTGCCGACCTGGCCAGCAGAAGCAAGCCAGCTGCCGCAGAGATCAGGACGAGCATGATTGCTGCCAGCATGGGCAGCGTGCCCAGGCTTGTCGCCAACCATAGCCGCGCGAAGGCCCAGCCAGGTCCGGTCAGCAGGGCCCATAGCGAGTCCCACAACCAAGCGGCCGTCGAAAAGAGCACGCAATTGACCACAAGTGCAATGCCCCACCCGTATACGGCCCGATCCATGAGTGCCAACGCGCCGGCCCAAACGTCACCCAGGGCTGCGCTGAGTCCCACGGCACCGGCTCCCACCACCAGCGGCATAAGCATCTCGATCCCGTAGTCCCTGCTGAGACCCGTCTGAGCCAAGGAAGACCATAGCCCTAGAACCAAGCCCAGAGAGACACCAATTGCCACTCCTGCTACTGACGGCGAACCTCCCAACATCTCCTTCTGCCCAGCCGAGGGGGAAAAGGCTCTGGCAGCCCGAGTGATGGCACTCCAGCGCCACAATCCCAGACCTACGGAGGAACCCAGCAGCGAACCGACTAGCAGAGCCGCGCTTACCCCTGCCAAAACTGTTAGTCCGGTACCCGTCAACAGCGGAATGAGTGCTCCGACGATGAGCGGCGCAGAGAGGGCGGCGAGAAAACCAGCAGTTATCCCATCAGAAATCCCAATCCGCGCTGCAATCCACGGTGACTCCAGAACTTCACGACGACGTGCTGGACGCGGGTGGCGGGCAAGAAAATAACGGCGAATTCCTCTGCCCTGTTTCCGGTCCGGCAAACGCTGCAGACATGCGCGCATCTGCTCAAGATGTACTGCCCCGCTTGCCGCTGCTAGGTCAGCGTCGTACTCTCGTGCACGCAAGAGCCCAGCCGCAACAAGCTCAACCACTGCGGCCAGCGCTAAAGCACGCCACAAGTAAGAGCCCAATAGCGAGAAGTCCCTCTCAACAAGACTCCAAACAACGGGCAGCAACAGTACCGGGCCCAGAACATACCAAGTACTCCTAGCCATCCAAGAATAGGCAACATCGCGGTGCTCTATATGGGCCAACTCGTGCCGAACCACGGCATCGAATACGGCAGGGTCACGAAATTTGACCGCCACCGCCTTGGGCAGCACCACCGTGCACCGGCCCGGAGCTCCGAAGGAGAATGCGTCCAGCTGTCCGAGCGGACCGATTACCAGCGCCGGTGCCCTTCGCAGCTTGTGTCCAGCACACAGCTCGTTGAAGCGGTCTACCACAGGGCGCATGTTGGAGCCCGGGGGAGAGAAGCGACGCTTTCGCCGAATCACGCTGGGCGAGACATACATGACGAGTAGCGCTCCTGCGCCTACTACGGCAGCACCGCCTAGTGACCACATAGCGCGGCTACGTTCGTGCGGGCCCTGGCAGGCCTGGAGGAACTCCCCGCGCCTTAACATCTCCTGCTGGTCGCTTCCCCCGCTTACGCGTGCTGCTTCGGACTGACAAGCCAATACACTGTCGGCCCACACGTCGCCAGCCACCTGGTTATGCATCCAATTTCCGACAAACAGGCCGGACGTCAGTAAGGCCAAGAGGAAGACGAGATAACGGCCTGTGGTGGGTGCAGGATAGGCAAGGACATTAACCCGCCTTGTCGTCTGGGAATCTGCCGGACTCATTTATTACCTCGTCCGGACATCTGGGCTAAGAGCGGTCCCCGGGTGCATCGACTACCAATGCTCCGACGATGGCGTTCCCCAGCAACGCGGTAGTCTCCTCGGGAAGTTTGAGGCGTCTACCTTCCGTAAGTGCTGCCTCATGGACCCGTCGCATCTGCTCGTCACTAAGGCGGATGGCGGACTGGGGCGGTTCTGCCCCCGCCGGCTGGTCACGGGAAACGAACATACGGCGGAAATAGGAACCCAGGACTGATTTGGCCTCGTCTTTGAAGGTTTCGGCCAAGAGGTCTGCCAAGAAACGCACCACTTCTCCGCAGATTGCCAATGCGGCCGGAGTCAAGAGAGCAAGCTCCAGGCCGAAGCCCACCGATTCGTCGCGACTGCGCGGATTCAAGGCTGCAGCCTGATCGGCAAAAAATTCGTCGGCCACCTCGTCAAAGACCATCAACTCGTCCGGCGCTGAGCTTTCGAGGGCCAGCCGGGCCAACTCCGTGGTGAACTCCCGCTGTGCACCGGGGTCCAGTCTTACTTCCCGATTTTCCATCGAGAATCCCCTCCGGAATTACTTGGCGTCATTTCCGAACGCTCCGTGGATTGAGATTTTGGCCCAACTTCACGTGCATCGATTGTTTCCTCCATCAGAATGCTGTCAACGCGTTACTCCTGCGTTATTACTGCATGTTCGCCGGCAGCGTTGTGCCGGTTGGATGGAGGACGGCGGCCTACGGCTTGGGGTGCGCCCGTTTGGAAACCCAAGCCTCGCTTCAGAGGGCCGGAGTGGATCAGTGCTAGATGCCGGCCCTGATCTGGATGAGGGTGAGGTCCAGCAGCGGCGTGGGAACGTTGAGCTCCCGGGCCCTGCGTGCAAGGTCGCCAAGGATGTGCTCGGCTTCCGAGGGGAGCCCCGCGGTGAGGTCCCGGTACAGGGAGGAAGTGAATGCTGACCCCGGTTCGGTGAGTATGCCGACCGCCTGTGTATGACCGGCGTCGGAAACGGGATGTCCTGCCGCGGCTGCCACAGCTTCCGTTTCGCTGATGGCCTCCAGAATCCTGGACTCCCCGCCGGCCTCGAGGATCCGTCCAACCGGCGCCCGGAAGATGCAATTCACGATTCCTGCGGCCGCGATGAATACCCATTTTTCCCACAGTGCACCTAATACGTCCTCGACTACCGAGAACTCAACGCCCGGCACGTCCAGAGCATCAGAAATATCCGAAGGCACAGCCTTTCCGTTCAGCCCACCGACCATGAGGGAAGTGAGAGGCACCCGCTGGCGGACCACATCGCCGTCGAGGGTGGCGACGATCCGCGCCAGGCCGCCGAGCACCTTCCCCGGGTACTGCTGCTCAAGCCGGTCCACATGGGCCATGCCGTTGAGGATGGGAATGATGCTGGTTCCAGGCCCGGCGAAAGCGCCAAGCTCGCCGAGGACGCCCTCGAACGCCCCGGCTTTGACCGTGACGAGGATCAGATCGAAGGCCTCTGACCCGTCCTGGGCGGTGATGGTCTGCACCGCGTTCGTCCGGTCGGCGGTGGGGGAGACGAAGCGCAACCCGTCGCGGCGAAGAACCTCCTGCTTGCGCGGCCGCACCAGATACGTGACGTCCCGCCCCGCTTCCTGCAGGAGCGTACCGAACGCCCCGCCTGTGGCTCCGGCTCCGACGACGAGTATCCGCATGGGTTCATACCTTTCCTGGGATGGTGCTCAAGGATGGTGACCGGGCACAGGAGCCAGCAAACAGCTGATGAGGCGTTGTATCCGATGTTCCAAGGCTAGGCGGTTGAGCTGGATCTCCCACCCGCGGCGAACAGGGTTCACCACCGTTCCGGGAAGGTTGCGCGCCCGGCCACTGCCGTCAGGCGGTCTGGTCAGCCGGCTGGCCGTTGCCCGCACCGTCTCCGGTGTCCTCCCACATGACATCCAGATTGTGGAAGATCACGGGTCCGTCGCACAGTTCCGCCATCTTGGCAGCGAACTCCGACGTTTCCGGCCGGCCGGAATTCTCCATTGCCGAGTCAAAGGACTCGAAGTCGACGATGGTGAAATAGGTCCCTGGGTGGTCCCTGTCCGCCGTGGCAACAATGCGGCGGAACGTGGCCGGAGTGCTCCCCTCGGTTCTTGAGGGACGGCCCAATTCTTCGATCTCCTTGATGCGGGAGGTTTTGAATTCGATGATCTGCACAAACCCGGCCATGACGGCTCCTCGACGGCGGTGGACGTTGATGCGGATCAGACTAGTCCCCGCACCGGATGGCGAACAGGGCCTTGCGTAAACGTGAGCCCGCCCACCTTATTCTGAGTAACTCACGATAAGCCTGTAGAGTTGGGTACAGGCCACCGTAGCCCTTGAGTACCGCACCGGTGAACACACCCGGGCCAGCGGGGCAAGCGAGAAAACGCGCAACCGCCCTCCTGCTTGAGCGGCACAAGAACCTGTATGGCCCTCATCCCGAAACCCCACGGAGAACCCATGACTTTTCTGACCGAACGCCTCGAAGCCTCCTCATCCGCCACCGCTACCACTGTCGCTGACACCGCAGTGCGCGGCGGCAGCTACGTGACTCTCCCCGCCGGCAGCGTCCCCGCCGGTGTCGAGGGCAGCTATGTCACCGTCGCTGGCGCCCGAAACCTGCCCCCCGCCACCCGTGGCAGCTATGTCACAGTAGACGGCACACCCGTTGTTGCCGCCGGCGTCATCGAGGGCAGCTACGTAACGCTTCCAACGGCGGCCTAGGGCCCAGCGCCCTGCGGGGGATAGCACCACCGTGCGGGCATAAAAGGAGACCGACGGCGACACTTGGTGTCGTCGTCGGCCTCCTTTTTCGTGCCATCGAGGGCGGGCCCTGCCAGTCGGCCTCGTTACGGCCCGGCGGGCAGGCCGCCCTGTGCAAGCCCCATAAACATCGTCCGGTGCAGGATGTCCACATGCTTCCGTGAAACTTCCACCGCTTCCTCAACGTTGCCGGCACGCATAGCTGCCACGAGCGCGATGTGGTCGTGGTTGGACTTGTGGAGTTTGTCGATGGGATAGGGGATGAAGTAGCCGTACAGTTCGGCGAGGGTCTCGTGATAAACCTCGATGGCGGTGTCCAGGCACGACGCCGTGCCCACCAGCTGATGGAACTGCTCGTCCATCCGGTGGTAGTAGGACCAATCGGTGGACTCCGCCATCTCCCGGGTCAGCCGGTCCAGCTCGTCCAGCTGCTCAGGAGTGGCGTTGACCGCTGCGTAGTGCGTCACCGCGCATTCGAAGAGGAGCCTCCGGTCCACCAGCCGGTTCACCGCCTGGGACTCGGCCGGTGACGCGGAGAGCTCCGCCAAAACATCGGTGGGTGGCGAATCCGCCACAAAGGTCCCGCCGGCCCGGCCGCGCCGGCGGACCACCACCCCCTGCTCCGCTAGGCTCGCCAACGCGCGCCGGGCAGTGATCGGGCTGACCGAAAGGCCAAGGGCTACATCCTCCTGGTCCGGAAGCCGCTCGCCCGGTTTCAGCAGCCCCAAGGAAATCGCCATGCCGATCCGCATCCGGACCGCGTCCATGGCGCTGCGCCGCTCCATCCCGAGCACCCTGCCGGCAGCAAGGCGCGAGGGCTCGGCGGTCTCCTCCAGCTGATCCGTCATATCCGCTACTTTACGGCCCACACCAGCCCTCTTCCCTTTATTGGATCATTCTGATCTAATATAACCCGGATCACACCCCAACGCGGAGAAAAACCCATGCAACGCATCCTTCCCCTCATCGCCGCCCAGGCCCGGCCGCGGCTCATCGGCGAACCCATGTCGGCCTTCGCGGACGAGGTCAAAGCAGCCCTCCAAGCACAGCCGCACAGCAAGCTGGTGGTCTTCCCCGAGCTGCACCTCTTCGGCGACGAAAACCCCGACCTGCAACGCGCGGAAATGCTCCAGGCTGCTGCCGAACCGTTGGACGGACCCCGGGTCAAGGAGCTCAAAAAGCTCGCCAAAGACCTCAGCATCTGGCTTGTCCCCGGCAGCGTCTGCGAACGTGGCCCGGAAGGGCAGCTGTTCAACACCCAGCTGGTCCTGTCCCCGGAAGGGGAGCTCACCGGCTACTACCGGAAGATCTTCCCCTGGCGCCCGTTCGAGCCATACGATCCCGGCGACCGCTTCACTACCGTGGACCTGCCCGGCATCGGGAGGGTGGGCCTGAACATCTGCTACGACGCCTGGTACCCCGAGGTGTCCCGCCAGCTGGCTTGGATGGGCGCCGACGTGATCCTCAACGTCGTCAAAACCACCACCCCGGACCGCAGACAGGAACTGATCCTCGCCAAGGCCAACGCCATCGTGAACCAGGTCTTTATGGTCAGTGTCAACTGCGCAGGCCCCACCGGAAGGGGCCAAAGCATCATCGTGGACCCGGAGGGCAACACTCTCGCCGAGGCCCCTGACGATGCCCCGGTGCTGCTCGCCGCGGAACTGGACCTTGCCGCCGTCGAGCACGTCCGCACGCACGGCACGGAGAACCTTAACCGCCCCTGGTCGCAGTTCCGCGAGGGGGAGCCCGCCGTCGAACTTTCCGTTTACCAAGGCCGGATCAACCCGGCCACCTGGACACCGCCGTCCTACAAGCCATAAGGAAAACACCGTGACAACAACACTCACCCGCACGCTTAAACTGCCCTCCCTGGTCCTGTTCGGACTGGCGTACCTGACCCCGCTGATCGTCCTGGGGATCTTCGGCATCATCGCCGAATCCACCGGCGGCGCAGCGCCGGCTGCGTACCTCGTGGCGCTCGCGGCCATGCTGTTCACGGCGCACAGCTACGGCCGGATGGCTGTCGCCTACCCGGTGGCAGGCTCCGCCTACACCTACGTCCGCCGGTCCATCGATCCCAGGGTGGGGTTCCTGGTGGGCTGGGCCATCCTGCTGGACTACCTTTTCCTGCCCATGGTCATCTGGCTCATCGGCGGGTCCTACCTGACCGCGCAGTTCCCCGGCATCCCCATCGGGCTCTGGATCGTGGGCTTCATCCTCATCACCACGCTCCTGAACATCCTGGGCATCAAGGTGGCGGACAAGGCCAACTACGTACTGATGGCGTTCCAGCTGCTGGTCATCGTGTTCTTCGTGGCGCTGTCCATCGGCAACGTGGTGTCCACCTCCGGCGCCGGCGGCCTGGCCAGCACGCAGCCGTTCTTCAACGACACCGCCAGCTTCGCCACCATCTCCGCCGGCGCCGCGATCGCCGCGTATTCGTTCCTGGGGTTCGACGCCGTTACCACCCTCACCGAGGAGACCATCGAACCGCGCAAGAACATGCCCCGCGCCATCATGCTCATCGCCCTGATCGGCGGCGGCATCTTCGTGACGGTGGCGTACGTGACCCAGCTGGTCCACCCCGGCGGCGTGTTCGAGGACTCGGCGTCCGCGGCCAGCTCCATCGCCCTGCAGATCGGCGGGCAGCTGTTCGGCGCGGTGTTCCTCGCCGGCCTGGTGGTGGCGCAGTTCGCGTCGGGCCTCGCCGCGCAGGCCAGCGCCTCCCGCCTGCTGTATGCGATGGGCCGTGACTCGGTGCTGCCCAAGGCTGTCTTCGGCCGGCTCAGTGAGAAATTCCACACACCGGTGGTGAACCTGGTCATCACGGGCATCGTGGGCCTGATCGCCATCTTCCTGGACGTGGCCACGTCGACGTCGTTCATCAACTTTGGTGCCTTCACCGCCTTCACGCTGGTGAACGCTTCGGTGGTGTTCCACTATGTGCGCCAGCGCCGGGCCGGGCACCAGCTGAACCCGGTGTCCTACGTGGTGGTCCCGGTGATCGGCGCCATCATCTGCGCCTACCTGCTCTCCCAGCTGGACAGCAACGCCATTACGCTGGGGGTGTCCTGGCTGGTGCTGGGCGTGGTGGTCCTGGCCCTGATCACCCGCGGCTTCAAGGCGGCGCCGCCGGAGATGACGGCCACGGAGAAGGCGACGGTGGAGGCGGCCGCCTGAGCCTGGGCTCCGCTGTACCCAAGCCGTTGTGATGCAAGGGAAGGAGCAGCCGTGAGGATAGCGCTCGGGCAGCTGGAGTCGGGCACCGACATCCAGGCCAACCTGGCCGTCATGGACCGTTTCGCCGCTGAGGCATCTCGCGGCGGCGCCGGGCTGGTCGCCTTCCCGGAGTACGCCACCTACGAGAAGAAGAAGGTGGACGCGACGTTCCCCGAGGTGGCCGAGCCGCTGGACGGACCAGTCTGCCAGGAGCTTGCCGCCACCGCCCGCCGCCACCGCATCGCGCTGGTGGCGGGCGTGGTGGAAACCTCGGAGGACCCCGGCAAGGCGTACAACACTTTGGTGGCATACGGGCCCGACGGCGGCCGGCTGGCTTTCTACCGGAAGATCCACCTTTTCGACGCGCAGGGCTTCGGGGAATCGACGTTCATCAAGCCCGGCGCGTCCACCAGTCCGGTGGTCTTTGAGCATGGGGGAGTGCGGTTTGGCCTGATGACCTGCTACGACCTGCGGTTCCCGGAGCTGGCCAGGTCATTGGCCGACGCCGGCGGGCACGTTCTGCTGGTCTGCTCCTCGTGGGTGCCGGGCACCCACAAGACGGAGCAGTGGCTCGCCCTGAACGCGGCGCGGGCCATCGAGAACAGCGTGTATGTGGCGGGGGTGTGCCAGGCGCCGCCGGTATCGGTGGGCCGAAGCGTCCTGGTTGATCCGATGGGTGTGGTTGAGCTTGACCTTGGGCTGGATGCCGGTGTGCGGACAGTGGATGTTTCCCTGGAGACTGTGGCCCGGGTGCGGGAATCGTTTCCAATGTTCCGGCAGCGGCGGCTTCAATAGCTTTACCGTGGTGTGGGCTAGCCCTACAGCTACCCCGCCACCGCGGCCTTCGCCTCCTGCTTGGCCGCCATCCATTCGCTCAGCCACGGTGCCCGGACGCTGGACGTGATCCGGCAGTCGGCCACGAAGGTTCCCTTGGCGCCGGCATCGATCCAGTCCTGAAGTGCGGAAAGGTCCGCCAGCGAGCGGATGATCGCGGACTCAGCCCCCAAAGCGCGGGCGATGCCGCTGAAGTCCACTTCGGGGATCAGCATGGGCTTTTCGGTCAGGCCCTGGGAGCCGTACTGGTGGATTTCAGCTCCGTAGGCGGCGTCGTTGTAGATCACCACGACGGCGCTCCTCGCCGTGCCGATGAGCGATTCGAGGTCGGACAGGCCCATCAGGAAACCGCCATCGCCGGAGGCCAGCACCAAGGTGCGGCCGTCCTCCACCGCACGGGCTGCCCCGACGGCGCTCGCAAGTCCCAGCCCGATGGACTGGAAGGCGGTCCCCACCATGACCAGGTCCTGGGGCCGCGGGATGTTCCAGTACATGGGGGCCCAGCCGAGGAAGTGCCCGCCGTCCTGGACCACGGTGCGGCGCTCCGGCAGCACGGCGTCCAGCGCCGTGGCAAGGGCGCGCGGGTCCAGCCGGCCGTCCGCGGTCTCCTCGGAGCCTGGGTGGTGGGCCGGTCCTTCGGCCAGGCGCTTGCGGGCTTCCGCGCGCCAGGCTTCTCCCGCGGCCTCGCTGTCCAGCAGCTGGAGGATGCGTCCCGCAGCGGACTTCACGTCCGCGCTGATGAAGGTGTCCACCCGGGGGTTGGTCGGCTGCAGGGCGGTGTCGATCTGGATGACCGTGGTGTCCGGGGCGAGCAGGTGCCCGAACCGCAGGGTGAACGGGCTCAGGCTGGCCCCGGCCACCAGGACCACGTCGGCCTCACCCATGAGGCCGGCCGCGGTGTCGGTGCCGAAACCGCCGGCCACGCCCAGGTACCCCTCGCCTTTGAGGAGGTTGAGCGCCAGGGCGGTTCCGGCGGTCAGTGCGCCGATCCGGTCGGCGAGTTCGCGGAGTTCCGGGCCGGCGCCGGCGAGGTGCGCACCGCGGCCGGCGAGGATCAGCGGCCGCTTGGCCCCGGCGAGGAGGCGGGCTACCTGCCCAAGGCCGGCGCCGCCGTCGTCCGTTACCTGAGGTGCCAGCGGCGCCGGAAGCTCTTTATCAGCCGCCTCGAGTGCCGCGAGGTCGTAGGGGATGGCAATCACGACGGCGGTGCGCTTGGTGAGTGCGTACTCCACCGCCTGCCGGGTGATAGATCCCGCGGCGTCGCGGGTGACGGTGAAGGTGGCCGCGCCGAGGCCCGCGGCGATGGCCGCCTGGTCCACGTCCTGGGGCCGGGCGCCGCTGCTCGGCGCATCCCCGGTGACCAGCACCACGGGGATCTGCGCCTGGACCGCCTCGGCCAGGGCAGTGAGCGCGTTGGTGTAACCGGGGCCGTAGGTGGTGGTGCCCGCGGCGAGGCGTCCCGAGGCCCGGTAGTAGGCGTCGGCCGCGGCGATGGCGGCGCCCTCGTGCCGGACGGCGGAGAAGTGGAGGCCCAGCTTTTCCGCGGCATCCAGGAAGTAGACGTTGCCGTTGCCCATGACGCCGAAGACGTCGCTGACGTAGCTGCTGAGAACCTGCGCCACGCGGCCTGAGACGGTGAGAGTAGTCATGCAGGAATCTTGTAGGCCGGTCCACAGATAGGCAAGAGAGTGGAGTTTGGTTGGGATATTTGGCAGTTGACTGCCTGATCAACTGAAAATATGCGCACTTGTGGCGTGCATCACCCGTTCCTAGCTGGAAGAGCGGGATTCCTGCTCCGACAGCCGGCTGAGCAGGCCGTCGTAGCGGGGCGGCATGAGTTCCAGCACGGAGATGGCTGTGCTGGTCCGCTGGATCCCTTCGATTTCCAGGATCTCGTTGGTGATGCGGTAGAGGTCGGCCGTGCTGCGGGCCACCACCTTGGCCATGAGGTCCGCGTCCCCGGTGGTGGCGTGCACCTCGATGACCTCCGGGATCGCGGCGAGACCGTCCTCCACCGCGCCTGTCCGCGTCTGGCTGATGGACAGCGAGAGGAAGGCCATCAGGTCATAGCCCAGCGCGGCGGGGTCCAGCCTCCGGCTGAAGGAGCGGAGGGCGCCGCTGCGCTCGAGCCGGGACAGCCGGGCGTGGACAGTGTTGCGTGCGACGCCGAGCGTCCGGGAGAGTGCCAGGGCGCTGGCTTCGGGATCCTTGTCGAGGGCGAGGATGATCCTGCCGTCGAGGGAATCCAAGTTGCGGGGGTTCGGGATGGTCATATTTTCACCACGGTTGCTAGAAGTTGAGCAGAAGTCCCAATGGGTTGAGGGTATCTTGCATTGTGGGCCGGATCACAATCATGATCGTTCCTCATGACCAGTGATCAGCTCCTCATTGCACCGGACACCGCGCTTCCCACCCTTCGTGGCGCTGTGGCCGGACTTCCGTCCTACGTCCCGGGCCGCCGCGGCGCCGGCGCGGACATTGCCGCCCTCGCCAGCAACGAAAGCCACTACGAACCGCTGCCTGCCGCCGCCGCTGCGGTGGCCGCGGCGGCCGGTACCATGAACCGCTACCCGGACAGTGCTGCCGTCGAACTCCGTGAACGGATTGCCCGCCACCTCGGCGTCACGGCCGGAGAGGTCGCGGTGGGACCCGGCAGCGTCGGCGTCCTCCAGCAGATCATCACCGGCATGTGCGACGCCGGGGATGACGTGATCTTCGCGTGGCGCTCCTTCGAGGCCTATCCAATCCTGGTTGAGCTGGCAGGCGCCCGGCCGGTCCGCGTTCCGCTGGACAGCGCTGAGGGTCACGACCTCGATGCCATGGCCGCGGCCGTCACTGACCGCACGAAGGTGATCTTGCTCTGCACCCCCAACAATCCCACTGGCGTGCCGATCAGCCACGAACGCATCGAGGCCTTCCTGCAATCCGTCCGCCCGGACATCCTCGTGGTGATCGACGAGGCCTACGTGGAATACGCCGAAGCGGGCAGCGGCCCCGATTCCCTGGCGCTCTACCGCCAGTACCCGAACGTTTGCATCCTGCGCACCTTCTCCAAGGCATACGGCCTCGCCGGCCTGCGCGTGGGATACGCCGTGGCGGCACCCGCCATCGCCGAGGGACTGCGCCGGACAGCCCTTCCCTTCTCCGTGAGCGCTCTGGCTCAGAAGGCGGCCATCGCGTCGCTGGACACGGAGGGGGAGATGGAAGAGAGGGTTGCCGCCGTCAAACAGGAGCGCGCCCGGATGGCCGCGCAGCTGGAAGCGCAGGGCTGGAAACTGCAGGCGAGCCAGGGCAATTTCCTGTGGATCCGCGCAGATGAGCGTCTCCAGTCGACCCTGGTGGACGCGTTCGACCGCGCGGGCATCCTGGTCCGGGCGTACCAGGGAGACGGCGTGCGGATCACCGTTGCCGCCCCTGACTCCAACGACCGCGTGCTCCAGCTTTTGGAAGCCCACGCAGCCTGAAAACCGACTTTCCTGTTACCCCAATCCGTTCCACCTACAACCAGAGGACTCCCCATGGAACAACAGACAAAGACGTCTGGCCGCGCACTGGGCGCGGCACTCAAACCCCGCCAGCTCACCATGATGGGGCTCGGCAGCGCCATCGGCGCGGGCCTGTTCATCGGCTCCGGCGCCGGCATCCAGGCCGCCGGCCCGGCCGTGCTGATCTCCTACCTCGTGGCCGGCACCCTCATCATCCTGGTGATGTGGGCCCTCGGCGAGATGGCCGCCGCCAATCCGGACAGCGGTGCCTTCTCCGTCTATACCGCCAAGGCCTACGGGCCGGTGGCCGGTGCCACGGTGGGCTGGCTCTGGTGGCTGCAGCTCGTGGTGGTCATCGCGGCCGAAGCGCTCGGTGCGGCAGGCCTGCTGGCCACCATCTTCCCGGCCCTGCCGGTGTGGCTGATGGCCTTCGTGTTCATCGTGGTGCTCACCGCCGTGAACCTCACCAGCGTGAAGAACTTCGGCGAGTTCGAGTTCTGGTTCGCCCTGCTCAAGGTGGCAGCCATCGTCGGGTTCCTCCTGGTGGGCGCTGCCCTGCTCTTCGGCTGGCTGCCGGGCGTCCAGTCGCCGGGCCTGGCCAACTTCACCGGAGCCGGATTCGCGCCGGACGGTTTCGCCGGGATCGCCACAGCCCTGTTCGTGGTGGCGTTCGCGTTCGGCGGCACCGAGATCGTCTCCGTGGCGGCAGCTGAAACGGCGGAGCCGGCCCGCAGCGTGAAGAAGGCAGTCCGGACCGTGCTGTGGCGCATCCTGGTCTTCTACATCGGTGCGATCTTCATCATCGCGGCGGTGGTTCCCGTGGGCTCGGCAGGGCTGAAGAGCCCGTTCGCCGCAGTGCTGGACGCCGCCGGCATGCCCGGCGCAGCCACCGCCATCACGCTCGTGGCCGTGGCAGCCCTGCTCTCCGCCCTCAACGCCAACCTCTACGGTGCTTCCCGGATGGCTTACTCCCTGGCCGAGCGCGGTGAAGCACCACGCCTGCTTGCCTCCGTGTCCAAGGCGCGGGTGCCGGTTGTCGCCGTCCTGGCCAGCGTCGCCTTCGGCGTTGTCACGGTGGTGCTGGAGCTGGCTTTCCCCGAGAAGGTCCTTCCCGTCCTGCTCAACATCGTGGGTTCGACGTGCCTGCTGGTATGGACGTCAGCGCTCCTGGCCCAGCTGGCGCTGCGCCTGCGCGCGGACCGCGAGGGGACGGCGCTTCCCCTCCGGATGCCCGGCTTCCCGTGGCTCACGGTGGTTGGTCTGGTCATCCTCGCGGCGATCTTCACGGTGGGCTTCATCGGCGAGGATTCCCGGCCCCAGCTCCTGAGCACTTTCGCACTCGTGGCGCTTCTGGCGGTGGCAAACTGGCTGCACCACCGGAACGGGAAGGTGCCGGGCGGCGTTGTAGCTTCGGAGCGTGACAAGCAGCCGGTGCTCATCGACTGAACCGGGCGTAGCGAACCCTTCGTGGGCTCGCTACGCCCGGAGGGCGCGTCCGGCTTTGGCCGGGCGCGCCCCACGCGCTAGTGCGCAGAGTGGGCTGTAATGGGGCACCTATCCCATCCCTCCGGCACGACAGAGGGCGCGGAGGTGAGGCAGAGCCACCGAATGCTGGGGTAATCCAATTGCAATATGACCAGGGCCAGTCTTTGTTTTGACGGGTGGGAGGCACTTGGTCGAGGAGTTTGAACGCGCCGCGACCCGAAAGTCAGGATCCATGAATACAATCACCAGAGATCCAGGCGGCACCGGCGGGTTCTCACCTATCAGCCGCATTCACGCCTCCCGGAGAGGTGCAACCACAGAGGAGTAAGCGATGACCAATATCGAGAGCATCACGCTGGAGGCCGAGCTCGTCGGCGAGGACGCCACGCGCGACATTGCGAAGGCTGTGAGCGCTCGTCACTCGATCGCTCGCAAGTACGTCATGAGGCTCCGCCGGCGGCATCCGAACGCAACGCCCGCTGAGGTGATCCAGATGTTGGAGCGTCACTACGGAACCTCGATCACCACTGCTGGTGCCCTCATCAGCGCCGGCGCGATCGCGGCTGATATTGGTATCGCGATGATTCCTGGAGTCGGGGCGGCAGCAGCCGGCATGAAGAGTGCGGGACAACAGGCAGCCAAGAAGACTGGCAAGGAAGCCGTCAAACTTGCCACAAGGAGCGCTGCGAAACAGGCCGCAAAGAACATGGCGCTGGGTACTGCGAAGAACGGTGCACAGCGAGCCGCTGCTCTCCTTCCCGCAGGCGATGAGCAGCTGCAGTTCGAGATCACCGCGGTTTTCGCGCTCGCTATTGCCGATATTCACGGAATGGACCTCGACAAAGACCAAGCCCTCGCCCTTGTCTACGGACTCTCGAACGAACGCGTGAGCCAGAAGCAAATCGCAACGATGGCGACAGACCTATCGAGTGCGTCGCCTGAAAGCGTCGTCGGCGTCGGCAATAAGATCTCTGCTGGCCGCACGGACTGGTCGCACTGGGCGAACACGCTCGCGGACACCCTACCTGGAGGCGCCGCGCAGAGTTTGGTTCGGACCATGGAGACGGGTCAGCTGGACGCCGTGCGCGAAAACTTGAGTGGAAAGCAACAGGCAACGGTTGAATACGGAGTTGGAGCCTTGGCGGGTGGAGTCACGCGCTTCGTGTTCGGCCGCGATGTCATCGTCGCGGCCCGGGCCGCGTTCGCCGATGCCCCAGAGGTGTTCCCTGCACATCTGGCCGTCAGTATGAAGGATAATCCTGACGCCGAAGACGGCGAGCCCGAACAGAATCGAGCTCTCGCAGCAATGGAGGACGCCGCGAAGGTGACGGGAAACTGGATCGCTGGTACTGCCAGCACAGTCGGAGGCGGCGTCGCGACAGGAGCCGTCGCAGTGGGCGCCGGCGTAGCAACCGCAGCCGACACGGTGACGCGCGCGTTCCGCAGCGTGGACATCGACGGGGACGGGATCCCAGATGAGCCACAGGCCATCACCGCGGTCAAGGGCGTCGGCGGCGCCATCGCCGGTACGGCTGGCTCGGTCGGCGGGAGCGTCGCAGGGCTGTTCAAACGGAAAAAGCGCGACGAACGGACGGCGGGCGGGTCTGAGACCGGCAGCGAGGAAGCGGTCGCGAATTAACTCCGGAGGTTAGTCAGCTGCGGAACGCGCAGACGGGGGCGGCCACTGAGTGGTCGCCCCCGTCTGCGCGTTGCTAGGCCTGGGTGAATAGACCTTGGGAAGCTTCGTGCCACGCTCTTCCATCCATCCGAGTGCGCAGGCGGATGGGGTAGTCGCTGAGGATGCCGTATAGGTTTTGCGGTGGCGGACGCGTTCGACGACGGCGCGGAGCCAAGTTCCTACCCTCCGGACCCCCAGTCCATCTGGCCTTCCTTCGGGGCATCGTCGGGCACTAGGGCATGCTGGCAGCCCTGTCGGGACCCTTGTCCGTCAGGCCTTCCAGTAGTGGTTGGGACTCAACGAGTAGTAGACGACCCAAATGAGCCCGATGCCGCCTGTGAAAAGTGAAATGAGGGTCCACGCGGTCGCGCTGTGCGGGGTTTGCTGACGATTGTAGACAACCTCGCGGATCACATTGAGATTCGACGAGGTCATTGGCCCCATGGTGTGATGAGGCTGCTGCTGCCACTGCTGCGCGGGGTAGGCAGGCGGGGCGGTCACTACGGGAGCATTCTGGAAATGGTCAGTCCACTGCGTTCCGTCAAACCAGCGTTGGCGACCAGGAGTCGCTTGATCGTCGTACCAGCCAGCTGGTGGAGTAGTCATTGAGTTCCGGCCTTTCCCGTTTTGATGGCCCCCTTGGCCGCAGTTGCTCTGACTTTACGCCATTCCACTGTCCCATCGGTTTAGAGGACACGCCGTAGGGCTCAGTCACCGTCCGGAAACGACTTCGTAAATTCACAACCGTCGCATTGCGGTATTGCCAGACCCGATTCCTGTGCGACAAGGTTGGGCTGCCACTGCCGGCCGCACTGACGACCGACTCGCGCCCGTCCGGTCGCGCTTCGCCGTCCAATGACACGTGCCGGTAGAGGGCATGTTGGAAGACGCCGAGCTATGCAGGGCTGGGCGACCCTGGTATAGGTTCTGGACCGCGGTGTTCTGACTGCGGGTGTTGGTGGCTGCATCCCTGCCGTGAGGAGGTAGTGCACACGAACTTTAAACGGCCAGACGCTGACACAAGCGCCAGCAAGCAACGCTGAGCCGTCGCAGACCCAGAGAAACCACATCGAGGGCGCCCCCGCCCAAGACTCTCAACCCGTGCGACGCAAGACTACGCAATCTTCTGGAGGGCGACGCGCCAATCATCTCCGCCGGGGCCAGGCTGGGCGGCGAGGGCGCGGAGGAGATGTCGTGCGGCGGAACCCCGGAGGGGGCTCACGGGGAGGTTCAGGAATTCTCCCAGCAGCTGGACGTCCACGGGCCCCCAGATCACGTCGAAGAAGAGGGGAATGATCTTGTCCACGGCTCGCCAGTGTGGACGCTTGCCGACACCGACCCGCGGCAGTCCGCGGAGCTGCAGTTCCTGGTCTTGCAGCACGGTGCTCGCGGAGGCGACGACGGCCGAACGATCGGAGCCCGGGCGGCCGTCGGATGAGAGCCAGCGGGCCGTGTGCTCCGCTGCTCCCATTCGGTCATTGCGACGAGGACCGTCACGGCGCCCTCGGCTCCGTCCGGCGCGAAGGCTCCACGGTCTTCACCCCGCGGCGTTTAAGGGCGCCGAGGAGACGGACCAGAGGGCGGGAACGAGCTGCGGGGGTGCTGGGGTTCAAGCCGCGAGATTCCGAGCGGCCAGTCCAGGGTGGCCTCGCTCTCCATCTCATGGATGAGTTCGAGGGGATAATCGGCGAACGCCCGGTCAGGGGGACTTGGCTATGCTCCAGGGAAGCGGGGGCTTTCAGCTTTGCGGTTGACCCTGCTGGAACAAAGCCCGTCCATCCGTTGACGACGAGTTCGTCACGCATTTTCAACAGCTCGATGGCTGTGGACCATGGATCGACGGAAAGGAACAGTGGAACCAAGCCTTCGGAGTGTCCAGCTCAGCGAGCCGGGCCATGTACTGCCGGATCCGCATGGATTGGCGTGCATCGGGCCCTGTCAGGCCCAGCCGGGTCTGAAGGAGCTAGGCCAACCCAAGGCCCGAGCCTGACTTCGCCCAGTGCGGAATCGCGGTAGGTCCACGGAGCGCGGTCCAAATACAGGCCAAAAAAGTTCACATCATCCCCCGTGACATGTTGGAGCGACAGTTCCTAGATACGATGGGCAGGCTCAGACAACGGACGGCGCGACGCGGTGGGTGCGACCGCGGGTCCGCACCCGGTCAGTCGGTCTCGAGGGTGCCCTGCAGCAAACGGTCAAAGCTGGCGGTGCCGTAGTCAGGAGGCGTAGCAAAGACTGTGACCTGACTCGTGCGGACCGCCTCGTCCACCCGCGCTATCGCTGCTATGCGTTCCACAGGTGGCCTGTCGCTGACGACACCCAGTTCGAGTCCCGGCACCCCGTTTACCGGCAAAGGGATGCGCCCGCCGGAGGAGCACAACGATTTAAAGGTCTTACTGGACAACCCAGCGGTGGCGTCACCTGTGAGGCCGACGATGGTTTCGTTGACATCTGCAATGAGCTCATCCGCAAATTTCTGCCTGACCCTGTCTTCCGACAGAATCCACAGGAGTAACGCGACCACACCAAGCGTTATGGCCACGGCGCCGAATGCGCCAAGCCTAGTGAGGACTGCGAGAACGGCAAAGCCCACCAAGAACCGCACAGCGGTGAATTTGGCCAGAAGACTCCTCGCTTTGAAGCCACGTTTGCCGTCCCATTGCGCAGAAGTGAAAGTTCGGATCACGCGCTTCTCAGTAGGCCATTGGGGCATGGTCATCTCCGTTTCACTTCCATCAGAGCCTCGGCCAGGACGATCGCCCTTCGAGCCTCGTTAAGGTCGGTGCGGAGGCCCGGGTCTGTCGAACCGGTGGTCGACCGCTGGGGCGTACCCACAAGGTCAGCAACGGCATTGTTTAGATTTTCACGTTCGCGGGACAGTGTTCTAGAAGACGTCAGCTTGAGCCTGCTTCGGTCCAGCTCGAGAAGGGATTTGGTGATTTCTTCGTGGTGGGCCTGAACCGAAGCTCGCTTTTCTCCGATGCGCTGAGTGCGGTTCAGGAACATCCCTTCCATCCGCCGAGATACCTCGTGGAGCTCACTCAGCGCTACATTTTTGTCTGCTAACTTAATTTCCTCGGCCACCAGCTTGCCGACTTTGGTGCTCCGCTCTTCCCACAGTTTGAGACCAAGGTTGTTTTGCCTGGACAGCACGTCCAAGATCTCAAGCGTTCGCGTCAGCGGTTCGCGGCGAGCGGTCAGATTCCTCGACGCGACATCGAGCTGCTCGATGAACTGTGCGTAGTTGTCTTGGAGCGCTGGTCCGCTGTTACTGCCTTTCACGGACGGGGTTCTGTTCGGACCTAGCAAGTTTCCCCCAAACTGTCGTGCTCGGCACCGAGCTGGTCATTTCGCTGGGACTCTTTAGTGAGTCCAAACTCCCGGCAGTCTATCCCCAGGAGGACGTAATTCGGACTGCTAGAAGTAGCATGGACCGCCGGACCGACAATAACTCGGACCTCCCTTGGGGGTGACGTCGTCGCTCGGTCAGGAGCGGATTCTTACCCTTCAACGGGGGCGGGTGGCGTCCACGCCTGGGTCCGTGACAATGCTGCCTTCAGGTCCCGCCCACCCGCTTCCTCCAGCAACCCGGAATCACCAACCACCACCAGCAGACTCCGCGCCCGGGACAGGCCCACATAGAGCTGCTCCGGCGCCCGGCCCATGTCCTTAAAACCGTTGACGCACAGAACCACGACGGACCGTTCCAAGCCTTTGAACCCGAGCACATGGCCGTAGAACTCAGCTTCGTTAGCGTGGAATTCCCGCCAGTACTCGTCGGTGGCTTCGCGCTGGAAGTAGTCCAGATGAATTGGATGACGATCCTTTGTGGTGAGGAGCGCGATCTGGTTATTGGCCCAGCCTTCCTCGATCAGTGCAACCACACTGTCGTCGGCCATCCCGAGTGCGTCCTCCGTGGCGCAGTCAAGGAAACGTACAGGCAGGCCCGTGCTGCCCCGCGGTGTGAAGTGCTCACCGGCGAAGGGCCTGAAGGCCTCGGCGATCTTCCGGGTGTTGCGGAGGTTGTCGTCGATTTGGATGGGCACGAAGGCGGCCAGCGGACCATTGGCGAGATCGGCCGTCGCGCCTCCCCACCTGCGGTAGACGTCCTGCCGGTCATCCATGAAGGCGTAAACGTCGCCGGCGTCCGGATCCGTGGTGCATGCCAGAAGCGCGTCCCACCAGAGGGGCGCGAAGTCCTGTGCCTCATCGATGACGACGGCGTCCAGGCGCTCGTGCGGCTCCATTCCCGCGGCCAGCTCTTTCAGGAGTCGGGGCATCTCAACGTCGAAGTAGTCCTGCCCGGTACCGTCGGGAACCCCCAGCCCGCGAGCGTACTCGTGGAATTCGCCGGTGAAGACGGGCTTGGCCTGGCGCCACGGCGCAACGCGGTTCTGAAGATACTGCCCGAGGCCTTTGTTGTAGCAGAAGAGTCCCACGCGTTTGCCCTGTTTGCTGAGCAGCCGAGCCTTCTCGACGGCGAGCCAGGTCTTTCCGCTGCCGGCGCCGCCGGTGAACCGGATTCGCGGGAGTGACCGGGTTGCCTGCAGCAGCACTGACTGGCGCTCCGTGAGGTGGTCCTGGGCGTATTCGTCTTCCTGCGCGGTAGTTGAAGGCACGACGGCGGTATCCAGGGTTCCGCCTAGTTTGCGGATGATCCGTTCTAGGAAAGCCGGGGCCAAGGGGGACGCCCCGCCTCCTTCAGTCTCTATGGCCTGGCGCACCAGGTCGGCGGGGGACTTGCTGTCGGTCTGGTCAAGGACGAGGGACCGGGAACAACCGGCCATGGTCCAGTCGCTGGGCACTTCCGTGTACGGCAGGCTCACCATGTAGGCGCTGCGGCTGCTGACGCGGGTACCAAGCTCATTCGCCAGCCAGTTCTTCAGCGCGTGGAGTGAGCTTTGGGACTGCGCCACTGGGCTATGGATTTTATGTTTGCCGTTCCGGTCCGACTGGTACCACTGCCCGTCGGCGATGCTGACCAGGCCGCCCTTGACCTCGATGGCCGCCATTCCCACGGCGGGCCAGAGGACGAGAACGTCAATCTCGTACTCGTTCCGGCCATCGCGGACCTGGACGGAGTGGGCCAGCATGCACTCATCCGGGAGCGAGTTCTTCAAAGCGGTCCAGACGGCCTTTTCCGCCAGCTGTCCGTCGTCGAATTTCGGTTGTTCCGGTATGCACCTCATTTTTTACTCCCAGATGATTATCTTGATTTCCGGATTGCCCGCCCTCACATTAACCGGGCACGGCTTGTTCTCTCCCCAGACACGATCCGCTTCCCGGTCATGTACGGAGGCGCCCGCTCCAACAACAGCAAGTCCTGAAAAAAGGCTCTCAGAGAACTCAGTCAGTTCTCCGCACTCGAACGGCACAACGCGGATAAGTCGCATTTGTTGCAAGCTGGAGACCATATCTCGAACTTGGGCAGGTGATTATCCCGAAGCGAGTCGCCCGCCGTTTTGATACGATCGAGCACTCCTTTGAGCAGTTCGTCGCTCACATCTTCTCGAACGTTCTTGCCCCTTGCGTCGAGATTGAGTACCTCGATTAGGTCAGCTCTTTCGCCAGTCAACTCCGCGTAGCCGACAGCATAGACGTGGAGTTGATCGCGCGTGACATCCTCGTCCTGCGAACGTTCGGTGGACTTGAAATCAACGATGGACACTTCGTCAGTTTCGAGGCGCTGGACCAAATCGATGCGTCCATTTACCGTAATGCCTGGGGCAATATTGACCTGAATTTTCTTTTCAGAGTAGATGGTCGTCATTAGATCATTGCTGTGGAGGGTTAGGTACCGTCTGACCGATTCTTTTGCAGACTGCTCGAGAGCCTCTCGGAGTGTTGGGTATGCGTAGGGTGTATGGAGGTGCCGGTGGATGAGTCCCTCCACGTCCAGGACCGTCGCGACGTCGCCGTGGAGGGCGCGCTTGTGAATCTCCGCAAGCGCATCATGTAGCCCCTTTCCGTAGCCGAGTGCTTCATGTATTGGAGCATTGAACCCATACATGAAGCGGAGCTTGAATTGGTAGGGGCACTCAAAGAGAAACTTTAGTTCCGAGAACGAGAGGGTGATCTGGTGTGCCGCCGCTTTCGACTGCGGTTCCAGTCTCGGAACTTCTGTGCGTAAGTCGCTAACAGAAGTAGACACGAACGGGACAGCTGAGACTTCCGCGACGAACTCTGAAGGACTTCTATACATCGCACTCGGTCCTGGGGAATAGCTCATGTAAAGGAACTTCTGGGCGCGGGTCACCGCTACATAGAAGAGCCGGCGTTCATCTTCCGTTGTGCCCTTATATCGGTCGGCTCCGTCGATGGCGTCTTCAGGGATAATGTGAAAGACACCGAGACCCCCGTGCCGCTTGCTCGGAAATCTGTTACGCCGAAGGCATGGCACGAAGACTGCTGGCCACTGCATTCCCTTTGCCCGGTGCACAGTTGATAAGGTCACTGCGTCCGGTGTCGCATAGCCAATATCGCCGTCAGCTTCGTCATAGTACGCGGGGGCCTGGTACTTCAACCAATCAACGAACTGTCGGTACTTCTGTTCTGGAGCAGATGAGAAGTGGACCGTTTCGAAGTCGGAGATTACCTGGCTGAACTTGCCGAGTTGATAAAAGGCAAGTTCGCCACGCGACTTGTCGCCGGGAACGGTGTCCTCCCGAACGCCCAACGCTTCGAGGGCTTCGAGGTAGACGCGCTGTATATTGTAAACGCCCCATCGTGTGCCCCTTGAGAAGTCGCTGGCCTCGTTGAGCACCCCAATCAACGGTTCGAGCGAAGCGTCCTCGAGCGCGAGTCGGCTGTCCCTCCAGGCAGCCTCTAGATCTATAGAGGATATGTCCCCGACGATGTACCGGAACATCGATGCGACAGCTTTTATCTCAGGCGCATCGAACAGCCGTGAAAGCCCTTTGACCACGTATGGAATTCCTCGACGGTCAAGCTCTTTGACAAGAGGGCCTGCATCCGCCGAAACCGATCGGAAGAGTACCGCCATGTCTGACCAGGACAATCCTCGTGCCTTTTTGCCAGGGGAATCGGTGAACGCAACGCCTCTCAGATACTGAATCTGATCGCAGGTCCAGTTCGCCTCCTCCTCCGGCGAACCGAAATTTTGGACGAGGATGTCGTCGCGTTTCCACTCCTGGTGGGAGGCATGCTGCATCCGTTTCACGAGTCTGTGCTCAGGCGCAATAGTCTCGGCCACCATCTGCCCAAGCGCAACCACACCCTGCGATGAGCGAAAGTTATCAGCCAGTGTGACTTGCTGAACATTTTGGTACCGTTCCGAGAACGTTACGATGTTCGATACTGTCGAGCCGCGCCACTGGTATATCGTTTGGTCGTCGTCGCCTACGACGCAGAGGTTGGCTCCATACTTCGTCATTGCACGCACTAAGCGTTCTTGCAATGGGTTCACATCCTGGTATTCGTCGACGACCACAAAGCGGACGTCGTCGCGAATGTGGTGCAGGAGCGTAGACGCGGGTTGATCAGCATCATTCGCTTCCAAGAGTTCGACGGCGAGCTCAAGCATCGTCGTGAAGTCGAAATAAGCAGTCTTGGCCAGAAGCTTCTTGTATTCCTGCTGTGCCATGAGCACCCTGAGATTCACCTGGGAGAGGTCGACATCGTCCTCAGCCAACACTGACAACACCTGTGCGTACAGTCTCGAATGAATGTACCGCTGAAGAAATGGGATGGCGGACGACGTCGTCGGCGTCTCAGTCAGACCTGAGCGTTTGCTGTTCCGATCTATGAGCAGCCGCTGTGTCACGTCGGACAGCACCGAGAACTTGAAGGTTTCGGGCACGTAGGTTTGCAGTAGATTCAAACAATAGGCATGCATCGTGCCGATGAACATCTCGGCGAGCCCAATTGGCACTCCTTCTTGTTCACCGATGATGCTGAGCACCCGCTCCCTGAGTTCCGACGCGGCCTTCTCAGTGAATGTAAACGCCACAATGTTTTTCGGAGTAACGCCCGGCCTGGCGAGAATATCCGCGATGCGCTGGGCGATCACCTGCGTTTTTCCAGAGCCCGCGCAGGCAATGATCTGCAGATTCCGATCGAGGCAGCCGATTGCCTCACGCTGCGCGGATGTATATTCCGTCATCTGCTTTCGTTCCTTTGGCCTCGGTCATGGATTGAACTGCACCGTATACGCGACCGACAATTCGGCCTGTTGAGGCTCGCTGCCGGACTTACGAGCCATGATCCTTACTCTGATAAATTAGAGCAATCCGAAAATACTTCGTGTCGATTGAAGTGCCGGACTTCCCAAC
Source organism: Pseudarthrobacter sulfonivorans (assembly GCF_031454915.1). Taxonomy (GTDB): domain Bacteria; phylum Actinomycetota; class Actinomycetes; order Actinomycetales; family Micrococcaceae; genus Arthrobacter; species Arthrobacter sulfonivorans_C. The sequence continues at coordinate 234,663 of NZ_JAVDRS010000004.1, read as the reverse complement.
TCATCCCGTTCGATGTCTGGCTCCGCGATGGTCTTCCACCCGTCGTCGAAACCAAAGTAGTCGATTCTGCCGGCCGGGTCTTGGATTCTATATATTTGAAAATTCGCGTCGTCCTCTGCATTCTCAACGACATACAACCAAAAGAGATTTCCGTCCTCGCGAGCTTGTTGCAGTTGCCGGCGGGACAGCATCACACCCGCTGTCGACCACGAACGACCGGTTGATTTGATCTCGATCCGTCGCACCAAGTTGTCGTGGGTATCGTACGACTCAATATCGAAGCCCGGGTTGCCGTGGTCCTTCTCGACCGCGCGCCGCCCACAGCGCTGCTCGTACGAGAGGACACGACCAACCCCTGCCACATCGATTGGTGTGAAATCCGGTGCCTCGTTCCCGAGCGTTCCCAACAGGCCTCCATCGTCCTCCTCGTGTAATACATAGGAGCGCAGACGCGTCTGCCGGCCGAAACGAGAGCGGCCTCCATGCTCGGGCTTGTTGTGGGTGGGGCTATTGCCACCACCTGCAACCGCACTGGATGCGCCAGCACTGCCATGAGCGGGAGTGTGGGCGGTATCGGCGTCGACAGCTGTGCCAGTTTCACGGTTGCCACTCAGCTCGGACACCCTCTCCGGCTGAGATGATTGGTCTGATTCGTACCCGGGCTTAAGAGTTCTCCGTATGCTCCCACTAGGTTTCTGTCCAGCAATTTCGCTGGTTTGGGAGATGTCGGGCTCAGATTCGTCCTCGATGACGGGGGCGGCGCCTTGATCACAAAGTTCTGCAGCCACGCTCCAAGCGGCTTCGTGCTCCTCCGTATTCATTCTGTCGAAGCCATAGTCATCAAGAGTGGCGTCCGCATCGGCGGCATCCACTGCATCAAGCACCGGTTGCAGTTGAATAGCAAGCTTGCCAGGATCGTCGTCGGGACGGATGGCGCGAGCAAGTTCGCGAGCGATTGCTCGGCGGGTGGAGCTCTCGTCGTAGACCATTCTGCCCTCGTCGTGGAGATAAATGGCATCAGTTGATTCAGGTAAAATCTCCTCCGAATGCCCGTAAAGCTGGGCGGAGAATTTGACGGTAAGACCACTTGCACGGAATATCCGCACCTGTTGCATGGCTATGATCGACTGCTCATCATTCAATAAACGACGGAAAGCGCCAATGCGCTCCGCTATCAGATTGGGGATTTCCTCATCGGGCTGAGGTGATTCTCCAATCAGTGACGGTATTATTAATTCTTCTGCTCTCCGGACTCCTGCGCGCTCCAGTGCCGGCCAGGTGCTTTGGACGCGGGGTACTACGTTATTGCTGAGCAATCTAAACCGTTCCCAGGTTCCTCTACTGTCTTCAAAGAAGAGACCATTAGGACTCGCAAGTACGCCCCGGGGATCAACTGCAGACCGCGTGTGGCCTAATTTGTTCAGGATTGACGTCGCGTCTGGGTGGTCGAGCAAATCAGAAAGTCGGGTCCAACAACCGTGAACGGCTTTCACGGCCTCGTCGTCCAACAGGTCATTTCCGAACTCGTCACCTATCTCCTTTAGCACCGCGGCAACCTCAGTGGGGCCCGGTTGTTCTTGGACACCAACTGCATCGAAGAATTTCTGATGAGTACGCATTTCGGTCGGTAGCTCTACACTCCAGCGGCCGAACGGCGTGGGTCCCCAAAATGAGGTTGCTGGTAAGACGAACTTCCCGTACCCGACATGGACGCATCGTACGTTGCGAAGCTGCCTGACTGCGGCGTCATCTGAATTGTTACTCAGGACTCTATAGACGTCTGAATTCAGATCAGATTTGGTTTCTGAGCTGTGCTTGATGTGCTCAACAACCACACACACAGGCGGGCGGGCCGGCATACCAAGCCAGGTCAACTGGGCGAAGTACCGTGATTGGACCGGTGATGAAAGCCCGAGTTCGTTTCCCTGCATGCCATAGAGATGTCGGGCGTTCGAGGGGAGCACGTCGGCGGGCTTTGCTGTGCTCCCGGACTTGAGCGGCAGCCAGGAACTCGAAGCCAGAAAAGTGGGCCGTTCCTTCACATCAAGTGGCTTAGTCTCGGCCGTTGTGCGCTGCTCCAAAGTGTGAAGAATCGCGACGGCGATTTCGCCGCCGTCCACCGACCCATCGCCGGACAGCCGGGAGACGGCAAGCCCGAGGGCCTCGTCGGTGGGATATCGCGAGACACCAAGCCACTCGAACACCGCAGCGGGGGCAATAGCCGTGTCCGCGATCGGTAGTTCTGGGGCAAGGACACCGATTTCCTTCGTCGGCATGTGGAGTTCTTTGGCTGTGTACAGCTCGCCGTCAGATCCTGGAATGATGAAAGCGTCGGTGAACTCGTGCTTGTGTGACTCGAGCTCGGTCTGGTAGCGGGCTACTAGCCGCAAAAGAAGTGCAGCCTGCGTCGAGTTCAGGCGTCGGTCCCGCGCGGCAGGCAAAACGTGAAGCAGGAAGTAGGTTTCAACGTCGAGCGGCTTTGCGCCGAGAGTGTTGAGAAGCTTGCGATAGTTGCGCGCGGTTTCAAAGTCAACGAGGCTTGCCACGTTGACAGGATCGTCAAAATCCTGAGGCAGTGACAGCGCGGTCAGCGAACTGAATTCCTGGCTAGACGTCGGGAAGATGGGCAGTGCTGCAATTTCCGGGGCGTTGGAGCGGTCTATCTCGAGTAGGTGGCGATCGAACCATGCAAGCAGATCGTCTGCGAGTTCGGATAGTTTCGTTGCATCAACGCCCTTCAGAAGAGATATTGCTTGGGTGACGTCGAGCGGTGTCCAAAGATCCTTCAGCCCTGGAAATGCCTCGTTGATCGTGTTTATATCCGCCAAGAGGAGACCTTGTATTAGTAACTCGAAGAGCGTTGATTCGTCAGCCGAAGAGGGCCACGTAACCATGGAAGCCGGCGCGATTAGGCCACTGTTGCACGGAACGATCGCTACAGCCCCAAGGCCGTCGACATTTTTTACATTGCCTTGCGACCGGCTCATGAGCTCGAGCAGCTGTTTGACCTCAACGATCGATAATGTCTCAGAGGAAGGAAGAAATGCCTGAGTGTAGCCCGCCGCCATCAAGTGTTTTACGACATGGCTATTGTTTAGGAGCTGGATCCCGAATGACAAATAGAGGTTGTTGGTGTGAAGTCTCCGATGGAGTTTTTTCGAAACAGCAGCAAGCCTGATGGAGTTGAGGGCCTCGGACGCATCGTATGCCTCCCCCGGTTTAGGAAGATAGGCATCGGTAGGCATAACGAGCGTGCCGTTAGTCGTTTCGATAACCGCGAGATCTCGGACGATAGGGACTAGCCCGTCGAGGTACGTCTTCGCGTGGTCTGAACCTACGCTTCCTGTGTTACGAGAGAGTGACTCAATTTCTCCAAGCAAATCCCAAAACGCCGTGATACCGATTCGTTGGACAACAATCTCCGCGCCTTCAACCAGTGCGGTGCCGACGGCTGCAATCGCCGCGCGGTTCCACGCAGAATAGATGTCGTTTTCGAAGCGGACCGACTTTCGGTCGGTGGTCGGGTAAAAAGCGCCATTCGCATGGCCCGGTAGACCACTCGGGGTCTGAGTGGGAAGGGTTGCGTATAGCACGCCGGCGTTGACGTCAGCCTCGAGGGGGAGGGCCACCGTTACGGCACTGGAGCGCTCGATGTCGATCAACCCGTGGGAAGAAGCGACCAGATTCTCTGCTTGACGACGAAAGTCAGCAGTCAGGAACAACCATTTTGTGCTGCTGACGTCATCCGTGATCGATGCCCCGCCGGCGGTCCGTGCAGCCTTGACCTGGTAGCGACGTGTTCGTGTCACTACTTCAATTTGCGATACATGGTGAAGAAACAGGATCGAAGGCTTGGCAGCTTCTAGAAGCGCAACTTCAACTTCGGTAACAGTTTCTTCGGTAACAGGGGAAACCGATAAAGCCTTTCGAAGGGTGCTTTCGTCCCTGGCCCACGGAAGTACGAAAGTCGTTCCTGGATCATTGTGCAGGCGAGTGCAGCCTCCGTCGCATGCTCGGAGTCGCTCATTTTCTGAGGCGGTTTCGTCAAGGATCCAGTGCTGGTTTCCATAGAGCAGCTCTGGGCGGTCCGTGATCTGGTAAACGGCTGTGAAACCGACGCCGAAAGCCCCTGTCGTAGTGGCGTCAGCCGCCTTTGTGCGGCCGGCAAAGCGACGGAACGCATGGAGGTCACAGCGACGGGGCCATGGGCAGTCGTCACCATCTTCATCGCAGTCTGTAAACGTGCCATCGTTCCATACCGTCAAAGCTCTATCGTCAACAGTGAACCGGACACTAGTTGCATTCCCGGCGTCATCCGCGTTCTGAGTTAACTCATGAGGGATCGTCGTCGCACCGCCAAGGTCGCGGAGGGCAGTGGCTAGTGAATCGAGATAGTTGGAAGTTTTCGAAAGCGTTCTTCTGTGCTTGGCCGATTCCACTAACGGTTCCCCCTGGCTATACGACTCTATGTTGAGTCAACTCTGCGGGGAACGAGCGATTTTGTGAATGTCGGCGCGCCGGGAAGGCAACGAATGATTCTAGGTGGCAGCCAGTGACTGGGACGCACTGAAGGAAGGCATTTGTCATTTTGCATGCCTCATCAAATATCCTGGCGCAGTGAACAAGTTTATTGGGGGAGGGCCAGCGGAGCAGCTGCCCGAAGGTCTTTATGAATTACTTACCACGGATGCGCTGAGCACGCAGTTGAATGCTGAGTCGGACCTCCAGCCCATATTCGCGGAAATAAATGACTTGGATACACCTGACATGCTGTCGCGCCATGTTGCCGACGTGGTCCGGCAGTCCCTAGCAGTAGCCAAGCCAACGGACAGGGTTGCCCTAGCAAACCGCATTTTGGAGCAGTTGAAGCACAGCGACCGAATCGCAGACGGCCCAACTCAGCTCCGGTCCCTCCACCGCCCGGACGCACTTAAACGCCGCCAGCTCCGCCGCCCCACCACCAAGCTCAGTGACTCAGCGCTGCTGACCAACAGCAAGGACGAGCCGAATCTTGCCGCGGAGCTCCGGGCCGAGATCGAGTCCGCCAACACGGTTGACCTGCTGTGCGCCTTCGTCCGCTGGACGGGCCTTCGCCTGCTCGAGCCGGCGCTCGAGCAGCTCCAGGAGCGGGGAGCCCACCTGAGAGTCCTCACCACCACCTACATGGGTGCCACGGAGCGCCGCGCCATTGACGAGCTCGTCAACCGTTATCGGGCTGAGGTGAAGATCAACTACGAAACCCAGGCCACGCGCCTCCACGCCAAAGCCTGGCTATTCCGGAGGAACTCCGGCTTCGACACCGCCTATGTAGGCAGCTCCAACCTCAGTCAGGCCGCTCTGTTGGACGGCCTCGAATGGAACGTCCGGCTCAGCTCCGTCGGCACGCCCACCCTGCTGCAGAAATTCGAGGTCACCTTCGACAGCTATTGGGAGCAGCGCGCATTCCAAAGCTACGACCCAGAACTCGACGGCGAAAAGCTTGACGCGGCGCTAGAACGCAACGGCGGACGCCGTAAGGCTGCCCCGGACGCACCCACCGGTCTCGAGGTTCAGCCGTATCTCCATCAGGAAGAGATGCTCGAAGACTTGGAAGCCGAGCGGCTCAAAGGCTTCAATCACAACCTCTTGGTCGCCGCCACCGGCACCGGAAAGACCGTCATCGCAGCTTTGGACTACAAACGGCTGTCCGAAGCTGCCGGCCGCCACTTGAAGTTGCTCTTCGTCGCCCATCGACAGGAGATTCTCAAGCAGGCGATGCGTACTTACCGCGACGTTATGCAGGACGGCGCCTTCGGCGAACTTTACGTGGGGGAGCACAAGCCGAAAGAGTGGAAGCACATTTTCGCCTCGGTTCAGTCGCTGTCATCTCTCGGCATGGAGCAGCTGGAGCGGGATCTCTTTGATGTCGTGGTCATCGATGAATTTCACCACGCAATGGCGCCCACATACCGGCGCCTGCTCGACCACCTCCAACCGCAGCAGCTCCTCGGGCTCACTGCGACGCCAGAACGCGGTGACGGTGTCGACGTTGCCAAGCAGTTCTTCGATGGCCGCACTGCCAGTGAACTCAGACTGTGGGATGCCCTGGATGCAGACCTGCTGGTGCCGTTCCATTACTTCGGCGTCTCTGACGACGTCGATCTCAGCCAATTGGAATGGAAACGCGGTAATTACGACACAGCCCAGCTGAGTGCCGTCTACACGGGAAACGACGCCCGGGCCGCCAAGGTGATCCGGGAGCTTCGCGACAAGATCACCAGCACCGATCTGATGAGGGCCATCGGTTTCTGCGTCTCCGTCCAGCACGCCCACTACATGGCCAGAGTGTTCAACCGTGCCGGCATAGCCTCCGTTGCCGTAGACGGCAACACCGACGATGCCGATCGCGAGGAAGCCTTGCGACGCCTTGGTAAGCGGGAGATCAACTGCATCTTCGCCGTCGACCTTTTCAATGAAGGACTGGACCTGCCACAGGTAGACACCATCCTGCTGCTCCGGCCCACCCAGAGCGCCACGATCTTCCTCCAGCAGCTGGGACGTGGGCTGCGCCGTGCTGAGGGCAAAGCCGTGCTGACGGTCATGGACTTCATCGGCCAGCAGCGCCGTGAGTTTCGCTTTGATCTGTGCTACTCGGCATTGACCGGCTACAGCCGCAAGGAGCTCGAGAAGGCAGTCGAGGACGAGTTCCCGTACCTGCCGTCCGGCTCTCAGATCGTGCTGGATAGGGTGGCGCAGAAGGTGGTGCTAAACAGCATTAAGGCGCAGCTGCGGTTCACGCGGAAGGACCTGGTCCGGGATATCGCATCCTATGCGGAGACCGAGCTCTATGCCTACCTCGAAAAATCCGGCAGTGAACTGAAGTCAATTTACCGCGAGTCCGGCGATTCATGGACTGAATATCTTCGACGGGCAAAGCTGATCGAGGGGTTTTCTCCGCTGGAATCGGTCTTCACTGGAAGGCTCCATGAGCTTTCCAGTGAAGCGGAGAAGAAACTCATGAGCTGCATGGTGAGGCTCATGCATGTGGATGATCTGGAACGTGCCGAAGCCTATGGCATGCTCGTCGACGGGACAGCGCCCCGTTATTCGGACCTCAGTCCGCGCGAGCAGACGTTTGCGCGGATGCTCTTTTTCACTATGTGGCCAAACGGGGGCGGATTTCAGACGTACGACGCCGGCCTGGACTATCTGCGCGCCTATCAGTTTGTCTGCAATGAAATTCGCCAATTAGCTAAGGGGGGAGCCGCCTCGACCAAACACGCGGCCAAGGTCCTGGGCTCCGGGCTGCAACACATTCCGCTAATGACACACGCAACGTATGGCCGCTATGAAGTTTTGGCAGCCCTTGGCGCAAAGTCACTCGACACCGCATCGGCTCGGAAGCGACTAAGTACGGGCGGTGTTGATTGGTGCCCGGCCACTGCCTCGGATGCGTTCTTCGTGACACTCAACAAAAACGAGAAGAACCATTCCGCCACCACCATGTACAAGGATTATGCGATCAGCCCGGACCTGTTCCACTGGGAGTCGCAGAACACGACCTCGCCTAACAGCCCGACCGGGAAGCGGTACTTGGACCGTACGGGGCACGGCTCACACATCGTGCTCTTCACCCGAGATTCCTCCGAAGATGAGACCGGCCTGACGGCTGCATACAAGTGTCTGGGTCAGGTGGACTACGTGCAGCACAAGGGCGAAAAACCGATCTCGATTACCTGGAAGTTGCATAGGCCGATGCCGGCGGATGTTTACGCTACAGCGGCGGCGGTGGCTCAGTGAATCCGACGGCCGGGTAATGCCCTATGTGTGAAAAGACTTGGGCACCCTCAGGGGCGATGCATGGATGCCTAATCACCGATGCATTGAGGTAATAATGAGGACTTCGAATCACAGACTTAGGGCGTCCACCCAGGACTTCGCGCCCGTGTCAGCGCCCCTCCAATCGACTCGAATGCATTAAGACCCAAGTGAGCGACAGCCCGAACCGACGAGTTAGCCAGCAGTGTCTTGCGAAGTTCCTCGCAGCCCAACAAAATCCGCGATGATGCTGGCTGATGACCAATCGGCAATAGCGTGGGAAGGGCCAGACACGTCAGCGGCCATACGCATTGCCGTCCTGACATCCGCAAGATCCAAATCCTCCGGCAGGTGTGCCGACACAAACTGGCTCAGCTCAACCAGTTCTTCGGAGTCCTCGGTCATTGACACCTCGTCTTTAAGCGCTGACTCGCCCTCTTCTACAATCCGCTTGTAACTTGCCAGTACGCCGAGTTTTACCGAGGTTTCGGAGTCCTCACCCAGAAGTTCCTTGCTCAGGCGTTCGAACGCCGTCGGCCAGCGCAATTGGAAACCCAAGGATATAAGCAAGAGATCCTGAGCTATTCCACTACCCCAAGAGATGTGCCGGGCCAACATGTAGGAGTTGAGCATCCTCTTGGCTTGCCTTGGATTCGACCGCAACGCCCGGCGGATCAATTTCTGAATAAGATCGTCTTCGACGCTGTCGAACCAGACCTCCTTGATCGCAGCCCAGTCCGGGACAATGGATGGGAGAAGATCGCCCGCAACTTTGATGTTGGGGATTCTGAAGGGGACCTGAATGATCTTTTCAATGAACCTGTGGGCGTCCACATGGGGATACTTCTCAGAAACCGCGTCGATTAGCACGTCGTAATCGATAGCTAATACGAACACAAACCCATCGATATCCATTAGTAGACGGATGGCCTCGATGACTTGAACAACGCGTTCAGGTGAACACCTGTCGAGATCATCGATGAGCACGACCACGCGCGCGCTGTCTGAGAGCGCGTTGCCCACTTCCAGGAGTTTCGCGTACATCTGCATGTAGTTATCCACTGGAGTGGCGCTACTGGACGACGACTCATCCTGGCCCGCCTCACTGGCCGTTGGGATACGGAAGTTGACAACGCCGAAGAGGCCCAGTTCGAACCCTCCCAAGAGGCGACCTATCCGGGTAGCCACTTCCTTAGCGCTTTTCTTCGTGCTCGCCTTACCCGGAGCGTCCTGCTTTTTGTCGAATTCATTTTTCACCGCCCAGAGGAGTGGGGCTAGGAGATTTCCGGCTCGCTCATGTCTCCAGGCATCAAATTCGACCACCGTGCTGTCTGGAAAAGCCTCGCCAAGTTCGATCTTCAGAGCACTGAGGATGGACGATTTCCCAGTTCCCCAAGGTCCGTATAATCCCACCGTGTACCGCGCGGGGTTGCCTCCGGCGACCGCAGCTGATAGTGCTCTAACGTAAGACTGGAATCCTAATTGAGGGTCCTTGCGGGGCGAATCGACAATAATTGGAATTGTTGGCGGTAGCTTGCTTTTGGTCAACGTGGTATTCGTCATCACACTTGCCTGCCTCATCTTGCGGGGTCTACCAACCCATATAGGAACACTCTGTCAATCGAAACCTGATGCATTTGGAATGCATATCCAGTATGAGTGATTTCGCCCCGCTCAAACGCCAGTTCCTGGAGGTGAGGATGGGTGTTGCTCGGACACTGGTTGTGCCGAGTTCGGTTAGCCAAAGTTCGACCTGAACGGTCTTCGTATGCGTACCCGCTCTGCCCTTGCCTCCTCCGGACCAATTTGGCCCTGTCTTCCATCTATGTGCTGGCAGAAGCGTTGAATTAGAAAGTAGCTGTTTCTCCTGCCCGCAGGCTGGGCAACGGCCCATCCTTATCGGCTTGTCCGGTTCGGTATCGATGATTACCGGATTCACTTGTGCGTCTACAGCGGAGAACGTACGTCCGGAGGCGGAAACAATATCTGCCTTGTGGGCTCGAGTGTCGTGGTCAAAAGTAGGACTATCTGGTTGCTTTACGGGAGATTGAGCTTCGGTATGAGGGCCCGCCGCGCGCCGGCGACAATGTCATCGAACCCGCCCCGGCGGGAAATTCCTTGGACCTGAATCTCGAAGCCTTCGATCGCTAGCGAGTCCACATTCACCCGGTCGAACTCAATCCATTCACCTAGCGGAAGGTCGATCACTGAGCGGACGGAAGGGTATAGAAGGGAGATTTGGCTTGCCTCTGCAGCCCGAAGGAATGCCAAGGCTTCGTACACATCGCTCGAGCTGATACTCGGCTTCCGTTCTAGCCTCGTTTTATATTTGGCGTCGAGGAGGAATTCTGCCGTTGACCCGACAAGCGGTGAGATGTCTGGTGTCGCGTAGACAGGTTCCGTGCCGCGGTAGCCAAGTAGCCATCGCTTCTGCCCGATGACTTTGTGGTCGGGGAGGGCTCTTCTAACAAGTTCTTCGCACAGCGACTGCCAGGCCGACCACGTCGATAACACGAATCCTGGCCCGGCAAAAGTGCCTCCTTTGAGGTCCAAACCAAGTCCTTCAACAATTAGACGGGCCAGGTCGTACACGCGTTGCATCGCACTGTGGCGTTGAGGGAGGGACGGAAAGATAGCTGGGGGCGGCAGTTGGGGAGCCAAGGCTCTTGCAATGGCCTTCAACTGCGCTTGGGTATCTCCATCGGTGACTTCTGGGATAAGTACGGCCACTGCGGCGGCGAGAGTCGCGTTATAGGGGTTTTGTTGAGTTAGTTCCAGCCGTGACATGCGGAAGCCGTCCGGTTCGGGCAGTACAAGAGTCTCCCACTCAATGTCGCCATCGAGGGCATAGTCCGCCCGTTGGACGCGTTTGTAGCCGCGGATCGGCCGGCGCTGGTTGTCCGCGTAAAGCGTGAGGAAGGACCGGGCGATGAGCGTCGCCAAGTCACCGCGGTCTTGGGCGCCGGCAGTTATGTCGTCGTGCATCAGAAGATGCCCGGTTTTGACTAAGACGGCTAAAAGGAAGAAATCGAGGCGCCAGGTGGTACTCGACTCGTCGAGGAATTTGGGCACCACTTCAAGCTCGACTTGGGAGTTGAGACGCAGGAGACCTGCGATGCCATCCGCTCTCCAGGCACCGGTAGAGGAAACAGTGATGGCATCCTGCTCGTACCCGAGGAGTCTCTTGACGTGGTTGTTCAGATTCCGAAGGTGGAGCAGGACGTCCTCACGGGAGATGCTACAGAGCTCTGCGATCTCCGCAGTTGTGTTGGGACGGTCTCGAAGCTCCTGCAAGACTATCCTCCCGATCCCGCTCACTCTGTCGCAATAAGGGCGAGCAACTTATAGAGCTCTGCAACTGTCGGCCGAGTCGGGCCAGCGATACGCCGCACGGTCTGCCCTGCAAAAAGCGCTTCTTCCAGGGAGTACAGGCTTTTGCTGTTTTCGGCTCGAAGAACATCTGAAATGGCCCGTGTGTTGCCGAAGAAGACTTCATCAATATGTGCCCGTAGAGTTGCCCATGCAGCAACTATGTACTCCTGAGCTGCCCCGACGGCGGTTGAATCGGCGGAAGTGTGCATCAGTGCGCCGTGTCCGAGCTGGTAAGCATGCCCTCGTCCCAGAAGGATCTGCTGGTTTATCTTGGAGAACGCCTGGGCGAGGGCTTCATAGTAATCTGCAGCGCCTGTCGGTGACTCAGGTAGCAACGCAGCCTTTATGGGGAGGCCTAAATGGGCTCTGAGGGTATCAGGCTGTGGCTCAAGCCGGTGCAGGTGGAAGCGGCGGAGAAAGGCGACGTCGAGAGGCTCGACACTCGTGTCGGCTTCGTTCATTGCGGCGAGGACGTACAGATCATTCGGAAGCGCAAATGATTCGTGTTCACCACCGTCACCGAGAATCTCGAAGTGCTGGGTGGTGTCCGTGTTGTCGCCATTTGTCAGAAGACGCTTGTCGGCTTCGAGGCCGACAAGCGCACTGCCAAAGGCTGCTACCGCCGGCCCTCGGTTAATCTCATCGATGATGACGAGTGCTGCGTGATCGTCTTCCCGGGCGTGCAGAGATGCTCGGTAAAAGGTACCGCTGGTTACCTCAAATGCGCCGGGCTCTGTAACTTTTGGAACGAGACCGCGCATGAAGTCCCTGTACTTGGTGTTTTGGTCAAAGACCGTTTGGAACACCTTACGACTTCCAGTTTGGTTTGGGCTTGGGAACCAAGTCGGGATAGGGCCGCCGGCTGGGGGGATCGGTATCCGTGCAATGGGGGAAGAGCCAGTATTCCCCTGGTCCCACACAAAGAGTTCTCGGACCTGATTCAGCAGTCGCGACTTCCCGGTTCCTGGGGAACCAGCAATAATTACGTTTTTACGAATCGCCAAGGCTTTCAACACCGCCCTGGCGTCGTCCTCGATGTTGCTCTCAATCGGCATGGCAATATCCCGTACCGTCGCTGAAATTGTAGTAGCCCATTGCTGGCACCAGACCTGCAGTACGGGTTGCGTTCTTCGCGCAGGCAGAGGTCAAGCATCCGAGAACGGCTGAACTAAGTTCATGAGCCCAAATTTTGGGATTTCTGAGCTCGGTTTCGTATGCGTAGACGCAGCGCACAGCGCCATCACTGAAACGGATTAGCAGGACGAATACTTTGCCCTTGTCGGTGGCAGGCAGCTGGCCGCCGAGCGCAGGGCTGGCGTGAATCTTCGATATACGACTTTCAGACTTTCTTGACAGGGTCGGAGGCCAATACTCTAGCCGCGTCTTCTGGGGCTTTTCGTCCGCATCGAGGTAAAGGATGTCCCCGGTCCGTATAGCTTGTCCGCGGGGACCGAAACTGTCCTGGCTAAACATGAGTCGCAGGACGGGATCGAAGGCCTGGGCCGGAAAGCGGAGATCCCGCGCTCCACCACCCGTTGCCGAGTCATTGGACTCCGCGAGAAGCTTGCGCATGTCTCCGCCGACGATCTCCTTGTATACGACGAGGGTCGGGCGTGCTTGTGTAGTTGTCAAAGTGTCCTTCTATGCGTACTCAGCGGGAATGTAAGGAATCGCACCTTTGTCCTGACCATACTTCAGTCGGCTCGTGCTTGCGTGCTGCATCTCATATAAATCCGCCAGCTCTGCAAGTACGGCATCTCTTGTGATAGTAGATCGACTTTCATCATCAAGGGCCGGCTGGCGTCGGTCGAGAAGAGGAAAATCCCGGAGGACGAGTTCCATATCTTCAAGCCGCAAATCCCAGATAGAAGCTACTAGAGCATCAATACGTGCCCTCAACCGGCCGATTTCCGACAGATTGACCTTGGGATCACTTTCGGCGGCTGAGATGCTTCGTGCCAGAGTCACGAGCTCGCGCCCCGTGGCCGAATTCTCGTCTACTTTAGGCAGCGGGAGCGAATCCAAGAGGAAGAAGTTGACAGTGGTCGTCACAAGGCGGCGCATCATCCAGTCCACGACGAATGAGTTTGTGAGAGCCAAGAACAGGTCTTCCCGGTCCGCGCCCCCTTCAGGGAACGCTAGAGTTGGGACCTTGTTTCCACAGGCGATCCCCGCCGGGACACGTGCGAGAAGCAACGACCTCTCATTCGTTTGTCCGGTTATGTCGCAGAATCCGATCCGAGGGCGGGTTGTACGTTCTGCTGAAGCTGCTTGCATAGACTTCACCGGGATGAACCACTGGGTCTTCAGCGTGGTCCGTGCCAGCGGTTCTGGGCGCCAGATCGCGGACCGTCCTTCCCCGCTCTGATAAGTCTTGGCGCGCCATCGGTATTGAGAAACGTGCCTGCCCTCCAGCAGTGGCATGGACTCAGCATCGGGTGTGCGCAGGAATTTTTTCTTTTCCAGCGTCATGTCGACTTCGCGCCGGTACGTAGGGCGCCAGGGGCCGGACTGGTCACCCACTGTGTAGGAATCTTTGGCTAGGCGCGCAAAAAGGTTCCACTCCTCGGACGATCTAACTTCCGGGATGGACATGTCTTCCCGCGCGGCTCGGAGCTCAGCCCTTGAGATGCGGACCGGCTCAGCGGGCAAAGCGCCAGTGCGGTCAGCAACCTTTAGATTTATCGGCATGCGTTCTCCGGTTCCTACCCGGGCAACTAGGGAGAGGAACTTGAAGCGCGAATCGATAGCAAAGTGGCGCGCACGGTTTTCGATGACCGAGATGGAAAGCTCCCGGGAGGCACCGTCGAGCTCATTTCGCAGTGTCTCAGTACCTTGTGATCGGATGAGGCCGGCTGGGACTATCAGAGCGAGGATGCCGTCGTCGGCGGCAAGAACGATGCCAAGTTCGAGGAACAATTTGTATAGGTCGTGCTCGCCCTTCCCTTGGAGACGAGTTCCCGTAGCAATTTGCTCGATGTATGAGAGCAGTTCGGCCCGAGGCCGGGCTAGGTCAACCTCGTCTTCGTAGCCTTGGCCATAGTGACGGACGTGACCAAGGCCGGTAGCGATTTCGTGGCGGGACACTTTCAGCTTCTCCCATGGCGGGTTCCCGATGATGAGGGCGGCACCGATGGGCGCGAGTTCCGCCCACGTGTTACGGCTGGCGAGGCTGTCGTGTTGGAGCAGACGACCCGCAAAGCCCGATACGGCGGAAAGGTCGTTTGTGAGACTTGCCACTGATAGAAGCGCGCCCCGGAGCGCCCGCGACGAAAGGTCGGCGCCTGTCAATTTATCGCGGATTACTTGGTCTCGCTTGTTGCCTGCTGGCAGTGTCATGGCCGCGGCTGTAAGGAGTACTCCGGAGCCGCAGGCGGTGTCAATCCACAGTCCGTCGGTTCGGATCATTGGGACGCTTTGAGCGGCCAGCTGTTCGGCTAGCCGCCAATCGGTGTAGTACGCGCCGCTCTTTCGCTGCTGGGCAGTGGGTATCAGTTCGCGGCTTAGTGCAGACAGAGCCAAGGGGACTGGGATGGGAGTATCCGCGATGCTTGATAGCACTTTGTCTGCCCAGGGGAGGGGATTGCCTAGAATGTCCGGCCGGCGTTGTCCGAAGAGGTTCCAGAACTCTTCGAGGTTCCAGCCCCCTGCTACCGCCGCGGCGGCTTCCAGCACGGTCAGACGGGCGTCGCTCAGTTCGGAGGAGGGGCATAGTTCTTCGGCAGCATGATCGAGCAGCCCGTTCGTAGCGCGCAGGTGCGTCTCTTCTACGCTTTTCACACGTACACCACAGAGCGGTGTGCAGAATAGCCGGAATCGTTCAGTGAGACTGGGTTAATTTCAATGACATACTCGTCGACAGTATCTCCAGATGCCGAGGCCTGCGCATTAGGGCGGTACCGGCCGATCGTCTTGATTTCATGCACGGTAACCTGACCAGCTTCAGTAAGAGCACTGACCAACTGGTCCTTGGCGACGTGTCCTTCCGTGCTGTAGCTCAATAGAATCTTCCGGGCCTTGGTTCCCATAATGAGTCGAGTGAGCGCGTCCAAGGCTCGGGTCTTGTAGCAAAATTCGGACGCCTTTGCCTGCCATGGACGAAGTCCCGTTACGCCCCCAACCTCAGGTGCATCACCGGCGTGCAGGGTTTCGAGGAGATGGTAATAAGCGCTGTACTGCCGCTTTGTATATGGAGGATCGTAGTAGACCGTGTCTTCCTCCGTTGTGTCGAGGTCAAACACATCCCCAACTACGGCCTCAAAGTTTGTTGCTCGTGAGGGGAGTTGGCGAGCCGTGACTTCCACTTCCTTGAGAGCCCCTGGTGTCCATCGCTTGAGGAAGCAACCGTAGGTGCCAGAGATGTTGGCGACGCTGTTGGCGGATTGCATTAAGTCGGCGAGCAACAGCTGTTCTTCGGCCCAGGTAATTTGGTTACCGGCCGACCACACTTGGATTTGTGCCCGCATGGCATCGAGTCGGGCCGCATTCGACTCGGTGAAGTATCGCCGCTCCACTGCACCTGTTCCCCCGGACGCAGGACTGTACTGAGCATGAATGAATCCGCACATCCCTGGAACGTCATTAAGGAGGGTGATGGCGCTTCTATATCCACCAACTGAAGCGAACGGCACGTCGTTAACACCCACGACGGCCCCAACGCTCATCGCCACTGACGAAGGGAGGGAGTCGTTGATAGTGACGTTCCAGCCTCTCGCTGCTGCTGCAGCCGCCACCGAGCCAGTTCCGCTGAAGGCATCAATGAAGCGGCCAGATGTGTGGGTTCCTGCGAGGTCAACAATGGAGTCCGCAACGCGCGCCTTGCTCCCGATGTAACGAACTCCCACGTATTTCTCCTCTTTTTGGCCACTCCAGGCTTTTCAGGATCCACAGAGTGCAACTTCTAGGTTATCGGTCGGCGCCGCCAGTTCCTGCCATCGACGCAGCACCAGGGTCCAACCGAACTGATAAGCAGACTGCTGCCTTATCCCTGATTCAAAGAGTGCCAGCCACCTCTGACAGCGACGTTTGGGCTTGGTAGCGGGCACCGTGTTCGGCGCCGCAGACCGCGTCGGACTAGGCACTCATCAGCGCGTTGATGAACGTGGTGAGCCTGGATCGCATCAGATCAGGGGGCCCGCTCGAGTTGCTCGGACAGGAAACGGGCAGGATCGATAACATGGGGTGCCATCATCGCGTGGACACTCGTTGAGAGACGACTTTGGTAGGTCTTTCCAACAATGACGCGATGACCCCCTCGCGTTCGGGAACAACACGTCCGGAGCCGGGCTCGTTACACCCTGCTAATAAGCACTACTCAGTGCGCAGTGATCAAGGCGCCTCGTGCATGTGCCTTGATCACTCCTCAGCGGCGCCTAAACACCCCCCCAAACGACCGTCGTCTAATCGGCAGTTAGCCATGATGCGGAGTCGAGCAGTGTTGGGCTTGGTTTCTAGTCCTTCCGTTGTTTGCCGCCAGCCGGGGTGGCCCACATAGGATGACCCGGTGATCGAACCCAAAAAGCACCGCTTCCTGACGACCGAGCAGGCGGCCGAAAAGCTGAACGTTAGCCCTAACCAGATAAGGGCGCTGCTGAAGACTGGGGAGCTGCGCGCCATTCAAGTCGGTGGCCGCGGCATGTGGCGCATCGGTATCAGCGACCTCGAAGACTATATCGCCGAGGCGTACCGGCGTACCGCCGAGCGCATCGAAGCGGGCGAGATCATGGATGACGGGGAGTCCAACGCCGAGTAGTCGTGAGGGCGGATCTCGGCTGTTTCGCCTAGGGACGGCGACCGCCGGCTACCAGTTGATACTGGCGCTGCCTGCTAGCGGGACGGAATGGTGTTGCCGGTGCCAAGCAAAGTAGTGTCGCGATTCGATGCTATGCGCTGGGCATCGTCGGCCGACGATGCCCGCTACTTTGTCCTCAACTTGACCGTAATCGCGGCCACGCTCGATGACTCCATGTTCATCGATGACGACGTATCCGAGCTCGAAGAGGGCATCGCAGCCGAAGAGGCACGCAAGCATGGACACATTCAGTGAGGCCATGCGCTCGTCTTCGGAACAGGCCCCAGCGTGGCTTGATATGAGCAGCGATCAAGAGTTCCTCCGGCAGGTGTCGTCTGCATAACGCGCAGGAGCTGCCCCTCCGCCGCAATTGTTGCTTCCGCAGGAATCGCTGCCCGGAGTGCCACGATTGCCAACTTGTCACACTAGCGCCGCCCAAACAGCGTTCGGACGGTCCACGAAACAGGCTGTCCTCATACATTGCCTTCCCGGAGGTCTCTATGCCTGCCCACCGCAACAGCTTTTGGGCGTTGGCAGGGTCCGGTGGGAAGACATAGCCATTCCTCAGGGTCCCAATTCCACTGACCGGACCCACGCCGTCGGCGAGCATCGCGAGGGCTTCGTCGCGTGAAACTCGTATTTCAAGCAAGGGTTCGGTAAGCACCACGGTGCCCTTGGTGTCGGCGGGCACGTCCCAGGGCCATGGACCGACGCCACAGATCGGCCAGGTTGTTGGGGTTTCCGGGCGACCTCTCCCTGTAGTCTTTTTCCATTACTGCCAAGATCCTAGGGGGCGTTGTGGTTCGAGCGGAGAACGGCACACTGGCGGGTGTTCTGGAAGGTAAGAAGCAGTACCAGGTACCCCTCTACCAGCGCGTGTATTCGTGGGGCAAGAAGCAACTTGACCAGTTGTGGTCTGACGTCGTCGAGCTTGAGCGCACGCTTACCGACGACCCGAAGGCCTCGCACTTCATCGGCTCCCTCGTACTGGCAAGCAGTCCTGACTTCGGCGCCATTGGCGTCAACAAGTTCCTCGTTGTCGACGGCCAGCAGCGCCTGACCACGCTGACTCTCCTTCTGGCTGCGCTCCGCGACCACTTGATCGAGACCGGGGAATCCGATCGAGCTCGCGGCATCGATGCCCAATACCTGATTAACGTCTACGACAACGGCAAGCCACTTAAAGTCATGCCGACCCAGACGGATCGGCCGGCCTACATGGCGGTGCTCAACCGTGCGCCGCAGGCTGGTGGGGAGGATGCCGTCGGTGATGCCTACCGATTCTTCCGCTCGAAGATTGCCGCGGCCGACGACCCGGACGACCCACACGACTTGCAACTGCTCGAGGCCGCTGTCGTACGCGGTCTGGCCCTCGTTGTCGTCACGGCGGAACCTTCCGACAACGCGCACCGCATCTTTGAGTCGCTGAACAACACCGGCCTTCGCCTGACACAAAGTGACCTGCTGAAGAACTATCTGTTTATGCGGCTGGGTGACCGCGCGGAGACAATCTATGACAACGTATGGCTTCCGCTGGAGCGAAAGCTCGACTCCGAGAACCTCGAGTTGGTGTTTTGGCTCGACCTGGCTCAACGCGACGAACGGGCGAAGCAGTCGGACACCTACGTCGGGCAGCAAAACCGGCTTGAGAAGCTCAAGACCATCGAGCAGGTAGAAGCTGAGGTAATCCGCATCGCCGAGCTTGGCGACGTGCTCGCGACGATTCTCAAGCCTGCGGAGGAGAAACACCCCGAGGTACGTCGTCGCCTCACCAGGATCAAAGCCTGGGGCTCGACAACCGCATATCCCTTGGTGATGCAGATCCTCGCTCGACGCGCTGCCGGTACCGCTGCTAACGATGAAGTGGCGCGCGCGCTGACATACCTGGAGTCCTACTTCGTGCGGCGGGTGGTGATCGGGCGCGCCACCGCAAACCTGAACCGTACCCTCCTTCAGGCTGTAGGCGCGATCACTGATGCGAACCACATCGACGTCGCACTGCGCCAATACCTATCCCGCGGCCGGAAGTACTTCGCAACCGACCAACAGGTTCGCGAGGCCGCTCAGACGATTGCCTTTTACTGGCAGGGCCGCGGAACGCAGAAAAAGCTAATCCTGCAATGGCTCGAAGAGGCCTACCGCCCGAAGGAGATCGTTGACCTCGACCCAAGGCACCTGACAATCGAGCATGTCTTACCCCAAACGATGACGGAGTCCGTGCGCGAAGTGTTTGCGGAGGGTTTCAGCGTTGACGCGGACATCAACTACGAACACGAGCGTGTCGTTCACACTCTTGGAAACCTCACATTGAGCGGGTATAACAGCGAACTCAGCAACAAGCCGTTCGACGAGAAAAGCGAGATGCTGGCCAAGAGCGGCGTGGCGATGAACCAAGCGATCGCTGCTCACGCGAAATGGGGCATAGACGAGATCAACGCGCGTAGCGCTGAGTTAGCAGAGAAGATCATTGAGCTGTGGCCAGGCCCTGACGAGAGCATCACAGCTGTGGGCGACGAGCCGTCAGCGCTTCGCAGCCAAGTTGCTGCGATCGTCGCCGAAATCCCGGCGGGGCGCTGGAGTACGTACGGCGACGTCGCGATCGTGGCCGGCACCTGGGCCCAGCCCTTGGCTGCGATAGTGGCGACCTTCCCAATGGCCAACGCTTGGCGAGTCCTGCAGAGCGGCGGGACGATCTCGCCTGGTTTTCGCTGGACCGAGCCTGGCCGCGACGATGACCCGCGCAGCGTGCTGGAGGAGGAAGGGCTCAGGTTCGATGCAGAAGGACACGCGGACCCCGAGCAGTTCATCGGCGCCGAGGAACTCGCGGAAGCCGCCGGCCTTGACGTCGACGAGGACGTGATTGCCGCCCGCCGCAAAAAGGTGAGGAGCCATGCCCGGGCCGGAAACAGTGTGTCCGTGAAGAACGCCCAGCTTGAATTCTTCGAGCGGGTCCGTGACTACGGGCT
The DNA here is from genome assembly GCF_031454915.1 of Pseudarthrobacter sulfonivorans. Classification (GTDB taxonomy): domain Bacteria; phylum Actinomycetota; class Actinomycetes; order Actinomycetales; family Micrococcaceae; genus Arthrobacter; species Arthrobacter sulfonivorans_C. The sequence continues at coordinate 214,737 of NZ_JAVDRS010000004.1, read as the reverse complement.
TGTGAACGCTACTAACATCGATACTTGGCGCAAGCCCTCTCCCCAAAACTGGTACGACGTTAGCCTTGGAGACTCCCGTGGGCAGATCTCGCTCACGGTCAACTCCCAGAGGAAACTCGTAACCACGCTGTTCTGGATCAACCACGACAAGGATCTCTTCGCGAAGTTGCTTGCCCAGCGCGACGCCATCGAGGCCGACCTCGGTTTCGACCTCGAATGGGATGACAAGGCCGACCGCAAGGCATCCAAGCTCGTCATCAGCCGTCCTGGCGACTTCCTGGATGATACTCAGTCGCAAGAACTCGTGGAGTGGCTCGTGACCACGGGGGACACGTTTGCGCGCGTCTTGTCGAAGTACTTGCAAAGGCCACCGGACCTACCCGTCGCGCTTCGGCTGTTCGAGTCTTGACTGGGGGACGGGGCGTGCCTTGTGGCGCCTCGTCGTGGCTGCAGTCCTCAGCAGTTACAAACATCGCTTTGAGCCACTGGGCAAGATGATTTTGGGCCCTTCCGTCGCATGACCCTGCTCATCAAGGCTGACCTGAAAGACCAGGTTTCGACAGGCTCAATCACCAAGGGGCAGGCCCTACTACCGGGGGCAGGCTCAACCGCCGGGAGTAGACAAAGCCCGGAACGACAGATACCGCGCATCACCGCTGCCCGCCAGCCGTCCCAGCGCCTCGACGGCCTCAAAATCCGCCGAGCCCATGTCCGTGGACAGCCAACGGGTTACGAGCCCGGCGTCGCCGCTGGACCGCACGGCGGATCCGAGGGCCAGGTCCAGCTGGTCCCGGAGCAGCTGCACAGCCAGCGTCCCGGACCGGCTGAGCAGGGGAGCCCGGTACGCCTCCAGCGCCTCGTCCACCCGTCCCTCGCGCAGCAGCCGCAGCACCCGCCCCGAATCCGAACGTCCGGTCAGCCCAGCGACAAACCGGTAGGGGTTCGACTCCACGGCATCGCCCAGCATGGAGCGGACTCGGAACATCTCCGTACGGATGGCCGCCGTGGTGCCCGCATCGCCGTAGAGCTCGTAGGCCAGCTCCTCGGCGGTCCAGCCCTGGGTGCGCGAATCCAGCAGGGCCAGGATTTCCGCCCGGCGCAGCGTCAGCTGCACCCGGCTGCCGTCCCGGAACACCGCGGCAGGTTTGTCCCCGAGCAGCTCCAGTGATTCAACGGCCGAAACCGGCCGGCGGGCGCCCTGCCGGGACGTGCTCCGGACAGGTGAGGCACTCACGGAGGCCCCGCCGTCGGGCGTTCCCAACAGTGATTCCGCCACCCGGACCGCGCATCGCACCATGCGCAGCGTGTCCGCGCTGATGGTGTCCAGCGGTCCGGAGACGTCGAGCACGCCCAGCAGCCGGCCCGTGGCCGGGTCCGTGATGGGCGCCGCCGTGCAGGCCCACTCATGGTGGGTGCGGACCAGGTGCTCGGCGGAGAACAGCTGCACCGGGCGGCCGGTGACCAGTGCCTCGCTGATGGCGTTGGTGCCGATCCCGGCCTCGGACCAGTCGGCCCCTTCGGAGAACTCCAGCCGGTCCGCGCGCCGCAGCACGTCCGGGCTGCCCACCCGCCACAGGATCTCGCCGCGGGCGTCGGTGAGCACCAGCAGGTGCCGGCCGGAACTGGAATCGTCGGCCAGCAGGTCGTTCAGTGCCGGCGTGACCTGCTGCAGCCGGTGCTCCCGGCGAAGCTCCAGGACGTCGGATACGTTGTGCAGGTGCCGCGGGCTGTGCTGGTCCGGGCTGATGCCCAGGGCCATGGAGCGGCGCCACGTATCGGCCAGGTTGTTGGGCAATCAGTCCAAGATGTACAGGGACCCAGCCATGTCATCTCAGCTTTGACGCAGCATTGGATCAAGACCGGTTTTGCGCATGAAATCACGTGAGAGGATTCACGCATCATGCGCATCACGGACAATTTGGGGGTCTCCAACAATGAGGTATAAAAGGTCAATGCCGGCCCTTGCGCTGATGGCTGCGTTCGGGCTCATGCGTGCCGAGCAGTGGGGATACACGCAATGACTTTCTGCATTGACACCACCTTCGACTTCCACTGGGATACGCCGGACGGCAGGGACCCTGATAAATACAGCCAGAAACTGCGCGAGTACCACCAGCTGCTGTGGAACAAGGAGTTGCCCTCCGGCGCACGGTTCGATCTGAGGCCCGAGCCCGGCGCCTATCTGGTGCACCGGTCCTCCCTCGGTGTGTTCTTCCTCGCCAGCGAAGCCTTCACTACCAGGCTGCGCGGCAAGGCGGCGCGAGTCATACGCTCGATCCCGGCCGAGGACCTGCCTGAGTACATCGGCTATACGGTCGGAAGCACACTCGTGTTCCCTGGCAACAAGGTCGGCAGAAAGATGACCATCAATGGTGCGCGCGGATTCCACCCCAGAATCGCTGATCGCCCCGACCTGACCTTGGAGTGCATCCGTCGGTACTATCTTGGTGAGCTGCCGAACCCCCTTGCGGAACCCCTGGCACGGTACGAGACTTTCTTCGCCCTGTTTGAGACCTTCCGCGGGTACGTCGACTTCTTCCTCCTGCAGGATCTGCTAAAGGATGACGGCAAAACCGTCGACTTCTTCCACCCGCTCGGCAACTTCAGCGCAAAGGACGCCGTCCCGAGGGACGAGAAGGAATACCTCAGCTACCTACGACACAGCAACGATTTCATCAGCGCACGCAATCGCAGGATCGATGCCTGGCGGAAGCAAGTAGCTGCGACACTGCACTGCCGTGAGGAATTTCCGGGTTAACGGACTTCAAACGAGTCGAGGCGCCTCCGAGTATCGCCGGAAGCACCTCGTCAGATGTTTGCACAGTCAATCATCCATCAACATATGATCACTGAGATTGATCAATGCCTTCAATGGGGAGAAAAATGAATGCACCTGCTGGTTGGTACCCGCACCCGGAAAATCCTGGAATGCTTCGCTGGTGGGACGGTACGCAGTGGACCGATCAAACGAAACCGCAAGTATTGGCCCCGCCTCTCGCACCTCCGAAAAGGAAAAAGGGGCTCGCTGTAGCAGCCGCAGTCCTGGCTGTCGTCGGTTTGGTTTTCCTTTCGGGCATTTTCGGCAAAATCCTGTTGTTGACTAGCCTTGCGTTGGCCATAGCCGCGTTGGTCAACAAGCAAAGGCTGAAAGGACTGTCGATAGCCTGCATCTGCTTAGTCCCTCTTGGGTTTCTCATCGCAGCCATCGCGTCCGCACCTTCGCCGAAGTCGGAAGCGTCGGAGCCCGTTGCCGTCGTGGAGACGGATTACAAGGAACTGACCGACAGGGATATGGCCCTCATTATTAAGGACCCTGACGCCCACAAGGATGAGCGCGTCGTGATCTTTGCGAAGGTCACGCAGTTCGACTCTGCGACCGGCAGATGCTCGTTCAGGGGAAATGCATCTGCGGTGCCAGTAGACAAGTCGTGGGACTACAAAGAAAACATCTTCCTTAAAGGTGGCTCGGGTGGTGTGCCATGTGAAGAGCTCAAGGATTACGTCGAGGACGACGAAGTTAAGGTCTTGGCCACTTCTCAGGGTGAGGTCCAGTACGAGTCGGCAATGAGGGCAAGTTTGTCCGCTCCGCAATTCCGGATAGACAAAATTGAGCGCCTCAGCAAGTAATCAGGCCAACCTGTAGGGCTGGTCTTGCTGTCGATGATTAAAGTTCGCGAGAGTTCCGGGAACCGAAGTGCTCCTGGCAGAGAAGTCCCGCTGCGCGCGGCACGCTGCGGGAAGTTTCCCGCCGTAGGTGAGGATTGAGCCATGGCAAAGCGCAAGAAAGGCCTAACCGCCATGACCTACACGCAGACTGTTTCCGTGCCGGTGATCCAAAGTGCATCCTCATGAAGCAGATGAGGCTCCGGTACGCCGGAACGTGCCGGCTGTGCGGCGCTTCCCTTCCGGCCGGCACGGTAGCCATCTACGAAAGCGAGACGAAGACTGTCCGATGCTTGGAGTGTGCCACCGAGGCTACGGACAGCGTGCCTCCCGATCTGGAGCCATCTGGTGATGAGTCGGTGTCCGTTGAATCCGGAGTAGCCGGGTCGTCTGCCCGCCGGGAATATGAGCGCCGAAAGGCGAAGGACGAGGAGAAGCTGCGCGAGAAGTGGGGCCGCTTCGGTGGCCTTGCAGTCGCCCTGTCGGACGAGAGGCAACCCACAAAAGCCTGGGATCGGGGCGCGATCGGAGAGGAACGCCTCGGCGCCCGGCTCAATGCTATGGGCTCAGCCGACCTGGCGGTCCTCCACGATCGGCGCATCCCCGGATCGAAGGCCAACATCGACCACATCGCCATCACTCCTGGTGGAATCTGGGTTATTGATGCCAAGCGGTACAAGGGCCGGCCAGAACTGAAGACTGAGGGTGGCATACTTCGCCCACGCGTCGAGAAGCTCCTCGTTGGCCGGCGTGACTACTCGAAACTGGTCGACGGGGTGCTCAAACAGGTCGACGTCGTGCGCGACCTCGTCGGGGACGATGTTCCGATCATCGGGGCGCTGTGCTTCGTCGAAGCGGACTGGCCCTTGATCGGGGGCGCGTTCTCGACTCGTGGCGTGCACGTTCTCTGGCCGAAACGGTTAGCCAAAGTGCTTTCAGAACAGCAAGCCGGCGACGTTGATGTGGCACAGGTGCGTGAGTCGGTAGCGGCGCGGTTCAGGCCTGCGTGACGTCAGCAGTCCGTGCGAGAATGACGCCATGACCCACGAACAGCAGGCATCCGCCGCGCCGTAACTGGACCGCACCGCCCACCCGGGATTCGAAGCCGCCTATCAGGCCGCCCGGAAGAGCCTGGCTGAGGGCGGCATCCCCATCGGAGCGGCACTCACCCGGGACCGCGTGGTCATTGCCAGCGGGCACAACGAACGGGTCCAGAACGCCGATCCGATTGCCCACGGAGAAATGTCGGCGCTGCGCGCCGCCGGCCGGCAGAAGAGTTACCGGGACACCACGCTCTACACCACCCTCGCCCCGTGTGCCATGTGCGCCGGAACGATCGTCCAGTTCAAAATTCCCCGCGTGGTGGTGGGTGAAGCACGCACCTTCGACGGCGAGCTGGAGCTCCTGCGGACACGCGGGGTTGAGGCGGTGGTCCTGGATGATCAGCGTTCGGTCGACATGATGCGCACCTTCCAGTCCGACAACCCGGACCTCTGGGCAGAGGACATCGCCGAGTAGGGCCTCGTCCTACACTGGCGGTCATGGTCTCCCGTATCAGCGAACTGGTCCTGAACTGCTCCGCTCCGGAACTCCTCGCAGGGTTCTGGAGCGGGGTCCTCGGCTATGTCGAGCTGGGCCGGGAGGACGGTGCCATTGAGATCGGCCCGGCGGACGCCGGGTTCGGCGGCCTGCAGCCGACCATCATCCTGAGCCCGAGCAGCAACCCGCCAACCGGACGCCTCCCTCTGCACGTCGACGTCAACCCGGTGGACCGGGACCAGGGCGCGGAGCTGGAACGCTTGCTTGCCCTTGGGGCCCGCCCGGCCGACGTCGGGCAGACAGGCGGCGAGCAGTGGCACGTCCTGGCTGACCCTGAAGGCAACGAGTTCTGCCTCCTGCGCAGGCGGCTTGACCCCTGCCCGGACGCCGGGGGCTAACCCAACAAGTTTCTCCCCGTGTCGCTCGTGCCAGCCCGGAACGACAGATACCGTGCATCACCGCGGCCCACGAGGCGTCCCAGCCTCTCAACTGCTTCAGCATCCGCGGAGCCCATATCGGTCGACAGCCACCGGACCAGAAGCCCAGCGTCACCGCTGGCACGCACTGCCGATCCGACGGCCAGGTCCAGTTGGTCCCGGCGCAGCTGGACGGCCAGGGCACCCGACCGGCTCAACAGGGGAGCCGTGTATGCCTCCAGCGCTTGGGCCACCCAACCCTCCCGCAGCAGCCGCAGCACCCTCCCCGAATCCGAACACCCCGCCAAACCTGCAACGAACCGGTAGGGGTTCGACTCCACTGCATCGCCCAGCATCGACCGGACCCTGAACATCTCCGTCCGGATGGCCTGCGGCGTCCCCGCATCGCCATAGAGTTCATAGGCCAGTTCCTCGGCGCTCCAGCCCTGGGTGCGTGAGTCCAGCAGGGCGAGGATTTCTGCCCGGCGCAGCGTCAGCGGCACCCGGCTGCCGTTCCGGAACACCGCGGCAGGCTTGTCCCCAAGAAGTTCCAGCGACTCAACGGCCGTTACCAACCGGCGGACGGCCTGCCGGGACGCACTCCGGACCGGTGTGGCACCCAAGGACGTCCCGCCGTCGGACGTTCCCAGCAGCGATTCCGCGACCCGGACCGCGCACCGCACCATCCGCAGCGTGTCCGCGCTGAGGGTGTCCAGCGGTCCGGAAACGTCGAGCACGCCAAGCAACTCACCCGTCACAGGGTCGGTGATGGGCGCCGCCGTGCAGGCCCACTCGTGGTGGGTGCGGACCAGGTGCTCGGCGGAGAACAGCTGCACCGGCCGGCCGGTGACCAGCGCCTCGCTGATGGCGTTGGTGCCGATGCCGGCCTCGGACCAGTCGGCCCCTTCGGAGAACTCCAGCCGGTCAGCCCGCCGCAGCACCGCCGGGCTGCCCACCCGCCAGAGGATCTCGCCGCGGGCGTCGGTGAGCACCAGCAGGTGCCGGCCGGAGCTGGAATCGTCGGCCAGCAGGTCGTTCAGGGCCGGCATGACCTGTTGCAGCCGGTGCTCCCGCCGCAGTTCCAGGACGTCGGCGGCGTCGTGCAGGTGCCGCGGGCTGTGCTGGTCCGGGCTGATACCCAGGGCCATGGAGCGCCGCCACGAATCCGCCAGGTCGTTGGGGATCTCCGGGCGCGGGACACCGGAGATGACCAGTTCGTGGGCGCGGCGCAGGGCGCGCGAGTACTTCGCCGGGTCCGAAAACCTCAGGCCGTAGTCCAAAACAGTGTCCTCCTCACCGGCGGCGTCCTTGCCGGCAGTGCCCGTGTAACGCGGATGAAACCCCCACTGCGTTGAAATGGTGATGCAGCTCACGCCCGTACCAGCTTAGCGCAGGGGATTCCGGCGGGACGGGGCTGCCGGGACCACCAGACACACGGACCATACGACACAAAGGAGTGGACATGACCGAAACACCCACCGCAGCCGCGCAGGCCTGGCTGACGGAGCTGGACACCGCCCTGCAGCGGCGCGACGTGGACGCCGCCGTCGAGCTTTTCGAGGACGAGAGCTACTGGCGCGACTTCGTGGCGTTCACCTGGAACCTGAAGACGCTTGAAGGGAAGGCGGACATCCGGCAGATGCTCGAGGCCACCTTGGACCACGTGCAGCCCGCCAACTGGACGTTGGCCGAGGACGCCACGGGCGCCGACGGCTCCACGGAAGCCTGGATCACGTTCGAAACGGGCGCCGCCCGCGGCTACGGCCACTTCCGGCTGCGGAACGGCAAATGCTGGACGCTGCTCACCACCATGCAGGAGCTGAAGGGCTTCGAGGAGAAGAAGGGGACCCGCCGCGAGAAGAGCGTGGCGCACGAGATCATCAAGGGCCGGCGCTCCTGGCTCGAACAGAAGGAGGAGCGCGAGGCGCGGCTCGGCTACGAGGAGCAGCCCTACACGGTGATCATCGGCGGCGGGCAGGGCGGCATCGGCCTCGCGGCCCGGCTGCGGCGCCTGGGCGTCCCCACCCTCGTCATCGAGAAGAACCAGAAGCCGGGCGACTCCTGGCGGAACCGCTACAAGTCCCTGCACCTGCACGACCCCGTCTGGTACGACCACATGCCCTACCTGAAGTTCCCGGACGACTGGCCCGTCTTCGCCGCCAAGGACAAGATCGGCGACTGGCTGGAGCACTACACCCGGATCATGGAGCTGAACTACTGGGGCGGCACCGAGTGCCTGGGCGCCGAGTTCGACGACGGCACCCAGGAATGGGTGGTCCGTGTGGTCCGCGATGGGTCGCCGGTGACGTTGCGCCCCAAGCAGCTGGTGTTCGCCCTGGGCGTCTCCGGCTACCCGAACATTCCCGCGTTCGACGGCGCGGGCTCCTTCCTGGGGGAGCAGCGCCATTCCTCGCAGCACCCGGGCGGCGGAGACTGGACCGGGAAGAAGGCCGTGGTCATCGGCTCCAACAACTCAGCGCACGATATCTGCGCGGACCTGTGGGAGCACGGCGCGGACGTCACCATGGTGCAGCGCTCCTCCACCCACATTGCCCGCAGTGAATCGCTCATGGACCTGGCGCTGGGGGACCTGTACTCAGAGAAAGCATTGGCCAACGGGGTGACCACGGAGAAGGCCGACCTGCTGTTCGCGTCGCTGCCGCTGCGGATCCTGCCCGAGGCGCAGGTGCCGGTGTACCAGGCGATGGCTGAGCGCGACGCTGAGTTCTACTCCCAGCTGGAGGCCGCCGGGTTCGACCTCGACTTCGGCGTGGACGGTTCCGGGCTGTTCGTGAAGTACCTGAGGCGCGGCTCCGGCTACTACATCGACGTCGGCGCCTCCCAGCTGATCATCGACGGCCGGGTGCAGCTTCGCTCGGGGGAGGTTGCCAAGATCACCGGCAATGCCGTGGTCCTCAACGACGGCACCGAGCTGGACGCGGACCTGATTGTGTACGCCACCGGCTACGGCTCCATGAACGGCTGGCTGGCGGACCTGGTCTCTCCCGAAATGGCCGACCGCGTGGGGAAGTGCTGGGGCTACGGCTCGGACACCCCGAAGGACCCGGGCCCGTGGGAAGGGGAGCTGCGCAACATGTGGAAGCCCACCAACGCGCCCAACCTCTGGATCCACGGCGGCAACCTGCACCAGAGCCGGCACTACTCCTCCTACCTGGCCCTGCAGCTGAAAGCCCGCATGGAAGGGCTGGACACGCCGGTGTACGAACTGCAGCCGACGCACCACACGCGCTGACCGCGGTGGTTGAGCCTGTCGAAACCCGGTTTCGACAGGCTCAACCACCGGGAGGGACAGGTTCAACCACCGACCACCGGGAGGGACAGCGTAAGCCAGCAGCCCGCCGTCGACCCCTCCACCCCCAACGCTCTATCACTTAATACACGTTTTCCTTGGACGCTCTCGCACTTTGGGGCCGCAGGATGTGTAAACGGCCGCGGACGAACGCGTTCGATCCATCAAAATATGGCGAGGGCCAGGCGTCTCGTCGAGTGGGTGGGCTCCCCGCGTACGGACCCAGGACGGGACCACCAGCACGGTCCCTCACTCCCCAAGCGGCCGTTGAGTGAGTACGCTCCAAGCAGTAGGGCATCTCACGGCACCATCGGCGCCATAGGGGACGTAGCAGTTGCCGGGTGCAATTAGGAAGGGAAGCGCGATGCGCACCGTCGTTGTCAGCAACATCGTTTCCTTGGACGGCTTTTACGCCGCCCCCGATGGCAATCCGCTCGTACTGAACATGGATGAAGCCTTTGACGAATACAACCGTGAACGAATTGAAGCCGCAGATACTGTTCTCTTGGGCCGGAACTCGTTCGAGGGATTCAGCGCCTACTGGCCCAAAATCGCCAATGCCCCGGCAGACCCCGGCAACCGCGCACTCAGTGAGGACAACCGGCGAACCAGCCGCGCGTACAACGCCGTCCCCAAAGTGGTGGTGTCAGATAACCTCAAAATTCCAGACGACAACCCTTGGGCACAAAGCACCACTGTCATCCCTAGAACGGCTTCTGCCCAATGGCTCGATGCAGCCCGGAGCGAAGATGACCGGGACATCCTCATTTTTGCCAGCCGGATCATGTGGAACGGTCTGCTCGCCAGGGGCCTGATCGACGAGTTGCATCTTATGGTGAGTCCCACAGCCATAGTCGAAGGCGTACCCATCTTCAACGTCCCTGCATCGCTTGGCCTGATGGAAAGCCGCCGGTTCCAGAACTCGAACAATGTGCTCCTTCGTTATTCAACACGGAAGCAGTAGACCTACGGAGCGGCAGATCTCGGAATCAGCTTTCGAGATCTTCGAGTGACCTGCCCCTGTTATCGGACAACAGCAATGTCGCCAGGGCCGCGACCAGGCAACGAGACAGGGCGGCGGTCCCGCCGGAAATCATCCGGTGGGACCGCTGCTGCAGCTTTCTGCAGCTACTCGTGGAGACTTTCGGGGATCCTGGCGGGCAGCGCCGTGCGGGTTGCCGCTGACCGACGGCGGGGCAAGGCTCTTGTGTAGGGGAGCACCACGACGATCGTGGCGGCGACGAATACCAGCTGCATCAGCGTCCGCGGCAGGAGCGCCGTGGCCGGTTCGCCGTTGACCATGAGTCCGGCGAGTGCGGCGTGGACGTTCGCCGGGAACATTGCCACCAGCAGCAGGGTCAGTCCTCCGGCAGCCCAGGGCGCCGTCCGGCGGTGGAGCAGGCCGGCGGCTGCAAGCAGTTCCAGTACGCCCGTCAGTGTGACCAGGAGCTCAGGATGGGGCAGGGCCGGGGGAACCATGGCGATGAGGTCATTTCGCATGCCGTTGAAGTGCGCCGTCCCAGTAAGCGTGAACATGGCCGCGAGGCCGCCGCGCAGGCTGGTGTGCCAGGACCGAAGCGGCCTGATGCCGGCGGCACCGGCGGCACGCAGCAGGAGGGTGGCGGCCAGGAGAGTGATGAGTGGGGCCATGATGCGTCCTTTCAGGTGCATCGGAGAAACTTGACACTGACTAGATTACCCTCAGGCCTGAACTTGTCAATGGCTAGATTGGGGTTAGGCTGGAGGTATGAGCACGAACGCGTCCTACCATCACGGGAATCTTCCGCGCACGATCATCAGCGCCGCCCTCGACGCCATCGCCGAGTCCGGTCCGTCGGCCCTGAGTCTGCGGGATCTGGCCAGGCAGGCCGGTGTGTCGCATGCCGCCCCCGCGCACCACTTCGGGGATAGGGCCGGCTTGCTGACTGCCGTCGCGGTGCAGGGCTTCGGGCTCCTGGCGGATGCTCTGGCCGAGGCGCAGCGCCAAACTGGCGACTTTCTGGAGGTGGGGGTGGCCTATGTCGACTTCGCCGTAGGGCACCCCGCCCACTTCGCCGTGATGTTCCGGCCGGAGCTTTACCGGGCCGATGACCCGGAGCTGATCGCGGCCAAGGCGCGGGCGGGCGAGTCCCTCTACCGGGGAGCTGCCCCATTCGCGGCTTCGGAATCCGGCGCTGATTCGCAGGAGGCGGCGTTGGCGGCCTGGTCCCTGGTCCACGGATTCGCCACGCTTTGGCTCAGCGGCAACCTGCCTGCGGGACTCCCCGCGGACCCGGGGCAGGCCGCCCGGGGTTTGGCCTCGGCCCTGTTTTCTGGCCGGGGGTAGGCGGAGCATTATCGGCGATGAGGCGCCGCCTTTGACGCGTCGTTTCGCTGCGCACGTCCAAGGAGGCAGTTAGTCTTATCTACACAAGATGCTGGGGGAGCAAGAGATGAAACCAATCACTGTTGACGGCGGCAAGGGCACGGTGGAACTCGGTGCCGAGGGAGTTCTTCACCTTGTGTGGAAGCCGGGGACCGTTCTGGAGGCCGCGGATGTACATGCGGCGATGGCAACGGTCAATGAGGTTGCCGACGGGGCCGAGTACCCGATGTTGATCGACATGGCGAACACCCAAGCGGTGACACGCCAGGCCAAGTCCGTTTTCAGCGTCCGGTGCGCCGCTTCACGAATTGCCCTGCTTGGCTCAAGCCCGGTCAATCGTGTCATTGCCAACTTCGCTATGGCACGGCGGACGCTCCCGTGCCCCACTCGGTTTTTCACCTCCCGCAATGAGGCCATGTACTGGCTTCTCGAGGCGCCCCTTCCCTGACCGTTACCCGGTGTTTCGCCTCGAATCGCAAGGGTCGCGAGGCGCGGCAAAGCCCGTCTTCCCCGGCGAGGAAACGCGAGCCGTAGCCTTAGGCTCGCGCTGCGCGGACTCGGTCACCGCAGCGGGTCGAGCTCCATTGCCGTCGTGCGTGGGTGCGGAGGAAGAATCGTCCACACGACTCCGCTTCGCAGACGCGAGGAGTTACTAGGCACTTCGGTCCACCATCGGGCACGGCCCCGTTTATGTTGTCCGTGCTTTCCGCGGGCGGCACCGGCGTGGGGATGACCGCTGAGACTGCGCGCATCCGCCTTGGCGCCGGAGGGGTCAGACACCGACCTCGAAGCCTGGCTGCGTGAACGAGCCATCGACACGATCACCCCCGTTGGCTACATGACAAACAACTGCGTGATTCCCTCCGCCGCGGCCGCCGAGGCTCTCGGCTTCGCTGTCGAACTGCGTACGGGCGCGCCGCTGCGGGTGATGCCGGCCCGCTTTGAACATTTGGCGCGGGGTGGTGCGGTCGGCCGCGAGCCAGAGTACGGAGGAGTCGGGCATGACGTCCTCGACAAACCCGTTGGTCATTGCTTGTTGCAGGTCGAGCAGGCCAGCGGGGTGGGTGGCCCAGTCCTGGAGCGTTGATTCGGTATCGAATGGCGTGGTGGCGTTGGAACGTTGAGGGTGATGACTTCGGAGAGGGGTAGGTCGCGACCTCCACGGCCACCTGGTGCTTTCGTCCGCCTGCTGCCGTTTTTAGAAGTGGTGTGCACAAGTGTCGGTACCCGGCTGCACAGCCGTTCCCTGTCCATATGCGGGATCGTCTTCTTTTCCGGCCCAGACGGCACCGCCTCCAGCGCAGGGCGTCACCTCGAACGCCATGCCGTCACGCTGTGCCCGCAGGTGGCGCCCGTCATCCTCGACCACTTCCCAGCCCGCCGCCGGCAGCGCTGCACGATAGTGCTGCAACACATCAAAGTCTTCTGAAATCGCAAACCAGCGGGCACAGCCGCCGACACCACTGATGCCGCCACCGCTGTAAAGGCCAATGTGTTCGATGGAATCGAACGCCTGCTGGGACTCACGATCCGCACTGGCCATGGGCTCATCCGTGCCCTCCATCACGCATTGCGGAGCGGAGTCGAACTTCCCGGTCTTCTGCGCCAGCGCCGAGGGGGTGACAGCGAGCATCCCGAGCAGCATGAGGACCGGGATGGCCCCGGCCGTCAGCCGCATCCACAGTCGTGGGGAGAGCACCAGAGCGAACACGGCAACGGCCGCGACCAGACCAAGGGCCAATCCTGCGGGGCCGGCCGTCAACCCCCAGGTGAGCCCCTCGAACGCGGTATCGGTGACAGTGCCATACACCGCCGTGAAACCGTGGTGGACCATTACAGCCAAGAGTGCCAGTACTGCCTCAACGGCGAGCAGTACCACGACAGAGACAGCTCGGCCGGTCATGGGCATGGCTCATAGTATGTTCAGCCTGACCAGGTGTCCATGGGCCGGCGAGACTGCCCGGGCTAGCCATCGACTTCGGCCTAGAGGAGAGCTCATTTTCCTGCATGGTGACACACTTGGCCGGATGGGGGACAGGTACAGGGCATGAGGCACTTTTCGCATTCTCCCGATCGGGAGCACACCTTCAGAACGACCTATGAAGCGGTCTACCCGGACCTGATCCGGTTTGTTCAACGCCGGGCTCACCCGGATAGTGCCGAGGATGTGGTTGCCGACGCCTTTCTTGTTGTCTGGCGCCGCCTCGATGAGTTGCCGGTCCTGCCCGAGGACGCCAGGGCATGGATTTACGGCATCGCCCGGAACATTCTGCTGAACACCAGGCGGGGCGAACAACGCCGCTCCACGCTCAGCGTGCGTCTGGCTGACGCCGCGGCTCTGACGTACCTGGACGGGGACGCTGACCCGGTCGTGAACCGCGTGGACCTGGGCAGAGCGTGGCGCCTCCTCTCCGAGGTCCACCAGGAAGCGTTGAGTCTCGCTGTCTTTGAAGACCTCAACGCACCGCAGGCTGCGGCTGTGCTCGGCATCTCACCGGTCGCGTTCCGTCTGCGCCTGAGCCGTGCCCGCAGAGCACTTCGACTGCTACTCGAACACCTCCCGCAGCCCTCCAGTACGCCAGAACTCTCCCTTGGAAGGACAACCACGCCATGAACCGCAACCAAGACATCGACACCCTGCTCCGAACCATGGACGCTGCTGACCACCGGGGCTCCGCGGATTCGCAACGGGCCAGTATTGACTTTTGTCGCATCATCACCACGGATCCAGCGTCGACATCGTCAGGGCAAGCTGCGGCGACAAACGACGTGGTTACCGGTCGCCAGCCAAGAACCAGCAAACTGACGGCCCGCAGGGTCGCGTGGGCTGGAGGGATGGTCGCCATCGCCACAGCGGGCCTGGTCCTTCTGCCGTCCATGTCAGGTGGTGATCCTGCATTCGCTACTTGGACTGCCGCTCCCGCAGGCATGTCTGAAACGGACCGCGCCCGCGCGGCCGACCAATGCCGCGCGGACCAGAAGGACGTGGGAGACGGCATGTACTCCGGAGATGTGGAGAAGGCTGCCCTGGCGGTCGCCGAGCGCCGCGGAGTTTGGACAGCGGTCGTTCTCGCCGGTGAGGACGGGTTTTCTGCCTTATGCATTACTGATGACTCTGTTCACCTGTTCAGCAAGGGCATGATCGGTTCAGTGGGGAAACCCGCCGGTTACAGGCCGCCCGGATCCCGTGAACTGATGGCCACGGACCTGGGGACAGGACGCATGGACGCAGGGGAAATTTCCTTGGCGGCCGGCGGCGCCGGGGCGGAAATTGTGGGAGTCGTCTACAAGAGCCAAACCCGCGGGGACGTGACCGCAACCGTGTCGCAGGGCCGCTTCGCCCTCTGGCTGCCCGGAAACGAACTGCAGGATGCGCCAAGTGACGGCGTCGAGGTCGAAGTGACGTACCGGGACGGCACCACGGGAACCAATCACCTTGGTTTCAAACGCTAAAACAGGCGGCGGGCCGTCCTGGGCTTCCGGTCGGTGCACGGCGTCAGCCCAGCTGCCGTCCGCCGACGCGAAGGCGCCTCCGGCGGAAAAGTCGTTCCGCCGTCGTCGTTCTCTCTGCCAATGTCCACGCACCCTCGTCGAGCTACAGCGTCTCGGGAATCGGGCGCCCCGGGAAGAGTGTTGAGTACTGCTTCCGGTACATCCTGCGGCCGATGAGGCGGTAGGCAAGGCGGACCGGCGCGGGGATCTCCTTGAACAGTTCCTTCCGGTCTGCGGGCGGATTCGTGGCCAGCACCATCCCGAGGTAGCCCACCAGGAACTTGTTGCTCACCTGGCTGCTCCCGTGCTCCGCGGCTGCCTGCAGTTCCTTCTGGGTCATCACCCTGTCGACGGCGGGCATGACCTCAGTGACTTCGCGGCGCAGGTGCACGTTGAGGACGTCCGACAGCTCAGCATAAAGACCCGCGAGTTCCTCGCCGGCGGCCGGGTCTGCCGTTTCCATCCAGCGAAGGCGGAGCGGCTCGATGGTTTCCAGCCGTTGGGTGACCTGCCGGTGCTGCGCGAGCATCTGCTCAACGTGCAACGCACATGCGGGTGCCCGTTCGGCCAGCCTGGGGGTACATGAGCTCGTCTTCACCCTCATGGTGGATGTGGAGCAACTTGTCGAAGTTCCCCAGCACTTCGCCCACGTAGGCGGCGCGGGCGGTGTCGCCAGGTCCGGCGGACCGGACCAGGCCTGGGGCCTCGCTGTAAGCCCACAGGAAAACGCGGTGGATGCGCCGCATGGCCGCCGTCCCGATGCACAGGACGGGCCCAGATGGCACAGGAGCAGCGGTCTCGCCGGGCTGAATGGTGAAGAAGTCGGTCATCGTGGGCCCCTAACGCTTGTCATGCGAAACCAGGACCCCTCCCCGGCAGCATCGTATCGCCAGCCCGAATGCCGCACAATGGGAGGCTAGTCGCAGCAGTCGTCTCGTCCGGCTAGCGGGGATAGCAGTAAAGGTGTAGGCACGTGAAGGAACCAGACGCTCATAGCGGACCGCACTGGCGCAGGGTGATGGCGGCGCTCGCCAACCGGGATGCGCGGACCGCGTATGCGCAGATCGTGCTTGGTGAGGAAGTCCTTGCCGATGCGAAGGAGCAGCGCCGTAACCGGGCAATCGCCGTTCTGCTGGAGGCCGGGCTGGTGGTCCGGACGGGAATCGGCGATTACCAACCCTCGGAGACGATCTTCCGCGACCTCCTGACCCAGCAGCCAAAGCGCCAGCCGAAGACCGGCGTCGACCGCTTCCTGCGCCTGGGCCGGATCGACAGGTATCCGGCAAGCGCTGCGGACCGGCGCCAGCTTTTGGCATGGATCGTCAGCGAAGCCATCCAGCCGGGGGAGGACCTCACCGAGCGGCAGGTCAATGAGCGGCTGCTGACCTACACGGAGGATGTGGTGCTGCTGCGCCGCTACCTTGTCGACTTTGGGCTGCTGGAGAGGACCGCGTCGGGGTCTTCTTATTCCCGGCCGGTATAAGAACGGACAGCGGCTTAGCTTTCATGAGGCGGCACTGAAATGGGCCCCGAAGATCGCGCGCGCCGCCTGCCGGTGCGCGCAGGAGGTGCGTGCGCACGGCAGACGGGCCATCATGATGACTGTGGATGCACAACAGCTCTTCCCCTCGGCACTCGGGGATATCTATGCCGCCCTTCGCGCTCGGATGCTCGAGCTGGGTGCGGATGTCATCGAAGAGTTCTCACGAACCCAGGTGAGTTACGGGGCGGCCCGGAAGTTTGTGTGGCTCACCCCGATCACGAAGACCAAAGCGCTTCTGACGGTGGACATGTGGGAAGAGCACCACGCAACGTTCCTCCGTAGCGTCATTCCGTTTCGTCACGACAAGTACACGCACCAGATCGAAGTGCGCACGGCAGCCGACGTCCAAACTGTGGCCGCGCTCGGTTGGTTCGAGGAATCAGCCGCGTGGGGCCGGAAGGAGCGTTGAGACGGCGGTGAAGATGCTGGTGCACCCGCAGGGGTGCCGGGTTGGACAGCCAGCGTTCACGTTCTACACCCCGCCCGGTGAGGAGCACCGGCACACCGCCCCCGGCTGCTTCATGGAACATATTGCCATGCTCCAAAACGGCGAGGACCCGTCCAAGACCACCACTTGGAACGAGCACATCACAGACGACGAGTACAACGGCCGCTAGCGAGCGGACCTCGAGGGGTTCCCTTCCTCTGGCCTTAGTAGGACACCTCTCCGACGCCGTGCCATACACTCCGCCAGTCTTACTGGCGGAGTGTTTTTGTGCCGGCTGCAAACTACCGGACGGCGTTGTAGGCGTTCACGCGGCCGTATTTCCAGTACGTGCCCGTGCCGGCAATCTTGTCGGCGGTCTCTTCGACCTTCTCGCGGACGGACACCTGGGTGGCCACGGGGTCTGCGCTCCAGGCAAGGGCGGCAGTTGCGGCGACGATGGCCGAGGACATTGAGGTGCCGTTGCCGACGTCGTAGCCCTGGGAGCGGCCGTTTTGGGTGCCGAGGTAGAACGGGTGGTTCGGGAAGGTTGAGTAAACGTTGGCACCCGGCGCTGCGACATCCACCCAGCTGGCCCCGTAGGTCGAGAACGATGCCTTGGCGTCCTTGTTGTCGGTTGCAGCCACGGCGATGACGTTGGGGTATGCGCCCGGGTAGATCTTGGTCTGGTTGCCGCCGTTGCCTGCTGCGGCAACGAGCACAACGCCCTTGCTCCAGGCGTTATTGACGGCCGTTTCCAGAGTGCGTGACGCGCGCACGCCGAGGCTCATGTTGATTACCTTCGCGCCATTGGCGACGGACCAGTTGATGGCATTTACAAGGCCGGAACTGGAGGCAATCCCGCTGTCGTTGAGGACCTTGCCGTCCAGGATCTTGCACCCCGGACACACGCCGGCGACGCCCTTCGCGTTGTCGCCGGTGGCCGCCACAGCGCCGGCAATGTAGGTGCCGTGGCCGTAGTTGTCCTCACCGGTTGCCGCGCCGCTGAAGTTGGCGCGTGCCACGACCTTCAGTGCGATGTCGGTGTTGTCGCTGGCGACACCGGAATCGAGGACAGCAACCCTGATATCGGTTCCGCTGGTGAGGTCCCACGCTTCGACGGCGTCCACATCAGCGTCTGCTTTGCCCGCGGCCACCACTATGGTGCCGGCGGTGTTGGTGAATGATTGGCCGGTGTTTTGCAGGGCGTACTGGCGCGGGAAATACGTGTCATCCGTGGAGGCAGTGGCGAGTTCGTCTGGCTCGGCGTACTCAACCGCCGGGTTCCGGCTCAAGGCATCGATGAGCTGCAGCTCCTTACCGGCCGGTACTTTGACGAGGTGGGCGCCAGTGCTGCCGACGTCCTGGCCTTCGCTCAGGCCGTGCCGGTGCAGAACGCCGGCTGCCGCGCTTTGGTCGCGAAATTTAACAATGATTTGGCCCGAGGCGTGCGATGACTGACTCGCTGCGCTGCCTGCAATTGCCGGGCTGCCTGGGGCGGCAAAGGCCATCACGCCTAGTCCCATAAATGCGGCCGCAAAACCAGCTATAACCTTTTTCATCATAAAACCCCATTGTTCTAAAAAGTCATGTTGTTCAGCCTGCACGCTGCGGGCGAGTGCCACGGATGCCAATGTTCCGCCGGTTACGGGCCGCGGTCAACGCTCCCCGCCGACATCATCCAAAAATTACGGACGACGGCGGGGTGGCCAGTTGGATCACTGACCACCCCGCCGCCGTCGTACTTTCGCTCGTCCCGGACGCCCGATTCCCCAAAAGCTCCAAAAATAGGCGGTGCAATTCCGATGCGCCAAGAGTATTTTGAGCTGCATGCACTCCACACCCAGCGCACCTGCTGCTTTCACGGGGGACGAGCTCCCACAGTCGACCGGCCGCTCCTTGGATGCGAATACCGGCAGCAGCAGCTGCTATGCACAGCTCCTTGGCTTGCTGGAAGGCGCAAAGCCCCTGGGTGCTGTCGTCAAAAGCATTGAACCCTATGCCGCCCGGCTTACAGCCCGCCCCGGAATGCGAGGTTTCTTTCGCGGAGATGCCACCGGCATCCCCCTGCATGGCATCCTGACCGACGCCCCTTTTGGCGCCTGGTGGTCGGCGGTATTCCTCGATTTCTACAAAGACGAGGGCTCCCGGGTAGCCGCAAAACGGCTGGTGGCCGTGGGCGTCATAGCTGCAGTTCCCACCGCTGTCTCCGGCTGGGCGCAGTGGTCGATGAAGGATCACGGCACGAAGCGCGTAGGCATTGTCCACGCCGCCGTCAATGCCGCGGCCATTCTTGTGTACCTCGTCTCCTGGGCGGCCCGTGAAAGCGGCCGCCACGAGCTTGGCATAGGCCTGACCCGGGCAGGAGCAGTGCTGCTGCTGGCCAGCGGATTCCTGGGTGGCCACCTGCGCAGCGGCCGGCCACGCCGCGTGCCAAAGCTTCCCCGGACCGAAAGCACCAAGGTCAACGGCACGCTCTGATCCGTGAGCCTGACCCCGCCCCTTTGTGCTGGAGCGCCCCGGAGGTCCTAGGGCTTGCCTGAGTTCGTGGCATCGTAGGCCAGGACGGCCGACGCTGCAGTGGTGCCGTCGGCTGGCCGGATGGAATCGAACCGCAAAGTACCTGCACCGGGCAGGGCCACCGAGTGGCCCTCGCGGAAGGCCTGCTTGCGCTCCTGCTCCGCGGTCCGGATCCACACCTGGATTGCCGGGGCGCCATCAGCCACGCCGATCTTGACGATTCCCACCTGGACACCGCCGAACGTGGGCTGCATGCCCTGTTTGACTGTCACGAGCTGTTCCACGGCCGTCCTCACTTCGTGTCCACGGAGTACACGGAATCGAAGTTTTCCTTGTACTCATCCTCGGTCAGTTCCAGCGTGCCCGCCTTGAGGTCGTCGTCGCCGTCCATGAGGCCGCCGGACGGTCCCCACGGGTTGGCCAGAACCACTACCTTCTCACCGTCATCGTTGGTTTTCACCTCAACCACAACGTACGCATGGTTGGGAACCACATCGGTGCGGTTGACTTCGGCGGACTCCCAGAACCAGTCAAAATCCTCGTCCTTGATGTCTTCGGTGCCCACGGACACAGCCTGGCCGCCGGCAAGCTTGTCCTCGATCTCAGCCAGGTCCAGTTCGCCGTCCCTGTCCGCGGACCGGCCCGTCATCAGCTCCATCGCAACGTGGCTGAATCCGCCGTCGATGTCGTCATAGGAACCACCCCGGTGCTCCGCCGCGGCGCGTTCGTAGATGGACAGCCAGTTCGGCTGGTCATCTGCACCCCGGACGCCGCCTGGAGTGGACTTGGCCTCGACGGTGACTTCCACGGGCTTGCCGTCTTCGTAGAGGGTTACCACCCAGTGCGTGGGCGGATCACCCACGGGGCGCAGGTGTTCGGCGAGGAATTCATCAAGTTTGCCTTCCCGCTCCAGGGTCTGGGCAACCGAGCCTATGCCTGCCAAGAGCCAGCAGTCGCCGATCTGTCCCTGTTTGATATCGCGGGGATCGCCGGCGTCCGGATCCTCGCGGACATCGCCGGGCACGTCCACGTCGGGGCGGTCCGGGTCCAGCGGTCCCGGATCCCCGGGAGGGTTCGAGTCCGGCTTTCCTGAAATTCCAGGCTCCGTTGATCCCGTGCTGGCCTTCTCCTGCTGGTCCGCATTGCGGGCCAGCTCCTGTGCCTGGCTATGGAGTTCCGCGGCAACGCGCTTGAGCACCGGACGGTGTTCCGAGTCCCAGGCGGCCCGGAATGCGGCGGCGTCACGCCCGTCCCAAGGTGCCCGGGAAAGCAGCTGGCCCAGTTCCGTGGACAACGAGTTCACCTTGTCCGAATGCTGCGACATCGTCTTAGCGAGTGCCCGCAATTGTTCAATGTCAGCGCCGTAAATTCCAGGCATCCGCCCGCCCCTTTTAGATAATGTTCAAGCCACACTGGTTGTTTGCCTGCTGCCATTCCCGCGCTGTGGGAGACATGCCGCCGTCAGCCTGGTGGGATCTCGTCCGCAATGCACGTGGGGGAGTCCACCGGGACGCTGATGCGCAGGTAGGCCGGGCTCTTTGATTCGATGGTCAGCGTGGCACCGGCGGCGTCCGTGCTGCGGGCAACCACCCAGCCCCCGGGAACTGCGTCCGTTCCATCGAAGGCAGGGAATCCGTGCCTCGTCAGAACGGGATCACCAGCGGCGAAAATGTGAGCGAACCGGTTGGATGGCTCCACCACGTCGGCGCTGCTCTTCATGGTCTGCGGGTAGAGCATGCAACGGCCGTCCTTGAGCTTGGCAAGCGTGGCCGGCTTGTCCACGGACCAGCTGATGTCCGGCATCTCCGCTTCCAGCGCCGCAATAAGCTCTGCACGCAGGGCCTCGTATTTGGGGAAGCTTTTGGCCACTGGCGCGGGGGCCTCGGTGACCGGCGGGGCGCTGCTTGTCACCGCTTTGGGCTTCTCCGGTGCCGTGCAGCCAGCCAGGAGGGTTGTCCCGAGGATCATGAGGGCTGCCACGGCGCGGGGCGCCACGTGCGGTTTCATTCGGCCGTTCATTTTTCCCCCGGTTCTCATGACGGGCCTCGGTGACCGGCCCACAAGGAATGCTGTCACACCTGCGCCGCGTCCGGCCATGGGGACAACAACCCGTCGGGAAGGCGGGCGGACGACGGCGGGTTCGCGCCCGCCGTCGTCCGCCTCCTTGGTGCAGGGGTTCTTCGGCTACCGTGCCTGCAGCCCCGGCACGCTGTCCTGGATCGCGAAGGAGGCCAGCGTGCTGACGGGGGAGCCCGGAGTCGTGACGTAGTCCAGGACACGGAAGTCGGCGGTCATCGCTTCCGTGGTGGAGCCGGTGCCGTTGCCCGTGGAAGTGATGGACGTGCACATCAGTTCCGAGCGCACCACGAAGGAGGCGAGGTCCTAGTAGTCCACCCTGATGACTTGTAGTACGCGTGGTGCTGCCGGTAACCCTGCAGCGTGGTGGGCTCGGGGCCCTGATGGTCGCGCGGGTTGCCCAACCCCAGCGCAAGAAACATCCACAATCATTGTCAGTGCCCGTTGTTATGGTTCTCGCATGACCGATGGTTCATTAAGTCCGTTGCAGCGCCAGACGCTCGGCGCGCTGCGTTATGCGGTCAACGATGAGTCCGCGAGTTACTTGGCCATCATGGGACTATTCACAAATGGCATGAGTGGCTTCTTGTCGGACCAGTCTGCGGACGAGGTAACGGAGCGGCTAGTTGAGCTGGGATTGAACCTAGATCGTGACACAGTTGACCAACGCCTGTCCTACTTGGTGGAACACGGTAACTTGGCGCGGAGTCCGCGCGAGACCGAGGCACGCAGCGTCAGGGAGTATCTCTCCAACCGCGCCCGCTATCAGCTCACTTCCCGTGGCGAGATGGTTCATCGACAAGTGGACGAACTCCTTGCGCATTCGGATGGAGCGCGTGAGGTATCCAGTGAGATGCTGTCCAGCATACTTGCGGGGATCGAGGATCTCTCTCGGCTCGCGACTGACCGGCTGGAGGATTCCGATCCTCGCGCCCTGGCAGCGCGTATTACCACCCTATTCGCCCAGTTCGAGGTGCTCGTCTCCTCAACCCGCCAGTTTTATTCCTATCTGACGCAGGTGCTTACTCGGTTCGATCTTGGACGCGACGAATTCGTGATGTTCAAGGGTGCACTGATCGATTATCTCCAGCGCTTCGTCGACGAGATCTCCCGCCACATGCCTCAGGTCGCAGAGCGGCTACACGACCTCGAGCCGCGGGTTCCAGAATTATGTGCGCGAGCCAATGCGGGGGAGCGGCTGGTAGGACTTGATGGTGCGCAAGCTCGAAGGGCCAACGGTCTGGAGCCAGGCGACTGGGAGAGCGTGCACACCTGGTTCGTTGGCTCCCATGGCCGACGTTCTGACGCTGAAAATGTCCGACGATTGGCCACAGACGCGATGCGCTCTTTGCTGACCAACCTGCGTCGTATCGCGGCAGGGGCCGATCGCCAGCAAAGCCGGTATGGCGACCTGACCCGCTTAGCTCGTTGGTTTGACTCGGCCGACGACGACCTTGCGCACGAACTGTGGGCAGCAACGTTTGGGCTCTACTCGGCCCGCCACCTCGCATTCCCCGCTGATCCCGACGGCGACCCCGTTGCGGCGACGCAAAGCTGGTGGGTGGCGCCGGTTGCCGAGGTACCGGTTGGGCTTCGTATCCACGGTGAACGTAAAGCAGGAGGCCGTGCGGGTAGCCGCGTTGACTATTCGGCAGCTAAGTGGGCTCGACTCCGAGAGCGTGAGCAGCAGCAGCATCGCGGTTCCGAGGCCTTTCGCGAGCTGGCGTCCCATATCGGACAGGTCCGAGAGGCTCGCCTCAGTGACGATGCCCGCTCCGCCTTCCTTGACTTGCACGCTCAAGCGCTGACGCGCCACAGCCGCCTGCTAACGCCGGAGGCCGTCACTTGGGGTGAGGTCCGCCTCGAGGGCATGGTGCTGCGTTTAGAGCTCAGAGGTGCTCCGGGTGATTTGGTCAGCATCAAGAGTCCCTCGGGAACGATAACTCTGCACGACCTTGCTGTCGAGCTCAGAATGGCTGACTCTGAGCAAGCTACAGGCCGGCCTGAGTGGCGGGCAGAGGCATGACCCCGGTTCCCGAACGTCCAGCGGCCGCTCCTGACCTGCTCGCCGAAGCGGATGTGCGCAGCGCCGCGCGGTCGCTGCTGAGCACGCCCTTGCTCCATACGGACTCTCATCCGGAGGAGCTAGCCCTAGTCCGTCGTCATCAGAACGAACTCATTCGTCTATTCGCCGATGGACTGGGCTACCGCCTAGTGATCGAGCCAGGGCTGGCTCGGCTGTACAAGGTCGGGCTGGGCCGCGACGTGAGTCGAGGCTTGCGGCGCCGGAACGATGCCCTATTCACGCCCCGCCGATACGCATTGCTCGCGCTCACTCTTGCCGCGCTCACCCAGTCGCGACCTCAGGTGATGGTCGACGAGTTGGTCGCTGCGGTGCGTTCGGCGGCCGTGGAGGCCGAGATGGATTTAGACCTCGATAGCATTCACCAACGGCGCGCGCTCCACTCAGCGCTAGTCGCACTCATCGACCTCGGCATCCTGAGCGAGCGGGACGGGGACTTGGAGCACTGGGCCGAGCGACGCACAGAATCTTTGCTTGACGTGCACCGTGACCGACTCGCCGTACTGGTTGCGACACCCCTTAGCGGATGCGAGCACCCCGAGGATCTGCTCGCCGTAGCAGTGATGCCCTCCGCGGCCGGGGGTGCACGGGTCGCGGTCCGTCGCCGTCTGACTGAACAGCCGGTTCTCGCTACGGAGGACCTGACCGAGGAGCAACGCGGTTGGTGGTCTCGCAACCGCGAGCGCGAGCGGGAATGGTTCCGCAGGTACTTGGGTCTCGATCTGGAGTTGCGGGCCGAGGGCGCAATCGCCGTCGACCCCGGGGGTGAGCTCACCGATTTGACCTTCCCAGGTTCCGGCTCGGCCAAGCAGTTTGCGTTGTTGATGCTCGGGGAGCTTGTCGATGAGCTGCGGTCGGACGACCTTTTCGACCTGAACGGCGTCACATGGGCGCCGCTTGCCGCCTCGACCGTCAGGCAAGCCAGCGATCGGGTTTACAACGCCTGGCAGCAGGGCTTGCGCAAAGCACATCGCGACAACCCGGAATCGGTCCACGAGGAAGCACTCGCCGTGCTCATAGCAGCTGGTCTCGTCCGCCCTTACGAAGGCGGTCTGCTCGTGCATGCTGCCGCAGCTCGCTACGCGCCACGACCGGAATTGCTCAGGGCGGCCGGACCAACCGGCGAACGTTCCATTTTTGAGGAGGACGACTCATGACCATCACATCTACCAGGCCTTTCGAGACAGCACCGCGTAGTGGCTCCGAACGATTCCATCTGAGTCGGGCTGGGATCCTCAACGTTTGGCAGTATGACGAACAGGAGTTCGTCCTTGCCGACGGCCGACTCTTGCTGCGAGGTGCTAACGGCGCGGGAAAGTCCAAGACTCTGGAGATGCTGCTGCCGTTCGCACTCGACGGTGACAAGTCGAGGATCACCGCCTCGGCTAAGCACCATACGAGCCTGCTGTGGTTGATGACGGATGGCTATGAGGGCCAGGCTCGAGTGGGCTACGTCTGGGTGGAGTTTCTAAGAACTCGTTCCGACGGTATCCCGGAAGCGTTTACTTGTGGCGTCGGCATTCGTGCGTCTGCAACGGCACGCGCTGCCACGTCATGGCACTTCGCCACCACCCGCCGGGTCGGCGCGGACTTTTCTCTCGAGGACGAGGGTGGCCCATTGTCCCGCCCGAAGTTGGAAGAAGCTCTCGGCTCCGATGGCCAGGTCTTCGAGAAGGCGGGGGCCTACAAGGAACATGTCGGGCGCACACTTTTTGGTCTCGACGCCGCGCAGTTCGACGAGGTGCTGCGGTTGCTGTACTGGCTGCGGCAGCCGCAGGTCGGTGAGGATATAGAGCCGGCGAAACTTGCCCAGCAGCTATCCCAAGCTTTGCCGCAGCTTAATGAACAGGCAGTCCGCTCGGCGGGAGAAACCTTTGACGAGCTAGCTGCCTTTGGTGAGCAAATCGAGCGAAGGGCGGCCGCAGCAGAGTCGCTCACCTTCCTGGCCGGGGCCTACGGGAGCTATGCACGTGCTGTAGTGGCTGCGCGGGCCCGCGCAGTCGGCGAGGCATTGCAGATCGAGCGACGACTGCGGGCGGGGGCCAAGCGTACCCAGGAGGAGTTGGGGAGGGTTAGCGCGGAGCGGTCTGCTGCTGAGGGCGAGCGGGTCGCGGCTCACGGCAAGATCCAGGACGACGACGCGCGGCTCCGAACTCTGGAAGCCAGCCCCGAGTTCCGCAACCAGGTCCGGTTGGGCGAGCTTGCGGAGCAGTCCACGCGGGACGCAGAGCTCGCCAAGCAGGCCGAGCAGCGCCGAATACGCCAGTCTGACGAAGTCAAACGCCGCTCCGCCACCCAGGGGCTCCGCGCCCGAGGTGCCGAAGCGGCGCTGCGGGACCACGAAGCGCGGCTGCGTGGCCTGGGTCTGCGCCAGCGCGAGGCGGTGCCCGGATTCAAGGTTCCTGTGCCTGCGATACTCTCCGCGGTCGTTCTCAGCCGAGTCGAGCAGTTCGATGAGCTCAACGATGCTCTAGACCAGAGTCTTGCGGCCATGGAACTCGCCCGTTCTGCCGCCAACCAAAGAACGGCTGGTGTCAGAGTGGTCAGGGCTGCCCTCGCCGATGCCGACATCGCGTTGACCGCTCAGAGCGAGGCCGAGAACGGGGCAGAGCGGGCCGAAATCCGCTGGGAAGGCGCACGCAAGTCTCGGGTAGCTGCTGAGCTCGCTGCGAAGGCGGAAGGTGAAGCCTTGACCACCGCGCTGGCCGCTTGGATCGCGAAGCCGACCGCTCCCGAGCTGGCACAGCCGGACGAACTCACAGAGGAGTCGGTGCTCGGCCTTGCCAAGCTCGCAAGGGCAAGCGCGGCTCCGCGACTGACGGCGTTGCACGAGGATCAGGCAAGGGCGGCTGCCCTTCGGGACACCGCCGAGACCGAGATCAAGCGGCTGACGGAGGAACGGGCCAAGGTCAGCGCTGAACGCGACCCGGCGCCGCCCCTGCCCTCGCTGGCTCGCACAAAGCGCAGCGATGGTTGCGCTCTGTGGCAGGTCATTGACTTCGAACTGGGGCTCGACCCTGAGGCCAGGGCCGGGCTGGAAGCCGCTCTCCAGGGAGCCGGATTGCTCGACGCCTGGGTGCGTCCCGGAGGACTATTGCTCGATCCGGACCACCTAGACGTGGTTATCTCCACAACAACACCTGGTCCCACTGGTGACACACTCGCCGGAGTTTTGGTCCCCGACCTTACATCCGCTGGCGACCTGGTGCCGGACGACGTACGGCGAGTGCTGGCTGGTATCGGCAACGGAAGTGACCCTGACGCCTCCGTCTGGATCAGACCCGATGGCACCTGGCGGTTGGGCCCGACCCACGGCCGCGCTACAAAAGAGCAGGCTCAATTCATTGGCGCCACAGCGCGGGCTCATGAGCGGGCACGGCGCCTCGACATCCTGGACGAGGCGCTCGCCGAGCAGCGGGCAGCGCGAGATGCGGCAGGGAAGGAACACGATAGTTTGTCGGCCGCCATCGCTGAGCTGGAGCTCTGGGTCGGGGCTGTCCCGCCCGGGCAAGCGTTACTGACGGCGTGGACCCGTCTGGAGGAGCGCCGCGAGGCCGAGGCGCGCGAGGAGCGTGAGAACCGCGTGGCCCAGGGTATCGCCCACGCTGCACGAACGGCCGCCGCCGACGCCCGCACGACGGCGGAACGACTAGCAGCTGAGCAGGAACTGCCTGCGGACCTAGACGGCCTCCACGCCGTCGAAGAGAAGCTGCGGGGTATTGGCGACGAGCTTCGTGAGGCGGTCCGCCAGGAACCATTGATCCGTAATAGCCTCACCTTGTGGACGGAGTCCGTCGGCGAGGTGGACATCGCGACGGCCGCCCTGGGGGAGGATCAAGACGCAGCAACCGAGGCCACTCGGCGTGCCAGCGCGTCGAGGGCGGCACATGACGCGCTTCGCAGCGCCGTCGGCGACTCAGTCCAGCAGGTGGCGGACAAGATCAGCGCAGTGCGACAGTCACGGCAGACCCAAGAGGCGGCCGCGGAGAAGGCTGCGAAGCAGCTCGAGTCATTGATCGCGGCCTTCGGCGAGGCCCAGGCCGAGGTACGCAATGCGGAGAAGCGGCTGACCGAGCACCTCGACATGCGAACTACCGTCTTCGAGCACCTGGTTGTCGTTGGCTCAGTCCCCGGAATGCTCGAGGCCGCCGGAGCCGGCCAGGAAGACGCGGCTGTGGTGCTTGGGCTCAAAGGTCACCCGGCGAGTGCACCTGTGGCACGGCAAGTCACGATCGCCGCCGAAGCGCTGTCGGGGTTGAGCCGGGAGGAAGCCAGTGCGGCGGCTACACGTTTGTGGCGCGCCCACGCTGACGCCGCCAGCGGGCCGGCGGCGGACCATCAGCCGACAGTCTCCGACTTCGGCGGCTTGCTCGCCGTCACCGGCCGAGACGACGGGGGTGAGGCGGCGGTCGTGGTTCTGGCACAACGAGTGAAGGCATCGGTCGAGCGTGACCGCGGTCTGCTCACAGAGCGGGAGAAGCAGCAGTTCGAACAGCACATACTGGGCGAGCTGGGCGATGCAATCCGGAAATGCCGTCGCGATGGAGAGGAACTCGTCACCGCCATGAACGAACAACTCGCTCAAGTGACCACGTCACAGGGGATTCGAGTGAAGCTGGATTGGAAACTCCGCGACGACGTGCCCCGGGAGGCCCATGCCGCAGTCGAGCTGCTGGCCCAGCCCGTGGGGGCGCTGATCCCCGAGGAGCGGGCGACTCTCCGCGATGCGCTTCACCGCCTCATCGAGGCATCCCGAGGACAGCGGCCAGAGCTATCGTACGGCGAGCACTTGGCCGCCTCCCTGGATTACCGGACCTGGTCGGAGTTCACTATTCGATATTCACGTCCTGAAGGGCTTGGCAAGTGGGAGCGGCTCCATCGGCGCTCCCCACTGTCCCAGGGTGAGCAGAAAGTGCTCTGCTATCTGCCGCTGTTCGCCGCAGCGGCTGCTCATTTCACTTCACTCGCTGGTGCAGCACCATATGCTCCCCGCCTGGTGCTGCTCGACGACGCCTTCCCTAAGATTGACGCGCGTACCCACCCACTGCTGTTCGGACTACTGGTCCAACTTGACCTTGACTTCGTGATTACCAGTGAGCGATTGTGGGGCGACCACGACACTGTGCCCTCTCTAGCGATTTACGAGGCCCTTCGCGACCCGAGTCAGCGGGGGATTGCACACTACAAACACCGGTGGGACGGGCAAACCCTCCACGCGCTCGGATGAATGTGCTGCCAGAGTGGATCGCCGATCCCGTGCTAAGCCCCATGTGGGACCGTGTCCGTTCGCGTTTCGAGAAGGCCGGTCTCGACGCCCGGGGACGGGTTCTAGTCACAGCCTCGGCCCGCGAGGAGCGTCATGCGATCGGAGCGGTACTGGGTCGAACAATCATGAGGGACTCTGTTTGGGTTGACCTTCTGACACTCGACGCGCGCCTCCGGGAGCGGTCAGGCGTGGGTGGGCTGGAAGCCGTGCTCGCGGCGCTATATGTGACTCCCTTGGAGAACCGGCCTGCTGCGCGCGCTGCACGACACGAACGACGTGAGCGACCTCTTAATCTTGCTGCCGAGCTGGTAACCGCACCGTGGGCATCTGAGTGGATTGCTGGCCTCAGGAGTACAGGGCTGCTGACAAATCGGAAGGACTCCGAGCGAACAATTCGAGAAGCGGCGAAGGTGCTACGCGAACTGACCGACAACGAACGAGACCCGCAGGCGCAGTCACGGGTGGAGCTAGGCGCGAGGCTCGTTGGCGATGCCCATGCGCTCGACCGCGACCGACTTCTCCACCAAGTCGTCCTGCGCGGACTTGCGGCAGCCGCGGGGATGCCTCAGCCAGATGGTACCCGCGAACGAGAACAGCTCTGGGCGTCCCATGGCGTCGAACCGGACCTACTCTCGCGAACCTGTCTCGTCTGGCGGATTCGCGTGAGTTCTGAGGAACCGTCCGGTCGACGGCTAAATGACGCGGCTGACGCAGGCGATCCCGTGCACGTGACGGAATGGGACCTCCGGAGGATGGGTTCGTTTGCTCCCGCTGCTGGAATGCGGGTCCTCATCTGCGAGAATCCACGAGTGATCGAGGGACTCGCCGAGCGCGGTGCGGACGGCTGGGCGGCCGTCTGCACTGCCGGTGAACCCAACCTGGTAGTAGATAAGTTGCTCGACAAGCTCGCGCGAGCTGGCGCAGCCCTGCACTACCACGGTGACTTCGATTGGCCGGGTATCGCCATCGCCAACCGTGTGATCGCGAGATGCAGGGCCCGACCGTGGCAGATGACGTCTGACAACTACCTTCAGGCTGTACGACTCGACGGGCCGGAGCTAGTCGGCAACCACATCGCGCCCGTGTGGGACCCCGAGCTTGGGGCAGCAATGCGCAGCCGTGGCCGTGCAGTGCATGAGGAGACTGTACTCGGGTTACTTCTCGACGCTTTAGCCGCCGGGTAGGGGGAACAACCCCCCGTGGGTTTCGACAGGCTCAACCCCCGGTGGGTTTCGACAGGCTCAACCCCCGGTGGGTTTCGACAGGCTCAACCACCGGGGGTGTCGGTTTCGACAGGCTCAACCACCGGGGGACAGGCTCAACCACCGATAAGGCCCGGCACGCTGTCCTGGATCGCGAAGGAGGCCAGCGTGCTGACGGGGGAGCCCGGCGTCGTGACATAGTCCAGGACGCGGAAGTCGGCCGTGAGCGCATCCTTGGTGATGCGGGTGTTCACGTAGCCGCGGTTGTCGTTGTAGAACTTCAGGTGCGGGTTCCAGGCCATCACCGGATCCACCGTGGAGCCGGTGCCGTTGCCGGTGGAAGTGATGGAGGTGCAGACCAGTTCGGAGCCGACCACGGGGGAGGTAGGGTCCTTGTAGTCCACTCTGACGTCGTTGGCCCAGTTGCGGTGCACGTCGCCGGTGAGGACCAGGGCGTTGCGGACGTTCGCGTCCACCCAGCCCTGGGTGATGCGGCGGCGCGAGGCGGCGTAGCCGTCCCAGCCGTCCATGGAGACGTCGTCGATCTCCGGCGCCTGCGCGCGGTCCTTCTCCGCGAAGAAGACCTGCTGGCCCAGGATGTCCCAGCGCTGCGTGGAGTTCCTGAAGCCGTCCAGCAGCCATTTCTCCTGCTCGGCGCCGGTGATGGTGCGGTCCTCGGCCAGGCGCTCGGTGACGTTCTTCTTCCAGCCGTCGCCGGCGAGCTGGTCGTCGCGGTACTGCCGGGTGTCCATCATGTGGAAGTTGGCCAGCTGGCCCCACTGGATGGTGCGGTAGATCTTCATGTCGAAACCGGCCGGCACGGACGAGGCCCGCAGCGGCATGTTCTCGTAGTACGCCTGGAACGCGGCGGACCGGCGCTGCCGGAAACGCTCGGTAGTGTCGTTGAGCTGGTTGGCGTCCTTGTTTTCGGGGACCTCGTCCGCCCAGTTGTTGTCCACCTCGTGGTCATCCCACACCACCAGCCACGGCGCGATGGCGTGCGCGGCCTGCAGGTCGGCGTCGGACTTGTACTGAGCGTGGCGCTGCCGGTAGCCCTGCAGGGTGGTGGTCTCGGGGCCCTGGTGGTCGCGCGGGTTGCCGCCGCCGATCACGTAGCTTTCCTTCTTGTACTCGTAGAGGTAGTCGCCCAGGTGCAGCACCAGGTCCGGGTGGTCCTGGGCCAGCCGCGAATAGGCGGTGAAGTAGCCGTGCTCGTACTGCGAGCAGCTGGCGAACGCCATGGCCAGCGCCGCCGGCGTCTCGTGCGGCGCAGGGCTGGTGAGGGTGCGGCCCACCACGCTGACGTGCTTGCCGGTGCGGAACCGGTAGAAGTATTCGCGCCCCGGGCGGAGGCCCCTGAGCTCCACATGCACCGAGTGCGCGGTTTCGATCCGGGCAGGCTCGACGCCGCGGGCTACTACCTTGCGCATGTTTGCGTCCTCAGCGACCTCCCATGCGACCGCGACGTTGCGGGAGGGCATGCCGCCAAGGCCATCCTCGGCGATGGGGTCCAGCGCCAGCCGGGTCCAGATCACGAAGCCGTCCGGCCACGGCTCGCCGGAGGCGATGCCCAGCAGGAACGGATCGGTGCGGAGACCGGCGTCGTCCGCGGTTGAAACGGCGACGGCGGCACCCGGCCAGGCGGCGACGAGCCCGGCCCCGAGGCCGGCGGAAAGGAGGGATCTGCGTGAAATGTTGTCCATGGTTCGACCGTAGGCAGGCCGGTTGGACAGATTGTGAGTCGCGTGTGAATGCCCGGTTAACTGCGTGACAAACTGTGTCGATTTGGGGCAGCGCCTACCTGTGGGAGATCAGCGCGTCGAACTGCTCCTGCCAGAGGGTCAGCTCCTCATCGACATAGCGCCGGTGGGCAGGAGTCCATTTGGGCCAGATCTCGGACGAGGCCGGGGCCTGTGCCGGGTGCGGTTCCCGGTCTCGGACCGGCGGTGCAGACCGGGGCGGGGTCGGGTGGGCGACGCGGCGTTGGACCTGGGGCGGGGTCCCCCTGACGCTGGCAACTTTCTGCTGATCAGGCCCGGCCAAGAGTTCCACCATCCAGAGCCCTAGCCTAGACAGGGTCCAGGCAGCGCCGGACAGGACCATAACGGCCAGAAGGAAAGCAATCCAAAGCAGGAGTCCGATGGCTACGGCGATGAAGACCAACATGGTCTATTTTATCGTCCTGACCCGCAATTGGAGTAGGTTCCTCAGGGCACTTGACGGCGATTTCGAGACGCAGAGGTTTCTGCTTGCCCGGTCTATTGAGGGGCTTCATTCACGATTCGGTAGTCGATGGCTGTGTGGCCAACGACTTCGTTGGAGCCGAAGCCGAAGGCTGCGTAAGTCATGATGCTTCGTTCGCCGATGACCAAGCCGGTGCCAGGGTCAATGATCATTTCAGCCCTTTGTCCTGCACGAAGAGGCTCTGTGCGGCCGATGGCGATGCCAGCCTTGCCGTCGAAGTTCGCTTGGTCGCTGGCAGTCACCCCGGGAATCAGGGCCAACGCCTCGTAGAGACCCGCACGGAGGTCAGCCGGGACAAGTCCCAACCTCAAAAGGTCGGTGATCCGGACAAAATTGTCCTCGTCCCGGGAGGCGGAACCGCCCTGATACTGGGCGTTGAAGTGGTCGTACAAAGCCCGCCCGTCCCGCGGCAGGGCATCCAGCTCTTCGTCACTTAGCGGTGTCCAGGGACCTCCATAAAAGCGTCCGTCCTTGGCCCGGATCACACCGTCATCCATGGGCGCAGGGCCCACGTCTCCCCAGTCCCGATCGAGCACCCATTCCTCGTCTCGGTTCCCGGGAACGTAGACGTCAATCGTTTGTGCATTCATCCTGGTGCTCATGTTCCCGGATGTGTCCACACTGGAGACACTCCAATTGGCGTGCGTGTGGACAAGCAAGTATTCGCCCGGCTTGGCTACCGGATCCACAAACGTCATTGTCTGCTCTGCCGCGGCGCGCAGGACCCCGGCCGCGTGGGCGCTCTGGGCAGTGACACTGATCTGCCCGACGACAAGGGCCCCGACAGCAGCCGTGGCGGCGGTCAGCAGGACACGCCTGGCGAGCCGGGGACGGGGCGCTGCGCCGTCCTTGACCCGCAAACGGGAATCCTGATTCCCTGAACGGCGGAGCCGACGGCGGGGAGTCTCCGTGCCGGGTCTGTAACGGAGGGGGTCCTCCGCGCCGGCCAGCGTGGGCATATCGACGAGCTGCTGACGCAAAGCCTCCCGCCGGTCGGCTTGGAACTGGGGTGTGCTCATGATGTTCTCCGTCCGAGAGTCGTCTGGGCGTCAACTTCTTCTTCATGCATGACCTGGCTGTACAAGGCCCCGAGTCTTGATTTGGCGCGGTGAAGACGGGACTTCACCGTCCCGTCCGCGATGCCAAGGGCAGCGCCGGCCTCTCTGGCGCCCATGCCTTCGACAACACACAGGGTGAGAACATCGCGTTCCGGCGGCCGCAGCTGGGCGAAAGCTTCCCGGAGGGCAGAGGCTTTGAGCTGGGATTCGTCAGTGTCAGCAATGCTGTCGGCAATGTCGGCTGCATCTTCCGGCGGTGGGAGCTGGTTGAGGAAATGTCGATAGCGGCGCTGCTGACGGACGTGGTTACGCAGCGTGTTGTTGGTCGTGATTAACAACCAGGGCAATAAGGAGCCATTGACCATTCGGACATCGGCCCGCCGGCGCCAAGCCTCATAGAAGACCACAGCCGCCACGTCCTCAGCCACGTGAGGGAGCCTCAGGACTTTTACAGCGTGCCGCCATACCCGGTTGTGATGGCGGTCGAAAAGGACCCCGAAGGCGTCACCATCTCCGTTGACAACCCGATGCCACAACACTTCATCCGAGACACCCATTTCCTCGCCCATACCTCATAGTGTCCGGTCACTACCGCCGGTTCCATGATTTAGCGAAGTAATTCCTTTGCACCGCAATTCGTCCCAGGGGAGGGGCATATCGGCAACGCTCACGGGTTTGTTCGAGCCCAGCTGTCCTCTCGTGGAATCGCCCTAGCCATGCTTTCGTTGACCTATACAGCTTCAACCGGAGAGTCATATGAAACGCCATCAGGATTCCAGAAACGTTCGCCAGGTTCTTGCTGTCTCAAGCAGGGCCAGAGCAGGTCAGCCATCCGGCCCTGCTTGAGACAGCAGGGCCGTCTATCTTCGTGCCGTTGCTCATCCCCGTGGCCCTGACCGCGCTGCCGCTCCTGATACGAGGGCGTGCACTGATTCCAGTGTCGGTCGCGACTACTGTCACTCTTGTTGTCTTCGTCGTCATCGCGTCCGCAAGCATCGGCTGGTTCTACCTCCCAGCCCTGGCCGCCGCCGTCGCCGCTGCTGTTTCCTCGATGGGCAGCCACACAAGACTCCAAGTCCGCCCTCACTAAACGAGCGGTTGCGGCACCGGCTCAGCCTTACAAAATCGGCGGCAAACGGCACCTACTGGGTGTACGGCCGTGTGAACGCGAACGACGACGTCCGGTAGGTCGCTGCCTCAGCCACCCGAAGCTCATGGTTGTGGAGGTCCGGGTTCCCGATGCTGACTAGTGGGTCACCTTTTCTGCCAGTTCCCGGCCCGCGGTCCCGCCGGCGATTTCGGGGACGTTCCTCAGCGCCCAGATGGCGAGGCAAACGATAGCCAGGGCCAGTCCGACCAGGCCCAGCTGCAGCACCGTTTCCGGAAAGACGGTACGGAAGGCTATCGGGATGACACTCGCGGTGTAGAGGACCACCACCGCCTTCGGCAAGCTTGAGCTGCGCCAGAGCGCCAGCATAAAGACCACCGTACCGAGGAGGAACAGCACCGAGACCCCGGCCAGGGCGATACCCAGCGGGCCAGCACGTAGGGCAGCGATAACACTGGGATCAACGTAGGGAAAGACAAGGTTGAGGACAAACTCAACCCCTACGAGGCCGGCAAGTGCCACCACGGAGATCGCGGCGCCTGCGGCTCCCAGCGCCCCAGCCCGGCGCGAAACCAGCACATAGATCCCGATCACCAGACCGATGGCGGCGAGTTGAGCAATCGGTGCAGCCAGCTGGGTGAAAGGTGACGTGGGGATGATTCCTGCCCGCTTGGCCGCGTTCACCAGCAGGATGCCTGCTGAGAGAAATCCGGCTAATGCGGAAATCCTGATAAGTGCGGCTGGCAGGTAAACCTGAATAGTTGAGGACATCAGAGGCTCTTGACTCTAGGTGATGCATGAAGCGACGGCCGCCTATAGCTAGTCGTCGCGACCCAGGAAAGGTGCCGGGGACAGTTCGAAGCTACGGCGGGGCAGGATGACCAGCCATCACCCCATGTGGTGATTGAGTGGGTGACCGCCGGTTGTCACCGTCAGCCGCGGCCAGATGGCAGCATGGGCGGATGAGTGAATCACGCCCGACGGCGGCCAGGACCGTCTTGCTGCGCTCGCTGGCCAAGGAGTTCCTGCCTGAGGGGATGGGACGAAGCCTCATCGCCGTCGATGGTGTGGACGGAAGCGGCAAATCCACGTTTGCCGATGACCTTGCGGCAGTCATCGGTGAGAGGCCAGTAATCGTCATCCGCGTGGACGACTTCCTGAACCTCCGGGATGTTCGGCACCAGCGGGGGCGGGAGTCCCCGGAAGGATTCTGGCTCGATACCTATGACTACGAGACGCTGTTTCGTGATGTCCTCGTTCCGCTGGGACGAGGAGGGAACGGGTGCTACCGGCCGGCTGCCACCGACCACCGGAAGGATGTCAGGCCAGGCCCTCCGATACGCCAGGCGCCAGAGGACGCCGTGGTGATCGTCGAGGGCATGTTTCTTCACCGTGACGAACTCGCGGAATGCTGGGACTACTCGTGCTTCCTCGACGTTCCCTTTACGGAGACGGCCCGGCGAATGGCTGTGCGCGACGGGAGCCACCCGGACCCCGAACATCAGTCGATGCGCAGGTATGTGGGTGGCCAGCGGCTCTATTTCGAGGCCGCTCAGCCGTGGCAACGTGCAACCCGGGTAGTGGACAACACCAATCCTGCGAGGCCCCGCATCCTGCCGGCCGGGGAAGTCCATCAGCGCCGGCACTAGGTGGCGGCGGGACCTGTGCGGCGGGTGGAACGGATCAGGATGAACACGCCCAGTGCGGCCACCCACAGTCCCCAGCCGGTGCTGCCGAGGAGGCCGGCCAGGTCCCAGACCGGGAATCCGGGCAGGGCCGTGGCAAGGATGTCGCCCTGGTTCAGCAGGTAAAGGATGCTGACGATCAGTCCCGCGGCACCAAGCCAGCGAGGGAGGATTCCGCTGCGCAGGATGATCACGCTGAGGGCCATCGACCAGCCGATGACCAGCAGCTGGCCCAAGTGTTCGCCGAGCAGGGCTCCGCCGAATTGGTGCTGGGCGGTCCAAGCAGCGTCCACGGCAGCCTGTGTGGTGGCATCCCCGGTGACGTAGGAGGCAGCGAGCGGCGGGACCACGAAAACCCAGCGCAGGAATCCGATGACGGACAGGAGCACCGAGGCGGCGCCCGCGTAGGTGGCCACCCGCATGGCCGGATGGTCCCGTAGGCCGAGCGCTGCAGGAAGCAAGAGGATCGGAACGGCCAGGAGTCCGTACGTCCAGGCCGTGGCGAACCAGGTCCAGACCAGCCCGGCGCCGCCGGCGTCGAAGGCGGGCAGCACAACGCTGGGAGGTTCCCGCAGAATGTCCGGCCAGTCGAACGACACCGACAGGGTGGTGGCGGCCGCAGCGAACGCCAGCGCGCTCACCACGAACAAAGCACCGGTCGCTCGAAGAGTCTTCGTCTGGGGATGTGAGGCAGCCATGATGTCCGGCTTTCGGAGAATGCTGTGCATCGTACGGAGGCTGTGCGATGTACAAAGGTTGGACACCGTTCAGTAGCTTGTCAAGAGGGATCGGAACCGATGACGCTCGGAAGCAGAACGGGTCAGCGCGCGCCGGGCCGGCTTTTCCGCCATCCCCGCCGACACCCACCCACTATCCGCAGCGGTCGCGGGAGTGATGGCCGGCTACATCTCTACGGACCAATACCTCTGGGGCCTGCGCAGGGTGTTGGACGGCATCACTGCAGGTGCCGGTGTAGACGGGCTTCCCGCGGAGGCGTAAATTACCGCCATC
The DNA here is from genome assembly GCF_031454915.1 of Pseudarthrobacter sulfonivorans. Classification (GTDB taxonomy): domain Bacteria; phylum Actinomycetota; class Actinomycetes; order Actinomycetales; family Micrococcaceae; genus Arthrobacter; species Arthrobacter sulfonivorans_C. The sequence continues at coordinate 177,732 of NZ_JAVDRS010000004.1, read as the reverse complement.
GGATTGACCGGGGAGGAGTGCTGCATATGGCCACTTTTGACGGCTCGATCTACATCCACCGGCCGCCGTCCATCGTCTTCGACGTGGTGGGAACACATCTTTTTGAGACGCAGCCCAAGTGGGAGGACGGGATAGTAGCCATCCGTCCACTGACGGAAGGTCCCATGCGCGTGGGCAGCAAGGCTGTCATGGAGCGCCTTGACCTGCTCGTGTGGCGCCACGAGACCGACTATCAGTGCGTCGTCTTCGACCAGGACCGGCTCGTTGTTATGCACAATGACAGCCCGGGCAGCCGCATCGTGTTCCGGCTGTCCGTGGCACCCGCCGAGCACGGGGAAACCTTGCTTCGGTTCTGGGTGCAGGCCAATCTCACCGGTTTCAACAGGCTCCTTGAGCCGCTGGCCAACTTACTCCTCCGGGCTCGCCGGAAGACGTTGGTGGACATCAAGGAGTATGTCGAAACCAACACAGCGGTGCCGAGCGTCTGAGGTTTCGACAGGCTCAACCACCGGGCCTGCGCGGGAGTGCCGTCGTCGTAATTCATTACGACGACGGCACTCATCCTGAACAAATCGCTGTCACCTGGAAGTTGGTACCGTTTCCAGGTCTTCGGCATCGTTATCTGAATCGTTGGCCAAGGAGCCGGCAGTGGCTGCTTCGTTGTTCGAGCGCCCCGATTCGCGCTGGGAATAGAACCAAATGGGGATGTAGAGCGACAAAACGAGGAAGCCGAGCCAGGTCGAGGTCCAGCCAATCTCCTGGCTGTTCAGGTAGACCACACCGATCAGGCACAGCGGCAGGTTGAACAGGCCAAAGATCATGGCGACATGCTTCCAGCCCTTGGGCGCTTTGAAGGGCCTTTCCAGCGTGGCAAAGGCCGGGTGCTTTTTGGCCCTGACGTAGGCGAACAGGCTGATGCCGTTGGCACAGGTGTAGCCAATCGCGGCGGCCGCAAGAATTGCAGCCATGGATCCCATGGAAATCAGGACCATGTTGAACGCGGCGGTGACGAACATGGCAACAAAGGGTGTTCCGTGGCGATTCGTTTTTCCGAAAACACGGGGCAGGTTCCCTTCCGTCGTCATGGAGTGCATGGCGCGGGAAGAGCCAAGGTAGGCCGTCTGGATGATGAGGATCATGGCGGCGATCAGCATGATGATGGTGATGACTGAACCGGCCTGGCCAAAGACGGCCTGGGCCACCGGAATCAGGGGCGAGACAGGCTCCGCCATCACACCCTCAACACCAAGCACGCCGATGACTGCTGCTTGAACCAGCACGTATGAGAGGAAGCAGACGACGCCACAGGAAAACAGGGCTTTCGGGACATCTTTGGACGGGTTTTTGTATTCGGGGGCGTAGATGGCTGCGGTCTCCCAACCGCAGGCACTCCACTGTGCGATAGCGAAGATGCCAAAGAGAATCAGGACGTGGTGCATGTCCCAGGCCCAGTCAGACGGCCACCAGTTGCCGGTAATATTGGCCATGTCAACGTGTCCGGTGGCAAAAGGTGCCACGGTGAGGATAACCAGCGGTATCAAAGAAACAGCCGCCAGGACATAACCCAGGATGGCGCCATCCTTGAGGCCGAACCAGTTAACAATGGACAGTCCCGTAAAGATCACCAGGCCGGAGATCAACGTGAGCTGATATTCGGTAAAGTTTTCGGCCAGCACCGGAAACAGCCCATGCAGGTAACCGCCCACCAGGATGGCGAAGATCGCCAGGACCGGGTTCCAGGCAAACCAGTAGCTCCAGGCGGAGAAGCCGCCGATCAGCTTGCCCTTGTCGTACTTGCCTTTATAGTTCTCGGTGCGGAAGACGTGCTGCGCGAAACCTGGCAGGCCGCTGGCCTTGGGAAACGTGGTGGCCAGTTCAGCGTAGGCAGCGTTCTGGATGAAGCCCTGGATGACTGACAACCCCCAGACCATGATTGCTGCGGCGGCCATATACATCGGCAGGTAGCCCAGGGAAGGAAGAATCAATAAAGGTACGCCCAGCGCAATGGCCAGACCCTGCTTCCAGTTGATGGACCTTTCCAGGTGACCAACGCCATCCGAAAGATTTTTACTCATAAGAGTCTCCTAAGACGACTTCGAGTCGCCTGGTGTTTTGGTTTGAATAACCAGTGTTTTGAACATCTAAATTGGCTGCGCTAGTTCATTCCCGTGCGGTAGGTGGCTGTTTAAAGACGCCGAACGACCCGCGGGGTGCGCACACATAATGGGCAAGCCATACATCGCTATCTTCAAAACGATTTATGGCTCGACAAATACTGCAACTGCAATGTGCAGTTGCATGGACTTGTTGGGAAATCGGAGAATGCGAGAGAGATTACCGCGCAAGTATGTCGGTGCATTGCCCTCAGGACCGAAGGGATTTCCGGGGTCTGCCGAGGTGAAATGAGATGATGCTTTCCGCCTTATGGCGGTTGATTTACAGAAATGCAGAAGCACTTATGGTTGTGCTTGGGTGGATTTCTGCGGACTACTCCCTCTGAACGTGAGGGAATGGCCGTGGGGAGTTGATGCCGGCGGCGAGCCTGGACCGGCTGTGAAGGAGTCTGAAGCTCAGAGTTCGTAGTACCGGAAGGAGTGCGACTCCACGCCATCGGGGTTGGGTCCGTAGACGGTAACCATGCGGGCATAGACGGGTGCCCAGTATCGGCCCAGCTGCCCGGGGTTTACGCGTGCTGTGTCACCGGGCCTCAGGATGGCAGTTTTGCCCTCGGACTCGATGTAAAGCTCGCCTTCCACGACGAAGTTCGTTTCGGAGTGCGGGTGGAAGTCTTCCCAGCCGCAGGCTTCCAGTTCCCATTCCGAGAGTATGAAGTCCTCCCATCGGCCTACGGGATCCGCGTTGACAAACCGGCAGCGCAACCGCGGCCATTCGTCTTTCATGACCTTCATGGACTTCGCTGACCAGAGGTCGATCGATTGCCCGGTCGTCAGTGACGGGGCCTGGGTGGCTGTGGACATAATCTTTCACCGTTCTTCAATTGGAAGCCTGCTTAGGAAACTTTCGGTGAATCCAAAATCAAGTGCATCAACGTGATGTGGATCACGGATTCGATTACTCTGACATTGACAGGCGTCCCAGTCAAGGGTCCATGAGGAGGAATGTGGATCGTCGCCAGGGTTCGCATGTGAGTGTCAGTTCTCAAAAAATAATCCCGCAAAAGTTGTCCTGAACGATTGACTTGTACGGCCGTTCATGTGAAAGTCATTGGACGGACAACGTGATTCACCTCACATCGGAAAGTTCAGAGCCGAGCTTAACCGGTCTTTAGAGAATCAGGAATGTCGGATTTGCAACCAGTCCTCCCGGAGCCATAACCCGGTTTCAGAGGTGACCTTTAATGCAGTCCCTTATGCGCCAAAAGCGCAATCCCAATTGGCGCCATATAGCCACCGAAAATACACAGTTCACTGATTAGTTGTTACGAACTTTTCACCAATTCACAGGAGAAACCATGGAAACCACCCTCGTAGGAACACTGAGCAAGGCCGGATCCATCCACAAGGTAGAAAACGGCTTCATCGGACTGCCGTCGATGAACGAGCCCGGGACTGTTGCTGCCATCGGCGACTCGCTCCACAACCCGGAGGGCTCCGTCATGTGCGCCGGATTCTTCGAGCTGAAGGCTTCCGAGCCGCTGGTGTACACCTACACCTACGACGAAATGAAGGTTGTCATCAAGGGTGAATTCATCCTCACGGACCAGACCACAGGTGAAGTGACGCACGCCAAGGAACGCGATGTGCTGTTCTTCCCCAAGGGCACCACCGTTAAGTTCGAGACCCCCGAGTACGGCCTGGGATTCTTCGCCGGCGACCGCACCTTCAACCCGTAAGCACTGTCCAGCGCAACCTAATTCACAAAGCCACTCATCGGCGCCCATAAATTTTGGAAGAGGAGAGCAGCATGACACTTCGAGTAGGAATCATCGGTGCAGGCCCCAGCGGCATGGCACAACTGCGGGCATTCGAATCAGCACGCCAAAAAGGGGCCGAGATCCCCGACATCATGTGCTTTGAGAAGCAGGACGACTGGGGCGGGCAGTGGAACAACAGCTGGCGCATCGGGCTGGATGCCCACGGCGAGCCGGTTCACTCCAGCATGTACCGCCACCTGTGGTCCAACGGACCCAAGGAATGCCTGGAGTTCTCGGACTACTCCTTCGACGAACACTTCGGCCGTCCTATTTCGTCCTTTCCGCCCCGCGAAGTCCTCTTCGACTACATCAAGGGCCGCGTGGAGAAGTCCGACGTCCGCAAGTACGTCCGCTTCAGCAGCGTGGCGCGGCACACCAGCTACAACGAGTACACCCAGGAATTCACGCTGACGGTGGAGGACCTGAAAACCAACAAAACCGAAACGCACGTGTTCGACAAACTGGTGGTTGCCACCGGCCACTTCTCCGTCCCGTCAGTCCCGGAGTTCAAGGGCATCAAGACGTTCCCGGGTGAAGTGCTGCATGCCCATGATTTCCGCGGCGCAGAGCGGTTCTATGGCAAGAATTTGCTGATGATCGGCTCCAGCTACTCCGCTGAGGACATCGGCATGCAGTCCCACAAGATGGGCGCTGCCTCCATCACCCTCAGCTACCGCACAACCCCCATGGCCTATGACTGGCCGGCGAATACGGTGGAGCGCCCGCTCGTCACCCACTTCAGCGGCCCCACCGCACACTTCAGCGACGGCACCCAGGGTGACTTTGACGCCGTCGTACTTTGCACCGGATACCAGCACAAGTATCCGTACCTGCCCAGCGAACTCTCACTGAAGTCGCCGAACGTGCTGTACCCGGGCAACCTCTACAAGGGTGTGGTGTGGCAGCAGAACACCAACCTCTTCTACCTGGGTGCGCAGGACCAGTACTACACCTTCAACATGTTTGACGCGCAGGCCTGGTTTGCCCGCGACGTCATGACCGGCGTGATTGAGCTGCCGTCCCTTGCCGAGCGCCAAAAGGACATCGATGCGTGGCTTGAACGCCAGGCCGCGCTGACCGATCACGACGCCGAGGCCGACTTCCAGACGGACTACCTGCGGGAGCTCATCGAGGCCACGGATTACCCGTCCTTTGACCTGGACGCTGTTTGCCAGCTGTTCAAGGACTGGATGCACCACAAACACGATGACATCCTGGGATACCGCGACATGCTCCACCGCTCCGTGGTCACCGGGACAATGGCGACCAAGCACCACACCCGTTGGCTCAATGCCATGGATGACTCCATGAAGCGGTACTTGGAGGGACCTTCGCAGGATGTGGACACCGGCTCGCCTGCCGTAGGCGACATCCTGGCCGCGAGGTAACTACCGGATTTTGGCGATCCGGACCGTATCCTGGCTGTTGCATCCACAGCCAGGATACGGTCTTCGGCGGTACCGAGGAATGGAGAGTGGTCTATGCGGGTAGCCGCGTCGGAACGAAAAGAACAGCTGATTGCAGCCACGGTTGAAATCATGCGCCGTGAGGGTATTCAGTCGGTGACTATGCGTGCCATTGCCAAGGAGGCTAATGCCCCGTTGGCCACGGCCCATTATTGCTTCAGCGATAAAGACGAGCTCATGGACAAGGCCGCCGAGGCTTGGCTGAAGAACCTGAGCCGTTTTTCCAGCGACGTCCCGGTCCACCTCGGCTTGCGCAAGGCTGTGGAGCAGGTGGCCGAAGGCTACTGGCGCGCTTTGGAGGAAGAACCGGCAAGCATACTTGCCGAGATCGAACTCATTCTCTGGGCAACACGCAATGCCGCGGTCAGCCCGCTGGCTGCGAAAATTTATCCGGCCTATGAAGTGGAGCTGGGAAACATATTTTCCTCAGCCGCCCAAAACAGCGGGGAGGAGTGCCGCGTAGGCTTCCCGACGCTGGTGAGACTCTTTTTGATGATTTACGACGGCGCGGCCATCCAGTACATGACCGACCCGAAGGCTGCCGATCACAGCGCCCAGTTCTTCATGATGATCGATGCGCTCCTGGTTAAAGCCGGCGTTTAGGGCCTATGTCCTTGTTTGCCCTTGTTCATGGCCGCCCCCTGATGGTGGCGGCCATGAACCGAGCCGCTTAGAGCTGCTTTAGGATGACATCGAGCCGTGAGCAGTGAAGAAACCCAGGCCGTAGTCGGGGGTCTCAAAGGTAATTTCTGCTCCCATGGGGAAGAAGAGTACGTCGCGCTCCTTGGCGTGGGTCACTTCCCCTGTCGCCCGGTCGGTGAGGATGAATTCACCCTTCACGACAACCTTCATTTCGTCGCACGTGTACGTGTAGACCAGTGGCGCGGAGGCCTTGAGCTCAAAGAATCCGGAGCTCATGACTGAACCGTTGGGGTGGGTGAGGGAGTCGCCGATGGCGGCGTCGACTCCTGGGACGTTCATTGACGGCAGTCCGATAAAGCCGTTTTCCACTTTGTGGATAGATCCGGCCTTCGTGAATGTTCCTAGTCTTGTGGCTTCCATGATCTTTCCTGTGGATAGTGTTGCGAAACTCTGACTGTCTTTGCCAGAGCCGTTCACCTTTGTTTTGGAATGGTTCTCTGTTGATAGCTTTTATTCGTGATCAGAAGATCACATAGAGTTTGCGCAGTGTCTCGTGAATCTCCCAGTTACCGCGCCAGCCCCGGGGGATGAAGACCGTGGTTCCGGGGCCCACGAGCTCGGGTTCGCCGCCGTCCGGGGTGATGGTCATCGAGCCTGAAAGAACGTGCACAAATTCGTTCGTTTCAAGAACCCAGCGGGAGGGTCCTGCGGTGCATTCCCAGATGCCGGATTCGGCACCGTTTTCGTCCTTCCACAGATAGATGCCGCGGGTGTCCATCTGCTGTCCGGTTGCTTCAGGGCAGGGGCCCCAATCGTCCAGCTCCGTAGCATTCTTCGCGTCGCGGATGAGGGCCGCGGAGATGGAGGCTGTCTGTTGTGTCATTTGTTTTCCTTTCAAGGAGTTACTTAAAACTTCTACTGGTGCTGCGAGCTCAGACTTCGGAGTACTTGAAGGAGTGCGATTCCAGGCCTTCGGGGTTGGGGCCATAAATGGTGACCATCCGCGCATAGACGGGAGCCCAGTACCGGCCCACGCCGCCCGGATTCACACGCGCCGAATCGCCCGGCCTCAGGACGACAGTCTTGCCCTGGCTCTCAATATGGAGTTCGCCTTCGAGCACGAAAGCAGTCTCACTGTGCGGGTGGAAGTCCTCCCAGGCGCAGGAATCCAACGTCCATTCCGAGAGTACAAAGTCATCCCAGCTGCCCACCGGATGGGCATTTATGAACCGGCAGCGCAGCCGCCCATAATCGCCTCCAAGGGCTTCCAGGGGCTTCGCTGCCCAGAAATCAATTGCATTCCCCGTCGTCACTGCCGGGGAATGAATGGTGCCTGCATCATTCATGGCTTCAACCGTTTCCTTAGCCGAAAATCTTTTACAAAGACATGCCCGGTGAATGTCAGTTACATCGCGTCATCGTGAGGTGGATCACCGTGCTGTGACAACCGTTACATGGACGAATGTTCAAGTCAAGTGTTCATGTAAAAGAATGCGTAAATGACTACCAGCCCGCCGTCATCAGGCTCAACGACCGAACGTGGCCAACTCAACCGCCGCCATGAATTTCGTACCTCGCCTTGCCGCCGTGCTTCGCCCGGTACATGGCCGAGTCCGCCTGCCGCAGCAGTTCCGTGACATCCGCGGCGTCCGCCGTCCGCTGTGCAACGCCCATGCTGAGGGAGACGTGCAGCGACCTCCCGTCAATCACAAAAGGCGCGCTGAGTGACTGGTAAATCCTGTCGGCGACGGGCCCCGTCGCGGGAGTGCCGTCGTCGTAATCCACCACCACGACGGCGAACTCGTCGCCTCCCAGCCGGGCCACCAGGTCCTGGCTGCGGACGCTGGCCCGCAGCCGCTGCGCCAGCTGCACAAGCAGTGCGTCGCCGCACTCGTGGCCGAAGGAATCGTTGACGTCCTTGAAGTCGTCGATGTCGATGAACAGCAGGCCCTCGTGCCGGGTCCGGATGCCCGTGTCCGGTTCGAACGACGCCGCCAGCCGCTCAGCGAGTGCCGCCCGGTTGCCGAGCCCGGTGAGCTCATCGTGCGTGGCACGGTAGGTCAGGGCGGTGTGGCTGTCCTGGAGCGCGGCGGCCATCCCGTTGAACGCCACTGCCACGTCGCCCAGCTCATCGCGCCGCGCGACACCCAGGCGGTGGCTGTAGTCCCCGGCCTGCAGCTTCAGGACGCCGTGGCGCAGGGCGTTGAGGGGCCGCTTTAGGTCCTTGACCATGCGGCGGCGGAAGTACAGCGTGGCGCCGATGACCACGAGGAACAGTGCCACCCTGCCAATCACCAGGAGGTTCTCCACGGCGCGGGTGTCCACGAGGCCCCGGTCCAGGGCCTGCAGCGACGACTGCTGTACTGCCGCGAGCTTTGTACGCACGTTGGAGCTGGCGGCCGCAAGCGCCGCGGCGTCGGCGACGTTGTGGGCGGTGCGGGTGAGCGCTTTATCGCCCCACAGGCCGCCCTTCTCCAGCCCGGCCCGCCAGTCCCGGCGCGCCTCGGCCAGGGCCTCCGGCCGGCCACTATCCGCAGCCTTGACCGCGGCAGCCTTCTCGAAAAGCCGCTCAATGTCCTGCTGCTCCAGGACGAACGCCTGCCTGTTCACCGGTGCCGATGCCAGCAACTGCTGCCCCAGCTGTTCGTGCGTCTCGAGGGCATCAGTGAGTGCCGCCACGCTGGCGTATTCCGCCTGGAGCCGGCTGGCCGCATCCTCCATCTCGTTCACCACAAACCGGACACCGACGATGGTGACCACGGCGCCGACCAGGAGGGCCAGCAACATCAGGGTGAACGCCCGGGACCATTCGCGCTGGAGACTGTATGAGCGCGGCGTGGTGTGGGCGTTAGTCATGAGCGTCCTCGGACCGGGGGATGTTATGCCTAAGTTACACGGCACTCGCTTCGGTCGGCTTCAAGCTGGCGGACGCGCTCTCACTTCCACCATGGTCGATTCTAATGATTCACCCTCGTTTGGATGAGGTTTGTTCGGCTATCTCGCTGCTTCTGGGAGCGGTGGCTGCACGGCTGCCGCCCCTGCCCACATGAAGTAGCCGGCGGCCACCATGGCGAGCCCAAAAGGTACGGCGAGCAGGACGGCAGATGTTTGTTCATTGGCTGCCAGCAAAGCGGCAGTGCTGACCACGAAGAAGATGCCGAGCCATCGGGGAAGCACACCGGAACGGAGAATGACGACCCCGATCATCAGGAGGCCTGCGATGACAGCCAGCAGCCCGGGTACGACAAAGTAGGGCATCCCCGGGAAGTCGCCGGCGAAGAATGCTGCTTGGATGAGCCCGCCGGTAAACAGCAGGATGAACCCGACTGCGGCCGCAATCAGGCCGGCGTTCGCAAGCTTCAGGTGTTGGCCGGATCGCTGGGCAAGAAGTGTCAGGCCGGCTACCCCGACCAGTATGAGAAGGGATGCGGCGGCGGCCGCCACAGGGACAAACCCCGTTGCTGAACGCAGGGCGGTTGTCTCGCAGTCCATGCCGATGCAGCCGACCGGTTCCAGATTGTGCAGGATGGCGGCAAGGACGCACAGCACACCGCCGAGCATCGCCGCGGCACCGGCCCATCTGGGGACTTGTCCTACCCAGAACCGATGGTCGAAATTTCCCCGGGCCATGGTCAACCTCCATCTCTCTGGAGACCGCCAGCATGTCTCTCCATGCTGGACCGGGCCGGCATGGCGGTCAAGAGTCTGCCCCCCGCCGGATGGCTGATCGATGAAGCGCTGCAGTATTGACGAGGCGTTGAATTGGGTCCAACGTTTCGATATGTCCGCAAGTGTTGTGCGCATCGCTGCAATTCAGGCCACTCCGGTCATCCTCGATGCGGAGGCCACGGTGTCAAAGGCGCTTCATCTCCTCGGCGAAGCAGCAGGTGAGGGCGTGAAACTCGCGGTGTTCCCGGAAACGTTCATCCCGCTGTACCCGTCAGGTGCTTGGGCCCATGCCGCGGTCCTGTTCGGCGGATTTGATCAGATGTGGAGCCGTCTCTGGGCCAACTCTGTGGACGTCCCCGGCCCTCACATCGACCTTTTCATCAAGGCGTGCGCCGAGCACGGCATCTACTGCGTGCTCGGAGTGAACGAAAGGGAATCCGCCAGGCCCGGAAGCCTCTACAACACCATGGTCTTGCTTGGTCCTGAGGGTTTGCTTTGGAAGCACCGCAAGTTGATGCCCACGATGCACGAACGCCTTTTCCACGGCGTCGGTTACGGCCAGGACCTGAATGTCATCGAGACTCCAATCGGGCGGGTTGGCGGCCTCATCTGCTGGGAGAACCGCATGCCTCTCGCTCGCTACGAGATCTACCGTCAGGGCGTGCAGATCTGGGCGGCCCCAACGGCCGACGACGATGACGGCTGGATCTCCACGATGAGCCACATAGCGATCGAATCCGGCGCGTTTGTGGTCTCGGCTCCTCAATACATCCCGCGCTCTGCGTTTCCCGATGATTTCCCGGTTCAGTTGCCAGACGATGGCAAGGCCCTCGGACGGGGTGGCGCGGCGATCTTCGAGCCAGTTCAGGGCCGGGCCATAGCAGGTCCTCTCTACGACCAGGAAGGGATCGTTACCGCAGACGTCGACCTGGGCCGCTGCATGACCGCGAAGCGATTGTTCGACGTCGTGGGTCACTACAGCCGCGAAGACGTCCTCCGCGCACCGTTAGGGGGAACCTAACGGAAGGGTCATTCCCGGCTAACCAGCCACCAGCGGAGACTACAGCGTCTCGGCGAGCGAGCGCTTCAACAGCTCGCGCAGCGCGCTGCGATCCACTCCCGTCAACCGCGCCAGGTAGAGGCAGGCCTTGCTCGTAGGGTGCGTGCCGAGCCAGACCATGTACGCCGCGCCGGCAAGCATCAGTATCCGGTACGCCAGATCGGAGGCGGCCAGAAGTGCGGAGACTCCGACGGCGGCTGCAACTCCCCAGACCATGGCAGTGCAGATTCCCAAGGCCGTCGCGAAAGTGAAACTGCGGGCCTTGGAAATGGATGAGCGGAGAACCAGCGCGGTGTCGATTCCGGGAACGAGTGTAAGGAGTCCGGCAACCACCGCGAACGAAAGCACGGCCTGGGTAATAGTCACCATTCAAGAATAAGAGTGCGAACGGGGCAGCCCGATCTCACAGTCCCACCGAGTGGAAACCTAACCGGGGTGGTGCGCGGCCTCCGGGTCCTCGGGTGCGTCGTCGCGCCGTTCCTTCACCAGCTTGCTGGCGCTCACCAGCCGTAGCGCGGTCACCAGCAGGATCCCGCCAAGCACGTTAAAGACCACCACATAGGAAAACCAGCCGAGCCATTCAAGGTAGTTGATATCAGCGCCCGAGTGGATGGCACCGAAGATCAGCAGCGAGTCCAGGATCGAATGGAAGAGCTGCAGCCCATAGAGCAGGAAGGCGCCAACAACAGCGGCCGCGATCTTGCCGGTCACGCTGTCCGTCCCGTGCTGCATGCGGGTCATTAGCGTGATGGTGCTCCCAGCCAGCACGGCAAGACACACGGATCTCCAGTTAAACCCGGCGTCGAGAAAGTACGTGGCTTCCTTCGCGATGGTGCCGCTCCACTGCGGGAACGCTGTCATAATCAATGCCATGAACAGCCAACCACCCACCAGGTTGGCAATGAGTGTGCCGCCCCAGAGCTTCCCGAGCTGCGCGTAGCTTGCCTCCCGTGCCACGACGGCGGCAATGGGCACCAGGAAGCCTTCCGTGAACAGTTCGCTCTTGGCCAGCAGGAGGGCGATGAGGCCTGCGCTGAACGCCAGTCCCGCGAGAAGGTGGTTCCCGGTCTCATAGAGGACGCCGAGGTAGGCCATGATGCCAACGCCTATTTCAAACCCGCCGAACAGGCCGGTGATGAGGACGTCCCGAAAGGAGCGGTTCAGGCGCTGCGCGCCTTCCTCAACTGTGCGGTCGAAGGATTCCTCCACCTCCTCCTCAACCGGGCCTGCATTGTCGCCCAGTTCCCGCCGCCGTGCATCGCCGTCGGTGTCGCTCATTCGTGTCGCCTATCCTCCTGAAGGTGTGAGGTCATTCTGCCACTTGCCGGCAATCGCCGAAGCGCGTGCACCAGACCGGGCCTATCGGCTGGCATGGTTTTCGACAGGCTCGGTTTCGACAGGCTCAACCACCGTCAACCGTGGCCACCTCAACCTCAACCCCTGCATCCCGGAACTTCTGCACCTGCTCAGGATCGGCGCCGTCGTCCGTTACGAGTGTCCACGGCAGCGCGAGACGCGCCCACGCGTGGAAGGGCCGCAGGCCGAGCTTGGAGGAGTCCGCCAGCACATACACAAGATTGCCGCGCCGCGCCATGAGTTCCTTGAGGCGGGTCTGGGCGTGATCGGCCTCGCAGATGCCGTCCTCGGCGGTGACGGCGTCGGCACCGAGGAACACACGGTCAAAACTCATCCGCTCCAGCGCCGCCTCGGCGAGCGGCCCCACGAAGCTCTGGCTCACGCTCCGGAGCCGGCCGCCCAGGCAGTCCACCTCGATGCCCTCGGACTCGGCGAGCTCCTGCATGGTGTTGATGCCCGGCGTGGTCACTGAAAGTTTTTCGAAGCCGCGCAGTTCGTGGGCCAGGGCACCCACGGTGGAGCCGGCGTCGAGCAGGAGGTTCTCCCCGGGCAGGATCATTGACGCCGCCCAGCGGGCGATGGCGTGCTTCTGCTCGAACGCCTCGCCGGTGCGCTGCCGCAGCGACGCCTCCGGGTGGGCGCCCATGGCCATGGCGCCGCCGTAGGTGCGGGCCAGCCGGCCCTGCCCGTTCAGGAGCGCCAGGTCGCGTCGGATGGTGGAGGCGGTCACCTCGAACCGGGCGGAGAGTTCCTCCACGGAAGCCAGACCGGTGGTGACGGCGAGGTGGTAGATCTCCTCCCGCCTGGCATTTGCCGACAGCATTCCCGGTCTCCTTCCCGTGGGCGTGGTTACCATGCTAGTTCCGGCCGTCAGATCAAGGGGTTTCGACAGGCTCAACCACCGGACAGGCCTACACGGCCACCGCGGGCCGGGTGGCCATCTCCGCCGCCTGGTGCAGGGCTTCGACCATGGACCGCGAATCGGCGATCGCCTTGCCTGCAATGTCGAAGGCCGTGCCGTGGTCCACGGAAGTGCGGATCACCGGCAGGCCAACCGTGATGTTCACGCCGGCCTCGATGCCCAGCACCTTCACCGGGCCGTGCCCCTGGTCGTGGTACATGGCCACCACCAGGTCGTAGTCGCCCCGGCCGGCCAGGAAGAACAGCGTGTCAGCAGGCAGCGGGCCCGTGACGTCGATTCCTGCGGCCTGCGCTGCCTTCACACCGGGTTCGATCTTCTCGGCTTCCTCGCCCTGGCCGAACAGTCCGCCCTCGCCGGCGTGCGGGTTGATGGCGCAGACGCCGATTTTCGGGTTGGCGATGCCGGCCCGGAGCAGGGCCTCATGCCCGCGGCGGATGGTGCGTTCCACCAGGTCCGGGTTGATCTTGCGGACGGCGTCCATCAGCCCAATGTGCGTGGTCACGTGGATGACCTTGATCTTGGGCGTGGAGAGCATCATGGACACTTCCTCCGTCCCGGTCAGCTGAGCCAGCAGCTCGGTGTGGCCGGGGAAGATGTGTCCGGCCGCGTGCAGCGCCTCCTTGTTCAGCGGCGCGGTGCAGATGGCCTGCACCTTTCCGGCCATGGCAAGTTCGCTCGCCACCCGGATGTATTCGTAGGCGGCGTGGCCGGCAACGGGGGAGAGCTTGCCCCAGGCGAGGTCCTCCGGCAGTAGCGCCAGGTCGATCACGTTCACCCGGCCCGGGGTGAACACCGCATCCTCCACGTTCTCGATCTTCTGGACGTCCGCCTTAATGCCCAGGATGTCGGCGGCCTGGCGGAGGCGCAGTGCGTCCCCGATCACCACGGGCCGGCACTCGGCGTTGCTCTGCGGATCCAGCACGGCGGCCACCACCACTTCGGGTCCCACGCCTGCGCCGTCGCCCATGGTGACGGCGACGATGGGGAGGCTCTTCTGGTCGGTGGTGTTTGCTGCTTCGGTGGTCATGTCTGCTCCAGATTGTTCGGAAGTCTTGCTGGGAAGGGTTTTGGCGGGAGCGTCTGCGGACTGGCCGCGGCGCTCCCGGATCTCGTCGTAAAGCTGTACAAGGGCGAGGTCATCGCCGAAGCTGCCGGGCTTGGTGCCCACCAGCGTTCCGTTCTCGGCGCGGCTGAGTACCGCGCCGTGCTGCACGGCAGCGAGCGGCACGAGATTGTGAAGGCCGACGGCGTCCAGGACTTCGCGGGCCGTCTCGCCGCCGGTGAGGATCAGGTCAGTTTTTGTGTCCTTTGCTGCTTCGGCTGCGAAGCCGGAGAGCGCCCGGACGATGCTGGCCGCGTTGGGCGGGTCCACTTTTGCGGCTGCAATGGTGACAGCCACGCTGCTTCCTGCGGCCAAGGCCTGCCAAACCTGGGCCAGTTCGGCGGCATAGGCACCGGCAGTGCCGGCGTAGTCCGGGTTCAGCCGGACCACGGTGAAGCCGCGGGCTTCCAGCTGGGCCAGCTGCTTCTGCGCAGTTGTGGAGGCGGAGCCGACGACGGCGAGAACGGGTTTTGCAGCCAGCTGCGGTTCAGGGCTGGTTGCATCAGTTTCTGCCGGAGATTGCGCAGTTCGCGCAAGTTGTGCGGCGAGACGTTGCGCGAGGACGTCAGCTGTTCCGCCGGTCCCCACCAGTACCACGCGGCGGCCGCCGGCGGTGAAGCCAAGCTCCAGCAGCGCATCCACCACGTGCTGCATGTCCTGGACCGTCTCGCCGTCAGCCACCACGACTGTTGGTTCGGTTGATTCCAGCTTTCCGGCCAGCTTCTCGGCCAGGTTTGCAGTGAGAGAGCCGGACCGGACCTCGGCCAGGCCCAGGGTCTGCACCGAGGCTGGCCTCCCCGGGCTAAGCAGGGAAAAAATGTCGGCCGGCGGGGCGGACAGCTCGGCCTGCCACAGCTCGGTCTGACCCAGCGGAACCCCGGCCGCAAATGGCCTGCCATTCTGCACCGTACGCTGCAGCTGGGGGAGTGCCCCGGCCACAACGGCGTGGAAGCCCAGGCTGGTCAGGGCCGCAACTTCGGTGCGGATGTTCCCGCGCCACAGTGAGTCGATCTTCTTGAAAAGGACCTGCGCGTCGGCGGCACCGGAACCTGAGAATGCTTCGGTTACCTGCGCTTCGGCGGCGGCTTCGGGAAGGCCGCGTGAATGGGTATCGATGACCACAACGTCGGTGACGTGCCCGGGTGAGGAGGCAGCGCCGTCGTGCGTTCCCAGCGCGTCTGTCCCCAGCAGAACCTGCGCAGAGAGGCCGTGCTCCAGAAAGCAGTAGCCAACCTCGGCGGCGCCGGAGAAATCGTCGGCCTGCACAAATACGTGAGCCACTGTGCTCCTCTCCATAGGATCCGTCATGGGCTGTGACCCCGCCGGAAGCGGGATGCTTTCCATCATCATGACATGTCTGCGCGAATCACGCTAGATGGCTTGCGCAATTCGCGCAGAGGTGGCAAAGTGATGGACATAACACGGCGCCAGCCAACCGGCGGGCCGTCATCACCGTTCTACCGAGAGGTCAACGATGACCGTTCTTCCTCAAGGAAGTGAGATTTCCCGGCGCCGCCTCCTGCAGTTTGGCGCCGCGGCCGGGTTCTTGCTTGGCACTGGAAGCCTGGCAGGCTGCGCCGGCCCCACCGGCCTCCCCGGTGCCAGCACCCTGACCCTGGCACTGAACCGTTCACTGGTCAGCCTGGACAACAAGCTCAACCAGTTCGACGCCGCCGTCACCGTCCAGCGGTCCGTCCGCCAGGGCCTCACCGCCATCGGCCCCGAGACCAAGCCCATCCTGGTGCTCGCGGAACGCTTCGAGATGACCGGACCCACCGAATGGACCGTCACGCTCCGTGAAGGCATCCGCTACTCAGACGGCAGCCCCGTCCAGATCGAGGACATCGCCACTGCGCTGAAGATGTACCAGCAGGTGCAGGGCTCCTTCGTGGCCGGCTTCTTCCCCGAATTCCCCCAGGTGGTGCCGGTGGATGACCGCACCTTCAAGATGGTGTCCAAGAAGCCCGTGCCCATCCTCGACTCCCTCATGAGCATGATCCTGATTACCCCCGCGGCGCAGAACAAGCCGGAGGAACTGCAGGAAGGCGTGGGCACCGGCCCGTACGTGGTCACCAAGTTCAACCGCGGCGCCGGCACCTACAGCCTGGAACGCAACAAGAACTACTGGGGCCCGGCACCGCAGGTGGAGAACGTGGAAGTCCGGTTCCTCCCCGAGGAATCCAGCCGCGTCATCGCCCTGCGCAGCGGCGAGGTGGACGTCATCGACTCCATCACGCCCGACTCGCGCGAACAGCTCGCCGGACTTCCCGGCGTCGAACTCCAGGAAGCGTCCAGCCTCCGCCTGAACCAGATCTTCTTCAACTTCCGCAAGCCCGCGGGCCACCCGCTGGCCGATCCCCGCGTCCGCCAGGCCCTCAGCATGGCGATCGACGGCGAGGCGCTGGTCCGCGACGTGCTGGTGGACTCCGTCACCCAGGCCGAAGGCGTCACGCCCTCCAGCCTCACCGGGTACCACAAGACCGGGGTGTACACCTACGATCCGGAGAAAGCGAAGGCCCGGCTCGCGGAGCTCGGCGTCAAGGACCTCACCCTGAAAATCATCTGGGAAACCGGCGAGTTCGCCTCCGACACCTCCGTGATGGAGGCCCTGGTGGAGATGTTCGGCAAGATCGGCGTGAAGGCCGAACTGCAGCAGTTCGAACCCGGCGGCAACATCCTGGCCTGGCGCCAGGGCAAACAGGGGGACTGGGACCTCCTGGGCAACGGCTACCCCAGCCCTACCGGCCTAGCCATCACCATGCTGCAGGGCATGTACTCCGGCACCCCGGAGAAGGAAGCCACCCGCGATACCTACCAGGGCTACGTGATCCCCGAGGTCACCGCCAAGATCCAGGCCGCCTCCGCCGAAGCGGACCCGGCCCGCAGGACCGAACTGCTGAACGACGCACAGCAGGCCGTGTGGGACACCTGGCCCTGCGCCTGGGCGTTCGTCCCCAAGTCCGTCCTCGCCCACCGGGAGCGGGTGTCCGGGATCAACCTGGCACCTACCAACTCCTACCCCCTTGTTGATGTCCGGCTGGAGGCCTAAGCCATGACGAACTACATCCTGAAGCGCCTGGGACAGGGCCTGCTGACCGTGTTCCTGACGGTGTCCACCGTGTTCATCCTCATCCGCATGGCCCCTGGTGATCCTGCCGTCTCCTACGCAGGCCCGCTGGCCAGCAACGAACAGCTCGCCGCGGTGCGGGAGCAGTTCGGCCTGGACAAGCCGGTGCTGGAGCAATACTTGATCTTCCTGCAGCAGCTGTTCACCGGCAACCTGGGCCAGTCCTACTCCTTCCAGGCGCCGGCCATGCAGGTGGTGGCCGAGCGGATGCCGTACACACTGACCCTCGCCACAGCGGCCATCCTGCTCACCGCCGTAGTAGCCATCCCGCTGGGCGTCTGGATGTCCCGCCGCCCGGACACCGGCAAGGAACTCGGTGTCAACGTGCTGACCATCGCCGGCCAGTCCATGCCCGATTTCTGGACCGGCATCATGCTCCTCACCGGTTTCGCCGTCCTGATCCCGATCTTCCCGGCTTCCGGTTTCGCCACCTGGGGCGGCCTGGTCCTGCCCACCATCACCATCGCCATCCTGCAGATCGCCCTGATCTCCCGGATGGTCCGGCGGGAAATGACCGCCAACTTCGCAGCCCCCTACCTGACGGTGGCCCGCTCCCGCGGCGTCAAGAACTCGGTGCTGACCTGGCGCTACGCCATGGGCAACTCGGCCATCCCGGTGTTCACCGCCCTCGGCACCCGCTTCGCCGCCATGCTCAACGGCGTGGTGGTGGTGGAAGTGGTGTTCGCCTGGCCGGGCGTCGGCTCCCTGATTGTGCGGGCCCTCGAAACCCGCGACTACCCCCTCATCCAGGCAACGGTCCTCCTCACAGCCCTTCTCGCCGTGGCGGTCCAGCTGGTCATCGACCTCGCCTACCCGCTTCTTGATCCCCGCGTTCGTCTTGGAAAGGCGGCAACAGCATGAGCCTCGACACCGCAAGCCCCGCCGGAGCACCGGCCGGGCAACCGGCCCGGCAGCCCAGCCCCAGCGCCGTCACCAAGGCGGACATCGCCGCTGCAGGTGCCACCCGCCGTCGTAATGCCGCCAAATGGAAGCTGGTGGTGGGCGCCGTCTGCACCCTGCTGGTGATCATCCCCATCGTCCTGGCCCAGGTGCTGCCGCTGCCGGACGCCAACTTCCAGGACCTCGCCGCCCGGCGCCTGCCGCCGTTCACGGACGGGCACCTGTTCGGCACCGACCAGCTGGGCCGCGACC
Source organism: Pseudarthrobacter sulfonivorans (assembly GCF_031454915.1). GTDB lineage: Bacteria > Actinomycetota > Actinomycetes > Actinomycetales > Micrococcaceae > Arthrobacter > Arthrobacter sulfonivorans_C. Next base: position 159,302 of record NZ_JAVDRS010000004.1, on the reverse strand, counting down.
TCCTTTCCCGCGTCCTGCACGGCGGCCAGGTCTCGCTGACCATCGGCCTGCTGGCGGTGCTGGTTTCCGGCGCCATCGGCATCATCCTCGGCGCGGCCGCCGGCTACTTCGGCGGCTGGGTGGACACCATCGTTTCCCGCCTCCTCGAGGCCCAGATGTCCCTGCCGCTGCTCATGATGCTGCTGCTGGTGGTGGCCCTGTTCGGTCCGTCCATCCCGGTGATCACCTTTGTGATCGCCATCGCCCAATGGCCCGAAGTGGCCCGCCTGACCCGCTCCATGGTGCTGGTGGAACGCGAAAAGCCGTACGTCTCCGCAGCCCGGATCCTGGGCCTGCACCGCATCCAGATCCTCATCCAGCACATCATCCCCAACGTCATCAAGCAGGCCACCCTGGTAGTCCTGCTCCTGCTGGCCCAGGCCGTGCTCCTCGAATCGGCGCTCAGCTTCCTCGGCGCCGGGCCGCAGCGTCCCTTCGCCACCTGGGGCCGCATCATCTCAGACGGCCAGGACTACATCACCACCTCCTGGTGGATGGTCACCCTGCCCGGCCTGGTCATCGTCCTTATGGTGGTGGGCGTGAACCTCCTGGGCGACGGCCTGCGCGACCGTCCCCGCCGCAAGAAGAAGGGTGCCTGACATGACTGCACAACCCGCAGCTACTTCCCGGCCGCTCCTGGAGGTCCGTGACTTCCAGGTGGAGCTGATCACCGACGCCGGCATTATCCGCGCCGTGGATTCCGTCAGTTTCAGCATCCACCGGGGAGAGACGGTCACCATCATCGGTGAGTCCGGTTCCGGCAAATCGACGACGGCGATGGGCATCTTGCGGCTCCTCCCCGAAGATCTGGCGGTGCTCTCCGGAACCGTGCTGATCGACGGCGTCGACGTCACCGCCGACCCCAAGGCCATCAACAAGGTCCGCGGCAAGACCCTGGCCCTGATCCCGCAGGATCCCATGACGGCGCTCAGCCCGGTCCACTCGATCGGGAACCAGCTCTTCGAGGCCATCCGGATCGCCGGCGCCGCCTCGGCCAAGGACAAGGACGCCGTCCGGGCCCGCGCCATCCGGCTGCTCGAACAGGTACACATCCCCACCCCGGACGTGCAGCTGAAGAAGTACCCGCACCAGCTCTCCGGCGGCATGCTGCAGCGTGTGTTGATCGCCATCGCTTTGGCCAGTGAGCCGCAGCTGCTGGTGGCGGACGAGCCGACATCGGCCCTGGACGTCACCGTGCAGGGCGGCATCCTGGACCTGCTGCTGGAACTGCAGGAACAGCGCGGTATCGGCATCCTGATGATCACCCACGACCTCGGCGTGGCCCGGCTCATCTCGGACCGCATCCACGTGATGAAGGACGGCTCGTTTGTTGAGTCCGGCGAGGTCCAGCAGATCGTGGACAACCCCGCCACCGAGTACACCCGGGCCCTGCTGGCCGCCGTGCCCGTGCTGGGGCCGTGGGACGAAACCCCCGCTCCCTCCCGCGGCGCCCACGCCGCCCCGCCCGCCGCTACTTCAGCGACGGACCCAGCCACGACCAACCCCACCCTGACCCAGACCGGAGCAAGCCATGAGTAAGCCGTTCCTCGCCGTCGAGAACCTGGTGGTCGACTACCACGTCAAGGGCGGCACGTTCCGCGCCGTGGATGATGTGAGCTTCACCGTGGACAAGGGCAAGACGATCGCCGTCGTGGGTGAATCCGGCTGCGGCAAGTCCACCATCGCCAAGGCGCTCATGCGCCTGGTGACGCCCACCAGCGGGCGCATCGATCTGGACGGCACGGACCTGGCCGCTCTGAGCGAGTCCCAGCTGCGGCCGCTGCGCTCCAAGTTCCAGATGGTCTTCCAGGACCCGTACGGTTCCCTGGACCCGCACATGACGGCGCAGGAAATCGTGGCCGAGCCGCTGAAGCTGCAGGGCGTCCGGTCCAAGGCGGAACGGCACAAGGCGGCCGCCAAGCTGATCGACCAGGTGGGCCTGCCGGTCCGGTCCCTGGACAAGCACCCGGCCGAGTTCTCCGGCGGCCAGCGCCAGCGGATCGGGATTGCCCGGGCGCTCGCGTCCAAGCCCGAACTGCTGGTCTGCGATGAGGCCACCAGCGCCCTGGATGTCTCCGTCCAGGCCCAGGTGCTGCGGCTGCTGAAGTCCATCCAGGACGAAACGGGCATCACGTATGTGTTCATCTCGCACAACCTTGGTGTGGTGCAGGAAATCAGCGATAGCGTCATGGTCATGCAGCGCGGCAAGCTGGTTGAACACGGCACCACCGCGTCCGTCCTGACCGCCCCCAAGGAGGACTACACCCGTAAACTCCGCCGCGCCGCGCTGGACCCCGCCACCATGGTTGGCCTCAAGCCGCGGCACCTGGTCCGCTCCCTGGCGCTGTCCGGGCAATCAAGCTGAGCACAGGCACGCTGAGCCCGCTGACCGGCATCGCCACCCTTACTTACACACGCAACCACGAGGAATCAACGCATGAGCAAGCAGCCCGAAGGCACCCAGGTGGACGGCCTCAAACTTCCCATCTCCCGGCTGGTCCTGGGGACCATGACGTTCGGCGACACCGTTGACGAAGCCACCGCGGGGCGGATGGTGGAGGAAGCGCTCGACGCCGGCATCACCACCATCGACACCGCCAACGCCTACGTCGGGGGTGCCACCGAGGACATGCTGTCCCGCCTCCTGAAGGAACGCCGCGGTGACATCATCCTGGCTTCCAAGGCGGGCATGCCGCACGCGGACCACGGCGATAACTCCCCGCTGTCTCCGGCCGGACTGCGCAACAGCGTGGAGGGCAGCCTTCGCCGGCTCGGCGTGGACAGCATCGACCTGTTCTACCTGCACCAGCCGGACCGCGTCACCCCGCTGCACGAAACCCTGCGTACCGTGGCCGAGCTTGTGGCCGAAGGGAAGATCGGCGCCCTGGGCGTGTCCAACTTCGCGGCCTGGCAGATCGCCGATGTCATCCACGTGGCCCGCGAAGTGGGGGCGCCGCAGCCCGTCGTCGCACAGCAGCTCTACAACCTGGTGGCGCGCCGGCTGGAGGAGGAATACCTCGAATTCGCCGCCACCCACAAGGTCCACACCATGGTCTACAACCCCCTGGGCGGCGGGCTGCTCACCGGCAAGCACAGCTTCGATGCCAAGCCCACCGAGGGCCGCTATGGCGATTCCAAACTGGCCGCCATGTACACCCAGCGGTACTGGGACCGGCAGCTGTTCGACGCCATCGGGGAACTCTCCCGCATCGCGGAGGGCGCCGGCGTCACGCTGGCCGAACTCTCGCTGCGCTGGCTGGCCTACCGGGACGGCGTGGGCTCCATGCTGCTGGGCGGCTCCAAGGTGGAACAACTCCGCGCCAACATCGCCGCCGTGGCCAACGGGCCGCTGCCCGCCGACGTCGTGGAAGCCTGCGACGCTGTGGGAACCGGGCTCCGCGGCCCGATGCCTGCCTACAACCGCTGAGGCTTCCCGCACACCGCCGGCTCCGCCACACCGCCCCGGCCCCACCGCTAATCCGAACACCCCGACCTGAAGGTAGAAGATCCACATGACATCCGAACTGGCCCTCGAATTCGCCCGCAAGATCCGCGCCCGTGAGCAGGCAGTGGGCTACTGGGCGGTCCTGGACGCGCCCGTGGCCACCGAACGCATCGGGCGGCTCGGCTACGACTACGTGGCGCTCGACGCGCAGCACGGCCTGCTCGGCTACTCGGGCGTCCTGAACGGGCTGATGGCCATCGACGCCGGGCACACCGCCGTCGGCATGGTCCGGGTGGAGGACAACAACCTGACGGCCATCGGCAAGGCCCTGGACGCGGGCGCCGTGGGCGTCATCGTTCCGCTGGTGAACACCGCGGCTGACGCCGCAGCCGCCGTGGCCGCCGCGAAGTACCCGCCCATGGGCGGCCGCTCCTACGGGCCGATGCGCTCCGCACTGCGGATCGGACCGGTCCCGGCCGAAGCCAACGCCACCACCCTGGTGTTCGCCATGATCGAGACGCCGGACGGCCTGGCCAACGTCAAGGAAATCTGCGCCACCCCTGGCCTGGACGGCATCTACGTGGGCCCGTCGGACCTGGCCATCGCCGTGGGCGGGGCATTCCCCGGGGACCCCGCCATCGAAACGGAATTCAACGCCGCGCTGAAGACTGTCGCCGAGGCCGCCGCCTCCGCAGGCATCGCCGCCGGCATCCACACGCCTGCCGGTGAGGTGGCCGCACTCCGGCTGAGCCAGGGCTACACGTTCACCACCATCGCCTCGGACCTCACGCACCTTGAACAGATCGCCAAGGCCCACCTCGCCGCCGCCACGGCCGCCGTTACCACCAAGGACTGAACCATGCCGAACACCACCAAGAATGCCTACAGCAACATCACCCCGGACGGGACCGTGAAGCGGGCGGATGGCGCGGACTTCGCCTACCTTCCGGCGCCCACCGTGCAGAGCCACGCCGCCAACCTGCTCACCCTGCCGGACGGACGGCTGGGCTGCGTCTGGTTCGGCGGCACCCAGGAAGGCGTGCCGGACATCTCCATCTGGTTCTCCACCCTCGACGCCGGCAGCAGCCAGTGGTCCGCACCCGAACAGCTCTCCGATGACTCCACCCGCTCGGAGCAGAACCCCATCCTGTTCACCGCCCCCGACACCTCACTCTGGCTCCTGTACACCGCGCAGAAGGCAGGCAACCAGGACACCGCCGAGGTCCGCCGTCGTACTTCCACGGACAGCGGCCGCACCTGGGGGCCGGTGGAAACACTGTTCGCGGCCAACGAGACGGGCGGCGTGTTCGTGCGCCAGCTCCCGGTTGTCCTGCCGTCCGGCCGCCTGATCGTCCCGATCTTCCGGTGCATCACCACCCCCGGTGAGAAGTGGGTGGGCAACAGCGACGACAGCGCCGTGATGATCTCCGACGACGCCGGCGCCACGTGGACCGAAACCGTCCTGCCGGGCAGCCTCGGCTGTGTCCACATGAACATCCAGCCCGTGGCCGACGGATCCCTGCTGGCCCTGTTCCGCAGCCGCTGGGCCGACTCGATTTACGAGTCCCGCTCCACCGACGACGGCACCACCTGGAGCGAGCCCGTCCCCACCGAGCTGCCCAACAACAACTCCTCCATCCAGTTCACCGCGCTCGCCGACGGCCGCTTGGCGCTGGTCTACAACCACAGCCGGGCAGAGGAGAACACCGAGCGCCGCCTCTCCCTCTATGACGAGATCGACGACGACGGCCTGGCCGAGGAGCAGGGCCAGCTCGCCGAGCCCGTTCCCGGCGCAGCCGTTTCCACCGAGGGCGCGCCCCGCGGTGCCTTTTGGGGCACCCCGCGGTCACCCATGACGCTGGCCATCTCCGAGGACTCCGGCCGCACATGGCCCATCCGCCGCAACTTGGATGTGGGGGATGGGTACTGCCTGTCCAACAACTCCCGCGACGGGCTCAACCGTGAATACTCCTACCCGTCCATCCACCAGGGCCCGGACGGCGCCCTGAACATCGCGTACACGTACTTCCGGCAGGCCATCAAGTTTGTCCGGGTGGACCCGCAGTGGGCGTACGACGGCACCACCACGCCCGGCGGGGACGCATGACCGGACCGAAGCACGCCATAGTCACCGGCACGAGCTCGGGAATCGGCCAGGCGATAGCTGAACGCTTACTCGCCGACGGGTGGCGGGTGACCGGCCTGAGCCGCACCGAGTCCTCCATGGGGGAGAACTTCCAGTGGCAGCAGGCCGATCTCTCGAAGCCGGAATCGCTGGCCAGCGTGGTGGAGGCCATTGGGCCGGCGGACGCTTTGGTCCATGCCGCCGGATTCCAGCGGACGGCGCTGCTGGGCAGCCTCGACCCTTCGGCCTTGGCCGGGATGTTCACCGTCCACGTGGCTGCCGCAAGCGCGCTCGCCAACGCCATGCTGCCGGCAATGCCCGACGGCGGCCGGATCCTGCTCATCGGCAGCCGCACCTCAACGGGGTCGCCGGGCAAGAGCCAGTACGCCGCCACGAAGGCTGCCTTGATGGGGCTCGGCCGGACCTGGGCGCAGGAGTTGGCGCCGCGGGGGATTACGGTCAACGTGCTCTCCCCGGGTCCGACCGACACTCCGATGCTGAACGATCCCGGCCGTGCAGCCACTCCGGTGCGCGTGCCGGCCCTTGGCGCCCTGGTGGACCCGGCCGACGTCGCCGCCCTCGCCGCGTTCCTGCTGGGCCCGCACGGCAAATCCATCACCGGCCAGAACTACGTCATCTGCGGAGGCGCCTCCCTCTAACCCTTCCCGGATGCTCTCGCACCCCGAAGTGCTCGTCAGTCTGGACAAAAGCTCTAGGGGGAGAGGACGTTGAGGCCGGCTTCTACGGCGGCGGCCACCAGCTCGGCGTCGTACGCCACCATGACATCGCACTGCAACCGTATGGCGGCGGCCAAATGAATGGCATCCGCGGCAGTGATAGGAAGTCGACAGGCCCTTTGACGGCTCGCCGCACCTGGCCCGCCAGAAGCAGCCGCTCGAACGGTGATGCCGAGGGCGGGATGAGCGTCGCGGCCACTTCGCCGTTATTTGTCACGTCGATGGTCTCGCCGTTCTTGACGCGCTCCAGGATTTTGCTGCTCTGATTGCGCAGTTCGCGGTGCGGAATTCGACCGGCTCAACCACCGGGCAGGGTTTCGGCAGGCTGAACCACTTGGCTTTCGGCTTGCTCCCAATGGCGCCGGAGCATCTCGGCAAGCCGCGCGGGTTCGATCCGGTGTGGCGGGTCAAAATGGTGGAGCTTGGGGAATACCTCCAGATGGAAGTCCGGGAAGAAGACCCGGGACAGCCGGGTGGCAATGTCGCCGTAGTCATCGGGATTGCTCAGGCCGCCCAGGGCGAAGAAGACGGGCTGGCTGAAAGCAGCCAAGAGCGCCCTCTCCAGGTCATAGGTCCTGAAGGCCCGCAGGAACGCCCTGATGCCAGCAGGCCGGTTGGCCATCCACGAAGGGAGGGGATCCGGCGGCGGCGGAATGACGACGTCGGACTTTACTCCCAGCCTCGCGAAGGCGGGGAGGAACTGCTCCGGCGGGAGTGTTTCCAGCTGGTCGTACTTCTTCCGGACCTCAGCGTAGGCAGGGCTCCAGTCCCAGTTGCCGGCCCAGGCGGGCTCCAGCAGCGCCAGGCTGAGCAGCCTGTCGGGGTGTTTGGCGGCGAAGGCCAGCGCTGCAGCGCCGCCACCTGAGTAGCCCGTCAAATGGAACTTGTGCCATCCCCGGGCATCGGCTTCGCGCAGCACGCCGTCGATCTCTGTGTCCAGGCTCCAGTCCGCCGGCAACTCATTGTCCGCGTAGAGCTCGAGATCCTTGGCGACTGCCTGGACCTCTGGCCCGAGGGCTGCGATGAGGTCGCCGTATGCGGCCTGGGCGGGGAGGCCGGCCCCCGGTAGAAGGATGGCCCGAATCGGTCCCATGGGAGAACGCTACGCCTGGGCGTCTGCAGGCTCAACCACCGGGTGGTGGCGCCGGTTGGTAAATGGTCTCCGGAATCTCCTGTACAGTTGATTTTGTTGTTGTGTTTATGCAGTTGGTAGTTCAGGCAGTACGCGCGGTCGAAAGTCCGCGTCTTTCTGAAGTAGCGGTTTTGAACACCCCACACCGGAGGACCCGAAAGTCGGGACTTTTCCTCCACCTTCACGAAGGACAAAAATAATGGCTACTGGTACCGTCAAATGGTTTAACGCTGAAAAGGGCTTCGGCTTCATTTCCCCCGATGACTCCTCACAGGACGTTTTCGCTCACTACTCCGCGATCGCCTCTTCCGGCTTCCGCTCACTCGAAGAGAACCAGAAGGTTTCCTTCGAAACCGAGCAGGGCCCCAAGGGTCCCCAGGCCGTCAACATCCAGGCACTCTAATTCTTTAGAGATTCTGGGGCCTTAGGGTTTCATTTTCAAAAGCAGGGCCGGTCTTCTGACCGGCCCTGCTTTTTTGTTAATCAGTATCCGAATTACTCATCCGGGTTTGGACTCCGCACGTCCTCTTCGCCGATATCAGCGGCACCCAGGGCAGCCGCAGCAACACTGTGCGTGGTTTCGTGCGCGCGGACGGCAAGCTCCGGGTGGTGGAGGTCCAAGGCGGGACGCTCTGATCGTATCCGGGGGAGCGAGGTGAAGTTGTGCCGCGGCGGCGGGCAGGACGTGGCCCATTCGAGTGAGGCGCCGAAGCCCCAGGGATCGTCGACCTCCACCTTTTCCCCACGACGCCACGTGAGGTACACATTCCACAAGAACGGAATCATGGAGGCGCCCAAAAGCATGGCGGAAATGGTGGAGAACTGGTTCATCCAGGTGAAGTTGTCCTCCACCAGGTAGTCGGCGTACCGGCGGGGCATGCCCATGACGCCGAGCCAGTGCTGGATGAGGAACGTTCCGTGGAAGCCCAGGAACAGCATCCAGAAGTGGATCTTGCCCAGGCGTTCATTGAGCATCTTGCCCGTGAACTTAGGCCACCAGAAATAGAAGCCCGCGAACATCGCGAACACCACGGTGCCGAACACCACGTAGTGGAAGTGCGCCACCACGAAGTACGAGTCGGAGACGTGGAAGTCCAGCGGCGGGGAGGCCAGGATGATGCCGGTCAGCCCGCCGAAGAGGAACGTGACCAGGAAGCCGATGCTCCACAACATAGGGGTCTCAAACGTCAGCGAACCGCGCCACATGGTGCCGATCCAGTTGAAGAACTTCACGCCGGTGGGCACCGCAATGAGCATGGTCATAAACGCGAAGAACGGCAGCAGCACCGAACCGGTGACGTACATGTGGTGGGCCCACACGGTCATGGACAGTGCGGCGATGGCGATGGTTGCGTAGACCAGGCCCTTGTAGCCGAAGATCGGCTTGCGGCTGAAGACCGGGAAGATCTCCGAGACGATGCCGAAGAACGGCAGCGCAATAATGTAGACCTCGGGGTGGCCGAAGAACCAGAACAGATGCTGGTACAGAATTGGACCGCCGTTTTCGGGATCGTAAATATGTGCGCCGAACCGTCGGTCCGCTCCTATGGCGAAGAATGCTGCAGCCAGCGGCGGGAACGCCATAATCACCAGGATTGACGTGACCAGTGCGTTCCAGGTGAAGATGGGCATTCGCCACATGGTCAGGCCGGGTGCCCGCATGCAGATAATGGTGGTGATGAAGTTGACGGCACCGAGGATGGTGCCGAAACCGGAGAGAATCAGGCCGAAGACCCACAAGTCACCGCCGACGCCCGGGCTGAATGTGGTGTTGTTCAACGGCGCGTAGGCGAACCAGCCGAACGACGCCGCTCCCTGGGGCGTGATGAAGCCTGACATTGCAATGGTGGAACCGAAAAGGAAGAACCAGAAGGCCAGTGCGTTGAGCCTCGGGAAAGCCACGTCGGGGGCGCCGATCTGCAGGGGCATGATCACGTTGGTGAAGCCCGCAAAAAGCGGCGTGGCGAACATCAGCAGCATCGCGATGCCGTGCATGGTGAACATTTGGTTGTACTGCTCTTTGGTCTGCAGGATCTGCATGCCGGGCTCGAACAGTTCGGCGCGGATCAGCAGCGCCATCACCCCCGCCAGGCAGAAGAACACAAACGACGCGATCAGGTACATATACCCGATGATCTTGTGGTCGGTGGAGGTGATCCATCTGACCACCATGTTCCCTTTGCGCCGCGGTACTACAGGGGCGGCGTTTGCGTCGATCCCGATTCGTGAATCTCCGGTGATGGCCATTTTCCACCTCACAGATATGTCTGCACGACACCAATGAGCCCTTTGGATGAGCCCTTAATGGCAGGCTACTCCTGGATCGCTGCCTCCGGGAAGAGAGATTTCTCCCCGCCCCCACCGTGACCCCGTAAGCCCGCACAGGGAACCGTGGGCCTGGGCGGAGCTCAGCCACCGGAATGGCTAGTGCAGGCCCATCGCGTTCCGGACCTCATTCAGAATGTGGTGGACGGCCGTCTCCGCCATCACGGCATCACCGCGGGCCACGGCCGCAGCAACATCCTCGTGGGCCTGCAGGGCTTCGTTCCGCGGCTTGAACGGCATCAGTCCCTGCTGCGTGCGGCTGGTCAGCACCTCGGCCACCATCCCTTCCAGCGACGCGAACATCTCATTGCCGCAGCTGTGGAGCAGCAGACGGTGGAACTCGATGTCCACCGCCAGGAACGCCCCAAGGTCGCCGGCCTCGCCCAGCCGCCTCAGCTCGGCGGCCAGGGCAACCAGCCTGGCCCGTTCAGCGGCGCTCGCCCGGCGGGCAGCGCCGGCTGCGGCGATGGGTTCGACGGCGATGCGCAGCTCCGTGAGGCTGCTGTACTGGATCTCGCGCCGGTCCGAGGCGAGCCGCCAACGCACCAGTTTGGGGTCAAAAACGTTCCAGAGTTCGCGTTCCTGCACCACGATGCCCACCCGCCTGCGCGAATAGACGAGGTTCATGGATTCGAGGACCTTCATGGTGTCCCGCGCAACGGTGCGTGAAATCCCGTACTCGTGCTGGAGGCCCTCGAGCGTGAGCCGGCTTCCGGGAGGAAGGCTTGAGGACGCGATCGCTATACCCACCGCCTCGAGAACGCGCTCGTGCATCGCGGGGGAGGACCCGCCGTCGTCCGCGGTATCCGCGCCCTGTACTGTCGCCGTCGACATTGTTCCCGCCTCTCCTGCGCCGGAGCGCTCTTACAGGTTACCTAACGCGCAGCAAAAGGTATGACTTGTGACACTCAAAGATAGTATCTGTGGAACGAAATGGTGATACCTTATTTTCCGGCGCACTTCAGTGTGACGTGTACGACGAGCTTCTTCCCTAAGCCAAAGACGTCTTCTTCGGAGGTAAACAATGCAGTATCAAGCCACACATCTGGTGGTCATGGGCGTTGCCGGATCCGGCAAGTCCACCATCGCCGCAGCCCTCTCCCAGCAGCTTGGCTGGGCCTGCGCCGAGGCGGACGAATTCCACCCGCAGTCCAATATCAGCAAAATGACCCAGGGCATTCCCCTGCAGGACGAGGACCGCTGGCCCTGGCTGCAGGAGATCCGGGACTGGATGACCGCCCAGGCGGCGGCCGGCCACAGCACTGTGCTCACCTGCTCCGCGCTCAAGCAGACCTACCGCCGGCTCCTCTCAGAGGCGCAAGGCCGCGTGCTGTTCATCCACCTCGACGGCGGCGCGGACCTGATCAGCCAGCGCATGCAGGGCCGCGAGGGCCACTTCATGCCGCCCACCCTCCTCCCCAGCCAGTTGGCCACCCTGGAACCCCTGACCGGCGATGAACTCGCCGCCGGCAGCCTCCGCCTGGACATCTCCCTGCCCCCGGAGGAGATCGTCGCCGCCGTCATCGCGGTCCTCAAGGTTTCCGCGGAACCCGCGGCCAGCGCCTCCTGAACCCGGGCCCGCTGGGCCGCCCCGTTTTTCCCCAACCCCTAAGTTCTGTTTCAAAGGAGAACCATGACCATCGAAGGATGGACCCAGACGATGGGCGCAGCCCCCCTGCTGCTCATCGCCGCGGCCGCAATCGTCGCCCTGCTGTTCCTGATCATCAAGCTCCGGATGCATGCCCTGGTTGCGCTGATCCTGATCAGCCTCGCGACGGCATTCGCCACCGGCATCCCGGCCAACAAGGTGGTGCCAGTGCTGATCGACGGCTTCGGGACCACCCTTGGCACCGTGGCACTCCTGGTGGGCCTGGGTGCAATGCTGGGCCGCATTGTGGAAACCAGCGGCGGCGCCAAGGTCCTGGCCGACTACCTGATTGGCATCTTCGGCGAAAAGCGGGCCCCGTTCGCCCTCGGCCTGGCGTCCCTGATCTTCGGCTTCCCCATCTTCTTTGACGCCGGGCTGGTGGTCATGCTGCCCGTGGTCTTCGCCGTGGCCCACCGCCTGGGCGGGGGAGTGCTGCGCTACGGCCTCCCCGCCGCCGGTGCGTTCTCCGTGATGCACATCTTCCTGCCGCCGCACCCGGGCCCCGTCTCCGCCGCCGCGTTCTTCGACGCCAACATCGGGTTGGTCCTGATCGCCGGCCTCATCACGGCCATCCCCACCTGGTACGTCACCGCGTACCTGTTCGGCCTGTGGACCGGCAAGAAGCTGGTCCTCCCGGTCCCGGAAATCCTTGGCCACGCCAGCGCCGAAGCCGAATCCCACCCGCCGCGGTTCCGCACCATTATCGGCCTGCTGCTCCTGCCGCTGGTGCTGATTTTCATCAACACCGGCCTGAACACCCTGGCCTCCTCCGGCGCCCTGTCCGAAACCGTCAAGAACGAGCAGTGGTTCCAGATCCTGCGCACCATCGGTGAAACCCCGGTGGCCCTGCTGATCGCCGTCCTGGTGGCCGTGTTTGTGCTCGGCGCCCGCCGCGGCAAGGACGCCGGCGCCATCGAGAAGCTGCTCGAATCCTCGCTCGGCCCGGTCTGCTCGGTCATCCTGATCACCGGCGCCGGCGGCATGTTCGGCGGCGTGCTCCGCGCTTCCGGCATCGGCGCAGCATTGGCCGACGTCCTGGGCGACCTCGGCATCCCCCTGATCCTGGCCGGCTTCCTGATCTCGGCCATCCTGCGCATCGCCCAGGGCTCGGCCACCGTGGCACTGACCACCACCGCGGGGCTCATCGCCCCGGCCGTGGCACTCGCCGGGCTGACCGGCATGCAGGTTGCTGCCCTGGTCATCGCCGTGGCCGCCGGCTCCGTGGTGGTCTCCCACGTCAACGACTCCGGATTCTGGCTGGTGGGCCGCTTCTTCGGCATGGATGTGAAGACCACGCTGAAGACCTGGACCGTCATGGAAACGCTCATCGGCGTGATGGGCTTCGCCATCGCGGCGGCAATCTTTGGGCTCGCCGGGATAGCGGGTTAGCGGGGCTGATCTCAGTCCTGAGCCCGGCCGCCAGCGATGTGCTCCGCAATGAACCTGGCGTCCGGGCCCACTCCGGGAAGAGCCGAAAGGTACTGGGTGAGCCAGGGGAATCCGACGGCGTACAGCCCGGACACCTCGGTGACGCCACGTGTATGGCGCGGATAATTCCACTCATCCAGCACGGGCATGTGGAGAAGGCTGTTATCCAACCCGTACCCGGTGGCCCAGATGACGGACGTGATGTTTTCGGCTGCCAGGTCGAGGCGCGGGCCTGACGTGTCAGGAAGCCAATCGTCCGGCGGGGGAGGTTCGGCCTCCGGTGCGCTGATGCCCGCCGCGGCGATGTAGGCGTCCGCCATCAGCTTCAGCCGCTGCCCAAACCCGGCCTCCACCATGGCCAGGCGCTCGGGGAGATCATCGCTGAAGATGAGATTGCCGTCGTCGGCTGCCTCCAGGTGCCCGTGCAGCCGGACGCCCCGGCGTCCCAGATCCCGCAGGCGGATGGTGTGCCCGCCGTCGTTGCCCGAAAGCAGCGGATTGCACATAAATCGTGCGGCCGGCGAAGGAAGGTGGTCTGTCATGAGGCCATTGATGCCATGTTCCGGGCCGTGCAGGTTGACCTGCATGATCCAGTGGAAGACATCCTGGCCGCGGTATCGCCGGGGCGCTTCCGGGCACATCGATACGGACAGGTGTACCTCACGCCCGGCGTCGAGCAGGTCCTCGGTGATCTGGCCGCCCGACTGGCCCGTCCCCACCACCAGGACAGCGCCGCCGGGCAGTTGCTGCGGATTGCGGTAGTGGTGGCTGTGCAGCTGACGGACATGCTGTGGAATGCTCTCTGCGGCCGCGGGGACGCGGGGCTGCTGGAAGGCGCCGTTGGCCAGCACCACGTTCCGGGCCAGACACAGGCCCTGACCTGTCCCCACCTCAAAGTGGCCGCCAGCGTTCCGTGTCACCCGGGTGACCTCGGTTTCCAGCTGGACGGGCGCGGCAATCCTTGCCGCGTAGGAAGGTGCTCCACACCGTTGTGCGTGAGCCAGTAACTCATGGCCAGGCCGGCCTGGCCGGCCCCGATCACCAGCGTGTCCGCCTCGCGGGGCGTGCCGCCATCGGGGGAGGGCATTACGGCTTCTTCGCGGCCTTGGATTTGGGCTCCTTCGGCGGGAGCCCCGCGACGTACTCAAACGCCTTCTCCGCCCAGGCCCGTGCCCGCGCGTCGTCGCCGTCACCCTCGGCGTTCCACATTTCCGGCAGCCCGGTGTAGCCGCCCATCGGCCGCTCCGGCGGGCCGAACGGGACAGTCCGCTCTGTGCTTTCGAGCTCCTGCTTGTCGGCCTCGGCGAGCTTGACGCCGATGGTTGGCCGAACAGTCCGGCGAACATGTTGCCGTTGACGAAGGCGCCCAGGTTGCCGAACATCGGCTTGATGGTTACGTCCGGGCGGTCCGGCATGGCTGCGCGGAACCGCTCTTTGTCCTCGTCGGACGCCTTGGGCATTTCCATGGTGGTCCTCTTCCTGCTTGGCCTTGTTGTCCCTTTGCAGGATATGCCCGGGTCATCGGCGGGTACAGGTCCGGGGCTGGGACAGCGGCGGTGCTGCCGGGGAACGCTGGCGGCTCCGCCGTCGTTGTGCCAGAGGCAGCGTGTTCCACCCGAGCGCTGAATCCCAAGCAAAGGACACCCCTTGACCTCTCGCACCATCGTGATCACCGGCGCCAGCGACGGCATCGGCGCGGCAGCCGCACGGACACTGGCCGAGGCAGGGGACCGGGTGGTCGTCGTCGGCCGTTCCGAGCAGAAAACGCAGGCCCTCGCCAAAGACCTGAACGCCGACTACTTCGTGTGCGACTTCGCCGAACTGGACCAGGTCCGCACGCTCGCCGCGCAGCTGCGGGACGACTACGAGCGGATCGACGTCCTGGCCAACAACGCCGGCGGCATCATGGGCAAACATCAGCTCACGGTCGACGGCCACGAGGCCACGTTCCAGATCAACCACCTAGCGCCGTTCCTGCTCACCACAGAGCTCATGGACGTGCTGACTGCCAGCAACGCGAAGGTCATCAACACCGCCAGCGGCGCCAACAACTTCGGCAAGCTGGACCTCTTCGACCTGAACGCGGAGCACACCTATTCCACCAACCGCGCGTACGGCACCGCCAAGCTCGCCAACATCCTCTTCACGAGCGAACTCCACCGCCGCTTCGGCGAGGAGGGAATCACGACGGCGGCGTTCCACCCGGGCGTGGTCCGCACCAACTTCGCGGCGGACTCCACCAGCCCCATGCGGCACGCCTACAAGACCCTGCTCAACCGCTTTATGCTCACCCCGGACCAGGGCGCCGATACCCTCCTCTGGCTCGTCAACGGCACAGCCGGCACCGACTGGATCTCCGGTGCCTACTACGCCAAACGTGCTCTGGCCAAGGCCAACGCGCAGGCCTACGACGCCGAGCTGGCGCAGGGTCTGTGGGAGGCCAGCGAAGCGCTGGTGGCCGGCTGAGTTTCCATCCGGTAGCGGGTCACCCGGGGTAACAAGCGTGCAATATGAACAAGTGGGCATGATTTTAACGAGCGAAATTCGGTGATTGTGCTAATTTCTCTCTGTTGACGTGCATATCTTCGTGACCCGGGACGGGCAGGGGAGTGCGCCCATTTGCCGCACACCTGCTGACCACCCCTCCTGGAGACGCCCGTGGAATCCCCATCACCCCTGACGCTCGACGCGACGCCCGCCGGGCCAGCGCCGGCCCAACCCGGGCTGCGGAGATCCATGGGCGCCAGGCACCTGGTGATGATCGCGATGGGCGGCGTCATCGGGTCCGGCCTGTTCCTCAGTTCGGGCTACACCATCTCCCAGGCCGGTCCGCTGGGCGCGGTGCTCGCCTACCTGGTGGGCGCGTTTGTGGTCTACCTGGTTATGGCGTGCCTGGGTGAGCTGGCCATCGCGTACCCGGTGTCCGGCGCGTTCCACATTTATGCTGCCCGCTCCATCGGGCCCGCCACCGGCTTCGCCACGGCCTGGCTGTACTGGCTGTGCTGGGCGGTGGCCATAGGATCAGAGTTCACTGCGTCCGGTCTGCTGATGCAGCGCTGGTTCCCGGACGTTGATGTGTGGGTCTGGTGCCTGATTTTCGCTGCCGTGCTGTTCGGCTTCAACGCGGTGTCCGCCAAGTTTTTTGGTGAGTCCGAATTCTGGTTCGCCATCATCAAGGTGAGTGCCATCATCGGCCTGATCGTCCTCGGCGGCGCCGCGCTGTTCGGCTTCCGTCCACTCAGCGACGGCGGCAGCCACCCGTTCCTCTTCGAGAACTTCAATACGGCGGGCGGTCTGTTCCCCAACGGCTTCACCGGCGTCCTGGTCACCGTGCTCGCCGTGTTCTACGCCTTCTCCGGTTCGGAACTGATCGGCGTGGCAGCGGGCGAAACCAAGGACCCTGCCACCAGCATCCCCAAAGCCATGCGCACCACGGTGATCCGGCTGCTGATTTTCTTCGTCGGCGCCATCGCCGTCATAGCGGCGACCATCCCGTATACCGAGGTGGGGCTGGACAAGAGCCCGTTCGTCACGGTCTTCTCCGCCAACGGGATCCCGTTCGCGGCAGACATCATGAACTTCGTCATCATCACCGCGCTGCTCTCCGCCGGCAACAGCGGCCTCTTCTCCTGCGCCAGGATGCTCTACTCCCTGGCCGACGAGGGCCACGCGCCCCAGGCCTTCCGGCGGCTCACGCGCCACGGCATCCCGCTGATCGCCCTGTCCGTGAGCATGGTGGGCGGCATCGCGTCGCTAATCAGCAGCGTGGTGGCCCCTGAAACGGTGTACCTGGTGCTGGTATCCGTGGCTGGATTCGCCGTGGTGGGGGTGTGGATGTCCATCACCGCCTCGCACTATTTCCACCGGCGCGCCTTCGTGCGTGGCGGCGGCGACGTCTCGGCCCTGGCCTACAAGGCCCCGCTGTTCCCGCTGGTGCCCGTCCTGGCGTTCACCATGTGCGTCATCTCGCTGGTGGGCATCGCCCTGGACCCCAACCAGGTGGCCGCCCTCTACTTCGGCATCCCGTTTGTTGCAGGCTGCTACGCGTACTTCTACTTCCGGCACGGCCGCAAAAGGTCGACGGCGGCAGTCCACTAACCGGCCCCGGGTCACCTGCGTAACCGCCCGGGTCGCCGTGGAAGAAGCCGTGGAAGAATAGGGCGTAGTCACCGGCCGGGAGGGGCAACAAAGCGTGGATTCGTCCGCTGAAGCGTCATCGCTGGCGCAGGGACTCCGGATTGTCCGGCTGGTGGTTGACCGGGAGAAACGCGGGCGGCAGCTGGTGGGCGTTTCCCAACTGGCCGCGGAGCTGGACATGGACCAGAGCCGTGTCTCGCGTCTGTCGCAGGAGCTGTGCGATCTGGGCCTGCTGGAGCGGGTGGACCGGGGCCCGTTCCGGACCGGGCCGCGGTACTTCAGCCTTGCCGCGTCGCTCAACACGGGCTGGGTGCGCGAAGCCAAGCCCGAACTCGAGTCGTTGGTTTCCGCCCTGGGGCTCCGGGCACGGCTCTCGGTCCGGGACGGCTACCGGGCCATCCTGCTACGCGCCTCCAGCAACGACGCCGGCCTGGGCAGTTTTGTTGCGCCGGGCATGGTGACGCCGGTCTGGTGCACCGGCGCCGGCAGGGCTTTGCTCTGGGACCACGACCTCCCTGCCCTGGAGCTGCTGCTCCACGAGGTGAACTTCATCGGCGTGGGCGGCCCCGGCGCCGCGCACTCCATCGATGAGGTCCGGCAGCTGATGGCCCGCGACGTGGTGCGGGGCCACATCACCTGCGATGAGGAATTTGAGCACGACATCGTGGAACTCGCCGTTCCCATCCGTGACGGCGGCGGCAAAGTCCTGGCCGCACTCAGTGTGCTTGGACGCCGGGCCGAAGTAGGCGATGACGCTGCGGGTGTTGCCGCTGTCCTGCGCGGTGCCGCGGAGCGACTGGGCTCGTCCGACGACGCCCGCTAGTTCTGGCAGCTTTCCGGGGACTGGTTGCTGTCTCGGGGCACATAGCCAAGCCTGGCCTCAAGCCACAGACCCTGCTCCACAAGGGCCGCCGCGAACTCGGTCCGGCGCGGCTCCAGGCGTGCCCTGGTGCCCACGATCTGCAGCGCCGCCGCCACGTCGCCCTTGAAATCCCTGACGGGGACGGCCAGCGAATAGAGCCCCGGCTCTGCTTCCTGATCCACCACTGAGTAACCCCGCACCCGCGCCGCAGCCAGCCGCCCGAGGAAATCGGCGACGTCGGACGGGGTATTGGGGCCGTGCCGCACAAAGTCGACGCCGGCGAACACGGTCCGCACTTCGGCTTCCGACGACTCCCAGAGCGCAGCCTGGCCGGCGTCGCTGCAATAAGCGGGGTAGGGCCTGCCGAGCCAAGAGCCCACCAGGTTGCTGCTGGCCGGGACGCTTTCGCCGATGGTCACGGTGCTCGCGCCGTGCAACACCCCCAGGAAGCACCCCTCGTCGGTATCGCGGGCCAGCCGGTCCAGCGCCACGGCGCCGTCTGAGTGCAGCCGCTGCGCCGCCAGCTGCTGGGCGTCGGTCAGGATGGACCAGTCCAGGGTGTAGGTGCGCTCGCCGGTCCGGCCGAGTAAACCCTCCTGCTCACCGGTGCGGAGGTTCCGGGACACCTGGCTGCGGTCCTTGCCCAAGTCCGCGGCGATCCCCGCCACGGTGCCGCCCGGAAGCCCGGCATCATGCCGTGCACCCAGTGCCAGGATGGCCAGTATGCCACGGCCCATGCTGGAGGTTTTCGACATAGACGAGAGTCTAGTGGAGCTGCCCGGATCCAGGGCGGTCACACTTCGCCTTGGTCGCTAAAGACATTTTAAATTGCCTATGATGAACAATGCCCTTACCGCCGCCGATTCCCGGAGTACCTGCCATGCCCCGCAACACCACGCTGTCCTCCCTGCTGGATGCCGGAACCCATCTCATCGCGGACGGCGCCCTCGCTACCGAACTGGAGGCGCGCGGCTGCAGCCTGGATGACCCGCTGTGGTCGGCGAAGGTCCTGCTGGAACATCCGGAGCTGATCCGTGACGTGCACCGGGACTACTTCGACGCCGGCGCCAACGTGGCCACTACTGCCAGTTACCAGGCCACGCCCCTGGGGTTCGCGCAGCGTGGGTTTTCCGTGGACGCGGCACTGGAGCTGGTCAGGCTCTCGGTCCGGCTGGCGGAGGACGCCCGGCGCGCACACCTTGACAGGCACCCGCAGGCCGGGCCGCTTTTGATCGCCGGGTCCGTGGGCCCCTACGGCGCCTACCTCGCAGACGGCTCGGAGTACCGAGGGGACTACATCCTGGACGCCGAAGCCTTCAAGGACTTCCATCGCCCCCGCATCGCGGCCCTGGTGGAGGCGGGCGCCGACTTCCTGGCCTGCGAGACCCTGCCGTCCTTTGCCGAAGCAGAGGCGCTGCTGGCACTGACAGCGGATTTCGACGTCGAATCCTGGTTCTCCTTCTCACTGCGGGACGGCGCGCACATCAGCGACGGCACCCCGTTGGCTGCGGTTGCGGAGCTCTGCGGGTCCGAGCCACGCGTGGTGGCAGTGGGCGTGAACTGCGTGCCGCTGCACCTGGTCCCGGCCGCCCTGGCAGCCCTGGGCGGGGCGGGCTCGAAGCCGCTGGTCACGTATCCGAACTCCGGCGAAAGCTACGACGCCGCCACCAAGACCTGGGCCCCCTCCTCAGAGGGTGGCGCTGAAACCGTCAATGCCCAGCCGTCCGGCCTCGCGGCCGGAGCCGGTGCCTGGCGGAATCTCGGTGCCCGCATCGTGGGAGGCTGCTGCCGCACCACACCGCGGGACATCGCCGCCCTCGCCGCCAACCGGCCTGCACCGGAATGCGTAAGTTCTGGGCTTCCCGCCGAGCGTAGCCACCGCCAATCCGGGCCGCGGAATCTGGCCGGCAGCTAAGAGTTACGCATTTCGGTCAGCGGGCCCGCTCGACGTCGGCCGCGCTCTCCGACTGACCCCGCGCACAGAGCCCGGCCACCACGCCGTCGATGTCCGCGGCGGGCCGGTTCTGGCTCAGCTTGGTCTTCGACTCGATCCGGGTGATGCCCAGTTCAAGCCCCACGATGGCCCGCAGCTGCCCTGAGATGTAGCGCTCCGGCGCATCGTCCACGCTCCACGGGTGGTCCAAGCCGGCCTCGTTCACATCCGTGAGCCGCCGGACCTGGCCGGCGAGCCAGGCCGGGCTGTCGTGGACCACCAGCGTGCCGTACACGTGGGCCGTCGAGTAGTTCCACGTGGGCACCACCCGTCCGTGCTCGGCCTTCGACGCGTACCAGGACGGCGAAATGTAGGCGTCCGAGCCCTGGATGATCATGAGTGCTTCCCCGATCACAGGCTCAGACCACTGCGGGTTGTTGCGGGCCACGTGGGTGTGCAGGGCGCCGTGTTCGCCCACCGACGGATCGTAGACAAACGGCAGCAGCGTGGCGAGCAGGCCCCGCGAGGTCATGGTGACCAGGTTGGCGGCGCCCGGCCGGGTGAGGAGGTCCTGGACGGCGTCCGGACCTGCTGCGAAATGGGCTGGAATGTACATGGTGCTAATCCTTTGCAGGCTGGAGTGATCGTGTTGGGTGGAGGGCGGCCGGCAGGGCAGGCGCCGGCCTGAGCCGGACGCGGACCGCGGCACCGGCGCAGAGAATCACGGCGACGCCGCCAACGATGGTGGTCCACGTCAGGGCCTCGCCCAGCAGGAGGGCCGCCCAGCAGATGCTCAGCACGGGCTGGATGAGCTGGACCTGGCTGACCTGCGCCATGGGTCCAATGGCCAGGCCGCGATACCAGGCGAAGAAGCCCAGGAACATGCTGACCACACCGAGGTAGGCGAACGCCGCCCACTGGACCGGGCTGGCGGAGGGCGGCTGCTGCGCCACCGAAACCGCCACGAGCAACACCATCAGCGGCGACGCCAGCACCAGCGCCCACGACACGGTCTGCCAGGCGCCGAGCTCGCGGGCCAGCAGTCCACCTTCCGCGTAGCCGATGGCCGCGGCCACCACCGCACCGAGGAGCAGCACGTCCGCCCAGTGCAGCTGCCCGAAGCCGCCGGACTGCATGGACGCGAAGCCGATGGCTGCCAGCGCTCCGACGCCGGTGATGAGCCAGAACGCCAGCGGGGGACATTCGTGCCCGCGGAGGACTGCCGCCGTTGCCGTCGCGGCTGGGAGCAGCGCGATTACCACCGCGCCGTGGCTGGCCGGGGTGGTGGTGAGTGCGAATGAGGTGAGCAGGGGAAAGCCGACGACGACGCCGCCAGCCACCACCGCGAGGCGCCCCCACTGCGCACTGCGGGGGAGCCGCTGCCGGGTAAGTGCCAGGGCAAAGGCTGCGAGGATGGCGGCAACCACCGCGCGGCCTGAGCCGATGAACAGTGGCGCCAGTCCTGCGACGGCCACCTTGGTGAATGGCACGGTGAAGGAGAAGGCCGCTACTCCGACGAGGCCCAACCAGACTCCGGTGTGCCGTCGAGCGAGTACCACTGGCCGAATAATTGTAGTAGCGCTACTATTGTCTTTCATGAATAACGATAGCAGTTCCCGGATTGTGGCGCACCTGAAAAAATGGATCGCCAGCGCGGCACCCGGGTCCAAGCTTCCCTCCACCCGGTCACTGGTGGCCGAGCACCAGGCCAGTCCGGTGACGGTCCAGAAAGCACTGCAGACCCTCACGGCGCAGGGCGTGATCGAGAGCCGGCCCGGCGTGGGGACCTTTGTCCGTGCTGTCCGGACGGCGCGCCCGTCGGACTACGGCTGGCAGACGGCGGCCCTGCGGTCACCGCTGGCGCCGCTGCCTTCGGCGTCCAGCACCATGCGTGACGTCGCGAACAATGCCATCTCCTTCCACTCCGGCTACCCGGACCGCGAGCTCCTGCCTGAGCGGCTGGTGCGCGCCGCACTCACCCGCGCCGCCCGCAGCGATGCAGCCCTGTCCCGCCCGCCGGCCGCCGGGCTGCCGGAACTGCAGTCGTGGTTCGCCCATGAACTCGGTGCCTCGACGCCGGCCGGGACCACTCCGCCGAACCCGAGCGACGTCGTCGTACTTCCCGGCAGCCAAAGCGGACTCAGCTCCATCTTCAGCGCGCTCGCAGGCCGCGGGCAGCCGCTGCTGATGGAATCGCCCACGTACTGGGGCGCCATCCTGGCGGCGGCACAGGCTGGTGTCCGGGTTGTCCCGGTGCCCAGCGGGCCCGACGGCCCGGACCCGGCAGAGCTGGCCCGGGCGTTCGACGAAACCGGCGCGCGCCTGTTCTACGCCCAGCCCAACTACGCCAACCCCACCGGCGTGCAGTGGGCAGCGGGCCGCGGCGAGGAGGTCCTGGAGGTAGTGCGGGCGAAAGGTGCATTCCTGGTGGAGGACGATTGGGCGCACGACTTCGGCATCACCACCAGCCCCGTGCCCGTGGCCTCCCGCGACGATTCCGGCCATGTGGTGTACCTGCGCTCGCTGACCAAGAGTGTGTCTCCGGCCATCCGCATCGCCGCGGTCATCGCGCGCGGGCCCGCCCGTGAGCGCATCCTGGCGGACCGGGCCGCCGAGTCGATGTACGTCAGCGGCCTGCTCCAGGCGGCAGCGCTCGACGTCGTGACGCAGCCCGGGTGGCAGACGCACCTGCGCAGCCTCCGCCACCAGCTCCAGTCGCGGCGTGACCTGTTGGTCACCAGCATGCGAGAACACGCACCGCAGGCTCACATAGAGCAGGTCCCCAAGGGCGGGCTGAACCTCTGGGCGCGGCTGCCCGACGGAACCGACCTTGACCGGCTGACCCGCGACTGCGAAAGCGCCGGGGTCATCATCGCCGCCGGGCGCGAATGGTTCCCGGCAGAACCCGCCGGCGCGTTTATCCGCCTCAATTACTCGGGGTCCAACCCGGGCGCCTTCCCCGAGGGCGCCCGGATCATCGGCCAGGCTTTGGAACGGAACCGGGGCTAGCCACGTCGGGCGCCTGCTATTCGCCCAGCAGCCCGTAGGTGCTGACGATGTTGCCCTTCGTGGTCCGGTACTGGTCCTTCAGGCTGAGCCGCGTGGTGGGATCGCCGGCTTCAAACAAGTGCCGCCCACTGCCGGCCACCACAGGGTGGGTCATGAGGGTCAGCTCATCCAGCAGTCCGGCGAACAGCAGTTGGCGCACCACCGAGATGCTGCCCATCACGGCGATTTCGCCGCCGTCGCGCTGCTTAAGTCCGGTGACGAAGTCCTCCAGCGGACCCTCGATCAGGTGCGAGTTCTGCCACTCCAGCGGCTCCTTCAGCGTCCTGGAGGCCACGAACTTGTCCACGGAGTTGATGAAGCCTGCGAAATCCTGATCGGCGGACGCTGTGGGCCAGTAGCCTGCCCACTCCTGGTAGCTCACGCGTCCCAGCACCACGGTTTCCACGCGTTCCATCACAGCGGTCAGGGCCTTGCCCATGTCGTCGTCGAAGCTGTCGAACTGCCAGAGATTCGGTTCTGAGACCACACCGTCAATGGAGTGGAACAGGCCGGACGTGACTTTGCGCATGAGGACCTCCAGGTCGGGCTGATTGTGACTCCACCGTAGACCCTGATCGGGCTGTTGGGCACGGGCCGAGCCGGTGGTTGAGCCAGCCGAAACCCGGATTTAGACGAGCTCAATCACCGGCCAGGGTTATGTTCATCACCACTGCCTGCGTGTTGCGCAAATCCACGGCCCGGCAGCCCCATACTTATCTTTATGCGGCCTCTCGCCGCGCCCCGGCCAGGCAGGAGGAAATGCATGGAAACCCTGAAAAAAATCGTGAGCAACCAGTATTTCCCCGCCGCCGCGGTGCTGACGGCAGTAGTGCTGTTCTGGACCATCGCCATGTTCGGCGGACTTTCCCTGCTGCACAACAACCAGCCACCCATGGCCACGCTGACCTGGCTGCTGTTTGTCTATGGCGCGGCCGTCCTCACACCGCTGGCCGGCATCATCGCCGCCACGGATCTGATCCGCCGCTGGCGCCGCAACCGGCAGTACGCGCAGGTTGAGAGGGCACAGGATGCGGTGGCCCAGGACGCCGAGTACGGACTGGCACTGGACGAAATCGCCGTGGATGAGCCGGCGCAGGACGAAATTGTGCAGGACGAAACTGTGCCGGATGATTCCGTGCAGGACGAACCAGCTTCGGACGGACAGAACCACCAGCAGCCGGCGTCACCGAGGCAGTCCGCCCCGACGCAGCCGGTTCAGTACCGTCCGGCCACGCAGCACCAGCCCGCCAAAAAGCGGCCGGCCCAGGCAAAGCAGCGCAAGAACGCCGCTTAGTCCCACGTCGCCACCCCCGGCGGGCGCTCAGTCCGGCGGACTACAGCGCCAGCTCAACCCGGTTCCGGCCGGCCGCCTTGGCCGCGTACAGAGCGGCGTCCGCCTCGCCCAGGAGAGTCTCGGCGTCGGCCCTGTGCCCGGCGGTGAACGCGGAAATCCCGGCGCTCAGCGTCAGCCGCCCCGTGGGATCCCCGGAGTGGGCGATGTCCAGCTCCCGCACCGCGTCCAGCGCCCGTTCCATGGACGCCTTGGCGCCCAGTTGCGACTGGTTCGGCAGGACCAGCAGGAACTCTTCGCCGCCGTAACGGTACACGCCGTCGGTCTCCCGGGCCGTGCCCACCAGCGCCGCCGCCACCGTCCGCAGCGCGAGATCGCCCGCCTGGTGCCCGTAGATGTCGTTGTAGCTCTTGAAGTTGTCCACATCGCACATCGCCACGCAGTATTCCTCCGCGTACCGGTGGCTCCGGGCATGCAGCTGCTCCAGGTCCTCGGACAGCTTGAGCCGGTTGTTCAGGCCCGTCAGCGGATCCGTCCGGGCCTGCTGCGACAGCACTTTCCGGTAGTGCGCCAGGTCCGCGTGCAGCGTGGTGATCCGCAGCGCCACCAGGAGCCGCGCATGCAGGACAAACGGATCCAGCGGCTTGGTGACGTAGTCGTCGGCGCCGGCCTCAAGGCCGGCCAGCACATCATCCCGCGACCCCTGCGACGTCAGCAGCACGATGTACGTGTACAGGTCCGCCCTCCGCGCCCGGATGGCCCGGCACAGCGCCAGCCCGTCCATCCCCGGCATCATCCAGTCCGTGACCACCACGTCTGGCTGGTGCTGCAGGTACAGCGCCCACGCCTCGTCGCCGTCCGCCGCCGTCAGGCAGTCATGCCCGGAACGTTCGACGGCGGCCCTGGCCACCATCAGCGAGCCCGGATCGTCATCTGCCACCAGGACTTTCATTGCGTCACCTCCAGTGCTGCGTCCAGTTCCGCGTCCGCCGCCACCAGCTCAGCCTCGAGCCGGCTGACGAGGTGCGGGCCGGCGTCGTGCTTTCCGCTCCGTCCCATCTCCTCCAGCTCGCCGCACAGGGCGGCAACGGCAGTGGCTCCGATGTTGGCAGCCGCGCCCCTGAGGGCGTGCGCGGCCTGCGTCAGGGCCGGCCCACCACCGTTGTTGACCGCCGCTCGCAGCGCGGCGAGCCTTGCCGGGACGTCCTTCCGGAACGCCTCCGTGGCCGCCGGCAGCAGGCCCAGGCCGTCCTCGGGGCCAAGGCCGCGCAGGATAGCCAGCCGGTCCGGGTCCACTGACGGCGGCCGGGCAGCCGTCACGATATCCGTCGTGGCACCAGGGGCCGTACCTGTAGTGCCACCCGTGACGGCGAGCAGCTGGGACGCCCGCTCAGGAATCCAGCGGGTGAGGGCGGCGTCAAGCTCCGCGGCGTCCACCGGCTTTGACAAGTAGTCGTCCATGCCGGCGGCCAGGCAGCGTTCCCGGTCACCATCCAGGGCGCCGGCGGTCATGGCGATGATCGGGAGGCGGCTGTGCTTGCCGTCCCGGCTCCGGATGATCCGGGTTGCTTCGAAGCCGTCCATCACGGGCATGTGGCAGTCCATCAGGACCGCGGCGTACATGGTCTCTGCCGTTGCAGCCACGGCTTCGGCACCGTCGGCCACCACGTCCACCTCAAAGCCGAACTTGGTCACCGTGGCGCGGGCTACAAGCTGGTTGACCTCGTTGTCTTCCACCACCAGGATGCGGCCGCGGGACGGCCCTTGGTTCGTGGCCGCCGGCTGCGTGGCCGAAACGGAGCGCAACACGGCTGGCGCGGCATGTTCGCGGTAGGACATCAGCCGGATCAGGCGGTTGTAGAACTCGGAGCTGCGGACAGGTTTCATCAGCCACTCGCGGACACCGGCGCCGGCGATTTCCGCCGCGTTGACCTGCATGGTGGAGGTGAGCATGATCAGCTCCATGTCCGCCAACCCGGCGTCGGCCTTGATGGCGCGGGCCAGCTCCAGCCCGTCGGTGTCCGGCATGCACAGGTCCAGCACGGCGAGATCGAACGGCTCGCCGGCGGCGGTGGCTTCGCGGGCCAGGACCAAGGCCGACTTGGCGTCCGGAACCGCCTCCGGCCGCAGCTTCCAGCCGCGCAGCTGGGACTCGAGGACCAGGCGGTTGGTGGCGTTGTCGTCCACCACCAGCACTTTGAGCCCGGCGAGGAATCCGGGCGCCGGCACCGGATCGGTGGACGGCGGCGCCACCGGCAGCGGGATCCGGAACCAGAATGTACTGCCTTCTTCGGGGACGCTGGTGAGCCCGATCTCGCCGCCCATGGCCTCGGTAAGCCGGCGGCAGATGGCCAGGCCCAGGCCGGTCCCGCCGTAGCGGCGGGTGGTGGAGGCGTCCGCCTGCGAGAACGACTCGAACAGCCGCCCATGGTGGGAGGGCTCGATGCCGATTCCGGTATCGCGGACCTCAAAGTAGACCGTCGTGGTGCTCCCCACGGCAGCGTCTGGCGCCGTCTTCACGCGGATGGACACCTCACCGGACGCCGTAAACTTCACCGCGTTGGAGGCCAGGTTCAGCAGGATCTGGCGGATTCGGCCGGAGTCGCCCAGCAGCCTGGCCGGAACCTCGGGCTCGCAGTAGGCGATGAGTTCCAGGTTCTTGGCCTGCGCGGGTTCGGTCAGCAGCCCCGCCACTTCCTCCACGAGGACGCGCGGGTCGAAGGGCCGGACATCCAGGTCCACCTTGCCCGCTTCGAGTTTGGAGAAGTCCAGGATGTCGTTGATCAGGGACAACAGCGCCTCGCCGGCACCTTTAACGCCCTGCGCGTATTGTCTCTGTGTCTGGTCCAGTTCCGTCTCCAGGAGCAGTGCGGTCAGCCCCACCACGCCGTTCATGGGAGTGCGGATCTCGTGGCTCATGGTGGCCAGGAACTCGGACTTGAGCCGGCTGGATTCCAAGGCCGCTTCACGGGCCGCCTGCAACTCCTGCTCCTCGGCCCGGCGCAGGGTGATGTCCCGGGCAATGGCTGCGATGCCGCGGATGTTCCCTCCGTCACGGATGGGCGAGATGGTCACCGACACGGGGATGAGGGCACCGTCACGCCGCAGGTGTTCAGTTTCGAAGCTCATGGCATCACCGCTTTCCCGGAGCTGCTCGAACACCTCGTCACCTTCTGTGCTGCCCGGCGGCAGGAGGAAACGCACATCGCGGCCCACCGCCTCCGCAGCCGTGTAGCCGTACTGCTTCTCCGCCCCTGGATTCCAGCTGGTGATGATGCCGTCCGGCGTGGTGCTCAGGATGGCGTCCTTGGAGGAGTTCACGATGGCGCCCAGTCCCTCAAGTTCTGCGGTGCGGGCAGCCACCTCCTGTTCCAGACCGGTGGTCAAAGTGAGGTTTTCAATGATGATCAGCACCTGCCGGACCAGGACCAGCACAACGGTGACCCTGGCCACCACCAGCAGAAAGGTGCTCATTTCGTCAGCATGCGGGGCCGCCACCGTCACCAAGGCCACCAGGAGAGGCACATACGGGAGCAGTTCCAGGGCAAGCGCAAACGCCCTGCGGTCCGGTCGCGGGTTCTCCGCATAGGGGAGCAGAGGTGCCAGTGCAATCAGGAGGAAGGCGATGATCCAGCCCAGGGCGAGCGGTGAACCGGTGACCCCGGTGACGCCGTCGTGCGTTAACCTCACGTAGGTGCTGTCCGTGATGGTGAGGATCAGCAGGCCGCCGCCGAAGCAGAGCCACGGCAGCCGCTCGCCGGGTTGCCGTCGCATCCCCAGGACCAGCACCAGGGACGTGATGATCACATCCACCACCGGGTAGGCCATGGTGGTCAGCCGGGTCAGGAGGTCGCCCTCTGAGCTGATGGCCGGGCCCAGCGCCACGTACCAACTGACTGCCAGGACCGAGCCGGCAATCACTGCGGCGTCCAGCATTGACCGGACCATCCCCACCCGGGTGGTGCCGCCCGGTCGCTTAAAGCTGAAAAGCGCGACGGCGGCCGGCACCGAATAGCCCACGAAACCCACATCCGCGAGGGACGGGAAGGGGTACGCATGGTTGTTCGCGAGCCCGAAGTAGGTCCACACGGCCATACCGGCGCCCCAGACGTAGGCGGCGAACGCCATCAGGGTCCAGGCGCGCGCGTTCACGCCCCCGCGGCGTGCTGCCCGGGCGCAACTGCGGCCCGCCAGCGCGGCGGCCACAAGAATGGAAAAATCGCCGGCCACCATGGCCGCCGGAGTGCCGCTGTTGGCAGCAAGAAACAGTCCAAACAACCCCAGCACCACAACAGCAAGCGCCGTCAACCACACCCATGTGGCTTTGCTTCCCACCGTGGCCGAACGTTGCTCCAGGAGACCAGTCTGAGACACGCGGAGTCCTCCCCATCGGTGCGCCCTAGACCCTGAAACGCTGAGACCTGGGCCCGCCCGAGACCTGGGCGAAGACGCCTTCTTATGGTATCCCTCACACCTCAGGAAGGGGGTACTTCGCGTCCACATGTACAACGTTGCGGCCGGCACGTTGCAGCAGGCTCGCCGCCACCCCCGACCGATAGCCGGAGGCGCAGTGCACCCACACCCGCCCAGGCGGGATCTCGGGCGCCCGCAGCAGCAGCTCATGCAGCGGAATGTTCACCGCCCCGGGCTCGTGTCCGGCGTCGTACTCGTCTGCCCGCCGCACATCCAGCAGCACGTCCCCGGGGCTGCGCTCCTGCAGCCGGGTCCAGTCCACCCGGGGGTAGGACACGACGGCGGTGCCCGGGGCGAGTGCCGAGGGGTCGGTTCCGAGGGCGGCGTCGGGGGAGTCGATGCCTATGCGGGACAGGTCGCGGATGGCCATTTCGACGTCGGCTTCCGCTCCCAGCAGCGTGAGCTGCCGGTTCCACGGCAGGACCCAGCCAACGTAGGCGGTGAAGCTGGAGCCGCGGCCGTACTCGAAGCTCACCGAACCTTTCAGGTGGCTGGACGCGAAGGCCACCCGTCGGCGCACGTCCACCACCCACTCGCCGTCCGCCAGCCGGCGCGCAAGCTCCGCCGGATCAACGGACTCCGGAACGGCCAGGTCCGCCGGGCCCGGACCCTTCCGGTTGGCCGGGGCCATGTGCGCGTAGTACGACGGGTAAGCGGTGAGGTTGCGGATGAGTTCCTGCACAAAGTGGTCCTCGTCCGGGTCCGTCAGGGCATGGTTGTGGTGCTGTTGCTCGGCGATGGTGGACGATCGGGCACTCGATGCCGGACCGGACGAACAGAAGGACCCAAAGCCATGGGTGGGGTAGAGGGCAGCGTCCGGCCGGGCCTCGGCGGTGAGCCGGCGGACCGAGGAGTACTGGGCGTGAGTGAGCCTTTCGGTGTCGTCCGGAGTGACCAGATCCGTTCTTCCCACCGACCCGTACAGCAGGCTGCCCCCGGAAAACACCGCCTGTTCCTGCCCATCGGTCACCACGTAGCTGAGGTGGTGCTGGGTGTGGCCCGGCGTGGCCACGGCGGTGAGGGTGAGCCGGCCCACCCGGACCGTGCCGCCGTCGGCTATGGGCGTGCGCTCGAACTCGACGGCGTCCGCCCCGTTCACGAGATAAACGGCGCCCTGCGCGAGGGCCAGGACGAGGCCACCCGTGAGGTAGTCGTTGTGCAGGTGCGTCTCGGCCACGTGGGTGATCCTGACGTGGGCCGCCGCGGCGGCAGCCTCCACCCGGTCCGTGTCGCGCTGGGGATCGATGACCAGGGCCACCTGCCCGTCGTGGACCAGGTAGCTGCGGTCCCCGAGCTGCCGGGTTTCGATGACAACAACGTCCATGACTTTATTGTCCTCGGATGGACCGCTCCCGTACGCGTGGGCCGGATTCCCACGCGGCAGGAGTGCTTAGGCGGGGCCGGAGCGGCGCGCCAACGCGTAAAGCGCCTGTCCTGCGTTCTTCAGCGCGTGCTCCAAGCGGTCCGCTGGCTCCGGCTGCGAGAACAGGTAGCCCTGCAGCGAATCGCATTCCAGCCCCATGAGGTAGTTCGCCTGCTCGTGCGTCTCGACGCCTTCTGCCGTGACGGTCAGTCCCAGGCTGTGCGCCATGTTGATCATGGAGCTCAGAATGGGCAGGCGTTCGTCGCCGGTGCGCACCATGGAGACAAAGGTCTTGTCGATTTTGACTATGTCCACCGGCAGGTCCTGCAGCCGTCCCAGCGAGGAGTAACCGGTGCCGAAATCGTCCAGCGCCACCCGGGCACCGGCTTCCCGCAAACGGCTGAGCTGTTTGATCACGTTGCAGTCGGCGTCGAAGAACACACTTTCGGTAACCTCGAAAACCAGCTGGTAAACACCCACGCCGCACGTTTCGGCAAGCTTCAGGACGCCCTCTGCAAAGTCGAGCTCCTGCAACTGGACTCCGGAGACATTCATTGACAGCGACCGGGACGGGTCCTCGCACAGCCATGACGCCATATGCTTCAGGCTTTGCGCCATCACTTCGGTGCCGACGTCGTTGATGAGGCCACTTCGTTCGGCCAAAGGTATGAACACCGAGGGTGGGACGCGTTGGTTCTCGCGGTCCCAGCGTGCCAGTGCTTCAAACTTGACCACCCGGCCCATACGCGGGGACACGATGGGCTGGAAGTCCACGGAAATCTCACTCCGGCCAATGGCCATCTGGAGGCCGGCTTCCAGGTCGGTCCGCTCCACCAGGGCCGTCATCATGTCCGGGTGGAACCGCAGGAAACGGTTCTTGCCCGCCGCCTTGGCCGCATACATGGCGATATCCGCCTCGCGCAGCAGTTCCGAAGCGCCCCGGGCATCTCGGCCTACGGAGGCGAGCCCCAGGCTCAGGCTGGGCCGCAGCATGCTGCCCTCGATCGAAAACGGCACGTGCAGGCAACGGACAATACATTCGGCGATGGCGTCCGCATCGGGGCAGGCCGTCAGCAGCA
The DNA here is from genome assembly GCF_031454915.1 of Pseudarthrobacter sulfonivorans. Classification (GTDB taxonomy): domain Bacteria; phylum Actinomycetota; class Actinomycetes; order Actinomycetales; family Micrococcaceae; genus Arthrobacter; species Arthrobacter sulfonivorans_C. Next base: position 128,237 of record NZ_JAVDRS010000004.1, on the reverse strand, counting down.
CCACAAACTCGTCGCCGCCCAGCCTCGCCACCACATCCGCGGTGGGGACGCAGCCCCGGAGCCGGCGGGCAACCTCCACCAGCATGTCATCGCCCGCATGGTGGCCGAGAATGTCGTTGACCTCCTTGAAATCGTCCAGGTCAAGCAGGAGGACGTCCACGGACTTGAGCCGCGGCTCTTTCAAGGCGGACAGGAGTTCAGCGTTGAACACCGCCCTGTTGGCCAGGCCGGTCAGCGGGTCCTTGAAAGCCATGACCCGCAGCTGCTCCGCCTGCACCGCCAAGTCAGTCAGGGCCTGCTCGGCCTGCTCCTGGGCCTTCCGGCGGGGGGTGACATCGCGGAAACTCCAGACCCGGCCCACAATCCGATCGCCCACCTTCTGCGGGCGTGAATACCGCTCGAACGTCCGGCCGTCAAGGAAATCGATGGTGTCGTGGCTTTCCGCGCTGGAGTCCTTGGTCAGCTCCTGGACGCGGGCCAGGAAAGATTCGGGGTCCTTCACCTGGCCGAGGATCACCCTCATGGCAGGTTCGTCTGAATCGGCCTTCATCAGTTCCGGCGGTATGCTCCACATCGTCAGGAACTGCTCGTTCAGTCCGGCGATCTTGCCCTCCGAGCTGATGACCAGGATTCCGTCGGCTGTTGACTCCAGCGTGGCGGTCAGAAGCGACATCGCCTCGCTCAGGTCAACGTCAGCGCCCTTCCGGTGCCCTGTGCTCCGGACCGAGACCAGCAGTACCTGCGAGCTGCCGTCGTCGAGCAGGGAACCGGCAATTTCGGCCGCGAACTCCGTGCCGTCACGGTGCAAGCCAAAAACCTCACGCGGCGGCTGCGGTCCATCGGGCTGATCCAACAGGTGTGCCCGGAGCAGCGCCGCCTCGTTGTGGAACCCCTCCGTCAGGAGCATCCAGTGGTTGCGGCCGGTCAGCTCATCACGGGAGTAGCCGAAGAGCTTGCTGGCCGCTGTGTTCGCCAGCAGGATGGTGCCGTCCGCGTCCAGGGCCAGGAGAGCGTCCGGGCCGGCATCCAGAAGCGCGTCGAAGGCAGGTGCCGCGAAGACCTTGTTTTGCCGCCTGGATCCCCCCATGCGCAACCACCCCCACGGACATCATAAAGTGCTTGCCAGGATCGCTGGGCCAAAATGCGTCACTTTTTGGGATGCCTCGGAAAAGACACAACCGGTAATCCGCGGTTTTGCCGGCCCACAGCGCAGGGACGGGGCCTAAAAGTGACGCATTCCGGTCAGGCCGGCCGCTGTACTCAGCGGGCCGTTGCCGGCAGTGTGACTGGCAATGCCGCCGGAGAGGTTCCCAGCCCGCGGACTACCCAACCCTCGGCCTGCCAGGCTGCAGCGTCCAGGACGTTCCGCGCATCCAGCACCACCCGGCGTCGGACGAGTCCGCCCGCAGCTGACGGGCACAGACGCCGGTATTCGTCCCATTCGGTGAGCAGCAGCACCAGCTCGGCCCCCTCCAGTGCACGTGATGCGGAGGCTTCAAACCGCAACTGGGGGTAGCGCAGCCAGGCGTGGTTCACGGCCTTCGGGTCCGTCACGGTCACGTGCGCCCCGGCTGCTGCCAGCCGGGCGGCGACGTCCAGCGCGGGGGAGTCACGGATGTCATCGGTCTCCGGTTTGAACGCGGCCCCCAGAATGGTGATGGCCCGGCCGGAAAGCGCCCCGCCGCACAATTTCGTGGCCAGGGACACGGTCCGGGTCCGCTGGCGGACGTTGATCGCGTCCACCACGCCCATCCAGTCATCGACCGGGTCCACGCCCAGTGCGGCGGCCTGGCTGCGGAGGCTGCGGATGTCCTTGGGCAGGCACCCGCCGCCGAAGCCCAGCCCGGCATGCATGTAGCGGTTCCCGATCCGCGGGTCCATGCCCATCGCATCGCTGAGTTCGGTAACGTCCGCCCCGGATGCGTCGCACAGTTCGGCGATGGCGTTGATGAAACTGACCTTGGTGGCCAAATACGCGTTGGCGGCCGACTTGATCAGCTCGGCCGTGGCGAAGTTGCACACCAGGCGCGGAATTCCGGCGTGCAGCAGCGGTTCGTAGACGGCGTCCAAGGCTGCCGTCACCGCACGCGGGGCACCTGTCTTGGGGTTGAAGGCGGCGGCCCGCCCGCCCTTGACGCCATACACCAGCCGGTCCGGCACCAGCGTGTCCTTCACGGCCGTGCCCTGGCGCAGGAACTCCGGGTTCCAGCCCAGCTGCACGTCCGGCCGCCCCGCCAGGACTTCGCTGAGCATGTCCACCGTGCCAACCGGCACCGTGGATTTACCGACGACGACGGCGCCCCTCGCCAGGTGCGGGAGCAGCGCCTCGGTGGCGGCCACCAGGAAGGTGAGGTCGGCGCCGTCGGACGTCTTGGACTGCGGCGTCCCTACACACAGGAAGTGGACCTGGGCACTGGCGGCAGCGGCGAAGTCGGTGGAGAACTTGAGGCGGCCGGTGGAGCGTCCGTCGCGGAGCAGTTCGTCCAGGCCGGGCTCAAAGAAGGGCGCCAGGCCGCGGCCCAACTGGTCCACCTTGGCTGCGTCCACGTCGATGCCAACCACCGTGTGGCCCATGGACGCGAGCGTCGCGGCGTGCACAGCGCCAAGGTAGCCGCAGCCGATCACAGATATTTTCACAGGGAGACTCCTCGTTTGGTTTCGACAGGCTCAACCACCGGACGGACAGGTGCCACCGGACGGACAGGCTCGGGCACCGGTTCGCCGGTGATCACCGAGAGGTACTGCTCCACCAGCAGGGCACACAACGCCGGCCAGGTCCGGTCCTGGACCGACGCGTGTGCGGCCGTGGCGAACGCCCGGCGCTTGGCGTCGTCGCCCATCAGGTCCATCACGTGGGCCCGGAACCCGGCGAGGTCCCCGGGCTGGTACAGCCAGCCGGTGCGGGAGTTTTCCACCAAGTCAAGGGGGCCGCCGCGGCCCGTGGCCACCACCGGGACGCCTGATGCCATGGCCTCCTGGATGGTCTGGCAGAACGTCTCGAACTCGCCGGGATGGACAAAGAGGTCGAAGGAAGCAACAGCCTTTGCCAGCTCCTCGCCGCCGAGGAATCCGGTGAACACCGCGCGAGGCAGGGCTTCGTGGAGGGCTGCCCGCTGCGGGCCGTCGCCCACGATCACAAGCTTGCTGTTTGGGACGGTGGCCAGGGCGGCGAGGTCCTCCACCTGCTTCTCGATGGCCAGCCGGCCGACGTACCCGATGATCCGCTCACCGCCGGGAGCCACGGAAGCCCGCCAGCCGGCGTCGCGCTTTTCCGGCGAAAACCGTGCGGTATCCACGCCGCGCCGCCACATGGCCACTCTTGGAATCCCGCGCCCGCGCAGCTGGTTCAGCGCGAACGTGGACGGCACCAGGGTCCGGGTGGCCAGCAGGTGGATGTTCTCCACACGGTTCCAGGCCCAGTTCTCCAGGAACGGCACGCCATACCGCGCGGCGTAGCTGGGTACCTCGGTCTGGTAGATGGCTATGGTGGGGATCCGCAACTGATGCGCGGCCTGCACTGCCCGCCACCCCAGGATGAACGGCGACGCCAGATGGACGACGTCCGGCGCGTAATCGGCAAGGATTCGCTTGACCCGATACACACCGCCCATCGCCACCCGCACATTGGTGTAACCCGCCAGCGGAACCGCGGGAACCCGGTGCACCTTCGCGCCGTGAACAACTTCGACCGGACCCACAAATTCTGCGACGGCATCAGCCACCGCATGGGTTGACGGGGCGATGACCAGGACGTCGTGACCCTGATCCTCCAGATGCTCAAGCACCCGCAGGATGGAGTGCGTCACCCCGTTCATCAGTGGCAGGAATGATTCGGCAACAATTGCGATCCTCACCCCTCCACGGTGCGTGCCGGGACTGACGGTGCGGGGTCACGCGGGTAGAGCCGAGGGAAAGCTTGGGTTAACAGATCAGCGCTCAGCCCTACTGGGCGCCGCCGTGCCGCAGCACGTCCGGAAGCTCATCCACGTACACGGTCTGCGGCGGTTCCAGGTAGATGACCAGAACTTCGTCACCCACGGCGAAGACGCTCGTTTTGTCGAACGGGTGGGCGTGGAAGGCCATGATGCCGCCCAGGTAGGGCAGCATGACTTCGCCGATGGTGCCCGGACCGATGCGCCCCGTCACCCGTCCGATCTTGCCGGTCAGGCTCCGGTCAACCTCACGGTGCATGATCCTCCTTGAATCCCGTGGGGCATTCAGGCTTCGGGGGCCTGGGGCGGCCGTTTGGGCGCGCGGCCCTCGCGGCTTTCGCGGTTCTTCGCCAGCGCCGACGCGAGCGCTGGAAGGTAGTCGCCAACCTGCGCCAGGATTCCGCCGAGCATCTTGTTGACGCCTTCGCCGCCGTTCAGCACGGTCATCTGGCCCACGTGGGAGAAGGGCTCGGCCGCCGCGGCGATGATGGCGGGCATGGTTTCGGCCAGTTGCTGGGAAATGACGGCGTCCTGGTTGGTCCCAAGCGCCTCGCCCCGTGCCTTGATGCCTTCCGCCTCTGCCAGCGCTTTGGCTTTGATTGCCGATGCTGCGGCATCCCCCCTGGCCTTGGTGGCAGCGGCTTCGGCCTCGCCGGTGACCTTCGTGGCTCCCGCGGCGGCGGCCGCGGCTGTGGCGTTGGCCTGTGCCTGCAGTTCCGTCCGCCGGGCGTTGGCCTGGGCTTCGAGTTCGGTGCGGCGGGCCAGGGCTTCGGCGGCGCTGATGTCTGCCGCTTTCTGGCCTTCGGCGTCGGTGCGCTTGGCGTAGGCCTTCGCATCGGCGGGTTTCCGGACGGTTGTTTGGAGCTTCTGCTCTTCCCGGTCGGCCTCCAGCTTGGCCACCTCGGTTTCCTGCACCACCACCTGCTGCCGCGCCGTTGCGTCCGCCAAGGGCCCGGCCTGCGCCGCGTTGGCTTTGGCCCTTTCCGCCTTTGCCTGCGCCTCCGACTGCCGGATAGCGGAGGCGCTCTGCGCATCGGCGATGAGCGCCGCCGCCTCGGCTTCCTTTTCCGCCGCCTCCCGGTTCCTGGTGGCCTCGGCGATCCGGGCCTCCATCTTGACCTGGGCGATATGGGGTTTGGCAATGTTCTGGATGTACCCCGTGGGGTCCTGCAGGTCCTTGATCTGCAGCGAGTCCACCACCAGCCCGAGCTTCTCCATTTCCACGCCGCTGGCGCTGCGGACCTGTGAACCCAGCTTGTCCCGCTCGCGGATGATCTCCTCCACCGTCATGCTGCCGATGATGGACCGGAGATGGCCCTCAAAGACGTTGTAGACCTGGCTTTCCATTTTTGGCTGCTGGCCCAGGAAGCGCCTGGCTGCATTCGCGATAAACGGCGGGGCGTCGCCGATTTTGTAAATCACCACGCCTTCCACAATCACCTGGATGCCTTGAGAGGTCACGCAGGAAACCTTCAGCTCAGTTTCATTCAGGGTCAGCGACAACATGCGGACCGTCTGCAGGCCGGGAAAGACCAGGGCACCCTTGCCGGTCACAATCTTGAAGTCCATGCCGGCCCGTGTTTCCAGCGTTCCGCGGGTCAGGCCGGAGATAATCAGGGCCTCGTTGGGTTCGGCCACTTTCCACATGAGTTTGATGGCCACCCAGATGAAACCGATCACCAGGACTGCCCCAACAATGGCGGCAATCAGCGGGAAGAATGCTGACAGATCCGGCATGTCCAGGTCCTTTCACACTGTTTGTAGCCAGTGTGATTGGCCCCCGGCAAAGAGTCCAGAGCGGTGGGCTGTTTTGGAGTCCAGGCTTCATCACAGGGCGGATTACTGGGGGCCCAGGACCTCGCGGGCAATCCGTTGTGCCTCAAGCTCCTCTGAGGTCACGGTGGTTCCGCGGACGTAGCCGGCGCTGGCGATGATCTGCCTGAGCTCGGCCACGCTGCGGGGTGAGCTGACCCCGTGGTGCGCCATGGCATGGCAGTTGGCGCACAGCGGAACCAGATCCGTGAGCGGGTCCAGCTGGTAGCTGCTGCCAAGCTCGGACGCGGGCACCACGTGGTGGATGGGGATGAAACCGGCGCCGAGCTCGCCGTAGGCCATTTCGAAGGAGAACCCGCAGACTGCGCAGTTGGTGCCTCGATGCGCCATGCAGGCCCGCCGCGCCACGGGGTCGCGTTCGTACCGGTTGACTGCAAGACGGGCGACGGCGCCATCGGGGTAGGTGCCGGGCGTCATGAGAGTTGGGTCCGGGCCTTGCCCAGGGCCGAATTCTGCCCAGAGAGCGCGGACGCCCGCCTCGTCGCCCGGCGCGAGTTCCGCACCCTGTTCGACGCTGTCCCACGGGAGGCCGGGCAGCGTCTCCAGGAGAACATTTGCGGGCACCTGGTCGCCCAGCGGCAGGAGCGCGTCGAACGCCACCTGCACAGAGATGGTTGGGGCGTCCTGGTTGGTTGCGGGCTCGGGCTGGTCCGAAAGGACAACGCCGTGGCCGATCAGGCCGGGACCGTGGGCTCCCAGCAGGAGCAGCCACGCATCAGCACCGGCGGCAACGCCCCGGCGCACGGCCCAGGGCTCCAGGTGGAGGCCGGTAACGGCCACGTGTTCAACAACGGCCGCGTAATTCCACTGGTTCCAGCGGGCGGGGTCCCAGCCCAGGATGATGGCGCTCATGTGCCCATTGTTCCAGCGGTCAGGCCGCTTCCTCCTCAGGCGCAGGCAGGCGCGGCAACTTGTGAAGATTATTAGCGAGTCAATGGTTTCTCCCTGGTCAAAATGAGGATTTTCACAGGAATGCGGTTTCGCAAAGGGCCGGTCATGCAGCGCAGCAGCGGACCTCGCCGAGACTGGATGAGGGCACAGGAAAGCCGGTACAGCTGTTCGCGGAACCGCGCCAACTGCACCGGCCAGTAGGACGAATTATTCAGAACTTTATGGATCTAACCTCATTCGCGGCTCCTATTTCCCGGCTTGTCATTTCCGGGCTACGTCCTGTCGCCGGCCCTGTTACGGGACAGCAGCCAGCCACAAGCAATCATCACTACGCCGAGCACCATGTGGGTCCAGTTGTCCGTCATGTTCAGCGACAGGAAATTGGCCGCCGAATCAACTCCGACACTGAGCCCGAAGATGCTGAGGATGATGTACAGCGCACCGGCGCCAATGAGGAAATTGCGCGCGCCGTGTTCGGTCCGGGCCATCGTCAAGCCCGTGGCGCCGATGGCCAGCTGCACAATGTTGAGCAGCATGGACACCTGGAACACGCCGAGGAACATGGCATGGGAATCAGGCCCAAGGAACATCAATTCGCTGTACCGCATGGTGATGCCGGGGACAAAGCCCAAGACACCCACCGCCAACATGAGAATACCTACACCCATGCCGGCATTCTGGACGTCTGCGCGCCCAAAATGAACACCGTGAGCATGTGGGGATGCGGTAGTCATTTTTCTGCCTCCAACCACTGATTGCGGACAATCCAATTTTACGGCGGAGCAGTAGAAAAAGCGCCGGAACAGCCCTGAAGGGGACTTCTGCCCAGCGACCGAACGGGGGGTGTCCTTCTGGACTGGGACCTGGTGGCCACCGTCCCGCAGGAGGCACCCTGGCTGACCGAACTCGCGACGAGGCGCCGGCACCGGGCGGAGGAGCTCCTGCCCAAGGTGAACGTGAAGCCGTGGCGGACCCGCTGCCGGTGTGCGCATCGGCAACATGGTGTGCTCGCGGGAGCATGGTGCGCGCCTACCTGCGCCCCGGGCACGGGTTCATGATCAGCACGGCGGGCTACGAACTCTGGTGAAGCGCGTCTCCTGTGCCGGATGAGCCTGTCGCAGACCGGCTGGCGGGCCCGACCGTGACACCATGGAACACGATGAAACTGCGCGCTGATCAGACCGGAGACCGTGGCCTTCCCATGCCCTTGTGGCTGCAGGGAGCCCTCGAAACGGCGCAGGCGGCCATCATTTCCGCGCTCCTGGTGGTTGTTCCCATTGTGGCTGTCTGGGCGACCGGCGGTTTCCACAGCACAGCTTTTGACGCGCTGGCCCGCCTCGCCGGCCAGGCCTGGCTGCTGATCCACGGTGTCCCGCTGGAACTGGCGCACCTAGGATCGGGGGCGGCGGGCGTTTCTGGGTCCGGCATGCTCACCCTGATTCCGCTGGGGCTCACCCTGATCCCGTTCCTGCTCGCGTGGCGGGCGGGGCGCAGACTGGCCCGGGCGTCTTACACTGACCAGCTGTGGCAGGCGTTGCTTGGTTCCTGGGTGGTGTACTCCGCGTTCGGTGCCGCCACCGGCTTTGTGTGCCGCACGCCCGACGTCACGATTAGCATCTGGCACGCCATGGTGATCCCGCTGATCCCCTTCGCCCTGGGCATGGTGATCGGCGCGCGCCGCGAGGCCGGGTCGTGGAGCCGGCTGATCGGCGTCGACGCCGTGGACTGGATCTCACGCACCAGCCAGCATTCCCGCTGGGCCGGGTCCTACCTTGGGTCCGCGGCGAAGGCCGGCGTCCTGGCCTTGGTGTCAGCGCTGGCGCTGGCGTGTGTGCTCCTGGCCGTGGACGTCTTCATCCACTGGAACCTGGTCATCGCGGTGTATGAAGCGCTCGACGCCGGCGCGGTAGGGGGTGCGGCGCTCACCATCGCGCAGCTGGGCTACCTGCCCAACCTCGCGGTCTTTGCGCTGGCCTGGATCTCAGGATCAGGCTTCGCGCTGGGTATCGGCTCGCACGTGGGTCCGCTGGGAACCGCTACGGGCCCGCTGCCCGCCATCCCGGTCTTTGCCGCCATCCCGTCGGGTCCGCTGGACTATGGATTCGTGGCGTTGGTGGTTCCGGTCCTGGCCGGGGTCCTGGCCGGCTGGTGGTTCCTCCGTGAGGGCGAGAACCACTTCGACGAGTGGCTGTCCATCAAGGTGCACGCCCGCTGGTTTACGGCCACTGCGTCCACCCTGCTGCTCGGCGTCCTGATCGGCCTGGTATCGGGCCTGTTGGCAGCCGGATTGGCCTGGCTGGCCCGCGGCTCCGCCGGACTGGGACGCCTCACCGACATCGGACCAGACCCCTTGTGGATGGGACTCTGGCTGGCCGCGGAAGTGGGGATCGGCGTCGTGATCGGTTACGCCGCCGGACCGTGGCTGGAACGCCAGCAATACGTGGAAGCGGAACTGGTCCGCTGATCCTTGTGGGCAGTGTTCCTATGGTTTGGCTGGTCCAGATCACTAACCCTGAGACCCGCTTTTCCGGGTGCAAAAGCATTCTGGGGCATATCGGTTTTGACGATGGTTATGGGGCTAGTGTTGCAGGGGTCGGCAACCGCCGCGAATACCCTCAGGGAGGGTGCATGAACTCCAACCAATCCAGCTCCGAGCAGTTCGGCCAGCACTTAAAAAGCGTCGGGGGTTCGGAATCTGACGTCAGTGGATCCGCCTACGTGGTCACCGATAAAGACACGGTCGAGAGCGTGGTGTCGGGTCTGCGGATCAAACAGCAACAGCAGGGCGGTACCGCCAGCAATCCCTCCATTCTTCATGCCTCGGCGCAGGTTCTGATCAGCAGGCGCGACGAACACGACCCAGCCGGCCACGCGGGAACGTCCATGCCGGGGGAGTACCAGTTGGACATCCACCTCACCGCGGACCACAGCACCCGGGAATCCATCCCGGAAAAGGATCTTGAGCAGGCTCAGATCTGGGCCAAAGGACGGATCGAGGCCGAGGGGGCCGACTTCGGTGCCATCTACTTCCCTGCTGGCGGTGGTGTCGAACCCGGCACAGGAGCACTGGAATGTAGTTACGACCGCGCAGTGGGCTGGTACCGGTAGCCGGAGGAGTGCCGGTGGCGGAAAGGGAGTGGCTTACGGAAGCCCCGGCAGCGACTTCTCGAGCTGGACGCGGCATGTCGAAAGAGCCTGGTCCGTCAAGGCCTGCCGTTGGCACCCCTGAAACTCCAGCACCTGGTCAAAAAACACTGCCGAAGCCAGGATGACCAGCAGCATGATGAGCGAAACCACTAGCCCGGAGATGGTGCCGAACAGGACCAGCTTGGACTCCTTGAGCTTCGCGGCCCGGACCAGCAGGAGGATTCCCAACACGAAGCTCGCGGCGGTCAGGATGCCGGTGAGCCAGAGGTAGCTCACGTCGAGCTGGTAAACGAAAAACGCACCCAGCACGGTGAGAATAAAGATCCGGAACAGGGTGCGGGTCTTGCTGAGCGAGGTCTTGGCGGCCTCGCTGAGCTGCGGTTTTGTCCGCTGCTGGCCAGCTGGTTCCGGGGTGTTGTTCATGGATTCCAGCCTACGCGAGCCTGCCCATAAGCTAGACCCATGCGCATCGTAGTCCTCGTTTCCGGTACCGGCTCCAACCTCCAGGCAGTCATCGACGCCGTTAAGTCAGGGGAGCTGGACGTGGAAATCGCCGCGGTGGGCGCCGACCGGGAGGGGACGTACGGCGTCGAGCGCTCCTCCGAAGCCGGGCTGGAGACCTTTGTGGTCAACTTCAACTCGTTCCCCACGCGCGACGAATGGGATGCTGCACTGACCGCGAAGGTGGCTTCCTACGCCCCGGATGTGGTGGTTTCCTCAGGGTTCATGCGTATTGTCAGCGCCGACTTCATCGATGCTTTCAAGGGCAAGTACCTCAACACGCACCCCGCCCTCCTGCCGGCGTTCCCCGGTGCCCACGGCGTCCGCGATGCCATGGCCTACGGCGTGAAGGTCACCGGCTGCACGGTGCACTGGGCCGACGCCGGAGTGGACACTGGCCCCATCATCGCCCAGGAAGCCGTCACCATTGAGCCGGCGGACAGCGAGGAAACCCTGCACGAGCGCATCAAGGTGGTGGAGCGCCGTCTCCTGGTCGCCACGCTCGCCGACCTCGCCGCGGCGCCCTAAAGCAGCTATTCGAGGCGGCGAAGCTTGGTTTCGGGGGAGAAGAACGCCATCCACAGGACCGCTACCAGCACCAGCCCACCGGCCAGGGCAAAGGACGTTGCCAGGCCCAGCTCCGGCCAGAAGTAGTTCGCGAAAATGAGCGGGCCAAAGCCTGCGCCCAGCCGGGAGAACGTCGAGGCCCAGCCGAAGCCCGAGCCACGCAGCTCCGTGGGATACAGCTCCGAGACATAGGTGTAGAGCACAGGAATGGCCACCTGCACCACGAAGCCGAAAACCAGCAGCCAGAACACGGCTGCCGTCGGGATGTCCACCACGAAAGCCACGATCACCAGGGTCAGGGCGGACAGCGGGCCAGTAATGGCCAGTATCCACTTGCGGCCAACCCGCTCCACCAGCAGCGCTGCCACGATCACGCCGAGCAGCCCCACAGCTGCCATGGACGCCGTGGTTACAAAGGCCTTGTACTCAGCGAATCCGGCACCGATCAGGATCCGGGGCATCCAGGTCAGGGACAGGTAGTAGACCAGGAGAATGCTGAAGAAGAGGGCCCAGGCCGTGGCTGTGATCTTCCAGTTGAACTGCCACACGAGGCGCAGCTGATGCCAGGCGCTGCCGGCAGAGAGACGCGGTACGTCCTGCGCATCGGGCAGGCTGTACGCACGGGGTTCGGCGCCGGTCGCTGCCACGAGATCGTCAATCACCTTTGCGGCTTCCTCCCGGCGGCCCTTTCGGATCAGGAACAGAGGGGACTCCGGAACGCTGCGCCGGACCCAGAACACCAGGAGTGCGGGCAGCACCATCACCAGCATGGTCAGCCGCCAGTCGCCGAAAATGCCCACCAAGGCAGCGGACACAAAGCCGGCCAGGGCAGCGCCCACCGGCCACCAGCCGTCCATTGCGGTGAGGACCCTGCCGCGCTGCTTCCGTGGTGTGAACTCACCAACGAGCGCGTAGTCCACCGGTATGCAGCCGCCCAGACCGAAGCCGGCCATAAAGCGGAACACACAGAACCAGATGAGGTCGGGGGAGAATGCGCCCAGCACGGTGAAAAGCGAGAAGATCAGCAGCGTTGCCGTGAAGGCCTTCTTGCGCCCGATAGTGTCCGCGATGGTGCCCCACACAAACGCGCCCAACGCCATGCCGATCAGGTTGGCCGTGCCCACCCACGCCACCTCGCCGGGCGCCAGGGCCCAGTGCGTTGAGAGCAGGGGGATGAGGATGCCGTTGAGTGTCACATCCCAGGCATCGAACATAAAGCCGAGGCCGCCGATCACAAAGATCCGTCCCTGGACTTTCCATCGCCAGGGCAGTTCCTGGACCACCTGTTCGCCGCTGGGCACAGTGGTGTAAATATTCATCGCAGCCTCCTGAGAAAACTCTAGCCGTGCCCGCAGACCTTCACACTGCCACCGCCAAACGGGGCAGGCCGCACAACACGATAAACTGGCACTATCCCCACCACCCGCGGCACTGGCCCGCGATATAAGACGGAGACTTTTTGTGAGCTTCACGCAGCCTGACCGCGTATCCATCGACCGAGTTCCCATCCGCCGGGCCCTGATCTCGGTTTACGACAAGACCGGTCTGGAGGAGCTCGCCAAGGGCCTGCACGCAGCCGGCGTGAGGATCGTCTCCACCGGCTCCACCGCCAAGAAGATCGCCGCGGCCGGCATCCCGGTCCAGGAAGTCGAGGAAGTCACCGGTTCCCCGGAAATGCTGGACGGCCGCGTCAAGACCTTGCACCCCCGCGTTCACGGCGGCATCCTGGCAGACCGCCGCGTCCCCGCGCACATGGAAACCCTCGCCGGCATGGAGATCGAGCCGTTTGACCTCGTTGTGGTGAACCTCTACCCGTTCGTGGAGACCGTGAAGTCCGGTGCCGCGCAGGACGACGTCGTCGAGCAGATCGACATCGGCGGCCCCGCCATGGTGCGCTCGGCAGCGAAGAACCACGCCGCCGTCGCCATTGTTGTTGACCCCACGTTCTACGGCTCCGTGGTCGCCGCTGCCGCAGAAGGCGGCTTTGACCTGAAGACCCGACGCCGGCTGGCCGCCAAGGCGTTCGCGCACACTGCGTCCTACGACACCGCCGTGGCCACCTGGACTGCCAGCCAGTTCCTGGATGAAGACGGCGACGGCGTCATCGACTGGCCTGCCTACGCCGGCCTGTCGCTGGAGCGTTCCGAGGTCCTCCGCTACGGCGAAAACCCGCACCAGCAGGCCGCGCTCTACGTGGACAAGGCTGCCCCCGCCGGCATCGCCCAGGCGGACCAGCTGCACGGAAAGGCCATGAGCTACAACAACTTCGTGGACGCCGACGCCGCACTGCGCGCCGCGTTCGACTTCGCGGAGCCCGCGGTTGCCATCATCAAGCACGCCAACCCGTGCGGTGTGGCCGTCGGTTCAGCCGATGCTGAAGACCCGATCGCCGACGCCCACGCCAAGGCCCACGCCTGCGATCCCGTCTCCGCGTTCGGCGGCGTCATCGCAGCCAACCGCACGGTCACCGCCGCCATGGCCGCCACCGTCGCGGGCATCTTCACCGAGGTGGTCATCGCTCCGGGCTTCGATCCTGAAGCCGTGGAAATCCTGGCCAAGAAGAAGAACATCCGCCTCCTGGCCCTGCCGGAAGGCTACGGCCGTTACCCGGCCGAAATGCGCCAGGTTTCCGGCGGTGTGCTGGTCCAGATGAGCGACAAGGTGGACGCCGACGGCGACAACCCCGCCAACTGGACCCTCGCCGCCGGTGACGCCGCGGACGAGAAGACCCTGGCCGACCTCGCGTTCGCCTGGACCGCTTGCCGCGCCGCCAAGTCCAACGCCATCCTGCTCGCCAACAACGGCGCTGCCGTGGGCATCGGCATGGGCCAGGTCAACCGCCTGGACTCCTGCAAGCTCGCCGTCGAGCGCGCCAACACGCTGGGTGTTTCGGTGCAGTCCGACGTCGAAGGCGCCGGCGGTGCCTCGAACGCCTCAGGCTCAGGCGCACCTGCCCGCGCCCGCGGCGCCGTGGCTGCGTCCGACGCTTTCTTCCCGTTCGCCGACGGCCTGCAGATCCTGATCGACGCCGGCGTCCGCGCCGTGGTCCAGCCCGGTGGTTCCGTCCGCGACGAGGAGGTCATCGCCGCGGCCAACGCCGCCGGCATCACCATGTACTTCACAGGTGCGCGCCACTTCTTCCACTAGTCCCCACCGGCTCCCTAACCTCGCAAGCTCGGTCAGGGAACCCTGCCGGCGTGGGCCCAACCGGCTCCCTAACCTCGCAAGCTCGGTCAGGGAACCCTGCCGGCGTGGGCCCAACCGGCTCCACAGCGAAACGCCCGACGGCGCCTGTCCCCGCAGAGGGGCGAGGCGCCGCCGGGCGTTAACGGGACTTAGGAATTATCCGGTGCAGGGCGCGCGTCGTCCTGCGTGGGGCGGGGCGCGGGTTCCGGAAGCCGTAGCTCCCGGGGCTTCGCATCCGCCATCCGCTCGGGCGTCCAGTACGCGAGGATCTCCTCGTGTGTCTGGTGGGATTCGCTGTGGCTGACGGAATCGTGGCCTGGCACCCTGCCAGACCGGGGTTCCTCGTCGGGCTTCCTAGGCTGCTTGGGCAATGGTGTAGGTCTCCTTGATGACCGTGCCCCAGTACGGTCCGTACATCACGCCGGTGCCGCTGTAGCCGTAACTGTTGACGGAATTCTGGTAGCCGTTGTTGAGGAGCCACGGGCCGCCGGAGGAGCCGCCGGTCATGGTGCACGGGATTCCCTGGGTTTTGAAATCAGGGTTTCTCTTGTCGTCGGTGGCGTTGCCCGTGCAGCTCCACAACTGTTCTCCGTTGAAGGGCTTGGCCGCCGGGTAGCCGTAGGAGGTGTACTGCCCGCCGCGGGCGGCACCAAATTCAACACCCGAGCCCCCCACGACCTCGGTGAGTGTCTCCCCATCCTCGTTTTCGTCCACCACCGCAAAGCCGGTGTCGAAGCCTATGTCCCCGTTCTCTTCCCACTGGCTCGTTGTGTACAGGTCCCTGGCCGTCCACCGGCCGTAGGGCGCCTCCCCATTCTCATAGCCGGGAACAAAGATGAAGTTGTCAACGAACGCGCCGGGACCGTCGTTGAGGCAATGGCCGGCTGTGGCAACGGTGCTTTGATTCTCAGAGGTGACGGCATTGCCCGAACAGACGTAGTTGGCCTCGCCCACGGTGAAGAACACCTTGCCGATGTGGGCTACCGGGGCTGCTAGCAGGGCGAACTTGGGGTTACTGCTGCTGGCCTGGCTCGCCTTGACCTTGGTGTTCTTTCCCTTTTCCACGGCGATGCTAGGGGTGGTGCGGCGTTCCAGGGCATTTCCGGCCAGGACATCGCCGGGAACTGCGGCACGCATGCGGTCCGCCGTCCAGTATTCCGCTGCGCCGGTGCCGTCCACTGCCGCGCGGGCAACGGAAGGCCTTGATTGTTCGTTCGACGCCGGTGGGGCGGCATTTGCGCTGCCGGCACCTGCCAGCGCCAACAGGGCTGCAGCCGGGAAAGCGAGGAGGCTGGCGGCCAAGGACCTGGTTCGCATCATGATTGTCCTGTCTGAACGGGTTGAGCGGAGGCACCACAGGCCCGCCGGGTAACCAGTAGAACCTATCGATGCACCCTAATTTTGTAAATAGTAGTACCGCCTCATATGCGAGTCACTCTGGTAAAAGCTCAGGTCAAGGGGTATTTTGCTCTTATCAATGATTACGTCCGATCTGGGCTCCGGACTCCGAGTGAAGTTGGGGCCCTATCGTGATTGCTTTCTGGAAGTCCGCCAAGAAATCCGCCGTGAACGGCAGGCACTTTGCATCCACCGGGGGAGCAGAGACCGCTGTCCCCGACATGGAGGCATTCACCGCGGCTCTCCAACTCCGCGACGTTGACCCGGTCCATACGTTCACTGCCACCGAAGAGCTGCGCCGGCAGGATCCCAAGTATGTGCAGCTTTGGCCCAGTGATATTCCCCACAAAAGGCGCTGACTGACGCCTCACCTTCGCCGGCTGCTGCCGGTGCCAATGTACGACGGCGACGGGCCCCGCTGAGGTGCCCTCCGTCGTCGTGCGCTGTTCGGCGGTGCCCAATCCTGCAGTAATACGGGGCTGCCCGGCCGTCCCGGGTAGGGCTCAAAGCCATGTCCTCGGGTAAGTTAGGCGTGGTGAAATAGACCAAATTTCCAAAATCAGCCGACCTCCAGGGAGACGCCCGCGCATGTCCAAGATTATCTATACCCACACCGACGAAGCGCCGATGCTGGCTACTTATTCGTTCTTGCCGATCATCGAGGCGTTTGCTTCGACCGCAGGTGTGGAGGTGGAGACCCGTGACATCTCGCTCGCAGGGCGCATCATCTCCGTGTTCGGTGACTACCTCACCCCGGAGCAGCAGATCGGTGACGCCCTTGCTGAACTGGGTGAACTGGCGAAGACGCCGGACGCCAACATCATCAAGCTGCCGAACATCAGCGCTTCGATCCCGCAGCTGAAGGCCGCCATCGCCGAACTGCAGGGCCAGGGCTACAACCTGCCCGATTACCCGGACAACCCCTCCTCCGATGAGGAGACGGCCGTGCGCTCGCGCTACGACAAGATCAAGGGCTCGGCAGTGAACCCGGTCCTGCGTGAAGGCAACTCGGACCGCCGTGCGCCGCTGTCCGTGAAGAACTACGCCCGCCAGAACCCGCACTCCATGGGTGCCTGGTCCGCGGACTCCAAGACCAACGTTGCCACCATGACGGCTGACGACTTCCGCTCGAACGAGAAGTCCGTGGTCATTGAGGCCGACGGCACCATCGCCATCCAGTTGGTCCGTGAAGACGGCTCGGTCAAGGTCCTGAAGAAGGCGTTCCCCGTGCTGGCCGGCGAGGTCATCGACGGCACCGTGATGCGCGCCGCCGCCCTGGACGAGTTCCTGGCAGCCCAGGTTGCCCGCGCCAAGGAAGACGGTGTCCTCTTCTCCGCGCACCTTAAGGCCACCATGATGAAGGTGTCCGATCCGATCATCTTCGGCCATGTGGTGAAGGCGTACTTCTCCGAACTGTTCGAGACCTACGGCAAGCAGCTCAGCGCCGCCGGCCTGAGCCCCAATAACGGCCTCGCCGCCATCCTCAACGGCCTCGAGGACCTCCCGGAAGACGTCCGCGAGGGCGTCAAATCCCTCATCCAGAAGGGCCTCGAAGACGGCCCCGCCCTGGCCATGGTGGACTCGGACAAGGGCATCACCAGCCTCAACGTGCCCTCCGACATCATCGTGGACGCCTCCATGCCCGCCATGATCCGCTCCTCCGGCCACATGTGGGGCCCGGACGGCAAGGAAGCCGACACCCTGGCCGTCCTCCCGGACAGCTCATACGCCGGCATTTACCAGGTTGTCCTGGACGACTGCCGCGCTAACGGCGCCTTCGACCCCACCACCATGGGCACCGTCCCGAACGTTGGCCTCATGGCCCAGGCCGCCGAGGAGTACGGCAGCCATGACAAGACCTTCGAGATCCAGGAAGCCGGCACGGTGCAGCTCGTTGACGGTTCCGGCAAGGTGCTCATCGAACACGAAGTGACCCCCGGTGACATCTGGCGCGCATGCCAGACCAAGGACGCCCCCATCCGCGACTGGGTCAAGCTTGCCGTCACCCGTGCCCGCGCGTCCAAGACGCCCGCCGTGTTCTGGCTGGACGAGACCCGCGCGCACGATGCCAACCTCATCGCCAAGGTCAACGAATACCTCAAGGACCACGACACCGAGGGCCTGGACATCCAGATCATGTCCCCGGTGAAGGCAACGGCCTTTACTCTGGAGCGCATCCGCAAGGGTGAGGACACCATCTCGGTGTCCGGCAACGTGCTCCGTGACTACCTGACGGACCTCTTCCCCATCCTGGAACTCGGAACCAGCGCCAAGATGCTCTCCGTGGTGCCGCTGATGAACGGTGGTGGACTCTTCGAGACCGGCGCCGGTGGATCTGCCCCCAAGCACGTCCAGCAGCTGCTCAACGAAAACCACCTGCGCTGGGACAGCCTGGGTGAGTTCCTTGCCCTGGCCGTGAGCTTCGAGCACCTGGCCACCACCACGGACAACGCCCGCGCCCAGGTCCTGGCAGACACCCTGGACAAGGCCACCGGGACCTTCCTGCTGGAAAACAAGTCCCCGAGCCGCCGTGCTGGCGAGCTGGACAACCGCGGCAGCCACTACTTCCTGGCCCGCTACTGGGCCGAGGAGCTGGCCAAGCAGACCGAGGACGCTGAGCTTGCAGCATCCTTCTCCGCAGTTTCAGGCGAGCTGACGTCCAACGAGGAGACCATCGTCGGCGAACTGGCCGCAGTCCAGGGCTCACCGGTGGACATCGGCGGATACTACCGTCCGGACGAGGCGAAGGCTTCGGCCGTTATGCGTCCCTCCGCCACCCTGAACAAGGTCATCGCGACCCTGAACTAATTCGCACATAACGAAAGAGCGGCGCGCCGGGAAACCGGGGGCGCCGCTCTTTCGTTGTGCTGGAAGTCGCAAGAAGCACAGCCGGGTTAATTGCCGACTGTTCCCTTAGTCGTCCTTCCCCTTGCCCTTGCCTTTGGTGTCGTTTCCCTTATCCTCGGCTGGCGCCGGCGCGGGGGCCGCGTTTTGGGCCTCGGCGGCAGCCGCGTCCGCCGCCGCCTGCTTTTTCGCGGCGGCCGCATCCTCGGCAGCCTTCGCTGCTGCGGCGTCCGCCGACTCTTTGGCCGCCGTGAGGTCGGCCCGGACGGCAGCCGCCGCCGTCGTTATCGACCGACGCCGGTTCTCGGACACGGTCCCGTTGCCCGCTGCTGTGGCTACTTCGGCCTCGAGGGTCTCCAGCGCGGACAATGCGCCGGCGGGGTCATTGCCGGCTGCCGCCTGGCTGATCTCCAGGACACGTTGCTGGAATTGCCGCGCCGTGTCCTGTCCCAGGCCCGAGTCCGCAGGACCGCACGCGGCCAAGGAGCCGGTGAGCAGGAGGGCAGCCGCTGCCACAGCCGCGCAGCGGAATGTGCCGCGGCCCCAGCGGCCGTTTGGATCGAGGGTCAAGGCTCCACGCTCTTCTGAAGTTCCTGGAGATGGTCACCCAAGCTGCCGGTGACGGTGGGGTAGGGGACGACGTCGGGCGCTTGCTGCGTGGACAGGCTGAAGGTGAGTGCCACAGCGGCCGCGGCGGTGGCCAGCACCGCCAGGACGATGGCAAGCCAGAAACGCCGTCGCCAGCGACGGACGGGGGGCAGTTCAGACTCAGCGGTGGTGGCAACGGAGGGTGGCCTGAAAGGCATGGCCGGGAGCACGCGGGTGGTCTCCGGTGCGAGTTCACCCGGGGTGGAAACCGGCGAGACCAAGGCCTGACGGAGCACGGACTCCACGTCGGCAGCGGAGGGGCGTTCCAGTGGTTCGAGTGCCGTCATGGAACGGATCAGGTCAGCCCACTCTGACGGGACATCCTCCGGAATTTCAGGAGGGCGGTGCAGCCTTGCCACGGCAGATTCGACAGCGTTGCCCGGATACTCCATGATCTGCTTTATGCACTCCAGCAGGACGAGTCCAAAGGAGTAGATGTCCGTGGCGGGAGTCAGGGGAGAGCCCATGGCTTGCTCCGGGCTCAGGTACGCTGCCGTGCCCACCATCGTCCCGGTGGCGGTCAGCCGTGTGGAGTCGACGATTCTGGCAATGCCGAAGTCCGTCAGCTTGGGCCGCAGGGGCTCACCCGGGCGGATCTGCACCAAGAGGATATTGCCGGGCTTGATGTCGCGGTGGATGATGCCCAAACCGTGGACGTAGGCCAGGGCGTCAGCGATGCCCGCCCCAATCACGGCGAGCTCGTCCAGTGGCACGGGGCTGTGCCTGATGCGGTTGCGCAGGTCCTGCCCTTCCACAAGTTCCATGGTCAGGAACGGCCGGGGTTCGTCCGGGATGCGCGCATCGATACCGGCGTCGAACAACGTGACCAGGCTGGGATGGTTGAGTGTCGCCAGAAGTTGGATTTCGGCTTCCTGGCGCTTGAGTTCCTCCGCGTCAGGTGCTTGCGGGGCGAAGAGCTTCAAGGCCACGTCCCGGCCAAGGTTTTCGTCCTTGGCGCAGTAGACAGAAGACATGCCGCCCCGGCCGATCACTTCCCCCAACCGGTACCGCCCGCCGATGACTTCATTCCTGATGGAGCTAGGTGAATCCGTCACCATGTTCGGCTCCTCTCGGTGCACTGCGGCACTATCCTTCAGTAATGATATCGCCGCTGGGGCTTCCTTCGCGCCGTCCGCGGGCACACCGACGGTCCGGTTGGGAAGTTGTAGGGATCTTCCCAACCGGACCCTCGGTCACAAGGATAAGTGCTGGTTATTTGGGCTCCTCGGTGGCCCACCTCCTTCCGGACCGCTTCACGTAAAACGCGAACGGTGGGTAGTGGATTAGTCGGCTCGTGTGTGCCAGGTTGCCCCGGCGGGAAACCCCTTAGGAGACCCGGCGCCGCGTGAGCATCAGCAAGCCGGCAACCAGGAGCAGCAGGGCGAGCGGGACCAGTGAGGCGTCGAGGCCGGTCTTGGCCAGCGTGGCGTTGCCCCCCTGAGCTGTTGTGCTGCCCACGGCGCTGCCTGATGCGGTACCGATGCCGGTGGTGGTGCCTGCCGGAACAACGGTGATGCCGGTCGTGGCAGACCCGGTGGTGCCAGTTGTGCCAGTTGTGCCCGTTCCGGTACCCGGGGTGTCTGTACCCGGAGTGTCAGTGCCACCCGTCGTGCCAGTTCCCGGATCCGTGGTTCCCGGGTCTGTGGTGCCCGGATCCGTCGTGCCCGGGGTCTCCGTGCCATCCGTGGACCCGCCGATGATCAAGGAGCCGCCGACGTCCACGGTCGTGTCATCCAGGATCCCGGAGGTGTCCAGGCCCAGATCGATGTCAACTGCGGCATCCAGGCCGCCGTCGGTGCCGCCGAGGAGGCCGTCCGTGCCGCCGAGGTTGACGTCGACTACGGCAGCGATGTCAGCGGCCGTTCCGGTGCCCTCAGTGCCGCCGAGGAGGCCGTTGCCCAGGCCGAGGCCAAGGTCGATGTCGGCGGTAACGTCGGCCGCGGTGTTGGTGCCGTTGGTGCCGCCGAGGAGGCCGTTGGTGCCGCCGAGGTTGATGTCGGCTGCGGCTGCGATGTCAGCGGCGGTTGCGCTGCCCTCGTTGGTGCTGAGGAGGCCGTTGGTGCCGCCGAGGTTGATGTCGGCTGCGGCTGCGATGTCAGCGGTGGTTGCGCTGCCCTCGTTGGTGCCGGCGAGGCTGACGTCTGCGACGGCGACGACGTCAGCGGTGGTTGCGCTGCCGTCAGTGCCGCCCAGAAGGCCGTTGGTTCCGCCGAGGTTGACGTCTGCGACAGCGACTACGTCAGCGGCGGTTCCGCTGCCGTCCGTGCTGTCCGGGCCGCCCAGGAGGCCGTCGCCGAGACCAAGATTGATGTCGACTACAGCGACGACATCCGCAGTTTCCGACTGCGTTGGGCCACCCAGCAGGCCCAACGACGTCGTGTCTGCGGATGTCGCCGCCGAGACTAATGCGGTGGCCGTGAGGTCCTGACCGCTGGTTGTGTCCGCAGCGCTGGCTGCGGTGGCGCCGAAGGCTAAAAGCCCGCCGGCAAAGAGGGTGCCAAGCAGCCCTCTGCGAAGGTTGGAATGCATGATGGTTGTCTCCTGACAAGTTGAAGTGGGGCGCAGTGCAGCAACCCGATGGCCTGTGTTCTGCCATGAAAAAGGCAGACAGGGCTCAACTAGTCAGGAGAGGAACCGGGGTCGAATGACACCGGCGAGGGGGCGTGCTTGAAGGCTCCGCTGATGGAGAAGGTACCCGAAAGCGGGAGGTCAAGATCAAAGTCATTCAGCCAGGCAACAGCGCCTGATGGGCCGGACGATGATGCGCCGCTCCCTGCACCCGAACCCGGAGCTTGCGCCGGAAGCGGCGACGGCGACGGGCCCTCCGCTAACGGCGTTTCAAGCGTGGCTGGATGGAGGGATGCGCTGGGAATTCCGGCGGCGGACAAACCTGTGCTGGCCAGTGATGTCCACGGAGCATCAGCAGCAGCGTGGGCTACAGTCCCAGTTTTTTCCAGGGCGGCAGGGGCCGCGACTTCAGTGCTGGCCCCCACGGCTGTTGGGTCTGATGCCAATGCCGGGTCTGAGCCCAGGGCCGCGGGGAGGTCCACTGAAGGATCCAAAACACCCGGCAGTGCAGCAGGCAACGGAGTTTCACCGGTGACCAGGTCGGTAACGGGCTGCACTACAGGCTCAATGATGGGCACGGCTGTGACGAGCGGAGGAACAGCCACGTCTACCAGTCCGGCCACGGTTCCATCGGTTGCGGCCGCGACGGGAACAGCCACCGCTGAGACTGCGCCAGAAGGAACGACGCTTTTTACAACGGGGACGGCAGCTACGAACTGATCAGCGGTGCTGGCCAGGTTGCTAACTGCGGGCAGCAGGAGTCCCGCCGGCTTGGCCGCCGGTGCAGCCGGCGATTTCGGCTCCAAAAGGGGACTGACGGCACCTGTCAACGGAGCTGAAAGTGTCGAAACCGATGACGTGACCCCGCCCAGCAAGGAACCGGATTCCGTGGATGAGTCGGCCGTGGCGGCGGAAGAAGAAAGAGTCAGCCACGTGGCGGTGACTGCACCTGCGAGGAGGAGCGGCCGGAGCAGACGCCAAGGCGAACGAAACTTTGCCATGCGTACCACCCCCAGTACGTACCGTTGAGACCGACGATGTCTACAGCCTAAGACCGTTCTGTGGAGCCGTCTAGGGAATTGGAAAACAAATTCAGCAAACTTACTAATTTTTCACTGCTGAATTAATAACCCCCGGATCCGGTGTCAAACCTATTTACAGAACCCCATTTGGGTTGGCGTCGCTTATTAGTCCGGCTTAGTGGGCGTCATTGGCGTAGCTGACACCGAGTTGACTGCGAACTCCGTCAAAGAGACGCATGGTCTTGATGGAGTCTTCCAACGGCATGACCGGGCTCTCGGTGAGGCCCTGCTGGATGCAGCGGGTCACCTCGCGGAGCTCGTACGTGTAGCCGAGGCCGACGACCTCAAACTCCTCCGTGCGCAGACCGGCCCGGCCCACGCCGATCACCAGTTCCCGCGGATTGTTGATGGAACCCACGCTCTGCAGGTAGCCCAGGCTTCCCGCCACTGTGGCGGTCCGGGGGCCGAACGCCAGGAGCGAGGACGTCAGCTGGGCCTGGGCACCATGGTTGTAGCCGAGCGTCAATGCATTCTGGGCGTCCACGCCGTCGTCATTGATGAAGCCTGTGGCGCTGACTGTCTGGGGAAACCCCAGCGTTCCCACGGCCCACAGCAACGGGTAGACCGAGATGTCCAGGAGGGCACCGCCGCCGTCCTGTCTTGCCCACAGCCTGGAGGTCGGGGAGTATGGCGCGGGAAAGCCCAGATCGGCCGTCACCCAGTGCACATCACCCAGCTCGCCGGAAGCTGCGATCTCGAAGGCCCGCTGCATGCCCGGCAAGAACCGGCTCCAGACGGCCTCCATCAGGAAGAGTTTCCGTTCCCGGGCCACGGCTGCGAGCGCGCTGGCTTCCCTGGCGTTGATGGTGAACGCCTTTTCGCACAGGACGTGCTTGCCGGCGGTGAGCGCAGCCAGCACCATCTGGTGGTGCTGTGCGTGCGGCGTGGCGACGTAGACCACGTCCACCGCGTCGTCGGCGAGCAACCGCTGGTAGCCGGACACGCCGCCGTCGTCCCAGTAAGCCCGTTCGAAACCGTAGGCACCGGCAAAGCTTTCCGCAGTGTCCCGTCCGCGGGAACTGACGGCGCGAAGTTCGGCGTCGGCAAGCAGTGCCAAGTCCTGCGACACCGAACGGGCGATCCCGCCGGTGGCGATGACGCCCCAGCGCAACGGCTTTCCGGTAGCGGACCGCGGGTCCTGATCGGGCTGGCTGGACAACCACGGCGTGGCAATTGGCGCGCTCATGGTGCCCATCCTCTCACCCAGGTGCAGGAGCGTGGATGGAGAACCACCGAAAAGTGCAGGAGCGTCCGGGACAGGACATGCCGCCCCGGACGCTCCCGCGGCCGCTCAGCGCGGACTCAGGCGGACGCCACCGCGTGGGCCCGGACCGGTTCTTCAGTCAGCCTGCCCTGCTGGAGCCGAAAACGGCGGTCCGTCTTGTTGGCGAGGGCCCTGTCGTGCGTGACCACCAGGATGGTGGTGTTGTGGTCACGGCTGAGGGAACTGAGGAGCTCGATGATGTGGTCACCGGTCTGCTCGTCCAGGTTGCCGGTGGGTTCGTCCGCGAGGATCAGCTTGGGTTCGTTGGCCAGCGCACGGGCTATCGCCACGCGCTGCTGCTCACCGCCGGAGAGCCGGTTGATGCGCCGGACCTGCTTGTCCGGGTCAAGCTGCACCTGCTCCAGCAGCTCCTTCGCCCGTGCAAGCCGCACAGCCTTGCGGACGCCGGCGAACTCCATGGGCAGCATGACGTTGTCCACCGCGGAAAGGTTCGGGATCAGGTTGAACTGCTGGAACACAAAACCGATGTCCCGCCGCCGATATTCGGTCAGCTTCCCGTCGGGCATGCCGGCCAGGCTCACGCCGTCGACGACGACGTCTCCGCTGGTGGGTTTGTCCAGCGCACCGAGGAGGGACAACAGCGTGCTCTTGCCGCTGCCGCTCTTGCCGACGATGGACGCCAGGGTGCCCTGCTCGAGGATAAAACTGATGTCGTTGACGGGTTTGATGGTGCGGTCACCGGAGTTGAAGGTGCGGACCAGGTTCTTGACTTCAATCATGGTTATTCTCCTCGCAGGACTTCGATGGGACGGATGCGCGCAGTGAGCAGCGCCGGGACCAGTGCGCCGATGATGGCCACGCCGAATACCGCGGCGATGCCGGCGGCGATGACGCCGGGGGAGGCGCTGGCCGTGACGGAGGTCAGCAGCTGCGACGCCCCGCCTAAGGGATTCCCGCCGGGGAAGCCTCCGCCGCCCGCAGGCATGCCCGCGCCGCCGCCCGGCATTCCAGCACCCCCGGCCATGCCGGCCGCGCGCCCGGCGGCGGTTGTCGCCGTCGTCGTACTGGTGTTGGTACTGATCAGAGCGGAAGCGATACCTCCGCTGGCAAAGGACGCAATGGCAGCACCCACCGCACTGCCCAGGGCCACGAGGACCAGCGCCTCCAGCACGAACTGCAGGCCGATGGTGCGGTTGCGGGCTCCGATCGCTTTCAGGACGCCGATTTCGCGACGGCGCTCGCGAACCAGCATGACCATGATCAGCAGGATGATCAGGCCGGCGGTGCCGAGGGCCGCGACGAAGGCGATAAAGGAGATGTTCTTGACGCTGCCGAGCGAGCTGACGGCGGTCTCGAGGTTCTGGCCCTGGGTGACGTCGGCGGTGTCCGTTCCGAGCGCGGACTGGAGGGCTGTCTTGGCTGACTCGATGTTGTCCAGGCTGTTGACCGTGACGATCATCGAGGACAGCTCCCCGGGGAGCTCCGCCAGGGTCTGCGCAGTGGGCAGGGTGACGTAGAGGGCATTGTTACCGAACGTGGTTCCGGCATCGAAAAGGCCGGCCACGGTGAATGTCTGGTCATTGATCGTGAAGGTGGATCCGACGGTGAGGCTGTTCTTCTCGGCCAGGGTGGTGCCCAGGAGGGCGTTGGCGGATTCAGCTGTGTAGTCGCCCAGCCCGGTGCCCTCGGTGATGGTCAGGGCCTTGCCGGTGCTGTCCACTTCGCCGCCGGTGCCCGTGGCGGTGATGGGAAGCGAGCGGGCGGGCTGCGTGGCGGTGGTGCCGGTGGAACCCGTGGTGCCGTTGGCGGCCTGGTTCCGGCCGCCCAGCGTACCGGCATCAACGGCAGCGGTGAGGCTGGTGGTCAGGGTCGCGGCGGACGTGCCGCCGGGGCCGCCCTGCACTCCGCCGGGGCCGGCCTGCGTGCCGGTTGCGCTCTGGGCGGCCGCCTGCGCCGCCGCTTCGGTGGCGTTGCGCAGCCGGAGGGAGCTGGTCCCGACGACGGAGCTTACGTTGGGTACGGCGGCCGCGGTTGCGGCCTGCTCGGCGGTCAGCGGTTCACCGCCGCCTTCAAAACCCTGGCCACCGGCCGGGTTGACGGTCAGCACAGTTCCGACCGAGGCGTTCAGCTCCTGGACTTTCGCTCCGACGGCCTGGTTGGCCACCAGCATCGCCAGCGCGAGTCCGATCGCGACGGCGAGGACTGCCACCACCGCAGCTGTTCGGACTTTGTTTCTAAAGGCATTGCCAACACTCCGGGCAAGGACGCTCACTGTACTCCTCGGGACATGGCCTGCCTGGTGCGGGCCTCTGCTCCCACAATGCTGAGCGCTGCTGTGCACCTGCGGTGGCATTCCTATGTCTGGACTGTGAATACGGGAAGTGCGAGAAGGCTGCCGCGGGGGACAGCAAAGGCCCCGGTCCGCCGTTGCCGGCGGGCCGGGGCCCGGTGATGCAGAGTTACTGAGTAGACAGAATTACTTGGTGATCGGGCCGAGGACCGGATCGTCCACGTAGGCCGTCTTCACGTTGGCCGCGGTGACGATAACAGGCTCCAGCAGGTAGGCCGGAACGGTCTTCACCCCGTTGTTGTAGGACTTGTCGTCATTGATCTCAGGCGTCTTGCCGGCCTGGAGGTCCTTGACCATCACAATCGCATGCTCAACGAGCTTGCGGGTGTCCTTGTTGATGGTGGAGTACTGTTCGCCCGCCATGATCGACTTCACGGACTGAACTTCGGAGTCCTGGCCGGTGATGACTGGAATCGGCTTGCCCGCCGCCTTGACGGCCGTGATTGCGGCCCGGGCGAGGGTGTCGTTCGGTGAGAGGACACCGTCCAGCGACGCGGTTCCATACGATCCGGTCAGGATGGTGTCCATCCGGCGCTGGGCGTTCTCAGCCTTCCAGTCCTGGGTCACTGCCTTCTCGAATGTCGTCTGGCCGGAGAGCACCTTCAGGGTGCCGTCGTCAATCTTGGGCTGGAGAACCGACATGGCGCCGTTGAAAAATACCTTTGCGTTGGCATCATCCGGCGAGCCGGCGAGGAGCTCAATGTTGTAAGGACCGCTGGCCTTCTTGGCCTTCATGCCCTCCAACAGCGCTTGCCCCTGCAGCTGGCCGACCTTGAAGTTGTCGTACGCCACGTAGTAGTCCACGTTCTCGGTGTTCAGCAGGAGGCGGTCGTAGGCGATGATGGTGGCGCCTGCGTCCTTTGCCTGCTGAAGCTGGGTTCCCAGCTGGGAGCCGTCAAGGGCGCCCACAATAATTACCTTTGCGCCTTTGGCGATCATGGCGCTGATCTGGTTCTGCTGTTCGGCTACGCCGTTGTTGGCGAACTGGACAGTGGCCTTGAAACCGGCGCTGCCGAGTCCATCGTTGAACAGCTTCTCCGCCAGCACCCAGTTTTCGCTGGTCTTCTTGGGAAGTGCGACGCCGATCGCGGAGTCCTGGGCGAAACCAGTGGTTCCACCGGTTGCACCGCCCGGGGTGGTTGGTTCGGAACGTCCGCAGCCCGTCAGCGCCAGTGCCGCGATCGCAGCTATCGCTGCTGCCTTTCCTGCTTTGCCAAACATTCGCATTTGTTTGTCCACTTTCTTCTTGGGTGTTGGTTTGGGAATCCGGCGAGCTCAGGCTTCCCTGGCAATGGTTTCTTTAGTGGAGGTAACCTCATCCGGCTGCAGCGGTGTGCCACCTCCGCTGGAAGGACGGCTGAAGTTCTTCATCATCAGTCCGATGATCGAAGCCCGTCCCTGTGTCTTGTTGTAGACGTCGATAGCCACAGCCACCAAGAGCACCAGGCCCTTGATCATGGACTGCCAGTCGGCGCCGACGCTGAGCAGCTGCAGGCCGTTGTTCAGCACGGCCATAACCAAACCGCCGACGATGGATCCAATGACGGTACCCACGCCGCCTGTCACGGCGGCGCCGCCGATAAAGACAGCCGCGATCGCGTCCAGTTCCCAGCCGGTGCCGTCCGACGGTCCCGCAGAGGTGGAGCGGGCCACGAAGATCATTCCGGCCAGTCCGGCGATGATGGACATATTCATCATGACGAGAAAGTTGATCTTCTTTGACTTCACGCCGGAGAGTTCCGCTGCGTGGCGGTTGCCGCCGACTGCGTAGACGTGACGCCCAACAACTGTCTTGGAGGAGATGAAGCCGTAGATCAAAACCATAACGGCGAGAATAAGGCCCGGAATAGGGAAGGACGTGCCGGGGCGGCCGGTGGCGAACAGGTAAGTTGCGTAGAGGATGGCGCCGCAGATCAGGACGAGCCGCAGGACACTGACCCAGGTCTCCGACACCTCCGCGCCGAGCGCCTTGGCGGTACGGCGGCGTCGGATCTCGCCAAAGACCACGAACGCCACCGCAGCGAGCCCCAGGAGCAGCGTGAGGTTGTTGAACCCGGTGTCCGGGCCCACTTCGGGAAGATAGCCGGCGCCGATGTATTGGAACTCGCGCGGGACCGGAATCGAGTTGGACTGGCCAACAAACTGCTGCGCCCCGCGGAAGATCAGCATGCCCGCCAGGGTCACAATGAACGCCGGGATGCCCACGTAGGCCGTCCACCAGCCATGCCATGCCCCGATCAGGGCGCCCAGGCCCAGGCCCAGCAGGATGGCAAGGAACCAGGGGATGTTCCAGTCGCGCATGGCGATGGCCACCACCATGCCCACGAAGGCCGCCACCGAGCCCACCGACAGGTCGATGTGGCCGGCGATGATGACGAGCACCATGCCGATGGCCAGGATGAGGATGTAGGAGTTTCCGTTGAAGAGATTGATCACGTTGCCCGGGGTGAGGGTGATGCCGCCTGTGAGCCACTGGAAGAGAGCTATGAGAGCCACAAGGGCAAAGATCATCCCGAACTGGCGGGTGTCGCCGCCAAAAAGCTTCTTGAGCGCGTTCATTGTTTTCGGTCCTCGTATCTGGAAGGTTCTGGAAGGCCCAGAGGGTTAGGCGGCTTTTCGGGCGGAGGTCATGAGCTTCATCAGGCTTTCCTGGCTGGCTTCTTCTTTGTTCAGGACGCCGGTGATTGCGCCTTCGAAAATGGTGTAGATGCGGTCCGAGAGTCCCAGCAGTTCCGGCAGCTCGGAGGAAATCACAATCACGCCCTTACCCTGGTTCGCGAGTTGCTGAATGATGCCGTAGATCTCGTACT
The DNA here is from genome assembly GCF_031454915.1 of Pseudarthrobacter sulfonivorans. GTDB lineage: Bacteria > Actinomycetota > Actinomycetes > Actinomycetales > Micrococcaceae > Arthrobacter > Arthrobacter sulfonivorans_C. Next base: position 99,255 of record NZ_JAVDRS010000004.1, on the reverse strand, counting down.
TGGCTCCAACATCGATCCCGCGGGTAGGTTCGTCCAGGATCAGCAGTTCGGGATCCGTGAACATCCACTTGGCCAGGACGACCTTTTGCTGGTTTCCGCCGGACAGTTTGGCTACGCCCTCCTGCACCGAAGGAGCCTTTGTCCGCAGGGACTTCCGGTACTGCTCGGCAACCTCAAATTCCTTGTTGGTGTCCACAACGCTGCGCTTGCTGATCTTCTCCAGGTTGGCCGAGACCGTGGTGGTCTTGATGTCATCAAGCAAATTCAGGCCGAGGGACTTGCGGTCTTCGGTGACGTAGCCGAGACCGGCGTCGATGGCCTGGTGAACGCTCTTGAGCGTCACTTCCTTGCCATGCATGTAGACCTGTCCGGATACGAAATGGCCGTAGGAGCGGCCGAAGATGGAACGGGCCAACTCGGTCCGGCCGGCGCCCATGAGCCCTGCGAAACCCACAATCTCACCGCGGCGCACAAAGAAGTTGGAGTTCTTGCAGACCATCCGGTCCTGGATCTGCGGGTGCGCCACGGTCCAGTCCTTCACCTCGAAGAACACCTCACCAATCTTGGGGGTGTGGTCCGGGAAACGGGATTCGAGGGCGCGGCCCACCATGCCCTTGATGATGCGGTCCTCGTCAACGCCGTCGGCCTTGACGTCCAGGGTTTCAATCGATTTGCCGTCACGGATGATGGTGATGGAATCGGCGATCTGCTCGATCTCGTTGAGCTTGTGCGAAATGATGATTGAGGTGATGCCCTTGCCCTTGAGCCCGAGAATCAGGTCCAGCAGGTGCTGGGAGTCCGATTCGTTCAATGCCGCCGTGGGCTCGTCCAGGATGAGGATCTTCACGGATTTGTTCAGTGCCTTGGCAATCTCCACGAGCTGCTGCTTGCCGACGCCGATTTCCTTGATGGGGGTGTCCGGGTCTTCTCGAAGGCCCACCCTGGCCAGCAGTTCAGTGGAGCGCAGCCGGGCCTCGGCCCAGTCGATGACCCCGCGTTTGGTGGGTTCGTTTCCCAGGAAGATGTTCTCCGTGATGGACAGCTCGGGGATCAGCGCCAGCTCCTGGTGGATGATCACGATGCCGGCATGTTCGCTGGCCCGGATGTCCCGGAACTGCTGGACCTCGTTCTGGTACACAATGTCGCCGTCGTAGGTGCCGTACGGGTAGACACCCGAGAGCACCTTCATCAGGGTGGACTTGCCGGCGCCGTTTTCGCCGCAGATGGCGTGGATCTCGCCTGCCTTGACCCGGAGGCTTACTTCGGACAGTGCTTTGACGCCGGGAAATTCCTTGGTGATGGAGCGCATCTCCAGAATGACGGGGTCAGTGTGCGTGGGTTGGGACGTCATTTGTCCTTACGCCTCCAATACGTGACTTCTTTGTCCGCCCTGCAAAGCGCAGGGTTCGTCTGATGAAAAAGTAAACTGGATTACACCGGTTGTCGTCAAGTCTTTAACGCAATTGCCGGATAACGAAATGGACTACGCGCTGCGGATCCCTGCGTGCTGGAACACTAATGCCGCTGCTCCGAGGGCTTCCGCGCGGTCTCCCAGCGAAGACATTGTCAGGGTGGTGGTTTCGCCGACCACCGGGACGGCGTGCCGGATCAGGCCCCGCCGGATGGGATCGAGCAGCAGGTCGCCCAGCCCCGCGAGGGGTCCACCCACCACGATCACTTCGGGGTTGATCAGGTTGGCCACGTTGCCCAGTGCGCGCCCGACGGCCTGGCCGGCGTCGTCCACCACCCGCAGCGTGGCGGAATCACGCGCCAGGGCTTTCCGCACAATGTCAGCAGGGCTTAGGGGTGGGTCTTCCCCTCGGCCAAGCAGCTCAATCATGGTGGTGGTGGACGCGATGGTTTCCAGGCAGCCGCGGTTGCCGCAGCGGCACACCAGGCCATGCTCATGGATGGTGGCATGGCCGATTTCGCCGGTAATACCCACGGTGCCGTAGTAGGGTGCGCCGTTGAGGATCAGACCCGCGCCAATGCCCGATCCGATCTTGAGGAACATCAGGTTGCTGACCCCGGAATGAGGTCCCCAGGTAACTTCGGACCAGGCTCCCAAATTGGCGTCGTTGTCAACGAACACGGGCATTTCCAGGGTTTCCTCCAGGTGCTGGAGGATGTTGATCCCCACCCATTCCGGGAGGATCGCCCCCTGTGCCACCGTCCCCGTTCGGCGGTCGATGGGCCCCGGGATGCCGACGCCGGCACCCACCACGGCGGCGCGGTCCACACCGCTTTCCTGCAACAGCTTGTCAAGGAGCAGGACAGCGGCCGCGATGCCTTCCTCCGACTGATGGCCCAGCGGCAGCAGAACCGATTCTTCCGCGATCACGTGGTAGCTCAGGGAGGCCAGGACGACACGAAGATGCCTCCGTCCGAAGTCGATTCCCACGGCCACTGCGCCGTTGCTGTTGAGCCGGACATTGAGCGCCCGCCGGCCGGAACTGGTGATCGGTTCCGTCGAGGCAAGGCCGGCATCCTGCATGATTTTGACGATGTTGGAGACCGTGGCGGTGGACAGCCCTGTCTGCCGGGCAAGTTCAGCCTGCGTGGACGGGCCGCTCATCAGGGTCTCGATGATCCGCTGCTGGTTCAGTTGCCGGAGGGCAGACTGCGACCCCGGATTTTTCGGCCTGCTCTTCGTCGGGCGCGATGTGGCGGACATAAAAAGTAGATTGCCTTACGTTTACTGTTGTAGTCAAGAAGTTAACGCAAGCAGCGTACAGGAGGAGGTGCATGTAACGGGATAATCCGTCCTCCGCGGGGCTGCAGCCGGTGCAATTGGCCCGGGACGCCGAAGCCGGCCGGTGGCTAGGCTGGAAAAAGCGGACGCATATTTCCTGTTGCCGTCCCGATCATGTGAGGTGGTAACGGTGCTGCTGGCCCTTATGCAGGCAAACGCCCGCGTACTCGATGTCGATGCAAACTGCGCGGCTCTGGATGCGGCTGCCCGGGCTGCCGCCGCGGCAGGCGCAGCAGTCCTGGTCACACCTGAACTGTTTCCCGTTGGCTACGCCCCGCTGCGGCTCCGCGCTGAACTGGACCCGTCCCAGCTTCCTGCCATCAGGGAGACACTGCGCGGAATCGCGCGCCGCCACGGGATCGGGCTGGTCTACAGTGTTCCGGCGGTCACGGACGGCGGCAGTTGGCATATCACCTCCACGCTGGTGGACGGTTCGGGCGCTGAGCTTCTCACCTACGCAAAGGTGCACCTCTTTGGCGATGACGAACGCGCGGCGTTCAGCCCCGCCGAGGCGCGTCCCGCCGTCGTCGATTTCAACGGGTTCCGGACGTCGATGGTGATTTGCTACGACGTGGAATTTCCGGAAACGGTCAGGGCCGCCGCGCTGGGCGGGGCAGAGCTGCTCCTGGTGCCCACCGCTCTGGCCCACGGCTTCGAAACCGTTCCCAAGGTGCTGCTCCGCGCCCGGGCCCTGGAAAGCCAGGTGACCATCGCCTATGCCAACCATTCCGGAACCGAGGACGGCTGCGAATTCCTCGGCCGTAGCGTCATTGCCGGACCTGACGGTACGCTGCTGGCCACGGCGGGACCGGGAACCGAACTCCTGTACGCCGAGGTGGATCCGGACGCCGCCCGAAAAGCCCGTGACGTGGTGCCCTATCTCCGTGAACGCCGCCCGGAGCTCTACCGGTCCTGGGGCATCTGAAGCACCCCGTCCTCCAAACCGTCCACGTACTGCAGGGCAATCCACAGCTCCGCCCGCACCTGGGCGGAACCAAGGTCCATGGCCAGCAGCTCGGTCAGTGCATTGATCTGGCGCCGCACGCTGTTCCGGTGCATCCCCAGGACCTTGGCCGTGGCATCCCAGTTGCCGTTTTCGCCCAGCCAGGACTTCAGGACACTGAGCTGGGCGCCGCGGCGGTCAGATTCCTGCGCCAGGACCGGCTCCAGCAGCCTGGCCGCGAGCATGCTCCCGGCGCCCCGCCCCAACAGTCCCGTGACCGACCACGTGACGTCATCCACGCGCACGCTTTCGCCGCTCGCCTGAACGCGGTATCGCAGCGACGCAGCGCGCTGGTACGCGGCAGGAAGCCCGGCCATTTCCGTGGGATCGCCCACCACCAGGCGCCAGCCCAGTTCCTCCACCTCACGCAGCAGTGCGTCGTCCACCTTGAATCGGGTGACGGCCGCAAACCCGTAGTCCGTCAGTTCCACCATCTTCGTATCAAACAGCCTGCGCCACTGCAGCAATTCCCTGACAGGGCCATCGGCCGACGCGGGCGCCGACGCGTCCGCCCGTACGCCCAGAACCACCCGGAGGGCACCAGAGCGGGTACCTGAAACGCTTTGCGCCAGGAGATCCTTGAGGACGTTCAGCTCCCGGGTTGAGCCGGCGGCCAGGCTCTCCGGATGCAACAGCAGGGCCGTTGCCAGTTGGCTGGGGGCGAGCGAGCCGCTGGTGCGCTGCCGCACCAGCAGTTCCAGCAGCCCCACCACCGAGGACACCACACTGTTCTGCGCCGGGGTCAGCGCCCTGTCCGTGCCCAGGATCAGTGCCCCGAGCGTGGCGTCCTTGGTGCTCCGGAGCGGATGGCCGAAAACCAGGGCTGAACCCTTCGTGGGCAACGAGTCCGTCTCCACCCGCGGGCCGTTGCCAGCCAGCAGCCGCTTGAGCATGGGCTGCAGGGCGGACGGCTCGACGGCGGCCGCGGGGCTGGCCCCGCCGGTTCCGGTTGCTGCGGCACGGGCACGCACGCGGCCGTCCGCCCCGAAAAGCTGGGCCCACACCGGGACCCGCTGCGCCAGGGCCGAGAGGAGTTCATGCTCGGGCCTGGCCGACAGCACGGCCCGCATCAGTTGCCGGTTGGTATCCGCCAGTTGACGGAAGACCCGGGCGTTGCCGGATTCCAGGAGTTGGGAGAACTCCAGGCCGATGGCGGCGAAGGGGACGCTGCTGGGGATCTGCACCAGGGTGAGCTGATGCGCCCGGCACGCCGAGAGCACATGGTCCGGGACGGCGTCGAAGTAGGGCTCCAAGCCAAATCCCAAGGCCGCGACGCCGGCGCCAACCAGCCGCCGGACGTACCCTTCCGCGCGCTCCTTTGTGCCGCCGTCGTCCAGGAACGGCAGTCCCGCCGTCAGCACGAACTCCCCGTCCAGCAGGTACGGCGTGGGATCTTCCAGTTCGCTGGGCTCCACCCAGCGCAGGGGCGCGCCGGCGTTTCCGGCGTCATGCAGGACGGTGAGGTCCCGGGGGAGTGCTGCCAGAAACTGGCCCAGGGTTACGGCGTCGAGGTGTTCCGCAGCTTCAGGCTGCACGGCGGAACCCCGGCCCGGAAACTCCAGCGCTGTTTATATTTGGTGCATTACGTCTCATGAGTGAAAACTATAGGTCACTTTGCACACCTCTGAGATGCGGCTCACACGCCTACGCTGGGTGGGGGAACCCGACCAACTACTCACGAACGGACGTCAACGATGACTGTGCCAACACTCTCCGGTCCGGCCACGGGCCGCGCAGCCGGCCGTCCCGGGCTGGGCGCGCAACTGCTGCGCCGGAAACCGATCGGACAGATGGTCAGCGAAGCGGAAAGCGGCCACGGCGGACCGAAACTGGTCCGCAGCTTCGGGGTAATGCAGCTGACCATGATCAGCGTCGGCGCAACCCTGGGAACAGGCATCCTGGTGATCCTCGGCGAATCCGTTCCGCTGGCCGGGCCCGCGATCTGGATCTCGTTCGCCATCGCCGGGTTCGCCGCACTCCTTTCCGCAGTGTCCTATGCGGAAATGGCCGGCATGGTCCCCGTCGCCGGTTCGAGTTATTCCTATACCTACGCAACCATGGGCGAAGGCATGGCCTGGATCTGCGGCTGGTGCCTGGTCCTCGAGTACGCCGTTTCGGTCGCGGCCGTTACCGTCGGGGCGGGCCAGTACGTGAACGAGGCCCTGGCAGTGTTCGGGCAGGGCCTGCCCGAAGCCGTCTCCCAGCCCCCGGGCGACGGCGGCCTGGTCAACATTCCGGCCATGGTCATCGTGGTGCTGGCAACCGTCCTCTTGGTCCGCGGCGCCAAGGAAAGCGCCTGGATCAACACGTCCATCGTTGTGGTCAAGGTGGGCATTCTCCTCTTCTTCTGCGCCGTGGCCTTCACCGCCTTCAACGCGGGCAACTTTGAACCGCTCCTGCCCATGGGTGCCGCCGGAGTCTCCGCGGCCGCTTCCCGGGTCTTTTTCTCCTACATCGGCTTCGACGCCGCCTCCACCGCCGGCGAGGAAGCCCGCAACCCCAAGCGCGACCTGCCCCGCGCCATCATGCTTTCGATGGTCATCGTCACCACCATCTACGTCCTGGTGGCCGTCGCAGCCATCGGCGCCCGCCCGTGGGGCTGGTTCGACGGCACCGAAGCCGCCCTGGTGAAGATCCTGGAGGAAACCACCGGCCAGCCGTGGATCGCCCTCCTCTTCGCCGTCGGCGCAGTCCTGGCCATCGCCAGCATTGTGCTGACCGTCCTCTACGGCCAGACCCGCATCCTGCTCTCCATGTCCCGCGACGGCCTCATCCCGAAAATCTTCGGCCGCGTCTCCCGGCGGACCGGCACCCCCGCCGCCGGCACGCTCCTGGTGGGCACCGCCGTCGCCCTCACCGCAGGGCTGGTCCCGCTCGGTGCCCTCGCCGACGCCACCAGCATCGGAACCCTGTTCGCCTTCGCCCTGGTCAACGTGGCAGTAATCTACCTGCGCCGCACCAGGCCCGAGCTGAAGCGCACGTTCCGCGTACCGCTCTTCCCCCTGACCCCGGTCCTCGGCGCCCTGATGTGCGCCTACCTCATGGCCAACCTCGGTGCCGACACCTGGGTCACCTTCGGAATCTGGATGCTGGTGGGCCTGGCAGCCTACTTCGGTTACGGACGCCGGAACTCCAGGGTGGCGGCGCTGAGCACCGAGGAATACCGTGAGCTGAGCAGGCCGGAATCTTCACCGCTGTCCACTACCGAGCAAACGAAGGCAGAGCTTTCATGACCATCGCCACCGAACTCCCGGCCTCTGACCCGTCCAGCACCCAGGCTGGCCCCATCACCATGCTGAACCCCGATTTTCCGTTCAGCTACGATCACTACCTCGCCCATCCCGCAGGACTCGGTGCGGTTCCGCCGGAGCTCTACGGCACCGAGGTGGCCGTTGTAGGGGCGGGCCTATCGGGCCTCGTCACGGCGTACGAACTCATGAAGCTGGGCCTGCGCCCTGTCGTCTACGAAGCGGACCAGATCGGCGGCCGCCTGCGGACGGCCAGTTTCCCGTCCGCTCCCGGCGTGGTGGCAGACCTGGGCGGGATGCGGTTCCCCGTGTCCGGCAGGGCCTTCTACCACTACGTGGACCTGCTGGGACTGGACACCCAGGATTTCCCCAACCCGCTGGCGCCCGTCACCTCGAGCACCGTGATCGAACTGGCCGGCCAGAAGCACTACGCGGAGACCGCCCAGGACCTGCCGCCGTTCTTCCGCGAGGTGGCCGAGGCCTGGAAGGCCGCCGTGAACGACGGCGCGAAGTTCGCCGAAATGCAGGAGGCCATCCGGGCACGGGACACCGGCCGGATCAAGGACCTCTGGAACGCGCTGCTGCCGCTCATGGACGAGCAGACCTTCTATGGGTTCATTGCCGGGAGCGAGTCCTTCAAGGAAGCCGGCTTTGCCCACCGTGAGGCCTTTGGCCAAGTAGGGTTCGGCACCGGCGGCTGGGACACCGACTTCCCCAACTCCATCCTGGAAATCCTCCGCGTGGTCTACACCGACGCCGATGACCAGCACCTGCTCATCAGCGGGGGAGCGCAACGGTTGCCCGAGGCACTGTGGCAGCACGCGCCGTCGGGCATGGCCCACTGGCCGGACGGGACGTCACTCGCATCACTCCACTCCGGCTCGCCGCGCGGGGCTGTGGGCAAGATCAGCCGCGATGCAGACGGAGACCTTCGGATCCGGGAGCGCTGGGGCCGCGAGGCCGGCTACCCTGCCGTGGTGACCACGTGCCAGTCATGGCTGCTGTCCACGCGAATCCACACCGAGGAGGCACTTTTCCCGGCCGAGTTGTGGACCGCGATCGAGCGCTCACACTACATGCAGTCGTCCAAGACGTTTGTGATGGTGGACCGGCCGTTCTGGAAGGACATCGATCCGGACACCGGACGTGAGGTGCTGTCCATGACCCTGACGGACCGGCTGAACAGGGCCACGTACCTCCTGGACGACGGCCCGGACAAGCCAGCCGTGATCCTGCTGTCCTACACCTGGAACGATGACGCGCTCAAATGGCTGTCGCTGGACGCCGACGAACGCGTTGAGCTGATGCTGCACTCGCTTGAGCAGATTTACCCGGGCGTGGACATCGCCAGCCACATCGTGGGCCAGCCCATCACCGTTTCCTGGGAAGCGGACCCCAACTTCATGGGTGCCTTCAAGGCGAACCTGCCGGGGCACTACCGCTACCAGCAGCGCCTCTTCACGCACTTCAAGCAGGATCAGCTGCCCGAATCCCAGCGCGGGATCTTCCTCGCCGGTGACGACGTGTCCTTCACCGCGGGCTGGGCCGAAGGCGCCGTGACCACCGGCCTGAACGCGGTGTGGGGCGTGGTGAACCACTTGGGCGGGACGTCGGCGCGGGACAACCCCGGTCCGGGCGAACTCCTGGACGCCATCGGGCCCATCAGCCTCGACTGAGCGGGTGGGGACTAGCCGTGCAGCTCGCGGTGGGCACGGGCCAGCTGCACGTAGCGCGCGGCGTTCTGCTTGACGCCGTCGAACTCCTCGTCGGTGAGTTCCCGCCGGACTTTCGCCGGGACGCCCGCCACCAGCGAGCGGGGCGGCACAACGGTCCCCTCCAGGACCACGGCGCCGGCCGCCACCAGCGAACCGGTGCCGATCACGGCGCCATTCAGTATGGTGGCGCCCATGCCGATCAGGCAGTCGTCCTCCACCGTGCAGCCATGGACGACGGCGGCGTGCCCCACGCTGACACCCGCCCCGACCGTGCAGGGGAAGCCGGGATCGGCATGCAGCACCACGTTGTCCTGCAGATTACTGCCGGGTCCCACCATGATGGCTGCTGTGTCAGCCCGGACGGACACTCCGTAGAAGGCGCTGGAATCCTGGGCGAGGGCTGCGTTGCCAATGATGGACGCCGTGGGGGCGATGAACGCGGATTCGTGGACGGCCGGAGCATGGCCGGCGAAAGTGTGAAGAGGAGCCATAGGGCCAAGCCTAGGACATCCGTTCACGCCCCCGGCCAGGAGGGAGTCCGGAGGATGACGAACTCGTAATGCTGGGCCCATATCCCGGCGCCCGGACCGGACTCGGCGCCGGCCGCTTCCTGCCAGGAGACAAAATCCTCTACAGCACCGTGGCGGCCAAAGACCTGCCGTATCCGCTCTTCATTCTCATCGGACCAAAGTCCGACGGCGATGGGCGCCCCGGGTGCCGTCACCCGCACCAGTTCGCGCAGTACTCCGTCAATATCGCCGGCGGGGATGTGCTGCACCCTGTTCATAGCCCAGACCGCGGGGAACGTCCCGTCCGCGAACGGCAGTTGCCGGGCGCTCGCCACGGAGACGTCCAGGCCCTTGCTGCGGGCCAGGTGGACGTTCTCCTCGGAGGGGTCCACACCCGTGTAATGGATGCCGGCGCGGACAAACCGCAGGCCGTCCACCCCCAGGCCGGCACCGATCTCCAGGATGCTGTGGCGGCCCTCTGCCTTGAGGAGGCTGATAAACCGCTCGCGCTGCCCGCTACCGGGTTCACCTGTCCCGGTACCGGCCGCTGCGCCCATGGCCACCCTCCATCAGGAAATCGTCAGTTGAAAACGACTGTCCGGTTGCCATCCAGCAGCACCCGGTGCTCGGCGTGCCACTGGACCGCCTGCGCCAACGTGCGGCCCTCGACGTCCCGGCCCATCTGCACAAACTGTTCCGGGGTCCGGGCGTGGTCCACCCGGATCACTTCCTGCTCAATGATGGGCCCTTCGTCCAGTGCCGCCGTGACGTAGTGGGCCGTGGCGCCAATCAGCTTCACGCCGCGGGCGTGGGCCTGGTGGTACGGCTTGGCACCCTTGAAGGACGGCAGGAACGAGTGGTGGATGTTGATGGCCTTGCCGGTGAGCTCCGCGCAGAGGTCATCGGAAATGATCTGCATGTACCGGGCCAGCACAGTGAGTTCAATATCGTGCTCCGCCATGAGGGCGCGCAGCTTGTCCTCGGCCTGGACCTTTGTGTCCGGCGTGACCGGGATGTGGTGGAACGGAATTCCATAGAACTCGGCCAGGCCGGCGAGGTCCCGGTGGTTGGAGACGATGGCGGGAATCTCGATGGGCAGGGTGCCGGAGCGCTGCTGGAAGAGAATGTCGTTGAGGCAGTGCGCTGATGTGCTCGCCATCAGCAGGGTACGAACCTTCTGGCCGACTTCGTGCAGGCTCCACTGCATCCCGAAGGCTGCCGCCACCGGCTCCAGGGCGGCCTGGAGTTCGGCGCGGGAGGCCGTCGTCGTGGCTTCCACGCGCATAAAGAAGTTGCCGGTAGCCGGGCTGCCGTACTGCTGTGAGTCCAAAATGTTACAGCCGGCCACCAGCAGGGCGCCGGCCACGGCGTGGACGATTCCGGGGCGGTCCGGGCAGGACAGGGTTACTACATACGCTTGGTTCAGCTGCTCATCACTCACGCTTACCAGCCTACCCGCGTGGCACCGCCGTTTTTGGTAGTCTTGGGAGGTCGCAACTGGCGTTGGGTGGCTTAACCACCAGGGAGCGGCAATCACGAAGACCACGGATCGTACGCCTGGGCCGAGGGTCATGTCTTGCCGGACAAGTGCTGCAACCCTGAGGGGAAACAGTCTCTTTCCCGCGCACTTTCACGCCCTGTCATCCAGGGCGGTTGTGTGCGCCAGCCGGTAGCCTGACCTTAGCAGTGCCCGTATCCCTAGCCAGGAGTTTTTCGTGACTACTACCGCCACCACAACAGCCGCAGTCAGCAACCAGTCGCTGGCCGAGCTTGACCCCGAAATCGCTGCAGTCCTCGACCAGGAACTTGGCCGCCAGCGCGGCACCCTGGAAATGATCGCCTCCGAAAACTTTGCCCCGCGGGCCGTGATGGAAGCCCAGGGCTCTGTCCTGACCAACAAGTACGCCGAGGGCTACCCGGGCCGCCGCTACTACGGCGGGTGCGAATACGTGGACGTCGCTGAGCAGTTGGCCATCGACCGCGTCAAGGCACTGTTCGGTGCGGAGTACGCTAACGTCCAGCCTCACTCCGGTGCGCAGGCCAACGCCGCCGCCCTGTCTGCCATGATCACCCCAGGCGACAAGATCCTGGGCCTGTCCCTGGCCCACGGCGGCCACCTGACCCACGGCATGAAGCTCAACTTCTCCGGCAAGCTGTACAACGTGGCTGCCTACCAGGTGGAGCAGGACAACTTCCGCGTGGATATGGACAAACTGCGCGAGCAGGCCATCGCCGAGAAGCCCCAGGTCATCATCGCAGGCTGGTCCGCTTACCCGCGCCAGCTGGACTTCGCTGCCTTCCGCTCCATCGCCGATGAGGTGGGCGCACTCCTCTGGACCGACATGGCCCACTTCGCCGGACTCGTTGCAGCAGGCCTGCACCCGAGCCCGGTGCCGTACTCCGACGTTGTGACTTCCACCGTGCACAAGACCCTCGCCGGTCCGCGTTCCGGTGTGATCCTGGCGAAGCAGGAGTGGGCCAAGAAGATCAACTCCAACGTCTTCCCGGGCCAGCAGGGCGGCCCGCTCATGCACGTCATCGCCGCCAAGGCCGTGGCCTTCAAGATTGCCGGCACGCAGGAGTTCAAGGAGCGCCAGGAGCGCGTCCTGGAAGGTGCCAAGATCATCGCCGACCGCCTGAACCAGGCCGATCTCGCCGAGGCCGGCGTGTCCGTCCTCACCGGCGGCACCGACGTGCACCTGGTCCTGGTGGACCTGCGCAATTCGCAGCTGGACGGCCAGCAGGCCGAAGACCTCCTGCACTCCGTGGGCATCACCGTGAACCGCAACGCCGTCCCGTTCGATCCGCGCCCGCCGATGGTCACCTCCGGCCTGCGTATCGGCACCCCCGCCCTGGCCACCCGCGGCTTCGGCGCTGCCGAGTTCACCGAGGTTGCCGAGATCATCGCCACCGCGCTCAAGGCCGGCTCCGCGACCGATGTTGAGGCCCTGCAGTCCCGCGTGGACAAGCTTGCCGCCGACTTCCCGCTCTACCCGCAACACGAGCAGTGGTGAACCCGTCTATGACGCAGACCGCAAAGATCCTTGACGGCAAGGCAGCCGCTGCCGCCATCAAGTCCGAGCTGGTTGAGCGTGTCGCGGCCCTGAACGCCCGCGGAGTCATCCCCGGCATCGCCACGGTGCTCGTCGGGGCGGACCCGGCCTCGCAGCTGTATGTGTCCATGAAACACAAACAGTCAGCGGAGGTCGGCATGAACTCCATCCAGCGTGAGCTGCCGGTGGATGCCACCCAGGCTCAGGTAGAGGCCCTCATTGACGAACTCAATGCTGACCCGGCCTGCCACGGTTATATTGTGCAGCTGCCGCTGCCCAAGCATTTGGACACCGATGCCATCTTGGAGCGGATTGACCCCGCCAAGGATGCCGACGGCCTGCACCCGACCAACCTTGGCCGGCTGGTGCTCAACGTCAGCGGCGAAATCACCTCGCCGCTGCCGTGCACGCCCCGCGGCGTCATCGAACTCCTGGAGCGCAACGGCTACAGCCTCGCGGGCAAGCACGTGGTGGTGGTGGGCCGCGGTGTCACCATCGGCCGCACCATCGGTTTGCTGCTCACCCGCCGGTCCGTGAACGCCACCGTAACGCTGACGCACACCGGCACCGAGAACCTCTCGGAACTGCTGCGGCAGGCGGACGTCATTGTGGGCGCGGCGGGTGCCAAGCACATCGTCAAGGCCGCGGACGTCAAGCCGGGTGCAGCCCTGCTGGACGTTGGTGTCACCCGCGAGACCGATGCCGAGACGGGCAAGAGCAAGGTCCACGGCGATATCGATCCTGCCGCTGCGGAGGTTGCCGGCTGGATTTCGCCGAACCCCGGCGGCGTCGGTCCCATGACCGTGGCGTTGCTCATGACCAACGTGGTCGAGGCCGCGGAACGCCAATTGGCACAGAAAAGCGGCGCCGGAATCGCCTAGTTCCGCCGCAATAATTAACGCCCGACGGCGGCCCGCACCTTTTTCGCGCAAGGTGCGGGCCGCCGTCGGGCTTTAAGCGACCAACTGCGAGTCCTCTTTCACATTCAGAAGCGCTCCACTAGTCTGCGGAGGGTGCACAACAAAGCCATCGTGTCTTCCACCCCTTCCCACGGACTTCCCGCCCGGCAGGCAACGGTCATCGCTGCGGAGGACCTCCGCAAGACCTATGGCGACGTGGCCGCCGTAGACGGGATCTCGTTCAGCGTTCCGGCAGGGGAGTCCTTTGGCCTGCTCGGCCCGAACGGGGCAGGCAAATCCACCACCATGAAGATGATCGGCGCCGTCACCCAGCGCACGTCAGGGAAACTCAGCATCATGGGCCTGGATCCGGACAGCCACGGGCCGGAGGTCCGCGCGCACCTGGGTGTGGTGCCCCAGCAGGACAACCTGGACGAGGAGCTGCGGGTCCGGGACAACCTCCTTGTCTATGGCCGCTACTTTGGGCTGCCCATGAGCTACCTGAAGCCGAAAGCCGACGAACTGCTGGAGTTTGCACAGCTCACGGATAAGGCCAAATCCAAGGTCGATGCCCTCTCCGGCGGCATGAAACGGCGCCTCACCATTGCGCGTTCGCTCATCAACGAGCCCCGCATCCTGCTGCTGGACGAGCCCACAACCGGGCTGGACCCGCAGGCCCGGCACATCCTGTGGGACCGCCTCTTCCGCCTCAAGGAGCAGGGTGTCACGCTGATCCTGACCACGCACTACATGGATGAGGCCGAGCAGCTGTGCGATCGGCTGATCGTGGTGGACAAGGGCAGGATCATGGCCGAAGGATCGCCGGCCCAGCTCATCCGCAAGCACTCCACCAGGGAAGTGCTCGAGCTGCGCTTCGGCTCCGAACGCAACGCGACGATCGGACCCGAGCTCCAAGGAATCGGCGAACGCCTCGAGGCGCTCCCGGACCGGGTGCTGATTTACGCGCACGACGGCGAAGCAGCCCTTGAAGAGGTCTCTTCCCGTGGCCTGCGGCCACTGACATCACTGGTGCGCCGGTCCTCATTGGAGGACGTGTTCCTCCGGCTGACCGGCCGGAGCCTCGTTGACTAAGAGGCCGGGTTGACTGAGGAGGCTGGGTTGACTGAGGAGGCCGGGTTGACGGGGACAGCCGGTCCGCAGGGGACGACGGCCCGCGCCCACCCGCCGCAGGTTTCCGCGGCCAGGGCGCGCCGGTGGGGTGCGTTCTACTATGCCGAACAGGTCCTCCGGGTCATGAAGGGCTACGGCTGGTCGATCCTGATGTACAGCGTGGGGCAGCCCGTAGCCTACCTGTTCGCCATGGGTGTGGGACTGGCCACGCTGGTGGACTCCGGAGCCTTCGGCGGGGTCAGCTACCTGGCCTTTATTGCGCCGGCGCTGCTGGTTTCGGCCGCGGTCATGACGGCCGCCAACGAGTTCACGTTCCCCGTCATGGACGGTTTCAAATGGCGCCGGATCTACTACGGCCCGCATGCCTCACCGCTGACCCCGCAACAGATCGCCGCCGGGCAGATCATGGCTGTGACGCTGCGCTTGCTGCTGCAGTCCGCCATCTACTTCGCGGCCGTGGCACTCTTCGGGGCCTCGCCGTCCGGCTGGGGCTGGGCGGGCATCGCGGTGGCAACCCTCGCCGGACTGTCCTTCGGCCTGCCGCTGATGGCCTACGCTGCGTCGATCAGGGACGACAAGGGCCAGTTCGCGCTGGTGATGCGCTTCATCGTGATGCCGCTCTTCCTGTTCTCCGGAACGTTCTTCCCGCTGGACACCCTCCCACTGGCCGTCCGCTGGATCGGCTGGATCTCACCCATCTGGCACGGCACCGAACTGGGCCGGGTCTTCAGCTACGGGTTCCAGGAACCGCCGGTCCTCACTATGGTGCACATTGTGGTGCTCGTGGCCCTCGCAGGGTTCGGCTGGGTCCTCACAAAACGCCAGTTCATCCGGAGGATGGGGCAATGAGCATCCTCACCGGCCACAGCGTCACAGAAGAGGCGCGAAACAGGACGTTCGGCCCCCTGTATTCCCGCAACGCCAAAGCCGTGATCTCGCGGGGGCTGATGGCCACCAGGAGCACTAACTGGCTGGTCATGCTGTCCGGCTTCTTTGAGCCCGTGCTGTTCCTGATCTCCATGGGCGTGGGCCTCGGAGCCATTGTGGGAGCCGTGCAGGGGCCCGACGGAACGGAAATCAGCTACGCCGCCTATATCGCGCCGGCCCTGCTCGCGGTCTCGGCCATGAACGGTGCAGTGTACGACTCCACCTGGAACGTGTTCTTCAAGATGAACTTCGCCAAGCTTTACCAGGGCATGCTGTACACCTCCCTGGGCCCGCTGGACGTGGCGCTTGGCGAGATCTTCCTGGCGCTCCTGCGCGGCCTGCTGTACGCCACGGGGTTCACGGCGGTGATGGGTCTGATGGGCCTGATCACCACGCCGTGGGCCATCCTGATGATTCCGGCATCCGTCCTTATCGCCTTCGGCTTCGCCAGCCTGGGGATGGGGATCACCAGCTTCCTGAAGACCTTCCAGCAGATGGACTGGATCAACTTCATCATGCTGCCCATGTTCCTGTTCAGCGCCACGTTCTATCCGCTAAGCGTTTACCCGCAGTACATCCAGTGGCTCATCCAGGCCATGCCGCTCTGGCACGGCGTGGAGCTGCTGCGCCAGATCAGCGTGGGAGCGTTTACCCCCGCCACCGCGGTCCACATTGGGTACTACGTGGTGATGACCGCACTGGGCATGCTGCTCACCACCGTGCGGCTGCGGAAGCTTTTCCTGAAGTGAGCGTGCACGGACGTTGGGGGAGCTGTTCGCCGGGGGTGGAAGGTGCAAAAGGGTTGTGCAGCGTTTGAGACAATGGACCCATGCAATCTCTGGGTAACCCACAGTCTCCGTCCGGCCGGTCCAAGGGCGGCTTCTCCATGCTGCGGATCAGCGGCCCGGGGATGATGGTTTTTATCATCGCCTTCCTGGTTGCCGTGATCTTCGCCGCCAACCAGAACGACGTCGTGGGCTGGGTCGTGGCGGTCATCGCAGCCTTCTGGCTCGCGCTGGCGTCCTTCGTGGTGTTCAGCATCCAGAAGGCTGCCAAGAAAGCCGGCGCCAAGCTGACGGAAGCCCAGAACGCCTTCAACAGCGCTGCCGGCCGCGCGCCGTCGTCGGCCTCGGCCAACCACGGCGGCACCCGGCTTGTCTCAGAGCGGACCGAAGCGGACGAAGTCCGCGACCTCAAGCTGGACCACTCCTTCAAGATCGTGCAGGTGCAGATCCGGGTGGTGGAGCAGGAACGGGCCAAGGGTGATGCAGCGGACCAGGACACGATCCGCCGGGCTCTGGAGACCATCGAGATCACCGCGACCAATGCCCGGGACATGATCCGCTCCTCCGGCGGCACCGGGGACCCGGTCAGCGGAACCATCATCGACTAGAGTAGTGCGGGTGAGTTCGGCATTGAAGAAGGATCACCTTCGCATCGCATCAGTCAACGTCAACGGCCTCCGGGCTGCCTTCAAGAACGGGATGGCGGCCTGGCTGGAGCCACGCGAGGTGGACATTCTCTGCCTCCAGGAGGTCCGTGCGCCTGACGCAATCGTCCGCCAGTTGCTGGGCGACGGCTGGCACATCCTGCACGCCGAAGCCGAGGCCAAGGGCCGCGCCGGCGTCGCCATTGCGTCCCGCGAAGAACCGCTGGAGACCCGCAACGGCATCGGCGACGACTACTTCGCCACCGCCGGCCGCTGGGTCGAAGCCGATTTCAGGCTGACCGACGCCGGCGGAAATCCGGTACAGCTGACAGTGGCGAGTGCCTACGTGCACTCCGGTGAAGTAGGAACCCCCAAGCAGGTGGACAAGTACCGGTTCCTTGACGTCATGAGCACCCGCCTGCCGGAGCTCACCAAGCACAGCGATCACGCCCTGGTGGTGGGCGACCTCAACGTTGGCCACACCGAACGTGACATCAGGAACTGGAAGGGCAACGTCAAGAAGGCCGGTTTCCTGCCCGACGAACGTGCCTACTTTGACCGTTTCTTCGGTGAGGAAATTGGTTGGAAGGATGTCCACCGCGGCCTGGCGGGGGACATCGACGGTCCGTACACCTGGTGGTCACAGCGTGGCCAGGCGTTCGATAACGACACCGGTTGGCGTATTGATTACCACATGGCCACCCCGGGCCTCGCCGCAGCCGCGTTCTCTGCGGTGGTGGACCGGGCGCCCTCGTGGGACACACGCTTCTCTGACCATGCCCCGCTGGTAGTGGACTACCGGCTCTAGATCCTAAGGTTCCAACGAATGACCAGCTCACCCACACACGGCCGCAAGCGGATCCTTTCCGGCGCCAAGCCAACTGCCGACTCCCTGCATCTGGGCAACTACATCGGCGCAGTCCGCAACTGGGTGGACATGCAGTCCGCCTACGACGCGGTGTTCTTCATCCCGGATCTCCACGCCATTACCGTGGACTTCGATCCGGCTGAGCTCACCAACCGCACCCGCGTGGTGGCTGCCCAGTACATCGCTGCGGGCATCGACCCGGACAAGAGCATTTTCTTTGTCCAGTCCCACGTGCCCGAGCATGCGCAGCTGGCGTGGGCCCTGAACTGCATCACGGGGTTCGGCGAAGCCTCCCGCATGACCCAGTTCAAGGACAAGACCCAGAAGGCCGGCGCCGACGCCGCCACGCTGGGCCTCTTTGCCTACCCCACCCTGATGGCCGCCGATATCCTCCTGTACCAGACCGACCTGGTGCCGGTGGGGGAGGACCAGCGCCAGCACCTGGAGCTGACCCGGAACCTCGCGCAGCGTTTCAACACCCGGTTCGGCGAGACCTTCACGGTGCCCGAGGCCACCATCCTCAAGGCCAGCGCCAAGATTTACGATCTGCAGAACCCGAGCGCCAAGATGTCGAAAACGGGAGAATCTCCCAACGGCTCCATCCAGCTCCTGGAAGACCCGAAGATCGCGGCCAAGCGCATCAAGTCGGCCGTCACCGACGCCGGCACCGAGATCCGTTTTGATCTGGAAGAAAAGCCGGGTGTCTCCAACCTCCTGACTATCTATTCCTCGCTGACCGGCAAGTCGGTGGCGGAGCTTGAGGCCGAGTACCAGGGCAAGATGTACGGCCACCTGAAGGTGGACCTCGCGGAGGTCATGGTGGATTTCATCACGCCGCTGCGGAACCGAACCAACGAGCTGATGGCTGACCCCGCCGAGCTGGACCGGCTCCTGGCCCAGGGCGCTGAGCGCGCCCGCGAAATCGCCTCGGTGACCCTCAGCCAGGTCTACGAGCGGATGGGTTTCCTGCCGTCGCTGAGCCTGGCCGGAGTCCGCTAGAGCAATGCCTGCCGCCAGCACTGCCAGCGAAGGAATGAGCGTAGGCGTCATTCTGGGGTTCCCCCCTGCCATCGCCAAGGAACTGCAGCGGTGGCGGGCCTCGTTCGGGGATCCGATGGCGGGGGTGGTGCCTGCCCACATCACGCTGGTCACCACCACCCCGACAGATGACTGGGAAGCCACCCGCGCGCACGTCCGCGAGGTGGCGCGCAACCAGACCCCGTTTATGGTGACCATCTCCGGCACAGGCTCGTTCCGGCCGGTCTCACCGGTGGTCTACATCAATGTCGAAGAGGGCTTCGACGCCTGCGTTGACCTGCACGAGAAACTCCAGACTGGTCCGCTTGAACGGGAACTGCCGTTCTCCTACCACCCCCACGTCACCATCGCCCACGATGTTGCGCCGGAGAGCCTCGACGAGGCCGAAACCGTGCTCGAAAGTTACAAAGCAACCTTCCCTGTGGTTAGCATGGGACTCTACGAGCACGATGCTGACGGCATTTGGCAGCTACGGGAAGAGTTGGACTTTGGGACCGAAACTGACGACGACGGCGGGACCAGTGGCACCAAGACAGCAGCGGACGCCGACGCAAACGGAGCCACCGCTCCCCACTGAGCAGGCCCGCCTGAAGCTCGCCGTCATCCAAAAGCGGATGGATTGGGGCAAGGCCAGAAGGTCCGACGGCGGCCCGGTGGCCAGCCTGCTGGCAATGGTCCAGTGGCTGCTCGCCCGGCTTAATGCCTTCCGGCCGATGCGCGCGTGGCAGCACTACACACTCCAGCACGGCCCGCTCATGAGCGCCGGCATCGGCTTCAACATGTTCTTCTCCATTACGGGCCTGCTGGCCACGGGATTCTCCATTGCCGGCCTGGTGCTGCGGGGCCAGCCCGCCCTGCTGGACAACATCATCAGCAGTGTGGCACAAAGCGCGCCCGGCCTGCTGAAGGTCAACGGCGGGACGGGCCTGGTTGATCCCAAGGACCTGCTGAACCCGGACGGCCTTGGCTGGACAGCCGTGATTGCGGCCGTGGTCACCGTGGTCACGTCCCTGGGCTGGATCGCCGGCCTCCGTGATGGTCTCCGCGGGGTGGTGGAACTGCCGCCGCTGAAGATCAACGTCATCCTGATGAAGCTGCGGGACGCCGGCACGCTGCTGCTCCTGGGCGTCGCGCTGGTCATCAGTGCCGGCGCGTCCCTGGTGTTCGGCACGGCTGCAGGCTGGGTCAGTGATTTCCTGCGGCTGGACCCTGCTGTCGCTGGTCCGCTGACCACGCTCATCAAGATCGGTGTGCCGCTGGTCCTGAGCTGGGTTACCGCCGTGGTGATGTTCCGGCTGGCCGGTGGCCTCAAGTTGTCGCGGCGGGCCTTGCTGGAAGGAACCATCCTGGCCGCAGCCGGTACCACCGTCCTGCAGGTGTTCAGCACCGAACTGCTCGCCGGCGCGGGCAGGAACCCCATTCTGGCGCCCTTCGCCATCATCATCGGGCTGCTGATCTGGTTCAACCTGGTCAGCCAGGTCTACCTGGTCTCTGCGGCCTGGTCAGCCATCCGCGAAGAGGACCTCAGGAGCGCTCCTGCCGGCCATGAGAAGGCGACGTGGGGCTCCCGCCAGATCCAGCCCGGCAAGACCCCCGTAGAGCGCGACGGCGGCGCCAGCCCTGGTGCCGCTACTGCCCGGCGTCGAGGTACTGGTCGGCCCAGGCTGAAATAATGCGGGCGGCGCGGGCTGCCTGGCCCTTGCCGGTCAGCAGGTGGTCGCTGCCTTCAAGGGACACGAAATTCCGCGGGTGGCGGGCCGTCTGGAAGATGGTGCTTGCGTTTTCGATTCCCACGGTGTTGTCGGTGGGGGAGTGCATCACCATCAGCGGCTTGTGCAGCTGGCGGATGCAGTCCGTGAGGTCCGCGTTCTCCAGGTCCTCCACAAAGTGCCTTCGGATTTCCACGCGCTTTCCGCCCAGGTCAAATTCGGCGCTGCCTTCACTGAGGATTTTGTCCAACGCGGCGTCGAATACGTGCGCCACGTGCTTCGGGGAGAACGGGGCACCCACGGTGGCGACGGCGTCGAGCTCCGGGATCTGCCGGGCCGCGGACAGCACGGCGGCGCCGCCGAAGGAATGGCCCACCAGCAAGGAAATTTCCTTCCCCTGTGAGCGCATGAACTCGGCTGCCTTCACCGTGTCAGCCACCTTGTGGCTGAACGATCCCTCGGACCAGTGGCCCGCTGATTCTCCCAGGCCCAGGTTGTCGAAGCGCAGCATGCCGATTCCGGTGTCAGCCAGGGCCTTGCAGATCCGCGAGGCGGAGGGACTGTCCTTGCCCAGCGTGAAGCCGTGAGAGAACACACCCCAGCCGCGCACCGGGCCCTCCGGCACGTCGATGATCCCGGACAGGAGTTCGCCGGTGGAGCCTTCAAAGCTGACTTTTTCGGAACGGGACATCGTGTGCTGCTTTCGTGGGTGCTGTCAGGTGTTAAACAACGACGGCGCCAAAATCACCTGGGGTGACTGACGCCGTCGTACGTAATCTCTGAACTAGATCTTACGGGAGAGGATTGCCTGCTTGACCTCGGCGATGGCCTGGGTCACCTGGATGCCACGGGGGCACGCTTCGGAGCAGTTGAAGGTGGTGCGGCAGCGCCACACACCTTCCTTGTCGTTCAGGATCTCCAGGCGCATGTCACCGGCATCATCACGGGAATCGAAGATGAAGCGGTGTGCGTTGACGATCGCGGCCGGGCCGAAGTACTGGCCGTCGGTCCAGAACACGGGGCAGGAGGACGTGCACGCGGCGCACAGGATGCACTTGGTGGTGTCATCGAACCGCTCACGGTCCTCGGCGGACTGCAGGCGTTCCTTGGTGGGCTCGTGGCCCTTGTTGATAAGGAACGGCATGACCTCGCGGAAGGACTGGAAGAACGGCTCCATGTCCACAATCAGGTCCTTCTCCACCGGCAGGCCCTTGATGGGCTCAACGGTGATGGGCTTGGTGGTGTCCAAGTCCTTCAGGAGGGTCTTGCAGGCGAGGCGGTTGCGGCCGTTGATGCGCATGGCATCGGAACCGCAGACGCCGTGGGCGCAGGAACGGCGGAAGGAGACGCTGCCGTCGATTTCCCACTTGACCTTGTGCAGGGCATCCAGCACGCGGTCGGTGCCGTACATGGTTACCTTGAAGTCATCCCAGGTGGCGTCCTCGGACACCTCCGGGTTGTAACGGCGCACGCGGAGGGTGACGTCGAATGTGGGGATCTCTCCGCCGCCTCCGACGTGAGCGGGCAATTCGATCTTTGAGGCTGGCTCAGCAAGTTCGGCGGACATCTTAGTACTTCCTCACCATCGGCTCGTAGCGGGTAAAGACAACCGGTTTGGTGGCCAGACGGATGCCGGCGATTGCCTCTGCAGAGCCGTCAGCCGGGGCGTGGTCATCCTTGTACGCCATGGAGTGCTTCATGAATTTTTCGTCGTTCCGGTCCGGGAAGTCCTCGCGGAAGTGTCCGCCGCGGGACTCCTCCCGGTGCAGGGCCGCCACGGTCATGACCTTGGCCAGTTCCAGCAGGAAGCCCAGCTCCACAGCTTCGAGTAGGTCCAGGTTGAACCGCTTGCCCTTGTCCTGGACATTGATGTTCTTGTAGCGCGCTTCGAAGGACTCGATGTCCCGGAGGACCTGGTTGAGCGTGTCCGCCGTGCGGAATACCTGCATGTTGGCATCCATGGTGTCCTGCAGATCCTTGCGGATCACGGCCACCTTCTCGTTGCCGGTGCCGTTGCGGGCAATGTTCAGCAGCTCGATGGTGTACGCCTCGGGGTCCTCGGGGAGTTCCACGAAGTCCGCCGTTTTGGCGTATTCCGCCGCGGCGATGCCGGCGCGCTTGCCGAACACGTTGATGTCCAGCAGCGAGTTGGTGCCCAGGCGGTTGGAGCCGTGGACGGAAACGCAGGCAACTTCACCTGCGGCGTAGAGGCCGGGAACCACAGTGTCGTTGTCCTGCAGAACCTCGGTGGTGATGTTCGTGGGGATGCCGCCCATGGCGTAGTGCGCCGTGGGGAACACCGGTACCGGCTCCGTGTAGGGCTCCACACCAAGGTAGGTGCGGGCGAACTCGGTGATGTCCGGAAGCTTGGCGTCGATGTGCGCCGGCTCCAGGTGGGTCAGGTCCAGGAGGACGTAGTCCTTGTTAGGGCCGCAGCCGCGGCCTTCGCGGACTTCGTTGGCCATGGAGCGGGCCACGATGTCACGGGGTGCGAGGTCCTTGATGGTGGGGGCGTAGCGCTCCATAAAGCGCTCACCCTCGGAGTTACGCAAGATGGCGCCCTCTCCGCGGGCTGCCTCGGAGAGCAGGATGCCCAGACCGGCAAGGCCTGTCGGGTGGAACTGGAAGAACTCCATGTCCTCCAGCGGGATGCCGCGGCGGAAAGCGATCCCCATGCCGTCGCCGGTCAGGGTGTGCGCGTTGGAGGTGGTCTTGAAGACCTTGCCCGCACCGCCGGAGGCGAAGACCACGGACTTGGCCTGGAAGACGTGCAGCTCACCGGACGCGAGGTCGTAGGACACAACGCCGGCAACACGCTTCTGCTTGTATGACGTACCGTCTTCGCGGACGGCGTCTTCTTCGACCGTCAGGAGGTCCAGGACGTAGTACTCGTTGTAGAACTCCACGTTGTGCTTAACGCAGTTTTGGTACAGCGTCTGCAGGATCATGTGGCCGGTGCGGTCAGCGGCGTAGCAGGCGCGGCGGACCGGAGCCTTGCCGTGGTCGCGGGTGTGGCCACCAAAGCGGCGCTGGTCAATACGGCCTTCAGGCGTGCGGTTGAACGGCAGGCCCATTTTCTCAAGGTCCAGCACGGCGTCGATGGCTTCCTTGGCCATGACCTCCGCTGCGTCCTGGTCAACCAGGTAGTCGCCGCCCTTGACGGTGTCGAAGGTGTGCCATTCCCAGTTGTCTTCCTCGACATTGGCAAGGGCCGCACACATGCCACCCTGCGCCGCACCAGTGTGCGAGCGGGTGGGGTAGAGCTTGGTCAGTACTGCTGTGCGCGCGCGCTGACCGGACTCGATCGCGGCGCGCATGCCAGCGCCACCGGCACCGACGATGACGACGTCGTACTTATGGACCTGCATACTTTGGCGCTCTTTCTCTCAAAATTCGCAATAAAACAACGGACAGGCGTTACCTGCACCGCAAAACACAGCCCGCGGCTCACCGTGGGCAACGGCGGGTGGCTTTAGGCGGGGCAGAAGCCGCCGGGCAGCGGAACACCGTCAACGACGGGGCACGGGTTGAAGGTGAATATCACCAGGGTGCCCAGGACGATGATCACGGTGGTGGCCGCATACAGCACGATCTTGAGCCAGAGACGGGTGGAATCCTTCTCGGCGTAGTCATTGATGATGGTGCGCACGCCGTTGGTGCCGTGCAGCATTGCCAGCCACAGCATGGCCAGGTCCCAGATCTGCCAGAACGGGTCGGCCCACTTGCCGGCGACGAAACCGAAATCGATGGCGTGGATGCCCTCACCCACCAGGAGGTTCACAAAGAGGTGGCCGAAGATGAGGACTACCAGCACAACGCCGGACAGGCGCATGAACAGCCAGGCCAGCATCTCGAAGTTGCCCCTGCTGCTGCCGGTGCGACGGTACTGGGGTGAAATCTTCCCACTGCGTGGGCTGTCAATCGTTGCAGTCATGGCTTAGTGACCTCCAAGGGCAAGGGAAAGGTGGCGGATGGAGAAGCCGACCATCACAACTACCCACAGGGCCAGGACAGTCCACAGCATTTGGCGCTGGTACTTGGCGCCCTTCTTCCAGAAGTCGACGGCGATGATCCGCAGGCCGTTAAAGGCGTGGAAAACAATCGCGGCAACCAGGCCCGTTTCACCCAGGGCCATGAGGGGGTTCTTGTATGCACCAATGACTGCGGTGTAGGCCTCAGGGGACACACGCACCAATGAGGTGTCCAGTACATGGACCAACAAGAAGAAAAAGATCACTACACCGGTAATTCGGTGTCCTACCCAGGACCACATGCCTTCACGGCCGCGGTACAAGGTGCCAGCTGGTTTTGTCGGCACTGATAAACCTCCCTGCAACACAGCGGCGCTGGCATGAGATCCACGCGGGGGGAACGCCTGCTGCGAGAGCACTCGTAGCTCGAGCCTAAATCTAGGCTTCGCTCACAGCTTATTCAATTTAGGAACTCCTTGGTGACCCCGCAATGACCGCATTTTGCCTTTAATTGAGACGAACGCCACATGGTGCCGCCCGCGGAGGGGTTCAGGGAGGCTCCCAAAGTGGGAGTCCACGGCCCGTCGGCTAAAGTAGGCCTTGATGAGTACAGACAAAGTGACAAGCCCGGCATCACCCCTTGACCGCTTTATAGCGGTGATTCCGGCAGGCGGAGTGGGGACCCGCCTCTGGCCCCTGTCACGTGCAGCAGCTCCCAAGTTCCTCCATGACCTCACCGGGTCCGGCAGCACGTTGCTGCGCGCCACCTATGACCGTCTTGAGCCCCTCGCCGGCCGTCGCGTCCTGGTGGTCACCGGCAGTGCCCACCGTGCCGCGGTGTGCCGCCAGCTGCCTGAGGTCCAGGACTCGGACCTGGTCCTGGAGAGCGAGCCGAAGGATTCCGGCGCCGCGATCGGCCTGGCGGCCGCCATCCTGCACGAGCGCGATCCGGACACCATCATGGGTTCCTTCGCCGCGGACCAGGTGATCAGCCCTGACCACCTGTTCCACGACGCAGTCCGCGAAGCCATCCACACGGCGGCCGCCGGCAAGATTGTGACCATCGGCATCAAGCCGACCCACCCGTCAACCGGCTTCGGCTACATCCGGGCCGGCCAGGAACTCCATATTGAGGGTGCCCCCAGTGCGCAGGCCGTGGTGGAGTTCGTGGAGAAGCCGGACGAAGAAGTTGCCCAGCAGTACGTGGACAGCGGCGAGTACGTCTGGAATGCCGGTATGTTCGTCGCCCCGGTGGCACTGATGCTTAAGCACCTTGAAGCCAACCAGCCCGAGCTGTACACGGGGCTGCTGGAGATCGCCCGGGCCTGGGACACTCCTGAACGTGATGCCGTCACGGCCCGCGTCTGGCCCACGCTGCCCAAAATCGCCATTGACTATGCAGTGGCCGAACCTGCTGCGGCCGCCGGAGACGTTGCCGTTGTGCCGGGCACATTCGGATGGGACGACGTCGGGGATTTCGCTTCTGTAGGCAGGCTCAACAGTGCGCGGGAAGTTGACGACGTCACGGTCATCGGTGAGGGTGCGCGCGTGTTCACCGAAAACGCCAGCGGCGTGGTGGTTTCCGACACAAAGCGCGTCATTGCGCTGATCGGTATCAAGGACGTGGTCATTGTGGACACGGGAGATGCCCTTTTGGTGACCACCAAGGAACACGCCCAGCGGGTCAAGGGCGCCGTTGACGCGCTCAAGGCCAGTGGTGACACCGACGTTCTCTAACCCGGTGGGGCGTGCCTTGTCGCGCCGCGGGGTGTAACTCTCACGCCGCGATGACGCTATTCCGTGGACGCTCGCTAGAGTAAATGAGTGCGTAATTACACTACTGAAGCCGAGCCCACTGCATTAGTGCGGCCGTGGCTGGAGCCGCTCTTACCGGAACTAATCGATTTCCGCAGGGATCTTCATGCACACCCCGAACTTTCCTTCAAGGAATTCCGGACGACGGACAAGCTCGTGGAACGCCTCGAAGCTGCCGGCCTGGCGCCGCGGCGGCTTGAAGGCACCGGCCTGACCGTGGACATCGGCGAAGGACCGATCGCCACGGCACTGCGGGGCGACATCGATGCCTTGCCGATCATCGAGGAAACCGGGCTGCCGTTTGCCTCGAAGAACCATGGCGTGACCCACGCCTGCGGCCACGATGTCCACACCGCCACGATGCTCGGCGTCGCCCTGATCCTGCAGAGCATGCACCAGGAGTCCCCCCTCGGCGGCACCGTCCGCATCATCTTCCAGCCCGCCGAGGAGACCATGCCCGGCGGCGCGCTGTCCTGCATCGAGCAGGGCGTCCTGGATGGCGTGCCGCGCATCTTTGCGCTGCACTGTGACCCCAGGATCGACGTCGGACGCATCGGAACGCGCATCGGCGCCATTACGTCCGCTTCGGACACCATTAAAATCGAGCTCACCGGCCGCGGCGGCCACACGTCCCGCCCGCACCTCACCGAGGACCTGGTGTTCGCCCTGGCGCAGATCGCCGTGAACGTTCCGGCCGTGCTGTCGCGCCGGGTGGATGTCCGCAGCGGGGTGTCCGTGGTGTGGGGCCAGATCAACGCCGGTTCCGCTCCCAACGCCATCCCCGGCACCGGTTACATGGCCGGCACCATGCGCTGCCTGGACCGCGATGCCTGGCACGACGCCGGCGAGCTCCTGGATGAGGTAGTGCAGCAGGTGGCCGCGCCCTATGGCGTGGACGTGCACCTGGAGCACACCAGGGGAGTACCGCCGGTGGTCAACTCCGAGCACGAGACGGCCCTCATCGAGGCTGCGGCCCGCGCCGAAATCGGCGAGAGTGCTGTCACGCTCACGCCGCAGTCCATGGGCGGTGAGGACTTCGCCTGGTTCCTGGCGGAGCGGCCGGGTGCCATGATGCGCCTGGGCACCAAGACCCCCGGCGGCGAAGAATACGATCTCCACCGCGGTGACTACATCCTGGACGAGCGAGCCCTGGGCCTCGGTATCCAGGTCCTCACGGCCGCGGCCCTCCGGACGATCCGCGACCTCTAGCCACGCACGGCACGAGCGGACACTTCTGGCCCAGTCAAAGGGCCTCGAGTGTCCGTTCGTTCTTAAGCATGCAAAGCGGTGAACAAGCACACCCGTTCAGCGGTAAGTTGTGTGCAATCTAATTGTGCACTACTGTCTTAATTATGACTGAAGCCCCCCGCCTCGACCGCCAAGTGTGCTTTGCCCTGTACTCGGCCTCCCGCGCGGCCACAGCGGTCTACCGCCCCGTGCTCGAGGATCTGGGCCTCACCTACCCGCAGTATCTGGTGATGCTGGTCCTTTGGGAGTCGGAGCCGAAGGGAGTCAGGGAGCTCGGCGAGGAACTGGGCCTGGACTCCGGCACGCTGTCGCCGCTGCTCAAGCGCCTCGAATCCATGGGGTTCGTGGAGCGCCGCCGGTCCGGGGAAGACGAGCGCCGTGTTGCAGTGCACCTGACGCCGGCCGGGCGCTCCCTCAGCAGCAAGGCCAGCGGGATTCCCCGGCACCTTGCCGACGCGGCCGGGCTGTCAGCCGAGGAGCTGGAGCAGCTTCGCACCACCCTGGAACGGCTCACGCAGGCCCTTCACCGCGCGCACTGAGCATCGCCCAGGTACCCACGATTTTCCGTTAACCACCTCCAACAGGACGGACCACATGAAGACTCTTTACACTGCCGAGGCACTGGCTTCCGGCGAAGGCCGCGACGGCAACGCACGCACCAAGGACGGAAAGCTGGACGTCAGCCTGGCAAGTCCGGTTGAACTCGGCGGCGACGGCCAGGGCACCAACCCGGAGCAGCTTTTCGCCGCCGGCTACGCGGCCTGCTTCCACTCAGCGCTCCGGCTCGTGGGGCGCAAGGAGCGCGCGGACCTTACCGACTCGGCGGTGGCGGCAAAGATCCACTTTGGCGCCATGGACGACGGTGTGGGCTACGGCCTCGCGGCCGAACTGGAGATCGCCGTTCCGGCCCTGGATCTCGCCACGGCAGAGTCCCTGGTGGCTAAGGCGCATCAAATCTGCCCGTACTCCAACGCCACCCGCGGAAATATGACTGTAAACATCAAGATCCTGGAGTTCGCCGCATGAGCACAACCACAGCACTGCCCACATCAACCCGGGAAATCAGGTTGGCCTCGCGTCCGGCAGGGCGTCCGGTCCCGGAGAACTTCCGCCTGTCGGAGTCGCCGCTGCCGGAGCTGCAGGACGGGCAGATCCTGGTCCGCAACCTTTACATCTCCGTGGACCCCTATATGCGCGGACGCATGAATGACACCAAATCGTACTCGGCGCCGTTTGCGCTGGATGCAGCGCTCGACGGCGGCGCGGTCGGTGAGGTCATCGCGTCCAGGGCCGAAGGGCGGAAGGTGGGTGACGTCGTCGTCCATCAGCTGGGCTGGCGGGAACATGCGGTGCTGGACGCAGACGCAACGGCGGTTGCCCGCACGGACCTCGCCCCGGCGTCGGCGTTCCTGGGCGCGTTGGGCATGACAGGCCTGACGGCCTACGCCGGATTGCTCAAGGTTGCCGACTTCAAGCCCGGGGATGTTGTGTTCGTGTCGGGTGCAGCCGGCGCCGTGGGCTCCCTGGTTGGCCAGATTGCCAAGGCCATGGGCGCTTCACGCGTCATCGGCAGCGCCGGAACGCCTGAGAAGGTGGCGCGGCTGCTGGAGCTAGGCTTTGATGCCGCGTTCAACTACCGCGATGCGCCTGTCCGTGACCAGCTCAAAGCGGCCGCGGATGGCAACGGGATTGATGTCTACTTCGACAACGTGGGCGGCGACCATCTGGAGGCGGCTTTGGCTGAGCTCAACGTGGGCGGCCGCGTGGCCATGTGCGGGGCCATCGCGCAGTACAACGCCACCGAACCGACGCCCGGTCCCCGGAACCTCATGCTTGCCATCGGCAAGCAACTGACGCTCCGCGGGTTCCTGGTGGGCGGGCAACGCCAGCACCGCCCTGAATTCTTTGAAGCGATGTCGGTGTGGCTTGCGGACGGCTCGGTGCGGTATGACGAGACAGTGGTGGACGGCCTCGAGAATGCACCCCGGGCCTTCATGGATCTGCTCGACGGCGCCAACACCGGCAAGATGTTGGTCCGCCTCTAGCCGGACCCGCGCCTGACGGGAGAGGCAGCTACTCGTTGGTAACAAATTCTCAACAATCTTCAGGATCCGGCGCCGATGTGGTAGCGGATGTGCTGTGGGCCACTAATGTGGGTGCTATCAGTGCGCTTCGGCGCAGTGCTGCGAAACCCTCAGTGAAAACAGAATTTCAGTGCAGAAACGGACACTCATTGAATTCGAGTCGTAGCGCCACTCTCTCCTGGAGGAAATTTGAAGAACACACTGCGCGCTCACCTCAAGCGCGGTTCGATGGTTGGTATGGCGTCAGTAGGTGCCACGGCACTCCTGCTGACGGGTTGCGGCGCTCCACCTGAAACCGGAGGCACCGCCACCGACGCCGCCACTGACTACACCGGCTGCATCGTGTCCGACTCCGGCGGGTTCGATGATCAGTCGTTCAACCAGTCCTCCTACGAGGGCCTCAAGAAGGCCGAGGCGGACCTGGGGATCAAGGTCAACCAGGTCGAATCCAAGACCAACAACGACTTCGAGCCGAACCTGCGGGCCATGGTCGCCGCCAACTGCGACCTCACGCTCACCATCGGCTTCCTCCTGAAGGACGCCACCAAGGCACAGGCCGAGGCCAACCCGGAGAGCCATTTCGCCATTATCGACGCCGGCTACGACCCGCCCATCAGCAACGTAAAACCCATCATCTACGACACCGCCCAGGCAGCCTTCCTGGCCGGATACTTGGCGGCAGGCACTACCAAGACAGGGACCGTTGCCACCTTCGGCGGCGTCAAGATCCCCAGCGTCACCATCTTCATGGACGGCTACGCGGACGGCGTGAAGTACTACAACGAGAAAAAGGGCACCAAGGTCAAGGTCCTCGGCTGGGACAAAGCGGCCAAGGACGGCAGCTTCACGGGCGACTTTGAAAAGCAGGACAAGGGCAAGCAACTCACCCAGAACTTCCTGGACCAGGGCGCGGACATCGTGATGCCCGTGGCCGGTCCGGTAGGCAAGGGCGCCGGCGCAGCCCTGATGGAGGCGAAGGGAGCCGGCAAGGACGTCAAGATGATCTGGGTTGACTCTGACGGCTTCCTGACCGCCCCCGAATATAAGGACATCATGCTGTCCTCGGTCATGAAGCTGATGGGCGAGGCCGTGGAGACCGTGGTGAAGGAGGACAAGGAAGGCAAGTTCACCAACACGCCTTACGTCGGCACGCTGGCCAATGAGGGCGTTCAGCTGGCGCCCTTCCACAATTTCGATGCGCAGGTCCCGTCCGAACTGAAGTCCGAGCTCGAGCAGCTCAAGAAGGACATCGTGGACGGCAAGCTGAAGGTCGAGTCGGCCGCAAGCCCCAAGGCGTAGCTTTCCCCGGCTAAGCGCCACCCCCGGCTGGTTATCGACTGGCCGGGCGGTGGCGCTTTTCGTTGGAATGCATGCCTTCCCGCTCCCGCCCACCCGGGACTGCAGGCACTAGGCTGGTGCTGCAGCCTCATATCCCGTCCGGTACGGATACGGACGCTTCGAGATTGGTCAGAGTTTTGAAACTTGAACTCAGAGGGATCACCAAACGCTTCGGCACCCTGCTTGCCAACGATCACATTGACGTGGTTGTTGAACCCGGACAGATCCACTGTCTGCTGGGTGAGAACGGGGCCGGCAAATCCACGCTGATGAATGTGCTGTATGGGCTGTATGAGCCTACCGAGGGAGAAATCCTCGTTGACGACAAGCCCGTTTCCTTCCGCGGTCCCGGCGACGCCATGGCGGCAGGCATCGGCATGGTGCACCAGCACTTCATGCTGGTGCCTGTCTTCACCGTTGCCGAGAACGTGGCACTGGGCGCCGAGTCCACCAAGGCCGGTGGCTTCCTCAACCTGGATGACACCCGCCGCAAAATCAAGGAAATCTCCGACCGCTACGGGTTCGACGTCGATCCGGACGCCCTTGTGGAGGACCTCCCGGTAGGTGTGCAGCAGCGGGTGGAAATCATCAAGGCCCTGGTCCGCGACGCCAAGGTCCTCATCCTGGATGAGCCCACCGCCGTGCTGACACCCCAGGAAACCGACGAACTGCTGGACATCATGCGCCAGCTGAAGTCCAACGGCACCTCCATTGTTTTCATCTCGCACAAGCTGCGCGAAGTAAAGGCCGTCTCGGACACCATCACCGTGATCCGGCGCGGCAAGGTTGTGGGGTCCGCCAAACCAAGTGACTCCACCACCGAGCTGGCCTCCATGATGGTGGGCCGGGCCGTCAGCCTGACGCTCGACAAGGCCCCCGCGAAGCCCCTGGAGAAGACATTCCAGGTCAAGGACCTGACCGTCATCGCCCCGAACGGGCAGCACACCGTTGACGGCCTTAGCTTCGACATTGCCCGCGGGGAGATCCTGGCCGTCGCAGGAGTCCAGGGTAACGGCCAGACTGAACTCACCGAGGCCATCCTCGGGCTGCAGGACCGAGTTCACGGCTCCATCCTCCTGGACGATGTGGAACTCGTTGGCCGCAGCGTGAAGGAGGTTCTTAACGCAGGTGTGGGCTTCGTCCCTGAAGACCGGTCTGTTGACGGCCTCATTGGCACGTTCTCGATCGCCGAAAACCTGGTGCTTGACCGGTACGATCAGCCGCCTTTCGCCAAGGGCATCAGCATGAGCCCGGCCAAGGTACTGGAGAACGCCAAATCACGGATCGACGAGTTCGATGTCCGGACCCCTTCGGGCCTGCTGGCGGCCGGCACCCTCTCGGGCGGCAACCAGCAGAAAGTGGTCATGGCACGGGAGCTGTCCCGGCCGTTGCGCCTCTTCATCGCCTCGCAACCCACCCGTGGTGTGGACGTCGGATCCATCGAGTTCCTTCATAAACGGATCGTGGCTGAGCGGGACCAGGGCACACCTGTCATGATCATCTCCACCGAGCTGGACGAAGTGATGGAACTCGCTGACCGGATCGCCGTGCTGTACAAGGGGAAACTGGTGGGCATCGTGCCTGCCGGAACCGGGCGCGATGTCCTGGGCCTGATGATGGCGGGTATTTCGCCGGAGGACGCTGCCGGCGCGGACCACTCAGGTCCCGTCACAGTGAATTCCGATTCGCCAGCCGCCCCCACCCCCGCTGCTGTGCCTCCGGCCGACACGAACGATGCCTCTGCCGGAAAACACCGCGCAGCCTCCCGCCCCGAAGGAGGCGACCATGCCTGAAGAGCGTGACCCCAAGCATGCCGACCAGCCGGAACACGCCGGCCGGCCAGCGAAACCGCACGAACGGAGCGTGGCGGCGGAAGAAACTGCTGCCGTAGTGGCCGTGGATACGGCCGGCGGCGCCATCAGCCCTTCAGCGGTGCCGGCCACCGCCCAAAGCGGCAAGCTGCCCGGCGGCCCGGACACCCTGGTCCGGAGGATCTTCACCGGCAGCGGCATGGTCTCGGTCCTGGCGGTGCTGCTGGCGCTCATCCTCGGCGGCTTACTGATCGCGGCCACCGATGAGCGCGTGGCAACCACCTCGGGCTATCTGTTCGCGCGGCCCACAGACTTCCTCTCCGCGGTCTGGGCGGCGGCCACACGGTCCTACATTGCCTTGTTCCAGGGTTCCGTCTTCAACCCCCGCGGTTCCAGCCTCGCCGTCCAGTTCGCGCCGCTGACGGAAACCCTCACCATCGCCACACCGCTCATCACAGCAGGCCTTGGTGTGGCGCTGGCGTTCCGGGCCGGCCTGTTCAACATTGGCGCCCAGGGCCAGATCATCATGGCCGGCATCCTGGCAGCCTGGGTGGGTTTCGCCCTGCACCTTCCCCTTGGCCTGCACCTGCTGCTGGTCCTCGTGGCAGGCATTGTAGGCGGCGCCCTCTGGGGCGGCTTGGTAGGTCTCCTGAAGGCCAGGACAGGTGCCCACGAAGTCATCCTGACCATCATGTTCAACTACATCGCGCTGTACTTCCTGGGATACCTGCTGAACACTCCGGCGTTCCAGCGTCCGGGGGAGGCCAACCCGATCTCGCCCATCCTTGATCCAACCGCCGTGTATCCCCAGATTTTCGGCTCGCAGTACCGCCTCCACTTGGGCTTTGTCCTTGCCATCGCGGCCACTGTCCTGGTGTGGTGGCTGCTGAACCGCTCCACCGTCGGCTTTGAATTCCGGGCCGTGGGAGCCAATCCGAAGGCTGCCCTGACCGCCGGAATCAACGTCTCCCGGTCCACCATCCTGGTCATGGCAATCGCGGGTGCGCTGGCGGGCATGTCCGGCGTCGCCCAGGTGGCAGGCACCGAAAAAGTCCTAACCGACGGTGTTGCGGCAACGTACGGTTTTGACGCCATTACGGTTGCCCTCCTGGGACGTTCGACGCCGTGGGGCACGTTCGCTGCCGGCCTGCTGTTCGGCGCCTTCCGCGCCGGTGCCGTGCAGATGCAGATCCAGACCGGAACCCCGATCGACATTGTGCTGGTGGTCCAGTCGCTGATTGTCCTCTTTATCGCGGCTCCGCCGCTGGTGAGGGCAATCTTCGGGCTGAACCCCCGCCGTAAGAAGCCGGCCAAGGCCGGCAAGTCCCCGCAGGCAGCAACCACCGGAGGTGCAGCATGAGCGCAACAGCAACTTCGCCCCTGCCGGGACGGGGAACACCCGGAACAGCGCACGAGGCCGAGGTCCAGTCAACGTCTGGTAAACCTGTGGTCTGGAAGACCCCCGTGATGCTCTCCGCACTGGGAATCGTCGCGTTCATATTCTTCGGGCTGATGGCCTCCGACCAGACTGCAAGGTTTGGAATTTCCACCGGCGGAGATTTCTTCCAGCTCCCTGCAGTGGAAGTTCCTGCCATGGCGGGCGGCATTGTGCTCTCGGTCCTGATGCTTGGGCTGGCGGCCTATGCCGTGTATTTGAAGACCAAGGATCGTCCGGCCCCGGCCTGGCTGACCATCACCTTCACCGTGCTGTTTGTTGCCGCCTTCCTGATCTGGGTGGTGGGCGGAGCCAGGACGCCCAGCATTTCGCTGGCCGGGCTCATCGCGGGTTCGGTCACGCTGGCCGTTCCGCTGGTATTCGGCTCACTGTCCGGAGTGCTGTGTGAGCGCGTCGGGGTGGTCAATATCGCCATCGAGGGCCAGCTCCTGGGCGGCGCCTTCACGGCGGCGATCGTAGCCAGCATTACCCAGAACCCTTTCGTCGGCCTGCTCGCGGCCGCAGTGGCCGGCGCAGCGGTTTCCATGGTGCTGGCCGCGTTCAGCATTAGGTACCTGGTCAACCAGATCATCGTCGGCGTGGTCCTCAACGTCCTGGTTTCCGGCGTCACCGGCTTCCTGTTCAGCACCGTGATGCAGGAGAACAAGGCCAGGTTCAACTCACCGCCCGGCCTGGACATCGTGGAGATCCCCGTCCTGTCCGGTATCCCGATCCTGGGGCCCATCCTGTTCAAGCAGTCCGTGGTGGGCTACCTGATGTATATTGCCGTCATTGTGGTGTGGGTTGGGCTGTTCAAGACCAAGTGGGGCCTGCGGGTGCGTGCCGTGGGTGAACACCCGCAGGCTGCCGACACCATGGGCATCAAGGTCAACGCCACCCGCTTCTGGAACGTGACACTGGGCGGTGTAATCGCCGGCATCGGCGGATCGTTCTTCACGCTCGTGGCCATCGACAGCTTTACGAAAGAGATCTCCGGTGGACGGGGCTTCATCGCCCTGGCCGCCCTGATCTTCGGCCGGTGGAACCCCATCGGGGCGTTCTTCGCTGCCCTGCTGTTCGGTTTCGCGGATAACCTGCAGAGCATCGTGACCATCATCGGAACTCCGGTGCCCAGCCAGTTCATGGCCATGCTGCCGTACCTGGTGACAGTGCTCGCCGTCGCCGGGCTCGTGGGCCGGTCCCGGCCACCCGCCGCCAGCGGCATTCCGTACGTCAAGGGTTGACGGCCATGGAAGAAGTTTCGCCAGGCTCCACTTCCGTTGACTGGCCGGCCCTTGAGGCTGCCGCCGTCGAGGCCATGAAGAAGGCCTATGTCCCGTATTCGAAGTTCCCGGTGGGGGCCGCGGCCTTCACGGCGGACGGACGGCTGGTGAGTGGCTGCAATGTGGAGAACGCCAGCTACGGGCTGACCCTTTGTGCCGAATGTGCACTGGTGGGGAACCTGCACATGACCGGTGGCGGGCTGCTGCGTGCTTTCTACTGCGTGGATGCTGCCGGCAAGGTGCTGATGCCCTGCGGACGCTGCCGTCAATTGCTGTACGAATTCAGGGCTCCGGACATGGAGCTGATGACCACCCAAGGAATTAAGACAATGGACCAGGTGCTGCCTGACGCATTTGGTCCCCAGAACCTGGAGGACCAGCGGTGACACACGCACCGGAGGCGTTCGACGCCGTCGACATCATCCGTACCAAGCGGGACCGGGGAGTCCTCAGCCCCGCGCAGATCGACTGGACCATCGATGCGTACACCCGCGGTGCCATCGCGGATGAGCAGATGGCTGCGCTGAACATGGCCATCCTGCTCAACGGCATGGACCGGGCGGAGATTTCCCGCTGGACGGCCGCCATGATCGCCTCGGGCGAACGGATGGATTTCAGCGGCCTCCGGCGGCCCGACGGCGGCACGAAGGCCACCAGCGACAAGCATTCCACCGGGGGAGTGGGGGACAAGATCACCCTTCCCCTGGCCCCGCTCGTGGCAGCGTTCGGCGTGGCCGTGCCGCAGCTGTCCGGCCGCGGGCTGGGCCACACCGGCGGCACCCTGGACAAGCTGGAAGCGATCCCCGGCTGGCGCGCGGACCTGAGCAATGCGGACATGATGGCTCAGCTCCAGGATGTGGGGGCGGTGATCTGCGCTGCCGGCGCGGGGCTGGCGCCGGCAGATAAAAAGCTCTACGCCCTCAGGGACGTTACCGGCACCGTGGAGGCCATCCCGCTTATCGCCTCCTCCATCATGAGCAAAAAAATTGCCGAAGGCACGGGCTCACTGGTCCTGGACGTCAAGGTGGGAAGCGGAGCGTTCATGAAGGACGAGGCCCGGGCGCGGGAACTGGCGGAAACCATGGTGGCGCTGGGCAAAGACGCGGGAGTCAATACCGTGGCACTGCTGACCAACATGAGCACGCCTCTTGGCCTGACGGCTGGAAACGCGATCGAAGTCGAGGAATCCGTGGAGGTCTTGGCCGGCGGCGGCCCGGAAGACGTGGTCGAGCTGACGGTCCGCCTCGCCGAGGAGATGCTGGCGTGCGCCGGCGTTCACGACGCCGATCCCCGCGCCGCGTTGAGGGACGGCCGGGCCATGGATGTGTGGAACCGGATGATCGAGGCGCAGGGCGGCGATCCGCGGGCAAAGCTGCCCGTGGCCAGGGAATCCGAAGTTATCTTCGCGCCGGCCGACGGCGTCCTCGTGGAACTTGATGCACTGGCCGTCGGCGTCGCCGCGTGGCGCCTCGGGGCAGGCCGGGCCCGGAAGGAAGACGCCGTGCAGGCGGGTGCGGGCGTCCGCATGCACGCGAAGCCGGGCGCCGTGGTCCGCGCCGGTGAACCGCTGATGACGCTGCTCACTGACACGCCGGAGAAGTTCGCACGTGCCAAGGAATCCTTGGAACACGCGGTGACCATTGCTCCGGAAGGGGCACGCCCGGCACAGCAGCTGATCATCGACCGAATAGCATAGGGAGAATGCAGGCCATCAATGATTTCATCCTCGCTGCCGCCGGACAGCCGTGGGTGCTCCTCCTTGTACTGGCCTGCTGCCTGATCGACGGCTTTTTCCCGCCGATCCCCAGCGAATCCGTGGTGGTGGGCCTGGCCGCAGTGGCCGCCACCGCGGACGTCCCCAATCCATGGCTGCTGATGGCCGTGGCGGGTCTCGGGGCGTTCTCGGGTGACAACATTGCGTACCTCATCGGACGGCGGGTGGGGACCACCCGCTGGCACTGGATGCGGGGCCCGCGGATGCAGAGCGCGTTCCGTTGGGCCGGGCATGAACTGCGGAAGCGGCCGGCGTCGCTGATCCTTGTGGCGCGCTTCATTCCCATCGGCCGGGTTGCAGTGAATCTCACTGCCGGTGTGACCCACTATCCGCACCTCCGCTTCGTTGGCCTGACGGTCCTCTCCGCCACCCTCTGGGCCTCGTATTCCGTGGGGATCGGACTGTTTTTTGGCCAGTGGTTTGAGAACAACCATTTCCTCGGCGCGGTCATTGCCATCGTCTGTGCAGTAGGCCTGGGAATCGTTGTGGACCTGGTCATTAACCGCATCAGGGGTAAGGTTCCGGTGGTGGAGCGTCTGAAGGATCCTGACGCCCAGAGCTGAGGGTCCACGGGCGTAGCGGGCCGTGTCCCGCGCATGCGACACTGAAGGGCGATTAACGTCACTTTCGGCAGCAGCATTTTCGTCTAGGAGCAACACCCGCGTGGAGTTTATTAATGAGGCCGTGCTCCATGCAGCGGGCCAATGGTGGATCTACCCCGTCCTGCTTGTGTTTTTCTTCATCGACGGCTTCGCCATGGTGGTGCCCAGCGAAACCCTCATCGTGGCGCTTGCGGCGTTCTCCCGGCACAGCGGCGAACCCAACCTCTGGATCCTGGGCGCAACGGCACTGGTCGGCGCTATCGCCGGTGACAACATGGCTTTTATGTTGGGGAGGAAGATCGGCCTCGAGCGGTGGAAATGGATGCGCCGGCCCAAAATTCAAAAAGCCTTCGGCTGGGCCCGGTATGAGCTGGACAAGCGGGGTGCCGTCCTGATCTTCACGGCCCGCTACATCCCGTGGGGACGGGTGGCGGTCAACTACGTGGCCGGCAGCACAGGTTTTGGCCACCGCCGCTTCTTCCTGCTGGACGCCTTTGCCTGCCTGACCTGGGTGGGGTACTCCATTGGCATCGGCCTGCTGGCCAGCTCCTTCCCGTGGCTCCACCACAACCCCCTGCTGAGCGCGGGCATCGCCGTGGTATTCGCCATTGTGCTGGGCATCCTGATCGACCACCTCCTGCGGATGTGGCACAGACATCTGGCCCGCAAGGACGCAGAAACCGTGGATGAATGGCTCGACGGCGGCCCGGAAGGTTCCCTGCCCGTCCGTACCGCAGCTTCCCCGCTGCTCACCCCCGCGCCGGCTGAGGAACACGGCAAGTAGCGGCTGGCATAAGCTGCCTGCCGACCCTAAGGTTGGTAGGTGACTGAGCCTATTGTTGACGCCGCCCCTGCCATCGATTTCGACCTGAAGAGCCTGCCCAAGGTTTCGCTGCACGACCACCTGGACGGTGGTCTCCGCCCGTCCACCATCATCGAACTGGCCGAGGCCGTTGGCCACACGCTCCCTTCCACCGATCCTGTGGCCCTCGGCCAATGGTTCCGTGAATCCGCCGACTCCGGCTCGCTGGTCCGCTACCTGGAGACCTTCGACCACACCGTTGCCGTCATGCAGACCAAGGAAGGCCTGGTCCGCGTGGCTAAGGAATTCGTGGAGGACCTTGCGGACGACGGCGTGGTGTACGGCGAAGTGCGCTGGGCACCGGAGCAGCACCTCCAGAAAGGCCTCTCCCTTGACGAGGCCGTCGAGGCAGTGCAGGAAGGCCTTGAAGCCGGCGTCGATGCCGTGGCCGAAAGCGGCCGGGAAATCCAGGTGGGCCAGCTGATCACCGCCATGCGCCATGCCGACCGCGGCCAGGAGATCGCCGAACTGGCCGTCCGCCACCGCAACAGGGGCGCCGTCGGTTTTGACATCGCCGGCGCGGAAGATGGCTTCCTGCCTGCCCGGTTCAAGGACGCCTTCACCTACCTGGCCCAGCACAACTTCCCTGCAACCGTCCACGCCGGCGAAGCCGCCGGACTCGAAAGCATCCAGTCCGCCCTGGTTGACGGCCGCGCCCTGCGCCTGGGCCACGGCGTCCGCATCGCCGAAGACATCCTGGTGGAGTTCGACGACGACGAAGACGACACCGCCGACGGCGGGGAGGACAGCATCGGCCTGGTCACCCTGGGTGACCTCTCCAGCTGGATCCGCGACCGCGGCATCGCCCTGGAAATCTGCCCCTCCTCCAACCTCCAGACCGGGGCCATTGCAGGGTTCGGCGAGGGCATCGAAAGCCACCCGCTGGACATGCTGTACCAGCTCGGCTTCAACGTCACCATTAACACGGACAACCGGCTGATGAGCGGCGTCACCCTGACTGACGAATTCGAGCTCCTCGTCGAAACGTTCGACTACGACCTCGATGACCTGCTCGAGCTCACGCTCAACGCCGCCGAAGCCTCGTTCCTGCCCCTGGAGGAGAAGGAAGCGCTGGTGGAGTACATCAACGACACCTACGCCAACCTTGGCTGACGAAGCTCCCGTTGAGCGGCTCCTGGAGGTTATAGCCAGGCTGAGGGAGCACTGCCCCTGGATGGGCGCGCTGACCCATGCCTCGCTGGTGGAGTACCTCCTGGAGGAAGCCTACGAGGTTGCCGAGACCATCGAGACCGGCGCGGATGACACCGAACTCCGGGGCGAGCTGGGCGATGTGCTGCTCCAGGTGGTGCTGCACGCCCGGCTCGCTGAGGAGCGCGGCTCGTTTACGTTCGACGACGTCGCGCGCGGGCTGAGTGCCAAGATGGTCCGCCGCAATCCACACGTGTTCCGGCCTGACGGCACGCTCCAGGACAGTTTCCCGGCAACGGTGGCCGAGATCGTCCGGAAATGGGACGCGGTCAAGAGTTCGGAACGGCCGGAACGCCGGGGCCCCTTTGAAGGGATCCCGGATGCCCTGCCCGCCCTGGCCAAGGCGCAAAAATTCCTCGACCGGGCCGCTCGCGCCGGATCAGCGGTTCAGGTGGGTGAGCTGGCAGAAACCTCGGCGGTCACTTCCGAGGAAGACCTCGGTGAGCTGCTGCTCGCCGTCGTCGGCTCTGCCCGGACCCAGGGGTTCGACGCCGAACGGGCCCTGCGGGACGCCATCCGGCGGCGGTTCGACGCACCATCATGACGTCCGGGTGACGGATAGGGTTCCGTAACGTCCGCCACTCTCGACTACGCTAGTTCCTGACGATGACGTCCCAGAGTTTCCGCCAGTTTTCAGTGTTAGATCCACCAAAAATCGCCCACAAGGAGCACATCCATGGCGCTTATCGATGCCATCCACGCCCGCGAGATCCTCGATTCCCGCGGTAACCCGACCGTAGAAGTTGAAGTACTGCTTTCCGACGGCCAGATCGGCCGCGCAGCAGTTCCCTCTGGTGCATCCACCGGCGAGCACGAAGCTGTTGAGCTGCGTGACGGGGACAAAGGCCGTTACCTCGGCAAGGGTGTCCAGAAGGCAGTCGACGCTGTCATCGACCAGATCGCACCGGCCCTGATCGGCTTTGACGCCACAGACCAGCGCAGCATCGACCAGGCCATGATCGACCTGGACGGCACCGCCAACAAGGCCAAGCTCGGCGCCAACGCCATCCTGGGTGTCTCCCTGGCCGTGGCCAACGCTGCCGCCGCCTCCGCGGACCTGCCGCTGTACAAGTACCTCGGCGGCCCCAACGCGCACGTCCTGCCCGTTCCGCTGATGAACATCCTCAACGGCGGCTCCCACGCGGACTCCGACGTCGACATCCAGGAATTCATGATCGTCCCGATCGGCGCGGAGACCTTCTCCGAGGGCCTGCGCTGGGGCGTCGAGGTCTACCACAACCTCAAGTCCGTGCTGCAGGCCAAGGGTCTCTCCACCGGCCTGGGCGACGAGGGTGGCTTCGCGCCGAACCTGCCGTCCAACCGCGCCGCCCTGGACCTGATCCAGGAAGCCATCAAGAACGCCGGCTACACCCCGGGCAAGGACATCGCCCTGGCCCTGGACGTTGCCTCCTCCGAGTTCTTCAAGGATGGCGCCTACCAGTTCGAAGGCAAGGCACTGTCCGCCACCGAGATGAGCGCCTACTACGCCGAGCTCGTTGCGGACTACCCGCTGGTGTCCATCGAGGATCCCCTGGACGAAAACGACTGGGACGGCTGGAAGACCCTCACCGACACCATCGGCGACAAGGTCCAGTTGGTGGGCGATGACCTCTTCGTCACCAACCCCGCCATCCTGCAGCGCGGCATCGACACCAAGACTGCCAACTCGCTGCTGGTGAAGGTCAACCAGATCGGTTCCCTGACCGAAACGCTGGATGCCGTCAGCCTGGCCCAGCGTGCCGGTTTCACCACCATCACCTCGCACCGCTCAGGCGAAACCGAGGACACCACCATCGCCGACATCTCCGTTGCCACCAACGCGGGACAGATCAAGACTGGTGCCCCGGCCCGCTCCGAGCGCGTTGCCAAGTACAACCAGCTGCTGCGCATCGAAGAGGAACTCGACGACGCCGCACGCTACGCCGGCCGCAGCGCGTTCCCGCGTTTCAAGGGCTAGTAGCCGCGTAAACCACTGACCGGTGGCTATGGTTGAAAGACCATAGCCACCGGTTTTTGTTTCGGTCCGCTGCAGGACCGGCAAGCATTTGTTTCAGCGCAGAGTTGTGGCCCGAGGCAGGCCGCACGTTTCAGGAGTGTCATGGCTACCCGCCGTCCCAAAGTTCCCAAGGCTGCTGCCACGCGCCAGGCCACAACGGACCGCGCCCAGGAAGCAGCCGACACCGCGGACGTCATTCGCCCCGATTTCAGCGGTGCAAAAGACGGCAGCGCACAAAACAAAACCACCCCGTCGAACGGCGCTCCGGCCGAGGGTGCCCCTGAGAAGGGCACCGGGGCCACGAAGGGCACCCCGGCGAAACACTTGCCTGCCGCAAAAATGCGGGGCAGCCAGGCGTCGGGCGGACCCTTCCGGAGCGACGACGCGCCGGATGACACCCAGCCAGTACCTGCCAAAGCCTTTTCCGGGCGGATGCTGGCTCTTGCCGTAGTCATGATTGCCATCACCATCATGCTCGCGCCAACCGTCAAGATTTTTTTCGACAAACGTGCCGAGCTCGCCGCCCTGAGCGACGATATCGCCGCCCGGCAGGCGGAGGGGGACAGGCTGCGTCAGCAGATCTCGCGCTGGCAGGATCCCAACTATGTGAAGCAGCAGGCCCGCGACCGCATTAACATGGTTATGCCGGGCGAAACCGGCTACTGGGTCTTCGGCAGCGACTTGCCCGCCGGAACAAGCAGTAGCCAGAACGCCGCAACAGCGCAAGACCCCGCCGATCTGCCCTGGGTGGATTCCCTGTGGGAGTCCGTCAGGCGCGCGGCCACAGACTGAACCACCAGAGGAAGGATGGCCGCGCCAGTGGAAGCACACACGGCAACTGAGCCGGAGAAATCCCGCCAGCCATCAGCACATGATCTTGAAGTACTCAGCAGACAACTCGGACGGCCGGTGCGGGACGTCGTCGAAATCCCGGCGCGTTGCGTCTGCGGGAACCCCTTGGTGGCTGCCACGGCACCCCGCCTGGGCAACGGCACACCGTTCCCCACCACGTTCTATCTGACCCACCCGGTCATCACCTCCGCCGTCT
Source organism: Pseudarthrobacter sulfonivorans (assembly GCF_031454915.1). Lineage (GTDB taxonomy): Bacteria > Actinomycetota > Actinomycetes > Actinomycetales > Micrococcaceae > Arthrobacter > Arthrobacter sulfonivorans_C. The sequence continues at coordinate 56,498 of NZ_JAVDRS010000004.1, read as the reverse complement.
CGCGGCTGGAGGCTGCCGGGCTGATGAACGAGATGAATGAGCGCCTCACCACGGATGAACCGCTGGCGGCAGCGTACCGGGCCGCCCACGAGGACTACCTCGCTGCCCGGGCAGGGATAGGCGAGCGGGCGGGCATCGGCGCCGTCCCCGAAATTGACGGTATCTCCGCCGGCGGCATGCCCACCCGCGTCAAATGCCTGCACGTCCTGGTGGGGCATTCCCTGGCCGCCGGGCCAGGCGTGAACCCGCTTGGCGATGAGGCAATCGCCGGCATCAGCGAATGGTGGACCGCGGACCGCTGCTACTGCGCCGGCGCCTGGGACACCGACGGGGAAGCACCGTCGCGGGACCTGAGCCGGCACGGACCGCAGGGCCTGCCGGAGATCGTGGGCCGTCCCGCCCCGGTCCGCAAAACCGCCGGCGCACCGGAGGCAGGTCAATGACCCGCGTCGCCGCCATCGACTGCGGCACCAACTCCATCCGCTTGCTGATCGCGGACGTGGACCGCAGCAACGGCACTGCCAAACTTACGGACGTCGTTCGGGAAATGCGCGTGGTCCGCTTGGGCCAGGGCGTGGATGCCACCGGTGAGCTTGCCCCCGAGGCGCTGGAGCGCACCTTCGCCGCCACCGCGGATTATGCAGCGCTCATCCGTGAACACGGCGCCGTGTCGGTGCGCTTTGTGGCCACGTCGGCCAGCCGGGATGCCCGCAACCGCCACGTTTTTGTCGACGGAATCCGCGAGCTGCTGGGCGTCGAGCCGGAAGTCATCTCGGGCGACGAGGAGGCAGCGCTGTCCTTCGCAGGGGCCAGCAGCGTGCTGCCCATCAGCGACGGCGACCAGGTGCTGGTGGTTGACCTCGGCGGCGGAAGCACTGAATTCGTTCTCGGCACCCCCAACGGCGTTACCGCCGCCAAGTCCGTGGACATCGGCTGCGTCCGCCTGACCGAACGGCACCTTCGGGACGACCCGCCCACGGCGGAACAGATCGCCGCCGCGGAAGCCGACGTCGACGCCGCCATTACGCGTGCGGGACTTGACGTGCCGCTGGAACGCGCCACCGCCGTCGTCGGCGTTGCCGGCTCGATCACCACCATCACGGCCCATGCGCTTCGCCTGCCGGAATACTCCCCGGGGGCTATCCATGGGGCGGAACTGCCGGTTGCGACCATCACCGCAGCCGCCGCCGACCTCTTGGCGATGACCAGGGCCGGACGTGCAGAACTGCCCTACATGCACCCGGGCCGGGTGGACGTCATGGGCGCCGGTGGGTTGGTGTGGCGCCGGATCCTGGAGCGGCTGCAGGAACTCAGTGGGGGCCGGATCGTCACAGCCACTGCCAGCGAACACGATATTCTTGATGGAATTGCCCTGAGCCTCAACTGACGCCAGGCATCAGCGCACCAAGCAGGGGAAACCAGATGACCAGAGCAACAGCCCGGTTCCGCCGGACCGCCTCAGCGCTCCTGGCGATGACCCTGGCGGGCGTCAGCCTGGCCGCCGGACTGGCAGTGGCACCCGCCGCACAGGCCGACGCCGTGCGGGACAAGGAGCACTGGCTGGCCGGGTCCGGGATCACCAAGGCCTGGGAGGTCTCCAAGGGTGCCGGCGTGAAGGTTGCGGTGATCGACAGCGGCGTGGATGCCGGACACCCCGACCTTAAAGGTGTGGTCACCGGAGGCTACGACGCATCCGGCGCCGGCAAACCCAACGGCCAGAAAACGCTCGGCATCAAACCCGAACACGGGACACTGGTAGCCACGATGCTGGCAGGACGCGGCCACCAACCCGCAAAGTCTTCAGCCTCGCCCAGCCCCTCGCCGTCCACAGCCGGACCGGACGGCATGGTGGGCGTAGCTCCGGAGGCGGAAATCCTGTCGGTCTCCACATGGCTGGGTTCGGAAAACCCCGCAGGCAAGAGCGATCAGGACCAGATCCCCGAGGCCGTCCGCTGGGCCGTGGACAACGGCGCCCGGGTCATCAATATCTCGCTGGGCAGCACCACTCCGCAGTGGCCCCAAAGCTGGGACGCAGCCTTCCTCTATGCCGAGCAAAAAGACGTGGTGATCGTTGCCGCGGCCGGCAACAGGATCGGCGGCAACCTCCAGGTTGGGGCGCCGGCCACCATTCCCGGCGTCCTGACCGTGGCAGGGCTGGACCGCAAGGGGGTTGCGAGCGTCGACTCGTCCTCCCAGGGGATCAGCATCGGCGTGGCGGCGCCGGCCGAGAAGCTCCTCGGCGGACTGCCCGGCGGAGGCTATGCCGAGTGGGCCGGTACCTCAGGCGCGGCTCCCATCGTGGCCGGCGTCGCGGCCCTCATCCGGTCCAAGTGGCCGGAGATGAGCGCCAAACAGGTCATCAACCGGATCGTCAGCACGGCCAAGGACGCCGGTCCCTCCGGAAAAGACCCGCTGTACGGCTTTGGCGTGCTTAATGCCGAGGCTGCCCTGAAGGCTTCCGTCACCGAAGCGGCCGTCAACCCCTTGGGCTCCATTTCTGACTGGATCCGCGTTCACCGCCGCGGCAACCTGGCTACTCCTGCGCCCCTGCCCACCTCGGACGTAGCCAGCGCCGTTCCCACTCTGCCGGATCCCACGGTGCCTGCTGCGAAGGCTCCGTCACAGCGGGACAGCGCCATTGGCGGCGCCGTGGTCATAGGTTCGGCCGTCCTGTTCCTGGCGATCATCGCCGCGGCCGCGTTCCAGCTGCGGAGGGCTGCCCGCGACCCCCGCATGGGGCGCGAAGACCCGGATACCGGCGTCTTCGACTCCGTGGATTCCGGCGGTAAACGCAGTTAGTGAAGATTTTCACAAAGTGCTGTACTCTTAAATCATGGCAACCACCCCAGAGCTCCAGGACCGTCCCAGGGTACTCGTCGTCGGCGGCGGGTACGTCGGCCTGTACGTAGCACTCAAACTGCAGAAGAAGATCGCGAATGCCGGTGGCATCGTCACCCTCGTGGATCCACTGCCCTACATGACCTACCAGCCCTTCCTGCCCGAAGTTGCCGGCGGCAATATCGAAGCCCGCCACGCAGTGGTCTCCCACCGCCAGCACCTGAAGCAGACTGAACTCATCCAGGGCAGCGTCACCTCGATCGACCACGCCAACCGCACTGCTGTTGTGGCACCCGCGGATGGTGGAGAGCACATCGAGGTTCCCTACTTTGACATCGTGGTGGCCGCAGGCGCCATCACCCGCACGTTCCCCATCAAGGGGCTCGCGGACAAGGGCATCGGCCTGAAGACCATCGAAGAGGCCGTAGCCCTCCGCAACAAGGTGCTGGAGCGGATCGAAGCTGCTTCCACCATCACGGATCCCGCAGCCCGCGCCAAGGCCCTGACCTTCGTTGTGGTCGGTGGCGGCTTTGCCGGCATCGAGTGCATCACTGAAATGGAAGACCTGGCCCGCGCAGCGGTCCGGAACAACCCGCGCATCAGCCAGGAGGAAGTCCGCTTCGTCCTGGTTGAAGCCATGGGCCGCATCATGCCCGAGGTCACCGGGCCCCAGGCTGAATGGGTTGTGGAGCACCTCCGCAGCCGCGGCATTGAGGTCCTGCTGAACACCTCGCTGGACAGTGCTGAAGGTACCCTCAAGCTCATCAACCTCCCGGACAAGACCCTTGCCCAGGAATTCGAAGCCGACACGCTCGTCTGGACTGCCGGTGTGCAGGCCAACCCGATGATCCGTTCGTCCGACTTCCCGCTGGAACCCCGCGGCCGAGTCCGCGTCCTTCCGGACCTCCGCATCGCCGGTGATGAAGGCATCGTCGACAACGCCTGGGCCGCCGGCGACATCGCCGCAGTGCCGGACCTCACGGGCAGCGGCCTGCCGGATGGGACCTGCGTTCCCAACGCCCAGCACGCCCTGCGCCAGGCCAAGCACCTCGCCAAGAACCTGTGGGCCTCCCGGTGGGAAAAGCCGCTGAAGGAGTACAAGCACAAGAACCTTGGTGCTGTGGCCGGCTTCGGTGAGTGGAAGGGCGTTGCCAACATCAACCTCATCGGCCGCATCGGCCTCAAGGGCCCGCTGGCCTGGCTGGCACACCGTGGCTACCACGGCATGGCGATGCCCACAGTGGAGCGGAAGATCCGCGTCATCATGGGTTGGGTCCTGGCGTTCTTTATGGGCCGCGACACCACCCAGCTCATCGACCTGGACAACCCGCGCGGTGCCTTCGTCGCGGCCGCCACCCCGGCTCCCAAGCCGGCAGCAGCTGCTGCCCCGGCGGCACCTGAGGTCTCAGCGGCCGCAGCGCAGCCGGGTTCCGCGGCTGCCACCAGCGTGGACCCCAAGCAGTCAGTCACCGCAGACGCCAAATAGGTCCGCCCTGGCACCGGTCTGACACGCGCCTGCAGTAACGCACGACGGCGGCTGTCCCCTAAGGGAGATGGCCGCCGTTTGCGTCTCCTCGGGTTGCGCCTTCTAGACTGGCACCATGACTGGCGAAGTGAACCTCCCGGCCCTGCTCGCAGCCCTGCATCCGGTGCTCAGGGACGGTGAGTATGTCTACGTCCTGTGGCCGCATGGCAGGCCGCTTGAACCAGGCATCCAGGCTGCCGTCCGTGAGGCCGAGGGGCTCACGGTGGTGCTGCCACGGGAAACGGCGGACAGCCTGGGCCTGGCTTATGACTTTGTGGCGGCCTGGATCACTCTTGAAGTGCATTCTGCGCTGGAGGCTGTGGGCCTGACGGCCGCCGTCGGAAAGGTCCTCACTGATGCCAGGATCAGCTGCAACGTGCTGGCGGGCTTCCACCACGACCACTTGCTGGTGCCTGTTGCCGACGCGCCGCGTGCCCTCGAAGTCCTCAACGAGCTGTCAGCCGCCAGCCGGGACCAGCCGCGGCCCGAGCTGGTCCTTCGGAACGAAACGGCCGCGGACCGGGACCAAATCCTCGCGCTGACCGCAGAAGCGTTCGCCATCTCGCCTGTCACCGGCCTGCCCGTGGAAGGGGAGCCCATCGAGGTTGAGGTGCTCCGCCAGCTCTTCGATTGCGAGGAATACCTGCCCGAATTCAGCGTGGTGGCAGAGCTGGCTGACGAAATAGTGGGCCATGTGATCAGCACCCGGGGCTGGGTGGGAGACTACGGGCTGCTGGGACTGGGACCGATCGGTGTCACGCCCCGGCTGCAGCGGCACGGGATCGGCACTGCCCTGATGAACGACACGATCGCCAGGGCCAATGCGGCGGGGGAGGGCGGCATTGCGCTGTTGGGCAGCCCGGAATATTACCCGCGGTTCGGCTTTGTCCCGGCTGCCTCTTTCGGCGTGCTGCCGCCTGAGGAAGCCTGGGGCGATCACTTCCAGCTGCTTCCGCTGGCACTCTGGCCTGGCGGGATCCACGGCACTTTCCGGTATGCCGCACCGCTGTCAGGCTGATGACGGGATACCATTGACCGGGCGCCCCAGTAGCCCAATTGGCAGAGGCAGCGGACTTAAAATCCGCGTGTTGTGGGTTCGAGTCCCACCTGGGGTACACATCTTCCCTCGGGCGCGCCTTCCGGTGCCCCGCCCGGGGCCCTGCAGGACCCCTCCAAAATCAGACTGGACCGCCGCGTCCGTTGATTCCGCATATGCAACGACTGTTATGAGGATGTGACCTCAGTCACTTATATCCGCAGCAGATATGCACTAGCTTGAAGTTAAATCAGGAACACCTGATCATCCGCGTCAAAGGCCGTTCGCACCTTTCGATCCAGGAGATTGTCAATGATTTCACTCCCCCCGGCGGCACCCCGCGTTGCCAAGCTAACCGCTCTCAGCGTAGGCGTCGCCCTGCTGGCCACTGCCTGTGGTGGTACCTCCACCCCGACGGCGACCACAACGACCAAGCCGGCAGGCCTCTCCTGCCCGGCTCCTTCGGAAGGACTGAAGGCGCCGGTGATCCCAGCGTCGGGCACCGTGCGGCCATCGTCAACCACCACTGACACGCCACTCAAGCTCGGCACGCTGTTGCCGACGACTGGCGCACTGTCCTACCTCGGCCCGCCCGAGATTGCCGGCGTCAGCCTGGCTGCCAAGCAGATCAACGACGCGGGCGGCGTGCTGGGCAAGCCCATCCAGGTCATCAACCGCGACTCCGGTGACACCACTACGGACGTTGCCACGCAGTCCGTTAACAACCTCCTGGGTTCGGGCGTCAGCGCCATCATCGGTGCTGCCTCCTCAGGTGTTTCCAAGACTGTCATCAACCAGATCACCGGTGCCGGCGTGGTTCAGTTCTCCCCGGCCAACACCTCGGTGGACTTCACCGAATGGGATGACAAGGGCCTCTACTGGCGGACGGCACCATCCGATGTCCTGCAGGGATCAGTGCTGGGCAACTATGCAGCCTCCTGTGGCGCCCAGACGATGGGCATGCTGGTGCTGAACGACTCCTACGGCACCGGGCTCGGCAACAAGCTCAAGGAATCCTTTGAGAAGGCCGGCGGCAAGGTTGTGGCCGAAGAGCTGTTCAATGAAGGCGACTCCCAGTTCAGCACCCAGGTGGACAAGGTCATCGCCGCCAAGCCGGATGCCATCGCCGTTATCTCCTTTGTCCAGGGCAAGAGCATCATCCCGCTCCTGACCGGCAAGGGCATCAAGGCAGAGCAGATCTTCCTGGTTGACGGCAACACTGTCGACTACAGCAAGGATTTCGATCCCGGCACGCTCACCAAGGCCCACGGCACCATTCCGGGCACCACGGCCGGTGAAGACTTCAAAAAGGAGCTGCTGAAAGTTGACCCGGCTCTGAAGGACTTCATCTACGCCGGTGAGAGCTGGGACGCTGCCAACCTCATCGCACTTGCTGCAGAAGCTGCCAAGAGCACCAAGGGTGTGGACATTGCCAAGCAGCTTCAGGCCGTCTCCAAGGACGGCGAGAAGTGCTTCAGCTTCGCCAGCTGCGTGACGCTGCTGCGGGAGGGCAAGGACATTGATTACGATGGCCAGTCCGGCCCGGTGTCATTTGCGGACAGCGGCGATCCCTCGGAAGCAACGATCGGCGTCTACGAGTACAAGGAAGACAACACCATCGCCCTCGTGAAGGAAGAGTTCGGCAAGCTCTAGAACCACTCCAGCCGAGAACAAGAACCCCGCCCGGATTTCACCGGGCGGGGTTCTTTGTGTGTGCCTTGGCTGCTGGCCGTGGCCAGGTTCGAGCTCTGGCTAGCTGACTTCGTCGGCGAGCGTACCTAGGTACAGCTGGATGACTTTCGGGTCCTTCATGAGTTCGCGGCCTGTGCCTGTGTAGGCGTCCTTGCCCTGATCCAGGACGTACCCACGGTCGCAGATCTGCAGGCAGCGGCGGGCGTTCTGTTCCACCATGATGACGGATACGCCTGCCCGGTTGATCTCATGGACTCGGAGGAACGTTTCGTCCTGCTTAACGGGGGACAACCCCGCGGACGGCTCGTCCAGGAGGAGCACCGCCGGGTCCATCATGAGGGCCCGTCCCATGGCCACCATCTGCCGTTCGCCGCCGGACAGCGATCCCGCCCGCTGGGCCCGGCGTTTGCCCAGTTCAGGGAAGAGGCTGGTCACGAAGTCGAACCTCTCGGCGAAGGCTTTCGGCCGCTGGTACATGCCCATCTGCAGGTTTTCCTCGATGCTCAGGGCCGCGAACACGTTATTGTTCTGCGGCACAAAGCCAACGCCCTGGGTGACCAGTTTGTTGGCCTTGAGCCCGGTGATGTCCTTGCCACGGACAACCACCGTGCCTGAGTGCACCTTGACCAGCCCGAACATAGCCTTGAGGAGCGTGGACTTACCGGCTCCGTTGGGGCCGATGATACCGATCAGTTCGCCCTTACGGGCCTCGATGCTGCAGCCGTTGAGGATGTTGACGCCGGGGAGGTAGCCGGCCACCAGGTTCTTCACGGTGACCACGGCGTCGTCGGACTGTGCCGGATTCGCGGCGGGGGCTGCGCTGGTTGCGCTCATTTTCCGTCCTTCTCTTCCAGTCCGGAGACCACAATTTCCGGGGCAATAATGCCGGCGTTTTCGGTGCCGACAATCGACTCTTCATCCGCTTCGAGCTCGGCTTCGAGTTCCTTGATTCCTTCGGCGTCGCCGAGATCGACGTCGTGATGGGCGCCCAGATAGGCGTCGATCACGGCAGGATTCTTCATAACGTCGGCTGGCGGGCCCTCGGCGACAATCTTGCCTTCCGCCATCACCACCACCCAGTCGGCGATGTGCCGGACCATGTTCATGTCGTGTTCAACGAACAAGACCGTCATGCCTTCGGATTTGAGGTTCTTGATGTGGTCCAGCAGGGACTGGGTGAGGGCAGGATTCACGCCGGCCATGGGCTCATCCAGCATGACGAGCTTTGGCCGGACCATCAGGGAACGCGCCATTTCCAGCAGCTTCCGCTGGCCTCCGGACAGGGACGCGGCGTAGTCGTTCTTCTTGGCATCGAGCTTGAATTTCTCCAGCAGGACGTCGGCCTGCGCCGTGATTTCCTTCTCCCGGCCGCCCCATATGCCCTTGAACAAAGCCTTGGACAGTCTCTCGCCTGGCTGGTCTGCGGCACCGAGCCGCATGTTCTCCATCACGGTGAGCTTGCCCATGACCTTGGTCAGCTGGAACGTCCGCACCATGCCCAGCCGGGCAAGCTTGTAGGACGACACGCCGGCGATGTTGTGGCCTTCGAACTGCCATTTGCCTGAGTTGGGGTTATCAAAACCCGTGAGCAGGTTAAACAGTGTGGTTTTTCCGGCCCCGTTCGGGCCGATGAGGGCGGTGATTTTGTGCCGCGGAATCTCGAGGTACTCCACGTCCACGGCGTTGATGCCGCCGAAGCTGCGGCTGATGTTCTCGGCCACCACGATCGGATCGCGCTTTTTGCAGCCAGGGCCTGTTTCGTCCGCCGCGATGGGACGGGTGTCGGTCATAAAGTCGACGCCCTCATGCTTTGGTACTGCGTTCTGCTCGCTCATGCGAATGCAAGCTCCTTCTTGTTGCCGAAGACGCCCTGCGGCCGGAAGATCATCAGCAGCATCAGGGCCACGCCCACCAGGATGAACCGGAGCTGGCCCGCCTGGGTGGTGGAGAGAAAGGTGATGATCCCGGACTCGATCAGGCCGCTGAGGATGCCCTGGGTCAGTGACAGCACCACCCAGAAGATCATGGCGCCGATGACTGGTCCCAGCACCGTGGCCATGCCGCCGAGCAGGAGGCAGGTCCACAGGAAGAATGTCAGTTCGGTGCCGTAGTTGGCTGGTTGGATGGCGCCGCGGGGCAATGTAAAGATCATCCCGGCCAGGGCGCCGAGGACGCCGCCGATGATCAGCGCCTGCATCTTGTAGGCGTAGACATTCTTGCCCAGCGACCGGACGGCGTTTTCGTCTTCCCGGATACCCTTCAGGACACGGCCCCAAGGGCTGCGCATCAGGAGCCAGATCAGAATTCCGGCAACGATCACCAGGACCCACGCCACGATGCGGATGAAGAAATCGCGGTTGTTCATGCCCAGGGGATACGAACCCGGAGGGAACGGATTCATCTCGAAGAACCCGCCCTCAAAGGCCGCCAGACCGTTGGCCGAGCCGGTCACTGCCGTCCAGCCGTTGGTGGTGACCAGATAGCGGACAATTTCCGCCGCCGCGATGGTTACGATCGCCAAATAGTCGGCCCGCAGGCGGAGGGTCGGGATGCCCAGGATGAGCGCGAAGATGGCTGCGGCCACAACGGCGATCAGGAGGGCCAGGAAAAACGGTGCCTTGAAGGTGAGCGTCGAGATGGCAAAGCCATAGGCTCCGACGGCCATGAATCCCGCCTGGCCGAAGTTCAGGAGGCCGGAGTAGCCGAAGTGGACTGCGAGGCCCAAGGCGGCCAGAGCATACGCGGCCGTCGTGGGGCTGATGAGTTCGCCAAAGGCGTTGGACAGAATAGCTGCAAAATCCATGATTGGTCCTTCCTATCCCACGCGCTCGCGGCGACCCAGGATGCCTTGCGGCCGGATCAGGAGGACGAGGATCATCACGCCCAGCGGGATGACGTATTTGAGGTCTGCCGGCGCACCGAAGACTGTGGTCAATTCGGTGAAAATACCGACGACGACTGAGCCGATGAGGGCGCCAAAGACGGTCCCGAGGCCGCCCAGCGTGACGCCGGCGAAGATCAGGAGCAGAATCTGTGAGCCCATGTTGAAGGACACACCGGGCCGGTAGTACGCCCAGAGAATGCCGCCCAGGGAGGCGAGCACACCGCCCACGATCCAGACGATGCGGATGACCGCGTCCACGTCGATGCCGGAGGCAGCAGCCAGCGCCGGGTTGTCGGCAACGGCCCGGGTGGCCTTGCCGAGGCGTGTCTTCATCAGCACCAGCCCCACCACCAGGATGACGACGGCACTGATGACCAGCGACCACAGGTTGTTCGGGGAAACGGAGATCGGGCCCAGCTGGATCTCGGCACTTTGCGCACCGGGAAGCTGTTCGGTAGCTCCGCCGAAGTAGAACAGGATCACATACCGGGCGGCGAGGGCCAGGCCGATGCTGACGATCATCATGGGGACCAGCCCGGTCCCGCGGCCCCGCAGCGGCTTCCACAGCCCTGCGTCCTGGACGTAGCCCACCAGCCCTCCGCCGAGCAGGGCGAGAATGAGCGTCAGCCAGAACGGCAGCCCCATGGCGTTGAAGGCGAAAACCAGGACGGCCCCGAGGGTGACCATTTCGCCGTGGGCAAAGTTGGTCAGGCCCGTGGTTCCGAAGATCAGCGAGAGGCCCACTGCGGCCAGGGCGAGAAGCAGCCCGAAACTCAGGCCGGCGACCAGACGATTAGTGAGGTCCTGGGCGAAATTGCCTTCCTGCTGCACAATGCCCGCGCCGAAGGTGAAGATGGTGGTCTGGTTGGAGGTCTGGCCGAACGCCAGCTGCCGCGGATTCTCCTGGCCCTCGGCCAGTGCCACCCCTTCCGGAAGCGTGGATTCATCCAGTTCCACCTCATACGTGCCCGACTTCGGCACGCCGATGGTCCAGGACCCGTTGGCGCTCGAAGTGGTGGAACCCTCGAAGCCTTCACCGGAAACACTGATCTTGACCTCAGCGAGTGGAGCCCCCGCGTTACGCAGGAACCCGCTGATGCTGAAAGGGGATGTGGTCGCCGACGGGGATGGTGCCGGAGACGGGGAAGTGGCCTGTGAAGCCGGAGCGACGATAAGCAGGATTGCCAGGACTGAGCCAAGGATGGCTCCAATCGCTGTCAGCAATCCCAGCTGCCGTCGGTTCGGCAGGCCTTTGGGTGTACTTCTCAAATTGAAAAACCTCCACTTGGGGGGTGGCCAGGGTGCGCCCTTGCAACCGCTGCAAACGTCACGGGACGGATGGCACCGCTTTCTGCAGGTTTGGGACCTGATTGTGATATCCGTCACCGTGTGTGGCCTATGTTACAGCTCGTCAGGGCCAAATTTACGGTGACGGGAAGCTGGTACGGTCGCGATCGCATAACAACTGGTCCGCGGCCATTGCCCTTCGCTAAAGTGTTCGCCAAGAAACTTCTGGTGTTCAGCAGTATTCCTCATGGGTCATATGGCCGACGCCCCGTTCTGCCGTGCCGGCGGCGGCCTGCCCGGATGCATCACGGTTCCATTTCGGCGCCCTGCATGGGGGAACTTATTGGAGCGCATGGGCGTAGATATTGGTAGCGTGGTTTGTAATTCACGACTCAACCCTTACTTGGAGGACACCAGCAATGGCACTTGGCGGAAACCCGATCTTCAACGGAAAGAATTTCCGTGGAGCAACGCAGGCGCCGCCTGTCCCGCAGGGGCCCTATGGACAGGCTCCCTACGGACGCGCGCCCGCAATGGACCTGGACGGTCAGGCCGGCTATTCCCAGCAGACCAGCGAGCAGCTTCAGTACATCTACGACCAGCCCGCCGCGGGTCCCGCAGACACTGGCCGGATGACCTATGACGACGTCATTGTCAAAACCACTGCCTGCATCGCCGTTGTGGTGGCGGGTGCTGCAGTCACTCTGTTTGTCAGCATGGGCCTCGCAAGCGTCCTGATGATCGTCGGTGCAATAGGCGGTTTTGTCCTGGCACTGGTGAACACCTTTAAGAAGCAGCCGTCGCCGGCACTGATCCTCGCCTATGCGGGCCTGGAGGGTCTCTTCCTCGGGGGACTGACCCGCATCCTGGACGCCCAGTTCCCGGGCGTAGGCCTGCAGGCCGTCATCGGTACGCTGTCGGTCTTTGCGGTGACATTGGTGCTGTTCAAGAGCGGCAAGGTACGGGCTACGCCCAAGGCCATGCGCTTCTTCATGATCGCGATCATCGGCTACGCAGTCTTCGCGCTGATTAACATGGTCATGATGATGACCGGTGCTGTGCAGGAACCGTTCGGCCTGCGCACCAGCGTAGAGATCTTCGGCATCCCGCTGGGCGTCTTCATCGGTCTCCTGGCCATCGGTCTGGCGGCTTTCTCCCTGATCATGGACTTCACCAGCATCGAAGAAGGCGTGAATGCCGGTGCCCCGCAGCGCTTCTCCTGGACGGCGGCCTTTGGCCTGACGGTCACCCTGGTGTGGCTCTACGTGGAGATCATCCGGCTGCTCGCTATCTTGCGCGGCGACGACTAGCACTTAGAGACGACGGCGCCGCCGTCGCACTGCTCCATACACGGAAGGGCTCCCGGCTGTGCATCACGCACAGCCGGGAGCCCTTTCTGATGCTGACGCTATGAGACGCGCATGGCTCCCGCGGCCGGGGCCACCGTGAAAATCTCCGGAGCCCTGTAGCCCGCTTCGGAAAAGGCGCGCTCGACGGCGGTGCGCACCTGCTGCTCCGCCGTTGCCGGTGTCAGGGCGATGGCCGCCCCGCCGAAACCGCCGCCCGTCATCCGGGCGCCTATTGCGCCGCTGGCGCGCGAGATGGCCACGGCGAGGTCCAGTTCCGGGCAGGAGATCTCGAAATCGTCCCGCATGGAAAGGTGGCTGGCATCCAGCAGTTCTCCGATGGCGCCGGGACCATCGCTGGTGAGCAGCTCCACCGTCTGCAGGACCCTGTCATTCTCTGTCACCACGTGGCGGACGCGGCGGAAGGTGACCTCGTCCAGCAGGCCCTTGGCCCTGTCCAGGCCTCCCACCTGGACGTCCCTGAGTGCCTTGGCGCCAAGAAGTTCGGCGCCCAACTCACAGGAGGCGCGGCGGGACGCGTAACCGCCGTCGGCATGGGAGTGGGAGACCTTCGTGTCGATCACCAGCATGACCAGCCCGGCGGACTCGGCGTCGAAGGGAACCAGCTCAACGCTCTGGTCCCGGCAATCCAGGAACACTGCATGCCCTTTCGAGCCGCGGAGGGAAGCGGACTGGTCCATGATGCCCGTAGGGGCGCCCACGAAGCCGTTTTCAGCCCTCTGGGTGGCGAGGACCATCTCCTCGGGCTCCAGCCCGGCACCGGTCAGTTCGTTGAGGGCGGAGATTACCGCGCATTCGATGGCGTGCGAGGACGAGAGCCCGGCGCCCAGCGGCACATTGGAATCGAGCAGCAAATCCAGTCCGGGAATTGTGATGCCGCGCTCCTGCAGCGCCCAGATGACGCCGAGCGGATACTTCGTCCAGCCTTTCGCGGAGGCCGGCTCCAAGGAGGTTAGATCGGTGGCGAAAATTCCCTGGTCACCGTAGGTGGACATGAGCCTGACCGTGGAGTCCTGCCGGACTGCGACGGCGACGCGTGCGGTCTTATCGATGGCGAACGGGAGCACAAAGCCCTCGTTGTAGTCAGTGTGTTCGCCGATCAGGTTAACGCGTCCCGGTGCCTGCCAGACGCCGTCGGGAAGCGTGCCGAACTCCCGCTCGAACCGTGCGGTGAGTTCCGCCACGCTGGGCGGGCCCTGGATGGTTGACGGGTCGGGTGCGGCGCTCACGCGTGTGCTCCTTCGGGCTGGGTGCCCAGGGTGGTGGGGACAGTAGCGGCGAAAACGGCGGCGGGGGAGGGGGCGGACGCCGGAACTGTCACGGCCCGGAGCCTTTCAGCCACACTTTCGGGCGTTGTGTCGTTGATGAAGGCACCCATCGCGGCCTCGGAGCCAGCCAGGTACTTGAGCTTGTCAGCTGCCCGGCGGGGGGAGGTTAGCTGGAGGTGCAGGTAACTGGCGGGGCGCAGCAGATCGTCCAGCGGTGCCTGGTGCCACGCTGAAATGTAGGGCGTCGGCGTGGGGTAAAGAGCATCAAGCCGCTTCAGCAAATCCAGGTAAACGTGCGCCAGTTCATCCTTTTCCTCGCCGCTGAGCGCCGCGAGATCGGGTACCTGACGGTGCGGCACAAGGTGGATCTCCAACGGCCACCGGGCGGCGAACGGCACGTAGGCGCTGAAGTTCTCTCCCTCCATCACCATCCGGCTCCCGTCTTCGCGTTCCGCCCGCAGCAGTGAACCTGTCAGGGTCTGCCGGCCGTCGGACCCATCATAGAATTTCCGTGCCGCAACACCGAGGGTCCCGGCCCTTGGGGTGACGTAGGGGTACGCGTAGATCTGGCCATGCGGGTGGTGCAGGGTGACGCCGATGTCGGCTCCCCGGTTCTCGAACGGGAACACCTGGCGGATCCCCGGCAATTTGCTGAGGGCTTCCGTGCGGTGCGCCCAGGCTTCCATGACGGTGCGGGCCCGCGTCTCACTCAGTCCGCTGAATGATCCCGTGTGCTCGGGGGTGAAGGACACAACCTCGCAGCGTCCGTAAGCGGGTCCGGTGGTTCCCCAGGCCGGAGCCGGGGGGATCTGGCCAACGGCGGGGCCCAGTGACGGGAAACGGTTTTCGAATACCACAACGTCGTAATCGGGAGCGGGGATCTCGGAGGGATTGGCTGCGGTGGTGGGGCAGATGGGGCACTGGTCTGCGGGCGGCAGGTGCGTGCGCGTCTGCCGGTGCGCGGCAACCGCCACCCACTCGTCCGTGAGTGCATCGAAACGGATTTCTCCCGGCGCCGCACGCTCAGGAAGATCCCGGTGATCGGTGGTCACTGCCACGGTGCGGGACGAACCGGCCAGCGGCCCGGCGTCGTCGAAATAAATGAGCTCCCGGCCATCGGCGAGCTGCGTGCTGGTGATACCTGTCATGGCTGGGGTCCTTTGACGTGAGTGGTGTTCCATCGATCATGTCACATTTCGCTCAAAAAAGAATAGATTCAAACAAAAACTAACAAATGGGGTCGTGATGGCAGGACCGCCCGGCCCCCTGTACGGTGGTGCTCATGACTTCGAGCACAACCCCGGACGCCAGTGTCCCGTCCGGATTCCAGACCTATGCCACCGGCCGGCAGTATGAAATCCGAAGGGGTGATGCGCTGGCGGTAGTGACTGAGCTCGCGGCGGGCCTGCGACTCTACAGCCGCGCCGGCGTGCAGCTGACCGAGACCTACGGCGATGCCGAGATTTCCCCCGGCGCCGCCGGAATCACCCTCGCCCCCTGGGCAAACAGGGTGGAGGACGGGGTTTGGTACCTCGACGGGAAGAAGCAGCAGCTCGACATCACGGAGGCCTCGCGGAACAACGCCAGCCACGGGTTGCTCCGTAACTCCGCCTACAGCCTCGTTGACGAGTCACAGTATTCGGTGACCCTTGAAGCGACGGTGTTCCCCCAGCACGGCTATCCCTTCCTGGTGCGGCACCGCGTGCAGTACCTTCTGGCAGAGGACCTGGGCCTGGAAGTCCGCCAGACGCTGATCAACGATTCCAACACACCGGCGCCGTTCGTCCTCGGCGCCCACCCTTACCTCCGGCTGGGTGAAGTGGACATGGACGACCTGACGCTCACTGTCGCCGCCGACACCCGACTCGTGGCGGACGCGCGGCTGATCCCGCGCAGCTCGGAGCCCGTCAGCGGGGACAGCGACTTCCGCGCCGGCAAGCGTGTGGGGGACCTGGATGTCGACGTCGCCCTGACAGACCTCGCGTTCGACGGCGGCTCGGCCCGCCACACGCTCAGCGCATCCGACGGCCGCAGCGTCACTCTGTGGCAGGACGAGTCCTGCGGTTACGTCCACGTCTTTGTGACCACGCAGCTGCCGGGCAGGCCCAAAGCGGTGGCCATTGAGCCCATGACCGGTCCGGCCAACGCCTTCAACTCAGGTGACGGACTGCGGTGGCTCCCGCCCGGCGAGTCATTCACCATGGCCTGGGGGATCGATGCTGTTCTGGGCAACGCCGGGTAGTCGTTTCGCATAAGGGCCGTGGCTGTACAAGTATTAGGCTATGACGCCAGCCGAGGACGCCACCCCATCCGCTTCAACGCCAGGCCTGCAGGCATCGGACGCGGTCCGGCCTGCTGAAAAACCCCGTCCGCCCAGGGTGCGGGCAGACCGGGAGCTTGACCAGGACATCCCCTATGGTGTCCGCATCGCGGCGTCGTGGGCCTGGCGGATCGGCCTGATCCTGCTGGTTGCCGGCGCCCTGGTCTGGCTGCTCAGCCGGATCAGCTTCCTGATCATCCCCGTTATGGTGGCCGCGCTCCTGGCCGGGCTGCTAAGTCCGGTGGTGCGCTGGCTGCGGAGCAGGCGCGTGCCCAACGGCGCCGCGGTAGCCGTCACTGTGCTGGGCTTCATTGCCCTGATCGGTGGCGCCCTCGCCCTTGTAGGCCGCCAGTTGGCCTCAGGCTTTGGGGAACTCTGGTCCCAGGCGCTGGCGGGCGTGAAGCAGGTCCAGGACTGGCTTGCTGACGGGCCGCTGCACCTGACCGCGGACCAGATCGATCAGTATCTCAAGGAAGCCTCCGCTGCCCTACAGGACAACAGCAGCAGCATTCTCAGCGGTGCGTTGTCCTTCGGCAGCACCGCGGGCCACTTCGCCGCGGGAATGGTGCTCGCCCTCTTCATCCTGATCTTCTTCCTGCTCGAAGGCGACAGGATCTGGGCCTTCCTGGTCCGCCTCCTCCCGAAGAAAGCACGCGCCGCAACGTTCGGTGCCGGCCGGCGGGGTTGGGCTTCGATGGTCAGCTACGCCAGGATCCAAATGTTTGTCGCGTTTGTTGACGCGGTGGGCATCGGCGTCGGTGCGGCGATTATCGGTGTTCCCTTGGCCCTTCCCCTGAGCGTGCTGGTGTTTATCGGTTCCTTCATCCCGGTTGTTGGTGCCCTGGTAACCGGTGCCATCGCTGTCCTGCTGGCCCTGGTGGCCAACGGCCCGATTAATGCGCTCATCATGCTGGCCATCGTCCTGCTGGTCCAGCAGCTGGAGAGCCACATCCTGCAACCCCTGGTAATGGGCAAGGCGGTGGCCCTGCATCCGGTGGCGGTCATCCTCAGCGTGGCGGCGGGGTCGTACCTTGCCGGCATCCCCGGGGCGCTGTTCTCGGTGCCCATTCTCGCCGTAGCAAACTCCGCGATTCGCTACATCGCCGCCAGAACGTGGGAACATGAACAAGTGCTGGTAACCCCCGGAGGGCCAGTGACGCTTGGCCCGGAGCCTGATGACACCATCAAGGAAGTCCGGTTGCCGGGTGCCAGGTCCGCCCGTGGCAAGGACGCCGCAGCCAGCACAGATGCATCCAATCCGGACCACAAGGCCTGACCACAGGCCTCGGCACCGGAGCCGAATCCACCCCAAGGAGAACTGTCCGTGAACACCCTCGAAACCCTTCCCGTCACGCTGGACGATGTCCTGGAGGCGCAGAAGTTGCTCGAGGGGATTATTACGCGGACACCGGTGGAATCGTCGCGGGCCCTTGGCGGCATGGTGGGCGGCGATGTATTTTTCAAGTGCGAAAACCTGCAGCGGGCCGGCTCATTCAAAGTCCGCGGCGCCTACGTGCGGATGGCAAGGCTCTCACCTGAGGAGAAAAAACGCGGCGTGGTTGCCGCGTCAGCCGGAAACCATGCCCAGGGCGTGGCAGTAGCTGCGAAAAGCCTGGGCATCAAAGCCCGCATTTACATGCCCTTGGGCGTAGCGCTCCCCAAACTTGCCGCCACCCGCAGTCACGGCGCTGAGGTGATCCTGCACGGACACAACGTGGATGAGGCCCTCGCTGAGGCGCAACGCTATGCCAACGAGTCCGGGACGGTGTTTGTGCACCCCTTCGACAACGTGGATGTGGTGTCCGGCCAGGGAACGGTAGGACTGGAGATCCTCGAACAGATCCCCAACGTGGACACTATCCTGATGGGCGTGGGAGGTGGCGGGCTGCTGGCGGGTGTCGCCGTGGCCGTCAAGGCCCGGGCCAGGGAACTTGGGCGGGAGATCCGCATTATCGGTGTCCAGGCCGAAAACGCGGCGGCCTACCCGCCGTCGCTAGCCGCTGACGCACTGGTTCCGCTGAAAAAAGTGTCCACCATGGCGGATGGCATCGCCGTGGGCCGTCCCGGCCAGCTGCCGTTCAGTATCATCCGTGAACTCGTGGATGACGTGGTCACTGTCAGCGAGGATTCCCTGGCGCGTGCGCTGATTTTCCTGCTGGAACGGGCCAAGCTGGTCGTTGAACCGGCGGGGGCCGTAGGGGTTGCCGCGCTGATGGACGGAAAGATCGAAAATCCCGGTACAACGGCGGTGATCCTTTCCGGTGGCAACATCGATCCGATGCTGATGCTCAAGGTCATCCAGCGCGGACTGTCGGCCGCCGGCCGCTACATGACAGTACGGATGATGCTCGATGACCGGCCAGGTTCACTGGCCACCATTGCCCGGATCATCGCCGAGAACGACGCCAACGTGACGGGGCTCGACCATACGCGTGTTGGCGGGTCCATTAGCATGGGTGACGTTTCCATTACTGTGAACCTCGAAACCAAGGGCCATGAACATTGCGAACAGGTCCTGGGCGCGCTCCGCGCCGAGGGTTTTCAGCCGATTGTGGTGCATTAGGAGCAGGCATGCTGGATGCGATGGGGGACGGTAAGCCAAGGAGCCGGGAAACCACAGCTTCGCGCGCCAAAGGCGGGCTGCTGGTGTCGGGCGGATTTGTCGCCCTGCTCTTTGTGATCGAGGTGGTCAACATGCTGACCCTGCACGCCCTGAACAGGACGTTCGGGCTTCGGCCGAGGTCCGCGGACGGGCTCCTGGACATCTTCACATTCCCGCTGCTTCACGCCAACCTGAACCATCTGCTCTCCAATGCCCTGCCATTGGTTATTTTCGGCTTCCTGGTGTTCCTTTCCGGCCTGCGGGTGTTCCTGACGGCCATCGCGTTCAGCTGGCTGGGCTCCGGGCTGACCGTGTGGCTGATCGGCGACGGCGGGATCACCGTGGGCGCCTCCGGCCTGGTTTTCGGATTGTTCGCCTTCCTCCTGGTCCGTGGTTTCTTCAACCACAGCTGGCGGCAGATCCTCCTTGCCGTGGTGCTCTTTATGATCTACGGGAGCATCCTGCTTGGTGTGCTGCCCATCATGGGCGGGTTTGTCTCCTGGCAGGCGCACCTGGGCGGGGCGGCCGGCGGCGTAGCTGCTGCCCTGTTGCTGCGCCCCAAATACACCAAAACGCCGGCCCCCTGACGGGGGCCGACGTTGAGGCCGAGGCAATGGGATCCGAGTGTCAGCCGACGTACGGCTTGGCGGAGAGAATCTCCACCGTGATGTCCTTGCCGTTCGGAGCGGTGTAGCTGAGCGTCTCGCCCTCCTTGTGGCCGACGATTGCGGCGCCGAGGGGTGACTTCTCGCTGAAAACGTCCAGATCCGAGTCGCCTGCGATTTCGCGGGACCCCAGCAGGAACGTCTCTTCGTCGCCAGCGATCTTGGCAACAACAAGCATGCCGGCTTCGACGATGCCATCATCGGCGGGGGCTTCCCCTACGTGGGCATCGCGCAGAAGCGCCGTCAGCTGGCGGATCCGGGCTTCAATTTTTCCCTGCTCTTCTTTGGCTGCATGGTAGCCGCCGTTTTCCTTGAGGTCGCCCTCCTGCCGGGCAGATTCAATCTTCTGGACAATCTCCGCGCGGCCAGCGCCGGAAAGGTGGTCCAGCTCTGCCTTCAGGCGGTCAAAAGCTTCCTGGGTGAGCCAGGCTGCAGGCGCGCTGTTGGTGGTAGACACGGACTTCTCCTAATGGTCATACATGCAAAAGACCCCGCCACGTGGCCACTTGTGGAACTCAGTAACCAGCTCAGCGGGGTAAAGGTATTGATTCATTGTAGTCAATACTGTGGAGATAACCCAACGGGGAAGCGGCGCAGATCACATGGTGTTACTTACTGCTACCCGGGACCCAGCAACTGTCCACCACTCCGGAAACGGACAGCGACTCCGTCCGCACTGCCACGCGCTGCGAAACCGTCCGGCCGCCGTCGGCAGTGGTGTCCGGCTCGCCGGGCGGGATGTCCACCACTTTCCAACCCACCACCGCGAACTTGGAATCCAGGGCTTTCACGGCACATTTAACGGCCGAACCAGGTTCCCTGGTGACCTGGAAATCAATCTCGGCCTGAGTGGCGTCGGTAGTGCTGAAGCCGAAGTCCTTAAACGTCACATCCGAGACAGCGGAAGACGTGGAAACCCAAGCCATGAAACCTACACCGGCAGCAAGGGCTGCCACTGCGATGCCGCGCTTCGCCCCTCGCGGGAGGGGCCGCTTTTGACTGCCATAACGATTGGCTAGGCTAGTGTCGGCAGGCGGGGACACGGCGGGCTGATCCTGGGTAGTCACCAATCCAGTTTAGTTCGGATCCGGACCGTGCCTGTCCGAGCGGATCAAGCAGCCGGTCCGGGCACCGCTGTGCAGCCTGGTTCGGTGCCAGGATCCGTTCCAGGCAGCTGGCAGTCGTTCAATATCAGCAGCCAGTAATGTCCAGAAGACGTAAGCCCCGCAGCCCGTTCAGCCTTGTTGCCGCCACGGCAGCCCCAGAAGAATAAGGAGCCGTCCCCTGATGACAGCGTCCACTCACACCCCGGCTCCGCTCCGGCTGCTCGCCGTTCATGCGCACCCGGACGATGAGTCCAGCAAAGGCGCGGCGACCATGGCCATGTACGCCGCGGCCGGCGTCGACGTCATGGTGGCTACCTGCACCGACGGATCCCGCGGCGACATCCAGAATCCCGCCGTGGAAGGTGAAGCCCACCCCAAGCGGGACATGGCCGGGGCACGGCGGCTGGAAATGAACCAGGCGGCCAGGATCCTGGGCATCAAGCAGCGCTGGCTGGGGTTCGTGGATTCGGGGTTGCCCGAGGGTGACCCACTGCCGCCCCTGCCGGCCGGTTCCTTTGCTGTCCAGCCGCTGGAGCGCGCCGCAGCGCCCCTGGTGCGGCTGGTCCGGGATTTCAAGCCGCACGTGATCATCAGTTATGACGAAAACGGGGGATACCCGCACCCGGACCACATCATGGCCCACCGGGTGGCCGTTGAAGCCTTTGCGGCCGCAGGTGATCCGGACCGCTACCCGGACACAGGCCCAGCCTGGGAACCCAGCAAGCTCTACTACGACCGCGCCTTCAGCCCGGCGCGGTTCCGCGCACTGCATTTCGCGCTTGAGGAAGCTGGCTTGCAGTCCCCGTATGCCCAGCGGCTTGCTGCCTGGCTCGAAACGGATGCCGAGGGCCATACGCCGCCGCCGGGCGTTCATCCCACCACCACACAGATCGACTGCGGTGACTATTTCGAGGCCCGCGACGACGCCCTCCGCGCACACTGCACCCAGGTGGATCCCCTGGGATTCTTCTTCGCTGTGTCCGCCGAGATGCAACGCCGCGTGTGGCCGTGGGAAGACTACTCGCTGATCGAGTCGCGGGTTCCCGCCACTTTCCCGGAGAAGGACCTTTTCGCCGGGCTAAGATAGATGCGGCAGATTGTTCTATGCCGTGTAGAAAAGCAGTGGGATGATCCGGGTCCAGCGGACCCGGTGCGGAAACCGTCACCGGCTGCCCACCAGTTTCCACAGAAGGTTAAACCGTGCATCACTTGCTCCTCGCCCTGTCCGCCACACCCTCGCCCCTGCCCACGCCCGGTCTGCGTGAGGGCATCTCCGAGGACCAGATAACACCAGGCCTGTGGGGCTTTATCATGACGGCCTTTTTCGTCCTGGCCACCACATTGCTCATCGTGGACATGGTCCGACGCATCCGGCGGGTCCGTTACCGGGCCCAGGTGGAAGAGGAACGTCAGGCAGCCGCCGCGGCTGCGGACATTGAGGCCGAAGATGTCCGGCATCCGGTGGAGAACGACATCCAGGGCGGCTCCGACAGCAACCAGCCCGGCGCGAAGGACTAGAGGGGCCCGACCTCCCGCGTACCTGCAAGTCCCCTGAAGTGATCGGGCGGTTGCCCAGGTCCACGCGCCATCTCCTCACACATCAAACCCGGACTCTTTCCGTAAACTGGCCTTGCCGGCAATATTTTCCTGCAGTGAGTCACCAGAGGTGCACGGATGAACAGTGAGCGCCAGAGCCCGTCCGCCGAGGAGAGCGCGGCCGTCGGTGCCGCCAACATCCTGGGTGCTGAACCTTCCGCGTACCTCCGCCAGCACGCGGGCAACCCCGTGCACTGGCAGCCGTTCGGTGATGCGGCCTTCGCCGCTGCCGCTGCCCGGGATGTCCCCGTGTTCCTGTCGATCGGCTACGCAGCCTGCCACTGGTGCCACGTGATGGCGCATGAGTCGTTTGAGAACCAGGAAACCGCTGACTACCTGAATACGCATTTTGTGGCCATCAAGGTGGACCGGGAAGAGCGTCCTGACGTGGACGCCGTGTACATGGCGGCCACCCAGGCGATCAGCGGCGAGGGCGGGTGGCCGATGTCGGTCTTCCTCACCCCTGAAGGCCGGGCCTTTCATGCCGGCACCTACTTCCCGCCCCGTCCCATGCCGGGGCGGCCCTCCTTCCGGCAGGTACTCGAGGCAGTCCAGGAGGCGTGGCAGGAGCGGCGTGAGGCTGTGGAACAGAATGCCACCGCACTGGCCCAAAACCTGGGCGAGGCCCAGCTCGCGGCGGCGGTGACTGTTGCCGGTCCGCCGCCCCTCCTTGACCCCGAACTGCTGCCAGCCGCCGTGGCGTCGCTGGCCCGCTCTGAGGACGTGGCCGACGGCGGCTTTGGCGCCGCCCCGAAATTCCCGCCGTCGGCAGTGCTCGAGTTCCTCATCAGGCACGCCGCGGTCCCCTCGGACACCGCTGACGCCGCCCGTGACATGGCGGGCCGGACGCTGGCAGCCATGGCGCGCTCGGCACTGTTTGACCAGCTGGATGGCGGATTTGCCCGGTACTCAGTGACCCGGGACTGGTCGGTCCCGCATTTTGAAAAAATGCTGTACGACAACGCCCAACTGCTTCGCACGTACGTGCACTGGATACGCCTGGGCGGCAACGAGGTGTTCTCGGTGGGGGAAGCTGCGGACGTGGCCGAACGTACCGGGGCATGGCTGCTGGCATCCCTCGGCCTCGGCACGAGTGACAGCCAGAGCAACAACACCAGCAACGCCGTGCCTCAACCGGAGGCGCTGGCGTCATCCCTCGACGCCGATTCGGTAGTGGACGGCGAACACCATGAAGGCGCCAGCTACCTGTGGACCGTTGATGGCCTGCAGGAAGTGCTGGGCGCTGCCGACGGGGCAGCTGTTGCCTGGCTGATGAACGTGGGCCAACAAGGTACCGTGTCCGCACATGGTTCGCCGCTGCACCCCGGGCAGCGCCTGGACGATGCCGGGGCTGGCTTGTGGAGGAAAGCCCGGCCCGCCCTGCTGGCCGCACGGAACCAGCGTCCCCAGCCAGCCCGTGACGAAAAAGTTGTGGCGGGTTGGAACGGGCTCGCCGTCGGGGCCCTGGCAGAAGCCGGAGCGGTGCTGGGCCGGGAGGACTTCATCGCCGCGGCTGGGTCAATCGCCGCCTATCTTGAACGTGTCCACTGGCAGCCGGGTACTTCAGCGCTGGTCAGGGTTTCGCATGCTGGAACCGCCAGGGGGATCGAGGGTCTGCTGGAGGATTACGCCTTCTGCGCTGACGGCCTGTTTGCGCTCTACGCCGCCACCGGCCGGTCGCGCTGGTACCGCTTCGCCGAGCAGCTGGTGCAGGCGGCCGGTAACCATTTTGTGGTGGCCGGACGCCTGGTGGACACCGCAGGGGGAGACGGCCAGGTCCGGGCGGCGCAGGGCGGCCAGGCGGGTCTGGACCCGTTCGACAATGCCACCCCCAGCGGTGCGGCGGCCTTTGCGGGCGCCCTGCTCAGCTACGCAGCGCTCTCCGGCTCTGCGGAGCACCGGGCGCTCGCCGCCCAGGTCCTCGCACTCCTGCCGCCGTTGGCGGAGCGGGCGCCGCGGGTGGCCGGCTGGCTCCTGGCCACCGCCCAGGCGGCCCTCGCGGGGCCGGTGGAGGCCGCCGTCGTGGGGCCGCGCAGTCCTGAAAGGACAGCGCTGCACCGCGAACTGCTCAACTCTGCCAGTCCCGGCCTGGTGATAGCAGTGGAGGACGACGACGGCACGGAAGTTCCGCCGTCGGACACCCGTTTTGGCGGGGAGCCCGTCCCGCTGCTGGCAGGGAGGCCAGCCGGTCCGGGAGGATCTCCGGTGGCCTATTTGTGCCGGAGCATGGTGTGTGAACGTCCCGTGGACACGCTGGCGGACCTGAGGGCCAGGCTCCTGCTGATGGCGGGGGAGGGGCCTGTCAGCTAGTGCCCGTCAGCTGGTGCCTGTCAGCTGAGGACGGCGATGAGGATCGCCGCGAAATGCGTGCCGAACGCGAGGACGGTCAGGGCATGGAAGAGTTCGTGGAAGCCGAAATGTTGGTAGCTGAAGTTAGGCTTCTTGAGCGCGTAGAACACAGCGCCGGTGATGTATAGGACGCCGCCCGCGCAAATGAGGACGGCCGCAGGCGCACTGGCGGCAAAGAATTCCGGCAGGTAGAAAAGCGATCCGCAGCCCAGTGCGATGTAGATGGGCACGTACAGCCACCGGGGGGCGTCCGTCCACAGGAGCCGGAAGAGGACGCCCAGAATCGCCCCGGACCAGATGACCCAGAGCAGCAGGACGGCCTTGGGCCGCTCCAGCAGGGACCAGGCCAGGGGTGTGTAGCTGCCGGCGATAACCAGCATGATGTTGGTGTGGTCCAGGCGTTTGAGGACGATCTTCACGCCGGGGGACCAGTTTCCGCGGTGATAGATGGCGCTGATGCCGAAAAGGAGTACCCCGGTGGCGGCGTAGACGGCCGAGGTGATTTTGCGGTCGGTGGTGGGTGCCAGGACAACGAGGACGACGCCTGCTGCCAGGGCGAGCGGTGCTGCCACGGTGTGGATCCAGCCCCGCCATCTGGGCTTGATCATCAGGAGTTCGGCCAGCCGGACTACGGCATCGTCAACATGACCCTGGCCGCTGTCCGATCCGGGTGCGCGGCCGCCGCCGGGAGTCTGGCTTTTCATGCCTCCAGAATATCCTCGGGAGCACAAAGTTACTCGCAGGTAACAAGATGTGACGGCCTCGATGGCCCGCCTCGGCGCATCCGTCCCGCCCGCGGACGGTAGCCTAGGATGTGCAATGCCGTCGAACAGCAGCGGAAGTCAGGTGAGTCTCCTCGTGGAATTGGGCGGGTTCCTTTATGGCTTCTACGAGAGGCGGCTGTTCCGGGAGTTGGCTGGCGGCCGCATCCCCAAACATATCGGCGTGATGGTGGACGGCAACCGCCGCTGGGCCAAGCAGTTCAACGCTCCCACCAGCCAGGGCCACCAGGCCGGCGCGGACAAGATCCACGAGTTCCTCGGCTGGTGCCAGGAACTCGGCGTCAAGGTTGTCACGCTGTACATGCTGTCCACGGACAACATGAGCCGCTCCAGCGAGGAGCTCGATCTTTTGATGGGGATCATCGCCAACACCCTGGACCGGCTCGACGAGGACGCCAACATTTCGGTGAACGCCATGGGCGCCCCCGAGCTCCTCCCCGACTACCTGGCAGACCGGCTCAACAAACTGACGGCACGGACGCCCGTGCAGGAAAAGATCCACGTCAACGTTGCGGTGGGGTATGGCGGGCGCCGCGAGATCGTCGACGCCGTGCGGGAGCTGCTGCACGACGCCGTCGCCAAGGGCTCGGACATCTCCGCGCTCGCGGACAACCTCTCGGTGGACGACATTTCCCGATTCCTGTACACCCGCGGCCAGCCGGACCCGGACCTGGTGATCCGGACCTCCGGCGAGCAGCGGCTGTCGGGGTTCCTGATGTGGCAGAGCGCGTACAGCGAGTTCTATTTCTGTGAGGCCCTGTGGCCGGCGTTCCGCAAGGTCGACTTTCTGCGCGCCCTGCGTGACTACGCCGGCAGGCAGCGGCGCTTCGGTACCTGAGCCTGGGCAGCGGGGCATGCTGCCCAGTTCATCTGGAATTCACAAACCGGCAACAAGAATCGCCGACGGATGATTCCGGAAATTACTGGCGGTGGAATTACGTTGTAACCATCAGCAGGCAAACCGCCGGCTGTTCGGGGAGGCCAGTACATGGAGCGAACTTTCGCACCGGTTGTACGGGAGGCCGAGTCCGGCCTTCAGGCCGAACCGCCTCACCAATAACAATTCCGGGCATGTGCCCGGGGCTGGAGTCGATGTGGCTACTTCTGAAAAACTGCCCGAGGTCGTTTCCGAGGGACAGAAAGCTACCTCTCGCACCAAGCGAGCTACCTCAAAAACCGGTGCAGATCACCATTCTGCGGCCGGTTTTGCTGTCTCCGAAAGGGAAGCCACCATCAGCAGCTTTGTCATTGACACCTCCGTCCTGCTCTCGGATCCGCGGGCGCTCCTGCGCTTCGCCGAACACGAGGTTATTGTTCCCATCGTTGTCATCACTGAACTTGAGGGGAAACGGCACGACCCCGAGTTGGGCTACTTTGCCCGCAAGGCCCTCCGGCTGCTCGATGACCTCCGGGTGAAGCACGGCGGCCTCAGCCAACCCATTCCCATCGGCAACGACGGCGGCACCCTGATGGTGGAGCTGAACCACATTTCCGCCGAGGTGCTCCCACTCGGGTTCCGCAGCGGCGACAACGACAGCCGAATCCTGGCAGTAGCCAAGAACCTGGCCAACGAGGGCCGGAACGTCACTGTGGTGTCGAAGGACCTGCCCATGCGGGTCAAGGCCTCAGCCATGGGCCTCACTGCCGACGAATACCGCAATGAGTTGGTGCAGGATTCTGGCTGGACTGGCATCGCCGAGGTGGAAGCCAGCGAGGACGAAGTCAACACCCTTTACGGCCATGAACCGGTCTTCATCCCGGCGGCCGCGGAAATGCCGGTCAACACGGGCCTGGTTCTCCTCTCCAACCGGGGTTCTGCCCTGGGCAGGGTGGGGGCCGACAAACAGGTCCGGCTGGTCAAGGGCGACCGTGACGTGTTCGGCCTGCACGGACGCTCAGCCGAACAGCGGCTCGCCATCGACCTGCTGATGGATCCCGCCGTCGGCATTGTCTCCATCGGCGGACGGGCGGGCACCGGAAAGTCCGCGCTTGCCCTGTGCGCCGGGCTGGAAGCAGTGCTGGAACGCCGCGAACACCGCAAGGTGATCGTATTCCGGCCGCTCTACGCCGTGGGCGGCCAGGAACTCGGCTACCTGCCCGGCTCCGAGTCGGAAAAGATGAACCCCTGGGCGCAGGCGGTCTTCGATACCCTGGGCGCCCTGGTCAGCCAGGAGGTCGTGGAAGAGGTCATGGACCGCGGCATGCTCGAAGTCATGCCGCTCACCCACATCCGCGGGCGCTCGCTCCACGACGCCTTCGTGATCGTTGATGAGGCACAGTCACTGGAGAAGAACGTCCTCCTCACCGTGATGAGCCGCATTGGCCAGAACTCAAAGATCGTCCTCACCCACGATGTCGCCCAGCGCGACAACCTGCGCGTCGGCCGGCACGACGGTATTGCCGCCGTCGTCGAAACCCTGAAAGGACACCCGCTCTTCGGCCACATCACCCTGACGCGCTCCGAGCGCTCGCCCATCGCAGCCCTGGTCACGGAACTGCTCGAAGGGGCTGAGATCTAGCCCTACGGTTCGCGAAGGGCCGTGGTTCCGTTCGTCGGGCCACGGCCCTTCTCCGTCGCTTAGACACAACGCATAGGGGACCCTCCGGTCGCTGAGCGACCTTCGTGTCCCGATGCGCCGCGATGCGCTCCTACGAGAAGGCCCGCAACCCGACTGGAGCGCGCCGTTCGTCTTGATAACCGCACCACGCACACGTCCGGACCGAGTCCTTCGCGTAGGAGCGCATCGCCGACCAAAGCGTTGCGCAGGTCGCCCCGCGACCGTAGCGGCGCGTCGGGAGGTGTCTAAGCGACGGCGAAGGGCACGGGGCGGACGAACCCAACCACGGCAAGGCACGCTAGCCGACGCCGAGAAACTTGGCTGCGGCTTCGTGGCCTTCTACGTTGAGGGTCCAGTCGGGGCGTGTGAAGGTTGCGGGGGTTAGGCGCACCTTTTGGACATCCACGGCCTTGGCACCCCAGGACTGCCTGTTGGTGCCGTTGAGTTCATAGCCCAGGGAGCGGGATACGCCCAGGGACGCGTCATTCCAGGCTGCGGCTTCGGACTCGGCGACTTCGGCGCCGAGCCAGTCGAAGGCGTAAAGCGCGACGGCGGCGCGCATCTCCTTGCCCAGGCCCCGGCCGTGGACGGACTGCCTGAGCCAGGAGCCGGTGCTGACGGTCTTGAGGGTGGCGAAGTCCTTCGCGCCGATATCCTGGCAGCCGATGAACTGGTCCTCGTGCCAGATGCCCAGGAGCAGGGTCCAGTCCTCGGGGGTGGCCTGGCCGCGGCAGCGCCAGTACCACTGCGCCATGTTGGTGCCCAGCGTGTCGGCAGGAAGTTCCGTCCACGGGTTGCTGAAGGGGTTCCGGCCCGGATCGTGGACGCCGCTCTCTGCTGCTGCAACAGCGGCAGGAATGTCGTCGTCGGTGATGGGGCGCAATACCAGCCGCGGTGTGGTCAAGGTGAGTCCGAAGAGGGGCCAGATGGAAGTCAGCGCGGTCATCAGGGAAGCCTAGCCGACGGCGCTGCACCCGGACCGCCAGGAGCGCGGCTCAGGCGCGGATGTCCCAGCTGATATGGCGGCGGACGTCCGTGAGGTTCATGGACTCGGCGAGGAACAGATCGTCCAGCATGTATTCGTCAACCCCGATGATCCGGATCCAGTGGCCGTAGTCCAGTGTGGCGGCCTCCAGTGATTGGCTGGCGACACAGACTCCGGTCTCCAGGTCGATCCGCACGCGGTTGGGGCCCGGCAGGCACAGCGGCGCGGCGGGATCCGCGGCACGGTAGGAGGCTGTGGGCGTCACGGTTGCTCCCAGTGCTGGCCGGCCATGGTGGTCCACCCGGCGGACATCCTCCACCTGAACCGGATTGGTCCCCGGGAACTCGAGGGGCGCCGGTGCGTTTCCGGCGAGCTCCACGGGATCGAGGGCGGCCGAGAAACGGCCGTTCCCGAAGCCTGGTTCGCCGTATGCTGCCTCGGGCCGGCGCCTGACCAGGCCTCCGTCGTCGTAAACGGGCGCCACGAGGTGAGGCGGCAGCAGCCAGGACTTCCGCGTCGAGCTGATGTACAGCCCGTCCCTGGAATCGTTGATGCCTGTTGTGCTGTGGAGGACTAGACGGTCGGCGGTTTCCAGGCGGAGGGCGCCGGGCCGCCGAAGCCAGGCCCGGACCAGCGGTGCCGCAGGATCGGGATCCTCATCAAACGGCTCATCCCAGTATTCAAAGCGCAGTGACTGCCATTTCCACGGGGAGGACCGGCAAAGGTTCCGGAGCATTGCGGTCAGGTCCGTAGCCGCAGCACTGCCTTCCGGATCCGGCCGGCGCCTGGTGTCCCATGTCGACATATGCACAGTTTACGCGTGGGGCCCTGCGGGGCGGCGCCGGAATCCAGTAGCATCCGAGGGGTGATCCGACGACTCGATGGACTGTGGGACGCCACCCCGCTGGCGTTCTGGCTGGTGCTGGCCGCGTGTGCCTATTTCCTGGTGATGGCAGTCCGGCTGACGGTTATTGACGTCCGCCACCATCTGCTGCCCAACCGGATTGTTTTCCCGTCCTACGCGGTGGCCGGGGTGCTCCTGCTGGCCGCGGCCATCGTAAACGTTGCTGCCGGTTCAGGCGCCTTGGAGGGAACGCCCGACGGCGGTGCTCAACTTTGGGGAGTTCCTGCGCTGAGGATCCTGGCCGGGGGAGCCGTCCTCTGGGTGTTCTACTTCGTCCTGCGGCTGGTCTACCCGCCAGGCATGGGCTTCGGCGACGTCAAACTCGCTGGCGTCCTGGGGATGTACCTGGGATATCTTGGCTGGGCGCACGTTTTTGCGGGGACGTTCGCGGCGTTCCTGCTGGGCGGGCTCTGGTCCCTCGCACTGCTGGCGGCGCGCCGTGGCACGCTGAAGTCCGCCATCCCGTTCGGTCCGTTTATGCTCGCGGGCGCGGCCGCCGCCATGCTGCTGCCGGCCTGACAGCAGGGCGATGCCTGGGCGCTGCACCTTCGGCGGCCGCTAGGCTGGCAGAATGCCTGCACCCGACTACATTCTCAAGCTCCGCCAGAAGATCGGCCACGATCCGCTGTGGGTACCCGGCGTCCGGGGCGTGGTCCTGGACGACTCCGGCCGTGTCCTGCTGGCCAAGCGAGCCGACAACGGACACTGGGCGCTGATCAGCGGCATGCTGGATCCCGGGGAGCCGCCCGCGCGCGGACTGGTGCGGGAAATCTTTGAAGAAACAGCGGTTGTTGCCGAGCCGGAACGTGTGGTCTCGGTGGGAACGGTGGGGCCGTTCACGTACCCGAACGGGGACGTCTGCGAATTCCTCGACGTGGTGTTCCGGTGCCGATATGTGTCAGGAACTGCGCGCGTCAACGATGACGAGTCGCTGGACGTCGGCTGGTTCAGCATTGACGACCTCCCGGAGCTGATGCCGGGACACCTGACCAGCATCCGCCGTGCAGTGGCCCCCGCGGAGGCTGCCCACTTCGAACCGTGAACGGAAACAGCACGGGCGCCGCAACCCCCAAGATTGCAGCGCCCGTGCAGGCTTCCGGTTGGTCCGGCGGCGGCGGTCAGCGGTCCTGGGAGACCAGCTCGCCCTGCCGCAGGGCTTCGAGCCGGTCCGCCTCTTCGCCGCCCACGGCTTCGCCGCGGGCCACCATGCCGGCGGTGTCCGACAGGGGTATCTGCTTGAGGGTGATGGCAAGCAACAGGGCGGCTGCGATGAACGGGATGAGGTACCAGAACACCGGCGCCAAGGATTCGGCGTAGGCATTGACCACGGCGTCCCGCAGCTGTTCCGGCAGCTGGCCCAGGGCCTGCGGATCCAGGGTGCTGGTGGACTGTGCGGCCTGCTCAGACGACGCCCCGGCACCCGTGAAAGCGTTGGTCAGGGACGCCGAGAGCCTGTTGGTGAAAATGGCACCAAAGACTGCCACACCCATGGCCGCGCCGACTTCGCGGAAGTAGTTGTTGGTGCTGGTGGCGGTGCCGATCTGATCGGCCGGGACCGAGTTCTGCACCACGAGGACCACTACCTGCATGATCAGGCCCAGCCCTGCACCGAAGATGAACAGCTGGACGCAGATGACCCAGATTGGGGTGGAGGCCGTGAGCGTGGTCATCCACAGCATGGCGGCCATGGTGAAGGCCGCACCGAGGATAGGGAACATCTTGTACTTGCCGGTCTTGGAGATCCGGATTCCCGAGTAGATGGACGTACCCATCAGGCCCACCATCATGGGCAGCATCAGCAGCCCGGACTCCGCCGCGGACGTGCCGGAAGACATTTGCAGGAACGTGGGGACAAAGGCGATGGCGGAGAACATGCCCAGGCCCAACGTGAAGCCGATGGCCGTGGCATTGACGAAGATCCGGTTCTTGAAAAGGCTCAGGGGAATGATGGGATCCTCGGCCCGCCGTTCCACCATAACGAAGGCCGCGGCGGTGACGATGAGCCCGGCGCCGAACGCCCAGGTGAGCGGTGAATCCCAGCCCTCGTCCTTCTTGCCGCCGAAGTCGGTGAAGAAGATCAGGCAGGTTGTGGCTGCGGACAGGAGCACAACGCCCAGGATGTCGATCCGCTTCTCAGCCTTCTTGTTCGGCAGCGTCAGCGTGAACCAGGCAATGGCAAACGCAGCGATGCCGATGGGGATGTTGATATAGAACGCCCATTCCCAGGTCATGTGGTCCACAAAGAAGCCGCCAAGCAGCGGGCCCGCCACGGCGGAGAGGCCGAAGATGGCTCCGAGCGGACCCATGTACTTGCCGCGATCCTTGGCGGGAACGATGTCCGCGATGATGGCCTGCGACAGGATCATCAGGCCGCCGCCGCCCAGGCCCTGGATGGCGCGGAAAACGACGAAGCCCCAGAAATCGGTGGCCAGGGCGCAGCCCACGGATGCGAGGGTGAAGAGAGCGATGGCGACGAGGAAGAGATTCCGCCTGCCCAGGACATCGCCGAACTTGCCGTAGATAGGCATAACGATGGTGGTGGCCAAAAGGTAGGCGGTGGTGATCCAGGCCTGGTGCTCCACGCCGCCCAGCTTTCCCACGATGGTGGGCATGGCGGTGGAGACGATGGTCTGGTCCAGGCTGGAGAGCAGCATGCCGGCGATCAGCGCCGAGAAGATGATCCAGATCCGTTTCTGGGTCAGCAGCAGTGGACCGGCCGCGGCTTTGGGACTGACGGCGGTGCTCATAGGTGTCCTTCCAGGGGTGCTGGATTTTCAAAGTTCTGGGAGAAGAGTTGGCTGGCGGCGGAGATATTTTCCATCAGCAGTTCGGAGTAGGCGCGTGTGTTGCCGTCGGAGAAGTAGGCCATGCTGCTCTTCCGGGCGATGGTGCCCAGCAAGGCAACAGCCATCTGCACTACAGGGTGGTCAGGGGACACGCCCTCACGGCGCGCCACGTCGCGGGCGAACTGCGCTTCCCGTTCCTCAGTGGCACCGATGATGCGGAGCATCAGCTGCGGTTCCTTTTTGATGACCCCGATCAGCTGGCGGGTTTCCTCTTCCGAGGCGGCCATATTTTCGGACAGTTTCAGTGAGAGGCCGATCAGGTCCTGGAACAGGGTGGGGGAGATCTCGCCGGACGGGGACGACGCGCCGCCGGCGATGAACCCTGCGATGACGTCCTGCGGGATTTCATCGTCCACGTGGCCGAGGATGGCGTCTTCCTTGGTGGGGAAGTAGTTGAAGAACGTGCGGCGGGAAATGTCGGCCAGCTCGCAGACTTCCTCGACGGTGTAGCCGTTCAGGCCCCGCTCGGCCGTCAGTCTCCGGGCAACGCCGGTGATCGTGGCGCGGGTGGCGGCTCGCTTGCGCTCACGGAGACCGCCCTCAATTTCTGCACTATCATTCACAAAGTAAATTTTTGCACTAGTTTCATAATAGTGCAAACTTAGGCCTCTGCCCGCTTAAAGAACGACGGCGGCCGCCCACCTTCGCATTGAAGGTGAGCGGCCGCCGTCGTGTCTTGAAGGGGACTCCGCCGCCTAGGGTTCCCTGGCTGAGCGAAGCGAAGTTAGGGAGGCGGTGGGGACCTATGCCTTGTGCGGCGGGCGCGTCATGGACATAACGTCCAGGGCGGTGTCCAGCTGCTCCTCGGTGACCTCGCCGCGCTCCAGGAAGCCCATGGCGATGACGGTTTCACGGATGGTGAGGCCCTCGGCCACGGCCTTCTTGGCGATCTTCGCGGCGTTTTCGTAGCCGATGTACTTGTTCAGCGGCGTGACGATGGACGGTGAGGCCTCCGCGAGGAAGCGGGCGCGCTCCACGTTCGCGGTGATGCCGTCGATCATCTTGTCGGCCATAACGCGGCTGGTGTTGGCCAGCAGGCGCACGGACTCAAGCAGGTTGGCGGCCATGACGGGGATGCCGACGTTGAGTTCGAAGGCGCCGTTGGTGCCGGACCAGGCGATGGCGGTGTCGTTGCCGATGACCTGGGCGCAGACCATGATGGACGCCTCGCAGATGACGGGGTTGACCTTGCCCGGCATGATCGAGGAGCCCGGCTGCAGGTCCGGGATGGCGATTTCGCCGAGGCCGGTGTTGGGGCCGGAGCCCATCCAGCGGAGGTCGTTGTTGATCTTCATGAAGGAGATCGCGATGTTCCGCAGCTGGCTGGAAGCCTCGATCAGGCCGTCGCGGTTGGCCTGGGCCTCGAAGTGGTCGCGGGCTTCGGTCAGCGGCAGGCCCGTGTCGGTGGCGAGCAGTTCGATGACGCGCTCCGGGAAGCCGGCAGGGGTGTTGATGCCGGTGCCCACGGCCGTGCCGCCGAGCGGTACTTCGGCAACGCGGGGGAGTGAGGCGTTGATGCGCTCGATGCCGTAGCGGACCTGCGCTGCGTAGCCGCCGAATTCCTGGCCGAGCGTCACCGGGGTGGCGTCCATCAGGTGGGTACGGCCGGACTTGACGACGTCCTTGAACTCAACGGCCTTGCGCTCCAGCGACTCGGCCAGGTAGCCCAGGGCCGGGATGAGGTCGTTGATCAGGGCCGAGGTGGCGGCAACGTGGACTGACGTGGGGAAAACGTCATTGGAGGACTGGGAGGCGTTGACGTGGTCGTTCGGGTGGACAACCTTGTCGCTGCCGGCAGCCTTGAGGGCGCGCGTGGCCAGTTCGGCGATGACCTCGTTGGTGTTCATGTTCGAGGACGTGCCGGAACCGGTCTGGAAGACGTCAATGGGGAAGTCGCCGTCATACTTGCCGGCTGCTACCTCATCGGCGGCCTCTGCAATTGCCTTGGCCAGCTCGCCGTCGAGCACCCCAAGTTCTGCGTTGGCCTGGGCAGCCGCCTTCTTGACCCGGGCAAGGGCTTCGATGTGCGCACGTTCCAGCGTCTTGCCGGAGATGGGGAAGTTTTCAACTGCACGCTGCGTCTGTGCACGGTACAGGGCGTTCACGGGGACGCGGACTTCGCCCATCGTGTCGTGTTCAATGCGGAATTCTTCAGTGGAAGTCATGGGGCTAGCTTAGGACGATGTGCGCCCGGGGCTAAAACCGTGAACCGCATTGCTACGGGGGTCAGCCAGGGCGTCGATTAGATCTCGCCGATCCCGGAAACCACGTTCGCCCGGCCCTCGGCGAGGCTGTAGGACAAGCCGATCACAGCGGCCCGGCCTTCCTCGATTGCGGCGGAAATCACACGTGAGCTGTCCACGAGGCGCTGGGACGTCTGCTTGACGTGCTCCACCACCATGTCGTTGACCTCATGCTCGTCATTGCGCAGGGACGTCAGGACTGAGGGGGTGATGCGTTCAACGAGGTCCCGGATGAAGCCCGCCGGCATCTGCCCGGTTTCGACGGCGGTCTTGGTGGCGCTGACGGCGCCGCAGCTGTCGTGCCCGAGGATGGCGATCAGCGGTACGCCGAGCACGCTGACGCTGTACTCAAGGGAGCCGAGGACGGCGTCGTCAATCACCTGGCCGGCGGTGCGCACCACGAATGCGTCACCGAGCCCAAGGTCGAAGATGATTTCCGCGGCGAGCCGGGAGTCCGAGCAGCCGAAGATCACCGCAAACGGATGCTGGTTCTCCACCAGCGAAGAACGGCGGGACGCGTCCTGGTTCGGGTGCGACGATTCGCCGGCAACAAAGCGTTCGTTGCCTTCGCGCATGCGGCGCCAGGCAAGGGCAGGAGTCAGGTAGGTAGCCACTGGCCTACCTTACGGCGCGGGACTGGCTGAGGGTGAAACCGTTACGGCAGGATTGCTGTCCAAGGATTTCACGACGGCGTCGGCCAGGACAGCGAACTCGTCCAGTTGCGCAGTGCCGGTGAGGACAACGGTGGTTCCGCGGTAGTCCAGGATCATGCTCTTCTCGCCCTTGCCTGCGTCACGGAGTTCCCAAGCCTGGCCGCCGGCGTCGCGGGTTCCGGTGACGGGGGCGCTCTTGGTCTGCTGCAGAAGCCAGGTGGGATTGGACTGCCGGGTCTGAACAAGTCCGATGAAGGAGTCCTTCGGCGTGATGTAGCCCACCTCCCAAGTGGGCACGCCGCTGCCGCTCCCGGACTCCCAGCGAGCGTAATTGGGCCTGAAAGTTTTGGCCGTGTCCGGCGCGGCCGGTGTGAATCCCGCCACATCCGAAGCGTTCCGGGCCACGGCAGGGACGTCGATGTCGGGGCGGAATCCGTCGCTCTTGGGAAGCGGGTTCATCAGCACGATGGGCAGGAAGGCGGCAATGCTGACCAGCAGCGCAACGATCATGCCGATCACCGACGCATTGGCGCGTTTGGCGGCTGCAGCCGGAATAACGGGCTTCACAGGAGGCTGTTCACCGTTCGGCGCGTCCTGTCCGGTGGGTCCGGAATCCGAGGGATCTTGCCCGGGGCTGGTCTTTTCCTGCATTTCACTCACCCCTCTATAGTCGCCCATGCACGGGCCCAACTCACATTCGGGTTGAGGTCCGGGCCATTGGCATATTGCGTCGGGACGTCATGCCAGCGCCGGGGACTGGCGCCGCGACTATGATCAGTATCAGAGGAATCACCGCGTCGGCTGAACCCGGCTGAGCGGGTCCAATGATCGCCACTCGAAGAAGAGGTTCACGTGACACCAGCGCCTATGACCCAGCAGTACTCCACGATTTCCCCCTCACTGGCTGTGGGTATCGACGAGCCGGACCGCAACCTTGCCCTTGAGCTCGTCCGCGTCACCGAAGCCGCGGCCATCGCCGGCGGCCACTGGGTTGGTTTCGGCGACAAGAACAAGGCTGACGGCGCCGCCGTCGACGCCATGCGCTCCTTCCTCCACACGGTCCACTTCAACGGCGTTGTGGTCATCGGCGAAGGCGAAAAAGACGAAGCCCCCATGCTGTTCAACGGCGAGCACGTTGGCGACGGCACCGGCCCCGAGTGCGACGTCGCCGTCGACCCGATCGACGGCACCCGGCTGACCGCGCTTGGCATCAACAACGCCCTTGCGGTCCTTGCAGTGGCAGAACGCGGTTCCATGTTCGACCCCTCCGCCGTGTTCTACATGGAGAAGCTCGTCACCGGCCCGGAAGCGGCCGACATGGTTGACCTGCGCCTCCCGGTGAAGCAGAACCTGCACCTGATCGCCAAGGCGAAGGGCGTGAAGGTCAACCAGCTCAACGTCATGATCCTGGACCGCGACCGCCACCGCCCGCTGGTCGAGGAGATCCGCGAAGCCGGTGCGCGCACCAAATTCATCATGGACGGCGACGTTGCCGGCGCCATTGCCGCAGCCCGTTCCGGCACCGGTGTAGACGCCCTCATGGGCATCGGCGGCACTCCGGAAGGCATCGTGGCAGCTTGCGCCATCAAGTCCCTCGGCGGCGTCATCCAGGGCCGGCTGTGGCCCACAAGCGACGAAGAGAAGCAGAAGGCCATCGACGCCGGCCACGATTTGGACCGCGTGCTGTCCACTAACGATCTCGTCTCCAGCGACAACTGCTACTTCGCAGCCACTGGCATCACTGACGGCGACCTCCTCAGGGGTGTCCGCTACTCCAAGGACAAGGTCCTGACCCAGTCCATCGTGATGCGCTCCAAGTCCGGCACCATCCGCTTCGTCGACGGTGAGCACCAGGCCAGCAAGTGGGAAGGCTACGCCCGCAAGAACTAGTCCAGGGCTTAGTGCGACAAGCGCCACACCGCTGCTGCGGTGTGGCGCTTTTTCGTGCCGGCAGCGTGGCTCATGCCGGCCGCTGGCTGCGGCACGGCCGGCCGTGCCAAGGCGTTGGTATAGGGTTGAATTCATGAGTCTTGCCGTTGTGCCCTGTACTGACCGCGCCGTCTGGGACGGATATGTTGACCGGTTCCAAGGGCATCCGCAGCAACTGTGGGGCTGGGGTGAGACCAAAGGGATGCACGGCTGGTCCGTGGACCGCGTCCTGGTCACCGACGATGAGAACATCCTCGGCTGCGCCCAGTTGCTGGTGCGGAAGCTGCCGTTCCCGTTCCGGGCGCTGGTCTACGTGCCCCGCGGCCCGATGTGCTCCGCCGGGGACACCACCGCCGTCCTGGCACAGCTGGCCGGCTATGCTTCCTCCCGCCACCACGGAGTGGCCTTGAGCATCGAGCCTGACTGGGATGCTGAGTCCCCCTTCGCTCCCGCGGTGGCAGCCGCAGGCTTCAGGCCGTCCGCCAACACCGTGCTCATCCCGCGGACACTCATCCTTGACCTGGCCAGGAGCGACGATGAGCTCATGGCTGACATGTCCAAGTCCACACGCGCGAACATCCGCAAGGCGATGCGCAGCGAGGTGGACTTCCGGAAGGTGCAGACCGAGGCCGAGCTTGAGCAGGTACTGGGCATCTACCACGAGACGGCGGACCGTGCCGGGTTCGGGATCCACGAGGACAAGTATTACCGTGACATCTTCGCCAACCTGGGAGAGGGCTCACCCATCATCGGAGCCTTCGACGGCGAGCAGTTGCTTGCCTTCGTCTGGCTGTCCCGGAGCGGGGCAACGGCGTTCGAGCTCTATGGTGGTGTCTCTGCCGAGGGTCAGAAGCAGCGGGTGAACTACGGAGTGAAGTGGGCCGCCCTGCTCGCCATGCGGGAGGACGGCTGCGGACGCTACGACTTCAACGGCCTGCTCAACGACGGCATCTCCGACTTCAAGAAGCAGTTCGCCAAGCACGAGAACCTGCTCATGGGGACCTGGGAGAAGCCACTGTCACCGTTGTACCCCGTGTACGCCCGGGCCATGCCGGCTGCCCGCAAGGGTCTGCAGGCAGCACGGCGGCTCATGAAGCGGGTTACGCGGCGCTAAGGCCGGTGCCTGAAGCGGTGGTGACGGCGAACGCAACCGCTGTTGCCGAAGCACCAGCCACAGCGTGGACGTTGACCGGGGCCTCCGACGCGGCCAGGAATGCGCTGCCGCCGCGGGCCAGTTGCAGATCGCCCTTGGGCGAGTCGAGGTACACGGCGCCGTCCACCACAATCACGACGGCGGCGCCTGACTGGGCGAGCGGAACCGGCGCACTGCCGGGGGCCAGTTCGATCCGCTGAAGCTGGAATTCGCGGAACGGCGGCCGGTAGAGTTCCTGGCCCAGTGCGGATATTTCCGGGTTGAGCATCGGGACTGCCACCGACGTGAAGTCCACGGTGCGCAGGAGTTCGGGCACGTCAATGAACTTGGGCGTCAGTCCGCCCCGGAGCACGTTATCGGAAGAGGCCATGACCTCAACGCCCAAGCCGGAGAGGTAGGCATGGACCTTGCCCTCGGGCAGGTAGACAGCCTCACCCGGGGCCAGCGAGATGCGGTTGAGCAGCAGCGAGACCAGTACGCCCGGATCACCGGGGTACTGCTCATTGAGGTCGATGACCGTGGACAGTTCATTCTGGTACGGTGCCAGCGAAGCGCCGGAGATTAGGGCAGCCGCCACCGTCGCCGTGGCGTCCGAGACATCTTCACCGCCCTGAATCAGGCGTTCAAAGGCAGCCCGCAATCCGGCACCCTCGTCCGGATTTTCCAGGAAGTGCAGCAGTTCGGTCAGCAGGGGCGGCACCTCGGTTTCGATCAGGTCGAAACAAGAGCCAATGTGCACCAGGATCTTCCGCGTGGCGGCCGGATCCCGGAATCCGCACAGCGATTCGAAGGGCGTCAGCGCAAAGATCATCTCCGGCTTGTGGTTGTCATCACGATAGTTCCGGTTGGCCGCATCCGGGGCGATGCCCTCAGCATTTTCCCGTGCAAAGCCTGCCTTCGCCTGCTCGATGCTTGGATGAACCTGAAGCGACAAGGGCTGGGCGGCCGCAAGGATCTTTGCCAGGAACGGTAGCCGAGGCCCAAATTCCTCGACCGATTCGCTGCCCAGGAAATGCTCGGGGTCTGAGGCAATCAACTTATCCAGTGGTGTTTCCGAGCCGTCAGACTGGCGGGCGATTGACGGGGCGCCGGGGTGGGCGCCGATCCACAGTTCGGCTTCCGGGCCGCCGGATTCGGGGCGTCCCAGAAGCCCGGCGATGGCTGTCCTGGATCCCCAGGCATAGTCGCGAAGGGCGTTTTCAAGTTCGTACACAGCCGGGTCCATTCCTTAGTATTCAGGTCTTCAGTGGGTGTCTATGTGGGGCAGGGTGGACAGCACGCCTACAGCGGCGCGCAGAGCCCATTGGTGGCCACGAGTTCACCGATGGCCTGCTCGTTGCCCTCGCGCTTGAGCCGGTTCAGCAGCGCTTCGGTGATCGGTTCGCCGTCGGGCGTTGTAGTCACCGGAACGAAATCCGACGACGGCGGGGGAGTTTGCTGCGCAGCCCAACCGGCTGCCAGGCCGGCAGCCGGCCGCGGCGGCCCGGATGCCTGCAGGGGTCCGCCGACATAGGACGCCTGCACCATGCCATCATCGGGTGCTGCCGCCTCGGGGGCCGTGGCTGAGGCCAGGAGCTGGTCCACCTTGTCGTGAATGATGTCGAAGTCAGGCACTGTGGAGAAGGACGCGTCGAAGTCGGGTGGCCCGATGGTGAGCCGCTTGACCTCCTGTCCCTTGGCCTTTATGGCGAGATCCACAAAACTGCCCAGCTGGGATGAGGAGATGTTGGAATCGACCACTTTGGTGCCTGCGCTGGCGATGTCCTCGAATTTGGACA
Organism: Pseudarthrobacter sulfonivorans; assembly: GCF_031454915.1. Taxonomy (GTDB): domain Bacteria; phylum Actinomycetota; class Actinomycetes; order Actinomycetales; family Micrococcaceae; genus Arthrobacter; species Arthrobacter sulfonivorans_C. The sequence continues at coordinate 16,132 of NZ_JAVDRS010000004.1, read as the reverse complement.
GCAGCTTCGCCGGGTCCAGCTGCTTCAGCATGGCTTGCTGGACGCACTGCTGGCGCTGGATCCTCGCGTAGTCATCCACGTATTCACGGGACCGTCCGTACCAGAGGGCGTGGTCGCCGTCGAGTGTTTGTTCACCGGCGGGAATCCAGCCCAAGGGCATGCCATGGGTGCGGGTGACCTCGTCGAAGAAGCCGCTCATGGGAACCCAGCCGCCGGCCTTGATCCTGATCCCGCCCATGGCGTCAATGAGTTTGGCGAAGCCCTCCATGTCCACCAGCACATAGGCCTGAACAGTGAGGCCCAGCGTCCCGGAGACGGCTTCAAGCGTCGCCTGCGCACCGGGGTCGGCTACGCCCGGGTAGAGGTCGGCGTGCTCATTCGTTACTTCGGTGTTGATGGCGTTGATGAGGCACGCGTCGCCGCAGTTGTAGCCATCCGGGTAGATCTCCCTCATCGGGGAGCCTTCGCTGAACTGGGCATTCTGCAGGTTGCGGGGCACGGAGATGATGGCAGTCCGGCCGGACTTGGCGTCCACGCTGAGTACGGACAGGCTATCGGGGCGCCTGCCGGTGCGGTCGTCGCCGGCGTCGCCGCCCATCATCAGGAAGTTGTAGCGTCCCTCCACGGGATCGATCGACGGTCCGGAGGAAAAGATGCTGCCAATGGCGTTGCGCCCCACGTTCAGCAGGTAGGCGGCGTAACCCAGTGTGCCGCTGCTCAGCACTAGTGCAAGGACCAGGGAAATGACGACGGCGGGACGCGCCCGGGGTGCCAGCAGGACCGGGCGGATGAGCCGCAGGGTGTTGATGAAGAGGAACGCCCAGCCAAGTGCCAGGGCCACCAGGACCACGATGATGGCCAGCGAAGCGAAAGGATCAGTGATGACGTTTATCAGGAGCGCCCGGTTGATGACAAGCAGCAGCACGGTGGCCACCAGCACCGCCCAGACGACGAGGGTCACACGCAGCACGTTGCGCCCGAGTTTGCGGTTGCCAGCCACAATCTGTGCGCTGCCCGGCACCAGAAGGGTCATCAGGAGCAGGACAAAGGCCCGTTTGGTCCGGACCGGTGATGAGGCGCCGGACGGATGCCGCATGGGGTCGGTCATGACCGGCCCCGTGTCGGGGTGCTGAACGCTCCTGGACATGTTCCGGTACCCTAGCGGCTGCCCCGGAGGACGCCATTGCCGTCAGCGAAGACTTCGCTCACTTTCTGCCTGAGGCTGGCTCCCTTGCGCGTGGCGACGTCGTTGAGTTCCTGGGCGAAGTCCACAAGGTCCGCACGGAGCGAAGCCGCCAGTTCGTCTGTGCCGGAAGCCAGGATCCGGACAGCCAGGAGGCCAGCGTTGCGGGCACCTGCGATGGACACGGTGGCCACGGGTACACCGGCGGGCATCTGCACGATGGACAGGAGGGAATCCATGCCATCGAGGGTCTTCAAGGGGACCGGAACACCAATAACAGGCAGGGGAGTCACACTCGCGAGCATGCCGGGAAGGTGGGCCGCGCCGCCGGCGCCGGCGATGATCACGCGCAGCCCGCGTTCATGGGCGGTTTGCCCGTACCGGATCATTTCCGTGGGCATCCGGTGCGCGGAGACCACATCCGCTTCAAAAGGTATGCCGAACTCGGCCAGCGCATCGGCTGCGGCCTCCATGACCGGCCAATCCGAATCTGAACCCATGACCAGCCCCACGATGGGGCCGGTCCCGGTGACGCCGGTGCCGGGGGTGGTTTCGGTGCTCATGCGTTCTCCTCGGAAATCCGTGCTGGTTCGTCGGCCGGCACCCGGCCGTCGCGAATGATGGCTGCCACCCGGGTGGCGCGTTGCCGGACCGAGTCCACGTCATCGGTGGAGTCGCCCACCAGGTTGATGTGGCCAATCTTGCGCCCCGGACGCACGGACTTGCCGTAGCAGTGGACCTTGGCCGCTGGGTCGCTCGCGAGGGCGGCCGGGTAGGCGGAGAACAGGTCCTGGTTATCGCCGCCCAGGAAGTTCTTCATCACCACCACGGGACCCAGAACGTCGGTGGCGCCCAGCGGGAGGTTCAGGACTGCCCGCAAGTGCTGTTCGAACTGGCTGGTAACCGACCCGTCCTGTGTCCAGTGGCCGGTGTTGTGGGGCCGCATGGCGAGTTCGTTGATCAGGAAGCCGACTCCGGTCCCGGGCGTTTCAAAAAGCTCCGCCGCCATTACGCCCGTCACGCCCAGTTCGTGGGCGATCCGCAGGGCAGCCTCTTCGGCCGCCGCTGCCACCTCAAGGGGAATGCCCAGCGCTGGCGCAATGACTTCATCGCAGACACCGTCCACCTGGATGGTGTGCACCACAGGCCAAGCCCTGGCCTCGCCGTCGGGGGTCCGCGCCACCAGCGTGGACAGCTCACGGCTGAAATCAACCTTGGCTTCGGCGAGCAGCGGGCTCATGGCCTCAAACCACGGAGCAGCCCCGGCCGCGTCCTCGGCGGAGTCGATGATCTGCACGCCCTTGCCGTCGTAGCCGCCACGGGGCATTTTGAGAACCACCGGCCAGCCGATCTCATCGCCGAAGGTTACAAGCGCGGCGACGTCGGAGACCGCAGCCCAAACGGGATTCGGGAGCCCGAGCCTGTCAATGGCGGCGCGCATCACGAGTTTGTCCTGCGCGTTGACCAGTGCGTCCGGGCCGGGCTGGACGTTAACGCCGGCGGCCAGAAGCGCGCGGAGGTGGTCCGTGGGGACATGCTCGTGGTCGAACGTCATCACGTCCAGGCCGTCCGCGAAATCGAGGAGGGTTTGGAGGTCTTTGTAGTCACCCACCGGTGAAGTGGAGACAGCTGAAACGGCTGAAACGTCCTCAGCTTCAACCAGCACACGGAGTTCAAAACCAAGGGCAGTGGCGGCTGGGGCCATCATGCGCGCGAGCTGGCCGCCGCCAACCACGCCGATTACAGGAAAAGTCACATGTGCCAGCCTACAGAAAAGCTCGCCGGTTCCCGGCTTTCGGGGCGCCACGAGGCCAGGAAACCAGGTAATCCTGCCGCCGAGTGGCCTGGTGCGCAGGGTGGTTCCCAGATTTGGGGGCTAAAATAGGCCTTTGGCCGTGTGGCCCAGAGAACGGACGGCCATGGAGGGTCATGATTAATTCACTCGCAGATCGTATCCGGGGGCTCGCCTCGCTGTTTTGGCGCGAGGTAGCCAAATTCGGAGCAGTTGGCGGTGTGGCTTTCGTCATTGACTCGGCAGTCTTTATCTGGCTCTTCACCGGCCCTATGCACGGCAGCGAAGTATGGGCCAAGGCTGTGGCCACCATCGTTGCCAGTATTTTCTCCTGGGTCGCGAACCGCTTCTGGACGTTCCGCCACCGCAAACAGGCCAACGTGGTCCGCGAAGCGGCCCTGTTCGCTGTCATGAACCTGGTGGGACTCCTGATCGCCTCCGGCTGTGTCTGGTTCGCTAAGTACATCCTCGAGCTGAACGACAAGCCGTCCCTCTTTATTGCAGGCAGCGTTGTAGGGCTGGTCCTGGGTACGATCTTCAGGTTCTTCGCCTACCGGTTCTGGGTCTTCAACGAGGAACTGGACCAGGAGCCGGAGTTCTCCCACGACCACGAACTCATCGAACTGCACCATCACGAGAAGGCCGCCGCTGCGTCGGCCCCGGGTGCGGACCGCCCGGACCAGGAAGTGCCCGGCAGCCCCCGGCAGCCCTAGCGATTGGCTCTGCTGGCCGGTGCGGCTACTTTCCTTGGATGCGTTCTGCGGCGAGGAGATGGTCTGTCAGCTGCACATCCGGGTGGGCCAGCACCACGGAGCCGCCGTTCTGCCAGGCGCCGAGTGAGTTAGCCAGGGCGGCTTCCAGGCCATCCGCTGCCGTGATTAGGAGCCGCACGCCTTCATCGTGCGGGGCTGAGAAACCGGTGAGCAGGCCTTCATGGAGGTGGCGCTGGCCGTCACTGCCCGCGATGGCGCAGCCGGACGCCGAAGGATCTGCGTGCGCCATGAGGATGTCCCCATGGGAACGCACCTCCGCGGCATAGTCGATGACTCCGGCAGGGAGGTCCCCCGGCCACCGCATGGCAAGCGCCGGCAGCGCGACGGCAATCACGGCGTCGTACTTTCCTGTCACGCTTCCGGGCTTGTCCGTGACGAGTAACTCTGCCTCGCTCCCGTCCAGGACAGTCTCCATGCCAAGCTGCCAAGCGGCCAGGGCCCAGATCAGTGATTTCCAGTGCGCGGGGAGGTCAAGGCCCAGCCGCATCTCCGGCTCGGCGTCGAGTTCGTCCTGCAGCAGGTTGCCGGTTTTTGCCACCCAGTTATCCAGGACGCGTCCGGAAAGTTCCACCCGTTCGGAATCAGGACCGTACCAGGTGAGGCGGGGCGATGTGGAGTGGCCGGAACGCAGGGTGGTCATCAGTTCGATCGCCGGGATGCTCATGGCACTATCTTGCCACGGCCCCCTTGGGAGCATCTCGGTTTAGGGGGAGCAACTGACATCAGGGGCATCCGGCTATCTACCGTCGACCTGCTGTGATGTTACTCACATTGGTTTGTCATCTCATTTGTCTTATTGGGGCGGCACCTGTAGTTTTGGCCGGTATTCATGGGAAGCGGGGGCTCCCGGCGCTGCATTTGCGCATCCCTTCGTTCGGCGCGCCGAACCTTGGGAAAATTCCCGGGCGTGGCGTGACGGCGTTTCGCTGGGAATGTTGATTATTATCCCGTCGGCGGCTTGACTCCCTGCTAGTTACACACGTGTAATTAGATATAGAAAGCGACTGCATAAATACCGGCACACAACCGAGTGTCAAAGGAATCAGGCAGTGGCTGCAAACTTTCAGGAGGGTCGCCGTGGGGCAAGCAGAGCGTATCCATGAAGATGCCGTCGTCGCCGGCCAGGCAACGGCTAAATACCGCGCACGGGGCGTACCGAGCGACTGGTATGTGGATCCCGCCGATCCTGACGCCGCGGACCGTTACAACCGAGCCACGAAGGACCCCCTCCAGGACCAGGCCACAGCGTTCCTGGCGGCGCACGAAGCACTCCTTGACGGTGGGCACGACCAGGACGATGACGACCTGGATCCCCCCATGGAGCTGCGGACTTCCGGGCCGGAAACTACCCAGCCGGTGTGGATCGGGTTGCCGTTCAGGCAGGACTTTGACGACGAAGGTGAGCTCGGCTGGCAGACTGATGCGTTGTGTGCGCAGACCGATCCGGAAGCCTTCTTCCCGGAAAAAGGCGGATCCACGCGTGACGCCAAGAAGGTGTGCGGTGCATGCAATGTGCGCTCACAGTGCCTGGAATACGCGCTGGCGAACGACGAACGGTTTGGCATATGGGGTGGCCTTTCCGAGCGTGAACGCCGGCGGCTAAGGAAGCGAGCAATCTAATTCTTCAGGAAGTACATGTCACTGCCGTTGTGGTGTCCCACAACGGCAGTGCCTATCTCCCCAGAACCCTGGCCGCCCTCGCGGACCAGACCCGGCCTGCAGACTCCGTCATCGGGGTGGATACCGGATCGCGCGATGACTCGGCACTCCAGCTGGAGCGGGCCTTGGGCGCAGAGAACGTCATCAGCCTTCCGCACGGCAAGGCCGGATTGGGTGGCGCCGTCCGCGCCGGGCTTAACGCGCGCTCGTCGTGGGAAGGCCAGTCCCGCCGCGCCGCCACGGAGTGGGTCTGGCTCCTTCATGACGACGCAGCCCCCGCACCGGAGGCACTGGCGGAACTCCTGGGTGCCGTGGAACGCGCACCATCGGTGACAGTCGCTGGCTGTAAGCAACTGGACTGGCACTCCGGGCGCCGCTTGATCGACGTCGGCCTGTCCACCAGCCGGTGGGCCGAGCGCCTCACCATGATCGATGCTGACGAACTCGACCAGGGCCAGTACAACGGCCGAACGGACACCTTCGCGGTGAACTCGGCGGGCATGCTGGTCCGCCGTGACGTCTGGGAGCACTTGAAGGGCTTCGACCCCGCCCTCCCGGGTACCGGCGATGACGTCGACTTCTGTTGGCGCAACCGCCTGGCGGGGCACCGTGTAGTTGTGGTGCCCACAGCGCGGATGTTCCATGTGGCCCACCGGCCCCATGCCCAAGGCAATCCCTCCGCGGCCCGCAAGGCGCAGGTCCACCTCCGGCTCAAGCACGCGCCGCTCTGGAAAGTGCCCATCCACGCTGTGGGCGCCCTGCTGGGCAGTATTTTCAAACTCGTGCTCAGCATTGCGGTCAAGGACCCGGGGCACGGGTTCTCGCAACTTGTGGCGACGTTCGCTGCCCTGGCCAGGCCCGCTGCTGTCGCAAAGTCCCGGCGGACGGCGGCCAGCACCCGCCGAATCAGGCGTTCGGTCATCAAGAAGCTGCAGACTCCCCGGCGTGACGTCTGGAACCACCGCCGTTCCCTGATGGAAGCCCTCGGTGCAGACAAGTCCACGGGCGATGGCCTCCTGCACGATCCTTTGGCGGACCAGCCCACAGGCGACTCCTCCGATGACTTTGCGGCGCTGACCACAACCGAACGGGGCTGGGTGGGTGCCGGTGCACTCGCTGCCACCATCATCGCGGCGGCCGCGTCCCTTACTGCCCTGAGCGGGTTGTTCCGTGCCGAGGCCGTTTCCGGCGGCGGCCTTATCCCGGTGTCCGCCAGCCTTGGGGAAATCTGGCATCACGCCTCCAGTTGGTGGATCAGCCTGGGGGCAGGGCTCCCCGGCAAGGGAGACCCCTTCGGCTACGTGGTGTGGGTCCTTGGTTTGTTCGGCGGCGGCGATGCCAACGCGGCCATGTCCTGGCTGCTCCTGCTTGGTGCTCCACTGTCCGGCCTGACGGCGTGGTTCGCAGCCGGCGGCGTGACAACCAGGCGCCGTTTCCGCTTTGTCGGGGCGCTGTTCTGGGCAGCGGCTCCGGCCTTGCAGGTTGCCCTCAACCAAGGCCGCGCCGGTGCATTGGTTGCCCACATCATGATCCCGCTCGTGGTCCTGGCACTCTTGCGCGCCACGGGCTCCGCCGTTGGCCATGGGCGGTTTATGGTCCCCTCTCCGGACGATCGTCGGTTCACAGACAAGCCGCCCGCGCGGCCAGGCATCAACGGCATGCCGTCCTGGACTGCGGCCGCCGCCGCGGGCCTGGCACTGGCTGTGGTTTGCGCAGCTGCACCCTCGCTGCTGATCCCCGCTGCGGTGCTCATCGTGCTCTGTGGGCTGACGCTGGGACGTCGAGGCCGCACTGTGTGGTGGGCACTGTTGCCCAGCGCTGCGCTCTTCCTTCCGTTTGGACTGTCTGTCATCGACAGGCCACGGGCACTCCTTGCAGATCCCGGCGTCCCGCTGGGATTCGAGGCCGCTCCGCTATGGCAGCAACTCCTTGGGCAGCCGCTGCTGTTCGCGCCCGGGGGTGGCCTGTCGGGCCTTCCATTTTTCACCGGACAGGTCATTCCGTGGGCACTTGCGCTTGCGCTGCTGGTGGCCGTCCCGGTCCTGGTGCTTGCTGTGGCGGCACTGTTCCTTCCTGGTAAACACAGCCGGACGGCGCGTGCACTGTGGGTGGGTGCGCTGATCCTCCTGATGGGTGGCTGGCTGGCCGGACACGTCGTCACGGGCGCCACTGCCGACACCATGGTTACGCCATTCACCGGCCCGGCTGTCTCGGCCGCCGGATTCTCACTCCTGGCGGCAGCGCTTATCGGTGCCGGGCGCCTGCTGGATGCCGCAGACCGTCCCACCGCACGCAGCGTCAGGCGCAATATGGTGCTTCGCTCCGCCACAGCCGTTGGCATGGTGATACTGCTGGCCGGTCCTCTGGCCGGTATGGCGGTGTGGTCGGCTCAGAATGTCCTCCGCCCGGCTGCTTCGGCACAACCCGCGGAGAGCCCGGCCGGGCCGGCACTCGGCACGCCCCGGCTCGTGGAAGCCGGCAACGTCCGGACCCTTCCCGCCACGGCAATCGACCGCGGCACCGGGCCTGAGCAAACGCGCACACTGCTGATCACCACCAAGGAGAATGGCACCTTTGACGCGGCTCTGATGCGCGGTGCCGGGACCACGCTCGACAGCCTTTCCACCATCGCCGCAGCCCGGAACATCATGGGCGCACCCGGCCAGGAAACTATCCGTGATGACGACGACGTCACGGCCTCAATCCGCAGTGTGGTGGCCACCCTCGTGGCCGGTCAGGGCGTGGACCCCAGGCCCGAGCTCGAACGCCTGGGTGTTGGATTCGTGGTGTTGCGCTCGGCAGACACCGCAGCCCAGCTCACGGCCAGCAAGATGGATGCCGTACCCGGCCTGGTCGCCGTAGGACAGACGGATGTTGGCTGGCTTTGGCGTATTACCCCGCTCAACCAACCTGCGCTGGAGGCGGCCGATGTAGCCCACCGCGTGCGGATTGTGGACACCGCCGGAGCCACGGTGGCACTGGTGCCCTCCAAATACGACGACGTCGATACCAGCGTTGCCGAAGGGCCGGAAGGCAGGCTGGTGGTGCTCGCCGAGCGGGCGGATCCGGGATGGAGCGCCTGGTTCGACGGCCGGAAACTCACCGCCACCACCTCAGGCTCGGCCCAGGCCTTCACTTTGCCCGCCTCGGCGGGCCAGCTGACCATCCGCTACGACGCCCCGTGGGCGTTGTGGTCCGGAATCGCGCAGGCCACAGTGTTCGGACTCACGGTGATGCTCGCCATTCCCATGCCCGCACGCCGGCCCAACACGGGCCTGTCACGGGACGAGGGATCTTTGCGTAAGGAACACCAGAATGCATAAGGACGCCCCACACGCCGAAACGGCTGGGCAGGAAACGGCTCCGGCGAACACTACGGCGAAGGGTTCGGTCCGCAGGGCCGCGCCCAAGGAGGTCCTGGCCGGACTGGTTTCGGCGGTGGCGATCGTCGCGGCGGCAGGCGGCATAGTGGCTGCGGCGTCCCTCACGCCCCAACCGGCTGGCAGCCGGAGCATCCCTGCGACATTGGCCTCCGTTCCGGCCGGTGCAAGCGTCGGGATATGTCCCGGACCGGCTCGCCTGCTGGAAGGAACGGAAGCAGGCACCGACCCCCAGTTCAGTCCGGAATCAGCAACGGCCACGAGTGTTGTCAGCGGTGCCGTCCTGAGCGCCCCGGGCGGTGTCCTGCCCGGCAGCCTGCTGTCGGCCCTCAACGGGAAGCCTGCCATCGAGATTGCCAAGGGTGGTGGCCAACCCGGCAAGGAGGCCGGTCCCCAGGATCTGAAGGCCGGTGTGCTCAAGGGGCGCAGAGTGGATAGCGCTACCGTCCTGAGTGCCGAGGCCCTGGCGGGCCAGAAGCCGTCAGCAGCTGGTGTGCTGAAATACGCGGCCACGGATGGTGACCTTCAAGGTTCTGCGGCAGCCAATTGCCAGCCGCCTGCCAACGACCTCTGGCTCGCCGGTGCCAGCACCACTGTGGGCCGCACGTCCGTCCTGATCCTCAGCAATGCCTCCAGCACTCCAGCCACTGTCAGCCTGGAGCTGTTTGGCAGCAAGGGGCAGATTCAGGCCCCCGGCAGCCGGGGGCTCCTCGTTGCGCCGGGATCCACACGCTCAATTGTCCTCGCCGGCCTGGCTCCGGGGGAGGCGCAGCTGAGCGTCCACGTCCGCAGCGCCGGAGGCCCCGTGACCGCCGCCATCCAGCAGAGCGTGCTGAGGGGACTGACGCCTGGCGGTGTGGACTTCATTGTGCCGGGGGCTGCTCCTGCCGCCCGGCAGGTCATGACAGGCCTGGACATCCAGAGCGCTGACGGGATTGCCGCGGTCACGGGAAAGGGCGGCTTCGATGACGCCGGCCCGGCTCTCGCCATCACCGTCCCTGGTCCTTCGGACGCCGTAGTGGAGGTCAAACTCTTCGGCCGGGATGGGCAGAAGGCCCTGCCCAAGGGCGGTGTTGTCACGGCCAAGGGCGGCGCCGTGACCGAGGTTTCACTGGCAGGCGTTCCGGCCGGCCAGTACACGGTATCCACTAGTTCGGATGTGTCGTTTGTTGCCGCGGCACGCGTCACCCGCGGCGTCAACAGCGGACAGGCATCGGATGTTGCGTGGGCGGCCTCAGGCGTCAGGCTGGGAAGCCAGCATGTGGTGCCGGTGCCGCGGGGCGGCGACCGGGTCCTCGTCTTCGGTGTGCTGGAAAACCGGGCCACGATTTCATACGCTCCCGTCACAGCTGACGGAAGGATCCGGGCGGCGGCAACTGCCGACGTCGCTGGCGGCACCACAACCTCCATCAAGCTTCCCGCAAAGGTCGGGGCGTCAGACGTGGTGGCCTATGTGGTTTCGGCATCCGGTGACGCCGCCTACGGCGCGCTCCTCCTCCAGCAGGCAGGCCGGGAAGACATCTCAACATTGGCCTTTATGCCGGCCGCGTCCGGACAGGAAAAGGTAGCCGTCACCCTGGGCTACTGACCGGTGGTCCGGGGGGCTCAGTACCTGCGGCGGTAGACCGGATCGAGCGTTTCGGGTGCCACTCCGAGCATTTCCGCGGTGTGTTCCACGACAACGTCGTGGACCAGGTCCTGGAGTTCCTCCCGGCTGCCGCAGCCCTGCTCAACAACCCGGCGGTACAGGGTGATGACAGGGCCTTCCTCGTCCGTAGCCGGAGTGTAGGAACCCATGGGCGGGGGAGCGGCGTTGGCCACCAGCTGCTCCAGCTCCGGGGGTATTTCATCGACGGCAAAGCGTACGCCGTCCAGCGTCTTGCCCCAGATGTCGTGCAGCCGCTGCGCGGAGTCCAGCACCATGTCATCAAAACGGTCGGACCGCGTCCGGTACCCGGGATGTGTGGGCAGCACAAGTTCGCCTCGCAGGCCACGGCCATGGCGGTTCCTGCGGCGCGCCGCAAAGCTTCGGCCCGACGAATCCGGTCCCGTTTCTCCGCTGCGGGCGTCAGGGTCAGCCAAACGGACCGAAAAAGCTGAATCATGGTTCGATGACTGCATACATTGACTGTAAACCCGGCCGCAGATTTACGCGACACTAGCCGGGGAAACGCGCCAGGACGCGGCGACAGGGGCGGTAAATACCAGGAAAGGACGGTCAGACGGAGTAGTCTGTGATGTCGTGGGAGCTATCCGTGAATGTTCAAGATCAGCCTGCCGTCAATCAGCGGTGGCTACTTTGACGTACGTCTATGCTGACTCCACCGCCGTTCTGGGTCCGCTCGCCACCTACGCCGAGCCGCATTGTTACGATTTGTGCGAGCAGCATGCCGGCTCGCTGACGGTTCCCCGAGGTTGGGAAGTACTTCGCCTGGCGATGCCCACCAGCCCGCAGCAGCCTGGCCCCGACGACCTCCTGGCATTAGCCAACGCGGTCCGGGAGGCGGCATCGCTGCCACCCAAGCTCCAGACAACGCAGAACCAGCGCGCTTCGCATTCAGCGCTGGAGGCGCCTGCCGCGGCAGAAGGCACCCGCCGGGGTCACCTGCGTGTCCTCCGCGAACCTTCCTGATACTGATCTGGCGGTAGGCTGGAACCTGCTAATCAGTCAGCCAACGGCGCGATCACGCGCCTTTTCGGGAGCATCAACCATGGCAAAGATCAGTCCTGACCTGTTGTCCGTCCTGCGCTGTCCCGTGACCGGCTCGCCGCTGGTCCAGGACGGTGACGAGCTTGTGTCGACGACGGCGGGAGAATCCGGCGTCAAGCTGCGCTATCCGATCCAGGACGGTATCCCGCTGCTGCTGCCGCCGGAACTGCTGCAGGCAGCCAACGCGGCAAGCTCAGACCAGCACGATTCCGCTGCTTCCGTGGCCAACGGCAAGAGCCCGGCCACAGACTAGGGCCCGGCAACGGCCGCAGGAGCCCAGCCAGGCACCAAAGCCCGGACAGTATCTCCCGGCGAGTTCCGGGTCCCGGCACACCCATCACAGACGACTTCCATCCAAACGACTTTTACGCAGACGCTTCAATGCCGTCGCCGCCATCGGACAGAGCAAAGGAATCCCATGACATTTGACTATAAGGTTGCCGACATTTCGCTGGCTGAAGCCGGCCGCCACCAGATCCGCCTGGCCGAACATGAGATGCCCGGCCTGATGTCCCTCCGGCAGGAGTTTGGCTCCAGCCAGCCTCTGAAGGGCGCCCGGATCGCCGGTTCCCTCCACATGACCGTGCAGACCGCCGTCCTGATCGAGACCCTCACCGCGCTGGGAGCCGAGGTCCGCTGGGCCTCCTGCAACATCTTCTCCACCCAGGACGAAGCCGCCGCGGCCGTTGTGGTGGGCAGCGGCACCGTTGAGGACCCGCAGGGCGTTCCGGTGTTCGCCTGGAAGGGCGAAACCCTCGAAGAATACTGGTGGACCGCCCAGCAGATCCTCACGTGGCCCGGCGCGGATGCTGACCCTGAGCTCGGTCCGAACATGATCCTGGACGACGGCGGTGACGCCACCATGCTGGTCCACAAGGGTGTTGAATTCGAAGCGGCCGGCACCGTCCCGGCAGCAGCCGACGACGAGTCCGAAGAGGGCCTCATCTTCCTCGACGTGCTCCGCGCGTCCCTGCAGGAAGATCCGCAGCGGTGGACCCGGATCGGCTCCCGCCTGCGCGGCGTCACCGAGGAAACCACCACCGGTGTGCACCGCCTCTACCAGTTGGCCGAACAGGGCAAGCTGCTGTTCCCCGCCATCAATGTCAACGACTCCGTCACCAAGAGCAAGTTCGACAACAAGTACGGCATCCGCCATTCACTGCCGGACGGCATCAATCGCGCCACCGACGTTCTGATGGGCGGCAAAGTGGCAGTTGTCTGTGGCTACGGAGACGTCGGCAAGGGAGCCGCAGAGGCTTTCCGCGGCCAGGGTTCGCGGGTCATCGTCACCGAGATCGACCCCATCTGCGCCCTCCAGGCTGCCATGGACGGCTACCAGGTGGCCAAGCTCGAATCCGTGCTCGGCGAAGGCCACATCTTCATCACCACCACGGGCAACAAGGACGTCATCCTGGCCGAGCACATGGCCGGTATGCGTGACAAGGCGATCGTGGGCAACATCGGCCACTTCGACAACGAAATCGACATGGCCGGCCTCGCCAGGATCCCCGGGATCCGCAAGGTGGAGATCAAGCCCCAGGTGCATGAATGGGTCTTTGCCGCGGACCCGGCCACGGGCCAGGACAGCCGCTCCATCATCGTGCTCTCCGAGGGGCGCCTCCTCAACCTTGGCAACGCCACCGGCCACCCCTCCTTCGTGATGAGCAACTCGTTCGCCAACCAGACGATCGCCCAGATCGAGCTGTGGACCAAGCGGGACCAGCCCGAAGGCGAACAGGAATACGGCAACCAGGTTTACGTCCTGCCCAAGATCCTCGACGAAAAAGTCGCCAGGCTCCACCTGGACGCACTCGACGTCGAGCTTACGGAACTGTCCAAGGAACAGGCCGAATACCTGGACCTCGACGTCGCCGGCCCGTACAAGCCCGAGCATTATCGTTACTGAGGTGTGACTCCCCGGGCGCGGACCGCGCCCGGGGTTGTGACCTTCAACCAATAAGATCGGACTATGGAGCCTGAAGTAAAGCCGCGCCGCATGTCGACCGCCAAGAAGATTCTCGTCGTGGCAGCCGTCTGCGTCCTCGCCGCTGCGGGTGGTGTCTTCGCCGCCGTCGCGCCGGGCTTCGCCCGTGGGGCCCTTGAATCCGAAGCAGCCTCCGCCGTCCGTTCTGCACCGGGCCTGGCCTTGCCCGTGGTGGCTCCGGTCAAAGTGGACATCACGCCTGCCGATGCCGCCAAACAGGTGAACCCGGCAACGCCGGCTTCAGTCAAGGTGGGCAATGGCAGGATCGAAAGCGTCACCCTCACCAGCACCTCCGGTGAAGCCGTAGAGGGTGCTTTCGCGGCCGATGGCAGCAGCTGGTCTGCCACCGCCCCGCTGAAGTTCAACACCGAATACAGCTACACGTATGTGGTCACCGACGAGGCAGGACGCGAAACCACCGCCACGCAGTCATTCAATACCGTATCCAGCACCCACGAGGCCGACGCGGCCATCTACCCGTTGGACGGCATGAAGGTGGGCGTGGGCCAGCCCCTGCAGGTCGTTTTCAGTGAGCCGGTGGTCAACCGGAAGGCTGTGGAGAAGGCCATCAAGATCACCTCCAGCGCCGGCCAGGCCGGCGCCTTCCACTGGTTCAGTGACACCATGGTCCGCTACCGCCCCAAAGCCTTCTGGGCCGCCAACTCCACGGTCACCATGGACATGAAGCTCTTTGGAGTTGACCTCGGCAAGGGCCAGATCGCCAACTTCAACAAGAAAGTGAACATCCACTTCGGCGACAAAAAAGTGGCCATCGCTGACGCCGCCGCACACACATTCACCCTCAGCGTGAATGACAAAGTAGTCAAAACCCTCCCGGTCAGCATGGGGGACAAACGCTTCCCGTCAGCCCGGGGCTACGCCGTGCTGATGGAAAAGAACCGCCATGACCACTTCCGGGCCGCCAGTATCGGACTCAAGCCCGGCGACCCCGCCTACTACGGCAACGTGGATGTGGAGTACGCCATCCGCCTGACGCTGAGCGGGGCCTACATCCACCAGGCACTGGAGTCCGCTTACCCCTTTATCGGTAACACGAACGTCTCCCACGGCTGCATCGGTTTCGCACCCGACGGTGCCGCCTGGGTCTTCGACAATATGACCACCGGCGATGTTGTGCAGATCATCAACACCGAGGGTGACTACGCCGCCCTCGACGACGGCTACGGGGACTGGAACATCCCTTGGGCCGAGTATGACAACTAGGCCGGTAGGCTCGAGACCAGACACATGGCGCTGCCCGGACCAGAGCCGGCGGCGCGGACCCCAACGGAAGTGACGCTGCTGTGAACGACAATTCGCCGACCCCTGCCAAACGCTCGGAGCCGCAGCCGGATCCGGTCCTTGATACTTCGTCGGACTCGGATGAGCCGGCCTTCGCCTGGATGACAGGGCAACCTGAAAGCCGCGCGGACCGCAAGGCCGCAGAGGCTGCCGTCGAGCCTTCCTCGGTGGAGCCTTCCGTGACGGAGCCTTCCGCCGCCGAACCGTCCGTGACAGGCCCTTCAGCTGCCGAGCCTTCAGCCACTGAACGTTCGGCTGCCGGGCCGTCCGCAGCCGGGCGCCCTGGAGCCCAGCGTGCCGCCGTTGCGCCCACGGTGACGGGCAAGCAGGAACGGCCCCTCGCCGGCGCGGCCCGTCATCAGTCCGCCCCCTTCAGCGAACCCCTGCCCACTTCCGCGCTCCAGGTCCGCCCGCCGAAGGAGGATGTGGAACGCCGCAACGCGGAGCGTGAAAGCGCGGCCAACGCCAAGCCAGTGGCCCCTCGTATCTGGCAAGTCCTCCTGGCCCTTTTTTACCCCGTGATCCTGCTGGTACTCGCCGTCCGGGCGGTCACCAGTCCGCTGTTTCTCTGGGTCGAGTACAACAGGCCCGGTTTTCCCGGCGACGGGTACGGCTTTAGCACTGAC
Source organism: Pseudarthrobacter sulfonivorans (assembly GCF_031454915.1). GTDB lineage: Bacteria > Actinomycetota > Actinomycetes > Actinomycetales > Micrococcaceae > Arthrobacter > Arthrobacter sulfonivorans_C. The sequence goes on along the minus strand of NZ_JAVDRS010000004.1, from coordinate 723 downwards.
GACAGAATGACCTACGGCTCCTACACCGTCGACTACCTCAGTAACTGGGCGGGTCCGCGGTACCTCGGTGACCTGGTCAACCGCAGCGGCGACAGTCTGTTCAAGGATGGCGAAGTCAGCCACATGGCGGATGTGAAACTGGTTATCCTGTCCGCCTTTGGGGCTGGGGCGCTCCTGATTGTGCTCAGCATCGTGGCCATTGCCTACCTGCGCCGTCGAAGCACCGGGGGAGTGCGCCGGGGCCTGTTCGCAGGATCGATCGTTTCGCTGGCAATTATCCTGGGCCTCGGGGTCCTGGCGGTGCTGGGCTGGCAGCAGTTCTTCACCGAGTTCCACCGGATCTTCTTCGCGAGCGGTTCGTGGACCTTCGCCCTGGAAGACACCCTCATCCGCCTGTTCCCCGGCCAGTTCTGGATTGATGCCGGCATCGTCATCGCCGGGCTGGTGTTCCTGGCCTCTGTGGTGACACTGATCCTCACCTGGCCCACGCGCCGCCGCCGCGGCCTCGTCAAGGATGACCAAAAGGCCACTGACGTTACGGCCTAGCTGTACCCGGCCATTAGGTTAGTGACACTCGCGTGATCGGGGTGCCTTTGATGGCGGCGTGGATGCGTTCAGTGTTGTAGTTGTTCAGCCACGGGTCAAGTGCCGCAGCTCGTTCGATGTTGCTGGTAAATGGCTTGGCGTAGGCCCATTCGGCTGCCAGGGTCCGGTTGAAACGCT
>NZ_JAVDRS010000003.1:0-511355 GCF_031454915.1 Pseudarthrobacter sulfonivorans | reverse complement strand
CCATTCAGGACGGCCAGCTGGTACTGCTTGGATTCAGTCACGGTATTTCCTTTTCTATATATCCAGGTCTCGTTGACGGACCGGAGGTTACGGGAGGGGCGCTTAGAAGGTGATGTTGATGGCGCCGGTGAGGAGCTGGAAGGCGATGAATGCAAGGCAGCCGCCGACGATCCAGAGGATGGAGAACTTTTGGAATTCGCCCAGATCCTTCTTCAAAAGACCCAGGAGTACCCACAGGGGCGCCGAGGCGGGGCCGATCATGTGCGAGATCTGTCCGACAACGCCGGCGCGGGCGATTTCGTTGGCGTGGATGCCGTACTGCGAGGCTGATTCGGAGAGGACCGGGAGGATGCCGAAGAAGAACGCGTCGTTGGACATAAAGAACCCGAGGGGGATGGCGATGATGGCGGTGAAGAGAGGCAGAAGTCCGCCGAGTGATGTCGGGACGATGCTCAGAAGTGCGTCCGCCATCGCCTGGATCATGCCGGAGTCCGAGAGGATGCCGGTGAAGACGCCTGCCGCGAGGACCAGCATCACAACGGGCACAGCGCTTGCGGCGTGACGCTTGACGAGTTCACCCTGGGTATGGAGTTTCGGGTAGTTGATGACCAGGGCGATGACGAAGGCGCCAATGAAGAGCACCACCAGGGGTGCGACACCGGTGATGAGCAGGACAAGCAGCAGAATCGTGAGGCCTGCGTTTACCCAGGTGCGCCAGGTGGCGCGTTCTTCGGCGTGAAGGGTGCCGTTTTTGATTTCAGCGGCGAGTTCCGCCGCCGCAGCTGCGTTGACGTGCTTGCGCTGCGTCAGGCCAAGGACGTATGCGACCACGAGAACAAAGACGGAGGTAAGCGCCAGTGACGGGATGAGGCTCACGAAGTATTCGGTTGCGTCGAGTTCGAGCACACTGATCGCACGGGTTGCCGCGCCGCCCCAGGGGGTTGATCCGGAGATGAGACCCAGGGACATGGCTGCAACGGTGGCGATCACCAGCGGGTTGATGTTCAGCCGCTTGTAGATCGGCAGGAACGCCGAGCAAATGATCATGTAGCTGGTCGTTCCGTCACCGTCCAGGGCCACCACCAATGACAGCACGGCTGTGCCGACGCAGATGCGGACCGGATCGCCTTTGGACAGCCGGAGAATGAGTTTCGAGATCGGGTCAAAAAGCTTGGCGTCCATCATGACGCCGAAGTACAGGACCGCAAACAGGAGCAGTACTGCTGTTGGTGCCACTGTTTCGAGGCCGGAGAGCACCATGTCGCCCAGCCTGGGGCCAAAGCCGGCGATGACAGCGAACAGTACGGGTGCGCTGATGATGGCGACAAATGCTGTGGCCCATCTGCGCATGACCGCGACCATAAATGACGCGAGGGTTGCGAATCCTAAGACGGCGAGCATCGTTACTCCTTGATGTTGAGGGAATGTGTCCCTGACGGCGACTCTGACGTACGGGGTCCCTTGCCGGTAACCCGGGCCCTCAACCTCATGAGGCCGGGCACACCATCGACCGTAAACCTTAAGTGGTCGACCAGTCAAGCCAAGTGGTCAAGTGGTCGACCACTTACTAATTTTTCGCTACAGTGGTGTACGTGAACAACGATTCCCGATCTCCCGCAGGTACCCTCCCGGACCGAAACCTCGGTATGGAACTGGTGCGTGCCACCGAAGCGGCAGCCATCCGGGCCGCCCCTTTCATAGGCAAAGGGGACAAGAACGCAGCCGACGGCGCGGCCGTTGATGCCATGCGGTCATTCCTCGGCACCGTGGCATTCGACGGCGTCGTCGTGATCGGCGAAGGCGAGAAGGACGCAGCCCCAATGCTGTTTAACGGCGAGCACGTTGGCAACGGCAGCGGACCTGTCTGCGATATCGCCGTGGACCCGATTGATGGAACAAGTCTCACGGCGGCCGGGCGGCAAAACGCCCTCTCAGTCATTGCCGTCTCCGATCGCGGATCCATGTTTGACCCCAGCGCCGTCTTCTATATGGACAAGATCGTCACCGGCCCCGAAGGGCACGGCGTCATCGACTTGGACCGGCCAATTTCTGAGAATATCCGGGCACTGGCCCATGCAAAGGGCGTGCCCGTGACCGACCTGCAGATCGCAGTACTGGACCGCCCCCGCCACACGCAGCTGATCGCCGACATCAGGGCCACCGGAGCCTCCACTCGCCTGCTCCTCGACGGAGACGTCGCTGGAGGCATCAACGCCGCCCGCCCCGATTCCCGGATCGACATGTGCGTCGGGATTGGCGGGACTCCGGAAGGAATCATCACCGCCTGCGCGGTCAAGGCCCTCGGCGGCGTGATCCAGGCCCGCCTCGCTCCCGGCAACGCCGCTGAGCGATCTGCTGCCCTGGACGCCGGGCACGACCTCAAGCGCGTGCTGAACCAGGATGACCTGGTGCGGGGAGACAACGTCTACTTTGTCGCAACAGGCGTGACCGACGGCGCCCTCGTCGAGGGCGTGCGCCGGGGATCCGGGCTGATCCGCACCTCCAGCATCGTCCTGCGGTCGCACTCCGGAACCGTCCGCCGCGTCGTCGCCGACCACCTTGAATCCAAGTGGTACGGCTCACCGGAGCCACGTACCTGAAGTTCGTTTCAAACAACTAAGAGAGCGAGTGAACAATGACCGGAGTAATCGTTGTAGGCGTTGACGGCAGCGAGACTGCCCAGAGGGCCGCGGAATCCGCCCGTAACCTGGCCCTGGCCCTGGGTGCAGGGCTTCACGTCGTCACCGCATTCGACGGCGAAGGCACCGTTGTGTTTGGCACGGGCAGCGACCAGCGGGTCGTCACCCACGAAGAGAACGCCGAAAGGACCGCGCGGGACGCGGCCGTGGAGCTCAGCTCGCCGGATCTCAAGGTCGCGTATTCAGCCGTCCAAGGAACGCCCGCCCAGGCTCTGATAGACCAGGCTGAGAAACATAACGCCCGGATGATCGTCGTCGGCAACAAACGCATGCAAGGACTGGGACGAGTTCTTGGCAGCGTCGCAAACAGCGTCGCTCACCACGCTCCCTGCGACGTCTATGTCGCTAAGACGGCCAGCTGATACCGCCCGCACATACGGTATTTGCTCAGTCCAGGCAGCTACAGCAAAGCGGTTTCACACATTTAGATTTCCGGCGCCGGCACGCGGAACGCAACACGCAACCCGACAGGCGGGGGCCGGCGCCGGAAACCTTCAAGGCTGCCCGCATCGCGTCCCAATAGGACCGTTCGAGATGCGCGACAGTAGCCGGAAAATCAGGAAATCCTAAGGCAAATCTGTGCCTATTCTTCGATCTCCCCGCCGAAGGCACGGAGGTGGTGCCGGAACGTCATGTCAGGGTTACTGGACCGGGCCGCCACGTACTCCTCCAAGCGCGCCTGGCTCCTGAACGTTGTGCCCATCAGCATGCGTGCCGCCTGTGAACGTTCTGTGTCCCGGATGGTTGCGGCCGTATCGGCAACCTCCTCGGCCCGTGCCAAAGGTATGAACAGGACTCCGTCGTCGTCGCCCATTACGAAGTCATCCGCCGAGACCTTGTGTTTACCGCTCCTTGCCGATGTGAGGGCTGCTGGCTGGCGAGGATCGAGGCGTTGAGGTCCAACTGGCAATGATCCTTGACTGAAAACTGGCAGCCTGATGGTCCTGAGTTCGGATGTGTCGCGGTGTAATCCCCAGATGACAATCCCGGCCAAACCGGCGCGGCTCGCTTCAAGGGTGACCAGGTCTCCGACACAGGCTTCGTCCTGTCTACCGTCGTTGTCCACTACCAGAACATCGCCGGCGTTGGCGCGATCGATCGCTTCAAGGAAGACATCAACGCTCCCGGTGTGACGGGCCGGTGCAACGCGGCCAGTCATGTGCGCTCCGGTCCATAGCGGGCTAGTTCCTGCTGGTGCGCACCGGACTTCGATGCCGAGGCGCATGCAGGCGTCGGCCACGTGAGGGGTGGTCAGGTCCAGGTAGGTTCGGTGGAGCTGTTCTGAGTGCAAGGTTAAATTCTCCGTAGCGTCTTGATTGTGGCTGGTAGCAGGATCAGGAGTACCAGTGGATCAGCTGTTCGAGGAGAAGGAATACTCCGATCACCATCATGGCGGCGCCCGAAACGCGGGTTACCGCACGGGCGGCGGTAGGCCGGGTGCGCAGTACCACCCGGGCGCTGGCGCCCACACCGGTGTAGATGACTGCGCAGCTGGCGACATGCACCAGTCCAAGAGCAACGATCTGCCCCGCAACAGGCCACGAATTGTCGGGGCTAGTGAACTGGGGCAAGAGGGCCAGGAATAAAAGAAAGACCTTGGGGTTCAGGCCGCTGATCCCGGCGCCCTTCAATAGTTGGCGCGCCCAGCTGCCCTCGACGGCTGCAACGCCGGCCTCCGGTACGGATGGGTTCCTGAACATCCCTAGGCCCAGCCAGACCAGATACGCGGACCCCGCGACTGTCAGGGCGGCGAGCACCAGGGGCGATCCCGACACCAATGCGCCCACCCCCGCCGCGACTACCGCGGTGGCAACCAAGTGCCCCGTTAGCAGTCCTGCGACGGCCGGAATCACAGTCCGATGCCTGAGCCCGGCTGAAATCGCGTAAGCCCAGTCCGCACCTGGGGTCAACACGAACAAGAAGGAGACAGCCCAGAATGCGGCTATGGATCCGAGATGCACGTTTTTCTCCCTAAACTCTGGCGGGGCACTTGGGTGTCAGGCCCTAAGAAAAGCTTAGGAAAATTTGGCCGGAATGTGCTTCCAAGTTCTTTGGGCTGGCAACCACTTTGGGGGAGAATTTTCCCCATGGACAAGTTAGACAGGAATATTCTTGCTGAACTACAGATGGATGGTCGCCTCTCCCTGACCGAGCTGGCTGAGCGTGTAGGGCTGAGCCTGTCACCTTGCCACCGCCGACTGCGTTCACTGGAGAAGTCAGGCGCCATCACTGGATATCGGGCACAGTTGGACGCCGAGTCACTTGGCCTCACCTTTGAATCCTTGGTTTTCGTCACGATGCGCGATGGAGACCGGGAAACTGTGGCGGCCTTCGAAGAGGCCGTTGCAACAGTAGCCAACGTCGTGCGAGCACAGCGCCTCTTCGGTGATCCCGACTACCTCCTTCAAGTAGTCGCACGCGACGTTCGGGCGTTCCAACGGCTTTATGACGAGCAACTCTCCGCCCTGCCTGGCGTCCAGCGCCTGAGCTCCACCCTGGTCATGAAGAACGTCATCGAGAACCGACCCCTGCCACTCTGAACGTGCGCCGCCAGATGGTGCTGCTGAACGACGGGGCGTCCGTCAAGCCTCCACGGCCGCCGGGTTCACAGCAGCCACATGTTGATGAGGCCGATTTCCTCATGGAACGGGAGTTCTCGCAGCTACTTCTACTTCCGTTGTTTAAGAGCCGATAACCGTGATTATGTAAGTAGCTACCCGAAGCACCTGCTTTGGGCCCCCGTTTCAGCTTGGCAGAGCTACCAGATTGGCGCTTTACCATCAACGGGAATCGCCACCCTACCACCACCGAAACTGACCGGACATTCATTCGCTAGAGAGAAATTACCGGCGTGCAACCCTGCGAAAGGCGCGCGCATGCATTGTCCGGTAGGCAGGAGGTCCACCCGGTCTGCGGGCCGATGTCCAGGAAACCGTGCCCGGTCTTCAGCCCCAGGGCTGTGGCGGCTAGCGAATCGTGTAGCCGCCGTCGATGGCCAGCGTATGGCCGGTGATCATCGAAGCGGCGTCGCTGAGCAGAAATGCGATCGCCCCGCCGATGTCGCCGGGTTCACCGAACCGTCCAATGGGGATTCTGGACAGCAGCTCGGCAGCCCATTCAGGCCTGTTGAGAGTCGATGCTGTCAGTTCCGTGCGCACGAAGGTCGGAGCGACAGCGTTGACGCGGATTCCGGCAGGGGCCCATTCCAGAGCCAAGATTTTTGTGAGATGAATCAGGCCAGCCTTGCTGGTGCCGTAGGCCGCCCGTTCCTCGATTCCAACAATCCCGGCCTGCGATGCGACATTAACGATGGCGCCCGGTATTCCTCGGTCTATCCAGTGCTGAGCGATTGCAGTGGTCAGAAAGAAGCTGCCCTTGAGGTTGGTGTCAAAGACGGCGTCCCAGTCGTCGGCTGTCAGTTCCAGCGCAGGTTTTGGCACGTTGACTCCGGCGTTGTTAACAAGCAGATCGATGCCGCCGCTTTCCTGCATCAGGGACTCAGCGAATCCGGGTATGTCCTTGGTCCGGGTTATATCGAAAGGAAAGGAAGGCGTTCCGTATCGTTCGCTGATTTGGCGGGCACTCGCTGCGTCGCGGCTGGTTCCATAGACCGTGGCACCGGACTCGGCAAGAGCGTCGGCGATGGCCCTGCCGAGTCCACGGGCCGCTCCGGTAACCAGTGCCTTCTTGCCGTCGAGGCGAAACTTTGGCATCGATGGTCCTCCCCGAGCCTCGGTACTGCGTTTTGTATACGTATACATTTTTACCGGAAAAGCCTTGTGCGGGCCAAATGTATACGTATACACTTTTTGAAGCAGGCTTGCTGGCCTGGCCCGGGGCGCTCCAAGGTCGCCCATCAATGAAGATGGAAGGTTTTCCTCATGACCGCTACAACAGCAATCAGCTCGGCCGTGGACTCCGTGATGTTGAAGGAGCCGGCGCAGAGCAGTGTGCACCGGGGCAGCACTCCTGAAGTGCGTGCCACCGTCGAAGGCGTCATTGCGGATATCCGTGAACGCGGCGACGCAGCAGTGCGCGAATACTCCCAGAAGTTCGACAAGTACGCACCCGAGTCCTTCCTGCTTACTAAGGAGCAGCTGGAGGACATCATCGCCCGCGTTCCCGAACAGACCATTGAGGACATCAAGTTTGTCCAGGAGCAGGTCCGAGTGATGGCGCAGAAGCAGCTCGAGTCACTGACCGACTTTGAAATCGAAACCCTGCCCGGTGTCTTCCTGGGCCAGAAGAACGTTCCCATCCAGGCTGCCGGCGCCTACATTCCCGGCGGGAAGTACCCGCTGCTGGCCAGCGCGCACATGACCATCATCACCGCCAAGGTCGCAGGCGTCGAACGCGTTGCCGCCTGCACGCCGCTGATCCAGGGCGAGATCCCCGACGCCACGGTCGCCGCCATGTACCTGGCCGGCGCAGACGAGATCTACCTGCTCGGCGGCATCCAGGCCGTAGCGGCCCTCGCCATTGGCACCGAGACCATCAAACCGGTCAACATGCTGGCCGGCCCCGGCAACGCCTTCGTAGCAGAGGCCAAGCGCCAGCTCTTCGGTGAAGTCGGTATTGACCTCTTCGCCGGACCCACCGAAGTACTCATCGTGGCCGATGAGCACGCGGACCCGTTCATCGTTGCGGTTGACCTTCTGTCCCAGGCAGAACACGGCCCGGACTCACCCGCCGTCCTGATCACCACCAGCGAAGAACTTGGCCGAAAAGTCATCGAGCACATCGACACGATCCTCGTGGACATGCCAACCCGCGATTACGCCGGAGCAGCGTGGCGCGACTGGGGTGCTGTCCACGTGGTTGCAACCCTTGATGACGCTTACGTCCTGGCAGACGAGTACGCCTACGAACACGTTCAGATCCTCACCGAAAACCCCCGCGAAGCCCTGGAGAAGATGCACGACTACGGCGCACTGTTCCTCGGCGAAGGAACCTGCGTCTCCTACGGAGACAAAGTCATCGGCACCAACCATGTGCTGCCCACCCGCGGGGCCGCCCGCTACACCGGTGGCCTCTGGGTCGGTAAATACCTGCGTACCGTGACCTATCAGGAAGTGACGAACACCGAGTCCAGCGCCTTTTTTGGCGAACTCTGCGGACGCGCCTCACGGGTGGAACGGTTCGAAGGACACGCCCGCTCCGGCGACGTCCGTGCCGCGAAATACCGCGGCACCTCCCTGCCCTGGTCCGACCACACCTTCGGGAACTGACAAGAACCCCCGATCACTTTCCCAAGAATCGAGTTTCTGCAATGTCAGACAAGAAGTCCATGACAACAGAACAGGTCCGCCGACGGACCCTGTTCTCAGGCACCATCGGCGCGGTCGTTGAATGGTACGAGTACACGGTGTACGCCACCGCTGCGGCACTGGTCTTCGGACCCCTGTTCTTCCCCGCAATGGATCCCAGCATCTCCCAAATCGCGGCCCTGGCAACCTTCGGCGTCGGATTCATCGCCCGCCCACTCGGCGCCTTCGTCGCCGGACACCTCGGTGACCGCATTGGTCGAAAATCGACCCTTATCCTCACATTCGCCATCATGACCGCCTCCACAGCACTGATCGGCTTGCTGCCCACCTACGAAGCGGTCGGAGTGCTGGCTCCCATCCTGCTCTGCGTGCTCCGCCTGGCCCAAGGCTTCGCCGTGGGCGGGGAATGGGGCGGCGCGGCCATCATCGCCGTAGAAAACGCACCCAAAGGAAAACGCGGCTTCTACGGCTCCTGGCCGCAGATCGGCGTGTCCTGTGGGCTGCTCCTGGGCACCGCAGCGGTGGCACTGGCAGGGATTTTGACAGGTGACGCCTTCACAACCTGGGGCTGGCGCATACCCTTCCTCCTGAGCATCGTGCTCGCCGCAGTCGGCCTCTACATCCGACTCAACGCAACCGAGAGCCCGGAATTCCTTGCCGAGAAGGAAAAAATGGCGAAGGAGGCCCAGCACCGCAAGGCGCCCATCGCCGAACTGCTCACGCACCACCGCAAGCCGCTGCTGATCGCCATCTTCGCCCGCTTCGCCGAAGCCGGAAACTACTACCTCTTCACCGTCTTCGTCCTCTCCTACGTCACCACCACGTTGAAGGTCCCGCAGCACTACGGACTGACGGCAGTCATGATCGGTTCTGCCCTGAACATCATCATGATCCCGGTCTTCGGACGCCTCTCGGACCGCATCGGCCGCAAGCGAACCTTCCTGCTCGGCGGCACCGCCATCATACTGACCGCATGGCCGATATTTGCCCTCATCGGCACGGGCCAGCAGCTGACCATCCTCCTCGGTGTCGCACTGTTCCTCGCCTTGGGCCACGCGCTGGTCTACGCCCCCCTCCCGGCGCTGTACTGCGAACTGTTCCCCACCGCTGTTCGGTACTCCGGAATCTCCATCGGCTACCAAATGGCATCAATCCTGCTCGCCGGGTTCATGCCGGCGCTGGCCAGCGCACTCGTCCTCTGGAGCGGCGGCACCTGGCCTGTCGTACTGATCATCATCGTCTCAACCATCATTGCCATGATCTCGGTGTCCTTCGCGAAGGAAACCAAAGACCTTGATCTGGCCGAAATCGGCAAGCCGCCGGCCCTCACCGGATCGAAGGCCTAACAGCAAAATCGCCTTTACCAGGCAGCCGGAACGGCGGAGCCTCGCACCAGCGGGATCCGCCGTTCCGGCCATTCCAGTTTTCCCTTGCGCATCCGGCCAGAAAACGTCGTTGACAGACAGTAGCCTCTGAACCGGTGGAGGGTTCGCGTAACGGCGTGGGCACAGGCCTGGTGGGAGACCCCGGTTGGATTAGTCTGAAACAAAAGCAATGCAGCAGTTCCGGTGTCCCGTAACGGAACCAACAACTCATGGAGGACGGCACGATGGTCACAAGCCGAGACGTGGCGGAACTCGCCGGAGTTTCCCAGGCAACGGTCTCCCGTGTGATGTCCTCCCCTGCGAAACTTTCACCGGCCACTAAAGCCCGCGTGCAGGCAGCGATGGAAACCCTAGGATATGTCCCGCACGCCGGCGCCCAGGCCATGAAGACCCGGCGGACCAACACCATCGGAGTGGTCGTCGCTGACCTCACAAACCCGTTTTACCCTGAAGTTCTGGACGAACTAAGCCGCGAACTTGATGCCGCCGGCTTCCGCGTCGTCATCTGGAACGCCGGCGGCGGAAGCCACCACGACGCGCTAAAGGCCATCCGCGAACACGCCGTCGACGGCGTAATCTTCACCACCGCCACAGAAGACTCCCTCGAGCTGCAGGCCGCCATCGAAAAGAACAGCCCCATCGTCCTGATCAACCGCGTGGTGGAAGGCCTGGAATGTGACCAGGTCACCAGCAGCAATACCGAAGGCGGCGCTGCCGTCGCCGATTACCTGCTGGCACACGGCAAGACGCGCGTGGCTTTCATCGGCGGCGCGCAAAACGCCAGTACCTCCCGCGAACGCGGGCGGGGATTCCTCGGAAAAATGGCAGAACAGGGCCACGCCGTCCCAGAGCACTTTCGCTTCGACGGCGGGTTTTCCCACGACATCAGCGCCCAGATCACGAACAGGCTGCTCGCCCGCGCCGACCGGCCCAAAGCCATCTTCTGCGCCAACGACCACATGGCCTTCGGTGCCCTGGACGCCCTCCGAGCACACCAGCTTCAGCCCACGGACTGCTGGGTGATCGGATACGACGACGTCGACATGGCTGCCTGGGAATCCTTCAGCCTGACAACCGTCCGACAACCGAGCCGCGAAATGGCCCGCACAGGAGCAGAAATGATGATCAACCAAATCCACTCGCCAAGACGCGCACCGCGCCAGGTCAACTTCCCCTGCGACCTCATCGTCCGGGGAAGCACGGAACTGGCTGGCCTCACCGGCAACGGCGAAGTACGGCATATCCACGGCTAAGCGGGTGGGCCGAAGGCGCCCTCTTGCATGGATGGAGGGGTTCAATTCCCCCATCTCTACTCATTCTGGCTAAAGGCGAGTCACACTCCGGTCCAAGGCAGATGGCGGACGTCCCCATACCCAGCCAGCCTCTGGCGATGAGTTCCCTCGCCAGAGCTGCAAGCTGCGCTGGTCGGGGGACCTAACCGCCTGGCCCGGGCTAGCATTACGTTCATGAGTGCCAATGACAGTTCTGCCGCTCACACCGGTGGAGGCCCGTCAGACGGCACGAAGGGGGCGGGCCAGCTAATGGCTCTGCTTGATCGTGGCGTTTCGGCGGCTGAACTGGAGACAACGCTATCCGCCTGGCTGGACGGCGGAGTGGTTGATCAGCCCACTGCAGCGGCTGCACGCCGGTTGAACTCCCGATTGTGGGAGGCGAGCCGACGGGAGGGCCTGCTGCGCGTCCTTTACGATACGGCCACCGACCTGACCGGCATACGCGACGTCGAGGCCGTCCTCAAGGCCATCGTCCGGCGCACTCGATCATTGATCGGCAGCGACATCGCCTACTTGAGCCTGAACGACTACGACAGCGGTGAGTCCTACGTCCGGGTCACCGACGGTGCCACGACGGCTCTCTTCCGCAACATCCGGATGCCCCTTGGAGAAGGCGTGCTCGGCGCCGTGGCAACCGGTGAGGCACCTGCCCAGAGCCCCGACTACCTTTTGGACGAGTCTAAATCCCATTTGGAGTCCAGCGACACTGCCGTGGCGGCCGAGGGCGTCCGGGCCATCATGGGTGTTCCCCTTCGCGCAGCAGGGAAGGTAATTGGCGCCCTGCTGGTCGCTGACAGGCATGCGCACGAGTTCAGCAGTGACGACGTGGCCCTCATGGAATCCATTGGCACGCATGCAGCCGTCGCCTTGGAGAACGCACGCTACTTCAGTGAAATGGCGGGTGCCCTTACCCGGCTGGACCAGGCCCAGCGGCAGAATCTTTCGCACGTACAGGCCCTGGAGGAGCTTTCAAGCCTGGACCGGCGGCTCATGGAGACCTTGGCCTCAACCGGCAGCCTTCCTCACCTGCTCAACCTGCTGGCCGAGTCCCTAGACGCCCCTGTTGTCTTGGTTTCTCCTATGGGCGAGCCGCTGGCGGGAAGTGTGCCGGACGCTGACTTCGGTACCCCGCCGGCCCTGACCACGGCCGAGGAGTCCGCAGCCAAGAGCTCGGCCGTCCAGTTTGAGGTCAAGAACAAGAAGTACACGGTCATGTCCGCCGTGGCAGGCGACCAGCACCTCGCCTCCCTCATCGTCGCCGAGCAACTGAGCCCCGCCCGGCTCGCGGTCCTGGAACGCAGCGCCCTGGTGCTCAGCGTGTCGCTGCTGTTTGAACGCACATTCCAGGACGCCCAGTATCGGCTCCAGCTCGAACTCATCGATGACCTGCTCAGCCCACGTTCTGAACACGCGGCGGCGCTCACCCGCAGGGCAGGACAGTTCGGCTTGGCAAACCACCTTCAGCTCGTGGTGCGTGTTGTGGGGGTCAGTGACGACCAGCGCCAACGTGCGCTCTCCGTGCTAAGGCATCAACGTGAGGGGATCCCCGGAATCATCGCCCTGCACGAATCACATTTGTGCATCATAGAACCCGTCGATCGACGTGACAGCCGGCCGGATGAAGGCCGCGCCGCGGACACCGGCCAGTCCATCGTTGACGAGCTGAACCGACGACGCATCACGGCCAGCCTCGGGACATCAGAACCAGTATCCGGCTTTGCCGGGCTGTCCGCTGCCCACACCGAAGCCCACACCGTCCTCCGCGCCCTGCAGGCCCTCTCGCGCGACGGCGAGGCAGCGGACCGGGCCGCCCTGGGTACGGCCGGGATGTTACTCGGAGCGATGGAGAGCCCCTTCACCGGACAACTGTTGACCGCACAGCTGGGTCCACTCATTAGCTACGACGAACGTCGGGGAACACAGCTGGTCCTGACGGCGTGGACGTTCCAGGAAAACGGTGGCGCCATGCAGGAAGCAGCCGACTCCCTCCATATACACCCCAATACTTTGAGGCAGCGACTGGACCGGATAGACGCCCTCATCGGTGCCACATGGCGAAGGGGAAGCCGTTCCCTTGACGTCCACGTGGCGCTGCGCCTGTGGCGGATAAAAACAGCCGGCCTAAGTTAGCGCTGGTCTTAACCGCAAACCCTGCGCAGCAGCATATAGCGCGAACCCACATATGCAGGGATTTTGTGTGGCTCTCAACTACATGGTGGTGATCACGCAGCTCTGAAATGCTGAGACCTGCGGCACCTATCAGGCAGCCGCTCATCCCACTTTCTAGGAGTCATTCACAATGTCGTGTGCGCATGCAGCGGGTATCCGTCCCGCAACTTTTGGCGTCCTCCGGCTGCCGCGGAGCGTCGTCGTCGGCGCGCAGCAGCGCTTCGCCGTCGCCGATATTGCAGCCGAATTCGGGACCAACGTCCTTGTCTGCACCGATCCGCGGCTGGCCGTCTCAGAGGAACTTAAGGCCCTTGTCCGGAGCCTCGAGGACCGGGACTTGACCGTACGGGTCTACGGGGACACCCAAGCCGAGCTTCCGACGCCGGGGATCCTGGACTGCATAGAGGAGCTCAAGGGCCAGGAAATCGATGTCATCATCGGTTTCGGCGGCGGCAGCTGCATGGACATGGCCAAAGTCGTCTCCGTGCTGCTAACCCACGGAGGCAAGCCCAGCGACTACTACGGCGAATTTGCCGTTCCCGGCCCTACCAAGCCGGTCATTGCCCTGCCTACCACAGCGGGCACAGGTTCGGAAGCGACGGCAATCGCGGTCGTCTCCGATCCTGACCTGGGCATGAAGATGGGCATCTCGAGCCCCCACATCATCCCGTTCGCCGCTGTGTGCGATCCCGAGCTGACCTACTCATGCCCCCCGTCGCTGACGGCCGCCACCGGTGCGGATACCTTTGTGCACCTGGTCGAGTCCTTTACTGCCATCACCCGGGAACCCACCCACACTCTGGCCACGGAACGGGTTTTCGTCGGCAAGAACATCCTGACGGACTCGATTGCTTTGAACGGTATCGCGCTGGTGGGCCGCAGCCTTGTCACTGCCTACAAGGACCCGGAAAACACCGAGGCCCGTGGCGGGATGATGCTCGCGGCGCTCTACGGCGGTATGGTCCTGAGCAATGCCGGCACCGCCGCGGCACATGCCATCCAGTACCCGGTAGGCGCGCTGACCCACACCCCTCACGGTGTGGGCGTCGGTCTCCTTCTGCCCTACGTCGTCCGCCACAATTTTCAGTCAATTCAGCCGCAGCTGGCGCAGATCGCTGAAGCACTGGGACGCGATATTCGCGGGCTGGACGAGCGCGCCGCCGCAGTCGCAGGCGTCGAAGCAATCGATGAGGTCATCGCCGCCATCGAGCTTCCCCCGACGTTGAAGGACCTTGGCGTGCAGGAGAGCGACCTCGCCCAGATCGCCAAGCTCTCGCTGAACTCCAAGCGGCTCATCGACAACAATCCCGTACCCCTTGACCTCGCCGGCGTAACCTCCATCGTCCACGCCGCCTTTGCCGGCGACCGCACCATCCGCTGATCAGCGTTAGGACCACTGATGACACTTCTTTCAACCCATGAACCGCTCAACGTCAACGGGCTGGCAGTGCCCCGCCAGCTGCTGATCGCCGGAAGCTGGCAGCATGCCGCAGGCGGTGACACCGTCGAGGTAATCAACCCCTCCGACGCCTCCGTCATTACCGGCATCGCCGACGCCGACGTCGAAGACGGTCTCGCCGCCGTCGACGCCGCAGCAGCAGCCTTCCCGGACTGGGCCGCTACCGCGCCCCGCCGTCGCGCGGAGATCCTGAACCGCTGCTTCGAACTGATGACCGAGCGCAGCGAGCAACTCGCCCACCTCATCTCCCTCGAAAACGGCAAGGCCCTCAGCGATGCCCGCGGAGAAGTGGCCTACGCCGCCGAATTCTTCCGCTGGTACTCCGAAGAAGCGGTCCGCATCATCGGAGATGTCTCCGTCTCGCCCTCGGGCTCCAACCGCATCCTTGTCCAGCACCCGCCAATCGGCGTCTGCGTGTTGATCACCCCGTGGAACTTCCCGGCCGCCATGGCCACCCGCAAGCTGGCGCCCGCGCTGGCCGCCGGCTGCACCGCCGTGCTGAAGCCCGCAACGCTCACGCCGCTGACTGCCCTGGCGATCGCCCAACTGATGATCGATGCCGGTACCCCGGCTGGCGTGGTCAACGTCATCACCACGAGCAAAACCAGCGACGTCATGACCCCGATCCTTGCAGATCCGAGGGTTCGCAAGCTGTCGTTCACCGGTTCCACCAGTGTCGGACGCCACCTGCTGCTGCAGGCGGCCGACAACGTGCTCAAAACTTCCATGGAGCTTGGCGGTAACGCTCCGTTCCTGGTTTTCGATGACGCGGACCTCGATCTGGCCCTGGACGGGGCAATGATCGCGAAAATGCGCAACGGGGGCCAGGCCTGCACCGCCGCCAACCGCATTTACGTCCAGCGCGGTGTCCACGACGAGTTCGCCCGTCGGCTGGCGGAGCGAATGGGCGCGCTGCGCATTGGCCCGGGCACCGACCCCGACACCGAGGTCGGTCCGCTCGTAGATGAGGCCAGCGTCCGCAAAGTGGACTCACTGGTCCGGGACGCCGTCAGCCAGGGAGCCAGGCTCCTCGCCGGCGGCAAGGCCATCGACGGCACCGGGTACTACTACCCGCCCACTGTCGTAACAAACGTCCCGCTACAGGCCCGCATGGTCAGTGAGGAAATCTTCGGGCCGGTGGCCTCAATCGTCCCCTTCGACAGCGAAGACGAAGTCATCGCGGCCGCCAACGACTCCGAATACGGCCTGGCAGCCTACGTGTTCACCGAAGACCTCCGCCGCGGACTCAGGGTCTCTGAACGCATCGAAAGCGGCATGGTTGCCCTCAACCGCGGACTCGTCTCTGACCCCGCCGCACCCTTCGGCGGCGTCAAGCAGAGCGGCCTGGGCCGCGAAGGTGCCCATCAGGGCCTGCTGGACTTCACCGAAACCAAATACATCGCGCTCGACTGGTAGCTCGCAGCTCGCTTCGTTTCCATCCGAAAGAAAAGACCAATGACGATCTCCAACACTAAAGCCAAGCCGAAGGCGGCGTGGCGCGTACCGCTGGCCAGCTTCGCCGGCACCACCATCGAATGGTACGACTACTACATCTTCGGTCTGCTCGCTGCGACAGGCGTCTTCAGCCGCCTCTACTTCCCCGAACAAGACCCGGCGACAGGGCTCCTCCTGGCCTTCGTCACCTACGCCGTCGGCTTCATCGCACGTCCCTTCGGCGGCATGTTCGCCGGCCACTTCGGCGACAAGATCGGCCGCAAGCCCATGCTGGTGCTGTCGCTGCTCATCATGGGTTTCGCGACCTTGGCCATGGGGCTACTCCCCACCTATGCCCAGATAGGTGTCTGGGCCCCCATCCTGCTGACGGTGCTGCGCCTGCTGCAGGGCTTCGGCGCCGGAGCCGAATGGGCCGGCGCGGCGGTCATTTCCATCGAACACGCCCCTCCCGGCCGCAGCGGATTCTTCGGAAGCTTCACGCAAATGGGCGTCCCCGCCGGCATGTTGCTGGCCAACTCCAGCGTCCTGATCGTCAAGTCCTCCGTGCCCGCCGAAGTCTTCGATGCCTGGGCATGGCGAGTGCCGTTCCTGCTCAGCGTGGTCCTGATCGTCATCGGTCTGGTCGTTCGCGCCAAGCTCGAGGACTCAGACGACTTCAAAGAACTCGTTGCGACGAAGCAGACCTCGAAGAAGCCACTGGGCGAAGCCATGAAGAAGGAAACCAAGGGCATCTGGCTCGTCGTCGGCATGCGGCTGGCAGAAAACTCCGCGTTCTACCTGTACACGACCTTCTCGGTGGTCTACATCATGAGGACGTTCGGAGCAGAGCGGGCCAACCAGGGAACATTGTCGGTCCTGATCGCCTCAGCCATAGGCGTCTTCGCCGTACCACTCTGGGCCATCCTCTCGGACAGGATCGGGCGCAAGCCGCTGTACTTGTTCGGCTCCATCGGTGGACTCCTGTTCTTCCCGCTCTACTTCGTCATGACGGACACCGGCAGCGCGCTGCTGGCAACGCTCGCCATCATCATCGGGCTCGCCGTCTTCCATAACTCCATGTACGGCCCCCAAGCCGCATTCTTCTCAGAACTGTTCTCCACCAAGCTGCGTTACAGCGGCGCGTCCATGGGCTACCAATTCGGCTCGGTTCTCGCTGGCGGCATCGCTCCTTTGGTCGCCGTGGCGCTCCTGAACGCAGGAAACGGTGAGCCCGGCTGGGTGATCCTCTACTTCAGCATCATCGGCGTCATCACCGTTGTGGCGACATTCCTCGCACCGGAAACGCTCGGCAAGTTGGACCGGCGCATCACTGCCGCCCACGAGCTGGACGAGAAAAACGCACGTATTTCGCAGGAGCGCGTAAACGCTAACTGATACACCCTGAAGTAAGAAGGACGCCGTCCGTGTCAAAAGTAGACCTGGACGGCGTCCTTTCTTTCTGGGACCAGAAGTGAACCGCCCGCAGACTTGTGGAGCCTATGACGTACGGCGGACCTACCTACCGCGTCAACCGATAGCGGACGTTTCGTCAACCTATCCGCTTCGGCTACGCAATGCCAACCACGCCGTTAAGGGAGGAGAGATCGTAGAGCATGAGATTGGCCATCCTGGAGTCCACGGCGGTGAAGACCAGGCTCTCTTTTTGACCAACTTCCGGTAATTGGACAGCGGGCAAGCATGTACGCCTGAGCACGCTGGACGAGAGCGAGAAGCGACAGATTAAGGGCCAAGGTCTGGACCGGATTCTATGGGCAAGGCCTCCGGCAGGGACACGGGCCACGCCACGACTCACGGAACTGCTGCGGCTCACCCGGCGACGGCAACACCGCCGTTATGCAAAGCTATGGACCGGCTCGCCCGCACGGCCCGGAATCCGGCTACGTGCCTAAACCAGCGGCCACGGGTAGCGCATGCCGGTGCGGTCAACCGGCAACACGCCTTCTCGCAGCAGGCGCTGGACGCGGCGCTGCAAGGCGGTGACCTCGTCGTCATCGAGGAGCTCGGCCACTTCCGGAGGCGCGGCCTCCGCGAGCGGAGTAATGTCCTCGAGCAGGGCTTCCGGGATGGGGTCGCCGGCGAAGTCCCAGATCACGGTGCGCAGTTTGAAGCCGGCCGAGAAGCACAGTCCGTGGTCGATGCCCCAGACCCGGCCGTCATCGCCGCGCAGCACGTGCCCGCTCTTACGGTCGGTGTTGTTGGTGACGTAGTCGAACAGGGCGATGCGGGCCAGCTCGCGATGGGTCTCCGGTGCGCCGGCGAACAGCGTGAAGTAATGCTCCTGGAAGTCGCACTCGATGAACCACTGCAGCGACCCGACCCCCAGCGGGGCCTCCTCGCGGATCACTGTCAGCGGCACCAGGCCCCACCCCAGCGACTCGCTAAGCAGGTAGGCTGCGCGTTCCCGCCGGTAGAGCCCAGGCTCGAAATCGGACAGCGGCCGTTCCCCGGCCTCCGGCTTGTAGACCGCATACGCTAAGTCGTCCGCACGGGCGACCTGAACAAGGAAAGTCTCGTTGCTGCTGCGCGGGATGCGTCCCACCAGCTCCACGGTGCCTTCAGTGAGCAGCGTCAGCTCCGGGCCAGACACCGCCTGCCCCGATTCACCGTCTGCCCCACCGGTCGCCTCCACTCACGGCCCTAGCAGCCCGCTCAGCGGTTCCGACGTCGAATTCACCATCAGCACGGTGGGCGCCTGACCTTCCACAAACGAGATGGCCGACACCGAGCCCGGGCTGATGGCGATGCGCTGGAAGAGATCCAAGGGAGTGCCCAAAGCGTGGGCCACCGCGGCCTTGATGGGATCGGCATGGGAGAAACACACCACCACGCCCCCGGCATGGGCCGCGCGCAGTGCCCGGATCGCACCAACGATCCGCGCCTGCATTTCCGTGAAGCTCTCGCCCCTCGGGAACCGGAAAGTCGAGGGGCTGCGCTGGACGGTCTGCCACTCCGGCAGGGCGGACACATCCGCCAAAGCAGCCCCGGTCCAGTCGCCGAAATCGCACTCGAGCAGCCCGTCGTCGAGCTTCACGTCCCGTCTTGCGCGGGTTGCCGTCGGCTCCGCTGTCTCGTGGGCGCGCTCCAGCGGCGAGGAATAGATGGCGCTAACCGGAAGGTCCGCGAGGCGCTCCGCAACCCGTTCAGCCTGGGCGCGGCCGGCGTCGGACAGGTGCAGCCCCGGTGCCCGCCCCGGCAGCACCCTGCCCGTCGTCGGCGTCACTCCGTGGCGCACCAAAAGAATCAGGGTGCCAGATGCACCCGCTGGCGGTGCCGGCGATTCCGGCGGCATGGCTGCAGTCATCAGCATCCAGCGTATGCCGCACGGCGCCAAGTGAGCAGGGAATGTGGAGAAATCCCTCGATCCCCGCCCGGTGGAGGTCTACCGTTGAGGAGTGAGTGATCGCCCCGATATCTTCACTGTTGGTGAATTGCGTGCCTCCGGCCACGTGCACAAGGACCTGCGCCGCGAAATCCGCGACAACCTGCTCGCCGCGCTCGCCGCCGGCCGCGATCCCTGGCCCGGGATGTACGGCTTCGGCCGGACCGTCCTGCCCCAGCTCGAGCGGGCCCTGCTCGCCGGGCACGACGTCGTCCTGCTCGGCGAACGCGGACAGGGGAAGACCCGGCTCCTGCGCACCCTGGCCGGGCTCCTGGACGAATGGTCGCCGGTAATCGAGGAATCGGAACTCAACGAACACCCCTACGAACCCATCACGGAGCAGTCCCGTGCCCGCGCCCTCACCGAGGGGGACCGGCTGCGCGTGGCGTGGCGCCACCGCTCGGAACGGTACGTCGAAAAGCTCGCGACGCCGGACACCTCCGTCGCCGACCTAATCGGCGACATCGACCCCATGCGGGTGGCCGAGGGCCGCCGCCTCGGCGACCCCGAAACCATCCACTACGGCTTGGTCCCGCGCTCCAACCGCGGAATCATTGCCATCAACGAACTGCCCGACCTCGCCGAGCGCATCCAGGTCTCGATGCTCAACGTGATGGAGGAACGCGACATCCAGATCCGCGGCTACGTGCTGCGGCTGCCGCTGGACGTCCTGGTGGTCGCGTCCGCCAACCCGGAGGATTACACGAACCGCGGCCGGATCATCACGCCGCTGCGGGACCGCTTTGGTGCCGAGATCCGCACCCACTACCCGATAGAGCTCGACGACGAGGTGGCCGTCATCCGGCAGGAGGGGCACCTGGTGGCCGGCGTCCCGCCCGTCATCCTTGAGATCCTGGCCCGCTACACCCGCGCGCTGCGGCAGTCCCCGGCGATCAACCAGACGTCCGGGGTGTCCGCGCGGTTCGCCATCGCGGGCGCCGAAACGGTCGCCGCGGCAGCCCTGCGCCGGGCCAGTGTGCGGGGCGAGGACGAGGCCGTGGCCCGGATCATCGACCTGGAAGCGGCGGTGGAAGTCCTTGGCGGCAAGATTGAGTTCGAGTCCGGCGAGGAAGGGCGTGAACAGGACATCCTGGACCATCTCCTGCGCATGGCCACCGCGGAAGCCGTGCGGGCGCACTTCCACGGCATCGACATGGGGCAGCTGGTGGCCGCCCTCGACGGCCACACCACGGTGACCACCGGCGAACTGGTCACCGCGCGGGAATTCCTGGAGAACCTCCCGGCCCTCAACGGCTCCCGCCTTTACGACGAAATCAGTGAGCGCCTGGGTGCGACGAACGACGGGCAGCGGGCCGCCGCCGTCGAACTCGCCCTGGAAGGCCTCTACCTCGCCCGCCGGATCGCCAAGGAGTCCGACGACGAGGCAACGGTTTACGGCTAAGCAGCCGCTGAAGCAGTTCCACGGCGCAGGACAGGAGGGGCCATGAGCGTTCACAACCGGTCCAGGTACAGCCGGTACAGGGGCGGGCCTGATCCGCTCGCCCCGCCGGTGGACCTGGCGGAGGCCCTCGACGCCGTCGCCGAGGACGTGATGGCCGGCTACTCGCCCCGGCACGCCCTCCAGGAGTACCTGCGGCGCGGCGGCCGGAGCCGTGAAGGCCTGGACGACCTCGCCGCCCGCGTCCAGCAGCGCCGCAGAGACCTCCTGGGCAGGCACAAGCTGGACGGCACCCTGAACGAAGTCCAGAAACTGCTGGACACCGCGGTGCTGGAGGAGCGCAAACAGCTGGCTCGCGACGCCATGATGGACAACACCGACCGTGCCTTCCGGGAGATGCAGCTGCAGAACCTGCCCCGGTCCACGGCCGCAGCGGTCAACGAACTGGCCTCCTATGACTGGCAGTCGAGCACGGCACGGGAAGCGTACGAGCGGATCAAGGACCTGCTGGGCCGCGAGGTCCTGGACCAGCGGTTCGCCGGCATGAAGCAAGCGCTCGAGAACGCCACCGATGAGGACATTGCTGCCGTCAACGAGATGCTGCAGGACCTCAATGAGCTGCTCGACAAACACCGGCGCGGCGAGGACACCGACGCGGACTTCCAGAACTTTATGGCCAAGCACGGCCAGTTCTTTCCCGAGAATCCACAGTCGGTCGAGGAGCTGATCGACGCCCTCGCCCAACGCGCCGCAGCCGCCCAACGGATGCTGCAATCCATGACCCGGGAGCAACGGGAGGAGCTAATGAACCTCTCCGCCCAGGCGTTCGGCTCGCCACAACTCATGGCCCAGCTCGGCCAACTCGACGACAACCTGCGCGCCCTGCGCCCCGGCGAGGACTGGACCGGTTCCGAACGCTTCGAGGGTGAGGAGGGGCTCGGGCTGGGCGATGGCACCGGTGTGCTGCAGGACCTCGCCGAGCTGGACGAGCTGTCCGAGCAGCTCTCCCAGTCCTACAACGGGTCCAGCCTGGACGACCTTGACCTGGACGCGCTGGCCCGCCAGCTCGGGCAGGATGCCGCGGTGACGGCGCGCACCCTCGCGGAGATCGAGAAGGCAATGCACGACGGCGGGTTCCTCCACCGCGGGGCGGACGGGGATCTGCGGTTGTCACCGCAGTCCATGCGCCGGCTCGGGCGGGCGCTGCTGCGGGATACCGCGAAGCAACTTTCCAGCCGGCAGGGGCATCGGGACACGCGCGTTGCCGGGGCAGCCGGGGAGCAGACCGGCTCCAGCCGCCCGTGGGAGTTTGGTGACGCCGAGCCCTGGGACGTCACCCGGACCATCACCAACGCGATCCGCCGCACCATTGCCGGCGGCGGGGACCCGGGCCACGGACTGCGCCTCGCCGCGGACGACATCGAGGTGGCGGAGACGGAGGCTCGCACGCAGGCCGCCGTCGTCCTGCTCGTGGACGTGTCCTTCTCGATGGCCGCCCAGGGACGCTGGGTGCCCATGAAACGCACCGCGCTAGCACTCCACCACCTCATTTCGACGCGCTTCCGCGGCGACCGACTGCAGCTGATCACGTTCGGCCGCTATGCGCAGACCACGGACATCGGCGAGCTCACCGCCTTGCCGCCCTTCCAGACCAAGGGAACCAATCTGCACCACGGCTTACTGCTGGCCGGCAGGTTCTTCCGCAAGCACCCGTCCATGCAGCCGGTCCTCCTGGTGGTGACCGACGGCGAACCGACCGCGCACCTGCTGGCCGACGGGGACACCTGGTTCGACTACCCGCCGGACCCGGAAACCATCCGCGTCACGATTGCAGAGCTGGACCGCCTGGGGCGTGCCGCCACGCAGGTCACGTTCTTCCGGCTCGGCGATGACCCCGGCCTCGAGCGATTCGTCCAGCGGATGGCGCGCCGGGTCGGCGGCCGGATGGTGGCGCCCGAGACCGATGATCTGGGGGCCGCCGTGGTGGGGGAGTACCTCCGAGCCCACTTCCGCGGCCGCCCATACGGCGAATCGGACTGGGTCAAATAAGTTCGTCAGTTTTGGCTCTGAAGGGGAATTACCTGCCGGGCTGGAACAGCTCCACGACGTTGCCTGACGGGTCTTCCAGCAGGATCTGCCGGCCACCGGGGCCGGTGACAATGTTGTTGCGGAAGCTGAGGCCGGCGGTGCGCAGCCGTTCAACCTCGGCGTCGATGTCCGCCACGATGAGGTGGATGCGATTCCACCCTCCCGGCCCCGGTGTGGCACCATCGGGCATCGGCCGGCCCGCGGAGCTGGTTGGCCCGCTCAGGAGAAGCCGCAGTTGGCCGCGTGCGACGTCAGCAAAGGCCGGCGCAGCGCTCATCCTGAGGGTGAATCCGAGGTGCTTCGTGTAGAAGTCGACTGATGCCTCCACGTCATCAACCATGTATCGGACGCTGACCATCTCCGCATCATTGGTGGGCATCTAACGGTCCCTTCATTGTTGCCTGGGTTCCCGGTTCAGGTCGCCTACCAACTGTTATAGCCCCGCCAAGGCAACTTTGGGTGCTCTTTTACCGCGCCCTACTCACCTGGGTGCGGATCAGACTCCAGGGCCTCCGTCGATGGTCAGGATGGTGCCGTTGGTGTACCCGGACCGCGGGGAGGCGAGGAACGCCACGGCGCTGGCGATTTCCTCTGGAGTTGCTGCCCGTCCATAGGGCAGGGCTGCGTTGAGTTCACTCCAGCGGTCCTCGTCACGGAATTCTGCCTTTGCCCTGGCCCGGAGCATCGTTTCATTCCGGGACGTGGACACCGGGCCGGGATTGATCCCCACTACCCGCATGTTGTCCTGCGCGGCCGACTTCCCTAACGCGCGGGTGAGTGCCATCAGTGCGGCATTGCCTGCAGCACCGGCAACGTACTCCGGCCTGAAGGCCTCGCCACCGGCGCCGATGACGTTGACCACCACCCCTTGCCGCTCCTTGAGGTTGGCATAGAGGGACCGGGTCAGGTTGATGTAGCCAAAGACCTTTAGGTCCCAGGCTTCCCTCCATCGGCGGTCATCAATCTGCTGGAGAGTTCCGGGCGGGATGGCGCCGGCGTTGTTGACGAGCACGTCGAGGTCTCCGGTGCCGGAGGTCACCTGTTCCAGACCCGCTTCCGTGGACAGGTCCGCCGCCACGAAGCTGACGGACACGCCGTGCCGCGTGCGGATGGCATCCGTAAGGGCCTCCAGCCGTTCCCCGTTACGGCTGACCAAGACAAGGTTGCAGCCTTCCCCGGCCAACAGCATCGCCGTTTCCCGTCCGATGCCCTGCGACGCGCCCGTGATCAAAACTGTCTTTCCCTGCAAGCCAAGATCCATCAGGCCACCGTAATGGATTCCGCGGGTTTGAGGTCGGAACGCGTCTGGGCCTGAGCCGCATGACGGCCGGCCACCCGCCCGGAGACCATCGCCCAGCCGATGTGCAGCCCGTGGTTGAGCAACTGCAGGCCGCCCTGGCCAGTGGATCCTGCCGCCCACAGCCCTGGGATGGCCTCGCCGTCTTCTGTCGTCACACGCAGTTCCGTGTCGACAGCCAGGCCGCCGTCCGCGAGGGTGATGAAGGCGTTCATCGGGCCAAGCGCGTAGAACGGCCCTTCGCTGACCCCGCCACCAAGGTGTTGCCGGTCGAACCGGCTGTCCGTTCCGCCGGCGACGTCCGCGTTCCAGTCATCGACGGTGGACCGCAAGACGGCCGGATCCAGGCCTGTACTCTGGGCGAGCTCCTCGATGGTGTCGGCCCGGTGATAGACGTCCGGGCGGTACCGCTTATAGTCCTCCACGTAGGCGTAGGCCACACCAGGGAACGTTGAAACGGGGTTCGGCCATGCAGAGAACTTCTTTGCCACCCGCTCATCGAAAATCATAAAGGCGGTGTTTTTTTCATCGGCGGCCGCGGCGCGGGCCATCAGCTTGTCGGAGTCCTCGTTGGCAATCCGTTTCCCGGCATGGCCCACGAGGATGGCACCCGCTTTGTACATCGTGTTGTTTGGGCCCACCCAGCTCGTCAGGGCACCGCGAATGACCACTGCCAGCAGGTTCTTAGGCAGCCGCTCCACAATGAGCCGCATGGCTTTGGACAGAAGCGGGTGCGACGGCAGCAGCTTGATGGGATCCGGCCGCGTTGAAGGGGCGAAGCGCAGTCCCTCATACAGACGGTCCATTTGCAGCATCACGCCGCCAACGCTGGTACCCATGGTGAAGCCGTCACCGGTGTTGTTGGGGTTGACCGGCGGGATCTTCGCAGCAGCTTCGCCGACGAACTTGGCCTTCAGTTTCGTGGACGCCGAGTAGTCGCCGGTGGCGAGGATGACACCCCGGCGGCCGAAGAAATCGGTGCCGTTGGCCCTAGCCCCGATGATCTCTCCCGTCGCGTTGCGCAGCAGCTTCTCCACGTTCATCGAGGTGCGGATCTCGACGCCGCGCTTTCGGCATTCCCGCAGCAGGGCAGAGGCGTAGGCGGAGGAGTTGGGCAGCACATTGTGCATACGGGGCTTCTCATACGGCGGCTCCGGGGTGGGGCCGAGGAACTGCACGCCGATGCTGGACAGCCACTCCACCGTCGCACCCGCGTTCTCGGCCAGGATCCGCCGAAGCGCCTTGTTCTCCCGCTCCTCGAATTCGCCGTTGGCCACTTTCATGTCGGCAACAAAGTGTTCGATGCTGTCATTGACGCCTGCCCGGTACTGGTAGGACGTGTTGGCTGCCGTGAACGAACCGACAGACATTGCCGTGCTGCCGCCCACCTTGGGGCACTTTTCCAGGACAAGCGTGCTGGCGCCGCTGGTTGCTGCTGAAATAGCGGCGCACATGCCCGATCCGCCGCCTCCAATGATCAGGATGTCTGCTGTAGTGCTAGTCACGATGCTTCCTTGTCTGTGGCCGGTTCGCCTGCATAGATCAGTTCGGGGGTTCGACGGGTGCCGAGGGTTGCGCGTTCAGCCGCGGCGCGTCCCGCCCAGCGGCCGGTGATGTAACCCGGGGCCAGGCCGCCTGCGTAGCCGTAGTTGGACAGGCCGCCGATATCGGCGCCAGCGGCATACAGGCCGGGGATGGGCAGGCCGTCGTGGTCCAGTGCCTCGCCGCTGCTGTTGGTGCGCACTCCGCCGAAGGTGAAGGTGATGGACGGCTGGACCATCAGGGCATAGAAAGGGCCGGTCTGTGGAGGCCGGGCAGCGGGGGATACCGGGACACCGAGAGCTGTGCCTCCGCCTTGGCCAGCAACCGTGGCGTACTGCTCAAGCGTGGCAGTGAGTTTGTCCTGGTCGACGCCCCAGGCAGCGATCTTCTGCACCAGCCCGTCCAGAGTTTCCGCCTCCGTGTACGTTCCGCCTGCTTCGATGGCGGTGGCCAAGCGGTCGATGGTGCCGAGGCCGGGAAACGGCTCCTGGATGACCTCGGTGGTGCGGACGTGGTTGTCAAAGATCAGGATGCCGCGGGCTTCCGGCTGGAACGTCACGTCCTGGTTGAGCAGCTCATCGCCCTTGGTTTCGTCCGCAAAGCGCTCGCCGCGGACGTTCACCATCACGGTGGACCCGGAGTAGTACTGGGAGTACGGCAGGTAGTCCGCCGTCTCGAACCGGCTGACCGGGAAGGGCAGGAGATGGCCATAAAACGTGCTCATGGCTGTGGTTCCGCCGGTGCCTGCTGAGCGGGCCAGCCGCAGCCCGTCCCCGACGCTGCCGGGGTTGGAGCGCAACAGGAGGCGGTCGGCGTTCGGCCCCATGTGCCGGGTGAGTTCGTCGCGGGCACCTTGGAACCCGCCTGTGGTGAGTACGACGGCGGGCGCGGAGTAGCGGACGACGCGGCCGTTGGCGTCGCGCGCCGTTACTCCGGTGACGGAGCCGCCGTCGTGCGTCAGTTCGGTGACTGTTATCCCGGTGAGCGTTTCGCCGCCGGCGCGGCGGACTTCCTGACGGCACCAATCCAGGATGGCGTGGATGTCCGTGGAGTACCCGATGCCGAACGTCATGATGTTCAGCTTGGGCTCGGTGGCCACCCGTGCCCCCGATGCCCGCAGCTCAGACAGGGCCTCCTGGTAGTCGCCCACCAGCCGGGCACCGAGCTCGGCTTTCCCCAGCGGGATCCGTGCGTTGTACGCCTCCTCCGTTGGGGCGGTCCAAAACATACCGGCCGAGAGGGCAGCGGAGCCGCCAAAGGATCCTTGCTTCTCCAGCAACACCACCCGGGCGCCCCGGCGGGCGGCGGTCATGGCGGCAGCTGACCCGCTGATGCCTGAGCCCACAACAACCACGTCCATGTGGTGGTTCTCGTCGACGCTTTCTGAAAATGACATAGCAAATACTCCTGTGTGGCGGTGGGGCGTTCAGGCCCGGACGGGGGACAGGTTTGCACTGGCGTGCTGGGCGACGATGCGGCCGAACACTGCGCCTTTGCCCAGCGAGGTTCCAGTCATGTAGGCCGCACCGTGGAATCCGCCCGTGACCTCGCCGATGGCGTAGAGGCCGTCAATGACGTCGCCGTCGATATCCACCACTTGGGCGTCGGAGTTGATGGTGACCCCGCAGTACGTGGTGGTCATCAGGGCCTTGGCCGGGTAGGCATAGAACGGGGCTTGGTCCAGGGGCAGCAGCTCCCCGACGCCGTTGCACAGGTTGGTGCGGCCTGTTTCGTCAGCCTGGTCCCCCGTGATGGAGGCGTTGTACCGGGCCACGGTCTGCACCAGTCCAGCGGCGTCGATGCCAGCGAGTCGGGCGAGTTCTTCAAGGCTGTCCGCCTTGTGCACGTGGCCGATGTTTTCGAGCATACCGATGTCGTTGAGCGGAATTCCGGGGTGGGATTTCGCGCGGATTTTGGCATCGAAGATCTGGAAACCAAGCCCCTCGGCCTCTTTGAGGACCTCCCGGCCCAGGACCTTGTAGGACTGGGACTCGTCCATGAAACGTTTGCCTTCCTTGTTCACCACGATCGCACCCATGTAATAGGCAGTGAGCAGCTCGTGGAACTCCTCACCGGTGTCCGGATGCGAGCCATAGGTGGCGGTGACGTAGGACATGTCAGCCATGCCGGCGCCTAGCTTCCAGGCCATTTTCAGGCCGTCTCCGGTGTTGCCCTTTCCTCCGTAGGGGATGGCGGTGAGGGCATCAGGGGCGAACGTCCGCAGCAGGTGCGTGCTCCGGCTGAACCCGCCGGTGGCCAGCACAATCCCACCGCGGGAATGGAACATTGATTCGCCGTCGGGGGATTGCACGACGACGGCGGTCACTTTTCCGTTCTCGCGGACCAGCCGGGTGGCCCGGTGGTTCAGCCGGGTTTCGCCGCCGTGGGAGGTGAAGTTCCGGTGGAGCGTGGTCAGGACCTCGGTGATGACAGAATTGTGGCTGCGGGGTGCGGACTGTCCAGAACTGATCTCCAGGGCCCTGAAGACCACACCCTGGTCCTTTAGCCAGTGGTAGGTCTCAGCCTGATGGTCCAGGTATGTCTGAAGCAAGGCGCGGTCGCTCACGCCGCCGCCTGCCGCCACCATGTCGTTCAGGAAGAGATCGGCTGAATCGTGCACGCCATCCGCAGCCTGTTCGCCGGTTCCGGAGAACGCGAAGAACCCTCCGCTCATCGCCGTCGATCCGCCCAGGCTGCCAGTCTTTTCCAGCATGACGACGCTGAGTCCGGCTTCTGCCGCTGATGAAGCGGCCGCCTGCCCGGCGATGCCGGAGCCGATCACGACGAGGTCAAAGGAGTATTCGGGCATGGACATTTTGTTGCTCGCTTTCAGGTGTTTCTGGGAGTCGATCGGGAGTGTCCGCTCGCTTCGGAGGCTTTGGGCGGACGCAGGGGACCGGGTCAGCAGGTAAGCCAGCCGCCGTTGACGTCGAGACTGATGCCGGTGATGTAGCTTGACCGGCTGCTTACGAGGAACGCGACGGCATCGGCGATCTCTTCAGGCCGGGCAAAGCGCTTCATCGGGACTTGGTTCAGGAGTTTTTCGTTGACGGGGACGCTGGACATCATGGGGGTCTGCACAAAGCCGGGGGCGACGCCGTTGACCCGGATCTGCAAGTCGGCCAGTTCGTGGGCGAGGCTTGAGGTCAGATTCTGCAGGGCAGCCTTTGACGCCCCGTAAGCTACGGAACTGGGCAGAAAGGGTCCGAATGTGGCGTCCGCCGGACCACCTGTCCCCAGCTTCGAGGTGATGGAGAGCAGGTTCACGATGCTCGCGCTGCCGTCTGTGGGCATGTAGCGGTAGGCCTCACGGATCAGGAAGAACGGGGCGCTGGCGTTGACGGCCATGATGTTGTTCCATTCCTCGTCCCCGAGTTCGAAGAAGGGGACCTTGGCGCCGTTGCGTTTGGGGGAAATGCCAATGGCGTTGACCAGGACGCCGATGGGCGCCACGCCTGCGGCGAGCGCAGCCAGTTCACGGTTGGCTTCGCTGGTGGTCAGATTCCCGGCGAAACCTGTGTGGGCCGCGCCGCTGACTGCGGGAAGGCATGCCACGAGCTGATCGGTGGCCTCACTGTTAAAATCGGCGACGATGACGGCATAGCCTTCCGCGGCCAGCCGGTGGCTGATTGCCCGGCCGATGCCGCCTGCGCCTCCCGTGACAATCGCTGTCTGGGTGAGGGGCCTTTGAGCGGGGACTGCGGGGCCGGGGGCCTCGGTAAGGGTGATTCCCATGGTCAGTTTCTCAATTCTTCGCCGAACGCGGTGTTGGAATCCGCGCCGGAAACGGGCAAAGTCCGGATGGGTGAAAACGAGGTGGGATACATGATTTTGTTCTCCATCGTCATGATCATGGGACGGATGATGGCCAGGCATTCCTGCCACTGGCTGTCCTTGGCCAGCTTGGCCCGGCGCGCCCGGCGGTCCTCGAGGTCTGCGTAGGCCCATAGGTGGTTCAGCTCGTTTTGGCGGCCGAACTCGGTCACGAAGTAGCCAAGGAAACCCCCGAGGATCGGTTTCTGCGCCGGCAGTCCGATCTCTTCATACGCCGCCAGGTAGTCTGCCAGGCTGGCCCCGGTGTGCAGGACGTAAGTGCGTTGTTCAACGATCACGGTTCAACTCACCGCCGAATCGGCGCGGACGGCGCCGGCGTCGAGTTCTTGTGCCGTCTGTGGCGCCGGCTCGTAGCGTCCGAAGCGCTGCTTGTTTCCCTCGAGCGTGGAACCGTCACCCATGAGCAACATGTTCACCAGGGCTACGGCGATTATGACCACCCATGTGATGGTGATGGACAGCGTGCTGCCTCCGCTGATGCTCATCAGCCATGAGGCCAGGAAGGGCGCCGGGGCCGCGAACACCAGGTTGCCGCCGGTGAGGGCCAATGCCGATCCCGTGTAGCGCATGTGGGTGGGGAAAGCCTCGGCAAAGAGGGCGCCCTGTCCGGCGTTACCGAACTGAGCAGATACCAGCGCGAAAGCTACCACCGCGAGGGTCAGGGGGAAGCTGTGCAGGTCAACCACCTGGAAGAAAATGACAGCTGCCACCAGAGTGAAGAAGGACCCGATCATCAGGATCTTGCGCCGACCGTAGACGTCGGCAAGGCGGCCGCCCCACCAGATGGCGATGACGGACAGGAAGTTCGAAATCATGATGATGGTGAAGGTCTCGCTCTGGGCATACCCATGGGTGGTGAGGTAGCTGATGCCGAAGACGCTGACGATGTAGAACGTCACGATGATCGGGGCGTAGGCAAGCATGAGCCGGAGAATGGTCACACCGTGCGTCCGGATCACCATCGCGGGGTTGGTGGTCTCGGCCCCGATTTCCTCCATGCCCTTCTTGAACACCGGAGTTTCTTCGACCTTGAGCCGGATGTAGATGCCCACGGCCACCAGGAGGATGCTCAGCAGGAACGGCAGGCGCCAGCCCCAGGAGAGGAAGTCGTCCTTGCTCAGCACGCCGGAGAGTACGGCAAGCATGAGGTTGGCCATGACCTGGCTGATCGGCGAGCCCATCGCCATGAGGGCGCCGTAGAACGCGCGCCGGTCGGCGGGGGCATGCTCCATGGTCATCAGCTGTGCGCCCGTGGCTTCGCCGCCAAGCGCCACGCCCTGAACGAATCGCATCAGAACAAGTGCCACTGGTGCGATGAAACCCACGGCCGAGTATGCCGGCAGCAGACCGATCACCATGGAGGCGACGCCCATGAGGATAAAGGTAGTGAGCAGGATCTTGCGGCGGCCAATCCGATCACCCAGGTGGCCAAAGAGGATCCCGCCAAGGGGCCGGGCGAAGAAGCCCACACCGAACGTGGCGAACGATGCCAGGAGACCCATCGCCGGGCTGAGTTCATTGAAGAACACGACCGGGAATACCGTTGCCGCCATGGCTCCGTAAACGGCGAAGTCGAACCATTCCAAAGCCGATCCAAACGTGCCGCTGAGTACGGCGCGTTTGGCCTCGGCCGGGGCAGGGGTGGCTGGCCGCAGCGGGCGCTTGGCAGGTTGAATCGAGGCGGGCTGACTCATCATGACTCCTATGTCGGATGAAACGAATAACGATGCGGGGAGGGGAGCGCAGTGACCGCCGGGGAAGGACGGACTGCCTGGCGTTCGCGCTCTCATGCCAAGCGATGATTGTGAGTTTAGGCACCTACTTGTGTGATGCGCAATACCAAAATATAGTTATTGCGTGATACGCAATAAAAGCAGTTCTCGAGTCGAGTCGGTCCACCGCGCCTTGGTACTTCTAAAGCTGATGGTTCAGGAGGGATCACTCAGCGTGACCGAGGCCGCCAGGGCGCTGGACGTCGACCCGTCCACGGCCCAGCGTCTACTGGCCACGCTGGCAGGGGCTGGCTTTGCAGAACAGGGGGAGCAGCGGCGCTACCGGCCTGGTCCCGAACTCCTGAGGCCAGGAATGATGGTGGCACTTCCCCCGTTGCGGGTTCGCGCCAGGCCCTTTCTGGAACGTCTCTTCGACCGAGTGGGGGAAACAGTTCACCTGGCGACGCTCATTGGTACGACCATCCACCATCACGACGGCATCGAAGCCACGACGCATGCGCTGCGGTTTGGGCTGCGTGTAGGCGTCGTCCTCCCCGCCCACGTCACCTCGGCAGGCAAGGCCATGCTGGCGGACCTGACGGCCGAGGAAGTGGAAGACCGCTATCGCACGGTGCCATCCATGGTGGGCGGCCCCGCAACTGAGTTGGACTTCGAAAAGCTTCACCAGGAGCTCGCCGCAACCCGCCGCCGTCGGGTAGGGACGAACTTTCAGGAGAGTGAGGACGGCGTGGCGGCTCTCGCCGTGTCCCTGGGCGTCATCGACGGCGAACATGCGGCTTTCAGCATTGCCATGCCCATTGCGCGCTTTGGATCCGGCGATGGGGAGCGCCTGGCGGGTCATCTCCTTCGGACGGCGGCGGAACTGAAGGAAGGCATTTTGTAGAGTGCTGCCCATACAGGCAGCCTAGAGGCGGGGTTCCATAAACACGCTGTTGGGATCCAGGACGTAGCCGCCAAAGGCGAGGCACTCGCTGAACCCGTTGCGGACATACAGGCGCCGGGCGGGAGCGAAGTAGTCTTCGGTTCCGGTCCCAAGATAGATGCGCTCGAAGTTCCGGGTGTGGGCTTCGTCCAGGATGTGCCGGAGCATAAGCGTCGCAACCCCTCGCCCCCGCGCACCGGCTGCGGTGCGCATCATCGCCACCAATTTTACGGGTGCCCCGTCCGCCCCCGGGGACCTGAACTATATTCGGACGAGGAAAGGGCCGGATTGTATTGACGACAAGGAAGGCGGGTCTCTGAATGGCGGAAATGCCACCGGCCACGGTGGAAGTGGATGACGCCGTCGTCCGGCTCCTTGTCCGGGACCAGCGGCCTGACCTTGCGGATCATCCTCTCGCGCGGGTTGCGAATGGCTGGGACAATGCGACCTTCAGGCTCGGCGATCACCTGGCCGTCCGGCTGCCGCGCAGGGCGGAGGCCGTGCCGCTGATGCTGCATGAGCAGGCGTACCTTCCCGGCATAGCCCGCCGCTCACCGGTGTTGGTTCCTGTGCCCGTCCATGCCGGCCGGCCGACGCCGGAATTTCCCTGGCCGTGGAGCATCGTGCAGTGGGTCTCTGGAACTGCCGCGGCGGACGTTGGCCCCGCAAACCGTGGACCGGCCGCTGAAGGCTTGGCCGATTTCCTCCTGTCGCTCCACCTGCCCGCCGAGAACGGCGTCCCGGTAAATCCTGTCCGCGGCGTGCCTCTGACAGATCGTGACGCTGCGGTGGTGGAACGTCTGCGGGACCGCGAACGCTATCCTCAGGCAGCACCACTCGGCGCCTTGTGGGCGCAGGCCCGCGCCGCTAAAGCGTGGGCTGGTCCGCCGACGATGCTCCACGGGGACCTTCACCCGGGCAATATCCTGCTGGCGGACGACGGCTCGCTGGCCGGCATCATCGATTTCGGCGACGTCGGGGCAGGGGACCCGGCCGTCGATCTTGCGGTGGCATGGCTGATGTTCGACGCCGCCGCCCGCCACCGCTTCATCGAATCCTTTGGCCCTGCGGTGGAAGGGGACACCTGGCTGAGGGCCCGGGGCTGGGCTCTCGTCCTGGCCACCGCCATGCTGAGCAACTCCGATGACAATCCGCGGATGTTCGCCGTGGGCGGGTTCGGGATCAGGCAGGTCCTGGAAGACGGACGTCAATAACGCACCGGTAACGCCCGACGGCTAACTTCGAGACCATCCTCAGATGGAAAGAAGATTCCCATGTCAGACCGCAAGTTGTTGAATCCCGTTGAGCTTCACGCAGCACCCGGCTTCACGCATGTTGTCTCCGCACCTGGCGTAGGAGTGGCGTTTCTGTCGGGGCAGGTGGCGCTTGATGCCAACTTTGCCATCGTCGGCGGGGACGACCTTGGTGAGCAGACCAAGGCCGCAATGCGAAACATCAAGACGGCGCTTGACGCCATCGGGGCTTCGTGGGAGGACGTCTACCGGCGGACTATCTACACTTTGCAACCCACGCAATACGAGACGATCACCGCTGCCATCGAGGAGGTTCAAGGCTCTTCGGACCATCCAGCCCAGACGATTGTGGGCGTCACAGGCCTCGCGCTGGACGGCTTGCTCATCGAAATCGAGACGACGGTAATCCTGCCGGGAAACTCTTGACCTCTCAAGGCCCATCCGCAGGCATGAGATATGGCGTGGACGGCCTTGGCGAGGAGATTGAAACGGGTCCGTCCATTCAGCTGAGGGCGGGCCGGAAACGGCGGATAACAACCTGGATTAGTGCGCAGGCCGTGTTGGGCGCATGGCTCCCCGGAGCAATACCAGTGATCCAGGTGGCCGCCCCGCGGTGTCTTCAGTCATCATGCCATCCAGGTATGCCTATCCTCGAAATTTGGTCTTAGACAGCATCTGCAGGCCTGCGCGATATTGAGAGGATACTCGCGACCGAAAGGTATCCCATGTCCGTATCGGTGGAAACTTCCACAGACGCTGCCAACACTCCCAGAGACGTCAGCGTCCCCGTCCGGCAGCAGCACCTCGCCCAGCGCACCCTCGCCGCGCGCCCCTCGGAAGTCCGCAAAGTGTTCAGGGCCGCCCAACGGCCGGGCATGATCTCCTTCGCCAACGGCGCCCCGTACCTCGGTGCCCTCCCGTTCGACCGGATCGCGGCAGACGCCCAGCGGATCCTGCTCGACAGCGGAGAACGCTCATTCCAGTACGGCGCCAGCGACGGCATCCCCGAACTGCGCGCCCACATTTCCGAACTGATGAGGCTCGAGGGCATCACCGCGGGCCCGGACCAGGTGATCGTGACCGCGGGAAGCCAGCAGGCCCTCGACGTCGCCGCCCGCGTCCTGGTTAACCCCGGCGACGTCATCTTCGCCGAGGCCCCGTCCTACGCCGGCGGCATGGCCGTCTTCACCAGCTACGAGGCCGAAATTGTCCACGTCCCGATGGACTCCGACGGCCTTATCCCGGCGGAACTCGAACGGCTCATCGGCGAAGCTCGCGCAGCCGGCAAGACCGCCAAAGGCCTCTACACCATCCCCAACTTCCAAAACCCCGGCGGTGTGAACCTCTCCGCCGAACGCCGCCTGCAGGTGGGCGAGCTGTGCCGCAGCAACGACCTGCTGATCTTCGAGGACAACCCCTACGGGCTCCTGGGCTTCGACGGCGAAACCATGCCCGCCATCCAGCCCGGCTTCGAGGACATCACCCTGTACTTCGGCTCCTTCTCCAAGATGATCGCGCCCGGGCTCCGCGTGGGGTGGGTCCTTCCGCCGGCATCGCTCTACGGCCACCTACTCAACGCCAGCGAGACGTCGCAGCTCAACCCCTCGGTGTACTCCCAGCAGCTCATCAGCGCGTACCTCGATGACCCCGCCTGGGAGGACAAGCTGGCCGAATACCGGGCCATCTACCGGGAGAAGTTCACCGCTCTGGTGGAAACGCTCACCAAGGTCATGCCCGCCGGCACCACGTGGAACCGGCCCACCGGCGGCTTTTACCTCTGGGTCAAGGTTCCGGACGGGATCGACACTGAAACCCTCGTCTACGACTGCATCGAACGCGGCGTGGTGTACGTCCCCGGAACGGCCTTCTACACCGACGGCAGCGGCCACAGCGAACTGCGGATGTCCTTCTGCCTGCCGTCCCTGGACGATATCCGCAGCGGTGCCACCATCCTCGGCGAGGTCTTCAGCGCTGCCGCTGCCGGAGCAGCAACCTCTAATTAGCTCAAATCAACAACAACGTGAGGCGCCCCCAGATCCTGTCTGCGGGCGCCTCACGTATATATGCGTATTTCAGACCGGATTACACCGTGGCCGGCACGGCTTCCGTATGACGTCCAAAAAAGATCTCAAACGAATCGAAATCGATCAGCCGTCGAGTGCCCGTGATGGTGTCCTGAATCCAGAACACCCCCATTTCCGGGTGTGCTTCTTCGATGTGGCCACGGTGGTGAACTTTCTGGTTCTGCCGGGCCTCGATGAGATCACCAAGGCAGAGGTGGCTGAAGTCGTAGGACCGAAACTTGTCGGAGGGGAGAGTAGTCATGTGGGGTCCTTTCTGGGTGGGAATGGGTGTCTTAGGCGGTGACTGATAGTTCTGGCGTCTTTTCATGATGGTTTTCCAAATCGCTTTTCCGAGGGCTATTTCGCCGTACGGATCAGCTTCCGGTTCACGAACTCGTCCATGCCAGATTTGCCCAGTTCGCGGCCCACGCCGGAGCGTTTGATGCCGCCGAAAGGCAGCTCGGCCGCGGTACCGGGAGCTTCGTTGATGTACACCATGCCGGCATCCAGGCGGTCGGCGATCTCCGCGGCCCTGGCCGGGTCGGTGGACTGGATAACGGCGCCCAGCCCGTACACCGAGCTGTTGGCCAGCTCCACCGCCTCATCCTCGGAGGACACCCGGTACAGCACAGCGACCGGGCCGAACAGCTCCTCTGAGAATGCGCGCATGTCCCCTGTAACTCCCGCCAGGACCGTCGGCTGGAACCAGGACCCCGGCTGATCCAGCCGGCCGCCGCCGGTGAGCACCGTGGCGCCCCTGGCGACGGCGTCGTCCACCTGCTCCGCCAGCCCATCAAGGGCGGCCGCGGAGGCCAGCGGCCCCATAAACGTGTCCGCCTCGGTGGGGTCGCCCACCTTCACGGAGGTCACGGCAGCCACGAACTTCTCCACGAACCGGTCGTACACGGAGTCCGCCACAATGATCCGCTTGGCCGCGTTGCATGCTTGGCCGGTGTTGCCGAAACGGCCGAACAGCGCGTGCGTGGCAGCCTGGTCCAAATCCGCGGACTCCAGCACCAGGAACGGGTCTGAGCCACCGAGCTCCAGCACCACCTTCTTGAGGTTGCGGCCCGCGATCTCCGCAACGGCGGATCCTGCGCGCTCCGAACCCGTCAGCGAGACGCCCTGCACACGGGGGTCCGCGATGATGTCCGCCACCTGTTCATTGGTGGCGAAGATGTTCACGTAGGCGCCCTCGGGAGCGCCGGCGTCGCGGAAGATCTGCTCCATGGCCAGCGCGGATTCCGGGCACTGCGGGGCGTGCTTGAGCAGGATGGTGTTGCCGTTCATCAGGTTTGGCGCGGCGAACCTGGCCACCTGGTAGTACGGGAAGTTCCACGGCATGATCCCCAGCAGCACCCCTAGCCCGTCCTTGCGGACAATCGCCGTGCCGCCGGCGGCGACCTCCAGCTCCTCGTCCTCGAGGAAGGCCGGGCCGTTCTCGGCGTAGTACCGGTAGATGGACGCCACGATGTCCACCTCGATTTGCGCCTGGAAGACGGGTTTGCCCATCTCCCGGGTGACGATCGCGGCAAGCTCGTCGCGGCGCTCGGTGTACAGCTCGGCCACGCGGCCCAGCACCTTCACCCGGTCCGCAAGCGCCGTCCGGTTCCAGGCCTTGAAGGCGGCTTCGGCGGTGGCTACTGCGGCGTGGATCTGCTCATCGGTGGCGGTGGGATAGGCCTTGACGGTCTCCCCGGTGGCCGGGTTGGTGACGGCATAGAGGCTCATGCTGTGCTCCTTCAATCGGGTTGGATCGGTTAGGGGAGGGCGATCGCGGGGTCGGTGATGACGTGGATGATGGCCGGGATGCGCTGGTCCTGGACGGCCTTAAGGGAACGTTCGACGGCGATCGCGGCCTGCTCGTCGCTGGTCACAGTTTCGCCGTGGCCGCCGAACGCGCGCGCGAAGGCCGCGAAATCGGGGTTGGCGAGCTGGGTGCCGCTGACGCGGCCCGGGAAATGGTGCTCCTGGTGGTCGCGGATGGTGCCGTACTGGCCGTTGTCCATCACGATGATGAGCATCGCGGCGCCGTACTGCACTGCGGTGGCGAACTCCTGGCCGTTCATCAGGAATTCCCCGTCGCCGGCGACCGCCACGGCCAGACGCTCCGGGCTCTGCAAGGAGGCGGCCACTGCCGCCGGAACGCTG
Source organism: Pseudarthrobacter sulfonivorans (assembly GCF_031454915.1). Lineage (GTDB taxonomy): Bacteria > Actinomycetota > Actinomycetes > Actinomycetales > Micrococcaceae > Arthrobacter > Arthrobacter sulfonivorans_C. The sequence continues at coordinate 473,968 of NZ_JAVDRS010000003.1, read as the reverse complement.
TAGCCCATGGAACCGTTGCGCATGCTCAGCTGCGACGGGAACACATTGGTGGGCAGGTACCGCTGGGCCCAGGCGCAGTGGTTGCCGGCGCCGAAGCTGTACACGGCATCCTGCGGCAGGCGCCGGACCAGTTCGGACACCACTGCGGTCATGTGCCCGGTGCCTTCGCGCGTGGCGGGAAGGGATGCCAGGTCCGGAAGTTCGCTGAACCCAGCCTGCGCGGCCCGGCCGGCAGCGCGCCAGGAGTCCCACTGGGCGGCCTTTCCAAGCCGCAGGTCTTTGACGGCATCGGCAAACGCTACCGGGCTGGCCAGGATGTGGGCCGTCACGGCGCCGGAGCGTCCCCGCAGGGAGCTGTCGATGTTGACCACGATGTTCGTGGCGTCCAGCGACTGCCGGAGGGTGTAGCCGTCGGTCGGCACGTCGGTGGGCACAGCACCGATGGCCAGGAGTACATCGGCCTCGGCGAAGATCCGGGCGGTCTCAGCGGTGCGGCCGTATCCCAGGGCGCCGACGAACACCTCGGAATTGAACGGGATGCGGTCCGAGGCGCGCCAGTCCTGGATGACGGGGATGCCGTTGGCCTCGGCGAACATGGTGATTTCGGCTGCAGCGGCGGGGGTCCAGCGCTGGCCGCCCACGAAGAGGGCGGGCTTCTCTGCCCCGGCCAGGGCGGTGCGGACCACTTCCAGCTCCGCGGCGGACACCGACCCCTCGGCCACGGTGATCGGCCGGTGCAGCTCACCGGTGAACTCATGGGTGATGACGTCCTCCGGCAGGCCCACAATCACGGGTCCGGGCCGGCCGGACTTGGCGGCGAAGAACGCTTCGGCCACCACTTCCGAGGCCCGCGAGGCTTCGTCCAGGACCAGGACGCGCTTGGCCTGCGTCCCGAACCAAGCCTTCGGATCGAACTCCTGGAAGGACTCGCGTTCGCGGTCCGCCATGGGGATCAGGCCTACAAACAGGACCATGGGCGTTGCATCCTGCCAGGCGGCGTGGACGGCAACGAAAGCATTTGCGGCTCCCGGCCCACGGGTCACCATGGCTACGCCGGGCTGGCCGGTGAACTTTCCGTGAGCCTCGGCCATGTAGGCGGCGCCGCCCTCCTGGCGGCACACAATGGTCTCGATGTCAGCCCCGTGCAGTCCGTCGAGAACGGCCAGGTAGCTTTCGCCGGGAACCGCGAATACGCGGTTGACGCCGTGCAGGGCAAGCGAATCAACGATCGCCTGGCCGGCGTGGGTTGTCGTTTCCAAAGTGGTGCTCCTCATCAGGGTGGCCAGGGATCTGGCAATCGGTGGGCGGCCAGCTTCGATGCCGGCGCTAAGGGTTTCCTCAAGTATTGGCAGCCGAGTTCATGCTGTCTAATACATATAAAGCTGAAAAGAAATAACTAAAAAGCATGAAGTACGACGGCGGTGATCGCCGCTGCGCGCGGAGCGCGGGACCGCTCGGTGAACCCGGAAGGCCGCTTTAGGCCTGCAGGCTGCCGTGCACCAGCTGGCCGCCCACCACGGTGGCCGCAGCGCGGACCTCACGAATGGTGTCGGCGGGAACCTCGTAGATGTCCTCGGTCAGCGCAACGAAATCGGCCAGCATGCCCGGTGCCAGCGAGCCCTTGTAGTGGTCTTCGTGCACCGCGTGCGCGCTGCCCACGGTGTAGGCGCGCACTGCCTGGGCGACGCTGATGCGTTCCTCCGGACCGAAGTCGGCGCCTGAGGACGTCCGCCGGTTCACCAGATCGTGGATGTTCAGGAGCGGGTCCCCGGACACCACAGGCGCGTCCGAGCTGGCAGGGATCTCGATGCCGGCATCAAGAAGGGACTTCACGCGGTACGCAAGGCGGGCCCGTTCCGGTCCCAGGGCCCGTGCCGCGCCGTCGCCGAGCTCGCTGATGAAGCGGCCCTGCGGGACGGGGATCAGGCCCAAGGAGGCCAGCCTCTTGATCTGATCATCGCCGGCCACGTTCACATGTTCCACCCGGTGGCGCGCATCAGGGCGGGGATAGAGCTTCTGGGCTTCTTCAAAGATGTCCAGCACCACATCCAGTGCGGCATCACCGATGGCGTGCGTTGCCACCTGCCAGCCCGCGCGGTGGGCGCCGATGACGCGGCGGCGGAGTTCCTGGGCCGGAAACTGCAGGAGCCCGCGGTTGCCTTCCGGCTCGCCGGCCGCCTGCTGGTAGTCGCAGCACATAAATGCGCTGCGGCCGATCAGCGAACCGTCGGAGAGGATCTTGGCCGGGCCCAGCCGGAGCCATTCGTCGCCGAAGCCGGAGCGCATGCCCAGGTCCAGGCCCATCCGGGCAACGGGCAGTGTGCCGGATGCTCCGTCCTGCTCGGCGTCGCCCAGCCCGTGCAGCGTGGTCAGGTAGGGCATCACCGTGGCACGCACGCCGAGTTTCCCGGCATCCCGAGCGGCCTGGTAGCCGGCAATATCGGACAGGCTGTGCCCAATGTGCTGCGGCGCGCCCAGGCCGGGCTCGGTGATGCTGGTGACGCCGAGTTCCAGCAGGGCGGCGCTGCCCGCGCCCACCATCTCGGCCACGTCATCCACTCCGGGTCCGGGGATGGCGTCCATGACCAGTGCCCGGGCAGTCTCCTGAAGCAGCCCGATGGCCCTCCCGTCCGCATCGGCAGGTGCGGCCCCGCCGTCGGGCGCGGTGACATTGCGGCGGCCGGGATAGCCGGCCCGTTCGAAAGCGGCCGTGTTGGCCACCCCCATGTGCCGGGAGTTGTGCATCAGCCACACCGGATGGCCATGGCTGACGGCATCGAGCTGCTCCGCCGTGGGGTGCCGGTTGCCCAGATGATTCTGGTCGTAGCCGGCACCCTGGATCCATGCACCTTCCGGCGCGGCCCGGCAGGCGCGGTCCACGGCGGCGAGCAGTTCGTCCATGGTGCCGCACGCGGCCGGGCGGAGATCGGCCTGGACAAGCGCCTGGCCCACATAACTCAGGTGGCAGTGGGCATCATTAAAACCGGGGACGACGGCGGCGCCCGCCAGGTCGAACACGTCGCGGAAGAGTGAGGCGGGCAGTTCGTCGTCGAGGCTGATGATGCGCCCGCGGTGAACGCCAACGCTGTGCGCCCGCGGACGCCGGGCGTCCTGGGTGTAGAACGATCCGTTGGTGTAGAGCGCGTCCAAGAGCATGCAGTTCTTCCGATCTGTGTGGATGCTTGCGTTCCATCAAGTATCGGAAGCGGGATTCATGCTGTCTAATGTCTATTTAGTTGAGGAGGCATGCCCATCAGGCATGCTCTTGTGCCTTCGCCTCGTCCCTAATGACGGCGCCCTGCTGGTTGAGGAAGTCGCGGATCCGCCGTGCCACCGCCCGGATGGTGTCCTCGGCGAAATGGCCGGGGATCCAGGCGGTGTGCAGGGGTAGCCGCAGGGCCGGCCCCGGCCGCGCGTCCGTTCCTGCCAGAATACGGATGGGATGGGTGCCGTAGGCGGGGAGGTCCGTGGTCACCCCGATCCCGTGCCCGGCGGCTGCCAGCGCCATGATGGTTTGCCCGTCATCGCATTCAGACACCTCGCGGAAGCTGAGGTGGGCCTGGTTCAGGGCGTCGTCCAGGATGTAGCGGCTGACGCTCTGGTGGGAGGGGAGGATGGCGTGCTGGCCGGACAGGACGGACAGCGGGAGTTCAGTGACGCCGTCGAGGGCCCATTCATGGCCTGCTGCCACGTATGCGGTCAAGGGGATGCTGCCCAACGCCATGGTGGCCAGGCCCGGCTCCGGCGGCGCGGGCGAGACGGCAAAATCGCAGCCGTGGAGCAGCGCCTCGGCAAGGGCGAAGTGGCTGGTTTCCTTCGTGATGATGAGCGGATCTCCCGGGCCCGTCGTGGCGATGTAGGGCGCCAGGAAACCGCGGACGGAAGCGGCCGTGGCCGCCGCAACCAGGGTGGCCACCCGTCCCGTGCGCAGGGCGTCCGCGGCAGCTTCCAGGCCCTGGGTCTCCAGCATGAGGCGGCGGGCGGCGGGGATGAACGCGCGCCCGGCGGGGGTGAGCGCCAGCTTGTTGCCCTGCGCCTCAAACAGGCGTAGTTTGAGCTCGTTTTCCAGGGTCTTGATTTGCCGGCTGAGTGCGGGCTGGGCAATGTGGATCCGTTCGGCGGCGGCAGTCACGGTGCCGGCGTCCACAACGGCCAGGAAGTACTGCAGGCGGCGAAGGTTCATCGCAACAGCATGCTCTTTGGGTATACCTAAACGCAAGAAGAAGTATTGGCGGGTATGCAGCGCCTCACAGTACGTTTCATGGGCAGAGCCGTCCGCGCTCACAGCCCATCAACATTGCACCGCCATTTGAGGACCCCATGACACATCAAGAATCACGAGCAGCGAGCTCACCGACTGCAGCACCGCCATCCCACGCAGCGGGCCCGTCGAGCCCCGGCAAGGTGGTGGCCGCCGCCTTCATCGGCACGGCGCTGGAGTGGTACGACTTCTTCCTCTTCGGAACCACCGCCGCGATCGTCTTCGCGCCGCTGTTCTTCCCCGGCAGTGATCCCGTGGCCTCCACCGTCTCGGCATTCCTCAGCTTCAGCGCAGCGTTCATCGCCCGCCCCGTCGGCGCGCTCATCTTCGGCCACGTCGGTGACAAGTACGGCCGGCGCGGAGCCCTGGTAGCCACCGTGATGATCATGGGTGCCGCCTCGACGCTCATGGGCCTGCTGCCCACCTACGAAACAGCCGGCGTCGTCGCTCCCGTGCTGCTGACTCTCCTGCGGGCAGTCCAGGGCATCGCCACGGGCGGCGAGTGGGGCGGTGCCACCCTGATGGCCATCGAGTACGCCCCGGCGAAACGCCGCGGGCTGTACGCGGCGCTGGTCCAGCTGGGGTCGCCCGTAGGCACGCTGCTCTCCACCGGTGCCATCACGCTGGTGGCCCTGTTGCCCAGGGACGACTTCATGTCCTGGGGCTGGCGGCTGCCGTTCATCGCCTCGATTGTCCTGGTGGCCGTGGCGCTCTGGCTCCGCTGGAACGTGGAGGAGACGCCGGAGTTCCAGGAGCTTAAGGCCAGTGACGGAACCAAGAAGGCCCCGATCGTCGAACTGTTCCGCCAGTACAAAGCGAAGCTCGCCATCGGTGTGTGCACGTACCTGGTGGGCAACGCCGGCTTCTTCATCCTCACCACGTTCATGATCAGCTACGTCACCCGGGTCCTGGGACTGCCGTCCACCGTGATCCTTACGGCCATGACCATCGGCGCCGTGGCCCAAATGGTCATGACTGTGCTCGCCGGCCGCCTTGCCGACCGCTTCGGCGCGGCACGGGTGGGCATCATCGGCTACTCGATCTTTATAGTCCTGGCCTTCCCCATCTTCTGGCTCGTGGACAGCAGGGATCCGGGACTGATCATCCTGGCCATGGTGCTGGCCTTCGGCCCTTGCGCCATCACCTATGCCATCATCGGCGCACTGATCGACCGGCTCTTCCCGGCAGAGGTCAAGTACACCGGCATGGGGCTGTCCGCCAACCTGTCAGCCGTTGTGGCCGGGTTCATGCCGGCGCTCGCCACGGTCTTCCTCACTGTCTCCGGCAACGCGTCGTGGGGACCGGCCTCGCTCCTGGTGGTTATTGGCCTGATCTCGCTGGGCGGCGCCATCGCCACCTCAAAGGTGCGGGCCGCCTAGCTTAGGCGTCCCGCCCAGGCACCCAGCCCCGACGCCAAGGTCAGGCGTCGTTCCGGTATCGCACAGCCCCGCCGGTGACGGTCATGAGGACCTTGGTGTCCCTGATCCCGGCGGGGTCTGCCGTGAAGATGTCGGTGTCCAGCGCCGCGAAGTCGGCGAGCATTCCGGGGGCCAGCGTGCCCTTGGCGGCTTCCTCGCCTGAGGCGAAGGCCGGGGCAACGCAGTAGGCGTGCAGTGCCTCGGCCAGCGAGATCCGCTCCTGCGGTTCCCACCCGCCGTCGGGCTCCCCGGCGGCGGTTGTCCGCGTGAGGGCGGCGTGCAGCCCGTGGAGCGGGTTGGGGATCTCTACGGGGGAGTCGGAACCGAAGGCCACCGTGGCGCCTGCGTCCAGCAGGCTCCGCCACGCATAGGACGCCAGGCCCCTGCCTTCCACCATGCCCAGAATGGGCAGGTCACTGGGGCAGTGCTGCGGCTGCATGGACGCCACCACGCCCAGTTCGGCCAGCCGGGGCACGTCCGCGGGCTGCAGGAACTGCACGTGCTCGATCCGGTGACGCAGCCTGTTCCGCACGGTGGTGTCCCGGATCGCGGCCAGGGCGTCCAGCACCAGGGTGTTGGCGCGGTCGCCGATGGCATGGACCGCGACGGCGATGCCCGCCTCCGCCGCGCGGCCGGCCAGCGCCAGCAACTCTGGATAGGCCGTCACCTCCACGCCGTGGCCGGTGCCGCCCGGAAAGGGCTGGCTCATATGGCAGGTGTGCGAGCCCGCCGCGCCGTCGGCAAAAATCTTCACGGCCCCGTGCCGGATCCAGCTGTCACCTTGGCCGGTCCGGACGCCCGCGGCAATGGAGGCCTCAAGATCATCCTGGGCCAGCAGTTTGTGGACGCGCAGGGCCAGCCCTCCCTCTTCGCGGATGGTCCGGTAGGCGGCCAGGGCATCAGCTCCGTCGATATCGTGCACGCCGGTGATGCCCAGGGACAGCAGGTAGCGCTGAGCCTCCCGCAGCTGCTCCGGAAGGTTTCCGGAGACCCCGGAAGCCGCCAGTATCCGCACCGGGTAGACGGCGCTTTCGCGCAGGATCCCGGTGGCCTCGCCGGCGGTATCACGGACTATTTCCCCACCCGCAGGGGAAGGTGTGTCCCTGGTGATGCCCAGCAGCTGCAATGCCTGCGAGTTGGCCCAGACCGTGTGGCCGTCCGCGCTGGTCAGCGCCACAGGATTGCGCGGGCAGGCCGCGTCCAGGCTGGCCCTGTCCGGCTGCACCGGAACCTCCCACTTGTTGAAATCCCACCAGCCGCCCAGAATCCACGCGCCGGCACGGTACCGCGGCAAGATAGCACTGACGCTGGCCAACGCTTCGGCCAGGCTGCGCGCGCCCCGAAGGTCCACCTCGTGCATGGACCGGGCCAGGCTGGCGGTATGGATGTGGGCGTCGGTCATCCCTGGAATCACGACGGCGTTGCCCAGGTCCACGGTGTTGGTTCCGGCGGGTGCGTGGGCACGGAGTTCGTCTGCCGGACCGGCTGCCAGGACGACGCCGTCAGTAACGAGGAGGGCTTCGGCCCGGGGCTGCTCCGGGTTGAGGGTATGGAAGTGCGCATTGGCAAAGAGGGTGGGGGTCACCGGAACAGGGTAAGGGTGCTGCCGGCGGTTTCCCGCCACCGGGTCCGCAACAAACGGGTCATATGCCGGTGCCTGTGACGCTGGCCGCGCCTGGCTGGCGGCCCTCCTCCCTCAGGCGCCGCGGAACTCCGCACTCCATGCCGAAAGGGCATGGCATGTCTAAACAATCAGTCTTAGACGTTCTGAGATCCGGGTCACATACTCGATCTGCAGGTGTCCGCCGCCGCGTCACGCCGTGGCTCCTGCCCTCGCATTGGACCAACCAAAGGACCCCATCGTGACTCAGATTTTCCCGCCCACCGCAGGCAATGCGGCCCGGCGCGGCCGCAGGCTCGCTCCGTTGGCCGCAGCTGCTGTGGCAATCGCCGTCGCAGCCACCGGCTGCACCACCGGCACCGCCACCACCGGTTCCACATCCGCCCGGCAGGTTTCCACCGACACTATCCGGACTGTGGTCAACGCCGACCCCACGAGTTTTGCTCCGGTAGAGGTCCGCAACGCCGACGACTACGGCATCAACCGCCTCCTGTTCTCCACACTGGTGCGCCGCGACGAGAACAACAAGATCGTGCCGGACCTTGCCACTAAGTGGGAGATCACCCCCACGCAGGGCACGTTCACCATCCGCAGCGGTGCCACCTGCGCGGACGGCACCCCGATCACCGCGAACGTTGTGGCGGAATCGCTCAAGGTGTTCGCGTCCCCGGACAGCAAATCCAGCTTCCGTCCGCTCGTCCTGGGCGAGGGGCCCGCCACCGTCACGGCCGATGACGCCTCCGGCACTGTCACCGTGAAGCTGGCCCAGCCGTGGTCCGACCTCCTCCAGGGCCTGAGCCTGCACGCCACCGGCATCGTCTGCCCGGCCGGCCTCAAAGACCCCAAGGCGCTGACCGCGGGAGACGTCCCCGGGGCGTTCTCCGGGCCGTACACCCTGACCAAAAAGCAGCACGGCGTGGCCTACACATTCACCCTCCGCGACGACTTCAAGGCCTGGCCTGAATACGAGACCGAGATACCGGGCACGCCCGCCAAGACCATCGAGGCCAGCGTCAACGCCAACGCCAGTGCTGTGTCCAACGAACTCCTGACCGGCACTAAGGACCTCGCCACCATCCGTGGCAAAGACGCCACCCGCTTCGACGGCAACAAGGACTTCAGCACGCAGGTGATTCCACAGGGCAGCCTGTACATGATGTTCAACGAGCGCCCCGGCCACCCCTTCAACGACCCGGCCCTTCGCCAGGCCGTTGCCCAGGCCCTGGATGCCACGGCCTTCAACCAGGCGGCCTCCGGCGGCCTTGGCGAGCTCTACTCGTCGTTCGCCCACCCGGGCGTGCCGTGCTCCAACCAGGACGCCGGACTGCTCATCAAGCCCGACCCCGCAGCAGCGAAGGCCGCCCTGGCCGGCGTCAAGATCCGCATGGTGGGTGCACAGGTCTTTGGCCCCAACGGCGCCGCCAACACCTATGTTGCCGAGGCGCTCCGCTCCGCCGGCGCAGACATTGAACTGCGCAACGTGGACCTGGCCACCTGGAGCACCGACCTCACACAGAAGCTGGACACGTGGGACATCACCGTCATGGGCGGCATCAACGCCGGCGGCACCATGTACGGGGCGCTCTCCACGGTCATCGGAACCCCGGTGGAAAAGGGCGGCCTCAACTGGGGCGGCCTGGAGAACCGGCCCGTCCTTGACCTGGTGGCCAAGGCCATGACCCAGACCGATGACACCGAGCGCTGCGGGACCTACCAGGAAGCGCAGAAGCTCATGATCAGCGAGGCCCACGTGATTCCGCTCGCCAGCCTGCCCTCGCGCGTGACCATCCGCTCCGGCTTCGCCATGCACACCATGAATGGCCAGCCGGACGAGAGCACCATGCGGATCACGAAGTAGCCCGGTTACCAGCCATGACTGCTCCAAGCATTGCTGATGCTTCCCGCACTCCCGGCGTTGGCGCCGGGAGTGCGGGGAGCCGCTACCTCCGCCACCCGTGGCTGGGATTCTCGCTGCGCCGGCTCGGCGGGCTGCTGCTCTCCTTCGCCGTCCTGGTGATTGTGACGTTCCTGATTGTCCCGCTGATCCCCGGGGACCCGGCCGTCATCGCCGCCGGTGAGGGCGCCAGCCCCGCGCAGATTGCCACCGTCCGGACCGAGCTGGGCCTCGATCTGCCCCTCCTCACCCAGTTCCTGAACTACGTTTCCGGCGTCCTGCGCCTGGACATGGGTGCCTCGTTCATCAGCGGTGAAAGCGTGTCCGCCCTGATCTTCACACGGTTCCCGTTCACCGCGGAGATCGCACTTCTGGCCATCGTCCTGCTGCTGGCCATAGCCGTGCCGCTGGGAATGACGGTGGCCATCCTGACCCGCGGCGGCCGGAACAGATGGCTGGACGCCGGGTTCAACTTCGCCACCAGCCTGATCTACTCCGTTCCCCAGTACGTGGTGGCCACCCTGCTGGTGGTGGTGTTTGCCGTGACACTTCGCTGGTTCCCGGCAGCCGGCGCCGCAACACTGAACTCGCTGGTGCTACCCACGGCGGCACTGATGCTGGGGCCTGCATGCGTGATCTCGCGGATCGTGCGTCGCGAAACAGCGGCGGTGTTGGAGAAGGACTACATCCGCACGGCCCGCGGCTGGCGGCTCAGCGTGCTGCGGACCAACGCACGCTACGTCCTGCCGAACCTGGTGACCACCACGCTGACCCTCTCCGGCCTGATCCTGGCTGCACAGCTGGGCGGCGCCGTGGTGATTGAAACCGTGTTCGCCTGGCCCGGGCTGGGGCAGGGAATCGTCAACGCCATCCTGCAGCGCGACTACCCCGTGATCCGGGGCATCATCCTGGTCCTCGGGCTGCTGGCCACCCTCATCATCATCCTGGTGGACCTGATCCTGGCCATCATCGACCCCCGCAACCTCGGAGGAACCACCCATGACGTCTAGGTTTAGGAGCCGGGAGTTCTGGACTCCCGCCATGGTGACCGGCGCCGTGCTGATGATTGCCCTGATCCTCATCGCCGTCATTGCACCGCTGACCCTGAAGCAGGCAGCCGAGCAGCTGACCCCCAACGCCGCCCAGGGACCCAGCGCCGCGCACTGGCTGGGCACCGATGACTTCGGCCGGGACCTGCTGGCGCGCGCACTGGTGGCCACCCGGCTGACCCTGCTCATGACCGCAGGGGCGGCCGCGATCACGGTGCTGGCAGGCGCCGTCATTGGCCTTGCCATCTGGCTGTCCGGCCGGCGCGTCCGGGAGGCTGCCCTGCGTGTCCTGGAAACCGCTGTGGCCTACCCCAGCCTGATCTTCGCACTGGTGATCGCCGCAGTGCTCGAACCCGGGGTTTCCTCGGCGGTCATCGCGATCGGGATCGCCGGGATCCCAGGGTTCGCCCGGATCACGGCCAACCTGGCCTCCTCCGTCTCCAGCAGCGAATACGTGGTCACGGCCCGGCTCCTGGGCGTCAGCCCGGTCCGCATCGCCGTGCGGCACATGCTGCCGAACATGGCCGAGCCGCTGCTGATCCTCTCCGCCACTGTGTTCGCCCTGTCCCTGGTGGAAATCTCCGCCCTGTCCTTCATCGGGCTTGGCGTGCAGTCCCCGGAGTATGATTTCGGCCGGCTCCTCAATGACAGCCTCGGCGCGCTCTACACCCAGCCGATTGAGGCCGTGGGTCCGTCAATCATGATCGCGCTGACTGGCCTGTCGGTCATGCTGATCGGCGACGCGCTCGCCGCCCACGCGGACCCCAGGGCCAAACGGCGGTTCTTCCGCCAGACCCTGCAGCGCAACAGAACGGTAGCCGTCCCGGCAGCGGACGAAGCGCTGGTGCGGGTGGAGAACCTGCGGATCAGCATCCCGGGCCGCCAGGAACTGGTGAAAGGTGTGTCCTTCACCATCAACCCCGGCGAGGTGGTGGCGCTCGTGGGGGAGTCCGGCTCCGGAAAGTCACTCACGGCGATGGCCATCGCCGGCCTGCCTTCCGAGGACCTCGACGTTGAGGCCGGTCTGCTGCGGGTGGCGGACATGAACATGCTGGCCGAACCCCACCAGTCACGGCTGGCCAAGGAAATCAGCATCGTCTACCAGGACCCCGGCACCACGTTCAACCCTTCCCTGCGCATGGGCTCCCAGCTGACGGAGGTCCTGCGCACCCATCTGGGCATGGGTGGTGCCGCGGCCCGGAAGGTCATCACCGAAGCGCTCGCCGCCGTCAACATCACCGAGCCGGCCAAGCGGCTCCGCCAGCACCCCCATGAGCTCTCCGGCGGCATGCGCCAACGGGCCATGATCGCGGCGTCCATCGTCACCTCGCCCAAACTGATCGTGGCAGATGAGCCGACGACGGCACTGGACGTCACCGTGCAGGCTGAAGTCCTGCGCCAGTTCCGGCGGATCCACCGGGAACAGGGAACGGCGATGCTGTTCATCTCGCATGACCTGGGTGTGGTGGAGGCGCTCTGCGACACCATCCTGGTGATGAAATCCGGCGAGATCGTCGAACGGCTGACCTCCGCACAGCTGGCCGCACGGAATGTCCACCACCCCTACACCAAGGCACTGCTGGCCGCGATCCCCGTCCTGGATCTCGGCCGCACGCCGGCCACCGCAGGAGCCGACACACCATGAACCCACACACCAACATTGCTGTCACTGAGGCGCCGACGGCGGCAGGGGCACCCCACGCCGCAGCGGTACGGAAGCTGAACGTCAGCTTTGGCGCGGCCCATGTCCTGAAGGACGTCACCCTGGCCGTGCCGGCGGGCAGGGTGGTTGGCCTGGTGGGCGAATCCGGGTCCGGGAAGTCCACACTCGGCAAGACGCTGGTGGGGATTAACAGGCCCACCAGCGGTGAAGTGCTCATCGGCAATGCGGATTTCACCAAAGTGCACGGCAAAGCCCGGCAGCAGATGCGCCGGGAAGTCCAGTACATTCCCCAGGACCCGTACTCGTCGCTCAGCCCGCGGCGCACTACCGGCCAGACGCTGGCCGAGGCCCTGGACCCTCGGGGAGCCGACCCGGTCAGGCATCGGGATGCCATCGCCGCGGCACTTGAGCGGGTCAAGCTGGACCCCTCCGTGGCGGACAAGTACCCGCATGAGTTCTCCGGCGGGCAGCGGCAACGGATCGCCATCGCGCGGGCGCTGATGCTGGAGCCCAAACTCGTTATTGCCGACGAGATCACGTCTGCGCTGGACGTGTCGGTCCAGGCGGACATTGTCCGGCTGCTGCAGGGAATGCGCGGCACCGTGGACAGCGCCATGCTGTTCATCTCGCACAACCTGGCCGTGGTGCAGGAAGTCTGTGACGACGTGGTGGTGATGTTCCAGGGCCGCATCGTGGAGGAGGGCACCATCGACGCCGTGTACCGCGACCCGCAGCACGAGTACACGCGCAAACTCCTGGCCTCCGTTCCCGGGGCGCCGGAATTCACGCTGGACTGAAGTTTGCCCTGCCCAGCCCGCTTCATGCCGGAACGGCATGCAATTGCTGCGAAATAGGTCATGGACGGCAGGTAGCGCAGCTCACATACTCGAAGGAAGCCAATCCACAGTTAGTGGACAACCCCGTTCATCCGAAGGGAACACTCCGTGTCCGTCGCCCGAATTCTTGAAGACGCCCGCGAGCTCCACGGCGACATCGTCCAGTTGCGCCACGACCTGCACCGCCATCCCGAACTGGGCCTGGAGCTGCCCCGCACCCAGGAGAAGGTGCTGGAGGCATTGTCCGACCTGCCGCTGGAAATCACTCTGGGCAAGGGGCTCACCTCCGTGGGAGCAGTTCTGCGCGGCACCGCCGGTGACCCGTCCGCCGTCGACCGCCCCACTGTCCTGCTCCGCGCCGACATGGATGCATTGCCGCTGCAGGAGGAAACCGGCGTCGGCTTCGCGTCCACGACGCCGAACCGGATGCATGCCTGCGGCCACGACCTGCACACGTCCATGCTGGTGGGCGCCGCGCGGCTGCTTGCCGAGCGGCGGCACCAGCTCGCGGGCGACGTCGTCCTCATGTTCCAGCCGGCGGAGGAACAGCTGGCCGGCGCCCCGCTGATGATCGGGGAAGGCATCCTGGAGCTGTCCGGCCGCCAGGCCGACGCCGCGTATGGGCTGCACGTCTTCAGCGCAGGTGGCAACACCGGCCGGTTCGAAACCAGGGCCGGAGTGATGATGTCCGCCGCCGACGCCCTCTTCGTAAAGGTCATCGGCAGGGGCGGCCACGGCTCGGCGCCACACCAGGCAAAGGATCCCGTCCCCGTGATGGCCGAAATGATCCTGGGCCTCCAACACATGGTCACTCGGCAGTTCAACGCCCACGATCCCGTAGTGGTCTCGGTGGGCATGGTCAGGGCGGGCGAGGCCATCAACGTCATCCCGGACACGGCCGAATTCGGTGCCAGCCTGCGGATGTACTCGGACGAAGCCCGCACCAAAATGCAGTCGGCCATCCCGCGCCTGCTGAAAGGCATCGCCTCAGCCCACGGATTGGAAGTGGACATCAACTACCACGTGGGAGGACGCGTCACCGTCACTGATGAAGCCCACACCGCCTTTGCCGCCGAACAGATCCATGAGCTCTTCGGCGCCGAACGCCACCACACGCTGCCGGCACCGCTGGGCGGCTCCGAGGACTTCGCCGATGTCCTGGCCCGGGTACCGGGCAGCTTCGTCTGCCTGGACGCCACCCCGCTTGGCGGCGGTCAGGACGCAGCCTTCAACCATTCACCCCGCGCCACGTTCGATGACAGCGTGCTGGTGGACGGAACCGCCCTCTACACCCAGCTCGCCGTAGCACGGCTGGCCCAGCTCGCCGCCGCCTGACCCGGCTCTCCCGGCTCCCACCCAAGGAAACCCCATGACCCACGATTCAGCTACCCGCGCCCGCGATCAGCTGGCCGAGGATTCGGCCCTGCAGAACCCCACCACCGCCGCGCCCATCAAGGCCACCAAGGAGCAGCGGCAGACCCTCCTTGCCACCGGCATGGGCAACGCCCTGGAATGGTACGACTGGGGGATCTACTCAGCCTTCGCCATCTACTTTGCCACCGAGGTGTTCAACCCCAAGGACCCCTTGGCCGCGCTCCTAGGAGCGATGGCCGTGTTCGCCGTCGGATTCGTCGCCAGGCCGGTGGGCGGCTTCGTGTTCGGCTGGCTGGCCGACCACCTAGGCCGCCGCGCCTCCATGATCTCCACGGTGGGCCTGGCGTCCCTCGGTTCGCTGATGATCGGCCTGGTTCCCACGTACGGCGCCGCCGGAGCCTGGGCCGCGGTGGTGCTCCTGACCGCCCGCCTGCTGCAGGGCCTGGCGCACGGCGGCGAAATGCCGTCCGCCCAGACGTACATTGCGGAGTCGGCCCCGGCGGCACGCCGAGGCCTGTGGTCCTCGCTGATCTATGTTTCCGGGACATCCGGCATCGTGATCGGGCTGCTCTTCGGCTACCTCCTCAACCTCGTGCTGAGTAAGCAGGACATGCAGGCCTGGGGCTGGCGCGTCCCCTTCATCATTGGCGCCGTGCTGGGCCTGTACACCCTCATCGCACGGTCCCGGATGAAGGAGACCGAAGCGTTCACGGCCGCCAAGGCCACCGTTCGTACGCCGATCTGGCCCGAAATCCGCCGGAACTGGCGCTCGGCCCTCCGGGTCATCGGCCTGGGCATCGGTGCCACCGTCTGCTATTACGTGTGGTCCGTGAGTGCAGTCCAGCAAGCCGTCCTGATCCACAAGATGGATCAGGGAACGGCACTGCTGGCGAGCGTCCTGAGCAACGTGGTCCTGATCATCTCCTTGCCCTTCTGGGGCAGGTTCTCAGACCGCTTCGGCCGCCGCGCCAGCATGATGATCGGCACCGGTGCGCCCATCGTGCTGTTCCCGCTCCTCGTCAACACCGTAGGCCAGAGCTTCTGGTCCCTGTTCCTCCCGGCAACCCTCATCCTGCTGCTGATGGGAGCCACGCTGGCCGTCACCCCGGCAGTCTTCGCCGAACTTTTCCCCACCCGGATCCGCACCGTCGGCGTGGCAGTGCCGTACGCGGTAGCAGTGGCAATCTTTGGTGGTACGGCACCGTATTTGCAGAGCTGGTCCAACGCTGCCTTCGGACCCTCAGCCTTCACTGTTTACGTGGTTGCACTCTTGGCGATCTCCACTGTGGTGGCCTGGAAACTTCCGGAAACCAAGGGCAAGGACCTGACGCACTAGAGGGACGACCTTCCTCAAACGGAAACGCCCGACGGCGGCAGGCCCCCGCCGTCGGGCGTTTTGTTTCTTCCTTGACGGCTTCTGTCTCCGGCAGGGCTGGGGGTGTCTGATGGACACTGCCACCGCCTCCTCGTGCTGCGTAGCGTGGTGGGTGTGGACAGAAAAGAAGAGATTCGTGAGTTCCTGATCTCGCGCCGCGCGAAGATCAGCCCGGAGAAGGCTGGCACCCCCAGCTACGGGGACCTGCGGCGTGTGCCGGGCCTGCGCCGGGAGGAAGTGGCGCAGCTCGCGGGGGTGAGCACGGACTACTACACGCGGCTGGAACGCGGCAGCCTCCGCGGCGTCTCCGATTCGGTGCTCGAAGCTGTGGCCTCAGCCCTGCAGCTGGATGAGGCCGAGCGCGCCCACCTGATGGACCTGGCACGGACGGCCAACACGCCGTCGCGCCGGACGCCACGCCGGCTGCCGCAGCAGCGGGTCCGTCCCGGGGTGCTGCGGCTGCTGGACGGGATGACCGGAGTGGCCGCCATGGTGCAGAACGGCCGCGGCGACGTCCTCGCTGCCAATCTGCTGGGACGGGCGCTGTACGCGGAGGTATTTAACTCGGCTGTGTCGACGGGGCCGGATAGACCGGGCCGGCTGCCGAACCAGGCACGGTACCTCTTCCTCCACCCCGGAGCAACCGACTTCTACCCCGACTGGAACGCGATCGCGGCCACCACAGTGGCGATGCTTCGCCTGGAAACGGGCCGGAATCCCCACGACCGGGCGCTGAACGAGCTGGTCGGCGAACTCACCACGGGCAGCAGTCTGTTCGCCGCGCTCTGGGCCGGGCATGACGTGCGGATCCACACCACGGGAACCAAGCGCTTCCACCACCCGGTCGCCGGAGACCTGTCCCTGCAGTTCGAGACGCTCCACCTCCCCGGCGACGAGGGACAGACCTTGTTTACCTTCACCGCGGAGCCAGCCTCCGCCTCCGGAAACGCGCTGGCCTTCCTCGCCAGCTGGGCGGCATCGCCGCCCGAAACAACCACCGCAGGCGATCCTGCCGGCGGATCCACCGCCCCCGCGCGCTCTCACGCGCAGCCGGGACGCACCCAAGGAAAGACCGAACCTACACATGACTGACCAGAACACCACCACTTTGCAAAACGACAACACAGCCAACAAGAAGGTCTGGTTCATCACCGGCGCTGGCCGCGGGCTGGGCACCGACATCGCGAAGGTAGCCCTTGCCGCCGGGCACGCCGTGGTCGCCACCGGCCGCAACCCCGAAAAAGTCGTCCAGGCCGTCGGCGAACACGATGACCTGCTGGCCGTGAAGCTCGACGTCACCGACCCCGCCGAGGCGGCCGCCGCCGTCCAGGCCGCCGTGGACCGGTTCGGCCGGATCGACGTCCTCGTCAACAACGCCGGCAACTTCTACGCCGGATTCTTCGAGGAAATCACCCCGGAAGACTTCCGGGCACAGATCGAAACCACCATGTTCGGTCCCATGAACGTCACCCGCGCGGCCCTGCCGGTCCTGCGCGCCCAGCGCTCCGGCCTTGTGGTCACCATTTCCTCGACCGCAGGCATGGCAGGCGGCGAGTTCCTGTCGGCCTATGCCGCGTCGAAGTTCGGGGTGGAGGGCTGGGCCGAATCGCTGGCCCCCGAGGTCGCCCCGTTCGGCATCCACAGCATGATCGTGGAGCCGGGGTTCTTCCGTACTGAGCTGCTCACGCCGGAGTCCACCAGTTACGCAGACTCCACCATTGAGGACTACGCCGACCGCACCGAGCAGACGGTCAAGGCGTGGCAGAGCATGGACGGCCAGCAGGGCGGGGACCCGGCCAAGCTCGCCAACGCGCTGATCCAGCTCGCAGAACTGGACGAGCCGCCGCTGCGGTTCGCCGCCGGAGCCGACGCCGTGGGCGTCTTCGAGGCCCGGGCCGCGGCGCTCGAGGACCAGGCCGACGCGCACCGCGAACTCTCCAGCAACCTCGCACACGACGACGCCTGACAAAGCGGAAGCGGACGACGGCGGAGGCCCCGCCGTCGTCCGCTCGCCAAGAGGAGCAGCCATCGCCAGCGCGAAGCCGTGTGCTCTCGTTCAACCACGCAGCAAGTACTGGGCTACACCCTCGGGGTTGGCCAGGGACAGAAGGTGGCCGCCCGGCACTACGTCGGGCTCGATGCCGAGGCGTTCACGGGCGATCCGGCGCTGGAAGTCCAGGGGGAAGAACCTGTCTCCCCTGCCGGAAAGTACGCGCATCGGGATACTCGGCCACGCCGTGAAGCTACATACCGATTCGAAGGCGGCGTTTCCTTCAGGGCGCTGATGCGGCTCCCCTTCAGCGGCGATTTTCGGGGGAACGTCGTGCAGGAAGTAGGTGTCTGTGTCGAACTCGATGCTGTAGCCATGGGCCTTCGCCGCGCTTTGCTGCGCCGCAGCCCATCCGGTGTTGTCCCACCACGCGCCCGGGGTCTCGCCCGGAACGGGGATCATCGCATTCACCAGCACCAGCTCCCCGACGGAAGCCTTTTCACACACCAGCGGAGCGGTGAAGGCGCCCAGCGACTGCGCAACGAGCACCACCGTGTGGTGCTCACCGATGGCTTCCACAACCAGGCTCGTGTATTCGGCGAGCCCGGCGCTTTCGTCGTCGCCGGGCAGATCGACCGCCACGGCTTGGTGGCCGGCCTCCTGCAGGAGCGGAACGACGTGGCTCCAGTACCAAGCGGTGCCGCCCGCGCCCGGGATCAGGACGAACGTACTCACTGCAGCGCCAGCCAAACGCCGACGGCGGGACCCCGGTCCCGGACGGGCAGGCGGCTTTTGGGCCGGTTTCGTGTCAATGCGGAGCTCATTCCATCATTTTCACCCCGCCACCATGGACTTCGGCACCCCTGCCTTCCGGCCCTACCGGGATGACGCTGGAAGGCCTATCTTGGACCTGACACAGCCCGAGGGAAAGGAACGACGATGTTCACCTTGCAGATCAGCTATCCGGTCCGGGACTACGAAGCTTTCAAGAAAGTATTCGACAGCGATCCTGCAGGCCGCGCCGCCTCGGGTGCCACGTCTGTCCGCCTGTTCCGTGATACAGAGGACCAGAACAGCGTGGCCGTGCTCCTTGACTTCGACACGAAGGATGCTGCGAACGTCTTTCTGGATCGGCTCCGCAGCGACGTGTGGGATAAGCCCGAGGTGATAGGGCAGCTGATGACTGCGTCGCCGACAGGCCGGATTCTGGAGGAAGTGGCCCGCGAGGGCCGGGGTGCGGGCTAGGAGCTGAGGTTCCAATGGACCCGGATCGCGTCGGCAATTGGGCCGGCGGCGACGTCCACCCGGAAAGCAACGGGCGCGGTCCCAGTCTCTTCAATGACCGAGTCGCGGTACACGCGGCCGCATGCCGGGCACAGGGTATAGAGGTCCTCATCCTCAGGCCACGCCGCCAGCTCCGGGGGGACCGGGGTGCCCTCACCGTTATGGACGGGGACGCCCTGTGAGTTGGCCTGAATCAATCCGTCCTGGCTGACGGTGTTGCCGCAGACGCAGGTAATGGTGGTGACATCATGACCGATCACTACGGCGGTTTCCGTGCCCATGATGACCTCCCCGGTGCTGGAAGAGACGTGCTGTTATCAGCTTATGCCTGCTGAACCGTGCGGTCGCCCCGCAATCGCAACGATAAAGTGGCACCGTGAACATTGCCCTTGCCGCCGACAGTGCGCGGTTGGCCTGGACCGAACAGGGGCACGGCGAGCCGATGCTGCTGATCGCCGGCCAGGCAACAGCCCTGGACGGCTGGGGACCGGCGGCGGAGGGTCTGGCGGAGCACTTCCGCGTCATCCGCTTTGACCACCGGGGGATCGGCCGGAGCAGCAACGGCGAGGCTGGCCGCTACACCACAAGGCTCCTGGCCGCCGACGCCGCTGCCGTCCTCACAGCTGCGGGCGCCGAGACCGCCCACGTCTACGGCCACTCCATGGGCGGCAGAATCGCCCAATGGCTCGCCATCGATCATCCGCAGTGTGTCGGTGCGCTGATCCTTGCCGCAACGAGCGGCGGGAGACTGGCCGGGGCGGGGCCCTCGGCGGATGCCATGGAAGCACTGGTGAGCGGGGACGCTGCACGCCTTGCGCCGCTGTTCTTCGATCCGGAGTGGATAGCCAACCACCCGGAAGCGGTCCGCACCTTCTTCAATTCCAGGGCAACCGCGTGGGCCAAGTCCCGCCACTTCCGCGCCAGCCGGGAACACGACGCGTGGAGCGATCTCGGGGCCATCGAAGCGCCCACGCTCATACTCCACGGAACCGACGACGCACTGACGCCCCTGCCCAACGGCATCCAGCTTCATCAGCACATACGGCGTTCCACCCTGATCAGGGTTCCCGGCGCGGGCCACGGCCTCCATCTGGACCGTCCGAAAACCATCCAGTGGATCCGGCAGTTCATTGCCACGAAAGCACCGCACATTGTATAGATGTATACAAGTATGCTGGAAGCTGGAGGTCAACACATGGCAGATTCACCGGCCCGGAATACCGGGGCACACGTTGTTTACACGGAGCTGAAGCGGCAGATCCTGAGCCTTGAGCTGAAGCCCGGGGCGCGCATCTACGAGCCGGCAATGGCTGAGGCGCTGCAGGTGAGCCGGACGCCGCTGCGGGAGGCCATCCGGCGGCTCATTTCGGAGAGCCTGCTGGAACAGCAGCCCACCGGTGGTGTGCTGGTTCCCGCCCTCGACGAGGCAGTGATTTCCGAGCTGTACGAGGTGCGTGCGGCGATGGAATCGCTCATGGCTCGGCAGGCCTGCAGCAAAGCGACGGCTGCCGACATCGACGTGCTCAACGGCATCCTTGAACGCAACGCCGCCATGGTGAAATTTGCCGATGACGCCATGACCCAGGGCATGGCGCTGCACGCAAAGATTGCCGAGTTGGCGGGGAATTCGTGGGCCCGGCGGTTCCATGACCAGATTTCCAGCCAGATGGAGCGGTACCGCCACTTCACCAACAGCACGCAGGAACGCCGGGACCAGGCCTTGGCGCAGCACCGGATCCTGGTGGATGCGGTGGCCGCCGGCAACCCTGAAAAGGCCGCCAAGCTTGCCTTTGACCACGTCATCGGCGCCCGGGACGCGGCGCTGCGCGCCATCACCGGCAGCAGCCTCGCCGTCTCATGATCGGCGAACTCGGACGCCGCTCGGCCACAGCCCTCCTCACTCATTCCGCCCTGATCCAGGCCGTGACCTTCCTGGTCCGTCCGGCCGCCACCTACCGCGCACTTGAGCTGGATGTTCCCGGGTTCGCGCTGGGTCTCCTCGCCGCCAGCTACGCCGTCTTTCCCTTGCTGCTCGCCGTCCCCACAGGCGGACTGGTGGACCGCCTGGGTGAGCGCCGGCTGATGGCGATCGGATCCGCCGTCGTTCTTGCCAGCTCTATCTTCCTGCTGCTGTGGGGGTCATCGATCGTCACCCTGGTCATCGGAACCGCGCTCCTCGGCGCCGGCCAACTTGCCTGTGTGGTGGGGCAGCAGGCCGTGGTGGCAAACAACGCTGTCTCGTCCAGGATGGACTCCGCCTTCGGCTACCTGACATTCGCCGCATCGCTGGGGCAGGCCCTGGGTCCGTTGGCGATTTCCCTGGTGGGAGGCGCCTCCGTCCGCCCCGACACGCAGGCGATCTTCTTCCTCTCCGCCTGCATGAGCCTGGTGCTGTTTGTGACCACCTTTGGCGTATCGGGCAGGGTCAGCAGCCGGAAACGGAAGGGTGCTGTGGGCGACGGTGCCGGCGGCAAGGGCGGTGTTGTTTCGCTGCTGAAGACACCCGGCGTCGCCCGGGCTTTGGCCACCAGCGCCACCGTCCTGGCCGTGGTGGACCTGACCATGGTCTACCTCCCCGCACTCGGCGCCGAGCGCGGGCTCACCGCGGCAACCGTGGGCCTGATGCTCACCACCCGCGCCGTGTTCTCCATGGTGTCCCGGCTGGTGCTGGGGCAGATGTCCCGGAGGCTGGGGCGCATGCGGTTGATGGTTTTCAGCCTGGCGCTGTCCACAGTGGCCCTTTCCGCGGCCGCAATTCCCATGCCGGTGTGGCTGCTGTTTGTGGTCATGGCTGTACTGGGTTTGGGGCTCGGCATCGGCCAGCCCCTCACCATGTCCTGGCTTTCAGCCCAGGCTCCGGCGGGGCAACGCGGCCGGGCATTGGCACTGCGGCTGGCGGGCAACAGGGTGGGCCAGGTTGTGTTGCCCAGTGCCATCGGCGTGGTGGCGGCAGGGCTTGGCGCAGGAGGAGTTTTCCTGGCGTCAGCCGTTGTGGTGGGCGGGACACTCCTGCTGCTCCGCGGTGTGCGGCTGGACGATTAGGCCCCCGACCCCAGCAGGTCATCCCTGCGCGCCCGACGGCGGCTGGCGGGCGCTGTAGGGGAGTGGCACCAAACGAGAGTGGACGACGGCGGAGGTCCCGCCGTCGTCCGTTGAGTACCACCAGGATTTACCAGTTGTTCCGAAGCTTCGGGTCAACGATCTCTGTGCGGATCACGACCGCCAGCGTCTGGACCGTTGTGGTGATCCCGGTATTCCGCTTGATCTCCTTGCGGATGACGTCCAGCACCGAGTCGGACAGAATGAGCTCCAGAAGCGCATCCGGCGACGTTGCCGCACGGTGCTTCCACAGCTCATCGATCCGGCGGCGCTTGAGCGCTTCGCGGTGGAGGAAGAACATTTTGTCCGCTTTTTCCTCCAGCGATTCAGGGCCGAGGAGGTCAACCTCGAAGGCGAGATTCACAATCACGGGGAGCCCGCCGGTGAGGTGGTAGGCCTGCCAGACCTGGCCGTTGGTGAGGATCATCCATTCCACACCCTCGTTGACCGCATACATCTGGACCTGGCGAAGGTGGCGCTCACTGAGTTTCTGGCTCACCCGCTTGACCTCGATGAAGGCAATCAGCTGCTTATCAATCCTGACGCCATAGTCCGCGAAATCCTGCTTGACCATGTATTCGGTGGTCAGGTCACGGAACTTGTCATAGCCCAAACCCTCGCAGAGCATGTCAGTGATCAAGAGACGGGTATCGCCCTCGTTGGCGTCACGGGTCAGGAGATCGTGGAGTGGCCGGTTAAATCGCTGCACGGCAGCTTTCACCTGCTCATGGGCCTCGGACTCCCACTTCGGCAACTTGGCGGCTGGCGGAACGGGTTTGATCTCCGCGACCACTGTGACGGCTTCGGCGGCGTCGACTGCCACGAGGCTGACTTCCAGCGCCGGCGGCGGTGGCGCGTCGATTGAGTCTTCGCCGGTTGGCTCTTCGTCGGCTGGAAGGGCTTGGAGAGCGCGGGCCGCACCCATGGGACGCGACAATTCGTCGGGGAGTTGAACATGCGCGTCCACCACACCAAAGGCCGCTTGCTTCAACAGCCACTGGATTGTCGGCAACCATGGCTCGACGGCCTCCCTGCTTACCCCCGGGGCCTCGACGGTCCTCGCCGCGGAGATGGCCTCCAGATCCGCGATGCGCGGAACAAGATGACCCTGCCCGGCTGCCTCAGTGGCCCACTGGGACAGCACCTGCAGGCGCGCCTGATACTTAATGTCTGTCATTTTTTCCCCCCAAATGAATTCAGTCCCTTCTGAATTCGCCAATTAGACGAGACCATACACGGCCGCCTTGTCAGGCTCCGCCCGCGCCACGACTCCATTTGGAGCGTATCCGTCCCGGACGCCGGGTTACCCAAAATTCCTCAATTGCCCTGGCGTTTACCGTGGGTTCATGCATTCGTCGCCACTTTGATGCCGCCAGCGTAAGGCGGCTGCGAACTTATCCCTATTCCGGCTAGGATCACTCTCGAACCCGGCCTGATCGGCATGGTCTGAGTCCTCAGCCCCGCTAACTTCACATGTAAACAAGGAACTAGAGCATGGGCGGGCTCGTTGGGACTTGAGGACGCGGGTATTTTCAAACTAGCTGGAGGTTGAGAAATTATGGGATTGAGCTTGCAGAAGGGCCAGTCGCTGTCGCTGACCAAAAAAGACGGCGGTTCGCTCACTAAAACCAAAATGGGGCTGGGCTGGGATTCGGCGGCTCCGGTCAAAAAGGGCTTTTTCGGAAAGGCCAAGACCGTGGAGGTGGACCTCGATGCGTCGGCCATTTTCTTTGACGCGGCCGGCAAGTCGCTGGATCAGGTCTGGTACAACCAGCTGCAGAGCAAAGACGGCTCCACGCGCCACACCGGGGACAACCTGACGGGCGACGGCGCCGGCGATGACGAGACCATCCTGGTCAACCTGGAGCTCGTCTCCCCGGCCGTGTCACACATCGTTTTCGTCATCAGCAGTTACACCGGGCAGACCTTTGACCAGGTGCAGAATGCCTTCTGCCGCCTGGTGGACGACTCCACGGCAGGAAGCCCGGAGATTGCCAAGTACCAGCTGACCGACTCGGGCACCCATTCGGCCATGATCATGTCCAAGGTTT
The DNA here is from genome assembly GCF_031454915.1 of Pseudarthrobacter sulfonivorans. Taxonomy (GTDB): domain Bacteria; phylum Actinomycetota; class Actinomycetes; order Actinomycetales; family Micrococcaceae; genus Arthrobacter; species Arthrobacter sulfonivorans_C. The sequence continues at coordinate 450,053 of NZ_JAVDRS010000003.1, read as the reverse complement.
CCCGCGACGGCGCGGGGTGGACCTTCAAGGCCATCGGCGAGCGTGCCCAGGGCCGCTCGGTCGCGGATCTGATTGCACCGGCCGCTGCCGTCCTCTAGCAGCTCGAAGGGTCCCCTATTTTGTCGAGTCTGACTCTTACCAAAGGCAATAATCTCTCCCTCACCAAGGCCGATCCGGGGCTGGAACGGGCCCTGATCGGCCTTGGCTGGGACCCGAGGACCACCAGCGGCGAAGCCTTCGACCTGGACGCTTCGGCGCTCCTGGTCGGGGCGGACGGCAAGGTCCGGTCCCAGGACGACTTCATCTTCTACAACCAACTACAGGCCAAAGACGGTTCGGTGGTCCACCTGGGCGACAACCGCAGCGGCGTGGGCGACGGCGACGACGAACAGATCCTGATCGACCTCAGCCTGATCGCCGCAGATGTGGACCGCGTTGTCATCGTTGTCTCCATCGACCAGGCAGATGCCCGCGGCCAGAACTTCGGCCAGATCCGAGGCGCGTACTGCCGTGTGCTGAACCAGGACACGGACCAGGAAGTGGTCCGCTACGATTTGAGCGAGGACGCGGCACCTGAAACGTCAATGATTTTCGCCGAGATTTACCGCAACCGTGCCGAATGGAAGTTCCGGGCGGTTGGCCAAGGCTATGCCACCGGCCTCCACGGCATCGCCACGGATTTCGGCATTTCGCTGGACTAGTTCGCAAGACCGATTCAACACGAAGGAATGGTACAAACATGGCAGGACTAACCCTTACCAAAGGCAGCAATCTGTCCCTGACGAAGACCGCACCAGGCCTGTCCAAGGCTGTAGTGGGGCTGGGCTGGGACCCGCGGACGACGACGGGTGAAGCCTTCGACCTCGACGCCTCCGCCCTCCTGATTGCCGCGGACGGCAAAGTCCGGTCCTCCGCGGACTTCATTTTCTACAACCAGCCTGCTGCCGCGGACGGCTCCGTCACCCACCTGGGCGATAACCGGTCCGGCGAAGGCGCCGGTGACGACGAACAGATCCTGATCGATCTCTCCGTGGTGGCGGCCGACGTCGAACGCGTTGTCATTGTGGTCTCCATCGACCAGGGTGAAACGCGCGGCCAGAACTTCGGCCAGGTGCGCAGCGCCTACTGCCGCGTAATCAACCAGGTCGACGACAAGGAAATCGTCCGCTACGACCTGAGCGAGGACGCAGCGCCCGAAACGTCGATGATCTTCGCTGAGGTCTACCGCAACAACGGTGACTGGAAGTTCAAGGCCGTCGGACAGGGCTACGCCACCGGACTCGCCGGAATCGCCAAGGACTTCGGCGTCGACCTTAGCTGATGAGTTTCCCGGGCTGACGTCCGGAACTGACGGCATCGCTCCGCATCGTTTCCACCTCAGGTGGTGTCCCGGCCAATTGCAACCGGGACACCACCGATCTCTTGAAAAGGCAGCATCATGAATTCTCCGTTGACTCCCCCCGACGCCGCAGAGGCTTCATTGGTGCTTCATGCTCCGGACGCCCCTGCCATAGTCCAGCCCGAAGAAGCACCCGGCATGGTGCCGGTCCCCGACGAACGGCGCGCCGAGATCGACAGGCAGGCCAGGGAGTTCGTGGCCGGCCTGGCCAAGCTGGACGCACGCAGCCCGGAGTTCTCCTCACAGGTCGATGGCATCAATAAGATCGGCAGCGCCGAGATCACGGCGTCCAGCAACTCCTCCAGCAGGCTGCTGGAGCGTTCCTCGACGTCCATTGCCGGCGCCAAGAAGTCCGGGAACAGCGCCCAGGTGGCGGTCGCCAACACCCTGGGTGAGCTGCGGAGCACGGTGGAGGATCTCACTCCCAATGCGGCAAACATGAGCGTGGGCAAGAAGATCCTGGGCTTCATCCCCGGCGGCAACAAGCTGGCCAAATACTTCCAAAAATACGAGTCGGCGCAGACCCAGCTGAACCAGATCATCAAGTCCCTGATGACGGGCCAGGACGAGCTGCTCAAGGACAATGCCAGCCTCGCCAACGAAAAAGTCCAGCTCTGGGAAACGATGCAGGCACTGAGCGAATATGCCGTGTTCGCCAAGGCACTGGACGCCGCCTGCGTGGAGAAGATCGATTCCGCCCGCGCAGCCGGGCAGATTACCGAGGCCCAGAAGATGGAGGCCGACGTCCTGTTCCCCGTGCGCCAGCGCCACCAGGACATCCTGACCCAGCTCGCCGTCTCGGTTCAGGGGTACCTGGCGATGGACCTGATCCGCAAGAACAACGTGGAACTGATCAAGGGTGTGGAGCGGGCGCGGACCACCACCATCTCGGCCCTGCGTACTGCTGTGATCGTGGCCCAGGCCCTGGCCAACCAGAAGATGGTCCTGGACCAGATTGACGCCGTCAACACCACCACGAACAACATGATCCTGAGCACCAGCGAAATGCTCAAGGACCAGACTGCCCGAATCCACCAGCAGGCATCCAGCTCCGGAGTCAGTGTGGAGACGCTGCAGAAGGCCTTCGACAATGTGTTCGCCACGATGGACGCCATTGACACGTTCCGGTCCGAGGCGGCCAAAAACATGGAGAGCACCGTCGGGGCCCTCGAAGCCAGTGTCCAGAAGGCCAGGCCGTACCTGGAACGCGCACGGCAGGGCCAGACAGACTAAGTGACGGCGGAAAGCAGCAGGCGGTACCGCAGTGATTGGTAAGTTCATCGGCTCCCTGTTCGGCGGCGCCCCCGTGCCGGGCATCGCCGAACAGGCTCCCGAGCCAACGGCCGACGACGAGATGGCGCAGACCGCCGGATCCTTGGACAACCTGCGCAGCGCCATCCGGCGGGCGGGTGCTGAGCTGCCGACGTCGGTGTCCTCGCAGTTGCGCCAAATTGACGATGTGCTGCGTCCTCTGGTCAGCCATATGGCCGAGCACGGGGCGTCGATGGAGCAGCAGGTGCTGTTGAATGCCATCGTCTGCAGCTACATCCCGGATCCGTTGCGCACCTACCTGGCGCTCCCGCACAGTGCCAGGACTGAGGAGTCCGGGCCGACACGATTGCTGGCGGAACAGCTCGCCACGCTCGAGGAGATAGCCCGGGACCTGGCCAACCAGGTGCGGATCGGTGCCATTGCCGAGCTGTCCACCCACGGCCGGTTCCTCGAAGACAAGTTTGCGCCGTCCGCGCTTCGTCTGGAAGGCCGCTGATGGGCAAGCTTGTGGCCGGTGCCAACGCCGCGCTGACGGCCGAGAACCCGGGACTGAGCAAGATCCTGGTCGGCTTGGGCTGGCAGTCCATCCCCAGCCGGGGCCCCCAGTCCGAGCTGGTTCCCCTGGCGATCATGTGCGACGCCGGCGGCCGGGCCATCTCGAACGATCACCTGGTGTTCTTCAACCAGATCGCCAGCCCGGAAGGCTCGGTGGCCTTCGCCGGTACTGAGGACCAGGAGCAGATCGACGTGGACCTGTCCCTGGTGCCGGACAGCGCCGCCAAGATTACGTTCATTGTCTACGTCGACCCCGATCTCCGCGGGCCCGGCACTTTCTCCGCCATCCGCGGCCAGTACATCCGGGTGGCTACCGCACAGAATCAGGAGCTGGTGCGCTTCGATATTCCCCAGTCCCCGCAGGACAACATCACCGCCATGATGTTCGGCGAACTGTACCGCCACCGCGAGGACTGGAAGTTCCGTGCCCTCGGCCAGGGCTACACCACCGGCCTGCGCGGCGTGGCAGCCGACTTCCGGTTCGATGTCTAGGCGATGACACTGAACAGGTCCACTATCCGCACGGACATCACGTACCTCAGCCGGCGGGTCAAACCGGCAGCCCGCGTTGAAACACCTGCCCCGGCAACCGTCCCGGCACCAGCTGCCACTACGTCGCTGTCCCTCAGCCGATCGCCCGCGGCCACATCCGCGGCACCAGCCACGTCAGCTACCGCTCCAACGGCCGGAGCCCGGCCGATAGCAGCGGCCCGGCCCACCAGGCTCTTTCCGGCTCCCGGCATCGGCGAGACGAGGCTGCTCGACGCCCAGACGCCGATGATCCGCCTTGACCCGCGCCAGTCGGCGATTGGCAGCCTGCTGGTGACCGGAGCAACCTCGGCAGCATGGGAAAGCTCTGAGCGCGTGACCGGGGCGATGTCCGTTGACGGCGCTGTCTCCGGCACGTCCATCAAATGCTCGGGAAACCGCCCACTGGTGGGCTATGTGGACGGCACGGCAGTCGTGGCGCTGCGGCACATCCGCGAACTGCGCCGGGCGCTCTTTGTAGGACAGCCCTCCGTTCCACTGAGCGTGGAGATCTTCGACGGCGGCACCGTGACGCTGCCTGCAGCAGACGGGGAGACGGCATACATCCTGTCCCTGACCGCGATCGATGGAGTTATCGAGCTGCGCGCCGAACCGGTGCCGGCCCGCGCCAACGCCCCCCTGCACTGGCAGGAATTCGGCTTTTCCATGACCACCCAAGCTGCCGCCCGTCGGCAGGGACCCTGACGGGACGGCATGCGCCACTTCAGTTTTCTAACCGACGAGCATGCCTCGCGCCTTTTCCACATCGCTCCGCAGGAGTTGAGCCGGGGCTCGGCGCCCGCGCTGCTGGCCGTGGCCCTCGGCGCCACGCTCTACACTCCGGCCGACCGCCCGAACCTGGCGCAGGATATCCGCAAACAGGCGGCCCGTGGCTGCCTGAGCATGGTGATCTGCCTTGAGGATTCCATCGCCGATGACGCGGTGGACTCCGCCGAGACCAACGTCGTGGACACGCTGACCCGGCTGTATGCCGGCGACCCCGAAGCCGGCTTCCTACCGGACGAGGGGCCCTTATTGTTCGTCCGGGTCCGCACTCCGAAGCAGATGCTGAGCCTGGCCCGCCGCACCGGCAACGCACTGGACCTGCTCATGGGCTTTGTCATTCCGAAGTTTGAGAATGAGACCGGTCAGGCGCAGCGGTTCATGGATGCCCTGCATACCATCAACGCTTCCCGCGGGGGCGGCCGGAGGATGCGGATCATGCCCATCATGGAATCGCCCGTCATGATCCACGGCGAGACCCGGGCCAGTACCCTGTCCGGGATCTGCGACGTGCTGCAGGCCAACCGCGATGATGTCCTCGCCGTCCGCGTGGGCGCCACGGACATGTCCAGTGCTTTCGGCCTGCGCCGCTCCCGGGACCTGACCATTTACGACGTCAAGGTGGTGGCCTCCGTGATCGGGGACATCGTGAACATGCTGGGCCGGCCGGACAACGGATTTGTGATCTCCGGTCCGGTCTGGGAGCACTACAGCAACAGCGAGCGCGTGCTGCGCCCCCTGCTGCGGCGCACTCCCTTCGCCGAGGCCAATGAGATGCCCTTGCGCGATCGGATCCTGACGGCCAACCTCGACGGGCTGATCCGCGAAATCGAACTGGACCTGGCCAACGGGCTGCTGGGCAAGACGGTCATCCACCCCACACATGTGCCACTGGTCCATGCCATGTGCGTGGTCAGCCACGAGGAATACGTGGACGCGCTGGAGATCGCCGGCAAAAACGGCGGCGGCGCCTCGGCCTCGCCGTACGGCAACAAGATGAATGAGATGAAGCCCCATCAGGCCTGGGCCGGCCAGACGCTGCTGCGCGCCGCTGCCTTCGGCGTTGCCGCCGAGAACATCACGTACGTTGACCTTCTGGAAGCGAGCATGAATTGAGCCAGCACCCCTGGACCGGCGGCTTTGTGCGGGACGCGCTCGGCGTCGGCATCACGACGGACCACTCCGCCAGCCTGCTGCCGGTCGAGGAGCTGGTGGGACTGGCACTGCGACGCAACCCCAAGCGGGCCCACCTGCTGGTGTCCCGGGTGCTGGGCAAACACGTCCCGTCGGAACCCGGGCTGGTCATGGCCGCCGGGGAGCTGCTGGGCGTTCTCGTGGGCGAGGCGCTCTCCGCCAGCCCGGAATCGGCAACCGTCACTCCGACCATAGCTGCCGGGCTCGCCGCGGTGCTGCGCGGGGAAACGCACGACGACGGCCGGCGGGCCGCGTTGCAGAGCCTCCGGAGACAGCTCGCGGGGCTGAAGACTCGCAACCCACGGGTCATCACCATCGGCTACGCGGAGACGGCCACCGGCCTGGGGCGGCTTGTGGCCGACACGATCGGCTCGTACTACATCCATTCCTCCAGGCACGCCCCGGCGGGCGCCGCCGCCTACGGGTCCTTCGAGGAATCACATTCTCACGCCACCTCACATCGGCTGCTGCCCACGGACCCGAGCCGCCTCAACGCCCCGGAACCGGTGGTGCTGGTGGACGACGAACTCAGCACCGGCGCCACGATCATCAACACCATCACCGAACTCCACGCCCTCGCGCCCCATCCCAGTTACACGGTGGCTGCACTCGTGGACCTGCGGACACCGGGCGACCGGGCCAGGTTCGATGAACTGGCGGAACGCCTGGGGACCCGCATCCGGGTGGTGGCCCTGGGCACGGGTCAGATCACCCTGGGCGCGGACATCCTCCAGCGCGCCGAGGAGGTGGTGGCGGCGCTGCCGCAAACGCCGGCAGTCCCTGATTCGGCACCCGGAACCGTGACCTTCCTCAAGCCCGGGACGGCCGGCACAGCTGTCCGCAGCGACCGTTTCGGCAACGGCGGCTCGCCCGCGGCGGCTACCCTGGCCGACATCGGGGACTCGATCAACCGCGTGCTTCCGCAGGCGGCTGCCGCGGAGTCCGTTCTGGTCCTGGGCAGCGAGGAGTTCATCCATATGCCCCTGGCGGTGGCCGATGCACTGGACCGGCTGAATCCGGACCGCTGCGTCCGGTTCTCCACCACCACCCGGTCCCCGATCGTGGCCTTGGACCGCCCAGATTACGCCATCACGGGCACGGTGCGGTTCGCCAGCCATGACGTCACCGTGGACGGCCCGGGTGTGCGCTTCGCCCACAATGTTTCCACCGCCGGCCTCAGATTCGGCACGATCGTCCTGATGCCCGAACCTGGAACCCCCGCGGAGGTCCTCTCGGGTCCCGGCAGCGTGACGGAGGCGCTCAGCGCCGTCGGCAGCGCGGTCGTCGTCGTCCTCCTGCCCGCCGCACCCGTCCTCCCGGCGCCGCTGGCCGGACCGGCGTTCGGGTCCTACGCGCCGGACGACGTCACCTGGCTGCTGAAGGACATCGGTGATGCGGCGCTGGAAGCGCCGGCGGCCGATCGTGAAGCTGCCATGCAATCGGGCAGGGGGAGCTATGCAGAGTCCCTGCCGATTGAATATTCGCCCTCGCAGCAGTACCAGCAGCTGTACCGGGACGCCTTGGAACGCTCCTCCGTCCGCGTCGCGCAGGCCGTGGGCACCGTGACCGAGATGGCGCTGGCCGCGCGCGGGAACCGGCCTGTGCTGGTTTCCCTGGCCAGGGCCGGCACACCGGTGGGCGTCCTGATGCGCCGCTGGGCCGAGCAGATGCACGGGATCGACCTGCCCCACTACACGATGAGCGTCGTGCGCGGCCTTGGGCTGGACCAAACCGCGCTGCGATACCTGGCCGCCCACCATGACCCGGAGCAGATCCTGTTTGTGGACGGCTGGACCGGAAAAGGCGCGATCACCCGCGAGCTCTCGGCCGCCGTCGACCGCTTCGCCGAAACCGACGGTGTTGCCTTCCCGAAGGACCTCGCCGTGCTCGCCGATCCCGGGCACTGCGCCGACATGTACGGCACGCGCGAGGACTACCTCATACCCTCCGCCTGCCTGAACTCGACGGTGTCCGGGCTCGTGTCCCGCACGGTCTTCAACACGGAGTTCATCGGCCCGGACGACTTCCACGGGGCAAAGTTTTACCACCAGTTGCGCGGTGATGACGTCTCGCGGGAATTCCTGGCAGCCGTCTCCGCCCATTTCCCAACCGTCGAAGCAGCCGCCGGAAAAGAAGCCCGGGCCCTGCAGGCCGCGGACCGGACGCCCACCTGGGCCGGCCGGCTCGCAGTTGAAAGCCTCGGCCGCGAGTACGGGATCGACGACCTGAACCTCATCAAACCCGGGGTCGGCGAGACAACACGGGTGCTGCTGCGCCGGGTGCCCTGGAAGATCCTGGTGCGTCCTGATGCCGCGCCCGAGATAGCCCACATCCTGCTGCTGGCTCACCAGCGCGGTGTGGCGGTGCTGGAGGTAGCGGGCCTGCCCTTCAGCTGCGTGGGGCTCATCGAACCGACGCTCAGCAGCGGCTCATCCGGTGCCGATGGATCCGCCGACGGCGTCACTGCGGCGGCGGCCCTGTGAATTCCGTCCTGGTGGCCTCGGATCTGGACCGGACCCTGATCTACTCCGCGAAGGCCTTCTTCCTGGAGGTCCCCGACCACCTGGCACCGGACATGGTGGTTGCGGAGCTCCACGAGGGGGTACCGATCTCGTTTATGACCCGCACCGCCGAGCGGCTGCTGCTCGAACTGACCCGGACAACCATCTTCGTCCCGGTGACTACCCGGACGGAGGCGCAGTACCGGAGGGTCCGGCTGCCCCGTCCCGTGCCTGAATACGCGGTCACCACCAACGGCGGTGTCCTGCTCAAGAACGGCGAGCGGGACATCGAGTGGCAGACCACGGTGGGGCAGCAGGTGTCGGAAGGCTCCGCGCCGCTGGCCGTCATCGAGGAATTTCTGTCCCGGGAAGCCTACCGGTCCTGGATCCTCCGGCTGCGCCGGGCCGAAGAGCTCTTCCTCTACGCCATGGTGGACCGGGCGCTCATGCCCGCGGAATTCGTGCTGGAGCTGAACGCCTGGTGTGCCTCGCTCGGCTGGACGGTGTCGGTCCAGGGCCGCAAGCTCTACTGCGTGCCGCATGCGGTGACCAAGAACAGCGCCGTCGCGGAAGTTGCCCGGCGCACCGGGGCCACCCGGGTGATCGCCGCCGGGGATTCGCTGCTGGACGGGCCAATGCTGGCCGAAGCCGATGTCGCCTTCAGGCCCTCCCACGGCGAACTCGCCGACACCGGCTTCCGCAGGGAACACCTGCACGTCACAGATTCCCGAGGCATCCTGGCAGGCGAGGAAATCTCCCGGCGCATCCATGCGCTGGTCCAGGGCTAAGCGCAGCCACTCAGTTAAGGGAGCACCCCGGGAGAAGGCAAACGGGAGCAGCGGCTTCCTTCAGGTTAGGGGCCCCCGACTTTCCCCGCATCCATTGCCTGGCTTCAGCGCGCGGTTCACCATGGAGGGAAATGCGACGGCCGGCACGGACCGGAACGTTCACCGCTGACGGCTCAAGGGAGAGTCCATGGACAGCACCGGTTTTATTTCCCCGGACCGACGTGCGCTGCTGAAGGCGGCCGGGCTTGGGGCGGCCAGTGTTGCCGCCATGCCCCTGCTGTCCTCCTGCACCGGAGAGCCCGCACGGCTTGCGTCATCGGCGTCGGCACCCCTGCTCCCGGCCCCGCCGGGACACGTCGAGCCACTGCTGGACCGGGCGAAAGTTACAAATGCGTTGGCCAAGCTCGACGAACTGGTCCGGGACGCCATGGAGGTTACCGGGCTTCCGGGGATGGCCGTGGCCGTGGTGTATCAGGACGAGGTGGTGTACTCCAAGGGCTTTGGCGTCCGGGAGGTCGGGAAGCCAGAGGAGATCAATCCTGACACGGTGTTCCAGGTGGCGTCCGTGTCCAAGCCCCTGGCGTCCACGGTGGTGGCAGGGCTGGTGGGACGGCAGGTCATCAACTGGACGGACGCCGTCGTCGAACATAACAAGAACTTCGCGCTCAAGGATGACTACGTCACGCGCAATGCGAGCTTTGCTGATCTGCTGTCACACCGCGGCGGACTGAAAACGGGTTCGGGTGATCTGCTGGAGGACCTCGGATTCGATCGGGAGTACATCCTCGGCCACCTCAACCAGGAGCCCCTTGATACGTTCCGGTCCAGCTACAACTACAGCAACTTCGGCTACACGGAAGCCGGCCAGGCAGCAGCCGATGCAATGAAAACGGCCTGGGAGGATCTGGCCGACGAGGTCCTGTTCCGGAAGCTGGGCATGTCCGCCAGCAGTTACCGTCACTCGGACTATGAAAAAGCCACCAACAAGGCCATCCTTCATGTGCCGCTGGGGAACAAGGAGTGGGCACCGAAATACCGCCGCAACGCCGATTCCGAGGCCCCGGCCGGGGGAGCGAGTTCGTCGGTGCGGGACTTGGCCCAGTGGCTTCGGCTGCAGCTCGGAAACGGCAGTTACGAGGGCAACCCCGTTATTGATCCGGCCGCCCTCCAAACAACCCACGTTCCGCATGCGGTCTCCGGGCCGGCGTCGGCTCCGGCTGCCCGGTCGCGTTTCTACGGGCTGGGCTGGAACGTTTCCTACGACGACCAGGGCCGCGTTCAGTTAGGGCACTCCGGAGCTTTTAATCTTGGCGCCGCCACGGCCGTTTCGATGCTCCCAGGTGAACAGCTGGCCATCGTGGCCCTGACCAACGGGCGCCCGCAGGGGATTCCGGAAGCAATTGCCGCCGGTTTCCTGGATGCGGCCCAGCACGGATCGCCCACAGTGGATTGGCTGGCATTTACCGCCGGCGTCTTCAAACAGATTGATGAGTCCGAGAAACCCGAGGTCGACTACACCAAGGTCCCGCCCAACCCCGCTCCCGCCCGTGCAAACAGTGCCTACACAGGCACTTACGGCAACTCCTACTTTGGCCAGCTTGTGGTCTTCGAGGAGCTCCGGAAACTGGCCATGAGAATGGGCCCGTCCGGCAGTCCCACGGCCTTCCCGCTCACTCACTTTGACGGCGACACGTTCAGCTTCGAATCCATCGGGGAGAACGCCAACGGCCTGGCCGGTGCAATTTTTGCAGGAGCAAGCAGCGGCCCCTCGCCACGCGTCACCCTGGACTACTACGACAGAACCGGGCTGGGAACCTTCACGCGCGCCTCGTAGCGGGCAGGCGAGCGGCACCCACCAGAAGCGGACGACGGCGGGGCGTCCCCGCCGTCGTTACCCTGCTGCCGGGGAGACACGCCGCAGTCCGCGGCTACGAGGGCACGTCCCCTGGATGGCGGGGGAGATCGGCGGCACTGTCCAAAATCAGCCAAACCGCCGACTCGGGCGCGAGATATTGACCATCCACCGGACCGCTGCTCAGGACCACACGGGAACCACCGGGGGCTTCGAAAGGGACAGGGTAAGGAGCGAAATTGACCGCACACATGAAAGCGGGGCTCCGGGTAAAGACGAGCAGTTCCGGTGCGCCGGTCTCCCATGCAAACTCGCCGCTTCGCAGCGCAGGGAGGTTGCGACGGTGCTGCAACGCCAGCTTGTAGAAACTGAGCATGCTGCCAGGGTCGTTGACCTGGGCTTCCACGGACCGGTCTGCCCAGTCGTCGGGCTGCTCGAGCCAGGCCGGCTTAGAGCCGAAACCGAAAGAGGGGCCGCCCTTCGTCCAAGGCAGGGGAACCCGGCACCCATCCCGTCCTTTCACGGTTCCGCCGGAACGGTGCCAGACAGGGTCCTGCAGGGTTTCCCTCCGCAGTTCCGACACTTCCCGCAGGCCCAGTTCCTCGCCCTGGTACAGGTAAGCGGACCCTGGGAGTGCAAGCATCATCAGGGTCGCGGCGCTGGCCCTGCGCTGTCCGCAGTCCTCGTCGATGACGGGGTGCAGGCCGTCGCTGAGAAGCCAGTCGTCCGCTGACGCCTCTGCAGGCAGGGCGAGCCTGGAGGCGTGCCGGGGCACGTCGTGGCTGGAAAGAACCCAGGTGTTGCTGCCCGCATGTCCAGCGATGGAATGCTGGCCGGCGAGGGAGGCCTTGATGGTGTCCCGGTAGGAGTCCCTGGACCACGAAGACTTCAGCAGGGAGAAATCGAAAACCTGGCCCAACTCATCAGGCCGGGCGTACAGGAAGGTTCTGGAATTCGCGGGTGACCAGGTTTCGGCTACGGCCATCAGGGGCGGGTCATACTCGTTGAACACTTCGCGCCAAGAACGGTACACCTCGTGCACCCCGTCCCGGTCGTAGAGCGGATCGGATCCGTCCAGCGGCAGGGCACGGTCCAGTTTGGGCTGGTCACGCAAAGGTTCGCTGAGGTCCTTGACGAGGGAATGCGCCACGTCCACGCGGAAACCGTCGACGCCGCGGTCAGCCCAGAACCTGAGGACAGACAGGAAGTACGCGCGGACCTCGCCGTTTCCCCAGTTCAGGTCCGGCTGGCCTTTGTCGAACAGGTGGCAGTACCACTGCCCGTCCGCCACCTGTTCCCAGGCGCTGCCACCGAAGTGGGATTGCCAGTCCGTGGGCGGCTGCCCGCCCTTGCCGTCCCGGAAGATATACCTGTCGCGTTCCGGGCTGCCGGGCGGGGAGGCGAGGGCCTTCCTGAACCAGGGGTGTTCACTGGATGTGTGGTTCGGGACGATGTCGATGATGACTTTGAGGCCGCGCCGGTGTGCGCTTTCCACGAGAACCTCGAAGTCCTCGAGTGTCCCGAGCCGCGTGTCGACACCGCAGTAGTCCGAGACGTCATATCCACCGTCCGCGAGGGGAGACGGATAGAACGGAGACATCCAGATGGCGTCCACGCCCAGGTCCTGCAGGTAGGCGAGCTTTGAGGTGACGCCGGGCAGGTCGCCCATGCCGTCTCCGTTGGCGTCGGCGAAGCTGCGCGGATAGATCTGGTAGACCACCGCGTCTTTCCACCAGTCCGTTTTTGCCTCGCGTATGTTGTGGTTTTCAAGAAGCATCTCGATCATTTCTTTCCCAGCCCTTATCCCTTGACTGCGCCCTGGAGCAGGGCGGCGCTGAACTGCTTTTGAAGGAGCAGGAAAACGATGATGGTGGGTGCCATGAGCAGGAGTGCCCCGGCGTTGAGCAGGACGATGTCGGTGCTGTATTTGGACTGGAACGCCTGCAGCGCGCCTGCCATGGTTCGCTTGTTCGGATCGTTGATCAGGACCAGGGCCAGCAGGAACGTGTTCCAGGTGGAGAGGAACATCAATAAGCCGAGCGACGAGATGGCCGGCTTGGCCAGCGGGAGGTGGATGTGCAGGAAAGACTTCCAGGCGCTTGCGCCGTCGATGCTCGACGCTTCGGTCAGTTCCGCTGGCGTGGTGACGAAGTGCGCGTTCATCCAGAACACCGCGAAGGGCATGTTCAAACCGATCAGCGGGAGGATCAGGCCCAGCTGGCTGTCCAGCAGCCCCAGTTCGCGGACCTGTTGGTATAGCGGCACGATGGTGATCTCGTAGGGCAGCGTCAGGGTCAGCAGGAGAAGAAGGAAGAAGATCCTGCCCAGAGGTATCCGCAGGACTGCAATCGCGTACGCGGCCATGGTGGAGATCAGGAGGGAGATCGGCACCACGCCGAGGACAATCAGGATGCTCGATTGCAGCAACACGGTGATGTTTGCGACGTTCCACGCATCGATGAAGTTGTGCCATTGGGGATCCGCGGGCCAGCTCAGGCCCTGGGGGATACTTCCCTGCGGGGCCAGGGCAGCGGTGAGCATACTGATCAGGGGCACAATGGAGAAGATGGCGGCCGCCACAATGAGCATGATGCCCGGGAGCCGGCCGCGCAGCCGCGAGGACTTGGCCCGGTTGGTGCGCGGGGAAGTCGAAGACACGCGGGCTGCCGTCCTCGCTTCGGAGCTGTTGATTACTGTCATGATTCACGTTCCTGGAAGAGCCGCTGCAATGGCAGGATGATGGCGACGATGAGGATGGCGAGGACAACGGCGAGGGCGCAGGCTGCGCCGAGGCGGGCGTCGTTGAAGGCCAGGAGGTAGACCTGCACGCCCGGAACCATGGTGGTTCCGCCGGGGCCGCCCTGGGTTGCCAGATAGACGACGTCGAAGCTGGCGAGTGCGCTGATGATGGTGACCGTGACGCAGACGCCGAGCTCGCGGCGCAGTCCCGGGACCGTGACGTTCAGGAACTGCTGGATGGCGTTCGCTCCGTCGAGGCGGGCTGCCTCATACAGGGCCGTGTCGATCTTCCCGATGCCGGAGATCAGCAGCAGCGTGCACAGGCCCGTGGAGAGCCAGGTGCCGATGAAGCCGACAGCGCTGAGCGCGAAATCGAAGTCACCAAGCCAGGCCCGGGTCAGGCCTTCGAGTCCTACGGCGCGCAGGACCTGGTTGATGACGCCGTTGCTCGAGTACATCCAGGACCAGGCCACAGCTGCTGCGGCGCCGGGAATGATCTGCGGCAGGAACAGCAAGGTCCTGGCGAGGGCGCCGGAAAAGCGTCCTTCCATGGTGCGCATTGTTGCCGCTGCCACAAGCCCGAAGACGACTGGAATGACCGTGAAGAACAGGATCAGATAGAACGCGTTGATCAACGGCCGCAACAGTTCTGGTTGGGTGAAGACGTCGATGTAGTTCTGGAACCCGACGAAGGTCGAGGCGCCGATGCCGTTCCACTCGTAGAAGGAGTACTGGACGGACTGCAGGATGGCCCGGAGATTGAAAAATCCGTAGAACGCCAAGGCGGGGAGGGCGAAGAGCCATCCTGCCCAGCGGCGAAGCCGGAAGGTTGCCCTGCGGGGAAGGCGGTGCGGCCGTCCTGGCTGGGCGGTCCGGGGCGCCGCGTCATCAATACCGATTTTGGTGCTCATGGCAGGCTACTTGTCTCGGGATGCGGCATAGGTTGCCTGCAGTGCATTGACCATTGAGTTGGCGTCCGTCCGGCCTGCCAGCAGTGACTGGAGTTGCTCGGTCATCTTGGTGTTGACCTCAGGTGTGGCGTTGTTCAGCCAGTTATCGAACCCGTTGTCCGCGGCGATGGTGGCGTAACCGGCCTGGATCTGTTCGTCGATTTTCTGATCGAGCGTGACCTCTGCACCGGCTGTGGTGTTCAGGGCCGAGGGGTAGCCGGCATCGGAGGCGACCGCAGCAGCTTCAGGCGTGGACAGGAAATCCAGGAAGAGGGCGGCTGCCTCTTTGCTCTTTGACCGCGAAGCGATGGACATGGCGAGCTGGTTGTTGGTCATGCTGACCTGCGGGCTGCTGGCGTCCTTGGCCGGGAAGGGGAAGATGCCGTACTTGCCGTCGAATGATTCGGGCAGGGACTGGGTGACCCAGGTTCCGGAGACGAGGAACAGGCCTTGGCCCGCGGCGAACTGGCCGTACGAAGCGTCCTGGTTGATGGCGTTGGCATCGGCGTTGAAGTAGCCGGCGTCCGCCCACTTCTCCAGCACGGCGGTGGCTTCCTTGGCTTCGGGGCTGTCCAGTGTTGCGTCCGGCGTGCGCCAGACGACATTGAGCAGGTCCTGCGGTCCCATGTAAGTTCCCAGGAGCAGATTGAACAAGTGGCCGGTCAGTCCGTCAGCGTTGGAAGCCACAATCGGCGTGACGCCGGCATCCTTTGCGGACTTCAGGGCCGTTTCGAACTCGTCAACGGTGGTGGGGATCTTATCCAGTCCGATCCGTTCTGCCAGTTCCCGGTTGTAGAACACACCGACGAGGGGGCCCGACGCTCCACCGCCCTGGTAGAGGGAGCCCGAACCGATACCCCCTTCGGATACACGTCCGGCAGCCAATGCGGAGGAAGGAATTTCTTTCTCCCACTCGAATTTGGCAGCGCAGGCATCCAGGTTGGTGACCAGTCCGTCCTTGACAGCTCCAATGAGATCGTTCGGGATGGCGAGGTCAGGGGGATTATCGGACGCGAGCAGGCGGGGGAGGACCGTGTTGTAGTTGTTGTCCGCCTCAGTCTGGAGCTTCACGGTGATCTTGGGGTACTCCTTCATGAACGCATCGGAAAGGGACTGAGCGTACTCAGCCGTTCCCGCGGCGGTGAAGAACGTCAGGCTGGCGTCGGCGTCCGAGGCGGCCTGGGTGTCGCAACTAAATTCTTTGGGTGTCGCTTCCGACGGGGCGGCACCCGGGCCGCTGCACGCGCTCAAAGCGAAGGCTCCAACGATTGCCAGGGTCAGAAAACGTCCGGCAGGGTATCGCCATGGGTTCCGGGCGGCGGAGAGAGATTTCAGCATCATTGCTCCTGTTAGCGGTAGGGGGATTCGGATGGCACCTGCTGATCCACATGAGCTGGTGGTCAGGCCCAGTCTCACGGGGTTTGGCTTGGAGGACCGGAAGCGCTTCCGACAACCATGATGGCAGAACCCCGATTGTGACGCAAGCAACATGAAATGAACCCGGCCCCAAGGTGTATAGGCTGCAACTGGTGGATGCCCCGGGGCCGGGAACTATGGATGGAAGGGCTTCCATCAAGTACGGTGTAGTCATGGATCCCACGCGACCGCAGATGACACTTGCTGATATTGCCCGGCTGGCGGGTGTGGGATCCGCGACAGCCTCCCGAGCGCTCAACAACGACAAGGGAGTCTCTGCCCAGACCCGGCAGCGGGTCCTGAACGTCGCCGCCCAGTACTCTTACGTGGTGTCCCCGGAAGCAGTGCGCCTGGCCAAGGGCAAATTGGGCAGGGTGGCCGTTGTTGCGCCGCACCTTTCCCGCTGGTTTTTCGGTGAAATGGTTGAGGGCATTGAAACCGTGTTTCGGGACGCCGGAATCGACGTTTTACTGTACTTCGTGGGCAGCCTCGAAGACCGGCGGGCATTCTTCGAGAAGCTCCCGGCCCGCCGAAAAGTTGATGCAGTGATTGTTGTCGGTTTCCCCGTCGAGGAAGCCGAACGGGCGCGCCTCGAGCTCCTCAATGTGAACATCGTCGCGGCCGGCGGCCAGCACGAGGTCTACCCCAATGTGTGCATCGACGACTACCGGGCCGGCCGGCAGGCCATGGACCACCTGCTTTTCCTTGGTCACCGGCGCATCGGGATGATCGAGGCAGTCGATCTGGACCAACCCACGGAACCATCCGGACGGTCGTCGGCCTACCGGGAGGCGCTGAAGGAGTCCAAGCTTCCCCTCGACCCTGAACTCGTTGTTTCCGCACCTTGGGGCGGCGAGCAAGGTGCCCAGGCGATGGATGCCCTGCTCAGCCTGAAAACACCGCCAACAGCGGTATACGCCCATTCTGACGAAGTGGCAGTCGGCGCCATGCGAAGCATTCGGCGGGCTGGCCTGCGGATTCCGGAGGATATTTCGATCGTCGGTATCGACGACCACCCCGTCGCTTCCCTCGTAGACCTCACCACTATCAGGCAGCCGGTGCGCAGCCAGGGCGAGCTCGCGGCACAGATGGTGCTCGCGCTCCTGGAGGGAAAAACCCTCCCCGAACGGGAGATCACCGTCTCCACGCAACTGATCGTGCGTTCCACCACGGCACCACCCCGCCAGGACCCCTCCCAGATCTCGTCGTAGGCGCCTGCCCGCTGCGAACCACCTGCCCGCTGCGCACCACCGGGCAGCGTGACTCCGGCGCCCTGGTGTAAACGCAAGCGGACGACGGTGGGACGTTCCGCCGTCGTCCGTTCAAGTTCCCATTGTGGTGGCCGCCCAACAGGGCCACCATGATCGTATGAACGCTGAAACACCGAAGGCGTCGGAACTGAATCTTCCCCAGGCCTTCCTCCTTCTGGCAACGAATGACACCACCGGCAAACCTGATGTGCCGGTGTTCGCACTCAGGACCACAGTCGCCGGGGCAATACTGGCTGAGCTGGACCTGCTCGGGGCCATCGAACTGCAGGGCAGGCGGGTCAAGGTCACGGACGCCGCCCCGACAACGGACTTCCAGCAGGAGCTTCAAGTCATCCGCGGAAAATCCCGCCCCCACAGTCCCAAGGGGTGGGTGGGCATCCTGGAGGGGCGCGCCGAAGTGCAGCGTGTCTACGAGGGCATGGCGTCGCTGGGCATCGTGGAACACGTCGGCGAAAAGCATCTGGGCCGGTTCCGGGCCGTGCGGTACCCGGAGAAGGACCATGCCCCGGAGGCTGCGCTCCTGGAGAAAATCCAGAAAGCATTGAGCGAGCCGTCCGAACTCGAGGCGCCTGATACGACGGTTCCGATCGATGCCTCCGTTGCGGGGGTGCCTGACGCCGGTGCCCCCGGTGCCAAGCCTGTTTCCAAGGGTCCCGACGCCAGGACCATCGTGCTGATCGCCCTGCTTCAGGCCGCCGGACTGCTCGGCAAGCTCTTCCCTGCAGCCGATCTGACCGCGGCAGATGAGCTGGCGAAGGACTACTGGCCCACCCGCGCGGTGGAGGACGAACTTCGCCTGATCAGGCTGGCGGAGCAGGAAGCCGCAACCTTGTGACATGCCCGAAACTGCCAAGCGCGAAAGGCTTGGTCCGAGGTTGCCGGGGGCATCCCCGGTAACGTCCCAGTAACGCCGTTTGGATAATTTCGAGAACAGCTGATTCCAGCAGGATATCGAGGGACAAGCTCGTTATCCTGCGTACCGACGTCCTGGCCTCACGGACATCAAGTTCCAGGACGTCGTCTGCAGCACATCTCTACTCGGCGGTTGCTCGAACGAACGGAAACACGATGGCATTCAATAATGTCGGGCATTATTTTCTCCGTAATGGTCATAGCGTGTGGCTCAGCATCTCCTTCCAGAATGGGGCGGACCATGGGGCGCAATGGATTCAGGCGGATCCTAAACCATTCGACACTTTTCCAACCCCGTCCGGGATCACCCAGCTTGAGACGGGCCATTTCCAAAAGCGGTTTACCTACACAAACGGCGGAACTCTCTGGCAGTACTTTGTCCTAGTGGAGAACACCGCTGCGCCGGGTTGGAATCACACCTGGTTCAGTCTTCACGGCGGAGGGAATGCGTAAAAATGGACGCGAAAAACATGTTGATAATTCAGGATGCCTCCGGCGAAATAGTCGCGGCCCAAGTCGTGGATCCTGCTGACAGCGAAATCCACACGTTCATCAGTCCAGCTGAGCCGGGGCATACGTTAAGTGAGGTCGCTGAAGTCCCTGCGGAAATCGCCGACCTTGCTAATCCGGAGGAATTTCAACGGGCCATTACCGACTACGTCCGTGCTGGGTACGCAAAAGTCAGGCAAACCAGCGCCGACGAACTCAAAGACGCACTACTTACCGCACGTACTGCTGACCCGGAACCGGGCTGAGAGCATCTGCGGGTCGCGGGAGTGCCGGCCCACCAGCAGTTCGAAGCTTCCCGGCTCCACGATGCGTTGGCCGTGCTGGTCCACGATCGAGCATGAGCGGGCAGGGACAGACAGGTCCACCTCCACCGACTCGCCGGGCATTACCTGGACCTGGGTGAAGGACTTCAGTTCGCGTTCGGCCCACGTCACGCTGGTCACGGTGTCCGCCACGTAGGCCTGGACGGTCTCGAGGGCAGGGCGGGTTCCCGTGTTGGTGAGCGTCACCTTCGCTTCCACGCGGCCATCGGCCGTGACGGTTTCTGAGATGACCCGGAGATCGGTGTAGTCGACAGTGGTGTAGCTCAGGCCCTCGCCGAAGGCGAACAGCGGGTCCTGGGACAGGTCGGCATACCGGTCACCGTGCTGGCCGCGGACCTGGTTGTAGTAGATCGGCAGCTGTCCTGCGTGGCGTGCAAACGAGATGGGCAGCCTGCCGGCCGGTTCGATCAGGCCCAGGACGAGCTCAGCAACGGCCCGGCCGCCCTGCATGCCCGGGTTGAAGGCTTCGATGATGGCGGCGGCATCGAGGACTGCCTGTGGCAGGACCGAGGGCTTCGACTGCACCAGAACCAGGACGACGGGCACGCCCGTTTCCACGAGCCGTTCCACCAGCTCGATCTGGCCGCCCTGCAGTTCGAGGGTCGCCGTCGATTTGGTCTCGCCGGCGAGGGCCACGGTGTCACCGATCACGGCGACGACGTAGTCAGCGTCGCGTGCTGTGGCCACTGCTTCCTGCAGCATCTGTTCGTCCGTGCCTGCCGGGACGAACAGTGGCGGCCGCGGCTGGCCGTCGACGTACGTGGGACCTGCCGGGTCCGGCACGAGGTGACCGATGTCGGCTCCCCTGGCGTGGCTGACAGTCCAGTCTTCAGGTGCGATGGCGCGGAAGCCGTCCAGCACGGTTGAAGTCAGGTGCCGGGGGTGGCCGTCGGGCAGCCACGGCACCTGGCCGGACGCTCCGGCCCAGTCGCCCAGCTGGGCGTGCTGGTCATCTGCATTCGGGCCGATCACGGCGATGGTCCTCGGGCGGCCGGTTCCGGCGGCCCTGCCGTTCCCGGAGGCATTCAGCCCGCCCTCGAGCGGCAGGGTGCCGTCGTTGGTGAGCAGGACCAGTGATCGGCGCGCCATGTCGAGGTTGATGGCGGTGTGTTCGGGGGACCCGATGACCTTTGCCTGCTGTTCGGCGTCCGGTACGCGGGGGTCCTCGAAGAGTCCCAGTTCGAATTTCAGGGTCAGCAGCCGGCGGACGGCATCATCGATCAGGCTTTCGTCGAGATCGCCGCGCCGGACGGCTTGCTGTGCTCCGTCGAAGAACTGGGGAGTGGTCATCACCAGGTCGTTGCCGGCTTCCACGGCGACAGTGGCGGCGTGGACGTAGTCCTCGCAGACCTTTTGCTCCCACACCATGCGGCCCACGTTGTCCCAGTCGGTCACCAGGGTGCCCGTGAATCCCCACTCGCCCCTCAGAACTTCGTTCAACAGCCATTTGTTGGCCGTGATCGGTACGCCGTCGATGGCCTGGTATCCCAGCATGAAGGTGCGGCATCCCGCTTCCACTGCTTCCTGGAACGGAGGCAGGAACCAGGACCGAAGCTTGCGCCGGCTGAGATCTGCTTCGCTGGCGTCGCGGCCGCCCTGGGTTTCGGAGTACCCGGCGAAGTGCTTGGCGGTGGCAAGTATGGCGGTGGGGTCGGTGAGTCCGTTCCCCTGGTACCCGCGGATCATGGCTTTCCCGAGTGCCCCGATAAGGTGGGGGTCTTCGCCGAAGGTCTCGTTGACCCGGCCCCAGCGAAGGTCGCGGCTGATGCACAGCACGGGTGAGAAGGTCCAGTGCAGGCCGGTGGACGCGACCTCCACTGCCGTGGCACGGGCTCCACGTTCCACCAGAGCCGTGTCCCAGGTGCACCCCATGGCCAGCTGGGTGGGGAAAATAGTGGCGCCGGGCCAGAACGAGTGCCCGTGGATGCAGTCATCGGCCATCAGGAGCGGGATCTGCAGGCGGGTGGTCAGGACAAGCGTGCGCGCTTCATGGATGCGTTCGGGTGAAGCATGCAGGAGTGACCCTACAAGTTTTCCTGTCACCAGGTCCTCGAGGTCGCCGCGCGCGTCGAGCTGCAGCATCTGCCCCACTTTCTCCTCCAGGGTCATCCTGTGGAGAAGGTCCTCGACCCGTGCCGGGATGGGCAGTGCCGGGTTGGTGTACGGGGCTGTGCGGAGGTCACTCTGCGGGGAAGTCATTGTTGGTGTCTTTCTGTGAGGCAGGGCGGTCAGAGCGTGAAGGTGAGGGTCCGATGGGCGACGTCGATCTGCTCGGTTACGTCGAAGGCTGCGGCGGGGTGCGTGAGCTCCACCGCCGGGGGAGCCGTCACCGTCACCGTGCGCGTGCTGCCACTTCCGCGCGTCCAGTGGACCGTGATCAAACCGTGCGGGGTGGGCACGGTGCCCTGGGCCCAGTCGAGGTGGCTCGGTGCCGGGTCAATGGCGGCGGCAGTGAAGCCGGGCGCGGCAGGGCTGACGCCGAGGATGTAGCGCGGAAAATGCTGCAGGGGAACGCTTCCCCAGGCGTGGCAGTCGCTGCGGAGGCTTACCGTGTCCTCGGCCCAGGTGGTCAGGTTCATCGCGAGCATGTCCTGCCACGGCGTCCAGTCGATTCGCTCGTCTGCTCCGGCCTGGCGGAGTGCGTCGAACAGATCGAGTGCCGTCGCGTAGGAGCAGGGTGCCAGCTCCGTGTCGGCTGTGGCGCGACGGAGAAGATCGGCTGCTTTGGCACCGGTCACAGCCCCGGCGAGCACCGCCCACACCTGGGCGTGGACGCTCTGCGGCTGTCCACGGTCGGTGTCCCGGAAGTATCCTGTGGCGTCGTCCCAGGCAGGGCCTGATGCGGTGAGATCTGCCAGGGCGTTGGCCCGGGACAGGTATTCATGGGAGAGTCCGTGCCTGCCGCAGAATTCAGCGATGGAGGCGGCCGCCCTGAGCGCAGCGATGTACATAAAGGTCGCGATGGTGTTGGCGCGGCGGGGGCCCAGCTCCGGCACGCCCCTGCTCAGGCGCCAGGCATCGGTCCAGTCGACGAAGTTCCACACGGGGCCATCGTCGTCAGGAGAAAGGACGAAGCCATCGGCGGCGAGCCGGTCCTCGAAATAGCCCAGCACGGCGTCGATTCTGCCGATGAACCGTTCAGTGAAGGGCCGGTCGCCGACGTAGGCGACGTGGTCTGCGACCATCCTGACCCAGTAGAGCGAGAATCCGGGGATGAATTGTGGCTCGACACTGGGTGCGCGGCTTTCCGTCAGGCCCATGGGGTCGCCTGAGGCAGCGAAGTCTTCGATGGCCCGCCTGATCAGCCGGTCATCCGCTGAGAGATGGAGGGAAAAGAGTGCCTGGGAACGGGTGTCCATGGCGTACTGCAGCTGTTCGTAGAAGGGGCAGTCCTCAAACGTCTCGTGCATGCAGTTAAGCAGCGTCCGGACGCTGACATCCCACAGCCTCCGGTCAACGTCCGACGACGAGGCGAAGGTTCCGCTGATGGGCAGAGGATAGTGCGTTCGGGTGGCCGTCAGCTGCCGGACCAGCACGGCGGCGTCGGCGGTGATGATCCTCAGCCGCAGGAACCGGAACGTCCTGAACCAGAAAGGGGAGTACCGCTCCGGGCGTTGCCGTGTTCCGGAACCAGCGACGACGTAAGTGTCGGGATCGCCGTACAGGTCGCCGTCGACGTGATCGGCACGATCAGCCTTGCGCCGCAGCCATGGAACCTCGGCAGGAGGCTGCTCGTAGCATTCGGCGGCGGTGATTTCGAGCCGCGCTCCCCGGCCGGCTTCGACCGCGACGGACAGGAACGCCGTCATCAGGTAGCCCGCATCGAGGTCGACGCTGACGTCGCTTCCCGCTGGAATCTCGACCGCTTCTCCGCGCAGGAGCGCCTCCCAGTCTGTCGCCGGGTCCGAGGCGGTGGCAATGCCGGCCACCGGGACGGGGTCCAGCGTCAGATGGGGGATGGGCCTGCCCGCGAGAGCCGGCCGGGGAACAGCGCTGAACGGCTGCTGACTGTCCAGGACCGGAGTGAACCAAGCGGCATCGTCGAACCATGCAGCCAGCCAGTCATGCTGGCTCGTTTCGCCGTCAACGGTTTCCTGAATGCCGAGGAAGACGGTGTTGCTGCCCTGATGGAAATGGCGTCCGCTCACTGGCCGGCACTTCCAGGCCGCCGGCGTGGACAGATCGACACCGGCGATGGTTCCACGGACCAGCAGGCCTGGCCGGCCCGTGCGCGGAACGGACGCGTTACCCAAGGCAGAAGCCGTGTAGGACACCACATCGATCCCCAGGATGTTCTCACCGGGCGAAAGGTGCGGCCCGACGTCCACCGTATCGGCGAACCATGTTCCCCCGGAGGGTTTGGCGGGCCCTGCGGCCACCAGTTCACCATTTACGGTCAGGCGGTAGCGGGAGTCGGCAGCGATGTGCAGCGGGGCAGGCGCATTCACGAGATCGTCGATCCGGACCCGCGCGCGAAACCGCATGGAGGTGGCGACACTGTCACCGTTCTCTACGGATTCCAGCGGGAGGCCGAACCACGGGCCATCCAGGTCCGGGCTGGTGCGGCCGTCGTCGTGGATCAATTCGGGACTTTTCATTGCTGTGGACTCATCACGGTGGTGTCGAGGGATGGAGTACGGACGCAGGGGGCGGCGTTCATCGACGATGAACGCCGTCCCCTTTGGCCTTTGCTTACTTCAACGCGTGCTTACTTCAGCGCGTGCTTTACTTCAGCGCCCCAGTGAAGGCTTCCTGCATGAAGGTCAGGACGTCCTTCGGGGTTTTTGAGCCGCCGAGCATTTCCTGGATGCCGGTCAGGTGCAGGTTCTGGACCTGGGGTGAGGGCCAGTCAACGTCCGGGAAGGGAACCGTTTTTTCGTCCTCGACGAACGGGATCTCGAGCTTGTTGATCTCGTTGGCTTCGATCGCGCCGTTGGGTGCCACGCCGAATTTGTCGGCGTTCATCGCGCTGCCTTCCTTGCTGGCGAGGAACGCGAGGAACTTCTTGGCGCCGTCGGCATTCTTGGCCTTGGCGTTGATGCCCCAGCCCACGCCGAGTCCGAAGGCCAGCCGTGTATCGGCTGCAGTGTCAGTGGCCGGAAGTGGTGCCAGCTGTACGTTCAACGCGGGGTTGGCTTTCGTCATGGAGTTGGCCATGGTTGAAATCTGGATCGCACCCAGGGCCCGGCCGTCGGCCACCATGGCGGTCTGGTTGTCAACGGAGGTGCCCAGGGCGTCCTTGTTGAAGCAGCCCTTGTCGAACATTTCCTTGTACTTGGTCATGGATTCGAGCCACTTGCTGTCCTGGAAGGTCGCTTCCTTGTTCAGCTGCTTCTGGTTGAAGTCCGGCTCCTGCGAATAAACGTCCGTGGCTGCCAGCGCGTACGTGACCAGCTGGGTGACCCACTGCGTCTGTGCGCCCAAGGCGTAGGCCACCTTGCCGGCCTTCTGCGCATCGGCGCAGAAAGTCAGGACTTCGGAGTAGGTGGTGGGGATCTTCAGGCCGGCGTCCTGCACGGCCTTGGCGTTGTACACACCACCCAGGGTGTTGGCCGTGGCCACGTCCGTGAACATGTACCGCTTGTCCTCATAACTGGTCGCGGAAGTGGTGGACTCGGGCTGTGTGGCCGCCCATCCCTCTCCGGAGAGGTCGGCAAGGTAGCCGTTCTTGGCCAGTGACCGGACTGCGGTGGCGTTGCCGCTGCCGGGGAAGACGTTCAGGACGTCGGTGGCCGTCCCCGCGGAAAGGCGCGTCCCCATCTGCTGGTTGTAACTGTCGGTGGGGATGATCGTGTATTCGATGGTCAGGCCCGGGTTGAGCTCATGGAACTTGTCCGCGATTGACTTCCATTTGTCGTCGGAGCCCGAGAGCCGCGCGACCGTGATGGTCCCGGAGCTGGCCGCCGGTGCATTTGAGGAACATCCCGTGAGGGTAATGCCGACGGCGGCGATCGCGCCGATGGCGGTAAGTACTGACTTGTGACGCATGGTTCTCCCTTGAAGTGCGTGGAGCGGGGTGGATAAACGATGGGTATAGCTGGCCGTGCGGTGACGCCTCGTGCGTCGCACGCTCAACCCTTCAGGCCTCCGGCGAAGCCCTTGATGATGCTTCGCTGCAGGAGGAAGTAGAAGATCAGGAGTGGGATGACGCCGATGATGAGGGCGGCGAAGATGGTGCCCCACTGGTTCACGTATTGACCGGTGAAGGAGTAGATGGCAATCGGGATGGTGTTCGTCCCGCTGCCGGACAAATACAGCAGCGGGGTGAAGAAGTCGTTCCACACGGTGATGGTGTTCAGGATGACCACGGTGCCGGTGATGGGGCGCATCAGCGGGAAAACGACCTGCCAGAACACGCGGAACGGGCTGCCGCCGTCGAGCGTTGCGGCTTCCTCGAAGTCAAGCGGCAGGGACCGCAGGAACTGAACATAAAGGAAGATCGAGAAGGGCATCTGGGAGCCGACGTAGATGATCACAAGGCCCCAGATGGACCCGATGAGTTGGAGGTCACGGAACGTGGTGTAAAGCGGGATGAGCGCGAGCAGCCCCGGGATCAGGAGTCCGCCGAGGAAGAAGGCGAAGGCCAGCTTGGACCACGTCCGGGTGATGCGTGCCAGCGGGTACGCCGCGGCGGCGCTGATTACCACTATCAGGAACACCGACAGCACCGTGATGACGATGTTGTTGACCATGGCCGGACCGAGGCCTCCGCTGACCCACGCCGTCACGAAGTTGTCGAAGGACGGGTCGGAGACAGGGGCCAGGGACGTGGTCACACCGCCGGATTTGAGTGCGGTATTCAGCAGCACGTAGACAGGTGCGGCGAACAGGAGTGCCACCAGGATCATGGCGGCCTCGAGGGCGCCCGTTTTGAGGGTGTAGCGCTTCATTTGTCTTCTCCTCGGCGGAGCAGGGTGAACTGGATGAGGGAGGCAACCGCGACGAAGGCGGTCAGCACGAGTGTCAGGGCGGTGCTGTATCCAAAGAGCTGGAACTGGAAAGCGTCCTTGTAGGCGATGGTGCTGAGGCTCTCGGTGGCGCTGCCGGGACCGCCCTGGGTCATGATCAGGACCTGGTCGAAGAGTTTGAGGCCGCCGATGAGCGAGAGCATCAGGTTGATGGTCATTGCCGGCGCCAGCAGAGGCCGCGTGATGTTCCAGAACGTCTTGAAGGATCCGGCGCCGTCCAGGCCGGCCGCCTCGTAGATGTCCTCGGGGATGCTCTGCAGGCCTGCCAGGAAAATCACCATGGAGTAGCCGGCGAACTGCCAGACCACCACCGAGATGATGGCGGGCAAGGCCAGCTGCGCATTGCCGAGCCAGTCCTGCGCAAGGAAGTCCAGGCCAACCGCCCGCAGTGCCGTGTTCAGCGCTCCCTGCGGGGAGAGGATGTACTGCCACAGGTTGGCGACCACCAGGGGAGTCACCACGGCGGGGGCGAAGAACAGCACGCGGAGCCAGTTGCGGCTCTTGATTGCTGAGTTCACTCCCAAAGCTAGGAGCAGGCCGATGAAGTTCTGCACCACCATGATCCCGACGGCGTAGAAAGCCGTGTTCATGATCGACGCGCCTGCAGCCGAATCCCTGAACACCCGGAAGAAGTTGTCCAGGCCGACGAATTCGAACTGGGGTGACAGTCCGTCCCAGTCGGTCAGCGCATAGAAGGCGCCCCGCCAGCTGGGGATCACCACAATGAGCGTGAAGACCGCGAGGGCCGGCAGGAGGAACCACCACGGCGCCCTCGTGCCGGCTCCGCCCCTGCGGGCCCGGCGCCTGCGGGGCACCTCAGGCCCTGGCTGTGTTGTCGCAGGACCTGACACCCAGTTCAGGGGGCCGGCGAGTTCGCGTTGCGTCATCGCATTTCCATTCTCTTCGTCGAGGACGTCCCGCTCGCTGGCGGGGGTGAAAGCCTATGGTGTTGAATCGTTTCATTGGCAGGACTGGCCTGTGCCGAAACTCTTCGCTTCTTCAGGAATTCGTGTTGTCCGGTGGCTACTTGCGGATAGTACGTTCTACACATGATGTTCAGCGTGGAGCGCTTTTTTTTGTAGTACGTTATACACTTTCTATAGCGTAGATCACAAAGTGCGGGTTTGCCAAGGGGCTTAGGCTTCTAATGCGATAAGAAGGGTGTCCGGCATGGATACAGCGTGGATGCAGCCGAGAGGAAAAGCTCTATGAGCAAGGGTTCTGCGGATAAGAGGCCCACCATTGTGGATGTCGCCCGGCACGCGGGCGTCTCTACGGCGGCGGCGTCGAAAGTGCTCCGCGACGCCTACGGTGTCAGCCCCGAGATGAAGGCGAAAGTCCAGGCCTCCATGAAGTCCCTGGGCTACCGGCCGTTGGCCTCGGCCCGCGGCATGCGCGGACGAACCCACACCGTGGCTGTGGTCGTGGCCGATCTGCACAACGAATTCTCATCGCTGCTGGTTGAAGGCATCAGGAGGGAATGCGAGCGGCAGAAGTACCGGTTGCTGGCTGCCCCGGCGGGCTCGGGCAAGGATGCCCAGGACCGGATGGTCGAGGACCTCGTTGACCGCGGAATGGACGGGATCATCCTCATCTCTCCCCTCGGAACCGACGAGGAACTGGAAACCGTGGCCAAGAACGTGCCGATGGTGGTCCTTGGCCGCCACGGCTCCAGCCCGGACCTTGATTCCGTGGCTGCCGACGACTTCACAGGCGCAGGCCTTGTGGTCGATCATCTGGTGGGGCTCGGGCACCGGCGGATCGCATACGTCAACCACACAACTGACGGGAAGAATGATGCGCGGCTCCCCGAAGAAGTCCGGGTCCGCGGTTACGTCGACGCCATGATCCGCCATGGCCTGGGCGACGGGATCGATATTGTCCAGTCGCAGTGGAGCCAGGAGGGCGGCGAAGAGGCGGGCAAGCTGATCTTGTCCCGGCCCGACAGGCCCACCGCTGTGTTCGCCGGCTGCGATGTCGCCGCCTTCGGAGTCCTGACTGCTTTGTGGGGTGCAGGCATCCGCGTGCCGGACGAGCTGTCAGTGGCTGGCTTCGACAACATCTTCACCTCCTCGCTGGCTCCCATCTCGATGACCACCGTTGATCAGTCCGGACTGGACATGGGCGTCGCAGCCGGCCGCCTCCTGCTGGAGCGCGTGGGAGGCCGGACGGACGCCGTGAACACGGTGCTTCGGCCAACGTTGGTACCGCGGGAGACCACGGCGGCGCCGGCGGCGACCGGGAAGGTCCTCAATCTCGCCCGCGACGACGCCTGACAAGACACAAAGCAAACGCACGACGGCGGGAGGTCCCGGCGTCGTGCGCTTCACCTTGGGTCAGTTCTCCAGTAACCCGCCGCTGGCCCAGCGCCGCACCGCGAGCTTCTCGGCGGAGTCGAACTCCAGCAGCGCCACCCGGCAGAGTTCCTCCACATTCGCGGTCCACGCTGCCGCCAGGCCCTCCGGCGTCGCCTCGTCATTGATCGGGAAGTTGACGTAGGCCAGGCCTTGCAGGACAAAGCTCACGGCGTTGCGGGAAACGGGCTGGTCCGCATTGACGCAGTCGTCCCGCACCTGCCGGGACAATTCGGTGCGGTTAAGGGGATGCTCGCGGAGCCTGGCCGCCATGGCATGGAACATCTGCCGGAACTGGGCTGCGGAGAGTGCCGGCACATCCGTGACCCTGGTGACCTGCTCCTCGATGCCCGGCTGGAGGTCGGCGGGCGCCGGCAGATCCTCGCTTGAAAACCGCTTGCCGTCCCAGACCCAGCCGCCCTGTGCCGGGGAGTACTCCACGGCCTGGCCGATCTGGGACACCCAGGTTCCGAACTTTCCGAAGCCGGCCCAGTCTGTCTTGAGGGAAGGCTCTGCCGTCAGCGCCCGGTGGGCCGCCATCGCGCCCACCACCGGTCCCGGAGCGGCGCGGACGAGTTCGAGGACCTCACGGATGGCCGGTGATGCGGCCTTGGCCTTGGTCTTTGCCTTCGTTGTGGCCGGGGCATGCTCATTGCCGGACGCCACCGCATGAACAGGTTCCACCGTTGTGCCGTTGAGGATCGCGACGAAGTCGTGGGACTCCACCACATGGTCGGCCATCTCCCGGTAGGCGAAAGCCACGGCACCGGCAGCAATTACCGTGGTCATCCGGTCAGCGGCCCGGAACCGCTGGATGAGGGAGGTGAAATCGGCATCGGCCGAGGCGATGAAGAATTCCTCGATGCCGACATTGCCGGACAGCGCGTCCATGGCATCAAGCACCAGGTTGATGTCGGTGCTGCTCTTCCCGCGCTGCGTCAGCGACGGGCAGTCGATCACGCGGAAACCGGCGCGCGTCCAGTAGGTCCGGTACTTCGAGTACACCACAGGGTTCAGGTAGCAGTTGCGGATCAGGAAGCGGCGGGTGTCCTCGCCGGAACTTCCGGCCGACAAAGCGTCCGCCCAGTGCTTCGGGTCTTCGGCAAAACGCTTCGCCGCGAGTGGATCGAGGGCCTGCAGACCGGTAAAAACGTTGTCGAAATCAACAAACATCGCAGCACGGATGCCGGGCCTGCGGGACGGTGGGAGCGCCTCATTCATTGGCCCAGTGTGCCAGTATCGTCGCGTTCCGGCGACTGTGCTTCTCCCGCGACACGGGGAACGGACGACGGCGGGAGGTCCCGCCGTCGTGCCCCTCACCTGGGAGCGGGTGCTGCTACCGGCCGGACCACCCGGTGGCTGCAAGCAACCTGTCCTCCAGGACGTCGGCCATTGTTTCCGCGTAGGTCGCGCTCAAATGGTTACTGTCCAGGTACACGTACATGTTGCCCACCTGGGCGGGGCAGGTATCCGCAGTGCAGAGGCTGTCCGACAGGTCCAGCAGGGTCAGTCCTTTGATCTTCCCAACCAGCGGGCTGAACGCCGGAACCTTCGGCAGCACGCTGTCCCTGGGAGGGTTGCACGCCGGGTCATCGGCGCCCTTGGTGATGACGCACTCGGGCATGTTCAGCCGGAAGCGGGGATTGTCGCGGATGCCCACAACCTCGATGCCCGCCGCCGTGAAGTCCCGCGCCAGCTGTTCGAACCCCGGGCTCAGCTGCTCCCGCGGCGAGGCGACCGCAGCGGCGGTTGCCACTGTAAAGATGGCGTCGGGTTTGTGGGCCGCCACGTACTTTTCAACTTCAGCATTGAACGTTTCGCAGCCGGGTTCGAGTCCCGAGCCGGGAGGGGCATAGACGCAGCCTCCCCTGAGGATTGAGTACAGCAGCCAGTTGTTCTTGGCCGCAACAGGCTTCAGCGCTGCCATCCATTGCTCAGAGTGGGAACTGCCGAGGATCAGGATCTTTTTGTCCGGCTTCGCCGGCCCGTCTGTTTGCCCGCAGGCCTTCTCGAGGGGGCCGGCTCCGGGTGACTGTTCTCCGCGGCAGCGCTTGCCCAGGATTGCATAGTCTTTCGGCAGCCTGTCGGCGGTGGGAAGGATCCCGGCGTCGGCGTCGGCCTTGTCCACATAGCCGGGAAGCAGCGCCTTGGACCCTGGATTGTTCCGTTGGGCCTCACTCATGAGTGTGCGGTTTTCCTCATCCAGGACGTACGCCCATCCGCTGAGGGGGACCATTGCCACTGCGGCGGCGGCGGCAATGGCGATGACCGAGCGCCGGCGCCGGACCTCGGGCCACTTCCAGGCACGCCACGGTTTTTCAATGAGGCGGGTGGTGAGGACGGCAAGCGCCAGGGAGGCCGCAACCACGGCGCTGCCGGACAGCCAGCCTGCATGGTCCTTGCCCGACCAGATCAGGTAGATCACCAGCACCGGCCAGTGCCACAGGTACAAGGCGAACGAGTTGTCACCCAGCCTCACCAGGAACCGTGAACTCAGAATGCGGTCTACTCCGAAACGGCTTCCGGTCTGGCCGGCCACGATGACGGCAGACGCCGCAAGGGCGGGCCATAGGGCGATGTAGCCCGGAAACGCAGTCTGGACCTGAAGGATCAGGCCACAGCTGAGCATGCCCGCAATACCGGCCCACCCCAGGAACAGCCGGACGCGCCGGGAGAGGTCCAGCCCAGGTAAAACCAGGGCCACGAGGGAGCCGAGCGCGAACTCCCACAGCCGGGCTCCGCTATCAAAGTAGGCCTCGGACTGGTGGGTACTGGTGTAGTAGATCGAATAGATCAACGATCCCGCAAACAGCGCCCCGAAAACGTAGACCAGCAGTACCCGGTAGTGGAGGCGAAATTTCCTGGCGGTAACTGCTGCACAAACAAAGATCAACGGCCACAGGATGAAGACCTGGCCCTGGATGGACAGCGACCAGAAGTGCTGGAACGGGCTGGCCAGGCTGTGGTCTCCTGCGTAGTAGTCCACTGACTGGGCCTTCAGCAGCCAGTTCTGGAAGTACAGCAGGGACGCCCACCCCTGTTCGATGATGCCGAGCCACCGGGTCTTGGGGACGAAGAGGAACGTGGCGAGCAACGTAGCGGCAATAACGAGCACCGAGGCCGGAAGAAGCCGCCGGAAGAGGCGAAGCCAATGCCGGAGAAGGTCCGAGGGCTGTTTTCTGTCGAACTTGTTAGTGAACTGCAGCGTCATCAGGAACGCAGAAATCAGCAGGAAGACATCCACTCCGCCGGAAACCCGGCCCAGCCACACGTGGTAGGCCACCACCATGAGCACAGCCAAGGATCGAAGTCCCTGGATTTCCGGGCGGAACGACTGGCTCCGGTGCCGCGGACGGGTCCCGTGCTGGACGTGCCGGGTTGATTCAGGAACTGTTGTAATGCTCACGTCTTACCTCTCGGGGCCGCTGGCGCTCACGCTGAGGGCAGCGTTTCACTGATTCGAAATCCTGACATGTCAGCGCCCGAAATCGGTGCATATCTCGGAGTGTGGTCCCGTGAAACTGGGTGAGCTGCCGGCGGGAACTCGTCCGGCAGCAACCCCGGGACCTGGCGGCGGCTCAAGCTACAGCGCTCATTAATCACTGGATCAGGTACACCAGATCCCTGCAGGCCACGTTCGGGCCGCCGCGCTCCAGTCTACGGGAAGGTACCGGAGGCTCTGCGGCAGCCGCGGTGCAGGGCGTCCACCTGGAACCGCGCCTGTTTACTCATCCACAGGACGCGACGAAGACTCCGCCGTCTCCCGCCCTTCAGCAGCCGCCTGCGCATACGACGCTGAGACCCTGCGGTAGACCGGGGTCAGGAAGGCCAGCAGCGCGGCCGCAATCATGAGGGTCCCGGCCACCAGGAACACCAGGGCGATGCCGCGGGAAACGCCTTCGCCCAGCAGCGGGGCCAGCTGCGCGGCGCCCTCAGTGGAGCGGGCGTAAGGGATGATCCAGACCTGGGCGATGGGCGCAATGAGGAACGCGGTAATCGGCGCTGCCGCGGACTCGAACGCCATGGCGAAGCCGAACACCCGGCCCTGCCGCGGCAGGGGCACCACCCGCTGGATGACCGTCTGTTCGGCGGCCTCCACGAAGGGGATCAGGACCATGTAAAGCCAGATGCCGACGATGTACAGCCATGCCCACTCCCGCACCGTGAACACCGCACCGAGGACGCCCATCACTATCACCGCGATGAGCATGGTGCGCAGCGGGTTGGACCCGAGCCCGAATTTGCCGATCACCGCGCCACCGAGGATGAACCCGGTGGCACCGACTGCGAACACGGTTCCCCACAGTTCCACGGGGAACATCTCCAGGCCGTAGGGGTCCATCAGCGCCATGTAGACACCGCCGATGAAGTTGTTGAACGTGGAGAACAGGATCAGCGCGAACAGTCCGGAAATGGCCAGGACGGCGGCAATGGAGCCGCGCAGGTCGAACGCGCCGTGGGCGTCCGTGGCGGCCACCCGCACTTCCTCGGGCATGCGCAGCGTGAGCAGGTGCGCGAAGGCCAGCGCCGTGAGCACCAGGGAAACCACAATGGTCCAGCCCATGCCCAGCAGCCCCACCGACAGCCCGGAGAGCACGGAAGTGACGATAAACGCCAGCCCCTGCACCATGCCCACCAACCCGTTGGCGTTGGCCCGCCGGTCAGGCTCGATGAGGATGGTGACAACGGTGGAGAGGGCCACGTTGCGCATGTTCTCCACCACCGCACCGATCAGGATGATCACGGCGAAGATCCAGAACCACGGCTGGGTCAGGTCCAGCATGGAGGCCGCGGGTGTCAGCAGGAACATCACCCCGGCCAGCACAAACATCACCAAAGTGAATCCGGCAGCGAAGCGCATCACGGACAGCTTCCGGTAGCGGTCTACGAACGTGCCGAAGCTGATGCTGGACAGGGCGATCAACAGCATGTACGCGCCGCCGATCACTCCGGTGGCGATCACGTTGCGAGTCTCCAGGTACACCCAGAACGTCAGGGCAAACCACAGGTAGCTGGTGGTGATGTTGGCCAGGGCAGTGTTCACCAGGACCCCGGCGAACGTGCTGGACCGCTGTGCCGGACTGCGCAACGTGGTGTCGATGGCGTCGGGGGCGGCCAGGCCTGAAGACTCGGCGACTCCGGCCTGGGCCGGTTCGTGCTCGGTCATGGGTCCCAGTCTAGTAAAGACCCACTGGCGCGGGTACCCAACAGAACGTACGACGGCGGGAGGTCCCGCCGTCGTACGTCACCTTCCCCGCCGCAACAGCGAGAGGGGCGGTCCAACGCGGGGTCACTTTTCGCCCGATAATCGCCGATTATTGGGCAGGAAGTGACCCCGCGTTGCCTGTTAGTGCCAGAGGCCCAGGGCGAACTCCGCGATCACCGTGGAGAGCAGGAAGGACGCGGTGATGGCCAGCAGGCCCACCGGGATGATCTTCCAGCCGATGTTTTTCAGCAGCGGGATGTCCTTGCCCAGGGACAGGCCCGCGAGCGTCAGCATCACGGTGGCGATGGACAGGAAGTCGACGGTCTTGATGGCGGCCGTCAGGGGTTCCGCGGCGAAGAACCACGGGCTGGAGATGTAGGCGCCGATGGTGGTGATGAAAACAATCGCGGAGATCTTCTTCGTGAGCTTCGCCAGGGCAATGCTGAGCAGGACAAGGGCCAGCATGATGCCGTACCCGGCCACGATCGAGAGGCTGAAACCCTTCGCCGCCACCGAGGCCGTGCCGATGCCGAGGACTGTCAGGACTGACAGCGACAGCCACAGCGGAAGCCTCATGGCCGCGGACGATTCGGCAACGCGCTCGCGGAACAGGCGGTTCTCCTCCGCCTGTGCTGCCTCGCGGTCGATGTCGGCGGCGCTGCGTGGTTGACCGGCGCCCGCTGCCACGACCGCATTTTCGCGGGCTGTTTGCTTGCGCGTGAGTGCCTTGTA
This sequence comes from Pseudarthrobacter sulfonivorans, assembly GCF_031454915.1. Classification (GTDB taxonomy): domain Bacteria; phylum Actinomycetota; class Actinomycetes; order Actinomycetales; family Micrococcaceae; genus Arthrobacter; species Arthrobacter sulfonivorans_C. The sequence continues at coordinate 415,800 of NZ_JAVDRS010000003.1, read as the reverse complement.
GAAACGGTCGGCCAGCGGCAGTGCGATGTAGATGCCCACGTAGACGCCCAGGACGGTGGTGATCAGGTTGGACACGGCCGCCATGCCCAGGATGGCTTCCTGGTCGGCCGGGTACGCGGCCACGATGCTGGCTGCGGAAGCCGCCATCATGGAGCCGGACCCTACGCCGGCGCCCATGGCCAGTGCCAGCGGGTCAAAGATCTTCCAGTTCGCCACGAGCGAGGTCAGGAGCGTGATGAACACGGCGCCGAAAAGCGTTCCGAAGACGTACATGGCCAGCACGCCGCGGTACTGGTCCGAATCGGGACCGTACTTCTCGGAGACCATGGCGAACGACGGTTCCCGGTCGAGCGAGAACGTGGCACCCACGGTTGCCTTGCCCATGCGGAGCAAAACGGCCAGGGGCAGTGCCAGCACGATGGTTCCGAGCAGGTGGCCGACTTCCTGGAGGAGCAACGCCGGCCCTGCCTTCAGGAGAGTGGGAAGGCTGGGCCCGATGTTGAAGGCCAGCCGCGCCACCAGGAGCAGTACGGCCACGCCCACCAGGGCAGCCGCAACGCGCTGGAGGTCAAGGCCGAGGGGCTTGAACTTCTGCACGGAGACCAGGAGGCCAAGAATGAGGCCCCACACCATGGGGAAGATGATGATCGCGCCAATGCCGACGTCGATCTTGGCCTGGCCGATGAACTGGACCGCTACGGCGATCACCAGCGCCAGGGCGGCAATGGGGATGGTCAGCTTGGTGCCGGCCTTGTCTGTCCGCGCTGTTCTAGTGCTGCTGCTCATGATGTGCCTTCCTGGGTGACAGTACGACGGCGGTATGCCGCTTTGATGAAGCGTTCCCGTTCGGTAGTGGTTGAGGCTGCCGCGGCGACGGTCCAGGCCAGCGCGGTGGCGGCCTCGAACATCACTCCGTACGCCTCCGGGGTATTGGCCAGCGCGGCGAACGCGTGGGAATGGATGGGCACGTTGGCGCCTGGAATGCTGAGCCAGGGATGCAGGGACGGGATGACCTGGGAGATGTTGCCCATGTCTGTTGAACCGCCGCTGAGGCCGGACGAGCGGGAGGTGTCCTTGCCGAAGGTGTCCTTGCCGAAGGTGTCCATGGCGCCGGTCCAGTGCGCCGCGAGGGCGTCGTCCTGGAGCAGGGGCTCGTAGAGCGGTTCGGTGGCCTCGATGGCGAGCGTGGTTCCAGTGGCCAGGGCGGCCCCTTCGAAGCAGCGGCGGACGCGCTCGAGCAGGACCTCGTATTCCGGGAGGGTGAAGGCCCGGCATTCAAACTGGACCACCGCCTTGTCCGGGATGATGTTGGTGACGTGCCCTGCCTCGGCCACGAAGCAGGCGATGCGGTGGTCGCCGGGAATCTGCTGGCGCAGCAACCCAATGGCCACCTGGCTCAGCACAGCGGCGTCAGCGGCGTTGATGGCCTGGTGCGGGGCCGCCGCGGCATGTGCTGCCTTCCCGGTGAACGTTGCCTTGTACCGGCCCACGGCCTGGGCGCTGGTGCCCGCCGGGTTGTAGGTCAGGCCGTCCTGGACGGGATGGACCATCAACGCCAGCCCCACGCCGTCGAACGCCCCCTGTTCCAGCATGAGCACCTTGCCACCGCCGTGCTCCTCCGCAGGCGTTCCGATGGCCTTCAGCGTGATGCCCAGTTCGTCCACGTACGGCGCCAGGGCAAGCGCGGCAGCCACGGAGGCGCCCGCAATCAGGTTGTGCCCGCACGCATGCCCGATGTCCGGAAGCGCGTCGTACTCCACGCAGAGCGCCACCGTCAGGCCGCCGCTGCCGGCGCTCGCGGTGAACGCCGTAGGCAGGCCGCCGGTGCCGCGTTCCACGTCGAAGCCGCCTTCGGCCAGCAGCTTCGCGATCGATTCAGCCGAGCGCACCTCCTCGAAGGACACCTCCTTATGGGCGTGGATTTCCTGCGCCAACGCCTGGACCCGGGGCTTCCAGCGTTCGACGGCGTCGGCCAGGGCAGTGCGGAGCGTCGCCGTGGGTGTGGTGTCTGTCAGTTCCATAAATACCTGCCTGCTCTGGTGGGATGCGTCAGTAGGAAGTTCGAGGGGCGCTTTAGTAGGACAGCGACGGGAAGGGGGAGCCTGCGGCGCGGGTGGGGACCCAAATGGCTTTGGTCTGGGTGTACTCGTCCAGGACGCCAGGGCCGGAGGAGCGGCCGTGGCCGGAATCGCCGAAGCCGCCGAACGGGACCGCCACGTGGATGGTCTTGTAGGAGTTGATCCAGAACGTGCCGGCCTTCACCTCGCGGGCAATGTGGTGGGCGCGGGAAACATCCGAGGTCCACACGGCACCGGCCAGGCCGAAGTTCGTGTGGTTGGCCCGTGCAATGGCTTCCGCCTCGGTGTCGAACGCGTCCGCGCCCACCACGGGGCCGAAGACTTCCGTGGTTTCGAGGCGGTTCGCGGGAGTGACGCCGTCCAGCAGCGTAGGCATGACCCAGTGGCCGCCGGCCAGGGCGGACCCGGCCAGGGCATCCGGAAGCGTGGCTCCCGTGACCCGGCGGCCGCCGTCGTTGATTCCCGCCTCGATGAGCGTGTTGACCGTGGCGAACTGCTGGGCGGTGATGATGGGGCCCACCTCGGTGTCCGCGCTCAGGGGATCGCCGACGCGCAGCTTCGAGGCCTTCGCGGCCACCAGCTCCACGAACTGGGCGTGGACGGTCCGCTCCACAAGAAGGCGCGATCCGGCAACACAGGACTGCCCGGCGCCGGAGAAGATCGCCGAGATGGCGCCGTCCGCGGCACGGTCCAGGTCGGCGTCGGCAAACACGATGTTGGCGCTCTTGCCACCGAGTTCCAGCAGTGCCGGGATGCCGGCCTGCGCGGCGGCGACTGCCACCCGGCGCCCGGTGGGAACAGAGCCGATGAAGCTGACTTTGCCTACCCGGCGATCGGTGGTGAGGGCGGCGCCCACGGTCTGGCCGAGCCCTGCGGCGACGTTGAACACGCCTGCGGGCAGTCCTGCTTCGTGGGCCAACTGGGCGAGCCGGACCGAGGAGGCAGGGGTGAATTCGCTGGGCTTGATGATCACGGCGTTGCCGGCAGCCAGCGGGGCGGCGGAGTTCCAGCCGGCCGTGAACAGGGGAGCGTTCCAGGGCGTGATGGCCACGACGACGCCCCACGGGACGCGCTCGGTGTAGGTGTGCCAGTTGCCGGGGACGGGGATGGTCTGGCCGGTCAGCTTGTCCGCCCAGCCGGCGTAGTAGCCGAACATTTCCGCCACCTTGGCGGCTTCAACGCGGGCATCGCGGATGGGCTTTCCAGTGGTGGCTGACTCGAGGATGGCCAGTTCCTCGGCGTGTTGTCCCACCACCAGGCTGACATTGCGGAGAATGGCAGCCCGCTCGAAGCCGTTCAGGGCGCCCCAGGCGGCCGCACCCGCCGTCGAGCTTTCCAGGATGGCGTTGGCACCCTCGGCGCCGGGGTCGGCGTAGGTGGCGAAGGGTTCACCGGTGGCTGCCGCGGTGAGCGTGATGCTCTCGCCGCTGCCGGTGACTACTTTGCCGTCAACGAATGCGCCGAGACCGGAAGGGAAGGCTGCGTCCAGGACGGCCCGCGCGGTGGCCGCCGAGGAGGAGGTGGGTGCTGTGGTGATGCTCAATGTGATGGTCCTTTGGGGCTGGTTGCTGGGGGTTGGTTGCTTAGCGACGGGTCATGAGGCTGGTGTGCTGCGGCCGGGTGCGCCCGCTGGCGTGATGGCCGGGGCCACGGTCCTGGCGATTTCGGTGAAGTCGGCACGGGGTCCGAGGACGGCGAGGGCGTCCTGCCACTGGCCCGCCACGGCGGCAAGCAGGGCCGGGTTTTCGCCGATCTGGGCGGCGACGTCCACGGCGAGGGCGGCATCGCGGGCCATCAGGCCCAGCGAAAAGCCGGAATCGTGGGTGCCGCTGAGGACCCAGTTGGGGTACATGTTCGCGGAGACTTTGCTGCCCCCGGAGGCCTCGCTGATGCTGGCCGCCGCCTTGGCAGGATCGATGCCGTAGGCCTTGGCCACGCCCAGGGCCTCGCCCACGGAAACCAGGTTGGCCGCGGCCAGGACGTTGTTGAGGAGCTTGACCACGTTGCCGCTGCCAGGGCCGCCGATGTGGCTGTACTTTCCGCCGGTGAGGGCGAGCAGGACGGGCTCCGCTGCGGTCAGTGCTGCGTCCGTTGCACCCACGAAGGCGCTCAGCGATCCGGTGGCGGCGCCGTCGCGTCCGCCGGAGACCGGAGCGTCCACGAATGCCGCCCCTTGGGCATCGGCGAGGGAGGCCATGTGCTTGCTGGTGGCCGGTTCGGAGGTGGTGGTGTCGACGATCGCCACGGTTCCCGGCGCGGCCAGGAGCTGCGGCACGGTGGTTTCCACGATGCTGGCTGCGGGGAGGGAGAGAACCACGTAGGGGGTTCCGGCCACGTCCTCGAGGTTTGCGGTGGTGGCGATGCCGGCCTCTGCCGCGGCGGCCCGGGCGCCGTCGAACGGGTCAAAGCCCGTGACGTCCCAGCCGGTGCGGTGGAGAGTGGCGGCCATCGCTCCGCCCATGGCCCCGAGGCCGATGACGGCGACGCGGCGGTTGGTGTGGTCGGTCATGAAAGTGCTCCTGGAATCTGTGGCGTGGGGAAGGTATGACGGAGGGGCGGGGTCAGTCGAGGTAGATGTCCAGGTCTTTCCACAACTGCTGGGTGCGGCGGATGGCGGTGCGGCTGCGTTCGGGGTGCGCCGCCTCCATTCCCGCGAGCAGGCCGTAGACCAGGGAGTTTGCGGCGGTGACGGACTGGAAGAAGGAGATGCCTTCCGAGGCCACCACCAGGAGGTGGTCGGCCGCAGCGGCAAGGCGTCCGCGGCGCATGTCGCTGATGGCAATGACCGTGGCGCCGGCCTGCTTGGCGGCTTCGGCGGTGACGATGATCTGCTGGATGGAGCGCCACATGTTGATGACTACCAGGACATCGCCTTCGCCCAGGGTGTTGGTGCTGGAGGCGAGGTGGACACCGCCGCGGTTCTCAAGGCTGATGGGGTAGCCCATGGTGGACCCGAGGTGCGCCATCACGCTGGCGGGGCCGGCGAAGGAGCCAAGCCCGACGACGGTGATTGACTTGGCGGCGGCCATCGCCGCGATGGCGGCCTCGGCGTCGTCCGCTGTATTGGAGTCCAGGGTCAGGCGCAGGTTGTCGATGTCGTGGTTAAGTGCGTCGTGCAGGGGGCTGCGGTGTTCGCCGTGCTCCGTCAGGGTGTCCTCGGTGGAGATCATCACGAGGTACCGGGAGCGCAGTTCCCGCTGCAGGTCGGGCCAGCCACGGTAGCCGAGGTGCTGGGCCGCGCGGACCACGGTGGAGTTGTTGACGTCGGCGCGCTGGGCGATCTCGGCAATGTCCGCGTACGACGAGAGCTGCGGATTGCGGGCGATGACCTCCACTACGCGGCTCTGGGCCTTGGTCAGGGGGACGTCCGGAATCGCGTCCCCGAGCCAGGCCTGGGAGCTGGCCGTGGCGCCTTCGGCTCCGGCCTCGAAGGCTTCAACGTCGACGGCGGTGGTTTTCAAGGACGGACCCTATCTGTAACGCAGATCACTCTGCAAAGCTGTTTGCATTAAACATACTCTGCAATTCAGCTTGCGACTAGGGGTTTGCGTTCCGGGCTTGTAAATCCTCATTGTGGTGAGCGCCCGGCTGCGTCACCATGATCATATGGATGCCAACTATCAGAAGAGCGGGGAGCTGAGCCTGCCCCAGGCTTTCCTCCTCCTGGCAACAAATGACACGGACGGCGGGCCCGAGGTGCCGCCGCCCGTACTCAGGGCTGGCGTGGCCGGAGCGATCCTGGCCGAGCTGGATCTGCTCGGTGCCATCGAACTGGACGGGAAGCATGTGGTGGCCACCGGCGCCACTCCGCAAACGGATTTCCAGCACCAGTTTGAAATCATCCGGGACCGGCCCGGGCTGCATACGCCCAAAAAGTGCGTTTCCATGCTGGAGAGCCGCGCCGAAGTGCACCGTATCTATGAGGGCATGGCGTCGCTGGGCATCGTGGAACATGTGGGCGAAAAGCATCTTGGCATCTTCAGGACCACCCGGTACCCGGAGAAGGACCACGCCCCGGAAGAGGCGATCCTGCAGCGGATCGAGGCCGCACTCGGCCGTGCCCCGTCAGGCGCCAGAACATCAGGCGCCAGAACGTCCGACGCGGGGGCGCCCGGTACCGCGCCCTCCGATGCCCGGACCACTGCGCTGATCGGCCTCCTGTACGCGACCGAGCTCCTCGGCAAGGTGGTGCCGGGCGCGGATCAAGGCCGGGCAAGGGAGCTCGCGAATGCCCAATGGCCTTCCCATGGGGTGGCGGACGAGCTCCGCATGATCAGGCTGGCGGAGGCGGAAGCGGCGACGTAGGCGGTTGGGGGATCTGGTTGGTCGGGGCATGAAGGCCTTGGTGGTCGGGGCCGGCATTGCCGGCCTCGTCACCGCCCGCCAGCTGGGGTTGGCCGGCTGGGATGTTGAGGTCCTGGAGAAGTCTCCCGCTCCGCGGCCCGATGGCTACATGATGGACTTTTTTGGCCCAGGTGTGGCGGCGGCGGAGCGGATCGGCCTCTACCCTCGTCTGGCAGCGGCTGCCTATCGTGTCGAGGCAGCCGAGTATGTCGATGCGGCGGGGCGCACCACGTGCCGCCTCGACTATGACCGGTTTGGCCGGCTTGCCGGCGGGAATGTCCTGAGCCTGTTGCGTCCCGACATGGAGCGCGCCGCGCTGGCCGCGCTCGACGACGTTCCGCCCGGAAAGGTACGCGTCCGCTACGGCGCCACGGTTTCCCTCGTGGTGAATGACGACGACGGCGTCCGGGCCACCGTCGCTGACGCGCCGGACGTGACGCTCGCTGCGGACGTCCTGGTGGGCGCTGATGGCATCCACTCCGGCGTGCGCGCCCAGCTGTTCGGCCCCGAAGAGGAGTACCTGCGTCCGCTGGGCATGCGTGCTGCCGCCTTTATCGTGACCGATCCGCAGCTGAACGCCCGCTTCCGGGACCGGTTCGTCCTGACCGACAGCATCGGCCGGGTGGCCGGCCTCTACAGCCTCCGCTCGGACGAGGTTGCGGCCCTGCTGGTGTATCGGGACGCAGGGACTGCGGGGGAGCTGCGCGCCTGGAGTCCGCAGGAACGGCTGCGGCGCGAATTCCCCGGACTGGGCAGCGCCGTGGACCGGCTGCTCGAGCTGTGCCCGGAGCATCCGTACGACGATGTGGTGGCGCAGATCGTGATGCCCGGCTGGCGTGCGGGGCGGACCGTTCTGGTGGGGGATGCCTGCGGGGCCGTTTCACTCCTCGCGGGGCAGGGCGGTTCACTCGCGATCGCCGGTGCCGCGGTGCTGGGGGAAGTCCTGGGGCCGGTGAGCTCACCGGCGGGGATCGGCCCGGCGCTCGCCGAATTCGAGCGGCGCTGGCGACCCGCGGTGGAGGTGGCGCAGGCCGCAGGGAGGCGTGCCGCGTCGTCGTTCCTCCCCGCCAACCCCACGCAGCGACTACTGCGCCGGTGGGTCATACGGGCCACCCAGTTGCCGGGAATCGGCCGGCTGGTGGCCAGCCGGATCGTGGGAAGGATCGCGAAATAGGCACGTGTGCCGCAGTGACGAAAATAACCCATAAAACGCAGAAAGTTCGACGCAGCACTTATCTAAGCACCGATGCCGAACTTTATGTCGGCTGCGGAGGCGAATCGAATAAATGCATGCTTTGCAAGGCTGATTTATCATCTCAATTTAAGAAATGTGGCTTTAGCTGCGGAATCTGACGGTTTTATCCACCGTGCGCTGCGCATGGTCAAGCAAGTCCCTGCTGGCGAACTGGCGGTGATTTTCAGCGAAACTGGCAATAAAAATATAAGTGTGTATGGTACTGGGTAAGCACAGAGGATAGAAAGGTGTGATTGCGTTGTCAGGAAAATCTCCCAAGAGCGGCAGTGCCAAAAAAGCGGGAAAGTCAATTCTCGAAAAACGCGCCGAAAAAAGGGCTAAGGGCGAGACCAATGAGTTGTTCATAAAGCCGCGCAAAAACCAGCGCTGATATGCCGCAGGCAGCCGAATGCGAGACTCCTAGACCCACTCGGCTGCCTGCACCACTTCCCTGGTGTCCTCGGGCCGCCACAAAGAACGTAGTTTCAGCTACAAGGACAAGACCATGAATACCATCTACAACGCCCTGATCGTTCCTGCCCAGCTCACTCAACCGGTGCGCATCGAAACCGTGGACACGGACATGGCGGCATTGCAGAAGCTGGTTGCCGGAAACATTGAATCCATCACCAGCCGGGACTGGCACGTCTACTTGAACGATGAGGGAAGCCGCCTGCCCCAGAACGTCCGGGCCGAGGTTCTTGCCCGCGAAGCAGGCGTCTACCTCGACGACACCCTCAATGGGACGGCGGTGTTCCTGGGACACGGCAGCCACGGGCACGAATCAGACGCCCCCATTCGCCTGATCCGGCTTGCCGAGCAACTTTTCGACGCACCGCTGGCGGCGTAACTAGTCCGGCGGAGCCGCAGGAGCCGCGACAGCGGCGGCCTGGCGCCGGGAGGAGGAGGCGCCGTCGTGCGTCCCTTCGCCAGCTGCGGCAGGCGTGGCGCGGTTACGCGACGGCCGCAGTGTCAGGATGAACAGGCTGCCAGCGATCATCGCGGCGCCAAGCCAGCCGAGCGCAGGCAGCCGTTCGCCCACCACCAGCACAGCCAAGACCGCCGCCACCACTGTCTCCGAGAGAGAAAGGGTAGTGGCCGTGCTGGCGCGGACGCGGGCCAGGCCCCAGCCAAACAGAACGTAGCCGGCGAACATGGGGACGAGCGCCATGTAGGCGCCCACCGCCACGTTTTGCCAGGAGGCGACGAGCGGAGCTCCGGTGAAGGCCAGCACGGGCATGAGCAGCAGTCCGCCGATGCCGAAGACCGTGCCCATCACCGCCCGTGAGGGCACGCCTGTGTTAATAAGCCGGTGGGCGGCCCAGGAGTAGAGGGCGTAGGTCAGCCCGGCCAGCAGCCCCAGCACTACGCCCGCCGGAGTGGACCACTCCGTGCCCGCCGCTGTTGCGTCGGCGAGGCCCGCATCGGCAAGGCACAGGAGAACGGCACCGGCAACGCCGAGGACAGCGCCGGCAATCCAGCGGCCCGTGAACGGCCTCTTGTCCACAACCTTTTCGATGACGGCGGAAGCCAGGGGTGCCGAGCCGATGGAGACGACCGTTCCCACGGCCACCCCGGCCAGGTGCATGGACGAGTAAAAGGCCAGGGGATATGCGGCGACGGCCAGCGCGCCGAGTGCCACGGTGTGCCACTGTCTCCGGAGGTTCAGGCGGAAGGCCAGGATGGGCCGGGCCGCAATGGCCGCCTGCAGCAGGCCGCCGAAACCCATGGCCACCGCGCCGATCGCCAGCGGGCTCACGTCCGGGGCGAAAGTGGCCGCCGTTCCCGTGGTGCCCCAGAGGACCGAAGCGGCGAGCACAAACAGCGCACCCCAGGTGGTCCCGTGGAAGCGGCCCGTCTCAACTGACGTCCTCACTGCCGTCCTCTTCACAGGGCGCCGATCAGGCTGGCCGCGATCCGGCGGGCTTCCAGGACGCAGTGGTCGTCGCCTTCAAGGCCGGCGCGGACCATTGAGCCTTCGAGAAGGAACGCCAGATGCATGGCCAGGGGAGCGGCTTTCACTGCCGGGTCCGGCAGGAGCTCAGTCAGGTGCTCAGCCAGGAGCGCTTCCACTTCCTCCTTGTGGTGCCGGACCACCGCACGTCCGGGGTCGCCGGCTGGAAGCTCGGCCGCCGCGTTCAGCAGGCCGCAGCCACGGAAGCCGTGCTCGTAGGCCAGATCGGCGTGGTCCGCGTAGGCATCAAAGACAGCCAGCACGCGGTCTTGCGGAGTGGCCGCCTTGTCCAGCCGCACCCTGTACAGGCCGAGCCATTCTTCATGCCGGGCGTACAGATAGGCCGTGACCAGATCGGCCTTCGATGCGAAGTTGTTGTACAGGCTCTTCTTGGCCACGCCGGCCTCGGCCGTGATGGTGTCGATGCCCGTCCCGGTCAGGCCGTAGGCGTAGAAGCGTCTGGCCGCGGCCTCGAGTAGTGCCTCCCGGGCGGGCCGGCGGGAGGCGCGGGGTGCCGCTGCTGTCTGGTTCGCCGTCATGGCCGGTCCTCACTCGATAGGTTCAGTAGGTAGACCAGTCTACCTACTGATCGGGCAAAGCGCGACGGCGGCACAGTCCTTCACTGCGCTCGCCAAAGCTTCGGGGCAGCCGCGAGGTTCCGCCCGCCGAGGTGCGCAGGAGCCTCGGCTTGAACGCTTCTGAGAAGGTCCTCACCTTTACCCGCGTCATCACGGTGAAAGAGGAGAAACTCTTCAGCGCGCGCCTCTACCTGTGCAGCCCGCCGTCGTTCCTTGCGGTTGTAACTGCACCTTCCCGCCGTTGACGTAGGGTGGGACGATTTCTGTATGAGCGCAGACATTCCCGACAGCATCCACGATCATGGTCCGCACCAGCACGCCCACGCCGCTCCGACAACACAGCAGATCCGCACGGTGGGGCAGCGCCGACGCGACGCGGAGGAAAAGTTGGAGCACCACCTCCAGGAAGCCCGCCACAAAGACGACCTGCACCACGATGCGGATGCTGAACCCCCAGAGGCTGCTCCTGTAGATAGCCGGGACGTTGCTGCCATCCAAGATGATGAGGGGCTGACGGCCGCTGACCGCGTGGACCTGATCGCAAACCAAGTGGTCCCCGAAGGCGAAGGATCCCAGGAAAAGAACTGACGCAGGGCCGCCCTTCCCGGAGGAAGGACGGCCCGCGCGCGTTCAGTCTGTCTTAGGTGTTTTGGACGGTGTCCTTGGCGTCGGTGGCGCGGTCTTTGACGTCGGCTGCTGCTGTTTGGCCTTCGGCTTTGACGTGCTCGGCGGCGTCGGTGGCGGTGGCTTTGACGTTTTCCATGGCCTCCCGTGCCGGTTCCTTCAGGCCTTCGGCCATGTCCTTGGCGGCTTCGGTCAGTTCGGTGGTCAGGGGTTCGGCGGCGGATTTGAGGGCGTCCGCCGCTTCGCGTTCCTTCTCGCTGGCAGGGATCAGGGAGGACAGGAGCAGGCCGGCCCCGAACGCGATCAGGCCTGCGGCCATCGGGTTGCCCTGGGTTTTGGCCTTGACCTGGTGCGGGGCGTCCCCGATCGCGGCGCCTGCGTCATGCAGGGCGTTGCCGGCGCTGTCGGTGCGGGCGTGGACGCCGTCGTGGAGGCGGGTGGTGGCGTCGTCGGCTGTTCCCATGACTTTCTCCTTCACTCCGAACACGGCGTCCCGGACTTTATCGGTCTGGCGGTGGACGATGTTGGACGGGCTGACTTTGTCCGCCACGGCGTCCACGTTGGTGCCCAGGCGGGCGCGGGTTGCTTCGATATCTGAACGGATATCGTCCGGGTTCTCGCTCATCGTTTTACCTCACCGGGTTTTAGGGTTGGGGGGATTTCTGAGAGTGTTTCGGTGGTCTGGGGCATGCCCTTGACCGTTTTGAGTTCCTTCCGGCCCATGGAGGCCAGGACGGCGGCGATGATGCCCCAGATCACGGCGACGACGACGGCGGACCAGCCCAGTCCCATCAGCTCGCCCAGCGCGTACCAAAGGGCGATCGAGAGGAAGAGCAGGACGAAGTGCCCGGCGACGCCGGCCCCGGCGAGCATGCCGCCGCCCTTGCCCGCTTTGCCGGCCGACTCTTTAAGTTCGGCCTTGGCGAGCTCCACTTCCTGGCGCATCAGCGTGGACAGGTCGCGTGTTACCTCACCGAGCAGATCACCCAACGAGGTGTTGTCCGCCTTGACATGTGCCTCCGTGGGAGGCGGCTCCGAGAATTGGCTGCTCACAGGTGGCGTCCTTCCGCGTCCCGGCCGGCGGTGTTGCGGAACGGATCATCATCCTCCCGCAGGGGAACGTCGCCCGGGGCTCCCGTCGGCAGGGTATGAGCGGACACGGGCCTGCCTGTGGCAATGACCGGTTCCTCGAAGAGACCGCGGTCATCCCCGGCCGCAAATACTGTCTCCTGGCGGATGGGCCCACCCTGCTGCGCCGGGGCCGTCCTCGGAGCGGGAGGGTATGCCCGGCCGGACGGGCCCTGCGCCTCCGGAGCGCCAGCGGCCAAACCCTTGGTGAGCCGTCCTGCGAGGACGCCCGCGCCGGCGGCCAGGAGCAGGAAGGTGCCGGGGCGCTGCCTGGCGAAGCTCTTGACCTCGTTCAGGAGCGAGCCGGGATCGCGGCCGTCCAGCCACGATGCCACAGACTGTGATCGGTCTGCAGCCTGGCGCACCAGGTCCGAAGCGAGTCCGGGCTGGTCTGACGCCCGGGCCATGGCATGCAGCTCTTCCGAAACTGACCGCAGGCCGCTGGCGACCTTCTGCTGCTGCGTACCCGCCTGGCTGGTGAGATCCGATTTGGCCTGATGCAGGAGGTCCCGGGCGTTGGTTTTAACCTCCGAAGCTACGTTGGCGGCCTCCACTTTGGCAATTTCTGCCACGTCCTTGGCGGCACCGGCAGCCTGGCCGGCCACTTCCGCTGATTCTGTCTTGGCCGCCTCGGTCTTTGATGCGGAGACGCCCTGTGGTCCGGAAGGCGTGGCTGTGGCCGGCGTGGCCGGGACCGGGTTGCCGTACTGGTCGAGGGAGGTTGAAGGGAGTGCCTCTGGCCATTGGTTTTCAGTCATGATCGCTCTCTTTCGTGAAGGATTTCGCCTAGGGCTGCCAGCGCTGCTGGCTTCGCGATAGTAAGCAAGGTTACTAATTAGATACTAAGCACACTTGCTAGTTGATTCGCAAGGGCCGCTTCTGCAGGCAGCCCCCCACGTAACGCCGGAACGGGAGGGTGCGCGTGCACCAGCCGGGGCGGAAGATCGGCGCTCTTGCCAAACAGATACTAAGCATGCTTATGGTAAGGCCGTACTCCGGAGGGAAGGACCGAATGAGATGACCACCGACTCTAGGCGTGAGTTCCTGGAGGGCTACTGGCTCCTGTCCCAGGCCGCCCGGCTGGTCCAGCGCCGCCATGATCAGGTGCTGGCACCACTCGGGCTGACCCGAGCAGCGGCCATAGCTATGGAGGGTCTCGCTCCCGGACCCCTCAACCAGGAACAGTTGGCCAGGGCCATCCACGTGAAAAGCCAGACCATTGGTCGGGTTCTGGAGCGGCTCCATGGTGCGGGTTTCGTCACCAGGACACGCCAGCCGCAGGACCGGCGCCAACTCATGGTCGGGCTCACCGACGCTGGCCGTACCGTCTTGCAGGCGGCCCGCGATGCACAGGCCAATGCCTTTCCTGCGGACTCCCAGGGGTGGCGGCAACTCCGCGAGGAGCTTGCCAGGCTCGTGAACTGCCTGCAGAACTCCGCATTCCCTGAAACCCACTCCAGTCCAGCTGAGCCCCGTCAATAGATCAACAAGTGAGGAAACTATGTACCTGCATACACAGCTTTTGATCAACGAAATCGCCGCCGACGAGCCCGATCCCGCTGCTGCCAACGCGCTGCAGGAGGGTCTTGGCGGGCAGTTCGGCGAGATGCGCACCATGATGCAGTACCTGTTCCAGAGCATGAACTTCCGTGGCGATGCTGCCGCCAAGCCCTACAAAGACCTGCTCCAGGGTGTTGGCACCGAGGAGATCAGTCATGTCGAGCTCATCGGAACCACCATCTCCCAACTCCTGGACGGCTCCCCGCGGTACCAGGGCAAGAAGACCGACCCTGTGGACGAGCCGGGCGCCAAGGGCGCCACGCCTTTGAAGATCGCGCTGGACACCAGCAACATCCACCACTATCTGGTGGGCGCCCAGGGCGCCTTGCCGGTGGACGCTGCCGGGAACCCCTGGAGCGGATCCTACGTCTACAACAGCGGCAACCTGGTCTTGGATCTGCTGTACAACCTCATGCTGGAATCCACAGGTCGGCTGCAGAAATGCCGGATCTACGAGATGACGGAAAACAAGACGGCGCGGTCTACCATCGCCTACCTCATCGTGCGGGACCAGGCCCACGAGAATGCCTTCGCCAAGGCACTCGAAAGCCTGGGGGTGAACTGGGGCAAAGTGCTGCCCATTCCCAAGACCAACGCCGAGCAGTTCCCCGAGGTCAAGAAGCTGCTGGACACGGGCCTGCAGAGCATCCAGTACACGTTCAGCGCGGACAACCTCAGCGAGGCCGGAAAGCTGTACCGCGGAGCGTCGCCCTCCAATGACGGCACCGAACTCAGCACTGACGTCATACCCGAAGGCTTCCCCATGACCATCTCCCCGGAGCGCCGTGAGGAATTCTCCCCGGGACTCGACCCTGACCTGCTGGCCCTCATCCAGGCCACCGCGGAGGTGGAACTCAAGGACGCGAACAATCCTAAAGACACCACCTCTGCCTCCAGAGCCAAGGGCCCTGCAGAGCCGACGAAGAAGGCTGCGAGCAGCGCCGCTAAGGGCGCCACGAAGAAGTAAGCATTCCGCGGCTTGGGGCCGCATTCAACACGAACGGACGATGGCGGACCCCCGCCGTCGTCCGTTTTTCTTTGCCCGAAAAGCGCGGACAGAGGCGGATCCACAAGCCGGACCCCGAGCAAAATAGGCAAAAGTCTTGCATTGTGAGCTCAATCCCATAATATGAGTTTAGCGATGTGGCCCTCCCCACAAGGTGCCCGTCTGTCCCCAAGCCTTCAACGCGGAAGGCCCAACGATCGGATTCCCCCAATGTCAGACATAGCTGTCCTGATCAACACGGCCGTGGCGGTCCTTGCCGCCGTGGTCCTGATTGTCCGTTTCAGAGTCAACCCCGTCATCGCCCTGGTCATCGGCTCGGTGTACCTCGGCCTCGCAGTCGGCCTGGGCGTCGAAAAGACCGTTGAAACAATCACGTCCGGTTTCGGCGAAATCATGGTGGAGGTTGGCCTCCTCATCGCCTTCGGCGTGCTGATGGGCTCCATCCTCAACCAGAGCGGCGCCATCCGCCGCCTGGTGGAGCACCTCCTGAGCACGTTCGGCCCCAAACGCCTGCCCTACACCATGGGCCTGGCCATCGGCACCGTCCTGCAGTCGATCTTCCTGGATGTTCTGCTGGTCATATCTGCTCCGTTGGCCCGCAAGCTGGCACCGAAGATCGGAAAACTTGGCACCGCCCGGATGGCAACGGCCATGGCCATCGCCCTCGAATGCGGCATCGTCTTCACGGTTCCCGGCGTGGCATCCCTCGCCCTGGCCGGCCTCCTCAACGTGCCCCTGGGCAAAATGCTGCTGTTCGGCCTCCTCCTGGTGATCCCAACCATCATCATTTCCATTGCCATCATGACCTTCCTCTTCCGCCGCGGCTTCTGGAACGAAGCGAAGGACGAGGACCACACCTTCGTCGAGGAGGAGGACCGTGAGGGCGAAGAAGAGTACGACGGCGGCACGCGCCAGGCTGCGGCCGGCCAGTCCGCGCGCGGCGGGGAGGTCGCTGGTGCACCAGGTGCCCAGCCGGGCCGCGGAACCGTCACGGTGGCCGAACGCGAACGGAAGCAGGCACCGCTGATCCTGCTCTTCGCCCCGCTCCTGACCTCGCTGCTGCTCATCGGCGCCGGCGCCATCCTGCAGATCCTGAACATCGACATGCCCTGGCTCCAGCTCCTCGGCGAACCCGTCATTGCCCTGCTCATCGGCCTGATCGGCACGTGCCTGGTCACCCGCGCCGCCATTGGCCAGGAAAAAGTCGAACAGGCCATCACCGTGGGCTTCAAGGAAAGCGGACAGATCCTCATCCTCACCGGCGTGGGCGGATCCCTCGCCGCAACCGTCGCCGCAGCCGGGCTCGGCGACATCCTGGGCGGATTCTTCTCCGCCAGCACCGTCGCCCCGCTCCTGGTGGTCTGGGCCATCGCCGCTGTGCTGCACATCGCCGTCGGCTCCGTCACCCTGTCCGCCATCACCGCCGCCGGTTTGCTGGCACCGATTGCCCCGGCCATCGGGCTGGACCCCGTCCTCCTCGCCCTAGCCGCAGGCGCCGGATCGCTCTTTATGGTCCACGTCACCAGCAACACGTTCTGGCTCCTGCAGTCACTCCTGGGGCAGAGTGTTCGGGGTGCGCTGAAGTCGGTGACCGTTGGGGTATCGGTGGCCTCCGTCGTCGCGATTCTCCTGATCCTGCCCATGAGCCTGCTGTTCTGACCGGAACAGCCACCCCGTCCGTCCTGGCCACACGCCAACGAAAGAAGATTGACATGACAGAGACACCTATCGCGCCCCTGGAAGGGATCCGCGTCCTGGAGCTCGGCAACTACATCGCCGCGCCCACCGCAGGCAGGCTGCTCGCCGATTTCGGCGCCGAAGTGATCAAGGTGGAACGGCCCGGCACCGGCGACGAGCTGCGCAACTGGCGCCTGCACAAGGGCGATACGTCCATGCTGTACCGCACCATCAACCGCAACAAGAAGTCGGTGGTGCTGGACCTCAGGACCGAAGCCGGCAAGAAGGCCGTGCTGGCGCTCGTTGCAGAGTCGGACATCCTGCTGGAAAACTTCCGGCCCGGCACCCTGGAAAAGTGGGGCCTCGGCCCCGAAGTCCTGAACGAAGCCAACCCGGACCTCATCATCACCCGCATCTCGGCCTTCGGGCAGACCGGCCCGCTGTCCGAGCGGCCCGGCTTCGCCGCCGTCGCCGAGGCCTACGGCGGGTTCCGGAACCTCGTTGGCGACCCGGACCGCCCCCCGGTCCGCGTGGGCGTCTCCATCGGAGACTCCATCGCCGGCCTCTACGCCGCCTTCGGCTCCATGATGAGCCTGTACCAGCGGGAAGCACGACGCCGGGACGCGGCTGGCGCTGTGCCGCTCACCGAGCGGATCATTGACGTCGCCCTGCACGAGGCGATGTTCTCCATGATGGAATCCCTCATCCCGGACTACCAGGCATACGGCGTGGACCGGCAGCGCGTGGGCGGCCGGATGGAAGGGATCGCCCCATCCAACGCGTACATCTGCAAGGACGGCGCAAGCATCGTGGTGGCTGGCAACGGCGACTCGATCTACCAGCGGTACATGGACACCATCGGACGCCCGGACCTCGCCGCAGATCCGTCATTGCAAAGCAACGCCGGCCGGTGGTCGCGGCGTGAAGAACTGGACCAGGCAATCGGCGCCTGGACTGGGGAGCTTGACGCCGCCGACGCCCTCGCAGCCCTGGATGCCGCCGGTGTTCCGGCCGGTCCCATCTACACCGCGGCGGACATCAGCACGGACAGCCAGTACGCGGCCCGCAACATGATCCAGAAGTTCGATGTGTCCACCGGTGATGAGATCCTGCCCGGTGTGGGCTTCCCCGGGATCGTCCCCGTGATCGGGGACCAGTCGCTCCCGATTAGGAACCTCGGACCGGACCTGGGCGAAAACACCGAAGAAATCCTTGGCGGGCTCCTGCACATGGACCCCGCCCAGATCAGTGCGGCCTCAGGCCGCGAGGAGGCCCTCCAGCCATGAACCCCAACCCAACCAGCCTCGCCACCACGCTGGGCAACGCCATCCTCCGGGACGTGACTCTGCGCGACGGTCTCCAGCTCACCGGAAAACTGCTCTCCACCGAGCGGAAAGTCGAAACGGTCCGTGAACTGATTCGGCTGGGGGTGCCCGCCATCGAGCTCGGCTCCATGGCCCGCGCCGACCTCGTCCCCACCATGGCCAACACCCTCGAAGTGGTCCAGGCCCTCACCCCCGAGGAACTGGAAAGGTGCTGGATCTGGGTAGCCACCCCCAGCCACGTCGCCAAAGCCTCGGCAGCCGGCGCACGGAACTTCCAGTACTGCCTCTCAGCCTCGGACTCGCACAACAAGGCCAACATCGGCCGCACCACCGAGGAAAGCCTCGCCGCCCTGCCCGAAGCCATCAAGTACGCCCAGACTGTCGACGGCCAGATCCAGCTCTGCATCGCCACATCCTTCACCTGCCCCTTCGAAGGCACCGTGCCCGAGGAGCGGATCCTCTCCATCGCCAACGATCCACGGGCCGATGGCACCACGGACATCGTCCTCTGCGACACCCTGGGGCAAGCCATCCCCGCCCAGGTGGCCGGGCTGATCTCCCGTGTCCGGGAAGAATCCCCGGCGCGGCGGATCGTCTACCACGGCCACGACACCTGGGGCCTCGGCGTGGCCAACACGCTCGCCGCCATCCAGGCGGGCGCCGCCATGGTGGACGGCGCCCTCGGTGGCCTGGGCGGCTGCCCGTTCGCCCCGGGCGCCAGCGGCAACACCTCCAGCGAAGACATCCTCTTCGCCACCCGGCCGGAGTGGCTCACCACGGACACCTTCGCGGACCTCGTGGTCCTGTCCGAGAAGCTGCTGGCGGAACTTGGCGAACCCAACCGCTCCAAAGCTGCCCAGGGCGCCCGGTCCAAGGCGCCCGCCTTCGACTGGGTCATTCCTGCGGAGAGCTCCAGCTCGGCACCGGCACCCGTCTCAACCGGGGGGAACTGAGCATGGGGAACCATTTTCTGGTCACCACCGCGATTCCGGAGCCCGGACTCCAGTTGTTGTCCGACGCCGGCCGGGTCACCGTGCTGCCCGAACCGCCCGACTATGGCACGTTGGCGGGGCTGTGCGCCTCAGGTGATTTCGACGTCGTCCTCACCCAGCTGCGCGACGTCGTCGATGCGCCGCTGCTGGCGGGCGCCCGGGTGAAGGGCGTGTCCAACTACGCCGTGGGCTACAACAACATCGACGTCGACGCCGCCACCAGGCACGGCATCCTGATCGGCAACACCCCCGGCGTGCTGACAGACGCGACGGCGGACATCGCCATGCTACTCATCCTTGGCACCGCCCGGCGCGTCGTGGAGGCGGACCGGCTGGTCCGCGACGGAAAGTTCCTCGGCTGGGAACCGGAGCTCCTGCTGGGCCGGGACGTCTCCGGCGCGGTGCTGGGCCTGGCTGGCTTCGGCCGGATCGCCCGGGCAACCGCCCGGCGCGCCCTGGGTTTTGGCATGGACGTGATCTTCTCGCCGCGGCCCCCGGGCGACCGGCCCGTCAGCGACGAGGAACTCGGCGAGTTCGCCGGCAAGGTCCGGCAGGTCCCGTGGACCGAGCTGGTGGAATCGAGCGATTTCCTGTCCCTGCACGTGCCATTGAATGAGCAGACCCGCCACCTTGTGGACGCCAGGGTGCTGGCACGGATGAAGCCGGACGCCATCCTGATCAACACGGCCCGCGGTCCGGTGGTGGACGAAGCCGCCCTCGTGGGGGCCCTCCGCACCGGGGTCATTGCCGGTGCCGGGCTGGATGTGTTCGAGGACGAACCACGGCTGGCGGCCGGCCTGGCCGAGCTGCCCAACACGGTGCTGCTGCCGCACGTCGGCAGCGCCACGGTCCGCGTCCGCAGCGAGATGGCACGGCTCAGCGCGCTCAACGCCATCGCCATCGCCGAGGGACTCACCCCGCCCCACGCCGTCAACCAGCCCATCCCCGCATGACCATCCTTGTCGCTCCGGACAGCTTCAAGGGCACGTACTCGGCGGCGGAGGTCGCTGCGGCTATCGCGGCGGGAGTCAGCGACGGCGGGCGATCGGCAACGCAACTGCCGGTCGCCGACGGGGGAGAGGGAACGTTCGACGCACTCTGCCGCAGCCTGCGGGCCTCACCGGTGACTGTCGACGTCGTCAATTCCTGGGGCGAGCCACTGCAGGCAACCCTCGGGCTGGCAGCAGACGGAACCGCGGTGGTCGAGGTTGCCCAGGCCAGCGGCCTCTCCGCTGGACGGACCAGCCCGGCCGACGCCCTGCTGGCCAGCACCTACGGCACGGGCCTGTTGATTGCCGCCGCGGTTAACCTTGGTGCGAAGCGCATCCTCGTGGCGGCTGGCGGATCAGCTACGACAGACGGCGGGTCCGGGGCCGTTGAGGCCATCACTGAAAATGGCGGCCTCGGCAGTGCCCGGATCACTGTGCTGTCCGACGTCACCACCAAGTTCCTGGACGCACCACGAGTCTTCGGACCGCAAAAGGGGGCCGATCCGGCCACGATCACCCTGCTGGAGGAGCGCCTCGCCCAGCTCGCCGGTTCTTATCCGCGCAACCCGGCCGGTGTGCCGCGGACGGGTGCGGCGGGCGGCCTGTCTGGCGGGCTGTGGGCGCATTTCGGGGCGGACCTGGTGTCCGGGGCGGACGCAGTCCTGGACGCGGCCGGGTTCGACTCGCTCATAACGAGCGCCGACGCTGTCGTGGTGGGCGAAGGGCGCCTGGACTCGCAGACCGGCGAAGGGAAAATCATCTCCGCAATACTGGAACGGGTGCGGAACTCAGGGCGCCAGATACCGGTGGTTGCCGTGGTCGGCTCTGTCTCGGAAGACTTGGGAAGTTACTCAGAGCACTTCGCGGACATCCTCGTCGCCACCGACGCCGCTGCCATGCGCGCCGCCGGCAGGGCAATCGCCGCGCTGTAGGCAGGGCGGCGCCTGAGTTTCCCGGCGGGCTTACAGCTCGCCGGGAAACCTGCCGCCGATCAGCCGGGTCATGTGCTCTGCCGTGGTGAGCAGCGGCTCCACCCAGGCCTCGCACGTCTCCAACGGCATCCTCAGGGTGGGCCCGCTGATGGTCACGGCGCCCACCAGGCTGGCCGCCGAGTCGAAAACCGGGGCGGACAGGCCCGATGCCCCGTCTTCACGCTCGCCCACGGTGATGGCAAACCCGTCCCGGCGGGTCTGTTTAACGGCAACAGCCAGGTCCTCGGACGTGGTGATGGTGGACTCAGTAATCGGCGTCAGGGGATCACGCAGGACGGCGTCCATCAGTTCCGGATCCCACGCCAGCAGCACCCGCCCGGCCGAGCCCGCATACAGTGGTGCGACTTTGCCCAGGTGCATCTCGCGGCGCAGTGCGTGGCGCGTTTCTGCCATGGCCACACAAACCCGGTAGTGCTGCTCCGACTTGAAGAAACAGGTTGTTTCTCCCGTGGTGTCGCGCAGGGTCTTGAGGAGCGGACTGAGGACGTCCACGACTTCCATCCCGCGGGTTGCCGGGGCGGCCCAATAGGCCATCCGCATGCCGATGCGGTAGGCATCCTCCTCGCGGTCAAGGAATCCCTGGGAGGTCAGGTTGGTGACCAGCCGCTGCACCGTGGACGTGGGCATCCCGGTGTGCTCGCGGATGTCGCCCAGCGACAATACCGGCCTGGAGAGGGAGAAAGCATCAAGGATTGACGTGATTTTTCCCAGGACAAGCAGGGGGTTGCTGCTGGATTTGGCTGAGGCATCGGACGGGGGCATGGAACTCACGCTAGACGGTAGGAGCATCCGAATCCACTCGGCACCCACGGGAGGTTCCTGGAACCCAAGGAACCTCCCGCCGTCGTCCTTCTTAGTGGTGCTGTGCAGTCTCCATCGCGTCGATTTCGGCCAGCCTGGCGAGGACCTGGGCCAGCCGGGCGGGCGGCCGAACAGTACGGGCTGGACGCCCGCGACATCCTTGTTGAAGTTGGACGGCGGAAGCTGGTGGGCGGCCAGGACGACATGATCGCCGATGCGGCGCTGGACCTGGTCAGTGCAGCGCGGGTTTTGGAAAGCGCCGGCAGCTGAACTGATGCAAAACAAAGCGGGCGACGGCGGGAGGTTCCCGTCGTCGCCCGCTTTTGTTTTTCCGGTTGTTACAGTTCGCCCTGGTGCGTGGTGCCCGCCGGGATCGGCACAAGGCGGGTAACTTCCACCGGCTTTTCGAGGAGCCCGTCCAGCGAGGCGTTGAGCCGTTTGACGGGGTCGCCGGCGCCGTGGGCGTCCAGCAGCTCGGCGCTTTCCCATTTTTCGATCATCATGATCCGGCCGGTGGGCGATTCATGGATGGCGTACAGCAGGCAGCCGGGCTCTTCATGCACTTCTGCGATAGCTGGGGAGAGCGCAGCGACCACCTGGCGGTAGGTGCCTTCTTTGGGAGTGAACTCTGCGGTGACAACGATGGTCATAGGTGCCTTTTCCTTACTCGTGAAACGGGATCTGCATGGGTGGTCAGGTTAGCCGTGGGATGACAGCATTCCCGCGACGGAGACTTCCGCGGCTGAGACCAGGTTCGCACCCGTATCGCTGTCGAAGTAGCTGGCCATGCCGGCGTTGAGGGCTACTGTGCACGGATCGCCGGTCATCAAGCGGGTTTGTCCCGTTTGGCGGATCCAGATGAGGTCGTCCTGGTTGAGCTCCCACAGTTTCAGGTCAAGCGTCCGGTCGGGCTGGATGCCGATCAGGGTGTCCGCGCCGAGGTCTTCGATTCTCCGGACGGTTCCCTGGATGCCCTGCCCCTCGACGTCGGCGGAGACGGTCAGGTGTTCCGGGCGCAGGCCAAGGGTGACAGCTCCGGTCTCGAGCCGGACACCATCGGGTGCCGGGAGTCGGAGCCCTCCGACTGCCGGCTGCCCGTCGGTGACGGTCGCGGTCATGAGGTTCATGGGCGGGCTGCCGATGAACCGGGCCACGTACGTGTTGGCGGGGCGGGCATAGATTTCCTGCGGTGTGGCGTGCTGCTGCACGATGCCGTTGTGGAGGATGACGATCTGGGTGGCCATGGTCATGGCCTCAACCTGATCGTGCGTGACGTACACGAAGGTCTTGCCGGTCAGCTTGTGCAGCCGCACGATTTCGCCGCGGAGTTCGGCACGGAGCTTGGCATCGAGGTTGGACAGCGGCTCATCGAGCAGGAACATCGAAGGGTTGCGGATGAGGGCGCGGGCCAGGGCCACGCGCTGGCGCTGGCCGCCGGAGAGTCCGCCGGGTTTGCGCTTCGCGTACTCGTCCAGTTCCAGCATGGAGGAAACGCTGTCCACGCGCTCCGCAATGTCCTTGGCGGAACCGAAGACGCGGCGTGCGATGGCGCTGATGCCCGGGATGTGGTGCCAGGCCTTGAACTTGTCCAGGACCAGCGGGAACGCGATGTTCTCGCGGACGGTCAGGTGCGGGTAGAGCGCGTAGGACTGGAAGACGAAGGCGATGTCCCGTTCGCGCGGGCTTTGCCGGTTCACCCGCAGGTTGTCGAAGATGACGTCGCCCTTGGTGGGATCCGTGAGCCCGGCAATGATGCGGAGCAGCGTGGACTTTCCTGATCCCGAGGCGCCCAGGAGAACGAGGAACTCCCCGTTGTCCACCTCTGCGCTGAAGTCGTGGATGACCTGCGTGTCGCCGAAGCGCTTGCTGATGTTGCGTAGTGAGAGCGTTGCCATGATCAACCTTTGACTGAGCCGGCCGTGAGGCCCGAGACGATACGACGCTGGACTAGGAGGAAGAAGATCAGTGCCGGGAGGGTGAACAGCAAGGCCGCGGCCATGACGGAGTTCAGGGAAGTCAGGTACTGGCCGATGAAGGAGGCCAGGCCCACGGACGCCGGCCAGAGATCGCGTTCGGCGATGAACGTCTTGGCCAGGAGGAACTCGTTCCACCCGTCGAAGAAGTTGATGACGGCGGCCGCAGCGATGCTGGGAAGAATGAGCGGCGTGAGGACCAGCGACAGGATGGTGACGCGGGGGCACCCGTCGACGGCGGCGGCTTCCTCGATCTCGTAGGGAATCGCATCGATGGCCCCCTTGATGATCCAAACGCTGACGGGCATCGTGAAGGCGACGTTGGCCAGGATCAGGCCGCCCATGCCGTTGAGCAGGCCAAGGGAAGCGAAGAGGGCGTAGATGGGAACCACCAGGAGTGCTTCGGGCAGCATCTGGGTGGCGAAGAGCAGAAACCCTGCGGCGCCCTTGCCGTAGAACTTGAACCGCGACAGGGCGTAGCCGGCCAGTACCGCGAAGATCAGGGACAGCAGCGTGGTGCCGCCGGCGATGACCATGGAGTTGGTGAGCCATTTGAAGATGGGGACGCTGCCGATGACGTCGCCGAGATCCGCCAGCCGTTCCCAGTGCGGCCACCAGCCCTGGGCCTGGCCATACAGTTCAGAGTCCTGGCTGAGTGCGGTGTTCAGCATCCAGTAGAGCGGGAAGCCCGAGAAGAGAACCAAAGCGCCCAGCATGATGAAGCGGACGGGCTTGCTGAAGTTCCGCTTGCCCGGTGCCTTCAACCGCCGCTTGTGCGGCGCGTGCTGTGTGACTGGGGGTGCTTCTTGTGTAGCCATTGTTCTAGGCCTCCTTGGCGGCGTTGCGCCGTTCCATCATGAAGTAGACAACCGTGACCATCAGGGACAGCACCAGGCCGAGGGCGCCGATTGCTGCCGCGCGGCCCAGTTCCTGGTTGCTGAAGGCTTGCCGGTAGACGTTGACCACGAGGGTGTTGGTGCTGTCGACGGGGCCGCCGCCGGTCAGGAGGTAGATGATCTCGAAACGGCGGATTGACCAGATTGTCATGAGCAGTGTGACCACCCTGACGGTGGGGGCAATGTGGGGCCAGGTGACGGCCTTGAACGTTTCCAGTGCCCCGGCGCCGTCCATGCGGGTGGCTTCGTAGAGTTCACTGGGGATGGACTGCAGTGAGGCGAGCACCACGAGCATGACAAGGGGCATGACCTTCCAGACGGAGGTCAGGACGACGGCAGCCATGCCGTACTTCGGATCCACCAGCCAGCCCTGCTGGCCTACACCGAACACTCCGACCACTTCGTTCAGCACACCGTCGGAGCGGTTGAAGATCCAGCTGAAGATCAACGCGGTGGCAACCGTGGGGACGGCCCAGGGGAGCGTGATGATGGCCCGGACGAGGGTGCGGCCCTTGAACGCCTGGTTCAGGAGCAGGGCTGCCCCTGCGCCGATTGCCACCGCGAAGATGACCGTCGCAGCCGTGTACAGGATGGTGGCACCGAGCGAGTTGTAGAACTGGGGACTGCTGAGAAGGCGGGAGTAATTGTCGAATCCCACGCCGGTGCCGCCGTCGGGCCTGACGAGCGGGGTCTTCGTGAAACTGAGCTGAATGCCCTGCACTACCGGGATAATCATGAAGATGATCAGGTAGATGACGGCCGGGCCGATGTAGATGTATGGCGAGATCCGCTGCCACATGTGGTGCTTGGAAGGAGCGTCCTGGATCTGGGTCGGTGCCACGGCGGGCGGGGAGATCGAAGTTCGGAGCGTCATTGCCCGGGTCCTTTGCTTTGGGTCACTCAGCCAAGGAGCTGAGTTACTTGTTTCTGTGCGGTGGAGAGCGCCGCCGCGGCGTCACCGCCGTCAACGAGGTAGCGTTCCACCTGCGTCATGACTTCGCGCATGATGGCTTTGGTCTGGGCCTCGTAGCCCTTGATGAGCGGGCTCCTCGATTCCGCTGCCAGGTCAATGAACGACTTCGCCCACGGGTTCGCTGCGGCGTAGTCGGGCGCCAGCGGGACGTCGGTGGCCAGGGTTGAAGGTCCCATGGCTTTCCGCAGTGCCGCCTGGCCGGCGTCGGAGCCCACCCAGCCGACAAAGTCGACGGCCAGGTTCTTGTTCTTGCCGTAACCGTTGACCGCCAGCACAATCTCCTGGTGCGCGGACGGCCGGGGGAGCGGAATGCGTTCGGCGAAGCCGATGTCCGCCGAGGTCAGCGCTTTGGAGGAGCGCAGGATGCCGGCGACAGTGGAGGAGACGTCGATCATCATGCCCAGGCGGCCCTCGCGGAACTTGGTGCGCATTGTTGATGCGTCGTCGCCGATTGGCATGGCGCCCGAGCGGTAGATTTCCCCGAACGCCTCGACGCCGGCGATGTTCTCAGCGGAGTCAATCGTCGGGCGTGAACCGTCCGACCAGGATCCGCCGTGCCCGTAGGTCCATACATCGAAGTCCATGAACCAGGAATCGAACTCCGTCATTTGATGGCGGACACCGAACCCGTCCAGTCCCGTGGCGGACCGGATCTGGGCTGCTGCCGAGATCAGTTCCTGTACGTTACTTGGCGGGGTGACGTTGGCCTTCTCCAGGAGACCGCGGTTCCAGAAGAAGTTCCAGTTCAGCCGCTCCCACGTGATCCCGTACTGCACGCCGTTGACCAGCCCGGACTTGTTCGTGTGATTGAACGGGGTGCCCTTGTGCGAGTCGATGACCGAGGTCAGCGGTGCCAGGATGCCGGCGTCGGCCAGCGGGTAGAAATTGACGTCCTGAACCACGAAGACATCGGGCCCGCCCTTGCCGCCGAGCTCGGTGTTGAGCTTGTCCGCGAAGGAAAGGAACGGCGTGGTGCTTTGGGCCAGGCTCGCGGACGGGTTGGCTTCCTTGTAGGCCTGGATTGCTTGCCACATGGCCTCGCCGCGGCCCGGCTCGAGCCACTGCCAGCTGCCAAACTTCAACGTGCCGCCGGCCGAAGCGGCACGGTTCGGGTCGAGTCCTGGACTGGCGCCGCAGCCGGCAAGCAGCATGCTCGCAGCCGCGGCCCCCAGGAAAGTGCGCCTGTCGATCATGTCGCCGGCACCACGTCGAGTGCGAGGGCCTCCGTCTCGCGCCGCAGCTTCAGGGCCTCGTCCAGGGAGGTGTCGATTTCGACGTCGTCCCAGCCAACGATGCCGCCCTCGGGTACGTCGTTGACGAGCTTGACGTGGTGTGCCATGGCGACGGGCAGGGCGCGGTCCCGGACCGACTTTTCGGCTGAGATCAGTTTGCCCCAGACCGTGAAGCCGCCTTCGCCGTCGAGGATTTCCCCGGCGTGCAGGTCCTTCTTGGCACAGGCGACGACGTCGGCGTAGAAGCCTTCCGGAGCGCCGGTGGCCACACCGCGAAGGACTGCGTTGGCGATGGAGATGTTGAGCTCCAGGCCGACGTAGTGGTACGGACGGTAGAGGGCGGCATACTGGCCGGTGGGGTCCGGGTGCCAGGGGTATTCCTGGAAGCAGCCGGAGACGTAGGCGTTGGTGGCCTTCACCACGACGAAGACGCCTTCCTGGGTGTTATGGGGGATCCAGTCGCCGTCACGGGTCACGCTGGACATCACGTCCACGCTTCCCATGTTGCTGAGCACGCCGCCGTCAGCCGAGGGGCGGCAAATCGTGGCGATCTCTTCCACGTTGCCGGGGGTGAATGTCAGTCCTTCGTCGGAGGGGCGAAGGCCCGCAGCGTTGGCCACAGCCGCCATTTCGATCGCAGCTTTCGTGCCGTCACGGAAGGAGGTGTGCATGTTGGGGTTGAGCTGCCCGGAGTCGGTCAGTTCCTTGGAGAATTCCCAGTTTTCCCACACATTGTCCGGATTCATCTGGTGATAGTGCTCAAGATACTTGGCACCCTTGCCTGCGCAGACAACGTCAAAGCCGGACGTCCTCGCCCAGTCGACGAGTTCCCAGATCAGCGCGGGCTGATCGCCGTAAGCCAACGAGTAGACAACGCCGGCGTCCTTGGCCCGCTTGGCCAGGGCCGGACCCGCGAGCGCGTCGGCTTCGACCGTCACCATGATGATGTGCTTGCCGGTCTCGATGGCCCGGAGTGCGTGGTTGATGCCGACGATCGGGTTGCCGGTGGCCTCCACGATGACGTCCAGTTCGGCGTCGAACAGGGCGGAGGCATCGGTGACCACAGTTGTTGCCCTCGTGGCGAGGGCGGTTTCAATGTCTTCGACGAAGGCTTCCTCGGGCCAGTCGACCAGCTTGAGTGCGCCCTTGGCACGCTCCGCGTTGATGTCAGCGATGGCTACGACGTGGATGCCGGGGATGTTCCTGGCCTGGGCGAGGTACATGGTGCCGTAACGTCCGGCGCCGATCAGCCCCACACGGATCGGGGCGCCTTCGGCCTCGCGCTGGGTCAGAAGTTTGTGCAGGTTCATAACTACCTTTCAATGGGTGCGGCTCCATCCGTGTGGATGGCCGGCGGAAAAGCTATAGGGTCCGGCCGCAGCGTTGCGGCGGAAGCTTGGTGTCTTGCTGGGTGTGCTGCCTCAGTCCCTCGCGGTGCTGCGGTAGACAACTGGCTCCGAAGTAAACATAATGGAACCGGTTACACTTTTATTTCACACCTGCTCGACGAGGTCAATACCCTAGTCTGAAAAAGTTCTTGCCGGAGGTTCCGGGGGAGCCGCAGTAGCCGATCAAGGAGTACACGTGCAGAAGCAGCCGACCATACGCGATGTTGCCGCGGCTGCGGGGGTGTCTGTCGCCGTTGTCTCCCGGGTTCTCAATCCGGGATCCGGCCCTGTGGCGGCTGCGACCCGGAGCCGCGTCAGTGAGGTCATGGAGACCCTTGGCTACCACCCCCGCACGGCGGCCCGCGAGCTGAAGCACGGCCCGCCCACCACGCTGGGGCTGCTTCTGGCTGATGTCTCCAACCCCTTCTTTGCCCGGCTGGCAGACCAGGTGGTCCAGGAAGCGCACTCACGCGGAATCCAGGTGCTCCTCATGACCACGCAGGAGGATGACCAGCTGGAGTCCGAGCGGCTTTCCACCCTCATTGAGCGCCGGGTCAGCGGGATCATCGCCACTCCCACCGGGAACAACCTGGAAATCTGGAAAAAGCTTCAGGACATGGGTACTGATGTGGTCTTCGTCGACCGCTCCATCCCGGCACTTCCTGCAGTGGATGTCGTGACCATCAACAACACCGAGTCAGCGCGATCGGCCACGGCGCTGTTGGCCGCACACGGGCACCGCCGGATTGCGATCATCTCGGGCCCGGCGTCGTCGACCACCGGGCGGGATCGGATCGCAGGCTATCGCGAAGCCCTGGAAGCGGCCGGATTGGATCAGGATGACCTGCTCATCCGGTCCGCGGCGTTCCGGGGAGCCGCCGGCGGTGATGCGATGACAGCGTTGCTCAACCTTGAGGATCCGCCCACTGCCTTGGTAGTGGCCAACACCGCCCAGGTGACGGCCGTGCTCCGGCGCCTGGCTCATGCAGGGATTTCGATTCCGGACGAACTCTCGGTCATCGTCTTCGAGGACTCCCCGTGGACCGAACTCATGACTCCGCCCCTGACAATTGTCCGGCAGCCCATCGACCTCCTGGCCCGGCATTCCGTACGGCTGGCCCTTGCCAACGCCAACGGGAAGGCCGCCGGAAAGCCGACCGTTGTCCGGGTCGATGCTGAACTAGTCGAGCGGTCCAGCGTGGCGCGGCCGAAGTTGCGCGTGTAGCTTGCTGGTTCGCTCCTCAGGCGGCGGCTCTGCCCGTCGGCTGAGCCGCCGCAGTGCCTGGGGCCTCTCCGCAGCGTGATTTACATCGAACCGGCGCGCGTGGTACAAAAAGTAAAACGGTTCCACCTTGGTTCCACTCTGGTTCCACTTACGCCCCAACTCAAGGACCTGATCATGACGGTATCCACCCGACCCTCACTCGCCCTTCTCGGACTCGGGCCCATGGGTGGTCCCATGGCGCACCGGCTTTTGGACTTCGACAGCGGCCTCACCGTCTGGAACCGGACGCCCGCAAAAGCGGAACCCCTGGTTGCCCTCGGCGCGCGCGCCGCAACGTCACCGGCAGACGCCGCGTCCGGCGTCGTCCTCACGGTCCTTCCCGATCTTGACCAGGTTGAGTCGCTGCTGCCGGGCGAGTATGGATTGCTGTCCGGCTGGGCAGCCAAGAACATCACCCGGCCCACCCTCGTGGTGCACGGAACGGTCTCGCCGATCGCCGTCGCGGCCTTTGCTGAGCGGCTGCTCCGCAAGCATGGCGTCACGGTCCTGGATGCCCCAGTCAGCGGCGGCACCCTCGGGGCGGAGGAGGGAACCCTCAGCATTATGGTGGGCGGCGACAAAGAGGCGGCGCACTCCGTTGAGCACATTTTCCAGGCCATGGGCACCACGGTGCGGTACATGGGCCCGAGCGGCTCGGGGGCGCTGGCCAAGGCCTGCAATCAAGTCGTTGTGGCCGCCACGGTGACCGCAGTTTCCGAGGCCATGCTCTTGGCGCGCAGCGGAGGTCTCGACCTCGCCGTCATGCTCGAACTGCTCCAGGGCGGGCTGGCTGATTCCGCCGTCCTCCGGCAGAAGGGTAGCCGCTGGATAAGCAGCGACTTCACCGGTGGCGGCAGTGGTAAGAACCAACTCAAAGACCTCGGATTCATCAGGGAAGCGGCAACTGCGGAGGGCCTTGAACTTCCGCTGACCGGCACCGTGACGGAGCTGTTCGGCGAGATGGTGGCCCAGGGTGACGGGGCTCTGGACCATACTGGCATCCAACGGACTTTGGCCCGCCGCTCCCAGGTGCCGCTGATTGGCTCGTTGGCACTGCCGGACGGCCGTTAGCCGCCTGCATTGGAGGCCCCGCCGTGCGGCCGAACCCCTCAGGCTGTTGTATCAGGTTCGGCGTCTGTCCCTAAAGCTCGTGGACACGCAGGACCACATTGCCACGCTTGCGCCCGGTGTCCACGAAGCGGTGGGCCTCGACGACGTCGGCGAGGTGGTACGTCCTGTCGATGACTGCCCGGTACTTGCCTTCCTCCGCGAGGCGCACGAGGTACGCGACGTCGTCGGCGGTGTGCGTGAGCTTGAGGCCGCCAAAAGTGACCAGCTTGCCGCTTCGGCGGCTCTGGCCTCGCGCGCCGAGCATGCCTTTGAGGTCGGCGATGATCAGGAGCAGCGCACCTCCCGGGGCGATGACCCGATCTGCCCTCGGGAACGGGGCGTTCCCCACGCAGTCCATGACGACGTCGTACGTTGTGCCGTCTGCGGTGAAATCCGCCGTGGTGTAGTCGATGAAGCCGTCCGCGCCGAGCGATTCCACCAGCTCCCGGTTGGCACCGCTGCTTACGGCGGTGACGTGGGCGCCGAGGTGCTTGGCCAGTTGGATGGCGGCCGTCCCCACCGCGCCCGAGGCGCCGTTGATAAGAACAGTGCTGCCGGTCTTGATGGCAGCCAGGCCCAGGAAGGTTTTCGCCGTGAGTCCGCCAAAGAGCAGGGTCACGGCCTCCTCGAAGCCCATGTTCCGCGGCTTGGTGGCGATGGGCCCGTTCGCCGGAACGGAGACGTACTCCGCGTGGCCACCGAAGCCTGCCCCGAGCATCGCAATCACCTCGTCGCCCGCCTTGAAGGCGGTCACACCCGAACCGACTGACTCCACCACGCCGGCCACGTCCATGCCGAGAACCCGGATCCGCGGGCGGAAGAGCCCCAAGGTCAGGGCCGTTAGGGCTGCGAGTCCCCGGGGGACATTGCGGCTGCGGACGCGGTGGTCGGCCACGCTGACGGTGCTGGCCATGACTTTGATGAGCACCTCTCCGGCGCGCGGAGCGGGCTGTGCGATTTCCTCGACCCGGACCACGTCCGGCCCGCCGAACCGGCGGTAGGTCGCGGCTTTCATAGTCCGTGCTCCCGCGGCTGTTGTGGCCGCCGGCTGGATGGGGTTCATGCTCGGGCTCCTCGGTTCAATAGGTGTACGTCGTACACCTGCCTGATGCGACTGACACTAGGTGTACGTAGTACACTTGTCAAGTGGAAATGAGGGCCAGCGAAGCAGGGGAACAGTGACTCAGCAGATTGCCGCCGAGCGCCGGGAGCGCCTCAACCGGAAACGGGTGCTGCATGCCGCCGTCGCACTCGCCGACGAGGTGGGGATCGGCCCGCTGAGCATGCGCCGCCTCGCCCAGGAACTGGCCGTGGTGCCCATGGCCCTGTACAAACACGTGGCCAACAAGGAGGAGCTCCTCGACGGCATGGTGGACGTGCTCATCGGCGAAATTGCCCCGCCCGTCGCCGGTGCTGACTGGAAGAACACGGTGCGGCTGCGGGTGCTCTCCGCGAGGCGGGTGCTCCAGCGCCACAGGTGGGCCAGGCGCGTCCTGGAAACCCGCACCAACCCCACCCCCGCTGCCCTTGGCTACATGGACTCGTTCATCGGCATGTTCTTCGCCGGGGGCCTTTCCGTAGACCTCACCCACCACGTGATGCATGCCATCGGAAGCCGGATGTGGGGCTTCACTCAGGAACTGTTCGATTCCACGGCCACTGCAGAGGGCGAGGCTCTCGCTGCGGTGGAGCCGGAAGTCCAGGCTGCCACGTACCAGGAAATGTCCGCCAACTACCCGAACGTCCTGCAGGTGGCGACTGCTGCCAGCCACGACGACGGCTCGGTAGTCGGCAACGGCTGCGACGACCAGTTCGAGTTCGAGTTCGCCCTGGACCTCCTCCTCGACGGCATCGAACAGCTTCACCTGCGGGACTACAACTCCACAGCCGCCCGGCTCGAGCGGGGATAAACGCAAGCGCACGACGGCGGGACGTCCCGCCGTCGACCGCTTGCGTCTGTGGGTATCATCGGAGCATCCGTCCCCTTTGAGAGTGGAGTTACCCATGCAGCTCGGCGCCTTTTCGATCAGCCTCGCCGTCAAGGACATCGCGGCTTCAGCCGCGTTCTACGAGAAGCTTGGCTTCACCAGCTTCGGCGGCGACATCACCCAGAACTGGCTGATCCTGAAGAACGGCGAGACCGTGATCGGGCTCTTCCAGGGGATGTTTGAAAAGAACATGCTCACGTTCAACCCGGGCTGGAGCCAGAACGCCGAATCGCTGGACTCGTTCACCGATGTTCGGCATCTGCAGAAGGAGCTCAAGGCACAGGGCGCCGAGTTCGTTTCCGAAGCTGACGAAGCCACCACCGGGCCGGGCAGCTTCATCGTGGTGGACCCAGACGGCAACCCGGTGCTCGTGGATCAGCACGTCTGAGCTGCTTCACAGGCCGTACTAGGGCAGCCTTGACGCCCTTAACATAGAGGCCTCGCCGGCCCGTTCGGGCTCCAGCGGCACGGGGCTGATCAGCACGGCCGGGCCCCGGTGCAGGACCCCGTCCGTGAGCGGCTGGCAGCGCACGCCGCCACGGCCGCGCATCGCCTTGTGCGCCCCGGGTGCGAGCATCTGGTCCATCCACGCACAGGGGTTGGCGGGCCGGCCGGCCTTGAGCCGAACCTCTTGCCCATGTGATTCCAGCGCGAACTCCCCGCCAATCAGGGGAGCGAGGTGGGCACCCCGGAGGACAACGTTGCGGCGGGTCAGCAGCGGGTCGAACGGGGCGGCGCCAAGCTCTGCCGCCATCGCTTCGAGGGCCTCGATGGAAATAAGGGTGACGGCCGCATCCATGTGCGCAGCCTTGCCGAAGAACCGGTCACCGACGATTCCCTTGCCTGCCACCAGCTCAACACTTTCCGCGTCTGTGGTGGGGACGTTCGCCGCACCTTCGCGTGCGCGGCCGAAGTAGGCATGCGCCGGCGACACCAGGAGGTGCAGGATTTCAACGTTGTACCGGTAGGTTCCTGTCATGTCCTAAAACTAACCTCCCTTTTGCGTACCTCGCATAGGATCGGAAACGTGGAACTCACCGAGAGGGAGCTGCAGGCACCCTCTATGGCGGGCAAGCAAGCCGCAAAACTACTTGAGGGTACGGATCATGGCTTCGAACAATGACCGCGAAACCGACGTCGACGCGGACGCAGGCCAGCACGGCGGCGTCCAGTCCGTGGACCGGGCCCTGGCGGTCCTGGAGATCCTGGCGCGGGACGGCCATGCCGGCGTGAGCGACATCGCCGAAGAGATGGGCATCCATAAGTCCACAGTCTCCAGGCTGCTGGGGTCGCTGGTGATCCGGGAAATGGTCCACCAGAACAGCGACCGCGGAAAGTACCAGCTGGGCTTCGGCATCCTCAGGCTGGCAAGCTCCATCCCGGGGCGGCTCAGCCTGGTCCGGGAAGCCCGGCCGTTCATGGAGAGCTTGGCGGACCAGTTCAAGGAAACCGTGAACCTCGCCGTGCTGCGCTCCAATTACGCCGTCAACGTGGACCAGGCCATGGGGCCGTCCACGTTGGCAACGTATGACTGGGTGGGCAGCCTGACCCCGCTTCACGCCACATCGAGCGGAAAGGTCCTGCTGGCGGCCCTGTCCGCGGATGAGCGGGACCGGATCCTAAAAGCGACTGGGTTGCCGGCCCGGACTCCGCGGACCATCACCAACCGGGGAAAGCTGGAGAACGAGCTGATCAATATCGCCCGGGACGGCTACGGCGTCACCCTGGAGGAATTCGAAATCGGCATCAACTCCATGTCCGTGCCGGTGTACAACCACCTGGGAACGGTCATTGGCGCCATCAGCATCTCCGGGCCTGCCTTCCGTTTCGACCCCGAGAAGGAGCCGGGACTCATCGACGGAATCAAGGAGGCAGGCCTTCAGGTCAGCGCCAAGATGGGCTACACCGGGAGTTAAAGCCAAACCGGGGTTGAGCTTGTCGAGATCCAGGTTTCGACAAGCTCAACCACCGGCTGCTGTTGCTGCATGTAGACCCGGTGGAACAGTTCCACCGGGGCGCTGACGTCCTTGCCGCTTCCCACGACGCTCGGCACATACAGCCAGTCGCATTCAACGATGGTGTGGTCCGCGGACATGGGGAACATGCCGTGAATGATCACGTGGTCCGGGATCAGGTTCACAACCACTGTGGGCTTGATGGTGATGGCGTAGTAACGGCGGTCCTGGTCATCTTCGATTGCCGGAATCAGGTCCATCCCCTCGGAACCGTCGATGGTGAAACCCTCGATATCGCTTCGAACTCCGCGCCGTGGCCCACGAAGTACTGGGCAGCCAGGCCGTCGGCGAACTCCGGCAGGACCTCCGTCAGTTCCGGGTGGATGGTGGCGCAGTCGTAGCACTCCATGAAGTTCTCGATGATGAGCTTCCAGTTCGCCTTCACGTCATAAGGGATGCGGCGGCCGAGGCTGAGGTTGGCGACGTCCTCGCCTTCGATCGCCTTCAGATCGCCCAGCCGCTCCTGAAGGCGCCATGACCTCTTCTTCGAACGACGGCGGCTGCCGCGAGCCGCTGTTCGGTCCCGGCATGGAGCGGCTGCGGGGCTGACGCTTCGGGGGTTGTGCGGCTGAACACAAGCCGAGGGGTTGCCGGACCGGCAGCCCCCGGTTTCCGCGGGCCACGCTCGTTCCCGCCCACCGCCAGGGTGTGGGCACTCTGACGCACGCTTTCGAAACCGCCGCCCGCCAGCCGTGAACGGCGGTCTCGCTTGAATGTCAGTGCCTCGTTGGATGATGGGTTTATGGCAAAAGCGGCGGTGGCGAAGGCGTTTGAGGACATCAATGCCGCCCTTGCCGTGCTCAATGCCGAACTGGACGGGGATCCTGGATCTGGTTCCGAGCCGACGGGTGCTGACCCGCTGGCCGCTCTGGCGGATGGTTGCCTGGACCTCCTTGCCGGGGTCCGTGCGGTGGAGGCCCGGGTGGCCGCTCTGAAGGCCCGGGCTGCCGTGCAGTACGCGGACACTGCCTACGCTGTCGCGCCGCCGGATGCCCCGGTTCGGGCCGTGGAGATGGCGGTGACCGCGGAGGTCGCGTGTGTCCTGACCATCGGTGACCGGGCCGCCGGTTCGCTGCTGAACCAGTCCCACATGCTGACCACAGTGTTGCCGCTGACCCTGTCCGCCCTGCAGGAAGGCACCCTGTCGTGGCAGCACGTCCGGGTCATGGTGGACGAAGCGGCCACCCTGGACCGTCATGGTGCTGCGGCGTTGGAGGCCCACTTCCTGGACCCGGACGCCCCGGACGCGGCCGGCGGCTGCCCTGCGGGGGAAATGCCGGCATCCCGGTTCCGGCACAAGGCCCGGACCTGGCGCGAACGCCACCACGCCGAGAGTATCGAGGCCCGCCACGCCAAAGGCGTCCTGGACCGGCAGGTCTTGTACGCCCCGGACCGGGACGGGATGGCCTGGCTCTCGGCCTACCTGCCCGCGGACCAGGCCGCCGCGATCTGGAACCGGACCACCGCTCTCGCCCGCGGGCTGCAGGGCCCCGGCGAGGACCGCACGCTCACCCAGCTCCGCGCCGACGTCCTCGCCACCGCCCTCCTGACCAGCGGGAACCCGGTCGGCAACGGAAACCCGGAAGGCAACGGAAACCCGGAAGGAAGCGATCCGGGGCACGTCCCGGCGCCCCGGGCCCAGGTGCTCGTGACGGTTCCGGTGTTTGCGCTGCTTGGCGCCACGGAGGAACCGGCGATCCTGGATGGCTACGGCCCGATTCCGGCCTCGATGGCCCGGGACCTCGTGGCGGACGGGGCCGATTCGTTCTACCGGGTCCTGATCGACCCGCGGGACGGGGCGCCGCTGGAGATCGGTCGGACCAGCTACCGGCTGACCAAGGCCATGCGGCAATGGCTGCGGCTACGGGACGGCAAGTGCCCTTTCCCGGGCTGTTCCAACCAGTCCCTGGACAACGAAGCAGACCACCTCCTCGCCTGGGCCAAGGGCGGCACCACCGGCGTGGCGAACCTGGGCCAACCGTGCCCCAAACACCACCGCCTCAGACACCTCATCAACTGGCAACCCACACCAGCAACCAAGCACGATCCACCCGGCTGGACATCTCCCACAGGCCGGCACTACAAAAGCGAACACCAGGACTGGGAACCGCCACACTGGCCCGAACCAAACCCGAAAGCGCGCAAAAACGGGCACCAACTCCCAGCACGGCGAAAAGGCGGCGGCCACTCGGACTTCATCCACCTCGGGCTGTCCCTGGGAGAAGACGGCCTGGAACGAATCCTCCACGCCACCGCCTGACGAGTGCCCAAGAGCAGCGGTTGGCGGACGGTGGTTGAGGGTTTGGCTAACGGTGGTTGACCTTGTCGGGACTCGTCGGAGTTCCATGATTCTTTGGCTGCGCCCATGGTTGCCGCGAGCCGGAACGGGTACAACTGAGTCATGACGACGTCCTCCCTGGTGCTCGGTCCCATGATGCGGTACGTGGATGAGACCTCCGCCAGCATCTGGGTGGAAACCCGAACTGCTGCCCGCATCACCGTCCGCGCAGCTGACCGGAACTGGGAGGCTCGCTCCTTCTGCGTGCACGGCCATCACTACGCACTGGTGGAGGCGGAGGGACTGGAGCCGGGATCGGTGCTGCCTTACACGCTGGAAATCGACGGGAAAGAGTGCTGGCCCGATCCTGACTCTGAATTTCCGCCGCCGGTGATCGCGACGCTGAAGCCCGGCAAACCGCTGCGACTGGCCTACGGTTCCTGCCGCACCAGTGTCCCGCATGACGCGTCCGGCAACCGGACGCACGGCATCGATTCGCTCCGCGCCTACGCGCTGGCGATGGCCTCCGACGGTGACCTTCCGTGGCCGGACCTGGTGGCCTTTCTCGGAGACCAGGTGTATGCCGACCTGACCAGCGAACAGATGCAACAGTTCATTCGCGCCCGCCGCGACATCGAGGTACCGCCCGGCGAGGAGCTCAAGGACTACGAGGAATATGCCCACCTCTACAACCTGGCGTGGTCCGACCCGGCGAACAGGTGGCTGCTGTCCACCCTGCCCAGTGCCATGATCTTCGACGACCATGACATCCGCGACGACTGGAACGCCTCGCTGAGCTGGAAGAAGAAGATGGAGGCCACCTCCTGGTGGCACGGAAGAATTGTCTCAGGACTGGCCTCCTACTGGGTCTACCAGCATCTGGGTAACCTGTCTCGCGAGGAGCGGCTTGACGATGCCATCTGGCAGCGGATCGCCCGGCACAAGGGCGAGGACGAACTGGACGTCAGCGCAGCCCTGGACGACTTGGCTGACCGGGCAGACCAGCAACCGGAATCCTACCGATGGAGCTTCTGCCGGGATTTCGGTGACACACGGCTCATTGTGGTGGACTCGCGCGCCGCCCGGGACCTGACCCCGGACAACCGCGCACTGGTCGACAAGGCTGAAATGACCTGGCTCGACGGGCAGATGCGCGGCGGATTCCGCCACCTGCTGGTGGCAACGTCCCTGCCATTCCTGTTGCCGATGGGCCTCCATCATGTCGAGTCGTGGAATGAGGCCGTTTCCGAAGGGGCATGGGGAAGGCGCCCCGCCCTGGCCGGCGAGAAGCTGCGCCAGGCGGTTGACCTGGAACACTGGGCCGCTTTCCAAAAGAGCTTCCGGCAGGTGGCCGACATGGCCACGGAGGTCGCCGACGGCCAGCGCGGCCCGTCCCCGGAAACTGTCACCTTCCTGTCAGGGGATGTTCACTTCTCCTACGTCGCGGAGGTGCAACGGTCCTCGGGAAGCCGGATCATCCAGGCGGTCTGTTCCCCGATCCGTAACCCCCTTCCGCGGCTGATGAGATACTTCGGGGCCGTCATGGCCTACGGCCTGGCTGCGCCGATCGGAGCCTTGGTGGCCCGCTCGGCGCGTGTGCCGGATCCGCCGTTTCGCTGGAAACGCGTCGAGGGGCCTTGGTTCACCAACAATCTGGCCACCCTTGAGGTTGTGCCGGAAGGGCTGAAACTGTGGTGGCAGACAGGCGTTGTGGATGGCGGCAATGAGCTGCACCCAAAGCTCGAACGCGTGGCCTCCCTGACCATTGCTCCCCGAAGGTCGCAGGAGCGCGCGCCACAAAGCGGACGAACATTGCTTTGAAGGGTGTGTGGATTCCCTCGCTATGTTTCCTTGGGGAACGGACGACGGCGGGGGTCCCGCCGTCGTCGGCTGTGGAAACCAGTGCGACCCGAACCGCGGTCACAGCCGCGGTACGCACGCCCCGGTTCCCAGCAAAGCCAGCCCAGCGCGGTCGCCGGCCCCGAAGTCGTACTGCCCGGTGTTCTCCTCATGCATCAGCTGCGTAGGGTCCTTGACGTGGTCCAGCCCCAGGACGTGAGCCAGTTCGTGCATGATGATGGCGCGGACCAGAAGAGGACCGTCCGCCCGTGCCAGCGTTTCTGACAGGTCAGGAGCGTCCAGTGTCACCTGACCTGTCACTGAAACGTAGGGTTCGCCCGGGATCTGGACTGACGCACTTCCGCCTGTGCCCGCAACCTTGCCCGCAAGTTCGGGTGCCTCCTTGGGCGTGGACCAGGTGATCAGGACGGGGGCCCATTTTTTGCCATACCGCTCAGGCTGGTAAGTTTCACGAGTTTCCGACGGCCCTTCGGCCGTGATTCCGTCGTAGACAAACCGCAATCCAGAGGCAGCGGACACTGCGGCCACGGCCTCCTGGATGAGTCGGTCCGTGCCCCGCGGTGCATTGTCCGGCCGGAGAACGTAGTGCACGGGGCGGCACGGATCGAAGGCAACAAAGGGCTGGCCCGGGTCCGGCGACTTCTGCAGGACGTAGGCCGTCGATCCGCTGGAGGCTGGCGGCATTCCAAGCGGGGACGACGCCGCCTCAAATCCTGGCGGTGGCACGTTGGCCCCGGGCAGATGGGGAGCAGCGGCCGGCAGCACATACTGATCGAACAGGGCCGGTGAGAAATACAGACCTACTACCAATGCGATGCCCATGACCGTGGCGAACCGCTTTTTCCATTTGCGCGCGCGGACCGGCCGCTTCCAGACGTGGGCGGCGTGGACTTGTGGAACGGGGCCGCCCCGCCAGGGGTCGAGAGGTGGCAGCTTGCCTTGTGCCTCATCGATGGCCCATTGCGGAATGCGCCCGCTGGGCGAACGGCGGATGCGCGGACGACCGTCGTCAGAATCTGAACCCACCAGTTTCCCCCCTTGCCGCCACGTCCATCTCCGTTGATGGTTAGCTCAGCTCAGCATAGTGCCCGGACCAGCAGCGGACTACGGTGCACTTGTTCCCGCCTGGACTTGGCTTCCACGGATCATGGGTAACGGCATGATCTCCTGGGGCGTACGATCGGCCCATGATGGACGCTGACGAAGCTGAGCTGAAGCGACAGATGGCACGTCAAGTGCCGCACCTGCGTGAGCTTGGAGCGCGAACGCTTGAAACATACGCCAAGGCAGGAATCCTGGAGGCCATCCCCGACGACTCCTGGCCGGTGGCTGACGCCTTGTTCAAACGACGGGACAACAGCTTTACGTACCACCCCCACGGGGCTGTGTACTTGAACATCACGCGGAAAGGGGAGCTTCAGCTCGCCCTCCCGGACGGTGCAGTTCCGCTCCATGACGGCATGATCCAGTACATGGAGCTGGCCCGTGAGGCGGACCTGGATTCCGGCCCTGCGGAAGGCGCCACAGAGTGGTTCCCGCCGCCGCGTTTTGTCCTTGTTGCGGAAACTTCCCGGCTCTACATCGAATCGGCCGCCCTCAGCGGCAGCTCGGGAATCACGGCGGGCCTCGTGCCCTTGGAGCAGTACGTGGAGGAGAGGGCACAGCTGTTTGTCGAAGGGTTCCAGGCGGCTCTCTGAGCTCTAGCCTTCTCGGGTACGGGGTACGGGGTACGGGGCACGGTGTAAGAGGTAAGAGGTAAGAGGCAAGAGGCAAGAGGCACGGTGCACGGGGCTCGGTCGGAGGCCGTCGGCCACCAGGAAAGCTGCTGTTCACGGCCCCGAAACCGTGTGGTCCCGGGGCGTTGGTCCGCGGCGTGAAGTCTGTTAACGCACACGCTCAGTGCCCACCAGGCGATAGCCCGGTTGCCTGAGCAGCCATTGACTGGACCGAGGAGAACCCCCTGTGTTGGTAAGAAGCGCTGTCACCGCCTTTGTGGCATTGATGTCCGTCACCGGACTCGCGGCCCCGGCCGCTGTTCCTTCCACCGGACTCGCGACCCCGGCCGCTGTTCCTTCCGCCGTCCGAGCGGCGCCGGGTGTCGTTCTCAACACCGGCCATTCTCCGGCCGTGGGCGAGGTTCTACGCGGCACCGCCAGCCTCCCCGCCTCAGACGAGGCTTTCAGCTTTGGGGTCATCGGCGACATCCCCTACGGCACCGCTGAAATCGCCAAATTCCCTGCTCGCATCAAGGACATCAACGCCGATAGCGAGCTGAAGTTCGTAACCCACGTGGGAGACATCAAGAACGGGTCATCCGTCTGCTCGGACGACTACTTCCAGCACATCCGCGCCGAGTTCGACACCTTCGAGCACCCCCTGGTCTTCACTCCCGGCGACAACGAGTGGGTGGACTGCCACCGCACCAACAACGGCGCCTACAACCCGCTGGAGCGGCTGGACAAGCTGCGCGAGGTCTTCTTCAACGAACCCGGCAAGACGCTGGGCGAGACGATGCCGGTCAAATCACAGGAGGGGCTGGGCCTGCCGGAGAACGTCCGCTTCACGCAGAACCGCGTGGATTTCTCCGTGGTGAACGTCCAGGGCAGCAACAACTCCCTCCAGCCGTGGACCGGCCTGGGCGAAACGGCTGCGACGCCTGAGCAGCTGGCCGAAGTTCAGCACCGGACGGCGGCCGTCCTCGAGCAGATCCGCGCCACCTTCGGCGACGCCACGCGCCGCAATGACCGTGCCGTTGTTCTCATGACCCAGGCTGACATGTTCGATCCGGCACTGCTCGACGCAGCCCTGGCCAACCCGGACACACTCTCCGGATTCCGCGAGATTGTCCAGGCCATCATCAACGAGACCAACCGTTTCGACGGCCCGGTCTACCTCATCAACGGTGACAGCCACGTCTACGCCGAAAACCAGCCGCTGGCCGAGGACTCACCTTGGCTGACTGTCTACGGCCAGGAAACCGCCGCCGACCATCTGCAGCGCATCACCGTCGACGGATCCGCCAACGCCACCAATTATGTGAAGTTCACCGTCGCCGCGAACAACTCCAAGCGCGGCGAGATCCTGTCTTGGGAAAAAGTCCCGTTCAGCGATTAATCGCCGCGGTGAAGCGGACGACGGCGGCGCCTCCCCGCCGTCGTCCGCTTGCCTCGGGAATGAATCCAGAAACTTGAATGTTCAAGCAACTATGGACTTTGGCATCTTTACCTTCGGCGAACTAACCCGAAGCGTCACCACCGGCAGTGCACTCTCACCCCAGCAGCGGCTGAAGGAGATCATCGAACTCGCCAAGCTGGCGGACCAGGCGGGGCTCGGCTTCATGGGCCTGGGCGAGCACCACCGGCACGACTTCGCACTCTCCGCCCCGGAAATCGTCCTCGCAGCCATCGCGCGGGAAACCACCAACCTCCGGCTCAGCACTGCAGTCACCGTGCTGTCCACGCAGGACCCGGTGCGGCTTTTCGAGCAGTTCGCCACCCTGGATCTCATCTCCGACGGCCGCGCCGAGATTATTGCCGGCCGCGGGGCGTTCATCGAGTCCTATCCCCTTTTCGGGCACGACACCGCCGACTATGACGGACTGTTCGACGAGAAGCTTCGCATGCTCCTTGAGCTCCGTGAGAGTGCTGTCCTGGAGTGGAAGGGAAGCCTGACCCAAAGCATCCCCGGCATGGACATCGCACCCCGGCCCCTGCAGGAGAAGCTTCCCGTCTGGGTGGGCGTGGGTGGAACCCCGGCCAGCTTTGCCCGTGCCGGCAGGCTCGGGCTCCCGCTCTTCATCGCGCTGCTGTCCGGCCCGGAGCGTTTCCGCCGCCTGGCCGAGCTCTACCGGCAGAGCGCCGATGCGGCGGGCCACGATGCTGCCGCCCTGCCGGTGGGTGTGGGTGGGCACTTCTACGCCGCGGCTACATCGCAGCAGGCGCGGGACACCTTCTACCCGCACTACCGGGCTTATTTCGAGCAGAACATGCCGCGCAACGTGGACCATTTCCCCCGCACCACCTTCGATGACTGGAGCGATCCGGGCGGCGGACTGCTGGTGGGAAGCCCGCAGCAGGTCACCGAGAAGCTCCTCGAGATCCAGCAGACGCTCGGCAACAGCCGCTACATGGCGCAGATCGGTTTGGGTGGCCTGCCGTTCGCCGAAACGGCGCGTTCCATTGAACTCCTTGCCACCGAAATCATGCCCGCCGTCAACCGCGAGCTGGGCGCCGGGGTTACCTAGGCGCAACGGGGGTCGATGGCGGCGGGAGGTCCCGCCGTCGTCTACGTCGGCTCTGAGTCCGGTGACTCGCTGAAGGTGAAAAGGTCCTCGATGGTGCGTTCGAATGTCCTGGCCAGCCGGAATGCCAGCGGCAGCGAGGGGTCGAACCTGCCACGCTCGATTGAAATGATGGTCTGCCGCGATACCCCCACGCGCTCCGCCAAGGTCGCCTGCGATAGTCCGGCGGCGGCCCGCAGCCCTGCGATGTTGTTGTCCATCAGGAGTTGCGGCGGCGCAGGATGTTGTACCGCGCGCCCAGGCTCACTGCGGCGAGAACGGCGGTACCCATCAGTGCTGCCGTGCCCGTAAGGGGAAGCCTGCTCAGGCCAACCACGGCACTGCCCACGCCGGCCAGGAGGAAAACATCGGTCAGCGCGCCGAATCCGGCCTGATGAAGCCATGATCTTTCGACTCCCTGCTCGGCGTGGGTTTCCACTTTTACGGTGTGTCTTGAGATGACCAACAGCCACATCAGGGCTGCCAGCGGTCCGAGAAGCGAAAAGCCGAATACCCAAAACGCCAACCGGAAGCTGTCCGGATAGAGGAACCGGGCGATGGCCGCTGCCGCGCCGAACGCCAGGGTCACGGTCAGGGCAATGGTGGCCACCCAGGCCATGATGGGTGCGCGGATCTTCTGGGCAGTGCCTGTCATAACTGTCTCCTTGGATAGTGTGCCCGGTCTTCCTGCCTCCATATTAGTCAAGGACGCTTTACAGGCAAGCTTGCTTTACATTGGCTGGTGCGGCGACACGCCAGCCCGTAGAAATAGTCACTTTTGTGCGCTGTGGGAAAGAGTACGGCCTGCATTGGTTGAAACCTCCTGCATTGGATTGCACCGCTGGTTTAGCCACCCCAAAGTGTTGCGTTAAATGAGGAACGGCCGACGGCGGGAAGTTCCCTGCCGTCGTCCGCTCCGTTTCATGGGTGGCTGCTTCAGCCCTGCGTTAGCCCTGCGTCCGCTGGCGGTAGCGCCGGGGCGTTTCGCCGGTGTCGTTGAGGAAGTGCCGGTTGAAGTTGGACAGGTTGGCGAAGCCCACTTCGTAGCAAATGTCCGAGATGGCTTTGTCGCTTTGCTCCAGCAGCCGCCGTGCATGGGCCAGGCGGAGTTTGCGGACCAAGTCACTGAAGTTCTGGCCGGTGGCGCGC
Source organism: Pseudarthrobacter sulfonivorans (assembly GCF_031454915.1). GTDB lineage: Bacteria > Actinomycetota > Actinomycetes > Actinomycetales > Micrococcaceae > Arthrobacter > Arthrobacter sulfonivorans_C. Next base: position 372,113 of record NZ_JAVDRS010000003.1, on the reverse strand, counting down.
TTGAAGTATTTCGAAAACGTCGACTCTGACATTCCCACCAGTGCGGCCGCCTCGGACATTTTCACACTGCCGGAATGATTGCCGAAAACGTACTCCAAAACGATGTCCACGACAGCCTCAGCCTGGCCGTCCAACTGCGGCCTGAACCATTCGTCCGCAAGGTAGCGCCGGTCCTCCTGCGGCGCATTCGTCAGGATCGCAAACAGCTCCAGGAGATGCTGCAGCCGGCCTAGGCCGGTGGAAACACCCATAGCTTCGATGGAGGCGGCGGCCTTCTCGGCCGTGCGTCCCAGGAACTCGATCCCGCGGGCGGACTGTTCCAGCAGTGGCTTGATCTCGGCCAGTTCCGGAACAAGCTGGGCGGTTTGTTCCACCCACTTCCCGTCGAACTGGATTAGTGCGTCCCGGCCCTCAAGGAGCTCGCCGGGCTGGAGGTCGCTGACCCAGTCGTGCGGCAGTCCTGATCCCACCAAGGACACGTGCCCGGCTTCGAACGTGCCGATGTGGTCTCCTACGATGAACTTTCCGGTGCCCTTACGGATGAGATGGATCTCGTACTCGGGGTGGTAGTTCCACCGCGCCACTGCACTGGGGTAGTCGTGCTGGTGCCACCGAACGGAATGGTCCGGATCGTGGGGGATGACCTCCCGGTTGGCACGCATGCCCAACAGCCTTTCGGCAAGCCTTGCCGATGCCCCGTCACTGGGATCCGCCGCGCTCACACTCGTACCTCCGGCATTCGCGGTTATGAAAAATGGACAGCGCCGTGGGCGCCTTCCCACAGTAGCGCCTGCCGTCCAGTGGCCGATAGGGAAAATTTGTATCAGAAATTGGCATGCAGGGCGCTAGTTGTGGCATACCGCACACATCTACAGTTGAGGAAGACCAGCCCGGCACATCGAAATCCCGATGACCGGCCCGCTCCAGCCGAATCCGTCGCTACCGCAGTGGACGCGAGCAGGCTGTGCATCCCCCTGAAGAACAAAGGAGTCCTTAATGCGCCCAAAAATGCGTGCTGCGACCCTCGCCGCCGGCGCTTTGTGCGTCGCCCTGAGCGCCTCGGCCTGTGCCGGTGCCGGCGGAGGCAATTCCGCCAGTGACCCGAACACCATCAACGTCCTGATGGTGAACAACCCCCAGATGGAGGATTTGCAGCGGCTCACCGCTGATAACTTCACCAAGGAAACCGGCATCAAAGTCAACTACACGATCCTGCCGGAGAACGATGTCCGGGCCAAGATCAGCCAGGAGTTCTCGAGCCAGGCCGGCCAGTACGACGTCGCCTCGCTGTCCAACTACGAGATCCCGTTCTATTCCGCCAACGGCTGGCTCGCACCGTTGGACACCGTGGCAGCGGACCCCGGGTTTGACCAGGGCGACATCCTGCCCGCCTACACGGCGTCTCTCACAGGCGATGACGGCAAGCTCTACGGCGAACCGTTCTACGGCGAATCATCCTTCCTGATGTACCGGAAGGACATCCTCGAGGCCAAGGGCCTGACCATGCCGGAGAAGCCCACCTGGGACGAGGTCGCGGACATCGCGGCGAAGGTAGACGGCGCGGAACCGGGGATGAAGGGCATCTGCCTCCGCGGCCAGCCGGGCTGGGGCCAGGTCTTCGCACCGCTGACCACCGTGGTGAACACCTACGGCGGCACCTGGTTCGACAAGGACTGGAACGCCCAGGTCAACAGCCCGGAATTCACCGCAGCAGTGGAGTTCTACACCAAACTGGTCCGCGAGCACGGCGAAGCAGGCGCCGCCCAGGCCGGCTTCACCGAGTGCCTGAACAACATGAGCCAGAGCAACGTGGCCATGTGGTACGACGCCACGTCGGCCGCAGGCGCCCTGGAAGCCGAGGACTCCCCGGTGAAGGGCAAGATCGGCTACGCCCAGGCCCCGGTCAAGGAAACCAAGTCCTCCGGCTGGCTGTGGACCTGGTCCTGGGCCATGCAGGCCGCCTCCAAGAAGCAGGACGCTGCCGGGAAGTTCATCGCCTGGGCCAGCTCGAGGGACTACGAAGAGCTCGTGGCGTCCAAGCTCGGGTGGGCGAAGGTTCCCTCCGGCAAGCGCATCTCCACCTACGAGAATGCCGAATTCCAGAAGGCGGCGCCGTTCTTCGAAGCTGAACGCTTCGCCATTGAGAACGCCGATCCGAAGAACCCCGGCGCACAGGAACGTCCCGCCGTCGGCATCCAGTTTGTGGGGATTCCCGAGTTCGCGGCTCTGGGCACCAATGTCTCCCAGGGCGTCAGCTCCGCCATCGCAGGCCAGGGCACCGTGGCCGACGCACTGGCCAAGGGCCAGGAAGCCGCCCAAAAAATCGGCAATAAGTACAAGTAGCAGCAACCGAAACGCAGGAGAACATCATGACTACCGCAACGGCGCGCATCTCCCGCCCGGGACACCACGCAGCCAAACCCTCACGAGAGGCCAAGTCGCGCGAACGCGCCCTGGCCTGGGCACGGCGCGCACCGCTGCTCCCGGCCCTGATCTTCCTCATTCTCGTCACCCAGCTTCCGTTCGTGGTGACGCTGATTATCTCGTTCCTGAACTGGAACAGCCTGAGCCCGGACAAGACCGCGTTCGCCGGCTTCGAGAACTACGCCACGGTCCTCACCGATCCGGACCTGCGCCAGGCGATCTTCACTACCATCCTCCTCACGGTCTCCGTAGTGCTGATCAGCCTCCTCATCGGGCTGGGACTGGCCTTGCTGCTGGACAAGAAGTTCATCGGACGGGGCTTGGCCCGGACCCTGCTGATCGCACCGTTCCTGGTGGTTCCTGTGGCCGCGGCCCTGATTTGGAAGCATGCCCTCCTCAACCCCACGTACGGGCTGATCAACGGAATCCTGACCTGGGTCTGGTCCCTGTTCGGCAGCGCCACGGCGCCGCAGCTGGACCTGCTGTCCCAGGCACCAATGATGGCCGTGATCCTCTCACTGGTGTGGCAGTGGACCCCGTTCATGATGCTCATCCTTTTGGCGGGCCTGCAGTCCCGCCCGATGGACACGGTGGAAGCTGCCCAGATGGACGGCGCCACACCTTGGGGGATCTTCCGCCACCTCACGCTGCCGCACCTGCGCCAGTACCTGGAGTTGGGCGGGCTGCTCGGGGCGATCTACATCGTGCAGAACTTCGATGCCGTCTTCACCCTTACCGCCGGCGGGCTGGGCACCGCGAACCTGCCGTACGCCATCTACCAGACGTTCTACTTCGCCAACGAATACGGCCTGGCATCCGCCGCCGGCGTCGTGGTGGTCATCGGCACCATCATCGTGGCCACGTTCGCACTACGCACCGTCTTTTCACTCTTCAAGAAGGAGGCAGCACGATGAGCACCCTCACCCCCGCCGCACCGCAGAGCTCGGGCCCTGCCCGTTCCACATCGCCCACCGCGCTGAACACCGGCCGCACTCCACGTCGCGGCAAGGCACGAATGGACCCCACCCGGAACAACACCGCCGCCGGCATCGCGGCGTGGCTGCTCGCCCTGCTCTTCGCCGTCCCGGTCCTGTGGATGATCCTCACCTCGTTCCACTCCGAGACCGACGCCGCAACGAACCCGCCCTCCATCGCCGCGAACCTGACCCTGGACGCATACCGGGAGTTCTTCGGCGAAACATCCGGCGTCAGCCCGTGGCCGTCACTGATCAACTCCGCCACCGCCTCGATCCTGTCCACGGTCCTCGTGCTGCTCCTGGCCTTCCCGGCCGCGTACGCGCTCTCCATCCGGCCTGTGAAGAAGTGGACCGACGTGATGTTCTTCTTCCTCTCCACCAAAATGATGCCGGTAGTGGCCGCGATCCTGCCGCTCTACCTCTTCGCCAGAACCGTCGGAGCCCTGGACAACATCTGGTTCCTGATCCTGATGTACACCTCCATGAACCTGCCCATCGCGGTCTGGATGATGCGCTCCTTCCTCGCCGAAGTGCCGGAGGAAATGCTCGAAGCCGCCCAGATCGACGGCGCCAACCTCCTGCTCATCCTCCGCAAAATCATCGCCCCCGTGGCCATGCCCGGCATCGCCGCGACCGCCCTGATCTGCTTCATTTTCAGCTGGAACGAACTGTTGCTTGCCCGGGTCCTCACCGGGGTGGTGGCAGGCACCGCACCCGTGTTCCTCACCGGCTTCGTCTCCGGCCAGGGCCTCTTCCTCGCCCAGGTCTGCGCCGCCGCCGTCGTCATCTCCCTGCCGGTACTGTTCGCCGGCTTCGCCGCCCAGGACAAGCTCGTCCAGGGCCTCTCCCTCGGCGCCGTGAAATAGCTGGCGCGTGAAATAGCACTCTGAAACAGCGCCGTCCCCTAACGGCCCCCTCCCTTCCGATTTCTGCAAAGGACTACTTCGATGACAACACCAACAACCCAGTCCCGCACCCACGCACACTCCGCGCTCCCGGCCACCATGCGCGCCTCGGTGCTGAAGCGCCAGGGCGACATGACGATGGAAACGCTGCCCGTTCCGCAGCTCGACGCAGACCAGGTCCTGGTGCAGGTGGCCGCGGTGGGCGTGTGCGGCAGCGACGTCCACTACTACGAGCACGGCCGGATCGGCGACTACGTGGTGGACCACCCGCTCATCCTCGGCCACGAACTCTCCGGCCGGATCGCCGCCGTCGGAAGCGCCGTGGACCCTGCCCGCATCGGCCAGCGCGTCGCCGTCGAGCCCCAGCGCCCCTGCCGCAAGTGCAAGCAGTGCAAGGCCGGCCGCTACAACCTCTGCCCCGACATCGAGTTCTACGCCACCCCGCCGATCGACGGCGCCTTCGCCGAATACGTGACCATCCAGTCCGACTTCGCCTACGACATCCCGGACAGCGTCAGCGACGAGGCAGCAGCGCTGATCGAGCCGCTCTCCGTGGGCCTCTGGGCCTGCGAGCGTGCCGAAATCAAGCCCGGCAGCCGGGTCCTGATCGCCGGCGCCGGCCCCATCGGCATCATCGCCGCCCAGGCGGCCCGCGCGTTCGGTGCCACGGAAATCTACATCACGGACATCGCCGAGGACCGGCTCGACTTCGCCCTCAAGCACGGGGCAACGCACGCGCTCAACGCGAAAACGGACAGCGTGGAAGGGCTCGACGTCGATGCGTTCATTGACGCGTCCGGCGCACCGCAGGCAGTCCGTTCCGGCATCAAGGCAGTGGGTCCGGCCGGCCGGGTGATTCTGGTGGGGCTCGGGGCGGACGACGTCGAACTCCCCGTTTCGTTCATCCAGAACCGGGAGATCTGGCTCTCCGGCGTGTTCCGGTACACCAACACGTGGCCGCTGGCGATCCAGTTGATCGCCGGCGGCAAGGTGGACCTGGACATCCTGGTAACCGGCAAATTCAGCCTTGCCGAGTCTGAAGAAGCCCTGAAAGCGGGCAAGCAGGCCGGCCAGCTCAAGGCCGTCGTCTACCCGGGCCGCTGACCATGATCACCGTCATCGGCGAATCGCTCGTGGACATCATCAGCGACCCGCACCGGGAGGCTCCCACCGAGGTGCACCCGGGCGGGAGCCCCCTGAACGTGGCGGTCGGCGCGGCCCGGCTGGGCCTGGCGACAACCCTCGTGACCCACTATGCAGGCGACCCCTACGGGGACATGATCGAAGAACACCTGAGCGCCAACGGCGTCACCGCGATCAGGGGCGGCAGCGCAGCGACGTCGACGGCCACCGCCACGCTGGGTTCCGACGGCGGCGCCACCTACGCGTTCGACATCAGCTGGGACATCAACGGGGCGGCCCTTCCTGCACTTGAAGCGGTGCAGGACTCAAAACACGTCCACACGGGATCCATCGCAGCCGTGGTCGCGCCGGGTGACCAGGCAACGCTCGCCCTCCTGGCGGCGGCCCGGGAGCACGCGACCATCAGCTACGATCCGAACTGCCGGCCTGGGATCAGCCCGGACGTGGCCGCGGCACGGGCGCAGGCGGAACGCTTCGTGGCTGCCAGCGACATCGTCAAGGCCAGCGATGAGGAGCTCGCCTGGCTCTACCCGGACCGGACGCCGGAGGAATCCCTTTCAGCGTGGCTGGACCTCGGGCCGGCAGCCGTTGCCCTGACGCGGGGCGCAGCCGGCCCGGTCATCCTTGCCCGCCAAGGCAGGGTGGAGATGGCAGCCGAACCCATCAGCGTGGCGGATACCGTGGGGGCCGGCGACTCGTTTATGGCCGCCCTTATCTCCGGTTTGGACCAGCTCTCAGCCCTCGGATCCGGTGGAAGGCAGCGGCTGCAGACCCTCACCGTGAACGATCTCCAAGCGCTCGCGGCCTACGCCAACCGCGCGGCAGCCATCACCTGCTCCCGGCCGGGCGCCAACCCGCCCCGGACGGCGGAACTCGGCGTGCTGTCCGTGCCGTCGCAGGCCTGAGGGGGAGTAAGTCGGCCCGGTGGTTGAGCTTGTCGAAACCCGGTTTCGACAGGCTCAACCACCGAACCTGCCGGGAGTTCAACCACCGGCGACGTATCCGGCCGTGAAGATTCTCTGTATCGTGTGTCCATGGAGCGCAAATTGGCTGACATCGGGGCGGAAGGCGTTCTGCTCGCGGGGGCCGGCCGCGCCATTTTGCTGCAGATTGCGAACCCCGCGGTGGGCCACGGCGTCGCCGAGCACAGCAACTTCGTGGCCCGGCCGTTTGACCGGTTCCGTGCCACGCTCACCTACGTTTACGCGGTGAGGTATGGAACCAAGGACCAGGTAGCGGCCGTACGCCGCAGCGTGAACAAGGCGCATGGCCCGGTGCGACGGAAGGCCGGGACCAGCACCCACGGCTACAGCGCCTTCGACCCCCAGGCCCAGCTGTGGGTCGTGGCAACCCTGTACGACACGGCGGTTATCATTTACGAGAAAATCTACGGCCCGCTGGAAGACGAGGCCGCAGAGCTGATGTACCAGGACTATGCCAGGATGGGCACCGTCCTGCAGCTGCCGGCGGACCTGTGGCCCGCCGACCGTGCAGCATTCAAGGCGTACTGGGACTCGCGCCTGCAGTCGCTTGAGCTGGACGCCGTCGCCGTCCGGGTCGGCCGCGACCTGCTCTACCCGCCTACCGGGCCGCTCTGGCTCCGGATGAGTATGCCGCTCATCCGGTTCATCACCACCGGCCTCCTGCCTGATCACCTCCGGAGCGGGTACGGGCTGCCGTGGAGCGATCGACGCAGCCGCCTGTTCGACCGCACCACCCGGTGGTCCGCGCTTGTCTATCCGCGGCTCCCGCGGCCGTTGCGTCATTTCGCCAAGGACTACTGTCTCGGCCGGCTCCGCACGGCGTAGCGACGATGCCCGGCTGCTAAATGCCAGGCTGCTAAATGCCAAGCTCCGCCTTGAGCGCTGCGACGTGGCCTTGGGCCTGGATTTGGTACTGGGTGAGCGTGACCTTGCCTTCGGCGTCGAGTACCACGGTGGAACGGACCAGGCCGTCCACTACTTCGCCGTTCACGATCTTTTCGCCCCAGGCGCCGTAGGCCTGCGCCACGGCGTGGTGTTCGTCGGAGAGCAGCGGGAAAGTCAGTCCGAAGTCGTCCGTGAAGGCTGCCAGCTTCTCAGGGGCGTCCGGGGAGATGCCAAGGACTTCGTAGCCGGACGACTGCAGGCTGGCGAGGTTGTCGCGGAAGTCGCAGGCCTCAGTGGTGCAGCCGGGGGTAGCGGCTTTTGGGTAGAAGTACACAATGACATTGCGTCCGCGGTAATCGGAGAGGGAGACCTTGTGGCCCTCGGAGTTCAGCAGTGCGAAATCGGGGGCCTGGGTTCCGGCGAGGAGTTTCTGGGTCATGTAGCGATCCTTGACGTGATGGCACCGGCCAGGGCCGGCAATGAAATAAAGGCGATGAAATGAATACGGGCAGTGCCTAGATGCAGTATTCCGCCGGTCCACGCACAGTACTGCCCGGTCCCGGCACGAACTGGTAGCCGCCACCACGCACAGTCGCGACGGCGTGCCTGGCCGAGCCGAGCTTGCGTCGGATGCGGCCAACGTAGACGTCGATGGAGCGGAACGCCGCGCCCGGGCACTCCAGTGACTCCAAAAAGCCTTGCAGTTCTTCACGTTGAACCGGGCGGGACAGGTTCTCCACGAGGTACCGCAGGAGGCTGTATTCCATCCGGGTGAAGCTGACCGGGATACCGTCCAAAAGAACGGTGTCCTGGGCCAGATCCACTGCCACGGTGCTGCGCCGCCCGGCCAGGGATACTGGCGGGCTGACAGCGCCTGAACCTTCGGCGTCTGAACCTACAGCGTCTGCACGGCCGCCGCCTGAACCTTCGGCGTCTGAACCTTCAGCGCCTGCCCCTTCGACACCGGACATCCAGTTGTCGGCGTCGGGCCACAGCTGGACTTCGGCTTCAGGAGCAAGTTGGCGGGCGCGTGCCAGGACCGCGTTGGCGGCCTGTGTCCAGACCGCCGGGTCGATGTCCTGGCCTTCACAAGGCTGCAGCCACACCGCCAGGCCGCGCGGCCGAAGCTGCGGCCGCGGTGCATGGGCGTTGACGGCCATGGCCCTGTGCCTCACACGCCGCCGCGGCGGATCAGCTTGCCGCTGGGCGTGCGGCTGTCGATCTCGTGGCCGCGCAGGTACGTTTTGCGGACGACGCCGGAGAGCGCCTTGCCGTCGTAGGGCGTGATGGGGTTCTTGTGCTTGAGCTTGGAAACATCCACCACAAACGCCTCATCCGGCGCGAAGATGGCGAAATCGGCGTCGTAGCCGAGAGCCAACTGGCCCTTGTTGTGCAGGCGGGCCAGGGCCGCGGGCTTCCCAGCCATCCAGGAAACCACCTGTTCCAGGGTGATACCGCGGTGCCGGGCCTCAGTCCAGATCACGGACAGCCCCAGCTGCAGCGAGGAGACGCCGCCCCAGGCCACGGCGAAGTCGCCGTTTTCCAGGTCCTTCAAGTCCAAAGTGGAGGGGGAGTGGTCCGAGACGATGCAGTCGATGGTGCCGTCCTGCAGGCCCTTCCACAGCAGCTCGCGGTTGGAGGCCTCGCGGATGGGCGGGCAGCACTTGTAGGCCGTGGCGCCGTCGGGAATTTCCTCGGAAGTGAGCGTGAGGTAGTGCGGGCACGTCTCCACGGTGAGGTGGACGCCGTCGCGCTTTGCACTCGCGATCATGGGCAGCGCGTCGGAGGACGAGAGGTGCAGGATGTGGGCACGCGCACCGGTCCAGCGGGCGCGCTCGATGACCTCGGCGATGGCCTTGTTCTCGGCGCCGCGGGGGCGGGAGGCCAGGAACGTTTCGTAGTGGTCGCCGCCCGGGTGCGGGGCGCGGTCGATCGCGTGGGAATCCTCGGCGTGGACGATCATGAGGGAGTCGAAGGACTTGAGCTCGGCCATGTCCTCCTCCATCTCGTCCGCTTCGAGGTGGGGAAACTCGTCCACGCCGGAGTGCAGCAGGAAGCACTTGAAGCCGAAGACGCCTTCGTCATGCAGGCCGCGGAGTTCGGCCTTGTTGCCCGGGACGGCGCCGCCCCAGAATCCGACGTCCACGAAAGCCTGGTCCTCGGCCACCTCGCGTTTGAGCTTGAGGCCTTCCACCGTGGTGGTGGGCGGGATGGAGTTCAGCGGCATGTCGATGATGGTGGTGACACCGCCGGCGGCGGCTGCCCGGGTGGCGGAGGCGAAGCCCTCCCACTCGGTGCGGCCGGGCTCGTTCACGTGGACGTGCGTGTCCACCAGGCCGGGGAGGAGGGTCTCGTCGTCGGCGAGCTCGATCAGTTCCGCGCCGGCCAATCCGTTGCCGAGCGGTTCGATGGCGACGATCTTGCCGCCGCGCACGCCCACTTCCCGCGGTGCGATGCCGGCGGTGGTGAGGATGCGCCGGCCCCGGATCACCAGGTCAAAGCGTTCTTCAGACATTCAGGGGCTCCTTTGTGCCGATGCCATCCGCCCGGGCCGGGTTGGCCAGTCCCTGGAGGATGTTCTTACCCAATTGTTCAAGCAGGGAGCCTGCTTCAGCTATACATATATCTACCTTGGGTTCCAGGGAAGTCAGTGGGTAGACCTGCCGGAAACCGGAATCCTGCTGTTGTTCGTTCGTCAGTGTGGTGCGGCCGCAGACGGCAACCACAGGGATCCCGGCCGCCGCTGCCGCACGGGCCACCCCCATGGGTGTTTTGCCCAGCAGGCTTTGTTCGTCCAGGCTGCCTTCCCCGGTAATCACCAGGTCTGCGCCCGCCAGCCGCTGTTCCAATTCAGTGAATTCAAGAACGACGTCGATGCCCGGCCGCCGCGTTGCGGCCAGAACCGCGATGGCGGCGTAGCCCACTCCGCCGGCTGCCCCGGCTCCGGGAGCAACGGCAGCGCGCTCGGCGCGGAATCCGATTTCCCTGGCCAGGACTTCGACAAACCTGGCCAGGGCGGCGTCGAGCATGTCGACGTCCTGTTGTGTGGCGCCCTTCTGCGGGCCGAAAACCGCCGCGGCGCCCTGGGGGCCCAGCAGGGGATTATCGACGTCGGATGCCAGCACAAAGCGTGCGTCCACCAGACGGGGTTCAAACCCGGTGAAGTCGATGCGGTGCAGGTTGGCCAGCGCGGCACCGCCTGCCGGTAGTTCGTTGCCCGTGGCGTCCAGGAACCTGGCGCCGAGTCCCTGCAGGAGCCCGGCGCCGCCGTCGGTATTGGCGCTGCCGCCTACGCCCAGGATGATGCGGCGGCAGCCGGCATCCAGTGCTGCGCGGATCAGCTGGCCGGTGCCAAGGCTCGTGGCCCTGGTGGCGCTGGCGGCATCAGGCTGCCCGCCGCCGAGCACCTTAGGGAGGAGGGCAAGGCCCGAGGCTGCCGCCATTTCGATGACTGCCTCGTGGCCCCGGACGGCAAAGTCCGCCTGGACCGGGTGGCCCGTGGGGCCGCTGACGGTGGCGCTGCGGCGGGTGAAACCGGAGCCGACGGCGGCATCGAGGGTGCCCTCGCCGCCGTCGGCCACGGGGATCCGGAGGATGTCCAGAGGAAAGGTCGCGGCCGATGCCGTCCACTGTTTTCTGAGGCCCTTTTCCAGGTGCCTGCAGACGTCCGGTGCCGACAACGATCCCTTGAACTTGTCCGGCGCGATCACGATCCGCATGTCAGGCCTGCATTGCCAGGATGGCGGTGGGGGCGTCGGCGGCGGTTTCGGCCAGTTCCTCGAACTCGTTCACGGCACTGATCTCCACACCCATGGAGATGTTGGTGACCTTCTCCAGGATCACCTCAACCACCACGGGCACCTGGAACTCGCCCATCAGGGCTTTGGCCTTGCCGAATGCTGCGGCGAGATCGTTGGGGTCCTCCACGCGGATGGCCTTGCAGCCCAGGCCCTCGGCCACCTTGAGGTGGTCCACGCCGTAGCCCCGCGCGTTCTCGGACAGGTCAGCGCTGTTGATGTTCTCGAACGCCAGGGACACGTTCTGTTCCATGCTGAAGCCGCGCTGCGACTGCCGGATCAGGCCCAGGTAGGAGTTGTTCACCACCACGTGGATGTACGGCAGGTTGAACTGCGCGCCCACGGCCAGTTCCTCGATCATGAACTGGAAGTCGTAGTCGCCGGACAGGGCAACAACGGTCTCCTCAGGCTTGCCGCGGACCACGCCGAGGGCCGCCGGTGCGGTCCAGCCCAGCGGTCCCGCCTGGCCGGCGTTGATCCACTTGCGCGGGCCGAAGACATGCAGCATCTGCGCGCCGGCGATCTGGGACAGCCCGATGGTGGACACATAGGTGGTATCGCGGCCGAACGACTTGTTCATCTCCTCGTACACGCGCTGCGGCTTGATGGGGATGTTCTCGAAGTGCGTCTTGCGGTGCAGGCTGGCCTTGCGGTCCTGGCATTCGGCAACCCAGGCGGAGTAGTCCGGCAGGGACTTAGCCGCCCGGCGCTCGCGGGCCAGCTCAATCAGCCCGGCCAGCGCCGCACCGGCGTCGGACGCGATGCCCAAATCCGGTGAGAACACGCGGCCGATCTGCGTCGGCTCGATGTCGATGTGCACGAACTTGCGGCCTGCCGTGTAGGTGTCCAGGCCACCGGTGTGGCGGTTGGCCCAGCGGTTGCCGATGCCGATCACAAAGTCGCTGCGCAGGTAGTTCTCGTTGCCGTAGCGGTGGGAGGTCTGCAGGCCCACCATGCCGGCCATCAGGCGGTGGTCGTCGGCGATGGAGCCCCAGCCCATCAGCGTGGGGATAACGGGAACATTCAGGATCTCGGCCAGCTCCACCAGTTGCGCGGAGGCGCCAGCATTGATGATGCCGCCGCCGGCCACGATCAGCGGGCGCTCGCCTGCGGTCAGCATGTCCAGTGCCTTTTCCAGCTGCTTGCGGCTGGCTTTGGGCCTTTCGATGGGCAGCGGCTCGTAGGTGTCGATGTCGAATTCGATTTCGGCCATCTGCACGTCGATGGGCAGGTCCAGCAGGACCGGGCCCGGCCGCCCGGAGCGCATCAGCTGGAAGGCCTTCTGGAAGGCGCCCGGAACCTGGCCGGGTTCCAGGACGGTCATGGCCATCTTGGTGACGGGCTTGGCGATGGACTCGATGTCCACGGCCTGGAAGTCTTCCTTGTGCAGCTTGGCCACGGGGGCCTGGCCGGTGATGCAGAGCATCGGGATGGAATCGGCCCAGGCAGCGTAGAGGCCGGTGATCATGTCGGTGCCGGCGGGGCCGGAGGTGCCGATACAGATGCCGATGTTGCCGTCCTTGGCCCGGGAGTACCCGTCGGCCATGTGGCTGGCGCCTTCGACGTGGCGGGCCAGCGTGTGGCGGATGCCGCCGTGGGCCCGCATAGCCGAGTAGAAGGGGTTGATTGCCGCTCCTGGCAGGCCGAACGCCTCGATGGCGCCTTCCTTTTCCAGGATGGCAACCGCTGCATCAACGGTACGCATCTTGCTCATGGTGTGCTCCTTGGAAGTCTGTGGTGGTGCTCGGTGGTTGAGCTTGTCGAAACCCTAAAAGGGGTGTGCTGGGGGAAGACCCCGTCGTCGGGGTCCTAAAAGTGTGTTGGTTGAGCTTGTCGAAACCTGGATTTCGACAAGCTCAATCACCGGTTACTCGCGGCCGCTGAGTTTGAGGACCTGCTTGAAGAGTCCGGAGTGGTCCAGGCCGCCGTCGCCCTGGTTGACGGTGGCGGCGACGAGCTGTGCGACGACGGCGCCGAGGGGGACGGCGACGTTGGCTTCGCGGGCTGCCGAGGTGACGATGCCGAGGTCCTTGTGGTGGAGGGCGAGGCGGAAGCCGGGGTCGAAGTTGCGGTCGAGCATCTTCTGGCCCTTCTGGTCCAGGACCTTGGAGCCGGCCAGGCCGCCGCCGAGGACCTTGAGCGCTGCGTCGGTGTCCACGCCGTAGGCCTCAAGGAAGGCGATCGCCTCGCCAAGGACCTCGATGTTGACGGCAACGATCAGCTGGTTTGCTGCCTTGACGGTCTGGCCGGAGCCGGACGGGCCGACGTGGACGATGGTTTTGCCGACGGCGTTCAGGACATCCTGTGCTGCCTCGAAGTCGGCTTTTTCGCCACCGACCATGATGGACAGGGCGGCGTCGATGGCACCCTGCTCACCGCCGGAAACCGGCGCGTCCAACGGGCGGATGCCGGCTTCGCGGGCGTCGTCGGAGAGGCGCTTGGCGACGTCCGGGCGGATGCTGGACGCGTCGATCCAGAGGGCGCCTTTCTTCGCGTTGGCGAAGACGCCGTCCTCGCCGCTGACGACACCCTCGACGTCGGGGGAGTCCGGCACCATGGTGATGACGACGTCGGCCTCTTTGACGGCGTCGGCGATGCCCGTGGCGCCCTTGCCGCCTTCGGAGACGAGCTTGTCGATCTTGTCCTGGCTGCGGTTGAAGCCGGTGACGGTGTGGCCGGCCTTGACGAGGTTGATGGCCATGGGCAGGCCCATGATTCCGAGTCCGATGACTGCAACGTTGCTCATGATGGTTCTCTTTCTGAAGTCTTTGGTGGTGCCGGTGGGGCGCGGGTGGGGACTACTGGCTGACGCGCTGGCGGATGGCCCAGTTGAACGCAGTCTGCTGCGGTTCCTTGTATTCGAGGCCGATGTAGCCGTCGTAGCCGAGTTCGCGGCTGCGGGCGATCCATTCGCCGAGGGGAAGCTCGCCGGTTCCGGGAGCCCCGCGGCCGGGGTTGTCGGCAATCTGGATGTGGCCGAAATCCTTGGCGTGGTTTTCAATGACGGCTGCGACGTCGTCCCCGTTGACTGCCAGGTGGTAGAAGTCCGCGAGGAGCTTGACGTTCTCTGCGCCGGATTCAGCCTTTACGCGGGCGATCACGTTGAGTGCATCAACAGCTGTGAGGAGCGGATACCGGGGGGCGCCGCTGACCGGTTCGAGGAGGACCGTGCCGCCGATGCGGGCGACGCCGGCAGCTGCGGCGGCGAGGTTTTCTGCGCCGAGGGCGTTCTGCTTCTCGGCCGATTCGCCGTCGATGCGGTTGCCGTAGAGGGCGTTGAAGGCTTTGCAGCCGAGCCGCTCACCGATACCGGCGACGACGTCGATGTTGTCCTGGAATTCGGGGGAACGTGCGGGCCAGGAAACCAGGCCGCGGTCGCCGCCCGGCATGTTGCCGGCGTTGAAGTTCAGGCCGGTGAGCTGGACGCCGGCGTCCTTGATGGCGTTCTCGAAGCCGGTGACCTGGGCGTCTGTGGGGACTGATGTTTCGAAGGGCCACCAGAACTCGACGGCGTCAAAACCGGCAGCCTTCGCTGCTGCTGGGCGCTCGAGCAGGGGAAGCTCCGTCAGGAGGATGGAGCAGTTCACTGTGTACGTCATCGTAGGTCCTTCCGGGGAGGGGCTGGTCTCTAGTTCCAAAGCTTCCTGGCATCCGTACCTTTTCCGCTTTATGGAATTTAGATTCTGCTTTATGAAAAGTTTAGGGAACGTGACGGCGTGAGTCAAGGGCGGTGTGCGCGGAAGGCGTCCGGATGGGACAAAGAAAAACGGGCGGCTCCTGGCAGGGCCGCCCGTTCGATAGATCGTGTTTAGTGCCGCTTGAAGGCGTGCCGGATCCTTTCCCCGGCTTGCTTGAGGTCGGCCCGAACTGCGCGGGCCTTGCCTTCGGCCCTCATGCGGTCGTTGCCGGTAACCTCACCGGCGGCCTTCTTGCCTTTGCCGTGCAGCCTCTCCGCGGCGTTGTGGATCCTGTCTCCCAAACCCATTGTGGTCCTCCTCGGGGCGCGGCGCTTGCAGCTGATTGCCGCAATTGCTGCCACTTAAATTGTAGGAACGAATGGCCCCCGCGGACCGGTGGGCAGCCCAAATGATCCGGATTTTCACCCGGGCGATAGCCTGAAGGCGGCACCCCGCATTCCACCGAAACGAGGATTCCCCTTGATCACACGCGCCGACGTCGACGAAGCCGCTTCCCGGATCGCCGGGAGGATCCGTGCCACGCCCGTGCTGAAGGCCGACGGCGGCTCTTTCCCCGGCGAGGTGTGGCTCAAGTGCGAGTTCATGCAGCACACGGGCACGTTCAAGGCCCGCGGAGCGTTCAACCGGGTCCTGGCCTGCCGGGAGCGTGGCGAACTGAAGGAGGACGTTGGCATCGTGGTGGCCTCCGGCGGCAACGCCGGCCTCGCCAACGCCTACGCCGCCACGGAAGTCGGCGTCCCTGCCACGGTGTTCGTGCCCGAGAACGCCCCCGCCGTGAAGGTCAAGAAGCTCTGGGCCATCGGCGCCAGCGTGGTCCAGCGCGGGGCTGAGTACTCCGAAGCCTACGACGCAGCCAGGGCCTACGCCGCCGAGACGGGCGCGGTCTACTGCCATGCTTACGACCAGCCCGAGATCGCAGCCGGCGCCGGCACCATCGGCACCGAACTGCTGGAGCAACTGGGGGAGGTGGACACCATTGTGGTGGCCGTGGGCGGCGGCGGGCTCATGGCGGGTGTCGCGGCCGCCGTCGAGGGCCGTGCCAGAGTAGTGGGCGTCGAATCCGAAACCACACCCACACTGCACGCCGCACTCGCGGCCGGGGCTCCCGTGGATGTAGCAGTATCCGGGATCGCCGCCGACTCCCTGGGGGCCCGGCAGATGGGCCGGATTGGCTTCGATGTGGCCGTCCGTACCGGCGTCCGCGCTGTGCTGGTTTCGGACGAGGACATCGTGGCTGCCCGCTCATGGCTGTGGCAGCAGTACCGCATCATCGTGGAGCACGGCGCCGCAGCGGCGTTCGCCGCCCTGCACTCCGGTGCTTACGTACCGGCGGAGGGGGAACGCGTGGCCGTGATTCTCTGCGGCGCCAACACGGACCCCGCCACTCTCTGACCCCGGGCGCGGACTTTCCCGGAGGGTCCGACCTGCGGGCGGCACGTGAAGAGCCAGGGGCAAGGGCCCCTGGCTCATCTGTGCGTAGATCGTTTGTGTATCAGTGCCCGTTAACGGACCTTAACCACATCGCTCTTCTCCCACCGGGTCCAGTTGGACCAGTGTCCCTTGTCGTCCTTCACACGGAAGGAAACGTAGTGGTAGACCTCTTCTTTGTCGCCGCGCTGGTCGGGAACGCGATCAACACTGTGGAGGGTCCTGGCGCCGTCTTTCTTGTCGAAGTGCTCGTAGAAGTGAGAGCCGCCGAGGAAGTCGTCGTGCCCACGGTCTTCTTCGTACCGCAGTTGACGGATCTGGACAGATTTTTTGCCATTGCAATCGACTTTGATCTTGAAATCGACTTTGTGACCGCGAAGATTCTCTGGATCCCGGGGGTCTACGGTACAGCCATGACGGCTGGTTTCCGCCTGGACCGGGGCAGCCAGTGCCATGGAACCCCCCAGCAGACCCAATGAGAGAACCGGAACCAGGGCGATCTTTGCCCGGGTAGAGCGGGTTTTCATTGTTGGAGTGATGGACATTTTTTTTTGCTCCTATAAGGATGCGATTCACCAATTTTTGGGCAGCCTTATGCCGACGCGACTGAACACTTCGCGCTTGATCAGTGTGTGGGGGCTGCAGACTGCCCGTCCCTTTTTTGAAACAGCACGCCCCGTATGGTGGGGGGCTTGACTCCGGATTCATTGTTACCGGTGGTTTAATCCTGCCCCCGCGTTTGGCCCGCACGCTAGGGTCAGGCAACCTTTTTTGATTGCTTTTTTCGCTAACCGACGTACGTTTTGCCTCGCCTGATGACACGTGCAACTCTGGCCACTCCGGCAACGTTGAGAGGCGCAAACAGGGGCCGACGGCGGAACTTGCGTTCCTCCGTCGGCCCCTGCCGGGATCCGTAAGGCGATTTAGGTGAGGCGGATCTGGCGGTTCATGTCCTTGTACAGCAGGTAACGGAACTGGCCGGGACCACCGGCGTAGCAGGCCTGCGGGCAGAACGCGCGGAGCCACATAAAGTCGCCGGCCTCCACCTCCACCCAGTCATTGTTGAGCAGGTACATGGCCTTGCCCTCCAGGACGTACAGGCCATGCTCCATGACGTGGGTCTCCGGAAACGGGATGACCCCGCCCGGCTGGAACGTCACGATGTTCACCTGCATGTCGTGGGCCAGGTCGGACGAATCCGTGAAGCGGGTGGTCTTCCAGGCGCCGTTGGTATCCGGCATCGCGGTGGGTTCCACCTCGGCATCACTGGTGACGAAGGACTTTGCCTCGTAACCCTCAAGCCGCTCGTAGGCCTTGCGGATCCACTGGAAGGAGACAATGTCGTCCGAGACGTTCTCCAGGCCCCAGGTGGCACCGGCGGCCAGGTAGGCGTAGCCGCCCTCCTCGAGCTGGTGCAGTTCGCCGTCGAGGGTCAGGTTGACCTTGCCCTTGGTGACGAAGACGACGCCCTCGACGCCGGCCTCAAATTCGGCCTTTGGAGCGCCGCCGCCGGGGCCGATCTCCACGATCAGCTGTGAAAAGGTGGTGGCAAATCCCGAAATGGGGCGGGCCAGGATCCAGGACCGCGTATTGGAGAATCCCGGCAGGGTGCTGGTCACAATATCGGTCATCACGCCCTTGGGGATGACCGTGTAGGCCTCCGTGACGATGGCCCGTTCGGTGGTGAGGTGGGTCTGCGGCGGCAGGCCGCCCTGGGGGTAGTAGTACTTGCCCATCATGGGATCCTTACTTCGAAGTGGAGTGTGCCAGCCGCGGGTGCGCCAGTGCGGTCAGCTGGGAAAGTTCGACGCCGGCAAGCGCCTGGACCTCGTCGGTCCCCACGGCGCCGCACTGGACGCCGCGCAGGACGAAGGCCGCCAGGGCCCGGGCGGTGGCAGGTTCGTCCATAACCCCGCCCTCGGTGCGTTCCACATAGTTGCGCAACCGTGCCGCGGCGGCTGGCAGGCCCTCGCGGTAGAAGGCATACGTGGCGGCGAACCGGCTCGGCAGCTGGGCAGGGTGCAGGTCCCACCCCTGGTAGTAGCCACGCTCCAGCGAGCGTCGGACCAGCCGGCCGTGCAGCTTCCAGGCATCCTCGACGGCGTCGCCCACCGGGATGATGTTGGTGGAACCGTCGGAGAGGCGGATGCCCGTGCCGGCGACGGCCAGCTGCATCACTTCCTTGGCGAAGTCCGCCACGGGGTGCTCCATGGACTGGTATTCCGCCGAGATCTGCAGCGAGGCGGAGTAATCGTAGGTGCCGTAGTGCAGGGCACTGACGCGGCCTGGAACCACGTGCGGAAGCTGCGCCACGGGGGAGGTGCCTTCCGGCCCGAGGATCAGCTGCGGCGTTTCCACCTGGACCTCAAAACGGAGCCGGCCAGCCGGAAGCCCGTGGACTTCCTCCAACCGGGACACGGCAAAGTCCATGGCCTGGACCTGTGCAACGGTGGTCACCTTGGGCAGTGTGAGGACCAGCCCCGCGGGAAGTTCCCCGGCAGCAGCGAGCGTGGAGACGAACAGGTCCAGCGTCTTCAGGCCGCGGGCGCGGGTGGGCGCCTCGAAGCACTTGAAGCGGATGCCGATGAACGGCGGGGCCGTGCCGGCGGCAACTGCCGCGGCCACAGTGTTGGCGGCTGCAACGGCGTCGGCGTCTTCTGCCTCGTCGCCGCGGTCACCGTAGCCATCCTCGAAGTCCAGGCGCAGGTCCTCGATGGGCTCGGATGCCAGCTTCGCCTTCACCCGGGAGGCGACGGCGGCGGCCAGGTCGGCGTCCTGGCCCAGCAGCGCACCGAGCTTCTCCAGGGCGCCGTGGGCTTCCGCCGTCGCGAGCGCCTGGGCGCCCCATTCGGCGGCGAGATGCGGCGTGAAGCGGTCGGCCGGGACGTAGACGGTGTGGACGGGCTGGCGGGTGCCGTCATCGCCGGGGTAGCTGCGTTCCAGCAGCTGGTCAGTGGCAGCCAGCTGTTCCTCGATCCGGGCGAGGTCTGAGGTGCTGAAGGAGGATTCGGCCATCTCAGTCCACCAATTCGTAGGCCGGGGTGGTGAGGAAGTCCGTGTAGTCCTCGGACAGGCAGATGTCCGCGATCAGATCGCTGGCCGGCTTGTAGTAGCGGCGGAACGCCTCGTCGCCGAACTCCGTGCGGAGCCGTTCCGTTTCCTCGCCCAGGATCTTTTCCACCAGTTCACGGGTGACCGTGTTTCCGGTGTCCGCCAGAACGGACTTGTTGCGGATCTGCTGCCACACCTGCGAGCGGGAGATTTCAGCGGTGGCGGCGTCCTCCATCAGGTTGTGGATAGCCACCGCGCCGTTGCCTGACAGCCACACCGCGGTGTACGCGACGGCGACATAAAGGTTCAGGCGCAGCCCGCCTTCGGTGACCTGGCCATCAGCCGAGGCGATGTCCAGGAGCTGATCGGCCGTGACCGAAACCTCAGGGCGCTGCTTGTCCAGCTGGTTGGGGCGGCCGCCGTTTTCCGGGTCGCCGAGCACGGCGTCGAACACCTCGCGGCAGGTGGGGACCAGGTCCGGGTGGGCCACCCAGGAGCCGTCGAAGCCATCGTTGGCCTCACGGGTCTTGTCCGCGCGGACCTTGGCGAAGGCGGCCTCGGTGACCTCGGGGTGGCGCCGGTTGGGGATGACCGCGGCCATGCCGCCCATGGCGAAGGCGCCGCGCTTGTGGCAGGTTTTGACCAGGAGTTCGGTGTAGGCGCGCATAAACGGTGCGGTCATCACCACGGAGGCACGATCCGGCAGTACGAACTCCTCGCCGGCGTCACGGAAGTACTTGATGATGCTGAACAGGTAGTCCCAGCGGCCGGCGTTCAGGCCGGACGCATGGTCGCGCAGCTCGTAGAGGATCTCGTCCATTTCAAACGCGGCCGGGATGGTCTCGATCAGGACGGTGGCGCGGATGGTGCCCTGTCCGAGGCCCAGGAAGTCCTGCGCGTAGACGAACACCTCGTTCCAGAGGCGCGCCTCGAGGTGGCTCTCCATCTTGGGCAGGTAGTAGTACGGGCCCTGGCCGTTGAGCACCAGCTGCTTGGCCACGTGGAAGAAGTGCAGGCCGAAGTCCACCAGCGCACCCACCGCGGGTTCGCCGTCGATCAGCAGGTGCTTTTCCGGCAGGTGCCAGCCGCGCGGACGGGCCACCACCACGGCGAGCGGGGCGTCGGTGCGGAGCGTGTATTCCTTGCCCTCGGCCGAGGTGTAGCTCAGCGTGCCCTGCGCGGCGTCGCGGAGGTTCAGGATGGAGTCGATGACGTTGGACCACGTGGGGGTGCTGGCGTCCTCAAGGTCTGCCAGCCACACCTTGGCGCCGGAGTTCAGGGCATTGATGGCCATCTTGGCCGGGCTGGCGGGACCGGTCATCTCAACCCGGCGGTCCTGCAAAGCCGCCGGTGCCGGCGCAACCTTCCAGTCGCCGTCGCGCACGTCCTGGGTTTCCGGCAGGAAATCCAGCTTGCCGGTGTCTGCAACCCGCTGGCGCTTGACGCCGCGGGCCTTGAGCAGTTCACTGCGCGTGCCGGCGAAGCGCTTGTGGAGTTCCTCCACGAAGGCCAGGGCCTTGGGGGTGAGGATCTCCTCCGCACGTTCGATCGGCCGGGGGTCTGTAACGGTGATGGCCATTTCTGGTCCTTTCCTAGGCTGCGAATCAGGCGTGGGCGGAAGCGGTTGCTGCGTGGGCGGCAGCAACCGCTGCTTGTGCCACTGCGGCTGCGACGTCGGCGGCAACATGGGGATCGAAGACACTGGGGACAATGTAGCTGGCATTGAGCTCGTCGTCAGCTACCCGGTTGGCAATCGCCTCTGCGGCGGCCACCAGCATCTCCGGCGTGATGTCGCTTGCGCCGGCGTCGAGCAGGCCGCGGAAGAAGCCGGGGAACGCCAGCACGTTGTTGATCTGGTTGGGGAAATCGCTGCGGCCCGTGGCAACCACCGCGGCGTGCCTGGAGGCGACAATCGGGTCGATTTCCGGGGTGGGGTTGGCCATGGCGAACACGATCGCCTTCTCGGCCATGGCGGCCACCTGCTCTTCGCCGATCACGTGCGGGGCGCTGACGCCGATGAACACGTCGGCACCGGCCATGGCCTCGTGCAGGGTTCCGGCGAAGCCTTCCTCGTTGGTGTTCGCCGCAATCCAGGCGCGGTGCTCGTCGTTGTACTCCTCGCCCGAGTGGATGGCACCGGAACGGCCGGCGGCAATGATGTGCTGCGCTCCCTGGGCCTTGAGGAGCTGGATGATGGCCGAGCCGGCGGCGCCGACGCCCGACACCACAATGCGGACCTCGGAGAGCTTCTTGTCCACGACGCGCAGGGCGTTGACCAGGGCGGCCAGGGTGACGATTGCGGTGCCGTGCTGGTCATCGTGGAACACGGGGATGTCGAGTTCATCGCGGAGGCGCTTCTCGATTTCAAAGCAGCGCGGGGCCGCGATGTCCTCAAGGTTGATGCCGCCGTAGACGGGGGCCATGGCCTTGGCGATCATGATGATTTCCTCGGTGTCCTGGGTGTCCAGGCAGACCGGCCAGGCGTCAACGTTGGCGAACTGCTTGAACAGTGCAGCCTTGCCTTCCATCACTGGCAGCGCCGCGGCCGGGCCGATGTTGCCCAGGCCCAGGACGGCCGAACCGTCGGTGAGGACGGCGATGGTGTTGCGCTTGACGGTCAGGTTGCGTGCCGCGGACGGGTCCTCGGCGATGGCGAGGCAGACGCGGGCGACGCCGGGGGTGTAGGCGCGGGACAGATCGTCGCGGTTGCGCAGGGCTACCTTGGGGACCACCTCAAGCTTGCCGCCGAGGTGCATCAGGAAGGTGCGGTCCGAGACGTGCTGGACCGTAACGCCGTCGAGCGCGTTCAGCGCGTCCTTGATGCGGTCCGCGTGCGCTTCGTCGGTGGTGTTGCAGGTGACGTCCACAACGAGGGTGTCGTGATGGGACTCCGTCACATCCAGTGCGGTAACGGCGGCACCGGCCGCGGCGACGGCAGCCGCCAGTTCGCTGGTGGCGGTAAAGCTCGACGGCGCGGCGACGCGCAGGGTGATCGAATTTCCGGGACTCGGGTTCGCCATTGAATTTCCTCCTCATTCAGGCCCGGAACCGGGCCGCTCACAAATCAAATGTTTTCGTATTATGGATATTATTATCTGCAAAGTGGAAAATCAACCCTTGGCCGGTCATGTTTGGCGGCATCGCCCGCGGCCCCGACGTGCTGTATCTTGAGAGTTCAGAGCAACTCTTTTCACGATGTGGATAAGAGTTGTCAGAATCGGAGCCACTAGGAGACAACGGAATGGCCGAAAAAGCCTCCGGAGGCGTGCAGTCGGTCGAGCGCGTCTTCGAACTGCTGGAACTCATCACAGACGCCGGCGGAGACGTCACGCTCAGCGAGCTCTCCTCCTCCACTGACCTGCCGCTTCCCACCATCCACCGGTTGCTGCGCACCCTGGTCACGCTGGGGTACATCCGCCAGCTGCCCAACCGCCGGTATGCCCTGGGCCCCCGGCTGATCCGGCTCGGCGAAGGTGCCAACAAGCAGCTGGGGGCCGTGGCCCGGCCGCAGCTCAAGTCCCTCGTAGACCAGCTGGGGGAGACCTCCAACATGGCGGTGCTCGATTCTGACATGGTCATCTACGTGGCCCAGGTGCCGTCCCTGCACTCCATGCGCATGTTCACCGAGGTGGGCCGCCGCGCCCATACCCACGCCACTGGCGTCGGAAAAGCCATCCTGGCCCAGCTTGATGACGAGGCGGTCCGCGGCATTGTGGCCCGCGCCGGGATGCCGACCCCAACGGCCAAAAGCATCGGCGACGTGGACGACCTCCTGGCTGACCTCAAGCTCATCCGGGAACGTGGCTACTCCATCGACGAGGAGGAGCAGGAGATCGGCGTCCGCTGCTTCGCCATGGCCGTGCCCAATGCGCCCACCCCGGCTGCCATTTCGGTTTCCGGGCCGGTGTCCCGCGTGGACCAGTCCTTCGGCGACCGCGCCGTGCCCATCCTGCGCAAGGCGGCCCTGGCCATCTCGGACGAGCTCAACCGCAACTGACCCTGCCGGGCCAGGCGCCGCCGTCGTACCAAACACCACCAGCCTTAACACCGACAGAGCGAACCGGCAGCAGCTGCTGCCGGTTCGCTCTGTCGTGGGAGCCTTAGTGGTCGGATTTCGACGACGACTCCACCGGGACTTCCTTGCCGTCGCAGTCGATCAGCTTGCCGCCTTCGTAGCGGTCGCCGTCGGCCAGGCATTTGAGGTCCTCCTCGCGGACAACCCGTCCGGTGCCGGCCACAAACACTGACTGGTTCTCCGAGTTGCCGGCCTTGAGGTGGTTGAAGAGCAGGTTCAGCACGATGGCCATGAGGGCGGCCGAGCTGATGCCGGAGTGGAAAATGGTGCCGAACCAGGACGGGAACTGGTCGTAGAAGGCCGGCGCGGCGATGGGGATCATGCCGAAGCCGATGGACGCCGCCACGATGATCAGGTTCATGTTGTTCCGGTACTCCACCTTGGACAGCGTCCGGATGCCGCTGGCGGCCACCGTTCCAAAGAGGACGACGCCGGCGCCGCCCAGGACGGGTGTGGGCACCGCTGCGACCACCCGGCCAAGCACCGGCAGCAACCCGAGGATCACCAGGATGACGCCGCCGGCGGTCACCACGAAGCGGCTCTTGATGCCCGTGATGGCCACGAGGCCCACGTTCTGGGCGAACGCGCTCTGCGTGAAGGAGCCGAAAAGCGGCGAGACGGCGCTGGAGAGCATGTCCGCCCGCAGGCCGTCGCCGATGCGCCGGGAGTCAACCTTGGTGCCCACGATCTCGCCGACGGCGATGATGTCCGCCGAAGTTTCGGTCAGGGTCACCAGGATGACGATCAGCATGGAGATGATGGCGGCGATGTGGAACGTGGGCGGACCGAAGGCGAACGGGGTGGGGAACGCGACGATTTCGCCCTGTCCCACCTTGGAGAAATCGGCCATGCCGGTGACGAAGGCGATGACGGTTCCGATGATCATGGCCAGCAGGATGGACAGCCGCGAGATGGTGGCGCTGCCTACTTTGCTGAGCAGCAACACAATCCCCATGGTGGCGGCGGCCAGGCCGATATTGGCCACGCTGCCGTAGTTCGGTGCCTTGTTGTTCCCTCCCATGGCCCAGTTGGCTGCCACCGGCATCAGCGTCAGGCCGATGGTGGTGATGACCGTGCCGGTGACCACCGGTGGGAAGAACCGGATGATCTTGGAGAACAGCGGGGTGATGGCCAGGCCGATCAGCGAGGCCACGATGACCGAGCCGAAGACGGACTGGATGCCCCCGCCGCCGTGGACGATGGCCACCATGGTGGAGACGCCGGCAAAGGAGACGCCCTGGACCAGCGGCAGTTTGGAGCCGAAGAACGGGATGCCGACCGTCTGCAGGATGGTTGCGAGGCCGCCCACAAAGAGGCAGGCGGCGATGAGAAGGCCGATGTCCTGGGAGTTCATGCCCGCGGCGGCGCCGATGATCAGCGGCGGGGCGATGATGCCGCCGTACATGGTGAGGACGTGCTGGAAGCCGTAGGCGAAGCTGCTGCCAATGGAGAGGCGCTGGTCTTCGGGGCGGTCTGATGGCTGGCGGCCGGTTTTGGCGGCCTTGCTGGAGGATTTTTTCTTGAGGTTCACGGCAGACTTTCTGGTTCATGGCAGACGTCTTTGTCTGGCTAACGTGGTCTGGCTAAAACTTGCTTGGTGGGATTTCGACAGGCTCAATCACTGGTGGCTGAGCCTGTCGAAACCCAGGGTTCCCGACGGGCTCAATCACCGTGGTGCCCGGGTGATTGAGCCCGTCGGGCCTATGGGTGGTTCAGCAGAAGCCGGCGATGCCGGACCAGGCGATGTCCGCCGGGGTGGCGTCGTCGCGCTGGACGGTGGCCTCGATCAGGCCGTAGGGGCGGTCGGCGGCGAAGAAGACCTCGTTGGGGTTGTCGAGGCCGAACGGTGAAAGGTCCACCAGGAAGTGGTGCTTGTTGGGCATGGAGAACTTGATCTCGTCGATCTCGCTATGGGCTTCGAGGACCTTGGTGCCCATGTCGAACAGGGTCTGCTGCAGGGCGTGGGAGTACTTTTCCGTGAATCCTTCCAGCAGCAGGCCCTTGACGTCCTCGTAGCTCTTGTTGAAGTCCAGGGTGCTGAAGTCCGTCCCGGTCTTGAAGCGCCAGCGAGCGGAAACGTCGGTGGCCAGGATGCGGTCCGTGGTTTCCGGGAGCGTGGTGTATTTGTCCTTGGGGTAGCCCACGAAGCCGGACTGGGTGGACTTCAGGACGGTGAGGTCCTTGAGTCCGGAGATCAGGTGGGTGGCGGCGCCGTCGCGGACCAGGACGGCGGTGCGGACTTCCTGGCCGTTGCGCACGAACGAGTGGTCGTGTTCGCTGCCGTGGGCCTGGATGCGGTCCCAGGTGTAGGACTCGGCTTCCCAGCGGCCGCCGGTGACCCAGTCGAAGCTGGAGGTGAAGTGCTCGCCCAGGCGCAGGAGGAACGCTTCGGGGGAGCCGACGCCTTCACGGGCAAAGGCGTAAATGGTGTTCTTCTGGGTGTCCGTGGCTACCACATGGGCGTTGTCGCCCTCGAGGTGGGCGGCCTCGAAATCGCCCCGCAGCTGCGAGGTGACGTTCAGGTCTTCGATCTCGTGGCGGTCGGTGTCGCGGGTGATCTTGACGACCCGGACTTCGGCCTTTCCGTACTGGTTGTGGCCGAGGATGATGTTGCTGCTGCTCATGGTCTGATTCCCAACTTCAGGTATGTGGACCAAAGTTCCACATAGAAATTAAGCGCGCGTTTCCCACGCGTTTCTAGTACCGTCGGCCCAACAAAAAATGAGCCGACATCAATTGATGTCAGCTCATTACAACCCTGCCTGCTGCTCCCAGGTTACGTGACGTACGCCACGAGTTGCATACCACGATAGCCCAGCGCCGCGGTGGTGTACATCACAATCTGAAAATTCCGATTGTGACCGGACCTTGCAGCCCGACCCGTTGACGAACCCCGGGGCTCCATCTAGTCTTTTCGTATAGCAAAAGTTATTTTCCACTTTGCGGAATCATCAAGCTAGTGCGGCACTACAGATCCAACGACCTCGGAGGAGGAGCAGATGTACCAGCAGGACACCACGCCGGTTGCACCGGTGAACACGGCGGCACCTTCAGTCCAGGAGTTCTACCTCCCCCTAGGGGGCGGCACGGATCCGGACTTCTATCTGCCGGCAGACCGCGAGCACGTCCCGGGCCGTCTCTCGCGCTGGATCCACGGGCTTCCCGGCTTCGGCGGCCAGCGTTCCTAGCGAGGCTGAGGACACGCCTCTTCGCTGGCGACACGCAGATTCCGTGGCGCGATCCTTATCAGGGGTCGCCAAGTAATTTGCGAGTCGCCAGCGACCTGGCGCGTCGCGGGAAACTCAGGACCCCGGGCGGCCCGGCCAATCCTTGCCGGCCCAAGGGTCGTAGCTGGCGATGAGTTCCTCCTGCGGCGGGCGCTCCGCCTCCGGAACGTGCTGCAGGTTCACCCGCACCCGGTACCAGAGCGAGCTTGACCCGCGCATGCCGTCGACGAGTACATCGGCCGGGTGCAGGGCCGGGACCACTTCCGCATGCTGGCTCTTCCACTCGTCGAGCGCCGCCAGCGCCTCAGGTTTGGTCCTGGTGCGGGCCACTTCGATCAGCGGCATTACCGACAGCCGCCGGCCGGAGCCGTCCCCGCTGCGCGGAGCCTTCTCCGCGGGGCCGAGCTCGGCCGCCAACGCCAGGAGCCCGTCGAGTGAGCCCACGGCGTCGTCGATCCCGGAATGCGGATCGCCCACGTCGGCGAACCGCCCAGGCACAGTCCGCACCGTGAACTGGTCCGGCCGGATGGCGCGGACCTCGTCCCAAGCGAGCGGCGTCGACACCCGGGCATCGGGCAGGGGCCGGACCGAGTACGCCGATGCCACGGTTCGGTCCTTCGCGTTCTGGTTGAAGTCGACGAACACACTTTCGCCGCGCTCCTCCTTCCACCACCGGGCGGTGGCGAGGCCCGGAGCGCGGTTCTCGACCTCGCGGGCGAGGGTTTCGGCTGCCAGCCGCACGTCGCGGTACGACCACTGCGGCGCGATGCGCACCAGGATGTGGAGTCCCCGCGATCCGCTGGTCTTTGGCCACCCCACCAGCCCGACGTCGTCGAGTACTTCCTGCGCCACGTAGGCGGCGTCGACGATTTGGGACCAGTCGACGCCGGGCATCGGATCGAGGTCCACCCTCAGCTCGTCAGGGTGCTCGAGGTCCTCGGCGCGCACCGGATGCGGGTTGAGGTCGAGGCAGCCAAGATTCACCACCCACGCCAGGCCGGCGGCATCCCGGATGACGGCCTCCTCGGCCGACGTCCCGGACGCATAGTGCAGCGTGGCCGTGTCGATGAAATCGGGGTGGTTCTCGGGCACGCGCTTCTGGAAGAACGGCTCTGAGTCGATGCCTTTCGGGAAGCGCTTGAGCACCATGGGCCGGCCGCCGGCGCCGCGCAGCGCACCCTCCGCAACCGCGAGGTAGTAGCGCACCAGATCCAGTTTCGTCAGGCCCGGCTCGGGGAACACCACCTTGTCCGGGCTCGAGATGCGGACCTCGGTGCCGTCAATGGTGAGGATTTCGGCCGGGGCCTTCGACGGGTTCATGCCGCCACGCTAGCAACGATTCTGTGCCGCAACCAGAGCAACTCCGCGGCTCATCAAACGCCGGCCGTGCCCCGGAAAAGCCCTAGCCGTTTACCAGCTTTCGGGCCGCAGCCGAGTGCTCCGCGATCAGCCCGGCGATATCCAGTCCCGGAATTTGCCCGTCCAGCACCCGCCATGCGCCGCCCACCATCACCCGGTCTGCCCTGTCCGCCGCGCAGAGCAGGAGGGCCGCAATGGGGTCGTGACTGCCGGAGAAGCGCAGGTCGTCCAGCCGGAACAGGGCCAGGTCCGCCTGCATCCCCGGCGCCAGCTGCCCCAGTCCGGGGCGGCCAAGGACAGCCGCCGAGCCGCGGGTCGCCCAGCCGAGCGCCCGCTCCACCGGGACGTCCGCACCGTACCGGAGCCGCTGGAGGTACAGCGCCTGCCGGGCCTCGAGGATCATGTTGGACGCATCGTTCGACGCCGAGCCGTCCACTCCCAGCCCCACGGGGACTCCCGCGTCCTCCAGTTCCAGGACGCGCGCGGTGCCGGATGCCAGCCGCATGTTCGAGGTGGGGCAATGCGCGACGGCGGTGCCGGCGGCTCCCAGCCGGGCGATCTCGGCGTCGCTGAAGTGGATGCCGTGGCCCAGCCAGGTGCGGCCCGTCAGCCAGCCCACACTGTCCAGGTAGTCCACAGTCCGCAGCCCGAACATCTCCCGGCAGAAGTCCTCCTCATCCAGGGTTTCGGCCAGGTGCGTGTGCAGGCGGACGTCCAGCCGTTCGGCCATCGCGGCGCTTTCGGCCATGATTTCCTTCGTCACCGAGAACGGGGAGCAGGGGGCCAACGCAATCTGGATCACGGCGTCATCGCCGCGCTCGTGGTACTGGCGGATCAGCCGTTCGCTGTCCGCCAGCACCACCTCCGGAAGCTGAACTGTTGGCTGCGGCGGCAGGCCGCCGTCGTCCGTTCCCAACGTCATGGATCCGCGGGTCAGGGTGGCGCGCATTCCCAGCTGGCGCACCACGTCCACTTCCACGTCGATGGCATGTTCCAGCCCGTCCGGGAACAGGTAGTGGTGGTCCGCCGCCGTGGTGCAGCCGGAGAGCAGGAGCTCGGCCAGGGCCACCGTGGTGGCCAGTTCGAGGTCACGCGGCGTGAGCCTCGCCCACACCGGATACAAGTTCTGCAGCCAAGGGAACAGCGGCGCGTTCGCCACAGGACCCCAGGCGCGGGTGAGGGTCTGGTAGAAGTGGTGGTGCGTGTTGATCAAGCCCGGCAGCAGGACGTGGTTGCCGGCGTCGAACGTCTGCTGGCACGGTGCCGAGGGCAGCTGGCCGGCGGCCAGCACCTCGACGATGATCCCGCCGCTGATCACGAGGCCGCCCGAAGCGTCCAGGGAATTGGCGGTAAAGGAAGCCTGCGGATTCCTGATCCAGAGGCGGGCTGCGGGGCTGGTGGTGGGGAGAGCGGTCATGGGATTCCTTTGTCCGAGCGTGACGGTTGACGTTCCAGCTCAGTGAAGCCCTGTCTGCTGATCCAGGTAGCCGCCGCTGCAAAAGGCTGCGGCTGGGGATCAGAGTATGGGCCCGGCCGGCGGCCCGTCAATGGCCGCGGAATGTGACTGCCGGACGTGATGGCGCGGAAACATGGATTTCACATTGCGAAATTAAATTTCCAGAAAACTATGGCGCAGGCCACACAGCGGTGCTAATCTCGAACTTGCCAAAGGCGGGCACCCGGACCCCGGGAAGCTATCTACCAGGCGCAACTTAACCTTCACAGCACATGCTGAAGCCTGGTAACCGTTCGCATCTGGTTCTACTGGTCCCGCAACGGGATACCGGCTTCCAAGCAAAGGGAGTCGCATCATGAGTACCACCGTCACGGCCGAACAGTATTTGGCCAGATCCATCCAGTTGGCCACGGCCAACGTCCTGAACAGCGGGGGGCCGTTCGGGGCCATGATCGTCACGGCGGACGGCCGGACGTTCGACGGCGTCAACCGTGTCACCGCGGACAACGATCCCACCGCGCACGCCGAGGTCACCGCAATCCGCACCGCCTGCCGGGAACTGGGAACATTCGATCTCACCGGCGCTGTCCTCTACACCAGCTGCGAACCATGCCCCATGTGCCTGGCCTCCGCGCTCTGGGCCCGCGTCCAGCGGGTGGTTTTCGCCGCCGACCGCCACGACGCAGCCTCCGTCGGCTTCGATGACGCCGTCTTCTACGAATACTTCGAGAACCAGGACCGGGATTCCCTGATGCCGGTGGCCAAGCTCGGGCTGGACGATCCGCAGGCACCCACGCCGCTGGAGCCCTTCAACACCTGGAACACCCTCGAATCCAGGATTGACTACTAGGGCCCGGTGGCAGAGATGACCATCCTGGATCAATCCCACGGGGAGCACCCGGCTCCCGTCACTGCACCCGCATCCAAGCCGCCGGCGTCGAACGCCCTGGACCGCTTCTTCCAGATCACCAAACGCGGCTCAACCATTGCCCGTGAATTCCGCGGCGGCCTGGTCACGTTCTTCACCATGGCGTACATCGTCATCCTCAACCCGCTGATCCTGGGCGGGTTCACGGCGGACAACGCCCCCACCGACGTAGCGGGCGGCTGGCTCTCCGCGGCCCAGGTGGGGGCGGTCACCGGGCTGACGGCCGGCGTCATGACCATCCTGTTCGGGCTCGTGGCCAACCTCCCGTTTGGCCTGGCCGCCGGTCTGGGCATCAACTCCTTCCTCGCCGTCTCGGTCATCCAGGAAGTCACCTGGGCCGAAGCCATGGGACTCGTGGTGATCAACGGCATCCTGATCGTCCTGTTTGGCGTCACCGGCGCCCGCACGGCCATCTTCCGGGCAGTCCCCAAGGAACTCAAGGCTGCCATCACGGTGGGCATCGGCCTGTTCATCGCCTTCATCGGCTTTGTGGACTCAGGTTTCATCCGGGCCACGGTAGCCGGCCCGCCCGTGCAGCTGGGCGACGGCGGCTCCATCACCTCCATCCCCACGCTGGTCTTCGTCGTGGGCCTGCTGGCCATGGGCATCCTCGTGGCCCGCAAGGTCCAGGGCGGCCTGCTGATCGGCATCGTCGCCACCACCGTCCTGGCCGCCGTTGTGGAAGCTTTCCTGAAGATCGGCCCCGCCAGCGCCACCAACCCCGGCGGCTGGCACCTGAACACGCCGGTCCTTTCCGGGCAGCTCGTCTCCGCCCCGGACCTGGGCCTGGTGGGACAGTTCGACATGTTCGGCGCGTTCGGCCGGATCGGCGGACTCGCGGCCACCATGCTGGTGTTCACCCTGGTCTTCACCAACTTCTTCGACGCGATGGGCACCATGACGGGTTTGGCCAAGAGCGCCGGAGTGGCCCACAAGGACGGCACATTCCCGCGGCTCAAGTCGGCTTTCATCGTTGAAGGCTTCGGGGCCGTGGCAGGCGGCGCCACCTCGGGTTCGTCCAACACCGTGTACATCGACTCCGCAGCCGGGATCGGCGAAGGCGCCCGCACCGGCCTGGCCTCGGTGGTCACGGGCGTGCTGTTCCTGGGCTCCATGTTCCTCACCCCGCTGACCAGCGTGGTGCCGCTGGAAGTTGCCGCCGCAGCCCTGGTGGTGGTGGGCGCGATGATGATGGCGCAGATCCGCGAGATCAAGTTCACCAAGTTCTCTGTGGCCCTGCCGGCATTCCTCACCATCGTCACCATGCCGCTGAGCTACTCGATCGCCAACGGCATCGGCGTGGGCTTTGTGTCCTGGGCCATCATCGGTGCGGCCTCCGGGAAGGCGAAGAAGATCCATCCGCTCATGTGGGTGGTCAGCGCCGGCTTCCTGGTGTACTTCGCCCGCGGCCCGATCAACCTGCTGCTGGGCGCCTAAGCCTGGCGACTGAACACTGCCAGAACCACAACCGCCGGACCGGTGCTTGGTCCGGCCCCCGATAGGAACGACAATATGGAAACCACCGCCGTGCCGGATGAAGGAGTGCCGCCATGCTGGACCTGATACCTTCGCTCAGTGCCTGGCCGCCCGTCGTGGCCGGCCAGCGGTATGCCGTGGCCACCGTCGTGGCAGCGACGGGCTCGGTGCCCCGGCCGGTGGGCACGTCCATGCTGGTTTCCGAGTCGGGCGCCGTCCTGGGCAGCCTGTCCGGCGGTTGTGTGGAAGGCGCCGTGGTGGCGCTCGCCTTGGAGGTAATGAACGACGGCGGCACCCGCCACGGGACCTTCGGCTACAGTGCCGCCGACGCCTTCGCCGCCGGACTCACCTGCGGGGGTGAGCTTGAGATCCACGTCGAGCCTGCCGACGGCAGCCTGCGGGAAGCCCTGGCGCGGCTCGCCCGCGTCCGTCCGGCGGAGCCCGTGGCACTGGTCCGCCGGCTGGACGCCGGCGGCAGCGGCGCCGTCGTCATCCCGGACCCGGGCACGTTCAGCGTGGCCGGGTCTCCGGAAGTCTCATCACTGCTGGGCGTGGCGGCAACCTCTGTTGTGGACCACGCGCGGGCCGCGCAGCTCGAGTCCTTCCTGCGCGGTGGCTCTACGGGGCTTCTGCACCTGGCCGCGCCCGGCGCGTGCACGGGCGAACCAGCAACTCTCCTGGTCGAGAGCCGGCTCGCCCCGCCCCGCATGTTGGTGTTTGGGGCCAACGATTTCGGCGCGGCCCTGGTGCCGGCCGCCAAGCTGCTGGGCTACCGGGTGACGCTGGTGGACGCCCGTTCCGCCTTCGCCACCCAGGCCAGGTTTGCCTGCGCCGATGAGGTGGTCACGGACTGGCCGCACCGCTACCTCGCAACAGAGGCCGCCGCGGGGAAGCTGGACCAACGCACAGTTGCCTGTGTTCTCACGCACGATCCCAAGTTCGACATCCCGCTGCTGGAAGCCGCACTGGCCCTGGACCTTGCCTACGTCGGGGCGATGGGGTCGCGCCGCAGCCACCTCCAGCGCGTGGATGACCTCCTGAACGCGGGGGTCCGGCCAGAGCGGATCGCGCAGCTGCATTCACCGATCGGGCTGGACCTCGGCGCCGTGACCCCGGCCGAGGTTGCCGTCTCGGTCACCGCGGAGCTCATCGCATCCCGCAGCCGGAAACAATCCTGCACGCCGCTGCGGGATACCTCCGGGCCCATCCACCAGCCCGCTGCCTTCGCCGGCCTTCCACCCGCCCCGCAACCCGCCACTCGCCTGGCGCCCGACACCATCAGCCAGCAGGAGATCGCATGGACATGAACACCATCGAGGCCGTGGTCCCTACAACGGACCCGGCCGACTGGCGCGCCGGCGATGCCTGGCTGGCCGGCGGCACCGTCCTGTTTTCCTATGGCAGCTACGCCTTCGGGCCCGAACCGCTCAAGCGACTCCTTGACCTGGGTTCCGCTGGCTGGACGCCGGTCACCGTGACCGACGCCGGCATCGAGCTGGCCGCCACCTGCACCGTCGCGGAGCTTTACGCCCTCCCCGAATTGCCGGAGTTGTCCCGCCGGCAGTGGCCCGGACTCAGCCTGATTCGGCCCTGCTGCGACTCCTTTGTGGCCTCCTTTAAGGTCTGGAACATGTCCACGGTGGGCGGAAACGTCTGCACCGCACTCCCGGCCGGCCCCATGACCTCCCTCTGCGCAGGACTCGACGCCGAGGCCACTATCCTGGGTCCCGGCGGCACAACACGGACCGTGCAGGTGACCGATTTCGTCACGGGGGACGGAACAAACGGCCTGGCACCCGGCGAGCTGCTGCGCAGCATCCACCTCCCGGCGTCGGCCCTTGCCTCGCGCGTAGCGTTCCGCCGCCTGTCGCTGAGCAACCTGGGACGCTCCGGCGTGCTGCTGGTCGGCAGGCTCGACGGCGGCACCTCCCTGGTCCTGACCATCACCGCCGCAACCAAACGGCCCGTGCAGCTGCGCTTCGGGTACGTGCCCGAGGCCGCGGAGCTCGCGGCCGCGCTGGACGACGCAATCCCGGAGGACCTCTACCACAACGACATCCACGGGCTGCCGGCCTGGCGTCGGGACATGACGTACCGCCTTGCCGACGAGATCCGGGCCGAACTCGCGGCCCCCGAAGGGTCGCCGGACGTGCCCGTGTCCGGCGACTTCTGGCCGCCGGTGCCCAGCACTTCGCCCCGTACCGAGCCGCATACGCCCGGGCGCACCGCACAGCAGGAAGGGGCCTGAGCATGGCCATCGAGATCAACGGCATCCCGGCAGAAACCGGACCGCGCCCCGGGCAGTGCCTGCGGACCTTCCTGCGGGAACAGGGCAACCTGGGCGTCAAGAAGGGCTGCGACGGCGGCGACTGCGGTGCCTGCACCGTGCACGTGGACGGAACTCCGGTGCACAGCTGCATCTACCCGGCGGTCCGGGCCGAGGGCCACGCCGTCACCACCATTGAGGGCCTGGCCGGAACGTTGGGCGCGGCCGGAACGACAGACACCGCGGGCGGTGAATTGCACCCGGTCCAGCAGCAGTTCCTCGAGCGGCAGGGCTTCCAGTGCGGCTTCTGCACCGCCGGCATGCTGATGACCGCGGCAACCTTCACCGACGAGCAGAAGGAGAATCTGCCCCGCAACCTCAAGGGCAACCTGTGCCGCTGCACGGGCTACCGGGCCATCGCCGACGCCGTCTGCGGTCACGCGGGCCATCCCGATCCGGCCGGCCAAGGCTCGGGAATCGCGGGGGAGGGCCAGCCCGGGCCGCAGCCGGGACAGCTGGGCGACGATGTCCCAGCTCCGGCCAGCCGCGCGGTAGTCACCGGCGCCGCCCGCTACACGCTGGATGTCTCCGCGGACCAGTTGCCGGGGCTGCTGCACCTGAAACTCCTGCGCTCGCCGCACGCCCACGCCCGCATCCTCGGCATTAACACCGAAGCGGCCCTGAAGGTACCCGGCGTGGTTGCCGTGTTGACGCACCAGGACGCGCCGGAGCAGCTGTTTTCCACTGCACAGCACGAGCTCTACACGGACGACCCCGACGATACCCGCGTGCTGGATGACGTGGTGCGGTTCATCGGGCAGCGGGTCGCCGCCGTCGTGGCCGAATCGGTTCCGGCCGCCGAAGCTGGTGTCAGGGCCCTCGCCGTGGAGTATGAACTCCTCGACGCCGTGTTCACTCCGCAGGACGCCATCCGGCCCGGCGCGCCCACTCTGCACGGCGAGAAGGACGCGTCCACGGCCCGGATTGCCCGGCCCGGGCAGAACGTGGTGGCTGAACTGCATTCCGAACTGGGAAGCGTGGAGGACGGCTTCGCGGCCGCCAGCTTTATCCACGAACAGACGTACCAGACCCAGCGCGTCCAGCACGTCGCGCTGGAAACCCATGCTGCCATCGCGGAGGTGGACGGCGCCGGCAGGCTGCAGGTCCGCACCTCCAGCCAGGTCCCGTTCCTGGTCCGCCGCACCCTGTGCCGGGTCTTCGGGCTGCCGGAGGAACAGGTCCATGTAGTGGCGGGCCGGGTGGGCGGCGGTTTCGGCGGCAAGCAGGAAGTGCTGACAGAAGACATCGTGGCGCTCGCGGCCCTGAAGCTGGGGCGGCCCGTCCAGCTCGAACTGACCCGGACGGAGCAGTTCACCGCCACCACCACCCGGCATCCGTTCACCATCAAGCTCAAGGCCGGCGCCAGTGCCGACGGCAGGCTGACAGCATTGAAGCTCGACGTCCTGACCAACACGGGCGCGTACGGCAACCACGGCCCGGGCGTGATGTTCCACGGCTGCGGCGAGTCCCTGGCGGTCTACAAGTGCGGGAACAAGAAGGTGGACGCCCAGTCGGTCTACACCAACACCGTCCCGTCCGGCGCCTTCCGCGGGTACGGGCTGAGCCAGATGATCTTCGCCATCGAGTCGGCCATGGACGAGCTCGCGATCGGGATCGGGATGGATCCGCTGGAATTCCGCCGCCGGAACATGGTGCGGGAAGGCGACGACATGTTGTCCACCCATCCGGAGCCCGAGGAGGACGTCCACTATGGCAGCTACGGCCTGGAGCAGTGCACGCGCCTGGTCCGGGATGCCCTGGACCGGGGTGCTGAACGGTACCGCGCGGCAGGGCTGGACCAGCTCGGCCCGGACTGGGCCACCGGCGAGGGCACTGCGTTGTCCATGATTGACACGGTGCCGCCGCGGGGCCACTTCGCCCATTCGAAGCTGAGGCTCCTGCCGGACGGAACGTACCAGGCCGACGTCGGGACCGCCGAGTTCGGCAACGGCACCACCACCGTGCACGCCCAGCTTGCCGCTACCGCGCTGTCCACGGAAGCCTCCCGGGTGGCCGTCCGGCAGTCGGACACGGACCTGATCGAGCATGACACCGGTGCGTTCGGGTCGGCGGGCACGGTGGTGGCCGGGAAGGCGACGCTCGCCGCAGCCGAGGAACTGGCTGTCCGGATCCGGGCGTTCGCCGCCGGGATCCGGCAGATCCAGTCCTCCGGCTGCGTCCTCCACGGCGATGTTGTGGTGTGCGAGGGAACTCCCGTGCCGCTGACCGAACTGGCGCGCGCGGCCGCGGAGGCCGGCGTCGACCTCGCCGCCGAAGGCCGCTGGGGCGGCACTCCGCGGTCCGTCGCCTTCAATGTGCACGGCTTCCGGGTGGCGGTGAACCGCGGGACGGGAGAGCTGCGGATCCTGCAAAGCGTGCAGGCCGCCGACGCCGGCGTGGTGGTCAATCCGCGGCAGTGCCGCGGCCAGATCGAAGGCGGGATCGCGCAGGCGCTGGGCGCCGCACTGTACGAGGAAGTGGTGGTGGACGACGCCGGCCGGGTCACCACGGACATCCTCCGCCAGTACCACATCCCCACCTTCGCGGACGTGCCCCGGAGCGAGGTCTACTTCGCCGACACGAACGACAAGCTGGGCCCGCTCGGCGCCAAGTCCATGAGCGAAAGCCCCTTCAACCCGGTGGCGCCTGCCTTGGCCAACGCCATCCGGGATGCCACCGGTGTGCGGTTCGCATCGCTGCCCATCGCGCGGGACAAGATCTACCTCGGCCTGAAGGAGGCGGAGGCGTCCGCGTTGGCACACGCCGCAGGATCCCAGGGCAACGCGGGGTCACACAACGCCCAATAATTCGCCCCAGATGGGCCGGATCTGACCCCGCGTTGCATATAGTCGTGGGATGGAACAGCGCATCTTAGGCAGGACAGGACGGGATGTCTCCGTCGTCGGACTGGGGACCTGGCAGCTCGGGGCCGACTGGGGCCATGTGGACCCGGCGCAGGCCCAGGCAATCCTGGCCGCCTCCGTGGAAGCAGGCGTGACGTTCTTCGACACGGCTGATGTCTATGGCGACGGTAAGAGCGAACAGGCCATTGGCAGGTTCCTTGCGGACAACCCCGGGCTGGACATCACTGTGGGCACCAAGATGGGCCGCCGGGTGGACCAGACGCCGGAGAACTACACGCTGGCCAACTTCCGCCAGTGGGTGGACCGGTCCCGCAGAAACCTGGGCACAGACACCCTGGACCTGGTCCAGCTGCACTGCCCGCCCACCGCTGTCTACAGCACCACCGCGGTGTATGACGCGCTGGACACCCTGGTCTCCGAAGGGGCAATCCGCCATTACGGCGTCAGCGTGGAACGCACGGACGAGGCCTTGGAAGCCATCCGGCACGGAGGCACTGCGTCCGTCCAGATCATCCTCAACGCCTTCCGGCTGAAGCCGCTGGACGACGTCCTGCCCGCAGCGAAGGCAGCCGGCGTAGGCATTATCGCCCGCGTACCCCTGGCATCAGGGCTCCTCACGGGAAAGTACTCCAAGGACACGTCTTTCGCAGCAGACGACCACCGCAACTACAACCTCAACGGTGCATCTTTCGACGTCGGCGAGACGTTCTCCGGTGTGGACTATGAGCTGGGACTGAAAGCCGTGGCCGAGTTCGAGCAACTGGTCCCTGCGGGCGCAAGCACCGCCCAGGCGGCCATCGCCTGGATCGCGGCGCAGGACGGCGTCACTTCCGTGATCCCCGGGGCACGGAACGTGGACCAGGCCACGGCGAATGCTGCCGCGGCTTCGGTCAGCATCACTGAAGAGTTCGACGAAGGTGTCCGCTGGATCTACGACCACTACTTCCGGGACGCTGTCCACCCGCGCTGGTAGACAGCGGGATTCTGCCCGTGCACTTCCAATAAGGCCTGCGAATGACAGAACCGTCCATCAGCGCCTTCGTGGGGCGGCTCTCGGCCGTGCCGTCAGGACCCGGGCGGAACAACTTCTTCGATCACACCAGCCCGGCCAATGCCCACCGCCGGCGGAACCTGGACGCCTATCTCGAGGAAATGCTGGACCGTTCTCCGAAGGTGCTGCTGCTGGGCGAGGCACCGGGCTTCAGGGGCATGCGGATCACCGGCGTTCCCTTCACCAACCGCACCATGTTCGAGGGGCCCGCCAACAGTTTCGGACTGTTTGGGCCGGGGAAGGGCTACGTGCTGCCGGCCGAGGCTGCCGGGGTGGCGGCCGAGCCGACGGCGACGGTGATGTGGGAGGTCCTGGCGGAGCTGGAGTTTCTTCCCCTGCTGTGGAGCGCCTGCCCATGGCACACGCACGTACCGGACCAGCCACTGACCAACCGCACGCCGACGGCAGCCGAGGCAGGCCTCGGAAGTCCCTTTTGGCGGCTGCTGGCGGAACTGTTTCCCATTGAAACCGTGGTGGCCGTGGGTAACGTGGCGCACCGCAGCCTGGTTCGCAGCGGCTTGGACGTGCCGAAGGTCAGGCATCCCGCCCACGGCGGACGGACCGGCTTCAAGCGGGGACTGGAGGAGCTGCTCGCGGCCGGGATGCGGGGTTAGGCACTACTCGAGCAGCCGCAGCTGGTCCGGCGTGTCCAGGTCCTCGCCGCCGGACTGGCCGCCGCAGTCCACCAGGTCGACAAGTTCCGGGTGCTCCTGGAGGAAAAGCCGCGCACCGGCGTCGCCCGCTGCTGACTCCGCCGCCTGGGCACGCAGGCTTGCGTCCAGCAGCAGCGGATGGCCGCGCCGGAGGACGCCGTCCGCACCGCGGTAGGCCGCTGCGGTCACCCTGCCGGGCCGGTGGAGTGTCAGGAGCCTGGCTACCGTTTCCTGCGTCAGGCCAGGCTGGTCCACGAGGGCGATCAGCACATGGTCCCGGGTGGGTGCGGCCGCCACTCCCAAGCGAAACGAGCCGCCCATGCCGGTCTGCCAGTCCGGGTTCTGGACGACGGTGTACGCGGCCAGGTCAGCGTTTTCTGCGACCCCCAGGGCGTCGGCCCCGAGGACAACCACCACATCCCGGCAGCCGCCGTCGAGCAGCACGTCTGCCAGCACTTCCACGAGTGTGCGGCCGCGGAACGGCAGCAGCGCCTTGGGGCCCAGCCCCAGCCGGGACCCGGAACCCGCGGCGAGCAGCACCGCCGTCGTACTCGGTTCCACAAAGTCAGCCATCGGCCCAGCCTATCCAGCCACATAACTGTTGACGGCAGTGTCTTAGAGAAACACTGCCGTCAACTGTCGTCTTGATGATGGGGTCAAGCGTCCCCGCCT
Source organism: Pseudarthrobacter sulfonivorans (assembly GCF_031454915.1). Lineage (GTDB taxonomy): Bacteria > Actinomycetota > Actinomycetes > Actinomycetales > Micrococcaceae > Arthrobacter > Arthrobacter sulfonivorans_C. The sequence continues at coordinate 332,735 of NZ_JAVDRS010000003.1, read as the reverse complement.
GCTCCGCCGGTGGTTCCGGCGCTCACGTCCAGGAGCTTGTAGCGGTCCATGGCGTACGACGGCGCGCCCGCCTCGACCTCGCCCCTCGCCGCGAGCAGCTGCAGGGTCTTCACGACGATGGAGTGGGTGTCGTTCTTGAAGAAGCGGCGGGCTGCGGCGCGTGTGTCGGAGAATCCGAAGCCGTCCGCGCCAAGGGTGGCGAACTGATGCGGCAGGAACTGGCGGATCTGGTCCGGGACGGCCTTCATGTAGTCCGAGACTGCAACGATGGGTCCCCGTGCGTCGGCCAGCTGCTGCGCGACGAACGGAACCCGCGCGGGTTCGCCGGGGCTCAGGAAGGCTTCTTCCTCGGCCGCGAGCCCGTCCCGGCGCAGTTCGTTCCAGGACGTGACGGACCAGACGTCGGCGGAGACTCCCCAGTCTTCGGCCAAGATCCGTTGGGCTTCCAGTGCCCACGGAACAGACACGCCGGAGGCCAGGATTTGGCTCTTGGGACCGTCAACGTCTGACGCCGAGACCCGATGGATGCCCTTGAGCACACCGTCGACGTCGAGGTTATCCGGCTCGCTGGGCTGCGTGATGGGCTCGTTGTAGACGGTGAGGTAATACATAAGGTTCTTATCGGAGGATGTTCCGGTACCGGCGGGCTGGTCCCCGTACATGCGTTCGATGCCGTCCCGGATGATGTGGCCCATTTCGTACCCGTAGGCGGGGTCGTAGGTGACCACTGCCGGGTTCGTGGCGGCGAGGATGGGGGAGTGGCCGTCGGCGTGCTGGAGGCCTTCGCCGGTGAGGGTGGTCCGTCCCGCGGTGGCGCCGATGATGAAGCCTCGGGTCATCTGGTCAGCGGCTGCCCAGAAGGCGTCGCCGGTGCGCTGGAAGCCGAACATGGAGTAGAACACGTAGACCGGGATCAGCGGCACGCCGTGGGTGGCGTACGCGGTGCCGGCGGCGGTGAAGGCTGCCACGGCGCCGGCTTCGTTGATGCCGGGGTGGATCAGCTGGCCCTGCGCGGATTCCTTGTAGGCCAGGACCAGGTCCCGGTCCACAGAGAGGTAGTTCTGGCCCTTGGGGTTGTAGATCTTCGCCGTGGGGAAGAACGCGTCCATACCGAAGGTCCGGGATTCGTCCGGCACGATGGGCACAATCCGGTGCCCGAACTTCTTGTCGCGGAGCAGGTCCTTCAACAGGCGGACAAAGGCCATGGTTGTGGCAGCCTGCTGTTTGCCGGAGCCGCGCTTGGCCACGTCAAAGGTCTTGGGCTCAGGCAACTCAACGGCATCATAGGTTGACCGGCGTTCGGGCGTGTAGCCGCCAAGTTCCCTTCGCCGCTCAAGAAGGTAGGCGATCTCAGGAGCGTCCGGGCCGGGGTGGAAGTAGGGCGGGCTGTAGGGGTCCTCTTCAAGCCGGGCATCGGAAATGGGGATCCGGAGATAGTCCCGGAATTCCTTCAAATCCTCCACCGTCAGTTTCTTCATCTGGTGGGTGGCATTCCGTCCTTCAAACCTCGGTCCGAGTCCGTAGCCCTTGACGGTTTTGGCGAGGATGACGGTGGGTTTGCCCTTGAATTCGGTGGCTGCCTTGTAGGCGGCGTAGACCTTGCGGTAGTCATGGCCGCCACGTTTGAGGTTCCAGATCTCGTCATCGGAAAGGTCCGCGACCATGTCTTTGGTCTGCGGGGTCTTGCCGAAGAAGTGTTCGCGGACGAACCCGCCGGACTCGGCCTTGTAGGTCTGGTAGTCACCGTCCGGGGTTTCGTTCATGATCTTCACGAGCGAGCCGTCGGAGTCCTTGGTGAGCAGGTCATCCCACTCCCGGCCCCAGACGACCTTGATGACGTTCCAGCCCGCGCCGCGGAAGAACGCTTCGAGTTCCTGCATGATCTTGCCGTTGCCGCGCACCGGCCCGTCCAGGCGCTGGAGGTTGCAGTTGATCACGAAGTTCAGGTTGTCCAGGTTCTCGTTCGCGGCGAGCTGGAGCAGGCCGCGGGACTCGGGCTCGTCCATTTCCCCGTCGCCCAGGAACGCCCAGACCTGCTGGTCCGAGGTGTCTTTGAGGCCGCGGTTGTGCAGGTACCGGTTGGACTGGGCCTGGTAGATCGCGTTCATCGGGCCGATGCCCATGGACACGGTGGGGAATTCCCAGAACTCCGGCATCAGCCTCGGGTGCGGGTAGGAGGAGAGCGCGTGGCCTTCCTTGGACTTTTCCTGCCGGAACCCGTCCAGATCCTCCTCAGTCAGCCGGCCTTCCATGAACGCGCGGGCGTACATGCCGGGGGAGGCGTGGCCCTGGAAGAAGACCTGGTCACCGCCGCCAGGGTGGTCCTTGCCGCGGAAGAAGTGGTTGAAACCCACCTCGTACAGGGTCGCGGCGCCGGCGTAGGTGGAGATGTGCCCGCCCACGCCGATGTTGGCCCGCTGGGCCCGGTGGACCATGATCGCGGCGTTCCAGCGCATGTAGGCGCGGTAGCGGCGTTCGTATTCCTCGTTGCCGGGGAACGGTGCTTCCTGGTCCACCGGGATGGTGTTCACGTAGTCCGTGGTGGTCACCATCGGCACGCCCACGCTCTGCGCGCCGGCACGCTGCAGCAGGCTCCGCATGATGTATTGGGCACGCTCGGTGCCCTGTTCCCTGATCAGCGCGTCCAGGGACTCAACCCATTCGGCGGTCTCTTCCGGATCACGATCAGGCAGCTGGTTAGTCAACCCGCTGAGGATATGGGAGGTATCTTCTCCTGCAGCCACGTCAGCCTCGTTTCATCGTTGAATGGTGGGCTTATGTTTTCGTATTGTGAGAAAACAATTTTGCCATTCGAGATTATCGAGTCGAGGGGACCTCGGTCAATATGACCCGACCGTCAGGCCTGCCCTCGGGCGCTGGCTCCATTCCTAACCGTTTGTGACCGCCAGCCGGATGGACAAGCCTTGACCGAGGGTGATGCAGCTCATACCCTTATTTCACTATTCAGTAACTTCATTTCGCGATGTGGAATAACACCAGATTGTCTGATCAGGGCTCACCACCGCGGAAAATCCCAGAACCGGAGATCCAGATGCACACGACTCCACCAGTGGGTGTCGAACCGGCTCCCGCCCCGACAGTGTTGTCGGGCCAGCCGGTCCACCCCGCCACGGGCATCGACGCCCTGTGCGAAACAGCAAGCACCGCCTCCGGCCAGGCCATCAGTCCGGGCCTCTACAATGTGGACCTCGCCCCGACGAAGCGGCAGGGCCGCCGCTGGACCGGGTACAGCATCTTTACCCTGTGGGCGAATGACGTGCATAGCCTAGGCAACTACGCGTTCGCCGTCGGCCTCTTCTCGCTGGGCCTTGGCGGCTGGCAGATCCTCGCGGCCCTGGCCATCGGCGCCGTCCTGCTCTTTGCCCTGCTCAGCTTCTCCGGTTTTATGGGCCAAAAGACCGGTGTGCCCTTCCCTGTCATGAGCCGGATCAGCTTCGGCATCCGGGGCGCCCAGCTCGCCAGCCTGCTGCGCGGCGCCGTGGCCGTGGCCTGGTTCGGGATCCAGACTTTCCTTGCCTCGGTGGTGCTGCGGGTCATGCTCGTGGCCATGGTCCCGTCGCTGCATGATCTGGATACCAACTCCATCCTCGGCCTGTCCACGCTGGGCTGGATCGCCTTCGCCTCGCTCTGGATCGTCCAGCTCGTGATCGTCAGCTTCGGCATGGAGATGATCCGCAAATATGAAGCCTTTGCCGGGCCCGTCATCCTCCTCACCATGGTGCTGCTCGCGGCCTGGGTGTTCATCGAGGCCAAGGGCGCCATCCAGTGGACCGGCATCCGCGGCCTGGAAGGCGGCGAGATGTGGCGGACCATCTTCGCCGGCGGCGCCCTGTGGGTGTCCATCTACGGCACGTTCGTGCTGAACTTCTGCGATTTCACCCGCTCCGCCGTGTCCAAAAAGTCGATCGTCCGCGGCAACTTCTGGGGCATCCCCGTCAACATGCTGCTCTTCGGCGCCATTGTGGTGGTCCTGGCCGGCGGACAGTACAAGATCAACGGCACCATCATCGAAACGCCGTCGGACATTGTGGAGAGCATTCCGAACACGCTGTTGCTGGTCCTTGCCTGCTTGGCCATCCTCATCCTGACCATCGCCGTGAACCTGATGGCCAACTTCGTGGCACCGGTCTACGCCCTCACCAACCTCTTCCCGAAGCACCTCGACTTCCGGAAGGCAGCCTGGGTGAGCGGCACAATCGGCCTGGTCATCCTGCCGTGGAACCTCTACAACAATCCGCTGGTGATTGTGTACTTCCTCGGCGGCCTCGGCGCCCTGCTGGGGCCCCTGTTCGGCGTGGTGATGGCCGACTACTGGCTACTCCGCCGCGGAAAAGTCAACGTCCCCGAGCTCTACAGCGAAAGCCCTGCCGGCGCGTACTTCTACAAAAAGGGCGTCAATCCCAAGGCGATCATCGCGCTGCTGCCGGCGTCCGCCGTCGCGATCCTTGTCGCCTTCATTCCGGCACTGGAAGCCGCGGCCCCGTTCGCCTGGTTCTTCGGCGCGGGCCTGGGTGCCCTGACCTACTACCTGATCGCGGACCGTACGCAGCAGTTCGACGACGTTGACGGTGAAGCCATCGCCATCGCCAGCACGCACTGACATGCCGTCCCGCACCGACGCACTGAACCATCAAAGGAAACCATGCGCATCCTCGTTGCCAACGTGAACACCACGCAGTCCATGACCGATTCCATCGCCGCCCAGGCCCGCAGCGTCGCCGCGCCCGGGACGGAGATCGTGGGGCTTACGCCCAGCTTCGGCGCGGATTCGTGCGAGGGAAACTTTGAAAGCTACCTCGCCGCCATCGCCGTGATGGACGCCGTGGTCAGCTACCCGGAGCCGTTCGACGCCGTCATCCAGGCCGGCTACGGCGAGCACGGCCGGGAGGGCCTGCAGGAACTCCTGGACGTGCCCGTCGTCGACATCACCGAGGCCGCCGCCTCGACGGCGATGTTCCTCGGCCACAAATACTCCGTGATCACCACCCTGGACCGGGCAGTGCCGTTGATCGAGGACCGGCTGAAGCTGGCCGGCCTGGACGCGAGGTGTGCGTCCGTCAGGGCGAGCGGGATGGCCGTGCTGGAGCTCGAAGAAGAGCCGGAGCGGGCCGTCGAGGCCATCATTGAACAGGCACTGATCGCCGTCCGGGACGACAAGGCCGAGGTCATTGTCCTGGGCTGCGGCGGCATGGCCGGGCTCGACGAGGCGATCCGGCGGCGCGCCGGTGTCCCTGTGGTGGACGGTGTGGCCTCGGCGGTGATCATCGCCGAAGGCCTGGTCCGCATGGGACTGTCCACGTCCAAGGTCCGCACCTATGCGGCGCCGCGGCCGAAGACTGTCGTAGGCTGGCCCTTGTCCGCCGTGGCGGCCCCGTCCGCCGCCGCCCCCGCCGTCGCTGAGGTGGCGCGCTGACCGCACCCGTCCTGAAAGGCATCTCATGACCAACTCCCGCCCGCCCGCAGGCCCCCGGGTCGCCGTCGTCACCGGAGCCGGATCGGGCATCGGCAGGGCGGTGGTCCGGCAGATGCTGGCCAACGGCTACCGCGTGGCGCTGGCCGGCCGGCGGGAGGCCCAGCTCCTTGGCGCGGCGGACGGTCATCCCGAGGCTCTGGTGATGCCCTGCGACGTCACCCGGCCGGACGACGTCGAGCGCCTTTTCGCCGCCGTCATTCGGCGGTGGGGGAGGGTCGATGTCCTGTTCAACAATGCGGGCGTGTTCGGCCCGGCGGCATCGGTGGACGAAATTGCCGTAGCCGATTGGGAGTCCGTCCTGGCCGTGAACCTGACCGGCTCCATGCTGTGCGCCGCCGCGGCCGTGCGGGCCATGAAATCCCAAGAGCCCCGGGGTGGTCGGATCATCAATAACGGGTCCATCTCGGCCCACTCTCCGCGGCCGCGGACGGTGGCCTATTCGGTCACCAAGCATGCCATGACGGGCCTGACCAAGAGTATTGAACTCGATGGCAGGGCCTTCGGAATCACCTGCGGTCAGATAGATATCGGCAATACCGCCACCGACATTATGGATACCATCGGCGTCGGCTCGGGCGCGCTCCAGGCCGACGGCTCGCGAAAAGTCGAGCCGATGTTCCCCGTGGAGGACGCCGCTCGGGCCGTGCTCCTGATGGCCGGCATGCCGGCGTCGGCCAGTGTGGGCTCCGTGGTAATCACCGCTGCCGGAATGCCGTTCATCGGCCGCGGCTAGCGCCGGCACACCTACCCTTCCGCTGCGCTGCGGACATCCGCCCGAGGGGTTCACCCGCGGGCGGCCGTCTGCGCCGCGGCCATTTTGCGTGTCTGCATGCAAGCACAGAAGTTTTCACATTGCGGAATTTGATTTTCCTCTTGCGGAATAGTGTGACCGGGGTTACGTTGGAAACAGACCCCGATCTCCGGGGCTGTTCCCGATTGATAGGTACAGATCAATGAAGATCCCAGATTCCGCGGCGCTGAAGGCGAGTTCGGCGCCGTCGAAGAAGAAGCCCCTGTATAGGTCGCTCTTCATCCAAATTCTGATCGCCGTCGTGGCAGGTGTTCTTATCGGACATTTCTGGCCGAACCTCGGCTCGCAGCTGAGGCCGCTCGGTGATGGCTTCATCCAGCTCATCAAAATGATCATCGCGCCGCTGATTTTCCTGGTGATCGTCACCGGCATCTCGGCCGTGGGCGACGTCAAGGCGGTCGGAAGGGTCGGCGTCAAAGCCCTTCTCTACTTCACCGCGGCCACGCTCTTCGCGCTGGTCTTCGGCCTGATCGTAGGCAACCTGGTGCAGCCCGGCGCAGGGCTGAACATCGACCCCAGCACACTGTCCCAGGAAGCCCTGGACGCCAAGACCGGCCATGCCGTGCCCAAGGACGCAGCGGCCTTCATCCTGGACGTCATCCCCACCAGCGTCATCGGCGCGTTCGCGAACAACAGCCTGCTGCAGGTCCTGTTCTTCTCGGTCTTCTTCGGCGCGGCCATCGTGGTCATCGGACGCGAGCGCTGCATGCCCGTCATCAGCCTGATGGAGACCGTGCTGGAGCTCATCTTCAAGATCATGTCCTGGATCATGAAAGTGGCGCCCATCGGTGCCTTCGGTGCCATGGCGTTCATCATCGGCCAGTACGGACTCGATACCCTCAGCACCTATGCGCTGCTCATCGCCGCCTGCTACGGCGCGGCCATCGTCTTCATCGGGCTGCTGTTCCTCGTGGCCTGGGGCTTCGCCCGGGTTCCCCTCTGGCACTTCCTGAAGTACACCCGTGAGGAATTCCTGCTGGCACTCGGCACCGCCTCCACCGAGGCCGTGATGCCACGCATCATGACCAAACTGACCAACGCCGGCTGCTCCCGCGCCACCACCGGCCTGGTGGTTCCCACCGGCTACTCCTTCAACCTCGACGGCGCCGCGATCTACCTTTCGATCTCGCTGCTCTTCCTGGCGCAGGCCTTTGGCCACAACCTGGACCTTGGCCAGCAGCTGGCTGCGCTCGGCGTGCTGCTGCTGACATCCAAGGGCATGGCGGGCGTTCCCGGATCGTCCTTCCTGGCCCTGTCCGCGACCGCTGCCGCCCTCGGCATCTTCCCGGTGGCCGGCGTGGCCCTGCTCCTCGGCGCAGACCGGCTGATGGACTCGATGCGCGTGGTGGTCAACCTGCTGGGCAACTGCGTGGCCACGTTCGTCGTCTCCAAGTGGGAACGCCAGTTCGACCGCAGCGTGATGGTCCGGGCATTCCGCGGCGAAATCACCAACCACGACTCAGCCATCATGCTCGGCGTGGAGGACGACTTCGAAGACCAGGAGCTTGAGCGGATCAGCGGCGGCCAGGAGCCGTCCCCCAAGTTCCGCGGCGGCCCGAACCCGGAAGAAATCCCCGAGTTCCACATGAGGCGGCCCACCCACGCTGCTGCCGCGCCTGACGCGTCTTCCGACACCGGACGCGGGAAGTAGCTGCCGCATCCCCGGCCGGTCGTCGGCCAACAGCGAGGAACCCTGCCCCCCGAGAGGGGCAGGGTTCCTTGCTTTGCGGGACAAAACGGCGATTCAGCGGCAGTGCCGCTGAATCGCTCATCGAGAGGTGCAGTTGGCCGGGCTGAAAGGCGGCTCAGCTGCCCCGGTAGGTGGAGTAGGCAAACGGGCTCAAGAGGAGCGGCACGTGATAGTGGGCCTCCGACTCCACCACGCCGAACGTGAGGGTCACTTCCGGGAAGAAGGTTTCGGTGCCACTGGCGGCGAAGTACTTGCCCGTGTCGAAGGCCAGGCGGTACGTCCCGGTGGCCAGGCGGTCCGGTCCAAGTTCTTTGATCCGCCCGTCCTCGTCGGTAACGCCTTCGGCGAGCCGGACCCAATGCTCGCCGTCGAGCATGTTGAGGGTTACCGGGACATCCGCCGCCGGTTTGCCGGAGCCGGTATCGAGCACGTGCGTGGTGACATGGGAGGTGGTCATTTGCTGAGCAACCCTTCGAGTCGGAGTACTGCGATTTCCCGCAACTGCTGGTCAATGATTGATTGTTCTTGTTCGGGCGTGTGGGCGAGCCTGGTGTTGAGGGCGGCCAGGATCTCCTCGCGGCTGCGGCCCGCGGCGCGGATCAGGAAGACCTGCCCGAACTTCTCCTCGTAAGTCCTGTTGCCTTCTGCCAGCGCTTGGGCGACGGCGGCATCGGCCACGCCCAGCCCGGCCTGTTCGGACTGGGACAGTTTGGCTTCGGCGCTGTCACCCCGGGCCCGCTCGCCGATCCGCGGATGGTGGGCGAGAGCTGCGTCAATTTCGGCAGGGGTGAAAGGGTTGGCAGCGTTGCGGCCGGCCGCCAGGAGTGCTTCGGGACTGGCATAGGGCCGCGCGTCGGCGAGCTCGTCGATCCAGCGTTGGATGTCCAGGCAGGGGCGGAGGAAATCCAGGGCCTCCGCGCGGCCGGCGGCGTTGAACTGTTCAAGGTGCATAACAGATCCTAATATTTCGATGCTGGCATCCACGGTGTAGGCTATGCGGCTATTTCATATCGCATCGTGGAACTGTTATTTCAGCATGTGTAAAAGTCAACAGCAAGCCGCCGTGAGTGTCAACCGCCTTCCGAGCCGTGGCCCCGATAAAACGAAGCGGACGACGCCGGGAGGTCCCGGCGTCGTCCGCTTTGAGTTTTATGCGTGGAACTGTTAGACGGTGACGAGGTGGCGGTCGTCGCCGCGGACGGTCAGCGTAAAGGTGTTGGGGCCGCTGGCGTGGACCGCGATGCGGCACTTGGTGGTGTTTGCCTTGGCGGAGAGGTCCTGTGCTGCGGCATCGAGGGTGTGGTCGACCGCGGTGCGGTCCCAGATTTTAAGCGTTACAGAGTGGCTGGAATCAAACGTCATTGTCAGTACTTTCGCTCTAGCAGTTGACGGCCCGGTCATCCTTGATGAGGCCGCATCCTCGTCGGTGAAGATTGCTGATTTAGGTGTGCGGGGCACGTGGCCCTTAGTTCATGGTTCATGGTGAGCCTGGGCTTTGACAACTGAAACGGCGAAAGTGTGATCGATTACACGTCCGTGTCGTGGGCTAGTTACGCCGCCCCCTGGCGTGCCGGGGGAGGCGACTCAACAGGGCTTAGTAGAGGAAGATGTCGATCCACGCACGGTTGTGGGCATGCACCAGGACCAGGAACAGTACGAAGTCAAAGAGCAGGTGGACGGCCACGATGTACGTCAGCGAGCGGGTGATGGTGAAAAGCTTCGCCTGGAGCAGCGCGAACGGGAAGATGAAGAAGGGCGCCCAGGCGTGGAAGCCCAACTCCCAGAGGAACGACGTAAAAAGAACGGCCTGCAACAGGTTGGCCTGCCAATCCGGGAGGTGCCGGCGCAGGAGCGTGAAGGCGGTGCAGATGAAGAACAGCTCGTCCCAGATCCCCAGTGCGTTGGTGCCCAGGAACAGCCGGCCGATGCCTTCCGGATCGCTGACTGCCGGCCAGTTCCGGTACACGCCCGTACTGACCATGTAGACCGGGAGGACGGCATATCCCAGCGCCGGCACGGCCAGCAGGTACCACTTCTCGGCAGTGGTCCACGGTTGGCCGCTCCTGAGGGGGAAGCTGATGGCATGGTCCTTGGTGGCGTACCTGGAGACCGCGTATGGAATGCCGACGGCCAGGATCATTGCCGTGCCCATGACCAGCATGTGCCCGGTGCTGATGTCCGTGGTGATGGGGACGGCGCTCATGGCCGTCAGCCCCACGCCTATCAGGGCGAGGTCCACAAGCAGCCGGCGGCTGATGAATCCGGCCACCACCAGGGCGGCGGCCAGCAGGGTGAATCCGATCAGGCGGTCTTCCAAGGCAAAGAGGACAAAGCCCGACGCCGACAGCAGGGTTGCCGGGATGAGCCGCAGCGACGTGCCCGCCGGCTCAGTGGCTGTGCCTGGCCGGATGGCGGATTCTGTTTTTGAGCGCTGGCTCATGCTGGCCTCCGTGGACGGACTCGGGCTGGCGGTGCTGGGTGGTTCCTCCAGCTTACCCGTGGAGCATGTTGCTGAGTGGTCGTGAGGGTTGGATCAGTGGGCTGGTTGTCAGGGCTGCGGAGGGCCCGCCCACCCGGCGTCCCGGCGCAACTCAGCAACGGCGGCCAGTGCCGGGGCCAGTTTCCCGGCCGGGTCCGGTGCCGCGGGCTGCGTCCCGGCGGCACTTGGGCCATCGGCCGGGGCGTCGGCAGCTGCATCCGACGGTTCCGGGAAATGCGCAGCCAGTTTCCGCCGGGGTCCACCACGGTGAATCCCGTCAGCCCCTCGGCGTTCTTGCGGGGCCGGGGGCGCGTCATGCGGGGGATGCCGGCCAGCGGCACTTTGCCGTAGAGGTCCCGGAGCCCGTCGGCGAAGGCCCGGTGCAGGACCGCGGTATCGGGCACCTGGATGATGCAGCTGCCGTAGGAGTCGGCAGGCTCGAAGCCGGGCATGCCGAAGAAGTGCAGGTGGACGTCGTCCCGGCGCATCGCGAGGTAGGGGTTGGGCTTCGTCTGCCGGTAGGTCCGGGTGAAGCCCAGGGCCGTGTAGAACGTCAGCATGTCATCGATCGATGCGCAGGGCAGCAACGGAATGACAGTCATTGGACCTCCAGGATTGTGGTTCCGGGATCAGCTTACTGGCGTCCCCGCAACCCCTTGACGCGCCCGAGGCCCCGGGAGTATCGTACAACCAAATGGTTGTAGATCAGCTCAGTGATGCGGAAGTTGACCGCCTCTTTCAGGCGCTTGCGGACGCCACCCGTCGGGACATCGTCCGGCGCGTGACGGTGGCGGAGTACTCCGTCTCCGGCCTTGCTGCGCTGTACGCCATGAGTTTCGCCGCCGTCCAGAAGCACGTGGCGGTGCTGGAGCGCGCTTCCCTGGTCACCAAGGAGAAGCGCGGAAGGGAGCAGATCGTGCGGGGCAACCACGAAGGCTTGCAGAAGGCCCGCTCGCTGCTCGATGAGTACGAGGCGATCTGGCGGCAGCGGGCCGATCGGATCGCGGACATTCTGGCTGAAGGATAAGGAAGGTACGGCAATGCCTGTTATCAGTTCCACGAAGAATCTCGAGGCACTCAGCTTGACCCTCGTCGCCGAGTTCGACGCCGCCGTCGAACGCGTGTGGCAGATCTGGGAAGACCCGCGGCAGCTCGAGCGCTGGTGGGGTCCGCCCAACTATCCGGCCACGTTTGACCGGTTCGACTTCCAGCCCGGCGGGAAGGCCGACTATTACATGACCACCCCCGAAGGCGAGAAGCCCCGAGGCTGGTGGAAATTCAGAACTATCGAGGCGCCGCGCAAGCTTGAATTTGATGACGGCTTCGCTGACGAAACGGGAGCGCCCGTGGATGCCATGGGCAGTGCCCATGCCGCTGTTGACCTTGAGGACATCGGCGGCCGCACCCGCATGACCATCATGTCCACCTTCGATTCCGAAGAGCAGATGGAAGAGATGGTCAAGATGGGCATGGAGGAAGGCATGAAGGAGGCCGCGGGCCAGATCGATGCCGTCCTCGCCGAGCACAGCCGGGCCTGACAGTCTTGCTGGGCACCCGTCAAACATCAACGGGGGTGCCCAGCCGGATCACCGCTGGGTAGGCTTTCTCCATGGACGGGAGCGAGCCATGACTCAACGAACCTACCCACAGGGCGTCCCCTCTTGGGTCGACACGGAGCAGCCGGATGTCGAGGCGGCCGCCAAATTTTACGGCGGACTCTTTGGCTGGACGTTCGAGGACGTCATGCCGCCCGGCGCACCGGGACGTTACCTGATAGCCAAGCTGGACGGCAGGGACGTCGGTGGGATAGCCGGCACGGGCGAGGGCGCCGCATCGTGGAACACCTACGTTGCCGTGGATGACGCCGATGCCGCAGCGCATGGACTGGTGGCTGCCGGCGCCACGCTGAAATCAGCGCCAGCGGACGCGGGAGAAGGCGGCCGCGGCGCGGTGCTCATCGACCCGGAGGGGGCCGAATTCCGCATCTGGCAGGCCAGGCGAAGGTTGGGTGCCCAGGCAGTCAACGAGCCCGGGTCGTGGAATTTCAGCGACCTCCACACATCTGACCACAGCGCGGCCGTTGCTTTCTATTCGGAGGCCTTCGGCTGGCAGTTCGAGGACATGGATTACGGGACGATGGTCCGCAGGCCCGGTTATGGCGACCATCTTGAGGCGACGGTGGATCCGGGCATCAGGGTGCGGCAGGCGGACATCGCAACGCCGGTTGGATTCGAGGATGCGATCGCCTGGCTCGCGCCTGCCGCCCCCGGCGAACCTCCGCACTGGCATGTCGCCTTCACGGTGGCCGACAGGGACCAGACGGTGGCTGACGCAAAGCGACTCGGCGCCCAGGTCCTCAGCCAGGATGACACCGAATGGACACGCGATGCCCTGATCCGAGACCCCCAGGGAGCCGTCTTCACCGCCAGCCAGTTCACGCCGCCGTCGGGCTGAGCGCGCTCAGTTAGCCTCCAGCCCGTTGGCCGCGTAGGCCGCCTTGGCTTCGGAGCCATGCAGGAAGTCGCGCAGGTCTGCGGCGCCCGCAGGCCGGGACACCGAGGTGCCCAACGCCGTCGAGAAGTCCGTGTACTCCTGGATGGCCGCCGGAAGAGGGCCCACGATGGTGGCCTCCGGAACGAGGATCAGTTCGCTCAGCTGGTGGATGGCGAGGTCCGCGCGTCCATCCAGCAACGCCACGGCCGTCGGCCCGGAATCAATCACGGTGGCCCTGGCCGTGACCAGCTCCGCAATGCCCAGTCGTTCGAGCAGGCCGGCGAAGTAGATGCCGCTGGGCCCGCTCCGGGAGTAGGCCACCGAGCGGGCATTGGTCACTGCGGTGATGAACGCCTCCACGCTGCTGATGTCCGGAACCGGCGCATCCAGCGGGACCGCCACGCCCACGCCGGTCCGGGCTACAGGCTTGGGTTCTGTCACGATGTCCGCCGTTAGCAGCTCCGCCAATGCGCCGGTGATCCCTGCCATCACGTCCGGCCGGGCGCCGGACTCGATCCGCGTCAATAGCCGGAACGTTGGCTCGAAGACGGCCTCGACCGGCTCCCCGCCTGCTTTGCGGTAGGCGGGGAGGATGACATCCTCCACGGCCTGCTTGAGCGCAAAAGCGCAGAAGAAAGTGAGGGGCCGGGGGTCTTGGCTGGCAGCTTGGGCGTTCATCTGAGTCCTCGAAGTAGGGTGCGGTGGTTAAGTAGGGCGCGCTCCCACAAGACTTACCCTGTGGGAGCGCGGACTGTTACTTGTGAAGCCGGGTTCAACGGAGCGCGTCTACCGGTGCAGGCAGTGCCTTCCCCGGGAGCTCCTGGCTGGACGCTAATCTGGGGTGGTGGCAACTATCCGGGAAGCGCAAAAGCAGATGACCCGTAGGCTGCTGCTGGAAAAGGGGCTGGAGCTCTTCGAAGAGAAGGGGTACGCGGCAACCACGGTTGACGACATCGCTGTGGCTGTTGGCACCACCCGGGCCACGTTCTACGCCCACTTCCCGTCCAAGGGGCAGCTCATGCAGGCCCTGGTGCTGCGGTCCAACGAGCTTCTGACGGAGGCGGACGTGCCGTCGCTCAAGTCAGTGGTGGAGTCCGGGGACAGGACCGGGATCCGGCGGTGGCTGACGCGCAAGTTTGACCAGTGGGTGGAAATCAGGCCCTACGTCACGGCTGCGCACCAGGCGGCCGCCAGCGAACCGGAGGTCCAGTCCGCCCTGGACCGGTGGTTCGATGCCGCTATCGACAACATGCAGGCCGGCCTGGACGCTGCGGACCGCTTCGAAGCATCCAGCCGGCGCGTCCGCTGCACCCTCGCCTTCGGGGAACTGGAGTTCTTCTCACGCCGGTGGATGCGGCTCGGCTGGACGGTTGACCGCGAAACGTCGCTGGATCTGATGGTGGACAACTGGTGCTTCCTGCTGGCTGAATAGCCCCCTCGAACCGCCCCTATGCTTGGGGGATGGCTAGTGTTGACCCCCTTGAGCAGCAGACCCGCCCTGAAGCGCACCGGGATTTGGCCGTCGCGATCCTTGATGTTTCCTTCGAGGTGCGGCGCAAATCGCACGAAGGAACCGGCGTGCTTCCCCTGTCCAGCGGGCTGCTGGACATTGTTCGCGTCATTGAGCGGCACCCCGGAATCACGGTGGCCGAAGTGGCCGCGCGGCTGGGCCGCCAGCTCAGCAACGTGAGTGCGCAGCTGAGGGAACTGGTGGCGCTGGGGCTGGTCACCCGCACCCGCGACGCAGCTGACAAGAGGTATGTGGTGCTGCACCCCACACCCGAAGCGCTGCGCATCAGAAACGTGCTGGAAGAGGCCTGGGCGGAAGCCCTGGCCTCCGCAAGTTCCAGGCTGCTGCCGGCGGAGCGGGCGCAGATAGCCGCCAGTCTCCCGGCGTTGGAGCGCTTGGCGTCAATCCTGGCCGAACCCGAGTAGGCTGCCCGCCGTCGCTGAGCACCGTCCTCAAGTAGTTATACTTGTATAAGTATTACTACTTCAAAGGGATGGAAGCAGCCGTGGCAACTCAGCTGGCAAGTGCGGACACTGAACCGAAAACAGGCGGGAAAATCCGGTGGGGGGCGTTGGTCTTCCTCGCACTGGCGCAGTTTATGGTGGTGCTCGACGGCACCATCGTGAACCTGGCCCTGCCCCGGCTGCAGGTTGAAATGGGGATCAGCGACTCCACTCGGTCATGGGTGGTCACCGCCTACGCCCTGGTGTTCGGTGCGTTCCTGCTGCTCGGCGGCCGCATCGCTGACTTCTGGGGACGCAAACGAACGTTCATGGTGGCGTCTGCCGGCTTCGCCGTAGCGTCCCTGATCGGCGGTATCGCGCAGGAATCCTGGGAGCTCATCGGTGCCCGCGCCCTGCAGGGCCTCTTCGCGGCGCTCCTGGCCCCGGCGGCCCTGGCGCTGCTGACGGTCTCCTTCCCCGGTGGCAAGGACCGCGGCACGGCATTCGCGATCTTCGGCTCCATCAGCGGTGTTGGTGCCGCGGCCGGCGTGCTCCTGGGCGGCTTCCTCACGGACTACGTGTCCTGGCGCTGGTGCTTCTTTGTTAATGTGCCCATCGCCCTTATCGCCATGTTCGGTGTGCTGAAGATGGTCCGCGAAAGCAAAGCCGAAGGCCCCGCCAAATACGACTGGCCCGGCGTCGTGCTGGCCGCGCTCGGCCTGGCCTCCCTGGTTTACGGCTTCACCAACGCCGAACATGGCTGGGACACGCCCGAAGCCTGGGGCTTCATCCTCGCCGGCGTGGTGCTGATGGTGCTGTTCGTGGCTGTCGAAAAGAAGGTCAGGCATCCGCTGCTGCCGCTGCGCGTAGCAACCGAGCGCAACCGCGGCGCCGCTTTCCTGGCGTCCTTCCTCTCCGGTGCGGTGCTCATCGGCGGCATCCTGTTCATCAACTACTACATCCAGATTGTGCTGGGCTTCGCGCCGTTCGCGGCCGGGCTCGCCTCCCTGCCCATGACTGTGGTGCTGATCCTCACCGCGGCCATGGTGGCCAAGAACCTGCCGAAGCTCGGCGCGAAGATTCCCACCGCCGTCGGGCCGGTCTTTATGGCTGCCGCAATGCTCTGGCTGACCCAGGTCAGCGCTGAGGGCACCTACCTTGTGAACATGCTGCCGGCCCTGGTTCTGATGGGCATCGGTTTGGGCATGGTGTTTGTGCCCATGCAGAACCTTGCGCTGTTCGGCGTGGACGAGGACGACGCCGGCGTGGCCAGTGCCCTGGTCAACGCCTCGCAGCAGATCGGCGGCTCCCTCGGCATCGCCCTGTTCAGCACCATCGCGGCCGCGTCAACCGCAGC
The DNA here is from genome assembly GCF_031454915.1 of Pseudarthrobacter sulfonivorans. Taxonomy (GTDB): domain Bacteria; phylum Actinomycetota; class Actinomycetes; order Actinomycetales; family Micrococcaceae; genus Arthrobacter; species Arthrobacter sulfonivorans_C. The sequence goes on along the minus strand of NZ_JAVDRS010000003.1, from coordinate 316,458 downwards.
GGCCGCCGCCGGCAACCAGGTGGCCGCGCTCTCCACAGGCTACTCGGCGGTGTTCCTGTGGGCAGCAGGCGTGTCCATCCTGATCACCCCACTGGCCCTGCTGCTCATCACCATCACGAAAAAGACGTTCAGCGGCACTGAATCGAACCAGCCGGTGCACCTGGGCTGACGCCCCGCCCGCGCACACATCCGCCCGCGCACACGCTCCTCGCGCGAACGTCGCGCTTACACACAAGAGACGCCGACGGCGGGCCTCCCGCCGTCGGCGTCTTTCGTGTGTGCGGGGTCCGCTCGCCGTTGAAGAGGCGGCCCCGGCGTGGATCAGTGGGTCAGGTCCTTGCCCTTCGTCTCGGGGATGGTGAAGACGAACACAATGCTGATGGCCAGCAGGATCACCGCATAGACGTTGAACAGGTTGGGCTGCCCGATGGAACCGAGCCAGGCCTGCAGGTACGGTGCGGTGCCGCCGAAGAGGGCCACGCAGATGGAGTAGGGGACGCCCACTCCGACGGTGCGGATCTTGGTGGGGAACAGTTCAGCGTAAACGGCCGGGACGATCGCGGCGCTGCCGGCGATGAAGAACAGCATCACGGACATGGTGACCGCGAGTTGCCAGGGGGAGTCCTTGAGCAGCCACGTCATGGGGAAATGGAACAGGGCGGCGCCCGCGGCGCTCATGATCATGACGGGCTTGCGGCCGATCCGGTCCGAGAGCCTGCCCCAGAACGGCAGCGCGGCGATGAACAGGACGTTGGCGATCACGCTGGCCCAAAGGGCTTCGCCGCGGTCCATCTTCAGGACCGAGGACGCGTAGCTGGGGGTCACGACGCCCCAGATGTAGTAGGAAACCGTCAGGCCGACGGTCAGGCCGATGACCTGCAGGGCCTGCTTGCGGTGCCGGTAGATCTGCGGCCACATGGGCTCGTGCTTCTCTTTGGGTGATTCTGCCTCGAACGCCGCCGTCTCCTTCATGCGCGCCCGCATCAGCAGGGCATACAGGCCCAGGGCGCCGCCGATGAGGAACGGGATCCGCCAGCCCCAGGCGTTCATGTCGGCCGTGCTCAGGACGTTGGACAGGATGGCGCCGAGCATGGTGCCGGCCAGGATGCCCACGGTGCCGGAGGTGTAAATGAGCGTTGCCCAGAAGCCGCGCTTTTCCTTGGGTGCCATTTCGGAGAGGTAGGTCTGCGACGACGGCAGTTCCCCGCCGTGGGCCAGGCCCTGGATGAGCCGGGCTATCAGCAGCAGGACCGAGGCAAAGGCTCCCACTACTTCGAAGGTGGGCGCGATGCCGATCAGCAGGCTGCCGAGTGCGGCGAGCCCCACTGCAAAGGTCATCGAGGTTTTGCGGCCGATCCGGTCACCAATCCAGCCGAACACAAAGCCGCCGAACGGGCGGGCCACGAAGCCCACGGCGAAGATCGCCAGGGTGGCCAGGAAGGCCGACGTCGGGTCCGCCTTGCTGAACAGGGCGCTCGCAATGAAGGGGGAGAACGTGGCGTAAATGGCCCAGTCGTACCATTCAACGGCGTTGCCGATGCCGGTGCCGATGAGCGTCCGCGCGTGGGACTTGTGAACCTGGACGTCGGCTGGGACGCCTGCAGTGGTGGTCATTTTGTGCTCCGGGGGTTCTAGTGGGCCGAGGCCAGGGCGGCGATGCGGGAGACGGCCAGCTCTGCATAGAGCGCAGTTCCGTCGGAGAGTACGGCGTCGTCAAAGGCGGCGTATGGGGAGTGGTTGAAGGCAGCAGCCGTGTGGTCGGCGCCGGGGGCGACGGCGCTGAGGCCTACAAACGTCCCGGGTACTTCCGCGAGCACCCTGGAAAAGTCCTCGGAGCCACTGAGCGGGGTGGCCCAGCGGGAGAGGCGCGAGCTTCCAAAGAGGTTCTCGATGGTCTTCTCGGCGGTATGTGTTTCGTCGCCATCATTGACGGTGGCGGGATATTCGTGGCGGTAGTCTACGTCCACCTCCAGCCCGTGGGCAGAGGCGATGCCTTTCAGCAGTGTGGGGACGGCGGTCATCATCCGTTCCCGGGCGGACTCCGAGAAAGTCCGGATGGTCGCTTCGATGCTGGCTGATTCCGGAATGATGTTGCGCTTGGTGCCGGCCTGGAGGACGCCCACCGTCAGGACAACCGGATCGAACACGTTGAACTGGCGGGTGATCATGACCTGCAGGGCGGTCACCATTTCGGCGGCCGCCGTCACCGGGTCCTTGGCAATATGCGGGGCAGAGCCGTGGCCACCTGCGCCAAGGACAGTAACGGTGAGTGCGTCCGACGCGCTGAGCATCACCCCCGACTTGGTGGCGAACCGGCCGTGGGGCTCCAAGGCCGAGAAGACGTGCATTCCGTAGGCGGCATCAGCCCGGCGGCCGGCCGCGTCCAGCACGCCCTCAGCGATCATGTGGGATGCGCCGTCCCAGCCTTCTTCTCCCGGCTGGAACATCAGCACCACGTCACCGGCCAGCTGGTCCCTGCGCTCGGCCAGGAGGGTGGCTGCCCCAGCCAGCATGGCGGTGTGGAGGTCGTGGCCACAGGCATGCATGGCGCCGTCAATCTTTGACGAGAACTCCACCCCCGTCCGTTCCTGCACAGGGAGGCCGTCCATGTCGGCACGGAGGAGGACCGCCGGCTTCGCCGCCGATGCGTAAGGTGCGTTGCCGCGCAGGACCGCGGTGACCGACGTCGTGCTCTTGCCCAGGGTGATTTCGAACGGCAGGCCGTCGAGCGCCTTGAGGACCTTTTCCTGGGTCCGGGGCAGCTGGAGGCCGGTCTCGGGTTCCTGGTGCAGCTCACGACGAAGCTGGACAAGCTCTGCCTGCAGCTCCTTGGCGTCGGTGGTGATTGACATCTGCTCTCCTTCTGGAAATGCGCCGTTGATGATCTGCTGTCCATTGTGGGGTGACCTGGTTCACAGCCGCCGAACTTACTGGAAAAAATCAAAAGTATGCTGGGAAATACAGAAATCATTCACCGCAACGGAAAGGTGATGCGAAGTGATGCTCAGCGAAGAGGACCTCGCCCTCATCAACGTCCTGCAGGTGGCACCGCGCATCAGCTGGTCGGATGCGGCGGAGGTGCTGGGGGTACACGCCACCACGCTGGCCGCGCGCTGGGACAGGCTGAAGGCTGCGGGGGCGGCCTGGACCACCGCACACCTGATCGGCGACCCCAAACAGATGTGTTTGGCGCTGGTGGATGTGGACTGCGAAATGCGGTTGCGGGCCGAGGTCACCGCCGAGCTGGCCGCCATCCCGGACGTGGTCACTGTGGAGGAAGCCGCGAGTAACAGGGACCTCATGCTGACAGTCATTTCGCCCACCCTGGAGCAGTTCACGGACCACGTGCTTCCGCGGTTCAAGGAGATCCGGGGACTGCTGAAGTACCGCACGTCGCTGGGGACCCGCCTGCACTCCGCCGGCCATGTGTGGCGGCTCAACGCCCTGGATCCTGCGAAGCAAAATGCCCTCCAGGCCCTTGTGGGACAGGATGTGGCCCCGGCCGGGCTGCGGTCCGGCGCCCCGCTGCCGCCCAGCCATCTGGACCTCATTCCGTTCCTGGCCCGTGATGGACGGGCGAGCGCCGCGGACATCGCCCGGAGCCTGGGCCGGAGCCCGGCGACCGTCCAGCGGCAGCTGAACAGGGTGATTTCCAGCGGGCTGCTGACCTTCCGGTGCGACATTGCGCAGAACCTCTCCGGCTATCCGGTGAGCTGCCAGTGGTTCGCCAACGTGCCGCCCGGCCAGCACGAGGCTGCTGCGGCGGAACTCCGCAGCCTGCGGACAGTCCGGCTGAACGCATCCACCAGCGGGAGGACAAATTTTGTGATCCTCATGTGGCTCAAGTCGCTCTCGGATGTGATGACCGCCGAGCTGGCCCTCCAGCAACGTATTCCGCAGATTGAGCTCGTGGAAAGCGCCGTGATCCTCAGCCGTGCCAAGAGGATGGGCTGGATGCTGAACCCGGATTCGACGGCCACCGGCGCCGTTGTCGTCGGTACGGAAGGAGCGGCCGTCTTATGAGCGGCGGGGCGGGGTACTTTAGGCGTCGGCTGGAGCGGGCCGCTGAGCTGCGTTCCTACCGCGGCGCGGGCATCAGTGCCGAAGAGGAAGCCGAGCTTGAGGCGGCCGAGGCGAAGGAGCGGGAGAAGCGCAAGAAGGTGGACGATGCCCGGCGGGTGGAGTACCTGATCCGGGACGCCATGGCGCAGGGCAAGTTCGACAACCTCAAATACGCGGGCAAACCCATCCCGGGTCTGGGGGAGCCTTACGATCCTGACTGGTGGGTCAAGGGGCTGATCCAGCGCGAGAACATCAGCGGGCTGGGTCCAAAAGCCATCCTCCTCCGCACCGAAGACGCCGAACTGGACGGCCGGCTCGACGCCCTGTTCACCGAAAAGCAGGTCCGGGACATGCTGGCGAACTTCAACGCCCGGGTGATCGACGCCCGGCGGCAACTCCAGGGCGGTCCGCCGGTCATCACCAAAACGCGGGATGTCGACGCCGAAGTGGCCCGCTGGAATGAACGCCGCGCCGCCCGCGCCCAGGCTGCGCCGCCCGAACCGGAACCGAAGCGTTCCTGGTGGCAGCGGCTCTGGCGCGGCACCACGTAGGAGCCCGGGGGTAGGTAGGGACCCGGTGGCAGCCCGGGGGACGTAGGTGAATTGCCAGGTAGGTGCGTTGCTACGTAGGGAAGCGGCCGACGGCGGCGGATGCCTCACGCCGTCGCAGGAGCCGTCGCAGGACTTCAGTTTCTGCCAGCCGGGAAGCCGTTCTGGGGCGGAAAGCCCGGAATCTCGGGCATTCGCGGTAGGACCCGTGCGTTCTCGGGATCTGGCTCAGGATCGGGATCGGGTTCTGGCTCAGGTTCTGGCTCAGGCTCAGGCTCCGGTTCGGGATCCGGCGCGGGTTCAGGAGCCGGACGTGGCTTTGGCGCGGGAGCTGGGGCCGGGGCAGGCGCAGGCTTGGGCGCAGCCTTCGGCGGTGCCGACTGCCTGGGTGGGGCCGTCATGGAGGCCGGCGGCGGCGGGAACCGGTTTGCGGCGTAGAGCGGTGCCGCCTTCAGCATGTACTTGACCCACTGCGGCCCGGCAAGCATCCAGCCATCGAGCCGCTCGTAATACTTGCCGTTGATGGTCACCTTTTGGCCAGGGCGGTTCTGGCCCTCCAGTGCGTCACCGAAGAATGACGCCGTGGACAGTCCTGAGGTGTAGCCCACCACCCATGTGGAGCCGTTGTTGTTCGAGGTGCCCGTCTTGGCGGCAGTCGGCATCTTGGTGTGGATCTTGGGGTTGATCCAGAAGCCGGAGCCCTTTACCAACACATCCTCCAGCACTGAGTTGACGCCTCGGGCTACTGCCGGTTTTACGGCCCTTCGGCAGTCGACGGTCTGCGCCGGAAGTTTGGCGCCCGTCACGTCGGTGATCTCCAGGAGTGCGATGGGGACGCAGTATTTGCCGTCGCTGGCGAAGGTGGCGAAGGCGTTGGCCATATGGAGCGGAGCAACACCGATGGCCCCCAGCAGATTACCCAGCTGGTGCATGTTGATCGGGGCGCCGTCCAGGCCGCTGTGCAGGCCTACCGCGTCCACCATCTTCTGGATGCCGCAGAAATCAAGCTGGGCAGCGGTGGCGAAGGTGGCCGTGTTGATGGAGTTGTACAACCCGTAATTGATGGGCATGGGGCGGTAGAAGCCGTTCTCGGCGTTTTGCAGGTCATCGGTGGCACCCAGCTCAGGGTTTTTCTGCGCCGAGTTGTAGGCGCCCAGCACCTTGCCGCAGCTTGAGCGCCACGGGAAGCCCACGGGATACACACGCCGCGAAGCGTCCACCACGGCCGTCAGGGACTTGCCCTCATTCAGCCACTCGGCGAAGGTGAAGGGCTTCATAGTGGAGCCGGGCTGGAAGCCGCCTGCTCCGTTGAGATCGTTACCCTGCGGATCACGGGCGTCCACGTTGAAGTTCAGCTGGGAATCAAATTTCCCCTTCGCGGGCAGGAACACCGTGTTCTGGGCCATCGCCAGGATCTTGCCGGTGCCCGGCTGCACCGACACCAGCGCAGCGCCCCAGCGGTCAGGATTAGGCTTGGCCGTAACATCCACCTGGGCCTGGGCGGCTGCCTGCAGCCGGCTGTCCAGCGTGGTCTTGATGGTCAGGCCGCCGCGGTAGAGCTTGCGCTCCCGCTCCGCCAGGCTGGTGCCGAAAGCCGGGTTGTTCAGGATCAGGTGCGAAATGTAGTCGCAGAAGTACGGCGCCATGGTGGCGTTGGCACAGCCCTGCTTTCCTGGGCTGAGCTTGAGTTCGATGGGTGTGGCCACGGCGGCGTCGTGGTCCGCCTGCGGGATCTTGCCCTGCTCCAGCATCTTGTCCAGCACCTGGTTCCGGCGGCTGAGGGCCTGGTCCGGGTTGAGCGAGGGGTTGTAGAAGCTGGGGCTGTTGACCAGTCCGGCCAACAGGGCCGCCTGCGGCAGGGTGAGCTTCTGGGCCGTGGTGCTGAAGAAGTGCCGCGCCGCCGCTTCGATGCCATACGCCTCGCGGTTGAAGAACACAATGTTCAGGTAGCCCTCAAGGATCTGGTCCTTGGTGAACTTCTTCTCGAGCGCTATGGCCAGCTTCATCTCGCGGAGCTTGTCTGCGATGCTTTTCTGTCCGCTCAGGATCACCTCATCGCGCCTGTCCTGGGACAGGAAGGACTCGTTGACCACGTTGGTGACGTATTGCTGGGTCAGCGTGGACGCGCCCTGCTGGCCTTCCTGGGTCATGTTGAAGATCGCGGCCCGGAGGATCCCCTGCGGGTCGATGCCCGGATGCTCATAGAAGCGGCTGTCCTCGATAGCAACAATGGCGTCCCTTACGTAGGGGGACATCTGGTCCAGGGGGATCTTGATGCGGTTCTCCACGTAGAAGGTGGCGATCTGCTTGCCATCCGCGGTGAGGACTTTGGTGGACTGCGATGGCGGCAAAACGAGCAGTTCTGAGGGCAGCTTTTCGAAGTAGCTGATTGAGTTGCTGACGCCGAACCCCGCCGCCGCGATGGCCGGGACCACCAGGCTTGCGGCCAGGACGCCGCACAATGCGCTCGCGGTGAAAAACCCGAGGATCCTTCCCAGGGTCCTGGCTACACGATGCTCGCGTTTCTTCTTCGCCATTGATCAGCCCTCAGCTAGCGACGTGTGATCAGGATACGCCGCAGGGGCGGCTGCATCCATAGGCCGGATGAAGTGATGCCAAGCCGCAATGCTTCAGTAAATCGAGAGGTGAAGGGGTATTGTCAGCCGATAGCTACCGATATATCGTTAACTATCGGTGAGCGATTCACCGAAAGATTACTCCACAACACATGAAGGGACGATGCCACCATGAAAGGCATTCACGATGACAAATTTTTAGAGCCCCCGTTCGGGCGGGGCAAGTTTGAGCGCGGCCGGGGCCGCCGGGGGCCGCACGGGCACCGCGGGGGAGGGTTTGGCCCGGGGTTTGGCCCGCGCGGCGGATTCGGCCCTGGTTTCGGGCCTGGTTTCGGCCCGGGCGGAGGGTTCGGCCCTGGTTTTGGGCCAGGGTCCCGGCGGGCCAGCAGGGGAGATGTCCGGTGGGCAATCCTCTCGCTCCTGGCAGAGGCGCCGTCGAACGGTTATGGCCTGATCAAGACCATTGCGGAGAAAACCTCCGGGGCATGGCGGCCCAGCCCGGGGTCCATATATCCAACGCTCCAGCAACTGGTGGACGAAGATCTCATCACGCCGCTCAGCGAGGGACGGCGGACGGACTTCACCCTTACGGATGCAGGAAAGGCCTACGTAGCCGAGCATGCGGAGGAACTGGAGAACGCGTGGAATACCGAGGCTGAGGGATCAGGGCCGGCATTTCACCAGAGTGTGGGAAAGCTGATGGGCGTCATCCATCAGTTCCGGAGCGCCGCAACCGAGGAACAGCGCAATGCGGCGGTGGAAAAGCTCGATGAAACCCGCCGCGCGCTCTACCGGATCCTGGCCGACTGACCAGGATCCGGCGTCGCACGTTTTTGTCCGGCGAGCCTAGCGCCTGGTGAACGGGAGGACGAGCCGGGAGTGGTGGGCGGCGTCACGGTAGATTTTGTGGGTGACGGGACGGCCCACCGGCAGGTGGAACGCATCCGGCGGCAGCAGCGCATTGTGCTCATCGGCCAGCGGCTCGTCGTTGGACAGTTCCACCACCAGGCGGTGGCCGGGCTTGAAGGTGTTGGCAAACGGGTAGAGGCGCAGGACGTACTCCTCGATCTTCCCCGGTTCCACCGGCACGGAGCGCGTGTGCGGGTGGTACGGATTGCCCTCGGTAGTGCGCTCGTCGAGCTCGCGGTGCGAGGCCTTGAGGTAACCGCTGGTCGATCGCGAGGTGCGGGCCATGCTCGAGGGATGGCACGAAGAAGTCATCTCCGATCTCGTGCGGGGCATGCGGCTGGCCGGCCGCTTCTCGGACGAGACGCACCACATCAGGGGAACCCTCGCCTTCACCTCGCTCGACTACGTCGCCACGCTTTGGACGCGGCGTAAGTTCGAACCAAACCGGGAACATGCGCTCGAGATACTGGCCGACACCTGGTACCACCTGTTGTGCGATGAAGGCTGAAGCTTAGGCGAAGGTGTCCTCCTTGGCACGGCCGGCGGAACGTGGGGAACCTTCGACGGCGGTATCCGCCGGCGCGCCGGAAGCTACCGGCGGCCGGTGGCCCAGCGGGTTGAAGTGGCCCGCGAACATCTCACCGAAGGAGTAGGCAGTCTCGGCGTGCTCGGCGAGGTCCACGCCCGCCATCTCCGCCTCGTGGCTGACGCGGAAGCCGATGAACCGGTGGATGGCCCGGCCCAGGATCAGGGTCACGATGCCGGACAGAAGCACGGTGACCACCACCGCCGCGGACTGGGCCACCAGCTGCTGAGTGCCGCCGCCATAGAAGAGGCCGCCGCCCTGCCCGTCCGCCGGGAGGGCGATAAACCCCAGTGCAAGCGTGCCGATGAGGCCGGCGCCGAGGTGGACGCCCACCACGTCCAGGGAGTCGTCCAGGCCGAAGCGGTACTTCAGGTCAACAAATATGCAGCAGGCTGCGCCAGCGACCAGGCCCAGGCCGATGGCGGCCACTGGGCTGATGTTGGCGCAGGAGGGCGTGATGGCCACCAGGCCCGCAACCACACCCGAGGCCGCGCCCAGCGACGTGGGGTGGCCGTGGCGGACCTTCTCCGTAATCAGCCAGCTGAGCATGGCCGCGGCCGGGGTGACCAGGGTGTTGATCCAGATCAGGCCAGCCTGCTCCGCGGTGGTGGCGGCGCCGCCGTTGAAGCCGAACCAGCCGAACCACAGGATGGCCGCGCCCAGCATGATGAAAGGGACGTTGTGCGGGCGGTGGCTGGGGTCCTTGGCAAAACCATGGCGCTGGCCCACCACCAGGGCAAGCACCAGGGCTGCCGTACCTGAGCTGATTTCCACCACGGCGCCGCCGGCAAAATCGATGACCTGGCCAAAGACAGCAGTCATGGCCCCGCCGGCGCTCATCAGCCCGCCGCCCCAGATCATGTAGGCCAGGGGGCAGTAGACCAGGGTGATCCAGAGCGGGACAAACAGGGCCCAGGCGCTGAACTTGGCACGATCCGCGATGGCGCCGCTGATCAGGGCCACCGTGATGATCGCGAACGTGGCGCTGAAGCCGGCTTTGATCAGATCCGGAGAACCCATGAGGTTCTGCAAGCCGAAATTGGCGAAGGGATTGCCGAAAATCCCCAGGACTCCCTCGCCGGTGGTCATGGAGTAACCCCACAGAACCCAGACAACACCGACAATGCCGGCGGAGATAAAGCTCATCATAATCATGTTCAGGGCCGCCTTGGCCCGGGTCATGCCGCCGTAGAAAAGGCCGAGCCCTGGAGTCATCAGCAGCACCATCGCCGCCGCGATCATCAGCCAGACATGTTGCGCAGTGATTTCCACCGGGGTCCCTTTCCATCGATCCTGATCACGGAGACATCTGGCCCGCGCAATCCCCCTGGTCAATAGTTGTGGCTCCGTGTTTCCGACTCCGCCGCCTTAGGTTGCGTGGATGTTACGTGCCGGGCCGTTGCATGAAGACCTCGTGACGGGCATGTTTCGGGCTCGTTACGGAGTCTCCCGCTGGAGGCGAAAAGCCGGGCTGCAGAGGAAGGAACAGGCCCGACGTTACTTCGATATGAACGGCTGCTCACTGCGCCGCTCACAGCCGCGATTATTCGGAGTCAAACCACCGGTAGCATCATTTCCATGCCCACTGTGCTTGAAATGGCAGGTCCCATCCTGGAGATGCTGACCTGGCTGTGCCTGCCTGCCGGGCTCGCGCTGCTCCTGTACTCGGGCATCCTCCGCCGGTTTGTGCACCCGTGGTCAGTGGCTGAGGCGGTGGTCTATGCGGACGAGAGCGGGACAGGGTTCCGCTGGTTCGACCGCAAATTCCAGGTCCATCACGCACCGATGTCGCCCCATGACATCAAGGACCTGGCAGTCGGCGACACCCTCCCGATCTACTACCACCCCAAGCGCCCCACCCAGTGGCAGACCGCAGCGCCCGAAGAAGTGGCGAGGACCGCCGTCGTGCTTGGCCGGGTCCTCACCGGGATCGGTGCCGCGGCGCTCATCGCCGGCTTTCTGCTGCCAATGTTCTGACGCGGAGCGGCGTCAGCCAGCCAGGACCACTGCGATCCCCAGCACGCCGAGAGCCACCCCTGCCAGGGCGGTCCAGAGCACCGCGGAGGTATCGGCGTCGACATTCTCCCGGGTAATCCCGCGCGAACTGGCGCTGTAGCGCCGGCGCTGGGTGAAGTAAATGGCCGCCGCCGCGGCGGACGACACGGCGAACAGCAGCAGGATGGGCAGGCCGTGATGGGGCAGCCAGCGCAGGAAGATGGCGCTGACGGTCACCAGCGCCAACATGGTGCGGCCCCACGCCAGCGTCGTCCGTTCAGGCTGGAGCCCGGGATCGCCGTGCGGCGCAGGGTCCGGGAGTCGCGTGCGGACCACTGCGCTAACGCCAGAGGATAAAAACGAGGACGACGGCGGCCGCCAGCGCCCCTGCGCCGGCCAGCAGCGGCACGATGAGCGGCAGCGGGAGCGGAGTTTTGTTGCGCATGCTCTGTTCGACGCGGATCCATCTCACTGCGGCGCCTGCGCTCAGCAGCATGCCGAGGAGCAGGAGCAGTACCGCCAGGCTCTTGCGGACCGGTGCCTGGAACAGGTCCGAAGTGAAAGCCTCAACGGCGATTCCGCCGGCCAGGAGTGCCAGTGCGGTGCGGATCCAGGCGAGGAAGGTCCGTTCATTGGCGAGCGTGAAGCGGGGGTCAGGCTCGGTTCCGCCTGGCAGCAGCCTTTCGGCAATCCTGCCGCGCGGCGGCGGGGGCACCGGCGTAGCCGACGCCGGCTCGGGCTCGCTGGGCGGAGGCTGGTTGCTGGACACGCGGCCAGTTTAGCCTTGGAATCAGCTGGCCCTCGTAGAGATGGAAAACACCGCGCTGATAAAAACGGGAAGCGCGGCGGCTGTGACGAGCGCCAGTGCCCCGACACCCAACCAGGCGGGCGCATGGCGTGGACGCGGGGGACTCAGCCGCGAAGCGGGAATAACACTCAGCCAGAGCAGGATCACAAGGGACCCTGCGACAACGAGCACGGCGAACGGCGGAAACAGGACGCCGCCGGCAAGCAACGGAACATAGTATTTGGCCGCTCCATTGCTCCACAGCGGAAGGCGCTCACTCCACCAGCCCGCCGCGGCGGCTGCGACGGCTCCGTGCAGGAGGGCAAGCCCGGCAAACAGAGCCACGGCCAGCCAGCCGGGTCCAACAATCGTGAAGTCAATGTTTGTTGCGCGCAAGGGATCCAGGACGGAGCCCAGCCACACCATCAGAAGCAAACCGAACAGCGGCCCTGCCACGCGTCCGCGTGGAAGCCAGCGGCGGATCAGCGGAAACAGGATGGCAGCCAGGAACCCGGCCGGGAGGCCAGCGAAGAGCAGCAGGGCCATGGTTCCCCCAACGCTCGGAAACCCCACGTTGAAATCGGCTTCCGTCAGCCGGCCCTGGGCCGAATCGGGTGACGTGTCCGCCAGGATGCGCATGATCAGCCGTCCTCCCGGCCAGGCGGCGAAGAGCGCCGAGGCCAGGGCGGAAAAGGACACCACGTTGGCCCACCAGAAGTACCGTCGCAGTGCGCTCAGTTTTGCGTCGGTCCGGAAGTCCTGCACGGTAGAGCCCGAAGCAAGGCCGTGCCCTCCGGCAGGCGGCTCCCGGATGCTCCGGCCTCCCCACAGCACTACCGTGAGCAAGCCAAGGAGCAGAAGCAGGGCGGAGCCTGCCACGATTATCACGGCCATCGATGATCACCATCCAGATCCGTACAAAGGATGGATTAAGTGTGCAGCTGGGTTGGCGTATTGGCGACCGGCGTTTCGGGTTCAGCCGGCGTTTCGGGGCGCAAACATGATCACGGCGACGCCCAGCAGGCAGATGACGGAACCGGCAATGTCCCACCGGTCGGGCCGGAAGCCGTCAAAGACCATGCCCCAGGCCAGCGACCCTGCAACAAAAACCCCTCCGTAGGCCGCCAGGATCCTGCCGAAGTGGGCATCCGGCTGAAGCGTGGCCACAAAACCATAGATGCCGAGCGCAATGACGCCCAGCCCTGCCCACCACCAGTCCTTGCCCTCACGGACGGCCTGCCACACCAGCCACGCGCCGCCGATCTCGGCCGCCGCGGCCAGGACGAAAAGCAGGGCCGTTTTGGCAATGGATAGCGTTTCAGGGGGAATATTCACAGGCTCATCATGCCAGCCGGGAATGCGGATAGGTCGCAGCAGGTTAGGCCAAACATGCTCCGTATCGGATTCCTCTCATTCGGCCACTGGGGCCCCGGCCAGGGTTCACAGACCCGGACAGCGGGCGAGGCCCTGATTCAGGGGATCGAGCTCGCCGTCGCCGCGGAGGAACTCGGCATCGACGGCGCATTTTTCCGGGTCCACCACTTCGCCCGCCAGCAGGCGTCCCCGTTCCCACTGCTGGCTGCCATTGCCGCCCGGACCCAACGCATTGAGATCGGCACCGGCGTTATTGATATGCGCTACGAGAACCCGCTCTACATGGCCGAGGAGGCCGCGGCCACTGACTTGATCAGCGGCGGGCGGCTGCAGCTGGGCATCAGCCGCGGTTCACCCGAGCCGGCCCGGAACGGCGCCGAAGCCTTCGGTTACCGTCCGGAGGCCGGGGAAACGGATGCCGACATGGCCCGCCGGCATACCGCCCAGTTCCGGCAGGCGATCAGCGGTGCCGGTGTTGCCGAAGCGGACCCGCGCTACGCTGGCGCCGCGGGCGGCCTTTTGCCGGTCAGGCCGCAGTCGCCGGGCCTTGCCGAGCGGATCTGGTGGGGTGCCGGCAGCCGGAAAACTGCCGTCTGGGCCGCAGGCCTTGGCATGAACCTGATGAGCTCCACGCTGCTCACAGAAGACACCGGCGTGCCCTTCGACCAGCTTCAGGCGGAACAGATCCAGCTCTTCCGGGACGCCTGGGCAGCAGCCGGGCACAGCCACCAGCCGAGGGTGTCCGTCAGCCGGAGCGTCCTGCCAATTGTGGACGAGGAGGACAGCCGCTACTTTGCCGGCAGCGCCCTTCGGGACAGCCGTGACCAGGTGGGCATTATCGACGGCCTGACCGCCCGCTTCGGCAAATCCTACGCGGGCGCCCCGGACGTCGTGGCCGAGCAACTGGCAGCCGACGCCGCCGTCCAAGCGGCAGATACGCTGCTCCTCACGGTCCCCAATCAGCTGGGCGTGGACTTCAATGCCAAGATGCTGGGCAACATCGCACGGCACATTGCTCCGGCCTTGGGGTGGAGCCCGTCCCGCGCCTGAATCCGGGCAGATCCCGGTGCGTGATCTGCTGTGGAGGGAATATCCTAGGAGGACCGGGCAACCTGCTGATCCCTGCTCTGCCCTGCAGCCAGAGAGGCACCCCATGTCCGAAAAGCTCCACCTGACGCCGGAAGACGAATTCCCAGAGGATCTTTCTGCACTTCCAGACCAGCGGCTCCAGGTTCTGGACAGCCAGGTGCAACGCCAGCTCGACTACGAGTACGTGGCTGAAGGTGAACCGAATCCGGAGACGGAATTCAGGCATCAGGACCTCGATGAAGAGTTCGAGTCGCGGGATAGTCGCTGATCATCGTCCCCCGCAGTCGGCCTGGCTCGTCCCGGTGACCTGCAGTGGCAATTAGTCAGCATCCTTACTAATATTCTTCAGGGAACCATCCACCAGCCGAAGCCGTTAGGCTTATAGCGGGCTTTGGGGGGCTTGAGTGCCCTACACAACAGCGTGACTGCTACAGCGTGACTGCGGAACGGTCAGGAGAGAGAAATATGGCTCGCGCCGCTTTAGGTATAACTGCATGATCCGGCTACGTCAGCTGGCCCAGGCGGCCTCCGTCCTGACCACACCTTTATCGCCCGAAGATGTTCTGGCGCTGTTCAATCCTGTCTTTTCTGCACGCCAGCTCCGCGGCGTTGTGACGCGGGTGGTCCAGGAAACGGCGCAGTCGGCCACTATCTTTTTCCGCCCCGGCCGCGGCTGGCATTCCCATCTCGCCGGCCAGTGGGCGCGCATCGGCGTTGAGCTCGACGGCGTCCGGCACTGGCGGTCCTATTCCCTGAGTGCCCCCGCCGGCAAGGACCCCGCCATCACCGTCACGGACGTCGGAGCCGTTTCCGGAACCCTGGTCCGCACCACAAAGCCTGGCGACGTCCTGTTCCTCGCGCCTCCGCAGGGTGACTTCGTCCTCCCGGAGCACCCGCGGCCGCTGCTGATGGTGACCGCCGGAAGCGGAATCACACCGGTGATGTCCATGATCCGCACGCTGGTCCCGCGCCGCCCGGATGCCGACGTCGTGCTTGTCCATTCCGCACGCACGCCCGGCGACAGCCTCTTCCGCGAGGAACTGGCCGAACTCGCGGACCAGTTCCCCAACTTCCGCCTGGCCCACTGGTACACGGGCGAGCAGGGCCGGATGGACCTGACCAACACGGCCGAGCTGGATGAGATCTGCCCCGACTGGAAGGAACGCGCCGCCTACGCCTGCGGCCCGGACAGTTTCCTGGACGACGCGGAGGCATTGTGGAAGCAGGCCGCGCTTACCGCAGGGGCCCCCGGGTCCGATGTTGCGATCGCCGGTGACCCCGGCAACCTGATGATTGAACGGTTCAACACCACCTTCGCCGGGGGTGTGGGGCACGACGGCGGCCTGGTCACCTTTGAGGCGTCGGACCGGGAAGTCGATGCCGACGGCGATACCCCGCTGCTCGACGTCGGCGAGGACGCTGGGGTGCTGATGCCCAGCGGCTGCCGGATGGGTATCTGCCACAGCTGCCTAACCCCGCTCCTGGCCGGACAAGTCCGCGATCTCCGCACCAACGAGATCCACGGCGAGCCCGGCGAATTGATCCAAACGTGTGTCTCGGCAGCCGCCGGACCCGTCAACCTCGAACTCTGAGGAGCTTCACCGCATGTCAGTAGTTTCAGAAAAGAAGACAGTTTCAGAAGGCAAGACTCCGACGGGAGCGGCAAGGACGCGCCCCGGAGCGCTGGCAGAGTCCGGCAGCCCTTCGGTGCGCCCTCCCGCCGCAGCACACCTTTCGGATGAACAGGTAGCTGAGCTGGGGCGGGAACTCGACGCGATCCGCGACGATATCCTCGCCAAGCGCGGCGCGTCCGACGCCGCCTACATCCGGCGCATAATCAAGATCCAGCGCGGGCTGGAAATCTCGGGCCGGACGGCTCTCCTGGTCAGCAAGAACAAGGCGGCCTGGGTCACCGGAACCACGCTCCTCAGCCTCGCCAAGATCCTCGAAAACATGGAGATCGGGCACAACGTGCTCCATGGCCAGTGGGACTGGATGCGGGACCCGGATATCCACTCCACCACGTGGGAGTGGGACTTCGTCACGCCGTCGCGCTCGTGGCAGCATACCCACAATGACCTGCACCACCGCTGGACCAATGTGGTGGGCAAGGACAACGACGTCGGATACAACCTCCTGCGCATGGACGAGAGCCAGCCGTGGGTGCCCATGAACCTGGGCAACCCGCTGTACAACGCGATCCTGGCACCCCTTTTCGAGTGGGGCATTGCCATCTACGACCTCGAGCTGAACGATTTCAAAGAGGGCAAGAAGTCCAAGGAAGCCCTGCTCAAGGACCTCAAGGCACTGGGTAAGAAGGTGGTCACCCAGTTCACCAAGGACTACGCGGCCACTCCCGCCGTCGCCATGCTCACCGGTTCCGGCAAGCAGGCCCTCTACGGCACGCTGACGGCCAACGCTGTCCGCAATGTCTGGGCGCACGCTGTCATCTTCTGCGGCCACTTCCCCGAAGGCACGGACACCTTCAGCGAGGAAATGGTGGAAGGCGAAACCCGCGGGGACTGGTACGTCCGCCAGATGATTGGTTCCGCCAACATCTCCGGGTCCAAGTTCATGCACCTGATGACGGGCAACCTGTCGCACCAGATCGAGCACCACCTCTTCCCGGACCTGCCGTCCAACCGGTACGCCGAGGTTGCGCCGCTGGTCCGCGAAATCTGCCAGCGCTATGGCCTGAAGTACACCACGGGTCCGCTGCTGAAGCAGGTTGGATCCACCTGGGGCAAGATCTTCAGGCTGGCGCTGCCGGGCAAGACCGCGCAGGCCTGAGCGAAGGCAACAGGGCAATAGCGCACAACAGTTGAGGGGCCAGGCGAAAGCCTGGCCCCTCAACTGTTTGTGTTCGTGCCTGCTACTTCTTGAGGAAGGCCAACAGGGCCTCGTTGACCTCTGCGGCGTGCGTCCACAGCAGCCCGTGCGGCGCACCCTCGATCTCCACGTACTGGGCGCTCGGCAGGGCCTTGGCAAAGAGCCGGCCCGTCGAATCGATGGGCAGGATGTTATCTGCCGTGCCGTGCACAATCAGCGCCGGCACATCGATCTTGGGAATGTCGGCCCGGAAGTCGGTCAGCCACGTGGGCTGGGCCGCAACGGAGGCGGTGGCGCCGGCTCCGGACGCCGTGTTCCAGCTGGCGTCCAGGGCCTCCTGGCTGAGCCTCGGCGTGCCCAGGAAGGTGTCGGTGTTGTAGAAGTTCTTGAAGAATTCCGTGAAGAAGGCATACCGGTCGGCGGTGACGGCCCCGGTGAGTCCGTCAAAGACCTCCTGCGGGACGCCACCCGAATTGTCGTCCGTCTTCAGCAGGAACGGTTCAAGGGACCCCAGGAACACCGCCCGGGCTACACGCTCCGAACCGTACGCGCTGAGGTACCGGGCCACCTCACCCGTGCCCATGGAGAAGCCCGCGAGTACGGCGTTGTTGAGGTCCAACGAATCCAGGATGGTCTTGAGGTCAGCCGCGAACGTGTCGTAGTCGTAGCCCTTGGTGGGCTTGCTGGACTTGCCGAACCCGCGGCGGTCGTAGGTGACGACACGGTAGCCGGCATCCAGGAGCGCTGTGGTCTGCTTCTCCCATGAGGATCCGTCCAGCGGGTAGCCGTGGATCAGGACAACAGGCTGTCCGCTTCCGTGGTCCTCGTAATAGATCTCGATATCGGTGCTGTTCTCGGTTCCAACGGTGACGTAGGCCATCTAGGCGGTCCTTTCGAAGGTTCAGGATCAAGTTCAGGGCAGAGCGCGCAAAGCCGCGCCCGGCGTTCCCTACTCTAGGCAACGCCCGGCGCGGCTCCAAGGATGAGGCTACGGGGAGGGCTGGGGCAGTTCGCACTCGATCTGCGGGTTGACGCCCATGTAGTTCAGGGGACCGGCAACGATGGTCACGGCCACAGTGCCCGCCTGGGCGCAGGTTCCGGGGGCGCCGCCGAAGTAGCCGCGCTGCCAGGCGGCGATTCCTCCGATGATCAGCCAGATGACAATCAGTGCTCCGAGAAACTTCATGGTTTCCTCCCATGGCCGTGGCCGCCTGTGCGTTCAAGTATGCGCCGTTTACCGGAATCGTTACAGCACCCCACCCCGGACGCTCTCGCACTTAATGCAGGAAAAAGCGAGGGAGCATCTGAAGGGGTGGGCAGCGGAGGGGCTAGGAGCGGGGGCCGAAGCCGCCGCCTCCGCCGCCGGGGCCTTCCGACGCCGTGTACTCGCCGGCCGTTACGGTGCCCACCTTCGTGGCGCCGTCCAGGGAGCCTTCGCCCAGCCCGGCGCTGACCGTTGCCGTGCCGCCGGTGTAGACCGTGTACTCCTCACCTTCGGTGATCGCGGCCGAGGAGAATACCAGCGACGCCGTGTCCTTGGTGGTCACGAAAGCGCTCACCACGGTGCCGGCAGAGTCAGCGATCTGCACCACGGTGCCGGCCGGGACGGATGATCCGAGCGTGACCTGCACGCCGGACTGCGTCGAGGACGTGCCCGGCGTGACCACCATGCCCACGCTTCCCGCCGCCGCAACGGTGCCACCGGTGACGGCCAGTTCGCCGTTGACATCCAGGGCGCCGTTGCCGGAGTTGGTGGGGCCGTTGACCACCACGGTGCCGCCGGAGATGCTGGCGTTGCCGTTGGAGTCCAGGCCGTCGCCTTGTGCGTTGATGGTCAGCGAGCCGCCGGTGACTTCCACCGTGTAGTCGCCCACGGCCATCTCGCCGCCGCCCCCGCCCATCCCACCCTGGGTCGTCGCCGAAGTGGAGGACCCGCCCGAGGCGTTCACGCCGTCGTCGTTGGCGGTGATGCTGGCCGTTCCGCCGCTCATCCCGATGTGCTGGGCCTCCAGGCCCTCCTCGGACTTGGCCACGGTGGTGACGCCGGACGCGATGGTCAAGGTGTTGAACGCCTTGATGCCGTCGTCGACGGCGCTGACGTTCAGGGTTCCGCCGTTGATGAGGACCCAGCCGCGGCCTTCGTCCTCCTCGTTATCCGACTTGAAGCCGTCGTCGCCGGCAGTGACCTGGTAGGCGCCGTCGAGCAGGACCGCATAGTCCTTGCCCACGATCCCGTCGTCGGTAGCGTCCACGGTCACGGTGCCGGCGGCGAGCACCAGGCCGTCCTTGGAGGAGATGCCGTCGTTGAAGTTGCCGTCCACGGCCAGCGAGCCCGTGCCGGCGATGGTGAGGTCGGCCATGGAGTACAGTGCCGCGTTCGGGGCGTCCTCCGCTGTCTCGGCATAGGTGGAGGCGTCGCTCAGGGAGTTGGACGTGCCGTCCTCCAGGAACACGATGGCCTCGTTGGCGCTCTGCACCACAAACGGCGAGCCGGTAGAGCTGGAGATCGTGGCGCCGTCCAGGACGATCCGCACCACGTCTTCCTCACCGGCGGCCACCACCACCTGGCCGTCGGACGGCGAACCGCTCAGGCGGTACGTGCCGGCCGCGCTGATGATGACGGTGTTCCCATCGACCTTCACGGCGGACGACGATGTTCCGGCGGCGACAGTGCTGGCGCCGTCCGCCAGGGTCACGGCTACTTCGGCGGCCGCATCCCAGGTGAGGTCGTCGGCGTCGTAGTGGGTGTCCGCGGCGAGGGTGTCCAGGGAGACGGCGGCCTGGGCCGTTCCGGAGGTGGACGAGCCGCCGGTGGAGGTGGTCCCGGTGAGGGACGTGCCGGTGCCGGCCGTCCCGGCGGAGGCGCAGCCGGCCAGGCCAACGGTGAGGGCAAGGGCGGTGACGGACAGGGCGGTGCGGAAGCGGTTCATGGTGTGTTCCTTCGTGACGTATGTGGGGGAGGAGCAGTCAGGCTGCAGGCCGGAGAGCCAGCGTGCGGCGGAGTGTGCGGTTCCAGCGGTTGGCCGGGAGATCGGGGCAGAGGGCCGCCATGCCGGTGGCGAACTTGGAAATCCTCGACGGCCTGACGCCGTGGGCCCAGAGATGGCGGTCCAGCGGGCCGGCAGCCGAGCCGGACTTGGTCTCAACAATCACCGCACCGTCCAGCACCCAGGCCGGCTCGCCTGGCCGCTGCCAGGTCACGTCCGTATCGATGGTGGCCCGGCTGCCCGACTCCGGCAGGTAGAGCGTGGTGCGGTCATAGCGGGTCTCGAGCACCGGCTCGAGCGGGCCGTCGGGCACCCCGCCCACCGCGGCGGCGAGGGTTTCCTGGACGTAGTCCAGGCCGTCGGCCGTCAGCCTGGCGCGGTCCGTGAGCTCGTACGGGATGCGTTCCTTGACCGTTGCCTCGCGGGCGCCTTCGGTTTTGACCTCCAGGAAGCTGATGGCGCTGTCCACGTAGGTCCGGGTCCGGATCTTGTACCGGCGGCGCCGGCCATAGGCGGCCAGCAGGTAGCTGTCCAGCTCCGCAGTGTCGAAGTAGACGGAGTCGTAGGCGAAGCAGCGGGAGCCGTCCATCTCCAGGATCCGGACTTCGGCGTCGAACGTGGCCAGGAGCTCCTGCGCCAGCCCCTCGGGGACCACGTACTTGCGGTCCACCCTGGTCTGCAGCGCGGCTTCGGTGTTCAGTTCCTCCAGCCCGACGGCCGGCAGGCCAACGAGGCTGCTCACGACGCCGGCGCTCATGCCGCACCTGCCGTGGCATGGACGGGGTCCACCGCGCGGTCGGGAGCGGGGATGGGAGCGGACGACGTCGGCACTGATTCCTCCGCGGGGAACGTCACCGGAGGTGCCGGTTCGGCGTGCCGGGGTGCCGCCGTCGTCATGGCCGCGCCGGCGGCGTGGGCTGCAGGCTGGACGGTACGGGGGTTGTAGGCGTAGCGGACATCCACGATGGTTTTGTCGTTGACCAGGTCGAGCTCCAGGATGGTGGCGGAGTGGACCTTGCCGTGCAGGACTTCCTCGAGCCGTGCGTGCAGTTCGCGGTCCTCCGTCAGGGCCCGGTCCAGGATCACCGTCTGGTGCCGGTGGGCGGGCAGGACTCGGGGGTGGTCGCCAACGAACATCACCAGCAGGATCAGGCCCATCAGCGAGGCGGTCAGCCAGACGGGTTCGATGCCGAGGCCCGCGATCAGGCCAAGCGCCAGGGCTGAGAAGTAGTAGGCCACCTCGTGCTGGGCCAGCTCGGTGGAGCGGAGCCGGATGATGGACAGGACGCCGAAGAGCCCAAGTCCCAGACCCAGACCGGCTGCGGAACCGGAAAGGGCGGTGGCCACGGCAAGGACACCCACGTTCATACCCAGGTAGGACACCACCAGGTCGCGTCGGCGGTGCCGGCGCAGGTAGAGAACGAACGTGAGGATGCTGATGGCCGCGAGGTCTGCGGCGATGAAAATAAGGGAAGTCATCGGGATTCTCCGGAATCTGTTGGTGGGCTGTTCTCTACGATCCCCGGCGATACTGTGCAGGTGCTGTGACGGAACCCAGGTCCGAATATGAGTGTTGGCAGGGCGTTCATCTGCTGTTTCCCCGGACTGCCGCCGTTCCTCCTGGCGGACTTCGATCGATAGGATCGAACCCGTGACTGACTCCCGAGGCCTCGCTCTCCGCCTAAAACGCCTCTTCGTTTTCTGTGTGTTCGCGATTTGCGTCATCACCGCGGTGTCGTTCTGGGCGCTCCGGGAGTCCAGTGCGGACACCCGCGGGGCACTTCCTGCTCCGCCACGGGCGGAGGCGAAACTCGAAACGCTCTCCACCGGTATTACTCCCGCCGTGAACATCACCAGGAACGCGGACGCGGAGTGGCTCATCCAGGCTGCCGCGCAGACTGGTATTCCCGCCCGTGCACTTCGCGCTTACGTGGCGGCGGCCGGGGCGGCCAATCATTCCGCTCCGGGGTGTGGGATTGGCTGGAACACGGTGGCGGCCATCGGCTTCGTCGAATCCGCCCACGGAGCTTACGGTGGCGGAAGCCTGACCCCCGCAGGGCAGGCGAGCGGGCCAATTGTCGGCCCGAGCCTGGACGGCAACGGATTTGCGGCCATCGCTGATACCGACGCCGGCGTCCTGGATGGCGATGCCCGCTGGGACCGTGCCGTGGGACCCATGCAGTTCATTCCCACCACCTGGGAGCTGGCGGGGCGGGACGGGAACGGTGATGGAAAAGCGGATCCCTTCAACATCGACGATGCCGCCCTCAGCGCGGCCGATTACTTATGCGCCCCTGGCCGCGACCTCACCACCGCGAACGGCTGGACTGAGGCCATCTACTCCTACAACCAGTCCGATTCCTACGTGGACCAGGTCCGCCGCCAGGCCACCTCCTACGCCGGAAAGACGGGCACCAAGGGATAAGGGGACGGGGCTGCTGCTTCTCGCGCGGTCCGGGGAATAGGGCTAGTCTGGCGCGCATGGCGAAGGCAGCCCCGTCGGCACGGGCGTGGATCGGATCGGTCGTCTTCCTCGTCCTCGCGCCCGGTGTCGTCGCAGGCTTTATCCCGTGGTTCATCTCCGGCTGGCGGTGGTACGACTGGGGCGGCGCGGCCTGTGCCGTTGTGCCGATCGCCTGGATCGCGATCACCATCGGCGTGGGTTTCCTCCTGCACGCCTTCGCGCTGTTCGCCCTGCACCGCGGAACGCCGGCTCCGGTCGCGCCGACCGAGACGCTCGTGGTGACGGGGGCCTACCGATTCGTGCGCAATCCGATGTACCTCGCGGTGCTCACCATCATCCTCGGCCAGGCGCTGCTGTTCGGCAGTTGGGGGCTTGTGCCCTACGCCGTGATGGTTCTCGCCGCGGTGGTCGCGTTCGTGAAGGGTTACGAAGAGCCTTCCCTCACCTCCACGTACGGCCAGCAGTACCTCGACTACCGGCGCAACGTCCCGGGATGGTGGCCGAGGCTCAGGTCCAGGGACTGAATGTCAGCATTCCGCTCTGAGGTGCCAGCCGTCTCCCCTGCAAAGAGGTACCGCTGCTGTACCGCGTAGCTGACGGCCAGGAGGACAATTTCGGCCAGGATCTTCGCCGGCAGGGCGGCCACGGACAGGGCGTCCAGGGCTGAGATGAGGCCATAGTTGGCGGCGAGGAGTACCAGGACCAGACTGAAGTAGCGCAGCCCGGCGGCGGCCGCCGGCTTGTCCCTGCCGTGCTCGAACACCATCCGCCGGTTCACCAGGAAGTTGACGGCAGAACTGACCGCCCGGGCACCCGCCACCGCAACCAGCAGCGAGTCGGTGACCAGGGTCAGGAGCAGGAACGCCACGGTGTCCACGAGGAACGCGGCGAACGAGGACGCCAGGAACTTCAGGAGCGGGGCGTAAATACGGACCGAGTCTGCCAGCGGCCGGAAGTGCGACCCGGAGTTGTGATCAAGATAGACGGTGGCGATGTCCACGTTGTGGATGGCATAGCCCGCCTGTTTGGCTTCCAGCAGCAGGTTCAGCTCGTATTCGTAGCGCTCGCCGCGGACGGAGCGCAGCCACGGGAGCATGGATGCCGGGTAGCCGCGCAGGCCGGTCTGCGTGTCGGCGATGCGCTCGCCGGTGGCCAGGGAGAACAGCAGCCTGGTGGCGGTGTTGCCGAACTTGCTGCGCGCCGGGACGTTGCCGGTGAAGTTCCGGCTGCCGAGCACCAATGCCAGGCCGTCGCCGGTGCCCTCCAGCGATACCGCGGCCGCCACACGAAGGATGTCCGCGGCGGTGTGCTGGCCGTCGCTGTCAGCGCAGACCACGTTCCGCCCGGGCAGGTGGTCCGCGATGAAACCGAAGCCGGTCTTCAGCGCGAAGCCTTTGCCCCGGTTGCGCGCGTACCCGATGACGTGGCAACCCAGTGCCTTGACGCCGTCGAACACGTCCTTGGAGTCGGGCCCGCTGCCGTCATCAACCACCACCACGGTGGCCCACGGCTCGGCGTCACGGATGGAACGGATCAGGGCGGGCAGTTGGCTGTCCGGCTCGTAAGCCGGGATCAGGATGATCATGGCCGCCACCTACTGCGAGATGTATAGGATGTCGGAGGTGCCGCGTTCCTTGTTCTCGCCCAGCGGGTTGTTCACCAGCGAACCGTTGAAGTACATGGTGGAGGAGCCGCCGCCGTCGAGGTTGTACGCCGTCGTGGCGCCGAGGCCCTTCATGATTTCCGCCAGCCCGGTCATGGTCACGCCCGCGCTGTAGCCTGGGCTGCGGCCGTCCACCACAACAAACACCAGGTGGTTTTCGTCGGTGACGCCGACGGCGGTCCGCGGCTGTTCGCCCTGGACGGAGTGGTTGCCGAAGTTGGTGTCCACCTCCACCTCCTCGATGCCCTGGGCCACCGCGCCGTTGTCCAGCAAGGACGGGCCGAAGGAGAGGGTGTTCCAGACGCCGTCCGCCACCAGCTGCTCTGCGGTGGTGGTGGTTTCGTCGTACTCCTTGACGGTGCCGTCGCGGTAAAACGCCAGGCCCTGGCGGGCGCCCTCGTCGCGGAACACCACGCCGTTGCGGATCACGATGCCGGTGTCCCGGAAGCCGTAGTAGTCGCCGTTGATGGCGAAGACCGCATTGTTGGCCTCGGCGATCGCGGAAGTGGTTTCGGTGATGTTCTCGCCGAAACTGTCGTTGGCGAAGGCGGACTGCAGGGTGGTGGCGTCATCAAGCACGACGTCGGCAACGTAGTAGGTGACAGTGCTGTCGCCGCTGCCGGTGGTCACCGTGGATATGTTGATGCTGGAGCGGTCGGAGGTATAGGAGGTCTCGGCGGTGACCGCCGTGGCAGCGCTGGAATCGGTGGTGGTGTCCGCGGTGGTGCCCTCACCGGAGGCGGACTGGCTGGCGCCCAGTTGGCTGGCCTGATACGCGGAGACGTCTGAGATTTCCACGTGCTGGACCACAAAGCGGTCCAGGGCCCAGGCCGTGGCACCTCCCGCTGACAGTGTGAGGGCAACTGCCCCGGCGACGACGGCACGCCGTACGCGGCTGCCCTTGCGTTCTGTGTTCTTGAGAGGAGTCATTCCTCAGTTCTAGGCAGCCAAGCTAGCGCCGGGATTTGCCGGAGATGTGCTGCGCCTGTGAAAGCGCGGTTGGGTCTGGGCCCGTGGTGCTGCCTGCTCCGGCGGTGCCGCCCTTTAAGGCTGGCGCGAGGCAGGGTCCGGGGTTGCCGGAGCCGTGGCGGTGGCCGGGCAAAGCTGCAGCGCCACCTCCCGCAGTTCCTTCGGGTGGAACGGCTTGGTCAGGTATGCTGCGGCGCCGGAGGCCATTCCGGCCAGGTAATCATCCTGTTCGGACCGGGCGGTGAGGAACAGCAAGGGAGCGGTGCTGAGCGCACGGATAGCACGGGCAACCACGTGGCCGTCCATGTCCGGCAGGCCAAGATCCAAGGTGATGAGTGAAACGCAGGGGTCGGCTGCTGCCGCAATGCCCTCCGCCCCGCTGGCAGCTTCACGCACGTCAAAGCCCGCGCGGGTGAGTACAACGGTGATTAGCCCGCGGATATCGTAGTTGTCCTCGATGACGAGGCAGACGCGATGAGTTTCCATAAAAGCCCCCAGAGCCAGCTTAAAACCAGTGTACGGGCCGGGAAGGTGGAAAATCGCTACTATGTCATATTCCGCAGACCGCCCTTTGTTGACAGTGGGCCACGGAACGGCCAGCCAGGAGCAGTTCGCCGAACTGTTGGCCACGGCAGGAGTCACATCCCTGGTGGATGTCCGCATCGCCCCCGGCAGCCGCAAGTTTCCGCATTTCGGCAAGGACCTGCTCGCAGAGTGGCTGCCCGCGGCCGGCGTCGCCTATCGCTGGGAGAAGCGGCTGGGCGGTTTCCGGAAACTTCCGCCGGAATCCCCGGACGTGGCGCTGCGCAACGACTCGTTCAGGGCCTACGCGTCATACATGAGGTCTCCGGAGTTTTCCCTGGCCCTCGGCGAGCTCCTGATGATGGCCGCGGAACAGACCGCTGCCATTATGTGCAGCGAGACCGTGTGGTGGCGGTGCCATCGGCGGCTGATCGCCGATCACGCCGCCTTGCTCGACGGCATTGAGGTCCTGCACGTGATGCCCGGCGGAAAACTGGTGCCCCATCAGCCGACGTCCGGCGTGCGGGTCAGCGGGACGGAGCTGTTCTATGACCAGCTGTAGCGCCCGCAGCGCAATGGCCGGCCCAACCGTGGTTGGACCGGCCATTGCGCGCAGGCTGGTGTCAGCGGGTCAGACGGCGGCGCCTTCGAACGCGATCCGCTTGGCCGCCTCTCGTGCTTCGATCTTCTCCGCCTCGGCGAGGACCTGTTCGGCTTCCTCGCGCCGGACCACCACCACGCCGTCGGCATCCGCCACCACGATGTCGCCGGGGGAAACCACAACGCCGTCGATCGCCACCGGGAGCTGCAGCCGGCCGGGGCCGAACTTGTACGGTCCGGCGGGCGTGACCGAGCGGGCGAAGACCGGCAGCCCGCAGTCCGCCAGGGCGTCGGCGTCGCGGACGGCGCCGTCGATCACAAACCCGGCCAGCCCCTGGTTCTTGGCGCGGAGGCCGATCATGTCGCCGATCAGGGCGCGGGACTGGTCCCCGCCGCCGTTGACCACAATCACGTCGCCCGGCTGCGCCTCGTCGAGGGCCTTGTGGATGTAGAGGTTGTCTCCCGGGCGGGTCCAGACCGTATAGGCAGGTCCGGCAAGCCTGGCTCCGGCCCAACTTGGTGACAGCGCAGAGGCTACGCCGATCCGTTCCTGGGCGTCGCCGATGTTGGCTGCCGGGATGGCGGCCAGGCGGCGCACCAGCTCAGCGGTGGAGAGGGGGGATGTCTGTTCTGCCTGCATGGTGTCGCCGGCCTTTCTGGTGGTGTCCATGGTTACTGCTGCTTCAGGAGTTCATCGATGACCGGCTTGATGAGGGTCTCGCGCTCTTCCCACATCTTGCTGACCTCGCCGGCCGGGACCCAGGCCGGCTGCGTGGCCGCACCCTTGAGCTTTTCCTGCACAGCAGGCGTCTCCGCGGCGGCCTTCAGTGCGGCCTCAAGCTTTGCCACAACTTCCTTGGGCGTCTTGGACGGGACGGAGAGGGCGAAGTTGCTGGCCATGGGTTTGACGTCGTAGCCGGCGCTCTTCATGGTGGGGACGTCCGGCACGAAGGGGCTGGTGGTGTCTTCGATGACGCTCAGAAGCTTGATGTCGCCGGACTTGTACTGGCCAAAGAAACTGGACACGCCACCCAGGGCAAAGTCGGTTTCGCCGGAGACGATGGCCGCCACCTTGTCCGCGCCGCTGTTGTAATGCACGATGTTGAAGTCCAGGCCCAGCTGGTCTTCCAGTAGTCGCAGGTTGATGTGGTCGTCGCCGGCGCGGGAGTCTGTGCCCACTGTGATCTTGCCCGGTTCGGCCTTCACGGCGTTGAACAGTTCCTGGATGGTCTTGTACTTGCTGTCCTTGTTGACACCAATCACCACGGAATTCGTGGCGAAGGAGCCGATGGGCGTGAAGCTGCTGCGGTCAAAGGCCGCCTTCTTCGCCGGGTCCAGGTAGCGGCCCAGGATGGACGGAATGTTCGTGTTGCCAAAGGTGAGGCCGTCCGGCTTGGACTGGGCCACGTAGTTCAGGCCGACCACCTGGCTGCCGCCCTCCTTGTTGACCACCTTGATATTGGCCCCGAGGTCTTCCTGCATGGCGGGGGCAATGATGCGGGCGAGGATGTCATTGCCTGCTCCGGCGGCCGAGGGCACGATCCACTCGATGGTGGACCCGGCCTTCGGGAAGTCAGCGGCCGCTGTGGTGGTGCTGCCGGCCTGTCCGCCACAGCCCGTGAGGGCCAGGGCGACGGCGGCGGCGAGCGCCGTGGTGGTCAGTGCAGTGAGTCTTTTCATTTCGCAAGCTCCTTTGGTGCGACGGGGGTGGTGGTCTTTTTCTTCAGCATGGAAGCGATAAGGGGGCGGACGGCGCCGAACAGGATGGCCAGGACAACGACGCCGATCAGCGTGAGGCTGATGGGGCCCTGCAGGAACACGCTGTAATCGCCGCGGGAGAGGGCCAGGGACCGCTGGAAGTTTTCTTCCAGCAGCGGGCCGAGGATGAGTCCCAGGACCAGGGGAGTGAGCGGCACCTTGACCAGCTGGAAAATATAGCCCAGGATGCCCGCGCCCAGCATGATCAGGATGTCGAACGGGCTGCCGTTGATGGAGTACGTGCCCAGGAACATAAACGCCAGGATGGCGGCCATGAGGTAGTGGAACGGGACCTTCAGGACAGCGATCCAGACCCGGGCCAGCGGGACGTTGAGCACCAGCAGAATCAGGTTGCCCACGATCAGGCTGGCGATGATGGCCCAGGCGACGTCCGGGTTGTCGCGGAACAGCAGGGGCCCGGGGATGAGGCCGTTCATGGTGAAGGCGCCGGCCATGATGGCCACGGTGGCGGAGGTGGGAATGCCCAGGGTGAACAGCGGGATCATGGAGGAGACGGCCAGGGCGTTGTTCGCGGCTTCCGGACCGGCGATGCCCTCCACGGCGCCCTTGCCGAATTCCTTGCTGCGCTTGGAGATCCGCTTTTCCGCTGCGTAGGATGCCAGCGACGTTGCTGCCCCGGGAGAACCGGGCAGGAGGCCCATAAAGAAGCCGATCAATGAGCCGCGCAGCGACGGGAAGGCTGAGCGCTGCAGGTCGGTGCGGGTAGGCAGGAGCCTTGCAACCTTCAACGGGCTTGGCACGCCCAGCGGTCCTTTTTGGGCCTGGCCAAGGACTTCACTGAGGCCGAAGACGCCCATCACTACCGCCACCAGGCCCAGGCCGTCGAACAGTTCGGGCATGTCGAAGGTGAAGCGGGCAATGCCGACGCCGGAGTCCACGCCGACGGTGGCGATGGCCAGCCCGGCCGCCGCGCTCAGCAGGGCCTTGGCGGGGTTGGAACCGGCGAAGCTGGTGATCAGGGCGAACCCCAGGAGGGATACCAGGAACAGTTCGGGGGCCCCGAACTCCAGCGCGAGCCTGCTGAAGGGTGCCACCACCACAAAGCCAATGACGCCGATCAGGCCGCCGACGAAAGAAGCCATGGCGGCGATGACGAGGGCGGGACCGCCACGGCCCCTTTTCGCCATCTGATAACCGTCCAGCGTGGTGGCAATGGAGGAGGCTTCGCCCGGAATCCGCAGCAGCACCGCCGTCGTTGTTCCGCCGTAGGCAGCGCCGTAGAGGATGGCGGCCAGCATGATGATTGCCGAGGTCGCATCAAGGCCGAAGGTCACGGGGATGAGCAGTGATACGGCGGCCGCGGGACCGAAACCGGGCAGGACGCCTACCAGCATGCCCAGGACGCAGCCGAGCAGGGCGAACAGCAGGTGTTCGGGGGTAAAGACGGTGGCCAGGCCACCCAGGAGCTGATCGAATCCCACGGCTACAGCTCCAGTCCTGCGAGGAAGTCGATGCTGGCCGTCGGCAGGGCCGTCCCCAGCCAGACCTCAAAGACCAGCCGCGACGCGAGGGCGGCGCCCACGGCAACCACAGCGGCCATCCAGAGCTTCCGCTTGCTGACGAAGAACAGGATGGTTCCCAGCATCAGCGTCATCACGATGGTGTAGCCCAGGAAGGGGAGGAGAAGGGCGGCCAGGAGGACGGCGCCCGAGATGATTCCCACGCGTGCCCAACCCTGGCGGTCCGGGAAATCCGGAGCGTCCGGCTCGTCGCTGTTGTCGTCATCGAGCAGGGATACGAGTGCTGATTCCGACTCGTGGTGGGGCGGCAGCGACTCAACCGTGTCGCCCGTGATGGGAGCCGGGACGGCTGTCCGGCGGGCAGCCACGAGCTGGATAGCCCAGAGGACGCCCGCCAACGCCATGAGCGTGCCGGCCACCGTGGGAAAGAATCCGGCCCCCACACCCGAGGTATGGGTCAGCCCGTACCCGGCGCCGACCACAGCCATGGCCAGCCCTCCGGCGACGGCTGCTGAGGCCACCGTCCATTCAAGCGCAACAGGTGCGTTGAGGGTTTGCATCTTCGTTGTCCGCCTCTCTGCGGCAAAGTGGAGAAAATAGGGAGAGCAGGATCGGCCGTAAACCAATCTTGCAACCTTGCACAGGATTGCATGTCCGTGAGAGAGTGTCAAGCATCACAGTGTTTCGAGCAGGGATCTCAAAGGAGAGCCAGAGTGGGTTTCAAAGCAGTAGTGGCCAGCAGTACGGTCCAGCTCAGCGCCTCCGAGGAGCGCGTAATGAACGTCCTGATGGGCGATGACATGTCAGGCATTCCCGCCGCGGAAGTTGCAGACCGGGCAAAAACCCATGAATCAACCGTTGTGCGGCTGGCAAAGAAGCTGGGCTACCGCGGCTACCCGGACCTCAGGAACGACCTGCGCAAGGACGAGACCCAGATCCAGGAGGATCACGGCGGCATCATGCGCGGAGACACCGGCTACGACCTGTCCGCTTTCGTCGCCGACGAAATCGTTGCATTGAAGCGCTTGCCCCACTTCGTTTCCCAGGAAGACCTCGATGCTGCGGCCCGGACGTTGCACCAGTCCCGGACCATCTACCTGTTTTCGAGGGACGATGAGAAGCCGACCCGTGACCTGATGGCACGGCGTCTGCGCAGGCTGGGCCTGACCATCGTCACCTTGGGGACCGCTCCCAAGGATCTGGCTGAACGGTTCGTCAGCTTCGACGAAAACAGCACCCTGATCGGCTTCGCGCTGCGCGAAGCACCCGTCCAGCTTGCTGCGCTGGTGTCTGAGGCTGCCCGCAGGGGAGGCAAGAGCATCCTGATCTCCGACGTGCCGGGCTACCACTTCCGCCCCAGCCCGGACCACCTCATCACCGCCAGGAGGGGCGACGACGGAGAATACCGGACCCAGCTGATTCCCGTTCTCCTGGCCTACGCGCTGCAGCTTGCAGTTTTCCACCTGGACCCCGCCCGGTACAGGGCGGCCCGGGACGGAATCGAGGATCTGACCCGCCTGTTGGGCGGAGCGGACGAAATTCCCCTTCGGGCGTGAAGGGCCGGTGGCGGACAGCCCTCAGCGCACAAGCGGTCCTGGCACAGGCCTCGTGGGTAGGCATCCGGCTCATCATCGGATACCGGGCGCTCGCTGAAGGCGCCGATCCGGTCTTCCTCGGCGTCCTGGCATCGAGCTTCGCCCTGCCCGCGCTGCTGACAGCCCTGCCTGCGGGACGGCTTGCCGACAGGTTCGGCGGCACGGCCATGGCCTTCATCGGACTGCTGACTGCGGCGGCCGGGACCCTCACCATGCTCGCTTTCCGCGGGCTTCCCGTCCTGCTGGCTGCCAGTGCCCTCATCGGCCTGGGCCACCTCATGGTGATAGTGGGCCAACAGGCTTTTGTGGCGCACGTCAGCAAGGATGGATCCACGGACAGTGCCTTCGGGACGCTGACCGCAGCCGCTTCGATCGGCCAGCTTATCGGTCCGCCCGCCGTGACACTGGTGGCGTCGCTGGGTATCCCCGCCGGAGCACAGCCGGACACCACCCTGGGACTCCTGGTGTGCCTCGGCTTCAGCACGTTGGCAACGCCGGCCTACTTTTTCCTCCGGCGCACGGACGCCGGCCTGCGCAAGGGCCGGCACAAAATCGCGGCCGAGACGGTCAGCGTGGCCGGTGTCCTGAAGGCCCCCGGGCTGTGGCGCTCGCTGGTGGTCAGCGGGGCCGTGCTGGTGACAGTGGATCTTATGTACGCGTTCGTCCCGGTGTGGGCGACCGAACAGAACGTCAGTGCCGCCGTCGTGGGCCTTCTCCTTGCCCTTCGCGCGGCCGTCTCCGTGGCGAGCAGGGTGGGCCTTACAAGGCTGATCGGGCGCTTCGGGCGCAAGGCGATGCTGATCGTGTCCATCGGCGCGGCTGTCCTGTCGCTCGCAGTCCTTCCGCTCGTGGGCCCCTGGGGTGCGATCGCGGTGATGGTGGGACTCGGCCTTGGACTTGGGATCCCTCAGCCGCTGACCATGGCCTGGGTGGTCTCACTGACTGCCTCCTCGAGCCACGGTGCCGTCCTGGGCCTGCGCATGACCGTCAACCGGCTGGCGCAGATCACGCTGCCCATCGCCGTCGGCTCCTTCGCCGCGCCCCTCGGCGTGCTCGGGATCTTCTGGGCGAACGCCGCGCTGCTGCTGGGAGCCCTTGTGGTGGTGGCAGGGTCCGACGCCGGGCGGCCACCCGACGTCGGTGACGGCGCCTGACGCCGGACTGCTGTGGTCCGTCCCGGCGCTACCCGTCGTAGTGCGTCTGCGCGGGCCCTTGGCCCAGTGCGCTGACCACCGCCGCGGCCACGCTGTGGAGCTTCGAATTGCGGGTGCTCGAGGCGGCCTTGAGGAGCTCGAAAGCCTCCTGCTGGCTGCAGCGGTTCTGGGCCATGATGATGCCCACTGCCATGTCGATCACCGTGCGGGTCTCGAGGGTGGCACGAAGATGCGCCGCAGTCTCGCTGTAATGCGCGAAACGCACTGCCAGCCGCAGTGCCAGGGAGGTCTGCCGGACGAAGTCCTCGGCGGTTTCCAGGATGCGGCCCTCGAAGCGGCCGCTCCGGTGGGAGTACAAAAGCAGCGTGGCTTTGGTTTCACCTTCCAGCTGGAAAGGGATGGCCAGGACTGACCGGATGCCGTGGCCCAGCACCGCTTCGGCGTATTCCGGCCAGCGGTCTTCCTGCTCCAGATCGGAAGCGTGGACCGTCGCCTGTTCCTCGGAAGCTGCCATGCCCGGGCTGTCACTTGACTGGTATTCGATCTGGCTGATCGCCTCGGCTGCCGGGCCGCTGCTGGCGACAATGGCGGCTTTGCGTTCGCGCAGCAGCATGATGCCGCACAGCACTTCGTCGCCGGACCCGGACAGGTTGCGCGCCGATACGCGCGCGAGCTCGTCCAGGAACTCCTCAACGTCTGTGCTGTTGAGGAGTTCTTCGTGCAGGTGATCAGTGATTGATGTAGCTGTATGTGCTGTTGACTCGCTGGCCACGGTTCTTAGTGCCATTCGCTCAGGTCAAAACGATCCGGCAATACCCACGCAACCTGCCATGAAGGCGTCAAGGTGGCGGCGATCGCTGGATCGACGAACTGTCCAACGGCCTGCTGCTAAACCGGTAACCAGAAGTATATACAGCTCTGAACATTACAAATGCCACATTTGGAGCCGTGGCACCGCGGCCCCGCCACTGGCAATGTGTGCCCCTTGTGGGCAGAATGTAGCTCACGCCGGCGCTGCCGGCGGTGGACCCGAAACCAGCCGGCGATGGCGCCGCGGAGGGACATGACATGACCAGACTGCTCATCATCGGGCCGCCGGGATCCGGCAAGGGCACCCAGGCGGTACACATCGCCAAGCACTTCAGCATCCCGGCTGTCTCCACTGGCGAAATCTTCCGGACCAACGTCAGCCAGGAGACCCCGCTGGGCCTGGAAGCCGCGAAATATCTCGACGACGGTGCATTCGTGCCGGACCATCTCACCAACGCCCTGGTCAAGGACCGCCTCCTCGACGCCGATGTCCAGCCCGGTTTCCTGCTGGACGGGTACCCCCGGACCGCGCCCCAGGTCATGGAACTGGACAACATGCTGGCTTCGCAGGGTCACCGGCTCGACGCCGTCGTGGAACTCCGTGCCCAGGATTCCGAACTGGAACGGCGGATGCTCCAGCGGGCCAAGGAGCAGGGCCGCAAAGATGACACCGTGGAGGTCTTCCGGCGCCGGCTGGATCTCTACCACCGGGAGACCCACGAGGTGGTGGCGGTCTATGCCGGCCGCGGGATGGTGGTCTCGGTGGACGGCAGCGGTGACCCGGCCGAAATCACCAAACGTGCTATTGCCGCCGTCGAGAAGTTCCTCGCAGCAAGGGTAACCCCATGAGAATGGCGGTGACCGGCGGCAGTGGCAAACTCGGGCGGCATGTGGTCCGCAGGCTCACCGATGACGGCCATCAGGTGTTGACCCTGGACCTCACCGGAGAACGGAGCCACAGGGTGACCCGTGTGGACCTGCGGAACTATGGCCAGGTCATGGATGCCTTGCTTGGCCTGGACGACAGGCTCCGTGACTTCGACGCCGTGGTCCATCTGGGAGCGATTCCGGCACCGGGCATGGCTCCCGAAGCCGCCATCTTCGAGAACAACATGCTCTCCACATACAACGTTTTCCAAGCCGCGCGGCGGGCCGGCATCAAGAAGGTGGTGTACGCCTCCAGCGAGACCGTGCTGGGACTGCCGTTCGACGCCGACCCGCCCTACATCCCGGTGGACGAGGACTACGCCGCCCGGCCCGAAAGCACCTATTCGCTCGTGAAGCACCTCGAAGAGCAGATGGCCATCCAGTTCACGCGCTGGGATCCTGAGCTAAGCATCACCGGCCTGCGGTTCTCCAACGTGATGGACCCGGAAGACTACGAGAAATTCCCGTCGTTCGACGCCGATGCCAAAGCTCGGAAATTCAACCTCTGGGGCTACATTGATGGACGCGACGGGGCACAGGCCGTGGCACGCGCCCTCGAAAACGGCCGCCCGGGATTCGAAGCGTTCATCATCGCGAACGCTGACACCGTCATGTCCCGGTCCAGCGCCGGCCTCGCCGCGGAGGTGTTTCCCAACGTCACGGTGACCAAGGAGCTGGGCGAGCACGAGACCATGCTGTCCATCGACAAAGCCCGGCGCCTGCTCGGGTTCGAGCCCCAACACACCTGGAGGTCGTACCACTCGAACCGCACCACGCCGACTGAAGACTGAACTGGGAACGGCCGGACATCATGACAACCCATGGTTTTCCGCAGCAGCCGAAGGGTTGGCGCAGGATCGGCAAAATTCCCGGCAACAGCGGCCACCGGGCGCCTAACCTTGGGGGAGGCGGAGGCATCACCGCCACCAGCCCGCACCGCCACGCTAGGAACACCATGCGCACCCTCCGTTTTGTGCTGCCCGCAGCCACGATGTTGATCACCGCCGCAGCCCTGGCGGCTCCCGCGCTGCCGGCGACGGCCGCGGACCGGGCCGGAACCGGTCACGAAGCGAGCGCCCGCTACCTGGTCCGTTACGCTCCGGGAACTGACGTACCCACGGAGGCGGCGCGCCTCAAGTCCCAGGGCGTCGGCGTCGAACGCTCTTTTTCGCACGCTCTCCGCGGCGCCGTGGTGACCGCAACACCGGCGCAGGCCGCGGCGCTGTCCCACTCGGCCGGCGTTGCCTCGGTGGAGATAGACGCGCCGGTCACGGTTTCCGAGACGCAGCAGACGGCACCGTGGGGACTGGACCGCCTAGACCAGCGGGCCCTTCCCCTGTCCGGTTCCTACAGCTGGACGTCGGCAGGTGCCGGAGTCAGCGCGTACGTGGTGGACACCGGGGTGCTCGCCACCCATTCCCAGTTTTCCGGCCGCGTCACGGCGGGTTGGACCGCCGTGGCGGATGGCCGCGGGTCCGGGGACTGCAACGGCCACGGCACCCATGTTGCCGGAACAATCGCGGGGTCAACCTACGGCGTGGCAAAGGGCGCAGCGATCGTTCCCGTCCGCGTCCTCGACTGTACCGGCTCCGGCTTCAACTCCGACGTTGTGGCCGGCCTCGACTGGATCGTCGCCCACCACGCCGCCGGAACGCCGGCCGTGGTCAACCTGAGCGTGGGCGGCCCGGCGAGTGCGGCCGTGGATTCCGCGGTCCAGGCCGTGATCAACGACGGCGTCACTGCCCTGGTTGCCGCCGGCAACTCCGCCACGGACGCCTGCGCCAGCTCACCGGCGCGGCTGCCGGCTGCGGTCACTGTTGCAGCGAGCGATTCCGCAGACCGCCAGGCGTCCTTCTCCAACTTCGGCTCCTGCGTGGACCTCTACGCGCCCGGAGTCGGGATCACCTCCGCCGCCCACACGTCCAACACGGCCACCGCATCCATGTCCGGCACCTCCATGGCCACGCCCCACGCGGCCGGCGTCGCGGCGGCGCTGCTGTCCCAGAGCCCGGGCCTCACCCCCGCCCAGGTGGCATCGGCCCTGGCCGCGAACGCCACGGCCGGCGCCATCACCGGCGCCGCGACCGGCACGCCGAACCGCCTGCTGTTTTCCGCCGCCGCGGCTCCCGCCGCTCCTGCTCCCGCTCCCGTTGCTCCGGCGCCCACCGTGACTGCCAGGACTCCGGCGGCGGGTTCGACGGCGGTGCAACTGGGAAGCAACGTGACCGCTACCTTCAGTGCCGCTGTCCAGGGCGTCGGCGCCGGAACCTTTGTGCTCCGTAACGCCGCCGGGACAGCCATCCCGGCAACGGTCAGCTATAACGCGACCACAAGGACGGCCACCCTGGACCCGTCCGCCAACCTGGCCGGGGACGGGAAATTCACGGCAACGCTGACCGGTGGTGCCACCGCCATCCGTGACGGCGCGGGCACACCGCTGGCCACCACGAGCTGGACGTTCGTCACGGGCTTGGCACCGGTGGTGACGGGCTACACGCCAGGCAGCAACGCCATCCTGGTCCGGCGAACCAAGAACCTCACCGTCACCTTCAATGAAGCAGTCCAGGGCGTCGGCGCGGCGACATTAACGGTGAGGAACGCCGCCACCGGGGCAGTAGCCCCGGCCAACGTCTTCCGCAACGGCACCACCAACCAGTGGATCCTGGACCCGCAGCAGTCCCTGTCGGCCAAGACCAAATACACGGTCACCGTCACCGGTGGTGCCACCGCCATCCGTGACCTCGCCGGCAATCACCTGGCCAGCAGGACCTGGCAGTTCACCACCGGTTCGTTCTAACTGCTCCGCTGGGAACGGGAGTCCGACGGCGGCCGTTGGGGGGCGCCGTCGGACTCACCCGCTTGCCGGGATGGGTATTGCCGGGCTGAGTCTTGTGCAGCAGGGTGGTGCTCGGACCAGATGTGGCCCACCTCTTCGGCGAACTGTTGAACAATCCTGCTCATGGCGGCATGCGCTGCGCCGGCCTCACCGCGCTGGATGGCGCTGGCCACGTCAACGTGCAGCTGCAGTGCTTCATGATCCGGCAGGTGCGGCATCAGGCCGTGCTCCGCCCTGCCGGTGAGGACCTCAGCCACAAGATTATGGAGCTGGGAAAACATGGCGTTACCTGAGGCCTTGAGGACAGCGGAATGGAACTCGACGTCCAGGCGCAGGAATTCCTCCTGGTCGCCGCGCTGGCCCGCCGACCACAGGCGAGCTGCCAGATGGACCAGATCGCTGCCGGCATCCCAGGACGCCCGCTCGGCCGCGAGCCGGGCGGCCTGTGGTTCAATGGCCCCGCGGAGCTCGTTCAAGGCCTGAAGCTGCTCCAACCGGCGGGACGACGCGAGCCGCCAGCGGATCACCTGGGGATCGTAAAGGCTCCACGCTTCTTCGGGCTGCACCACCGTGCCGAAGCGCCTGCGGGACGCCAGCATGCCCTTGGAGGAAAGAACCCGGGCGGCCTCGCGGACCACCGAGCGGGATACCTTGTGCTGCACCTCCAGCTCGTCCAGCCGCACCAGGGAATTCGGTGCAAGGGACCCCTCGGCGATGGCGAGTCCTAGGTTCTGGACCAACGCAGCGTGCCGGTCTGTGGGGGACTCCGCCTTTGGGGTTTTCATAGATAAATCATACTGGTTTGCAAAAGGGGTTGTTTAAGTCTGTCTTATTTACCTATGATCTCTTCCAGAGCAGATGTAAAGAAGCATTTGTATGTGGCTGGACAGTGACGTCAGCCCGGAGCAGCAAGGGAGTCGTTATGAAGCGACGTTCAGTAGTGAAGTACGCGGCAGTCGCCGCCGCACTCTCGCTGGGGCTGACAGCCTGCGGCGGCAGCGGCAGCAGCGACGCCGAAGCATCGGGCACCGTCCGGGTGACGCTGGCCAACCACGTCTGGACCGAAGGCATCAAGGCCGCGATCCCGGAATTCGAGAAGTCCTCCGGACTCAAGGTGGAACTGACCCAGCTCGGCGAAGACCAGCTTTCAGACCAGTACAACGTCAAGCTCAACGCCGGCAGCGACGAGATCGACGTCATGATGTACCGCCCGCTCCAGGAAGGCAAAGCGTTCGCGAAGAACGGCTACCTCGCGGACCTGACCAGCAAGGTGTCCTCGGATTCCGGCTGGGACTGGAAGGACTACCAAGAGGGCCCCGTCAAGGCCACCACGGCTGACGGCAAGGTTGTGGGCGTCCCCATCATCACCGAGCGCGAAGTCCTTTACTACCGCAAGGACCTGCTCAAGGCGGCCGGCCTTGAGGTTCCCAAGACCATGGAGGAGCTTGAAGCGGCCGCCAAGGCCATCAAGGAAGCCAACCCGGGCACCGCGGGCTTTGTAGCCCGCACAGGCAAGTCCGCTGCCGTCACCCAGTTCTCCAGCTTCCTGTACAGCTTCGGCGGCGACTTCACGGATTCCAGCGGCAAGTCCA
Source organism: Pseudarthrobacter sulfonivorans (assembly GCF_031454915.1). Classification (GTDB taxonomy): domain Bacteria; phylum Actinomycetota; class Actinomycetes; order Actinomycetales; family Micrococcaceae; genus Arthrobacter; species Arthrobacter sulfonivorans_C. The sequence goes on along the minus strand of NZ_JAVDRS010000003.1, from coordinate 278,345 downwards.
CCGTCAACTCGGCTGCTGCCAAAGAGGCCTACGCCTACTACGGCGGCCTGATTAAGAACTACGGCCCCGCCAACGTCAGCACGGACATGAGCTGGCCCGAGGCGATGGCAATCTTCACGCAGGGCAAGGCCGCCTTCTACACCGAGGCAGACTCGCTCTACAAGAACGCCACCGATCCCGCCAAGTCCAAGGTTGCCGACACTGTCGGCTTTGCTGCCCTGCCGGCAGGCCCCGCAGGTTCCAAGCCGTACAACATCCCGTCGTGGGGCCTGGCCGTGAACCAGGCTTCGGGCAATCAGGACAACGCGTGGAAGTTCATCCAGTGGGCAACCAGCAAGGAACGCACCCTGGCCGCGCAGAAGGCCGGCGTCCCCGGACCCCGTGCTTCTGTCTGGGCTGACTCCGCAGGAACCTCCACCTATCCGAAGGACCTGGCCGAAGCCATTGCAACCAGTGCCAAGAACGGTGTGGGCCACGACCGTCCCGAGGTAGTCACCGTAGGCAAGGCCCGCGAAATCGTTGGCGAGCCGATCGTTGCCAGCATCACCGGCGCCGACGCCTCTGCCGCAGCCGACTCGGCTCACGAGGCCTTCCAGAAGTTCCTGGACAGCGAAAAGAAGTAACGCAACGGTGCGCCGGGGCTCAGCCGATGAGGCCCGGTGCACCCAACAGCCCCGGCCGGACGGCAGTGACGCTGCCGTCCCGCCGGGGCAACTCTTCACCCCCCAACTCCTTAGGTGAACCATGTCTGTAATGACTTCTCCCCGCAGCTCAGCCCGGAAATCAGGCCGTGCCCCCAGTGGCCGCGACAAATTCTCTGACTGGGCCAACCGGCACCGCAAATGGCTTTTCGCAGCCCCGGCGATGGCCTTCGTCGGCGTCCTGATCATCTTCCCGCTGGCTTGGACTTTGTACTTGAGCCTCACGGATTCGCAGGGCTCCGTACGGGCAGCCACCGAGTTCATCGGGCTGGAAAACTACATGACGGTCCTGTCCGACGTCGAACGCTTCTGGCCTGCGGTGGGCCGCACCCTCACCTTCACCGGCGTTGCCTTGGTCTGCGAAGTGGCGCTCGGCATGGGCATTGCCTTGCTGCTGTGGCGCCCGTTCCGCGGCGAAAAGTGGGTCCGGGTAGCCATCCTGTTGCCGCTCGTAGCCACCCCTGTCGCCGTCGGCATGATGTGGCGGCTGATCTTTGATCCCAACATCGGGTTCGCGAACCAGCTCCTCGGCGCCGTGGGCATCCCCGCCCAGCCCTGGCTGTCCGGCCAGGACACCGCACTCGGCACCACCATCTTTATGGACGTCTGGCAGTGGACCCCCATGGTGGTCCTGATCCTGCTTGCCGGTCTGACCTCCCTGTCCGAGGAGCCCGACGAGGCGGCCCGCATGGACGGCGCCAACGCGTTCCAGCGGTTCTTCTTCATTACACTGCCGCTCATGATGCCCACCGTGATCGTGGCTATCCTGCTCCGGGGCATCGACGCCCTGAAGACCTTCGACATCCTGTACGCCACCAAGGGCAAGGGCGGCGGATCCTTCCACGAAGTGGAGACCCTGAACGTCTACGCCTACGGGCTGAGTTTCGACTACAACCAGTACGGGCTGTCCTCCGCGGTGCTGATCCTGTTCTTCATGATCATCATCGGCTCCATGTGGCTGCTGACCATGCGCAAGAAAGCGGTAAGCAAATGACCGTAGTGAATGAAAACACCGGAAACACCGGGCAGCAGACGTCCGCCAGGCATCCGCTGCCGATCCGCCGCCCGAAGAAGCCCCTCGGCACCCGTGCCTACAAGGTCTTCCGCGTAGCCGCCCTGATCGCCGTGGTGCTGTTCCTGGTGGCGCCGCTGTTTTGGATGCTGCTGGCTTCGCTGAAGACCAACGTTGACATCTACGACACCGCCAAATCGTTCATCTTCAGCCCCACATTCGAGAACTACGCGAATGTCCTGCAGCGGAACAACTACTTCGTCTTCATCTTCAACAGCTTCTGGGTGGCTTTTGTCTCCACGGCCCTCTCCCTGGTGCTGGGCGTCCCGGCCGCCTACGCCATGAGCCGGTTCACCATGCACCGCTCAGCCCTGGTGGTCCTGATGGCCCGCGTCATTCCGGGCGTCTCGCTGCTGGTGCCCTGGTACTACGTGTTCTCCAACCTGAAAATGGTGGGCGGGTTCGAGGTGCTGATCCTCAGCCACATGTTCGTCGCGCTGCCGCTGATCGTCTACATCATGATGAGCTACTTCGATTCACTCCCGCTGGAACTGGAGGAATCGGCGCAGGTGGACGGACTCACCCCCATCGGCGCGTTCCAGCGCATCACGCTTCCGCTGTCCGTGGCCGGCATGGCCACCGCCGGCATCCTGTCCTTCATCTTTTCGTGGAACAACTTTATGTTCGCCCTGGTGCTCTCCGGGTCCAAGACCAAGACGCTCCCAGTCGCCATCTTCGACTTTGTCTCCTACGCCAGCATCGACTGGGGCGGACTGATGGCGGCCGCCACAGTGGTGACCATCCCCATCATGATCATTGCGCTCTTCACGCAGAAATACATCGTGTCCGGCATGACCGCCGGCGCCACTAAAGGCTAGGCCAAGATGACCATCATCAGCAGAATCGAAACCTTCCTCGTCGCGCCGCGGTGGCTGTTTGTCCGGATCGAAACCGAGAGCGGCATCGTGGGCTGGGGCGAGGCAACCTGCGAGGGGCGCAGCGAAACGGTCCGCACCGCCGTCGACCAGCTCGCCGAGCTGCTCATCGGCAACGATGCGCTCCGGATCGAGGACCACTGGCAGGTCATGACCAAGGGCTCCTTCTACCGGGGCGGGCCCATCCTGGCCAGCGCGGTTTCGGGCCTGGACCAGGCGCTCTGGGACATCGCGGGCAAGCACTTCAACACTCCCGTACACCAGCTCCTGGGCGGCCACGTCCGCGACCGGATCCGGATGTACGGCTGGGTGGGTGGCGACGAGCCCAACGAGGTGGCCGACCAGATCAGCGCCCAGCTGGAAGTTGGCCTCACCGCCGTCAAAATGAATGCCAGCGGCCGGATGAGCCCGGTCGCCTCGGTGGCAGAGATCGACGGCGTCATCCGCCGGGTTGCCGCGGCACGTGAAGTGCTGGGCGACCACCGCGACGTAGCCGTGGACTTCCATGGCCGCTTCAGCCTGGCCAACGCCCGCCGGGTGGCACCGCTGCTGGAACCCTACCGGCCGTTCTTCCTCGAGGAGCCGGTGGTCCCGGAAAACACGCATCTGCTGCGCGAATTCACGTCGTCCACCACTACACCGGTGTCCACCGGTGAGCGTCTCTACAGCCGGCAGGAATTCCTGCCCGCGCTGCAGGCAGGCATCGCCGTGGCACAGCCGGACCTCTCGCACGCCGGCGGCATCACCGAGGTCCGCAAGATCGCCTCGCTGGCCGAAATTTACGACGTCCAGCTGGCCCCGCACTGCCCGCTCGGTCCCCTTGCCCTCGCGGCCTGCCTGCAGGTGGGCTTCGCAACACCCAACTTCCTGATCCAGGAACAGAGCATCGGCATCCACTACAACAAGGGCGCCGAAGTCCTGGACTACGTGGTGGACAAAACCCCGCTGAGGTTCGTGGACGGCCACATTGAACGGCTGACCGGCCCCGGGCTCGGCATCGAAATCGACGAAGCGGTGGTCCGCGCGGCCGACAAACGCGGCCACGCCTGGCGCGGGCCGGTCTGGCGCCACGCGGACGGAGCCTTCGCAGAATGGTGAACAACGTGACTGACAGCAGCGGCATTACACCTGAAGGCCTGCTGGCCGGAATCAAAGAAGCCCGGCTCGTGGCCATCGTCCGCGGCACGGACGGCGGGGCTGCCGCGAAGGCGGCCCTCGCAGCGATGGAGGAGGGATTCCGCTTCGTCGAGATTGCCCTGACCACCCCCGGCGCCCTCGAAGCGATCCGCGAAGTCCGCGCTGCAGCACCGGCCGGCTGCTATGTCGGCGGCGGGACGGTGCTGACCGTGCAGGACGTGGACAACGTGGCAGAGGCAGGCGGCCAGTTTATGGTGACCCCGGCGCTGGCGGCCTCGATCGCCGAGTCGGCGCGGCAGGGCGTTCCCGTCCTCGCCGGCGCCCTGACTCCCAGTGAAGCGTACGAAGCCATGAACCGTGGGGCCACCGCGGTCAAGCTCTTCCCCGCTTCCATTGGCGGGCCCGGCTACCTCAAGGCATTGCGCGATCCGTTCCCCGAAATCCCCTTCATCCCGGTTGGCGGAGTGGGCCTCGACGAGGCAGCGGGTTATTGGGAAACAGGGGCGATCGCCGTCGGGCTCGGCGGGCCGCTGTTCGGAAACGCCGGCTCCGGCGGCGACCTCGCGCCCATGCGTGAGCGTGCCCGCGCCTTCGTTGACCTGGCGGATGCTTTCGGCCGCCGAACCGCCGCGGGCGTGCGGTGAGCACCGCCGTCGACCTCCTGACCTTCGGCGAGTCCATGGTCTCCCTGCGCTCAGCCGGGCCGCTGTCCGCCGGCGGCAGCCTGGCCATGCACGTGGCCGGAGCAGAATCGAATGTGGCCGTTGGGGTTGCGCGCCTGGGCCACAGCGTCAGCTGGGCCGGTGTTGTTGGCGCGGATCCGCACGGTGAATACATCCTGCGGCAGCTGCGCTCCGAGGGGGTCCAGGTTCAGCACCGGCTGGACACGACGCGCAGCACGGGCGTCATGTTCCTCGAGCAGCGGACCGCCGACCTGACCCGGGCGTTCTACTACCGCGCCGGTTCCGCGGGCTCCACCCTCAGCCGTGACGACGTTGACCTTGCCCTGAACGCCGGTGCGCGCGTCCTGCACCTGACCGGCATCACCGCCGCCCTCAGCCCTGAAGCCCGGGCGGCGCTGGCCTACGCTGCCGAGCGTGCCGCGGCAGAGGGCGTGGTGGTCTCCCTCGACGTCAATTACCGCAGCAAGCTCTGGACCCGGGATGAGGCGCGCGCCGTGCTGGCGCCCCTCGCCCGGCACACCGACATCCTCATAGCGTCCGACGACGAACTTGACCTTGTGGCGTCCGCAGCCCCGGGGGGCTCCGGTTCCCTGGGAAACGACGACGCCGAAACCGCCCTTGCCGATGAGCTCCTTGGCCGCGGGGTGTCCGAAGTAGTGGTGAAGCGGGGTGCCCACGGCGCCGGCGTCCATACCGCCGCCGGGCGGTTCGAAGCCCCCGCCGTGACTGTGACCAGCATCGACACGGTGGGTGCCGGGGACGCGTTCACCGCCGGCTACCTCTCCGCCCTGCTCGACGGTGAAGACGTGGCCGGGCGCCTGCAGCGTGGCACGGTGATGGGAGCCTTCGCCGTCAGCACCGCCGGAGACTGGGAGGGCTTGCCCAGCCGGGACGAGCTCGTATTGCTGGCAGCCACCCAAAGTGGGGCAACCGTCCGCTGACTGAATTGGCGGCGTGCCTGAACCCGCTTCAGATGTCAGTGCTGAGGCTGAGGTCCCGCCAGGTGTCCAAGTCGGTGCGTTCCGCCTCGGCGACGGCGGCAAACGCGTCGAAAGCGTCTTTGCCGAGTACCAGCAACGACGGCGGTTCCGGGCTTTCGGCGACCGCCAGTATGGCTTCGGCCGCCTTGGCCGGATCACCCGGCTGGGTGCCGTCCATTGTGTCGTTTTCCTTGCGCCGTTTTCCGGCCGTTTCCGCATAGTCCTCGATGGCCGCAGCGGACTGGGTGAGGGAGCGGCCGGCGAAGTCGGTGCGGAACGCGCCGGGTTCCACCACGGTGACGCTGATGCCCAGCGGCCTCAGCTCCTTGCGGAGGGACCCGGACAGTCCTTCCAGGGCCGCCTTCGACGCGGAGTAATATCCGGACCCGGGTGGTGAGATGCGCGCCCCGATCGAGGAAATGTTCAGGATGGCCCCGGCTCCCTTGGCGCGCATCGAGGGGAGGACGGCCTTGATCATGCTGACAGCGCCGAAAAAATTGGTGTCGAACAGTTCCCGGATGTCGCCGTCGTCCGCTTCTTCAACCGCGGCACGGTAACCGTAGCCGGCGTTGTTGACCAGGACATCGATCCCGCCAAAGCGCGTCCGGGCCTGCTGCACCACGGATTTGATCTCGGCGCTGTTGATGACGTCGAGCGGAAGGGGCAGGGCCGTGTCAGGGTAGGCGGCCGCGATGCCTTCCACCGTGGTGACGTTGCGGGCGGTGACGACGGCGTTGTGGCCGTGGGCGAGCACGGCTTGGGCGAGCGCGCGACCGAGTCCGGTGGAGCAGCCTGTGATGAGCCAGGTAGCCATAGGTTTTCCCTTTCGAAAGTGACGCTACGGACGGACAAGGACTTTCAGGGCTTCGCGGGAGTCCATGGCACGGTAGCCGGCCGGGACCTCGTTCAGGCTGATAGTACGGTCAAACACCTTGCCCGGGTTCACGGTGCCGTCAAGGACGCCGGGCAGCAGCGTCTCAATGTAAGCGCGGACGGGGGCCGGGCCGCCGGTAAGGGTGATGTTCGGACCGAACATGGAGCCGAAGCCGATCGGGGCGTCCTCGTACTGGGGCACGCCGACGCGGCTGATGACACCGCCGGGACGGATAACACCAAGCGCTTGGTCATACGCCGGCCGGTGCCCCACACACTCGAGGACGGTGTGCGTGCCGTCGCCGCCGCTCAGCTCGCGCACCCGCTCGATGCCGGCCTCGCCGCGCTCGGCCACAACGTCGGTGGCGCCGTATTCGATGCCCAGGTCCGTGCGGGCCTTGTGCCGGCCCATCAGGATGATCTGCTCGGCACCCAGTTGCTTGGCGGACAACACCGCCATCAGCCCGACGGCGCCGTCGCCGATCACCGTGACAGTGGTCCGGGCGTTGACACCTGCCTTGATGGCGGCGTGGTAGCCGGTGCCGTAGACATCAGAGAGGGTCAGCAGGGAGGGCAGCAGTTCGCTGTCCTCGCCCACCGGGGCCTTGACCAGGGTGCCATCAGCAAACGGGACGCGAATGGCCTCGGCCTGGGCGCCGCCGATGCCGTTACCCGCCCAGAACCCGCCGTGCCGGCAGGACGTCTGTAGGCCCTCACGGCAGAAATCGCAGGTCCCGTCGGACCAGGCGAAGGGCGCGATGACGAAGTCGCCCCTTTTCAGGGTGGACACGTCCCTTCCCGTTTCCTCCACGACGCCGATGAACTCGTGGCCCATCGGTGATCCCTGTGTGGTGGCCTCCATGCCGTGGTACGGGTGTAGGTCAGAGCCGCAGATGCAGGAGTTGACGATCCGCACGATGGCATCGGTGGGGTCCTGGATGGCGGGATCGGGCACGTTTTCCACGCGCACGTCACCGGCGCCGTACATGATGGTTGCTCGCATTTTTGTTTCCTTACACTTTGTCCGGGCTTGAGCCCGCAGGTTCCTTCCAATAGCCAACCGCACATCCGGCCGTTGTGGGAGTGGCTGTTGATACAGGTACCCGCTGTGCCTGCCCGCGTGCTTCCTGCCCTCGCGCGTCAGGTCCGGACTTCGAACTCCGTATGACCGTGCCGGACACCGTTGATCTGGAGTTCCAGGGCGTGCAAGCCAGGGTGGTGGACGCGCGTGGTCATCGGTTTGAAGGCGTGGCGCTTGGCCAGCTTTCTGGTCTCGCCGGCGGCAAGGGTCAGTGCCGTCAGTTTGAAGATCTTCACCGATTGGCTGCCGTTTGCTTTGCGGTAGTGGACCGCGTAGTCCACCGCCAGCTGGGCGTCCGCGGGGCCGGTGTTGGAGATCTCGAATTCGAACCCGAGGTCTTCCGGCATCGCCACAACCTGACGGTCCAGCCTTAGTGCCGTGACAGCCACCGACGCCGGCGCGAACCCCTGGAGTGCCAGCGCCGCGGGGTGGCCTTTCTTGATCAGGGTCCGCAGGCCGTGCCGCACCACCCACGCAGTGTTGGCGTCCGGGGCCGCCAACCAGCCGGCCGCCGTCGCCACCACTGCCTCTGCTGAGTGCCGGGCCAGATCGTTGAGGTGGTTGGCTACCGACCTGCGCACATATTCGGAAGGGTCGCGGTACAGGGCGTTAAGGATGGGGATGGTCGCCTCGGGCCGCTCAACCAAAGCCGGAACCCGCACCGCCCACGGGAGGTAGGCGCGGGTGCCTTCAGAGGCCAGGCGGCGGACGTGTTCGTCAGCGTGCGACGTCCACTCGAGGATTATGTGCAGTGCCGTGTCGGGATCCCGGGCGAGCAGCCGCCGGATGGCAAACTCACCGGTGAGCCGGGGGGTGAGCTCGGCCAGGAGCGCCAGGCAGTCAGCGAAGTCCGCCGCGGTGTCCGACTCGAGCGCCAGCGTAACGGCTGTTTCGGAAACCGGCCACAGGATCCAGCCCGTAAAACCAAGGTTGTCCAAGGCGCTGCGGAAGACGCGGGCCGCCGTCGGGTAGTCAGCTCCAGGAGGGAGCCGGAAGTCAGCCAACAGGGCATCGCTGACCTGGTCGGTCCGCCCGCGCAGGCTGAGCTCGTCCAGCGTTGTTGCTGCCGCGGCCACGTTGGGCCACCGGGTCCCGGGTGCAGCCGTGGCCAGGTGGTCAGCCAGCGCTTCCACATTTCCGCGGTTGATCAGTTCGTTCATTGCGCCCATCCGGTCAGGCTACAGGGATAGTCTTCATCTGAAGGAAGTCAGCAAAAGCGCAGGACGGAAGTTTGACGTGGCAGAGCAGGCAGCAAAATCCGGGAAGGGCCCCCACTGGTGGCGCGTCTTCCACGACAAATTCGTGGTGGAAGAACGCTACATGGAGCCCGGGGCGCGCAGGGCCCTCTACCGCTGGGCAGTGATCCTGATCGGGGTGGGCACCCTGGTGTTTATCGCCACCCTTGTTGGGGTGGTGCAAAGCGGCACCGCCCCGTGGGGACCGGACGAGCCGATCCGGGACTGGCTGCTAGGCGTCCGCTCCGAGGCGCTCACCGGTGTCATGATCTTCCTCGCCGTGATCTTCGGCCCCGTCGCCTTGCCCATCATCGTGCTGGTGGTCACGGTGGCCTGGGGGTTCGCGGCGAAGCACGCCTGGCGCCCCATTGTCCTGGCTGCCGCCATGCTCACCGGTGTGATCGTGTCACAGATCATCCTGCAGATCGTCCAGCGCTCCCGCCCGCCGGTGGAGCTGATGCTGTTCGGCGCTGACCACACGTTTTCGTTTCCCTCCGGACACGTCCTCGGGGCTTGTGACTTCCTGCTGGTGGGCACGTTCCTGATCTTCTCGCGCCGGGAGAATACGCGGGCTGCCGTGCTGGGCTTTGTCGGCGCGGGTGTCGGCATTGTTCTGGCCGCAGTGAGCCGGCTTTACCTGGGCTATCACTGGCTGAGCGACGCCATGGCGTCGGCCTCCCTGTCATTGGTCATCCTGGGCGCCGTCATCGCCCTGGACACGTGGCGCACCGCCAGGATCCCGGGCGAACGTATCACGGGCGAGCTCTCCAAGGCCGACGCGCCGGGCGACTAGCTGCCGTGGCCACCGAGCAGGACGTCCGCGGCATGTGCCTTGCACTGCCCGGCGTCACCGAACGCAGCAGCTGGGGCCAGCCCGCCTGGTTCGCGAAAACCCTTATGGCGCGCATCTGGGAGGACGGTGTGCTGACGGTCAAAACCGCCGAGCGGGAAGCTCTGGCCGGTACTGAGCCCGAGACGTACTTCTGGACTCCGCACCACGAGCGGTCACCCCAGTTGGTGCTGGTGCGGCTGGCTCGGATCGGCAGCGATGAACTGGCAGAACTCCTCGAGGAGTCGTACCGGCTGGCCGGTGGCAGCGGAGCCTGACCCGCGGGCGTCGGGCGGCTTCCGAAGAGCGCTACCGCTCGGGGAGTGAGCGTGCCCGTTTAAGGGCGCGGAGCAATCTTGCGTTCGCGGCCTCCAGTTCAAGGACTTTTGCGATGCCGGCCAGGTTGAGTCCCTGCTCGAGCAGTTCACCGATGTGCAGGAGGACGGCGATGTCGGCGTCACTGTATTGCCGTGTTCCGCCGGACGTTCGGGCAGGCGTGAGCAGTCCGCGGGTCTCGTAGAGGCGGATGTTCTGCTGGCCTGTGCTCGCCAGTTGGGCTGCCACGGAGATGGCGTAGAGTGCCCGGCCGGCCCGGGGCTGAGGTGCACGTCCGGAGTCCGGCTCGGTCATGTCTGCTCCAAAATTCCTGTCAAAAGTGGCTTGCTTCAGTTTCCCACGGGTGCTATAAAAAATCTATATCCACCACCATAGATAACTGGAGGTGGGTAGAACAGAATCATGCAACTGCATTGCTGAAGGAGTGGGAAATGATGTTGATGCGTACGGACCCGTTCCGTGAGCTGGACCGGCTCACCCAGCAGGTCTTCGGAACCGCGGCCCGGCCGGCGGCCATGCCGATGGACGCCTGGCAGGAAGACGGTGAGTTTGTGGTCGCCTTCGACCTGCCCGGAGTCAAAATCGACTCCGTGGACCTGAACGTGGAGCGGAACGTCCTGACGGTGCGGGCGGAGCGCCTTGATCCGACGCAGCCCAACGTAGAGCTGGTGGCCTCGGAGCGTCCCCGCGGCGTGTTCAGCCGCCAACTGATCCTCGGCGACACCTTGGATACGGACCGCATCAAAGCCAGCTACGACCAGGGCGTCCTGACCCTGCGGATCCCCGTGGCGGAGCAGGCCAAGCCGCGCAAGATCGAGATCGAAACAAAGGGCCAGATGCACGAGATCGGAGGCTAGTTCTTCCCCGGGGCGCCGGCAGCTTGTTGCCGGCGCCCCGGCGCCACGACCCCTGCGACGCCATGCACCTTGAGAATCCCGGAAGCCGCTATGACCAGCAAGCCGGACTACTACGACGTCCTGCGGGTGAAGCCCGCTGCCAGCCAGCAGGAGATCTCCCGTGCCTACCGGGCCCTGATGCGCACCCACCATCCGGACCTCGACGGCGGCAGAGCAGATGGCGGCGACCTGAACCGGGGCGCGCTGCTGCAGATCATGCAGGCCTTCTCGGTCCTGCGTGACCCCGCCCGGCGCGCAGCCTACGACCGGAACCGTACAAGCACAAGCACAATCGCGCAGGGTGCCGGACCGATCGTCATCCCGGTCCGAAAGGGCGCCGGAAATGTGCCGGCCGGCAACACCATCAGAATCACACCCGTGCGTTGGGAAAGCGGACCGTGGACCGAGACCGCTGGGACCTAAACCGCTGGAAACTAAACCCGCTGGGGACCTAGAACCGCAGGGCGGGACCACAGCATCACCGCGAGGAGGCGGACACAACAATGAGTGAGTGGCGTCGCTACGATTCCCATTTGATTCCGGCGTTCCACGAGCGCTTCGAGCAGCGCTGGGGCAAGGGCACCGCCCCGTTCCTCGATCCCGAGGCGCACGAAGAGCCGGTGCCGCGCGCACAGTGGATCAACCCCGCAACGGGTGCGGCGCTCGCGGTGGTTCCGGTGTGGACGGCGGACGAGCGCCAGCAGCGTTCCTTCGGGGTGTTCTATCTCCCGCCCGCCGGTGACATCTGGGTCCTTCGGCCGGGCTACACGGGCTACCTCGAACCGGCCGACGGCGACACCGAACACCTCATTACCCTCAGGAACGATGCCTACCGGAAGGCCGTGGCCCACGCCAAGGAGTTCCTGTTCGGCTCACAGTAGGCCAGGCCCAGGGAAGACGGTGCCGGGGCCCGGGAAGCCGGGGCCAGGCCCAGCCGCCGAATCCGAGCCGCTGCCCAGCAGGCTGCGGGTGAGCGTTTCGGCGTCGGCCATCAGATCCTCGACAGCGGCACTGAGGTGGGAGTCGGACACCGGCGCGTCTTCCAGCGCGGCGGCCACCACGGCCCGGCGGACCAGTTCCCGGGCGAAGGACGCAGTGGTGCCTTCGGTCCGTTCCGCGGCGGCATCGAGCGCCTCGGGGCTGAAGGCGACGAGGCGGCCGTACAGTTCCAGCAGCCGGACCCGCTCGGCGTGTGCCGGCAGCGGGATTTCCACGGCGAGGTCCACCCTGCCCGGTCGCTGCGCCAGCGCCCGTTCCAGCAGGTCCGGCCGGTTGGTAGTGAGGACAAACGCGACGTCCGCATCGTCGTCCAGCCCGTCCATGGCGTCCAGCACCTCAAACAGCAGCGGCTGCGGCCCGTGCCCGAAGCTCCGGTCCTCCGCAATGAGGTCGCAGTCCTCCAGCACCACGATGGATGGCTGGAGCGCGCGGGCCATGCGGGCGGCCTCGGAGATCCGGGCGAGTGACCCGCCCGAGAGGAGGATTGCCGTCGAACCTTCAGTCTGGCCCAGCAGGTGGCGGACGGTGTGCGTCTTGCCGGTTCCCGGCCTGCCGTAGAGAAGGATGCCGCGCTTGAGGTGCTGGCCGTGGTCCTTGAGGGACGCCCTGTGGGTGGCGATGCCCACCGTGTGGTCGGCCACCTTCTGCAGCAGTCCGACGGGCAGGATGACGTCCGACGCCGGCAGGCTGGGGCGGTGGTGGAAGGTCACACCCGCAGTGCTGGGGCCGTATTCGGACATCACCAGGGAAATGACCTGGCCCTTGAGGACACTGTTGTTATCCAGCCGCAGGCGGAACTCCGCCAGGAATTTCGTGGCCGTTTCCGGGCTGGTGGCCAGGACCTCCAGCGATGCGGTCTGGCGTCCGGAGCGAGGGTCGGCGTCGCGTTGCAACACGGCCAGCGGACTCCCAGCGAAGCTGAAAAGCCACAGGCCCAGGGCCACGGCCTGCCGCTGCGTGTCCGGCCCTACCGCCAGGTTGGCATAGTCAGGCTGGGCGAGCGGAAACTGCGGAAAGAGCTGGGACTGCTGGATCATGTCACTGAATGACTGGTGGTGCCGCTGGCCCCCGCCGCCGATGCCCGCCAGCCGGCCGGCCGCGTCCTGCGCTGCGAGCTCAGCCATCACAATGTCAGCGTCCACAAAGCGGTGCGGCGGGATCTTCTCCTCCACCACGGACAGCCCGTCAGCAGGAGCCCTGAGGTGCGCGGTCAATGCCGGGAGCAGCTGCAGGCCTTTCTGCTGCCGGTGGTTTCCGGCCTGCGACAGTTGGACCAGCGCGCCGAAATCGTCGATGAACTTCCCCAGTTTTTCGTCCATTCCCAGACCCTAACAGCCCGCCCCGACAGCCGCGCGGGGTGTACGATTCTGAATCTCACCCGTTCCACGTTTCTCGTTTCATAGAGGGCTGACACCATGCATATTTCCGCCAAAGACCTGGCAGCCCTTATCCCTACGGACTTCACCCTGGGAGTGGCCACCGCAGCCTTCCAGATTGAGGGCGCACTCACTGAAGACGGCCGGGGCCCGGCCGGCTGGGACGTGTTTTCCGCCAAGGACGGTGCCATAGTGGAAAACCACAGCCCGGCCATCGCCTGCGACCACTATCACCGCATGCCGGACGATGTGGCACTGATGAAACAGCTCGGCGTCGACTCCTACCGGTTCTCGCTGTCCTGGTCACGGATCCAGCCCAACGGGAGCGGCCCGGTGAACCCTGCCGGCCTGGCCTTCTACGACCGCCTCCTGGACGAGCTGCTCGCCAACGGGATTTCCCCCATGGCCACCCTCTATCACTGGGACACGCCGCTGGCACTGGACGAAGTCGGCGGCTGGATGAACCGGGACACCTCCTACCGACTGGCAGAGTTCGCCGCGATCGCGGCTGCGGCGTACGGCGACCGCGTAGCCCGCTGGTGCACCATCAATGAGCCCGCCACCGTCACCACCAACGGCTACACGCTGGGCCTGCATTCGCCGGGCGAAGCCCTCATGCTCAACGCACTGCCCACCGTGCACCACCAGCTTCTTGGCCACGGGCTGGCCCTCCAGGCCTTGCGGGCGGCAGGGGTCCCCGGCGAGATCGGGATGACCAACGTGTACTCGCCGATGGTCCCCAACTCCATCAACCCCCTGGACAAGATCAGTGCCGGCCTGATGGACATAGCCCAGAATCGGCTTTACGCGGACCCTGTCCTCACCGGCAAGTATCCGGACCTCATTCGGGCGGCGAAGTTCTTTAGCTCCTTCGAGCATCCGGACGAGGACATGGAGATCATCTCCCAGCCGTTGGATTTCTATGGCCTGAACTACTACATGCCCACGAAAGTGGCGGTGGGCCCCGGGGAAGGCGCCGTGCCGTCGAGCATGGCCGAAGCCATGGGCAGCGACCTGAGTGCTGCGGGAAATGGCGCCACCCCGTTCCACGTGGTGACCTGGCCCGAAGCGGATATCACCTCCTACGGCTGGCCGGTCAAGCCCGAATACATGAAGGTTGCACTCAAGGAGATGGCCGAGCGCTATCCGAACCTGCCGCCGGTGATCATCACCGAAGGCGGCGCCAGCTTCGAGGACATCATCGTCCGGGACAAGTCCACCAACACCACTTTTATCCCGGACGAGCGGCGCCTCAAATACCTCTCGGACCACATCGAGTCTGCGTTGCAGGCCACGGCTCCCGGCGGCGAAGCCGAGGCGATTGACCTGCGCGGCTACTACGTGTGGTCGCTGATGGACAATTTTGAATGGTCCGCGGGCTACAACCAGCCGTTCGGCCTGCTGCATGTCAATCGCGAGACCCTGGAGAGGACTCCTAAGGCATCCTATTTCTGGTTCCAGGAGCTCATCGAGGAGCGGAACCTCGCCGCGGCGGCGGGTGCCGCCGTCGCGCAGGCCGCGAGCGAGGAACCAGTCGCAGCAGAAGTTCCCGACGACGGCGTGACCACCTCGGGTGCCTCCACCTGAGGTGAGGGGGGTTTAGAGCAGGTCCAGGACCCTAAGCTGTTTGGCCATTCCCGCGCCGTCCGTCGAATAGATCCAGGGCACCACCGACGTGGTGTGGTCCCCGTCCTCGGAGTGGCCGCCTGCAAAGACCGACTCGCTGACAGAGAGCTGCCGGATGGCGATGGCGGCAACCTTGTCCCCGTGGTCCTGGGCGAAGCCTGAGTAGATCTGCTCGTCGTGCTGGCCGTTGTCGCCGATCAGGAGCCACCGCATGTCCGGGAATTCCGTGGCGAGGCGTTCCAAATTGCGGTGCTTGTGTTCCTGCCCGCTGCGGAACCAGCGGTCCTGCGTCAGGCCCCAGTCCGTGAGCAGGAGGGCGCCGGACGGATACATGTTCCGGCCCAGGAACCGCTTCAGGGTGGGGGCGGCGTTCCACGGACCGGTGGACAGGTAGATGACCGGGGCGTCCGGGTGTTCCAGGGTGAGCCGGTCGAGCAGGACAGCCATTCCGGGGGTGGCCATACGTGCCCTTTCGCTGAGCACAAACGTGTTCCAGAGTGCCAGGAACGGCCTCGGCAAGGCGGTCACCATCACGGTGTCGTCGATGTCGGAGACGATGCCGAACTTCGCGTTGGCATCGATCACCTGGATCAGCGCATCCACCGGTTCGGTCCCGTCAGCCTGCAGGGTTGCGGTGTGCCAGCCTGGGGAAAGCGCCACGTCCACCACGGTGTCGATCAGCCCGCCCCGGTCTGCCTTGACCCGGGTGGTGACGCCGCCGATGGTGATTTCCACCCCGGTGTGCTGCACGGGAACGCTGGTGAAGGCCCGCCAGCCGCGGACATTCTGGGTGCCGTTGAGGGCTGCGTGTTCTGCCCGGCTGCCGGGGGTGGGCTTTTTGGTCAGCAGGACCCGGCCGAGGACGCGCACCCACCCGGTGGATGACCCGTAGCCCTGGTACGCGATGGTCTGCGGCGCGAAATTCCATCGTCCGGCGAGCCGCGTGCGGGTGCCGTTGACGGTGTCCGAAATCCGGTGAGCCAGGCGGAACAGCTGCCTGCCGGACAGCGGTGCTGGGTGCGGAGTGTTCTGCGGTGCGTTCTGGGGAGCCCTGACCATTCCTCCACTCTGCCACAGCGCACCGCCGCGCAGGGCACGTGCGGCGGTCCCGCCGTCGTGCGTGACGTCAGCCCGCCCCAAGGAACCACCGGAGGGTCCCGGCGTTCCGCACGGCGTTCCCGCCGCCGTCGTTGTTGAAATAGGCGTAGACGTCGAGGCCCGACGCCGACCATTCCCTGATGCGGTCCGCCCACCACTGCAGATCCGCATCCGAGTAGGAGCCGTCGTAGAGGTGCTGATGGTCGGGACCGTGGAGCCGGATGTACACGAACGGTGCGGTGGCGCGAAGGATGCACGGGAGCTGGGCGCCACTCATGATGCAGTAGGCGGCACCGTGCCGTTCCAGCAGTGAATAAACGTCCGGGTGGTCCCAGCTGGGATGCCGGAACTCGACGGTCACGCGAATCCACCACGGGACCCTGGCGAGGAAGTAATCCAGTCTCGAGTCATCGCGTGCCAGCTGCGGAGGGAGCTGGACCAGCAACACGGCCCGCTTGTCACCCAGCTCGTGCCAGCACCGGGCAATCCGCTCCAGCCATACTTCGGGCGCGTAAAGCTTCTTGGCGTGCGTCAGGCCCCGGGGAGCCTTGACTGACATGGCGAATCCGTCCGGGAGCCGCCGGCGCCAACTGGCGAAGGAGGTATCCCTTGGCCAGCGGTAAAAGCTGGCGTTCAGCTCGACGGTGCTGAACCGGGCAACATAATGCTGCAGCCTGTCCCTGGCCGGGAGGCCCGGCGGGTACAGCACGCCTTCCCAATGGTCGTAGCTCCAGCCGGAGGTGCCGATATGGATCGCCACGGTCAGCTGACGTCCGGGCAAGCGGGGTGGATCATGGTGCCTCCGGTGTTGCGGGGACTGGCCGTCCTGTCAGGCTACCGCGCCGTGCTTCCCCTGTCTTGCCCTGCGGGCGGCGTCCTTGTGGCAGTGTAAGGTCATGGCGCTCATCGAGGATTATGCAGTTGTTGGCGACCTACACACCGGCGCCTTGGTCAGCACCGCGGGCTCCATCGATTGGCTCTGTCTGCCCCGCTTCGATTCTCCGGCCTGTTTCAGCGCGCTTGTTGATACGCCCGACTCCGGACGCTGGCTGCTGGCACCCGAAGGCGGCGGCACGTGCACCAGACGCAGCTACCGGGACGGCACCCTGGTCCTCGAAACGGAATGGGAAACCCCGGACGGCACTGTAAAGGTCATTGATTTCATGCCGCCGCGTGACGAGGTGGCGGACATTGTGCGGATCGTGGAAGGCGTCACCGGGAGCGTCAGGATGCACAGCGAACTGGCCTTGAGATTCGACTACGGGCACATTGTCCCCTGGGTGCGGAAGGACAAGCACGGCCTGCACGCCATCGCCGGTCCGGACGCGGTCTACTTCGTCACCACGGCACCCATCCATGGCGAAAACATGCACTCGATCAGTGACTTCACGGTCCAGGCCGGGGAACGGGTGCCCTTTGTCCTGACATGGGCGCCCAGCCATGTTCCCCGTCCCCACACCGTGGACGCGGAGCACGTGCTCGGCACAACGCTGGCCTACTGGCGCGGCTGGGCTTCCCAGTGCACTGTCCAGGGCAAGTACCAGGACGCCGTGGTCCGCTCACTCGTGACCCTCAAAGCCCTGACGTACGCCCCCACCGGCGGCATCGTCGCGGCGGTGACTACGTCCCTGCCTGAACAGCTCGGTGGTCCGCGCAACTGGGACTACCGGTACTGCTGGCTCCGGGACGCCACCCTGACGCTGCAGGCGCTGCTGGCTGCCGGCTACACGACGGAGGCGGCCGCCTGGCGTGACTGGCTGCTCCGCGCCGTGGCGGGCGATCCGGCCGACCTGCAGATCATGTACGGAATCCACGGCGAACGCAGGCTTCCGGAGATGGAACTGCCCTGGCTGGCCGGGTACGAGAATTCGAAGCCGGTACGGACCGGCAACGGCGCCGCCGAGCAGCTTCAGCTGGACGTCTGGGGTGAGGTGCTCGATTGCCTTGCGCTGACCCGGAACTCCCTGCTGAAACACACCGATGAATCCTGGGACCTGCAGCTCGCCCTGATGCAGCATCTGGAAACCATCTGGGACCAGCCGGACAACGGGCTGTGGGAGATGCGCGGGCCGAGGCGCCATTTCACCCATTCCAAGGTGATGGCCTGGGTAGCGGCTGACCGGATGGTCAAAGGTGTCCGTGACTTCGGGCTGCCAGGACCCGTGGAACGCTGGGAAGCCCTTCGCGACACCATCCACCAGGACGTCATGTCCAACGGTTTCGACCCTGTGCGCAACACGTTTGTGCAGTCGTATGGGCGCCCGGAACTTGATGCCAGCCTGCTGCTGATCCCGCGGGTAGGGTTCCTGCCGCCGGATGATCCCCGCGTGGTGGGAACCATCGACGCGATCCAGCGTGAGCTGACCGAGGATGGATTTGTACTGCGCTACCGCCCAGCGGACAGCGACGACGGGCTGCCGGGGGACGAGGGTGTGTTCCTGGCCTGCTCCTTCTGGCTGGTGGAGGCGCTTCTGGGGGCCGGGCGCAGCCAGGACGCCACCGCGCTCTTCGAACGGCTGCTGGAACTGCGCAACGATGTGGGCCTGCTCAGTGAGGAATGGGCTGTGGGGGCGGGACGGCAACTGGGCAATACGCCCCAGGCGTTCAGCCACTTCGCGCTTGTGACAAGCGCTCTCGAGCTGCATCAGGATATGGTTCGCCGGAGTGATACCCCTATTCCGCCGGAGTCGGAACCGGAGCCAGAAAGGGTAGGTCAGTAGCGACCTGCCCGTGGCCCGGCCCCTTCAACTACGGAGAATAGATAAGTAAACTTACTAATACTCGCGGAGTGCCCCAAAAGCACACGCCGCGACCAAAAGAGGGGTGGTTGGTAATGGCCGGACATTTTGAGCTGGTTGATGCGCCTGACGGCGGCTACAGGGTGAGGATGCTGGACGGCTCAGGGGGCCTGATGGCAATCTCGGTGACTTTTCCCACCAAGCGCGCCGCGGTGGCCGGCGTCGCGATGGCCCGTGAGATCGCCGGCACGGGCCTGATCAGGGACTGCAGCAGCAATGGTGCTGGGGCAGTTATCCGAGACCACGTTCGTCCCGTATCCGCCCCGAAGGAGAGCCCGGGTTCCCGGGGCAGGAAGGTTTCAAAGACCCCGCGCGCTGCAGTCAGGTGATGGTCCCGCAGAGCCATGGCCCCGCCACCTGGTGGCGGGGCGCCGTACTTTTCGACGTTGATGGGACGCTGGTGGATTCCGCCTACGTCCACACCATGGCGTGGTGGCAGGCATTTCGCCAGCACCAGCATGACGTCCCCATGGCAGCCATCCACTGGTGCGTGGGAATGGGCGGCGACCGCCTGGTGGACAGCCTCCTCCCCGCAGGCCGGGACACGGATGCCGACGCCGACATCATGGCCAGCCATGCGGCGATTTTCGCCACAAGCTGGCCGTCACTGCGTCCGCTCGACGGCGCTAAGGACCTGCTTGCCCAGTGCCACGCCGGGGGACTCGCCGTCGCCCTGGCGTCGTCCGCGCGCAAACAGGACCTGGCGGCCAGCCGCAGGGCACTCGCAGCGGACGCCTTTATCCATGCCGCCACCAGCTCCAATGACGCCAAGGAAAGCAAGCCCGCCCCGGACATCCTCGTGGCGGCACTGGAAGCCGTCGGCGTCCCGGCGGCCGGCGCCGTGTATGTGGGGGATGCGGTGTGGGATATGAAGGCGGCCGCCGCACTGGGGATGCCGGCCATCGGCGTCACCTGCGGCGGCAGGAGCGCCGCTGAACTTTTTGATGCGGGTGCCGCCGAGGTCTACGCCGGCCCGCGGGACCTGCTCGAGAACCTGCAGGACAGTGCCATCGGCAGGCTGCTCGGGCTGGAGCCGCAAACGCCTGGGCCGCAGACCCCGGGAACCTAAATTAACGTCTAAGGCTGACGGCCTTCGGCGTTGGTGGTGCCCTCCCTGGTGAAGCCCGCTTCCTCGGCCAGATCGGGTTTGATCCACGAGACATTGACCTTGACCGAACCGTCGTCGTTCTTTTCGATCTCCTCCACCACCTCCGAAGCCGAAGCGCCCATCTCCACGATCCTGGCCCGGTAGCTGGCCACGAGTTCCGCAAGAGTGGCGTCCGTCCATTCCCCGGGACGCATTCTGGTGGAGATCTCTACGGGTTCCGGCTGGTACAGCGCCATGGTGGCGCCTCCTCACTGTCGCTGGGTCACAAGCTGTCCCTCCCTACGCTAGAGGCCGCCCCGGGCCTCCACAAGGAACTTAGTCAGTCTGCTTACTTTTTCCGCGTCAACCGGTTAGCGTCGAAGGGCCGACCCCAGCCCGGACCCCACAGAAAGGCAGACCATGAAGGCACTCACGTGGCAAGGCAAACGCTCGGTCAGTGTGGAAAACGTCCCCGACCCCGTGATCCAGGAACCCACGGATGCGATCGTGCGGATCACGTCCACGGCTATCTGTGGATCAGATCTCCACCTTTACGAAGTCCTCGGCCCCTACATGCACAAGAGGGACGTAATCGGGCACGAACCAATGGGCATCGTGGAGGAAGTGGGCAGCGCCGTGACCAACCTGCCTGGCCGCGCTGCACACCTCCATCGACGCCGTGCGTCGTGGCGGAACGGTATCGCTCGGCGGGGTGTACGGCGGCCAGGCCAGCCCCATGCCGTTGCTGACCATGTTCGATAAGCAGATCCAGGTGCGGATGGGTCAGTGCAACGTGCGGCGGTGGACCGATGACCTGCTGCCGCTCGTGGAGGACGACGCCGATCCGCTGGGTGTGATGGATCTGGTCACGCACCGCTCGCCTGGACGGTGCGCCCGCCCTGTACGAGAAGTTCCAGAAGAAAGAGGACGGCTGCATCAAGGTGGTTCTCAAGCCCGGAACGTAGCCCCGGCCAGGAGCCTCGGACGGCAACCCGGCAACATGCCCTAAAGCGGCAGGAGGGCTGAGAGGTCCGCGCGCAGTCCGGACGCGGCCAACCGGTGCGCCGCGACAGCGTCCGCCCACGTCAACTGGCCGGTGACCAACGACAGCCAGGTGGCGGCGTCGCACTCGATCACGTTCGGCGGGGTGCCGCGCGTGTGCCGCGGCCCCTCGACGCACTGGGTGACGCCGAACGGCGGCACCCGCACCTCCACCGAGTTGCCCGGCGCCCGCGCCGTCACTTCCTCCAGCGTGTACCGCACGGCCGTGGCGGTGACGCTGCGGGGGAGTGGAGCGTCCGACGGCGTTGCGGCGGCTTCCCGCCACGCGGCCAGTGCCGCCGTGCCTTCTTCGATGCCGATCCGGCGGCGTGCTACCGCCATCAGTCGAGGAGTGCGGACACGGCCGGGCCCAGACGGATCTTGCCCACCGGGTGGCTGCCGCCCATCACCGGGGCAACCACTTTTTCCAGGACGCTGGAGACACCGGGGATATCCACGGCTCCGGCGGCCGCCAGGAGGGTCAGGCCCACCAGCGAGGTGGCCCGCAGGTTCCCGTCCAGCATCTTGATGGCCACTGAGACGCCTTGGGGTGTGGCCATGGCCAGCACGCCTTCGGCCCCGATCTTGGCGATAACGCCCAGCTCGTCCATCACGATGGTGTTGGCCTCGCCGCGGCCCTGGACGGCCCAGGGGTAGTCAAGCATGGAGGTGGCGATGGTAGCGGCGCGGGCGTTGGAATTCTTGTCTCCCGGCGCCTTGGCCAGCATGGAATAGGCGCGGGCCAGTCCGGTCAGCGAGATAGCGGCCACCGGTGCCCCGCACCCGTCAATGCCCAGATGGGCAATGTGCTCGCCGCTGTATTCTTCGATCACGCTGCGGACCCGTTGCTGCAGCGGATGGTTCGGCTCGAGGTAGCTGTGCGTGTCCCAGCCGTTTTCCGTGCAGGCCCACAGGAAAGCCGCGTGTTTCCCGGAGCAGTTGAATGCGAGCTTGGACTTGCCGCGGTCGGAGCGCAGCAGCCAGTTGCGGGCCGTTTCGTCCTGCGGCCAGGCGGCGGGGCACTGCAGCTGTTCTTCTTTCACACCCGCGGCCTTGAGCATGCCCTCCACCACATCCATGTGGTCCAGGGAGCCCACGTGGCTGCCGCAGGCCACTGCCACCTGGGCGCCTCGCAGCGGGACCCCGGACTGCATGGACGCCAGCGCCTGCAGCGGTTTGAGCGAAGAGCGGGCGTAGAGCGGAGTCCTGATGTCACCAAGTTCGGTGACCACGTTGCCGTCGGCTGACATTACTACTGCGGAACCGATGTGCCGGGACTCCACAAATCCGCTGCGTTCAATGACGGCGAGTTCGACAGCGGAGTCCACGGTGAACGTGGCATGCGGGTTGTGCGGCATATTGCCAGTCTAGGTCCCCCGGAGGGAAGGACTGCGGAAGGCCTGCGTAATGCCCCCCGGAGGGAAGGCCTGCGGAAGGCCTGCGGAAGGCCTGCGGAAGGCCCGCGGAATGCCGGGCTACTCCACGGTGACCATGACTGATTGCCAGCCGGAGGCACCATTCGGGACGGGATCGGCCCGCTGGTCCGTCTGCACCTCACCGGTGCCGTCCGTGGCCCGGACCTTGATGTAATGCGGACCCGGCGTGGCTTCCCAGTCGAAGGACCACTGGCGCCAGGTGATGAGGGACGCCTCGCTGGACAGCACGGCTTCGGCCCACGGGGTGTTATCGATCTGGACTTCCACCTTAGTGATGCCGCGGGTCTGCGCCCACGCCGTCCCGCCAATCGCCACGCGGCCTGCCGGAACCTTGGCGAAGGACTTCGGGACCTCCACCCGGGCCATGGTCTTGATGGGCCCGCGCTCCGACCAGCCGCGCTGCGTCCAGTAAGCCTTGCTGTCCGCGAAACGCGTCACTTCCAGGTCCACCACCCATTTCGTGGCGGAGACAAACCCGTACAGTCCCGGTACCACCATGCGCACCGGATAGCCGTGTTCGAGCGGCAGCGGCTCGCCGTTCATGCCGATGGCCAGCATCGCGTCGCGGTCATCCAGCAGGACTTCCAGAGGCGTGGAGGCGCTGAAGCCATCAATCGACGTGGACAGCACCATGTCCGCCCCGGCCTGCGGCCTTGCCCTCTTAAGGACTTCGCGGAGGGGGAGACCCAGCCATTTCGCATTGCCGGCGAGGTTTCCACCCACGGGATTGGAGACGCAGGTGAGTGTTACATGCGATTCGATGAGGTCGGCGTCGAGCAGGTCCTGGAAGCTCAGGCGAATTTCCTCCTCCACCAGGCCGTGGACGCGCAGTTCCCAGTCCTCGACGTTGATTTCGGGGACGCTCAGGGCTGTGTCGATCCGGTAGAACTCCCCGTTGGGGGTGATCCACGGCGTCACGCCGGCCACCGGGGACTGCACGCCTGGGGGCACAGCGGCGGCAGCCTTCACCGGCGTGGGCAGCTGCAGGGACTCCCTGGCTTTGGCGATGTTGTTGCGGGCGGTGCTGAGCAGGCGTCCGCCCGTGGCCGCGATCCCGGCGCCCGCCACCGTAATGGCCGTGGCGGCAAAGAAGCGGCGGCGGCTCGTGGCAGGCCGGCCAGGTTCCCCCGCCCCCGTGCCGGCAGGCGCTTCCGGCCAGGACTTGAGCCGCCAGAGCGGCGCAATCAATAGCCGCAGCACCACCAGGCCGGCCAGGGTGCCCAGCACGGTGGGGATGGCATCCACCGGCTTGACGCCCGCCCGTGTCACCACGCTGGCCACAATCACCGATCCCATGAGCAGCACACCGGCCACACCCAGCGCCCATTTGCGGTAAGCCACGACGCCCAGGACGCACGCAAGCAGGAAGATGGTCAGTCCCATCCCCACAAACAGCGCGGCCTTGTCATTGGTGCCGAACGTCGCAATGGCAAAATCCTTCATCCATGGCGGGGTGAAGTCGATGAATGTGGACCCCAGTGCAATGACGGGGGTAGCCCGCGCCGTAAAAAACGCGCCGATCAGTTCGGCCACCGAGAGCACGACGGCGGCTGCTGCCACACCTCCCAATGCGGCCATAGCGGCGGGTTCCCTGAGCCAGTTCACGAGCTTCTTCATGGTGTGGATTCGTTACGGCGGGCAACAGGGATGGTTCGGCGGGGACACAGCTTAGGAACACCCGCCTTAGGAATTAGGAACACCCGCCTTAGGAAAGGGCAGGGTCCACAAAGTACCCTTGGTGACTGTGAAGGTACTCGTCATTGGCCCTGGAGGCCGCGAACACGCCATTGTCCGCTCCCTGCTCGCCGATCCCAACGTGTCCGAGGTCCATGCAGCTCCCGGCAACGCCGGCATCAGCAAGCTGGTCCCCACCCACAACATCGACGGGAATAATCCTGACGCCGTAGCGGCCCTGGCCACCAAGCTCGGCGTGGACCTCGTGGTGGTTGGGCCCGAGGCGCCGCTTGCTGCCGGGGTCTCCGACGCCGTCCGCGACGCCGGCATTCCGGTCTTTGGACCCAGCAAGGCCGCAGCCCAGCTGGAGGCCTCCAAGGCGTTCGCCAAGGAAGTCATGGCTGAAGCCGGTGTGCCCACTGCCATGGCCATGGTTGCCACCAACGCCGAGGAAGCGGCCTCGGCCCTGGACACCTTCGGCGCACCCTACGTGGTGAAGGACGACGGCCTCGCAGCAGGCAAGGGCGTTGTAGTCACCAAGAACCGTGACGAAGCCCTGGCCCACGCCCAGACGTGCTTCGACGCCGGCGGCACCGTGGTGATCGAGGAATTCCTTGATGGCCCCGAAGTGTCCGTCTTTGTCCTGTGCGACGGCCGCAACACCGTGGCCCTGTCCCCGGCGCAGGACTTCAAACGCATCTTCGACAACGACGAAGGCCCCAACACCGGCGGCATGGGCGCGTACACCCCACTCGAATGGGCCCCCGCCGGACTGGTGGACGAAGTCATCGAGCGCGTCGCCCAGCCCACTGTGAACGAAATGGCCAACCGCGGCACCCCGTTCGTGGGTGTGCTCTTCGTTGGCCTGGCCCTGACCTCGCGCGGCACCCGCGTCATCGAGTTCAACGTCCGCTTTGGCGACCCCGAGACCCAGGCCGTGCTGGCCAGGCTCAAGACCCCGCTCGGCGCGCTGCTGCTGGCAGCTGCCAAGGGCGAACTGGACAAGGCGGACGAGCTGCGCTGGTCCAAGGAGACTGCCGTCGCCGTCGTCGTCGCGTCCGAAAACTACCCCGATACTCCGCGCACCGGTGACCGGATCCGCGGCCTCAAGAAAGTGGATGCGCTCGAGGGTGTACACGTGATCCACGCCGGCACCGCGCTGGACGAGCACGGCAAGGTGGTCTCCGCCGGTGGCCGCGTGCTCGCCGTGGTTGCCCTCGGCAGTGACCTGGTGGAGGCACGGGAACGGGCGTACGACGGCGTGGAACTGGTTCAGCTGGAGGGCTCCCAGTTCCGGACGGACATCGGACGCAAGGCGACCCGCGGCGAGATCAAGGTTGCCTCCAACGCAACCGGCTCGCTGCCTGTCACGAAGGCGAAGGCATAACATGACTGACAACTCCGCTCAGGACCCACAGCAGCAGCGCGGCTTCAGCACGGCAACCCTGGACCTGCCGGGCTGGACACACGTCTATTCAGGCAAGGTCCGCGACCTGTACGAACCGGCGGATGAGTCCATCCGCGAGCAGGTGGGCCAGGACTGCGTCCTGGTGGTGGCCAGCGACCGCATCAGCGCCTACGACCACGTCCTGGCAAGCGAGATCCCGGACAAGGGACGCATCCTGACCCAGCTGAGCCTATGGTGGTTCGACCAGCTGGATGTGGTGCACCACGTGCTGGCATCCACGGTGGAGGACGGAGTTCCCGCGGCTGTGGAAGGCCGTGCGATGATCTGCAAAAAGCTGGACATGTTCCCCGTGGAATGCATCGCCCGCGGCTACCTCACCGGATCCGGGCTGCTTGAGTACAAGGCCGCCGGGACAGTCTGCGAGATTCCGCTGCCAGAAGGCCTGGTGGACGGTTCACGGCTGGAGCAGCCCATCTTCACGCCGTCGGCCAAGGCCGAAATCGGCGAGCATGACGAGAACATCTCCTACGACGATGTTGTGGCCATGGTGGGCGATGACATCGCCGGACGCCTCAGCGAGCTGACCCTGAAGATCTACTCCACGGCGGAGAAGATCGCCCGCGAACGCGGCATCATCCTGGCTGATACCAAGGTGGAGTTTGGCTACGACGCCGTGTCCGGCGCCATCACCCTGGGTGATGAGGTCCTGACCCCGGACTCGTCCCGATTCTGGGACGCGGCCACATACCAGCCCGGGCAGGCCCAGCCATCGTATGACAAGCAGTATGTGCGCGACTGGCTGACGTCGGCTGAATCCGGCTGGGACAAGAGCTCAGATGTGCCGCCGCCGGCGTTGCCCGAGGACGTTGTCACCCGCACCCGCAGCCGCTACGTCGAGGCGTACGAAAAACTGACCGGGCGGGCGTTCGCCTAGCTTGCCCTGGCCGACTTCGCGGCGGCAGCAGCGGCACGCTCCTGGGAGAGCCTGATTTCGAGGATGGCGTCCAGCGCTTGCTGGACGCGGTCCTGGGCTCCGGCTGAACTGAAGTCCTTTTGTGCTTCCTGGAGGTACTTCAGGGCTTCGTCAGCTTCGCCCGCGGCCTTCAGGGACTTGCCGAGCAGGAGGGCAACCTCGCCGGCGGTGTGCTTGGCGAGCGCGTCGGATTCAGCGTGGATGTCACGGAGCCGGTCGACGGCCGTCACGATGTCTCCCGTGAGGTAGAGCCAGCGGGCGCGGATGAAAGCGACTTCCAGCTCATCGCTCTTTGTGCCGCGGACGATCGAGAAAGCCAGTTCGGCACGCTCGATGGCGGAAAGTGTCTCCGGCTCGACAATGCCGGCGGAGAGCCGCACCGTAGCCGTCGCCTTGTTGAAACGGGCCCACAATTCAATGTCGTTGGCAGGCGACAGTAACTTGGCCGCACGCTCGTGCTGGTGCACGCCTTCCCTGTGGTCATGCCGCATGAAGGCCACGTTGCCGATCACCCATGCCACTTCACCCGCAAGCTGGGACATCGAATCTTCGTCCACCTGCTCACTCATGGTCTGGCAGTAGCGCCAGGCTTCATCCAGCCGTCCGCTCTCGGCCAGGGCAGCAATCAGGGCACGGAGCGCACCGATAATGACGTTGGAATTCTTTGGAAGCTGTTCGGACAGCTTTACCGCCTCCAAAGAATGTTCCACGGCAAGGGAAAGCTGGCCCTCACGATGGAAAACAGTGGCCAGCATCTGGCGGGCGCGTACTGCCAGGCCGATGGACTCGGTGGCCATGGGATGTTCCAGCAGGCGTTGAATGATTTGCTGGCATTCCTGGACGTCGCCGTGCTTCAGGAGGCACTCCGCCTGCATGTACGTCATGTTCCACCAGGCACTCGTATTTTTGCCGTCGAGGGCAATCTGTGCCGCAGTCGCGGCGTGGCTGGCAGCCAGCTCGTAATCCCGCAGATCCCAGGCCTGGCGGGCGTAAAGTCCGGCCAGCACGTATTCAGCATCGTTAACCGAGATGGGCTGGCTCCATGCTTCCAGGGCCTTCGGCGCCAGATCGAGCCTGCGGGCGAGTTCCTCGATCACTTCAGCCGTGGGCTCCCGGCGGCCGGTCTCAAGGAGTGAAATGTAGCTGGGGGAGTAGAGGTCCTTGCCGAGTTCGGCTTGAGTAAGTCCTCGCTCAAGCCGCTCCGCTCGGAGCTTTTCCCCGAATCCGTTGCCCACGGGATTTCCTCCTAATTCTGGACAGTCTTTGTACGTAAAGCTTGACAGTCCCTGTGGAAGATATTTTACAATAAGTGTCAACAAGGACGTGCTGACTTTGTAACGAATCCGACTCGCATTGAGGATCTCATATGTTCAAGAAGATAGCGGCAGCCGCCGTTCTAGCCGGCGCCTTGGCGTTTTCAGCGGCGGCTCCGGCCGTACTGTCCGCAAGTTCCACCACTGACAACTCGGGTATTGCTGTAGTAGCTACCGGCATCTGGCCGGATCCCATGTCCAAGACGGTCAAGCCCATTAAGCCCGTCAAGGATGGCAAGACCTACACCACCAACACTGGCATCTGGCCGGACCCGGTGTAAGACTCCTCGCAGGAGGCAATAGCCCCGAAGCATGGTCTGCTTCGGGGCTATTTCTTTGCCCGCCCGAGCATGTGCAAGGAGATGAAAAAAGAGGGCCTCCCTAAGGAGACCCTCTTTCATTTGGTCGGGATGACAGGATTTGAACCTGCGACCTCGTCGTCCCGAACGACGCGCGCTACCAAGCTGCGCCACATCCCGATCCGCTGCAAAAGCAACTTTACAAGAATAACGGATGCCTGCCCGGATACGAAATCGGCTCTGCTGGGGGGTCCAAATCCCTAGACCAGGGAGTCCTTCCAGGCGCCGTGGAGGTCCGCGAACCGTCCGCCGCCACCGATGAGTTCCGCAGGGGTGCCGTCCTCCACGATGCGGCCGTCGTGGACCACCAGCACCCGGTCAGCCGTTTCCACCGTGGAGAGCCGGTGGGCGATGATCAGCGCCGTCCGGCCGCCGCCGGCGGCGGCGCTGCCCGGGGTGACACCTGGCCCCGGTTCGGCAGCGGAAACCGTAGCAGCCGCCGCGCTGCCGGCGTCGGACGTTGCCCGCAGGAGCCGCGCAAGGCCGGTCTGCACCAGGCGCTCCGAGGGGATGTCCAGCGACGAGGTGGCCTCGTCCAGGATCAGCACCGCTGGCCGGGCCAGGAACGCCCGCGCGAAGCTGATCAGCTGCCGCTGCCCGGAGGAGACCCGGCCGCCGCGCTTGTTGACGTCGGTGTCGTAGCCTTCGGGGAGTTCGGTAATGAATCCGTGGGCGCCCACGGCCCGGGCAGCATCCTCGATCTCCTCCCGGGAGGCCTCCGGACGGCCCAGGGCGATGTTGTCTGCCACGGAACCGCTGAACAGGAACGCCTCCTGGGTGACCATCACAATGTTCCGCCGCAGATCCGTGGTGCTGAGGTTGCGGAGGTCCACGCCGTCCAGGGTAAGGGAACCGGAGGTGACATCGTAGAAGCGGGCGATCAGTTTCGCCAGCGTGGATTTGCCGGCACCGGTCTGGCCCACCAGCGCCACAGTCTGGCCGGCAGGGATGTGCAGGTCCATGGCTGGGATGACCACCGGACCGTCACCGTACCGGAACTCCACACCCTTGAAGTCGATGCAGCCGCTGGCGTCCCGCAGTGCCACGGCGTTCTTGGGCGGGCGGACCGTGGGAACCTCCTCCAGGAGGCCGGACACCTTCTCCAGGGCGGCCTGGGCACTCTGGAAGGAGTTGTAGAACATGGCCATCTGGTCCACCGGCTGAAAGAAGCGCTTGGTGGAGAGGATCAGCGCCAGCAGCACGCCAACCGCAAGGTCCCCGTCCAGCACACGGAACCCGCCGAACAGCAGCACCACGGCCACACAAACGTTCCCGATCAGCACCAGGCCCGGCTGGAAAATGCCGTTGAGGTTGATGGACCGCACGGTGACATGCCGGTAGTCCTCGGCAAGCTCGCCGTAGCGTTCAGCGTTCTCCTGCTCCTTGCGGAAGGCCTTGACGGCGCGGATCCCGGTCATGGTTTCCACAAAGTGCATAATTAGCCGCGCGGATACCACCCGGGACTCACGGAATGCGATCTGGGAGTGCTTCTGGTACCAGCGCGCCAGGAAGAACATGGGCACGCCGGCGGCCAGGACAACCAGCCCGCTGCGCCAGTCGAGGACAAAAACCGTGATGGCGGTGAAGATCATAAACAGCAGGCCGGACGCCAGTGAGCTGACACCGGAGTCGAGGAGCTCGCGAAGGGCTTCCAGGTCCGAGGTCTGCCGGGCGATGATCCGGCCGGAGGTGTACTTTTCGTGGAATTCCAGGCTGAGGCGCTGGGTGTGCCGGAAGACCCGGACGCGCAGGTCCAGCAGCATGGCCTGGCTGAGCCGCGCGGTGGAGGTGACGTAGAGGGCAGTGAGTCCCGCCGTCGCGATCGCCGCGAGGAGGTAGACGACGCCGGTGAGCACCAGCGGGAGGTTGTCACCGGCCTGAAGCGCGGGCAGCGCATGGTCGATGCCGAAGGCGATCAGCGCCGGGCCCGCCACACGCGCGGCCTGCGAGAGAACCACTGTGGCGATGGTCAGCCAGAACCTGAGCCGCACCGGACGGATCAGCCTGGCAAGCAAGGCGAGCGACCGCCGTCGTACGGTTTTGCTTTCCGCCTTGCTCAGGTGGGCGTTGTCCTCGTTGGCCGTGCCGAAGGTTGCGTTGCTCATCGGGTGATTTCCTCTGCATCTGCCGCTTCCTCGAGCTCCGACAGTTCCGTGTCCAGATCCCGTGGTTCCTGGTCGAGGCTGGCGATGACGTAGCGGTAGTGGGGGTTGTGCGCCAGCAGTTCGGTATGTGTTCCGACGGCGGCGATCCGGCCTCCCTCGAGCAGCGCCACCCGGTCGGCCAGCGCTACCGTGGACGGGCGGTGGGCGACGATCAGCGTGGTGGTGTCCTTCAGTACTGCGCGGAGCCGGGTTTCCACCAGTTCCTCCGTGTGCACGTCGAGGGCAGACAGAGGGTCATCCAGCACCAGCACCCGGGGCCGTGCCGCGATGGCACGGGCAAGGGCGATCCGCTGGCGCTGCCCGCCGGACAGGCTCAGGCCCTCCTCGCCGATGAGCGTGTCCACCCCCTCCGGCAGCGAGTACGCGAAGTGCGCCTGAGCCACGTCCAGCGCCTCGTCAAGGGCCTCCTCGGTCCGCTCCTGCGCCCCGAGGAGCACGTTGTCCCGGACGGAATTGGAGAACAGGGTGGTGTCTTCGAACGCGACGCCCACCACCCGCCGGAGCTCGTCGACGTCGAACTCGCGCAGGTCCACGCCGTCGATGGTGATGGAACCGGCCGTGACGTCGTACAGCCGCGGGACCAGCTGGATCATGGCACTCTTGCCGCTGCCGGTGATGCCCACCAGCGCCATGGTTTCGCCCGGCAGGACGTCCAGGTTGATGTCCTGCAGGATGGGCTTGTCCGGGGCGTCCTCATACGCGAAGGTGGCGCTGTCGAAGCGCAGGGCGCCCAACAGCAGCGATGGCTTGCGCGGGGCCGGGGGACTGGTGATGGTGTTGACCGAATCCATCACCTCGAAGTGGCGGTCGATTGCGCTCTTGGCGGTCAGTGCCATGGCCAGCAGCATGCCGGAGAATTCCACCGGCATGGCAATGACCGCCGCCGTGGCGAAGAAGGCCACGAGGGCACCGATGCTCAGCTGGCCGCTGGCGCACAGCATCACGCCCACCACCAGCCCGGCGCCCAGGGCGAGTTCCGGGAGCAGGGTGACCACCAAGGTGAACGTGGCCTGGTGCTTCGCCTTGGCGATCTCGGTCTGGCGGAGTTCCTCGGCCTGCTCATTGAAGCTCTCCAGGGCCTCGCGGCTGCGGCCGAACGCCTTCAGGACGCGGATGCCGTGGACGGATTCCTCCACGGTGGTGGCGAGGTCGCCGGCCTGGTCCTGGCTTTGGCGCGCCACCTTGCTGAAGCGGGTCCGGAAACGGAAGCCGTAGGCCATGATGGGCACCGCGGCGGCCATAAAGATCAGGGCCAACTGCCAGCTCATGGAGAACATCACCACAATGCCGATGACCACCGTCAGGGTGGTGACCACCAGCATGATGGCGCCGAACGCCATCCACCGGCGCAGGAAGTTCAGGTCCGTCATGGCGCGGGAGAGCAGCTGGCCCGAGCCCCAGCGGTCATGGAAGGACACCGTCAGGTTCTGCAGGTGCCCGTATAGGGAGACCCGCATCCGGGTTTCCACGGTGGTTGCCGGGTTAATCACAAACTGCCGGCGCAGGGCCACGAGGACTGCCTCGGCAATGCCGAGGATCAGGATCACAACGGCGGCGGTCCAGACGGCGGCCATGGCGCCACCGGGCTTCAGCGACTCATTGATGAGGACGCGGAGCACCTGGGGGATGGCCAGCGCCACGAGGCTGGCCAGCAGGGCGCTGATGAGTCCCAGCACCAGCCGGGGGATGATCGGCCTAACGTGGGGGTAGAGACGGCTGATGGATCTGAAAAATGAGGTCTGCTTGGCCATGCCCGCTTCTCAAGCTCTAAATCGAATGTAGTTTCCCGTAGCAACTACCCTATGCCATGGCATGAGCCGGTTCACACGCCCTGGCGCACGCCCTATTCGCGGGACGTCAGCGTCAGCAGCACAGCCTCAGGCTTGCAGGCGATGCGGACGGGGGCGAAACGTGAGGTGCCGATGCCGCCCGAGACGTTTACCGGCGTCGTACGTCCGTTGCTTTCCCAATCGTTGAGTCCCTTGGCACGCCACGTGGGGATGTCGCAATTGGCTACGAGGGCACCGTAGCCGGGGACGCAGAGCTGGCCGCCATGGGTGTGGCCGGCAAGCAGCAGGTCCGCGCCGTCCTCGGTGAAATGGTCCAGCACGCGCTGATAGGGGGCGTGGATGACTGCCACGCGGAGGTGCGGGTCCCGGTCCTGGTTGCGGGTGCCGCGCGGCCAGCCGGCGTAGCGCTCCCGGCTCAGGTGCGGATCGTCCACACCGGAGAAGTCGAAGCGGATGCCCTTCAGTACCACCGACTGGTGCCGGTTGGTGAGGTCCACCCAGCCGCCCATGCCGAACCCGGAGCGCAGCCGCGGCCAGTCCAGTTCCGTTGGTTTCGGTTTGGCCTTCGAAGGCCCCAGCAGATAGGACGCGGGGTTCTTGAGGCTGGGGGCGTAGTAGTCGTTGGACCCGGGCACGAACACGCCGGGAAATTCCAGGAGCGGGCGCAGTGCCTTGAGGAGGGGGTCTATGCCTTTGGCATGGCTGAGGTTGTCTCCGGTGTTGACCACCAGGTCCGGCTTCAGCGAGGCCAGGGACTCAAGCCACGCCGCCTTGGTGTCCTGGCCGGGGACAAAGTGGATGTCGCTCAGGTGCAGGACCCGGAAGGGCGCCTGGCCTGCCGGCAGGATGGGCAGGGTTTCTTCGCGCAGGACAAACTGGTTCCTCTCCCACAGCCCATACCCGAAGGCCGCGAGACCCGCTGCAGTGCCGGTGGCGGCGGTCACGGCAAAGCCGCGCCCGATGTTCCGGACGCGGCTGGCCAAGGCAGGGCTGACGGCCATGGGCGGCTAGTCCTTCTTCTCGCTGTTGCCCGGATTGTCCGCAGCAGGGGTTGACGGCTCCGTCGCGGGGGAAGTGCCCTCGGAGCCGGGCGTCCTGGTTGGGGTGCCGTTCACCATGTTGTTGGGCGGTTCCGGGAACGGGTCGGTGCCGTAAGCGGGGGCGGTCTGGGACATGAACCGGGAGAACATCGGTCCGGCGATCATGTAACCGTCAAGGGACTCGTAGAACTGGCCGTTGAAGGTTAGGTTCCGGCCCGGCCGGTTTTGGGCCCCCAGCGGATCGCCAAACCAGGCAGCGGTGGCAAGCCCGGTGGTGTGCCCCACCACCCAGGTGGATTCATTGAGGTTGGAGGTACCGGTCTTCGCGGCTACCGG
Organism: Pseudarthrobacter sulfonivorans; assembly: GCF_031454915.1. Taxonomy (GTDB): domain Bacteria; phylum Actinomycetota; class Actinomycetes; order Actinomycetales; family Micrococcaceae; genus Arthrobacter; species Arthrobacter sulfonivorans_C. Next base: position 245,128 of record NZ_JAVDRS010000003.1, on the reverse strand, counting down.
GAAGTTGGTATCGGTGGACAGCCGCGGCTGGATCAGCGAGCCGGAGCCGACGTTCATGACTTCCTGCAGGGCATAGTTGACGCCCCGGGCAACCTCGGGCTTGATTGCGTCGCGGCAGCTGCTGCTCTGCGCCGGCAGCTCGGCGCCGCTCTGGTCGGTGACCGAGGTGATGGCGATGGGCTCGCAGTACTTGCCATCGTTCGCGAACGTGGCGAACGCGCTTGCCATGGTCAGCGGGGCCGTCTGCGTTGAGCCAAGCAGGTTACCCAGGGTGAACATGTTGATCTTGGGGTTGGGATCCCCGTTGCTGGGCAGGCCGCTGTGGAGCCCGACGGCGTCCACAACCTTCTGGATGCCGCAGAAGTCAAGCTGTGCGGCTGAGGCAAAGGTGGCGGTGTTGATGGAGTTGTAGAGTCCGAAGAGGACAGGCATGTACCGGTAGAACTGCGGTTCTGCGTTCTGCAGGTCCTGGGCTGCGCCGAGGCCCTCCTCCGCGCTGTTGTACGCGCCGGTGACCACTCCGCAGCTGTTGCGCCACGGGAAGTTCAGCGGATACTGGCGCTGGGCGGCATTGACCACGGTGTTCATGGACTTGCCCTCGTTCAACCACTCCGCGAACGTGAACGGCTTCATGGTGGACCCGGGCTGGGCGCCGCCGAGGCCGTTGAGGTCGTTGCCGTTTTTGTCCAGCTGGTCCACGTTGAAGTTGACCTGCGAATCAAAGCCGCCCTTTTTCGGCAGGAACGTGGTGTTCTGGGCCATGGAGACGATCTTGCCGGAGTCCGGCTGCACCGAAACCAGCGCGGCACCCCATTTGTCCGGGTTGGCGCCGGCGGACGCGTTGACCTGTTCCTGGGCTGAAATCTGGGCTTTGGGATCGAGCGTGGTCTTGATGGTGAGGCCGCCACCGTAAATGAGGCGCTGGCGCTCCTTGAGGTCCGCTCCGTAGGCCGGGTTGTTTTCCAGCAGGTGCAGTACGTAGTCGCAGAAGTACGGTGCGGTGGCTGCATAGGCGCAGCCCTGGCGTGCGGGGGTTACCTTGGTCACCACGGGGGTGGCGACGGCGGTGTCGTGCTCGGCCTGGGTGATCTTGCCCTGGCTCAGCATCAGGCTCAGCACCAGGTCGCGGCGGCCCTTGGAGCTTTCCGGGTTGGTGATCGGGTCAAAGGCTGACGGGCTGTTGACGAGGCCGGCAAGGAGTGCGGCCTGCGGGAGGGTCAGGTCTTTGGCTGTGGTGCTGAAGAAGAATTTGGATGCGGCCTCAATGCCGTAGGCGTCGCGGTTGAAGAAGACGATGTTCAGGTAACCCTCAAGGATTTGGTCCTTGGTAAATTCCTTCTCCAATGCGATGGCGAGCTTCATTTCGCGAAGCTTGTCGCCGACGCCCTTGTTGACACCGTTGAGCTTGATGTCCTCGTCCTTGCCCTCGGCTGCGAGGTTGGCGTTAAGGACGTTGTTGACGTACTGCTGGGTGATGGTGGAGGCACCCTGCTTGTTACCCCGGGCGGTGGCCACCAGGGCGCGCATGATGCCGGTGGTGTCAACGCCGCCGTGCTCGAAGAACCTGCTGTCCTCCACCGCGATAACGGCTTCCTTCATGAACGGCGAGATCTTGTCCAGGCTGACCTTGGTGCGGTTCTCCTCGAAAACGCTGGCGATGACGCTGCCGTCAGCGGCCAGGATCCGGGTGGTCTGGTTGGGCGGGTCAACCTTCAGCTCCGCCGGCAGGGTGTCGAAGAACTCGATCGAACCGCTCGCCGCGCTGCCCGAAACAGCCGCGGCCGGCACCAGCAGGCCTGCCACCAGGACACCACAAATAGCGCTCACGCCAAGGAAGCCAAAAATCTTTCCGAGGGTAGTGGCCGTGTCGAAAATGGGGTTCTTACGAGTCACCATGTTTTCCACTTTACCGGCAACGACTAGTCTTTCTCTCATGACCAAATGGGAGTACGCGACGATTCCGCTCATTATTCACGCCACAAAGCAGATCCTGGACCAGTGGGGAGAGGACGGCTGGGAGCTCGTCCAGGTAGTTACCGGACCGGACGGAAAAGGCCTGGTTGCCTACCTCAAGAGGGAGAAGCAGTAGCAATGAGCACCCCCGCAGAGACCACGTCAGGAGCGGCGGACGCGCCGATATCCGCCGTCGAGCAGCGCCTCGCCGAGCTGGGCCTAAGCCTTCCCGAGGTGGCCGCCCCCGTTGCCGCCTACGTGCCGGCGGTCATCTCCGGCAGCCATGTTTACACGTCAGGGCAGTTGCCGTTTATTAACGGCAAACTCGAAGCGACCGGCAAGGTTTCCACCGGTACCGAGGGCACTTCCGACGAGCCCACGGTGTCCCCGGAGGATGCCAAGGCCTACGCCGCCATCTGTGCGGTCAATGCACTGGCAGCCGTGAAGAGCGTCATAGGTGACCTTGACCGCATCACCCGGATTGTGAAAGTGGTGGGCTTCGTTTCGTCGGACCCTTCCTTCACGGGCCAGCCGGGTGTTATCAACGGCGCGTCCGAGCTCCTGGGCCAGGTCTTCGGTGAGGCCGGCCAGCACGCCCGTTCCGCCGTCGGCGTCTCTGTTCTTCCGCTCGATTCTCCCGTAGAGGTCGAACTGATCGCTGAATTCAGCTAGGAACCGGTCCACTCAATTGCCTCAGCTCGCCCGACGCCTGTTCGACCTTCCCCAGGACCTTGAAGGGGCGGCTCAAAGCTGGCTCGACCACGGCGAGCGGACACCGCGCGCCGCGCGCTTGGCATCCTCCGTGGTGCTTCTGCGGGACTCACCCACCGGCCTGGAGACGTGGCTGGGCTACCGGCCCGGCTCCTCGCCGCTGGGTGTGCTCGCCTTCCCCGGAGGTTCTTTGGAGGCGTCCGACGACGACGCCGTGGGCTGGCTGGGCCCCTCACCCCAGCATTGGGCTGAGCAGTTGGGGACGGACGACGTCGGGCTGGCGCGCCGCCACGTGGTGGGCGCCATCCGTGAGCTCTTCGAGGAAACCGGCGTGCTTTTGGCCGGTCCGGACATGTCCACCACTGTGGAAGGCACTTCAAGCCACGAATGGATGCGGATCCGTGTGGCAGTGGCCGACCAGGAGAAGACCTTCACCGAGCTGCTGGCCAAGCGGGGCCTCTCCTTGCGGACAGACCTGCTGAAGCCCCTGGTCAACTGGCGCAGCCCCGACTTTGCCCACCGCCGTTTCGACACCCGCTATTTCGCCGCCACCGTGCCCATGAACCAGCAGCCCAGCCTCCTGGAAAGCAAGGGCATCTGGGGCCGCTGGGTGTGCGCCACCAAGGTCATCGCCGAACGCGACACCACTGCCCTGGGCGACGAGGTGGGCCAGGAGAACACCGTAGGACTCACGCTCGGCCAGCTCCTGGTGCCGGGCTCGGAGATCATGCTCGAGAAGATGGCCGTCGCGAACGGCTGCATCGCCTACCTCAGCTACAAGCGCAAGCCCCACGTGTACCAGGCGAGCCTGGTCGAGGAAGAGGGCAAGCTGATGCTCGAGGTCGAGGCCGCCAAAACAGTAGCCGGAGACCCCCAGCGCGAACGCTAGTGGTTGTGACTGGCGCTTCCACCGGAGGTGGGTTAACAACAAAAGCCGCTCCGGTTCAGAACCGGAGCGGCTTTTGTTATTTGGTTAGCGGGAGCGCTGGCGGAGGCGCTGCATGTCCAGGATCACAACGGCGCGGGCTTCGAGGCGGAGCCAGCCGCGCTGGACGAACTCTGCCAGGGCCTTGTTGACGGTCTCGCGGGACGCGCCTACCAGCTGGGCCAGTTCTTCCTGCGTGAGCTCGTGGGCCACCAGGACACCGTCCGTTGCCGGGCGTCCGAAGCGGTCTGCCAGGTCCAGCAGCGCCTTGGCCACGCGGCCCGGAACGTCGGAGAAGACCAGATCGGACAATGAATCGTTGGTGCGGCGAAGGCGGCGGGCCAAGGCCTGCAGCAGCTGGGCCGAAACCTCGGGGCGGGTCCGCAGGAGGCCGTTGAGGCTCTCGTTCTTCAGGCCGGCCAGGCGGGTTTCGGAAACGGCTGTGGCCGTGGCGGTGCGGGGGCTGGGATCAAAGAGTGCCATTTCGCCGAACAGTTCGCCCGGGCCCAGGATGGCGAGGAGGGACTCCCGGCCGTCGGGGGACGTGCGGCCCAGCTTCACCTTGCCGGAGACGATGAAGTAGAGCTGGTCACCCTGGTCGCCCTCGCGGAATACCGATGCACCACGTGAAAGGTCCACCTCGGTCAGCTCGTCCGTCAGCAGTCTGAATGCTTCGTCGTCAAGCGTGGCGAAGAGTGGTGCTCGGCGCAGTACCTCGATGTCCATAAAATCTCCTGAATAAAAGTGTCGGCTGTGGCGCTTGTGCCATTGTTTCAGAATTTTCAAGGTTCTGTGACGTAGTTGGCAGCGGAAACGCCGCTGAATGGGTGCAAGGTGCCCGCCGTGGTACGTGGGCAGCGCCGGGGGAGGCAGCTTTTGCGCGCGAACCGGCAGGGCAGGGCACTCCACAGAGGAATGTCAGCTTACGCCACTAGAATTGGGTCTCAACCGTACTAAAAGGAGCGTCAGTGTTTGGCTTGACCGTTCTGGACCTGGCGCTGATCCTGGCCCTGCTGTCTTACCTGATCTATGGCCTGCGCAACGGCTTCCTGGTGACCCTGGGCGGCATCGCTGGGTTCGCGGCGGGCGCCGTGGCTGCCTTCTTTGCCGTCCCGCTGGTCAGCGAGTTTGTGGATGACTCCGGCTGGAGGCTTACCGCCATCGTGGCCGCCGCCGTCGTACTTATGGCCATGGGTCACGGCCTCGGCACCATGATCGGGCGGAAAATCCGCGGTGCCGTGCGGATCAGGCCGCTGCGCGCGGTGGACCGGCTTGTTGGCGGCGCCGTCAACCTGGTGGTTTCAGCGCTGGTTATGTCCATGCTGGCTTTCAGTATCAGTGCCCTGGGTGTTCCCTTTGTGTCGCAGCAGCTCGCCGAGTCCAGAGTGATCCGCTACATCGACGGCCTGACCCCCGTCCCGCTGAAGGCAACTCTCGCGCAGCTGCGTTCAACGGTGATCGGCGACGGCATTCCCACCTTGATCGAAGGCCTGGGCCAAGGGCCTCAAGTGGCCGTGCCCAACGCCAGCACCAACACGCCGGCGCTGAACCGGGCCGCCGCATCTGTCTTGAAAATTGCCGGAACGGCCTACCAGTGCGGCCAAAACCAGACCGGCACCGGCTTCGTGGTGTCTCCCGGGCGGGTTGTGACCAACGCCCATGTGGTGGCGGGCGTGTCGCAGCCGGTGGTGGAGGTACCCAACGGAGGAGCGATGCCCGGGCGCGTCGTCTACTTTGACGCCCGGCACGACCTCGCCGTGTTGGCCGTGGACGGGCTGCCGTCCGAGCCGCTGGCGCTGACGTCGGACCTTCCCAGCGGCAGCGCTGCCGCCTTTGCCGGTTACCCCCATGGTGGTCCGTTCAAGTCCAACCCCGCCACAGTCCAGGACATCGCTTCGGTCCTGGTGCCCGACATCTACGGCGAGAACCCGGCGCCGGAGGACATCTACCGCCTGGCCGGGGACGTCCAGCCCGGAAACTCCGGCGGACCGCTGCTGACCATGGATGGCCAGGTTGCGGGCGTGATCTTCGCCAAAGCAACCTCCGACGCCGAAATGGGCTTCGCGATCACCATGGATGACCTGTACCCGGTTGCCTCACAGGCTGCCGGGCTGAGTGCGCCCGTTTCCTCCGGGCAGTGCATCCAGAAGTAGCCGGGCACGGCTAACTCAAAGCCACTCGAGGCTTTGACCGTGGGGACCGGTGATGGCCACCGGACTTCCGTTATGGGTGAGCAGGAACCGGCCCAGGATCCGCTCCGGGGCTACCTCCGGCACGACGTTGGAGCCGTCCTCCTGGTGAATGACCATGTGCCCTTCGTTGGAGAGCCAGTGGCATCCGCGGCTGGCCGTGAGCTGCAGCATGGCCTGCCGGAACGTGGATCGTCCGTCCGCGCTGAGGTAACCCATTACAGCGCTGTGGAATACCACGAGCGTCGCGTCCACGGGGGCTTTCGCGGCCAGGTCCAGCAGCTTCTCGTTCAGGTCGCCGGCCACCAGCAGCGGCGGCTCCTCCCGGGCGATGGCCACAGCCTGCCGGAGCCGCCGGCGCCGAAATTCCTGTTCCGGCCACACGAGCGCCTCCAGCCATGCGACGTCGTCCGGGTCGCCCACATCGAGCGGGTTCAGGTCGATCCCTGCCCGCCAGACCACGCGCGGGAGCTCCAGCGGCAGGGGAACGGCACCGCTGGTGGAGCACCTCAGAATCGGCACATCGGCAACGGATCCCGACTCCCCGGCGGACGGCGAAGGAGATAACCGCGTGACGGTTGCGCCGTCGTCGTACTCGTAGCGGTACCGGTCCGGGTACAGCACCAGACCGGCCGAGGCGCCCACCTCGAGCAGCGCCAGCGGTTTTGATTCGGCTCCCGAAATCGCCGCAAGCGACGGGAGGAGCGTGGCGCAGCGCCCCGCCTCGTTGGTCTGCGTGGAACGGCTCAGGACAATCCTGCTGATGTCATCCCAGCGGCTTTCAAGGAAGCAGCGGAACTGATCGAAGGGCCCAGGCACGGCACCCAGGAAGCGGGCGGCGGCAAGCAGCAGGTTGGGCTGGCGCTTGTGGTGCGGCCAATGGTTGATGCGCGCGATCAGCTGTGGGTCGTCAGCGATGCCGACGGTCCACTCCGCATAGCAGGGCGAGGACCCGGGCGCCTCGACCGTGCCGAAGTGCCGGTACCACGCCGCGGTGCGCCCGCCGGGCTCCGCCGGGACGCGGTCACCGTCCGGTGCAGGCTGCGGTTCCGGCCCGGCGGCCATGGTTACAGGGCTTCAGCCAGGTAGTCGATGGCGAGCTTGTAGCCGAACACGCCCGCACCCACGATCACCGCTGCGCACACCGGCGACAGGTACGAGTGGTGCCGGAATTCCTCGCGCTGGTGCACGTTGGTGATGTGCACCTCGACGGCGGGCAGCTGCACCGCTGCCAGGGCGTCGCGCAGGGCAACGGAGGTGTGGGTGAAGGCGCCGGCGTTCAGGACGATGGCGACGGCGTTCGTGCGGGCCGCGTGGATGACGTCCAGCAGGACGCCCTCATGGTTGGACTGGATGCATTCCACCGTGAAGCCATGTGCCTCTGCCGCGGTGGCAGCAAGCTGTTCGACGTCGGCGAGGGTGGAGGTGCCGTACTTTTCCGGTTCGCGGGTCCCCAGCAGGTTAAGGTTGGGGCCGTTGATTACGAGGATGGTGCCGCGCCCGGCCGGCGTGGAAGTTTCGGAGTCAGGAGAGGTCACGTCAGTCATGGCTCCAATCTACCCGTCGGATTCTGCGCCATGATTCGGCCCCGGCGCGTCCCCGCAGCCGGGTTTCCGGCGGCCGTTTGCCGCGGCACGGCGATGATGGCACAGAGTCCGACGCCCGGATGAAGGTTTCTTCACGCCCGTTTCATCAGCCCCTCATGAAGGGCTGACAGCATAAGGGCATGCAAATGATTCGACGCATCGCGGTGATGGCAGCCGTTCTGGTCATCCCGGTGCTGCTAGCTGTGGCTGGCAGCCTCCTCGCAGCTCCGGGCGGCCCGCCGTCCATCGACTCCGAGCCTGTCCGGCTGGGGGCCGGTCCCGGCGGTGCCCCGGCGCCCGGTTTGGAGCCCTCCGCGCCGCCGTCTGCGCCGCCCTCTGCATCTCCCTCGCAGGATCCGGGAGCGCCCGGGCCGGCTCAGTCCGAACCGGCAGAGCCGCCTGCACAACCACCGCCTGCGCCCGCCGCGCCGCCGATGGTTTTGCCGGAGGCGCCCGCGCCTGTGGCGCCACCGGTGGTTGTTGAGGACGACGACGATGATGACGCTTTCGACGACGGGGACTGATGATGGAGCACAACACCGCCGTGCTTGAAACGGCCACGCAGCACCCGCCCGCCATGGCAGCCGCACCGGAGGAACCGGCCCGCGCACCGCGGACTCACGCCGCTCGGGGACGCATGGGGTCCCGGGTGCCGGCACGGTGGCGGATCGCAGGCTGGATTCTGCTCACCACGGCACTGACCCTGCTGGCCGTCCTGTTGACAGTCCGTTCCCTGATGGTCAACCAGGCCCGCGTCCAGGCGCACCAGGCCATCGCCCAGGAGTTGGAGGAATTCAGGGCTTTCGCCAAGGAAGGCGTTGACCCCACCACGGCCATGCCGTTCACCTCGATTGAAAAGATGCTGGAACGGTACCTGAGCCGGCAGTCGGCCGCTTCCGGCGAAGTGATCCTGGGCAGTGTGGGCCAGCGCGTGCTGTATACGCCCAGCGGGGCCATGAACTCACCGGAAACCGGCCACCAGTTGCCGTCGGACACGGAGCTGCTCGACAGCATCAGGTCCGGGCAGGCAGCCACGGGCATCGCCGAAACAAGCGCCGGCGAGATGCACTGGGCGCGGTTGCCGATTGAGTCCGGCAGCGATACCGGCCACCTGATCGTTGGCGACTATATGGCGCCGCGCGAAGCCCAGGTGGCCAGTACCACCGTCACCATCTTCTTTGTGTCCCTCGGCGGGCTGGCTGTCACGGCGGGCATCGCGTGGCTGGTCGCCGGCCAGATCCTGCGGCCCATCCGGGAAGTGCGCCGCGTGGCCGAGGACATCTCTGAATCGGACCTGACTGCCCGCGTCCCCGTGCAGGGCAACGACGACATCGCCGCACTGGCGCTGACGTTCAACACCATGCTGGACCGGCTGGAAGCCGCCTACCGGACGCAGCGGGCCTTCGTGGATGACGCCTCCCACGAACTCAGGACACCCATCACCGTCATCCGGGGCCACCTCGAACTGATGTCGGACAGTCCCGCGGAGCGCCAGCGCACGTTGGCCCTGGTGGATGACGAACTGGCGCGGATGGGCCGGATCGTCTCGGACCTGCTGCTGCTGGCCAAGGTGGACCGGCCCGGATTCACCCAGCTCCGCAGCACTGATGCGGCCGCGCTCCTGCTGGACATCGAAGCCAAAGCACAGACACTCGGCACCCGGGGCTGGCCCATCCTGGAAATCGCGGAAGGGCAGATCAGCGTGGATCCGCAGCGCATCACGCAGGCAGTCCTGCAGCTGGCCACCAACGCCTGCCAGTATTCGGCGGAGGGCACCACAGTCCGGCTGGGTTCCCGGTTTGAGGGCTCCGGCCTGAAGCGCGCCTTCTCGGTGTGGGTGTCCGATGAAGGCATTGGCGTCAGCCAGGACGAGGCAGCCCGGATCTTCGGCCGCTTCCACCGGGGTGAAGCCGCCCGCCACCCGGACGCGGCACGGCCCGGCGCCGGGCTGGGGCTGGCCATCGTGCGCAGCATCGCCGAGGCGCACCACGGCACAGCCTGGGTCCGCAGCAGCGAGGGCGAGGGCGCCACCTTCGGCCTCACCATCCCGGCCCCGGCCCTGGACCCGGCCACAAGCCTGGACCCGGACACAAGCCTGGACCCGGACGGCCGCGCCCCGCACCCGGATGCGGACCAGGACGCAACCGGGAACCCAGACACTTCACCACTCACAGGCAACCAGCCGCAGAAGGAGCAACCATGAGGCGGATCCTGATCGCGGAAGACGACAGCCGGATCGCAGACTTCGTGGAGAAGGGCCTCCGCGCCGCCGGCTACTCCTGCCTCACCGTTGACGACGGCGCCAGTGCCCTCCTGCTGGCACGCTCCGGCGAGTTCGACATGCTCATCCTCGACATCGGCCTGCCCACCCTGAGCGGCTTCGAAGTGCTGGAACGGCTCCGCGGCGAAGGCTCCAAGACCTCAGTCATTGTCCTCACCGCCAGCGACTCCGTGGCTGACACCGTGTACGGGCTCGAAAGCGGGGCCAACGACTACATGACCAAGCCGTTCCAGTTCGCGGAACTCCTGGCCCGCGTCCGCCTCAGGCTGACCGACGACGGCGACACCACACCCGTGATGAAGCTCAGCCATGAGGACATGGAACTGGACCTCCGAAGCCGCCGGGTCCGCTGCGGGGACCAAGACGCCGACCTCACGTCCCGCGAGTTCTCGCTGCTGGAGGTTTTCCTGCGGCATCCCCGCCAGGTCCTTACCCGGGAGCAGCTCATTTCCCACGCCTGGGACATGGATTTTGATCCCGCCTCCAACGTCGTTGACGTATACGTCAGGGCGCTTCGGGCCAAGATCGGTGCCGAGCGGCTCGAAACCGTGCGCGGCGCGGGGTACCGGCTCAGATGAAAACCACATACTACGAAGCCACACCGCGCAGCGCCGGCCCGGACGGGGCAAAGACGGGACGCAACGGACTGCCGGGCATGCTGGGGCCCCCTGCTGTGGTCTCGGCGTGCGTCGCGGCCGCGGCGATGGTGGCCCTGTCCCTGCAGGTGGGACCCGGTTCCCTGACTGCGGAGGCCGCCGTCGCGCTCTGCATCTTTATGGCAGCGGTCTGGTTCTGGATCTTCTCGCCGGTGGAGGACACCTACGTTGCGCTGGGCGCGGCCGTGGCGCTGGTCATCAGTGGGGCGATGCCCACACAGAGCCTGTTTGACGCGCTTGGCGAAGAGTCCGTGTGGCTGCTGATGGCAGCGTTTGTCATCGCCAGTGCCGTGGCGTCCACCGGGCTCGCAGCCCGGGGCGCCGCCTTTGTGATCACCGGGGCACGCAGCGTCCGGCAGCTTGCCCACCTGACCAGCCTCGGCCTGATCGTCACCGCGTTTGCCATCCCGGCCACCTCCGGCCGGGCGGCCCTGGTGCTGCCCATCTTCCTGGCCCTGCGCACGGCGCTGAAGGACCGTCCCGCCGTGGTGAAGATGCTGGCCATCCTGTTCCCGACCGTCATCCTGCTGTCCGCCGTGGCCTCCTTCCTCGGAGCGGGTGCGCACCTGATCACCAGCCAGGTGCTGCAGTCGGCAGGCCACGAAGGCTTCGACTTTGCTTCCTGGCTCCTGCTGGGGCTGCCCCTGGCGCTGGTGTCCAGCGTCATGGCCACAGAGCTGATCGTCCGCCTCTTTACGGACCCCGGTGACAGGAACGTGCCGCTGCGGGTGGACGCTGCCCAGCTGCAGCAGGAGAGCCCCACCCGCCTGCGCGGCCCGCTGGACCTTGATGAACAGCGCTCGCTGCTGCTGCTCGCCGCCGTTGTTGCCCTGTGGTGCACCGAGCCGATTCACGGACTTGAACCCGCCCTGGTGGCACTCATCGGTGCCCTGGTGGTGAGCTCCCCGTGCTACGGCTCCGTGAAGCTGGGCGCGGCCCTTAAGAAGGTGCCGTGGTCCATGCTGCTCTTCATGGCCGCCACCCTGGCGCTGGGATCCAGCCTGGTCACCACGGGAGCCGCCGGCTGGCTGGCCGCCTCCATGCTTGCCCCGCTGGCGGTTCTCGGCGCGTGGAAAGCCCCAGTCTTTGTGGTGGCGGTGGTGATCTCCTCGGCAGCGGCGCACCTGCTGATCCAGTCGCGTTCGGCACGGTCCGCCGTCCTGATCCCCGTGGTGGTGGCGTCGGCCGGTTCCATGGGCGTGGATCCCATGGCAGCGGCTTTCGCTTCGACGGCGGCGGCAGGGTTTTGCCACACGTTGACGAGTTCTGCCAAGCCGGTGGCCATGTTTGCCGAGGCCGACGGCGTGACGCACTACTCCGCGGCAGACCTGCTGCGGCTTTCCGTCTGGCTGGGGCCGCTCAGCACGGCCGTGGTCCTGCTCTTCAGTTTTGCGGTCTGGCCCGTCCTGGGACTGCCCCTCTTCACCTCTCGCTAAATCCACTCTTCCAATGCTCAGCCCTACAACAAAGGTGGCTCCCTTGGTTATGTCCATTCCGCAACGCATTCTGGTGGCACCGTCAGGCTTCAAGGAAAGCCTCGACGCCGTCGAAGTGGCCGCCGCGATCGCGGCCGGCATCCGGCGGGTCATTCCCGGCGTCCAAGTCACCACCGTGCCCATGGCCGACGGCGGTGAAGGGACCGCCGCCGCGCTGTCCAGTGCCACGGGTGGCCGCCTGGTCCAGCACCGCGTCACCGGGCCGGTGGGAAGCCCCGTTGACTCGCACTTCGCGATGCTCGGCAAAGTGGACCGGCCCACCGCCGTCGTGGAGATGGCCGCCGCGGCAGGCCTGCGCCTGGTGCCGGCCGCACTCCGCGACCCCGGACTTACCACCACCCGCGGAGTGGGCGAACTGATCCTCGCCGCGTTGGATCAGGGAGCCGAACGGATCATTGTGGGCTGCGGCGATTCGGGAACATCCGACGGCGGCGCGGGCGCCCTGCGTGCGCTCGGCGCCCGGGTGCTGGACACCGAGGGCAACGAACTGCCCGAAGGCGGCGCGGCCCTGGCCAACGCCGCGGCCGTAGACCTGTCCGGGTTGGACAGCCGCATTGCGGGGACCAAGATCGACCTGGCCCTCAACCCCTTCAACGTTTTGTGCGGACCGCAGGGAGTGGCTCGTGTGTTTGGGCCGCAGAAGGGGGCCTCCCCGGAACAGGTTGAGGTCCTTTCTGCGGGCCTGGACCGCTGGGCGCGACTGCTGGCTGAGGCCACCGGACAGCTGGAGAGCTACCTGCGCACGGGCCCCGGTACAGGCGCTTCCGGCGGCCTGGGGGCAGGGCTTGCAGCGCTGGGAGCCAACCTGGTTCCGCGCTTCGAACTGCTGCTGGACTCGGGGCTGGCCGGTGTGGACCTCGACGCCCACATCTCCCGGGCGGACCTGGTGGTGACCGCCGAGGGTGCCATCGACTTCCAAACACCCCGTGGCAAAGTGCCGGCCGAGGTGGCCCGGAGGGCGCAGGCGGCGGGCGTCCCGGTGCTGGCGCTCGCCGGGTCCATCGGCAAGGACTCCGGTGATGTTCATGCGGCGGGGATCGACGCCATTGCCGGCATCATCCCCATCCCCATGGACCTTGATACAGCTGTCGCGAACGGGGCCACTTTGCTCCGGGAGGCCACCGAACGGACGTTCCGGGTCCTGCTGCTGGGCTCGGCCATCTCTTCCCGGCTCGGTAACGCAGCCTGACCCGCCCTCACCTTCCAACGATTGCTCCGTAGATGCCCTTTTGAGGTGTCAAAACGGCCGTTGTGGAGCAATCGATGTCAGGTGTTGTGACGGAATTACAGGGCCGTAAACCTCAAGACGATGGCGTGCTCCGGGTTGAGGATGGGCATTGGCAGGCCCACTTCGGCCAGGAAACGCCCGTTGGCCTCGGCGCCGTCTGTCAGCCAGGCCGGGGGATGAACCTGCGTGAAAGTATGGGCGTAGTCAGCATCGCCGGGCGCCGGGAAGATGGCTTCCACCCGGTAGCCACGGTCCGCTTCCAGTCCGGGGATGGTGATCCGGCCGGTCTGTTCGGCGAACGAGGTACCCGTGCTGACCAGGGCGAACAGCGCCGCCGTCGTGCCCGGCTGAACAGTGCCAGGCTCTGCAGGACCGGGGGCCACCACGCCGTGCAGCATCAGCGAGCCGTCGGCGACGTCTGCGCGGACCATGCGCCCGGAGTGGATCAGGCCGCGGTGTTCCTTGTAGAGCCCGATGAAGCGTTTGAGCTGCTCGCGCTCGGTGCCCTGGACTCCGCGGACGTCCCACTCCATGCCGAAGTGCCCGAACAGGGCCGTGATGGCGCGGAAGGACAGATCGTGGGTGCGGGCTGTGGTGTGCGAGGTGGTGGGGCCGACGTGTCCGCCCACGAGTTCCGGCGGAACCACCAGCCCGGTCCAGCGCTGGATGGTCTGCCGTTCCAGGGCATCGTTGCAGTCCGAGGCCCAGATGCGGTCGGTGCGCTCCAGGATCCCCAGGTCCACCCGGGCGCCGCCGGAGGAGCAGCTTTCAATCTCGACGCCGGGGTGCGCCTTCTTGAGCTCGTCGAACAGCCGGTAGGCGGCCAGGGTCTGTTCATGGACGGAGGACCGGCCTGCGTGCCCGTGTTCCAGCAGGTCCCGGTTCTGGTCCCACTTCAGGTAGCTGATGTTGTTCTCGCGCAACAGGGCATCCACGCGGTCGAAAATGTACTGCCACGCCTCGGGGTTCACCAGGTCGATCACGTGCTGGTTACGCCATTCCAGCGGCAGCCGGCCGCCGTCCTTGTGCGATGCGGCCGCCGGGCCAACAATCCACTCCGGATGGGCGCGGGCGACGTCCGAGTCCAGGTTGACCATTTCCGGTTCCACCCAGAGCCCAAACTCCATCCCGCGGGAGGTCACGGCCTCGATCAGCGGCGTGAGCCCGTCCGGCCAGAGCGATTCATCCACATACCAGTCGCCCAGGCCTGCGTGGTCGTCGCGGCGCCCGCGGAACCACCCGTCGTCGAGCACAAAGCGCTCGACGCCGAGTTCGGCGGCGGAGTCGGCCAGTTCGATCAGGGTGGCCAGGTTGTGGTCGAAGTAGACCGCTTCCCAGGTGTTGAGCACCACGGGACGGGGCTTGCCGACGGGGAGGCCTGTGGCTGCGGCCGGGAGCACGTGGTGGGGGCGGGACCGGAACCAGCTGTAGAACGCCTCGCTGATGCCGTCCAGGCCGCGGTCTGAGTAGGCAGCGAACAGCGCCGGGGTGGTGTAGCTGGCGCCGGGTTCGAGGGTGACTTCGGCCGGTCCCAGGAGTTCCGAGCCGCCGATCATGGTGCGGCCGTCGCCGATGCTGTCCGCGAATTGCTCGTGGTTGCCGCTCCAGGCCAGGTGCGTCGCCCAGACCTTCCCGTGGCGGTTGCCGAACCCGGCGGTGCCGGCGGCGAAGAGGAGAGACGAGTCATGGCCGGTCCGGCCGTGCCGGCCGGTGCGGACCCAGGTGCCCTGCTGGATGGGGCGGCGCTGCGGGTGGCGTTCCCGGCACCAGCGCCCGGTCAGGTCAAGGAGTTCGACGGCGTCCGGCGCCACGGGGAGGACAGTGGCCAGTTCGTCGAGTTGGTATGGGGTGGTGCCGTCGTTGGTGACGGTGTGGCGCAGCTCCAGCAGGCCGCCGTCGTGCAGTGTCAGGGAAGACGAGACGGTGATGCCGGCGTCGGAGTCGGACTGGACGATCAGCGCGGAATTGCCGCCGGCGGCGTTCCCGTCGACGCTCGCGCTGACGGTGCGGAGGCGGACGGAGAAGTCCAGGCCGGACACGCCGTCGGCGATGCGGTGGCCGCGGAGCGCGGGGCGGCCGCGCCAGCTGGAGGACGCCTGGGGCAATAGACCGGCGGGCACCGTGGCATCGATGGCCGAGTGGGGGATCGGGTCGCCCAGGATAGCGAGGTCCGGAAGCGTGGTACCCAGATCCGCGCCCCAGTGGATGATCTCGGCCTCCCCGCTGTCGAAGCTCATCACCAGGCTGGTGCCGGCGGAACGGAGGTGGAGGGGGTCCATAAGATGCTGTCCTTCTGCGTGGGGTGAGAGTGGGAGGCTGTGCGCCGGGGGACACGATGCCCGCGGCGCACAGCCGGTGAAGCTGGGGCCTACTTGAAGAGCGAGTTGACCTGGTCGTTGGCCTGGGTCAGGGAACTGGCCGGGGCCTTGCCCGAGACCACTGCGTCCATGGCGGGCTCCATGATGCCCTTGACCTTGGCCGTGTTATCCGTGATGGGGTACAGGAACGTGGTCTTGTCCTTGACGTGTTCGGTGAAGGCGGTGACATCCACGCCCTTTGCCTTGAACGCTTCAGCTGCCTTGTCGGAGGAGGCTTTGAGGGCGGGGAAGACTACGGCATTCGAGGCAACAACGTCCTGGCAGTCAGCGGAGGCGAGGTATTCCACCCACTTGAGTGAGGCGTCCTTCTTCTTGGTTCCGGCCCAGATCGAGTCGGCCAGGCCGTTGAACATGGATGCACGCTTGCCTTCCGGGCCCACCGGGGTGGGGGCGATGCCTACTTCGATGCCCTTGTAACCGGTGTACTGGCCGGTCATCCATGAGCCGTGGGCGTTGATGGCGGACTTGCCGGCGGCGAAGGTGTCAGCCATGGCCGCGCCGACGGTGGTCTCCAGCTTGGGCATGTAGCCCTTCTGAGCCAGCTCCGCGAACCAGGCCATGCTCTCCTGGAACTTGGGGTCGTCGTAGTTGTAGTGCGTGCCC
The DNA here is from genome assembly GCF_031454915.1 of Pseudarthrobacter sulfonivorans. Taxonomy (GTDB): domain Bacteria; phylum Actinomycetota; class Actinomycetes; order Actinomycetales; family Micrococcaceae; genus Arthrobacter; species Arthrobacter sulfonivorans_C. The sequence continues at coordinate 229,122 of NZ_JAVDRS010000003.1, read as the reverse complement.
CACGGGTTTTTGTCAGTGTGGGACCAGCCGGTGGTGTTGGTGAGGTAGCTCCACTCGGTCTGGCCTGAGGAGTCTCCGCCGCCGTTCAGGCCCAGGCCGTACACGGCAACGTTGTTCTTGTCGAAGCCCGCTTCGTCCCCGCGCTTGCCGTTCTTGTCCACGGTCAGGTGGGCGATGACGTCCTCGTAGGTGCCGCCGTCCTGCGGGTTCCAGGTGAGGTCCTTCATCTGGTCCTCGGTGACGCCGGCGCTGGTGAGCATGGCCTTGTTGTAGAACAGGCCGATGGTGTCCCAGTCCTTCGGCAGGCCGTAGCGCTTGCCGTCCTGGCCCACCCAGAGGTCGGCGAGGCCTTCGTTGTAGGCGGACAGGTCCACGTTGTCCTTCTCGACGGCGTCGTCGATGGCCAGCAGCTGCTTGTTCTCGGCCAGCTCGCCGTAGCGTCCCAGGTGGTTGGTGAATACATCCGGAGCGGTGCCGCCCACAAAGCCGTTGGTGAGCGTGCTCCAGTAGTCGTCCCACCCGCGCTGGGTGATCTTGACCGAGATGTCCGGGTTGGCCTTGTGGAAGTCGTCGGCGCATTGCTGGTAGGCGGGCAGCTGGTTGGCGTCCCACAGCCAGTAGCTGATCTCGCCCTTGGCCGATTCGGCCGAGGAGGATGAGCCGCCACAGGCGGAGAGGGACAGCGCCACTGCTGCGGCGACGGCGACGGCGCCGAGGGTTTTCTTCATGGTTCTACTTTCCGTTCGGGAATGGGGAGGAGCAGGAGGTGTGGGTGGTTACTTGATGCCGGAGAAGCCGATGGAGTTGACGATCTTCTTGCCGAAGGCGGCGAAGAGGACCATGACGGGAAGGGCCGAAACCAAGACCGCGGCCATGAGGCCGGACCAGTCCGGCGCGCCCTGCGGGGACTGGGACTTGAAGACGCCGAGGCCCACCTGCAGGACCCGGACGTCATCCTGGGAACCGACGAGCAACGGCCAGAAGTACTCGTTCCACTGGCCGATGAAAGTGAGCAGAGCCAGTGTGGCGAGTGGGGCGGCGGCGTTGGGGAGCACAATCTGGAAGAAGATTCGCAGGTGCTTGGCGCCGTCGAGCATTGCCGCCTCCTCGACCTCGCGGGACATGTTCAGGAAGAACTGCCGCAGGAAGAAGATGGCGAAGGGCGTCATAAACAGGTACGGCAGAACCATGCCGAGCATCGTGTTGAGCAGGTCCAGGTTCTTGATCAGCAGGAAGTTCGGCAGTGCCGTGAAGATCGGCGGGACCAGCATGGTGCCCAGGAACAGGCTGAACACCAGGTTCCGGCCCTTCCAGCGCAGCCGGGCGAAGGCGTAGGCGGCCATCGCACTGAAGAACACGGCGCCCGCCGTGGTGATGGAGGAGAAGATGATGGAGTTCCGCAGGTAGAGCCAGAAATCGATTGCCGCACCGGAACCGCCTTCGGCAACAGCGTCCGCCGGGCTCTGCAGCCCGAACACCCGCAGAAAGGCGCCGAAGGTGAATTCCGCGGGAAGCAGGCTGGCCGAGTTCGAAGCCAGTGCCGAGTTGGTCGACAGTGCCGTGCGGAGCACCCAGAGGAATGGGACGACGGAGACCGCAATGGCGAGGACAAGGAGGGCCCAAGCACCGGCGGTGCGGGGATTGAACGGACGACGGCGGCGGGCTGGGGCCGGCAGCGGTGCGCGGCTTGTGGTGGTGGTCATGCGGGGCTCCTAGTCCAGGTCCGACTCGTTGCCCTTGAGGAACTTCATCTGGATGAAGGCCACCAGGGCGAGGATGAGGAAGAGAATGACGGCGATGGCGGATCCGTAGCCGAAGTCCGACTCGGTGAAGGCGCGTTGGTAGATGTAGTACTGGATGACGCGGGTGGCGTTGACCGGGCCGCCGCCGGTGGTGACGGAAACGGTGTCGAAGACCTGGAAGGAACCGATCACGGTGACAACCAGGACCATGACCAGGACCGGCCGCAGCAGCGGAAGGGTGATCTTGCGGAAGGTCTGGAACGGTGAGGCGCCGTCGAGTTTGGCCACCTCGTAGACGTGGCCCGGGATGGCCTGCATGCCGGCGAAGATGAGCAGGGCGGTGTAGCCCATGTGGCGCCAGGTGTTGATCAGGGCCTGGGTGGGGATGGCCCACTCCTCGCTGCCGAAGAAGGCGACGCGGGGGAGACCGGCCCATTCGATGAACTGGTTGACCACGCCGATCTGGTAGTCGAGCATCCAGAACCAGAGCAGCGCTGCGATGACGTTTGACATCATCCAGGGCAGCAGCAGGGCGCCGCGGATGAGGGTGGACTTCGCAACCTTGTGCATCAGGAGGGCCAGGCCCAGGGCCAGCGCGGTCTGGAGGACGATGTTGAGGAAGACGTACTGGCCGGTGACGGCCAGGGAATTCCAGAACAGCGGGTCCGTGGCGATGGCCGTGTAGTTGTCCGTCCCCACCCATTCCGGGTCTCCGAGGATGTTGTACTCCGTGAAGCTCAGGTACACGCCGCGGATGGTTGGAACAACGTAGAAGAAGATGAAACCGATCATGGCCGGGGCAATGAAGAGGAGGGCGATCTTGAGGTCGCCGAGCTGCCGGAAGCGGCCGCGGGGCGATGGTTTTGCGGGCTGGGGCGGGGCTGATCGTGTGCGTTTGGCAAGGGTGGTCATCGTCGACCCTTTCCTGGACTGTGATGTGGATAACAACTGGACAGAAATCTACACGAGTAGATTGATGCTGGCAAGAGTTCAGTTTTCCCTTGCGTTTGCTGCGATTTATCCATTCGGTGGCCTGTTGACTCAAGTAGATCTGACTGAGACACTAGGGCTCTGATGGAGAGCCCTTGCCCGGCAGTGCTCTCCGGTCCGCGAAAGGTAGACGGCTAGCATGTACAGCATGACGACTCCCACAGTGCAGGCACCCCGCGGCCCGGTGACGCGCAAGGATGTAGCCCGGTACGCGGGCGTCAGCACCGCCGTCGTCAGCTATGTGGTCAACGGCGGGCCCAAGAAAGTGGCTCCGGCCACGGAAGCGAAAGTGCAGGATGCCATCCGACGGCTGGGGTACCGTCCGAACGCTGCCGCGCGGGCCCTGAAACTGGGGTCGAGCGAAACTATTGGCCTGGTCATCCCGGACAACAGCAACCCTTTCTTCTCGCTGCTGGCACACGCTGTCGAAGATGCTGCCGCCGAACTGGGCTACGCCCTGCTGCTCACCAACTCGGATGGAAACCTGGCGAAGGAACTCCGGAACGTCCGCAACCTTGCGGCACGCCAGGTGGACGGCGTCATACTTTCCAGTGTTTTGATGGAACCGGGCCTGACGGACCTTGAATCTGCGGAGATACCTGTTGTCCTCCTGAACCACAGCGCAGAAGCGCCCGGATTCAACAGCGTTGGCGTGGACCTGGTGGCGGGCGCAAAATCGGCCGTTGAACACCTGATCGGCCACGGACACACCAGCATCGCTCTCGCCATGGGTACCAACACCGGCAACTACTATGACGGCCGCGAAGAAGGCTGGCTGCAGGCTCTGGCCGCGGCAGGCCTGCCTGAAGGCCCCATCGTCCGTACCGCCTTCACCCGGGAAGGCGGATACGCCGCGGGGAAACGCCTTCTGGCCTCCGCGAGCCGCCCCACCGCCATTTTTGCCACTTCCGACCTGCAGGCTGTCGGTATCCTCCGGGCACTCCATGAAGCCGGGGTCTCCGTGCCCGGAGATATTGCGCTGGCCTCCTTCGACGGCTCAGCCGAAGCGGAATACAGCTGGCCGCCCCTCACCACGGTGAAACAGCCGGCAAAGGCGATGGCGGACGCCGCTGTCAGCGCCCTTATCGGCGCCCATCGCGGCCACGAGTCGGAGCAACTCATCTTTCCTGCCGAGCTACAGATCCGCCAGTCCTGCGGCTGCCCCTGAATCAGCCGCTGCCGTCGTCCTAGACCGCGATCCGTACCTTGCCCACGCGCTCGCCGAGGATCCGCCGGGCGTCCGCGCTCAGGCCTGAATCGCTGATGACTTCGTCCGCGTCGTCCAGGCCTGCGATGGTACTGATGCCCTGCAGCCCCCACTTGGTGTGGTCGGCCAGGACAACTGTTTTCCGCGCCGCGGCCACAAACGCGCGGTCCGTCTCGGCTTCCAGGAGGTTGGGCGTGGTGAATCCGGCGTCAGCGTCCATGCCGTGCACGCCCAGGAACAGCACGTCAAGGTGCAGCTGCTTCAGCGCCGCCGTCGCAATGGGCCCCACCAGGGCGTCCGACGGCGTGCGTTCGCCGCCGATCAGGATCACCGTGGAGCCGAAGCGCGCCGAGCCCGCCGACGCGCCGTGGTGGAAAAGGTCTGCGATGCGCACCGAGTTGGTAACCACGGTAATCCTCGGACCATTGACCAGCTCCTTGGCGAGGGCCCATGTGGTGGTTCCGGCGCTGAGGCCCACGGCCATGCCCTCGTGCACAAGCCCTGCCGCTTCCAGGGCAATGGCACGTTTCTCAGCCGTGAGCTGCGTGGATTTGAGTTCGAAGCCGGGTTCATGCGTGCTGACGTCGCCGAGGATCTTGGCGCCGCCATGGATGCGCTCCAGCAGGCCGCCTTCCTCCAGCAGCTCAATGTCCCGACGCACCGTCATCAGCGAAACGCCCAGCTGCTGCGCAAGGTCCGAAACACGAACAACACGCTCCCGCTGAACGGCATCCACAATAGCTTCGTGTCGTGCAGCGGGCAGCATCTAAAAACAATCCTTAAAGCCAAGGGACAGGGCTGCAACCAGCATACGGCGACGGCGCCGCCCACTGTGGTGGGAAGCGCCGTCGACGAGGAGTGGGAGTTATGCGGAAGCGCGCGTCAAAGCGAGGAACGAGCAGCGCGCGGAGCATGAGTCCCGCTCCTCACTGCCCGCAACCCCTACTTCTTGAGCGAGGCCGCGATCTGTGCCATGACGGTGTTGTCGGCCAGGGTGGTGGCGTCGCCGGTGTCGCGTCCTTCAGCGACGTCCTTGAGGAGGCGGCGGACGATCTTGCCGGAGCGCGTTTTGGGCAGTTCCGGGACCACGAGGATGGTTTTCGGTTTGGCGATGGGGCCGATTTCCTTGCCCACGTGGTTGCGGAGTTCGGCAATGATGGCGTCCCCGGTGTCCACGGCGTCGCCGCGGAGGATGACGAACGCGACGACGGCCTGGCCGGTGGTCTCGTCCGAGGCCCCGACGACGGCGGCTTCGGCCACGGAGGGGTGGGAGACCAGGGCGGATTCGATTTCGGTGGTGGAGAGCCGGTGCCCGGAGATGTTCATGACGTCATCCACCCGGCCCAAGAGCCAGACGTCGCCGTCCTCGTCCTTCTTGGCCCCGTCACCGGCGAAGTACATGCCTTCGAAGCGGGACCAGTAGGTTTCCTTGAAGCGTTCCGGGTCGCCCCAGATGCCGCGGAGCATCGCCGGCCAGGGCTCGCGGATGACCAGGAAGCCGCCGTGGCCGTTGGGCACGGATGCGCCGTTCTCATCCACGACGTCCACGGCGATGCCGGGCAGCGGGACCTGGGCGGAGCCGGGCTTGGTGGCGGTCACGCCCGGCAGCGGGGCGATCATCTGGGCGCCGGTTTCGGTCTGCCACCAAGTGTCCACGATGGGTGTTTTGTTGGCGCCGATGACGTCCCGGTACCACATCCACGCTTCGGGGTTGATGGATTCGCCCACGGAGCCCAAGACGCGGAGGGAGGACAGGTCGTACTTGTCCGGGATCTCCCGGCCCCACTTCATGAACGTCCGGATCGCGGTGGGGGCGGTGTAGAGGATGGAGACCTTGTACTTCTCGATGATTTCCCACCAGCGGCCCTGGTGCGGGGAGTCCGGGGTGCCTTCGTACATGACCTGGGTGGCGCCGTTGATCAGCGGGGCGTAGGCGACGTAGGAGTGGCCGGTGACCCAGCCGACGTCGGCGGTGCACCAGTACACGTCCCTTTCGGGGTGCAGGTCGAACACGGCCTTGTGCGTGTAGGCGCCCTGGGTGAGGTACCCGCCGGTGGTGTGCAGGATGCCCTTGGGCTTGCCCGTGGTCCCTGAGGTGTAGAGGATGAACAGCGGGTGCTCGGAGTCATGCCCGACGGCGGTGTGCTGGTTGGAGGCGGCCTCGACGGTGTCCGCCCACCAGTGGTCCCGGTCCTCGTGCCAGTCCACGTCCTGGCCGTTGCGCTTGACCACCACCACGTTCTGGACGGTATGCCCGGCGGCGGCGAGGGCGTCGTCCACCGCGGTCTTCAGCGCGCTGGGCTTGCCCCGGCGGTAGGTGCCGTCCGCGGTGACCACGAGCTTGGCTTCGGCGTCCTCGATCCGGGAGCGCAGGGCGTCGGCGGAGAACCCGCCGAACACTACGGAGTGCACCGCACCGATCCGGGCGCAGGCCAGCAGCGTGATCACCGCTTCGGGGATCATGGGCAGGTAGACGGCCACGCGGTCGCCCTTGGCCACGCCGAGGGACTCGAACGCGTTCGCTGCCTTCTTCACCTCGTCGGTGAGCTGGGCGTAAGTGTAGGTGCGGGTGTCACCGGGTTCGCCCTCGAAGTAGATGGCCACCCGGTCCCCGAGCCCGTTCTCCACGTGCCGGTCCAGCGCGTTGTAGGCCGCGTTGACCTCGCCGCCGGCGAACCATTTCGCGAACGGCGGGTTGGACCAGTCCAGCGCCTGGTCAAAGTCCTTGGACCAGGTCAGCAGCTCGCGGGCCTGCCGCGCCCAGAAAGCCGGGCGGTCGGCGTCGGCCTCCGCGTAATCGGCTGCGGTGACAACGGCGTCGGCAGCAAACTCAGGGCTGGGGGCAAACGCCCGGTTCTCGTGAAGCAGGTTTTCAAACGCATCGCCATGCTGGTCGCCCTGCACGGAAGCTGCGGGGGCAGTGGCGGTGGAGCCGGGAGTGTCCTGGGACATGGTGAACCTCATCATTCATCGGTCTTTTCTGCGGCTGGCCGTGACGGTGCCGTGCTCCGCCACTGTGCGCGGCTGCGGGCAAGGCACATCACGGACGTTCCGCAAAGAGCTGTTCCGGAATCAAGACTAATGCTTGAGCCTGCTGCCGTGTGTCACCTGTCACAGCGCAGCCCGCGAACGGCATTTATTTCGCGGTGAATGGTTTCGGGACCACGTCCGCCGAGCCCCGGGTGCCACCGATCAGCTAGTGATCGGCCATACGGTTGACTAGGCTGAGATTGAATTGTGACTTTCTACGGAGCTGTCCGACCCGGTGCATCACTGCAGGGGCCTGGCTGCTGCCGCCGTTCCGGACGGCACAGTTTTTGGGACGGAACCGTCCCGTGCCGCCACGCTAAGGAGAACAGAATGAACCAGCAAAGCTCCGGCCAGAAACTTGGCCGCGCAACGGAAACGGGGCCTGACGCCACGCCGGGAAACGACGCAGCGAAGGACCCGCAACGGCCGGCCGGCGCCAAGCCCGGTACCACCAACCAGGCCGTGCTGGGCCCGTTCACGCTGCGTGACCTGACGGTTTTCGGCGCCACCGTGGTTCTCCTCGTCGCCTCGCTGCTGCCGATCTTCTTCGGCCGGTTCAACCTGTGGAACGCGGGCAGCCTGTTCTTCCTTGGACTGGGCATTGTGCTGCCGATGATCGTGACCGCCCTTTTTGCTGCCCGCCGGCTTGCTCCCGCCACAAAGATCCGGATTGGCTCACTGTCCGTGGACCAGTTCGGCTCCGTGGTGGCGTCTTTCGCCATGGCGTTCTTCTTCGTTTCCGCGGCCGCTGCCTACGTCCCCAGCCTTTTGGTGGGCCTGGTGGGCTCCGTGATCCTGTTCGCGGCCACGGTCCTGGGCCGCTTCATTCCGTACTTTGCCGGTGATTTCCTGGGACGCGACGAAACCCCCGCCCACATCATGGCGCGCGACTCAGCCGTTCCTGCTCCCACGCTGCACACGCCCAAGGAACCCAAACCCGCTGCAGGAGCTGACGGGGCATCAAAGCGGACTTTCGGACTCCCTGCCGGCCCCTGGTCGTCCGGCCGTTCCTCTGCCTCCAAGCCGGCGGCGACGTCGCCAGGCGCCTCGGTGCCTGCTGCTTCCGCACCCACTGGTACTGCCGTCCCTGCTCCGGCCGCTTCCGCAGCAGTATCCTCCGCCCCCGAGGTCAGGGATTGGACCGCCGCCGGTGATTCAACTCCCGCAACCCAGGCGGCCGACGTCGTGCCTCCGGCTTCAGCTTCAACCGCTCCCGACGCGTCTGCCGCTGAGGAGACGAAGCTGGGCGACGTCCCTGCGGCAGCTGCGGCTCCGGCTGCCGGCGCTGCAAAGCACGACGACGAAGCGCCGGCGGGTGCCCCGGCCCGCCCGTCTGCCGCCGAACCGCCTGCCACGGCAGTGCACCAGCAGGTGCGGAACGTGGAGCCGATCGGCGCCACCGTGGACCCGGCCAGCCGGCCGGACGAAGATGACGAACACACGGTGCATGAGGCCTTCTGGTTTGCCGTGGCACAGCACCGCACGGCCGTAGACCCCAACACCGGCGCTCCCGCCTTTGTGATCGAACCCGGCGGCTGGGTGCTGGCCCTTGAGGACCGTGGCCACGAATTCCTGGTCCAGCACACCGACGGACGCCTGGGTGTGCTGCGCGACCTCAGCAACATCGAGCGCGGCTAGCCGGGCGCCGTGGCCACGTCCCGTACGCCCGGATCCGGCCCTGCCGGAGGTCCTGCGCCGCGGCCGGCCGCTGCGGAGTCGTTGCTGGCCTTGAAGCGCCGGGCCCGGCGGATCAACAGGGCACTGGCGGAGAAATACCCCTACGCCCACGCCGAGCTTGATTTCCGGAACCCGTTTGAACTGGTGGTGGCCACCGTGCTGTCCGCTCAGACTACGGATGTGTTGGTCAACCAGGTCACCAAGATCCTGTTCGCCAGGTACCCGGATGCCCGGGCCATGGCCGAGGCCGAGCCCGCTGAGCTGGAAGCGATCCTGCAGCCCACCGGCTTCTTCCGCGCCAAAACGAAGAACGTCCTGGCCCTGAGCAACCGCCTGGTGGACGAGTACAACGGCGAGGTGCCCGGCCGGCTGGAAGATCTGGTGACCCTCCCCGGCGTCGGACGGAAAACCGCAAACGTGGTGCTGGGCAATGCCTTCGGCATCCCCGGAATTACTGTGGACACGCACTTCGGCCGGCTGTCGCGGCGCTTTGGCTGGACGCAGTCGGAAGACCCCGTACAGATCGAGTTCGACGTCGCTGAACTGTTCGAACCCAGGGATTGGACCATGCTGTCGCACCGGGTGGTGTTCCACGGGCGTCGCGTATGCCACTCCCGGAAGCCGGCCTGCGGCGCGTGCCCGGTCGCGAACTGGTGCCCCAGTTACGGCCTTGGCGAGACCGATCCCGTCAAGGCCGCCAAGCTCCTCAAATATGAACTGGCGCCCGGAAGCGAGCCGCTGCTGGAGCAACTGTTGGCCGAAACCCACCGGGCCGCGGAGATCCGGATGGAATCGCAGAGGCGGCTCCCATGAGCGCACGCCAGGACCTGATCGACCTGGTGGCGAGATCGGACAACGGTGAGGTCACCGCGCCGAACACCGCCTGGGCGGCGCTGACCGTAGACGAAGCCATTGCCCGCAAGGCAGCAGTCCTCATGCTCTTCGGCGTGCTGGACAACATTCCGGCCGCGTCCGGCAGGCCCCTGGCCGCCGCCGATTTGGACGTCCTGCTGCTGGAACGCGCGCACACCCTGGGTTCGCATCCTGGCCAGGTGGCGTTTCCGGGCGGCGGCATCGACGCCGACGAAACGCCGGTGGCCGCGGCCTTACGGGAAGCAGAAGAGGAAACCGGGCTGGATTCGACCGGTGTTGAGGTCCTGGGCACTCTTCAGGAGCTGGGACTGGCCCGCAGCAACTTCCTGGTGACTCCCGTGCTTGGATGGTGGGCGTCGCCGTCGCCCGTGCACGTGGTGGACTACGGCGAATCCGCCCAAGTTTTCCGGATCCCGGTCCGTGACCTGCTGGACCCGGCCAACCGGGTGACAGCCACGGTCAGCCGCGACGGCAGAACCTTCAGCAGCCCTGCATTCGCGGTCAACGGCGTCTTGATCTGGGGTTTCACCGGGATAGTCCTCGATGGGCTTTTTGAGCAGCTGGGCTGGGCAGTTCCGTGGGACCGGACCCGCGTGCACGAGGTGGCTTTCAAGTAATAAAAGAGGGCCCGGCCTGACGGCCGGGCCCTGTGGCCTGGCGTGGGCGCCGGCCTAGCTCGTATGCGGTTTGTGGCGGAGATCCACCACAACTCCGGTGGCCGCGTTTTCACGCAGCGCCTTGATGCCGTCCTTCAGCGCAGCCAAGTGCTTGAAGTCGGGCGAGACGGCCACAACGTTGCCGTTTTTGTCGGTGAGCCTGAGCCGATACGCTTCGTCGCCCACTCGATGTATTTCAAACCTGCCGGGCATTATCCGGACCTCCCCTTTGGTATGCACCATTGCATTAGTTCCGGACGGATCGGCGCCCGGAACCTTCGACTGTAACGTGGCTCACGCTATGTGGCGAGCTACTGCCGGGTAGGTTACTTCTGGCTACTTTGCGTTGTCGTATGAGTCCACCACGGCCACGCTGACGGGGAACTCCACGGGGATGGGTCCAAAGAGGAGTTCCTTCGCCGCGGCGGCTGCTTCCTCGATGGCGCGGATACAGGCTGCAACGCCCGCCTCGGGGGCGTGGACCATCACCTCGTCGTGCAGGAAGAAGACGAGCTCCGCCTGAACGGACCCGTCGGCACGCAAGGCCCGCAGCCGCCGTCGTAATTCCGCCAGCCAGCACGCTGCCCAGTCAGCGGCGGATCCCTGCACCACAAAGTTGCGGGTGAAGCGGCCGCGGGAACGGGCGATTGATTCCGCGCGGCGCTGCTCCTCGGCCGTGGCCGACTGCTGGCTCCGGAACCAGTGTTCCGACGGCGGCGGGCTGCTGCGGCCAAGCCGCGTGCTCACCGTGCCGCCGGCCTCGCCGTCGCGCGCCGCCTGTTCCACAAAGCCGACGGCGCGCGGGTAGGTGCGCGCCAGCTGCGGCATCAGGCGCCCGGATTCCCCCGTTGTGGCACCGTAGATGGCGCCCAGCAGGGCCACTTTCGCCTTGGCACGGTCGCCCCCGAAGCCCTGGGCGGCGATGCCCGCGTACAGGTCCTTATCGCGCGCGGCCTCGGCCATCTTCGAGTCCTGCGCCAGCGCCACCAGCACGCGGGGTTCCAGCTGGGAGGCGTCGGCGACAATGAGCTTGTGGCCGGGATCGGCATGGACGGCACCGCGGATCTGGCGCGGAATCTGCAGCGCACCACCGCCCCGGGAAGCCCACCGCCCGGACACTACGCCGCCCACTACGTATTCGGGCTGGAACCGGCCGTGGGACACCCACGCGTCCAGCCAGGCCCAGCCGTTGGCGGTGTGCAGGCGGGACAGCTTTTTGTACGCGAGGAGCGGTTCGATGGCGGGGTGGCTGGATTCCATCAGCTCCCATTGCCGTGTGCTTTTGACCTCGATCCCGTTCCGGTGCAGGGCGCGCATCAGTTCCTGCGGCGAATCCGGGTTCAGTGCGGGGGAGTTGAGGAGGGAGCGGAGTTCGGTGTTCAGGGCTTCAAGTTTCGCCGGCCGGTGGCCTGATGGCGGGCGGGGTCCCAAGTAGTCGGCCAGGATCTTTTCGTGCAGGTCCTCCCGCCAGGGGACTCCGCTGTGCTGCATCTCGGCGGCGATCATGGCACCGGCGGATTCGGCAGCAAGCAGCAACTGCAGCCGCTTCCGCTTGTTCTCCTCCGGGGACGCGGCGGCCAGCGCCGCCTGCTGGGCGGCGTATTCGGCGCGCAGGTCTGCCAAAGTGTGGCGCGCCGGCCGGTGCCGGAGGTCCTCAAACAGTGCGCCCTGCTCCACGGGCGGGGGCGGCGGCTGGAGGGCGCGGGGCGGTTCCAGGGGATCGTCCAGGGTGGCCTTGTCGGCGTTCAGGGCGTACTCGGTATGCGCGGTGAACTGTGAATAGGCCAGGATCGTCCCGCACAGGCTGAGGTCGTAGCAGCGCTCCAGTTCCACCCCCGCTGCCAGCAGGGCGGGGTACCAGTCCTGGGTCCGGTGCCAGATCCAGCGCGGCGGCGCCCCGCGGGGCCGCGTTTCGAGGTGGCGGACGACGCCGGGCAGTTCGCTTGCGCTGATCAGCCGCGGTTCGGGGCGGTCCGGGTGGGGATCGCCCGCCTGGGTGACCTGCTGGAGGGCTGCGCCGTGGGAGTGGGCGGCGAGCAGCAGGTACATAGGGACAATTCTGCCTTGTGGCGGGGGCGCGGGCGGACGGCGGGGTCGATGGTGCGTGGGAGGAGGCCGGTCGGCGTCAACTTATGTTGACGACGTCAGGTTCGTCAACTAATGTTGACGCCATGGAGGTGGAGCATATGAAAATGCTGGTGGCATCAATGGACGGGAAAGGTCCCGCAGCAGCGCTGTACGCAGTAGCGGAACTGCAGAAGGAAGTGGGACGTGCCGAAGCGTCCCTGGTCCGCAAGGCCCGGCTGACGGGTCTGTCGTGGGAGGCAATCGCCTTGTGCCTTGGCGTGAGCAAGCAGGCCGTCCACCGTAAGTACGGGAAACAGTAGTTGTCCACATAGCGCGGCATGCCCCTGTTTCTCTGACTGGGTGCGATGAAGAGTTGCTCCATGAGCAGGCACCAGCTATCGCCAACCCCTTCGGAACAGCCTTCGTCCCAGCGGCCCCGTGCCCGGCCGTCCACGCCGCGTGGCTTTGCGTCCGGCAGGCCCGGGCCTGCTGATTCTGCTGCCGGGGCATCAGCCGCGCCGCAGGCTGCCGGGGCCTGGCTGCCGGACCCCTCGGCTGCCGAGGTGCTGCTGGTCACCGGGTACGACTTTCTGCAGGGCGAAGTAGAACAGATTGTGGCGGCCGCCGGCGGCCAACTGCGGGTGGTGGCAGATGTCGCGGATGCGGCCAAGTACTGGGACTCCGCCGCCGCCGTGCTGGTGGGGAGCGACGTCCGTGAGCTGCCTCCGCGCCGCCGGGCGCCCGCGGTGCTGGTGGGCCTGAACGGCGAAGGCGACAGTCTCTGGCACCTGGCCGCAGCCCTCGGGGCGGAGCGGGTGGCAGTGCTTCCGGACGCCTCAGCCTGGCTGGCCGAGTACCTGAGCAGGTCGCGTTCGCCCGAAGCGGGCGGCCTGGTGCTTGGTGTGACAGGCGGCTGCGGCGGGGCCGGTGCCACCACCGCCGCCATCTGGATCGCGCAGGCCGCAGCCGGGCTGGGCGTCCGCGTATTGCTCGTCGACGGGGATCCCTGGGGCGGAGGCCTGGAACTGGCGCTGGCCGCCGAGGAGACGCCGGGGCTCCGGTGGCCTGACCTGGCCGAAGCGAGCGGCAGCATCGATCCTGAGCAGCTCGCCGATTCCCTGCCGGTCGCCGGAGGGTTCTCGTTCCTGTCCTGGCCCGGGAGCCGGGACCGCCCGGCGCCGGTGGACGCCACTGCCGCCGGTGGTGTGCTGGATGCTGCCCGGCGCGGCTATGAGCTGGTGGTGGTGGACATCGGCCGCGGAGCCGAGCCCGTCCACATGCTTGCCTGGGACTGCGACCGCATTCTGGTGGTTGTGCCGGCACAGTTGAAGGCCGCGGTGGCTACGGCCCGGCTGCTCCACGAACTCCCGCCGGTTGAAGCGGCGCTGCTGGTCCGGGGGAAGGCCGGAGCCGCGCTGGACGCCGGACTGATTGCGGACGCCGTCGGGCTGCCCGTCCAGGGCCGGGTCCCGGAGCTGCGCGGCGTTACTGCGGCCGGCGAAAACGGACGGCTGCTGGACCTGGGCAACCGGCGCAGCGTCCGGCACTTCGCCGCGTCCGTACTCGATCTGCTGGCTGGCGACATCCCGGTCGGGGACCTGCCATGAGCACGAGGCACTCCGTTCCGCCGTCTGCACCTATCTCGCCGTCGGGCCAGCCGGCCGGAGCGCGCCGCCGCCAGGCGCGGGTCCTGGACCCCCGCGGCGTTGATTCGGCCCTGCTGGAAACGGTCCGCGAATCAGTCATGGCCGACGCCGGGCCGGTCACGGCTTCCCGCGTCGCGGCGGCGGTCCAGGCCACCGGACGGCTGCTGGGCACAGCAGGCTCCCTGGCCGCCGTCGAGCGGATCAGCGCGGAGCTGAACGGGCTTGGGCCCCTCCAGGAGCTGACCCGGGACCTCCACGTCACAGACATCTTCGTCAACGCCCCGGACTCGGTCTGGGTTGACCGCGGGAGGGGCCTCGAACCTGCCGGGGTGTCCTTTGCCGGCGAGGCGCAGGTGAGGGCGCTTGCCTCACGGCTGGTGGCAGCCGGTGGGAGGCGCCTGGACGACGGATCTCCGTGCGTTGATGTGAGGCTCGACGGCGGGTACCGCGTCCATGCCGTCCTTCCGCCGATTTCAACGGCGGGCACCCTGCTGAGTGTCCGGATCCGGCGCGAGCAGGTCTTCACCATGGACGAGCTGCGCTCCGGCGGGATGTTCGGCAGCGCGGTGCACGGGGTTCTGGAACGCATCGTTGAGCGTCGGCTGAGCTTCCTCATCAGCGGTGCCACGGGTTCGGGGAAGACCACGTTGCTCTCCACCCTGCTGGGGCTGTGTTCACCGGCGGAGCGGCTGGTCCTCATTGAGGACGCCTCCGAACTGAACCCCGTCCACCCGCACATCGTGTCGCTCGAGTCCCGGCATGGAAACCTGGAGGGCGGCGGCGAGGTGGACCTGGGCGAACTTGTCCGCCAGGCCCTTCGGATGCGCCCGGACCGGCTGGTGGTGGGGGAATGCCGGGGCGCCGAGGTTCGGGAACTCCTGACCGCCATGAATACCGGCCACACCGGCGGCGGAGGAACCATCCACGCGAATACTGCGACCGCCGTCCCCGCACGGTTGACCGCTCTGGGCGCCCTCGCCGGGCTGGGCCAGGACGCCGTCCGGCTTCAGGCAGCCAGTGCACTGGACGTGGTGGTCCACGTGGAGCGGTCCCGGCAAGGGCGGCACGTCGCCTGTGTGGGTGTGGTGCAGGATGGGCGCGGCGGACTGGCTGTGGTTCCGGCGCTCGAGAACAGGAACGGCCGGCCCTCCGCCGGGCCCGCCTGGGAGGCACTGAGTGAGCGGCTGGGGATGTCCCCTGAACTGGGCGCCGCGGCGTGATGGCGGTGCTGGCCGGGATCCTCGCAGCGGCTGCGATCCTGCTGTTCAGGCCACCCGGCGGTGCGGTGGGCCGTTTTCGGCGGGCCGGGGGGAGTACAGGGCCGCGCCGCGCCGCTGCTGGCCGTGCCATACCCGGAGACGCCAGCGTGGAGCGCCCTGCACGGCACATCAGCCTCGGAGTTTCCTGGAGCAAGGTCCATCGTGCCGGACCGGAACGGGGACAACTTTCCCTGACCCTGGTGGTGCAGCAACTGGCGGCGTTGCTGAAGGGTGGACGTACCCCGGCGCGGCTGTGGGACGAATTATGGCTGGTCCACTGTGGCCGGCCGGAAGCCGGTCCACGCCGGCAGGAGGACATCGCAGGACAGGTGAATCCAGCCAAGGCAGCAGGGGCCGGGCGGAACGGCCCGAGCCTCAGCCCTGGTTCCCTGATGATGCTGGGCGCCGTCCGGGCCGCTGCATCCCGGGGCCTGCCGGTGTCCGAGGCGATCAGGAGAGCCGCCGCGGCCGCCTTTCCGCGCAGCGTCGGCAGGGAGCAGCGGATCTGGCTGGAGCTGGCCGCGTGCTTTGACATTGCCGAAGCCAGCGGCTGTCCGCTGGCTGATGTCCTCGCACGGTTTGCGGCCCAGCTGGAGGTTGAAGACGACGCCGACGCCGCCAGGCAGACAGCACTGGCCGGGCCAAAGGCCACAGTGAGTCTCCTGACGTGGCTTCCAGTGATGGGATTGGGACTGGGAATGGCACTGGGTGTGGATCCGCTGGCCATACTGTTCGGGACGCCACTGGGTATGGCGGCGCTCGCGGCAGGAGTGGCCCTGACCATAGCCGGGAGAATCTGGTCCGCCCGCCTGGTCCACACCGCCGCCGGCGCGGCGCCATGACGGATCCACTTGCCGCCGGGGTGGCACTCGCCGTTGTCCTGATCGCCGTTTCGTATCTGGCCTTCTCACAGCCAGGCCGGGTACGGCAGCGGCTGCAGAGGTTCAGCGTGGGACCGGGCAACCAGCCGGGAAGCCCGGGGGCGGGGGAGCCCTGGGATAGCGGCGGCGATGAGTGCGTTGACGGATTACGCGACACCGCGATGATGCTGGAGCTTGTGGCTGCAATGCTGGACACTGGGTCAGGAATTGGACGTTCCCTGGCACTCGTGGCAGCTACCGCGTCCAGGGACTACAGCAAGGCCTTGCGCCCGGTAGTTTCGGCGCTTGCCATCGGCGCCGACTGGGAGACGGCCTGGCGCAGTTCCGAAGTCAGGCTCCCTGGGATTCTGGAGCTGCGCGACGCACTCGGATTTGCCGCACTGACGGGTGCGCCGTCGTCAGCCATCCTGTATGCCCAGGCCGCCAGGCTGCGCCGGGAGAGGTTCCGCGCTGCCGAGAAACGGGCCGCCTCCCTCGGTGTGAAGCTGGTCATTCCCCTGGGCCTTTGCTCATTGCCTGCCTTCATCTGCCTGGGCGTGGTCCCGGTGCTCCTCGCCCTGGTGCCCTCCGGAACCTGACATCCACTCGGGACCGTCACTCGCGGGGCGTGACTCGCGGGGCGGGTTCCGCCTGACGGGTTCAGCACCTCGCCAGCACGGTCCTTTCCTCCACAAGCCGCTGAAGGCTCTGGTTATCCACTTGGGACAGGTCCGCCCTTACCGCTCGGATCGGGTCCCGGAAGAGTCGAAGCAGCCGGCAACTCGGCCGGACCACAGAAGGGAAACCTCTAACATGACCATCATCCAAAACAGCCTTTACTCCGCCCCCGCACCGGAGCTCAGCACAGGAGTTGCTGGTACCGCAGCCTGGGACGCCCCAGCAGCTGCCACTGACGGGTTGGGCGCGTGTACCTGCCAACGGCAGGAGGGCCCGGAGCCCGCAGGCAACGTTGTGGAGCTTTACCCCGTTGTTCGCGACGCGAATGTTCGCGAGGCGAAGGAGCGCCGGCAACGGCTTACGGCTTCGGATGCCGGAATGGCAACGGCCGAATACGCCATCGCCACCCTGGCCGCGGTGGGCTTCGCCGGACTCCTGGTCTTCATTCTCCGCAGTGACGAAGTACGGGGGTTTCTGCTGAACCTCATCCGCACGGCGCTGGCCTTGCCATGAGCAGGGCGCCGGCAGCGCTGTATCCGGACATCAAGCAGGACAGCATCAGGAAACCAGCAGCCGCCTCATTCCGTCGTGGCGATCGCGGGCCGGGGAACGCCCAGGGCTGCGTGACGGGCACTATGACGGGCGCCGTCACGGCTGAGTTAGCGGTGGCGCTGCCGGCTGTCCTGCTGCTGCTCGCGCTGCTCCTGTCCGGAGCCGCTGCCGGCGTCACCCAGCTCAGGCTCGAGGAAGCTGCGCACGCCGGCGCCCGGGCACTGGCCCGCGGCGAGGACCCGGCAGCAGTGGAAGGAATCGTCAGGGCCTTGGCGGGAGCGTCGGCCACAGCGTCCGTGGCGGCCGACGGCGAGTGGCTGAGCGTCACCGTTGCTGACAGGGTTGGCGGTCCCATGGGGGCCACGGTGCCTTGGACCCTGACAGCACGGGCAACAACACGGAGCGAATCGCCGGCAGCGTCCGGAACGGCCCTCCCCGGCATGGCCTTTCACCAGCTGTCGCCGGCCCAGGCTCTGCCAGGCCTGCCGCCGCACTTGGCGCCACCCGAACCGCTGCCCCCACTGAATGTCGTCCTGTCGTGAGCGTCCAGATCCGGGACCACCGCGAGCGCGGCTCGGGAACAGTCCTGGCGGCCGGACTGGCCCTGACGGTCATCATGGCCATGGTGCTGATGCTGCTTCTTGCGCAGTCGGCAGTGATGGCCAGCCGGGCGGCGGCAGCGGCGGACCTGGCCGCGCTTGCAGGGGCTGATGCCCTTCGCGGCCTGACCTCGGGCGATCCGTGTACCGTGGCCGCGGACGTGGCAGCCCGGCACAACGCCGCCCTCGTGAGCTGCACGGAAGGCGCAGGACAAACCGTCGAAGTCAGGACCGAGCTCAAGGCACGGACCATGCTCGGTGCTGCCAGCGGTCATGCGCGGGCCGGACCGCCGCCCTGAGCCGCAGCCGGGTTGAGATCGCGTTCGGGATGGGGCAGGAGTTCCACATCCCGGGGTGGCGCTTCGCTGGAGTCTTTGAGGAGGACGTTGATCAGCGTGATGGCCGCAGCCTTGTCCAGGGGATTGTTCTTGTTCCCGCACTTGGGGGACTGGACGCAGGATGGGCAGCCGGACTCACACTCACACGCCTTGATGGCATCCCGTGTCGCCGAGAGCCAGACCTTGGCTTTGTCGAAACCGCGCTCGGCGAAGCCCGCACCGCCGGGGTGCCCGTCGTACACAAAGATGGTGGGCACTCCGGTATCAGCATGGATGGCCGTAGACACGCCGCCAATGTCCCAGCGGTCACTGGAAGCCACCAGCGGCAGCAGGCCGATGGCGGCGTGTTCGGCGGCATGAAGGGCCCCGGGGAACTGTGCCTCGATCAGTCCGGCACCCGTCAGCGAGCGGTTCTCCACCACAAACCACACGGCCTTGGTGAACAGGTCCCGGGCTCCCAGTTCCAAGGGTTCCTCGCCCAGGATTTCGTTGGAAATCAGGGCTTTCCGCTGGAAGGAGACCACTTGAGTTGTCACTTTGACGTCCCCGAAGTGCACCGTGACGTCGCCCCACTGCGCGGTCCGCTGCGTTTCGAGGACCTCGATCTGGGTGACGTCCCGGGCCGTGGTGTAGTAATCGGGGTTGGCGCGGCGGACCATCACGCAGTGGTCGTCTTCGTTCAGCTCCTCCACCACGTAACTGTCGCCCTGGTGGACATAGACCGCCCCGGTGTGGGCCTGGTAGTGCGTCTGCGGCGAGTCCATGGTCCCCAGCAGGGAGCCAGTGTCCGCGTCCACGATGCTGACCGGTCCGCCGCCGTCGGCCCTGAGGTTCACCATGGCAGCAGCGCTCTGGGAGTGGGTCCAGAACCAGCCCGCAGGCCGGCGGCGCAGGTAGCCCTGGGCCACCAGCTGCCCCAGCAGCTTCTCGGACGTACTGCCGAAAAGCTCCAGTTCGGCCACGCCAAGCGGGAGCTCAGCGGCGGCGGCGCAAAGATGCGGCCCCAATACATAAGGATTGGACGGATCAAAAACGGTCGCTTCGACCGAAACGTCAAAGATCGCTTCCGGATGGTTCACCAGGTAGGTGTCCAACGGATCATCGCTGGCAACAAAGGCAGCGATGGCGTCCTGGCCTGCGCGTCCGGCCCGGCCGATCTGCTGGAACAGCGACGCCCGGGTGCCCGGCCAGCCAGCCACCAGCACGGCGTCCAGCCCGGAAATGTCGATGCCGAGTTCCAAGGCGGACGTGCTGGAGACACCCAGGAGCTCACCGGAGCGGAGCGCCTTCTCCAAGGCGCGCCGCTCCTCCGGCAGGTACCCGGACCGGTACGCGGCCACGCGCTGCGGAAGGCTTGGATCCACCTCGTCCAGGAGGCGTTTGGTGATGGACGAAATGGTCTCCGCGCCCCGCCGGGATTTGATGAAGGCGATGGTCCGGATCCTGGCCGAGACCAGGTTCGCCAACAGATCGGCCGTCTCAGCAACGGCAGTGCGCCGTTCCTTGGCCCCGTTCTCGCCCTTGAGCTCCGTCAGCGCGGGCTCCCAGAAGGCCACGGTGGTGGAACCATGCGGCGAGCAGTCCTCGGCAACGGCCCGGACCGGCGCGCCAATCAGCCGGCCAAACGACGTACCGGGCTCCGAAGCAGTAGCGGAGGCGGCAATGAACACCGGGCCCGGGTGGGAGGTCCCGGCGCCGTAGTACGCGCAGATGCGGCGCAGCCGGCGCATCAGGTTGGCCACGTGCGAGCCGAACACCCCGCGGTAGCTGTGGGCTTCATCCACAATCACGTACCGCAGCCGCCGGAAGAAGCTGGCCCACCAGGCGTGGTTGGGCAAAATGCCGAAGTGCAGCATATCCGGGTTGGCGAGGATGAAATTGGCGTGGTCCCGGATCCAGCGGCGGGACGCTGGGTCGGTGTCGCCGTCGTAAGTCTCCGCACGCACGGTGGGGAGCTTCAACGAACGGATGGCGGCGAGCTGGTCCGCGGCGAGCGCTTTGGTGGGCGAGAGATACAGCGTCACGGCGCCGTCGTCGTGGATTTTTCCCGGTTCGGACAGGACCCGCAGCTCGGAGCGGTGGATGGCGTCCAGCGCCGGCAACTGGTACGCAAGGGATTTTCCGGACGCGGTGCCGGTGGCAATCACCACGTGCTCGCCGGCGTGGGCAAGATCGGCAGCCTGGATCTGGTGCCGGTAGGGCTGGTGGATGCCAAGTGATCCATAGGCCGCAACCAGATCGGGGTGGGCCCAGTCCGGCCACGCCTCGTGGACCGCCCGGCGCGCGGGGATGGTGCGGACATGACGGAGCTGCTCCGGGTCCGGGCCGCGGCCCAGCAAGGGGATCAGCGAGTCATGGGGGTTCACCCCAACATTCTTTCACCCGCGGAAAAATCAGCCCACGGACAGGTCAGAACCCTCGTCGGAGGTGGACATCATCAGCACACGGCACACAACGGACCAGCCCAGGTGCGAATACAGTTTCTGGCCGTCCAGAGATGCCAGCAACAGACCGTTTTCCACATCCGGTCCAATGGCCTGCGCCGCGAGGGCCTTCATTATGAAGCTGCCCAGGCCGCGGCGCTGGAACGCGGGCTGGACCACGATCTTGTCGAACACCGCCGTCCCGCCCACCACAAACACCCGGCCGCTGGCCGCCACGGTGTCACCGGAACGGACCACCGCGTGGTGGACACCGTCGAGTTCGGACGTGACCAGGTTCAGATCGTCATCCGAGAGCCACGGATCCTCCGTGTCCTGCGTTTCCATGTCCACGATCATCATGGCCTGCGACGCGGACGTGATGTTGAGTCCGTGCTTCTCGGCCAGCTGGCTATAGCGGAGGACGTCGTTGGTCAGTATCGTCAAAATCCGCGTGGGAGCTTCCGCTGTCTTGGCAACCAAGGCCGCGAACTCGTCGTCGGAAGGGTCGTGGGAAAAGTACTCCCATTCCCGTGTGGTGTCGGCCCGCAGTACAGCGGGGAAGCGGCCTTCAGTGGATGTCTGGTACCCGCGGCAACCGGCCCAACCGGTTACCCAGACCTCGAGAAGGTGTGTGATGTCTTCAACCATGGCGTCCGGACTCATGTGATGAGGGTATTCCAGCCCCGTCACAAGCAACAGGGGGTGGGTGCCGGGATGTGACTTGCTTATGCAATCGTGACCAGACCAGACTGGCGAAATGCCTGCCGCCAAGGATCCGTCCACGAACACCTTTCCGCTGCCACTGCTCGTCTGTGTCGCCCTTATGGTCGCCATGGTTGGCGGCGCCCGGTACTGGGAGGCGGCCACGGGCGTGGGTTACTGGGTCTGGCTCGCCTGCGGGCTCGTCCCGTTGGCCGCTGGCCTCCTGATCCACAAGAAGGCCAAGCAGCCCGTGGTGTTCCTGGGGTCCCGCCCGGAACCGGAAGGGGTGGGGCGGCCGGGATGGGGCGGGCTGCTGACGGCGCTGGTCCTGTTCCTGGTGCCGCGGCTGGTGGGGGACGGCGCCGCAGCCCTCGTCCTCAGCAACGGCGCAGATGCCATCGCGGTAGCGGTGACGGCCACCGTGGTGCCGTTCGCCGTCGTCGTCCTCGGCTACCGGGCGGCCGAAACCGCCCTGAACAGGCGCGACGCAGCCTCCGCGGCAAACCCGAGCCAGCCCTAGCGGACGGGCAGCCCCGACGCGGCCAAACCCAGTACCCTTAAATACGTGGCTTTGAACCGAATTGTGCTCTTTTACGGCTTTACCCCCATCGCAGATCCGGACGCGGTGCGGCTTTGGCAGCGTGCCCTTTGCGAGAAACTTGGGCTGACCGGACGCATCCTGATCTCCAAGGACGGCATCAACGCCACGGTGGGCGGCGAGATCGGCGCGGTCAAGCAGTACGTCAAGACCACCCGCGAATACAAGGGCTTCCACGGCATCGACGTGAAATGGTCCGACGGCGGCGCGGAGGACTTCCCGCGGCTGAGCGTTAAGGTCCGGGACGAGATCGTCTCCTTCGGCGCTCCCGGTGAACTCCAGGTCGATACGAACGGTGTGGTCGGCGGCGGCACGCACCTGTTGCCCGAAGAGCTGCACGAGCTGGTGGAGGCCAGGAAGCAGTCCGGCGAGGACGTGGTGTTCTTCGACGGCCGCAACGCCTTCGAAGCGCAGATTGGCAAGTTCAAGGACGCCATCGTCCCCGACGTTGCCACCACCCACGACTTCATCAAGGAACTCGACTCCGGCAAGTACGACGCACTCAAGGACAAGCCCGTGGTCACGTACTGCACCGGCGGCATCCGGTGCGAGGTGCTCTCCAGCCTGATGGTGAACCGCGGTTTCAAGGAGGTGTACCAGCTCGACGGCGGAATCGTCCGCTACGGCGAAACGTTCAAGGACCAGGGCCTGTGGGAAGGCTCGCTCTACGTCTTCGATAAGCGCATGCACCTGGAATTCAGCGAGGACGCGAAGACCATCGGCGAATGTGTCCGCTGTGCCGCACCCACCAGCAAATTCGAGAACTGCTCCAACCTCAGCTGCCGTACCCTGACGCTGTACTGCGCCGAGTGCGCCGCCAGCCCGGAGACGCTGCGCTGCCCGGAAGGCTGCGCTGCCTGAGCGCCGCATGAGGATCGTGCGCCCGGAGACGTGCAGCAAGGCTCAGAGCCAGATCAGCCGGTACGCGTAATTAGCCTCGGACCCTGCTTCCACCCGGAAAGTCAGCACCGTTTCCTTGGGCAGGTAGATCACGTCCTGCCGCTTCGTTCCGCACCGCAGGCTGAGGTGCACCATGGTGTACGTCTCGTTGCTGACCGTAAAGGTGACTGGCCGTTGGCTGCGGCACACCAGCGCCAAGACGTACGTTCCCACCGGCAGGCTGGCCGCAGTTTCGGTCCGGACTTCGCCCGCGCGCAGCAGGCCGTAGCCCCGGTGCTGGACCTGCAGGCCGGCCCCGAGCTGGACCGTCTCAAGCCAGGCTTCAAGGTCCGCCTCGTCCACTGGATCGTTCTGCCATCGATCGGCGGCAAAATCGGGCTCGGTGACCCGCGGCGACGCCGAGACACCGTTGAGCGCGGGCTGCCAGCCGTCGTCGTAGGTGTACTCGCAGCCAGCCAGCGCGGCTCCGGCCAGCAGGGCGGCCGCCGTTGCGAGCACGACGGCGGCCCTCGGCCGGGAGCGCAGGGCCACCTTCCCGGACAGGTGATGGCCCGGAAGGAAATCCGCATGACGAGGCGGCGCCGCCCCCGTAACTGCGGGCATAAGCCGACTCTAATGCCGGCAGATCCAGCCGGACCGGGGACCACGTCCCCTACTTAAAGTAGGGGAAACGGTGTCAGCCGGCCGCGCCGGAGTGGTTGGGGTCCAGCCGGGCGCACGGCCGCTGCCAGCAGCATGCAGCCTGCCACAAAGAGAGGCTGCACCGGGTTTGTGGGCACTACCCGGACTGTACGAGCTGGTAAGCGTAGAGCGTCGGTGCGTCCACGCTGGAGGCGCTGAGCTCCAGCGGGCCTGTTTCTGTGATGGTGATTTTCGCCGTCTCGCGGGTTCCGTAGCATGCCGCTCCGAGGTCCACGAGCTCTTTGCCGCCGGAGCGCACGGCGAGGAAAGCCTTGCCCCCGCCTTCGCAGACCAGCGTCAACGTGTACTTGCCTGCCGGTACATTCTCTGTGTGGTCCACGGGCCGGGCATTGAGGATCTTGCCGGCGTCTTCGGCCACGATGCCGCTGACCGAAGGCATCGCCGTGGCTTTCCACTCCGGCACATCGGCATTCTCCACCGAGAGCTGCTGTGCGCAGCCGGAAACGCCCAGAACGACGGCGGCTGCTGCCGCGGCGGCCAGGGCGCGCGGCATGGAGGTGGGAAAGAGAGCCATGCTTCAAACTTACCCGGAGCGCCTGGGAATCCGTGATCCGGGCGCCTTGACCTTGACGCAACGTCAACAATTATCGTTGAGATATCAGCCGGACAGACCCCGGGCAGACGCGGGACACACCCGCGGCCAGGCGCCCGAAGGCAACGGAAGGAGGAAGGTATGGACTGGTCCATCCAGGACATCGCCCGGATCGCCGGCACCACCAGCAGGACGCTTCGCCACTACGACAACATCGGTTTGCTCAAACCGAGCCGCACCGGCCACAACGGCTACCGCTACTACAACCGGGCTGCCCTGGTACAGCTCCAGCGCATCCTGCTCTTGCGCGGACTCGGGCTGGGCCTGCCGGTGATCAGCCAAGTGCTCGACAACGAAACAGACGCCGCGAAGGCCCTCACCGGCCATCTGGAATGGCTCAAGCAGGAACAGGACAGGCTGGCACGGCAGATCGCGTCCGTCACACAAACCATCAACGCAGTGAAAGGAGGGGGCGAAATCATGGCAGAAGAGATGTTCAACGGTTTCGACCACACGCAATACAAGGACGAGGTGGAGGAACGCTGGGGCAAGGACGCCTACGCGAAGGGGGATTCGTGGTGGCGCGGCATGAGCGCAGACGAGAAGGCCGCCTGGAAGCAGCGCTCGCAGCAGTTGGGTGAGGACTGGATCGCGGCCGCCACAGCCGGCATCGCCCCCGACAGCGCAGAAGCCCAGGCACTCGCGAAGCGGCACGTCCAGTGGCTGACCGGAATCCCGGGCACGCCGGCGTCGGACGCCCGGGGCAGCGAAGGTGGGAAGGGCGACGTCAAGGGGTACGTCACCGGCCTCGGCGAGATGTACGTTGCGGACCCGCGCTTCGCCAGGAACTACGGCGGCACGGACGGGGCCGGCTTCGTCCGGGACGCCCTGAAGATCTACGCGGAGGAGAACCTGTAGCCGCCAGTTGGGGCGCAGCCCGTGGCGGCACAGCCCGCCAATAGACTTGGGCGGTGACTGATTCCACGCTCTTCCTGGCCGGCAACACCCCCGACGCCCCGCGCAGCGACCTGCCCGGGCTGCTGTCCGCGCTCGCCGCGGACCTGCGGGCGGTGGACTACACGCTCGACGGCGTGGCCGGGCTGCTGGGCGAGTCGGCCTACAACGCGCTGAACCGCGACCAGATCATCCCGGCCCTGCTGGCCACCGAGAGTGCTGCCCATGGTGGGTCTTCGACGGCGGCGCTCGCCGCCGTCGTACGTCTCTGGCTCCTGGCGGAACCGCAGACGCGGGCAACGCTCGACGCCGCCCTGCCCGGGATCCGGGCCGAGGGCCTCGCGGAGTTGGGGCTGCTGGAGCCCGTGCCCGGCGCTGATCCGTCAGGCGACGGGCTGATGCAGGCCAAAGCGGACCTGAGGCCATACGGCTGGGATGCCAACGAAGATGGCAGCGGCGGCGCCGAGCTCTGGGTGGCCAGCGACCTCGCAGCGCACCAGCAGGCCGGTGTGCTGCGGCATGACCACGTGCTGGGGATCGGGCAGGCTTCCACCACGCTGGTGCAGACCACTGTCCGCCGGCATGTGGCCAAAGCGCTGGACCTGGGGACGGGCTGCGGCATCCAGTCCTTCCACCTCCTGCACCACGCCGAGCACGTCACGGCCACGGACATCTCAGAACGTGCGCTGGCCTTCACCCGGTTCAACCTGCTCCTGAACGCCGAGGTGCTCCACCTGGATCCGGAGCACCTGGAGGACCGGGTGAGCCTGCGGCTGGGCTCGCTCCTGGACCCCGTGACAGGCGAGGAATTTGACCTCGTGGTGTCCAACCCGCCGTTTGTGATCACGCCGCGGACATTGGGTGAGGAAGCCGCCGGGCAGTTCACCTACCGCGACGGCGGCCTGCCCGGCGACGAGATTGTGTCCTCGCTGGTCCGGGCCCTTCCCACGGTGCTGGCTCCGGCCGGAACAGCCCAGTTATTGGGCAACTGGGAGATCCCGGCGGGAGCGGCCTGGGCTGAACGGCCCCAAAGCTGGGCCAGTCCGGACACGGATGCCTGGTTCATCCAGCGCGAGCAGGTCAGCCCGGAGCAGTACGCCGAAACGTGGCTGCAGGACGCCTCCGAATCCCGTGACCGGCAGCACTACCGCGACGCCTACGCCGCCTACCTCGCGGACTTCGCCTCCCGGAACGTGGCGGGGATCGGCTTCGGCATGATCTGGCTGCGGCGGCCTGCCGCCGGAGGCAACCTTGCCGGGTCCGCCGCCGCCGGACCCGGCGCAGCCACCATCAGCCGCTTCGAGGAAATCACGTACCCGATCGAACAGCCCGTCGGGCCGCACCTGGGCGCCGCCGTCGAACGTTCCGACTGGCTGGCCGCGCACAGTCTTGAGAATGCGCACCTGCTCGTGGCGGACGACGTCACCGAGGAGCGCCACCAGCGCCCCGGCGCCGAGCACCCGGGTGTGATCCTTCTCCGGCAGGGTGCCGGGCTGCGCCGGACCAACCTGCTCAGCACCGAGTTGGCCGGCTTCGTTTCCGCGTGCGACGGCGACCTTTCGGTCGGGCAGATCATCGGCGCCCTGGCCGCGCTGCTCGGCGGAAGCCTTGCCGGCGAGGACGGGTTCGACGGCGACGCATTCCGGGCCGGGCTGCTCACCGAAGTGGGCAATCTGGTCCGCGACGGATTCCTGCTGCCGGCCGAATAGCAAGGATCCCTGCAGCGTTGAAAAACGGCGAATCCGGGCCAGGGAAGCGTCCTCCAGACCCCCACGTTTTCCACATGAATGCGCATCGTCGGCCAAAATATGGTGAACTAGGCGAGTATGGGCTCATCTGCCCGAGCAACCTTTTTCTGTAGGAGCACCGTGCCAAGCAAGGCCAAAACCGGCAAAAAACTCGTGATTGTGGAGTCTCCGGCCAAGAGCAAAACCATCGCCAAATACCTCGGCGAAGGCTTCATCGTAGAGGCCTCCATTGGTCACATCCGCGACCTGCCGCAGCCGTCCGAGCTTCCCGCGGAACTGAAGAAGACCTCGGTGGGCAAGTTCGCCGTCGACATCGAAAACGACTTCAAACCGTATTACGTGGTGTCCGCAGACAAGCGGAAAAAGGTCACCGAGCTGAAGGCAGCGCTCAAGGACGCCGACGCCCTCTATCTCGCAACCGATGGGGACCGCGAGGGCGAGGCCATCGCGTGGCACCTGCTGGAAGTGCTCAAGCCCAAGGTCCCGGTGTACCGGATGACGTTCGGCGAAATCACCAAGGAAGCCATCCACCGCGCCATGGACAACCTGCGCGATGTTGATACGGCCCTGGTGGATGCGCAGGAAACGCGCCGCGTCCTGGACCGCCTTTACGGCTACGAAATTTCTCCCGTGCTCTGGCGCAAAGTGGCCCGCGGCCTCTCCGCCGGCCGCGTCCAGTCCGTGGTCACCCGCATGGTGGTGGACCGCGAACGCGAACGCATGGCTTTCAAGGCCGCCTCGTACTGGGACCTGACGGGCCAGTTCGGCGCCGGCTCCGCTTCTGCTTCGTCGTTTAAAGCCAAACTCGCGGCCGTTGACGGCTCCAAGGTGGCCAGCGGGCGCGACTTTAACGACGACGGCGTACTCACCGCCCGCAATGCCGTCCACCTGAACGAGGAGCTGGCGACGTCGCTGGCAGCAGGCCTCCAGGATGCGGACTTCCGCGTCCGCTCCGTGGACACCAAGCCGTACACCCGCCGTCCCGCCGCGCCGTTCACCACCTCCACGCTGCAGCAGGAAGCCGGCCGCAAGCTGCGCTTCTCCTCCAAGAGCACCATGCAGATCGCCCAGCGCCTGTATGAAAACGGCTACATCACCTATATGCGTACCGACTCGTCGGCGCTGAGCGACGAAGCCGTCACGGCTGCCCGCCGCCAGGCCTCCGAGCTGTACGGCCCGGAGTACATCCCGGCGTCGCCGCGGGTCTACTCCAGCAAGGCCGCGAACGCGCAGGAAGCCCACGAGGCCATCCGCCCCGCCGGTGACTCCTTCCGCACCCCGGCCCAGGTGGCCAAGCAGCTTTCCGGTGACGAGTTCCGCCTGTACGAGCTGATCTGGAAGCGCACCGTCGCATCCCAGATGGGCGATGCCAAGGGTTCGACGGCGACCATCCGCCTGGGTGCCGTTGCTACTGACGGCAGGGACGCTGAATTCTCCGCCTCCGGCACAGTCATCACCTTCCCCGGCTTCCTGGCTGCGTATGAAGAAGGCAAGGACGAGAGCCGCGGCGACGACGACTCCGACGAGGCCCGCAGGCTCCCGAACGTGGCGAAGGATGATGCCCTCACGGCGTCGGACATTGTGGCTGTTGGCCACGAGACCTCCCCGCCGCCGCGCTTCACGGAAGCGTCACTGACTGCCGAGCTCGAGAAAAAGGGCATCGGCCGTCCGTCAACCTATGCCTCCACCATCTCCACCATCCAGGACCGCGGTTACGTCCGGAAACAGGGCTCCGCGCTGGTGCCCAGCTGGATCGCGTTCTCCGTGATCCGACTGCTCGAGCAGCACTTCACGGACTATGTGGACTACGAGTTCACGGCGGACATGGAAGGCGACCTGGACAAGATCGCCAACGGCCAGGCCGTGGGGTCCGCCTGGCTCCGCCACTTCTACTTCGGCGAGGACGCCGATCCCGGACTGCTCAGCATCGTGAACAACCTGGGCGAGATCGATGCCCGGGAGATCAACTCCATTCCCATCACGGATGAGATCACGCTGCGGGTGGGCAAGTTCGGCCCATACCTGGAAAGCTCCGCAGCCACGGTGGATCCGAAAACCGGCGAAATCGTGGAGAACTCGCGCGCCAACGTGCCAGAGGACCTGGCTCCGGATGAGCTGACGGCTGCCAAAGCCATCGAGCTGATGGAAACGGCTGCGCCCGAAGAACGCGTCCTGGGCGCGGATCCGCACACCGGCCACACCGTTGTTGCCAAGAACGGCCGCTACGGCGCCTACGTCACCGAGGTCATCCCGGAGATGACCGAGGAGCAGATCGCCAACCAGCCCGTTGAGTACTACAAGAACGGCAAGCCCAAGCCGCCGAAGAAGCCCGTCAAGGCCAAACCGCGCACCGGATCGCTGTTTGCGTCGATGACCGTTGACTCCGTCACCCTGGACGAAGCCCTCCAGTTGATGAGCCTGCCGCGGGCCCTCGGCGAGGACGCCGAAGGCAACCTCATCACGGTGCAGAACGGCCGCTTTGGCCCGTACCTGAAGAAGGGCACGGACTCGCGCTCCATCGGCACGGAAGAGGAAATCTTCACCATCACCCTGGAGCAGGCGCTGGAGATCTACTCCCAGCCCAAGCAGCGTGGAGCCCGTGCCGCGGTGCCGCCGCTGGCAGAGTTCGGTCCGGACCCCGTGTCGGAGAAGAACATCGTGGTGAAGGAAGGCCGCTTCGGCCCGTACATCACCGACGGCATCACCAACATCACCGTGCCGCGAGCCACCTCCCTGGAGGAGCTGACCCGCGAGCAGGCCATTGAACTCTTGGCCGAGAAGCGGGCCAAGGGTCCGGTCAAGCGGACCACAACAGCCCGCAAGGCCCCGGCAAAGAAGAAGGCCCCCGCCAAAAAATAGGCGCCGGGGGTGGCTTGTAGCTCGACCCGGTGGTTGAGCTTGTCGAAACCCGGATGGGAGGAATCCGGCAGCGTGCGTCTAAGCGAGGTACGAGCGAGCACGCCGAGGATTGCGCCCGTCCGGGTTAGTCGAATTGCGGTGCCGGGCACAACGTGGTCGAGTAGATACATGACTGAACAGCCCGGCACAGCCGATCCCACGCCGCTCAATGACCTCGAAGAGAAGCTCGCCCTGGGCGGACAACCCGAGGGCAGTCCGGTGGACGTCATCCTGTCGTTCCTCAACAGCGAGGTCTACGTCATCAGCACCGACGGGCTCGAAGGCGAAGATTCCCAGGTGGAGCCGCTGGTCCTGGCGAATTCCGAGGGCGAGCCGGTACTGGCGGTCTTCTCGCACCCCAGCCGCGTCGACGAGCAGTACCTGGAGGCGGCTCCGAACGTCCTGGGGACGCAGGGAGCAGCCATCATCGCCAACATCGGCGAGGAACTGGGCATGGTGATCAACCCCGGGGCCGCGTACGGCTTCGAGATCAACCCCGAAGGCGTCGCCAACATCAAACGCGATTTCAAGCGCGCCGATGAGCTTCCCGACGGCTCACCCGAGGACCCTTCCGCCAACTGACGATTTTTGGACCGGTTGTGAGTGAAGGCCCGGGCAGGGGAATAATGGCAGGATGCGGCTAGGCGTCCTCGATATCGGGTCAAACACTGTCCACCTTCTTCTGGTGGATGCCCACCCCGGCGCGCGCCCGGTTCCCTTCGCCTCGCACAAGCGGCCGCTGTCCCTGGTCCAGTACCTGGACGGCGACGGCAACATCAACGATGCCGGCCAGCACGAGCTGACCGAATTTGTCCTGGAAGCCTGGGAATTCGCCGCCAGGCACAAGGCCGACGATCTGCTGGCCTTCTGTACATCCGCCATCCGTGAAGCCACCAACGGTCCTGCTGTGCTGGCGCGCGTGAAGCACGAGACCACGGTGACCCTGCAGGAACTGACCGGCAGCGAAGAGGCATCCATGACCTTTTTCGCTGTGCGCCGCTGGTACGGCTGGGGCGCCGGACCAGTCCTGAACTTGGACATTGGCGGCGGCTCCTTCGAAATGGCGTTTGGCCAGGACGAGCTGCCGGAGGTGGCAACGTCCGTTCCGCTCGGTGCCAGCCGCCTGACCCGGGACTGGCTGGCCGAAGATCCGCCGTCGGCAAAAAGCGTCAAGGAGCTGCGCCGCTACATCCGAGCCACGCTCGCCCCTGCAGTGAAGCAGTTCGAGGGCCTTGGCCGGGCGAACATGGTGGCAGGAACTTCCAAAACCTTCCGGTCGCTTGCCCGGATCGCCGGGGCAGCCCCGAGCGCCGCTGGCCCCTACGTGAAGCGTGAGCTAAACGCCACCGACCTGGGTGTCTGGGCCCAGCGGATTTCCGCCATGAAGGTCGAGGACCGGCTTTTTCTTCCGGGTGTATCCGATGCCCGTGCGCACCAGTTGCTCGCAGGCGCACTGGTGGCGGAAGCTGCACTGGAAATGTTCAAGTTCAAGAAGATGCGAATCTGCCCCTGGGCGCTGCGCGAAGGCCTGATCCTGCGCCGGCTGGACCAGTTGGTCTTTGCCGGTCCGCTGGATCCGGCACCACACATCGGTGTGCCTGCTGCCCGTTAACGGTGCCTGCTGCCGGTTAACGCGAAAGCGCCGGCGTCCACAGCAGGAAAATGGGGGAAAACCTGCTGCAAACCACCGGCGCCTCGGGCAAACATCCCCATGCTTGCCGCATCACTCGCACCCTCAATGAGGTAGTAACTACGTTAGGCGGGCAACTTGTGAGCAACCTGCGGCCAACATGGGAGTCCGCTGGGAGTGCAAATACGCGAGTTCCCGCTGTGCCGGATTAATTCACTTTCTGCAGCCGAGCACCCAAACTGCAATGATGGGTCCATGAGCAACCGAATCGCCTTCCTGGGCTGTGGATCCATGAACGAAGCCATCCTTTCCGGTCTCCTTGAGGCTGGAACCGACCCCGCTGACGTCGTGGCCACCGTCAGGCGCGCAGAACGCGCTGCTGAGCTGGCTGAACGGCACCACGGCATCACGGCCATTGCCGGGGACGAGGAACCGGACAACAACAAGCAGGCGGCCAAGGGCTCAGGCCTGGTGATTCTCGGCGTCAAACCGGTGGGCATCGCGGACCTGGCACGCGAGATCAGCGGTTCCCTGTCGCCGAAGACCATTGTGGTCAGCGTGGCTGTGGGTGTTTCGCTGGCACAACTGGAAGCTGCGTTGCCGGCCGGGCAGCCTGTCATTCGGTCCATGCCGAACACCCCTGCCAAGCTGGGCCGCGGCGTCGTGTCGGTTTCCCCGGGTACCAACTGCACACCGGAACAGCTCCAGCAGGCCAAGAACGTCTTCAAAGGTGCGGGCACAGTGGTGGAGGTGCCTGAAGAGCAGGTCGATGCGTTGTCGGCCATCAGCGGCTCGGGCCCGGCCTACGTGTTCTACCTTGCAGAGGCCATGGCCGCGGCCGGCGTCAAGCTGGGCTTGGATCATGATCTGGCGCTGCTCCTGGCCAGGGAGACCGTAGCAGGGGCGGGCTTTATGCTCGCCGAGCCGGGCGCCGATCCCTCAGCGCTGCGCAAGGGCGTCACGAGCCCCAACGGCACCACCGAGCGCGCCATCGCCACTTTCGACGACCGGGACCTGCCGGCCATCATCGCCGCCGGTACCCGCGCCGCTACAGACAGAGCTGCGGAAATCACCAAACAGCTGGGCTGACTCGTGGCGCCAAGCTCGACCACCGGTGGTCGACCGGGGGACTACGGCCGGGCCGCGAACCGTTCCAGCAGATCCACGTGCCCGGACACGATCAGCATGTCGCGGGCGGACACCTTGGTTTCCGGCCGGGCGTACGTGAAGTCCTCGCCGGGGGACTTCACGCCCACGATCGTCACGCCGTACTTGGAACGCACCTTGGACTCGTCCAGCGTGAAACCCACCGTCTCGCGCGGCGGGTACATCTTCACAATGGCGAAGTCGTCGTCGAACTCGATGAAGTCCAGCATGCGGCCCGAGACGAGGTGTGCGGCGCGGACGCCGGCGTCGGCCTCGGGGTAGATCACGTGGTTTGCGCCGATCCGGGTGAGGATCTTTCCATGCGAGGGCGTGATGGCCTTGACCCAGAGGTGCTCGATGCCCAAATCCACGAGGTTCACGGTGATCAGCACGGAGGACTCGATGGAGGTGCCCACGCCACAGACGGCGGAGCTGAATTCCTGTGCGCCGAGCTGGCGCAGCGCATCGATGTTGGTGGCGTCCGCCTCCACCACGTGGGTGAGGAGCGGCGCCCACTTCTGCACCAGGGTCCGGTCGCGTTCGATCGCCAGCACCTCACGGCCCTGTTTGACGAGCTGCTCGGCAGTGGACGAGCCGAAGCGGCCCAGCCCGATCACCAGCACCGGAGCGTTGTGGGCGGGGCGGTTCGGTGCGCCTGAGGAATTAGCCAATGATGGGCCTCTCTTCCGGGTAGTGGTACAGCTGGCTGCGCTGGCGCAGGGCCAGGCCGGCTGCAAGCGTAACGGTGCCCACGCGGCCGGCGAACATCAGGGCAGTAAGGACATAAACGCCCGACGGCGGCAGCTCGGCACTGAGGTTGGTACTCAGCCCCACGGTGGCGAAGGCTGAAATGGTTTCGAAGAGCACACGGTCCAGGGACGCGCCGCTGATCTGCAGCAGCAGGAACGCTGAGATGGAGACCAGCGTGGCGCCTGCCACAATCACAGAGATGGCCACCCGCATGGTGCCCTGCGGGATGGTCCGGCCGTAGACCTTGACGTCGGCATCGCCCCGGGCCTCGGCGATGATGGCAAGAAACATGACGGCGATGGTGGTGACCTTGATGCCGCCCGCCGTGGACGCCGAACCGCCGCCGGCGAACATCAGCGCGTCCGTCAGAAGCATGGTGGTGGACTCCATGTGGTTCTGATCCACGAGGTTAAAACCGCCGGACCTGGTCATGACGGAGGCGAACAGCGAATGCGTGATCTTGTCGCCCAGGTCCATGTGTGCGATGGTCCGCACGTTGTCCCATTCCATCAGCCCCCACAGCACGGTGCCGGCCGCCAGCAAGATGAAGGACACCTGGATGGTGAGCTTGGTGTGCAGGTTCCACTTTTTCCAGTTGAGCCCGTTCTGCTGCAGGACCATGACCACGGGAAAACCGAGGCTGCCCAAAAACACGCCGAGCATCAGCGGGATCAGGATCCACAAGTCCGTCTCGTAGGGCACAATGCCGTCCGAATGCGGAGTGAACCCGGCGTTGTTGAACGCGGAAATCGCGTAAAAAACACCGTGCCACACCGACTGCCAGAAGGGCTCACCCAACGTCATGAACCGGGGGATCAGCGCCAGCGCCAGGACACCCTCGATCACCACGGAGGTCACGATGACGATCCGCAGGAGCGTACCTACTTCACCGAGCCGGCCGGCGTTGTTCATGGCCTCTTGCGCGATGAGTTTGCCGCGGACGCCAAGCTTCTTGCTCACCATCAGGGCGAGCAGCGACGCGAGGGTCAGGGTTCCCAGGCCGCCCACGAAGATGCCCACCAGGATGACAAGTTGGCCGAAGAAGGACCAGTGCACCGCCGTCGATACAACCGTCAGGCCGGTGACGCAGACAGCAGATACCGCAGTGAACAGGGCCTGGTGTATCGGAGTGGCCGTACCGGTTGCGGAGGAGATGGGCAGGGAAAGGAGGAACGTGAAGACCAGGCAGACGGCCCCGAACGCGCTCAGTGCAAGCCGGGCCGGCGATGTATTGGCGATGTCGTCAATAAAGTCGCGCACCCGGGTGAAAATCCAGAGGCCTTCGCGTTCCGGTGCGGCAGGGTGCCAGGGGGCCGGGTTCCGTGGCCTCGACTGGCGATCCGTCATGGGTGGCTTTTCCTCGGTAGAAACTGTTTCCTTCAGTAGTAAACCACTAATGCACGCGTAATGGCCGGGCCAGCGTGGCGGCGACCTCCGGTAGCCTGTCAGTGATGACATTCCTGCCCGGCCTGAGCCAGCCCGCGCCACCAACGATGGTGGTGTGGAATTCCGCCATGACCGCCTATAACTTCGGGCTTGGCCACCCGATGGCTCCGGCGCGGCTGGACCTGACGGCGCGTCTGGCCCGGGGCCTGGGACTGTTCGACCT
This sequence comes from Pseudarthrobacter sulfonivorans, assembly GCF_031454915.1. Classification (GTDB taxonomy): domain Bacteria; phylum Actinomycetota; class Actinomycetes; order Actinomycetales; family Micrococcaceae; genus Arthrobacter; species Arthrobacter sulfonivorans_C. The sequence goes on along the minus strand of NZ_JAVDRS010000003.1, from coordinate 194,356 downwards.
GGAGCACGTTTCGATTGGCGTCCCTGAGGTGGCTTCCGACGCCGAACTGGAGACCGTGCACTCGTCCGAGTTTGTGGCTGCGGTCCGCCGCGTCAGCGCAGATCCGATGTCGCCTGATGAGGCCCGCGGCCTGGGCACCGACGACGATCCCGCCTTCGCCGGCATGCATGAGGCCGCTGCAAGGTTGGCGGGCGGATCGCTGATGGCCGCGTCCGCCGTCCTTGACGGGTCGGCGCTCCACGCCGTGAACTTCGGCGGCGGCCTGCACCACGCCGCACGGGAGCGCGCCAGCGGCTTCTGCATCTACAACGACTCTGCGCTGGCAATCCAGAGACTGCTCGACGGCGGCATCCGCCGGGTGGTGTACATCGACGTCGACGCCCACCACGGGGACGGAACGGAAAGTATCTTCTGGGATGACCCGCGCGTACTCACCATCTCGCTGCACGAAAGCGGACTCACGCTGTTCCCGGGGACCGGCTTCGCCAACGAGACAGGCGGTCCGCAGGCCGAGGGCAGCGCCGCCAACGTGGCTCTTCCGTCGGGCACGGGGGACGCCGGCTGGCTGCGTGCCTTCCACGCCGTGGTGCCGCAGCTCGTGGGCGCTTTCCAGCCCGAAGTCATCGTCAGCCAGCACGGCTGCGATTCGCACCGCCGGGACCCGCTGGCCCACCTGAACATCAGCGTGGACGGACAGCGTGAGGCAGCCATCGCCGTCGGGAACCTTGCGGCCAGGCACTGCGAGGGCCGCTGGATCGCCACCGGCGGTGGCGGGTACAGCGTCACCGACGTCGTTCCGCGCTCGTGGAGCCACCTGATCGCCATCGCCGCCGGGCGCCCCGTCCCGCTGCGCACGGCTGTGCCCGAGGACTGGCGCGCCTACGTCGCCGACAAATTCGGAAGGGACGCCCCGGGCATGATGGGCGATGACGTGGAGCTCTGGTGGCGCTCCTGGGAAGTCGGCTTCGACCCCAACGATGCCGTGGACCGCTCCGTGATGGCTACGCGCAAAGCTGTTTTCCCGTTCCACGGCCTGGATCCCTGGTTCGACTGATCCCCAGGTTGGTCAGGCCCCGCCCGGTCAGGTGCTGGGCTTCTCCGTCTGGAAGACCACACCGGCCGCGCCGATGAGCCAGCCCAGCAGCGACAACGCGAACGCTCCGATCAGGTCCGTAGCCGCCGCCCCCTTGGCGAGCCACAGCAGCAGGACCAGCAACCCCATGGCGAGGTAAACCACCACGGCGGCGATGATCCTCCCGGACAGCCTGGCGGTGACCTCGGACGGGTTGAAGGCTGCAGCGGTGCCGGGCGCAGCGGGACCGGTGGTCCGCCGGGCCTCGGCGTCCCGCTCGTCGCGGCGGACCTCGGCAATGGTGAACCCCAAGGCGGAGGCGGTCAGTGAACTGAGTGACGTGGCCAGCACACCGGCCGCCGTGACCAGGGCCCCATTAAGGGGCGGCGCAACGGTCCTGCCGTCCGGCACCCAGAACCCCACGCGCAGCAGGACTGAGCCCCAGACCAACACAAAAAGACCCAAGTATACAAAGGCAATGATGTTGAACAGTTGTTGGCGGAGCATATTCATACTCGCCCACCCCCTCAAATCCGGGCGGCAGCGGCCGGACAGCCCGGGGCAGCCGTGAGTCCGTTCTAGCACCGCGTGCGGGGAGGGGCAATGCCCTGCGGCATGGACCGAAATAGTTGATGCCTTGCGGCGTATATGTCGCTAGGGTGGGATGCATGGTGACAGACGACGTATTTGCCGTCATTGCGGAAGCAACCCGGCGCGACATCCTGGTATCCCTTCGCGCAGGTGATAAAGCAGTGGGCGAGCTGGTGGAGGAACTGTCCGCCAGCCAGCCCACTATTTCCAAGCACCTGAAAGTCCTCCGCGAGGCGCAGCTGGTCAGCATGCGTGCGCAGGGCCAGAAGCGCTACTACGCGCTCAATCCCAAGCCACTGGAAGGCGTGGTCAGCTGGCTGGAAACGTTCGACGTCGGCCGGGGAGCCGGGGCCGCCGGCGCCAAGTCACCTGAGGCTCCCGCGGCTGTTGCCGGCGAAGGCACCGCAGCACCCCACGTGCCGGATGACGCAGCCGTGGCCGCCGTACTGGCACGCCCGGACGCTGAGCTGAGCCCCGCCGTCGTCATTCCCGGCGGCACCACCGCCCCGCTCAGCGACGACACCGTGCCACAGCAGATCGGCCGGACCGTGGGCCGCGCCGCCACCAAGGCCGCGGACCTGCTGGCCAACCTGCCGAACCTCCCCAAGTTCGGCCGCAAGAAGTAACCACGCGCCGGGCGGCGCTACTTGCTGAGCAGGCGGACGTGGTCCGGGGTCAGCTCGGAGATCTTGCTGACGCCCAGCAGCGCCATGGTGCGGGCCATGTCCTTCTCCAGGATCTGGATGGCACGGTCCACGCCGGCCCGGCCGCCGGCCATGAGGCCGTAGAGGTACGCCCGGCCGATCAGCGTGAAGTCGGCCCCCAAAGCCAGTGCGGCCACGATGTCCGCGCCGCTCATGATGCCGGTGTCCAGGATGATCGCGGCGTCGGAGTTGTCTGCCTTCAGGGCCGCCGAAACCTCCGGCAGCAGGTGGAACGGGATGGGTGCGCGGTCCAGCTGGCGGCCGCCGTGGTTGGAGAGCACGATGCCGTCGGCGCCGTGGTCAACCACCTTGCGGGCGTCCTCGACAGTCTGGATGCCCTTGACCACCAGCTTGCCCTTCCACGTTTCGCGCAACCAGTCCAGGTCCTCAAAGGTCAGGGTGGGATCGAACATGGAGTTGATGAGGTCGGCCACGGTGCCGGTGTAGCGCGAGAGCGAGGCGAAGGTCAGGGGCTCGTGCGTGAGGAAGTTGAACCACCAGGCCGGGCGGTAGGACGCGTCCAGCACAGTCTTGATGGTCAGCGCCGGCGGGATGGTCATGCCGTTGCGGACGTCGCGGAGGCGGGCACCTGCGACGGCGGTGTCCACGGTGACCATGAGGGTGTCGTTGCCAGCCTTGGCGGCGCGCTCGATCAGTTCGAGGGACCGCTCGCGGTCCGTCCACAGATACAGCTGGAACCAGTTGCGGCCGTTCGGGGCCGCGGCGGCCACGTCCTCGATGGAGGCGGTGCCCATGGTGGAAAGGGTGTACGGGATGCCGGCGGCTTCGGCAGCCTGCGAGCCGGCGTATTCGCCTTCGGACTGCATCATGCGGGTGAAGCCGGTGGGGGCGATGCCCACGGGCAGCCGGGAGGGCTTGCCCAGGATGTTGGTGGTCAGGTCGATCGTGGAGACGTTGCGCAGGATGCCGGGGCGGAATTCGATGTCCAGGAAGGCTTCGCGGGCGCGGCGCAGTGTTATTTCTTCCTCGGCGGCGCCGTCCGTGTAGTCGAAGGGAGCCTGCGGGGTGCGGCGCTTGGCCATGTCCCGCAGTTCCCAGATGGTGCTGGCGCGCTTGAGTTTCGCGGCGCGGCTGAACTCGGGCTTCTTGAACTGCATGAGCGGGGCGAGGTCCGAGTACTTGGGGACCCGGCGCTTCAGTGCCGCAGGCACGGCCGACGACGGCGCGGGGCGGGGTGCGGCCTCGGTGGCAGGAAGGTCCGTGGCATCCGGAGCCGGGGTGGTCTCGGGATTGTTCGGCTGGATGGTGTGGGTCATGGCTTCCTCCGTTGGTGGGCCGGACAGGCCGGGAACAGTGCGTCGGGCTGTGGTCTAACCACACTGTAGACCATGTGGTCCGACCACATCAACTACTATGGCGATATGCGCACGCACCAACTTGTCCTGACGTGGATTGAAAAACAGCTCTCCGAGGGTGCGCTGAGCGTGGGCGGACGCCTGCCCGCCGAGCGGACGCTCGCCGAGCAGCTCGGCGTCTCGCGGACGTCGGTGCGGGAGGCCATCCGGATCCTGGAGGCCATGGGCGTGGTCCGGGCCGGCGTTGGGTCTGGCCCGGAGGCCGGCACCGTGGTGATTTCGGATCCGACGGCGGCGCTCGGCTCGGCGCTGCGGCTCCACGTCGCCACGCAGCACCTGCCAGTGGCCGACATCGTGGAGACGCGCGTCTTATTGGAATCCTGGGCAGCCGCCCGGGCCAGGGCGGACGCTCCCGAGCTGGAACAGGCCGCGACGCTCCTGGACGAGATGGACGCCGTCGGACATGGCAGTAGGGAGGCGGATGCCTTCCTGGCCCTGGACGTCCGGTTTCATCTTTGTCTGGCCGACGCCGCCGGCAACGCCGTGGTCAGCGCCATGATGGGTTCCCTGCGCGAATCCATCCAAGGCTACGCCGCCACACTCACGGCCAATCTTCCGGACTGGGACGCCACGGCCCAGCGACTCCAGGCTGAGCACCGCGGCATTCTGGCCGCAATCAGGAACGACGACGGCGACCTCGCGGCCAAGCTCGTCGCTGCCCACATCGAGGGGTACTACCGGGAAGCCGGCGTCAGGCACGCCGCGAAGTCCTGACCCTGCGCTGAGGTGGCACGTCACGGCGGTGTTCGCGAAAACACTGCCGCGAGATGTCATCTCGCGGGGGAGGTGCTGGTGCTGACGGGGCCGCTGCTGGCCCGGATTTCGAGGCGCGGCTGGTAGCGGGTGCCCGGCGTTTCGAGGCCTTCCTGGCGGATCAGCGCCCGCATTTGGTGCCAGGCCTGGGCGCCGAGATCGGCAATGGGAACCGCGGCGGTAGTCAAAGTGGGCGTGGTGTAGCGGGCGAAAGGGATATCGTCGAAGCCGGTGACGGAGATGTCGGCGGGAACGTTGACGCCGCGTTCATGCAGCCCGCTCATGAGGCCCATGGCCACGAGGTCGTTGAAGGCCAGGATGCCGGTGGCACCGCTGGCCAGGACCGCGTCCACGGCTTCGTGGCCGGTGTCGAAGTCCGAGCCGCCGTCGAGCATGGTGACGTCCACCCGCGGGTGGCTGGCTTTGAAAGCCGCCAGCCCTTCGAGCCGGAGCCCGTTGGAGGCGCTGCCTGCCGGGCCGGCGAGGAATGCCAGGCGGGTGTGGCCGAGCCCCACCAGGTGTTCTGCGAGGGCCTGGACGCCCTGCCCGTAGTCCACCACGAGGCTGGGAATCTCGGGAGCCGCCGTCGTACGGTTGATCAGGACCAGCGGGTGGAGGGAAGGTGCTATTTCCTCGAGCTCGGCGTCGCTCATGCGCGGCGCGCAGAGCACCAGGCCGTCGCAGCGCCGGCGGGCCTCGCCGGCCAGGATTGCTTCTTCGCTGGAGACCTCGAAGGAGTCGGCAATCAGGACCCGGTAGCCATCCTGCGCCGCGGCCCGGCTCAGGCCGCGAAGGATTGCCTGGAAGGTGGGGTTGGCCAGGTCCGGCACCACAATGCCGATTGTGTCCGTCTTGCCCAGCGCAAGGCTGCGCCCTACGGGGTTGGGCTGGTATTTGAGTTCGACGGCGGCCGCCCGCACGCGTGCCGCGATGTCCGGGTCCACCGTGAAGTTGCCGTTCATGACGCGCGAAACGGTGGCATGCGAAACCCCGGCCTTGAGGGCAACATCCGCAATGCCGATCCTGCCTGTTGCCGATCTCCTGACCATGTCCTGCCTTTCGTGTGTCGTGGTGCTGTATTTTCCGGCCCGGCGGCGCCCGCCTATGAATCCCACCCGTGAGCCGTTGCACCAAGTCCCTGTCGTGAGAAGCATATATCGCTCTCAGAAACCGATTTCCACCCAAAGCTGCGTTTCCGGGTGATGTTCGTGCCGCGTTTCCGGCGCCAATCGCAGAAAACGTTTTCTCCTAGCAAGAATAAGGGTTGACGGGACTGCGCGTCTATTGATAGAAATCATGTAACGAACCGAGAAAACGCTTTCTCAGCAGAAACCACAGCGACTGCAGAATCCGCAGTCCACAGAGCCACAACGGCCACTGCCCGGCCGAGTATTGAGCTTTCGAAAGGGACCCTCATGGTCAACACCGCCGAACCGAGCACCGCCTCCGCTGATTCCAGTCCCGTTCCGCTGCCCGGCGCCGCGGCCCGCAGCGCACAGGCCGACGCAGCCCCGGAAGCAGCATCTCCGGAAGCCAGCGTCCGCACCAAGGCACGCATCGCCCTGATCGGCACCGGCGGACGTTCCGAGATGTACATCCGCGCCATCTACGGCAAGCACGCAGACACCGCCGAACTTGTGGCCTTCTCCGACGTCAACCCCGGCCGGGTGGAGTACTACCAGACGCTCATCCAGGAACTGGGCGCGCCGGGTCCCGTCGCCTCCTTTGAACCGGCGGATCTCACAGCGTTCATCCAGGCGAACAACATCGACCGCGTTGTGGTGACCACACCCGACTACACCCACGCCGACTACATTGTGGAGGCACTGGAGGCGGGGGCCGACGTCGTCGTCGAAAAACCCCTGACCATCGACGCCGAAGGCTGCCGCCGCATCACCAAAACCGTTGCAGATACCGGCCGCAACGTGGTGGTCACCTTCAACTACCGGTACTCACCGCGCAACAGTGCCCTCAAGGAGATCATCCAGAGCGGGGTGATCGGCAAGGTTACCTCCATCGACTTCAGCTGGGTCCTGGACACGGTCCACGGCGCAGACTACTTCCGCCGCTGGCACCGCGAAAAGAAGAACTCCGGCGGCCTGCTGATCCACAAGGCATCGCACCACTTTGACTTGGTCAACTGGTGGATTGACGATGTTCCCGAGCGCGTCTTCGCCTCCGGCGGGCTGAAGTTCTACGGCGACCAGAACGCTGCGGAGCGCGGCCTCGGTCCCCGCCCCGAACGCGGAACGCCCGACGCCGCCGCCAGTGCGCGTGCCGAAAAGGATCCTTTCGCGCTGGACCTCCGTGACGATGAGCGACTGAAGGCCCTTTTCCTGGACAACGAGCACTACGACGGGTATCGCCGCGACCAGGACGTCTTTACCGGGGGCATTACCATCGAGGACAACCTGGCCCTTGTGGTGGAGTACCAGGGCGGTCCGCGCCTGAGCTACTCCCTGAATGCCCACAGCCCGTGGGAAGGCTACCGGGTGGCTGTTAACGGCACCGAAGGCCGGGCCGAACTGGAGGTGGTGGAACGTTCCGCCGTGGTCAGCAGCACCGACAAGAAGACCGTTGTGGACCCGAGCGCCACTCCCATCGAGGAAGACGACGCCATCCGGCGCAACGGCGAGCGCCTGGTGGTCCAGCGCCACTGGGAAGCCGCCTATGAGGTGCCCATCGTCAACGGTGAGGGCGGCCACGGTGGCGGCGACGCGCTGCTCCTCTCGGACCTGTTCAACGGTCCCGGCGAGGACCCGCTGGGCCGCCCCTCCGGCTACCTCGACGGCCTCCGCTCCGTTTCCGTGGGCATTGCCGGAAACCGTTCACTCGAATCGTCCCTCCCTGTCCGCATCGAGGACCTGGACCTCGGCGCCGACCTTCGCCGCGGCGCCTGACCTGCGCTGAATCCCTGACGACCGCAGCCTTGACCACCTAAAGGAACCACCATGAGCAAAATTTTTGTCACCGGCGGCTCGGGCCGCCTCGGCCGCAGTGTTGTGGCCGGCCTGGCCGAAGCAGGCCACGAGGTCATCTCGGTGGACCGGGATGCCATCCCGGCGGACCAGTTGCCCGCCGGAGTTGTGCAGGAAACCGGAGACCTGCTGGCGCCCGGTGAGGCGCTGCGGCTCCTCCGGAAAACCGCGCCCGACGCCGTCATCCACCTTGCTGCGATCGCCGTACCGTTCAGCGCACCTGAGGACGTCATTTTCGCCACCAACACGCGCCTCGCCTATGCGGTCATCAGCGCGGCCACGGAACTGGGGATCGGCAAGATTGTGACCGCCAGCAGCCCCACCGCGCTGGGCTACGGCTGCCCCGCGGGCTGGCTGCCCGCGGCTTTCCCGCTGGATGAGCGCACCACGCCGAAGCCCTGGAACGCCTACGCGCTGTCCAAGCTGATCGCCGAGCAGACCGTGGAAATGTTCGCCGCGGCGCAGGGGGAGAAGATCCGCTACGCCGCCTTCCGGCCCTGCTACGTCATCTCGCCGGAGGAATGGGAAGGCGCGCCCACGCAGCAGGGACACACCGTGGCCGAACGCCTGGCCGACCCCGCCCTGTCCGCGCCGGCCCTGTTCAACTACGTGGACGCCCGCGATGTGGCCGACTTCCTGGACGTGCTCCTGCAGAACATGGACTCCATCCCCAACGGTGAAACCTTCTTTGTGGGCGCCGCGGATGCGCTGGCCACATCCCCCCTGGCGGAACTGATGCCCAGGTTCCTGCCCGGAAGCGAAACCCTGGCCGCCAGACTGACCGGCACCAGCCCTGCTTTCTCCATCACCAAGGCCCGTGAGCTGCTGGGCTGGACGCCCAAACGCAGCTGGCGCACCGAGCTCAAAACAGACACCAACCTCAACGACGAGACGTCCGCTTCACTGGTCACAGCCGGAGCCGGGTCCAAGGAGACACCATGAAATTCGACGGCGTTCTGTTCTTCCCCGTCACCCCGTTCACGCCCGAAGGCACCGTCGATGTGGAGCTCCTCAAGGAGCACATCGGCTCCCGGCTCCCGTTCGGACCCGGCGGCGTGTTTCCCGCCTGCGGCACCGGCGAGTTCCATTCCTTGAGCATCGACGAGGTGCGCACCGTGGTGACGGCCGCCGTCGAGGTTGTGGCAGGAAAGGTGCCGGTGGTTGCCGGGGCCGGCGGGCCGCTGGGCCACGCCATTGCTGCAGCCCGGGTGGCCGAGGAGGCCGGCGCCGACGCCCTCCTGGTCCTGCCGCCGTACCTGGTCACGGGTCCTACCGACGGCCTGGTGGCGTACATCGAGGCGGTGGCGGATGCCAGCAGCCTCCCGGTGATCGTGTACCACCGCGGCAACGCCAAGTTCACGGCCGCCTCCGTAGCCAGGCTGGCCGCCAACCCCAAGGTGGTGGGCTTCAAGGACGGGCTCGGCGATGTGGGCCTCGCGCAGGAAATTGTGTCCGCTGTGCGTGCCACGGGACGCGAGGACTTCGCGTTCTTCAACGGCCTGCTGACCGCTGAACTGACGCAGGGCGCCTACCGCGGCCTGGGCATCCCGCTCTACTCCTCGGCAGCGTTTGCCATGGCACCGGAGATCGCCACGGCGTATTACGACGCCTACATGGCCGGCGATGAGGACCGCCGCAACGCCCTGCTGGAAGGCTTCTATGCTCCGCTGGTCCGGCTCCGCGACCAGACTCCGGGCTTCGGCGTCTCGCTGATCAAGGCCGGCCTCCGCCTGGGTGGGCTGCCTGTTGGCCCGGTCCGTCCGCCGCTGGTGGACCCCTCCGAGGACCAGCTGGTCCAGCTGAAGTCCATCCTGGCCAAGGGCTACGAGCTGGCCGGCCGCTGATGAGTGCGCCCGCGCTCGAAACGGTCCGGACGGCCCCACGCATTACCGGCCTGACCTCCCGGCTCCTGACGGTGCCGCTGCGCCGCAGCTGGGGAGCGGACGCGCCGGAAAACCACGTGATCGTCACGGAGATCCAAACGGACGACGGCGGCGCGGGGCACGGTTTCTCCTGGACGCCCACCATCGGTCCGCAGGCCGTCAAGGCGCTCCTCGACTACGACATCGCACCTTTCGTGTCGGGGCTGCCTGCCAACCCCGAGTTGGTGTGGGATGCCCTGTGGAAGCGGCTGCACGAGGCGGGCGGCGGGGGACTGACCACCATTGCCATGGCCGGCGTCGACCTTGCCCTCTGGGACCTCCAGGCGCGCCGGGCGCAGACATCGGTGACGGGCTTGCTGGGCCAGCGGCAGGAGTCAGCGGAGGTGTACGGTTCCGGCGTAAACCTGCACTACACGCTGGCGGAGCTGGTGGAGCAAACCGAGCGCTGGGTTGCTGCGGGACACCGGGCGGTCAAGATCAAGGTGGGCAAACCCGACATCAGCGAGGACGCCGAGCGCGTGGCGGCGGTCCGGTCCGTGCTCGGCCCGGACCGGAAGCTGATGATCGATGCCAACCAGCGCTGGGACCTGCCCACCACTTTCAAGGCCCTGGACGTGCTTGCCCCGTACGGACTGGAATGGCTCGAAGAACCCCTCCGCGCGGACGACCTCTGGGCCTACCGCCGGCTGCGGAAGCACTCGCCCGTGCCCATCGCGCTCGGCGAAAATCTGCACACCATCTACCGTTTCCGTGACTTCATTGACGCGGAAGCGGTGGACATCATCCAGCCCAACATCATCCGGGTTGGCGGCATCACGCCGTTCCGGCGGATCGTGGAGCTGGCCCGGACCAACAGCATCCGCGTGATGCCGCACCTGCTGCCGGAGCTTTCCGGGCAGCTGGCCCTCACCCTGGCGGAACCCACGCTGGTGGAGGACGTGGAGGACGCGTCCTTCAAGCAGTTGGGCATCCTGGCCGGACCGTCACCGGTCCGCTTCAGCAACAGCCGCGTGACGCTGACGGACCAGCCGGGGCTGGGCTTCCGGTTCTCGGAGGCCCCGCCGGCCGGCTAGCAATTACGACTGACCGCAGACACCACCACTCCCGACGAAAATCAGGTACTTCAGTGACAACTGCAACCCTTTCCCTCTCCGAGCTCACGGCTGCCGCCACCCGGGCCGCCTCCATTGCGGCGGCAGCGTCGGATGCCGAGCGCGCAGCCTGGCTCACCGCCGTCGCGGACGCCCTGGACGCCAACGTGGCCGAGCTGGTGGAGATCGCCGATTCGGAGACCAGCCTCGGCACCGTCCGCTTGACCGGCGAGGTGGCCCGCACGTCCGGGCAGCTGCGGCTCTTCGCCCGCGTGATCACGGAAGGCTCCTACCTTGAGGCCGTCATTGACCACGCCGACCCGACCGCAACGCCGCTGCAGCCGGACCTGCGCCGCATCCTGCGGCCCCTTGGCCCGGTGGCCGTCTTCTCGGCCTCAAACTTCCCGTTCGCGTTCTCCGTGGCCGGCGGCGACACCGCCTCCGCCCTGGCCGTGGGCTGCCCTGTGATCGTCAAGGCCCACTCGGGCCACCTGAAGCTGTCCGAGCGGACGGCCGAAGTGGTCACGGACGCCCTGCGTTCCGCCGGAGCGCCGGAGGGACTGTTCGCACTCGTGGCAGGCCGCGAGGTGGGCACCACCCTGGTGCAGGATCCCGCTATCAAGGCCGTGGGCTTCACCGGTTCCATCCCGGGCGGCCGGGCCTTGTTTGACCTCGCAGTCTCCCGGCCCGACCCCATCCCGTTCTACGGCGAGCTGGGCAGCCTGAACCCGGTGGTCATCACCGCCGCCGCGCTTGCCGAGCGTTCCGGTCAGCTCGCGGCGGGACTTGCGGCATCGTTCACGATGGGCGCCGGCCAGTTCTGCACCAAGCCCGGCCTGGTCTTCATCCCGGCGGGCACAGGATTCGCCGCACAGTTGGCTGCGGCCAGCAAGGACAAGCCGACGGCGGCCATGCTCACCTCCCGGATCTCGGACGCCTACCCCGAGGGCCTGCGCAGCGTGGCTTCGCTGCCCGACGTGACCATCGTCAGCGGCACGGCGGACCAGGATGCAACCCTCAACGGTGCCGCCCCCGTGGTTTTCTCCACCTCCGCGGCCAACGTCCTGGAACGCACGGACGAACTGCTGGAGGAGTGCTTCGGCCCCACCACCATGTTGATCGAATACGCGTACCAGGACGAACTTTCCGCTGTCCTGGCCATGGTTCCCGGCAGCCTCACAGCCACCGTCCACGCCCAGCCGGGCGAGGACGTCGGGGACCTCGTGGAGCAGCTGTCCGGCCTTGCCGGGCGGGTCCTGTTCGACGGTTGGCCCACCGGCGTCGCAGTGAACTGGGCGCAGCAGCACGGCGGCCCGTACCCCGCTACAACGTCCCTGTTCACCTCGGTGGGCGCGACCGCGGTGCGCCGCTTCCAGCGCCCCGTCGCCTACCAGGACGCCCCCGAGGCCGTCCTGCATCCGGCCCTGCGCGAAAGCAACCCGCTGCGAATCCCGCGCCGCGTCGACGGCGAGCTGGTCCTTCCCTAGCAAACCCTCTCTCGCTTGATGTGGGTTTAATCGAAACGCTCGTTACCTTTTCGTAGCCCCCAGAAAGCGGCTACGAAAAAGGTAACGAGCGTTTGGGCCTACAGCTGCAGGGTTACCGGTCGCCGCAGGCCATTCACCGTGGAAACGGGCCAGCGGTCGTCCACGGTCAGGACTTTCAGGCCGGAGGCGGTGAGCTGGACGGTGTCCTCGATCTTGACGCCCGGGCCCGACGGGTTCCAGGTGAACGGCTGGTTTATCACCACCAAGTCGCTGACAGCTGAAGTGACGCGCGGATCCCGCCCCGCGTAGCCTGCCGGTCCGCCCTGATGGTGCTGCTCCCACTGCCCTGCACCGAAACCGTGCCGGACGTAGGCTGCCTTGATTTCGCCGAAGATGTTGTCCAGCCGGGCGCCGGGGACGGTCGCGTCGAAGATGTCCGCCTCAACGGCGGCGATCCGGGCCTCGGCGTCGAGCTCTTCAGGAGTGCCGGCGTCGAACCTTACCCATCGGGTGATGTTGGCAACCAGGCCGTCGCGCCGCGCGCACACCACGGCCATGGCGCGGCGGCCCAGCGGGGAATGCGTGGCCAGGGGGTGGCGGAACTCGCTCCGCCCGCTGCCGTTGCACAGCAGCACCAGTGGCTCGGCGCCAGCAGCCACCACACGGCCTGCAAGCGCGGACACCAGCTCGAATTCGGTGGTTTCCGGCCGGGCGGTGGCCAGCACGTCGGTCATGATCCCGGCAAGTTCGGCACTGAGGTGGGCGTAACGCGCGCTCTCGCCCGGCAGCAGCTGCTGGCGGGCGGCCCTCAGTTCCGTGGCAACCTTGCCCTCGGCCAGCGGGACTCCCGCACTACCCGAGAAATGCCCGACGGCGGCGGCGGCCTCGTGCAGGTTGCCGTACCAAGGCACGGTGTGGAGTGCGACGCCCGCGGGGAGCTCTTCGGCGGCCATCCGGCCGGCCTCGTTGTTGAACGTCACGAGGTGGTCGCCCTCCCGGTCCACCAGCAGTGCGGCGATGGGATCGCCCGCCAGGCTGATATGCACGCGGCTGCCGTCGAGGTACCAGGTCAGGGCCGTGTGTGTTGTCAGCAGCAGGGAGTCCTGTCCCCTCTCATCCAGGATGTCCAGGACCTTGCGCCGCTTGATGGCACGGTCCTCAGCCGAGGCAGGCACAGCGCGGCGGAACTGGTCCGCGGGGTCTATGGGGGCATTCAGCTGTGATGACGGCGGCGTGGCCACGGTGGTTGTCTGGCTCATGAGTTGTTCCCCTGCGTTCTGATCAAAGTTTTGATATCAAGGTCTCGATGTCTTCTGTGCCCAAAATGCCGTCGGCAAGAATCACGGTGACGCTGCGGCGCACCGGGTTGCCGGGTTCAGCGATAACCGGGGCATCCCAGGCCAGCGACTGGCCAACACCTGGGTAGCCCTCCACGCGGACAAACCACGGGTCGGTGGAATCCTCCGCCGCGACGAACACCAGCGTGGCCGCGCTGCCGGCAAAAGTGCCCGACCAGGCGAGCCACGGCGTCACGGTCCCGTGCACGGCGGACTCGCCAGTCAAGGTCTCGCCGGCTGTGCCAGGCGCCCAGACTGTGGCCCCGGAGCATTCGGGGAGGCGCCAGAAGAACCCGCCATATCCGCCCGCGGCACGGCCGTTGGAGCCCGGGCTGCCCAGGCTCACCGGCTGGTCGCCGGCGGGGGTGAGCGCGAAGTCCAGCGTGAGGCGCCATGCGGAAGGCCCGACGGCGGCCCACACCCAGGTGCGCTGTTCGGTCAGGATTGGAGCGCCGTCGGGGCCGTTCCAGGACAGGGTCTCGCCCAGGTGACCCTCGAGCCCGCTCTGTTCCTCCAGGCGGACGATGCTGCCGTGGTCCGGACGCCAGCGGTATTCGCCCGCCGCCCGCGTGTATGTGCGGCCGCCCCAGAAGTTGACGCCGTCCACATCCTGCAGGGCCACACCCACACCGAGGTGCCACACGTGGTCCAGCGGCTGGTGGTCCGTGACAACGGTTCCGGCCAAGGTGCGGACGGGGTGGAGGTAGGGCCGCGGGGAGGACACAGCGCGGATGCGGCTGCCGTCCTGGTACTCGGCCACGGGATGGCCGTCCACGGCGAACGTTTGGGCCGGCGGCAGGCTGCGGGCCCATGGAACACCCAATTCCGCAAACGTGGCCTGCGCCTTGGCCGCGCGTTCCATCAGCTCGGGAAGTTGATGGACCACCGGGTGCGCGTCATCGCCCCCGCCCTCCCACGTGAGATGCCCGGCGCCGATTTCCTGGGGATCCGGCGCCGTCCGGATGGCTTCCAATACAGACGTGAACGCACCGGTATCCGCCAGGGAGCACAGCAGGGGAGCGCCGGTGTGGCTGGCCTCAAGCAGGTTCTCCAGCAGGTCAGTCCGGCCAAAGGTCTCACGGCGCTCGCCGTCGCGGGTGGTGGTGACCACCTCGTCCTCGGTGTAGAAAAAGGTGATGTCGCCCAGCGTGCCGTGGACCGTCACCGAAGGGTTCCCCTGCTCGGGTGCGCAAAGCGTGAGGGCGCACAGCAGTGTCTGCCCGGCAATGGTGCGGACGCGGATTACCGAGGTGTCATCGCTCTGGGTGGTGTGGGCACGGTAGAGGTCCGTCTCCACGGAAGCCACGTCTGCGACGGTGTGCGCGCCAGCCATGTGCAGTCCGGTGGCGACGGCGTGTGCCAGCGCGTTGGTGGCTACGCCATCCACCACGTCGGTGCCGTCCATGCTGCGTTTGCCGGCCCAGCGCGACCGTTTGAAGTACCCCCTGGTCCGCACCCACATGCCCTGGGCGCTCAGCCCCAGGACGTCGCCGATCCCGCCGGAGCCGATGGTCCTGCGGATCGCGGGCAGGGCGTGGGAGCCCAGGCTCTGGAATCCCACTTGCACCAGCTGCCCCGAAGCGTCCGCCGCAGCCAAGACTTCCTGGAACTGCGCCATGGACGCCACCGGGGGCTTTTCCACGTAGACGTCGGACCCCGCCGCCAGCGCGGCCAGGGCCAGTGGTGCATGCGTCTGGATAGGCGTGGCCAGAATGACCACGTCAGGGGCGGGGCCGGCTGCCAGGAGCTGCTCCAGCGTATTGAAGACCGCCACAGAATCGGGGAGAGCGCCGTCCTGCGGCGGGTTGGGGTCGGCCACCGCCACGAGTTCGACGACGCCGGCTTCCTCTAGCCTTCCCAGGTTGACCAGGTGCCTCTCGCCGAAGCCGTGCACGCCTACCAGGGCGATGCGCGGGGGCGCTGTGGGGGCCGAAGCCCCGGGCCCAAAGGCGTGACGGGCGGCGTGCTTAGCCGATTGCTGAGTCATCAGGGTCCTTGGTGGCTAGGTGGCGGGCTGGAAGGGAGCGACGCCGTCGAGCGTTTACTCCCTGTGTCATTCCCATTACAGACTTCTTGCACGGAAACTGCATTATTGGAGGCGGAGATGGCCCATACGTACGTCAACAAGCCCGTTTCGGAAAACGCTTTCTCAAAAATTAGCAAAAGCCTGTACAGCCGTCAAGAAACCGTTTACTTTGGTAGGGAACCGCTTTCCCGCATACCGCGGGACGGTGGCAGGATCCGGAGCCGGCGCCCCAGCCGCGCACGGGAAGAATCCGCCACCGAAAGCGGTATGGCAAAGGATCGCATGGGTGATGACCCAGTTGTGCGGTCATCCGATCTGCAGGTCCACCCGGACTGCGCACTCACCCCGAACCGGCGGATCCGCACCGCCGTAGCGATCAACACCACGTGGAGGGCCACGATGACCAAAGGAGACCATATGGCCGCTAACCAGAAACCCGGGGCTCTGCGCCCGGCGGGACCATGCCCGGAAGGCGTGCTGGCTGCAGCAGCCCGGCGGGGCGACAGTAAGGCACCAGTATGAGCGCCATCAGCGAACTCTCAACGCTCAAGCGCCGCAAGGGGCCGATGACCGCCGAGGAGAAGAAGGCGAACGGCCGGGACAATAAGGCCGCGTATATTTTCCTGCTGCCGTGGCTCGTTGGCCTGGTGGCAATCACCATCGGACCGATGCTGATGTCGCTGTACCTGTCGTTTACGGACTACAACCTCCTGCAGCCGCCGGAATGGACCGGGCTGGATAACTTCATCCGGATGTTCACCGACGCCCGGCTGCACAACTCCCTGGGCGTGACATTCACCTACGTCTTTGTTGGTGTGCCGCTGCAGCTCGCAGTTGCCCTGCTGATTGCGCTGGTGCTGGACAAGGGCCTTCGCGGCCTGCCGTTCTACCGCTCGGTCTTCTATCTGCCGTCCCTGCTGGGCGGTTCGGTGGCTGTTGCCATCCTGTGGAAGCAGATCTTTGGCACCACCGGCCTGGTCAACCAGGCGCTGGCCCTTTTCGGCATCCAGGGTCCGGGCTGGATTTCCGATCCGAGCACGGCACTGGGGTCCATTGTCCTGCTGCACGTGTGGACGTTCGGCGCCCCCATGATCATCTTCCTGGCCGGCCTCCGGCAGATCCCGGTGATGTACTACGAGGCCGCCAAAGTTGACGGCGCCACCACGCTTCAGCAGTTCTGGAAGATCACACTGCCGATGCTCAGCCCCATCATCTTCTTCAACCTGGTGCTCCAGATCATCGGATCCTTCCAGTCCTTCACGCAGGCATTCATCGTTTCGGGCGGCAACGGCGGCCCGTCAGACTCCACGATGTTCTTCACGCTGTACCTGTACCAGAAGGGCTTCGGCCAGTTCGACATGGGCTACGCCTCCGCCATGGCGTGGTTCCTGTTGGTCATCATCGGCGTTTTCACCGCCATCAACTTCATCGCCGCAAAGTATTGGGTTTTCTATGACGACTAAGCTTGAGACGCTGCCCGCCCCGGACAAGAACAACGCCGGCGCCGGTACGCCAACGAACCACCGCAAGCCCAAAAAGGCCCGCGAATCCCGCGGAACCCTGGCGTTCAGCCGGTCCGCCCGCACCAAGGCCCTGCTCAAACATGGCATCCTGATCCTGGCCGGCGGGCTGATGATCTACCCGCTGCTGTGGATGGTGGTTTCCTCCCTGCGGCCCAACGACCTCATCTTCAAGGACCCCGGGCTCTGGCTGAGCACCCTGGAAATGAGCAACTACACGGACGGCTGGTCCGCCCTGACCCATCCGTTCGGCCACTACATGCTCAACTCGGCCATCGTGGTGATCGGGTCCATCCTTGGAAACCTGATCTCCTGCTCCATGGCCGCATACGCCTTCGCCCGCCTGCAGTTCACGGGCAAGAAGCTGTTCTTCGGCATCATGCTGCTGACCATCATGCTGCCGTTCCACGTGGTGATTGTGCCGCAGTACATCCTGTTCTCGCAGATCGGCTGGGTGAACACGTTCTGGCCGCTCATCGTGCCCAAGCTCCTGGCGACGGACGCATTCTTTGTCTTCCTCATGGTCCAGTTCATCCGCGGCATCCCCAAGGACCTGGACGAGGCGGCACGGATCGACGGCGCCGGCCACCCGCGCATCTTCCTTCGGGTCATCCTGCCGCTGATGGTGCCGGCCCTGGCCACCACCACCATCTTCACCTTCATCTGGACCTGGAACGACTTCTTCGGCGCCCTGATCTACCTGACCGATCCGGACATGTTCACGGTCCCCGTGGCGCTGCGCGCCTTCGTGGATGCGCAGTCCGCCACCAGCTGGGGATCGCTGTTCGCGATGTCCATCGTGTCGCTGCTGCCGGTGTTCCTGGTGTTCCTCTTCGGCCAGCGGTTCCTGATCAAGGGCATCGCCACCACGGGCATCAAATAACCTCTTGTAATACAAGTCACAGACTTGTAGCATTAGATCAAGAAAACGCTTTCTCACCCAATTTCTTCCTCACGAGATCAAAGAAGATCGGAGTATCCAGTGCCGCTTTTTCCCCGCTCTGACGCTGCTGGCAACCATGGTTCGGCAGCTACGTCACCCTCTGGCGCACGGCGCCGCATCCGTAAGACAGGCGTGGTTGCCGCGGCAGCCGCCGTCGTGATGGCCCTCAGCGCCTGCGGTGGGGGAGCCGCCCCGCAGAGTGATGGCGGACCCGTCGAGCTGCGCTTCTCCTGGTGGGGGAGCGACAAGCGGGCCCAGGTCACGCAGGCCGCCATCGCCGCCTTCGAGGCAGAGAATCCCAACATCAAGATCAAGCCCGAGTACGGCGACTGGAGCGGATACTGGGACAAGCTGGCTACCCAGGTTGCCGCCAACGACGCCCCGGACATCATCCAGATGGACGAAAAGTACATCACCGAGTACTCAACGCGCGGTGCGCTGCTGGACCTCTCCAAGTACGACATCGACACTTCAAAGCTTGACGAGGCGGCCCTCAATGCCGGCAAGAGCGAGAAGGGCCTGACGGGCATCGCGGCCGGGATCAATGCCGCCACAATCCTGGCCAACCCGGCAGTTTTCAAGGCCGCCGGCGTTGAACTTCCCGACGACAAGACCTGGACCTGGGCCGACTTCGAGCGCATCTCTGCCGAGGTGACTGCCAAGTCGCCGAAGGGCACGTACGGCGCCGCCGCCTATGGCACAGACGAAGCATCGCTCGGCGTCTGGCTCCGGCAGAACGGCAAGACCCTGTACACCTCCGACGGCAAACTGGGCTTCGAACCCAGTGACATCGCCGCGTGGTGGGCTTTCCTGAAGCAACTCAGCGAGAACAAGGCTGTGCCCACGGCGTCTGAGGTTGTGGAAGCTGAGGCCGCCCCGCTTGACCAGAGTGGCCTGGCCGTCGGCAAGAACGGGCTCGCGTTCTGGTGGTCCAACCAGCTGCCCGCCTTGGAGAAGGCCGCCGGTTCGGACCTGCAGATCCTCCGGTTCCCGTCCACCACGGGCAAGGCCGCCGACGCCCAGCTCTGGTACAAGGCATCCCAGTTCTGGTCGGCTTCATCGCGCACCAAGCACCCTGAGGAAACCGCCAAGTTCATCAACTTCCTGGCCAACAGCGAAAAGGCCGGCGAGGCCCTGCTGGCCGACCGCGGCGTATACCCCAACTCGGACGTCCGCGCAGCTATCGAGTCGAAGCTGACCCCCGCCGATATCAAGGTGGTCAAGTTCATCGACCAGATCAAGGGTGAGCTGGGCGAGGCTCCGGCTCCGCCGCCGAAGGGCGCCGGCGCCATCCAGGAGATCGTCAAGCGGTACACCTCCGAGGTCCTGTTCAACCGCCTGTCCACTGACGACGCAGGCAAGAAAGCCCACGACGAAATGAAGTCGGCCATCAGCTAAGCCGCACACGGGCACAGTCCCCGGCTGGAACCTTTGGTTCCGGCCGGGACTGTGGTTCTTAAGGCCTGTGTACTGGTCCGGCGTTCCCGGCGGCCCTCAGCGCTGGACGGGTGCCGGCCCGCGTGGTCCACTGGGAGCACTTCAAGTCATGGGGGAGAACATGAAGGCATTCGGTTGGACCGCCGCGGCAGCGGCAGCACTCATATTGACCGGTTGCGCAGAGGGTCCGCCCACCGTGAGTGCGTCGCCGGACGAACTGGAAGCGACTCCGCCCAGTGTCACCCCCTCTGGTGACCCAGCTCCATCTGCTCAGGCCTCAGGGGCGCCGCTTCAAGTGATCACCATCCCGCTGGGTAAGCAGAAGCAGGCTGGTGTCGAGGCAAGGCTGCCGATCAACGGCTACTCCGGACCTCCGGGTTCGGAAATTACCTACGATGCCTCCGAGTCCGCAGGCGTCGTGGTCAGGTACGAATGGGATCTGGACGGCGATGGAAGCTACGACCGGACCACCGCCGATCCTGTCCTCAAGCACACCTACAAGGAAGAGTTTCAGGGGGTGATGATTCTTCGGGTTACAGGGATTGCCGGCGGGACCGACGTGTTGGAGACGCCGGTGCGCATCAGCACGACGCCCCTGCATCAGCGCTTGGCCGCGCCCTTGAACGTCGAGGTGGAGGTGCTCTCCACCGTGGAAGGGATAAGTGAAGTCAGGGTCACGTGGGAGTCCGACGATCAGGGTGCCGACTCATGGGCCATCGCCGTCAACGGTTTCCCGGCCGGCCGCGTTGCCGGGTCAGCACGGTCAGTCAATGTCACCGATATCCAGCGAGCAGAGGATGTCTTGCTCGAAATTATCGGCATGACCGCCGAAGGCGCGCTGGGCGAGCGGGCAGGCACCACGTTGGCCGCCGGGGGATAGCTTCCCTCGTTCAGGCCGATTTCCGTCCTGGAGTGGACCTCCGCCCTTACGAAGCCGGGAAGTGGCTGCGGCCCATTGTCAGCCACCCCGCGAGCGTCCGGTCCTGGGAATCGTTCGCGAAACGCAGGGGCACCCCACTAGCAAGAGGATTGGCGGGCCGCATCAGGAGGGTGTAGTCGCCGGAGGAAATCCCGCTTGTTTTGAGTGGGGTGTTCCACTGCAGCGACATGCCGGGTTTTAGCCCAGTGAGTTGCCAGGAAGTTGTCCACGTGCGGACAATTTGGCCGTCTCTGCCAACTGCTGCGATCTGTATGGGCCAGTCATAGTAGAAAGGAGCGATTCCGACGTTGCGGACCATGACATTTAGATCGCTTTGCCCTTTCTTTGGGCCGTGTGAGACAGAGAAGGCTGTGGCCTGGAAACGGTAGCCGAGTGACTGGGATGCTGCTGCCGCGTTAATGAGGGCTTGCCCCGTATATCCGGGGGCGAACGCGTATTGATTGAGTATCCATGAGGCGTGCGTTGCTTGGACGCTCCCTGAAAAATCGTTATCGGCGCCTTCCTCAACAACTGGGCAACGCATAGGTGAGTCGAAGATGCACTGTTGAATTTCACCCCCGAGTTCCCCGCCGATTGGTTGCGTGAGCCACTTCTCAGTTACGCCGGCCTGCCTCAACTGGTCCACGAAGTGCCAGCCCGGTCCCGGCAAAGTCTCCACAGCGAAGGAATCGTCGTGGTAGCCAACGTTGAGGCCGGTGTTGTTCGAATCTGGGTATCGCGCCTGAAGCTTTGTTTTGGTGAAGGCCTCGGTGTAAGCCTCGAGTACCCGCTGCTGTATGGCCACTGGTGGAGACCAGTCTCCGGATGACCCGGACCCATCGTGCGGAAATGTATGCCATTCTCCCCAGAACCCCAAAAGGCCCAGCTGGATGAATCCGATTCGCGGATCTCCGTCGTAGCGGGAGCCAAGAGCAGCGATAAAATCTTCCAGTTCATCGATGAGGCGTGGGTCGTTATAATCCGGGGAGACACTCATCCCTTGGTTGTCATGATCTTCGTAGGTGTTGGTAGCCAGCCCCTCTTCAAGGAGATACTCCGGCACGCCGCTGGGCTCGCCCGGGGAGTCCAGATAAAACCTGAAGACCGACTGATGGCCGCGCGAGGCAATTGAATTCAGCGGCTCTTCAAGGTCCGTCCAGTCATACACTCCGGCATCTGTAACCACAGCGCTGACCGGAAGATAGAACCACTCCATGGAGTAGGGTGCGGCAGTGAAGGAACCTTCGTACGGAACGAAACCCTGCAGGGGGTTACTCGCCGGGGCGGGGCCAGGCGCCAAGGAAACCCACTCTCCTGATGGGGCCAACGCGGACTCCGCAGGTAATGGTGTTGCAGACGGGACTGCTAATACGGCCACCGCTACGGAAGCTGAGACAACGGCCGCTACGAGATGCTGTAGCCGTGGTGTCCCGCGTGGACGTTTAAGCAAAGGCGATACGGCAGCCCGCAAACTCACCATATTCAATTGAACGTCCCTTGCCTGGCAGTGACAAGCGCCAGGCAGGGCGGCCACCGGTTTGCCGGGCCTCCCGGATCAGTCCTCCGCAATCACCGCGACTGAACCCGCCTCAACGGTCCCCGCAAACGCCGCCCCGGTCAGCAGGTCCACGCCGGCTGCCTCCACCGCGGCCGCTGCCCGGGTGTGGTTGATCGCGAAAAGGTACCTGCTGCCGTCGGTGGCGCGGCGACGGACGATTTCCACGCCGACGTCGGCAACAGCAACGGGTGCCACGCCGGATTCGGCCAGCAGCCGGTCCACGACTGCTTCGATCCCATCACGGTCCGGGAACGTCGCCAGATACCAGGCCGCGCCGGAACCAACCGCGTGACGGGTGAGGGACGGCAGCCCTTCCAAGGGATATTCCGTGAAAGTCTGCACCGCTTCAGCACCGGCAAGGTGGACGTGTTCGCTCCAGATGGTGGACACCCCGCCGTCGCTCAACTTCAGCTGGCCGCCAGCCAGCAGCGGGTGGAATTCCTCCACCCGGATCCCCAGCGGTTCGCGGAAGGCTCCGGGATAGCCGCCCAGCCGGATGTGGTCGTTTTCGTCGGCGATCCCACTGAAGTAGGTGACCAGCACGGTGGCGCCGGCCTGTGCAGCAGCAGCGATGTTTGCCGCCGCCACGTCCGTGACCGTGTACAGCGTGCACACCAGCACCAGGCCGTAGCCCTCGAGCGGAGCCGAAGGATGGACCATATCCACGGCAATCCCACGCAGGAACAGGGACCGGTGGAAAGCCCGCAGCATGTCCAGGTATTTCAGGTCCTCGCTGGGCTTGGAGTCGATCTCGCTGGCCCACCAGGCTTCGTAGTCGAAGACGATCGCCACCCGCGCTTCCACTCGTGAACCGCGGACCGGCGCGAGCCTCTTCAGGGCAGAGCCGAGGCCCACCACTTCGCGCCAAACGCGCGTGTCTCGGCCGCCGTGCGGGACCATTGCCGAGTGGAACTTTTCGGACCCGGCAAAGCTCTGCCGCCACTGGAAGAACATCACGGCGTCCGCGCCACGGGCCACATGGGCCAGTGAATTGCGCAGCATCTCGCCCGGCATCTTGGGCTGGTTCCGCGGCTGCCAGTTGACGGCCGACGTCGAATGTTCCATCAGGATCCACGGGTCACCGCCCGCGATGCCCCGGGTCAGGTCCGCGCTGAACGCCAGTTCGATGTGCCGCTCCGGATCCGCCGCCACCAGGTAGTGGTCGTTGGCGATGACATCCAGGTCCTTGGCCCAGTCGAAGTAGTCCAGGGCTTTCGTGGCGCTGGATGCCATCAGGTTGGTGGTGGCCGGAATGCCGGGCGTGACCTCGCGCAGCACCGCAACAAGCTCGCGGTAGTAGTCGATGAGCGCCCATGAGTTGAACCGCCGGAAGTCCAGCTGTTGGCCCGGATTGAGCGTTGAAGGAGCGGCGCCGGGCGGCAGGATCTCCTCGAACGAGCCGTAGTTCTGGGACCAGAACGCGGTGCCCCAGGCGGCGTTGAGCGCCTCGATGCTGCCATACCGCCGCTCAAGCCACGCCCGGAATGCCGCGGCGTCCTCCGGGCCGTAGAACTCCGAAACGTGGCAGCCCAGCTCGTTGTCCACGTGCCACAGCGCCAGTGTGGGGTGGTTCTTGTACCGCTCAGCGATGACGCGCGTGATGCCGGCGGCGTACCGCCGGTAAACGGCCGACGACGGCGTGTAGTGCCGCCGCGAGCCCGGGCCCAGCACGGTCCCGTCAGCCGTGACGGGGAGAATTTCGGGATGCTTGCGCACCAGCCATGCGGGCGGGGCGGCCGTGGCCGTAGCCAGTGCCACCTTGATTCCGTTCGCGGCGAGGTTGTCCATCACGTCGTCCAGCCAGCCGAAGTCATACTGGCCTTCGGCGGGTTCCAGCAGGGCCCAGGAGAAAATCCCGACGCTCAGGAAGCTGACGCCGGCCTCCTTCATCAGTTCGAGGTCCTCCAGCCGCACGCTGGCCGGCCACTGCTCCGGGTTGTAATCGCCACCGTAGGCGATCCCCTCCACGAGGCTCCAGACACTGGCCGGACCGGAGGTCTGCTGCAAAGTCATGGGACTCCTCTGTCTTCGAATGGACTAAACGTACCGCAAACCCGGGCTTGGGAAAACGCTTGCCCAAATTCAGGAATGCCCGTATTGTATCGATTCAGAAAGCGTGTAAGCCAGCTCACAACTCACTCTTGAAGTTGTCGGAGCAATGGTCTTGCACAACCCGAGCAAGGAGGCTCTCATGATCACAAGAAGGAATTTCCTCACCACGGTGGCGGTCGGTACGGCGTCGGCCGCGGCACTGGCAGCCTGCGGATCGCCCGCCGCCAGCCAGACGGGTTCCGCGGAGAACCCCGTCACCATCAACTACACCTGGTGGGGCAATGACGACCGCGCCGAGCGTACCCGCAAGGCGATCGCCCTCTTCGAGGGTAAGAATCCGGATATTAAGGTCGCCGGGAATTTCACGGATTTTGGCGGGTACTGGCCGAAGCGTGCAACGGAGGCAGCCGGCGGGGGCCTCCCGGACGTGATGCAGTTTGACTTGTCCTTCCTGCGGGATTACGGCCAGCGCAACCAGCTCCTGGACCTGGGCACCGTCAAAATCAACACCGACGCCTTCGATAAGTCCCTGTTGCCGTCGGGCCAGATCCGGGGCAAGACGTATGGCATTCCAACGAGCACCAACGCGTTTGCGGTGTATTACGATCCGGCGAAGCTCGCGTCGATGGGTATCGCTGAGCCGGACGGCACGTGGACGTATAAGGAATTCAATGCCTTCCTGGCCGAGGTCGGAGCCAAGGGCAACGGGGCGCTCTTCGGTGGCACGGATTACACCTCCGTGTGGTGGATGTTCAATGTCTGGTTGCGGCAGAACAACATCGAGGCGTTCACCGAGGACGGCAAGCTCGGCTTCACCAAGGACGATTTGAAGAAGTGGTGGAACCTCACCGCCGAGCTGCGCGGCACCCCCGCCATCGTTTCCGAAGAGCGCGTCACCCAGCTTGCGCCGAAGTCTCCGTTTGGCTCGAACGTGACCGGCACTGAGGTCACGTGGGATAACTTCATGGCCGGTTACCTCGCGGACAGCGGTGCCAAGGAACTCAAGCTGGTGCCGGTTCCCTCCGATGACAAGGAGAATCTGGGCCTGTTCCTGAAGCCTTCCATGCTGATGGCGGCCAGCGCTAAGACCAAGTACAAGGACGCTGCTGCCCGGTTCATCGACTTCATGGTCAACGACCCCGAAGTAGGCCAGATCTTCAAGACCTCCCGTGGTGTTCCGGCCTCCAAGACCCAGCGTGACGGCACTAACTTCGAGGGAACCGACAAGCTGGTTGTGGATTACGAGAAGTCCATCGAGAAGTACCTCAAGGACGCGCCCGAGCCGCCCATCGTCGGTTTCGGCACGCTCGAAACCTCCTTCAGGCGTGTTGGTTCTGACCTGAACTACGGCAAGCTGACCGTGGACGGCGCCGTTGATGCGTGGTTCAAGGAAGCCGAAGACCTCATCAAGCAGAATGCCTGATCCAGGCATTCATGACTGACGGACTGATTTCGTGACTCAAACCCCAACCCTGAGCAGGCGTTCGGCGTCGCCGTCCGCTCCCGCTCCGCGCAAGTCAAAGCGGAGCGGGGCGGACGCCCGCGCCGGCTACACCTTCCTGCTGCCCTGGCTGCTGGGATTCATCGCCCTGACCCTGGGCCCGATGGTTTCCTCGCTGTACCTGTCCTTCACCAACTACAACCTGTTCGATCCGCCCAAGTGGATCGGGCTGGACAACTACACCGCCATGTTCCAGGATGAGCGGTTCCTGCAGTCGGTGGGCGTGACCGTGGGCTATGTGGTCTTCGGTACCCCGCTGAAGCTGGCCGCCGCACTGGCGGTGGCCATGCTGCTGAACAGCAAGCGAAGGGGCCAGGGCTTCTACCGCTCCGCGTTCTACGCCCCGTCCCTGATCGGCGCATCCGTCTCCATCGCCATCGTGTGGAAGGCCATGTTCGGCGATTCCGGACCGGTGGACCAGGGCCTGTCCTTCTTCGGCATCAACCTCGGTGGCTGGGTAGGCAACCCCTCCATGACCATGCCGATGTTCATCCTGCTGACCGTCTGGCAGTTCGGTGCCCCGATGGTGATCTTCCTCGCCGGCCTCAAACAGATCCCGAACGAGCTCTACGAAGCGGCGTCCATGGACGGTGCCGGCCCGGTGCGGAAGTTCTTCAACATCACCTGGCCCATGCTCTCCCCGGTGGTCTTCTTCAACCTGCTGATGGAAACCATCCATGCGTTCCAGATCTTCAGCTCGGCCTACATCATCTCCAACGGTGAAGGCGGCCCGGCCGGCTCCACCCTCTTTTACACCCTCTACCTGTACCTGCGCGGCTTCAGCGATTTCCGGATGGGCTACGCCTCGGCGATGGCCTGGCTGCTGCTGATCGTCGTCGGCCTGATAACCCTGGTCATCTTCCGCACGTCCAAGTCCTGGGTCCACTACAGCGGTGATTCGAAATGACAACTTTGGCAACCCCCACCCAGTCCACACCGGACGTACAAATGCCGCACTACAACCCCAAGTCCGAATCCACGGGCGCCAAGCGCGCCAAGAGCGTGGCCTTCCATGCCGTCGCCCTGGCCTTGACCGGCGTGGTGCTTTACCCGGCGCTGTGGATGGTCGCCTCATCGTTCAAGCCGAACGCCGAGATCGGCGGCGCCAACACCTCGCTGTGGTCGGCCAACTTCAGCTTCGATAACTTCGTCACGGCCATGGACGGGATCGGCGGGGTCTCCACCCTGCAGTTCTTTACCAACTCCCTGATCCTGGCCATCGGCGCCGTCGTCGGCACCATTCTCTCCGCGTCCGTGTCCGCCTACGCGTTCGCCCGGATCAAGTTCCCCGGCCGCAGCGTGTTCTTCGGCATGATGATCGCCACCCTGCTCCTGCCCTTCCACGTGGTCATCATCCCGCAGTACATCGTCTTCAACCAGCTCGGCCTGGTGGACACCTACATCCCGCTGCTGATCGGCAAGTTCCTCGCCGCCGACGCGTTCTTCGTGTTCCTCATGGTCCAGTTCATGCGCAACCTCCCCGCCGAACTGGACGAGGCAGCACGCATCGACGGCGCCGGCCACGTCCGGATCTTCACCTCCATCATGCTGCCCCTGATGAAACCGGCCCTGATCTCCACTTCGATCTTCTCCTTCATCTGGAGCTGGAACGACTTCCTGGGCCCGCTGCTCTACCTGAACACCCCGGAAAAGTACCCGCTGCCCCTGGCTCTCCGTCTCTTTGTGGACCAGACCCAGAGCTCGGACTACGGGGCCATGATCGCCATGTCCGTCCTGGCCCTCCTCCCGGTCCTGATCTTCTTCCTCGTCTTCCAGCGCTACATCGTCGAAGGCGTCTCCACCCAAGGCCTCAAAGGCTGACGGCGAAAGATCACGAGACAGAAAATGAGCATCATGGACAACACCACACCCGCATCCGACCGGAGTGAACCCATCCCGGTAAACCGCTTCGCCCTGTTTTCCGAGACCCTCCTCGCCGGACTGCTGGTGCTGGTGCTGTCCATCCCGCTGGTCACCATCCCCGCCGCCTATGCGGCGGGGATCGCCCACCTGGAACGGCACCTCTCCGGACGCGACGATACCGTCCGTTCCCTGTGGACCACCTTCCGCGCTGCCCTCCCAGGCAGTTGGAGGCTGGGAATCACGACGGCGGGAGCCGCCGTCGTGATTATCCTGAACCTCTTGCTCGCAACAGTGGGGCAACTGCCGGGCAGTGCAGTGGTCCTTCCGGCCACGCTCGTCCTGGCAGTGGCCGGCGCGATCCTGCTCCTGCGCACAGCGGCATCCTGGTCCGACTTTGCCTGGTCCGACGTTGAAGGCGGGGAATCCACCCCGTCCACCGCCTGGTCCACGGCCTTTGCTACCGCCAAGGCTGTGTCGCTGCGCGACTGGACAGGCTCGCTTCTTCTCGCCAGCGCACTGTTCGCCGCCGTGGTGTTTGTCTGGATGCTGACGGCCCTCTTTGTGGTGGTCCCGGGCACTCTGATCCTGGCAGCGGCCGCGGTCAAGATGCGGTCCACGCGCGCCTAGCAAGTTGCGTCACCAGCCCTTTCCGTCACTAGCGAGTTGAGCCCCGTCGTGTCTTCCGACCGCCCACAGTCCGCAGAATCCCTTCGTTCACCGCAGCCGCCGGTCCGCTGGTTTCACCCGCTGACGCAGCATAACTACCGCCTCTTTCTGGGCATGACCCTTGCGGGCAGCATGGGGGTGTGGATGCAGCGGCTGGCCCAGGACTGGCTGGTTCTTCAGCTCACAGGCAGTCCCGCGGCGGTGGGCATCGCCGTCGCCCTGCAGTTCCTTCCCATGCTGGTGGTCGGACCCCTGAGTGGCCTGCTGGTGGATATCTTCCCCAAGCGCAGCATCATGATGATCTGCCAGTCGGTGATCGCGCTGCTGGCCATCGGGCTGGCGGCCTGGGTGGCCAGCGGAAACATCACCGTGTGGGCCGTGTACGGAAGCTGCGTGGCGCTGGGCGTGACGTCAGCCATCGACGCGCCGGCCCGCCAGGTGTTTGTCAACGAGGTGGTGGGCGACGCCGGGCTGCGGCCCGCGATCGGCGTCAACAATGCCATCGGCCAGTTTGGTGCCATGCTGGGGCCAGCCGTCGGCGGGGTGGTCATTGCACAGGCGGGATCTGCCGCCGCCTTCGCCGCCAATGCCCTCCTTTCGCTGCTGGTGCTGGGCATGATCGCCGCCGTCCGGCCGGCGCTCCTGCACGCCAGCGCCCCGGCATCGCGGGGACGCGGGCAGTTGCTGGCCGGGTTCCGCTATGTCCGTGAGCGGCCCGCGCTGCTTCTGATCATTACCCTGGCCGGGCTGCTGGGGGCATTCGGGATGAACGGGCCGGTGGTGCTGGCCGCCTTCGCAGAACGGGTGTGGCACAACGGAGCGGCCGGGTTTGGCCTCTTCAACACAGTTGGCGCCGTGGGTGCCCTCGCCGGCGCGCTGCTGGCTGCCCGGCTGAAGACCTTGGGCCGCAAGGGAATCGTTGCCGCCGCGGGTCTTTTTGGCCTTTCCCAGCTGGTTGCCGCCCTCATGCCCACGCTGGTTCTTTTCATCGTGATGCTTGTGGTGGTGGGCCTGATGGCCCTGCTCTTCCTGACCAGCGCGGCAACGGCCGTGCAGCTGGAAGCCGGCCCCGAAATCCGGGGGAGGGTCATGGCCCTCTACCTGCCGCTGCTTCTGGGCGGCCACGCATTGGGCGGCCTGCTCGCCGGATGGCTGACCGAGGAGTTCGGCGTGCGGACGGGCCTTGTGGTCACCGGAGCCCTGGCGATGCTGTCCGCGGCCGTCGTCGGACTCTTGCTGTGGCGGAATTCGCGGCGCAACCGGCGGTGACCCTCAACAGCGGCGGCCTGTCATCGTTCAGGGCGCATTGACAGCCCCAACCACCACGAGTCGCCCCTCGTCTGTGACAGGCGCAGTGTCGTGTCAAAGCCTCCGAGGACCCCTTCCGCGAAACAGCTAACGCTGCTGCTATTCGTGTAGGTGAGCCGGCAGTACCGGTCATCAACCACCAGCCTGCCCTGCCAGCCGCTGCGGCGAATGACCTCCTCCAGGTCCGCCCGCGTCAGTTCGAGGAGCGCGGGGCCGGACCACTGGCGGTGCAGGGACGGGCACGGGGCTGTCACGGCGCCGCAGGGCAGGAAGGCGGTGGCGCGGACCACTCTTCCTCCCCTGAAGTTCTCGTCTTTGCCGGGCTCGAACCGCTCAGGGACCGCGAGCTCATCTGCAACGTGGAGCATCGCGTTGGTCTTGGCGGTCTGGATGAACCCGCTGGCGAGAAGCACTGCCCCGATCAGCAGGGCGGAAGAAAGTCCGACGGCCAGGGCAAGACGACGCATTTTCCTTCGGGCAAGGACCAAAGTGATAATGCCGGCAATCACGCCGAGGAGAACAGCCACAAGCATATCGAGGAAGCCGACCGAGAAGTTCGAGTAATCCATGGGCGTGTCCTTTGTCCCTTGGATTGCACCCTACAGGTTGTTCCGCGGCCCGGCCTTCAAGACTCCGCTGCCAGCTTCAGGGTCCGAGGGCATCGTGTGCGCCGGTTACCGGCGTCGTTCCGCGGCTGGGTGCCGTTCATCCGCTGCGCTCCGGGAAGCAGCCCAGGGAAGCCCCAGTTCGCTGAACGTTGCATGCTCCTGCGTGGCACGCTCCAAGGCCTCTTCGATCCCCAGCACCACGGCGTGCGCCTCGTCGCCGTCACCCTCCCAGCGGACATACTCCGGCCCGATCCGGACGGGTGAAGGCGCCGTCCGGATGGCCTCGAGGACCAGCATAAAAGCGCCGCTCTCCACGATCGGGCTGATCAGTTCGGCACCCTCTGTCCGGTGGTCGATCAGGTTCGCGGTGAGATCGTCCCGGCCGTATGTCTGCTCCGTCTGTCCGTTCGCTGTGGTCACAGTGAGGCGGTCCTCGGTGTAGTGGAATATGGCCGTGCCCGCCGAGCCCTGCAAGGTGACGTAGGGTTCAACGGATTCGCTGGCGCAGATGGTGAGGGCACAGGTGATGGGTAGCCCCGTTGTGGTGCGGATGCGGATCACGGACGTGTCATCGGATTCGATGTCGTTGGCGCGGTACAGGTCGGTTTCCACGGACCTGACATCGGCCGTGGTCCGGGCCCCGGCGATCCGCAGGGCCGTTGCCACGGCATGGGCCAGCGGATTCGTGGCAACGCCGTCAACCACATTTACGCCATCAAGGCTGCGTTTCCCCGCCCAGCGGGAGCGTTTGAAATAGGCGCGGGGACGCACCCAGCGGCCGGTCGCGGAAATGCCCTGCAGTGTGCCGATGGTTCCATTGGCCACGAGTTCCTCGATGGCCGCCAACGCATGCGATCCAAGGCTCTGGAAGCCGATCTGCACGCTGCGCCCGGAGGCTTGGGCAGCCTCAAGGAGCGTGTCGAAATCCGCCAGCGAAGCGACCGGCGGCTTCTCCAGGTAGAGATCCGCTGCTGTGGCCAGCGCGGCGAGGCCCAGCGGTGCGTGCGTCTGGATGGGCGTGGCCACAATGATCACGTCCAGGTCCGGGGTGCCCGCCAGGAGTTCCGTCAGCCCAGCGAAGATCGCTGCTGTGTCCGGAACGGATCCGGGTGTCGGGGGCTGGGGATCGGCTACTGCCACGAGGTCGACGACGCCGGCCTCCTGCAAGCGTTCAAGGTTCCGCAGGTGGTGGGTTCCGAAGCCGTGGACGCCTACCAGCGCCACCCTCACTGCCGCCGTCGGTTTCCCGGGTTGCGAAGCGGCCGACGGTGCCGGGACTGCTGACTGTATTGCGGGGGCTGGCGTTCCCATGGTGCTCCGTTCCTGCCCAAAAGGGCGCAAGGGGGTTGCTTCCCGGGCATGAGGGCAAGCGCATTCCCGCATCCAGTGTGCGGCATGGGGGCGGGGATAGTCCAGCGCGTTGCGGGCACTTCTCACATGCCGAGCGGGGCTGCCCAGTTGCCGTTCCGGCCGCCGCTGCCGCCGGTCTGGTACTTGCCGCAGCGTGTGCAGCGCCGGTAGCGGCCGCCGTCGTCCGTGGTTTCGACGTGCCAATCGTGGCGCACGTTCATTTTGCAGAGCAGGGTCTTGAGCATGGCTTTCTCCGATCCGTAACGATGTCAGTCAGGCTTGATGTTCTGGTTGAGCCGGAAGAAGTTCGTGGGATCGTACTTGCGTTTGAGGGCCTTGAGCCTGCGGTACTTGGCGGCCCCGTACGCCTGCCTGACGCGCTCCTCACCCTCTTCCATCAGGAAGTTCACGTAAACGCCGGTGTGGTAGGGCGCCAGGGCAGACCAATAGTCCCGGGCCCACTGGCGCTCCGCATCGAATCCGTCGGCGGTCTTGCTGTTGCCGTTGATGTTGAACGTGAACCCGGCCTGGCGCCCGTTGAACGCGGTGGCGTCATCGGCAATGCGCCCCACTGCCCCGCCCAGCTGCCACATGGCCACGCTGGTGACCGGAGAGGTGATGCGCAGGCCGTGTTCGGTGGCGATATCGATGACGTCGTCGCTGAGGCCCGCCACGTCGCAGGACCGGACGTAATAGGACCAGCCGTGCGGAAACGAGGGATCGAACATCTTCTGGTGCTCCAGGAAGGGCTTCGGCCGGCACAAATCGAGAACCGGGGAGCCGAATTCCTTCAGCGGCCGCATGACCCGTTCGCCGTCGTCAACCGATCCTGCATAGCACCCAACGATCGCGATAACGTGCTTGCCCACCAGCCCGGGCGGCACGATCGGCAGCGCCGGCGCCTTCCTCTGGATCGCGGCGGTCATGAGCTCATCAGGGCAGTCGGCGAGCCAGTCGCGATAAAACCGCAGCACTTCCGGGGTGTCCTCCATGGCCCAAAAGACCGGCCCCGCCATTACCTGGGGACCCACGGGGACAAGCCGGAACTCGAACTCGGTGACGATGCCGAAGTTCCCGCCACCGCCGCGCACACCCCAGAAAAGGTCGGCGTTATGTTCCTCGCTGGCCCTCACCAGTTCCCCGTCGGCCGTGACCAGGTCCACGGAAAGCAACTGGTCGATGGTGAGTCCGTGCTTACGCATGATCCAGCCGATGCCGCCGCCGAGGGTCAGGCCCGCCACTCCGGTATGGGTCACGATTCCTGAAGGAACAGCCAGCCCGAACTCCTGGGTCTCGCGATCAAGCTCTCCGAGCAGTACACCGGCCTGGACACGTGCCGTCCGTGCCTCGGGATCCACCCGAATCCCCTTCATCAGACTGAGGTCGATCACCATGCCGTCGTCGCAAACGGACAGTCCAGGGAAGCTGTGACCGCCGCCGCGCACGGCCGCCAGCAGGCCCAGCGAACGGGCCAGCCTCAGTGCGGCGCGAATGTCCGCCACGCCGGTACAGCGGGCTATGACGGCGGGCCGCCGGTCTATCGACCCGTTCCACACCTTGCGATGATCGTCGTAGCCCGCATCATGCGGGCGGATGATTTCGCCCCGAAAGGACGTCTGCAGTTCGTCGACAGCAGTGCCGTTGATCTCCGTGTCTTGTGTCACTGAACTCACGGACCTCTCGCTCTTTCCAGCAGAGTCCCACACGTTTTAGGGACCTGACAAGAGGAATCTGCAGCCGTGCAGCGGGGCGCGGAGAAGACCAGGGAAGCTGAGGCTAAAAGGCCGTTCCTACGGGATG
Source organism: Pseudarthrobacter sulfonivorans (assembly GCF_031454915.1). Classification (GTDB taxonomy): domain Bacteria; phylum Actinomycetota; class Actinomycetes; order Actinomycetales; family Micrococcaceae; genus Arthrobacter; species Arthrobacter sulfonivorans_C. Next base: position 161,533 of record NZ_JAVDRS010000003.1, on the reverse strand, counting down.
TCCGCAGGGGCGCCGGCTGTACTTTGAGCCGCACCCGTGCTTTGGCGCACCACCAGTTCCGGGGTGAAAATCACGGCCCGGTGCCTCGGACTGTCGGACTCAACTTCCTCGACCAGCAGTTCGATGGCGGTCCGTCCCAGCGCCTCGGTGGGCTGGCGGATGGAAGAGAGCGGCACAACCGCGGAGACGGCGAAGTCGATGTCGTCATACCCGATCAGGGCAATGTCCTCGGGAATCCTCAGCCGGTGCGTCATCGCCAGGGACTGCATAACGCCGAGGGCCAGGAGATCGTTGGCGCAGAAGATGCCGTCCGGGAGCCCGCCGCGGCCACGCTCCACCAGCATGTTGCCCACGCTGCGGCCGGCCAGCACGGTCTGTCCGTCGGAATCGAGAACCTCCAGCGTGGCGTCGTGTTCCTCCTTCACGGCCCGCTCCGCCCCCTGAAGGCGGTCGGCAATCTGGCGGATGGAAGCGGGGCCGCCCACAAAGGCGAGCCGACGGCGGCCGATGTCCAGCAGGTGCCGGGCAGCGAGGTAACCGCCGGCGTCGTCGTCTACCGAGACGGAGCTGTACTTATTCTCGTCGGCGAGCCGGTCCACCAGGACGGTGGGGACGCCGCGCTCACGGAGCTGGTCGATGCGGCTGGTGACGTCCCCGACGGGGGAGATCAGCAGGCCCTGCACCCGTTGCTCCTGGAAAAGGTCAATGTAGTTGGATTCGCGGCTCGCGTCATGGCCACTGTCGCCCAGCAGCACGGCGCTGCCCTGGAGCGCCGCGGCATCTTCAGCAGCGCGCACCACCGAGGTAAAGAACGGGTTGCCAACATCGAGCACGATCAGCCCGATGGTCCTGCTGTGGCCGGCCCGCAGCTGGCGTGCGGCGTCGTTGCGGACGAAGCCCAGCTCGTCAATGGCCTGCAGCACCCGTTCCTTGGTCCGCTGGGAAACCCTGTCCGGGTAGTTCAGGACGTTCGACACCGTGCCCACGGCAACGCCGGCCTGGTTGGCGACGTCCTTGATGCTGGCTGAGCGATTCATGTTCCTCCGTACCTTTTGCCGCGCAATACTTCCTGGTCCAAGCCTACGGCCGGCAATTGCTTGACACCTCCTTGGCTCAAGGGTACTTTGAATCGTAACAATGAAACGATTCAAAAGATCAGAAAGTTCAGGAGGAGTGCAGATGAGGGTGTGTTTCCGCTCGTCGGTCCGGCGGCAGCTGATCGACGAATACCGGCTGCGGCATGCCGCAGTGTGGCCGGACATGCTGCGGGCGCTTAAAGCCGCCGGCTGGCACAACTACTCGCTTTTCCTGGGCGAAGACGGGCTGCTCATCGGCTACCTCGAATGCGACGATTTCGACGCCGTCCGGGCGCGGATGGCGCTGACCGAAGTCAACGCGCGGTGGCAGGCCGAAATGGCTACCTTGTTCGACAACCCGGACCAGGCGCCCGACGAAGGGTTCCAGGTCCTCGAAGAAGTCTTCAACCTTGACGACCAGCTGGCGACGGCGGAGTCCACCACCCGCTGAGCGGCCTGCCCCGCATCGGGGCCACGCCATGAAGAGACCACAGCATTTACAGACCACATCAGTTATTGACCACAGCATCACAGACCGGAAAGAACCCATCATGAATGACGTAGCAACGGCGCTGGGCAGGCTCGGAGAGCTCGCCATCGAGGTCCCCTCGTGGGCCTATGGAAATTCAGGCACGCGTTTCAAGGTGTTCGGCACGCCGGGCACGCCGCGGACCGTGCAGGAGAAGATCGCGGACGCCGCCAAGGTCCATGAGCTGACCGGGCTTGCCCCCACGGTGGCTTTGCATATCCCGTGGGACAGGGTGGATGACTACGCGGCCCTGAAGGAGTACGCGGCGGGCCTGGGCGTTGGCCTGGGCACGATCAACTCGAACACTTTCCAGGATGACGAGTACAAGTTCGGGTCCCTGACGTCCTCGACCGAGTCCGTGCGGCGCCGGGCGATCGCGCACCACCTGGACTGCATCGAGATCATGCACGCCACCGGCTCACAGGATCTGAAGATCTGGCTGGCGGACGGTACCAACTACCCGGGCCAGGACGATATGCGTGGCCGCCAGGACCGGCTCGCCGAGTCGCTGCAGGAGATCTACGCGGGGCTGGGCGAGAACCAGCGCCTGGTGCTGGAGTACAAGTTCTTCGAGCCCGCTTTTTATCACACCGATGTTCCGGACTGGGGCACTTCCTACGCGCAGACCCTGGCTTTGGGGGAGAAGGCCTTGGTGTGCCTGGACACCGGCCACCACGCGCCGGGCACCAACATCGAGTTCATCGTGATGCAGCTGCTGCGCCTCGGCAAGCTCGGTTCCTTCGACTTCAACTCCCGCTTCTACGCGGACGATGACCTTATTGTGGGCGCGGCCGATCCGTTCCAGCTGTTCCGCATCATGTACGAGGTCATCCGCGGCGGCGGCTTCGGCAAGGAGTCCGGGGTGGCCCTCATGCTGGACCAGTGCCACAACCTGGAAGAGAAGATCCCGGGTCAGATCCGCTCGGTGCTCAACGTCCAGGAAATGACGGCCCGCGCCCTGCTGGTGGACACCGCCGCCCTGGCCGAGGCGCAGCGGAGCGGGGATGTCCTGGCCGCCAATGCCGTGTTCAACGACGCCTTCTACACCGACGTCCGGCCCATCCTGGCCGAATGGCGTGAATCCCGCGGCCTGCCCGCGGACCCGATGGCCGCCTTCAGGGCCAGCGGTTACCAGAAACAGATCAACGAGGACCGCGCAGGCGGCCAGCAAGCCGGATGGGGCGCCTAGTAATGACTGCACAGAACATTAACAAGACTGTTGAAGACCTGATTTCCCGTTCCAACCGCCTGGGTGCGGACAAGCGGAACACCAACTTCGCCGGGGGCAACACCTCGGCCAAGGGCATGGAGAAGGACCCGGTGACGGGCGAGGATGTCCAGTTGCTGTGGGTGAAGGGCTCGGGCGGGGACCTGGGCACGCTGAAGGCCGGGAACCTTGCGGTGCTGCGCCTGGACCGGTTGAACGCGCTGAAGAATGTCTACCCCGGGGTGGACCGTGAAGATGAGATGGTGGCCGCTTTTGATTACTGCCTGCACGGCAAGGGCGGCGCCGCGCCGTCGATCGATACCGCCATGCACGGCCTGGTGGATGCCGCGCACGTGGACCACCTGCACCCGGATTCCGGGATCGCCATTGCCACCGCGGTGGACGGCGAGGCGCTGACTACCAAGATCTTCGGCAACAAGGTCCTCTGGGTTCCGTGGCGCCGCCCCGGGTTCCAGCTGGGCCTGGACATCGCCGCGATCAAGGAAGCCAACCCGCAGGCCATCGGCACCATCCTGGGCGGCCACGGCATCACCGCGTGGGGCGCCACGTCCGAGGAAGCCGAGACCAACTCGCTGTGGATCATCGAACAGGCCGAGACATACATCCGGGAGAACGGCAAGGCCGAACCCTTCGGGCCCACGCTCCCGGGCTACGGTGCCCTGCCGGAGGCCGAACGCCGCGCGAAGGCCGCCGCACTCGCCCCGGTGATCCGCGGGCTGGCGTCCACGGACAAACCGGTCCTGGGGCACTTCAGCGATGACGCCGTCGTCCTGGACTTCCTGGCAGCAGCCGAGCATCCGCGCCTTGGGGCGCTGGGCACCTCCTGCCCGGACCACTTCCTGCGGACCAAGGTCAAGCCGCTGATCCTGGACCTGCCGGCCGAGGCCTCCATCGAGGACTCGATCGCCCGGCTGAAGGAACTCCACACCGCCTACCGCGAGGACTACCAGGCCTACTACGACCGCCACGCCGATGCGGACTCGCCCGCGCTGCGCGGCGCGGATCCGGCGATTGTCCTGGTCCCGGGCGTGGGCATGTTCTCCTTCGGGGCGAACAAGCAGACCGCCCGTGTTGCCGGCGAGTTCTACATGAACGCGATCAATGTGATGCGCGGTGCCGAGGCGATCTCCACCTACGCGCCGATCGAGGAATCCGAGAAGTTCCGGATCGAGTACTGGTCCCTTGAGGAAGCCAAGCTCGCCCGCCTGCCCAAGCCCAAATCCCACGCCACCCGCATCGCGCTGGTGACGGGTGCGGCGTCGGGGATCGGCAAGGCCATCGCCACCCGGCTGGCGTCCGACGGCGCGTGCGTCGTCATTGCCGACCTGAACCTCGAAAACGCGGAAAAGGTCGCCGCGGAGCTCGGCGGCGCGGACGTCGCCATCGGTGTCCAGGCCGACGTCACCGACGAAGCCCAGGTTGCCGCCGCGATCGACGCGGCGGTGCTGGCGTTCGGCGGGCTGGACCTGGTGGTCAACAACGCCGGACTGTCCATCTCCAAGCCGCTGCTGGAAACCACCGAGAAGGACTGGGACCTGCAGCACAACGTGATGGCCAAGGGCTCCTTCCTGGTCTCCAAGGCCGCGGCGAAGGTCATGATCGATCAGGACATGGGCGGGGACATCATCTACATCTCCTCCAAGAACTCGGTGTTCGCCGGCCCGAACAACATCGCCTACTCCGCCACCAAGGCAGACCAGGCCCACCAGGTCCGGCTGCTCGCGGCCGAACTGGGCGAATACGGCATCCGCGTCAACGGCATCAACCCCGACGGCGTGGTCCGCGGCTCCGGGATCTTCGCCGGCGGCTGGGGCGCCAAACGCGCCGCGGTCTACGGCGTGGACGAGCAGGAACTGGGCAAGTACTACGCCCAGCGCACCCTGCTCAAGCGCGAAGTCTTGCCCGAGAACGTGGCCAACGCCGCCGCCGTCCTCACCAGCGCCGAACTGTCCCACACCACCGGCCTCCACATCCCCGTGGACGCCGGCGTGGCCGCAGCCTTCCTCCGATGAGCAGCACCGAATCAGCAGCGAACACCGTCCCGGCCACGGCCGGGGCGGTGTTCGCCGCCGTCGACATCGGCGCGTCCTCCGGCCGCGTCATCCTGGGCCGCGTCAGCGGATCGGGAGTGACCCTGGAGACCGTGCACCGCTTCCCCAACGGGGTGGTGGAGGTCGACGGCGGCCTCCGCTGGGACTTCGACGCCCTGTTCGCGGAGGTCCTCACCGGCCTCGCTGCCGCGGCCCGCGCCGCAGGGGAGCACGGCGAGACCATCACCAGCATCGGGATCGACACCTGGGCGGTGGACTACGGCCTCGTCACCAAGGCCGGCGCACTCGTCGCCCAGCCCTACAGCTACCGCGATGACCGCAGCCGCGCCGCCGTCGCACCCGTGCATCAGAAACTGGACCCGGCCCGGCTCTACGCCACCACTGGACTGCAGTTCCTGCAGTTCAACACCCTCTACCAGCTCGCCACCGAGCCGGACCTGAAGGGTCTGCAGGCCCTGCTGATCCCGGACCTGATCGCGTTCCTGCTCACCGGCGTCCGCCGCACCGAATCCACGAACGCCTCCACCACGGGGCTTTTCGACGCCGTCGCCGGGGAGTGGGCCACCGAATTCCTCACCGCCCTGGGCCTGCCCAAGGACGTGTTCCCGCCGCTGATCGAGCCCGGCGAAACCATCGGCACCCTCCTGCCGGCCATCGCCGCGCGGACCGGACTGGCCCACGCAACCACGGTGGTGGCAGTCGGCTCGCACGACACCGCATCCGCCGTCGCCGCCGTCCCCGCGCAGGAAGAGAACTTCGCCTACGTCTCCTCCGGCACCTGGTCGCTGGTGGGGCTCGAACTCAAGCACCCCGTCCTGACCCAGGCCAGCCGCGAAGCGAACTTCACCAACGAACGCGGCGTGGACGGCACCATCCGCTACCTGCGCAACATGGGCGGGCTCTGGCTCCTCAGCGAATGCCAGCGAACCTGGGCCGCTGACGGCTACACCCCCGAACTCACCAAGCTCCTCGACACCGCCTCGGCACTGCCCCCGGGCGGGCCACAGATCAACCCCGACGACCCCTACTTCATCGCACCGGAGAACATGCCGGACCGCATCCGCGCCGCAGTCCGCCACACAGGCCACCTCCTGCCGGACGACCCCGCAGCCATCACCCGGTGCATCATGGACAGCCTCGCCACAGGCTACGCCAAAGCCATCACCGCCGCCGAACGCCTCGCAGACCGCACCGTGAACACCGTCCACATCGTCGGCGGCGGCTCCCAAAACCGGCTGCTCTGCCAACTCACCGCCGACGCCACCCGAAAAACGGTGGTGGCCGGACCAGTCGAAGCCACCGCGCTCGGCAACATCCTGGTCCAGGCAAGGGCCGCCGGGAAAGTCGACGGGGGGCTCGCGGATCTGCGGCGCCTGGTGGCGGCATCGCACGGGCTGCGGACGTTCACTCCGCAGCAGCTGTCCCGGTTGTGACGCCTCGGGTTGTGGCGCGCCGTCGATGGAAATCTTGGGGTGCCGCAGAACGAGTGGTATGACGTAGGATCTCCAAAGATACCCAGACGAGACAGGACCGGACCCCACCATGCCCCTCTTTGACCTCCCGCTTGAGCAGCTCCGCGGCTATACCTCCGCCGTCATGCCGCCCGCCGATCTGCAGGTCTTCTGGGACGCCACCCTTGAGGAGGCCCGGACGTTCCCGCTCAACGCAACGTTCGCGCCGGTGGAGAACCACCTGACGGTCATCGACACCTTCGACGTCACGTTCGCCGGTTACGGCGGCGCGCCGATCAAGGGCTGGCTGCACCTCCCGGCGAATCGTCAAGAAGGGAGCCCGTTGCCCGTCGTCGTGCAGTACATCGGCTACTCGGGCGGGCGCGGCCTGGTCAACCAGGACACGAAGTGGGCGCAGGCCGGCTATGCGCACTTCATCATGGACACGCGGGGCCAGGGCTTCGGCGGGATCGTGGGGGACACTCCGGACCCCCACCCGTCCGCCGGTGATGTCGCCTTTGCCGGACTCATGACACGGGGTGCAGGCCGTCGCGAGGACTATTACTACCGGCGCGTGTATGTTGACGCGTTCCGTGCGGTGGAAGCTGCGCAATCCCACCCGGACGTGGATGCTTCCCGCGTGGTCCTGGCCGGAATCAGCCAGGGCGGCGGCCTTGTGGTGGCTGTTGCCGGGCTGGTGGCCGGAAGGCTCGACGGCGTCATCGGCGCGCTGCCCGATGTCCCGTTCCTGCAGGACTTTCCCCGGGCCATCGATACCGCACCCCGCGGGCCCTATCCGGAGATCGCGGCCTTCCTGGGCCGCCACCGCGACCGGTACGAGCCGATGCTGTCGGTGCTGAACTATTTCGACGGCGTCAACCTGGCCAGGGCGGCCGCTGCTCCCGCCCTTTATTCGGTGGCGCTGATGGACGATGTCTGCCCGCCGTCCACCGTCTTCGCCAGTTTCAACGCCTACGGAGCCGGGGCGGGGGCTTCGGCCGGAAGCGGGGCCGCCAAGGAGATCGAGGTCTATCGGTTCAACAACCACGAGGGCGGCCAGGAGCACCACTGGATCCGGCAGCTGGAGTACCTCCGCAAGCTCCTGGGCTGACGCGGTGTGGGCCGCGCGTCCTGGGGTTGTCCGCAAGTCCTGACGTTCACGGTTCGGATCTGCGAACAACGCTGGGGAGTTCTGTGTGACGGCCGCGATTTTGCGGCGGCCGCGGCGTGCAGTTATGGTGTGCCTATGACTAACCGTTGGTATGCGTATTTTTCGTTGGCTCTGGAGGAGCCCGCGTCTAACTGACACGCATCCAACTTCCTTCAGAGCCAACAGGGCAGAGATCATTCTCTGCCCTTCGCCATTTCTCCGGCGGGTTCTGATCTGGGCCCGCTTCCTATCTGGAACAGGACCCCGAGCATGAGCCCCGCAACAGCCACTCCCGCCAAATCCACGTCTAATCTGCGCATCAGCGAATTCACTGCGCTGCCCACGCCTGCGGAGCTCATCGCCGAGCTGCCGCTGGATGCCCGGGTGACGGACGTCGTCGAGCGCGGCCGTGATGAAGTCCGCGCCATTATGGACGGCGTGGACGACCGCCTGCTGGTCATTGTTGGCCCCTGCTCCATCCACGATCCCAAGGCCGGCCTGGAATACGCCCGCCGGCTGGTCAGCCAGGCCGCAAAGCACAAGGAAGACCTGCTGATCGTCATGCGGACCTACTTTGAGAAGCCTCGCACCACGGTTGGCTGGAAGGGCCTCATCAATGATCCGCGCCTGGACGGCAGCCACGATATGGTGACCGGCCTCCGCACCGCCCGGCGGTTCCTGCAGCAGGTCACCGCGCTGGGGCTGCCCACGGCCACCGAGTTCCTGGAGCCCATCAGCCCGCAGTACATGGCGGACCTGATCTCCTGGGGAGCCATCGGGGCGCGCACCACCGAGAGCCAGATCCACCGCCAGCTCGCGTCCGGACTGTCCATGCCCATCGGCTTCAAGAACGGGACCGACGGCGACCTCCAGGTTGCGATCGACGCGTGCTGCGCCGCCGCGGCAGCGCAGGCTTTCCTGGGGATCGACGGCGACGGCCGGGCCGCGCTGGTGGCCACCGCCGGCAACCCGGACACCCACGTCATCCTCCGCGGCGGACGCAAGGGCCCCAATTACTCAGCGGCCGACGTCGAAAGTGCCTCCGCCAAGCTGGCCGGCAAGGGGCTGAACCCCCGGCTGATCGTGGATGCCAGCCACGCCAACAGCGGCAAGAGCCACCACAGGCAGGCTGAAGTGGCGCTGGAAATCGGTGCGCAGCTCGAGGAGGGCGGCCAGGCGGCGCAGGCAGTCGCCGGCGTCATGTTGGAAAGTTTCCTGGTGGGCGGCGCCCAGAACCTGGATGTTGCCGAGCACGCTGCGGGCAGGTCAGAGCTGGTCTACGGGCAGAGCGTCACGGATGCGTGCATGGAGTGGGACGTCTCGGTTTCGGTGCTGGACCAGCTCGCGGCGTCCGCGCGGAAACGCCGCACTGCACAATGATTGCTCCGGATGACTTTCACTACAGCCCCATGAACCTCTAGAGTATCTATCACATGGTTGGTGGATGGCTCAGCATCGGCACACCGCAATGGAACACAGCTGGGGTTAGTCGTCATCCATCAGCAAAGGAATAGGGAAATGTCCGCAGAACAGAACTTCTCGAACGCGAAGTTTCTGACCGTGGCCGAAGTTGCCGAGGTCATGCGCGTCTCCAAAATGACCGTCTACCGGCTGGTCCATTCCGGCGAAATGCCTGCGGTGCGTTTCGGTCGGTCGTACCGGGTGCCGGAGAGCGCCGTCGAGCAGTATCTCAAGGGTGCTGTGGTGGACGGTCACACCGAAACCGCCTAGCGGTCCGGAGCCCAAACCGCCGATTCAGCCCGTGAATGGACTGCAGTCGGTGGTCGCCGCCAGAAAGCGGTACCCTGTTAAGGATTGTTTTACGTCATTGTAAGAATCTGTCAGTTGTTTCTGTCTGTAGCTCTGTCCACGGACCTTTTCCATCAGACAGGTACTGCATCTAGTTTGTGAGGAACTTTCGTGGGTTCAGTTATTAAGAAGCGTCGCAAGCGTATGGCCAAGAAGAAGCACCGCAAGTTGCTTCGCAAGACCCGTCACCAGCGCCGCAATAAGAAGTAGAGATACTTCGACAAGCGTGAAAATGCCCGTTGCCTTCCCGGCAGCGGGCATTTTTTGTGCGCGTGGGCGCCAGCAGCTGGCCGGTCGGGTGCCTAGATGCGCGGGCCGCGGATGCGGGCGAAGCCTTTCCAGAGTCCGTAAATTACGCCGCCCGCTGTGGCCGCCTTGAGGCCGAGGGTGGCGGCGCGGCGGCCGGAGCGGAAATCGTAGACCGGCCAGTTGTGGTCGCGCGCGTGGCTGCGCAGCCTGGAATCAGGATTGATGGCCACGGGGTGCCCCACCAGGGTCAGCAGCGGAATGTCGTTGTAGGAATCGCTATAGGCCCAGCACCGCTTCAGGTCCAGCCCCTCGGCGTCGGCGAGCTCCTGGACTGCTACTGCTTTCGCGGAGCCGTGCAGGATGTCACCCACCAGCCGGCCTGTGTACATTCCGTCGGCAATTTCGCCCACGGTGCCCAGGGCGCCCGTGAGGCCCAGCCGGGTGGAGATGACTGCGGCAACTTCAATGGGGGTTGCCGTGACCAGCCAGACCCGCCTGCCTACGCGCAGGTGCTGTTGCGCCAGCGCCTTGGCTCCAGGCCAGATCCGGGAGGCGATCATTTCGTCGTAGACTTCTTCGCCCAGGGCCTTGATGTCATCCACGGTGATGCCCGCCGCGAGGGTGAGGGCCGAATCGCGGACAGCGTGGACGTCGTCCATGTTCTCCCCGCGCGTCACAAACTTGAACTGTTTCCAGGCGAATCCGGCGGCCTGGGTCAACGTAAAGGCGCCGCGTTGGTGCATCTTGCGTGCCACGTGGAAGAGGCTGGCACCCTTCATGAGGGTGTTGTCAACGTCGAAGAAGGCCGCTTCGCCGGTCTGCATCACCGCATCCGGCTGGGTGATCACAGCGACGTACTTCTCCTCGGGCATGTCCACGAGTCTAGTCAATACTCGGTGGGAAGATTTCAGCCGTCGCCCGCGCCGCCGCGCGCCGCGTTGTACGCGCCCAAAGGGCGATACGGTTAAACCATGGCAAAACCGGAGGTAGTCCTCATCACCAAAGCAGACTGTCACCTGTGCGCAGACGCGCGCGACGCCGTCGAACGCGTTACCGCCTCACTGGGACTTGGGTGGACGGAACAGCAGGTTGATGAACTGCCGGAACTGCGTGGGCGTTACGCGGAGGAAATTCCGGTAGTGCTGGTGGACGGAATCCAGCGCGACTTCTGGAAAATCGACGAAGTGCGGCTTGAGCGTGTCCTCCAGCGTGCCATGGCCCAGTAGGCAACCGATTGCCAAAAATGTCGCTGGCTTTGTTGACAGCAATGGCAGGGCTCTAGAGTGGAGTCACAACGCGAGGCAATGGAGGGGATAGTGAGTTCGCTGGATTCATCTCCCCATGCCGTAGAGGGTACGGGGGCGGTCCCGGGTGGAGAAGTCGCCAAGCAGATTCCGCCCGCAGCCGTAGCACGGCTGACCATCTACCTGCGCGCCCTGAACACACTGCTCGCTGAAGGCGTGGAGCGAGTGTCCTCGGAATCCCTGGCGGAAGCGTCGGGCGTCAGCTCCTCAACACTGCGCAAGGACCTGTCCTACGTGGGTTCCTATGGGACCCGCGGCGTTGGCTATGAAGTGCAGTACCTCAGCCGCCACATCTCCGCAGCACTCGGCCTGACCCATGACTGGAAGGTGGCCATCGTTGGTGCCGGCAACCTGGGAAAGGCCCTGGCACGTTACGGCGGCTTCGAGACACGCGGCTTTGACGTTGTGGCAATCTTCGACGCAGACCAGATGGTGGTAGGCAATGAGGTGGGTTGGCTGCGCGTCAGCGACGTGGCGGACCTGGAGGCAGTACTCGAGCGGACGGGCGCCAACATGGTGGTCCTGGCCCTGCCGGCCGCCGTGGCGCAGGCCATCTGCGACCGCGTGGTGGCGGCTGGCGTCCATAGCATCCTGAGCTTCGCCCCGGTCATGCTCCAGGTCCCTGCCGGAGTCAACCTCCGCAAGGTGGACATGGCCACCGAGCTGCAGATCCTGGCCTATCATGCACAGCGGGCGCAGACCCCGGACCATACCGCCTAGGTGCTGTTCAGGCGGCTGGCAGGGTCCACGCCCGCTGGGTGTGGATTGCTGGGTGGAACCTACTGGCCGTACGGGTTGCCCGGCGAGCTGTAGGGGTTGGCGAACGGCTGCTGCTTGCGGAAGTACGGAGCCGTGGACGGCAGGTACAGCAGAACGATCGCCGCGATGCCCGCCAAGGTTCCCAGGGTCCCGATGTTGGGCACCTGGAAGAGGCTGGTCACGGACAGCGCGGCGAACACGGTGCCCAGGATCCGTGCCCAGTTCTTACCCTTGCGGACGAAGAAGGCCACCAGCACATACATGCCCGCGCCGAGGATTGCCAGGACCACCAAGGTTCCAGCGAGGGCACTCCTGAAGTCCTCGAAGTTGAATTCGGTGCCCGTGGCGCCGCTGCTGCGCATGGCATCCTCGAAGGCATCCCGCATGATCGGGTCATCGAGCATGCTGATGCCCATGAGCATGGTGACGACAAACAGCGCCGCGGCGCCGATCAGGAGCCAGAACGAAATGTTGACCAGTTGGGGAACGCCATTAGGTCCCGCGCCCTGCAGCTTCTCCGAGGGGTACTGGGCGTAGGGGGACTGCCCGTACGGCTGCTGGCCATAGGCGGGCGGGGTGGGCTGCCCGAACTGTGGCTGTGGTGCCTGCGGCGAGTTTTGCCCGTACTGCGGTTGCGGCGCATTCTGCCCGAACTGCGGCGGGTTTTGCCCGTACTGCGGTTGCGGCGCATTCTGGCCGTACTGCGGTGCGGGGGGAGTGGACTGCCCGTACTGCGGTGCCGGGGGCGTGGGCTGCCCGGACGGCGGGCTGTTCTCGCCATAGCGGGGTGCCGGCGGCTGCTGGCCGGGCTCGGGTTCGTTCGGGACGGGAGGCGGGACAGGCGTGCTCATGAGCGGTCCTTTGCAGGTCAGAGGTCAGTTCGGCTGCTGGGTGCAGTCCACTGGCCTGCCCCCAGTACGGCTTACTCCCACCGTACCCCCGGCCGGTGCCGTGGCGGGTCATTCCGGAGAGGTATTCCCGGCCTCGCGGGAACTGCTGAAACCCGCCGTTTAGGCGCGGCCCTTGACGGCGGTGAACCAAGCCTGCGAGTTGGGGAGCCACATCAGGACCGTTGCTGCGGCACTGATCAGGAACCCGAGCCAGTTATTGCCGATGCCCTCACCCATGCTCCCGCCAATGACTGCCAGGACCAGCGAGACGCCGGCGACGATGGTGAGAGCCAGGCGGGCCCATTCCTTGCCTTCCTTCATCTTCAGGCCGAAGACAATCTGGGCCGCGGCCAGGGCAAGTGCCACCAGGACCAGCACGAGGAACACCGCAGCCAGTGCGGGTGCCACGGTGAAGAATGCCAAGGTGGCAAGAAGGCCGAACAAGCTGCCGAGGACACCCAGCATGCCGCCGATGAGCCAGATCCAGTAAGAAACCTTGAGCTCCGTGGGCAGCCCGATCACGCTGAACATGCCCGAGAAGCCACCCTTGGGCATAACGTCGTTGAAGCTTTGCGGACCGTCGGTGGGCTTCTGCAAGTGGAATCCACTCGGCTGGCCCGGCTGCTGAGGCTGCGGTACTTCACTGGGGTTGGTCATGGATCTCACTGTAGACCGCGTGTCCCCTTGTCTCCACGACTTAAACACCGCGCGCCCGGCACCAGGAATTGGGGATCCTGGCAGCCGGGCGCGGTGCTCGCTTGCTAAAAACAGTACGTACTAATGACCTGTGCGTACTAAAGCGCTCTTGGTACTGAATTATGCGGCGGGAGCGATGAACGCCAGTTCCAGGTTGATGGCAACCTTGTCGCTCACCAGCACGCCGCCGGCGTCGAGAACGGCGTTCCACGTCAGGCCGAAGTCCTTGCGGCTGATGGTGGTTTCAGCGGAAACGCCGGCGCGGGTCATGCCGAACGGATCAACGGCCACACCGTTGAACTCGGTCTCCAGGGACACCGGACGGGTGACGCCCTTGATGGTGAGGTCTCCGGTCAGTTCGTAGCTGGCGCCGGCGGCCACGAGGCCGCTGGAGACGAAGGAGATTTCCGGGAACTTCTCGACGTCGAAGAAATCTTCGCCGCGGACGTGGCCGTCGCGGTTGGCGTCGCCGGAGTCGAAGCTGGCGGTCTGGATGGTGGCGCTGATCGTGGAATCGGCCACGTTTTCGGCGAGGTCCAGGGTTGCCGCTGCATCCTTGAACTGGCCGCGGACCTTGCTGATGCCGGCGTGGCGGACAGTGAAGCCGATCTCGCTGTGCGAGTTATCGAGGGTCCAGGTGCCGGTGGTGACGTCTGCGGGAAGAGCCATGGTGTTTCTCCTTGTGGGTTTGTCGGGTGGTACTGCCGGACAGCTTGACCCTTCATCTGTTGAAGTATCAACTATCCGTTGCATTGAGTATAAGCATGCATTTGCATGTTTTGTTCCTTGTTCAGGAACTTTTTTCCCAGAGTTTCAGTTCTACGGAATGTAGAAGATTTCGGATCGCACGCCATCTTTGAGAAACTGGTAAACATGCCCCAAGCCACTGTCCATCTGCTCCGCCACGGCGAGGTCCATAATCCCGACGGCGTTCTGTACGGCAGGCTGCCCGAATTCCACCTCTCCGAGCTGGGCCAGGAAATGGCAGAGACCCTCGCCGCCCACTTCGCCGAGCGCGCCGCGCAGGGTGCCCGGATTGTCTATCTGGCGGCGTCGCCGCTGGTCAGGGCCCAGGAGACGGCGGCCCCCACTGCGGCGGCGCTGCACCTTGAGATCCACACCGATGAGCGCATCATCGAGGCGGAGAACTACTTCCAGGGCCTGAAGGTCACCAAAGCCGAGCTCCGTAAGCCCAAGCACTGGCCGCACCTGGTCAACCCGCTCCGGCCGTCCTGGGGCGAGCCCTACAAGGCGCAGGCTGCGCGCGTCCGGGCCGCCGTCGAGGATGCCAGGCTCCGGGCCATCGAACTTTCCGCCGGTGACTACGGAACCAGCGGCCCCGAAGCCATCATGGTCAGCCACCAGCTCCCCATTTGGGCCACCCGCCTCAGCGCCGAGGGCCGTCCGCTCTGGCATGACCCGCGCAAACGCGAGTGCACACTGACGTCCATCACCTCCCTGGTGTTCGACGACGACGGCTCCCTTCTGCGCGTTGAGTACAGTGAGCCCGCTGCCGCCCTTCTCCCCGGTGCCGCCACCACGCCGGGGGCTTGATCGTGGCCATTAACCCAAACGCATCCCGCCGCGCCGTTCTCGCCGCCGGCGGCGCCGCCCTCACCGCCCTTACGCTGGGGCTTTCCGCCTGCGCCCAGGAGGACGCCCTGGCGAAGCAGGCCAAAGCCGGCGACAACAAGAACTACATCGCCGGAGATGGCTCCGTGACGGAATTCACGGCGGCCGACCGCAAGGCCGCCGTCGCCGTCAACGGCACGCTGTTCAACGGCACGGCTGTGACCCCTGAAGACTTCCAGGGCAAGGTGACGGTCCTGAACTTCTGGTTCGCCGCGTGTGCCCCGTGCCGGGTGGAAGCGCCCATCCTGGAAGAGCTGCACCAGGAGTTCAAGGACCAGGGCGTGCAGTTCTTCGGCGTGAACCTTCGCGACGAGAAGGCCACCGCCGAGGCCTTCGATAAGACCTTCAACCTGACCTACCCCAGCTTCGATGACAAAAACGGCGGCGTTCTCCTGGCCGTGTCCGGCATCGTTCCGCCGGGGGCGGTTCCCACCACGTTGGTCCTGGACAAGCAGGGCCGGGTGGCGTCGCGCGTGCTGGGCGAAATCCAGAAGGGCACCCTTAAAGCCCTCATTGCCTCCGCCGTGGCAGAGTAGCGGCGGCCCCGGACCGTGAACAGCCCCTTCGCCGAAACCATCCTGAATGGCTCGCTCCTACTTGCCATCCCGGTGGCCCTGCTCGCCGGCCTCGTGTCCTTCCTGTCCCCGTGCGTGCTGCCCCTGGTGCCCGGCTACCTGGGCTATGTCACCGGCCTCAGCGGGGTGGACCTGCAGAAGCAGAAGCGCGGCCGGATGTTTGCGGGCATCGGCCTTTTTGTCCTGGGTTTCTCGGTCATTTTTGTGCTGCTGGGCGGCGCCTTCGGCCAGCTGGGCACCCTGGTCACGGGCTCCCAGAATGCCTGGATCACCCAGCTCCTGGGGATCCTGGTGATCATCATGGGCGTGGTGTTCATGGGCGGTTTCGGCTGGCTGCAGCGTGACGCCAAGATCCACGCCAAGCCGCCGGCCGGCCTCTGGGGAGCGCCCCTGCTCGGTCTGACCTTCGGCCTGGGCTGGGCCCCGTGCATCGGGCCCACCTATTCCGCTGTCCAGCTCCTGAGCCTGTCCGGCGGGTCCTCCGCCGCCAAGGGCGCCCTCCTGGCGTTCGTCTACAGCCTGGGCCTGGGCATCCCGTTCCTACTGATTGCCCTGGCCGTCCGCCGGGGCCTGGGCGTGATGTCCTTCTTCCGCCAGCACCGCCTTGCCATCCAGCGGATCGGCGGCGGCATCCTGGTGGTGCTGGGCCTCCTGATGGCCAGCGGCGTCTGGGGCGCCTGGGTCACCGAACTGCAGTACTGGTTCCAAACCGATGTGAAGTTGCCGATCTGATGAGCGAGCGCGTGAAATCCAACAAGAAGTCCCCGGCCCCCGTTGCCGCCGCCAAGGCAGACGCGGCACTGCCCGTCCTGGGGCCGATCGGGATGCTGCGGTGGGCCTGGACCCAGCTGACCAGCATGCGTACGGCGCTGTTCCTCCTGCTGCTGCTGGCTGTTGCCGCGGTGCCGGGTTCGCTGTTCCCGCAGCGCCCGGCCAACCCGTTTGTGGTCACCCAGTACATCAAGGACAACGCCGAGTACGGGGAGCTGCTGGATACCCTGCAGCTCTTCGACGTCTACTCCTCGGCCTGGTTCTCGGCCATCTACATCCTGCTCTTCATCTCACTGATCGGCTGCGTGGTCCCGCGCGCCATCGCGCACTACAAGGCCATGCGGTCACAGCCGCCGCGCACCCCCAAGCGGCTCTCCCGCCTCCCTGAGTACGGCACACTGGTGGTTCCCGCCGATGCCGGCCTCCCGGCGTCGGACGCCATCAAAAGCGCCGCGGGCGTGCTCCGGAAGCGCGGCTACCGCGTTGAGGTGAGGGACGACGACGGCGCGCGGCCGTCTTTGGGCGCCGAGCGCGGCTTCGCCAAGGAGGTGGGGAACCTGGTGTTCCACACCTCGCTGATCGGTGTGCTCGTGTCCGTGGCCATCGGCGGCTTGTTTGGCTACAGCGGCCAGCGCATCCTGGTGGAGGGCGACACCTTCGTGAACACCCTGGTGGGCTACGACCAGTTCACGCCGGGCACCAACTTCCAGTCCAGCCAGCTCCAGCCGTACTCCATCCAGCTGGACAAGTTCGATGTCCTGTTCGACCGCGAGTCCCCGGGCAAGTTCGGCCAGCCCATCGACTTCAACGCTGAGGTGACTACACGGGAAACCCCGGACGCGCCCGCCAAGCAGGAGGTCCTGAAGGTCAACGAACCGGTAACCCTGGGCGGCACCAGCATCTATCTCACCGGCAACGGCTACGCTCCCGTGGTGACCATCCGCGACGGCGCCGGAAACATCGCCATGCAGGGCCCGGTAGTGGCCAAGCTCCAGGGCGAGAACTACTACTCGTCAGTGGTCATCAAGGTCCCCGATGCCAAGCCTGACCAGCTGGGATTTGTTGGGTTCTTCCTGCCCACCGCGTTCGTTACGGACGACGGCATTTCCTTCAGCGGCGATCCGGACCTTTTCAACCCGCAGCTGACCCTGAACTCCTACTTCGGGGACCTTGGCCTGGACAACGGGGCGCCGCAGAACGTCTTTGAACTGGACGTCCAGGACCTGACCCCGTTGAACAACCGCAACCTGGACGCCGGCGGCATCACCCTGGCGCCGGGCAGCACCTACACCCTGCCGGATAACAAGGGCAGCATCAGCTTCGACAGCGTCAAGCGGTACGTGGGCGTGGACATCCACCACAACCCTGGCCAGCTTTACGCCCTCATCTTCGCCCTGCTGGCCGTGGCCGGCCTCATCGTCTCGCTCTACGTCAACCGCCGCCGCGTCTGGGTCCGCACCGGAACCCACGAAGACGGCCGGACCATGGTGGAATACGGCCTCCTGGCCCGCGGCGAGGACCACCGCCTGGCTGCCGAAGCGCAGGCCATCCGGCAACTCCTCGCGGAGGAATGGGACCTTGAGGATTCCGCCTCCACCCAGCAAACTCCCAGCCGCCAGGGCGATAATGGCGCAGACTCCGTCACCACCCCCACCGGCTCCGCCGGACCCACAAAGGACCAGTAATGCCTTTCGTCATCAACGAAACCATGGGCGCATACAGCGAACTGCTGATGCTGCTCGCCGCCGGCACCTACACCGTGGCCTTCATCGCCTTCGCCTGGGACCTGGCCAAGAGCAGCAAGGCGCTGCGCGCCATTGATCTTAAGGCCGCGGAGGCTGCAGGGGCTGCTGCCGGGGCCAAGGTTCCGGTGGCGGCCGGAGTTGGTGCGTCTGCCGGCTCTGCGGCGGCAGCGAACCGCGTTGATTCGCACCTGGCCGGACCTGCCGGGAGGGCCGAACGCCCGTCGTCGTCCGCTGCCAAGCAGGCCGGCGCAGGTTCCGCAGCAGGGCAGACGGCCGACGGCGACATGCGCTATGCGGCGGAACGCCGCGTTCCGGCACGCGTGGCCGTCGCCCTCACCGTCCTGGGTGCCCTGATCCACGGCGCAGGCGTGATCACGCGTGCCCTGGGTGCCGGCCGGGTGCCGTGGGGCAACATGTACGAGTTCCTCACCACGGGCGCCTTTGTGGCCGTGGCAGTCTTCCTGGTGGTGCTGATCCGCCGCGACCTGCGGTTCCTGGGAACGTTCGTGGTGGGCCTGGCGATCATCATGCTGGTGGCCGCTTCCGTTGCCTACTGGACGCCGGTGGGCCACCTGGTCCCGGCGCTGCAAAGCTACTGGCTGATCATCCACGTCTCCATCGCGGTGCTCTCCTCGGCCCTGTTCACGCTCACGTTCGCCATGTCGGCCCTGCAGCTGGTCCAGTCCCACCGGCAAAAGACCATCGCTGCCGGGGGCGCAGACAAGCTCGGCTTCATGCGGCTGGTGCCCTCGGCCCTGAGCCTGGAAAACCTGTCCTACCGGATCAACGCCATCGCGTTCATCGGCTGGACCTTCACCCTGATGTTCGGGGCCATCTGGGCCGAAAAGGCCTGGGGCCGGTTCTGGGGCTGGGACACCAAGGAAGTCTGGACGTTTGTGATCTGGGTGGTCTACGCAGGCTACCTGCACGCCCGTGCAACCCGCGGCTGGACCGGAACCCGCGCTGCGTGGCTGTCGATTGTGGGCTACCTCTGTGTGGTCTTCAACTTCACCATCGTGAACCAGTTCTTTAACGGTCTGCATTCCTACTCAGGCCTCTGAGCAGGGCTTTCTCCTAAGCTGCCACTGACCGGCGGCATAATACGCCAATCGATGTACGAATAAGGGTGTCGCCCGGCAGACGGTGATGCTACCTTGGTGGAAGCTCGTCTGTGATGAAGCTTGCAGACAGCCAGCTGCGTTTCTCCGAGGTGCTCATGAGCTACGTTCTCGCCGTAGACGTCGGGACAAGTTTCACTGCCGCCGCGATTGCCAAGACAGACCAGACTGCCCAGCCTGTTCCGGAGAGCCTCCCGCTGGGGCTCCGGGGAACGGCAGTGCCGTCCGTCGTCTTTTACCCCGAAGAGGGCACCATCCTGGTGGGGGAGGCTGCCGAACGCCGCGGCCTGGATGTCCCCGGCCGGGTAGTCCGCGAATTCAAGCGCCGGATCGGGGACAGCGTACCCATTGCTGTGGGGACCTTGGCCCTGCCTGCTGAGGAGATCTTTGCCACCATGGCCCGCTGGGTTGCGGATAGGGCCGAAGAACGCGAGGGCGCCCCGCCGTCGGAAATCATCATCTCCCACCCGGCAGCCTGGGGCGGACACCGGACCACCGCGGTCCTGGCAGCCCTCGCTGCCAAGGGACTGAACAACGTCACGCTCATCAGCGAGCCGGAAGCGGCGGCACTGCACTACGCCTCCCAGATGCGCGTGGAGGACGGCAGCACCATCGCGGTCTACGACCTCGGCGGCGGGACCTTTGACACAGCAATCCTGAGGAAAACCGGCGACGGCAGCTTTGAGTTCCTGGGCCGTCCGGAAGGGATCGAAGGACTGGGAGGCGCCGATTTCGACGCCGCGGTCCTTCGCCACGTCGCGGAGCACACGGGGGAGGTCCTGGCAGGCCTTGACCCGGAAGATCCCGGCGCCCTGGCGGCGCTGGCCCGGCTTAAGCGCGAATGCGTGGAAGCCAAGGAAGCGCTCTCGGCCGACAGCGAGGCCAGCATTTCAGTGTTCCTGCCCGGGGTCCAGCAGCAGGTGCGGCTGGTCCGCTCAGAGTTCGAGGCCATGGTTGAGGAACCCATCCGCGAAACAGTGGATGCCCTGGAACGTTCGTTGGAACAACTTGGACTGGAACCGGCTGACCTGACTGCGGTGCTCCTGATTGGTGGATCATCACGGATCCCTCTCGTGGCGCAGCTGATTTCGGAGCAGCTGGACCGGCCCATCGCCGTGGACGCCGACCCAAAGTCTTCCATTTGCCTTGGCGCAGCCGTGGCCGCACTCCGGGCCGCTCCGGCCATTGCGCCGTCGGCTGCTGCCGGTGGCGTCCCTGGGATCCCTGCTCCGGCAGACATCGTTTTTGAGCCGCACGACGCCGGGCGCCGTGCAAGTTGGTCCCGGAAATCCGCGGCCGCGTTTGGCTCCTTGGCTGGCACCGCCGCCGTCGGCGACGGTGCCAGGGGCGTTGCCCGTGGCCGTGGCCGGAAGGCCGGAACGCATGGCCCGCGGCCCACGGTGCGGCTGACTGCGGTGGCCATGGGGGCGGCCCTGTTCACCCTTTTCACCGCCACAGCGGCACAAAGTCCGGGGGGACTGGGTAGCCTCTCCGCAATGATCATTCCTCAGGAACCAGAGCCCAAGCCCGCCGATCCCGGCGCTGGCGGGACGAAGGAATCGGGGAAGGGCATCGAGGCCAGTGCGCAGGAGCCTGCGGACACCCCGGCGGCTGGACTCGAAGCGGCAGAGACGCCCGTCGACACGCCGTATGCCCCGGCATTACTGCCGGTCGGCGGTAACGCCGGGGGTGCCGCAACCGCCGGATCCGGCGCAACGAGTGATCCAACCCAGGTGGCCGCGCCCGGGACCACCACTCCCGGAACGGCGACCCCCAGTCCAACCACCCCCGGGCCAGTCGCGACCACGCCCGGGCCTGTGCCGACCACGCCCGTGCCTGTCCCGACCACGTCGGAGCCTGTCCCGACCACGCCCGTGCCTGTCCCGACGCCGGAACCGAGCGTCGAGCCCGCACCGACGACGGAGTCGCCTGCCCCGACGCCGGAACCGAGCGTCGAGCCCGCACCGACGACGGAGTCGCCTGCCCCGACGTCCGATCCGCCGCCGGCACCCGCCGCGACGGAAACTGATCCCGTCCCTACCGTATCGGCGGCTTGACCCATGAACACCGACCACACCGCACCTGTGGCGGAATCGAAAGCGCCCGCCAGCCCCCCGCTTATGGCCCAGCAACTGCGAGGGGAGAACGCCGCAGTCCGGGAACTGCTCCTCGCCCTGTCGGTTGGCTTCTCCCTCCCCGGACCGTTGCCGCAGGAATTGGAACGAAAAGTGGCGGAAGGTGACGTGGAGAGCCTCGAGGCGCTGGTAGCCCGGGCGGAATCGTCCGGGCTCCTTCAGCCCGACGGCACCGTAGTAGGAACCGCCCAGCATGCCCTTCTGACATCTACGTCCACTCCGCGTGTCCATGCGCTCCAGCGCGAACTTGTGGGCTGCTTCGTCGCGGAGGGCCGCCCTCTCGGCGACTTCGCCCGCGAGCTGGCACGCAGCGGGCTGGCTGACCTCCGTGTTGCCGCCGAGCTCGAAAAAGCCGGAGACCGGGCTCTGGAACAGCATCCGGGCCTGGCCGCCCAGCTCTACGACGAGGCCCTCCTGGCAGGCGCCGATGAGCTGGCCCTGGCCGCCCGCCGCGCCCAGGCAGTATCGGCCACAGGGGATCTTGATTCTGCAGGACGGATCATCGACGGGCTGCTTACGTGCCCTGATCCGCCCGACCTCCGCCTCGGGGTGGACGTCGCTGCAGCCATCTGGGCGCAGCGGGGCATGCTGGCCCGTGGCGCAGACGTGTACACCTGGCTGGGCCGGGCGAGGGTGGGATCATCCGGACCAGCGGCCGCAGTTGCGATGATCGGCTGCGGCAACCTCGCCGGTGCCGGGGAGATGTTCCCGGCCGGCTCCACACCGGCGTCGCCGACGCTCCTCGCTGTGGCGCAGGCGCAGACGGCCGCGGGCATCCTGGAATCGCTGTCCGTCGATCCGCACCAGGGACTCCCGATCCTGATCCACGCCTCGGACATGTTGAACGCGTCGGGTGCTGCCCTGCCTCTTCCGGAGACACCCGGCGCCCTGGCCGCGCTCGTGGCCCTGCACAGCGGTGAACCGCACCTCGCGGAAACCATCGCACGCTCCGCCGCGACCGCGGGCCAGGGAGGCGACGCGGTCAAGCCACGGCTGTTCCTGCTCCAGGCCTGGTCGTCGATGCAGCAGGACAACCCGGAGGATGCCCGGCTGGCCATCAACGAGGCCTCAAAAGCCAACCACTGGCCTTTGGTTCCACGGGACGAATTCCTCTGTGCGGCCCTGGAAGTAGGTTTGGCACGCCGGAGCGGGGAGGTCCACGGCCTCCTCATGGCGTGGGAACGCGCCCGGGAAGCCATGCTGCACACCACGGTGGACTTGTACAGCCTGCTGCCGTGGGGGGAGCTGATGATCACCGCCGCCCGGCTGAGGGAGACCAGGCGGGTCTCGCATTACCTCGATGAGGCGTGGACGCTCCTGCGGGATCTGGGGGAACCGCCATTATGGGCCGTCCCCCTGCATTGGGCTGCCGTCCAGGCGGCGCTCTTGAACGACAGTCCCGCAGCCCTGGCCCCCCACGCTGCAGCGCTGGCCCGGGCAGCAGAACACAGCCTTCTGGCGTCCCAGCTCGCTGCTGCGGGCAAAGCCTGGGTATCGGTCCTCGCGGGAAAGTTCAAGGCAGCGGACGTGGAGGAAACCGCCCGGGGGCTGAACGCCGTCGGGATGCCCTGGGAAGGCGCCCGGCTGGCCGGCCACGCCGCCGCCCGGGCAGGAGAGCGCAAGGACATGCTGCGCCTGTTGTCCTGTGCCCGTGACCTCCATCCGCAAGGGAACTCGGCCGGGCCGAGCCCCGACGGACAATCCGAGGTCCGCCATGCTCCCGGCACGGACCAAGGCAATGGGGCCGGCCAGCCGGATGCCTCAGTGCTGAGCGAGCGCGAGAAAGAAGTGGCACGGCTGGTGCTGGAAGGAAAAACGTACCGGGAAATCGGGGAAGCAATCTACATCTCCCCGCGTACCGCCGAGCACCATATTGCCCGGATGCGCCGCCGGCTGGGTGCCGAAAACCGTTCCGACCTGCTGGTCAGGCTGAGGCTCGCCCTCGGACCCGAAGACCCGCAGCACGAGAACCCCTAGTGCCCCTAACGGCACGGGCCGTGGATCCCCGGCAGGGGTCCAGCCAGTAGGGGGAAACGACCCGATGCCGGGTCCATGGGTGGGATCTTACGGTTGATGCAGGCCCGGCGATGAAGCCGGGCTATCCACAACTCAGAGAAGATTTGAGGACCACCAAATGCCTACCCTCGCAAACGACCTCGTCCTGTTCCTGATGAGCCTTTTCGGAAACCAGCAGGCAGCAAAGGAGTTCCTTGACAATCCAGAGCGCGCCCTGGACGACGCTGGCCTCGGCGGCGTCTGCTCCTCGGACGTTGACGCGGCCATGCCGGTCATCCTGGACTTCGCACCCATCAACGCCTCTTCCTTCGACCGTTCCTACAACACCGGCGGCAACAGGGCAGAAACCGGCGGCGGGGTGGCCGTTACCCCTCCCCACGGCGGCGGCCATGGCCACCGTGACGACGACCATGACGACGACCATGACCATGCCGTCCAGCAGTTGCACAACGTGGTGAACAACTACTCCTGGGAGACATCAGTGGATGACCGGGATACCATCACCGACCAGTCGGTCAACCAGAACATCTGGGCCGAAGGCGACGTCGAGCAGTGGTTCGACAACGATTCCGTTGTCGCGTCCGGAGACAGGGCAGTTGCTGCCGGCGATGACGTCGACATTGAGGACTCCAACAACGTCGAGGACTCCTACAACACGGACAACTCGAATGACAGCTCGACGGACAACTCCATCGATGCCGGCCGTGACGCCAACGTAGAGAACGAGGAAACGGACGTCGAGGACTCCTTCAACACCGACGTCGACATCGATGCTGACCTCCGGAATGTCGGTAACACCGATAACTCCGAGACCGACAACTCCCTGAATGATTCGCTGAACGATAACTCCGAGACGGACAACTCCCTGAATGATTCGCTGAACGCGGAGGTTGACAACTCTGTGAGTGATTCGTTTACGGCGGAGGTTGACAACTCTGTGAGTGATTCGTTTACGGCGGAGGTTGACAACTCTGTGAGTGATTCGTTTACGGCGGAGGTTGACAACTCTGTGAATGATTCGTTTACGGCGGAGGTTGACAACTCTGTGAATGATTCGTTGAACACCGAAACCGATGCCGAGGCTGAGGACGGTTCAGCGGTCATCGTCTCCTAGCTCAGTCCCGGGTACACAGGCAGGCCCGGCCGGAGTCCAACCTCCTGCCGGGCACTTCCCGGCCACCCCAACGTCCCATTTTCGAGAGACTTGACCAAAGGACTGGTAATGGTTGAACCGCAGCGACCCGCGGGTCCGGCAACGACGGCAGACCCCGCAGCACCGGCGAGGGCATCGGCGCCGGCCACCTCGGCCCAACTCGTCAAACTGGTTGAGCAGGGCATCGAAATTGTCAGCGAAGGCGAGCGAGCCGACTTGCGGAAGCGCCTTGACCAGACCCTTCTCAGGTTGAAGGATCCCAGCATCCGCGTGATTGTGGTGGGCGAATTCAAGCAAGGCAAAAGCAAGCTCATCAACGCCCTGGTCAACGCGCCGGTCTGCCCGGTCGATGACGACATTGCCACTTCGGTGCCAACCGTCGTCCGGCACGGAGACCCGGCGTCGGCGTCCGTCCTCTTGCCGCGGGCAGAGAAGGACGCCAGCGAAGATGAGCAACTTGAGCGCCTTCCCATCAATATCGCTGACCTGGCTGCCTATGTCTCCGAACGCGGGAATCCCGGCAACGCCAAGAAGCTGGTGGCCGCGGAAGTCTTCCTGCCCCGCAAGGTCCTGGCCGGAGGCCTGACCGTTGTTGATTCGCCCGGCGTCGGCGGCCTGGGGTCAACCCATACGCTGACTACCCTGACGGCGCTGCCTACGGCAGATGCGATGCTGCTCGTCACGGATGCGTCCCAGGAATATACCGAGCCGGAGATCCGGTTCTTGAAGCAGGCCATGCGGATCACGCCGAGCGTGGTGGGTGTCTTGTCCAAGACGGACCTCTACCCGGAATGGCGCAGGGTGGCCGAGTTGGACCGCGGACACCTTTCCCAGGTGTCGCCGGACATTCCGCTGATCCCGGTATCCTCAGATCTCAGGCTCGAAGCCAGCCGGCTGCGGGACGGGGAACTGAACGACGAATCGGGCTTCCCCGCCCTGATCGGCCATCTCCGGAATGAAATTGTGGGGAAGGCAGAACGGATCCAGCGGCGCTCAGTGGGCCAGGATCTCCTCTCTGTCTCGGACAACCTTCGGCTGTCCCTGCAGTCGGAACTGGCGGCGCTGGAGGACCCTGCGGGCACCCCGGCCATGATCGCGGGCCTCGAGGCAGCGAAGGTGGAGGCCGATGACCTCCGCAAACGTTCCGCCCGCTGGCAGATCACGCTCAACGACGGCATCGGCGATTTGATTGCCGATATGGAGTACGACCTGCGGGACCGTCTGCGGCGGATCCAGCGCGATGCTGAAACGGCGATTGACCAGGGCGATCCGGGTCCCACCTGGACTGCATTCACCAAATGGCTGGAAGAGTGCACCGCAGCCGCCATCTCGGACACATTCGTCTGGACCAGCGAGCGGTCGCAATGGCTGGCATCGCAAGTGGCGGAGCACTTTTCGGAAGACGAGGTGGCGCTTCCCGTCCTGCGCGTCTCCGACACTGGGGACGCCCTGGATCCCGTGGACGACATGCCCGGCATGGATGACGGCCACATCAACCCGATGCAGAAGGTCCTGATCGGCATGCGGGGCTCCTACGGGGGCGTCCTGATGTTCGGCCTCCTGACGGGGCTCTTCGGCATGGCCCTGATCAATCCACTCTCCGTGGGGGCCGGGCTGCTGCTGGGACGCAAAGCCTACCGGGAGGACAAGGAAGCCAGGCTCAAGCGCCGGCAGGCAGAAGCCAAGGCGCTGGTCCGCCGCCAGTTGGACGATGTGGTCTTCCAGGTGGGCAAGCAGCTCAAGGACAGGCTTCGGCTGGTCCAGCGGTCCACCCGTGACCACTTCACCGAAATTGCCGAGATGCACCACCGCTCGCTCTCGGATTCCGTGTCGGCCGCGCAGAAGGCAGCCACCACGTACAAGCTGGAGAAGGACATGCGGATCCGGGACATCAAGGCCGGGCTCAAGCGCGTGGACGCCCTGCACCAGGCCGCCGAGGCCCTGGCAGGCAGCGAACCGCCGGCCAGGCCTGCTCATGGGCCCGCATCCACGCCTTTGCGGGCACCGGCGGTGGTGGCAGTCCGATGAAGGCGCCGACGGTCGCGGGAGTGTCCGACCTGATCAAGGAAGCCCTTGCCGTCTACCGCGATGATCCCGCTGCGGTGGCGGCTCTTGAAGGGTACGCCGCGAGGCTGGCCGAACCCCTGCGGATCGCCGTCGCAGGAATGGTGAAAGCTGGAAAATCAACCCTGCTGAACGCCATCATCGGAGAAGAGATCGCCCCCACGGACACCGGCGAATGCACGCGGATCGTCACGTGGTACCGGTTCGCCCATACACCCCGCATCACGCTCCATTCCGTGGCAGGCGGATCCCGTCTGCTGCCCCTGAAGCGGGCCAACGGGCGGCTCGTGTTTGATCTGGGCAGGGACCGGGCGGAGGACGTCGAACGGCTGGTCGTGGAGTGGCCGTCGGAGAGCCTGCGGAATGTCACCCTGATCGACACCCCGGGCATCGCGTCCTTGTCCGAGGATGTGTCTGCCCGCTCCGTCAGTTTCCTCACGCCAGCAGACTCACCCTCCGAAGCGGACGCGGTTGTCTACCTGATGCGGCACATGCACGCCGCCGATCTGCGGTTCCTGGAGTCCTTCAAGGACACCGAAGCGGGCCGCTCCGGCACCGTCAACGCCTTGGCAGTGCTGTCCCGGGCCGACGAAATTGGCGCAGGACGGATCGATTCCCTGCTTTCGGCGGGGGACATCGCCGAGCGGTACCGTCGGGACCCCAGCCTGCGCAAGCTGGCATTGGGGGTGGTCCCGGTGGCAGGTCTGCTGGCCCAGAGTGCCCGGAGCATGCGCCAGTCCGACTATGAATCGCTGGCACTCCTTTCCGCCATGGACCGGCCGGACCGGGAACGGCTGCTGCTATCCGCGGACAGGTTCCTGCGGGCCGCCGTCCCGGAAGGCCTCACCGCCGAGGCAAGGGAGCAGCTGCTGGCGCGGTTCGGGCTGTTTGGGATCCGGTTGGGGGTTGTGCTGATCCGGGCCGGCTTCACGGACCCCACACCGCTGGCGCACGAGCTTGCCCGGCGCAGCGGGCTGGACCCGCTGCTGACCATGCTCGAGGGACAGTTTCATGCCCGCGCTGATGCCCTCAAGGCCCGCACCGCCCTGGTGGGCGTGGAATCCCTGCTCCGCAGCTCACCACGGGCAGGAGCCGGACATCTGGCCGCGGCCCTGGAACGACTCCAGATTAATGCGCACGAGTTCCGGGAACTGCGCCTGCTGGCCGCGCTGCGGACAACGGGCGTCACGCTCAGGCACGAGCTGGCTGCAGAGGCGGAGCGGATTATTGGCGGCGAGGGTGTGGCAGCGCACGCGCGGCTGGGTCTGCAGACGGAGGCATCCACTGAAGAGATCAGCGCCGAGGCCCACCGGATCCTTCACCGGTGGCGGCTGGTGTCTGAGAATCCACTGACGGACCGGTCGGCTTTGGACGCCTGCCGCGTGGTGGTGCGCAGCTGTGAAGGCGTCCTGGCTGAGGCTGCCGGGCTGCATTTGCACTGGCAACCTGCGTGACGGCGGGTTCCAACGGCGGGCCCCACGGAAGCCGCACCTACTAACGCGCCGGGGTGAAGCCCTGTGGCCCGTCCCGCCGCGACTTGAACTACCTGCCTGCTGACGGCATCAGCAGCGCCAGCCAGCCGACGAAGGCCAGGAGCAACTGGGCGCCCCAGAGGATTAAAACGTAGCTGCCGGCGTCGCCCTCGGGAACGAGGAAAACTGACGTCACGGCCATCGCCGCCACCTGGACTGCCAGTAGCGGAAGCATCAGCCAGCGGGCCCAGCCACGGCGTCCGGAGACAGCGGACAGCAGGGCCGCCTGGAGCACGATCAGCAGCAGCAGGAGGCTGAGGCTGCCCCAGAAAACGACCGCGGTGGACGTGGTCACAGCATCGGCATTCCCGCCCGGGGCCATTTGGTCCACTACGGTGCGGAGCCGGTCCAGGTGGGAATCGCGGGTGAGGAAGGACCCGACAATGACGGCCAGTCCGGCAGCGAAGCCGGACAGCCAGAAAGCCCGGGCCACCCTGACGCTGCTGGGTGTTGGCGGAATAACCTCGATGGGCGCTGGGCGGGAGTAGGACAGGCCAGGCCGCGGCGGGGGAGGAGGGGGCGTGGCAGCCTCGGCGGAGCCAACTGGCAGTTGGGATTCTCCGTCGGGGTGCTGTGGCATAGGTCCTACTTCACGTCGCCAGTGTCACGGGTGTCCGCGTCTCCTGTGCTGTCCGGTCCGGCGCCGGCAGGACCGTCCTCGGCCTTTGCCTCCAGCTCATCCTTGAGCTTTTTGAGGCGGGCGGCTTCGGCTTGCTTCCGGCGGCGGACCTCCAGGTTCCGGAGAAAATCAGGATCATCATCCGGGGCGGTGGGACCGCTGTATGTCCGGCGGGCGGGAGCCGTGTTCCGGGGACGTCCGATCAGCAGCCACAGGATGGCGCCGATCACCGGGAGCACAATCATCACGATGATCCATGCCGGCTTGGAGATGCCCCGGGTCAGGCGGGCGTCAGTACGGATCACGTCCACCAATCCATACACAAAGATGACGAGTACTGCCACGGCCAGAGCCACACGGAAGAGCATGCCATTAAGTCTATCGTTCGCACGCCATCGGCGTTCAGGCGGGGCCGCTAAACTTGGATGGTGGCTTTCCTGAAATACTCCCTGATCCGGCTGGCGCTGTTTGCGCCGCTCTTTGTGTTGTTCATGTTCCTGCAGCTGGGGGCGCTGCTGTCCGTCGTCTGCGCGGCGCTGATCGCCTTCGCGGTCAGCTACCTGTTCTTCCAGAAGCAGCGCGACGACGCTGCCGCCGCCCTGCATGACCGGTTCACCGGCAAGACCAAGCCGGTGCGCAACGCCGGCGAGGCCGCCGACGCGGACGCCGAGGACAGCCTCACAGACGCCAACCCCGACGTCACCATCCGCAGCAGCACACCGAAGACTCCCGACGCCTAGATTCCGTGGCTGAGCACCAGTCCCAGTGAGAACAGCAGGCTGTAGCCGAGGTTGATCAGGCCGGTCTGCTTCAGCACGGGGATCAGGCTCTTGCGTTTGCGCCCGTTGATCATCAGCCAGGCGGGCATCAGGCAGGCCGGGATGAGGAGCAGGACAATCAGTATCCACGGCCTCCCGGGCGCAAGGATCACCACCAGCAGGATGGCCACGGCAAGCATCAGCACGTAGCTTTCGCGGGCGTGTTTGTCCCCCAGCCGCACGGCCAGGGTCTTCTTGCCGGCCTGCATGTCCGTGGGGATGTCGCGGACGTTGTTGGCCATCAGCAGGGCGCACGCAATCAGGCCGGTACCAATCGCGCCGATGACAGCAGGCAGGCTGACCTGCCCGGCCTGGGTGTAAGTTGTGCCGAGGGTTGCCACCAGGCCGAAGAAGACAAACACAAAGACGTCACCCAGGCCCATGTAGCCGTACGGGTTCTTGCCGCCGGTATAGCCCCAGGCGGCCATCACGCAGCCGATTCCCACCAGGATCAGCCACCAGCTCTGGGTGATCACCACCAGCGCCAGGCCGAACAGCATGGCCAGCGCGAACGTACCGAACGCCGCATACTTGACGTGCTCGGGCTTGGCCGCACCGGAGCCCACCAGCCGCAGCGGACCAACACGGTCCTCGTCGGTGCCGCGGACGCCGTCGGAGTAGTCGTTGGCGTAGTTCACCCCGACCTGCAGGAGGAGCGCCACCAGGGCGGCCAGCACGGCGTTCACGGGACGGAACGAATCCAGCTCGTAGGCCGCGGCGGTGCCGATCAGCACGGGTGCGATGGCGGCCGGCAAAGTGCGGAGGCGGGCGCCTTGGATCCATTGTGCGGCTGTGGCCACGGTGAGTACCTCGTTGGGTTGGGGAGAACGGTGAAACGGTTGCGCACAGGCCGCTGACGCGCCGCCGGTGCAGCTCTACTCTACTTTCCCTGGTGCAGGGAGTTGAGCCGCTCGATCATTGCCAGCCGGTCCGGCTTGCCGTTGGGAAGCATCAGCAGCTCCGGGGCGGCGAGCACTGTTTTCGGGGCCAGCAGGCCCAGCCGCTGGTGCCAGTCCTCTTCAAGCACGACGGCGTGATCCCCGGTGGGGGAGGCGACGTCGGCGCCGGCCAGCGCCACGTAGGCGGCCACGGCCTGGCCCCATTCAGCGGACGGGACACCGGCCACAAAAGCCGCTGCGACGCCGTCGGACTTTTCCAGCTCTTCCTGCACATGCGCGGCGGAGACCTTGAGGCCGCCGGTGATGATGACGTCGTCGGCGCGGCCCAGCACGGTGAGCCGGCCGTCCCCATCAAGGGCGCCGAGATCGTTGGTGCGGTACCAGCGGACGCCGTCTTCCTCATAGAACGTGTCCGTGCTTTCGGGCGCGTCGAGGTATCCGGCGGCCACGGTGTCGCCGCCCAGCAGGATCCGGCCGTCCTCGGCAATCCGGACCTCCACCCCGGTCAGCGGCACGCCGTTGTACACGCAGCCGCCGCAGGTTTCGGCGGAGCCATAGGTGGTGACGACCCGGAGCCCGGCCTCGCGGGCGGCCTCCAGGAGTCCGGCCGACGCCGGTGCCCCGCCCAGCAGGATGCCGTCGAAGCGGCGCAGCACGGCCAAGGTATCCGGCGAGGGCGAGTCCAGCAGGCGCTGCAGCTGGGTGGGCACCAGCGAGGTGAAGCGGATCTTGTCGGTCAGTTCCAGGGCGCCGGCCGTGAACGCGGCGGGCGTGAAGCCGCCGGACATGTCCATGACCCACGGCCGGGTGCCGGCGAACAGCGAACGCACCAGGACCTGCACACCTGCCACGTACTGCACCGGCAGGGCCAGCAGCCACTGGCCTTCGCCCTGGAGGGCCATCGCTGTGGCCATGGAGGAGGCCGCCAGCGCCTCGACGGTCAGGACCGTGGCCTTCGGCGCGCCCGTCGAGCCGGACGTGCGCACCACCGCCACGGCGTCGTCGCAGCCCGGGGTCTCGGTATGCCCCACCACCAGCTCGCCGTCAGGGCTGACGGACAGTTCGACGGCGGGTCCCTCACCGCGCAGGGCGGCGGCCAGGGCGGTGAGCGCCGGTTCGATATCCAGGGGGCCGATGTGCTGGCGTCCGATGTTCATGTGCCGTCCTGCCTTAGAAGTAGTGGGGGAAGCGGGACCAGTCCGGGTCGCGTTTCTCCAGGAAGGCTTCCTTGCCTTCCACCGCCTCGTCCGTCATGTAGGCCAGCCGGGTGGCTTCGCCGGCGAAGACCTGCTGGCCGGCCAGGCCGTCGTCGGCGAGGTTGAAGGCGAACTTGAGCATGCGGATGGCCTGGGGTGACTGGCGGGCGATGTCCGCGGCGTATTCCAGGGCCACTTCCTCGAGGCGTTCGTGGTCCACGGCCTCGTTCACCGCACCCATCCGGACCATGTCCTCGGCCGAGTACTCGCGGGCCAGGAAGAAGATTTCCCGGGCGGACTTCTGGCCGATCTGGCGGGCCAGCAGCGCGGAGCCGTAACCGGCGTCGAAACTTCCCACCGTGGCGTCCGTCTGCTTGAACTTGCCGTGCTGGCGGGACGCGATGGTCAGGTCCGAGACGACGTGTAGGGAGTGCCCGCCGCCGGCGGCCCAACCGTTCACGATGGCGATGACCACCTTGGGCATGGTGCGCATGAGCCGCTGGACTTCCAGGATGTGGAGGCGGCCGGCGCGGGCGGGGTCGATGGTTTCCTGGGTCTCGCCGTCGGCATAGCGGTAGCCGTCACGGCCGCGGATCCGCTGGTCCCCGCCGGAGCAGAAGCTGTGCCCGCCGTCCTTGGGGGAGGGGCCGTTGCCGGTGAGCAGGACGGTGGCGACGTCAGGGGTCATGCGGGCGTGGTCCATGGCACGGTACAGCTCGTCCACGGTGCCGGGGCGGAACGCATTCCGGACTTCGGGGCGGTTGAACGCGATCCGGACGGTGGGCAGGTCCCTGGTTTCCGTTTCAGTCCCCGTTGTTGAGCCCGTCCCGGTGGTCGAGCTTGTCGAGACCCGCTCAACCTGCCGGTGGTAGGTCATGTCCTGGAAATCTTCGAAGCCGGAGACGGTGCGCCAGCGGGTGGGGTCAAAGACGTCGGACACCTTGGCGGGAATTTGGTTGCTCACCGGACAAGTCTAGTAATCGGCTCAGCTGATGCAGAACTCGTTGCCCTCCGGATCGGCCATGGTGTGCCATTCGTGCGGGCCTTCGTTGGCGGTCCAGAGAAAGGTGGCCCCGCGGGCTTCCAGTTGCTTCCTGACTTCTTCCTTGTCCCGCCCGTCCAGCCGGACGTCCCAGTGGACGCGGTTCTTGACGGTCTTTCCTTCCGGGACCGCCTGGAACAGGACACGGTGGGCAGGTGCGGCTGCCTCGAGTTCCTCCACCGGCCGGATGGCCTGTCCTGTCCGCCACACGAGTTTGCCATGGTGGGTGAGGGTTTCCGCCTCCGTGGCGTAGCCTTGGCTGATCATGGAGCGGATGAACCCCTCGTCCTGCGGCTCCACGGCCCAGTCCAGGGTCTCCGCCCACCAGTCAGCGAGCTCGTGCGGGTTCTTGCTGTCCACCACGATCTGGATCTTCAGTCCCATCCCCTCAACCTACGCGCGGCGGCGGGCTGATGGATAGGTTATACAGCCCCCTCATGCGACCCCGCGTTGCAGTGAGTCAGGGCTGGACCTGCTGGAGTTGCTCGAAGAGCTCCGGCGGGATGGCGTAGATGAACACCACGGCCAGAAGGTTCTTCGCCGCGTGCACAAAGTAGGCGAACATCAGGTTCTTGCCGGTCCACATATACACAAACACCAAGGTGGCGCCCATGGCCAGGTAGGGCAGCAGCGCCGGAAGGGTGATCGCTTCCTGGCCCACGATGTGGAGGGCGGCGAACAGCACCACGGACAGGGCGCAGCACAGCCAGATGTTGAGCCGGCGGCTGAGCTTGCCGATCAGCAGGTGCCGGAAGATGTACTCCTCCACAAACGGGCCCACAATGACCACCACGGGCACCATGAGCCAGGCGGGGACCTGCTGCATCAGCTCCTGCAGTCCGGCCTGGTTCGCGGACGTCTGTACGCCGCCCGCCGCCGTGACCACGATGGCGGTGAGGATCATCATGCCTATCACCGCGGCAGGGATCATCATGAGCGTGAACCACGGGCGGGTGGCCAGCACCCGGAGGTCCCTGGCCACGACCCGGCGGGCGGCGATCACGGCCAGGATCCCGACGGACCCATAGAAGAGCAGATTCACTCCGTACGACGCCGCGGCTGGGCTGGGTGCCAGTTGCCGCAGGAACGGGGCGAGCAGTTCACCGGCGACGGCGAAGAGTCCAGCTGCGGCCACGTACAGGCCGACAGCGGTGAAATCGAGGGCGGAAATCCGGTACAGCTCCGGCTGCGGAGCGGGTGGTCGCCGGTGTGTTGTGGCCATGGGTTCAGCCTATCGCCCGCTACCCAGTTGGGAGCGAGGAGCGGGCAGCGTCACATTGCGGGGCCAGTTCGGCGTCCCGTAGAATATTCGGTATGCCTAACTTTCTGTTTCGGTGCGCCAAAGTAGCCGCCCGGACCCTCACGCCGCGAACCGCAGCGTCCCGCGCTGCCGGTGCCGCCGCCGTCGTCCTCCTGTCCCTCACCCTTTCTGCCTGCGGGGGTGACGCCTCGGGCAACGGAGACAGCGAGAAGCCCGTGGTGCTGACCACCTTCACGGTCCTGGCTGACGTGGCGCGGAACGTTGCGGGCGACAAGCTCACGGTGGAGTCCATCACCAAGGCGGGCGCGGAAATCCACGGCTACGAACCGACCCCCGGCGATATCCGCAAGGCCTCCAAGGCGGACCTCATCCTGGATAACGGCTTGAACCTCGAAGCGTGGTTCGGGCAGTTCGTGGAGGGTCTGGACGTGCCGCATGCCGTGGTCAGCGACGGTGTGGAGGTCATGTCCATCAGCGAGGACTCCTACCAGGGCAAACCGAACCCGCACGCCTGGATGTCGCCGGTGAACGTCCAGATCTATGTGGACAACATGGTGAAGGCCTTCAGCGCACTGGACCCGGACAACGCCGCGGCATTCCAGGCCAACGGTGACGCCTACAAGGCCGAGCTGCAGGCTGTGCAGGACGAGATGAAAGCCAGCCTGGCCGGCGTGCCGGAGAAGCAGCGCGCCCTGGTGACCTGCGAGGGCGCCTTCTCCTACCTGGCCCGCGACGCCGGGCT
The DNA here is from genome assembly GCF_031454915.1 of Pseudarthrobacter sulfonivorans. GTDB lineage: Bacteria > Actinomycetota > Actinomycetes > Actinomycetales > Micrococcaceae > Arthrobacter > Arthrobacter sulfonivorans_C. Next base: position 127,023 of record NZ_JAVDRS010000003.1, on the reverse strand, counting down.
CCGCGAGGTCTACATCTGGGCCGTCAACGCCGAGCAGCAGGCCACGCCGCAGCAGATCACCCGCGCCATCGAGTATGTCAGGACCAACCGGGTCCCCGCCGTCTTCTGTGAATCCACAGTGTCGGACGCCCCCATGCAGCAGGTGGTCGGGGCCACGGGGACGAAGTTCGGCGGCGTCCTCTACGTCGACTCGCTGTCCGAGGCGGACGGTCCCGTGCCCACTTACCTCGACCTGATCAGGCACGACGCCGACCTCATCACCAAAGCGCTGACCGGCACCTCGGCAAGCGCCACCGCAAGCGCCTCCACTTCAGGACAGGCAAAGTCATGAACGCCCCCGCCATCCTCGTCGAAAACGTCACCGTCCACTACGGCGAGGTGCTGGCGCTCGATTCCGCCTCCCTCACCCTGGACGCCGCCCGGATCTGCGGCCTGATCGGCATGAACGGCTCGGGAAAATCCACCCTGTTCAAGGTGATCATGGGCATGATCAAGCCCGACGCCGGCCGCGTCCTGATCGGCGGACAGTCACCCGCCAAGGCACGCAAGGAGGGCGGGATCGGCTACGTGCCGCAGAGCGAGGACGTGGACTGGCAGTTCCCGCTGTCCGTCCGTGACGTGGTGATGATGGGCCGCTACGGGCACCAGGGCTTCACCCGCCGCCCGTCCAAGGCCGACCGTGCCGCCGTCGATGAGGCGCTGGACCGGGTGGAACTGTCCGAGTTTGCAGGCCGGCAGATCGGCCAGCTGTCCGGCGGCCAGAAGAAGCGGGCATTCGTGGCCCGCGGCATCGCCCAGGGCGCAACCATGATGCTCCTGGACGAGCCGTTCGCCGGTGTGGACAAGCGCTCGGAAGCCACCATCACCCGGCTGCTGCGCGAACTCGCCTCGGACGGCTGCACCATCCTGATCTCCACCCACGATCTGCACGCCCTCCCCGAACTGTGCGACGAAGCCGTGCTCCTGATGCGCCGCGTCCTGATGCACGGCGCCCCGGAATTGGTCCTGCAGCCGGAAAACCTGGCCATGGCGTTCGGCCTGGACGTGCTGAACCGGGACCTTCCAGAAGAGCCCGGCCACAGGCACCGCCCTACGCGGTCCGAGGCCCATGCGCATGCCCCTGCGCCGCCCGCCCCTGCCCACGCCGCCGGCCACGAGAGCGAGCGCTGAGCCATGGAATTCCTGCTTGAGCCCCTGAGCTACGACTTTATGGTCCGCGCCATCATCACCACCGCCCTCGCGGCCGTCGTCTGTGCCGTGCTCAGTTGCTGGCTGGTGCTGATCGGCTGGTCCCTGATGGGCGACGCCGTCTCCCATGCCGTGCTGCCGGGCGTGGTGCTCGCCTACATTGTGGGGGCACCCTTCGCACTCGGCGCACTGGTCTTCGCGCTGATCGCCGTCACCCTGATTGGGGTGGTCCGCAACACCAGCCGGGTGAAGGAGGACGCCGCGATCGGCATTGTGTTCACCTCGCTGTTTGCCCTGGGCCTGGTGCTGATCTCCGTCACCCCCAGCCAGACGGACCTGAACCACATCATCTTCGGCAACCTCCTGGGCGTCAGCATCCCGGACCTGATCCAGGTGCTGGTCCTCGGCGTCGTGGCCTTTGCCATCCTGATCCTGAAGCGCCGCGATCTCACTCTGTACGCCTTTGACCCCACGCACGCCCATGCGATCGGACTTTCGCCAAAGCGGTTGGGGGCGCTGCTCCTGGGACTGCTTGCGCTGACGTCCGTGGTGGCGCTGCAGACCGTCGGTGTGGTCCTGGTGGTGGCCATGCTCATCATCCCCGGCGCCACGGCCTACCTGCTGACCGACCGTTTCTCCCGCATGCTGGTGATTGCCCCGGTGGTCTCGGCCGTCTGCTCCATCGCCGGCATCTACTTCAGCTACTACCTGGACACCGCCTCCGGCGCCATGGTGGTGCTCACCCAAGGCGCCGTGTTCGCCGTCGTCTATCTGTTCAGCCCGCGGCAGGGGCTGATCGGAACGCGCCTGGCGAAGGCCCGCCGCAAGAAGGCAGCCGCACTACAGGTCGCGTAACCAAGCGTCCACAGCAACGCGGGGTCACTCAATGCCCAATCCGAGGGGAAAATCGGGCATTAAGTGACCCCGCGTTGCTTTTGTCAGGCCCGGACGGACCTGCGGTTGTAGAGCCACAGCGCCCACGCATACCCGGCCACGCTGAGGACGGCGCACCAGATCACGGTGGCGAGCATCGTGCCGGCTTCAACCGTGGTCCCCATCAGCAGCCCGCGCACCGCCTCAATGAACGGCGTGAACGGCTGCACATCGGCGAACCAGCGCAGGACGTCCGGCATGGAATCGGTGGGCACGAACCCACTGCCCAGGAACGGCAGCAGCAGGAAGATCATGGGCTGGTTGCTGGCCGTTTCGATGCTCTTGGCGTTCATGCCCATGGCCACGGACAGCCACGTCACGGAAAAGGCGATGAGCGTCAGCACGCCCAAGGCTCCGAGCCATCCCGCCGGCGAACCGGTGGGCCGGAAGCCGATCAGCACGGCCACGACGGCCACCAGCAGCATGGCGGCCATGGTCTGGATGAGGCTGCCCAGGACGTGGCCCGTGAGAACGGCGCCCCTCGATATCGACATGGTGCGGAAACGGGCCACGATGCCCTCCGTCATGTCCGTGGCCACCGAGATTGCGGTGCCCGTGGCGCTCCCGGTGAGGGTCAGCATCAGGACGCCCGGCACGATGTACGCGAGGTAGTCATCCCGCGTGCCGCCCAGCCCCGAACCCAGCGTCCCGCCGAGCACGTACACAAAAAGCAGCAGGAAGACGATCGGCGTCCCCGCCACGAACAGCGGGATCGAGGGGTAGCGGACCACATGCTTCAGGTTCCGGCGCAGCATGGTGGTCGAATCGCTGACTGCATAGCCGAGGGTGCTCATCGTACGTTCTCCTTCTGGCTGGTGAGGGCGAGGAAGACGTCATCCAGGTTCGGTGTGTGGACGGACAGGTCGCTGACGTCGATGGCCGCGCCCTCCAGGCGGTCCAGCACGTCCTTCAGGGACCGGACGCCGTCGTCGCCGGAGACATCCAGGGTGAGGGTGTCGTCGTCGCGGGCTTCAGGACCGAGGACGACGGCGGCGCGCTCCAGCGCGGCCAGGTCACCGAAGGTGAGGCGGATGTGCCCGCCGGGCACCAGCCGCTTCAGCTCGGCCGGCGTGCCCTCGGCAACGATCCGGCCCTGGTCCAGCACGGCGATTTTGTCCGCAAGCTGGTCGGCTTCGTCGAGGTACTGGGTGGTCAGGAAGATGGTGACGCCGCGGGAAACAAGGCGGCGGATGATCTCCCACATGGTGCGGCGGCTGCGCGGATCCAGGCCCGTTGTTGGCTCGTCCAGGAAGATGATCCCCGGATCACCCATCAGCGTCATGGCGAGGTCGAGCCGCCGCCGCATGCCGCCTGAGTAAGTGACCAGCGGTTTCCGGGCAGCCTCCACGAGATCGAACTTCTCCAGGAGATCTGCCGTGCGCCGCTTGACCTCGGCCGGCGGCAGGTGGTGGAGCCTGCCCATCAGCGCCAGGTTTTCCTCGCCGGTGAGAAGGCCGTCCACCGCCGAGAACTGCCCGGTGAGGCCGATCCTGCCGCGTACCTCATCGACCTGGCGTACGACGTCGAAACCTCCCACCGCGGCGTCCCCGCCATCGGCGCGGATCAGGGTGGAGAGAATGTGCACAATGGTGGTCTTGCCGGCGCCGTTGGGACCGAGGAGAGCGAAGACCGTTCCCGCCGGAACGGTGAGGTTAACGCCGTCGAGGACCTGGTTGCTGCCGTATGCCTTGCGTAAACCGGCGGCCGTGATCGCCGCGGATGCCGTGGTTGCCATGGCTCTTCCTTTGCTTACTGGGGTGGATCCTGAGTGGGATGGATTTCTATCTGGTTGGTTCTCTACCTGGTGGGGACGGGGGAGCGGCGCACGGTGATGTCGCCGTAGGCGCTGCGGGCACGGATCTCCACTTTGGCGTCCGCCTCTCCGGGCCCGGTGGTGGCGTCCAGTCCATTGCGGACGCGGCCGTACTTCGTGCTGAGGTCCAGCCACGCGGCGCTTCCTTCGCGGACGCCGATGGCCAGCGAGCCCGCTGCGGTCTGAAGGGTGAGGGTCCCGCGGCTGACCTCGCCCACCGTGATGTCGCCGTTGGAGGCCTTGATGGTTGTGGTTGCGCCGGCGCGCTCAAGGGCCACGTCTCCGTTGGCGGCGCTGACCCGCAGCTCGCCTGCCGTGTCCACAATGTGCGTGCTGCCATTGCCGTTCTTGATGCTGGCAACCCCGTCGATCTCCCGGATCCGGATCTTGCCTGAGCCGGTCTTGACCTCGGCCCGGCCCGCCACGCGTTCCACTGTCACATCGCCCATGCCGCTGTGGGCCCGGAGGCCCGTGCAATGGTCGATGCGGATGTGGCCCATGTCGGTCTTCAGGTCGGCCGAGCTGAACTCGCCCTCGCAGTGGAGGTCACCCATGCCGGACTTCAGCTCCAGGCTGCAGCCGATGGGCACGTCCACAGTGATGTCCACTGCCCCGCCGTCGCCAAACCAGCTGTAGCGGCGCAGGGGATGCAGCCTGACCTGCAGGCGTCCCTCTACATAGTCCACGGTGGTCTGCTCGGCCGCTTTGACGTCGAGGGCGCGGGTGGCATCGCGGGGCTGCACATTGACCACCGTGTCCTCGCGGTTGGCCGCGACGACCCGGATGTCGGCGCGGACAGAAACGTCCACGACGACGGCGATTGGCTGGGGTGTCTGGAAGGTGTTCATTAGTGGGCCCATCCTGTGAAGGTCTGCTCGCCGGGGTCCCGGCGTGCTGAGCGTTGTGTTGAGTTGCGGCCGGTGAGGGCATCGGCCACTGCCCGGATCAGCCAGGAGTTTACGGAGAGCCCTTCGAGGCCCGCGGCCTCTTCAACCTGCTGCTTGAGGTGATCCGGAAGCCGGAGCGTTGTCCGGGAGGAGCTGGCGCCGTCGAACTCTTCTGGGGCCTGGCGCGCGTGCTGACTGGACCCCGCTGTTACTGCTTCGAAGTCGCTGGCGGCGGGCGGATTAGTGACCACGAACTCGGGATCGCGGCCCCGCAGCCGGACCTCCACCGATGCCGGCGCGAGCTCGAGGGTCATCTCGCTGGCGGCGTCGGAGAGGGCTTCGAGCAGTACCAGGCGGAGACTGGATTCGAGGGCCGGGGTAAGGCGCTCGCTGAGGGCCAGGGCGTCCTGCCCTCCAGCTGCGGCGGCTACGTCCAGCTGGTGCTGGACGGCTGTGACGTACTGATTGAGTTGCATGACACCACTATGACGTCAATATGGTGTCATTGCAATACTTTCTTGTGGATAGTGGTGTCGCCGATGGTGTCGATAGTCGTGTTGAGGGGTCAAACGCCACTAAAGGGCTGGGGTATTGCTGCGTCGCCGTCGCCATTGTTGACTGACGGGCTTCCCCACGGCAGGCTGGACCGATGAAGTCCTAAGCAGCAGCCCGGCCACGCCGGACAGTTCCCCCAAATCCAAGGCCGCCGTCGAGCATCACCTGATCCATCCGGGTCAGCTCCGGCCGCCACACTGCAGCAAATTACAAGGACTTTCCGTGACCGAACACCTCAGCCTTTCAGCCGTCTCCCATGGCTACGGCGACCGCCAGCTGCTTGACGCCATCCACCTGGTCATCACGGCCGGCGAGCATGTGGCAATCGTGGGCGAAAACGGCGCCGGCAAATCCACGCTGCTCCGGCTCATGGCCGGGCTTGAAGCTCCCAACGAAGGCTCGGTAGCCAGCCAAGGCCGGGTAGGCTACCTCGCCCAGACCCATGGCCTGCCGGAATCCTTCACCGTGGGCGCCGCCATCGACGCTTCGCTTGCCTCGCTCCGGGCCCTCGAGGCCGAACTGGACCGGCTGGAGGCAGGCCTGGCCGACGCCGAGGACGACGAACTCGAAACCTACGGCCGGTTGCAGACCGAGTACCAGCTGCGCGAGGGGTACGCTGCGGAGTCCAGGGTGGAGGCCGCACTGGACCGGCTGGGGCTGGGCGGCCTGGACCGGAACCGGGTCCTGGGCTCACTCTCCGGCGGCGAACAGGAACGCGTGGCGTTGGCCTGCGTCCTGGCCGATCCGGCGGACATCCTGCTCCTGGACGAACCCACCAACCACCTGGACGCGCGGGGAACTGCCTGGCTGGAGGACCGGCTGGCGGCCCACCGCGGCACCGTAGTGGTGGTCTCCCACGACCGTGTGCTGCTCCGCAAAGTGGCCAGCACGATCATTGAGGTGGACGCCGAACGCCTCGCGGTGACCCGCTACGGCAACGGCTATGACGGCTACCTCCGCGAGAAGGCCGCCGAACGCCAGCGCTGGGTCCAGCAGTACCACGCCTGGATTGACGCGATGGAGGCCGAGCAGCGGCAGGCTGACACCGTGACCGACAGGATGGGGTACGCCCGCAAGCGCGACGGCGACAAGATGGGCTTCGATTTCAAGGCCGGCACCTGGCAAAAGGCGGCCACCAGCAAAGTCCGCAATGCCCAGGAACGCCTCCGCCGCCTGGAAGCCAGTCCGGTGGACCGCCCGCCGGTGCCGCTGCGGCTTAACGCGGAACTGGCCGTGGACGCGGGGGCTCTGGAAGCTGGGTCCGCTGCCGGGTCCGCCGGTCCCGGTCCGGGGGCCACGGGTCAACGGGCGGTGGATCCCGGTGCCCTGGATCCGGGTTCCGCTGGCTGGCACGCGTCAGCAGTCCTCTCGGCCCGCGGCGTGAGTGTCCCCGGCCGCCTGCGCTCCACGGATTTCGAAGCTTGGGCCGGCGAGAAAATCCTCATCACCGGCCCCAACGGTGCCGGCAAGTCGACGCTGCTCTCCGTGCTCGCCGGCACCCTGGAGCCGGCCGAGGGGAGCGTGGCCCGGCCGGCGCGCATCGGCTATCTCCAGCAGGAGCTCGAACTGCCGGAGCGTCCCTCCCTCCGCCTGCTGCCGGCCTTCGTGGCAGGCCTGGGCGGCAACATCGATGAGCACGCCGAGGCCCTCCTGCGCCTCGGACTGTTCCGAACCAGCGAGTTCCACGTCCCCGTTGGCAGCCTGTCCGCGGGCCAGCAGCGCAGGCTCGCGCTGGCCCGGCTCCTGCTGGGCGGCTATGGCACCCTGATCGTCGATGAACCGACCAACCACCTGGCGCCCGTGCTGGTGGAACAGCTGGAAGAGGCGCTCGCGGATTTCACCGGGACACTCGTGATGGTGAGCCATGACCGAGCCCTCCGGGACTGGTTTGCCCGCTGTGCCAAGAAGAGCGAAAAGTCGCGGACGGACGAGGCAGGACGCTGGATCCGGTACTCCATGGACAAGGGCGTGCTGGCCCGGGCCTAAGCCCGGGGGACCCCGGGCGAACGTAACCAAATTGCGTAACTTTTAGCCATGCTGCTCGCGGACTTCCCCGGGTTTCCGGGGTTTGCCGCCGTGAGGACAGGCAAAAGTTACGCATTTCCGCCAGTCCTGGACGCCGCCCCGAAGCTGGTGAGGTTTGCGTAAGCGAAAAGTTACGCACTGACCGGCGGGCGGAAACATCGGCGGCGGAAGATGGGCACATGCCAGTCTTTCCGCCGGCCGAAAGGATCTGTCCGTGATCACCAAGAACCTTTTCCTACAGGGCATCTTCCCCTTCGAGGGCACCGGTCTGGAGAAGCCCGTCCTCATCCACAGCGGGCTGTCGCATTACGTTCCGGACGGCATCATCAACCAGACGCTCTACTTCCGGGGCGGCAATTCCAGCAGTGAACTCATAACGGTGGTGCTCATGCGGAACGGCGTGCCCATGCGCTACTTCCCCATCGGCGCCAAGAGCGAGGTCCACGTGCCGCTGCGGGTGGTTGAGGACATCGACGGCGGCTCGGTGGTTGAGCTCCATGTCGCTGCTCCGGACGGGGTGTCGGGGTTCGTTGTGGTGGACCTGGGCATGGTGGAGCACTGATGACCAGCGTGCTGGACCGCCCGCAGGGCAGGCACCTGGGCGGCACGCCCCGCCGTCGGCTGGTGGTAGTGGGCAACGGGATGGCAGGCGCCCGCGCTGTGGAGGAGATCCTCGCCAGGGGCGGCGCGGACCAGTTCACCATCACCATGTTCGGCGACGAGCCCTACGGCAACTACAACCGGATCATGCTCAGCCATGTCCTCTCCGGTGAGGAAAGTGACGCCGACATCTTCCTGAACGCCCTCTCCTGGTACCGCGAGAACAGCATCACCCTGCACGCCGGGGTCCGCGTTGACCGGATCGACAAGGCCACCAAGCACGTGTTCTCCAACGACGGCAGGGTCACGCCGTACGACACGCTCATCATCGCCACCGGCAGCCGTTCCCACATGCCGCCGATGGACGGCCTCTACACGCCGGGCGGGTCCGTGAAACACGGGATCTTCGGCTTCCGCACCATCGATGACACGCGCAGGATGGTCCAGCATGCGCAGCAGGACCACCACCGGCGGGCGGTGGTGATCGGCGGCGGCCTCCTGGGCCTCGAGGCGGCCTACGGACTGAAAAGCCACGGGATCGACGTGGAGGTGGTGCACTCGGGCGGGCATCTTATGAATGCGCAGATGGCGTCCGACGGCGGCGCGGTGCTGCGGAGGAGCGTGGAGGCGCTGGGCATCGGGGTGCATACGTCCAGCCGCACCACGGCCGTCCTTGGCACCGACCGGGTTTCCGGCGTCAGCCTCCGGGACCGGGAGGACATCGCCTGCGACATGGTGGTGGTGGCCGCCGGGATCCGGCCCAACGTGGACCTGGCCGTGCTCAGCGGGCTGCCGGTGGAGCGGGCCATCGTGGTGGATGACCGGCTGATGGTCCAGGACGAAGACGACATCTTTGCGGTGGGGGAGTGCGTCCAGCACCGCGGCGAGGTGTACGGCCTGGTGGCGCCGCTGTGGGAACAGGCCGTGGTGCTCGCCAACCATGTGACCGGCGCCGACACGTCCTCGGCCTACCTCGGCTCCCGGACCGCCACCAAGCTCAAGGTGGCCGGCGTGGACGTCGCCTCCATGGGGCTCCACGGCCCGGAACTCGACACGGACGAGCACATTGTCTTCTCCGAGCCGAGCCGCGGCGTTTTCAAGTCCATCGTGATCCGCGACAACAAAATGGTGGGTGCCACGCTGCTGGGCGACAGCCGGAAGGTGGCCTATCTGACCCAGGCCTACGACCGCGGGCTGCCCCTGCCGGAGGAGCGGATCGCGCTGATGTTCGACGTCGGCGGGCCGGGTGAGGACGTGGGCGTGGCCGAGCTCGACGACGGCGCGCAGGTCTGCAACTGCAACGGCGTTTCGAAAGGGGCGCTCGTGGCCGCCGTGAAGGGCGGCTGCTCCACGGTTTCCGGTGCCATGGACGCCACCCGGGCCGGCAAGGGCTGCGGCTCCTGCAAACTCCTGGTCAAGCAGGTGGTGGAGTGGGCGGCGGACGGCGCAGTGGAGGAGGACCCGGCCGCCAGTTACTACGTTCCCGGGATTCCGCTGGACAAGCCGGCCCTGATGGCCGCCATCCGCAAACAGGGTCTGCGCTCCGTGTCCCAGGTGTTCGCGGCTTTGGCCCCCGGCAGTGCCGAGGACGCCAGATCGAAGATGGGCCTCGCCTCACTGCTGAAGATGATGCTCGCGGACCAATACATCGACGAACGCGATGCCCGCTTCATCAACGACCGCGTGCACGCCAACATCCAGCGTGACGGCACGTTCTCCGTGGTGCCGCAGATGAAGGGCGGCGTCACGTCGGTGCAGCAGCTGCGCCGGATTGCCGACGTCGCCGAGAAGCACCAGGTACCGCTGATCAAGCTGACCGGCGGGCAGAGGATCGACCTGCTGGGGATCCCCAAAGAGGACCTCCCGCAGGTCTGGGCTGACCTGGACATGCCCTCCGGCTACGCGTACGGCAAGAGCTTCCGCACCGTGAAAACGTGTGTGGGCAAAGACTTCTGCCGGTACGGCACCGGCGATTCCACCAAGCTGGGCATCGAGATCGAGTCCCGGTTCCAGGGGATCGAGTCGCCCGCCAAGCTGAAGCTGGCCGTGTCCGGGTGCCCGCGGAACTGTGCGGAGTCGCTGGTCAAGGACGTGGGTGTGGTGGCCGTGGAGGGCGGCCGCTGGGAACTGTATGTCGGTGGTGCGGCGGGTGCCCATATCCGCAAGGGCGACCTGCTGGCCACGGTGGACGACCCCCAGGACGTCAAGCTCCTGACCGGCCGCTTTATGCAGTACTACCGGGAGCAGGCCAACTGGCTGGAACGGACCTACGCCTTTGTGCCGCGGGTGGGCATCGAGCACCTCCGCGCGGTCATCGTGGACGATTCCGAAGGCATCGCTGGACGGCTGGACGCGGCCATGCAGGCTTCGGTGGACAGCTATGTGGATCCGTGGAGCGAACGCGATGACCCACTCACCCCGGGCCAGTTCCGGACCTCCCTGCCACTGACCGTCCTCCCTCAGGTGCCGGTCCGATGAGCGCCGATCCAATGAGTACGAATCCGGTGGGCGCGGCCAGCCACAACCTTGGCCCGGTGGACCAGATCCCCCTCGGGGAGGGCCGGGCATTCGGCGTCGACGGCGAGCAGGTGGCGGTCTTCCGGCTCCGTGACGGGTCCCTGCGGGCAGTGTCCGCCATCTGTCCCCACCGCGGCGGGCCCATCGCCGACGGCACCATCGACCAGCAGGTGGTGATGTGCCCGCTGCATCAGCACGCCTTCGAACTGGCCACCGGATGCTCCACCACGGGCGCCGAACCACTGCGCACCTACGGCGTCCAGGAGGACTCAGCGCAGAATATTGTTCTGCAAAACGGCCCCGGGGCAGGCAATAGTTTGGCTTAACCGGGGATGAATGTAGCCCGCGTCACTTGGTGCGGTTCGGGTCTTGTAGGATAGGAACGCCGCGCGAACTTCGACGCAACGAGACTTTCCATGCAGGAAATTCCTTCAAACACAGTGAAGGCGAATTTTCAGGATGTGAGTAGCTCAGCCAGGGGCGCCGGCCAATCCCCTACCCACAAGGAATTGTTGTGCCTCAAAGTACCCCCACAGAACTCGTGAGCCCAGCGGCGCCATCCGCCGTCGTCGACTCCACCCTCAGCGCCGAGGGCTACAAAAAATCCCTGAGCGGCCGCCAGGTGACCATGATCGCCATGGGCGGCGCCATCGGCGTCGGCCTCTTTATGGGTGCCGGCGGGCGCCTGGCCTCCACCGGTCCTGCGCTGATCTTCTCGTACGCCATCGCCGGCGTCATCGCCTACCTGCTGATGCGTGCCCTGGGCGAACTCATCATGTACCGCCAGACGTCCGGTTCCTTCGTCAGCTACGCCGGCGAAATGTTCGGCAAGAAGGGCGCGTACCTGTCCGGCTGGATGTACTTCATCAACTGGGCCATGACCGGCATCGCGGAACTCATCGCAATCGGGCTGTACTTCCAGTTCTTCTTCCCCAACGTCCCTGTTGAACTGTCCGCCATCGCGGCGCTGCTGCTGCTCGTGGGCGTCAACCTCCTGAGTGTGAAAGCGTTCGGCGAATTCGAATTCTGGGCCTCCTGCCTCAAGGTCGGCGCCATCATGATCTTCCTGGCCGTAGGCACCTTTATGGTCATCACCAACGCCCAGGTGGGCGACGGCAACGCCTCGGTCAATAACCTCTTCGCCGCCGAAGGTGGAATGTTCCCCAAGGGCGCACTGGTCATGATCCTGGTCCTGAACGCCGTGATTTTCGCCTACAACGGCATTGAGCTCGTCGGCATCACCGCCGGCGAAATGCAGAATCCGGCAAAGGAAGTGCCCAAGGCCATCCGCGCCGTCGTCTTCCGCATCGTGGTGTTCTACGTGGGTTCCGTGACCCTCCTGGCCATGCTGCTGCCCTCGGACCAGTACGTGGCCGGCACCTCGCCGTTCGTCACCGTGTTCGGCCAGATGGGCCTCGGCTGGATGGGCGACGTCATGAACATGATCGTCATCACCGCCGCACTGTCCTCCTGCAACTCGGGCCTGTACTCGATCGGCCGGATCTTCCGGACCATGGCCAACAACGGGCATGCTCCGGAGTGGCTGACCCGGATGTCCAAGAGCCACGTGCCGTACGCCGCCATCCTTGCCATCGGTGCCGTCTACCTCGTCGGAATCCTGCTCAACATCTGGCTGGGCGGCTCCCACGCTTTCGACCTTGCCTTGAACTCCGCATCAATCGGCGTGATCTTCACGTGGGGCGCCATCTTCGCCAGCCAGATCGCGCTGCGCACGAAGAAGGGCAAGGTCTCCTCCCTGCCCGCGCCCGGCGGAATCTGGAGCAGCTGGGCCGGCCTGATCGCCCTGCTGGCCATCACCATCCTGATCGGCTTCGACACCATGACCAGCAAGTCCGGCGAGGTCTTCCACCTCGGCCTCTGGACCCTGGCTACCATCCCGTTCTTCGCGCTGGTCCTGTGGCTGGGCTGGCAGAAGGTCAAGCACAACGAGCCCAAGAGCGAGCTCTTCAGCTAGGGATTTCTTGCGGCAGGTCGGTGGTTGAGCCTGTCGAAACCCCGACGACGGCGGGTCACCCTCTCAGGGGCGGCCCGCCGTCGTCGTACGTACCCCATCGATTGCTCCATAACCGCCGTTATGGGGCCTCAAAAGGGCCGAGGGCCCACACCGGCAGGGTTCCCTGGTCGAACTTGTGAGGCGAGGGGGCCGGTGGGGATCAATCGATGGGCCAGGGGCTGCGCTCAGGCGCGGGTGGCGTCCACGCTCTTGAGGTGCCGGGCGAAGTGGTCCTCGATCCGCTGCCAGGCTTCGGGGGCGGACTCCGGGTCCGGGCCGATGCCCATCACGCGCATCAGGGGCCGCAACATTGCCGGGCCCTCATCGGTTTCGTTGAGGAACGCGTGGCCGGCGGTGGGAAATTCCTTGACCGTGTTTTCGATGCCCAGGTTGTCCAGTGCCGTCTCCAGCTTGCGGGCCGCGCCTTTGAGCGTGACGTCCCGGCCGCCGAAGTTGCCCACGATGGGGCAGGCGCCGCGGAGCGCACCCTCCATGTCGCCGGGCAGCCGGCCGTAGTTGACCGACGCTGCGTCAAAGCCGTCGCGGGCCACCAGCAGGGCGAATCCGCCGCCCATGCAGAACCCGATCACACCCGTTTTGCCGGTAGACAGCGGTGAAGTGGCCAGCCAGGTCCGGGCCGTGGCCAGATCGGTGAAGGCCCGGCCGCTCCCGGTGATCATGCTCCGCATGGTGCTGACCAGGCAGCGCCGGGCGCCGCCGTCGCTGAACAGGTCCACCGCCAGCGTCAGGTAGCCGGCGTGGGCCAGCCGGTCCGCGTGTCCGCGAATCGGGTCGTTGAGGCCGAAGGCTTCGTGGATCATCAGGACGGCGGGAAAGGGTCCGGCTCCGGATGGGGTGGCGAGATACCCACCCAGCGAAGGCGAGCCGCCGGCGGCAGCACTTTCGGCGCTCAGGTCGACGTACGTCATGGGGCAAGGGTAGCGCCGCCGTGGTGCATCGATTGCTCCGTAGGCGCCCTTTAGAAGCTGCTAAAGGGCGCCTACGGAGCAATCGATGGGAAAACGGCAAAAGGATGGCGGCGGATCCCCCATGGGAATCCGCCGCCGCCCGGTTCTTGAGAAGCCCGGTTCTTGAAGAACTAGTCCTTGAACGTGTCCTTGACGTCTTCGCCGACCTTCTTGGCGTCAGCCTTGACCTGATCCGCCTGGCCTTCAGCTTTCAGCTGGTCGTTGTCGGTAGCGTTGCCGGCAGCTTCTTTGGCCTTGCCGCCCAGGTGCTCTGCTTCGTTGCTGATCTTGTCTCCGAGGCCCATGATCTCTGGCCGCCTTTCGTTTCCCGTTGATCCAACAGTGCCTTTTCACAATAACACAAAGCATGCTTACCATTTCAAGCCCCCGCTGGCGGTCGCCTGTCGAATGTCGGTGGCCCCGGCTAGGCTCGATGCATGGACCACTCAACAAGCCTGACCCAGCACATCCATGCCAGCCCGGACAAGGTCTGGGCCGTCATCTCGGACATCCCGGGCTCTGCTGCCACCCTGTCCAGCATCGAGGCCGTCCAGATGCTCAGCGACGGACCCTACGGTGAGGGGACACGCTGGAAGGAAACGCGGAGGATGATGGGCCGGGCGGAAACGGTTGAAATGTGGGTGAACCAGGCGGATCCGCCCCGCACCACCACCGTCAAGGCCAATCAGGGCGGGGCCGACTACACCACCCGCTTCAGCCTGGCCGAGCGGGACGGCGGGACAGACCTCACGGTGACTTTCGGCGCCGACGTGGTCAACCCCACCGCGCTGAGCAAGATCTATATGGCCGTGTTCGGCAAGCTCGGCATGAGCATCACCCGCAAGGCCTTGGCCAAGGATCTGGCGGAAATCGCGGCCAAGGCCGAATCCCTGTAGTGGCGGCGAAGCAGCCGAAAGTCACCGCTCCCCGCGTTAGCGAGATCCGCTTGGAGGACTTGGCTGAGGATCCAGCCCCGGATTTCCGGCGGGGTGAGAAGTACGACGGCGTCCGGTACAGCCGTGTGGCCGCGGACGGTCTGGAGCTGAGCGGCACCGACTTTGCCGAGTGTGATTTCCAGGGCGCCTCCTTCAACGACACCCAGCTCCGCGGGGCCGGCTTCCGCGATTGTGTGCTGTCCGAGTTGTACGCCCCTGTGTTCCGGGCGGCACGTTCCACCTGGCGCGACGTGCACCTGAACAACCCCCGGCTCGGGTCGGCTGAACTTTACGAGAGCGGTTGGCAGTCCGTGCGGATCGACGGCGGCAAGCTGGACTTCCTCAACCTTCGGGGAGCCAAGCTGACGGACGTCCTGATCACCGACTGCATCATCAACGAGCTTGACCTGGGTTCCGCCGCCGGGACCAGGGTGGCGCTGAAGAACTGCACCATCGGAACACTGGACCTCACTGGTGCCCGGTTGAAGGATTTCGATATCCGCGGCACGGATTTCAGGACCATCAGCGGGCTGGGCAGTTTGGCCGGCGTGGTGATCGATGATTACCAGTTGAGCCTGCTGGCCCCGCTCCTGGCAGGGCACTTGGGCGTAGTCGTCGCCTGACCAACGGCCAGCGGTCAGTCGAAGAATCCCACGATGTACCCAATGAAAAAGAGCAGGAACAGCAGCACTCCGCCCGCGATGGCCGATATCCAAAAGACCTGCTGGCCTTTTCCGGAGCCTCGCTGGGTTGGCTCATGAGTGCCTGCCACCGAGCCCTCACCGGGCGGGGTTTCGCCGGGAGGAACACCGCCGCCCGGTTCCAGGCCCGTGATCTTGTCGTCCTGCGGATCGGGGTTAGGTCCTGTCACGATAACTCCCTCGTCTCGGCGTCCTGATGGTGTCCCCAGAGTAACCGGCAGCAGTTGATGGGCCTAGGCTGGTGCCGTGAGTTTTCTTGAACCTGTGACCCTGACCGGCCGGCACGTCATCCTTGAGCCATTGGGATATGAGCACCACGATGGCCTGGTGGCCGCAGCCCGGGACGGCGAGCTGTGGCAGCTCTGGTACACGTCCGTTCCCACCCCGGACGGGATGGCCGCGGAGATGGACCGCAGGCTGGCAATGCAGGAGCAGGGGTCCATGCTGCCGTTCACCACCCGTCTGATCGATCCCGCCACGGGTGGTCCGGGCCGGATCATCGGCATGACGACGTACTGCAATATCGACGCCGTCACGCCCCGCGTGGAGATCGGCTACACGTGGAATGCCGCGTCAGTCCATGGCACCGGCACCAACCCGGACTCCAAACTGCTGTTGCTGGGGCACGCCTTCACGACGCTGGGCTGCGTGGCAGTGGAGTTCCGGACGCACTGGCTTAACCACCAGTCCCGCGAGGCCATTGCCCGGCTAGGTGCCAAGCAGGACGGCGTCCTGCGCAGCCACTCGCGCACCGGTGACGGCGTACTCCGCGACACAGCGGTGTTTTCCATCCTGGAGCACGAGTGGCCCATGGTCCGCAACGGGCTCGAACACAGGCTTGCTAAGCACGCGTAGGAGTGCTTGGCGAGTCATGGGATTTCAGTTCAGAGACAGGTCAAAAGCGTTCTGGCCGACCAAGGATGCATAGTAGCCGTGCCTATAGCCCTCTCCGTTGGGGTGGAAGTTGGCGGGATCCTGGATGCCTGCCGCGCTGAAGTTGATCCACGGCTCCGCTGAACCAATGCCGTGGGCTGCGAAAGCTCCGGACACATCAACGAAATCTGACCCGGTTGCGTCTGCAACACCCGAGATGACACGGTTCAACCCATCGGCCAAAGGATTCGCCACCGCGGCAAATGGGTGGCCGGGGGCAAAGAGCCGCGGATATCCAGTGAAGACGACCTTGGCTGTAGGGGATTTTGTCCGGATGGCTGCCACCACTTCAGCCAGCGACAAAGCGAAGCTGTCGCTCTCGAGCTTTGTCCTGACTGTTGCCGCGGCCCTCCCGCACTCTACTGACTCCGGCGCCGGCAGACACACCATAAGCACCTCAGTGGTGCCGAGGTCGTTCCCGCCGACCGTAACCGTGACAATTTTCGTGTCGCTGCCAACTGAGGCATGCGCGTCAGCGACGACATCCTTAATCAAGTGACCGGAGCACCCCGCGTTTGTCGTCAGCTTGATGTCCCGGCGGTTGTCAGCAATCTCCGGATAACCCTTGCGGCTTACGAAGCAGTTTTGGTCTGTATACGGGACTGCACCCTGGCCGGCCGCGAAGGAATCACCTAGCGCGACGTAGTCGGCCGTCGGCGGCGGAGCCGCCTGAGCCGGAACGGCCGCGAAGCCCAGCGCCATTGCCATGGTGGCGAGGCCGGCCGCACAAGCCGAGAGCCGCCGTCGTACTGCCTGATGCATCATGATTGTCCCCTTGATCAATCGGCCCTTGGAATGAGGGCAGGTAATCGCCCACGCTACGCGTGGCCGGGCGGCCGCGTCATTGCCCGTAACTACCCTCATTTCGGACCCGGGTTTCCCCCTAATGGCGGCGTGCAGCAAGCACGCACGTGTGGTTAGCTGTCCGGGTGGATAAATCAGGGGCCGTGGGCTGGGACGGAGCCGTTAATGCCTGGCACGTCGCCGGCGGCGTCTACCGTATGGGCCGCCGCGAATGGCTCACCGCAGCCGGGTGGCGGCAGGCGCACCACGACGGCGTCCGCACCGTGGTGGATCTCCGGCACCCCCGCGAGGCGCGGCGCCGGGACACCGACCCGGCCGTGCCCGACGATGCCCTGGCGGGTGTGAACATCGTTATCGCCCCCACCGAGGAGCCCGACGATCCGAGGTTCACCGCCGTCTGCGGCCCCTACCTCAACGATCCGGCCCATTACCTGCACAACGTCAGGCTCTACCCGGAAAAACTCGTCGACGTCTTTCGCACCATATCTGAGGCCGCAGCCGGCGCCGTGGTTGTCCACTGCGCTGCCGGACGGGACCGCAGCGGGATGGTGGCCGCCATGCTCCAGGACCTCGCCGACCACCCCGACCACCGCATCGCCGACGGCTACGCGAAAGCGGCCCGCGGCATTAACGAGCGCTACCGGACGCACGGGCCTCCCCACGAGCGGGAACGCTACCTCTCCGAGGCTGAACTGACGCCCTTGCTGGAGGAACGCGGCCGGTCCGTGGTGAAGTTCGTCCGGGAATTGAACACTCGCACGTTCCTGCTGCAGAACGGCCTCCGGCACACCGAACTGGACAACATCCTGCGACTGCTCGACGCAGATCACCAGGGCAGCAGATGACTAGAACAACAGTGAAGGCGGCCGGTTTGAAGCGCGTATTGGGAGCAGCAGCGGCCGCCGGTATGGCACTGGCCGTTGGGTTTGGGGGAGTCCCGGCGTCTGCGGTTGCGCCGGACGTTTCGTCACTGGAAGTCCCGTCGCCGGAGGCAGTGGAAAGCCCGACGGCGGGTAGTGGCCTTTCGGAGGCGCACCTGTCCGAGGCCGCCCTCCGGGATCTTGGCCTGACGCCCGAGGAATTTGCCGCCGCTGGCCAGCTGGGCAAGCAAGCCGCCGAGGTCGCCGCGGCCCTGCGCGACGTCCCTGGCTACCTCGGAACGCGGCTCGAGGCTGGCAGCATTCTGATTGCCGGTAGCGGTCAGGACCTGGAAACTGCGGTGGCTGAACTCGCGGTGACCATCCCGGCGGTGACCTTTGAGGCGGCGCCCGCCGCGCCGCCGTCGGACGCGTCCGCTGATGTCAGCGGCACCCCGGCCACGTCCGGCACACAAACCCCAACCGGTACCGAGCTCGCCCACAGCACCCAGCAGCTGTACCAGGCCTACCTCCGCGACGTGGGACCCGCAGGGCTCCAGGCCGTGGCCTACACCGGCAGCTCGTTTGTCATCCGAACGGGCGGAATCAACAGCGCCCAAGCCGGCACTGATGGCGTCCAGGACGGCGGGCAGGATGCAGTAGGCCCGGCCAACCCCGCCGCCGAGGGCAAAATCTCGGCCGAGGAATTTGTGGCCCGTTACGCCAACGTTGAACTCGATGCCGGCGTACGGCTCGCGCCCGAAGCGGACGTCCCCGGGGGTTTGGGCTACGCGGCCGACACCGGCTACATCTGCTCCACCGGTTTCGCCGCCTTTGACCCGGCGGGACTTCCCGCCGTCCTCACCGCCGGCCACTGCACCAATGACGGCGCTGCACAGTCCGCCACGCTTCATTTTCAGGGGGTGCCCGCCGGGCTGCTCGGAGACTTCGGATTCAGCCAGTTCGGCGGAACCGGAAATTCGCCCGTCCTGAGCCCTGGCGACGATGCGGACCCCGGCAACATCGGAACAGACATCGCCGTGATAGAAAACCTGCGCGCCGACCTGGACCCGCTGCCGGCCGCCAGCACCTGGGGGGACACCTCAGAATCCGGCCCGGACGTGAAGGTCATCGGAACCGCCGCCCCCGTTTTGGGCATGCCGGTATGCCGCTCCGGACGGACGTCCGCGTGGTCCTGCGGAACCATCGACGAGGTGGGGATTTTTGTGGTCCCGGGGCTTGACTACCCTACCGACCACCTGGACTTCAGGGCATTCACTGGCTTCCTGTCCTTCGGTGTCCAGTCCAGCGGCGGGGACTCCGGAGGACCTTGGCTCAGTGGAAATTACGCGGTGGGCACGCACTCGGCAGGGGAAGAAGCGCCCAGGCCCAACGAGGCACCACCGGTGAACTTCGCCGTGGCGGCCACGCTCGAGGATGCGCTCGCCATTCTCCCCGGCCATCAACTCGAACTCTTCCTCAACAAGCCCACGGTGACTTCGCCAGCCCCCGGTGAAGCCTTCAGCGCCGGACAGGCCATCACCGGCCTGGTGGCCGCGGCTCCGGCGTCGGCCGTCGCAGCCGGTTCGGAGGTCAGGATTACGGTGGCCGGCGAGGCGCCATTTGAGGTCCCCGTAGATTCGGCCGGTGCGTGGTCGTTTACGGCTCCCGCCGTATCCGGGCCGCTGCGTTTCACTGCCGAAACGGTCAACGGGTTCAGCGCGTCGGGGTCCCGGGCATTTGAGTTCGCCGCCCTCCCGCCTGCCACTACCGGCACACAGCCGGAGCCGGCCACGGAACCCCCAGCCCCGGCTGGGGTGCCCGCCGCGGGCGGTGCGCCGGCTTCCCTCAGCAACAGTGCCGCAGTCGTCCTTCCGCTCGCGGCTGACCCGCCCGCAAACCTGGCCAACACGGGTGTGTCCGGGCTCATCCTGGCCGCCGGCATCGCGGCCGCTGCGCTGGCTGTCGGCGGTCTGCTGTTGGCGTTTGCCAGGCGGAAGCGGCACCCCAAAGCGAAGTAGCCACCCCCACGCACGCTCTCTCCCCTAATGCGGGTTATTTCGGCACCCTCTTGCACTTCGGCCTGTTGCCGCGGCCGTCACTGGGACAGCGTCTGATTAGGGAGGCAGGCGGGGGCCTTCGGCGGATCTTTCCGGGCCGCCCGGGCGTAAAATTTCCACCGTAGGAGGTGGCGAAATGACCCTAGCGATGACCACAGCCAGAACCATCCTGCCCGTCGATGACGCGGCCCGAGCCCACAATTTCTACACCGAGAAACTGGGCCTTCCGCACCGCGGGATGACAGAGGATGGAAGCGAATTGCTCGGCAGCGACGGCGGCCCGATGCTGCAGTTGAAGCCGGTCTCGGACGGAAAGCATTCCGAGCACACCGCCCTCAGCTTCGAGGTGCGCGATATTGAGCGGATTGTGCAGGACATGGAGGCCAAGGGCGTCCGATTCCAGGATTATGACCTGCCCAACCTGAAAACCGAAAACCATATCTGCACCACGGACTCCGAGAAGTGCGCCTGGTTCATGGACACCGAACACAACATCCTTTGCGTCCACGAAACCCTTGGCGGCGAGCCCGAATACCAGCTCTGACCGCTCACCGGACGGCTACCGGCCGGTGTTTCCGGCCGGCCGTTCGCTGAGTTCAACCTTGGCATCCAGGCTCTCGCCGCCACGCCTGACCTTGAATCCGACGGTGTCGCCCGGGCTGCGGCTCCTGAGTTCGGCCAGCAGCTTCTCCGGGGCGGACAGCGCCACGCCTTCCATGGACTCAAGGACGTCGCCCGGGCGGATGCCGGCGCGTCCGGCCGGGCCCTCCGCGTCCACGGACAGGACGACCACGCCGGTGCTTACATCGATGCCTAGCTGCTGGGCAATGGGCCGGGTCAGTTCGCCCGGCGTGAGACCCGCGTACGCGTGCTCGGCTGTGCCGTCGGCCAGCAGCTCTTCAGCCACTTCTACGGCGGTGGCCGCCGGGATCGCGAAGCCCAGGGCCACCGCACCTGCCGTAGGCGGGATGTAGGCCTCGCTGATGCCCACCACTTCACCGCGCATATTGATCACGGCGCCACCCGAGTTGCCCGGGCTGATGGGCGCGTCGGTCTGGATGAGGTCCACCAAAGACAGGCTGTTCCGTGCCGAGCCCGGGATGGACCGGTGGAGGCCCGAGATGATTCCGGCGGTGGCGGTATTTTCGAAGCCGAGGGGCGAACCCAGCACAACGGCACCCTCACCTACTTTGGGTAAGGCGGTCTGGAAGGTGGGTTTGGGCAGGCCCTTCCTGGCGGCCTGGACCAGCGCCAGGTCCGTTACGGGATCGGTGGCTTTGACGGTGCCAGCAACGCGCTGGCCGTCAGCGAAGGCCACCTCCACCTCGGTGTTGCCCCGGACCACGTGCTCGTTGGTCAGGATGAGGCCGTCTTCGGAATAGACCACCCCACTGCCCACGCCGCCGTCAATGAAAATGGTCACGACCGACGGTGCCAGGTTCTCCACGATCTGCGTGATAGACGAGGCCGCGTCAGGGTTGGCCGGGCCGGGCAGCGCACCGTCGCCGGTGGAAGCAGATCCGGCAGTGACGGGGGGAGGGGCCGGCTCTGGCTCGCTTATGCAGGCGGAAAGCCCCACGACAGCGCTGAGCACCGCTGCGAAGGACGCGGCCCGACGGCGGCGCAATGAGCCTGATGATGGTTTCATCGACAACCTCCAAATGGACGTTGGCTCTATCTCTCCACGGTAGCGCCGGCTGTAATGCGCCGCCAGAGCAAAGGCTGGCGCTGCCGAGTGGAGCCCACGCGGCTGCGGAGGGGCCTGTGCCGGGCCCGGAAGTGCAAGGATGGTTGGTACCGGCACCAGCACAGCAAAGGGCGGACCATGGCCAAAGGCATTTACGTCAGCGCAACCACTCCGGGCTCGGGCAAATCCCTTGTAGCCCTGGGCCTCGCGGACACCCTCCACCGGCACGCGGACCGGATCGGCTTCTTCAAGCCGGTGGTCCACGGCCCGGACGCGGCCGAGGATCCCATGGTGGCACTGATGAAGGCCCGTTTCGGGCTCGACGACGACCGGTGCCGCGGGGGCCTGACGTCCACCGAGGTGCGTGCCCTCCTCGCAGACGGAAAACGCGCCGAGATCGATGCCCGCTGCGTGGAGATCTTCGCCGACATCGCCAAGGAATGCGACGTGGTGATTGTGGAGGGGACGGACCTGACCGGCCAGGACGCCGCCGTCGAGTTTGACCTCAACGCCCGACTGGCCAACAACCTGGCCGCGCCCGTGGTTGCCGTGGTGGGCGCCAAGGGACTCAGCGTGGCCGAGGCGGCGGCCGCCGTCGAGGTTGCCCGCAAGGAGCTGATCGCGGAGAAGTGCGCGCTGCTGGCCATCATGGTGAACCGCGCCGACCCGGAGCTGGTGGACAGGATCGCCGCCGAGGTGACGGTGGGCGCCTCCGGCCGGCCCGTGTATGTCCTGCCCGAGCTGGAGGAGATCGCCAGGCCCACCACGGGCGAGGTGGCCGCGGCGCTCGGCGTGCGGCAGATCGCCGGCCGCGCCGACATGGAACGCGACGTGCGGGACATCAAGGTGGCGGCCATGAACGTGGGCAACTTCCTGCACGTGCTGGACGAGGGTGCCCTGGTGATCGTTCCCGGCGACCGCGCGGACGTGATGGTGGCCTGCCTGGCGTCCTCGTTCTCGCCGGAATTCCCGGTGCCGTCGGCGCTGATCCTCACCGGCGGGCTGGCCCCGGACGCCAACATCCTGCCCCTGCTGGCGCAGTCTCCCTTCCCCATCTTTGCCGCCGGCGAGGACACCTACACCACGGCCAAGCGCGTCTCCGAGGTCCGCAGCGAGATCTGGTCCGGGCACCGCCGCAAGGTGGCCTCCGCCCTGGGCCTGTGGTCCAAGCGCGTGGACGAGGCCGAGCTGGTGGAACGCCTCCACCTGCCCCGTTTGGAACGGATGACCCCGCTGCGGTTCCTGCACGAGCTCATCGAACGGGCCCGCGGGCAGCGCCGGCACGTGGTGCTGCCGGAGGGAACGGACGTGCGGATCCTGCGCGCGGCTGAAATCCTGCACCGGCGCGACGTCTGCGACCTCACCCTGCTCGGGCCCGAATCGGACGTGCGGGAGCTGGCCGCGGCCAATGGCATCGACCTGTCCGGGATCAACATCGTGGATCCGGCCACCTCGGAGCTGCGCCAGGGGTTCGCCGAGAAGTACGCCGAGCTGCGGGCGCACAAGGGCGTGGACCTGCCCAAGGCGCTGGAAACCATGCAGGACGGCAGCTACTTCGGCACCATGATGGTCCAGCTGGGCGTGGTGGACGGGATGGTATCCGGCGCCGCCCACACCACCGCGCATACCATCCGGCCCGCGCTGGAGTTCGTGAAGACCCGCGAGGGCGTGAAGATCGTGTCCTCGGTGTTCCTCATGCTGATGCCGGACCGCGTGCTGGTTTACGGCGACTGCGCCGTGAACCCGGAC
Organism: Pseudarthrobacter sulfonivorans; assembly: GCF_031454915.1. Taxonomy (GTDB): domain Bacteria; phylum Actinomycetota; class Actinomycetes; order Actinomycetales; family Micrococcaceae; genus Arthrobacter; species Arthrobacter sulfonivorans_C. The sequence continues at coordinate 103,797 of NZ_JAVDRS010000003.1, read as the reverse complement.
CCCAACGTGGAACAGCTGGCGGACATTGCCCTGGCCTCGGCCGAAACCGCGGCGCAGTTCGGCGTGGAGCCGCGCGTGGCCATGCTGTCCTATTCCACCGGCGGCTCGGGCTCCGGCGAGGCCGTGGACGAAGTCCGGCAGGCCACCGAACTGGTGCGGACGCGCCGCCCGGATCTCGCCGTCGAAGGCCCCATCCAGTACGACGCCGCCGTGGACGCCTCCATCGCGGAGTCCAAGATGCCGGGCTCGTCCGTGGCCGGACAGGCGACCGTGTTCATCTTCCCTGACCTGAACACCGGCAACAACACGTACAAGGCGGTGCAGCAGAGCTCCGGGGCGGTCGCCGTCGGGCCCGTCCTGCAGGGGCTCCGCAAGCCGGTCAACGACCTCTCCCGTGGCTGCACTGTGGAGGACATCGTGAACACGGTGGCCATCACCGCGATCCAGGCCCAGGTGCCGGCCCCGGCGGCCGTTTAGGGTGAGTGTCCGACGGCGGACAGCAACGCGGGGTCACTTGACGCCCCTTCGGGAGGGAACTTTGGGCGTTAAGTGACCCCGCGTTGGGGTTAGGGGTTTTTACAGGCCCAAACGTCCGACGGCGGCACCCGGGTTGGGTTCCGCCGTCGCCTAGGCTGAACGGGATCACATGAAACGTTCGATGATGGCCACCAAGCTGTACGTCCCCGCGCCGCGTCGGGGTTTTGTGGCACGCCCCCGGCTGCGTGAGAAGCTGCGCCTCGGCTCGGACTCGGGGCTGACGCTCGTGTCTGCCCCTGCGGGATTCGGCAAGACCGCCCTCCTGGCCGACTGGCTTGGTGACGCAACTGTCCAGGAGCGGCGCGTTGCCTGGCTCTCGCTGGATGCGGGTGACGGCGAGCCGGCCACATTCTGGAGTGGCGTTATCACCTCGCTCCAGAGCGCGGTGCCAGGGGTTGGGTCCACGGCGCTGGAGCTCATCGGGTCCTCGCCCCTGGCCACTGAGCTGGTTCTGACCACCCTCGTGAACGACCTCGCGGCGGCGCCCCAGGACGTGTGGCTGGTGCTGGACGATTACCACACGGTGGACAGCCAGGCCGTGGGCACCGGCCTGGCCTACTTCCTGGAGAACCTTCCGCCGCAGGTCCATGTTGTGGTGAGCACGAGGTCGGACCCCGACCTGCCGTTGTCGCGCTGGCGGGTCAGGGGAGAGCTGGCGGAGATCCGCGCCGCAGACCTGCGGTTTACCCCGGACGAGACCGCGGCCTACCTCAATGGGGTGGCGGGGCTGGACCTGGCGGCAGAACAGGTGAATACGTTGGACCAGCGGACGGAGGGCTGGATCGCCGCCCTTCAGCTCGCCGCGCTCTCGCTCAGGGATCGTGAGGACGCGGCCGCATTTATCGAACGCTTCGCCGGGGACCACCGCTACATCGTGGACTACCTGGTGGAGGAAGTGCTGGAGCACCAGCCGGACGCCGTGAGGAGTTTTCTGCTCCACACCGCGCTCCTCGACAGGCTGACAGGGCCGCTCTGCGATGCGGTCACCGGCCGCGACGACGGAGGCACCATGCTCCTGACCCTGGAGCGGGCGAATCTTTTCGTTGTCCCGCTGGACGACCAGCGCGAGTGGTACCGCTACCACCACCTCTTCGCCGACGTCCTGCGGGGCCGCCTGCTCAGCGAGGAACCCGCGCAGGTTCCACTGCTGCATCGGCGCGCAAGCCACTGGTACGAGTCCCACGGACACGTTGAGGACGCCGTCCGGCATGCCCTCGCCGGCCAGGACTTTGACCGCGCGGCCCACCTGGCGGAACTGGCCGTGCCGATGCTCCGGCGCAGCCGCCAGGACGCCGTGCTGTTCGGCTGGCTGAAGGCCCTTCCGGACGCCGCGATCCGGCGCAGCCCCCTGCTGAACGTCTTCTACGGCGGGATGCTGATGGCCTCCGGCGACCTGGCCGGGGTGGAGCAGCGGCTCGACGACGCCGACCGGGCGCTCGCAGAGGCGCAACGCCCGGCGGCTGGTGCGGCCGCTGCCGGGTTGGAAGGGGCCGAAACCCAGGAGCTCCAGATGCTGCCGGCGACCATCGCCATGTACCGGGCCTCGCTCGCCCAGGCCAGGGGCGACGTGGCCGGCACATCGGCCCATGCCCGGCGCGCGCTCGACATGGCCGGCCCGGACCACCATTTCGCGCGGGGCGCGGCGGCGGCTTTCCTGGGGCTCGCGGCCTGGGCGGACGGCGATGTGTTGGGCGCGCTTGAGACGTTCACGCAGGCTGTGGCGAGCCTGCGTGCGGCCGGAAACCTGCTGGACGAGCTCAGCAGCACCGTCATACTCGCCGACATGTGGCTGGCGGCGGGCCGGCCCGGCGAAGCGCGCCGGATCTGCGGGAACGCGCTGCGGCAGGCCGACGCCCGGGGCGATTCCATGATGCGGGCAAGCGCAGAGCTGCAGGTGGCACTGAGCGAGATCTGCCGGCAGGCTGGGGACCTCAGCGACGCCAATAGGCACCTCGAGACGGCCTCCGCGTTCGTTGAAAAAGGGCCCATGACCGAAAGCCGCTACCGGTGGTTCGTGGCCAGTGCGCTGGTGGCCCAGGATGAGGGGCCGGACCTCGCCCTCAGTTATCTGGACCAGGCAGCGGAACTTTTCCGGCCGGGGTTCTTCCCGGATGTACGGCCCATTCCTGCCATCAAGGCCCGGGTCTGGGTACGCCAGGGCAACTTGTCCGAGGCCGCCAGCTGGGCGCGAGCGGCCGGGTTATCGGTCAGAGACGACGCCAGTTACATGCAGGAGTACAGCCACCTCACCCTGGTGCGGCTGCTGATTGCGCAACAGCATGCCCACCCGGACACGAACGCGGCCGCAGGTGCCGTGGACCTGCTGGACCGGTTACTCGCCAGCGCCACGGACTCCGGGCGTGGGGGCAGCGTGGTGGAGATCCGCATGCTGCAGGCTCTTGCGCACGACGTGCTGGGCCATCGCCGTCAGGCCCTCGAGGCGCTGGGGGCTGCGTTTGCCGGATCGCCCGAACCGGACGAGTACGTGCGGCTGTTCCTGGACGAAGGGCCGCCCATGATCGAGCTGCTCCGTGAGGCCGCGAGTGAAGCCATGCATGACGCGCCGGATACTGCAACGCACGACGCCGCCGCTGCCGCCCACGCACAGCGTCTCCTCACCTTGGGTGCGCCTTCGGAACCGCAACCTCCGCGCCCAGCCGAGCGGCCGCCGTCGGACGTTGACCCGCTGAGCGAGCGGGAGCTGCAGGTCCTGAGGCTCCTCGACAGCGAGCTGAGCGGCCCGGAGATCGCCCGGGCCCTGTTCATTTCGCACAACACGGTGCGCACGCACACCAAACACATCTTCACCAAGCTTGGCGTCACCAGCCGCCGGGCGGCGGTCAGCCGTGCGCGCGACCGCGGCCTGATGTAGCCCGCCCAACAGTTTTACGCCGCCAGTTTTTCGCCGCCGGCTTTCACCCCGTCAGTCACATCATGGGGTGATGCCGGCTCACACCACCGGTCCCTACCTTTGAGTTATCCGGCCGCGCCCGCCGCCGGAAGCAGACCCAGGGAGCCCCCTCATGCCCATCACCACCACCAAACTCACCCGCTGGGCCGGCCTGTCCGCGGCCGCCGCGGGCCTGCTGTTCATCGGTGTCCAGATCAACCATCCCCACCTGGATGCCGAGTTCGCCACCACCACCGAGTACGCGGTCCGGCAAAGCCTGAAAGTGCTTATTGCTGGCCTGTCACTCGTCGGCATCACCGGCATGTACCTGCGCCAGGTGGCCCAGGCCGGAGTGCTGGGGCTGATCGGCTACCTCGTGTTCGGTGCGGGCTACCTCATCATGATCAGCATCGAAGTGATCGGCGCGGTGGTCCTGCCCACGCTGGCCCGAAGCACGCCCGGGTACGTTAACGACGTTTTTGCCACTGTCCTGGGGGACCCTGTGAGCGGCGACATCGGTGCGATGCTGGGCCTGAATCTGGCCGCCGCTGTCACGTTTCTGGGGGGCGGTCTCCTCTTCGGCATCGCACTCTTCCGCGCCAGGGTGCTCGCCCGGTGGGCCGCAGCGCTGCTCGCCGCCGGGTCCGTGGCAACGCTCCTCCTCCCGCTGCTGCCGCAGGTCAACGACAGGCTGTTCGCCCTGCCGATTGGCGCCGCCATGATCGGCCTGGGCTACTCGCTGTGGAGCGGACTCCGGACGACGCCGGCACGGACTGTGCCGGGCACCGTCGGCCCGGCGGTCCAACCGGAGGGAGCGAAGTGATCCGGAGTAAGGCCAGCGGCGCGGCTGCGCGGCCAGGCGCGTCATGACTGCGTGGCCAAAGCAGGAGGTGCCCACGCAATACGAGATCCGTATCGGCGGGCACCTTGACCAGCACTGGTCTGCCTGGTTTGACGGCCTTGCGCTGACCCATGAAAGCGACGGCACCACACGGCTCCGCGGTTTCGTCGCCGATCAGGCAGCGCTGTATGGGGTGCTCACGAAGGTCCGGGACCTGGGTGTTGTGCTCATCTCCGTGGAGGCCGTGGCCCCAAAGGTTGAAGGGCCCTAGCTGTTTTCGGGCTTGGCCAGGCTGTCCGGGTCCTCCTGCTTGGCCGGCTCATCGGACAGCCCCTCGGGCGTGAGGTCAAGGTTCTCCGGATTCTCGGGCTGTTCCGGGGCCTCGCCTGTTTCCTTGGCTTTGGGCTGTCCGGTGTCGTCCAGGGCCGGGTTGGCGCCCTCGACGCCGGAGGGGTCCTTGGTGCCTGATCCTGTGGGGCTCGGGCCTGTCTCGTCGGAACCGGGGGTGCTGTCGGTGTTGTCGGGCTGAGTGGTGTCGTTCGGCATGGAAGTCCCTCTCTGCGTGGTGCAACGTGATGTAGTGCAACGTGTCCGCCGACTCTAAGCGCCTGCCGCTGCTGGCGCAACGGCAGGCGCGGCTGAGCCCGGCCGCAGGCTCAGCCCTGACGGGCCTTCATCCTCGGGTTGTTCTTGTTGATCACAAAGATGCGGCCCCGGCGTCGGACGGTCTGGGCGCCGGGAAGTTTCTTCAGGGCGCGAAGGGAATTTCTGACTTTCATGGCTTGCTCCTTGTGCGGTGGCTTGTTCGGTTGTTTGTTCGGTGGCGGTTGTTAGGGGTGGGTCAGGACGGGGCGGGGTCCAGCCGGAACGGATCGGCCGGCCCGGCGAACCCGGCCTCCATCTCCGCGTCGGTGAGTTCGCAGGCGGTGAGCAGCTGTTCAATTTCTGCCGGGTCCATGCCTTCACCGGTCGCGGCCAGCACGCTGCCGCGGTCCCCGTGTTCCGGATGCCAGTCCAGGTGGGCATCTACATGGTTGAGGGAGTCGGGAGCCGCGCCGGCGTCCCGGTCTGCCAGCCACGGTCCGGTATTTTCGAGCCAGACACGGGGGCCGATGCCTTGGATGGCGATGCGGCACTGCGGTGCGGCGGCGATCCAGAGGCGCCCCCGCAACCAGCAGCACCCTTCCGCGAGGGCCGTCAGGGCGTGCCGGAACCGCTCAGGGTGCAGCGGACGCCGGGCCCGGTGCGTGACCGTGGTGAACGGTGAGGTTGAGGACGACGCCGGGATCCGAACCGTACCGGGGGCTGTCCGGCCCAGGGCGTCCTGGTAGTCGTGGCGGCCCGGGCGGATAAAGGCGGCCTTTTCCACCACGTCAGCGTGCGGAGCCAGTTCCCTGACCAGTTGCGTGCCGCGAACGCGCAGGGCCGGGTCGGCCGGAAAAAGGTCCACCTCCACCAGCAGGACGGTGTCATTGAACTGCAGCTCGCCGATGAGGAATTCACCCGCCGTGCGCTGGTCTTCCGGGACCGGGGTGAATCCGGATTCAAACAGGGTGTGGTGGTCCCATAGGTGGTCCTCCAGCGTGTCAGCAGCGCAGGCAAGGACCGCGGAATCAATCGTCACCGGACGGGAAAGGCCCCGCCGCAATGCCCCGATCGCGGCCTCCGCGGACACCGCCGGCGGAAGCCCGATGATGGCCTTGGTCTCCCCGCGTTCCAGCAGCCGCTCGATGGTGGGCACCAGGTCCAGCCGCACGGTGCAGCTGAGGCAGCCGTGTTCCAGCTGCGTCTCGGCGCGCTCCACGAGCCCGGAATGGCTTGAGATTCTGCGGATGACCACGCCGTTCTCCAGCAGGTCGTGCAGGACCACCACCGCGCCGGGGTTGGCCGCGGCCGCGTCATGGCAGGCCTGCTGGCGGCACAGGGCGTCCAGGGAACTGATCACAGTGAGATGCATGTCCATCACTCTAATGAGAATGATTCTCAAAAACAACCCGCCGTGCCTGAAGCCCAAGGTCTGCCCTGCATGGGGGATGGGAAGCCGCCCAACTGTCGCCGGCCGCACCTATAGTGGCAGTATCCACGCCAGCACGTCCCAGGAGGCCCCCATGCTTGTGCTCGTCATCAATTCCGGCTCATCCTCGCTCAAGTACCAGGTCCGCGATGTGGCTGCCGGCAGTGTGCTGACCGAGGGGCTGATCGAAAAGATCGGGATGGGCAACGGCGGCGATGGCGACGGCGAGATCGAGGGTCCGCGGGACCATGCGGAGGCGCTGGAGCAGGTGGACGCGGCCATCCATGCCGAGCTCGGCGACCTTGAGCTCGGCGCCGTTGGGCACCGTGTGGTGCACGGCGGGGAGCGGTTCGCCGAGCCCGTCCTGATCGACAACGAGATCACCCGCGCCATCGAGCGGCTCAACCCGCTGGCCCCGCTGCACAACCCCGCCAACGTCCTGGGCATCCGCGCCATCACCAAAAAGTGGCCGGACCTGCCGCAGGTTGCCGTGTTCGACACCGCCTTCCACCGCAGCCTGCCCGAGCACGCCTGGCGCTACGCCGTCCCGGACTCGCTGTACACGAACCACGGGATCCGGCGCTACGGCTTCCATGGCACCTCGCACGAGTACGTCACCCACCGCGCCGCCGCGCTGCTGGATCTCCCGGTGGACGAGTTCGACGGCGTCATCGCCCACCTGGGGAACGGCGCCTCCGTCACGGCCATCCGGGGCGGCAAGTCCGTGGACACCTCCATGGGTTTCACCCCGCTCGAAGGCCTGGTGATGGGTACCCGCTCGGGCGATCTGGACCCGTCCATCCTGGTGTTCCTCGGCCGGTCCGGCTGGACCCCGGAGGACATCGACACCATGCTCAACCGCGAATCAGGTCTGAAAGGCCTGGCCGGCAACAATGACATGCGCTCCGTGGTGAACGCGTCCGAAGCCGGCGACGCCAAGGCCTCCATGGCGCTCGCGGTCACCTCCTACCGGCTGGCCAAGTACATCGGCGGCTACCACGTGGCCGTGGGCGGCGCCAAGGCGCTGGTGTTCACCGCGGGCATCGGCGAGAACTCACACCAGTTCCGCGCCCTGGTCGCGGACAAGCTGGGTGCCCTGGGCATAGCGCTCGACGCCGGCCTGAACAGTCAGCGGTCCAAGGAACCGCGGGTCATTTCCACACCCGGGTCCGCCATTCCTGTTTTGGTGGTGCCCACCGACGAGGAACAGGCCATCGCGGAGGCGACTGCCGCCGTCGTCCGCCCCGCTGGCTGAGCACGCCGCCGGTTGCGGAGCGAAACCCTGATTTCGACGGGCTCAATCACCGCACCCATGGCGTAGCCTCGGTTCATGCCGGACATTGCGCTGCCCATCCACACCGACCGCTTGATCCTGCGCCGCTTCGACGGCCACGACCTTGACGCCTTCCATGCGTACCATTCGCTGCCGGAGACCGCCCGTTTCCTGCCCGGCCCGGCCAAGAGCTTTACCAAGTCCATGGAGTCCGTGGGCAAGTACGCCAACTTTGTCTTCGACAAAGAGGGCGACTGGGTCTGCCTGGCCATCGAGGCAACCGGGTCGCCGGGCCTGGTGGGTGAAGTGGTGCTCAAGTGGTTGCCGGGCTGCGGTCAGGCCGAGATCGGCTGGACGCTGGCGCCGGAAGCGCGCGGCAAGGGCTATGCCACCGAGGCTGCGGGAGCTGTGCTGGAGCTCGGCTTCGGGGAGCTGGGCTTCCATCGGATCGAGGCGCGGCTGGACGCCCTCAATTATGCATCGGCCGCCATGTGCGAACGGCTCGGCATGCGGCTGGAAGCACGGCACCTGGACAAGTGGCACTACAAGGGCCAGTGGGCCACCGAACTGGTCTACGCGATCCTTGTGGACGAATGGCGGGCGCGGGTGGCTGGGTAACCCGGTTTCGACAGGCTCAACCACCGCGTTTCGACGGGCCGTGCCACCGGGTTTCGACAGGCTCAACCACCGAGGTCCATGGTGGTCAGGCGCAGCCAGAGCCAGAGCCGCTTCTGGGGGTCCTCCAGATCTAGGTCGAAGTCCTTGGCCAGGCGTGAGACCCGGTAGCGGACGGTGTTGTTGTGCACGTGGAGGCGCTCAGCCATCGCGGAGATGTTGCCGTTCGAAGCCAGATAGGCCCGCAGCGTGCCCAGATAGTCGGTCTGTTGTTGGGCGTCGTGGGCCTGGATCTTGGTGATGTCGTCGACGTCGGACAGCCCGGTTTCGGCGATGAACGCCCCGACTTTCAGGAGGTTCAGCGGGATGCGGTAGTCCTCGAATAGGCCGGCGGCGGGGGACTGCGCCCGGAGCAGGTACTGCAGTGTCTGGAGCGCTTCAGACCGGGACGCCGGCAGGTCCTCAACACGAGGGGCGATGCCACCCACAGCGGCGATCAGCGGGTAGGAACTGATGGTGTGCGCGTAAGCGCCGATTTCCTGGACCACCCGCCGGTGCGCCGCCCTTGGGCCGGTTCCTTCGCAGGGCAGCAGGGCGTAGACCACCGAGTCGATGAGGGCGCTGTGGCTGGTGTTGAACTGGATGTTGCAGACGGTGGTGACGAGGTGCAGCAGCCGCTGGATCTCCCGCACCGATTCGAGGCTCCCTGTTTCGGGACGGACGATCGAAAATGCCGCGACGGCGAGCCCGTTGGCGGCGTCGAGCCCGAGCTGGGCGGCGGCAAACGAGGCATGTTCGGGGTCGTCCATGAGCGTGCGGATCAGGTCCCCGTTCCGCCGCTCCCCGAAGTCCGAGGCCGAGCGGGCGTGGAGCATGTGGAGGCCGGCCAGGGGTGCCATCCTGTCGAGCGCGTTCAGTGCAGGCTCGCGTTTGTCTTCGCCCGGGTCGAGGATCCAGATGGAACCGAGCAGTTCACCGCCGGCCCGCACGGCGAGGGCCAGCCTGGCCATCTCCTCGTCCACTCCGGGGATCATCACCGCGCCCGCCGACGCATAGACGATCTTGAAGTCACTATCGAAGGCCGGCGGCTGGACCTCCTGCAGGGAGAGGGTTGTGACGCGGCGCAGTTCGTCGACAGGCTGGCCCGGCAGGGTGGAGTAGCCGAGCACCCGGCCGAGCGGGTCCACAATGCTGGCTGCGCCGTTGGTGAGTGACGCCGCAGCGTTGGCGAACGCATAAAGGTCCCCGAGCCGGACCCCGGAAACGGAGTCTGCGGCCGCGCCCATGACGGATGCCCTGGCCAGGGCCACCAGCCGCGTCCAGTCCAGGTTGTCGGGTGCAACCAGGACGGCCAGGCTGTGCAGGACGGCAGCGGACCGGAGCCGTTCCATGGGCGTCCCGTGGGCTTTGACGATCACGGCGGCCGCGTTGCTGTTGGAGGCCCGGTGCAGCAGCTGGTCAAAATCCGCCGAGCCGCAGGTCAGGCCGACGGCCAGGATGATCCTGTCGTCCACGCTGGTCCATTCGTCCAGGGGGTCGTACATGAGGACGTCCGAGACGGCATGGTTGAGGTTTTCGGGCGTGGGGTTGGCGTGCACCAGATCGGCCTGCATCAGCTGGATGCAGTCCGACAACCGCACCACTGCGCCGTGGAGATCGCCTTCTGTCAGGCCCTGTTCCGCACTATCCATACGTGGAAGTTATCACAAGTACTTCAGGAATCTTTTGGCGGAACTCACATATGGACGGGACGAGATCTGGGTCACTATTGAGAAAGCGAAGGACAGAGAAGTCCTGAGAACACCCCAGAGGATTAGCACATGAAATTCAGTGACATCACGGCGCTGGCATCGGTTCAAGGACCGGCCCGGACCGAATCCGAACGCCTGTCCCGGCGTTGCTACAGCGTTGAGGACATGCGGAAACTGGCCGCGAAACGCCTGCCGGGCAGCATTTTTGACTACATCGAGGGCGGCGGGGAGGACGAGGTGTCGCTGCGGCGGAACCGGTCATCCTTCGACGACTGGTCCTTCCTGCCGAAGTGGGGTTCGGTCGAAAACCTGGACCTCAGCTCAACCCTCCTCGGCGGCCCGGTGTCCATGCCCCTGACGCTGGCCCCCACCGGCGGCACGCGGCTGTTCCACCCGGCCGGTGAAAAAGCGGTGGCCCGGGCCGCCCAGCAGGCCGGCGTCCCCTACGGCCTGGCGCATTTGAGCACGACGCCGATGGAACAGGTGAGTGCCGCCGCTCCGGCAGTGCGGCGCTGGTTCAACATCGAACCGATAGGGGACAAGGTTGAGCTGCAGGCGGTCCTGGACCGGGCCGCGGCCGCGGGCTACGAAGCCCTCCTGGTCAATGTCGACTGCCGGGCCATCGGCCACCGCGAACGGGATTACCGCAACGGATTCACGGCGCCGCCGTCAATCAAGCTGAAGACCGTGGTCGAGGGGGCCCTGCACCCGCGGTGGGCGCTGGGGTTCCTGGGCAATGACGCGATCGCCTTCCCCAACCTGGACGCCGAGATCCCCGACGGCCCCCTGTCCAGCACCCCCGATATGTGGCGGACGCTGCTGGCAGGTTCCTACGAACCGACTGACTGGGATGACCTCCGGGATCTGCGGGCACGCTGGAACGGCCCCATCATCCTCAAAGGCGTGGTCAATCCGAACGACGCCGTCCTGGCCGCCGAGATCGGCATCGACGCCATCCAGGTCAGCAACCACGGCGGCCGGCAGCTCGACCACATGGCCTCGCCGCTGGACGTGCTCCCCGACATCGTGGACAGGGTGGAAGGCCGGCTCGAAATCATCGTCGACGGCGGCATCCGCCGGGGCTCGGACGTGGTCAAAGCCATCGCCCTCGGCGCCGACGGCTGTTCCATCGGCCGCCCGTACCTGTACGGCCTGGCCGCCGCCGGCCAGACCGGTGTTGCCCACGTCCTGCAGATGTTCCAGGCGGAAATGACCCGCACCATGATGCTCCTCGGCGTCTCAACCATCCAGGAGCTCCGGCTGGAAGGCCGCGACCTGATCCGGCACCGCAACGCATCCTCCACCAGCACTTCAGCTGCCCCTGACGCTCCGACCGCGCTCAAGGGCCTGGCAGAAATGAGCGCCCCGTGATGAAAACTCCTCAAGTAGCCCCGCGGACCCGGCACACAGCGCCCGCCGCGCCTGCCGCCGTCGGACGCGCCGCCGTCGTAATTTCTGCGCTGATGCTGGCCGTCACCGCCTGCGGGACGCAAGCGCCCGCGTCCACAACGACCGACGCCGGGCAGGGCACCGGTGTCCCGCCGCTGGCGGTCAACGAGGCTGCCGCGCAGCTCCTTCCGGACTCGGTCAAAGCCACAAAAGTCCTGCGCGTGGCGATCCCCACCAACGAGCCGCCCACGCAGTTCTACCGGGAAGGCACCCAGGAGATGACGGGCACCAACCCGGACGTCGCCCGCCTCATCGGCGAGGCCCTGGGCGTGAAGGTGGAGATCCAGGTGGCCAATTTCGATTCCATCATTCCCGGAATGGCCGCGGGCCGGTATGACATGACCGTCTCCTCCATGACCCCCACCACCAAGCGCATGGAGGTCCTGGATTTTGTGGACTACATGCAGATGGGCAACTCCATCGCCGTGCCCCGCGGCAACCCGCTGGGGGTCAGCAGTGAAGGGTCCCTGTGCGGCAAGAAGGTGGGCCTCCTGACCGGTTCCTACCAGCTTGCGGTCAACGTCCCCGCCGTTGATGAAAAGTGCACGGCGGCGGGCAGCGGCACCATCCAGCGCAGCGAGTTCCAGGATACGCGGCAGGCCATTTCCGCACTCACCAGCGGCCGGCTCGATGCCGTGCTGGCGGATTCCCCCATCCTGGACTTCGCCGCCACGCAGAACCCGCAGATCGAGATCGCCTCGAAGTACGACTTCACACCGGTGGGCGTTGGGATCCCCAAGGACTCCGGCATGGTCAAGGCCGTTTCCGCGGCACTTTCCGAGGTGGTCAAGAGCGACTCCTACCGCAAGGTGCTGGACAAGTACGGCCTTGAATCCAGCGCAATCACCGACGCCCGCGTCAATTTCGCCCAATAGGACGTGAACACCATGCAGCAACATTCAATCCCTGACACCAGGGCGGAAAGCCCGACGGCGGCCGCGGACTCGATCCCGGTGGTGCCGCTCCGGCACCCGGTCCGGTTAGCCATCGCCGTCGTCCTGATCTTGATTGCCTTAAGCGCCGCGTGGGATGTGGCGGTGAACCAGCGTTACCACTGGGACGTCGTGGCCTCCTACCTCTTCGCGCCGCAGATCCTCGCCGGGGCCGGGCTGACCGTCCTGCTCACCGTGGTGTCCATGACGGCCGGCATCGCCCTGGGCACCATCCTGGCGGTCATGCGGCTTTCGGCGAATCCGATCCTGAGCACCATCAGCAGGGGCTACATCTGGTTCTTCCGCGGCACGCCCCTGCTGGTCCAGCTGATCTTTTGGTACAACATCGCCGCCCTGTACCCGGTGATCGCGTTCGGCCTGCCGTTCGGCGGCCCGTCCCTTGTCCTCGGCTCGGCGAACGTCCTCATCTCCCCGCTGGCCGCCGCGTTGCTCGGGTTGGCGCTGAACGAGGCCGCCTACATGGCCGAGATTATACGCGGCGGCATCGGATCCGTGGACAAGGGCCAGTACGACGCCGCCCGGGCCCTGGGAATGGACGGCGGAAAGCTGATGCGCCGCGTCATCCTGCCCCAGGCCATGCGCGTTGTCCTTCCGCCCACCGGCAACCAGGTCATCTCCATGCTCAAAGGCACGTCCCTGGTCAGTGTGCTGGCGATCTCGGACCTGCTGTACTCGGCCCAGATCATCTACGCCACCAACTACCAGACCATCCCGCTGCTCATCGTCGCCAGCCTCTGGTACCTGCTGATGACCACCATCCTGAGCTTCTTCCAGACCAAACTCGAACGGCGGTACGGCCGCGGCTTCGATGCAGCGCCGCGGCGGCCCCGCCAGCCCAAGAACCAGCCAAAGACCGCCCAGCACGCCGCCCAGGCAGCCGCCCAGACACAGACAAGGACAGCATGATGAACACCGCCATGGTGGAAGCCCAGGGGGTCCGGAAGAGCTTCGGCTCAACGGAGATCCTGAAAGGCATTGATCTGAGGATCGAACGCGGGTCCGTGACCTGCCTGATCGGACCGTCGGGCTCCGGAAAAACCACCTTCCTCCGGTGCATCAACCACCTGGAAAAGGTCGACGCCGGACGGCTGTACGTGGACGAGCACCTCGTCGGATACACGGAGCGCAACGGACGGCTCTACGAGATGAAGGAGCGCCAGACCGCCCGCTCACGCCTGAACGCCGGCATGGTCTTCCAGCGGTTCAACCTCTTCCCGCACATGACCGTGCTGGAGAACATCGTGGAAGCGCCCGTCCATGTGCTCGGCCGCCCCCGGAATGAGGTCGCCGCCGAAGCCCAGACGCTGCTGGACCGCGTGGGCCTCGGCGACCGCGGCCACTCCTACCCCCAGGAACTCTCCGGCGGCCAGCAGCAGCGGATCGCCATCGCCCGGGCGCTGGCCATGAAACCCAAGCTCATGCTGTTCGACGAACCCACTTCCGCGCTTGATCCGGAGCTCGTGGGCGAAGTCCTTGACGTCATGAAGTCCCTGGCCGAGGCCGGGATGACCATGGTGGTGGTCACCCACGAACTTGGCTTCGCCCGCCAGGTCAGCGACCAGGTGGTCTTTATGGACCAGGGCGTCGTGGTGGAAAGCGGGCCCCCTGAGCAGGTCCTTGGCTCCCCGCAGCACGAACGCACCCAGGCCTTCCTCTCCAAGGTCCTCTAGGAACATCACCCCAACCGGCCGGGCCCTGCGCCCGGCCACCGGGCGCTACGCCCGGCCAGCTGAAAGGAAACAGCACCATGCTTCGACAGCAGGTCACCACAGAACTCGCACCCGTGCCCGCGGGCCCCTACTCCCAGGCCATCGCCGCCAACGGGTTCCTCTATACCGCCGGGCAGACACCCCACCACCCCGTCACCGACGAAACGGTCGGCGCCACCATCGAGGAGCAGACCGTTCAGGCCATGGAGAACCTGGCCGCGGTCCTGGCGGCGCACGGCCTGGACTTTTCCCACGTCGTCAAGACCACCGTCCACCTGCACCACCCAGGCCGGGATTTCGCAGGCTTCAACGCCACCTACGAACGCTTCGTCGAAAGCCCGTACCCGGCACGAACCACCGTCGGCTCGTTCCTGGGCGATTTCCTGGTGGAGATCGACGCCGTCGCAGCCATTCCCGAAAGGGCGTGACGCCGGCGTAGGCCAGGCCCGAACCCCATCGATTGCTCCGTAACCGCCGTTTTGAGGGTCCAAAACGGCGGTTACGGAGCAATCGATGGGGAAACCTAAGCCCGGCCCTTGAGGATCAGGTTCCAGTAGACCTGCGGGAAAACGTCGCGGTCCACCACCCAGGACGCACGGCTTTCTTTCCACGTGGGGACCTTGGGGATGGTCGGCATGGGCCGGTAGCCGGCGTCGAACTCGGCGAACACCACGGTTGAGCGGGAGACGGTGAACGGGCACACCGCGTAGCCGTTGTACTTCTCAGTCGGCGCCGCCCCTTTCCGCGCAGCAACGAGGTTCTTGGCCAGCACCTTGGTCTGCTTGCGCAGAGCGCCGCCGCACTTGGAATTGGTGGTTGCGGCGGCGTCGCCCAGGGACCAGACGTTGGGGTAGCGCGTGTGCCGGAGGGTTTCCGGATCGACCTCGACGAACCCGCCGTCATTTCCGGCCGCCGGCAGGTCCGTGGCCTTGAGCCAGTCCGGTGCCGACTGCGGCGGCACGGCGTTGAGGACGTCGTAGCGGAGTTCCTCGGTGGTGCCGTCGGTGTTGTTGCGGATCAGGACGGTCTGCGCGGTGGGGTCAACGGCTGCCAGTTCACTGTCGAGGCGCAGTTCGATGCCATATTCGGCGATCTTCCGGTTGAGTTCCTCGTCCACGCCGGGGACGCCATAGACCGTGGGATAGGGCTGGACCATGACCACCCGGATGTCGTCGAGGAGCCCGTGTTCCTTCCAGTAGTCGCACGCCAGGTACATGGGTTTCTGGGCGGCACCGGCGCATTTGGCCGGTCCGGACGGCATGGTGAACACCGCGGTGCCGGACTTCAGGCTGCTGAGCAGGGTCCAGGCTTTGGGGGCCAGCGCGAACTCGTAGTGCGAGGCGCCGAAGGGCGAATGGACCGCGGCCTCAAGGCCCGGGATCTTGTCCCAGTCCAGCTGCAGCCCCGGGCAGACCACAAGGTGGCCGTAGGTGATCTGCTCGCCGGAGTCCAGCGTGACCGTGTTGGCTGCGGCATTGATCACCAACGCGCCGTCCCGGATCCACTCCACTCCCGGCGGAGTGACGGAGGCCTGCGAACGGATGGCCTCCGCCGCCTTGGCCTTGCCTCCGGCGATGTGCGAGAACAGTGGCTGGTACAGGTGGTGGTCTTTGGGTTCGACGACGGCGATGTCCGGGACGCCGTATCGGTGCAGCCGTGCCGCCAGGGAAATTCCGGCGTTGCCGCCGCCGATGATCAGAACCTCGTGATGTGTGGTGTCAGGCATGGCCCTGGCCCTTCTCGGTCAGTGCCGACGCTTTATGGGCTGCGCGGGCACCGGTCTTGGCGGATTCCACAACGTACTGGGGTTCATCTTCGCTTGCCCTGTGGGTGTTCCCCTCCAGTTCGAAGTCGCTGGTCTTTTTCTCAACGATCTTGCCGTGCGTGGGTCCCTGGGGCGTGTTCCATTCCACGGAGGTTCCCTTGCGTAGCGACATGTCTGCTCCTTTGGCCGGGCGGGGAAACAAGCTGCAACCAATAGTAAGCACGGTTACTATCGTGGGTCACCGGTTCGGACCGTTGACTCCGCGGGCGGTCCCGAGCACACTGGCGCGTGAGCCTACCTGCCGGCCGAACCGTGCCGTCACCAGGCGTTCCCGAGGAGTAATCCCATGGCCGTTATTGAGGAAAGCGTCTTCATCTCCCGCCCGCGCCAGGAGGTCTTCGATTTTCTGATTACCACCTCGAACATCCCCGTTTGGGATTCGTCAGTCATCCAGGCAGAGCAGCTTGGGGACGGCCCCGTTGAAGTCGGCACCCGGTTCAAAGGCACCAGCAAGATCATGGGCCGGCGGTTCGACTGGGTCACCGAGAACACCGAGTTCGATCCGCCGGCCAAAACCGTGATCCGGACCGCCGAAGGGCCCTTTGTCTTCGCCATTTCCTACAGCCTGGAACCGCAGGGTGACGGGACGCAGCTGACGTACCGCATCGACGCGGATTCAGGCCTCGGCGGTGTGTTCGGCAAGCTGGCCGATACCTTCGTGCAGAAGGCCCACGCCAGGACGGTCCGGGCCAACCTTGAGACCCTCGCCGACTTGCTGGCCGAGCATCCCGATCATGGCGTGAGCGGTACCTAAGGCTCCGGCCCTTACGCTTCCAGCCGGGACTGGACCCCAGAGAGGGGGGACGCTCTCACGGTCGCTGCCGTACTCGTCGATTTCGTCCCAAAGTTCCGCCAGTTGCTCCATCCCGTCGGCGCTCAACGGACAGTCCACGGTCACCACCAGCTGGCTGGCCAGCGCATGAGTGGCGGGGCGGGGTCCAAGGGGCGGAAGCGAGTACCGGGTAGTCCGCCTCCCGCGAAGTCTCCGCTGATCGGGTACACGCCACTCGTTTCATGGCCCGCAGTCCTTTCTATGCTCGGCCTACCGGCCGCGACGACCCGCGTGCCGGCTCGAGCTAACTAGAAGGGGCGTTAAGCTCACTATGAAAACAAAATCATTGAGGGTGGCGGCCGTATCGGCTGCTTTCGTGGGAATCATGGCCTTGGCATCGCCGGCGGTGGCGTCCGTGACGTTTGACCCGGCTACAGGTACGGGGTTCGTTGGCAAGGGCGACGTGCAATTGGTATTTGACTGGAACAACAAGGCGCTACAGGACAACGCCACCAAGGTGGACTTCCGCGTCAACTCCGTCAGCGAGACGTCCTGGACGTGCACAAAGATCGTCGTGCAAGGCAATGACGAAATCCGGGAGATTGTCCAGCAGCGCAGCACAACAAGCACCGTCCAGGGCCTGGTAACCACCGTCGCGCGTGAAAACTCCAAGGGTAAGGACGGTCCCGTGACCGGCTTCAAGCTCACGGGCTATGAAGGAACACCGGTTTTGGCCACGGACGGCCCCGAGGTTGGCTCATGCCCGGCTAATCCCAGCGGGTTCGTCTACGACAACAACGCGGCGACGATCGAATCCGGCGGTGGCCTTCAGGTTACCCGCGACGGGACGAACTGGTACGGCATCGGATAGGTTCCGGCATGGCGGGCGGGGCAGCGGACACTCGACGCTGCCCCGCCTTTGGCCTCTCAACCCTCCGGGTGGTTACTTCAGGCCAGCCCCCGGAAGGAGCTCAACCGCGCCCAGGGAATCGGCGATGAACGCGTAGTCCCACGCCCGCTCACGCCACTGGACATACCGGCCGGACGCGCCGCCATGGCCGCCGTCCATTTCGATCTTCATGACGATCGGCTCCGCACCCGTTGTCGCGGACCGCAAGGCCTGCACCCACTTGGCCGGCTCCACGTAGAGCACGCGGGTGTCATTGAAGGAGGTCACCGCGGCGATCCTCGGGTAGGCCACGGAATGCACGTTTTCGTAGGGTGTATAGGACTTCATGTACGCGTACACCTCGGGGTCCGTGATGGGGTTGCCCCATTCCTCCCACTCCAGCGCGGACAGCGGAAGCTCCGGATCCAGGATGCTCGTCAGCGGGTCCACGAACGGCACCTGAGCCACTATGGCGGCGTACTTTTCCGGCGCCAGGTTGGCCACAGCGCCCATCAGCAGCCCGCCCGCAGAGCCACCCAGCGCGGCAATCCGGGACGGATCAACCCACCCGGACCCCGCCAGCCAGTCGGTGGCGTCCACAAAATCGGTGAAGGTGTTCTTCTTGGCAAGCTTCTTGCCGTCCTCGTACCAGTGCCGGCCCAGCTCGCCGCCGCCGCGGATATGCGCAATCACAAACACCACGCCGCGGTCCAGCAGGGACAGCCGCGCGATGCCGAAACCGGGGTCCATGCTCAGCTCATAGGAGCCGTACCCGTAGACCAGGCCAGCCGCCGTCAAATCCTGCTTGATGCTCTTGTGCCGCAGGACGGACAGGGGGATCCGCGTGCCGTCAGCGGCGACGGCCCATTCGCGGGTGGCCACGTAGTCGGCCGCGGAGTAGCCGCCGAGCACGGGGCTTTCCTTGCGGAGCAGCAGCTCACCGGCAGGCTGCGCCGGGGTGGGCAGGACAAAGTCGTAGACGCGCGACGGCGTGAAGTAGGACGTGTAGCCCAGCCGGATCACCGGTGCCTCGTAGTCCGAACCGCCCACGCCGGCCGTGTACAGTTCCTCGTCGAACGCGGGCTCCACCGGTGCCTCCTGTGCCGGCGTTCCCAGCCCCGTTAGCCCCATCACCTGGACGCGTTCGATCGTGTCCTTCCGGATGGACACAATGAGGTGCGTGGAGGTGACGCCGGCACCGTTGACGCGGACGTCGTCGGAATGCTCGACGACGGTGCTCCAGTGCTGCTCGGCGAGCGGCTTGGTGAGCTCGGCCGGGTCAACGAGGGAGACCATGGAGTTCACGGCGTTCCGGTTGTGCGTGATGACGATCCGCTCGGACTTTTCGCCGTCGGGGCCTTCCAGCAGGAACGGCTCTGCCTCGTAGAGCACGCGCTCGTTGCGGGAAATCACGGTGGTGAGTGCCGCCGTCGGGTCATCGAAGCGGAGCAGCCGCGTTTCGCTGTACTCGGAGCAGCCGATGCCCAGCACGAGGTGGCGCCGGTCAGAGGAGAGCTCAAAGCCCAGCCACATGGCGGCGTCGTCCTCCTGGTAGATCACCTCATCGTCGGTGACGGGCGTGCCCAGGACGTGCGACTTGACCTGGTAGGGCCGCCAGGAATCGTCCACCACGGTGTAGAAAATGCGGGTGCCGTCGGGGGAGAAGCTGACGCCGTAGAAGATGTTCTCGATGACGTCCGGCAGGAGTTCGCCGGTGCGCAGGTCCTTGATGTGCAGGGTGAAGCGTTCGTCGCCGGCGTTGTCCACGGCGTAGGCGTAGAGGTTGCCGTCCACGGTCACGGCCGAGCCGCCCACGGAGAAGAACGGCTTGCCCTCTGCTTCGACGTTGCCGTCCAACAGGACTTCCTCGCCCGGGATTTCGACGCCGGCCTCCACAGCGGGGGGAGTCCAGTCAGCCACAGGGTTGCCGGTGTCCTGGGCGCGGACCCGGCACTGGATGCCGTACTCCTTGCCCTCCACGGAGCGGCTGAAGTACCACCAGCCGTCCTTGCGGTTCGGGACAGACAGGTCTGTCTCCTGCGTGCGGCCCTTGATTTCCTGGAAGATGGCCTCACGCAGCGGCTCCTGATGCCCCGTTACCTCCTCCTGGTAGGCGTTCTCGGCCTTCAGGTGGTCCACTACCTCGGCGGATTCCTTCTCGCGCAGCCACTCGTAGTTGTCCACGAAGGTGTCGCCGTGGTGGGTCCGCTCGTGCCGGACCTTCTTGGCCACCGGCGGCCGGAGACTATCGGCGCTAGCGGCGGCGGTGGGAATGGCGGCGGCGGAATCGGGGGAGGAGCTGGCGGAATCCTGCAGCGGAGTCTGGGTCATTCCTTCAATATATAGACCCGCACGGACAAAGGGCCCGCCCGTTCGCTACCGGGGTAGCGGCCTCTCCTCCCACGGACGCTCCCTCGCTTAACGCGGGCTTTCCGGAATCCTCTCCCAGTTCCTGGGGCCGCGGCAATGGCAAGGTGACGAGCGCCGGACAAGTTACTGGTCAGGAACCCTTGAACGGTCCTCCCGGCGGTGCTAAAACGGCATTACCGGGAGGATCCGGACGCGTTCTTTTTCATCTGCCTCTTGAGGGCGGTTAGCCGTTTCGGCACGTCACAGCGCCAGATAGCGCATCGGCAGTTTGCGGGTGACCCTCCCGATAAGGTGGCCCTCGGCATCGCCGGGGGCCATCCCTTTGCGCTGCTAGCGCCTCGTGTCGCGGCCTGTGGCACGGGCCGGCGCCGTTTCCCTCGAGAGAAGGATGGCCAGCCCGATCATAGCGAGGGCCAGGACCAGATGCAGCCAGTTGTCAGCGGTGTTTACCGGAACAAAGTTGGCCGGGGTGTCATGGCCGATCAGCAGTCCGTACAGCCACAGGACCAGATAGACCACGCCCCCGTAGAGGAGGTACTGCTTCGCCTGACCGTGGGTGCGGGACAGCGCGATGCCGGCCACGCCGAAGAGCAGATGGACGATGTTGTGCAGGATGGATACCTGGAAGATTCCCAGGAGGAGGGCTTCCGAGCCGTGCCCGGCGAAGCCCAGACTCATAGTTGGTGGTGACGCCGGGAATGAAGCCCAGAACGCCGACCAGAAGGAAAGCGGCTCCCACCGCTAGGGCTGCCTTCTGGAGATTGGTCTGGCCCTTGCGGCTTGCGCCAGATTCCCCTGCAGTGCTATAAAAAATCTGTATCAGCCAATATAGATCTGCTGATATGGGTGTGTTGAACCATCTTTCACGAGGAGGAAAGTCATGTTGATGCGAACCGATCCGTTCCGCGAACTGGACAGGCTGGCCCAGCAGGTTCTCGGAACCACCGCCCATCCTGCGGCGATGCCGATGGATGCGTGGCGGGAGGACCAGGAATTCGTAGTGGCTTTTGATTTGCCCGGAGTCAGCCTCGATTCAGTTGACCTCGATGTGGAGCGGAACGTTCTGACGGTAAAGGCCCAGCGCCCGGAGCCGGCAGGTAAGGACATTGAGCTGATCGCCTCCGAGCGTCCGCGCGGAACCTTCAGCCGCCAGCTGATCCTCGGGGACACGTTGGATGCGGACAACGTCCAGGCAGTGTACGACGGCGGTGTCCTCACGTTGCGGATACCGGTCGCCGAGAAGGCCAAGCCTCGCAAGATCGAGATTGAAACCAGGGAGGCGCAACACCGGATTTCCGCCTAGCGTAAGCAGATGACCCCCGGCGCGGCCGGGGGTCATTTTTTACCGGAGAAGGCCCCGTATCCGAAAGTCCTGCCCGCGTGCCCGGCGAAAAGCCAGGATCACGTGGCCAGCTCCAGCATGAGGGCCGGCAATTCGTCCGCCAGTTCGCGTGCCAGAAATCCCAGCGGGCCCAGCCTGCTGGCGAGCCTGTCGGCGGCGGCTGCGTGGAGGTGCGTTCCCCAGCATGCGGCCTGGGCGTCGCTGGCTCCCCGTGCGCGGAGCCCGGCAATGGCGCCGGCCAGGATATCCCCGCTGCCGGAGGTGCCCAGTCCACCGAAACCGGTGGTGATTTCCCAGAGTTCGGGACCCTCCGGAGCCTCCCCATCCGGCGGGCGCGCAATAAAGCCCTGGCAGCTGACCACCGCCTGGTACTGCCCGGCGATGGCGGCCACAGCCGATTCCAGCTGGTCCACCTCCCGGCCCAGGAGGATCTTCGCCTCGTGCGGATTGGGGGTGAGGATCAGCCGCCCCTTCCACGGTTCCAACGCATCGCCGAGCCTGGGCAGGCAACCCAGCGCGTAGGCGTCCAGAATGATGGTGGCACCGCCGGTTCCGGATCCCCCGCCGGTGCTGCCGCCGTCGGAATCCCCTTCCAGCAGTGTCCGGAGCAGCACTTCGGTACCGTCCATATCATCAAGTCCCGGACCAATCAGGACCGCGTCGGCGCTTTCAAGTTCTGCATAGATCGGCTCCAGTCCAAAGCCACGCACGGAGCCGTCCTTGGTTTCTGGAATTCCTGTCACGCCGGCTTCCGGGAGGGTGACGGCCAATTGCATTGCGACAGATTCGGCGACGGCCATGGTGAGCCGGCCGGCGCCGGCACGGAGCGCTGCGGTGCCGGCAAGCAGAGCCGCCCCTGGCGTTGCCCGGGCACCGCCGATCACCATCACCGACCCACGGGAGTACTTGTCCTCACCGGCGGACGGCAGCGGCCAGCCCCGCAGCAGGGACGGCGTGACAGGCGTCGCGAGGGAGCCGTCCGCCGACTGTCCGCCAGAGCCAGTCCTGCCAGACCCGGTCCCACCACGCGCCGGCCTGCGGCCGTTACCGCGGGTGGACATTGGCATCCCCTGCGTGTTCGGTGACTTCGACGCCCTGGGCGGTGAGGTGGTCCGCCACGTTGAAACTTTCCAATGTCCAGGGCCCCTGTCCTTCCGGGCGCACATAGCGGGTGATGGACGCGTTCAGGACCGACGTGCTGGCGGCCAGGTCCAGGATTTCCGCTTCGGTCATCCCTTCCAGGACGTACCGGGCCAGCAGGATCAGGGCGTCGTGGCACACCAGCATCACGCGGTGGCCACTGCCCAGGCTGTTCAGTTCGCTGAGCACGGAGCGCAGCCGCAGCACCACGTCCGCCCAGGACTCACCGCCCGGCGGCCGGTAGTAGAACTTGCCGAGCCACAGCCGGCGTTCGGCCTCGTCCGGGTGCCGGCGGTCCACGCCCTGGCGGGTGAGCATGTCCAGGATGCCGAGTTCACGGTCGCGGAGGCGCTCGTCGGTGCGGACCTTGAGTGGCCAGCCGGCGGTTTCCACGGCGATCTCCGCCGTCTGGTACGCCCTTACATAGGGGGACGAAACCACGGCATCGGGCCTGAGCTCCTCCGTGATGGAAGCCAGGGCCCTGCCGAGGGCGAGTGCCTGGTCCTGCCCGGTGTTGGACAGAGTGACATCCGCATCCCGGGCAGGCACATCGATCACGTCGGCCCCGGCCCGGCTGGCCTCGGTGGCCGCCACGTTACCTTCACTTTCGCCGTGCCGGACCAGGATGAGCTCCACCGCTCCGGCTTCCCGCACCGCCTGCGTCAACCCGCTGTTTTCCAAGACCGATCACCCCGTCGCCGCATGCCGCCCGCCGGGTGCAGGGGCATTAATGACGGCGTACCCACTTTTAGATACGTCTAACGGCCGACGGCGGCGGGCCTGGTTCCGCAGGGCTGTCACCGCGCGCGGTACCACGCGTTAGCGCAGGTCAGTGCGGCTTTCCACAGGGAGCAGGCCGGGCTCTTGACATGGCGTCATTACCGCGCGGTAATAGGTAGCACACTTAGTAATTGGGGTCGATGACAATGAGAAACATAATCCCGAAAGGCACCCTCCGCCTGATGCTCCTGCCGCCCACTTTCGGGCTGCACATGACCCGGGCCGCCGACTTTACAGTGCTCTCCGTGGAGGTCTGGAGCACCTGCCTAGTGGTCAACATCCATGTCGAGTCCGCTGCGGGAAGTGCAATCCCCAAGATTGTCGTGGAGGATCATTGGGGCACGGCTTACCACTTCCGGGATTCCGTCAGCATGGGTACCCGAAACATCCAGGTATTCAAGCCGTCGCTACCGCCTGGCACCAGAAGCCTGACCATCCGCTCCACTGACGCCGCTGAAGCCCGTTATGTGGTGTCCTTCGCCGTCCCGGTGGTGCACGACGAAGACGAGCTGGACGTGCCGGCATACAACCCGCACCCCCTGCGCCGCCCGGCCTAGACGCTGCCCGCCGAGGTCAGCCCGCCCCACCCGGACGCTCTTCACTTATGGGGTTTTTGACCGACGCTGTCTCACTTCCTGTTGCACCGACGTCGGGCACTGATAAAGCGTTCGGGAATTTCCCGCATCAACTGTGAGGCTTCCACCTTCAGCTGCCGGACGGCCTCCGCGGCGGAGGTGACACCGGCGGTGCCTTCGAGTCGCCCGCCGAAGCATTGGCACAGGTTTGAATCAAGACCCGATCAAGAACCCGTCCCCGGCACTTTTCCGCTGTCATGCTGGTTGTCGCGTCAACCAGTGCGCATCAGAATTTCATTACCTATTGGGGGCACCATGCCGGCAGGCCGGTTCAAACACGTCTGGATTCGGGCGACTCTGCTCGTTTCATTTTTCGGCCGGGCGGCCGTGGGCAGGTCCCTTGCCGCCTCAGGCCTGGCCGCGGGACTCCTGCTCGCGGGCATCGCCGTGCCGGCGGAGGCCGCCACCTACTACTCGGCGACGCTGCGCACCGCGGCGCGGTCGCTTCCGGTCGCTGCCGAAAGCAACGCCGGGTACGACCGGACCCGCTACTTCGGCTCCTGGCTCGACACCAACCGCGACTGCCAGAACACCCGCGCCGAAGTGCTCCTCCAAGAGGCGCGTAGTGCCGCGACATACACCACCAGCCGGAGGTGCACGGTCCGTACGGGCCGCTGGCTGACCAGCTGGGACAACCGGACCCACACCTCCGCCTCTGCGGTGCAAATCGATCACACCGTCCCGGTCCACGAGGCGTGGGGTTCCGGGGCGCGCTCCTGGTCGCAGGCGCGGCGGGTGGCGTTTTACAACGATATGGGCGACTCTAGGTCCCTGAACGCCCAGACGTCGGCCCTGAACTCCGCCAAGCAGGCGAGGGGCCCGGAATCGTGGATGCCGCCCGCGAACAAGTGCGCCTACATCGGCCAGTGGATCGCCGTGAAGATCCGGTGGGGCCTGCGCGTGGACAGCGCCGAGAAGGCCGCGCTGATCCGCTACGCGGATTCGTGCCCCAACGTAAAGGTGAACGTCAACAGAGTCTGACGCCGTAGATCCGGAAACAGGGGCTGGCGTATCCTGATCACGCAAAGGCGCATCCGCCCAGCGTGAGAGGGGAAGTTCAATGACCATCCCGCCAGTGCACGAACCCGAGCCGTTCCCGCCCGAGCCGGGGCCGGATCCTTTAACGCCGGATCCCACGCATCCCGGGCATCCGGGGCCCGACAGGCCCAGCCCGGTCCCGACCCCGGAGCCGCCCGGACCGCTGCCCGTCCCGGACCCAGGGCCGGTGCCGCTCCACCCGGACCCCACGCGCAGCTGACACGGCGTTGACCCAAGATGGCCCCCGGCTCAAGCCGGGGGCCATCTGTGTCCCTGGAGACGGAAGGACCCCGCCACCGAGGCAGAGGTCAGCGCCCAGCCGCGTACTGGGGCAGCCGGCTCGCGCGCATCGCAGCGGCCATCTGGGCGATCCCGTTGTAGTCCGGGAACACCACGGACGCGCCGCCCGGCGCCGTGCCCACCCCGGCGGTGGGCAGGGTGAGCGAGACGATCCTCTTGGCGTCGATTCCGCGCATCGCGTACGCCAGGACCGCCACGCTTACGGGATCAAAGCCCTGGTCCACGGTGAGGTACTTCCCCGCGAACTTCACCAGCGCCCGCACGGAAGTGACGTCCTGGAGCACGCCGCCACTGGTCAGCCGGGCCAGGATGGCGCGGAGGAACGTCTGCTGGTTCCGGACCCGCTGGAAGTCGCCATCAACAAAGGCGTAGCGCTCGCGGACAAATTCCAGGGCCGCCTGACCGTTGAGGTGGTTGATGCCCCGGGTGAAGACGTGCTTCGTGTCGTGCGTGGACTGGAACGGCACTGTGACGTTCACCTTGATGCCGCCCAGCTCGTCGGTGAGAGCCCTGAAACCGTTGAAGTCCAGCATTAAGGTGTGGTCGATCCGGGTGCCCATCAGGGCCGCCACGGTCTTCGCCGCCAGCGGAATGCCGCCCACCGACAGGCTGTCGTTGATCTTGGAGGCACCGTAGCCGGGGATGTCCACGTACAGGTCCCGCATGATGGAGACCACGTGCACGCTCCGCCGGTCTGCGGGGACATGGACCAGCATCAGGGTGTCAGCGCGGTGATCCTGGTACTCGCCTTTGGCTTTGGTGGTGGCCGCCTGTTTCCTGGCGTTGGCGCGGCTGTCGCTGCCGATCACCAGGATGTTCATGGGCCCGGCGCGGAGTTTCGCTATGGGTTCCGGCGGCGGGGGAGCCGGGGGCGTCGTCTTTGACGGGGCCGGGGTGGCGGTCTCGGCTGCTACCGGCTCCGGGGCTGCAACTTCCACAGCCGGGCGGCTGAAGACGAGGGCGGAGATGGCCACCACGGCCACCAGCACCAGCGACAGCACGGCCGCGGTGACGCGCCGCCGCTTCTGCCCGGCAGGCGCAGGAGTTTCGGGGCCAGGAGTGCCTGGAGTGCCGGGGCCGATCGGATCAGGACCGCTTGGGGTGCTCACCATGACTTAGTGTCCGCCCCCGGAGCCGGTTCCCGCCATGGGTAGGTATGTGTCGTTTTCCTAACGCTTGAACAGGGAAGATACCGCCGCCAGGGGTCAGCGCGGGGGCAGTGGGCGTACGACGCCGGCGCGCCGGGTTAAGCGGGAACATTCAGGCGTGCGTGGCGCAGCACGGAGACGATCGCCGGGGCCAGTTCGTCTTCCATCTGGCGGTAGACCTCGGGCCCGCGGCGGTAGGGGTCGATGATGTCGTTCTCGGCGGAGTCCGCAGGCAGGGACAGGTGCCGGACGGCTGCCGCACGGGCGGGCAGCCCACGCCAGAAGGCGGTGTTGGCACTCAGGGGAGAGCCGCCGTCGGCCGTTCCCGGATGGTGCGCGGTGCCGTCGGCGCGGTCGTCCAAAATATCGAGCATCCGGGCGAATTCGCGGATGGTGAAGGTGCGTTTGAGCAGGGAGGCGTCCAGCTGGAGCACTTCGCCGCGGTGCCCGGAGGTCATGGTGAGCACCAGGTCCACGCCGCGGAGGATCTTGCTGGTGAGCTGCCGGGAGACGAAACGGTCCGGGTTTCCGCCGAAGGTGCGCACGATGTCCCCGGACAGCGGCTGCATGGGGTCGCCCACCATGGCCCGTGTTCCGGCGCTGGTCACCACAAATCCGCCCGGCATCACCTGGTCCAGTCCCGCCTGCAGGAGCCGTTCGGCAACGGGGGAGCGGCAGATGTTGCCGGTGCAGACGGTCAGGATTCGCACGGGTGCAGGGGCAGGTGCGGGGGATTCCACGGAAGTTCTCTTTCCAGCCGGGGCGCCGGACCGGGTACGGCCGGACGTATCTTTCAACTTAACACGCCCGCGCCTCAGGCTCTCCCCACACCCCGACGCTCTCCCACTTGATGTGGGTTTTTCCCGGACGCTCGTTACCTTTTGAACTGCTCCCCGGAAGTTGGACTGAGAAATTCAGTTTCGACTTTCGGGGAGCAGTTCACCCCACATCCTGCACCAGAAAAGGGGCTACGAAAAAGGTAACGAGCGTCCTAGGGGGTGGGGGTCAGAGGCCGGCGAGCAGCGACTTCATCTCCACGATTTCCGCTGCCTGCGAAGTGACGATGGCCCGGCAGAGGTCAGTGGCTTCGGGGTACTTGCCCGCCGAGATCTCCTGCTTTGCCATGGTGATGGCGCCTTCATGGTGGCCGATCATCTGGGTGAGGAAAAGCCGGACAGCGTCCGTTCCGGCGGCGGACTTGAGCCTTTCGATGCCCTCCGCATCCACCATGCCGCCCATCGAGTGGCCGGGCATGGTAGTGCCGTCCATCATTCCCGTGGGCTGGTTCCATGCCTTCAGCCAACCTGTCATTTGTTCGATCTCGGGCGCCTGGGCCGCCTTGATCCGGGTGGCTAGGGTGGTGACGTCGGCCGGGATGTCCGACTTTGCCAGCATGATGTCGCTCATCTCCACCGCCTGGGCATGGTGCGGGATCATCATCCGGGCGAACATGATGTCCGCCTGGTTATGGTCGGCGTTGGCGTCCGGCATCATGCTGGACACGGGGCCGGAGCTGCCGTGGGGCATGCCCGGCATGGTGTTCCCGCCGACGGGGGTGGAATTGGTTGCGCAGCCGGCCAGGCCCAGGGAGGCCGCCAGGGCAGCAGTGATCATGGTGGTGCGAATCTTGGTGTTCATGGAAAGTGTCCTTCAAACGTGGGGGGAACTGCTGTGGGTGGGCATGGTGCAGTTCCGGGTTACGTCCGGCTGATGGACAAGTCGCCGGGTGTTGGGCTCGGGGGAGTGTAGGCATAGGCCACGGCGGGGCCGCCGCGGGCTGCGGGTGCGTGGAACGCGGCACCGGTTTGATGCGGCGGGAAGAGTGCCAGTGTCCCCGCCTGGGCGGAGGGTATGCAGGATGTTCCGGCCTCCTGCATACTCTGGCACGAGCCTTCGCAGGACGTGGCGCCGGCGGGGGGCGCGGCCGGGCTAGGCTGCTCCTGATGATCTGCGGGGCCATGCTCAGCGTGCACTGCCCCCTTTTGCGCACCAGACGCATGCACCCCAGACGCATGCACCGCTGCAGTATGGGTTCCGTGGGCAGCATGGTTGCCGGTCATAACGTGCATGCCGAAGATGCCGGCGATGATTGCCAACACGGCCGCTGCCAGGCCGGCGCGCAGGAGGGTACCGGCCACCGCGCGTGCCGTTGCTGCCATGATGGTGCCTCTTCTCATCGTGCCTGGAATCATCCCGGCCTTACAGTGGGTCAACGTTCCTCTGTGGGGTTGAGTTTCATTCGCCGCAGCAGCTGGGCATTGAGCGCCACCACGATGGTGGAGGCGGACATCAGCACCGCGCCCGCAGCGGGGGACAGCACTACGCCGGCGAAGGCCAGGACGCCCGCTGCAACCGGCACGGCCAAGACGTTGTAGCCGGCGGCCCACACCAGGTTCTGCCACATTTTCCGGTAACTGGCACGGGAGAGATCCACCATGGACAGGACCGCCCGCGGGTCGTTCCCGGCCAGGACCACGCCCGCCGATTCCAAGGCAACGTCGGTTCCGGCGCCGATGGCGATTCCCACCTCGGCCCGGGCGAGCGCCGGGGAGTCGTTGACGCCGTCACCCACCATCGCCACTTTCAGGCCGCGGGCCTGGAGCTCAGCCACCTTCTTGTCCTTGTCCGCGGGCAGGACCTCGGCGAACACCTCGTCGATGTGCAGGTCCGCCGCCACAGCCTGGGCCACCTGCAGCGCATCGCCGGTGATCATGGCAACCCTGACGCCGCGGTTCTGCAGGGACGCGACGGCCTGCCGCGACTCGGTCCGGACGGCGTCCTCGAGACTCACGGCACCCAAGACGCGGCCGCCGTCGTCAATTACATGCAGCACAGCGGCACCCCGGTCCATCCATTCGCGGGTGGAAACTGCCAGGGAAACAGGGACGGCGACGCCGAGCTCGCGCAGGAGCGCGGGCCCGCCAACGTGCACGGTGCGTCCGTCCACGGTGGCGCGCACGCCGCGTCCAGTCAGCGAGCTGAAACCACTGGCAGCCGGCAGGGCCAGATCACGCTGGCGGGCGGCACGGACGATGGCCCGGGCCACGGGATGTTCGCTGTCGGATTCGACGGCCGCGGCCAGGGCCAGCAGGCTGTCCGGCTCGATGCCCGGCGCCACCGCCAGGTCCTTGAGGTCCGGTTCGCCGGTGGTCAGGGTGCCGGTCTTGTCGAACAGGACTACGTCGACGGTACGCATGCGTTCGAGCGCCATCCGGTTCTTGATCAGGACGCCGGCCCGGGCTGCCTGTTCCGTGGAGATGGCGATCACCAGCGGAATGGCGAGGCCCAGGGCGTGCGGGCAGGCGATCACGAGTACCGTGACGGTTCGGGTAACGGCCTCCGGGATGCTGCCCATAAGGGTCCACGCAATGAACGTGATAACGCCGGCGCCGGCGGCGAAGTAGAACAGGAACGCTGCCGCGCGGTCGGCCAGGGCCTGGGCCTTGGAGGAGGAGGCCTGGGCCTCGGCCACCAGGCGCTGGATCCCTGCAAGGGCCGTGTTTTCGCCGACGGCGGTCACCTGGACGCGGACGCTGTTATCCGTGGCAACGGTTCCTGCCACCACGGCGTCACCCACGGACCGCGGGACGGTTTTGGATTCGCCGGTGATCATGGACTCGTCGAATTCGGCCTGGCCGTCCACCACCGTGCCGTCGGCCGGCATCCGGGCCCCGGAGCGGACCAGGACAATGTCGCCTTCGCGAAGTTCAGACACCGGCACCGTCTCCGTGCCGGCGTCGGTGATGCGGTCCGCCTCATCCGGCAGCAGCGCGGCGAGGGCGTCCAGGGCGCCCTGTGCCGAGCCGAGGGCCCGCATTTCGATCCAGTGGCCCAGCAGCATGATGGCCACCAGCAAGGCCAGTTCCCACCAGAAGTCCAGATCGAAGCCGCCGATTCCCAGGCTGGTGACCCAGGACGCCGCGAACGCCACCGTGATGGCCATGGCGATCAGCAGCATCATTCCCGGCTGGCGGTTCCTCAGCTCCTGCACGCCGCCCTTAAGGAACGGCTGGCCACCGTAGAGGAAGATGACGGTTCCCAACACGGGCGGGATCCAGACCGAACCGGGAAACATCGGCGGCATATAGCCGAGCAGGTGCCCCACCATAGGGCTGAAGTAGACCACCGGAACCGAGAGGGCAAGCGTCAGCCAGAACCGGTTCTTGAACATGGCCGTGCTGTGGCCGGCGTGCTGGCCAGCAGTGTGGACCGCGTGGTCATCGTCGGGGTGGCTCGGTGCGTGGTGGTTTTGTGTGCTCTGGCCGGAGCCGTGGCTCGCGCCGTTATGGCCCCGCACGCCGACTCCGCCCGGCTGGTGGTGGTTGTGGTTTTGGTGCCCGGTCTCAGGCATGTCAGGTTTCTTCCTTCGCGACGAACGGATGAGCGCTGGGGTTGAACGGCTGTGACGGCGGTGCGGGGCACCGGCCTGGACATACCACTTCACTGACAACACTTTGAATATACCCCTAGGGGGTATATTGGTCAACCGTTTGGGATGCCATGTACTTGAGGCGCGGGCCACTTCTATGTAAGTATCTGCGTATGAATGCAGATACGAATACTTCCCGCCTCGCCGCGGACAGCCAGTACGTCGAACTGGCTGTGGAAGTCTTCGCCATGCTCGCCGATGCCACACGCGTACGCCTGATCCTGGCCCTCCGCGAAGGCGAACTGACCGTCAACGCGCTCGCAGGGATTGCCGGTAAGTCAGCCCCGTCAGTCTCCCAGCACCTGGCCAAAATGCGGCTGGCCCGGATGGTGTCCACGCGTCAGGAAGGGACCAAAGTCTTCTACCGGCTGCAGGACGGCCACGCCTGGCAGCTGGTGGCAGACGCCATTCACCAGGCCGAGCACGCACTGGGTACAGCCCCGCACCACGGCATGGCGCCGCACCCCAGGCAGGAGCCCGGAAGATGAGCCACAAGCCTGCCGCTGCCGGCAGCCACCCGCACGAGCACGGGGAAACGCTCGACGTCGGGCATCACCACGGTGAGGATACGCACCACGGCCACGAGGCGCACCACAGCCACAGCCACGGCCGCGACGCCCACACCCATGACTACGCAACCGGGCTCAAGGGTTGGCTCCAGCAACTGTTCGTTCCGCACTCCCACGACTCCGCAGACTCCGTTGATGACGCGCTGGAGAGCAGCGCCCAGGGCATCCGGGCCGTCAAAATCTCCTTGCTGGGCCTCGGGGCGACGTCGCTGTTCCAGCTGGCCATCGTCCTGATCAGCGGCTCCGTGGCGCTGCTGGCGGACACGGTCCACAACTTCTCCGATGCCCTCACCGCCGTCCCGCTCTGGATCGCGTTTGTCCTTGGACGCAGGCCGGCCTCACGCACCTTCACGTACGGCCTGGGCAAGGCGGAGGACCTCGCAGGCCTGTTCATTGTGGCCATGATCGCCCTCTCGGCGGTGGTGGCCGCCGTCGAATCCATCCGCCGCTTCTTTGAGCCGCAGCCCGTGCACAACCTGGGCTGGGTGCTGGCGGCAGGCCTGGTGGGTTTCGCCGGGAATGAGCTCGTGGCCATCTACCGGATCCGGGTGGGCCGCCGAATCGGTTCGGCGGCACTGCTGGCGGACGGCATCCACGCCCGGACCGATGGCTTCACGTCGCTGGCTGTCGTGGCGGGGGTCATTGGCATCTGGCTGGGCTTCCCGCTCGCGGATCCCATTGTTGGCCTGCTGATTTCCGCGGCCATCGGTGTGCTGCTGTGGGGCACCGTCCGCGACGTCGGCCGCCGGCTGCTGGACGGCGTCGATCCTGCCCTGTCGGACCGGCTCGCCGCACTGGTCGCCGACGAAGCGCCGGCGGGGAGTTCCTCCCGGCTGAGGTGGAGCGGCCACCACCTGCACGCGGAAATCAGCGTCCCGGCTGACGGCGGCGCGCACCTGGCGGAGTTCGCCGCCGTCGCGCATCGCCTGGAAGCGAGGGCGCGCGACTCGCTGCGCAATCTCGCCACGGTCACGGTGGTTCCCCTCGTGGGCGGCGTCCCGCCGCGGGACCGATAGTGCGTTAACTTCGAGGCATGGGGAACGAAGCGCTCAGCCTGACCATGCCCGTGGATGACTGGCTGATCATCGATGCGACCATCGACAACACGGTGGCCATGGCGTCCACGGACGGCGACGAATCGGTCGTTGCGCAGGGCGCGGAGATCCGCAAAGCCGGCTGGGCGGCCACCCGTGCGCACCCGCGGCACCAGGACGGCTGGGGCGGCTGGCCGCCCAAGGGTGACGAGCTCACCGTGGCGCTGCCGCAAGACGCGTGGCGGTTTGTGGTTCAGGAGCTGCACCGCTGGGAGCAGGTGGCGTCCGACGTCGGCGCTGCCGCCCCTGCCGCTGACGGGGAACCTGATCCCGGGGTGCCCGAGTCGCGGGGCCTTGCGGTGGCCCGGATGCTGGCGGAGCGCCTGGGCGCCTGGGCGCCTGGGCGGCTGAGCGTCTGAGCGCCTGAGCGGCTCTGCGTGACTGCAGGGCTACGGGCGTTCACGGCGTTGTCCGGGGCCCGCCCCGCGTCGGGGACAATGGAAGGCATGACCCTCACGACGTTCGCCCTCGTCCGCCATGGCCAGACTGACTGGAACGCGCAGCGCCGGCTGCAGGGCGGAACCGACATTCCCCTGAACGACGTTGGCCGCGGCCAGGCGCGCGACGCCGTCAGTGTCCTGTCCGGTCACGAATGGGATGCCGTGGTGTCCTCGCCGCTGAGCCGGGCCGCGGAAACGGCCAACCTCATCGCCGAGGGGCTCGGGATCAGCGTGGCCCGGCACGTTCCGGAGCTCACCGAGCGCAGTTTTGGGCAGGCGGAAGGCATGCAGGATGGCCCTGAGTTGGATGCGCTGCGCATTCCGGGCGGTTTCCAGGGCGCCGAAACCGAAGATGATGCAGCAAGCCGCGGGCTGGGCGCGCTGGAAGCACTGGCCGAGGAGTTCCGCGGTCGGCGCGTTTTGGTGGTGGCCCACGGCACCCTGCTGCGCGTGAGCCTGAGCCGAGCAATCGGCCGCACCCTGCACAGCATCGACAACGCCGTGCTTAACCTGGCCCACCACCACGCCGACGAGGGCTGGCACCTCGAGTATTACAACGGTGAGCGGCTGGCGGCCGACGTTCCGGCCTGACGGCCCGAAGCCCACACCGTCACCCGGCCCGGTTAACCCCGAAAGCCCGCGGAGAGGGAGACAATGACGGTATGAGTTCAGAAGAACCGCTGCAACCTTCCGAGATGCCTCCGCCGCCGCCGTCCCAGCCCAGGGACCAGCGGCCCGCGCCTGGCCCTGCACGAACTGCGCCGGGCACTGCACGTCCTGGCGATGCCGCTGATAAGACTCGGACAACCCGGGCCGCGGTCATCTGGAGTGCGGTGGCGGTCAGCCTCGTGGTGCTGGTGCTTTTGATCATTTTCTTTATCCAGAACCAGGACATGGTCGCGGTCCGGTTCCTGGGCTGGGAGGGCAGCCTCGCCCAGGGCGTGGCCTTCTTCATAGCTGCCGTCGGAGGCGGGATTCTTGTGGCCATCGCCGGCGGAGCGCGCATCCTGCAGCTGCGTCATAACGAAAGACGGCGGCGCAAGCGCTCCAACGCTTAGCCAGATAGCAACGCGGGGTCATTCCACGCCCAATACACCGCCGTTATCGAGCAAAAAGTGACCCCGCGTTGTGGTGAGGGATGGGAAAGTGTGATGTTCGTCCCGCCCCCAAGAATTGCAGGTAGCGGGAAATCCAAGTAAGCTGTGAGGCGTGTCACTGACGAAGTGGCACATGCTATTGATCTGCGGCGGGAGAGTTCTGCCGGTACGTTCAGCAGGCGCCGTAGGAGCAAATCCTCCCCAGGAATCTCTCAGGCCCACGTACCGCCGCGGTTAGGCAACTCTGGAAAGCAGTCCGGCAACGGGCTCACCGACGGTGCAAGTGCCACCCTGTAAAAGCAGGCGGCGCGGAAACTCTCAGGTCCCCTACAGAGCGGGGAGGAACCCGAATCAATGTGGCGTACCCAGCACGCCACCTGAATTATGGAGTTCCTTCATGACCGTTCAGTCGTCCCCCACCACCTTTGCCGACCGGCATATTGGCGCGCGCCGCCAGGCCGATATCGACACCATGCTCAAAACTGTCGGTTACGACACCGTTGATGGCCTTGTTGACGTTGCCGTTCCCGATTCCATCCGCCAGGCCAAGCCGCTTGCCCTCAAGGACGCCCTGAGTGAGGTTGAGGTCCTGGCTGAGCTGCGTAAGCTCGCGGGCAAGAACAAGACGGCTGTGCAGATGATCGGCCAGGGCTACTACGACACCGTGACGCCCGCCGTGATCCGCCGGAACATCCTTGAGGCGCCGGCCTGGTACACCGCGTACACCCCGTACCAGCCCGAGATTTCCCAGGGCCGGCTTGAGGCGCTGCTGAACTTCCAGACCATGGTCCAGGACCTGGTGGGCCTGCCGATCGCCAATGCATCCCTGCTGGATGAAGCCACTGCCGTGGCCGAAGCCGTCCTGATGATGCGCCGGGCGAACAAGAACAAAGAGGCCCGCGACGGCAAGACCGTCCTGGACGCCGACGTGATGCCGCAGACCATCGCGGTCGTCAAGGGCCGGGCCGAGGCCCTGGGCTTTGAGGTGGAGGTCGCTGACCTGTCCCAGGGCCTGCCGGAGGGTGTCATCAACGGCATCGTCCTGCAGCAGCCGGGCGTGTCCGGCCGGGTGTTCAACCACGCCGGCGTGATCGCCGCCGCCAAGGAACGCGGTGCGCTCGTGACCGTCGCCGCCGACCTGCTGGCCCTGACCCTGATCACCCCTCCCGGTGAGCAGGGCGCGGATATCGCGGTCGGTTCCACCCAGCGTTTCGGGGTGCCGCTGTTCTTCGGCGGCCCGCACGCGGCATACATGGCGGTTGCGAAGGGCCTGGAGCGGTCGATGCCCGGCCGCCTGGTGGGTGTGTCCAAGGACGACGCCGGTGTCCCCGCGTACCGTCTGGCGCTGCAGACCCGCGAGCAGCACATCCGCCGTGAGAAGGCCACGTCCAACATCTGCACCGCGCAGGCGCTGCTGGCCATCGTGTCCTCGTTCTATGCCGTGTACCACGGTCCGGACGGGCTGAAGGCGATCGCCGAGCGCGTCCACCACCACGCCCGCACCCTGGCCACCACGCTGAAGGCCGCCGGCCGTGAACTGGTCACCGAGACCTTCTTCGACACCGTCACGGTCTCCGTCCCGGGCAAGGCCGCCAAGGTCATCGCCGCCGCCGAAGCACGCGGCATCAACCTGCGCCACATCGACGAGGACACCATCGGTGTTTCCGCTGATGAAACCACGACGGCGGATGTCCTGTCCTCGATCGCCGTCGCCTTCGGCGCCGGTCCCGTGGTGGACGCGAAGGGCTTCGACCTGCCCGAGTCAGTGCTCCGCACATCCGAGTTCATGCAGCACCCGGTGTTCAACACGCACCGTTCCGAGACCCAGCTGCTGCGGTATATCCGCAAGCTCAGTGACCGGGATCTGGCGCTGGACCGAACCATGATCCCGCTGGGTTCGTGCACGATGAAGCTGAACGCGACCGCGGAGATGGAGGCGATTTCCTGGCCGGAGTTCGCCTCGATCCACCCGTTCGCCCCGGAGTCCCAGACGGTGGGCTGGCGCGAACTGATCAGCGGCCTCGAGAACGACCTGGCCGAGATCACCGGCTACGACCAGGTCTCCCTGCAGCCGAACGCCGGCTCCCAGGGTGAGCTCGCGGGCCTGCTCGCGATCCGCGGCTACCACCTGGCCAACGGCGATGCACAGCGCAACGTCTGCCTGATCCCGGCCTCCGCGCACGGCACCAACGCCGCCTCCGCGGTCCTGGCCGGCATGAAGGTCGTGGTCGTGGCCACGGCGGCTGATGGCAGCATTGACCACACGGACCTGTACGCGAAGATCGAGGCGAACAGGGACGCCCTGTCCGCGATCATGATCACCTACCCCTCCACCCACGGCGTGTACGACGCGGACGTGACCGAGATCTGCGACGCGGTCCACGCCGCGGGCGGCCAGGTCTATGTGGACGGGGCGAACCTGAACGCCCTGGTGGGGCTGGCGCAGCCGGGCAAGTTCGGCGGCGACGTCTCGCACCTGAACCTGCACAAGACCTTCTGCATCCCGCACGGCGGCGGCGGCCCCGGCGTGGGCCCGGTCGCGGCGAAGGCGCACCTGGCACCGTTCATGCCCGGGGACGCGAACAAGGCCGCCCACGAAGATGGGCACGGCGTGGCGATCTCGGCGTCGAACTTCGGCTCCGCCGGGGTTCTCCCGATCTCCTGGGCGTATGTGAAGCTGATGGGTGCCGAGGGCCTGACCGAGGCCACCAAGTCGGCCCTGCTCGCGGCGAACTACGTCGCGGCCCGCCTGAATGAGTACTTCCCGGTCCTCTACACCGGCGAGGGCGGGCTGGTGGCGCACGAGTGCATCCTGGACCTGCGCGAGCTGACCGGCAAGACCGGGGTGACGGCCGAGGATGTGGCCAAGCGCCTGATCGATTACGGCTTCCACGCCCCCACCCTGGCGTTCCCGGTTGCGGGCACCCTGATGGTGGAGCCCACCGAGTCCGAGGACCTGGCCGAGATCGACCGGTTCATCGACGCGATGATCACCATCCGCCAGGAAATCGACCAGGTCGCCAACGGGGACTTCAGCGTGGAGAACTCCCCGCTGCGGAACGCACCGCACACCGCGGCCGCCGTCGTATCTTCCGACTGGAAACGAGAGTACCCGCGTGAGCAGGCCGTCTTCCCGGTCCACCACCTCAAGCAGGACAAGTACTTCCCGCCGGTCGGCCGGATCGACGGCGCCGGCGGAGACCGCAACCTCATCTGCTCCTGCCCGCCGCTCTCCGAATTCGAAAACTAAATTCGCACCCCCGGCCGCATGAAAGGCTTATCCAATGACTGAGAACTACACCGCTCTGTACGAAGAGCACAAGAAACTCGGCGCCTCCTTCACCGATTTCGGTGGCTGGCAGATGCCGCTGAAGTACAGCTCCGAGCTGGCCGAGCACCACGCAGTCCGCAAGGCTGCCGGCCTGTTCGACCTCTCCCACATGGGCGAAGTCTGGGTCACCGGCCTGGAAGCCGGCGCGTTCCTGGACTACGCCCTCGTGGGCAAGCTCTCCGCCATCGCGGACGGCAAGGCCAAGTACTCGCTCATCTGCAACGCCGACGGCGGCATCATCGATGACCTGATCGTCTACCGTTTCGGCGACGAGAAGTACCTCGTGGTCCCCAACGCAGGCAAC
Source organism: Pseudarthrobacter sulfonivorans (assembly GCF_031454915.1). Lineage (GTDB taxonomy): Bacteria > Actinomycetota > Actinomycetes > Actinomycetales > Micrococcaceae > Arthrobacter > Arthrobacter sulfonivorans_C. The sequence goes on along the minus strand of NZ_JAVDRS010000003.1, from coordinate 66,262 downwards.
GCACCCACCGTCGCCGTCGCCCTGGCCGAGCGCGCCGTGGCCTTCAACGTGAAGGTGGAGGACGCCTCCGCGGCAACCTCGCTGATCGCCGTCCAGGGTCCCAAGGCCGAGGCCATCCTGCTCAAGCTGACCGATGAGGCCCAGCACGCGCTGGTCACCGACCTGAAGTACTACGCGTTCAACGAGCTCACCATCGCCGGCCACAACGTCATCCTGGCCCGCACGGGCTACACCGGCGAAGACGGCTTCGAGCTCTTTGTACCGAACGACGCCGCCGCTGACTTGTGGGCAAAGGTCGCCGAAGCAGGGGCCGAGTTCGGCATCATTCCGTGCGGCCTCGCGTCCCGCGACTCGCTGCGCCTGGAAGCCGGCATGCCGCTGTACGGCAACGAGCTGTCCCTCGAGCGTTCACCGTTCGACGCCGGTCTGGGCCCCGTGGTGGCGCTCAAGTCCAAGGAAGGCGACTTCGTGGGCCGCTCGGCCCTCGAAGCGTCCAAGGCAGCCGGGTCCAAGCGCAAGCTCGTGGGCCTGAAGGGCCTCGGCCGCCGCGCCGGCCGTGGCGGCTACCCGGTCCTCAAGGACGGCAACGTCGTGGGCGAAGTCACCTCCGGCCAGCCCAGCCCCACCCTCGGGTACCCTGTTGCACTGGCCTATGTCGACGTCGAGCACGCCGAACTGGGCACCGCCCTGGACGTCGACCTGCGCGGCAAGGCAGAGCCTTTCGAGGTAATCGCCCTGCCGTTCTACAAGCGCCAAAAGTAAGTCCTCCGCGCCTCTTGGGTCCGGAACCGGCAAACCGGAGTTCTCACGCGTGCTGCTCCTTCGTCGCTCTGACGCACGCTTTCGAAAACCCCGGTCCGCCGGTTCCTCGGGGATCACCCGGCCCAACCCGACCACCCACAGATTTTCGAAACGTAAGGATTGATACACATGGCTAAAGTTGCCGCTGAACTGAAGTACTCCGCTGAGCACGAGTGGATCGCCATTGACGGTGAAGGCCCGGCCCTTATTGGCGTGTCCGCTGTTGCTGCTGAGGCGCTGGGCGACATCGTTTACGTGGACCTGCCCGAGGTTGGCTCCACTGTTACTGCGGGGGAGACCTGCGGCGAGATCGAGTCCACCAAGTCCGTCTCGGACCTGTACTCCCCGGTCACCGGCGAGGTCACCGAGATCAATGACGAAGCCGTCAGCGATCCCGCCCTGATCAACTCCGATCCGTACGGCGCCGGCTGGCTGTTCAAGGTCACCGTGACCGAAGAGGGCCCGCTGCTGTCCGCGCAGGAATACGCCGAGGCCAACGGCGGCGAGCTGTGAGCGCCGCAGGGGCCACCGGCACAACAACTGTCGCTTTCGAGCAGGTCGTTTCGCCGTCCCTGGACGCCGACCTGAGCACGCTGGACCCTGAAATCGCCGTCAAGATCGACGACGAACTGGGCCGCCAGCGTGATGGCCTGGAAATGATCGCCTCGGAGAACCACACGGCCGTCGCGGTCATGCAGGCGCAGGGCTCGGTCCTGACCAACAAGTACGCCGAGGGCTACCCGGGCAAGCGCTACTACGGTGGCTGCGAGCACGTGGACGTCATCGAGCAGCTGGCCATCGACCGCGTCAAGGCACTCTTCGGTGCCGAGTTCGCCAACGTGCAGCCGCACTCCGGCGCACAGGCCAACGCCTCGGTCATGCACGCGCTGATCAAGCCGGGCGATACCATCATGGGCCTGAACCTGGCCCACGGCGGCCACCTCACCCACGGCATGAAGATCAACTTCTCCGGCAAGCTCTACAACGTGGTCCCGTACCAGGTCCGCGAAGACACCCACACCATTGACATGGCCGAGGTGGAGCGCCTGGCGCTGGAGACCAAGCCGCAGCTCATCGTGGCCGGCTGGTCGGCGTACGCCCGCCAGCTGGACTTCGCCGAGTTCCGCCGGATCGCTGACCTGGTGGGTGCGTACCTGATGGTGGACATGGCGCACTTCGCCGGCCTGGTGGCAGCTGGCCTGCACCCGAGCCCGGTGCCGCACGCCCACGTGGTCACCTCCACCACGCACAAGACCCTCGCCGGTCCGCGCGGGGGCATCATCCTCTCCAACGATCCCGCCATCGCCAAGAAGATCAACTCTGCGGTCTTCCCCGGCCAGCAGGGCGGCCCGCTGGAGCACGTCATCGCCGGCAAGGCCGTGGCCTTCAAGATCGCGGCCACGCCCGAGTTCAAGGAGCGCCAAGAGCGTGTCCTGGCCGGCGCCAGCATCCTGGCCGACCGCCTGGTCCAGCCGGACGTCACCGCCAAGGGGATCTCCGTGATCTCCGGCGGCACCGACGTCCACCTGGTCCTGGTTGACCTGCGCAACTGCGAGCTCGACGGCCAGCAGGCCGAGGACCGCCTGGCCGCGATTGACATCACCGTCAACCGCAACGCCGTGCCGTTCGATCCGCGCCCGCCGATGGTCACCTCCGGTCTCCGCATCGGCACCCCCGCCCTGGCCACCCGTGGCTTCGGCGAGGCAGCGTTCCGTGAAGTTGCGGACATCATCGCCGAGGCATTGATTGCCGACGCCGACGCGGACCTTTCCGGCCTGCGTCACCGGGTTGAGGCACTCGCCGCAGCCCACCCGCTGTACCCGGGGCTCTAGCCCCTCACCCGGTTTCGACAGGCTCAACCACCGGGGGCCCGGTTTCGACAGGCTCAACCACCGGGGGCCCGGTTTCGACAGGCTCAACCACCGGTGGTTGAGCCTGTCGAAACCCACTGATTTATAACTTAGTTAGGAAGTCATCATGGCCGTTGGAGTCTTTGATCTCTTTTCCATTGGCATTGGACCGTCAAGCTCGCACACTGTCGGGCCGATGCGCGCCGCTGCTGTTTTTGCGGAGGAAGTGAAGGCGGCCGGCGTCCTGGACAGGGTCGCGGGGCTGCGGGTGGACCTGTATGGGTCGCTCGCTGCAACGGGCCACGGCCATGGCACCATGACGGCCATCCTGCTGGGCCTGGAGGGGTACCACCCCGAAAAGATCCTGCCGGCCGAGGTGGAGGAGCGGCTCGCCGCCATCGCCGAGACCGGGATGCTGCAGCTTGCCGGCGCCGGTGAAGGGGGAGGCGTGCAGCTTCCGTACGGCGTGACGGACATGATCCTGCGCCCGCTGACCGTCCTGCCGCGGCACACCAACGGCATGACGTTCACCGTCAGCGACGAAGCCGGCGAGGTCCTGCACAAGGCCACGTTCTTCTCCGTGGGCGGCGGCTTCATTGTCCGCGAAGGCGAAGAGGACGCGGCCCTGAAGGAACTGGACGAGTCCAAGAAGGAACTGCCGCTGCCGTTCCGCACGGCGGCGGAGCTCCTGGGCCGGTGCCAGTCCAAGGGCCTGTCCATCGGGGATGTCATGTTCGTCAACGAACGCGCCTCCCGCACCGAGGAAGAGATCCGCGAAGGGCTGCTGCACATCTACTCCGTCATGGAGGAGTGCGTGGAAGTCAGCCTCAAGCGTGAGGGGCTGCTGCCCGGCGGACTTAAGGTCCGCCGTCGTGCGCCTGACTGGCACGAACGCCTCCTGAAGGAGGACAAGGACCGCGACCCCAAGTACTGGCAGGAATGGGTGAACCTGATCGCCCTGGCGGTCAACGAGGAGAACGCGTCCGGCGGCCGGGTGGTCACCGCCCCGACCAACGGTGCGGCCGGGATCATCCCTGCGGTCCTGTATTACGCGCTGCATTTCGCCCCCGGAATGGACAAGGCCACGCAGGAAGACCGCGACGACGTTGTGGTCAAATTCCTGCTCACGGCCGCTGCCATCGGGGTGCTTTACAAGGAACAGGCGTCCATTTCGGGCGCCGAGGTGGGCTGCCAGGGCGAGGTGGGCTCGGCGTCGTCAATGGCGGCGGCAGGGCTCGCAGAAGTCATGGGCGGCACAGTCCAGCAGGTGGAGAACGCCGCGGAAATCGCGATGGAGCACAACCTGGGCCTCACGTGCGATCCGATCGGCGGACTGGTGCAGGTTCCCTGCATCGAGCGGAACGCCATCGCGGCGGCGAAGGCCATCAACGCGGCAAAGATGGCGCTCTGGGGCGACGGCACCCACCGGGTGTCGCTGGACGAGGTGATTGTGACCATGCGGGAAACCGGCAGGGACATGAGCTCCAAGTACAAGGAAACAGCCATGGGCGGCCTCGCCGTCAACGTAGTGGAATGCTAAGGAAAGAGAACTGATGACACTGGCACCTGAAGGCCGGAAGCTGCTGCGCGTTGAGCAGCGTAACTCGGCTGTCCCCGTGGAGCGGAAGCCGGAGTGGATCAAGGCCAAGGTCCAGATGGGTCCTGAGTACGTCCAGCTCAAGAACCTCGTCAAGAAGGAGGGCCTCCACACAGTCTGCGAGGAGGCCGGCTGCCCGAACATCTTCGAGTGCTGGGAAGACAAGGAAGCCACGTTCCTGATTGGCGGCTCCGAATGCACCAGGCGGTGTGATTTCTGCCAGATCGATACCGGCAAGCCCTCCCCGGTGGACATGTTCGAGCCCACCAAGGTGGCCCGCTCGGTCCAGGCCATGCAGCTGCGCTACGCCACCGTCACCGGCGTCGCCCGCGATGATCTCGCCGATGAGGGCGTCTGGCTGTACGCCGAGACGGTGCGGAAGATCCACGAGCTGAACCCCGGCACCGGCGTGGAACTTTTGATCCCGGACTTCTCCGGCAAACCCGAGCACATCGCGGCGATCTGCGATTCCAAGCCCGAGGTCTTCGCGCACAACGTCGAGACCGTGCCCCGGATCTTCAAGCGGATCCGTCCCGCGTTCCGGTATGACCGGTCCCTGGATGTCATCACGCAGGGCCGGAAGCTGGGCATGGTGACCAAGTCCAACCTGATCCTGGGCATGGGCGAGACCCGCGAGGAAATCTCCGAAGCGCTCCGTGACCTGCACGAGGCCGGCTGTGACCTGATCACCATCACCCAGTACCTGCGCCCGTCCGAACGGCACCTGCCGGTGGACCGCTGGGTCAAGCCCCAGGAGTTCGTGGACCTGCAGAACGAGGCCGACGAGCTCGGCTTCCTCGGCGTCATGTCCGGCCCGCTGGTCCGGTCCTCCTACCGTGCCGGCCGGCTCTGGGCCACCGCCATGCGCAAGAAGGGCTGGGAAATCCCCGCCGAACTCGCCCACATCGAGTCCTCCGGCAGCACCCGCCAGGAAGCCAGCTCACTGCTCGCCGCCCGTGCCAGCTGACCGCGCCGATCTCCCGAAAGGACCAATGATGTTCCCCACCAGGATCGAAATCATCCCATCAGCCGGGATCGTGGACCAGGTCCAGGCGAATGTCCCGCTGACCACCACCCTGACCATGACGTGCCTGCCCCACCACGGCATCGAACGGACCATGCGCGCGTCGGTGGAGCTGGGCACGCTCGGCTACAAGGTCATCCCGCACCTGGCCGCCCGCAGCATCCATGACCGCGCCGAGCTGACCGGAATCCTCCGCGACTGCGACGTGGCCGGCATCAACGAGGTGTTTGTGATCGGCGGCGACCGGAAGAATCCGGCCGGCCCGTACGATTCAGCCCTGCCGGTGCTCGAAGACATCGCCCAGTACACCGGCGGCATGATGCGCGCAGGAGTGGCAGGCTACCCGGAAGGCCACCCGTCGGTGGCCGCCCTGGACCTGATCGATGCCCTGCAAGCCAAGCAGCACCTGGCCACGAGCGTTGTCACCCAGATGTGTTTCGACGCCCCGAAAATCCTCGACTTCGCAGCGCTCCTGCGCCGCGAGGGAGTAAACCTGCCCGTCTGGGCGGGTGTGGCGGGGTCCGTGCCGCGGACCAAGCTGGTGGCACTTGCCACGAAGATCGGCGTCGGAAGTTCCCTGAAGTTCCTCAGCCGCAAAGGCCCGCTGGCGCGCAAGCTCCTCAGCGGTGACCGCTACTCACCCGACGCCCTGGTGGCCGCGCTGGAAAACCAGCCCGGCATCGCAGGGATCCATCTTTACAGTTTCAACAACCTGGACGCGGTTCCCAACGAAGCGGCCGCGTCTTCCACAAAAGCACTCCAGCCAGAATTGATTCGAGGAGCAGCACGTGACAACTAAATCCACCGTTTCCCAGGAAACACCCCACCTTGAGCGCCAGCTCAGCAACAGGCACATCCAGCTGATCGCCATTGGCGGCGCCATCGGCACCGGCCTGTTCATGGGCTCCGGCAAGACCATCTCGGCGGCCGGCCCGTCCGTCATCTTCGTCTACATGATCATCGGCTTTATGCTGTTTTTCGTTATGCGGGCCATGGGCGAACTGCTGCTCTCCAACCTGCACTACAAGTCCTTCAGCGACTTCGCCGCCGACCTGCTGGGCCCCTGGGCCGGCTTCTTCACCGGCTGGACCTACTGGTTCTGCTGGGTGATCACGGGCATCGCCGACGTCATCGCCATCGCCGCCTACTCGGAGGAACTCTGGCCGGGCGTGCCGCTGTGGATTCCGGGCATCGCCACCGTGGTCATCCTGCTGGTCCTGAACCTCGCAACGGTGCGGGCGTTCGGTGAGACTGAGTTCTGGTTCGCCCTGATCAAGATCATCGCCATCGCGGCGCTGATCATCGTGGGCCTGTTTATGATCTTCAGCGGTTTCCAGTCCGACGCCGGCCCGGCCACCTTCACCAACCTGTGGAGCCACGGCGGGATGTTCCCGAACGAATTCATGGGCTTCGTAGCCGGCTTCCAGATCGCCGTCTTCGCCTTCGTGGGCATCGAACTCGTGGGCACCACCGCCGCCGAGGCCAAGGACCCGGAGAAGAACCTGCCCAAGGCCATCAACTCCATCCCCATCCGCGTGCTGCTCTTCTACGTCGGCGCCCTCATCATCCTCATGTCCGTCACCCCGTGGACCCAGTTCCAGGCCGGCCACAGCCCGTTCATCGCCATGTTCTCCCTGGCCGGCCTCGGCGCCGCGGCCACCATCGTGAACCTGGTGGTGCTCAGCTCGGCCATGTCCTCGGCCAACTCCGGCATCTACTCCACCTCCCGCATGGTCTACGGCCTGGCCCAGGAGGGCGACGCCCCCACGATGTTCGGCCGGCTGTCCCGCCGCAAGGTCCCGCAGAACGCCCTGTTCCTCTCCTGCATCCTGCTGCTCTCCGGCATCGTCCTGATGTACGCCGGCAAGGACATCGCCAAGGCCTTCGACATGGTCACCACCGTGGCCGCCGTCTGCTTCGTCTTTGTCTGGTCCATCATCCTGGCCAGCTACCTGAAGTTCCGTTCACGCCGCCCGCACCTGCACACGGCGTCCAAGTTCAAGATGCCCGGCGGCATCCCCATGGTCTGGCTGGTCTTCGCGTTCTTCGCCTTCGTCCTGTGGGCCCTGACCACGCAGCCGGACACGCTGCTGGCGCTCCTCGTCACACCCATCTGGTTCGTCATCCTGGGCGTCGCCTGGTTCATCCTGCGCAAGCGCCCGTCCCATCTGGCCCGCTACGCCGAGTTCCAGCAGGACCTCGCCGGCGAGAAGGTGGTGGCCGAGGAGAAGGCCCTCGCCGAGGCTGAGCTCGCCGATGCCAAGGCATCGCGGGACAGCTAAATGGAAACCGAACACGTCCTGACCCTCAACTGCGCCGAGTCCCCGGGCATCGTCCACGCGATCACCGGGTTCCTGCTCGAGCACGACTGCGACATCATCGACACCAAGCACTTCGGTGACCGGCACGCCCAGCAGTTCTTCATGCGGGTGCACTTCGCGTCCGGCAAGCAGCCGCTGACCACCGAGGAGCTGCGCCGGGACTTCGAACCGCTGGCCGGCGAGTGGGCCATGAACTGGCAGCTGGAGCCGAACGGCCGCAAGCGCCGGGTCCTGGTGATGGTGTCCAAGTTCGGGCACTGCCTCAACGACCTGCTGTTCCGGGCCCGCACGGGTGACCTGCCGGTGGAGATCGTGGCCGTGGTCTCCAACCACACGGACCACGAGGACCTGGTCAAGTGGCATGGCATCCCGTTCTTCCACCTGCCCGTCACCAAGGAGACCAAACCGGCGCAGGAAGCGCGGCTCCTGGAGCTCGTGGACGAGTTTGATGTGGAACTGGTGGTCCTGGCCCGCTACATGCAGGTCCTCAGCGATGAGCTGTCCACGAAGCTGACGGGCAAAACCATCAACATCCACCACTCGTTCCTGCCCAGCTTCAAGGGCGCCAAGCCGTACCACCAGGCCTACGACCGCGGCGTGAAGACCGTGGGCGCCACCGCGCACTACGTCAATGCCGAACTGGATGAGGGTCCGATCATCGCCCAGCAGGTCATCGAGGTGGACCACACGCACACCGCGGAGGATCTGGTGCGGGTGGGCCGCGACGCCGAGTGCAAGGCGCTCAGCAACGCGGTCCGGTGGCACTGTGAAGGACGGGTAATGCTCGACGGCGGGCGAACGGTCATTCTGCGCTGACCGTCCTGCGCGTCCCCGGTGGTTGTGCGCGTCCCCGGTGGTTGAGCCTGTCAAAACCGAAATCTCGACAGGCTCAATCACCGAACGTCCCTCGACCACCTGGAAGTGGGAGGGGCCGCAACGCTCAGACCTTTACTCGCTCAGGAAGTCCTCTTCTTCTCCGGAAACGGACTGCTCCTGCCGGGCGTCGGAGTCTGGTTCGACGACGTCCGGATAGCCCTTCGGCTCTGCGGAAACGGGACCCGTGGGCTGGGACCCAGCAGCCGGCGCCTTATCACGCGGGCTATTTCCACGGCCGGCTACTCCGGGTTCTCCACCTGCAAGGTTTTCTTCGGTCATTTTCGAGCCTTTCTTATTCGGGCAGCTCTATCTGGAAACCGCAGGCACAGCGCAAGACCCGCGTGTCCAGATTGACGTCGACTGCGTCCTCCGGTTGGCTGTCCGTGTAAGCGGCCGCGCTGAGCCGTCGGATCTGTGAGCCGAGCGTTTGCATTGGTTGGCCGCAGTGGATGTAATGCCCGCCGAACACCAGGACATCCTCCAAGCATGGGGCGCGGTTGAGGACGGCGGCGACGGCCACGACGTCTGCCTGGTGAAGGTAGTGGGCATTGCACGCGGTGCAGGCATATCCCACCTCCACCCAGTCGTCGGAGGGCGGATGCAGGGCCGTGATCGAATGCAGCGCCAAGGTCCTGTCGGTGCCGCATTTTGCGCAAACCAGCCGAGGATCTTCAGCCCGTTCCCGGGACGGGTGACTGCTGGGCCCGTGTGGATCGATGGACATTGTCAGGCTGCTGCAGGGTAGCTGGACAGGATGTAGTCCGCGGCGGCCGGGCCAACCATCCGCAGCCGGCTGTCATGAACATCCACACCGCACCGGTACATGGCGGCGCGGAAGGCGACGTCCGGTTTGGCTTCCAGCCCGTGGAGTAAGCACCAGCTGATGTACAGCCCATACAGGCAATCCGCCGACAGCGGACAATCGGTGTCGAACTCGGCAATGGTGACCTGCTCAAGGAACTGGTCGAAGTGCGAGGTGGCCATGATCGGCTCTCTTTCGCTGCGTGCGTTCGGGCCGCCATGTGGCTACAGCGGCATCTCCTAACGGCCCCGCACTAGGCTGAAAGGGGGAAGACATCACGTGATGTGATGCCCGCCACTTAGAATCTACGCACTGCCTCCCGGCCTGTCCAGTCGTTGAAGCTGCCCTGAAGCCTTGAGAGAGGTGCCCGCGTTGTGCATCGGTGGTTCCGCCGGCGGATACGAAGTGGACGCCTACATCCAGTCTCTGTTGTCGCCTCAGGAACTGCCGCGTCAGCCGCGGGCTTTGAAGTAGGCAGCCGGGACCCCGCCGGGCATGGCCCGCAGGAGGTCTTCAGCCACTTCGCGGACCTTGAGGTTCCGTTGCTTCGAGACCTGGGTGAGGATCTGGAGCGCTGTCTCGTAGGAGCACTGGTTCTGGCCCATGATCACCCCGCAGGCGGTGTCGATCGCCGTGCGGCTGGCGAGGCTGGCGCGGTGCTCTGCGGACACGGCCAGGTCCGCCCGGTGTTTCAGCGCCAGCCGGAGGCTTTTGGCCGCCACCCCGGAGAAGACAAGGACCTTGCAGCCAAGATCCGGCGCGAACATGTTTGCTGTGGCGGAATAGAACGTCAGCGCGGCGCTGTAACCGCGCTCTAGTCGAAGAGGGACGGCGACGGCGGACCGGAAACCTGCCGCCGTGAGGTTGCCGACGTACTCAGGCCACCGCGGGTCCGGGCAGCGGTGGTTCAGGACGACGGACAGCCGGCCCCCAAGCGCGCGCGCCGTGGGACCCGTGCCGGTGCGTTGGTCCCAGCGGGAAAGCTCGACGCCGGTGCCTTCAGCAGGTGCCACGGTGCACGGTGTCCCGTCCGGCCGCACCAGCGTCACAGTGCCCTCCACGGGGGAGCCGGCCAGATCGCTGACTTCAGCGGCAGCGATCCGCACCAGAGCCCTCGCCAGCGCGGCCTCGGAATGCCCGTGGATGTCCAGCAGGGCTCCCGAACCGGAACCACGCCAGGTCATATGTTGTTCAGTTAGCATGCGCCAAACCCCCAGAGTCGGTACGGATTCAGCCTAGGAAACCCGGGCAGGGGAGCGCACGAGTAGTGAGTACTCGTTTTTCGGGGGCTGCTCTGAGGAAGTGGGATCGTCCTTCATTTGACCTTTGAGCCCTCGCCTTGGAGCGTCGGCGGGTCGCCCGGCAAGGGCCAGGCAAGCAGCGCCGCGATCATGGCGGACAACTGCTCGGGCTTGAATTCGTCACTCAACTCTTGAGCCAGGTGCTCAGTCACCATTACACGGCCCACCATGTGCGGCTCTCGATAGTACAGATTGAGTTGTTGATTAGCTTCCCTCGCTGACTTGGCGAAGGTATTTGCTATGAAGGCACTCAGTGCCGCACCTAGTCCAGCAAGGCTTGCCGCAGCGTACTGGCCGGCACCGAACGACTGGCCAAATGACAGGACGATGCCGACAGTCAAGATAATCAGTCCTGCGATCGTGGCACGCTGAGCCTGGCGGAAGGCCAATCGCTGTTGATTGCATGATTCTTCTTGGTAGGCGTCCAGTTGCTTTCTGTTGTAGCTGAACAGCTCGGGAAAAGGTATGGAATCGGCGGTCGCGAGGCGCTTCAAAGCTATCTCGGCCCGATAGGATGCTGTCTTCGCCCGTCTCTCCGAGAATGCCCTCTTAGCTGCCCAGTATGGAAGCCTTCAATAGATCAGCGAAGACGTTCCACCGACGGTAACCACGAGAGCCCACCATCTTGCAGAGTCCGAAGTCGACGGCTGGGCGAGCACCGCGGCGAACAGAATGAGCCCTACACCGGCCAACCCGGCGATAAACACTTTCGGTCTTCGAAACATGTACCACTCGCGTTCGGGGCTAACTGCCCAAAGGTTGGCCTGCACGCTTTCGAGATAGGAATCGCTGAACTCAATCGCCGGCGGCCTCCCCCATTTCGCCAGGAACGAATTGATCTTGGTCGTCGTCCGAGCCCAGAGGAGGGGCATTCCCGCCGCCGGAATCCCCTCTGGCACTACCTTGTGCCCGGCAGGGGCCGAATGGACCTGTGGCTCGTCGCTGGATTGCTCCATGACGGCAAGTATCGCGTCAGGACCCTGCCTGTCGCTAGTGGTAGCGCCTTAACGCGCAGGGATCTCCTGGATGACCCACTTGTTGCCGTCCGGGTCACTGAAGTAGGCGAAGGCGAATCCGCCCATGTCCTGCGCTTCGCTGACGGGGGCGCCGCGGCGGACCAGTTCACTGCGGGCCTCGGCCATGTCCGGCACCACCAGCTGGAGGCCTTCGAGGCTGCCGGGAACCATGCCGGTCATGCCCGTGCCGATCACAATTGACGCGGCAGAGCCCGGCGGGGTCAGCTGGACAACCCGCATCCCGGGAATGTGTTCGACATCGTGATCGAGCACAAAGCCGAGCTGGTCAGTGTAGAAGGCCTTGGCACGGTCCACATCGGAGACGGGCACCTGTACAACCTCGAGTCGGAGTTCCATGTCCGCCACCCTACCCGGCCTAAATGTCGAAGTACGTGGTGGGTTCCTCGCCCGAGACCTTCTTGACGATCTCCTCGGCCACGTCCCGGAGCTTCTGGTTACGGTGGCTGGAGACCTTCGTGAGGATGGTCATCGCCTCGGCCTGCGTGCAGCGGTTCTGGCCCATGATGATGCCGCAGGCCAGGTTGATGGCGGTGCGGCTGACCATCGCCGCGCTGAGGTCATCCGCAGCCCCTTCGGCGGTAGCCACCCTGACAGCCAGGAGGACGGCGCTGCGGGCCACGCGGGCGAAGCTAACCGCCTCGTTGATGGTCGCCTCAGTGAACACGCCGGTGGTCGGCACGAAAAAGTTCAGGGCGGCAGTGGCATCGTCACTGAGGTCAAGAGGCACACCAAGGGCGCTTAGGACACCCTCGTCGAATAGGCGTTCCTGGTACACAGGCCAGCGGGGATCCGTCCGGACGTCTGCCAAGAGGACGGGGGCTTTCACCTTCAAGGCGTCAATACAGGGGCCCTCGCCCACCTGCTGTTCGATCCGGTCCAGGTGGATGGCCCGCTCGGTGCTGCCGCCGACCGTTCGGGTTTTTTTGTTGTGCTTGAGGGTGACTCCGCACTCCACGGTTGTGCCGGTTGCACGGCTGAGCGAGGATGCGGCCATGATGGAGAGCCCGCCGAGGAATTCGGCCACCGAGCCCGTGCCGATGATTAGGTCCTGCAGCTCAACGAGCAGCTCATGTTCGGGGGAAATGGTCATGCCCAAATGTAGTCCTCGGCGGTTGAGCCTGTCGAAGCCTGCGCGGTTAGCCTCTTGAACGCGCGACGGCGGCCCGGGCACCTTTCGAGGGGACCCGGGCCGCCGGCCTCAATCAGTTATTTGCAGGTCACATCCACAAAGTAGGTGACATCGGCCCCCGGTCCGGCGGCAGCCACGTCGAAGGAGACAGTGGAGCTGTTGCCCCGCACCTTCCCGTTACTGCCGTCCGGGAGTTTGACTGCGGTGATGTCGCAGCCGGGCTGGTTCTCCACCTTGATGCTGTGCCGGCCCTGCTCCGTGGCCTCGAAGTGTGCCTCGTGGTATGCCAGTACAGCTGGATTGTATTCGGAGAACTTGATGTTGGTGGCTCCGTTAGTATCGGTCCATTCAGCCTTGTAGCCGTCCATGGCAACACCGTACTTCCAGAACCGGACATCGATTTCTACGATGATGTCGCTCACCACCTTGAAGTTGTCCACTTTGCTGTAACGGGGGACAAAACAGTTCTTGTTGCCTGGTGCGTCGCAGTCCAACAGATTTGTCGGGCTGACCCATACCTTGTAGACGCCGCCGTTGTTGGGGGTGTCCGCGTACGGGAACAGCTGGACAGTTGCGCCACCGTCCTCCCCGTCCGCGCCGGTGGCATGCTCACAGGAGTTATCCACGACGCCGGTGATGACGCCGCTGGCATCGACAGTGAACTGCCGGCAAGACACGTCATCGGTGGAGAGCAGCGTCGCTCCCGAGGGGTCCGTCACCTGGAACGAGTACGTTCCCGCGGGCAGGCCGGCGGCGTCGTTGGGCGCGTTAATGCCCGGCCCGCCGTTGAGATAAACGGACTCCTTGGAAGGATAAATGTTCAGGTTCACCGGCACGCCGGATGAGTCGGTGGTGAAGATGGCTCCGGAGAGTTGTACTGGGGGTGCCGCTGTTGCCGGTACGGCCAAAAGTCCTGCGGCGGCGAGCGTAGCTGTGCCAAGAATGGCGAACTTCTTATACATGGGTTCCTCTGATCAGCGAGTAGGGATGCTTACACATCCGGTGCGCAGTTGATCGCAGCCACTCCCCAGTAGTGCCGCGACCTACGCCTAACCGGGAACCATCGGTTAGGTGAGTTTGCACCTCAGATGCCCAGAATCATACGCCTCCGTGGCGCGGGGCAGCAACGGCTTGGAGTCCGCGCCATGACTGCCCTCGGTGGTCTAGCCTGCCCGTCCGGTGCGGAGCGAAACCTAAGGCGCAGGCTCCAGGAACTCGTTGATCTCTTTCGCCATCTCCTTCGCCTTGGTCCAGTGCAGGTAGTGATGGCCGTCAAGGACCACCAGCTCGTGGCGCGTGACGTTAAGCAGCTGGCGTTCATGCAGACCAAACCATTCGGGCCGGTGGTCCATGGTCTGCTTCGACAGGAGCATCAGCACCGGGAGCCGGCTGGGGTAGCTGAGGCCGTGCAGTTTGGCGGCGTTCTCGCCAACCCGGTTTGTTTCGTCGGCCACTGCCGCGTTGCCGAAGTTCCAGCTCGTGAGCATGCGCATGTGATCAATTTCAGCGGGTGTATAGCTTCTGCTGTCCGGGTCCGTCATGCCCAGGGCCGCCGCCCAGCGGACCAGGCCGGTGGTGGACGGCATGCGTTCCCAGAAATTGCCCGACGGCGGTGCCTCCGCAGGTGCCGTAGCGCCGGGTTGCGGCGCGGGTGCGGTGGACACGCTGGGGTCGATGCCGATCACCGCAGAGACTTCCGCGGGGTATTTGTTGGCGTAGTAGAGGGTGGTGAAGCCCGCGATCGAGTGGCCCGCCAGGACATAGGGACCGGTGATGCCGAGCGTGGCGAGCACCGAGTGCAGTTCCTCGGAGATGTTCTCGATGGACCGCGGCCTGACGTCAGTGCAGCTGTAGCCGTAACCGAAACCCTCCACCACCACGGTCCGGTACCCGGGCAATTCCCGGATCAGCGGGGCGAAGTCCAGTGCCGGTGCCGGTGTGCCCAGCCCGCTGAGCAGCACCAGCGTCGGACCGCTGTCACCTGAGCGGGAGACGTTGATGGTGCCTGGGTCGATGTGGACTTGTTCGCCGTAGGCCGTGGAGTTTGAGCGTTCAACGCTTTCGATGATGAGGTTAGCCGCGGTTGAAACAAGGAGCAGCCCGAGTATCGTCAATGCCACGACGGCGATGACACGCAGCCATCGCCGTCGAGGCCGTCCGGTGGTTGAGCTTGTCGAAACCCCGGTGACTGAGCTGCCCCTCGGCGTCACTTCCTCCTCAACGCCCTCACCACAGCCGCGGCCCCGAGCCCCGCCAGCACCCAGGGGCCGCCCACCAGGATGGGGTCGATCCACTGATGGTTGACGTCAGCCCGCCTCATGCCGAACCGCGATCGCACCCCACCACGGGAAAGCTCGCTGGGGACGCCGGTTTCCGTGACGGGGTTGTCCGGGCGGAGGGTGGCGAGCGAGCGCAGGTGCTGTTCCCAGGCGTCCACCCGGTCGGCGGCGATCAGCAGCAGCCAGTGCGCGGCGCGCCCTTCGCTGTACATCTTGTAGGCGTACTTCCGGATGGCACCGGAGGTTCCCTTGGGCGGCGTGGAAGTGCCGAACACCGGCGTCAGGAAGGCATGCTCCACGGACCGTTCGCGCGGCCACTTCTCCGGCTGGCGCTCGGGGAAGTCCCAGCGCGCACCGGTGGGGATCCCCGGCTTCTCACGCGGGAAGGACGGGCGGTCCTTGGGGTCCAGGTCCGCACCCCAGCCCGGAATCCGGGCCAGCAAGGCAGCCGCGGACTCCGGCGGTACGGGCTTCCCTGCTGTGTAAGGCGTGGGTCGGGGCGTTGCCGAATCTGGCATGGTGCTGTCAGGCATGGTGCTCTTCCCTTCCGTCCGCGTTGGTGATGATGAGTGGCTTGATGCAGTGATCCAGCTTGGCGGAAAACAGGTGATAGCCCTCCTCGATGTGCTCCAGCGGGATGCGGTGCGTGACAATGTCGCTGGGCTTGAGGTACCCGTTCTTGATGTGCTCGAACAGCCGGGGCCACTGCCGCTTGACCGGGCACTGGTTCATCCGCAGGGTAAGGCCTTTGTTCACGGCGTCGCCGAATTTCACGGCGCTGAAGAGCGGCCCGTAGGCGCCCACCACGGACACGGTCCCGCCTTTTCGGACGGAGTCGATGGCCCAGTTCAAAGCTACGGGCGAGCCGCCCTGCAGCTTCAGCTTCGTCCCGGTGACGTGCTGCAGGAAGCTGCCGTCCGCCTCGGCACCCACCGCGTCAATCACGACGTCGGCGCCCAGATAGTCCGTGACTTTCTTCAGGTGCACCACAATGTCGTCGTACTCCACAAAGTTGTACGTCTCGGCGTGCGCGAAAGTCCGGGCCTTTTCGAGCCGGTATTCCAGATGGTCAATGACGATCACCCGGCCGGCGCCCATGAGCCAGGAGGATTTTGCGGCGAAGAGCCCCACCGGGCCGGCTCCGAACACCACCACGGTGTCGCCCTCAGCGATGTCGCCGAGCTGCGCGCCGAAGTAGCCGGTGGGGAGGGCATCGGTGAGCAGGACTGCGTCCTCTTCGTCCATCCATTCAGGAATCTTGGAGGGTCCCACGTCTGCAAACGGAACCCGCACGAACTCGGCCTGGCCGCCGTCGTAACCTCCGCAGGTGTGGGAGTAGCCGTAAATGCCGCCCACCGCCGTCGCATTCGGGTTCACGTTGTGGCAGTTCGAGAAGAGGCCGCGGGAGCAGAAGTAGCAGGAGCCGCAGTAGACGTTGAAGGGGACCATTACCCTGTCGCCGGGGGCCAGGTTCTGCACGGAGGAGCCCACCTCGTGCACCACCCCCACGAACTCGTGGCCGAACGTCATCCCCACCCGCGTATCGGGCATCATCCCGTGGTAGAGGTGCAGGTCCGAGCCGCAGATCGCCCCGGTGGTGACCCGCACAATGGCGTCGTTGGGGTGCTCGATCTGGGGGATGTCTTTTTCTTCGACCCGGATTTTGTACGGGCCGCGGTAAACCATTGCTCGCATGAGTGCCGCCTTTTCCTGGCTGGCAGTGTCCCGGTTCCGTCTGGTGCAGGAACCACCCCGGCTGCTTGAGGTTCCACCGCGTGCCCTACGTTCCCACCTCGGGCAGGGGAGGTCAAGGGCTGCTTAGAACGCCCGACGGCGGGTACGGGACAAGGTGAAAGTGCACCTGCAGAAGGGGTTGGACAGTGTCACACGAAGCCCGCACGCAGTCAGAGAAGACACCGGCCAGGGCACCCGCCCTTGTGTTCGGGATGGGAGTGGGCGGCTTCGTGGACGGCATCGTCCTGCACCAGCTGCTGCAGTGGCACCACCTGCTGAGCCACACCGAAAGCGGCAACACCAAAACCGTGGCGGGCCTTGAACTGAACACCCTGGCCGACGGGATCTTCCACAGCGCCATGTGGGTCCTGGTGGTGGCCGCGGCCGCTCTCACCATCCGTGCCCGTCAGCAGGGGAGGCTGTCTCCACGCTGGAGTTTCCACACCGGACTGGTCCTGGCCGGCTGGGGCGTCTTCAATGTTGTGGAGGGCCTGATCAACCACCAGCTGCTCGGAATCCATCATGTGCGGGACGATCTGGGCGGCCCGCTGGTGTGGGATCTCGGCTTCCTGGGCATCAGCCTGGTCCTGGTCGCAGTTGGGTTGCTGCCTTTCCGGCGACGCAAGCCAGTAGCCGCGTAACGCACGACGTCGGCACCCCGCCTGGGTGCCGACGTCGTGCGCGCGGTGGTGGAGCCTGTCCCCGGTGGCTGAGCCTGTCGCCGGTGGTTGAGCCTCTCCCCGGTGGTTGAGCCTGTCGAAACCGTCAGCCCTGGTTGATGCGGATCATGTTGCCGGACGGATCGCGGAAGGCGCAGTCGCGCGGGCCCCACGGCTGGTCGATCGGTTCCTGGAGAACCTCGGCGCCGGATGCGCGGAGCTTTTCGAACGTGGCGTCGAGATCGTCCGTGGTGAACACGAGCATGGGCATAACGCCCTTGGTGAGGAGTTCCTGGATGGCGTCCCCGTCGGCCTGGGAGCGCCCGGCGTGCGGAGGGGAGAGGACAAGCTCAAGGTCGGGCTGGGCGGCGTTGCCCAGCGTGACCCAGCGCTGTCCGTCGGAGCCAACGTCGTTCCGGACTTCGAAGCCAAGGGCGTCGCGGTAGAACGCGAGGGACTCATCGAGATCGTTGACGGTGACGTGTGCGTACTTCAATGAAATGTTCATGTCATTCACGCTATGGCAGTGCTGGCGAGGGCGCTTCTTCAATCCTGCTCGGTTTGCGCGCCGGCCGGGTGTGCTGCCGCGCAATGCAGGACGGCATGGCCTTCACCGCATGGTGCTCGCGGGCGCGGTAGGCGCTGGGGGTCATGCCCACGATCTCGGTGAACCGCGAGCTGAAAGAACCCAGCGACGTGGAGCCCACCTCCATGCACGCATCGGTGACGCTGGCACCGGCGCGCAGCAGCGCCATGGCGCGTTCGATCCGCCGCGTCATGAGGTAGTTGTACGGCGTCTCGCCGTAGGCGGCCTTGAACTGGCGGGAGAAATGCGCCGCGGACATCAGGGCACCGGCGGCCATTGTAGGCACGTCCAGCGGCCGGGCGTACTCGCGGTCAATCAGGTCACGGGCCCGGCGCAAATGCGCCAGGTTGGCCAGTTCCTGCGGTGTCATGCCGCCATTCTAGCGGCGGCCCCGGTGATTGAGCTTGCCCGATTCGGTGATTGAGCCTGTCGAAATCCCCGGTCACCGAGCCATTCGAAACCCCCGTGATTGAGCCTGTTGAAATCCCGCTAATCGACGCGAACAATCTCCAGTGCTTCCGGATCCAGCAGCTTCCGCGTGCCGGTGGCTGAGTCCTGGATCCAGATCAGTTCGAGTGAAGGCACGACGTCGGTGACCCGGCCCTGGTGAAAGAGCTTGCCGTTGTGCCACGCCTGGATGTAGTCGCCGGCCTGCAATTTCGGTGTCTCTGCCTGTTGAATGGTCATGCTGTGCCTCCTGCTGGATGTCCCCGTAGGCACAGCATGCACCGCCCAGGTTGCCGGAGCGTTTCCACCGGATGATTTTTCTGTGTCACCCCAGTGATCGCCTCATGGGGTGATGGCGCCGGTCACCCTACGCCGCCGTATTATCCCCCCACATCACGGTTCACCCAGTTGGCGGCACCAATTGCACAGCTCGCCGCGATCGGGCTGGTGATCGGGATATGCGCTGGTCTCGCGCCGGGCCGGGGCCTTGGGGGGCAACAAGCACCGTGATCTCCGTGATGTCCCTGGCTGGCCTTGCGGGAAATGAGTTTGTTCTCAACCTTGAGGTGTGATTGTCCTCCTGATTGGCCTGGCAGCGGCCATCACCTGCCTCGCCTTCTGGATACTTCGAAACGTCCCCGAAAGCGCTGATGGAACATGGTCACGGAGTCGGTAACAGGGCTGACGCGAGGATAGCGGGGGTTCGGCCTGAACATCGGCGGCGCCGGGGACAGTCTGCAGGCTGGCTACGTCGCTGCCATCCGGATCGGAGCGGCAGCGAACAAGCTGGCAGCGCGTCCGGCTGGGCCAGCGCTGTGAAGCAGGCCCTGCCAGCTTCCGCCACGGACGCGATATCCAAACGGGCCTTGGCCAACGCCACCGGGGCCGCCCTGATCGCCTCCGGAATCGTCTCCTGAAGGAGCCTCGCTCCGGTCATTTCTTCTTCGAGAGGGCTTCGGTGATGACAGGGGCGAGGCGCTCCGAGTAGGCAGCGGTTATGTGCAGGGTGTCGGCCCGGACGGGGGTGGTGCCGACGAAGGCCGGGCATTGAAAATCCGTGGAGCAAAACCAGGTACGAGTATCGATCGCTTCACCAGACGCCCCAACCGCAGCCTGCTCGGCTTCAATCAGGCCCGTCAGGGTGTCATCACCTGACGACTCGCAGTCTTGGGGAGTAGAAATCTTGGTGTTGCACTCCTGAAGAGATTGTCCTCGCGGGGGTGCCGAGAGGACCACGATCCGCGCTTTTGTCTTGCTCAGCGCATCAACGGTCTTCTTGAGACCCTTCTGGTATTCCGTCATCGCCGCCGGCCCCTCGTCACCGGAGGCCAGCCTTGTCAGCGTGTTGCTGGCGGAGGCGAGGATGATCAGGTCCGGCTCCAGGGTGGCGGCGTATTCCTGTGCCCAAGCCTGGTGCTGGTCGCATTCCGGGTAGGACTCGCCGCCATTTCGGGTCACACTGACCTTGGCCGCAGGGCACTGGGTCCGGTTCAGCGACTGGACGCTGTACCCCTGGCCGACCAACGCCTTCCGGAGGCCCGGCGCCCAGCCCATCGCAATCGAGTCGCCGATGATTACTGCGGAAAGTTTGGCGTTGGCGGGGCCGGTGAGGCAGGCTCCGGGGTTGGCTTGATCGACGTTTGAACAGCCGGAATCCTGGTGGGACGCCAGCCATTGCTTCGTGCCCAACTGATCCACGCTCGGATTCAGCTTCGGCCAAG
Organism: Pseudarthrobacter sulfonivorans; assembly: GCF_031454915.1. Classification (GTDB taxonomy): domain Bacteria; phylum Actinomycetota; class Actinomycetes; order Actinomycetales; family Micrococcaceae; genus Arthrobacter; species Arthrobacter sulfonivorans_C. The sequence goes on along the minus strand of NZ_JAVDRS010000003.1, from coordinate 46,098 downwards.
TTGGAGCTTGGAGTGCCCGTGCAATGTCGACCTGCAACCCTGCGAGCGGCTCAGCAGATGCCGCCGGCGTGGTGGCAACATCGCTTGGGGTCTGTTTATTCGAGGTCAAAGCTATGGCGGTCACACCGACGGTCAGGACGAGAAGAAAAGCAAGCCACGTGCGCCTGCAACTCTCCGACGTCGGGTCTTTGAGCGTGCGGCGGTGCGCGCCTCCCAGCCAATGGCTCCTGCGAATGGGGTTTTCCACGAGATGGTACGCGAACACTGACATCAGAATCACGGCCGCGAGCGTCATGGCATGGGTTGTCAGAGTTGGTTCTTTGATCAGGGCTCCGCCGAGGACAATGATCGGGAAATGCCACAGGTAAAGGCTGAAGGAGATGTCACCTAAGTACTGGGAAACCCTGTTAGTGAGCGGTGCGAGGTAGTGAGGGTGGCCCCCGCAGCCAGCGGCAATGACAAGGCCAGTTGAAAGTACCGGCAGCAAGGCCCCGGGCGCCGGAAAGCCCGATGTGGCGTCAACGACAAACAAAGAGGCGATGATGCCAACGAGGCCGGACCACGACAGCAGCGGGGTCAGCCAGGCAGGGATGCGTGCGATAAACGGGGCCGCGAGAGCAGTCAGTGCGCCGATGCCCAATTCCCATGTCCGCGACAGCGTGGAGAAATACGCCAGTGTCGGTGACGTGGACGTCTCAGAAATGGCCCACGCGAGCGACGCGGCGCTAACGACCAGGATCAGAATTGCCGTTGCAACCCGCGGGCTAACCCGTGGGTTCTTGGCCTTCGAGACCAGGACCAGAGCGAGGAGCATGACCCACGGCCAAACGAAGTAGAACTGCTCCTCTACAGCGAGGGACCAGAAGTGCTGCAGGGGCGACACTGGTCCATCGAGTTGGAAGTAGTCCGTGCCGACCGCGGCGAACCGCCAGTTGGCTACGAAGAGAGTTCCCCATACCCCATCCCACAAAACGCCCAACGCCCTGGACGTCGTGAACAGCATGAAGGTTGCGGCGATAGTGGCAAGCAGGACAAGTATCGAAGCCGGGAGGATTCGCTTGATCCTGCGCTTATAGAATCCAGTGAAGCTGATTACCCCGGACTTCTCCCATTCACGGATCAGAAGGCCGGTGATCAGAAAACCGGAGATCACGAAGAATATGTCAACGCCGACAAAGCCACCGGACGGCCACTTAGCAAGATGATCGAAAACCACCGCCAGTACGGCAAGGGCCCGTAGCCCCTGGATGTCAGGTCGCCTCCCGCTAGTTTCCGCCGGCACCGCGGCCGCCGAGAACTTGATTTTGGTCAGCGTCGATTGCGCCACGATTCCCCCACATTTTGAGACCTGCCCAAAATTATACGGATATGCTGCCAGCCGTGCGGTCGGGATGGAGCGTGATGCTCAGGAGGCTGCCTTGCGCACTGCACCTGGGGCGCCACTGGCTAGCCGCAGCGGAGCAGGAGGGCACCTTCCGGCGGCACTGCATACATGCGGAAGAGTACGGTCACAGCGGAGGCAGGGTGTCCGGTCGCGCGGCCTAGGATGACTATCCAACCGACGCCGGGGACGCCTTCTCATTCTCCATCCTGCCCTTTCTAGGATGGCCCGGGCCGGTTAGCTGACACTCCTGCGGTTTCAAAACCGCAGGGTTAGAGGCACTAACAGCGCATTACGGCTTAACTTGACCAAATCTTGCAACGTGATTGACCAAACCTTTAGTCGGATTGGCAAGAGTGGGCAGTGTAGCGACAACGCGCTAAGCATTGGCCGGCCTCAAAGGGCAGCAGCTGAAAACTATATGGGGGCGCAATTGTCTGAGGTTTTGAACGAAAAAGTTACGAGCAGCGAAGAAGGCGGATTCAGCCGCCGAAGGGTAGTAAAAGGTGTGGCCTGGTCCCTTCCGGTTATCGCGACCGCCATCGCAGCGCCGGCCGCAGCGACGTCAGGAATAATTGAAGTGCTCTGGGACTTTGAAGCTGACCAGAGTGTCATCCTTGTGCGGTCCACCCAGGAAACTAAGCCGGATATGAATCGGACTGGTACCGGTCCGAAAGCCTTTTATTTGCGTAACACGACATTGGCAGACTCAGCTGCAATTCAAGGCAGTGTCAGGGTCACCCCGAGTGGTACTGGCTCGGCATTGGCAGGTATCTATTCGTTCCCCACGGGAAGCCTGACCAACCAGGCAGTGACCGGAGGGGTCTTTTCCGCGAACTTCGCGCTTGCCAGCGGAGTGGCGAAGGGATCGATGGTCACATTCCCGATGGGTTTCTACTACTCGGGAAGTAGAAATATCGCTGCCCGCGAATTTACGGTAGACCTCTCGTTCACATCCCCGACGGGGCTCGTAATCCTCTCATCCACCACAATACTCAAGCTCTTGTAATGATCTGGCAGCATTCCCACCACGTGGCCCAGGTCCATGCCGAAGGCTCGAACCGAGTGGCATTGCTCCACCTCGACGCAATCCAACCGGTGATTCTCGAAGGCACGGCTGCAGCCATTTGGGGACTGATCGACGGCCAACGGACTGAGCAGACCATCTTGGCTGAACTAGGGGCATGTTTCGAGGATAAACGCGGCCAGATGCATGGCCAAGTCACAGGCTTTCTGGCGAACTTAAAGGACCAGCAGCTGATTGAGGCCGCCTGCGTCACAAGCCGGTAACCACTTCGCAGTCCAGCACCAGATCCGGGGGAAACATGAGCGGCAGCAGCATAAAGATGGCGTGGGAGCCAGTGCAGTTTGAGGAGATGCCGGACCACCTGCTCTGCCTGAACGTAATGGGAGTTCAAATCGCTGTTCGCTGGGGCCGCGATGTCACCTGGGAGCAGCGGGAGAGCATGCGCTTAGCATGGGCGCGGTGTTCCAGCAGCGACAAGCCTTTGGTTCCGCCGCTGCCGGTAGAACCCAGCAAGTCCCAGCCCTTCGCGGCAAACGTCGCGTATCGATCAACGACGGACGACGGCGGCACATTCCACCTGCATGCCGCCTCCTTTGAGGAGTTGGCTGAGATCCTCACCTCCCGGCTCACCGTCGCGGCGATCCTGGCAAACGCGGGAAAGCTCACCATGCTGCACGCCTGCGGAGTGGCTGATCCGGTCACGGGGGCGGTGGTAGCGCTGGTTGCCAAGTCGGGAACCGGCAAGACCACTGCAGCCTCCGTTCTGGCCGGCGCCTACGGCTACGTCACCGACGAGACGGTGGCAGTCCGGCCCGACGGGTCAGTGGTTCCCTACCCCAAGCCGCTGTCCATCAAGCAGGGGCCCGGTGTACCCAAGCGCCAGGTAGGCCCGGACGAGCGCGGACTCCAGCCGGCCCCAGCCAAGCTCTTCATCCAGTCAATCGTGCTACTGGACCGGGTTGAGGACGCCGTCCACCCAACCCTGAATAAAGTCCCTCCCGCCGACGCACTGCTCGCACTGATCCCGGATTCCTCGTCGCAGGCCGAAATGGAGCAGCCGTTGCAGTCGCTGTGCCGCCTGATCGACAGTGTCGGGGGAGTGCGGCGGGTGACCTATTCGGAAGCGGTTGATCTGCCAGCAGCCTTGGAACCGCTGTTCCAGGAACAGCGTCGCTCGGAGCCCGCGTGGGGAGCCCCTGATGCTGAAACCGGCGTAAGTCCCATCCCGGACGGTTTCATCCGCCGCGCAGAACCCAGGGATGCCGTGACCATCGACGGCGACCTGCTGGTGATGCTGGAGTCGGAGATTGTGCGGCTGAGCGGGATCGGGCCGGCCATCTGGAAATCCACAAAGACGGCTGTCCTAGCGGACCAGCTGGCAGACGACGTGGGAAAAGTGCACGGCCGTCCGGAAGGCTACCGGGACGCCGTCGCGGCTGCCGCGGGACAGCTCATCGCGAAATCAGTTTTGGAACAGGGCAGCAACTAGCCGCCATCCGAGTGGGGGACCGCTCGGCGCAGTAACCCGGCAACGAGGACCGGTCCGAAAACACGCAAATTTGAATGGGAAGGAACCGCCGTGAGCGTCACAACAGCCACCCCCGGGGAGGCACCTGCAGGCCTGGATCTGACTGACTACCTGCGGGTGGCCCGGACCTACTGGAAGGCAACCGTCGCGTTCACCCTGCTGGCCACGTTGACGGCATTCGGCTGGACAGTCCTCCAGCCCAAGATCTACTCCTCCGATTCCAGCGGCATCGTGGTGACGCCGGGCTCGGACAACGTAAGCCTCTCCCTCGCCGGCGACAGCCTGGCCAAGGCAAAGGTCAAGAACTACGAGTCCGTGGCAAAATCCCGTCTCGTGGCGGACCGGGTCATCGCAGACCTGGGTCTCGAGACTACGGCAGACGCCCTGCTTGGCACCATCAGTGTGAAGGTGCCGCTGGACACCGCCGAGATCCGCGTGTCGGCCCAATCGACGGACCCGGCCATCGCACAGCGCGTGGCCGACGCCTGGGTCAACGGCCTCGCTGCCCAAGTGGAAGCGATCGAAACGGCAGCGCCCGACGCCGGCACCTCACCAACCGTCACCGCATCGGCTGTACGGGTGCTCCCGTTGGGCAAAGCGGTCCTTCCAACCAGTCCCGATTCCCCGAACGTCAAGCTCACCCTTGTGCTCGGTGGGCTCATCGGCCTGGCCCTCGGTGTGGCGTATGCGCTGGTCCGTCGCCATCTGGATCGGCGCATACGCAGCGCGGCCGAAATCGAGCGGCTCTTCGAGGTCCCGGTCATCGGCACCCTCCCTGTGGACCACCGTCTGGACGGAAAAAGCACCATCCTGGAAGATGGCACCGCAGCCCAACTCCATGACGCCGGCCGGGCGATGGCCGAGGCCCTCCGTGAACTGCGCACCAACCTCAGCTTCCTTGACGTGGACCAGCCGCCGCGGATCATCGTGGTCACCAGCTCCATGCAGGCAGAAGGGAAATCTACTGTGACGGCAAACCTGGCGGTCACCATGGCGGCCGCCGGCGAAAACGTCGTAGTGGTCGACGGCGACCTCCGGCGCCCCACGCTGGTGGACGTTTTCAACCTGGTCCCGGGAGTCGGGGTCACCGATGTTCTTACCGGCACCGCGGAACTGGGGGATGTACTCCAGCCTTGGGGTGCCCTGCCGAACCTTTCGGTCTTGGGCTCCGGACGCATTCCGCCGAACCCCAGTGAGCTGCTGGGGTCCCGGGCTATGAAGAACATGCTCAGCGCGTTGGCGGAGAATGCAATCGTCCTGATTGACGCTCCTCCGCTTCTGCCGGTGACGGATGCCGCGGTCCTCGCCAGCGTTGCGGACGGGGCAGTATTGGTAATCCGGACGGGCAAGACGACACAAGAGCAGCTGGCCCAGTCCCTGGGGAACCTGGAGAAGGTGAAGGGCAGAATCCTCGGCGCCGTCCTCAACTACGTGCCAACCAGCGGAACGGACGCCTATGCGTACTACGGCACCTATACCTCCGCGTCCGTTCCCGCGCCTTCGGCTGAAACGCGTCCCGCAGGTTCCCATCAGGACGGTGCGGAAAACAGCGTCCAAGAACCCGTGCCCGCTGGTCGCAGGACGCGTGGCTAGGCTCAGGCGTGGAAAACCAAGCGAATGAAACGGAGCTCAGCATCCCGGAAGCTGTCCTGCTGGGCCATGCCCTGGCGTCACGGGTGGCGGACAACATGGGCATACGGGCCTTCTTTATCAAGGGCCCGGCCAGTGTGATTCAGGGATTGCGCCTCCCCAGGACGTCCGCTGACGTTGACGTCTTTGTGTCCACTGCAGAGCTTGAGGCGATGCTGTCCGGCCTCCGCGAGCGGGGGTGGCGGGGACGCCCTGTGGATCCGGACAACACGACGTTTCCAAAGCATTCAGTTACGGTTGATCACCCAGAATGGCCCTGCTGCATCGACGTCCACTTCCGTTTTCCGGGAATGGAGAAGGCCCCCAATAGCTGCTATGACGTGATGTGGGCGAACACCGAGCAGTTTGAACTTGCAGGGCAGGAGATGCGGGTCCCATCAAAGGCGCTGGGAACTGTCATCCTTGCCCTGCACGCGCTCCGATCACCCCACGTGCCCGCGTGCCGGCAGGAACTCGAATTCCTGGCCCACCATACGAAATGGCAATCGGCCGTCCCCACCATCCTGGACATTTCCACGGCCACCGAATCCCTAGCGGCAATGCGTCCCTTCCTTGAGGACCTGCTTCCCCAGAACGCGGCCGTAGAGTGGCCGGACGCATCCACGGAGTGGCGCAACCGCGTGATGGCCAAGGAGCCGGGGAGCGCCCGGCTGATCGCGATTGCCCAGGCCCCTCTGCGGGAGAAACCCAAGATGCTGTTCCGGGCGGTCTTCCCGGCACCGGAAGTGCATCTGTCTCGTGACATTTACTCTGACATGTCCCTCCTGGGCAGGCTCAAGTCCCACAGAGACCGGTGGGCCCGGTTCCTGAGCGCTGCACCAAGAATTGCAAGGGACCTTAGCCCGCTTCGCCGAGCCACAGCAAAGTAGTCACCCTCTATTTCGACGTCTGACTAGCCAGTACCGAACGACGACGTTCTCCCCGTGCCAGGTTGCTCAGTAAGGGCATCCAGGGCCCGTCGAAGCAAACTGCTTGAGGTTTGGAGGCTATATGGAAAGTAAACGACTTCTACCCCTACATCCCCAAAACGCCGTTCCAAAGTCATTCCTTGCGGAGTTCCCTTCCAGTCGTCTCCCTTGAAAAAAACGTGGAAGCCAACCTCACGCCAGGTATTCATTTTGTCCGGGTGAACTTCAGGCCGTGCCTCGTCAACAAATCTGATGCTGGCCACGATTTCCAGGCGCTCGGCCAACGGAATGACTGGCCGTTTTCCTTTCGCCAATTCAACGAGATCGTCGTCGACGACGCCGGCTATCAGGTAGTCACACTGGCCACGGGCGTGCTTTAAGAGGTTGAGATGTCCGATGTGAAAAAGGTCGTAGGCACCGGCCGCGTACCCGATTTTTATCGTCATTTGAGGGTCCTTCTCTGTAAGACTCAGAAATTTTGGGGGGACTGCTAGTACGCGCCATGAGGCTTCAGGAGCACCCCGAGTGTTTGCAGCATGATCATGAAGTCACCCGCGAGGGACCAGTTCTCGACGTAATAGAGGTCAAGGCGCACGCTCTCCTTCCAGCTCAGCTCGGAACGACCGTTGACCTGCCAGAGCCCCGTCAGCCCGGGTTTGACGTACAGCCGTCGGTGCACGGCCTTTTCATAGGCCGCAACTTCCGTTGGCAGGGGTGGGCGTGGTCCGACGAGGCTCATATCCCCTTTGAAAACGTTCCAGAGCTGCGGCAGCTCATCCAGTGAATGGCGCCGAAGCCACTTGCCTACCCCGGTTACGCGGGGATCCTTCCGCAACTTAAACAGCAACCCCGCGCCTTCGTTGTGCACCTCGAGCCCGGCCAACTCAGACTCTGCCGTTTCGACCATGGAGCGGAACTTGTACATCATGAAAGTCCGCTCTCCGCGTCCAACACGTTCCTGGCGGAACAGTGCGGGTCCGGGACTGTCCCGGATGATCAGCACGGCCAGGGTGGCGAAGACGGGAAGCAACAGCACCAGGGCGAAGCCGGAGAGCACCACGTCGAGGAACCTTTTAACGACATGCTTTAAGCCGCTGTACCGGGGCAACTGAACATGAAATAGCGGCAAGCTTCCGGCCCGGCAAGCGTAAATCCGGTTCGCCGCCACGTTGGTCAGTCCGCTGGCCAGAACCAGGTCAGCGCCGCTTTTTTCCAGGCTCCACGCGAGATCACGGATGAAATCGCTGCCCCCTGGAACCGGCCCCGCAACAATGACGGCGTCGGGCGCAAGGGTATTCAACGAAGGGACCAAGGATTGGACGTCGGAGATTACGGAAACCTGCTGGCCGTCAACTGTGAGGTCGGTGGTCTCTTCGGAAAGGACGGCTGCACCAACTACCAAGTAGGCGCCCCGGGACTTTCTTTGAATCTGCCCGATGACGTGCTCCACGTCACTCTTTTCGCCGAGGACCACCACCCGCGAGAGGCATCGGCCTGTTTTTCTTTGCCGTCCTAGCCAGACCCGCAGCGCGAGGCGCCCGCATAGAACGCCGCCAAGGCCGGCAGAATAGGCCACTACGAAGAAGCCGTGCTCCATGCCAGGCACTAGCATCTCGCCGAGCATGAAGAGCACGCCGAAAGTGATAAGTGAAGCTGTAACCACACGTTTGTACTCGTCGGAGCCGGCACCCAGAACCCGTGGATCCCTACTCCGATAGGCCGCCAGGCAAAGAAACCAAAGGACGGCGACAGCTCCGCACATATAGCCAGCGGTCCGGTGCGGAAATGCTGCAGCTGCGAGCCCTGTGGCCGTGGCAATAATGCCAAGGTCAACGAGGATGAGGGCTAGACGGTGCCTGCGCACTGTGGTCTGTCCGGGCAGACGTGCCCCGTCTTGCAAGTCTTTCGCAAGGAATCCGTCGCCAAGTTGCCAGACCGACGATGCCTGGCTGCGCGGCAGGCTCTCGCCGATTTTTCGAGTGCCCGTGTCCATAGCTGTCATGACGTAACCTTCGAATCGTAGGAGAGTCTGTGGGATCAGCGAAGGGACCCTAAATAGGGACCAGGGGTCTTGCCGTGGGGCTGAGCGTCCCCTTGTCGATGAAAACGGCGGGCGTCGCGTCCGCCTCTGATTGATCCATTGGCAAGAAGGCTAGGCAGCAGAAGCTCTGCCGCCACGAGTGTCCCTAACCCGAAACAGGCCTTTTCGTACGTGAAAAATCCTCAGCCGCCTACTCGCATGCCGGGACAGCTACTTGGAATCGCAGACCCGATTACCCTACTTTTTCATTCCGTCACGGGACATCGCTGAAATGGCCGGAAGTTCCTTGATCAACGGCGCAGGACGGGCCTAGCGTGGCCCAAACCCGTTGCTCGAAGGACTGGAAACGGCCTCGAAAGGTTCCCACATGAAACAACAACGACCAGCATCAGGCTCGCCGCGGACGCCCCGGGACAGCACCCCGGATCGTGGCACCCCTCGCCGGCTCCGGACCGCTGGCACAATCGGCGCAGCCGCGGCATTCACCATCCTCGTTGGCCTGGGACCAGCTGCATCTTCGGCACCCCGGCCGTCCGAAGCCCAGCCTCAGGTCACCGTTACCGTCTCCGGGCAACAGGCCCCCCAAACAGGAGCGAACGCGGACACCGGCAGCGAGCTTATTGCCGCCCCTGCAAAAGCCGTCCAGCCCCAGGCCGTCAAACAACCCCAAAGTCCTACTCCTGCGGCGGAAGCACCGGCGGCCCCGGGAGAGCCTGGCGCTCCCATCGCGGAACTTAGGCGGGCCAGTACTGCCTTCGAGGCGGCTGCGGGCAAAGCGTCAGCACCCGGTCCTGCCCCGGCACCGGGAGCACCAAATCCTGCCAAACCGAACTTCACCGACGTAGCCATTGGTGCCGCTTTGGGTGAACTGCAGGGCAGATACGACGAGTATCAACACTACGGCTGGGTCCAGACGGGGTCTGCCACCCTCACCGGCACCGAGAGGGTGGAAGTGGTCCGCGTAAACGGAATCCCCACTCACAGGTTCGCCATCTGTGTTGACTCAAGCGGAGTCGAAGTTCGGGATACTTCAGGAGCTGTTGTCCTTGCCGCTGCGCGGCCCGGGACGCGGACCGCCAACAACATTTATGACATTCAGCAACACAAGGGGAAATGGGTCGTAGTTGGCCACAGCTTCCCTGACGTGGCTGCGTGCTGAGCTGTTAGGAAAGGCATTTCCGATGACCAACCTCCGCTTGCGCCCGCTGCGCGCAATGAAGAACGCCAGGGTTTTTGCTGCCGCACTGACGGCGGCATTGCTCCCCATCACCCTCCTCTCATCCCTCCCCGCGGCCACTGCTTCCGAAGAGATAGCAGCCGCAGAGGTGATCACCCGGGATGGAACAAGTCAGCTGCGGGCCGCGGCTTCCTGTTGGGAAATCAAACAAACAACTCCTGATGCGCCGTCCGGGACCTTTTGGCTCCTTACGCCGCGGATGGCCGCTCCCGAACAGTTCTACTGCGATCAGGAGACCGACGGTGGAGGCTGGGTTCTGATTGGCCGTGGCCGGGAGGGCTGGAAGGAATTCCACCAGGGCGTAGGAACTACCGCCCAGGTTCGCAGCACGGTGACAGGGACAGGGGCATTCGCACCGCGGCAGCTCTCCTCCACCGTCATTGACGGGCTCCAGAACGGACAGGCACCGGACCTCCTTCCGGACGGCGTCCGTCTCCGGCGTGCCACCACCGCAGACGGCAGTCAGTGGCAGGAGGCCCGTTTCAAATTCGCAAATCTGGACCGCTGGGCATGGACAATCAGCGCCGAGCACCGGGTCGCGTCGTACTCATTCGGCGGGCCGACCTCCAGCGGCGGCCTGACGAGCAACTTCGGGAGTAATCAAGCCCTTAATAGGGTGGTCACGTCCGAGTCCTCCGCCCAAGGATGGACACAGGGCTGGGCATACGGTTCCACCATCACAGGATCGCCTGACGATTCAAGCTACCTCTGGTCTGCTAATTCCGGTACGGGCAACGCACGTCCCTTTGCCCAGGTTTACCTCCGGCCGAAGCTGACCCAGGCTGACGTCACTTTTGCGCCGGTTGGAGATAACGGGTACCCCGGGTATTCGCAGCGCCCCCTGCCACAGAGCGCGGCACAGTCAACGGTCTGGGGGGTATCGGGCCTGGCCAACGGCCGCGGCGGAGAACTGAACACCGAAGTGCAGGATTTTGCCCAAATTGGCAACACGGTTTATGTAGCGGGAAATTTCCGTTACGTACAGCGCAATGCACAGGGCGCGGAGAGGGTGGAACAGCCGTACATTGCCGGGTTCAACGTTGACAACGGGGAGTGGGTGGGCACGTTCCGTCCGGTGCTCAACGGCCAGGTCAAGTCCCTGGCTGTTCTTCCGAACGGGAAACTCGTTGCCGGCGGTGAATTCAGTACAGCCAATGGGTCCCCGGCGGTGGGCGCAGTTGCCCTGGATCCCCAGACCGGCGCGACTGACCCGGCTTGGCGCTTGCAGCTGGAGAACCGACTTACCGGAGGTGTTGTCCAAGTGCGCGCCCTGTCAGTGAAGAACGACTGGCTTTACCTTGGAGGAGCATTCACGCACCTCACCGGCGGAACAACAACCAATGCGGTCTATGCCCGTGCCGGCGCAAGGGTACGGGTCACGAACGGGACGCCTGATGCGAGCTGGAACCCTGCCTTCAATGGCACTGTTGCAGCCATAGACGCAGCGGCGAACGGTGAACGGCTTTACGCGGCCGGCTATTTCTCCGCTTCAAATAGCGTCGACACCCTTCGAGCGGCTGCAGTCCAGACGGTTGCGGGTGCCCCGCTGGCAACACCGGCGTGGTCCTGGACTCCGTCCTCGACGAACAGGAATTTCCAGCTAGGCATCCAGGAGGTTGGGAACAGGATCTGGCTGGGCGGTTCCGAACACAATCTCTTCAGCTTCGATCCTCAGACTTTCTCCCGCCTCTCCGGGAATATCACTAAAAACGGCGGCGACTTCCAACGGGTATCGGAAGGGGACGGAGTTGTATACGGCGCATGCCACTGTGCCAACTGGAACTACTCCAATGCCTTCACCTGGAGCAACGTCGGTACGCAGTGGACAGCCGCGGATCGAATCAACCTGGTGGGCGCTTGGGATGCCGCTAACGGAGCCTATATTCCGGATTTCAATCCTGTCATGAAAGGCAGGGCGGGCTATGGCGTATGGGGCGTCTTCGTTGACAGCCGAGGCAAGGTCTGGGCCGGTGGCGACTTGGAGACCTCGGTGAACGCCAACGGGGTGAACCAGTGGTCCGGCGGTTTTGCTGTCTTTCCGCCGCGGGACACAACGGCCCCCGGTACCCCGTCAGGCCTCACCGCAACTACAGACGGAGTCACTGACACGCTCAGTTGGACTGCAGCCACCGGCGACGCCAGCGTCTATCACCTCATCCGCGGGGACCGCGTGATCGCCACCACAACCCAGACCACTATCAAGGTTCCTGCGCTGGCTGGCGGCCGCTACTCGGTACGGGCGGCAGACGAGGCAGCCAATTACTCGGCGAGCACCTCAGTCGTCATCCCCCCTAAAGTGGTGGCTACTACACAACTGGTACAGACCGGCGAGGACTGGAAATACCGTTTTGCAACACAGGCTCCGGACCCTGCGTGGACATCTGTGGCCTTCAACGATTCAACGTGGGCTACCGGCAAGGCTCCTCTGGGGTGGGGCAGTTCAACGATCGCCACGCAACTGGTGTTCGAAGGAACAACGCGACCGCTCTCAAGCCATCACCGGAAGAGCTTCACGGTTGAAGATCCAAACAAAGTGGCTGAAGTGCGGATCACGACGCGTGCGGATGACGGCTTGGTGCTGTACCTGAACGGAACCGAGGTGAGAAGGGTCAATATGCCTACAGGAACCATCACCAACAACACGTACGCCACGGCAGCTCCCCGAACCACCTTCGCTACCGCCAATCCGGTGCAGATTACCCTGCCTGGTTCCGCGCTGGCTGCCGGAGTGAACGTGCTGAGCGCTGAAGTTCACTCGAACTACAGAAGTACACCGGACCACAGCTTTGAACTCTCGGCCCTCGCTGTGCTGGAGCCATAGCCATGCACAATAGGGAGAGCAGCGATGCAAGTCTAGACAATGAAATGCTCGCCATGGCCCCCGTAACCGTCATGCCAGAGGGGGTGAAGTCCCGGCCAACCTTCACACAGGCACTGAAACTTCTCAACACAGCCCAGAAGCCAGGCCACGGAGTACCGGCATACACCCGGTGGGTGAACAGGCGGCTGGGCAGGCTCGCCGCGGCAGCTGCAGCGAGCAGGGGAATTTCAGCAAATGGAGTCACGGTTGTCAGCGCGGCCTGCTCGCTTGTCGCCATCGTGTGTCTGGCCATCGCCCCGGCCTCGGCGTGGCTGGGTATTCCGATAGCAGTGCTCCTGGCCGTCGGTTACGCGCTGGATTCGGCCGATGGCCAGGTGGCAAGACTCACCGGGTCCAGCAGCCCGGCAGGGGAGTGGCTGGACCACATGGTGGACTGTGTCCGGGTACCTGCGATTCATCTGGCGGTGCTTGTGGGGATTTGGCAGGCCGGTGTGCTGCCAGTGTGGACCAGTTGGCTTCCACTGGCTTACGCCCTGACCAGTGCAGGGCACTTCATGAGCCAGATCCTTGCTGAACAGCTCCTTAAAGGCAGGGCAGGCAACAGCCATGCTCCTGCAGGGACATCACGGTCCTGGCTGCTCCTGCCCACGGATATGGGCATCCTCTGCTGGGTCTTCGTGCTGTGGGGCAACCCACAGCTGTTCATCGCAGCCTACGGAGCCCTGTTTTTGCTGCAGCTCCCGGTGTTCGCGGCCTCTGTTCGACGAAAGTACCGGGTCCTCAGTAGCCCCCAAGGGAGGCAATAATGATAAACCCGAAGCAATCTCCGCTGGTGAGCGTCGTGGTTGCCACGTGCGGCCGCCCCGAACTCCTGCGCCGCGCCGTGCAGTCCATCCTGCGGCAGGACTACCAGGGGCCCGTGGAAATCATCGTGGTGTTCGACCGCATCAATGTTGATCCTCTGGCTGACCTGCCCATGCACTTGCTTCGGAGCGTCAGGACGATACGGAATGGGCGGACGCCAGGTCTCGCCGGGGGGAGGAATACGGGCATCGTGGCGGCACGGGGGGAGTACGTGGCCTTCTGCGATGACGACGACGTATGGCACCGGTCCAAGCTCCAGCGGCAGATGCGGCTTTGGGCCGCCCATCCTAATGCCGTCGCACTGGCTACGGGCATCACCATCCACACCGGGACCGATTCGGTTGACCGCGTTCCGCCGGCTATCGTGCGGATGGCAGACTTCCTGGAATCGCGCGTCACAGCCATCCACCCTTCCAGCCTGTTGTACCGGAGGGCCGACTTGATGGGGGACATTGGCCTCGTTGACGAGGACCTGCCGGCGTCCTACGGCGAAGACTATGACCTGCTTCTTCGAGCCACGCGGCACGGACCCGTGATGTCAGTGCTGGAGCCATTGGTTGCCGTGCACTGGGACCGGACGTCTTTCTTTTCGGGCCGATGGGAGAACATTGCTGCCGGGCTGACGTACCTGCTCGCCAAATTTCCCGAGTTTGATGCCAGTCCCCGGGGGACAGCCCGGATAGAAGGACAAATATCCTTTGCGCATGCCGCCGCCGGCAACACCAAGGAAGCAGGCATCTGGGCGCGCCGGGCATTGAGCAGGGACGCCAGGCAGCTTCGTGCCTACGCCGCGCTCCTCGTCGGCTTTCGCGTAGTTTCTGCCGCCGCCATACTCAGCGCGGTGCAGCGGCGGGGACGCGGCCTGTGAGCGTTCAGGTACAGGCCCGGCCCCCAACGATCGCTAAGGTCCATGCGGTTGATACGGCGGCTCTCCCTGCCTGGCCCATGTACGTGTTACTGGCCGGTTTCCCGGTCTGGTGGGTTCTGGGAGCCACGCCATTTGCCCCCACGGTCATCGCCATGCTGATGGTGTCCTTGATGGTTCTGAGGCGCCGGCTGGACCTGGTCCCCGGTATCCTGCCTTGGTTTGCTTTTCTCCTGTGGGCCGCCGGGGCTGCAGTCAATTTGCCGTCTGCCCTTAGCATGGTCGGCTTTATCCAGCGGTACGGGAATCTGTTGGCCGTGGGCATTTTCATGCTGTACTACATCAATGCCCGTGAAACACTCAGCCCACGGAAAATCATTCATGGAGTACTTTGCGTCTGGGCGACAGTCATTATTTTGGGCCTCATCGCAACCCAGGTGCCTGAGCTCCGGCTTTCGACGCCGGTAGGCGCCTTGCTGCCGAAGGCATTGACCGCGAACCCCCTGGTTTACGATCTGGCTTTCCCCCCTATGTCCGAAATTCAGCAGCCATGGGGAGCGCCTCAGCCTTTCGAACGGCCCGCTGCACCCTTCCCCTACAGCAACAGTTGGGGAGTGGCGTTTGTGGTGATGACGCCTGTGGCCATTGCCGCGCTCGGCACCCTCCGGGCAAGGTGGAAGCGGGCCCTGGTGGTGTTGCTCCTGGCGGCTTCGCTGATTCCCGCACTCGCTACCGGCAACCGCGGGATGCTAATCGGAGTGGCCCTGGCACTTGGCTACGTCCTGGTGCGCACAGGGGCTCGCGGCCATTTACTGCGGGTAGCAGTTCTGGGGTCAGTGGCGGGGGCGGCATTCTTTGCCCTCGTGGCCAGCGGTACTTTGGAAGAGATTCTCGGCCGTCAAGAGTACAGCGACACTACTGGCGGGCGCCTTAATATCTATTCGGAAACGTTTGCCGCCGCCCTGAAATCGCCGTTGCTGGGATACGGGGCACCCCGGCTCGACGAAACCATCGGCGTTTCACTTGGAACCCAAGGATATATTTGGCTGTTGATGTTCTCGTACGGTTTTGTGGGGCTGGGCCTGTTTGTGATTTTCCTTGCCGGGGGGATAGTGCGGACCTGGCGTGCCCCCGGATACACCGGATTGTGGCTGCACAGCGTGCCCGTTGCAGGGGCCGGGATTGCAGGCTTCTACAGTTTTGACGTTATGCAGATGACGGTCATGACCCTGGTGCTGGCGGTCCTATTGAGGGCGCGCTACTTCGGTGAAAAGCTGATATGAACGTCCGCCTGGCGGATGCGCAGGCATTCGGGGAGAGGAAGACTGGCGGAAGACTGCTTCAGGCAGGAGCCGCAACCTTTGCTTGCGTAATCTTCGGTGCCGTCGTTGCCTTGGGAACAACGCTGGTGGTGAGCAACGCACTTGGAGAAGCAGGGGCTGGCGTATTTTTCCAAATCGTGGCCTATTTCGCTATTGCGACGGGCCTGGCTACCTTCGGTGCGGATACAGGGCTGGTTAGGGCCATATCGGCTGCGGCGGCCCTTGGCCGGCAACGTATGGTGTGGCGCATACTTCTTATTGCCTGCATCCCAGCAGCGGCCGCCTCCTTGCTCGTGGGCGGTCTCTTGTACCTGGTCATGGCTATGAATCTGCTGCCGGGCGGCCCTGAGGGCTGGGTGTCCCACGCCGTGCGGCTCGCAGTGCCCTACCTGCCCGCCGCCGCCCTTCTCACTGCGGTTTTTGGCGCACTTCGAGGCTTCCACGCGTCGATTGCGTTCGCTGTTCTGCAGAACCTCGTGCTGCCATCATTGCGGCTGGCGGGCGTCCTGCTGGTCCTGGCGCTGGGTGCAGGGCTGACACAGCTCGTCACGGCCTGGGCGCTCCCAATCCTGGCGGCAGCCTTATGTGCCGTCCTGGTACTTCGCCGTGAGATGCGGCTTTCCCGGACAGGACTCCCCGCGGTCCGGTTGAAGCCCGAAGGCATGGAGACTGCGCGCGGGTTCTGGGCATTTTCTGGGGCGCGTGGGACAAGCTCCATGCTGGAGGTCTTACTGGAGTGGGTCGATGTTATTGCCGTATTCATTCTGCTGGGACCGGTTGCTGGGGGAATCTACGGCGCCATCAACCGCTGCGTTCGCCTCGGAGTCATGCTGGAATATACGGCCCGTATCGTCACGGGTCCTGTTATCAGTTCAGCCCTGGCAGTCGGTGACATGGTCCGTGCCCGCCAGGTGTTTTCCGGGGCAACGGGCCTTCTCATTCTTGGGGCCTGGCCCTTCTATCTGCTCCTGACGATTTTCGGACCTGTGGTCCTATCCATTTTCGGTCCGGGATTTGAGGCTGGCGCCCCTGCGCTGCTGGTCATCGGCCCCGCCATGCTGCTGGCAGTGTCGGCGGGCGGCGTTCAAAGCATGTTGCTGATGGGAGGCCACAGCCGATGGCAGCTGCTGAACAAATCTGCTGCCCTCTGCGTTGCAGTGCTCCTGAACATCACACTGATACCCGTCTGGGGAATTTCCGGTGCTGCCACAGCATGGGCCGCAGCTGTGCTGGTCGATTGCTCACTGGCAACGTACCAAGTGGGAACCATCATGAAGATAGCAGCGCCCGTGCGCATGCTGTGGTTGCCGATGGCTCTGGCTTTCACGATTTTCGGGGTGGGCGGCTTTCTGGCGGTGCTTCAGTGGGGCCAGACGTTCATGGGGCTGCTCCTTACCGTCGGCATCGGCGGGGCAGTCTACGCCGGTGTGCTGGCGCTGCTGTACCGGCGGGGAGTCATTACGCTCCGGCCCTGATTTCAACGCGTCCCTACCGGTCGCAATCCCGTCAACGGTTCACCAGGGCGTGTCTCCTAAATCCTGAGCTGGTTGTTCGGGATGCTTGATGGGTGTCGCGTACTTTTGTTTTGACTGATGGGCAGTGGGCGCGCATTCAGCCGCTGCTGCCATCGTCCGCTGGTCGCCGGGGCCGTCCATTCCGTGACGATCGCCGGGTGGTGGAGGGCTCATTTACCGGTATCGGTGCGGGATCGCTTGGCGTGACGTCCCGGCGGAGTTTGGTCCGTGGCAGACGATCTGGAAGCGCCACCGCCGCCACAGCGGAGACGGGACCTGGGACAGGATCCGGGCCGGGCTCCTGACGGTTGCCGATGCCCGTGGTGAGGTGGACTGGTCGGTTTCGGTTGACTCAACGGTTAACCGGGCCCACCAGCATGGCACCAAATTTCCCCGCACTACAGGGGCCCCGTTGAATTACATGAATCTGTTTGCTGACGGCACGCGTTACGACAAACTCGCACTCATGTACCGCGGAGGAGCCGTTCTCCGCCAGTCACCATCTGGCTGGCAGCTCTAGCAGACACGCCCTAGTGTCCTGCGCCTGAAATTCGGTTCAGAAGTCGGCCGATGGATTCGAGGATCTGTTCTGCTGTCCTGGTCCAGGTGAAGGGTGTGGGGCTGGTGTTCCATTCACTGACCCATTTGCGGATGTCGGACTCGAGCGCCTGGACGCTGCGATGGTCGCTGCGACGGAGCAGATCCTCGGTGACGAAGCCGAAGAACCGCTCGACCTGGTTCAGCCACGATGAGTAAGTCGGAGTGAAATGAACGTGGAACCCGCGGGTGGTTCTGCAGCCACGTCTTCACAGCCGGAGTCTTGTGGGTCTGGTAGTTGTCGCAGATCAGGTGCACGTCAAGGCCCTCGGGGACCTGGGCATCGATCTTGGCAAGGAACTTCCTGAACTCGATGGCCCGGTGCTTGCGGTGCAGGCTGGAAATCACGGACCCGTCCGCGGTGTTCAGCGCCGCGAACAGGGTTGTGGTCCCGTGCCGGAGATAGTCATGGGTGCGCTTCTCCGGCATGCCGGGCATCATCGGGAAGGCCGGCTGCGACCCGGCCAGCGCCTGGACCTGCGACTTCTCATCCACACTGAGTACCACGGCCGATTCGGGCGGGTTCAGGTAGAGGCCCACCACGTAATAGACCTCTCCACGGAGAAGGGGTCGTTGGAGAGCTGAACCCGTCGGCGCGGTGGGGCTTGAGCTCGAACGCCTTCCAGATCCGCCCGATCGTTGACTTTGAGAGCCCCGAGCGCTCGGCCATCCTCGCCCTTGACCAGTGCGTGGCATTCTTCGGCGTCGATTCCAGCGTCGCAACCACAACATCCTCGACCTGATCACCGGTGATACTGGCAGGCCGGCCGGGCCTGGGATCATCGACCAGCCCGTCCAGCCGGCGCTCCAGAAAGCGCCGCCGCCACTTCGCCACGGTATGAGGTTCGACTCCGCACCGGGCGCCCACCTCCACGTTGGTCAGGCCCTCGGCGCTGCCGAGCACGATCTTCGAGCGCGTGGCCAGCGCCTGGGCCGACTTCGCCCTCCGCGCCCACCGGGACAGCGTCTCCCGCTCTTCATCCAACAGTTCCAGAGGGGCCTTCGGCCGTCCAACGTTCGCCGTACCCCGTTCTATAATTACGAAGCGGATTTCAGGCGCAGGACACTAGCAGCTGCCCGAGCCGCTTCATGGAAACTATGCGGGCAGGCCGGCTTTGCATTTCTTGCACGGCCCGTCCGAGCCGGAGGGCAGCTTCACTGGACCCGGAGGGCCGCGGGACGGTGTGGAAGTCCCCGGGCTGCTGCATGGCATGGTCAAGCTCGGCCCACAGGCACTCCTTCGTTTCTGCGATTACAGCCTGTCCCTGCCGGGCCATTTGCCGCGCAAATTCGACCTGATGGTTGTCAACAACCTCATTGAGCTGGACACGACGAGGAACTGTGATGGGAATGTGTCCCGTCGAGAGTGCATCAAAGATGGAGCCTGGGCCGCCCTGAACCACAACTATCTCGGCCGCGGAGTAAAGATCAAGAATTTCCTGGTGCGAGACCATCTTTACCCCTGGCGCATGGAGTGGAGGGCGGCTGAAACCGTGCTGAACCAGGCAGCTCGGGGGAGCGGGCTGCTGCTCCAGCCATTCATCCATCCACGTAACCAGCCGGTCGAAGGGGTGGTGATCGGTCCCGAGGGAAACAACGGTTTTCGGTGTTCCGTGAAGGTTCATAGCACTGGTCCTATATTGATGGCTTCCGGGTAGAAGCGGCGCTGCTCCTCCCATTGAATGCAGAAAAGGTCCGAGAGCGGATAGCAGAGCCTTCCGCTCAGGGTGGGTAGGCTGATCCGGTCGATGCTTTCGATGAACACTGTCCTGATGCCCAAAAACCGTGCGACGATGAAGAACGGGACACTGACTCCGGCTCCAACCGATACCAGGACGTCGGGCTTGAGACGCCGCAGGGTGGGGAGGGCAAGGCCCAGGTTCCGGACGGCGTTGGGGAAGTTCCGGGTGGTTGGGAAAAAGGCCCAAGTCACGTCTTCGTCCGAAAGCGCCTTTTCGGCGTCCGCCTGCTTGAACGTGACCCAGGAGCGGTTGTGCTCCTGCCACCATTGTTGGAGGGGCACGATCTGCCCTAAATGCCCGCCAGGTGAGGTCACGAAGAGTATTTTCACGCTGATTCCTTTCTTTCCGCAGCATGCTGTTCCGTTCTCCCCGACGGGGGAAGGGTTAGAAGCGAGCCTGCCTCACTTTTCTTGAGGGGTTCCTCGTTGAATCGGTCTCCGAGCAGCACCGGCACCCGCAAGGCTGTGCTTCCGCCCAGCTCGGATTCCAACCGCCGCAGGTCTTTTAGGGGGCTCATGGCGTATGCGAGTATCAGCACCGCATCGAGGTGGTCGGCAAGGCGAGCGCGCCGTGCCCCTCTGAGCCGATGGTCGGTCTCAAGAATGACAAGGTCCAGACGATTCCAGCTAGAAAGTGCTGATTCCGGCCACCCTTGGTCGACCTTCGAGGGACTGATGTCCATCGGCCTGACCACCAGGACCGAGAGCCCGGACGCACGCGCCGCGGCCGCGAGCCCGTCCACGAATTCCCGCGGGGACGGACTCTTGCCAACAACGGGCACGGTGCTGACAAGGATCGGGCCGCTGGCCTTTGCACCGACCGCAGTGAGCGAGCGGAGCACCCAGCGGATCCCTTCAGTATCGTCCTTATCCACCACCTTGACGGCGGGCCCGGAGCACGCCTCACTTAGCCTGCTGAGCGTCCGGACTCTCCTGTCCAGGCGTTCCCGCAGGAGAGCCGCGACGACGCCCATCAGGAACCCCCCGATCAGCCCGGCTGCGAGAAAGGACCGCTGGCTCACGGAGGAAGGCTCAGATGGCGCGCTGGCGACGCCGATGATCCGTCCCGGGCTGTCAGCGACAAGGACGAAGTTCTGCCGTTGTTGGACAGCGTCGGACAATCGCTGTGCCTGCTGCGTCGTGGGACTTCGAATGGCCGATAATTTGGCTATTTCCTTATCCAGGGCCGCGACATAACCGGAAGCCACTTCAGACGCCCCTTCCGCCCGGAACCGAAGATAGGCTCCTGCCATCGCGTTGGCGTAGTCAGCTGCCTCCTGCGGACTGGGCATCGTGACGCTTACTTCGAGGACCTGCGACCCCGAGGGCGCTGCCACGTCAACCCGCTTTAGTAAGACGTGCGGAGCAGCAGCGCCGGGCCCCAGTTCTTCCGACGCAATGCGCGCAACTTCGGAAGATGCCAAAATGGCACGTTCCGTGGTGATGTTGATCTGCTGATTGACGGCAGCGGACGAAAAGGGATTGGTTGTTAGCGGGGCTACGGCAAGCGATGCGGCCGCTGTGTATTCCTTCTGTACCAAGGTGCTGGCGCCCAGGGCGGCCGCGGTAACCACTGCCATGCTAAATATGAGAATCATCCACCGCCGCGACACCTGCGCCGCCAGTTCCCTGAGTCGAACAGTGGCGCCGGGAAGGTCATCACTCATGCCGCATCCCTCTCCAAGCTCGCCGCCACAGGTAATGGCAGGCTGCTGGCGTCCAGTTCGGTTGCTGGAACGTAGGTCTCGACCAAGTTGGCAAGGCGGGCTTTAAGTGCTGCGCAGTCCAAGCCTTGTTCTTCAACTGCTTCCCGAAGAACGGTCAGACCGTGCAAGAAGGTTAATTCTTCAAAGTTGAGATAATTCCGGGTACGGAAGATCTTGGCCACACTCGTGGCTGAGGTTTCCTCTTCCTTGACGAGCACTTCTTCGTAAAGCTTCTCTCCGGGACGGAGACCTGTGATCCGGATGGGGATTTCCGTCTCCGGTATGTACCCGTTAAGGGTGATCAACAACCGTGCCAGTTCATATATCCGGATGGGCTCTCCCATATTGAGGACAAAGAGGTCGTCGTTTTCGCCCATGATCCAGGACTGCAGAATGAGGTGGACGGCTTCGGGGATGGTCATGAAATAACGCGTGACCTCCGCATGGGTGACAGTGACCGGGCCCCCGTGCTCAATCTGCTCCTGGAAGATCGGAATGGCGCTGCCGTTGCTGTTGATGACGTTGCCGAACCGAACCGCGCAGAATGTCGTTGTGCTCTGGCTTCCAGCCAGGGTGTGGATTGCCATTTCAGTGGCACGCTTGGTTGCCCCCATGATGTTGGTGGGATTGACGGCCTTGTCTGTCGAAACCAGCACGAACTTGGACACGGAGAACTTGATGGCGACCTCCGCGACGGTCTTCGTGCCGAAGATATTGTTCTTGATCGCCTCGGCCGGGTTGCCCTCCATAAGCGGGACGTGCTTGTAGGCGGCCGCGTGGAAAACGGCCGTCGGACGGTGCATGCTGAAGACCTGGTTCAATCTCCGGCGATCCTTAACGTCCCCGATAATGAATTCAATATCGGCGTCCGGATAGGCCTGGATGAGGTGGTTGCGCAGGTCGAAGATCCCGTTTTCCCACCAGTCGTAGGCGATCACCTTGCGGGCACCGTAGGCGACCGCCTGACGCGTTAGCTCTGAACCGATAGAACCGGCGGCGCCGGTGATGAGGATTACCTGGTTCCGGGCGTGGTCCATGATGTCTTCTTGGTCCGACTTTGATATCTCGCCGCCGAGCAAATCCTCTGCTTTGACTTTCCTGATGAATTGTCGCGATTTCCCCGCATAGTTCTGGAGCAGAACCTCAGCCTGGCGGGGAAGGATCTTGTAGTTAAGGCCAAGGCCCATGGTGGTTTCGACAATGCGCCGGATGACGCTACCGCGTTCGGAGGGGATCGAAATGATGAGCTCCGCCACATCGTTGCCAATCACAACGTCCCGGAGGTCCGAAAGCGAGCCCAAAACCGGTAGCCCGCGGACGGATGAGAACAGCTTCAGCGGGTCGTCATCCACGAACCCCACCACGTTGAAACGTGACGACGGGTCCCGCATCAAGTCCGCGGAGACTATCTCGCCGGCCCGTCCTGCGCCGACAATGAGAACGTTCATGTTATCGAACTGTTTCATGGAGTACCTCCAGGATGCTGTCGTCGAGTGCGACCTCCGTTGTCCACCCGAATTCGGAATTGATGGTGTTTGTATCTGCCTTGCTCGCAACGGGCAGCTCAGCAGCGCTGCTGGTCTGGTCGACCGGGGGGACATCGTGCACGCCCGCCAGCGTGAAAACACGTTGAAGGAGCTCCCCATTTGACGTTTCCTGTCCAGAACCGACGTTGTACGCGAATTCGCGTGGCTGTCCGTAAGCCAGGGCTGACACCGCCCGGGCGACGTCAATTGCGGAGAGGTAATCGCGGGGTGTATCCAGCCGGGTCACTTCCAGCCTTTCCCTGCGGCCAGCCTTCCACTGCTGGAGCTGGCGGCAAATCGAAGGCAATAACTGCCGGCCGGGCATACCTGCACCAACGGGATTGAAAATCCTGGCAGTAACAACAGGAATTCCAAAGCTGTAGCGGTAGAGGCGTCCGAGGCTCTCTTCGCGCACCTTGTCTAATCCGTAGACGCTGACGGCCCCCAACTGTTTTGACTCGTGGACGGGAAGGTCTTCCGGGCGAACGGGGCCATATGCTGAGGCTGACCCACAGATCACAATGCTGTATATGTCCAGCCCGGATTTAAGTACCGCCTGCAGCAGATTGCCTGTCATCGCAGTGTTCGTGGAGGACCCGGCTGCGGTGACTACCCCCGCACAATTGATGACGACGTCGGGTTGAACTTTCGCGAGGACGGCAGTTATCGATGACGGCTGTAGCAGATCGACATATTGCGCGCTGCTTCTGCCATGGACCAGAGCCCTCGCGCCCACAATTACTTCGCGGTCAGTCCCCAGGACACGGCACACGGTGCGCCCTATAAATCCGTCGGCTCCAATAACCAAGGTTTTCACTGCGCCCCTTCCTCGAATGCCTTGAGCCTAAAAGTCGGGCCCCAGCCAATACACGAGTAGGGAGGACTCTGATTCCAACGCCGGCTACCCGCGGTGCTCGGTAGATATACTCATCCCGGACCGGGGACTACTTGGCTTGCCCGTTTCGCTTACTTGCAATTAGGCGCGCGGACGGTCAGTCCTTTGCGGGCCGTGGCAGAACCCTGACGCGAGCAGCTCCGCTCGGCTGTTCACCCCAAGTTTGGCGAAAATTCTATAAAGATGGCCTTCCACTGTCCGTGCGGAAAGTGAAAGGCTGCGAGCCACTTCACGGTTGGACTGCCCGCTCTGCAGCAACTCAACGATTTCCTGTTCCCGGGGCGTCAAGCGGCCCGCCCGGGATGACTCGTAGTTGCCGAGGACGAATGGTCCATCGAGCAGCGTCCTGTATTGCCGCAGCAGCACTTGTGCCTCATTGCGCCGGCCGCGGTCCGCGCCTGCATCAAGGATTGTGACCGCCCGCTCCACACAGCTCACGGCCATCAGGTGAAACCCTTCGCGCCGCGCACTCGCCGCGGCTTCAACCAACGCATCGGGGTCGCTGGCAATGATGGCCCGGGAGTAGAGCTGGAGGACTTCCGAAATCGGCCCGTCCAACGTTGATGTCAGCTCAGCAAGGCGATCTGCGGAGCCGGCGTCGCCGATGCGTATGGCCAGAGCCAAGGCGTGCCGTTCCGCGGCCAGCAAGCCGCTCGACTTCGCTTGCC
The DNA here is from genome assembly GCF_031454915.1 of Pseudarthrobacter sulfonivorans. Taxonomy (GTDB): domain Bacteria; phylum Actinomycetota; class Actinomycetes; order Actinomycetales; family Micrococcaceae; genus Arthrobacter; species Arthrobacter sulfonivorans_C. The sequence goes on along the minus strand of NZ_JAVDRS010000003.1, from coordinate 21,807 downwards.
CTGCGAGATCCGCCAGCTGTTGCGCGGCGTCATCCGTCCTGCGGATCACCGCCATTGCAGCCACTGAGTACGCTTCTCCCAAAAGATAAAGGCCTTTATCGCCACAGGTGCCTTCCTGTGGGAAGGACTCAACGCACTCATCCACAAAATCTGCGTCGCCGCACAGCGCGGCGGCGTAGGCCATCACTCCAAATCCGAACGGCAGAAGCTCAGCATGGTGTCCAACCCGTAATCCTTCGATCGCTGGCCGAAGTTGTTCAAGTCCCGAATAGACCCGGCCCTGTCCTACTGCAAGTGTCCCGGCGAAGAGCTGGAGCGCCGCGCCCGAATAGATCAGGTTTCGGGAGCAGTCCCGCGGGTAGTCTGCCAAGCGAGCCGCCGCTTCATCCCACAGTCCCCCCAAAAGAAGACCTTTGACGTGAAGGTAGAATACATACTCGAATTCCATCCGGAGTTGCGTTAAATTCTTCTGAACCAGGTCCAGGGCCAATAACGTGGCAGTACGCCCGGCCGTAAAGCGTCCTGCCGCATTTAGCTGGTCACCCAACAGGGCGAGGGAGACTACCCGCGTTCTGATATCGATGGCGGGCGTGTGCCAAGCTATGAGGTTCAGGTCCTTCTCCACGGTGGCGGATTTCCCCTCCGCCATATGGTGCAAAACGTCGATTAAAGCCGTGATGGTTTCAGTGTCCGTGTCGCCGGGGCCTCCGGCACGAAGCCTGCCAATTCGCTCGGCGGTTCTTTCAAGCAGTATATTGAGCCCGCGATGCTGACAGGGGTCGCCGGCCGGCATGGACCCTTGGCAGATCCAAAGGACAGCCCTGAGCAAAACGGGCAGGTTGTCCGAGGCATAGAGAAGTTGCTCCACACGGTCCCTGGCCACGACGTGGTGACCAAGGTGGGCGTGTGCGATCGCGGTCTCCAACAAAGTCTCGTCCCGCTGGGCGGATCCCTGCACCGCGGCTGCGGCCTGGAGCGAAAAATGGAAGTCGAACTCCCCGTTGCCGGCATGGGCGGCCCGGACCAGCACCTCGTCGGTCAGCGGAGCCCCGCAGTCGAGAGCCCACGAAACATGACGGACTAGCCGCTCAGGTGGCATATTTTCAGCCGATTCTCCGTATTTGTGCCGTAGTTCGGAACTGCGGGCTGGCGGAACAGTCCTGCGAAGAACGTCCGAGAAAAGTGGATTCGCTAGCCACACGGACCGGGGGAAATCATTTGAGATGGTAATCAGGTCCTGCGACTCTAAGCTGTCCAGGAGGAGCCCCATACCGCCGCGAGTGAGGACGTCCAAGGGAATCGGCTCGGCCAAGGCTATGGCCTCGAGGACCTCAAATTCATCCCGGGGCCGGCGCATCAAGTCTCTTCTCAGGCGCTCGGATAATTGCACATCTGGGGAGGGCACGTCGGCTGGCAGCCAGACGCCGTTCCGCTCGAACAGGCTTCCGTTCGCCCTGCTCTGCCGTAGGAGCGCCAGGACAAACATGGGATTGCCCTTCGACATGTCCCCAAGCATGGCGCTGACGCTCCGCAGGACCTTTCCCCGGAGCACTCTCTCACAAAGGGCGTGAATGTCATCGGGGCTCAGTGGATCGAGGTCACACCGGCCCAGGAAACCGTCCGTCCAGAGCTCCATGAACTCAACCGGTATGGATGAGCGCCGTGAGAGAACTATGATCCGGGCAGCGTCAGCGGCCACCATGCGCGCCAGGATGGTTCGGGACTCCGGGTCCACGTCATGAGCGTCGTCAACCACAACGATTGGCGGGTGTTTGCTCTCCGCCCGGTGAAGGCGGAGGAAACCGCACACCGCACGAAAGACTCCCTCCTGGGAAGGCTCCATTCCTGTTTCCAGTCCGCCCAGGAATGGGGCCAGCACAGCAAACGCCATCTGTGACAAGGCGGGCGTACCGCAAACATGGAATACCGCCCGTTCCGGGCTGAGGACATCCGAGACGGCCCGCGCCAGCGCGGTCTTGCCCATTCCCATTTCACCGACAATCAGGCACCCGCTGCGAGCTGGCCCAGTCACACTTTCAATCACCGAGTCAATGGCAGCGGAACGGCCTACCAAACCCTCCTCCATCGTTCACTCACCCACGCTCGCTCGGGCAGCTTCCTGATGGACCTGGTGTAGAAGGTCCCTGCCCGAGATCTGAAGCTTGGTGTAGGCCTGGTACAAATGGCCTTCTACGGTGCGGACCGAAATGTGCAGCTGCTGGGCGATATCTCTGTTGCTGGCTCCGGCGGTTACCCTTTCCACAATTTCCCGCTCACGGCCGGTAAGGCAATCCAGCAGCGCAATGGCTGCGTGGTGCGGAGATTGCCCGTTGATCTTTCGCTCGCTTTCGCCCGCCACATTGAGTGCCCGTCGCGCCGCAGTCCTGTTGGTGGTCCGGACGGCGATTTCGTGGGCAGCAAGGGCAGCATCCCGGCAGAAGCGCTCGTTGCCGAAGCCCTTCGCGAGGTCTCCTGCCGTGAGGAGGAGTTCGGGGTTCTCAGCCATGAGGCCGGTGGCCAGCATTCTGCAAGCCTCTGCGAAAGCGCCTTGGCATCGCCGCGCCACAGCAAGCATCCGAGGAGCGGCAGTCAGTTCGCCTAACCGCACCAACGCGCTCAGGAAAAACAGCTCGTGTGATACTCGGCCCGCCAGTTGTTCCTCGTCGGCGCGTTGCAGCAGTTCGGCGGTGGCTTCCGGGCCAGGCGCAGCCACAGCTTGCGCGAGGGCGGAGAAATATTCAAGGTGCCCATTAAAGTGCCAGGCGTTCCCTTGGGGCAGCGCCTTCAATTCCCGCAGGCAGTCGCTCGACTCCCGGAGATTGCCTTGGAGCGCATGTGCATATGCGGACGCCGCCAGAGCCACACCTAGCGCAGGTTCCGACCGCAGGAATCGAAGCTGGACGATTATGGGTTCGAGTGCCTCAAGCGTCTGCCGGGCCCTGCCCTCGTAGGCCTGCATAAGCCCGGCACCCAGTACGTCAAGCTCGCCAAGCCAGAGTCCGGATGCCGCCCGGGGGCCGGTCATGTGGCTGAGGATATCCGCGCACTTGTTCCACATGCCGGCTGTCAGGAACACGCCTATGAAGCGCTTCCGCAATTCGGCATGCAACCGTTTTGGAATCTCTGGGACCTGCATCTTTTCGGCGACTTCTTCCGCCACGCGGACGGCGTCATCCTGGCGGCCAATCATCGCCAGTGCTTCGGATAGCAGCGCGCCGGCTCGAAGTCTCAGTTCCTCGGATGTGCCCCGTCCATTCACGTAAAGCAAGGTCAGCGCAGGAATGGATTCGTTGTAGCGGCCTTGGTAGCTGGATATGGTGGCCTCTGAAAGGGTCAGCTGATCCCCGAGGCTCCGCATTATTTCTGATGCCACAGGGGGGACGGATTCCGTCCCGCTGAGCCGTTTACGAAGCTCCCGCAGATAGCCTTCGGCCTCAGAGGGCGCGTCCTTCTGTATGCAGGCCAGCGCGGCGCGCTTTAGGATAAAATCCGCCATGGAAGTCAGCGGCAAGAGATTCAGTGGACCTTGACTGAAGGCCTCCAGTACCTCGTCCGCCTCGGCCGGCCGGTTCAGCTGGAGGAGGGCGGAAGCTTCACTCAGGACGGCACGATGGCTGGTGCGTCGATCACGGAGATGTGTCAGGAAGCGTAGTGCTGGCCCGCCCTCGCCGCTGCGGTTGGCAGCCTCGGCAGCGCCAAGTGCAAGTTCCGGCTCAAGCGCGGAGCCGCAGGTCAGCTGCCATGACGCGAGTGCCTTCATACTGGCCTGTGAATCAGCTGAAAGGTCTACTGAACTGCCCAGGAGTTTCTGCAGGTGCATGCTCCGCCCGGGAGGAACCTCGCGGCTTACGATCTCGGCCACCACCGGGCTCTTGACACGGATCATCACACGGCCGGCGCGGACGGCGAGTCCCCGCTCCACAAGGGAATCGATGTCCTTCGGCGTGGTGATCCTTCGCAACATCTCCAAGGACAGCCCGCCTGACAAAGCCAGCAGCTCCAACGCATTGCGCTCCCCGACGGAGAGCCTGCTCAGCCGCGCTGCAAGGACGTCGGATAGGGGCTTGCCATCGAGTGCCACGGCTGCAGCGAGAACGTACGTGCCATCCTTCTCCATTAGGGACCCCGCACGGACCTGTTCTGCCGCCAGAGTTCTCAGAATGAGGGGATTGCCACCACTGTGGTCCCAGAGCGTTGTTACGGCGAGAGGGGATATGTTTGCGTTGAAGGCAGTTGCAAGCCACGTTTCGGTCTCCGCGGGCGTGAACGGCAAGATGTCCTGCACGTCGAGGAGACCGTCTTTCCAAAGACCCACAAGATCAGGAGACAGCGTGGAGATGCCGGTGGAGGCAATCACTGTCCGGGCCTGGCCGCTTCGAACCAGCAGTCCGATGACCACCGCGGCCAGTTCGTCGAGTAAATGAGCGTTGTCTACCAGCAGAACCACTGTCCGGCCACCGGAGCGGACGCGGAGCAGTTTGGACACCTTCTGGAACACGAAGATCGGATTCTTCGGTTCCTCGCCTTCCGTGGCATCGATCAGGAAGCGCAGTGCACCATAGTCGGTCCGGGCGCCAATGCTGCTGCCACGGACCGGCACCACGTACACTTCCCTGTTGAACGTTTGGCCCACGTGCTCAAGCAGGGCGGTCTTGCCGGTACCGTGGTCGCCTGCCAGCAAAACGCCGCGGGCGTGAGACGCGACAGTCTCCACAATCTGTCCAATTATCCGGTCCCGACCCACGAGCGGTACATGGTCAAAGTCCAAGGCCGGTGGGCTGCTCTCCGACTTGGTGTTGCCCGCCTCCCAGCGCGCGCTGACACCATCGCTTGTTGCGGGCAACATTCGGATGTACCTCCTCGCCCACTGAACAGCCGCGGGCTCTTCCTAGGTTCCGAAACCTAAGTAACACACCTTGGATTTTCCTTGGGACATCACCGGAGTGCTCGACGGCCGTAACCGACGCCCCCGAATTGCGAGTTTCCTCCATCGATTTTGTAAGGTTCACTCATGACAATGGGGAGATCTATTACTAAAGCCGTGATTCCTGCTGCCGGGCTGGGGACACGCTTCCTGCCCGCCACCAAGGCGATGCCGAAGGAAATGTTGCCGGTGGTTGACCGGCCGGCCATTCAGTACGTCGTGGAGGAAGCCGTCAAATCTGGCCTTGACGATATTCTGATGATCACTGGGCGCAGTAAGCGCGCCCTCGAAGACCACTTTGACCGCGCTCCCGGGCTCGAGAGGACGCTGGAGCTCAAGGGCGACACGCAGCGCCTGGCATCAGTCCAGGAAGCCTCTGACCTCGGTCCCATCCACTACGTCCGCCAAGGCGAGGCCAAGGGTCTGGGCCACGCAGTGCTGTGCGCCCAGCAGCACGTGGGCGAGGAGCCCTTCGCCGTACTGCTGGGCGATGACCTCATCGATGAAGCAGAAGACCTACTCACCACCATGATGGAAGTGCAGCAGACGACTGGTGGGTCGGTGATCGCCCTCATTGAGGTGGATCCCACCCAGATCAGTGCCTACGGCTGCGCTGACATCACGGCCATTGAGGGCCAAGATTTCGTCCGCGTTAACACCCTGGTGGAGAAGCCAGCCGTTGGCGACGCCCCGTCCAACCTGGCCGTCATTGGCCGGTATGTCCTGCACCCGTCAGTGTTCGGCGTTCTGGAGAAGACAGAACCCGGCCGCGGCGGCGAAATCCAACTTACTGACGCCCTCCAGACCCTGGCCGCTGGCGAGGGGGAGGGCTCCGGCGTGTACGGCGTGGTCTTCAAAGGCCGCCGCTACGACACCGGTGATAAGCTCAGTTACCTCAAAGCCGTCATCACCTTGGCTTCCGAGCGGGTGGAGTTCGGCGAGGACCTCAAGACCTGGCTCAAAGCTTTCGTCGGCTAGCTGCTAAAGCCTCTCTGATGCCCCTACAGGCCCCCCGTTGAATTGCGGCGGGCCTGTAGTCGTTTATGGACCGCATCGACCAGCAGGGCGCCAATGACAGCCCCCCCGGCATTTGTGACAACATCCAGTGGGCTTGCGAATCGATTGTCGAGAAACAGCATCTGGCCCAGCTCTATGCAGCCGGAGATGATCAGCCCCAGAATTCCGATCCGGCACAAGCCTATTTTCGGAAAGGCCAGTGCCGTCACAGCGCCCAGGGGTACGAAGAGCATGACGTTGGCCGACGCTTCTACAAACTGGTAATTGAACCAAGCGGGAAATCCGTGCGCGTGCAGGAATTTCAGGATGCTTGTGAGGTGGCCCTGGACAGGAGCATCAACAGGGCTGGGCCAGAAGGCAACCAGCGCCAAGGGAATAAGCATGGCAACCAGCATCAAACGCCAGAGCCCAGAACTCTCAAGGTATTTCACGGAGCTCCCAGATTCTGTGGTTGAGCCCGTCCGTTCGGTGGTTGAGCAGGTCGGTTCTGCGGCTGAGCCGGTCTGTTCGGTGGTTGAGCTTGGCGAAACCCAAAACAGAAGGTGGGTGGTCCGCGGAAAACCCAGGACCACCCACCTTCTTTGGTTTTTCTGGCTGCTGCGTTACGCTGCTGACCCAGTCTTGGCGCGGCGGCGAACCACAACTACAGAAGTTGCGCCGGCGGCGAGTGCGCCTGCGCCAACCAGCGTCCACAGGACCAGACCGGAGTCAGCGCCCGTGTTGGCGAGGGAGCCACCGGAGTTAGAGAGGGAGGTGGAAGCCGGAACTCCGTTGTTTCCCCCTGCGTTGGAACCGGACGCTCCGCCGTTAGCGAATCCCGCGGCAACTACAACCCGGACAGGCCCTACGGTGTAACCGGTGACGTCGCTCGTGGCCGTAAGGACATAGGCTCCTGCTTCGCGGATCGTGACGGGCACGGAGAACTTGCCTTCGCTGTCAGCCTGGGTGGATAGGGTCTGGGCCTCAATGAAGATGCTGATTTTGCTTGAGAAAGACCTGCCGCCCGCAATGTTCGCCCCACCGGCGGCAGGCGCGTTGCCGGGCGTGACTCGAATTGTAAGGCGTTCGCCACGGAACGGACCCTGGCCGCTGAAAATAAACTGCTCGCCCGGGCCAACGGTGCCGTCAGAAACGGCTGCCTGTGGCGGAATGGCAGGGTAGCGTGCAGCTACTGCCGGTGACGAACCAATAAGTGCAATAGAGCCCGCAAGTGCGAGCGCTGCGAATGCTTTTTTCATGCTTGTCCCCCCGGAGACGTTAAAGTTTTTTGATGTACCCGAACTTAGGAACTGCCTGTCCGCGCGAGACCTGTGCGGAAATTCGGATAAATATCCCAAAAAGACGGTACCACCCAACTCGCCACCCGAGCAACGTCAATCAAAACGGTTTACATAGTGTTAACGAGCCGGCCATGATTACTGGCTGCATGACGCCTCCTTGGTGGCCAAGATCACATTTTTGACATCTTGGATTGTTGGAGTGACAACAACGAGGGGTTCCGTGTGTTGAACGATCTTTCCGAAAGTGAAGTCGATCGCTTTGCTCTGACCTGGCGCGAGTCGTACAGCGACCACCCCCACGGGCCGGTTGCGATGTACATAGGGAGCAAAGCTGGCCCTCTCGCCGTCAACTTTCGCGGTTTCCACGTTTGCCTGGACGGGACCGTACGCCACAATGTTGGTTTGGACCGATCCGGCGGGAACACCAAAAACACCACCGCCGGTGACGTAGGCAGGCAGGGAAGTCGCGGCGTCGGCGGGTGCGGTGTTGGTGCTTGTAACGCGCACTGTCGTCTGCTCGTAGCCGTTCTGAGAGCATTCCTTCACCAGTTGGACGGTCCGCTTGACGTGGTAATCCATTTTGGCGCCGGTGCCGTCGTTGAAGTAGACACCGAACTGTGCGGGGGCGACGCTCGGTCCAGCAATGGATCCGCTTAAGGCGTATTTGCCAATTACGGACTGTTCCGCCGGCTGCCCAGACCAGACCAAGACGCGGCCCTCGGCGGTTCCGCGCGTAAGCCCTTCTAGCAAGCCCTTCGCGTTGCCCTTGCCGCCTGACAATGCTGCAAAGATCTCTTGAGCGACGCCGGCAAAGTAGGCATCCTGGAGGGTAGGCTGCTCGATTTGTGCATACACGTCTGAGAGCAAGGTCCGGACAACGTTCTTACCGGTCAACTTTGTCGGCAGGTCCCCGGATGCGAGGGTCACTAGCTCGGGATCCCTGAGGGTCACCGGGCCGGTGGCATCCAAAATGTAGCCCAATGCTACCGGGTCAATAGAGATCACGCCGTCAACGCGCTGTCCCGTTTTCCGCTCCCACATCGCCTGAGCCGTGCTGGCGGCTGTGGGGAAGTCGGGCGTCAGGTTCACGTCTTGCATGAACTTGCCCATGCGCCCGGAGTAGATCTGCTGCTGTTCGGGGTCCAAGGGCACTATGGGGGACATGGCGCCCATGTCAGCCGCGCTGCTTTGCGCACCGAGCGTCATGCTGCCCTTGTCGAGACTAAGGACGGCAAGCGCTCCTGGTATGCCGCCAGAGGCCCGAGTCTCGGCATTGTTTTGGATGACGAGGAGGTAGTTGCGTGGTGTTTCCGCGCCAAGCATGCCGGGCGCGATTTTCGAGGCGTTGGCGGCGGCGTCGAGGGTTCCAGTGATATCTTGCAGTTGGCCTCTAGCGCTGCTCAAAGGCTCGGCCACCTGCCGCAGGAGCTTCGTGGTGTCGATCTGACTTAGCCTGTCCGCCGACAGCCGTACGGCATGCGCTGCAGCAGAAATGCTTGGAGAAGCTGCTTTGAGTGGCACCAGATCGGTACCCGAGCTGCTGGGCAGCAACGTTTCCCAATCAAGAGTGCTATAGACCTTTACGAGCGGCGCGAGACCGAGGGTTGCTACATCATCGGCTGAGCGTGCAACCTCGGAGACGGCGCTGAGATTAGTTCCGATTCCGGGCAGGGTCGACCCCAAGGTCCACACAGGGTCGTCAGCGGCGCGCTTGGCGGCGGCCGTGTGGGCGCGAATTTGATCAACTGTGGCGCCAGCCCCGTCTGCGTTGTCGTTTGATATCTCCTCCTTAAGGGAGGGGATCAGGTCGGTCGCCGAGGTGAGTTCGGAATTTATCTCCGACGCTTTGTTGCCCAGCCAGGCCGCTCCGGCTAAAACGATGAGAAAGATGCCCCCCAGTGAGACCAGGATGGCTAGGGTCCGTCGGCGAAGACCTTTCCGGCCGGAATTTGAAGGCCGTCGGGTCCTGGACGGGGCATTATTGGCAGATGTGCCCTGAGTTTCAGCCATAATCAGGGTCGGCCTAGACCTCGGTAGTTCCAGCCAGCAGAACGCCACTTGGCTGCGTCCAAGACATTGCGGCCGTCAAGGATCCGAGGTGCAGAAACTAACTCCATCAACGCGTAAGGGTCTAGGTCGCGGTACTCCTGCCACTCAGTGAGCAACAGCAATGCGTCCGCCCCCTCGGCTGCAGCCGAAGTGTCGGCTTCGTAATTGAGTTCCGGGAATCTACGGGCGGCGTTTGACAAAGCCTTCGGATCCGACACCGTGACGACGGCGCCCTGCAGTTGCAGCTGCGCCGCAATGCTGAGGGCAGGGGAGTCGCGTACGTCATCACTTTCAGGCTTAAAGGCGGCACCCAGCACCGTGACTCTCTTCCCTAAGAGAGACCCATTGCATAAGTCGCGCGTAAGCTCAACCACACGACTTCTGCGGCGCATGTTGATGGCATCGACCTCACGGAGGAAAGTCAGTGCTTGATCGGCGCCGAGCTCTCCCGCGCGCGCCATGAACGCACGGATGTCCTTCGGCAGGCAACCTCCGCCAAAGCCGATGCCGGCATTAAGGAATTTCCGGCCGATCCTATCATCCATGCCAATAGCGTCAGCGAGTTGTGTTACGTCTGCACCTGCTGCTTCGCAAACTTCAGCCATGGCGTTGATGAATGAAATCTTGGTGGCGAGGAAGGAATTTGCGGCCGTCTTGACGAGCTCCGCCGTCGGATGGTCGGTCACGAGACGGGGAGTGCCTGATGCAAGTGGGGACGAGTAAACCTCATCCAGGACGGCAACTGCGGGATGGTCCTCCGAGCCGTCGGAAACTCCGTAAACGAAGCGGTCGGGATGGAGAGTGTCTGCAACTGCATGGCCTTCGCGCAGGAATTCCGGATTCCAGACTAGGTGCGCATCAGGTTGTTCTGCCTGGAGAAGCTCCGCGAGACGAGAGGCTGTTCCCACAGGCACGGTCGACTTTCCTACCACGACGTCGTTTGGCGAGAGGTAGGGGAGGAGGCCTGTAGCGGCGGCGTCGACATATGTCATATCGGCACCGTTCTCACCCTTTTTTTGGGGCGTGCCGACGCAAATGAAGTGCACAGCGCTTCCTGCGGCAGCCGCTAAGTCGGTTGTGAAGGACAGCCGTCCCGTTTCCTGAACCTCCCTTAAGAGATCCTCAAGTCCGGGTTCGTAAAAGGGCGCGCGGGCTGCTGAGAGTTCCTCGATTTTCCGCACGTCCACGTCGATACCGACCACCTCGTGGCCTAACTTCGCCATGCATGCAGCATGAACAGCGCCCAAGTAGCCGCAGCCGATTACAGATATGCGCATTGTGATGATTCCTTCCCCAAGGGGTCAGTTGTTCGCGTCGGTTTTTAAACGAGATCAGCGAGATTAGTAGGCGCCGGCACTGCCAAAGACAGCACGGACGGTTCGGAGAATGATTACGAGGTCGCCGGCTAGCGACCAGTTTTCCACGTAGTACAAGTCCAGCCGGACTGAGTCCTGCCATGACAGATTGGATCGCCCGCTCACCTGCCAGAGTCCTGTGAGACCGGGCTTGACCAGCAGTCGACGACGAACGTCGCTTTCATAGGCCTCGACTTCCCGGGGAAGGGGAGGACGTGGGCCAACTAGACTCATTGATCCACTGAGGACATTTAACAACTGAGGCAATTCATCGACGCTGAACCGACGCAGGACTCCGCCGATGCGTGTCACCCGTGGGTCATTCTTCATTTTAAAGAGCGGGCCACTTCCTTCGTTCTTCCGGGCCAGCTCTGCGAGGCGGGCTTCGGCGTCGATGGCCATGGACCGGAACTTGAGCATATAGAAATGGTTCCCTTCCATTCCGACTCGTTCCTGCCGGAAAAAGACGGGGCCAGCGCTATCCAGCTTTATCAGGGCGGCCACGAGGATCATCGCTGGTGATGCCAGTAAAAGCAGAATGCCCGCTGCGACAAGGTCAAAAAGCCGCTTGGCGACTCGTTGGCCTGCTTCAAGCGTAGGCGTCGTGACATGAATCAGAGGCAAACCTGCGACCTGCTGGGTATGAATCCGAGGCCCAGCAATGTCCGTTAGGGCAGGTGCCATTATCAGCCCAATATTCCGAGCAGCCAGCTCCCAGCCCAGGTGTCGGAGCGTCTGCGGATGCAATTGAACACCTGCGGAGACTGCCACCGCATCCGCGCCGCAGGCACCTAAAGCAGCGACTATGGAGCGCGCGTCGGGTTTGTGCCCCACAATCTCAAGTCCCGAATTTGGTTCGACACTGACCATACTGTCAACCCCAGGCATGTAAACCGCAACAGGAAGGTACCCGGCATGCTTTGCGCTTTTCAGCGACGACGCCAAATGCGAGACAGCACCGGGTCCGCCCACCAGGAGTAGGCGGGACATGCTATGGCCCTGCCCGCGCTTGATACTGAGGTGTTGCCTGATCAGCCATCGACCTAGCAGGAGTCCGAGCAGCCCGACGGGAAGCGCCAACCCCACGTACCCCCGCGCTGTGTCAATTCGAAAGACATAGGAAACTATGGCAACTATGCCGAACAGCCAGAGGGAGGCCGCAGCCACTCGCTTGTACTCGTCCGGCCCGGATCCGAGAATTCGGCTCTGACGGCTGTTCCACGCTCCCAGCATCAACCACCACGCTCCCGCGAGGACCACCGAAAACCACACGTACGCGGCGTCCTGGCTGGAAGAATTGAAATCCGGGTCCAGGCCGAAACGAATCAGGAAGGCCCCCACAACAGCCCAAATCACGACGAAGGCATCGACCATTCGTAAACGCCGCGACGAACGCCTGCGCCAGTTGGCGTCCTCACTCACCGAATCCCCCATTCCCCGAAGGCTAGCTGCGAACAGACAGAGAATTCTCTCTGAACCATTCGACTGTTGTACGAATCCCTTCTTCAAGTCCGATTGACGCAGACCAGCCCGCGTCGGCCAGTTTGGAAACATCGAGCAGCTTCCTAGGCGTTCCGTCGGGCTTCGTAGCATCCCAGGCGATTTCGCCCTTATAACCGACCGCTGATGCCACCAGCGAAGCAAGCTCTTGAATTGTTACGTCGCTGCCCGTTCCCACGTTGACCTGCGATGGCCCGTCGTACTTCTCCATCAGGTGTAGACACGCTGCCGCCATGTCGTCCACATGCAGAAATTCTCTCCGTGGTGATCCGGTGCCCCAGTTGGTCACAACTTGGGCACCCGACCGCGCCGCTTCGTCATAGCGCCTTATCAAAGCTGGCAAGACGTGGGAACCCGTAGGCGAGAAGTTATCTCCGGGCCCGTAGAGGTTAGTCGGCATTGCCGAGATCCACGGTAGTCCGTACTGTCGGCGAGTTGCCTGGACGTGCATGATTCCCGCGATTTTGGCAATGGCATAAGCATCGTTAGTTGGTTCCAGGTGCCCAGTGAGCAACGAATCTTCGCGGATAGGCTGATCGGCGAATTTTGGATAGATGCAGGAAGACCCCAGGAACAGCAGACGTTCCACCCCGTGTTCACGCGCCGCATCGAGGACGTTGACCTGGATCCTCAGGTTGTCACTAAGAAAGTCAACGGGACATGTACTATTCGCAAGAATGCCGCCGACCTTGGCAGCGGCAAGAACGACGTAGCGGGGCTTTGACTCTGAAAAGAAGGCAAACACCGCATCGCGGTCTGTTAGGTCGAGTTCAGATGACGTCAGTCCAATAAGGTTTGTGAACCCTTCGGATTCCAAGTTCCGCCAGATCGCCGAACCTACAAGTCCCCGGTGACCAGCAATGTAAAAAGCCGATGATCGGTCAAGTGCGCTGGGAGTAAATCTGACGTCTTCAGACACTAGTTCTTCCAGCTTTCGAGCTCGACGGAGTCAATCCAATGATTCCCAGCGTGTTTAAGGGCTTCAATGTCAGCATCGACCATGATGCGGGCCAACTCGGGAGTGTGAACCGAGGCCTTCCAGCCTAGCTTTTCCTGTGCCTTAGAGGCGTCGCCGACTAGGGCATCAACCTCGGTGGGACGAAGGTAGCGCTCATCGAATCGCACGTGGTTCTCCCAGTCCAAGCCAGCATGCTCAAAGGAAATCTGGAGGAAATCGCGCACCGTGTAATTGCCACCCGTGGCCAGAACGAAGTCGTCAGGTTCATCGGCCTGCAACATGCGCCACATTCCTTCAACATACTCCGCTGCGTAGCCCCAGTCGCGAACTGCATCCAAATTACCCATGTAAAGCAGGTCCTGCTTGCCCGCCTTAATGGCCGCTACGGCACGGGTTATCTTGCGCGTCACAAAGGTTTCGCCACGACGGGGGGACTCATGATTGAAGAGGATGCCGTTGACGGCAAACATCCCGTACGCCTCACGGTAGTTTTTAGTAATCCAGTAGCTGTACACCTTTGCAGCCCCGTACGGGGAGCGCGGATAGAACGGAGTCCCTTCATTTTGAGGAGGAGGCGTGGCGCCAAACATCTCGGAGGAGGAGGCCTGATAGAACCTGGTTTCGATGCCGGACATGCGGACAGCTTCGAGTAGTCGGATGGTGCCAACGCCAGTTGTGTCCGCGGTGTGTTCTGGTTCATCGAATGACACACGGACGTGAGACTGGGCAGCCAAGTTGTAGACCTCGTCCGGATTGATCTCCGCGAGAAGGGTGACCAGCCTGGCCCCGTCACTCAAATCTCCGTAGTGGAGGAAAAGCTTTGCCTTTGGATCGTGTGGGTCTACGTAGAGGTGATCAACCCTGGCGGTATTGAAAGTGGAAGCCCGCCGAATGAGGCCGTGCACTTCGTATCCCTTTGAGAGCAAAAGCTCCGCCAGATACGAGCCGTCCTGGCCCGTGATCCCGGTTATCAGTGCGCGCTTGGTCATGCTACCCCCAGAAAATAGTTATTATGCAAAAAATAGTCGCCCGGCCTATCGGCCGCGCGACGATGCCAGACTCGTGATGAACTCATCATAGTGGGCAACGGCTGCGGATTCCGACAATGTTTCATGCCTGAAGCGCAGAGCGTTTTCCACCATCCTCGCTGCGATCGCTGGCTCGCGGGCGAGGGACTCAGCAGTTTCCACCAATGCCAAGGGAACAGCAGCGTCCACCCGCACACCTCCACCTGAGGTTTCTATTTCGTGGGCCGTGACGCTGTCCGAGTCTGTGGCTGCCATGACAGGAACCCCAGCATTGAAATACGAGGTCAATTTGCTTGGAACTGCCATGTCCTTGACTCCAGGTAGCTCGTTAACAAGGAGAACATCGGCCGCGGCCAGCGCGACTTGAAATGTATGTCCAGGAAGGGGATCGACAAAGGTGATATTAGGCACGTCTCGCGCTAGCTCCTCTAGCCGGCGGCGCTGGTTCCCGTCGCCCATAAGGACGAATCGTACGGAACTTCCTCGCGCGCCTGCGATCCGGGCAGCTTCGATGACGTTTTCAAGTCCTTGTTTCTTTCCCATGTTTCCAGCGTGCAGCACCACGATATCGCTTGAAGCCCAGCCGAGCTGGGTTCTCATTTCAGCAATGCCCGACGTCGGGGAAGTTGGCAGATGGGTCCAGTTGCGGATGACTTCGACCCGGTTCTCCGGCACTCCTAAGGAGACCACCATGTGCCTCTTGAACCGCTCGTGAATTGCTGCAACTCCGTCTGCCGCGTTGAGAATTGTTGATTCCAACGAGGTAGCAAGCTGAGCCGATCTTCTTCCACCGGTGCCAGTTTCGCTGACTCCGCGACTGTATAGATCCTGAATCCAAATCCCGACAGCGGGCCTGTTGGGCCGCAGTCGGATCCGCAGGATGGCGAGTGCGCACGAAAATAGAGCCGGACTAACAACAAGAACGACGTCAGGCTTCTGCCAACGAGCAAACATAAGTCGAAATCCGAAGCTCAACTCCATGTGCAAGCGGCCCAGAGGTGTGGGGTGGCGAGGAATGTGATGACGAAGACGCTTCACGGTCACGCCATTGATGATCTCCGTCTTCATCCAGCCCGTGTATCCGGCCCGTAGGTCCCATTCGGGATAGTGAGGGTAACCGGTGACGACGTGAACAGAGTGACCGGCAGCAAACAGCCCTTCCGCCAAGCTCGTGGTGTATGGGGCGTTGCCGGAGGGCTCTGGTGCGTAGTTGAGGCCCAGGATGGTTATCCGCAGATGTGGTTTAGTCACAAGTGTAAGAATAGTGCGGAGCATCCTTGTCTTTGTTCGAGGCAGGCCCGCCGGGCCTGTTCACGTCGGAACGGGGCAAGTTTAGGACGATGGGGGCGGGAAGTCATGTCAAACAAGGTAATAGACTTGTCCAAGGCGCCGGGGGAAGCGATGGCTTGGGATAGACCCAAAGCCGTTATATACCTCTGGGCAGCCGTAGAGCTGATCTTCGTCACCAATCCGTGGCAGGTGAGTTCAGGCCTGAGGGTCGCCGTCCTTCGCGCTTTTGGCGCGGACATAGGACCGGGAGTGATCTTTCGGCCGCGAACCAGAGTCAAGTTTCCCTGGAAGTTAAGCGTTGGTGATCGGTCTTGGATTGGAGAGGGGGTCTGGATTCATAATCAAGATCTCGTCCGGATCGGTCACGATACCGTTGTTTCCCAAGAAACCATGATCACTACAGGCAGTCATGCGCACAGGAGAGATATGGCCCTTATAACGAAACCAGTGGTGATTGGGAATGGTACCTGGCTCACGGCGAGATGTGTTGTAACAGGGGGCGCAATAATAGGAGATTCAACACTTGTAAAGCCTATGACTGTCGTCTCGGGCGAGGTGGCTAGCGGTGTAATTTATGGTGCACCGGACGCAGAGGTCAAGGGTCCACGATTCTAAGCAAATTGGAACTGAACTAGAAATGAATTACTGATGGAAAAACTACCTATAAGTGTTCTGGTGCAGACTAAAAATGAGGAAGTTGGAATCGAGGCCTGCTTGATGGGGCTGGGCGACTTTAGTGAAGTCATAGTCGTGGACTCAGATAGTACTGATAGAACCGTTGAAATATCATCGTCTCTAGGCTTCTCTATTGTTAACTTCACATGGAATGGAGAATATCCTAAGAAGAAACAGTGGCAGCTCGATAATGTTGTCACGAAACATGAATGGATCCTATTCATAGACGCTGATGAGGTTCCAACCCATGGATTACTCCAGGAGTTGCGTAGTCTAATTCCTGAACTCCAGGCCAAGGTGAATGCCGCTTATGATATTCCGCTAGACTACGTCTTTGCCGGAAGAATCCTTAAGCACGGTCATCGCGTTTTTAAACGTGCTTTGGTTAACCGCGCGCTGGTAGCGTTTCCGGTTATTGACGATTTGGCTGCCCCGGGTATGGGTGAGCTTGAGGGTCACTACCAGCCGACTGCCATCGGAAACGTGCCGAAATTGTTAGGTCGGATACTCCACGATGACAAGGATCCGGTCAGAACTTGGTTTGAACGCCATAATCGATACTCTGAGTGGGAGGCGTTCTTAAGGACGCATCCGGCGGTGAGGGAAGCGGCGGCACAGCGACGCACTCCCCAAGGAAGACTCTTTGACAAGGTTCCGTTCAAGCCGCTATTTTTCTTCCTCTATTCATACCTAGGAAAGCACGGATTCCGGGACGGGCGACCTGGATTTGATTATGCTTTTGCCCTTGCATCCTATTACTGGCAGATCGGGCTAAAGGTCCGCGAGATCGAGCGAACCAATATTCTCACGGCTGACCAACGAGAAGAAACGATTTAACTTCTATGAAGATTGTTCAAATGGTGAATACTTTGTCGATTGCTGATGGTGGGCCAGCACGGAACTCATTTGAATTAAACCGCGCACTTAACAGAATGCCTGAGTGCAAGGCAGACCTGTTCTGGATTGCGGGTGATATTCATCAGTCGGTTTTATACGAGGAGAGCAGGCTTGTTGCAGACCTGCCGTCGCCAGGCCCGCGGAGGATCGGCCTGCGTTCTGATAACGCCGGGAGGTGGTTGGGCCTTCTTCCGTTTCTGCGAACACTCAGGTCTGCGGATGCTTTGATTATCCATGGTTACTATTTGGTTTGGGTTCCGTTCGCTAGTCTTCTAGGTAGACTCTTCAATTGTTGCGTATTTATTATGCCGCATGGGGCTCTTACAGTTCGTCAGCAAGGTTACAGCCGCTTCAAAAAGTTTATTTTTGATGCAAGTGCAGGATTGGTTACTAGACTGCGAGTGTGTTCCTTCGTCACGGGTTCTATGATTGAGCGGGAGGAATTAGTCCAGAAGTTCGCCGGCGCGAACGTTCAGGTTGCCGGGGTTGGGGTGCCCATCCCGACAGAATACAGGCAGGAACCACAGCCGCATGATCCTATTCGTTTGCTTTCGTTCTCACGAATTGCCGAGAAAAAGCGAATCGATCTTTCGATTGATGCGCTGGCGCATCTAAAAGAACGAAATATTGATGCGAGTTTGACAATTGCCGGAGAAGGACCGCTCAATTTGATTGAGCGCCTTGCAGGTCATGCATTGAGTAGAGGAGTGTCGGACAACGTACGGTTCGTCGGGCAGCTCTCTGGCGCTGCAAAGATGAAGGCATTCATAGATTCGGACTTTTTTTTGCTTCCAAGCGAGGATGAGAACTTTGGCATTGGCTTTGCCGAGGCGGTTTCCTTCGGTCTACCGTGCGTAGTGAGTACGAATGTTGCGGCGGCGAAGGACTTGCCCGTTCAGGCTGGCCGGTTAGTGAGGAATCCAACCGGTGAAACACTTGCCGCTGCCGTAATAGAGCTAATGGCACCGACTGAATATCTTGCGGCTCAGTCTATTTCTCGTGACTATGCGGTAGAGAGCTTTTCTTGGTCGGCGGCGGCCGAGCAATGGATGGCCGCCATAGTGGGAGCGCATGCACTCCGGCACAGGGTGAGCTAGTACAGCTACTCATCGACTTTCGAAATCTCGCTTGGCGCTTCTGCTGAGTCTCCGAGAGAACGCTCAATACAGTCGTAGGGCTTATCCCGGCCGGATCGCGGCGACCTTCGCCCGGAACCGGGACGTGGAACCATGGCACCCCACCCCCTGGGAGCAAACACATCAAAACTCGTTATTCCCGGTCGGTGGCCCTGTTTCAGTTGGCGTTTCTGGCACTGAAGTGTGAGTCCCCGCGTTGAGTCGGGAAGGTGTGCCAGCTGGCTGGACGGGTGATGGTGACCTCCGCTCCGAGCCTTTCGATTTGTCGGACGAGGCGGCGAGTTGATGGTTGGGTCCCGTGTCGGTGACGGTCGAAAACTGAGCCGTCGTGATGGCTTGGCGTCTAGTGGTCGACTCTTCTATATCTGTCAAGCCGCGTTCGTCGCACCTACCGCGCCGCGCTGAGCGTGCGGTAGATGCGGCGGGCCAGGTAGCGTTTGATGCAACGACGAATTTCCTTGTCTGTACGGCCCTCGGCGCGTCGCTTCTCCACGTACTCGCGGGTTTCGCCGTCATGGGTCATCCTGACGATCGCGACCATGTGTAGGGCACTATTCAGAGACCGGTCACCGCCCCTGTTCAACCGGTGCCGGACAGTGTTCCCGGAGGACGCGGGGATCGGATTTACCCCTGCCAGGGAGGCAAATGCTGCCTCGTTACGGACCCGGCCTTCGTGCGACCACGCGGCGAGGCACTTCGCAGCGCTGATCGCCCTGAACCCCGTCTCCTCCAGCAACGGTGCGGCCTCGCTGACCTTCACCAGATCGTCCAGCTGGTTCTCGTTGGCCGTGAGTTGCTCATCCAGCGCCAGGACGTGTTTGGCCAGCCGCACTGCCTCGACACGGGCGATGGACAAGGAAAGCTCTTCCTCGCGGGAACGCCACTTCGAGACTTCCGTGATCTGGGCGTCTGTGAGCTTCTGGCGGGCATCGATGCCCAAGTCGTTGCCGCGCACCAGCGCGTTGAGCGCGTTGACCGACCGGGTCCGGTCCTTGCTCATGGATCCCCGCGCGGTTACCAGGATCCGCACGCCTTGGCGGACCCCGTCATGAAGGCGTGGTCGGCGCAGCTTGTCCACCGGCAGAGGCAGAATGGCCATGGCGATCCGGTGGGCGTCCAAGGCATCAGACTTGCCCACGCCCCGGCTCTTCTTGGCATCCATCCACGGGGCCTCGGCGACCGGGAATCCGTGGGCAGCCACGGTGCCGGCGAGGATCGCCTCGTAGGACGCAGCGCCTTCGATGACCCAGAGCGTGTCTGCGTCAGCGTTGGTGCGGCGTGCGACCCATTTGATGGCCCGGTTGATCCCGGATGCGGTGGTGGGGACCGACTGCGTATCCAGTAGTGCGCGGTTGGTAGCGTCG
This sequence comes from Pseudarthrobacter sulfonivorans, assembly GCF_031454915.1. Lineage (GTDB taxonomy): Bacteria > Actinomycetota > Actinomycetes > Actinomycetales > Micrococcaceae > Arthrobacter > Arthrobacter sulfonivorans_C. The sequence goes on along the minus strand of NZ_JAVDRS010000003.1, from coordinate 2,334 downwards.
AGGATGGCGTAGACATGGTTTCGGGCGTGCGTGTCGACACCCACGACAAACGGATGGGCATGCGCGACGATAGACATGGCGGTCATTCGTACCTTCCTCTTGACGGATGTGGTCATGGCCGTCACCGGCCGGCACCAGTCCGGGTAGAGGTCACCAAAGGAACAGCACTGTGATGGGCCACGCCCCGCAAGGGGTGGGCAATCTTCTGATCAAGCTACCGAGGTGGGCCGGACGGGTGCCGGCCGGACCACCCCGATGGACGGACAAGTCGACCGAATGACACCTGGGGGTCAGTTGCAACATGAGTCACGTCCACGGGGCGGAACGGGCCGATAACTATCCTGCCAGCCAGTCCCAGACCAGCTACAAACAACTCTCACAGTTGCAACACCTGAGCTTTTTGGAGTTGCAATTGGAAGAGATGAAAAGACCAAGAAAGTCCCGGGGCGCCCCTCTGAAGAACGCTGCCCGGGCTCACTATGATCAGCTGATGAAACAGGGAATGGGCAATTCCGAAGCGTGCCGGATCGTAGGAATCAGCCGTAGTTCAGGCACTCGATGGCGGCACGGGCACGCGGTCGTTCTGAAGTCCGGAGACATGAAGAAGTACGCTCCCATCTCCCATCAGAGGCCGGCCGTGATCTCCGCCCGATTTCTCTCCGAGTCCGCACGCATCACGATCGCGGACCTCTTGCATGCCCGGCGCAGCATCCGTGCCATTGCCATGGAGCTCGGGCGTAGTCCGTCTACTTTGAGCAGGGAGGTCCGCCGGAACATTAAGGAACCCTCTGGGAGTTACCGTCCGCGGACGGCTCAGCGCACTGCCGAGCGCAGACGGAGCCGACAGCGGCCTGGGAAGATCGCCGGCAACCCGGAGCTGCGGGAGTATGTGCGCGAACACCTGAAACAACGCTGGAGTCCCCGGCAGATCAGCAACCGTCTGCGCGCTGATTTCCCGGGACAACCCGGAAATGCACATCGTGCCTGAGACCGTTTATCAGGCCCTGTACGGGCGCGGAAGCTTGGACCTAGCCGTGGATCCGGCCGTCTCCCTGCGCAGCGGACGGACCGGTCGCCGGCCACGCCGCCGGAAGGAGCACCGGACCAGGCGCTTCCCGGACATGGTCATGATCCGAGACAGGCCCGCGGAACCGATCGGCAGGTTAGTACCAGGGCATTGGGAGGGGGACTTAATCATTAGGAAGGGCAGCCGCTCGGCCATCGCCACACTGGTAGAACGGACCACGCGCTTCATCATCTTGTGCATCTGGAAGGGAACCGCGGCGCTGAAAATCTGCGCGACGGGTTGGCTGAATCGATGAGGCCGCTCCCGGCCCATCTCCGCCGTTCCCTGACTTGGATCAGGGCACTGAAATGTCCTGCCATCAGGATTTCACGCGGCAGACGCTAATCCCGGTGTACTTCTGTGACCCCTAGTGCCCCTGGAGCGCGGCTCAAACGAAAATGCCAACAGCGTCCAAAGCCGGAATACCTCGCTATGGTGGCCGCTGAACTCAACCGGCGACCGCGCGAAATGCTGGGTTGGCAGAGTCCTATGGAGCCCTGGCTAGACTGGCTCCATCCTCGACGGAACCATAACCGTTGCAACGACTGCTGATTTCCGCCCGCTTGAAAACGGAGCCACCCGTTCCAAACGATTGGGTGGGTGATCGCAGTGGAGGATTGGGCGCTTATTCGGCGGTTGCATCTTGCCGAGGGTGAGTCGATGAGGTCGATAGCGGCACGGTTGGGTATTTCTCGGAACACGGTCGCGAAGGCAGTCCGTGCTGACAGGCCGCCGACCTATGTGCGTGCGCCGCAGGACTCCGGGATCAAGGCGGTGGAACCGGCCATTCGTGCGCTGCTGAGGGAGAACCCGCGGATGCCGGCAACGGTGCTCGCGGAGCGTGTGGGTTGGTCCGGGTCTCCGGCGTGGTTCCGTGAGAAGGTGGCCAGGGTCCGGCCGCAGTATGCCCCTGCCGATCCCGCGGACCGGATCAGTTACGAACCGGGCGATCAGGCGCAGTGCGTTCTGTGGTTCCCGGAGGTGCGGATACCCGTCGGGTCGAGCAATCCGAGGGTTCTGCCGGTGTCGGTGATGGTGTCCTCGCATTCGCGGTTCATCATGGCCCGGATGACCCGGGACCTGCTGACCGGGATGTGGGAGCTGATCGGGACCCTCGGCGCGGCTCCTCGGCGGCTGATCTGGGATAACGAGACCGAAATGGGGCGGCGGAACTGTCAATGGCCATTAGGTTCTGCCCACGGGCGGCCAGTTGATGTGCCCGCTGTGGGCCAGTAAAGCTGCCCGGTGATGGCCAACAGATCTGCCCA
>NZ_JAVDRS010000002.1:0-854614 GCF_031454915.1 Pseudarthrobacter sulfonivorans | reverse complement strand
TGGGCAGATCTGTTGGCCATCACCGGGCAGCTTTACTGGCCCACAGCGGGCACATCAACTGGCCGCCCGTGGGCAGAACCTAATGGCCATTGACAAACGACATAGCAGAAACCAAGGTGTCCGTTCACGGAGGCCACAGCTCTGATCCCGCCTCCTCGGCGGGGCGAATACTCTCCAGCCTCTAGCCGGAAGTCCCGGATCGTCTTTCGCGTGATCGGCTATCCATCCCCTCGGACTTAGTACGGGGCAACGCAATTTTTTGATCTTTCCATGAATGAGGAAATCATGTCATCTATCCTGCTCATTGAAGTATCGCCGGGCCCGGATTCGACCGTCGCTGACGTGGCTAACTGCGCTAACGACTGCCCTTACTGCACAGGACCAGAAACCGACTAGGTTCGCGCTGAAGCCTCCAGCAGGTGCACTAACCGTAGTCATGGTCTTCAGCAGAATTCCACGTCGCGGAATGCTATCTCTTGCCCGGCCCCTCAACCGTGTTTCCGACGCGGAGGAGTTCTCAGACGGCCACGGACCTGACCTTGGATCCTGGACCTACCGTCGGTTTCCCGTGGATCCAGAAGCCCCTATCGGCAGATAGTGGGCTATGCCCCTGGACAGTCAGCCCGCGCCCTAATGTCCCCTGGTGAAGTAACCCGCAACCAGAAGTTGTTCGGATCGTCCTTCGAACTTCACAGGGGAGCGGCAAATTTGACCTCGCCGATTACCGGTTAAGCGGTAAATGATGCCCGCGTCACACTGGACGGACATACGCTTTTTAGATCCCAATACCCGGAATATCCCGGATTCTTTGAAAGGCTTCGCCGTGATCCCCAAGACCACCGCCGGCGTTATCGGCACCGTGATCAGCGCAGCACTCCTGCTCTCCGCATGTAGCGGTTCCCCTGCTACTGGTTCAGGCGCTAGTGCCGACCCTGTCAAGGGCGGAGAATTGGTGGTCGCCTCGCTGCCGGCCATGATCGATCCCTACGTCACCACCTCGCGGTCCAACTGGATGGTTGCCGCCTCAGTTTGCGAGGGACTCTTCGCCAACGCCGCCAACACCTCGGTATCCAATGGGTTGGCTGACGCGTACGAGTACGACGCCTCGACCGGAACTTACACGATCCACCTCCGAAAGAGCGTCAAGTTGCACAGCGGCGCGGATCTGACCGCGGCGGATGTTGTAGCTTCCCTTGAGCGGTACCGTAACGCTGACGCCGGAAAGCTGTTCAACGACCTGGCCAAGGACGTCACGGTCGTTGACGCCCTCACCGTGAGCATCACCACGGTTGAACCCACGGGCGCCCTTCCCGCGCTGCTCGCGACCCCCGATACAGGGGCCTACATTATGTCGGCGGCGTCCTTGGCGACTGCCGGCGACAAGGACCTGACCAGTCTTGACTGCACCGGACCGTACAAGCTCGACTCGTTTGTCACCGACCAGCAAGCTCTGATCTCGCGCTTCGACGGCTACGCCTCACGAACTGAGGAGCCTGACGGGGCCGCCGGCGCCAAGACCGCCTACGCTGACTCGATCAAATTCACTCCCTACAGCGATTCCAATGCTTTGAACCAGGTACGCACCTCACAGCTGCACGTCGTCCCGCAATTCCTCAGCATGGACCAGCTCTCGGTCTACCAGGCCGATCCCGGCCTGCGTCCCGTGGTCAGCGAAGGAGCGGGCTTCTCGCTGCTGCAGTTCAATCTCAAAACAGGGCCTATGACTGACCTCAAACTTCGGCAGGCCGTCCTGAACGCTGTCGATCCCGAAGCGATTGCTGCACAAAACCTCGGCGGCACCGAGTACTTCAACAATACTTCCAGCCTGTTTCCCGAGGACTCGCCCTGGTTTTCGGAGGCAGGCAAAGATATCTATGAGAACCGGGACCCGGAAAAAGCCAAACAGCTGCTCAAAGACGCCGGGTACGACAACACTCCAATTCGCATCCTCTACCGGCCTGACTCTGACGGCTACGGGCCACTGCTGAAGCAAGAACTGGAATCAGTTGGCTTCACCGTTGATCTGCAGGCATTGGACGCTGCTACGTTTGGCTCCACACGCACCGATTCATCCAAGTGGGACGTCTTCCTCGCAGGTGGAACCGCCTACTCCGATCCCCTCACGGTGGTCTTCCTCAACGATGGTTTCCCCGGCTGGTGGAACACTCAGGAGAAAGCCTCCCTGATGGCCGACGTGACCGCCGGCGAAGATCTTACCGCCCGTAAGCCAGCCTGGGACAAGGTCCAGCAGCTCATTTGGGATGACCTGCCCTTCGTCAAGCTCGGCCACGAGCCGCGTCTGGTAGTCACCGCCGCCCAGGTCGGCGGCTTCGAACCGACGCAGGGCACCGTCCGCGGCTTCTACAACATCTGGCTCGGCAAGTAACTCGTTAGACCCACCCCGAGCACAAGAAATGACACCATGAAATCCAACCTCAAAGCGCTGCTGAAGAACCCTTCGGCAATGATCGGCGCCGGCATCATCACTGTCGTCGTCCTGCTCGCGCTGCTTGCACCACTCTTGGGCGGCGACCCGAATTTCGTTGACCCGGTGAACCGCCTCAAGTCCCCGCGGGCTGAGTTCCCCCTGGGAACCGACGACCTCGGCCGTGACATGTGGACCATTTTGCTCTACGGGGCGCAGACGGCGCTGGGAATTGCCGGGCTCTGCACCGTCCTGGCCGTGGTCGTCGGCTATGTAATCGGCATCCTGTGCGGCTATTTTCCCAAGCTTGACGCTATCGTAATGCGGGTGATTGACGGGATGATGTCCTTCCCGAACATCATCCTGGTCATGAGCCTGGTCGGTGTTCTGGGCCGTGGTCTGGGGCCGGTGGTCTTCGGCCTGACCGTGGTGCTCATTCCGCCAATTGCCCGAGTTGTCCGCTCTGCGGCCCTCAGCGTCAAATCAACAGCGATGGTCGAATCCGCCCGGGCCATCGGTGCCAAAGACAGCTGGATCCTGACCCGCTATGTAGCCCCGGAGGCCGTGTCGGTCCTGATTGTGCAGGCGACAATGGGTTTTGCCGCAACTGTGCTGTCTATCGCCGCGCTGAGCTTTCTAGGTATCGGCCTTCCCCCTGACGTACCGAGCTGGGGTGCCAGCCTCTCAGCAGCCCAGAAATACATTGCCGTGGCCTGGTGGATAGGCGTGTTCCCGGGCGTGGCCATCCTCGTCACCGTGCTCGGTCTGATCCTCTTTGGCGACGGTCTTCGAGACGCGATGGATCCGCGGGCACGGCGGATCGCCAAGCTCGCCAAGCTCAAGTCGCCGGCCAAAGTTGCCACAAAGGCAGGGAACTGACTCATGCTCAGCTATATCTTCAAACGCCTTTTGGCACTGATCCCAACAGTGGCTGTGCCCATGGTGATGCTGTTCATCCTGCTCAGGCTCACGCCCGGCGACCCAGCGGCGGTGATCCTCGGGGAGGAAGCAACCGCGGCCGACATCGCGAATCTTCGGCAGGAGATGGGCTTGAACGACCCGCTTTGGCTGCAGTTCATCGCCTGGCTGGGACGCATGATCCGCTTCGACTTCGGCGAATCCATTTTCCTGCGCACGGCGGTCAGCGACTCAGTCCTGGCCGCAGCAGGGGTTACCGCCCAACTCGCAGTCCTCGCCCTCCTTGTCGCTGTGTTGATCGGACCCCTCTTGGGCGCCATCGCCGCCAGCACAAAGTCCCGCTCCCTGGACAAAGCCATGGTGATAGGGTCCGCCGTGGGAATCGCCACACCGACGTTTTGGCTGGCCATACTTATGGTCCTCGTCTTCGGCGTGATGCTCCGCTGGCTCCCTGTTGCCGGCTACGTCCCGCCGACCACCGATTTCGGCCAGTTCCTGCGGTTCATGGCGCTCCCCGCGGTGGCGCTTGGCGTCCTGGAAGCAGCAACGCTGTTCCGCTACTCACGCAACGGCGTTCTTGACGCCAAGCACCAGCCATTCGTAACGACAGCTCGTGCCCAAGGCCTGGCCGAGCGCACCATCACCGGCCAGTACGTCTTCCGCTCAGCCCTGGTCCCGGTGGTGACCGTCGTTGGACTTTCCATGGCCTCCCTCCTGGGAGGAGCCGTGGTCACCGAAAACGTGTTCTCCCTGCCAGGGCTCGGCAAGCTGCTGCTCACGGCCGTGGACCGGCGGGATTATCCGCTGATCGAGGGATGCATATTTTTCATCGCAATCATCTTCGTGCTCGTCAACCTACTGGTGGACGTCGTCTGCGCGTTCCTGGATCCCCGTATCCGCCTGGACATCAAGGACTAACCCATGAACAACACAGAACAAGTCCTGCTTGACGTCCGCGGACTCAGCATCGACATCATCAACGAGGCCGGTCCCCAGCGCGTAGTACACAACTTGGACTTCCGCCTGGAACGCGGCCGCACCTTGGGCATCGTGGGGGAGTCGGGGTCGGGCAAATCGATGACAGCGTCAGCGATCATGGGCATCCTTCCAGATGTTGCTGTGGCTGACGGCGAAGTCTTCTACAAAGGCAACGACCTGCTGCAGGTCACACCAGCTCAGCGTCGCAAGCTCAGCGGACCAGAACTCGGATTCATCTTTCAGGAACCAATGAGTGCCCTGCACCCCACCATGAGCATCGGCGAACAGATGGTCCGCCCCATGCGCCTGCATCTGGGCCTGTCCAAAAGCGAAGCCCAGTCCCGGGCGCAGGAACTTCTGGACCTGGTAGGCATCCCGGCCCAGCGGGGCGTCATGGGCTCCTACGTCCATCAGCTCTCCGGCGGCATGCGACAACGCGTCATGATTGCCATGAGCATCTCCTGCGAACCTGCGCTTCTTCTGGCGGACGAACCGACAACGGCATTGGATGCCACCATCCAGAAACAGATCCTGGACCTGCTCATGAGACTTCGCGATGATTTGGGTCTTTCCCTGATTCTCATCAGCCATGACCTCGGTTTGGTGGCCAAGTACACCGATGACGTGGTCGTCCTGCTGGACGGGTACGAAATGGAGGCAGGGACAACCGCTGACGTCATCGCCTGTCCGCGCTCAGGCTACACCCGAGGCCTCCTTGAGGCGGCACCACGCCTTGGTCAGCGCCTGGACCGGCTACCGGTCATCAATAAAAGCGAGTTCACGAAAGCAGTGGCGAAATGAACCACAACTCCGAGCAGCACACCTCCCGGGAAGTCCTGCGACTCTCCAGTGTGACCAAGGAATTCCAGCTCGGCGGAACCTTCCGGAAGACCAAGCACGTTGCGGTGAAGAATGCCTCGCTGACAGTAGAGCGCAACCAGGTCCTAGGCTTGGTTGGCGAATCCGGATCCGGTAAGTCGACGCTGGGCAGGATCGCCATCGGACTCATCAAGCCGACTTCCGGGTCCGTCACCGTCCTCGGTGAGGACATCTCCGCGCTAAAGCCGGAGGCACTTCGGCTCTTCCGCCGCAAAATGCAAATGATTTTCCAGGACTCCTCCAATTCGCTCAACCCCAGGATGACGCTGCAGGAGCTTCTAGAGGAACCCTTCAGGGTCCAGAACCTCTACAGCCCGGCAGACCGCCACCAACGCGCTCGTGCCCTGGCCGATGAGGTTCAACTCGCGGAAAGCTGGCTTGGCCGGCTTGCACATGAATTCTCCGGAGGTCAGCGACAGCGTATCTCGATCGCCCGCGGCCTCGCCCTCGAACCAGAACTGATCGTGGCCGATGAACCGGTATCGGCGTTGGACGTATCAGTCCAGGCCCGTGTCCTGAACCTACTCAAAGACATCCAGGAAGCACGGAACCTGTCCATGATCTTCGTCAGCCATGACATGGCGGTTGTCGAATTCATGAGTGACCAGGTGGCAGTGCTCTATCAAGGCGAAATCGTCGAATCCGGGCCCGCCCGAAGGATCTTCGCTCAGCCGTCGAACCCCTACACCCGGATCCTGCTCGAATCCGCACCCAGCCTCTAAGACAGCCCATCCGTTCCGCAGACACACCAGCAGCTTTCAGGAGATGCAGCAGATGACCACACCTTCCTTGGCCCTACACGCCCTGATTCAAGGCCCGATCCCCGAGACTACGGATAATGCCGCGGTCGTCCTTGAGCCCTACGGCTTGGACCGGCTGCCCGGCTACGACTACGTCCAAGAGGAGTACTTCGTCTCAGGCGTAGCCGCGGAGCATGAGTATGCCACGCGTATTCTCGTCCGCCGCCCAGCGGACATGAGCAAGTTCAACGGGCGCGCCCTTGCTGAAGTGAGCCATATCTGGGGCGGGACATCTGTATGGCGCGCCTACAACCGTCAGTTGATGCGTGGCGGGTACATGTGGGTGGAAATTGACTCCCAGGCACCGTCGGCGCTTGACCTCATCAAGGGCGCGAACACCGAGCGCTACTCCAACATGAGATTCATCGACGGAGAGCTGGCCAGCGATTTCGCCGCCACCATCCCCTTCACGGAGAACCCGACGCCCGAACTGCTCGCCCAGCAGTACGACGAATTCAAGAAGCGCTGGTGGCAGGCCACACCCCAGTCCTTCGAGATTATCGCGCAAGTCGCAACCGCTCTCCGTGCCGGACTGCCAGGTCTTCCCGAAGCTGCCGCCAGGACGCTCCTTTTCGCGGGCATCTCACAAACTGGCGGCGTGGTCCGACGCTTCATTGAAAGACACCACAACGTACGCAGACGACCAGATGGTGGCCCAGTTTTCGACGGCTACCTTCCAGGGGCGTCAGGGGGCGACGCACTCCCGGACATTGACGTGCCTGTCATCGAGGTCCTGGGAGAGGCCGAGTTCCAGTCTGTTCGCTGGGCATGCGGAGTATCCGGCCAAGTCCGGGGATTGAGCCATCGCCGCAAGGACTCCAACACCTTCCGTCTCTATGAGGTCGCCGGAATGGCCCACCGCGAAACCCGGCACATGAGCGACCGGGACAAGAACAGGCTTCGTGACTGTCCCCTCCCAGAAGGAGCAAAATGGTCAACCTTTCCCAACTCGCATGTTTCCAACGCACTTCTTGAAATGCTCGCGGACTGGTCCGAAGGCCAGAGCATGCCCCCGGCCTCTAAGCTGCTTGCCGTGGAGGGCGAGACGGACACGATTGTGCGCGATCAATGGGGAAATGCCGTTGGAGGCCTGCGTACGACATACACCGACGCGCCGCTTTCAACCCTTGTAGCAGCCACACCAATGGGGCGTCCTTCCTGGTACCACGGCCACGAGATTCCACTCAGCTCCGATATTCTGATGGAAATCTACGGAACCCCGGATGAATATCGGCGCGTCCATGCCCAGGTAATTGATCAGATGCTTGCTGAGGGCTTTCTGTTGTCCGAAGATGCCGAGGAACTGCGGCGGACAGCCGAAGGCGTCATTTTCTAACGTTCCGTGAGGGTCAGGGCTTTGACGTTTTGTCCTGAGTTCAGGCAACGTTCCCATACGGGCGCCACAGCCCCCTGTCCGTTGTCGATGTAGTTGTCAGTCGCGACGTGGGAACTGACAGGTTGGATGAGACAAATCTGCCGGATTCTTTCTCATTTCGTGTTGTCAGGCGGTTCGGAAGCCTTCGACCAGCCACGCGATGCCGCGAAGGGACGCTGACAACTTAAATGAGAATGGTCCAGAACCCGTACACTGACCACGTTCAGTGCGAGAACTGACATCTGGAATGAGAACGGACAGCCCCCTTTGCGGGCACTCCCCTGCCCATTTTCCAACGCCGATAAGGGACCTTCCGTCAAGCTACCTCCGCTTCGGCCACGGCATGCCGGTTGTGTCTAGGGGAAGGGAATTCACTCCAGCTTGGCGTGGCGCAGGTACTGGTAGACGGTCTCCCTGCTGATCCCGTAGTCGCGGGCCAGGACGGCTTTAGGAACACCGCTGCCGGCGCGTTCGACCAGTTCGACAGCCCGTTCCGGTGTGAGGGTCTTTTTCCGCCCTCTGTAGGCGCCACGCTGCTTGGCCAGGGCGATGCCTTCCCGTTGGCGTTCCCTGATGAGGGAGCGTTTGAATTCAGCGAAGGCGCCCATGACGGCAAGCATGAAGTTGGCGATGGGGGAGTCCTCTCCGGTGAAGACCAGGCTCTTTTTGACGAATTCCACCCGCACGCCTTTGTGCGTGAGGCCCTGGACGAGAGCACGCAGGTCATCGCCGGTGCATGCTGTGCACAACCACGGTGTCCCCGTCGCGGGCGAACCGCAGCATTTCCGTGAGCTGTGGCCTGGCGGTGTCCCTGCCGTAGGCCTTGTCCGTGAAGACCCGGTCAAGAACCTGGCCGTCGAGCTGGCGCGGTCTGGTTACGCAGGAAGCTGCACCGGGGGATGACCCCGGTCAGGGAATGGGCGCCTCCTGACCGCCCGACGCTGCGTTCCACGGCCAATATGGCGACGAGACCTTCAAAATGTGGTGCCTCTTTAGCCTCCGATGGCGCTCATACTGCGGTCTGGCTGCACAAACTCTTTTGTTCCGAGGCCCGTCTGGTCCATGCCGTGGGCGCGGGGTTTCATCCACATGGCATCCTGCCAGCGCTGCACCAGTTCGTCGTCATGCGCACCGTCTCGCAAAGGCCCCAAGAGGTCGAATTCGTCCCGGGAGAACAGGCAGCTCATGACCTTTCCCTCAGCGGTAATGCGGGTTCGTCGGCAATCGGCACAGAAAGGTTCGCTGACGGACGCGATAATCCCCACGGTCCCCAAAACAGATCCGGATGCCTCACCGGTAGCCCCGTTCCGCCGTCGCACTTCAAACCGTTCGGCTGGTGCGCCGTCGCGCTGACGGCGATCCCGGTCAAGGACAAAGTCTGCTGACAGCAGTGTGCGGATTTCGAGGGCGGTAATCATCTCCCGTTCGGTCCATCCGCGTTGGGCGTCCAACGGCATTTGTTCGATGAAGCGCAGTTCAAAGTTTCGCTCCAAAGCCCATGCCAAGAGCCCCGGGGCTCCGTGGTCATTGATACCCCGCATCAGCACTGCGTTGATCTTGACCGGGCCTAGGCCAACGGCGCGGGCGGCTTCGACGCCGGCGAGAACTTGGCCGAGGAATGGGCGTCGGGTCAACTGTGTAAAGATTTCCTCGTGCAGGGAGTCGAGGGAAACATTGACCCTGGTTAGCCCCGCCGCCTTGAGCGACTTCGCCTTCTTCTCAAGCCCGACGCCGTTGGTAGTCATAGAGATGGGGAGGCGGGGGTGGCGCTGCCGCAGGGCGGCGATAATATCCACGAGGTCCGTCCGGACCAGGGGTTCTCCGCCGGTGATTCGGAGTTCCCTCACACCCAGACGCTCGACGCCCAGGCCGACGATTCTCTCAATCTCGGCTGCCGTCATGACGGCTTGTTTCGGCAGCCATTGCAAGCCCTCTGCCGGCATGCAGTAGGTGCAGCGAAGGTTACATTTGTCCGTGACCGACAGCCGCATGTCCGTTGCTTGGCGGCCAAAGCGGTCCAGTAGTGCCGAGGGAAGTTCGGGCGGACGCGGATCCGGAGCGGTCTCCTGATTCTCGGTGAGGACGGGGCGCAATGCTGGGATACCTAGCTGAACGGTCATGGTTCAGGCTGATTCAGGGCGCTGGTCGCAGCCGCAGTCAGCGGATGCCAAGATCACTGTCAATGTACGAACCGGGGCGGTTTTCGGTGTCGGGCTGGCAATTGCAGCCACCATCTATCTGCAGCCGAACGGTCACTGGACTGGATGACTCCAAATGGATATCCACCGATTCCTTCCCGTTGCTGCTAACTCGAAATGCATGGTTTTGGTCGTTGAGCTGGGTCATGTAAAAACCTGTCTAATGAGTGGGCCGTATACCTTGGTGGCACGCGCTGCGAAACCGCGTGCCACCAAGGCGGGTTGGTGCCCCGACCGCTCTAGCTAGTTGCTGCTGAGGTAGCCGTTCGGGTTCAGGACATACTTCGTGGCGGCTCCGGCATCGAATTCCGCGTACCCCCGCGGGGCATCCTGGAGCGAAATGGCCGTGGCGTTGACCGCCTCGGCGATCTGGATCCTGTCATGCAGGATCGCCATCATCAGCTGCCGGTTGTACTTCATCACCGGGCACTGTCCGGTTGTGAAGGAGAGGGACTTGGCCCAGCCGGTGCCCAGGGACAGGGACAGGCTGCCCTTCTGGGCCGCCTCGTCCGCGGCACCCGGATCCCCGGTGACGTATAGGCCTGGAATGCCCAGGGACCCGCCGGCGGCGGTGAGGTCCATCAGCGAATTGAGCACGGTGGCCGGCGCCTCCTGGGCACCGGCTCCGTGTCCGCGGGCCTCGAAACCGACCGCGTCGATGCCGGCATCGACCTCGCGGACACCGAGAAGCTGCTCGATCTGGTCAGCCGGGTCACCGTTGGCCACATTGACGGTTTCGCAGCCAAAAGATCGGGCCTGGGCCAGGCGATCCTCATTGAGATCCCCCACGATGACCACCGCGGCCCCCAGCAGTTGGGCGCTGGCCGCCGCGGCAAGCCCCACGGGACCGGCCCCGGCAACATATACGGTGGACCCGACGCCGACACCTGCCGTGACGGCCCCGTGGAAACCGGTCGGGAGGATGTCCGAGAGCATGGTCAGGTCCATGATCTTTTCCAGGGCCTGTTCCCGATCGGGGAACCGCAACAGGTTCCAGTCCGCGTAGGGGACCAGGACGAATTCCGCCTGCCCGCCGACCCATCCGCCCATGTCGACATAGCCGTAGGCGGAGCCGGGACGGTCCGGGTTCACATTCAGGCAGATCCCGGTCTTGCCCTCCTTGCAGTTCCGGCAGCGCCCGCAGGAGATGTTGAAGGGGACCGAGACGATGTCCCCGACCTTGATGAACTCGACGTCGGGCCCGGTCTCGATGACTTCACCGGTAATCTCGTGGCCCAGGACGAGACCGGCCGGGGCGGTCGTGCGGCCACGGACCATGTGCTGGTCCGAGCCGCAGATGTTGGTGCTCACGGTGCGAAGGATGACCCCGTGCGGGACCTTACGGCCGACATTGACGGGATTGACGCCGGGCCCGGCCTGCAGTTCAAAGGTGGGATACGGGGTATCGATGATTTCCACGATCCCCGGCGCCTTGTATGCAACGGCTTTGTTACCTGACATTGAATGGCTCCTATGGGTTGGCGATCGAACCCTCACGTGAGGCGAGTCGCGTCAGACTGCCTGTGAGGTAGTTGTGTCCGTTTTCGTGAAGCAAGTTGGGTCAATTGCTACGTGCAGCGCATATCGCTAGGGGGCAACGACGGCGTGCCGGCCGGCTGTGGCGATGGCACGTGCCCTTGAGCCGGTTGGTGCGTCTATGTCCCGGGAAGGCACGACGTGGTCGGGGGAGCCCGAGCATACGTAAGGGGCAAGCGATACGCCACGCGTGGCATTCTCGCTTTTGTCTTCTTGCCGTGAAATCAATCCCCGATGCTGTCCGGCTAGGGCAGCTGGAAGCGGCTAGGCATCGATCACCAAGTCGGTCCGCGCTGTGGAGCAGCAAGGCAGGAACTTGCCTGCATCGATTTCCCGTGCCCGGATCCCGCCCTGGTGGTTCATCTCGACCTCCCCGGAAAGCTTGACGACCTTGCAGGAGCCGCACATGCCTTCCTTGCAGTTCGCTCCGATCCTGACGCCTGCACGCTGGGCCGGACCCAGGATGTGCTCGGTGGGGTCGATCCGCACGTTAATGCCAGTGCGCATGAAGGACAGGGTGAGGCTTCCCGTTCCGACGGTGTCGAAGCTGGAAACATCAGGCGACGCGGCCTCCGCTCCCGCAGCCGAACCGCCGTCGGCGTCTTCGGAATCGGGTGCGTCCGGGTCCACGGTTTCCAGCGGCAACCCGGTGGCCTTGAGGGGACCTTCGGCGTCGTAGCCGGGCTCGTAGAGCCCGAACGCTGTGGGCTGGCTTTCGTAGTAGTCCTCGGCGGAATCGGCGATTTCCTCGGCGATTTCTTCGGCAATGTCCACTGCGAGCGCGAGCTCCGCCTGGTATTCAAGGAGCGTCTGACGATCTCCCGAGAAGAATTCCATGTATATGGAGGTGTCGTCGACGCCGACCTTCCCCAGGAGCTCGGTGGCGGTGTTCAGGTAACCCTCGGGGCCACAGGCATAGACCTGGCGGCCGTTGGCATCGGGGGCCACCTCATCCAGCATGGCTGCCGTCAGCCTTCCGCTGAGCCCTTCCCACCCCTCGGGTTTGTTGCGGTCGCCCAGGGAGTAGAAGACCTTGATGCGCGAGTCCACGGACGCGATGTAGGCCAGCTCCTTGTGGAAGGCAAAGCCTCCGGCCTCCGCTCCGTGGTAGAGCACCACAACATCTGCATGTCCGGGCAGGGAGTGGATGGTCCGCACCATGGACATGATGGGGGTGATGCCTGCGCCGGCGGCCAGCAAGAGATACCGCGCCCGCCGGTCGGCATCCGGCAAGTGGAATGCGCCGACCGGTCCGAGCATCTCGAGCACAGCGCCGGGTTTGACATTCTCGTGCACCCACGGTGAAACCAGTCCTGTGGAGTCGCGTTTTACGCTGATGTTGAAGGTCCAAGGCTCAGTCGGGGAACTGGACAGCGAATAGCTGCGGTCCACCGGATCCTGGTCCTCACCGTTCACCGGAAAAGCGACGTTCACATACTGGCCCGCACGGAACGCCAAGGGCGCACCGTCGCAGCGGCGGAACACGAAGGTCATTAAGCCGCCCGCCTCGGGAACGGTCTCCACACATTCGGCCATGAACTCCTGTGGATGCCAGGGGCCCAGTGCACGGGCAGCACGGGCGGGTGCCTCGGTGCTGCCCATGACCCTGTTCCACGGCATCTCAAGACCGCGAATGCGCTGTGGCTCCTGGACTACCGTCTCAGCGAGGAGTTCAATCATGCCAAGTGCTCCTGCACGCGCTGCACGTACCAGTTGATGAACGCCTCTACCTGGTACTCGCTCTTCATGTACGGGCCGGGCTCGTAGGCGGGGCTGCCGGCGCCCGTCTGGCACAGCTCCACGAACGCCTTGTCCTGCAGGTTGGTCTGCTTCCAGGTGTAGGTGAGTTTGTCCAGATCGTAGTCGACGCCTTCCACAGCGTCGTCAGCTACAAGCCAGGTGGTGCGTACCAGGGTCTGGTGTTCGTTGACGGGGAAGACGCCGAACGTGATGACGTGGTCGCTCTGGAAGTGGAACCAGCTGTTGGGCTGCAGGTGCATCGAGCAGCGGCCAAGACGGAAGTCCGGCAAGTCACCGAGCAGCTTCTTGGAGAGCCTGCGCCCATCGGGCGAGAACGATTCGCCCTCTCCGTCGAGCGATTCACGTGAGATACGGATTCCCGCGATGCGCGTGTCGAGCTCCTCGACCACCTCGTAGGGAAGGCCATAGCGGCGGCAACGCTCCTCGAGCGAGGACTGGGCTTCCTTGTTGCGGTCCCACACTTCTTCGAGATGGGCCGGGATCAGGCCCTCCGTCAGTCCCCAGGTGGGAAAGAGGGAACAGGCGAGCTCCGGGTGCCCGTCGCAGTGGTAGCACTCACGGTTGTTCTCCATGACGAGCTTCCAGTTGCCCTCCTCGATGATGTTCTGCTGGTAGGCGACTTTCGTCTTCGACAGATCGTGGGGCGCGAGGTATGGCTCGAAGATCTTTGAGGTTTCATCGAAGTCGGTCGGCGGTTCGTCGGCTATGCAGACGAAGATGAGTCCAGCGACCATGCGGCTGTGGGCGCGCTTGAGGCCGAAGCAGCCCTTGTCGAACTTGGTTTCCCCCGGCGCGGAAGCATGGATCAGATTACCTTCGGGAGAGTATGTCCAGGAGTGGTAGCCGCAGACCAGGTTTCCTGTTGACCCTGCGGCTTCGGTGAGGACGCGGGCGCCGCGGTGGCGGCACACATTGTGCAGGACGTTAACGCCGCCATCGTCGTTGCGCAGCACGATCAAGGAGTAGGGCCCGTAATCGACAGTGACGTAGTCTCCCGGCTCCGGCAGCTCGGCGACGCTGCCGGCAAAGATCCAGTGCTGGCCAAAAATGGCTTCCATGTCGATCTTGAAAATCGTCGGGTCTGTGTAGAAAGGGGCATCGAGGGAGTAGCCCGTGCGCCGGAATTCGAACAACCCGGCGATTTCCGCCAGCTGCTCAGCAGGCAATGATGAAGCGAGTTTTCCGCGTGATTTGAGGGGCAAGACTGGAGCAGACATGTGGTTCCTCCCGGGAGGCGTGGGTAAGTGTGCGATTCGTGGCGACCACGGCTGCGTCGGGCGAGCTGCGCGGTCAAAAACCTTGTATTCATGAGATTAGGGCCGATCGACCTGCAGCAAAAGCGCAACATTTAGGACATAACAGTGCACAATGGGTGCATGATCGATCCGCGTCTAATAACACTCAGGGTGTTTGCACGGTGCGGCACCGTTGGCGCAACCGCAGAGCTCACGGGTTATTCTCCCTCGGCTGTCTCCGCGCAATTGCGGGAGCTCCAGCGCGTGCTTGGAATGCAGCTGCTGACGAAGGACGGCCGGGGTGTGCGCCTGACGGCCACTGGCCGCTTTCTCGTGTCGGGCTCGGATACCCTCATTGCGGAATGGGAGAGCCTGCGCGCCGCGGCCCTGGAGGCCGGCGACCAGGTGCCGTCCCGTTTTGGCCTCGGCGGATTCTCCACGGCGGCAGCTCAGTTGCTCGCGCCGCTGGCCGCCACACTGCGCTCAACACGCCCCCTGCTGGAGGTGCAGGTACTCGAGGCCAATCCGGCCCGCTGCTTTGACTTGTTGGTTGCCGAGCGAATCGACCTCGCCGTCATCGTCGCCATGCAGTCCGATACCCATGTTGAGGACGATTCGCGCTTCGAGCAGACCGTCCTGCTCGACGATCCGCTGGACGTGATCATCCCCTCCGACCATCGGTTGGCATCGCGGGAAACGGTGACGCTCGAAGAGCTGGCGTCGGAACCCTGGATCACGGAGGCCGCCGGGTCCACGTACCATTCCCTGTTCACCGCGGCGTTCACGGCAGTGGGGGTGACACCGCGGATTGCCCATGAGGCTGTTGAATGGGAAACCCAGATCGCCTTCGTTGGTGCGGGGCTGGGCGTGGGCCTGCTGCCGCGACTGGCGCCCCTGCGTAGTGCCGAAAATGTGGTTCGACTGCGCATCACCGGCAAGGGGAAGCCCGCGCGCCGCATTGTCGCTGCGGTGCGCAGGGGCAGCATCGCATCGCCGCTGATCCAGGAGTCGCTCGGCATCCTGCAGGTCAACGCTAATCGGATCCTCACCGCCCGCCCCGAAGACGATCTCTGAAATCGCATGGCCGCGATTCGTTGCCGACGGGGCCCAAAGATTGCCTACGGCCTGGATGAGGCCGCTGCCCGAGTCGGATGCGGTACTAGGCTCCTGCGGCGCCAAATCGCAAACAGCAACGACGAAATGCCCCGTCCTCCGTAGAAGGAGGGCGGGGCATTGATGGTCGGTCGTGAGGACTGCAGTGCGTTTCGTGCTTAGACGGACGCCTCGCTCAGCTCAGGTCGAAGCGGTCGAGCTCCATGACCTTCACCCAGGCGGCGACGAAATCGCTGACGAACTTCTCCTTGGCGTCATCACTTGCGTAGACCTCCGCCAGCGCCCGGAGCTGGGAGTTGGAACCGAAGACCAGGTCCACCGGGGTGGCCGTCCACTTCAGCTCCCCGGTGGCGACGTCGGTGATCTGGTAGACGTTCTCCTCCGCCTCCGAGGCTTTCCATTTGGTGCCGGGGGAGAGCAGGTTGACGAAGAAATCGTTCGTCAGGACCTGCGGCCTGTCGGTGAGGACACCGTGCGCGGATCCGCCGACGTTGGTGCCGAGGGCACGCATGCCGCCTACAAGCGCTGTCATCTCCGGTGCGGAGAGGTCCAGCAGGTAGGCCTTATCCAGCAGAAGGGTCTCCGGGGCGAGCTTCCCGCCTGGGCGCACGTAGTTCCGGAACCCGTCCGCGCGCGGCTGCAGGTACTGGAAGGACTCGACGTCGGTCTGTTCCTGGGCGGCGTCGGTGCGGCCGGGGCGGAACGGCACTGTGACGGGGACCCCGGCGTCGGCCGCTGCCTTCTCCACCGCGGCAGCGCCACCCAGGACGATCAGGTCGGCGAGCGAAACCTTCTTGCCCCCGGTCTGGCCGGAGTTGAACCCTTCCTGCACTCGCTCAATCGCCTGCACCGCCGTCGAAAGCTGCTCGGGTTCGTTACCCTCCCAGCTGCGCTGCGGCTCCAGCCGGATCCGGGCCCCGTTGGCGCCGCCCCGCTTGTCGGTCTTGCGGTACGTGGCAGCAGATGCCCATGCCGTGCCGGCGAGCTGCGCAACGGTCAGGCCGGAGTCCAGGAGCTTGGCCTTGAGCGAGGCGATGTCCTGCTCGTCGATCAGTTCGTGGTCCAGAGCCGGAACAGGATCTTGCCACAGCTGGGCCTCCGGAACCCAGGGTCCGAGTAGGTGGGGACCGACGGGGCCCATGTCGCGGTGCAGCAGCTTGTACCAGGCCTTGGCGAACGCGACCGCGAACTCGTCCGGGTTCTCCAGAAAACGCCGCGAGATCTCCCCGTAGGCGGGGTCGACGCGCAGCGACAGGTCCGTGGTGAGCATCGTGGGCCGGTGCTTCTTCCCGGCATCGTGGGCGTCCGGGATGATCGCCTCGGCGTCCTTGGCCACCCACTGGTGCGCGCCGGCGGGGCTCTTGACGAGTTCCCACTCGTGCTCAAACAGGATCTCGAAGAAGCGGTTGCTCCACTGAGTGGGCCGGTCCGTCCAGGTGACGTCAAGGCCGGAGGTGATCGTGTCCGCCCCCTTGCCGGACCCGTACGTGCTGAGCCAGCCGAGGCCCTGGTCCTCGAGGTTGGCGCCCTCCGGTTCGGGGCCCACGTGTGCGTCGGCGTCACCGGCGCCGTGGGTCTTGCCGAAGGTGTGGCCGCCGGCGATCAGCGCCACAGTCTCCTCGTCGTTCATCGCCATGCGCTTGAAGGTTTCGCGGATGAACGCCGCGGCCGCGAGAGGGTCCGGATTGCCCATCGGCCCCTCGGGGTTGACGTAGATCAGGCCCATCTCCGTGGAGCCAACCTCGGAAGACATCTGGCCTTCGCCGATATAGCGTTCGTCGCCGAGCCAGGTGTCCTCGGGCCCCCAGAAGATCTCCTCGGGCTCCCACACGTCCTCGCGGCCGAAGGCGAAGCCAAACGTTTTGAAGCCCATCGACTCAAGGGCGACATTGCCGGCGAGGACCAGCAGGTCCGCCCACGAAAGCTTTTGGCCGTACTTCTGCTTCACCGGCCACAGCAGCCGCCGGGCTTTGTCCAGGTTGGCGTTGTCCGGCCAGCTGTTGAGCGGCGCGAACCGCTGGCTGCCGTCCCCCGCACCGCCGCGGCCATCATGGACCCGATACGTGCCGGCGGCGTGCCAGCTCAGCCGGATCATCAGGCCCCCGTAGTGGCCGAAGTCCGCAGGCCACCAGTCCTGGGAAGTGGTGAGAACGTCGACGATGTCCTGCTTGAGGGCCTCGACGTCCAGCTTCTGGAACTCCTCCCGGTAGCTAAACCCGGGACCCAACGGGTTGCCCGCTTGGTTGTGTGCATGAAGGACGGAAAGGTCGAGCTGGTTCGGCCACCAGTCCGCGACGGTCCGTGGCCGGTGCGCCTTGGGCTGCGGCGAGTCGATGGCCGGGTTCTCGCTCTCGCTGCCATGCGAGGTAACGCTGCCATGGGCTACGGGGCATCCGCCCTCAACCTTGCTATCCAGACCTTGGGCACTTCCGGGGGTGGGGACCGGGGGATTTTCCTGTGGATCGGTCATGTGCTTCCTTTCTTATGGCCGAGGCCGCGGTCGGACTCGGACAGCCGGTGCAACTCTCCTATTTGACCAGGAGCAGGTGAGCGGGGGAGAGCCCCATCGGCAAGAAAGCGTCCAGTTGCCAACGCCCCGAGAACCTTCGTGTTGACAGTACGCCACCCGATGGCGCCCAGGATTGGCTCCTTGGAGCGGCCCCCGGTCAATCCATTAGTGCCGGTAGTGGACCGGCCAAGGAGGAATGTGCCGAGCGCCATTACGGCTCCAGGGGCCTGATTATCATGGCGATCCTGCAGTCCAGGTCCCAGGGGGTGGATCTTATCCACCCCCTTTTAGCTCGGAGAGACTTCGCGGTGGGTGACTTCTACAAGCAGAGACGATGCGCAGCACCCACCCAAGGGCGACGCCGTGTTATTCCCCTGTGTGATGTCGTCTATTGTGGCTGTCGCACAGGGTGGACGCGACGCCGGCGGTGCTGGCGAGAGAGTCGGAGGCATCCAATCCCCGCGAGCCAGCTGCGTATCCGACCAGGAAGGCTGTGACCGGCGCAGCGGCGTGGGTAATTGCGTCCGCTGACTTCCGGGCCAGATCGAGCAGTATTTCATGGTCGATGGGCAAGTCAGGGATCTGGAGCGCTTGAGCCAGATCCTGGCTCCATTTATTCAATATTTGTAATTCTTCGTCGCTGGTCGGCATATGGTTCCTTACCTCGGGATAATCACCGTGGCCAAACGGTTAGTCGGGCGAACAGGGACTCCATCCGGAATACCCAAAAGACGCACAGGTTGTCGCAACTACGGCCATGGCACGAAGGGTTCCTATTCAGGGCGCGGGACGCCGCCGCAGTCAGCGGGAACCGAGGTCACTGTCAACATAGGAGCCGGGGCGGTTTCCGTTGTCGTGTCGGCAATTGCAGCCGCCATCCAGCTGCAGTCGAACAGTCACTGGACTTGAGGAGTCCAACTGGATATTCACGAACTCCTTCCCTTCGCTGCTAACCCGGAGAATCTGTTCTTGGTCGTGGTGCTGGGACATGTAGATAACCTTTGCTATGCGTTGGAGGTGGGTGTGACTAGGCGGCACGGGCCGAAACAAGCCGCGTGCCGCCTAGCTGGGTTGCTACTTCAGGTGCGCAGCTATTTACTGTCCGGGTCCGCACGCCGGGGCTCGACGGTTGGGATGCTCCCCGTGGGAGTCCCTCCCAGACAGTCCGAGTCGGGGCACTTTTCGGCGCAGTCGTGCTTTGTTACGAGGTCGAACTGCACTCCGCCGTGTTGTTCCACGCCAGTGCGTATGGCCCGCTCCACTACGGACGTGGCCAAGCGACGCCGCAAGGAGAGGGGATCGCGACGCAGGTCCTTGGTGAGGGCAAAGCAGAGCAACATCATGACGATGACGAACGGTAGCGCTGCCACGATGGTGATTCGTTGCAGGCCAGCCAAGGCTTCCGATGGTTCATTGCCGCCGGCCAGCAACATGACCGCCGCCACGGCGCCGGTGAGGGAGCCCCAGAAGATGACCACTCCGCGGCGGGGGTGCTCGGCGCCATTGGAACTGAGCGATCCCATCACGATGGAGGCCGCGTCGGCGCCAGTGATAAAGAAGATAGCGACCAAAACCATGGCCAGGACGATAACGGCAGCGGTAGCCCAGCCAGGCATGCCCAGGTTCTTGATGAGGTCGAAGAGTGCTCCGTCGAAGTTGACGGACGGCGTCCCGTTGACCATGGTGACCAGGCCGGGGGTATTGGCCTTGTCGGCTGCCTGCTGGATTTGGAAGGCGGCGCCGCCGAATACGGCAAACCAGATCACGCTGACGACGCTGGGCACCAGCAGCACACCGGTGACGAACTGGCGGATGGTGCGTCCACGGCTGATGCGGGCGATGAAAAGTCCTACGAACGGCGTCCAGGAGATCCACCATGCCCAGTAGAAGATAGTCCAGCTGGTCATCCAGCTACGCAGTGACTCATCGCCGACCGCTTCAGTCCGGGACGACATCTCGGCCAGGTCGCGGGCGTAGTCGCCGACCGCGGAGGGGATCAAGTTAAGGATGAACAGGGTGGGGCCGGCGATGAAGACGATCAGTGCAAGGACGACGGCCAGGACCATGTTGATGTTGGACAGCCACTGGATGCCGCGGCTGATGCCGGAGACGGCCGAAGCGACGAAGCATAAGGTCAAGATGGCGACGATCACCACGAGCACGGGGGTGCCGATTTCGCCGAACCAGCCGTTGGAGGTCATCCCGCTGCCAATCTGCAGGGCGCCCAGGCCCAACGATGCAGCGGTACCAAACAGGGTGGCGAAAATGGCAAGGATGTTGATGAACTTCCCGATTGGCCCTTCGACCCTCCTGACGCCGAAGAGCGACGTGAAGGCGACAGAGATCAGTTGCCTGCGACCCAGGCGGTAGGTCCCGTAGGCCATTGCGATGCCGACAACTGCATACATGGCCCAGGGGTGCAGGGTCCAGTGGAAGATCGAGGTGGCCATGGCAGTCTGGATGGCTTCGGGGGTCCGTCCGTCCACCGTGCCGGGCGGGGGAGAGATGTAGTGGTAGAGCGGTTCGGCCACGCCATAGAACATCAGCCCGATGCCCATGCCGGCGGCGAACATCATCGCGACCCAGGAGACAGTACGGAATTCGGGCTTTTCGCCGTCCTTGCCCAGCGGGATGTTGCCGAACTTGCCCAGGGCCAGCCACAGGACGAAGATCACAAAGAGCGAGGCCATGAGCATGAAGAGCCATCCGGTGTACTCCATGACCCAGTTCAGGGCACCCGTGGAAGTGTCGGACAGACTGTCGCGTCCCACGAAGCCCCAGATAACAAAGGCAATGGCGATGACGCCTGTGATCCCGAACGTGACTTTGTCGAGAATGAGCTTATGGTTCCGGCGATCCGCAACCGCTTGCTCGGTCTTGGCATGACGCAGCTCTTCGAGGATCTGCTCGTACTCTTCGACATCTGGCAAGATGGCTGTGCCTCCGTCTTCCGGATCCAGGACAGCGGGGTTGGTGTCTACATCCTCGGTGACAGTGGAGACTGCTTTACTCTTCTCCCCAGTTCCAGATTCTTCGTTACGCGGAGCCTGTGCCCCCCCGTTGTCAGCAGGCAGCTCCTCGGGTGTATGGGATTTTAGGTCACTATTAAAGGTCATGAGCGGGTCCTTTGCTCGGTGAGGCATGGGGCTGCGGTTAGACACGGCCCTCGGGAGTCAGACCGGGCGGAAGGTTGGGGGCCTCGTCCGATTCGATGATCATGATGTTGCCGTCGACAATTTTGCACAACGTGGGTGCGTACCGGCAGTTTGGCCGGGGTGCATCGAAGGCTCCGGTGCGGAGGTTGACGTTGGATGCGTGAAGTTAGCCACTCGACCCAGCAGTCCTCTGCGTAGCCGTCAGCCAATGAGGAATCGTGGTGTGTGCACGTGTCGTCGATGGCGAAGACCTCGCCGGCTTAAGTGCGGAAGACGGCGTTTGGCGGAGCAGTATCGAGCCGTGGCGTCTCCCCGGGAGCAAATCCGATGAGCGGGCAGGCCTTGTGCATGGGGCACCTCTTTATGTTCAGGGATTAAGTACGCGCCAAGTGGGTGTAGGACGGAATCGTTCCGCATGACTCAACGCTAATCGCACTAAGCAACAGATTGCCCCTGATAAAAACGGATGTCAAGAGTTTTCGCTGATTTGAAGTGAACCTTGACACACAACGTGGGATACGTCACGCTGTTGCATATCGCGACTACCGTTGCGTAAGAAGCACTTGAAGGTGAGGTATGGAGACGCTTGCTGTGGCTGGAACATCCCTCGCCGGTCTCCCGGCACTCGGGCTGCCCGTGCCCAGGGTTTCGTCGGACGGCTGATCCTCATCAACGGACTTCCTCCCGGCTCAATTACGACTGAGGACCCTTTTTGGAAACAGAGGATGACGGCCTTTAGGCAGAGTGGATTCCGGACGTCGGTGCTGTCGGTTTGGGCGCGGAGACCGGACGATCCATCTGGCAGATGGACAATCAGTCACGGCTGACCGGATCGTCATTGCCACGGGCGCCCGTTGCCGGCAGATCCCCCCTTGAACGGCCCGGCAATGTCCTTAAACCTGCGGGACCAACTCGGCCGCACAACGGCTGGCATTAAAACGGGTGCCTAAGGCCGCATAATCAACATCGGTGCTGGACCGGCGCCCAGGAGCGCGGTGCCCTCGCTATCCGGGCACTGCTCGACCACGGCGCACCTCAGCAGCCGCCGAAACCTATTTCTGGCACTTGCTTCAGGAAGTTGTAGGGGACATCATTCCGACCAGTTAATCGGGCTTATCGGCGTCTGTAGCCCATTTTCGCGCTAATGGACAGTCCAGCCGCGCGGAGCCCTTCGATGAGTTCGGGATCCTCTTCCGGAGCGAACCGGAACGCGGGGCCGGAGATACTCACGGCGGCGATTACATTGCCAAGATGGTTACAAATGGGAACTGCGACCGCTGACAGGCCGATTTCGAACTCCTCGCGGACGACCGCATAGCCTTGCCGGGAAACTTCGAGCAGCTGCCTCTCCAGTTGCGCACGATTTGTCACGGTCCGCGGAGTGCGGGCTGGCAGGCCGACGGTCTTGAGGATGGTGTCCCTTTCGTCGGCCGGAAGGGCAGCAAGCAGAACCTTCCCGCTCGACGTGGCATGCAGGGGCGTCAGACTGCCGACCCAGTCGTAGGTTGCGAGCGTGGAGGGGCCCATGGCCTGGTCCACGTTGACGGCGTAATTCGATCGCAGGACAGCCAGGTTCACTGTTTCCTTGTAGCGCGCAGCGAGGCTCTCCAAAACGTCTCCGGCCTCTCGCACCACGCTCAATCGGCCTGGGATGGAAGATGCCAATCGCAGGATTCCAAAGCCCAGCTGGTACTTGCCGCGTTCGCTGTTCTGGCGGACCAGTTCACGACCCACCAAGGACCCCACCAGGCGGGATACTGTGGATTTGTGGACACCCATCTCCTCAGCGATCTCACTGACGCCGGCATCACCCTCACGGGCGAGGATATCCAGAATCTGGAGGGCACGGTCCACCGATTGGACGCCTCCGCCCTGTGCGTCTACGCCCCGATCCGGGTCGTTGCGTGCGGCCATGTCGCCTCGTGTCCTTGTCCATGCGGAGTACCCAGGCCTGGAAGTCCCAGCCGAACTAGCCACCTCGTCATGTTTCATCCTAGACCGGCTCAGGCGCTGGCTCGTTAACCGGCACCTCAGCCTTCACACGGTCGAGCAAGCTCAATCAGTGGACCCGTCTACTCCGCTAAAGCCCACGGTTACGGATGGATTAGCCTCTCTCGGCCAGCGTAGACATTCAAGCTGTGCCCCCTGCTGAACCCAATCAACGTCACTCCGGTTTCGGCAGCGAGGTCCGCGGCCAGGCTTGAAGGTGCGCTCACGGCCGACAACACTGGGATGCCGGCCAGGGCCGCCTTCTGGACAAGCTCGAAGGAAGCCCTCCCCGATACCTGGAGTACGGTGCCGATCAAAGGCAACAGGTCTTGGCGCAGGGCCCAACCCACCACTTTGTCCACAGCATTGTGGCGGCCGACGTCTTCCCGAAGACAAAGCAACTCCGGGTTTGCGCCATCCATCTTGAATAGGCCAGCCGCATGGACGCCGCCGGTCTTGTCGAATAAGGCTTGGGCCTCGCGAAGCCGCTCCGGCAGTTTTGCGATGAGATCCACAGGGACCCGCAGTGCGTCCTGGGAAGGATCAAAATGGAGGGTCTTGCGGACGGCGTCGATTGAGTCGGTCCCGCAGATGCCGCATGAGCTTGAGGTGTAGACATGCCGCATGGTGTCGGGCATGGCCACATCCGGCCTCAGTTGGGCCTCAATCACGTTAAACGTCTGTTCTCCACCGGCATCGCCGGCGCAGAAGCGCAGGGAGACCAGCTCGGATTGTGAACGGATGATGCCTTCAGAGACCAGGAACCCGGCCACTAGGTCAAAATCGTCCCCAGGTGTCCTCATGGTGACCGCGAAGGAGCGGCCGCCGACACGGATTTCCAGGGGCTCCTCAGCGGCCAGTACGTCTTCTTTGAACCGCACCGGGTATTCGGTTCCGGAACCGTCCAGATGGAAGCGATGGATCTTCCGGCGCTGTGTCATGCGTGCCATGGTGTGCCTCGTGCTCGGGTGTTTGCGGCAACGGTGGTCTCTTTTGAGGTCGTCCAGGGGAGGTGGAGCACAGGAACCGGCTCGCCGGCCTGGGCGCCTCCAGGGGGGACGGCAATGATGCCGTCAGCCCAGGCGAGGCCGCGCATCATGCCGGGGCCTGTATGCGAGATGGGGAACGCCAGACCATGGATTATTCTGCAGGGAATGAGGCGCGTACGGTCCCGGTCCGGGTCAATGTCCGCACCCGAAATCGCCTGTCCAACGGCTCTCAGGGACCTGTTTCCGAGGGCAGCCAGTAACGGTTCTGCCAGCGTGGTCAGAGCCATCATGGCAGCCAGGGGATTTCCAGGAAGTCCGACGACGAACCGACCGTCCGGGAGTTCGGCCAGAACAGCAGGATGGCCTGGGCGCATGGCGATGCCGTCCAGCAGCACTCGCCCACCGAGCGCGGCCACGGCGCGACGGAGGTGGTCGGTGCCGGACGGGCCGGTTCCGCCTGTCGTAATAATGACGTCCGGTTGCTCCCCGGGGGGTGCCTCGGAACTTCCCAGGGCCGATAGCCACTCGTCGTAAGAATCCCCGATTCGGTGGGGATTTTCAGGGATGCCCCCCAGCAGTGAAATGACGGTGCCCAGTTGGGGACCGAACGTGTCTCGAACCTGCCCGGGGGCAGGAATGCCGGCCGACACCACTTCCGCGCCGGTCAGTACGATGGCGACTAACGGCTTGGCATCGACCTGGAGTTCGTCGTGGCCAGCCACGGCGGCGAGGGCAATGTGAGCGGGGTTTAGAACGGTGCCGGCCGGGATCAGTACTTCGCCCGCCGCCGCTTCTTCACCGGCATGGCGTATGTGCTGACCCAGTTGTGGTTCCCCGGCCTGTGCGCGGTCATTGAGGGCCAGCAGGAGCTTGCCATCCGCGTCCTGTGTGATCTGGCCGCTTTCCTTGCGGAGTATCGAGGTTGCGCCTGTAGGTACCAGTCCGCCGGTGGCAATCGTGCTGGCATGGTCCGGTGACAAGGTACGTCGCTCTTCGGAAAGGGTCCAAGGTCCGCTGCCATTGACGGCCCAGCCGTCCATTGCGGAGGAAGAGTAATGGGGGAGGTTCTGTTGTGCTGCGACGTCGCGGGCCAGTGTGCGGCCTGATGCCAATGCCAGGGGGACACTTACGGGCGGGAGCGGGACAGGGAAGTCGAAGGCAAGCTGGCGGGCTTCGGACCATGCGGTTCCCCGTTGCCCGGCACCGTGCCACGTAGGACACAACGTCGTACCGCTACTGCCGGTGGCAATTCCACGAGCGAGCATCGTGGGCCCCCCTTTCTGACTGTCTTGAGGTGATTGCAGGACTGGATGTGTGTCCAGAGATTTCTTAGCGCCCGTGTATCAGGCTGAGCGCCTCAGCCCGGGCCGCCGGCAGACGGAGCTCCCCGCGGACGGCGGACGTGATGGTCTTGGCCCCGGGCTTGCGGACACCGCGCATCGACATGCAGAGGTGCTCGCACTCAACTACCACAATGGCCCCCAGGGGCCGCAGCGAACTGACCAGCGCATCTACGACCTGGGTTGTCAGCCGTTCCTGGACCTGGGGCCTGCGTGCAAAGACATCGACGAGCCGGGCCAGCTTGCTCAGTCCCGTGACGAGACCCTCACCCGATGGGATGTAGCCAACGTGGGCTACGCCGTGGAACGGCACCAGGTGGTGCTCGCAGGTGGAGTAGAAGGGGATGTCCTTTACGATGACCATTTCCCCGTGCCCAAGGTCAAAGGTCTTATCCAGCACGGCCAGGGGGTCCTCATGAAGCCCGCCAAATATCTCCGCTGCCGCCCGGGCTACCCGGGCGGGCGTATCCGCGAGCCCTGGCCTGTCCGGGTCCTCTCCGATCGCAAGCAGATATTCGCGGACGGCCTGCTCAACCCGCGGCCCGTCCACACCTTTGGACGCGGTTGCCGTCGTCATGTCGGCGCTCACGCTTCGGCCCGTTCCAGCCGCACGATGACGGACTTGGATGTCGGTGTACCGCTGGTGTCAGCTACCGAATCGAGCGGCACGAGCACGTTGGTCTCCGGGTAGTACGCTGCCGCACAGCCTTTCGGTGTCGAGTACGAAACGATCCGGAAATTGTCGGCCCGCCGCTCTGTCCCGCGGAACTCGGAAATCAAATGAACCATGTCACCGTCCCTAAAGCCCAGCTCAGCGATGTCAGCCTCGTTGACAAGAACCACCCGACGCCCGCCGTGGATACCGCGGTATCGGTCGTCCTTGCCATAGATGGTGGTGTTGTACTGGTCATGTGAGCGCAGGGTCTGAAGGACCAGCCGCCCCTCGGGTACCTTGATGAATTCCAGCTCATTGCCGGTAAAGTGGGCCTTTCCAGACGCGGTCCCGAACTGTCTGGTGTCCCGCGGAGGGTGGGGGAGGACAAAGCCGCCAGGATGCTGGATCCGCTCCTCGAAACTTTCGAAGCCGTCGATGACCGCCTCGATGTGTTTCCGGACCAGGGAGTAGTCGTCTCTCATCGAGAGCCAGGCAGCTTTAGGCGAGTTAGGCAGTGGGAGGTTGTCACTGTCGGTGAAGAGCTTATGGGCGAGGTTGCACACTATGGCCACTTCTGAGTGGAGGTGCTCGCTGGCCGGCTTAATGCGTCCGCGGGACGCATGGACGGCGCTCATGGAGTCTTCCACCGTCACCCTCTGGTCCCCGGTGCGCTGTGCGTCCTTTTCAGTCCGACCCAGCGTCGGGAGGATCAGCGCGCGCCGGCCTGTGGACACGTGGGAATGGTTCAGCTTCGTGGAGATCTGTACCGTCAGGTCTGTGTTGGCCAATGCCCGCTCCGTGACCTCGGAATCCGGGGCCGCCCGGACGAAGTTTCCACCCATTCCAATGAAGACGCGGACTTTGCCATCCCGCATGGCACGAATCGCCGCAACGGTGTCGTAGCCGTGCTTGCGAGGGGAAATGAACTTGAACTCCTGGTCCAGCCTGTCGTGGAACGCCTCTGGCATCTTTTCGAAGATGCCCATGGTGCGGTCGCCCTGGACGTTCGAGTGGCCGCGGACGGGGCATACTCCTGCTCCGGGCTTACCGATGTTGCCTTGGAGAAGCAGCACGTTGACGACGTCCCGGAGTGTGGGAACTGAGTGTTTGTGCTGGGTTAGGCCCATGGCCCAGCAGACGATGGTGGCATTGGAGGCAAGCAGGCGTTCGCCCGTGGCCTTGATCTGCTCCAAGCTCAGGCCCGTGGCTTCTACTATTTCACTCCACTCGACCTTTTCGAGGTGCCGCAGGTATTCGTCGATGCCCACGGTGTGGTTATTGATAAATTCGTGGTCCAGGACCGTAGCCAGTCCCGGGGTCTTCCTCCCCTGCACCTCCGCCTCGAGGAGGTATTTGCCAAGCCCCTGGAAGAGGGCCTGATCCCCGCCGGCCCGGATCTGCAGGAAGTCGTCGGTCAGTTGCGTGCCCACGAGCGTGCCGGAGATCGTCTGCGGATTCTCGAACCGGAGGAGCCCGGCCTCGGGAAGCGGGTTGACGGAGATGATGACGGCGCCGTTCTTCTTCGCTTTTTCCAGGGCGCTGAGCATGCGCGGGTGGTTAGTACCTGGATTCTGCCCGGCAACGAAGATCAGCGAGGCTGTCTCCAGGTCGACGAGGCTGACCGAGCCCTTGCCGATGCCGATGGTTTCAACGAGGGCTGAACCCGTGGACTCGTGGCACATGTTGGAGCAATCGGGGAGATTATTGGTGCCCAGTCCCCGCACGAGGAGCTGGTAGAGGAAAGCGGCTTCATTCGAGGTCCGCCCGGAAGTGTAAAAAACTGCCTGGTCGGGATGGTCCATTTCTTTCATCTCCTGGGCGATCAGCTCATAGGCTGCGTCCCATTCAATGGGTGTGTAGTGTGTGGCTCCCTCGGCCAAAAGCATCGGCTGGGTCAGCCGGCCCTGCTGACCCAGCCAGTAGTCGTCCCGCGTTTTCAGGTCCTCGATGGAATGTTTGGCGAAGAACTCGGGGGTGACGCGGCGGCGGGTGCCCTCCTCGGCCACTGCCTTCGCGCCATTTTCGCAGAACTCGGCTGCGTTGCGCTTTTCGTGCTCGGGCCAAGCGCAGCCCATGCAGTCGAACCCGTCGACCTGGTTGACTGCCAGCAGCGTTTGGACGCTGCGCAGCGGACCCATCTGCTCGAGGGAGATCTTCAGCGAGTTCACCACCGCGGGGATTCCAACGGCCTTGGTCTTGGGTTTGGTGACGGTCAGCTTTGACTCGTCGATGTTATGTAGGGGGGCTTTTGAAGCCATGTGATCTTCCCTTCAGATCTGGGCAGGAAACGGCGGGTTGGGTTTGCTTGGTGGCTTGATGGTGGCCTCATGCAGCTGGGGCAGGCTGTCCAGGAGGCCGGCAAGCGGCCTAGGTCGTTGAAGGTGTAGACGTGGAAACCGGCAAAGAGCGATCACCCTGCCATGCCTGAACTGCGGGCCAGCGTGAGCGAATGGCCGACACCGAGGCGTGCTCCCAAATACAAGCTTTTTGACTGAACGGACCGTGCAACAGCTTCATTGCTCGTTGCTCTCCATTCGTGGCTTATGCGTTGCGGTTCCGGTGCCTTGCGGAGCCCTCATTCATTGCGGAAGGCACTGGCGCTCTTGACATTCTTATGTTTACGTATTGATATATCAGTTAGAGGAATACTATGTACTGGGACCCGGGGCGTCAAGGCTCGGGCGCACATCGGAGGAGACTTGAAAATGGCAAACGCTGGCGGATTACCGGCCGAGGCGGGTGTTTCGTTGGTACCGCAGAGGCAGGACGACGAATCCTTTGCCGACTTCGCCTACAGGATCTTGTGCGATGAATTAATCGTTCTGGACATCAAGCCGGGTGAGCCCCTCAACGATGAAGTAATCTCCAGGCGTCTCGGTGTCGGCCGGACGCCAATCCGCGAAGCGATGAAACGGCTTGAGAGCGACCATTTGGTGGTGGCCTATCCGCGGCGTGGAACGTTCGCCGCGGGCGTGGACATTAAAGATCTGGCTGAAATCTCCGAGATCCGCCACCTTCTGGAGCCTGCGGCAGCTGCGCGGGCTGCGCGGATTGCGTCGCCGCAGCTTCGGCAGGAACTTAGGGACTTTGCACGGGAAGTAGGGCAGCTGCTGCCAGGGATGCAGTCGCAGCAGGACCTCATGCGCCTGGACATGCGGGTACACCGGACGATCTATCGCGCCACAGGAAGCCGGCACCTTCAAGATGTCCTGATTCGTTACGACAATCTGGCAACACGGATCTGGAGCCTGGTGCTGGAAAAGCTCCCGCCGGTGTCCCAGCATATTGCCCAACATATTGAGCTTCTCGAATGCATCGCGGCTGGGGACTCCGAAGCTGCTGCGCGGTTGACCACACAGCACGTCACCGACTTTGAGAAGCTCATCAGGGCTGTTCTGTAGACCGGCCCCGGACCCACCCGGAATAGGCTCACGTGGGGAAAGTAGCCCCAAAAACTCCAAGGATGGCGGTGGCCTTGGTGTGGACCTCTGCCAGCTCATCGTCGGGGTCGGAGTCGGCTGTGATGGCCCCGCCGATCCCCCCGGACAGCCGCTGCCCGCCCGCGGGTGAATTCTGGAAGGCGGCGCTGCGAATGGTGACTGACAGGTCCGCGGCGCCGTTGGGGGAAAAGTAGCCGACCACACCTGAATAGGCCCCGCGGTCCGGATTCCAATTCGTCCAGGATGTCCATCCCGTCGTCGCGTTCCCTTAATAGGTTCGGCGCGGACGCGACCGTCTGCGGTGATACTAAGAAACCGCTCCGGCGAAGAACTCGGGATGGTTACCGCACCGAGCTGGACGAGGCTTGCAAAGGGCGCCAGGTTGGCCCGGCGGAGCCGCCGGTAAAACTCCCACGGATCTACGCCCTCGTGGAGGTTGCTGAAGATCTGCGTCGTGAGACAGACCTCGTAGAAGTTCCCCTGCGTGATTTGGTCCTGGACTGCAGCGGATCAATGAGGCATCCGGCAGCGGTGATTCCAATGCACTCCCACCACGCCCACGCTTGAGCTCGTAGCCCAGGTAGCCCAGCCAGCCGAGGGCGAAATTCAGCCCGGGCGGAAGAGCCTGATCCGTTGCCTGACCGCTGCACCAATTCCTGTCCAGCCAGCTGAAGAAGGGGCCTGGAATTCGGGCGGATACCAGCCTTGATTCCACGGTGGTCACACACCTATCACATGCTGTGCCCTCATTCCGCGGCTGCCGGAATCGTCGGCCATGATGCTGTAGCGGTTGCGTCCCGCCACGGGATCCGTTGCCGCGTTCGAGCTGTCCAGCCAGACGCGGTGGCTGGACAGCCCGTAGAACTCGCGGAAGGCTGCTTCCGGATCCCGGATAGTCCGCAAGCGAAACACAGTGGAGGGCCGGGGAAGCGGACAGTTGCCGCAAACCTTGAACTGTGGCGAAAGCGGGAAGCTGCGCGAGGGCCTCGGCAGCTTGCAGCGGCGCCTCCGGGTGTGAGGGGTCCAAGACTCGCGGACACACAGGCCTGCCCTTCAGGCGCGTCCACGCCTTCGATGGATACCACAACGGGTTCCCGCGGGGTGTCAGTTGTGCCCGCGGTGGATCATCCGGCGGTTCCTGGGACCAAAGCACGCGACTGTTCCCGCGCGGCCTCGGTTGTGTGCAGAAGAAGCAGTGATGTGGTGACGGAGCCCACGCCGCCCGGGACCGGAGTCAGCGCCGCGGCGATGCCCCGCACGCTGGCCTCGTCGACATCCCCCACGAGGGATCCGTCAGGAAGGACGTTGGTGCCGACGTCAATCACCACGGCCTCTGACGAGACATGGCCGCCGTTCAGCAGACCGGTACGCCCGGCTGCCACGACCACGACGTCGGCGGCCTTGGTGTATTTCTCCAACGGACCTGACCGGGAGTGGCAGACGGTGACCGCGGCGTCGCGCTCCAGCAGCAGCAGGGACAGCGGCTTTCCCACTACGGCGGAACGGCCAATGACGACCACATTCCGGCCTGCCAGCGGGATGTCGAAGTGGTTCAGGATCTCGATTACGGCGCGAGCCGTGGCAGGTGCGAACGAGGGCTGGCCAACGGCCATGCGGCCAAGGCTCAAAGGGTTCGCGCCATCGACGTCCTTCTCCGGGGCAATATGCCCCACCAGCTCATCCGTTCCAACGCCTGGAGGCAGGGGCGTCTGGAGGATGATGCCATGAACGGATGGATCCTCGCTGAGGTCCTTCAGGACTGAGGCCAGGACCTGTGCGGTGGCATCGGGGCCAAGGTCCACGATCCGGCAACTGATGGCGGCGCTTTCTGCGGCCCGTTCGATGGACCGGACATACCAGTGGGTGGAGCCGTCATCGGTGGCCACAACCACTGCGAGCGTGGGGCGTAGCCCGTCGGCTTCGAGCTCCCGGGCCTCACGGTGCGCCCGCTGCTGAATGGTCTTTGCCAGCGCTTTTCCGGAGAGGAGTACGGCGCTCAACCGAGAATCCTTCCACGCACGCGTCCCACGAGGGAGTCTGCTGCCAGGATGACCTTTTCCTCGAGGCCGTCGGTTTGATCCGCCAACCGCGAACGGGCCGCGGCGTCTTTGATGGCCACCACGTTAATGTCGATGTTCACCCGGGCAGTGCTTGCGGCTGCGCGGGCAGCGTCAGCGGCAGCCGCGATGTCGCTGATCACATTGGCGTTCGCGACCTCGAAAAGTTCCGTGGCAAGATCCAGAATCACGCCGGCGAGCTTGATGAGCTGTGCGGGGGTTTGTGCGGCCAGGATGAGCGCATCCTGGATGGACACCGTCCGTGCGGCTTTGAGGTCTTCGGTCCCGGACGGAAGTTTGTACGAGTCGATGACGCCTTGGAACGCATGTTCGTCCGCGTCCGCCAGGCGCAGGGCCTCGACGACCAGTCCGTCGGCGGCGCTGATGATCCTTTGGACGAGTTCGGCGTGCTGCTCGTATTTCAAGCCGGTGGTGTATCTGCCCACCATGGCGACGAGCGCTGCCCCCTGGGCGGCGTGGAGCGCGGCGGCCGCGCCGCCGCCTGGAGTGGGTTCCCGCGAGGCAAGCCTGGCGAGGTATTCGTTGATTGTTTCTGAGCTGATCATGTGTCTTCCTGGGCTAAGGCTTGAGCCGACTGGCAGGGTTGAGACGTGATGAAAGAGCAGCGGCCCGGACTCTGGTTGCGAGGTGAAGAGTCCGGGCCACGTGCCCTTGAACGGTCTGACGGGTGGTTAGCCGCGGAGCCTGGTCATCGTCGGGTCGTACAGCGGATCTGCGGTGACGGTGGCCTGGATGCGCCGTCCGAAGTACTCGATCTCGACCGAGTCACCAATGGACACGGCGGCCGGGAGGTACGCGTAGGCGATCGGTTTGGCGACCGTGTAACCGTAGGCGGCACTGGTGACGTAGCCGACTGCCTGGTCCTTGTAGAAGACCGGTTCCTTGCCCAGGACAATGCTCCGCCCGTCGTCGACCGTCAGGCAGCGCAGGCGGCGGGCGGAGTTTTCCTCGGTCCGGCCTTCCAGTGCTGCCTTGCCGACGAAGTTTTCCTTGGTCATCTTCACGGCGAAACCGAGCCCCGCTTCCAGGGGGTCGTGCTCGGTGGTCATGTCGGTGCCCCACGAACGGTAGCCCTTTTCCAGGCGCAGCGAGCTGAACGCGGCGCGGCCGGCAGCGATCACGCCGAACGGCTGCCCTGCCTTCCACAGTGCGTCCCACAGGCGCTGGCCGTTGTCGGCGCTGGTGTACAGTTCCCAGCCCAGCTCGCCGACGTAGGACAGCCGCATTGCTGTGACGGTGACGCCGCCGATGACAACCTTCTTTGCCCGGAAGTAGCGCAGACCGTCGTTGGAGAAGTCGTCGCTGCTGACCGTGCTGATCAGGTCCCGGGCGAGGGGTCCCCACAAGCCGATGCAGCATGTCCCGCCGGTAGTGTCGCGCACCTGGACCCAGTCGCTGGCGGTTCCGTTTTCCGTCTGGTGGCGTGCAGCCCGCTCAAAGTAGGCCGTGTCGATGTTTCCATTGGCTCCGAGCTGGAAGGTGTCTTCGCTCAGGCGGGCCACGGTGATATCGCTTCGGATCCCGCCCTCGTGGTCCAGCACGAGGGTGTAGGTAACGGCGCCCGGCTTCTTGGTCATGTCCGCGGTAGTCAGCTCCTGCAGCAGCTTCATGGCTCCGGGGCCGGAGACCTCAAGGCGCTTGAGCGGCGTCATGTCGTACATAGCCACCGCGGTGCGGGTCTTCCAGGCTTCGGCGGCGGCGATGGGCGAGCTGAACATCCCGGACCAGGCGTCACGTGCCGGCGGCTGCCATTCATCAGGCATCTCCTTGAGCAGTTCGGCGTTGGCTTCGAACCAGTAGGGACGCTCCCATCCGCCGCCCTCCAGGAAGAAGCCGCCGAGCTGCTTGTGGCGTGCGTGGAACGGGCTGACGCGCAGGTTGCGGGGGGAAAGCTTGGGCTGGAGCGGGTGCAGGACGTCGTAGATTTCCACGAAGTTCTGCTGGGACGTTTCGCTGACATATTCGGGGGTCAACTGGACCTCTTCGAAGCGGTGAATATCGCAATCACCCAGGTCGATCTCCGACTTCCCGGTGGTCAGCAATTCAGCAACAGCGCGGGCGATGCCGGCCGAGTGGGTGACCCACACGGCTTCGGCGACGAAGAAGCCGTCCAGCTCCTTGGACTCACCCACCAGGGATCCGCCGTCGGGGGTGAAGGAGAAGATGCCGTTGAAGCCGTCCTCGATTTCGCTTTCGCGCAGGGCCGGCAGTATCTGCTTGGTGGCTTCCCATGCCGGGAGGAAGTCCTCCAGGGTGAAGTCGAGGCGGGAGGGCATGTTGTGGTCGCTGATGGTCTCGGGTGCGAACGTGCCGAGCTCGTCAAGGTCCACGGGCATGGGGCGGTGCGCGTAGGAACCGATGCCGTAACGGTCACCGTGCTCGCGGTAGTAGAGGTCCTGGTCCTGGTGCCGCAGTATGGGCAGGGAAGCGTCGTTGGACAGTTCGTTCTTGCCCTTCTGTGCGGGCACTGGAGTGGTTTTGACGTACTGGTGGGCCAACGGGAGGAGCGGGACTGACATCCCAATCATCTCGCCGATCTTGGCGCCCCAGAAGCCGGCGCAGGAAACCACGATATCGGCCGGGATGGTGCCCTCGGAGGTCTCGACACCGGTGACGCGGCGCCCGGACTGCTCAATACCGGTGACAGTGGTGTTGCCGCGGTACTTGACGCCTGCGGCTTCGGTGCGCTTGATCAGCAGCTGGACTGCACGGGCAGCACGGGCCAGGCCGTCGCTGGGGACATGGAGACCGCCCAGGATGTCTTCCTCGTTCAGGAGCGGGTAGAGCTCCTTGCACTCGGCGCGGGTAAGGATCTTGCCGTCGATTCCCCACGACGCTGCGTATCCGAGCTTCCGTTTCAGATCGGCGAGGCGTGTCTCGGTGGTCGCGATCTCGAGGCCGCCGACCTGGTTGAAGCAGCTGACGCCGTCCTCGGTCAGGGACAAAAGCTTCTCAACCGTGTACTTGGCGAAGAGCGCCATGGACTTTGAGGCGTTGGTCTGGAAGACAAGTCCGGGTGCGTGGGATGTCGATCCTCCGGGCATGTTCAGCGGTCCCTGGTCCAGGACGGTGATGTTGTTCCAACCCCGGGTGACCAGTTCATCGGCCAGGTTTGTGCCGACGATTCCAGCTCCGATAATGACAATGCTTGGCGTCGATGCCATGTGGTTTCTCCTGCTGATTTACGTGTGTTGTCTTTGCTGGGCGGGTGGCGGTGCTTAGCGGAACACTACGGTGCTGGTTTGGTCCAGCAGCACCCGGTGTTCGCAGTGCCACCGCACGGCGCGGGAGAGTGCCAGTGCTTCGGCGTCCGCTCCGACTGTAGAAAGGGCGTTCGGTCCGTAGCTGTGGTCGACGCGGATGACTTCCTGTTCGATGATTGGCCCCTCATCCAGTTCGGCGGTCACATAGTGGGCCGTTGCGCCCACCAGCTTGACTCCACGGTCGTAGGCCTGGTGGTAAGGGCGTGCACCCTTGAATCCCGGGAGGAAGGAGTGGTGGATGTTAATAGCACGGCCTTCCAGGGAGCGGCAGAGGTCGTCGGACAGTACCTGCATGTACCGGGCGAGAACGACGAGGTCGATATTGTGCTCGTCCACCAGTTCCAGCAGGCGCCGCTCGGCGTCTGATTTTGTCTCCGGGGTTACCGGAAGGTAGATGAAGGGGAGGCCGGCGGCCTCGGCCATGGCCCGGTGGGTTTCATGGTTGGAAACGATAAGGGCAATGTCGCCGCCGAGGCTTCCGCCGCGCCAGCGGAAGAGCAGGTCGTTCAGGCAGTGGCCGAACTTGGACACCATGACCAGGATGCGCTGCTTGGTCTGGTCATAAAAGCTGAACTTCATCTCAAAGCGGTCCGCAATGGCGCTGAACTCCTCCTGGAGCCGCTCCGGCGTGTACTCGGGAGAACCCGAGAAGGCGGTGCGCAGGTGCAGCGTCTCGCGGAGCCCGTCGTCGAACTGCTGGTGCTCCTCGATGTTGAAGCCACGTTCGAAGAGGAAAGTGGTGACCGCCTGGACAATACCGGCACGTTCGACGCACGACAGTGTGAGTACGAACTTCTGGGCATTGTCCTTCACGCGGGGGCCGTCCTGAGTCAGCGTGCTGGTTGATGAGTCTGTTGCCACAAGGGTCATGTCTCCTCCTTTAGATATATTTCAAGTTTTAGAACTGATATATTAGAACTGGCAATTAGCGTATACTGGTCAGTGGTGGAGGTCAATAGCCTTCTTGGTTTGATTGAAAAGGGGTCCATGCGATGGCTTTTGAAGTTCTGGCAATTGCTGATGCGGCAAAGAGGTCGTTGGCCGACGTTGCCTACGAGCGCATCCGTGACCGGCTACTGATGCTTGATATCAAGCCTGGCGACCTCCTCAATGACGACGACCTCGCCAAGGACCTTGGCGTCGGGCGGACTCCGGTGCGTGAAGCTCTGAAGCGGCTGGAGCT
This sequence comes from Pseudarthrobacter sulfonivorans, assembly GCF_031454915.1. Taxonomy (GTDB): domain Bacteria; phylum Actinomycetota; class Actinomycetes; order Actinomycetales; family Micrococcaceae; genus Arthrobacter; species Arthrobacter sulfonivorans_C. The sequence continues at coordinate 818,795 of NZ_JAVDRS010000002.1, read as the reverse complement.
TGATCGCCTGGTAGTTTCCTACCCGCGGAGGGGTACCTTCGCGACGCGGGTAGAGGTCACTGATCTAGCGTTCATTTCCGAAATCCGCACCCAGCTTGAGCCTCTTGCCGCCTCCCGGGCTGCGCGGGTGGCCACGGAGTCGATGAGGGAGCAATTGCGGGCTGTTATGCGTGCTGTCGAGTCTTTCGACACAGCTGCGGCCTCCGTCGTTGAAACTCTGCGTCTCGATGCCCGTGTGCACCAAGGCATATACGCGGCCGCCGCCAATCCCCACCTCGAAGATGTCCTGATTCGCTACGACAATCTCGCGATACGAATCTGGTGCATGGTCCTGGATCGCCTTCCCGACCTGTCCCGTCACGTGCACGAGCATGTGGACCTGCTCCGTGCGGTTATCGACGGAGATGAGGCCCAGGCCGCGGAGCTGGCGCGGATCCACGTCAGTGGCTTCGAGCGCGCTGTACGCGAAGCTCTTTTCGCCGCCTAGGCCAAACCCCGGACTTAAAACTGAAGCGCAGCCCCGAAGGGCTGCGCTTCAGCCGTTTCCGGCTCCTGCCCGCCGCGACCTTGGCTCCCCGGCGAAATCAGCTGAAAAACCATTGACACCCTCCGGCGTCGATAGCATACTTGAGCCCAGCAACTAATATATCAACCGGATATTAGGTTTAACATTAGGAGACATGATGGTCGACGTTCTGACCCGCTCGCTCGCAGAGACCGATCCTGCGATCCACGCCGCTGTGGAGCAGGAGCTCCTGCGCCAGCAAGGCACCCTCGAAATGATCGCCTCTGAAAACTTCGCCCCGACGGCCGTTATGGAGGCGCAGGGCTCGGTCCTGACCAACAAGTATGCCGAGGGCTACCCGGGCAAGCGCTACTACGGCGGCTGCGAGCACGTTGACGTGGTGGAGCAGTTGGCCATTGACCGGCTGAAGTCACTGTTCGGATCTGAATTCGCGAACGTCCAGCCGCACTCCGGCGCGCAGGCCAATGCATCGGCGATGTTCGCCCTCATCCAGCCCGGTGACACCATCCTTGGCCTGAACCTTGCCCACGGTGGCCACCTGACCCATGGCATGAAGATCAACTTCTCCGGGAAGCTGTACAAGGTGGTCCCATACGGCGTGCGCGAGGACACCATGACGATCGACATGGCCGAGGTGGAGCGCCTCGCCGTTGAAAACAAGCCGCGTCTGATCGTCGCTGGCTGGTCCGCCTACTCCCGTCAGCTGGACTTCGCGGAGTTCCGCCGCATTGCAGACCTGGTGGGCGCGTACCTGATGGTGGACATGGCGCACTTCGCCGGCCTGGTGGCAGCCGGGCTGCACCCGAACCCGGTGCCGCACGCCCACATTGTCACGAGCACCACGCATAAGACATTGGGTGGCCCCCGCGGTGGAGTGATCCTGACGAATGACGCCGACATCGCCAAGAAGGTTAATTCCGCGGTTTTCCCGGGCCAGCAAGGCGGACCCTTGGAGCACGTGATCGCGGCCAAGGCTGTTGCTTTCAAGCTCGCGGCGGAGCCGGAGTTCCGGGAGCGCCAGGAACGCACTCTGGAAGGCGCCAGCATCATCGCCGAACGCCTCCTGGCCGCAGATGTTGCCGAGTCCGGGGCGACTGTAGTCAGTGGCGGCACCGATGTGCACCTGGTCCTGGTGGACCTGCGAAACTCGGAGCTGGACGGGCAGCAGGGCGAAGACCGCCTGCACCGCATCGGCATTACCGTCAACCGCAATGCCGTGCCGTTTGACCCGCGGCCGCCGATGGTGTCATCCGGTCTGCGAATCGGCACGCCGGCACTGGCCACGCGTGGCTTCGGCAAAGTGGAGTTCACCGAAGTAGCCGACATTATTGCCGCAGCCCTCAAGCGCGAGTTCAGCGAGGAGACGGCAGCGGAACTCCGGCAGCGGGTTGAAAACCTGGCCGAAAAGTTCCCCCTCTACCCCAACCTCTCCATTGACACGAACGAGGTAGCATGATGGCCGATCTCCTTCCCGAGCACCCGGATTTCCTCTGGCACAACCCGGACCCCAAGAAAAGCTACGACGCCGTGATTGTGGGCGGCGGCGGGCACGGCCTGGCCACCGCGTACTTCCTGGCCAAGAACCACGGGATGACCAACATCGCCGTCCTGGAAAAGGGCTGGCTGGCCGGCGGCAACATGGCCCGGAACACCACCATCATCCGTTCCAACTACCTCTGGGACGAGAGTGCGGCCATCTACGAGCATGCGCTCAAGCTCTGGGAGATCCTGCCGGAGGAGCTCGAGTACGACTTCCTGTTCAGCCAGCGCGGCGTCATGAACCTCGCCCACACCCTGGGCGATGTCCGCGAGAGCATGCGTCGCGTGGGAGCGAACAAACTCAACGGTGTGGACGCCGAGTGGCTGGACCCGAAGCAGGTCAAGGAACTCTGCCCCATCCTGAACATCAATGACAACATCCGCTACCCCGTTATGGGCGCGACTTACCAGCCGCGTGCCGGCATCGCCAAGCACGACCATGTGGCCTGGGCTTTCGCCCGCAAGTGCGACGAGCTCGGCGTGGATATCATCCAGAACTGCGAAGTGACCGGCTTCGTCAAGGACGGCAACCGGGTCACCGGCGTCAAGACCAACCGTGGCACCATCAACACCGAAAAGGTGGGCCTCTGCGCCGCCGGCCACAGCTCCGTGCTGGCCGAAATGGCGGGCTTCGAGCTTCCCATCCAGTCCCACCCGCTCCAGGCATTGGTCTCAGAACTGCACGAACCGGTCCACCCCACGGTGGTCATGTCCAACCACGTGCACGTGTACGTTTCCCAGGCCCACAAGGGCGAACTGGTCATGGGCGCCGGCGTGGACTCCTACAACGGCTACGGCCAGCGCGGCTCCTTCCACGTGATCGAGCACCAGATGGCGGCCGCCGTCGAGCTGTTCCCCATCTTTGCCCGGGCGCACGTGCTCCGGACCTGGGGCGGCATCGTGGACACCACGCTGGACGCCTCGCCCATCGTGGGCAACACTCCGGTGGAGAACATGTTCGTGAACTGTGGTTGGGGCACTGGCGGTTTCAAGGGCACCCCGGCCGCGGGCCTGACGTTCGCCCATAACATCGCCACGGGCACGCCGCACGAACTGAACAAGCCGTTTGCGCTGGAACGCTTCGAAACCGGCGCCCTGATCGATGAACACGGCGCAGCCGCCGTGGCCCACTAGAAGAGAGTCCGGACATGCTCCTCATTTCATGCCCCAACTGCGGCTCGCGCGACGAGACCGAATTCCATTACGGCGGCCAGGCCCACGTGGCCTACCCGGAAAACCCGAACGAACTGACCGACAAGGAATGGGCCCATTTCCTGTTCTACCGGGAAAACACCAAGGGTATTTTCGCCGAACGCTGGCTGCACAGCACCGGCTGCCGCCAGTGGTTCAACATGCTCCGCGACACCGTCACCTATGACATCAAGGCCGTGTACGCGATGGGCACGCCCCGACCTGACCTGGCGGCAAAGGCAGCCCCGGAATCCGGCACTGCCAGCCTCGCCGCGGACAGCACCACCACCGGCACCGCCGCGCCCAGCATTTCCGGCACCAGCATCGCACCGGCCGCTTCAACAGCCAGCACCACCGCCCCGGAAGGAGCAACCAAGTGACTTCCCAGAACGCCCGCCTCGCCGACGGCGGACGCATCGACCGCACCATCTCCTGGCGTTTCACCGTGGACGGCGAGGAATTCACGGGCCACCCCGGCGACACCCTCGCCTCGGCCCTGATTGCCAACGGGCGGATCTCCGCCGGCAACTCGCTGTACGAGAACCGCGCCCGCGGCATCATGTCCGCCGGCGTTGAGGAATCCAACGCGATGGTCAAGATCTCCCCGCGCTTTCCCGGCGACGTTGCCGAGTCCATGCTGCCTGCCACCACCGTCACCCTGGTGGACGGCCTGAAGGCTGAACTGCTTAACGGCCTGGGCAAGCTGGACCCGGAGGAAGACCGTGCGGAGTACGACAAGAAGTACGTCCACACTGATGTCCTGGTCATCGGCGGCGGCCCGGCCGGCCTCGCCGCGGCCCGCGAGGCAGTCCGGACCGGCGCCCGCGTGATCCTGATGGACGACCAGCCGGAGCTCGGCGGATCCATCCTCTCCGGTTCCACCGCCCCCGGGCTGGCCGAGACCATCGAAGGCAAGCCGGCCCTGGAATGGGTGGCGGACGTGGAAGCCGAACTGGTATCCGGAGCCGAATGCACCGTCCTGAACAGGACATCCGCCTTCGGCGCGTATGACGCGAACTACGTCATCGCGGTCCAGAACCGCACCGACCACCTGTCCACCCCGGCAGCACCCGGCGTCTCCCGCCAGCGGATTTGGCACGTGCGTGCTAATCAGGTGGTGCTTGCCCCCGGCGCCCACGAACGCCCTCTGGTCTTCGAGAACAACGACCGCCCCGGAATCATGCTGGCCTCCGCCGTGCGCAGCTACCTCAACCGATTCGCCGTAGCCGCCGGGCAGCGCGTGGTCATCAGCACCACCAACGACAGCGCCTACGCCCTGGCCGCTGACCTGCGCGCCGCCGGCGTCAAGGTGGCGGCCGTCGTCGATGCCCGCCCCCAGCTCACCGACGTGGCGGGTGCCGCCATTGAAGCCGGCACCCGGGTGCTGATCGGCAGCGCGGTGGCCAACACCGCCGCGGACAGCACCGGCCGCCTGAACGCCGTCACCGTCCGCAGCATCAACGACGACGGCGAACTCACCTCCGGCGTCGAAGAGATCGCCTGCGACCTGCTGGCAGTTTCCGGTGGCTGGAGCCCGCTGGTGCACCTCCACTCCCAGCGGCAGGGCAAGCTGCGCTGGGACGATGAGCTGGCCGCTTTTGTGCCGAGCACCGTGGTTCCCAACCAGCAGACCATCGGGTCCGGCCGCGGCAGCTTTGAACTCGCGGACGTCCTTGCCGAGGGCATCTCGGCCGGAGCATCGGCCGCCATCGCCGCCGGGTTCGAGTCCGCGACGCGGCCGTCCGCCATCGGTGAGCCGAAGGCTTCCGCTCCGACCCGCCAGCTGTGGCTGGTCCCGGGCCAGGCCGGCACGCCGGATGTCTGGCACCACCACTTCGTGGACTTCCAGCGCGACCAGTCCGTGGCAGATGTGCTGCGGTCCACCGGCGCTGGCATGCGGTCCGTGGAGCACATCAAGCGGTACACCTCCATCAGCACCGCCAATGACCAGGGCAAGACCTCCGGCGTCAACGCGATCGGCGTCATCGCCGCTGCACTCCGCACCGCCGGCGAAGCGTCCCGCGGCATCGGCGACATCGGCACCACCACCTACCGGGCTCCGTTCACGCCGGTTGCGTTCGCGGCACTCGCCGGACGCCAGCGCGGCGAACTGTTCGACCCCGCCCGCAAGACGTCCATCCACCCGTGGCACGAGGCCAAGGGTGCCCTGTTCGAAGACGTGGGGCAGTGGAAGCGGCCCTGGTACTACCCGCAGGACGGCGAGGACATGGATGAGGCCGTGCTGCGCGAGTGCGCCGCCGTCCGCGAATCCGTGGGCTTCATGGACGCCACCACGCTCGGCAAGATCGAAATCCGCGGCAAGGATGCCGGTGAGTTCCTCAACCGGATCTACACCAACGCCTTCAAGAAGTTGGCCCCGGGTTCCGCCCGCTACGGCGTGATGTGCATGGCGGACGGCATGATCTTCGACGACGGCGTGACCCTCCGTCTCGACGACGACCGGTTCTTCATGACCACCACCACCGGCGGCGCCGCCAAGGTGCTGGACTGGCTGGAGGAATGGCTCCAGACTGAATGGCCGGAACTCGACGTGCACTGCACTTCGGTGACCGAACAGTGGAGCACGATTGCCGTCGTCGGGCCTAAGTCCCGCGCCGTCCTCGCCAAGATGGCTCCCGAACTCGCCGCAGACGGTGGACTGGAAGCCGAAGCCTTCCCGTTCATGACCTTCCGCGAAACCACCCTCGCCTCCGGCGTGCAGGCCCGGGTCTGCCGGATCTCGTTCTCCGGCGAACTGGCCTACGAGATCAACGTGCCGTCCTGGTACGGACTCAACACCTGGGAAGCCGTGGCCGCCGCCGGGGCCGAATTCAACATCACCCCGTACGGCACCGAAACCATGCACGTACTCCGCGCCGAAAAGGGCTACCCGATCGTCGGGCAGGACACCGACGGTACCGTCACCCCGCAGGATGCGGGCATGGAATGGGTGGTCTCCAAGGCCAAGGAATTCATCGGCAAGCGCTCTTACGCCCGGGCCGATGCCCAGCGCGAGGACCGCAAGCACCTGGTCAGCGTCCTGCCCGTGGACGGCTCCATCCGGTTGCCGGAAGGCACCCAGCTCGTGGAAAAGGGCATCAGCACCAGCCCCGCCTACGGCCCGGTCCCCATGCAGGGCTTCGTCACCTCGAGCTACCACAGCGCCGCGCTGGGCCGCTCGTTTGGGCTGGCACTGATCAAGAATGGCCGCAACCGCATTGGCGAGACCCTGGTGGCCGCAGCCGGCGACCAGCTGGTTGATGTTGTTGTGGCAGAAACCGTACTTTTTGACCCCGAAGGGACCCGCAAAGATGGCTAATTCAGCAGCACTCGAAGGCATCAATGGACTCCGGGACATCCGCCGCAGCCCCGCCTCGCACCTGGCCGCAGCGCTGGAAGCGGGCTCCGTCCAGGGCAAGGTTGTCCTCGCCGAAGGCCCCTTCCAAACCATGGCGGGAGTCCGCGTAGACCCCCGCTCCGAGGAAGGCTCGCGGATCGCTGCCGCCACTGGCGGCCTGCCGGCACGCTGCGGCGACGTGGCAGGCGCCGACGGCGTCAGCGTCCTCTGGCTGGGACCATCCGAGTTCCTGGTGGTTGCCCCGGAACAGGCCCACGATTCCCTGGGCGGCAGCCTCATCGGTGCCCTCACGGAGGCGCTGGCCGACGCCCCGGGCCAGGTGGTGGACCTGTCCGCCAACCGCACCACGTTCGAACTGTCCGGCCCCCGCGCCCGGGCCGTCCTGGAAAAGGGCTGCGCCCTGGACCTGCACCCCCGCAGCTTCACCACGGGAACCGCCCTGAACACCGAGGTGGGCAACATCCCGGTGGTCCTGCACAAGACCGGGGAGGAAAGCTTCCGGCTCTTCCCCCGCGCCTCGTTCGCGGACTTCCTGGGCCGGTGGCTGCTCGACGCAATGCGCGAGTACGCCTCGCCAGAGGTCCCCTGATGGCGCTTAGCGTCCTGGACCTGTTCTCCGTTGGCATCGGGCCGTCGTCCTCGCACACGGTCGGCCCGATGCGGGCGGCGAAACTGTTCGCCGACGGACTCAAGGGCGACGGCCACCTGAGCGCCACCAGGCGCGTCCAGGCTGAGCTGTTCGGTTCGCTCGGTGCCACCGGGCGAGGCCACGGCTCGGACAAGGCCGTGGTCCTGGGCTTCAAAGGACTGGACCCGGAAACCGTGGACACCACCACGGCCGACGACCAGGTGGCCGCCGCAGCCCTCGACGCCGAGCTCATGCTCGGCGGAGACCACCGGGTGGACTTCAACTGGGACGAGGACGTGGTGCTGCACCGGCGCAAGTCCCTCCCGGCCCACCCCAACGGCATGACCTTCCGCGCCCTCGACCACGCCGGAGCCGTCCTGAGCGAACGGAGCTTCTACTCCATCGGCGGCGGCTTTGTGGTGGACGGCGACGCCGACGCCGCCGACCGTGTGGTGGCCGACGACACCCCCCTGCCGTACCCGTTCACCACCGCCGACGAACTCCTGGCGATCTGCAAGCGCGAAGGCATGTCCATCTCCGACGTCATGCTCGCCAACGAACTCACCTGGCGCAGCGAAGCGGAACTCCGCGAAAAGCTGCTGGCCCTCTGGGCGGTCATGCGTGAATGTGTGGACAACGGCTGCGCCGCGGAAGGCATCCTTCCCGGCGGGCTGAACGTCAGGCGGCGCGCGCCGTCGTTATTCCAGACCCTGACCGCAGACACGGGCGTGACCGATCCCCTGCGGGCCATGGAGTGGGTGAACCTGTTCGCCCTGGCGGTCAACGAGGAAAACGCCGCGGGCGGGCGCATCGTCACGGCCCCGACCAACGGCGCGGCGGGCATCGTCCCCGCTGTCCTGCACTACTACGTCAAGTTTGTTCCGGGAGCCAACGACGACGGTGTGGTGCGCTTCCTGCTGGCTGCGGCCGCCGTCGGAATCCTGTTCAAGATCAACGCCTCCATCTCCGGTGCGGAAGTGGGGTGCCAGGGCGAGGTGGGCTCGGCCTGCTCCATGGCGGCCGCGGGCCTCTGCGAGGTCCTCGGCGGCACTCCCGAACAGGTGGAAAACGCCGCCGAAGTGGGCATCGAACACAACCTCGGCCTGACCTGCGACCCCGTGGGCGGCCTGGTGCAGATCCCGTGCATCGAACGGAACGCCATCGCCAGCGTCAAAGCCATCAACGCCGCCCGCCTTGCCCTGCACGGCGACGGCAGCCACAAAGTATCCCTCGACAAAGCCATCAAAACCATGAAAGAAACCGGCGCCGACATGAAAACCAAATACAAAGAGACCTCCCGCGGAGGCCTCGCCGTAAACGTCATCGAGTGCTGAGCCCGTGAAGTACCGGTAGCCCCCGGGTGGGAAGAGACACCCGGAGCAAGTCCCATTACCAAAATGCCTGGTTTCACAGGCATCCCGCCCCTTTGGAGCAAGAAGTGTCCCTTAGACCACTCCCGTACGAACACCTCACCGTCGCCGGCAGCAGCCGCGTCAAGCGGGGCATGGCTGAGATGCTCAAGGGCGGCGTCATCATGGACGTCGTCAACGTCGAACAGGCCCGCATCGCCGAAGACGCCGGTGCCGTTGCAGTGATGGCGCTGGAACGCGTTCCGGCCGATATCCGTGCCCAGGGCGGCGTGTCCCGGATGTCCGATCCGGACATGATCGAGGCGATCATCGACGCCGTGTCCGTGCCGGTCATGGCCAAGGCCCGGATCGGCCACTTCGTCGAGGCCCAGGTCCTGCAGTCCTTGGGCGTGGACTACATTGACGAGTCCGAGGTCCTGACCCCGGCCGACTACGTCCACCACATCGACAAGTGGAACTTCACGGTTCCCTTCGTCTGTGGCGCCACCAACCTGGGTGAGGCGCTGCGCCGCATCAACGAGGGCGCGGCCATGATCCGTTCCAAGGGCGAGGCCGGCACGGGCGATGTCTCCAACGCGACCGGGCACATGCGCCAGATCCGCGCCGAGATTGCCAAGCTCGCGGCCCTGCCCGAAGATGAGCTCTACGTCGCGGCCAAGGAACTGCAGGCTCCGTACGAACTGGTCAAGGAAGTTGCCGCCGCCGGCAAGCTCCCCGTGGTGCTGTTCACCGCGGGCGGCATCGCCACCCCGGCCGACGCCGCCATGATGATGCAGCTCGGCGCCGACGGCGTGTTCGTCGGTTCGGGCATCTTCAAGTCGGGCAACCCGGCCCAGCGCGCCGCCGCCGTCGTCAGGGCCACAGCCTATTTCGATGACCCCGACGCCATCGCCAAGGCCTCCCGCGGCCTCGGCGAAGCCATGGTGGGCATCAATGTGGACGACATCCCGCAGCCGCACCGCCTCTCCGAGCGCGGCTGGTAAAGCAAATCATGTTGGGTATGAGCCCGAGCAAGACCTCAGCCGGACGTGGGCCGCGTAGCGACTGGGCCCGGCTGACGGGTCACACGGTAGAGGTGTGGCTCTTGGGGGAGCACATCATGACCGGCGTCGTGGAACAAGCCGCTGATGACGACTCCGTCCTTTGGATTGCGGCCGCCGGAACCAGCACGCGAAGGCTCTTCGATAAGCCGACGGGATACCGGATCCTGGCCTAGCCGCTCAGGGTAGGTCCCTTCCTCCGATCGGCAGGCGATGACGCGAAGACGGACGTGCCTCTAAGGGCCGGACACCTCACCCCGTCTCCCTTCAGAGCAAAATCCCTGCGTGGCGTCGCGCCGCCGCTCGCGTACGCCCTGTGGGATAATCCGTAGAGTGGTCATTACCGGACCGCTCCACGATTAGAGGGGCCGCAGTGCGAGCGACAGCAACAGCCGGAAGCGCTCAGCGGGCTATGGGCGCCATCAGCAATTCTCAGGTTCCCAAGCACGAGCAGCTGCGGGTGATTATCCTCAAGCTGGTCAAGGAGGAACTGGAGCCGGGGGCGCGGCTTCCCAGTGAGCGGACGCTCATGGATTCTTATGGCGTCAGCCGGATTACGGTCCGAGCGGCCATTGGCCGTCTTGTCAATGAAGGACATTTGGTGCGGGTTCCGGCCAAGGGTACCTTCGTGGCGGATTCCCCCGTTCAATCCACCCTGCATTTAGCCTCCTTCACGCAGGAGATGGAGGCCATGGGGCATGTTCCCAGCACGGTGGTGCTGGTGGCTGAGGCCGCTGATGCTCCCGATGCCATCGTTGAGGCATTGGGTCTGGGGCAGGGGTCCGAAGCTATCCATCTGCGTCGCCTTCGCCTGGCGGACGGTCGGCCGGTGAGCGTTGATGACGCTTGGTATAACCCTGACTATGCGGGTGGCCTGCTGGACATTGACTTGACCGGTTCTGTCTACAGGGCCCTTGCCGCACAGTTCGGCTACCAGATCGACCGGGCCCGGCAAAGCGTCCGCTCGGAGGGGGCGCCGGCGGATGTGGGGGCGCTTCTAGGTACAGGCACCGGGGCGCCGGTGCTGGTGTTTGACCGCGTTTCATTCTCGGGAAACCTGGCGATCGAGCATTCCCGCTCCTGGTACCGGTCCGACCGGTACTCACTGACCATGGAAGTGCGGCTTTAGGGCCGCACTTCCATAACCGGGCATTAGTCCATGGAGAACAGGCCGACGCCGGCAGCTACTGCTCCGAAGGCCATGAGTGTGGCTGTGTCCGGCTTAGTGTCCAACACGACGACGGGGCTCACCATTGAGTAACCGGCTGCAAGGGCAGCTGTAGGGTCCACGTGCATGATCGGGGCACCGGCACTGACCGTGTCACCTTGGGCAACCAACAGCGTGAAGCCTTCGCCCTTGAGCTTCACAGTGTCGATGCCTACGTGCGTCAGGACGCCACGGCCGGAATCCTCCACCACCACGAAGGCGTGCGGCAGGAGCTTGACCAACTTCCCGGCCACGGGCGAGACAACGTCGAAAGCTTCGCCTGCAGACGGCTCCACTGCTGCCCCCGATCCCACCATCTGACCGGCAAAAACGGGGTCCGGCACTTGATTGAGGGGAATGACAGATCCGCTCAGTGGCGCGTGGACGATCAACTGCCCCGCCACTAGAGGAGGTCCTCGATATCCTCGGCGAGAGTATCAGCTTCAGGACCGACGACCACCTGGACGGCAGTGCCTGACGAGAACACTCCGTGCGCTCCGGCGGCCTTCAGCGAGGCTTCGTTCACGAGCGAGGAATCCTTCACTTCCGTGCGGAGGCGGGTAATGCACGCTTCCACCTCGACGATGTTCCCGGCTCCGCCAAGCCCTTCTACGATCTTTTCTGCTTTGGACATAACACTGCCCTTCTGACGGTGCCTCCAGAGGCACGTTCCTGAACACCCCGGTCGGCGACCACGGTGGGACTAATTCTGCGCGTTATCGTCGGCACTTTCACCGCCTGGCCGGCGGATTCCTACCTTGACAGGCGGCCGTGGGATGAATCACACTGAACTGGTCATAACCAGACAGTACCGGTTGAAGCCGTCACTCCACAAGCCCCACTCAATCCGCAGAGGTGCAAACATGTCATCATCCGAGACCGCCGCCCTGGCTCCAGAGAAGAAGCCGAACAGGGCCTTTGCCAACCTGCAGCGCCTTGGCCGCTGCCTGATGCTTCCCATCGCAGTACTTCCCGCAGCGGGCCTCCTCCTGCGCATCGGCCAGGCTGACCTGCTGGGCGCCATTCCCGGATTCGAAGGAGGCGCTGCCGTGATCTCCGCCGCCGGCAACGCCGTCTTCACCTGGCTTCCGCTGATCTTCGCGGTGGGCATTGCCATCGGCTGGGCAAAGAAGGCAGACGGATCCACGGCACTGGCAGCCGTGGTGGGATACATGGTGATTGACGGCGTCTTCAAAGCCATGTCCCCGCTGGTACTGGCAGGCCAGGTTGACCCTGCCGGAAAACCCGCGCTGATCAACTACGGCGTCCTGGCCGGCATAGTGGTCGGCCTGCTCTCCGCAAACCTGTGGCAGCGGTTTTACCGCACGAAGTTGCCGGACTTCCTGGGATTCTTCAGCGGCCGGCGCCTGGTGCCCATCCTGACGTCCGTTTCCAGCCTCGTGGCCGGCGTCATCCTTGCCCTCGTTTACCCCTTCTTCAACGCGGGACTCTCCGCCGTAGGCGAGGCAGTAGCCGGTAACGCCGTGGCCGGCGGCGGCATTTACGGTTTCGCCAACCGCATGCTCATTCCAGCAGGCCTGCACCACATCCTGAACTCCGGTGTCTGGTTCCTGATCGGCGACTACACCGACGCTTCGGGGCAGTTGGTCCGCGGCGACCTCAACCGGTTCTTCGCCGGCGATCCCACGGCAGGCGTGTTCATGACCGGCTTCTTCCCCATCATGATGTTCGGACTTCCCGCCGCCGCCCTGGCCATCTGGCGCCACGCCAAGCCGTCCCAGAAAAAGGTGGTGGGAGGCATCATGCTCTCCACAGCCCTCACCGCATTTTTCACTGGCATCACCGAACCGCTCGAGTACTCCTTCATGTTCGTTGCCTTCCCGCTCTACATCGTCCACGCTGCACTGACCGGAACCTCCATGGCGCTGGTGAATGCGCTGGACATCCACCACGGCTTCACCTTCTCTGCCGGGCTGATCGACTTCATCCTGAACTTCGGCAAAGCCCAGAACGCCTGGCTGCTTATTCCCATCGGACTGGGCTATGCGGTGATCTACTACTTCCTCTTCTCCTTCGTGATCAAGCGCTGGAACCTGCGCACCCCGGGCCGCGAGGGCGACGAAGTCACTGTCGACACCGAGGCAGCAAAATAACACCCGACTAACTGCACCCCTTCCCACAACAGCAACTGAAAGCATTCCTTCCCCATGGAAATCGTTATCCTTCCCACGGCAGCCGACGTGGCGCGCACGGCAGCAGACGCCATTGAGCAGCAAGTCCGCAGCGGTCCCTCGGTCCTTGGCCTGGCCACCGGGTCCACCCCCCTGGGCACCTACCAGGAACTCATAGAGCGCCACCGCAGCGGCGGGCTGAGCTTCGCCACATCACAGGCCTTCCTGCTCGATGAGTACCTGGGCCTGGCCAGCACCCACCCGCAGTCCTACCATTCGGTGATACGTGGGGAGTTCACGGACAGTGTGGACTTCGGGGCGGATGCGGTGCACGGCCTGGACGGGACGGCAAAAGATCCTGCCAGTGAGGCCCTGCGCTATGAGGCCAGCATCGAGGCAGCGGGAGGCGTGGATGTCCAGATCCTGGGGATTGGAACCGACGGCCATATCGGTTTCAACGAGCCGATGTCCTCCCTGGCCTCCCGGACCCGGATCAAGACGCTGACCCGGCAGACCCGGCAGGACAACGCGCGCTTCTTCGAGAATCCTGCGGACGTTCCGGACCATGTGCTGACGCAGGGGCTGGGCACCATCGGCGAAGCACGGCACATCCTGCTGCTGGCCATGGGGGAGTCCAAAGCTGAGGCCATTGCGGCAGCCGTGGAGGGTCCCGTGGCGGCGATGTGCCCTGCATCAGCCCTCCAGCTCCACCCCCATGTCACGGTTTTGGTGGACGAAGCGGCTGCCTCCAAACTCGCCCACCGGGACTACTATCAGGACACGTTCGGGCGGAAACCTCAGTGGCAGGGACTCTAAGCGTGGCGGGGAAGCGGCTCGTGGCCGGCAGGCACAGTGTGGGGCAAGGTCTCCAGCGGACCTCCACCTCCATATCGCCGCAGCTCGAGCTGGCGGTTGAAGATGCCAGCGGCGTGCGCCTCGCAGCATCCGTGGGCGCTGCAAGGGTGGAACTCTGCGCGGCCCTGGCCGAAACGGATGGCATCACGCCAAGCATCGGAACCATTAAGCAGGCCTGCCAGGTGGGCCTGCCGGTCCACGTCCTGATCCGGCCCCGCCCGGGAAACTTCACCTACACGGGTGAGGAGATTGAGGTGCTGGAGCACGACGTCGCTGCGGCCTTGGATGCCGGGGCCGCCGGCGTCGTGGTGGGCATACTGGCGGCCGACGGCGGCCCCGACGTTGCAGCGCTGCGCCGGATTTCCGGGCTGGCCCGCGAACAACATCCCTCTGCGGAGGTGACGTTCCACCGGGCCTTCGATGCTGCTCTGGCTGCGGGCGTGGATCCCGCTGAGGCCCTGGCCAGACTCGAACACACAGGGGTTGACCGGGTGCTGACCAGCGGAGGCAAGCCCCACTGCACCGCCGGCCTGCAGATGCTGATCCGGTTGGTGGAAATGGGACGGACCCACGCTCCTTCGGTACAGATCATGGCGGGAGGCGGTGTAAGGCTTGGACTCGTGCCCGCGCTGCTGAAAAGTGGGGTCCACGCTGTCCATTCCTCAGCCCGGACGCAAGACCCTGCGACTGGGACCAGGGCAAATGCGGCCGATCCCCTGCTCGCTGCCAGCCTGGCCGCGGCACTGGCAGCAGGAGGCTACGAATGATGGGCAAGGCACAGATACTACGAGGCCGCATCGTGTCCAACACCATGGACATCGATGACGGGCTCATCGCCGTGGACGGCGGCCACATCACGTACGCCGGACCGGCATCAGGGTTCCGCGGGGACCCAGATGCGGGGGAAACCTCAAGTGCTGGCGTTGAATCTGGTCCAGCCGGCCGTATCCTGCTTCCGGGCCTTGTGGACCTGCACTGCCACGGTGCCAACGGCTCGGATTTCTCCGAGGGTTCGGTGGAGGGCGCCCGTTCTGCTGCCCGCTACCTTCACAGCCGCGGAACCACCACGCTTCTCGCCAGCCTGGTCACTGCAGCGCCGGCAGATCTGCTGCGGAACCTCAAGGCGCTGCGGCAGGTGGAGGAGGAAGGGCTGATTGCAGGCTCACACTTGGAAGGCCCCTTTCTCTCGGCCGGACAGTGCGGCGCGCACGACCCCGCGTTGTTGCTGGCACCGGACACCGGTCTGATGGGCGAACTGTTCGAAGCGGCCGGCCCCTCCCTGGCCTCCATGACCCTGGCCGCAGAACTCCCTGGCGCGCCAAGCCTCGTGGACCTGCTCACCGCCCACGGGGCACTTCCCTCATTGGGACATACGGCAGCGGATCACCCAGCCGCCGCCGCATTTTTGGAACGTGCCGCTGCGGGACTCGCCAAAGCCCCGAACGCCCTGATGGGGCGGCGCCCAACGGTGACCCATCTGTTCAACGCAATGCCCGGACTGCACCACCGCTCTCCCGGCCCCGTCTCCGCCTGCCTCAGCGCAGCACGCGCCGGGGACGCCGTAGTGGAGCTGATTGCTGACGGGGTCCATCTCGCCCCCGAAACGGTCAAAACAGTTTTCGAACTGGTGGGAGCGGAAAACATCGCGCTTGTCACGGATTCCATGGCTGCGACCGGCCTGCGGGATGGCCAATACCGGCTGGGCGCACTGGCGGTGACCGTGGATGGAGGCGTAGCCCGTGTGGACGACACCGGGGCCATCGCCGGTGGAACAGCCACATTGCTGGAGGTTGTCCGTGCCGCCGTCGCTGCAGGTGTTTCCCTGCGCAACGCCGTCACCTCCGCGAGTGCCGTGCCGGCAGCAGTCCTTGGACGTTCATCGCAGGCGGGCGACCTCCGTGCAGGGATGCGTGCCGACGTCGTCGTGGTTGATCCGGACCTGAACCTCGCTGGCGTGCTGCGGGGCGGGGAATGGGTGGCACCACCCCGACAGAACCGCTCCTAACGACACGGGCGGCGGGGCCGCCGGCGGCTTATCCCACCAGCCAGGCAACAACCACCAGTGCGCCCACACTGAGCACCGTGGTGCACAGGATGACGTCGCGGGCCACGGTCATGCCGCGGCCGTAGGGGGAGGCGAAGAGGAAGACGTTCTGGGCGGTAGGGAGCGCCGCCATGATCACGCTGGCCAGCAGGTGCTGCCCTTCCAGCCCAAAGACAAACCGGCCCAGCACCCAGACGATGAGTGGCATGCCGGCAATCTTGAGGAAGGTGGCCACGAAGGTTTCGGTGCGGCCATCGCCCTTCTGCAGGGGAGCCCGGCCGGCAAGGGACAGGCCGAAGGCCAGCAGGACCATGGGCACGGCCCCCGCGGCAAGCATGTCGATGGGTTTCTGCAGCAAATCAGGTGCATCCCAGCCGGTCAGTGCCACCACCACTCCCAGTGCTGAGGCAATGATCATGGGATTCGCGAACGGTGTGACGAGCGTCTTTTTCCATGAAAGCCGGGACCCGGAGGCCAACCCCATCACCGTGAGGTAGAACGGCGCCATCACCAGGAGCTGGACCAGCAGCACCGGGGCCACATGCTGCGCAGTGCCCACCGCGTACAGCGAGACCGGGATGCCGATGTTGTTGGCATTGGCGTAACTGCTGGCCATGGCCCCGACGGCGGTCTCCGCCACCGGGCGCCGGAAGAAAAGGAAACTCGCGAGGCAATAGAGAAGCCCCACGATCGCTGCCGAGAGCAGCGCCAGCGGGGCGTCGGTTCCGAGCGCGGCACGGATATCACTGCCGGCTACCACGGTGAACAGCAGGGCGGGGTTGGTGACGTAGTAGGCGGTGCGGGTCAGGGCGCCCTGGACTTCGGGTCCCAGGATCCGCAGCCGGGCGGCCAGGTAGCCCACAAAAATGACGGCGGAGACGATCAGGATTCCGGAAACTACGCCGCCCACACATGCGCCCTTCTATTTAGCTGTCTGGTTGTTTAACTATCGGGCATGGAAGTCCGCACGGCCGTCTCCTGTTGCGAAGGAGGTCCGGCCGTGCGGAAGTGTTCGGTACGGGTCAGACGAAGAAGTGGCGGCTAGCGCACCAGGCAGGGCCGCTTCGGGTCGAAGGACCAGCCGTCGATGTAGTACTGCATGCCGATGCTGTCGTCCCGGGCATCCAGGCCGTGCTGCAGGTACAGCTCGTGGGCCTTGTCCAGGGCGTCGCGGTCCAGTTCGATGCCAAGACCCGGCGCGTCGGGCACCGAGATAGCCCCGTCCTTGATCTGCAGCGGGTTCTTGGTGAGGCCCTGTCCGTCCTGCCAGATCCAGTGCGTGTCCAGTGCGGTGATCTCGCCCGGGGCTGCCGCGCCGGTGTGCGTGAACATGGCCAGGGAGATGTCGAAGTGGTTGTTCGAGTGCGACCCCCAGGTCAGCCCGAATTCGTTGCACAGCTGGGCCACCCGGACCGAGCCGGACATGGTCCAGAAGTGCGGATCGGCCAGGGGAATGTCCACGGCGTTGCTGCGGATGGCGTGGGACATCTCCCGCCAGTCCGTGGCGATCATGTTGGTGGCGGTCTTCAGGCCGGTGGCACGGCGGAACTCAGCCATCACCTCGCGGCCGGAGAACCGGCCTTCGGCGCCGCAGGGATCCTCGGCATAGGCCACGACGCCCTGCATTCGCTTGCCCAGGCGGATGGCTTCCTCCAGGAGCCAGCCGCCGTTCGGGTCAAGCGTCACCCGTGCCTCGGGGAAACGCTTGTGCAGCGCGGTGACCACATCCACTTCGTCGTCCCCGGACAGCACGCCGCCCTTGAGCTTGAAATCGCTGAAGCCATAACGCTCCTGCGCGGCTTCGGCCAGGGCAACCACTGCCTCCGGGGTCATGGCCTCCTGCCGCCGCAGCTTCTCCCACCGGTCCGACGGCGCGTCCTCCACCAGGTAGGGAAGGTCAGTCCGGGCGTGGTCACCAATAAAGAAGAGGTATCCCAGCATGGGCACCGAGGCGCGCTGCTGCCCGTCACCGAGCAGTTCCGCGACGGGGACGCCGAGGAACTGGCCGTGCAGGTCAAGCAGGGCGGACTCGACGGCGGTGACGGCGTGGACCGTGGTGCGCAGGTCGAAGGTCTGCAGGCCGCGGCCGCCGGCGTCGCGGTCTGCGAATTCCGCGGCAACTTCGCGCAGGAGGGACCTGTAGCGTGCCACGGGCTTGCCGTTGATCAGTGCGCCGGCTTCCTCGATGGTGGCTTTGATCTTCTCGCCGCCGGGCACCTCGCCGAGGCCGGTGCGGCCCTCGGAGTCGGTAATGATGGCCACGTTGCGGGTAAAGAACGGGCCGTGCGCGCCGCTGAGGTTCATCAGCATGCTGTCGTGGCCGGCTACCGGCACCACTTCAACGCGGGCAATGGTGGGCTGGGTGCTCATGCGCTTACCTCTGCATCTGCAGCAACAACGCTGCCGTCGATCCGGCGGTTGAGCTGCCACGGGTTGGTGTCCTGCAGGGCCGCCGGGAGCAGCTCCTGGGGGAGGTTCTGGTAGGCGACGGGCCGCAGGAACCTGTTGATGGCCAGGGTGCCCACGGAGGTGGTGCGGGTGTCCGAGGTGGCGGGGAACGGGCCGCCGTGAACCATGGCGTGGCCGACCTCGACGCCGGTGGGCCAGCCGTTGACGATGATGCGGCCCACTTTCTGTTCGAGCGCGGGGATCAGTGGCGCCGCCGTCGGGTAGTCCGCTTCGGTGAGCTGCAGTGAGGCCGTGAGCTGGCCCTCGAGCCGGCCGATGGCTTCGAGGAGTTCCGCGGTGGAGGAGTAGCGGATCACCAGGGACGCGGCGCCGAAGATTTCCTGGTGCAGCACATGGTTGGTGACGAAGTCCCTGACCTGGGTGCCGAAGATGGTGGGGGCGGGGGCGTTTTCGGTGGGGCCCTGGGTGCCCTGGCCGACGACGGTGACGCCGTCCGCGGAGCCCAGCGCCTCGGCGCCGGCGTTCCAGGAACCGGCGATGCCTTCGGTGAGCATCGTCTGCCCGGCGCAGGCTGAGATGGCGCGGCCGACGGCGGCAGCAAGTTTGTCACCCAGCTCACCAGCGGGGGCGAACAGGAGTCCGGGGGAGGTGCAGAGCTGTCCTGAGCTGCCGGTGACCGCGGTGACGTACTGCTGCGCGAGGGCGTCGATCTGTTCGGCGGAACCGCTGAGGGCGCCGTCGAACACGAACACCGGGTTCAGGGAGGACATTTCGGCGTAGACAGGGATGGGCTCTGGCCGGGCGGCCGCGGTGCGCATCAGCGCGATGCCTGCGGCCTGGGAGCCGGTGAAGCCGACGGCCTTGATGGCGGGGTCGGCCACGAGCGCCTGGCCGATGCTGGCGCCGGGACCGTAGATGAGGGAGAACACGCCGGGGTGCAGGCCGTGGTCCTTGACGGCCTTGGCGATCGCCTGGCCTACGAGTTCGCTGGTGCCGGGGTGGGCGTTGTGCGCCTTGAACACGACCGGGCAGCCGGCGGCGAGGGCGGAAGCTGTGTCGCCGCCCGCCGTCGAGAAGGCCAGCGGGAAGTTGCTCGCGCCGAACACGGCGACGGGGCCCAGCGGGATCTGGCGCTGGCGGATGTCGGCCCGCGGCATCGGAGTGCGCTCGGGCAGGGCGGGGTCGATGCGGACGCCGCGGAAGTCGCCTTGGCGGACAACGTTCGCGAAGAGGCGCAGCTGGCCGGTGGTGCGGGCGCGTTCGCCGGTCAGGCGGGCAGCGGGCAGGCCGGTTTCCTGGCCGGCGCGGGTGATGAGTTCATCGCCGATGGCCTCGATGTTGTCCGCGATGGCGTCCAGGAACGCTGCGTGGGCTGCGGGGGCCAGCGTGCTGAAGGACGGGTAGGCAGCCGCGGCGGCGGAGGTCGCCGTCGTCAGCTGCTCCCCGGTGATCAGCGAATACGCGGGGTCGAGCTGCCCGTTGGTGGCGGGGTTGAAGCCGAAGGCTGTCTTCCCGCCCCCGACGACGGGCTGGCCGGCGATCAGGGAATGTCCGGTGAGTGTCACTGTGGTTACTCCTTGGAGAGGTGGATCAGGAGATGCTGGCGATGAGGGCTTTAAGGTCCGCGAGGTCCTGCGGCGCCAGGTTCTGCAGCGGCGGGCGGACTCCGCCGACCGAGCGGCCGATCGCGTCCAGGCCACCCTTGACGATGGACACAGAGTAGCCCTTCACGCGGTCGCGGATGTCCAGGTACGGGATCACGAAGTCGTTGAGCTTCTTGTTGACGGCAACGCGGTCGTTGTTGCGGACGTCCTGGTAGAAGTCCAGCGCGAACTGCGGGACGAAGTTGTACATGGCGCTGGAGTAAGTGCTCATGCCCAGCTGCAGCAGCGGGAGGGCGAACGTTTCGGCCGTGGGCAGGCCGCCGAGGTAGAACAGGCGGTCACCGAGCTTGGCGTAGACACGGGCATCGTGTTCGAGGTCGCCCACGCCGTCCTTGAAGCCGATGAGGTTTTCGTGGCGGTCGGCCAGCGTGGCCACCGTGGTGTCCTTATAGATGGCGTTGGCGCGGTTGTAGATGATGACGCCCAGCGAGGTGGAGCGGCAGATGGCGCTGACGTGGTCAATGAGGCCGGCCTGGTCTGCTTCGGTCAGGTACGGCGGGAGGAGCAGGATGCCATCAGCGCCGGCGGCTTCGGCGGCTTGGGCGTTCTCGATGGCCTGGGCAGTGGAACCGCCGGCAGAGGCCAGGACGGGGACGATGCTGCCGACTTCGTCGACGGCGGCGCGGACCACGCGCTCGGATTCAGCGGGAGTGAGGGAGAAGCCTTCGCCGGTGCCGCCGGCTGCGAAGAGGCCGGCGACCGGGAAGCTGGCCTGCCAGGCGAGGTGCTTGCGGTAGCTTTCCTCGTCGAACTGCAGGTTGGCGTCGAACGAGGTCACCGGGAAGGACAGCAGGCCTTCCTTGAGGGTGTCTGCCAGTTCCTGAGGGGTGTACTTTGCCACGATGTTGTCCTCCGTGTGAACGCCGCGTGCTGAGTGTCGCGGGCGGGATGGTGTTGGTTCCTGATCAGGTTAGGCAGAGGACGTGATGCCTGTCTAAGTGTATTTGTGTATGCATTGATGCCAGAAGGGTATTGACCGCCGATGGCGGTCTCCCTACTCGGTGCGGAACTCCAGGTCCTGCAGCAGGCGGCGCAGGGCTGGATTGACCACCTTCCGGTTCCAGATCGCGTGGAGCTCCACGGGCTGCTCGCTTTCCATGCCGGCAAGGGGAAGGAACTCGACGCCCTTGATGGCCAGCAAGGTTGCCGAATGCGGAACGAAGGCAACCCCGCGGCGGGCCGCAACCAGGGAAACCATCGTGAGGATCTGGCTCACCGTGTGGATCACGTTGGCGTGCTGGATGGGAAACATCCTGACCACCAGGTCGTAGAAGTATGTCGCCTTGGTGGGCGAGTGCATGATCAGTGGCTCGTCGCTGATGTCCGCGTCCTCGATGGGGCGGGAAAGATCCGCGAGCTTATGGCCACTGGGCACCGCCAGCATCATCGACTCCTTGTACAGCAGGTGCGAATCGAAAATCTCCCGATCGAACGGTGGCCGTGCCAGGCCCAGATCCAGCCCCCCGGTGAGCAGGCCCTGGATCTGCTCGCCGGTTACGAGCTCCTGCAGGTCGATGTCGACGTCCGGAATGATTTCGGCAATCTCCTCCAGCAGCGGGCCGAGGATGCTGAATCCACTGGCCGCGGTGAAGCCCACGCGCAGCATGCCCGAGCGTCCGGTGGCGATCCGCCGGGCAGTGACCGGTGCCCGGGTGGCCAGGACCATCAGCCTTCTGGCTTCCTCGAGGAAGGCTTCGCCGGCAGGGGTGAGCTGCACCTTCCGGTTGTCACGCTCCAGCAGTTCCGTGCCGATGGTTTTTTCCAGCTTTTGAATCTGCCTGCTCAAGGGCGGCTGCGTCATATTCAGCCGTTCGGCAGCCCTGCCAAAGTGCAGTTCCTCGGCGACGGCAATGAATCCGGCCAGTTGGTCAAACGTAAACATGATGCCTTCCGGGTATCACTTGATGCTCATATGGGCTTAGACATGCATCATAGCGGCTCTTTACACTCGTTGAAGCGAGCCCAACGTGATTCGGTTCACAACTGTCCGGGATGACCCCGGAGCCTATGAGGAGATCCAATGAAGCACTTCCCCACCCGCCGTACCATCCTCGGAGCTGCGTCTGCCCTCACGCTGCTGGCGATGACTGCCTGTGGCAACGTCGCTGGCAGTGGCGGCGCAGATTCATCCAAATACCCGTCCGGCCCGGTCAACCTTTCTGTAGGGCAGGCTGCCGGCGGCAGCACCGACCTGATCGCCCGGGCCCTCGCCGAGGGCGCCTCCAAGTCCCTTGGCCAGCCGATGCCCGTGGTCAACAAGCCCGGCGCAAACGGCGCCCTGGCAACCAAGGAAGTTGCCGGCAAGCCCGCCGATGGGCAGGAGCTGGTCCTGCTGAACGCGTCCCTTATTACCATCACGCCACTGGCAGTGACAGCTGACGAAGCCGTGAACATTGACGACCTGGACATCATCGCCGGCCTGTCCCAGGACGACTACGTCCTCGTGGCAAGCCCCGGGTCCGGATTCAAGACCTTCAAGGATGTTACCGACGCCGGCCGCAACGTGACCTTCGGTACCACTGGCGTCGGCACCGGCAGCCAGCTCGCCCAGACCGTGCTGTTCAAGCAGGCCAAGGTCACAGGCACCGACATCCCCTTCGACAGCGGCAAGCCCGCCCTGACTGCCGCGCTGGGCAACCAGGTGGAGCTCGCCACCATCCAGCTCGGTGAAGCGATGCCGCAGATCGAGGCCGGAAAGGTGGCGCCGCTCCTGATCTTCTCCGAAGAGCGCAACGCGTTCCTGCCGGACACCCCTACGGCAAAGGAAGCCGGCTATGACGTTCCGGTAGCCCAGTACCGGGCAGTAGCCGCTCCCAAGGGAACTCCGCAGGAGGTCAAGGACAAGCTGTTTGCCGCATTCCAGGAAGCCTTCAAGTCGGACGCCTACAAGGAGTTCAACAAGAAGAACATGCTGACGCCCAAGGAGATCTCCGGTGCGGAGGTAGTCACCGAGTGGAAGGCATACGCAGCGAAGTACAAGGAGCTGGTGGAGAAGTACGACATCAGCCTCAGCGGAAATAAGTGACTCCTGTGAAGGGAACACCCGCAGTACCCGCCGGAGGCAGCAGCGAGACGGCTGCCTCCGGCGGGGACGCCCCCCGCTCGTTTCCCGAAGACGTCCTGGATGACCTGACGCCCGAACAGCTTGCGGCCCAGTGGGAAGAGGAAAAGCCCCCGGCAGCGGGCGCCCTGGCCAACGCGGCCTCCTCCCTGGTGGTCCTCGGCGTGGGGACCGGCGCGGCCATCCTGTCCATCACGATGGGCCTGGGCACGCCGGCCACCCCGCAGCCTGGCCTCTGGCCGTTCATCATCAGCTGCGTCATGGTGGCCCTCGGTCTCTTCCAGCTGATCGCCGGCCGGCACAACCGGGATGCGGAGAAATTCACCCGCATGTCCACCGCGCCGCTCACCGGGCTGGTGACCCTCGCCGCCATGGTGGCACTGATGCCGCTCATAGGTTTTGAACTGCCCGCTCTGGTCCTGTGCATCATCTGGATGCGCTTCCTCGGCGGCGAAACCTGGCGCTCCACCCTCGTTGTCAGCGCAAGTGTCGTCGTCGCCTTTTACGGCATCTTCGTCCTCGCGCTCCACACCTCCGTTCCCCACCTCTTCTAGGAGACCCCGTGGATTTTCTAAATCCCGTTATCAACGGATTTGCGGTTGTCCTGGAGCCGACCAACCTCCTCTACTGCCTGATCGGCGTCGTGATCGGCATGCTGATCGGTGTGCTGCCCGGCTTGGGGCCCGCGGCAACCATCGCCATCCTTCTTCCGCTCACGTACAACGTGGAGCCCGTGACGGCCATCATCATGCTGGCCGGCATCTTCTACGGCGCCCAGTACGGCGGCACCATCACCTCCGTGCTCCTCCGGCTTCCCGGTGAGGCGTCTTCCGTGGTCACCGTGTTCGACGGCTATCAGATGGCCAAGCAGGGCAGGGCCGGGACCGCGCTGGGCCTGGCATCGATCGGCTCCTTCGTTGGTGGCACCGCTGCAATCATCGGCCTGACGTTCCTGGCCCCAATCGTTGCCAGCTTCGCCCTGGACTTCGGGCCTCCCGAGTACACCGCCCTGGCACTGCTCGGCATCCTCCTCGTGGCCACCATCAGCAGCGGATCGAAGGCCAAAGCGCTTATCGCCGCCGCCCTGGGCCTACTGCTGGCCACTGTCGGCAGGGACATTTTCACGGGCGAAAGCCGCTTTACGTTCGGCAGCCTGCCCCTTGCTGATGGCCTCGACTTTGTACCGATCGCCATGGGCATCTTCGGCCTCGGCGAGATCCTCTACAACCTGGAGGAACGGCACCGGGCCGCGAAGGCGCCGTCGAAGGTCACCAACGTGTGGCCTTCCCGGAAGGACCTGAAGCAGGCCTCCGGTGCGATCGGCCGCGGCTCTGTCCTGGGCTTCTTCCTCGGTATCCTCCCGGGCGGGGGCGCAACCATCGCCTCGATGGCTTCCTATGCCATGGAGAAAAAGCGCGCCAAGCAGCCGGAACGCTTCGGCAAGGGCGCCCCCGAGGGTGTGGCCGGACCCGAAACCGCGAACAACGCCGCGGCAACGTCCTCCTTCATCCCGCTGCTGACCCTTGGTATCCCCGCTAATGCCACCATGGCCCTGATGTTCGGTGCGCTGCTCATCCAGGGCGTCACGCCCGGACCGCAGCTGGTGGAGCAGAACCCCGAGCTTTTCTGGGGCGTGGTGAACTCCATGTACATCGGCAACATCCTGCTGCTGATCATGAGCCTGCCGCTCGTGGGCATCTTCGTTAAGATCCTCCGCGTCCGGGCCGCCATCCTGGCACCCGTCACCGCGCTGATCACGCTGCTGGGCGCGTACACCATCAACAACAGCATGTTCGATGTCACGCTCGTCGTCGTCTTCGGCATCATCGGTTACCTCATGAAGAAGTTCGGCTTTGAACCGGGCCCGCTGGTGCTGGCCTTCGTGCTGGGCGAACTGCTGGAAAGCTCGATGCGCCGGTCCCTGCTGGTGTTCGGCGGAGACCCCACCGGCTTCTTCGGCCGCCCCATCTCGGCCACCCTGCTGCTGGTGTTTGTCCTGGTAGCGGTGCTGCCGTTCATCCGTAGTGCCATGGCAAAGCGCAAGGCGTCCACCCTG
Source organism: Pseudarthrobacter sulfonivorans (assembly GCF_031454915.1). GTDB lineage: Bacteria > Actinomycetota > Actinomycetes > Actinomycetales > Micrococcaceae > Arthrobacter > Arthrobacter sulfonivorans_C. Next base: position 793,715 of record NZ_JAVDRS010000002.1, on the reverse strand, counting down.
GCCGGCCCGGCAACCACAGAAATCAAGGAGAAGGTATGAGCATCATTGTTGGATTCGTCCCCACCCCTGCCGGTGAGGCCGCCCTGGCGGCGGGCATCGCCGAAGCCACCCTCCGGAAGGAGGACCTCGTGATCGTCAATTCGGCCCGCGAAGGTGCGCTGGTGGACAAGTCCGTGGCGCCGTCGGACCTGCTGGCTGACGCGGCACGCCGGGCGGCGGACGCGGGAGTCAAGGCAACCGTGATGCAGCCGCCCTACCTGAACGACCTCGCCGATGAGTTCCTGGAGGTGGCGCGCCAGGTGGACGCGTCCCTCATTGTCATCGGGCTGCGCCACCGTTCGCAGGTGGGCAAGTTCATTCTAGGCAGCCATGCCCAGCGGATCCTGATGCAGGCCGACCGGCCGGTGCTCGCCGTCAAGGCCGGCAACTCCCACTTCTAAAACTGAAGGAAAATCATGCCCAACCCAGCAAAAGCTCCCGTCATGCTGGAGCCCGTGCCGCACTGGAACAAGCTGTGCAAGGAGGACGAGGTCCTGCTGTTTCGCGCCGGCGAGAAAATTGGGGCCGGCCGCGTGGACATGCGGGCCATGGACGGCTCTGTCTTTTGGCTGATCCAGAGCGGTGGAATGGGCCGCCACATGGTTCACGCGAATGACGGCCTCACCGTTTACCGCCGGCCGGGCCGCTCCGGGTAGAAAAGAAGCATGCTTACCAATAGGCTGGCCGGGGGAACTTCCCATTCGATCAGAACGAGGTGAGAGCATGACGGACACTGAGAACATCAGCAAAGTTACGGACATCATCAACGATTCCCACATCGGGATGTTGACCACCATCAACGAAGAAGGCGCCCTGGTCAGCCGCCCCCTCGCCGTCCAGGACGTGGAGGAGGACGGTGACCTGTGGTTCTTCACTGGCCGCAGCACCTCGCAGGTAGCCCACGTTCAGGCCAACCCGCGGGTCAATGTGTCCTTCGGCAAACGCACCGAATGGGTGTCGGTGGCCGGCACCGCCGAGGTGGTCACTGACCGCGCGAAGATCCACGAAATGTGGAACCAGACCGTCGAAGCCTGGTACCCGGACGGACCGGACACCCCCGAAGTTTGCCTGCTCCGCGTCGACTCGGACTCCGCCGAATACTGGACCAGCCCCGGCGGGACCGCGGCCACGGTCTTTCAGTGGGTGAAGTCCAAGGTGACCCACAGCCGGATGAGTGTGGGCGAAAGCGGCACGGTAGAGCTGTAGGGGAGCTTCAGGGGACGGGCTGGCCGCGTGAGCGGTCGGCCCGTTTCCCAGTTAACTAGGCCAGCAGGGCCGCCAGCTACTGCCGGGCAGTCAGTGTGGCGAGGACGGCTGGCAGCAGCACGTCATTCCGGCCCCAGGCAGGGTCCAGGATCTCCACGTACCAGGAGTCCGCGAGCAGCAGCGCCAGCGTTTCGTTGGTTTCGTCCGCCCAGTCCTGGATCTGCTCCTCGTCCACCGGGTTCTCGCTGGAGCCGAGGACGGTCACTACCTCATCGCCGTCGAGCGTTACCGGAATGGCGGCGTTGCTGGCCTCGCCGGGGGCATGCGCCACGGTTACCAGCTCGGTGCGTGTGGAGAGGGCCAGCAGTTCCGCGGCCACGTCAGCGTTGCAGAATCCGGTGACGTAGGCGCGCTGCGCGGTGGCATCGGAACGCAGCCCGGGCTGGGATTCCTTGGTGAACAGCCCGTTCCGGTTGAGGGCTGCCAGTTCGGCGGCGATCGGTTCAGTTTCGTCGTCGTAGCGGACAGTGAACGTGGCAGCCTGGTATTCGCTATGGCCCTCCAGCCACCGGGCTGTCAGTTCCCCGGCAGCCTCCAGGGTGGTGGCCTGCCGCCAGGCCCCCTTGTCCTCCAGGCGCCTGCCGAACTGGTCACGGATGTCCGCTTCTGTGGGTTCCATCCTCGGATGCTACGGCGCCCCGTCGCCGGACTCCAGCGCCGGCGACACAGCAGTTAACGTCCGACGGCGGTACGGTCGTGGGCGCGAATGTACGCCTAGCGTTCGGCTGAAGGCCTAGCGGCGCCGTTTCGGCCGCGGAGCAGCAGCGAGAATGCATTTGCGGCGACGATGAGGGCTATTCCCGCCCATTCGATGAGGCCGAGTGCCTCATGGAGCGCCACCGATCCGATAACAGCCGCGAAGACCGGATTGATGCTCATGAGTATGCCGAAGAGGTTCGCCGGGACCTTCCGCAGGGCGAGCAGGTCCGCTACATATGGGACAACCGAGGCCAGGATCCCGGCGCCCACTGCACAAAGAACAGTGAACGCATCAGGCTTTTGCATGAGGAAGACCGTCAGCGCCACGGGCAGGAAGAGCGCCGCCGAGATCCCCGTGGCAGCGGCCGTGCCCTGGATCCCTGGCAACCGGGTGCCCACCGTCTGGTTGAGCAGGATGTAGGCAGCCCAGGACGAGGCGGCAACCAGGGCCAGGCCGATGCCCAGGTAGTCTGTGGACGCCTCCGGCCGGGTAATGGCAAGCACGCCGGCACCTGCGATCACCGCGCAGACAGCGCTGCTCTTTCTCCTGGAGGTCAGCAGGGCGATGGCCAGGGGCCCCAGGAATTCCAACGTCACAGCCAGGCCGAGCCCAATCCGGTCGATCGCCGCGTAGAGGCCCAGGTTCATGGTTCCGAACACCACTGCGAGCAGGACAACCGGCCACCACTGATCGCGCGTCAGGGCCCGGATCCGGGGCCGGACAAGCGGCAGCAGCACTGCGGCGGCGATGAGTTGCCGGACGGCGACCACACCCACCGGGCCCAAGACCGGAAACGCAAGGGAGCCGCTGGCAGCGCCCAACTGGTTTGATAGCGCGCTGGCCATGAGCGTGGCCATTCCGCCGCCCAGTGGGCCGGTTTCCTTGCGTCACCTGCGTTCCCTGATCGGGGTTGTCGAAGCGGGGACCTTCACGGATGCCGGCATTGAGCTGGGAATTTCGCAGGCTGCTGTATCCCGGAACATCGCTGCGCTCGAGCACGCCTTGGGCGTCCGGCTGATGCGGCGCACCACCCGGACGGTGGAACTGACGCCTGCCGGAGAACGGGCGGTCCGCCTGGCCCGCCGCGCCCTTGCCCTGCTTGAAGACCTCCGGCAGGAGGCGGCGTCCGGCGGCGGCACAGCCCGGATCGGCTATGCGTGGTCTGCGCTGGGCAGGCATACTCCGGAATTCCAGCGCCGATGGACTGCTGCGTTCCCGGGCACCGATCTGCGGCTCACCAGGACACATACCCCCACTGCCGGCCTGGCCGAGGGGACCAGCGACTTCGCCATCCTGCGCCGTGTACCAGACCCTGCCGCCGTGGAACTCGTCCTCATCGGCGTCGAGAAACGCTATTGTGCAATGGCTGCGGATGACCCGCTCGCGGCCAAGCGCAGCGTCACCCTGGCTCAGGCCGGAAGCTCAACTCTGGCCATCGACCTGCGGACAGGAAGCACGCGGCTGGATCTCTGGCCCGAAGGGGGAAGGCCCGAGCACACGGTTCCCATCAATGACGTGGACGACTGGCTGACACTCATCAGCAGCGGCAAGGCCCGCGGGATAACCGCCGAGTCAACTGCCCACCAGTACCGCCGGCGCGGCCTTGTCTACCGCCCTGTCCGTGATGCGCCTCCGGTTCCGGTGTACGTGGCCTGGTCCAAAACGGACCCGCCTGCGGCACGCCAAGAGGTCATCGAACTCCTCATCGGCCTCTACGCCGGTGCGTCAGGTGACCACGTCTGACTCTGCCGTGGCGCAGGACCGGGGTTCAATCCGCGGCGGCCGGGATACCGGCGGCCCTCTCGGCAGCGGTCAGAGCACGGCCAAAACGTTCGACGGCGGGAGCGTATCCTTGGTGCCGCTCGGCCCGCAGCTGCTCGGCCTCCCGCATTGCTTTAATCAGGGCCGACGTCTCAGGCGAACGGACATCCGTCATGGCCGGATAGTCGATGCAGCAGGCCGGATCCAGTTCGTAGCGGCTCCACCGGGCCAGCAGCGTGTCATGCTCAGCCTGGGCCGCGGTGTACACGGGCTGGTCCTGGCGGCGCTGGCGAAGACGTGAGTGCCAGGCCATGATCCGCGGGCTGCCGCGGTAGGCCGCCACCCCCGCACCGGCGCCGAGAACTGCGAGGACCGCGCCGGACCACGGCGCAGCGAGCGTGGGGATGAGGATCGCGGGAATGGCCACCGTGGATCCCATAAAGACGTCCCAGAACACGGGGTCCGGAGCGCGGACGGCCGGGTCCGGCGTCGAATGGTGGCGGACAGCCAGGACGGTGGCAGCCACCGCGCACATCAGCACGGCACCCCAGAACACCAGCTGGAACGCTCCCACAAGGACGGATTCTGCAAATGCCGGCACCGCGGCACCTCCCCGTATCAGGCCCGGCCCAGGATTCCGGGTTGCTTCTTCCATTGCATCCCCTGCGGCCGCTCGGGGTCAATGGGCTGCCCAGCCGGGGCGGCGGGGATTCCGCAGCGGAGGTTCGCACGCCTGCTGCGGGCCGGGTAGCTTGGGACCATGAGACTGAAAATGTGCAGCATCCACGTCAAGGATCCCGCCGCCGCCCACACGTTTTACACCGAGACCCTCGGGTTTGAGACGCTGATGGCGATGCCCGAACACAATCTCTTCATCATCAAGGACCCCGGCGCGGACGATAAATCTGCGGGGCTGCTGCTGGAGCCGAGCGACAACCCGATCGGCGCGGACTACATGAACGCAGTGCACGACGCCGGGATGCCGGCCATCGTCTTCGGCGTACCGGATGTGCGGGCCGAGTACGAGCGGCTGGTGGCTGCCGGCGTCCAGTTCAAGGGCGAGCCGACGGAGGATCCGTACGGAACCAGTGCCGTGTTCGAGGATGGCTGCGGCAACCTGGTGCAGCTGCACCAGGACTAGGTTTCTCCCGATAAAACAGAAGCTTGTCTGCGGATGACCTTGATGGTTCGGATCCGCGGAGAAGCTGCGATCTGTAGCGGGCTGAATGTCGTGGCTGACTCAGCCAGCCACTGACAGGATCTCCACCACGTCTTGGATCAACTCGAAGTCCTTAGGGTTGCGGGTCATCAGCGGGATGCCAAGCGAATGGGCCTGCGCGGCGATCATGATGTCCTTACTCCTGGCATGCTGCGGCCTCAGGCGCTTGACCCGGGCCGCTAGTTCGCCGTAGCTCTCGGCGGCATGCTCGTCAAAGAGAATCCAATCCATTAGCTCCCGCCAAACGGCAAGGCGATGGACTCTGTTGCGGCGGATCTCCTCAGTTGCTGACGACCTGATGCCGAATTGGAGCTCTGCGAGCGAGATGATGCTTGAGCCAAGGACGGCACCGGCCGGCCATGCGGGCGGTGGAGCAATCAAAACGTTCGTGTCAAGGATGATCACGGTGCTGGCCAGGGATCAACAAGCGGATCCGAGTCCCTGGATTCTTTGTGTTCCTCGAGCCATCCGGTCTGGTCTGAACCGAGTTGGGCCAGCTTCAGGGCTATTGTAACTTCAGCAGCTGAAACCCATTTTCTGCGGTGCGTTATGGGGGAGATCGTTGCAACTGAACGGCCCTGCAGGGTTATCTCCAGAGTCGCCCCGTGCTCAACGCGCTCAATGACAGCCCGCGGATTTTGCTTAAGCTCCCGAACACCGACCTTGTCCATGGCTCTATTCTACGCCCAATGTAGCCCTTGTTCTACAGCAGCCCAGGGCGGGATTTTGTGTGGCTCGGCACGAGTGGCCCCCACAAAGTCCACAGGAAAAAAGAAGCTTGTTCGCGGATCCTGACCTTCAAGGTTCGGATCCGCGGACAAGCTTAGGAATTCCGGTGGCCGGATGTGCGGCGAAGCGTGCGCCGCGAAACCAGCTGCCGCTACTCGGCCTGGGCGCGGGCTTTCTTCGCGTCCTTCTTGGCAGCCTCGTCCTTGACGCGCTGGGCTTCGGCGCGGACGGCAGCGTGGGTGGAGCGCTCGGTGACCAGCCACGCGGGGGGAGCCTGCAGCAGCGCGGTGATTTCCGCCGTCGTCAGCGCATCTTCAACGCCGCCGCGGGCCAGGCCGCTGATGGAGACGTTCAGCTTCTGGGCAACCACCGGGCGGGGGTGCGGGCCGTTGCGGCGGAGTTCCGCGAGCCACTCCGGCGGGTTGGCCTGGAGTTCGGCGAAATCGGCGCGGGTGATGGTTGAATCCTGGAACTCCTGCGGTGTTGCGGGCAGGTAGATGCCGAGTTTCTTGGCAACGGTGGCCGGCTTCATGGACTGGGAGTTTGCAGAGGTCATGCTTCAAGGGTATCCGGGCGGGCGGTACTGTGAAGACGTGCCCGCCGACAATGAATCCCCGCAGAACCCCAGCCCCTCCGACGATACGGAGCAGGAGGCGCCCCGGGTGCTCCGTTTCGCCTACGTGGCGGGTGTGACGCCGGGGAAGTGGATCCGACGCTGGGAAGAGCGCGTGCTGGACATCCCGCTGGAGTCGTTCATGTCCGACGACGGCGCGCAGCTGTCCGTACTAAGCGACGGTTCCGCGGATCTCAGCTTCGTCCGGCTTCCGGTGGAGCGCGAGGGCCTCAACGTGATCCCGTTGTACGAGGAGCAGCCCGTGGTGGTGGCGCCCAAGGGGCACGAGATTTCCGTGTTTGAGGAAGTGGCCCTGGAGGACCTGGCGCAGGAGACTTTCCTGGACGTCGCGGAACTGGGCGGTCCGGAGATGGCCATGCAGGTGGTGGCTTCGGGTGCAGGCCTGGTGATCCTGCCGATGTCTGTAGCCCGGCACTTCAACGTCAAGGACACGGTGGCCAGGCGCCTCACGGGCGCGCCGGTCACCGAGATCGCGCTGGCCTGGCCGAGCGATTCCACGGACGAGATCATCGAGGAGTTCATCGGCATTGTCCGCGGCCGGACCGCGGCCAGCTCCCGGCAGCCCTCAGCCCAGCAGGAAAAGCCCAAAAAGGAACCGAAGCCGGACCGGCGCGGCCCCGCGGTCAAGAAACCCAAAGTGGCGCAGCGGTATGCGCCCAACCCGGACAAGGGCCGTGGCAAGGGCTCACGCAAAAAAGGCAAGCGCTAGCGTTTGAGCAACGCGGGGTCACTCCGCGCCCAATAGTCCCTGGTTTATTGGGCCGAAAGTGACCCCGCGTTGCTTATCAGAAACTGCCGGTACTAAGCCGCGCAGGCATTCTTCAGCGCGGTGACTGAGCCGGCGGGCACCTGATCGCCAGCTTTCGCAATCTCGCCCAGCGGCGTCGTGATTTCCGCGGGGACCCCGGCGGCGTCCGCGGCGGAGACCAGTCCGCCCAGCACGGCCTTGTCCGAGGCGCTGACCAGCCCGTCCTCCACCACGGTGCAGACCTGCTTGCGGACCTCGTCGGCAGCGGCAGTGGCCACTTTCGTAGCGGCGTCGTTCGCGGCGTTTTCGGCAACTTCCTGCACCGACCCGCAGGCGGACAACAGAAGCAGCAGGGGAACGGCGGACAGGGCGGCGAGGCGGCGTTTCATCCGTCCAGCCTAGCCGACCGCTGGTGTCACGGTCCGCCGGGCGGCCCCATGGACGGCGCCGCCCTGGGGTAACTTGATGTCACGCGGACGGGCCGCAAACGGAGGAAGGCAACTCGTATGGGGAACAACCACGACCGGCGGCAGCCGCGGCTTGAAGACGTGGCAGCGCGGGCCAATGTTTCCCACCAGACGGTGTCGCGGGTGATCAACAACCACCCGAATGTCAGCGCGGCCACCCGGGGGCGGGTGGAAGCGGCGATTGCCGAGCTTGGCTACCGGCGCAACACGGCCGCGCGGAGCCTGGTCACCCGGCGCACGCAGACCATCGGCGTCCTCGCCTCAGAACTGGGGCAATATGGACCGGCGAATACGCTCCTGGGCGTCCAGCAGGCCGCCCGGGAGGCGGGCTATTTCGTGAGCATTGCCGCGATCAAGGGGGCCGGGTCCGAGGCGATTTCCGATGCTGTGCGGCACCTGACGGACCAGGGTACGGATGGCTTGATTGTCATCGCCCCGCACGACGGGACACTGGAGGTGTTGGAGGGCATGAGACTGAATGTGCCGGTGATCGTGGTGGGCGTAGCCGGCCACGGGAACTTGTGCGGGGTGATGCTGGACCAGAAGCTCGGAGCGCGCCTGGCCGTGGCACACCTGATCAGTCTCGGCCACCAGCGGATCGGCCACATCTCCGGCCCGCTGGACTGGATCGATGGCCAGGCCCGTGTTGACGGGTGGCGCGAGGAACTGGCGGAAGCCGGGCTGAGCGACGACCTCCTAATCGAGGGCGACTGGAGCGCCGGCAGCGGGTACCGGATCGGGCAGCAGCTGGCAGAGCAGCAAGATGCCACCGCAGTGTTCGTGAGCAACGACCAGATGGCCTTGGGGCTGCTGCGGGCGTTCGGCGAGAAGGGTGTCCGCGTACCCGAGGATGTGTCCGTGATCGGCTTCGACGACCAGCCCGAATCCGCCTACTTCATGCCCCCGCTGACCACTGTCCGCCAGGATTTCGAAGAACTCGGCAAACGCTGCATGGACCTGATGCGCGCCCAGATCGAGGACGGCGCCGCGGGCGGCACCCTGGTGGTTGGCCCCGAGTTGGTGGTGCGCGCCAGCACTGCCGCCCGGCCGCTCCCTACCTGAGGCCGGAGCCCGCTCCAAATAAACGCGAAGCCAGAAATTCCTTGACACGCTCTTTGTTAGCGCTAACAATAGTGGAGTTCGCAATGCTGCGAAATCAACTTGGAGGATCTGATGGACGTCTCAGTGGACGGAACCGAAAACTTTGTCATTGGCGTGGACTTCGGCACGCTCTCCGGGCGGGCCGTGGTGGTGCGGGTCCGTGACGGCAAGGAACTGGGCAGCGGCGTCTTCGACTACCCGCATGGCGTGGTGACGGAATCCCTGCCGGCGGTTGCCGCGGATGTAGTGGACGACGGCGCCGCCCGGCTTCCCGGGGACTGGGCACTGCAGGTGCCCAACGACTACCGCGACGTCCTCCGCCACGCGGTCCCCGCGGCGATCGCCGACGCCGGGATCGACCCCGCCGCCGTCGTGGGCATTGCCACCGACTTCACGGCCTGCACCATGGTGCCCGTCAAGGCGGACGGCACACCGCTGAACGAACTGGCCGGCTTCGCCAGCCGGCCGCACGCCTATGTGAAACTCTGGCGCCACCACGCCGCGCAGCCGCAGGCGGACCGGATCAACGCCCTGGCAGCTGAACGTGGCGAAAGCTGGCTGCCGCGCTATGGCGGGCTCATCTCGTCCGAATGGGAATTCGCCAAGGGGCTGCAGCTCCTCGAAGAAGACCCGGAAACCTACGCGGCAATGGACCACTGGGTGGAGGCCGCCGACTGGATCGTCTGGCAGCTCTGCGGCAACTACGTCCGCAACGCCTGCACCGCCGGCTACAAGGGCATCTACCAGGACGGCCGCTATCCCTCCGAGGACTTCCTGGCCGCCCTGAACCCGCAGTTCAAGGACTTCGTCAGCACCAAGCTCGAGCACACCATCGGCCGGCTGGGCGACGCCGCGGGCTACCTTACGGCCGAAGCCGCCGCCTGGACCGGCCTGCCCGAGGGCATCGCGGTGGCGGTGGGCAACGTGGACGCCCACGTCACGGCCCCGGCTGCCCGGGCCGTGGAGCCCGGACAGCTCGTGGCCATCATGGGCACCTCCACCTGCCATGTCATGAACGGCACCGAACTGCACGAAGTCCCGGGCATGTGCGGCGTGGTGGACGGCGGCATCGTGGACGGTCTGTGGGGCTACGAAGCCGGACAGTCAGGCGTCGGCGACATCTTCGGCTGGTTCACCAAGAACGGCGTCCCGCCGGAGTACCACCACGCAGCCGAAGCTGCAGGGCTCGGCATCCACGAATACCTCACCGAACTCGCCGCCAGCCAGGCGATCGGCGAACACGGCCTCATTGCCCTGGACTGGCACTCCGGCAACCGTTCGGTGCTGGTGGACCATGAACTCTCCGGCCTGGTGCTGGGCCAGACCCTCGCCACCCGGCCGGAAGACACCTACCGCGCCCTGCTGGAAGCCACGGCCTTCGGCACCCGGACCATCGTGGACGCCTTCCGTGATTCCGGCGTCCCGGTGAAGGAATTCATCGTGGCCGGCGGGCTGGTGAAGAACGGACTCCTGATGCAGATCTACGCCGACGTCACGGGCCTCCAGCTCTCCACCATCGGTTCCAGCCAGGGCCCTGCCCTCGGCTCGGCCATCCACGCGGCGGTAGCGGCAGGCCGCTACCCGGACATCCGCGCGGCAGCCGCTGCCATGGGCTCCGAACCCGGCGCCGTCTTCACGCCCGTCCCCGAAAACGTTGCCGCCTACGAGGAGTTGCTCCAGGAGTACCGGACGCTCCATGACCACTTCGGCAGGGGCGCCAACGATGTGATGCACCGACTCAAGGCCATCCAGCGCCGGTCCGTCCGCCCCCTCGTAACGGCCGGGGTGTCCGCATGAGCGCGCTGCTGGAAACCATCGCCCAACTCCGGGCGGAGGTGTGCGCCCTGCACGCCGAACTGACCCGGTACGGGCTGGTGGTGTGGACTGCGGGCAACGTTTCCGCACGGGTGCCCGGCCACGACCTGATGGTCATCAAGCCGTCGGGGGTTTCCTATGGCGACCTGACGCCCGGGCACATGGTGGTCACCGACCTGTACGGCACGCCTGTCAGTGGTGCCAACATCGGCAGCGGCGGCACTGTGGACTGGGGCAACCCGCCGTTGTCGCCGTCGTCGGATACCGCGGCGCACGGCTACGTCTACCGCAACATGCCCGACGTCGGCGGCGTGGTCCACACGCATTCCACCTACGCCACGGCCTGGGCGGCGCGCGGCGAGGCGATCCCGTGCGTCCTCACCATGATGGGCGACGAGTTCGGCGGCCCCATCCCGGTGGGTCCCTTCGCGCTGATCGGGGACGACTCCATTGGCCAGGGCATCGTGGAGACGCTTATGAACTCCACCTCGCCGGCCGTCCTGATGCAGAACCATGGCCCGTTCACCATCGGCAAGGACGCCCGCTCAGCCGTGAAAGCCGCGGTCATGTGCGAGGAAGTGGCCCGGACTGTCCATATTTCCCGCCAGCTCGGCGAGCCCGTGCCGATCGACCCGGCCCAGATTGACTCCCTGTTCGACCGCTACCAGAACGTCTACGGCCGCTAGGCCCAGTAACCAGGCCGCCAGGCCCAACAACCAGGCCGCCAGGCCACGCACCGCCGTCGCCCACTACTTTTCAGCAGGAGAAACCATGCCCAACGCCAACAACACCTCCCTCGACCAGTACGAGGTCTGGTTCCTCACCGGCAGCCAGCACCTCTACGGCGAGGATGTCCTGAAGCAGGTGGCCGCCCAGTCCCAGGAGATTGCCGCCGTCCTCAACGAAGCCTCCGCCGTCCCGGTCAAGATTGTCTGGAAGCCGGTCCTGACCGATTCGGATGCCATCCGCCGCACCGCCCTGGAGGCAAACTCGGATGATTCCGTCATCGGTGTGACCGCCTGGATGCACACCTTTTCCCCGGCCAAGATGTGGATCCAGGGCCTGGACCTGCTCCGCAAGCCGCTCCTGCACCTGCACACCCAGGCGAACGTGGAACTGCCCTGGGCGGACATCGACTTCGACTTCATGAACCTGAACCAGGCCGCGCACGGCGACCGCGAGTTTGGCTACATCCAGTCGCGCCTCGGCATTCCGCGCAAGACCGTGGTGGGCCACGTGTCCAACCCCGAGGTGTCCCGCCAGGTGGGTTCCTGGCAGCGCGCCTCGGCCGGCTGGGCGGCCGTCCGCACCCTGAAGCTCACCCGCTTCGGCGACAACATGCGCAACGTCGCCGTCACCGAAGGTGACAAGACCGAAGCCGAGCTGCGCTTCGGCGTCTCCGTCAACACCTGGTCCGTCAACGAACTCGCCGAGGCGGTGCACGGCGCCGCGGAGTCCGACGTCGACGCCCTGGTTGCAGAGTACGAGCGCCTCTACGAGGTGGTTCCCGAGCTCCGCGCCGGTGGAGCCCGCCACGAGTCGCTGCGCTACAGCGCCAGGATTGAGCTGGGCCTGCGCAGATTCCTGGAAGCCAACGGCTCCGCCGCGTTCACCACCTCCTTCGAGGACCTCGGCGCGCTGCGGCAGCTGCCGGGCATGGCCGTCCAGCGGCTCATGGCCGATGGCTACGGCTTCGGTGCCGAGGGCGACTGGAAAACCGCCATCCTGGTCCGGGCCGCGAAGGTCATGGGTGCAGGGCTGGCCGGCGGCGCCTCGCTGATGGAGGACTACACGTACCACCTCGTCCCCGGGCAGGAGAAGATCCTGGGCGCCCACATGCTTGAGGTCTGCCCCTCCCTGACTGCCACCAAACCGCGCGTCGAAATCCACCCGCTGGGCATCGGCGGCAAGGAAGACCCGGTGCGGATGGTCTTCGACACGGACGCCGGACCCGGCGTCGTGGTTGCCCTGTCCGACATGCGGGACCGGTTCCGCCTGGTGGCGAACGCCGTCGACGTGGTTGACCTGGACCAGCCGCTGCCCAACCTGCCGGTAGCCCGTGCGCTATGGTCCCCGAAGCCCGACTTCGCCACCTCCGCCGCGGCCTGGCTCACCGCCGGCGCGGCGCACCACACCGTCCTGAGCACCGCCGTCGGCATGGACGTGTTTGAGGACTTCGCCGAGATCGCCCAGACAGAGCTGCTGACCATCGACGAGGACACCACCATCCGGGGCTTCAAGAAGGAACTCGCCTGGAACGCCGCCTACTACAAGCTGGCCGGCGGCCTGTGACCGGAGCCGAATACGGGCTTCGGCACGGTGACTACACCGCGCTGATCACCGCAAGGGGAGCGGCCGTGCGGGTGCTGCAGCACCGGGGGCGGGACCTTGTGGTTCCGTTCCCGGCCGGCGGGCCCAACCCGCACTTCCGCGGCGTTGTTGTTGCACCCTGGCCGAACCGGATCCCCGACGGGACGTACACCTTCGGCGGCGTGGACTACCAGGTGCCGGTGAACGAACCGGCCCGGCAGTGCGCCCTGCACGGCTTCACCCCCGGGCTCGACTGGACCCTGGAGGCCCGGACAGAGTCCGCGCTCACGCTGTCCAGCAGCATCGGGCCGACGCCGGGGTACCCCTTCGCGTTGACCGTCACCGCCCGGTACCGGCTGGACGGCGACGGCCTGCATACGGCCGTGACCGCCGCCAACGTGGGGGATCGGGCGTCGCCCTACGGCGTGTGCCCGCATCCCTACCTGCTGGCGGGTCCGGCACCGCTGGACGCATGGAGCTTGGAAGTTCCCGCGGATACGTTCCTGGAGGTGACGGCCGACAGGCTGCTGCCGCTCGCAACCCGCCCGGTGGCGGGGCACGAATATGACTTCCGCGCCGCCCGCGTCATCGGCGCCACGGCGATCGACCACGCCTTCACCGATGTTGCGTTCGACGGCGAAGGGCAGGCGTGCGTGCTGGTCCGGGACCCGGGCGGAACCGGCGTCGGGATGGCCTGGGACCGCAGCAGCGGCTGGGTCCAGCTATACACCGGGGACACGGAACCGCCGCTGCCCAACCGGCTGGGGCTCGCCGTCGAACCGATGAGCTGCCCGCCGGACGCGTTCAACACCGGAACGGACCTGGTGCGGCTTGAACCTGGGGCCTCACACCACGCTGCCTGGCGCATTTTTGCCACCTGACGTGTCCTTGGGTTAGGCGGATCCACCGTTGGCCGGTCTAAGATAAACGCCGAATGTGCGTTGACTCACATGCCTTGAGAAGCTATGTTGTACCCAGTTGTTAGCGATAACAATTTGCCGGCGATCCTTCGCCGGCTGACCTCCGTTCCATCCAGACCTACGCATTCCTCCCGCTGTTACCCGCCCCGCAGGGGGCACAACGACGTGCAGGGCTGCGATCAGCAACTTCGCGGACCACAGGGCCGCGGAAGGAGAAAATTGTGAAGATCAGGAAACTCCTGGGCACCGTTGCGGTTGTCCTCGCCGTGACCGTCGGGGCCACCGGCTGCGGCAGCCGCGGTGGCGCGGCCGCCGAGCCCGCCGCCTCCGGCGATGCTGCCGGCTCCCTTGTAGGGATCTCGATGCCGACGCAGACGTCGGAGCGGTGGATCGCGGACGGCAAGAACGTCTCCGACTCCGTGACGAAGCTCGGTTACAAGGCCGACCTGCAGTATGCCAACGATGACATCCCCACCCAGGTGGCGCAGATCGAGAACATGCTCACCAAGGGCGCCAAGGCCCTGATCGTGGCGGCCATTGACGGCACCACCCTGACCGACGTCCTCGCCAAGGCGAAGGAACAAAACGTCAAGGTCATCGCGTACGACCGGCTTATCAACGGCACACCGAACGTGGACTTCTACACCACCTTCGACAACTACACCGTGGGTGTGCAGCAGGCCACGTCGCTGCTGACCGGCCTGGGCCTGGTCGATGCAGCCGGCAAGAAGGTGGACGGCAAGGGACCCTTCAACGTGGAGCTCTTCGCCGGCAGCCCGGATGACAACAACGCCAACTTCTTCTGGACCGGCGCCATGGACACCCTCCAGCCGTACCTGGACGCCGGCACCCTGAAGGTGCCCAGCGGACAGACCAAGTTCGAGCAGGCAGCCATCCTGCGCTGGCAGGCCCCCGTGGCCCAGAAGCGCATGGAAGACATCCTCACCGCCGCCTACAGCTCCGGCACCAAGCTCCACGGCGTCCTCTCACCGTATGACGGCCTCTCCATCGGCATCATCTCCGCCCTGACCAGCACCGGCGGCTACGCCAAGGGAAGCCTGCCGATCGTCACCGGCCAGGACGCCGAAAAGGGCTCGGTCAAGTCCATCACCGCCGGCGAGCAGTACTCCACCATCTTCAAGGACACCCGCCAGCTGGGCGCCCAGGCCGTCAAGATGGTGGACGCGCTCCTGAAGGGCCAGGAGCCCGAGGTCAACGACACCAAAACCTACAACAACAAGGTCAAGGTGGTCCCGGCCTTCCTGCTCAAATCCGTGATCATCACGGAAGAGAACTACAAAAAAGAGCTCATCGACTCCGGCTACTACACCGAGGCCGACGTCAAGTAGCCACGTCGAAGGGAGGCGGCCCGCCGTCGGGTCCTGGCCGCCTCCCCTCCCGTAGACCCCTGCAGCCGCAGGCGGTCCCAGGTACTACCAGTCAGTGAGAATTGGCGATGAACACACCCATTCTTCAAATGCGAGGAATCACCAAGACCTTCCCGGGCGTGAAGGCACTCCAGGACGTTACCCTGCAGGTGAACCGCGGCGAGGTCCATGCCATCTGCGGCGAGAACGGCGCCGGAAAATCCACGCTGATGAAAGTGCTGTCCGGCGTCTACCCGCACAGCTCCTTCGACGGCGACATCCTGTTCGAAAACGAACCCTGCAACTTCGCCAGCATCAGCGACAGCGAGAAGCGCGGAATCGTGATCATCCACCAGGAACTGGCGCTGAGCCCCTACCTGTCGATCGCCGAGAACATCTACCTTGGCAACGAACAGGCCACGCGCGGCTGGGTGGACTGGCGGAAAACCAACCTGGAGGCCGCCAAACTCCTGGCCCGGGTGGGCCTGAGCGAAAACCCGGTCACCCCCGTGCAACAGATCAGCGTGGGAAAGCAGCAGCTCGTGGAGATCGCCAAGGCGCTCTCGAAGGAGGTCAAGCTCCTGATCCTCGACGAACCGACGGCGGCCCTCAACGACGAAGACTCGGGCCACCTGCTGGACCTGATCCTGCACCTCAAAGGCCAGGGCGTCACGTCCATCATCATCAGCCACAAACTCAACGAGATCCGCAAGGTGGCCGACGCCGTCACCATCATCCGTGACGGCAAGACCATCGAAACCCTCCGCATGGACGAGGGCGGGATCACGCAGGAACGCATCATCCGCGGGATGGTTGGCCGGGACCTTGAGAGCCTGTACCCGGACCGGACCCCCCGGATCGGCGAGGAAGTCCTGCGGATCGAGGACTGGTCCGTCCGGCACCCGCAGGACCACAGCCGGATGGTGGTCACCAACGCCAGCCTCAACGTCCGCAAGGGCGAAGTGGTGGGCCTGGCCGGGCTGATGGGCGCCGGCAGGACCGAACTGGCCATGAGCGTGTTCGGCCGCAGCTACGGCACCGCAACGTCCGGCAAAGTCTTCAAGCACGGCGTCGAAATCAACACCGGCACTGTTTCCGCCGCCATCAAGCACGGGATCGCCTACGCCACCGAAGACCGCAAACACTATGGCCTGAACCTCATCGAGGACATCAAGCGGAACGTGTCCATGGCCGCGCTCCCCAAGCTGGTCAAGCGCGGCTGGGTTGATAAAAACCAGGAAACCGTGGTGGCCAACGAGTACCGGAAGAGCATGAACATCAAGGCGCCGTCGGTCGCCGCCATCACGGGCAAACTGTCCGGCGGCAACCAGCAGAAAGTGGTGCTGAGCAAGTGGATGTTCTCCGACCCGGACGTGCTGATCCTCGACGAACCCACGCGCGGGATCGACGTCGGGGCGAAGTTTGAGATCTACACGATCATCGCGAAGCTGGCCGCCGAAGGAAAGGCAGTCGTGGTGATTTCCTCCGAACTGCCCGAACTGCTGGGCATCTGCGACAGGATCTACACCCTGTCCGCCGGGCACATCACCGGCGAAGTTCCCATCGCCGAAGCATCGCAGGAAACCCTCATGCATTTCATGACCAAAGAGAAGGAATAGCGAACATGTCCGCCCTCCGAGAATCCCTGGGCTTCCTGACAAGCCGCCTCCGCCAGGTTGGCATCTTTGTCGCCCTGATCCTGATCGTGCTGCTGTTCCAGGTCCTGACCGACGGGATCCTGCTGCAGCCGCAAAACGTCACCAACCTGGTGGTCCAGAACAGCTACATCCTGATCCTGGCCATCGGCATGGTGATGGTGATCATCGCCGGCCACATCGACCTCTCCGTCGGATCGGTGGCCGGTTTCATCGGTGCCGTTGCCGGCGTCATGATCGTGCACTGGGGATGGGCCTGGTGGCTCGCCATCCCCGCCTGCCTGCTGGTGGGCGCACTCGTGGGTGCCTGGCAGGGCTACTGGATCGCGTACGTCGGAATCCCCGCGTTCATCGTCACCCTCGCCGGCATGCTGATTTTCCGCGGCCTGACCCTGATCACCCTCAAGAACCAGCAGATCACGCCCTTCCCGGGGGAGCTGCGTGCGCTGGGCGGCGGCTTCCTGCCCGACATTTCCGGCGGAACCTCGGTACTGGAGTGGCTGACGGTCCTGCTGGGGGTCGGCGCCACCCTGGCGCTGGTCATCCAGGCGGTCAAGGAACGCCGGATCCGCAAGAAGTTCGAACTCGAGAATGAGCCGATGGCCTGGTTCGCCACCAAGACCGCGTTCATCGCCCTGCTGATGCTGACCATTACCTTCCTCCTCGCCAGTTACCGCGGCACGCCCATCGTCCTGATTGTGCTTGCTGTCCTGGTGATCGGTTACACGGCCCTGATGAACAACAGCGTCTTCGGCCGGCACACGTACGCCATCGGCGGGAACCTGCACGCGGCAGAGCTGTCCGGCATTAAGACAAAGGCGGTCACGTTCCGGCTTTTTGTGAACATGGGCGTCCTGGCCGCACTGGCCGGCCTCGTGTTCACGGCCCGGCTCAACTCCGCCCAGCCGGCTGGCGGCACCGGGTTTGAACTGGACGCCATCGCGGCGGCTTTCATCGGCGGCGCCGCGGTCCAGGGTGGCATTGGCACTGTGGCCGGGGCCCTGATCGGCGGCCTGATCATGGGTGTGCTGAACAATGGCATGTCCATCCTTGGCCTCGGAACTGACTACCAGCAGCTCATCAAGGGCCTGGTGCTGCTCCTGGCCGTCGGCTTCGACATCTTCAACAAGAACCGCAGCGGCAAGGGCGGGGGTGCGGCCATCGGAAAGCGCCTTAAGGTCAAACCGAACCCCGGTGCCGCAGCGGACGCCGGCCAGCCCACAGGCGAGGTTCCCGTTCCGGTGCCCGCCGCGAAGTAGCGCGCAGCGGTGACCGCCGCCAAGTAAGACGCTTGGGACGCGGCCGACGGCTTATTCAGCGTCGGCCGCGTCCCCATGCACTTCGCCAAGGTTGTCCTCGGAGCGGTCCAGGTACGCGAGTAGAAGGTCAGCGGCACGGTCCAGTTCCCCGGACTCCAGAGCCAGGCAGATCTCCTCGTTATCCGGCACGTAGTGCTGGTAGAACTGCGCATCCACCGTGGCCTTGTGGAAGAACAGGCGCATCTCGGCCAGCACCTGGGCCATGATGGTGTTCAGCCGCGGGCTCCTGGCCAGGGCAACAATGGCGCCGTGAAAATGCTGGTTGGCGGTGCCCGCCGCTTCCTCGTCACGTGCAGCCGCGGCCCGTTTTCCTTCCTCGACGGCGGCCCGGACTGCGGCCACGTCCTCCGGGCTGCCTCCGGCTCGCAGTGCGCTGACCTCGATGGCGCGGCGCACTGTATAGACGTCATGGACGTCCCCTGCCTCCAGGCTTGCGACGAAGACGCCGCGGTTCGGATGGCGGACCACCAGCCGTTCGCTCGCGAGTTCGGCAAAGGCCTCACGCACCGTGTTGCGGGAGACGCCCAGGTCCTCGGCGATGGTGGATTCGGTCAGGCGCGCGCCCGGAAGCAGGGCCCCCTCAGCCAATTGCAGGCGAAGTTCATCCGCCACCCGCTCCGCCACTGACGGAACGGCCACCCGAAGACGGCCAGTTGCGGTGCGGGTGGCCCGGCCCGGCATGTCATTGGTCAACGTGCGGGGGGAGCGGACTGTCGGATCTGAAGAGGCCATACTCGAGAATTTACACGATCGTCACATCGTTGAATCGAAGGATTGTTGAACAATCCGTAGATTTAGTGCATCCTAGTAGGACCACTCAATGAGACGGGGATCACAAATGACAACCATCGACCTGAACAGCGACGTAGGCGAGTCCTTCGGACGCTGGACCCTGGGCGATGACACGGCGATGTTCGCCTCTGTCTCCAGCGCCAATGTGGCCTGCGGTTTCCACGCCGGCGATCCCAGCGTGATCCGCAGGACCTGCCGCGAGGCAGCTGCCGCCGGAGTCGTCATCGGTGCCCACGTGGGCTACCGCGACCTCGCCGGCTTCGGCCGCCGCTTCCTGGACATCAGCCCCAGCGAACTTGCCGATGACGTGGTGTACCAGATCGGTGCCCTGCAGGCACTCGCCGCGGCTGAGGGAACCACAGTCCGCTACGTGAAGCCGCACGGCGGCCTCTACAACGCGATCGTGGCGCACACCGCCCAGGCGCAGGCCGTCGTAGACGCCGTGAAGTCGGTTGACCCCAGCCTGCCCATCATGGGCCTGCCGGGCTCGGAAGTCCTGCGGCTCGCAGGGCGAGCCGGCCTGCGCGGCGTGTCCGAAGCCTTTGCGGACCGCGCCTACAACCCGGACGGAACGCTCGTCTCCCGATCAATCCCGGGAGCAGTCCTTGAGGATCCGGAACAAGTGGCGGAACATGTCCTACGGATGGCCACCGAATCCGCCGTCCGCACCATTGATGGTTCCGTCCTGAAGATCCGCGCAGAGAGCATCTGCGTGCATGGTGACTCACCGGGGGCCGTAGCCATGGCCACTGCAGTGAAGTCCGCTCTCGGCGACGCCGGTGTCAGCATCGGCTCGTTCGTCTAGCCAGTTTGCCCAGCCCATTCCACGGCCGCATCCAGGCCCCCGCACCATCCCTCACCCTTCGGAGGAAACCATGACCAGCACTAACAAGGCAGCCAAAACGGCGGCAAGGAAGCCGCCCGCCGGCGCCCTTAAGGCGTACGTCGCCAGCCTCACCGGCACCTCGCTTGAGTACTACGACTTCGCCATCTACTCGGTGGCCTCGGCCCTCGTCTTCCCCAAGATCTTCTTCCCGTCCAACGATGAGTTCGTGGGGCTCCTGCTGTCCTTCTCCGCCTTCGCGGTGGGCTACCTCGCCCGCCCCATCGGCGGCATCGTGTTCGGCCGCCTCGGCGACAAGGTGGGCCGCAAGTACGTCCTCGTCTTCACCCTGGTGCTGATCGGCGTCGCCACCGTCCTCATCGGTGCGCTGCCTGACTACTCCGCAATTGGCATCTGGGCCCCCATCATCCTCGTGCTCCTGCGCCTGGCCCAGGGCATCGGCGTCGGTGGCGAATGGGGCGGCGCTGTGCTGCTGTCCAGCGAATTCGGCGACCCCAACAAGCGTGGCTTCTGGTCCTCCGCAGCCCAGATCGGCCCGCCCGCCGGCAACCTCATGGCCAACGGTGTCCTGGCCATTCTCGCGGCCTCCCTGAGCACTGAAGCCTTCCTCTCCTGGGGCTGGCGCGTAGCCTTCCTGGCCTCCGCCCTGCTGGTGGTCTTCGGCCTGATCATCCGCCTCAAGCTCGAGGAAACCCCGGTCTTCAAGGCCATCGCAGCCCACGGCGACCAGCCGAAGGCGCCCATCAAGGAAGTCTTCACCACCCAGCCCCGTGCGCTGATCTCCGCCGCCCTGTCCCGCGTCTGCCCGGACGTCCTCTACGCACTGTTCACCGTTTTTGTGGCCGTTTACGCCACCAAGGAACTGGGCATGACCACCGGCAACGTGCTGGCCGCCATCCTGATCGGCTCCGCGTTCCAGCTCTTCCTCATCCCGCTCGCCGGCGCACTCACTGACCGGTTCAACCGCCGCTGGGTCTACGGCATTGCCGCTGCCGCCACCGCCGTCTACATTCCCCTGTTCTTCCTGATGATCGCGGGCAAGTCCGTGGTGATGCTGATCATCGGCGTGGTGATCGGACTGGCCCTGCATGCCTTTATGTATGGCCCGCAGGCAGCCTTCATCACCGAGCAGTTCCCGGCCCGCCTCCGCTACGCCGGCAGCTCCCTGGCCTACACGCTGGCCGGCGTCATCGGCGGCGCCGTGGCCCCGCTGATCTTCACCGCCCTCTACGGTGCGGCATCCGGCGGCTGGTACCTGATCGCCGGGTACATCCTCCTGACGGCCATCATCACCATCGTGGGCATGCGCCTCGGCCGCGACCCGCAGCCCGAAGAGGACCTCCGCCTGCTCCACGACGACAACGCCCAGGGCAGCCACGCCTGAGCGGCGGGCCTGATCCCCATGGAAACAGTCAGTAATCCGGCCACAGCCGCACGGGTGCTCGCCGTCCGTCCGGTCGGAACGACGGCGGTGCTCGCCGAACTCTCCGGGCTCCACGACGTCCTGGCTCTGCAGGCCCTCCTGCTGGAGCAGCCGCTGCCCGGCCAGGTGGACGTCCTGGCCGCCGCCGAAACCGTGATGGTTAAGGCCGACTCGCCCGCTGCCGCCCGCCGGATGGCGGCCCGGCTGCTGGAGATGGACCTGACGGTCCAGTCCCACGCCGAGGGCAAGCTGGTCACCATCGAGGCCGTGTACGATGGCGAGGATCTCGCCGAAGTGGGTCGGCTCACCGGCCTGGGGGCCGAGGGAGTGGTGGCGGCCCATACCGGGCAGGTCTGGACCGTGGCCTTCGGCGGCTTCGCCCCGGGATTTGGCTACATGGTGGGGGAGAACCAGGCGCTGGAAGTACCGCGCCGGAGTTCGCCCCGGACCGCCGTCCCCGCGGGATCCGTGGCCCTGGCCGGCAACTATTCGGCCGTGTACCCGCGGAAGTCGCCGGGCGGCTGGCAGCTGATCGGCCGC
Organism: Pseudarthrobacter sulfonivorans; assembly: GCF_031454915.1. Classification (GTDB taxonomy): domain Bacteria; phylum Actinomycetota; class Actinomycetes; order Actinomycetales; family Micrococcaceae; genus Arthrobacter; species Arthrobacter sulfonivorans_C. The sequence goes on along the minus strand of NZ_JAVDRS010000002.1, from coordinate 772,066 downwards.
ACCGCCGCCCACATGTGGGACCTCAGCCGGGAGCAGCCTGCCCTGGCCGCGCCCGGCGACCGGGTGCAGTTCCGGGCCGTGCGGGAGCTCATTGAAGTTGCGGCACCGCGTGTTGCTGCCTCGGATTCCGAAGCCTTGGCAGCCCGGGAACCGGACAGTCAGTCCGGCCTCCGGATCCTGTCGCCCGGACTGCAGAGCCTGATCCAGGACCTCGGCCGCCCCGGTCACGCCGGGCTCGGAGTGTCCTCAGCCGGCGCACTCGACCGCTCCTCCCTGCGCCGCGCCAACCGGATCGTGGGCAACGACCCGTCGGCCGCCGTCGTCGAATCCGTTGCCGGCGGGCTGCGCGTGCAGGCTGTGGGCGACCAGGTGCTGGCTGTGGCCGGCGCGCCGTCGGCACTGACTGTAGTGACGCCGTCGGACGCCCCCGATCTGGAGACTGAAGACGTAGGCGACCAGCTGGAGCAGGTCCGCGAGGTGCCCATGGCCACCGCGTTCGCCCTGCTCGACGGCGAGATCCTGACCATCGGAGCGCCGCAGCGCGGCTTCCGCAGCTACCTGGCCATCCGCGGCGGGGCAGCAGTTGACGCTGTGCTGGGGAGCCGGTCCACGGACACCATGTCCGGGATCGGGCCTGCACCGCTGGCCGCCGGGCAGATGCTGGGCGCCGGCGCCGCCACGTCCTCCAACGTGGTGGGCAACCCCGAGCTGCAGCCCGACTTCCCGGACACCGGCGTGACAGTCCTGGACATTGTTCCCGGACCCCGCGATGACTGGTTCGACGCCGCCGCCCTCGAATCGCTCTGTGGCCAGGACTGGGCGGTGACGCCCCGCTCCAACCGGGTGGGCATGCGCCTGGCCGGCGAACCGCTCACACGGAGCCGTGACGGCGAACTGGCCAGTGAAGGAACCATGGCGGGCGCGCTCCAGATTCCGCCGGAGGGCCAGCCGGTGCTGTTCCTGGCCGACCACCCCATCACCGGCGGCTATCCCGTGATCGGCGTGGTGGTGGACCACCAGCTGGACCTCGCCGCGCAGATACCCATTGGCGGTTCCATCCGGTTCCGCTGGGCGCCCGGGTATGGGCTGCCCGCCAATGCTTCCCCCGATGTTTCCCAGATACAAGATTCCCAGACGAAGTGAGCAACTGATGCGCAAGGTCCTGATCGCCAACCGCGGAGAAATCGCCGTCCGCATCGCCCGCGCCTGTGAGGACGCCGGGCTCGAATCCGTGGCGGTGTACGCGGACGTGGACGCCGACGCCATGCACGTTGGCGCCGCTACCGAGGCGTACAGCCTCGGCGGCAACGCGCCGTCGGAAACCTACCTCAATATCCCCAACCTGCTGCGAGTGGCCGCTGAATCCGGGGCGGATGCGGTGCACCCGGGGTACGGATTCCTGTCTGAGAACGCCGGCTTCGCCGAGGCAGTCCTGGACGCCGGCCTGACCTGGATCGGCCCCACGCCGGAGGCCATCCGGCAGCTGGGCAACAAGATCACGGCACGCGAGATTGCCGTCCGCGCCGGTGCGCCGCTGGTGGCCGGCAGCGACGGTCCTGTGGCCTCGGCCGCCGAGGCCCGCGCCTTCGCGGAAGAGCACGGCCTGCCGATTGCCATCAAGGCGGCCTTCGGCGGGGGAGGGCGCGGGCTGAAAGTGGTCCGCGAGATGGACCAGATCGAGGAATTGTTCGATTCTGCGGTCCGCGAAGCGGTGGTGGCCTTTGGCCGCGGCGAATGCTTTGTGGAGCGGTACCTGGACCGGCCCCGGCACGTGGAGGCGCAGGTCCTGGCGGACCAGCACGGCAACGTGGTGGTGGTGGGAACGCGCGACTGCTCGCTGCAGCGCCGGCACCAGAAGCTGGTGGAGGAGGCCCCCGCGCCCTTCCTGACCGAAGTGCAGACCCGCCAGATTTACGACGCCGCCAAGGCAGTCTGCCGCGAGGCCTCCTATTCGGGAGCCGGGACGGTGGAGTTCCTCGTGGCCGCCGACGGCACCGTCGCGTTCCTCGAGGTGAACACCCGCCTGCAGGTGGAGCACCCCATCACCGAGGAAACCACCGGCGTGGACCTGGTCCAGGAGCAGTTCCGCATTGCCGCAGGCGAGTCGCTGCGGCTGACGTCTGATCCCGAACCCCGCGGACACTCGTTCGAATTCCGGCTCAATGCCGAGGACGTGGGCCGGGGCTTCCTGCCATCGCCCGGAACCGTCGCTGCGTTCAGCGGTCCCACAGGTCCGGGCATCCGGCTGGACTCCGGCGTCCGCTCCGGGTCCATTGTGGCCCCGCAGTTCGATTCCCTGCTGGCCAAGCTGATTGTTACCGGCGCGGACCGGCAGCAGGCGCTCCGCCGGGCCCGCCGTGCCCTCGCCGAAATGGAGATCACCGGCGTGGCCACCGTCCTGCCGTTCCACCGCGCCGTGGTTGAGGCGCCGGACTTTACGTCCGAAACCGCGTTGGGGATCCACACACGCTGGATCGAGACGGACTTCGCGGATTCCATCGCGGCGGATCCGGAGTTCGGCACGTCCGTCCCGGATGGTTCGCGGCGCACGATTACCGTTGACGTCGATGGCCGGCGACTGGCCGTCGGCCTTCCCGCCGATTTGTTGGACGGCTGGGCGCGTTCCGGTGCGGGCGTTCCGGCCGGGGTTTCCCTGGCAGGGGAGTACGACGGCGGTGCTGCGGCAGGTGCCGCGGACTCCGGCGAGCTGCGGGCCGACATGGCCGGGACCGTGGTGAAGTGGCTCGTGGAGCCCGGCGCCGAAGTGGCGGCGGGGGATCCGGTGGTTGTGCTCGAGGCAATGAAGATGGAAACCCAGGTTGCCGCCCACCGGGGCGGGACGCTGAGCGGGATCCGGGCGGAGGCCGGCGGCGTGGTGAACGTTGGCGCCGTGCTGGCGCTGATCGGCTGATGCTTCACGTCTAGACTCGAATCCGGGCGCTGACAGGCGCCCGGAAAGAGGAGGTCGTGATGGCCGGCGGCAGCCGCGAACCCGGACGGACCGTGACGTCCAAGGTGCTGGCCATCCTCGAGGCCTTTGAGACGTCCCGCGGCGCCCTGAGCCTGACGGACATCGCGTCAAAGTCCGGATTACCGCTGAGTACGACGCACCGTTTGGTCAACGAACTGACCGATTGGGGCTTTCTTTCGCGGGAACCGAACGGCCGCTACCAGCTGGGCATCCGGCTGTGGGAGCTCGCGCAGAATACCGGCCGCCAGCTCCGCGACGCTGCCCGCCCCTATGTCCAGGACCTGTTCTCCCTGACCGGCGAGACCGCGCACCTCGCCGTCCGGGCGGGACACGAAGTGCTCTACATCGACCGGGTCTACGGCTCCAAACGCGTCCCTCGGGCCTCCCGCGTGGGAGGCCGCCTCCCGATGCACGCCACCGCCGTCGGGAAGGTCATTCTCGCGTTCGAGGACGACTGGGTCCGCGACGCCTACCTGAACCGCGACCTGGAACGGCCTACCGCCCATACTCACATTGATCCGCGGCGGTTCGCCGAAGAGCTGGGCCAGATCCGGGAGCAGGGGTACGCCACCACCCTGGAGGAGGTGCGGCTGGGGTCATGTTCCATCGCGGTCCCGGTCTTTCACACGGGCAGGATCGGCGCTGGCCTCGGGCTGGTGCTGCCGACGTCCCACGCTTCGACCATGACCAGGCACCTCCCAGTACTCAAAGGAATCTCGGCCCAGATCGAGCGGGCCACGGCCCGGATTCCGCTGGAGACGCTGATCGGCGTGCACCGCGGGGCGCGGGACTGACAGGGGTGTCAGTCCCGCGTTGTTCTAGAGCGTCGACGTGTCGATCACAAAGCGGTAGCGGACGTCCGAAGCCAGGACGCGCTCGTAGGCGTCGTTGATCTTGCTTGCCGGGATGACCTCGATCTCGGCGCCGAGGTTGTGCTCTGCGCAGAAGTCGAGCATTTCCTGGGTCTCGCGGATGCCGCCGATCGCCGAGCCCGCGAAGGACCGGCGGCCCATGATCAGTGCGAACGCGTTCACGGGAAGCGGTTCGGCGGGGGCTCCGACGTTCACCAGGGCGCCGTCGAGGGACAGCAGCTGCAGGTAGGAGCTGATGTCGATTGATGCGCTGACCGTGTTGATGATGAGGTCGAAACTGCCGGCGAGGTCCGTGAAGGTGGTCTCGTCGCTGGTGGCGTAGTAGTAGTCCGCGCCCAGCTTCAGGCCGTCCTCCTGCTTTTTCAGCGACTGCGAGAGCACGCTGACCTCGGCGCCCATGGCGTGCGCGAGCTTGACTGCCATGTGGCCGAGTCCGCCGAGTCCGACGACGGCGACCTTCTTCCCGGGACCGGCGCCCCAGTGCCGCAAGGGGGAGTACGTGGTGATGCCTGCGCACAAGAGGGGAGCGGCGACGTCGAGCGCTATGCCTTCGGGGATGGTGACCACGAAGTCTTCGGTGACAACGACGTGGGTGGAGTAGCCGCCCTGGGTGATGGTGCCGTCGCGGTCCACGGCGCCGTACGTGCCGGTGTTGCCCTTGAGGCAGTACTGTTCCTCGCCTGCCTGGCAGTTGGCACATTCGCCGCAGGAGTTGACCATGCAGCCAACCCCGACGCGGTCGCCGACGGAGTGCTTGGTGACGGCGGTGCCGACCTCGGCGACGATTCCGGCGATTTCGTGTCCCGGAGCCAGCGGGTACTGCTGGGGTCCCCAGTCGCCGCGGACGGTGTGGATGTCCGAGTGGCAGATACCGGCGTACTTGATCTCGATCAGCACATCGTGGGGCCCTACGTCGCGGCGTTCGATGGTGGTGGGGATGAGGTCTCCGTCAGCGGACGGCGCGGCATAAGCGTTAACGGTAAGCAATATTTTCTCCTGTTTGAGAGGGGACAGGCAGCTTGCGGATGGAGCTGCGGAGTCAGGTTGTTGACCGGGCGGGATGGTTGGCACCACGCGGGCACTATTCCATCAAAGCGCATCGCAGGGATCTGAGGGAGGCTCTGCCTTGAGGGGTACTGGCAGGGACCCCTTGAAGAGCCTCGAGAAGGGTGCCCTGGGTGGGTCTTTATCGGGTCCGAGAGTGCGCCTGCGCGGTTCGCGCGATGTCTTCCGTGGCGGCCCAGGAGGCGAGCAGCTTGAGGGCTTCCTCGGAATGGCTGCCCGGTACAGCGGGATAGACCGTCAGGGTGTGGCCGGGTTCCTCGTCCAGTTCCAGGACCTGGTAGTCCAATTCGAGCAGCCCCACCACAGGATGCTGGAACAACTTGGTGCCGGAATAGTGGCGCCGGACGTTGTGCGCTGCCCAGCGGGTGCGGAAGTCGTCGCTGCGCATGGAGAGTTCTCCCACCAGCTCGGCGATGCCTTTGTCGTGCGGGTTGCGGCCCGCCTCACGGCGGAGGATGGCCACGTTGGCGCTGGCCGCGCTGTTCCAGTCCGTATAGAAGTTTTGCGAGCGAGGGTCGAGGAAGATGAACCGTGAGTGGTTGGCTGGCCGCGCAGTTCCGCGGTACATGTCGGAGTACAGGGCGTAGCCCAGGGTGTTGGCGGCCACGATGTCCAGCCGGTTGTTGCCGATGAACGCCGGAGCGCCGGTGATCGCGTCCAGCAGGTGCTGCAGCACGGGGCGGACACCCTTCGACGCGGAGCCGGCGGGACGCCTGGTGCGGCCTGAGGTGGTGGCCGCGCGCGCCAGGTCGTACAGGTGATCATGCTCCGCGCGGTCCAGTTCGAGAGCGCCCGCGATCGCATCAAGGACGCTGTCCGAGACGCCGGCAAGGTTTCCCCGTTCCAGGCGCGTGTAGTACTCGACGCTCACGCCCGCCAGGCGGGAGACTTCCTCCCGCCGCAGTCCGGGCACCCGGCGCCGCCCGCCGTACGGTTCGAGGCCTGCCTGTTCCGGGGTAATGCGCGCGCGCCGGGAGGACAGGAACTGCCGTACCTCTGCTCGGTTATCCATACGGATCACGTTACGGGGAATGCGGGAAGGGGTGGGAGATCCTGCCAGAACCCGTCTCCGTTCCCTGCCGCTGAAGTCCTTGACAGCGACAAAGTAACGCGGGTAACCTGAGTCACATGTTCGGCGGGTAACGCGCGTTACTAAGTAAGTAATCGCTGAGCGCACCAGAACCGACCGGCTGGCCCAACGCCAGCATTAAGATCACCGGAGCATTCAATGGCGAAGTCCACTACCCCGAACAAGGCCGCGGCCGTGCGGCAGCGCGGGGTCACCATGAATGATGTCGCCAAGCACGCCGGTGTCTCCCGGACGGCGGTCTCGTTCGTGCTGAGCAACCGCGAAAACGCCAGTATTTCTGAGGAAACGCGCACCCGCATCAACGACGCCGTGCAGGCATTGGGTTACCGCCCGAACGCCGGAGCACGCGCACTGGCTTCCCAGCGCAGCGATTGGTATGGACTCGTCACCGAGATCGTGACGGCCCCGTTTGCAGTTGACATCATCAAGGGCGCCCAGGACCAAGCCTGGCTTGACCACCGGTTCCTGCTCATCGCGCCTTCCGACCAGGCCGATGCCGTAGGACCCAACCAAGGCCTGGAAGATGCAGCCGTTGAAAAGCTGCTGGAACAACGAGTGGAGGGACTTTTGTACGCGGCAACATTCCACCGCGGCGTGCATGTTCCGGAAAGCGTCCACGAGGTTCCCACTGTCCTGATCAATTGTTTTGACGCGGACGGGAAGCTGCCCTCGATCGTCCCGGACGAGCGCGCCGGCGGCCGGGTGGCCGTCGAACGCTTGCTCCAGGCCGGCCACAGCAGGATCGGAGTCATCAATCTGGACCCGCGCATCCCCGCAGCCGTCGGGCGTTTGGAGGGTGCACGCGAAGCACTCGCGGGCGCCGGGCTGGAGCTGGATCCGGAACTGGTGGTGTCCGGGTATGCGACGGCTGATGGGGGCTACGAGGCAGCCTGCCAAATCCTGGACCGCTATCCCAAAGATCAAAGGCCAACCGCGCTGTTCTGCCTCAATGACCGCATGGCGATGGGCGCTTACGACGCCATCAAGGAACGGGGACTGACCATCCCCGGAGACATCGCCGTGATCGGCTTCGACAACCAGGAACTGATTGCGGCCTACCTCAGGCCAAAGCTGACCACGGTTGCGTTGCCATTCGAAAAAATGGGCGCTCTGGGAGTCCAGACGCTCGCCGCTCTGACAGCAGGACAGCCGATCACTGCCGACCAGCAATTGGTCGACTGTCCGCTGCTAGAACGCTCTTCGGTCTGACCGCGAAATCAATGTCGAAGAGCTAACCCTTACCCACCCCTTCACCTTGCTGATGAAGATAGGAAAGAGATAACCATCATGACACAACCCCGATACTTGAGGTCTGCCCGCATTGCAGCGGCCGGACTGGCTGTGGGCGCAATGCTGCTGACCGGCTGTACGGCCACTGTGAACAACTCCGGAGGCACCGACGCGGCAGCGAATGCGAACGCCTTCCTGACTATTCCGCGTGAGGACATGGGTACGTTCGTGCAGAACTTCAACCCGTTCGCGCCCGCCGTGAACCCGATGGTCCAGCAGTCCATCTACGAATCCCTCCTGATCTTCAACCCGGCCAAGGGAGACACCGTGCCGTGGCTCGCCACGGAGTGGAAGGCCGCCGAAGACGGCAAGTCCGTCACCTTCACCCTGCGCGACGGCGTGAAGTGGTCCGACGGTCAGCCCCTGGTGGCCGACGACGTCGCCTACACCTTCGAACTCCAGAAGAAGATTAAGGGCGGCCTCGAGTACCTGGAGACGGTGACCGCAGAAGGAAACACGGTCACGTTTAACTTCAACAAGCCATGGTCGCCGGCCCTTTACGAGGTCGGACAGCTCAGCATCCTGCCGAAGCACATTTGGTCGGCGCTGGCTGACCCGGAGAAGGACGCCAACGCCACGCCGGTCGGCACCGGCCCGTACACCGAAGTGGACAGCTTCCAGGCGCAGTCCTTCGTGCTGAAGAAGAACACCAACTACTGGCAGCCGGAAAAGCAGAAGATCGCCGGAATCAAGATGCTGGCCTTTGCGGGGAACGATGGCGCCAACCTCGCCGCTGCCAACGGCGACGTCGACTGGGCTCCGCAGTACATTCCGAACATTGAAAAGACGTTCGTCTCCAAGGACAAGGAACACCGCCAGTACTGGTTCCCTCCCACGGGTGCCATGATCAACTGGCAGCTCAACACCACCAAGGCGCCGTTCAACGACGTTGACGTCCGCAAGGCGCTCAGCATGGCTGTGGACCGTGATCAGGTGACCAAGATCGGCATGAGCGGCTACGCCGAGCCCGCCGACTGCACGGGACTCTCCGGCAACTACGAAACCTGGAAGAACAACGAGGTCAAGGACAACTGCACCTGGACCAAGCTTGATGTGCAGGCGGCCAACGACCTCCTGGACAAGGCCGGCTACCCCAAGGGTGCTGATGGCAAGCGCACGCTCAAGGACGGCAAGCCGTTTGAGTTCAAGATCTCCGTGGGTGCGACGTCCTCTGACTGGTTGTCCGTGGCCAACGTGATCTCACAGAACCTTGCTGAGGTTGGCGTGACGGCCAAGGTGGACTCGCCGGACTGGGCTGCCGTGGTGGCTGGCTACGAGACCGGCGACTTTGACTCCGGCATTGTGTGGAGTGCCAACGACCCCAGCCCGTACAAGTACTTCGCAGCCGTGATGGGCACATCAACTGTGAAGCCGGTGGGCACCAAGACGTTCGACAACTACCACCGCTTCGGAGACACCACGGCTGATGCCCTGCTGGCCGAGTTCGCGGCCGAGTCCGACGAGTCCAAGCAGCAGGACATCGCCAACAAGCTGCAGGAAGAGTACAACGACGCCGCTCCGCTGGTACCGCTCTTCTCCGGCCCGGAATGGGGTGCCTTCACGGACACCCGCTTCACCGGCTGGCCTACTGAGGACAACCCGTACGCAACCCTCTCGGTCCGTGCACCCACCACTGTCCTGGTGCTGACCACGCTGGAACCGCGCAAGTAGTCCCACCGCCTCCCTGGCCTCGCTTCGCTTCGGCCAGGGAACCCGGGCGGCGTGGGCCCATCCACCAGCTCATTCTGTACGCCCGGCGGGCGATAAACCCCGCCGGGCGTGCCCCCAAACTTTCCACAATTCCCGAAATGGAGGGAAACCGTGCACTTCATCCTTCGCCGTCTGGGTTTCTACCTGATCGCCTTCTGGGCATCCATCACCCTGAATTTCCTGCTCCCGCGCTTCATGCCCGGCGACCCCGTATCCCGTATGTTCGCCCGCACCCAGGACAGAATGCAGCCTGAACAGATCGAGGCGCTGCGCAAGCTGCTCGGCGTGGATGACCGGCCCCTCTGGGAGCAATACATCGGCTACCTGCACAATGTGTTCACAGGCCAGATGGGCGTCTCGATCTCCCGTTTCCCCACCCCGGTCACCGAAGTCATCTCGTCCCAGATCGGCTGGACCCTCCTGCTCGGCGGGACCGCGCTGGTGATTGCCGCCGTCGTGGGCAACCTGCTTGGGATCCTCGCAGCCTGGCGGCGCGGCGGTGCCATCGATTCGGCGCTGCCGCCGGTGCTGGTGTTCATCGGTTCCTTCCCCTACTTCTGGCTCGCGATGGGTGCGCTGTACCTGTTTGGCGTGGTGCTGGGCTGGTTCCCGATCCGCCACGCGTTCACGGCCGGTTTGGAGCCTGCGTTTACCTGGGAGTTCATCGGCGACGTCGGTGCGCACCTTGTACTCCCGGCGCTGACGATCGTGCTGGTATCCATTGGCGGCTGGATGTTAGGCATGCGGAACACCATGATCGCCACGAACTCCGAGGACTACATCACCATGGCCGAGGCGAAGGGTCTCCGGCCGGGCCGCATCATGCTCCGCTATGCAGCACGGAACGCCATGCTCCCGTCGGTCACGAGCTTCGGCATGGGCCTGGGCTTTGTGGTGGGTGGTGCGCTGCTCACCGAGGTGGTGTTCGCGTATCCAGGCGTCGGCTATCAGCTCCTTAACGCCGTCCAAGGCCTCGATTACCCGCTTATGCAGGGCCTGTTCCTGACCATCACCGCCGCCGTGCTGCTGGCGAACTTCCTGGTGGACATCCTCTACGTCCGCCTCGACCCGCGCGTGCGCAGCAACTGAGGGACCGATCATGACAACCGCAATTCTGAAGCAGCCCACTGAGTCCACTGAGCCCGCAGCTGCCCGCAAGCCCAACCGCAGTTTTGTCCACGGACTTATCACCAACAAGAAGGCCCTGGCGGGCATGATCGTGATGCTCGCGTTCATCGTGCTTGCGTTGCTGGCCCCCGTGCTGTTCCCCGGCGACCCGTCCCGGATCACCGCGATGGCCTCGCTGGAACCGTCTCCCGAGCACTGGCTCGGCACCACGGCTAAAGGTCAGGACGTGCTTGCCCTGACTGTCCACGGCTCCCGCAGTTCCCTGTTCGTCGGGTTGACTGTCGGCTTCGCATCCACGTTCATCGGCATTCTGGTGGGCCTGGCCTCGGCGTACTTTGGCAAGTTCATTGACGAAGCACTGTCCCTGGTGACCAACGTCTTCCTGCTCCTGCCCGGACTTCCGCTCCTTGTCATCCTGGCCGCGTTCCTGCCGCCGGGTTTGGGAACCGTGATCCTGGTCCTCGTTGTGACCGGCTGGGCTGGGTCGGCACGTGTACTGCGCTCCCAGGCGCTGTCCATCCGCTCAAAGGACTTTGTGGCCGCGGCCGTGGTGTCCGGCGAGCGGGCGGGCCGGATCATGTTCCGCGAGATCCTGCCGAACATGGCCTCGATCGTCATGGGTACCCTGCTGGCCTGCGTGATCTACGGCATCGGCGCCCAGGCAGGCCTGGAGTTCCTTGGCCTGGGCGACGTCAGCACCGTCTCCTGGGGCAACAACCTCTTCTGGGCCGGCAACGAGGGCGCCTTGCTCACCGGCAGCTGGTGGGTTTTTGTTCCCTCGGGCGTCTGCATCGCGCTGGTCGCGTTCGCCCTGGCACTCATCAACTACGCCGTGGACGAAGTCACCAACCCGCGGCTGCGGAAGATCAAAACCCCCAAAATTACCGAAAGGAGCGCCGCCAAGTGACAGTTTCCCAAGTTTCCTTCGGCTCCCACGAGCCCGTCCTGGACGTCAAGAACCTCATCGTCAAGTACATCGGCGACACCCGCTCTACCACCGCCGTCGACCGTGTTTCCTTCAGCATCGGCACCGGTGAGGTGTTCGGGCTGGCGGGCGAGTCCGGCTGTGGGAAGTCCACCATCGCCAACTCGATCATGCGGCTCCTGAAGGATCCCGCGAAGATCGCCGGCGGCAGCATCTCCTTCGGCGGCAAGGACGTCCTGGCCATGAGCCCGGAGGAGCTGCGGCGCTTCCGCTGGCAGGACGTGGCCATGGTGTTCCAGTCGGCCATGAACTCCCTCAACCCGGTGCTGACCATCGGCGAGCAGATCGTGGATATTTTCACCACTCATGCCGGCTACTCGCGCAAGGAATCGCTGCGGCGTGCCGGTGAGTTGCTCGAATTGGTGAGGATCGACCCCGCACGCCTCAAGTCCTACCCGCACCAGCTCTCGGGCGGCATGCGCCAGCGCGCCGTGATCGCCATGGCCGTGGCGCTTAAGCCGTCCCTGTTGATCCTCGACGAACCCACCACCGCGCTGGACGTGGTGGTGCAGCAGGAAATCATGGCCCAAATCAAGGAACTCCAACGCGAACTGGGGTTCTCCGTCCTCTTCATCACCCACGACATGTCCCTCATGGTGGAGCTCTCGCACCGCATGGCCGTGATGTACGGCGGTCGGATCGTGGAGACCGCAAAAGCCCAGGACGTCTATACCAACCCCCGACACCCCTACACTCAGGCCCTTATGGGCGCGTTCCCGCCGCTCACCGGCCCGCGGGTTCCGCTCACCGGACTGCCCGACGGCGTGAAGTTCCGGAGCATCCCGGACCTCGCCGAAGCGGCGCCCGGCCATCTTGTGGCCCCGTTTGGTGCCGACGCCGAAGCAGCCGTCCTGGAAGGAGCCGCACGATGAGCCACCTTCTGCAGTCTTCATCACGGCCGGATGTTTCCACCCAAACCCCTGCCCTCGAGGTCCGCGGGCTGGGTAAGTCGTTCCCCATCGGCGGCCTGTTCTCCCGGGACGAGGTCCGGGCTCTGCACGGCGTTGACCTGGCCATTGGCCGCGGCGAAATCGTCGCACTGGTGGGGGAATCCGGATCGGGCAAGAGCACCTTGGCCCGCTGCGTTGCCCGGCTCGAGAAGCCGAGCTCCGGTGCCATCCTGCTCGACGGCGTCGATGTACTCACGCGCGACCGTTTCCAGGCATCGCGGGCGTTCCGCTCCCAACTGCAGATGGTTTTCCAGGACCCCTTCGGCTCGCTGAACCCGGCACACAGGGTGGAGCACTTCCTGCGTCGTTCTTTGGCGATCCACGGGAAGGGCGGCGCAGGCGGCCGCGGAGCCGAACTGGAGACCCAACGCCTCCTCGAGGAGCTCATGACCACCGTGGGCCTGCAGGCCGACATGCTGAACTCCTACCCCCACGAGCTCTCCGGCGGACAGCGTCAACGGGTCGCGATCGCCCGGGCTTTGGCCGTAAAACCCCAGGTCATCCTCGCTGACGAACCCACGTCCATGCTGGACGTTTCGGTCCGGATCGGCGTGCTGAACCTGATGCGGAAGCTCCGCGATGAGCAGGGGATCTCCATGCTCTACATCACGCACGACCTCGCCTCAGCCCGTTACCTCGCGGACCGGACCGCGGTGATGTTCGCCGGAGAGATCGTTGAAGAAGGCGAGTCCCTGGACCTGCTGGCCAACCCGGCCCACCCCTACACGCAGCTGCTGGTCTCAGCCGTCCCGGACCCGGCCCGGGCCGGCTCCTACGATCCCGTCCGCCGTGCCGAACTGCGCCAAGCGGTCATGGCCTCGACGAACTGCGCTTTTGACGGCGATCCGGACCAGCCCTGCTCCGTCGAGGAACCCGTACGCCACCACGTGGGCGACCCCCACAACCGCCACTGGGTCCGCTGCCACCTCTACCGGCCGCTCGCCGGCGCCGGCGGCCATGCGCTGGCGACTGAACCCGCGCCGGCAACGGGACCTACAGACAAGAAGGCCTCCGCATGACCGAACTGACCCACCCGCTCGCCACCGTTCCCCAAGACGAGCTTGTTGCCCGCGCCGAGGCTGACCCGCTCCGCCCCCGCTTCCACTTCGTTTCACCGGCCGGCTGGCTCAACGATCCCAACGGCGTAAGCCAGTGGAACGGCACCTACCACCTCTTCTACCAATACAATCCGGAGGGCGCTTTCCACCACCACATCCAGTGGGGCCACGCCACCAGCACCGACCTCGTCACCTGGTCCGACCATCCAGTCGCGCTGGCACCGTCCGAGGGTCCGGACGCCGAGGGCTGCTGGTCCGGGGTTTTGGTCAACGACGACGGCACGCCCACCCTGGTCTACTCGGGACGGGCCGGAGAACGGGAGTTGGCATGCGTCGCCGTGGGGTCTGCTGATTTTTCGAGCTGGACCAAAGTGCCCGAGAATCCAGTCATTGCAGCCCCGCCGGCCGGCGTCGACATCACCGCCTACCGCGACCATTGCGTGTGGCGCGAGGGCACAAAATGGCGGCAACTGGTGGGCTCGGGCATCCGCGGGCGCGGCGGCACAGCGTTCCTTTACGAGTCGGCCGATCTGCGGGCGTGGGATTACATCGGGCCGCTGTTCATTGGCGATGCCTCGCAAGGAGCTTCCGGTGATACCGGTTGGACCGGCACCATGTGGGAATGCGTGGACCTGTTCAGGGTCGACGGGCGCCCGTTAGGCACACCCTCTTCTGCTGATAACGCATCCGATGTGCTGGTCTTTTCCGCATGGAACGACGGCGAGACCCTGCACCCGCTGTACTGGACCGGCCGCTACTCGGGGGACTCCTTCGAACCTGCCGGGCTGCATCGGCTCGACTATGGCGGGCGGTTCTTCTACGCGCCGCAGTCGTTCCTGGACGAGTCCGGCCGGCGCATCATGTTTGGCTGGCTCCAGGAGGGCCGCAGCGACGCCGCGATGGTGGAGGCCGGCTGGTCGGGCGTCATGAGCTTGCCGCGGGTCGCCACGTTGGCGGACGACGGAACCCTCCGTTTCGCACCCGTGCCCGAAATCAAGAAGCTGCGCCGGGACACCGTAAGCCTCCCGGGACAGGTGCTGACGGGCGCCGGGACCCCTGCGGATACGGGGGTGTCCGGCAGCCAACTGGACCTTGAACTGGACATCCAGCTCGCGCCGGGTGCTGTGCTGCGGCTGGGCCTGCTGGGATCGGCTGACGGTGGTGCCAACGGAACACCGAAGGAGGAAACAGTGATCGAGCTGTGCCGGGCCGCCGAAGGCGGCGACCACGGCACACTCCGCCTCGACCGCACCCGGAGCAGCCTGGATCCGACTGTTGATGTGGAGGACAAGTCCGGACCGCTCCCGATGCCCGAAGGCCGGGTCCACCTGCGTGTCCTCCTGGACCGATCCGCCCTCGAAATTTTTGCCAACGGAATGCCCCTCACTGCCCGCGTTTACCCCACCCTGGGCGGTGAACACGTGAGCCTCGCGGCCTCCGAAGGTACCGTGCGGCTGCTCTCCCTCGACGCATGGACCATGGCTGAAATCTTTGAAGGTAGCAGGACCCTGTTGCCCTAACACAGGCCAACCCGGTACCTTTCCGTCCCGTTCCTCAGAACGAAAGCGAACTCATGGAAGATTCACCCGCGGTTTCCCGCCGTGCACTCTTTACCGGCGCCGGTGCGGTTGCGCTCGGCGGATCGCTCGCGTTGTCCGGACCGCTTGCCGGGTCTGCCGCCGCGGCGGCCCCGTCGGTCACTTCCGACACGGCGCCGGGCGGCTCCCTCTCGAAAGGATCATCCCGGATGCGGCCGATGTATCACTTCAGCGTGCCCGACGCTTGGAAAAACGACCCGCAGCGCCCCATCTATGTTGACGGGCAGTACCACTACTACTACCTATACAACGCCGACTACCTGGATGGCGGCGGGGGTACGTCGTGGCGCCGCGCGACGACAAGCGATCACGTCGCCTTCCGTGACCGCGGCGTCGCGATCCCGAAGTTCAGCAACGGCAACGGTGACTGCTGGTCAGGATGCCTTGTGGTTGACGAGCGAAACACCGCGGGATACGGCGACGGCGCGGTGATCGCCCTCGTGACGCAGGCGCCTGTTGGTCGCCAGGCCCAGTACCTTTGGTACTCGACCGACCGCGGGCGCTCGTTCCAGCCCGGTGGAACGGCCCCGGTGCTGCCCAACCCCGGAGTGCCCGACTTCCGCGATCCCAAGGTGATCTGGGACGCCGACCGTGAGCGGTGGTTCATGGCCAACGCCGAGGGGCAAAAGCTCGGCTTTTATACCTCCCCGGACCTGCGGTCCTGGCAGCGCGTCGGCGAATTCGTCCGCACCGACCTGGGGGTGCTCGAGTGCCCCGACATCTTCCGCATGGCCGCTGACGACGGTACGTCACACTGGATCCTCGGCACGAGCGCGAACGGCAAAGGCCGCGGCCTGCCCGCGACCTACGCGTACTGGACCGGCGACTTCGACGGCAGTTCCTTCACCCCCGACCATCCCGAGCCGGAATGGCTCGACTATGGCTTCGACTTCTACGGGGCAGTGACCTACCCGCATCACGACGCGACCGGGGCCGAGGACG
Source organism: Pseudarthrobacter sulfonivorans (assembly GCF_031454915.1). Classification (GTDB taxonomy): domain Bacteria; phylum Actinomycetota; class Actinomycetes; order Actinomycetales; family Micrococcaceae; genus Arthrobacter; species Arthrobacter sulfonivorans_C. Next base: position 756,407 of record NZ_JAVDRS010000002.1, on the reverse strand, counting down.
ACACCCTCCGCCGGGCGATCGGATGGGCGAACTTCTGGGACTATCCCCACAACACGCCCACCCTCGCGACCGACGCCTACAACGGCGACGACATGATTGTGCGCGACGTCCGCCTGAAGCAGGGAAACGGTGGCTACTACCTCGCCTCCGCACCCACGGCCGCGCTTGTGAACCACGTGCAGCGCACGCATCGCCTGGGCGACGTGCAGGTAGCGGGCACGCGCGACCTCAACGTCCGGGCACTCGCCTACGACCTGTCCTGCGAGCTGGTGTGGGACCCCGCCGCCGCGCCCGCCAACGTTGGTTTAGAGGTATGCCGCGCACCCGGCGGCGGAAGGCATGTCGCTGCAGGGGCATTCCTCCGCGGCCCCTTCGCGTACCTCAACCGCCGCCCCACGATCAACCCAACGGCCGGCGAAACCCAAACCCCGATCGACCCCTCGACAGGACGCCTCACGATCCGCATCCTCGTGGACCGCACGAGCGTCGAGATGTTCGTCGGAGACGGGCGCGTCGTGCACTCACATCGAGTCTTCCCGCTTGAGGGCGACAACTGCATCCGGCTCTACGCCCACGAAGGAACAGCCACATTCCGGAACCTGACGGTTCACGAACTTAAGGTCACGCAATAGCCCATGGATTACCTCACGGCCATCGCCCCGGAAAGCCTGGACGTAGCCGCGGCTCACATTCTCGGACTGGGCGTCAGGTTAACAGTCATCACCAAGGGCGCTGAAGGCTCACAATTCACCTCCCCGGGCATCACCATACGGCGCCCGGGAGCGAACCCGCCGACCCTCGAAGAACTGAACGCCGCCGTCGAATCCCAGTACGCCGGCGCCTGAAGAAGCACCAAAAAACAAATGCCCATGCCGGGTGTACAGCAGTGGCCCCCGCCGGAAAACCGGTGGGGGCCACTGTGCGTGCCTACTGTGGAGCTGGTTCAGTGTGGTCTGGAACGGATCAGAAGATCTTCTTCATGATGTTCCAGCCCCAGCCGATCTTCTTTTTCGGCGCCAGGTTTCCGTCACCCTTGCCCCCATAGAGCCACAGGTTCCCGGCCGTGTCGCGGGCAATCAGGTCGTTCTTGCCGTCACCGCTGAAGTCGCCGGGCCCCATCAGCAGTGTCATGTTGTTCCAGCCCCAGCCGATCTTCTTTTTCGGCGCCAGGTTTCCGTCACCCTTGCCCCCGTAGAGCCACAGGTTCCCGGCCGTGTCGCGGGCAATCAGGTCGTTCTTGCCGTCACTGGTGGTGTCGCCAACACCGACAATCATGGTCATGCTGTTCCAGCCCCAGCCGATCTTCTTCGGGGCGTAGCTGCCCTTGCCGTCGCCGGCGTAGAGCCAGAGGTTGCCGGCCTTGTCGCGGGCTGCCAGGTCAGCTTTACCGTCGCCGCTGAAGTCACCGGGGGCAACGATGCTGGTCATGCCGTTCCAGCCCCACCCGATCTGTTTCCTCGGCGCGAACAAGCCGGTGCCGGTGCCGGCGTATTGCCATAGCTTGCCGGCCTTGTCGCGGGCCACCAGGTCCGCCTTGCCGTCGGTGTTGGTGTCGCCGGCGCTGACAACGCTGGTCATGCTGTCCCAGCCCCGGCCGATCTGCTTCCTGGCCGCAAAGCCTCCCTTGCCGTTGCCAACGTACAGCCACAGCTTGCCGGAGGTGTCCGTCGTGATGACATCGGCCTTCGAATCACCGGTGAAGTCGCGGCCGGAGGACTCCTGCGTCACAGGTTCCTCGGCCGGCGGATCGACCGGACTCTCACCACCGGGGTTGCCGCCACCACCCGGAGCCTCTCCGCCTGTTGCCGCGGCAGCGGTCCAGCTGCCGATGCCGCTGGCGTTACCGGCGCCGTCGATGGCGATGGCCCGCAGGGTCTGGCCTCCGGCGAGCTGCACCGGTGCGGCGTACAAGGTGCTGTCAGCAGTCGGCACGGTGCCGTCCAGGGTGAAGAAGATGGACGCGTTCTCCTCGGCCGACAGGGTCAGTGCGGTGTCCGCGGGCACCTCGCTCCCGTCGACATTTGCAGTCAGGGCGGGCGCCGTCTTGTCCAAGGTGAACGTTTCTGTCACGATCCCGGAGGCGACGCCGTTGTTCACCGCGATGAACTTAATCGTCGTCACGCCCTCGGCCGTGATCGCGATCGGTTCCGTGTACAGTGTGCTGCCCGTCGTCGGGTCCGTGCCGTCTGTCGTGAAGAAGATCTGTGCGGTATCCGGTGCTGCGGTCAGCGCCACCAGCTGGTCCGCGGCGAACAGCCCTCCGGCTGTGCCCGCCGTGGCTGTCGGTGTCGGCTCCGGCGTCGGCGGGGTCGCGCCGGTGGTCCGGCCCTGAACCACGAACTCGTCGGTCTCGGCGAGAACCTCCGGGTTCTCGAGCGCGTCGCCGCTGGCGTAGGCTATCTGCTCGATCCTGAAGAAGTTTGTGTCATACGGGCTGCCAACCACGGCGTGCGGCGTCGCGCCGTCGCCGAGGTAGCCCTCGGGTGCGCCTTCGGTCCAGCGCAGGAACGGACCGATCCGTCCCGCCAACATCCCGGAGAAGTCGCCCGTGGCGTTCATGGCGCCCAGATCTTCCGTGTAGTTGATGTTGCCGTCAATGTCCGCGGTCAGATCCAGCGTTCCGTAAGGATGCGTAAACCGGTACGTTGCCCCCGGTTCGAAGACCTCATCGCCGCGGATCCGGACCCGGCCGAAGCCGATCTGCGCGTTCGCCTGTACGAAGTCCGCACCGAAGGCGGCCTCCGAGCCCAGCGTCAGCCGGACCTCTTCGCCGCCCACCGTAACCACTGTGTCGGAGGAGAACCAGAACGCCTCGCCCGGGAAGTTATCTGGCCAGGAGGTCGGCTGAGTGGGATCGGGCCGGTCATCGACGACCGGACACAGCGGGTCATCCAGGCACAGGTCCAGCTGGACAGGTTCCTGGCCTTCCCAGCCATGGTCCTTGAGCCAGAGGGGGAACCCATGGTCACCCACCGGACCGATGGCAGAAAGGTTGTGGACCTCGAACGGGAAGGAACGGACCTCGCCCGAAGTTCCGGTTGCCGGGTCGACGGCAACGGCCCGGATGGTGGCGGACATGCCGAGGGGGATCGGACCGGTGTATTCCCGGGTGGAGCCGGCCGGTTCCCCTTCCCCTGTGAACTCCGGGGCCGCGCCATCCATCGTGTAATAGATATTCGGTGCCGTGGCAGGATCGTTGGTGGACCCGGTCAGGGTGACGCTCTGCGGCCCGGCCAAGGGACCGGCGGCCGCATTCGGTGTTGCCTCCAACCAGGGCCGGCTGGCGTCGAGCTCGTAATCTTCGGTGTAAATCGCCGTGGCCTTATCCTTCGACTCGAGGTCGACCGCCATGTACTTCAGGGTTGTTGGACCGGGCGTGGCCAGTTCGACGGTAGCTGCCGCGGCGAGGTCACCCTTCTCCGGAACGAATTCGGTACCGTTGACGGTCCCGTCCTCGTTGATGCGCGGATCCGTGCCGTCCGTGGTGTAGATGATCCTCGCCTTGTCGGGCAATGACGCTTGGATTTTGATCGCCTGCGCAGAATTGTAGACGCCGCCAGGCTTGTCCACACCGGCCTTCAGGGTGGCGATCTTGCCCTGAATGGCGAACACATCCGTCCGAGCCGTTTCGCTCCCTGCCGTCCCGGGACCGGAGACCTGGAAGTAGTCCGTGCCGTAAGGGCTGCCCACCACCTCGTGTTCGACGTTGGGGTCACCGATGAAACCAACAGGTGCCAAGGGCTGGACCGCGGGGTCCCAGCGCAGGAATGGGCCGACGCGTCCCTTGGAAGGCTCATCCCAGCTGCAAGGCTGCTGCATGCAGCCGATGTCTTCCGTGTAGCGGATCCGTCCCTGGTCATCGGCCGTGAGGACGTCGACACCGTACGGGTGGGTAAAGGTGTACTGCTGGCCCGGCACACCGTCCTCGAGACGGATCCGAAGCCGGGCGAATCCGTTCTGCTGCCCCTGGGCCGCCGCTTCACCCGTGAAGGCCGCCTCCTGGGCCATGATTAGACGTGCCTCGGCCCCGCCGGGCAAGGTCAGCGAGGTTTCGCCCGACCACCAGAACGACTCTTCGGGAAAGTTTCCGGGGATGGCTAGCGGCTGCGACGGATCGTACTCGATACCGATGACCGGGCAGCCCTGCGTGTCCAGGCACAGCTCGAGCCGGACGGGCTCCAGACCTTTATCCGCATCTCCTCCGTCCGCATACCAGTACGGGTAACCGTTGGTCGGGTCGATCGGGCCCACGCCCGCAGTGCCGGCAGGCAGGGCTGCCGGCAGCATCCCCGCCATAGCGGACTGCGACAGTCCGGCACCGCCTGCAGGCAGCGCCGCAACGGCCGGCGGCAGAGCGCTCAGCCCTGACGCAAGGACAGCGCCCAGAGCCGCCATCCCCACCACCCGCCGGCGCCGAGCCAGGCGGCCTTTCAGCCGCACTTCTTGGTCTTGCTGGTCTACACGCACGATGCGCCCCCCTATTGGCAAACTGTCCTGTCCGAGGGGGCGACGTGGTGCTGGTGATGTAGTTGTGCCCCCGCGATGAGCTTGCTGCCGGCACCTTGTGTTTTTCTAGGAAACGTGCGTCAGCCTCCGCAGTTCACTTCCGCCCAGTGGAAGCCACCCATATCCATGGGCCGGTGATGTGGACCACACTGGTGCCTAAGAAACCCCACCACCCTAACGGGTGCCGGGCGCCACCAAGACACCAGGAGTCCAGATGTCATCGTCGACAGAAACGGCCGGCCGCTGTCCCTTCGGCTACGGCGCCGAAGCCCCCGAAGGGCATCACGGCTACGAGCCCTTCCAGATGAAGGATCCCTTCGCCGCCTACGCCGAGCTGCGGACCGAACAGCCCGTGATGTTCGATGACCGCGTGGGCCTCTACGTCGTCTCCCGCTACGACGACATCAAAGCAGTTTTCGAGGACTGGGAAACCTTCTCCAGCGAAAACGCGCAGGCCCCGGTCCGCGAACGCGGCCCCGCCGCCAAGAAGATCATGGAAGAGGGCGGCTTCACCGCCTACTCCGGCCTTTCCGCAAGGCGTCCGCCGGAACACACCCGCATCCGCGCCGTGGTCCAGAAGGCCTTCACCCCACGCCGCTACAAGGCGCTCGAGCCCTTCATCCGGCGGAACGTCGTGGCCCTGATCGAAAAAATGCTGGCCCGCCCCGAACGCCGCGGCGACCTGGTCAAAGACCTCGCTTACGACGTCCCCACCATCACCATCCTGACGCTGATCGGTGCGGACGTCTCCCAGGTGGATACCTTCAAGCGCTGGTCCGATTCCCGCGCCGCGATGACCTGGGGCGACCTGACCGATGAGGAACAGATCCCGCACGCCCACAACCTGGTGGAGTACTGGCAGGAATGCCTCCGCTTGGTCCGCGTGGCCCACGAACAGGGCGGTGACAACCTCACCGGCGACCTCGTCAAAGCCCAGCAGGAAGGCGCCGAAATCTCGGACCACGAGATCGCCTCAGTCCTCTACAGTCTGCTCTTCGCCGGCCACGAGACCACCACCACCCTGATCTCCAACGCCCTGCGCGAGCTTCTGGCCCGCCCCGAACAGTGGCAGCAGCTGGTGGAGGATCCCAAGAAGATCCCCGCCGCAATCGACGAAGTCCTGCGCTACGCCGGCTCCATCGTCGGCTGGCGCCGCAAGGCCCTGAAAGACACCGAAGTGGGCGGCGTGCCCATCGAGGAAGGCTCTCAACTGCTGCTCCTGATGGGCTCGGCCAACCGCGACGAAGGCAAGTTCGAGGCAGGCGAGGACTTCGACATCTCCCGCCCCAACGCCCGCGAGCACCTCTCCTTCGGGTTCGGAATCCATTACTGCCTGGGCAACATGCTCGCCAAGCTCCAGGCCAAAATCGCGCTCGAGGAAGTGGCCCGGCTCGCCCCGGAGCTGCAGCTCGAGGACCCGGACGGCATCGCCTTCCGCGAAAACCTCTCCTTCCGTGTCCCCGAGACCGTTCCTGTCAGCTGGGAGGCCTAAGCACCATGCAAAGCAACGTATACATCCAGTTCTTCGACGGCGGAATTGAGCCGAAGCTTGAAAACCTTGGCGGCAAGGGTGCATCCCTGGTCACCATGACCTCTGCCGGCATGCCTGTCCCGCCCGGTTTTGTGGTTACCACCGCGCAGTTCGACGCGTTTATGCACGAAGCCGGCATCACCGCCAAGATCAACCAGCTGCTCGCGGAACTCGATCCCGAGGACATGAAGCAGGTAGACAAGGTCTCCGCCGACATCCGAGAGGACATCTGCTCCCGCCCGGTGCCCCAGGCCATGCGTGAACTCACCGTAGGGGCCTATGAATCCCTTATGAACCGCTTTGACGCCCCGGTCCCGGTGGCCGTCCGTTCCAGCGCCACCGCGGAGGACCTGCCGGACGCCTCCTTCGCCGGCCAGCAGGACACCTACCTGTGGCTCGACGGCGTCAAGGCAGTCACCGAGCACATCCGCCAGTGCTGGGCCTCGCTTTACACCTCCCGCGCCATCATTTACCGGCTCAAGAACAACATCCCCGATGAGGGACTGTCGATGGCCGTGGTGGTGCAGAAGATGGTCAACTCCCGTGTCTCCGGCGTCGCCATCACCATGGATCCCACCAACGGTGACCGTTCAAAAATCACCATCGATTCCTCCTACGGGGTGGGCGAAATGGTGGTCTCGGGCCAGGTCACTCCGGACAACATCGTCCTGGATAAGGTCACGCTCGCCGTCGTCACCGACCACCTCGGCGACAAGCATGCCGAACTGGTCCCGGACGCGGATGCCAAACGCCTCGTGGAACGCGACGTCGACGCCGAACGCCGCGGCCGCCGCAGCCTCACCGATACGGAACTCACCGCCGTCGCGCAGATGGCTAAGCGCGCCGAGAAGCACTACAAGTGCCCGCAGGACATCGAGTGGGCCCTCGACGCGGACCTGCCGGACGGCGAAAATCTCCTGCTGCTGCAGTCCCGCCCCGAAACCGTCCATTCCTCCAAGCCGGCTCCGCAGACAGCCCAGCAGCCTGTCGTCCCCGGCGGCTATTTCAGCGGATTCAGCACGCCAACACTGAACCCCTCCGCCTAAGGCTCCATAAAAGGCTCCACCCACCAAGGCTCGACGCTGAGCCCCATTGAAAGGACCGCCATGTCCCTGAAGTCCTTCCCCAAACCCTCCGAGCTCGCGGTCCCCGCCGGCGCCGAGGGCTGGGAAAAGATCTATCCCTACTATCTGGTCTTCCAGGACAAGCTCAAGGAGCAGGAAGACGCCAAGTTCTGGTTCTGCGACAGCCAGCACTGGCCCACCGTGTACAAGCCTTTCGAAACCATCGGCGGCGAATTCGCAGTCAAGTGCCTGGGCCAGTACAACGCCCGGCACCTGATGATCCCGAACGCCAACGGCATCGAATTCCGCGTCCACCTGGGCTACCTCTACATGTCACCCATTCCGGTGCCGGAGGACCAGATCGCAGCGCGCGTGCCCCTGTTCGAACAGCGGGTGGGCCACTACTTCCAGAACTGGGAGCAGCTCCTCAAGGACTGGCACGTCAAGGTCAAGAGCACCATCGCCGAGATGGAAACCATCTCCTTCCCGAAGCTCCCGGACATGGTCCCCATGGAGGACATCATTTCCGGCAAGGGCAAGGACGGCTCCGAAAAGCTGCTGGAAAGCTACGACCGCCTCATCCAACTGGCCTACCAGAACTGGCAGTACCACTTCGAATTCCTGAACCTTGGCTACATCGCCTACCTGGACTTCTTCAACTTCTGCAAGCAGGTCTTCCCCAACGTTCCTGACCAGTCCATCGCCACCATGGTGCAGGGCGTGGACATGGAACTCTTCCGCCCGGACGACGAGCTCAAGCAGCTCGCCAAGCTCGCCGTGGAGCTGGGGCTCCAGCCCCACTTCGGGAACACGGACGACGTCGGTGCCACCCTGGGTGCCATCGCCGCGGCTCCCGGCGGGGAGCAGTGGATGGCACAGTACGAGGGTGCCAAGGACCCGTGGTTCAACTTCACCGTGGGCAACGGCTTCTACGGCCACGACAAGTACTGGAACGAGCACCAGGAGATCCCGCTGGGCTACATCGCGGACTACATCCGCCGCGTGGACGAGGGCCAGGAAATCATGCGGCCCGTCGAAGCCCTCATCGCCGAACGCGACCGCATCATCGAGGAATACCGCGACCTGCTCGAAGGCGACAACCAGGCCATCTTCGACGCCAAGCGCGGCCTCGCCGCCACCGCCTACCCGTACGTGGAAAACCACAACTTCTACATCGAGCACTGGACCATGGGCGTCTTCTGGCGCAAGGTCCGCGAGCTGTCCCGCATGATGGCCGCCGAGGGCTTCTGGACCGAACCTGACGACCTGCTTTACCTGGGCCGCAACGAAGTCCGCGACGCCCTCTTTGACCTGGTCACCGGCTGGGGCGTGGGAGCCAGGCCCATCGGCCCCGACTACTGGCCGGAGGAAATCGAACGCCGCCGCGGCATCGTGGACGCGCTGAAGACCGCACGTCCGGCCCCGGCCCTGAACACCCCGCCGGAGTCCATCACCGAACCCTTCACCCGGATGCTCTGGGGCATCACCACCGAGCAGGTCCAGCAGTGGCTGGGCGCCGGCGAGGAAGTGGAGGGCGGCGGATTGCGCGGCATGGCCGCGTCCCCCGGCGTGGTGGAAGGCCTGGCCCGGGTGATCACCGACGCCGACCAGCTCTCCGAGATCCAGCAGGGAGAAATCCTGGTTGCCACCGTGACGGCACCGTCCTGGGGCCCGATCTTCGGCAAGATCAAGGCCACCGTCACAGACATCGGCGGCATGATGAGCCATGCTGCGATCGTGTGCCGGGAATACGGACTGCCCGCCGTCACCGGGACAGGCTCCGCGTCCACCACCATCAAGACCGGCCAGCGGCTGCGCGTTGACGGGACCAAGGGCACGGTCCAGATCTTGGATGCCGAGGATGAGCTAGTTGTAGCTGGCCCCGGCGCGCACACCCACAGCCATGTCTGAGCCGAAGATGCCTACCGCGGAATATACCCTCGGTGGCATGGACCTTCAGCGCACCCGGACCGTCCTCATCACCGGTGCCGCAGGCGGGCTGGGCCGGGCGTTCGCGCTCGGCTTCGCCGGCCGCGGCTACCGCGTGGCGGTGGCCGACATCAACCTCGAGGGAGCCGAGCAGACCGCCAAACTGGTGCGCGAGGCCGGTGCGGAGGCGGCGGCCTTCGCGGCCGACGTCACCAGCGTGGACTCCACGGAAGACCTCGCGAAAAAGTGCGCAGACTTCGGAAACGGAAGCATCGACGTCGTCCTTAACAACGCCGCCGTATACGCGACGGTCACCCGCACGCCGTTTGAGGACATCGACCCGGCCGAATGGGACCTGGTGATGAATGTGAACCTCAAAGGCCCCTGGCTGGTCACCCGCGCCGCGAGTCCCTACCTGCCGGAGGGCGGGCGGGTCATCAACCTCTCCAGCGCCACCATCTTCAGCGGCTCGGAGCAGTGGCTGCACTACGTCGCCTCCAAGGGCGGAGTGGTGGCCCTGACCCGGGTCATGGCCAAGGAACTGGGCCGGCGGGGGATCACGGTCAACGCGATCGCCCCCGGCTTCACCCTCACAGAGGCCAGCTACGGGCTGATGGAAAACGCCGAGAATTACGGCGTGGACCGCGGTGCCATCAAGCGGGCCAGCCAGCCTGAGGACATCGTGGGGGCCGCGCTCTTCCTCGCCGGACCGGACAGCTCGTACTACACCGGACAGACCATGGTGGTGGACGGCGGCCGGCAGTTCATCTGATGGCCCGTCCCTTCACCAGCAACCAACTTCAACCCCAAGGAGGACCAATGCCAACGGTTCACTTCACCGACGCTGAAGGCGCCATCCGCGACGTCGAGGGCAATGTGGGCGACTCGGTCATGGAAACCGCGGTGCGCAACGGCGTTCCCGGCATCGTGGCCGAGTGCGGCGGCTCGCTGTCCTGTGCCACCTGCCACGTCTTTGTCCGGGATGACTGCGTTTCGCAGCTCCCGCCCATGGAGGACATGGAGGACGAGATGCTCTACGGCACCGCAGTGGACCGCGAGGATAACTCCCGGCTGTCCTGCCAGCTGCGCCTGACGGACGGAACCGAACTGTTCGTCACCACCCCGGAAACCCAGGTGTAGCCGTGGGCACGCACGCAGCGGCGCAGCCGGCCAGCGCCACAACCGGCACCTCGGCCACCACTGTTCCCACCCGGACCGGGCTCCTGATCATCGGGGCGAGCCAGTCCGGCGTCCAGCTCGCGGTGTCGCTCCGGGCCCTGGGCTTCGATGAGCACATCACGCTCCTCGGGGACGAGGACCACCGGCCGTACCAGCGGCCGGCGCTGTCCAAGGAGTTCCTGCAGGGGACGGTGGAAAGTGAATCGCTGATCTTCCGCTCCAACGAGTACTGGGCCGAGCACAACGTGGACCTGGTCAAGGGCGAGTACATCGTCCGGATCGACAAGGAGGCGGACGGTTCCGGGGTGGCGCACGCGTCCTCCGGCCGGGAGTACCCCTTCAAACGGCTGGCCCTGACAGTGGGTGCCCGCGCCCGGAAGCTGGAGATCGAGGGCGGCGACCTCGACGGCGTGCTCTACCTGCGCAACGCCGACGACGCCCTGGCGCTTAAGGCCCGGGTGGGGGACGCCACCGATGTGGTGGTGATCGGCGGCGGGTTCATTGGCCTTGAGGCCGCGTCCAGCCTGCAGAAGATGGGCAAAAACGTCACAGTGCTCGAATTCGGGCCGCGGCTGGTGGGCCGGGCGGTGGGGGAGGAGACTGCCGAGTACTTCCTGCTGGCGCACCGCTCCCGCGGTTTGGACATCCGGCTCAACACAAGCGCCGCGCGGTTTACCGCAGGTGCGGCCGACGGCGGGACCCGGGTCGCCGCCGTCGAACTTCAGGACGGCACGGTGCTGCCGGCGCAGATCGTGCTGATCGGCATAGGCGTCGTCCCCAACACCCAGCTGGCCGAGCAGCTCGGCCTGGCCGTGGACAACGGCGTGGTGGTGGACCGCTTCGCCCTGGCCTCGGACGGCACCACCGTTGCCGTGGGCGACGTCGCCAACATGCCCAACCCCGTCCCCGGTTCCGAGCCGGGGGAGCGGATCCGGCTGGAAAGCGTCAACAACGCCATCGAACATGCCAAAGTGGCAGCCTACTCGCTCACGGGCAGGCGCGAGGAATACGCGGGCATCCCGTGGTTCTGGTCCAACCAGGCCGACCTCAAACTGCAGATCGCGGGCCTGTGCAACGGCTACGACCAGACGGTGCTCCGGCGCGACGAGGAACGCGGAAAGTTCAGCGTCCTGTACTACCGCCAGGGGCAGGTCATCGCGGCCGACTGCGTCAATGCCCCGCTGGACTTCATGGCCGTAAAGAACGCCCTGGCCAAGGGCCAGAACATCCCGGCCGACGCCGCGGCGGACCCCGCCACGCAACTCAAGACCATCACCACGGACAGCTAGCTGCACTCAAACAGTAGGTTGGCCCACCCGAAGGAGCATTATGAGCACCCCTAAGACTCCGGTAGCAGCCGGCAGCACGGACGCCGGCCCCACCGCCGGGCCGGACGTGCCGGCCGAGGCGTTCGCCGCGGAGTACAGCATCCGGCCCGTTCCCCCTGCCGGTCCGGTGGACACCACCGCCATCTGCAACACGCCCGCTGCGCTTGAGGAGCTCGACGCGCTCTGGAAGGCCGTTGTCCACGAAACCCGGACGCGCGGCAACGACATCCATCTGCCCATCTCCCTGGCTTACGCCGAGCGGCTGTGCCGGGCCTACCCCGACGCCGACGCCGAACTGGTGCGCGTGGCCACCCTGCTGCACGACACCGGCTGGGCCCATGTGGACGAATCCCGCATCATTTCCGAGGGCTTCACCGGTGACTGGCGCAAGGCCGCCATCCGCTACGAACACGAGCAGCAGGGCTGCAACGTGGCACGCCGGGTGCTCCCGGAACTGGGCTACGCCGCTGAGTTCGTGGAACGCGTCTGTGACATCATCGACGGCCATGACACCCGGCAGGTGGCCCGGTCCCTGGAGGACGCGTTGATGCGCGACGCCGACAGGCTGTGGCGTTTCGACCGCGCCGGGATCTCGCTGGCTTCCTCATGGTTCGCCATGGACCCGGCCACCTACACGGACAGGCTGGCCACCGAAATCGTGCCCGAACTCATCACCCAGGCCGCCGTGGACATGGCGACGGCCGACCTCAACCGCTCCAACGCCCTGCTCAAGACGGGAGTGATCCGATGACCTCCGCCACCCACGCTTCGTCGCAGGCCGCCCGGGCGGAACTGTCCCTGCCGCACACGCACGTTGACACGATTTTCGTCGACGGTGCCTGGCAACCATCGCGGGGGACCGGACGGAACCCGGTGACCGACCCCGCCACCGGTGAAGTCTGGGGCTCGGTACCGGACGGAACCCCGGAAGATGTGGACGCCGCCGTCGGCTCCGCCCAGCGCGCTTTCTCCAGTGCCGACGACGGCGCGTGGCCCCGGCTGACCCCGTCCGAGCGGGCCGCCTACCTGCTCCGGATCGCCGACGAAGTGGAGAAGCGGGCTGAGGAGTTGTCGCTGACCAACTCCCGAGAAAACGGCTCGCCCGTGGCCGAATCCGCCGGCGCGGCGGCCAACGCGGCGGGCATCTTCCGCTACTTCGCCACCCTCGCCGGGTACCTCGAGCGGGAGGACGTCCGCCCGTTTCCGCGCGGCGGCGGCGAGTCCGTGGTCCGGCGCGAACCGCTCGGAGTGTGCGCACTGATCGCACCGTGGAACTTCCCCATCAACCTGGTGATCATCAAGCTGGCACCGGCACTGCTGGCCGGCTGCACCGTGGTGATCAAACCGGCATCGCCCACGCCGCTGTCCATCCGGGTGATCATCGACGCGATCGCCGCGGCAGGCGTCCCTGCCGGCGTCGTCAACCTCGTGACCGGCTCCGGCCGGCTCGGCGACGTGCTGGTCAAGCACCCCGGCGTGGCCAAGGTGGCGTTTACGGGTTCGACGCCGGTGGGCCGGAAAATTGCCGCGGCCTGCGGTGAGCTGCTGCGCCCGGTCACGCTGGAGCTGGGCGGAAAGTCCAGCGCCATTGTGCTGCCCGACGCTGACCTGGACGCCATGTCCAAGGTCCTCATCAAGTCCTCCATGCGCAACACCGGGCAGACCTGCTACATCTCCACCAGGATCCTTGCCCCCGCCAGCCGCTACGACGCGGTGGTGGACATGGTCACGGCCACCATCGCCGCCGGGAAGCAGGGCGACCCGCTGGAACCGGACACCGTTTTCGGTCCCTGCGCCACGGAATCTCAGTACCGGACCGTGCTGGAATACGTGGAATCCGGGCTGGCCGAGGGTGCCCGCGCCACCACCGGCGGGCGGGCTGCATCCTTGGGTGGGGGACTGGAGAACGGCTATTTCGTGGAACCCACCGTGTTCGCCGATGTCACGCCGGACATGCGGATTTCGCGAGAGGAGATCTTCGGGCCGGTGATCACCATCCTCAAATACAACGACGCCGGCGGCAGCGTTGAGGAGGCAGTGACCCTCGCCAACAACACCGAGTTCGGTCTGGGCGGGCTGGTCTTTGGCGCAGACTCCGAGGCTGCCCTCGCGGTAGCTGACCGGATGGACACCGGCTCCGTGGGCCTGAACTTCTTTGCCTCCAACCACGCCGCGCCGTTTGGCGGGCGGCACGATTCCGGGCTGGGAACGGAGTACGGGATTGAGGGCCTGAACGCCTACCTGAGCTACAAGTCGATTCACCGGAAGGTGTAGGTGGGTGGGGCTGCGGGGGTAACGGGGAGCGCGTTACCCGGAAAGGCTTTCCAAGGATTTCACAAGGGCGAGAAGGACGGCGGCCGCCAAACGACCGCCGTCGTTCTCTACCGAGCCGCTCGCCGCTTAGGGGGCTGAGGACGCGGTGTTGTACGTCTGCTGGATCACTGAGCCCCAGTACGGGCCGTACATTGTGGTGGACTTGCTGCCGTAGCCGTAGCTGTTGACCGAGTTCTGGTAGCCGCTGGAGCTGGTGCCGATGAACCACGGACCGCCTGAGGAGCCGCCGGTCATGTTGCAGGGAATTCCCTGGGTGTTGAACTGCGGGTTGTAGGGATCGTTGGTGGCGGTGCCGGAGCAGCTCTTCAGGGATTCCCCATTGAACGGTGAGGCTGCAGGGTAACCGAATGCTTTGTAGGCCAGTCCGCGTGCGGCGTTGAAGCTGACGCCGGAGGCCCCGACGACGTCGGAGAGGTTGCTGCCGTTGAGCTGGCTCATCACGGCGAAGCCGGTGTCATACTGCATGCTGCCAGACGAGCTCCACTGGGTGGGGGCGTAGAGCGCCTTTGCCGTCCACTTCCCATAGGGTGCCGCACCGTTGAGGTAGGCAGGAACAAACGTGAATTTTGTGGCGAAGGCTCCGGGGCCTTCGTTGAGGCAGTGGCCGGCGGTGGAGACGGTGTTCCTGTTGGTGGAGGCCACCGAGTTTGCCGAGCAGACGTAGTTCGCTCCGCCCAGAGTGAAGAAGACCTTGCCGATGTGCGACACCGGATTTTCGCTGCCGTTGGCCTTCTGCTGGATCTGCGGCGCGGAGCCTTCGATCTTACTCTCGGCCGCCTTGGCCTGCGCCGGCAGGACCGGCTTCTTGGCCTTCTGCCGGTCCAGGGCCCTCTTCGCCAGCACATCGCCCGGTATTGCTCCGCGCATGCGTTCGGGCGTCCAGTAGTCGGCGCCGGCGGAATCGGTGACCGTTGAGCTGCTGACGCCGGACACGTCATTGTGGTCCGACGCTGTGGGCGCCGCCGTGGCTTGCCCTGCCGAGCAAAGGGCGAACAGTGCTGCTGTTGTGAGGCTCATGAGGCTTGTGGCCAGAGTCCTGGTTGATGTCATAGCTGTCCTCTGTAGGTTCAGGTGAAGCGGACCTGGGTGTGGTTCGCTGGGGATGAACCTATATCGTTATGACAAAGTTGTAAATAAGAATTTCCAGATCAGTTATTTACACAACCAGATTTGTAATGATTTTGGGCGCGCGGGGGGCGCTTGTTCAGCGATGGGTTGCCGGGTTTCGGGCCCGTCCGGCGCAGACTTTCAGTTCAGCAGGTCAGCGGGGCTGGCAAAGGCTTCGCGGAGCCTGCTTCCCGCCGCTCCGCGCAGCGCCGCGGTCTGCCCCAGTTCGGAGAAAGCCACTCCGTCCGGCGGCACCAGGCCTGGGGCGTACGTTTCCAGGCTCTGCCGCAGGCTTGGCCTGATCCAGTTCTGCAGGCCGGCGAAGTGCCCGCCCAGGATGACGGCTGACACGTTGACCATGCGGGCGGCGGACACGAGGGCGATGCCCAGGAAATGGCCGGCCCTTTCCACGGCCCGGACTGCGTCCGGCGCTCCGGTGCGGAGGGCATGCATCAGCGCTGCCATGCGGTCCGCGGTGGTGGCACCCTGGATGCCCGCCGCGGAGAATACCGCGTCCTGTCCCGCAACCGTCTCCAGGCAGCCGCGCCCACCGCAGCCGCACTTCAGTCCGTCGGGCTGGACCACCACATGGCCGATCTCGCCGGCGTGGCCGCGCGGTCCGGCGAAGAGCTGGGACTCGAAAATGAGGCCGCCGCCCACGCCCACTTCGCCGGACACATAAAGGTAGTCGCCGAAGGAGGAGCCGTGGCCGTACCAGAGTTCTGCCAAGGCGGCGCTGTTGGCCTCGTTGGAAAGCACGACGCCGAGTGGCGAGTCCGGGAGCAGGGCTTCCAGGTGCCGCTCCAGTGCGGCATCCTGCCACCCGAGGTTCGGCGCGGTCAGGACGAGCTTGCGCGTCGGATCAACAAGTCCCGGCACCGCGAGTCCGCCGCCCAGCAGCTCGATGCCGGCCGCCTTGGCTTCACCTGCCACGGCCCGCGCCAGTTCCTGAAGGTCGCCGAAGACGACGTCGAGCCCGCCCGGACGACGCTCAAGCACCTTGTGGCCGCGCAACTCACCCAGGGCGTCGACAACGCCGACGGCCAGGTAGTCCACGTTGATCTCGGCGCCAAGGGCTCCCCGTTGGCGGTTGAGCACCAGGCCGCTGCCCGGGCGCCCCCGCTCGCCGTCGCGGGCTACCCCCGCCTCCTCGACGAGGCCGGTGTCCAGCAGGACTGTCACCAGGCTGGAGACTGAGGCCTTTGTCAGGCCCGTGCTTGCGGCGATCTCTGCCCGCGTGGTGCGTGGCGTCCGCTGGATTGAGTCCAGCACTACGGCCAGGTTCTGCCGCCGGACATCCTGTACGCGGCCGGGTCCACCGTCGGCGGGCACTTTTCCGCGCATCCTCACGCCCTCCCATGTTTTGACCGGAGATTTCCGGAAATCTGTTGACCCCAGTTCATCACAGGCAATATAGTTCAGATCCCATACTAATTCATCTTTTCCGCAGAACCGACTACAACGAGGTACTCAACATGGCTGATTCGCCCACCCCCGAAGACCGCTTCACCTTTGGCCTCTGGACCGTCGGCTGGACCGGCAATGACCCCTTCGGCGTGGCCACCCGGGCAGCGCTGGACCCTGTGGAAGCAGTCCACAAGCTCAGCGAACTGGGCGCCTATGGCATCACGTTCCACGACAACGACCTGGTTCCATTCGACGCAACGGCGTCCGAAAAGGACCTGATCCTCAAGAACTTCAAAGCCGCCCTCGCCGAGACAGGCCTGAAGGTGCCCATGATCACCACCAACCTCTTCAGCCACCCGGTCTTCAAGGACGGTGGCTTCACCTCCAACGACCGCTCCGTCCGGCGTTTCGCCCTCAGCAAGGTCCTCCAAAACATCGACTCCGCCGCGGAATTCGGTGCCGAAACCTTCGTGATGTGGGGCGGACGGGAAGGCAGCGAGTATGACGGCTCCAAGGACCTGTCCGCAGCCCTGGACCGCATGAAGGAAGGTGTGGACACCGCCGCCGCCTACATCAAGGACAAGGGCTACAACCTCCGCATTGCCCTGGAGCCCAAGCCCAACGAACCCCGCGGCGACATCTTCCTGCCCACGGTGGGCCACGGACTGGCCTTCATTGCCCAGCTCGAACACGGCGACATCGTGGGCCTCAACCCCGAGACCGGCCACGAGCAGATGGCCGGCCTGAACTTCACCCACGGCATCGCCCAGGCACTCTGGGCCGGCAAGCTCTTCCACATCGACCTCAACGGCCAGCGCGGCATCAAGTACGACCAGGACCTGGTCTTCGGCCACGGCGACCTCACCAGTGCCTTCTTCACCGTGGACCTGCTCGAAAACGGCTTCCCCAACGGCGGCCCCAAATACGACGGGCCGCGCCACTTCGACTACAAGCCCTCCCGCACCGACGGCTACGACGGCGTCTGGGAATCCGCCAAGGCGAACATGGCCATGTACGCGCTGCTCAAGGAACGTGCCCTGGCCTTCCGTGCCGACGCCGAAGTACAGGAAGCCCTGAAAATCTCCGGTGTGTTCGAACTCGGCGAAACCACGCTCGCTGCCGGCGAGACTGCCGCGGACCTGCTGGCTGATGCCAGCGCTTTCGAAACGTTCGATGCCGATGCTGCCGCCGAGCGCTCGTTCGCGTTCGTCCGGCTCAACCAGCTGGCCATTGAGCACCTCCTCGGCGCACGCTGACTTTTTCCGCTGCTGCCGCACCCGCACGCAGGGGCGGCAGCAGCGCCCTCTTTTCACCCACCTCTGAAAGCAGCCCCATGCCCTTGGTCGCGGGAGTCGACAGCTCCACTCAGTCCTGCAAAGTTGTCATCCGTGACGCTGAAACCGGCGCCCTGCTGCGCCACGGTTCCGCGCCTCACCCGGCGGGCACCGAGGTGCATCCCGACGCGTGGTGGGATGCGCTGCAGTCCGCGGTTGCCGCGGCCGGCGGACTGGACGACGTTGCCGCCATCTCCGTAGGCGGCCAGCAGCACGGAATGGTCTGCCTGGATGCGTCCGGCGCGGTGGTCCGTCCCGCTCTGCTGTGGAATGACACGCGCTCGGCGGCGTCCGCGGCGGCCCTCATCCGGGACGCCGGCGGCGGCAGCGACTCGGCGGGCAGGCAGCATTGGGCTGCAGCCACCGGCACAGTTCCCGTTGCCTCGATTACGGCCACCAAGCTGCGCTGGCTGGCCGAAAACGAGCCGGAGCATGCCGCCCGCACCGCCGCAGTCTGCCTTCCGCACGACTGGCTGAGCTGGCGGCTGGCCGGATTCGGGCCCGGCAGCGGCGCCGAGGGATTGGCTGCGCTGCGGACGGACCGCTCCGATGCCTCAGGGACGGGCTACTGGTCCCCGCGCACCGGCACCTATCTCGACGACGTGCTCGCGTCCACGCTCGGACACGTTCCCGTCCTGCCCCAGGTGCTTGGCACGCTGGCCAGCGACTTCAGCACACCCGGCGGCGCCCTGATCGGACCCGGGGCGGGCGATAACGCGGCCGCGGCCCTCGGTGTGGCGGCCGGTGTTGGCGACTTGGTTGTTTCGATCGGAACATCCGGCACCGTGTTCGCGGTAGCAGGGGAGGCCACCTCGGATTCCTCCGGCCTGGTTGCCGGTTTCGCCGACGCCACGGGGCATTACCTGCCGCTGGCCTGCACGCTCAACGCCTCACGTGTCCTGGATGCCACTGCGGCTTTGCTCTCGGTGAGCCTGCCCCGGCTCTCCGAGCTGGCGCTTTCTGCCGCTCCCGGCGCCGGCGGCCTGACATTTGTCCCGTACTTCGAAGGTGAGCGGACGCCCAACCTCCCGGATGCGACAGGCTCCCTGCACGGGATGACTCTGCAAAACTTCACCCCGGAGAACCTGGCCCGGGCCGCCGTCGAAGGTGTTGTGTGCTCGCTGGCGGACGGGCTCAGGGCACTGACTGACCTCGGCGTGGAGGCCGGGCGCATCATCCTCGTCGGGGGCGGTGCCCGGTCCGCCGCAGCGCAGGAGGTGGCGGCTTCGATCTTTGGCCTTCCGGTCGAGGTGCCGGAGCCGGGGGAGTACGTGGCAGACGGCGCCGCCCGGCAGGCCGCGGGCGTCCTGCTCGGCGACTTCCCGGCCTGGAAGTCAGCCACCGCCACCACAATCACCGGGGTCCCTGCCCCCGAAGTACTGGAACGCTATCGCGCGGTCGCAGGTCGGGAAATCTAGGGGCCTCGCCACGCGGGCGCTGAGCCGGGCCACGCAGAATTCGCTACCCCTCGTGGTTGTAGTAGGGCCACGGCAGGAAACGACGCTCACCGCGGCGGTCGGGTCCTTCCAGGGTGACTTTGCCCTTGGCGGCCCACTCAACGCCGCGGGGGAACATCCGGATGAACTCGATCCGGCGGAAGGTGTCAATATCGTGCCCGATCGTAATCGTGAAGCTGCGGCCTTCGCCGTAGTTATTGATCCACGCCAGGGGCTGCAGCGTATTCACGCCCGGAAGGCCCTCGATGCCCTCCGCGGGAATCGCCACCGGATAGTGGGACATGGGCCACGCAGGCGCATTCTGGTAGGCCTCCAGGTCGTCAAACATTGAGAGAAGCACCTCCGCACCTTCGTACAGCTGTACCCCCGTCAGGATGTCGTCGCCCGTCACTGTCCACGTGTCGCTGATGCCCTCCGTGATGGGGTGGCGCGGCTGTGCCGTCTGCAGCAGGGCCTCACCCCATGGACGCGGCCGCAGCCCGGTGGAAACGCTGAGCTTCGCACCCCGCATGATGTTGTATTCCGCGGGGTAGCCCCAGTCGTCCTCCTGCACGGCCGAGCCGTGAAACCAGACAATGCCTTTCCCGTCCTCGTGAACGAACTTCAGCAGGGCGGCGTCGGTTTCAGCGCCGAAACCAACGGCTTTTTCGTGGTATCCGTCGCGGCCCTCGAACACGATAATGACGACGTCGTACTTGTCGATAACGTTCGCTCCGAGCCCCCGCGGGTCCTCGATGACGCGGACGCGGAACCGGCCCGTGTGCTCAAGCAGGGTTGTGAGCCACTGGTGGTGGGCCCGGAAGCTACGGAACTCGTTGTCGTGCTCGCAGGTCATATGCCCGGAGAGGATAAGAGCGTTCAGCACGTCGGCCATGGGATCGATGCCTCTTTCTCATTTGACATTGTGGAGTTAGGAGGAAACTCTACATACTTTAGTATGAAATAGACATAAGGTGTTACGATTAATGTGCACCTACAGATAGTGAGCAATGATGCTTCTCGAAAGAGACCTCATCCAGTCCGTCGGCTTCCGCAACGTCACCCAGGGCGGGCGCGTGACCGGCTTCCAATTCCGCGTCCGGATGCCTTCCTACCGGGGCATGGCCGCCTCCCTCATCGACGGCATCGCCGTCCGGGTAGGCAACATCGTCGACGTCGGCCCCGACGTTCCGCTGTGGACCTTCGGGGCGCGGACCTACACGCTGCAGCAGCTTTGGGACAGCGACGGCGTGCGCTGGCCCCTTGAGGAAGCGGCGCTCGTCACCGTTCCGTTCGACGGCGGCCTGCCGCAGGGCGTGCACGAGCTCACCATTGAGCTGCGGCTGCGCATGTCCTACATTCCTGTGGAGCACCAGCCCACCATCCACCGGGTCAGCCGCAACGTGACGCTCGGGCCCGAAGGCGGCGACGGCACTTTCCGCTACGGCGTTTCCCTCTACAGTTTCATGGGTGACTACGGCACCGTGATGGACCTGGAGACAGCGCTGGCCGCCGTCGCGGACGTGGGCGCCACGGGCGTCGAAATCCTCGGCGAGGGCCACGTCCCGAACTATCCGGAACCCTCTCCGGCCTGGCTGGACACCTGGTTCGGCCTGCTGGAGAAGTATTCGCTGGAGCCCACCAACTACGGCTCCTGGATCGACACCCGGCTGCACCCGGGCCGGTCCATGACGGCTGCCGAGGGGGCGGCGGCGCTGCGGCGCGACCTGCGGCTTGCCAACCAACTGGGTTTCGGGTTTGTGCGCCCCAAGATCGGCGTGGTGTCCAGCGACCTGGTTCCGGACCCCATCTGGACTGAGTCAGTGGAACGCTCCCTGGACCTGGCCCACGAGCTCGGCGTCATTATCTGCCCCGAGATCCACTCGCCCACCCCCATCAAGCATCCGGTGGTGGAGGATTACATCAACCTCATTGAACGGACCGGCACCAAAAACTTCGGTCTCCTGATCGATACCGGGATCTTCCAGGACCGGCCCATCCCGCTGCGTGCAGGGGAAACCCGCGAGACGCGGCCCGCCTTCCTGGATGGCATCGGCGTCGATCCTGCCGACTTTGCGGACATCGCCCAGTACGTGGTGTTCATCCAGGCGAAATTCCACGACATCAACGAGCAGTTGGAGGACCAGCAGATTCCCTGGGCGCCCGTACTCAGGGCGCTCAAGGACTCCGGCTACACCGGCTACCTCTCCAGCGAATACGAAGGCGAACGCGATCCCTGGCGCGCCATCGAGCAGGTGCGCCGCCAACATGCCCTGATCCGCCGCGTCACCTCCGAACTCACCTGACCCATCCCACCTCCCAGCGAAGGGAATAACCATGCCAAACGGACTCCTTGACGATTCAAGCCTCCGCACCCACCCAGAAGGCATCGCCCTGGCCCTGACACTTCCGTGGTACCGGAGCCTGTGGCTCTCCTCGGTCAGCAGCCTCCGACTCAGCGTCGACGGCCAGGACATCCCCGCCGGGGACCTGTCCCTGGAGCTGGGCGGCGTCCGCTATGCGCTCGCGGACCTTCCGGCCCAAAGCGAAACCCTCTGGTACCTCCAGGAGCACCCGCTGCTCATTGCCAGGCGAGACAACCCTGTCTCCTTGGGTGAAAAGCTCCGGATCCAGCTCGTGGGGGAGCTGCGCCTGCCCTACATGCAGATTGCCCCCGGTCAGGACGGCCGTCCCGGCATGTATGTGCCCAACTTCGTGAACCAGACACTGGACCTGGCCGCCACGGACAGGGCCGCAGCAGCACCGGAGCTGACCATGGCGGTCACGCCGGCCCCGCCGAAGGCCGAGGAGGACCCCTTCTCCCTGGGGCTCACCCTCTACTCAGCGAGTGCCGAGTTCCGGGCAGGCTGGTATGACTTCGATGGCCTGCTGAACCGTGTCGCCGAACTGGGCATCGGTCCCGGCATTGAAATCGTGGCCTCCCAGGTCCTGCCCAGCTATCCGAACGTGACGGATGACTTCGCGCGCTCCTGGCACGCGGCCTTCGACAAACACGGCTTCACCGCCAGCTCGTTTGGCGCGAACCTTGACATGGGCCGCCGCCGGGACCGCGACATGACTCCCGACGAGGAGTACGAGTTCACCGAGACGCTGTTCCACGGCGCAAAGAAGCTCGGGTTCCCGCTGGTCCGCATCCAGAGCGCCAAACCCGAACTGCTGCGCCGGCTCCTGCCGCTGGCCGAGAACCTGGAGCTCAAGCTTGCGTATGAGATCCATGCGCCGCTGGGGCCCAACTCTCCAGAGATCATGAAGGTCCGCGACCTTTACGCGGAGCTTGATTCACCACTGCTGGGGTTCGTGGCCGACTTCTCCTCAACCATGCACAGCATGTCCCCGACGCTCCTGCGCGCGGTCCGCCGTGCCGGCCTAGACGACGAAGCCGTCCAGAGGCTGCAGGTCATCTGGGCTACCGACGCCCCGATGCGGGCGCGGCAGGAGGAGTTCATCGGCTACCTGAGGGGACGTGACTTTGATCCTGCGCGCCTCGGTTCCTTCGCGCATCTGGCCTTCAACATGCACGGCCATGTCGGCCCGGAGGAATGGGCCGACATCATGCCGCAGATCATGCATGTGCACGCAAAGTTCTACGACATCGACGAGCAGGGCGACGAGCCGGCCATTGACTATCCGGAGCTGGTCCGCGTTTTCGTTGAAGGCGGCTACCGCGGCTACTGGTCCAGCGAGTGGGAGGGGCATGCCTTCGCCGAGCTGGGCGAGGTGGACCCGCTGCTGCTGGTCCGGAAGCAGCACGACCTCATCCGCAAGAGCATGCGGGCGGCGTTGACTTCGGCCTGACCTGCACAACCGAATAGCGTCGATGCCCGTCCATCCATGCGGCGGGCATCGAGGCGTTTAACTGGTTTCCTTAGCCGCGGCCGCTGCCACGATGTCCCCGGCCTCCTTGAAGAGGCCCCGCATCCACTCGTGCTCGGAGTCGCGGTTGTGCACCGGGTGCCACCAGAGGGCATTAACCAGCGGTGTGGCATCGAAGGGCAGTGGCAGGACCCGCACACCGCCGACGCGCAGCGCGAACGGGACCAAGGCCGCCTGGATGAGGGCGATCCGGTTGGTTCCCACCACAAAGTGCGGCAGGGATTGGAAACTTTCAACCACCACATCCACGCGCGGCTCAACACCCAGCTGCATGATCTGACGTTCCGCCGACGTTGAGGCTGAGCGTGTCTGGTAGGTCATCACCCAGGGCAGTTCGGCGATGTTCTCCATGGTGATGTGCTCGCCGACGGCGTCGTTGGACGAGGAGACGACCGCCACCCACCCGTCCCTCCACAGGTCCAGGTAGGGGAGCCCGCTCAGGAAGCCATGCGGAATGACCATGCCGTCAACGGAGCGAAGGCGGTTGGCGGCATCCTCCACCACCATCGGATTGTGGAGCATAAACCGGAACCGGACTCCCGGTGCGCGTTCGGCAGCAAGCTCGGAGGCAACCCGGCCAATGGTCGTAAAGCCGTAATCGGAGCCGTAGATGGAAAACTCCCGTTCGGACTCGGCGGGCTCCCACGTTGCCTGGCTCTCAAAGACGCGCCGCGCGGCCTCAAGTGCCGTGGTGGTGTGCTCCGCCAGCCGCAGGGCGAAGGGCGTCAGCTCGTACGCATTTCCGCGGCGGGCCAGGATGGGGTCCCCGAAGTGGGACCGGAGCCGCGCAAGGGAGGCGCTGAGCGCCGGCTGGCTCAGATGAAGCCGCTCTGCCGCCCTCGTGACGCTCCGCTCCGTGATGAGGGCATCAAGGGATATCAGCAGGTTCAGGTCAAGCCGGGAAAGCAGGACGTGGTTCGTCACGGCGGGCCCTTCCTTCAATGGTGAGCGCGGTGAGCTAAGCCCCCAGTGTATCAGCGGCATCGATACGTTCGGTGATGAACATCATGCTCTTCTATGCCAACGGGTCTCTACAACCCCCGTGAAACTTATGTCTGTCATCGGCAAGACTTATGTGCTTTTTCTACACATCTCCTGCATACTGATGAGTGACCGGGGTCACGGCTCCCGGAACTCTTCGACAATGAAGTCAGAAAGGCTGGACATGACACAGCACCGTCGCTATTCGGCTCTAAAGGTCGGCGCCCTCGCCGTCCCGACGATCGCAGCCCTCGTCCTCACGGGTTGCTCGGCCCCCGCCGGCAGCAGCTCCCCCGCAGGAGGCGCCCAGGAATTTTCCCTGTCGTTCGCCACCTCGAACACCATTGAGAGCCCCTTCCAGGTTCTGGCTGAGAAGTACATGGCGGCTAACTCAAATGTGAAGATCACGTTCAACCCGCAGCCCAATGACTCCTACGACCAGACCCTCCGTACCCAGCTCCAGGCTGGAAACGCGTCCGACGTCGTAGTGACCTCACCGGGTTCGGGCACTGGCCGCAGCATCCTGCCGCTCGTTCAGGCAGGCTTCCTTGAGCCATTGGATGACGCCGCCAAGGAACTGGTCCCCGAGGGCAGCGAAGCCCTCTTCGGAACTGACGGAAAAGTTTACGGCCAAGCGCCGGAGATTACCGTGGTTGGCCTGGTTGCCAATGAATCAGCTGCCAAAGCAGCCGGCATGTCTGATTTCCCGGCGGACTTCGCCTCCCTCGAGGACCAGTGCCGGACGCTGGCATCGTCCGGGAAGTCGTTTCTCGCCCTGGCCGGCTCCGCAGCTCCGAACACCGGCCTCATGGCGATGTCCCTCGCAGCGTCCCGCGTCTACGCGGAGGACCCGAAGTGGAACGAAAAGCGGGCCGCCAAGGAGACCACCTTCGCCGGCTCGGACGGCTGGAAAGCATCACTGGAAGCAGTCACCAAACTCAAGGATGCGGGCTGCTTCCAGAAGGGCGCAGCAGGCGCCGGGTTCGACGCCATCACAAAGGGCCTTGCCAGCGGAACCTCGGTTGCGGGCTTTATCCCCGGCCCCAGCTGGAAGCAGCTGAAGACTGCAGCTGCAGACTCGGACTTCAATGTGCGGGCGCTCCCGGCAGAGGCGAGCTCCGAAAGTTTCGTCTACGCCAGTGCCAACTACGCATTTTCCATCAACGCAG
Organism: Pseudarthrobacter sulfonivorans; assembly: GCF_031454915.1. Taxonomy (GTDB): domain Bacteria; phylum Actinomycetota; class Actinomycetes; order Actinomycetales; family Micrococcaceae; genus Arthrobacter; species Arthrobacter sulfonivorans_C. The sequence goes on along the minus strand of NZ_JAVDRS010000002.1, from coordinate 731,208 downwards.
CGTCCAAGAACAAGGATGCCGCCAAGGCGTTCCTCGACTGGGCGGCCCAGCCTGAGCAGACAAAGGCCTTCGCAGAAATCGATGGCGCCTTGCCGGTCACCGGCCTGGACAGCTACGACTTCAACGCCAGTGCATACAAGAACGTCGGCGATCTCATCAAGGACGGAAAGTACGGCCCGCTGCCGAACAGCCAGTGGCCCAACTCCGCCGTGTACGACGCCCTCGCCACCGGCGTCCAGGGCCTGATCACCGGGCAGAAAACTGCCGATCAGGTACTCCAGGCCATGGACACGGCCTGGGGACAGTAGCAACTTCAGATCACCACAGTTCCAACAACTCAAAGGGACAAGCAAGGATTACCATGACTGCGACGATGCAACCGAAAAGCGAAGCAGCAAAAGCACCCCTGCGAGGCAGGCGTGCTCCGGGGGCGGGCGAAGAAACCCGTCCCCGCAGCACGGGCCTGCAGTTGGGACATTGGTGGTGGGCGCTGCCCGGGATTGTCCTGGTCATCGCCATCCACTACGTGGCAACAGGTATTGGCGGCTTCTTCGCCTTTACCAACTGGACCGGCATCGGCTCCTTCAAAATTGTTGGCTGGCAGAACTTCGAAGCCATCTTCAAGGACCCCACGAAACTCGGCGCCCTGACCAACACGCTGTTCCTGGCCTTTGGTTCGGTCTTGCTCGGCAACGTCGGCGGGCTCATCATCGCCCTCGGCCTCAACCGGATGCTGAAGACGCGGTACGTCCTCCGCACCCTCTTTTTTATGCCCGTGGTACTCAGCCCGCTGGCCACGGCCTACGTCTGGAAGTACATCTTCGACTTCGACGGCCCCATCAACGTTTTTCTGACCTCCATCGGCGCCGGTGACCTCGCCAAGCCATGGCTCGCCGACCCGCAGTGGGCCGTCTGGACAGTCCTGGTGGTTCTGGTCTGGGGGTCCACCGGTTTTGCCATGGTGATCTTCATGGCCGGCCTTGCAGGCGTCCCGGTGGAAGTCGAGGAGGCGGCCGCCATTGACGGTGCGAACCTGTGGCAGCGTTTCCGGAACGTCACGTTGCCGGCCATCCGCCCGGCAATCGCCATTGCCACCACGCTGGGAATCGTCCAGGGGCTCCGGGTCTTCGATCCCATTATGGCCCTGACGAACGGCGGACCCGCCGGCGCCACAGAAACCCTGGCCACCCAGGTCTACAAGCAGGCGTTTGCACTCGGCAACTTCGGCGGCGGTGCAGCCTTGGCCCTGGTGCTCGCCGCCATCATCCTGTTCTTCGCCGTAATCCAGCAGCGGCTGACGCGTTCGAACCCCGAGGACTGACTATGTTCCGCTACACAAAACTCACCCTGCTCCGCGAAATTGGCCTCTGGGTCCTGGCCCTGATCTTCCTCGCCCCGTTCTACTTCCTGGTGACCACCGCCCTGAAGCCGGACAGCGAGATGTACACCACCTCGCCCTTGGCCCCGCCCAAGAACCCGGACTTCAGCAATTTCGTCGCCGTCCTGACGGCCACCGGCAACTCCAACGTTGTCCTGGGACTGGTGAACAGCATCATCATTACCGCGGGAAGCATCGTCGGACTGATCGCGCTCGGTTCAATCACCGGATACGTCATCTCGCGCAGCACCCGCCGCTGGAGCAAGGGTGCGTACTACCTCTTCCTGGTTGCCATCATCCTCCCCGGCCAGCTCGGTGCCGTGCCCCTCTACATGGGTGCACGGGCCATGGGCCTCACAGGATCGGCGTGGGGCCTGATCATCCTCTACACGGGCATGCTCCTGCCGTTGTCGATCTTCCTCTACTCCAACTTCTTCCGCGGACTCGGCACGGATTACGAGGAAGCGGCAACCATTGACGGTGCGAGCAGGTCCCAGATTTTTGCCAAGGTGGTGCTGCCCATGATGGCTCCCGCCACCGGAACGGTCACCATCTTCGCCGGCCTCATCGTGTGGAACGACTTCTTCACCTCCCTGATCTTCCTTGGCGGCTCGGCCAACCAGACGCTGCCGGTGGCCATGTACTACTACATCGGCTCCCTGGTTTCGGAGTGGAATTCGATCTTCGCCATCGTGATCGTGTCCATGATTCCCATCCTGGCGCTGTTCCTCTTCGCACAGAAGCGCTTCATCCAGGGCTTCTCCGGCGGCCTGAAGGGCTGACCCGCCAAGTCGACACCCGCGCAGCGTCCTCTCGCACCGCGCAATACCGCACACCGCCTCGGCGCCCCCTGGCGGTTCTCCATGCCCAGAAGGGGAGCACCTGCGCGGTGGCAACCCATTTTTTCAGCTCATAACCCTCAATTTTCCAGGAGATACCCATGTATCAACTTGCTCCCAACATCGATCTTTTGTTCTCAGAAGCAGGCGAAAGCGCCGCTGACCGGGTACGTGCTGCAGCAGCGGCTGGCTTCGACGCCGTCGAAATGTGGGGCCCTACCGGCAAGGACATCCCCGCCCTCAAGGACGCACTCGAGGAAACAGGAGTCCAGCTCACGTCCCAGCTCGCGGAACCGCGCATGCAGTTCATGATCCCACCCAGGAACCACGAACCCTTCTACGAAGGCCTTGACGCCGGCGTGGCCGTAGCGCAGCAGCTCGGCTGTCCCCGGATCGTGGTGGGCAGCGGCACCGGCTTCGGCGGACGCAAGCGGCAGGACCAACTGGACGAACTGATCGAGATCTTCACCCGCGGCGTGGCACACATCGAGGGTTCCGGCATCACGCTCGTCCTGGAGCCGGTAAATATCAGGGTGGACCACCCCGGGGCGCTCCTCGACCGGACCTCGGAGGCCGTTTACGTTGCCAAGGGCGTCAACTCGCCCAACTTCGGCGTCCTCTACGACCTTTACCACTCCACGGTGGAGGGCGAGGACGTTGCCGCCGAGCTCGCCAGCGCCGGCGACCTCATCAAGTACGTTCAGATCGCTGATGCGCCGGGACGTGGCGAGCCCGGCTCGGGGTCCATCGACTGGCAGGCCCGGCTCGCAGACCTGCGGAACAGCGGCTACGCCGGCCCGATCGGCCTCGAGTATTACCCCACCATCGACTCGGCCAAGTCTGTCCAGTGGATCCAGGAACTGGTGGCCCGGTGAGCCCAAACAGGTACCCCGCCCGCGTCGACGTCGCCATCGTCGGCAGCGGGCCCACGGCCTCGGCGTACGCACGGATCCTCAGCGAGGAAGCACCCGGCGCCACCATCGCCATGTTCGAAGTGGGCCCCACCGTGAGCAATCCGCCGGGTGCCCACGTCAAGAACATCGAGGATCCCGAGCGCCGCAGCCTTGCCCAGCGCGCATCGGAAGGACCCGGGGCGGGCGCCGAGACGGTTAACTCACCCGGCGCCGTCAAGAGCGGGGAGCGAAGGGCCAGGCCCGGAACCTACTTGCTGCAGGACGGCTACGCGTTCCCCGGCGAAGACGGGATGCCCGTAGCAGCCATGTCCAGCAACGTGGGCGGCATGGCCGCCCACTGGACTGCAGCCTGCCCGCGGCCGGGCGGCAAGGAACGCATGGCGTTCCTGCCCGATCTGGACCAGCTGCTCGACGACGCCGAAAGGCTCCTGGGTGTCACCACCCACGCCTTTGACGGTGCCCCTTTCTCCGAAGTCGTCCGCGGACGCCTCGCGGCTGCGGTGGATGCGGGGCGCAGCCCGGCCTACCGCGCCCAGCCCATGCCGCTTGCTGTCCACCGGCGCCAGGACGGCGGCCTCGTCTGGTCAGGCTCCGACGTCGTCATGGGGGACGCGACCCGGGAGAACCCGAAGTTCGAACTCTTTGATGAGTCGCTGGTGACACTCGTGCTGGTGGAGGACGGCATTGCCGCCGGCATCGAAATCCAGGACCGCCGCAGCGGTGAGACCCACCAGGTAGCCGCCCGCTATGTCGTGGTGGGCGCGGATGCCCTGCGCACACCGCAGTTACTGTGGGCCTCCGGCATCAGGCCCGCTGCCCTGGGCCGATACCTCAACGACCAGGCGCAGGTGGTGTTCGCGAGCAGGCTGCGCGACGTCACCGTCGAGCATGCCCCGGCAGGCGGCAACGGTACGCTCAGCGAGCAAAGCGGAGTGGGCTGGGTTCCCTACACCGACGATGCGCCCTTCCATGGCCAGATCATGCAGCTGGACGCGTCCCCGGTTCCGCTGGCCGAGGATGACCCTATTGTGCCGGGGTCGATCGTTGGCCTGGGCCTGTTCTGTGCCAAGGACCTCCAGCGCGATGACAGGGTGGCGTTCGACGACGCTGCCCGTGACTCGTACGGGATGCCTGCCATGCGCATCCATTACCGCCTCACGCAGCGGGACCACGACGTGTTGGACCGCGCCAAGCAGGAGATTGTCCGGCTGGGCAAGGCCGTGGGTGAACCGCTCGATGAGCGGCCGTTCGTCCTGCCGCCGGGGGCATCGCTGCACTACCAGGGCACCACGCGCATGGGCACGGCGGACGACGGCGAGAGCGTCTGTTCGCCGGACAGCCAGGTCTGGCAGGTCCCCGGCCTCTTCGTGGCCGGCAACGGTGTTATCCCCACCGCCACCGCGTGCAACCCCACGCTGACGGCTGTGGCGCTCGCGGTGCGCGGGGCACGCAGAATCAGTAAAGAACTCACCAGCTCTTTACTTATGTCGAAATCAGACAATAGACTGTCTAAATAATGAAGAAGCGGCAATTGCCCGCCCTTTCACCCAAGCACAGGCATCTGTTCAACCACAGGCAAGGCATGCCGCAGACAAGGAGGTCTCGATGATCGCCGACCGCATAATCGAGCAGGGAACACTTACCACCCAGGACGGCCGTACCGCCGTCGAAGTCCGCATCCCCTGGTACCGGGCCCTGCCGGGCTCGTGCATTGCAGGAGCCCGGCTGACAGTGGACGGCGTTGCCGCCCCGGAGGGCTCACTGCGCTGGACCATGAACAACCGCACATTCAGCTTTGAGGAACTCGTGGACGAGGCCGGCCAATGGTGGTTCCCCCTGGACTCAGCAGTCCTTTCCGGCGAACTTCCCGTCCCGGACCGCGATGCCGAGCACGAGGTCCGGGTGGACCTGAAGCTCTACATTCCGTACATCATCACCGACCACGGCGTGCTGCATATCGAAGAGCACGACACCAAGACCATGAAGGTGGCACAGCGATGACCAGCCTCGGCACGCCGATCCAGGGCGTCACCCTTTACAGCTTCACCCGGGCCTCCCACGCCCGGCAGTACGACCTCGATGGCCTGATCCGCAAAGTGGCGGCCGAAGGCTTCGGCCCGGGGCTTGAAGTCATCGGGTTCTCCAGCCTGCGCGGCTTCCCTGACCGCATTGATGACACGTTCGTTGGCCAGTTCCGCGATCTCGTCTCCGAAGTGGACCTGGTTCCCACGTCGCTGGCCGTCAACGTTGACACGGGCATCCGCCGTGACCGGCTCATGAACCATGACGAGCTGGTGGAATACATGCGCAAGCAGATCGAGGTAGCTGCCAGGCTCGGCTTCCCCATCGCCCGGGTGCAGATTTCGCTGACTCCGGACGCCATGGAAAGCCTGCTGCCCGTGGCTGAGAAGTACGGTGTGACCCTGGCCCTCGAAGTCCACGCCGACCAACACGGCGCGCACGAGCGTGTCCTCGCGCTGCGTGACCGCTACGAGAAACTGGATTCCCCCCTTCTTGGCTTCACCGCCGACTGGGGCGCCACCGTCACCGGCTTCGCACCCTCCCTGCTGGAGGCCTACCGCCGGCGCGGCGCTTCGGAGGAACTGCTCCGCCAGGTGGTTGACCTGTGGAACGGTTTCTACGCCGAGGGACCGCCGAACACGCAAAAGGTCCACGGTGAGCGCTTCGGTGCCTTCATTGGCCTGGCTGCCCGCAACGGCAGGCCGGACCTGGGCATTGACTTCGCCATTAACGGAACCGGGCTTTTCGGTCCTGCCCCCATAGACACCTGGCTGGAGATCATGCCGTGGGTACGCCACGTGCACGGCAAGTTCTTCGGCATCGATGAGAACGGCGAAGAGCCCTCGGTTCCCGTGCGTGGTCTGGTTCGCCAGCTCGTCGAGAACGGCTACTCCGGTGCCATCTCCAGCGAATACGAAGGCTGGCACTGGAACAACTGGCAGGACCCGTTCGGCATCATCCGCGGTGAGCAGGCCGTCCAGCGTTCCGCTGCAACCAACGCAGGTTCGGCCATGATCACTGACGCCGCCGAAGCGCGCCGCATCCTCAACAGCCACCTCGCCCAGCCCGTCCGCGGCTGAAACAGTAAGGAACAAGACATGTCAGAAGGCATCGCAGGCTCGGGCATCGAGCTCGGCATCACGCTCTATTCGCTCACCTCCGAGTTCGCCGCCGGACTCTACACCCCGGAGACCCTGATCAAGGCCGTTGCCGATGAAGGCCTCGGTCCCGGCGTCGAGTTCAACATCGCCCAAATGCTGCGAACCTACCCCGACGTCGATGACGATTTCATCCGCCTGTGGCGCGACAGCATGGACCGTTACGGACTCACCCCCAGCGCGGTGGGCACCAACCTGGACATGGGCCGCCGCAAGGACCGGGACATGACGCCGGATGAGGAGTACGACTTCTTCGCCGCGCAGCTGCGCACCGCCAACAAGCTCGGTTTCCACCGCGTGGTGATTCGCTCCGCCGGTAAAGAACTGCTCCGCCGGCTGCTTCCCCTGGCCGAGAAGTACGATCAGAAGCTCGGCTACGAGATCCATGCACCGCAGGGCCCGAACGATCCCAAGATCCTGCAGATCCGCGAAATGTACGCGGAACTGGGTAGCGACCGGCTTGGTTTCACGGCAGACTTCAGCTCCACCATGCACAGCCTTTCCCCGACGCTGTTCCGCACGCTGACGCAGATGGGGCTGCCCGAGGAGCACTTCGCCGTTATGCAGGACATCTGGCGCAAGCCGCTGCCGATGCAGGAACGCAACCAGGAATTCGAGGACTACCTCAGCGCGAACAACTTCGACCCGGCGCGCCTGGGCCCGTTCACGCGGCTGGCCTTCAACATGCATGGGCTGGTTCCGCCGGAGGAATGGCTGGACATCATGCCGCAGATCTTCCATGTCCACGCGAAGTTCTACGACATCGACGAAAACGGCAACGAGCCGGCGATGGACATTCCCCGCATTGTGCGGCAGTTCGTCAAGGGCGGTTACCAGGGCTACCTGTCCAGCGAATGGGAGGGCCACGCCTTCGCCGACCTCGGCGAATCCGATCCGATCGACCTCGTCAAGAAGCAGCACACGCTCATGCGGCGTGCCATCGAAGACGCCGTCGATTCAGAAGCAAACGTTCCCCACCCGACCTTGGTCGAGACTGCTCAGTAAGGAAAGCCATGGCAACTCATAATTCCCTGTTCCAGGACGCCGACGTCCGCAGGCACCCCGAAGGCATTGCCGTGTCAGTGCAACTGCCCTGGTACCGCAGCCTTTGGCTGTCCGCTGTTGACGACGTCGTTGCATCGGTCAACGGCGATGAGGTCCCCAAGGAGTCCCTCCGTTTTGAACTGCAGGGAAAGTCCTACTCCATTGCCGAACTTCCCGAGCAGTGGGAAACCCTGTGGTTCGTGGCTGATAAGCCGGAGATCATTATCCCGCTGGACCGCGTCCCCGACGCCGGCGAAGAGATCGACGTCGAGGTCATCCTCACGCTCCGCCTGCTCTACATGCAGATCGCGCCCCAGCGTTACGTGGGCAACCGCGTGGCGGTGGAGCGCAAGGTAGTGCTCGCATGACAACCCTGCGCGTGGCCATGATCGGCCACGGGTTTATGGGGTCCGCCCACTCCCAGGGCTGGCGGACGGCCCCCCGTGTGTTCGGCCTGCCGGCCGAGCCGGAAATGGCGGTTGTTGTGGGGCGCAACGCGTCTGCTGCCGCAGCGGCGGCGAAGAAGTGGGGCTGGGCGGAGTCAGCCACGGACTGGCGCGAAGTAATCGTCCGGGACGATATCGACGTCGTCGACATTGTCACCCCCGGTGACTCCCACGCCGAGATTGCGATCGCCGCATTGGAGGCGGGGAAGCACGTTTTGTGCGAAAAGCCGTTGGCCAACACTGTGGCGGAGGCCGAAGCGATGGCCGCAGCTGCCGAGCGCGCGGCGGCACGGGGCGTCCGGGCGATGGTGGGATTCACGTACCGCCGCGTTCCCGCCGTCACGTTCCTCCGTAACCTCATCGCGGCGGGGGCCGTGGGCAGGATCAATCACGTGCGCGCCGCCTACCGGCAGGACTGGCTGGTTGACCCGGAGATGCCGCTGGCCTGGCGGCTGCAGAAGGAGCACGCTGGCTCCGGTGCGCTGGGGGACATCGGCGCCCATGCCATCGACCTGGCCCAGTTCGTCACCGGACTGAACCTGGAGAAGGTGTCCGGCGTCGTTGACACCATTGTGAAGGAGCGGCCGCTGCTCGACACCGGTTCCGGGCTTTCCAAGACGGGGCTGTCCGGCACTGCCGGTATTGGCAAAGGCCCGGTGACGGTGGACGACATCGCCATCTTCACCGGCCGCTTCGAGTCCGGGGCGTTGGCGTCGTTCGAGGCCTCCCGCTTTGCCACCGGCCGGAAGAACGCGCTGGAGATCGAAATCTCCGGGGACAAGGGTGCCTTGGCCTTCGATCTTGAGGATCTGAACAGCGTCCAGTTCTACGACCGGAGGGCATCCTCGGACCGCCAGGGCTTCCGGAAGATCCTGGTCACCGAAGCAGAGCATCCCTACGTTTCGGCGTGGTGGCCGGCCGGTCACATGCTCGGCTACGAACACGGGTTCTCCCATCAGGTCAAGGACCTCGTGGAGGGCATCGTGGCCGGCACTGATCCGCATCCGACCTTCGCTGACGGGCTAAGGGTGCAGCGGGTGCTCGACGCCGTCGAGCGCAGTTCCGAGAATGATTCCGCCTGGACGCGCGTCGCCGTCGACGTTCCTGTGCGGGCCTTGTAGAGAGGGGAAAGTACGTGGCACGACCAATTACCTTGTTTACCGGCCAATGGGCCGACCTGCCGTTTGAGGAGGTGGCCCGGCTCGCCGGGGAGTGGGGCTACGACGGGCTGGAGATCGCCTGCTGGGGTGACCACCTGGACCCCTGGCGATGGGATGACGACGCCTTTGTGCAGGGCAAGCTGGACATCCTTGAACGCCACGGCCTCAAGGTGTGGGCCATCGCCAACCACCTCAAAGGCCAGGCCGTCTGTGACGACCCCATCGACGAACGGCACCGCGGCATCCTGCCGGACGTCGTGTGGGGCGACGGCGATCCTGAAGGGGTCCGCTGTCGCGCAGCAGAGGAGTTGAAGAACACCGCCCGGCTCGCCGCCAGGCTGGGCGTCGCAACGGTCACCGGGTTTACCGGATCGTCCATCTGGAAGTACGTGGCGATGTTCCCGCCCGCGTCCGAAAAGATGGTCGACGCCGGTTACCAGGACTTTGCGGACCGCTGGAATCCCATCCTGGACGTCTTCGACGAGGTCGGTGTCCGGTTCGCCCATGAGGTGCACCCGTCCGAGATCGCCTACGACTACTGGACAACACAGCGCACCCTCGAGGCGATCGGGCGCCGCGAGGCCTTCGGGCTGAACTGGGACCCAAGCCACATGGTGTGGCAGGACATCGATCCTGTGGGGTTCCTGTGGGACTTCAAGGACCGGATTTACCACGTGCACTGCAAGGACACGAAGAAGCGGCTCGGCAACGGCCGGAACGGCCGGCTGTCGTCCCACCTGCCCTGGGCTGACCCGCGCCGCGGCTGGGACTTCATCTCCACCGGGCACGGCGATGTGCCCTGGGAGGATGCGTTCCGCATGCTCAATGCCATCGATTACCGCGGGCCGCTGTCCGTGGAGTGGGAGGACGCGGGCATGGACCGGCTGGACGGCGCCCCCGAGGCGCTTGCCTTCGTGCGCCGGCTCTCCAGCTATGAGCCCTCCGCAGCGGCCTTCGACGCCGCTTTCAGCACGAAGTAGCACCGCACAGAGTAGCAACCAACAGAAGGGCCGGCCCCGCGGGGCCGGCCTCTTTTGTTGTTTGAGCCTGCCGAAATCGGGTTTCGACGGGCTCGACCACCGGCGCCGGGGATCGCTCAACCACCGACCGTTTGGGCTGTCAAAGCTGTCTCTGCCAGCGCAAGATGCCGCCGCGTCATGTCTGTGGGGTCATCCTGAAGCCACTCGTGGCCGCCCCATTCGCTGGTCAGCGTGCCGGTGAAACCGCTCCTCCCGAGGAGGCTGCCAAGATCACGAAGCGGCTGCGAAACCCGGCGGCCGTCGTCGTCCAGGTCCCAGAACTTCAGGTGGAAAGCGCCCACCAGGGGGAGGATGCCCTGCAGGTCTGTGGCGTCGCTGCGGCCAAAGCGGATGAGGAGGTTCATAAAGAGGGTGTGGATGCGCGGCGGCACCTTCCCTGCCCGGAGCAGGGCCGTGACGGCGTTGTGGGTAGCGGGATCCCGCCAGTCATTCTCCAGGCGCTCCAGAAGGTCTGTGGAAACGCCTCCCCGCCGCAGTTCCTCAAGGTAGCTGACAGGAAGGGCCGGCATCAGCATGCTGATATCCACGAGTGCCCGCACGCGATCATCAGCAAGCCCGGCTATCGCCTCAAGGGCCGGCGCAACCGCGGGGTTCCCGGGAGTCTGCTGGCCCTGGATCTCTTCGTACAGCACCAGGTCGAGCTCGTGCAGCAGCGGCTGCAGCAGGGTGAGCAGTTCGGTGCCCGCCTGGCCGATCGGCAGCCGGACCCCGCCGGCGCCCACGCGGCGGGCGGCATGCAGCTGGGGGACCAGGAAGTCCAGGCGCTCCTGAAGCGTGCGGCGTTCGGTCGGAGAGGTGAAATCGTCCAGGCTGGCGCCCACGATGCTGACACGTCCCCCTTTGGCGGCCAGCCCGTCGCGCAGTGCCTCCACTTCGGCGTCCTCCGGAGCGGGGAAGGACCGCCACAGCAGCCCGGGTTCGATCTCGATTGTTTTCGTGACGGCGTCCGCTATGCCGGTGACGATGTCCTGGGCCGTGCGGGCAGCGGCGGTGATTTCCGGAGTCCAGTTGAACGAGCTGGCGCAGAGAGTCCAGCCGTTGGGAATTTCGGGGGCCATTCGGGTGCCTTTTCATTTATGCTTGATACTGACAAACTTATGTCACTTTTAGGATAAAGGATCGAAGCCATGTTGCAAACAGCTTTGCGCGAAGATGCGCTGACGGCCACACCCGGGGGTTTCGAGCTTCGGGTGGGCCTTCCCTGGATCCGCTCGATGCCCCTTTCCAGCCTGGCTGGCCTGGCAGTAGAGCTCGACGGCGTTCCGCTGGCGCCGGGGGAGCTGAGTGTGGTGCTGGGGAGGCGGCGCGTGCCGGCCGATGCGCTCGGCGAAGTGTCCGGCTGGTGGTTCGTGCAGGACAGGCTGGTCCTGGCTGGCCGGTGCACGCTGGGGGCCGGTATGCGCGCCGTGGCCGTCGACTTCCAACTGCTGGTGCCCTACCTGCAGGCGGGTCCCGGCTCTCCGCTGGTCCTGCCGTTTCGCCTGGAGGCCCGGTTGGATCCCGACCGGGAGCCGGTGCCGAGCGTGTCCCGCGACGTGGCCTGACAAAGGCGATGCGGTCTGAGCGGGCGCAGGTAACGCCTGCGTCCGCGGTGAACACTATGCCGGAACGGTTGCCCGCTCCGGTGACGGCCGGCCCTCCGCGAACCAGCGGGGGAAGGTGACGTCGAACAGCTGCTCGCGGGCAAGTTCGGCCCCGCCGCGCAGCGGTTCGCGCTCATCGTTGACCGAGAGTGTGATGGTGAGGTCCCGGGTGGCGAGCGGCAGCGACAGTTCGTAGACCCGCTGGCGCACCTCGGCCAGGAACACCTCGCCGGCGGAGCCCATCGCACCGCCGATGACAATGACTCCGGGGTTGAACATGTTCACGAGTGCTGAAATGGTTTCGCCTGCTACGCGGGCCGACTTTTGGACGAGGGTGATGGCCAGCGAATCCCCGGCCTGGGCTGCGAGGGTGATCTCCTCAAGGGTCAGTGCCCCCTTCTTCGCCGGCGCGGCCAGGGAGGTGCTGGCCCCGTCCTTGATGGCCTCCTCTGCGTCCCGGACCAGCGCCCAGCCGCCGGCCACCGATTCGAGGCAGCCGATCTTGCCGCAACGGCACTGTGCATCCGAGTCGGAGACTCGGACATGGCCGATGTCGCCGGCGGCCCCGTTTGCACCGCGGTGGATCCTGCCCTTGGACAGGAGGCCGGCTCCGATGCCCGAGCCGATTTTGCAGTAAATCAGGTCCACCAGTGAGTCGCGCCGTCGGGCGCGTTCCCCGAGGGCAAGGAGGTTGGAATCGTTGTCCACCCATACCGGTGCATTGAAGCGTTCTCCAAAGGGGGTGCGGACATCGTAACCGTTCCATCCCGGCATGATCGGTGGCGCCACCGGCTGTCCCGTAGCGAAGTCGACCGGGCCGGGAAGCCCCACCACCACGCCCCACACGGGCACCTTGGGGTCCTTCTTCAGCAAATCGTCGATCAGGGACATGACCGCATCAATGGTCTTCTCCGGACCCTGCGCGATATCCCAGGGTCGGTGCGTGTGTTCCAGGATGTCGCCGTCGAGCGCCGTTATGCCGACCCTCATGTGAGCCGCTCCGAGGGCGCAAATAACGATCAGCCCCTGCTCCGCACGAAACCGCAGGGTCCGTGGCGCGCGGCCGCCGGACGAGGCGCCGAACTCGCCGTCCCCGAGGAAACCAATCTGGATGGCCTGATCCACACGTTGACTGACGACGCCCCTGCCCAGGCCGGTGACCTTGCCGATTTCCGGGCGCGTGGTTGCTTCGCCAGTTCGCACCAGGTTGACGATCCGCAAAAGGCTCGTCACTTCATCCGTTTGGGCTCCAAAGCGGAGTGTGGAGTCTGTCGTCATGCTCACAATTCTCACACATTGGGGCCTACTAAGGTGCCGTGGGGCGCGACTATAGCCAGAACCGACCCAACTTATGAATAATAAAGACATAAGAAGGAGGGCAATGATGCCTTGGAACGTAGGGGTTCTTGGAGCGGGGCCGGGGGTTGCGGCTCTTCACCTTCCGGTGCTGGGGCGGCTGGCGGAGCTGTTCAGGGTGGTGCACGTTGCCGATGCCGGAAGTGGGCGCGCCCGGGTTCTGGCCGGGCAGCTTGGTGCCCGTTGGTCGGAGGGGGAGGCGGGCCTGCTCGCGGACGCGATCGTGGATGTGGTGGCGGTTTGCAGTCCGCCAGGGGAGCATGGGCGCCAAATCCTCGCTGCGGTGGCCGCGGGCAAGCGGGCCGTCTTCTGCGAGAAACCGCTGGCCGCGAGCAAGGAAGAAGCTGAAGAGGTCATTGCTGCGTGCCGGGCCACGGGCACCGTCCTCCTGGTGGGCACAAACCATTTGTTTGACGCGGCATGGGGGCGTGCCAAGCATCACCTGGTTGCCCTCGAAGGTCGGGTGCAGGCAATCTCCGTGACGCTGGCCCTCCCCCCGAATGACAGGTACCACCGCCTGGTCGCCGAGGGCGGTCCTTTCCAGGCAGCGCGCCGGGGACGTCCGGACCTGGATGATCGTGCAGTGGAGGCTGAGGTCCTGCGGCAGCTGCTGACGGGCCTCGCAATTCATGATCTTCCCGCTGTCAGGGACATCGCGCCGGGCATTGACGAGGTGGTTTACGCGCGGGTCGCTCCGCCCATCGGCTACCTGGTGGGCTACCGGTCAGGCGGCGTCCTGGTCCAACTGGCGCTGACTATGCTTCCGGAAGGACCCGATGCCCTCTGGCGGATGAGCATTGCCACGGCCCACGACCGCATTGAGGTGAACTTCCCTCCCGCCTTTGTCCATGCCGGAAGCGCCGGCACCCGCGTACGAAGCGCGGATGGGCAATGGACGGAGTATGGACGGGATCCGGAAGACGGCTATGTGGCGGAATGGCGCCTGCTTGCGTCGCTCCTTGAGGGTGCGGCTCCGGTGGAGTACGACGAACTGCTGGCGGATTCGCACTATGCACTTGACCTCGCAGATGCTGCCGCAGCGAAAGTACTTGAAGGAGTGCTGCAATGAGCGCGGTGGGCCGTGGGTGCCGTGTCCTAACTGCTCTGCCTTCGTATGTGGCTGCTGTTGCCGAACTGCCTCTCAGTGCCGCGCTGACCGGGGAAGTCGACGGCGCTGTGGTGGTGGTGCCTGGATCCGGCAATTGGTGGCAAGGCATGCTCGCGGCCCGGGCCGGCGGGGCATCGGCGGTGGTGATCGCGGACCCGCGGGCACTCCCGCGGGAGGCGCTTGAATCCGAGCAGTGGCCAGGCGGTATCCCGGTCATCGTGGAGCGCCCCCGCCTCCGCCCCGATGTTGTTGCTGACGCGGTTCGGGCAAGGGGCGGCAGCCCGGCCCGGATTGTCACCGTTGAGTGCGCTTCGCCCGGCGCGGGCTTCGATGCAGTGATCCGCGATGGCTTTGGCTGGGCGCGATCCCTGGGACAAGGGGCGCTGACGCTTCGCTCCAGCGCTGCCACGGCGCGGGGCAGGATCGCACTGCTGGACTCAGCAGGGACTGCCGGCGCATCAATTCCCACCACCCTTGCGGCGACGACGACGGCGGCCGCGGGTCTGTGCGCGGCCGGCGGCCTGCTCCAGGTGCTCGCCCTCGGCGAAGTGAGGACGGAGGTGACTGTGGATCAGCCTGCCGGGTTGACGCGGCTGGAGACGACCACCGAAGAGGGCATATTGAGGGCACCGGAACGCTTTGAAGCGTCGGCCCGCCTTGCGTTGCGCCGTGCGCTCCAAGCCTGTTTGGCGGGTGCGCCTGTGGCGGACCTGGATGAGCTGCTTGAGGACGTCAGCCTCACGGCCGCCCTGCTCGGCACCTAATCGCGGTTCTGGCTTAAGGTTTATTCGGGCAATCTTTTGTTGTTTTCAGACTAAAGTGAGGTATGATGGGTAGTGGCGCCGGGGTTTCTTTCGGACCCGTTCTCCGCCGTGATGGTGCGGCGGAGGCACAACACGTCGCGTCGACGGCCCGATCGTTCGGGTAGATCACTATGCCTCTTTCACCTTTGAGACTCCGTCTCCTTGTTATTTCCCTGCTCTCGGTCTCCTTCCTCGGGGCCCTGGACCACACGGTGGTGTCCACTTCCCTGGCCACCATCGCCGGTGAGCTGGGCGCCCTGCAGCTAATGAGCTGGGTTGTTGTGGGCTACACCCTCGCCAGCACAGTGCTGCTGCCCGTGCTCGGCAAGATGGGCGATGTGCTGGGGGCCCGCCGGATCTTCCTCGGTTCATTGGTTGTGTTCCTGGCCGCCTCCCTGGCCTGCGGCTTCGCCCAGGACATGGCATGGCTCGTCGCCGCACGCGTCCTGCAGGGCATGAGTTCCGCAGGCCTGCAGCTGATGTCCCAGACCATCATTGCCAGGGTCACCACGCAACGGGAACGGCCCGGCTACATGGCCCTTATCGGTGCGGCTTTCCCCATCGCGATCCTGGTTGGCCCCGTACTGGGCGGCGCCATTACCGACTATTGGGGCTGGCAGTGGGTCTTCTGGATCAACATCCCGGTGGGCGCTGCAGCCCTGGGCCTCGCGTTGGTGGCTGTGCCGCACCTGGAGCCTGGCCCCATGCCACGCCATTTCGATGTTGCCGGGGCAGCTGTCTTCACCACGGCGCTGGTGGCACTCGTGCTTGCCGTGACCTGGGCTGCGGAACGGAGCGCCGGCCTTGCCACCGCTGCGGCGCTCACGGTCAGTATCGCGGGCTTTGTTGTCTTCTTTTGTGTCGAGCGGCGGGCTCCCGAGCCCATCGTGCCGCTCCGCCTCTTCGCCAACCGGACCATTGCCGCAGGTACCGCGCTGTCCGCGATCATCGGCGTCGGGCTCTTCTCCATCACTGCCTATTTGCCCACATACTTCCAAATGGCCTACCAAACCACCGCCACCGTATCCGGGCTGGTCCCCATCGCCACAGTGTTCGGCATGCTGATCAGCAACCTGCTCACCGGATGGCTGGCCAGCCGGACCGGACGGTACAGGATCTTCCCGATCCTGGGAACGTCGCTGGGAGCGGCCGGACTTCTGATGATGGCGGTACTGCCTGCCGGGCTTCCGCTGTGGGTTCCCATGATTGTTATGGGGTTTGTTGGCATGGGCACCGGAGCGTTTATGAGCCTGATTGTCGCCGTTGTGCAGGGCGCGGTGCCAGCCAGCCAGACCGGGACCATCACGGCAACCATCAATCTGGTGCGTCAGGTGGGGTCAACCGTAGCGACGGCGGTCATCGGCGGGGTGATCGGCTACGGCGTGGCAGCCCTCCTGCCCGCAGGCCTTGACGCTTCCACCCTGACCCCGCAGCTGGTCCACGCGGCGGACCCGGCCGTCCAGGCCAGCGTCGCGCAGGCCTACGCCTCCGTCTTCACTCCCATCTTCTTCGCCTTGGCCGTTACCTATGCCGTGGGAATTGTCGCGGCGGTCCTGCTTCCGCACGGCCGGCTCTCCGACGAACCCGTTCCCGCCCCACAAACAACTTCCGAATCCCTTTCGGCCTGATTTCAAAGGAGACATCATGTCCAACCCCACTATCGCCATCGTCGGCAGCGGGCCCATCGGCTCCGCCTACGCACGGGTACTCCTCGAGCAGGTGCCGAATGCCCGGGTGGTGATGTTCGAAGCCGGTCCGCAGCTGACGGAAGTGCCCGGTGAGAGCGTCCGGAACATTCCCGACGCCGGCGAAAAGGCCCGTGCGCGGGAGATGTCGCAGGGACCGCAGGCCGGCGCCTACCGCGAGTCGCTCGGCATCCCTGCCGGCACCGTCACCGAAGGCATGTTCACCGCGCGCCAGGGCACGCACCTGCTCGACTTCGGCGGGGCGGGGTCTGCCCACGCCACATCCTTTCCCGCAGCCGCTGCGGCCACCAACGTCGGCGGCCAGGGTGCGCACTGGACGTGCGCGACGCCGTCGCCCGCCTTCAGCGAGAAGATCCCGTTCATCGCAGATGACGAGTGGGATGCGCTCATCGAGGACGCAAAGCAGCTGT
Organism: Pseudarthrobacter sulfonivorans; assembly: GCF_031454915.1. GTDB lineage: Bacteria > Actinomycetota > Actinomycetes > Actinomycetales > Micrococcaceae > Arthrobacter > Arthrobacter sulfonivorans_C. Next base: position 714,242 of record NZ_JAVDRS010000002.1, on the reverse strand, counting down.
TGCACGTCCACAGCGCAGCGTTCGCCGACTCGAAAATCGGCGAGGCCGTCAGGTCGCTCCTCGATGAAGAGTTCGGCGCGGAACTGCCGGACGGCTACGGCGTGGGCACCCTTCCGGTTGCCGGCGACCCGCAGGCTGACGGGTCCGTGCGGTGGGCGGGGGCCGACGTCGTCCTCGGCCCGTTGATCGATACGGACAGCCCGCTCTCGAGGCAGTTCGAACTTCGTGCCCTCACCCTGGTGCGTCGCGTGGAACTTGACGGGCACCGGGTCACCGGCGTCACCGTCGAGGACCTCCGTACGGGGGAGACGTCTTTTGTGGCGGCGGACATCGTTGTGGTGGCGGCGGACGCGTTCCGTTCCCCGCAGCTGCTGTGGGCCTCCGGTGTGCGGCCGAAGGCGCTTGGCCACTACCTGACCGAGCATCCGGTGGTCATATCCACAGTGGCGCTGGATGCCGAAAAGATGGGACAGTACGCCACTGCGGAGGACCTCAAGGCCGAACTGGCCCGGCGCGCACAGAACCCGGCAGACCCCGTAGCTGCCGTGAACCGCATCCCGTTCTCCGAGCCGGAGCACCCCTTCTCCGTCCAGGTGATGTACACCGAGACCACGCCATTTCCGATGGAGCCGGGAACCCCATACGCCGAGAACAGCTGGGGCTACGTCAACATGGGCTACGGAATGCGCAAGCACCCGCGCTACGAGGATGCCGTCACCTTTGACGACAACGAGCCGGACTACCGGGGATTCCCGAACATGACCATCGAGTACGCGCTCACCGAGCGGGAAGAGTCGGAGATCGCCCGGGCCACGGAGCGGCTCCGCCGTGCAGGGAAGGCCCTCGGCGTCTTCGTTGCCGAACCCCGTCTGATGCCGAACGGCTCGAGCCTGCACTACCAGGGCACCTTGCGGATGGGCGAGACGGACAACGGAACCTCGGTGGCGGACCAGTGGTCGCGGGTGTGGGGCTACGAGAACCTGCTGGTGGGCGGCAATGCTTTGATTCCGACGGCCACGGCCATGAACCCTACGCTGATGAGCGTGGCCATCGCCGTCCGCGGCGCCCGGAAGATTGCTGAGGAGCTTGGTTCGACGCGCGGATAACCTGTGGGTATGAAGAACCTGGACCTTAACCTGCTGCCCCAGCTTCAGGTTCTGCTGGAACTGCGGAACGTCTCCCGGGCGGCCGAGCGGCTGCAGCTCAGTCAGCCGGCCACCAGCGCGGCCATGGCCAGGCTCAGGCGCCATTTCGACGACGAACTCCTGGTCCGCAACGGCCGCACGTATGACCTGACGCCCTTCGCGCAGTCCCTGGTCCCGCTGGTTGATGAAGCCATGCTTCACATCCAGCGGGCCACGCGTGTGCGGTCCGGTTTCGACGCGGCCACGAGCGAGCGGGAATTCATCATCGCAGCCTCGGACTACGCCGCGGCGCTGATTGTGGGGCCGCTGCGGGGGATCCTGCGCCAGGAGGCACCCGGTGTCTCAGTGGACTTCGTGCCCACCGCCAAGTCCGGGATCCAGGGCCAGATGGCCGACTATTCGAAAATCGACCTGCTCGTGGGGCCCACGGGATATCACATGCAGGGCGCCAGCAAGCAGCTCTTCCGGGACAGCTTCGTGGCGGTGGCCGACGCCGGAAACCCCCTGCTCAAGCAGCCGCAGCTCACCCTGGCCGACCTCAGCTCAGTGCCCCACGCCGTCGGCTATTTCGGCGAGGGCATCAGCACCCCGGCGGACAAGCTGTTCGAGTCGCGGGGCATCCAGCGCCGGGTGGCCGCCGTGGTGGCCGGGTTCCTGTCCCTGCCCCTACTGGTCGAGGGAACGGACCTTGTGGCGCTGGTTCCGGGGATGCTGGCCGCACGCGCCCAGCGGGGCGCCCACATTGTGGTGCTGGAATTCTCCGAAAGCGCCGCGGCGTCCCTGGTGGAGGCCATGTACTGGCACCCGTCGCAGGCGGAGGACCCGGCCAGCGTCTGGCTGCGCTCGGTGGTCCAGCGAGCCTGTGCCCGGCTGCACGAGCTCTTCCCCGTCAGTGCCCACTCGGTCACTATTCGTGCGGCAGATACCACCTAGAGTCAAAGCGCCGTTCCCCGCCCGGCCCATCCCTGCGAAAGTCGAAGAAACGCACTTCTCGAAGGGACCCTCCATGCCTGTCTCCAGCCACCGCCTCGCCGGCAAGACCGCTGTCATCACCGGAACGGGCAGCGGCCAGGGCAGGGCGGCCGCCCTCGCCTTCACGGAGGCAGGTGCCTTCGTGGTGGGCTGCGACATGGACGACGACGGCGCCGCGGACACTGTCGCGGCGGTCACCGCAGCCGGCGGCCGGATGAGCAGCAGCCGGGTCGATCTGACTGACGAGGCCGCCGTGGCCGTCTGGGCCCATCACGTGGCAGCGGACCATGGCCAGGTGCACATCCTGTACGCCAACGCGGCTGTCACTCGTTTCGCCCCGGTGGAGCAGCTGAGCTTTGCGGACTGGAAATGGAATGTGGAGCACGAGATGGATGTGGTGTTCCTGCCGGTCAAGTACTTTTGGCCCCAACTGGTCCAGGCGCAGAACGCCGCCATCGTGCTGGTGGGATCGACGGCGGGAGTCACCGGATCCATGACCAACGGCCGGCTGGCCCACACAGCCACGAAGGGCGCCGTGGTAGCCATGACCAAGCAGCTCGCGGCCGAAGGGGCTCCTCACGGACTGCGGGTAAATACTGTCAGCCCCGGAATGATCCGCACCGCAGCCACCGAGGGCAACCTCCTGGCCCCCGACCACCCCATGCGCACCATCGCCGGCAGCATCCCGCTCGGCCGGATCGGCGCGCCGGAGGAGGTGGCCAAGTGCGCGCTGTTCCTAGCCTCCGATGAGGCGTCCTACGTGACGGGCGCCAACCTGATGGTCGACGGCGGCTGGTCGGCGGTGCTGCCTGGCTAGCGCATCGCGTCGGAGACCGGCTTGGCTCCGCCGTGGCCGGATTGGCCGCCGTCCACCGGGATCTCTGCACCCGTCACGAAGGACGAGAGCGGGCTGAGAAGGAACAGCACCACACTGGCCACCTCCTCCACACTGCCGGTCCGGCCCAGCGGAGTCTCGGCCAGCGTGGCCTTCCGAAACTCGGGCCTGGCGCTCGCCGTCATAGGGGTCTCGATGAAGCCCGGGTGGACAGTGTTCACGCGGATCCCGCGCGGGCCAAGTTCCATGGCGGCCACCTGGGACAGCCCCCGCAGGGCCCACTTGCTGGCGGTGTACGCCACCGGATAGTGCGCCGTCAGGCCCGCGACGGAGCCCACGTTCACGATCGCGGAGCCGATGGCCATCAGCGGCGCGAGTGCCTGGATTCCCAGCAGGGATCCGGCAACGTTGACCTCATAAACGCGCTGTAGGTCGGCCACGGAGGCATCGAGCAAACGGCTGCGCTGGGTGATGCCTGCGTTGTTGACCAGCCCGTCAACCTGCCAGCCGTGGGATTGGATCCAAGCAGCAAGGGCGGCCCAGCCGGAGGCGTCGGAGACGTCCAGCTGCCGGTACACCAGCGCACCGTTCGAAACTGAAGGCGAAGGCATGGCGGCCAGCTCAGCCGGCAGGTCCGGTGCCAGATCGGTGGCGATGACCCGTGCCCCGGCCTCCACCAGCAGCCGCGTCTCGGCTGCGCCCTGGCCCTGGCCCGCGCCGGTGACCACCGCCGTCCGGCCGTCGAGCTGAAGGGAGACCACCCTACGTCCCGGCCGTAACCACGGGGGCAACCCGGTTACGCGGACGGGAACGGGCCGGCACACGGGTCACGGCCTCACGCCGTTCACCCACCGAATTCTCGATGGTCCCAATGCCCTCAACGGTCATCCGGATAACATCGCCGGTCTTCAGCGGCGGGGGAGTCTTCGAGCCGTTCCGCCCCCAAAGCTCGGCGAGGCAGCCGCTTCCGCACGTGCCGGAACCCAACACATCCCCGGGCCGCACCACGGAATCCTGCGAGGCGTAGGCCACCAGTTCGGCGAACGGCCACCCCATGTTGGACAGCAGGTCCTGGCCGATGGCTTCCCCGTTCACTTCGACGGACATGGAAATCGGCAGGAACCCCTCGGCGTCGTGCAGAGCCTCGAACTCATCCGCGGTGACAATCCAGGGCCCCAGCGTGTTGGCGAAGTCCTTGCCTTTGCACGGGCCCAGGCTGACCTTCATCTCGCGGCGCTGCAGGTCGCGAGCGGACCAGTCGTTGAGCACTGTGTAGCCGAAGATGTGCCGGTGCGCCTCGTCCGCGGTCAGGTTCCGGCCGTCGCTTCCGGGAACGCGTCCGACGACGGCGGCGACTTCAGTCTCGAAGTCCAGGTCCTCGCACCCTGCGGGAATCCCAATCACCTCGCCGGTGCCGGTTACCGTATGGGGATTGGTGAAGTAGAACGTGGGTGCCTCGTACCACTCGGGCACCACACCGGCCACGCCGTCGATGCTTTTCCGCACGCCCTCGACGTGTTCTTCGAACGCCACAAAGTCCCGGATGGTGGCGGGAACCAGCGGGGCGAGCAGATGTACGTCCGCCAGCGGAACTGGCGTGGCGGAACCGGTAACCTTCCGGGCAAGGTCCAGCGTTTCGTCCAGTCCGGCGTCGAGCAGCGACTGGACGCCCTGGCCTGCGGGCAGCGCGTAGCAGTTTCCGTTGTCGACGAAGCCGGACTGCGTCCCGCCGTCGTGATTCCAGCGTGCGATCTTGACCATGATGTTCCTTAAGCTGTGCGGTGGGCGGTGAGGACTGAAGCGGGCGTGATGCCAAGGGCAGCCGCGTTGCCAGCCAGCACCCTGTCTGCGCTTTCCGCCGCTAGAGCCGCGGCACGGACCTCGCCCACGGGATCCTCGGAGCCCATGTCGAACGGATAGTCCGAGCCGAGCAGCACCTGCTCCGGCCCGGCGGCGGCCACCAGGGCCCGCAGTTCAGCCGGGCTGTGGACGAGCGAGTCGAAATACAGCTTCTTCAAGTACGAGGACGGCGGCTGGGCGCAGCCGTGTGCCTCCGGCCGGACCCGCCAGGCGCGGTCGGAGCGGCCGAGGGTGGTGGGAAGGTAGCCGCCGCCGTGTGCGGCAAGAACCTTCAGGGCCGGGTGCCGGTCGAGGACCCCGCCGAAGATCAGGTGTGACAGCGCCACCGCGTTTTCCGCGGGCTGGGAGACGGTGTTGGCGAGGTAAAAGCGGTCCAGCCGCTCATCCAGTGAACAGCCGAAGGGGTGCAGGAACACCAGCACCCCGAGTTCCTCGGCCCGGTGCCAGAACGGTTCCAGCCTGGCGTCAGACAGCTCGACGGTGCTGCGCTCCGGGTCGCCCGGAGTGGCGGCGAACGAGCCGATCTCGACGCCGAGCAGTCCGCATTCCAGCACCGCGTGTTCCAGGGCTTCCACCATGAGGGCGGGGTGCTGCAGCGGGACCAGTCCCAGGCCGTTGAGCCGCTCGGGTGCGAGGTCCACGAAATCACGTACTGCCTGGTTGGCGGCCCTGGCCAGCTGCAGCGCCAGTTCCTCTCCGGCGAAGTAGTAGAAGTGCGACGGCGACGGCGAGACCAGCTGCACGTCCACACCCTGGGCATCCATGTCCGCGAGCCGGCGGTCCAGGTCGGTCAGCTGCGGCCACCGCTCCTTGATCATCTTGCCCGACGCGGCCATCGACTCAGGCCCGTTCCGCCGGACTTCCAGGGCCTGCTGGGCACCGAAGCCCTTGGGGTCGGCTTCGGCCACCAGTTGCTGCAGGGCAGGGAGGAGGATGTGGGCGTGGACGTCCACGGTGGGTCTTTCTGCAGGTCGGCTGCTCATGCGGGTTCCCGGACCAAGCTGGAGACTGAATGCATCAGGCCAGGCACGTTGGCGTCGCGGACGCCGTCGAGCATCCACTGGCCCAGCTGGACGGAGGCGTCGACCACTGCTTTTGCCCGGTCCAGGCGACGGTCGGTGAATTCCTTCCACAGGGTCTCGGTGACGTCGTCGGCGCTGATCAGAAGTTCGGCCAGCACGGCCGCATCTTCCATTGCCATGGCGGCGCCTTGGGCAATGGTTGGCGGGCAGCTGTGGGCGGCGTCGCCGATGATGACGGAGCGGCCGCGGTTCCACGGTCCGTCCACCAGGTGGGTGGTGAACCATGTGTAGTTGATGCGGGCGCTCTGGTCCAGGCTGGCGCGGATCTGCTTCCAGGGGCCGCCGTAGGCTGCGGCGAGCTCGGCCATGATGCGCGGGCCGTCCTCGTGCTTGCGCTCCTGGGCCTTCTCCACCAGATAGGCGTAGATGGTGTTCGGGCCGGTGGGGCAGTAGCCGGCGATGAAGCAGGGGCCGCCGTAAGTGAGGTCGGTGCGGACCACCTCTTCTGGCCGCTCCACGAAGGCACGCCAGATGCCCATGCCCGTGGACTGGGGTTCGGCGTCGATGCCGATCGCCTTGCGGACGGCTGAGTGCAGGCCGTCGGCGCCGATCAGCAGGTCGTAGGTGGCGGTGCCGCCGTCGGCGGTGCTCACGGTGACGGACCCGCCGTCGTCCGTTATTCCGGTGACCGCCTTGCCGTAGCTGATCAGGGCGCCTGCCTGCGCTGCACGCTCGCGGAGGATGGCGGTGAGGTCTGGGCGGTACATTCCAAGGGTGGCGGGCAGGTCATCACCGCCCGTCCGCATGTCATCCAGCACGGCGATGACCGTGCCGTCGGGGTTCGGGGCGCGCAGGCCGAGGGTGCTGAACGCGTAGCCCTTCGCCTCGATCTGATCCCAGACGCCGAGCTGGCGAAGGACCCGCAGGGCGTTCCCCTGCAGCGTGATTCCGGAGCCAAGGGTCTGCGGTGCGTCTGCCTTCTCCAGGATTTCCACCTGGATTCCGGCGTCGGCCAAGAGGATGGCTGCGGTCAGTCCCGCGGCTCCCGCCCCGACGATTCCGACGTTCTGTACTGCTGCCATCGTTGACTCCTTTGTGTTGACGGCGTTACTGCTGGTGGTTGTTCTACGAAAAGCTACCGGACGGCGATTACCGCACAGCTATCGGGTTCACGGGCGATCCGACGGCCCCGGTGATGGGAAGCGGAGCTGCGGTGAGCAGGAAGTCGTACCTGCTGTCCGCCGCGCACGCTTCCGCCAGGCCGTCCGGGTCCCACATCTCACCGATGAACAGCCCAAGGTTGGGGATGGCGATCTGGTGGAGCGGTTGGAAAGCGCCGTCGAACTCGTTGGGCCGGACCTCGAAACCCCACGTGTCGGTGGCGATCCCGGCGATCTCCGAGGCGTGCAGCCAGGGTGCGGAGCTGAAGGACAGCCCGGGGGCTGAGCCGCCGGCATAGTCGCCCCAGCCGTCGCGGCGGACCCGGGTGTACTGTCCGGTGCGGATCACCACGATGTCGCCGCGGCCCACTTTTGAGCTCGGACCCTGCAGGTCGATGGTCCGCCGGAGGTGTTCCGGGGTGATGGCGAAACCGTCCGGCAGCTCGCCGTCGGTCCTGCCCAGCTCGGGACCGAGGGCGCGGCCGACGTCCAGCAGGACGCCGCGGGTGACGATCTTGGCCGCAGCGGTTTCGATGCCGGTCACAAGGTCGCCCTCGGAGGTGACCACGTCACCGGCGGCGCGTCCGTTCCAGGCTTTGCCCTGGTCGAAGATGTGGCCCAGGCCGTCCCACTGCGTGGAGCACTGCAGTGGCATGGCAATCACGTCGTCTGCGCCGCCGAAGCCGTGCGGGAAGCCCTGGTTGCCGCGTTCGGCGTCCACGCCTGTATCGGTCATGGTGTGGACGGGGTTGGTGCGCCGGCGCCAGCCCTTCTGCGGGCCGTTGGTGTCAAAGGGCTGGGACAGCGAGAAAGCCTCGCCCGTCTTCACCAGGGCTGCTGCCTCGATGCGCTTGTTGGCGTCGATGAAGTTCAGGGTCCCGAGGACGTCATCCTGGCCCCAGCGGCCCCAGTTGTTGTGCTCTGCCGCCATGGCCCGGATGCTGCCCAGCGGGTCCTCACGCCGGATCACCGGCGAATCAGTGGCTGATTCCCCGGTGCCGGTGTTCGTGCCGGTAGTGATGGATGCTGTGTCCTGGGTGGTCACCGTTGGCTGCTTTCAGTCTGGACTTCGTCCTTGCAGTGAATGAGTTGCGTGCCGAGTCCAGTGATGGTGCCTTCCATCACGTCGCCGTCCTGGAGCAGCCTGCCCCAGTGCTGGCCGTTGCCGGCCGGGCTCCCGGTGAGGACCAGGTCGCCCGGACGCAGCGGCATGATCTGGGAGGCTTCGCTGACCAGCTTGGCCACGCCGAAGATCATGTCCTGCGTGGATTCGTCCTGCATCGCCTTGCCGTTGAGCTTCAGCGTCACCTGGACGTCCTGCGGATCGCCGAAGAACTTGGCGGGAACCAGCAGCGGCCCGGTGGGCAGGAAGCCGGGGGCGTTTTTGGCCCGATACCAGTCCGAGCCGATGGCGGGCATGTCCTTGCGGAAAACGTACTCACGCGTGGTGATGTCGTTGACCATGGTGTAGCCAAAAACGTACTCCAGGGCCTCCTCGGGGGTGACCCGGAACGCCTGCCTGCCGATCACCGCGGCCAGCTCCAGCTCCCAGTCGTGGGACGCGGAGTACGCAGGCAGGGTGAGGTCGTCCGTGGCGGAGGCGATCGCCGTGGGGAGCCCGATGAAGAAGTACGGCGTGCCCTGGCCCGCGCGCTTGTCCATCATGGCGGCTGTTTTGGTGCGCACTTCGTCTTCGTCCTGGCCCGGTTCGCGGTGCGCGGCGGCAAGGTCGATCACGTGCTTGCGGTAGTTGGCGCCGGTCTGCAGGACCTGGACCGGCTCCACCGGGGCAAGGACCTCGACGTCGGCCAGAGCCAGGCCGGTGTCCCCGCCCGCCGAGGCGGCCAGCGCGTCCAGCTGGCCCTCGATGGTGTCCCAGTGCTCGATCAGGGAGTTGATGTCCCCGTCCAGAGGCAGGACCCGGCCGCCGGCCAGCAGGCCCGCGCGGACCTTGCTGTCACCGGTTTCCTGGAATCGGATCAGGACATATGTCGCTTCGGGCATACTTCTCAGCCCCGTCCCTGCTTGGCGTAGGGGTTCAGCAGGGCTTCCTTCATCTCCGGTGAAGCACCTTCCTCGGTGGCGGTGAAGCCTTCGGCCGGCGGGAACGATTCGGTCATGGAGTGCGGCATGGCACCGTTCTTGTAGAAGTTGTTTGAACCTTCGGACGGCTTCCAGGTGTTGGCTTTCCAGTCCGGAACGTAGTTGCGGTAGCCACCGGAGTTGAGCTCCACACGGAGGCCTGACGGATCGCGGAAGTAGAGGAAGTTCTGCTCGCCCACACCGTGGATGGAGGGGCCGTATTCCATCGGGGTGCCGTTTTCCATCATGACGTCGGCGGTGCGGAGCAGGTCCTCGGTGGCGTCCACCCAGAAGGCGATGTGGTTGACGCGGCCGGGGCGGTTGGACGTATCCAGGACCACGCCCAGGTCGTGCGACTTTTCGTTGGTGGTGAGGACGGAGAAGACGGTGATGGGTGCTTCGTCCAGGTCCACGAAGGCCATGACGCGGAATCCGAGGGCCTCGTTGTACCACTTGGCGAAGCCGCGGACATCGGAGGTGGCGACGGTGACGTGGTCGAGGAAGCGCGGGGCGGCGGCGTGGCTGCTGCGGCGTTCGGGCCGGTCCGGGTACGTGGACTCGAAGCCGGCTTCGGCGACGAACTTTTCCACCTCGTAGAAGAGGCGCATGTGGTGTCCGAAGGGGCCGGTGAATTCGTAGGCCTTGCCATAGCCGTGGCCGCCTGCGGTCCAGCTGCCCTGCACACCCGTTGCTTCGACGCGCTCTGCTGCCGCTTCGAGGGCCGCCTGGGAGTTGGTGCGCCAGGCCATCCGGCCGAGGGATGCTTCCGGTCCTTCGGTGATGACCAGGCTGTAGCGGTAGTAGTCGCCCCAGCAGCGCAGGTAGACGTTGCCGTCCAGGCGGTCAATGATGCGCATGCCGAACTTTTCCTCGTAGAACCGCGCCGAGGCTTCGACGTCCGGTGCGGTGATCTCGAGATGGGCAAGATGGGAGAGAGGAGTTTCCACGTTGAGGTCCTTCTGGTTACTGGCTGCGGTCGGTTAGTGCAGGTCCTGTATCTACTGTGAGGGACTTCATATATTTGGAGAAGCGGCAGTTTGGGATAGCAGCTATCCATGGAACTGATAGTTCAAGCAGGCATGCAGGCGAACAGGCAGGACAGGGCGTGGACCCCATCGCTGGGACTGTCCGCTTTAGGGGCGTCCGACCAGTTCGGCCACGCGATCGAGTTCGTCCTCCACGTTGTAGAAATGCACCGACAGCCGGATCCTGCCGGCGCGAACGGAGGCCACCACGTTGGCCTGGCGGAAGCGTTCGAGCACTGCGTCCGCGTCGCTGACCGGGACGGAGATAATCGTCGAGCTTTCCGCCTCAGCGAGCGGGAGGAAATTCGGTACGCTCGCGGCCAGGGCGTCCTGCAGATACCTCGCCAGCCTCGCGTTGCGATCGAGGAGCGCGCTTGTTCCGAACCGGCGGAAGATGCTCAACGCTGCCTGATCCGCCATGGCCGGAAACCATGCCAGCGAGGTGTCGAGCTTCGACGCTGTGGGCGAGAGGTCCATGGCGGGCCCGTAGAAGCTTTCTGCGGGTTTTCGGGCTGCCTTCCACCCGGGCCCGACGGGATGGATGGCGTCCAGCAACTCCCGGCGGACATAGAGATAGCCCATGCCCCTGGATCCGAGCAGGAACTTGTGGCTTGACGTGGCGAGGAAATCCACGCCGTCGCGCACCACGTCCACCGGCACGGCTCCCGCCGCCTGGCAGGCATCAACGAAGAACAAGGCTCCAGAGCTCGCGGCCACCCGGCCGATGGCGGCCAGGTCGGGCCGGTAGCCGTTGGCTGACTGAACGGCGCTCACCGCGATCAGACGGGTGCCGCCGTCGGCCGCGTTGCCAAACGCCTCGACGGAAACACCGGCGCCTTGCGGCTGCAGCGTCCGCACCTCGTAGCCCCGCTCCCGCAGCAGGAGCCAGGGGAAATAGTTCGAGGCGAACTCGTTCTCGGCCACAATGACGTTCTCGCCGGATGTTGCCGGCGGCAGGTTGGCAGCCACCAGTCCGGCAGCTGCACTCACCGCCGGAACGATGGCGATCTCACCAGCCGTGGCGCCGATGATCTCGGCGAACATGGTACGGGCATCCTCCCCGGCCCGTTCCGCCTCGGTCCAGTCGAACCGGCCAGTGGACCAGCGCTCAAGCGCCGATTCGTAGGCTGCCCGCGCCGGGGCGCAGCCGACATTCATGCTGGCCGTGTTGAGGTAGATGGTGTTCTTGAGCCCCGGGAACAGTTGACGGATTTCGCCGGCTTCCATCTCTAACCACCCTCTCGCGCAGGCGCCTTCAACGTGACGCCACGAATTAGAAGTATTAGGTAAGCCTAAGCTAATCTTCAGTTTGTGATTCAGCAAAGCGAACTCTTCGGGCTCGAGGCCAGCGACCTGGTGCTCCGTTACGGGGACAAGGACGTGGTCCACGGTGCAGGGCTGCAGCTTGAGCCCGGCCGGATCGTTGCCCTCGTTGGGCCCAATGGCAGCGGCAAGTCCACCCTGCTGCGCGCCCTCGCCCGGCTGCATGAGGCTTCCTCCGGAACGATTACCGTCCGGCCCGACGACGGCGAGGCCGCCGATGCGCTGATGATGAAGCGCAGCGACTTCGCCCGGCACGTGACCCTGCTGTCGCAGAGCCGCCCGGTGCCGCACGGGCTCAGCGTCCGTGACGTCGTCGAGTTCGGCCGCCATCCGTACCGCGGCCGCTGGCGGGCTGCCGATCCTCAAGGGCCTGCCGCCGTCGACCGCGCCATGGGCCTCACCGGCATCACCGACCTGGCCCACCGCGGCGTGCACGAACTTTCCGGCGGCCAGCTGCAGCGCGTCTGGCTGGCGAGCTGCTTGGCGCAGGACACGTCCGTGCTGCTGCTCGACGAGCCGACCAACCACCTGGACCTCCGCTACAAGGTGGAGATCTTCGACCTGATGTACGACCTCGCGCGCGTGCACGGCGTCGCGATCGGCGTGGTGCTGCATGACCTCGACGAGGCTGCCGCGCTGGCCGACCACGTGGTGGTCCTCTCCGAAGGCCGCATCGCGGCGGCCGGCCCGGCCCATGAGGCGCTCGACGCCGGGCTGCTCACCACCGTTTATTCCATTCCCATCGTCACCCATACGGACCCGCTCACCGGCCGGCTGCGCACCCGCGCCGTCGGACGGCACAGCGACAGTCAAACCCACCAACCCGAAAGGACAACGCGTCCATGAAGATCCCCAAGGCCGCCCTGGCCGCCACCGCTGCCCTGGCGCTGCTGCTGACCGGCTGCGGCACCACCGAAGGCCCCGCAAGTTCCGCAACGAACAGCGCGAGTGCCGGACCCGTTACCGTGACGGACTCCCGCGGCGTCGACGTCAAGCTCGACGGCCCGGCCAAGCGCGTCGTCGGCACCGAATGGAACGTCGTCGAGAACCTGGCCACCCTCGGCGTCCAGCCTGTCGGCGTCGCCGACATCAAGGGGTACAACGCCTGGGTCAGCGCCGGCAAGCTGGACAGCACCGCCACCGACATCGGCACCCGCGGCGAGCCCAGCCTCGACGCCATCGCCTCCCTGGACGCGGACCTGATCGTGGCAACGGCTGACCTGCCCGAAGCCGTCGTCAAGCAGCTCGAAGACCTGGCGCCCGTCGTCGTGGTGAAGTCCGCCGACGCCAGCCGCCAGATCGACCAGGCCAAGGACAACTTGAAGCTTGTGGCCAAGGCAACCGGCACGGAAGCCAAGGCCGATGAGGCCGTGGCCGCGTTTGACGCCGCCGTTGCCAAGGGCAAGGAAGCCCTCGACAAGGCCGGTCTGGCCGGCTCCCGCGTGGCCTTCGCCGACGGCTGGGTGGCCGACGGAAAGGTCTCGGTCCGACCCTTCGTCAAGGGCTCGCTGCTCACCGACATCAACACGGAGCTGGGCCTGGTCACACCGTGGACCATGGAAGGCGACCCCGCCTACGGGTTGGCCTCCACCGACGTTGAGGGCCTGACCGCCATCGACGCTGACAGCTTTGTCTACATCACCAACAGCGCCGACGGGGACTTCACCGAGGAACTGGCCGGCAACGCTGTGTGGAAATCACTCCCGTTCGTCGAATCCGGCAAGGTACACCGGCTCTCTGACGGCATCTGGATGTTCGGCGGCCCGGCCTCGATGACCCAGTACGTCGACGCCGTCGTCGCGGCCCTCACCAAGTAGCCCCACCGCGTCATGACCGAAACTGTGAAGAGGGCCGCCCCGGCTGCTCCGCCCGCGCTGGCTGGGCCGGCCGCCCTGGTCGAGCCGACAGCCGTGGCGGGGGCGCCCGCCCCGGCGCCCAAGGGTGCCCGCGGGCGCCCATCGGCAGCGCTGGCCGCCGGCTGCGGACTGATCGTCCTGGCCCTCTTCGCACTGGTCCACCTCACGCAGGGAACCGCCGACGTCGGCCCTGCCGAGTTGCTGGGCCTGCTCACCGGGAGCGGCTCTGACCAGGAGACCGCAGTACTGGTCGCCTCACGAGTGCCCCGGCTGATGGCCGGGCTGCTGGTGGGTGTGGCGTTGGGGGTGGCCGGCGCGGCACTGCAGTCGGCCACCCGCAACGTCCTGGCCTCGCCGGATACGCTGGCGGTCAACGCCGGTGCGCATCTGGCGATTGTGGCCGTCGCGGCGTTCGGCGTCACCCTTCCCGCGCTGCTGTCCGGCGGGCTCGCCTTTGTGGGCGGCCTCGCCGCGGCGCTGCTGGTGCTGGCCCTTTCCGGCGGCGGTGGCAACGGCAACGGCGGACCCATCCGGCTGGTCCTGGCCGGCACCGCCCTTGCTCTGGGCCTGCATTCGGCCACGAGCGCGCTGCTGCTGCTGTTCAGCCAGGAGACCACGGGCCTTTACGCCTGGGGCCAGGGCAGCCTGGCCCAGTCCCGGCCCGACGAACTGCTGCAGTTCACGCCGGTGGTCCTGGTGGCTGTCGCGGGGCTGCTGGTCCTTGGGCGGCGCTTGGATCTGCTCGGTCTGGGCGACGACGCCTCCCGGCTCGCCGGGGCGGATCCGCGCCTTGCCCGGGTTGCCGCCGTCGTCCTCGCCGTCCTGCTGTCCGCCGCGGCGGTGACCGTCGCCGGGCCCATCGGTTTCGTGGGCCTGTGCGCGCCGGCCATCGTGCGCCTCCTCGCGTCCCGCGTCCGCGGCCTGGGCCGGCACCGGGCGCTGCTGCCCATTTCCGGCCTGGCCGGTGCGGTGGTGGTGATCGGCGCCGACGTGCTGGTCCGCGTGGTCTTCGGCGCACAGGCCGGTGTGGAAGTGCCCACCGGAGCGGTCACCACCGTATTTGGTGCGGTCTTCCTGGTGGTCCTGGCGCTGCGCATGTCCGACGCCGGCCTGAGCGTTGCCGGCGATGCGCTGGCCCGGTTGCGCTCCCGCAAATTCTTCCTGACCGTGCTGATCGGCCTGCTCTTTTTGCTCGCGGGGCTGCTGGTGGCCGGTGCCCTGCTCGGCGACGCCAAGCTCCTCCTCGGCGACCTCATCAACTGGCTCACAGGGCAGTCCGGGAACCGTGTCAGCGCCGTGCTGGGCACCCGGATGCCGCGTGTTGTGGCGGCAGTGCTGGCCGGCGCGGCGCTTGCGCTCGCCGGCGCCCTGATCCAGGCGGTGTCCCGGAACTCGCTCGCCGAACCCGGCATCATCGGAGTTTCCGGCGGTGGTGGCCTCGCGGCGATCATCGTTATCACCACCGTCCCGCTGGCCAGTGCCTGGTTCGTTACCGGCTCCGCACTGGTGGGGGCGGCGCTTGCCGCGCTGCTGGTGTTCGGGCTGGCGTTCCGCGGTGGTCTGCAGCAGAACCGGCTGGTCCTGATCGGCATCGGGGTGTCGGCCGGCCTGGCCGCGCTGATCACCGTCCTCCTGGTAACCACCGATCCCTACAACCAGACCAAGGCCCTGACCTGGCTGTCCGGCTCCACGTACGGCCGGACCTTCGCTTCCGTGCTGCCGCCGCTGGCGGCGCTGGTTATTGCACTGCCGGTGCTGGCCGGCCTGCGCCGCGACCTTGACCTGATAGCGGTCGACGACGATTCCCCCCGCGTGCTCGGCATCGGGCTGTCCGGTTCCCGGCTGCTGTTGCTCTCCGTGGCGGTGCTGCTGACCGCCGGTGCCGTGTCATCGGTTGGCGTGATCGCGTTCGTTGGTTTGGTGGCACCGCATGCGGCCCGCACCCTGGTGGGGGCGCGGCATACGCGCGTGCTGCCGGCGGCGGCCCTGATCGGCGCCTGCACGGTGGTGTTCGCAGACATGATCGGCCGGACGGTTATTGCTCCCGCCCAGATCCCGGCCGGCATCATGACCGCGCTGGTGGGCGCTCCGTACTTCGTGTACCTGCTGTGGCGTTCGCGGGTGGACCGGGCGGCCTAAGGGCGCACGGGGTGCCCGGGGCCATGCCTGGGGGTTAAACGGGGGTTTGGCCAGGGTTCGGCTCAGGGGAGCCCCGATCCGGGCGGCACGGCTGCAGTCCTAATCTGACCTTCATGCTCTCAGCAACCGTGACCCAGCGTTCCCCCCTTGCGCACCTCTCCCGCCGCTGGCAGGAACTGTCGGCGCCAGCCAAACTCCTCACCGCCGTCGGCCTCCTGATGGCTGCCTCCGCCGCCTTCCATACCGTGGTGTTCCTTCAGTCCGGCACTGCCTGGGAAGGCCCCGTCTCGTGGAGCAAACCCATAACGTTCGGCCTGTCCCTGGCGCTCACAGCCTTCACGCTCGCCTTGGTCGAATCCCGCCTCCGCCTGCGTCCGGTGGTGTCGTGGCTCCTGCTCGGCGCCCTCAGCGCGGCCTTTGTGCTCGAAGACTTCCTCGTGACCCTGCAGGCCTGGCGTGGAGTCCCGTCGCACTTTAATACCGCCACACCCTTCGACGCCATGGTCTTTTCCGCCATGGGCGCGACGGTGACGGTCATCGTGGTGGTGATTGTCAGCCTGGCCATACTGAGTTTCACTTCGGCAAAAACGGGCGCCCCCGCCCTTACGCTGGCGATCCGCGCCGGCATGGTGCTACTGGTAGCGGGACAGGTTCTCGGTGTGGCCATCATCGCCGTCGGTGAACCGGCGGCACTGGCCGGCAACGAGGCAGCAGTCTTCGGCCCGGAGGGCGTTGTGGTCGGCGCCGCAGGCGTCCTCAAGTCACCGCACGGCATTGCCCTGCACGCCATCCAGATCGTTCCTCTGCTCGGGTGGCTCGTCCAGCGCATCTCCTGGTCAGGCACGCGGCGGCGGAGGGCAGTCTGGAGCGCGGCGGCAGGATATGCGCTGGTTCTCGCTGTCAGCGTCTTCCAGGCGTACACCGGGCAGGCGCAGTTCGCGCTCAGTCTCGCTGCCCTGACGGCGGCGCTGGCAGGCGTCCTGCTCGTCGCCGCGCCCTATGTCCAGGCGGGACGGCACATCCTCCGTGGCATCAGGGCGAACCAAGTACCGAGCCATTCTCCGGCGTCCTGAATCGGCTCCCCGGAACGAGCGGAGCCGGCCACGCTCACGAATTTCACGCTAGCCCCTGCGTGTGCCCCACTAGTCAATCTTCGTCAGCACAGTAATACCCAAATGGCTCCAAGCGTAGACGAGGACGATCCGGGCGTCTCCGTACACTGGGTTTTATGGCATCCCGCATCAGCGAACTGGTCCTCAACTGCGCCGATCCCGAACTGCTCGCGCGGTTCTGGAGTGACGTTCTCGGCTACGTCGAGCTCGACCGGGAAGACGGTGCGATCGAGATCGGCCCGGCCGACGCCGGATTCGGCGGCCTGCAGCCCACCCTCATCCTGAGCCCCAGCAGTGAACCGCGAACGGGAAAGTTCCGCCTGCACATCGACATTAACCCTGTTGACCGGGACCAGGAGGCCGAGCTGGAACGGTTGCTCGCCCTCGGCGCCCGTCCCGCCGACGTCGGCCAGACCGGCGACGAGCAGTGGCACGTCCTGGTAGACCCCGAAGGCAACGAGTTCTGCCTCCTGCGCAGGCGTCTGGATCCCCGCTGACGGTCCGGCGTGCGGCGCGGTTAGCGGAAGGCCGGAACCCCGGTAAGTTTGTTGCCGAGGATGAGGGTGTGGACTTCGTCGGTGCCCTCGTAGGTGCGCACGGATTCGAGGTTGTTCGCGTGCCGCAGCGGTGAGTAGTCCAGGGTGATGCCGTTGCCGCCAAGGATGGTCCGGGCTTCGCGGCAGATTTCGATCGCCTCGCGGCAGTTGTTGAGCTTGCCCACCGAGATCTGGTGCGGCTGCAGGCGGCCGGCATCCTTGAGCCGGCCCAGGTGCAGGGCGAGCAGGAAGCCCTTGTTGATCTCCAGGGCCATGTCCACCAGCTTCTGCTGGGTCAGCTGGTAGGCGGCCAACGGCTTGTCGAACTGCATGCGCCCCTTGGAGTAGTCCAGGGCTGCCTCGAAGGAGTCGCGGGCCGCGCCCATTGCACCCCAAATAATCCCGTAGCGGGCCTCGTTCAGGCAGGAGAAGGGGCCCTTAAGCCCGACGACGTTCGGCAGCACCGCGCCTTCGGGCAGGCGCACGTCGGTCAACTCGATGTCGCACTGGATGGAGGCACGCATAGACAGTTTCGGTTCGATCGGGGTGGCGGTGAATCCCGGGGTCGAGGTGGGCACCACGAAGCCGTGGATCCCGTCGTCGGTCTGGGCCCATATGACGGCGACCTGGGCTATGGAAGCCAGGCCGATCCAGCGTTTGGCGCCGTTGAGGACCCAGTCGCTGCCGTCCCGGCGGGCGAAGGTGGTCATGCTGCCCGGGTTCGAACCCGAACCGGGTTCAGTCAGGCCGAAGCAGCCGATGGCCTCACCCGCTGCCATCGCCGGCAGCCACTCCTGTTTCTGTTCTTCGGAGCCGTGTTTGTGGATGGCGCTCATGGCCAGGGAGCCCTGCACCGAAACAAACGTTCGCAGCCCGGAGTCACCGGCTTCGAGTTCAGCACCGGCCAGGCCGTAGTCGACGGCCGACCGGCCCGCGCAGCCGTAGCCCTTCAGGTGCATGCCCAACAGGCCCAGCTTGGCCAGTTCCGGAACGATCTCGAGCGGAAAGACGGCTTTTTCGTACCAGTCCGCGATATTGGGTTTGATCTCACTGTCCACGAAGGACCGCACGGTATCCCGCAGGGCCAGCTCGTCCGCGGTGAGCAGGGAAGCAAAGTCAATTAGGTCGCTGGCATCAGACATCGGTGTCACCTTTCAGAGGGGGCAGTATTCCTGTACGCCATTATGTCGAGGATCTGCCTGGCCCGTGGGCCGGACGTTTGCCCCGACGGCCGCCGGAAATCTGACGGAAACCTGACCGGCCTACGCTGATCACGAAAAGCCGCCACGGCGGGCGATGCACCGGAAATGCTGGGGATGCATCATCCTCCGGGTCTATAAACGTAGGACTGTGCCCCGCCGCCGAAGGGAACCTGATGCATCTGATGCCCCGTGAGCAAGAGAAGCTCATGATTGTGGTGGCGGCCGATCTGGCCAGGCGCCGGCAGGCCCGCGGCCTGAAACTGAACTTCCCCGAGGCCGTGGCGATCATCAGCTATGAACTGATCGAGGGCGCACGGGAGGGCCGCACCGTGGCGGACCTCATGAGTTACGGCACCACCGTCCTCAGCCGCGAGGACGTCATGGAGGGTGTGCCGGAAATGATCCACGATGTCCAGATCGAGGCCACGTTCCCCGACGGCACCAAGCTCGTCACCGTCCACGATCCGATCCGATAGGGCAGGCCATGATCCCAGGCGAGTACATCCTTCGGCCCGAACCGGTGACGTTGAACGCCGGACGGGAGGCAGCCGCCGTCGTCGTCACCAACACCGGTGACCGTCCCGTCCAGGTGGGGTCGCACTTCCACTTCGCCGAGGCGAACGCCGCCCTCACGTTCGACCGGCAGGCCGCTTATGGCCGCCGGCTGGACATCCCGGCCGGGACCGCGGCGCGCTTCGAGCCGGGGGACAGCAGGACGGTCCGGCTGATTGAACTCGCCGGCCGCCGCGAGGTCTTCGGCCTCAGCAACGCCGTCAACGGTCCGCTCGACGGCGGTGGTCCCGCCGGCGGCAATCCCGCCCGCGGTTCCGGCGCAGACAAGGAGGCCGTCCAGTGAGCTTCGACCTTCCCCGCAAGCAGTACGCGGACCTCTACGGCCCGACGACAGGCGACGCCATCCGCCTCGCGGACACCGACCTGTTCCTCGAAATCGAGAACGACCTCACCGTCTACGGCGAGGAAGTGGTGTTCGGCGGCGGCAAGGTGATCCGCGACGGCATGGGCCAGAACGGCCAGGCCACCCGCGACGGCGGCCCGGACGGCAGCGTCCCGGACACCGTCATCACCAACGCCGTCATCCTGGACTACTCCGGCATCTACAAAGCCGACGTGGCGCTCAGGGACGGCCACATCTTCAAGATCGGCAAAGCCGGCAACCCGCAGATCACCGACGGCGTGGACATCGTCATCGGTGCCAGCACCGAAATCATTGCCGGCGAGCGGAAGATCCTCACCGCAGGCGGGGTGGACTCCCACATCCACTTCATCTCCCCGGACCAGGTTCCCACGGCCCTCACCAGCGGCGTGACCACCATGGTGGGCGGCGGCACCGGACCGGCCGAAGGCACCAAGGCCACCACCGTCACCCCGGGCAAATGGCACATCCAGCGCATGCTGCAGGCCACCGAGGGCATGCCCATCAACATCGGCCTGTTCGGCAAAGGCCACGCTTCCGCCGTCGAACCTTTGGCCGAGCAGATCCGCGCAGGAGCGATCGGACTCAAGGTGCACGAGGACTGGGGCTCCACCACCTCGTCCATCGACACGTCGCTGAAGGTGGCCGACGAGTACGACGTCCAGGTGGCCATCCACACCGACACCCTCAACGAGTGCGGGTTTGTGGAGGACACCATCCGGGCCATCGACGGCCGCGTCATCCACACCTTCCACACCGAGGGCGCCGGCGGCGGCCACGCCCCGGACATCATCCGGATCGCCGGGCTGCCCAACGTCCTGCCGGCGTCCACCAACCCCACGCTGCCGTACACGCGCAACACCATCGAAGAGCACCTGGACATGCTGATGGTCTGCCACCACCTCAATCCGGACATCCCCGAGGACGTGGCGTTCGCCGATTCCCGCATCCGCGCCGAGACCATCGCCGCCGAGGACGTCCTGCAGGACATGGGCATCTTCTCCATCACCTCCTCCGACTCCCAGGCCATGGGCCGCGTGGGCGAGGTGATCACCCGCACGTGGCAGGTAGCGGACAAGATGAAAAAGCAGCGCGGCGTGCTGAAGGATCCCGACGGCGGTGCGCACGGTTCCCCCGTCGGCCTGGGTTCCGAGAGCGACAACTTCCGCCTCAAGCGCTACGTGGCGAAGTACACCATCAACCCGGCCATCGCGCAGGGCATGGCTGACTCCATCGGCTCCATTGAGGAGGGCAAGTTCGCGGACCTGGTGCTCTGGGACCCGGCGTTTTTCGGCGTCAAGCCCGAACTGGTGCTTAAAGGCGGCCAGATCGCCTACGCGCTGATGGGCGACGCCAACGCCTCCATCCCCACCCCGCAGCCGCGCACCATGCGGCCCATGTTCGCCGCGTTCGGCAAGGCAGTGCAGCAATCCTCCATCACGTTCCTCTCGCAGGCGGCAATCGACGCCGGTGTGCCCGAGGAGCTGGGCCTGCAGAAGAACATCCGTCCCGTCTCGGGCATCCGGTCCCTGACCAAGGCCGACCTCAAATACAACGGCGCCACCCCGGACATCCAGGTGGACCCGGAAACCTACCAGGTGACGGTCGACGGCGAGGACGTCACCTGCGAGCCGTCCGACGTCCTGCCCATGGCCCAGCGCTACTTCCTGTTCTGATCCCCTTCCCAGAGACAACTGACCACCCGGAGCCTGATGTGATCATCGAAAAAGTCCTCGGCAACCTGCACGAGCTGCCTACCACAGACCTGGCCGCCTACACCGGCCTGCACCGCGAAAAGGTGGTCCTGCCCAGCGCCCAGCTGGTCAAACGCATCCAGCGCGTCACCACCGACCACGGCAAGGAAATCGGCATCCGGCTTCCCTCCGGCTCCGGCGACCTCCGCGACGGCGACATCCTGCACGTGGCCGAAACCAACATGATCGTGGTGTCCGTGCTGCCCACCGACGTCCTGGTCATCGCGCCCCGGTCCGTCCACGAAATGGGGGTCGTGGCTCATTCCTTGGGTAACCGGCACCTCCAGGCCCAGTTCTTTGATGAGTCCTCGGAGTACGGGGCCGAGGTCATGGTGTGCGCCTACGACCACACCGTCGAGGACTACCTTCAGCATGTGGGTGTGGCCTATACCCGCCAGGAACGCATC
The DNA here is from genome assembly GCF_031454915.1 of Pseudarthrobacter sulfonivorans. Taxonomy (GTDB): domain Bacteria; phylum Actinomycetota; class Actinomycetes; order Actinomycetales; family Micrococcaceae; genus Arthrobacter; species Arthrobacter sulfonivorans_C. The sequence goes on along the minus strand of NZ_JAVDRS010000002.1, from coordinate 692,878 downwards.
ATGCCCGTGCCTTTTCGCCATGCTGAGCACAGTCACTAAGTCAGTCCCCATTCCTGCGGCTTGGGACGCCGCGAGGGATATGGGGCTGTGCCCGCTTCGCGGTGCCCACCACGCCGCAGCCCCATATCCCTCGCGTCGCTTGCGTTCCTCCCCTTTGGTGCTCGTTCAGTGACCAACTATCAGCTTGCGCTGCAGCAGCTCACCGATTCTGCGCTTCCTACGGGGGCGTTTGCGCACTCTCTTGGTTTTGAGAGCTATGTCGATGCCGGGGTGGTCTCTGATGAGGGGTCGTTTGGCGTGTGGCTCGGTGCGTTCATCGGGCAGCAGCTTTCTTACTCTGATGGGTTGGCTATTCGGTTCTTGTATGAGGGTGCAGATGTGGGGGAGTTGGATGAGCTGTTGTCGGCTCAGCTGTTGCCTCGGCAGGTTCGGGAGGCCAGTTTGAAGATGGGTGGGCGGTTGCTGGAGATTGGGACCGAGGTTTTTCCGTCGGCCGAGCTGGGGCTGTACCGGGACTTGGTGACCAGGGGCCGGGCTGCCGGGCATCAACCCTTGGCGTTCGCCGTCGTCGCCCGTTCCCTGGGCGTGCCGCTTCCCGAAGCGCTCGCGGCTTATCTTTTCGCCACGGTTACCTCTCTGACGCAGAACGCGGTGCGCGCGATTCCATTGGGGCAGAACGCCGGGCAGCGGCTGCTGCGGAAAGCGGCCGACGACGTCGGTGCCGCCGTTGAGCGGATCGCGCACCTTACGCCGGACGACTTCGGGGCCCTTAGCCCCGGGCTGGAAATTTCGCAGATGCGGCACGAGCGGCAACGCGCCCGAATGTTCATGAGCTAGCAGGAGGACACAATGACTGAACCCATCAAAATCGGTATCGGCGGCCCGGTGGGCGCCGGAAAGACCCAGCTCGTGGAGCGGCTCACCCGGCACATGAGCCGCGAGATTTCCATGGCCGCCATCACCAACGACATCTACACCATCGAGGACGCCAAGATCCTGGCCGCCAACGGGATCCTGCCGGAAGACCGGATCATCGGCGTCGAAACCGGCGGCTGCCCGCACACCGCCATCCGCGAAGACACCTCCATGAACACCGCCGCCATTGAGGAACTCAAAGCCCGCCACCCGGACCTGCAGGTCATCTTCGTCGAATCCGGCGGCGACAACCTCTCCGCCACCTTCAGCCCCGAGCTCGTGGACTTCTCCATCTACATCATCGACGTGGCCCAAGGGGAAAAGATTCCGCGCAAAGCCGGCCAGGGCATGATCAAGTCCGACCTCTTCATCATCAACAAAACCGACCTCGCGCCCCACGTCGGCGCCGACCTGTCCGTCATGGAACGGGACTCCCGCGAGTTCCGCGGATACAAACCGTTCTGTTTTACCAACCTCAAAACCGACGAAGGGCTCGACGCCGTCATCGAATGGGTGCGGCGGGACGTCCTGATGCTCGATCTCGCCACATGAGCCAAAACAGTTCCGCTGTCATCTCACCTTGGGCGGCGCCCGCGGATGAAGGGGGCCGTGCCCGCTTCGCGGTGCCCACCACGCCGCGGCCCCCTTCATCCGCGACCGCTGATCGCCCAGTTAGAGGGCGGTTGGAACTGGGCATCCAGGTGCGGGACGGTAAGTCCATCGCTTCCACCCAGTTTCATGAGGGCGCTCTTCGGGTTTTGCGGCCGCACTACCTCGATGAGTCCGGGCAGGTTTGTTATGTGCTCGTGAATCCTGGTGGGGCGTATCTTGGGGCTGATCTCTTTTTGCTTGATGTTGAAGTCGAGGCGGAGGCTGCCCTGCTCCTAACTACGCAGTCGGCGACGAAGGTCTATCGGACTCCGGGGTCTTTTGCTGAGCAGCGGATGGCTTTGCGGCTGGGGGAGGGGGCCCGGCTGGAGCTCATTCCTGACCAGCTCATTGCTTACCGGGAGGCCAGCTACCGGCAGAACACGCACATCAAGGTGCGGCCGTCGTCGAGCCTTGTGATGGCTGAGGTGATCACGCCCGGCTGGTCGCCGGACGGGGCGTCGTTCAAGTACGAGGAGCTGCGGCTGCGCACCGAGATCCACGTCGAAACCGACGGCGGCTCGGAGTTGCTCGCCCTGGACAATCTGCTGATCCGGCCACCGCTGAACGATGTCACCGGCCTGGGCTTCATGGAGGGCTTCAGCCACCTGGGGTCGCTTGTGGTGGTGGATACCCGCGTGAACCAGGCGCTCGCCGACGAACTCCACGCCCTGACCGCCGGACGTGATTCCCACACGGGAGTCTCCCTCACGCGCACCGTGGCCGGAACCACCGGGCTGGTGCTGCGGGCACTGTCCAGCAGCACCGAGGAACTGAACAGCCTGCTGCGCGCGTGCACCGCGCTGCTGCGGGACCGCTGGCATGGGCAGGCGCCCCTGAACCTGAGGAAGTACTGAATGACTGCGCTGACCCGGTTCGCAGTGATGTACCGCGAGCGGGACTCACTGCCGGTCCGGACCCGGCTGCTCTTCACCTTCGGCGCGGTGGCCGCATTGCATCTCGCCGCCGTCGTTCTTCTGCTCAGTGGAACGGCAGGGGGAGGCCAGCCGCTGGCGCTTGGCCTGGTGCTGACGGCCTACTTGGCGGGCGTGAAGCACAGCTACGACTGGGACCACCTGGCCGCGATCGATAACTCCACCCGCAAGTTCGTGGCCCAGCGCCAGGACCCGGTCAGCGTCGGCTTCGCGTTCAGCCTGGGACACAGCTCGGTGGTGATCCTGGCCGGCGTCCTGGTGGTCGCAGGTGCCACGATGGTGGGGCGGTTCATGGAGGACGGTTCGGCCGGAAACCTGGTGCTCGGCCTGATCGGCAGCGGAGTCTCGGGACTGTTCCTGCTGGCAATGGGGATCTTCAACGGCTCTGCGTTCGTCCGGGCCGCGCAGGCCTACCGTGGCGCAAGGGCCGGCGGCAGCATCGACGTCGCCCACCTCGAAGCAACAGGATTTGTGGCGCGGCTGCTCGCCAAACCCCTGTCCCGGGTGCGCCGTCCGCGGAACATCTACGTCATCGGGTTCCTGTTCGGGCTCGGTTTTGACACCGCCACCACCATTGGCCTGCTGGTGATGACGACGGCGGCATCGCTGGCTGGCGTTTCGCCGCTCGCCCTGATCGCGCTGCCCCTCGCCTTCACCGCCGCGATGACGCTGTGCGATTCGCTCAATGGCGTGGCCATGATGCGGATGTACCGCTCGGCCCTCGACGATCCCCGGCGCAAGCTCGGCTTCAACGCAGCGGTGACCGGGATCTCCGCGGTCTCCGCCCTGTTCGTCGCTGCGATCACCCTCGCCGGCTTCGTCAACACCGCGTTCCGGCTGCAGGATCCGCTCACAACCTGGCTCGGTGCCATAGGCCTCGGCGACGCCGGGCTGCTGTTGATCGCCCTGTTGCTGGCCGTATGGGGCGCGGCCAGCCTCCCGCAGCGCCGCCGCGCGGCGCAGGCCGGCTCGGCAGGCTAGGTGCGGCCCCGGACTCACCCCGCCCGCTCCACCGCCTTCAGGATCGCCTGGCTCAGCTCGGCCGGTTTGGTGAACTGGGGCCAGTGGCCGGTGGGGAGGTCCACGTACTCAACGTCGCGGATGCGGGCCAGTTCCGCGGTGAAGGGGTGGCCGGCATCGATCCATTCGGTGAGGAGCGACGACGGGAATTCGCACGCGATCACAGTCGCCGGGACCTCGTAGCGGCGGACGTCGTGCAGGCGCTGCTTGCCGTAGGCGACGCCCTTGGGCTCGGGGATGGCCCGTGCCCGGAACTTGGTGCGCAGCTCGTCGGTGAGGTCCACCAGGTCCGCGTCCTCGAAGCCGTCCCACGGCGGCAGCGGCACGTCGTCGCCCTCGGCCGGCAGCTCATTGTTGATCACGCCGCCCTCGCCGAGCGGTCCGCTGTCCACGTAGATGTTCCGGGCCACACGGTCCGGCCGGGCGTCCGCCACTCCGTGGATGACCGCGCCACCACCGGAGTGCCCCACCAGAACCACCTTTCCGTCGAGCCCGTCCACTACGTCCACGACGGCGGCGATGTGGTCTTTCAGGGTGATGCCGGCCCGCCGTGCATCCGCGGATTCAAGGCCGGGAAGGGTCAGGGGATGGGCTGTGTGCCCCGCATCTTCCAGTGCAGGCGTCACCTCCTCCCACGATGAGGCGTCCAACCAAAATCCGGGTACAAGGATGATGTCCATGACGGAACCCTACTCCGCAGTACGTTCGGCGGGTAGGGAAGGCCTGTTTGTCGCCAGATTCGAGAGCCTGTCTTCGGGTCCACTGCATCGGCCATTAGGACGTTTAAAATCTTCGTCTTGAACCATTGACTTGAACACGCGTTCATGTCAAAGTTTGTGGGACGAACAAAGTGACTGGCATCACACAGCAGGGCCTCAAAGGAGGCTTCGGCTGGTCCGCCGGAAACCAGGTTATTTCGGGTCTGGAGGCGATCCCTCGCCCCGAGGATTCTGACCTGATCGTCAGCGCAGTCTTCCACGCACCAAAGATTGAACAGCCCTGACAAAGATGAACAGTTCTGACAAATCTTTCACCACACTATTCATAGGAGAGACCATGGAAACCACCCTCGTAGGAACACTGACCAAGGCCGGATCCATCCACAAAGTAGAAAACGGCTTCATCGGCCTGCCGTCGATGAACGAGCCGGGGACGATCTCCGCGATCGGCGACTCCCTCCACAACCCCGAGGGCTCCGTCATGTGCGCCGGATTCTTCGAGCTGAAGGCTTCCGAGCCGCTGGTGTACACCTACACCTACGACGAAATGAAGGTTGTCATCAAGGGCGAGTTCATCCTCACGGACCAGAGCACGGGTGAGGTAACGCACGCCAAGGAACGCGATGTGCTGTTCTTCCCCAAGGGCACCACCGTCAAGTTCGAGACCCCCGAGTACGGCCTGGGGTTCTTCGCCGGCGACCGCACCTTCGCACCCTAAGGACCGGCCATGCGTTCCGCGTCCATGCCCGACGGCAGCGGGCGCGGGCTGCGGACCCGGCCGGGGGATCCGCTGACTTCGTGAGTCCCGGGGCCCCACCTTGAAGTTCGGCACGGGAGGGGCGCTCGCCTGTTCGCTCACCGTTCAGGCGGCGCCCCTCCCGATGCCGTCTCGGCCCTCCGGGGCTTAGGCGCTCCTGCGGCGCCCTGGCAATGCATCGGCTCGCCCTCGGCGCCCGGTTTGAGTGCGGCGTCCTGCAGGGCCTTCACCCGGGCAGCAACCGCGACGCGTCATTCGTCTGACCGCGGACCCGGGCACTGGCTGAATGCATGGCCGCGGCACTCCCCGCCCGGAATCACCTCGATGTCTGCGGACCGGCGGCCTGGCTCAGCCCGCCGGCAGATCCGGGATTTTGGCTTGGCCGAATGGCTCGCCGCAATTCATAAACCTTCGGCGTGGCCGAAATTGACGAGGGCCAACGGTTCGCTGTGAACCTGGCTCGTAGCGGCATCAGATTGGAAGTTCCGGCCGGCGTTTCGGTGCTGGAGACCCTCGAAATGCAGGAAAAGGCGGCCCCAGCCTGTGCCTTGAAGGCATCTGCGGGCGGCTGCTCCCTCCCAGTTCTTCGAGCGGCACCTCAGCACCGGGATCTCAACCTGACCGACCAGCAAAGGCCGCGAACACCATCATGATGTGCTGCGTTTCACGCAGCAGAGACCAAGAATTGGAGTTGGACCTTTGAGCATGACCATCATCGACAAAGAACCTGACACGGCCCCCGCCGAACCCATCAAGGACCGCGCGCCCAAGGTCAACTGGCGGGTCTTCATCATCGCGTCAGTCATTATTATTGCTTTCTCTGTCTGGGCAATGCTGGTGCCTGCCAGCGCCCAGTCCACCATGAAGACGGTGGTGGGTTGGATCGCGGAGAACCTTGGCTGGTTCTACGTGCTCACTGTCACTGTCGTGATTGGGTTTGTGCTGTGGGTGGCGCTGTCCAATGTTGGCTCGGTCCGGATGGGCCCGGATCACTCCCGTCCGCAGTACAAGCTTTTCACCTGGGTGGCCTACCTGTTCGCCGCCGGTGTGGGAATCGACATGCTGTTCTACTCTGTGACAGAACCGATTACGCAGTACATGAAACCGCCGGAGGGCGCAGGCCAGACAGCCGAGGCGGCCCACGAAGCCGTGGTGTGGACCATGTTCCACTACGGCGTGGCGGGCTGGGCCATGTATGCGCTCCTCGGCATGGCCATGGGCTATTTCGCCTACCGGTGGGGCATGCCGCTGTCCATCCGGGCGGCCTTGTATCCACTGCTGGGCAAACGCGTCCGGGGCGGGCTCGGCGACACGATCGACATCATCACCCTGGTGGGCACCGTCTTTGGTGTGGCTACGGCCATGGGGATCGGCGTGGTCCTGCTGAACGTCGGCTTCTCCATCATGTTCGGCCTGGAACAGGGCCTCGCCCTGCAGATTGCCCTGGTGATTGTCGCCGTCGTACTTACCATCGCGGCGTGCACGTCCGGCGTTGACAAAGCGATCCGCTGGGTCGCGGAGCTGAACATCTGGAGTGCCGCGGCCCTGCTGCTGTACATGCTGGTGACCGGCCAGACGTCCTTCCTGCTTAACTCATTGGTGGAGAACATCGGCCGCTTTGTCTTCACCCTGCCTGAACGAACTCTGCAGACGTTCGCGTACCAGGAAGGCGGTTCGGAGTGGATGGGCGGCTGGACCCTGTTCTTCTGGGCCTTTTGGCTGGCTTGGGGTCCCTTCGTTGGCCTGTTCCTGGCCCGCATTTCGCGTGGACGTACGCTGCGGGAATTCGTCATCGCCGCCATCACCTTCCCGGTGCTGTGCGACTTCCTGGTGGTGAGTATCTTCGGCAACAGTGCCCTGCACGAGGTACTGAACGGGAACGAGGCGTTCGCGCAGCTGGCCATTACCAGCCCGCAAGAGGGCTGGTACGCGCTGCTTGGGATGTTCCCTGGAGCGCCGCTCCTGATCGGGCTGGGCACGTTGTCCGGCATGCTGTTCTACCTCACCAGCGCCAACTCCGGCGCCATGATGATGTCCAACTTCTCGTCCAACATCACCAATGCGACCCAAGACGGCGCCAAGTGGCTGCGAATCTTCTGGGCGCTGGTCACCGCCCTGCTGACCATCGCGATGCTGGTGGCCGGCGGTGTGACCACCATGGAGTACGCCACGCTGATCTTCGCCCTCCCGGTGACCATCATCGCCTGGCTGGTGATGGCCTCCTTCACCAAGGCGCTGCGGATGGAGCGGATTGAACGTGAAGGCCGGGTCCTGCGCAGGCAGTCGATGGCGGTGCACGCCGGCCATGCGGCAGACCGCACCTGGGGCCAGCGGCTGGCACGGATACGCTCCTATCCGTCCGGGGACGAGGCCGCCCGGTTCATTGAACTCACAGCGCAGCCGGCGCTGGCTGAAGCGCTCGAGGAGTTCACCAAGCAGGGCCATGACGCGACCCTGGACATCATCCCGAATGAACATACGGGCGTGCCCAGCCAGGTGCTCGTGGTCACCATCCCGGACAACCGCGACTTCCACTATCAAGTCCAGGCGGTGGAGGCCTCAGTGCCGAAATTCGGCCGGCACATGCACCGTGAATCCGAGGTCTACTACCGCGTGGAGGTCTTCGCGCAAACTGGCTCCGAAGGCTACGACCTGATGGGCGTGACACAGCAGCAGATCATGGAAGACGTCTTGGTCCGTTACGAGGCCCACCTGGGCTTCCTGGCCTTCTCGAACGAGTACGACCACCCTTCCCTCATCACGCCTCCGGTACCGCCGAGCACTGGCTCCCTCGCATAGGCAGGGCCTGCGGATGCAGCGCCTGAGGCGGCAGGACGGTCGCCGGAGACCGGAATGACATAAAGAGATCACAGCGAACATGGTGGGCGACTTTGTCGCCCACCATGTTCGTTTTTGCGGCTATGCCGTGTTCATCCCGTTCAGCGCTGCCTGCCCAGGGTCCTGAACAGTGTGGAAAGGACGATCCCCGTGCTCAGGCGGAGGCACTTGACTGCTGGCGAGGACATTTACGGGCTGGCGAAAGCCCGTACCGGAAGTCCTGCTAACTGGATTCTGCCCTTAGCGGGGACTGTATCTGAATGCGAGGGCTCAGATTCCGGAGCCTCGGAAGGAATGGGATTCCTTGCCTTCGGGGTTTGGTCCGTAAATGGTGACCATGCGCGCGTGTAAGGGGGCGTAGCGGCCAAATCGTTCGGGATTTACGCGCGCCGAATCGCCCGGTTTCAGGATGAGTGTCACGACGAATGTTCAAGTCAATCGTTCCAGACGAGGATATTGAACCGTTTTCCTCAACTCAAGCAATAGTCTTAAGGGAGTGTCCCTGCCGGGCCGAAACCGGGAGACTGGAGAGTGAGCGATGCGGGTACCCGCTGAAGAACGAAAAGAACAGCTGATTTCTGCGACCGTTGAACTTATGCGTCGTGAGGGCGTTCAGTCGGTGACCATTCGGGCTATTGCCAAAGAGGCCAATGCCCCGCTGGCAACGGCTCATTATTGCTTCAGCAATAAGGAAGAGCTCATGGAGGCGGCCGCCGAGGCCTGGTTTAAGAACCTCAGCCGTTTTTCCAGTGGCGTCCCGGTCCATTTGGGACTCCGTAAGGCTGTGGAAGAGGTAGCCGAAGGCTATTGGCGCGCGCTGGAGGAAGAGCCCGCAAGCATACTTTCTGAGATCGAACTGATTCTGTGGGCAACACGGAATGCCGCTGTCAGCCCGCTGGCCGCGAAAATATACCCTGCCTATGAAGTGGAACTGGGAAACATCTTCTCGTCCGCCGCCCAAGGCAGCGATGATCAGTGCCTCATTGGCTTCCCCACTCTGGTGAGGATCTTTCTCATGATTTATGACGGAGCGGCCATTCAATACATGACCGACCCAAAGGCTACCGATCACCGCGGACAGTTCTTCATGATGATTGATGCACTGTTGATAAAGGCCGGCGTTTAAGAATGATCACCGAACATGCGTTGCTCTCAGTCCGGCCTGGCATGGAAGACGATTTTGAGACGGCCTTCAGTAAAGCAAGGTCGATTATTTCCTCTATGCCCGGGTTCCAGGGGCTCACGCTTTCACGATGCATAGAGAGCGCAGCCACGTACCTGCTGCTGGTGGAGTGGACCCGCCTGGAAGACCATACGGAAGGCTTCCGGGGGTCAGTGCAGTACGAGGAATGGCGCGCGCTGTTGCACCATTTCTATTCGCCGTTTCCAACGGTGGAGCACTACGAGCAGATTCTGGCCATGCCGGGAGGGTCTTAGTTCGTCGGCTGCGGAGGGTGTTGGTACCGGGGCCTCCCGCGTTGCGAAACGGAAGGCCCCGGGGTCTGCTGCGCTCAGTCGGTTTCCGGTCCGGTGCAGAAGAAGCACTCCCCGGCCTCGAGACTTGAGTCGCAAGTCTTTTCTATGAATGTGGCTCGCACTGCGGTGGTTGGAGCCTGGGTTTTTGCGACGGCGGCGGCGCTCATGAGATGGACACCTGCTACGACATCGTGGCGAACATGAGGGCCATGACGGCCGCGCCGAGAGCTTCGAGCCCGTGTTCTGCACGGATGGAGAACTTTGAAGCCGCCTTGCTGCGGAAGGTGGATTTCATTACCTGCAAACGCAGGAGAAGAACAATGAAAACTACCGCCGCAGCTCCGAAGAATACTGTCAGTGGGATGGCCAGATCCGGCAACTGATCAAGGGTCGCTGCAGCCGTGCTTGGGGCTGCTGCCACCGCGTGGTGGGCGTTCGAGAGTGGCATTCCGCCTGCCGGGACGATTCCATGGCTGGCTGTCGTCACGTGACCCGTCATCATGACGGCCATAAGAGCAGCGCCGGCCATGGTTAGGCTGTGGTAGACGCACTTTAGCCTGCCTTGGCTGCCCGCGCAGAGCATTTTGAACTCCGGCCGGGCGACCGCCTGAATGACAAACCACAGTGCCGCGCCGGCGAGGACAGCAATCTGGGCCAGCACCGTGGAGGGCGCGAGGTTCCAGAGCATGGCGGCCATCAGGATGTTCATGAGGGCGTGGAGGGTGTTATTGACCCGGTCGGCCAGTTGGTGTGGCTTGGCGGCCTGCAGGAGGTGGTAGCTTCCACTGAGCAGCAGGACGACTGTGAGGGTCCAGGTAATTGCGGGGATATTGAACACGCGGATCACGCTCTCGCTACAGGCTTTGGTTAGGTGCAGGCGGTCCCCGGTGCTTTTGTTACAGCACCGGGGACCGCCTGTTTGAGGGTTGTCGTTTCCAGCTTCAGTTCATGTTCGTGGTTCCTGGCTTCCCTGAAGCTGGGCCCGGATTATTTATCGGTGGTGCAGCAGGTTGCGGTGTTGGTGGTTTCGGTTCGGTTGTCGTTGCTGGGGAGGTTGAGGGTTGGGTTTTGGTCGAAGAAGCCGTGGGGTTCGAGCATGAAGCCGATGTTTTGGCGGGGCATGATGGGCCAGTCTTCGAGGCGGACGACGTGGTGCATGCCGAAGGTGTACCAGACGACGAGGTCCTGGTCGACGATGTTCCGGTTTTTTTGGGTCCAGATGTGCAGGCCGTCGTCGGCGCCGGTGGCTTGGTTGGGGAATTCGCCGGCGGCGAAGCGTTCGGTGCGGTCGTAGGCGGTGACCCAGAGGTTGTTGCGGGCGAACTGGGCGCGTTTGCTGACGTAGGATTCGTCGCCGGCGGCGAGTTGGATGCCGTTGGTGGGGATCAGGCGGTAGGCGACGGGTTCGTTGACGAGGTTTTTGCTGTCGCGGTTGGCGATTTTCCAGAAGCGGTGTTTGGCGGAGTTGGTTTTGCGGATGGCGGCCTGTTCGGTTTCCAGGAGCCGGTCCACGGCCATGAACGCGGTGTGGGTGGGGTTGTGGTCGGGGATTTCCATGTCGACTTCGTAGACGGCGTTGGTGGGTCCGTCGATTTCGAAGTCCATGCGGACGTTGAACATGTGCTGGTGGATGGGGGCGTAGAGTCCGTCGTTGTTCAGGGTCTGGCCGTAGGGGCTCTTTTCGCCGGGTTTCTGGCCGGCGGTGGAGAGGATGCCGGTGGCCTTGACGAGGAATTCGATGGACCCGTCGAGGAAGAGGTGCCAGTAGAAGGCGTATTCGTAGTTCGCGACGGTGGCGATGAAGGAGATGACGAGTTTGCGGGAGCGGCGGGTTTCGGCGGTGCCTTCGCGGAAGTCGAAGTGCTTCCAGAGGATGGAGTCGTCTTCTTCGTGCATGCAGATGGCGTTCTCGATGGTCAGCGGGTTGCCGTGGCTGTCGGCGGTGATGCCGTCGAAGTATTTGATTTCGCCGAGGCAGTCGCAGCCGAGTTTGAGGGAGTTGGCCATGTTGCCGATGTTGTATTCGCCGGAGTCGAAGGCGTTTTTCTTGGCCTGGACGGGGGCGGTGTCTCCGTAGGGGACGACCATTTCCGAGAGTGAGGCGCGGTTGATGACGGGCCGTTCGACGCCTTTGTTGCGGAATTTGAGCTGGTGCAGGACCAGGCCTTCGCGGGGGGTGAAGCCGACGCGGAAGGACCAGTCGGCCCACTGGACGTGGTTTCCGGTGACGGTGAAGGACGCGCCTTCGGGCTGGGTGATGGAGATCGGCTTGAGGTCGGTGCGGGCTTCGCCGACGTACTTGGGCAGGTAGTTCCCGCTCGCGGACGGGACCGGGATGGCCTGGTCGTCTTCGAGTTTGACGACCTCGCCGGTGTTCAGGTCCACGATCACGATGAAGTTCTCGATCGGGTGGGCGTAGGGGCTGTCGTTTTCCTCGTCGCGGACGAAGACCAGGGCGCGCATCAGGCGGCGGCCTTCGTTGTCTTCGCCGAAGTAGCCCACGGACCAGGGTTCGAAGCAAACCAGGTCCATGTTGGTGATGCCGCGCTTGGCCAGGGCGGCCTGGACCTCGGGGTTCTTCCGGCAGGCTTCTTCGCCTTCGGCGAATTCGTCGAGCATGAAGGGCGGGTGGACGTTCTCGGCCAGCTTCGTCCATTTCGAGACGATGCCCGAGTCCAGGTCCACGATCGCTTCGTAGGAGCGTGCCTCGGCCCGGTTGACCAGGACCGCGTCGGCTTCACGGAGGGTCGCGGCGCCGGTGCGGAGCAGTTCCTTGTCCGGTTCGCGCAGTTCAACGCTGATGAAGCGGAACGATTCCGCGGCGGCCGGGCCGTCCTTCAGGATCGCGGCGGCCCGGGAAATTTCCTCGCGGGAGAGCGGATCAAGCGGGTGGGAAACCCCTACCCCGGTGTGAATTTCAGTGTTGAGAGTCATGGTTTTCTCCTTGGTTCTTTCGTGAGGATGAAGATCCCTATGGCCTGTTAGGCGAGTTGCCCCGTGACATGAGTGGCGTTTGGCAAATACCTGGCAGACCGCTCATGTGCTTGAAACCTGCCTGGAGGAGACCGGACCCGGGCTTTGCCGGCGGAGTTCTACACTGAACTCCGCCGGAGTGATGCCGGTCACGTATTCCTCTTGCAGCCAAGCTACGTGAAATAAATCATTTAGTCTAGCTTTTTTTAGGGATATTCTCTTATTGCTCTGTTTATGGCGCGCTAGCGGGAGCTAGCGGCCCAGCAGCCAGTCAGAAGCGGCTTTGCGGTAGCGGATGATGCCCTTGTATTCGGCCATGTCGTCCGGCAGTTCCGCCAGCACATGGCCCATCTTTTCCCGCCACGCCGGTACCCGGGCGATGTCGGAAAGGGGCAGGAGGTGGGTCCTGACCAGGAACAGCAAGGCGCCGGAGTGTGGAAGGCGGACCAGGTGCTGAACTTCCACGCGAAGGTGGAGCTTCTCCGGCATGGCAGGGTCGTCGGCAATGGTGCTTCGGCCCGGACCCCATTCCGGGTACGTTTCCGTGGAGGTGTCCATGCGCCGGCCGATGGTCATGGTCCAGTTGGTCCGCCGGAACTGTTCGCCGGGCTGCAGGCGCAGCAGGAACTGCTCAGCCCGGCTGATGATGCGTTCTTCCTTCACCCGCGGGACGGGATGATGGATTTCCATGAAGTTCATGCCGACATCGAAGCCGAATGACCAGTCAGCGGCGAAGGTCACGAGGCCGGCATCGAGCCACAGGGTATCGTCCCGGACGTCGAGAAGAATGATGTCGTCCTGGACCTGGCTGCCGAGGAACCGCAGTGGACCTTCAGGCAGTGAGCTGTCGTCGCCGACGGTAAATTCGACGTCGAGATTCTGCAGGCCGTTATGCCAGCGGCAGATGTTGCCTTCCCGGTGGAAAGACATCGTGTCCGGGTAATCATCCGCCATGGAGGACAGTAGGGTGGTCAGGGCGTCCCACACTGCCGGTCGCATATGGGGGAGGACATTCACGCGGGAAGCGTCGCGTTCCAGCACCTTGGCGCGCTCGGACAGTTCGTCCAGGTAGTGTTCGTCGATGTCCACCAGGTGGGCTCCCCAGGAGCCGGCTTCTGTCGGTGCGGTCTTGGTGGCCGGTTCGACGTTAGCGCTGTACCGGTACGTGTCGTTGGCAAAAGGAAAAGGGAAGCGCCTGATCCGTTCGGGGAGGAGGGCTGCGTCCGGATCGGTTTCGATGATCGTGCTACTCAAAGGTCCAACTCCAATTCTGGGTCGTTGCTGCGCGAAACACAGCACATCATTGTGGTGTTCTCGGCTTTTTCCTGGTCGGACAGGTATAGGTCGCGGTGCTGCGGTGCGCCACGAAGTACCGGCAGGACGCATTCCCCGCAGATGCCTTTGCGGCACATGTTGGGGATGGTCTTCCCTGCTGTTTCGAGTGTCTCCAGCAGCGAAACGCCGGCCGGAACTTCCAAACGAACGCCGCTGCGTGCCAGATGCACCGTAAAGGGTTCACCTGCGTCCAGTTCGGTTGCGCCAAAGGCTTCTGAGTGAAGCCGGGCGGCTGACCAGCCCTGGCTCCGGGCCTCTTCCAGGACCGCATCCATGAAGACAACGGGACCGCACACGTAGAGGTGGGTGCCGAGGGGCTGCGTTATGAGCGCTTCGGCCAGAACGCTTTGGAAACTGCCCCGGCTGGTGCACTCCACCAGAGCGGTCAACCCCGGCCCCAGCAGTTCCCGTGCTTCTTTCACGTGGGCCCCGGCGTCCGGCCGGTGCACGTAGATCATTGATGCTGTGTTGCCCCGCTCCACCGCGGCCCTGGCATGCGAAAGAATCGGCGTGATCCCGATTCCTGCAGCAACCAGCAGATGATGCGACGCGGTTGATGCGGGAGCAAACGCGCTCCGGGGGCGCGAAACGTTCACACGGTCGCCGACGGAGAGCCGGTGCATGGCTACCGAGCCGCCGGCGCCTTCATCGACCCTCAGGACAGAGATGGTGTAGTCGGACGGTGCGTTGCCTGAACCTGTCAGTGAGTATGCATTGACGCCGCTCCCATATTGGACCACCAGGTGGCTCCCCGGGACATAGGAGGGCAACCGTCCACCCTCCGGAGCAGTGAAGGTAATGCTGACAATCGATTCCGTCTGGCGGCTGATGTCTGTCACCTCCAGGTGGAGGCCTCCCTCCACCGCCGGGTGGACCTGGGGCTGGAGCGCTATGGCGGTCATGCTGCCTCCTCGGCATGGGCTGAGTAGCCCAGGTATGCGCCTCTTCGTCGGGAAAAGTGATCAGTGACGGCCAGGACGGTGGAGCACCCGTGACACGTCACCTCGGTGCCGCCTGTCCGGTCAGCGGTGGTGGAGAGGCAATGCGGACAATAAACAAACCGGGGTCCGGTTTCCTGGGACAGGAGCGTTACTTCCTCGCCCAGAAGTCCGCAGTCCGCGGCGACTGCGGCGGCTGCCCGGATATCTGCCGGGGGTCCTGCAAGGACAAGGCGGACGCCAACACGGGAACTGGTGAAGACGGACTTGAGTTCCAAGAGGGTGTCGGCTGTTGCTGCTTCGAAATGGAGATCGTAGCGGGGCTGGCCATCGGTGTCTGGAACTGCGGTGTCACCTGTGGATCCGAAAGATACACAGATGACACCGCGGAAACCAGGTTCCAGGCCGTTGCCGGCTGCTGGCGGCGTGGACGCGGAACGCATGGTCGGTCCTTACGGGTTGAAGGTGCGGTCGCCGGCGAAGAACCCCAGGCCGTACTCGGGGGTTTCGAACTTCACTGTGGTGCCCTTGGGGAAGAACAGCACGTCGCGTTCCTTCGCGTGTGTGACTTCGCCGGTGCTCTGGTCCGTGAGGATGAATTCGCCCTTGATGACAACCTTCATCTCGTCGTAGGTGTAGGTGTAGACCAGCGGCTCGGACGCCTTCAGCTCGAAGAAGCCGGCGCACATGACCGAGCCCTCCGGGTTGTGCAGCGAGTCGCCGATCGCGGAGATCGTGCCCGGCTCGTTCATCGACGGCAGGCCGATGAAGCCGTTTTCGACCTTGTGGATGGATCCGGCCTTGGTCAGTGATCCTACGAGTGCAGTTTCCATGGTGCTGTCTCCTATGACTGGTGGTGTGAAAGATGGGATCGGGAAGGGACGTCTTCCGGAGGACCGGCCTGGCGGACCTGCGTGAAATGTGATGTGAGTCACGCTTCCTACCCCACAAGCAAACCTACGGGACTTAATTCATCTAGTCCAGACTTTTTAAAAGTTAAGGCCAAAATTCTGTTTTATTTCTTCTTGGCGCGGTTGAGGGGCAGGGGTCCCCCGAGCGCACTCGCGGCGGATGCCGGGCCCTGGAAAGGCCCGGCATCCGCCGTGAAATATGCGTTGGAAAGCCCGGGTGTTGTCCTTGTCAGGGACCTGGAACCCTTTCAAGATCTCCGGCGTCCTCGTCCGAGGAGGGAGCGGTAGCTGCCTTGCCGTTTAATCGGCGGGATTCGCGCTGGGTATACAACCAGATGGGTATGTAAAGCGACAGTACGAGGAAGCCCACCCAGGTTGAAGTCCAGCCGACCTCCAGGCTGTTCAGGTACACCACGCCCACCAGGCACAGGGGCAGGTTGAAGAGGCCGAAGATCAGGGCAACCTTTTTCCAGCCCTTGGGCGCTTTGAAGGGCCGTTCCAGGTTTTTGAAGGAAGGGTGATTTTTGGCCCTGACATAGGCAAACAGGCTGATGCCGTTGGCGCAGGTGTAGCCGATCGCGGACGCCGCAAGGATTGCCGCCGGCGTTCCCATGGAAATCAGCACGAGGTTGAAGGCGCCGATGACCAGCATGGCAACAAACGGTGTACCCTGGCGGTTTGTTTTGCCGAACACCCTGGGCAGGTTGCCTTCACTCGACATGGAGTGCATGGCGCGGGAGGAGCCCAGGTAGGCCGTCTGGATGATGAGGATCATGGCGGCGATCAGCATGATGATGGTGACCATGGTGCCTGCTTGGCCGAAGACAGCCTGGGCCACTGGAATCAGCGGCGACAAGGGCTCGGCCAGTACGCCCTCAACTCCCAGCACGCCGATCACTGCAGATTGCACCAAAACAAACGAGAAGAAACAGATAATGCCGCAGGCATAGAGTGCTTTGGGAACGTCTCTCGACGGGTTTTTATACTCGGGACCGTAGATGGCTGCCGTTTCCCAGGCGCATGCACTCCACTGGGCGATCGCAAAGATGCCAAAGAGGATCAGGATGTGGTGCATGTCCCAGGCCCAATCGGCCGGCATCCAGCTGCCGGTGATATTTGAGAGCTCGACCTTCCCGGTGGCGAAGGGCGCTACGGTCAGGACAACCAGGGGTATAAGAGAGAACGCAGCCAGGACGTAACCCAGCTTGGCGCCATCCTTGAGGCCGAACCAGTTCACGACGAACAACCCGGTGAAAATCACCAAGCCGGAGATTAGCGCCAGCTGGTACTCGGTGAAGGTCTCGGCCAGCACGGGAAACAGCCCATGCAGGTAACCGCCCACCAGGATGGAAAAGATGGCCAGTACAGGGTTCCAGGCAAACCAGTAGCTCCAGGCGGAGAAGCCGCCGATCAGCTTGCCCTTGTCGTACTTGCCCTTGTAGTTCTCCGTCCGGAAGACGTGCTGTGCAAAGCCCGGCAGGCCGGATGCTTTGGGGAAGGTGGTGGCCATCTCGGCATAGGCGGTGCTCTGCATAAAACCCTGCAGGACCGATATTCCCCAGATGAGGATTGCAGCGGCAGACACGTACATCGGCAGGTAGCCCAAGGAGGGCAGAATCAGCAAGGGAACGCCCAGCGCAATTGCCAAACCCTGCTTCCAGTCGATCGACCTTTCCAGGTGATCGGTGCCCTCTAAACGATTTTCACTCATTGAATCTCCCTAAAACTACTGAAGTCGTCTCTGACTTCTTCGTTATGGAACTCGGTTTTGGATCCCCCGTTGGCGGTGAATGATCAGCTCTGTCCAGTCAGGCATGTAGTGCCGCGGCGACATGCTGCCGCGTGAAATTTCCGGACGGCGCGCGCCGGCGTGCAGGACGAGGAGGCTGCGGTGCTCAGGAGTGGACCCAACGGGCTATGCCGAAGGACTCATGACTGTTCTGCACTAACGCGATGTGAAGCAGATCACTCCCAGAGGTTACAGCTTAAAACCTCTATTGCGATAGCTTTTGTACACAATAAGTCTGGCCAGCGTCTTGCCGGTCTGCTCCGTTGGCAGCGCAGGTCCCGACGCTAGGCGATATAAATCAAGGAAAGCCCGAGGTGAGGGACGTCCAGGGCGGTCCGATGCTGATTGGGGTAGTCGGACTTTATCCGCTCACCGACAAGGTATAAACCGGAGTTGCCGAGAATGACGCGGTTGCTGGCGTTGACGAGGGCGGCGTCGGCCGAGATAGCGCGCAGGGTCGGCATGATGAGGGGTTCCAGGTCCTTGATCCTGATGTCGCAGGCAGCTACACCGGTGAACCGTCCCTGGACAGACAGCGGAGCCGCAAATGTCAGGATGTATTCCTCGAAGCCAAGGAAGTCCACATACGGCCCCCAGAGGCTCTGTTCACCTGTGGACGCGGCGGTGGAGAAAAACGGCAGCTTTTCATAGTCGTAGTAGCGGCTGCTGCCGGGAGTCACGTCCAGGTCGAGCCTCCCGACGGTGCCGTATTCCTTGCGGGCCCACCAGTCCAACGCCGGAAGCCCCGGCGCGAGGGTGTCCACCGCAAAGAACGTTCCGGCTCCGGCCGCAAAGGTATTCCGTGTCAGGAAGTCGCGGGGATATTCGTCCAACCCTGCCAGTGCAGCCACGTCGATGCCGGGCTTGCCGGCCAGATTTCCCTCCAGGAGCGAGGATATGTCGCTGGCGAGTTGATTCACCTCCGCGCAGACGCCGCTCAGCCAGGAAGAAAGGGTAGCGGCAGCGTGTGCGACTTCAGCGGCGGGCATCATTGACCATCCTGGGTTGATTGGGCGTAGCCGAGGGTGAGCTTCTTGTCGATGAGGTGGAAAATGTTCCGCCGGATGTGCTCAAGGACAAGGTTCTGGGCTTTCTCCGGCTGGTCCTGGGCAACTGCCCGGACCAGTTCCAAGTGTTCAGCGGTTGCCTGCTCAGGGTCAAATGCCACGGTGAGGGGAGTCCAAAGCTGCTGCACTGTTTCTTCCTGAAGCCGGATCTCGGCATTGGCAAGCCGTGGTGACTGTGCGGCGATGGCCATTTCGATGTGGAAGCGGCTATCCGCAGGTGCGCGCAGTTCAGGGGTATCGGCCAGGACCAATGCCCGGGCAAGTTCCTGCAGACGTTCGCAGTCATGTGCTTCGGCACGCTCACATGCGAGGCGGACGGTGGTGGCGGCGATGGCGGAATGTTCGTCACCGATGTCACGGATTTCGGAGATCGACGTCGAGAGGAACCAATCGCGTATCGCATCGGTCTGCGTACGCGGCTGGCTGACAACAAAAGTTCCACCGCTGCGGCCCCTGCGGGTCTCGACAACGCCGCTCTCACGCAGTTCCCCCAATGCTTCGCGGAGCGTGGCCCCGCCAACGCCAAACATTTCCGAGAGCGCCGCTTCGGGCGGCAGGCGTTCACCTACTTTGAGCAGTCCCAGGCCGATGGCCTTGGTAATTCTGTCCACAATCGCGTCGGCCCTCTCGATTTCCGGCAGGGACCGGTAGATCTGGGACTGGAATGAGGACGGCGAGGCCAAAAGTCTGCGCTCCGGGGAATGAGATATGGGGTGGTTCGATGACAAGGAGTCCGGACAACATCGGGAGGACTTAACTCGTTTCCCAGATTCTATGCAATAAATCCTTCAAAACTGCGGCTTTCCGGGACTTCCCACCCGACCTCTCTGGGAGCACCAATCCTTAAGTGTAGTTAGAACCGTCAGAAAACAGTGTTACCCCTGCCCGTTCCCTTCGGGAGTATGGATATCAACCAGAAAGCGTCGTTCGGCTGCAACAGGCCAACGACCGAACAGAAGGGGAAAACATCGTGACTACGACAGCAAGTGCAGTTCGTACCGGGTACAGCAGCACAGATGACATTGTCCGGAATCTCTCTCTTGTCAGGGACGAGATCTCGGACACGGCAGCCAAGATCGACGAACAGCAGATCGCCGACCTGGCCCGCCACCTCAGCCACCCTGGCCGCGTGTTCGTCGCCGGAGCGGGCCGGAGCGGCCTGGTCCTTCGCATGGCCGCCATGAGGCTGATGCACCTGGGCCTGAATGTCCACATCGCCGGTGACACCACCACCCCCGCAATCGCTTCCGGCGACCTGCTTCTGGTGGCCTCCGGATCGGGAACCACCTCGGGAGTAGTCAAGTCGGCCGAAACAGCCGCCAAGGCGGGAGCACGGATTGCCGCGTTCACCACCAACGCGAGTTCACCGCTTGCCGGCCTCGCCGACGCGCTGGTCATCATCCCCGCCGCCCAGAAGACCGACCACGGCTCCAGCGTTTCCCGCCAGTACTCAGGGTCCCTCTTTGAGCAGGTCCTGTTCCTCGCCACGGAAGCCCTCTTCCAGTCGCTGTGGGACAACACGGATGTACCTGCCGAGGAGCTCTGGCTTAGGCACGCAAACCTCGAGTAATCGAGACACAGATTTCACCAACCGCAGTACCTGCAAGTTTCAACACCAACCGCATTTCCCAACAGAAGGAAACATCATCATGAAGCTCCAAGTTGCTATCGACCTGCTGACCACCGAAGCCGCTCTCGAACTCGCCGGCCAGGTTGCCGAATTCGTTGACATCATCGAGCTGGGCACCCCGCTGATCAAGGCCGAAGGCCTCTCAGTCATCACGGCGATCAAGAACGCCCACCCGGACAAGGTTGTCTTCGCTGACCTCAAGACCATGGATGCCGGCGAGCTCGAAGCCGACATCGCGTTCAAGGCCGGCGCTGACCTGGTCACCGTGCTCGGTGCTGCCGATGACTCCACCATCGCCGGTGCCGTCAAGGCCGCCAAGGCCCACAACAAGGGTGTTGTCGTTGACCTCATCGGCATCGAGGACAAGGTAACCCGTGCCAAGGAAGTCCGCGCCCTGGGTGCGAAGTTCGTTGAGATGCACGCCGGCCTGGACGAGCAGGCAAAGCCCGGCTTCGACCTGAACGGTCTGCTCCGCGCCGGCGCAGAAGCCCGCGTTCCCTTCTCCGTGGCAGGCGGCGTGAAGCTCGCCACCATCGGAGACGTCCAGAAGGCCGGCGCCGATGTCGCCGTCGCCGGCGGCGCCATCTACGGTGCAGCCGACCCGGCACTGGCAGCCAAGCAGCTCCGCGCCGCCATCAACTAACCAGCCGGTTGACGGAGGCGTCCTGCACTCCCAACAGCCGCGGGACGCCACCTCCGGGCTGCAGGACCCTGCGATTGGGGCCTGCAGCCCGGAATGTCTTTCCTGTACTGCCCGCGGAGATACGTCACCGCGGGCAGTACGGTTCAGTGCTGAATCCGATTCCAAGAACACAGCACCCCAATGATGTGGGGTTGGCACATGGGCGCACTTAGACCCATGGGAAGGAACTGTTCATCATGCGTAGTCAGGCCACACACAATTTAGAAGTAGTTGTTACCGAGCCAAGCCGTCTCTACGAGTTGCTCGACGATGCCGAGGCCGCGCTCCGGCAGGTAGCCAGGCCCCACTGCTATTCCGGCATTCTGGTCACCCGCCATAATCCCAGCCGGTACACCCTCGCCCTCAGTGACACCGTTCCCTACGGGGAGACCCGCGAGCAGATCCTTTCCTAGCCGCCGGTCTGCGGCCGCACTACCCGTCGAAAGTTAGAAGCCACCATGTCACTTACCTACGTTGATTCAAATGCGAGGCCCGGGCACAAGTCTGGAGTCAATCCGCTCAGGGATCCGCGGGACCGCCGTCTGAACCGGATTGCCGGGCCGTCGTCGTTGGTGCTCTTTGGTGTCACGGGGGATCTTGCCCGGAAGAAGCTGATGCCGGCGGTGTATGACCTGGCGAACCGGGGGTTGTTGCCGCCGAGTTTCGCGTTGGTGGGGTTCGGCCGCCGTGCGTGGTCGGACGCGGATTTCGCCGCGGAGGTGAAGGCGTCGGTGCAGGCCTCTGCGCGGACCCCGTTTGATGAGGCGGTGTGGAACCAGCTCGCGGAGGGTATCCGTTTTGTCCGGGGCGAGTTCGATGACGATGACGCGTTCGAGCGGCTCGGCGGGGTCATCGATGAGCTTGATGAGGTCCGCGGCACGCGGGGGAACCACGCGTTTTATCTTTCGATCCCGCCGAAGGCGTTCGAGCAGGTCTGCCGGCAGCTGTCCAAGCATGGCCTGGCGCAGGCTGAGGGGGATAAGTGGCGGCGGGTGGTGATCGAGAAGCCGTTCGGTCATGACCTGGACTCGGCCCGGCAGCTCAACGACATTGTCGAGTCGGTGTTCCCGCCGGATGCGGTGTTCCGGATCGATCATTACCTGGGGAAGGAGACGGTGCAGAACATCCTGGCGCTGCGGTTCGCGAACCAGTTGTTTGAGCCGTTGTGGAACGCGAATTACGTGGACCATGTGCAGATCACGATGGCCGAGGACATCGGCACCGGCGGCCGGGCCGGGTATTACGACGGTGTGGGCGCGGCGCGGGATGTGATCCAGAACCACCTGTTGCAGTTGCTGGCGTTGACGGCGATGGAGGAGCCGATCTCCTTCAACGCGGACGATTTGCGGGCGGAGAAGGAAAAGGTCCTGGCCGCGGTGAAGCTCCCGGAGGATTTGTCGACGCATTCGGCCCGGGGGCAGTTCGCCGGCGGCTGGCAGGGCGGGGAACAGGTCCAGGGCTACCTGGACGAGGACGGGATCCCGGCGGATTCGAAGACCGAAACGTTCGCCGCGATCCGGGTGGATATCCATACCCGCCGCTGGGCCGGGGTGCCGTTTTACCTGCGGGCCGGTAAGCGCCTGGGCCGGCGGGTGACGGAGATCGCGGTGGTGTTCAAACGCGCCCCGAACCTGTTGTTCCGTGACCATGGCGAGGATGACTTTGGCCAGAACGCGGTGGTGATCCGGGTCCAGCCCGATGAGGGGGCGACGATCCGGTTCGGGTCCAAGGTCCCGGGCACGCAGATGGAAGTCCGGGACGTGACCATGGACTTCGGGTACGGGCATTCCTTCACCGAGTCCTCCCCGGAGGCGTATGAGCGGCTGATCCTGGACGTGCTCCTGGGGGAGCCGCCGCTGTTCCCGAGGCATGAGGAAGTGGAACTGTCCTGGAAGATCCTGGACCCGTTCGAAGACTACTGGGCGTCCCTGGACGGGCAGCCCGAACCCTACGCCCCGGGGTCCTGGGGCCCGGCGTCAGCTGATGAGCTGCTGGCCCGTGACGGACGAACCTGGAGAAGGCCATGATTGTTGACTTGCCGGACACCACCACCTCGAAGATCTCCAAGAAGATCATGTCCCTGCGCGAGCAGGGCGGCGTGATCGCCCTGGGCCGGGTCCTGACCCTGGTGGTCGTGACCCGGTCCGGGCTCGAGGAGGAAGCGATCGAGGCCGCGAACGAGGCCAGCCGGGAACACCCCTGCCGGATCATCGTCCTCGCCGACGCCGGCGCCCAGGCCCCGGACCGGCTCGACGCGCAGATCCGGGTCGGCGGGGACGCCGGCGCCTCCGAAGTCATCGTGCTGCGCGGCTACGGCGAACTCGCCCACGAGTCCGAGTCCCTGGTCGCGGCCCTGCTGCTCCCGGACGCCCCGATCGTGGCCTGGTGGCCGCACGGGGCACCGGAAAACGCCTGCGAAACCTCCGTCGGCAGGATCGCGCACCGCCGGATCACCGACTCCGCGAACGAACCGGACCCCCAGCGGGCCCTGGAGAACATCCGCAAAACCTACAAGGCCGGCGACACCGACCTCGCCTGGACCCGGCTGACGAACTGGCGGATCCAGCTCGCGGCCGTCCTGGACCAGGTAGACGGCTCCCCCGTCACCGCCGTCGCCGTCGAAGGCGCCTCCGACTCACCCTCGACCATCCTGCTTGCGGCTTGGCTGACCCTGGCCCTGGACGCCCCCGTGACCATCGTCGCGGACCCCGCCGGGACCGGCATCCGCCGGGTCCGGCTCACCCGGCCCGGCGGCGACGTCC
Source organism: Pseudarthrobacter sulfonivorans (assembly GCF_031454915.1). Taxonomy (GTDB): domain Bacteria; phylum Actinomycetota; class Actinomycetes; order Actinomycetales; family Micrococcaceae; genus Arthrobacter; species Arthrobacter sulfonivorans_C. The sequence continues at coordinate 669,483 of NZ_JAVDRS010000002.1, read as the reverse complement.
AGCTCTTCCGGCCCGGACTCTCCATCGCCGAACTCACCCAACCCGGCCAGCCAGCCCAACGCATCTCCCTCCCACGCCGCAGCCTCAAAGACTGCCTCGCCGAAGAACTCCGCCGCCTCGACCCCGACGAAGTCTTCGGCGAAACAATCACCAGCCTTAATACCTCCACGATGCAGCAGGAAACCACCATGACCTTCACGTGCAGCGGGGAGCCCGGACGTAACCAGGACCGTCAGTCACTGATCGCCGTATAACGGGACCGGGCAACCGAGGACCAGGAACCCCAACGCGTCAGTTAGATTGGCACTTCGTGCCGATTCACCGGATCCGGCCGGATCCAGGAAAGGAACACAAGAATAATGGTCCACAAAGTACAGGCCGTCATCGCCAGGGAGAAGAATGCCCCGGTTTCGCTGGAGACTATTCTGGTCCCGGATCCGGGACCGGGGGAGGCTCTGGTGGACATTCTCACCTGCGGGGTCTGCCACACGGACCTGCACTACAAGCAGGGCGGGATCGGAGACGAGTTCCCCTACCTGCTGGGCCATGAGGCCACGGGTGTGGTCAGCGCCGTGGGTCCGGGCGTCACGCAGGTAGCGCCGGGCGACCGGGTGATCCTGAACTGGCGTGCCGTCTGTGGGGAGTGCCGCGCCTGCGCCAAGGGCCAGCCGCAGTACTGCTTTAACACCCATAACGCGACGCAGAAGATGACCCTCGAGGACGGTACGGAACTCTCGCCCGCGCTGGGCATCGGCGCCTTTGCGGAGAAGACCCTGGTGGCGGCCGGGCAGTGCACCAAGGTTGATGACGACGCCGATGCTGCCGCCGTCGGGCTGCTTGGCTGCGGCGTGATGGCCGGCATTGGTGCCGCCATCAACACCGGCGAGGTCAAGCGCGGCGAATCGGTGGCAGTGATCGGCTGCGGCGGCGTGGGCATCGCCGCGATCGCCGGGGCCAAGCTGGCGGGCGCCGCCACCATCATTGCGGTGGACATCGACGCGAACAAGGTGGACCTCGCCAAGTCCCTGGGCGCAACGCACGGCGTGGATTCCAGCAAGGAAGACCCCATCGAGGCCATCCGGGCCCTCACGGACGGCAACGGAGCGGACGTAGTGATTGACGCCGTCGGACGGCCCGAAACCTATAAACAGGCGTTCTACGCCCGCGACCTCGCCGGCCGCGTGGTGCTGGTGGGTGTCCCGACGCCGGGCATGTTGCTTGAGCTGCCCCTGCTGGACGTCTTTGGCCGGGGCGGGTCGCTGAAGTCCTCCTGGTACGGCGACTGCCTGCCCTCCCGTGATTTCCCCATGCTCGTGGCGCACTACAAGCAGGGCAACCTGGACCTGGACGCCTTCGTCACCGAGCGCATCACCATTGACGAGGTGGAGGAAGCCTTCGCCAAGATGCATGACGGCAAGGTCCTCCGATCGGTCGTCGAAATACAGTCCCAGAAGGAGCTCTCATGACAGTCACCATTGACAACCTGGTCACCTCAGGCACGTTCTCGCTCGACGGCGGCACCTGGGACGTGGACAACAACGTCTGGATCGTGGGCAACGACGATGAGTGCGTGATCATCGATTCCCCACACGACGCGGCAGCGATCATCAACCAGGTCCGCGGCAGGAAAGTCTTGGCCATCCTGCTGACCCACGCGCACAACGACCACATTGGCGCGGCGCGGGAAGTCGCGGCCGCTGTGGGCGCCCCGATCGTCCTGAACCCGGACGACCTGGTTCTCTGGAAGCAGGTATACCCGGATTCGGACCCGGACCGGTACCACGGTGACGGCGACGTGTTCGAGGTGGGCGGCACCGCGCTGTTGGCCATCCACACCCCGGGCCATTCCCCGGGCTCCACCTGCTTCTACCTCGAAAGCGAGGGAACGGTCTTCACGGGCGACACCCTCTTTAACGGTGGACCGGGAGCGACTGGACGCTCCTACAGCGACTATCCCACCATCCTGACGTCCATCAGGGCACGGCTTCTCACCCTCCCGCCGGAGACTGTGGTCCGCACCGGCCACGGCGACAACACCACCATTGGTGCCGAACGGGAAACTCTGGCTAAGGTTTCCCAATAAAGAAGGGTCTTGAACAGCAGGAACCCTTTGAGGCGCGCCAGCACAGCTGGCGCGCCTCAAAGGGTGTTTTGAACAGGAACGGCGTGAGCCGCAAAGGAAGTTGGAACAATGAAGTTCGGCAAGCAGCCCGCCCCCGTCGCGGACATCAACGAGGACAACCTCGAAGTCCACAAGCCCAAAACGGAAGCGGCCGGAGTCAAGGCCGTGATGGTGGCCCTCGAACGCGCCGTGGCCCAGGCGGGGGTGACCCGGACGGCGCAGTCCCTGCTGCGGCTGAACCAGCAGGGTGGCTTCGACTGCCCCGGCTGCGCCTGGCCGGAATCGGCCACGAAGCGCAAAGCGGCCGAGTTCTGTGAGAACGGGGCCAAGGCGGTGGCCGAGGAGAACACCCTCCGCACCGTCGGGGCCGAGTTCTGGGCCAAGCACTCCATTGCCGATCTCTCCGGGAAGACGGAGTATTGGCTGGGCAACCAGGGCCGGTTGAGCGAACCGGTAGTGATCCGTGAGGGGGAGTCCCACTATTCCCCGATCTCCTGGGCCGAGGCATTCGGACTCATTGGGGAACACGTCCGCGCCTCCACTCCGGACCGCTGCGTCTTCTACACCTCCGGGCGGACCGCGAACGAGACGGCGTTTATGTACCAGCTGTTCGCCCGCGCCCTGGGCACCAACAACCTGCCGGACTGTTCCAACATGTGCCACGAGTCCTCCGGCTCGGCGCTGAACCCGACCATCGGCATCGGCAAGGGCACCGTGTCCCTGGAGGACATCCACGACTCCGAGCTCATCTTCGTGGTGGGCCAGAACCCCGGCACCAACCACCCCCGGATGCTCTCCGCCCTGAAGGAATGTAAGGACAAGGGCGGCAAGGTGGTGGCCGTCAACCCGCTGCCGGAGGCCGGACTGTTCAACTTCAAGGATCCGCAAACCGTCTCGGGCGTGGTGGGCGGCGGAACGCCGCTGGCCGATGAGTACCTCCAGATCAAGGTAGGCGGTGACCTGGCACTGTTCCAGGCACTGGGCCACCTGCTCCTGGCGGAAGAAGAACGCAACCCGGGCACCGTCGTCGACCGTTCCTTTGTCGACGCGCAGACCGACGGGTTCGATGCCTACAGCGACGCCCGCCGGGAGCTGGACTGGGAGGAAACCGAGAAGGCCACCGGTCTGTCCCGCGAACAGATCGAGACCGTGGCCGGGATGCTCATCAGGTCCAAGGCCACCATCTTCTGCTGGGCCCTCGGCGTCACGCAGCAGCCGCACTCGGTGGACACCATCAAGGAAATGGTCAACGTCCTGCTGCTGCAGGGCAACTTCGGCAAGCCAGGTGCCGGGGCCTGCCCGGTCCGCGGACACTCCAACGTCCAGGGCGACAGGACCATGGGCATCTGGGAAAAACCCAAGGAATGGCTGCTGGAGGCGCTGGACACCGAGTTCGCGATCACCTCGCCCCGGCACCACGGGTATGACGCCGTGGAAGCGATGGAGGCGTTCGAACGCAACGAAGTGGACGTCTTCGTGTCCATGGGCGGCAACTTCTCACTGGCCTGTTCCGACACCGAAACCCTGGAAGCGGGCATGCAGCGGATCGGCCTGACGGTGCACATCTCCACCAAGCCCAACCGGTCCCACATTGTGCACGGGCGCACCTCGCTGATCCTGCCCACGCTGGGCCGGACGGACAAGGACGACAAACACCCCAAGGGCGCGCAGTTCCTGTCCGTGGAGGACTCCATGTCCGTGGTCCACTCCACCCAGGGCAGGCTGGCGCCGGTGTCCGAGCACCTGCTCGCCGAACCGGTCATCGTCGCGCGGATGGCCGAGGCGACGTTCGGGCCGGACCACTCCGTGGACTGGAAAGCCATGGCCGAGGACTACGACGTGGTCCGAGACCACATCTCCCGTGTCCTGCCCGGCTTCGAGGACTTCAACACCAGGGTCCGGACCAAAAACGGCTTCGTGCTGCCCAACCCGCCGCGCGACACCCGGTCCTTCAAGACGGACATCGGCCGCGGCCGCTTCACGGTCAGCCCGCTGGAATACCTGACCCCGCCGGATGGGCACCTGGTGCTGCAGACCATCCGCAGCCATGACCAGTACAACACCACCTTCTACGGCCTGGACGACCGGTACCGCGGCATCTCGGGCGGCCGGCGCGTGATTCTGGTGCACCCTGAAGACCTGGCAGAGCTTGGCTTCAAGGACCGGGACCTCGTGGACGTGGTCAGCACCTTCCGCGGCCACGACCGGCAGGCGGACAAGTTCCGCCTCGTTGCCTACCCGACGGCGAAGGGCTGCGCAGCCGCGTACTTCCCCGAAGCCAACGCCCTGGTCCACAAGGAAAATGTCGCCAGGGAATCCAACACCCCCGGCTTCAAGGCAATGTTCGTCCGGTTTGTGCCGCACCCGGCGGAGCCGGGATCAGCCGAAGAATCCGCTTCGCTTGCGGCTGCCACTGCTTAGGGCATACCCGGTGGTTGAGCCTGTCGAAACCCGGTCGCTGGTTGACCTTGGTTTCGACAGGCTCAACCACCGTTGGGCGGTCGGCGCTGGCCTGCTCGGTCACCGGAGTCCGTGGCTGTGTGCCAGTGCGATGGCCTCGGTGCGTGACCCGACCTCAAGCTTCCTGAACAGGTTTCGCACGTGGAACTTGACCGTGTTCTCGCTGATGCCCAGTGTTGAGGCGATGGTCCTGTTGCGGTGCCCGGCAACAAGGTGCTCCAGCACCTCGAGCTCCCGGGCGGCGAGATCCCAGCCGGCGACATCGCCAGCCGGGCTCGTCTTCTGCAGGTCCAGGGGGAGGGTAACAAAAACGTCCGCACCCCAGCCCGGCATAACATCGATCCGCAGTGTTCCGGTGAGCGCCTGGACCCGGCGATCCAGGCGGGCGATGCTCGGCGCGTCGGCTTTGAGTGCACCCCGGCCGTCGTCGCGGACGTTGATCAGCAGGTTTTCGCCGTCGCAGTCCCACTGCGTCCGCACCCTGCTGACATCCGGTTGTTCCGTCATGGCCAGCACAAGTCCGCGGACGATCGCCCGGGCCGCGTGGGCTACTTCGCCTGGCAGGGCCCTTCCGTTGAGCGGCGGTTCGATGAATTCGATCTCGATGCCGCTGTAGCGTGTGAGCGGCCGCAGGTCCTCCCGCAGGCGTTCGAAGGCCTTGGCGACGGGCTCCTTCACCAGGTCTGTTGTGCGGTCGCTGTGTGTCCGGAGCCCGATCAAAGCCTTGGCGGTGAGGTCGGTGACGGTGGTGCGGGCTGCTGCATCCTCCAAGGAGGATGACCGCAGGGCTGCCAGGAGAGTCTCCAAGGTGGTGGAGTGCAGATCGGTCAGTTCCGCCGTCACGCGGAGGCGTTCAGCGGATGCCGCCCGCGATTCGAGCAGGTACGACGGCGGCGCATCGGCCACTTTCTCCCGGATCCGCCGCGCAGTAAGGCGCCACAGATAGGTCACCAGTTCCAGCCCGGCGCTGCGCCCCGGATCGGCAGGGGGATCGGTGAGGATGAGGAGGGCGTTGCTGGAGGCATGCTTCAGGGCGAGCACGGGGCGGGGCCGGCCGGCGACTTCGGCTTCCCCGAACCAGGGTGTCTCATCCGAAAGGGTAGCGCGAAGCGTGTCCAGCTCGGTGATGGAGACCCGGGAAATGATGTCCTCATCGCCGGCCTTCTTCTGCGGCCGGCCTGTGCAGTCTTCCGTGAAGATCACCAAGGCGCTGCTTCCCATGTAGGGCAGCGTGGCATCACGCAGGCGTTCTGCTATCTGGGCGAGGGGGGCATCGGCCAAGGCTGCCACGCTCTGTAACAGCGGCCACGGCAGGTCTGGAAGAGGCATGGTGGATTCCTTCACGGGCTGATGGGCGACGTTGCTCATCCGGACAGCCTACCCGTGCGGAAGCGACCGTCCAACCCAAAAGGGTAGTAAGAACCGTCAGAAAACAGTGTTACCCCTGCCCATTTGGTTCGCAATCATGGATATCAACCAGAAAGCATCCGTCCGGCCGCTCCAGGCCGACCAGATCCAAAAGGACAAACCGTGAACCCGACAACAAATGTGACGCTCCCCGGCGCAGGCACTGCAGCAACACTCAACTGGACGCCCGCAGACGACCGCGCAGTGGACACCGCCCGTGTTCTGGCTGCGGACGCTGTGGAAAAGGTTGGCAACGGCCACCCCGGCACGGCCATGAGCCTGGCCCCGGCCGCGTACCTTCTTTTCCAGAAGCTGATGCGCCACGATCCCCGTGACCCGGACTGGCTGGGACGTGACCGGTTCATCCTGTCACCGGGCCACTCCTCGCTGACGCTTTACATCCAGCTGTTCCTCTCCGGCTACGGCCTGGAACTGGACGACCTCAAGGCGCTCCGCACCTGGGATTCGCTGACCCCGGGCCACCCCGAGTACAAGCACACCGCCGGTGTGGAGATCACCACCGGTCCGCTGGGCCAGGGCCTGGCCTCCTCGGTGGGCTTTGCTTACTCCCAGCGCCGGATGCGCGGCCTGTTCGACGCCGATGCTGCCGAGGGCACGTCCCCGTTTGACCACACCATCTGGGTCATTGCCTCCGACGGCGATATCCAGGAAGGCGTGACCTCCGAGGCTTCCTCGCTGGCCGGGCACCAGGAACTGGGCAACCTCGTGGTGGTCTACGACGAGAACCACATCTCCATCGAGGACGACACCGACATCTCCTTCACCGAGGATGTCCTCAAGCGCTACGAGGCCTACGGCTGGCACACCCAGCGCGTGGACTGGACCGAGACGGGCGAATACGTCGAAGACGTCCAGGAGCTCTACTCGGCCCTGCTCGCCGCGAAGGCAGAGACGTCCAAGCCGTCCATCATTTCGCTGCGCACCATCATCGGGTACCCGGCACCGAAGAAGCAGAACACCGGCAAGATCCACGGCTCAGCCCTCGGCGCCGACGAGGTGGCTGGCCTGAAGTCTGTGCTCGGCTTCGACCCGGAGAAGTCCTTCGAGGTGGACCAGGACGTCCTGGCCCACGCCCGTGCCGTGGTTGACCGCGGTGCCGCGGCCCGCAGCGAATGGGATTCCTCGTTCGAGGCATGGCAGCAGGCCAACCCGGAGGGCGCTGCCCTGCTGGAGCGGATCGAAGCCAAGAAGCTACCCGCCGGAATCGACGCGGCCCTGCCGGTGTTCGAAGCCGGCAAGGATGTCTCCACCCGTGCAGCGTCGGGCAAGGTGCTCAACGCGCTGGGCCCGGTCATGCCAGAGCTGTGGGGCGGTTCGGCTGACCTCGCCGAATCCAACAACACCACCATCGAAGGATCGGCGTCGTTCATCCCGGTCTCCCGCTCCACCGATGCGTGGAAGGGTAATCCCTACGGCCGCGTCCTGCACTTCGGCATCCGTGAGCACGCCGCGGCCTCGATCGTGAACGGCATCTCGCTGCACGGCCGGACCCGCGCGTTCTCCGGTACGTTCCTGATCTTCAGCGACTACCAGCGCCCGGCCATCCGCCTCTCCGCCCTGATGGGTGTCCCGTCCATCTACGTGTGGTCCCACGACTCCATTGGCCTGGGCGAGGACGGCCCCACCCACCAGCCGGTGGAGCAGCTCTCCACCCTCCGGGCCATCGTGGGCCTGGACGTGGTCCGCCCCGGCGACGCGAACGAGGTGGGCATAGCGTGGAAGACCATGCTGGAGAACCACGACAACCCGGCCGGCATCGTCCTGACCCGTCAGAACGTCCCCACCTTCGCCCGCGGTAATGGTGCAGCACAGGGTGACACCTTTGCTTCCCCGGCGGGTGTGGCCAAGGGCGGCTACGTGCTGGCCGAAGCATCCAGGGACGGCGCAACCGTTCCGGCCGATGTGCTGCTGATCGCTACCGGCTCCGAGGTCCAGCTGGCCGTCCAGGCCCGCGAAGCTCTCCAGGCTGAAGGCATCGCTGCCCGCGTCGTCTCGATGCCGTGTGTTGAGTGGTTCAACAAGCAGGACGCCGCCTACCGCGAGTCCGTGCTTCCCGCCGCCGTCAAGGCCCGCGTCTCCGTCGAGGCCGGCCTGGCACTGGGCTGGAAGGAATTCGTTGGCGACGCTGGCCGCTCCATCTCGCTCGAGCACTACGGTGCTTCGGCAGACTACAAGCGCCTGTTCCAGGAGTTCGGCATCACCGCGGAGGCAGTCGCCGCCGCCGCCAAGGACTCCCTGGCCGCTGCCCGCAGCTGACCTTTTTACCTGTACTGCGGCCGGCGCCGCGGGACGGCCTCATGGGGGACGTCCCGCGGCGCGGCCGCGAACTGTCACCAGTCCACAATTTTTGAAGGAAGAAGCAGAAGCCATGACCAACGCAACCCCCACCGCCCAGCTCTCCGACGCCGGCGTGTCCATCTGGCTCGATGACCTCTCGCGTGAGCGTCTCTCCAGCGGCAGCCTGCAGAAGCTCATCGACGAGAAGAATGTGGTTGGTGTGACCACCAACCCGTCCATCTTCCAGGCCGCGATCACCTCCGGCTCGGACTACGACGCAAAGATCGCCGAACTTGCCGCGCAGGGCGCCGGCGTCGAGGAGACCATCTTCGAAATCACCACCACCGACGTCGCCGACGCCTGCGACCTGTTCGCGCCGATTGCCGCCGCCACCAACGGCGTGGACGGCCGTGTCTCCATCGAGGTCGATCCCCGCCTGGCCTGGGACACCGAAGGCACCATTGTTGAGGCCAAGAACCTCTACAAGAAGGTGGACAAGGACAACGTCCTCATCAAGATCCCGGCGACCCTTGAAGGCCTGGAAGCGATCACCGCTACCCTCGCCGAGGGCATCAGCGTCAACGTGACCCTGATCTTCTCGCTCGAGCGCTACCGGGCCGTCATCAATGCTTTCCAGTCCGGCCTGGAGCAGGCCAAGGAAAACGGCCACGACCTGTCCAGGATCCACTCGGTGGCCTCGTTCTTCGTCTCCCGCGTGGACTCCGAAATCGACAAGCGCCTGGATGCCCTCGGCACCACCGACGCCAAGGCCCTGAAGGGCAAGGCCGGTGTGGCCAACGCCCGCCTGGCCTACCAGGTCTACGAACAGCTCTTCTCGACCGATCGCTGGGAGGTCCTGGCCGAAGCCGGCGCCCGCCCGCAGCGTCCACTGTGGGCCTCCACCGGTGTCAAGGACCCGGCCTACCCCGACACCCTGTACGTGACCGGACTGGCTGCTGCCGACGTCGTCAACACCATGCCGGAGAAGACGCTGGACGCGACGTTCGACCACGGCGTGGTCACCGGGGACACCATCACCGGCACCTATGCCGAGTCCAAGGCCGTGCTGTACGCACTGGACGCCCTGGGCATCTCCTACAACGAGGTGGTTGCCCTCCTCGAATCCGAGGGCCTGGACAAGTTCGTGGCCAGCTGGAAGGAACTGCTGGCCGACGTCGAAGGCGCCCTCGCCACAGCACGGAAGGCATCCTGACCCGAGTTCTGACCGCTACCGAAAGGCAGACATCATGTCCGCATCACCTCTGAACTGCTGCATCAACCCCAGCATCCTCTCGGCCGACTTCGTCAATCTCGAGGCCGAGCTCGCCCGCATCAGCAATGCCGATGCCGTGCACGTGGATGTCATGGACAACCACTTTGTGCCAAATCTGACCATCGGGCTGCCTGTTGTGGAACGGCTGCAGAAGGTCAGCCCGGTCCCGTTGGACGCCCACCTGATGATTGCCAACGTGGACCGCTGGGCTCCGCTGTACGCCGACGCCGGCCTGAGCTCAGTGACCTTCCACGTGGAGGCATCAGATGCCCCCATTAAACTCGCCCGGGAACTCCGTGCCCGCGGGGCCAAGGCGGGCATGGCACTTCGCCCGGCCACCCCGGTGGAACCGTACCTGGACATGCTCCCCGAACTGGACATGCTGTTGATCATGACTGTGGAGCCGGGCTTTGGCGGCCAAGCGTTCCTGGACGTTATGCTGCCGAAGATCCGCCGCGCCCGGGCTGCGGTTGAGGGGTCGGGGGTGAACGTGGCCATCCAGGTGGACGGCGGCATCACGGAGGAAACCATCACCCGTGCCGCGGAGGCCGGTGCCAACGTCTTTGTGGCCGGGTCCGCTGTGTACGGCAAGCCCTCTCCGGCGGATGCCATCGAGTCACTGCGCACGAACGGGCAGCTCGCCTTCGGCCGGCCTCTTCACCGCAACAACACCGCACACCAACCAGTCTGAAGGGCCACACATGCGCGTTCACATCGCAACCGACCACGCCGGGATGGAGCTAAGCTCCTACCTCATTACTGCGCTGTCTGCCAGCGGCTACGAGATGATAGACCACGGGCCGGCCGCCTATGACGCCGAGGACGACTACCCGTCGTTCTGTATTAACGCAGCATCTGCCGTTGTTGCCGACCAGGCCGCTGGCGTGGACGCCCTCGGGATAGTGCTGGGCGGGTCCGGCAACGGCGAGCAGATCGCCGCGAACAAGGTCAAGGGCGTCCGTGCGGCCTTGGCATGGAACCTGGACACGGCCAAGCTGGCCCGCGAACACAACAACGCCAACGTGGTGGCAGTGGGCGGGCGGCAGCACACCGTTCAGGAGGCCACCGAACTGATCGAGGCGTTCCTGGCAGAACCATTCAGCAAGGCCGAGCGCCACGAGCGCCGCATCGGCAAGATCGCCACTTACGAAACCACCGGCGAGGTGGCCGAGTAAAAGCCCGGCTGCGTCATAGCCCCGTCCCATGCGGCGGGGCTATGACGCGGCCGCTTTCTTTTTAAGACCAAAATCCAACAGCATAGGAGTCAGCATGCCCACTGCAACCCCAGAGATTTACTCCGAGATGATTGACCGTGCCAAGGCCGGCGGCTATGCATTCCCGGCCGTCAACGTCACCTCCTCGCAGACGCTGAACGCCGCGCTGCGCGGCTTCGCCGAGGCGGAGTCCGATGGCATTGTCCAGGTATCCACCGGCGGTGCCGCGTACTGGTCCGGCGCTGCCACCAAGGACATGGTGGCCGGTTCGCTCGGCTTCGCCGCGTTTGCCCGCGAAGTGGCGAAGAACTACGGCGTGAACATCGCCCTCCATACGGACCACTGCCCCAAGGACAAGCTGGACGGCTTTGTCCTGCCGCTGCTGGCGGCGTCGGAGGCCGAGGTCAAGGCTGGCCGCAACCCGATTTTCAACTCGCACATGTGGGACGGTTCGCACGAGCCGCTGAACGAGAACCTGAGCACCGCACGCGAACTGCTGGAGCGCACCGCTGCCGCGAAGATGATCCTCGAAGTTGAAATCGGCATTGTCGGCGGCGAGGAAGACGGCGTGGAGAACGCCATCAACGACAAGCTGTACACCACGGTGGAGGATGCCCTGGCCACCATCGAGGCCCTCGGCGCCGGTGAGAACGGCCGTTACATCACGGCCCTGACCTTCGGGAACGTGCACGGGGTGTACAAGCCCGGTGGCGTGAAGCTGCGCCCGGAGATCCTCAAGGACATCCAGGCACAGGTGGGAGCCAGGCTCGGCAAGGACAGCCCGTTCGACCTCGTGTTCCACGGCGGCTCCGGCTCCTCGGACCAGGAGATCGCCGACGCCGTCTCCTACGGTGTGATCAAGATGAACATCGACACCGACACCCAGTATGCCTACACCCGTCCGGTGGTGGACCACATGTTCAAGAACTACTCCGGCGTGCTGAAGGTCGACGGCGAGGTGGGCAACAAGAAGCTCTACGATCCGCGCGTCTGGGGCGCCTCCGCCGAGGCCGGCCTGTCCGCCCGCGTTGCCGAGGCAACCAAGCAGCTCGGCTCCGCAGGGAAGACGTTCTGACGCATCGGCCTGGTTGCCAAGAGAGATGAATGGGCGGCTCCTGATATCAGTTTCGGGAGCCGCTCATTTGTGTCCCGCCTGTCTGTGGCGAAGGTGTTGGCGAATGGGTGCACTGGGTGCCGCAAGGGCGGATTGGGGCGGGCACCTCAGCCGAACAGGACAGCTGCCTCGTCGTAGCGGTTCTGTGGAACTGTCTTCAACTTGCCCAGGGCTTGCTCGAAGCCCACCTGTCCGATCTCCGTGCCCTTCAGGGCAACCATGGTGCCCCAATAGCCTTCCACCACGGAGTCGATTGCCGCCATTCCCAGGCGCGTTGCCAGGACGCGGTCGAACGCGGACGGAACGCCGCCGCGCTGGATGTGGCCCAGGATGGTGGCCCGGGTTTCGAGGCCGGTCCGGGCTTCCAGTTCCGGGGTCAGCTGGTCCGCGATCCCACCGAGCCGGGGACGGCCAAAGGTATCCAGCCCGCGCTCGGAATGGGGGGATTCCATGTGCTCCGGAACAAACCCTTCGGCTACCACTACCAGCGGTGCGCGCCCACGCGCGTGGGCTTCCTTCACCCACTGGGTAATCTGCTCGATGCTGACACGCTGCTCCGGAATGAGGATGGCGTGGGCGCCGGCAGCCATGCCGGCGTGCAGGGCGATCCAGCCCACGTGGCGGCCCATCACCTCAACGATCATGCACCGGTGGTGCGATTCCCCGGTGGTCCGCAGCCGGTCGATCGCTTCGGTGGCGATCTGCACGGCGGTATCAAAGCCGAAGGTGTAGTCGGTGGCGTCGAGGTCGTTGTCCACGGTCTTGGGGACGCCCACGATCTTGAGGCCGGCATCCGTCAGGCGCTTGGCCGCAGCCAAGGTACCCTCACCGCCGATCGCGATGATCGCGTCGATGCCGAGGCGGTCCATATGGGCCTTGATGACCTCGGGGCCGCCGCCGTTTTCGAAGGGGTTGGTGCGGGAGGTGCCCAGGATGGTGCCGCCCTGCTTGGCGATACCACGGACCAGCATGCGTGGAATATCGATGATGTCGCCCTCAACCACACCGCGCCAGCCGTCCAGGAAACCCACGAATTCGTGACCGTGGACGGCAATGCCCTTCAACACGGCGCCGCGGATAACGGCGTTTAATCCCGGGCAGTCGCCGCCGCTGGTGAGAATTCCAATTTTCATGTTTCGGCTCAAATCATAAGAATGGTTCAGACCCGGGGGAGGGCCCCCGGGTCTGAATTGGCAGATTTCCCGCGGTCAGGCCGCGAAGATGACAAAGAACTTTCGGATCCGCTCCTGGATCTCCCACGTCCCACGCCACCCAATGGGGAAGACGGCAGCGGTCCCGGCCTCCAGCGTGATGGGATCACGGCCGTCCTCCGTGACCACCATCCGGCCTTCAAGGACGTTGATCACCTCGCCGCGCTCCAGGAACTCCCAACGGGAGAGGCCTGGTGCGGCTTCCCAGACGCCGGAGACGATGCGCGAGTCATCGCTGGTGAAGGGAACGGACATCCGCACTGCAATGTCGTCGCTCAGCACGTCGGCAAAGGGCGGGCCAAGCCAGGACTTCTCCAGGTCCTCTTCGAAAAGTTCGCTGGGCTGGAAAGTAATGCTCATCTGGATCTTCCTTTCTTCTTCCACCCGCCCGTAACATCTCCGGCGGGCTGGTGGTGATGGCCGCGGCTCTCTTGAGCAGCGGTTGATCTATCCCACGGCGGCAAGTACCGACATGGCCTCCTCAACGACATTCGTGGCGGGGAAGGCAGGCCGGTTCACGCCGGCCATCTCCTCCATGACACGGACAACCTGGCAGCTGTAGCCGAACTCGTTGTCGTACCAGACGTAGAGGACCAGGTTCTTGCCGTTGGAGATGGTTGCGAGTCCGTCGACGATGCCCGCGCGGCGGGATCCGACGAAGTCCGTGGAAACCACTTCGGGTGAATCGATGTAATCGATCTGCCTGCGCAGGTCCGAGTGCAGCGACATCTCACGGAGGTAGTTGTTGATCTCGTCCTTGGTGGTGCCGTTTTCCAGGCTCAGGTTCAGGATGGCCAGCGAAACGTCCGGCGTGGGAACGCGGATGGAGCTGCCGGAAAGCTTTCCGAGCAGTTCGGGCAGGGCCTTGGCTACTGCCTGGGCGGCGCCGGTTTCGGTGATCACCATGTTCAGTGCGGCGGAGCGGCCGCGGCGGTCGCCGTTGTGGAAGTTGTCAATCAGGTTCTGGTCGTTGGTGAAGGAGTGGACCGTCTCCACGTGGCCGTGAACCACGCCGAACTTGTAATTAATGGCTTTCAGGACCGGCGTGATGGCGTTGGTGGTGCAGGACGCCGCGGACACGATCCGGTCCGTGTCCTCGATGGTGCCGTGGTTGATGCCATGCACGATGTTCTTCAGGTCGCCCTTGCCCGGCGCGGTCAGCAGTACACGGCCAATGCCCTTGCTCTGCAGGTGCTGCGACAGGCCCTCGGCGTCGCGCCAGCGTCCCGTGTTGTCCACCAGCAGGGCATCCTTGATGCCGTAGGCGGTGTAGTCGATCGTGGCGGGGTTGTCCGAGTAGATGACCTGGATCTGGACGCCGTTGGCGGTGATGGTGTTGGCAGCCTCGTTGACCCGGATGGTGCCCTGGAAGGGGCCGTGGACCGAGTCGCGGCGCAGGAGGCTGGCGCGCTTGGTGAGGTCGTTGTCCGAACCTTTGCGCACCACGATGGCGCGCAGGCGAAGGCCTTGGCCGCCGCCGGCCTTTTCGATCAGCAGGCGGGCCAGGAGCCGGCCGATCCGGCCAAAGCCGTAGAGCACGACGTCGGTGCTGGCGCGGTCGTCAGCGCCGCGCCTGCCCACGAGCCCGGCAAGTTCCTTCCGAAGGAATTCCTCAAGGGCGGCACCGTTCCCCTTTTCCTTGAATTTTTGGTTCAGGAGGGCGATGTCGATAGTGGCCGGGCCGAGCTCAAGCTGCGCCAACATGTTCAGCAGCGGGGCAGTCTCCTCCAGGAGCAATTCGTCCTTATCAACCCGGCGCGCGAAACGGTGTGCCTTGAGGATGTTCATGGTGGACTTGTTGACCAGGCTCCGGCCATGAATGCTGGCCACCACGTTGTTCTCGCGGTACAGCCGGCCGATCACCGGAATCATGGCCTCCGCGAGAGCCTCCCTGACCATCCACGTGTCAAGACTGGAATCTGAGGTTTGTAGCATCGGACTGCCTTTCCAAAAGCGTCGGGTCTGTTTGAGTTTCAGCTCCCGGGATGCTCCAGGTGCTGCAGGGATGTGACGGCTCCTTGCTCAGGTGCCGCCTTGCTGTTCTGGCCCGATGAGATCCTGACCGGATGTCCAAAAAAACTCCCTCATACCTTCACTGCTCCTTCAGGGGTGGGCCTAGCATCCATCGTCCTTTCATTTGCGGGTAGGGGAAACGCTATTTCGGGATGGTTAAAACAACCCCTTTGAGTAGGTCGCTGGGTGAATGGCCCCGCCCGGCAACTCCGGGTTGGACAGGCCGCCGTCGCGCATTACGGCCACAGCGTCCGTCAGCGGAACGAATTCGGTGTCGTGTGTGACCATCACGGTGGCCACCTGGAACTCGTCCGTGACCCGGCGCAGCAGCCCGACGATCGACGCGCTGCGCTCATGGTCCAGCGCCGCCGTCGGCTCATCCACCAGCAGCACCCTGGGGTCACCCATCAGCGCCCGCGCAATGTTCACCCGCTGCCGCTGCCCGCCCGAGAGCTGGTGCGGCCGCTTGTCCGCCGATGCGCCCAGCCCCACGAGGCCCAGCAGCTCATGAGCCCTGCCACGCGCGGCCCTTAGCGGCTTGCCGCGCAGGTGGTGGCCGATCATCAGCTGCTCGACGGCGGTGAGCGACGCCAGGAGGTTCGGCTGCTGGAAGATGATGCCCACCTTCTCCCGGCGCAGCGCGGTCAGGTCCGCGTCCTTCAGATCCGCCGTCGTGATCCCATCGATCGCCACCTGCCCATTAGTAGGGCGGACCAGGGTGGCGGCCACCGCGAGGAGACTGGACTTGCCCGAGCCCGACGTCCCCACGAGCGAGATCATCCGGCCGGCCGCCACGTCCAGGCTGACACTGTCCAGGGCCTTAATGGTTCCGCCTCCGTCCGGGTATTCGAGGGTGACGTTAGTGAGCGCAATGGGGAGCGCGGCTCCGGCCGACGAAGTGGCGAGGTGCGGCACAGACAATGAGGAGGCAGACATAAGGACGGACCTTTCGGTAAGAGGAGGGGTTTTCAGTTGCCGCCGAGGGCGATCAGCGGGTCCACTGTGGTGACCCGCCGGACGGCCAGCGCGGCGCTGGCCAGGCCGAGGGCAACGATCCCCAGCACGGGCAGCAGTGTGGTGGCGGGAGTGACGAGGAACGGTGCGGCCTGTGCTGCCGCGAATCCGCCCAGGACGCCGACTGTCCCGCCGAGCCCCGCGCCGGCCAGCAACACAAGCGCGGCCTGGGTAATGGCGTCCCGCAGCACATAACTGCCGGACGCACCCATTGCCTTGAGGACGGCGATGTCCCGGGTGCGCTGGACGGTCCACACGGTCAGGAACGCCACGATCACCAGCGCCGAGATCCCGTACAGGAACGCCTGCATCAGCATCAGCGAACCGTTCTCGCTCTTGAAGGACCCCAGCGCCTGGAACGAACCCGTCCGGCTCGCGCTGACCGTGCGCGCGGCCGCATTTGCGGCATCCTCATCCACCACCGCCCCGTCCTGGTAAGTGACCGCGACGACGGTCCCGGCCTGGCTGCCCTCGGCCGCCGGCGACAGGTGGACCACCTCAGCCCAGGACGGCAGCGCCGTCCACACCACTCCGGTGTGGGAGTACCACTGGTCATCCACGACCGCGGTGACGGTCAGGTCAGTACCACCCACCGTGGCCGTATCCCCGACGTCGAGCGACAGGTCCGATGCAACGGTCGAACCGATCACCACCGTCCCCGTCCGCACCGGCGACGGTGCCAGCTCACCGTCCGCCGCAACGCCGAACACCGCCACGTTGGTGGTGCCGCCGTCGCCCGCCTGCAGGCGGGACTGGCTGATGCCGAGCGGCTCGGCAGAAGCGACCCCAGGCGCCTGGGCCCACACTTCTGCCTGCGCAAAGGTCACCTCGCTCTCGGTGAAGGACGCGGTGGGCTGGTTGGTGCCGGGAGCGCCGAACACAATGCTGTCCACCGGCCGGGAGCCGCTCCCGGACCCGCCATCAGGCGCAGCACCCAGCTTCCCGATAGCCGAGGTGGACTGGTCGCCCAGGCCCGCGGTGAGCCCGGACAGCAGCACCAGCAGCAGCGTCACCAAAGCCACCACACCGCCCATCAGGGCGAACCGGCCTTTGGCGAACCGGATGTCACGAATAGCGAGAAACACGTTGCACTTCCTTCAAATGGGGGGGTGGATTCCTTCTGAATCCACTCTCCTGCGCACCGCAGCGGCCCGCATCGGGCACGTGATTGATCCCGACGGGTCAAAATGTGGAAGCGGCGGTCAACCTTTTGATTGATCCGCCCGTGGACTGAGGCGCCTAAGCTGGGGGAATGCCTGCCGCGGACCCACAGACCATCCCGTCCGGGGCCACCATCCTGCGGTTCCTGCGGGTGACGCTGCATGTGGGGTTCGCGGTGCTGCTGCTTGTTGCCATCCTGCGGATGCATTTCGTGGCCGGCCCCGGAGGAAACCCGGAGGGCACGCTCCGCAACGTCTGGTCCGCGCTCGCCGTCGCCCTCGCCGCGGCCTACCTCGCCGGCACGCTGCTGGAGAAGCGGTACGACGCCGGCCGCTCAACGTTCAATCCACACCCGTACGCCATTCTGTGGCTGGGCGTGGTCACGGCGCTGTGGGGCATCCTCCTCGCCGGCAGTGCCGAATTTTCCTGGGTGGCCTTCCCGCTGTTCTTCCTGCACCTGCAGGTGCAGGCCCGCCGAGCCGCGCTGCTCACCATCGCCGTCATGACGGCGGCAGTCGTGGCGTCCCAGTGGGTGGCCAGCGGGCTGCCGTCACCCACTGCGCCGATGGTTCTGGGACCGGTCCTGGGTGCCGGGTTCGCTGTGGTCACCGCGCTGGGCTACCGCGCGCTTTACCTGGAAGGGGAGGCGCAGCGCCTGGCCGTCGACGAGCTCAGGCGGACCCGGGCCGAGCTGGCCAAGACCCAGCACGAAGCCGGCGTCGCGGCGGAGCGCGAACGCCTGGCCCGTGAAATCCACGACACCCTGGCTCAGGGCTTGTCCAGCATTGTCCTGGTGGCCCGGGCTGCCGAGAAGTCCCTGGCCAGCGGGGACCTTGCCATTGCGGCCGAACGGTTCGCACTGGTCCAGCAGACGGCGTCGGAAAACCTGTCCGAGGCCCGGAGCTTTGTCCACGGCCTCACCGCGCCCCGGCTCCAGGAGTCCTCGCTGCCGGAAAGCCTGCAGCGGCTCTGTGCCGAGACCGAAACCCTGGCCGCCGCACGCGGCGAGGGGCTCCGCTGCCGGTTCGAACTGGTGGGTGACGCCGCGGAGCTGCCGCCGCAGTACAGCGTCACGCTGCTCCGCGCCGCCCAGGCCAGCCTCGCCAACGTTCGGCTCCATGCGAAGGCAAACACCGCCGTCGTCACTTTGGCGTTCCTCGGGGACGAAGTCACCCTGGACGTGTACGACGACGGCACGGGCTTTGAGCCCAAAGCGCAGGGCCCCGGGGTGGCTGGCCGGGCGGACGGGAGCGGCTTCGGCCTGCGCTCGCTGGCCGCCCGGGTCGCCGAACTGAACGGCTCACTGGAGGTGGAATCGGCACCGGGGGAGGGGACCGTCGTCGCGGTCCGGCTGCCACTCACTGGAGAAGCGCTCGCCGGCGGTACGTCCGCCGGGCAGACGCTCGCCTGGGAGGCGCCGTCTGCGGAAACGCCCGGCCCGGCGGGGGAGCGGCGCTGATGGGGACCTTGCGCATTCTGCTGGTGGACGACCACCCCGTGGTCCGCGCCGGCCTGCGCGCCATGCTCACCGAATTTGAGGACTTCAGCGTGGCTGCCGAGGCTGCCGACGGGGACGCCGCACTCCGCGAACTCACACGGCTCCGGACGCTGGGGGAGCGCGTGGATGTGGTGCTGATGGACCTGCAGATGGGTGACGGGATGGACGGGGTCACTGCCACGGCGGCGATCCGGCAGCTGGATTCGGCGCCGCCGGTCCTGATCCTCACCACATACGACACCGAAGCGGACATCCTGGCCGCGGTGGAGGCAGGAGCCAGCGGCTACATGCTCAAGGACGCACCGCCGGAACAGATCCGCCAAGCCGTGCTGTCCGCGGCGGCTGGCCAGACGGCGCTGGCGCCCAAGGTCGCGGCGCTGCTGATGTCGCGGATCAGCCGCCCGGAAACAGCCCTGACCCCGCGCGAGGTGCAACTGCTGGAACTGCTGGCGACCGGGCTGACGAACAGGGCCATCGCACGGCAGCTCTTTATTTCCGAAGCCACCGTCAAGACCCATCTGGTGCACATCTTCGGCAAGCTCGGCGTCGACAACCGCACCACCGCCATCGCCGTGGCCGCGCAGCGCCGGATCATCCGCACGCCGGGGCAATAGCGCTCTGTGGGTGCACGGTCCGCTCGCGCCGCCCGCTCACCCGAGATATCAGGCGTTGTTGGCGTCCCGCAGTTCGGCCATGGCCTCTGCGACTATCCGG
Source organism: Pseudarthrobacter sulfonivorans (assembly GCF_031454915.1). Taxonomy (GTDB): domain Bacteria; phylum Actinomycetota; class Actinomycetes; order Actinomycetales; family Micrococcaceae; genus Arthrobacter; species Arthrobacter sulfonivorans_C. The sequence continues at coordinate 649,984 of NZ_JAVDRS010000002.1, read as the reverse complement.
GCCCGGTCCCCGCCGAGAATGTCCACGAAGTTGGAATGGACCAGCCGGGCGACGAAGCAGGCCAACTCATTGGCGGTTTCCGTGCCCTGGGTGCTGAGTTCAAGGTAGACAACCCGGCGGTCCTCGGCGCAGGGGCTGCGCTGGACCAGCGACCGTTTTGCCAGCCTGTCGGCGATCTTGGTGAACCCGCCGTTGCTGAACGCAACTTCCCGGGCCAGTTTCGCCATCGGCATCCGCGCGCCGGGAGTGCGGACCAGCCGCAAAAGTGTCTCCGCCTCAGCCGGTTCAAGCGAGAAGGCCGAGGAGACTTCTGCGTGCACCTTCTTGTTGGTGTTGTGGAAGCCCTCGATCACCAGACCCCACTGCGAGATCACATCCAGGTCCCCGGTGGTCGGGGTGTTCTTCTGCGTGGCTGGCATGAAATCCCTTTCCACGGCAATAATACGCTCCAAGTAGCAGTCTTTCTCGTGAGATTGTTCAATGTCGGGACGGTTCTTAGGCCCTTCCCTTAAACCCGAAACCGGTGCTTTCTGCGGGCACATGGCCCGCCGAAAGCACCGGCTTTGGTGTCGTTGGGGAGTTAGGCTGCGACGGACGCCTCGGCGCGGACGGCTTCGAGGGCCTTGGTCCACGGAACAAGCTGGTCGAGCACCGGTGCGAGCGTCTGGGCCTGCAACTCGGTGGGCTTGAAGACGGAGAAGTTCTCGAAGTCGGTGAACAGGGAGAACATGCCGGTCTTCTGGACGTGGGCGATCTGCAGTTCAGACAGAATGCCACGCAGGTGCTCAACGGCGCGCACGCCGAAGGCGGAGCCGTAGGAGACAATGCCGGCTGCCTTGTTTGCGAACTCTGCGTTCAGGTAGGACAGGGCGTTGGCCAGGGCCGGGGCCACGGAGTGGTTGTACTCGGGGGTGATGAAGACGTAGCCGTCGAACTCGGCGATCTTGGCGGCCCAGTCGATGGTGTGGGCGTTCTGGTAGTTCTGGTAGGCGGCCGGGTAGGCCTCATCCAGCATCGGCAGGTTGTAGTCGGCGATGTCGATGATCTCGAACTCAGCGTCGGTGCGCAACTGTGCCTGGGCGAGAACCCACTCGGCTACGCCGGCGTTGTTGCGGCCGGGACGGGTGCTGCCGGTGACGATGGCGATCTTAGTCATGGACTACTCCTCTGATGTGGCTTAGCGCGGGTAATTTCCCCGTAACGCTTCAAGATTCAACTTTATCCTTAGAAACTATTTGTGTAAATACTATTTTCGAGTGGCGTTAGTCACGGGACACGGCCCTTTGGGGCCCCGTTCGCTGCCCCTCGCCAAGCCGACGGCGGTGCGATACTAAGGGTGCATCACATCGACGTTGGGGGAACTTCGGAAATGGTCCTTGATACAGCAACCCTCCGGGTCGCCTTCGCTGTGATGGCCCTGGTGCTCGGCCTGCTGTTCTACTTTTCGGCCTACCGTTACACGCGCTCGCCGTACAGCGGCTGGTGGTGCCTGGCACTGGTGTTTTTCCTCGGCGGATCCGCCGCCTTCCTGCTCAACGGAACCGCTCACCAGTGGTGGGCCAACATTCTGGGCAACGTCCTGCTGGTCCACGGCGGCGTAGCCGTGTGGGCCGGTGCCCGCTCACTCCGTGATCTTCGCCCCGGTCGTTGGCTGTTCACTGGCCTGCCGTTGGTCACCCTGGTTGCCACCGCCGTCGAGCACCCAGGCACCAACGTCTGGGCGGGCGGTGCGGTGTTCCTCGCCGCTATGTGCCTGACGATGGGGCTGGCATCCCGCGAACTCTGGCAGCTGGAACCTGGCTATTCGCGCGTGCGGGCGCCGATGGCTGCCGCCGCAGCAATAATGGCCGTGTTCTACTTCGGCCGGCTGGTGTACTTTCTGCTGGAGGGCCCGGACGGGCGTACCTTCGCCACGTACTTTGGTTCCGCGGGGACCACCTTGGTGACCATGGTGCTGCTGGTGGTGGTGTCCTTCAGCATGGCCGCGCTCAGCAGCGAACAGCAGACCCGGGCCCTGCGCATGGTGGCCACCCGTGACGACCTGACAGGGCTGCTCAACCGCAAGGCATTCCTGGACATGGCCGGGGAACTGTTGGGCGACAGGGCCGTCACCCAGGGAGTGGGTGCCCTGATCCTTGCCGACCTGGACAATTTCAAGGCAGTCAACGACACCCACGGCCATGCCGCCGGCGACGTTGCCCTGCAGGCTTTCGCCGGGGCGTGCCAGGACACCGTCCGGTCAACGGACCTCGTGGGCCGGTACGGCGGGGAAGAGTTTGTCCTCCTGATTCCGGGCGCCTCCTCCGCGCGGGCTGAACACATAGCGGAGGAAATCAGCCGGCGCCTCGCGCAGGTCCCCACGGCCAACGGACTCCTGATGCCCACCGTCAGTTACGGCGTGGCTCTGTACGACGCCGATACAACAGACCTCGAAGACCTCATCGCCGCCGCGGACGGGGCCCTGTACACCGCCAAGTCCCTGGGCCGGAACCGCACCGTCCACAGCGACCGCCGCAGCTGAGGCGCTGAGCTTCTATACTCGGGTCAAGGCGCGAGGAGAAGGACACAACGACGTGGGTGAACGCATCGGCATCATCGGTGGGGGCATTGTGGGCATCGCCCTGGCGCGGTCCCTCCTGACGCGTGGACTCGGGGAGGTCACGGTCTTCGAGAAGGAGCGGCGGCTGGCCGCGCATCAGACCGGCCACAACTCGGGTGTGGTGCACGCCGGCCTCTACTACGCGGCCGGATCACTGAAGGCAAAGCTGTGCGTATCGGGACGCGACGCGCTCCGGGAATATTGCCAGGAGAAGAATCTGCCGTTCCGCGAAGTCGGCAAACTGGTAGTGGCCGTGGATGACTCGGAACTTCCGGCGTTGGCCGACATCGAAAAACGGGCCAGGGCAAACGGTGTACCCGATCTGGACCGCATTGATGACGCTGCCCGGCTGCGGGACATTGAGCCCCACGCTGCGGGGGTGGCGGCCGTCCACTCGCCGCATACCGCCGTCGTGGATTTTTCGGCGATTACCGAGGCGATGGCGCAGGACGTGCGGACAGCCGGGGGTGCCGTTCTGCTGGGGCAGGAAGTAGTGGGGATAGTGGTGGACGGCGGCAAGGTGCGTGTCCGGACAGCCGTTTCCGAGCACGTCTTCGACCGGCTGATCGCCTGCGCCGGTTTGCAGTCCGACGTCGTTGCGCGCCTCGTGGGTGCCGATCCGTCACCGAAAATCCTGCCCTTCAGGGGGGAGTACTGGTCGCTGAAGCCCTCGCGGACCGACCTGGTGAACGGCATGATCTACCCCGTGCCTGACCCCCGTTTCCCCTTCCTCGGAGTGCACTTCACCCGGGGCGTCTACGACGACGTCCATGTGGGCCCGAACGCTGTCCCGGCGCTTGCGCGCGAAGGCTACGGGTGGTTGTCGGTTTCGGCGAAGGACACGTGGGAATCGTTGCGCTGGCCCGGAGCCGGCCCGTTGGCGAAAAAGCACTGGCGGATGGGGGTGGACGAGATCAGCGGATCGCTGGTCAAGTCGATCTACTTCCGCAAGGCGCGGCGCTTCATTCCCGCGCTGGAGATGTCCGACCTGACGGCCAAGACGGCGTCAGGCGTGCGGGCGCAGGCGTGGGGCCGGGACGGTGCGCTGCTGGACGACTTTGCTGTGGAGCAGGTGGGCCCGGTGACGTTGCTGCGGAACGCGCCGTCGCCGGCGGCCACATCCTGCATGGCCATCGCCGACCATCTCGTGGAGAACTACCTGCAGGTGCGTGCCTGAGCGGCCTGCGTCAGTTCAGCTTCCCCGCCAGCCGCTCCCGCATCTGGATGCTCGCCTGGTTCAGTCCGATCAGCTCAACTTCCAGGCCGTGCCGGCGGTACTTTTCCGTGACCGCGTCCAGCACCGCGATGGTGGACGCGTCCCACAGGTGCGAGGCGTGCAGATCCACGATCACCCGGGCTAGGTCCGCCTCGGCGTCCAAGGCGTACTCGAACTGGGTGTAGAGGTCGTTGGAGGAAGCGAAAAACAGCTCGCCGTCCACCGTGTACGTGGCCACGTTTTCGCCGTTAAGTTCGACGACGGTCCTCTCCACCGTGGCGAAGTGCGCCACCCGCCGGGCGAACAGGGCCATGGCAGCCAGGACGCCCGCACCCACGCCGATGGCCAGGTTGTGCGTGGCTGAGACGACCGCCACGGTGATCAGCATGACGGCGGTCTCGGACTTGGGCAGCCGGCGCAGGGTCCGCGGGGCGATGGAGTGCCAGTCAAACGTGATGGCCGAAACGAAGATCATCACGGCCACGAGGGCGGCCATCGGGATCATGCCGACAACGTCGCCGAGCGTCACCACGAGGACCAGCAGGAAGACGCCGGCCAGGAAGGTGGACACCCGGCTCCGCGCGCCGGAGCCCTTGACGTTGATCATGGTCTGGCCGATCACGGCGCAGCCGCCCATGCCGCCGAAGAAGCCGGTGACGATGTTCGCCACGCCCTGGCCCCAGGACTCGCGGGTCTTGTTGGAGCGGGTGTCCGTAATGTCGTCCACCAGCTTTGCGGTCATCAGCGATTCCAGCAGCCCCACCAGCGCCATCGAAAGCGAGAACGGGGCAAGGACCTGGAACGTCTCCCACGTGAGGGGAACGTTGGGGATAAACAGGGACGGCAGGCTCTCCGGCAGCTGGCCCTTGTCCTGGACGGTGGGGACGTCCACCCCGGCGAGGACGGCGAACAGGGTGAGCACCACGATGGCCACCAAAGGTGAGGGCACCGCCGTCGTAATTCTGGGCAGTCCCACCACGATGACCAGGCCCACCGCCACGAGCGGATAAACCAGCCACGGGACGCCGATCAGTTCGGGCACCTGGGCCATAAACACCAGGATGGCCAGCGCGTTCACAAAGCCCACCATCACCGAGCGCGGGATGAACCGCATCAGCCTGGTGACACCCAGTACGGCGAGCAGGATCTGGAAGACGCCCGCCAGGATCACGGCCGCGATGAGGTGGTCGAGGCCGTGGCTGCGCATCAGCGGCGCGATGACCAGGGCCACGGCGCCGGTGGCAGCAGAAATCATGGCCGGCCTGCCGCCAACGAACGAGATGGTGACAGCCATGATGAAGGACGCAAACAGGCCGATCCTTGGATCCACGCCCGCGATCACCGAGAAGGCGATCGCCTCCGGGATCAGGGCCAGCGCCACCACCAGACCGGCCAGGGCCTCGGTCTTAAGGCGGCGCGGGGAACGTAATGTTGCGCGGACCGACTGAAGCTGTTGAGGCGTGTTGGTCGGGGCGTCCTTGACGCTTCGTACGGCCATTGCTGGGTCCAATCGTGCTGGTGAAGTGCGCTTTTGGCGGTTTTTGACTTCTGCAATGGCGGGCCGCGCGGCGCTTCATCGGGAAAGGAGGGGGCGCGTCCGCCGCTACCAGTCTGGGGCACGCCGCATCCCAACTGCTAAAATGGCGTGGTTGTAGACCGGCCTATAGCTGGTTCAGCCAGCGCCGTAACGTAAGTAGGGGACCACACAAAACATGACGGCAGGCGGTTCGCACCTCAGCACCTCGGAGACTTTTCCGGGCCCGTCTAAAAAGACGCCGGCCGGGACCGGGAACCCGGAATCTGCTGCGCCCGCAACCACCGCACCAGTCAAGCGCCGGGCCTATATCGCCACCTGGCAGGGGTTCCTCGGCGCGTTGATGATGTTTGTGGGTTCCATCGGCACCGGCTGGATCGCCAACGGCTCGCCCATGATCCGCCAGCCGGTGGTCATCGCGCTGCGGACCGAAGGCTGGGGCGTCACGCTGTCCACCGTGCTCCTCACGGTGGGGGCGATGCTGTTGATGCGCTCCTGGCTGCGGCTCGGCCAACGGCTGGGGGACTGGGGTGAACAATCCCTGCGGTCGGTGGTGATCGCCATCTCCGCGTGGTCCTTCCCCCTCTTGCTGGCCGTCCCTATCTTCTCCCGCGACGTCTATGCCTACACCGGGCAGGGCCGGCTGGTCATGGAGGGCCAAAACCCGTACGACGTGGGCATCTCGACGCTCAACAACTGGTTTGCCCTCGGCGCGGACCCGGCCTGGGCTGAGAACAGGACACCCTACGGGCCCTACTTCCTGTGGCTCGCACGCGGGGTGGTGGGCCTGACCGGGGCCCAGCCTGACGTTTCGGTCCTGCTCTTCCGGCTCCTCGCCGGCGTCGGGGTGGTCCTCTGCGTCATCTACATACCCAAGCTGGCCGAACTGCACGGCATCAACGGTGCGCGGGCACTCTGGATCGCGGTGGCCAACCCGCTGTTCCTGATCAGCTTCGTGGCCAGCGCCCACAACGACGCACTCATGGTGGGCCTCGCCGTCGCCGGTGTCTACTTCGCCGCGACGAAGCATTACCTCACGGGCATATTACTGGTCACCGCATCGATCGGAATCAAGCCGATCACCGTCCTGCTGCTCCCGTTCATCGGGGTCATGTGGGCCGGGCCGGCCGCGTCGTGGACGCGGAAGTTCCTGATCTGGGGCGCGACGGCGGGGATCAGCTTTGGTGTGCTGGCGCTCAGCGGCATCCCCTACAACCTTGGCCTGGGCTGGGTCTGGGCGATTATGGACCCGACGCCGGGGTACACCGGCTATTCGCCGTCAGGGTTCCTGGGGCAGCAGGTCGAGTTCCTCGGCAATGTGCTGGGCCTGCCCGGCGGCACGTTCGCGGACCTGCTGCGCACCGGCATGAAGTGGGCGGCCGTCGGGCTGGTCCTGCTGCTGATGTTCCGCGGCGACTACTCACGGGCGGTGCGCCGGCTGGCACTGGCGTTTACCGCCGTGGTGATGCTTTCGCCCATCATCCAGCCCTGGTACATCCTCTGGTTCCTGCCGTTCCTGGCTGTGACGGGCATCCGGAATGACTGGCAGATCCGGTGCCTCTACGTGGGCGTGACGTTCTTTGTGGTGTTTGGCGCGCAGGACCAGCTCTCGGTCTGGTCCTTCGTGGAGCTGCCGATCAATGCATCCTCGCTGGCATTCGTGACGGCGCTGCTGTTCACGTTCTACCTGCTGGTCCTGGACATCCACACGCGGAAGCTGCTGATTGAGGGCAAGCCCCTGGATTGGGCGCGGCGGGCGTGGAGCTGGGCGCAGGAACAGCGGGCCGGCTCGGCGCGCTGAGCTGGGCTATGGCGAGGTCCGTCGCTTTCACGGCTTCACCGAAGCCGTTGCCTTCAAAGGTGTGAGAGGAGTTCGTCCCGGGTGGGAGGATTGGCCCCGGCCCGGCGCACCGTGATTGCCGACGCCATCGCAGCTGTGCGTCCCAGCTGCTCCAGGACCGAGGGTGCAAAGCCGTCGGTTCCGCGGGCAAGGAGTCGCAAGATCAGTGCCGACATGTACGAGTCACCGGCGCCGATGGTATCCACGACACGGGAATCCACAGCCGGGATGCTGAGGCGTGCGCCGGCTGTTGCCAGCAGTGAACCGGATGAGCCTTTGGTGATGACGGCGAGCTCGGCTCCCAACCCCAGGATGTGCGTGGCAGTGTCCTCCAGCGTCTTCCGTGGGTAGAGCCATTGGGCGTCTTCGTCACTGAGTTTGACGACGTCGGCAAGCTGCACAAGTTCTTCGAAAGTGGACCTTGCGTCGGCATGGCTGCCGAGAAGTGCCGGCCTGATGTTGGGGTCGTAGGTGATGGTGCATTCATCGCGGATCTGCTGGAGAACTGTCTGGACCGTTGCGGCGCTGGGCGCGAGAAAGCTGGCAATCGAACCGGTGTGAAGCACCTTGGGCGGAGCGTAGGCGGGTTCAAGCGGTTTCAGATCGCACATGATGTCGAAGGCGTAGCTGGCGGAGCCATCCGCGGCGATGGTTGCGGCCGCCGTCGAGGTCCTGTCCAGTGAGCGCGAGCCAGGCAGGAGCGTCACCCCGGCGCCGGCAAGGTGCTTATCGATCGCCGCGCCGCGGCGGTCGTTGCCGATGGCGGTAAGCAGCCCGGTTCTGACTCCCAGCCGGGCAAGGCCGTAGGCGACGTTGGCTGGCGACCCGCCGGGGTGTTCTGTGATGCCGTCGGGTGTAGTGACGATGTCGATGAGGGATTCCCCCATAACGACGACGTCCATCACCTGCAGCGCTGGGCCTGCGTTACCGACTCGGTGCATGTCTGCCTTTCCTGGCTGGGCCGAAGCGCTATGCGAACTGTGCGATGTGAAGGTGGTTAACGGTTGCTGTGCCGCCTGTGGCGTAGACGGCGAAGTTCGTGCTGGTGTCTGCCGGAAAGATCAGTTGGGTCATGGTGGCCTGCCCGCCCTGGGCGAAGACTTCGACGGAGCAGCTGTCCACGTAGACGGTGAGTTGGTAGGAGCCTTCCATTGCCTGGATGGGGGCGGTGTCGATGGATGAAAAAGATTCGTGGAAGTCGGTCTGTCCGGACTCGCGGCGGTCCACAATGAGGGAGCCTTCGGCGGGCCGGATGCTTACGCGGGTTCCATGCAGTCCGTCTCCGCGCAGAATGAGGCCGAATTCCTCGGCGCTTCCCGGCGTGAACGTGACGTCGATGCGCTGGACCGTGCCGGCTGCCCCGTCCAGGAGCTGGGTGGCGCTGGATATGGTCGTCTCGGGAAGGCTGAAGGACTTGGCTGGGTCAGCCTGGGCCGCCCAGTCGCCTGCGGGCTGCTGCATCAGACGGAGGTTGCCGTCGCTGGTGTGGAGTGAAATTTCGCGGGCGAGGGACATGGGGCTGCGCCAGGGTGAGGTGGGGATCTGGTTGGCGTATTCCCAGTTGTTCATCCAGGCGATCATGAGGCGGCGGTTGTCGGGGGCGTCGCTGAAGGAGACAGCGGCGTAGTAGTCCCGGCCCCAGTCCAGCCACTGGTACTCGGCCAATCGCGCAGGATCCTGCAGCCCTTGGGTGACGGTAGTGGCAGAGGTAAAGGTTTTCCCGTCGAAGTCACCCACGAAGTACTGCCCGGCCGAGCCGTTGTTGGGGCCGCCGGGGTTGAGGTTGACGGTGAGGACCCACTTGAGGTTATCGGGGTCGCCGTCGACGGGCAGGGGGAACAGATCGGGGCATTCCCAGACACCGCCGGTGGCGTTTGCCGGGCCGAAGCTGCTGAGCAGGTCCCAGTTCTTCAGGTCTTCGGACTTGTAGAGCACTACCTGGAAGTCGGCGGCTTCCACGGCGACCATGACCCAGTAGCTGCCGGCGTCGCCGTCGTACCTTATGACTTTGGGGTCGCGGAACTCGGCCGATCCGCGGTTCAGTACGGGGTTGGCAGCGTGTTTGGTCCAGGTGTAGCCCCCGTCGAGGCTGTAGGCCAGCGACTGTGCCTGGATGCCCTCATGCGCAGAGCCGGGTTTGAAGGCGCTGGTGTAGATGGCGACGAGCGGGGCAACGGACCCGGCGCCGAACCCGCTGGTGTTGTGACGGTCAAAGACGATGCTGCCCGAGAAGATGTCTTCGTTGTCGTCGCAGGCAATGGCAACGGGGTGTTCGATCCAGGTGAGCAGGTCTGTGGACGTGGCGTGTCCCCAGGACATGTTCCCCCACACGTTGCCCAGCGGGTTGCTCTGGTAGAAGAGGTGGTAAACGCCTTCATGATGGATCAGGCCGTTGGGGTCATTGAGCCAGGTGTTCCGGGCTGAGTAATGCAGTGCCGGGCGGAAAGTGTCGGCTGTCGTGGCGGTCGCGGCAGTCATGAAGGTCATTCTCATTTCGTTGCAGGTCTGGACTTTTGCAGGTTTGGCCGAAAACCAGCAAGTGGATCTGGTGGGCCGATGCGGAAGCACCGGCCCACCCGTGCTTCGGAAGCTAGGAGTTCTTCTTGTAGCGGTCGTAGGCCTGCTGGTAGACCTCGATCATTTTGTCGACGCCGACGTTCTTGAGCTGGGAGAGGTAGCCGTCCCATTCCTGTTCGATGCCCCCGGAGACGATCCACTTGGCCATGTTCTGCTTCACCAGTGAGCTGGTGTCGGTCTGGATGGTGCTGATCTGCTGCAGTTCTTCGTTGGAGAGGGCGACCGGGGGGTAGCCGTCATTGCCGGCGAAGGGCTTGTAGTGTTCGTTGACGGTTTTCTGGCGTTCGGCGGCGCGGGGTTCGGGAGCGACGACCGTGGTGAAGTTCTCGGCGGTGTTTGCCTTCGGGCCGCCCGGGGCGACCTTCTGGCGGCGTTCGCCTTCGCTGGTTCCGGCCGGGGCGGGGATCTGGGTCAGCAGGCCGCTGGCGTCCTTCTGCAGGGTTTCGCCGATGGGTCCCCAGTTAGCCTGGGCGGACTGGATGGGGTCGTAGAGGTTGTCGGCCCAGCGCATGGTCGCTGCCGGGTACTTGTTGGCCCGGGTGATGGCGAAGGCTCCGCGGGCGATTTCCTGGTTGTTGGACTGGCTGGCGATCCGCTTGCCGTCCACTCCTTCCAGGACGGGGACCAGCGCGTAGTTGTTGGCGCGGTCAGCGCCGACCATTTCGGGGACTTCCCACCACACGAACGAGCCGAGGTTTTCCTTGGCGGCCTTGCCCTTGGCCAAGTAGGCCTTGTCATCCTGGGAGAAGGATTCGGGGTCGATCAGGCCTTCCTGGTACCACTCGTGCAGGGTCTGGATGGCCTTTTTGTAGCCGTCCTGGGTTGGGGTGAAGATGACTTTGTCGTCCTGGACGATGCGGTGGTCCATGTTGTCCGGCACTCCGCCGAGGGCGGCGATCAGGTCAACGATGTCTCCGCACCAGGAACCGGGCATGAAGCTCAGCGGGATGGTCTTGCCGGTCCCGGAGGCGTCCTGGGTCTTGAAGGCCAGCAGTGCGTCGTGGAATTCCTTGACGGTCTTTGGCATCGGGATGTTGAGTTTTTTCAGCCAGGACGTGTTGATGGCAAGTTCGTTCGGGAACTGGACCAGGCCGAGTTCTTCGATGGACGGCAGGGAGTAGATGTGCCCGTCCGAGGAGGTGATGGCGGCCTTGATGTCGGGCCGGTCAGAGAGCAGCTTGGCGAGGTTGGGTGCATTCTTCTCGATGAGCCCCTCGAGCGGGATGAGCGTGCCGCTGGCGGAGTAGGTGGCGATCTCGGCGTCGGTCAGGCCTGTGTTGAAGAAGGCATCCGGAAGATCACCGCTGGCCAGGATCAGGTTCTTCTTCTCCTGGAAGACCGTCTCGGGCAGGTTCTCCCAGTTGATGTGGACATTGGTGGCTTTTTCCCATTCCTTCACCACGGTCATGGTGTTGTAGTCCGGTGCCAGGGCGGCTTTGGTGCCGGAGAAGGTCAGGTCCAGTTGCTTGCTGACAATGGGGAAGCCTGTTTCCTGGAAACCGAAGTCCGCGGACGCGTCGTTGATCTCCGTGGCGCCGGAGCCGCCGGAGCAGGCGGTGAACATCAATGTTCCGGCCAACACGGCGCCGAGGGCGGTGAATTTACGGCTGAATGCCATGGTCGTTTCCTATTCTGAGTTGGGATGCTGCCGTCCGACAGCGGTTGCCGGGCGGTCGATACGGGGGAGGAGCTATTTGACGGCGCCGAGCATGGCGCCCTTGGTGAAGTGCTTCTGCATAAATGGCAGGGCAATCATGAGTGGCAGGCTGGAGACGACGATCATGGCGTACTTGGTGAGCTCTGCTATGCGTTGCGCCGCGGCATAGGATTCGATGTCTCCGCCGGTGGTGCCCGTGGATGAGACGTCTGACTGGATGAGGATGTTGCGCAGAACGAGCTGCAGCGGGTACTTGGAGTCGTCGTTGAGGAAGATCAGCGCGTCAAAGAAGGAGTTCCACTGGGCCACGACGTGGATCATGATCATGAGCATGATCAGCGGTTTGGACAATGGGAGCACCATTTTGAAGAAAAACTTAAAGTCGGTGGCTCCGTCCATCTGGGCGGCTTCGCGTAGCTCGTTCGGAATGGTGTGCTCGAAGAACGATCTGGCGATGATCAGGTTCCATACGCCCACCGCTCCCGGCAGGACCACGGCCCAGACGGTGTCCAGCATGCCCAGGTCGCGGACCACCAGGTACTTGGTGATGAGTCCGCCGTCGAAGAACATGGTGATGACGAACAGGAGCATCAGGATCTTCCTGCCGGGCATGTCCTTGCGGGACAGTGCGTAGGCGCCGCACAGGATGGTGCTGACGCTGACGGCGGTGCCGAGCACGGTATAGATGACGGTGTTGCCCAGGCCGTTCCAGATGCGGCTGTCGGCGAAGATCCGTTCATAGCCTTCGGTGGTGACCCCCGAGGGGAGGAGCCAGACTTTTCCTTCGTACACGGCATTCGGGTCGCTGATGGAGGCGATGACAATGAAGTACAGCGGGTACACCACCGCCAGGATGGACAGCAGCAGGACTGCTGTGGCGGCGATGCTGAAGGCACGATCACCGTATTTGTCGCGCAGCGACGGCTTGGGGCGGACCTGGCGGACGGGCCGGCTTCGGTTCTCGGTTGGGCGGGGGTTGGTTGTCAGAGACATTTCGGCATCACCACAGGGTCGCTTGGTTGGCCCGGCGCGCCACGGTGTTGAAGAACAGCAGCAGCGCCAGGTTGAGGAGGGAGTTGAACAGGCCAATGGCGGCCGAGTAGCTGAACTGCGCCTGCTGCAGACCCGCATGGTAGACGTAGGTCTGGATGATCTCCGAGGTCGAGATATTCAGGGGCGTCTGCATCAGCAGTGCCTTCTCGAAGCCGACGTTGAGCAGGTTGCCGATGGCCAGGATGAAAAGGATGGTTACCACCGGCATGATGCCCGGCAGGTCGATATGCCGGATTCGCTGCAGCTTGGAGGCGCCATCAACCTTGGCCGCATCATGCAGAGCCGGATCGATGGCCGCCAGGGCTGCCAGATACACGATCATCGAGAAGCCGGCGTTCTGCCAGACATCCGAGATCACGTAAATCGGGCGGAACCACTCCGCCGAACCCATAAAGAAGATCGGCTCACCGCCGCCGAGTTGAATGGCGTTGTTCACCAGCCCCGACCTGGGGGAAAGAACTACGAACATGATGCCCACCACCACCACCGTGGAGATGAACGCCGGCGAATAAAGCACCGTCTGGGTGAACTTCTTGAACCGCTCGCTCTGGAGCTGGTTGACCAGCAACGCCAAAATGATAGGGATCGGGAAGGCTATCAGCAGGCCGAGGACGGCGATCCATAAAGTGTTCCCCACGACCTGGCCGAACTGGTAAGAGCTCACAAACCTGATGAAGTGGGTCAGGCCCACCCAGGGGCTGTCCGTAAACCCGTCCACCGGGTTGTAGTTTTTGAAAGCGATCTGGACGCCGTACATGGGCCAGTACTTGAAAACCAGAATGTAGACGATTGCTGGAGCTAGTAATACGTATAACTGCCAGGCACGGGAAATCCTCTTCAGGCGGAGCGAAAGAGAATTTTTGCGCTGCGGCAACGGCGCCGCGGCAGGACGCCCGCGTTTGGCCGGGATGGTGCGGCTCATGGCATCTCCTTAGGATGAGTTACTGAATTCCGTTCAACGAGAGGGCAGTCCATCAGCTCGACCCGGCCGTCGGGTTCCGCATCCTGGAGGATCAGGTCAACCGCGCGCCGGCCCATGGCGACGAACGGCAATTCAAAAGTGGTCAGTCCCGGGCGAAGAAATGGCGCCAGGGTCGCCTGATTATCGAACCCCACGATCGAGACGTCGCCGGGGATTGCGAGGCGCAGGTCCGAGACCGCCTGGTAGGCGCCCCAGGCGCCGCGGTCATTGGCGCAGAAAATTGCGGTGGGCGGGTTGCTGGAGGTCAGAAGCTCCATCGTGTACTTGTAGCCATCTTCCTCACCGCCCGAGCCGAAGCGAACCAGTGACGGGTCAACGTCCAGCCCCGCCTCTTCAAGTGCCGCGCAGTAGCCCTCGTAGCGGCCGACGGCGGCTGGAAGGTCACTCTCAAGGGTTTCGATGTTGATCATTCCCACCTTGGTGTGGCCCGCCTCGAGCAGCCGGGAGGTGGCCGTGTACCCTCCTTTGACCTCGTCCGGGGCGACGCTCGGGACCCTGCCGGCCCGGTCCTGCGAATTCAGCACGACGGACCTGACGCCAGCCAGGGCCTCTGGCACTTCCAGCCGCCGGTGATACATGGCGGCGTAGACCACGCCGGCAACCTTGTAAGAGAGCATGGCGTCCAAAGACGCGGCCTCAAGCTCCCTGTCGCCACCGGTGTTTATTGAGAGCAGGAGGAGCCCGTCTTCCCAGGCCCGCTGCTGGGCGCCTTCAATGATGGCGCCTGCAAAAGGAGTGGTGGCGACGGAATCGCCGATGAACCCGATCATGCCGGCCACACCCTCGCGGAGGACTTTGGCATGGGCGTTGGTGCGGTAACCCAGCCGGTTCACGGCGTCCCGCACGCGCTTGCGCGTTTCCTCAGAGAAGCGTGACCCTGAGGCCGAATTCAACACCAGGGATACAGTGGCCTGCGAGACGCCTGCGGCAGCGGCGACGTCATGCATTGTTGGTCCCGATTTTGGCCGTGATCCAGCCATGGGCACCTCCTTGGGCCAGTGTGAGTGGTGGGTTATTCGTATAACTTCCATAACTGTAGCCTGCATCACATGGGCCGTCAACAAATTCTTCGTCAAGGTAAGGGGGCACTGCCCGCCGCAGCGCGCAGTGCCCCCAATTCGTGGAAGGCCTCAGCCGTTGATGACCTGGGGTACACCCAGGGCTTTGAGGCCTTCGACGCCGAACTCAAGGCCGTATCCGGACTGCTTGGCACCGCCGAATGGGATGCGCGGGTCCACCACGCCGTGCTTGTTGATCCACACTGTGCCGGCCTGGATGCGTGCGGCGACCTCGCGTGCGGCGGGGAGGTTGGAGGACCAGACGGACGCGCCGAGCCCGACGTCGAGTCCGTTGGCCTTTTCCACGGCCTCGTCCACGGTGCTGTACTTGATGATCGGCAGGGCTGGTCCGAACTGTTCCTCGGCCACGAGGGGGTTGTCGTTGTCGATGTCAGCCACCAAGGTGGTGGGGTAGAAGTAGCCGGGCTGGTTGGTGTCGGGGTTTCCGCCGAGCAGGATTCGGGCCCCGCCATCGCGGGCCGCCTCCACGAGGTTGGCCACGACGTCGTACTGGGCCTGATTCTGCAGCGGGCCGAGGACGTTGTGTTCGTCGAGCCCGTTGCCCATGGGCATTGCGGCGGCGACTTTGGTGAGTTCGTCGCAGACGGCATCGTAGATGTCTTCGTGGACGTAGAGGCGTTTGAGGGCCGCGCAGGTCTGGCCGGTGTTGATGAAGGCGCCCCAGAAGAGGTCCTGGGCGATGGCCTTGGGATCGGCGTCGGGCAGGACAATGCCGGCGTCGTTGCCGCCCAGTTCCAGGGTGAGCCGCTTGACCGTGTCCGCGGAGGACTTAATGATGGCTTTGCCGGCGGCGGTGGAGCCGGTGAACATGATCTTGCCGATGGCAGGGTGGTTGGTCAGGCGGGCGCCCACCTCGCGGCCGCAGGATACGGCGGAGAGAATGCCTTCGGGCAGTTCTTCGTTGATGACTTTGATCAGGGCGAGGACACTCAGCGGGGTGTTTCCTGAGGGTTTGACCACCGCGGCGTTGCCCATCCGCAGGGCGGGGGCGATCTGCCAGATGGTGATCATCATGGGCCAGTTCCACGGCCCGATGGCACCCACTACGCCGATGGGCTTGTAGTGCAGTTCGGCGCGGGTCTCGCCGTCATCAACAATGGTTTCCGGTTCCAGGGGGATCGTTGCGGCGGCGCGCAGCCAGGCAGCACAGGCGCCGACTTCGAAGCGGGCGTTGGGGCCGTTGAGAGGCTTGCCCTGTTCGCGGGAAAGCAGCTGGGCGAGTTCCTCAGCGGAGCGTTCGACGGCGGCGGCTGCCTTCAGGAGCGCAGCTGACCGTCCCTCGTGGCCGAGCGCAGCCCAGGCCGATTGGGCCGACTGGGCAGCATCGACTGCCTGCTCCAGGTATGCCAGATCGTGGATAGGGGCTTCGCCGACCGTTTCGCCCGTTGCCGGATCAAAAATGGTCCGGGTGGGGCCGGACGTGTCAGAAATTGACGCGAGAAGCGCATCATAAGATTCCATGGAGTACTCCACTTCGAGTAGACGGTGCGTGCGGCCAGGGGGACCAGACGGGGTACTCCCAAGTCTGGGTTATTGCCTGACGGCTATCTTGTCTATTCGTGCAGGACCCTTGTCGTACGGAGAACGGCAAGGGCCCTGACGTGTGAAGTGGGTGTTGTCAGCGGGCGTAGGGGTCGTTGATGCCGATGTATTGGGTGGTGGTGTATTCGGCGATGCCTTCGGTGCCGCCTTCGCGGCCGAGGCCGGATTGTTTGACGCCGCCGAAGGGTGCGGCGGCGTTGGAGATGACGCCGGCGTTGAAGCCGACCATGCCGAATTCGATCTGTTCGGCTACGCGCAGGAGGCGGTTGAAGTCGCGGCTGTAGAGGTAGGAGGCGAGGCCGTATTCGGTGGCGTTGGCAAGCCGGATGGCGTCCTCCTCGGTGGTGAAGGTGGTGACGGGGGCGACGGGGCCGAAGATTTCCTGGCGGAGGATCTCGGCGTCGTTGGGGACGCCGCCGAGGACGGTGGGCGGGTAGAAGTAGCCGGGGCCGTCCACGGGTGTGCCGCCGGTGATGGCGGTGGCGCCGGCGTCGACCGCGGCGGTCACGAGGGCGTGGACGTCGTCGCGGGCTCCGGCGTCGATCAGGGGTCCGACCTGGGTGGTGGGGTCGGTGCCGCGGCCGGTGGTGAGGGCGCCCATGGCGGCGGCGAACTTCGCGGTGAACTCTGCGGCGACGGATTCGTGGACGAGGAACCGGTTGGCGGCGGTGCAGGCCTCGCCCATGTTCCGCATTTTGGCGGCCATGGCCCCTTCGACGGCGGCATCGAGGTCGGCGTCTTCGAACACGATGAAGGGGGCGTTCCCGCCCAGTTCCATGGAGGTCCGCAGGACGTTCTGGGCGGCGTCGGCCATGAGGCGTTTGCCCACCGGGGTGGAACCGGTGAAGGAGACCTTCCGCAGGCGCGGATCGGCGAGCAGCGGGCCGGAGATTCCGGACGCCGAAGCGGAGGAGACCACGTTCAGGACGCCGGCGGGCAGGCCGGCGTCGAGCATGGTCTGGGCGAAGTACTGGGCGGTGAGCGGGGTGAGTTTGGCGGGTTTGAGGACCATGGTGCAGCCGGCGGCGACGGCGGGGGCGACCTTGCGGGTGGCCATCGCCAACGGGAAGTTCCAGGGGGTGATGAGCAGGCAGGGGCCGACGGGTTTGTGCTGGACGAGGATCTTGTTTTTGCCCTCGGGGGTGGCGAGGTAGCGGCCGTAGTCGCGGACGGTTTCTTCGGAGAACCAGCGCAGGAACTCGGCCCCGTAGGTGACCTCGCCGCGGGCTTCGGGCAGGGGTTTGCCCATTTCCAGGGTCATTAGCAGCGCGAAGTCCTCGGCGCGTTCGGTGACCAGGTCAAAGGCCCGGCGCAGGATCTCGGCCCGCACCCGCGGCGGGGTCCGGGCCCAGGACGCCTGCACGTTATCTGCGGCGTCCAGCGCGGCCACGGCATCCTCGCTGGTGGCGGAGGCGAGGGTCGCGAGCACCTCCCCGGTGGCGGGGTCATGGACGTCGAACGTGCCGCCGTCGGACGCGTCCCGCCACTGCCCGCCAATCAGCAAACCGGTCGGAACGGAGGCGAGCAGGGTGGCTTCACGCTCCGGCAAAATGGCAGGGGAGATCGCAGAAAGTGTCATCAAAAGTCCTTAGGAAGGTGGTCAGTAGCTGGCTGGGGTTTCGGCAGGCTCAACCACCGCGCCCTGGGGGATATACCGCGCGGCGAGGGCTTCTGAGCCGCGGGCCAGCAGGGCGACGTCGGCTCCCACCAGGATGAAGTCGGCGCCGCCGTCCAGGTAGTGGCGGGCGGTGCCGGGGTCGAAGGCGTTCACGCCGGCCGGTTTCCCGGCCGCTGTGGCAGCTTTAAGGCAGTGCTCGACGGCGGCGCGAACCTCCGCGTGTTCCTGCTGGCCCAGCAGGCCCATGGAAGCGGCGAGGTCCGAGGGACCCAGGAAGATGGCGTCCACGCCGTCCACCTTCAGGATGTCTTCCACGGCCTCCACTGCAGTGGTCGATTCGATCTGGACGGTAACGCTGATGGTTTCCGACGCCCGGGCGAGGTAATCCGGGACCCGGTTCCAGCGGGCGGCGCGGGCCAGGGCAGAGCCCACGCCGCGCACGCCCTGGGGCGGATACCGGGTGGCGGCCACGGCGGCTTCCGCCTCCGCCACGGAATTGACCATTGGAACCAGCAGGTTCTGCACGCCCAGGTCCAGGTACTGCTTGATCACCACGGTGTCGTTCACCGGCGGCCGGACGAGGGTGTGAACCGGATAGCCGTTGACGGCCTGCAGCTGGGCGAGGATCGATTCGAGCCCGTTGGGGCTGTGCTCGGCGTCGATCAGCAGCCAGTCCAGCCCCGCTCCCGCGCACAGCTCCGCGATCAGCGGGCTGCCGGAGCACACCCACATCCCGGCCAAAGGCCGGTCTGCCGCGATGAGGGCGTCGCGAAAGGTGGCGTCCGGTTCTACTCGAAGCGGCATGTGATGCTCCCCAGGGGTCCGTAGTCTGCGTGCACGGTGTCACCCTTGTAGACCCACATCGGCCGGGTGAAGGAGCCAGCGAGGATGATGTCCCCTGCCTTCATCCCGTCGCCGTGGGCTGCGATCTTGTTGGCCAGCCAGTGGACGCCGTTGGCGGGGTGGTCCAGGACGCCCGCGGCCACACCGGTCTCCTCGACTGTCTGGTTTTTGTAGAGGATCGCGGAGACCCAGCGGAGGTCCACGGCGCCGGGCTTGACCGGGTTGCCGCCGATCACCATGGCGCCCATTGCGGCGTTGTCCGCGATGGTGTCCACGATGGTCCGGCCCTCCATTTCGATCCTGGAGTCCAGGATCTCAAGGGCCGGAACCACGTAGTCGGTGGCGTTCAGGACATCGAAGATGGTGCAGCCGGGGCCTTTGAGCGCGTCCTTGAGGACAAACGCCAGCTCCACCTCCACCCGCGGATGGGTGTACTTGTCCCATTCCACCGAGCAGCCAGTCTCCAGCACCATGTCATCGAAGATCGCGCCGTAGTCAGGTTCTGTGATGCCGGTGGCGGCCTGCATCGCCCGGGACGTGAGACCGATCTTGCGCCCCACCAAAGTCCGCCCGGCTTCCTCGTTCCTGCGGCGCCACAGCTGCTGGACGGCGTAGGAGTCCTCCACGGTCATGTCCGGGTAACGGGCCGTCAGCCGGGGGACGGGCTTGCGGTTGCGGCCGGCCTCCACCAGTTCGTCCGCGATCGTCTCAATCGTCGTCGGGTCAAGCATGCTAGAGCTGCGCTCCCAGCTTGAAGCCTGTCCGGTCCCCGTCGGGGGAGCCGTCCTTGCGGGTGTAGGAGAAGCCGTCGGCGCCCACGGTCACGGCCATTTCGCTCTTTTCCTCGCGGATGATGACCGGCTGCGGGTTGCCGTCGAGGTCCAGGACCAGGGAAGCCTCGGTGTACCAGGACGGGACGACGGGGTTGCCCCACCAGTCGCGGCGCTGGTTGTCGTGGACATCCCAGGTGATGGTGGGGTTGTCCGGATCGCCGGTGTAGTAGTCCTGGGTGTAGATCTCGATGCGGTGGCCGTCCGGGTCGAGGATGTAGAGGTAGAAGGCGTTGGAGACGCCGTGCCGGCCGGGGCCCCGTTCGATCCGGTCGCTGATGCGCAGGGCGCCCATCTTGTCGCAGATCTGGATGATGTTGTGCTTTTCGTGGGTGGCGAATGCAACGTGGTGCATGCGCGGGCCGTTGCCGCCGGTCAGGGCGGTGTCGTGGACGGTCTGCTTGCGGTGCATCCACGCGGCGTAGGTGACGCCGTCGGAATCCTGGATGTCCTCGGAGACGCGGAAGCCGAGGTCCTCGAGGTATTTGCGGCCGCGGGGGACATCCGGGGTGACTTGGTTGAAGTGGTCCAGGCGCACCAGTTCGCCGGCGGAGTAGAGGTCGTAACGCTGGGTGAGGCGTTCGACGTGCTCCACGTCGTAGAAGAACTCGTAGGGGAAGCCCAGCGGGTCCTCAACGCGGACGGAGTCGCCGATGCCCTTGGTGAAGCCCTCTTTACGGCGTTCGGTGCGGCAGCCCAGTTCCTTGTAGTACGCCTCGGCGGCATCCACTTCGGCAGGAGACTTCACCCGGTAAGCGAATGCGGCGACGGCGGCGATGGGTCCCTTGCGGAGCACCAGGTTGTGGTGGATGAACTCCTCGAGGGAGCGCAGGTAGATGTTGTTCTCGTCTTCCTCGGTGACGTGCAGGCCCAGGAGGTCCACGTAGAACGCGCGGGACTTGGCGAGGTCGGTGACCACGATCTCCATGTAGGCGCAGCGGACGATGTCCGGGGCGGGGACGGTGGGGGTGGGAACGAAGTTCGTCATGGTGTTCTCTCTTCTTTGAAAGGGGATGGTTGGGACCTGGGCAGGATCGCTCAGGCGCCGAATTTCGGGGTGTGGACAGTGCCGAGGGTGATGTGGACTGCCTGCTGGTCGGTGTAGAAATCGATGGAACGGTAGCCGCCTTCGTGGCCGAGGCCGGATGCTTTGACGCCGCCGAACGGGGTGCGGAGGTCGCGGACGTTGTGGCTGTTGAGCCACACCATGCCGGCCTCGACGTTCTGGGAGAAGTTGTGGGCGCGGGTCAAGTCCTGGGTCCAGATGTAGGCTGCCAGGCCGTACTTGGTGTTGTTGGCGAGGGCCAGCGCCTCGGCATCGTTCTCGAACGGGGTGATGGCGACGACGGGGCCGAAGATTTCCTCCTGGAAGATCCGTGCGTCGGGGGCGACGTCGGCAAACACCGTGGGTGCGATGTAGTTGCCCTCCGGGAGGTGCTCGGGGCGGCCGCCGCCGGCGAGCAGCCGGCCTTCGGATTTGCCGATTTCCACGTATGAGGCGACCTTTTCGTAGTGCTCCGGATGGACAAGGGCGCCCACCTGCGTCTTGGGATCGTGGGGATCGCCCACCACGATGTTCTTCGCCCGGGCGGCGTACTTTTCGCAGAATTCGTCGTAGATGGCACGTTCGACGAGGATGCGGGAGCCGGCGGTGCAGCGTTCACCGTTGAGGGAGAAGACCCCGAACAGGGCTGAATCGATCGCTGCATCCAGGTCGGCGTCGGCAAACACCACGCACGGTGACTTGCCGCCGAGCTCCATCGAGAGGCCCTTGAGGTTGGCTGCGGCGTTCCGGAAGATCGTCTGGCCGGTGGTGGTCTCGCCGGTGAAGGAGATCAGCGGCACGTCCGGGTGCTTGACCAGGGCGTCGCCCGCTTCCTCGCCCAGGCCGTTGACGAGGTTGAAGACGCCATCCGGCAGGCCTGCGTCCTTGAAGATCTGGGCCCACAGGGAGGCGGAGAGCGGAGTGAATTCCGCCGGCTTGAGGACCACGGTGTTGCCGGTGGCCAGGGCCGGGGCGAGCTTCCAGGACTCGAGCATAAACGGCGTGTTCCACGGGGTGATGAGCCCGGCGACGCCGATCGGCTTGCGGTTCACGTAGTTGATCTGCGAGCCGGGGACCTTCATGGCGTCATCGAACTGTGCCACGATCAGGTCTGCGAAGAAGCGGAAGTTCTCCGCCGCACGCAGGGCCTGACCCTTCGCCTGGGTGATCGGCAGGCCGGTGTCGAACGTTTCCAGCTCGGCGAGCCGGGCTTCCTGGGCCTCGACGGCGTCGGCGATTTTGTTCAGGATCCGGGCACGTTCGCGGGGTTTCATCTTCGGCCACGGGCCGTTGGTGAAGGCTTCGCGGGCGGCGGCGACGGCAAGGTCAATGTCCTCTTTCTGGCCGGCGGCGGCGGTGGCGTAATTGGTGTTGGACACCGGATCCAGGACATCGAACGTCTTGCCGCCCACGGAATCAACGAACTGGCCGTTGATGTAGTGCTGGATGTGCTTGGGCAGGTCCTGCGGCACGTACTGGTTCTTGGTCTGTTCTGCAGTGAACGTCATTGTTGTTTCCTTCGTGTTAGTGCAACGCGGGGTCACTTCTCGCCGAATCGGGGCCGTTTATCGGGCGTTTAGTGACCCCGCGTTGCTTTATGGGAGGGGCTGAGCCTGGGCTAGGTAGGCGTCCAGGGTGGCGGAGCGGTGCAGGCGGGCGGCCTTTTCGATCTCGTCGGCGCCGGAACCGGATTCGATGAGCTGAAGCAGCGCTTCGTGTTCGTCCACGGATTCGTGGGCGCGGCCCGGGACGAACCGGAAAGTTGAAGACCGCAGCGAGGCGAGCCGGTTCCAGCCCCGGTGCACCAGGTCCAGGATGTGCGGGTTGGGGCAATGTTCAAACAGGACGCTGTGGAAGTCCTGGTTCAGCTCGGTGAAGCGAACAGGGTCGAAGTGCTGCAGGCATTCGCGCATTTCCTCGTTCACCGCCCGGGCCCGGGCGATGTCCGCCCCGCCGATCAGCGGCGCGGACAACGCGGTGGCGGCGCCCTCCACGATGCTCAGGGTCTGCATCGTGTACAGGTATTCGGTCGGATCGATGCCGGCCACCGTCGCGCCGACGTTGCGTTCGAACTTCACCAGACCCTCGGCCTCGAGCCGGCGGATCGCTTCCCGGACGGGCACCACGCTGAACCCAAGGTCCTTGGCGATGACCGCCAGGACCAGGCGGTAGCCGGGGGTGTAGGTCCCTTCGACGATCCGCGCCTTCACAGCGCCGTAGGCCTGCTCCGATTTGCTGCCCGTGGCCATCAATGCCTCAGTCATCGGATTTGCCCGCTTCCCATTGTTCGTACTTTGCCCGCCACGTGGCGTTCAGCGGGTAAAGGCCATCCACGCTGTGACCCTGTTCCACCATCTCGGCGATAAAGACTTCCTCGCGTTCCTGCGCGATCGAGTCATCGGCCAACTCGTCGGCCAAAGCCGGCGGGATAACCAGGATGCCGTCGGCGTCGGCCACGATGATGTCGCCCGGCTGCACGGTGGTGCCGCCGCAGGCGATGGTGATGTCCGTGTCCCACGGGATGTGCCGGCGGCCCAGCACGGCCGGGTGCGGATTGGCATAGTAGGTGGGCATCTCCATCGCGGCCACTGCGGAGAAGTCACGGACCCCGCCGTCGGTAATGATGGCTGCGGCACCACGCACCTGGGCGCGCAGCGCCAGGATGTCGCCGATGGTGCCCGTGCCCTTCTCGCCGCGGGCCTCCATCACCAGGATCTCGCCCTCGTTGACCGAATCGATGGCCTTCTTCTGGGCGTTGAACCCGCCGCCGTGGGTCTTGAACAGGTCCTCGCGGTTGGGGACGTAGCGCAGCGTCCGGGCCAGGCCCACGATCCGCCTTTCCGGCCGGGTGGAGGTCAGGCCGTCGATGCTGACGTTGTTCAGGCCGCGCTTGCGCAGCTGGGAGGACAGGGTGGCGGTGCAGACGCTCTCAAGCTTCGCCTTCAGCGCCGCCGTCAAAACATGCCCGACGGCGGCGCCCGCCACGGGAGCCAAACCCGCTGCTTCCCGCGAACCGTACGCCTCCTCCCGCTGCACATCGTCAGCCTGGGGCACGGCACCAAACTCGGCGAACGCCGTCGTGCCTTCCTCCACCCGGGTGGCCAGGCGGCCGGTGGTCAGCCCACCAGCGCTGACCTCAACCTCGACCACGTCGCCCGGCTTGGCCACGGAGGCGCCGGCCGGGGTGCCGGTGAGGATGATGTCGCCCTCTTCGAGGGTGAGCAACTGGGACAGGTCCGCGACGAGCCGGGCAAACGGAAATAGCAGATCTTCGGTGGTGTCATCCTGAACCAGGTCGCCGTTGTGCCAGGTGCGGATGCGCAGGGCGGCGGGGTCCACGGCGTCCGCGGCGATCAGGCCCGGGCCGATCGGGGTGAAACCGTCGCCGCCCTTGGACCGCAGGTTGGAGCCTTTATCCGCATAACGCAGGTCGTACACGCCGAGATCGTTGCTCGCCGTGATCCACTCAACGTGGCTCCAGGCATCCTCGAGCCCCACCCGGCGGGCGGGCTTGCCGATGACCAAGGCGATCTCGCCCTCGTATCCCAGCAGTTCGCAACCTGCGGGGCGCTCCACTGTGGAGGGTGCGTCTGCGGAGCCAAGAGCCAGCGAGGACGACGGCTTCAGGAAGTAGGAAGGCTGCGCGGGGGTGCGCCCCCGCTGCGCAGCGCGGCTGGGGTAGTTGATGTGCACCGCGATGACCTTGCGTGCCGCCGCCAGGGTGTCCTCGTTGACCTGCTCCAAAGCTGTCTCCTCATCAAGTACGAAATCGTATACGATCACTATGGCCCAGCCGGACGGCTTCGTCAAGCCCCCACTTTCGACGCCATTTTGCATCTCTTGTTGTTCGGATCACATTGCCGTACAGTCTTGGACCAACCCCAAGCGTTCTAATAAAGAACCCTGTATTCGCATATAGAACACCATTCCGAGTGATCGATACCCACAGTGAAGTGAGGA
Source organism: Pseudarthrobacter sulfonivorans (assembly GCF_031454915.1). GTDB lineage: Bacteria > Actinomycetota > Actinomycetes > Actinomycetales > Micrococcaceae > Arthrobacter > Arthrobacter sulfonivorans_C. The sequence continues at coordinate 625,609 of NZ_JAVDRS010000002.1, read as the reverse complement.
AAGCCCGTGCAGTTCCACCACCACGGATACGTATCCGGAGACCCGCGGGTACAGCCCGCCGCCGGCGTTGGCATCAACCGGCCCGCAGAGCTTCCCGACGAGGTGGACGTGCTCATCGTGGGTACCGGACCTGCCGGCATGCTTGCCGCCGCACAGCTCTCCCAGTTCCCGAACATCACCACGCGGATCGTCGAACGCCGCGGGGGAAGGCTCGCAATCGGCCAGGCGGACGGCATCCAGGCACGGAGCGTGGAGACCTTCCAGGCCTTTGGCTTCGCCGAACGGATCATCGCCGAGGCCTACGCGATCACCGAGATGGCGTTCTGGAAGCCGGACGTCGCGGATCCGTCGCGCATCATCCGGACCGCCCGTACGCCGGATGACCCGGCGGGCATCAGCGAGTTCCCGCACCTCATCGTCAATCAGGCCCGCGTGCTGGACTACTTCGCCGAGTTCATGGCCAACTCACCCACCCGCATGTCGCCCGACTATGGCTTCGAATTCCGATCCCTCAACGTCGCGGACGAGGGGGAGCACCCCGTCACCGTGACCCTTCTCCACACCTCCGGCCCCAACGAAGGGCAGGAGCGTGTTGTCCGCGCCAAATACGTTGTTGGCGCCGACGGTGCGCGCAGTAAGGTGCGGGAATCCATTGGCTGTACCCTCGCCGGCGACCAGGCAAACCACGCCTGGGGTGTCATGGATGCCCTCGCCGTTACCGACTTCCCCGACATCCGCACCAAATGCGCCATCCAGTCCGGTACTGGCGGCAGCATCCTGCTGATTCCACGCGAAGGTGGCCACCTCTTCCGTATGTACGTGGACCTCGGCGAGGTGGACCCGAACGACAACGGCGCGGTGCGCAACACCTCCATCGAGGAAATCATCCGCAAGGCGAACGAGATCCTCCACCCGTACACACTCGACGTCCGCAACATCGCGTGGCACAGCGTCTACGAGGTGGGCCACCGGCTAACCGACCGGTTTGACGATGTCCTGCCCGAGCAGCGCGGCACACGAACGCCGCGCGTGTTCATCACCGGCGACGCATGCCATACGCACAGCGCCAAGGCGGGCCAAGGCATGAACGTCTCCATGCAGGACGGCTTCAACCTGGCCTGGAAGCTCGGACACGTGCTCGAAGGCCGCAGCCCGGAAAGTCTGCTGTCCACCTACTCGGCAGAGCGGCAGGTGGTGGCCAAGAACCTGATTGACTTCGACAAGGAGTGGTCCACCCTGATGGCCAAGAGGCCTGAGGAGTTCGAGGACCCCTCGGAGCTCGAAGACTTCTACGTCAGCACAGCCGAGTTCCCCGCCGGATTCATGACCCAGTACGCGCCGTCGGTGCTTGTTGCTGACGCGGATCATCAGGAACTGGCTACCGGATTCCCGGTGGGCAAGAGGTTCAAGTCGGCGCCCGTGGTCCGGGTCGGGGACACCAACCCCGTACAGCTTGGCCACCATGCCACGGCCGATGGCCGCTGGCGCATCTACGTCTTCGCGGACGCGGCACTTCCGTCAGGAGGGAAGCAGGCGACGGCGTCGCCCACGGAACACTTCGCCGGGTGGCTCGCGAACTCGCCGGAATCACCGCTGGCCGCAATGCCGTCGGGCGCTGATCCTGACGCGTGGTTCGACGTCAAGGTGATCTACCAGCAGGACCACCCAAGCATCGATTTCGGCGCTGTCCCCGGAGTTTTCAAGCCGCAGGTTGGCCCCTTCAAGCTCACCGATTACGAGAAGGTTTACGCTACTGACCCTGCCGCGGACATTTTCGACCTGCGCGGCGTGGACCGCGGCGGCGTCGTCGTTGTGGTGCGCCCGGACCAGTACGTGGCCAACGTCCTCCCGCTGACGGCAACCGCCGAGCTGGGGGAGTTCTTTGCGCCCCTGCTGCCAAACCGCAAGCCCGCCGATGCCCTGTCCGGCGCAGCAGCCGCCCCGCAGTCAGTCATCACGCCACCAGCCCTGGTCGGCAACTAAAACAATGGAGTTTTAATGTCAACATCCCAGACCACCTCTGCGCCTCCACGTCGCCAGCAGATGAGCAAGGCGGACCGCCGAGTTGTTGCCGGCACCATGGTGGGCACCACCATCGAATGGTATGACTTCTTCATCTTCGCCCAAGCTGCCGGCGTCGTTTTCGCCAGCCTCTACTTTAAGCCGCTGGATACGGACAGTCCGGGGCTCGCTCAGCTGGTCTCCTGGGCCACCATCGGTGTGAGTTTCTTCTTCCGGCCGTTGGGCGCAGTGATCGCTGGACGCCTGGGTGACCGGGTGGGCCGTAAGGCCATGCTGGTTTTCACCCTGGTGATGATGGGGGCATCCACCGCCCTGATCGGGCTGCTCCCCACCTACGCCCAGATCGGCGTCTGGGCACCGATCCTGCTGATGGTCCTGCGCATCCTCCAGGGCTTTTCCGCGGGCGGGGAATGGGGAGGCGCGGCCCTGATGGCAGTGGAGCACGCCCCGCGCGATAAGCGGGGATTTTGGGGAGCCTACCCCCAGATCGGCGTGCCGGTGGGCATGATCATCGCAACGCTGGTGCTCTTCCTGCTCCGGCTCTCGATGTCTCCGGAGCAGTTCCTCGAATGGGGCTGGCGGGTTCCATTCCTGCTCTCAGTAGCCCTGATCGTGGTGGGCTACTTCATCCGGGCAGCTGTCGCCGAGAGCCCCGTGTTCAAGGAAATGGTGGAGCGCAAACAGGAATCAGCCACCCCGCTGACGCAGCTGCTCCGGACCAACAAAAAGCAGGTTCTTCTGGCGGCCGTCATCTTCATCGGCAACAACGCTGCCGGATATCTCGTGATTGCGTTCCTGTCGTCCTATGCCCAGAAGACGCTCAAAATGGACGCTTCCCCGGTGTTGCTGGCCACCCTCCTGGCCTCCTTCGGATGGCTTATCTTCACACTCTTCGGTGGGGCCCTGTCCGACAGGATCGGCCGCGTCCGGACGTTCCAAATTGGCTATATCCTCATTTTCGCCTGGATGATTCCCATGTTCCTCCTCATCGACACCCGGAATATCTGGGCGTACGGAGTCGGGATTTTCGTCCTGACCATCGGGCTGGGCCTCTCCTACGGGCCCATGTCCGCCATGTACGCCGAAATGTTCCCAGCGAGTGTGCGCTACTCGGGCATCGGCATCGGCTATGCCCTGGGCTCCATCCTCGGCGGAGCTTTCGCACCCCTGTTCGCCGAGGCACTGTTCAAGGAAACGGGATGGTCGGGCTCGATCGGAATTTACATCATGGCTCTCTGCGTCATCTCGTTCATTGGGACCAGCCTCGTGAAGGAGACGAGGGGCGTTCCCTTGGGGGCCGGCACTTCCGAGAAAGCGCCCAGCGTCCCGTAGGCGGAGGCAACGTTCGCGTAGCGCGGACTACAAAAACCGGTAACTGCCGGCCTGGGCATGCGGCCCGGGCCGGCAGTTCCTTTTTTGGGGGGCCAACCCGGGGTGAGGCAAAGACTTGTCCCGGGTCTCCGTGCAGTCCGGGCGCCGGTCTGAACGCGAGGCCGTGTCCCTGCTCATGGATCAGCCCTGATCAGCATCCGTTCTGAAAGCACGCCCTGCGCTCAAGCACAACAACTGATCGCTGCAGGACAAGGGGCAACAGGCACTCACTGCCATGCTGGAAACCATAGTTCCTCAACCGAACCCAGGGTGCCCCCGCTGACTACGCGCACCCATCCCCAGCGCTCATGACCGTTAAGAAGGACCCAATGAGTATTTCGAATTCTGCCTCCCAGGCAACTGAAACCAAGCCCCCGACCGAGCATTCAACTGCCCTCCGCGCCGGCAGCATCGGCGTGATGGGAATCCTCTTCTTTGTTCTTTCCGCCCAGGCACCACTGACGGGAATCGCTGGTGCTTCCCCCTTGGCGGCCGCGCTGGGCAACGGTGCCGGCGCCCCGGGCGCCTACCTCGTTGTCGGCGTAGTCATTGTGATCTTCGCCGTGGGATTTGTGGCCATGAGCCGGAAAATCCAAGCCAACGGCGCCTTCTACGCCTACGTTACAGCCGCATTTGGAAGAAAGACCGGCGCGGGGGCAGCGTGGTTGGCACTGCTCGCCTACAGCACCGTCCAAGCGGCGATGTATGGGCTGTACGGTGCCGCCTTCTCCGGCCTGCTGGACTCCGCCGGCGTCAGCATCCCCTGGTGGCTGTTGGCTCTGGTCACCATGGCAGGCGTGCAGGTGCTCGGTTCGCTGAACATTGAGCTCGGCGCCCGGGTCCTGGCCCTTTTGGTTGGGTTCGAAGTGGCCATCCTGCTGCTGTTCGGGTTCACGGTACTGTTCCGCGGCGGCGGGCCGGAGGGCCTTAGTATCGCAGCGTCCTTCTCCCCGGAAGCCATCGCCAGCGGCGCCCCGGGCGTGGCCATCATGTTCGCCGTGGCCTCGATGTTCGGCTTCGAATCAACCGCAATCTATTCAGCCGAGGCCAAGGACGCCAACCGCACTGTGGCCCGGGCAACCTACCTGTCCGTGGGCGTCATCGCCATATTCTTCTCGTTCATCTCCTGGATGCTGGTCAGCTACTACGGTCCCACCCAGGTCATGGGTGCGGCCGGCGCAGCCCTGGAGTCAGGGGATGCCACCACCTTCGTCCTGGGACCCATCGAGGAACTCTTCGGCCCCTGGGCAGGCATCACCACCGGAATCCTGCTGGTGACCTCCCTGCTGGCCGGCATCATCGCGTTCCATAACGGCATCAACCGGTACCTGCACTCCCTGGCGCTGCAAGGTTCCCTGCCCGCCATCGTGGCCCGGACCAACCGCCACCGGGCACCGGCGTTCGCCGCCTGGATCCAGAGCGCCACCGCCGTCGTGCTGGTGGTCCCTTTTGCCCTGCTGGCGCTCGATCCTGTCCTGACGCTGTTCTCCTGGTTCAGCGGGCTCGCAGTTGCGGCGCTTTTGGTGCTGTACATCCTTTGCTCCGTGGCCGTGGTGGGATTCTTCCGCCGGGAACGCGTGGAAGGCCAGCTCTGGCAGACGCTCCTTGCTCCCGCACTGGCGGCAGTGCTGCTGGCGTGGGTGCTGTACCTGGTGGCAAGTAACTTCACGTCGCTGATCGGCGGCAGTGCCGAGACGGCGTCGGCGTTGCTGGCGGCAGTCCCGGCCATGTTCACTGCCGGGGTACTGGTGGAATCGCGGATTGAGCGGCGGCAGCGCGTGGCCAGCCTGGGGCATAACCGCTAGCGCGCAGCGTGCTGGCGGCGACTGATAACGAACCAGCAACTAGCCCGGCGCAGATGGACTTTGCGCCGGGCCAGTTGCTGTCCGGGTTCGAAACAGGCTGCCCAGTCAGGCGCCGCGCCGCCAGTCGCTGGGGGACTGGCCGAATGCATCCCTGAACGTCCGGCTGAAGTGGGCAGCGTCGAGGAAGCCCCAACGTGCTGCGACGGCTCCCACGGATTTACCGGCGTGGAGCGGGTCGCGGAGTTCCCTGCGCACGCCGTCGAGTCTTTGGCTCCTGATCCAGCTCGCAACGGTAGAGCCCGACTCGTGGAAGATGTTGTGCAGATGGCGTGTGGAGATGAAGTGCGCGGCGGCGATGGTCGCGGGGGACAGCAGGGGATCGGCGAGGTTCGCCTCGATGTACTCGCGAACTGACACAGCAAGGAGGGCCTGCGGTTTCATCCTGTCCGGGGTAATGGCCATTTCAGCGTGCAGCATGGTGGACACCAGATCCAGTGCGTTTGCGGCCAGGCGTGAGCCGCTCGGACCACTGAGGACCTCAAGGTTACTGGCAAGCTGGCCGATGAACTGTCCCACTATGCCGCTGAGGCCGGTGCTGCCGGCCATCCGCACCGCCGCCAGTTGGCCCACGTAGTCCGTGGGCAGCGCGAGGGCATCACAAGGGAACATCACCACCATCATGCGTGTATTCGCCTCGAATGCCAGGGTGTATGGCCGGTTTGTGTCATAGATGGCCAGGTCTCCTGGCCGAAGCAGGGCCTCGCGGTTGTCCTGAACCAGAAGCCCTGTGCCCTCCAGCTGGAGGTTGAGTTTGAAGTAGCGTTCGCCGGGTTGGGCAATCAGGGCAGCGGTGCGGTGGACCTCGTGGGAGGTGGCGGTAACTTCGACGATGGACATGCGGTCCAGCACGCGCGCCCGCATCTTCCCGCGGAAGCCGTCCACGTCTGCTGTCCGTGCGGCGAGCGGCACGAAGGACTCCGCCACGAGGTGTTTCCAGTGGTCGAACGTCTCCGCGACGCTGGACGTGAGTTTCTGGCTGGCGGGCTGGACTGCAGCTGGCATGGATGTTCCTGACGACGGATGGCCGCAAACGTGGGTTCCCCGATGGCTGTGTCCTGGGACACGGTCCATTCAGGTTAACGCCGGAGCCTCTCTTTTTTCAACAGTTGTCGAAAAAAGACTTCCCATTGTGGGGTTGCCGTCCGTCGGGGAGCGGTTACTTGTTTTTGCCCCGGGCTCCCACGGCCCAGCGGTCCACGAGTGCACCGTTGCTGGTCACCGCGACGTCGTCCACCAGGTTGATCGCCAGGCAGACATGGTTGGGGACTATGCGCAGCCGCTCGCCGAGGGGCGGCAGGGTTCGGCTGTCGGGCCACTCGACGGTGGCATGGTGCTCCGAGAGTGCAGTGATCCGGGCATCAGGGTGGTCGATCAGCCGGCCGAACCCGCTGGCCCAGGCGGGCCGGTCACTGCCCAGGATCTTGCTGCCGGCGTCGATGATGAAGCGCGCCGGGGCATCCGGGGGAGTCTCATGGTGGCTCACCACGGTGGCAGCGACAGTCAGTGCAATGTCTTCCATGGCGCACCGGCCCAGCTCCAGCTGCTGTGCGTCGCCGAAAACGTACACGCCGGGACGCACTTCGGTGGCTTCGGATCCGTCGGTCAGAAGCGCCGTCGGGGTAGAGCCTCCGCTGCGGCGCGTCGCTTCGAATCCTGCTGCCGCAAGGGATTCCGCGGCTTCCCGCAGCGCTTGCTGCTCTTGCGCGACGGCCTCTGCAGGCATTCCTGGGGCGTAGCTGTGGCCCGGGAAGGTGAAGACCCCCGCAACCTTCAGCCCGGCGCGGGACGAGGCTTCGGCAACCGCCGCCGCAGCCTCCGGACGGACGCCGCTGCGATGGTGGCCGCTGTCGATTTCGACCAGCACGCTGACGCTCCCGGCCGCCTGCCCGAGGCTTGATCCGAGTGTCGTTGCCCCCGCTGCGGAGTCGACACCCACGGAAATTGTTGCGGTTGACGCCAGGCGCCGGAGCCGCTCGGCTTTTTGCGGTGAAATCCAGAGGGGGTAGGCGATGAAGATGTCCTCGATGCCTGCGTCGGCGAACACTTCGGCTTCGCCGATGGTTGCCACCGTCAGCCCGGCTGCTCCGGCGGCCATCTGGCGGGCGGCGATCTCGGTGACCTTGTGGGTCTTGGCGTGGGGACGGAGGGCGAGGCCCTTCTCCCGGACGGCCGCTGCCATCCGGGCGATGTTCCGTTCGAGGATGTCGAGGTCGATCATGATGTCCGGGGTATCGATCTCAGCGGGGATGGTCATGGGCGCAATTCTCCTTGCTGGACTCCCGGCTGGCCGGGCGGTCAGGTGTTGAGCGGTCGTGCGTTGGCGGGGTTGGGGTGGGCGCGTGCCTGGCGAAGCCCGGCTACCCGGCCAGCAGTGCGAGGTAACCCTCGAGCTGGTCGGTGAGGCCGGGATCGGCGTCAGGGCGAGTGGTCAGCGCTGCCCCGATCTGCGCGCCCAGGAGCATGTTCAGGAGCTGGCTGGCCAGGGTGGCGTCGTCGACGGCGGCTCTGACGTCGCCGGCCTCCCGGGCCTCGGCGAGGTATTGCCGGATGGCCGCAAGCCACTCTTCCATGGACTGCTGGTGGATCTCGGCCTTCTGCGGATCGTTGACAGCTTTCTGCCAGAACGGGATGACGATCCGCGCTTCGTTGACCCGCTCTTCGTCCAGGGGAAGTACCTCCAGGCAGAAGGCGCGCAGTGCCGGGAGTCCGGTTTTGCCTTCGGTGACCTTGGCGACGCGCTGGTTGGTCCGGTTGAAGACGTGCCCGAATGCGAACTCCAGGAGGGTGTCCTTGGTGGGGAAATAGGGCTTGAGGGCCCCGTTGGCGAAGCCTGCCTCCAGCGCGATCTCGCGCATCGTGGCGCCCTCAATGCCCAGCCGGGCGATGATCCGCCAGGTGGCATCCACCAGTTCTAGGCGCCGCTCGTCATGGTCAACTATCTTTGGCACCGCGGCCACTCCCCGGAAATATTTTCACTCAGACTCTTGTGAGCCATCTTACGGACGCTTATTCTCTACAACTATAGAAAATAAAAATTCCGACCAGCGACGGTCCCGGACAGAGGTCACCCATGACGCTTGCAGCAGCTGACACAGTTACCCCGTACCGCCTGGCATCAGGCGACGAAATCACCGAAGTCCAGGCCATCCTGCGCGCCGCCGGCCTTCTCGGGGCTGAAAAGCGCATCGCCTACCTGGGCTTGGTGGACCCCGCCCGCGGAAGTGCCGCCGTCGGATATTCCGACGGCGGCGCTGCCGCCACCGTCGGGATCCCCGCCGAGGACCGCAGGTTCCGGATTTTCCTCCACGACATTGCGGGCGGCGCGCCTACGGATGTGGTGGTCTGCGTGACCCGCCAGGAAGTGGTGTCCGCCGTCGAACTGGACACTGCCGTCACCGGCGAGCTTCCCGTCCTCGAAGAGGAATTCGAAGTCGTCGAGGAACTTCTGGCGTCCGACGAGCGGTGGCTGAAAGCCCTGGCCGAACGCGGGCTCGACGTCAGTAAGGTCCGGGTGGCGCCACTTTCCGCAGGTGTCTTTGAATACGCCGAGGAAAAGGGGCGCCGGATCCTGCGCGGCCTGGCCTTCGTCCAGGAGTTTCCGGAGGACAGCGCCTGGGCGCACCCGGTTGACGGTCTCGTTGCTTACGTGGACGTGGTGGGCAAGGAAGTGACGCAGGTCCTGGACCTTGGCGTCGTGCCAGTGCCTGTGGAGCACGGCAACTACACGGACCCTGAGCTCACCGGGCCCTTGCGCACCACGCAGAAGCCGATCAGCATCACCCAGCCAGACGGTCCAAGTTTCACCATTAGCGGCGGGAACCACGTGGAATGGGAAAAATGGAGCGTGGACGTCGGATTCGATGTGCGCGAAGGCGTGGTGCTGCACAACCTCGCCTTCCAGGACGGCAGCCGCAAGCGGCCCATCATCAACCGGGCGTCGATCGCGGAAATGGTGGTGCCTTACGGTGACCCCTCGCCCATCCGGTCCTGGCAGAACTACTTCGACACCGGCGAATACCTGGTGGGCCAGTACGCCAACTCCCTGGAGCTCGGCTGCGACTGCCTCGGCGACATCACCTACCTCAGTCCCGTCATTTCCGACGCCTTCGGCAACCCCCGCGAGATCCGGAACGGCATCTGCATGCACGAGGAGGACTGGGGCATCCTGTCCAAGCACAGCGATCTCTGGACCGGCATCAACTACACCCGCCGCAACCGCCGCCTGGTGATCTCCTTCTTCACCACCATTGGCAACTACGACTACGGCTTCTACTGGTACCTCTACCTCGACGGCACCATCGAATTCGAAGCCAAGGCCACCGGCGTCGTTTTTACCAGCGCATTCCCGGAGGGAGGCTCGGACAACATCTCCCAGCTGGCACCCGGCCTTGGGGCGCCGTTCCACCAGCACCTGTTCAGCGCCCGCCTGGACATGGCCGTTGATGGCTTCACCAACCGCGTGGAGGAGGAAGATGTGGTCCGCCAGGCCATGGGGGAGGGGAATGAGCGGGGCAACGCCTTCTCCCGCAAGCGGACGGTGCTTACACGTGAATCCGAGGCCGTCCGTGAGGCCGACGCCCGGGCCGGCCGGACCTGGATCATCTCCAACCCCGAATCGCGCAACCGCCTAGGCGAGCCCGTCGGCTACAAGCTCCACTCCCAGAACCAGCCCACACTGCTGGCTGATCCGGATTCGTCCATTGCACGGCGCGCCGCCTTCGCCACCAAGGACCTCTGGGTCACCCGCTACGCCGACAACGAGCGCTACCCTACGGGCGACTTCGTCAACCAGCACCCGGGCGGTGCCGGGCTTCCGGCGTACGCCGCCCAGGACCGCGAGATCGACGGCCAGGACATCGTCATCTGGCACACCTTCGGGCTCACGCACTTCCCGCGGGTGGAGGACTGGCCGATCATGCCGGTGGACACCGTGGGCTTCAAACTCCGCCCCGAAGGGTTCTTTGACCGCAGCCCAGTCCTGGACGTGCCCGCCAGCTCCGGCGGATCAGGCACGGCCGGCAGCTGCCACGCCGATTCCGGCCCCGGCCCCACCAGCTGCCACGGCTAGGCACGTGCCATGACCCATACCCTCGGACGGGCCCGCTCCGGAGGGCCCGTCCTGCACCCACGGCTATGCGCCGCGGTGGTGGCAGCCTCCAGTGCCGTGCATGTTTGGCTTGCCGCCCAAAGCCAGCACGGCGCCTGGATGAGTGCCCTCATGCTGGTGCTCGCGGCCGTCTGCCTGCCTTGCGCCCTACATATCTGGCGGGATAGCCGGGTCGCCGCACTGCGCCGGGTCATGGCGTGCGCCGTGTCGATGGTTGCCCTCCATGGGCTGCTGCTGCTCGGCAGGGGAGCCGTCGGTCACGCCCATGGCCCGGGCAATACCGTCGCCGGCACCGCGGGTGACCAGGCCGGGAGCCTGCTCGCCGTCATCGGGCTGGAACTGACCACCGCGCTGCTCGCCGCCACTCTGGTGGCCCGACTGCGGGCTAGCGGAGCTGCTCGCTGATCCGCTCAGCGGCTTCCATGACTGAGCTTCCAACCTGCTCTGAGGGAAGCTGGGCGCTGGGGTAAACCACTGCGATGGCTGCGGGCTGGAGTTCCGCCCGCAGCCTCAGCGGGGCCGACACTCCCGTCACGCCCGGCAAGACTTCGTGGTGGCTAACGGCAAATCCCAACTCGCGAACCGATGCCACCTCCGCACGGCGCGGCTGATCCGGCGAGATCGCCTCCCACTGGGAATCGTCCAGGATCGACTGGATGGCCAGACCCGGCGCCCCGACGTTCAGGGGGTGCCGGGTACCCGGCCGCTGGACGACGGCGGCACGGCTGTTCCGCGGTTCCACGCTGGTGAGCGTGGTGCAGTCCCCGCGGTCCAGGACCACCAGGAATGCGGTGGCACCGAGTTTATTGGCCAGGGAAGTCAGCTCGGGCAGCGCTGCCGTCTGCAGGTCGCGGGCAACGCCGCGGGCCAGTGCGGCAAGGCCGGTGCCCAGGAGGATGCCCCCGGCACTGTCCCTGGCGACGAGTCCGTGGTCCTCAAGGGTCCGCAGGATTCTGTAGGCGACAGAACGGTGCAACCCCAGCCGCTCCGAGACTTCTCCGATGCTGAGCGGCGCCGTTTCCTCGCTCAGGAGTTCGAGCATCCTGATCCCGCGTGAAAGCGTCTGCGAATGGGCCGGCGCTGTTTTTGCCCCTGAAGGTTGTGCGCTTGCCATGGTGGTTTTCCGATCCGTTGTCTTTGCCTCGGCGACAGTCAGCATCCACTAACTAGTTCTGTATTAGAACCTATATTGCACTTATCGAACACCGCCAGGCTGTTGTTCGCTTTCGGTACATCCGCCGCGATGAGGCTTCCGGATCACAAAGTGTTGCGCCCGTCACATGGTGATGCTATCGTCTATCCGCCCAATGACAAGCATCTCCCACTGAATGGGAAGTCTTGCACTCAAAGACGCAGGCAGGAATGACATGACGCAGGAAATTTCTCTGGAGGGCAACTCCCTTCCTCTCCAAGGCATCCGTGTACTGGAGCTCGGCAGCTTTATTGCGGCGCCGTTTGCCGCCCGGCTTTTTGGCGACTTCGGCGCGGAGGTCATCAAGATCGAAAAACCACAGGGCGGCGATGAGCTGCGGGACTGGCGTAAGACCCGCGGCACGACGTCCATGCTGTTCCGCACCATTGGCCGGAACAAGAAGTCCGTGGCCCTGGACCTGCGCTCCGAAGCAGGACGCAAGGCGGTCAAGAAGATCGCCGCCCAGTGCGACGTGGTCATTGAGAACTTCCGTCCCGGCACGCTTGAGAAGTGGGGGCTGGGCCCGGACGTACTTCAGGAGCTCAACCCCGACGTGGTTATGGTGCGCATTTCCGGCTACGGCCAGACCGGCCCGTACAAGAACCGCGCGGGCTTTGGCAGCTCGGCGGAATCGTTCGCCGGCCTTCGCTACATCACAGGAGAACCGGACCGTCCCGCCGGCCGCGCAGCGGCAAGCATGGGGGATACCGTCGCCGGTCTTTACGGGGTCATCGGTGCCCTGATGCTTATGCTGCAGAAGGCACGCGGGCTGCCAACGGGCACCTCCCAGGTGGTGGACGTCGCCCTCTATGAAGGGGTCTTCAGCCTCCTTGAATCGCTGGTCCCTGACTACGACGCGTACGGCATGATCCGGCAGCGCACCGGCGGCGCTCTTCCCGGCGTGGTGCCCACGGGCTCCTACCTTTGCCAGGACAACCTGGAGGTTGTGATCGGCGGGAACTCAAACTCCGTGTTCGTCCGCCTGATGCGGGCCATCGGCCGCGAGGACCTGGCCGAAGACGAATCGCTGCTCGCCACGGAAGCCCGCGGTGCCCGCGAGGAAGAACTCAACGGAGCCATCTCTGCGTGGACAGGCAGTGCGCCGCTCGCTGAGATCCTCGACAAGCTGGACGAAGCCGGAGTCCCCGCGGGTCCTGTCTACGACGCGCCAAGCATCGCGGTGGACAAGCACTACCTTGCACGCGACATGATCCAGACCCACGAGGTGGTCATCGAGAACGAGCCCGAGCTGATCCGCTTTCCCGGCGTGGTGCCCAAGATCCCGGGCCACGAGGGCCGCGTCAAATGGGTCGGCCCGGAACTGGGCCAGCACACCGACGAAGTCCTGCGGGAGCTCGCCGGCATGACCGCTGACGAAATTGCCGGGCTCGGACTGCAGGAGGTGCGCTAAATGAAGGTGGAAATCACAGACGTCTTCCTGCGTGACGGGCTGCAGGACGAACCGGTCATCGTGTCCACAGCGCACAAGCTCGAAATCGCCGAGGCCCTGGTGGCAGCCGGCCTCAAGCGCATCGAGGCGGCCTCCTTCGTCAACCCGAAACGCGTACCCCAGATGGCCGACGCCACCGAGGTCATCTCCTCCCTGCCCGCTGCCGCCGGGGTCACCTACACCAGCCTGGCACTCAACGGGAAGGGCGTCGAGAGAGCCGTTGCGGCCGGAGCGACGGACATCCAGGTGGTCACCTCCGCCAGCCAGGCGCACAGCAACGCCAACGCCGGCCAGGCTGTGGAGGACGCCCTCGCCGGCATTGGCGAGGCAGTCTCCCGGTTCCCGGCAACCCGCTTTTTCGCAGGGATCTCCACCGCTTTCACCTGCCCGTTCGAAGGAAGCATCGACCCCGGCTACCTGCTGCGTGTAGTCCGCGCGTTCAAGGACATGGGCATCACGGACATCGGGCTGGCCGACACGCTGGGCACCACACCCACCGTGCAAGTCATGGCAAGCCTGAGCCACGTCCGCGACGCCGAACCGGACCTGACGTACTACCTGCACCTCCACAACGCCCACGGCCAGGCGCTGGCCACCGCCAGCGCGGCGGTGGGGACCGGCGTCGTCCGCTTCGACGCCGCCCTCGGCGGCTACGGCGGATGCCCATTCGCACCCGGTGCCCACGGCAACATCGCCACCGAGGAACTCGTCCGGCACCTGCACGACGCAGGCCACGACACCGGCATTGACGAAGCCCGCCTGACGGAAGCAGTCCGTCTGGCCCGCGACATCGTCACGCATTCCCCCGCTGCCGGCCTGCTGGACCCCGCCCGCTAAAGAGCAAATCCAAACCGCCACCTCATTCCTACTCACCGTTTTGGAGACGATGATGTCTACAAGCCCACGCATCACGGAATCAACCACTCAATCAACGGACACGGCCATGAACGAGACCTCCCCCGGCCCCGCCGGGGGCATCGAGCATCCGGTAACCCGCTCTGCGGGCCCGCGGCCGGGGACCCATTACCCCGGCCAGCAAGGTTTCCGCATTGCCAGCATCCCGGTTCCCCTCTTCGTCGTCCTCTCGGGCCTGGTCCTCACCGCGGCCCTCACCGGGAACCTTCCGGACACCATGGTGGTCGGCTTTGCCACCACCATCCTGCTCGGCGGGCTGTTCATCTGGATCGGCAACCTTTTCCCGGTGGTCCGTGACTTCGGACTCCCCACCATCCTTTGCACGTTCGCACCCGCCACCCTCGCCTTCCTTGGCCTGATGCCGGAAAACATCGTCACCGTCGTGCAGAACTTCATCGACGGCCACGGCTTCCTGGACTTCTTCGTCATCGGCATAATCGCCGGTTCCATCCTTGGCATGCCACGTGCGCTCCTGCTCAAGGCAGGACCACGCTTCGCAGTGCCCATCGTGGGTTGCCTCATCGCTACATTCGTCCTGGTCGGGCTCATCGCCGCCCTGACAGGCTTTGGGTTCATCGAAGGCATTCTCTTCATCGCCGCACCAATCATGGCTGGCGGCCTCGGCGTTGGCGCCCTGCCGATGTCCGAAATGTACGCCTCCGCCACCGGTGGCGACTCCGCCACCTTCATGGGTGACCTCATGTCCGCCGTCGTCATGGCCAACGTCGTCTGCATCCTCATCGCAGGCGTCTACAACGGACTGGGCAAGCGAAAAAAACAGCTCTTCGTCGGCTTCAACGGCCACGGCCAGCTCCTCCGGATCAAAGGCCGCTCCGACGAACTCACCCTGCCTCCGAAGCGGGACACTTCATCCTTCATCGCCCTGGGCAAAGGCCTGCTCATCGCCGGCAGCCTCTTTGTCTTTGGCAACCTCGCCGCTGGTTTCCTTCCCGGACTGCACCCCTACGCCTGGGCCATCATCGCGGCCGCCGCCGTCAAGATCTTCGGATTGCTCCCCCAGGACGTCGAAGACTCCACAGCGGACTGGGGCGACCTGATCGGCGCCGTCCTGGTTCCCGCACTCCTGGTGGGCGTCAGCCTCACCTACATCGACATCACCGACGTGCTCGCCTCGCTCAGCAACCCACTGTTCATCCTCCTGACCATCTGCACCGTCGTCATCGCGACCCTCACCTCCGGCATCCTCGGATGGCTGGTTAAGTTCAACTTCGTCGAAGCATCCATCACGCCCGGCCTGGTCATGGCGGACACCGGCGGCAGCGGTGACGTGGCAGTCCTCAGCGCGGCGAACCGCATGCACCTGATGCCGTTTGCTGCCCTGCCCAACCGCCTCGGCGGGGCGCTGGTCCTCTTCCTGACCTCACTGATCGTCCCGTTCCTCACCTAGCAGCCAGCCTTTACACCCAGGACGAATTACGACGGCGGTGCCCCGCAGGCTCTGCGGGGCACCGCCCTTCCACCTCACCTAAGGAACCCATGCGCTCCCACATCCTGGCCGTCGACGGCCGCAACCCCGCACTCTCCGAAGACACCTGGCTAGCTCCCACCGCCGTCGTCGTCGGATCCGCGACCATAGGTGCCGGTACCGGAATTTTTTACGGCGCCGTGGTGCGGGCGGATATGGAGGACATCAGTATTGGTGCGGGCAGCAACATCCAGGACGGCGCCGTTGTCCACGCCGACCCCGGCTACCCGGCCCGCATCGGTAACCATGTCAGCGTGGGCCACGGTGCCGTGCTGCACGGCTGCACCATCGGCGATGGGTCGCTGATCGGCATGAATGCCACAATTCTGAACGGCGCCGTCATCGGTGCCGGCTCCCTCATCGCCGCAAATGCGCTGGTGCTCGAGGGCACGGAGGTTCCGCCGGGATCGCTCGTTGCAGGCGTCCCCGGCAAGGTGCGCCGCCCGCTCACACCCGAGGAAATTGAGCACTGCAGCAAGAACGCCGCTACGTACCTCGAACTCACCCGGAAGCACCGCGGCGCCTCGCCGTTGGTCGTTTCCGCCAGCTAGAGCCTTGCCCTAACCCAGGAACATGAAAGAAGCCATGACCAGCACCAGCCCTGACCTTGCAGCCGACGCTCCCGCACTCCCGGACGAAGGCCACGTCTCCGCGATCGTCGCCGACGTGGTGGCGGAACGGGCGGGCCACCTGTTCGGCCTGATGGGCAACGGCAACGCCCACCTCATCAGCCGGCTCACCCGCCGGGGTTTTCCGTTCACGTCGGCCCGGCACGAGGCCTCAACCGTGGCCATGGCGGACGCCTACTACCGGGCAACCGGAGACATCTCCGCGGCAACCACCACCTACGGCGCCGGCTTCACCAACGCGTACACCACGCTGGCCGAGGCGAGGATGGCCCGCATTCCGCTGGTCCTCGTGGTGGGGGACGCGCCCTCCACCGGTCTGCGGCCGTTCGACGTCGACCAGGCCAAGGCAGCCGAGGCCGCCGGTGTGGTGACCCTGACCGCCGGCCCGGGCAACGCCGCCGACATCACCCACCGCGCGTTCGACCTCGCGCTGCAGACCGTCCAGCCCGTGATCGTGGCTATTCCCTACGACCTGGCCACCGGCCCGCCTTCGGACCCGGAGCCGCTCCAGCCCCTGCCTGCAAAGCCCGTGTGGCCCGCAGAGCCGGGAGACCTGGACCGCGTCGCCAGCCTGCTCGCCGCGGCGGAACGGCCGCTGATCCTGGCCGGGCGCGGCGTCCTGCTGGCACACGCTACGGAAGAGCTTCGGGACGTGGGGGACCGGCTCGGCGCGCTGTTCATGACATCGGTCATGGCGGCCAACGCCTTCAACAGCCCGTGGGACCTCGGCATTGCAGGAGGATTTACCCGCAGCCACCGCCTGGACGTTGCGCGCCAGGCGGACCTCGTCCTGGTGGTGGGAGCCAGCCTGAACACCTTCCAGACCCGCTACGGAACGCTGTTCCCGGACGGTACCAGGGTTGTCCGCGTGGATAACGAACCGGACCCGGGACACCCGGACGCGGAGTACATCCGTGCGGATATCCACCCGTTCATCGAGGGTCTGCTGGAGCGGGTCCCCACCGCCTCTTCCACCTGGCGCAGCCAGGTCCCGGAAGTCTCCCAGACGGAGTTCCGCTCATCCTTGCCCAGCGAGGACCCTGTCGAGTTCGGGCCTGACGGACGCCTGAATCCTCGTGCCGTCGTCGCCGCCCTGGACCGCATCCTGCCGGCCGAACGCTCAGTGGTCATGGACGGCGGCCACTTCATCGGCTGGGCCCCGATGTACCTTTCCGTGCCGGACCCGCAGGCCATGATCCTGGTGGGCACCGCCTTCCAGTCCATCGGTCTGGGCTTCGGATCCGCAGCCGGCGTCTCGGTGGCCCGCCCGGAGCGCACCACCGTCCTGGTCAGCGGCGACGGCGGCGGACTGATGGGTCTTGCCGATTTCGAGACCTTTTTGCGGGCTACCCGCAAGGGTGTTGTGGTGGTGCTGAACGACTCCGCCTACGGGGCAGAGCTTCACCAGTACGCCGCCAAGGGACTTCATAACCAGGCGATGCTGATCGACGAAGTGGACTTTGCCGCCGTCGGACGTGCCCTCGGTGCCCAGGGCACCAAGGCGCGCACGCTGGCCGACCTGGACCGGCTGCAGGAATGGCTGACAAACCACGAGGAAGGCGTCTATGTCCTGGACGTGGCGATCTCCCAAAAAGTCGTGGCCGAGTTCATGGCGGAATCTGTGGCCGCCAAGGGCTGAGCGGACGTCATAAGCTGGCCATATGCCGTCTCCTGATACCAACGGAAGCAACCGCACCCTCGAACGTGCCGCCGCAATTCTCGATGCCGTAGGCCGGTCAGCTGTGTCAGCGAGTGAACTGTCACGGCGGACCGGCCTGTCATTGTCGACGGCCCACAGGCTTGCACTGCAGCTCGCCGACTACGGATTCCTGCGCCGCAGCGAGGGCGGTGCTTTCCGGCTGGGGGACCGTTTTGTCCGGTCAGCACTCGAGAATGCTGGCGTGCCGGTCCTGAACGACCTCAGGGATTCCACCGGCGAGACCGCGCAGCTGTGGGTACGGCGCGGCGGTGACCGCGTTTGCCTGCTCAGCGCCGACAGCCGCCACGAACTCCGCGCCACGCTGCCGCCCGGCTCCAGGCTGCCGCTGCCCCAAGGATCCAGCGGACGGCTCCTGGCCGGCGACGAGGACGCCTTGGCGGAACTGGCAGCAACGGGCTGGATCGAGTCCGTTGGTACCCGAACCCCCGGGTTGGGCTCGATCAGCGCGCCGGTGCAGACGGACCAGGGAATCGTCGCCGCTGTCTGCCTCGCCATGCCCTTGGCCCGGGTCAATGAATCACCCGGCAAAGACCACGGCGATGTTGTGATCCAGGCAGCGCGGCGGATCGCTGATGCCATGGAGCGACGGAACTAGGCGGCTGGCAGGGACCTTCATCCCGGCAGCGGGTTGGTCGTTGGCGCTCTCGGGTCAGCGCAGCATAAGGGTCAATTTGTGACACGGCGAAGGTAGAATTCGCTGTCATGAGGACCCTCGCCGACGATCTCGAAGCTCCTGATGATGTCCACACCCGAATTGTGGTGGCAGCCTACGGATTGTTTTCGCGCCGTGGGATCCGCGATGTCGGCGTCGACGAGCTGATCCGCGCGTCAGGCGTGGCCAAGGCAACGTTCTATCGGCACTTCCCGTCGAAGGACGCTTTGGTGCTGGCCTTTTTGAAGCGGCGCGACGAGTTGTGGATGATGGGATCTGTGGTCCCGGAGGCCAGGAGCAGGGCGCAGAACCCTGAGGACCAGCTGCTGGCCATCTTCGATGTTTACGACCAGTGGTTCCAAGACGATGAATTCGAAGCATGTTCATTCGTGAAGGTGCTGCTGGAAATGGGGGCAGCCCATCCTCTGGGTAAGGCGAGCATTGAATACCTGGGCAGGATCCGCCAGCAGGTTCGGATCCTGGCCGATGAAGCCGGCCTGGAGGACTCAGAGGCGTTCGCCCTCTCCTGGCACATCCTTATGAAGGGCTCAATTATCGCCGCTGCCGAAGGCGACAAGCTGGCCGCCCGCCGGGCCCGGAGGATGGCCGCCGGACTGATTGCAGAATACCGGCCCAAAAGCGTCCCCCAGGGTTAGATCGGGGACCTGCAACGACGTCTGCGGGCGAAGCGTCAGCTCCGCATATGCCCGTTAGGCCGCCTGCGGAACCGCCGGCGCCTTTCGGCCGAGTTCCGCGGTCCGCTTCACCGACCACCACAGCAGCACCACCAGGAGCACGTTCCGGGTGGTCAGGATGGCGGCCATGATCGGGTTTGCGTGGATGAGGGGCGTGTAGAAGAGCGGGTAGATCACGAATGTGGTCATGGCGATCCCCATCAGCAGGGCCGCAGGAACCTTCCAGCGCTCCCAGTCGTGGGTCAGCCCGGCGATGATCACGGGCGCGAGCCAGATGATGAACTGCGGCGAACCCACTTTGTTGAACACGATGAACGCCGTGGTCATCATCAGGGCGCCCTCAAGGAAGAGCTCTTCCCGTTCGGCGCCGCGTTTCAGTGCCCGGACCAGCAGGATGGCGGCCACCACCGCGGCGACGATCAGCAGCGGCTGCATCAGGAACGCCGCCACCGACGCGCCTGGTCCGTAGACCTCGGTGGAGTTGATGGCCGTGTTGTCCGCCATTTTGGAGCCGGCGATGTTGAAGACGCTCAGCCACACCCATGGCGTGGAGAACGTGGCCTCGAGCTGCATGCCGCGCTCACCCTGGTTGGTGAGGAAGTCCATGATGTGCGGCAGCCCGCCGGTCAGGTACGTGCCCAGACCCACTACGGCGGTGACCGCCACACCGGAGGCCAGCACCTGGATCCGCTTCCGGCTGGCGATGACAATCGGCACGAGGACGGCAGCCGGCCACACCTTAATCCACGTGGCAACGCTCAGCAGGACGCCCGCCACCACGGGCCGTTCGGCCGCGTAGAGCAGCGCGATCAGCACGATGGGGGCGGTGATGCCCTCCACCCGGGCGAAGCTCAGGTACCCCATAAAAACGGTGAAAAACAGCCACCACCAGGCCGGGGCAATGCCCCGCACCTTCCGCGGTCCGCGGGTCAGGTACACGAGCCCGACGGCGTTGAGGGCTGTGATGATCAGGAACCAGCAGAGCAGGTAGAGGCTGGGCCCGGCGATGTTTGCGAGGAAGATCGGGATCTGCGCCAGGACCGGGTAGACCCAGGGGCTGATCTTTCCGTCCAGGCTGTCCGGGTTGTACCCGTCCATGGCCCACTGGCGGTACTGCTCGGTGTCGCTGAACGTATCGCCGTTGAGGAAGAACGATGCCATCCAGCCCAGGAAGTACAGGTGGATGACCGCGAAGCCCCACCAGACGCTGGACGGACGGGCGAACCAGTCCACCACGCGGGCGGGCAGGAGGGTGCTGCGGACGCTGACCAGCCGGTCGAAGAACTTCGTGGAAATCTCAGGACTCCTTGAGCGCGGGGACGGACGCGGGAGTCTTCTTGCCCAGCGAGTACAGGCGCCGGACAGACCACAGGAACAGCACCACCAGGAGGACGTTGCGGATGGTCAGCACGCCCGCCATGAGCGGGTTGTTGTGGCTCAGGGCGTCGTAGAACAGCGGGTAGATGAAGAAGGTGGCCACGGCGATGGCGATAAGCATGGCCGCGGGGACCCGCCATTCACGCCAGCTGTGCGCCAGTCCCACGGCAACGGCGGGCGCCAGCCACACCATGAACTGGGGCGAGCCCACTTTGTTGAAGACCACAAAGGCGGTGGTAAGGGTGAGGGCTCCGGCGAGCAGCAGCTCGGTGCGGTCCACGCCAGCGCCATTTGCGGCCTGGTTCAGTTTGCCGTTGTGCAGCGCCCAGAACGTCAGGCCGGCCACAAGCAGTGCCGCCAGGATCAGCAGCGGCTGCATCAGCACGGACATCACGGCCGTGCCCGGGCCGTCCACCTGCATCGAGTTGATGTCGGTGTTCATGTACATCCGGGAATCGCCGACGTTCAGCACGGACAGCCACAGCCACGGTGTGGTGAAGGTTGCCTCGAGCTGCATGCCCCTATCGCCCTGCTGGGTCAGGAAGTTCAGCAGCTTGGGCACACTGCCCACGGCGGCGGCGAGGGCCACCACAACGGCCGACGTCGCCACACCTGCCAGCACCACCAGCATGCGGTTCTTGACCACGGCGAACAGGGCCAGCATCACGGCCGCCGGCCAGACCTTGACCCAGGTAGCAACGGCGAGGATGACCGAGGCGATGAACGGGCGGCCTGCACCATAGGCCAGGGCCACGAGGACGATCGGTGCGGTGAGGCCGTCCACGCGGGCGAAGCCCAGCCAGCCCATCAGCAGCGTGAAGATCAACCACCACCAGCCAGCGGGGATCGCGTCCTGGTTCCGGCCACGGTCCGTGAGTTTGGCCAAGCCCCAGCCGTTGAGGAGGGTGGTCATCAGCACCCAAAGAAAGAAGAACGGTCCGGGTCCGGCCACCCCCGCGATCGCCATGGGGATCAGCGCCAGGATGGGGTAGACCCAGGGGCTCGGCCCGCCGGTCAGGTTCGCATCGTTGAATCCTGCCCTGGCCCACTCGCGGTAGATGAAGGTGTCGCTGAAGGCTTCCCCGCGGAGGGAGAGCAGCGCCCCGAAAATCAGGAACCCGAGGTGCACCAGGATAAAACCGGTGAGCAGTCCGCGGGGTGTGTTCAGCCAGGACCGTGCGGCCACCGGCAGGATGACATTGCGGATCCGGGTGAGCGAGGCGAAGAATGCGTCCGTGGAAATGGCGGAATCCTTGTCAGAGAGGGGCAAAAACAGGTGCCGGACCGTGCCGCTGGGCGGGAGCCGGAAGCCTCGGGGGTCCGCGTACAACAGCCGCCCCTATGAGTCAAGGGTAGTTGAATGCCCGCGGTGGCCAATAATCCTGCAGCCGGGCGACCGACTCCTTTTAGGGCTCGCAGCGCCTACGTGGCCTTGGCCTGGCGGTAGCGCTCGATCTGTTTCAGCCGCCGCAGGAGGCTGTCGCGCCGCGGGTGCGGGACGGCGTCGGGCGCTTCTGCGGTGAGGTCGATGTGTTTGGTGCCGTACTGCCAGAGCAGGAGGTCATCCAGCAGGCGGTCCGGGCCGGGGGAGTAGCGGTGGTCCAGCGCCTTGCGGACCTCGGTGATGCGCTGGGCACTGAGCAGGCCGGCAAGCTGGACGGTCTGGTTCAGGCCATGGGCGGCCATCAGCTCGGCCGCCCAGCCCCAGTCGTCATCCACTTTGCGGTCCACGTGCGGCAGCAGGGTGCGCCAGACGTCGCGGATACGGTTGGGGGTAAGCTGCGCGGCGCCCTCGCCGTCCATGTCCCAGTAGCTGCGGACTTCCTCGTAGCGTTCGTGCAGGTCCGCGAAGGCACTTTCCACGGTTTCCAGCATGGCGGCGGTGGCGGTGAACTGGCGGTCAAAATGCGGCGTCCAGGCGCGCGGGTCCTCAGCTTTGAACCGGATATCGTGTTCGATCTCGCTCCAGGCGTGGGCGAAGACCGTGCGGATCTGGCACTCGAAGAAGTAGCTGCCGTTGGCCGGGATGTCCGGGTTGAAAACCTGCTGGTACTCCTTGACGGCCTCGTTCTGGATGGTGCGCAGGATGAGGTGGCGGCTGGAGTAGCCGTACGTGCCGGACTCGATGGAGCCGATGTCCTTCTCCCGGTCCCCGCGGCAGTCGAACACCTGCCGCTCGCGCTTGATGATGTTGGCCGCCAGGGCGTTCTCGGCCGGCAGCTTGGTGATGACGCGGACGCCCACCATGTCATTGAGCGTGCGGAACGGATCCGGGAACTTCAGCACCGGCGGTCCGCCCGGCTCCAGCGGGTCCTCGATCCGGGAAATCTTCTCGCGGAACGATTCCACCGTTTTGGTGCGCCCGGTGACAAACAGCGGCGTCACTTCGCTGTCCTTCAGCATGCGGCGCAGGGTCAGGAGGACATCGCGCGTGACCAGCTTCAGGGCAGGGCGGACACGCTCGTAGATCTCCACGTTCTCCTGCACGGATTCGCGGAGGCTGACGTCCAGGCTGTCCCAGTTACTCGGCATGTTCCCAGCTTACGGCGGGGGTGCGACACCCTGGCGTCCCAAGTGGTGGGGGTGTCTACGCCGGGGGCGGGGCAGGTGGGGTGGGAGAGGTCATTTCCAGGGCGTGGGACGGGTGGAGTTGCGGACCACCAGCGAGCTTTCGAGCGTGAGTTGCGGCTGTTCCAGCGGGCGGCCTTCCATCAGGCGGCGCAGCTGGCCGCCGGCCTGCACTCCCAGCGAGGTGGCCGGAAGGTGCACGCTGGTCAGGCTGGGGTTGCTCGTGGCGGAGTAGGGCAGATCGTCGAAGCCTGCGATGGCCAGCTGACCCGGGATCTGCAGACCCGCCACCCGTGCTTCCTGCAGCACGCCGTAGGCGTGCGTGTCCGTGCCGCAGACGACGGCGGTGACCCCGGACCGCTGCCACTCCGGCCAGGCGGCGGCGAAGGCAGCCGCTGCCGCGCCGACGTCGATGGTGGTACTGATGATGCCGTCGGCCGGCACCGAGATGCCGCGGGTGTCAGCCTCTGCAAGGAAGGCGCGGCGCCTGACGTCAAACGTTGCCGTTCCCGTAACGCTGTCCAGGTAAGCCACCCGCCGGTGGCCGGCCTCGGCCAGGTGCGCCGCCAGCTGGCGGGCTCCATGGGCCACGTCCAGGTTGACCGACGGGGCGTAGGCCTCCAGTCCCGGGGCGTCGAGCAGGACCAGGGGCCCGGCGGCCGAGAGTTCTTCCAGGAATCCGGCGTTGGGGGCATCCACCAGGAGCCCGGCAGGCCGGAGCGCCATCAGCTTCCGGACGTCGTCAGCCTGCGGAAACTCCCCGGCGTCGGTGACGGACAGCAGCAGCTGGTAGTCCGCGCCAAGGGACTCCCGGACCCCGGCGATCACCTTGGCGAAGAACGGGTTGGAGATGTCCGGGGCCACGAGGATCACGATGGAACTGACGCCTTTGGCCAGCGAGCTGCCGATCCCGTCCACTACATAACCGAGCTCGGTGATGGCCGCCCGCACCCTGGAAATGTTGTCCTCGGAGACGCGGCCAGCGGTTTTGCCATTGGCCACGAGCGAAACAGTCGCCGTCGAAACCCCGGCACGCGCAGCAACCATGGCCGCCGTGACCCGCCGCGAACGCGCGGGCTGCTGCAACTGTTCCGCGGATTCCATACCTCGATCGTAGTAGGGGGAGAACCCGCCCCCGACCGTTCCCTAGAAGCCGCTACTTAAGCGTCGGGCCCGCTTTCGGCCTGGGCCCGCAAGGTAAGAACTGCCCTGGCAGCGAAGGCGCAGCCGGCGAGTAGAAGGATGAAGGCCAAAACCACCTGGTACCAGACTCCCGAGGAAGTCAGTGCAGTGTAGACGCCGATGAGAGAGAAAATAACTGCCCCCAGCGACCAAATGAGCGTTGCTCTCTTGGTGTTATTCATGGCTTGAGCCTAAAGGCCGGCTCTAGTGGGGTGTGTGCCTGGCGCTTCTGCAAACGGCAGTTCTCTAGGCAAATAGTGGCGTCAAGCGCTTGACCTTTCTCAACGTTAAGCGCTTGACGCAAGCGGTCCGAAGCTGTCATGATCACTCTGATAAGTGCGCCCGCTGCTCTTGCAGGCCCCAATGACGTGGAGAAAATAGACGTGGAATCCAATTCGATGAACCCCGCCCCCCGGAAGATCATCCTCGACTGCGACCCCGGGCACGATGACGCCGTCGCCATGCTGCTCGCACACGGCAACCCGAACATCGAGCTGCTGGCCGTCACCACGGTGGTGGGCAACCAGACCCTCGAAAAGGTCACCAAAAACGCCCTGTCCGTCGGAACCATCGCCGGCATTACCGGCGTCCCCTTCGCGGCCGGCTGCGCCCGCCCCCTGGTCCGCACCATCGAAAACGCGCCGGACATCCACGGCGAGTCAGGCATGGATGGCCCCGCCCAGCCCGAGTCGGCCATCGAACTGGACCCGCGGCACGCCGTCGACCTCATCATCGACACCGTGATGGCCCACGAACCCGGCACCGTCACCCTGGTCCCCACCGGCGGCCTCACAAACATCGCGCTTGCCGCCCGCAAGGAACCGCGCATCGTGGAACGCGTGAAGGAAGTTGTCCTGATGGGCGGCGGTTACCACGTGGGCAACTGGAGTGCCGTGGCCGAATTCAACATCATCATCGACCCCGAAGCCGCGCACATCGTGTTCAACGAAAAGTGGCCTGTAGTCATGGTGGGCCTGGACCTCACGCACCAGGCACTGGCCACCCCGGAGGTGGTTGAGAAGATCGCAGCCGTGGGAACCAAGCCCGCCCAGTTCGTGATGGAACTGATGGAATTCTTCACCCAGACCTACAAGGACGCCCAGGGCTTCGACTATCCCCCCGTCCACGATCCGTGCGCCGTGGCCTACGTGATCGACCCCAGCATCGTCACCACCCGCAAGGTTCCTGTGGACATCGAGCTGCAGGGCACCCTGACGCTCGGCATGACCGTGGCCGACTTCCGCGCGCCCGCTCCCGAAGACTGCACCACCTCCGTGGCCGTCGACCTGGATCACGAAAAGTTCTGGGACCTGGTCACGGACGCGCTGGTCCGGATCGGCGAACCCGCAGCCCTCGAAGCAGCAACCGCCGGGGCCAAGAAATGAGCGCCACCCTCACGAGCCCCAACGCCAAAACCGGCAACGTCACCGCCCTGATGGTGGCCCTGCTGGCCGCCTGCGTGGCCTTCCAGCTCAACGCCTCCATGCTCAGCCCCGCCCTGGTGACCATGGGCGAGGAGCTCAACACCGACCAGGCCACCATCGGCCTGTCCCAGACGTGGTTCTTCACTGCCGCGGCCCTGTTCTCCCTCTTCCTGCCCCGCCTGAGCGACATCATCGGGCGCAAGAAAATCCTCATCGGCATGATGGTGCTGATGGCCGTCGGCTCGGTCATCGCGGCGCTGGCCCCGGACGTCACCTGGCTGTTCGTGGGCCGCATCATCCAGGGAGTCAGCGGACCCACGGTCCCGCTCTGCCTCATCATGCTCCGCTCCGCCGTCAGCAGCCCCAAGAAATATGGCACCCTCATGGGCCTGATCACCGCGGTCAACGGCGGCGTGGCCGGCGTCGACTCCTTTGTGGGCGGCTACTTCGCCGAGCACTACGGCTTCCGCAGCATCTTCTGGCTTATGGTGGTCCTCGCCATCGTGGCCACCGCCCTGATCGCGGTCCTCGCCGGCGAAAGCAAGCCGGCCGAAGGCACCACCATGGACTGGCTGGGTGTGTTCTTCATCGTGGTTGCGGTGGGAGCCCTCCTGACGGCCCTCAACGAGGGTTCCAAGCTGGTGGGCGCCTTCGAGCCCGGGACGCTGATGCTGTCCATCGGCCTGGTGGTGGTTGCCGTGGCCGCGTTCTACGCCTTCTGGACGGTGGAAAAGCGCGCCAAACAGCCGATGGTGGAAACCGTCCACCTGCGCCAGCGCTCCACCTGGGCGCCGTTGCTGACCACCACCCTGACCATGACCGGCATCTTCGCCGTCATCAACGGCATCGTGCCGGCGTACGTGCAGGCCGCGGACCCGGGATTCGGCATCGGCCCCACCGAAATGTCGCTGATCATCCTCACCCCGTACGCCCTGCTCGGCTGGCTGGTGGGCCCCCTCAGCGGCAAACTCGCGCCGGTCCTCGGCTACACCAGGGTCCTGCGCATCGGCATGCTGGGCAGCATCGTGGCCCTGGCCATCATCGCGTTCTTCGGCCTCTCCAGCCTGCCCATGATGATCGCCGGAACGGTCTTGCTGGGCATCATGTACGCCGGTACGGTCAACATCATGCTGAACGGACTCGGAGTTGTCCTCTCACCCGCCGGAAACCCGGGATTCCTGCCCGGCATGAACGCGGGCGCCTTCAACCTCGGCGCCGGACTCAGCTTCCTGGTGCTGCCCGCCGTGCTGGTGGCGACGTCGGCGCTCGGTGATGCGAAGGCGTCCTACCTGAACGTTGTGGTCACCGGCCTCGTCATCACGGTTGCCGCTTTCGCGGCCTCGCTCCTGATCCCCAAGCCGGTCGAGGCTGAGGTGACCGAATGAGCCCCGCAGCGGAAGAGTCCGAAGGCCGGATCGTCGTCGTCGGGTCCCTGAACGCGGACCTGACCATCTATTGCGAGCGGCTGCCGCTGCCCGGTGAGACCGTGCACGGCAACGGTTTCGCCGTGAACCCGGGCGGCAAGAGCGCCAACCAGGCGGTCGCGGCGAGCCGGCTGGGTGCGGATGTCCGCCTCGTCGGTGCCGTGGGCGACGATTCCAACGGGGAGATGCTGCTCTCCTCCGCCGCCGGCGCGGGCGTCGACGTCGCGCATGTCCGGACCGCCTCGGCGGAGACGGGTGTCGCCGTCATCGCCGTGGACGCCAGCGGTGAGAACAACATCATCATCTCGGCGGGCGCCAACGGCACCCTGTCGCCCGCGGACGTCGCCGCGGCAGCGGATGTCCTCGACGGCGCCGCCGTGGTCACCCTCTGCCTCGAAGTGAGCACAGAGACTGTGCTCGCCGCCGCGCAGGCAGGGCACGACGCCGGCGCAACGGTGGTGCTCAATCTCTCGCCTTATGCGGAGATCCCGCAGCGGTTGGCGGACCTGACGGACGTCCTGCTGGTCAACGCCCATGAGGCGTCGCAGTTCCTTGGTTCCGCCGAGATTCCCGGCAGCGACGCGGATGCCGGCGACTGGGAAGCTGTCCGGCTTCGCTTTGCCGGGCGGGGGCTCCAGCGGGTCCTCGTCACCCTTGGGGCCAACGGCTCCGTGGTGCTCGATTCGCTGGCCGCCCCGGACCAGCAGCTTGTCCAGATTGCACCCGTCAAGGTCAACGCGGTGGACACCACCGGCGCCGGGGACGCCTTCACCGGAGCTGTGGCCGCGCGCCTGGCCGCCGGCGCGGCACTGGCCGACGCGGCAGCCTTCGCCTCGATCGCTGCCGCGCTCGCCACCACCCGCAAGGGAACCCAGGCCGCCTACCCGGACGAGGACGACGTCAAGCGCGTGCTGGCCGCGGGCGTCGCCTGACGGTCCCACGTAACTCAAAACGCCCGACGGCGGCAGGTGAGGGCTGCCGCCGTCGGGCGCTTCTTTGTGTGTGGTGGTTTTGTCAGTGTCCGGCCGGTGCGCTGGGCCGGGTGGCGAAGCGGAGGTCAGCGGTCGCCTTGGCAACTGTGGCCGCCGGCAAAGCGGAGTCCAGGTGCCTGCGGTGGAACCTCGGGCCCAGGACGGCGTAGCTGCCGGCACTCGCGAGGCCGCCTGCGAGCCAGGAGAGATCCCAGCCGCCCAGGGCTACCGCAATGGGACCCTGCATGGCGGGAACCAGTCCGTACATAAACAGCCACGTGGCGAAGATGCCCACCAGGAGGGAGACCACGCCGGCCCAGTTGACGTCGGGGAGCCGCTTGGTGCCCACTGCGTCGAAGAGCCTTTCCGGGTTGCCCGGATGACGCTTCTCGAGCCAGAAGTAGTGAACCAGCATGACTCCGCCCCAAGCGGCAACCCAGGCGACCAGGCCAATGAGCCAGGCGTCGAGTACCGTGGCGAAGTCTTCCTGGAAGATGAAGAAGATGACGGCGGCGAGGGAGAAGACGCCGACGAACAGGTTGAGTTTGCGGCGGCTGATGGTGATGTCCAGCGATTGGGTTGCCACCGAGAACGTGTAGATGTTCAGGATGTTGGTGGCGATGGGTCCGTGCAGCACCATCAGCAGCACGGGCAGTGCGAGGACGCCGAAGTTCTGGACGATGAGTTTGCCGGGGTCGATCTCACCGCTGTTGGTGGCGAGACTGGCGCCGAGGATGCCGAGCCACACCACGGGGATGAACTGGCCCAGGACAGAGGCCAGGTAGACCTTCTTCTTGGGGACTTCGGTGCTGACGAACCGTGAGTAGTCGGCGGCGTAGGTGAACCAGGTGATGCCCCAGCCGATGCCGATGGCTGTCATCACGGCGCTCATGGCGGCGATGCGGTCTGAGCCTTCAAGGATCTGCCCGGCGGGGCCGGCGTAGCCCCAGTCGATCTTCATGCCAAACCAGGCCACGGCGGACATCACGGCCAGGATGATGATGGTAGGCGGCACGGTCCACTTTTCGAACGCGGCGATGGCCTTGTAGCCGAACCAGGCGATGGCCACCTGTGCGGCCATGATGGCGGTGGCCACACCGATCTTCCAGGCGTAGTTGTGGGCAGTGGGATCAACCCAGCCGAGCGTGCCGAACAGGGCCATGACCAGGTCAAGGATGATCCAGGTGTTGACCGCGCACCAGCCGATCACCAGGACCGCCTGGATGGTGGCCGGGAGGTAGTTGCCGCGGCGGCCGAAGGCTGCCCGGGCCAGGACCATGCCGGTGGCGCCGGTCTTTTGGCCGAGCAGGACGAAGCAGCCGAAGAGCAGCATGCCGATCAGGTTCCCCAAAACCAGAACGGTGACGGTGTCGGCGAAGCCGAGGCCGAGGTGGATGCCGAGGGCGCCGAGCACCCAGTTGATCGGTGCAAGGTTTGCACCGGCCCAGATCCAGAACTGGCCGGAAACTTTGTGCGTGCGCTGGGACTCGGGAATGGGCTGGAGCCAGGCTTCGCAGTCCTCGGTCGGCGTCATTGCCGACTCCGGCTGCTTAGTGGAGAGGTTGTCTTGCATGGGGAAGCCTCCATGAGTAAAAGGGATAAACCCAGATTATGTGGCTTACGCCACATCCACCACATACAATGTGTCATGAAGATCGGCTATTCATGCGACGGAGTGTCATGCCCATATCCCTTCAGGATGTTTTGAAACATTCAACCCTCACGCCAGCGGATCCTGTGATCCGTGCGGCGGCTGCTACCGCGGCCCAAACGCAGCTGCGCTGGATTCACTCCAGTGAGGTATTGGACATCGCCCCGTTACTTGGCGGCGGTGAACTGTTGCTCACCGGCGGCCAGGCCCTTGCCACGGCAACGGATAGACGGCGTATTGGCTACATCTGGGAGCTGGCGGAACGTGGCGTGGCTGCGCTGGCCATCGAGACGGGGCCTGTCCTGCCCTCCATTCCGTCCTCGATGGTGGGAGCAGCGGAAGCCGCCGGGCTTCCCTTGATAGAGCTCCGCAAAGTGGTGCCCTTTGTCGGCGTCATGGAGGCCATCAACTCGCTGCTGGTGAGCGAGTCAGCTGCGCACCTGCAGCAGGCTGACCGGGCAAGCCACACGATGGCGGTGGAGCTGGCCCATGGCGGCAGCCTTGACCGGATCCTGGCCGTCCTCGCCGAGGCTACCGGCGCGGAAGTGGTCCTGACATCCAACTCGGGCGCTCCGCTGGCAAGCGCACTGCCTGCTGAACATGCCGCGGAGGCCGGCCCTCCGGACACCGCCGATGCCGAGCAGGACCACGCGCGGACCACCCACATTGACGTTTCAGTGCGGGGGATACCGTCGGCGCGTCTGAGCCTCCACACCGTGGCGGGGGGCGATGTGAACCTGGCGAGGATCGCGGGGAACCGCTCGGTGGACATTCTGGCACTGGCCCTGCTGCAGCGCATGCCGCCCGGACTTAAGGACATGGCGGGTGCCGCGCTGATCCGCGCCGTCGATTCCGGCTCGCAAAACTGGCGGCTCCAACAGCTGGCCCCGGCCGCCGGGATCCCCCTGGCTGCGCAGCTGGTGGCAGTGGTGATCCGGTCCCCTGGTTCCCGGCAGCTCCGCACGGCCGTGGAGCAGCTGCTGGACCGGGTGGGGCGGCACAGCGCCAGTTACGCGGACAATGAGGAGCTGCTGGCGTTGGCCGTGTTGCGCCCCGGCAAGGCGCAGGAAGACCGGAAGGACATTCTGGCCGGGCTGCGGACGCTTGAACTGCCCGAAGGAAGTATCAGCGCGGTGGGTCCGGTGGCTGCCGGGATTTCTGCCGCGCCGTGGTCCCTGAGGGAGGCCCGCCTGACGTTGGAACTGGGGGTGGAGGACGGGCATCACCCAGCCGGTCCGCGACAGACCGGGGCCGTGCTCGACGCCGAGGCCCTCGCGCTGGAACGGTTCGCATTCCACTCCCTGGATGAGGCGCGGCGCTCGGAGTTTGTCCGCCAGCAGCTCGGCGCCATCATCGAGCACGATGACCAGCGTCATTCCACCCTCATGGAGACGTTGCGGGTCTGGCTGGATTCAGGCTGCAATACCGCACAGGCCGCGAGGGAGCTTCACCTGGAACGCCAGTCGATGCATCAGCGGCTGCAGCGGATCTTCTCGCTCTGCGGCGGCGACCCCCGCGGCACGGGCCGGCTCGCCGCGCTGCACCTGGCCACCCGCCTCGCCGCCCTCTAGCCCAAATAGGCCCGGACGCATAGACCCCGAGCGGCATGAGCCCGCAAAAGCCCATGCCGCTGTGTCGACCCTAAACCGTGTGCCGCAGGGAGTCCCGAATCAGTGCAGCAACGCGTTCAGCCTCGGTGTAGGCCCCGTGGGTGCCGGCTGTCTCGGAGGTGTAGTCGCCGACGAAGTGCAGTGATCCGATCGAACGCTGAAGCTGGGGAACGGCTTCTGCCCGTTCGGGGCTGAGCAAAGCGAAGCAGTGCTGCCAGGTTTGGGCGTGTACACCGAGGACTCGGCCGCGAAGCTGGGGTGCCACCGTGTATACGTCCTCCACACTGCGCATCGCTGGCTGGGCCGGCGCCGCTGCGATCCTCAGGGCCTTTCTGGCGGTTTCCATGGGTTGGCTGAAAACCTGCAGGGCCTTCCAGACGGCGAATCTCCTTGGCGCCAGTGCCTTCATCATCAACGGGGCGTTCCACGAGGCATGGCCTTCGGTGGTGACGAACGTCGCTTGGTTCTTATCTCCGCTATTGCGCTTTTCCGTATACGTTCGGCAAGCCAGCCGCCAGGGCCGGCTATTGTTGATGCGCAGCAGATCCAATTCCCCGGCATAACTGAGACCACGGGCCCAGTGGAGGTTGTTGATGCGCCTTGTGGTCTATGCCGGGGTGCAGGAGGTGAGGGCTCCTCTCCCACTTAATGTGGGTTTCCAGCGAACGTTCCCGCACTTGGCGCGGCCAATTGACCGCCTGTGGATAACTTCTGCGGCGCCGGGCTGTTTGGGTCACAATGCCAACATGCGAATGCAAGGTTTTCTGTGCTTCGGGCGCTGTTGGGTGCTCGCTGGGCTGCTCTAGTCAGGTCAGATTCGTTCTGCCAGCGTGGTCACGCGGGCGGGGAGTTCGACGACGGTGGCTTCGTTGAGCGATGCGCCCACTGGGGTGCCGTCCCCGCCGTCTTTATTAATGGTGCCTTGACCATGGAGATGCCGGCTGCGGCAATGTCCTCCTGGAGGAGGCATTCGGCCAACAGCTTCGATCCCTGCAGGATGCGTTCCTGGCGTTCCTTGAATTCGGGGAGCCTGCGAGTTTGAATGCCACGGCTTTGGCGGCGGCGATGACATGCTCCAGCAGGCCGCCCTGCTGGCCCGGGAAAACCGCGCTGTTGATCTTCTTGGCGTACTGCTCCTTGGCGAGGATGACGCCGCCGCGGGGACCGCCGTGGGTCTTGTGCGTGGCGGTGACGACGTCGGCGAAGGGCACCGGGTTCGGGTGCAGTCCCGCGGCCGCCAGTCCGGCGAAATGCGCCATCCACCATCAGGTAGGCGCCCACGAGGTCCGCGATCCGGCGGAACTCGGCGAAATCGAGTTGGCGGGAGTACGAGCTGGCGGGAGTAGGGGACCAGCCGGCCACGATCAGTTTGGGCCGGCGGTCTCGCTTGAATGTCAGTGCCTCGTTGGATGATGGGTTTATGGCAAAAGCGGCGGTGGCGAAGGCGTTTGAGGACATCAATGCCGCCCTTGCCGTGCTCAATGCCGAACTGGACGGGGATCCTGGATCTGGTTCCGAGCCGACGGGTGCTGACCCGCTGGCCGCTCTGGCGGATGGTTGCCTGGACCTCCTTGCCGGGGTCCGTGCGGTGGAGGCCCGGGTGGCCGCTCTGAAGGCCCGGGCTGCCGTGCAGTACGCGGACACTGCCTACGCTGTCGCGCCGCCGGATGCCCCGGTTCGGGCCGTGGAGATGGCGGTGACCGCGGAGGTCGCGTGTGTCCTGACCATCGGTGACCGGGCCGCCGGTTCGCTGCTGAACCAGTCCCACATGCTGACCACCGTGTTGCCGCTGACCCTGTCCGCACTGCAGGAAGGCACCCTGTCGTGGCAGCACGTCCGGGTCATGGTGGACGAAGCGGCCACCCTGGACCGTCATGGTGCTGCGGCGTTGGAGGCCCACTTCCTGGACCCGGACGCCCCGGACGCGGCCGGCGGCTGCCCTGCGGGGGAAATGCCGGCATCCCGGTTCCGGCACAAGGCCCGGACCTGGCGCGAACGCCACCACGCCGAGAGTATCGAGGCCCGCCACGCCAAAGGCGTCCTGGACCGGCAGGTCTTGTACGCCCCGGACCGGGACGGGATGGCCTGGCTCTCGGCCTACCTGCCCGCGGACCAGGCCGCCGCGATCTGGAACCGGACCACCGCTCTCGCCCGCGGGCTGCAGGGCCCCGGCGAGGACCGCACGCTCACCCAGCTCCGCGCCGACGTCCTCGCCACTGCCCTCCTGACCAGCGGGAACCCGGTCAGCAACGGAAACCCGGAAGGCAACGGAAACCCGGAAGGAAGCGATCCGGGGCACGTCCCGGCGCCCCGGGCCCAGGTGCTCGTGACGGTTCCGGTGTTTGCGCTGCTTGGCGCCACGGAGGAACCGGCGATCCTGGATGGCTACGGCCCGATTCCGGCATCGATGGCCCGGGACCTCGTGGCGGACGGGGCCGATTCGTTCTACCGGGTCCTGATCGACCCTCGGGACGGGGCTCCGCTGGAGATCGGTCGGACCAGCTACCGGCTGACCAAGGCCATGCGGCAGTGGCTGCGGCTACGGGACGGCAAGTGCCCTTTCCCGGGCTGTTCCAACCAGTCCCTGGACAACGAAGCAGACCACCTCCTCGCCTGGGCCAAGGGCGGCACCACCGGCGTGGCGAACCTGGGCCAACCGTGCCCCAAACACCACCGCCTCAGACACCTCATCAACTGGCAACCCACACCAGCAACCAAGCACGATCCACCCGGCTGGACATCTCCCACAGGCCGGCACTACAAAAGTGAACACCAGGACTGGGAACCGCCACACTGGCCCGAACCAAACCCGAAAGCGCGCAAAAACGGGCGCCAACTCCCAGCACGGCGAAAAGGCGGCGGCCACTCGGACTTCATCCACCTCGGGCTGTCCCTGGGAGAAGACGGCCTGGAACGAATCCTCCACGCCACCGCCTGACGAGTAGCGAGTCGCGGTCGGACCCGGTGAAACTGGCATCCTCAGACGCTGCATGACACCCAAGCGCATTTGCAAGAGCGCCGGGTAAAGAGACTTTCTTGGTCGATCCAGAGCGTGGGGTTGTGGCGCAACTTAGTCCCGATAAACGCAACAGACGACGAACTCCTTCGTGTCGCAGATAAGCCATCCCCCACTGGAAGTCGTGCTTTCGAGGAAAAATAAGTTCAACACGCATTGACTGTGGCGATCATCACGTCATAGTCTGTTGCAACAGCGTTGCGCTGATTGCAACCCCAAACCAATTTGGTGGATACATGAGTAACGAAACTTCCTCCCCGGCCCATGACCTTGGGCCCGTCACAGAGCCGTCGGGCCCGCGTGATGGCTCCGGAGCGGGCCGCAGCACGATGAGCGGCCAGAACTATGAACCCGCTGACAACGCCGTCAGCAAAGAAACACGCCGCCGGGTCATCGCGGCCAGCTTTATCGGCAACTTCGTTGAATGGTTCGACTACGCCGTTTACGGCTACCTGGCAGTCACGATCGCCACGGTGTTTTTCCCTGAGTCAGACCCGCAGACCGGGCTGCTGCTAACTTTCGCCCTGTTCGCGATTTCGTTCCTGGTGCGCCCGCTCGGCGGTTTCGTCTGGGGCCACATCGGTGACAGGGTGGGCCGGCGGACAGCACTTTCGCTGTCCATCCTGATCATGTCCGGGGCAACCTTCTGCATAGCCCTCATCCCGGGCTACGACACGATCGGCATCTGGGCTCCTGTCCTGCTTCTGGTCATCCGCGTAGTGCAGGGCTTCTCCGCCTCCGGAGAGTACGCCGGAGCATCGGCCTTCCTCGTGGAGTACGCCCCGGCCAACAAGCGCGGCCTGTACGCGGCGGTGGTTCCAGCCAGCACCGCGGCCGGTTTGCTCCTTGGTTCCCTGATGGCCGGACTCTTGACTGTTCTGCTCAGTTCCGATGCCATGCAAAGCTGGGGCTGGCGCCTGCCGTTTGTGCTGGCAGCCCCGATGGGACTGATCGGCCGCTACATCAGGACCAAGCTCGAAGACACTCCAGTGTTCCGCGAACTCGCAGCGGAGGACCAGGCGGTCAAGGCCCCCGTGTCCAGCCTGTTCCGGAACCACTGGCGCCAGCTACTTCAGGCCGTGGGCGCAGTGCTGCTGAACGCCGTCGGGTTCTACGTGATCCTCAGCTACATGCCCACCTATTTGTCCTCGGAACTGGGCCTGGGCGAAACCGAATCGTTCCTTGCGACGACCATTGCGCTTCTGACGTATATCGGCTTCATCTTCCTGACAGGGATGCTCTCGGACCGCTTTGGACGCAAGAAGGTGCTGATCAGCGCTTCCGTCACCTTCATACTCCTGACAGTGCCCGCCTTTGCGCTCCTGGGAACCGGGAATTTCCTGGTCATCGTCCTCGTCCAGATCCTGCTGGGCGCGATGCTCACCCTCAACGACGGAACTCTTCCCAGCTTCCTGGCTGAAATGTTCCCCACCCGGGTCCGCTACAGCGGCTTCGCAGTCAGCTTCAACCTCTCCAACGCCCTGTTCGGCGGCACCGCCCCGTTCATGGCAACGCTCCTGATCGCGGCAACGGCCAACGATCTGGCACCGGCCTGGTACCTCGTCGCTGCGGCAGTCGTCTCGCTGATCGCCGTCGCACTTTCCAGGGAAACCTGCAAAGAACCGCTGCGCCACGAATAACAGACTTTCTTCCTCTCACGTAACTGCACCACAGAAAGGCACCACCATGACCACCACCACCGAAAACGCAACCACCGTCGCCGAACTGGAGCGCACCAAGGTCCTCAAGAACGGCGAAAAGGTCAGCCTCACGTTTTCCGACGCCGAGTTCGAACGC
This sequence comes from Pseudarthrobacter sulfonivorans, assembly GCF_031454915.1. GTDB lineage: Bacteria > Actinomycetota > Actinomycetes > Actinomycetales > Micrococcaceae > Arthrobacter > Arthrobacter sulfonivorans_C. The sequence continues at coordinate 589,485 of NZ_JAVDRS010000002.1, read as the reverse complement.
CGCCTGGCGGGCCTCCGCCGCATCATGGCAGAGAAGGACCTCGACGCCGTCGTCCTGACCAGCTACCACTCCATCAAGTACTACTCCGACTTCCTCTTCACCACCTTCGGCCGCCCGTACGCCATGGTGGTCACCAAGGATGACAACGTCACCGTCACCGCCAACATCGACGCCGGCATGCCGTGGCGCCGCAGCTACGGCGACAACATCATCTACACTGACTGGCGCCGGGACAACTACATCTTCGCCATCCAGGAAGTCCTGCGGACCCGAGGCATCAACCCGCGACGCCTCGGCGTCGAGGATGACTCGCTGCCCCTGGACAACCGCAACAAGATCCAGGCCGCCTTCGCGTCGGCAACCCTCGTGGACGTGGCCCAGGCCGCCATGCGCCAGCGCATGATCAAGTCCGCCGAGGAAATCGAGGTGATCAAGCATGGCGCACGGATCGGCGACCTGGGCGGCGAGGCCATCCGCAACGCCATCACGGCCGGGATCACCGAGTACGAGGTTGCCCTGATCGGCACCGAGGCCATGGTCCACGAGATCGCGCGGACCTTCCCCAACTCCGAAATCCGCGACACCTGGGTCTGGTTCCAGTCCGGCATCAACACCGACGGCGCACACAACTGGGCAACCACCCGCAAGATCCAGGAACACGACATCCTGTCCCTGAACTGCTTCCCCATGACCTCCGGCTACTACACGGCGCTGGAGCGGACGCTGTTCTACGGCGAACCGGATGCCCGCTCGCTGGAACTGTGGAACATCAACGTCGAGGTCCACAAGCGCGGCCTCGAACTCATCAAGCCCGGTGCCGTCTGCAAGGACATCGCCGCCGAGCTCAACGAGATCTACGTCGGCTACGGGCTGCTGGCCAACCGCACGTTCGGCTACGGCCACTCGTTCGGAGTCCTGAGCCACTACTACGGCCGGGAAGCCGGACTGGAGCTCCGCGAAGACATTGACACCGTACTCCAGCCGGGCATGGTGGTCTCTATGGAGCCCATGATCACCGTCCTGGACGGCCAGCCCGGTGCCGGCGGCTACCGCGAGCATGACATCCTCGTGGTGGGCGAAGACGGGGCAGAGAACATCACGAAGTTCCCCTTCGGCCCCGAATACAACATCATCGGCGCCTGACACCACCAAACAGCGGCGAGGAAAGGCGGCACCGTGTCAGGCACGGCGCCGCCCTTCCGCACCACTAAACAAGGAGCACCACGAGCATGGACAAGTCAGTATTTCTGGAAGACCTGGACGCCTTCGCCTACCGCGAAGTCCTGTCCTCCGGGGAGTCGATCGTCCTGATACCTGTCGGCTCCCTGGAGCAGCACGGGCCGCACCTGCCGCTGGGCACTGACACCCTCCTATCGTCGCGCTTTGCGGAGGGGGTTGCCAACCGTCTGGGGGCACTCGTTGCCGAGCCGATCGCCTACGGGTACAAGTCGCAACAGAAATCCGGCGGCGGCAACCACCTCTCCGGGACCACCAGCCTGGACGGCGCAACGCTCATAGGGGTGGCGCGCAACCTGGTCAAATCCTTCCTCAACCAGGGCGTCCGGCATGTGGTCTTTGTCAACGGACACTTTGAGAACTACCAGTTTCTCTACGAGGGAATTGACTTGGCCCTGGAAGACCTGGGGGTCAAGCCGGGAGCGGAGCAAAGCGTGCTGCTGCTGTCCTACTGGGACTTCGTCAGCCAGGACACATTGGCTAAGGTCTACCCGGACGGATTCCCGGGCTGGGAAATCGAGCACGGCGGAGTCCTGGAAACCTCGCTTATGCTCCATCTGGAGCCGGCCCGGGTTGGCATGGACCGCTTGGTCGATGGGCCCGCCGCAGTCCTGCCGCGCTTCGACAGGCTCCCTGTGGTTCCTGAACGCACACCGGCCACAGGCTGCCTCTCCTCGGCTGCCGGGTCCAGCGCGGCCAAGGGCGAACTGCTATACCGGCAGGTTGTCGAAGATCTGGCCATGGACTTGGCCCGCGAGCTGAACAGCGAACGCAACGGGCCTGCTACTGCACCGCCGTCTGCTGACTATGCGCAATGATAGTGAGCACCATGACCACACCAGATTCCCACGATACCAACGGCAATGACACCAGCATCGAGTCGAACGGCAAGAGCGACACCAAGGGCGCCTCAGTCATTGTCAACGCCATCGCCGTCCTCCGCTCATTCACCGCCGACGAACCCTTGCTGGGCGTCACGGAAATCGCCAACAGGGTAGGCCTGCACAAAAGCACCGTGTCGCGGATCCTGGCAACCTTCGAGCAGGAAAACCTCGTGGAGCGGGATGAAGATACTCGCCGCTTCCGCCTGGGTCTGGGCCTGATTGCCGTCGCCGGACCGCTCCTCGCGGAACTCGAGGAGCGCCGCGTCGCATATCCGGTCCTGCGCGAGCTGACCGAACTTACGGGTGAAACCAGCGCCCTGATGATGTGGGAAGGCAACGAGTCGATTTGCGTGGAGCAGATCGCGAGCCGCCACCAGATCAAACACACCACGCCGTTGGGGGCGCGATACAGCGACGCGTTGAGTTCCTCGGTCCAGGTGTTCCTTGCGACGGAACCGGAAGAGCGCGTACGTTCCCTCCTGCTCGGCGGAGCCATTAAGTATCCCGGACTGGATGAGACCAGCCTTGAGGCGTATCTGGCCCGCCTCAAGGACGACGCCCGCCGGGGCTGGGCCGTCAACTACGGCGAATCCTCGCTGGATGAAGTGGGCGTTGCCGCGCCCGTCTACGATCACCGGGGCGACGTTGTGGCGGCCGTCCTGATCCCCGCCCCGCGGTTCCGTGTTTCCAGCGAGCGCCTTCAGAGCCTCGGCGAATCCTGCGCGGCCGCGGCGAACAAAGTCACCGCCCGGCTGGGCGGAAACGCCCCTCTGGCTGGCCGCTAGCCCAGCCAGACCCTCTCTCACGTTCACTTTCCTCAAGAAAGTGGGAGAGCGTCAGGCCTGTTCGGAGCCGGGGGGATCTTCGGCGTCGATCTCGTCTGCGTAGGGTGCGCGCGGGCCGGTGTAATCGGCAAAGAGTTCGTTGGCGGCCATGGCCAGCAGATCCCGCTGCAGCTGGGGAAGCGAGAGGAGCCCTTGCATGTAGGCCTCCACTTCATACTCGCCCACGGCCCCGCCGATGCCGAAGTAGTAAAGCCACAGGTCGCCGGTGCTGACCTGTGCTGCCGTCAACGCTGCTTGGAGCCGGCGGCGTTGCTCGGGTTCGCTGCTATCGAAGCCCATCACTGGTGCCTCTGGGCCGGTCAAGGGCAACGCCCAGGAGCGCGGCACTGACTTCGCTGAGCGTGGATCGCGAGACACGGGCTTCCCGCATCAGCTGTTGAAGGGCTTCGTCCTCAGTGAGAGTGTGGCGTTCCATAAGGACGCCGCAGGCACGGTTGATCAGGTCCCTGCTGTAGAGGGCCGATTGAAGGCTCTCGCTGATGCGTTCGGGAATCTCGGTAGTCTGAATGTGCGAGAGGAGCGTCGCCGTGGGCGCCGCAAAAAGCTCCATGAGGGCTGTGGTGGAGTCATCGAAGACGTCCGGTACAGCGGCGTAGATCTTCATGGCGCCAATGGCCTCCCCGTCCGCCATGAGGGGGCTGCTGACCACCGAGCGGATGGGCATATCCACGACGGCGGCACTCCAGTTTGGCCAGCGGGTCTCCGTGGCGACGTCGCGGATGACGAGGCTTTGCTGGGTGGCCCAGGCTGTCAGACACGGACCCTGGACCAGCTCATACTGGAGCGCGTCCGCGCGTTCAACCACAGAGTCAGTAGAACCGGAACTCAGCGGCCGGGCATGGGGATCAAGGATCGAGACGCCGGCGCCAATGGTTCCGGGGATGGCATCCCTGACGGCGCGGGAGAGCAACTGGACGGCGCGGTCCACTTTTTCTTCGGTGAGGAGCAGCCCCATGATCCTGCCGAGGGCAGTGGAAAGTTCATCCAAGGGGTACTTCTTGATCATACTTTCTGCCTCCGGCCATTCAGCGCGACCGGCCTACGGTGGGCCAGATAACCCTGTTTTGGACGCTCAGCGCTTCAGATAAAAGCCTAACGCCTCCGCCGGACTGCTCGCCCTGAGCCGCACGCTTTCGGGTGGATAGGCTACTCGTCGTACGTGGTACGGAATTCCCGTTCGCCGGAAATGGACGAAACGATGCTGGCTGCCACGTCCTTCAGTTTGATGTTGCGATGGCTGGATGTCTTGACCAATATCTGGAATGCGGCCTCACGGCTGCACCTGTTCTGCGCCATGATTGCCCCAATTGCGGTGTCAATCACTGTGCGGGACTTTAGTGCGGCGGAGAGGTCGTCACGGGCGGTGCGCAATTGCGCAAGTTTCAGTGCCAGGTCCAAGGCTTTCGCAGCAGTGCCGGTGAGGCTTTCGGCTGCCTCAACGCCCGGATGCGAGAAGCCGTCTTTCTTGGGGGCGTACAGGTTGACCACGGCCTGTGCGGATGCCTGAAGGCGCATGGGCACGGCGAGAATGGATCTTATGTCAGCCGCGCGTGCAGCAATGTTGTATTTCGGCCAGCGCAGATCGGCGTCGAGATGCGGGACGTAGACCATGGCTTCGCTCCGGAGGGCCGTCAGGCAGGGACCGTCGCCGACACGGTTCTGCAGCTCGTCCAGGCTCCGGGCACGGGAATCGTTGCTGGCCACACTTGTGGGGCGCTTGTGCCGGATCACCGTAATCCCGCAGGAGATCTGGTTCCCGCTGTCTGAGAGCCGTGTGGCGATAATAGTGGCCATATCCGTCATGAAGTCATGGACGTCGGAGCTGTCCAGGATGCGGTCCTGCAGCTGGAGGACCAAGTCCTCCACACTCTCCGCACGTCCACCGCCGTAGTGGAAGGCCTGCGTATCAACGTCCTCGGACATTGGAACTCCCTTCATGTTCCGTCCGCCGTAATCTCCCTGATGGCGGTATGGAGGAGATCCACCTGCAGGGGAGGCAGCTCCACTATCTCGTTCAGATAAGCGTCAAGCACCAGTTCATCGGCACTGCCGCCGATCCCGTAATAGTAGGTCCACAACTCCGGGAGAGTCAGGTTTGCGCGCTGGAACTGTGCGGCGGCAAACTTGCGCGGGTCTGGCTCGAAGGCGGGCTGCTGACTTTCGAGCGGGCCGTCATTGGTCATTGATCTCCACCCCCGACAACAACTGGTATATCGGATGCGTTGTGCAGGATGTCCTGCGCAATGTCATTCATCCGTCGGTTGCTGCTGCGGGAGGCCAACTGCAGGAGCTCGACGGCGGCCTCGTGGCCGCAGCGGTTATGAACCATGATCAGGGACACGGCGGAGTCCACGATGGCCCGGGAGCGCAGCGCCGACCTCAGGTGCTGCGGGTAGGGCTCCGCGGCATGCACACGCATGGCCAGGCGAAGGATTCTGGACAGCGACGCAGCATGTTCTTGCACAGCGGCCACTGTTTCCCGGCCAAAAGCATGGGGCTTGGTTGAGTAGCAGTTCAACGCCGAACGGGAACCGTTGTCGCTCGGAATGGGGACAGCCAGAATGGTCTGGATCCCCTCATCTGAGACGGCCTGCGCATACCAGGCCCAGGCCTCGTCAGTCTGAAGATCAGCGATGAGGACGGTGCGCTGATGCCGCAAGGCAGTCAGGCAGGGACCGTCGTCGAAAGCGTATTGGCGCTCATCGAGGCTGCGGGCTTCCGCGGAGCTGCTGGCTACTGTTGCCGGGCCCGTTTCCCGTTCCACTGTGATGGCGCACAGCATGGGCGCGTCCCCGCCGAGCAAGGATGCGGAAATGGCGGCGAGTTCCAGAAGGAATTCAGTGAAGCCTGGACTCTCAAGAAGCAGGTCCTGTAACTGTTCCGCTGTGGGGAGTGCGTCGTTCTCGGCCATGCGGCCTCGATTCCATGCATCGCCGGGGTCACAAGACCCGGCTGGCGGCTGTGCGCTCTCTGCGCGCGCGGCCCGAATAGTTAACCCCGGACCTCTGTGCCACCCGAAATCGCCTACTACCGACACTACGCTCTTTGAAGGTTGCCGCAGCCGGAGGAGGCGAACTATTAGTGGGTCGCGCGATCCCGCAGGGACACGCACGACGGCGGCTGTTGCGCTCCGGTAGTCCCGCACCCAAATCAGCCCATGTCCACAACGCTGTAGGCTCGACACGTGGTTGAGTTGCGGCGTCGCACGTTTGTTTTGCGCACGCTGGCGGGCGCGGCCACGGCGGTTGTAGGCGGTTTCGCCGCCGCGTGTTCGCCCGGCGCCGAGGGGGACACCAGTAGCGTCAAGGGGGATGCAGTGAAGCGGCACAAGTACCAGTACGGCGAGGACGCCAGCCAATGGGGCGAGCTTTTCCTGCCGGAACTGCCGGCCGGCGGTGAACATCGCGGCGTGGTGGTGGTGATCCATGGCGGCTATTGGCGCTCGCAGTACGGCGCGGAACTTGGGGAACCACTCGCCAAGGACCTTGCCGCCAATGGCATGGCCGCCTGGAACCTTGAATACCGGCGGGCCGGAAACGGCGGCGGCTGGCCGAACACGTTCATCGACGTCCTGGCGGGAATCGACAAGCTGCACGAACTCGCAACCAAGCACACCTTGAACTTGGGCTCCGTGGTGGCGCTGGGCCATTCAGCCGGGGGCCACCTGGCTGCGTGGGCGGCCGGACGGGGCAAATTGGCCCAGTTGGGGATGCCGGATGCGGACCGACAGATCCTGCGCCGGCAAGACGCCTCCGCGGTGCACCTCACCGGCGTTGTCAGCCAGTCCGGGCTGCTCAACCTTGCCGAGGCGGAGCAGCTGAACCTCAGCAACGGTGCCGTGAGCAACCTGCTCGGCGGATCGTCGTCGAAATATCCGCTCCGGCACAAATACGCGGACCCCATGACCACCCTGCCGCTGGCGGTGCCCGTCATCGCAGTGCACGGGGCTGATGACGACACCGTTCCCCTGAGCCAGTCCCGGGCATACGTCGACGCCGGCACGGCGGCGCATATGGCGACGCGCCTTGTTATGGTCCCGGGCGACCATTACGCGCTCATTGACACGAAAACGCCCGCCTACCGGACGTGCCGCGAGCTGATCCGCACCCTACTGGGTTAGATTCGGACTCTGTGGGGTACGAGCTTCACAAATTAGGTACGCCACTCTGGACATTGGACGTCCCATCTCCTGTACCCTTGGTAAGTAATACAAGTCGTTGCCGCCCGGCGCGGCAAGGAGGAGATCACGTGGCCACCGCATCGCAAGAAGTATCGCCCGCCCGCTTCAGCGCGCAGCTCCGTTCGCATGCCCTGCAGACGCGGATCATGGACCTCATCCTGGATCGCGGCCTGGACGTCGGAGACGCCATGCCCACGGAAAGCGAGCTCTCCGCCGAACTGGGCGTTGGCCGCAACACCGTCCGCGAATCCCTGAAAGTGCTGCAGGCCCTCGGGGTCATCGAGATCCGCCACGGGTTCGGCATGTTCGTCGCCCCGAACAACTTCAGCGCCCTGGTGTCCGGCCTGACCTTCCGCGGCCGGCTGTCCCTCCGCCATAAGGGCGAGGAGGCCATGGAGCTCATCGATGTGCGGCAGGCCCTCGAATCCGGGCTGATTGGGTCCGCCATCGACCTCCTTACGGACGACCACCTGGCTGACCTGCGTTCCACCATGGAGGCCATGGAAGCCGCCGCCAAGAATGGCGAGCACCTGTACGTGCACGACGCCGAGTTCCACCGCCGCCTGTACGCCCCGCTCAACAATGATCTGCTGATCAACCTGATGGACGTGTTCTGGCAGGTATACCGCAAGATCCACCTCGCGCTCGGCACCGGCCCGGTCAACCTTGAGCAGCAGACGAAGGACCACTGGGACATCTACGAGGCCGTGGCCAACAAGGACAAGGCCCTGGCCTCCGAACGCCTGCAGCGCCACTTTGACGGCATCCGCCTGAAACTGAAGGATGTCGCGGCCAGCTAGCGCCGCCACCACCCGCCAGACCTGTTCCCCGCCGCCCGCACGTCCGGGCGCATTCAGTCCTGCCCAATTTTTCGTAGAGAGTGCCTTTGTCGTGGAAATTTTCGTTGTGCCCACCGCTTCAGCCACCGGCTCCGTTGCCGCCGGGATCCTTGCCGCCGTCATCCGCAGCAAGCCCGATGCGGTCCTGGGGCTGGCCACGGGCGGCTCGCCGCTGCCGATCTATAAGGCGCTCGCCGGGCACTCCGTGGACATGTCCTCGGTTAGTGGCCTCGCTCTGGACGAGTACGTGGGCCTGCCCGCCGGGCACTCCCAGAGCTATGCCGAAGTAGTCAGGCGCGAGGTGACTGAACGGCTGCAGCTGGACCCGGCCAAGGTTGCCGTGCCGGACGGCAGCGCCGCGGATCCGGAGCGTGCCGCTGCTGAGTACGACTCCGCCATTGCCGCCGCGGGCGGCATCGACGTGCAGATCCTGGGCATCGGCCACAACGGGCACCTGGCGTTCAACGAGCCCGGCTCCGCGCTGGATTCCCGGACCCGTGTGGAGGTCCTCACGGAGCGCACCCGCGAGGCCAACGCCCGCTACTTCAGCACGCCGGAGGAGGTTCCGCTCCGCTGTATCACCCAGGGCCTGGGCACCATCATGGAGGCCGGACACCTGCTGCTGGTGGTCAACGGCGCGGACAAGGCCGGCATCCTGGCCGCCGCCCTCAACGGTCCCGTCACCGCCGCCTGTCCCGCGTCGATCCTGCAGCGGCACCCCCACGTGACGGTGGTGGCGGACGAAGCGGCCGCGTCGCTGTTGGCGTCGGGAAGCGGCCAGGTCGCTGTGCGGGTAGAGGGCGCGGCCGCCGGGGTCTGACCCCCGGCGGCCGGACATCCGGAGGTATCCGGCGCGACTGCTTTTGCGGCTGCGCCCATGGAACCCAGTGAGCTAATCTTCTGGCATGAATGACGATGCCGAGCCGGTTATCAGGTTCAACGAATGCATCAGCACCCGCGACGTCGAGGGCCTCGCTGCGCTCATGTCGCAGGACCATAGATTCGTCGATACCGCTGGTACGGCAGTTCTTGGACGGCCGGCGTGCATTGATGCCTGGCGTGGCTTCTTTCTTGCCTACCAGGGGTACCGCAACGTTTTTGAACCTTTTTCAGCCAAGGGTGAGGCGGTCACAGTCTCGGGGCACTCGCTCTGTCCTGGTCACCCCGAGTTGGAGGGACCGGCATTGTGGCTGGCCATTGTCCGCGGTGGGCAGCTGTCCGAATGGCGTGTCTACGAAGACACCCCCGAATCGCGCAGCGAACTGGGATTGTGACGCGGCCGTAGCCGGGCGTAGTTTCCGGCGTCTAAAGGCCAACGGCGGGACGCCCCAGGGTGCGGCCCTCGCGCAGGACCAGGACGCGGCCGAAGTTGCGGTCCACCACCACGACGTCGGCACGCATCCCGGCGCGGAGGCTCCCGATGTCCTGCTGCCGGCCGATAATCGCCGCCGGAACCGCGGTGGCTGCCTTGACGGCCGCAGCCGGTTCCACGCCGGCGTCGATGGTTCGGCGGACAACGTCCAGCAGCGTGGCCGTCCCGCCGGCGAGGGTGCCGTCGCTGAGCCGGGCGACGGCACCGCTGACGGACACGGACTGGGGGCCCAGCTCGTAGTGGCCGTCCGGCAGTCCGGTGGCCGCCATCGAATCGGTCACGAGGACCACGTTGCCTGCACCCACCAGTTCGAACACCATGCGGACGGTTTCCGGATCCAGGTGCACACCGTCGGCAATCAGCTCGACGGCGGCCGTGCCTGCCCCGGCCAGGCGCAGGCAGGCCGCGACGGGGCCGGGGCTGCGGTGGTGCAGCGGCGGCATCCCGTTAAACAGGTGCGTGACGGTGGGGCGGGACACGGTTCCCTGCCCGGAGGCGGCGAGCAGCTCGGCCGCCTCGGTGAGGGAGGCCGCCGTCGTGCGCGCATCAGCATCGGTGTGGCCCAACGACGGCGTCACGCCGCGCTTGGCGAGTATCTGCACCACGGCGTCCGAGCCGGGGAGCTCGGGCGCGTAGGTCATGGAGCGCAGGTGTCCGCCGGCCGCGTCCAGGATGTCGCCGAGGAGTTCGACGTCGGGGTCGCGCAGGAACCGCGGGTCCTGGGCACCGCACCGGGCGTGGGACAGGAAGGGGCCCTCGGAGTGAATGCCGGCGATGAGCCCTTCGTCGGCGAGCGGCCTGAGCGCTCCCAAAGCCCGCAGCAGGTCGTCGCGGCTGGCAGTCACCAAGCTGGCCAGCAGCGTGGTGGTGCCACTGCGGTGCAGGAAGTCCACCGCCGTCCGTGCTGCCTGGCTGTCGCCCGTGGGGAAGTCGCCACCGGCCGCACCATGGCAGTGAATGTCAATGAGGCCGGGCAAAATCATGCTGCCCGGCGGCAGGTCCAGTTCTTCAAGATCCGTCAGCGAAACGTCCAGCCCGGCGCGAGGTCCCACATACGCAATGCGGCCCTCTGTCACGGCTACGACGGCGTTGTCCAAGGACATTCCGTCCGTCAGGACCGTGCCGGCCAAGAGGTAGCTGCCGGAGTCCGCAGCCTGCTGTTTTAGTTCCGGCTGCGGAGTCACTTCAACGCCTCGGCGAACCAGCCGGTGATGGTGGCCGGATGCGTGATGGCGGTACCGACGACGACGGCGAACGCGCCGGCGTCGAGCGACTGCCGCGCCTGGGCCGGTGTGTGGAGGCGGCCTTCGGCGATGAGGGGAACACCGAAGCCGGCGGCGGCGATCTGTTCCACCAGCTCGAGGTCAGGGCCGTCCGTTTTGGGACGCTCGCCGGTATAGCCGGACAGCGTGGTGCCGATCAGGTCAGCCCCGGCCTCGACGGCGGCGGCGGCGTCGTCGAACGAGCCGCAGTCCGCCATGACCAGGGCGTGGGATTCGGCGTGGATCCCGGCCACCGTCTGGGCCAGGGTCAGCCCGTCGGGGCGCTGGCGGCGGGTGCCGTCGATCGCCACGACGTGCGCGCCCGCGTTGGCCACCGCCAAAGCGTGCCGGAGTGTGGGAGTGATGAAAACGCCGTCGTGACCGTCCTTCCAGAGCCCGATCACCGGAACTTCGACTGCCGAACGCGTGAACTGCACGTCGGCGAGGCCCTGGACGCGGATGGCCGCAGCGCCGCCGGTGACCGCTGCGGCGGCAATCTGGGCCATGGTGCGGGGATCGCGCATGGGCTCGCCCGGGTACGCCTGGCAGGACACAATCAGATGGCCGCGCAGGGCTTCAAGGTCTTCGGGAGTCAGGATCAACGTAGGTTCCTCTGGATATGTGGCGGAGCTGTCTAGACGAAGTGCTTAGGGCGATGGTGTCAGGACGGGGCGGTGAGGACCAGGCGCGCGGCGCCCACTATGGCTGCTGCGTTGCCGAGTTTAGCCGGGAGGACGGGGAGTCCGGCCAAAGCGGGCAGGAGCTCAGCCCGGAGGGCACGTTCCATGGGACGCCACCAGGGGGCGCCGGCGTCGGACAGCCCGCCGGACACCACCACCACTTCGGGGTCCAGGATGTTGGCAAGGCCGGCCACGGCCTGCCCGGCCGCCGCGGCGCCCATGCCCACGGCCTGAATGGCGATCGCGTCGCCCGCGCCGGCGAGGGCAAAGACGGCGCGGGCGTCCGCGGCCGGAGACGTGCCGCCCAGGCGCACGTACGCCTCACGGATGGCTGGCCCGGAGGCGATGGCCTCAACGTGCCCGGCTCCGCCGCAGACGCACGGCACAGCAACGCCCTCGTGGAAGGCATACGGCGACGCGACGTGGCCCACGTGGCCGCCCACGTAACGGTGCCCCAGGAGCGGCTGCCCGTCGAGCACAAAACTGCCCCCGACGCCGGTGCCGAAGGCCACCAGCAGCGAGCTTGCCGTGCCGGCAGCGGCACCCGCCCACGCCTCACCGAGGGCATGCGCATGGACATCGTTCACTGCCCGCACGGCCTCCGGATCCAAGCCGAGCCGCGATGCCAATCCCGCCGTCAGCGCCGTCCCGCCCCACCCGAGAATGGCATCCGTAGCCGACACCACCACCCCGCGCCCGGCATCAATAACCCCGGCAGAACCAACGCCAACCCCCGCCACCTCCAGGCCCTCTGTTTGAGCCCGAACAACAAGGGAAGAAACCAGCGCCGCCGTAGCATCCAGAATCGCCCCGCCACCGTCACGGTTCAGCGTAGGAATGGTCTCCGAAAACAGCACCTCGCCGGCCGCCGAAACAACGCCGGCAGCAGTCTTAGTACCACCAAGGTCAACCCCGATCGCGTACTGCATGTGTGTCCTTACATAGTTTCCGGTGGTTGCGGCGCGCCGGGGGCTCCATTTTGCCGGCCCTTAGACACCTCCCGACGCCGGACTCCGTCGCTGGGCGACGTTCATCCGCCTCTGGTCGGCGATGCGGGCCTACGCAAAACGAAGTCCCCGGCGCTTCGGTGAGGCGGTCACCTCAGGTGCGGTGGCTGCTTTCCGGATAGGCGCGCATCGCCGACCAGAATGCTGCGGAGGTCGCCCAGCGACCGGAGCGGCATGGCGGGAGGTGTCTAAGCGCCGGCGGAACGCAGCTACCGCGCCGCCCCGACCACGACTAACTAGACGAGCCCGTTGCGTTCCAGGATGACGCGGATCGCCTTGGTCTCGTCCTCGTTCAGGGACAGCATCGGCACGCTCATGGTGTTGGACTCGATGACGCCCATGACCTGGAGGGCGGTCTTGAAGGCGCCGAGTCCTGCTGCACCGCCGGAGACGCGGCCGTTGGGGGTGTAGACGATTTCGAAGAGGTCGGCGAGGCGATCCTGTTCGCGGGCCGCGCCGGCCCAGTCGCCGGCTTTGGCGGCGTCGAAGAGGCGGCGGTAGCCGGCAGGGTCCACGTTGCCGAGGCCGGGGACAACGCCCTGGGCGCCGCCAAGGAGGGCACCGTCCACAACAACTTCGTGGCCGGTGAAGATGTCGAAGTTGGGGATGTCCTTGGCGGCCAGGAGCAGCTGGCGGAAGGCAACGTCGTCGCCGGAGGAATCCTTGACGCCGGCAATAACACCGTCGCGGCCCAGGCGGACCAGGAGGTCTGTGGGGAGCTTGAAATGCGTGCGGACGGGGACGTCGTAGGCGAAGATCGGGGTGTCGACGGCGGCGTGGATGGTCCGGAAGTGGGCTTCGGTTTCCGCGGCGTTGCCGATGGCGTAGTACATGGAAGTGACCACGATGGCGTCGGCGCCGAGGTCGATGACCTTCTTGGCTTCCTCGATCACGCGGTTGGTGGTCTGCTCGTTGGCGCCCACGATGAGCGGCACGGTCCCTGCGTTTGCGGCGGCGATGGTGCTGACCACCAGTTCGCGTTCGGCGTTGGTCATGTAGGGCACCTCGGCGGAGGAGCCCAGGACGAACAGGCCGGCCACGCCGCCGTCGAGCAGGTGCTTGGTGACATTGGTCAGCGACGCGGTGTCGATGCTGCCGTCAGCGTGGCGGGGGGTGACGACGGGCGGGATGACGCCCTGGAACTGAGTGGACACGTGAATACTCCGTTGGTTGGTGCTGAATGGGGGGGGGAGGGGCAGGGGGGAGGGGCAGGGGGAGGGGGAAGGACAGGAGGGGAAGTCTAGATGTGGAGCAGGCTCGGCGCGGCGCCCAGCAGCTTCTTGGTGTAGTCGTTGGTGGGGCTGTCGAAGACCTGCTCAGCGCTGCCCTGTTCGACGATCTTGCCGAAGTACATCACGCAGATGCGGTCGGAGACGTAGCGGACGGTCTGGATGTCATGCGAGATGAAAACCATGCCGAGGTTCAGCTGGGTCTTCAGGTCGGACAGCAGGTTCAGCACCTGGGCGCGGACGGAAACGTCCAGGGCGGACGTCGGCTCGTCCGCCACGATGATGTCCGGATCCAGCGCCAGGGCGCGGGCGATCGCCACACGCTGGCGCTGGCCGCCGGAAACCTGCGACGGCGTGACCTCGGCCGCGGACTGCGGCAGGCCCACGAGGGCCAGCAGTTCCTTGACCTTGGCCGCGCGGGTTGCCGCGGTGCCGATGCCGTGGATCTGGAGCGGGTCCGTGAGGATGTCCTGGACGGTCATGCGCGGGTTCAGGGCGGTGGCCGGGTCCTGGAAGACCACGGACACGGAACGGCCGAATTCCTTGCGCATCGCGGCGTTCCGCTTGATGGCGGGCTTGCCGTGGAAGAGCACCTCGCCCGACGTCGGGGTCTGCAGTCCCACGAGCACTGACGCGAGCGTGGACTTGCCGCAGCCGGACTCGCCCACGATGCCCACGGTTTCGCCGCGGCTGATGGTGAAGTCGACGCCGTCGACCGCTTTGACGATGTTGGGGCGGAACAGCCCGCCGCCACGTGCGTGGTGGTAGACCTTCACGTCCTTGAGCTCGATGACCGGCTTGCCGGTGGAATCAGTCACTTTGCGTCCTCCTTCAGGTGGCTCGCCCAGAAGTGGTCTGCGGCCTCGCCTCCGGCGGAGGAAACCGAGGTCAGGACCAGCTGCTGGTTGGGGTCGGCGTCGGACCGCAGCGAACGGGCGGCGAAGCGGTCACCCGGCGCGAAGTCGCGCGGGGACGGGACGGTACCGGGGATCTGGTGCAGCCGCACGGCGTCGGCCTCGATGGAGAGGACAGCGCCGAGCAGGCCGCGCGTGTATTCGTGCTTGGGGTTCTGCAGCAGCTCCGAAGCCTGCGCGGATTCCACCACCTGGCCGGCGTACATGACCGTGATGCGGTGGGCCAGGGAGGCCACCAGGGCGAGGTCATGGCTGACGAACACCATGGCGAAGCCGAGCTGTTCACGTAGTTCGTTGAGCAGGTCCACAACCTGCTTCTGGACGGTGACGTCCAGGGCGGTGGTGGGCTCGTCGGCAACCACGATCTTCGGCGAGCGGGACAGGGCCATGGCGATCAGAACGCGCTGGCGCTGGCCGCCGGAGAGCTCGTGCGGGTAGCTGGCGAGCGTCCGGACGGGATCGAGCTTGACCAGTTCCAGCAGCTCCGCGGGGGTCTTGCGGCCGCCGCGCTTGGTCAGCTGCTCCATCTGGTCCTTGATCTTCATGGACGGGTTCAGGGAGCTCAGCGCGTCCTGGTAGACCATGGCGATCTGCTCGCCGCGCAGGCCCTCGTAGGCCTTGGCGCTGCTGTGCTGGGTGGCCGGGTCCAGCAGTTCCTTGCCGTCGAATTTGATGGAACCGGTGACCACGGCGGTCTTGGGCAGCAGGCCCATCACCGCGAGGGACGTGATGGACTTGCCGCAGCCGGATTCGCCCACCAGGCCCATGGTCTCGCCTTCGCGGACGCTGAAGGAGACGTTGTCCACAATCGCGGTGTCGCCGAAGCGGCCGGGGAAGCGGATGGACAGGTTCCTGACCTCGAGGACGTTGCGGGCATCGGCGGGGACCTGGGGGAGGCGGTCGGTGCGCTGGGCTTCGATGGCCGCGAGCAGTTCCAGTTCCTTGTCCAGCAGCAGGTGCGGGTTTACCGCGGCCAGCTTCGGGTCGGAGAGGACGGCGGCCCCGCTGTAGTGCTCCTCGGTAAGGGTATCGCCGTAGGCGGCGCGGACGCCGTCGAGCTCGTGCGTTTCCACCACTGAAGGCTGGGCCACGGAGGTGGCGACTTCCGTATCGACGGCGGTGGCACCCACCGCAGCGCCGGACACACCTGTAACTGTCGATGACGTGCCGTCGTCGTCCTTAACAGCAGCCGCCTTGCGCAGCTTCGGGTTCACCATGGCGTCGGTGAGGCCCTCGGCCAGGATGTTCAGGGACAGCACCGTGAGGAGAATGGTTACACCGGCGAAGGTGGTGGCCCACCAACCGCCTGACAGGACCAGGTTGCGCCCGTAGGAGATCACGTTGCCCCAGGACGGTGCGGGGTCCTGGACGCCGGCCCCGAGGAAGGACAGCGAGGCTTCGAGGATGATGGCGTCAGCCACCATGACGGTGGCGAACACCAGCACGGGGGCGGCCGTGTTGCGGACGATGTGCTTGAGCAGGATGTAGAAGCGGCCGGCGCCGATCACGCGCTCGGCACGGACGTAGTCCTCGCCGTACTGCGAGAGCACGTTGGCACGGACCACGCGGGCCAGCTGCGGGGTGTAGATAATGGCAATCGCGATGATGATGGTGGGAACCGTGTTGCCGAAGGCGGCCAGCAGCACTGCAGCCAGGGCGATGCCCGGGAACGCCATCAGGATGTCCATCAGGCGCATGATCAGTTCATTCACGGCCTTGCTGGATGTCGCGGCCAGGGAACCCAGCAGGGCGCCCGCCACGATGGCCAGGAGAACGGCGCCGAGGCCGATCATCAGCGAAGACTGCGCACCGAAGAGGATGCGGGAGAAGATGTCGCGGCCCAGGCGGTCGGTGCCGAAGAAGTGCTCGGCGCCGGGCGGGGTGGCCGGGATGAAGGTTTCCAGCGGATCGTGCGGTGCGATGACCGGCGCGAAGACGGCGGCCAGCACAATCATGATGAGGAAGAGGAGGGCGATGCGGGAGCCCCACGGAAGGGCCTTGAAACGGATGCCCGGGGCACTCAGCCGTTCAGCAAGCTTGCTGCGCATTAGCTATACCGTCCTGATTCGGGGGTTGATGAGCAAGTAGAGGAGGTCCACCACGATGTTCACCAGAACGAAGGTGATGGAAATGGTGAGCACCACGCCCTGGACCAGGTTGACGTCCAGGTTGGTGATGCCGTTGAGGATCAGCTGGCCCATGCCGGGCAGGGCGAAGATCATTTCAATCACGACGGCGCCGCCGAGCAGGTAGCCCACGCGCAGTCCCAGCACGGTCACCGGGGTGACCAGGGCGTTGCGGAGGACGTTCTTGGAAACCACTTCGCGGTAGGGGACACCGTTGCCGATGGCGGTGCGGACGTAGTCGCGGTCCAGCTCCTCCACCATGGAAGTGCGGACCACCCGGATCAGCGAAGCCGAGACGGGGATGCCGAGCGCGAGGGCGGGGAGGGCCATGGAGTTCAGCCAGCCGCCGAAGCCGGATTCCGGCGTCGCGATGCCGCCCGAGGGGAACATCGGGGTGGCGCCCAGGGCGAACCACTGGATCAGCAGGATGCCCAGCCAGAACGACGGCGTGGCGATCGCGGCGATCGAGAAGACGCGGACCAGCTGGTCCTGCCATTTGTCGCGGTAGAGGGCGCCGAGGATACCGAACGTCAGGGACAGGACGATGGCGATGAGGACACCGAGGAAGGTCAGCTGCAGCGTCAGGGGGAACGCGGAGCCGATCATGGAGGCCACCGACTTTGCCGGCGGGGTGGTGACGCCCAGGTCGAACTGCAGCAGCTTGCCGAGGAAGCTGAAGTACTGGAGGACCAGCGGATCATTCAGGCCGTTTTCCTGGCGGTACTGCTCTTTCGCCTCTTCAGACGCGCCGTCGCCGAGGGCCGAGCTGGCCTGGTCGCCGGGAGCGGCCTGCAGGACGAGGAAGACGAGCAGGGTGATGCCCAGGATCATCAATGGCAGTGCTGCGAGTCTGCGGCCGAGCAGGCGCAATATCGTGACCAATTTGTTCTCCGGTTTGTTTGGGTGCTGCAGTTCAAATGTTGCGAGGCCTGCCCGGCGTGCTCCCGGGGGGATGAGGGGCGCAGAGCAGGCCTCGCAACGCAGTGCCTTGGTTAGGCGGTGCGTCCGACGTCGATGAATGACATGCCGGTGGTGGGCAGCGGCTTGAAGCCGTTGAGCTTCTTGTCGTCCCAGGCGGAGGGCAGCTGGCGGTGGAAGATCGGGTAGAGCGGAACTTCCTCGGAGACGAGGTCCACAATTTCGCCGGTGATCTTCTTGGCATCCGCCGCGGAGGCCTGCGAACCCTTGTTCATCAGTTCCTGCAGCTTGGCGCGTTCCGGCGCAGTCCAGTAGGCGCGCTTTTCCATCCAGGTGGCACCCGAGTAGAACCAGCTCAGGAGCAGGTCCGCGTCGTTGCCGAAGACTGACGGGTCGCCCGGGGCCGCGACGACGGAGTAGTCGCCGGCGCCGACGCGGTCCGTGTACAGCGCGCCGGACTGGATGCTCTTCACGGAGACCTTCACGCCCGGGATTTTGTTCCAGGATTCGAGGATCAGCGGGGCAACGTCCTTGACCCAGGCGGTGTCCGTGGTGAGCAGCTCGAATTCGAGGCTCGTCACGCCGGCTTCCTTGAGCAGGTCTTCGGCCTTCTTGGCGTCGTAGCCGTAGACGTTCTTGGCCTTGACGTAGTCCGGGTGGCCTTCCTGGAAGTAGGAGCTGGCGGCTACGGCGTTGCCGAACAGGGCCTTCTTGATAATGGCGTCCTTGTCCAGGCCGTAGTGCAGGGCCTGGCGGACCAGCTTGTTGTTGAACGGCGCCTTGCTGCAGTTGAACAACAGGAACATGAGGCCGAAGGACTGGACAGATTCAACCTTGACCCTGGACTTGAGGCCGTCGACGTCCAGGTAGGGGACGTCTTCGATGGCCTGGACACGGCCGGACTGGACAGCGGTGACGCGGGCTGCGGCGTCCGAGAGCAGGAGCCAGGTCATGCCCTTGGCCAGTGCGGGCTTCGGGCCGTTGTAGTCGGCGAAGGCTTCGAAGACGATCTTGTCGTCCTTCACGGCGGAGATGAGCTTGTACGGGCCAGTGCCGACGGGGGCGGCGTCGAAGGCCTTGAGGTCCGTGGCCAAGGCCTTGGGGACAACCTTGACCACGGAGATGCGGGGGCCGAAGCCGGGGAAGGCGTACTTGAGGGTGAATTCGACCGTCTTGGCGTCGACGGGCTTCACGTCCTGGATGAATGGGATGAACTGCGAGAACAGCGACTTGTTGGCCGGGTCCATGACGCGGGTGAAGGAGAAGGCAACGTCCTCGGCGGTGACGGGGGTGCCGTCGTGGAACTTGGCGCCGTCCCGGATGGTTACCTGGTAGGTGGTGTCGTTGACCTTCCTGGGGTCGGTTGCGGCCAGGGCGTTGTATGGCTCGCGGGTGGCCGGGTGCAGTTCGATCAGGCCTTCGAAGATGTGCAGGTTGGCGGCCATCGGCGTGGCGCCGGAGGAGCTTAGCGGGTCGAAGCCGGTGGAGAGGGCGTAGGAGATGCCCGCCTCGATGGTGAGGTCCTTGTTGACTGCGCCGCCGCCGCCGGCGGAGTTGGTGGTGGGGGCCGGGCCGCCGCAGGCGGCGAGAGTGGTGGTGAAGGCTGCAGCGGCACCCATGGCGCCGGTGAGCTTGAGGAAGTTCCGGCGGCTGGCGTCATTGACCAGCGGCAGGTTCTTGGTGATGTTGTTCATGAGGGCCTCGCCATTCCAGAAGGTTTATCGGATGTAGGACGTCCGAGCTCGTATGTCGACTGTAAGTCTCATCACAGCCTCGCGTCAAGCGCGAATTCCTCCGGACGCTCTTTCACCCTGGCGCGCTAATGGCCCCGGTGCGGGTGTCAAAACTGAACGCACGACGGCGGCGCACGGCTGTGGTGCCCCGCGTTGCGGTCACGTCGAACACCACGTCCGCGCGGCCGCGTGCCACGTCCGCCTCGGTGACGGTGTAGCCGGGGGTGAAGTAGAGGGCTTCCTGGCCGGGGGCGAGATCTGCTGCGGGGAAGTCCTCCGCGCCGGGGCCGGACAGCCGGGCATGGGTCAGTGGCTCAGTTCCGTCGTTGCGTGCCCGGCCGGTGAACGCAAGGATGTCCCCGGGTTTGTAGCCGGGAATGATGGGGCCGTAGTTGAGGTCCTGCGCCTCCCTGGTCCCGATCACCTGGGCGTCCTCGGCCGTGTAGCCCTGGCCGATTTCCTTCCACGTGTGGACGCCCCATTCGTCACCGCCGGCGGGCATCACGTAGAACTCACCGGCGTTCTGCCAGACGGGCGGGCGGCCGGGAGTGATGGAGCGGACTTCCATGTCGAACACGAGGCCGGCAGCGCCGTCGGGCTCCGGCGCATCGTCGCCGGACGCTGGCGGGGGACTCCCAACGGGGCCGTCGCGAAAGGCAACGAGCTGTTTGCTGAGTTGCCCCGCCGGCACGGAAACAAACACGATCTCACGGTATCCCTGCCGCTCGTACAGGACGCCGATGTTCCCGTCGGGCAGCCGTGCAGCCGTCGAATACGCAGAGCTGCCCGGGCACAGCACCAGCTTGGCCGGCCAGCTGCGTCCGTTGTCGGCGGACAGGCTGAGGGCGGTGTTCCGACGCAATGACGTGTCGTGGTTGTTGGTGGCCAGCAGCCATGAATCGGTGGCTTCGTGGGCGAAGCAGGCCACGGACGGCAGGCCGTCGAAGCGGACCAGCGAACCGTTGTCGCCCGGGTCCGGGAGGTCCCCGACCGGGGCCAGCGCACCCCAGGTGGCGCCGCCGTCGTCCGATGTTGCGGCCAGGCGGCGCGGCGTGCCTCGGCTGTGGAGCAGAAGCCGGCCGTCCTTCAGGGCGGCCACCTTGTTTTCGTTGGGGCTGAAGCCGTGCGTGCCGGCGCCGATCAGTTCCCCGAGCGTCCAGTTCTCGCCGTGGTCATCACTGTAGGCGGATGCCGCCATGATTTCGCCGCCGGCCAGGACAACGTACTGCTGCACCAGCCGGCCGCGGAAAGGGCCGGCGTGGATCTGGATGCCCTGGCCCGCCGCGGCGAAGATTCCGGTGATGGCCGGTTCGCCGGCGCGTGCGGGCGGCCGGAGCTTGAGCTGGGCGGTGATCCGGCGGTGCTGCCAGGTCAGGCCGTCGTCGTCGGAGAAGCTGAGGTCGCAGTGCTGGACGTGGTCATCGGGCTCCATTCCCGCCACGGCCTCGAAGAAGCCGGCGCGCGTTCCGGCGGCGTGGAACAAAAATATCCGGCCGGTGTCCGCGTCCACCAGGAGGCTCGGATCGCCGTAGCCGTTGAGGCCGCCGCCGGTCCGCACCACCTGCTGGGGTCCCCAGGTCTGCCCGTTGTCAGTGCTGCGGCGAAGCAGGAGATCGATCGGGTTGGGCAGGTCATCGAGGTTGGGTCGCCCGTCATAGGCCGCCAGCACAGTGCCTGCCTGCGAGACGGCGAGGGCGGGAATTCTGTATTGGCGGTAACCGCCGGCTCCCCGGACGGCGAGGACGTGCTCGACGTCGGGCATGGCTGCGGCCATCGGCAGGACATGGGATGTCATATCTCCATGGTAGGCGATGGGTAATAAACCTGCGTGGCGCGGCCGCTTCTCTGGCAGAGTATGACCCATGCTCACTGTTATCGGCGAGGGCCTTGTTGACGTTGTCCAGCGCGCCTCCGGAATCGAAGCCCACGTAGGCGGCAGCCCACTCAACGTCGCGGTGGGGCTGGCCCGCCTGGACCATCCCGTGCAGTTCATCGGCCGCTACGGCCGCGACGCCTACGGCGACGCCGTTGCCGCCCACCTGCGGGCCAGTTCCGTGATGCTGCCGCAGGGCCCGGACGAGTTGCCCACCAGCGTGGCCACCGCCCTGATTGACGACGACGGCGCCGCCACCTACACGTTCGACCTCGCCTGGGAGCTTCCCAACCTGGCGGACCGGCTCGCCTTTATGCTGCAGGGCACCACGCTGCTGCACACCGGCTCCATTGCCACGATGCTCGCGCCGGGCGCCGCGGCGGTGTTCGCTGCCGTGGAACACGCCCACCCGTCCGCCACCATCAGCTTCGACCCGAACTGCAGGCCCAGCATCATCACCGACGTGGACTATGCACGGAAGCAGGCGGAAAAGTTCGCGTCACTGGCGGATGTTGTCAAGGCCTCGGATGAGGATCTCGCGTGGCTGTACCCAGGCGTCGACGTGCTGGAATCGGCCCGCCGCTGGCTGTCCCAGGACGGTGCGGAGGGGCCGGCGATGGTAGTGGTTACCCGCGGCGCGGCCGGTCCGTGGGGGATCACCGCCGCCGGCGAGGCAGAATATCCGGCACCCGAAGTGGAGGTGGCGGACACCGTGGGTGCGGGGGATTCCTTCATGGCTGCGCTGCTTTCCGGGATTGTGGACCGGGGCCTGGACGGCGCACAGAACCGGAAGGACCTGCGCGAACTGCCAGCCGAGGGCCTTGCTGAACTGCTGGCCCACGCCTCCCGCGCAGCGGCCGTCACTGTCTCCCGCCCCGGCGCCAACCCGCCCACCCGCGCGGAACTGAACGCGGTTCCGGAGGAGTAAGCGGCATGACCCGGGGGAGCAAGGAGGCGGCTGGCCTTGCCCATACAGGTACTGGTAGTACCTGTAACAGCAGGCACTCCCGGGCACGCCCAATGACTGGTTCTCTTGGGAGATGAAACTCATCCCTCCCACAACCACCGCTCGAGGCCCGGCAGAGACGTTCACCGGGGACGTGTATGTCAACACGCTGCACAATGCCGACTCCCCGTCCAGGCTCGTGGCTGCCATGGTCCGCTTCACGCCGGGTGCCCGCACGAACTGGCATTCACACCCGCTCGGACAGACCCTGCACTGCACGGACGGCACGGGGCTCGTCGCCACCCGCGACGGCACCGTCATCGTCATACGTCCGGGAGATACCGTCCACACCCCACCCGGAGAAGAACACTGGCACGGCGCCACCGCGGACAGCATGATGTGCCACCTGGCCCTCCTCGAGAACGACGGCGGCAAGACCGCCATATGGCTCGAACCGGTCTCCGGCCGGGAATACGCCGCTGCCCAGTCCCAGAGCCAGCCCCAACTCACCACCGCAAGGAACCTGCCATGAACACCATCACGCTTAATAACGGCGTCGAAATGCCAGTCCTCGGTTTCGGCGTCTACCAGATCCCGGAAGACCAGACCGAGCAGGCCGTCACTGATGCGCTCGCAGCGGGCTACCGTTCACTGGACACCGCAGCCGCGTACCAGAACGAGGAATCTGTTGGCCGCGCCATGCGGAACAGTGGCATCGCCCGCGACGAATTGTTCGTCACCACCAAGCTTTGGGTGCAGGACCCGGGCGAGAGCAACACGAAACGCGCCTTCGAGAACTCGCTGAAGCGCTTGGGCCTGGACCACGTTGACCTGTACCTGATGCATCAGCCCTACGGCGACTACTACAGCCAGTGGCGGGCCATGCAGGAGCTGCACGCTGAAGGACTGGTCCGGGCCATCGGCGTGTCCAACTTCCACACAGACCGGCTGATGGACCTGATTACGCACAACGACATCACCCCGGCCGTGAACCAGATTGAAACCCACCCGTTTCACCAGCGCCAGGCCGACCA
The DNA here is from genome assembly GCF_031454915.1 of Pseudarthrobacter sulfonivorans. Classification (GTDB taxonomy): domain Bacteria; phylum Actinomycetota; class Actinomycetes; order Actinomycetales; family Micrococcaceae; genus Arthrobacter; species Arthrobacter sulfonivorans_C. Next base: position 566,407 of record NZ_JAVDRS010000002.1, on the reverse strand, counting down.
TGATTTCATGCGGGAGCACGGTGTCCAGCATGAGTCCTGGGGCCCGTTCGCGGAGGGAAGGAACAACCTGTTCTCCGACCCCACCCTGACGTCCATCGCCAGCGCGCACGGAAAGTCCGTGGCACAGGTGGTGCTCCGCTGGCTTATCCAGCGCGGCGTCGTCGTGATTCCCAAATCCGTCCGCCCGGACCGCATGGCCGAAAACCTGGACGTTTTCGACTTCGAACTGGGCGCAGCAGAAATGGCCCTCATCGCACCCATGGACACGGGCACCTCGTTGTTCTTCGACCACCGCGATCCCCAGATGGTCAGCTTTCTCGGCCAGCGCCGCGTCGACTAAGGCCACGATGCGCATGGAATTGCCGAGCATCGAGCGGCGAACCGTGCTGCGCTCCGCGTTCGCCGGCCTAGCCGGTGCGGTGGTGGCCGCCGGGACGTCAGCATGCACCACAGGAGAGCCAAACACCATGCCCGCCCAGGACACTGCTGAGTCCACCGCGACCCAGAGCAGCCCCGCCCCGCGTGCAAGCGGTGGACGGGTGCTGCTGGCCTACTTCTCCCGTGCCGGGGAGAACTACTACTACGGCGGACGCACCGAGCTCGACGTCGGCAACACCGAGGTCCTGGCGGGCATGGTCAGCAGCCTCATCGCATGCGACGTGCACCGGATCGTGGCCGCTGACCCCTACCCTGACAGTTACGATGCCGCCGTCGCCCGCAACGTCCGCGAGCAGGATGCGGATGCCCGCCCCGCGATCACCTCCCCGCTGCCCTCGATCGACCAGTACGGCACCGTTCTCCTGGCCAGCGGCGTATGGAACGTCCGGGCACCGATGATCATGTCGACATTCGCCGAAAGCTACGACTTCAACGGCAAAACCATTTACCCCGTCACCACCCATGCCATGAGCGGACTCGGCACCACCGGGCGGGACTATGCCGCCTCATGTCCTGGGGCGACCATCGGCGAAGGGCTGGCGGTGCGCGGCGAAGAAGTTCGCGAGGTCGGACCGGCCCTTGAGGCATGGCTGCGCCGAGCCATGCTGCTCTGAAGCCGCGGGATTCCGCATCGGTGGGTAGGCTGAACCTGCATCCCGCACGCACGATGGACAGGAGACTGAGGTGGCCCAGACAACGGCGGTGACCGGGACGACGGTGGACGAGGTGCTGGCCGAGCTGGCCGCGCTCGAGGACCCGAGGGCCCGTGAAGTGAACGCCCGGCACGGTGACGACCACGGGGTGAACCTCGGCAAGCTGCGGGCGGTGGCCAAGCGGCTCAAGACCCAGCAGGAGCTCGCGCTCGAGCTGTGGGCCACCGGGGATACTGCGGCCCGGCTGTTGGCGCTGCTGATCTGCCGTGTGAAGGCATTCGGGAGTGCAGAGTTGGACGCCATGCTGCGCCAGGCGGGCACGCCCAAGGTGCAGGACTGGCTGGTGAACTACGTGGTGAAGAAGAGCCCGCACGCCGAGACGCTGCGAGTGCTCTGGTTCGCCGATCGGGATCCTGTGGTGGCCAGTGCAGGCTGGGCGCTGACCAGCGACCGCGTGGTGAAGCAACCAGAGGGCCTCGACCTCCCGGGACTGCTCGACATCATCGAGGCGGAGATGCAGGCCGCCCCGGACCGCCTGCAGTGGGCCATGAACCACTGCCTGGCCCAGATCGGCATTGAGCACGCCGGGCACCGCGCCCGTGCCCTGGACATCGGGGAACGTCTGGAGGTGCTCAAGGATTACCCCACGCCGCCGAACTGTACCTCTCCGTTCGCGCCCATCTGGATCACTGAGATGGTGAAGCGGCAGCAGCAATGACGCGACGACATTCGGACTGACTTTCGCTTATCAACCGGAAAAACGGCCAAGCACGCAGTCGACTTCTCGGCATTCAGGCCAAGGAATAAAACTTTCTCCCATCGTATTCACACTCACCCGCGGTACGTCGGCGGCTGTGTGGGCTGATGCGTCGAGTCATGAATCTCGCAGGCACGTCGCGCTAGACTGGATCGATCATGACCGGCACCCAGCCTCGTTTTGTGGTGTGGCTCGTCGTCCTGGCGAGCCTCCTGACAGCCTGTGCGCCCGCGGTCGGCCTTGATGAGGCCGCCACCGCTCAACGGACCGCTACGTCCTCGGCCCCGCCATCCGCGCCCGACGTCGACCTCGTACCTCGCCAGACCCCAGCCCTGACGCCGAAACCGGTTCCGACACCAACCCCTGCGCCCCGGGCGGCGTTCGCCCTCAATCTCTACCAGGAGGGTGACTTCGTTCCGCAGTACACCTTCGACTGGTGTGTTGCGGCGAGCATCCAGATCGCGCACAACCTCATCGACGACACAGGCGGTGGCACGTGGACCGATCGCGCTCAGCAGGGCGAGCTGTGGGAGATGGCCCGGGCACGGTCGTCCAACTCGTTTAACGGTGCCAACCCGCTCGGCTGGGCGAAGGTGCTGACCGCGGTCGGGATGGGGCCATACGGCGTCGTCAGCATCGCCGACTACGAGGACGCGCTGCAGACAGCGGCGCGCGCCATCGCCGACACGGGCCGGCCTGTCGGGCTGGTGATGTGGAGCGGTCGACACGCGTGGGTGATGAGCGGGTTCGAGTCGTTCGGCGATCCCGGCCAATTCCGTGAATTTTCGGTCACCGGCATCCGCGTCCAGGATCCTCTATACCCGCACGGCAGCGGGCAGTGGGGTCCGTCGCCCGCGCCGAACAGCCTGCTCACCCCCGAGCAGTTGGCGACGCAGTTCGTGGTTCGCGAGCCGCGGCGCTGGAGCAGCGATCTGCCGACCGGCTATTTGCTGGTGCTGCCGATCGCGAAGGCCTGATCAGGCCCGTCGCGCCGTTTGTGCCCGTCTTAGGTTCTGCCGTTCCTGTTGCCCGGCACCAGAAACATGCTCAGCGTCATGAGCCAAGAGCAGGACGGCTTGCACGTTTGAGAAATATAGCCGGAGTCGAAGCCGCAACCCCCTTGTGCAACTGGCAATCATTCGCCCACACTGGTCGAGGATGTAGGTGGGGGGCTTCCTCAAAAGGAAGGCAGTCATTTTGTACCGTCCCGGACCAAGGCCCGAAATTTCCAGACGCAAATTCGTTGCAGTCACGCTGAGCTTTGCCGCCGTTGGTGCGGGGTGTGGAAGCAACCTGCTCGGCGGCGCGGGTGGCGGCGGCCAGACGCCGGTACCGGGGACGGAGACGCCGCAGGGTGGGCTCCCGCCGATCGTGGAGCTGCCACCTGCGGAGTTGAGCTGGGTCTCCGACGCGCGCGTGGCGGGGTTCGAGACCTACTCGGAGGATCCGGACGTTGACGCGCGACTGGACGTGCTCGCGGCCGCGCACGTGAGCGTGGTGGTGATCGATTCCGATCTCTCCTTCTATATGACCGGCGCACGCTTCGAGGAAAGCGTGGTCTACATCGAGGCGGTGGCGAAGAAATGCCACCAGCGCGGCATGAAGGCGGTGGCCTACTATCCAATGCTGGAGGCGCTCACCAGGAGCGCTCGGGACAGGCGCCGCACCATGTGGAAGGATCACCCGGACTGGGTGCAGCGCGGCATCGACGGCAGGCCGAATAAGTTTGTCGGCGGGGGCCGCGTTTTCTGGGTGCCAAGGGGGACCGAGAGCGCCTGGCTCTGCCCCACCTCTGGCTACCGCGACTACTTCATCAGCCGGGTGAAGCGGCTGGCGCAGACCTCACTCGACGGTTTGTGGGGCGACGTCCCGCTGCTCTCGGACATCGTCGGGGTGTGGCCATGCACCAACGCCTCCTGCGCCGCCAAGTTCCGCGCCGAGACCGGGCTCGCCCAGCCCACGCGCGTGGATTGGAACAATCCGGTGTTTCGCCGGTGGGTGGCGTGGCGCCACGGCGTCATCCACGAGTTCGAGCAGGCGGTGCTTGCCGGTGCGCGCACGGTACGGCCCGATTTCCAGCTCATCGTCGAGACCGGCACCGTGGACTACAGCAACGCCACGGTGGAGGGTCTCGACGGCGCCAGCCGTGACGCCGGCGATGTGCTGCGCGTGTGGGAAGTGAGCGCCGCCAGCGACGCGACCGGCATGCGCGAGGCGCCCGCCGACGATTGGATCTCGATGGCGATCATGATGCGCCACGGCCGCGGCTGCGCGGGCAAGAACCCGGGCTGGGCGATCTGCTACGGCAAGGAGACCGACGACGCCGAGCGGGTCATGGCCATCTGCATCGCCGGTGGCGTGCGGCCCTACGAGAGCCAGGTCCCGCTCCTCAACAACACGGTAGGCGATGCCTGGCGCGGCAAGATGTATGGCTGGCTCAAGGACAACAACGACATCTGGGCCGGTGAGAGCGCCAACGCGGTGGCGGTGGTCTTCTCCAGTGCCAGCCGCGACTATGTCGACCGGAACGCCGGCGTGGGGCTCTATACCAGCATCAACCCGGCTGATGAGGACTGGTCGGCGAGCACGCTGTCCGACTCCGCCAAGACCCTGCCTTACCTCGGCGAATACCGCGGCATCTGCAAGGCCCTCATCCACGCGCACGCGCCGTACGACGTCGTCACCACGCCGCACTTGAAGCCGGCGCGGCTCGCGCCCTACCCGCTGGTGGTGGCGCCACGGCCGGCGGCGCTGTCGAAGGGGGAAATCGCCAGCCTGAAGAGCTACGTCGAGGCTGGCGGCACGCTGCTGGTCACCGGTGGTACCGATGCCGGCGTCTTCGATGAGAACGGCGCGCTGCGGGCGAAGCCGGCGCTGTTGGAGGCGTTTGGCATCAAGGCAGGCGCCAACTGGGTGCGCACGACGTACGGCCGTGGTGCAGTGGTACTGGTGACCCAGCAGGTGGGGCAGACGTACTACCAGACCACCGAAGCAGCAACGACGACCCAGCTGGTGCGGATCCTGGAGGCGGGCGGGCACACCATTGTCACCGATGCGCCGCCAGCGGTGGTCATCGACCTGCGACAGCGCACGGAGCACCGCCTGGATGTGCTCTTCGCCAACATCCACGGCCTCGATACTGGCGGGTTCAAGGGGCAGAGTGCCAGCTTCAAGGTCGCCATCCCCTGCGGCGGAAAGATGCCGCGGCGGGTGACCGTCACGCAGCCGGGGGACGCCGCGCCGGCGGAGATACCCTTCACGCATGAAAACGGCCGCGCCGTCTTCGACGTGACCGTGGGCGCGCTCCTATTGGCACGCATCGCACTTACCTAGAGTGCGGGCCGACCGATGACTGCGCCAAGGCAACCTTTGGCTGGCAGTTGCCGAACTATTCCCTGGGCCGCTCCACCGTGTGCTGCACGATGGAGCGACCGACCCGCAGGAAGAAGCTACTCTTTGCCCAGCCCCGCCGCGGAGGTCTTCTCTCCGGTTACTCCGTTCAGCGCGGTGAGGTCGAAGATGCCGTTGATGTCCGCCTGCTTGGTGGTGCCGGCCTCAACACCGTCCTTCAATAGTTTGGAGTAGGTGCCGGCCAGAGGATCCACGGTGAACACGATGTTCTTCAGTGAACGCTCAATGACGTCGCCCTTGAGCTCGGCTCCGGCGGCTTCCTTCAGGGCCGCATTGATGACGGTGGCCTTTTCGCCGGCAGCCGCCCCGTTCAGCCACTCCACTGACTTGACGTGGCCGCGCAGGAGGGCCTTCACGGTGTCCGGGTGTTCGGCGGCGAATTTCTTGTTCACAATCAGGATGGTGGTGGGGAACTCGCCGGCCTTGCCGGTCAGCGAACCGTCCCACAGGTCCTTTTCATCCACCAGGACCTTGGCCGCGGCCTGGAGCACCAGCCGGGACGCCCACGGCTCAGGCAGCCACGCGCCGTCGAGCTTTCCGTCCTGGAACAACTTCAGGGTCTGAGCGTTCTCGGTGGGGTTGATGGCGACGTCGCCGCTGCCGTCGACGTTTGTTTTGTAACCCTGGGCCGAGAGCCATGCGCGCAGCGCCACATCCTGGGTGCCGCCGAGCTGCGGGGACGCCAGGGTCTTGCCTTTCAGGTCAGCGGCTGCGGTGATTTCCGGCTTGACCACCAGCTGCGCGCCGCCCGCGGCAGCACCGGCAATGATGTTCACCGATTCCCCGCCGCTCTTGACGAACGAGTTGATGGCCGGGTTCGGGCCAATGTAGGTGGCATCGATGGCGCCGGCGTTCAGCGCCTCGATCGCGGCGGGCCCGGCGTTGAATACCTGCGTGCTGAGCTTGGTATCGCCCAGCTCGCCGGCGATGTAACCCTGGCTGACGCCCACCAGGGCGGGGGCGTGGGTAACGTTGCCGAAGTAGCCGAGCTTGAGCTCCGCCGCGGCATTGCCCGGCGCTGCAACGGAAGCGGCGGGCACGGTGGCGTTGTTGTTGACGGCGGTTGCCACGGCCACGCCGCCGCCGATCAGGGCCAGGACGCCGGCCACAATGCCGATCTTCAGGCCGAGCGGGCGCTTCGGAGCGGCGGACTGTCCTGCGACGATGCGGGTGGAGTTCTGCGGGTTCTGCGGACTGTTGTCCTGCGGAGTTGCCATGGGGATTCCTTTGTTGGGGCGAGTACTGGAGAAGAGATTACGGACGGCCCCGACACGCCACAATGGTTCCGGACACGGGCGTTCACCCGGCGTCGCGAAGGCTCAATGTGGCGTCGCGGAGAGTAAAAAAACGTCTCGGGACGACTTCAGCGAACGATCTGCCGAAGCCAGGCCCGCCGGTTAGGCATGTCCACCGCCCCACGTAGACTGGCAGGATGCGGCTGGTAGCAAGTGATATCGATGGAACGATCCTTGGGCACGATGGAAAAATCAGTGACCGCACCATCCGCGCCTTCCACGCCTGCCGGGACGCCGGCATCGAGCTTGTTTTCGTCACCGGCCGTCCGCCGCGCTGGCTCCACCCCCTCGAGGAACAGCTGGGCCACACCGGCACGGTGATCTGCTCCAACGGCGCCGTAGTGTGGGACCTCGAAACGGACCGGCTGGTCTCCGCCCAGACGTTGAGCATTGGTGCCGTGCTGGAAATCCGCCGGATCATCAAGGACCTGCGCCCGGCCGCGCTGTTCGCCGCTGAAACCCTCACCGGGTTCCACCTGGAGCCGGGCTTCATTGAGAACGGCTCCAGCGAGCTGCTGTCCGAATTCACCCCCGCGCCGCTGACTGACACGCTGACCGCGGACGACGCCGTCGTGAAATTCCTCGCGATCGTCCGGGAGGGCACCCCGGACGAGTTCCTCGCCGCCGTCCGGCCCGCCGTGGCGCACCTCGCGTACGCAACGCATTCCGCCCCCAGCGTGGCCATGCTGGAATTGTCCCTTCCCGGCGTCAACAAGGCCGTCACCCTGGCCGAGTACGCGAAGTCCCTCTCGATCGACGCCACCGACGTGGTGGCGTTCGGCGACATGCCCAACGATGTCGAGATGCTGCGCTGGGCGGGCAACGGATACGCCATGGCCAGCGGCCACCCGGCAGCCATCCGCGCCGCCGGGCAGCAGGCACCCCATTTTGACGACGACGGCGTGGCCCAGGTTCTCGAGGCCAGGCTCGCAGCGCTTGGGGTAGAGCTGTCCTGAGCCGGCTCATAACGCCGGGATTCACAGCTTCCGCTCACCTGACGTTCACTTTCGCCCCCTAACGTGGGCCGTGGATATACACATCCGCAGCTTGAGGGGAAGTCATGGCAAGGAACGGCAACCAACGTGCGGCCGAAGCGCCGCTGCGACCGGCAGAACCGGCTGCGCACTGGAAAGCACTGAAAGAGGGCGACCGGGTGCGGGTCTTCCTCACCCCCGGTTACGAAACCGGCGGGCTCGTGGACGCCATCACCTCGGACCACACCGCCGTCTGGGTGGCCCTCGACGACGGCTTGGGCCGCACGCTGCTGCATTGCAGCGACGGCGTGGAGATCATGCTGCAGGAGGCATAGCGGCCGGTTCCGGTACGCTCGCAGCGTGACTTGGCCGTACTTTGACACTTCCGGGGATGATTCGCGTCCCGCGCGCCCCATCGCCATGGCCCACCGCGGATTCTCCGGGGAAGGGTTCGAAAACTCGATGGCCGCGTTCCGCGCCGCCGTCGACCTCGGATACACGCACGTCGAAACGGACGTCCACACCACGTCCGACGGCGTGTTGCTGCTTTTCCACGACGAAACCCTTGACCGGGTCACCGACGGCCGTGGCCGTGTCACCGAACTGACCGCCGCCGAGGTGGCAGCCGCACGGATCGGCGGGCGCGAGCCGGTGCCGCTGTTCGATGAACTGCTCACGGCGTTCCCTGACATCCGGGCGAACCTCGACGTCAAGGACTGGGATTCCGTGCGCAGTCTGGCAGCCGGCATAGAACGGCACAGGGCGCATGAGCGGGTCCTGGTGGCGAGTTTTTCAGACCGCCGCCGGCGGGCGGTTCTGAAGCTGCTGAGCCGCCCGGTTGCGTCGTCGGCGGGCGTGGTGACGAACGGGCTGTTCGTCCTGCTCGGCCCCGTGCTTCCAGTTGCTTTGCTGCGCCTTGTGCTCCGGCGGCCGTTGCATGACGTTCAGGCCCTGCAGGTTCCAGTCCGGCACGGCGTGATCCCGGTGGTGACGCCGGGCTTCATCCGGCGCGCGCACCGCCTCGGCCTGGTGGTTCATGTGTGGACCATCAATGAGCCCGCCGAGATGCGCCGCCTGCTGGATCTCGGTGTGGACGGGATCGTGACGGACCGGGCCGATCTGTTGAAGCAGGTCCTGCAGGAACGGGATGAGTGGCCGGGCAGTTGACCTCGCGTGGCTGCCGGCCACGCGCCGCTTGGCCGGCCTTCGGCCTCTAAAGTCAGCTGCGGCCCAACTGCGTAGAGGGGTCCTCGCCGCCTTCGCCGGGATCGGCACGAAGCTCGCCGGGGTCGCCTTCCGGCAGGCCGCCAGGTCCCGGGACGCCGCGGGGAACATCAGGCGCGTCTTCGGTTTCGGATTCTGTGGTCCCGCTGTCATTTTCGGACGGGGCGGGGTCGGCGGACACCGGCCCCGTGGTGGGGCCAGGTTTCAGGCCAGGAGCCTTTTCCTTTTCGGCTTCCATGGCATTGGAACCCTCGCTGATGGATGAGTGCACTTCGACGTCGCTGTTGGGATCCGTTGGCTCCGGAACGCTTGTACCATCGGTCGGTTTGGACGTACCCGCCAAGTCCTCCATCGCGTTCTCAGCCGCCTTGCTGATGCTGTCGCCAATGCCCATCTGACCGCTCCTTCCTGAAATGCGAGCCCGGCAGCACCTCTGAGATCCCGCCGGAACCTATCCTCCAGAATTATCAGCATGCTTACAATTAGTCCAGAGCTGGGAACAGCCCCGGCCGCACCCAGGAAGGAACCAGTGCCATGAGCAGCAACCTCCCGGAACAAGACACTCCATCAGCGAAGGAAGCCCATCGGCCCGCGAAGGACTCCGCGGACTCAGCCAATCCGGACCCCGCAGAGGGGAACATTACCGGCCTGGAGCCGGGCGGGGGAGTGCCGCCCGGGGAGACCCCGCCCATGGAGGACCAGATGAGTGGGGACCAGGGGCACGACGAGTAACGCCATGCGTCACCGTGCGGCGCAACCTTACGTGGGGCGCAACCGTATCAGTGCCGGTCAGCGCCACCAGGGCCAGGGAAGGCGTGGCCGGAATCGGCGGCGGTGACGTGCCGGAGTTCTTCCGGATCGAGGGGAGTGTTCCAGGACTCCCAATCCATCGGCAGTACTGACGGCCGGCCGAGCAGGTATCCCTGTCCGGCGCTGAAGCCCAACTCCGTCAGGACGCTGAGTTCTTCGGCTGTTTCAACCCCTTCCGCCACCAGGACGGTGCCGATCTGGGCCGCGAAGTCCACCATGCAGGCCGCAAGAGCTCGCTGGGAGGCGTCCCAGTCCACACCGCTGATCACGCTTCTGCCGAGTTTGATGAAGTCGGGGCGCAGGTGCAGCATCCGGCTTAGGGTGCCGGCGCCGGAGTGTGAATCGTCAATTGCAATACGCAGACCACGTTCCCGCAGCGGAGTAATTGCGGAAATGAAATGCGAGTATTCTTCGTCGGGAATTCCGTCCGTCAATTCGAGCACAATACGGTCTATGGGCAACTCGATGTGGTCAAACAATTCGGGGAGCCGCGGATCGAGGCAGGACGTCGGGGAGATGTTCATGGCGACATAAAGGTGTGGTGGGAGATTCGCGGCGGCCGACGCCGCAGAACCGAGAGCCGAGAATTCCAGATTTGCGCCGAGCCCAACGGCAGCAGCTTCCGCAAACCAGAGTTCCGCGCCTGCGCCGTCGTCGCTCACAAAGCGCGACAACGCCTCGACGCCCACCACAGACCTTGAGTCGAGGCCGAAAATAGGCTGGAAGGCGGTCATCAGCATCTGGTTCTCCAGCAATGCGCTGATCCGAGACAGGCTCCGCAATGAATGCAGCCGCTCAGCCAGATGTGGTGGCATGGCGTTCATCGGCTGCGGCGCGTGGGCCGTGTCCGGGGTGCCCTCCTGCTCGGCATCCTCTTGCCGGCGCTCCAGGAGGTACTCCAGCAAGGCCCGCTCCGGTACGCCCGGGTTTTCGCCCAGGCGGTCGCTAAGGCGCTGGCGGATTGCCGCCCCGGCAGGATCTGGATCCGCTAATACCGCAGCGATAACTCCCCATGCTTGCACCCGAACAGTCATTAGCAACGCCCCCCATTGACGAAGTAATGGCCCGCTGGCCATTCTATTTTCAAAATTTCAAAACGCCTTCGGAATTTGCTACTTCTAATTTTAGGCCGATCTCCCTGGCCGCGGAGAATATGATACCGCAACTAGATCGTATATCGGTATGGGCCAAAAGCGCAGCCCCTCCCGGATTAACTGCTATTACTCTCCGCTGAAGCCTTCGCCAGTAGCCCGGGGACCTGTTCGGGTGGAACCGGCTTGCTGAAGTAATATCCCTGCGCGCTCAGGCAGCCGAGGTTCCGCAGATGCTCGGCTTGCTCCGCCGTTTCCACTCCTTCCCAGACAGCTTCGAGCCCGCAGGCCCGTACCAGCTGCAGGACGGCGGCCACCAGTGCTGGCTGGCTGGGGTCGGTGCCCAGTCCCTCGATCAGGGAGCGGTCCACCTTGACGCGGTCCACGGGGAGCCGGCGAAGATAGCTGATGGAGGAGTAGCCTGTCCCGAAATCGTCGATCTCGATTCCGACCCCAAGCCCCCGGAGCCCACCCAGTGAGTACCGGTCCAGTTCGTTGCCCCTTACGATGGCCACTTCCGTCAGTTCCAGGACAACCTGCTCCGGCCGGACACCCGTTTCCTTGAGCACGCCCCGGACGTCTTCAATGAACTGCAGGCTCTGCAGGTCGGTGGCGGAGATGTTGATCCGGACAGAGAACGTACTGTCCACGAGTGCGTCGTCAATCCAGCGCCGGAGCTGGTGAACCGCCGTCGTGAGGACCCACAGGCCAAGCTCAGAGATCAGCCCGGCGTCCTCGGCAAGGGGGATGAACTCATCCGGCATGATGAGCCCGCGGGTGGGGTGCTGCCAGCGGACCAGGGCCTCCACGCCTTCAATCCGTCCCGTGTCCAGCTCGATCACGGGCTGGTAGTGGAGAACCAGCCCTTCGCCCTTGACGGCGATTCGGAGGTCGTCAAGCAACTGGCTGCGGAGCCTGCGGACCAGCAGGAGCCCGGGCTCAAACACATGCAGCCGGTTCTGGCCCTCGGCCTTGGAAGCGTACATCGCAACATCGGCTTCCATGAGCAAGTCCTCGGCCGAACGCCCGGCCTCCCCCATGCTGAGCCCGATGCTCGCCCCGCAGCGGATGGTCCGGTCGGGCAGTTCGATCGGTACCTTGAGGGCGGCCAGGATGCGTTGACCGACGACGGCGGCCTGGTCGGGACCCGTGGCAGGCATAACAATGGCGAACTCATCGCCGCCGAGCCGCGCCACAACATCGGTGCCGCGGACGGCGCCGCGGATGCGCTTGGCGACTGTGATCAGCACCTGGTCGCCGGCGTCGTGGCCAAGGGCGTCGTTGATGGATTTGAAGGCGTCGAGGTCCAGGAGCAGGACGACGGGCTGGCTGGCGGCGCCGCCGTCGTCGTCCTGGGCTGACTTGATCGCGGCAAGGAGCGCTGAGCGGTTGGCAAGGCCAGTGAGCGGATCCTGCATGGCCATCATCTGCATTTCGCGGTGGGCCTCGTGGAGGAGTTGCGTGCGGTCCTCGACGCGCTGTTCAAGTTCCTCGTAGATGATCTGCAGGTCCTCGGCCAGAAGGTTGGTGCCCATGATGATGGCATCGAGTTCGTCCCGGGCCGGTGAGACCTCAATCCGCGATTGGAGGTCGCCGGAGGCAAGCCGGACAATGCCCTCCAACAGTTGGGACAGCCTGGGATCATCGTCCGCGAACAATGCGTCCTCCTCTCCGGGGTTCAGGGATTCTGCGATGCGTGTGCGGCGAGGGGGAGTTTCACCGTGACAGTGGTCCCCAGGCCCAGTTCCGACGCTACGTCGATGCGCCCGCCGTGGCGATCGACGATGTCCTGGGTGATGGCCAGGCCCAGGCCGGTGCCCGGCACCGCCCCGGACATGGCGTTGGAGGCCCGGTAGAAGCGGGTGAAGACGTGGGCTATTTCATCGCTGGAGATCCCCATCCCCGTATCTGAGACGCTCACGGTTGCCCAGCGGGTGCCGTCGGTTTCGGTACACGAAACGCTCGTAACATCGATCCGGCCTCCACTTGGCGTGAACTTGATGGCGTTGGAGACCAGGTTGGTGAAGACCTGCTGCAGCTGGACTTCATCGGCCATAATTTCCGGGTTGTCAGCCGAGGGGGCCAGCAAGATGGTGACGTTCTGCAGCTTCGCGAGCGGTGTCAGCGCGGCGGTGACAATCTCGAGTGTCCGGTCCAGCCGGAAGGGTGTCAGCTGGAGGGGGCTGAGCTCGTGCCCGTTGCGGGAAACGCTCAGCATGTCTTCAATCAGCAGGCGCAGCCGTTCGGTATTCCTGACCACGATGTCCAGCATCTGGTGGACTTCGTTGGACACCGGATCGGACGTGTTCTCCTGGATCATGTCCAGGTACGCCATGATCGACGTCAGCGGGGTGCGAAGCTCATGGTTGACGGTGGCCAGAAAATCGGTCTTGGCTTTGTCCAGCTGCTGGAGCTGCTTGACCACCTGCTGCTGGCTGGTGATCAGGTGGCTCTGGATCAGGCCATGAGCGGCGTTGCCGGCCACGTGCTGGATCAGCCCGAGCTCAGTTCGTGACCATTCCCTCGGGGAGTCCAGCAACGCTATCCAGATGATGCCCAGCGACGAACTGCCCTCCCCCATCGGGACGGCGACGGATGCGGCCGCGCCAAGTGCGGCAAGTTCCGCCGGCTGCGCGACGTCGCCACTGCCGCCCTGGACAAAGGCCCCTTCCGCAGTCAGGGATTCCGACTGTGCCCACAGGAGATCAGCTGCGGTACGTGCCTGTTCCGCGTCCGCGAACAGGGTTGCGGGCAGTGGCGCAAGCCTGGAACGGTGCCATTGGGCGGTGATGAGTGGGACCCTGTAGTCGTCGAACGTGGTCAGCCAGACCCGGTCGGCGCCGAAGGTCTCACCAAAGCCTTTCACCACAAAGTCGGCGATCTGCTGTGGATCGTTGGTTCCGCGGATGGCTGCGGATACCTGCCGCAGCCTCTCGCGCAACGTCTCGGCTTCCTGGCGCGCCTCGGTCCGGCGGGAAACCAAATTGATCAGTGCAGTGGCGCGGTGCACGAGTTCCTTGGCCGCGGGCGGCTTGGCCACACAGTCCCGCACGCCGGCATGCTCCACGGCTTTGACCTCGGCCGGGCTGTCCAGGTCCACGAGCACCAGCACGGGAGCGCTGACGTCGACATCCGAGAGCGAACTGTCCAGGACGAGAACTGACGGCTCGCCGTCGCCGAGCAGGGCGGTCAGGCCGGCGGCACTCCCGGCTGTGCGGACCATGAAACCCGCCGCTTCCAAGGTTGCCGCGGTGAATCCCCGGCGCCCGGCGTCAGGATCCGCAACGACAGCCAGGTATGGCACGGTGGCAAAATGTGGCGTGTCCGCTGGCAAGCCGTCCCCCTCGCTGCTGATTGAGCACCTGCTCAGTCCTGAATGAGTACATTGTAGGGTGACGGGGCACACCTGGTCCTTATAGAGATGCGCGGAGGGTAATCGTGACGAGTCAGCCTGCAGACGCTGCCAAGGCAGATCTGACACTGGATGGGCACGGTGTTGTCCAGCTGAAGTGGCCGCGGGCGGTGTCCATCTCCGAAGCGGACGCCGAGGCTGCCATGCGCGGCGTCAACGAACTGTGCGGGGAGCTCCGCCATCCCATGCTGGTGGATATGGCTACTACGGCGCAGGTCAGCCGGGGTGCCCGCGCCGTTTTCGGCAGGCCGTGCCAGGCGTCCCGCATTGCGCTGCTGGGGTCCTCGCCGGTTGACAAGGTGCTGGCCAATTTCATCCTGGGCATCAACAAGCTGCCCTGCCCCACCCGTTTCTTTACGTCCCGGGATGAGGCCATGGCCTGGCTGCGGAAGGGTCAGGCAGGCACGGCCTGAGCACCATGCGATCCCCGCGCGGGGCCGTGCGTCGTTGGGGGACCTATATTTGAACGGTGTCCTCCCCGTCGAAGTCGATGCCCGCCGCCTGGCGGAAGTATCTGATCCTGCCCAAGCTCATCAGCCTGTCCCGCTCTGCGCCCAAAAACCGCACCGTTGCCTGGGACAGATATTGGGCGGGGATCGCCAGCACGGGCGCCCAGAGCGAAGTGCTGTGGGACTCCGGGACCGATCACGAGCTGCTGGGCTACCGTGACATCCTGGTGCGGCACTTCGATCCCGGCCTCCCTGTGGTGGATGTGGGGTGCGGGCATGGCGGCTTCAGCCGGGCCCTCGCGGCGTTTTCCCCGCAGGTCACGGGGGTGGACGTATCGGACCACGCGGTGGCCCGCGCGCAGGACGAGTCCGCAGGCATCAACAACATCAGCTTCGTGGCGCGGGACATGACACGACCCGGCGCGTCTGCCGGTCTGGCGGAAGGGACGGACGCCAACGTCTTCATCCGCGGCGTACTCCATGTCCTGGACGCCGCCGACCAGGCCGCGATGATGGAAAATATTCTACGGCTGGTGGGTGTGCGCGGCAGGGTTTTCCTGGCGGAGACGAACTTCAACGGGAACCCGGTGGAATATGTCTCGCACCTGGGCGCTTCGCGCCGACGCATCCCAGCCCCACTGGAACTGGCCATCCGGAAACTGCCCATGCCCGGCCGCTTCGGGCCGAAGGAACTTGCCCGGGTGATGCCCCCGGACCGGTGGACGCTCGTGGAGGACGGTCCCACCACTATCGAAACCAACCCGCTGATGGACGCATACGGCGACAGCCGGATTCCCGGATACTTCGCCGTGCTCAGGGGCAAGGTGCCTGGTCCGTAGGCCACAGCTGTCCGTATTCCGGATCGGGCAAGCGCTTTCCTGCGCCGGGCTGGCATGATGGGCGGCATGCGCATTCTCATCGCTCCGGACAAGTTCAAGGGCTCACTCACCGCTGCCGAGGCCGCGGCCGCCATCGCAGAGGGCGCGCTGCGCGTCTACCCGGATGCCGTGGCCAACCAGTTTCCGATCGCCGACGGCGGGGAGGGAACCCTGGAGGCCGCCGTTTCTGCCGGCTATGAGGAGCGGCTCAACGCCGTCGTCGGGCCCATCCTTAAACCCGTTGGTGCGGCCTGGGCCATCCGGAAAAATGCCGACGGCGGCGCTACCGCCGTCATTGAGACCGCGCAGGCCTCCGGCCTGGCGCAGATGGAGCCCACACCGGCCAACGCCCTGCGGGCCCACAGTTACGGCTGCGGACAACTGATCGCGGCCGCCCTCGACGCCGGCGCCACCGAGATTGTGGTGGGCCTGGGCGGATCGGCCATGACCGATGCCGGCAGCGGCGCCCTGCGCGCGCTGGGCCTCAAACCGCTGGACAGCGCCGGAAACGTGGTCCCGCTGGGAGGCGGATCGCTGGCCGAAGTGGCGGCCCTGGACACCTCCGGGCTGGATCCGCGCCTGTCCGCCGTCTCTTTCCGGATTGCGGTGGACGTGCAGAACCCGCTGTTTGGCGCCACCGGAGCCGCCCACGTCTTCGGGCCCCAAAAGGGTGCCGACGCGGAGGCCGTGGAACTGCTCGACGCCGGCCTCCGCAACTGGGCGTCCCTGCTCCGGGAGGCAACCGGCCGGGACGTCAACCTGCCGGGCGCCGGCGCTGCAGGCGGCTTCCCGGCGTCGTTCGTTGCCTTTACCAGCGCCAGGCTGGAAGGTGGATTTGCGCTGGTGGCAGGGCTCACCGGCCTCGAAGGCCAGTTGGACAACGCGGACCTGGTGATCACCGGTGAAGGATCGTTGGACTCCCAGTCGCTGACGGGCAAGGCTCCCATTGCGCTCGCCGACGCCGCCCGGGAACGGGGTATCCCGGTGATTGTGGTGGCGGGCCGCATCCTGGTGACGCCTGAGGACCTCGCTGCCCACGGGGTAGTAGCCGCCGCGCAGCTGCTTGATGTGGCAGCCAGCCCGGAAGACGCCGTCGCAAACGCCGCGAAGTACCTGGCGTGGGCCACCACCCAGGTCCTCGAAGGCGCCTGAAGCCAGCTTCGGCAGCGGGCCGCTCAGGCGCCGGTCTCGTAGTGCGGCTCAGCCACCGGTTTGGATTCCGGTGACCCCTTCTCTCGGAGGTAAACGGACGCGCCCACCAGGACGGCCACTGCGAGGAACTCGCTTTGCCAGTTCTGGAAAGACTCGAACCAGAAGCGGCTGGTGGCCAGGTACTGGAGCACAGTGACAGAGGGCTGGCCGTGGCTCTGTTGTTCGTCGTTGTATGCCGAGGTTCCGCCGGCTGCGTGCAGGCTGAAGGACGCAACAAACAGCAGCAGCAGGAGGATGGAGAGCGAGTGCTCATAGAGCTTGAGCACCAGCCCGCCACGCTTCACCGGCCACGGTGTGGCGTCCTTGACGGTGGCATCGCGGGGATCCTGGTCCTGCGGGGCGGCCTTGCCCATCGGCTTGGACTCCGAGGAGCCCTTCTGGAAAAGGAAAACGGTCAGCACCACGTACATGGCCATTTGCAGGAACTCGGATTCCCAATTCTCGAACGTAGCCTCCACAAAGTCGCCCGTAGACAGATATTCCAGCACGGTGACGCCCGGCTGCCCATGGGCGGCCTGCTCCTCGCTGTACGAGGCTGCACCGGAGAGGATCATTCCGCCGAAAAAGGCCACGAACAGCCCGGCGTTGGCGAGCATCAGGCCGTGTTCCTTGACCCACGTGCGCATGTCCGCTCCTTTGTTCAGTGGCCGCCGGGTTTCCGCGGTGGCGGGCGGTTACCCTTCCTGGGCGCGGCGGTTCAGCCGCAGCGGGACATAGACCAGCAGCACGAGGAGCACGGCCAGCAGGATGCCGCCAGCCGTGAGGCCCGCCAGGCGGCCCGCAGTCACGTCAAAAACCAGTGAGGCCGTTCCGACGCTGAGCATGCCTACCCCGGCCAGGGCCAGTTTGGTGATGGAATCAGCGCTCGATACGAGCATCTCCTTGAGGCGCTGGCGGAACAGTCGGCGGTGGACGCTCACCGGAAGCAGGATCAGGGCAGTGGTGAGCGTGGCGATGACCACGTTGACCAGGTACAGGATGACCTGGAAATCGTCCAGATCCTCGAACCGCTGCTGGAAGGGGAGGGTGAGGAGGAAGCCCGCCAGGATCTGGACCCCGGTCTGCAGCACACGGAGCTCCTGCAATAGCTCGCCCCAGTTGCGGTCAAGCTGTTCTTCCCGGGTTTCGTTGCGGCCGGTGCTGCCTGTGTAGTCCTCCATATCCGACATTGCTACTCCTCGCTCCGGGGCGTGGCGGCCAAGCCGCGTGCTCCAAAGCTAGGCCGAAGTTGCGCCAAGATCAACAATTGCTAAGTTTGCTGATTGTTTCCTCCGAACGGTGGACTTGCTCTGCCGGGCGGGATAGTTTCGAAGGGCCGGTTCAGCAGGAGCCTTCGGAAACCGATTCAGTGAAGAGGTGGACTATGAGCGATAAGAAAAAGCAGACAGAACCGCCCGCAGACCCCCGGGGCAGCTACCATTCCGGCGGCTTCCCGAAGCAGGAGCAGGAACAGCCGGGCCTCACGGGGCCCATGAACCCAAAGCCGGACCACGGAGAACTCAGCTACGAAGGGCACGGGGCACTTCAGGGCAAGGCAGCGCTGATCACCGGCGGGGACTCGGGGATCGGCAAAGCTGCAGCCATTGCGTTCGCACGCGAGGGGGCCGACGTCGCGATTTCCTATCTTCCGGAAGAAGAGGAAGACGCCCAGGACACCGCCGAGTGGATCCGCAAAGCGGGCCAGCGGGCGCTGCTGCTCGCTGGCGACGGGCGCGAGGAGGACTTCAGCACGCGGATTGTGGCGGACACCGTGGCGGAGTTTGGCGGACTGGACGTGGTGGTGCTCAATGCCGCTTACCAGAAGAACCGGGACAGCCTCGAGTCGCTGCCCACCGAGGAGTTCGACCGGGTCTTCAAGACCAACCTGTACTCCCTGCTCTGGACGGCGCGGGCGGCGGTTCCGCACCTGAAAGCCGGCGCCTCGATCATCACTACGGCGTCCATCCAGGCCTTCAACCCGTCCCCGGGGCTCATTGACTACGCCATGACCAAGGCCGCGCAGGTGGCCTTTACCAAGGCGCTGGCCCAGGAGCTGGGACCCAAGGGAATACGTGTCAACGCCGTGGCCCCCGGCCCCATCTGGACCCCGCTGATTCCCGCAACCGAGTGGCCGGACAAACTTCCCACATTCGGCCAGGACACACCGCTGCAGAGGGCAGGCCAGCCCGCCGAGCTCGCCGCCGCGTATGTACTCCTGGCGTCCGACCAGGGGTCCTACATTTCGGGAGCGGTGCTGCCGGTCACCGGCGGCAAGGGTCTCTAAGGTACTTGCACGTCAGATTATCCACATCCACAACAGGAGGAACCATGAGCCAGGAGAACCAGCACCCGGAACCGGCAGAGGAAGTGGGTGGCTACGGTACACCGACAGCGGAGCAGGAGATGGGCGGTGCGGACAACAAGCAGTTCGCCCAGCCCCGCGAGGAAGAAGACTTCGACGCCGCCGGGCTGAACCAGGACAGCCCCGACGGCGAAACATTCGCCACAGGCACCCCCAACCTCAGCCACTTCGCCGAGGAGGACAAGGACAGCGCCGGTGAGCCCGGAGCCGGCCGGTTCGGCGGCACGGACGAGCAGCATCATGCCGAGGCCGACTCAAACGATCCCGGGTTCGAACCGGGGGAGCCGCCGGTGCCGCGTGACGCGGAGGTCCCCTCGGCCGAGGCCGAAATCGATGAGTCCAACGCTGACTCACAAGGCTCAGAGCCGTTCTCGTCTGAGTCGGGCCAGGACGCTTCCGGCCTGCCGGACGGCAGTGGGGATGACCTGCCTAAGGAAAAGTCACCGAACGACGACGACGAGGAAAGTTTCGACGCCGGCTGACCCGTAGGTGCGGGCTGGCTGAGCCTTCCCACCGCGGGCGGGACTGGGGACCTTTTAGTGCCCCCGGTCCCGCCCGCGGAGCCGTCTCCGGACGTATCCTAGAAACAGGTTTTGCAGTGGGCCGCGCATTTCGAATGTAGGCATGGATCATGGCCGCGGCAACCCCAGAGGGGCCGGGCTGGGAATCGCTTCCCGACCCCCAGGATTTGGTGTTCGACAGCACGGATGTCGAGGACTTCCTTGCTGCCGTCACCCACGAGTTCATGCGTGACATTGACGGCGACCTCCGCGGTATCAGTTGGGCCGTCACGTTCTTCCGCCCCGGATCGGTGCGCACGGCCGCTGCAGGCAGCGCCGCGGCCCGGGCTGCGGACGAAGAACAGTGCTCGTTTGCGGACGGCCCTGTGCTCGAATCCCTGCGCGCCGGTGATTTTGTTCATGTGGCGGACGTCGCCCGCGACCGCCGGTGGCCAGGGTATGCCAATGTTGCCGCGGACCACGGTGTTAGGTCGCTGCTGTCCACACCAATTATGGCCGGGGCCGGTTGGAGTGCTGCGCTGAGCCTCTACGCATCCATGCCCCACTCCTTCACCAGCGAAGACATCACTCAGATGCGCCGGTATGTACGGCAGGTGGCCAGGTCCCTTCGTATGGTGGTTCGCGTGGCCGAGCGGGCGGAGGCCGGCGCGCAACTGGCGGTCGCCCAAAGCTCCATGGTGCTGATGGACCTGGCCGTCACCGTCCTTACCTCTGATTACGGGCTGGGCCATGAAGCAGCGCTCCAGTACCTCCGGACCATTGCACGGCATACCAACCAGGGGCTGCGCGAGACAGCCATGAATATTGTGGCCGCTTCGCGCCCTGGCCCAGCAGCACCGGGCCAGGAAAATGCCGGCGTCGGTGGACTTATCTCGGCCAAACCCCCAGGCCGGAACGAGGGACCCTACAAAACAGGGAGTACGGCATGAACGCCTGGAAGCAGGACAAAGATGTCCGGAACGTCGCTGCGGAGCCTGCACACCCATGGCACCGGTTGGTGGCCTTGGGCGACTCCTTCACCGAAGGGATCGGCGACCCCGAACCCCGCAGTGACGGGGGTCTGCGCGGCTGGGCGGACCGCGTGGCGGAAGAGCTGAGTGCAAACCAGCCCGATTTTGCCTACGCCAACCTTGCAGTCAGGGGTCTGCTCGTGCAGCAGATCCTCGACCAGCAGCTTACGCCGGCGCTGACGCTGAAGCCCGATCTGGTGACGCTCTCCGCAGGTGGCAACGATATTGTTTTCCGCCGCAGCGATCCGGACCGGCTCGCAGAAAAGATCGACGCCGGAGTGGACCAACTGACCAGGTCCGGTGCCACGGTGGTTCTCTTTGCCGGACCAGACTGGGGTGCCACGCCTGTCTTCAGCCAGATCCGGGGCAAGGTTGCCATCTTCAACGAGAACCTCCACACGGTGGCCGCCCGCCACGACGCGGTGATGGTTGACCTGTGGTTCCTGCGCGAGCTCACCCGCCCCGGCATGTGGGACCCGGACCGGCTGCACTTCTCGCCGCTGGGGCACCACACCATCGCGGCGGCCGTGTTGAAGGCCCTAGGCGTCCCGCACACCTTGGTACCGCTGGAACCCAAGCCGCCGCTGGCCCGGAGCTGGAAGGAAGCCAGGGCCGAGGACCTGATCTGGGCGCGCGAATACCTGGTCCCCTGGGTGGTCCGGCAACTGAGGCACCCCGCAGAACAGGCGCTGACCGCCAAGCGGCCCGAGCCCGGACCGGTATTTGGCATGGGCACCCCGCCGGGCCCGTTCATCGGGGGCGGCCACGCAGCCTGAGCCCGCAGCCTGCTCTGGACCCTGACCCAGGAGACCGTGACCCGGGCCGCTACTGGATCAGCGCTTCTTCGGGGTGCGCTTCGCGGCAGCGTTGAGGGCCGCCTTCGCCGCGGGCGGCAGGCCCGCCTGTTCGGTTTCCGGTTCCGCCACCGTGCCCCGGGCCTTCGCGAGCGCCTTCATGCCGTGGTAAATCACCAGGGCCGCCGCGGAGCCCAGCGCGATGCCCGTGAACGTCAGCTCCCCGATGGTCCAGGTGTAGTCGGCTATGCCGATGATCAGGGCGACTGCGGCGGTGGTCAGGTTTACCGGGTTGGAGAAGTTCACCTTGTTCTGAACCCAGATCTTCACGCCCAGGATCCCGATCATGCCGTACAGCATGGTGGCCGCGCCGCCCAGCACGCCCGGGGGGACCGTGGCGATCAGTTCGCCGAACTTCGGCGAGAAGCTCAGCACGATGGCGAAGACACCGGCAACCCAGTACGCCGCCGTCGAATACACCTTGGTTGCCGCCATCACGCCGATGTTTTCCGCGTAGGTGGTGGTGCCGGAACCGCCGCCGGCGCCGGCGAGGACCGTGGCCACGCCGTCGGCCATCAGCGCGCGGCCGGAGACGCCGTCGAGGTTCTGGCCGGTCATGGCCGCCACAGATTTCACGTGCCCGATGTTCTCTGCCACCAGGACCAGAACCACCGGGACAAAGAGGCCGAGCACGCCCACGTGGAATTCCGGCGTCTGGAAGTGCGGCAGCCCGATCCAGGCGGCGGCGTCCATCTTGTCGTAGCTCACTTCGCCGCGCAGCATGGCCACGAGGTAACCCACCACCACACCCACCAGGATGCTGAGGCGGCCGATGATCCCCTTGAACAGGACGCTGACCAGGATGATGGTGGCGAGCGTGATCACGGCGGTGACCGGGGCGGCGTCGAAATTCATCTTCGCCGCGGGGGCGAGGTTCAGGCCGATCAGTGCCACGATGGCGCCGGTGACGATCGGCGGCATCAGCCGGTTGATCCAGCCCGCGCCGAACTTCTGCACAATCGCACCGATGATGGCCAGCGCGACGCCGGCAAGCACCACTCCACCCAGCGCGCCAGGCACACCGAACTGCTGCTGGGACGCCATGATGGGGGCGATAAACGCGAAACTGGAGCCGAGGTAGCTGGGGACGCGGCCCTTGGTGATGACCAGGAACAGCAGGGTGCCGATGCCGGAGAAGAACAGGGTGGTGGCCGGCGGCATTCCGGTAATGATGGGCACCAGGAACGTGGCGCCGAACATGGCCACCACGTGCTGCATGCCCACGCCGATGGTCAGCGGCCAGGCCAGCCGTTCGTCGGGGGCCACCACCTGGCCGGGCTTGATCGACTTGCCGTTGCCGTGGAGCTTCCATTTCATTCCGAGCATGCTCATGGGCGGGCCTTTCAGGGGGTTGGCCGCTGGGGCCGGGGATCTTCCGGTGCAACAATACCGCGCAGGCCCCGCGTCAGGGCTAGCAGTTGGTGTCCAGTGCTTTCCTGCCCATCCTGAGGACTTCCCAGGCCAGCGGATTGCTCGGCGCATAGGGGGTGAGATTGAGCGGGTCAGGAGGATAGGCGAGGGTAATGGTCACCTGACGTCTGGCGTCCGGGGTGGTCAGGGCTATGGTGCCGTACCCTGCCGTGTCTCCGGCATGGCCGTAGTAGAAGGCGCCTGAACAGACGCTTGCCCACCGGGTGAGGCCCAAACCGTAGCCTCTCGGTGCCAGCAGCATCTCCTTGACAGTGGCCGGCTTCACGAGCCGCCCGTCCATCAGGGCAGCGTAGAACGTATTCAGGTCGCCGACGGTTGAGACCAGTCCGCCCGCTGCGTCGTCGATCAGCCCATCCAGGTAGGTGACATCCTGCTGTTCGCCGTCGACGGTGATGTAGCCATGGACCATGGTGGCCGGGGCCGGGCCGGGGGCCGTCAGGTGTGTGCCGGTCAGCTTGAGGGGCTCGATGATGTCTGACCTCAGGACCTGGCCGAGGGGCTGTTCACGCAGTCGCTCCACGATGAGGCCCAGGACAAGGTAGTTCAAGTTGGAATATCGGAAGCCGCTGCCGGGCATCAGCACCCACGGCGTGGAAGCTGCCAGGGCAAGGTTCTGTTCAGCAGTCCTGGGCTGGCCGAGCAGCTCAACTATCTGCCGGGATGTGAACACGGACTCAGGGTGAGCCGGTATCCCGCTCTCGTGCCGGAGGAGCTGTTCCACGGTAACGGGGCCAGGGGGCTTCATCAGGCTGTCGAACCCGGGGAGATGTTTCCCTACTGGATCTCCGAGCCGGATGGCGCCTTCCTCCACGAGCTTCAGGACCGATACGGCCACCATGGATTTGGTCACGCTGGCGACGTGCACCGGGTCGGTGACCTCGGCCGGAGTCGGGGCATCCAGGCTGCGGACCCCGCCCGCTGACGACCAGACTTCACCGTTGACCCGCGCTTCGATGAGGACAGCCGGCGCTCCGAGCTTGAGCATCCTTTCGCTGAATTCCGCCAGTACAGTCTGGTGGCTGACAGCTGCCTGGGTCTTTTGGACCGGTGCCGGCGCTCCGGAGGCGCAGCCCGTGAGTAATATCGCCAGGGCCATCGCCAGATGTGCCGGGCTGCGGCCCGCTGAAGTGCGTTGCTGGGTCTCCGGCATGGCTTCACGTCCCTGCTGTGTAGGGCAGCGCCGGAAAGGTGCGAACGGCGGCCAGCGCCACTAACGCCCATGTTCCTCACGCTCCGCGGGGCGGTCAAGCGTCAGCGTTGACTCCTGGAATGACGCACACTGTGCCGAACGTCACGTGCCGTCACGGGAAGAAGACAGGAACGCTTGAAGTTGCAAGTATGGAAAGCAGACCGCCGGCACATCATCCCGATGAGCGGGCCCAGCGAAAGGTACGCATATGACTATTGCCCACGAAGAAGCAGTCATCGACTCGGCCGCCGTCGACGCCATCTTTGCCGAAGCCCGCACCGCCAACTCCTTCACCGGAGAGGTGACCGAGGACCAGGCCCGCGCCATCTACGAACTCACCAAATTCGGTCCCACGGCTTTCAACTCCCAGCCCCTCCGCGTCACCTACGTCCGCTCGGACGAGGCCCGCGCCAAGCTCGTTGACGCACTGTCCAACGGCAACAAGGCCAAGACCGCGTCCGCCCCGCTGGTTGCCGTCCTCAGCTACGACACCGCCTGGGCCGAGCAGTGGGACACCTTCCTGCCCGAGTACGGCGCCCCCAAGGCCATGTACGACGCCGCTCCGGACCTGGCTGCAGCCACCGGCAACAACAACGCACACCTGCAGGCCGGCTACTTCATCATCGCTGTCCGCTCCCTCGGCCTCGCCGCAGGCCCGATGACCGGTGCCGACTTCAGCGCCATCGATGCCCAGCTCTTTCCGGCCGGCGGGCAGAAGAGCTTCCTGGTGGTCAACATCGGCCAGCCCGGCGAAGACGCCTGGGGTGCAGCAAAGCCCAAGTTCGCCTACGAGGACGTCGTCCGCACCGTCTAATTAGACCAAGATGCTCTATCACTTTTGGTCCCCATCCAGCCGGCGGAATGGGGACCAAAAGTGATAGAGCATCTGGCTTTAAGGGTTAGGCGATCACACCGTCCACCAGGGCTTTGGCTTCGGCCTGCACTTGCTTGAGGTGCTCCTCGCCCTTGAAGGACTCGGCGTAGATCTTGTAGACATCCTCGGTCCCGGACGGGCGGGCTGCGAACCAGGCATTCTCCGTGACCACCTTGAGGCCGCCGATGGAAGCCCCGTTGCCGGGCGCCTCGGTCAGCTTGGCGGTGATGGTTTCGCCTGCCAGTTCAGTGGCAGTGACGTCCGACGGCGACAGCTTGCCGAGTGCCGCCTTCTGCTCGCGCGTGGCTGCTGCATCGATGCGCGCGTAGACGGGGGCGCCGAACTGGTCCGTCAGGCCCTTGTACAGCTGCGACGGCGACTTGCCGGTGACCGCGGTGATCTCCGAGGCCAGCAGGGCCAGCAGGATGCCGTCCTTGTCGGTGGTCCACACGCTGCCGTCCAGCTTGTTGAAGGACGCTCCGGCCGATTCCTCGCCGCCGAACGCGCCTTCACCGGACAGCAGGCCCGGCACAAACCACTTGAAGCCCACGGGGACCTCCACGAGTTTGCGGCCCAGGCTCTCCGCCACGCGGTCGATGATCGAGGACGATACCAGGGTCTTGCCAACCACCGAGTTCGGGTTCCAGCCGCTGCGGTTGCGGTAGAGGTAATCGATGGCGACGGCGAGGTAGTGATTCGGGTTCATCAGCCCGCCGTCGGGGGTCACAATGCCGTGACGGTCGGCGTCGGCGTCATTGCCCGTGGCGACGTCGAACGCGGAGCCCGCGCCGCCGTCGGACATCCGCTTGATCAGCGACGCCATCGCGGCAGGTGAGGAGCAGTCCATCCGGATCTTCTCGTCCCAGTCCAGGGTCATGAAGGCCCACTGCGGGTCCACGGTGGGGTTCACTACCGTCAGGTCCAGGTGGTGGCGCTCGCCGATTTCGCCCCAGTAATCCACGGCGGCGCCACCCATGGGATCGGCCCCGATCCGGACACCGGCTTCGCGGATGGCGTCCAGGTTCAGTACCGACGGGAGATCGTCAACGTAGCTGCTGAGGAAATCAAACTTCCCCGTGCTGTCAGCCGCGAGGGCATCCGCTACGGAGACGCGCTTAACCCCGCGGAGGTCGTTTTCGAGCAGTTCGTTGGCGCGGTTGGCGATCCAGCCCGTGGCGTCGGAATCGGCCGGGCCGCCGTGCGGCGGGTTGTATTTGAAGCCGCCGTCCGCCGGGGGATTGTGGCTGGGAGTGACCACAATGCCGTCCGCCTCCGGAGACCCGGGCTGGCGGTTGTTGTTGTAGGTGAGGATGGCGTGGCTCAGCGCAGGCGTGGGGGTGTAGCCGTGGCGGGCGTCCACCAGCACGTTCACACCGTTGGCGGCGAGCACTTCCAGCGCGGAGTTCTGCGCCGGCTCGCTCAGGGCGTGGGTGTCCTTCGCCAGGAACAGCGGGCCGGTGATGCCCTGCCCCGCACGGTATTCCACGATTGCCTGCGTGATCGCGACGATGTGTTTTTCATTGAACGACGCCTTCAGGCTGGATCCCCGGTGCCCCGAGGTGCCGAACGCCACTCGCTGGGCGGGATCACCCAGATCCGGCGAAATGTCGTAGTACGCGTCGAGGAGCGCAGTGATGTCAACAAGGTCCTGGGGTTGGGCAACTGTGCCCGCGCGGCTAGCCATGGGACCAGCATGCCAGACCCGGGCGGGCGGCAATACGCCCCGGTCCAAATCGCGGACCCTGTGACGCGGAATGTCATGAACAGGTAGTGAAACCTGAGTACTTGGCTCAAAAGTACCTATATACCGGCTGCCGCCGCCGCTGTTACGTTCGGAAAAAGTCAGGAAGGAATGCACGACGGCGGCAGCACCGCCGTCGCGCATGCGGCGGAAAGCATCCGCCTGGAAGGTAGGGGACCGGTCATGGGGGCAGGGGACGGCGCGGCCGAACAGTCAAGGCTCGCTGCTGAGCGCGTTCAGCGGTTGAAACGCCAGTTGGACCAGGCGGAGCGGGCCACAAAATCATGGGACGACGGGGCGGTTGGCGAACGGGTCGTTGCTGACCGGCTGAGCCTGCTGATGCCGCACGGCTGGTACCTGCTCCACGACGTGCACTGGCCAGGCCGGCCCAAAGCCAACCTGGACCACGTCCTGGTGGGACCCGGCGGCGTGGTGGTGGTGGACGCCAAGAACTGGACCGGTGAAGTTCGCGTTTCCGCCGGGGTCCTGTGGCAGGGCCGGTTTGCCAGGACGCAGTCAGTGGAGGGCGCCCTGGCGCAGTGCGCCGCCGTGGCCTCGGTGCTGGCACCGCCACATCGGCGCTTTGTCCGCCCGTTGATCTGCCTCGCGGGCCAGCCGGACGTCTTCGCCATCACCAGCGCCGACGTCGCCGTCGCTGGTGCCGACCGCGTCGTGGATGCAGTCCTGGCGCTTCCTCCGGTGCTCGACCAGCAGACGGTGGTTGGCCTGTATGCCCACCTTGGCCAGCTGCTGACGCAGGAACCAGCGGCGGAGAGTCCCGTGCTGAAGTCGTTGACTGCCCATCGCGTCGTGGTGACGCCGTCCGCCGGCCGGCCGGAGGTTTCACAGCGTCCCGAGGCGCGTCAGGGTGCCCGGCCGGGACCGCGGCAACTGGCCCACGGAGTTGTGCACGGCCCGCACAGTGGCGGCACCGGAAGCGGCCGCAAAACCAGGGCTCAGCAGCATGCGGCCGGGGCGATGGCCCGGCTGCTGTGCCTCGCCGGCTTTGTGGTTTTTGCTGTGTACGCGCTGCCGTATTGGGGACAGTAGGACCGGGCCAAGGGCGGCGGTAGGCTGGGAAGCGAAGACTTCGAATGGGGAAAACAATGAGTGACCAGACCACGCCGCGCCCGGATTCGCAGGGTCCCGGAGCCCAGGGCACAGGCGATTCACCAACCGGCTACGAAGCGCCACAGTTTGTGCCGGCGCCGGGCTCAAGCATCCCCGCGCCGCCCCTTTACGACTGGAACCAGCCCGCGGCCGGCCAGTACAAGCAGCCTGCCGAGCAGTACGGTGCGCCATACGTGCAGCCGGGCAGCCCCTATGGTCCGCCTAGCACCTACGGGCAGCCCAGCCATTACGGCCAGCCCGCGTACTACGGCGTGCCGGCCGAGCCCAAGGGCCTGAGCATCACCAGCCTGGTCTGCGGCATCTCCTCGGTCATGCTGGGGATGATGCTGATTCCGCAGATCGCTGCGATCATCACCGGCCACCTTGCCCTCGGCCGCGAGCCTTCCGGCAAGGGCATGTCCATCACGGGGCTGGTCCTGGGCTACCTTTGCCTGCTCGGTTACGGCGCGATCTGGCTGCTGTTCATCGTCGGCGTGATGGCCTACAGCTCAAGCTATAGCTACTAGGTCTCCGGAGACTGGGGTTCGGCGGCGATCCGCTTCGCCTGCTCCCGTTCCGCGTCGCTCAGGATGGCGGGCCCGCTGTCACGGAACGTCCAGTTGGTTTTCACTCCGCCCGGCCCGGTGAGGGACCCGCCGGCCAGGGCCTTTTCGATCCGGCGGCGGACCTCGTTTTCCTTGGCCGGTTCGGCGGCGAAGACGATCCTGAGTTTCACCTCGTTGCCGTCACGGGCATGGCCGGTGTGATGTGGCGCCAACGGGCACGGCGGTACGTGCTCCCAGCTTCCGCACAGTTCCAGGGTGATGGCCGCGCCCGGTGCCGCGGGATCGGATCCGGCTGCCATCAGCAGAGATGCTTGGTGTACGTATTGTCCGCGCATTTTTGGTGTCCCTCCAGATTTCCAAGGCGGTCTTGCGGGGGGCGGTCCAGGTCCTGCCGGAGGTCCCCGGCCGGCCGGGTTGCCGTGGCGGAGTGCCTGGCCGGCCAAGGGGAAAGGCCCCAGCCAGGGGCCTTTCGTCAAGCGGGCTTGGCCAACAGGTCAGACCCTCTCGCGGGTGCGCTCAGCAGCAGGTTCCTCGGCTTCGTGGGTCTTCCGGCGACGCGGGAAGGCCCAGAAGGTGAAGTCCTGAGCCGTGAAAGTGGGCTCCGAACGGTCCGGCGGTGTCTGCTGGCGCGCTTCGGGTTCACGGGTGGCTTCCTTCTTGATGCCCCACCCGAAATCCCTGCTCGATGAATAGCACATCACAGGCCTCCTCATGGTGACTGCCCTTTAATGGTCCACCCGTTCGGCTCTGGAGTCGACACCCGGAACCTGTTCATGCCGGCTTCAGAATCCCAGCTGGGCCGCCACTTGGAGCAGGAGCAGTTCCGAGCCCACCGGTCCCACCAGCTGGATGCCCATCGGGAGTCCGCTGGCCGCTTGTCCGCCGGTCCAGTACACGGGAATGGTGATGGCCGGCAGGCCGCAGACATTCACCATGGAGGACCACGGCGCGAATTCGCACTGCCTGCGGTAGTCGTCGTCGGCGTCGCCCGCCCAGGCGGCGGCGGGCCAGCGCTCGCCACCGTGCGTGGCGCCGGCGAACCAGCCCACCGGCCGCGGCGTCTGGGCCAGGGCAGGCATCAGCATGAGATCCCAGGCCCCGTACTGCGTGACGGTGTCGCGCTGGAATTGCCGCAGGAACGCGAGTGATTCGTTGAGCTTGGACGCACTGCGCTGTTGGGCCCTTCGCCGGAAGGTCCGGGTCAGCGGGGCCAGCAGCGCCTCGCGGTGCGGACTGATCCGGGCGGTTCCGACGGCGGCGGTCCAGGCTGTGGTGAACGCGTCCGCGTAGCGGTTGTCGTAGCGGACGGCAGCTTCGGTCACGGCATGCCCGGCGTGTTCCAGCATGTCCCGGCCCGCCTTCAGGGCGGCCAGGGCTTCCGGTTCGGGCGTGAACGGGAACGTCGCGGACCAGGGGCTGTCCAGGGTGAGGCCGATGCGCAGCGGCCGCGGTTCGTGCGTGACGGCGCCGAGGTAGCCGGTTCGGGGGGAAGGCACCAGCGCATCCATCAGCAGGGCAGCATCGGCGGCGCTCCGGGCAAGCGGGCCTGCCACCACCAGTCCGGCGGGATCACCCAGGCTCTCGCCCGACGGCACGAGCCCACGGCCCGGCTTGAGCCCCACGAGTCCGCACGCAGCCGCGGGGATGCGGATGGATCCGCCGCCGTCGGTCCCGGGTGCGAAGGGGAGCAGCCCAGCGGCCACCGCGGCCGCGCTGCCACCGGAGGAACCGCCGGAACTCCGGCTGGGAGCGTGCGGATTGCGCGACGGCGGGGCGATGCGGTTTTCGCTGTACGCGGTCAGGCCGAACTCCGGAACCTGGGTCTTGCCCAGCGAGATCACGCCTGTGGCTTTTAATGCCGCAGCCAACGCCCCGTCGGCTGGCGCGGGTTTGTGCTCCAGCGCGGCGCTGCCATGCGTGGTCACCACGCCGGCCACATCAGTGAGGTCCTTGAAGGCCAGCGGCATGCCGTGCAGGAGCGGAAGGACGTCACTGGTGTCTCCGGCCGGGTGTTTGGCATGATCCGTTCCCGAGCCCCTTCGAAGGCGGGAATACCGCGCATCGGCGGCACCGGCGTCGGCCATGGCCTGTTCCGCGGTGACGGTGACAAACGCGCCCAGCAACGGGTTCCGCTCCGCGATGCGGGCAAGGAAGTGGGCCGTCGCTTCCCGCGCAGAGAGCTCGCCGGATCGGAGGGAGTCCCGCAGCTGGACGGCGGACAGGCGGTGGATCTCGGCCATGAAAACGGTTGACTGCGCAGCGGGCAAGGCTCCTCCTCAGGATCAATGAGAAGCGTAACCTGCCAGGGTTTCGGCAGGCATGGGGACGGCTGGCGCTAGGCTGGAAGGAGACCATGATCATCCGAAAGAGGACTCCCGTGAGCGATTTCGAATCCGTGCCAGTCAACGACGTCCCGGCCGACGCCGCCATCCTGGACGTCCGCGAAGACTACGAGTGGGTAGCGGGACACGCAGATGGCGCCCTCCACATACCGCTGGACCAGCTGCCCGCACGGCTGGAGGAGCTGGACCCGGACGAGGACCTTTATGTCATCTGCCGCACCGGCGGACGGTCCTTCCGCGCCACCCAGTGGCTCACCGGCCAGGGCTATGCGGCCATCAACGTTGCAGGCGGGATGGACCAGTGGCTGGAGTCAGGAAAGCCGCTTGTGTCCGACAACGGGCTCAAGCCGCTCATTCTGTAGTCGCCCCACGCTTCGTCCATCACCGTAGAGGAATATTCCATGCCGGCGTCACCCGCAACCTTCACCTTCCTCGGGCCTGAGGGAACCTTCACCGAGGCGGCGCTGATGCAGGTACCGGGTGCCGCAGCAGCAACCCGCATCCCGGCTTCCAACGTAAATGCGGCGCTGGACATGGTCCGGGACGGCTCTGTGGACGCGGCCATGGTCCCCATTGAAAACTCCGTGGAAGGCGGCGTCACAGCCACACTTGACGCCATTGCCAGCGGACCGGAACTCCGGATCATCCGCGAGGTGCTGGTGCCCATTAGTTTTGTGCTGGTGGCCCGTCCAGGCGTGGCGCTCACCGGCATCCGCCGTATCTCCACCCACGGTCACGCGTGGGCGCAGTGCCGGCTGTGGGTGGACGCAAATATACCCGGTGCAGAGTACGTCCCAGGGTCCTCCACGGCGGCCGCCGCCATGGGGCTGCTACAAGAGGACGCCCATTACGAGGCAGCGATCTGCGCACCGATCGTGGCACAGGAACAGCCGGGCCTGGCCGTCCTGGCGGAGAACATTGGCGACAACCCGGGCGCCGTAACCCGGTTCATCCTGGTGGGCCGGCCCGGTGCCCTGCCCGAGCGGACAGGTGCGGATAAAACCACCGTCGTGGTCCCGCTGCCCGAGGACCGGCCAGGTGCGCTGATGGAAATCCTGGACCAGTTCGCCACCCGGGGCGTCAACCTCAGCAGGATCGAATCCCGGCCCACCGGACAGTACCTTGGCCATTACTTCTTCAGCATCGACGCCGACGGCCACGTGCAGGATGCCCGCATGGCGGACGCGCTGGCCGGGCTTCACCGCATCAGCCCGGCCACCCGGTTCCTGGGCTCCTACGGGCGGGCGGATACCCAAAGCATTCACGTGGCACCGCACACGTCGGACGAGGCCTTCCGTGCGGCGCATGAGTGGGTGGGCGGGATTCTGCACGGGGTACCTCTCGTGCAGGAAACCGCTTCCGAGGCTTCGCCCACAGCGTAGGTCAGGGTACTTCCGTGCGATTGTTACTGTGCGTATGCTTGCTTGATCCACTTGGGGGACGGCCCCTAACGAAGGGAGCGGGTCATGAGTACCAGTAGCACCGATAATGACGGCCAAGGCATGATCGTTAACCCCAAACCGACCGCCGACAACCAGGACTGGGACGGCGATGAGGCAGACCGTGCTGACCGCCTGCGCTTCGAGGAGGAGCAGGCCATGATCCGTGAACAGTCCGAGGCCCGTGCCGCGAAGGCCGCCGCGGAGGAAGCAGCCAAGAAGGCCACCGCCTGAGGCCACGCCCGCTTAGGCCGCCTGCCCCTTCACCCTGATCAGGAGGGACCGCGGCGCCACCCGGACGGTGAGTTTCGTGGCCAGGCCGGACGTGTCGCCGTCGATCTGTGTGGGCATGGGCTCCGGGCACTTGATGACTATTTTCCCGGCCCTGTACATCGTCATGATGGGCAGGTTGCCCTTGTGCTT
The DNA here is from genome assembly GCF_031454915.1 of Pseudarthrobacter sulfonivorans. Classification (GTDB taxonomy): domain Bacteria; phylum Actinomycetota; class Actinomycetes; order Actinomycetales; family Micrococcaceae; genus Arthrobacter; species Arthrobacter sulfonivorans_C. The sequence continues at coordinate 533,962 of NZ_JAVDRS010000002.1, read as the reverse complement.
GAAGAGGATTTTCGCGTACATAGCCAGCCAGCCGATGGCGCTGCGCGGGCTCATAACCACCACATCCAGCATGCCGTCATCGATCATGGCCTCCGGGATGAAATCGATGCCGCCCGGCACCAGCCCGCAGTTGGCGAACAGCACGCTGCGGATGTTCCGGACCTGCTCCGGGTTGTCATCCAGGGCGACGGACACCTTCCTGCGCCTGCCCGGCAGGTGCCGCATGCCGGCCTCGGTGTAGGCCAGCCACCCCACGGCTTTTTTCAGGCCGTCGTTGGTGTCCGCCAGGATTTCCGCGTCCATGCCGATCCCGCCGATCACCAGGAACAAGTGTTCGGAGGAGTGGCCGGTACGGGAGTTTTCGATGCCCATCCGTGCGGTGTCGATGTAGCGCTGCTGGCCGAACAAGGCAGTCTCGATGCTGGCGTGGAGATCGTAGACATCCAGGTCAACGTTGCGTGCCAGCAGGTTCCCGGTCCCCAGCGGAATGAGGCCCATGGCCACATCAGTGTGCGCGAGGGACTCCGCCACCACCCGCACCGTACCGTCGCCGCCGCCCACCAGGACGACGTCGGCCTTGTACTCAAGCGCCGCCTGGGCCTGGGAGTGTCCCGGATCCTCGGCCGTCGTCTCCAGAATGAGGGGCTCGTCCCAGCCGGCAGCCAGGCAGGCGCGTTGGATGGCTGCTTTCGCCTCGGGAGCGCGCGCCTTGATGGGATTGAGGATGACGGCCACGCGCTGGTGGCTGAGGCCGGCTTCGTGCGCGTCTTCGTGGACGGCGCTGCGAACGTGCAGGGCTTTGAGCTTCCGTACACCCCACCAACTGGAGACGGCGAAGGCCAGCGCTGCCGCACTCAGGAGGTATAGAAGCCAGTCGTTCATGGTGCTTCAACAGTATCCCGGCCGCGGCGCCGCCATTCCCGCACCTTGGGCGGCAGTGCTGCGTGCGAGGGATTAGATACTCTTGTCTGGTGATCGACGTAAAAGACCTCAGCGAAAACCCGGACAAGTTCCGTGCCAGCCAGCGCGCCCGCGGCGCCGACGAATCAGTGGTGGACGCGATCATCGCCGCAGACTCCGCCCGCCGGGCCGCCCTGATCCGGTTTGAAAACCTCCGTGCCGAGCAGAACGTTTTCGGTAAAAAGGTGGCGCAGGCCAAGGGCGATGATAAAAAAGCCCTCCTGGCCGAAGTGAAGGAACTGGCCAACACGGTCAAGGCCGCCTCCGCCGAGGCGGACGCCGTGCAGGCAAAGCAGGACGAACTGCTGCGCAGCATCCCCAACCTCATCGAGGACGGCGTCCCTGAGGGCGGCGAGGATGACTACATTGTGGTCAAGACCGTCGGCACGCCCCGCGAGTTCCCCGAGTTCGAGCCCAAAGACCACCTGGAAATAGGTGAACTGATCGGCGCCATCGACATGGAGCGCGGCGCCAAAGTGTCCGGCTCCCGCTTCTACTTCCTGCGCGGCGTGGGTGCGCGGCTTGAAATGGCGCTGCTGCAGATGGCCATGGACCAGGCCATCGAGGCCGGCTTCGTGCCCATGATCACGCCCACCCTCGTGCGCCCCGAAACAATGCAGGGTACCGGTTTCGACGTAAAGCACGACGCCGAGATCTACCGTCTCGCGGAGGACGACCTTTACCTTGTGGGAACCTCCGAGGTGGCCCTGGCTGGCTACCACGCGGACGAGATCCTGGACCTCACGTCGGGCCCCATCCGGTTCGCCGGCCAGAGTTCCTGCTACCGCCGCGAAGCCGGCTCCCACGGCAAGGACACCCGCGGAATCATCCGCGTGCACCAGTTCAACAAGGTGGAGATGTTCATCTACACGACGGTTGAAGAGGCCGCCGCGGAGCACGAACGGCTGCTGGCCTGGGAAGAGGAGATGCTGGCCAAGTGCGAGCTGCCCTACCGGGTCATCGATACCGCGGCTGGCGACCTCGGCATGTCCGCCGCCCGCAAGTTCGACTGCGAAGCCTGGGTTCCCACACAGGGCGCCTACCGCGAACTCACCTCCACCTCGAACTGCACCACGTTCCAGGCTCGCCGCCTGAACATCCGCGAGCGTGTCATCAACTCCGAAGGCGTCGCCAAGGGCACCCGCGCCGTGGCCACGCTGAACGGCACCCTGGCCACTACCCGCTGGATCGTGGCCATCCTGGAGCACCACCAGAACGCCGACGGCTCGGTCAACGTCCCCGCCGCACTGCAGAAGTACCTTGGCGGCATGGAGGTCCTCCCGGTCCTCTAAGACCCGCTGACACACGGGACGTCCGCCTACTCCAACGCGGGGTCACTTTTCGTCCGATAAATCCCGTTTATCGGGCGAAAAGTGACCCCGCGTCCTGGTTGGAGCGGCGGGCCCGGGAGGCGAAGGTTAACACTCACAGCGGGGATAACCTGTGAGTATTAACCCCGTGTTCATCGCGTGCTGTGGCGTGCGTCCTAGCCGGTGTCAGGGGCCTCTGGTCTACTTGATGTATGACTACATTGACTGAAACGACAGTCGCTGGCATCGATGACCAGCGGATCGCAACCGAAAACATCACCAAGTTCATGGTGGCCCTTGACGTGGACGGCACCCTGGTGGACCACGACGGCCACATGTCCGTTCCCGTCCGTGAGGCCGCCCAGGCCGTGGTGGCAGCGGGACACGACGTCCTGATCGCCACCGGCCGTTCCCTGAACGCCACCCTGCCGATCATTGAGCAGATCGGCATCGACACCGGCTACGCCGTCTGCTGCAACGGTGGCGTGACCCTCCGGCTTGATCCCGGCCTGGCCGACGGCTATGAGATCATCCACAAATCCACGTTCGACCCCGCCCCGGCCCTCCGCGCCCTCCGCGAACGCCTGCCCACGGCCAAGTACGCGCTGGAAGACGAGGACGGCAACTTCCTTGCCACCGAGCGCTTCCAGGACGCCAGCTTCGGCGTTGAGTCGATCGGCGTCGACTTCCAGACACTGCTCGAGGCCACCGCGGTGCGCCTGGTGGTGTTCAGCACGGAGAACACACCGGAGGAGTTCTCCGAAACCATCCAGCAGATCGGCCTGGCCGGTGTCACCTACTCCGTCGGCTGGACCGCGTGGCTGGACATCGCCGCCGCCGGAGTCACCAAGGCAAGTGCGCTGGAGCGGCTCCGCGGCCAGCTGGGAACCGAATCCCACCTCACCGTGGCAATCGGAGACGGCCGCAACGACATCGAAATGCTGGGCTGGGCCGGACGCGGCGTCGCCATGGGCCAGGCCCCGGAGGAAGTCATCGCCGTAGCCGATGAGGTCACCGCGTCGGTGTTCGACGACGGCGCCGCGCACGTGCTCCGCAGCCTCCTTTCGTAGGGCTGCTTCTCGTAGGGCTGTTTCCGGCCGCACCGTAGACTGCACGTGTGCATTTCGAGGAGTGTCCCGCCCCCGCCGGGCTGCAGCCGTTCGTCACGGGGTTCTGGTTCATCCGCGCCACCCCCGCAGCACGCTTCGAAAAGATCCTGCCGGGGCCCTCGGCGTATCTGGTCCTGAATCTGTCTGATCCGTACCGCCTGATCGAGCCCGCCCCATCCCGGGAACCAGCCCGGGAAGTGGCAGCCGGGTTCTACTCAGGACTCCAGCGGACGTACCTGATCAGCGAAAACCCCGCGCAGCTCTTCAACGTCGGGGCCGTCCTCGCACCATTCGGAGCGGCCGCGTTTACTGAAGTGCCGCCGTCGTCCATTACCGGGCAGGTGCTGGACGCGGAGGGGATCTTCCCCGGATTCGGCAGCTTGCGCGCCGCGTTGAGCCAGGGACTGCGGCACGACGCCAAAGGCATTCTCTGACGTCTGCCGCTTCCACCGCTTCGTCAACGCTGCGGCCGCTTTGCCTCCGGGCGCCGCGGCGGGCAGGGACCTCCTTGCCCTGGCCGACTACTACGACCAGCCCCATCTGGTCCGGGCGTTCCGCCGCTTTGCCGGCTTCACCCCGTCGGAATACCTCAGGATCGTCCGGGAGCACGGCGCAGGCTACGCCACCTTTGTGCCGGTGGAGGAGCTGCCGGGCGGCGCATCAGGACGCGCCTGATACTGCGGGATTTGTACAAGACCCCCCCACGTGGCGGTGGCTAGCATCGGGCTATCACCTCTGAAAGGCGGATGGCCCCATGGACATCAACATCAACTGGCTGGCAGTGTTCCAGGCTGCCTTGGCGAGCTTCATAGTGGGCGGGCTCTGGTGCTCGGTGCTTTTCGCCAAGGTGTGGCAGCGTGAAGCCGGCCTAACCGACGATCAGCTGAAGCGCGGCACAGCCCAGGTTTTTGTCGGCTCGTTCCTGCTCGCAGTGGTCATGGCCGTAGTGCTCGCGGCGTTTATCGGCAGCGGGGGCGCAGTATTTGGTGCCCTGGCCGGGCTGGCTGCCGGTGCGGCCTGGGTGGCGGCTGCCCTGGGCGTGAACTACCTGTTTGAACGCCGAAGCCTGACCCTGTTTGCGATCAACGCCAGCTACAACATTGTGACGTTCTCGGCCATGGGCGCGATTATCGGGGCCCTGCAGTAAGCGGCCCTGGCAGCAATCGCCCTGCAGTAGGCGGGGCCGAAACAGCGGGACCGCTCAGCGCACCTCGAGGATGAGCGCCAGCAGCCGGGCGGCGGCCGGACGGGCAGCGTATTCCTCGGTCCATTGCGCCCGGGCCACCGCCTTGCTGACGGCTTGGGTGGTAATCCCCAGCTCCTGGGCCACCGCTTTCTGCTGTCCGCGGACACCGGGGGTCATCAGGTCGAGGACCCGCCACTCAGCACCGGACCTGTCCCTGACGATGTGCCCCAGGAGCCGGAGGACGGCTTCGGCCTCGTGCGAGACATCGGCCAGGGGTCCTTCAACGGCAACCGGGATGCGTTCCTTGCCGTTGCGGAGCCGGTCCACGGCGCGCCGGGCGTACACGAGGCCATGGCCGGAGGCGTCCTTGATTTGGTTGGGCAGCGGCTCATTCACCGGCCCCACCCCCAGGCCCACGTACCAGGAGCCACAGCGCAGGGCGATCAGCGCCGCTTCAACCGCCTGATGCGGTGAGTCGACAATTCCTTGGACTTCGTCCTCCACCGAACGGTCGAAATCAAGGCGCGCCGGAATATGCCGCAGGTCCTTCAACAGTTGAGGGACGCGGTCGCCGTCGCGCCGGCTATCGGTCTGGTTGATGGTCAACGTGAACATGTGAAAGACAGACTACCCGCTGGTAGCAGGCGGAGGGCAAGTGAACCGGGGACTCCCACGCAGGTCAGGGAACGCCTGGGTTGTGCCGGGGCGCCGAAGATGTTGCGATGGTGGCACGGCCGCCATGAGGCGGGCACACAGGGACGTGAGGACAATTGTGGTGGGGTACCCGGAAGACGAACTGACGCAGGACAAAGTGACGCAGGAAGACCTGGAACTCGTGGACCGCTGGTGGCAGGCCGCGAACTATCTTTCGGTGGGCCAGATCTACCTCCGCGCCAACCCGCTGCTGCGCGAGCCTCTCGCTGCGGATCACACCAAGTCCCGGCTGCTGGGGCATTGGGGGACCACGCCGGGACTGAACTTTGTCTACGCCCACCTGAACCGTGTGATCCGCCGCGACTCCCAAAACATGCTCTTCGTTGCCGGACCCGGCCACGGCGGGCCTGCCGTGGTCGCCAACGCGTGGCTGGAGGGGACCTACTCCGAGATTTACGGCGCCGTGGGCTCGGACGAAGCAGGAATAGCGGAGCTGTTCCGCCAGTTCTCCTACCCCGGTGGCATCCCCAGCCACGCGGCGCCGGAGACCCCGGGCTCCATCAGTGAAGGCGGCGAACTGGGGTACGCGCTCGCCCACGCGTATGGGTCTGTCTTCGATAATCCCCAGCTGATAACCGCCGTCGTGATTGGCGATGGGGAAGCGGAAACGGGGCCGCTCGCGGCGAGCTGGCACTCGCACAACTTCCTGGATCCAGTTCACGACGGCGCCGTGCTGCCCATCCTGCACCTCAACGGTTACAAGATTGCCAATCCCACCATTCTGGCGCGGATGCCGGAGGAACAGCTGGAACAGCTGCTGCGCGGCTACGGTCACGAGCCGTACTTCGTGACCGTAGCCGACCCCGATGACACGGCGAAGGCGCACCGCGACTTTGCCGCGGCCCTCGACGACTGCGTCGCGGGGATCCGGGAAATCCAGGAGGCACGCCGCGGCGGCTCGGGTGAAGAAGGAACGGACGACGTCGGCGCTTCCGCCGGCTCACGAGGCAACGGCACCGCGCCGCGCTGGCCAATGATTGTGCTGCGCTCGCCGAAGGGCTGGACCGGCCCGCGGACAGTGGACGGCAAGCAGGTGGAGGGCACCTGGCGAAGCCACCAGGTGCCGCTTGCCGAGGTCCGCACCAACGAGAAACATCTGAGGCAGCTCGCGGAGTGGCTGGCGTCGTACCGCCCGGACGAACTGTTCGACGCCGACGGGCGGCTCCGGCCAGACGTCGCCGCCAATGCGCCCACGGGGAACCTCCGGATGAGTGCCACTCCGCACGCCAACGGCGGACTGCTGCGAAAACCCCTGAAGCTGCCCGCCTACGCGTCCCACGCCGTCGAGGTTTCACCACCGGGGACTGAGCGGATCAGCCCCATGATCACGCTGGGCTCGTGGATGCGCGATGTCATCTCGCTGAACATGGAGACCTTCCGCCTCTTCGGACCCGACGAGACCGCGTCCAACCGGCTGCAGGATGTCTACGAGGTCACCGACAAGGTGTGGCAGTACCGGATTGACGACGTCGATGAGCACCTCGCCCGGTCCGGCCGCGTCCTGGAGGTGCTGAGTGAGCACCTGTGCCAGGGCTGGATGGAGGGCTACCTGCTGACCGGCCGGCACGGGGTGTTCAGTTGCTATGAGGCCTTCATCCACATCGTGGATTCCATGTTCAACCAGCACGCCAAATGGCTCAAGGTGCACCGGAAGCTTCCGTGGCGCCAGCCGGTGGCCTCGCTGAACTACCTGCTCTCGTCCCACGTCTGGCAGCAGGACCACAACGGGTTCTCGCACCAGGACCCGGGCTTCATTGACCATGCGGTGAACAAGAAGGCCGAGGTCATCCGGGTGTACCTGCCGCCGGACGTGAACACGCTTCTCGCGGTCATGGAGCACTGCCTGGCGTCAACGGATTACGTGAACATCGTGGTCAGCGGAAAGCAGCCGTCGCCCACGTGGCTGGGGCCGGCCGACGCTGCGAACCACTGCCGGCGGGGGCTGGGCATCTGGGAATTTGCGGGTTCCGAAGTGCCGGGGGAGGAACCTGACGTGGTGCTCGCGTGTGCCGGCGACGTTCCCACGGTGGAGACCGTCGCGGCTGCGGAGCTCCTGAAGGAAGGCGCCCCCGGGCTGAAGGTCCGGGTGGTCAACGTGGTGGACCTGATGCGGCTGCAGGACGCGAGTGAGCATCCGCATGGCCTGACATCGCGGGACTTCGACGGGATCTTTACCCCGGACAAGCCGATCATCTTCGCCTATCACGGCTATCCGTCGCTGATCCACCGGCTGGCGTACCGGCGCACCAACCAGGAGGGCCTGCACGTGCGCGGCTACAAGGAGGAGGGGACCACCACCACGCCGTTCGACATGGCCATGCTCAACGGCATCGACCGGTTCCAGCTGGCCATCGACGCGATCGACCGCGTGCCGGGCCTGGCGGAGAAGCACTCGCTGCTGCGCCAGGACCTGCAGGACCGGCGGATGCAGGCCCGCGAACACACCCGCACCGAGGGCGAGGACCCGGAGGACATCCGCAACTGGACGTTGAAAAACAGGGAAACAAACGGCTAGGCCCTGGTGAGACCGGCCAGCTGGCCGGACGGAACATGGATCCAACCTTCGGTCAGAGCTGCGGCGGCATGGGTTTCCGGTGGATGGAGGGTCTGGCCAACTGCCGCAGCACGGGCGGTCAGCGACGCGATCACCGCGTCAAAGAGGTCGTCGGAGGCGGCCAGCCGGTCTTCGCTGCCGGCAAGGTCCAGCCAGGGCGCCGCCGCGGCCAGGTGCTCCAGAATCACGCCAAGACGTTCCGCCTCGGGAGCGCCCCGGCCCTTGTAGCCACGGGCCAGGAGACCCCAGACCTTGAGCGACGCCGCAGGGTAGACCTCCGCCAAACGGCCGGACCCGTCCCTGGCCTGCGGCCCGTGCTCCGCTGCGATCTTGGCCTGGATCACGGCGCAGCGCATGGCCGGGTGGGCGAGCCGGTCGGCGGAAACACTGAGGGGGATCAGCCCGGTGTGCCCGGTGACAAAGCGGTCCGTGTCCCGGTAGGCCAGGAGCCGGCGCCCCTCGATGCCGTCGTGCTCCAGGACCGAACGAGCATCAAGATTCAGGTGGCCGGCGAGGAACGGCAGGAAGGCGTCCGGCCAGCCAACGGGGCAGTCGATTCCGGTCATCGAACTGCTGCCGAACAGTTCCACGATTTCCCGGTCATCCACGTCCAGGGCGAGGTGCACCAGACGTGCGGTGCCGGCGTCCCATTCCAGGACAGCGACGGCCGTCTTCCTGGCCGCCGCAGCGAGATCGACGCCCAGGGTCCTCAAGTGACACTGCCGGTTACCGAGGGAGTCATGCAATCGACCTTACCGCCGCCGTGCTGGACGCCACGTGACACCCGGATTCCTGTCTGGAACGCTGGTTGGCAGAGGGTCGGCCAGCGGCCCGCTGCCCGGAAGGAACCGTCCTAATGCCATGGCTTGATGTGCTCGGCAATGATATCCATTACACCGACGCAGGCCACGGCCAGCCGGTGGTCCTCCTGCACGGCCATGCCTCCGCGGCGGCATGCTGGGAACCGATCAGCACTGAGCTGGAGCGGGACTTCCGGGTGCTGGCCTACGACACCTACGACCACGGCTGGTCCTCGAACTCGCCGCGGCAGGGTCCCTTGGTTGACCGGGTAGCGGAGTTGGAGCATTTCATCGGTTCGCTCGGGCTGGAAGAGCCCATCATCGTAGGGCAGTCCATGGGCGGCATGACTGCGCTTCGCTGGGCCGTCCGCCATCCGGGCGAGGCAGCGGCGCTGGTGGTGTGCGGCATGGGCTGGCCGCTGGTGGTGCCACCTCCCGGGCAACCCGGCCAGCCGGAGGAATTCCAGGTGTTCAGCTCGCTCGACGCCGATGAGCGGATCTGGCTGGGAGTGGGGGATTCATTCACGGAGGAATGGATCGCGGACAACCCGCTCGACTACGCCCGCTACATCCGGGTCCGGTCCACAGCCGCAGCGATCGAAGCGGCCCGCCACCCACGAAGCCTCGCAGCAAGCCAGGGCGAGTTCCTCAGTGCCGCCGCCCAGGACGTGGATGCATTCCAGCAAGGACTGGAGTCGATCACCAGCCCCTTGCTGGTGTTCATCGGGGACGCCGAAAGGCCACGCATCCGCCGCGCGGCAGAGCACGTAGCCGCAACGGTCCGGGGCAGCCGCCTGCTGGTAGTGGAGAACGCGGGCCATAACGCGTATTTCCAACGGCAGGACTTGCTGGTGGCGGCAATCCGAAATGCCGGCGCCGGTACCTGAGGACCTCCCCGGTTACACCGACCGGTAGTGAAGGGCGCCCGGGATGCCGCCCGACTCGCCGAGGCTGTCACCCCGGGCAAAGGATGCCCACAGCCGGCGTACCTGACGGCCAACGGCATTGGTCTCATCCCACGTTGCGCCCGTGAGGAGCCCGGCAGCGGCCCAGGTCTGCCGGTTTCCAAAGAGCAGCGGCAGGTCAACGGTGTGTGCAGCGCGGTAGAAGTTTCCGGGCGCACCCCAGGACAGCACGTAGCTGTGCGCCTTGCCTCCGGCGCGGGCATGGCGGCGGGCAAATTTCCGGGCAGCCCGGCCGTAAACCGCCTCCGTCACGGCCCAGTTGATGCTCCTGATGGCGACGGTGCCCAGCACCGGAACCCTGCCCAGCCGGCTGACGACGGGGCTGCGCGGCAGGAACAGCCTGGCCTCATCTGCCGTATGCCCGATCAGCACCTCGATGCCCGGCGCGGTCACGTTCCAGGCGTCCTCGATGGCGGCTTCCGCCGGCAGCGGGGCGTGCCCGTACTGAGTACCGAACGGCATGGCCGCAATCAGCCCGTACTTTCGTGCTACCTGGGACACTTTGTCCTCAATGGCCACAACCTCCATGGCAGGAGTGTCCTCGGTGACCGCCTCCGCGGCGATGCCCATGGCGCGGCTCATCTTGTGCCGGCCGCGGGTGATGCCCAGCGGCGCACTCTGGATGATGGCCCGCTGGAACAGTGATGGCGCTTCGGGCGTCGCCATCAGGTGGGCTACGGAGTCGCCTCCGGCTGACTGGCCGAACGCGGTGACGCGGCCCGGATCCCCTCCGAACGCGGCGATGTTGCGTTGCACCCAGCGGAACGCTTCCAGCTGGTCCAGCAGGCCGAGGTTGGCAGGCCGGCCGGTACCGGTGGCGAGGTATCCGAACAGGCCCAGCCGGTACGTCACGGAGACCACGATGACCCGGTTTTCTGCCACCAGCGACGCGGCATCAAAGATCGCCAGGTCGCCGGAGCCGGACGTGTATGAGCCGCCGTGCAGCCACACCATGACCGGGACCCGTTCGTCCTCGGCCAGGCCCGCGGGCACGGTGATCGACAGGCACTGGCAGTCCTCGCTGCCGGGGAGCTCGCCGTATCGCGTGCCCAGGATGTCGTCCAGGAACGGGACGGGCCCCTGCGGGCAGGCCGGTGCGAGGGTGGTGGCGGCATAGTCATCGGTCCAGTCCGGCGCGGCCACTGGAGGTTGGAAGCGGCCCGCGGTGGCAAACGGAATGCCGGTCGCGCGCACCACCTCACCGTCCCGCCATCCTGTGATGGGCCCGCACGGCGGGTCAAAATACGGGGGACTCGAAGGCTCGGAACTCACCCTCCACCTTAACCACAACGCGGGGTCACTTCATGCCCAATTCCTGACGTGGAATGGGCGGGAAGTGACCCCGCGTTGCGTGAAAATCAGTGCGCGGCCGGAACGTAACGCTTGATGGATGCTTCCAGCTCGGCCTCGGCGGCGGCGCGGTCGCCCCAGCCTTCAGCCTTGACCCACTTGCCCGGCTCCAGGTCCTTGTAGCGGGTGAAGAAGTGCTCGATTTCCTTGATCAGGAATTCGCTGACGTCGCTCACTTCCTGGATGTGGTCAAAGCGGGCGTCAACGGGGACGCAGAGGACCTTGGCGTCTCCGCCGCCGTCGTCGGTCATGTTGAAAACGCCGATGGGGCGGGATTCAACAATGACACCCGGGTGCAGATCGAAGTCCTGCAGGAGCACCAGTGCATCCAACGGGTCGCCGTCTTCACCCAGGGTGTTCTCGAAGAATCCGTAGTGCGTGGGGTACTGCATGGAGGTGAAGAGGACGCGGTCCAGGCGGACGCGGCCGGTCTCGTGGTCAACTTCGTACTTGACGCGTGATCCCTTGGGGATCTCGATGGTCACGTCATGCTTCATGGAATGCTCCTCGGCAATTGCAGGGGTTCGCGGCACAGGAGACGAACCACAAAAGGAGTGTCGGTGCCGCCGACTACTATTGAGGATATAGCGAGAGGCCCAGGTTTCAGGAACTTGCGGGGAAATTTCAGGACTTGAGGACCAGCAGCAGCATGAAGGAAACATCGCGCCCCGCAGCGTTCAACGGCGGGTTCAAGGACGCTATCGCTTCTGCCACAAGTCGCGCCGGCCGCACGGCGCGCCAGGCATGGCCGCTCGCCGTCCTTGCGACCCTGATGCTGGTACTCGCCGTTCCCGCCGCCTTTGTGGTTGCCCCCGGCTTTATCGGCCCGGAACCGCCCGCCGCCGCTCCTGCCACACCGGCCTGGCAGCTGCCCCCGGCCACGCTCTCTGCCCGGCAAGGCCTGTCCCCGCTCGCGGACAGCGCGCCGGTGCCGCTGCCCTCCGCCGTCACGGCGCAGCTGGACGCCGTGTTAAAGCCCGACGGCGGCGGCAGCTTCGCGGGGTTCGTCCAGGATGCGCTCACCGGCGATGTCCTCTTTGACCGCGGGGGTTCGGAGAACCGGATTCCCGCCTCCAATATGAAGCTGTTTACCGCCGTGGCCGCACTGCGGGCGCTTGGGCCGGACCACCGCTTCAGCACCAGGGTCCTCGCCGGGCCCGACCCCAACCACGTGGTGCTCACCGGCGGCGGCGATGTCCTCCTCGGCGCCGGCAAATCCGTGCCGGACGACGTGATGGGCCACGCCGGGCTCGCCACGCTTGCCGCCGCCACCGTCACAGCGCTCCAGGCCAACGGAACAACCGGCGAGCTGACGGTCATGGTGGACGATTCCCTGTTCAGCGGACCCGCCTTGAACCCGGCCTGGGCTGACGGGGATGTTGAGGCCGGCGAGATGGCCCCGCTGTTCCCGCTCGCCCTGAACTCGGCGCGTTACAACCCCGCCGTCACCACGGGCCCGCGCCCGCAGGACTCGGCTGTTGCGGCCGCGGAGGCGTTCGCTGGGCAGCTCAAGACGGCCGGCGCCGCGGCGGGAATCACGGTAGCAGCCGGCGTCGGGCGTCTCCCGGCTCCCGAAGCCGTCTCCGAAACCGCAGGCAGCGCGATCCTTGCCGAGGTACAGTCCGCCACTCTCGGCGAACAGGTGGGCCTGATGCTGGAGTCCTCCGACAACTACTTGGCGGAGACCCTGGGCCGGATGGCCGCGGCAGCGGCGGGAGAGCCGGCGAGCAACGACGGAGCCAGCGCCGCGGTCCGCGCACACCTCGCCGAGCTGGGTATCGCCACGGACACCATGCGGTTTGCGGACGTGTCCGGGCTGGCCATCGGAAACCAGGCCTCCGCCCGCCAGCTCGCCGACGTCGTGCGGGCCGTCACCACCGGAACCGACCAGCGGCTGCGGGCCGCACTGGATGGCTTCCCGGTGGCCGGGCTGACCGGGACCCTGGAGGCCCGCTACGAAGATGGTGCCACCTCCCGTGGGGCGGGCCTGGTCCGGGCCAAAACGGGGACGCTGAACACGGTGATCTCACTCAGCGGATACGTGGTGGACGCCGACGGGCGGCTCCTGGTGTTCTCGTTTATCGGTAACGGTCTGAAGCCTGGCGCGGCCGGGAACCGTGAGGCCGTGGACCGTGCCGCCGCCACGCTTGCTGCCTGCGGCTGCCGGTAGGGCTGGCAACAGCGGCCGGCCCCTGCGTGCATACGCGCTGGGACGATTGCTGTTCCCACCCAGTGTGCGAGCGCTGCTTAGGACTCCGCTTTCGTCCCCCTGTGCGCGCCCTGTGGACATCCCAGTGGACCTGCCAGCGGAGCCGCCTGTGGACCTGCCACCGGGCCTGCCAGCGTTCGCCGGTCAGCGAACTTAAGGACCTTCCGCCGTCGGCTGTGATGTGATGGGGCTATGGAGTCCACTGCGCGCGATTCGTCAGCACCGGCGTCATCCAATCCGGCCCAGGCCCTGATCAATTGGGACCTGGCCGCATCCACCGCCGCCCGGCTGGCTTCCGCGGGTCCAACGCTGGGCTCGGCGGAAATCGGCGAGGCCGTGGACAGCCTGCGCCGCCTCGCGGATGCTTCGGTCCCGCACGTCCACGAGATCACCGGCCTCGAAGCCGCGAGGGACCTCCGGGACTCCTCTGTCCTGGTGGTGGACCGGGCCAACTGGGCCAAGGCCAACACCCAAAGCTTCGCGGTGATGCTCAAACCCGCCATGGAAAAGATGCTGGAAAGCCGCCGCGGCACTGTCAGTCCGGCGGCGGCCAGCGTTAGCGGCGCCATCACCGGTAGCCAGCTGGGCGCGGTCCTGGCATTCCTCTCCAGCAAGGTCCTCGGCCAGTACGATCCCTTCGCGGCCCTGGCCGAAGGCTCCAAAGCGCCGGCAGGCGGCAGGCTGCTGCTCGTGGCCCCCAACATCGTCTCCGTGGAGCGGGAACTCAACGTCACGCCCGAGGATTTCCGGCTCTGGGTCTGCCTCCACGAGCAGACGCACCGTGTTCAGTTCGCCGCGGCGCCCTGGCTCCGCCACCACATGCTCTCCGAGATCGACAACCTCAGCGTTCACCTGCTGGGCAACGTCGATTCCCTGATGGAGCGCGCCTCCGCCGCCGCCCGCTCCCTTAAGGACCGCTCGGCCACGGGCAACACCCCCGGCCGGGGTGCCATCCTGGACCTGCTGCAGAACCCCGAGGAAAAGGCGTCCCTCTCGCACCTCACGGCCGTGATGAGCCTGCTGGAGGGCCACGCGAACGTGGTGATGGACGCCGTCGACGCCAGTATTGTCCCGTCGGTCAAGACCATCCGGCAACGCTTCACCGACCGCGGCAAGGACCGCGGCGTCATCGAGAAATTCATCCGCAGCCTGCTGGGCCTGGACGCCAAGATGCGCCAGTACTCCGACGGCGCCAAGTTTGTCCGCGAGGTTGTGGCCGTCGCCGGGATGGAGGGCTTCAACAGGGTCTGGGAATCCGCTGACAACCTCCCTACCGAGCCTGAGATCCATGAGTCCAGGCTGTGGGTTGACCGGATGGGCCTGTAGGTGCCGGATTCCCCCCACGTGCCGGACGTGCAGCAGGAGCCGCACGCAAGCGGCCGACGGCGGCCCGGCAGGCTGGCGCCCGTCGTCGGCAAAGCGCGCAAAATGCTTCAGAACGCCCTTGCGGAGGCCGGCTATCCCGCCCACGTGCTGGTGGCCTGCAGCGGTGGCCCGGATTCCCTGGCACTCGCCGCCGTCGCAGCCTACTTTGCCCGCCGTGGCCATGTTGACAGGCACCCGCTGACCGTGGGTGCCGTGGTGGTGGACCACCAGTTGCAGGAGGGATCGGCCCAGGTGGCCGCGGCCGCCGCCCAGGCCCTGAAGGAACTGGGGCTCTCCCCGGTGGAGGTCCGGACCGTCGACGTCGACAGTACCGGCATGGGCCCCGAGGCCGCCGCCCGGGACGCCCGCCACGCAGCATTGGAAGCAGCGGCAACTGAACAGGGTGCCGCCGCCATCCTGCTGGGCCACACCCTGGACGATCAGGCAGAACAGGTCCTCCTCGGCCTGGCCCGCGGTTCCGGCACGCGCTCGCTGGCCGGGATGCGGCCCGCCCGCGGCCTGCTGCTCCGGCCCTTCCTGGGCCTGCGCCGCGAGGACACCCTCGAGATCTGCCATGTTGAGGAACTGCAGCCCTGGCACGATCCCAGCAATTCGGATCCGGCCTTCGCCCGCTCCCGGACCCGGGTGGAAGTGCTGCCGCTGCTGGAGGAAAAGCTCGGGCCGGGAGTGGCTGAATCGCTCGCCCGGACTGCGTCCATCCTGCAGCTGGACGCAGACTATCTGGAGGACGTGGCAGAACGCACATACGCCGATTTGGTGCAGCGGTCCGGCCCGGAAATCAGCCTTCCCGAGGACGCCCTCGGCGCACTTTCCCCGGCCATCAGGTTCCGGGTCATCGCCAAGGCGGCAGCCGACGTCGGGGGTCAACAGCCCAGCTACCAGCGCCTTCTGGCCGCGGAAGCGCTGCTGCGGCGGCAGGGTTCGGCCGGTCCCGTGGAACTTCCCGGCGGGGTGAGTGTCTACCGGCTCTCACTCGCCGAGCTGGCCCAGCGGGACACGGCGGAAACGCAGCCCGGGGCCCCTGACAGGCCCGATGGCGGCATTCCCGTTCCCCGTGAGGCGGCCCGCTGTGGGAAGCTAGTATTCCGGCCTCAAAAACCGCCCCAAGAATAGTCGCACCCCGCATCTACACAGGAGCCATTGGTGGATTCAAACGACGTCCAGGCAGACCTCAAGCACGTTCTCTACACCAAGGAACAGATCCAGCAGCGGATCACCGAGCTCGCTGCCCAGATCGACAAGGACTACGAAGGCCGCGAAATCCTCGTCGTCGGCGTACTCAAGGGTGCTGTGATGGTCATGGCCGACCTCGCCCGCGCGCTCCACAGCCACGTTTCGATGGACTGGATGGCAGTATCCTCCTACGGTTCCGGAACCCAGTCCTCCGGCGTGGTCCGCATCCTCAAGGACCTCGATACGGACCTGATGGGCAAGGACGTCCTGATCGTTGAAGACATCATCGATTCCGGCCTGACGCTGTCCTGGCTCAAGACGAACCTGGAATCCCGCGGCACCGCGTCCGTGGAGATCTGCACCGCGTTCCGCAAGCCCACAGCTGCCAAGGTGGAGATCGACGTCAAATACGTTGGCTACGACATCCCCAACGAGTTCGTGGTGGGCTACGGCCTGGACTACGCCGAGAAGTACCGCAACCTGGACTTCGTGGGCACGCTCGCCCCGCACGTCTACGAGTAAAGACTCACACGCGACAATGCCGGCGGCGGCCTCTTCGGAGGCCGCCGCCGGCGTTTAAGCTCTGGAAAATCCAGCGCCGGGGATTGCGGCGTCGCCCGGGACGGATGCGGGCTGCGGTGTCAAAATGCGCCAAAGTGGCCGAACTAATGCAATGACCGCTCATGACTTATGCGCGCCGGCCACCTCCGTCAACAGGCAAAACTTCCCAGACTGTGACCCTTGACACTTCGTCGGCGCGAGGCCTACGTTGGTGCCAAGTCGTTTTGGCAAAACGATTTTTCACCCCACAAACCGTCTCGCCATTCCGTTCGAGAGAAAGTGAGTCGACAGCGATGTCCACTCGAAAGATGATCAACAGGTTCGCCACCATCGGCGGCCTCTGCACCGCTGTCGCACTTGCGGCCACCGGGTGCGGCGCTGGGGGCCCGACCAGCTCGGGTAGCGCCGCCAGCACCGTCAACGTCCTGGTGGAGGCCGGCGGCCACGCCGAGCTGACAGGCGTGGCCCAGCAGTGCAAGAATGACGCGGGAATCGACGTCAACTTCGTCGAGCTGCCCTATGACGGCATGTTCAACCGGCTCTCCAGCGAGTTCTCCTCCGGCAACGTCTCCTTCGACGTCGCAGCACTGGACTCCGTATGGCTGCCCAGCTTCAAGGACGCCGTCCAGCCCATCGACGAACTCTTCACCGACGAAGCCAAGAAGGACATTTTCCCGGCCCTCGTCAAGGAAGCCAACGTGGACGGCCACTTCATCGGCATGCCCGCCTGGACCAACGCCGAAATCATCCTCTACCGCACGGATCTCTTTGAAGACGCCGCGAACAAGGCCGGCTTCAAGGCAAAGTACGGCTACGACCTCGCGGCTCCCACCACCTGGCAGCAGTACAAGGACATCTCCGAGTTCTTCACCAAGGACGGCATGTACGGAACCGACGTCAAGGGCGGCGTCGAGACCGAGTGGCTGGCACACGTTCTTCAGGCCGGCTCCCCAATGGTCCTGGACGAAAACAACAACGTGGTCATCGACAACGACGCCCACAGGGAGGCGCTGGACTTCTACACCAGCCTCACCAAATACGCGCCTCCGGGTGCCGCACAGGTGGACTGGGCCGCTGCCCAGAACCTGTTCAACCAAGGCAAAACCGTCATGACCCGCTTCTGGGCCCACGCCTACCGCCAGATCCCGAAGGATGCACCGGTGGCCGGCAAGGTGGGCGCGGCTCCGATGATTGGCGGCAGCGCAGGCGTGGCCGGCGTTCCCGGTCCCTGGTACCTCTCCGTCCCCAAGGCCACCAAGAACACGGACAACGCCAAGAAGTTCGTCAAGTGCGCTTATGACTACAACAGCATGGGCATCGAGTCCAGCCTGGGCCTCGCCTCACGCATCTCGGCCTTCGAGAAGTACCAGGACAAGGCCGGGTACGAGAGCTTCGGCCCACTGATCAAGACACTCAACGGTGACGCCACCGCCACCCGGCCGGCAACCGAAAAGTGGCAGCAGATCGTGGACACCGTCCTGGTGCCCCTCCTGCAGAAGGCTGTGGCCGGCGGGGACTCCGCCACCCTCCTGGCTGACGCCAAGAAGCAGATCCAGGACCTCCTCAAGTAAAAACTCCGCGGCCGGCACCAGCCAGCGCGGCACCGCCCGCAAATGCGGTGCCGGCCGCGGCCCCAAACCAACAGAAGAGAAAACCGTGCGTATCTCCGATCGCCGCTTCGCCCTGTATCTCATGACTCCGGCGGCCCTGTTCCTGGCAGTATTCGTGGCCTACCCGCTGTTCCGACTCATCGCGGACAGCTTCTTCAAAATCTCGCCCATGGCCGGCGGCCCCCGCGACTTCGTGGGCTTGGACAACTACGTCAGGGCATTCACCTCGGAAGCCTTCATGGGCGCTGGCTGGCGGACCCTGGCCTACACCCTGGTGGTGGTCACCCTCGAATTCGCCCTCGGGCTGGGCATGGCCCTGCTCTTCACGATGCTGGGCCGCAAATCCGAGATCTGGCGGACCGTGTTCCTGTACCCGCTCATGATCGCCCCGATCGTGGCTGGCCTGCTGTGGAAGTTCCTCATGATCGACAACTTCGGCCTGATCGGGACACTGATGCACCAGGCCGGGCTGCTGGCCAACCCGAATCAGATCGGCTGGTTGTCCGACCCCAACATTGTGCTGTTCTCGGTGGCCATTCCGGACATCTGGCTCACCACGTCGTTTATGTGCCTGGTGCTGTTTGCCGGGCTGCAGAACATCCCCGGTGACATTATTGAAGCGGCCCGCCTGGACGGGGCCAGGGCGCCTGCCATGCTGTTCCGGATCATCCTTCCCCTCCTGCGGCCCGTCATTGCCGTCGCGCTGGTGGTCCGCGGAATCGACGCAGCCCGGGCCTTCGACACCATCCTCATCCAGACCAACGGCGGCCCCCAGTCCGCCTCCGAAACCATGAGCCTCCTCATTTACCGCACCATGATCCGCTTCGGCGATCCAGGACTGGCAAGCGCCATGGGCACCATCTACCTGCTGGCCATGCTCGCCGTCGCCTTCGTCGCTGTCTCCACCATCTGGCGGCCAGGAAAGGACAACTGATGAGCCTCGCAGACTCCCGCCTTCACGGACCAGCCGCAACGGAGACCACCATGCCAACCACAACAGCGCTTCCCGCGCTCCCCACCCAGGTTTCAGGAGGCAACGGTGCGCGCCGCCGTCGCCACTACGCCGAGGGCCTTGAGGTGGGCAAGCGCAGCACCAGGACGCTGCTCTGGATCCTGCTCGCGGCGGCCATGATCCTCTACGGCTTCCCGTTCCTCTACCTGCTGTTCACGTCATTCAAGACGCCGATCGACACCATCGCCGTGCCGCCCACCATCATGCCCAGGGAATGGACGCTGGAGAACTACACCAACGCCCTGGGACGCAGCGGGGTGCTGGCCTCCTTCATCAACAGCGCGCAGACGGCCATCATCAGCACGGTCCTGTCCCTCGTGCTGGCAGTTCCGGCCGCCTATGGCATCACGCGATACAAGACACCCAGCGGCCGCGTTTTCATCATGGCGGCCCTGGTCACCCGCATGGTGCCGCCGGTGGCCATCGGCATCCCGCTCGCATCGATGATGTCGGCAGCTGGACTCGCTGACACGCCGATCGCCCTGTCCATCGCCCACACCACGATCTCGCTTCCGCTTTCGATCTGGCTTATGTCCAGCTTCTTCGAAGCCGTGCCGCAGGACCTGGAGGAAGCGGCCACCGTGGACGGCTGCAGCAGGCTCGGAGCCCTGTGGCGGGTGGTCATCCCGGTGGTGTCCGGCGGCATCGCAGTCACGGCGATCTTCGCGTTCCTCGCCTCATGGAACGAGTTCCTCTTCGCCCTCCTGATGACCGCCGTCCGGTCCCAGACCACACCCGTGGTCATAGCAAACTTCCAGACCCAGTTCGGACTCGACTGGGGATCCATGACGGCGCTCGCCGCCGTCTACTCCATCCCCGTCATCCTGCTCACGCTTCTCCTGCAGCGCAAGATCGTCGCAGGCATGACTCTCGGCGCCGTCAAGGGCTGAGAAACCACAACACAAAGGGAAGAACCCATGTCAAGCAACAACTACTACGACGTGACAACGTGGCCCGTCGGCAATCCGTCCGAGGACGTCGGTGAAGTAATCAACAGCATCATCGCTGACATCAAGGACCGGCAGGCGGTCGCCGATGCGAACAGTGGAGGAAAGCCGGGCGCGGTGATCTACATTCCGCCCGGGGATTACCACCTTCGTACGCAGGTGGTGATCGACGTCAGCTTCCTCAGCATCCATGGCTCGGGACACGGCTTTACGTCCTCGAGCATCCGGTTCAATGTTCCCGAAGACGAATGGCCCGACTTGCATGAGCTGTGGCCCGGAGGGAGTCGCATTCTCGTCGACATTCCCCTCGGCGGCGACGGGGAGGAATCCAAGGGAGCCGCGTTCTACGTTGAGCGAAGCGGGAGCCCGCGGATCAGCTCGGTGGAGTTCTCCAACTTCTGCATCGACGGGTTGCACTTCACCCCGGATGGCTCGGGGATGCATCCGGAGAACACCTACGTCAACGGCAAGACCGGTATCTACGTGGCGAACGCCAATGACTCATTCCGCGTAACCGGCATGGGGTTCGTCTACCTTGAGAACGCTCTCACTATCTACAACGCGGATGCGCTTTCCGTTCACGACAACTTCATCGCTGAATGCGGAAGCTGCATCGAGCTGCGGGGGTGGGGACAGGCATCAAAGATCACCGACAACCTGGTCGGAGCGGGCTTCAAGGGTCACTCGATCTACGCCGAGAACCATGGCGGGCTCCTGATAACCGCGAACAACGTCTTCCCCCGTGGTGCGAGCAGCGTCCATCTCGACGGCGTCACGCGTTCAAGCGTCACCAACAACCGTTTGCATTCGTTCTACCCCGGGATGGTGATTCTTGCAGCGAACAGTTCGGAGAACCTCGTGGCCACGAATCACTTCCTGCGTGACCATGAGCCCTGGACGCCCTTCCTGGGCGTCGACAACGGACTGGACGACCTCTACGGACTTCTCTGTGTCAGCGGCAGCAACAACTCTGTCGTCGGCAACCACTTCTCCGAGATCATCGACGCACAGAGCATCCGGCCTGCAGGTGCGACCCCTGTCGTCATCCGGCTGATGGCGGGGGTCGGCAACTTCGTCTCCAACAACCACGTGGTGGCGATGGACGTTCACTCCAAGTCAAGTGACTCCTGCTTCTCTGCTCAGGTGGACGCCCTGTTGACCACCGAGGCTTCGGACGCCCTCGCCGTTACGGCCGTCATGGTCGATTCCGAATCAGCCCGGAATACGATCCTTGATTCCGGAAGCGACGCCCAAGTTATCGCAGACAGGGCTGTTAATGCCTTTAGGGCCACACCCACGGTCGGTTCCCAGGCGGCACATGCACTTGTGGCCCAGTAACCCCCTCAGGCCACGGCCACGCCAGGGAAACGATTACCCGTCTGTAGCCTTACTGGTACAGCACCAACACCATGAGGACGTGGGAGACCGTTGAGCAACAAGAACATAGGCATCAAGGACGTGGCAGTCGCCGCCGGCGTCTCTGTGACCACTGTCTCCCATGTCCTGAATGACGTGTCGTACGCACGGATCAGCCCGGAAACCAGGGACAAGGTGAAGTCAGCTGCCGAGCAGCTCGGCTACGGTCCCAACCGCCTGGCCCAGGCGCTCCGTACCCAGCGGACCGGAATGCTTGGCCTGGTCAGCGAGGACATCGCCACTACACCGCATGCAGGACGCATCATCCTGGGCGCAGACGAAGCTGCCCGCGCCCGCGGCTACAACCTGATGATCATCAACACGTCCGGGTCCGCGAGCCCAGAATCCAGGGATGCCGACGTCGAGGCCCTCCTGGAGCGCCGGGTTGACGGCATCCTCTACGCCACCATGTACCACCGCCACGTGCAGCTGCCCGTCAACCTTGGCAGCGTACCGGCTGTGCTGGTGGACTCCGTCAGCACCAGCGGCAGCATCACGGCCGTGGTGCCGGACGAGGAGGGCGGCGCCCGTGCCGCCGTCGGAATCCTCCTGTCCGCCGGCCACTCCCGCATCGGCTTCCTCAACAACACCGACGACGTCCCCGCCACCAGGGACCGCCTCCGCGGTTTCCGTGCCACGCTGACGGAGGCAGGGCTCGACGGCGATGCGGCGCCTGTCGAGTCGGAGCTCTCCGAAGTGCAGGGAGGCTATGAGGCGGCCCGCCGGATGCTGGGGCGTGAAGACAGGCCCACTGGACTGTTCTGCTACAACGACCGGATGGCCATGGGCGCCTACCGGGCCGCGGCGGAACTGGGGCTGTCCATACCTGGGGACCTGTCAGTGGTGGGCTTCGATGACCAGGAACTCATCGCGGCAAACCTGTACCCGGGCCTGACAACGGTGGCCTTGCCGCACTACGAAATGGGTGCTTGGGCCGCCGAGAACCTGATCGACGCCATCGAAGGCAAGACGGACTTGGCCCTCATGGCGCTCCACCCAACCATCCTGGACTGCCCCCTGGTGAAGCGCGATTCCGTGGCGGCGCCCGTGCGCTGACCGCTGCTGCGTTACCGCCAGTTCCAAGGGCCACAGCCATAAACCACCGACACAGACCAAGGACCACCACCCATGTCCAGTTGCCTTGATGACGCACGCCCCGAAACGGCCCCGGCCGGAACGCCGCACCTGCGACCCGCCCTTCATTACACGGCGCGGGACACCTGGCTCAATGACCCCAACGGCCTGGTGTTCTACCGCGGCACCTACCACCTCTTCTACCAGAACAACCCGCACGGGGACGTGTGGGGCAACATGTCGTGGGGCCACGCAACATCCACCGACCTCGTGCACTGGATCGAGCAGCCCGTGGCCATCGCCTGCGACGACGCGGAGGATATCTTCTCCGGCAGCATTGTGGTTGACCACACCAACAGCTCTGGCTTCGGCAACGCGGAAAACCCGCCCCTGGTGGCCATCTACACCAGCGCCTACAAGCCGGAAACAGCCCACGAAGGCACTCAGGCGCAGTCCCTGGCCTACAGCAACGACGCCGGCATGACCTGGACCAAGTTCACCGGCAACCCCGTGCTTACACGCCGTTCGGCGAACTTTCGCGACCCCAAGGTCTTCAGCTACCCCCACCCTGACGGCCCGTACTGGGTGATGGTAGCCGTCGAAGCGGGGGATCAGACGGTGGTCTTCTACCGCTCCGCAGACTTGCGGTTGTGGGAGTTGGCCAGTGAGTTCGGACCGGCCAACGCCGCCGGCGGCGAATGGGAATGCCCGGACCTGTTCCCGCTGCCTGTGGACGGCGATCCGGATAGGACAAAGTGGGTGCTGGTGGTCAATGTCAACCCCGGTGCAGTGGCAGGAGGCTCCGGCGGGCAGTACTTCGTTGGCGACTTCGACGGCGTCACGTTCACGCCGGATCCGTCGTCGCTGCTGGACTCCCCGGTTTTCGGAACCACCGGCGCGGGCTCCGGCACTGGCCTGGAAGGCCTGCGCGAATGCCGCTGGCTGGACTGGGGCCGCGACTACTACGCCGCCGTCTCCTTCAGCAATGTTCCGAACAACCGGCGACTCATGATCGGCTGGCTTAACAACTGGGACTACGCCAACAGCCTGCCCACGTTCCCTTGGCGGTCCGGGATGTCGCTGGTCCGCGAGGTCGCCCTGGAAACCGTGGGCGGCCGCCCATCCCTGGCCCAGGCGCCCATCCTTCCGCCCCTTAACCAGGTCCAGTGCCTGGACGGACGCGAGCTCCACGGGGTGCTGGCGTTGCCGGAAATCCTGCCGGGCGAGGCGCAGGTCATCGACGCTGAAATCCTGCCCGGCACCGCGGAACACTGCGGTTTCCGGCTCTGGGAAGACGCCGACGGCGGTGCCGCCGTCATTGACTACGATCCCGCCGTCGGGGTACTGAGCCTGGACCGCACGGCGGTGGGGGACACAACCTTCCACACGACCTTCGCGTCCGTGGACTCCGCTCCCGTGCCGCTGGAGGACGGAGTGCTCACGCTGCGCATCGTCGTCGACCATTGCTCGGTGGAGGTCTTCGCGCAAGGCGGGAAGGTGGTCCTGACCGACTTGGTCTTCCCGCGCGTTGGCACCCATGGTTCGTCCGTGTTCGTCAAGGGTGGCAAGGCCATCCTCCGGAAACTGGCTGTCGCCACCGTCGGCTGACCCGGGGGAAGTTCCGCGTTGCCTCCCCGGTCCCGCTACGCCCACAGGGAACTTTTGAGTGACATCGTGCGTGATTTACTCGGAACGGTGTATAGCTAGTAGCTGATGCAGCACCCACACGCGCGTAGACCACTCGCCGTGCAGCACTACCAGGAGGGACGGGGCCAGCCCCCGATCAGATGAAAGCTAAGAGTTTCTTCAAGGGCCCGGGCATCTGGATCGTTGTTGTGATCGCCATGCTCCTTGTGGCCTTTGCAACGCTGGCTCCCGGTGGCGCGGCACGGATCGACACCGACAAGGGCCTGGAGCTGCTCGCCGGCAGCGGCAAGGTTGAGCAGGCAAAAATCTTCGACGGCGAAAACCGTGTGGACCTGGTCCTGAAGGATCCCTGGGTAGTGGACGGGCAGGACAAGGGCAAGAGCGTCCAGTTCTTCTTCGTTGATGCCCGCGCCGCCGACGTCGTCAAGGCAGTCACTGACTCCAGACCGGCCAACGGCTACACGGACCAGCCGATCGAAAGCAACTGGTTCTCCGGCCTGCTTTCGCTGCTGATTCCCGTGATCCTGCTCGGTGCGCTGTTCTGGTTCCTGATGACCCGTATGCAGGGCGGCGGCTCGAAGATCATGCAGTTCGGCAAGTCCAAGGCCAAGATGGTCAACAAGGACATGCCGCAGGTGACCTTCGTTGACGTTGCCGGTGCTGACGAGGCCGTCGAGGAGCTCCAGGAGATCAAGGAGTTCCTGCAGGAACCGGCCAAATTCCAGGCCGTGGGCGCCAAGATCCCCAAGGGTGTGCTGCTGTACGGCCCTCCCGGAACCGGCAAGACCCTCCTGGCCCGCGCCGTCGCCGGCGAGGCCGGCGTACCGTTCTTCTCCATCTCCGGCTCCGACTTCGTGGAAATGTTCGTCGGCGTGGGCGCATCCCGTGTCCGCGACCTCTTTGAGCAGGCCAAGGCCAACTCGCCCGCCATCATCTTCGTTGACGAGATCGACGCCGTAGGCCGCCACCGCGGCGCCGGCATCGGTGGCGGCAACGACGAACGTGAGCAGACCCTCAACCAGCTGCTGGTTGAAATGGACGGCTTCGACGTCAAGACCAACGTCATCCTGATCGCGGCCACCAACCGCCCGGACGTCCTGGACCCGGCGCTGCTGCGTCCGGGCCGCTTCGACCGCCAGATCACGGTTGAGGCTCCGGACCTGATCGGCCGTGACCAGATCCTGCAGGTCCACGCCAAGGGCAAGCCGATGGCGCCCGGCGTTGACCTCAAGAGCGTGGCCAAGAAGACCCCCGGCTACACGGGTGCCGACCTCGCCAACGTCCTCAACGAAGCCGCACTGCTGACCGCGCGCTCCAACGCCAACCTCATTGACGACCGCGCGCTGGACGAGGCCATCGACCGCGTCATGGCGGGCCCGCAGAAGCGCAGCCGCGTCATGAAGGAACACGAACGCAAGATCACCGCGTACCACGAAGGCGGCCACGCCCTGGTGGCGGCGGCCCTGCGGAACTCTGCCCCGGTCACCAAGATCACCATCCTGCCCCGTGGCCGCGCGCTGGGTTACACCATGGTGGTGCCGGACAACGACAAGTACTCCGTGACCCGCAACGAACTGCTGGACCAGATGGCGTACGCAATGGGCGGCCGCGTGGCGGAGGAAATCGTCTTCCATGACCCCTCCACCGGTGCCTCCAACGACATCGAAAAGGCCACCTCCACGGCCCGCAAGATGGTTACGGAATACGGCATGAGCGAGCGTGTCGGTGCTGTACGCCTTGGCCAGGGCGGCGGCGAGCCCTTCCTGGGCCGTGATGCCGGCCATGAGCGCAACTTCTCCGACCAGATCGCCTTCGTAGTGGATGAGGAAGTGCGGCGCCTGATCGACCAGGCACATGACGAGGCCTACGCCATCCTCATCGAGAACCGCGACGTCCTGGACCAGCTGGCCCTGGAACTCCTGGAACGGGAAACCCTGAACCAGGCCGAGATCGCGGAGATCTTCACTGACATCCGCAAGCGCGACTTCCGCGAGGTGTGGCTGTCCAAGGAGACCCGTCCGGTCCAGCAGGCCGGCCCGGTGGAATCCCGCCAGGAGAAGGCCGAGCGCGAAGCCCAGGAGGAAGCCAAGCAGGCCCGCCTGGACGAGCCGCTGGATGCCCAGCCCCCGCACCCGCAGGGTGTTCCGGAGGACGCTCCGTTCCAGGGCGGAATCCCCGACTCGGGGCCAGACGCCCTGCGCGGCTAAGCTTTCTTCTGTGAACCACTTCGACGATGACGACGCCCACGCCTCCGCTGGACACCCGGCGGAGGACGGATCCCACCACAAAAAGCACGAGAAAGTGGACCGGCCGCGGATTGAAGCTGCCGTCCGCGAAATCCTGCTGGCTATCGGTGAGGACCCGGACCGCGGCGGGCTGCAGGACACGCCCAAGCGGGTGGCCAAAGCCTATGCCGAGGTGTTCGCCGGGCTGCACCTCGACCCCGCGGACGTCCTGTCCACCAAGTTTGACCTGGACCACGAAGAACTGGTCCTGGTCAAGGACATTCCGTTCTACTCCACGTGCGAGCACCACCTGGTGCCGTTCCACGGGGTGGCTCACGTGGGCTACATCCCCTCGCACGACGGCAAGGTGACCGGGCTGAGCAAGCTGGCACGGCTCGTGGACATCTACGCCCGGCGCCCCCAGGTGCAGGAGCGGCTCACCACTCAGATCGTTGAAGCAATGGTCAGCCACCTCAAGCCGCGTGGCGCGATTGTTGTTGTTGAATGCGAACACATGTGCATGTCCATGCGCGGTGTCCGCAAGCCCGGTGCGAAGACCGTCACCAGTGCGGTACGCGGGCAGCTCCATGACCCGGCCACCCGTGCCGAGGCCATGAGCCTCATCCTCGGAAGGTAATTATCAGACCATGGACTCACTAGCTGCAGCCCCGGGCACCGGGCCCGCAACGTCTCCGCTGCCCATCCTGCGTAAACCGCGCCCGGCAGCGAAGTTCGCAGACCTGCCCGCCGACCGGACCTTGGTCATGGGCATCCTGAACGTCACCCCGGACTCCTTCAGCGACGGCGGCAAGCACGCGACGGCGGACACCGCCATTGCGGCCGGCCTGCGGATGTTCTACGAAGGGGCGGACATCATCGACGTCGGCGGCGAATCCACCCGGCCTGGCGCTGAGGATGTCGGCCCGGAGGAGGAACAGCGCCGGGTGCTCCCCGTCATAGAGGCCCTGGTCAAGGCCGGTGCCCTGGTTTCCATCGACACCACCCACGCATCCACGGCTGCGGCTGCGCTGAAGGCCGGCGCCGCCATCATCAACGACGTCTCTGGCCTGACCATGGAAGCCGAAATGGCAGAACTGGTAGCCACGTCCAAGGCGCCCTACATCCTCACGCACCGCCGTGGAGATGCCCGCACCATGAATTCCCTGGCCGAGTACAAGGACGTTGCCGGCGAAGTAGTTTCGGAGCTGGCCGGCGTGCGGGACAAGCTGTATGCCGCCGGTGTGGGTCCGGAGCAGATCATCATTGACCCGGGCCTGGGCTTCGCGAAGAACGACGCCCAGAACTGGGAGCTCCTGCAGAACCTGGACCAGTTGGAAAGCCTGGGGCACAAGGTCCTGGTGGCTGCATCGCGCAAACGCTTCCTGGGTACCTTGCTGACAGTTGCCGGCAAGTCCGCTGCTCCGGAGGAGCGCGACGCCGCCACCGCCGCCATTACTGCCATCAGCGCCTTCCGCGGCGCCTGGGCCGTCCGCGTGCACGACGTCGGACCGAGCCTTGACGCTGTTAAGGTCGCCGCACGCGTGGCGGCTGCCAGCACCACACACTAGGGCCGGGGGACCCATGGACAGGATTACGCTGAGCGGTGTCACGGCCGTCGGCTATCACGGCGTGTTCGATTTTGAGCGCCGTGAGGGCCAGCCTTTCGTAGTGGATGCTGTCCTGCACCTGGACTTCGCCAAAGCTGCGGAATCCGACGACGTCCGGGACACCGCGCACTACGGTGAAGTGGCTGAACGGATCAAGGACTGGATCACGGGGGAGCCCCTGAACCTGATCGAGGCCCTGGCCGTCCGGATCGCTGAGGACCTGCTGGCCCAGTTCAACATCGGGGCCGTGGACATCACCGTCCACAAGCCCCAGGCGCCCATCGAGGTGCCCTTCGGCGATGTTGCCGTCAGCGTGCACCGGGCCCGGCAGCACAGTGCCCCGAGCAGTGTCCCGACATACGGTGCGCGGCCATGACCGGCTACACCAAAGCGGTCCTGGCCCTCGGCAGCAACCTGGGCGAACGGAACGACACCCTCTCCGGGGCGGTAGCGGACCTGGTGGACCCGCCGGAGGTGCGGCTGCTGGCCGTCTCCCCGGTGGTGCAGACCAAACCGGTGGGCGGACCTCCGGGGCAGGCCGACTTCCTGAACATGGTGATGACGGTGGAAACCACGCTGTCTCCGGAGGCGCTCCTGGCACACTGCCACGCGGTGGAGAACAAGCACCTCCGCGTCCGTGAAGTGCACTGGGGACCCCGGACGCTCGACGTCGACATCATCACGTACGGCGACGTCACCAGCGATGACCCGGACCTGACTTTGCCCCATCCCCGTGCCGCCGAGCGCGCCTTTGTCCTGTACCCCTGGTCCCTCATCGAGCCGGCGGCAACGCTGGGCGGCGAGCCGGTCAGCGTCCTGGCCGCCCGCGCCGCTGACATTGCGGATATCGTCCCGTTTGACGGCTTCGGCGACTACGACGGCGTCCCCACAGCCGGGACGGTTGAATAGAAATGAAGCCCATCAACTCCGTCCGTCTCCTGCTGATCGGCCTGGTCCTGACCGTGGCCGGCTGGTCAGCCACGGTGGTGACCACCCGCTACAGCATGGCCACGCCGGTTCTTCCGGCCACCGCGCTGGCCACCATGGCCGTGATTGTTGGCATCACGCTGGTTCTTGGGATCAGGGTCCTCAGGTGGCGCAACAGCACCAAGCGGAAGAAGGCACTGGACCCTATTCTCGCGGCCCGGACCCTGGTGCTCGCGCAGGCTTGCGCTTACGCCGGCACTGTCCTGCTGGGCTGGCACGCCGGGATCTTCCTGGACCAGCTGCGCATCTGGAACCTGCGCAGCGACCAAGGCATCACCTGGGTGGCAATCGCCGTAGCCGGCGGCGGGCTGGTGATGATCGTGGTGGGGCTGCTGGTGGAGCGGTTCTGCAAGATCCCGCCCGAAGACACTGATGCATCGCCCGGCGACGGGAAACCCGGCCGCGGCGTACGAGGGGAAGCCGCAGGGGAAGGCGAATATGCGTACAGAGGCGATTGATCCATCGGGCATTTCATGGCAGCGGGTGTCACCGAAATACATCACGGTGCGGCTGGTGCAGTGGGCCATCGGAAATGTGATCGCGTTGCTTGTCCTGACGCTGCCGCTGGTTTTCCTACTCCTGGGCTGGTGGCGGTGGCCACCGCTGTGGCTGGCCATCCTGGTGCCGGCCGTGGCGTTTGTGCTTGCCATCTGGCGGCTGGTGCTGATCCCGCGCCAGGTGCGCGCCATCGGCTACGCCGAACGGGATGACGACCTGCTGATCCGCGGCGGCATTTTCTTCCAGCGGACCATGGCGGTGCCCTATGGCCGCATGCAGTATGTGGACATCGGAGTGGGACCCGTGGAACGCGGGCTGAACCTGTGCACGCTCAAACTTCACACCGCCGCACCCGGCACAAACGCCACCATCCCGGGCCTGCCCGCCGAAGAAGGGGCACGCCTGCGCGAGCAGCTCACCGCCCGGGGCGAAGCCAGGCTGGCAGGACTGTGACCGCTGACGTTCCGGGCCACGGCGCGCCGGATGCGCCAACTGCAGCGCCCGGTCCAGCGCCCGACGGCGAGTGGCTGCGTGTGCACCCGGCGTCGCCTTTTGTGCGCGGCTGGGTAGCGCTGGCCGCCATTGGTTTCTTCTTTGGGCGGGACATCTTCGAACGGATGCTGCAGGGCCGTCCCCTCATCGAGGAGGGCTTCGCCGGCCGCGCACCCTGGCTGGTGGCCGGCGGCGGCATCGTGCTGGTGATTACCGTGGCGGGCTTCATCCTGACCTGGTACTTCACCAAGTACCAGGTCTCCGAAGGGTACGTCCGGGTCAACTCCGGCCTGCTCTTCCGCCAGCAGCGGCAGGCCCGGCTGGACCGCGTCCAGGCCATCGACATCGTCCAGCCCCTCCTGGCCAGGATCTTCGGGCTGGCAGAACTCAAGTTCGAGGTGGCAGACGCCGGTGAGTCGGCGGTCAAGCTCGCGTACCTGCGGATGGACGATGCCCGGCAGCTCCGGGCCACCATCCTGGCGCGGGCCGCCGGCTTGGTTCCGGACCCGGCGCGGCCGCAGGAGGCCCCGCCCGAGGCGCCCGAACATCCGGTACTGTCGGTGCCGCCGTCGCGCCTTGTTGGTTCCCTGCTCCTCAGCGAGCAGAGTGCGGGTGTGGTTCTGGGCGGCATTGCCTCCGTGATCCTGTCCGCAGTGACCGAAAACCGGGGGTTCTACTTCTACCTCATTCCCGCTGCGCTCGGCCTGGCCGCGAGCTACTGGGGATACTTCAACAAGGGCTACAACTTCACCGCGGCGATCTCCCAGGACGGGATCCGGCTGCGCTACGGCCTCCTGGATACGCAGGCACAGACGCTCCCGCCGGGCAGGATCCAGGCCCTGAGAATCACCCAATCCCCGCTCTGGCGGATCTTCGGCTGGTACCGGATCCACGTCAACGTGGCAGGGTACGGTGCTGTGGGCAGCAACGGCGAGGCGGCGCCGCGGACCACCCTGCTGCCCGTCGGCAGGCTCCCCGACGTGATGAGTATGCTTTCGCTGGTGCTTCCTGATCCCGGAACGCCGGAGCCGGGGCGCGTCTTCGCAGCAGGGCTGAGCGGGCTGGATTCCGACGGCGGATTCGTCACAACACCGCCCCGCGGGCGGCTCCTGGCGCCGCTGGGCTGGCGCCGCAACGGCTTCGCCACCACGGACACGGCCCTGCTGATCCGCTCGGGCCGCTGGTGGCGCCAGCTGGTGATGGTCCCGCACCAGCGCACCCAGTCCATGGCCCTGCACCAGGGCCCGCTCGCGCGGCGGTTAGGGCTGGCGGACCTGGTTCTCCACACCACAGCGGGGCCGGTTTCACCGCGGCTGACCCAGGCTGGCGTTGACGAGGCCTGGGCGCTTTTCGACGAACAGTCCGCCCGGGCACGGCTGGCCCGCAAACGGCAGACCAGCGAACAATGGCTGGCGCAAGTCGCTCCCGCCCCGGTGGTTGAGCCCGCCCCGGTGGTTGAGCCGGTGGAAACCCCGAGTCCCCAACAGGAAGGCCCGCACCGTGGCTAAGCCCGGGCGCCTTGGCGTCGGAATCATCAGTGCCGGAAAAGTAGGCGCCGTGCTCGGTGCCGCCCTTCGCGGGGCGGAACACGCCGTCGTCGGGGTTTCCGCTGTGTCCGAGGCCAGCCGCGAACGCGCGGAAGCGTTGCTGCCCGGCGTTCCGGTCCTCGAGATCCAGGACATCGTGGAGCGTTCCGAACTGGTCCTCCTTGCTGTTCCCGACGATGCGCTGGCAGGCCTGGTGGACGGCCTGGCGAAACTCGGCGCCTGGCAGCCCGGACAATTAGTGGCGCACACGTCGGGCCGGTTCGGCGTGGGCGTCCTGCGCCCCGTGCGTGCTGCCGGAGCCATCCCCCTGGCCCTGCACCCCGCCATGACCTTCACGGGCATGAGCCTGGACCTGACCCGCCTGCTCGACTGCACCTTCGGGGTGACGGCGGATGCCGCGATGCTGCCCATCGCGCAGGCCCTGGTGGTGGAGATGGGTGCCGAGCCTGTTGCCATCGCCGAGGGTGACCGGACCTTGTATCACACGGCCCTCGCCCATGGTTCGAACCATCTGGTCACGCTTGTGGCCCAGGCCTCGCAGCTGCTGCGGGACGTGGGCGTGGACGAGCCTGCCCGGATGCTGGGGCCGCTGCTGCGCGCCACGTTGGAAAACGCGCTGGCTTCCGGCGAATCGGCGCTGACTGGCCCGGTGGCCCGCGGTGACGCGGGAACCGTGGCAGCCCACGCCGAGGCGTTGCGGGAATACGACGCCGGGACGCACGGCGATGTGCTCGAGGCGTACCTGGCCATGGCCCGTGCCACCGCCCGGCGGGCAGAAAACCGCGGGCTGCTTAAAACTGATCAACTGGGCGCCATACGCGCGGCCCTGGAAGAAGGAGCCTGACATGGTTGCCCAAGTGGTGCGAACAGCGGCGGAACTGCGGGCGGCGAGTGCCCTGCTGCTGGCCGAAAGAGGGGGCAGGGCCCAGGGCCTGGTTCCCACCATGGGCGCTCTCCACGAGGGGCACGCCCGGCTGGCGAAGACCGCTGTCGAACAGAACGACGTAGTGGTGGCGTCCATCTTTGTGAACCCGCTGCAGTTCGGCGACGCTGTGGACCTGGACCGCTACCCGCGGACGCTCGAAGCCGATGTTGCCCTGCTCGAAGAGCAAGGCGTGGACCTGGTGTTCGCACCCTCGGTGGACGAGGTCTACCCCGGCGGCGAGCCGCTGGTGAGGGTGACGGCCGGCTCGTTGGGGGAGAAGTGGGAAGGCGCCTCGCGGCCTGGGCATTTCGACGGCGCCCTCACGGTGGTCGCCAAGCTGCTGCACTACGGCATCCCGGGTGCCGGCCTTCCGCCGGCCGGTGCCTTCGTCTCAGGCGGTGGTGCCGGTTTGCCCGCCTACCGCGCGTACTTTGGTCAGAAGGATGCCCAGCAGTTGGCGCTGGTGCGTCGGATGGTGGCGGACCTGAACTTTCCGGTGGACATCGTTGCCGTGCCCACGGTGCGGTCCGCGGAGGGGCTCGCGCTGTCCAGCCGCAACCGATTCCTCTCCGACGAAGAGCTGGAAGCGGCCCTCGTTCTTTCGCGGGCGTTGCGCCTCCTGGAAGCGCGGGCAAACGCCCACGAACCCCTGGACCTCGACTCTGCCCAGGCGTTGGTTGCGTCCCAGCCGCTGGTGGCGCTGGACTACTTCGATGTGGTGGACCCGGGCACGCTTGAGCCGCTCGCAGAAAACTGCCGGAAAGTGCCGTTCCGTGGTGAGGGACTGGCGCTTATCGCGGCCAAAGTTGGGCCGGTCCGGCTGATCGACAATGCGCCGCTGAGTTCCTGATTCCTGCCGGTGACATCCGGCGCGCAGGCCAGGAAATCTGTTGGGTTTCGTGCGGATCGACTAAGCTGAATGTACTGCCCCGGACCCTGGCATCGCGCTATTTTTGGCGTTCCCCAGGAGGAGCAAATCCCATGATCCGCATCGTAGACGACGGTCTGTCGTACCTCGTCAAAGTCAGTCACGCGTCCGTGGTGGACGACTATTTGAATTCAGCCGTGGACCTGGCCCGCCAGTATGCGTCCACCACTGGACTATGCGGGATTCTGGTGACCCGGCACGCGCACGACACCTACACCGTGGCTGTCAGCGAGGCTGTGCCCTTCGGTGAGACGCGTGAACGGCTGGATTTCTGAGAAGCAGTGCGCGTGAGGTTTCCCGCATGTCCAGGCTCGTGACACGACAATTCCTGGGTCGGGGAAGCACACCGCTCCAGGGGCAGGCGTGTGAGATCATCGACTCCATCCTTGATGATCCGCCGCCGGAACTGGACGACGTGAAGCGACGCCTGTACAGATGCCTGGCCGCGCACCCGCACGCCCCGGAATTGGCGTTGCTTGCCCACCTGATGGAAACCTCACAACTTGTTAATGCGGAAAACGACGACGTTCCAGCCTGAGGGCCCCGTGGCATGAGCTGCTTGGCAGCAAATGTATTCTTGAAGTGACGACTCCGCCGTTCCGGTTCAGCCCGCAGCCGGACCATACACAGCGGGACGAATCAGGGATCAGAGGCAGACCATGGACATTGCCCCCGGCGTGGTCGCGGGTGACGAAGACCTCTGTGCTCCCTATCTATCCCATCTGCCCATCACTGGTGTGGCCGTATCACTCTTCGGCGGAACAGCGGCTGAGACGTTGGTGGCCGCCAGTGACGATCTCGCCGCGCGCCTTGATGAGTTGCAGTTCAGCTTGGGGGAGGGCCCGCGGTGGCGGGCTCTGAAGACCCGGCTGCCCGTACTGCTTGGCGATGCTCAGAAGACCGTAAACGGTGAGTGGCCCATGTTCCACAAAGCCATCGAGGGCACGGCGGCAGCGGCGTTGTTTATCTTCCCACTGGCAGTTGGGGCAGTGGATCTCGGCGTTGTTGAGTTGTATCACGACCTGCCCGGGGCCCTGAGCCGTTCCGACCAGTCAACGGCGACGGTGCTGTCCGGGCAGACCTCGTGGTATCTCCTGCGTAAAGTCCTCAACGTCAATTCGCCTGATACCGATCCCGCGGTGGAGCCCGCGCTGATGTCGCGCCGGGAGATCCACCAGGCCACCGGTATGGTGCTGGCTCAGTCGGGAGCAACGGCGGCGGAGTCCCTGCTCCTGCTGCGTGCTTACGCCTTCGCCAATGACCTGACACTGCAGGCGGCAGCAGTTGCCGTCCTTGACAGGCGGCTCAGTTTCGACCCGGGGAATGGCGGGCCCGGCGGGCATACACTGCAGTAAAATGGCGCCATGGTAACGAATACGCGCGCGGAGCGCGTCAGTGTGGCTTTCGTGAAGCTCACGGACACACTGGTGGCGGACTATGACGTCCTGGACCTTCTGCACACCCTGGTGGAGGAGTCCGTGGGGCTTCTCGACGTCGCGGCCGCGGGCCTGCTGCTCGCCGATCCCAGCGGAGAACTGCAGGTGCTGGCGTCCACAAGCGAGGAGAGCCGGCTCGTGGAGGTCCTGCAGCTTCAGGCAGGGGCCGGCCCGTGTGTCGAGTGCTACCTGACCGGCAAGGCAGTGGAGGTGGCTGACATCAACGGCCTGACTACGTGGCTGGGCTTCCGTGAGGCCGCACTCTCGCAGGGCTTCCGCTCGGTTCATGCGGTGCCCATGCGCGTCCAGGGCCGGACCATCGGCGCCATGGGTCTTTTCGGCGCCAGCGCGCGCCCGTTGACGGCAGAAGATGCCGCGATCGGACAGGCGCTTGCCGACGTCGCCACCATCAGCCTTATGCAGGAGCGCACCATCAGGGAGGCGGCGCTCGTCAATGAGCAGCTTCAGCGGGCTTTGAACACCCGGGTGCTGATTGAGCAGGCCAAGGGCGTCATTGCCCACACGGCGGGCGTGAATATGGATGAAGCGTTCAACCGGCTGCGTAACCACGCAAGAGCCAACAGCCAGAGCCTTCAGGTAACCGCCGGGAGCATTGTGGACCGTAGCCTGACTTTGTGATCCGCACGCAGTGAGAGAACGTTGTGTGGGATGGGCGGACGCGCGCCGACCTACAGTATTGATTCACCCTGGCGGTCTCGGTTGAGCATCAGCTGCTGGAGGAGTGCACGTTCTGGCCGGCCGGGATTCTGGGCCACACAGCGGCGCAGCCTCGCCCTGGCGAGTTCCTCGCCCGGGTCCGTCCCGTTGAGCACTTCGTCGATGATTTCCTGTGCCTGCCACCGGAGGGACTCGCGGGCGAACTGCCGAACCTCAGCCGAGGCTGCGGTTGTTTCAATCCACGGGTCCGGTTCGTTGCATGGGATAAACTCGAACGTTCGCTCTGCTGACATTGGGGCCTCCTTGCACCA
This sequence comes from Pseudarthrobacter sulfonivorans, assembly GCF_031454915.1. Taxonomy (GTDB): domain Bacteria; phylum Actinomycetota; class Actinomycetes; order Actinomycetales; family Micrococcaceae; genus Arthrobacter; species Arthrobacter sulfonivorans_C. The sequence continues at coordinate 498,345 of NZ_JAVDRS010000002.1, read as the reverse complement.
GGCCGACGGGGCCTGGAAAGGATCCCGCCGGAGTCAAAGCAACTTGCGTCTGGGAAAACATTACAATGAGTAAGACCGGTCTGTCTGCACTTGGGAGTAAAGTAGTATCACGATGATTTCCGACGGAGAAGCCACACTGTCGCCTGCGGAGAACGATGCAGCGGTGGCCATTCGTCCTGCCGATTCGCGTGAGCGGATCCTCGCCGTGGCCTATGAACTTTTTGCCCGCCGCGGAGTGCGGGATGTTGGGGTCAATGAGCTGATCGAACGCTCCGGCGTGGCGAAGGCAACGTTCTACCGGCACTTCCCGTCCAAGGATTCATTGGTCCTGGCATTCCTGGAACTGCGGGACCAGCTCTGGACTGTGGACGCCATCGTTGGCCAGGCGAAGGTTCGCGCCACCAGGCCCACGGAACAGCTGCTGGCAATTTTCGACGTCTTTGGCGAATGGTTCCTCCGGGACGACTTTGAAGCCTGCTCCTTCATCAACATCCTGCTGGAAATGGGTCCGGCGCATCCGCTCGGCAAGGCCAGCATCGATTACCTGTCCAGGATCAGGGGGCACGTGCAGGCCCTCGCGGAGCAGGCCGGGCTGGACCGCCCTGAGGACTTCGCCCGGTCCTGGCACATCCTCATGAAGGGGTCAATCGTCTCGGCCTCCGAAGGGGACACCCAGGCGGCCAAGCGCGCCCAGCAGATGGCCGGTTGGCTGATCGAGCACCACACTAAATAGTCAGGTTGCTTATCACCCGGGGCTTTCCTAGGCTGGATGGCGTCAGACACACAACTCTCGAAGCGGTCACCCTTGCGCTGGAATACGCCCGGTCCGCCTCGCTGAAGGAGGAAAAATGTCAGAACACACCATCGCAGGCAAGAAGGTAGCTTTTCTGCTGACGGACGGCGTGGAGCAGATTGAGCTCACCAGCCCGTGGCAGGCAGTCAAGGACGCCGGCGGCGAGCCCACCCTGGTAGCACCCAACAGCGGACGGTTGCAGGGGTTTAAGGGGACGGACAAAGGCGATACCTTCAACGTTGACCTCACGCTGGCCGAAGCCAACGCTTCCGATTTCGACGCCCTGGTGCTCCCCGGCGGCGTGGTGAACGCCGACCACCTCCGCGTAGACAAGGCCGCCCAGGACTTCACGCGCAGCTTCTTTGAGCAGCACAAACCGGTCGCTTCCATCTGCCACGGACCGTGGCTCCTGATCGACGCCGGCGTGATCCGGGGCCGTAACGTCACCTCGTACCACACGCTCCAGACCGATCTCAAGAACGCCGGCGCAAACTGGATCGACGAAAAAGTGGTGGTGGACCAGGGCCTGGTGACAAGCCGTCACCCGGGTGACCTTGACGCCTTCAACGGCAAACTCGTGGAAGAAATCTCGGAAGGCCAGCACGCCGGCCAGACAGCCTAGGGAATCTGCCTGGTTCCCCCGCTGTTAATACTGATGAGCGGGGGAACCACCCGTCTAGAGCAATTATGGACAGGGATCGGCATGACCAGGCAGGTTGAATCGATTGAGGACGACGCCGGCGGAGTGGTGTACTACTACCGGCACGAGAATGGCGGAGGCTTTGTGGGCCGCGGGGCGGTTGTTGCTGAGTCGGCCCGCCTGGGGCCTATGACCTATGTCGAGCCGCACGCGCGGGTCGGGGCCTTCACCCGGGTGGGACACGGCAGCTGGATCGACCGCAGGGCGCAGGTGGGGGAGCGGACCATTATCGGCGACGCCGTGCGCGTGGGCCACGGAGCAATCATCGGTAACCGCGTGCACATCGGCAGCCATTCGCGGATCGGCGCCGGCGCTGTCATTGGGCACGGTGCCCGGCTGGCCACCGACAGCAGGGTGCCCGACGGCGGGCGCGTCGCCGCCCAGCCACGGCGCCGGGCAGGCGTGGTGACGGATAAGCGCCAGAGGGTGCGGAAGCCGCAGAAGAAGCTGGCCGCCTGAGGCGGCCGGCTTCCCCATTTAAAAATCCGGTGCGCAGGAATGACTGCAGCCGGTAAAGTGTTTGAACCTGCAGCGACGATGCTCGCGCGCCACTTCATCCATACTCCCTGAGGGAATATCCATGTCTACAGAAGTCTCTTCGAACGCCTCCGGCCAGCCGGGCCAAACCGGCAAGGTGGCGGCGCCGAAGTCCTCCGTGCCGGAGAAAATGTCCCGCGAGTCGGTGACGATCATTGCCACCCTGCTGGTGGCGACTTTTGTGGTGATCCTCAACGAGACCATCATGAACGTTGCCCTGCAGCGGCTGATGGTTGACCTGGGCGTGGATGCGCCAACCGTGCAGTGGCTCTCCACTGGCTTTATGCTCACCATGGCCGTGGTCATCCCCACCACCGGGTTCATCCTGCAGAGCCTTTCCACCCGTGCCGTCTTTATGCTGGCCATGGGCCTGTTCGCCGGAGGCACCGCCCTGGCTGCCGTGGCTCCGGGTTTTGAAGTCCTGCTTCTTGCCCGCATCGTACAGGCCGGTGGTACGGCGATCATGCTGCCGCTGCTGATGACCACCATCCTCACCTTGGTGCCGCTGGCGAAGCGCGGCGCCGTGATGGGTAACGTCAGCATCGCCATCTCCGTGGCACCGGCCATGGGGCCCACCGTCTCCGGGCTGATCCTGGAGCACTTCACCTGGCGATTTATGTTTGTCTTCGTCCTGCCGGTGGCACTGGCAGCCCTGGCCATCGGCGCCAAGTACCTGACCAACGTCGGCGAGACGGGAAAGACTAAGCTCGATTTCCTCTCGGTATTTCTGACCGTGCCTGCCTTCGGCGGCCTGGTGTACGGCCTCAGCCAGATCGGCGGCGGACACGGCGGCCAGAGCGGTCCCGGCACTATGGCCATCGCTGCGCTGGTCATCGGTGTGGCCAGCCTGGCGGTCTTTGTGCTCCGCCAGCTCCGGTTGCAAAAGGCGGAAGCTCCGCTGCTGGACCTCCGAGCCTTCAACTTCCGCATGTTCACCGTCTCCGTGCTGCTGATGGTGGTGGCCATGATGGCGCTGTTCGGCGGCGTGATCCTGCTGCCGCTCTACCTGCAGGAAATCCGCGGCCTGGGTTCGCTGGAGACGGGCCTGGCGTTGCTGCCGGGCGGTCTGGCGATGGGCCTGCTGGGCCCGTTTATTGGCCGGCTCTTCGACAAGGTCGGCCCGCTGCCGCTCACCGTCACAGGGTCCATTCTGATGGTGCTGTCCCTGTGGCAGTTCTCCATGCTCGACGCCGGCACTCCGGTGTGGTGGATCGTCACCCTGCACGTGGGGCTGAGTTTCGGCCTGGCGCTGCTGTTCACTCCGGCGTTTACCACCGGCCTGAACCCGCTGCCGCCGCACCTGTACTCGCACGGTTCGGCCATCATGAGCACCACGCAGCAAGTGGCCGGCGCGGCCGGCACGGCGCTGCTGGTGTCCATCTTCGCGGTGGTCTCCGCAGCGTCCGGCCTGGTGGCGGGCATGAGTGCCGCCTTCCTGACGGCAACCGTCATAGCCCTCGCCGCCGTCGTGCTTTCTGCGATGATGCGCAAAACAGAAGGTGCGGCCCCGGGCCACGGCGCCCACTAACCCACTATTAGACCAACGCGCTCTTAGACCAACGCGGGGTCACTTAACACCCAATAAAGCGACCGGATCAGGCGTTAAGTGACCCCGCGTTGTTGTGGAGCCAGCCGGCCACCGAACCTTCCCAGAGCTCGGGCCAGCTGTTCCATTCCTGCGTATGGCGGCAGGCCGGGAATCTGACCAAGCGCACAAGATCGGGGAAGCGGGCGGCGAACTCCTCACTGACACGGATCGGCGTACTGGCATCGCCGCCGCCGTGGAGGATGATTACGGGAACCGGCGGCGCAACCTCAGTGAATCCCAATGCCCGGAGGTCCAGCGGCTGATGCAGCCCGGCGAACCGATAGAGGGGGCCGCCGAGCACGCGCGACGCTCCGACTGCCAAAGCGGCGGGCAGGCGCACTGCTGCCATGTTGGAAAGCACCGTTTGGTGCCAGTCCAGGACCGGCGCGGTCAGTACCAGGCCTCTGATCAGATGCCGGTGTTCGGACGTGTGGGCTGCGGCCAGCCCCATGATTGCACCCATCGACCAGCCCGACAGGACGATCGACGAAGCTCCCTTCCCCGCCGCGTAGGCGAGGGCCGCGTCAACATCGGCCAGCTCGCTGACGCCAAGGTGGTGTTTGCCGTCAGCCGTCGGGGGAGCATCGCCGTCTCCGCGGTAAGAGATCAGCAGCTGGGTGAGCCCGTGCCGGTGGAAGAACGGCGCCGTGCGAAGCCCCGTTGCCCGGCGTCCGCCGAGGCCGTGGATGTGGATAACCCAGGAACTTTGGTCGGCGCCGGGAATGAGCCAGGCCGGGGCAGGCCCCGGCAGGGTGATGTCCTCGGAAGGGAGGCCGGCCGCTCCGGGGCTCGGGTAGACGTACCCGGACCAGTACCCCGAGGTGCCCGGCTCAAGCCGGCCTGCGTAGACCGCCTCCACACGGCGGGTGACTGTGCCGTCCTTCGCGTCCTTGCCCAACACCTGCCCGATGCGGGCGTGGCCACTCCGGTTGCCCCAGTAGAGGCTGAAGACGCCGGGGGTCAGCGTGTCCTTGTCGGCGAGGAGGGTGACCGTGCCGTCGCCGGTGGCCACAACCCTGATTCGTTCGCGATGCCGGCCTGCCGGCGTGACCAGGGCCTTGGCGATGCGAACCGTTGCCCACCCAGCAAGGGAGGCTGCCGCGATTGCTGTTGCGCCGCCGAGGAGGATCCGGACGTGCAGAACCGACACGTTAGAGGGGCCCCGGCTTTTCAAGGGTTTTAGCCACCGCAGGCTCAGCCACCGCAGCGTCAGCCGGCGAAGAAGTCGCTGAGTTCGGTGATGAGCTTGTCCGGGGCGCGGAGGACGCCGTCGTGGCCGGACCCCGGGAGGATGGTGTAGCTGGAGCCGGACAGCACGTCGTGGATCTGGCCGCAGGCAACACCGAAGTAGGCCGGGCTCTTCTCGCCCACCACAATCAGGGTTTCCAGCGGCAGCTCCAGGAACGGCTCGGCTGGCATGTCCGCGGCGATGATCGCCTTGATTTCCCGGACGCCGGTGCGCATCATTTCGCGCATCTGCTTGCCGAGATGGGTGCCGGCGGTGAGCTTGTTGGCGATGGTCAGCATCGACAACGGCATCCGGGAGAAGGCGCTGGCTTCCAGGCCCTTGGTCAGGACAGCCAGCGCGCGGTCGTCGTCGCCGGTTGCCGTGGCGCGCTCATACTCCGCGGTCCAGTCGGCCTTAACGCTGTGGTTCACGGACACGGCAGGGTCATAAACGGCCAGCCGCTCCACGGGAAGGGTGCGTGCCGCGTGCAGGGCGACGGCGCCGCCGAAACTGTGGCCAAAAACGTCCGTGCTGGACGTGTGTTTCATGACGGCGTCCAGGTCCCGGATGTCCGCATCCAGCGTGTAGTCGTCAGCCTGCGGCGACGATGAACCCCGGCCGCGGCGGTTGAAGGTGTGCACGGGACGGCCCAGTTCGGCGCTGAGTTTCTGCGCGAACCGGGTGTAGTCCGCCGCGGTCACCATGGAGGCCGGCACCACCACCACGCCTGAGCCGGCGGAGGCCAGTTCCGTGCCCGTGGTGAAGAGCTCCAGTGTGCCGCCGTCGGGGGTCGTGATGTTCTCGCGCGTCATGATCCGAGCCTAGCCGAGCAACCTGCGGAATGTCTCAGCCCTTGAAGTACTGCGCGATGTCGCTGACGAGTTCCTTCACTGCAGCCGGGATGGAGCTGTGGAACCCCTTGGGGGAGAGCTCGAAGGTACTGCCGGGAACGGCGGCGTGCAGGCGCTGGGCCGTGACCTTGTAATAGCTCGGGCTTTTGCCGCCCGCCATGAAGTGCGTGTTGGCGGGCAGCACGGCGAAGTCCCGGGCATTCTCAACCTCGTCGTAAGCGGCCCGCAGTTCACCCACGCCCGTCGGCATCAGCTCCCGCGCCATTTTGTTGACTTTGGTGCGGGAAACCAAGGCCATGAGCCCTGCCAGGACCGGCTCGGGGATTTTCGACAACGTTGTGGCCGGCTGCATACCCTTCTTCAGCCGAGCCATGGCGTGGCCCAGGTTGCCGGCATTGACCGCGGCCTCAAAGTCGTCCAGCCATGACGTGTCGATGCTGCCGTCGATGTTCACGGCGGCGTCGTAGACAGCCAGCTTGTCCGGCTCGTGCGGCGTTCCCACGAACTCCTGGACGGCGTTGAGGGCCACGGAACCGCCAAGGCTGTGGCCGAGCAGGTTGCGGGCGCCGGTGACCTCCATAATGGTGCGGACGTCGGCGATCTCCGTGGCCATGGAGTAGCCGGCCGGCTGCTCCGTGGACTTGCCGCGGCCGCGCCGGTCATAGACGTCAACGGCCCACCCGTCGCCTAGGCCGTCGGCCAGGGCCTTCGAGAACGGCCGGTAGATCAGCGCGGTGAGGAACGCTCCGCCGATCACCACCACCCGGCGTTCCCCGGGCGCATCCTCGGTGCCGTAGCTGTACAGGGCCAGCCTGCCGCCGTCGTGCGTGGGGACTTCCTGTTCTTTCACGGTTCCCATCCTAGGTGCGCGGCGTTAACCCCCCCGGGGCGAAACCGCCATGCCCCCACTGGGCGACACGGCGGGCGAAGCTACCGCCGCCGCCCAAGCTGCCGGACCTGGCCGTCGCTGGCGTTGATGAAACGGGCAATCCGCACAGCCAGCCCCTTGCCGGGGCGGATGGGTCCCTCATGCAGCTGTCCAGGGACCACGCGGAAGTCGATGGACGGCACTGCGGCCGCGAGCTGCCGGCCGGTCTCGGCGAAGTACGCCGGGCTCCAGCCGCCGCTGAGCATCAGGATGGGTGTGGTGAGGGACGTGAAGTCGTCCAGTTCGGCGTCGGCATCGAGCACGGCGCGCATTTCCTTGACGGCGGTGGGCAGCAGCTCGCGCATTTCCGTGCCGAGGTTTGTCCTGGCGGAGAGGATGCTCAGCATCCGCAGCGCGCCAAGCGGCAGGTAGGACAGCGGCCCGGCGGTGCCCAGGCCCTGGACCAGGTGTGCCCAGGCATGGTTGAGCTGGCCCGCCGTGACGGCGTCCTCAAGCTCGGGCCGCCAGCGGTGGTTGAGGTTTCCGGACAGGGACACTGCGGCGTCGTAGGTCACCAGCCGGCCGATCGGCAGGGTCCGTGCAGCCTGCAGCGCCACGAAGCCGCCGTAGCTGTGTGCCACTACATCCGTGGACCCCGTTTTGTTCATGACCGCCGCGAGGTCGCTGACTTCGGTTTCCGCCGAGTAGTCGTCCGGCTGCGTTGAGGACCCCGCCCGGCCGCGCCGGTTGTAGCAGTGCACCGGACGGCCCAGCAGGACGCTGAGCTTCCGCGCGAAAGGACGGTAGAGGGCGTCGGTCACCAATGTTCCGTGGACGAGTACGACGCCGGGAGGCCCCGCCGTCGTCGGGTCCAGTTCCGCAGGGGTGAGGAAGGAATGCCCCTCAAGGTGGCCGCCGTCCTCCGTTTCAACTTTCCAGGACTCCACAGGCTGAGTCTATGCCCGGCCGCCGGCCGGAAGCCGGTCAGCTGAACTCCCGGTAAACTTGGGGATTGTGACTTCCCAAAACACCCCCGCCCCCAAAAATGCCCCCGAGCCCCTCGACGCCAGCGAGCAGATGCGCATCCGCATGGAGAAGCGCGCCAAGCTGATCGAGCGCGGCACCGAGGCGTATCCGGTGGGTGTGGAACGCACACACTCCCTCACCGAGATCCGCGAAAAGTACGCGCACCTTGAAGCGGACGACACCACCGGCGATGTTGTGGGCGTCACCGGCCGCATCGTGTTCGTCCGCAACACGGGCAAACTGTGCTTCGCCACCCTGCAGGAAGGCGGCGTTGACGGCAAGGGCACCCGACTCCAGGCCATGCTCAGCCTCGCTAACGTGGGCGAGGAAGCACTCGCGGACTGGAAGGCTTTGGTGGACCTGGGCGACCACGTATTCATCAAGGGCGAGGTGATTTCCTCCCGCCGCGGCGAGCTGTCCGTGATGGCCGAGTCCTGGTCCATGGCTTCCAAGGCGCTGCGCCCGCTGCCTGTGCTGCACGCGGAACTGAACGAGGAAACCCGCGTCCGCCAGCGCTACGTGGACCTGATGGTGCGCGACGAGGCCCGTGAAATGGTGTACACCCGCGCCTCCATTACACGCTCCATCCGCGAGAGCCTGCACCGCCACAACTATGTGGAGGTGGAAACCCCCATTCTGCAACTGGTCCACGGCGGCGCCCTGGCGCGTCCGTTCGAGACGCACATGAACGCGTTCGACCAGAAGATGACCCTGCGCATTGCCACCGAGCTGTACCTCAAGCGCGCCGTGGTGGGCGGAATCGACCGCGTCTACGACATGGGCCGCGTGTTCCGGAACGAGGGCGTGGACTCCACCCACAGCCCCGAATTCACCACGCTTGAGTGCTATGAGGCCTGGGCGGACCAGTTCGTGATGGCCGAGCGCATCAAGGAAATCATTCTCGACGCCGCGGACGCCGTGGGTGCCGGCCGCACCCTCCAGACCGAAGCCGGGGAAATCAACCTCGACGGCGACTGGGCGTGGGTTTCGGTCTACCCGGGCCTTTCCGACGCCGTTGGCCAGGAGGTCACGCCGGACACGTCGCTCGAGGTGCTGCGCGAAATTGCCGCCAAGCACGAGGTCAAGGCGGACCCGAAATGGGACGCCGAGAAACTGGCCGTGGAACTGTTCGGCGAAATCGTGGAGCCCACGCTCCTGAACCCGACGTTTGTTTACGATTACCCGCCGTCCGCCCAGCCGCTGGCCCGCCCGCACCGCGAAGACGGGCGGCTGATCGAAGCCTGGGACCTGATCATCGGCGGCATGGAACGCGGCACGGCGTTCTCCGAACTCATTGACCCGGTCATCCAGCGTGAGCGGCTCACCGAACAGTCCCGGCACGCAGCCGCCGGCGACGTCGAGGCCATGCAGCTGGACGAGGACTTCCTCCGCGCCCTCGAATACGGTGCCCCGCCCATGGGCGGAATTGGCCTGGGCATCGATCGCCTGGTGATGCTGTTCACCGGCGCAGGCATCCGCGAAACCATCCTGTTCCCCCTCCTGAAGCCCGAAGGGCACTGACAATGGAATATGTTGCCGTACTGCTGCCGTCATTGGTGGTTGGCCTGATCTTCTGGTTTGCCATGAAATCGATTTTTAATGCCGATAAGTCCGAGCGGCAGGCGGAAGCGCGCGCACAGGCCGAGGCCGAAGAGCGTGCTGCCAAGCAATTGAACGGCCCGGACACGGACCCCCGTAAATAAATCGAAAGAACTTTATGTGGATATCCACATGGAACGATTCGGTGCTTTGACGCGTTGCCGTAAAGAGGGATACTTTTTATGGGAAACATCCTGCTTTTCTGCAGACCCGAACCCATTCCAAGAGGAAGTCTTATAAATGGCACAGAAAGTAAACATCATCCTCGTAGATGATCTGGATGGGGGATCCGCGGACGAGAATGTCCGGTTTGGCCTTGACGGGGTCAGCTACGAAATCGATCTGTCGGCGGCAAATGCGGCCGAGCTTCGTTCAAGCCTGGAGCGCTTTGTCGCGTCGGCACGCAAAACGTCGGCGGGGCGGGCTACCCGTACCAAGGCCGCACTGACCGGCCGCGGCAACGATTCGGCACAGATCCGTCAGTGGGCACGCGATAACGGCTACACGGTCAACAGCCGCGGCCGAATTCAGGCCGAAATCCAGGAAGCCTACCAAAAGGCCAATTCCTAGGATGCTCTCTTCGGGACGCCTGGAGCCCTGTTCTGCCATCCGGCGGGACAGGGTTTTTTGCTGCCAAATGAATAACGTGCCCCCGCACGGACATTGAGACCCATTGCTGTTGGCGATTATTGGCAGCTCCGCGGCCTTGTTCCTTATCTTGCGCACCTCTTGAACCCCCGGTTTGCTGGCCTTTGCCGGGCCAATGTGGGCGTCATTCGCTATTCCCCGGAAAATGGGCGGTATCTACGGCACGGACTTCACTCTTAGCTCCAATGATGTGAAGGCGAGGGGCGGGGGCGGCGCGCCTCAGGGTTGTCCCAGCGAGGCCCAGGCGACACAGAGAGCCACGAGTGCCGCCAGCGACAGCCACGTGCGGTGGATGTTCCAGCGCGTCCACGGGCGTTCGAAGGATTTCCTGCCGATTGCCGTCTCGCCGGCCGCGGCCGCGTGTCCGAGCCTGTTATTCAGTGGGATGCTCACCCCGAAGGTGATGGCCAGGGTAGCTGTATAGCAAGCCAGGGCAACGGAGGCGGGCAGGGCGCTGTCCAGCCCCATGGCCCACGAATAGGCGGTCGCGCCCATCAAGGCCAGGAAGGCCCCGACGAAGCTCAGCGCAAACACTGGGTTCTGGATGGCCGTGTTGATCCGGGACATGGCACTGACAAAAGTCGCGTCGTCCACGGCACGCAACCCAGGCATCACGGAACAGGCGTAGGAGTAGTACAGCCCCCCGATCCCGGCCAGGGCCACGGTGGCGGCGGACATGAGCAGGGTGATGGGTAGCATGGCTCCAGTCCTTTTTGCCCGGGGCGGTCCGTCCCGGCGGTAGTTGCTTGGAAATCTGGGCAGCATCGAGGATGAAACCCTGGCCTGACGCTACCTCCGTTTGGGAATGCCGTGCCGGTCAATCGGTCGGCAAATGCACACACTGATACGCCGGCGAATGAAGTTGAGTGACTGGCATATGCCGATCGTCCGGAGCGCTTGGTTCGATTGAACTATGGAAAACAAACAGCCCCGAGTGGCGACTCATCTGACGGACAACGGCACGATCCTCGTCATCGGCGGCACCGGCAAAACCGGCCGCCGCGTCGCGGAGCGACTCGTCGAACGCGGCGTTCCTGTCCGCATCGGTTCACGCTCCGGTTACCCGGTCTTTGACTGGGACGACGCCAGCACCTGGGATGCTGCGCTCGAAGGAATCGAGAAGGCCTACGTAACCTACTACCCGGACCTTGCCTTTCCCGGGGTGTCCGAACTGATTGCCGGGTTTGCCAGGGCAGCCGTGGTCCATGGTGTGAAGAAGATCGTCCTCCTGTCAGGCCGCGGGGAGGACGGCGCCTTGGCGAGTGAGGAGTCAGTCCGCCAATCAGGAATCGCTTGGACCATCGTGCGGTGCAACTGGTTCAACCAGAACTTCAATGAGAGCTTCTTCCTGGGCCCAGTGCTGGATGGTGCTATCTCCATCCCGGCCGGGGACGCGGTGGAGCCCTTCGTTGATGCCGGCGACATTGCGGACGTCGCCGTGGCAGCCCTGACCGAACCAGGCCACGACGGCCAAGTGTATGAATTGTCCGGACCACGACTCCTGGGCTTCCATGAAGTGGCCAGGGAGATCAGTGCGGCAACCGGCCGGAACGTGGTGTACAGCCCGGTGTCGGCGGCGGAGTACGAAGCCATTCTGGCCAAGGAAGGCCTGCCCCGGGATTTTGTAGACCTCTTCACTCTGATTCTTGACGGGCGCAATGCGTCCCTGGCTGACGGTATCCAGCGTGCCCTCGGCCGCGAGCCGAAGGACTTCAGCGAGTTCGCCCGAGAAGCGGCAGCGTCAGGTATTTGGGACGTGGCTGGAGAGTCGACTGCCTCGAGGAGAGCCTCCATTATTTAGAACGCCATATTCATGTGCAATCGTCTAGGATCATTCTGTGGATCCGCTGGCTGATTTCCTCGATGGGCCGAGGGCCCGCAACGCCTTCCTTTTGCAGGTCAAGATGTCACCGCCGTGGTCCATCAAGGTGAAGGATGACGCCCCGCTGACCGTCGTGGCCCTGCTGCAAGGCTCCGCGTACTTCCGGCAGCGAAACGGCAAGCCCGTGCAGCTGGCGCCCGGCTCTCTGCTTTTGATCCGCGATCCGGCGGCGTACGTCCTGGCGGACAACCCGGGCCGGGAGCCCGCATACTTCATCGGAATAGACCAGACCTGTTCGGGCCCCCACGGCGAGGACCTTGTCCAGGACCTGCGCACCGGACTGCGGAGTTGGGGCAACGATCCCGAGGGCCGGGATGCCATGCTGGTTGGCACCTACCGCAGCAGCGGCGAAGTAGGGGACATCCTGCTGTCATCCCTGCCGCCGTTTGTGGTGGTCCAGGCGGCCGATAATCCCATCGTCACCGTGCTGCGGCAGGAAATCGATCGTGACGGGATAGCCCAGGCAAGCGTTCTCGACCGGCTTTTGGACCTGCTGCTCATCAGCGCCGTCCGGTCCTGGACTGGCGGGCTTCCGGACGCGGAGCGCAATTGGCTGACGGCGGACCGGGACCCGGCTGTCCAGCAGGCCATCCGACTCATTCATGGCTCGCCGGATAAGCCCTGGACGGTGGAATCGCTCGCCGGGAGCGTCGGAGTCTCACGCGCCTCGTTGGCCCGCCGCTTCCATGAACGCGTCGGAAAGCCGCCCATGACCTACCTGAATCAGTGGCGTCTGGCAAAGGCGGCTGACCTGATGAGCGATCCAGAGCTCACGCTCACCACAATTTCCCGCCAGGTTGGCTATGCGAGCCCCTTTAGCTTCAGCTCAGCGTTCAAGCGGAGGTACGGCGTGAGCCCCCAGGAATACCGACGGCGGCAGCCGGCAGCCTCGATTCCCGTCACCTGAGAATCACCACGGTTTCCCCTGTGGCGAACACGCTCCACAAGTCGGGATCGGCCACGTAGCATCAAAGTACGTTGTAGCTAGGAGTGTGGCGAAATGTTTGAGCGATTTACGGACCGTGCCCGTCGCGTCGTTGTGCTTGCCCAAGAAGAGGCACGCATGCTTAACCACAATTACATTGGTACCGAACACATCCTCTTGGGTCTGATCCATGAGGGTGAAGGCGTGGCCGCCAAGGCTCTCGAGTCCTTGAGCATTTCGCTCGACGGTGTCCGGGAACAGGTGCAGGAGATCATCGGCCAGGGCCAGCAGGCCCCGTCCGGTCACATTCCCTTCACGCCCCGCGCCAAGAAGGTGCTGGAACTTTCCCTGCGCGAAGCGCTGCAGCTGGGCCACAACTACATCGGCACGGAGCACATCCTGCTGGGACTCATCCGCGAAGGTGAGGGCGTAGCTGCCCAGGTGCTCGTGAAGCTCGGCGCTGACCTCAACAGGGTCCGCCAGCAGGTCATCCAGCTGCTCTCCGGCTACCAGGGCAAGGAAACCACCGGCGCTGGCGTCGGCCCGGGCCAGCCCGAAGGCACTCCTGCCGGTTCCGTGGTCCTGGACCAGTTCGGCCGCAACCTGACCCAGGCTGCGCGCGAGAACAAGCTGGACCCGGTGATCGGCCGCGAGTCCGAGATGGAACGCGTGATGCAGGTCCTCTCGCGCCGTACCAAGAACAACCCCGTCCTGATCGGCGAGCCCGGCGTCGGCAAGACCGCCGTCGTCGAAGGCCTCGCCCAGGCGATTGTCCGCGGCGACGTCCCCGAGACCATCAAGGACAAGCAGCTCTACACCCTGGACCTCGGGTCCCTGGTGGCTGGCTCCCGGTACCGCGGTGACTTCGAAGAGCGCTTGAAGAAGGTCCTCAAGGAAATCCGCACCCGCGGCGACATCATCCTCTTCATTGACGAGATCCACACCCTCGTTGGTGCGGGTGCCGCCGAAGGTGCCATCGATGCTGCGTCCATCCTCAAGCCCATGCTGGCCCGCGGTGAACTGCAGACCATCGGCGCCACCACGCTGGATGAGTACCGCAAGCACATCGAGAAGGACGCTGCGCTGGAGCGCCGCTTCCAGCCGATCCAGGTCAAGGAGCCCTCCGTCGCACACGCGATCGAGATCCTCAAGGGCCTGCGTGACCGCTACGAGGCACACCACCGTGTCACCATCACCGACGGCGCCCTCGCCTCGGCTGCGAGCCTCGCCGAACGCTACATCTCGGACCGCTTCCTGCCGGACAAGGCCATCGACCTGATCGACGAGGCCGGTGCCCGCCTGCGCATCCGCCGGATGACCGCCCCGCCGGAGCTGAAGGCCATGGACGAGCGGATCGCCAAGCTGAAGATGGAGAAGGAATCCGCCATTGACGCGCAGGACTTCGAAGGCGCAGCGGCACTCCGGGACAAGGAGCAGAAGCTCATCACCGAGCGTTCCGAGAAGGAACGCCACTGGAAGTCCGGCGGCATGGACGACATCTCCGAGGTGGATGAGGATCTCATCGCCGAGGTGCTGGCCAACTCCACGGGCATCCCGGTCTTCAAGCTGACCGAGGAAGAGTCCTCGCGCCTGCTGAAGATGGAAGACGAACTGCACAAGCGTGTGGTCGGCCAGAACGAGGCCATCAAGGCACTCTCCCAGGCCATCCGCCGCACCCGTGCAGGCCTGAAGGACCCCAAGCGTCCGGGCGGCTCGTTCATCTTCGCCGGCCCCACTGGCGTCGGCAAGACCGAACTGGCCAAGGCCCTGGCCGAGTTCCTGTTCGGTGAAGAGGACGCCCTCATCACGCTGGACATGTCCGAGTACTCCGAGAAGCACACCGTTTCGCGGCTCTTCGGTGCCCCTCCGGGCTACGTCGGCTACGAAGAAGGCGGCCAGCTTACCGAGAAGGTCCGTCGTCGTCCGTTCTCCGTGGTCCTGTTCGACGAAGTGGAGAAGGCGCACGCTGACCTCTTCAACTCCCTCCTGCAGATCCTGGAAGACGGCCGCCTGACCGACTCCCAGGGCCGGGTGGTGGACTTCAAGAACACCGTGATCATCATGACCACCAACCTCGGTACCCGGGACATCTCCAAGAGCGTGGCCACCGGCTTCCAGTCCGGGACCGACACGCAGACCGGCTACAACCGCATGCGTGCCCGTGTCACGGAGGAACTCAAGCAGCACTTCCGTCCCGAGTTCCTGAACCGTGTGGATGACGTTGTGGTGTTCCCGCAGCTCACCCAGGACGAGATCATCGAGATCGTGGACATGTTCGTTGGCCGGCTGGAGAAGCGCCTCAAGGACAAGGACATGGGCATCGAGCTCACGCCCGCGGCCAAGGTGCTCCTGGCAACCCGCGGCTACGACCCCGCCATGGGTGCCCGGCCGCTGCGCCGCACCATCCAGCGCGAGATCGAGGACCAGCTCTCCGAGAAGATCCTGTTCGGCGAGATCCACGCCGGCGACATCGTGGTGGTGGGTGTGGACGGCGAAGGCGACGACGCCAAGTTCACCTTCGAAGGCAACACCAAGCCGCGTATCCCGGAGATCGCCCCGAGCGTCTAACCAGCAACAGCCAAAGCCCCGCCAGCTCTCCAAAGGAGCAGGCGGGGCTTTCGCCGCTTAATGTCGAGTGGCTAAGTCCGGTGCCGGACATCAGCCATTTGCCGGCGCCTGCTCGTTCCTCGCTTTGACGGCGCCTACACAAATGCCTGACATCCGGCACCTCGTGCGTTGGCCTGCGAACAGCGAAGCGAGGGTGCCGGGGACATTTGTGTAGCTTGCGTCAGAGCGACGAAGGAGCAGCAAGCGGCAAATGGCGCCGGTACGGGAGCGCCCCAACCGCTGCGGCGAATCAACGCCACTTTCGCCGGGCCTCGTAGGATTGGGGGGTGACTGACTCCTTCCATATCCGCCCTGCCCGCACTGGCGATGTTGCCGCGATCAAGAGGCTGGTGGCGCCGCTGGCAGAGCAGCGGATCCTGATGGCCAAGGAGACGGTTGCCTACTACGAGAGCCTGCAGGAATTCCGAATCGCCGAGTCGGCCGACGGCGAAGTCATTGGCTGCGGGGCCCTGCACGTGATGTGGGAAGACCTTGCCGAAGTACGCACCCTGGCTGCCTCGGATGCGTGGCGCGGCAAGGGAGTGGGCCATGTGCTCGTGGAAAGCCTGCTTGAGGAGGCGCGCGCGCTCGGTGTGGCGCGAGTTTTCTGCCTTACGTTCGAAGTGGGCTTCTTCAAGCGCCACGGCTTTGAGGTGATGGCGGACCAGTCAGCGGTGGACCCCGTGGTTTACTCCGAACTGCTGCGTTCCCATGATGAAGGCGTGGCCGAATTCCTGGACCTGGCGCGGGTCAAGCCCAATACGCTGGGCAATACGCGCATGATCAAGTCCCTCTAAGAGCCGTCCGGCGTAAATCCAAGTCATTTTTGCTGGCTTTAGTCGAATTGATAGATAAACTAGGTGGGCTGCAGTTTGGGGCCTGCCGGTAAGGGACAGTCATTGGGGGCTGTCCCTTACCTCTGCCTTCAAGGCCGGAGGCTACCGGAGTTAATGCCGCGGTAGTAGGGTCAAAGTGCATCGTGTCGGACGAGCCCAGACCCCAGGAGTTCTGCCATGAAAAAGCTCATCAATGACCCACGTTCCGTAGTTGACGAGTCTGTAGAGGGCTTTGGCCTCGCCCATGCCCACCTCGTAACCGTCAGCGCGGACCCCAAGTACGTCACGCGCAAAGACGCGCCCGTGGCAGGGAAGGTCGGACTCGTTTCCGGCGGGGGAAGCGGCCACGAGCCGCTGCATGCCGGTTTTGTCGGGAAGGGAATGCTCGACGCCGCCGTGCCGGGGGCGGTGTTCACCTCACCCACGCCTGACCAGATCCTTCCGGCGACGCTCGCCGTAAACTCGGGTGCCGGCGTCGTCCATATCGTGAAGAATTACACCGGCGACGTCCTGAACTTTGAAACCGCCGCCGAACTCGCCCAGGCCGAAGGGGTGGAGGTCCGTACCGTTCTGGTTAACGACGACGTCGCGGTGGAGGATTCCCTCTACACCGCCGGACGCCGAGGGGTGGGCGGAACCGTTCTGGTGGAGAAGATCGCGGGCGCCGCGGCTGAGCGCGGTGACAGCCTCGATGCGGTGGCCGCAATCGGCGATCGCGTCAACAGCAATGTCCGCACCATGGGCGTCGCGTTGTCTGCATGCACGGTGCCGCACGCCGGTTCGCCGAGCTTCGACCTGGCGGAGGACGAGATCGAGATCGGCATCGGGATCCACGGCGAACCCGGCCGGCACAAGATCCCGATGGAAAATGCGGACGGCATCACCGACCGGCTGCTGGAGCCTGTGCTCAGCGACCTGGGCATTTCCGGCGGCGAGAAGGTCCTGCTGTTCGTCAACGGAATGGGCGGCACCCCGTTGAGTGAGCTGTACATTGTGTACCGCCGTGCCGCGAAAGTGATCGCGGACCGGGGAGCCACCGTGGAGCGCTCACTGGTGGGAAACTACATCACCGCCCTGGAGATGCAGGGCTGCTCGATCTCGGTGCTCCGTCTCGACGATGAGCTGACGCAGCTTTGGGACGCCCCGGTTCACACGGCCGCGCTGCGTTGGGGAGTGTAGCGATGCTGCTCGACGTCAAATGGGCCGTGAGATGGCTGACGATGTGCGCCGAGGCGATGGCCGAACACCGGGTGTGGCTCATCGAGCTGGACCGCGCCATCGGCGACTCGGACCACGGCGAGAACATGGACCGCGGCTTCCAGGCCGTACTGGAGAAACTGGCCGAAGCGCCCCCGGAGACGCCCGGTGGGGCGCTCAAGCTCACGGCCATGACCCTGATGTCCAAGGTGGGCGGCGCAGCTGGCCCCCTGTATGGCACAGCCTTCCTGCGCGCCTCCACGTCACTGGGCGACGCCCTTGAAGTTGATCCGGCAGCCCTTGCCGCAGCGCTCGTGGCTGCCCGTGATGGGATCGTAGCCAGGGGCAAGGCTGAATCCGGCGATAAGACCATGGTTGACGCTTGGACGCCCGCAGCGGAGGCAGCCCAGGCCGCTGCCGCGGACGGGACCGGCAATGTCCTCGCCGTGCTCGTGGCCGCAGCAGAGGCGGCCGAAGCAGGAGCGGTGGCAACGGAACCGCTGGTGGCCCGTAAGGGCCGCGCCAGTTATCTGGGGGAGCGCAGCGCCGGCCACCGCGATCCCGGCGCCGCCTCCAGTGCGCTGATTCTCCGTGCAGCAGTCGGGGCCGCAGCGTGACAGTACGCCTGATAGTGGTTTCCCATAGCGAAAAAATCGCCGACGGCGCCGTGGAGCTTGCCGCCCAGATGGCGCCCGACGTCTTGATGGTCGCCGCCGGGGGCACCGCGGACGGCAGGATCGGAACCAGCCTGGAGAAGGTCATGTCGGCCATTGACCAGTCAACTGGGGGCGACGGCGTGGTGGTTCTGACCGATCTTGGCTCTGCCGTTCTGACGGCGGAATCGGCGTTGGAGCTCACGGCGGACCCTTCCGGTGTGCTCCTCGCGGACGCGCCCCTGGTGGAAGGCCTGGTGGCTGCCGCGGTGGCCGCCCAGGGTGGCGCTGACGCGGAGGCCGTCAAACGGGCCGCTGAAGCCGTGTACGGCTCCGGCGCGCCCGCCCCGTCCCCGGTCAGTTCGGTTGCGGAAGGCTCAGTGACGGGCGCCGGACCGGAATTCACCGGGGACTTTGAGCTCATTAACCAGGCCGGCATGCATGCGCGTCCGGCGGCCAAGATCGCGGGTGGGCTGTCTGCCCTGAACGCAGAAGTAACGGTCAATGGTGTGGATGGCGCCTCCATGACATCACTCATGACTTTGGCCGCAGGCAAGGGATCCATGCTTCATGTCGAGGCATGGGGGCCTGACGCGGAGCGCGCCCTGAACTACGTCGGCGGGTTGGTGCAGGCAGGCTTCGGCGAACCGTAGGCGGCTGCAGGCGGGGCAGGATCAGGGTTTCCTGCGGCGCCTGCCGGGCCGGAGCGTGTGAGTGCCCATGAGCAGGTACGTGCCCGCCCCCATAAAGAGGAAGCCGCCGACGCCGACCACGATGATTTGTGTGCTGACACCGGTGATCAGCAAAGCCAGCCCGATCAGGAAGATCAGTGCCCCGAAGTACGTGGCTGCCTTGAACTTGAACCGGATTGAACCCGACGAGAGTCTTTGCGCGAGCTGCGGATCATCCGCCGTCAGATCAGCCTCCAGCTCTTCAAGCTGCTTGCGCTCCCGATCTGACAATGGCATCGGAACCCCCCGTCTGGCGTCCAGTTGACTCTCTAAATCTAACATTCACAGTGTTAGTAAAACAGACGCTAAGAGTATTGCCGGTGGAAGTCAAGAGCCTGCCTTGGAGGGCGGTGGGACCACTGCACAACCACCTGGATAAAAAGGATGGGCGCCCAGCAGAATTGGCAGACTTTGACTATTTTCGGCGATCAACAGAGGCCGGCTGGCGCGCGGGCCTTTCTTCCTCCATTATCGCTCAGGGGCGAGGCCAGCAGGCTTCCCGCCCGGCGCTGGCGCGGATTTTCGCCCCATGCGACCGCCCGCCAAGCGCATTTCAATGCCCGCCGGACTAATGAGCGGCTTCCCGCAGTTTGCTGCCCGCTGACGGTCGGTGAAATTATCCCGCGCCGAAATGTTGAATAAAGTCGCTTTACCGGCGGTGCGTAAAAACTAAAATGGGTAATTAACGAAAGGCGATTTCGAAATGCAGCCAAATACTCCCGCTTCAAGCGGGCACAACGGCATGCAATTCCGCGTGAGGCGGAACGAAGCCGCTGGTCAGGAGCTTTGCCGCAGGCCCTCGGCGTCGAGCACTACGGACGCGGTGACAAACCGTCCGCACTGTTCGCCAAAGGGGAAGTCCCCGCGCGGCCGGAAGTCCAGCGTACGCACCGGCAGGGCTTGTCCGCCGGGTGCGGTTCCGGTGGCAGTCACCGACATCGGAGCCTCGGTGAGGGAATCCAGGAACAGCGTGCCCGTCAACGTCCCATCGGGCGATGCCGTGGCTGAGCAGACACCGTCAGGACTGCAGCCCTGGTCCACGGACACCATGCCAGGGCGGAGTTCCACAGTGTCTTCCTTGCACGCACCGTCCTGGCACGCCTTCAGACGCAGGGTCCCCACGCGCGGCACGTAGGAAACCGGAATGGTCACCGAGACAGCTGACGCCTGCGCGATCGCCGGACAGGGCGTCGGGACCGGGTAGAAGTAGTAGCAGGACGTGAGTGCCGTCGTCGTCATCAGTGCCAGAAGAAGGCCAGACTTGCGCATACTTCAGCGTAGAACCGGGGCCTTCAGGGCGTCCCAGCTACCAGAGAAGTGACCCAAACATTGTTATCGCCCCTGCCCCAAAGAGCACCAAAATGAGACCTGTGGCCATCCGGCCTTTGGCGATGACGAACACCGGCAGCGTGGACTCTGCCGGGTTGGCCGGGTTGTACAGCACGGCGATGCGCTCGCCGATGATCGACTGGTCCGGACTGTAGACATCGGACTGGCCCAGCCAGCATTTGCCGTTGGCGTCCTCGAATTCGTAGGACGCCGCAAAGCGGTCCCGGCCGTTGCTCCCGGGCCCGTCCTTGCCATGCAGGTTGCCCGTCACCGTGGCGTCGGCCCGCGCCCACCCGGCCATGGAACGTTTGCGGCGGAAAGATGCGGACAGGGACAGGCCCGCCAGGATCAGGCCCAGAACAAGGAAAAGCCCGGGAAGCACCACAAAAACCAGCTTCAGGGAGTCCATGGTCAGCCCAGCGGGAAGGCGCCGGCAACCCAGAAAAGCAGCAGTGAAAACAGTGCGAAGAACGGCACCATGCACCCCAGTATCATTTTGGATTCGGACGCCACCTGGAACGACTGGTTGGGATTCACGGGGTTGTACGCCACCTCCACCAGCGATCCAGGCACCTGCTGGTTACGGTACGAAACCTCCGATTCGCCGGCGTACAGGGTGCCGTTCGGGTCGGCGAACTGGTATGTGGGGTAGAAGCGCCGGCTCTGCGATGAGCCGCCGGTGCCACCGGTCCAGCCGCCCACGTTGCCGGTGACGGTAGCCTGGACCTTCGGCCAGCTGGCAATCAGCTTTTCCTGGCGCTTGGTTTTACGCAGCGTTTGGACCAGCGCGATAACGGCCCCCGTCACGAACAGCGCCCAGATGATGTACAGCACGATTCTCATTAATTTCCCCCGGTTCGAGTCACCAGAAAGTATGCCATCCGGGCCGCGGCTGCCCTAAAAACCGCCTCACGCGGGGAGCCGGAAGCCGCCCTGGTGCAGCTCGGCCAGCCCATCGGCCAGCAGCCCGGCCAGGGCGCGCTCCAGCTGTTCGGGGGCGGAGTTCAGCCGGTGCAGCGCGGACAACGGCACGCCGATGCCGGCAGCGGCGAAGCCCAGGTCCGCGGGCTCCTGCTGGAACATTTCCGCCGGCACCGGGGCGTCCGCGAGCCGCAGCACAGCCAGCACGGCACCGCGGACCTGGCGGTCTGTGCCGTGCCACGCCTGGCCTTTGGGCGTGTACGACGGCGGCGGCTCGCCGGCTGCCAGCCAGGCGCAGGAGTCCCGCACCGGGCAGGCGGCGCACTTCGGCGCCCGCGCCGTGCACACCAGCGCCCCCAGCTCCATGACTGCCGCGTTCCAGCGCACGGAAGTGCCGTCGTCGTCCGGCATCAGTTCCGCGGCGAGCCGCATCTCCCCTGCAGTCAGGGACGGGGAGGGGAGTGCGACGCCGGAAATGAGGCGTGCGTGCACGCGCCGGATATTGGTGTCCACCACAGTCTCCCGGCGTCCGAAGGCAAAGGCGGCCACGGCCGCGGCCGTGTAGCTGCCCACGCCGGGCAGTGCCAGCAGCTCGGGATAGGTGCCGGGGACTTTTCCGCCGTGGTCGCGGACGATGGCGGCGGCGGCGGCGTGCAGGCGGAGTGCGCGCCGGGGGTAGCCGAGCCGGCCCCAGGAACGCACTGCTTCGCCCGCGGGTTCGTCCGCAAGGCCGGCCGGGGTGGGCCAGCGTTCCAGCCATTCCCGCCAAACCGGAAGCACCCGCACCACGGGTGTCTGCTGCAGCATGACTTCGCTGACCAGCACGCCCCACGGTGAGCAGTCCGGTTCGCGCCAGGGAAGCTCCCGCGCCGTCTCCGCGAACCAGCCCGTGATCCGTCGGTGCAGTCCGGTGAGGTGGCCGGCGCCGGGTTCAGCCGCGAGTGGCTGGGCCGCGATGGGGCCGCCCTGGGGTGCACTGTCCGCGGTCATAGCTGGGGAGAGGGTTATAGCGTCGATCCCCACACTGTAGTTGATGCTTCGTGGCGCATGCCAAGACGCCCTGCAAGGCCGCCGTCGGCAAAGTGTGACCTTCGCGTTGGCTGGGCAACGGCGTGGTGGGCGGGCGGAATCCGGCCGGTTCTCTAGCCTAGAAGGATGGGCAGGCAGGGCAATTCATCACAGCGCAACACGGCATCCGCTACCGGTTCCCGGACCGGTTCCGGTTCGCCGCGAAAGCCGAGCCCCGCCGTCTACCGCCGCCGTCGACTGTTTGTGGGGATAGCCCTCCTGATGGTGCTGGGGCTGACGTTTGGCGGTTTTGCCGTGGCCGGTGCCTTCAATGGCACCGAGCAGGCGTCCTCCACCGACGGCGCGACGCCGGGCACCACCGGAGCGGCACCGGCTCCCAGCGATTCGCAGTCGGCAGCGCCCAGCAGCGCCCCTACGCCCACGCCCACTCCGACGCCCACGTGCAACCAGAACCTGGTCACAGTTTCGGGGTCGACGGATAAGCCTGCGTATGGCCCTGATGAGAAACCGCTCCTCAGCCTGAAGGTGACAAACGGCGGCACCATGCCCTGCGAAGTGAACATCGGGACGTCCCAGATGGAGTTCCTGGTGACCAGCGGACCGGACAGGATTTTCTCGTCCAAGGACTGCCAGGCCAAAAGCGAAGACCTCGTGAAGACCATCGCGCCGGGTGCCAGCGAGACGGCCAACTTCCCGTGGGCACAGAACCGCTCAATCGAAGGCTGCCAGCCCGTTGAGGCGAAGCCCGGCGGCGGCGGGGCCTATTACATTTTCACTGCAAAGCTCGGCTCGAGGGCAAGCCCCAAGGCAGTGTTCCAGCTCAACTGACGCCCGCACCCATCGAGGGAACCCGGCCGGTGGGGAGCAATCGATTGAGGTTGGCCGGTGGGGACCAGTCGGCGGGGATTACAGGAAACGGTCCAGCAGGCTCGCTTCGGCCATCCGGCTCAGGCCCTCGCGGACGGTCCGGGCGCGCTGGTCGCCGATACCGTCCACGGTCATCAGGTCATCGATGGTGGCCGCCATCAGGAACTGCAGGCCGCCGAAGTGGTCCACCAGGCGGTCCGCAACGGCTTTGGGAACCGCTTTGAGGCCGGAAAGCAGCCGGTATCCGCGGGGCTGAACTACGGCGTCCAGGTTGGCTTCGCCGCCTGCAAAACCTACGATTCCGGAGATCCTGCCGAGGTCGATCAGCTCGGTGGGGCCGAGGTTCACCAGGGCGCTTACGGCCTTTTCGATGTCGTCGGCTGAAGCGTCAGGGGAGGCGTAGTCGCGGATGATGACGTCGCTGCCCGGGCCACGGCCAACGGTCAGCTCATCCAGTTGGAGGGACAGGAGGCGGCCGTCCTCGCCGAGTTCCAGGACGTACTGCGAGATTTCTTCGGAGATGCGGCGGACCATTTCCTGGCGCTGCAGGGTGACGGCGACATCGCGGACTGTCACCATGGCTTCGATCTCCAGGGCGGACAGGGAACTGGTGACCTGGTCCAGTCTCGAGCGGTACCGCTCCAGGGTGGCAAGGGCCTGGTTGGCGCGGGCCAGGACCTTTTCGGATCCCTCCAGGACGTGCCGGAGACCGTTGACGTACAGGGCGATGATCTGCATGGACTGGCTGACGGAGATCACGGGGACGCCGGTCTGGATGGCCACGCGTTCGGCGGTGCGGTGCCTGGTGCCGGATTCCTGGGTTTCGATGCTGGAGTCCGGGACCAGCTGGACGGCGGCCCGCAGGATGTTTCCCGCGTCCTTGTCACAGATGATGGCGCCGTCCATCTTGGCCAGCTCGCGAAGCCTTGTGGGGGAGAAGTCGATGCCGATGTCGAAACCGCCCGAGCAGATGGATTCGATGGTCCGGTCGATGCCCAGGACTATCAGGGCGCCGGTGCGCCCCCGGAGGATGCGTTCCAGTCCATCGCGCAACGGCGTTCCCGGAGCCACTCTGCCCAGAGTCGCCTTGAGCGATTCTTCGGGGCTCCGCGCCATAGGTGTTCCCTTCAAAGGTGCGGACTGACGCCCGCAGAATGCCGGAATTCACACTCAGCCGGCAGGACCAAAAGTACTCATTTTCCCGCAAGGTCAATGATAGGGGTAAGAAACCCGAACAACCGCACGGGCTAGCCCTAAAGTGCCTCGTTAGGGGCTGCCGTCGAAAGGCGCGGAATGCATTCGACGGCGGTTGCCGGGTGGGCCACTTTGGTCCGGATGGCCCACCCGCGTTTCGGCTGTTGGGGTACCGGCATTGTAGGGTCGCGCCGCCGCTGCGATAAACTGGGATCTTGGCTGTCAGAGAGCCACGCTTCCCCTTAAGGCCTGCCGAGCGCCTTGGGGTACCCCACCGCAGCGAAAGTAGCACCGTGTCCCAAGATGTCCTTAGCCCCGCCCGGGTCAACGAGATTCACAAACAGGCGGCCCGGCGTCGGACCTTTGCTGTTATTTCGCACCCCGACGCCGGCAAGTCCACGCTCACCGAGGCCCTGGCGCTGCACGCGAAGGTGATCGGCACCGCCGGCGCCTCCAGCGGCAAAGCCAACCGCAAGGAAACGGTCTCGGACTGGATGCAAATGGAGAAGGACCGCGGCATCTCCATCAGCTCCGCCGCCCTGCAGTTCTCCTACCGGGACACGGTCATCAACCTGCTGGACACCCCCGGCCACGCGGACTTCTCCGAGGACACGTACCGCGTCCTGGCCGCCGTTGACTGCGCCGTGATGCTGGTTGACGCCGCCAAGGGCCTGGAAACCCAGACCATGAAGCTCTTTGAAGTCTGCAAGGCTCGGAACCTGCCCATCATCACCGTGATCAACAAATGGGACCGCCCCGGCCTTGACGCACTGGCCCTGATGGACGAAATTACCGAGCGGACCGGCCTGCAGCCCATGCCGCTGACCTGGGCCGTGGGCATCTCCGGCGACTTCCGCGGCGTCTGGGACCTCCGCAACGACCGCTTCGCCCGGTTCCAGCGCAACAATGCCGGCGCCAACATCGCGCTGACCGAGTACTTCACGCCGGAGGAAGCCGCGGAAAGCCAGGGCAACAACTGGTCCGACGCCGTGGACGAAGCCGGCCTGGTGATTGAATCCAACCTTGAGTTCGACGTCGATGCCTTCCATGCGGGCTCGGCCACGCCCATCCTGTTCAGCTCCGCCGCCCTGAACTTCGGCGTGAAGGAAATCCTGGACGCCCTGGTTGATTTCGCGCCGCCCGCAGCGCCCCGCCCGGATATCGAGGGCAGCCCCCGCGCCGTCGAGTCGCCGTTCTCCGGGTTCGTCTTCAAGGTCCAGGCCGGCATGAACAAAGCCCACCGTGACCACGTGGCCTTCATCCGCGTCTGCTCGGGCGTCTTCGAACGCGGCATGGTGGTCACCCAGACCCGGACCGGAAAGTCCTTCGCCACGAAGTACGCCCAGCAGGTGTTCGGCCGCGAACGCGAGGTCATCGACGAGGCCTACCCTGGCGACGTTGTGGGCCTGGTCAACGCCTCCTCGCTGCGCGTTGGCGACAGCCTCTTCCTCGAGGACGCCGTGGAGTACCCGGCCATTCCGCTGTTCGCCCCGGAGCACTTCCAGGTGGCAAGGTCCAAGGACCCCAGTAAGTTCAAGCAGTTCCGCCGCGGCATCGAGCAGCTCGAGCACGAGGGCGTCATCCAGGTGCTCCGCTCCGACGTCCGCGGCGACCAGGCGCCGGTGCTTGCCGCCGTCGGACCCATGCAGTTCGAAGTGGTGGAGGACCGGATGGCCCACGACTTCAGCGCGCCCATGCGGCTGGAACGCCTGCCGTACTCCATCGCCAGGATTTCGACGGCGGACGCCATGCCCGCGCTGGCCAACGTGCCGGGCGCTGAGGTACTGCTGCGGTCCGACGGCGAATACCTCGCCTTGTTCAACGACGTCTGGGCGCTCCGCCGGATCGAGAAGAACCACCCCGATCTGACCCTCGTGCCCATCGGCACGCACAACCCGGCGAAGTAGCCGTTCCCCCAAGCTGCGCCGGCAGACCCACCAGCACCCCTGAATAACCCGAGAGCCAGGAACAAAGATGTTTGCAGAACAACCCCGCGCGGTGATCACCGGCGCCGGCACTATCAACCCCCTCGGCTCCACCGTGGCCGAGACCTGGTCCGGTCTGGTGGCAGGGGATTCAGGCATCGCCGCGCTGGATGCGGACTGGGCGGAGCGGCTGCCCGTGCGCATGGCCGGGCAGGTCACCGCCGACCTCTCCGAGCATCTCACCACGCGCGAGCTGAAGCGGATGGACCGGTGCGGCCAGCTGGCGCTGGTGGCTGCCCGCGAAGCCTGGCAGCAGGCCGGGGCGCCGGACGTGGACCCCGAGCGGTTTGCAGTGGTGATCGGCTCTGCCTACGGCGGCCTTGGCTCCACCTTGGAGCAGGACCGCGCGCTGGCCAGCGGCGGCCCGCGCCGCGTGTCGCCGCACACCCTCACCCGCCTGATGGTTAATGGCCCCGCAGCCTGGGTGTCCATCGACCTCGGCGCCCGAGGCGGGGCACGCACGCCCGTCAGCGCCTGCGCGTCCGGCGCCGAAGCAATTGTCCAGGGTGCCGAAATGATCAGGTCCGGGGCGGCCGACGTCGTGATTGCCGGCGGCGTGGACGCGTCCGTGAACGATCTGGTGATCACCGGTTTTTCCCAGATCCGCGCCCTGTCTACGCGCAACGATGCGCCTCAGCGGGCGTCGCGCCCGTTCGACGCCGGCCGCGACGGCTTTGTCCTCGCAGAAGGTGCCGGGATTGTGGTGCTTGAGAGTGAAGCGCATGCCCGGGCACGCGGCGCCGCCGTCCTCGGCGCCGTGGCAGGCGGGGCGGTCACGTCCGACGCGAATGACATCGTGGCCGCCGACCCGGAGATGCAGCGGCGGGTCATGCAAAAGGCTCTTGCCTCGGCCGGCATGGAAGCCGCGGAGATCGGCTTCGTCCACGCCCATGCAACATCCACCCCGGTGGGGGACCGGCTTGAGGCCCAGGCCATCAACGCCATTTTTGGTGCTGACGTGCCGGTTACGTCCACCAAGGGCCACACCGGCCACCTGCTGGGTGGCGCCGGTGCCCTCGCTGCAGTTGTGGTGGTCCAGGCCCTGCAGACCGGACAGCTCCCGGGCACGGTGAACATCGATGAGCTGGACCCCGAAGTGAACCTGAACGTCGTCACGGAAAACGCCCACACGCTGGCTCCCGGCACCGCCCCCGCCGGCCTGGTGAACGCCTTCGGCTTCGGCGGGCACAGCGTTGCGCTCGTGATTACTGGGAGCTGACCGCCGGCCGCTCGGAGGTCAATACGGCGAGGTGTATTAGGACCTACAAGGTTCCAGTCGGCGGAAAATGCGTACTTCCTTTTACTAATACGCGCTCCTAGGCTTGATTTCAGCATGGCGGCACGCCGGCTCAACATGGAGGGGCATCATTGGAGACGCGTCATCTCAAGTACTTCATCGCCGTTGCAGAAGAGCGGCACTTCGGCAGGGCGGCTGCCAGGCTCCACATGGCACAGCCGCCGCTCTCCCAGCAGATCCGGCAGTTGGAGGAACAGCTGGGCACTCCGCTTTTTATCCGGACCACCCGGAAAGTGGAGCTGACGCCGGCAGGCCAGGTCCTGCTGGACCGGGGACGCGTCCTGCTTCAGGAGCTTGCCGTGCTCGAATCCGATGTGCGGCAGGTGGGCGACGGTGCAGCCGGGGTGCTGCGTGTGGGATTCACGGGCACCGCCACCTACCGGCTGATGCCTGTCATCGTCCAGGCTGCGCGCCGCACCCTTCCCGGACTGCGCATCACCGTCCAGGGCGAAATGCTGACGCCGCAGATGGAAACCGCGCTGGAGGAAGGCAGGCTAGACGCCGCCGTCCTGCGACCTCCGGTGCATTCATCGCGCATCGGCCTGAAGCTGCTGGAGCAGGACCAGCTGGTGGCAGCCCTGCCTGCCGATTCTCCGTGGGCAGAGAAAGGCAGCCTGGACCTGTCCGCCCTTTCGGCAGAGGGCTTCATCAGCTACCCGGGTTATTCAGCGGTCAGCAACATTTTTGTAGACGCCTGCCGGGGAGCTGGATTCCAGCCCAAGGTAATCCAGGAAGCCAAGGAGACCTCCACCCTGCTCTCCCTCGTGGCCGCCGGGATGGGCATCGCGCTGGTTCCCATGACGTCGCGGATGTTCTCCTTCCAGGGCGTCGCCTTCCGGCCGTTGCGCAACCCGCCGCCGGTGGACCTGGCCGTGGCATGGATAGCGGGCACCGAAACGCCGCTGCTGCGTAGTTTTCTGGAGCTTTTTGATGCCCTCCCTGGCTCCCATGCCCCGTCAGGGACGAAAGGCCCGACTCCATGAGAATCGAGCGCATCGAAGCCATCCCCTACGCCATCCCGTACGCGCGGCCGCTGAAGTTCGCCAGCGGAGAGGTGACCACCGCTGACCATGTCCTGATCCGCGTGCACACGGACACCGGGATCATGGGTGTGGCTGATACGCCTCCCCGGCCGTACACCTACGGCGAAACGCAGGATTCGATTGTCTCCGTGGTGAACAAAGTGTTCGCTCCGCAGCTGCTGGGGCTGGACCCGCTGGACCGGTCCAAAGTCCAGCAGATCCTGCGCCGGACCGTCCACAATCCCACAGCCAAAGGCGCCCTGGACATTGCGCTGTGGGACATCATCGGCGTCGCGCTCAGCACCCCCGTCCACAAGCTGCTGGGCGGCTTCACGGACAGTATGAGGGTGTCCCACATGCTCGGATTCAAGCCGGCCGCGGAGCTGCTGGCGGAAGCGCTCCGGTTCCGTGAGACCTATGGCATCGACACCTTCAAGCTCAAAACCGGGCGCCGGCCGCTGTCACTGGACATCGAAGCATGCCATGTGCTCCGCGAAGGCCTTGGAGCGGATACCGAAATCTACCTTGACGCGAACCGGGGCTGGACCGCCAACGAAGCCATGGAAGTGCTCCGCCGCACGGAAGGCCTTGGGCTGTCCATGCTGGAGGAGCCCTGCGACGCGGGTGAGGCCATGGGACGACGGCGGCTGGTACAGCATTCGAGCATCCCGATTGTTGGGGACGAAAGCCTCAGCACCCTCGGGGACGTGTCCCGTGAGCTGCTTTCCGGAGGCAGCAGCGGCGTCTGCATCAAGACCGCACGCAGCGGGTTCACCGAGGCGCAGAAAATCCTTGGGCTGTGCGAGGGGCTGGGGGTGGATGTCACCATGGGCAACCAGATCGACACTCAAGTGGGCAGTCTTGCCACGGTGACTTTCGGTGCCGCCTTCGAGTCCAGCTCCCGGCGCGCCGGCGAACTCTCCAATTTCCTGGACATGACCGATGACCTGCTGGCCGAGCCGCTGGAGATCGTGGCGGGCTCCATCAGGGTGCGGGAAGTGCCCGGCGTGGGCGCGGAAATCGACCCGGACAAACTCAAGAAGTACCGGCAGCAGTAGGCGACGGCGGCCGCCCTGCCGCCGTCGTGATTCATATGCAGTCCATTTCAATAGGGCTGAAATAGGTATTTCCCCTCGCTCAATTCCAGTCCTAGGGTTGAATCAACACTGGATGTGATGCAGCGCACAGTAGTCAGTTGGTCGGCACTTGGCGGGCATCCGGAAACCCACAGGATTCATCGACAAAGGAGTCAGCATGAGCACCGAAACCGAAGCCACAGCAGCAGCTTCTGGCGCAGGGGCAACCGCCCGGTTCCGGGAGAACAAGAAGTTTGCCGCCAGCACCAGCACCGAGCGGGTCGGTGCCCTGGCCGGCAGGATCATCAAAGCGGTCAACGACACCGTTCTGGACGAGAAAGTCACGTACGAGGAGTACAACGCCCTCAAAGCCTGGCTGATCAGGGTGGGCGAGGACGGCGAATGGCCGCTCTTCCTGGACGTCTGGGTGGAACATTCCGTTGAGGAAGTGGCCAACGCCAACCGCCACGGCTCCAAAGGCACCATTGAGGGCCCGTACTACATCCCCAACGCTCCCTCCCAGGACACACCGGCTACGTTGCCGATGCGCGAGGATGAGCCTGGCACGCCGCTCCTTTTCCAAGGCCAGGTCCGGAGTGTGGCAGGCGAACCGCTCGCCGGTGCCCTGATTGAGCTCTGGCATGCCGATGACCTGGGCTTCTACTCCCAGTTCGCGCCGGGCCTGCCCGAATGGAACCTGCGCGGCTGCATCATTGCCGACGACCAGGGCAACTTCCAGATCAACACCATGCAGCCTGCGCCGTACCAGATCCCCACGGACGGTGCCTGCGGCGCCCTCATCGCGGCTGCCGGCTGGCACGCCTGGCGGCCCGCACACCTGCACCTGAAGGTATCGGCACCCGGCCACCAGCTCATTACTACCCAGTTGTACTTTGAAGGCGACGAGCACGTTGCTGACGATATCGCCTCGGCGGTCAAGCCCGAGCTCGTCCTGGCTCCCGCCGATCGCGCTGACGGACACGGCCGTGAAGTCACCTACGACTTCGTCCTCGACCCCGAGGACTGACCTGAAGGACTGATCCACAGGATTGTGATCCAAGCGTCCAGCACGGGCGCACGCCATGCCGGCGGGGGCGGACATTCCGCCACCAGCCTTCCCCCTACGGCCCGCCCTGATGCCGCATTGCCAAAAATCAGGCCCCATCCAAGGAGGCAACGATGACTCAGGAAGCTGTCATGGTCCCGATTGATACCCGCGAACTCCGGCATGCATTCGGGAGATTTGCCACCGGAGTCACGGTTGTGACCTGCCGGTCCGAGGAAGGTGTGCCGCACGGCGCCACGGTGAACGCTTTCACCGCGGTGTCACTGGATCCGCCGCTCGCCCAGGTGACGCTGACCCGCACGTCGCGGGCTGCGCGCTACCTGGAAGGGGCCCCATTCGCCATCAACATCCTCTCCCTCGAGCAGATGCTTGTGGCCCTGCACTTTGCCGGGAAAGTCCTTGAGGATGAGCCCGAATGGGCGCTTGATG
The DNA here is from genome assembly GCF_031454915.1 of Pseudarthrobacter sulfonivorans. Lineage (GTDB taxonomy): Bacteria > Actinomycetota > Actinomycetes > Actinomycetales > Micrococcaceae > Arthrobacter > Arthrobacter sulfonivorans_C. The sequence continues at coordinate 467,461 of NZ_JAVDRS010000002.1, read as the reverse complement.
GCGACGTTCCAGTGCTGCTCAAGAATGCAGCAACGTTGGAGTGCCGGCCCTGGAACATCTACGACGGCGGCGACCACATCATCGTGGTGGGCGAAGTGATCTCCATGGACATCACCAAACGCGCCCCTCTGCTGTTCTTCGGCGGCAAGTTCCGCCATGTCGGGCCGCTGGTGGAGGGGGCGCCCTGGGACCACTCTGGAGACGCTCCGGAATCCGGGTGGTTTGCCGGCGCGGAAAGCTTCAAGCCCCTCAACACCTAGGCTGGGCCGACCGGCCACCTACCAGGCCAGCGGGCTCCGCCTAGCCGATCAGCAAACTCAGCGCCTCCGTGAGGTGCTCCACCTCGCGGACAGAGAACCCCGCCGGGACAGGTCCGGGGCCGTTATGGCTGGCCGGAACCACGGCGTGGGTGAACCCCAGCCGGTGGGCTTCCTGGATCCGCTGGTTAATGCCTGGCACGGGACGCACCTCGCCAGCCAGGCCCACTTCGCCGAAGGCGATCAGCCTGATGGGAAGCGGCTTGCGGGCCTTGGCGGAAGCCACGGCCAGGGCAACTGCCAGGTCCGTGGCGGGTTCGCTGAGCTTCACGCCGCCCACCGTTGCCACGTAGGAATCGTCCTTGTGCAGCAGGCAGCCGGCCCGCTGCTGCAGGACCGCCAGCAGCATGGACACACGGGAACTGTCCAGGCCGCTGGTGGCACGGCGGGGCTGCGAATTGGGGCTCTCGGCCAGCAACGACTGCACTTCAGCCAGCAGGGGCCGCCGCCCCTCCATGGTTACCGTGATGCACGTGCCGGAAACCGGCTCCTTGGTTCGGCTGACGAACAGCCCGCTGGGGTCCGTGAGGCCCTCGATCCCGTTCTCATTCAGGTCAAAACAGCCGACGTCGTCAGTAGGTCCATACCGGTTTTTCACCGCGCGCAGCATCCGGAGCCGGGAATGGCGTTCGCCTTCGAACTGGCACACCACGTCCACAAGGTGCTCCAGCAGGCGCGGCCCGGCGATGGACCCGTCCTTCGTCACATGGCCCACAAGCAGCGTGGTCATGTTGCGCCGCTTGGCTGCCGCGATGATGGACGCCGCCACCTCGCGCACCTGCGACACCCCGCCGGCGCTGCCGTCCACGTCCGCGCTGCTGAGGGTCTGGACAGAGTCCACAATCAGCAGGCGCGGCTCGATCTTTTCCACCTGCCCCAGGGCCTGCCCGAGGTCCGTTTCGGCTGAGAGATACAGGGAATCCGCGACGGCGTCGATCCGCTCCGCGCGCAGCTTCACCTGCGCGGCGGACTCCTCGCCGGTCACGTACAGGACGTCCTGCGCGGTGCGGGCGAACTTCGCAGCGACATCGAGAAGGAGCGTGGACTTGCCCACGCCCGGCTCGCCGGCCAGCAGAATCACAGCCCCCGGAATGAGTCCGCCACCCAGGACACGGTCCAGTTCGTCCACGCCCGTGGGCAGGAACGCCGCAGTGGTGGCGTCTATTTCGGCAATCCGCCGCGCCGGTTCCAGGACTGTAGTTGCCGCCGTCGTACGCGCGACGGCCGCGCCGGTTTCCTCAACGGTGCCCCACGCCTGGCACTCGCCGCAGCGCCCCACCCACTTGACCGTGGTCCAGCCACATTCGGCGCACTTGTATGCGGGCGCTTTGGAGGCGCGGGAAGTCTTAGTTGCCATGGGTTCCACCCTACTGGCGGCCACCGACATAGAGGGGACGGCACCAGGTTTCGACGAGCCCAACCACCGGCGGCTACAGGCCCGGCAGCACGTCCCGCGCCTCGCGGGCATCCATCCCGGTGGCCTCCAGCAGGTCCACCATCAATGGCCGGAACAGCATCACAACGGTCTCACCCTCCAGGCGTTGGACCTTGAGCAGCCTGGGGTGCAGCCGCAGCGCGATTTCACTGAGGTCCAGCCGGGCGGTGCGCAGGTGGGCGCGGCGGACGCCGTCGTGCGTTTCGGCGAGTCCCAGCGAAAGTTCATCGATCGCCGCCGCGGTATCCTGCAGCACCTCGGCGATGTTCTCGGTCGCCTCATCGGACAGTGCGGCATGGTTGATGGCGCTGGTGAGCCGGCGCGCAAAAACCCGGCTGTTGCGCAGGGCGAGATCGATGGAGTCCAACGATTGCGTGAGCCGCTCCAACTCGTCGCGGTGCCGGCGCTGGGCGGGTGCGAGGGTGGCCACCTCGCCGGAAGCGCGCAGTGAATGGCGCATCGCGTCCACGAGCGGCTGGCAGTTCCGGCCGCGGATCAGCGCGTGCCACGCCTGCGTGGAGTCGCTGTTAGTCAGGGCCGTGGCGCATTCCCGCAGCACTTCGGCCAGTTCGTGGAGCAGCTTCCGGACATCCTTGCGGGGTTCCCGGCGCGGATCCTTGGGCACAAGGATGGTCACCAGCAGCGCGAACACGCCGCCAATAATGGCGTCAATGCTGCGCGTGAACGGCCCGCCATCGGGCGCCGGCAGCAGCACAACGAGCAAGGACTGCAGACCCAGCTGCGTGGTGAAGATGTTGCCGCTGTCCAGGAAGCGGGCCAGCAGGATGGAGAACAGGAGGACGACGGCGGCCTGCCAGATTCCGCTGCCCAGCCAGTGCAGCAGCAGATCACCAACGGCAATGCCGATGGTGCAGCCCAGGCCCACCTCCATCACCCGGCGCAGGCGCGGGTCACGTGAGAAGCCCAGGGCAATCAGGGAGGAAGTTGCCGCGAACAGGGGACCGGAATGCCCCAGGACATACTCGGCGAAGGCGTAGGCGCCCACCGCGCACGCGGTCATCTGGACGGCGGGGAGCAGCGAGTTCCGGCTCCGGATCAGGCCCGTGCGGATCCGACCGCGCAGGAAACGCCTGCTTGCTGAGAGTCCTGCTGCTGCGGCCATGCGTTCCAGTCTATTTCCCGGTCAGGTCACTAGGGCCAAAAGTGTGACCTGCGCAATGGTGACGCCGCACATGTTGGCCAATGTCCAACCGTCGTTAACCTTACGTTCACTCTTGGCCGCCAATCCCGTTACCTGTGGACCCTAAATTCGATGAAGGTACAAAACGTACGCATCGCGCTGCAGGGCGTCTCCGGCCCTGCCCGCTACTGAATAACCCTGGAAGGGGTACATCTAGTGAAGGCACTCCGTTTCGGCCGCCACGCGGCTATCGCTGTTATCGCAGCCGGCGCACTCGCGCTCACCGCCTGCGGTTCAGACAACGCCACGGGCACCACGCCTGCCGGCACCCAGACTTCCGGCACGAAGGTGACCGGCACGCTCACCGGCATCGGCGCCTCCTCCACCGGTCCGGCCATGGACGCCTGGAAGGCCGGCTTCGCCGCCGCCAACTCCGGTGCCACTGTGCAGTACTCCCCGGACGGCTCCGGCGCAGGCCGCAAGGCCATCATCGACGGCTCGGCCCAGTTCGCCGGCTCAGACGCGTACCTCAAGGACGAAGAACTGGCCAGCTCCAAGGCCCAGTGCGGTCCCGATGGCGCCCTCAACATTCCGGTGTACATCTCCCCGATCGCCGTGGCATTCAACCTCCCGGACATCACCGAGCTGAAGCTTGACGCTCCCACACTCGCCAAGATCTTCCGCGGCGAGATCGCCAAATGGAACGATCCGGCTATTGCCGCCCTGAACGAAGGCGTCAAGCTCCCGGACCTGAAGGTCACGCCGGTGAACCGCTCTGACGACTCCGGCACCACCACCAACTTCACCGACTACCTCGCCGCAGCTGCACCCGAGGTCTGGACCGACGAGGCCGACGGCGTATGGCCCGCGAGCCTGAAGGGTGAAAATGCCAAGGGCACGTCCGGCGTCGTCAAGACCGTCACCGACACCCCGGGCGCCGTGACCTACGCGGATGACTCCGCCGTGGGCGGCAAGCTGGGCACCGCCTCCATCAAGGTGGGTGAAGAGTTCGTCAAGATCTCCGCCGAAGCTGCTGCCAAGGCTGTTGAAGCCGGCAAGCCGGTCGAAGGCCGCTCCGCCACCGACGTGGCCATCAAACTGGACCGCAAGACCACCGCTGCGGGCGCCTACCCGATCGTCCTGGTTTCCTACCACGTTGTCTGCTCCACCTACGACAAGCAGGAGACCGTTGACCTGGTCAAGGCCTTCGAAAGCTACGTAGTCTCGGACGCTGGCCAGAAGACGGCTGCTGAGTCCGCGAAGTCTGCACCGCTCTCCCCGGCTCTCGCCGAGAAGGCCAACAAGGCCATCGAATCCATCAAGGTCAAGTCCTAAATACCTGCCTTGAACCGAGTTCCCCGCCACGCCGAAAGGCGGGGCGGGGAACTTGGCTTTTGTAAGCTAGCTATTGGCACCACCACAAACCGAAGGGTCTGGAATGACCGCCACCCCCCTGAGTAGTTCCCAGGGCGCAGGCCGCGCCGGGGATAAGATCTTTTCCGGAGCCGCACTGGCCGCCGGGTGCCTCATCCTCGCCGTCCTCTTCGGCGTGGCGCTTTTCCTGGTTGTCCAGGCCATTCCGGCACTGACAGCACCGGCCGCCGAAATCCAAGGCGGAGCAGGCTTCTTCGCCTACATCTGGCCGATTGTGATCGGCACCCTCATCGCCGCAACCATTGCCCTGGTGATCGCCACCCCCATCGCCATTGGCGTAGCCCTGTTCATCTCGCACTTCGCGCCGCGCGGGCTTGCCACCAGCCTTGGCTACGTTGTTGACCTCCTGGCCGCCATCCCGTCGGTGATCTACGGTGCCTGGGGCGCAGCGTTCCTTGCCAAGGAGATCTCCCCGGCGTACAACTGGCTCGCCGAGAACATGGGCTGGCTGCCCATCTTCCAGGGGCCCGCATCGGCCACCGGCAAGACCATCCTGACTGCGGGCATTGTGCTTTCGGTGATGGTCCTGCCCATCATCACGTCCCTGAGCCGTGAAATCTTCCTGCAGACCCCCAAACTGCACGAGGAAGCGGCTCTGGCGCTCGGCGCAACGCGCTGGGAAATGATCAAGATGTCGGTCCTTCCGTTCGCCCGCCCGGGCATCATCAGCGCCGTTATGCTGGGCTTGGGCCGCGCGCTGGGCGAGACCATGGCCGTGGCGCTGGTCCTTTCCTCGGGAGCCCTGACCGCCAGCCTGATTACGTCCGGCAACCAGACCATTGCTGCGGAAATCGCCCTGAACTTCCCCGAAGCCAGCGGCCTCAAGGTCAGCACGCTGATCGCCGCCGGCCTGGTCCTGTTCGTCATCACGCTGGCTGTGAACATGATCGCCCGCTGGATCATCAGCCGGCACAAAGAATTCTCGGGAGCAAACTAAATGTCCTCCACTCTCACACCGGTGCGCAGCAAGCGTTCAGCCCTCACCAAGGGCCAGCTGCCGTCCTACGCACCGTATGTTGTCCTGGCAGCCGCCCTCATCGTTGGTGCGGCGATCCTGGCACTGATCGGTTTTAACGCCTTTGGCTGGGGAATCGTCTCGGCCGTGCTCTTCGCCATTGGCCTGGTCAGCTGGAGCGGCGTCGTCGAAGGCTCCCGCAAAGCCAAGGACAAGCTGGCCACCTGCCTGGTGGTGGGCTCGTTCCTGATCGCGCTGCTCCCCTTGATCTCCGTGATCTGGACGGTGCTGGTCAACGGCATCCCCGGCCTCATCGCCCCCGGGTTCCTCACCAGCTCCATGAACGGCGTCACGGGCGTCTACGACAACCGGGCAGTCGAAGAGGGCGCCCCGGTCATCGGCGGCATCTACCACGCATTGATCGGCACCATCCAGATGACGCTGGTTGCCACCTTCATTTCCGTGCCCGTCGGCCTGCTGACAGCCATTTACCTTGTGGAGTACGGCAACGATGGCCGGCTGGCCCGTGCCATCACGTTCTTCGTGGACGTTATGACCGGTATCCCGTCCATCGTCGCCGGCCTCTTCGCGGCAGCTTTCTTCTTCGCAGTGGTTGGGCCGGGCACCAAAACCGGTGCAGTCGCCGCCGTGGCGCTTTCCGTGCTGATGATCCCCGTGGTGGTGCGGTCGAGTGAAGAAATGCTGAAGATCGTCCCCAACGAGCTGCGCGAAGCAGCCTACGCGCTGGGCGTGCGGAAGTGGCGCACCATCATCAAGGTGGTCATCCCGACGGCGATCTCCGGCATCGCTTCCGGCGTCACCCTCGCGATCGCCCGTGTCATCGGTGAGACCGCGCCCATCCTGGTCACCGCCGGGTTCGCCACCAGCATCAACAACAACGTCTTCAGCGGCTGGATGGCCTCGCTGCCCACGTTTATCTACACCCAGATCCTGAACCCCACGTCGCCGGCCAACCCCGACCCGTCCTCGCAGCGGGCCTGGGGCGCGGCCTTGGTGCTGATCATCCTGGTGATGGTCCTGAACCTCGGTGCCCGCCTGATCGCCAGGATTTTTGCCCCCAAGACGGGCCGCTGAAAAAGTTTTCGGCAGGCCGTTCCGGTCCTCGCGACCAAACCCTAGACTTCAATCCGTACCCCCAGCAAGTGAAGGAACATCATGTCTAAGCGCATCGACGTCAAAGACCTGAACGTGTACTACGGCGATTTTCTGGCCGTGGAGGATGTCAGCATCAACATCGAGGCCAAGTCCGTGACGGCCTTCATTGGTCCCTCAGGCTGTGGCAAGTCCACGTTCCTGCGCACCCTGAACCGCATGCACGAGGTGCTCCCCGGCGCCCGTGTTGAAGGTGAAGTCCTGCTGGACGGCGACAACCTGTACGGACCGGGCGTTGACCCCGTGGCCGTGCGTTCGCAGATCGGCATGGTCTTCCAGCGGCCCAACCCGTTCCCCACCATGTCCATCCGGGACAACGTGCTGGCCGGTGTGAAGCTCAACAACAAGAAGATCTCCAAGGGCGAGGCTGACGCCCTGGTGGAAAGCTCGCTTCGGGGCGCCAACCTGTGGAACGAGGTCAAGGACCGCCTGGAGAAGCCGGGCTCGGGCTTGTCCGGCGGCCAGCAGCAGCGTCTCTGCATTGCCCGCGCCATCGCCGTGGAACCGCAGGTGATCCTCATGGACGAGCCGTGCTCGGCGCTGGACCCCATCTCCACGCTGGCCATCGAAGACCTCATCAATGAGCTCAAGGACCAGTACACCGTGGTGATCGTGACGCATAACATGCAGCAGGCCGCACGCGTCTCCGACAAGACGGCGTTCTTCAACATCGCCGGGACCGGCAAGCCGGGCAAGCTGATCGAATATGGGAACACCCAGAACATCTTCAGCAACCCCACGGTGAAGGCCACCGAAGACTACGTGTCCGGCCGCTTCGGATAGTCCCCACCGCCGCCCTAACCTCGCAAGCTCGGCCAGGGAACCCTGGCGGCGTGGGCCCACCAGCCGCTCGCAAGCTCGGCCAGGGAACCCTGCCGGCGTGGGCCCAGGGCCCTTTTGACAGCTCAAAAGGGCCTTTACGGAGCAGTCGATTCTGTGTTTTAAGGGGCCTTCGTTTGAGGAGCATCCCGGGCTGCCCTTAGACGCTTGACAGGGGTGACAGAGCCAGCGCGAACACAAAGGCCATGACCGCGGCCGCCGCTGGCGTGAGAACCCATAGCCCCAGGATCTCCATAACCAGTTTCCGGTTGGTCACCGCAAAGTGCTGGTTCCCGCCGGCGCCCAGCACGGAGGACGTCACGGTGTGAGTCGATGAGAGGGGTGCATGCATCGCAATGGCGCCCACAAACAGCATGATGGCGCTGAACGTCTGCGCCACCGAGCCGCGTAACGGATCAACCCTGGTGATCTTGTAGCCGATGGTGTGTCCAATCCGCCAGCCGCCAAACAGCGTCCCGGCGGTGATCATGATGGCGGCCACCAGTGCCACCCAGACAGGATAGCTCCCGCCGTCGGCATAACCGGCCGCGACCAGGGCGAGCAGCAGCACGGCGCCTACCCGCTGGCCGTCCTGCAGGCCGTGGCCGAATGCCACGGCCCCGGCCGCGATGGCCTGGCTGCGGCGGAAGCGCTGGTTGACCACGTTGGGCTGGGTATGGCGCGCCGCCCACGTTGCCGGAAAAACCAGCAGGTACGCGCCGACGTAGGCCACGATGGGGGACAGGAGCAGCGGCAGGATCACCTGGACCAGCAGTGACCGGTCAACTCCGCCCACGCCCAGGCCTCCCACCGTAAGGCTGGCCATGCCCGCGCCGGCCAGGCCGCCCACCAGTGCGTGAGTGGAGGAGGAAGGCATGCCGCGCCACCACATCAGCAGGCCCCAGACGCAGGCACTGGCCACAGCCGCAATCAGGATGCTCAGGCCGCTGGTCCCGTCAGGAACGTGGATCCAGGTGCGGCTGACAGCCACCACAAGGCTGGCGCTGAGCAGGGCGCCCAGCAGGTTGAAGAGGGCGGCCAGCAGGACGGCCACACTGGGCGTGAGAGCCCTGGTGCGGACTGCAAGCGCGACGGCGTTGGAGACGTCCCGGAAGCCGTTGAGGAAGGCGAACGCCGCAGTCAGCAGGACCACGGCGCCGAAAATCACTGCTGTCACGTCAGGATTCCTTGACGATGATGCTGCCTACCTGGGTGGCGATGCGGCGCATGTCCTTGGTGACTTCCACGAGCTGGTTGGCGACGTCGCGGTTTCGGGAGTACTGCGCCCATTTCATGTCCCGGATCATGTCTGCCACCCAGACCCGGTGCGTCCGTTCCGCGCGTTTGGCCAGCCTGAGGATCTCGATCCAGTAGTCCTCGAGGTCATCGAGGTTGTCGAGCCGTCGCATGGCGTCCACGGTGAGTTCGGCCTGCCGGCTGATGATCTCCAGCTGGTCCGCGGCGCGCTTGGGCAGCCGGTCCAGCTTGTAGAGGGACACGAGTTCCGCGGCGCCGTCCAGCTTTTCGAGGGCCTCATTGAGATAGCGCGACAGGGAGTACATGTCTTCGCGGGGGAGCGGGTTCACGAAGCTGGTGCGCATGTGGGTGAGCAGGGCGAAGTGCAGCTCGGCAGATTTTGCCTCGTGGTTGTGCATGTCGTCCACGAGCTTGGCGTGCTCAGTGGCGGGGACACCCAGGAGCTCGGCCAGGGTGGCGCTGGCGTGCACAATTTGCTGGGCCATCTGGGATAACAGGGTCAGCCCTGCAGGCTCCTGGGGAAAAAGGCGCAGCTTCACGTTGGGTTACCGGTCTCCGGGTATGGACTGGGTCGGGGGCCGCCCACTGTGACTTGACGCAGGCCGGCAACTGGTTTTGATTCTACCCGGCCCCTGCCCGTGGCCTGTAAGCAGGCATAAAAATGGTGCCGAACCGGATACGCCTCTCGGCGGTAGGCCGCTCTAGGCGGCTAAATGTTGAAGCCCGGGGGTTTCGCGGTTCGACACCAGTTTCAGTGTTCTACGTCGGCTGGCTCAAGTCAACATTGACAGATCGGGCCTGCTGGGTCAGTCGAGCTCGCCCAGGCGCCAGGCATTCGCCGCATGTTCAAGGTCTTCAGCGGTCTTTACGAGCTGGTGTGAGTTGCGCGTGAGCTTGCTCGCGTGGGCCTCATTGCCGTGTTCGGCACCATCGGCGAGGGTCGCCTGGCCGAGCGCCACCACGCGGCAGAAAGCGGCGGAACGTTCCAGCGCGACGTCGAACTCGCCGTCGAACGCGCCCGAAAGAATGGCGTCAGCCATGGCCCGCATTTCCTCGGCTCCCGGTGGTTCAGCAGCGCCGGCCACCACATGGGAGACCTGCGCGGTGTCTTTGCCCGCGCGGAAGTAGACCGAGATCCGTTCCGGATCCTGGACCGTGGCCGCGCGGAGTGCATACAGCCGCCAGAGGGCGCCCGGCAGGGACCGTGCGGGGCTTTCGGCCCACATCTCGGCGATGGCTTCCAGGCCCTGTTCATCCGTCAGTTTGACCAGCCGTTCAGTGATGACGGGGTCGTCGCTGTCGCGGCCGTGGCGCACCAGCGCCTGGGCAGCAAGATGTGCCGCCTCGGAAACGCGCGCAGGATCCGGGCCGCCGGCGAACGGCTCAAAGTCGATGGGGGCGAACGGCTTGGGCTTGTGATGCCGGTTGGCGCCGCCGTAGTGACTGGGTCCTGCTTGCTCGCTCATGCCCCCCACGCTACTCCTGTGCCGTGCGGGAAATCGAGTACTGCCGGTAAGCAGGATGAAGGCTGCCGGGCGCGGTGAAATTGTGCAGAAGCAGGAACGCACGACGGCGGCGCGCACCTTGCGCGACAACATGCGTGCAAAGCGGTCCCCTGCGTGGGGTAGAGTATCTATCGTCCAGAAATGGACTGGGCTGATCGGTCGTTTGACCGTCGGCTGGGGCCTTTAGCTCAGTTGGTAGAGCATCGGACTTTTAATCCGTGGGTCGTGGGTTCGATCCCCACAGGGCCCACCCACGCGGAAAGACCAGAGACATATCGTCTTTGGTCTTTTTGCTTTAACCCTTTAGCCCGTCACGTCCGCCCTGCGGCCTGAGCTCCGGCAAGCTCAGCTCAGCGACAGCACAAGGTAGAGCAGCGCCAGTACGAGCGCCACGGGCGTCATGGTGAGGCGCTCCGGCTTGCTGCGCGATATCCCGTTCATCACACCGCCCACGGCAAAGTAGGCGGTGAGCACCCAGGCGGATACGTCTGTGAACGGCCCGCTGATGAGCGGTCCCGCCAGCCCTGTCCTCGCCAGGGCGACGTAGGCGAATACCCCGTACAGGGCAAGGGATACCGCGCTGCCGATCCGCAGGTTCCGTGGCAGGACCCTGTGCTGTCCGCCCCAGGCCAGATGGCCAAGAGGCGCACCGGCTATCAGCGCTACCTGGAAGATGGCAAGCGAGCCAAGGATCGCAGTAGCAATGAGCGCACAAATCTGAACCATTTATCACCCAATCGTTTCCCTGGCACCGCCATCCCGGCGCAGAGTTATGGCTAATCTAGCTCAGTGGTTCTGGCCTGTAGGCAAACGTAGGTTGATGTCTGGACCAACGCCGGGGCAACACCAACAGCATTGACCAGCGACGGCGCCGCCCGTACTGCTGTCTTAGTGTTCGAAATGCGTGTGGGGTGCGCCGCCGGGAAGTTTCTCCAGGATGCCCTCGGCCACTTTTCGCAGCTTGAGGTTCCGGTGGCTCGACGCCTTGGCGATGATGGCAATAGCTTCGTTGTAGGAGCACCTGTTCTGCGCCATGATCACTCCACAGGCGATGTCGATGGAGGTCCGGCTTTCGAGGGCCGACTGCAGGTCCGACGCCCGGATAATGGTGGTCTGCAGCTCCAGGACCAGCCTGAGGCCGCGTGCCGCGAGCTCGGCGAAATTGCGGGCGCCGGCGATGACCTGAAGCGGGAACGCCTGGACGCCCGGTGCGAAGAACGCGAGGGCGGCCTCGGCGCCATCATCGAGGCGGAGCCGCAGGCCAAGGACGCTGTCGAATCCGGCCTGCTGCAGGTGCGGCCGGTAACGTGCCCAGCGGAAGTCCGAAGGCACATGGTTCATGGCCACGGTGCCGTTGCCGGTCAGGGCTTCGGTCAGGGGGCCTTCGGCCACTTCCTGCTCCAGCCGGGCCAGCCGGGCAGTTTGCATGGTTGTACCGGCGGTGGCAGGGAGGCTCTTAACCCTTTTCAGCATCATGCCGCATTCCACCGGTGAGTCAGTGAGCCTGCTCAGGGTTACCGACGCCGTCCGGGTCAGGATGTCGAGGGAGTCGGCGAGGCTTTTCGCGCCGGTGGCCAGATCGGGGATGTACCCTGCGGCGCTTCCGGTGCCGATTTCAGTGCCGGCCGGTGCTTGCGATTGGCCGGGAGTCTGGCCAGACGGAGTCGGTGAATGTCCGGCCGCATGCTGGGTTTGGTGTGACGCCACTGACCGCCTGCCTGCAGACGCGTGGGTCGATGAAACCTGTGAAGGGGAATACTTCATGGCCGGTTTCCGCAATGTCGCGTGCCCGGTTGTCGCATCACATGACGAGCCGGGACGAAGGAAGCGGGGAGCAGAAACCCGGCGGTCAGAGGGCCGGCGACGGCTGGGGGAGAGGCCTTGGTCTCGAAGACCTCCTCGTCGCCGGCCCCGCTCACTTCCCGGATCCGTAGGTCCGGGAAAACGTGGCTGCTAAGTCCAGTATTCATTCCTTCTCACGCCCCCTAGTGAGACATCCAACCCAGTGAGATAGCGAGTCTTGGCTCTAAGTCGAAGGTAGTTGGGGCGGAGTGCCGGGCGTACGCGTAATCGGTACTCGTCTTTGAAATTAGGTAGTACTTGGTTTTGCCGATCATTACTCATGATCTTGGCCGGATTAGCGTCTTCTATAACGTTGTAAATTTCGAGCAAGGAGGACCAATCCATGAGCGCAATAAGGATCCGTACTGGCAGGCCACGGTGGAGGATTCGACGTCGGTCCTGCCGGCCGGGAATGTGAGTGTCAAGGCCGACGGCGGCCGGCTCACCGCGGAACTCCCCGCTGTGTCCTGGTCGATGATCCGGCTGGCTGTGGCGTCATGACCCTCCAGAACTCCGGGTCATGACGCACGCAGCCGGAGGTGGAAAGATGAGGGCCATGGAACTGCATATCACCGGTGATCCGGCTGCCGACCAACTGCTCACTGATGATGCGTTTGCACTGCTGACCGGCATGTTGCTGGATCAGCAGGTGACCATGGAATCCGCCTTTGCCGGGCCCGAAAAAATCCGGGCACGCATCGGCTCGATCGCCCCGGCGGCCGTGGCTGCCTACGAGCCGGAGGCGTTCGTCGAGGTGTTCAAGGAACGGCCCGCGGTCCACCGCTTTCCGGGCTCGATGGCAGCGCGCGTGCAGGCACTTGCCGAGACGGTGCAGCACCACTGGGACGGCGACGCGACCCTGATCTGGACCAAGGGCGAGCCGGACGGCAAGGAAGTGCTGCGCCGGCTGCAGGCACTGCCAGGATTTGGGGAGCAGAAGGCAAAGATCTTCCTTGCCCTCCTCGGCAAGCAGTGCGGGCTGCAAGCGCCCGGCTGGCGCGAGGCCGCCGGCCACTACGGCCAGGAGGATGCCTTCCTCTCGGTTGCCGACATCGTCAGCCCTGAATCGCTCGTCAAGGTGCGGGCCAGCAAACAGGCAGCCAAGGCGGCGGCGAAGGCTGCCAAAGGCTGACCGCCCATGGCAGTGACCACGATGTGGCCCGCGCCGCGGGGGTTTCGCTCAAGACCGTATCGAACGTACTCAACGACTACGGGTTCATCCGCCCGGCCACCAGGCAGCGCGTCCAGGACGCCATCGCGCAACGTGCCGTTCGACGCCGTGTTCGGACTGAACGATGCGCTCACCTTGGGCGCCATGCACGAACTGGTTCTCCGCGGGGTGAAGGTCCCACGGGACGTTGCGGTGGCCGGTTTTGATGACATCGAGGAATCGCGGTTCGCGTCGCCGTCGCTCACTACCGTCTCGCCCGGCATGGAGGAGATTGCGGAGCGGTCCATTGGACTGCTGCTAGACCGGATTGACGGGCTGGAGGCGGGCGACGGCGGCGTCCATGTGGAGGCGGGTTATGTCCGGAATATCCGGGAATCGGCGCCCTGAGGACCACCGCCGGGCTATCCTTGGCATCACCTCTTCATCACACTGAAAGGGTGCGGCAATGATTGCGCTGTTAGTGATCGACATGCAGAACGCCTACTTCGAGGATCCGGCGCTGGCCGTGAAGCGCGAGCCGTTGGTGCACGCAAGCAATGAACTGCTGGACGGGTTCGCCGCTGCAGGCCGCAAAGCCCTCCTGGTCGGCACCGAGCACGAGCGGGACAAATCGACGTGGTCGCTGAACATGTTGGACGACGACCAAGGGTTTCTCTTCCGGGGCAGCACGCAGGCCCAATTCGTTCCAGGGCTGAAGACCGACGGCCTGCCTCAGCTCGTGAAGACCCGGGACAGCGCCTTTGTGGGAACGGACCTCTTATCCCGCCTCCGCAACTGGGCTGTGGACGAAGTGGTTCTGGCAGGCGTCTCCACGCACAACTGCGTTGCCCAGACCGGCGCCGACGCCTTCGCCCGGAATATCCGCGTCACCTACGCAGCAGACGCGGTGGCGTCGGAGGACCCGCAGGCGGCCGACGCCATGCTGAATATTCTCGCGGCTGAATACCGTCAGCAGGTCCAGCCGAACACGGAGATCCTGGCCAGACTGCGGCGGCAGCACCAATAATGGACGGAAAACGTGGCCGCTGGCCATAGGATCGTTCCCATGCCAGGAAAGAAAGTTGATGCTCCCCACCAATCGGCGACTGCGAAGGCTGGACTGAGCAGCTCATCCTCTTCCCCAGCACTGTCGATTACACCAACCCTTGTGGCAGACCAGGTTTATGAGGCGCTGCGCAATGCCATCCTCACCGGCGAACTTGCCGGCGGGTCCCCGCTTCGCGTCCGGGACGTTGCCGCGATGGTGGGCACCAGTGTGATGCCGGTCAGGGAGGCCATCCGCCGTCTCGAAGAGACCGGGCTCGCCACCCGGGTTGCTGCCCACCGGGGCGCCGTGGTCCGCGAATTTACACTCGGAGAACTGATCCATATCTACGAGGTCAGGGCCACCCTGGAGATCGAAGCTGCGCGCCGGGGAGCTGCCAGCGTCACTGATTCCGATATTGCCCGCATGGAAGCCGCGTGCACCCGAATGCAAAAAGCGGTTGCCGAAGGCCGGGTGTGGGACGCCCTGGATGACGACGAAGACCTGCTCCGCACCCTGTACTCAGCGGGCGGCAACCCTGTTCTGGTGGATGTTATTGAGACGCTTTGGGTGCAGTGCCGGCCCTACAAAGTCATCGGAGCCACAGAGGCATTCGAGCGCAACGATGAAAGCCTGTGGAGCCCGCAGCCTGCCATCCTGGACGCAGCACGGGCGAGGGATGCCAAAGCCGCTGCCAGGTTGACCAAGCAGTCCTTGGCAAGTGCCCGGCAGCGCCTGGAAAAGCGCCTCGAACAAAGCTGAGGGGTCAGGCCTCCGCCCCCACCTCGTTCCGCTCCGCGGCAAGCTGGCTGAGGTCCAGGGCAGCCTGGCAGGTGGATTTCACTAACCGGGTCCGCTCAGACTCTGCCGCGGGGCGCTCGAGCGGAACCATGGTGGTGACCACGCCGGCGAGGCTGCCCGCGTCGCCGAAAACCGGGGCGCTGACACCCCACACGCCTGGCGCGAGGGCGCCCGAACTGGTCGCATAGCCGCGCCTCCGGATTTCGGCCAGCTCGGCGCGGATGGTGTGTTCAACGTCGCGGCCCACGGAATGGTTGGCGAGGATCTCGTTGGTTTCCTCCTCGGGCAGGTGGGCAAGGATGGCCCGTGCGCTGGCCCCGTGCAGCAGCGGGCGGGAGCGTCCGGCAGCGTAGCTGCAGCTGAGGATGTGCGCGCTTTCCACCGACTCGACGCAGAGGACTTCGTTGCTGCTCTGCACCAGGTAGGCGGCCAGCTCGCCGGTGTCGCCCGAGAGCCGTTCGAGCCGCCGGGCCACCGCACCCTGAGCCAAGGCTTCCTGGCGGTAGTTGTCCGCGAGCCGTACCACCTCAGGACCGGCGGAATAGCGGCCGATAACCTGGCTTTCAACCACAAACCCGGCCTGCAGCAACGTCTGGAGGTGCCGGTACACGATGGTGGTGGGAAGCCGAAGCAGGCCGGATATTTGCGCGCTGCTGAGGCTGCTGTGGCGGGCGAACAGAAGCAGGATGGACATGGCCGTCCCGCGTTCGTCCCGCTTCTTCCGTGAGGTTGCCGGCACAGCCGGGGTTGCGGCGTTCATGATTCGGGCGAGGTTTCGTTTTTTCATGGGAGAGCTTCCGAAGGGTGTGTGGAAGGCCGGAGAGGGCAGCAGCCGCCGCCTGGGCAGATCAGGCGGCGGCTGCCGGTAGCCGTTCGGACCGTTGCGGGGGAGTCGACGGCGGTTGGAAGGCTGGGTGCGCCTCTGCGCACCCAGCCTGTCACTAGGGCCCGAGTTGCGGGCCTGATTTGCTGGGCTTTTACTGGGCCAGGTAAGGCTGCCGCCATTCGCTGGACGGCGAGAAGTTCTCGTGGATGAACCGGCCGCTGAGCCAGCGCTGCAGGGCCAAGCGGGAACCGGCCTTGTCGTTTGTGCCGGAGCCGCGACCGCCGCCAAAGGCAACCTGTCCCATGAGGGCGCCGGTGGGCTTGTCGTTGATGTAAGTCATGCCGGAGGCGTTGCGGAGCTTGTCCAGCGCAACCGAGACGGCGCGGCGGTCGTTGGCAAAGATTGACAGGGTCAGCGCATAGTTGCTGGTCTGGTCCACCAGGTCCAGAACCGACTCCCACTCGCTGTCCTCGTAGACGTAGACCGTCAGGAGGGGGCCGAAGAACTCTTCGCTCATGGTGAAGGCGTGGGGATCGGTGGTCTCGAAGATCGTAGGCTCAACGAACCAGCCCTCTTCAGCGTGGACGCTCCCGCCAGCGAGGAGGGTGTGGCTCGGGAGGGCCTTGGCCCTCTCAAGGGCAGCCTCGATCTTGCGCAGCGACGTCTCGTCGATGACCGCTCCGAGGAATGTCTCGTGCTCGGCGACGTCGCCCACACGGAGCGACTTGACGGTCTCGACGAGTTCGTCCTTGATTTGGGTCCAGATGCTGCGCGGGATGTAGGTGCGTGATGCCGCGGAGCATTTTTGGCCCGAGTACTCGAAGCCACTCCGGATCAGGGCAGCGCGCAGGGCATCGGCGTCCGCGCTCGGGTGCGCCACGACGGCGTTCTTGCCGCCCGTTTCGCCCACAAGGCGGGGGAAGGAACGGTACTGGTAGATGTTGTCCCCAGCCTTCTTCCAGAGGCTCCGGAACACGTCCGTGGAACCCGTGAAGCTCAGGCCGGCAAAGTCGGGGTGACTCATCGCTTGGTCCGAGATCGCACGGCCGGATCCATGCACGAGGTTGATGACGCCCGGCGGTAGGCCTGCTTCCTCAAACATTCGCATGAGGACGTCATTGCTGAGGGCCGATTTCTCGGAGGGCTTCCACACCACAGTGTTTCCCATGAGTGCGGCCGTTGTGGGGAGGTTGCTGGCGATGGCAGTGAAGTTGAACGGAGTAATCGCCAGGACGAACCCTTCCAGGCCGCGCTGGTCCAGGGAGTTCCCTTCGCCCTGGAGGGACTCGGGCTGGTCAGCGAAGATCTGCTGGGCGAGATGGGCGTTGTAGCGGAAGAAGTCGGCTACTTCGCTGGCGGCGTCAATTTCTGCCTGGTGGAAGGTCTTGGACTGCCCGAGCATGGTGGTGGCGACCAGTTCGTCCCGGTATTTGCCAGCTGCAAGGTTTCCGGCGCGCAGGAAAATTGCGGCGCGCTCCCACCACGGCGTACGGGACCAGTCATGCTGCGCGGCGAGCGCCGCGTCGATTGCCGACTGAACCACTGACTCATCGGCGGTGGGGATGCGTCCCAATATGAGGGAGTGGCGGTGCGGAGCTGTGACATTGCGCAGTTTCCCGGTCATGGAGCGCTCGCCGTTGATGACGTGCGGCAGATCGCGGACGCTGGATGTGACCTCGGCGATTGTCTTCTTGACCGAGGCCGCTTCGGGGGAGCCGGGGCGGAATTCGCGTGAAGGCTCATTGTGGGGCGTGGGGACCTTGAAGTTGCCAGTAACGCTGACTGTTTGGGGTGACATTATCTGGTTATCTCCTCGTGGATGTTCCCGGGACGAGCGGCCCCGGGCTGGTGAGTGGGTTCGAGTCGGAGCTCCAGCCGGCGCAGTGCGCTGGCCAGGGAGTCCGCGGTAATGGTTGTAGCTGCGGCGGTGTCGCCGGAGGTCAATGCCTGGACCAGGGCCGGTTGTGGCGTCCATAAAGTGTTGTCGTTCTTGGCGAGGGCTTCCGTGGCCCCGATGACCTTGTAGGGCCGGCATTGGAGCCAAAGCTGTTCGATGGTGCTGACAAGCACGGGGTTGCCGGAGGCCCGGTAGAGGGTCCTGAGTACGTCCTCGTCCAGGTCCAAGGCGTCAACGATCCGCCCTTCATCCACGGCATCCTGCATCTTTCGGCAGGAGGCCTCCATCAGGTGCAGGTCCTTGCGGCTGACCCGGGGCGCCCCTAGCGTTGCCGCTTCCACCTCGAGGATGGTCCGGACATCGTAGATGTGGATCAACTCGGTGGCAGTGAATGTCCTGACCACCGCACCCTTGTGGGGAATCCGAGTCGCCAGCCCTGCCTCTTCGAGCCGGCGGATCGCCTCACGGACAGGCATGACGCTCGTACCCACCATGGCAGCCAGGTCCCTGACCCGAAGTGGCTTCCCGGATTCCAGGGAGCCGGTCAGAATGGCATTCTCCAGCACCTCGTAGACCTGGTCAGCCACCAACGTAGGGGTGACCGGACTGGTCATGTTAAGGCTCATGGAGTTCTCCGTTCCTCGCGGTCCTGGGCCAATAGTGATATTTGATCACATATCAGACTACGGCATGGTCCTTTCAGCCTCCGATCAGGGAGCGAAGGAAAAGCAGCAGGTTCGCGGGCTTTTCTGCCATTCGGCGCATGAGGTAGGGGTACCACTGCGTGCCGAATGGCAGGTAGACGCGGACACGGTAGCCCTCGCGGACCAACTCATCCTGCAGCTTCCGCCGGACGCCGTAAAGCATCTGGAACTCGAAGGAGCGCTTGTCCAGTCCCAGCTCCGCTGCGGTTTCCTTGACGACGTCGATGCAGGTGTCGTCGTGTGTGCCGAAGGCGGGGTCGGGCAGGTGCTGGAGTGCCCAGCGGGAAAGGTACTTGTATTGCTCGGTCACCTCGTCCGCATCACACAGGGCGGCGGATGACGATTCATCGAAGGCGCCTTTGACGAGCCGGATCCGCGGCTTGATGTCCACGAAGGACAGCAGGTCTTCCGGCGTTTGGCGCATGTTCGCCTGGATAGCCACGCGGGTGTTCGGGTGGTCGGGCAGGATGCTCTTGTAGATGGCCAGGGTCTCCCGGCCCACGGAGCTGTGCTCCATGTCCACTTCCACAATTGCTCCGTGGGTGGCGGCGGTGTCCAGCAGTGTCTTGAGGTTGTTGGCGCATTCCTGGGGATCGACCATGATCCCCAGCTGGGAAAGCTTCACCGAGACGGTGGAACCCGGTGCCCGGTCCCGGATGTTTTCGATGGCTCCCTGGTATTCGCTGGTTGCTGCCTTGGATTGAGCCAGGTGGTGAACAGACTCGCCCAGGAGGTCGAGGCTGACATCGATGCCCGCCCTGTTCAAAGCCTTCGTGGCAGCCCACGCTTCATTCAACCCGCGGCCTGCCACGTACCGGTCCACGATGGGGCGGGTCAGCCGGTTCCGGGTGGCAATGGCTTCAAGTTTCTTGTTCTCTGCGACGTGCAGAAGCAGTTTGTTCGGCATAGGTGCACTTCCTAATAGTCGCCGCGGCGGCGGTCCCGTCTGCCTGCCATTCCCTGGTGCGGGGGCTCGTGCAGTTCTGGTGGCCCACTCTCTTCGGAGTGTGGTGGAAACCACGCTAGCTTGTGATCACAAATCACACAATAGGCAATTTTGCAGGCGTTGGCCCTCAGGGTGGGGCCGCAGCTGAAGCCCCCCGCTCTGGTTGGAAGGAATTTACCCGGCCGTTACGACAGACAATTGACGCGATATGTGATCACAGATTACATTTAGCTTGTGACTCCAACCACACTCAACTGATCCCCTGGAGTCCGGGCTCCCTGGCGCTGAACGCCAGGGCTAAGACAACAGCCGGCGGCGCGCAAGCATGCAGGCACCAGCGCCTCCCGGCGCCCATCTGGAGGATGAGCACCCAGTGATCGACAATCAACAAGACCGGACGCAGGCCGTTGCCGGCACAAGTGCCACGCGCAGTGTCCCGCAGCTTCAGCTGAAGAACATCCACAAGGAATTCAACGGAAACACCGTGCTGTCCGAGGTCTCCCTGGACGTCAACGCCGGCGAAGTCGTAGCGTTCATTGGCCCCAGCGGCGCCGGCAAAAGCACACTGCTTCGATGCGTAAATTACCTTGAGACACCATCGAGCGGCGAGCTGCTAATCGATGGCAAGCCCACGGTGAATATCGCCTCCAAACCGACGCGGAACGAGCTGATGAACCTCCGCCGCCAGGTTGGCATGGTGTTCCAGTCCTTCAACCTCTTTCCGCACATCAGCGTCCTGCGCAACGTTGCCCTTCCACAGGAGCGTGTCCTGGGCAGGTCCCGGAAAGAGGCCGAGGAACGGGCCATGGAACTGCTGACCCGTGTAGGGCTCGGCAACAAAGCGGATGCACGGCCCAGCAAGTGCAGCGGCGGGCAACAGCAGCGCATAGCGATCGCCCGGGCACTCGCGCTGGATCCGGAGATCATGCTTTTTGATGAGCCGACCTCAGCCCTTGACCCCGAGCTGGGCGGGGAAGTGCTGGCGGTCATGCAGGAACTCGCGGCCACAGGCATGACCATGCTCGTGGTGACGCACGAGATGTCCTTTGCACGCAGGGTCTCGGACCGTACGGTTTTTATGGCCGACGGACGCATCGTGGAACAGGGCGCCCCCGAGCAGGTCTTCGGTGCGCCGCGCGAAGCCCGCACCAGGAAGTTCCTCGAGGCGGTGCTGGAACGGTGATCGAAGCAATCCCCTTCCTGCTTCAAGGCCTGGGCACCACGGTGATCATCACCTTCGGGTCATTCCTCATTGGTGCTGTCTGCGCCGTGCCTGTCGCACTGGCGAGACTCTCAACGGTCGTACCGGTGCGTTGGCTGGCCACCGCGTTCATCGAAATTGTCCGGGGCATTCCTCCGATTGCATGGATGCTGGTCCTGTTCTATGGCCTGGGGCGTTATGTCACGCTGCCGCCTCTCCTTGCGGCCTGCCTGGCACTGGGAGCTGTTTCCACTGCCTACCTTGCTGAAAACTACCGTGCCGGCATCCAGGCCGTCGCCGGCGGACAGTGGGAAGGAGCCGGCGCGCTCGGTCTCTCCAATGGCGATACGTTCTGGCGCGTCATCGCGCCACAGGGCATCGGTGTGGCGCTGCCGCCGTCGGCCTCCTACGCGGTGGGACTGCTCAAGGATTCAGCCGTGGCCTCGGTGATCGGGGTCAGCGACATTGCCTTCCAGGCACTGACCCTCAATCAGCAGGGCAATCCTGGCCTCCCCATTTTCCTCGCCGCCGGCGTCGTCTACCTCATCGTCAGCGTCCCCATGGCCGTGCTTGCCCGCAAAGCTGACACCTTTATTCGAACCAGAAGCGCGGTGTGATCATGTTTGAGCAATGGATCCAATGGCTGCCGGGCCTCCTTTCCGGCCTTCAGACGAGCCTCGCAGTCACCGGCCTCAGTCTCCTGCTAGGCCTTCCGCTGGGCCTCCTCCTCGCCTTCGGCATGATCTCCCGAACCCGCCTACTGCGCCAGGTGACCATCCTCATCGTGGAGCTTGGCCGCGGTGTTCCGCTCCTGGTGGTGCTATACGTTGTGTACTTCGGGCTTCCCGACGCCGGCCTTGTACTTGAGTCGTTTGCCGCGGCTGTGGTGGCAATCGCCTTCAACACCGGCGCCTACACCAGCGAGATCTTCCGGGCCGGGCTCCTCAGTGTTCCCCGCGGCCACATCGAGGCGGCCCAGAGCCTGGGACTGAACTGGACCGACGAAGCCCGCTACATCGTTCTGCCCCAGGCGCTCCGCGCGATCGTGCCGCCCCTGGTGTCCTACAGCGTCATCGTTTTCCAGGCCACCAGCCTTGGCTACGCGATCGCCCTTTCGGAGTTGCTGAACAGCGCCTACCAGATCGGTTCGGTGACGTTCGAATTCCTGAGCGTCTTTATCCTCGCCGGACTGATCTACGCCGCGATGTCCATAGTTGTATCCCGCTTCGTTGATGCCATCCACAGCAAAACCGCCCACTAACCCCATCCCCAGGAGTACCCCATGAACAAGACCAAGCTCACTGCCGTTATGTTTGCGGCTGCATTGCCTCTGGCAGCCTGCGGCACTGCCGGTACCGCCGCCACTGTGGCCGCCGACTGCAAGCCTGTGGTGTCCGGCGTCGAAACCGCCAGCGAGGGCAAACTGACCATGGCCGTCGCGGAGTACCCGCCCTACGTTTCCATGAAAGGCGGATCGCTCTCCGGCGTGGACGGCGAAGTCCTGAAAAGGGTCGCCAAGGATCTTTGCCTTGAGCCGGATGCCAAGACCTCCAGCTTCACGGCCATCATCGAGTCTGTGAAAAACGGCAGCGTGGATCTCTCGGCCGGAAACTGGTACATCAATGAAGAACGCGGGCAGCAGTTCGCCGTCAGCGAGCCTGTCTACCTGGACAAAATGGCCCTGCTGACCTCCAGCGGTGCCGAGACCATCGATGATGTCGCCGGTGGAACCGTGGGCACCCCGCAGGGATACCTCTGGGTGGGAGACCTCCAGGAGGCCGTGGGCACTGACAAGGTGAAGCTCTACGCCACGGAGGATGCGGTCTACCAGGATGTGAAGTCCGGCCGTGCCGGCGCCGGGGTGATGACCTATGGAGCTGCCCTGCAGCTGGTCAAGTCCAACAACGACTCCAAGCTGAAGGTCACCGAACTCAAGCCCGATGACAGGATCCAGGCTTCCGTGGGTGCTGCGAAGACCGCGGTCCTGGTGAACAAAGGCAAAACCACGTTGAGGGACGCCGTCAACCAGATTGTGGAGAATATGCGCCAGGACGGCTCGCTCCAGAAGGCGCTTGAGGATAACGGCCTGCCCGGCACTGCCGCCGACATCAAGGCGGCCGCCGGCAGCTGACCCGCAGAGCGCTGCTCTAAGAACGCTGCCATGGAAGGCGGTTGGTCTCCTCCAGGGGGAGCCAACCGCCTTCCGTGAGTTGCTGCGGTACCGGTTCTGTATCCTGAGGGCGTGAAACGAGCAGCCGTCATCATCGGTGCGGGTATCGGTGGCCTGAGCACTGCGCAGGCCCTCAAACGCCATGGCTGGTCGGTAACAGTGCTAGAACAGAGCGCAGCATTGCCCGCGTCAGGCACCATGCTGGGGATGTGGCCGGCCGCGCTGGAGGCCCTGGGTGATATCGGCGTCGTCGAAGCATCCCGCCGGACCGACGGCTGGGCACACATTGCTGCTGATGCCTCAACCCGGCTGTGGACGCCGGCCGGACGCACGCTGCTCACAGCGCCCGGCGGAGCGGACCTGCATCTGGTCTCCCGGCCGGCATTGCTCGCCGCCCTCGCCGAAGGCGTGGACATCACGTTCAACACCCAGGTTTTTGAACCGGAACAAATCAGCGACGCCGACCTGGTAGTGGGCGCGGATGGCACGTTCAGCCGCACCAGGCAGCTAATTCTCGGCGACCGGTTTTCTGCCCGGTCGCTCGGAGCCGTTGCCTGGCGGGGAACGGTGCAGGGAGCGGTAGCCGAACACGGCGAAACCTGGGCTTCCGGTGCGCTGTTTGGCATTACACCGGCAGGCCCTGACGCAACGAACTGGTATGCCAGCCTCCGCTCGGACCGGACGTTTGCCGGACCCCACCTTCCACACCTGCAGAGGTATTTCGGTTCCTGGCACCGCAGTGTGCAGGATGTGTTGGCCGGGATCGACGAGGACGCGATCTTGCATCACGGACTTTTCGAGACTCCGAAGCTGCCCTCTTTCGTCAGGGGAAGAACAGCGCTGGTCGGGGACGCCGCCCACGCCATGGCACCCTTCCTTGGCCGCGGTGCCTGCGAAGCCATCGTGGACGGGGCAACGCTGGGAAGGTGCGTGGCGCAGGCAGCCTCTGTCGAATCGGGCCTTACCGCCTACGACAGAGCACGCAGGAAGCGAACGCAACGGCTGGTGCTGTCCTCGCGCCTCATGGGCCGCTTCGCCATGCTCGAAGCCGGGGCAGCGCCGCGCAACGCCGCCATGGCCGCCGTCGGCTCCGTCAGCCGGATCATCAGCCCCAAGCTGCGAAGCCAGCCCTGATTTTGCCCGTTACTGGGCCATCAACTGATCATCAGTCCTTGCAGTGCATCGGCCAGGGTGCGCGCCCCGATCTCGGCGTCCTCGTCCACCACATGTTCCTCGGCGGAGTGGGAAACGCCGCTCGGGTTCCGGACAAAGATCATGGCTGTGGGGAGGAAGGGCGCCAAAACGCCTGCGTCATGGCCGGCGCCGGTGTCCAGGATGGGTGCGTGAGGCAGGGCCTGCTGGAGTTCCTTCTGCAGGCCTTGATCGAAGTGGACGGTGCGGCTCAGCGACTCTTCCCGGAGCTCAACCCGGCAGCCTTCCTCGGCCGCGATGACCTGTGCCTGCAAATGGATGCTTTGCACCACGGCAGCCGTCACGGCATCGTCCGGGTGCCGGACATCCAGCCAGAAATCGACACGGGAGGCGATGACGTTGGTCCCGCCCGGTACCGGCTGGAGCCGTCCCACCGTGGCGCGGGCATGCGGCTGCTTCCGGGCGATGTCGCGGACGGCCACCACCATGCGGGAGGCCGACACCATGGGATCGTGCCGGTCAGCCATCAGCGTTGTGCCGGCGTGGTTTCCCTGTCCGTGGACGCTCAGGCGCCAGCGGCCGTGGCCGAGGATGGATGAGGCGATCGCTACGGGCTGCTGCAGGTCGATCAGGCCGCGGCCCTGTTCGACATGCAGTTCCACAAAGGCGCCGATTTGGCCGAGAAGCTGGTCATCCCGGCCAATAAAGCGGGGATCCAGGCCGTTGGCCTGCGCGACGTCTGCGAAGGTGGAACCGTCGGAATCCCGGAGGTTCCGGGCCTTGTCCGGATCGATGGCGCCGGTCATGAGCCGCGAGCCGAGGCAGGCGACGCCGAACCTGGACCCTTCCTCTTCCGGGAACACCACAACTGCGAGCGGGCGCGGAGGGGCGGCCATCCGTGACTTGAGGATGTCCACCGCCACCAGTGCCGAGGCAACGCCCAGTGGGCCGTCGAAGGGACCGCCGCCAGGCACGGAGTCGAGGTGGCTTCCGGTGACCAGGCTGTTGCTGCGGTCGCCTCCCGGCACGTCCCACCAGGCCCAGATGGCGCCGTTGCGGTCGGTCTCCACGGACAGGCCGCGCTTCGAGGCCTGCTCAATGAACCAAGTGCGCAGGTCCAGTTCGGCGGTGGAGTAAACGGGCCGCGTGTAGCCGCCACGGAGCGCGTCGGTGCCAGTGCTGGCGATGTCGGAGAGCAGCCCCGTCACCGTCGCAGCGGGAGCCGGGGCCAGGGGAGTGGTTTCGGTGCCGTATGCCATCAGCGTGCCCCCAGCTCTGCGTGGCTGGACTCTGCAAGGCGGGACTCTGCAAGGCTGGCACGCGCGGTGAGCCGAAACTGATCCGGGACTGGCCCTGCGCCGGTGGCCAGGTCTGCGGCGAGCTGGCCGATCAGCGGGGCGAACTTGGCGCCGTGCCCGGAACAGGGGGAGAGGATGGTGATGCCTTCGATGCGGTCCAGGATGAAGTCCTCGGTAGGGGTGTTGGTGAACAGGCAGGTGGTTTCGGCATACGGTTCCGGAACGAGTCCGGGCAGGTACTGCTCGACGTACTCGATGACCCGACGGCGGTTTGCGGGGTCGATCTGTCCGTCCTGTTCCGCGGCGGAGGGCAGGATCTTGCCGCCGTTGTATTCGGCGACCTTCTGCCCGCGGAAGCCTGCGTCGCGGCCGCCGGGCAGGCCATAAGCCTGCCAGCCCGCACGTTTGTGAATGAACGTGGGCCACGGCGAAGTGGCATGGTCCGTGCCGTCGGCATAGGGGAAGTGGTAGGCCTGTTCCTGGCGCACTTCCAGCGAAGGCATTCCGGCCAGGAAGGCGGAGGGTAGGGACAGCGATCCGAGCAGCTGCGGAAGCCAGCCGCCCGCGGCAACAATGACGTTAGCGGCCCGCAACGAACGGCCATCCGCGGCCGTCAGGACGTAGCCGCCGTCGGACGCTTTTATTGAGGCAACCGCCCAGTTGGTGTGGAGGGCGGTGCCGTGTGCCACCGCCTGGTCCACCATGGCAGCAACGGATTCGTGGGCGTCGATGACGCCGGCGTCCGGGTGCCAGAGCACCTGGGTGTCGAAGGAAATCTGGGGCCATCGGCGGTTGGCCTCTTCGGGGCTGAGGAGTTCGTGGTCGATGCCGCGCGCCGCCAGTACAGCGGCCAGGCGTTCCGGCCCACGGATGGCACCGTAGTCCACTGCGCCGGTGGCGGTGATGAGTTGTTTGCCGCTGAGGCGAGTCAGCTCGTCCCATCCGGCTTTCGCTTCCTGGACGAGGCCGGTGTAGAAGTCCTCCGGGTAGGCGTAGCGGAAAATCCGGGCGGAGCCATGGGAGCTGCCCGCATCGTTTGCGGGTGTTGAGCGCTCGAGCAGGGCAACGTCGTGGCCGCGGGCGGCGAGATGCCAGGCAGCGGCGGCTCCGGACAGCCCGGCGCCGACGACGGCGTATTCGGTCGATTCCATGAGTGGCTCCTTGGTGCGGGACGGGCATCGCGGTGCTGCCCGGGGTCTACATCCAGTAACTCATCCACAAATGCCGTCCGTCCAATATCATTTAGCTTGTAATTATTAGCGTCAATCGAAAGAATCGCGATGGAACTCCGGCAGCTTCGATACTTCCTCGTTGTCGCCGACGAGCTTCACTTCGGCCGGGCGGCGGAACGCCTGCACATCACCCAGCCGCCGCTGACCGTTGCCGTCAGAAGGCTGGAGCGTGAGCTGGGAGTCCAGCTGTTCGACCGCACCACCCGCCGGGTGGCACTGACTGCTGCCGGCCACGCGTTCAAGGACCGGGTCCAGGCTGCCGTAGCGGACCTCGACGACGCTGCAGGGGACGTTGCCGATGTAGCCGCCGGCAGGAGCGGCAAGATCAGGGTGGGTTTCGTCAGTTCGGCGAGCTACACCGCCGTTCCCGAAGCAATCCGCTCTTTCCGGCAGCAGCGCCCGCGCATAGACCTGGTGCTGAACCCGCTGACCAGCGCGGAGCAGATTGAGCAGCTGCTGGATGGGAACCTGGATCTCGGCCTGATCCGGGATCCGGGAGACGTCCCCGGGCTGAACCTTGAGCTGCTCAGTACCGAAGACCTGGTGGCGGTCCTGCCCGAATCCCACCACCTGGCGGCCGGGGCAGTCGTCCGTCCCCGGGACCTCGAAGGCGAACCCATGATCCTCTTTCCCTACCGCCTGATGCCGGGGTTCGTGGCGCGCGTCCTCCGGCTCTTCGATCCGCTGCCAACCCCGCCAGTGGTGGTGCAGCAGGCCATTCACCAGGAGACCGTCCTTGGACTCGTGGCCGCGGGGTTGGGAATCTCCGTGCTCCCGGAGTCCGTGCAGCGGTTCCAGATGCCGGGAGTCACCACACGCCGCTTTACAGGCAGGCCGCAGACGGAACTCCATGTTGCCCGGCCTTTTGGCGAGTCGCCTGCCGTCGATGAGTTCATTCTCTGCCTCAAAGGCGAGAGTTTGGATCAGACTATTGTGTGATCACATATCTCACAGGTAGCCTGAGTGGACTTCCACGTCCGTTCCCTCGCCGGGGCGGCGGACGCTTCCCGAACCAATGAGGACGTCAATGATCCAGCCAGCCGCCGTCGTCGAACGCTTATGCCTGCAGGCGGTGCTGGCCGCCGGCGGCGATGAAGCCGCCGCGGAGGCCTTGGCGGATGCGATTGTGCAGGCAGAGCTGCGCGGGAAAGGTTCCGTCGGAGTCTCCCACCTCTTTGACTACCTCGCGGCGCTGGAGGCCGGTGCCATCAACCGCACGGCAACTCCGCGCCTGTCGCTGCGTGGAGCAGTCATCAGTTGCGACGCCGATGGCGGCATCCCGCACACCGGCTTCCGCCAGGCCTTACCCACGATCCACAGGGTGGCAGGCAACCTGGGCTGCGCCGTCTTTATGCAGCACAATTCCTACACCTGCGGCGAGCTTGGCTTCTTCACCGACCGCCTCGCCGAGGCCGGGCTGGTCTGCTTCGCAGCGGCGAACTCTCCGGCCCTGATGGCAGCGGGTTCCAGCGGGCGGCCGGTCCTGGGCACAAATCCCCTGTCTTTCGCCGCGCCCACTGGCGCTCACCAGCCGTTCCTGATCGACCAGGCATCAAGTCAAACAGCCTTCGTCGCTGTCCGCGAGGCGGCCGCCGCTGGAAACGACATACCGGCAGGGTGGGCGATTGACTGCCGCGGTGAGCCCACCACGGACGCCCGGGCCGCCGTCGACGGTTCCCTGCTGCCTTATGGAGGGCACAAGGGCGCCAATATGGCGCTGGTCGCCGAGGTCCTCGCCGGTCTGGCGGGTGGTCTCTGGTCCGTGGATGCGCCGTCCTTCACGGCAGGAGAGGCAAACCCGGGGATCGGGATGACGCTCTTTGTGGTGGATCCAAGCTTCGCCGCTGCGGGCTTCCCGGAGAGGCTGGGCACGCATCTGGACCGCCTCGCCGAGGACTACAACGTACGTATCCCGGGACGTCGGCCGCGGGCCTCTTCTGAGGAGGGTGTTGTGGAGATTGACGAGGATTTGTTCGCCAGGCTTCAGGTCGCTGCGCGGGAAAACATAAGCAGAAAGTTGGGACAGGCATGACTGATATTCACGACGTTGTGGTGGTTGGAGCCGGACCGGCGGGATTGGCGCTCGCGTACGATCTCCGCGACCTGGACCTGGACATTCAGGTGCTGGAGGCCGGTACGGACATCGGCGGACGGACGCGGAGTGTTCAACTTGCCGGCGCCGCGGTGAACACCGGAGCCATGTTTATCTATCGCGGAACGCGCGCCGAGACGCTCGCCAAGGAGTTGCGCCAGGACACCGTGCCCTTCCACCCTGCCACGTACGGCGTGCACATCGACGGCGTGACATCCGTCGCGGGGTCAACGCCGGACGTCGTGGAGAAGCTTCCGTTGCCGCAGGCGTCCAAGGATGCGCTGGTCGCGTTCATGGACGGGCTGGAGCGTGAATACAGGGAAAATGTGTCGGATGGGGCCATTACCGGCAAGGCTGCAGGACTCGGAAACGAAACCGTTGCCTCCCGGCTCGAAGGACTCCCGGGACCTGCCCGCAGCGTCATCGAAGCGGCGGTCCGGGGCGGCTCCGTGGGCGACGCCGCCCAACTGTCGGCCAAGTATGCCCTCCGCTATCTCGCCAGCTACATCGCTCATGAATGGGAGAACCGCCTCTACCCGGTAAATGGCATGCAGGACCTGCCGCGTGCGCTCGCCGCCAACGTTGGTTCCCGGACCACCATCACCACCGGCCTGCGCGTCCACAGCATCCGGGAGTCGGAAGACGTTTTGGAGGTGACTGCCGGTGATGGGGAAAGCCGGCGGGTCTTGCTGGCCCGCCATGTGGTGATGGCCGTGCCGGCTCCCCAAGTGGCAGGCATTTGCCGTCAGCTGCCGGGCTGGAAGCACGAGGCGCTTAAGGACGCGGAAACGCCGGGCAGCACCACGGTCACCATCGCGGCCAACATCGAAGGCCTGCCGGAATTCGCGGACTGGTCCTTCGTCTCAACGGTTGGCAAGAAGTTTGATTGCATCATCAATCCGCAGCCGGGGGTCCGGGCCGCCGACGGGATCGTCCGCTTTACCTGTTACGGGAATTCGGCAGGCTTCATCCCGGGCATCGAAGGCGACGAACAGCAGATCCAGGCCTGGGTGGACGATTTCCTCACGGTCGCCCCGGAACTGCGCGGGCGGATCGTGGGAGCGGCCGCAGCAACGTGGGAGCACTGCTTCTCCGTGCTGTCCCCGAAGCGCAACGACGCCTTGCCGGCACTGCAACGCAGCGTGGGAAACATCCACTTCGCGGGCGACTACACCTCGGAAACGGCAGGATCGCACGGCGCCTACGACGAAGCCCGCCGCGTGGCACAGGTGTTGCGGGCAAGTTTGGCTGAGCCTTGGACTGAGCTGCCGGCCGGCCACGTGGCAACAGAGTTCTCCAACACGTAACAAGGTCCCATCACTCGGGAGGGGGTGTGCTGCCCGCCTCCGGTTCCTACACTGGATGGATGATCACAGTCAGCGGCACCGTGGAAACCAAACTCTCTCCCGAGAAAGCCTTTGCCTTCCTCTCCGAGTTCGAGAATACGAGTGAATGGGACCCCAGCACGCCGGTGATGGACAAGCTCACACCGGGTCCCGTTGCGGTCGGCCACCGCTATCACGCCGAGTCCGAATTCCGCGGGAAGCGCCAGTCCCTGGAATACGAGGTCATTGAGCTGACCGACCGCCACATCAAGCTCCGCGGCGAGAACAAGACGGTGACTGCATTCGATTCAGTGGATGTCAGTCCCTCCGACCAGGGCTCGCTGGTCAAGTACACGGCTGAGTTCAGCATCAAGGGGCCGGCCAAGATCCTCCAGCCCTTCCTGAAACCTGCCTTTATGTCGCTACGTGATCCTGCGCTGAACGGCATCCGGGACACACTGAACTCGCTGGCTTCGCGCTGACACGTTTCTGTTCCAACGGCAGAACCGCCGTGGGCGCCAGTTCCGGCGTGCCCCGTTAGGTTACGTACCCGGCAACGGCGCTGGCCAGGCAATCAGTGTCCTCCTGCAATAATCGGAACCGACAGTTGTCCGGGAGCGAGGAAGCCCCCGGTCGAACAGGACGCAATGTAAGTTCGGACCCATCACACCAGACGAGGCGGACATCCATGAAGGCTCCAGACCAGCAGTACGCTCAACTCCCCGGAACGCCGGCTCCGCCAGGCGTCGGTGAAACAGCAGGTCATGGGTCCGTGGACCAACACCTCCTCCATCGCCTGGCCGACGCCCACGGTGTGGGCACGTCATTCCACGGCTGGGACGGGCTGCCCTACAGTGTCGCCCCCCAAACCCTGATCAAGGTCCTGGCGGCACTCGGTGTCCAGGCCCACACAAACGAACTGATCGAAGCCGCCCTGGCCGAGTCGGAACTGGCGCCGTGGCGGCGCATGCTGCCGCCCGCCGTCGTGGTTCAACATGGCGAGACCGCGCTGGTTCCGGTCCACGTCCGGGATGGTGCCACAGCCCGTGTGACCGTTGCACTGGAAGCGGGCGCGGGCGAGCCCGTGGAGGCGGTCCAGCAGGACGTCTGGGTTCTGCCCCAGGACGTGGACGGAGTGCCCACAGGGCGGGCCACGTTCGCCGTACCGGAGGGGCTGCCCCTCGGCTGGCACACACTGCATGCCGTTTCCGACGGCGTCACAGCGGAGTGTGCCCTGGTGGTGGTCCCGGCGCGGCTCACCACCGCCGACTCCTTGATGGAGCGCCGCGGGTGGGGGTTGGCCACGCAGCTGTACTCAGTGCGCTCAAAGCGTTCCTGGGGAATCGGCGATTTTGCTGACCTAGCGGACCTGGCAACGCTCAGCGGTGAACGGGGTGCGGACTATGTCCTGGTCAACCCCCTGCACGCCGCGGAGCCCGTCCCGCCGGTCCAGCCATCGCCGTACTCGCCGTCCACGCGCCGTTTCTTCAACCCGCTCTACATCCGGGTGGAAGCCATTCCGGAACTCGCCTATCTGAAGCCGCGCAGGCGCGCCACGGTCGACAGGCTGCAGGAACAGGTCCAGGGCCTGAACAAGGATGGGGAACGGCTGGACCGAAACGCTGTTTTCGCGGCCAAGCTCCAGGCCCTGGAACTGCTCTACCACGCGCGGCGCTCGCCGGCGCGGCAGGCGGCATTCGATGAATTCTGCCGGATCTCCGGTCCCGGCCTGGATGACTTTGCACTGTGGTCCGCCATCAGGGAAGACCTCGCGCCGGGGGACCCGTTGTGGACCGACCCGGACTGCGCGCTCGGATCCATCGCGGCCGAAGCCCTGCGCGGGAAGCTTGCCGACCGGATTGGATTCCACCGCTGGCTGCAGTGGATCTGCGACGAGCAGCTCGAGAACGCACAGAAGGCCGCGCGCAGCGGCGGAATGCGGCTGGGCGTGGTGCACGACCTCGCCGTCGGAGTTGACCTGAGCAGCGCCGACGCCTGGACGCTCCGCGATGTGCTGGCGCCCGGGATCAGCGTGGGGGCGCCGCCGGACATGTACAACCAGCAGGGCCAGGACTGGAACCAGCCCCCGTGGCATCCGTCCCGCCTGGCCGAGGCCGGGTTCGCGCCGTTCCGGAACATGCTGTCCACCGTGCTCCGGCATGCCGGCGGTATCCGGGTGGACCATGTGCTGGGCCTGTTCCGCCTGTGGTGGGTACCGGCCGGCAACTCACCGCGGGACGGCGCCTACGTCACGTACGACCACGATGCGCTGATCGGCATCCTGGCGCTGGAGGCCCAGCGGGCCGGCGCCGTGGTGATCGGCGAGGACCTGGGAACGTTCGAGCCGTGGGTGCGTGACTACCTCGCCGCCCGCGGCATCCTGGGAACGTCCATCCTGTGGTTCGAGAACGACGGCGACTCCCCGCTGCCGCCCGAACTGTACCGCACGCAGGCGCTCGCCAGCGTCAACACCCACGACCTGCCGCCGACGGCCGGCTACCTTGCGGGTGACCACGTGTCACTTCGCAGCAGGCTGGGCCTGCTGGAGCGCTCCGAAGCTGAAGAGCGCGCGGAACACGAGGCCACGCTGGAGAAGATGATGGGACTGTTGCGCGAACGCGGGCTGCTGCCCGATGCCGGCGGCAGCCAAGAGAGCGAGGGCCGCACCATCGAGGCGCTGCACCGCCTGCTTGCCCAGACGCCGTCGGTGTTGCTCGGCGTCGCACTGGTTGACGCGGTGGGGGAGCGGCGCGTGCAGAACCAGCCGGGCACCACAGAGGCGCTGTATCCGAACTGGCAGGTTCCGCTGGGGGATCCGGCCGGGAAGCCGGTGTACATCGACGATCTTCCCGGCAATGCCAGGTTCAACTCGCTGCTGGCGGCCGTGTCGGAGTCGCTGCAGACGTAGGGCCGTCTGTGTTGCCACAGACAAGGAGCCCAGCCTCGGGGAGTTGATCTGGTTCCCTTGGGCCGGGCTCCTCTTCAGAACAGAAGCGGACTAACCCGCCGTGAGCAGGTGGGTGACGTGGTCGTACCGGAAGGTGACCGGGCCGCCGTCGTGCTTGTAAACGATGTTGCCGCCGTTGCGTACGCCGTCAGCGCCGTAGTTCTCGTCCCATGTGCGGTTCAGCGCGGCTTTGAACTCGTACGTTCCGGCGTCGAGGTTCGCGGACAGCTTCCACACCAGAGTTGCCTGGTCCAGCGTCAACTGGGCCTGGTCGCAGGCGGGCAGCCAGTCGCCACTACAGCCGAGGGCGGCGTTCAGGCTGCCGGCGACGGCTACGGCCTGCGGCTGCTGTGAAGCGTAGACGGCACTCGTGACGTGCGTCCGGTTGTCGTACCGGAAGGTGACCGCTCCGCCGGGGTGGTCAAGGACGATGTTGCTCCCGTTCAGGACCCCGTCCACGCCGTAGCTGACGTCCGTGCCGTTGAGCGCGGCCTTATATTCGTACAGCCCTTTGGGCAGGTCAACGGTCAGACGCCAGATGTTGTCCTCCGGGTCCAGCGTCATGGACGCCGCCGGGCAGGCTTCGTCCACATCATTCGGGCAGCCCAGCTCGGTTTTGAACGACCCCTCGACAGTCACTGAGTCCGGCTGCGGTGCGTCGCCCACTGTCACCGTCCGCGGTTCGCTGACCACACTGAAACCGGGGCCGGTCATGGCCGCGCGGTATTGGACCACGGTGCCGCCGGGGAGTTCCAGGTCTGCCAGGTCATCGGTCACCGAGTACGCCGGCGATGTGTCGTCAGAGCCCATGGCAGTCCAATCGCCGCCTGCGATGCTGCGCTCGAAGGAGACCACGTGAGTGGGCTTTTCAGGATCCGCGGTGGCGCTGAGCTCCACAGACCCCTTCACATAGCTGCCCTCTACAGGCTTCTGTATGGTCAGGGCGGGTGCGGGTACCGCTGCTGCCCGGGACGCGCTGGTGGCCGTGTGCCCGCCGTTGTCCAGCACGGTGGCGCGGTATTCCAGTGGCGTGCCGGCGTTCAGGTCCGCCACGTCGTGGAACACCTGGTACGGCGCTGTGTCATCGGTGCCGATGGGGGTCCAGCCACCGCCCGCCGTCTTCGCCTCGAAGGTGACCTCGTAGAACGAAGTACCGCCGACGTCGGCCGTTACCTTGATCCGGCCGTTGTCCGCGGGTGCCGCGGCAGGTTCCTGAAGTTCGATGGCGGGGGCCGACTTTGAGTGTGGAATTCGGCCCGACGACTTGTAGACCACGGCGGACAACGGCGGAACCGTAACCGTCAGTTTGCCCTCCGCGGAGGTCTTAGCTTGGTTTGCGGCGTCGCCATAGATCCTCGTGTAGTTGCGCTTGCCAATGTACGTGGGGACTTCGGCGGTCTGCGGCTGTTCGCTGTTGTTCAAGGCCACGACGTATTCGCGCTGGTCCGCCGCGGCTGTGCGGGAGAACGCGTAGATCCCGGGACCTTCGGATGCGTAGCGGTGCTGATGGGCGCCGTCGCGAAGGGCCGGGTGCTCCTTGGTCAGGGCTGCGAGCTGGCTGATTTTGGTGTACAGCGGATGGCCGGCGTTGAAGTTGTCGGCCGCGTGCGTGGCGTCTGTGCCCAGCAGATCGTCGTCGAGGTATTCCGGAACCTGGCTGGCGAAGAGCGTCTGCCGGGCGTCCTGGTCGCCGCCGGGCCCGGTGAAGCCCTGCTCGTCACCGTAATAGATCACCGGGTTGCCGCGGGAGAAGTACATCAGCTCGTGGGCCAGCTGGTCTCGGGCCACCTTCTCCGTGTCGGTGGCGCCGGGGTTGTCGGTCGCGATGAAGCTGCCGATGCGGCCCATGTCGTGGTTGCCCAGGAAGGTGGGCAGCTGGTACACGTTGGAATCGGCGTCGGTGTACCAGTCGTCCCCTGCGAAGAAGGTCTCCAGGCTGCGGGCGTCCTTGCTCTTGGAAGCAAAGCTGCGGGCGGCGTCCTGGAACGGGAAGTCCAGCACCGCCTGCATCTGGTTGCGCGTGGTGAACTGCGAGGTGAAGCTCTTGGTGGTGTCGAAGACCTCGCCGAACATAAAGAACTCGTCCTTGCCCTGTGCCTTGGCGTAGCTGAGGACTTCCGGGCCGAATTCCTGCCAGAACTCGTTGTTCACGTGCTTCATGGTGTCGATCCGGAAGCCGTCCACGCCGAACTCGCGGATCCAGGTCTTGTAGATCTTCTCCATTCCGTCCACGACCTTGGGGTGTTCCGTGAAGAGATCGTCCAGGCCAAAGAAGTCGCCGTAGTAGGAGTCTTCGCCCACAAAGGTGGTGTCTCCGCGGTTGTGGTAGAGCGTAGGATCGTTCAGCCACTTGGGGACTTTGAGGTTTTCTTCGGCCTTTTCCAGGACTGGGACATAGGGGAAGGACTTTTCGACGTCGAGCTTGGGGAACGCCTTCGTTCCGGCGAAGTCCCGGTCGTCGAACACCTCGCCCGATGCCGTCCGGTACGGGACCACGTCTTTGGAAATGTAGGGCTGGCGGGCTTTCTCCTTGTAGCTGATCACGTCTGCGGTGTGGTTGGTGATGATGTCGAAGTAGACCTTCATGCCCCGCGAATGGGCCTCTTTGATGAGGGTCTTCAGCTCGTTGTTGGTTCCAAGATGGGGGTCGATCTGCGTGAAGTCCGTAACCCAGTAGCCGTGGTAACCGGCCGACTTGTCCTCGGTCTGGACCGCCTTGTTCTTGAAGCTGGGGGTCAGCCAGATGGACGTGGTGCCCAGGCCCTGGATGTAGTCGATCTTGCCCAGGAGCCCGGCGAGGTCTCCGCCGTTGTAAAACCCCTTGTTGGTGGGATCGAACCCGGAGACCATGGGGTCCCCTCCCAGCCCGCCATCGTCGTTGGCGGTGTCCCCGTTACTGAACCGGTCGGCCATCACAAAGTAAAAATTCTCGTCCGCCACCGGAGCGCGGAGTGAGTGAAGGGCCGACGACGACGCGGGCTTCTTCGGCTCGGGGTCCTTAGTGCCGGGCGTGGCCTGTGCCGGAAAACCCGATGCCGAGACGGCCAAGGCTGCCGCCAACATCACGGATGCCACGCATCGGAGTGCGGTCCGGGACAGTGCGGTGCGGAGCCGTGCGGTTCTGAGCAGCGGGTGAGGATCCGGCGTCTTTCGGGTTTTGAACGGGCTGCCGAGGCGTGGGGTGGTGCCTCTAGGGGTGCGTGAGTTCACGTCAGGAGACCTTCCTGGTAGCGGCGGTGCTGTGCAGGGTGCTGAGTGGATGAAGTTAGATGCGTCATTGGCGGTCAGTTTCAGCGGTAGGTCCAGGACGATCCCAGCGATCGCCGAGTGAACCACGCCAAACGGTAAGCGCTTGCACCGAATAAATCCAGTCTTTTGATTGCCATGCAGAGAGGCTATTGTGCGCTTACCATAAGGTTCGTGGCGGGTGTCTTGCGGGACCTGGCGACGTTCCCGGAAGTGCCCGCTGTTGTTCCCACCGGCCGAGCAGAAAGGGTTTTTGTTGTCACGCTCCGCACTGGGTTCTGACTCCATTGCCGATTCCCTTGCCGATTCCATTGCCGGGATCGCCGACCGCCTTCGTTCCGCTGGGTGTGTCTTTGCGGAGGAGGAAGCCCGGCTGCTGGTGGAGGCCGCGTCATGTCCGGCCAACGTGGCGGCGGCTGTGGAGCGGCGCATTGCCGGCTATCCGCTTGAGCAAATTCTCGGCTGGGCAGAGTTTGCTGGTCTGCGGATTGAGCTCGATCCCGGTGTCTTTGTTCCGCGCCGCCGCACCGAGCTCCTGGTCAACGAGGCCGTG
This sequence comes from Pseudarthrobacter sulfonivorans, assembly GCF_031454915.1. GTDB lineage: Bacteria > Actinomycetota > Actinomycetes > Actinomycetales > Micrococcaceae > Arthrobacter > Arthrobacter sulfonivorans_C. The sequence continues at coordinate 430,998 of NZ_JAVDRS010000002.1, read as the reverse complement.
GCAGCGCTGGCGAAGGTTCAGCCCAAAGAGTCCCCGCTTCTCCGCGCCCGGCTCCACGAAGGCACCAAGGCCGACGACGGCGCCCGGGTCCACGAAGACCCGGTGCCGGAGCCTGTGCGTTCCGTGAGCGCCGCCGTCGTAGTTGATCTTTGCTGCGGATCCGGCGCAGCAGGCACCGCCATCGCGTCCCGGGTCGCCGGGCTCGAGCTGTATGCCGCGGACATTGATCCAGCCGCCGTGGCATGTGCCCGCCGGAATGTTGCAAGGGTGGGAGGGGAGGTTCTCCAAGGCGATTTGTTCGATGCGCTGCCGTCCGCCATCAAGGGGCAGGTCTCGGTACTGACCGCGAACGCCCCCTATGTCCCGACGGCCGAAATTGCCACCATGCCGCGTGAGGCACGGGACTATGAGCCAACGTTGTCGCTCGACGGCGGTGCGGATGGCCTCGATCTCCATCGCCGGGTGGCCGCCGGGGCTGGCGAATGGCTTCATCCTGGCGGATATCTCCTCATCGAAACGAGCGAGCGCCAGGCTGGGCACACGGCGTCGATCATGGCGTCTGCGGGGTTCAAGGTCCGGACCGTCCGGTCGGACGAGCTGGACGGCACTGTAGTCGTCGGAAGGGCTCGCTAGCGTCGGGAATCCGCGGCGCCCACGTTTTCAGTTAGCCGCGAAGGAACGCTGGCAGGTTCCGGCTATTTCTTGGACGCGGCATGGTGCGGCCCGGTGAGTTTTGGACCCCTGGCCCTGGGCACCTTAGTGAGTTGTTGCACCAATGACCCGGAATTGAGGCCAATCCCGGAAAGTACCTTTGTTCGGACCCCAAGCTTTTGCATGGCGGTTTTATTCGCGTTGGGGTGGTGGGGGTGGTTTGAAGTAGTGGTTTTGTTGGGGTTTTTGGGTGGGGTCGATGTGGCGCGGGGGTGTGAACCAGGGGACCCCATGGCGAGTGTGGATGGTCCATTGTTCTTTGTGGATGAGGTGGTGGTGATGGGAGCAGAGGAGGGCGCCGTTCCCGGTGTTGGTGGGGCCGTTGTGGGACCAGTAGGTGATGTGGTGGGCTTCGCACCACGGTGCGGGGATGGTGCAGTTGGGGAAGGTGCAGCCTTGGTCGCGGGCGGTGAGGGCGAGGCGTTGGGCGGGGGTGAAGAGGCGGGTTTTGCGGCCGAGGTCGAGGATTTCGCCGTGGGTGCCGAGGAGGGCGGGGATGATGTCGGCGTCGCAGGCGAGTTTGCGGAGGGTGGCGGCGGCGACGGGGCCTGTGAAGGTGTAGTTGCCAGTGCCGGCGTGGGTCCGCGTGTGTGCCCAGGCTCCGGTGTCCGTTCCGGTGGCTGCGTTCATGCTGGGGCCGTGGTGGGGGAGGAGGTCTTGGTAGTTGATGGTTGCGAGGATTTGGGGGCGGTTGCCGCCGGCGGTGGGGAGTTTGTTGGTGGTGAGGGCTGCTTTGAAGGCGGTGACGATACCGTCGAGTTGTTTCTGGGGCCGGGTGCGCCGGTCCAGGTCCATGTCGGTGCCCTGCCACACGTCGGTGTCCCGGCCCGGGCCCCGGATGCTGTCATGTTCGCCGCTGCCGGTGCCGGTGGTCTGGCCGGGTTGGTGGGTGCGGGGGTTGGTGGCGGCGTTCATGATGGTGGCGAAGTGTTCGTATTCGTCGGTGGTGGCGAAGATTTCGAGGTGGTGCAGGCCGTGGCGGGGTTTGCGGATGAACGCGCCTTGGGTGTGGCGGAGGGCTTCTTCGGTGGGTTCGGTGCCGTCGGCGTCGAGGGTGTCGGCCCAGCGGCGGGCGACGCGGGCGACGAAGTCCGGGTCCGCGGTGGCGGCGGTGCGGGTCAGGTCGTGTTCGATCTGGTCCAGGGTCTCGGGGGTGGTGTGGTGTTTGAGCCGGTCCAGGGTGGCGCTGATGATGGTCCCGGTCCGGGACGATACTACTGGCCCGGCACCTGCCGGGAACTCGAGCGAGGCGACGGCGTCAGTGCCGGGTTTTGTCGTGGTGGCGGGGGAGAAAGCTGCGGCGAGATGTTCCCGTGCCGGAGGTATGGAGTCGCCGGTGAGGGTGGTTTCGGGCAGTATGGCGTGGGCCAGGTGGAGGCGGCGTTTGGCTTCGCCGAGCCCGATCCTGAGCCTCAGGCGCAGGAATTCGGCGGTGCTCTTGCAGCCGTCGTCCGCCGGTGACCGTGGCACGGTCCGCGGCACGGCGGGGCCGGCCTCCGGGGTTGCTGCCGCGAATGTATCGTCCCCCGCGGTGGCGGGCCAGGCCGCGTCGGTTTCGTTGACGGTTTCGACTCCGTTGTCCCAGCCGGTGGTCCAGGACCGGGTGGCCCGGGTGGCAGCGGCGGTGGTGATGGCCTGGGTTCGGGTGCGGTCCACGGCGCCTGCAGACAGGATCTGGAGGTATTCCACGTCCCGGGAGAGCTCTTCTGTTTGGCCGGCGAAATCTGCTGCGTCCACGTAGCCAGCCCTGGCCAGTTGGTCCGGAGCGGCAGCAACTACGGCTCGGACCACCGCGATCGCCGCCGTGAGGCTCACCGGCGCAGGCACGGTGGAATCGCCACTGTCCCCCGCAAGCCGCTCCCTCAGAGCCTCCATAGGATTACTCTGCCGTGAGGGTGTGACATTTCGACGGGCATCGGGAATTCCGCGGTTGGAAGCGCCCTCAACAGGCGAGTCAATTTGCGGCGGCACGGCCGAACTACTGCTGTTCCCCGCAAGCTGCGCCGTCAGAAACCTCCATAGGAATACTCTGCCAAAGGGGTCTGACATTCTAAGACGTGCGGCGGTTTACTCGTAGAACTGGCTGCCGCCCGGGTCGTGAGGACGGTCTCCGCGGGCGAGGCGCCCGGACCACCGATCACTGTGGCGGTCGTGTTTTCCACACTTCGTGCAGTGCCTCCGGAGAGTACCGTCAGGGTTGGATTCCGCGAGCCAGTGGTGCCCCAGATTCATTTTGCAGAGCAGGCTATCGAGCATGGCGCTCCATTCCGGAACCCCGTGCAGGACGTCGGGCGTGTCCGCTCCGAGGCCATTCAAATTTTACTGAAGCAAACTCCTGGATCCCAGAGCCCGCTCAAATAAAGGCACCCAAACGAGCCTGGTCAGGCCGGAATGGTCTCGATCATCGATGACATCAGCGCCGACATTTTGATGTTTGTCACCACAATATTGAGGACAAAGACGCCGATCAGCACCCAAATGGGCACGAGCCCTCGACCCCGGGCGACCTTCGACGTGATCACCGAGCGGCCAATGACGTACACCGCGCTGCTGAGGAAGCTCCAGGCCCAATGGAACGGCCTGACGACGCCGACGCGTTTGAGCCGCTCGGAGTCGAAGTAGGCAAGCAGCACGGAAACCGCATACGCCAGGAAGCCCGAGAAAACGAGCATGAAGTACGCGGGACTAAAGATGGAAAACGGGTCCAGGGTGGGCGTCTGCTGCCGTCCGACGGTAATAAACCGAAGCTCCGGATTCCAGAGCAGCAAAAGGATTGTGGACAGAAGCGGGAGCAACGTGATGGCCCAGATCAGCGGATTGTAGACCGGAGCATCCCGGCTGATGAAGGGACGCTGAACTGCTGCCGGGACGTTCGCATATGGGCCTGCCGCATACAGGCTCGCCGCATACTGCCCGGCATGCGGACCTTGCTGGTGCGGGGTGCTGAACTGGTCGGTCCACCCGGAGCCGTCCCACCAGCGGAGCCGGCTAGTGCCGGCCGGATCGGGATACCAGCCCGGAGGCGCGGCGGGGATGCTGCCTGCAGTGCTCATCTGTTCTCCCGATTAGCCCGCTGGCCATGCAAGCCGCGGTTGGTTGCCACCACTTAAGACGCCGCCAGCCGCCGCGTCCCCCAAGGATCGCGACGGCCGGCAATGTCAATCAGTTTTAGCACAGTTCAGGCGCGGCTACTTGTCACGCAGCGGCAGGGCCGTCACGTCTCCGCAGGGAAACTATTAATCATTCCCGCCTGGGGTCAACGTTCGTGGCTGCGCCAGCGGGAGTGGCGCCGCCCTCATCGGACCAGTCCTGGCCCTGGCCATCGTTCAGCGCAGGATCGGATTCAACATCCGAGGTCCCCAGGTTCACCGTTTCCGGATGGGTGCTGTGGGCAGGGACGTGGTCCCCGGTGGTTCCGGTAGCACTAACGGACGTGTCGGCGTCGGACGTTTTTGCCTTGCCGTTACTGCCTACGGCGTCGTGGTGCATAGCTGAGCCGATCACGGTGCCCGCGCGGCGTGCGGCCTCGCCCAGCTGGTCCGCCACCTCAGGAGCCTTTTCCTTGATGGCCTCGGTGGCGGCGCTGACCTTGTCCTGGACAGGCTTGCTGTCCCAAATGTCGGCCGCCCTTGCCTTGAGTTTGTCGTATGCTGCCCGGCCGGACCGCGATCCCAGGACGTAGCCTGCTGCGATTCCGATGCCCAGAAGAAGTTTAGATTTCATGATGAACTCCTGCTCGTAGAGAAAGGGTGCCAGTCCCCGGCTGCTTGGCTGGAGAAAAGAAAACCGGCCCGGGGATGTTGTCCCAGGGCCGGTCTTCACGCCGGTGGAGAAATTAACCGCGGACGCTGCGCTTCGTAACCATGCCGTATACCAGCAGTACGATGATCGAACCTGCGATCGCGAGCAGCCAGGTCTGCAGCGAGAAGAACTCCTGCAGTGGTGCGTTGAACAGCAGTCCGCCGAGCCAGCCGCCGAGGAATGCCCCGACAACGCCCAGGATGAGGGTCATGATCCATCCGCCACCCTGCCTGCCCGGAAGGATCGCCTTAGCGATCGCGCCGGCAATAAGGCCAAGAATCAGAAAAGCAAAGAAGCCCATTTTGTCCTACTTCCTACATAAAAGGAGGTACCCGGATCCCGGGACGCTTCATCCTTCTGCCTCAATACTAATCATGCTTACTTTCTTTAAGCCAGTCTGCTTCCTGGTGAAAGGCGACTTCAGGGGCCTTTAGTGGCCTGTCGTGTCCGAGTCGATCCCGGCGCCGGGACCTTCGTCCAGGATGGCAAGTTCCGCCAGATCCTGCCGGTCCAGAGCGAAGTCAAAGATGTCCAGGTTTTCCCGCATCCGCTCGGGGTCACCCGATTTTGGAATGACCACGAGTCCCTGCTCAATGTGCCACCGCAACACCAGTTGAGCCGGCGATTTGTCGTACTTTTCGCCCAGCTGGGCAAGGAGTGGAGCGCCCAGCAGGCTGGCACCGGAGCCGCCCAGCGGACTGTACGACTCCGTGACGATTCCATGCCTGGCATTGAACTCCCGGTCGACCATACGCGTGACGGCCGGACTCAACTGGATCTGGTTCACCGCCGGCACTACATCAGTCTCAGCCAGTAGCCGCTCCAGATGGGCCGGCTTGAAGTTTGAAACACCGATGGACCGGGCTTTTCCCTCTGCCTGGAGCCGCTCGAATGTCTTCCACGTTGCGATGAAATCGTCGCGTTGGGGGAGTGGCCAGTGGATCAGCAGGAGGTCCACGTAGTCCAGCCCCATCCGGGTCAGCGACCCCTCCAGCCCCGCCGCTGCGCGGTCTTGACCTTGGAACTGACCGTCCAGTTTGGTGGTGATAAACAGCTCGGCGCGATCCACCCCACTGGCCCGCACGCCGTTGCCCACACCTTCCTCATTGCCGTATTTCACGGCCGTGTCGATGTGCCGGTACCCGGCGTCTACAGCGCTGACGACGGCGGCAGCCGCCTGATCGTCGTCCAGTGGCCACGTGCCGAGCCCCAGCTGCGGGATGGTGTTGCCGTCATTGAGTTTGATGAGCGGTGAGAGTGTCATTTCACCAGTCTGCCCCGACTCACGCCGTCGCGTCTTCCGATTCGCCCGGTTCCCACCGCAACAAGTCTCCCGGCTGGCAGTCGAGGACGTCGCACAGCGCCTCAAGCGTAGTGAAGCGCACTGCCTTCGCGCGGCCGTTTTTGAGTACCGCCAGGTTGGCCGGCGTGATCCCGATCCTGTCCGCCAGTTCGCCCACCGGCATTTTGCGCCGGGCCAGCATGACGTCAATGTCCACAACAATCGGCATCAGATCACCTCGCCCAGCTCAGCGCGCAGATGATTCGCTTCAGCGTCGCGGGCCACGGCCTGGGCCAGCAGTGTTCTGAGCACAAGGACAATCAGGGCCACGCCGGCGATCAGGAGGGACGCCCCGCAGATGAGCAGCACAATGCCAGGAGAGGCGTCGCCCGGGGCAAGCATCACGGCGAGGGCAAAGACCAGCACTGACGCGGCTGCGACCGCGCCGAAGATGATGTCCACGTACCGGAACGCGGCGGGGGAGAACACGGTTCCGCGCCGCACCATCGTCAGAAGGCGCCATACGCAGACCAGCGTCACCTGGACGGTGGCGATGCCCAGGACCACAATCACCAGGGCAAGAATCCGAGTGCCCGCATCAGTGCCGGATTCCTCCAGGTCGATGGACAGCAGCGGCACCATCCATACCTGGACAAAAAGCGAGCCGGCGAGCGCCACTGCCAGTACGGCGCGCAAGGCGAGGGTGAGCAGCTTTCCCATTGGGTCTCCTAGGATATCGAATAACAATGAAAGACTATCGATATTCGACAGGTCATGCAATTTGCACGGTGGGGATGCGGTGCCGCGTGCGCTCCCGCCCAGTTGCTTCGCTCCGGGCGAGGTAAACCTCCGGTCAACCGTGCCGCGCCACGGCGTGTCGGCGGGTTGGCAAAGTGCAACTGGGCATGAAGGCACAGCCCCCCGGGCGCGCGCGAGTCCGCCGTGGTGCAGGACCGACTTCCGGAGGACAATGCAAGCGTTAGGAGTCCGTAGGAATCATCGAGGAATCAGGTCAATATCGTGGTTGAATCCAGCGCTAATGAGGACGTGGTCCACCGGCTGATCGCGTGCATCAACGACCGTCACATCGAGGTCATGGATGACCTGTTTCACGACGACGCGGTGATGCACTGGCCACAATCCGGCGAAGTGGTGCACGGCGCGGAAAACCGGCGGGGCATCTACAACGCCTTCCCGCAGCTGCCCACCATTACGCCACGCCGGCTGACGAGCGGCGGGAACCTGGTGGTGGCTGAAGCCCTGCTGGACTACAACGGCCCGCGGTACGAGACAGTTTTCATCTTCGAATTCCGGGACGGCAAAATCGCCAAGGAAACCGCCTACTGGAGCGAAGCCTTCGAGGCACCCGATTGGCGGGCAAACTGGGTTGAAAAAGACTCCGTGGGTTGAAACGGACGCAGTGCTTTGAGGAGGCAGGGTTGAACAGGCCTAGCCCGCCCGGCGTGCCCAGCTGATCAGCCGATCGCTCAGATCCATGAACTCCTGGTCCACCACCTGCAGTTCGGGATGGCTCTCGTACCAGTTGATGATCTCCCGGGTTCCCTCTGCGAACGGAATGGTGGCCGTATAGCCGGGCACCAGGGACTTGATCTTGGAGTTGTCGAAAACCACGGAGTGCGCCCGGTCGCCGAGGAGGCTGGGCCCGAGGTGGGGGCTGTAGCCGGCCCCGTGAGCGGCAATGGTTTCCGAGGCCACGTGGACCAGTTCGGGCTCGGAAACCCCGGCTGCCCGGGCAAACAGGCGGTAGATGTGGTTCCACGGCAGGTACTCGTCCGAGGTGATGGTGTAGCTTTCGCCCACTGCCTGCGGCCTGCCGAGCAGGCCCACAAACGCCTTGGCGAAGTCCCGGGCGTGCGTCACGGTCCAGAGCGACGTGCCATCACCGTGCACCATGACTGGCTGCCCCGTGCGCATCCGGTGAATGTCTGTCCAGCCGCCTACCAGGCCCACCCTGGTGCGGTCATAGGTATGCGACGGACGCACCACCGTGACGGGAAAATCATCCCGCCGGTACGCCTCGAAGAGCACGTCCTCGCAGGCGATTTTGTCCCGCGAATACTGCCAGAAGGGGTTCTTCAGCGGCGTGGATTCGAGGATCGGCAGCCGGGCGGGCGGCTTCTGGTAGGCCGACGCGGTACTGATGAACACGTACTGGCCGGTCCGGCCGCGGAATAGCCCTATGTTGGCCCGCGCCTGATCCGGTGTGAAGGTAATGAAGTCCGCGACGGCGTCGAACTCCCGTCCCGCGAGCACGTTCCGCACAGCCGCCGGATCACGGATGTCCGCATGCAGCACCTCTGTGCCGTCCGGCACCGGCTTGCCGGACTGCCCGCGGTTGAGGATGGCCACACGGTGACCGAGGGCGACGGCGCGTTCTGCCGCTGCTGCGCTGATGACCCCGGTGCCGCCAAGGAAGAGGATGTTCCGTGGTGCCACAGTGTCTGCTTCAAGACCCAACAGATTCACCACGCGTAGTCCTCCGGTGCCGGACGGTGGCCAGGGAAGATGTCGTCGAGTCGCTTGAGTGCCGCGGCGTCGAGGCTGACGTCCAGGGCCCTGATGGCGGCGTCGAGCTGTTCCTGCGTGCGCGGTCCCACGATCGGTGCGGTGACCGCAGGCTGGTGCAGCAGCCAGGCGAGTGCGGTGTCGCCGGGCTCGTGGCCCAGTTCGCCCGCAAAGTCCTCGAACTGCTGGATCTGGTCCCGGTGCTCCTTGAGAGTCTCCGCCGCCCGGCTTTGAGTGCGCCGGACGCCGGCACGTTCCTTCTTCAGCACCCCGCCCAGGAGCCCACCCTGCAGCGGGGACCAGGGGATCAGGCCCAGGCCGTACTGCTGTGCGGCGGGGATAACCTCAAGTTCCACTTCGCGGCGGAACAGGTTGTAGATGGACTGCTCACTGACCAGCCCGGTGTAGTTCCGGCGCCGGGCAGCTTCCTGCGCCTGCGCGATGTGCCAGCCTGCAAAGTTGCTGCTGCCCGAATAGAGGATCTTGCCCTGCTGCACTGCAACTTCGATGGCCTGCCAGATCTCATCCCAAGGCGTGTCCCTGTCGATGTGGTGGAACTGGTAAATGTCGATGTAGTCCGTCTGCAGGCGCTTCAGGCTCGCATCCAGGGCCCGCCGGATATTGAGGGCGGAGAGCCTGGACTCGTTGGGGCGGTCCGTCATGGTGCCGTACAGCTTGGTGGCCAGGACGGTCCGTTCCCTGCGTTCACCGCCTTGGGCAAACCAGCGGCCGATGATCTCCTCGGTCCAGCCGCGGCGTCCGCTTCCGCCGTAGACGTTGGCCGTGTCGAAGAAGTTAATGCCGGCGTCCAGCGCGGAATCCATGATGGCGTGCGCGTCAGCTTCGGCTGTATGCGGGCCGAAGTTCATGGTGCCCAGGCACAGCCGGGACACCTTCAGGCCGGAGCGGCCAAGGTGGGAGTACTGCATGTTAGAGCTGCGAGAAGGCTGCGACGGCGGGATCGGAGCCGATGCGCGCGCCCCGCTCGAGGGCGGTGATCGAGGCGAGCTCCTCTTCCGAAAGTCCCAGCGACGTCGCCGCGAAGTTCTCGCGCATGCGTGCCGAGTCGGCCGATTTGGGGATGACGATGGTTCCGGCGGCCAAGTGCCAGGCGAGGACAACCTGGGCGGTAGTGGCGTGGTGAGCCTGTGCGACGGCGGTGACGGCGTTTCCGTTCAGGTCGCCACCCTGGCCCAGCGGGCTGTACGCCTCCACGGCGATGCCAAGCGCACGGCTCTTCGCCGACAGGTCGGCCTGCTGGTAGCTGGGGTGCAACTCAATCTGGTTCACCGCGGGAACAACATCGCTGGCGGCGAGCAGCGTATCCAAATGGTCGGAAAGGAAGTTGGATACGCCGATGGCGCGGAGCTGCTCACCGGCATAAAGATGTTCCATTTCCTTCCACGCCTGGACAAAGAGCCCTTGCGACGGAACCGGCCAATGGATGAGGTAGAGGTCCAGAAAATCAAGGCCCAGCGCCTTGAGGCTGTCCTGGAACGCATCCTGGGCGCGGCCCTGATCGCCGTTGCGGAGCTTGGTGGTGATGAAGAGTTCCTCGCGCGGGATGCCGGCGGCAGCAAGGGCTGCACCCACCCCCGCCTCATTGCGGTACGCGGCCGCGGTGTCGATGTGGCGGTAGCCGGCCTCGAGGGCGTCCTCAACGATTCGCTGCGTATCTTCCGGCGGCACCTGGAAAACGCCAAAGCCGAGCTGGGGGATGGTGACGCCGTTGTTCAGCGAGATGTCAGTCATAGGGAACTCCTTTGTTGCTGCAAGGGGGTGGTTCCTGGCGGTTTCCACCGCGGCGGAAACCGCTTTCGGAAAAGCTTTTGGTACGAGCCTATGCATTTTCCCGGTTCCCGTCAGCCACTTTGCCGGCGCCACTGAGCAAACGCCGCTGAACAAGCACGGATGGCCGCGCCCTGGGGCGCGGCCATCGGTGATGCCATCAGTTGAGGCTACGAGCCTGAGCTTTCGTGCCGGAAACCCAGCTTGACCCGCACCTGCCAGTCGGCGATCTTGCCATCCTCAAGATGGCCGCGGATTTCCTTCACTTCGAACCAGTCAAGGTTGCGCAGGGTCTTGCTGGCTTCGGCGATGCCGTTGCGGACTGCCGCGTCGACGCCCTCTTCGGACGTGCCGACGATTTCAGTAATGCTGTACGTGTGATTGGACAACTTCGCTCCTCGTGATCGCCTTCGATTCCCGGTTGCGGGCCGTCCTTGAACACTAGTAGCACTTCGCCGACGTGGCCAGAGCCCGGCTCTTGGAGTTTTTGTCCAGATATCGCGGCTTTCCAGGCCCCAATTTGCCATTATCTGGACAAAAACTCCGGGGCAAGCGGGGAGCTAGGGCGACTGGAGGACCAGTGTCTTAAGGTCGTCCAAAGTCTGCTGCATGTGTGAGTCCATGGCTTCGCGGGCCATCGCGGGATTGCGTGACTCCAACGCCTCGGCGATGTTCTGATGGTGGCCGATGGCGTGCTCCTGAATGGTGGGCACGGCCGATGTTTCCGCGCGGCGCTTTTCCAGGACGCGGTGGAGCGGCTCAAAGAGGACGGCCACAAAAACATTCTCCGACGCCCGCAGGATCAGGTCGTGGAAGGCGAGGTCGGCTTCCACAAATGCGGCCACGTTGTTGACCTCGTGGGCTTCCCGCATCGCTGAGACATGGCCGAACAGCGCCTGGATGTCCGCGTCGCTGATCCGGGTGGCAGCGAGTTCGCAGGCTCCGGTTTCCAGCATTCTGCGGAGTTCAATGAGCTGGACGGAGGCCGCGGCCTCGTTCTGTCCCTCCGATGCGGCGCGCAGCACAGCTTCGAGTGAGGCCCAGCGGTTGAGCGGATTCACGAAGGTTCCGCGGCCGCGTTCAACGCTGAGGATCCGCTGCGCCTCAAGGGTTTTCATGGCCTCGCGGACGGTCATGCGGCTCACCTCGTGCTCCGCACTGAGCTCAAGTTCGCCGGGAACGCTGGAACCGGGCGGGAAATCCCCGGCAATGATCCGGTCCAGGAGATCGTCTGCCACAACCCCCACCAGTGACTTTCGTGCCATGTTTCCCCCTTGCCGCCGTCGCCAGATGTCTGACAAGTCTACTTGCGCGTTCCTATGTCCTGTGCCACACTATTTCAAATGTTAGATGTCAGACATCTTACAGATTTACATCGAGACCATAAATACCCACACAACGGAGTGCACAGTGACGCTTGAAGCAGACCTCCTGGCCGCCTTCCCGGCCGAAGTCCGGATTCCCGCCCGCCTTGTGGCTGACGCCGTCGCCGCCTCCAGCGCCGAGACCCCTCGCATGCTGGTAGTGCTCGACGACGACCCCACCGGCACGCAGTCCGTTGCGGATCTGCCCGTCCTCACCCGCTGGGACGTGGAGGATTTCATCTGGGCTTTTGGCCAGGCCAAGCCCGCCGTTTACGTGCTGACCAACACCCGAAGCCTGGACCCCGCAGAAGCTGCTGCCCGCAACGAGGAAGTGGTCCGCAACGCGCTTGCCGCCGCCAGCGGCACCGATTCCGGCCTGCGCCTCGGCTTCGTCAGCCGCAGCGACTCCACCCTCCGCGGCCACTACCCGCTCGAGCCTGACGTCATTGCCGCCACCGTGGCCGAGGTCAGCGGTGAAGCGACCGACGGCGTGGTGATGGTTCCCGCGTTCCCTGACGCAGGCCGGGTGACCATTAGCGGCGTGCACTACACCCGTGGAACCGGCAACGACGCAGGCAAGCTCACGCCCGCCGCGGAGACCGAATTCGCCAAGGACGCCAGCTTTGGTTACGCCAACTCCGAGTTGGCCAAGTACGTTGAAGAGAAGTCCAAGGGCCGCTTCGCCGCCGGGTCCGTCATCGTCCTGGACCTGAACATCATCCGCGCCGGGGCTGCCAGCGCAGGCACTGCTGAAAACCCCGACGGCGATCCTGCCGTGAGTGCGGTCATCAGCGCCCATGCCATCGCCGACGCCATCGAACCTGCCACGAACTCCACCCCGATCGTGGCTGACATCGTCACTGAAAATGACCTCCGCGCCCTGTCCCTGGGCCTGGAAGAGGCCGAACGGCGCGGCAAGAAGCTGCTGTACCGCGTGGGCCCGCCGTTTGGACGTGCCCGCATCGGCCAGGAAATCCGTACCGAGCTCAGCGGTGCCGAGGCCTACGCCGGAAACACTCCCTCCGAGGCAGGCGGCCTGATTGTGGTGGGCTCCCATGTTGGCGTCACCACCCGCCAGCTCAAGGCCCTCACCGAGCAGCACAGCGCGGCTCGGATTGTGGAGATCGACGTCGAGAAGCTCCTAGCCGCCGAAACCGAAACGGCTGCGGACGTCTACCTGAACCAGACAGTGGACACCGTTGTGGAGGCCCTCCGTGGCGGAGACGTCATCGTCCACACCAGCCGCCTGCTCATCAAGACAGACGACGCCGCAGAAAGCCTGCGGATCGCCCGCACGGTGTCCGCCGCCGTCGTCGCCGTGGTGAACCGGACCCTCAAAACCTTCCCGCCGCGGTTCGTCATCGCCAAGGGCGGCATCACGTCCTCAGACGTCGCCGCGCACGGCCTGGAAATCCGCCACGCCATTGTCCGCGGCCCCATGCTGCCGGGCATCGTCTCGCTCTGGGAGCCGGTGGACGGCCCCGCCAAGGGCATCCCGTACATCGTGTTCGCCGGAAACGTGGGCGATGACCAGTCCCTCGCGGACGTCACCCGCAAACTCAGCAACACCTTCTAGCCAGAATTCAAAGGAGAACCTCATGACCAGCAACTACACCATCACCGTCCTGGGCCTTGGTGCCATGGGACTGCCCATGGCCACCCGCCTCGCCAGCGAGCTGACCGTCCACGGGTTCGACATCGCCGAGCCGCGCCTGAAACTGGCCGAAGAGGCCGGCATCCGCACCTTCGCTACAGCCCGCGAAGCCTCAAAGGGCGCTGACGCCCTCCTCCTCGCAGTCCGCAACGGCGAACAGCTCAACGACGTCCTCTTCGGTGAAAATGGCGTGGCCTCCGTGCTGGAGCCGGGCGCCGTAGTCATCCTGGGCAGCACCGTGGGCACCGAAGCCATCCCGGACACTGTCGCCAAACTGGCCGAATACGGCGTTGAGCTCGTGGACGCGCCGCTCTCCGGCGGTCCCAAACGCGCCGGCGAAGGCGACTTGCTGATCGTGGTGGGCGCTTCCCCCGAAGCCCGGGAAAAGGCCCGCCCGGCCCTGGACCTGCTCGCCTCCACCCTGAGCATCGTGGGCGACAAGCCCGGTGACGGCCAGGCCCTCAAGACCGTCAACCAGCTCCTCTGCGGCGTCCACATCGCCGCCGCGGCCGAGGCCATGGCCCTCGCCGACGCCCTCGGCCTGGACCAGGCCAAGACCCTTGCCGCCCTCGAAGCCGGCGCGGCAGGTTCGTTTATGCTCTCCAACCGTGGCCCGCGCATCCTCGAGGCCTACACCGAGGACGGCGCCGAGGTCCTCTCCCGCCTGGACATCTTCGTCAAGGACATGGGCATCGTCGGCAAAGCCACCCGCGCCGCCGGCCTGGCGGCCCCCGTTGCTGCCGCCGCCGAGCAGCTTTACCTGTTGGGCCAGGCCCAGGGCCTCGCCGCGGCCGACGACTCCGCGGTCATCAAGGTTGTCGCCCCCACCAAGCGCACCGCCTGAGCCGCACCGCCTAAGCGCCCCCCGAAACGTACGACGACGGCGTTCCCCCGTTCCGCCGTCGTCGTACTCCCGTAGTCCCAAAGCAGTAGTCCCAAGCAGAAATATTTAGCGACCGTCTGCCCGTCTTCTGGAAGACTGGCTTGTCAAAGGAGACACCCGCAATGAACCCCCTGACTAACTCGCTGATGGTGCGGGCCGCCGACGCCCCAGCCATCAAACCCGCAGTGGAGCTGGGTACTCCGCTGCTGCTCACCATCGCGGCCCTCGGCATTGCCGTCCTGCTGGTGATGATTATCCGCTTCAAGATCCAGGCCTTCGTGGCCCTGCTGACGGTGAGCATCGCCGTGGCCGTGGCGTCCCAGATCCCGCTGAAGGACGTCTTCACCGTCGTCGCCACCGGCGTGGGCGGAACCATGGGCAAGGTTGCGCTGCTGATCGCGCTCGGCGCCGTCCTGGGCCGGATGATCGAAGTTTCCGGCGGCGTGCAGTCGCTGGCGGCGCACTTCACGGAGAAGCTTGGCGCCAAGCGCGTGGCGGTGGCCCTGACCGCCGTCGGCTTCCTGGTAGCCATTCCGGTGTTCTTCGAGGTGGGCATCATTGTGCTCGTCCCGATCGTCTACGCATTCGCGAAGATCGCCAACGTGCACCCGGTCAAGTTCGGCCTGCCCATGGCCGGCATCATGCTCTCCATCCACGTCGCCGTCCCGCCCCACCCGGGCATCGTAGCCGGGGCGGGTGTGTTCGGCGCCGACATCGGCCTCATTACCCTGATCTCCCTGCTGATCTGCGTCCCGCTCGGTTTCCTGTCCTACTGGGTTGCCAGCATCATGAACCGCAAGGAATACGAACTGCTCCCCGGCGTCAAAGCCCAGGTGGACGAATACGGTTCCGATTCCTTGGTCAAGGTTGGCCACGCTGGCCCCGGCGCCGCCGGCATCGCCCCGCCGCGTCCGGCCCTGATCATCTTCCTCATCGCCGCCCCGATCGTCCAGATCCTGATCGGCACCCTGGGCACGCTGACCATCCCCAAGGACAACTCCTGGTACGGCCTCGCCGCGTTCATCGGCAACCCGTTCTTCGCGCTCCTGGTGGCCGTGGCCCTGTCCTTCTTCCTGCTGGCCGTCCGCCGCAACTGGTCCCTGAAGGAAACCGGCGAGATCTTCGAAGGCGCGCTGCCTCCGATCGCGTCCATCCTCATGGTTGTCGCCGCCGGCGGCGTGTTCGGTGAGGTCCTGCGGACCTCCGGCATCGGCGCCGCGCTGTCCCAGACCCTCGACCACCTGGGCCTGCCCGTCATTGTGCTCGGCTTCGTCATCTCCCTGGCACTGCGTGCCGCCCAGGGCTCGGCCACCGTGGCCATCGTGACCACCACCGGACTGCTGACCTCCGCCGTGATGGAAGGCGGCTACTCGCCTGCACAGATCGCCGTCATCGTGATCGCCATCGGCTTCGGCTCACTCGGCCTGTCCCACGTGACCGACGCCGGCTTCTGGACAGTGGTGCGCTACTACGGCCTTACCGTCTCGGATGGCCTCAAGACCTGGACCGTCCTCACCACCGTCCTGGGCGTTGCCGGCTTCCTGCTGACCTTCGTGGCCTGGATCCTGGTGGGAGGCCTGAGCGTCTGATGCGGACCCGACTCGACCACCTGGTCACCACAGCCCTGCAGCAGGGATCGGCCGTGCCGGCGTTCACCTGCTACGACTTCACCACCGCCCTGGCCGTGGTGGGTGCCGCCGAGGACGCTGGCCGGGGCGTCATCCTGCTGGTGGCCCCCAAGACGGCCGCCACGTCCAACGGGCTCCGGCTGGTCGCCGCGCTCCGCGGCCTGGCAGACGCCGCGTCCGTTCCGGTGGCCGTCCAGCTGGACCACGCCGCGGACCTGAAAGTGATGATCGACGCCGTCGCCGCGGGGGCGGATTCGGTCCTCGCGGACGGCTCCTCCCTCCCGTATGAGGACAACATTGCGCTGGTCCGTGACGCGCGCGCTGTGCTGGGCGCCGACGTCGTGCTTGAAGCGGAACTCGGCGGCCTGGCCGGCGACGAGGACCGGGCCTTCGGAGCTGATGAGGCCGGTGTGGCGGTTGCGGGCCTGACCGATTCCGCCCAGGTGGAGGACTTCGTTGCCCGGGCCGGTGCGGAACTGCTGGCCGTGGCCGTGGGCAACGTGCACGGCAAGTACAAGGGTGAGCCGCAGCTGCGCTGGGACGTCTTGCAGGACATCGCCGTGCGGACCCACATCCCGCTGGTGCTCCACGGCGCGTCCGGCATTCCCGCCGACGAACTGGTGAAGGCCGCCGCCATGAACGTGGGCAAGGTGAATTTCAATACCGAGCTCCGTACCGGCGTGCTGGCTACCCTCCAGGACCAGCTGCCGGCGCACCGGGCCGACGGCGAAAACCTCCAGGGCCTGCTGGGCCACTGGAACACCTCGGCCAGGGAATTCGCAGACGCGGCACTGGGGATGCTCACCCGCTGAGCAAGACTCCGGGGGTCAGGGGAGAGGGGAGGCTAGGATCAGCACATGATCCTGGCCTCCCTCCTTTTTGCCTTCCTGGCTGCTGTCCTGCACGTCTACATCTTCACCATGGAGTCTGTCACCTGGACCCGGCCGGCCACCTGGAAGCGCTTCGGCCTCGCCTCCCAGGCCGACGCCGAAACCACCAAACCTCTCGCCTACAACCAGGGCTTCTACAACCTGTTCCTGGCCATTGGTGCCTTCATCGGGGTGGGCTGCGTGGCGCCAGGGGCCAGCGGTTCGGCCCAGGACGTGGTGGGCTGGACCTTGATCTTCAGCTGTTGCGGCTCCATGCTGCTGGCCGCCGCCGTGCTCGCGCTGAGCGGGCGGAAGTACCTCCGCGCCGCGGTTCTGCAGGGCTCGACGCCGCTGCTCGCCGTCGTACTGGGCGCTCTGGCGGTGACGGCGGGCTGAGGCTGCCGCCCCCGGCTTTCTCGCCGACGCCACCGTGCGGGCGGACAATATAGGTGACAGGGCAGGCGGGAAGCAGTAAAAGTAGGAACCAACAGCATCCGCCGTTGTAGGGACTGCATATGAGTGGTGTGAGGGAGGTCGGGCCGGACCCGCAGCCGGGTCCGGGGACGGGGCTTGTGCCTGCCCCGCAAGGGCCGGCCAAGGACCGTGACCTGGTCATCGACCTGGTCCGGTTCGTTTGCCTGGTCCTGGTGGTGGTGAGCCATTGCATGATGGTCAGCCCTGTCCTGCACGCCGACGGCACCGTGACCTCGGAAAACACGCTGGGGGACCAACCCTGGTTTGAGCCGGTCATCTGGATCTTTATGGTGATGCCGCTGTTTTTCGTGACAGGCGGGACCACGGGCCTGCAATCCTGGCGGCGGCTCAAGGCGAACGGCGGCACCGGTTTCGAGTTCGCCCAGGCCCGGCTGCTGAGGCTTGTCCGGCCGGCAGCAGCGCTCCTGGCGGTGATGTTCCTGGGGCTGTGGGCCGCGCTCCTGGTGGGTGTGGATCCGCAAGTAATCCAGCTGTTGGCCACCGGCGCAGGCATGCCGCTCTGGTTCCTCGCGGCGTACCTGGCAACCCAGTTGAACATTCCGCTGCTTGCCCGGTTCCATGCCCGCGCGCCCTGGCTGACGGTCACCGGGTTGGCTGCTTTGGTGGTTGCTGTCGACTGCTTCCGCGGAGCCCTGCCGCTGCTCGCCTACGCGAATTTGGTGTTCCTGTGGTGCGCTGTGCAGCAATTGGGCTTCCTGATGGCGGACGGCCATGCCGCCAGGCTCACCCGCTCCGGCCTGGTTGGACTGATTGTGGCAGCCAACCTGCTGCTGGGCGTGGTCACAGGCCTGGGCCTCTACTCGGGAAACATGCTGGTCAACCTCAACCCGCCCAACCTCTGCCTGCTCCTCCTTGGCGTCTCCCAAGCCGCCGCGCTCCAGCTTTTGCGGCCGGGGCTCGGCTGGGTATCGGGGGTGCGCTGGGTCCGGGCGATGGTAATGATGGCCGGACGCCGTTCTATGACCGTGTACTTGTGGCACCTGCCGTTGCTGGCGGCCATGTCCGGGTTGCTGCTCCTCACCGACTTCCCCAAACCCGCCGCCGGCACCGCCGCATGGTGGTGGGCGCGCCCGCTGGTCCTCCTCGGCGTGGTTACCCTGCTGCTGCCCGTGCTGGCCGCCTTCGGGCGCCTGGAGGAACGTCCGACGGCGTCTGGCCACATGCGCGGCCGGCCCGCCGCCGCGGTGGTGACGGCCGCCGTCGTCGTCTTTATCCCGGTGGCGGACGCCGCGTTCAACGGCCTGACGCTGGGACTGCTCGGAGGGGGCGCGGCATGCTTTGTGCTGGCCATCCTGCTGCTGGGCAGAATGCCGGAACGTGCCACCGGCGATGCGCAGTCCGATGCGCAGTCCGACGCGCCGTCTGAACGCCGGCGCGGGGCGGACGGGCCATTGCCAGCGGGGCCGAGTAGTGCCAATGTCGAACCATGACTGAGAACATGGTTTCCACCGAGGATAAGTTCAGCCCCGACGTTTCACTGGCCCGGGATGATGTGCATCACTGCTACGAACTTAGGGTGGGCGGCAAGATCGCCGTCCAGTCCTTTTTCGATGACCGGCCCGGACACGTGGACTTCAGCCACACCGAGACCGCCGAGGAATTCAAGGGCCAGGGGCTGGGGAAGGTCCTCGCCCACTTCGCCCTGGACGACGTTGTGGCGTCGGGGAAGCGGATCATCCCGCATTGCCCGTTCATTGCCGGGTACCTCCGCCAGCACGAAGGCTACGAGCAGCACATCGACTGGCCTGAAGACTAGGGCAGCGCCGTAGACCTCCAACTAACCGCAACGCGGGGTCACTTCCGGCCCAATATTCGTGGTGGATTGGGCCGGAAGTGACCCCGCGTTGCTTAGTTCTGGCCAGCGGCGAGGGGGTATTCTGCACCTGTTTCCCGTTGCAGGCCAGTCAATGACGCGCTGACAAGCCCAAAAATACGGGTATTTACGCAGTTCAGGATAAATAGGTCACTAAAGTTTGACGAAAAGGCTTCCCTAAGTAAGGCTTACCTTGCTTTAGACAATCCCCCGTGTCGAACTAAGGATGACCAACGTGCCCCTGCTGCCCCGTGTTGATGAGATAGAAGTAGATGGAAATCGGTTAACCGAAGGCCTGCCCGGGCAGGACTTCGGTTCCCGGGTGGAGCTTGCCCTCGCGGCCTCCAACCATCTGTTCAATTCCAGAAACTCCACCCGCTACGTGGCGCAGGTGCTGCAGGGCGTCAACGTCGTCGCCACCAAACTGGACCGGACCACCCAGCCGTTCACCGGCGTCGGGCCTGCTGAAATGAAGGCACGCATCGGCGCTGTGGACCTTGACCGGCCGCTGCCGGATACGGCTGCCGCCCTGGAAGAACTCGAGTCCGTCTACCTCCGCGATGCCATCTACTTCCACGACGCCAAGTATGCGGCGCACCTGAACTGCCCGGTGGTGATTCCCGCGCTGGTGGGCGAGGCCATCCTCTCCGCCGTGAACTCCTCGATGGACACCTGGGACCAGAGCGCGGGTGCCACCATGATCGAGCGCCGGCTCATCGACTGGACCGCCGGGCGGCTGCAGCTGGGGGCTGCAGCCGACGGCGTATTCACCTCCGGTGGCAGCCAGTCCAACCTGCAGGCACTGCTGATCGCCCGCAACCACGCTGTTGCCGGCCTGCGGCAGGAGCCGGCCAATGGCGGGCTCCGGCTGCCCGCCCTGCTGGACCGGCTGCGCATCTTCACCTCCGCGGACAGCCACTTCAGCATCCAGAAGTCGGCGTCCATGCTGGGGATGGGCTTCGACGCCGTCATCTCCGTCCCCTGCGCGGCAGACCACAGGATGGACCCTGCCGCGCTCGCGGAAGCCATGGCGGAAGCGCACGACGCCGGACTGGTGCCGATGGCCGTGGTGGCCACCGCCGGCACCACCGACTTCGGCGCGGTGGACCCCCTCGCAGAGCTCGCCGCACTCGCCCGCGCCTATGGCGCCTGGTTCCACATCGACGCAGCCTACGGCGGCGGGCTCATGGTGTCGAACCGCTACCGCCACCTGCTGGACGGGACGCGGCTGGCCGATTCCGTCACCGTGGACTTCCATAAGACCTTCTTCCAGCCCGTCAGCTCCAGCGCCCTGCTGGTCCGGGACCGAGCCATGCTGCAGCACGTCACCTACTACGCGGACTACCTCAACCCGGAAAGCGCCGCCCTGGCCGAGATCCCCAACCAGGTGGACAAGAGCATCCAGACCACGCGCCGCTTCGACGCGCTCAAGCTCTGGCTGACCCTGCGCATCATGGGCGCGGACGCCATCGGCGCCCTGTTTGACGAGGCGATCGACCTCACCGCCCGCGTGGGATCCGTGCTGGCGGCCGACGGCGACTTTGAGCTTGCCGCCGAACCGCAGCTCAGCACGTTGGTCTTCCGGTACCGGCCGGTTATCTCCGGCGTGGTGGCCGGCGCTGATGCCGGTCCCGCCGACGCCCTCGGCCGGCTTTCCGAGGACGCGGCCGACACGCTCAACCCGGCCATCCGCGCCGCCGTCTTCGCCTCCGGCAAGGCAGTGGTGGCGGGCACCAAGGTGGCCGGCAGGCACTACCTGAAGTTCACCCTCCTCAACGCCGAGGCAACCCTTGAAGACATCAGCGAGATCATCGAACTGCTGCGCCGTACCGGTGCGCAGCTGCTGGCCAGCGACAGTGCCAGCGAGGTGTCCGCATGAGCACCCCTGACTTGGGCACCCCCACAGAACCGCGCATCTACGACTTCGCCGGGATCGGCGTCGGGCCCTTCAACCTGGGTCTCGCCGCGCTCAGCGAACCGGTGGACGGGCTGGACGGCGTCTTCCTGGAACAGCGGGATTCATTCGACTGGCACCCCGGCATGATGCTGGAACCGGCCCACTTGCAGGTGCCGTTTATGGCCGACCTGGTGACACTGGCCGATCCCACCTCGCCGTACTCGTTCCTTAACTTCCTCAAGCAGACCGGGCGGCTCTACCGCTTCTATATCCGCGAAAACTTCTATCCGCTGCGCGCCGAGTACAACCAGTACTGCCAATGGGTGGCCGGGCAACTGCGGTCCGTCCGTTTTAGCACGGCCGTGCAGGATGTAACGTACGACGCCGGCGTGTACCGGCTTTCGGTGGAAGGTCCTGAGGGGCCGGAGGTACTGTTGGCGCGGCGCCTGGTGCTGGGCACCGGAACTGCGCCCTATGTCCCGGCTGCCTGTGACGGCATAGTCGGGGCCGCGGCCGGCGGCCGTGGGGGACTCGTCCTCCACAACGCCGACTACCTGTCGAGGAAGAGTGAGCTGCAGTCCAGGCGCAGCATCACCATCGTGGGCAGCGGCCAGAGCGCGGCCGAAATCTACTACGAACTCCTGCAGGACATTGACACGTACGGGTACCAGCTGAACTGGGTCACGCGGTCCGGCCGGTTCTTCCCGCTGGAGTACACCAAGCTCACGCTGGAAATGACTTCGCCTGAATATGTGGACTACTTTCACGGACTGCCGCAGGACCAGCGCGACGGACTCATCAAGGGCCAGAAGAACCTCTACAAGGGCATCAACTCCGAGCTCATCGATACCATCTACGATCTGCTCTACACCAAGAGCCTCTCCGGCATGGTGGACACCCAGCTCCTCACGCACTCATCGCTGACGGGTGCTTCCTGGGATCAGGCCGCCGGCTCCCACACCCTGCAGCTCCGGCATGAGGAACAGGGCGCCGACTACACGCTCGACTCCGAGGCCGTGGTGCTGGCCACCGGCTACACGTACCGGGAGCCTGGCCTCCTGGCCGGGATCCAGGGCAGGATCGCCCGGGACTCCGCGGGCCGGTTCGCCGTGGCACGCAACTACAGCACCGGCGTCGAACCCGGCGAGATCTTCGTCCAGAACGCCGAACTGCACACCCATGGCTTTGTCACCCCGGACCTGGGCATGGCGGCGTACCGCAACTCGTGCATCCTGCGCGAAATCACCGGCCGCGAGGTCTACCCGGTGGAGCGCAGCATCGCGTTCCAGCAGTTTGGTGCGCCGGAAAGTAGCCCTGCTGCTTTCCCGGCGGCGGCGGATACTGTCCCCACGCGGAAAGCGGAGGTGCCGGCGTGAGCTTCACCTTCCGCTGTGTTGACGCCGTGGCCGATGCACCGCTCCTCCACAGCTGGGTGACCCAGCCCTATGCCGCTTTCTGGGGCATGCAGTCCGCCACAGTTGAGGCGGTTGTGGAGGAGTACTCGAAAATCCAGGCGACGGGTCACCACCATGCCGTCTTCGGGCTCGACGGCGGCGTCCCCGCCTTCCTGATGGAGGAATACCTGCCGTCCGCCTCCCCGCTGGCCGCGGCCTACGCGGTGCATCCCGGCGATATCGGCATGCACCTGCTGGTGGCGCCGCCGCCGGGCGCCCCCAAACCGGGGTACACCGCCGCGGTGATGGACGCGGTCCTGGAACGGCTGTTCCTGGACCCGGGCGTGGAGCGCGTCGTGGTGGAACCGGACGCCAGGAACTCCAAGATCCATGTCCTCAATGAGCGGCTGGGCTTCCAGCCGGCAGGGATCATCACCCTGCGGGACAAGGAAGCGCTGCTCAGTTTCTGCACGCGCTCGGACTATCACGCAGCCCGCGCGGCGCTGCACCAGCACCTTTCCTTCCCGACTCACCACATTTCCCACCCGATCCACCAGGGAGCCACACTGTGACCACCGTTGAGACTCTCACCAGCGCTGAGCTGGACTCCGGCGCCGCCAACACCGCCGGCACGACTAACTCCGTCCCGCACCTCGCGCCGGAACGCTGGGCCGTGGCCAACCGCCACCTGGTCCGCAAGGCGCTCGCGGAGTTCCTGCACGAACGCATCCTGACCCCGCAGCGGCTGGGCTCCGGCGCAGGCCATGCCCCGGAGGACCCAGCCGAGCCCGCAGCCTATGTGGTCCGCAGCGACGACGGCTCCACCGCATACTCGTTCACCGCCCGCGTCCTGGAGTTGGAGCACTGGTCCGTGGACGCTGCCTCCATCCGCTGCACCCGGAACGGCGAGGATGGTGCGCCCGACGCCCTGCTCTTCATCACGGAATTCCGCGACACCCTGGGGATCCGCGAGGAGATGCTTCCCGTCTATCTCGAAGAGATCAGCAGCACCCTGGCCGGGCACTCCTACAAGCAGTGGCTGGGGCAGCCGTCCTCCCAGGAGCTCGCAGCAGGAGTGACCGGCGGCGCGGATGCTGCCGCCGATTTCCAGGCCATTGAGCGCAGCATGACGGAGGGCCATCCGTGTTTTGTGGCCAACAACGGCAGGCTGGGCTTCGGCATCAGTGACTACCGGGCATTTGCCCCGGAGACCGGTGCACCCGTCCGCTTGGAATGGATCGGAGTGCACCGCAGCAAGGCGGTCTTCACCGCCAGCGCCGGCTTGGACTACCGCACGCACCTTGAGTCCGAGCTCGGCGCCGCTGCATTGCTGTCCTTCGACGCGGAGTTCAGTGCCCAGGGCGTGGACCCCGATGAGTACTTTCTCATGCCCGTCCATCCCTGGCAGTGGGAAAACAAGCTGACCGTGACCTTCGCAGCTGAAATCGCGCAGCAGCACATCGTCCACCTGGGGACGGGCGAGGACAGCTACCAGGCACAGCAGTCCATCCGCACGTTCTTCAATACAAGCGACCCGGACAGGAGCTATGTCAAAACCGCCATGTCCGTCCTCAATATGGGCTTTATGCGGGGGCTATCGCCGCAATACATGAAGGCTACGCCTGCCATCAATGACTGGCTCCAGGGGCTGATCCTGTGCGACGAAGCCCTGCAGAAACGCGGCCTGGCCATGATCAGCGAGATCGCGGCCATTGGCTACCACAACGGCTACTACGAGGCCGCCTCCGCCAAGGGTTCGCCGTATCGGAAGATGCTGTCCGCCCTGTGGCGGGAAAGTCCGCTCCCGTTGCTGAGGGATGGCCAGCAGCTGGCCACCATGGCCTCGCTGCTGCACGTCGATTCGACAGGCAAACCGATGGTGTCCGCCCTGATCGAGCGCTCCGGGCTGGAACCTGTCGAGTGGCTCAACCGCTACTTCGAGGCCTACCTCGTCCCGCTGGTCCACTGCCTGTACCAGTACGAACTGGCGTTTATGCCGCACGGCGAGAACGTGATCCTGGTGCTGGAGGACGGCGTGCCAGTCCAGGCCATCATGAAGGACATCGCCGAGGAAATCGTGGTGATGGGGGACCGGCTGGACCTGCCCGAGGACGTTGCCCGGATCAAGGCCGACATCCCCGATGGCGAGAAGGTCCTGGCCATCTTCACCGACGTGTTCGACTGCATCTTCCGGTTCCTTGGCGCACTGCTGGTGGAGGACGGGAAGCTCAGCGAAGACGAGTTCTGGGGTACAGCGGCCGCGGCCATCCGGGACTACCAGGCGGAGCACCCCGGGCTGGCCGAGCAGTTCGCCCGCCATGACCTGTTCGCGCCGGACTTTGAGCTGTCGTGCCTGAACCGGCTCCAGCTGCGGAACAACCAGCAGATGCTGGACCTCACGGACCCGTCGGGCGGGCTGCAGATGGCCGGCCGGCTGGCCAACCCGCTCGCCAGGTTCGCCTAGCGTCGGAAACCGGCGGCGGGGCCGTGCGGGCTCCGGCGGCTGGTTCAGTCAAGGTCAGCTGAGCCCGTCCACCTTCCGCTCCAGCGCAGCCCGTTCGGCGGCGTTTCCGCACAGCGTCACGGCCGCAAGAAGCGCAGACCGCGCGTCTTCACGCCGGCCCAGCCGGGCGAGCAGCTCGCCGCGGACGGAGGGGAGCAGGTGCGAGCCTGCCAGCTCACCGCGCGCCGCGATCGCGTCCACCACTTTCAGGCCCTGCGCCGGACCGGACGCCATCGCCACCGCGACGGCACGGTTCAGCTCGACGATGGGGGACGGTGCCAGCCGGCCGAGGGCTTCGTACAGGATGACAATCCGCTGCCAGTCCGTCCCGGCGACGGACGGCGCCACCGCGTGGCACTCGGCGATGGACGCCTGGAGCCCGTAAGCCCCCAGCCCGCGTCCGGACCCCGCCGCCCGGGCGAGGGCCGCACGTCCGCGCCTGATCGCCGACCGGTCCCACCGCCGTCGGTCCTGGTCCTCGAGCAGCACCGGCTGGCCGGACGCGTCGAGCCGGGCAGGGAACCGCGCGGCGGTCAGTTCCAACAGTGCCACCAGCCCGAATACCTCAGGTTCCGGCGAGATCCGGACCAGTACCCGGGCCAGGCGGCGGGCTTCGCCGGCCAGGTCCGTGCGGATCCAGTCCTCACCACCGGATGCGAACGAGCCCTCCGTGAAGATCAGGTAGATGACCTGAAGCACCGAGCCGAGCCGTTCGGCCAGCTGGTCCGGTTCGGGCACCGCGAATGGCACCTGTGCGGCGGCCAGCGTCTTCTTGGCGCGCGTGATGCGGGCTTGGATGGTGGCCACCGGAACCAGGAAGGCCCTGGCGATTTCGTTGCTGCCCAGTCCGGCGACCACCCGCAGCGTCAACGCGAGCCTGGCTTCCCTGGACAAGACCGGGTGGCAGGAGATGAACATCAGGGACAGGACGTCGTCGTCGATCGCAGCGGGGTTGAACAGTGAGTCCGCTCCGGGTTCCTCCGCCGAGAGGTCGCGCGCCAGGAGGGCGTACTTTTCATCCCTGGCGGCCCGCCGCCGGAACGTGTCAATTGCCCGACGGCGGCCCGTGGTGAGCAGCCATCCGGCCGGTTCGGCGGGGACCCCGTTGACGGACCAGGAGACCAGTGCCTCTGCGAGCGCCTCCTGCGCGAGATCCTCGGCCAGCGGGAAGTCACCCGTGTAGCGGGCCAGGGCGCCGACGATGCGGGCAGACTCCATCCGCCACACAGCCTCGACGGCGCCCCTCGCCGCGGTGGAACCCACAGCCGGTCAGGGCTGCCCGGTCAGAGCTGGCCGGTTTGCTCGCGCCAGGCACGCTCTTTCTGGATCCATTCGTTGTCCTGCGGGAACTCATCGATGGTGGGCACCCGGCGGATCTCGGTCTTGGTGCCGGCCGTCATCGGTGCCCGCTTGGCCCACTCGATGGCTTCCTCCTTCGAAGCAACGTCCAGCAGGTAGAAGCCGTTGAACAGCTCCTTCGTTTCCCCATACGGGCCATCGGTGACCACGGGCTGCTCACCGGTGAAGTCCACCACGACGCCCTCCTGAGGGTCGTCCAGGCCTTCGGCTGCCAGCAGGACACCTGCGTGGATCAGTTCGTCGTTGAACTTGCCCATCGCGTTCATGGCCTCGGCGAAGTCGACGTCATTGAACTTCGCGAGGGACTCGTCGGTTGCCCGCATGATCAGCATGTACTTGGCCATCACAATCATCTCCTTGGTGGTGGAAGGTCGCCCTTCGACCTTCTCATCCACAGGTCGAACGGCGCGAGGCCGGATCGACAGGAACCGAAGAATTTCTTCCCCTTTCTGCGCAGACCGTCCCTCTGGACCGCGATGGGAGGCGGGGATCCATGATCGGCACAGAGGGCGTCCCCGGCGGGTTGCACGGCGGTGACCAGGGGGCCGTACCTTACCTGTTCTTTCGGGTGGACGACCTGGACGCAGCCCTGGCCCGTCGGCCTGTACCAACCCCCTGTGCCGTAATTTCTCCAGGCTTCTGAACCTCGCGGCCAACCCGGCTAGTCTGGGCGCATGAACACACCCACCACCGCCCTCATTACCGGTGCCAGCGCAGGGCTGGGTGCCGAGTTCGCCCGGCAGCTGGCTGCCCGGGGCCACCATCTGGTGCTGGTGGCCCGTGATCGGGCCCGTCTCGAACAGACGGCGGCGGACCTGGAACAGCGGTACGGAACCACGGCCGAGGTGCTGCCCGCAGACCTGACGGACGACGCCGGAGTGGCCGCCGTCGTCGGACGTCTCACCGACGCCACGCGGCCGGTAGGCATCCTGGTGAACAATGCGGGCAGCAGCCTCCTGCGTGACTTCGAACAGAACAGCGTCGAGGACGAGAAGGAGCAGCTTCGGCTGCACTGCTCGGCGCCACTGGAACTGATCCATGCCGTGGTGCCCGGAATGCTGGAGCGCGGTGCAGGCCGGATCATCAACGTGTCGAGTATTGCGGCGTTCCTTCCGCGCGGCTCGTACGCTGCCGCGAAGGCCTGGCTGCTGAGCTTCAGCCGTTGGGCCCACTTGGCCTACGCGGCGCGCGGAGTGACGGTCACGGCGGTGTGCCCAGGCCTGACACATACCGAGTTCCACGACAGGATGGGCATGGACAAGGCCGTGGCCCCGCCCTGGGCGTGGCTGAGTGCCGAGCGCGTGGTGCGTGAATGCCTGGCGGACAACCTCCGTGGCAGGGCCACCTCCATCCCCTCGAAGCGCTACAAGGCGGTAGCGGTTGCCGCGCGGGTGCTGCCGGACCGGCTGCTCACCGGACCGGCGCGCAGACCGAAGTAGCGCGAACCGACTAGTGCCGGATCGCGCGCTGCTGGACTACCCGTTGCCGCACGGCCACTACCACCAGGATCCCCACCACAGCGCCCACGAAGGTTTCCACGCCGCGTTCCAGGATCAGCACGGAGGGGTCGATCGGCGCCGCGAGCTGCGTCATCAGCAGGATGACGGGCGTGAAGGAGACCATCGCCAGCCCGTAATGCCGGGTCATGAACAGCTCCGTGGTGAACTGGAAAACGATGACCAGAATGGCCAGGACCACCACCTGGTGGGCGGCAAAGAACGGTGCCAGCGACCACGGCGCCGGAACAAGAACGACGGCGGTGACCGCCAATCCGAGGAAGGTCCCCACGATCCGGTGGATCCCCCGCCGCACCCGGCTGGGGAGGTCCGCCCCGGCCAGGGGGACTGCCGCGGCTGCCATGGCCCAGTGCGGATGGCCGCTGCCGCTGAGCACCCCTATGGAGCCGGCGAGGCCCACAGCAAGCGCGTATCTGGCCGCATGAACCGCTGCGGCGCGCCTGGCGGTGCCGCTGAGCGTCACAACATCGCGTTCCGCGCCGCGCTGCCACGACCTGCCTCGGACCCAGCCGCCGAAGCCCACCGCGATGGAGAATGCTGCGGCGCCTGCTGCGATCGAAAGTGCAACGTACCAGGAGACGGGGACAGGCGCGGAGGCGCAGGCACCCAGGGCCAGGATGCCAAAGAACGGGCCGTTGGGTTTGAGATTTACCCGGTCCGAGTAAACGGAGCCAATTCCGGCCAACACCGCTTCAACGGCAACGAGCCACCAGGAGTGAAGGTGGTTCACGGACAGGAAGATGCCCACGGCCACTCCGCCCACGAGCACCAGGGCTGCCTGGGACTGGTGCCGGAGCCTGAGCTGGTGCGGTTCTGACCGGCCGTACATCCCGGTCAGCGCGCCGAAAACCGCATAGATGATCAGGTCTTCCCGGCCCAGGAGCAAGAGAATGAGCGACGGGACGGCCACGCTGGTGGCTACGCGGAGGGCTGCCAGATGGTCGTTGTTGGCGGGTTCCAACCGATGGAGGGCGCGGACCTGGCGCAGGACGGACTTCACGCGGCTACACCACCTGTCATTAGTTGGTGCCCCGGAGCCGGGGCCTTCAGAGATTATCTCCCGGCGTCAGTGCGGCCGGGCACGGCTAAGGCCCGCCCCGTGTGCTTCCCTCAGAGGGAAACGCGCGGGACGGGCCTTTGAGCGCGGGCTACAAGACGGCCCGGACAGGCCGGTTTGTTGTTCGGGGTGTTGCTTAGACTCCGGCCGGAACCTTCTCGGCCGAATCCTTGGCGGCCGAAGCATCCGTGATGTCCTGGGTTTCGAACGGCATATCGTCCAGGTCGATCAGCGGATTCTCGTCCTGGGTGGCCACCAGTTCCTTGGCCTCAGCCTGGGTGTCCACGCTGGGCATGGAGCCGGGCAGCGGACGCTGGGCTGATTCCTTCAGGAAGTAGATGGCCACGGCTCCGATGGCTGAGGTCGCCATGAGGTAGTAGGCCGGCATCATGTCATCGCCGGTCGCCGTGATCAGCGCGGCAACGATGAACGGGGTGGTGCCGCCGAAGATGGCAACGGCAAAGTTGTAGGCGATACCCATGGCGCTGTACCTGTTGGCCGTCGGGAACTGCGCGGGCAACGCCGAGGCGAGGTTCGCAACGTAGAACGTCACGGGGAAGGCGATCAGCGAGAGGCCTGCCAGCGTGGACCAGACGGATCCGATGCCGATCAGCAGGAACGCCGGCGTTGCCAGCACCACGGTGCTGATGGCGCCGATCCACAGGACCGGCCGGCGGCCGATGCGGTCAGAAAGCTTGCCGGTCAGCGGGATGCACAAGGCCATAACCACCAGCACGGGGATGGTCAGGAGCGTTCCGTGGACGGGATCGTAGCCCTTGGACTCCGTGAGGTACGTCGGCATGTAAGACGTCAGTGCGTAGCCCGCGGTGTTGGCAGCGGCCACCAGGATCATGGCCACGATGAGCGAGCGCCAATAGGCCTTCACGATTCCCACCGGACTCTTGGCAGCGTCCACGTCGGCTGCTGCGTTGGCCTGCCCGATGGATTCCTGGGCATCCAGGGTGGCCTGGAACTGGGGGGATTCCTCGATCTTGTTCCGGAAGTAGATGGCAACCAGGCCCAACGGACCAGCGATCAGGAACGGTATCCGCCAGCCCCATTCCTCCATGGCCGTCTGGCCAAGGGTCAACTGCAGGACAGAAACCAGGGCCGCGCCCAAGGCGAAGCCAAGATAGCTGCCCATGTCCAGGAAGCTTGCGAAGAATCCACGGCGCTTATCCGGGGCGTATTCGCTCACGAAGGTGGTGGCGCCGGCGTATTCACCGCCGGTGGAGAAGCCCTGCACGAGCTTCAGGACTACCAGGAGCGCAGCGGCCCAGATGCCGATCTGTGCGTAGCCGGGCAGCAGCCCGACGGCGAACGTGCTCGCAGCCATAATCATCAGTGTTGCGGCGAGTACCTTCTGGCGGCCGATCTTGTCGCCGAGCCAGCCGAACACAACGCCGCCCAAGGGACGGGCAATGAAGGTGGCGGCGAACGTCCCCAGCAGGAACAGCGTCTGGACGGACTTGTCGGCCTCTGGAAGGAAGACCGGCCCCATGGTGGTGATCAGGTAGCCGAACACGCCGACATCGAACCATTCCATGGTGTTACCCACGATGGTCCCGCCGAGTGCTTTCTTCAGCATGGGTTGGTTGACGACATTCACGTCGGACTCCTTGAGCCGGCGACGTGCAAGAATTTTCGGTTTGCGTGTCGCTGAAGGACCCGCTGATGGTGCGTTTGTTGGTACTGCATTGTTGGTTCCGCTGGCGTTGTTCACGCCTGCTGAAGAGTCGGTCGTGCTTCGGTCTGTGGGCATTTGGGCAACTCCTGTGGAGGTCATTTGCTTGCGACTTGTAGCTGCCCCGCTCTGGGCAGGCCTTCAATTTTACGCGAATTCCGTGGCAATCGAGAGCCTGATGCCGTAGGATCACGCTTTTGGGGTCGTTTTTGACCGCTTCCCGATAATTTCTTTTTGCCGGTTTCGCCGCGCCATCACAGGGATCCCGGCCACGTGGGGTCATCGTTACGTAATCTTTTTCTTCCGGACCCCAGTCTCATGTCTTTGAGCGCCCCGTACTGCCCTGAAAGTGACGGCCGTTACGGGATGCCGGCGAGTGTCCGGCGGTGCGGCGGGCCTCCGGCAGGGGGTTCACAACGGCGGCTCACACTGCCTATTGTTGTGCCATGGGAACACTGATTTTTGAGTAGGGGGACGCCTGCGGCCCGGTATCTGCGTGATACATCCGGCCCCGTCCTTCCCGAGCTCCTCAGACATGCTGACCCTCCTCAGAAAGGTTCCACCTCATGACTGACAAGAACACCTCCGACCAACCCGATTCTTCGTCCGAAGCCTCCGAAGCCAAAGGCATCAGGGCCGGGCTGACCGAAGCGCAGCGGGCGATGCTTGCCAGCAAGTCCCGGGGCGGCGATTCCGGGCTGCAGAGTGTCGGCAAGAACCACAAGCCCACGCATGTCAGCGGCAAGCAGGGGCCGGCCGAGAAGAAGGTCCGCTGGTAGCCGCAGCACGCTGACAACAGCAACCGTCGGATACCAGCGTCGGATAGACACAGCGCCGGACCCAGCGACCGGGTGGCTCAAGCATCCGGATAGATATTCCAGACCGATCTATTGGTGACTTCATTTCATTGCGGAAAGGAAGAAAAATGGCTAAGCAAAATGCTGGAGCAAAGATCAAACCGGAGGTAGCGGACCATCTCGCGGCCGCTATGGATACGCAGTCCATGCCAGGGCCAGCCACCATCGCCGTGACCACGGCCATGGCAGGCGAACAGCACTGGCCGGACGGAAACGGCAAACGCCGGCACCCCAAAGAACGGGATTCCGGCCACAGCCAGGTGGGCAACGGGGCAGCCGTCACCGCGGTGCACCGCACCGGCCGCCCGCAGATGCCGCACTCATCGTGACGAGACGCATCTGAACCCACGACACAATAAATACCTGGCGACACCCGTATACGTATGGGGGTCGCCAGGTATTTTCTGTGTCGTAGGGGATTAGACGCGTCGCCAGGCCAGGCCGTGCTACCCCCCGGCTATGCCTCCGGCACTACTTCGTCCGCGTTCTTGTCCAGCCGCCAGCCCCGCCACACGGGATGCCTGAGCTTCCCGGCACCTGTCCACTCGCCGAAGGTCACTTCGCCCACCAGCCGCGGTGTGACCCAGTGGGCGTCCGAGGCATCCTCCCGTGGCACGTCGTCGAACGGTGAGGTCTTGCGGGCCAGGTCGTCCACTTTCTGCCGGAGTTCCTCCAGCTCGCGCGTGCTGAATCCGCTGCCCACCCTGCCGACGTACCGGAGCCTGGTGCCGTCGGG
Organism: Pseudarthrobacter sulfonivorans; assembly: GCF_031454915.1. Lineage (GTDB taxonomy): Bacteria > Actinomycetota > Actinomycetes > Actinomycetales > Micrococcaceae > Arthrobacter > Arthrobacter sulfonivorans_C. The sequence continues at coordinate 399,180 of NZ_JAVDRS010000002.1, read as the reverse complement.
GATGCCCACCAGCAGCGAACCCACCGAGCCCTGCCGCCCGCCCTTGCCGGGCCGCCAGCCGCCCACCACAACCTCCTGGGTCTGCTCCAGCTTGATCTTGATCCAGGTCCGCGTCCGCTGCCCGCTGACATACCGGCTGTCCGTCCGCTTGGCCATCACGCCTTCAAGCCCCAGTTCCTGCGTGCTCTCCAGGATGTGCTCGATCTTTTCGTCCAGGACGGGCGACAACTCCACGGGGCAGTCCGAGGGCCGGTAGAACTCTTCAAGACGCTGCCGCCGCTTGCCAAATGGCAGCCGGCGAAGGTCCTCGCCGGCGTCGGCCAGCAGGTCAAAAAGCATCAGCCGGACCGGGATGACAGTGCGGGCCTTCGCGACGTCGCCGGCCCGGGTCAGCTTCATGCGTCCCTGGAGCACGCCGAAGTCGGGTTTCCCGGAAGGCCCGACGGCGAAGATCTCGCCGTCTGCGATGAACGCCCCGTCCGGCCAGCAGGCGCGGTCCGTCAGCTCCGGGTAGGTCGCGGTGACATCGTTCCCATTCCGGCTGATGAGGCGGACCTTCGTCCCGTCGGCGACGATGAGCGCCCGGACCCCGTCCCACTTGAGCTCGAACTGCCAGTCGCTGCCTTGCAGGTCGGCCGCGGTGCCCGCGGTCGCCATCATGGGGCGGAAATCCTCGGCACGGAGGGGTGCAGCCGGTTTCGTGATGGTCGGTTCTTGCTGTTCTTTCTGTACTGGCCCATCCTCAGGCGCACCATCCTGCGCTGACTCTTCCTCTGCCGCATCGTCGGCGTCCGGCTCGTCCTCAGGCACAGCTCTCCGTGGATGAAAAGTATGGTGGTCCTTGTCCATCAGGTGGATGAGCCACTGACCTTCAGCATCCTTCCCCTGGCCGCGGCCGGTGTGGATCAGAGCGAACTTCTTCGTGCCGCCCAGGCCGCCGCCCTCGGAACCCGTCAGCGTCGCGATGACCTCGCGCCCGTTGATCCACTTTTCCAATTCGTAGGTGCCGTGATCCCAGATGGTGACTTCGCCGGCACCGTACTGCCCTTTGGGGATGGTGCCCTCAAACCTGGCGTAGTCCAGGGGATGGTCCTCGGTCTGGACCGCCAGGTGGTTCTTGCCGCCGGATTCCGGGACACCTTTCGGCAGCGCCCACGACACAAGCACCCCCTCGTGCTCCAGCCGGAAATCGAAGTGCAGCCTGCTGGCGTGGTGCTCCTGGATCACAAACGTGTCCCCGCTTCCGGAGACGCCGGAGAACGGTTCGGGCGTCGCATTAGGATCGCGCATCGAGCGGTACCGCTCCAGCCGCTGGTGCGCACCGCCGTCGTGCGTTACCTGTTCAGGGCTCCCGGGATGCCCGCCACCGTGCTCGACGGTGGCGAAAGGGTCCTTGCCGTCCTTCACCCGGCGCATTACAGCTTTGTAGTCGAGGTGCTTGAGGTTGGGGGAGCTGAGCTCCCGCCAGGTCCGCGGCGCGGCCACCGTGGGGGCGTGCCTGCCGCGGAGCGAATACGGCACGATGGTTGTCTTGGCAGCGCTGTTCTGGCTCCAGTCCACCAGCACCTTGCCCTTGCGCAGGGTCTTCTTCATGTCGCTGACGGCGAGGTCCGGGTGGTCAGCTTCCAGGGCGCGGGCCAGCTCGTGGGCGAACGCCGAGATCTGGTCGGAGGTCTGGGACCCGTCCAGGCCTGCGTAGAGGTGGATGCCTTTGCTGCCGCTGGTCACCGGCACAGGTTCCAGGCCGATGTCCTGCAGGATGCTGCGGGCCAGGAACGCCACCTCCACACATTCGGCCAGGCCTGCGCCCACGCCGGGGTCCAGGTCCAGCACCAGGCGGTCCGGATTCAGCTGGCGGCCGTGCGAGTCCACCTGCCACTGGGGCACATGGATTTCCAGCGAGTTGATCTGGCCGAACCACGTGAGGGTGGCGGGATCGTTGACCAGCGGGTAGAAAATCGTCCGCTCCTTGTGCGTGATGGCGGCGCGCGGCAGCCAGCCCGGCGCCGAATCCTCGAGGTTCTTCTGGAAAAACACCTCGCCGGGCTGCTCCGCGGTGCCCACGCCGTTGACCCAGCGCTTCCGGGTAGCGGGCCGGTTCGCTGCCGCAGGAATGAGGACATGGGCCACGGCGGCGTAATACGCCAAGACGTCCGCCTTGGTGGTGCCCGTCTCCGGATAGATGATTTTGTCCAGGTTGGTGAGGGTCAGTTCCCGCCCGGCTACCCGGACACGCTCCTTAGCCCCGGCCAAGGGTCTTCACCTCCGGCCTGCGGTGATGTTCACTTGAGGGATGAGAGCCATCTGGAAAGGTGCCATCGCGTTCGGCCTGGTCAACGTGCCCGTGAAGGTCTACAGCGCCACCGAGGACCACGACATCAGCCTCCACCAGGTCCATAACGCCGACGGCGGACGGATCCGCTACCAGCGCCGCTGCGAGGTGTGCAGCAAGGTCATCGACTACTCGGATATTGAGAAGGCCTTTGAGGACGGCGGCCGCACCGTGGTTTTGTCCAAGGAGGAACTCAAGTCCATCCCGGCGGAGAGCAGCCACGAGATCGAGGTGGTCCAGTTCGTGCCGTCCGAGCAGCTGGAACCGATGATGTTCGAGAAGAGCTATTACCTCGAGCCGGATTCCAAGTCGCCCAAGGCCTACGTCCTGCTGCGCAGGGCGCTGGAGGACACCGACCGGGTTGCCATCGTTCAGTTCGCGCTGCGTGAGAAGACGCGGCTGGGGGCGCTGCGCATCAAGGATGACGTGCTGGTGCTGCAGTCCCTGCTCTGGCCGGACGAGGTCCGCGAAGCCAGCTTCCCCGCGCTGGACGAGTCTGTCCGGATCTCCGCCCAGGAACGCGAAATGTCTGCCGCCCTGGTGGAGTCCATGGCCGCCGACTTCGAACCCGAGCACTTCACCGACGACTACCAGATCCAACTCCGGAAGCTCATCGAAGCCAAGCTGGAGAAGGGCGACTCGCTGGATACCGACGAAACGTTCGGTGCTGAGGCGGGCGAGGGCGGCAAGGGCGAGGTCATCGACCTGATGGAGGCCCTGAAGCGCAGCTTGGACCGGAAGCGCGGCGGAGCCGCGGCCGCGTCCGAGGACGATGAGTCCGAAAGCGGGGCGGACGACGCCGACACTGAAGAAGATGCCAAAGGTTCGGCTGGGAAGGCTCCCGCCAAACCTGCCGCTAAGTCCGCCGGGACCAAGACTGCGGCTAAGAGCACTGCTACCAAGACCACTGCGGCGAAGTCCACTGCCACCAAGTCCACTGCGGCCAAGTCCACGGCTGCAAAACCCGCGACCAAGGCCTCCACCACGAGGGCGCGCAAGGGGGCGTGAACCTCCCAGGCGCTCTGCAGTACCGGTGATGACCGCCGCCTAGGAGTTCCGCAGTGCGGAGATGAGTTCGCTCTTCTTTTTGGCTGAGTACCCGGTGAGGCCTAATTCCTTGGCTTTGGCCTTGAGCTCCGGGACGGTCCAGTCCTCGTAGTTGCCGGATTTCCCGCCCTTGCGGCCCACCGCCGAGCGGCCCTTCGCGGCTGCCGCGTTGGAGATGCGCGCCGCCTTCTGCTTGGACGCACCGTCCTCGCGCAGTTCCTCGTAGAGTTCAGGATCCTTCAGGCTGGGGTTCTTCTTGCCTGGCATGTCATCCTCCTTCAAGACGGTGGCAGGGATTCCGGCAGGCTGAGTTGCCGTTAATGGAGCCGGCCGAGCACTGGCACGTCATCGTCCTGTCTTTGCTGGTCAGGCCTTTGCTGCCCAGGCTTCCACGCTAATTCGGGGCCTGTGGAAAAACAAGGAAGCACTAAGTCTGCTTGCTTTTCAGATTGTGCTGCCGCCACAATGGGTCGCATCACAGCCTCCACTGTTCCAACAGCGTGCTGTCACTCAAAACCTGTCAATGGAGATGGAGAGGGGCACCCTAATGAACGACAAAACGGCCGTGGACGAGGCGGACCGGGCTCTGAAACAAAAGCACCGGGCCATGTGGGCTTCGGGGGACTACCCCGCTCTGGCCAGCGAGATGCTCCTGGACCTCGGAGCCATCCTGGTGGACGCGTGTGGAGTCAAAGCAAGGCAGCGTGTCCTGGACGTGGCCACGGGGTCCGGCAACGCGGCCATCCCCGCGGCCATGATGGGCGCCCAGGTGATTGCCAGCGATCTGACTCCGGAACTGTTCGACGCCGGGCGGCACCAGGCAGCCGACCGCGGTGTTGAGCTGGAATGGAAGGAGGCCGACGCTGAGGCCCTGCCGTTCGAGGACGACGGATTCGACGTGGTGACATCCTGCCTGGGCGTTATGTTTGCGCCGCACCACCAGGCCGGTGCGGACGAAATCGTGCGGGTGTGCAAACCAGGCGGAACCATCGGCCTGCTCAGCTGGACGCCGGAAGGCTTCATCGGGAAGATGTTCGCAGCCATGAAGCCCTTCGCGCCGCCGCCTCCCCCGGGGGCCCAGCCGCCGCCGCTGTGGGGCAGCGAAGAGCATGTGCGGGAACTGTTCGGTGACAGGATCACTGACCTGCGCGCCGAAAAGCGCACTCTGGCCATCCACAGCTTCCACCAGCCGGCCGACTTCCTGCGGTACTTCAAGTCCCACTACGGGCCTACCATCTCGGTCTACAAGTTCATTGGTGACGACGAGGATAAGGTCAAAGCGCTGGACACGGCGCTCACCGAACTGGCCGACTCCTTCGGCGATGCCCACGGGGACTCGGCCTGGCAGATGGAATGGGAATATCTGCTCGTCACCGCCAAGAAGGCCAAGGCATGACAGGAAATTTTGTGGCCACAGCCGCCACCACCATCGACGCGCCCGCCAGCCGCGTCTGGGGTGTCATCACCGATCCGGAGGCCGTGAAGGAATTCATGTTCGGCGCAGACCTGGTCACGGACTGGACCGTAGGCGGACCCATCGCCTGGCGCGGCGAGTGGGAGGGGAAGCCCTATGAGGACAAGGGATACATCCTCGAGGTGGAACCCGGGCAGAAACTGGTCCACACCCATTTCAGCCCGCTCGGGGGCGATGAAGACAAGCCGGAAAACTATCACACCCTCACATGGACCCTTGAGGACCAGGAGGGCGGCGCCACAAAGCTCACGCTCTCGCAGGACAACAACGCCACCGAAGAGGCCGCCGAGCATTCCCAAGGTATGTGGGACATGCTCGTGGCGGACGTCAAAAAAATCGCGGAACGCGGCTGACACCAACTGAGTACGTCCTTGGGCGTGCCGGCGCTTAAAAGCCAGCGGCCGCCGTCGTACCGTTTCCCCACTAAGGGGGAAGGCACGACGGCGGCCGCGCTGCTTTGCTGCCTCAGCAGCGGAAGGCTGCTACTCGGCGTCGTGATCCGTTTCCAGGATCTGGACCAGGCGCTCGAGGGCGTCGTCCGCGCCGGTGCCTTCGGCGCGGAGCACCACAACGTCGCCGTGGGACGCACCCAGGCTCATGAGGGACAGGATGCTGGCGGCGTCCATTGCCTCGTCTACCGGCTCACCTTCGCGGGCGATGGTGATGTCGAGGTCGAACTCGCCGGCGGCCTCGGCAAAGATGGCGGCGGGGCGGGCGTGCAGGCCTACGCGGCTGGCGACGGTTGCGGTGCGTTCTGACATTGTTGCTCCTTTTGTCTACCGGCGCCTGTTGCTTCGGCGCCGTGAATCGTTGTTTGGTTAGGCCGGGTCAGACCGTTGCGGGAACGGACTCCACGGTAGCAGCGGGCTTGGCAGCGACCCAGCGTTTGAGGGCGACTACTGCCAGGGCGCTCACCACGGTTCCGGCCAGGATGGCGATGACGAACATCGCCAGGTTGCCGATGGCGAAGAACACGAAGATACCGCCGTGGGGTGCCTGCGATGTCACGCCAGTTGCCATGCAGAGCGCGCCGGTGAGGGCGCCACCCACCATGCTGGCGGGGATGACGCGCAGCGGATCGGCAGCGGCGAACGGGATGGCACCTTCGGAGATGAAGGATGCTCCCAGCAGCCAGGCGGCCTTGCCGTTTTCACGCTCGGCCAGGCTGAAGAGCTTCTTGTCCAGGACGGTGGCCAGGGCCATCGCCAGCGGCGGAACCATTCCGGCGGCCATCACGGTCGCCATGATCTGCCACGGAGCCTGGTTGGTGGCGCTGCCCGCGCTCAGGCCGGCAACAGCAAAGGCGTATGCCACCTTGTTGACCGGACCGCCGAGGTCGAAGCACATCATGAGGCCCAGGATGATGCCGAGGACCACGGCCGAGGCCCCGGTCATACCCGAGAGCCAGGAGTTCAGTCCGGCCGTGATGCCGGCAATGGGGCCGCCGAGGACCAGGAACATCAGGCCGGAGGCAAAGATGGAGGCCAGCAGCGGGATGATCACCACGGGCATGAGGCCACGGAGCCAGCGCGGCACCTGCCAGGTGCCGATCAGGTGCGCCATGTAGCCGGCGAGCAGGCCGCCCACGATGCCGCCCAGGAAGCCGGCACCCATGAACCCTGCTACGGCGCCGGCAACAAAGCCGGGCGCAATGCCCGGACGGTCGGCGATCGCGTAGGCGATGTAGCCGGCCAGTGCGGGAACCAGGAAGCCCATGGACAGGGCGCCGATCTTGAACATGACCGCGCCAAGGTAGATCGCAAGTCCGCCTTCGGGCAGGTTGCCGAAGTTGTTCTCCACCACCACCTTGTCAGCGACGCCCGTGATGTCGTAGCCGCCCAGCAGGAAGCCCAGGGCGATCAGCAGGCCGCCACCGGCCACAAAGGGGATCATGTAGCTGACACCGGTGAGCAGTGCTTTCTTCAGCTTCTGGCCGATGTGCTCGCCCTTTTCGGTGGCCTCGTTCTCGGCCTGCTCCTCGGCCCCGAAGTGGGGGACGCGGCGCGCATTCGGATTGTCAGCGGCAGCGAGTGCTTCCTGGACCATCTTGGCGGGCTCGTCGATGCCGCGCTTGACAGGTGCGTTGATGACGGGCTTGCCGGCGAAGCGCTCCTTGCCGCGGACGTCCACGTCCACCGCGAAAATCACGGCGTCTGCGGCTGCAATGACTGCGGGGTCCAACGGCTTGGCGCCGGAGGAGCCCTGCGTTTCAACCTGCAGGTCCACGCCCATTTCCTGGGCGGCGGCAACCAGCGAGTCGGCGGCCATGTAGGTGTGGGCGATGCCGGTGGGGCAGGCCGTGACAGCTACGAGGCGCTTGGGGCCGGATCCGGTGGTTGAGCCTGTCGAAACCGAACCCGCAGCGGCTGCCGCAGCAGCAGCATCGGCAGGCGCAGGGGCTGCGTGGGCAGCCGGCTTATCCGCCAGGGCGCCGTCCACCAGCGCCACGATCTCCTCGCGGCTGGATGCCGCACGCAGCGCTGCCGTGAAGTCCTTTTTGATCAAAGACCGGGCCAGCTTGGACAGGAGTTTGAGGTGCTCCTGGTCCGCTCCGCCGGGGGCGGCGATGAAGAAGATCAGGTCTGCGGGGCCGTCCTTGGCACCGAAGTCCACCTTGGGGTTCAGGCGGGCCATGGCCAGGGTTGGTTCGATGACGGCGTTGGAGCGGCAGTGCGGGATGGCAATGCCGCCCGGGATGCCGGTGGCGGTCTTCTGCTCGCGGGCGAAGGCGTCGGCAAAGAGGCCTTCAACTTCCGACGCGCGGCCGGTGGCAGCTACTTTGCTGGCCAGGTGCCGGATCACGTCCTCGGGCGAGGTGCCCAGGTTCTGGTCGAGCTCGACCAGTTCGGTGGTGATGAGCTGAGTCACTGTCAATCCTTTCGAAGGGCCGTGATGGTTACGGCATCCGGGGTGGTTTGGTGGACTGCCGGGACAGTGGAACCCGGCAGGGAGGCGGCGGCGGCACCGTGTGCCACTGCCTGACGGAGGCAATCGGCCGGGGCGGCGCCCTGGCCGTGGGCGAGCAGATAGCCGGCCAGCGATGAATCGCCCGCACCGACCGTACTGACCGCGGCGACCGGCGGATGCGTAGCCAGCCACGCGCCGTCGGCCGTTACCAGGACAGCTCCCTTGGATCCGAGAGTTGCCAGCACCGCACCCACACCGGAACGCACGACGGCGGCGGCGGCCTCGGCGGCAGCCTCCGGATCCGCTTCCAGTTCTTCTGCGGTTGACGCCGTGGCGAAGCCGGCTGCTGCAGCCAGTTCCGCCAGTTCCTCGGCGTTGGGTTTGAGGAGGTCCGGTTTCCCGGACGTGCCGTCCGGCGTGGTGCCATCCGACGTGTCAGCTACGGCTGCGACGAGCGGCCCGCCTGAAGAGTCGACCGCGATGAGCGGCGTGCCGTCGCCCGCGCCATTCCGCAGCCGCCGGGTGACGGTGGCGTAGAAATCGGCCGGGAAACCGGGCGGCAGGGAGCCTGCGAGGACAACCCAGCTGGCACCGCGCGCGCGTTCCAGGAGCAGGCTGATCAGGGCTTCCTGCTCCTCCTCACTCAGTACCGGGCCGGGCTCGTTGATCTTGGTGGTTACGCCGCCCGGTTCAGTGAGCGCCACGTTGGTGCGCAGCGGCTCGTCGATGGGCAGCGCTGCGAAGGGGACGCTGTCGTGACGCAGGCCGGCCAGGACAGGATCACTGTCGCCGCCCGGAAGCACGGCGATGGTCTCCAGGCCCGAGGCAACCAGCGCCCGGGACACGTTGACGCCCTTGCCGCCGGATTCCTGGCTGACGGAGACGGCGCGCTGGACTTCGCCGCGTTCCAGGGGGCCGGGGAGGGCCACCGTGCGGTCCAGGCTGGGGTTGGCCGTGAACGTGACGATCATGCGATCACCACGTCAACGCCGGCATCGGCCAGGGCTGCTGTGAGTTCCGGGCTGGGCTCGCTGTCTGTAATCAAGGTGTCCAGATCTTTCAGGGAGGCGAACTGGACCAGGGTTTCCGCGTCCAGCTTGGAGGAGTCGGCCAGCACCACAATGCGGCGTGCCGACTGGACGAAGGCTGCCTTGACGGCGGCTTCTTCAGGATCGGGCGTGCTGAGGCCAAAGCTTGCGTGGATGCCGTTGGTGCCGATGAACGCGATGTCCGGGCGTATCCGCTGGGCGGATTCCACGGTGGCCTGTCCCACGGCGGCCTGGGTGAGGCCGCGTACCCGGCCGCCGAGTATTTGCAGGGCAATTCCGGGTGCGCTTGCCAGCCTGGCCGCGATGGGGACGGCGTGCGTGATGACCACAAGTTCGGGCGGGTAGTCCGCCGCGGAAGGCTCGACGGCGGCGCGGCGGGAGAGCAGGTCGGCAAGCGCTTCGGTGGTGGAACCGGCGTCGAGCAGGATGCTCCCGGACTTTGCCTGGGGGATCAGGGCCAGGGCTGCCTGTGCGATGCGCATCTTCTGGTCCGGGCGCTGGATGGTCCGCTCGTTGATGCTTTCCTCGGTGGTGCTGAAACGGTCGGCTGCCACTGCGCCGCCGTGGACCCGGCGCACGGTGCCGGCAGTTTCGAGGGTGGCGAGGTCGCGGCGGACGGTTTCGGTGGTGATGCGGAAGCGCTCAGCCAGCATGGTCACGCTGACCCGGCCGTTGCCGGCAACAAGCTCGGCAATCTTCTGCTGGCGCTCTTCGGCGAACACGTACCCTCCATTGCGTAAAGTCTGGGGATCCATCCGTGACTGGCATCACATGATGTGGAATTACTTGACTTTATCTTTGCTTATGTTGGTTTGTCAACGGAAATCCACATGAAACAAAGACGACGGCCTGGTCTCGCGGGCGAGGCGGGTCCGGTGGGCGAAAAAAGGCCGGACCGGACCGCGGGGGTCCGGCCCGGCCTGGCGGGTTTCATGACGGGCGCTTCCGGTCCGGGAAGCTATAGTCCGCCGTCGCGGCTTTCGTTGCGGGTGATGCGCTCGCCGGTGTTCGGGTCAACCACTGAGCGGGTTTCGCTGATGCGCCGGCTGCGGCCTGGTGACGCCAGGACGAGGGAGGCGATCAGCCCGATGACGCCAACTGCCATGAGGATGTAACCAACCAGAACCTGATCCACGAAGGGGATCAGTCCCGGAGCGACGGCCCAGGCGAGGATGGCGCCGAGCGCGATAAGGAAGATGGCGGAACCGATTCTCATGACTTGCTCCTTGGGGTTCGAGTACTTGTGGTGCCGAACTGGTAAGCATGCTGTCCTCCCTCAACCTACAGCCGGGCCGGGCGCGATTCAATCTCCGGCCGGGCTGCACCTTGGCTGTGTCATGGCTGTTCAGCGGGCCGCACTGGCTAGGCTGGTCGGATGGAGACAGTTGTTTGGTCCAGGCCGGAAGCTGAACGGGACGGCACGCCGCTGCTCATCCTCATGCACGGCTACGGCACGGACGAGTCCCGGATGGTGCGGCTGTTCGACTACCTGCCCCCGGAGTTCACCTGCGCCGCACTGCGGGCCCCCATGGTGATCGGCGACCACTACGGCTGGTTCCTGCTGGACTACTTCCTGGCCAACGATTTTGCCGATGTCATCGCAGCCACCAACTCCGTCCACTCCTGGATCAGCTCCGTGAGGAGCCGCCACAGCAGCGTCAGCCTCATGGGCTACTCCCAAGGCATGGCCATGGCCAGCACGCTCCTGCGCCTGCACCCCGCCGACTACAAGGCAACGGTGGGGCTGTCCGGTTTTGTGCTGGAGAACGAGCTGCTGTCCCTCACCGATTCCTTTGAGACCCCGCCACCGTTCTTCTGGGGGCGGGACAAGGCGGACCTCGTGATCAACGAGGACGCCACCGCGTACACCGCGCAGTGGCTGCATGAGAACACCCAGCTGACCGCCCGGACGTATCCCGGGATGGGCCACGCGATGAGCAAAACCGAAATGGTGGACGTCAGCGCCTTCCTTCGCCACTACATACTCGGCTGAGCGGCTGCTAATCCAGTTGCAAGCGAAATTTGTAAGCGCTTACACTCGATGTTGGCCTGAGTCCCCTCCGGCCGTTGAATCAGCTGGAAGGGATGCCGCACGGATGCCCATGTGCCATGCCTCTGCCCGCGTTGTGCCTCCCCGCCTGGTCCCACAAGTTGTCAGGCCGCAACAAGGCGCTCATCATGTAAGAAGACGATTAACAGCAGCCCACCGGCCCGCCGAGGTCCCAGCCCTGGCCATTAGCCGCTCCTGCTGATCCAGCGGACGCCGTTGCCCGCGAATCCACGGTTCTGCCTTCGCCCTTTGCTGCCCGGATGCTGAGGACCCGATGTTGAGATCCCGCCCGTTGAATTTCCCGCCCGTTGAAATTACGCCCATTTGAGTTACGCCCCCCTGGGGCTCCCCGCCGTCTGGAAGGACACTGCGCATGACTGACGTTCTGACAACCCAAAACCCCGGCTGGACCACCGCTTCTGCCATCCTTTTCGATCTTGACGGAGTGCTGACACCCACGGCCACCGTCCATGAAGAGGCATGGAAACAACTCTTCGAGGGTTACCTCACGTCCCGCCCCGACGTGCCCGGCTACCGGGAGGAAGACTACTTCGACCACATCGACGGTAAGCCCCGGTTCGACGGCGTCCGGGATTTCCTGGCTTCCCGCGGCATCGTGCTCCCCGAAGGCTCTTCCACCGACGGCTCAGACGGCTCAGCCGGTGCCGGTCCCGCTGGTGGAGACTCTGCGAATGAGGATCCCTCCCGCGCCACCGTGCAGGGACTCGGCAACCGCAAGAACCAGGTTTTCAACGACATCGTCAGCGCCGGCGTCGAGCCCTTCGAAGGGTCGGTACGCTTCCTCGAAGCTGCGCTGGACCGCGGGCTCAAGGTCGCCGTCGTCTCTTCTTCCCGGAACGCGCCCGCGGTCCTGAAGGCCGCCGGCCTGAACGGGCACTTCGACGTGGTGGTGGACGGCGTGGTGGCTGCGGCCGAGGGACTGCCCGGCAAACCGAACCCGGCCACCTACAATTACGCAGCACAGCTGTTGGGCCTGCCCAGCGAAGAGTGCGTGGTGGTTGAGGACGCGGTCTCCGGTGTCCAGGCCGGACACGCCGGGACCTTCCACTCCGTGATCGGCGTCGACAGGGGCGCCGGCCGGCAGACCCTGCTCGACGCCGGAGCCACCCGGGTGGTCAACGACCTCCAGGAACTTCTCTAGCCAGCCCCCCCCGGCCGGGCAGCCTCCCCGGCCGGGCAACCGCCCAGCGCGCATCACCCAGACCAGCACCACGCCAAAAGGATCCCAACACCATGGCACTTATCACCGCGGACCGCGAACGGTTCCCCGACACCCCCTGGCAGCTTGTGGAGACCCACCACCAGCCAGGCAGCGCGGGCACCCTGGAGACGCTCTTTGCCTTGGGCAACGGGCACCTGGGCATACGTGGCGCCCACTGGGCGGCGGCGGACGCCGAACTGCCGGGCAGCTTCATCAACGGCCTGCACGAGATCTGGGACATCAAGCACGCGGAAAACGCGTTCGGCTTTGCCCGGACCGGCCAGCGGATCATCTACATCCCGGATGCCAACAACTTCACGGTAATCATCGATGGTGAGTCCCTCTCGCTCGCGGAATCGGATGTGCTGGACTACCGCCGAACGGTTGATTTCGCCACCGGCATCTACGAATGCCGCATCACGTGGCGCTGCCGGTCCGGCGCCACGGTGACCACCACGGAACGCCGTGCGGTGGGCTTCGCGTCGCGCGGAAGCCTGGGCATCTCGCTGGAAGTCGCTTCAGACCGTGAGGTTTCCGCCGACGTCACGTCGTCGGTCATCAACCGCCAGGACCAGCCTGTGGAGGACCACTCGGCGCATGACCCGCGCCGCGCCGGTCGGCACGCAGGCCGGGTCCTGCTCCCGGTACGGATCGACGGCGGCGACGGCTCGCTCCGCCTGTCCTGGCAAGCGGCCGAATCCGGGCAGCGCGTGGGACTGGCGGTGGACCACTGGACCTCGGCCGGCCACCAGCCCTTCGAAACTGTGGCCGGTGAAGACGACAGCAGCGTCCGCTACGTCCTGGCTGTCCGTGCCGACGAGCCGTTCCGGCTCGAAAAGAGCGTCAGCTACGCCGCCGGACCCGGCGTCCAGGATGCTGAACGGGACGCCGCGGAAACCGCCGAAGCCGGGCTCCGGTCCGTGGAGGACATCTTCGTCGAGAGCCGGGAGCACTACCGCGGGTACTGGGCCACCTCGGACATCGTGGTGGCTGGCCAGCCCCAGCTCCAGCAGGCCATCCGGTGGAACCTGTTCCAGCTGGCGCAGGCAACGGCGCGGGCCGACGTCGCAGGCATCCCCGCAAAAGGCGTCACCGGTTCCGGTTACGAGGGGCACTATTTCTGGGACCAGGAGGTCTACCTCCTGCCCTACCTCACCTACACGAACCCCGACGGTGCCCGCCAGGTCCTGGAGTTCCGGCACGAGATGCTGCCGGCTGCCAAGATCCGGGCCAAAGAGCTCAGCGTGGATGGCGCCCTGTTTCCCTGGCGCACTATCAACGGCCTCGAAGCCAGCGCCTATTACGCTGCCGGCACGGCGCAGTTCCACATCGCCGCCGCCATCGCCTTCGCCACCAGCCGCTACGTGTGGGCCAGCGGTGACGACACCTTCCGTGAAGGCATGGGCGCCGAACTGCTGATCGAAACGGCCCGGATGTGGATCTCGCTGGGCTTCTTTGGCAAGGACGGGCTCTTCCACATCCACGGCGTCACAGGCCCCGATGAGTACACAGCGGTGGTTAACGACAACTTGTACACCAACGTGATGGCCCGCTTTAACCTGCGCGCCGCCGCTGCTTTGGACCACCAGGCGATCGACGACGCTGAACGCGAGCTCTGGGTGCAGGCCGCCAACCGGATGCACCTGCCGTTCGACGAGGACCTTCAGGTCTATTCGCAGGACAACGACTTCATGACCCTGGAGCCCTGGGACTGGACCACGGCCCGGTCAAAGTACCCGCTGCTGCTGAACTTCCACCCGCTGGTGATCTACCGCCACCAGGTGCTGAAGCAGGCAGATACCGTGCTGGCCATGTTCCTGCAGTGGCAGGACTTTACGGCGGTGGAAAAGCGCCGCGCCTTTGACTTCTACGATCCCATCACCACCGGCGACTCCACCCTGTCCGCCTGTGTGCAGGGGATCATGGCAGCCGAAGTTGGGCACCCCGAAGCAGCCCTGGACCACTTCACCAACGCCGTTTTCATCGACCTCGATGACACGCACGGGAACACCATCGACGGCGTGCACATTGCGTCCACCGGCGGAGTCTGGAGCTCACTGGTCTGCGGCTTCGCCGGGCTCCGCGACCAGGGCCACATGCCGTTCTTTGATCCGCGGCTTCCGGCGGAGTGGGACGCGCTGTCCTTCCATCTGAAGGTCCGTGGCCGGCTGCTGCTGGTGGAGCTCGACGCCGGTGCGCTTACCCTCAGCGTCCAGAGCGGCGGTCAGCTGGACGTGGATGTCCGCGGCCAGGTGTTCAGGGTGGGTGCCGAACCGGTCCGGGTTGCGCTGGAACCGGTTGAGTTCCCCGAGCCAACAGTGTTCCCCGGCGGACCGCCCACGGCGAGCCTGCCCATCGTGCAAGCGGTGGGGTAAAGGACCCTGCCGGCGGCGGCGGGAGATGACACGCGCTGGAAGCAGCGCAGCAGCGTCAGTCTCCCGCCGCCGTCGTGCGTTCCGCAGCGGGTACAGGGGCAGGGTCCAGCGGGTGGGCCAGCTCGTCCTGGGGCATCCGGGCCGCGATCATGGCAATCACTGCCAGGACAGGGCAGACGCCGCCGGCGAACAGGAAGATCGCCCAGATCGGAAAGACCTCGGCGGCCGGACCGGCCAGTGCCATGGATACCGGCATCAGCGCGAGGGACACAAAGAAGTCCAGGCTGGAGACCCTGCCCAGCAGGTGCCCGGGTACCCGCCGTTGCAGCAGTGTGCCCCAGATGACCATGCCCACACTGCCGGTGGCGCCGAAGATGAACATCGCGGCGGCAATGGTCCAGAAGCTGTCGAGGATTCCGACGGCGGCCAGCGGCAGGCTGCCGGCACCCCAGCACACCATCATCACCGTGAGGTAGCGGCGCGGCAGTTTCAGGGATGCGGTCACCAGTGATCCGATCGCCCCGCCCACGCCCATCACGGCGAGCAGGAAGCCGAACATCCGGGAGTCGCCGCCCAGTTGGTCGCGAACCACAAACGGCATCAGGACTTCGATGGGTCCTATCAGGAACAGCACGGAAACGCAGGCCCAGAGCAGGGTCCACAGCAGCCATGGCGTGCGGATGGTGTAGCTGACGCCCTCGCGGAGGTCGTGGAAGAACGACGTCCTGGCGGGGCGTTCGTGCGTTCCGGAGCCGGTGCCTTGGGAGCCGCTTTCCTCTGCCCCGTTGACGGGCGCCTCCAGGGCATGGCGCCCCAGGAAGTTCAGGATGATGAACGCCAGGAGGTGGCAACCGGCCACGCCGGTCACGGCATGGGACGGCGAGAGTGCGGCGACCAGGACACCCGCGACGGCAGGTCCGGCTGCCTGCTGGAGGATGGGCCGCATGGTGCCTTCCATGCCATTGGCCGCCAGCAGGTCCTGGGCCGGCAGGATACGCGGCAGGATCGCCGAGTAGGCCGGGAAGAAGAAGGCAGCGCCCACGCCCAGGACAAAGCTGCCCACGGCCAGATGCCACAGCTGCAGCCAGCCCGCCATCGCCAGGCCGCTGATGGCCGCGATCACAGCCAGGTTGGCGCCTTCGACGGCGATGATGAGCAGCCGCTGCGGAACCCTGTCCGCTGCGATCCCGCCGGCGAGGACAAAGGCCACCAGGCCAACGCTGCCCGCGGCCGCCACGAGGGAAAGTTCAAGCGGCCCGCCGCCGAGGTGGATCACCTGGTAGACCATGGCGACAGCCCACATGCCGGATCCGAAGATGGAGATGGCCAGGGCTGCGATGAGGACCCGGTACTCGCGGTGCGCAAACGGCCGCAGGGCTTGGAGTGTGGGCATAGGGCAAGTCTAGGCGCGGCCGGATATCGGTGGAACCGAGAGGGTACGTAGTGTTAAGCACCCTTAGTGTTAAGGCAAGCAGTTAAGGCAAGGCCGCAGCCATGCTGCCGGCGGACCGATCTACTACAGAAGCAGAGGTGACCATGGCCAAGCGCAGCAATCCCGCAGTACGCATCGCCCAGGAGACCGCCCACAACGCGGTGTTCGATGCCGACGGCAAGCCGAAACCCGGTGTCCACAACATGCTCCTGAGGGCGGTCGAAATCCAACGGCCGCTGGTGCTCGCCTACGTCCGGCGGCTGCAGCGTAAGCATCCCGGCGCCAGCGCGGCAAGGCTCGCGGAAATCCTGGAGCGGGACTACCTGCGGGCAGTGACCGGCGGCGGTGCGATCGTCGGGGCAACCGCGGTTGTGCCCGGCGTCGGAACTGTTGCCTCCCTGGGGCTTTCCGCCGCGGCCACGGTTGGCTTCCTCGAGGCCACCGCCCTCTTCGCCACGTCGCTGGCCGAGCTCCACGGGATCCGCCTGACCAACCCGGAAAAGGCCAGCACCATGGTCATGGCCATCATGCTGGGCGAAGAGGGGACTGCCCTGCTGGGTACGCTGAGCGGCCAGGCCATGGGCAAGGGTGCCAGCGCAACCCAGACATGGGGAAATGTGCTGACTAAGTCCATGCCCACGGGTTTCGGCGCCATCCGGACGAAAATCCAGAAAGCCTTCCTCAAGAACCTGCTCAAGCGCCAGGGCTCTGCGCTCCTTGGCCGTGCCCTGCCGTTCGGCATTGGCGCAGTGGTGGGCGGCGCCGCCAACCTCATGATGGGCCGGGCTGTGGTGGCGAATGCCAAGGAGGCTTTCGGCCCGATGCCGGATACGATTCCAGGGGAGCTCAAAGCCCCCTCCGCAGCCGCGGAGAACAACGGCATGGGCAACAACACCCCGGACAACAAAACCCTGGAGGGCAACAACCTTGGATCTTAACGCTGACCTCGGCGAATCGTTCGGCTCGTGGACCATGGGCGATGACGCCTCGATGTTCCCGCTCGTGACCAGCGCCAACGTGGCCTGCGGCTTCCACGCCGGGGATCCGGTCACCATGCTGGACAGCTGCCGCGCGGCGTTCGAGCTCGATGTGACGGTGGGCGCGCACGTGGGCTACCGGGATCTGGCCGGCTTCGGCCGCCGGTCCCTGGATATGTCCTTTGACGAGCTTTTCGGTGACGTCCTGTACCAGCTGGGAGCGCTCGACGGCGTGGCGCACGCCGTGGGTGCCTCCGTTGACTACGTCAAGCCGCATGGCGCCCTCTACAACCGGCTTGTGCATGACGCCGAGCAGGCTTCAGCAGTAGTTGCCGCCATCCAGGCCTACGACCCCGGGTTGCCGATTCTTGGCTTGCCCGGATCGCAGCTCCTGGTCCAGGCGAAGGAAGCCGGGCACCCCGTCTTTGTGGAGGCCTTTGTGGACCGCGCCTACCAGGCGGATGGCACACTGGTGCCGCGCTCGCAGGAAGGCGCCGTCCTTCACGACGTCGGCTCCATCGTTGAGCGCGCCGTGCGCCTCGCGACCAAAGGCGAAGTGGTGGCCGTGGACGGAACCGTGGTCCAGGTCAGGCCCGACTCCCTGTGCATCCATGGCGACACCCCCGGCGCCGTCGAGATGGCCACCGCCGTCCGGGCTGGGCTGGAAGCAGCCGGCGTCGAGCTGGAGTCTTTCGCGTAGTCCTCCTGCCTGCAACGCGGGGTCACTCAATGCCCATTCCTGGCGGTTTATCGGGCGCCTAGTGACCCCGCGTTGCCTTAAAGGGCGCGGCTAACCGAACACCAGATGCGCCGCGCTGAAGATGGCCAACCCTGCCAGCGAACCCACCACCGTGCCGTTGATCCGGATGAACTGCAGGTCCTTGCCCACCTGCAGCTCGATCTTCTGGGACGTTTCCTCAGCATCCCAGCGCGCCACGGTATCGGTGATCACACCCGCGATGTCCGAGCGGTACGTTCGCACCAGATAGCCGGCGGCATCGCCGATCCAGGCGTTGACCTTGCCGGCCAGTTCGTCGTCGTTGACCAGGCGCGAGCCGAAGTCCCGGACCGCGGCCTTGAACCTCACAGCGAGCTCGCTGTCCGGATCGTCCACGGCGCTGAGCAGGGCGTTCTTCAGGGTTCCCCACGTGCGGGACGCCAGTTCGCGGACCTCGGGATCACCCAGGACCTGGGCCTTGATGTCCTCGGCGCGGGCGATCATGGCGGGATCGTACTGGAGGTCCTGCGCGAGGTCGTTCAGGTATTTGTCGATCTGCTGCCGCACCTGGTGGTTCGGATCGGCCTGCACGGCGCGGGTGAACTTGAGGATTTCGACGTACACCTTGTCGCCCACCAGCCCGTCCACGAACTGCGGGACCCAGGTGGGGGAGCGGTCGGAGACCAGGCGGCTGACGGTCTCGTGGTTGTCGTCCACCCAGTCCGCTGCGCGGTCCACCAGCAGGTCCACCAGCTTGTGGTGGTGCCCGTCGGCAAAAATCCGCTCCGCCATCCTGCCCACCGGCGGTCCCCACGGCGGAGCCAGCAGGTGCTTACGGACCATTGCCTCGATGACTGCCTGGACGTCGTCGTCGTTTAGCACTTTGAACGCGCCGCGGATGACGGCGGCACCTTCCTTCGCCACGCGCTCGGCACCGCCGGGGCCGGACAGCCATGCTCCCGCCTTCCGGGCCACATCCACGGACGCGAGCTTCTCCTGGACCACCTGTTCGGACAGGAAGTTGGTTTCCACAAACTCGCCCAGCGACGCCCCGATCTGGTCCTTGCGGCGCGGAATAATGGCGGTGTGCGGGATCTTGATGCCCATGGGGTACTTGAACAGGGCAGTGACGGCGAACCAGTCGGCCAGCGCGCCCACCATGCCGCCCTCCGCCGCGGCGCGGACGTACTGCAGCCACGGATACTCCTTCTGCAGCGCGAACGCGAACACAAAAACGATGGCCATGGCAATGAGAAGTCCCAGCGCCACGAGCTTCATTTTCCGCAGCGCTGCCGCCTTTTCGGCGTCCCCCGCGCTGAGTTGATGGCCGACGACGGAGGTCCCCGTCTTCCTGCCTGGCGGCACCGCGCCGGGGGGCTGAGGAGTGGCTTGCCGGGTTATTGGCTCAGAGTTCACCTGCATGTGCCCAGCCTAGTCCCGTGCGCTCAGGCCTGGTCCGCTAACGTGTCCTCATGACATTCGACGAGTCTGTGCCGGAGCGTCCACTGGTTTTCGCCCACCGGGGCGCCAGCGCCGCATTTGCCGAACACACCCGCGCCGCGTACCTCCAGGCCATTGCCGACGGCGCCGACGGGGTGGAGTGCGATGTACACCTCACCCGGGACCAGCACGCCGTGCTGATCCATGACGCGAATTTGGACAGAACCTCTGACGGAACCGGGCCGGTGGCGGACCGGACGCTTGCCGAGTTGCGGCTGCTGGACTTCTCGTCCTGGAAGGGTGCCCGGATCCCGGAGAAATATGGCGCAAAGTCAGAGCAGTTCCTGACTCTGCCGGAACTCCTGAACATCCTGCGCGGAACCGGCCGGCCCATTGGACTGGCTATCGAACTCAAGCATCCCAGCCCGTACCAGCTGAGGCTCGAAGACCGGGTGCTGGGCGTGCTCCGGAGCGAGGGTTGGGACGCCGCCACCTCAATGCTGGATAACGTCCGCGTCTCCTTCATGAGCTTCAGCCCCGATTCGGTGAAGCACCTGCTCAGGACTGTCCCCGCTGAGCACATCTGCCAACTGGTGGACGATATCGACGTCGACGAAATCCGTGACGAACTGAGCCTGGGACACCTGGCGGGCGGCGCCGTCGCCAACGTCATGAGGGCTGCGCAGTTGGAAGGCGAGCGGATCCTGGACGACTGCGAGGTGGGACTCGCAGGACCTGGCATCATTTACGTCCGCGAACACGCCCGGAACGTTCAACGCTGGCTGGAATCCGGCCGCCGGTTCCGCGTCTGGACCGTGGACACCGAACGCGACGTAGCCCTCTGCCAGGGGCTTGGTGTCCACGAGATCACCACCAACAAGCCCGCCAGGGTGCTGGCGCAGCTCCAGTCGAGCAGCCAACAGGCTCAGCTGCCGTCCTGAGCCCCCGGGCAAACCCGGGCATCCCCGCGGAGCCCCGGCTGGTCACGGCGCTGGCCGCGTGTTTTACGCGCGGGCGGTCCGCTGTGATTGAGTGGAGCCATGCCTTTTCGCTGGTCCGGGCGGGCCGTCCAAACTATCTCCGCAGCAGCCATGAGCGCTCTGCTGCTGACCAGCGCCATGAAGCACTTCCGCGAGCCGCGGTTCTTCGCGCAAGTGGTCCCTGACTACCTCTGCCGCGATGATCCGGACGCCAGCCCGGACAGCACGCGCGAGGCGAGCAAAATGCACGACGGCGGCGGGCGGCCGCTGGCGGTGATGAGCCGGGAGGAATGGGTTGCGGTGAGCGGACTGCTGGAGGCGGGCGCCGCCATCGGACTCCTGATTCCCGCCACGCGCCGGGCGACGGCCGCCGCCGTGACGGCGATGTTCACCGTATTCCTGGCCGGCCATGTGGACGCCCTCCGCCGCGCGTATGGCCCGGCGGGGTCGCCGGCGCAGCGCAAGGCACATTCGGTCAGGCTTCCGCTTCAGCTCCCGCTTATCCTGTGGGCCTGGAGCCTGCGGGCGACCGATGCCCGGTGGCGGCCGTGAAACTGCCCGCATCGCCCGCGGTCCGGGTGGGCATCTCCATCAGCATTGCCACCGGCCTGTACGGGATTTCCTTCGGCGCCCTCTCTGTCACGTCCGGCCTTGATTTCTGGCAGACCATGGCGCTCAGCCTCCTGTTGTTCAGCGGCGGTTCCCAGTTCGCGTTTATCGGCGTGGTGGCGGGCGGCGGCTCCGGCATCGCAGCCATGAGCGCGGCCACACTCCTGGGCATGCGCAACGGCATCTACGGGATGCAGTTGAACGCCCTCCTGCATCCGACGGGATGGCGGCGATATGTCGCCGCGCAGGTCACCATTGACGAGTCCACGGCCACCAGCACCGGGCAGACCGATCCAGGCGAGCAGCGGCGCGGTTTCTGGACCGCCGGCATCGGCATCTACGTGCTCTGGAACCTCTTCACGGCGGTGGGAGCACTGGCGGGAAGCGGGCTCGGCGATCCGAAGCAGTGGGGCTTGGACGGCGCGGCTGTCGCGGCCTTCCTGGGCCTGCTCTGGCCGCGGCTCAAGGGCAGGGAGCCCGCTGCAATAGCCGTGGTGTGTGCCCTGGCCACGGTGGTTGCCGTGCCCTTCGTTCCCGCGGGCGTGCCCATTCTGATCGCCGCGGTGGTGGCCGCCCTGATCGGCTGGTTCAGCCACGGCCGCAGTGATGAGGGGCTGGAACCGGACGTTAATCCCTACGAGGAACACCACGGACACCGGGAAAACCAGCCGGCACGCCATAGGGGCCCGGCCCGGAACATCGACGGGGAAACCCGCGGGGACAGCCGCGGCGAAACAGGGCAGGTGGGTCCATGAACCTCTGGTTCTGGCTGCTGTTGGCGTGCCTGCTTGCGTACGCGTGGAAGCTGGTGGGCTATTTCGTCCCGGCGAAGCTTCTCAAAGACCCCCGGATGTCGCGCGTGGCCGGGACCATGACCATCGGGCTGCTGGCGTCCCTTACCATCGTCAACACGGTAGCGTCCGGCCAGACCCTGGCTGCGGATGCACGGCTGGGAGCTCTCGCCGCCGCCGCCATCGCGCTGGCTTTACGGGCGCCGTTCCTGGTGGTGGTCATCGTCGGCGCAGGGACAGCCGCCCTCCTGCGGTTGCTCGGGTGGAACTGACCTGGACCCCTAGTGGTGGGCATCACATGAGTTGTAGCATGAGGCAGGCTATGCAGTTGGCCGTGGATTCTCGTGAGAGCACTGACCATGGAAATAGAGCTGCACGTAGCCCGTAACAGACCCGGCAAGCCCCGCCATCCCACGGACGCTGGATGGCGCGCCGGGCTGCCGGTCAAGCGCTTCTTCACCCGGTTCAGGTCCCTCGCCGACTTGCCGCCGGAGGACCTTGACATCCTCTCTGAACGGATAAGACTGGCCATGGACGTCAGCCAGGAACCGGGCATGGCCGCACTCCACGCGGCGGTCCGGGCCGAGGTCCGCAATCGGGAATCAGCGCCCAACGACTGATGCCCGGACAGACAGCAGCTGTGACTTGGCAGTTGCGGCCAAAGAGGAGCCAGGTGAAATGAACGAACTAGCAGAGCACCACGCACTGGATGGCGCCGGCGGTGCCGACAAGCAAGGTTCAGAACAGAAGTCCCGGCCCATCTACGACAAGAGTGCGTCCGAAGCCACCAGGGAGTTACGGGATACCTCCCGGCGCCGCCGCGCCGCCGAGGAGAAATTGCAGCAGCACTTGATCCAGGCGAAGGACCACGTGCCGCATCACCACGACTGTGAGGTGCAGGAAGCCGAGGAAGACCTCGACGCCGTTCAAGGGCACTCGGAAAAGGGCCCTGGTGACGAGCCCCAGGAGGGCGGGCCTCAAGAAGGCAAGCCCCAAGAAAAAGACCCCGAGGGCGACGCCCGCTGACCGTCGTCACTGCCGGTTCAGCAAGGCGGGCCCATCGGAGTCCGCGATCTGGTTAGCGGCCGCTTAGGCCGACTGCTCATCCTCCGGCGGGGCTGTCCGGCGGGCGCTTTCCTCGACGGCAAGCTCGTACCATACCTGCGCGCCGAAGTCCGGGGCAGGCGTGTCCAGGTTTTGGTAGAGGGCGTCCAGCAGATTGGCCAGGTCCTCCGCGGCAAGCGACGGCAGGACCTCTTCGGGGCCGCGCGGATCATTGATGAACTGTGAAAGCTTCGAGTGATTCATTGGACAACCACCGAGGCCTGTTGAATGTCTAAAACGAAACGCATTTTCTTACTCCTCTGATAGTTCAGAGGCTGGCTGCGTAACCCCATTAGAGTCTAATCCAACGTCTTGACACTCACAATGGTGAGGGAGGGGGAGGGAAGGCCAGTGGCCGTGCTCGGGTGTTTCCTGGTCAGTTGAAGTGTGCGTTATGTAACTGCGAGGCGGGCAGTGGGACGTGCGCCGGAAGCGGCCGGCCGGACCGTTCAGTACGGATGGCATCCTCGATGAGGGCCACCGGGCGGCGCCAGGCGTCCGAGCCGGGCTCCATGGTATCCACCACGCCGATCAGCATGGCCAGCAGCCGGAACATGTCAGTCATGGAAATATCGGCCCGCAGGGTGCCTTGGCCTTGGCCCCGGACCAGGAGGACGCCGATGGATTCCATCAGAGAGCCGGTGATTCCGGTGAGGAGTTCCCGGCGTCCCGCCACGGCGCCCAGCAGGTTGGCGTCGGCGCTGGCGGCGGCCATGATGGCGTTCATGACGCGCAGCAGTCCCTCGGCGGCGTCCATTCCCGCCAAGGCCTCGACCATAACAGGGTCTACTGTCTCGCGCAGTTGCCGGTTGAGGGCGGCGAGGACCAGCTCCTCTTTGTCGGCGAAATTCCTGAAGAGCGTGGCCGGGCCAACGCCCGCCGTCGCTGCGATGGTCTGGAGGGGAACCTCGGGGCCATGCTCGCGGAAGCACTGGCGCGCGGCCAGGATGATCTTGTCCACGTTCCGGGCAGCGTCTGCGCGTAGTGGCTTGCGGACGACAGCAATGCTCATTCGATCAGGTTAGCAACGCGTTAGGCGGCGATCATGGTTACTGGAGGGTAGGGGGTTATGTGACGTTCGCAGGCGTTCCCGGCCCGGTTCACAGTGTCTGGCGGCATGACAGACTTGCCTTTATGTTGCTTGCATTTTCAGTTGCCCCGTCCGGTACGCCCGTTGGGGGATCCCGTCCCACCGATGCTTCAGTCCACGACGCCGTCGCTGCCGCGGTGAAGATCGTCCGGGAGTCGGGGCTGCCCAACCAGACGGACTCGATGTTCACCACCATTGAAGGTGACTGGGACGAGGTGTTCGACGTCGTCAGGCGCGCCACCGAAGCCGTTGGCCAGTTCGGCAGCCGCGTTTCCCTGGTCATCAAGGCGGACATCCGGCCCGGTTATCAGGGCGAGCTCAGCGCCAAGGTGGACCGCTTGGAAAAGGCCCTCACAGACGGTTCCTAGACCGGCGCGTGGCTGCATGTCAGACTGTGGCCATGTTTGAGCACAAGACCCAGCCGGGCTGGGTGGCAGTGGAAGATTTCCTCACGGCAACTGTGGTGCATCCCGACGACGCGCTGCGGCGGGCGGTGAGCTCCGCCGTTGACGCCGGGATGCCGCCCATCGAGGTAACCCCGAATGCCGGCAAGCTACTCAAACTCCTGGTCCAGATTTCCGGTGCCCGGCGCGTGCTGGAGATCGGCACGCTGGCCGGGTTCAGCAGCATCTGGATGGCTCAAGGGCTTCCCGACGGCGGCCGGCTGGTGACGTGCGAATACCTCACCAAACATGCGGAGGTCGCAAGGGCCAACGTCGCGGCAGCCGGGCTGGCTGACAAGGTTGAGGTGCGCGTCGGCGCAGCCCTTGAAACTTTGGCCGCCCTGCACGCGGAGGGCCAGGAGCCCTTCGATTTTGTGTTTATCGATGCGGACAAGGAACACGACGCCGACTACCTGGAGTGGGCTGTCCGCCTGGGCAGGCCCGGAACCACCATCGTGCTGGACAACGCGGTGTGGGAGGGGGCAGTCCTGGATCCGTCCATGGACGACGTCAACGCGCCGGGGATCATCCAAGCGCTCCAACTGTTGGGCAATCACCCGCAGCTGGAGGGCACTGTGATCCAGACCGTCGGATCCAAAGGCTGGGACGGGTTCGCCCTGGCGCGGGTGCGTTGAGCGCCGCTCCTTCGGTTAGCCCGCGAACCTATCGTTCACCCCGAATACTGCTAAGTATGCTTAGAATGACTCTCCGGCCGATGCCCGTCCGGAACTGACAGCCTGCAGTGGAGGAATTCGATGAAAGCGTCACCCACCCTTGCCAGCAACCTCCAGATGGTCCTCACGGACCTGATTGAGCTCCACATGCAGGGCAAGCAGGCCCACTGGAACATCGTTGGCACCAACTTCCGCGATCTTCATTTGCAGCTGGACGAGATCATCGCCATTGCCCGCCAGTTCGCCGACGAAGCGGCCGAACGGATGCGTGCGTTGCATGCCCTGCCCGACGGCCGGAGCAATACCGTCGCTTCGGATACCCGGCTTGAGGCCTTTCCCGGTGGTCTGGTTTCCACTAAGGATGCCGTCAAGCTGGTCACCGCCAGGCTCGAACGCACGGTTAAGACCATGCGCGACGTCCATGACGAGGTGGACGACGAAGATCCGACCAGCGCCGACCTGCTGCATGCCGCCATCGAACGGCTGGAACAGCTGGCCTGGATGGTCAACGCCGAAACCATGGCACCCTCGGCGCCCGTTACCGAACCGGCAGAAAAGTAGGCAAGGGGACTGACAGGCGCCAGCACGTGACTGAAAATAAACCGGAGACCGGTGCTCCCGGACAGCGCCGCTTTCCCCAACCCGTCCGCCTGGTTTCTGCTGATGCGGACCTGGCTCAATGGGGTAGCCTGCTCGACGCCGTGTCGGCGGCGACCGGCGATGTCCCGGCGCTGCTGACCATTGCCAGGAACATCGGAAGCAGTTGGCCAAAGCCCGGGGACGGGCAGACGGGCCTTCTCTGGGAGCTGCTGGCCTCGGTGGCCAGCGTGGACGTGGCCGCCGGCCGCGTTTTCGAACCGCACTTGGATGCGCAGGCCATCCTGGCGCAGGCGGCCCTTTCCCCGGACGCGCGTGACGGTGCGTGGGGAGTGTTCGCCGCCGAAGGTCCGGGAACGCTTCTGGAAGCCAAACCTGATGGTGATGGCATCCTGCTGAGCGGCGCCAAGCCGTGGTGCTCCCTGGCGCCTCTTCTGGACCGCGCCGTGATCACTGCCCACACCGAAACCGGTGGCAGGGCCGCCTTTGCCGTGGACCTGCGGCACCCGGGCGTGACGTGCGAGGAGCCCGCTTGGGTGGCGCGCGGACTGCGGGAAATTCCCAGCGGAACTGTCCATTTCAGCCAGGTGCCGGCAGTGCCTTTGGGCGGGGATGGCTGGTACTTCAGCCGTCCCGGTTTCGCGTGGGGAGGTATGGGTGTGGCTGCCTGCTGGCTTGGCGGAGCGGTGGCCGTAGCGAGGGATTATGAGGAATCGCTGCGCACTGCCGCCGGCAACGGCCGGGAACCTGACCAGGTTGCGCTGGCCGCGCTGGGGGAGACGGACCGGATCCTGACCTCCGCTCTCCAGTACCTGGCGCGGACCGCAGAACTTATCGACGGCGGTGCCCTTTCCGACGGTGATGGCACGCTGTCCAACGCGCGCGGCCCGTCCGTGCAGGACGACGCACCGGTGGCGGACCGCAGCGCGTGGAGCGAAGCGTTGCGGGTGCGCGGAACGGTAGCGGCCGCCGTCGAACGCGTCCTGTCCTTGGTGAGCCGGAACCGCGGACCGGCGCCGCTGGCGTTCGACGAACCGTACGCCAAACGCATGGCAGACCTCGGCTTGTACGTGCGCCAGCACCATGCCATGCGGGACGATGCCCAGTTGGGAAAACTGACGTTGAACGGGGATCACCCATGGTGAGCTTCTCGCACACGGACCAGGGCACTGACGAAAAGGACTGGGCTGCAAGCGGGCTGGCTGCGCAGGCCGAGCTGCCCCTGGCACTGCAGGAACTAAGCGCCATGCGGTTTGTAGTGCTGGCGGCCCACCCGGATGACGAAACTCTCGGCGCGGGAGGCCTGCTGGCGCTGCTGCACTCGCTGGGCGCGGACGTCGAGGTGTTGCTCTGCACAGCTGGGGAGAGCTCGCACCCGGACTCCGCCACGATGACTCCCGAGCAGCTCGGTGCCGTCCGAATAGAGGAATTTACGGCGGCGATGGACGTCCTGGGGCTGGCCGGACGGTGGCGTTATTTGGGGCTGCCGGATGGCGGCCTGGCCGACCGCAGGCCCGAAATTTCCGCGCGGCTACTGGAGGCACTGGAGAGGCATCCCGGGAACCCGCAGCAGCTGGCGATAGTGGCACCGTACCGGGCGGACGGCCATGCGGACCATGACGCCCTGGGCGCGGCCGCGGCCGACGTCGCCTTCGAAGGCGGGCATGCCCTGCTGGAATATCCCATTTGGTACTGGCTCTGGGCCTCGCCGGAGGACCCCACCTGGCAGTCCTGGGCCCGGCTTCCCCTCAGCGCTGAACAGCAGGCTGCCAAGAGCGCCGCGATGGGCGCCCACGCCAGCCAGGTGCGTCCGTTGTCCGCCTCGGCAGGGGACGAAGTGCTGCTCGGTGAGGGCTTCCTGGCGCACTTCCAGCGCGCCTTTGAGACGTTTGCCTGGACCCGGCCGGGCGCGCCGGGCGGTGCTGCCGCCAGCCCGGCCGCTGGTTCCGCGCCCCACACCAGCGAAGATGCGCAGCGGATTTTTGATGCCGTGCACTCGACGTCCGAGGATCCGTGGCAGTACACCACCAGCTGGTACGAGCGCCGGAAGCGCAGCCTGACCCTCGCCGCCCTGCCCCGGGAAAGTTACAGGTCGGGCCTTGAGATCGGGTGCTCGATCGGGACGCTGACTGCCGAGCTGGCCGGCCGGTGCGCCACCCTGCTGGCCGTTGACGCCAGCAGCACTGCCCTGAAGCTTGCCGCCGAGCGCCTTGCGCCCTTTCCCGGCGTCGCCACCCGGCAGCTGACCCTGCCGGCGGAATGGCCCGAGGGCACTTACGACCTGGTGGTGGTCTCTGAGGTGGGGTACTACCTCTCGCCGATCGAGTTCGAGCAGCTGCTGGAGCGGATTCAGTCAGCCATGGCCCCGGGCGGCACCCTGCTGCTGTGCCATTGGCGGCACCCGGTTTCAGGCTGGGAGCTCGACGGCGACTCGGTCCACGCGCTGGCCCGGAACCAGCTGCGGTGGCGCACCGCCGGGCTGTACCAGGAACGTGATTTTGTCCTGGAAACACTGGTCGCCCCCGGCGATCCCGGCTCGGCGGAGGCCTGACGTGGAGCGCATCGGGCAGCTGGCCGTGGTGATTCCGGTCCACAACGAGCAAGAGCTCCTGCCGGGGGCCCTCTCTGCCGTGCGCGCCGCCGCCGACGTTCTCCAGGCGCACCGGCCAGCCATTACCGTGACTATCCTGGTGGTGCTGGACAGCTGTACTGATGGTTCCCCTGCAGTGGCGGGGCGCTTGGCTGCGGTGGACCGCCGCATCACGCTGTTACAGGTCACCTTCCGCAGCGTCGGCGGAAGCCGGCGCGCAGGCATCCGCGCGGCACTGCTGGGAAGCGCCGGAGATGGACTCCCGTATGCTTCCCCGCAGCTCTGGCTGGCCAATACCGACGCCGATTCCTTCGTTCCGCCAGATTGGCTGTTGCGCCAGGTGGAACTGGCTGACCGCGGGGCCGATGCCGTCCTGGGCACAGTGGAACCAGACCCGGAAAGCACGGATGGCGATATCCTCCGGCGCTGGCACCTCCGGCATCCGCTGGGGGAAGACCATCCCCATGTGCACGGCGCAAACCTGGGGGTGCGGGCTTCGGCCTATGCGCTGGCTGGCGGGTTTCCCCGTCTCCGCTCGCATGAGGACCGCGCACTGGTGGAGCGGCTTCGGAAACACGGGTCCACGGTGTGGTCCACGGACACCATCCGGGT
The DNA here is from genome assembly GCF_031454915.1 of Pseudarthrobacter sulfonivorans. Lineage (GTDB taxonomy): Bacteria > Actinomycetota > Actinomycetes > Actinomycetales > Micrococcaceae > Arthrobacter > Arthrobacter sulfonivorans_C. Next base: position 370,667 of record NZ_JAVDRS010000002.1, on the reverse strand, counting down.
CAGAACATCAGGCCGGACCGATGCCCGCGCGCCCCAGGGATTCGGCGCCTATCTGCTTGCGCTCAGAAGGGAACCAGCGGCGGTTTTGAAAGGCTGATGTGTTTTGAGCGGCCGGCACGCGGGTCTGCCAACGAGGCGCCGTGGGGCGCGCAACATGTCCAGGGGGCCGACGACGACTGGGGGGACTGGCCTCGGTCTCAGAAGAGGCCACCTCGCCGCCGACCCCGTCTGACACCCGGGGCACCATGCCACGGGAAGCTAAACGGAATGTCCTGAAATTGATTTTCCTCCAAGTTGCAGGCCCTGCCTAGTCCCGCCGCGGCCCAGTCCTAAAACCCCGGTGCCGCGGGCGCCCGGGTCCCGGGCTAGCGGTCCTCGCGCTCCGGGTCCTTGGCGGCAGCCCGCTCCCGCACCTTGTCACGGACCCTGTCGCGATGCCGTTCCAGGCCCTGGCTGTCGCCCCGGTTCCCGTCCCGGCCCTGGTCTCCATCCTGGGCCGAACCTTCCGTATCCTCGGCATTTTCTGCACTGTACTTTTCACGGAGTTCCCGGCCGTGTTGTATGTCTTCCTCTTCCTGTTTCTGCAGTTTCTCGCTCTTCTTGGTATCCCGCGGCGGCAGCTGGATGGTCTCCTCGGCCTCGATGCCTGCCTGGAGCTGCCGGCCCCGCTCCATCTCGGCGTCGAACTCGGCACCGAACAGCAGGGACATATTCAGGATCCACAGCCACAGCAGCATGACGATCACGCCGCCGAGCGCGCCGTAGGTCTTGTTGTAGTTTCCGAAGTTGCCAACATAAAAACCGAACCCCAGCGACGCCAGCAGGAAGATGAAGAGGGCTATCCCGGAGCCCAGGCTCATCCATTTGAACTTGGGCTGCTTGACGTTGGGGGTGGCGTAGTAGAGCACAGCGATGATGACGATGATCAGCGCTACCATCACGGGCCATTTGGCGATGTCCCAGATGGTGAGGAACACGCCGCTGAGCCCGATGAGTCCGCCGACTGCCTCTGCCACAGGTCCGCTGAGCACCAGCATGCCGGCCAGGAGCGCCACGATGACTACGGCCAGGAGCGTCACAGCCAGCATGGTTCCGCGCAGCTTGACGAAAGGACGGCCCTCGTCCACTTCATAGATCCGGTTCATGGCCCGGCCGAAGGCACCAACGTAACCCGAGGCGGACCAGAGCGCGGTGCCAAGGCCAATGACCAGGGTCAACCCTGCGGCCGGGGCGCTGGCCAACTCCGCAACCGGGCCGCTAACGGTATTCACCGTCTCGGCAGGGGCGAAGCCCCGCACGATCTCCAGCAGGGCAGCAGTCGTTTTCTCCGGATCTCCGAAGAGCCCGAGCAGGGAAACGAGCGCGAGCATTGCCGGGAACAACGACAGCACCGCGTAGTACGTCAGCGCAGCAGCGAGGTCCGGGCACTGGTCCTTGGTGAACTCCCGGAGGGTCTTCTTGGCGATGTACTTCCAGGACGGTTTGGTGACATCGGTGGGGCTGTCCGGTTTCCGGGAGTCGTCGGGTGCAGGTGCTTGGCCCGCCTTGGCGGTGCTGGTTTCGGATGGGTCTTGAGCGGCCATGGGGTGTCCTCTCGGGTTGGTAACAGGCAGGCCGGCCCTCCCTGAAGGGGGACCGGCCTGCCTGTGGTGCTGCTCGCGGAAAGTTACTGCCGGTCAGGTGTTTTGGACGGTGTCCTTGGCGTCGGTGGCGCGGTCTTTGACGTCGGCTGCTGCTGTTTGGCCTTCGGCTTTGACGTGTTCGGCGGCGTCGGTGGCGGTGGCTTTGACGTTTTCCATGGCTTCGCGGGCCGGTTCCTTCAGGCCTTCGGCCATGTCCTTGGCAGCTTCGGTCAGTTCGGTGGTCAGGGGTTCGGCGGCAGATTTGAGGGCATCCGCCGCTTCGCGTTCCTTCTCGCTGGCAGGGATCAGGGAGGACAGGAGCAGGCCGGCCCCGAACGCGATCAGGCCTGCGGCCATCGGGTTGCCCTGGGTTTTGGCCTTGACCTGGTGCGGGGCGTCCCCGATCGCGGCGCCTGCGTCATGCAGGGCGTTGCCGGCGCTGTCGGTGCGGGCGTGGACGCCGTCGTGGAGGCGGGTGGTGGCGTCGTCGGCTGTTCCCATGACTTTCTCCTTCACTCCGAACACGGCGTCCCGGACTTTATCGGTCTGGCGGTGGACGATGTTGGACGGGCTGACTTTGTCCGCCACGGCGTCCACGTTGGTGCCCAGGCGGGCGCGGGTTGCTTCGATATCTGAACGGATGTCGTCCGGGTTCTCGCTCATCGTTTTACCTCACCGGGTTTTAGGGTTGGGGGGATTTCTGAGAGTGTTTCGGTGGTCTGGGGCATGCCCTTGACCGTTTTGAGTTCCTTCCGGCCCATGGAGGCCAGGACGGCGGCGATGATGCCCCAGATCACGGCGACGACGACGGCGGACCAGCCCAGTCCCATCAGCTCGCCCAGTGCGTACCAAAGGGCGATCGAGAGGAAGAGCAGGACGAAGTGCCCGGCGACGCCGGCCCCGGCGAGCATGCCGCCGCCCTTGCCCGCTTTGCCGGCCGACTCTTTAAGTTCGGCCTTGGCGAGCTCCACTTCCTGGCGCATCAGCGTGGACAGGTCGCGTGTTACCTCACCGAGCAGATCACCCAACGATGTGTTGTCCGCCTTGACATGTGCCTCCGAGGGAGGCGGCTCCGGAATCTGGCTGCTCATCACAACCTGCCAGTCTGGCCGTCCGCGGAGCGGTCCCGGGTCAGCGGGTCATTGGCCATTGGATCGTCGGCGAGCTCCTGATCACGCAGGGGATCGTCAGCGAGGCGGTTGCCAGACCACGGCTCCTCCACGAGCTGGGGGCTGTCCAGCGGACTGGCGGGGCGGGAAGGGTCGCCGTAGCTGCTTCCCGGAGCGCCGCCGTCGAACCCTGCCGTAGTGGTGGCCGGGCCGGGCAACTGGACCGGAGGTGGCTGGATGGCGCCGCCGGCTGCTGACGTATAGCCACCCGGGCCCGCGCCGTACTGACCCCCGGTCCCGTCATACTGGCCACCGCTGCCGTATTGCCCGGTCGCGTCGTATTGGCCGCTGGCCGTGCCTGTGGCAGATTCCGGCGCACCCGCGCTGAGGCTGCGGGTGAGCCGCCCGGCGAGGACGCCGGCACCGGCGGCCAGGAGCAGGAAGGTGCCGGGACGCTGCCTGGCAAAGCTCTTGACTTCGTTCAGGAGCGAGCCGGGATCGCGGCCGTCCAGCCACGCAGCAACGGCGGAGGAACGCTCCGCGGCCTGGCGGACCAGGTCCGAGGCTACGCCGGGCTGGTCTGACGCCTGAGCCATGGCGTGCAGCTCGTCCGAAACTGACCGCAGGCCACTGGCTACCTTCTGCTGCTGTACGCCCGCCTGATCAGTGAGGTCGCTGCGTGCCTGATAGAGCAGATCCTTGGCATTCGCCTTGGCCTCGGATGCAACGTTGGCCGCTTCTGTCTTAGCGGTCTCGGCCACGCTCTGCGCCGAATCCGCCGCGGTGCGCGCGACATCTGCTGCTTCGCCCTTGACAGCGTCCGTGCGGGATCCACTGATGCCGCCGCCAGACGGCGGCACTGAGGTTGTAGGCGGGGTGGCGACTGCGCCGGTTGTGGCGGATGCGGGAAACGTGCTGGCGCTGCGTTCCGCCGTGAAGCTGGAATCTTCTGTGGAGCCTGGAACGCCCGGAGGGACGGTATACGCCGAGTCTTCGGGCCTTTGGTTCTCTGTCATCTTCGCTCTCACTTTCCAAAGAAGGCCGGTTGCTGATCAAGAACCAGCCATGCTGGCCGTAAAATAGTAAGCATGGTTACTAATAGAACATAAGTACCCTGACCAATGATTTTCAAACGGTTACTGACATCAGCGGATCCAAGGTGCCGGCTTGGCCGGCGGTGCGGTCTGATGGCAGCTAAAGGAAGAGGTGGGTAGCTTGGACGTAGCACCGTGGGTTTGGGTGGTTGTTGGCATTGTTGTGGTGGTCCTGCTGGTGGTGTTCCTGGTGACGGGGCGGCGCCGGCGCGCGCTGGAACAAAAGCGGGACGAATCGAACCGCGAAAAGGCCGCGGAGATGCGCCGGAAAGCTGAGGATGTAGAGCTCGAAGCGCGCGAGAAGGAGGCCCGGGCAAGCCGTGCCCGCGCTGATGCCGAGCAGGCTCAGGTGCAGGCTGCGCGGCTAAAGCAGGAGGCCGAGCAGAAGGCGGGCGACGCGAGGTCCCTCCGGGATGACGTCGCCAGGCAGACCGAAAAGGCAAACGCCATAGATCCGGATGTTCGCCAGGATGAGAACCAGGAGTTGGGCCGCAGCAGGGATCTGGGCCGGGACCGGGACTCGCGCCGGGATGTGTCCCCGGACGACGGCCTGCGGGACGATTCAGCGGGCGGAGTCCGCCCAGCTGAAGCCCGCCCTGAGGTTAGCCGGGCATCACAAACTGCCGACGCCCGCGTCGACGAGGCTCGTGGCGACACTCGCCGCGACGCCCGCGCCTCAGATGCCCGCGGTGACGACCCGCGTACCCAGGAGTCGTACCGCGAAGACCTTCCTTCCCGGGACGCCCGGTCCGGTGGGATGCCGACTGCTGATGCGCGGTCCGGTGGCGATGTCACGGCCGATGGCGACCCATATGCGGATGCCGGCGACGGCGCCGAGCCCGCCCGGGCCGAGGAGCTCCGGAGGCGCCGCGAGCGTACCGATCGGGACACGCCGCGCTCCGGAATTTGACCAGAACCCCGCTGCCGGTTTCCGGCTGGTCGACCCGTGGGTTGTCCAGCCGGACGCGCCGGGCAGGCATTGTTTAATAAGCAGGCTTATGATTTCCTACTGCTAAGTCTTGCCGCAGGCTTTCGGACCCAGACCCGAAGGAACCGCCGACAATGCCTGAATTTATTGTTGTGCTTTCCGGAGATGCCGCTCCGGTCAGTCTGCTGCCCGCAGGCGTACCGCCGGAGCTGACCCTGCAGGAACCACCAGGGCAGTACCCGCAGCAGCCGCCGGAAGCGGCAGCTGCACCGCCAGCTACCAAAGGCGGGCGGCTGCGCCAGGCGTTTGAGAACGACCTGGTCCTGGACTATTTGGATCTCGCCGAAGCGTTGGCTGCGCGTTTCGAAGCCCGCGGCCGGGAGCGCGCGGACCTCAACCAGGTGGCCTACCTTGGCCTGGTGAAGGCCGCACGGGGATTCGACCGGAGCAAGGGACACAGTTTCCCGGCGTACGCTGCTCCTACGATCACCGGCGAACTGAAACGGTACTTGCGGGACCGCAGCTGGATGGTCCGCCCACCGCGGAACATCCAGGACCTCCGCTCGCAGCTCTTCCGCGCCGAACCGGAGCTGGCGCAGGCACTGGGACGGAATCCCACCGTCGCCGAAGTCGCCGAGCATCTGGGCGTGGGGCCTGACGAGGTGCGGGAGGCCGTCAACGCCTCCAGCAGCCTCCAGCCGGACTCCCTCGACGCTGTCCCGCCCCACAGCGGGGCACTTCCGGCGTCAGAGATGCTGGCCTGTTCGGACACGCCCCTTGAACGGCTGGAGGAGCTGTCCTGCCTGCGTGAAGCCATGCAGGAGCTGGACGCGGCAGACCGGGAATTGTTGTACCGCCGGTACTTCTGCGAGGAGACGCAGGTGGAGCTCGGCAAGCGGCTTGGAATGACGCAGATGCAGGTTTCGCGCCGTCTGGCCCGCGTGCTGGTGAACCTGCAGCGCCGGCTGTTGGACAGCAGTCATTGCGCACCCGCCAGCTCAGCAGCCGCCGAAAGCACGTCGTCCACCGTCACCCCAAGCAGGGCGGGATCCGGGGTGTCCGCAAACGGGTCGCCGCGGCGGAGTCCATGCCGGGTCAACACCAAGTGAGGGCCTCCAGGCGGCCCCCAGCGCTCCGGACCCACCGGCCCGAAAAGCACAACGGACGGCCGGGCGTAGGCGGAGGCCAGATGCGCTGCTCCGGTGTCCGCCGAGATCACCAGCCTCGCGCCGGCGATGCAGGCAGCAAACTCCCGCAGCTCCAGGCGGCCGGCCAGCACGGCGGAGCCGGGCAGCCCGGCAACACGGCAGATATCCTGTGCGCGTCGCCGCTCCTCGGCGTTCCCGGTAAAAACCACCCGGTGGCCGCCGTCGGACAGGCGCCGGGCCACCATCGCAAAGCGCTCCGCCGGCCAGAGCCGGCTCGCAAAAGCGGCGCCGACGTGAATCACAGTGGCATCAGGAATGCGTGCGGCGACCGAGGGGATGCTCAGCGCAACGTCTTGGGGGTCGGCGTTGATCCCGTGCCACTGCATCAGGCGTGTCCACCGCATGCGCTCGTTCATGTCCTCCACCCATTCCGGTCCTTCGAGCCCGCTGCCGCGGTGGGCCATGATGGCCCGGAGTCCAGCTGCCTGCAGGAGGGCGGTGCTTTGCGGGCCTTTGCCGTGCAGGTTGACGGCGATGTCCACCTCACCCGGCCGGACTGGAAGGCGTTGATCAAGCCCACGCAAGGGCAACAGCTCATAGCCGCCAACCAGCTCAACGGCGTCTGCCAGCCATTCAGGGCACGCGTAGAGCAAACGATGGTTTGGAAAAGCCCTTCGGAGCGCGTGCAGGGCGGGAACGGCAACCAGAAGATCCCCGAGGCCGAGGGCGCGGAGTACCAAAAGTTGAGGCCGGGCACTGTCCTGTTCCTCGTCCTGACGGCCCATCCGCCTGCCTTTCGTCCAGGCCCAGCTGAACCAGGGCCCTGCGAATCCTCCGAAGCTGTGTCAGAGGATTCTATTCCGGTGAAATGCTTTGTGGTCTGTTTAGGGGCTGCCGTCCGGGGGAACTTCGTCCGTATGGAATGCTCCGAAACGCCGCGGCTCAGGGCTGTCCTGTTCGACCGGGACGGAACCCTGGTAGTTGATGTGCCCTACAACGGGGACCCCGGGCTGGTCCGCGCGGTCCCTGGAGCCAAAGTTGTGCTGGATTCATTGCGTGCCCGGGGGCTGGCGGTAGGAGTGCTCAGCAACCAGTCCGGCGTGGCGAGGGGCCTCCTCACCGAGGCAGAAGTGGCCAGCGTCAACGCCCGGGTGGACGAACTTCTGGGTCCCTTTGATGTGTGGGAGGTCTGTCCGCACGCGGAGGCGGACGGCTGCGCGTGCCGGAAGCCGGCTCCCGGCATGGTGCACAGCGCCTGCCGGCGGCTGGGCGTCCACACTTTTGAGGCCGCGCTGATCGGCGACATCGGGAGCGACGTCCGCGCGGCAGAAGCAGCGGGCGCCAAAGGAATCCTGGTCCCCACTCCGGCTACCAGGGCGCAGGAGATCATCGAAGCGAGGCTGGTGGCCCGGGACCTTGCCGGGGCCGTTGAGTTGCTGCTGGAGGGGTCGTGACGGGCCGCGTTTTGGTTGCACGGCTGGACAGCCTGGGCGACGTCCTGTTGGCTGGCCCGGCTGTGCGTGCCGTGGCCAATGGCCGTCAGCCCGACGGGAGCCGGCCCAATCACGTGGTGATGCTATGCGGCCGCCAGGGTGAGGCGGCCGCGTCTATGCTGCCCGGAGTGGGGGAGGTCTACAGCTGGGACAGCCCGTGGATCATGAACCCAGCGCCGAAGCTGACCGGGCCGCACGCCGACCGGCTCATTGACTACGTGCGGAACTCCAGGATTGCCGAGGCTGTCATCCTGACCTCTTTCCACCAGTCCCCGTTGCCGCTCGCCCTGCTGTTGCGGCTCGCAGGCGTGGAAAGAATCAGTGGCGTTTCCACGGATTATGCAGGCTCGCTGCTGGACGTCCGGCTCAGGCCTGGAGAAGACCTTCCGGAGGACCAGCCTGAGCCGGAACGGGCGCTGCAGATAGCCCGGGCGGCTGGCTTTACGCTGCCGCACGGCGACGACGGCAAGCTGCGCGTGCTGCCCGTTCCTGACGTTACGGAGCTGGTGGGTGACGGGCCCTATGTGGTGGTCCACCCTGGAGCGGCCGTTCCGGCCAGGGCCTGGCCGCCGCTCCACCATGCCGCCGCCGTCGAACTCCTCGCCGGGGGAGGGCACCGCGTGGTGGTGACCGGCGGCCTCGGTGAAACGTCCCTCACAGCCACTGTGGCCGGCCCCTCGGCCCGCGATCTTGGCGGCCGAACGGACCTGCGCACCCTGGCGGGGGTCCTGGCCGGGGCGGACGCCGTTGTGGTTGGAAACACCGGACCCGCCCATCTGGCCGCAGCCGTGGGAACCCCGGTGGCCTGCCTCTTTTCCCCGGTGGTACCCGCCGTGCGATGGGCCCCGTACGGCGTCCCCCTGGAACTCCTCGGCGATCAGAACGCGGCCTGCCGGCTGACCCGTGCCAGGGTCTGTCCCGTCCCCGGGCATCCTTGCCTCGACTCCGTGTCGCCGGACGATGTGGTCCGGGCCGTGGGGCGCCTGATCGGCGGCGTCTCCTCGCTCAGCACCCGCCTCAGCACGCGCAGAAAGGATCGCAACAAATGAGAATCCTGTTGTGGCATGTCCACGGATCCTGGACCGACGCTTTCGTCCGCGGCCGCCACGAATATCTCCTGCCGGTACTTCCCGACGGCGGTCCCTGGGGGCTGGGACGCGCGGGCAGGGACTGGCCGGACTCCGTCCGGGAGGTAGCGCTGGACGGCCTCGACGCCGACACGATAGACGCCGTCGTCCTGCAACGGCCCGAAGAAATCGATGAGGTGACAGCTTGCCTGGGCCGGCGCCCGGGCATCGACCTCCCGGCGGTGTACCTGGAACACAACACGCCGAAGGGGAATTTTCCCTTCACCCGTCACCCGCTCGCCGATCGGGACACCATTCCGGTGGTGCACGTGACGCACTTCAACAAACTCGCTTGGGACACCGGTTCAGCACCTGTCTTGGTGGTGGAGCACGGCATCCCTGACCCCGGCCAGCTCTACACGGGCGAACTGCCGGAGCTCGCGGTGGTGGTGAACGAACCCGTCCGCCGCGGCAGGGTGACTGGAACGGACCTGTTGCCGGCCTTCGCGGCCGTGGCACCGGTCCACGTATTTGGCATGAAAACAGAGGGCCTGGCGGCAGCCGCCGGATTTGAGGGTGCCAGGCTCAAACTCCGTGGCGACCTGAAACCCCGGGAGCTCCACCGCGAACTGGCCCGTTGCCGTGTTTACGTCCATCCGATGCGCTGGACGTCGCTGGGCCTGTCCCTGCTGGAAGCGATGCACCTGGGCATGCCGGTGGTGGCCCTCGCCACCACCGAAGCACCGCGGGCAGTGCCGCCGGAAGCCGGAGCTGTGTCCACTGATGTGGGCGAATTGCTTCGTACGGCCAATCGCCTCATTGCCAACCCGGAAGAAGCCCGACGGCGGGGTGCCGCCGCCCGGGAGGCGGTTTTGGCCCGCTACAGCCTGGGCAGATTCCTGGCCGACTGGGACGTATTGCTTGCGGAGCTGCGGCCCCGGCACCCCGGCATCAGGCAACCCGGCGGCCGGACCTCGGATATCCGGCTCCCCGAAAACGAACGTTTGGAAGAGCAGATCCTCGTCCCGGCGCGAGAAAGGAAGAACCCATGAGAATCTCAATGGTTTCAGAGCACGCCAGCCCGCTGGCGGCACTGGGCGGAGTGGACGCCGGCGGGCAGAACGTCCATGTGGCGGCACTGTCCGAGGCCCTCGCCGGGCGGGGGCACAGCGTCACGGTCTACACCAGGCGTGACGCGCCGGAATTGGACCGCCGAGTGAAAGTGGGGCCCGGGCTTGAGGTTGTCCATGTGGACGCCGGACCTGCCCGCCACATCCCCAAGGACGAACTGCTCCCCTTCATGGGGGCGTTGGCCGACGGCATTGCCCAGGACTGGGGCCAGCAGCCGCCGGACGTGGTGCACGGCCATTTCTGGATGTCGGGCCTGGCCGCACTTGATGCGGCGAGGCGGGACACCGGCTTCCGCGTCCCGGTAATCCAGACTTTCCACGCCCTCGGCACCGTCAAACGCCGGCACCAGGGCGCCGGGGACACCAGCCCGCGCGAACGCCGCTGGCTGGAGCCCGGCGTGGGACGCGCGGCGGACGGGATCATCGCCACCTGCCCGGACGAAGTTTTCGAACTCAAAGCCATGGGCATCGACACCCGCAAGGTGTCCATCGCACCCTGCGGCGTGGACCTTGGGCTCTTCTCGGCCGCTGGCCCTGCAGCCCCGCGCACGCGCCGCCACCGCATCCTTTCCGTCGGGCGGCTGGTGCCCCGCAAGGGTGTGGACCTGGTGATCCGCGCCCTGCCCCACCTTGCCGCGGCGGGATACGACGACGTCGAACTCCTGATTGTGGGTGGCGGCGCGGCCCCAGGGGTGCTTCACTCGGATCCCGAAGTGCGGCGCCTGATGGCCCTTGCCGGGGAACTGGGCGTCCTGCCCCAGGTGACGCTCCTGGGCCGAGTGCCGCGGGCCGGGATGCCTGGAATTTTCCGCAGCGCAGACGCCGTGGTCTGCACGCCCTGGTACGAGCCGTTTGGCATTGTCCCGTTGGAGGCGATGGCATGCGGCGTACCCGTGGTGGCTGCCGCCGTCGGCGGGCTCCGCGACACCGTCGTGGACCGCGGTACAGGGATCCACGTGCCGCCGCAGGACCCCGGGGCGATCGCTTCTGCGCTGGCCCTCCTGCTGGGCGATCCGGCGCTGCGGGTAGAACTGGGGGCCGAAGGCGAGCTGCGCGCCCGCTCACGGTATTCGTGGGACCGGGTCGCCGCCGAAACGGAAAAGGCTTACCAACTGGCGGTCGCGGGCACCACCGCCGGTCAGGTCCGGATGGAAGGAGCTGTGCTGTGACTGCCAAATGGTCCCTTCGCGAGCAGGACTTACGCGTCCTGGTCGAGGACGCAAACTTTCCGCCGCCGCCGGGGCCCGGGCAGGCGCTAGCGAATTCGGCAGCGAATGCCGCCGCGGCAGATGCCGTGCGCGCCCACCTGGACAACGTCCTTCCGGCGCTGGATTCGCTCCGCAGCCAGTCCGGCCGCCTCGCCGCCTGGGGCGTTGAACTGGCCCGCAGGCTGCTCCGCGGCCAGCGGCTCCTCGCGGCCGGGAACGGGGGCTCGGCGGCCGAGGCGCAGCACCTCACTGCGGAACTGGTGGGCAGGTTCGACGGCGAGCGCGTCCCGTTTTCCGCCATCTCGCTGCACGCGGAAACCTCAGCGGTGACAGCCATCGCCAACGACTACGGCTACGAGGAAGTGTTCGCCCGTCAGGTCCGCGCCCACGGTCGCTCCGGCGACGTACTGGTCCTCCTGTCCACAAGCGGCAACAGCCCCAACCTGCTGCGCGCGGTGGAAGCCGCCGCCCGGCGTGGCATCAGCACGTGGGCCCTGACGGGACCGGGACCGAATCCGCTCGCCACCGCCTGTGATGAGGCGGTCCTGATCGACGCCCTCAACGCCAACGCGCAGGAAGGCCACCTGATCGCACTGCATGCGCTCTGCCGGGCTTTCGAGGCGGAGGTCAACCGCCACGACTCAAGGACCGGCCGGTCATGAGAATCGTGGTGGTGGGCGACGTGATCCTGGACGTGGATCTGTCCGGGGAAGCCACCCGGCTCAGCCCGGACGCCCCTGTGCCCGTGGTGGATGTATCGGGCATCAGGCGGCGGGCAGGCGGTGCGGGACTCGTGGCCCGGATGCTTGCGGAGGACGGTTGGCCCGTCACCCTGGTGACGGTGCTGGCGGACGACGACGCCGGGCGGCATGTTGAGGCTGCGCTCGCCGGTGTGCGTGTGGTGGCCGGTCCGAGCGGCTCCCCGACGCCCGTCAAGACGCGCGTTCGGGCAGGAATGCAGGCGGTGGTCCGAATTGATGAGGGCTGCGGCCCGCCGCAGGCTCCGGACGTCACCCCCGCAATGCTGCGGGCGGTTGCGAAGGCCGGCGCCATTATTGTGGCCGACTATGGCCGCGGCCTGGCCGCCAACCCCCAGCTGAGGGAACTGCTGGAACGCTTGGCGGACGAAGTGCCGGTGGTTTGGGACCCGCATCCTTCGGGCGCCCGTCCGGTCCCCGGCGTCGCGGTGGTGACGCCCAACCTCTCGGAGGCCCATCAGGCTGCCGGCACCCGGACAAGTGGTCAGTTTGGACCGGCGGCTGCTGACGGGGCAGGCGGCGTGGCGGGCATCCTGTTGGATGAGTGGCGCAGCCGCGCAGTCCTGGTCACTACCGGGGAGCGCGGGGCCATGCTGTTGCTGGAGCGGGACCGGGCACCGCGGCCCATCCTCGCGCCGCGGGTGGAGGCAGCGGATCCCTGCGGCGCGGGGGACAGGTTGGCCGCCAGCGTGGCCATTCACCTCCTTGAAGGCCGGGACCTCGAAGACGCAGCAGTCCTGGCCGTCCACGAGGCAGCCGATTTCCTGGCGGCAGGCGGCGTAGCGTCACTGCCGGACCGGCAGGCGCACGGCAAAGCCAGGCGCCGGCCCGCGGAGCCGCTGCTGCTGGTCCGCAGGGTCCGGGAAAACGGCGGCAAGGTGGTGGCCACGGGCGGCTGCTTCGATTTGTTGCATGCAGGCCACGTGAGGTCACTCATCGCGGCGCGCGAGTTGGGCGACTGCCTGGTTGTCTGCCTCAACTCCGATGCCTCGGTGCGCCGGCTGAAGGGCGATCAGCGCCCCGTCCTGGGCCAGCAGGACAGGGCCGAGCTGCTGCTGGCCCTGGAGTGCGTGGATGCGGTCATGATTTTCGACGAAGACACCCCCGAAGCTGCCCTGGACCGGCTACGTCCGGACATCTGGGTCAAGGGCGGTGACTACAAGGGTGAAAGGCTGCCCGAGACGGACCTGGTGGAGAGCTGGGGCGGGCGCTGCGTCACTGTCCCTTACCACCCAGCCCATTCCTCGACCGGGCTGGCCGAGGCGCTCGCGAAAGTCAGCTGAGCCAGCGACGCCAACGCCGTATCGAACCCTTTGAAATCGATCCGCAGAACCCTATCCGCAGTGAAAGGAACACTATGAACACTGAGTCATCCTGGCCCGGCCGGGTCCTGGTCACGGGAGGTGCCTCCGGACTTGGCGCCGCCGTCGTCGATGCCGTCCTGAAAGCCGGCGGGACACCCGTGGTTCTGGACCGCGACATCAGCATCGTCTCCGGCGTTAAGGCTTTCGAGGTGGACGTTGCGGACCGGACAGCGGTGGAGCAGGCCGTGCAGGAGGCTGCGGAGTCGCTGGGCGGGCTCGATGCGGTGGTCACGGCGGCGGGGATAGACCGCTGCGGCAAACTGGCGGACGTTGCCGCGGACGAGTGGGAGAAGGTGATTGGGGTTAACCTTCTGGGCACGGTGTCGGTGGTCCGGGCCGCCCTGCCATACCTGAAAACCTCGCATGGCCGGGTGGTGACGGTGGCATCCACACTTGGCAAGCGGGCAGTAGCGGATGCCACGGCGTACTGTGCCTCCAAGTTCGGCGTTATCGGCTTCACGCACGCCCTGGCAGCGGAGACCGGCGGGGAGATCGGGGTGACCGCCATGATTCCCGGCGGCATGAAGACGCACTTTTTCGACGACCGGACCGAGCAGTACAAGCCGCAGGACGATTCCCGCCTGAACAGCCCCGGCAACGTGGCCCAGGCCATTCTGTTTGTCCTGTCCCAGCCGCCGGGCTGCGAGGTGCGGGAAATGCTGATCTGCCATGCGGAGGAGGGCTCTTGGCCGTGACGGGTCAGTGCAACAGGCTCCGGACATCCGCGTACACATCTTCGGGCCGGATGCCGGCCACCAGTGAATTGTCGTGCGGGCAACGCTGAGCCGTCCACCCCACCTGCGTGACGTCCGCACCGCATACGGGGCACTGCGTCACCCAGGACAGGTGGACCCGGTGCCTGCCGCGCCCCAGCGGACCCGACGTCAGGGCGTTGCCGGCCCAGTAGATCCCCACAGTGGGGGCGCCGAGTGCCTGCGCCAGATGGCGCGGACCGCTGTCGTTGGCCACGACCACGTCCGCGCGGGCCAGCAGGGCGGCCAGTTCCCCGAGCCCCAGCATCCCGGCCACCGAAGCCACCGGGCGATCACCGCTACGGGTGGGATCCCCGGCGGAATGCCCGACGGCGGCACTCACCACGGCCTCCGCCAGCCCCGTTTCGCTGTGGTCACCGACCACCAAAACCCGGGCGCCGTCGTCGGCCGCTGCCCGCGCAACCGCGCCGAAACTGGCAGCAGGCCAGTGGCGCCGCGGGTCGCTGGCACCCGGGTGGAGCACCAGCAGCGGCTGGCCGTCAGGCGGCAGCGCCGCACCCAGGACGGCCGGCAGTTGGGCTACAAACTGCGCCCGCGGGTTGAGCCGGGCCTCCAACTGGACGGGCGGGGCGCCAGCGAGCCCGGCAACTTCAATGGCCCGCAGCGGTTCGTGCTGGTAGTACGTATATGGCAGGGTGCGTTCCAGCGGGGCGGCGTCCGGCGTGGCGGAACCCACCGTATGCCGCGCCTGGAGCCGCAGCAGGAACGGGTTGGAGAAGCGCCCGCCGCCATGGAGCTGCACGGCAAGGTCGAACTGCCGTTCCCGGGCAGCGCTGAAGAAGGCTGCGGTGGCGGCCGGATCTTCCTGGCCGGGCCGCACGCCCTCGGCGACGGGCAGGACCATCACGTCGTCAATGCCGGTATGGGTGTCGGAAACGAGCGCCTCGTGAACGGGCGTGCCCAGCAGCGTGACGGCGCTGCCAGGGTAGGCCGCTTTCAGTGCAGACACAGCCGGGAGGGCGAACATCAGGTCGCCCAGTCCGCCGCCGCGCAGCAGCGCAATCCGGGAAACCCCGGCGAACCTGTCCAGCAGCGGCCCAAGGCCGGTGGCGGTCAGTTCCATGCAGGGCCCCTTCCGTACTGCTGTCAGTTTGCGTGTTGCCACCCTACGGACGCGCGGCGCCGCTGGCTATAGGGGTATCCGGCGTGTAAACGGCTGTTCCCGGGGTACGGGACCGCAAGGACAAGTACGTACGGAGGAGTTCCATGCATACGACCGCCAGTCCCACCACGTCCACCGAACGGACCCTGGACGGCTCCGGCCTGACTATCAGCGATCCCCGCACGGGGGAGTACCTGTGGTCCGTCCCCGAGGCCGAGCCCGGCGCGGTGAGTCACGCCGTCGACGTGGCCCGGAACGCGGCCGTCCTCTGGGCCGCGGCCGCACCGGCAGAGCGGGGTGCTGCCCTTCGGGCTGCGGCAAGGGCCCTCGACGCCGCCGCGCAGGAACTGGCGGGCCTCAACAACCGCGAAACCGGACGTCCGTTCGAAGAGGCCCTTGCCGGAATAGCCGCCGGGGTCTCCACCCTGGAACAGTACGCCGAGCTTGGTCCCGTGCACCGTGGACACAGCCTGCTCGGCAACCGGTCCGCGTCGGATTACACGGTTGCCGAACCCCGTGGCGTGGCCGTCCTCCTCACGCCGTGGAACGATCCGGTGGCGGTGGCGTGCGGACTCATCGGCGGGGCCTTGGTAACCGGCAATACCGTGGTGCACAAGCCGAGCGAGCGCTGCCCGCGTCTCGGCGAGGCATTGGGGGAAGTGCTGGCAACGGCGTTTCCGCCGGGCGTACTGCTCACGGTCTCCGGCGGTGCGCGGGTGGGCGCCCTCCTGACAGAGGCCGCCGTCGACGTTATTGCCCACGTAGGCTCCAGCGCGTCCGGCGCCCGGATTGCCCGCGCCGCGGCCCGGACCGGAGCCCATGTGCTCCGCGAGAACGGCGGCAATGATCCCCTTGTGGTGGACCGGGACGTGGATCCTGTCTGGGCCGCGGAGCAGGCTGCCATCGGTGCCTTCAGCAACAGCGGCCAGATCTGCACCTCCGTGGAACGGATCTACGTCCACGAAGCCATAGCAGCGGAGTTCTGCGCCGCCCTGGAAGCCGAAGCGGCCCTGCGCAACAGCACCGGCAGTGTGGCTCCGCTGGTGGATACCAGGCTTCGCGACGCGGTACATGCCCAGGTGTCGGAAGCCCTGGACCAGGGTGCGCACGCCGTGGAAGGCGGGGCTGTTCCCGCGGGGCCCGGCGCCTTCTACCCGGCAACGGTCCTGCTCGGCTGCACGGACAATATGCAGGTGATGGCCGAGGAAACCTTCGGCCCGGTGGCTGCGGTCCAGATGGTCCAAAGCTTCGACGACGGGCTGCAGCTCGCGGCCAGCGGCCGCTACGGGCTGGCCGCCACGGTCCTGACCGGGAGCATCGCCCACGTCCAGAAAGCCATCGCCGCGCTCCCCGTGGGCACGGTGAAGATCAACGAGGTCTTTGGCGGTGCGCCCGGCGGTTCTGCGCAGCCGCGCGGCGCCAGTGGCGAGGGGTTCGGCTACGGCCCTGAGCTGCTGGATGAATTCACCCGGGTGAAGGTGGTGCATGTGGCGGCGCCGCCGCCGTTCGCCCTCCAACTGCCTGATGAGCCCTTGCCGGAGCCTGTGCCGGCCGAGCAGGTGCTGGCCGATCAGATGCTGCGGGAAGAGCCTGACCGCGGCCAGGACCACGATGGGAACCAGAACGGGGACCAAGACAATGGCCAGGGCGGGAGCCCGCAATGAGTCCGGCACAAGAAGCCGGCCCGGCAGCACGCGCAGGCGACCTTTCCAGCCAGCGTGCCCTGTCCGGCGGGCTGCCGGGGCGCCTTGCTGCCGAACGGCCCACCATCCTGGTAATCGGCGACGTCATGCTGGACGGCTGGTGGAGCGGCACCATTGAGCGGCTCTGCCGTGAGGCCCCTGCCCCGGTAGTGGACGTCACCAGCCGCGACTTCGCACCCGGCGGCGCGGCCAACACCGCCATGAACCTGGCCGCCCTCGGCGCCCGGGTGTCCGTGGCCGGCATCATCGGGACGGACGACGCCGGCGCAACGCTTCGGCGGAAGCTTGAGTCAGCCGGCATCGACACAAGTCACCTGCAGTCGCATTCGGACATGGTCACCACCACCAAGATCCGGATCAGCAGCGGCGGCCAGGTGATGCTGCGGATCGATGACTCGGCCAGGACCGTCCCCGCCGACGCGCTGGCCGCGCTGGCCACCTCGGTGCGCGCCGCCGTCGGACACCAGGACGCGGTACTGGTGTGCGACTACGGGACCGGAGTCCTGGCAGACCCTGTCCGCGAAGCCCTCGAGGAGGCGCTGCGGGTGGAAGCAGGCGACGTCGGAACGGTCAGGGGCCGGCCCCTGACAGTGGTCGACGCTCATGATCCGCGACCATGGGCTGGGCTGCAGCCGGATCTGGTCACGCCCAACGCCCAGGAAGCTGCCCGGCTGCTGGACCTGCGCCTGGCGGACGGCAACGGCCGGGTGGAAACGGTGACCAGGCACCGGGACGCCCTGCTCACGTCCACCGGAGCCCGGTCCGTGGTGGTGACGCTGGACCGGGACGGAACCGTGCTGTTTGCCGCCGACGGAACCACGCACCGCACCTGGGCGCGGCCGGCTGCCGAGAAGCAGGCGTCCGGCGCCGGCGATACCTTTGTGGCTGCCCTGACCCTGGCCCGCTCAGCCGGCCTTCCCCTGACCGCGAGCCTCGACCTTGCCCAGGCCGCCGCGGATGTGGTGGTGCACCAGCCGGGAACCTCCGTCTGCAGCACAGCCCAGCTCAGCCGGCATTTGGAGAGCTTTGCGGACACTGCGCTCGGCGTTGAAGAACTTGCGCTGCAGGTTTCCGTGCACCGGGCCCGCGGCGAACGGATTGTGCTGACCAACGGCTGCTTTGACGTGCTGCACAGCGGGCACACCCGCTACCTGAACCAGGCCAAGCAGCTGGGCGACGTGCTTGTGGTTGCCCTCAACAGCGACGAGTCCGTCCGCCGGCTGAAAGGTCCGGGGCGGCCCATCAATACCGGGGCTGAGAGGGCGGCGGTGATCGCCGCCCTCAGCTGCGTGGACTACGTGACCATCTTTGATACGCCCACGGCCAGCCCGCTGATCCGGCGGCTCAAGCCAGACGTCTACGCCAAGGGCGGTGACTACACCCCGGAGATGCTGGCGGAAACTGACGCCGTGGGGGAGTGCGGCGGACGCGTCGCGATCCTCGACTACGTTGCGGAGCGTTCCACTACCGCTGTCGTCCAGCGGATCCGTGCCGGGGCGGAGGCAGAGCCGGTCTCCGAGGCCGCCGATTTGGGGTGAACAACTAGGGTTGAAGCATGACTGAAGCGGCACACAGATAATGGCGAAACGCGGCAAGTCAGGCGGCAGGAACGGCCTGCGTCCGGTAGCGGGCGTCGTCGAAGTGCCCAAGGGCACCCGCCCCGACGGCCCCGTGGAGGGCGTCTACTACATTGATACCGGCGACTGCCAACTGGTCGCGGACCAGGACAACTCCAACGGCTGGCTGCTGAAGATCAACGGCGTGATGAGCTCCCACATCGACCTCGCCGATCCGCTGTTCCTCGACTTTGAGTACATGCGCTGGATGGCCGCGCTGATCGAGTCCCGCTGGCCGCCAAAGGGCGCGGCCGGCGGTTCCGCAGCAGGCGGTTCCAAAGGAAGCGGCGGTTCCCCCGCACAGGAGCACAAGCTGCGCGGGCTGCACCTCGGCGGCGGTGCATGTTCCCTCGCCCGCTACTTCCACGCCGCGTACCCGGACGCCAGGCAGGTGGTGGTGGAGCTCGACGGCAAGCTCGCCGAGTACGTCCGAGGCTGGTTTGACCTTCCCAAGGCGCCGCTGCTGCGCCTGCGCGTGGGCGAGGCCCGGGAGGTCACCGAGACGCTCACTCCGGACACCCGCGATTTCATCATCCGCGACGTCTTCGCCGGTTCTCTGACCCCGCGGCCGCTCACCACGGCCGAGTTCACCGACCACATCAGGCGTGTTCTGGCGCCAGGCGGCATCTATGTGGTCAACTCCGGCGACGCCCCGGACCTGAAAAACGCCCGTGAGGACGCCGCCACCATTGCGGCCGCGTTCGAGCACACCGTCATCATCGCCGATCCCGCCATGCTCAAGGGCCGGCGCTACGGAAACATGGTCATGGCCGGCAGCGACACCCCGCTCGACGGTGATCCGCAACTGGCCCGCCGGCTCCTGGGTGGTGCGGTCCCGGCCCACATCTGGAACGACGCCCAGGTGCGCGCCTTCGCCGCCAACTCCCCGGTCCGTCACGACCCGGCTGTGAACTAGGCCGTGCCCCGGCCCAGCAGTGCCTCCCGGTGCGCCACGGTCTGCTCCCTCAGTGCCTGCACTACGGCCGCCACCGCTGGACGGCGCATCGAATCCGGCCGCAGCACCATCCAGTAGGGGAGCAGTTCGGCAACGTCGTCGGGGAGGAGCCGAACCAGGTCCGCGTGCAGATCACCCATAAAACACGGCAGGAACCCGATGCCGGCCCCGGCGCGCGTGGCTTCCACGTGAACAAACACGTTGGTGGAAGTGAGGCCATCCCGCATGGCCGGCACCAGCCGGCGCGGGGCGTCGAGATCGTCCACCTGCAGCATCGAATCCACAAAATAGACCAGCGGGTGCTCCGTCAGTTCGGCAACGCTCGCGGGTGTCCCGTGCTCGGCAAGGTAGGCCCGCGAGGCGTACATCCCCAGCATGTACTCGCCCAGCCGGACTGCTTCGGCCCGGTGGACCTGCGGTTCGCCTACCACCACTTCGATATCCAGGCCCGAGCGCTGCTGCAGCGCCCGCCGGGTCATGGTCACAACCTCCACACTGAGGCCGGGGTGGTCACGGCGCAGCCTGGCCACGGCCGGCGCGGCGATGTAGGCGCTGAACCCGTCAGTCGCAGTCATGCGTACGACGCCGGTAATCGGGTCAGGTGCCTTTCCTGACGGTCCCAGCGCACTCACCGCAGCTTCCACCTGTTCGGCCACCCGTACAGCCTGGGTGCCTAGCTCCGTCAGCTCCCAGCCGCCGGCAGCGCGGGCCAGGACCCGTCCGCCCAGCGCCTTCTCAAGCGCTGCTATCCTGCGTGAAACGGTGGTGTGGTTCAGGCCCAGGGCTTGTGCCGCCGTCGTGAATTTTGCCGAGCGGGACACCGCGAGCAGGACCAGCAGGTCATCGGGGTTGGCATTCATATCTGCAATTGTGCACATGATCGGTGCCTCATTGGTCATTGAATGCGTATGTTTGTGCAGTAATACTCAGTGGAGCCATTAGTGCTGTGGATCACAGCGCGTGTCAAAGTGGACACTAAGGAGAAACCTCATGAGCGTAGAGCAACGCTCGGCACAAAACGCCGACGGACCCGCATCCAAGGGATCCGGACTCAAGAAGATTGTGGCCGCGTCGATGGTGGGCACGGTGGTGGAATGGTACGAATTCTTCCTCTACGCCACCGCCGCCACCCTCGTCTTCGGGAAGTACTTCTTCCCCGCCACCGGCAACGAGCTGGACGGGATAATCCAGGCGTTCATCACCTATGCTGTGGGCTTTGTGGCCCGCCCGCTGGGCGGAATCGTGTTCGGTCAGATCGGCGACAAGCTGGGCCGCAAGCCCACGCTGCAGCTGACCATCGTGATCGTTGGTGTGGCCACCTTCCTCATGGGCTGCCTGCCGGGCTTCGCTGAAATCGGCTACCTGGCACCCACCCTTCTGGTTGCCCTCCGCTTCATCCAGGGCTTTGCGCTCGGCGGTGAATGGGGCGGCGCCGTCCTGCTGGTTGCCGAGCACAGCCCCAACAACGCCCGCGGCTTCTGGTCCAGCTGGCCGCAAGCCGCAGTGCCGGTGGGCAACCTCCTCGCCACCCTGGTGCTGTTCGTGATGTCCACGACCCTCAGCCCGGAGGCGTTCCTCAGCTGGGGCTGGCGCGTCGCGTTCTGGCTCTCCGCCGTGATTGTTTTCGTTGGCTACTACATCCGCACCCATGTCACCGAGGCGCCCATCTTCCTCGAAGCCAAGGCCCTCGTGGAGAAGGAACAGGCCGTCAGCTACGGCGTTTTCGAGGTAGTGCGCAAGTACCCGAAGGGCATCCTGCAGGCCATGGGGCTGCGGTTCGCGGAGAACATCATGTACTACCTGGTGGTCAGCTTCGCGATCGTCTACCTCAAGAGTGTGCACAAGTACGACACCTCCTCACTCCTGCTGGCACTGCTGATCGCCCACGTCATCCACTTCCTGGTCATCCCCCAGGTGGGCCGGCTCGTGGACTCCCTGGGACGCAAGCCCGTCTACCTCATCGGTGCCATCTCCGGTGCTGCCTGGCCGTTCTTCGCCTTCCCCATGTTCGATACCCGCAACGCTGTGGTGATTGTCCTCGCCGTGACCATTGGCCTGTGCCTGCACGCGTTTATGTACGCCGGCCAGCCCGCCATCATGGCCGAGCTCTTCCCCACCCGGATGCGCTACTCGGGCGTTTCGCTGGGCTCGCAGGTCACGTCCATCTTCGCCGGTTCGCTGGCTCCGCTGCTGGCCACCCAGTGGCTGAAGGACACCGGCTCCTGGGTCCCCACGGCCATCTACCTGGTGGTTGCCTGCGCCATCACCACCGTAGCGGTGCTGAGCCTGAAGGAGACGAAGGGCATCGCCTTGGAGGACGTGGACAAGGCCGACGCCGCCCGCGAGGGACTGCTCCCGGCGAGCACCCGCTGAGCTGCCTGAGCAGCTAAACGGTTGAGGACAGGCAGACGATCGGAATGGGAAGTGCGATGGAGAACAGTTTGAACGGGCGCAAGGCAGTGGTCACAGGCGGCGCCAGCGGGATTGGTGCCGCGTGCGTCCGGGAGCTCGCCGGCCGCGGTGCGAAGGTGGTGGTGGCCGACGTCGACGCCGCCGGCGCTGCCGCCCTCGCCGACGAAGTGGGCGGCACGTCCTGGGCCGTTGATCTGCTGGACGTGGACAGGCTTGGCACCCTGAGCCTGGACTGCGACATCCTGGTGAACAACGCCGGGATCCAGCGCATCAGCCCCCTTGAAGAGTTCGATCCCGCGGAGTTCCGGAAGATTATCGCCCTCATGCTGGAGGCCCCTTTCCTGCTGATCCGGGCCGCCCTGCCGCACATGTACGCCAATGGGTTTGGCCGCATCATCAACCTGTCTTCGGTGCACGGACTCCGTGCCTCCCCGTTCAAGAGCGCGTACGTATCCGCCAAGCACGGCCTGGAAGGGCTGAGCAAGGTGACGGCGCTTGAAGGCGGGGAGCGCGGTGTCACCTCCAACTGCGTCAATCCCGGCTACGTCCGTACACCGCTGGTGGAGAAGCAGATCGCCGACCAGGCCAAAGTCCACGGGATCTCCGAATCCGAGGTCCTGGCCAAGGTCATGCTCACCGAAGCCGCCATCAAACGCCTGGTGGAACCGGGCGAGGTGGCCTCCCTTGTGGCCTGGCTGGCGTCCGATCACGCCGGCATGGTCACGGGGGCGAGCTACACCATGGACGGCGGCTGGTCGGCGCGCTGACCAGTTCCGTCGTGCACCAACCACCGCCACCTGAGGCTGCTAATCCTGCGGCCTCAGGTGGCGGTGGTCGTAAAAGAAGACTCCGCCCGCGGCGCCGATCTCCACGGACGGACCACGGCGGGACATAACAATGCCCTCGTTCCGGCCGTTGAACGGATCGTCACCCACCACGGCGTCTCCCACCCGATAAGGGCACCTCGGGCCGAAAGCCGCGAGTACCCGGCCCCAGGCGCGGGCGATGAGCGTGGAGAGTTTGACGGGCCTGCCCATGCTGGCCAGGTCCTGGACATGTGCTTTCACCATGCGAACCACTCCTTGAAACGGCATGAAGCCGCTTACTGGCGGTGCGGTAGCCGGAAAGCTCCCAGCAGAGGATGGTCCTCCTATTCCTGGCTGGCACCTTACAGATACGGTAGGCGCTATTCACACCAGTCACACCAGTAACAGGTACTCGTTTTTCGGAAGGGCCTCTACCTAGGCATTTTGCTGCCGGGCAGGGAGTGATTCAGCGCTGGCCGTTGAGGATTTCATCGGCGTTGTTGTAGGCCCAGCTGACCAGGGGGACAAGGAGCCCGGACAGTTCGTAGCCGCGTTCGGTCAGGCTGTAGTCCACGCGGGGCGGGATGACCGGCTGGGACTTCCGCAGTACCAGGCCGTCGCGTTCCAGGGTCTTGAGTGTCTGCGCCAGCATTTTCTCGCTGATGCCTTCGGCGCGGCGCCGGAGTTCGCTCCAGCGCTGCTCGCCTTCCGAAAGTGCCAGGAGGATCAGCACTCCCCACTTGCTGGTGATGTGGTCCAGGACGGTCCGGCTGGGGCACCCGGCGGGAAACACGCCGTCGGCAAAGTCTGCGGGGAGTCTGGCCGGAGATGTTTGTGCTTCCATTTTCCACACCTTACCAAAAGGTGAGTACCTTACTTCAAAGTGCGTACTCTCTCGTGGGAAGTATTCTGCGGAAGGGCCGGTTGTGCAGGGTGACCCCCTTACAAATGGTGAAAGGAACCACCCATGAGCATTGTTATCACTGGAGCAACCGGACAGCTTGGCCGCCACGTCGTCGAGGCCCTGTTGCAGCGCAACGTCCCGGCTGGAGAGATCGTGGCCGCTGGCCGCTCCATCGAGAAGCTGGCCGACTTCGCAGCACGCGGTGTGCAGGTCAAGGCGATGGACTATGCGGATGCCGCCTCGGTGGCCCAGGTGCTCCAAGGCGCCAGTAAGGTCCTGCTGATTTCCGGCAGCGAGGTTGGCCAACGCGTTGACCAGCACCGCACGGTCATCGAGGCTGCCAAGGCCGCTGGTGCGGAACTCGTCGCGTACACCAGCATCGCCAACGCTGACAGCACCACCATGAAGCTGGCCGCCGAGCACCAGGCAACCGAAGCCATCCTCAAGGACTCCGGGGTTCCGTTCGCCATCCTCCGCAACGGCTGGTACCTCGAAAACTACACCGAGCAGCTGCAGGGAACGCTGGCCCAGGGGGCGCTCGCAGGCAGCGCCGGTGAAGGCAAGGTCAGCGCCGCCTCCCGCCAGGACTACGCCGAAGCTGCTGCCGCCGTACTCATTGCCGAAAACCAGGCGGGCAAAGTCTACGAACTCGGCGGGGACCACGCCTTTACGCTCGCCGAACTGGCCCAGGAAATCAGCACTGCAGCCAACAGGACCGTGGCCTACCAGGATCTTCCGGCCAGCGACTACGCCGGGCTCCTCGCCGGCTTTGGCGTCCCGCAGCCCTTCGCCGACATCCTCGCAGACTGCGACCTGGGCATTGCCCGCGGCGACCTCCTGGTCAGCGGATCGGACCTCCGTACGCTGATCGGCCGGCCCACCACGCCGATGTCCGACTCTGTCCGGTCGGCACTCGCCGCCGTCTGACGGATTACCTGGGCCAACGCTCGTTACTTCGAGTGAGCGGGCGTTGGCCCAACTCTGCAGGAGTGGGGCTGGGCAACTATGACTTGCTCGCCGTCAGAGCCAACGTTCCGCCGAGGCCTATCATCAAGGCCCCGCCTGTTGCCTCCACCGCGGAAACCCTCCGGGGCGAACGGGCGAACCATTGGCGGGCCGAACCTGCGGCGACGGCCCAGAGGCTGTCTGAGATGATGGCGATCAGCAAGAACACTGCCCCCAGCAGCGCCAATTGGAACGGAATGGAACCGGACGGGTAGTCCACAAACTGCGGCAGCACCGCTACGAAGAACACCACTGACTTCGGGTTGGTGACACCCACCACCAGGCCCTCCGCCACCAGCCGTCGTGTCGAGGTGACCGCTGGCTGAGGGGCGGCGATTGAGTTGTGCCGCCGGTTCCGGATGGCCTTGATGCCCAGATAGACGAGGTAGGCAGCCCCCGCCAGCTTAACCACGCTGAAAAGGACCACGGACTGCGCCACAATAATGCCCACTCCGAGCGCGACTGTGGCCACCTGCACCAGTTGCCCCGTCGCGTTTCCCAGTACCGTCAGGACGCCGCCCTTCCAGCCGAGGGCCAGGGAGCGGCCGATCACGAACAGCACGCTGGGTCCGGGCACAGCAATCAGCACCACGGATGCCAGCGCAAATGCCAGCAGGTTTGAGAGCGGAACCATGCCTGATCTTAGCTCTGGCCAGGGCTGGCGGGTACTGGTTGGTGAGCCGGAATTACGGGCGGCCGCGGGCCGGGGTGACCACCGGCAGCGGTGAGGTCTCGTCCACCAGTTCGGCCCGGCGTCGTCCGTTCCCCTTGACCCAGAGGCGGTAGGCGAGGACCAGCAGCCCCAGCCACACCGCACCCACGTACAGCGCCACGCGGGTGTCCTCGAAGGCGCCCAGGACGGCGATCACCAGGGCCATAAACGCGATGGTCAGGAGGGATGCTGCCGGCCACCACGGTGAGGGGAATTCCGACGCCGGCAGGCCGTTCCGGGCGATTTCCCGTTTCATTGCGACATGGGAAGCCAGGATCATGACCCACACCCAGACCGTGGCGAACGTGGCGATCGAGGCGATCAGGATGAAGACGTCCTCGGGAATGACAGCATTGAGGACCACACCCACCAGTAGGATGCCGGCCATCATGACCACCGTCATCCACGGGACGCCGTGGCGGGAGACCTTGCCGAACACCGCCGGCGCGTGGCCCTGGCCTGACAGTCCGAAGAGGATACGGCCGGCGCCGAAGATGTCGCTGTTGATGGCGGAAAGGGCTGCGGTGATCACCACGGCGTTGAGGATGTGCGGGGCCGCCGGGATGCCCAGGCCGCTGAAGATCTGCACGAAGGGGCTGCCGTTGCTGCCGATCTCGTTCCACGGGAAGAGGCTCATCAGGACGCCGAGGGTCAGGACGTAGAACAGCAGGACGCGGACCGGCACCGTGTTGACGGCCTTCGGGATGACTTTCTTGGGATCCGCGGCCTCGCCGGCGGTGATGCCGAGGGTCTCGATCCCGCCGAAGGCGAACATCACTACGGCGAACGAGGCCAGGAGGCCCTCGAAGCCATGCGGGAACAGGCCGCCGTGGTCCACCAGGTTGCCCAGGCCCGGCGCCACGGTGGAGCCGCCGGCCTGGAAACCGAACGCGATGATGGCAGCGCCGCCAACGATCATGGCGATGATGGCCACCACTTTGATCAGCGAGAACCAGAACTCCAGTTCGCCGAACACCTTGACGCTGAGCAGGTTCAGCGCGGCCAGGAAGAAAATGATGGCCATGATCCAGATCCAGCGGTCCACCTCGGGGAACCAGAAGCCCATGTAGATGCTGAACGCCGTGACATCAGCAATGGCGACGATGGCCATTTCAAAGACGTAGGTCCAACCCGTGACGAATCCCGCCAGCGGCCCGAGGTAACGGCTGGCGTACTGGCCGAACGAGCCGGAGACGGGGTGCCTGACGGCCATTTCGCCGAGCGCCCGCATCACCATGAACACTGCCGCACCGCCGATGATGTAGGCGAGCAGGACCGCGGGGCCTGCCTTCTGGATGGCGGATGCCGAGCCGTAGAACAGTCCGGTGCCGATGGCCGAGCCGAGTGCCATAAAGCGGATGTGCCGGACGTTCAGTCCCCGGTTCAGGGTGCTGTTCAGGACGCGTCCGACGGCGGCGCCCGCGGCGGGCTTTTCGGCTGGGCTTGCGTCTTGGCTGGCTGTGTCTTGCCCGGCTGTCTCTGGCCCGGCGGCTGGTTGCTGCATACGAATACCTTCTCGTCATTGGGAGGGGGATCGCTAACCAGCAGACCATTTTGGCACCCGAGGTGATGAGCCTCACGGGAGCTTGGTGTCTTTGATCTCAGACAGGGTGGGGTGGCTTGAGGATTCCGCTTCGTTGGGGTCGAAAACTCTTGACACCATGTCAGGTTCTCTTTACTTTAGAGATGTTAGCTTTGTTTTACATTGGGAAGTTGCGGCGGGAGCGGAAATGTCCTTCGAAGAGAAGAGTGCCTGGATAATGGGGGTGGCGGCAGTGGCGTCCTATGGTGTGTATCTGGCCATCATCCTGGGGCAGGCGGCCACCATGGACGTTGCCGAGGTCCCGTATGTTGCGCCCCTGCTGTGGACCGTAGTGGCTTCTATCGTGGGGTCCATCGCACTGCATGCCCTGATTGGCATCTCCTCGCCCCGGGACGCGGGGAAGAAGGACCAGCGGGACAGGGAGATCTACCGGTTCGGCGAATACATCGGGCAGTCCTTTGTGGTCATCGGGGGAGTGGCCGCGCTGCTTATGGCGATGGCCGAATGGGGCCACTTCTGGATCGCCAATGTCATCTACCTGGCGTTTGTGCTGTCCGCGATACTGGGTTCCGTGGCCAAGATCATCGCCTACCGCCGGGGGTTCCAGCCATGGTGAAGCCAACCCGCGTCACCAATTCCATTCGCCGCCTGCGGTTCGAACGCGGCGAAATGACCCAGGCCGAACTCGCCGATCGGGTAGGTGTCACCCGCCAGACCGTCATTGCCATCGAGCAGGGCCGGTATTCACCGTCCCTGGAGATGGCCTTCCAGATCGCCCACGTCCTCAGCGTCTCGCTTGAAGACGTCTTCCAGTATCCGCACCACGAAGGAGAAGCATCATGAAAGCTATCGTTCAGGACGTTTACGGGAATTCCGACGTGCTCAGGCTGCGGGACATCCCCAAACCAGTACCCGGCGCCGGCGAGGTGCTCATCAAAGTCCGCGCCGCCGGCGTCGATCAGGGCGTGTGGCACCTGATGACCGGGCGGCCTTACCTGATCCGGCTCTTCGGCTACGGGCTGAAAAAGCCCAAGGTGCCGGTCCGGGGCAGGGAGGTGGCCGGCGTCGTCGAGGCTGTTGGCGCCGGCGCCACCCGCTTCCAGCCCGGCGACGAAGTGTTTGGCACCTGTGAGGGGTCGTTCGCCGAGTACGTCTGCGCGAAGGAAACACTGCTGGCCCGCAAGCCCTCGAACCTGACCTTCGAGGAAACGGCGGCTGCCCCAATCTCGGC
This sequence comes from Pseudarthrobacter sulfonivorans, assembly GCF_031454915.1. Taxonomy (GTDB): domain Bacteria; phylum Actinomycetota; class Actinomycetes; order Actinomycetales; family Micrococcaceae; genus Arthrobacter; species Arthrobacter sulfonivorans_C. The sequence continues at coordinate 342,984 of NZ_JAVDRS010000002.1, read as the reverse complement.
TGTCACCGCGCTGCAGGCCGTCCGGGACGCCGGGCAGGTCACCGCCGGCCAGAAGGTGCTGGTCATTGGTGCGGGCGGGGGAGTGGGATCCTTCGCCGTGCAGGTGGCCAAAGACTCCGGCGCAGAAGTCACCGGAGTCTGCAGCACAGGCAAAATGGACCTGGTCCGGGGCCTCGGTGCCGATCACGTCATCGATTACACCCGGGACGATATTGCCAGCTCGGGTGCTCTGTACGACGTCATCATCGATACCGCCGGCAACCGGCCGCTGTCCGTCCTCCGGAAGGTGCTCACGTCGCAGGGGACTCTGGTGATCGTCGGCGGCGAGGGCGGCGGGAACGTCACCGGCGGATTTGAGCGCTCGATGGCTGCGCCGCTGGCATCGCTGTTTTCCGGCCAGAAATTCAAGGGGCTCGTGTCGAAGGAGAACCACCAGGACCTCGAAGCGCTGACAGGGCTGCTTGAAGCGGGCAGCGTAAAACCCGCCGTCGACAAGGTTTACCCGCTGGCGGAAGCCCCGGCCGCCATCACCCACCTGCACGAGGGGCGCGTGCGCGGCAAGGTGGTTGTTCGGGTCTGATGGCCCTGCCCCGGCTTGGTCGGATGTTATCCACATAGGCCATCTGCTACGCCGCTATTGTCAGTGCCTCGCAGGATGATGTGAGTATGGACAACACGGCTGCTGCGGAGATTCTGGAGGCCATCGCGGCCTCTGCTTTGCAGATGGCTGTGTGCTGCGCGGGGCGGCCGCAGATCCAGCACCCGACGCGACGGCCGGCCCGGTTGATGGCCCGACTGATGCCCCGCCAGCAATCGGATCTTCGGTGATGGGCGCGGATCCTGTGCGCTGGCAGGCTGAGGTGTGCTGACGGTCCTGTCCGCGACCGCCGGGATGGAAGGGATGTTCGCTGCCGTGAAGGTCCATGCCGCCAACGGCTTCGACGCAGCCGCCAAGGCCATCGCGGGCCCCATCACGTCCCCGCAGGAGCAGACCGCCCAGGAGATGAGCACGGGTGGCCGAGGTCGCCTGTGCCCTGACGGTCAGCGAACGCACGGGCAGCGCGCTGCTGGGCGAAGCACACCGCTTACTTACTGCGCTGCCGCTGACGATTGCCGCTCTGGAAGCAGGATCGATTTCGTGGCAGCACGCCCGGATCATGGTGGACGAAACCCTCAACCTGGACGCCTCCGGCGCGGCTGCGTTGGAAGCCCACTTCTTCGACCCCGATGCGCCGAACCCGGCCAGGGGGCCTGCCGGGGAGATGACCCCTGGCCGGTTCCCGGGCCAGGGCGCGGACCTGGCGCGAACGCCACCACCCGGACAGCATCGAACAACGCCATAAGAAGAGTGCTTTGGACCGGCGGCTGGAGTACGCTCCGGACCGGGACGGCATGGCCTGGCTTTCGGCCTACCTCCCCGCCGACCAGGCCGCCGGGATCTGGGACCGCGCCACCGCCGCCGCCCGCGCCCTCCAAAGCCCCACCGAGGCCAGGACCCTCACCCAACTCCGCGCCGACACCGCCGCAGCCTGGCTGCTCGCCGGGGAAGCCGAGCTGATCCCGTCACCGAAAGCCCAGGTCTTGGTCACGGTCCCGGTGTTTGCGCTGATGGGCCTCACCGAGGAACCCGCCATGCTCGACGGGTACGGGCCCATCCCGCCGTCCACGGCCAGGGCACTCGTCGCTGACGGCGCCGAGTCCTTCCACCGCGTCCTGACCGACCCCCGCGACGGCGCACCCCTGGAGATCGGACGGTCCAGCTACCGGATCCCCAAAGCACTCCGCCAATGGCTCCGGCTGCGGGATGGGAAGTGCCCCTTCCCTGGCTGCAACAACCAGTCCCTGGACAACGAAGCCGACCACCTGAAGGCCTGGGCCAACGGCGGGACCACCGGCATCTCCAACCTCGGCCAACCATGCCGCCGCCACCACCAGCTCAAACACACCACAGCCTGGCAACCCACCGAGGCCAGCCCCACCGAACCACCCGGCTGGATATCCCCCACCGGCCGCCACTACACCAGCGAACACCCCGACCGGGAACCACCCCACTGGCCCGACCAGGTGGTGGAAGAGCCGGCATTCATGGCGGACCTGCGGATGGATCAGGAACGGGCGGTCCATGAAGGGGCCCTCCAGCGGACGGACCCGAAACGGACTGATCAGGAACTTGGCGCTGCTCAAGATGGGGACGCGCCGTCCGAAGAACCGCTGGATGAGGAGTCCTGCCCGGACTGGGCGCTTCTGCTGACGCAGGAATGCACTCAGTCATTCAGTCAGGAACCCGACCTCAGGGTGCGAACGTGAGCCCGCGTTCGGTGGCGGCGGCTTCGAGAAGCCGCACGGCCTTGGGGCCGACGCCGTGCATGGCAAGCAACTCCCTCCGGCCAAGCGAGGCCACCTCAGCCAAGGAAGTAATGCCGGCATTGAGCAGTGCACTGTTGGCGGGCCGGCCTATCGGGGGCAGGTCCCCGATCTGCGCAGGAACGTCGCGGGTACTCACGCTTGCCTCGCCGCAGCTTCGATGGCAGCACGGTGCGCGGCCCACTCTTCCGGGCTGCGCGGAGTCAGGTTCGGATCGCCCGGACGCTGGCCGGTGGTGCCGTCGATGAGTTCCCGCAGGATGTCTGCGTGACCCAGATGGTGGGCCCGTTCAGCAAGCATGTGGACCATAATCTGATGCAGCGTGACGTGACGCCGCTCCTCCGGCCACCACGGCACCGTGCCGGGGGCGTCCGCCGGCAGTGCCCCAATGGTGGCGTCGGTGTGCGCCGCTGCGAAGTGGTGCAGCTCCACGATGGAGTCCCGGCTTTCCTCGGCGGTTACCCACAGGTCGGCATCCGGGGTTGCGTCGTCGTCGAGCCAGGGGAGGTGCCGGCCGCTGGGGCGTTCGAAGACCTCGCCGAAGTAGCCGAGCTCCATACTCGCCACGTGCTTGACCAGGCCCAGCAGGTTCGTGCCGGTGGGCGTGAGCGGCCGGCGGACGTCGTATTCACCCAGCCCGTCCAGCTTGCCGAGCAGGTTGTCCCGCCGGACGCGAAGATAGTGGTGCAGGGTCTCTTTTTCGTCCATAGCGGGCACTCTACCGAACAGCCCTGCGCTTCGGGCTTCAACGTCTCCGCGTTGCTGCACCATGGGCGAATGTCTGGTATACCGGACATTAGGCCAGGTGTATGGCGCAACGGCCTCTGGCGCGGGATGCAAGCTTAAGTACGGGATCCCGGACACCCGGCGAAGACGACGGCGACGCAATCGGAGGACATAGTGGCAGGCACTGAAACAAAGGTGACGTCCAAAGTCCCCGCTGCCGAGAACACCCTTCGTATCCTCAAGCTGCTGGCCTCGAAGCGCGGGCCCATGGCGGCGTCGAGCATTGCCACGTCCCTGGACCTGCCGCGTTCCAGCGTCTACCACCTGCTGGGCGTGATGGAGGCGAACGGTTTTGTCCTCCATCTCCACGAGGAGCAGCGGTACGGGCTCGGCATCAGCGCCTTCGAACTGAGTTCGGCTTACTCACGGCAGGAACCGCTGTCCCGCCTGGGCCGGCCGCTGCTGGCCTCTCTGGTGGACGTCATCGGCGAAAGCGCGCACCTGGCGGTGCTTCATGGCCGGGACGTGCTGTATATCGTGGAGGAGCGGGCCAAAAACCGCCCGTCCCTGGTGACCGACGTTGGCGTCCGGCTCCCCAGCCACCTCACCGCCAGCGGCCGCGCCATCCTGGCGGCACTGCCGAAGTCACAGGTTCGTGCGCTCTACCCGAACGCCGCAGCTTTCACGGCACGGCATGAGGTGGAGGGCGCCATCATGAAGTACTCGGCGCTGTCCTCGCACCTGGACCAGGTCCGGCAGCGCGGCTTTGCCACCGAACATGGCGAAGTGACGCCCGGGTTCGGGTCCATCGCCGCCGCAGTCACCGACCACGTGGGCTGGCCCACCGCGGCCGTGGCCGTGACGTTCCTGGAGGACAAGTTGCCGGCCGACCAGTGGCCGGCACTGGCTGCCCGCGTGCAGAAGGTGGCGGACGAGCTCTCGGTCCGCATCCACGGCCGCCCGGCCATATAGCCCATCCGGCATGTCTGGAATCCCGGACAGCACCGCTCCCAAAGCCCTGTTTGCCCCGGCGCGAAGGGGCTTTAGTAGATACAGAACCTCTTCCCACCACCGCGGGCCGCACGCTCGCCCACAACACGAAGGAGCCCTTATGGCACCCGCCGATTTCACCACCGGTGCCCGCCCGGTCAAAGCAGCCCGCGGCACCAAGCTCACCGCCAAGAGCTGGCAGACGGAAGCCCCGCTGCGCATGCTCATGAACAACCTGGACCCCGAGGTGGCCGAACGCCCGGATGACCTGGTGGTGTACGGCGGCACCGGCCGCGCCGTGCGGTCCTGGGCCGCGTTCGACGCGATCACCCGCACCCTCGAAACGATGGAGAAGGACGAGACCCTGCTGGTCCAGTCCGGCAAGCCGGTCGGCGTCTTCCGCACCAACGAATGGGCGCCGCGCGTGCTCCTGGCCAACTCCAACCTCGTGGGCGACTGGGCTAACTGGCCCGAATTCCGTCGGCTCGAGGCCGAGGGCCTGATGATGTACGGCCAGATGACCGCCGGGTCCTGGATCTACATCGGCACCCAGGGCATCCTGCAGGGCACCTTCGAAACCTTCGCCGCGATCGCCCGCAAACTTACCGGCGACGAAAACGGCACCCTCGCCGGCACCCTGACCCTCACCGGCGGCTGCGGCGGCATGGGCGGGGCACAGCCGCTCGCCGTCACGCTGAATGAGGGCGCCTGCCTGATTGTCGACGTCGACGAGACCCGCCTGCGCCGCCGCGCCGGCAAGCGGTACCTCGACGAGGTCGAAACGGACCTTGAGACCGCCATTGCAAAGGTCCTCAAGGCCAAGGAGGAGCGCCGCGGGTGGTCCGTGGGCTACGTCGGTAACGCCGCCGAGGTCTTCCCGGAGATCCTGCGCCGCCACAACGCCGGGGAGCTAACGGTCGACATCGTCACGGACCAGACCTCCGCCCACGACCCCCTGAGTTACCTGCCCGAAGGCATCTCGGTGGAGGAATGGCACCGCGAGGCCGAAGCGGATCCGGAAGGCTTCACCAAGAAGGCCCAGGCCTCGATGGCCAGGCACGTCCAGGCCATGGTGGAGTTCCAGGACGCCGGCGCCGAGGTGTTCGACTACGGCAACTCGATCCGCGACGAAGCCCGCAAGGGCGGCTACAGCCGCGCGTTCGAGTTCCCCGGCTTCGTTCCGGCCTACATCCGCCCCCTGTTCTGCGAGGGCCTGGGTCCGTTCCGTTGGGTTGCCCTGTCCGGGGACCCGGAAGATATCCGCGTCACGGATGAGGCCATCAAGGAACTGTTCCCGGAAAACAAGCACCTGCATCGCTGGATCGACGCGGCCCAGGAACGGGTCGAGTTCGAAGGCCTGCCCGCCCGGATCTGCTGGCTGGGCTACGGCGAACGTGCCAAGGCCGGCCTCCTGTTCAACCAGCTCGTCAAGGAAGGCAAGGTCAAGGCGCCCATCGTGATCGGACGCGACCACCTCGACTCCGGCTCCGTCGCGTCCCCGTACCGCGAAACCGAGGCTATGGCCGACGGCTCCGACGCGATCGCCGACTGGCCCATGCTGAACGCGCTGCTCAACACCGCCTCCGGCGCCACCTGGGTCTCCCTCCACCACGGCGGCGGCGTGGGCATCGGCCGCTCCATCCACGCCGGCCAGGTGTCCGTCGCCGACGGCACCGACCTCGCCGCCCAGAAGCTCGAACGCCTCCTCACCAACGACCCCGGCATGGGCGTCATCCGCCATGCCGACGCCGGTTACCACCGCGCCGTCGAGGTCGCCAAAGAGCGTGGCGTCCGCATCCCCATGTCAGAGACGGCGCCGGAAACCCTCTGACCAAGTCCAAACCCACATCGACTGCTCCGTGGATGCCGTTTTGAGCCACCAAAAGGGCCCCTACGGAGCAATCGATCAAGAAGTAGGAATCATGACTATTACAGCCAATGCACCAACCCACGAACCGCTCACCGTTACCCTCGGCTCCAGCGGCGTTACGCCCGAGGACGTCGTCGCCGTCGCCCGCCACAACGCCACGGTGACCATCGCCCCTGAAGCGTTGGACAATGTCGCCAAGGTCCGCGCGCACATCGACGGCCTGGCCAACAGCGAGACTCCCGCCTACGGCATATCCACAGGCTTCGGCGCGCTGGCCAACCGCCACATTCCCAACGAACTCCGTACACAGCTGCAGAAGTCCCTCATCCGCAGCCACGCCGCCGGCATGGGCCCGGCCGTGGAGCGCGAGGTAGTCCGCGGCATCATGTTCCTGCGCGCCAAGACCCTCGCCTCCGGACGCACCGGCGTCCGCCCCGTGGTGCTGCAGACCATGGTGGACGTGCTCAACGCCGGCATCACGCCCGTGGTCCGGGAGTTCGGGTCACTGGGCTGCTCCGGAGACCTCGCCCCACTGTCCCACTGCGCACTGGTGCTCATGGGCGAGGGCGAGGCGGAAGGGCCCGACGGCGTGACATACGGCGGGCGCGGCGAACAGCCTGTCGCCGTACTGCTCGCGGAACACGGCATCGAGCCCGTGACCCTTGCTGAAAAGGAAGGCCTGGCGCTGGTCAACGGCACCGAAGGCATGCTGGGCATGCTGCTGATGGCCATCGCGGATATCCGCCGGTTGCTCACGACGGCGGATATCACCGCAGCGATGAGCGTCGAGGCGCTGCTTGGTACAGACCAGGTGTTCCTGCCGGAGCTGCACGCGGCGCTGCGCCCGCATCCGGGCCAGGCTGCGAGTGCGGACAACATGCTGCGGGTGCTCTCCGACTCGCCAATCGTTGCCTCGCACCGCGTGGGGGATTCGAAAGTGCAGGATGCTTACTCGCTGCGCTGCGCACCCCAGGTGGCCGGCGCGGTACGGGACACCGTGGACTACGCCGCGCTGGTGGCGTCCCGGGAACTCGCCGCCGCCATCGACAACCCCGTGGTCCTGCCCGACGGCCGGGTCAGCTCAAACGGCAACTTCCACGGAGCGCCGGTGGCCTATGTGCTGGACTTCCTGGCCATTGCGGTGGCGGACCTGAGCTCCATCGCCGAGCGCCGGACCGACCGGATGCTGGACCCGGCCCGCTCGCACGGACTTCCCGCCTTCCTGGCCGCGGATCCGGGCGTTGATTCCGGCCTGATGATCGCGCAGTACACGCAGGCAGGGCTCGTCTCCGACAACAAGCGGCTGGCCGTCCCGGCGTCGGTGGACTCGATCCCGAGCTCAGCGATGCAGGAAGACCACGTTTCCATGGGCTGGCACGCCGCGCGCAAGTTGCGCAGGGCAGTGGAGAACCTCCGCCGCGTCCTGGCCATCGAACTGGTCACCAGCGGCCGGGCCATCGATATCCGCACCCAGCTGTCGGGCGGAAAGCTGCTTCCCGGGCCGGCAGGTGCTGCCGTTATCGCTGTGTTGCGGGACGTCGTGGACGGCCCCGGCACCGATCGGTTCCTGTCGCCCGAACTGGAAGCGGCTGACCGGCTGGTCCACTCCGGTGAGGTGATTTCGGCTGCCGAATCCGCCGTCGGAATTCTTGCTTGACCGGGAATATTCTTCGGTCTCAACGACTTTCCGGGCTAATGCCGAAATATGGTGCAACACGCACATTTCCGGCCAAGGAAGTGTAGTAAAACTGAAGGTGTAGTAAAAGTCACATCAACGAGGCTGTGGCAGGACGTATACAAAGGGGTAGAAGTTCAAATGAAAGCACGTGGGGCTGTCCTGTCGAGGCGCAACGCACATTCCGCCATCATCTCTGACTGGAGAACATTCCGGGCCGGGGACCAGGTGGAAGTCATCAAGCACGCGCATGTCATTGCGGCGGGCGAGGTGGAAGAAGTATCGCAGAGCGGGAATGTGTTGTGGCTCGTGCCGGCTGGGCCGTCAGAGGAACAACTTTTCCTGAAATCCGACGGTGTACAGGTTCGGCGGAGCTGACCCTGAACGCAAAAAAGTCCCTGCCATCCGGTCTGACGATCGGGAGGCAGGGACTTTTTCTTTAGCGCATGGTTGAATCAGGCGGCGATGGCCTCGTAGGTCTCGCCGAAGGGGACCGATTCGTCCAGGGCCACGGTAAAGCGTCCGGGGCGCAGCCGGGTCACCAGGATGCCGCAGGCTGCATCCTTGGCGGTTTCGATCAGAGTGGCAACAGCGTTGTCCAGTCCTTCGTGCATCTCCTCGGCAGTGGCAAACTGCAGGTCGAGGGACCGGGCGTCTGAGGCCTCGTTGGCCGCAGCGGCGGTCAAGGGGCGTTCCAATATTGCTGTAGTCATAGCTTCAACTATACCGGGCTGGGTGAAAGATGTCAGATGACTGCTAACTTAAGCGGCCAGGCGCCAAAAAACCGAAGCTTGTTCGCCGGCCCCATTCTGACGGCAGGGGGCCGCGAACAAGCTTCGGCCTGGAAGCCAGTGGCCTCAGGAGGGGCCTGGCTTATCAGCCTGCGCTGGCTTTGACCGCCAGCACGGGACAGTCAGCCTCGAGCAGGATCCGCTGGGATGTGCTTCCCATGATCAGTTTGCCCACCGGAGTGCGGCGGCGCAGGCCGATCACGATCAGCTCGGCGTTGTGCTCTTCAGCCGCGTCCAGGACCTCCGCCGCTGCGTCGTGGCCGCGGACCGGCTGCTTGATGACATGGTCGATCCCGTGGGATGCCAGGCGTTGGTCGATGCTTTGCACCTCGTCCTGCTGCGCGTACCGGTTATCCACCAGGGCGTCGCCTTTGGAAGAGTTGATGACCAGCAGTTTGGACCCGGATTTCCGCGCCTCCTCGATGGCTTGGGTCAGCGCCGCTTCGCCTTCGGGGGTAGGGACGTATCCCACCACGATCGTCATGGTTGCTCCTTAATCTCTGTAAGTGTGTGATGGTCTGCCGCGCGGCGGGCAACGAACTGCTTAGCCGTCGCCATCGCCGCCGGATGTTCCGTCGGCCCGGTGGCTCTGGTGGCTGATGGTGCCGCCGGCATCCCGCGGGGGGACTGCGCCGGAGCCGGTTGAGGGGATGGTGCTGGCTGCCGGACGGTTGCGGCGGATCAGCTTGAACAGCAGCGGCCACAGGAGGATGAGCGCCACGATGATGTAAACGGTGACGGCGATCGGCTCGCTCCAGAGGCCGGCAGGGTCGCCGGCGCTGAGCTGCAGCGTCTGGCGGAGCTGCTTCTCCAGGCGCGGTCCGAGGATGACGCCGAGGATGAGCGGCAGGACGGGAAGTCCGAAGCGCCGCATCATGAAGCCCAGCGCGCCGAGCGCCAGCAGGAGCACCAGGTCGAATGCCTGCAGGTTCACCGAGTAGGCGCCCAGCGTGGCGAAGAACAGGATGCCGGCGTACAGGTACGGCCGCGGAATCTGCAGGAGCTTCGCCCACATCGGTGCCAGCGGCAGGTTGATGATCAGCAGCAGCAGGTTGCCGATGAAAAGGCTGGCGATGAGGGCCCATACCAGCGGTCCCTCGCTTTCGAACAGCTGGGGCCCGGGCTGGATGCCGTACTGCGTGAACGCTGCCAGCATCACTGCCGCCGTGGCGTTGGTGGGCAGGCCCAGGGCCAGCATCGGTGTCAGGGTGCCCGCAGCTGCAGCATTGTTGGCTGCTTCCGGACCGGCCACACCCTCGATTGCGCCTTTGCCGAACTCTTCGGGGTGTTTGCTGAGGCGCTTTTCCGTCACGTAGGAAAGGAACGTGGGAATTTCGGCGCCGCCGGCGGGCAGTGCACCGAAGGGGAAGCCGAAGGCCGTGCCGCGGAGCCAGGGCTTCCAGGACCGCTTCCAGTCCTGCTTTCCCATCCATGGACGTCCCACGGGAATGACCTGCAGGGGGTTGCGGCGGAGGTGCGCGGCAACCCACAGTGCCTCGCCGACGGCGAAGATGGCCACTGCCACCACCACGATGTCCAGGCCATCCGCCAGCAGCGGCACGCCAAAGGTGAGCCGGGCCTGGCCGGTGACCGAGTCCAGGCCCACCAGGCCAATGGCGAGGCCCAGGCCCAGGGACGCGAAGCCCCGAAGCCGCGAGGAGCCGAGGACGGCGGTGACCGCCAGCAGGGCGAGAACCATGATGGCGAAGTAGCTCGGGGCACCCAGGCTGACGGCGAAGTCGACCACGATCGGAGCGCAGAGTGCCAGGAGTGCGGTGCCGATGGTGCCGGCCACGAACGAGCCAATGGCCGCCGTCGCAAGCGCCTGTGCGGCCCTGCCGGCTTTCGCCATCTTGTTGCCCTCGATGGCGGTGACCACCGACGACGATTCGCCCGGCGTGTTAAGCAGGATGGAGGTGGTGGAGCCGCCGTACATGCCGCCGTAGTAGATGCCGGCGAACATGATGAAGGCGCTGGTGGGTTCCAGTGCGTAGGTGACCGGAAGCAGCAGTGCCACGGTCATGGCCGGGCCGAGGCCCGGGAGGACGCCGACGGCGGTACCCAGGACGACGCCGATGACGGCGTAAAGGAAATTCATGGGGGTCAGGGCGGTGGCAAAGCCGTCCATCAGGGAGGAGAAGACATCCATCAGAGAATCCCTTCCAGGAGACCGGCGGGCAGGTTAATGCCAAGGCCAAGGTAGAAACCGTAAAAGGTCAGGAGGGAGAGGGCCACGGAGATGAGGCCGTCACGGATGTAGTTCCGGCCTCCCAGTGCCCAGACGCTGCCCCAGAAGAGGATGGTTCCCGAGATAACCCAGCCTGCCCAGTCGATCAGCAGGATGTTGGCCACGAAGGCTCCCACCAGCGGCAGGACGGTCTTCCAGTCGGCGGGGTGGGTGAGGTCCACGTCCTCGCCGCCTTCGGCTTCGCCCTGGCCGCCGCGGAGCACGTTGACGGCCAGCAGGACAGCGCAGGCCAGCAGCAGGCCGCCCACAATGAACGGCAGGGTTTTTGGTCCTACGGGATCAGACTGGGAGTAGGGGGTGACGATGCGGGCCGCGTCCGCGATGACCAAGGCCCCGGCCGCCCCGAGCAGGAGGGCAACCCCCAGCTCGGAGCGGCCTTTGAGCCGTGAGGCCAGTGTTGGTGAGGAGCTCACGCCAGGCCAAGCTTCGTGAGGACGTCCGCCACCCGCTTGTCCTGCTCGGCCAGGAAGCTTTCGAACTCAGCCCCGGTGATGAAGGCGTCGCTCCAGCTGTTGGTCTTCAGGGCTTCCTTCCAGGCAGCCGTGCCGTGCATCTTTTCGAGCGCGCCGATCAGCTTGGCCTTGTCGGCGTCGGTGATGCCCGGAGGGGCCACGATGCCGCGCCAGTTGGTGAACACCAGGTCGATGTTGGATTCCTTGAGCGTGGGTGCGTCCACGCCTTCGAGCCGGTTCTCGCCGCTGGTGGCCAGGACGCGGACCGCGCCGGATTCGATCTGCTTGAGGTACTCACCTGCGCCGGAGGCCGCGAAGCCCACCTTGTTGCCCAGGATGGCCGGGAGGAGGTCTCCACCGCCGTCGTAGGACACGAAGTTCACCTTGGTGGCGTCGATGCCCAGCGCGCCGGCAAGCTGCATCGGCAGGAGGTGGTCCGGGCCGCCCGGCGAGGAGCCGCCGCCAACACTGATGGCACCGGGGTTGGCCTTCCAAGCGGTCACCAGGTCGTCGATGGTCTTGTAGGGCGAATCCTTGCTGACCATGATGGCGCCGGGTTCTTCGATGAGCCGGGCCAGGGGAGTGGTGGCCGTGAGCTTGGACTCGGACTTGTTGGTGTAGCTCGCGCCCACCACGCCCAGGCCCATCAGCATGGTGAGGTCGCCGTTGCCCTTTTCGTTGACGATCCGGGCGAGGCCCACCGTGCCACCGGCACCGGCGAGGTTGAAGACTTCGGGGTTCGTGGCGATTTTCTCGTCTTCGAGGACTTTGGCCGCCACGCGGGCGGTGGTGTCGTAGCCGCCACCCGCAGTGTTGGGGACCATGATCTGGAGCCCGGTCAGCGGGCCGGCGGGGGCGCCGGAGGTGGCTCCGTCAGTAGAGCTCTTCCCGGTGGCACCGCAGCCGGTGGCCATCAGGGCGATGCCGGCGGCGACGGCGGCAATTCGCAATGCGCGGATCTGGCGCATGGTGTTCCTCTTCTCTAAATCTGATCAGCAAGAAACTGACTGGTGATCTGATGCTAGGCCCGTAAGTGATCGGCATCACTCTTGTGTACGCAGAGAAAGTTAAGTTCATTGCGTTCACGTTTCCGGCGGCACACCCGGGCTCTGTAGCTGGCATAGTTCAGGTAGCCTGACCACCAGAGGACCCAACCACCAGAGGTCCCAACCACCAGAGGAAAGAACCACAGTGACTCGACGAAGAGGAATGTCCCTTGCGGGGCAGTACCTGGTTCTGCAGTTGCTGATTGTCCTCGCTGTCCTCGTCGCCGTGGTTGCCATTTCCCTCGCCCAGTCCGCCGCGGCGTTTGAACGGACGGAGGGCCGCCGGGCGCTGGCCGCCGCCGAAGCCCTGGGGGCCAACCCCACCGTGCGTGAGCTGCTCCCCGCTGCGGAGCCCCGCGTCGGCTCAGCCCTTCCTGCTGTAGCCGAGTCGGTCCGGACGGTCTCGGGATCCTCGCATGTGGCGCTCGCCAGGCTGGACCGCACCGTGGTTGCTTCTTCCGATCCCGGCCTCCTGGGCCAGTCGCTCGAGCTGGGCGGCAGCCGGGTGATGGAAGGCCGTGCCTGGACAGGCGTGGTGGACGGCTCCGGCACCCAGGAATTGTCTGCCCACGTGCCCGTCCTGGACGACGCCGGGAAAATGATCGGCATCGCGTCCGTCAGCCGGAACTACCCGTCAACCCTGGAGCGGCTGGGGGACGCCGTGCCCAACCTCCTCACGTACCTGGGGGTGGCGAGTGTGTTGGGCGTAGCCGGCTCGCTGCTGCTGGCCCGGCGGGTGAAGCGGCAGACGCTCGGCATGGAACCCAGCGAAATTACCGGGCTGGTGGAGAACCGGGAGGCTTTGATCCACGGCCTGAAGGAGGGGGTGGTGGCGCTCGACCCGCACGAGCGCATTACGGTGGCCAACGACAGTGCCCGTGCGCTGCTCGGCCTCCCCGCCGACTGCGTGGGCAAGAGGCTGCACAGCCTCCCCGTGGAGCCTGCCCTGAAGGACGTCCTCACGCGCGAGCAGCCGGGGCCGGACCAGCTGGTACTTGTGGGCGACAGGCTGGTGGTCCTGAACCGCGTCCCCATCAGGTCCCGCGGCCGGGACATCGGCTCCGTCACCACGCTGCGGGACCGGACGGAACTCTCGGCCCTCGAGCGCGAACTTGGCACCACCCGGACCGCCACCGACACGCTCCGGGCCCAGGCCCACGAATTCGCCAACCAGCTGCACGTGATCTCCGGCCTCATCCAGATCGGCGAATACGATTCCGTGGTCCAGTTCGTCAACGGCGCCACCCTGGACAGGACCCGGCTCAACGACGACGTCACCAGCCGCATCCAGGACCCGGCGCTCGCCGCCCTGCTGATCGCCAAGTCCAGCCTGGCCACCGAACGCGGGGTCGCCCTGCAGCTGGACCCCGAATCCGGGCTGGCGCGTGTGGACGATGAGCTGTCCCGCGACCTGACCACCGTCGTCGGGAACCTGGTGGACAACGCGTTCGACGCCGTCTCCGGGCTTCCGGAGCCGGCGGTGCGGGTGCTGGTGGAGGACACGGCCGGCGCCGTCACGGTCACCGTGCGTGATACCGGCCCAGGCGTCACCGGCGACGCGGGGGAGATCTTCCGGCAGGGTTTCACCACCAAGGAACCGGGGGCCGCAGGCAGCAGGGGCTTTGGCCTTGCCCTCTCCCGGGTGGTCTGCCGGCGCAGCGGCGGCGACCTCACCGTGGCCAACGACAACGGGGCGGTTTTCACGGCGCGGTTCAAAAGAACGGGGAGACTGGAGCCATGATCAAAGTCCTGATTGTTGACGACGACTTTATGGTGGCCAAGGTCCACGCCGGGTTTATCCAGCGCTCTCCCGGGTTCACGGTGGTCGGGGTGGCCCACACCGGCGCGCAGGCTGTGGTTGAAACAGAACGCCTCCAGCCGGACCTGGTGCTGCTCGACATCCACTTGCCGGACATCAACGGGCTGGACCTGATGCACAAGCTGCGCGAGGTGGCACCGGAACTGGATGTGCTGGTGATCAGCGCCGCCCGCGAAGTGGACACGGTGCGCAAGGCCCTCCGTGGCGGGATTGTGCACTACCTTATCAAGCCCTTTTCGCAGACTGACCTGCAGGAACGGCTGGAGCACTACCGCCTCGCCTACCAGGGCCTGGACTCGTCCAAGGACGTGGCGGAGCAGTCGGACGTCAACCGGGTGTTCGGGCTCGACAGTGCTGGAGCCCAAGGCGGGCGGCCGCTGCCGAAGGGCTGCAGCGTCGAGACCCTGAAGCTGGTGGAATCTGCCCTGAAAGCGGCCGACGGCGACCTGTCCGCCAACGAGGTCGCCGTCCAGTTGGGCACGTCCCGGGTCAGTGCCCGGCGGTACCTGGAGTACCTCCACGACGAAGGCGTGCTGGACGTCCGGCTCAAGTACGGAGTGGGCCGGCCGGAGCGGCGCTACGTGCTCAAGGTTTAGCACCACCGGCAGTTAGCTGACTGCCCTCGTCCGTGACCTGTCCCCGTCAGCGTTCGCCGCCGGAGGTCACGCCCGGCAGGAACTCGGACGGAAGTTCCGCTACTGGGATGATCACCATGTCCTGGACCTTCCAGTCGAACTGGATGCACGCCTTCCGGGCGGCCTCCAGCTGCTCGAGGGTGGGCATCCTGCCGCCCGCGGGGACGACGAACGACTCCACATGGAACACATGGCCTTCGTCCCGGATCCTCGACTGCGCGGTCTCGGTCCAGTCGAGCCCGCAGAGATATTCGTCCAGCCGGTGCCCGATCGGGTGCGGCTCCTCGTCGTCGTACGTCCTGGCCCGCTTGTCCATCAGGGCCGAGACGGCGGCACGGGTGTTGCGGACGCCGTCGTGCAGGATGCTGCCCGAGATGATCAGCGCCGCAGCGTAGTCGGCCCACCACCAGCCCAGCCCGATGCCGGCCACGCCCACCGCTGCTGCTGCGGCGGTCATCCAGTCCGCCTTGTTCATATCCGCGTCGGCGTACAGGACTTTGTCGTGAAGCTTTTCGGCCAGCTTCATCTTCACGTGGCCCAGGTAGATGGGCGGGCCCGCGGTGAGGAGCATCGCCGCCATCATCACCCAGCCCAGCCAGATGGTCTGGCCAAAGAAGTCGAAGCCGCCGATGGTGGGGTGCTCGGCGCTCAGCAGGCCGATCCCCGAATCAACAATCAGGTAGGCGCCCATCACGGTCAGGGCGACGGCGGCCACCACGTGTGCGATTCCGACGGCACGATGGAACCCGTAAGGGTGCTCCTCGCTGGGCTTCCTGCGGATGACCCGGGCGGCCAGCAGGAAGGAGATGGGCGGCAGGAAGGACAGGAGGTCCTCCACCCACGCTGCCTTCATCGCCTGCGAGTTACCCAGAACCGCGAAGACCAGCACTGTGGAGGCAGCCAGGAAGCCGATGGTGATCCACTCGAATTTCACTGCCTTGCGCAGCGCAGCCTGCTGTTCGTCCGGGAGTTCGGTGTGTCCGAAGCGGGCGGGACTGTCACCCTTCAGGATGGTCATCGCTGCTCCTTGGCTTCCATCAGGAACTTGTCCAGCTCCAGGAGGAACGCATTTTCGCCGAGGGGCACCAGCATGACGTGCTTCTGGAGCGCCCCGTGGCTGTCGCGTGATTCCGCGTAGACCCGGGTCAGTCCGCCGTGCTGGGCCCATGGTGTCTTGTCGTTGAGGCCGCCGATAACCAGGTCCAGCTCCGCGTGCTTGAGCTCTTCCGCCAGCACGTGTTCGGTCCCGGACACCCACTCGATTTCGGCACCGAGCCGGGCAGCAAACCTGCGGACCAGCTCGGCTTCGGTGCCCTGGACGTCCTCATCCGGCCGGGGGCTGGCTGGCTGGGTGCCCTGCCCGCCGCCGGAGGCCGCTGAGAACTTCACCCAGTCGCCGTTCTCGCTCGCCCCCACGCGGAGAGTTCCGGCGGCGACCCGCTCCAGCGTGCCGGATGGATCTGCAGGATACGTCCCGCAGCCGGCAACGGAGACTACCGCGGCGAGGGCCAGGACGGCGGCCAGCCTGTTTCCTCGATGCCCCATTCCGGCTCCTCCGTTAGGCGTCTGTGAACTCCAGTAGACAGCCTACTTACTTTCCGCGCCCGCGCCGCCGAATACGGTTGGATCAGCCTAGTGAAGCAGAGTGTTCACCAGCCGGGCGGCCACCTTGGCGGTCCGCCCGTCAATGTCGAATTCGGGGTTCAGCTCCGCCACATCGAGGTGCAGCAGCTTGCCGCTGTCAGCCACCTGGCGGCAGACCGCGCTGATCACCGGCAGGGGCACTCCATACGCGGCCGGGGCACTCACTCCGGGAGCCACCGACGCCGGCAGGACGTCCAGGTCGATGGTCAGGTAGAGGACGTCCACGCTGTCCACGAACTGAGCGACGAACCCCGCCACCCGCTCCGCCGTGCAGTCCTCGTCCAGCAGGTACTGCACGCCCAGCCGCTCCGCCGTCGTGAAGAGTGCCCGGGTGCTGTTCGGCTCCGAAATCCCGACGACGGCGTACCTGAATTCGCGCCCAGCGGCGGCTTCCGCCCCGGCCATCTGGAGGAACGGCGTGCCTGAACTGGGCAGGGCTTCCTGACGGAGGTCAAAGTGGGCGTCAAGGTTGAGGACGCCCAGCCGCTGGCCGCCGCGTACTGCTTCAGACCCTGCCACCCCCAGATAGCTGGCGTAGGCGGTTTCGTGCCCGCCGCCGAGCACTACGGTGAGGCTGCCGCCGTCGAGCATTGCGGTAATCGCCTGCCCGGCGCGGGCCTGGCCAGCCTCGAGGGCGCCGTCCGAAACCACAATGTCGCCGGCGTCCGACACGGCACGGTCCAGGTGAAAGGCCAACGGGCCGAGGGCAGCGCGGATGGCCGCCGGTGCCTGGGCGGCCCCGGTCCGGCCCTTGTTGCGGCGTACGCCTTCATCGCTGGCAAAGCCGAGGATGATGGCCGGGCGGGACGTGGCTGTTTCAGTTGATGCCGCGGGTTCCGGCGGCACCGCACTGGCACCGCCGTTGTTGTTGTTGTTGTTGTTAGTGCCCGTGTACGGCGAAACCGCCTGCCACCAGCGCCGGTGTTCGTCGCCGTCGCCGTCGAACCGCCCGGTCCAGGGCTGCGGCGGGACGTCAACGGTGGGTGCAGTGGGGGTCATGCCTCAAGCTCACCGCATGCCCGCCGCCGAAGCGAGCAGGACCGCCGTAGTGCTGTCTGAAATCCCGGAACTCACGCGGAGGGAATCCACCATCGGCGCCAGTTGGTGTGGTGGCCGCACGCGCGGGGCTAAAGTGGAGCAACCCCCCCCGTGGGCGTGTCCGAAGTGGCGGCGCCCCAGGGCAACGACGCAGGCCGGAGCCATATGTTTGAAGCCCCCAGCATCCTCTTCGCCGCGGCAGGCGCTGCCGTTTTTGTTGCTGCGGTCCTTCCCAAGCTCCTGCGCAACGCACCTTTCTCGATGCCCATGGTGTTCCTGGGCGCCGGGCTGGCGGCCTTCTCCGTGATCCCTGGCCTGCCGGACCCTGACCCGATCGTGCACAGCGGTTTTGCCCTGCACCTCGCCGAGGTCTGCGTCATCATCTCCCTGATGGGTGCCGGCCTTGCCCTGGACCGGCCTGTGGGGCGCCGCAGCTGGTCCACAACCTGGCGGCTCCTCGGAATTGCCATGCCGTTGTGCATTATTGCCCTGACCCTGATGGGGTTGTGGTTCCTTGGCCTGGGGCTCGGCGCAGCGCTGCTCGTGGCCTCCAGCCTGGCGCCCACAGACCCGGTGCTGGCATCGGAGGTGCAGGTGGGCGAACCTGCCGACGAGGAAAACGAGGCCAACCAGGAGGATGAGGTCCGGTTCGGCCTGACTTCCGAGGCCGGCCTGAACGACGGCCTGGCATTCCCGTTTGTGTACCTGGCCATCGCCATCAGTGTGGTGGGGGCGGCGCCGTCAGCGTGGTTCCCGCAGTGGTTTGGGATCGACGTCGTTTGGCGGCTGGGCCTTGGAGTGCTGCTTGGTTTCGGCATCGGCAAGTTGCTTGCCCTGCTGTTCTTTTCCGCCAAGAAGCAAAGCCTGAGGCTCGCCAACCACTCCGAAGGTTTCGTTGCCCTGGCTGCGACGTTCCTGGCGTATGGCCTCACCGAGATGGTGGAAGGCTACGGGTTCATCGCGGTGTTTGTCTGCGCGGTCACCATCAGGTCCGCGGAACATACCCACGGCTACCACCGCGTGCTCCACTCCTACGTGGAACAGCTCGAACGGCTCATGACCGTGGTGATCCTGGTGCTGCTGGGAGGTGCCATTGCCCGCGGGCTCCTGTCGGAAATCGGCTGGGCCGAGCTCCTTGTCGCGCTGGCGTTCCTGCTCGTGGTGCGGCCGGCCGCGGGCTGGATCGGTCTACTGGGCGGAAAAACGGGCCCGCGCGAACGCATTGCCCTGTCCTTTTTCGGGATCCGCGGCATCGGCTCGCTGTACTACCTCGCGTACGCGCTCGGCAAGGGTCAATTCACGGAGGAGGCCCAGTGGCTGTGGTCCTTTGTAGGGCTGGTGGTTGCGCTGTCCATAGTTATCCATGGGGCCAGCACCTCGCCCCTGATGAACCGCCTGGACCGCCTCCGGGAGCGGAAGGCCATGGCGGACACCGGCGACGAGGGCAAGGCCCCCACCACGCCCGTTTAGGACGGCACCTGGTAAGTGCGCACCCGGACGGAACGCACCCGGACGTGAATCAACAGCCGGGACCTGCGGCTGTGCCCAGCCGAGACGTTCGGTTTGGGCCCTAGATCATGCCCAGGGCGGCCTCGATGGGTCCCACGGCGAAGAACAGCAGGAACGCCCCGGCCACGGCCCACATGAGGGGGTGGACATCCTTGACCCGGCCCTGGACCGTGCGGATGATGACATACGCGATGAAGCCGGCGCCCAGGCCATTGGCGATCGAGTACGTGAACGGCATGAGGGTGAAGGTGAGGAAGGCCGGGATGGCAATGCCCCAGTCCTGCCAGTCGATCTTGCCCACCTGGGACACCATCATGAAGCCCACCACCACCAGGGCCGGAGCCACCGCCTCGAACGGGACGAGGTTGATCAGCGGGGTGAAGAACATGGCCACGAGGAACAGCAGGCCGGTGACGATGGAGGCCACGCCGGTCCGGGCGCCCTCGCCGATTCCGGCGCCGGCCTCAACGTAGATCTGGTTCGAGGAGACGGACGCACCGCCGCCCACGATGGCGCCCAGGGCGTCCACCTGCAGCACGCGGTCCACATCCGGAATGTTGCCGTCCTTGTCCACGGTGCCCGCCTCGTTGGCCAAGCCAACCATGGTGCCCATGGCGTCAAAGAAGATGCTCAGCAGGATCACAAAGGCCAGCAGCGTGGCGGCCACAAAGCCCAGGTGCTCGAAGGCGCCGAAGGGGTTCGCTTTGCCGATCAGGGACAGGTCAGGGGCGGCCCAGCCGGAGAAGGACGGCGTCACCAGGGACCAGCCCTGCGGGTTGTAGGGGCCGTCGGAAACGCTGGGGCCAATACGCAGGGTCAGTTCCAGGATCACGGAAATGACGGTGGAGGTGACGATGCCGATCAGGATGGCGCCCTTGACCTTGCGGACCACCAGGGCGATGGTGAGGATCAGCCCGAAGACGAATACCGCCGTCGGCCAGCCGAGAAGTTTGCCGTCATAACCCAGGCTGACGGGGACCGTGGTGCCGGCAACGTCGGGGATGCGGCGTACAAAGCCGGCGTTGACCAGCCCGATCAGGGCGATGAACATGCCGATGCCCACCACAATGGCGGTCTTGAGCCCGTCCGGCACGGCTTTGAAGACGGCGGTCCGGAAACCCGTCAGGACCAGGATCAGCATGGTCACGCCGGAGATGACCACCAGACCCATCATGTCCGGCCAGGTCAGGCCAGGGTTGGTGGCCACGGTGACGGCCACAAACGCGTTGACGCCGAGGCCCGCGGCCAGCGCAAACGGGTGGCGGCCCCAAGCGCCCATCAGGATGGTGAGGATACCCGCCACAAACGCCGTCACGGCGGCTACAGCGGGGAAGCCAAGGGTATTGCCGCTGGAGTCGGGCCCGGAGAGGATCAGCGGGTTCAGCACCACGATGTAGCTCATGGCGAAGAACGTCGCAAAGCCGCCGCGGATTTCCCGGGAGAGGTTGGACCCTCGCTCGGAAATCTTGAAGTACCGGTCCAGGGCAGAGCCTTGCTTAAGCATTAGTCCTCCGGGGAAAGTGTTGTGGGGATACTTGAATCCTAAAGGGCGGCGGGCCTGGGGCCGGGACAAGGTGGGCGCCGTCACAGCCCGGCCGTATGCCGCGGCAGGCGCTCGCGGGCCCGAGCCTAGAATGACTGTCAGGAACTTCACAACGCGCAAATGATGGAGACACGATGACCACTGCCACCACCACGGACGAGCAACTCCCTACGGCCCACGTTGCCGACAGTCACGATCTCATCAGTGTGCAGGGCGCCCGGGAGAACAACCTCAAGGACATCAGCATCGAGATCCCCAAACGGCGGCTGACCGTGTTTACGGGTGTCTCCGGCTCGGGCAAGAGCTCCCTTGTGTTTGCCACCATCGCCGCGGAGTCGCAGCGGATGATCAACGAGACCTACAGCGCCTTTGTGCAGGGCTTTATGCCGAATCTGTCCAGGCCCGAGGTGGACCGCCTGGAGGGACTGACCACGGCGATCATCGTTGACCAGGAGCGGATGGGCGCAAACCCCCGCTCCACGGTGGGAACTGCCACCGACGCCAACGCCATGCTCCGGATCCTCTTCAGCCGCCTCGGTTCCCCGCAGGTGGGCCCGCCCACGGCGTTCTCCTTCAACGTCCCCACCCGCAAGGCCAGCGGTGTGATGAGCACAGAGAAGGCCGGCGGCCGGGTGGACAAGAGCGTGGTGCAGAACGCTGTCTACCTGGGCGGCATGTGCCCCCGCTGCGAAGGCATGGGATCCGTCTCCGACTTCGACCTCACCGCATTGTTCGACGACAGCAAATCGCTTGCCGAGGGTGCCCTGACCGTTCCCGGCTACAGCATGGACGGCTGGTACGGCCGGATCTTCAGCGGCGCCGGCTTTAACATGGACAAGCCCATCGCCAAGTACACCAAGAAGGAAATGCACGACCTCCTGTACAAGGAGCCCACCAAGATCAAGGTCGAAGGCATCAACCTCACCTACGAGGGCCTGATTCCGAAGATCCAGAAGTCGATGCTCTCCAAGGACGTCGAAGCGATGCAGCCCCACATCAGGGCTTTTGTGGAGCGTGCCATCACCTTCCAGGCCTGCCCCGAGTGCGAGGGCACACGGCTCAGCGCGGAGGCCAGGTCTTCGAAGATCCAGGGCAAAAACATCGCCGACCTGTGCCAAATGCAGATCACCGACCTCGCCGGCTGGGTCCGCGACCTCAACGAACCGTCGGTTGCGCCCCTCCTCAAGGGCCTGCAGCACCTGCTGGACTCGTTCGCAGAAATCGGGCTGGGATACCTCTCCCTGGACCGGCCCGCCGGCACCCTCTCCGGCGGCGAGGCACAGCGCACCAAGATGATCCGGCACCTTGGCTCGTCCCTCACCGACGTCACCTATGTCTTTGACGAGCCGACCATCGGACTCCACCCGCACGACATCGAGCGGATGAACCAGCTCCTGCTGCAGCTTCGCGACAAGGGCAACACCGTACTGGTTGTTGAGCACAAGCCTGAGACCATTGCCATCGCCGACCATGTGGTTGACCTCGGGCCGGGCGCCGGCACGCAGGGTGGCAGCGTCTGCTTTGAGGGCAGCGTGGACGGCCTGCGGGCCAGCGACACCATCACGGGACGCCACCTCGATGACCGGGCCGCCGTCAGGGAATCCGTTCGCAAGCCCTCGGGCGCCCTTGAGGTGCGCGGGGCGTCCACGCACAATCTCCAGAACGTCGACGTCGATGTTCCGCTCGGCGTGCTGTGCGTGGTCACTGGCGTCGCGGGGTCGGGCAAGAGCTCACTGATCCACGGCTCGGTGGCAGGCCGCGAGGGTGTGGTGGTGATTGACCAGGGCGCCATCAAGGGGTCGCGACGCAGCAACCCCGCCACATACACCGGCCTGCTCGAGCCGATCAGGAAGGCATTCGCCAAGGCCAACGGCGTCAAGCCGGCGCTGTTCAGCTCCAACTCGGAAGGGGCCTGCCCCACCTGCAACGGCGCGGGCGTCATTTTCACCGAACTGGGCGTGATGGCCACCGTCGAGTCCACCTGTGAGGACTGCGAGGGCCGCCGCTTCCAGGCATCGGTCCTGGAATACAAACTGGGCGGGCACAACATCTCTGAGGTCCTGTCCATGTCGATGACCGAGGCGGAGGTCTTCTTCAGCGAAGGGGAAGCCCGCACGCCCGCGGCCCACAAGATCCTTGACCGGCTCGTGGACGTTGGCCTCGGGTACCTGACGCTCGGGCAGCCGCTCACCACGCTGTCCGGCGGCGAGCGCCAGCGCGTGAAGCTGGCCACGCAGATGGCGGAGAAGGGCGACGTCTACGTTCTCGACGAACCGACCACCGGCCTCCACCTGGCCGATGTGGAGAACCTGCTGGGCCTCCTGGACCGCCTGGTCGACTCGGGCAAATCAGTGATCGTTATTGAGCACCACCAGGCAGTCATGGCGCACGCTGACTGGATCATCGATCTCGGCCCCGGCGCAGGGCACGACGGCGGCAAGGTGGTTTTCGAGGGGACTCCGGCTGAACTTGTGGCCGCGAAGTCCACGCTCACCGGCAAGCACCTCGCAGCGTACGTGGCGACTTAGCCGGGACGCCCGGGGAAGGCGGTCAGCGCAGCGGCTAGGCTGAAAGGAAGACACCGGTCAACTTTAAGGGAGCAGTCCACCCATGCGATCCATCCGCCGCCAGTTGCTGAGTGCCCTGCTGGGGATCTTCGTTGTGGCCGCCGCGCTGCTGGGGTTCTCTGCCCCGGCCGTGGCGCACGATGCCGCTGAATCCAGCAGTCCGGCCCAGGGCGCCACCGTGGCGTCGCCGCCGGAGCAGGTGTCCGTCACGTTCAACAAGAACCCGTTGGGCATCGGCGCGCAGTTTTCGGTCAAGGACGCCGGCGGTTCCGAGTGGGCCGACGGTGCAGTTGAGATCGTGGATAACGTTGCGTCCCAGAAGCTGAAGGCCGGCGCACCCGCGGGGGCTTACACCGTGGCCTGGCGCGTCGTCAGCTCGGATTCCCATCCGATTGAGGGGACGTTCGGCTTTACGGCCACTGCCGCGGCGGCGGGGGCATCGACGTCGGGCGTTTCAACGCCCGGAACAACGGCGAGCCCGACGGCGTCCGCGGGCGTTCCGGGGATGGGAACCGCCCAGCCGGGAACCACGGCGGCACCGGAACCAGCAGCTGACGCGTCTGAACCGTTTCCGTGGAGCCTGGTGATCTTTGCCGCGGTGGCTCTGGGCCTGCTCGTGACCATCGGGATCCTCGCGAAACGCCGCCTGACGGCCGGCAGCGACGACGAGGACACTGAGGAGTCCTAGACGGCGGAACTCCCCGCCCAACCGGCCGGGCCGGACTCCGGGTAGACCTTGGAAGAGATGGCCTGGCCTACGGTTTTTGCCTGCCGCAGCACTTCCTTGGGTGAGGGCGTAATAAGTTCACCCACGCCTACGAGGTAGATGCCGATCTTCCGCATGGCTGCCACCAGGTTCCGGCCGACGGTGATGCCGAAGTCGCTGAGCATGCGCCGGAGCTGGCTGTGCGCGCAGCGGGTCAGCACGATGTGGTCAGCAAGCAGGATTCCGTTAGGGGTATGGACTTCCCATTGGAGGGCCGGGGGCTCCCCGGGTGCGGCAGTGGCCGGTGTGCCGGGTACGCCGCCCACCATGGTGAGCTGAACGGCCCGGGTGGTGTTGCGGACATCCATATGGTGGCTGGCGGCATAGTTGCGCAGGTGCCGGAGGATCTCGTTGCGTTCCCGGAGGGAGTCGGAGTCTGCTGCGTCGCAGCGCTGCAGTGAAGTTGTATTGGCCGGTTGCCCGGCACCCAGGATGTCCAGCCCGTCCACCACGATGGCGTCCACGCCGCGTCGGCGCAGTTCTGCGCCGACGGCGAGGCCGGAGAGCCCGGTGCCTATGATCACCGTGGTGGTCCGCTCGGTCCCGCCAGTCACAGGCATGGTTGACACTACAGTTCTCCTCCTTTGAAGGCATTCGGATGATGCAGGCGTCGTCGCCCTGCATGCGTCCCGTTACCCCCAAAGTCCGGCCGCAACACCGGCCCGCGATACACCCTTGCAGAGGGCATCAACGGACCGGCAGTGCCTCGAAGACTACAGAAGATTGGTGACGGGGGATAGCCCAAAACGAAACATTCCCCTTAACGATGGATACGGTTGCCGTTCCGGTTGCCAAGGGCTGTGGATAACTCTCTCTCAGGGGCCCCGGTGGCTTGCTAAGTGTCCGCGGACCGACAATAGTGATAAATGGAGGCAGGGCGTTCCTGACCAGCTTCGATGTCCGGGCAGCGGGTGCGGGCGGAGCGCTCATCTTCTGGCAGAATGGCCGGAACATAAGGCAGTATCGCGAGGAGGCGGCCCGATGGGCGCACATGAGATGCAACCGGACCCGGAATGGGAGAACACGGCCAATTCCGCTGCTCCCCGGGGAATAGTGGTGGGCGTGGACGGATCCGACCACGGCCAGTGCGCGCTGGTGTGGGCAGCCCGGGAGGCTGAACGCCGCCGTCGGCCGTTGCACATCGTCACCGCATATTCAGTGCCTATCTTCGCCGCGTCCGGGCTGGACGGCGGTTACGCCACGGTGGATGATTCCGTGATCCGCGAGGGTGCGGAAGCGATCATCCAGCAGGCGATGGAAAAGGTTTCCAGCTACAGCATCGACGTCGATGCCTCCGTGGAGAATGGCGACGCCTCGGGTGTGCTGCTGGAAATGTCGGAAACGGCGGAGCTGCTGGTGTTCGGGACCCGCGGCCGCGGCGGATTTGTGGGCCGCCTGCTGGGCTCAGTGAGCAGCGCACTTCCCGCCCACGCCAAGTGCCCCACCGTCACCGTGCCCCTGGTCTGTTCAGACCGGCTGGGCGAAACTACCGAGGACAAGCGCATCCGGGCCGAACAGGCCAAGGAAGGGCACAAGCAGGTCGACAACGTTGTGGTGGTAGGCGTGGACGGCTCCGAGCAGGCGCGCGTCGCCGTGCTGGAGGCCGCAGACCAGGCCGAACGGCTCGGGGCAACCCTGCGCGTGATCTGCGCCGTACCGCAGTTCAGCGGATCCCTGGCCTGGGTTCCTGCGCCGATGGACCGCAAGGCCCTGTTCGAGGACATTGAGAACCAGCTGGAAGCCGGGAAGGCCTGGCTGCGGAGCCATTACCCCAACCTCCGTGTGGAGTCGGAAGTGAAAGACGGCTCGGCCGTGGATGTCCTGGTGGACGCCAGCAGGCATGCGGAACTCGTGGTGGTTGGCACCCGCGGCCGTGGCGGCTTCACCGGCATGCTGCTGGGTTCCACGTCCGGCGGGGTCCTGCACCACACCAAGGGGCCGGTTCTGGTAGTACCGGACCGCGATGATCCCCGGCTGGCGGACCGGGCGAAGTTCGGACCCATTCTCGGCGCGGCCTGACGGACGACCCCCTTGCTGCAGGAGGCGTGAAAGTGCCTGACGACGGCGGACGGTCCCCGATCCTCGGATTGGAGGCCGTCAGCGCCGCCATGGTTCCCCTCGTGGGTGGCAAAGCCGCTAACCTCGGGGAGCTGCTGTCCGCGGGAATGCCGGTGCCGGACGGCTTTTGCCTCACGACGGCGGCCTACCGCCAAGCTACCGCCGGTGGCGGTGAGGCTGGCGCTGGCGACGCTGGTAGTGGCGGTAACGGTAGTGGCGGTGACGGGAACGGCGGAGCCGGCCCACTCGCCGGCGTCCACCAGGCCCTGAAAAACACTGCCGACGGCGACCTGCCCGCCTTGGCTGCGCTGGCCGGCCAGGCCCGGGATGTCATCCGGGCCGCGCCCGTCCCGGCGGCCATAGCCGCTGCCATCGAGACGGCCTACTCAGCGCTCGGGCACGATGTCCCGGTGGCAGTGAGGTCCTCGGCCACTGCCGAAGATCTTCCGTCCGCGAGCTTCGCCGGGCAGCAGGACACCTACCTCAACGTGGTGGGTGCTGCCGCCGTGGTGGAGGCTGTGCGCAAATGCTGGGCTTCGCTGTGGACTGACCGCGCTGTCAGTTACCGGGCCACCCGGGGAATTGATCCGGCCGCGGTGGCGCTGGCCGTTGTGGTCCAGCGGATGGTGGATGCCACGGCAGCCGGCGTACTATTCACGGCGAACCCGCTGACCAACCGCCGGCAGCAGGCGGTTATTGATGCCAGCCCGGGGCTGGGGGAGGCGGTGGTGTCCGGGGCCGTGAACCCGGACCACTTTGTGGTTGATCCCGTCACAGGCCGGATCCTGGAGCGGCGTCTCGGCGATAAGCGCATCGCCGTCCGGCCGATCCTGGGCGGCGGAACCCGGACCGAGGCGGTCAGCAACGGCGGCGCCACTGCATGCCTGACGGACCAGCAGGCAGCAGAACTTGCCGCCCTTGGCCACCGCGTGGAGCAACACTTCGGAGCGCCGCAGGATATCGAATGGGCCATCGACGGCAGCGGGCGCCTGTGGCTGACGCAGTCGCGGCCCATCACCACACTGTTCCCGGTGCCCCAGCGGACTGCCGGTAGGGCCGGCAGCTCTGCCAAACGCGCGGAGGTGAACGGCGCCCGGGTGTACCTCTGCTTCAGCCTGGCGCAGGGCCTCACCCGCCCCATTACTCCGATGGGCCTGGCAGCGTTCCGGCTGATCGCATCATCGGTGGCCCGCGCCGCGCAGTTCGACGTGCCGCAGCCACGCAACGGACCGCCGCTGTACGCTGAGGCGGGCCAGCGGATGTACTTTGACCTGACGGCTGTTGCCCGCAGCACCACTGGCCGGCGGATCGTGCCCAGGGTCTTCGACGTGATGGAAGCGCGCTCAGCCACGGTGCTGCGGAGGGTCTTCGAGGACCCGCGCTTTTCCGTGACCCGGCGGACGCCGCTGGGCCTGCTGCGCCACGTGTTGCCGGCTGCAGCGCATGCCCGGGTGCCGGAGACACTGTTCCGGGCGGCCTTACGGCCGGACGCGGCGCTCCGCCGGGCGAACCGCAAAGCGCGCGAGTTCGGGGACTCGCTCCAGCTTCCTGCCGGCGCCACTCCGCTGCAGCGGCTCGACCATGCTGAACACGTCCTTGGTGCCCGCCTTTTTTCGGTGGTGCCGTCCATCCTGCCCCTCCCGGCGCTGGGTTTCGCCTCACTGGCGCTGGCGGGGAAGCTGCTGGGCGGTGGCCGGTGGGATGACCTGCAGGTGGTACTCCGCGGGCTGCCCAACAACGTGACCACCGAAATGGACCTGGAACTGTGGCGCCTCGCCCAAGTGATTAAGAACGACGGCGGCTCCCGCGCCGCCGTGACGGGCCGGAAACCCGCCGAACTGGCCGCCGACTTCAAGGCAGGCCAGTTGCCTGCGGAACTGCAGGCAGGGCTGGCGCGGTTTATGGGCCAGTACGGGCACCGCGCCGTGGCCGAGATCGACGTCGGGATGCCGCGCTGGTCCGACGATCCCACACACATCATGGGCGTCCTGACCAACTATCTGCGCCTTGACGCTGACGCCATGGCGCCGGATGTCCAGTTCAGCAACGCCGCCGAGGAGGCAGAAGCCCAGGTGAAGAGCTTGGTGGCGGATGCCCGGTCGCGGGGCCGGCTGCGCGGTGCCGTGGTCCGGGCTGCGCTGCGGCGGACGCGGCTGTTCGCCGGCCTGCGCGAATTGCCCAAGTTCCAGCTGGTGGTGGGGCTTGCCGAGGTGCGGAAACAATTGGGCCTGGTGGGCGAGGCGCTCGTCGCCGCCGGCGCTGTGGCTGCGCCTGATGATGTCTTCTTCCTGAACCTGGACGAAGCCAGGGCCGGCCTCCTGAAGGGCGCAGTTGGGGGACCGGGCGGAGAACGCGGAAAAGGACCTCCTGACCTGCGCGGCCTGGTGACCGATCGTCGGGAGGCATACGCCGCCGAGCTGGAACGGCGCCATGTGCCCCGGTTGCTGCTCTCCGACGGCACCGAACCCGAGGCCCTGCAGCCTGCGGGCACCGCCGAAGGGTCCGCGGCGCCTGGAACCCTGACAGGGAGCCCGGCGTCGGCCGGAACCGTCACGGCACCGGCCCGCGTCATCCTGGACCCGGTGGGTGCCCACCTGGAACCGGGCGAGATCCTTGTGGCACCGTCCACCGACCCCGGCTGGACGCCGCTGTTCCTCACGGCCGGCGGACTGGTCATGGAGATGGGCGGCCCCAACTCCCACGGCGCCGTGGTGGCCCGGGAGTATGGAATCCCGGCGGTGGTGGGCGTCCCGGATGCCACCCTGCGGCTTACCACCGGCCAACAGATAACGGTCGACGGCGGCGCCGGAACCGTAGTTCCTTCGTAGCTGGGCAGGCCCGTCCCGGGAGGGGTGTGCACAGCGGTCCCCAGGCGTAACCTGATGCTATGGGCTCCAATGATGAAGTGGGGCTGGCATGAACCGCGCATGGAAGCGCTGGGTGCCTGCCGCAGCTGTACCCGCTGTGATCGCCGCCGGTGTGCTGGTGGGATCCATACCGGCGCGGGCCGGCGATCCGTTGCCGGACAAGTCTCCGGCTGAGGTCCTTACCCTTCTGGGCAAGCACAGCACCAAGACGTTCTCCGGGACTATTGAGCAGGTTTCGGACCTTGGACTGCCGGAGCTGCCGGCCGTGGGCCCCGCCTCCGGGCCCGCCTCAGCAGGCGGGCCGGCTTCGATCGTCGAGTTCCTGACCGGCGAGCACACTGCCCGGATTTTTATGGACGGGCCTGCAAACGTGCGGGTCCAGGTGATGGACCGGCTGGCTGAACGCGATGTCATCCGGCGGGACAACGACGTCTGGTTCTACAACTCCAAGGACAACTCCGCCACCCACCTGACCCTGCCGTCCTTCGCCAGCGACCTGCCCCTGCAGGTTCCTGAGTCTCCCGGCCTGCCGCTGCCCGTACCCTCGGATCCCGGCGTACTTCCCGGCCCGGACGTGGGCATGCCGGACCTGCCCATGCCAGTTGTCCCCACCCCCGAGGACCTGGCCGCGAAGTTCCTTGCCATGGCTGACCGCTCCACCGCAGTAACGGTCGGCCCGGCGGTCCAGGTGGCCGGACGCTCGGCCTACAGCCTCGAACTGGCGCCGCGCACCGAGGGGACACTCCTGGAGAAGGTCGTCATCGCCGTCGACGGCCAGACCGGAATGCCGCTCAGGGTGACCGTATCGGCCCGGGGTCAGGCGCAGCCTGCTTTCGAGGCCGGCTTCACGAGCCTGTCCCTGGAGGCACCTGAGGCTGGCATGTTCACGTTCGTGGCTCCACCCGGCGCCACGGTCAAGGAACTGCAGGTACCTCCGCTGCCGTACCCCCACGGCATGCCCGCCCTCCCTGGGAAGTCCGGAACAGTCACGCCGGACCACAACCCCTGGGTTGCGCCCGAACTGACGCACCGTGACAAGCCCAAGCCGACGGTGACCGGCAAGGGATGGGAAACTGTGGTCGGGTTCCCGGCGGCGCCTGACGGTCAGGGGGCTAAGCTGACCGATGCACTGCTGAAGGATCCGCTCCTGTCCCAGGCCGCCGTCGTCGTTCCCGGCGGACGGCTCCTGTCCACGTCCCTGGTCAACGTCCTGCTGACCGACGACGGCAGGATCTTTGTGGGGATGGTTCCGGCGGACCGGCTGCAGGCCGCCGCCGGCGCAGCGTGACCGCGGCCGGCAGCATTGCTGCCGGGCTGACCATCGAGACCCAGGGCCTGTCCAAGCGGTTCGGCCACCAGCTGGCCGTGGACAACGTGGATCTGGCCGTACCGCAGGGCGCCGTGTTCGGCTTCCTGGGGCCCAACGGATCCGGCAAGACCACCACCATCCGGCTGCTGCTGGGCCTCGCCGCCGCGTCCGCCGGTACGGTCAGCGTCCTGGGCCTGCCGATGCCGCAACGGCTGCACGAGGTGCTGCCGCGCGTCGGGGCGTTGGTGGAGGGGCCGGCGTTTTATCCATTCCTGTCCGGCACCGCCAACCTGCACCGGCTGGACGCCGCAAGCCGGCACGGAACGCCCGGCACCCGGAAGGCCCGGGTGGCTGCGGCGCTGGAGCGGGTTGGGCTCTCGCACGCCGGCAGCAAGCGCGTACACGCATATTCACTGGGCATGAAGCAGCGGCTGGGCATCGCCAACGCGCTGCTCTCCCCGCGGGACCTGCTGGTGCTGGATGAGCCCACCAACGGCCTTGACCCGCAGGGCACGCGTGAAGTGCGCAGCCTGGTCCGATCGCTGGCCGCCGACGGCGCCACCGTGTTCGTTTCCAGCCACCTGCTGGCCGAGGTGGAGCAGATCTGCACGCATGCGGCCATCATGAGCGCCGGCCGGCTGGTGGCGCAGGGGCCGCTGGCAGAGCTTCGGCAGGATGGGCACACGCGGATCCGCCTGCTGACCCCCGACGCTGGCAGAGCCTGCGAGGTCCTGCTGCGGTTGGGTATGACGCCGGGGAGGGGAAACCCAGAACCGGCTAGCCATGAAACATGGACCTCCGAGGCGGGGATCCCCGGCGTGGACGGGGAAGTAGTTACAGCCGGCGCGACTGTCCCAGCCGGTGCGACTCTCCCGGGCGGTGCGGCGACGGGGGCGGAAGCGGCCATGGGGGCTGGTGCGGCGACGGGTGCTCAAACGGGCAGGCCATCGGGGATGTCACCGCCGGGAATGCCGCCGCCCGGCATGCCATTCCCGGAAGACATCGTCGCGGAGCTCGTGGCGGCAGGCGTGCGCGTCCGTGGCTTTTCAGTCGAGCGGGAAAGCCTTGAGGAGCGTTTTGTTGCGTTGACGGGGGAGGGGTTCGACGTTGCCCAGTGATTCTTTGGCCAGTCATTCTTCGGGCCGTCATTCTTCGGCCCGTGATGCTTCGCCGAGTGAGGTTGAAGGGGCCAGAAATGCGGCAGGCGCCAGAAATGCGGCAGGGACCCGGGACGGTTCACCTGGCGTCAGTGTCCCCGTCAACCGCAGTGGTGAAGACGGCAGAGCTCCGGATGACCGCAGGGCTCCGGATGCCCACAGCGGTCCAGATGACGGTCCTGTCCCAGCCGGAGGGTCCAGCCTGTCACTCCTGGCGTCCGAGCTGAAGACTCTGTTCCGGCGTCGCCGGACCTTGGCCATGCTGGTGGCACTGGCAGCGATTCCAGTGCTGATCGCCGTCGCGGTACGGCTCTCCTCAACTGTTCCTCCCGGCCGTGGGCCCGCGTTCCTGGACCGGATCACGCAGAACGGGCTGTTTGTGGCCGTCACGGCGATGCTGGTCTCCGTGCCGCTGTTCCTGCCCCTCACCATCGGTGTGGTGGCTGGCGATACCATCGCCGGCGAGGCAAGCCTGGGCACTTTGCGGTATTTGCTGGTGGCACCTGCCGGGCGCGTCCGGCTGCTGCTGGTGAAGTATGCCGGCGCGCTGGCCTTCTGCCTGGCCGCGCCTATTACCGTGGCGCTGGCCGGGGCGGCGATCGGAGCGTCCTTGTTCCCGATCGGGCCCGTGACGCTCCTGTCCGGCGATGTGGTGCAGCCACCCGAAGCAGCCCTGCGGCTTGTCCTGATCGCGGCATATCTTGCGGTTTCCCTGGCCGGGTTGTCGGCGATCGGCCTCTTCCTGTCCACCCTGACGGTTGTCCCCGTCGGAGCGATGGCTGCCACGGTGGTGGTTTCCGTGGCATCGCAGATCGCGGACCAATTGCCCCAGCTGGAGTGGCTGCACCCCTGGCTGTTTACCCACTACTGGTTTGGGTTCGCGGATGTCCTGCGCCAGCCGGTGCTGTGGGATTCCTTCGCCAGCAATGCCCTGCTGCAGGCCGGATACGTGGCCGTTTTCGGGGCGCTCGCGTACGGCCGGTTCGTCACCAAGGACGTTCTGTCCTGAGGCCGTCCTGTCCTGGGGCGGGAGTCTTGTGGTTGAAGCCGGGCCCGGCCAATGGTGCGCGCCGGGTCAGTAGCGGGCGGCGTAAGGGTAGAGCTGCATCCCGGCCATCCTGCTCAATTGCGTGACGCCCAGACCCTCATCAGGATTCAAAGCCTGCACTACCTGTCCGTTACCCAGGTAGATGGCAACGTGGTAAAAACCCGGGGCCGACCCCCACACCAGCAGGTCGCCGCGGCGGGCCTGTGAGATGGGTACCTGCACCGGAGCGGCCGCGTACTGCTGGGCAGCCGTGCGGGGCAGATATTTGCCGGCGGCGGCGAAGGCAGTCTGTACCAGGCCGGAGCAGTCGAAACCGGTGGGACCGGTGCCGCCGTATTGGTAGAAGTAGGGCGACCCTACCTTGGACAGCGCCACGGAAATAGCAGCCTCGTTGGAACCGCCCGGTGACGGCGCAGGCGGGGGTGTTGGTGCCGGCGTCGGAGTCGGGACAGGGGCGGGGGCCGGATCCGGTGCTGGGACCGGGGCCGGAGCAGGGGCCCGCGGCGGAACCGGAACCGGGGCGGGAACTGGGGCCGGAGCGGGCGCCTGCGGTACAGTCCCGCCCGGCGCAGTCCCTCCCGGCGCAGTCCCTCCCGGTGCGGCCCCTCCAGGCGCAGCTGGCGCAGCGGGAGCCTGACCGGACGCGGTCCCTTCCGCAGCCGTGGTAATTGCCACGAGACGGGCCTCTTCGCGCTGCCGGTCGAGTTCATCCACCCGCGCCAATTCCAGCGCCACTGTGGTGTTCCGCAGCTGCGCCAGCTGGTCCACCAGGATGGTCCGTTGCGCCCGGGCTTCGGCGACCGCCTGGACCTGGGCCTCATTGGCCTCCTCCGCCTGTGCCTTGCGGGCTTCGGCTGTCTTTGCGGCCTCGTCGGCGGCCCGGTTGGCGTCCTGGGCCGCGGCCGTCAGCGACTGCGCTGCGGCGGCCGCTGTTTCCGCGGATTCGAAGGCCCTGCTGCGGCTGGCCGAAATGGCCTGCAGCGTTGCGGCTTGCTGCAGCGCTTCCCCCTGGCCGCTGACGAACGTCGTCAGCGTCGGGTTCAGGCCGCCGTTGCGGTACAGATCGCCGGCAAGCTGGCCTACCTGTTTCCGGGTCCTGTCCTCCGCCTGCGTCGCCGCCTCGGCCCGCGCTGTGGCTACATTCGCCGCGCTCCGGCGGTCCTGAAGTTCCACCAAGGCTTCGCTGTAGGCGTTGTTTGCCTGCAGTGTCAGGGCAAAAGTGGCCTCCTGGGCGCCGGCAGCGTCCGCCAGGAGTCGTTCGATGGCCGTGACCTGGTCCGCCGTCGCACTTTCATTGGACTTCGCAGCCGCGATGTCCTCCGCGGACGGGATCTTCGGCGAGGCCGGACGCTGGATGGTCAGAGTGGCAGGCGTGGACGATGCCTGGGCCGGGAAGGTGAAGGCTGCGGACAGCACGACGGCGGTACACAGCACGGCGGCCTTCAGGCCGGATCCGGACAAAGCCATTCGCAGAACCTCGCAGGACAGTCAGGCTGGGGAGCGAGGTCGGGTGGCGGCACAAAGGGCCCCTCTGCTGATCGCCCAGCAGTCCGAGGCTACGTGACGTCCTGCACTTTGGCAACACTGGTCACATCAATAACATAACAACAAGAGTGTGATTCCGGCACAGCTGAATCCGGCGTGTCGCGGAATGAGCTCCGGATTCAGGGCTGAGACTTCGGCGTGGTGTCACGGGAGGCAGCCTTTTGCGCGGCTGGATGGATGCGGCCCCGCCGCTGCCCGGCCATCAGGCGTGCTGGCGCGACTCGTGCTCGGAATGGCTGGCTGGCTCAAGCTGGAATGTGCAGTGCTCGGTGTCGAAATGCGAGCCGAGGCAGGCGGTGAGCTTGTCCAGCAACTGGTCGGCTCCCCGGGCGTTGAGGACACCGTCCTCCACCACTACATGCGCAGAAAACACCGGCACTCCGGACGTGATGGTCCAGATATGGATGTCATGGACGTCAACCACCCCGTCGACACTGAGGATGTGCTCGCGGATCATTTGAACTTCCACGCCCTTGGGGGTTGCCTCCAGGAGCACATCCACCACGTCGCGCAGCAGGTTCCAGGCCCGCGGCAGGATCATGAGGGCAATGAGGACCGAGGCGATGGTATCTGCCGCCTGGTAGCCGGTGAACATGATGACCAGGGCCGCGACGATCACGGCAAAGGATCCCAGCAGGTCGCCGAGCACCTCAAGGTAGGCGCCGCGGACGTTCAGGCTGTCCTGGTGTGCCCCGCGCAGGATCAGCAGCGACACCAGGTTGGCAACCGCGCCCAGGATCGCGGCGAAGAGCATGATGTCGGTGTGGACTTCCGGCGTGGAACCGATCCGCCGGACGGCCTCCGTGAAGATGACCACGGAGATGACGATCAGAATCAGCGCGTTGGCCAGGGCAGCCAGCACCTCAGCCCGCTGGTAGCCGTAGGTCCGCTGGTCGCTCGCGGGCCGTCCGGCGATCCAGGCGGCCAGGAGCGCGATGGTCACACCCGCCGCGTCGGACAGCATGTGGCCGGCGTCCGCCAGCAGGGCCAGCGAGCCGGACAGTGCCGCACCCACCACCTGGACCAGGACCACAGTCAGTGTGATGGCCAGGACGGCGATGAGCCTCTTGCGGTGCCGGCCCGTGGCCGTGATTCCGTGTGTGTGGCTGTGGTCGTGTCCCATGACTACAAGGCTAGTCCCAGCCGAGCTCGTGCAGCCGGTGGTCGTCGATGCCGAAGTGATGGGCGATCTCGTGCACCACCGTGACGGCGACCTCCTGGATCACTTCGTCGCGGGAGGTGCAGATGTCCAGGATGGGCTGGCGGAAGATGGTGATCCGGTCCGGGAGCGAACCGGCGTCCCACCAGGAATCCCGCTCGGTCAGCGGCACGCCTTCATAGAGGCCCAGCAGCACGGTGTCGGGGTCTTCGTCGGGGTTCGGAACGTAGTCGTCCTCGATGAACACGGCCACGTTGTCCATGGCGGCGGCAAGCTTCGGCGGGATCAGGCCCAAGGCGTCGGTGACAGCGGCTTCAAAGTCGTCGGCGGACATCTCGAAGGGAAGCGGCTCGTGCGGCCCATCGGGGATGATGGGCAGTCCGGGCGGCAGATTGGCGGGCATGCCACGACTGTAGCGCGAATTTCCGCCCGCCCGTCCGTGTTCAAGGGCGGATGACTGTCCGCGACCTGCGGCGGGTCAGGCCCACCCCCACCAGGCAGACCCCGCCGCCCACGAGGCCCCAGGCCGAGGGAACTTCGCTGAGGAGAAGCCAGGAGATCAGGATGGTGGTGCCGGGGACCAGGTAAGTCGTGGCGGCCAGCTTCCCGGCGTCAATCAGGGACAAAGCATAGGCCCACGTAGTGAAGGCGATTGCCGTCGGGAAGACGCCGAGATACACCAGCCCCAGGGTTGCGGACGCCGGGGCCGCCTGCAGTTCGGAAACCAGTTGGCCGGTGAAAGGCAGGCAACACACGGTGCCTACCATGATGCCGAACCAGGTGGCCTGGGCTGCGGGGATCTTCCGCAGCACCGGCTTCTGAATGATCACGCTGACCGCGGCGAGTACGGCGGCGAGGAGGCAAAGCAGCACGCCGGCAACATCCGCCGTCGAACGTTCACCCGAAGCGGGACCCGAGCCGAACGCGATCAGCGCCACCCCGCCAAAAGCCACCAGGCTGCCGATAATCAGCCAGCGCGGGAAGCCTTCCTTCAGGAACAAACCCGCCATGATGGCCACGAGGATGGGGTTCACGTTGATCAGCAAGGCGGCCGTGCCCGCGTCCAGGAGGTGCTCGGCGGCGTTCAACGCCACGTTGTACCCACCGAACCACATCACTCCGTACCCCAGGATGGGCCACCATTCACGGCCCTGCGGCAGCAGCCTGCTCTTGCGCAGCTGCGGCAGGACCAGTGCGCCGAGTACGACGGCGGCAACCGCCAGCCTGCCCAACGTCAGGGAGCCGGGCGAGAAGCTCGGTCCAATCGCCCGGATGCCCACAAACGCCGATGCCCACAGCACCACGGTGACCAGCACCGCTGCGACGCCGAGGGCACTGATGCCGCCCGACGATGTGGGTGGCGCAGCCGATGGTGCGGAGTTGGTGGAGGAAGTTGAAGCCATGCTGCCAATCTAGCCCCGCGCCCGCGCCGGCGGCTGGCGGAAATCGGTCACGTCTCATCAACTTCCTGCCAAAGCCGCAGCCACGGAAGCGCCGGTCGATATCGCAGGGTCGGCTAGGATGCGGTTCATGGTCTCAGCTTCGACTTCATCCCGTGAATCCGGCCCGGACCCTGCAAAACGGATCCGCGTGGTCATCTGGATCCTGCTTGGGGTTGTCATGGTCGCAGGGGGTGCCTGGTACGCGGCACTCACCTTGAACAAACCCGCGCCCACACAGCCGCCAACTGGCGCGGAAAAGGTGGTGCCGACGGACGGCCGCCAGCTCACCACCCCTGCGCTTGAAAAGGCGCAACTGGTGGAGTTCCTGGACTTCGAATGTGCAGCCTGCCGCTCCATCCAGCCCTTCGTGGACGAGCTGAAAGCGGAGTTTGGCGACAGGATCACGTTCGTCAACCGCTACTTCCCACTGCCCTCACACCCGAACTCCGGTCCCGCCGCGCTCGCCGTGGAAGCTGCCGCGCAGCAGGGAAAATTTGACGCCATGGCCGCGAAAATGTTTGAAACACAGGACCAGTGGCACGGAAAACGCGAATCGCAGGGGCCGCTGTTCCGGACCTTCGCCGCGGAAATTGGGCTGGACCTGGCCGCGTTCGACGCTGCGGTGGCTGATCACAAAACGAAGGAACGCATCCGGGCCGACATCGCGGACGGCAATGCCCTGGGCGTGACGGGCACCCCCACCTTCTTCCTGAACGGGGAGAAGCTGACCCTGACCACCAAGCAGGACTTCCGGCAGAAACTCACCGACGCGGTGAAGTAGCTCCCTGCGTCAGGCCTTGCTGGCCCACGCGAGAAGGCGGTCCAAAGGCCAGGTGGTGACGATGCGCTCGGCCGGCACGTCATTCAGGGCCGCGCGGGCGGCTCCGTACTGGAGGAAGTCCAACTGCCCCGGGGCGTGCGCGTCGCTGTCAATCGAGAACAGGCACCCGGCGTCCAGGGCCAGTTGGATCAGGTTGTCCGGCGGGTCCTGCCGCTCGGGCCTGGAGTTGATCTCCACAGCCACGTTGTGTTCAGCGCAGGCAGCAAACACTTCATTGGCATCGAACTCGGACTGGGGCCGGGTGCCCCGCGATCCTTCCACGAGGCGACCGGTGCAGTGACCCAGCACGTTGGTGTGTGGATCCCGGATGCCGGCCAGCATTCGCTCAGTCATGGTGGTCCGGTCCGCGCGCAGTTTGGAGTGCACGCTGGCCACCACGATGTCCAGCCGGTCAAGCATTTCCGGCGACTGGTCCAGCTCACCGGACTCCAGAATGTCTACTTCGATGCCGGCCAGGAGCCGGAAGCCGTTGGTGCTGGAATTGAGCTCTGCTACGACGTCGAGTTGTTCGGTGAGACGCTCCACGCTGAGCCCGTTGGCGATGGTCAGGTTGGGCGAGTGGTCCGTGAGGGCCAGGTATTCCCGGCCCAGTAACTTCGCGGCATCGGCCATGAGGGGGATGGGTGATCCGCCGTCGGACCAGTCGCTGTGGCTATGGAGGTCGCCGCGCAGTGACGAGTGCAGCTCAGCCCCACGGTCGGCAAGCGGTGTCGAGCCGCGCTGGCGCAGGTCCTCCAGGTAGTCGGGCACCCCGCCGTCCACCGCCTGGCGGACCACTTGGTACGTCCTGTCCCCGATCCCCTTCATGCTTTTGAGCCTGCCGTCCCGGGCCCGGGCTTCCACCTCGGCGGGGTCCAGGGCCGAGATGACCCCGGCTGCCTTCCGGAAGGCCTGGACCTTGAACGTGGCGGCGCGTCCGCGCTCCAGCCAAAAGGCGATCTCGTTGAGCGCAGCGACGGCATCCATCCCTCCATCTTCGCCTGTTAAGGCCCTTTCGTTGAGGCCTTTGGTGGCCGATTTTGGATTATCCCGTTCGAGGCCCTATAGTTTTAGAGTCCAGTTCGGAGAAACCGCAAACGACAAAGACTGAGGGCCTCGGCTCGAAGCCTTTTCTTTTGTGCCGAACGGGTTCTGGCCCCCATCGTCTAGCGGCCTAGGACACCGCCCTTTCACGGCGGCGGCACGGGTTCGAATCCCGTTGGGGGTACGCAAGGAACTGGTCAGGCAGGCAGAAAATGTCTGGTAAGCTGGAAGCCTTGAAAAAACGCGGTAGGCATACTGCGAAGCAAGAAAAGCAAGGCCCTGTAGCGCAGTTGGTTAGCGCGCCGCCCTGTCACGGCGGAGGTCGCGGGTTCAAGTCCCGTCAGGGTCGCTCTGATTGTCGAAAGAGATTTCGGCGGTCATGGTGACATGTCACCTAGGCTCTGTAGCTCAGTTGGTAGAGCGTTCGACTGAAAATCGAAAGGTCACCGGATCGACGCCGGTCGGAGCCACCAGCTAGAACCCCGCCGTTCCCAGTGTTTACACGGGAACGGCGGGGTTTTGTCTTTGTTGGAGCTGTCACGGTTTCAGCTGGATCACATGAAACCGTGACAGTCACACTGGCGCCCCTGGTATCCCTTGGGTAGAGCGTTGGCTGGAACTACTTTGCGACCGGTACAGCCGTTCCGTAGGTGGTGGATACCTTGCCAGCGGTGCTGACGTCGATCCGGCCACCCTGATAGTTCTGCGACGTTCCCTTGGAAGTCTTATACGCGTCCGTCTTCGGGTAGCCGAGTCGACCATTCTCGAAACCAGTCTTGCCCCAGGCGGTGTGCATAGCTCCGGATGAGATGCGGGCACCGGTCGATGGGGACCAGTAGATCAAACCACTTCGGAAGCTCTGGTAATAGCCGCCGTTCTTGATTTTTTTCTTATTGTTGGTAGCTGGACCGAGCCAGCTTGCTCCCTGCCAGCGCGCCCCGATTCTTCCGGACTGGGTATATGAAGTTTTGCCATTCCACGTGATGGAGAAGCCGTTCTGGAACTTCTGTGCCCTGCCGCCGGGAATCGTGTACTCCTCGGTTGAGGGGTAACCGTACGAGCTCTTGTAGGCTCCAACGCTTACCCAATGCTTGAGAATGGCACCACTGGCAATCTTTGCCCCGGTCTTAGGTGACCAGTAGATCCCGCCACCCTGGTAGGTGCGCCCCGCGCCACCGTTCTTCAGGCCCGCGACTTCCCTGTTGGTCGGGCTCCTCAGGCCTCCAGCGACGCTGCCCGAAGCGGCGTACCTGCTCATGATCGCACCGAAAGGGTTGCTCGAGTACGGAGTGAAAATGTCCTCCACTGCGCCCATGATGATCCTGTCACCGGGTCGCGCAGAACGGATGAAACGTGTCGTGGTGGCAAGGCTGGTGGAAACACAACCCGCTGACGTGGTGCGCCCGGCATGTAGGAAGATGGCGTACGAAGCGCCCTGTGTCACCTTCATGTCAGGTGAGCGGTTGTAGTTGATGACCGCAGCTTGTTCGTAGTACCCCTGCTTCATGTAAGTCCAGAGGTTCTCGTCAGAATCGCCGCCTGCACCCTCAAAGTACTGGTTGTAGGTTGCTTTATGCTCGCCACCCCAGCGCGAATTCTTGTTTACCGTGCGGTACTTCAAAGCCGTACCCGGATTGGCGCGTCCCAAGGCCTCAGTGACACTGTAGGAACCCGTGGGTGAGCGCAAAGAGTTCTCCCACGTCAGCCCCGGAGGAGCGAACCCGTTAACGCCGACATAACCCCAGTCCTGCCATTCCTGGTGGTATGCGTTTCCGCGACGTACGCAGCCAGTGATGGTGGCGACGTTTGAATTGCGTGTTGTTGTGGTGACGAACGTGACCCGGGTTGCTCCGAACGTGGAGTATTTTGTTTGCCCGGATGTGGCACGTGCGCAGGGGTTGTAGACCTGAGCCCCTGCTTCCGCTGCCGGTGCAGGAGCAACCAGAAGAGCAGCAGCGCCGACAAGCGCTGCAACAGCGAACGTGGTTATCTTCTTCACTGACATTCGAGTGACTTTCTTTTGGGCGACTGGTTTTAGTCAGTCAAAAACGTTTCTGAACTTATTCGTGGGGAATCGAAATCGAAACATGGTCCCTATGAGGCCCTCATATCCTTGCATGATTGAAGTGCGAATGGGCGCAATACCGGATCTCTATGTTTGGATCATTCAATGTCATACAGCGAAGTAGTAATTGGTTTCGTTACAGCATCGGATTCCACAGGCGTGCAAGCGTTAGAAACGATTTGCATCGACGGGCAGCCAGACGTTTCTTGAACAACACGAGCTGATCAAGTCGAAAGACGTGACGACACGCTAATCGTCCCCGCCCGGGGCCGTCGTCGAGCGGGCGTTCGCTGAGGTCAAGGGATGCTCTTCTCTTCGGCCGAGGGCAGGCAGGCCCAACGCACATGTCGAGTTTCCTAGAACGCATTCCATGCTGGCCCGGAAATGGCTGGGTACGCCGCTGCGTCTCCACAGCGCGAGTTGCTGTTAGAAACGATCTGACGGGAGTCGGGCACAATGCGGTCAGCCTGTAGATTTTCGCCTTCCCTCTCGTATTCCCTTGATAATGTTCCAGACCCCACCGTTTGGCCGGGTTTCCGGACCGACGCCGGTCTGAGAGCCACCACTGGGAAGCGTCAGTTCTTCGGAACCGGCGCCTTTCTTCTTCAACTGGTCCTTCGCGTCGGTAATTCGCGATTTTCAGCACGTTGTCACGGCCAGGGGATAGGGTTGGGAACAACAGAAGGGGGAAGTGCCTGATGGAATACCAGAACCCACAGCCCGTTGCGGGGGATGAGCGGCAACGTGCCGGCGAGCTTGCTGCCAGCCACGCGCCGGTGCCCGGGCACGGCCGCACGGTGATCGCTGAAGCCGCCGTGGCAAAAGTCGCCGGCATCGCTGCCCGCGCGGTGCCCGGAGTCTACTCCCTGGGCTCCGTTCCGTCCCGCGCGCTGGGGGCCATCAGGGATGCCGTGGGCAGCTCGGACCATGCCGCGGGTGTCCGTGCCGAGGTCGGCGAGACCCAAGTTGCCGTGGACATCAGCCTCGTCGCCTCCTACGGGACACCGCTCCACTCCCTCGCCAACCAGGTCAGGGCCTCCGTTTACCGTGCCGTCGAGGAACTTGTGGGCCTGCAGGTCATCGAAGTGAATGTCGAAATAACCGATGTCTATGTGGCGCCGCCGCCGAAAGCGGCTGGTCATGCGGGCACCGAGAGGGAGGCGCTGCTGTGAACCTGACCGTTGTGGGCATCGCCGTGGGCGCGTTCGTGGCGTTTATGTCCTTCCAGTTCGGGCTGTGGGGCTTCCTGGTGTCGCTCCTCTTTATGGCTATCGGTGCCCTCCTGGGCCGCGCTGCAGAAGGGAAACTGGACCTGCGCGGCGTCTTGGACGCCATCATCGGCCGGCGCTCCTCATCATGACTGCAGCCGTACCTTCCCTTCCTGCGCAGGAGCTGAGCGGGCACAACCGCATCAGTACGCAGGCCCTGACCAGCCTCGCCAAGGCAGCGGCCGCCGAGGCTCTCGGGGTGGACGCGCAGGATGTCCGGGCGGACTGGACGGACGACGACGGCCTGCTCGCTTTGGCCCTCGTCTCACCGATCAGGATTCCGCCCCTGATGGCGGTGCTCCGGGACCCCGGCAGGGTGAACACGTTCGGAGGATCCATCTGGGACAGGACTGTGGAAGCCAAAGGCAGGATTCTGTCCACTGTCACTGCGCTGAGTGGTGCACGCCTGAGCAGGGTGGATGTCCGGATCAGCGGTGTGAAGCCAAGCGAGGGAGGCAGGGTCCTGTGAGCCACAAATTAGCGGATGACGAGCATGCGGACCCGAGTGAAGCCGGTCCTGCGGCCAGCGGACGGCAACCGGACATGCGCAGGGTGGTGTACCGGGAGACGCACTCATCGCGTGCCGCTGTGGCGGTTGTGGCAGCCGTCCTGGTGATGGGGCTCGCTGGCTACGGGCTCCTCGAATCGGCCGTGCATGCCATTGGACAACCGGCGTGGCTGATCGAACCCCAGCTTGCGGCGGAGCGCATCGTTGCCCTGCCGGCTGGCGTGCCGCCCCTGTTGCTGGGTGCCGGCGGTGCCGTGGTTGCCATGGTCGGCCTGTTTTTTCTGTTGAACGCCGTGTTGCCTGGCCGGCGCGCGCGGCACGTACTGAACTGCGGCGGATCATCGACGGCCGTGGTGGTGGATGACGAAGTCATCGCCTCGGCCCTGGCGCGCAGCGCAAGGCTCGCCGCCAATGTCACTCCGGAGCAGGTGATGGTGGTGGTCTCCCAGCGCCAGGTCATCGTGAATGTCCGTCCCACTTCAGGGGTTCCCGTGACCGAGAACGCAGTGCTGGCCGCTGTCCAGGATGAACTCCGTGAGATGTCGCTCGATCCGTTACCGGAAGTCCGTGTGAACATATCCACCGCAGGGGTGATTGGCGCATGACCAGCACACCGTCGGTCCTCAACCGGATCCTGATCGGGCTCCTCGGAGTCAAGCTGCTCGCTGTGGGCATCCTCCTGGTCCTGCTTGCCTCGGTTCCCGCAGTGGGCAACTGGTGGCACGCGTGGTCGGGCGGGGCCTGGAATGGCATGAACCAGGCGTTCAACAGCACCCGCTTTCCCGGCCGCCCGGAAAGTTGGCTCTGGATTGTCGTGGCGATTGCACTGGTGATCCTGATCGGTCTGATGGTTGCTTGGATTGCACAGCAGGGCAAAGGCCGGAGCAACCTGTTGGTGGCCGAGTTCGATCCAGGTGCCGTGCCCGGAGACGTGCGGATCAGCGGGGGAGTCGCCGAGCAGGCATTGAAGCATGCCTTGGCCGAGCGGCCGGATCTGGCTGGGGCCACCGTGGCAACGTACGACGTCCAAGGCAGCCCTGCCCTTAAGATCAAGCTGCAGCCGCGCCAGGGCGTCGCGCCGCATCTTTTGGGTGCCGAGGTCGTTGCCCTCGTAGCCGCCCTCGACACGGTGGTGGGGAAGCAGACGCCTGTCCTGATCCACATCGGCGCCGGGGCCAGGACGCGGTTCAGCCGCGCCGAACGCGTCCGTTAGTGCGATCCGGGGCGTCTGGTCGGGTCGATGCGGCCGGACACCGCTCCGTTCAAGGGCGGCCTCCAGCCACGAGATGAATGCGGGCTAAATCCCCCAAAGCGCGGCCGTAGGGCCGTACCGACATGCCCGTCAGGAGGTCCTTCCCGGCGGGCTTATCGCTGTGTGGTGACAACCCGGGTGGGTCATTCCCGCGTTCTTCCGCCTTAGATCTCCTTTCGGACACGACGGGTGTAAACGCTTGCATTTAGCTCCGGGGCTTTATTAGTGTGTGATTCATACCACCACCATGGTCTCTTTCACCTCAATCGCACGTGATCTGCAACTCACCGAGGAGTCATCAGCAAATGAGAAACCGCAAGTACTTGCTTCCCGTAGCCGCTACCGGAGCCCTGGCATTAGCCCTCACGGCGTGCAGCTCCGGTGGGGGCGGCGCCGAGACAACCGATGTTGATTGCTCCGCGTACGCAAGTTATGGAAAGCACGACGGGAAGACCGTTTCCGTCTACTCCACCATCGTCGATATCGAGGCCACGAACCTGGAAACCGCGTGGGCACCGTTTGAGGAGTGCACCGGGGCAACTATCAAGTACGAGGGCAGCAAGGAATTCGAGACCCAGATCGGGGTTCGGGCCAAAGCAGGTAACGCGCCGGATATTGCCATCTTCCCGCAGCCCGGACTCATGGCCGACCAGGCCAAGGCCGGCAACCTGAAGCCGGCGCCGAAGGCAGTCTCGGATCTGGTGGACAAGAACTGGTCCGCTGACTGGAAGAAGTACGGCACCGTGGATGGGGTCTTCTACACGGCTCCGATGCTGGCGAACGTCAAGGGCTACGTCTGGTACGCGCCGAAGGCGTTCAAGGACAAGGGCTGGGAAGTTCCCAAGACCTGGGACGAAATGCTGACCCTGTCCAAGAAGATCGCTGACGACGGCACCATGAAGCCGTGGTGTGCCGG
The DNA here is from genome assembly GCF_031454915.1 of Pseudarthrobacter sulfonivorans. GTDB lineage: Bacteria > Actinomycetota > Actinomycetes > Actinomycetales > Micrococcaceae > Arthrobacter > Arthrobacter sulfonivorans_C. The sequence goes on along the minus strand of NZ_JAVDRS010000002.1, from coordinate 298,843 downwards.
CTTCGAATCCGGTGAGGCGACCGGCTGGCCGGGCACTGACTGGGTGGAAGATGTTGTCCTTCGCGCCCAGGGCCCGGAAGTCTACGACCAGTGGGTGAGCCACGAGATCCCGTTCAACGATCCCAAGATCGTCGATGCCATGAACAAGACGGGCGAAATCCTCCTGAACCCGGACTACATGAACGGTGGATTCGGCGACGTACGTTCCATCCTGAGCACCGGGTTCGCCCAGGCGGGCCAGCCGGTCCTCGATGGGCAGTGCGCCATGCACCACCAGGCCAACTTCCAGGCCGCCAACTGGCCCGAAGGTACTGTTGTGGCTCCCGATGGTGACGTCTGGGCATTTATGACCCCTCCCACTGACGCCAGCAAGGGCCAGGCCATTACGGGCGGCGGCGAGATGGTGGGCGCCTACAAGGACACCCCCGAGGCACAGGCCTTCCAGGCCTACCTGGCCAGCGGCGAGTTCGCCAACAGCCGCGTCAAGCTCGGCGGCGTGATCAGCGCTAACAAGGCTCTGGACCCCGCGAGTGCGCAGACGGAACTCGACAAGCAGTCGATCGCCCTGCTGCAGGATCCGAACACCGTCTTCCGCTTCGACGGCTCTGACCTGATGCCCGGCGCCGTAGGCTCCAACTCCTTCTGGAAGGGCATCGTTGCATGGATCAACGGCGCCCCGGCCAAGCAGGTTGCCGACAGCGTTGAAGGCAGCTGGCCGAAGGGCTGACCTCCTCGACACCGCGCCCTTGGGACTTCCAGTCCCGAGGGCGCAGTGTCGATTACGTATTAACTGATCCACGCACACCACGGAGGTTGGGCAATGGAATTCCTTGGAGGAAAATTTCTTCAAGTCTTTATAGCTTTGGCAGTATTTGCTGCGCTAATCGGGCTGATTATGCTGATTGTGGACAGGGCTCCCAAATCAGTCAAAGACAAAGTAACGATCGCTGGCTTTCTGGCGCCGGCAGCAATCCTGATGTTGGTTGGCCTGGTCTACCCGGCCGTGACCACAACGTTCCTGGCATTCACGAATGCTTCCGGCCAGCCGAACGGACTGGACAACTTCGTCTGGATGTTTACCCAGCCCGAGGCCCTGACCACGCTCCGCAATACGGTCATCTGGACGGTGCTGGTGCCCCTGCTGTCCACGGGTTTCGGCCTGGCATATGCGGTCTTCATCGACAAGGCCCGCGGGGAGAGAGTCCTCAAAGCGCTGGTGTTCATGCCCATGGCCATCTCGTTTGTGGGCGCAGGCATCATCTGGAAGCTGGTCTACGACTACCGCGGCCCCGGCATTGAACAGACCGGCGTTTTCAACGCTTTGCGTGCCGCCTTCGGCCTGGACCCCAAACAGTTCCTCCTCGACGCACCGGAAAACACCATTTTCCTCATCATCGTGATGGTCTGGATCCAGACCGGCTTCGCCATGGTGATCCTGTCGGCGGCCATCAAGGGCGTTCCGATGGAGCTGGTGGAGGCGGCCCGTCTGGATGGCGCTAACCCCTGGCAGCAATTCCGGAACGTAACCATTCCCGGGATCCGCGGCGCTTTGGTGGTTGTGCTGACAACCATCACCATCGCCACCCTGAAGGTCTTCGACATTGTCCGCACCATGACGGCGGGTAATTATGACACCTCAGTGGTTGCCAATGAGATGTACACCCAGGCATTCCGTGCCGGTGAGCCGGGCAGGGGCGCAGCACTCGCCCTCATCCTGTTCCTTCTCGTCCTCCCCATCGTGGTCTACAACGCCCGCGTACTCCGTCAGCAAAGGGAAATCCGATGACAGTCATGCCAGCGCCGGATGAGGCGGCCAACACTTCCCGTACCCAGGTGCGCCCAGCCAAAGGCAGTGCCGCTTCACCGGAGGATTCCGCGCCGATCATGCGGCGCGTCAAGGACAAGCTGACGTCACGGTGGGCCACCGCAGCGGCCGTGATCATTGCAACGGTCTGGACGGTGCCGACCTTCGGCCTGCTGGTGTCCTCAATCCGTCCGGCAGCCAAGCAAGTGGGCCCCCGGTCAGACGGCTGGTGGAACTTCTTTACGGACTGGGACTTCACGTTCAAGCACTACGTGGATGTAACGGCGGCCGCGGGATCGCAGTCCGCAAACCTCTCCCAGTACTTCGCCAACTCCGTGGCGATCGTCATCCCTGTCACCGTCTTTGTGCTGGTGCTTGCCTCCATGGCGGCCTACATGTTCGCCTGGGGCAACTTCAAGGGCCGTGAGGCGGCGTTCATCTTTGTCTTCGCCCTCCAGATCATCCCCCTGCAGATGGCGCTGATTCCGCTGCTGACGCTGTTCACCCAGGTGCTTCAGATTCCGCCAGGCTCCTACGCCCAGCTCTGGATTGCCCACACCATGTTCGGGCTTCCCCTGGGCATCTTCCTTCTCCACAACTTCATCTCGGAGATCCCTGGCGAAGTGATCGAGGCGGCGAAGGTGGACGGAGCCGGACACACCACGATTTTCTGGCGGATCATCCTGCCGCTTTCGGTGCCCGCACTGGCCTCGCTCGCCATCTTCCAGTTCCTCTGGGTGTGGAATGACCTGCTGGTTGCGCTGGTCTTCTCCGGTGGAACGGCGGACGTTGCGCCGATCACGCAGCGCCTCGCGGAGATCTCCGGTACCCGCGGCAGCAGGGACTTCCTGAACCCTGCGGCGGCCTTTGTCTCAATCATTGCTCCGTTGGTCGTCTTCTTTGCCCTGCAGCGCTACTTTGTCCGTGGCCTGCTCGCCGGCGGACTGAAGGGGTAAGCGCAGGAAACCGCATATTCTGCACGAGCCCATGAGGGGAAAACAGTGGCACGCATTACGGAGAGGTCGCAACGTGGCGGCCACAGCGGCGTCAGCATTGAGGACGTAGCAGCGGCGGCCGGAGTGTCCACTGCCACGGTGTCCCGGGCAGTGCGCGGGTTGCCCAGGGTTTCGCCCGCCACCCGGGAGAAAATCCTGGAGGTGGCGGGTGCCCTGGGCTACGTGGCGTCGTCTTCCGCTTCGGGGCTGGCTACCGGCCGCACCAGGACCATTGGCGTCCTGGCGCCGTTCGTGAGCCGGTGGTTCTTCTCCAAGGCCATCGAGGGCGCGGACCGTGAACTTCACGCCCGCCAGTACAACCTCTCGCTCTTCAACCTGGGCGGACACGGCAGCAACCGCGAACGCCTGTTCAGCAAAACCATGGTCTACAAGCAGATCGATGCCCTGCTGGTCCTGTGTATGGCCCTGACGCACGATGAGCTGGAGCATCTGCAGAAGATCGACATCCCGCTGATAGTGGTGGGCGGTCACGTGGAGGAGTGCGCGTATATCGGGATCGATGACTACGCCGCGTCGTCCACCGCCGTCCGGCACCTGATCGACCTTGGCCACCGGGACATTGCGCTCCTGCACGGCGACGACGAAACGGACCTCAATTTCGACGTTCCCAGGGTGCGGATCCTGGCCTTCAAGGAAGTGATGGCGGCGGCCGGACTGCCGACGCGCCCCGAGTGGGATGAGTGGGGTGACTTCACGGTCCGGAGCGGACAGGAGGCCTTCAGGCGCCTGTGGGCCAGGCCCGGACCCAAGCCCACTGCCCTCTTCTGTGCCTCTGACGAAATGGCTATGGGTGTGATTTTCGAAGCCGCCCGCGCCGGCGTCAGGGTGCCCGAGGACCTTTCAGTGGTTGGGATCGACGATCACGATTTCGCGGACGCGATGGGCCTGACCACCGTAGGCCAACGGCCTGACGAACAGGCCGAACTGGCCACCAAGATGCTCCTGGACGAACTGAACGGCACACCCGGGGCGGTTCGCTCCGCCGTCGCGCCCCACCAGCTCATCGTCAGGCGTACGACGGCGCCGCCCCCTTCCTGAGGCAGCGCACCTCGGCCAGGGTTTATGCGGGCCCCGGTCAGGAAGCGCGGGCGAGTTGCCGGATGGGAATCCAGCGGGAGGCCAGCCGCCGGTAGGCTGCCGCGGCTCCAGTCATATCGCCCTCGGCCAGGCACTCGATGCCCAGCCGGATGTCCATGGGCGACTCGTCCGGGTACACCTTGTCCGCGACGGCACCATAGTCGAGCTCCACCATTGAATTGACGTGGAACATCTCCAGCCACTCTGTCAGCTGGGCGAGATCGTCCAGCATGTCCAGGTCCGGGGCAGCCAAGGCCAGGTTGGCGACAGCGTACCGTGCCCGCTCCATGGCATCCGTGATGGGGGCCCACACCCTGACGGTGAGGATGCGCCCGCCGGATTCCACCACGTCCTTGTGGTCGCCCTCGGCAAAAAGCGAGAACCAGCTGAACGGGATGCCCCATGTGGAGGCGCGGCTGTGGACCCGGATACTGCCGTCACGGGCCTTGACCTGGTCGATCCGTTCCTGGTGTTTGTCCCGCTGTTCTTCGGGAATCAGCAGTTCGGCCAGCGGGCCGTGGATTCCCTCCATCAGCGCGTTGGCGGCGAGCCCGGCGCGCAGGACCAGCTGGCTGGGGCAGTAGAGCAGCACGCGTTCGGCGCTGGCCTCAGCACCCGTGCCGGCGGCAGCACCGGCGTCGGGTGTTCCTGCCCGCGGGGTGCGGCGCGGCGGTACGCCGGGTGCACTGGTGACCCTGACCAGGTCCGTCCGCCCGGTGGGAAAGGGGTCCCCGCCGGCGCGGGTGATCCGGCCCAGCGACGCCAGCAGCTCTGCGTTTTCGACCGCCGCCCGGGAGGCCGTCCGCGCGCCTGCAGCCCGGATGGCTTCCCGCTGCCCTTCGGGGAAGGCTTCCAGCGGCTCGTAGACCCGGAGCGTGGAGGAGAATGGCAGGCCGGCCTGGCCCCGGTAGAGGTTTCCCGTCATGGCAGTCTCCCTTCCTGGGCTCCGGCAGCGGTCATCAGTCAGTCAGCTCAACCACGACCGGTGCGTGGTCCGAAGCGCCTTTGCCCTTGCGTTCCTCGCGGTCGATGGACGCACCGGTAACGCGGGCAGCCAGGGCGGGGGAGCCCAGCACGAAGTCGATGCGCATGCCCTCTTTCTTGGGGAAGCGCAGCTGCGTGTAGTCCCAGTAGGTGTAGACGCCCGGCCCGGGAGTGTACTCGCGGGCCAGGTCCTTGAACCCGGCCTCTTCAAAGGCGTGGAACGCAGCGCGTTCCGGCGGGCTGACATGGGTGTACCTGTTATTGACGAATAGGTCGATGTCCCAGACGTCGTCGTCGAACGGTGCAATGTTCCAGTCACCCATGAGGGCTACCTGGGCTGTCGGGTCCGCGTTGACCAGGCTGTGGGCGTGGGTCTTCAGGGACTCAAGCCACTTGATCTTGTACGGCATGTGTTCGTCGTCCAGGGACCGGCCGTTGGGGACGTAGAGGCTCCACACACGGACGCCGCCGCACGTGGCAGCCATGGCACGGGCCTCCTGCACGGGGTCCTTGCCTTCCTTGCCAAACGGGGGCTGGTCCAGGAACGTGCGCTCCACGTCTTCCAGGCCCACCCGCGACGCGATGGCCACACCGTTCCACTGGCTGACGCCGAAGTGGGCCACCTCGTAGCCCATGCGCTCGAACAGCTCCCAGGGGAAGTTCTCGTCCTTGCACTTGGTCTCCTGGATGGCCAGGACATCGCAGTCGCTGCGCTGCAGCCAGGCTTCAACGCGGTCGGCGCGGGCACGGAGGGAGTTCACATTCCAGGTAGCAATCTTCACAGTCCCTAACTTACCTTGGCGGCGCCGGTGCGGGGAAAGCCAGGGCCACGGTCCGCGCGGCGGAACTTTCAGCCCTTCAACCCGGGGAAATCAGCGTCGGAGTACTCGATGCCGAAGCCCGTGGCGGCCTTTCCCCCGGCCGCCACTGCGCCCGTGCCGTGCCTGGCTTCCTCGCGTTGGCGCAGCTCCACCCGGCGGATCTTGCCGGAGATGGTTTTGGGCAGCTCCGCGAATTCCAGCCTGCGGATTCGCTTGAAGGGCGCCAGGTGCTCACGGCAGTACCGCAGGATGTCCTCGGCCAGTTCCGGTCCCGGCTTAAGCCCCGCCACCAAAACCACATACGCCTTGGGGAGGGAGAGTTTGAGTTCATCCGGCGATGGCACCACCGCCGCCTCAGCCACCGCCGGGTGCTCCAGGAGCACACTCTCCAGTTCGAACGGGGAGAGCCGGTAATCCGAGGATTTGAACACGTCATCGTCCCGGCCCACGTAGGTGATGGTTCCATGCGTGTCCCGGCGGGCCATGTCCCCCGTGTGGTAATAGCCGCCGCGGAACGCTTCCGCGGTCCTTGCCGCATCGGCGTAGTAGGACTTCATCAGCCCCACGGGTCGGTGGTCAAGGCGCAGGCACAGCTCGCCGTCGTCCGCTTCCTTCCCGGTGTTCGGGTCCACCAGCACTACGTCGTAGCCGGGGAGTGGTTGGCCCATGGCGCCGATGGTTACCGGCTGGCCAGGCGTGTTGGCCACCTGGACAGTGCTCTCGGTCTGCCCGAAGCCGTCACGGATGGTCTGGCCCCAGGCGCGCTTCACCTGGTCGATCACCTCGGCGTTCAGCGGCTCGCCGGCAGAGACCACTTTGGTGGGCGGCGTCTTCAGCAGTTTCAGGTCTGCCTGGATCAGCATCCGCCAGACTGTGGGCGGCGCGCAGAAACTGGTGACGGCCTCGCGGTCCATCTGCTCCATCAGGGCGCGGGCGTCGAACCGTTCATAGTTGTAGACAAAGACGCACGCCTCCGCGATCCAGGGGGCAAAGAAATTGGACCAGGCGTGTTTGCCCCACCCCGGCGAGGCAACGTTCAGGTGCACGTCGCCGGGTTCCAGGCCAATCCAGTACATCGTGGACAGGTGCCCCACCGGGTAGGACGTGTGCGTATGCTCCACGAGTTTGGCCTTGGACGTGGTTCCGGACGTGAAGTAGAGCAGCAGCGTCTCGTCCGCCCGGGTGGGGGCGCCGGGGGTGAAGGTATCGGGCGCCGTCGCCGAATCCGCGTACTGGAGGGCTGCAGGGGTTGTGTCTGTGCCAAGTTCGCCGATTTCAATCAGGCGGTATCTGCCGGGCACGCCGGCAAATTTGCCGATGTTGGCATGCCCGACGGCGGCCCAGCCCGCCTCACCGCGCTCCACCCGTTCGGCGAGGTCTTCGGGACCCATCAGGGTGGTGGTGGGGATCAGGACGATTCCGAGCTTGATGCCGGCGAGCATAAGCTCCCAGAGCTCCACCTGGTTGCCCAGCATCACGATCATCCGGTCGCCGCGGCGCACGCCCTGGCTCTGCAGCCAGTTGGCCACCTGGTTGGAACGCGAAGCGAGGTCGGCGAAAGTTTTGCGGGTGGCCGAGCCGTCCTGCTCCACGACAACCAGTGCCGGGTTCTTGGCCTTCGACGGATCGGCGGCGATCTGGTCGAACCAGTCAAGGGCAAAGTTGAACTCCGAAAACCGGGGCCACTGGAACTCCCTCCGGGCCCGGTGGTAGTCGGAACGGAGGGCCAGCAAGTGGTCCCGTGCTTCCCGGAAATCATCGGTCACTGACAAGGGGAGACCTTTCGTCACGTGATGCGCATCACTGATGTCCAACCCTGTGCAATATACTAGGACATCCAAGAGTTTGGAAGACCGAAGGGACGCAGACCGTGCAGCCACAACGACGTGAGCCTGATGTGACAAGCCCGCCGCCTTTTCCCGATGCCGACCTGATGTACGTTGTGGACCTGCTGCCGGCCGCCGAACGCGAGCGGTACCTGGACATCCGGGCGTTCCTGCAGTCCACGGTGCGGCCGGCGTCCATCGACTACTGGAACCGCGAGGAATTCCCCTTCGGACTGCTGGCGGAGATGGGCAAGCGGGGGCTCGGGACATTGCAGACGGACGGCACCTCGAAGCTCTTCAAGGGCCTGATGTACGTCGAGGTGGCACGGGCGGATGTTTCGCTTTCTGCCCTCGTGGGGATCCACAACGAACTGATCGTGGGCATGATCGACGCGCTGGGCTCTGAGGAACAAAAGCAGCGGTGGCTGCCTGGCCTGGCCGCGTTCACCCAGCTTGGAGCGTTCGCCCTCACAGAACCGGAGCACGGCTCGGACATTGCCGGCGGGCTCGAAACATCCGCGCGGCTGGAGGACGGTGAATGGGTGATCAACGGTGCCAAACGCTGGATCGGCTCGGGCACCATTGCGGATTTTGCCCTGGTGTGGGCCCGAGATCAGGCGGACGGGCACATCAAAGGCTTCATTGTGGAGACGGACCGCCCCGGCTACCGGGCCACCAAGATTGCCAATAAGATCGGCCTGCGGATCATGCAGAACGCCGACATTGTGCTGGACAACGTCAGGATTCCCGTGTCCAACATGCTGCCGGGGGCCACGGACTTCGCCAAAGCCAACGACCTCCTGCGGGATTCCCGGGCATGGGTGGGCTGGCAAGCTGCCGGTATCCAGCTCGCCGCGTTCGACATCGCCCGTGCCTATGCACTGGAACGCCGGCAGTTCGGCAAGGAACTGGCGCGCTTCCAGCTGGTCCAGCAGCAGCTGGCGGAGATCCTCGGCAACGCGTCCGCTTCGCTGGCGCTGATGGCGCAGCTCGCCCGAATCCAGTCCGACGGAAAACTGGAGATGGCCCAGGCTGCCATGGCGAAATCTACCTGCACCCGCCTGGCACGCTCTTCGGTGGCCATGGGCAGATCGCTGCTGGGTGGAAACGGCATCAGTGCGGACTACGAAATGGGCAAGCTTTTTGGCGACGCCGAAATCCTTTATACGTACGAGGGCAGCTACGAAATCAATTCGCTCATTGTGGGCAGGGCAGTGACCGGGAAATCGGCATTCGTGTGACGGTGATTCTTCCGTCATTAGGCGACCGATAATCGCTTAACAAGAAACTGCCCTGACCATGCTTGGCAGCACAGTCAGGGCAGTTAATCAGAACCTTACAGCGGGCGAATGTTCTCTGCCTGCGGGCCCTTGGGACCTTGGGTCACATCGAATTCGACTTTCTGGTTCTCGTCCAGCGAGCGGTAGCCGCTGCTGGCGATTGCGGAGTAGTGCGCGAAAACATCGGCGGATCCGTCGTCCGGAGCGATGAAGCCAAAGCCCTTTTCAGCGTTGAACCATTTAACTGTGCCTGTTGCCATTGCTAACTTCCTTTGTAACCCTTTTCTGGTCCTGCTCGGACGGCAGGCAGACGCGGAGACTGTGGTCCGCACTCTCAAACCTAGGGGGTGCGCGGTGGGCGTGCAATAGCTGCGGTCATCATCTGTCACTCCTGTTATTGAATAGTGTCTGGATTACGGGCCATTGAGGACCGCCGAAGTCAGCTGCCAGCGGGGGCTTCGGGGCTAAGTTGGCCGTGACTGCCGGGCTAGCGCATGCCCTCCCGGCGGATGGCCGTTGCGATGGCGGCGGCGCGGGTTTCCACGCCGAGCTTGGCGTAGATGTGCGCCAGATGGGTCTTGACCGTGGCCTCGGAGATGAACAGCCGCTGGCCGAGCTCGCGGTTGCTGAGCCCCTCGGTCAGGAGGCTCAGCAGCTCCGCTTCCCGGGGCGTCAGGATCTCGTCGGGATTGCGGAGCTGCTGGAAGAGCCGGGAGGCCACGGGGGCGCTCATCACGCTTTTGCCTTGTACGGCACCCCGGATTGCCGCGAAGATTTCGTCCGGGGTTGCGTCCTTGAGGAGGTAGCCCATGGCGCCGGCGTCCACCGCCCGGACGATGTCCGCATCCGAATCGTAGGTGGTGAACACCAGGATGGCCTGCCGGCTGTTGCGTTGCCGCAGTTGCCGGATGGCATCGATTCCGTCCATTCCGGCGCCCATGGCCAGATCCATCACCACCACGGCGGGCGCGAGTTGTTCCACGAGCTCCAGGGCTTCCTCACCGGAGGCTGCTTCAGCCACCACGTCAAGGTCGGGCTGGGTGCCCAGCAGTGCCCTGAGCCCGCTGCGGACCACCAGATGATCGTCCACCAGGAGGACGGTGATGCCGGTCATGCGTCGCCCTGGGGTGTCTGCTGCAGGGACGGCTCCGCCGGGACGCTCGGCACCTGTGCGGCCACGATGGTCCCTTCGCCGGGGGAACTTTCCACCGAGAATACTCCGCCCAGCTGCTCCACCCGCTGGCGCATGGCCCGGAGCCCGTAGCCTCCGGCGTCCGACGGCGGTGCTGCCGCTGAGGGATCAAAGCCGGTCCCGTCGTCGTAAATGTCCAGGGTGACGGAGTCCGGAAGGAACCCGATCGTCAGCGTTGTGCCCGAGGCGTTTGCGTGCTGCTGGATGTTCGCGGCCGCGCTCTGGACCACCCGCAGCAGGGTGTGCCGGACTTCTGCGGCGACGGCCCTCGGCTCGCCGGTGACCAAGAGCCGGACGTTCGGGACGTACTGGGCGGCGGCCAGGTGCAGTGCATCAGGCAGCGGCGAGGCGTCCAGTCCCGGGGAAGCGAGCTCGTGGACCAGGCTGCGGGTCTCGGAGAGGTTCCGGCGCAGCAGTTCAGTGGCCTGGTTGAGCTCCTGGCGGGATCCCGGGCCGGGCCATGACCGGTCTGCTGCCTCCAGGAGCAGCAGGCTGCTGGCGAGGCCCTGCGTCACGGTGTCGTGGATTTCACGCGATACGCGCTCGCGCTCGGCGATGGTTCCGGCCCGGCGCTCGCTGGCCGCCAGTTGTCCCTGTGCCAGCGATACCTCGGCATGGAGCCGCCGCTGTTCCGCCGCGTCGTGCTCGAGCCGGTCATAGATCAGCGTCAGCATCACGCCGACGGCGAGCGGCCCCAAGAGCATTGCGAGGTCTGTCCTGTCGCTGAGGCGGAACAGCCCTACGGCGGTGGCGGCCGCCGTCGCGCCCGCCGCCACGTAGCCCACGGTACCGGTGAAGGCCGTGCGGCAGAGGAAGAAGATCGCAAACGAACACCACGCAAAGCTGGGTGCGGCGATGACCAGGACTGCCCAGACGGCCACAAACACCAGCATCCAGACTGCCCACGGGCGTCTCTGCCGGGCGAGTACAGCGATCACGGCGTACAGGACACAAACTGCCCCCGCGAGTCCGAGGACCAGGACGTTGTCCTCAATGCTGTGCCGCATGGCGTAGCGAACGGCGGACGCGACGAGCAGGATCGCGAAGCCGAGGTGGACGGCCGTGTCTATCCCGCCGAATCGGCCAGGGACGGCGGTTCGTCTACCCGGCAGGGTAGGTTCGGCAGACTGCGCCGGTTCAGCAAGCAGGGATTCGCGGGGATCGTCTGGGGATGGCATATGGTCCGGTTCCGGTCAGGGGAGTTCTCATCCCATGCTATTGCCCGCGCCGTTCGTGGTCTCTCAGTCTTTTGGCTGATGCTGCTGGCCGTTCGGGTGACCGGGCCGCAGCCGAACGCCCGATGTCTGCCACGGTGGGGCTGGGCAGGATGGAGATGAGGCCACAGGCAGGACCTGCATCACGGTCCGGCCGAGCCACGACAACCTGAAACCCAAGGAGAACACCGTGAAGAAGTCCAACAAGATAGCCGCCACCGCCGCAGCGTTGCTGCTGACCGGAGGCCTGACCGCCGCGGCCAATGCGGGGACCGGCCCATCGGCTGCGCAGGCCACCGTGCCCGTTCCGGCCGCCGTATCCGCCGTCGATATCCCGCAGGCGCCGGCAACCGTCGTGACCCAGAACCGCATCACCGCGGGCGCGTCCGCAGACGCCGTCCGGGCGGCCCTCGCCAAATGCCAGGCGGACAAACTGCCGTTCGTCACGGTGGCCCTTGTGGACAGGTTCGGCACGGTCCAGGCGCTCCTGCGCGGGGACAACGCCGCCGAACACACCATCGAGGCAGCTAAGCAGAAGGCCTATACCGCGGCCGCCTTTGGTGCACCAACGTCCGAGCTGGCCAAGCGCATCAACGGCAACGGGCCCAGCATCGCGGACCTCCCCGGCACACTGTTCCTGGCCGGCGGCGTTCCGCTCAAGGTCAACGGTGTGTCTGTGGCAGGCATCGGAGTGGGCGGTGCCCCTGACGGCAACCTGGACGAAGCCTGCGCCACGGCCGGTGCCGAGGCCATCGCCGCAGCGGCCACCGGCCCAGCCAAGTAGGCTCGGCTCCATGAGGCGGTTCAGGACCTGGCGCCGGTCACGCAGGGCAGCGCTGATTCTTATTCTGGCGGGCGGTGTGGTGGCTTGCCTGGCCGCGTGCCAGGCGACCCCCGGTGAACCAGAGCGGGTGGAGTCACCGCCGTCGACCGTTTTGGGGAGCCCGGAATCTGACGTGCCCGTCACTCCCACCATGTCCCCGACTCCAACCAAGCCGCCCTTATCCGCCGAGGCACAGGTGCAGCTCGACCAAAAGCTGATCGCCGCCGCGAAGGCCAACAACGTGGCCCTGGTGCGTGAACTTATTGGGCGGGGCGGCAATGTGAACGCGAAGGATGCCATCCAGGATTCGGCATTCCTCTATGCCGGGGCCGAGGGATTCAACGAGGTGCTTGAGCTGACGCTGGCGGCCGGCGCGGACGTCGGCAGCACCAACCGCTACGGCGGCACGGCGTTGATTCCCGCCAGCGAACACGGCCATGTGGAGACTGTCCGCATCCTCCTGGCCGCCGGAGTGCCGGTGAACCATGTCAACAACCTTGGCTGGACGGCCATGCAGGAGGCCATCCTCCTCAACAACGGCGGGCCCAGGCAGCAGGAAGTGGTCCGGTTGCTGCTGGAGGCAGGCGGTGACCCTGGCATCCGGGATCCGCAGGGGCGGACCGCCCTGGAGAACGCCGAACGACTGGGCTTTGTGGAGATCGCCACCCTGGTCCGCGCCCGCTAGCCGCACCCCAAGTCCAACGCGGGGTCAGATTCTGCCCGATAATCTGATCTGCAAGGGCGTAATGTGACCCCGCGTTGCTTCTTAGACGGCCTCGAGCACGCTGACGTAGTTGGCGATGCCTACGCCGCCCATGTTCTGGACGGCGGCGCGGCGGGCCGTGGGCAGCTGCATGTCGCCGGCGGTGCCGGTGAGCTGCATGGCGGCGACGACGTGCTGGGAGACGCCGGTGGCACCTACGGGGTGGCCCTTGGCCTTAAGCCCGCCGGAAACGTTGATGGGCAGCTTGCCGTCCTTAAAGACCCAGCCTTCTGTCACGGCACGGGCGCCCTGGCCGGGTCCGGTCAGTCCCATGGCCTCGTACATGAGCAGTTCGGCGATGGTGAAGCAGTCGTGGACTTCTGCGAAGTCCAGGTCTTCAAGCCCGACGCCGGCCATCGCCAGCGCGCGTTGCCAGGACACGCGCGTTGCCGCGAAAGCCGTGGGGTCGCGGCGTTCGGCGGGGAAGAAGTCGTTGGCGTGGCCGAAGCCCGCGAGCCGTACCGGCGCAGTCGCCCCGCCTGTTGGCGACGTGGAGAGCACAACGGCGGCGGCGCCGTCGGACACGGGGGAGCAGTCGGTGCGGCGCAGGGGGTCGGCCACCATGGGGTTCTTGTCCGAAACGGTGCGGCAGAATTCCTCGCCGAGGTCCTTGCGGAGCTGTGCGTAGGGGTTGTCCACGCCGTTGAGGTGGTTCTTCGCGGCGATGGTGCCGAGGACGTCAGAGACTGGCCCGTACCGTTTTTCATAGTGCTTGGCGACATCGGCGAACAGGCCCGTGAAACCCGTAGTGGAAGTCTGGCCGGCCATGTCGTAGTCGGCGCCCAGCAGGGCTGCGCCCACCACGTCCGCGCCGGCGTGGGTCATCTTCTCGGCGCCGATCACCAGGACGGTCCTGGCGGTACCGGCCAGCAAGGACTTCGTGCCCTGCTGGAAGGCGGCCGAGCCGGAGGCGCAGGCGTTCTCCACCCGGGTGGCGGCGACGTTGGCCAGGTCCGGGGAGACCTGCAGTGCCAGGGAGGACGGGAAGGCCAGCGGCATCATTCCGGAGTTGAACTGGCCCAGGTAGATCTCGTCGATCTGGCCCGCCTCGATGCCGGCGTTGCTGATGGCTTCGGTGGCCACCTGGACGATCAGGGACTCGAGGGTCTCCTCCGTCAGTTTGCCGAACCGGCTGTGGCCCCAGCCCGTGAGCAGGACATCCTTGCCAAACTGTTCCTTCAGGCTCATGCCGTGGCTCCTTCCAGTGCCGTTTCTTCGACGGGCTCGTCGAGGGCTACCGTGAAGGCAGCCTCGGTCTTTTCACGGATCTCCTCCACGGTGACGCCGGGCGCAAGGCGGGTCAGCGTGAGCTGCCGCCCGCCGCCGTCGCGCGCTTCCCCGGGCACAAGGTCAAAGACTGCGAGGTCGCTGATGATCCGGTCCACGCAGCTCAGCCCGGTGAGCGGCAGGGTGCACTCGGTCACGATCTTGGCCGTGCCGTCCTTGGCGTTGTGTTCGGTCAGGACCACAACGCGGGGGGTGCCGGCCACGAGGTCCATGGCGCCGCCCATGCCCTTGACCATCTTGCCGGGGATGGTCCAGTTGGCGAGGTCGCCGTTGCCGGAGACCTGCATGGCGCCCAGGATGGCCACCTTGACGTGGCCGCCGCGGATCATGCCGAAGGACGTGGCGGAGTCGAAGATGCTGCCGCCGTCGAGCACGGTGACGGTCTGCTTGCCGGCGTTGATGAGGTCGGCGTCTTCCTCTCCTTCATACGGGAAGGGGCCCATGCCGAGCAGGCCGTTCTCGCTCTGCAGGACCACGCGGACGCCGTCGGGCAGGTTGTTGGCCACCAGCGTGGGGATGCCGATGCCCAGGTTGACGTAGTCGCCGTCGTTCAGTTCCTCGGCCGCGATGGCAGCCATTTCATCCCTGGTCCAGGCCATGGGGTTCTCCTTGGGTCTAAGGTTGCGTGCTTGTGTGGTTCGCGCGGGACGCGCAGGTCGCGATGTTCCGGCCGGAAGGTCAGGCCGGGACTGCTGCCGCGGCGCGGGGGCGGACGGTCCGCTGTTCGATGTCCTTGACCCGGTCGCTCGCCTGGACCAGGTGCTGGACGAAGACGCCCGGGGTGACGACGTGGTTGGGGTCAAGTTCACCCGGCGCCAGGATGACTTCGGCCTCAGCGATGGTGACCGTGCCGGCTGTGGCAACCACCGGGTTGAAGTTCCGTGCCGTGTACCGGTAGATCAGGTTCCCGTCAGTGTCTGCGGTGTGCGCGTGGACCAGTGCGACGTCGGCGCGGATGGCGCGCTCCTGGACGTACGTTTCGCCGTCGAACTCCGCCAGCGGTTTGCCCTCGGCCACCAGGGTGCCCACTCCGGTCCTGGTGTAGAACGCGGGGATGCCGGCGCCGCCGGCGCGCAGGCGCTCGGCCAGGGTGCCCTGCGGGGTGAATTCCACCTCGAGTTTTCCGGCGAGGTACTGCTCGGCAAAGAGCTTGTTCTCCCCGACGTAGGAGGCGATGACCTTGCGGACCTGGCCGGCTTCGATCAGGATGCCCAGGCCCTTGCCGTCCACACCCATGTTGTTGGACACCACCGTCAGGTCCTCGACGCCGGAATCGCGGACAGCCTCGATCAGGTCTGCCGGGATGCCGCTCAGGCCGAAACCGCCCACGGCGAGCGTCATGCCGTCCCGGAGCAGATCCTGCAGGGCAGCAGCGGCGTTGGATTTAAGTTTGGACATTCCATCTCCTCGTCATCGAGCGGTCAGAGCGCCTTTGGTGATATCCACTTTGTGGACAGTGGGCCTGATGAAGGAGCCTAAGGTGGTCTGCGAAGCGGGTCAATGGCGTAGTCAACCCAGTCCTGCGGATATTTCAGAACGTGGACGCTAGACTCAGATGTGTCCACATTGTGGAGGAATTCTTCAAGCAGGAGGCCGAAATGACCAATCCAGTCCAAGGGACGCAGGTGGTGGGCCGGGTGGCATCGCTGCTCCGGCTGGTCGGCCGGAAGCCGGAGGGCAGCTCCCTTGCCGGCCTGGTCCGGGAGTCAGGCCTGACCCGGCCCACCGTCCACCGGCTTTTGGCCTCCCTTGCCGCCGAAGGGCTCCTGGACCACGATGCCCGGACCGGCAACTGGATCCTGGGCCCGGAGATTTTCCTGCTCGGATCCGTGGCCGCCGCCCGGTTCCCGTTTGAGGACATCGCCCGGCCCAGCCTGCGCCGGCTGGCCGAGGAGACAGGGGAGAGCGCCTTCTATTCCATCCGCCGAGGTCAGGAGGCGGTCTGCGTCATGCGCGAGGAGGGCAGCTTCCCGGTGCGCTCGTTCGTCCTGCACGAGGGCGTCCGGTTTCCGTTCGGTGTGGCCTCGGCGGGGACGGCGATCATGGCGTTCCTGCCGGACGAGGAACAGGAAGCCATCCTGTCGAACTGGGATCAGCATGCCGGAACCTTTGCTGCCGGACACCGCGAGGACGTGGTCCGCCGCAACCTCGAGCTGACACGGCTGCATGGCTATGCAGTGAACCCGGGCCTGGTTTTCGAAGGCAGCTGGGGGATGGGGGCCGCCGTGTTTGACCAGCAGGGCCGTCCGGTGGGTGCACTGTCGCTCACCGGCATCGAGCCCCGGTTCCGCCCGGAACGGCAGGAACTCCTGGGCAAACTGCTTATGGAGGAAGCCCACCGAATGAGCGCCAGGTTGCCCGCGGAGAGGGTAACGCAGCCGGCCTGAGCCCCGGCGCGCCGGCCCGGAGGCCCCCTAGAAATTAGTAGGAAGTCCGAGTAGATTCGGGTTCAGGGATGACCCCACATGCAAAGGAGCATTCGATGGTGCACGAGCTTTCACACTACGTCGGCGGCCAGCGGGTCGACGGCACGTCCGGGCGTTTCAGCGACGTCTTTGACCCCTGCACAGGCCAGGTGCAGGCCAGGCTGCCGCTGGCCAGCAAAGAGGAAGTGGCCAACGCGGTGGCCAACGCCGAGAAGGGCCAGCTCGAATGGGCGGCCATGAACCCGCAGCGGCGGGGCAGGATCCTGCTCAGGTTTGTGGACCTGGTCAACGAGAACATGGACGAGCTCGCCACGCTGCTGTCCTCTGAGCACGGCAAGACCCTCCCGGATGCCAAAGGCGATATCCAGCGCGGCATCGAAGTGGTGGAGTTTGCCGCCAACGCCCCGCACCTGCTGAAGGGCGAGTTCTCGGACAGTGCGGGGCAGGGCATCGATGTCCATTCTCTGCGCCAGCCGCTGGGAGTGGTCGCCGGGATCACCCCGTTCAACTTCCCGGCCATGATCCCGCTGTGGAAGTCAGGTCCCGCGCTCGCTGCCGGTAACGCCTTTATCCTCAAGCCGTCAGAGCGCGATCCCTCGGTCCCGCTGCGGCTCGCGGAACTGTACAGCGAAGCCGGGCTGCCCGATGGCGTGTTCAACGTGGTCAACGGGGACAAGGAAGCCGTTGATGCGCTCCTGGAGGATCCGCGGGTGAAGGCCATCGGCTTTGTGGGTTCCACGCCGATCGCCCAGTACATCTATGCCACGGCTGCGGCGCACGGCAAGCGCGCGCAGTGCTTCGGCGGGGCGAAGAACCACATGGTGATCATGCCCGACGCCGACCTCGAGATGGCTGCCGACGCCCTGATCGGTGCGGGGTACGGGTCCGCCGGGGAACGGTGCATGGCCATCTCCGTCGCCGTGCCCGTTGGCCAGGAAACAGCGGATGCCCTGGTGGCCAAGCTGACGGAGCGCGTCAAGGGCCTCAGGGTGGGACACAGCCTGGACAAGGACTCGGACTTCGGCCCCGTGGTGGCGTCATCCGCCAAGGAAAGGATCGAGGGCTACATCCAGTCCGGCGTGGACGAAGGCGCAACACTGGTGGCCGACGGCCGCGGCCTCACCGTGGACGGCTACGACGGCGGCTTCTGGGTGGGCCCCACGCTCTTCGATAACGTCACCAAGGACATGAAAATCTATAAAGAGGAGATCTTCGGCCCGGTCCTCAGCGTCCTGCGCGCCGCCGACTACGACGAGGCGCTGCGGCTCTGCTCCGAGCACGAGTTCGGCAACGGCGTCGCAATTTTCACCCGCGACGGCGACGCCGCCCGCGACTTCGCGAGCCGCGTGGAAGTGGGCATGGTGGGCATCAACGTCCCCATCCCGGTGCCGATCGCGTACTACACCTTCGGCGGCTGGAAGGCCTCAGGCTTCGGTGACCTCAACCAGCATGGCGCGGACGCGTTCCGCTTCTACACCAAGACCAAGACGGTCACCACCCGTTGGTCGTCCGGCATCCGCCAGGGCGCCAGCTTCGTGATGCCGGCCGGCAGCTGATGACTGCTTCCCCCGGCTCGGAGCAAGCGGCCGACGTCCTGTTTGAACGCCGCGGACACCTGGGCGTCATCACGTTGAACCGCCCCAAGGCCGTCAACGCGCTGAACGCCGGCATGGTTGAAGCCATGTTCGAACAGCTCACAGCCTGGGCTGACGACGACGCCGTGGCCACCGTCCTGGTCCGTGGCGCCGGCGACCGTGGCCTGTGCGCCGGCGGCGACATCGTGGCCATCTACCAGGACATGCTCCACGGTGGCGGTGCCACCGCGGAGTTCTGGAGCGCCGAATACCGGCTCAACGCACTCATTTCCCGCTACCCCAAGCCGTACGTGGCCTTTATGGACGGCCTGGTCCTCGGCGGCGGCGTGGGGATCTCGGCGCACGGTTCGGTCCGGGTGGTTACCGAGCGCACCCGCACGGGCATGCCGGAAACCACCATTGGATTTGTACCGGACGTCGGCGGCACCCTCCTGCTGTCCCGCGCGCCGGGGGAGTCCGGCACGCACGCGGCCCTCACCGGCGCCCACCTGAGCGGGGCTGACGCCCTGTTCCTCGGGCTCGCTGACAACTTTGTGCCGTCCGCGGACCTCCCCGCGCTGGCGGAAGCGCTGGAAAGCTCGACGGCGGATGCCGCCGTCGGGCGCTTTGTGCAGGAACCGCCGGGCTCGGCGCTGGCGGAACAGCGCGAGTGGATCGACTCCGCCTATGCGGCCGATGACGCGGAGGAGATTGTCCGCCGCCTCCGGGCCGCCGGCGGTGAAGCGGCGGACGCTGCCGCCACCATCCAGGCGAAGTCACCCACCGCCGTGAAGCTCACGCTCGAATCCCTGCGGCGCGTGCGCGGGCTCTCGCTGGAGCAAACGCTGGCGCAGGAATACCGCGTGGGTGTGCGCTCCCTGTCGGGCCCAGATTTCCGTGAAGGCATCCGGGCCCAGGTGGTGGACAAGGACCGCAACCCGCAGTGGAAGCCCGCTTCCCTCGCCGAAGTGACACCTGCCGACGTCGAGCGCTACTTCGCGCCGCTGGGCGACCGTGAGCTCCACCTCCACTCAAAGGAGTCCGACCATGTCTGACAACGCAGCTTCCGGCACCATCGCTTTCCTGGGACTGGGCCACATGGGCGGTCCCATGGCGGCCAACCTGATCAAGGCCGGGCACAGTGTGGTGGGCTTCGATCCCGTGCCGGCGGCCGTGGAGGCGGCCAAGGCGCACGGCGTCCCCATGGCCGCCTCCGCGGCGGAGGCGGTGACCGGCGCCGCCGTTGTGCTCACCATGCTGCCCAGCGGGCAGCACGTCCTGGACGCCTACCGCGGCGTGGACGGTACGCCCGGCCTGCTGTCCGTGGCGGCGCCGGACACCATGTTCCTGGACTGCTCCACCATCAATGTTGACGAGGCCCGCGAGGCCGCCGCGATCGCCCTGGACGCCGGGCACCGCTCCGTGGACGCACCAGTTTCCGGTGGTGTGGTGGGTGCCGAGGCCGGAACCCTGACGTTTATGGTGGGTGCCTTGCCCGCGGATTTCGACACCGTGAAGCCCGTTCTGGAGCTGATGGGAAAGCGCGTTGTCCATTGTGGTGACCACGGTGCAGGGCAGGCCGCGAAGGTCTGCAACAACATGATCCTGGGCGTCTCCATGATTGCCGTCAGCGAGGCTTTTGTGCTCGGCGAAAAGCTCGGACTGACGCACCAGGCGCTGTTCGACGTCGCCGCCAACGCCTCCGGCCAGTGCTGGGCGCTGACCACCAACTGTCCTGTTCCGGGGCCAGTGCCAAACAGCCCGGCCAACCGCGACTACCAGCCCGGATTCGCCGGTGCACTGATGGCCAAGGACCTGCGGCTTGCCCTTAATGCGTTGGAAAGCACCGGCGTTGCTGCCCGGCTGGGGCCTCTGGCGTCGGAGATCTACGATGAGTTCGCGGCGAGTGGCGGCGCGGGACGCGACTTTTCGGGCATTATTACGGACATCCGGGACAAGTCCGCCACGTAGCGTTGGCGCTTCGACAACTTATTACCTAGACACAAAAAGGGGCACGGCTTGGCGCAGCAGTACGAAAACATTTTGGTGGAAACTCGTGGCCGGGTGGGTCTGGTGACACTCAACCGGCCACAGGCGCTCAACGCCCTCAACAAGGCCACCATGGAGGAAATTGTCGCCGCAACCGCTGCCATGGACGCCGATCCCGCCGTGGGTGCCGTGGTGATCACCGGGTCCGAGAAAGCCTTCGCAGCGGGGGCGGACATCAAGGAAATGTCCTCGAAGGGCTACATGGACATGTACGCGGAGGACTGGTTTCGGGGCTGGGAAAGCCTGACCCGGCTCCGCATTCCGGTGGTGGCCGCGGTGTCCGGCTTCGCCCTGGGCGGCGGCTGTGAGCTGGCCATGATGTGCGATGTCATCATCGCCGGTGACAATGCGAAGTTCGGCCAGCCGGAGATCAACCTCGGCGTCATCCCGGGCATGGGCGGGTCCCAGCGCCTGACGCACGCTGTGGGCAAGGCCAAGGCCATGGACATGGTCCTCACCGGACGCATGATGGATGCCGCGGAGGCCGAACGTGCGGGACTTGTTTCACGGGTAGTGCCCGCCGCGTCCGTGGTGGAGGAAGCACTGAAAGCTGCAGAGGTGATAGCGTCCAAGTCCAAGCCGGCCGCCATGCTGGCCAAGGAAGCCGTGAATGCGGCCTTTGAGCTGGGCCTTGCGCAGGGGGTGCTGTTCGAACGCCGCGTGTTCCACTCCCTATTCGCCACGGAGGACCAGAAAGAAGGCATGGCCGCATTCAGCGAGAAGCGCCAGCCGGAGTTCAAGCACCGGTAGCCTGTTCGTGGGAGTGGGCATAACACAAGGATCCGAGGACACAAACGTTACGATGTCTGGCGTCCGTTGTTCTGCCTCGATCGGCGCCGGAGGATGAAGACCTAATGCTGACTACACGGCGCATTCTGACCGCCCTGGCGTTCTTTGCGCCAGCTGCCGGTCTAGCTTGGTTCGCGGTCGTTATGGCCCGCAGGATCGTCACGCGGGGTCCAAAGGACTACCGTCGGGCAGAGATGACAGATGACGGACAACGAATCCGCATCGACTTGGATGACTACACCAAAGCCCCGGGCGACTTCGGTGTGTTCGACCCCGTGACAGAGACGTACACGCGAGTCGGTGAGATCACGCTGATCAATGAGGATCAAAAATACGTAGAACGGCAGATTGATCCGATTGGCTCCGCTCCGGGACTTCTCGGACCAATCGTTGATTGGACCCCGGATGTGTTTTTCGAACCCAGCGCTGTCCGCGAACACTACGAGGAAGTGGACGTCCCCACGGGGTACGGTGCGGCGCCTGCATGGCTATTTGAAGCGGAGAACACGGAGATATGGGTGATCCATATCCATGGCAGCTGGACGGACCGCTCGATCATGCTCCGAGATGTCCACGCTTTCAGTTCATTGGGGCTCACGTCCCTGGTGCCCACATTTCGCAGTGACGCCGAGGTCACTCCACGACAGGCGGAATCGAGTCACCTTGGGCAAACGGAATGGCGTGATGTGGACAGCGCTGTGTCCTACGCCGTCGCTCGTGGAGCCAGACGCATCATTCTTTCCGGCTGGTCAATGGGTGGGACCATTGCGCTGCTCACATCTGAGCGCAGCGCCCACCGTGACCGGATCGTAGGACTCGTCCTGGTAGGTCCTGTCACAAGCTGGCGAAAGGCGATCGCAGCAGGGGCGGTCCGGGCAGGGGTGCCGGCGATTGGTGCTGGCCTTGTTATGGGCCTGTTGCAGGTTTCCGCATTCGCGACGATGCTCGGGCTGGAGGAACCGATCGATTTCGATGCACTCGACTGGGTGGACGAAGCTAACCGCGTGGCAGTCCCAACCCTTGTCTTGCACTCGACCGCAGACCAAGAGGTTCCTTGGGAGATCTCGGCCGCGTTTCACCGTGCGAATCCGGCCACCGTCACATTGATTTCACTACCTGAGGCTCACCATACCCAGGAGTGGAATGCCTCGCCTTCTTCTTTTACCAACGAACTTACAAATTGGGTTACCAAGACGATCTTGACTGAACAGAGCTAGATCCGGGCACCCACAGAAGCGCAAGTCAGGGCCGTACCCTAAGCGGACTTTCAAACGTCGGAATTTGGGACAGGAACCTTCTTCAGCCGGAGAATTCCAATGGTCCAAATACCCACCAGAGCATGCAGGATAAGCATGCCGATCGTTCCCGCGTTGTCCAAGGGATCACTTGAAATGCCAGATCCCGACGACGACACCTGCGATGGATACCAGTCTGAAGCAGACAATGCTGGCAACCATGCCTGCAAGAAACCCGCCCGGTGGTCGCCGGCCCGCAGCTTGGAAGTCCTGTAACTGGTCGTTCACCATCGTGGTGTTCGCAATGGTAACAAAGCCGGTGAGTAGGTCAAAGTCTGCAACCGGGCAGGAACCACGAAGGGGTTGTCGACTCATTTTTCGCGGCGCAAGCTCCTGCGGCCCATCACCGGATCGAGGAGTCGCTCATGGCACAGCTGATTGTCCAGGATTTGTTACAGCTGACGGATACGCCGCCGACACCAACAACGAGTTCAAGGCCTACGAACTCTTGGAAGGGGGTACGGCCGAGTTTGACCGTGCCCAACTCGAATGGCTCGGTGGCGTGGAAGCAATGGTTTTGGGTGCCAACACTTACAGGTACTTCGCGGAATACTGGCCTACGCCTGCCTCCGAAGGCGAGATCATTGCGCCCGCACTCAACGGCCTGCGACCTCATGTATTTTCACGCCAGCTGAAGGAGGCCCCTTGGGGGCGACTTCCCGCCGTCGACCATTGAATCCGGCGATGCGATCGAGGCCATCCGTCGCATCAAGCGGGAGTCCGCAAAGGACATCGTCCTCTGGGGGAGCTTGTCGCTCGGAGAGACGTTCTTCGCTGCCGGAGAAGTGGACGCAGTCCGGCTTGTGGTGATGCCCGTAGGCCAAGGGCTCAGTCCGGGGCGTGTTCCCGGCGGGACATGACCCGGCCCTGTTGAAGCTCGCGGACGTGAACAGTTACGACCAAGGCCTGGTGGAGCTCAGCTAAACCGAAGCGTCAGCCGGCACAAGAGCAGCGTCGAAGAATGCGCGCTCCAGCCGCACTGCCTCCGCGAAGGTGGTGGCAACGCGCTCACGAGCTGCGGCGTCAGAAGGCTCGACGGCGTCAAACTCGTCGCGGAGCCACGTCACCCATGCGTTGTATTCGGGGTTGTTGTGGAGGCGGATCCACTCGGCATGCTTGGCTTGAACCGGCCATTCGCTTGGGTCACCGGCGCGGGCTGCCCAGTCTCCGTAGAGCCACTCAGCAACCAGCAACACTGCCAAGACCTCCGGGTAGGAACGGGTGGCGAGGGCGGTCCGCATCAGGTTGTCGAAATCGCGGGTGGCAGATCCCAGTGCGGGTGCGGTTCGATCCGCCTCCGGAACGCCGAGATCATTGAAGCAATCCAGGAAGTACGTATTCTCGTCCGAAGCGAATGCCCCGAGAACCCCGGCAAACACCAGCCGCGAAGGCAGCGAAGGCGCCGATGCCACCGCCTGGCCCAGGAGGGCCGTAAAGGCATCGCAGAACTGGTAATCCTCTACGAGGTAGCGGCGCAGGTTGTCATCGGAAAGGGACCCGTCCAGTAGTTGGTCCACGAACGGATGGTTGACGGCGGCGTCCCAGTCCCCGGCGTACTGGTTCCTGAGTTCATTGGCAAAGCCCACGGTGTTTCCTCCTGAGGTGTCAGCATCGGAGCCTAGCAGCGTCTTGCGCCATACAAGCGGGCGTTACGCTCTGGTGCCGTTCTCGGTGCCAGCGTAGGCTCTGGCCATGACGAACGAGCGCCCGTCGAAGACGATCGTGGTTGGCTATGACGGATCCGAAGAATCAAACCACGCCGTGCAATGGGCCGCCAAGCACGCGACCCTGCGGGACTGTTCCCTCCAGGTTGTGCACTGTTCCCTGTGGGTCCTGTTGTTCAACAACAGGGGTCCCGTTCCTGGTGTTGCCGACAGCGGTCTGGAACGGGCCGCCCAAAAAGTCCTCGAAGAGGGGATGGCGCTCGTCAAGGAGACTGTCCCCACGCTGGAGGTCCACACCACCTTGTTGCACGGAATGCCACGCGATCATCTGGCCCGCATTTCGGCCGGTGCTGAGATGTTGGTGCTCGGAAGCCGGGGCCTTGGCGGGTTCATGGGCTTGCTGGTGGGGTCCGTCAGCTTGGAGATGGCCGCAACCGCAGAATGCCCTGTGGCAGTGATCCGCGCAGATGACCACCCCGATGGTCGAGTCCTGCTTGCCGTCGACGACTCGGGATCACCGGCGGCCCTCGACGATGCCTGCCTCTTCGCAGCAGCAACAGGCGCCGAACTCATGATCGTTCACGTACTGCACGAACCCGTCGGGTACCGACGGTTGCGCGAGCCCGTGGAAGCCTACCCGGACGCTGAGGCGATGCTTGACTCTGTGCTGAGCCAGGCCCGCCACAAAGCGCCCGCGATCGCGGTGGCCGGAGAGTTGCTGGTGGATGCTTCATTCTCCCGGGCCGTGGTCAAAGCATCACAAGGGGCACGAATCACGGTTGTAGGGACCAAAGGACATGGACTTATCAAGGGCACCATAGGCTCCACGGCCCACGCTGTGCTTCACCATGCCCACAGTCCCGTGTTGGTTTCCCGTCGCAGGGCCACGTCCGAGGACACGTAGACCCGGTCTTCCGGGCGAGCAGGTCTTTCGACAGTGCCCGGAGACGCCATTTTGGAGGTCCTCGCAGGGACTCCCTCCGGCGACGGCCCGGACCTATGGTGGAGTGCATGGACAATCGGGCGGAAGTACGCGAATCTCCTATCTCCCGGCGGGGCCACGTGGCCCCGGAGCGGGTTGGGTTGCCTACAGGATCCAACCGATGTCACTGATACTCGTCACAGGCGCTTCCTCCGGGCTGGGGCTGGAAACCGTGAACGCGCTCGCCGATGCGGGCCACGATGTAGTACTCCACGCCCGCAACCCTGAGCGCCTTTCCCGGCAGGATGTTCATGAGCGGGTGGAACACGTCTTGTTTGGCGACCTTGGAAGCCTGGACGAAACAGTTCATCTCGCGAAACAGGCGAACGATCTTGGCAGCTTCGACGCCGTCATTCACAACGCAGGGGTCCTGCGTGGCCCCGAGGTGCTCGCCGTCAACGTCGTGGCCCCGTATGTTTTGACCGTTTTGATGACACCGCCGAAGCGGGCAATCTTCCTCAGCAGTTCGATGCACTTGTCCGGATCGGCAGACCCAACAGCCATGGACTTCAGCAGGACACCACGCCACGGCAGGGCTTACGAGGACAGCAAGCTCTATCTGACTGCACTGGCGATGGCGTTCTTCACCAGATATCCGCAGATGATGGCCCACGCTGTTGATCCGGGTTGGGTTCCCACCCGGATGGGTGGCGCCGGAGCGCCTGACAGTCTTGTGGTAGGGCGCCGGACTCAGGAGTGGCTTGCCACCGCGGCGGCGGAGACGATCGAACCGCGATCAGGGAGCTACTGGTATCACCGGCAGGTCCAAAGGGCCCACAAGGCTGCGGCGGATTCCGCATTCCAGGGGATTCTTCTGGAAAAGCTGGAAAGCCATACAGGCCTAGCCCCCACATGAGAGCCAGGATCCGTCATTCCTCGGTGAAGTCGCCGGCTGCCTTGCGGAAATCGCCCAGGACTCTCAGCAGGTGCTCCACATCGTCGTCCCTGAAACCGGACTTGGCGAACACTTCGGAGTTGAGCGCCGCCGTCGCGCGTTTCGCCAGGGTGCGGCCCTCGGCGGTGAGTTCGATCAGCGTGGTCCGTCCGTCGGTGGGGTGCGGGGAGCGTGCCACCAGGCCCGCCTGCTCCAAGCGGTCGACGGCGTTAGTCACCGAAGTGGGATGCACCTGCAGCAGCGCGCTGGCCTTGTTCATGGGCAGCGCGCCGCTGCGGGCAAAGCTCAGTAACGCGAGCAATTCATAGCGCGCGAACGTTAGCCCGAAGGGCTTGAGCACCGTCTCAATCCGTGCCAGCAGGATCTGTTGGGTCCGCATGATCGCCGTGATGGCCGCCATGGGTGCTGCGACATCTCCCCAGCCGTGGCGTTCCCAGTTTTGCCGGGCCTCGGCGATCGGATCGCGGGGGAGCGGGCTGCCCACGGTGCCTCCTGTCAGTGCTGGGGCCAATGGCCGTGTGGTTATCTCACCAGCAATATACTAGGACTTCCAAGGGTATGGAAGGTGGCGCGGTGCAGCCTACTTCCACCAGGTGTCGAAGATGGTGACCGGGACGGTCCGCTTGTGGCGGGTGCGGAGGTACTTCTGCTCGATCAGCTCTGCAGCAGCTTCGGGGATATCCCGGCCTTCGAGGTAGTCGTCGATCTGGTCATAGGTGACGCCGAGTTCGTCCTCGTCAGTGCGGCCCGGTTTGTCATCGAGGAGGTCCGCGGTGGGCACCTTCTCCCAGACGCGCGCGGGCGCACCCAGCTCGGCCAGGAGTTCACGGTTCTGGCGTTTGTTCAGGCCGAACAGCGGCAGGATATCCGCGCCGCCGTCACCGAATTTAGTGAAGAACCCGGTAACGGACTCTGCGCCATGGTCGGTGCCGATTACCAGGTAGTTGTGTTCGCCGGCGAGGGCGTACTGGGCGATCATGCGGGTGCGGGCCTTGGTGTTGCCCTTATGGAAATCGGAAATCCCGTTTCCGACAGTCTTCTCGAACTCGTCCTCGAAGCCATCCACCGCAGCGGAAATGTTGAACGTCCACTCGGTCTTGGCCTGAATGAAGTCCAAAGCGGCCTGAGCGTCGTCCTCGTCGTGCTGGACGCCGTACGGCAGGCGGACCGCCACGAAATTGGCCTCCACTCCCTCGGCTTCCAGTTCCTCGACGGCCAGCTGGGCAAGCCGCCCGGCGAGCGAGGAGTCCAATCCGCCCGAGATACCCAGGACAAAGCCCTTGGTCTGGGTGGCCCGGAGGTACTCCTTCAGGAAATCAACGCGCTTGCGCACCTCCCCGAGGGGGTCGATCCGGGGCTGCACGCCCATTTCTTCGATGATGGTGGCCTGGAGTTCGCGCATATGATCCAGCCTAGTCAGCGGTGTCAACAACGCTCAACTGTGTCCCTCTGGGACGACGTATTCCGGGGATGGGCCTCACTTAGCTTCTGGCCTGACCTTGATGCGGGCCTCACGAAACTGCAGGCGCCGGCCCGGTGGAACCGCGGACCGTGAGGTGCGTGGGCATCAGGGAACGGCTGCGGCTGCCGCCGCCTGCCAGCGGGTTGAGTTGGGCCAGCAGCATGGACACGGCCACCCGGCCGGCCTGCTCGATCGGGGAGGCCATGGTGGTCAGCGGGGGATTGCAGAAGTCGGCACCGAAGATGTCGTCGCAGCCCACCACGCTCATGTCCTCCGGGACCCGGATGCCGCGCTCGCGCAGCCGCTGGAGCATACCAATGGCGATGAGGTCGTTGAAGGCGATGCAAGCGGTCACGCCGGAGTGCACGGCGGCGTCGGCGGCGGCGGCGCCCGACTGCGTCTTGGGGGCGAACGGACCGAGCCGGCGAACGTCCACGCCGCGTTCCTCGGCGGCGGCCTCCAAAGCAGTCCAGCGGCGTGTGCTGGACTGCGACGTGAGAGGACCGGCCATGTAGGCGACGTGCGTATGGCCCAGCGAAATCAGGTGGTCCAGAGCCTGGCTGGTGGCCGACGGCGTGTCAATAACAACCGCGGGCACTCCGGCCACATCGCGGTTGATGGTAACGATCGGAATCTTCGCTGCCGCAGCCAGCAGTGCCTCGTCACTGAGCCTGGACGCCGTGACGATGATGCCGTCAGCACTCTTGCGCAGCTGCTCCATGCTGCTGGCTTCCACCTCGTCCGACTCTTCCGTGTCCACCAGCAACTGGGTGTAGCCGGCCGCCTTGAGCTGCAGCTGGGTGCCCCTGATCAGGTCGAAGTAGAAGGGATTGGTGATGTCGGGGACCAGGACGCCCACTGCGCCGGTGCGGCCGGAACTCAAGGCTTTGGCCTGGCTGTTCGGGGTGTAGCTCAGCTGGGCGGCGGCCGCTTCGATGCGCGCACGAGTGCGGATGTTGACCCGGTCCGGAGTGGAAAGTGCGCGGGAAACAGTGGACGCGGCCACCCCGCACATGGCGGCGATGTCGTGGATGGTGGCAGGACGGTCTGTTCCGGCTGCTTGCATCGCCATGGCGTTCCTCTCTGAACGGGACAATACGGGGCATTGTGACGATAGCCACAGCCCTGATTCCTCTAGGTTGCCACAAGATATCAACATTTGGCAATCGGTTGTCATTGTTTCCGGAGGCATCTAGACTTAGTGCAGAACTTTGTGAACCAAGTCACCCGCGCGCCGGAGCGGCATCAAGGCTGTCCCGTCGCGGGCAAACCCTAAGGAGATCCCTGTGACCGAAACGGCTACCGAAGCAACCAGGACCGTCTGGCAACTCTCAGGATTCGGCGACGAAGTGGATCCTGATCCGGTAGTCCAGGCTGCTGTCATGCTGGCCCTCGGCGCCAGCTACATCGAGGTACGCAGCGCGTGGGGCGTGAACGTCTCCGAGCTGACCCCCGAGCAGGTATCCGAGCTCAAGGGAATCCTGGACGCGAAGGGCCTGAAGGTCTCGGCCGTGGCCAGCCCCATCGGCAAGGTGGACATCACCCTGCCGGTGGAGCACGAGGTGGAGCGCCTCCGCCAGATCATTTCCGTGGCCAAGGGCCTGGACACCAAGTACATCCGCATCTTCTCCTTCTTCCGGAGTGAAGCGCAGACCCCGGAAGAAATCCGCGACGACGTCATCACGCGCATGCGGGCACTGGCGGCTGAAGCCGAAAGCGCCGGCGTCGTGCTTTTGCATGAGAACGAAAAGGACATCTACGGCGATACGCCGCAGCGCGTCCTGGACATCATGGAGTCCGTCGATTCGGCGGCCTTGCGCGTGGCGTGGGACAACGCGAACTTCGTCCAGGTGGGCGTCCGGCCCTACACCGAAGGCTACGCAATGCTTCGCCCCTACCTCGAATACCTCCAGGTCAAGGACGCCATCATGGCCACCGGTGAAGTTGTGCCGTCCGGCGAGGGCGACGGCGAACTGGATGCCACGATTGCCGCGCTGAAAGCGGACGGCTATGCCGGTTTCGCTTCCCTTGAGCCGCACCTGGCAAGCCACCATGAACTGGGCGGCTTCTCCGGGCCGGTGGCGTTCGGCACCGCAGCCCGAGCCTTCGCATCGCTCGCTGCCAAGAATGGGATCGACCTTTCGTGACCGGCTTCAAGGCCGCGGTCATCGGCTGCGGTGACGTTTCGGCTGTCCACTTCGAGGCCATCGCAAAGCTCGACGGTGCACGGCTGGCCGGGGTCTGTGACACGGACCCCGGCCGCCTTGCGGCTGCCGTGGCCGCCTATGGTGTTCCGGGATTCGCGGACCACGCCAGCCTCATTGAGGCCATCGGTCCGGACGTTGTGCACATCACCACACCGCACAATACGCATGCCGCCATTGCCGCTGACTGCCTTGACCGAGGCGTCAATGTGATTGTGGAAAAGCCGCTGGCGCACACGCTCGAGGAGGGCCGCCGACTGGTGGACGCCGCCAAGGCGAGCACCGCCAAGATCGCCGTCTGCTTCCAGAACCGCTACAACTCCACCGCCCAGGCCATGCACGCCCTGCTGTCCTCCGGCGAATTGGGTGCCGTGTTGGGAGCTTCGGCCACTGTGATGTGGCACCGCGACGCCGGCTACTACCGCAGCCGGCCCTGGCGCGGCACCTGGGAGGGCGGTGGCGGCGGGCTCATGATGAACCAGGCCATCCACACCGTGGACCTGCTGCAGTGGCTGGTGGGTGACGTTGTGTCGCTGTCCGGTCACGCGTCCACCAGGTTCCTTGGCGACACCATTGAGGTGGAGGACACCGCGGAATTCGTGGCGGTGCATGCAAATGGCGTCCGCAGTGCCTTCTATGCCACGCTGGCCAACGCCGTGAACGCGCCGGTTACTTTGGACATCGTCACGGAACAAGCGACCCTCAGTCTTCGCGGGGACCTGACCGTCACTTATGCGGACGGCCGGGTGGAAGTAGTGCCCGAGCGTGTGGTGGAGTCCGGCGGGCGCGCGTACTGGGGCGTCTCGCACGAGCTGCTCATCAGCGATTTCTATGCCCGCCTCGGCAATGCCGGGCCGTTCTGGATTGACCCGGAAGAGGCAGAGAAATCGTTGCGGATCGTCAAGGAAATCTACCGGCAGAGCTACCCGGATACGGCAGCAAACGTTTACTGAACTGTCCAGGGCAACCGGTTGTAGTCTTTAGAACGATTCATCTAGAGGTCGGCGGATTAGAAGTTGCAACAATTTTGACAATCGGTTGCCAAAGTTGGCAATCTTGCGTACTCTGAATCTCGGAAGGTAGGTGTGGTGCACGCCACACCGGCCGGATTCGTACCTCTCACGTCTCACAGATTCAGGAGCCAACAATGAAGTTAGGTCCCAAGGCGGCAGCAGCCGCTCTCATCGTCAGCGCAGGCCTCGCGCTGACAGCCTGCGGGGGTGCCCCGTCCGGTACCAGCGCCACAGCCAAGACGGCATCACTGACACTGGGCGCCGTACAGGAAATCCGCTCCTGGGATCCGGCTCAGGCCCACGTCGGCCACTACCTTCAGCCGTACCAGGCTGCCTACGACTCCCTGATCCTGCGCCAGCCGGACGGCAAGCTCAGCCCCATGCTGGCCACCGAGTGGAAGTACAACGAGGCCAATACCAAGCTCACCGTTGACCTCCGCACCGACGTGACCTTCAGCGATGGCGCCAAGTTCGACGCCGAGGCAGCCAAGGCGAATCTGGACCACTTCAAGAAGGCCAACGGCCCGCAGATGGCCCAGCTGACCGCCGTGTCCGACGTCAAAGTAGTGGACGCCGACACCATCGAACTGAACCTGACCGCCGCGGATCCCTCGCTTGAGTTCTACCTCAGCCAGGCGGCCGGCCTGATGGGCAGCCCGAAGGCGCTCGGCACCGAGGCCATCAAGACCGAGCCAGTAGGCAGCGGCCCGTACGTGATGGACAAGGCCTCCACGGTCAAGGACTCGCAGTCTGTGTTCACCGCCCGCAAGGACTACTGGAATAAGGACATCCAGAAATTCGAGAAGGTCACCTTCAAGACCCTCGTTGACCCCACCGCCCGCACCAACGCCCTGGTTTCGGGACAGGTGGACGCCACTCTGCTGGATCCCAAGACCGGCAAGCAGGCTGAAGGCGCCAAGATGAACCTCGTCGCCACCGAGGTGGACTGGCAGGGTCTCCTGCTGCTGGACCGGGACGGCACCAAGAACCCCGCACTGGGGAACGTCAAGGTCCGCCAGGCCATCAACTACGCCTTTGACCGCAAGACCATCGTGGACCAGGTCCTGTTGGGCCAGGGCACCCCGACGTCGCAGCCGTTCGGCAAGGCCAGCGGCGCCTGGACCGAAGAGCTGGAGAACTACTACAGCTACGATCCGGCCAAGGCCAAAGCACTCCTGAAGGAAGCAGGCTACGAGACCGGCGTCGTCGTTGAGGTCCCGTCGGTTCCGGGCTTCGAAACCCAGCTCGCAGTCATCAAGCAGCAGCTCTCGGATGTGGGAATCACCCTGAACGTCGGCTCCGCCATTACGAACACATTCACCAGCGATATCGCCGCCCAGAAGTTCACCACCATGTTCTTCTCGCTCTTCCAGGGCGAGCCGTGGGTTGCCGTCAACCAGATCATCTCCACCAAGGCGCTGTACAACGCGTTCAAGAACACCACACCCGAGCTGCAGGCCAAGATCGACGCCGTCCAGACCTCCGGCAAGGATGCGGGCAAGGCGGCCCAGGAAGTCAACAAGTACGTAGTGGAGCAGGCGTGGTTTGCCCCGATGTTCCGGGTGAACCAGATGTATTACCACAACTCGAAGATCACCGTGGAACCGCAGGTCCAGCAGGCCGTTCCGTCGATCTACAACTACTCGCCGGCTAAGTAACCCGCCAGGAATTACCGGGCAAGTAGCCACACAACATACCTGCACGTCCGGCAGTCCACCAGCGTGGACTGCCGGACCGGGCCACCAATCCATGCCAGTTCAATGGAGCCAGCAATGATCACATTCATCCTCAAACGCCTCGGCAGCGGAGTCGTTACCCTACTCGCCGTCTCGATCCTCGTTTTTTCCCTGCTTTACGTATCGAGCGGCAGCATTGCCCGGAACATCCTGGGAGACCAGGCAACACCGGAGCAGTTGGCCGTGAAAGAAGCCGAGTTGGGGCTCGACCAGCCCGTCATCACCCGGTACTTCAGCTGGCTCACGGGCGCCCTGCAGGGGGACTTGGGAGCGTCCTGGTTCACATCTGAACCCGTTGCCAACGCGCTCGCCACGCGCATTCCGGTCACCATGACCATGGTTTCCGTGGCCATGATCCTGATCGCCCTCATCGCCACCCTCATCGGGGTTGCCGCGGCCGTGAAGCGTGGCTGGGTGGACCGCGTGGTCCAGGTCGGCGCCATCATCGGTGACTCCGTTCCCGGGTTCGTCATCGGCATCATCCTGGTGACTATCCTGGCCATCCAGATGGGTCTGTTCCCGGCCACCAGCACTATTTCGCCCGGTGTCGGAGCCGACGCCTGGGTGCTTTCCCTGACGCTGCCGGTGATCGCATTGCTAATCAACGGTGTCACCGGCGGTGCGCAGCAGATCCGCAGCGCCGTCATCAAGCAGCTCGAACGCGATTACGTCCGTACCCTGCGCAGCCGCGGCATCGGTGAGCGCGAGGTCCTGTTCAAGCATGTCCTGCGCAGCGCCGCTCCGGCGGGCCTGACCGTGCTCAGCCTTCAGCTGATCGGCATGCTCGGCGGCGTGGTCATCATCGAGCAGATCTTCGCTCTTCCCGGCATGGGGCCGCTCGCCGTAGCCGCCACCAGCCAGAGCGACCAGCCCGTGGTCATGGGCGTTGTTATGTACACCGTCGCCGTTGTCATTGTGGTCAACCTCATCGTTGACCTGCTCAACGGCTGGCTCAACCCGAAGGTGCGTGCCTCGTGACCGAGTCCGTCGAAACCTCAGCCCTGACGCCGTCACCCGGCACGTCGGGCCAGACCGGTACCGTCGTCCGGTCAACAGTCCTCAAGCGCCTTTTTAAGAATCCCATGGGCGTCGTTGCCATCGTCATCCTCCTTGCGATGGCCGTTATGGCCATTTTTGCCGATGTGTTGGCACCGTTCGACGAGAACTTCGCCAACATTGCCAAGACTCTCGCCGCCCCGGACGAGGTCAATATCCTGGGCACGGACAGCTCGGGACGCGATGTCTGGAGCCGGTTGCTCTTTGGTGCCCAGCTGACCCTGACCTCGGCGCTCCTGTGCGCCGCCGTCGCCATCGCCATCGGCCTGCCCGCCGGTCTGGTGGCCGGTTACTACGCGGGCAGGTTCGAAGCGGTCTCCAACTGGGTCGTCAGCATCCTCATGAGCCTGCCGGGCCTGATTGTCCTGTTGACCATCCGCGCTGCCTTTGGGCCGTCGGTCTGGATTGCCATGATCGCCTTCGGTGTCCTGATCAGCCCTTCCTACTTCCGTCTGACCCGCTCAGCGGTGCAGTCGGTCCGCAACGAGCTCTACGTCGATGCCGCCCGGGTCTCCGGGCTCTCCGACATGCGGATCATCACCCGCCATATCTTCTCCGTGGTGCGCGCGCCCATCATCATCCAGACGGCCGCGATCGCCGGGGTGGCCATCGCCATCCAGTCCGGGCTTGAATTCCTGGGCCTGGGTGATCCCGCCAAGGCAACCTGGGGCGTGATGCTTTCTGAAGGTTTCAAGAACGTCTACCTCACCCCGACGCTGCTGTTCTGGCCCGCGTTTGCGATGGCGTTGACCATCGGCGCTCTGGTCCTGCTGGGCAACGCCATCCGCGACGCTCTGGAAGACGGCGAGAAGATCAAGCACGGCAGGCAGAAAGCACATCAAGCGGAAAATGCTGCCGCCGCCAGCGCCACCAAGGCAGCGCGCAAGACCATTGCCGCCGTCGAAGCAGGAACCGAACACCACCTCGTCAAGGTCACCAACCTTGGCGTCGGATACCCCCAGGCAGACGGGTCTATCAAGAAAGTCGTGGACGACGTCTCCTTCCACGTGGACCGCGGTGAAATCCTCGGCATTGTGGGCGAGTCCGGTTCGGGTAAGTCCCAGACGGCGTTCTCGATCCTGGGCCTGCTGCCGGACACCGCACGCATCGAGGCCGGCGCCATCCAATTCGACGGTAACTACACCGTGGCACCCGGCGAAGACAAAGTGAACCAGGACCGGCTGTCCAAGCTGCGCGGCAAACGGATTTCCTACATCCCGCAGGAACCCATGAGCAACCTGGACCCGGCGTTCACCATCGGCTACCAGCTGGTCACCCCCATGGTGCGGGTCCTGGGAATCTCCAAGGCGGAAGCCACCACGCGGGCGATGAAGCTGCTCTCCGACGTCGGAATTGTCAACCCCGAACGCACCTTCAAGGCCTACCCCCACGAGGTCTCCGGCGGCATGGCCCAGCGTGTACTGATCGCCGGCGCCATCAGCTGCGAGCCGGACCTGATCATAGCGGACGAGCCCACCACGGCCCTGGACGTGACCGTGCAGGCCGACGTGCTGGACCTCATCCGCGACCTCCAGCGGCGCCTCGGCGTGGGCGTCATCCTGGTGACCCACAACTTCGGAGTTGTGGCTGACCTCTGCGACCGCGTTGTGGTCATGCAGAACGGCCGGCTCGTGGAGGAAGGCCCCGTGCGGGACATCTTGCGCGAACCGAAAGAAACCTACACCCAGACCCTGCTGGCTTCCATGCTCGAAGGTAAGGAACCCATGAGCATGCTGGTGCCATCCACTTCGTCAGCAACGGCGTCGTCAACTGCCAAGGAGAACGTACTGTGACCGAAACTGCAGCCTTGGACGCCGCGGAATCAGCCCCGGCACGCAGCGGACTCCTGCGGGTGGAAAACCTCGTGGTGGACTACCCCGGCAAGGGCTTCCGGGCCAGGAAGTTCCGCGCCCTGACGGACATTAACATCAGCATCGGCCAGGGCGAGACCTTGGGCCTGGTGGGGGAGTCGGGCTCCGGCAAGACCACCCTGGGCCGGGCGGTGCTGGGACTGGCGCCTGTAAGCGGCGGCAAGATCACGTTCGAGGGCCAGGACATCAGCCACGCCACCAGGAAGCAGCGACGCATCCTCAGCCGCGACATGCAGGTGGTCTTCCAGGATCCGTATACGTCGCTGAACCCTGCCCTGGAAATTGGCGACATCCTCGCCGAACCCCTAGGAGTCCAGGGCATGGAACCGGCCGCGGCCAAAAAGCGTGTTAAGGAACTCCTGGACCAGGTAGGTCTACCGTCCGACGCCCTCCACCGGCTTCCACGCGAGTTCAGCGGCGGTCAGCGCCAGCGCGTGGCGATCGCCCGCGCCCTGGCACTCTCTCCCAAGCTCATCGTGTGTGATGAGCCTGTCAGCGCCCTGGACCTCTCCACCCAGGCCCGCGTTCTGGACCTCTTCCTGCAGATCCAGAAGGACACCGGCGTTTCGTACCTGTTTGTCTCGCACGACCTTGACGTGGTCCGCCACATCAGCCACCGTGTGGCTGTGATGTACCGTGGAGAAATCGTGGAGCAGGGGCCGGCAGAGGTTGTCACTCGCACCCCTGAGCACCCCTACACACAGCGTTTACTCCTCGCTTCCCCGGTGCCGGATCCGGACCGCCAGGAGAAGCGCCGCGCCGACCGCCACCGCCTGCTTGAAGAGCAGCGGCAGCAGGCCGAACAGGCTGGCGTCCCCGCCTAAGGCCGTGCAGAACTAACTCAACCGCAACAACAACGGAGGAATATCGTGGCCAAAATTGGCGTACAGGCAATGATGCTGAGGGACAGCTTCACCGAGATCGGGGCGTTCGAAACGCTCCGCAAGGTCAGCGGAATCGGCTACAACGCCGTCGAGATCTCCCAGATCCCGATGACGCCGGAGAATGTGGCTGAACTGGACCGTTCCCGCACCGAGCTGGGCATGGACATCGCAGCACTTTCCGTGGCCATGGAGACCCCCAAGGGCCGTCCGGGCGATTCACTGGCGGAGCACTTCGACAAGATTGTGGACGACGCCAAGCGTCTGGATTCGAAGCTCCTACGGATCGGCATGCTCCCGTTCGAGGCAATGACGTCTATCGGCGCGGTGGTTGACTTCGCCAAGCAGGCCAACGGATACGCCGAACGGCTGCAGGAGCAGGGCCTGGGCCTGTATTACCACAACCACCACATCGAGTTCGCGAAGTTCGACGGCAAGTTCATGCTGGACATCATTGCGGAGAATTCCCCGGCCATGGGCATGGAAATTGACGTGCACTGGGTACAGCGTGGCGGTCTGGACCCTGTCAGGACCCTGGAAAAGTACGCCGGCCGCACTGCGATGGTCCACCTGAAGGACTACCGGATCGGCCAAATGCCGGAGTCGGCAATGGGGCTGCTGGAAGCCGGGGACTTCAAGGGCTTCATGCAGGAGTTCAAGAACGTTGTCCAGTTCGCCGAAGTGGGCGAAGGCAACCTGGACTTCGCCTCCATCATCCCGGCCGCGCAGGCTGCCGGCGCCGAGTACCTGCTCGTGGAGCAGGACGAACTTTACGGCAGGACGGTCTGGGAAGCGCTGCAGACCTCTTACGACAACCTCATTGCACTGGGCCAGTCCGAGCTCTTCTAACCGCTTATCCCAACCATCCGGTTTCGACAAGCTCAACCAACGAAAAAGGAAAATTACTGTGAGCAAGAAAGTACGCCTCGGCATCATCGGCCTGGGCCAGCAGGGCGGCGCCTACGCCAAATTCATCACGGACGGCCTGGTCCCGAATATGGAGATCGGCGCCATCTGCGATATCGATCCGGCCAAAAAGGCGATCGCTTCGGACACCTACCCGGACGTTCCCTTTTACGCGGACTACATCGCGATGCTGGAGAGCGGCGACGTTGACGCGGTGGTGACGTGCGTCCCGCACTTCCTGCATCCCGAAATGGGCATCGAAACCCTCAAACGCAACGTCCACGCCCTCGTGGAGAAGCCAGCCGGCGTGTACACCAAGCAGGTCAAGGAACTGAACGAGTTTGCCGCGAGCAAGCCGGAACTGTCCTTCGCGATCATGTTCAACCAGCGCAACAACCCGCTGTACCAGAAGCTCAAAGAGATCGTGCAGAACGGCGAAATCGGCAAGATCCGCCGGACCAACTGGATCATCACCACCTGGTGGCGGCCGCAGGGCTACTACAACTCCAGCGAGTGGCGTGCAACGTGGGGCGGCGAGGGCGGCGGCGTCCTGGTCAACCAGGCACCGCACCAGCTGGACCTGTGGCAGTGGATCTGTGGAGTGCCGAAGTCGGTTTACGCGAAGGTTGCGTTCGGCTTCAGGCGCGACATCGCCGTCGAGGACGAAGTGACGGCAGTGGTTGATTACGGCGACGGTGCCACCGGCGTTTTTGTCACGGCCACGCACGATCTGACCGGCACTGACCGCTTCGAAATCCTGGGCGACCAGGGCAAGATCGTGGTCGAAAACAGCAAGACCGCCACCGTGACCCGCCTGCACAAGCCCGAGCGCGAGCTCAGCGAAGGCATGGACATGGACGATGTCCGCAAGCTCTTTATGGGCGAACTGAACCCGGAAGAGTACTACACGTCCGAGGTCATCGAGTTCGAATCTGCCTGGGGCGCCCAGCACTCCGGTGTCCTGGAGAACTTCGCCGCCAACATCCTTGACGGCACACCGCTGCTCGCTCCGGGCTCGGACGGTATCAACGGAGTCCGCCTCGCCAACGCCATCCACCTCTCAGCGTGGACGGGCAAGGAAGTGGGACTGGACTTCGATGAGAATGAGTTCCTGGCGGAGCTGAACAAGCGCATCGCCGACGAGGGAAAGTTCCCGCAGCGCGCCTAACCTCCTGAGTGAGCAGCATACTGAGCCGCGGCTGTGGCCGTTTTGGACACCCAAAACGGCCACAGCCGCGACCAGGTTAAGCGCTTTCATCGCTAAGATGGGGCGGTGACTGAACCCAAGACGCCGGATGCTGCCCCGACTGCCGGTCCGTTCAAGAAACATGGCCGGGATGGCAAATCCAACGCGACCATCTATGACATCGCGAGGGTTGCCGGCGTCAACGCCTCCACGGTTTCCCGGGCGCTCAGCAAGCCTGGCCGGGTCAGCCCCAAAACACAGAAGCTCATCGAGGATGCTGCCGCCGAGCTGAACTACCAGGTCAATCCGTTCGCCCGGGCCCTTCCCACGGGCAAGACAAACACCTTCGGCCTGATCGTCGCGGATATCACCAACCCGACGTTCTTCGACATCATCCGCGGCGCCGAGGCCACCGCGACGGACCGCGATTACACCCTGGTGCTTGCCGAATCGGCGGAGTCCCCGGCAACCGAACTGACTGCCGCCCGGCGGCTCATGGCCACGGTGGACGGGCTGATCCTGGCGAGCCCCCGTATGGATGATGACAACATCCGCGCACTGGCCCAGGACAAACCCGTGGTGGTGATCAACCGCGAAGTCGAGGGCGTGCCGTGCGTGGTGCCGGACGTCCATAAAGGGATCAGCGAGGCAGTCCGCAGCCTGGCCGCCCACGGCCACCAAAAGGTGGCCTATGTGGCGGGCCCGCCCGAGTCCTGGATGTCGGAACAGCGCTGGGACGGTGTGCAGGCAGCCTGCGACTGGTCCCGGCTCGAGGCCGTCCGGCTCGAATCCACCAAACCAACGGTCGACGGCGGCCGGCAGGTGGCGCGTGATGTCCGCGCCAGCGGTGCTACTGCAGTACTCACCTACAACGACCTCCTGGCCATTGGGCTGATGCAGGAGCTCCAGGCGGCGGGCATCACTGTGCCGGACCAGATCAGCATCGTCGGTTTCGATGACATCTTCGGCGCAGACTTCACCACGCCGCCGCTCACCACCGTGCGTTCGCCGCTGGGGGAGTGCGGCGCGGGGGCCGCCACGCGGCTGCTGGACCTCCTGCACGGGAACGGGGAACCGGCCGGCACGCTGAGTGTGGAGACTGAGCTTGTGTTGAGGGGTTCAAGCGGACGGATCCTGTCCCCACTGTAAGCGCATTGGACGGCCGTGTTCCGCATTTTGGCAATTTATGGCAACCGGTTGACAAAAGCACTGACCAAGCCGGATTATTGACGTATGTCACAGTCGATTGCTGCCAACCCAGACAGGCTCCTGCCCGCCGATCCAGGAACGCGCAGCATTGCGCGCGACCTCCTGCAGCGTGTCCAGGACCTCCCCATCATCTCCCCGCACGGGCACGTTGACGCTGCTGTCATCGAGCACAACACGCCCTTCCCGGATCCGGCGGCGCTGCTGGTCAGCCCGGACCACTACGTCACCCGCCTGATCCACGCCAGTGGCGTCACGCTGGACAAGCTCCGCGCCGGCGGCGCCACCACGCCCGAATCGCGCGACATCTGGCGCACTTTCGTCGAGGCCTGGCCGCTCTTCGAAGGCACCGCATCCGGGTACTGGCTGCGCAACCAGTTTGACGCCGTGTTCAAGCTGGGCGCAGACCTCGGTGACATGTCGGCTGACGCCAGCTACGACGCCATTGCCGCCAAGCTCGTTGAGCCCGGCTTCCGTCCGCGCCAGCTCTTCAAGGACTTCAACATCGAGGTCCTGGCCACTACCGATGATCCCCTGGACAACCTCGCCAGCCACAAGGCCATCGCCGAGGACCCCACATTCGACGGCCGTGTTTTGCCGACCTTCCGCCCGGATCAGTACCTGAACATTGCCCATCCCACGTGGAGCGCCAATGTTGACCGCCTGATCGACGCTGCCGGTGACGGTGCCAGCGGGTACACCGCCTACATCACGGCGCTGGAAAACCGCCGCAGATACTTCGTGGAGCATGGCGCAGTCTCGGCAGACCACGGCGTGGCCCACCCGGCAACGCTCAAGCTGGACCGCGCCGAGGCCGAGCGGCTGTTCGAACTCGCCCGCGCCGGCAAGGCCACGGCCGAGGACCGCGACACCTTCGAAGCCCACATGATGTACGAGATGGGCCGCATGTCGGTAGAGGACGGGCTGGTCATGACCATCCACCCGGGCTCCTTCCGCAACCACCACACGCCTACGTTCGAGGGCTTCGGTGCCGACACGGGCCACGACATTCCGTTCGCCGTGAACTACACCGAGGGAATCCGTGCGCTGCTGCAGGACTTCGGCACAGCCAAGGACTTCCACCTGGTGCTCTTCACCATGGACGAGACCGTCTTCTCCCGCGAACTGGCACCGCTGGCCGGTTTCTACCCGTCCGTCTACCTTGGCGCACCATGGTGGTTCCTGGACGCCCCGGATGCGATGCTGCGTTTCCGTTCCGCCGTCACGGAGACCACCGGGTTCTCCCGCTCCTCGGGCTTCATCGACGACACGCGCGCCTTCTGCTCTATCCCCGCCCGCCACGACGCCTCCCGCCGGATCGAGGCCTCCTTCCTGGCCCGCCTCGTGGCCGAGCACCGTGTCAGTGAAGAACGTGCCCACGAACTCATCGTGGACATCGTCGATTCGTCCCCGCGAAGGGTTTTCAAACTGTGACAACCGAACAGGCAAACGCCGGACAGACGCCCTCCGCAGCCAGTTCCGGCGCCCTTCCCCAGTTGAACCGGACACTGCACACGGCTCCCAAGCCGCCGGTCCGGATCGTCCACCTCGGACTTGGCGCCTTCCACCGCTCGCACCAGGCCTGGTACACCAGCCAGGCCGGCGACGCCGCGGACTGGGGCATTGCGGCCTTCACCGGCCGGCGGCCCGACGCTGCCGTGGCACTCGCCGGGCAGGACGGACTGTTTACCGTCGTGGAGCGCGCTGACAGCGGCGACTCGTTCGCCGTCGTCGGAAGCATTGTTGAAGCCGTGGACGGCGCGGACGTGACGCGGCTCGCCGAGCTCGTTGCAGCACCCTCTACCGCCATGGTCACCCTGACGGTCACCGAAGCCGCGTACCGGCTCGGGGCCGACGGGCAGCTGGACACCAAGGCGCCCGACGTTGAAGCGGACCTTGCGCTGCTGGCTTCCGGCAGCGGAAACCCGACGACGCCGCTGGGCCGGCTGGTCTTTGCGCTTGCAGCGCGCAGGACCGCAGGTGCCGGGCCGATCGCCGTGGTCTGCTGCGACAACCTCGCCAACAACGGCACCGTGGCGCGCAACGCCGTGGCCGGGCTGGCCGCTGCCTGGGATGCGGATCTCGCAGCCTGGGTTGAGGCGAACGTCAGCTTCGTCAGCACATCCGTGGACCGCATCACGCCGCGAACCACGGAAGCGGACATCGCTGCCGTCGAGGCCGCCTGCGGCTACCGGGACAACTCGCCGGTAGTGGCTGAACCGTTTACAAGCTGGGTGCTCAGCGGCGAGTTCCCCGCCGGGCGTCCGCGCTGGGAGGATGCCGGCGCGGTCTTCGTTGACCACATCGAGCCCTTCGAGAACCGCAAACTGTGGCTCCTGAACGGCGCGCATTCCCTGCTGGCCTACTCCGGCCAGCTCCGCGGACACACCACCGTGGCCGACGCCCTCGCGGACGCGGAATGCCGCAAGGCTGTAGAAGGCTTCTGGGACGAGGCTGAGGTGAACCTGTCAGGTGCGGCCGCAGGGGCGTCCTCCGGCGGCGCGGACCTGCAGATCCCGGCATACCGGGACGCCCTGCTGGCCCGCTTCAGCAACGCCCGCATCGCCCACCACCTGGCCCAGATTGCCATGGACGGCAGCACTAAACTGCGCATGCGCGCCGTGCCGGTCCTGCTGGCCGAGCGTGCCCAGGGCAGGTCCGGCGTTGCTGCCGCCCGGATGATCGCTGCCTGGATTGATTTCAGTGCGGCCGCCGAGACGTTCCATGATCCGCTGGCAGCCGAGGTGGCTGAGGCGAACAAACTGGAAGGTACGCAGCGTGTTCGGGCGCTGCTGGCGCTGGTTGATCCGGCCCTGGCGGCGGACGACGCCGTCGTGGAGCTGGTTGCTGGCCAGCTGGGAACATTCGCGGCAGGTTCGTAGCCGGGCCCCCAAGCAGCACTCCTGTTTCCTGTCGGATCAGTACACTGCCCGGTCCGGGTTCCTGGACCGGGCAGAGCTGTTTTCGCTGACCTGCAGTTTCATGAAGTTTCAACAGAAATTCATGGCAACCGCTTGCCATTTTATTGCCAAGTGACTAGGATTACAGCAACGAGTTACAAGCGGCGGCACTCCCGTCGGATGTGGATTTTGCCGGTTAGGCATAGCCCAAGGATT
This sequence comes from Pseudarthrobacter sulfonivorans, assembly GCF_031454915.1. Taxonomy (GTDB): domain Bacteria; phylum Actinomycetota; class Actinomycetes; order Actinomycetales; family Micrococcaceae; genus Arthrobacter; species Arthrobacter sulfonivorans_C. The sequence goes on along the minus strand of NZ_JAVDRS010000002.1, from coordinate 256,445 downwards.
CACAGCTGCATAGCATTTCAATAATTAGCTGGCCTCCACGGCGGCGAGGGTAAAGGAGCCCAATCATGAAAAAGCTAAACAAGCTCAGCATCATCGGCTATGGCGCCGGCGATGCGGCTAACAACCTCGCTTTCACAACCGCCACCATGTTCCTGCTGGTGTACTACACGGATGTCGCCGGTATCTCCGCAGCGGCCGCCGGAACCCTACTGCTCGTGGTCCGGTTGTTTGACGCCTTCGCCGATGTCTTCGCCGGCCGGCTCGTAGACCGGACCTACAGCAAGCGCTTCGGTAAGTTCCGCCCCTTCATCATGTTCGGCTCCATCCCGCTGCTCCTGCTGAGCGTGGCAACGTTCTCCGTCCCGCAGCTCGGTGAATCCGGCACGCTGCTGTACGCCTACGTCACCTACGCCGCCCTGGGCCTGGCCTACAGCCTTGTGAACATTCCGTACGGCTCGCTGGCCGGCGCCATGACGCAGGATCCGGGGGAACGCGCCAAGCTGGGGTCGGCCCGCATGATTGGCGGCCTGCTGGTGGGCTCGGCCCTGGGCATCTTCGTGGCACCGCTCATCAAGCCTGGCGCTGACCTGCAGTCGATGTTCACCACCATCACCCTGGTGTTTGTCGTGATCGGCGCGGGCCTCTACTTCTTCACGGTCCTGACCGCCAAGGAACGCGTTCACCGCGCCGTGCCGAACGTCTCAGTCAAGCAGAGCATCGAGACCCTCAAGGGCAACAAACCGCTCCTGATGCTGTGCATCAGCTCCTTCTTCTTCCTCTCCGGCTACCTGGCACTGACCTCCGTGCAGCTGTACTACCTGCGCGACGTCCTCGGCCGGCTGGACCTTTACCCTGTGCTGTCCATCATCCAGCTCGTCCTGACATTCGCACTGGCAGCGGTTATGCCCAAACTGGTCCGCAGCATTGGCAAGAAGAACATCTACATCTACTCTTCCCTGATCACTGTCTCCGGCGGTGTGGTGATCTTCCTTACCCCTGCCAGCCTGGTCATGGTCGGCTTCGGCGGCCTCGTACTTAGCCTCGTGGGAGTCCTGGCGATGAGCATCGTGGTGTGGGCCCTCGAAGCCGACACCGTTGAATATGGGGAGTGGAAGACCGGAGTCCGGACCGAGGGCATCACTTATGCGCTCTTCTCCTTCACCCGTAAATCCGGCCAGGCTGTCGGTGGCGCCCTTGCCGCCTATGCACTCGCCCTCGGCGGTTACAAGTCCGGTGGAGTCACCCAGACCCCGGAGGCCGTATTCGGTATCCAGATCGCAGCGGGTGCGCTCCCGGCCATCCTGACTTTCCTTGCGGTCTTGGTTATGACCAAGTACACGCTGACGGACGCCAAGCACGCGGAAATCCTCAAGGAAATCCAGGAACGCCGAACCAAAACGGCACACCCGGGCCCGGCTGACGCCAGCAACGCTGCCGAACGGACCACGGCTGCCACCACCCTCGCCGCCGGCAGCACCTCCGCGGCCGCCAGCGAGCCTGCTGACACCAGCAAGCCCGCAGGCCAATAATTCAAAGCACCACCCCTGACCTGAAGTCCCCGAAAGGATCTGCCGTGAAAATCATTGCCGCTGAAGTGTTCGTGACCAGTCCGTCCCGTAACTTTGTGACCCTGCGCATCACAACGGACGATGGAGTCACCGGCATCGGTGACGCCACCCTCAATGGCCGCGAACTGGCTGTAGCCGCATACCTCAAAGAGCATGTTGCACAGCTGCTGATCGGCAAGGATCCGCACAAGATCGAGGACACCTGGCAGTTCCTGTACCGCAGCTCGTACTGGCGCCGCGGCCCGGTCACCATGGCGGCCATCGCCGCCGTCGACATGGCACTGTGGGACATCAAGGGCAAGATGGCCAACATGCCGGTCTACCAGCTGCTGGGCGGCGCGTCACGCAACGGCCTGCGTGCTTACGGCCACGCTTCCGGCGCGGACATCGAGTCGCTGTTCGATTCCGTCCGCGAACACCTGGAACTGGGCTACAAGTCAGTCCGCATCCAGACCGCCGTCCCGGGCATCAAGGCCGTCTACGGTGTGGCTGCCCAGGCCCAGGCTTCAGGCGAACGCTACGATTACGAGCCCGCCGGCCGCGGCGCCTTCCCCGTGGAAGAGGACTGGGACACCCGCGCGTACCTGCGCCACCTGCCCACCGTTTTCGAAGCCGTGCGCAACGAGTTCGGTCCGGAACTGCCGCTGCTGCACGACGGCCACCACCGCATGACCCCCATCCAGGCGGCCAAGCTTGGCAAGGCCCTGGAACCGTACGACCTGTTCTGGCTCGAGGACTGCACCCCGGCCGAAAACCAGGAGGCCCTGCGCCTGGTCCGCCAGCACACCACCACCCCACTGGCCATCGGTGAAATCTTCAACACCGTGTACGACTACCAGACCATCATCAAGGAACAGCTGATCGACTACGTTCGCGCAGCCTCCACCCACTTCGGCGGCATTTCCCCGCTGAAGAAGGTCATGGACTTCGCCGCCCAGTACCAGATCAAGTCCGGCTTTCACGGCCCCACTGACATCTCCCCGGTGGGCTTCGCTGCCCAGCTGCACGTGGGCCTGGCCATCCACAACTACGGCATCCAGGAATACATGCAGCACTCCGACAAGACCAACGAGGTCTTCGAGCAGTCCATGACGTTCGTGGACGGCTACCTGCACCCGGGCGACAAGCCCGGTATCGGCGTCGAATTCAACGAGGAAGCTGCAGCTGCGTACCCGTACCAGCAGGCTTACCTGCCGTACAACCGCCTGGTAGACGGCACTGTCCATGACTGGTGAGGCACGACTGGTGATCAACGCTACTTCGCCCTCCGCAGGAGGAGGGGCCACCGGCCCCCGCGTCATCGTTATGGGCGTCTCCGGCTGCGGCAAGACCACCATCGGTGACCTGGTGGCCCGTGAACTGAGTATTCCGTTCCTCGACGCAGATTCCCTCCACCCGGTGGAGAACGTCGCCAAGATGGCAGCGGGCATCCCGCTGACCGACGAGGACCGCTGGCCGTGGCTCGCCACGGTGGGCTCGAAACTGGCAGCAGCCGGAAAGGGCGGCCTGGTCCTGGCCTGCTCGGCACTTCGCCGGAGCTACCGCGACGCCATCCGGGCACAGGCGCCGGATACGGTGTTCCTGCACCTGCATGGCAGCAAGGAGGTTCTTAGGGCACGGACTGAAGGGCGTTCCGGGCACTTCATGCCGCCGGCGCTGCTGGAATCGCAGCTCGCCACCCTCGAACCGCTGGAAGCCGATGAGGCAGGCGTCGTGGTGGACATCGCCGGCCCGGTGGCCCAGGTGATGGTCGACGCGCTGGCAGGCATCGCACGCGCGGTGGCTGCCGCCGTCGGTAACTCCGCGCAGGCGGACGGAACTTCAGCTGCTGGTGCCGCTGGCACCCAGGGCCGCCAGTTCGACGTCGACCTCAAGGCCGCGCCGTTCAACCTCGATGACGCGGCGGTTGACTGGGTGAATTCCACCCTGGAGTCAATGACGCTGGAGGAGAAGATCGGCCAGCTCTTCATCAACCACAACAACGATTACTCCCCGGAGTACCTCGACGGTGTGCTTGAGAACTACCACGTGGGCGGCATGCGGTACCGTCCGGGCCCCTCTGCCGCCGTGCAGGAACACATCCGGTACGCCCAGTCGAAGACCAAGGTGCCGCTGCTGATCGCATCCAACCCGGAAATGGGCGGCGCTGGAAGCTGCGACGACGGCACCTTCGTGTCCACGCACCTGCAGGCCGGGTCGCACCCGGACAAGTCCATCGCACGCCAAATGGGCCAGGTGGCCGGCGTCGAAACCGCCGCGCTTGGCTGCAACTGGGCCTTCGCGCCGATCGTGGACATCCACTACAACTGGCGGAACACGGTCATTTCCACCCGGTCCTTTGGCAACACCCCGGAGATCGTGGTGGAGCGGGCCAAGGAATACTTCGACGGCATCAGCGAGTCCCCGACCGTCTGCGCCATGAAGCACTTCCCGGGCGACGGCCTCGACGAGCGCGACCAGCACGTGGTCACGTCCTACAACACGTTCGGCTACGACCAGTGGAACAAGACGTACGGCCACGTGTACCGCGAAATGATCGGGCACGGTGTGCAGTCGATCATGATCGGCCACATCGGAGCGCCGGAACTGTCCAGGCACTTCCGTCCGGGCATCGCGGATGCGGACATCAAGCCTGCCACCCTGGCTCCGGAGCTGCTGCAGGACCTGCTGCGCGGTGAGCTCGGCTTCAACGGGCTGATCCTCACGGACGCCTCGCAGATGATTGGCCTGACCCAGGCCATGAAGCGCAAGGACCTGGTGCCCGCCACCATCGCCGCCGGTTGCGACATGTTCCTGTTCTTCCGCAACGCGGCCGAGGACTTCGCGTACATGCTGGACGGCTACAAGTCCGGCGTTATCACCGAGCAGCGCCTGCACGACGCCCTGCGCCGCGTCCTGGCGCTCAAGGCATCGCTGGGACTGCACGTGAAGACCCGCGACGAGCTGGTTCCGCCCACCGAAGCGCTGGCCAAGATCGGCAGTGCAGAGCACCGCGCTGTTGCCGCCGGAATAGCGGACAAGACTGTCACCCTGATCAAAGACACGGCGAACAACCTGCCCATCACGCCGCAGACGCACAAACGGATCCGCCTTTACGGCATCTCCGGCGGCTCGGACTTCACCATGGCTGATCCGCTGGCCTACCTGGACGTGGTGGCCGGGGAACTGGAGCGGGCAGGCTTCGAAGTGCACGTCTTCAAGACCGCTGCGCAGCGCAAGGCAGCCGGCGAAGAAGGTGTGAACTTCATGTCTGTCATCTCGGAGGAGGCTACCGGCGACTACGCGGACAAGTACGACGCCGCGTTCGTCTTCGCCAACGTCAAGGGCTTTGCGCAGGAAGCGGCCATCCGGATCAAGTGGTCCACGCCGATGGCGGCGGAAATTCCCTGGTACGTCACCGAGGTACCCACGGTGTTCGTGTCGCTGAACCAGCCCAACCACCTCATTGACGTGCCGATGGTCAAGACCGCCATCCACGCCCACGCGGGATCCGTGGAGGCCATCCGGGCCACCATCGAAAAGATCATGGGCAAGTCCGGGTTCCAGGGGACGTTCAACGAGAACGTCTTCTGCGATTCCTTCGACACACGGCTCTAACCCGACGTCCCAGCCACTCGAGTGCGGCCCCTCCCCGTGCGGCGTAGCGTTAGTGCATGGAGCGGACGGGGTGCGTTGTTGTTGGCGGCGGGCCGGCGGGCATGATGCTGGGGCTGCTGCTGGCCCGTGCAGGCGTGCAGGTCACAGTCCTCGAAAAGCACCGCGACTTCCTGAGGGATTTCCGCGGTGACACTGTGCATGCCTCGACCATCCGGCTGATCGACGAACTGGGCCTGGGGGAGGGCTTCCGCAAACTTCCGCAGAGCCGGCTGAACAACGTTGCCTTCCCCATTCCGGGCGCCGGCCTGGTCACCTTCGGTGATTTCGCGTCCTTGAAGCCCCCGTACAACTACATCGCCATGATGCCGCAGTGGGACTTCCTGAACTTCCTGGCCAGCGAGGCCGCGCGCGAACCCACCTTCACGCTCCTGATGGAGCATGAAGCAACGTCGTTAATGTTCGACGGCGGCCGCGTCACGGGCGTCCGCTACCGGATTCGTGGTGGCTCGGAGGGCACGGGCTCCGGGGCAGCGGGTACCGACGGGACGGGAACGGGCAGGGCTGCCACTGAAGGTGCACTCCATGCGGACCTCGTGGTGGCCACCGACGGAAGGCATTCCGTGCTGCGCCGGGCAGCCGGCCTGCAGCCGAAACAGTACCCCGTTCCCTTCGACACGTGGTGGTTCAAACTTCCGCGGCATCCTTGGGAGAAAGGGGCAGTGGCGGGCATCGTTCCGGCATTCCGGGAACGCGAGGCGATGATCGCGCTGTTCCGTGACGACTACTACCAGGTGGGCTACCTCGGTCCGAAGGGGGAGGATGCTCGGATCCGTTCCGAGGGGGTGGAGCGGTTCCGGGAACGCGTCGCCGGACTGCGTCCTGACCTCGCGGACCGCGTGGACTCGATCCATTCGCTTGAGGATTTGCACTGGCTGGATGTGCGGCTGGACCGGCTGCGGCGCTGGTACGTGGACGGGCTGTTGTGCATCGGCGACGCCGCCCACGCCATGTCCCCGGCCGGAGGCGTGGGTATCAACCTGGCCATCCAGGATGCCGTCGCGGCAGCAGCCAGGCTGGCGCCGGGCCTCCTGCGGGGACGAGTGCAGCTCAAGGATCTTGCTGCTGTCCAGCGGCGGCGCCGGATGCCCACCGTGGTGCTGCAGACCGTCCAACGCTTTATGCACCGCGTAGTGTTCGTTCCGTTGTTCGCCGGGAAACGGACCGGAGTTCCCCCATTCCTCCTCTTTGTGGTCCGGCATTCGCCGGTGGCGCGGCGGCTCCTGCCCCGGATGATCGCCTTCGGACCCAGGCCCGAACATGCGCCGGCGTTCGCACGGCGTCCCGAGCGGCCGTCAGCAACGGCGGAGCCACTAAACTTGAACCCATGACTTCCCCCAGTGACCTTGCAGCCGACGCCGCTGCCGCACGTGCCCGCCTGCTGGAACTGATCAAGGAACTTGCCGTTGTCCGCGGCAAGGTGATCCTTTCCAGCGGTGCCGAGGCCGACTACTACATCGACCTTCGCCGCGTTACGCTGCACCATGAGGCCTCCAAGCTGGTGGGCCAGGTCATGCTGGCCCTGGCGGACGACGCCGGAATCGACTTTGAGTGCGCAGGCGGCCTCACCATGGGTGCTGACCCCGTGGGCACCGCGCTGATGCACGCCGCGGTTGACGCCGGCCGGCCGGTAGATGCTTTTGTGGTCCGCAAGGCCCAGAAGTCCTACGGCATGGGCCGCCAGGTGGAAGGCCCGTCCGTTGAGGGCCGCAAGGTCCTGGTGCTGGAGGACACATCCACCACCGGCGGCTCCGCCCTGACCGCCGTTGAAGGCGTGCGGAAGGCCGGCGGCAACGTAGTGGCCGTGGCCGTCATCGTGGACCGGGACACCGGAGCCAAGGAAAAAATCGAGGCAGAGGCCGGCGTGCCCTACCTGTTCGCCTTCGGCAAGGACGAGCTCGGCCTTTCCTAGCCAAGTCCCGGATGCCCAGCAGAGGCCTGCTTTTGCCTGACTGACGCCGGCGAGGCCGCCCCGGGTTGCGGGGGCGGCTTCTCCTGTGGCTACGGTAGATACGTGCCGTACAGAGAGGAAGCAGAACCGCTGGAACAGCCCGAGCAGCCCGGAACCCACCAGGCCCGGCTGCTTGCCGACGCCGCTGCCCTCAAGCGGTTTTCGCGCCGCGGGTTCCTGGCGGGGGCGGGTGCCTCCGCCGTGCTGGCCGCGGACATGCTGTATACCCGCCGCGTTCAGGCTGAGCGGCGGGTCAACAGGATCCTGCAGGTTCCGGACGATTTCGCTGACGCCTACTATCCGAATGCCAGCTGGTTCCTTTTCCCTGGTTTCAAGACCAGCTGGGAAGAGGCGCAGTGGATCCTGAACGCACTGCGGGGCGCGCTGAACAAGCGGGGCCAGCTGGCCGCCGTCGGTTATTCCAACCAAGGCCTGGATATCGACCAGGTGGTCATCGCCGTCATCGAGCATGTCCGCGCGAAGAAGCTCACCAAGCTCTACTTCTACGGCCACAGCTTCGGCGGCATGGTGGCCACGCAGGTGGCCGCGCGGCTACGGGAACTCCACGGCGTGGAGGTGGAGTTCATCCTGCTGGATTCCACTCCCTACAGCAGGAGCGATGTGCTTGACGAGAGCTGGTTCGACGGCGTGGTGTTCCTTTACGAGAGCGGCTTCCGTTTCCCATCCGTACTGCGGGGCGGCTACGAGCTGGGGGAGCGTGTTATCCACAAAGACGAGCGGACCTGGCGCCAGATCATAGACCAGTCGTGGGAGCAACTGTCTCCGATCGCGCCGTCCAGCGTGCTGATCCAGTCCGAATCGGCGTACATCTACCATTTTGACGGGAACCGTTTTGTGGACCAGTTGGGAGGCGCGCGGATGGCGTACATCGGCAACCCGAACGACCGCACGGTCCGGTACCAGGCGGCCAGGAGCGCCTGGTCGGCCGCCTTTGACCCGCACATGGTGTCCACGGACCGTCAGACCACCGGGGCGCTGCCGGCGCACGCCAGTCCCGGCTGGAGCCCGCTCGTCTACCGGCCCATCGTGGAGGGCCTGATGGACGAGTTCTTCCCGCTGCCCCGCGGCGGCTCGAAGGTCAGCGTGTTCTAAATCTGGTTCTTCAGGTCCGCCACCGAGTTCAGCACCTGGTTGGGCCGGAACGGGTAGGCAGCGATGTCCTCGCGCTGGGTAATGCCGGTGAGGACCAGGACCGTGTGCAGCCCGGCCTCCATGCCGGCAATGATGTCCGTGTCCATCCGGTCCCCGATCATGGCGGTGGTTTCGGAATGGGCATCGATCTGGTTCATAGCGGAACGGAACATCATGGGATTCGGCTTTCCCACGATGTACGGTTCCCGGCCGGTGGCCTTGGTGATCAGCGCCGCGATGGCACCCGTGGCAGGCATGGGGCCGTCTTTGGACGGGCCGGTGGCGTCCGGGTTGGTGGCGATAAAGCGCGCCCCGGCCAGGATCAGGCGGATGGCCATGGTGATGGCCTCAAAAGAGTAGGTTCGGGTTTCGCCGAGCACCACAAAATCCGGGTCCTGGTCGGTGAGGATAAAGCCCGCCTCGTGGAGCGCCGTCGTCAGCCCGGCCTCCCCGATGGTGTAGGCACGGTTCCCGGAACCGGACCCCCGCACCTGGTCCTTGAGGAACTGGGCGGTGGCGAGGGCGGAGGTCCAGATGTTCTCCTCGGGAATCTCGAGCCCCGAGGCACGCAGCCGGGCCGCCAGGTCGCGGGGAGTAAAGATGGAGTTGTTGGTCAGCACCAGGAAGCGCTTGGACGTGTCCACCCAGCGCTGGATCAGTTCGGCGGCGCCCGGGACGGCCTGGTTTTCGTGCACCAGGACGCCGTCCATGTCTGTCAGCCAGCATTCGATCTCCTGGCCGCTGCGATATACCGCCGGATTTCCCACTACCTGGTCTGCTTTTGCCACGTCTACCTCCACATGAAGTGCCTGATTCCTGGTCCAGTCTGTCATTGTTTGGGCCCGGAACACGCGTGGGCGGACGAAACAACGGAGGTGCGCATGGGCGGCGCTGGAGGCCCGGGCTGCCGGGCCCGTCGGCTAGGCTCGTAGCTGGCACCACGGTGCCCATCGGCTGCGGATCGGGGGATGTCCGCGGTGGTTTGTTCGTGCCGGCCTGCGCCGGCTGGTCCCCGTCGTCGGAAATCACCGGGCACCGCGCGAACCGCAGGATGCCTGCCAGCACCTGAAAGGGACCGCCATGAGCAACAACCACAGCGCGCCGCCGCCACCACCCAGGGATGCTGCGGGCAACCCGCTGCCTCCACAGCAGGGCCAGCCATACCCTGGCCAGCAGTACGCCGGCCAGGCTTACCCCGGCCAGTTTCCGCAGCCGCCAGCCCCGCAGCCCCCGCACAGCAAAAAGAACCTGTTCATTGTTCTCGGCAGCATTGCCGCCGTGGTGATTGTTGCCCTCGTGGCGGTGTTCGCGTGGGTGATCCCCACCTTCGCCACGCCGCAAGCTGAGGACACACCCGCTCCCGTGGCAACGTCCAATACGGAGGAAAGCCCGGCGCCGGAAGGCTCAACGCCGGAAGAGGCGGCGCCGTCGGCCGCTGCTGCCGCCGATGAAGTGCCCGCCGGAGCATTCCCGCTCCCGCCGGGCTGGGCCGATCTGCAGGGGCCGGCGAACATTCCTGCCGAGGGCGATCCGCTGTTCAGCCGCTTTGTCACCGGCGAGTCATCCTTCCAGTACCTCGCAGCCTGGACGGGCGATGACACCTTCGGGATCACCACCGACCCGGTCACCGGCGCCCCGATGCAGCAGAAGGCTCAGGGTACTGGGGAAAGGGACGGGGACGGCATCGCCCTTGCCTACGCGTTCTTCGCCGAGGCGGAAGAGGGCAAATACGGCAAGGAGCCCGCAAAGGTGCGGGCCGCCATCAAGGAGATCGAAGCGAAATTCACGGCCATGCCCGCCGCCGAATTGCCGCAGCACCTCGTGGGTCATAAGTGCACCAGCAATTTCGAAACCACCACCCCGGAAATCCGTGAGTTCCGCCGGACCGAGGCAGTAGTTATCGGCTTTACCTGCCTCAACGCCCGCGGCGAGACTATCCAGGCCGTGAACCTTTTCAGCGTTACGCCATGGGGAACCCCGCAGATGATGGGCGTCAGCGGACACTCGACATACTGGAATGAAAACCCGGAACTGCTCGAGAAGATCGCCAACTCCTACCGCGCCAACCGCTGGAAGCTGGGCGGCTGACCCCGGCTAGAGTTGGAGGGTGACTGACCACCCCCAAACTCCGCCGCTGCCCGTTCCACCGCCTGAGGAGGAATACGCGCCAAAGCCCGAGGTCGGCGTCGGGCCCTGGGACGGCGAGCTGCCCGACGGCGACCATTGGGACCATGAACTACTGGCGGACGGCGACCGGCGCAACGTGGTGGACCAGTACCGGTACTGGAAGCATGACGCGATCGTGGCGGACCTCGATTCCAAGCGGCACAACTTCCACATCGCCATCGAAAACTGGCAACACGATATGAATATCGGGACTGTGGTGCGCACCGCAAACGCTTTCCTCGCCAAGGAAGTCCACATCATCGGACGACGCCGGTGGAACAGGCGCGGGGCCATGGTCACCGACCGCTACCAGCACGTCCGCCACCACCCCACCGTGGAGGATTTCGTGGCGTGGGCGCAGGGGGAGGGGCTGGCCATCATCGGGATCGACATCTTCCCGGACTCCGTGCCGCTGGAAACCTACGAGCTGCCCAAGGACTGCGTGCTGGTGTTCGGTCAGGAGGGCCCCGGGCTCACGCCCGAAGTCCATGACGCAGCACTCGCCACCCTCTCCATCGAGCAGTTCGGCAGTACCCGCTCCATCAATGCGGCCTCGGCGGCGGCCATCGCCATGCACGCCTGGATCCGCCGGCACGTGTTCAACCAGCCGGTGTCCTAGCGCGAAGTGCCACCCCGGCGGCCAAGTCAGCGAAAGTGTTACCCGCCCGCGTGACCCGAAACACTGCCGCTCCAGAGAAATGGCTAGGATGGTTGCTAGCCGTAAGAGGTCTACTCCAGGGTCACAACCCATAGACGAAAACTCAGCATAGGAGTCACCATGCCCATTGCAACCCCAGAGATTTACTCCGAGATGATTGACCGTGCGAAGGCCGGTGGCTATGCGTTTCCGGCCGTTAACGTCACGTCCTCGCAGACGCTGAACGCCGCGTTGCGCGGTTTCGCCGAGGCGGAGTCCGATGGCATTGTCCAGGTATCCACCGGCGGTGCCGCGTACTGGTCCGGCGCTGCCACCAAGGACATGGTGGCCGGTTCGCTCGGCTTCGCCGCGTTTGCCCGCGAAGTGGCGAAGAACTACGGCGTGAACATCGCCCTCCATACGGACCACTGCCCCAAGGACAAGCTGGACGGCTTTGTCCTGCCGCTGCTGGCGGCGTCGGAGGCCGAAGTCAAGGCTGGCCGCAACCCGATCTTCAACTCGCACATGTGGGACGGTTCGCACGAGCCGCTGAACGAGAACCTGAGCACCGCACGCGAACTGCTGGAGCGCACCGCTGCAGCGAAGATGATCCTCGAAGTTGAAATCGGCATTGTCGGCGGCGAGGAAGACGGCGTGGAGAACGCCATCAACGACAAGCTGTACACCACGGTGGAGGATGCCCTGGCCACCATCGAGGCCCTCGGCGCCGGTGAGAACGGCCGTTACATCACGGCCCTGACCTTCGGGAACGTGCACGGGGTGTACAAGCCCGGTGGCGTGAAGCTGCGTCCGGAGATCCTCAAGGACATCCAGGCGCAGGTGGGCGCCAGGCTCGGCAAGGACAGCCCGTTCGACCTCGTGTTCCACGGCGGCTCGGGTTCCTCGGACCAGGAGATCGCCGACGCCGTCTCCTACGGTGTGATCAAGATGAACATCGACACCGACACCCAGTACGCCTACACCCGTCCGGTGGTGGACCACATGTTCAAGAACTACTCCGGTGTGCTGAAGGTCGATGGCGAGGTGGGCAACAAGAAGCTCTACGATCCGCGCGTCTGGGGCGCCTCCGCCGAGGCCGGCCTGTCCGCCCGCGTCGTCGAGGCAACCAAGCAGCTCGGCTCCGCCGGAAAGACGTTCTAGTATGTCCGACGAGTTCCGCAAGAACCTGATGGGCCCCGAGCCCACGCTCCTGCCTGCCGAGACTGACGTCTACGAGCAGCTGGATGCAGGTCAGGAAGCCCTGGACCTGGTGGAAAAACACCCCACTTCCTCGCTGTTGTGGGCCGTCCTGGCGGAGGAGGCGTGGGCCGAGGGCCGCATCATCGATTCCTACGCCTACTCGCGCGTTGGCTACCACCGCGGACTGGACTCGCTGCGCCGCAACGGCTGGCGCGGCGTGGGTCCCATCCCGTGGGAGCACGAACCCAACCGCGGCTTCCTGCGGGCGCTCTACTCGCTGGGCCGTGCATCCGCGGCCATCGGTGAAGCCGAAGAGCCCGAGCGCATCGAGAAGTTCCTGAACGACTCGGACCCGGCCGCGAAGGCAGCCATCGAGGCCAAGTAGTGTGAAGAGCAACGCGGGGTCACTTCCCGCCCAATAAACCAGCGTTTTTGGGCCGGAAGTGACCCGCGTTGGGGTTTAAGAAGCGGACGACGGCGGGCGGTCACCTTTCCGAAGAAAGGTAACCGCCCGCCGTCGTTATGTCAGGAGTGGGGACTAGCTGGCGGCCTTGGCCAAACCGGTGCGTGCCATGGCGTCGGTGTAGGCGACGCGCATGTCTTCGAGGTACTGCTCTTGGCGTGCCGGGGTTCCCGCGAACGCACGGCCGCTGAGGGAGCGGACCTTGTAGGTCTTCAGGCCGCGGCGCCAGATCATGGGCACCTCGGTCTTCAGCAGCAGGTTGGCCAGGCGGTTGGCTTCGGTACCGTGGGCCACGATGACCGAGGCGCGGGGGACCAGGGCGAGGAACTTGAGCAGCGGCTTGAGGCCGGCGGAGATCTGGTCCGGCGTGAACTTGCCGTTGACCTCGCCGGGCGTGTGCCACGGGTGGACGTTCCACGGCATCACGAATTCGGGGCGCAGGCCGAGCTTCCACTGGATGCCGAGCATACGGGTGGCGGCGTCGTCGTCGCCGGCGGTGATGAAGCCGGACGGGTCAGCCTCGCCGATGTTGGAGTAGAGGCTGATGATGCGGCACTCGTCTACGTCGTGCATGGGATCGACGTAGGGTACTTCGGTGTGGGGCTTGACGCTCTGCAGGGAATCGCACAGTTCGTTGACGACGGCCACGTTGGGCTCGTAGCGGCGGCTCATGAGCTGTTCACGGAAAGATTCGGGGGCCAGGGCTGTCATATAGTGCAAAGTCTCCTGCGGGGCTCGGTGCTGCGCCAATCCGGAAAATGGGCGCAAGGGGACGCAGCCATTCCGGGATGGTTTGAAATGTGGTGTGGACCGATTCCTAGTCGATCTATATCAGTCTATCAAGTCCCGCAAAGCGAAACGCCGGTGAACGAGGGGTTTTATCCGGATGAGGCAGGAGCGCCGACCCAGTCACAGGCATTGACACAATCCGTATAGCTTGGTTTGCTGCTGTCACGGGTCGCAACAAGATTGTTGCGGCTGGTGGCACCCTAATTGCACTCGAAAGAGGTAACGCACAGTGAATCAAACCCTGGCAACCTTGAGGACGCTCGCCGTTTCCGGAGCACTGGTCCTGGCGGCCGTGGCGGCACCGGCACCGCTGGCGAACGCCGTGGGCGAAGGACCCAACTATGACGGCAACGGCCAGATCACCACGTCCAAACTGGCAACGTATGACCAGATGGTCTCCTTCCTGAAGGACCAGGACGCCCGCCAGTCAGCCATGGAGCTGGAAGTGATCGGCCAGACCGTCAAGGGCCGGGATATCCACTTGGTGAAATACCTTTCGGATCCGGCCAAGCCCACCATCCTCTATCTGACCCAGCAGCACGGCAACGAGCAGCTCACCACAGAGGGGGCCCTGGAATTCGTTAAGCACCTGGGCACCGGAAAGTCTGCGGACATTCTCGATGGAGTGAACATCCTGATTGTTCCCATGCTCAACGCCGACGGCGCGATGGGGGACGCCAACTTCCCTCTGGACGACTACCTGGCCAAGGGAGGCCGCAATATGACGCGGTACAACGCCGAGGAAGTGGACCTGAACCGGGACCATGTGGCCAAGGTCCAGCCCGAAACACAGGCGCTGCACAACAACGTCATGAGCAAGTACAGGATCGACTACATGATTGACCTCCACCACCAGGGCACCCGAAGTGAGCGCGACGGGAAGCTGGTCTCGGGATCCATCCTTTACCCCACCACCCCCAACGCCGATCCGGCCGTCGTGGCAAAGTCCAAACAGCTGGGCGCCGTGGTGTTCAGCAACGTTGACTCCACCGGCTGGGGCCACTTGGGCAAGTATGTGGGTGGCAGCGCCGAGACCATCAGCCGCAATGGCATCGCCGTGGAGTACGGGATCGCCACCCTGCTCTTCGAAATGCGGGGCATGTCGGACCACTACCTGGACGGCTACGCGCTCGGTCTCCGCAGCAACGGTTACCTGATCAAGCAGACGGTGACCACGCTGACGGCCACAGCGGCCGCCATCGCGGATGGGTCGATTGCCGACGCCGACACCTCCTTCTGGGACAGCCTCGCCACCCAGACGTCCCGCCCGGGCGAGGAAGCGGACAGCGAGTAGTACGTCGCCGGAAGTCTGCCCGTGGTCCTTTGCTGCATACGAAGGGCCGCGGGCGGCCCCGTGAGTGGACAAAGTCCCGTATCGGCTAAACTTGGGTGGTAAGAGCCCCGGACTCTTGCGTGGCTGGCCGCCGACGCGGCCCAGCCAGGCTGTGGCCTCCGGGGCATTCTCATGAACGGTGCTGCACCCTATCTGCCACTTCGGTGGAGAAACTGTGCGGCCCGAACGAATGGGGGAGGATCCCATGCCAGCAATCGTGATCGTAGGAGCCCAGTGGGGCGACGAAGGAAAAGGCAAAGCCACCGATCTCCTCGGCGGCCGTGTTGATTACGTCGTCAAGCCGAACGGCGGCAACAACGCCGGGCACACCGTCGTCGTAGGCGGTGAGAAGTATGAGCTTAAGCTCCTTCCGGCCGGCATCCTGAGCCCCAACGCGATTCCGATCATCGGCAACGGCTGCGTGGTGAACCTCGAAGCCCTGTTCCAGGAAATCGACGGCCTGGAGGCGCGCGGCGCGGACACCTCCAAGCTCCGCGTTTCCGCCAATGCCCATCTGGTTGCGCCCTACCACCAGGTGCTGGACAAGGTCACAGAGCGCTTCCTCGGCAGCCGCGCCATCGGCACCACCGGCCGCGGCATCGGCCCGGCCTACATGGACAAGGTGGCCCGCCTGGGCATCCGCGTCCAGGACGTCTTCGACGAATCCATCCTCCGCCAGAAAGTGGAAGGATCCCTGCGCCAGAAGAACGAACTCCTGGTGAAGGTCTACAACCGCCGCAACGTGGTGGTGGAGGAGATCGTCAGCTACTTCCTCTCCTTTGCCGACCGCCTGCGGCCGCTGGTCATCGACAGCACACTCGAGCTCAACAATGCACTGGACGAGGGCAAGGTTGTACTCATGGAAGGCGGCCAGGCCACGTTCCTGGACGTGGACCACGGCACCTACCCCTTCGTCACGTCCTCCAACCCGACGGCCGGCGGCGCGTCCGTTGGCTCGGGCATCGGCCCCACCCGGATCTCGCGTTCCATCGGCATCATCAAGGCGTACACCACCCGCGTTGGCGCCGGCCCGTTCCCCACCGAGCTCTTCGACGAGATGGGCCTGTACCTGCAGAAGACCGGCGGTGAGTTCGGCGTGAACACTGGCCGTCCCCGCCGCTGCGGCTGGTACGACGCCGTCCTGGCCCGCCACGCTTCCCGCGTCAACGGCTTCACGGACTACTTCGTCACCAAGCTGGACGTCCTCACGGGCATCGAGCAGATCCCGGTGTGCGTTGCCTACGACGTGGACGGTGTCCGCCACGACGAAATGCCGATGACCCAGACCGAGTTCCACCACGCCGTGCCCATCTTCGAGTACTTCGAGGGCTGGACCGAGGACATCACCGGTGCCCGCACCCTGGAGGACCTCCCGGAGAACGCCCGCAACTACGTGCTGGCCCTCGAAAAGCTCTCCGGCACGCGCTTCTCGGCCATCGGCGTGGGCCCGGACCGGGACCAGACCATCGTGGTCCACGACCTCATCAACGACTGACGCACCGGAGCCTACGACGGCGGCGGGTCACCCTTCGGGGTGGCCCGCCGCTGCTTTTGCGGGGAGTAAGCCGCTGTCCCGCGGAGCGGATGGACGCAATTTACACAGGGTTAACCCTGCCGGCCTTGTGAGGCTGCAGGCGCGGACGACAGACTTTTAACATAAGGTGAACTGATCAACACAGATCGTTCGACCAGACCCGCGGGATGATGACGCAGGAATGTGTCCGGGCCTACCTGGTGACAACGAGGCCACCAGGAGGGACCCCCGCCGACCGGAAGGATTTTTGCTATGGCCGGGATGTTTGAAGTTTTTCTCGACGCAGATTCGCTATTCAGGTTCCGGCTCAAGGCGCCGGATGGCAGCGTTGTGGCGGTGTCCGGGGCCTTCGCTGACAAGTCCGCCGTCGCGGCTGGAATCGCCGCCACCCGCGAGTGCGCCGGAACCGGGCTCGTGACCGATCTTTCCGCCGCCGGCCTTCGTGACCAGCGCACCCCTGCACCCGCTCCTGTACCGGCCCGGTCCGTGGCCGTACCTTCCGCGGCAGCCGAGCCGGCGTGTGACGTACAGCGTGCGCCCGTCAGCCGGGTCCGCGCTTTTGCCCACTTCAATGCCGTGCGCGGCACGGTTTAGGGGGCCCGTCCCCAGCCGGCGTCTGTGACTCCGGCCGGAGGTAAAAAACTTTTCAAAGTATTTTGTGACAGGGCGTAACCCCCGGCAGGTCCGGAACGATTACCTCTGTGTAGCGCCGGTCTGGAACTTGTCCCCCATCATGTTCCAGGCCGGCACTTTTTGCTCCTCAACGGTGCACGATCTGTTGCCGGCAGCTTGGTTACCGGAGGGTAAAGTTAGCGGGGCAAGCAGAGCCCCTTCATCGAAAGCCCAACGTCCGTGACCCATGCGCTGACAGACGACGTTTTGTCTGCGCGCGCCCGCGAACCAGAGCTTTTCGACCTCGTTTACCGATCCTATGCGTCGCAGGTTCTGGGCTACCTCACAGCCCGCGGGGTAGAAGATCCGGAGGCGGTTATGCAGGAAGTCTTCCTGGCCGTCCTGCCGCGGCTGGCGACGGTCACCGGGGGTTTGGCCGGCCTGCGGACTTTTGTTTTCTCGGTGGCTCACGCCCGGATAGTGGATGATCACCGGCGACGGCGACGCGCACCTGTTGAACTCCCGTTCGAACCCGACCTGGACGGGCGCGAGGAGTCCTCGGCCGAGGACGAAGCCATGGAACAAATTTCGCCGCGGGAGGTACATAATCTCCTCGGCGTCCTCCCTGACGACCAACGGGAAGTCCTGACCCTGCGCCTGGTCGCCGGCCTCACTGTTGAGCAGGCCGCGGAGGTTATGGGTAAGAGCGGGGGCGCCGTGAAACAGCTCCAGCGCCGTGCCTTGATCCGGCTGCGCGAGCAGTCCGCAGTGAAGGAATATGTGATGCCATGACGTCCAGCACCAGCCCTCTGCTCCGTACCGTGGACGAGATGCTGATCGACGCCGGCGAAACCGACCCGCGGCTCCGGGCCACGCTGCTGTCGCTGGGTGCCCTGGCGTCCCTGCCGGTTCCCGAGCCCCGCGCGGAACTCGCGGCCCTGCTGTCTGCGCCAACCAGCCAGCTGGCACGCCACCGTCTGCGCCGCAGGCACCGGACTGCTGCAGTCAGCCTTGCCGTCATCGCGGGCATGGGATTGGGCGTCACGGGAGTGGCGGCCACTGCCTCAGCTCCGAGTGCCAATGCCAGAAGTTCGGTCCAGCACCTGTTGCGGGACTGGGCGCCGTCCTGGACCATTGCGGGGATCCCCGGCGTCCTGCCGTGGACGCCCGCCGCCGCCGAACCCGGGTCGCCGGACGCGTCAGTTCCGGCCGGGCCGGCCGCCGCGGACGCGGGAACTGCCGGGCCGGAAACCGACGCGCCAGGCAGCGCCACGCAGGACAACGGACCAGGCCGCAGCCAGGATCCGGGTCCGGGAGCGGCATCGCCAGGCAAGCCAGCGGCCGACGGCGGGGCATCCCGGAACGGCGCCGGCGGTACCAAGGGCCGTGGCGCCTCGCAGGACGGGACCGCGAGGGGAGACAGGGAGCCTGGCACCGCGCCCGGCGGTGACCCGGCCGGCCAGCTCGAAAAGGCGGGCAAGCTCGTGAGCGAAGCCCCCGCCGTCGTTGGCAACCTGACCTCAGCATTCCTCGCCCCGATAACAACAGACCCGGCAACAACAGAAGAAACCGGAGCCGGCAACACCGGCCCCGGTTCAATCTGGCTGAAGAAGTTCAGCCGCTAATCAGGGTCTACCTCGGGAAAGATAGTGCTCTGAGGACGATCGCTCCCGTCAGGACAGGAGCTGCCGCCGGGACGAGATGACGCCCGTGTCGAAACCGGCCAGGTGCAGGCCGCCATGGAACCGGGCGTGTTCGATCTTCACGCACCGGTCCATCACCACGTTCAGACCTGCTGCCTCGGCGTCGGCGGCCACTGACTCATGCCAGGAGCCGAGCTGCAGCCACAGGGTTTTGGCGCCAGCCGCGATGGCTTCGTCCAGGACACCGGGGAGGTCATCGTGCTTGCGGAATACATCCACGATGTCCGGGGTTTCCGGAAGATCCGCGAGTGATGGGTAGGTCGGTTCGCCCAGGATTTCCTTTACGACGGGGTTCACGAAGTACACCTTGTACCGGGTGGACGACTGCAGGTACGTCGCCACGAAGTAGCTGGCGCGGGACGGCTTGTCCGAGGCACCCACGATTGCAATCGACTTGGCTGCGCGCAGCAGGTTCAGGCGCTCCGGTGCGGACGGGCCTTCCCAGGTCCGGGTTTCGATGCTCATGCGCGTGCTCCGATCGTGCAGGTTTCGGTGGTTGAGCTTGTCGAAACCAGGGTTTCGACAAGCTCAACCACCGGGTCCGAGGCCTCAGTCAACGCCTGGTCCAGGTCCCACAGGATATCCTCGATGTCCTCCAGGCCCACGGAGATACGGACAAGGTCCGCGGGGACTCCGGCGGACTCGAGCTGTTCCGGGCTGAGCTGCTGGTGGGTGGTGGAACCCGGGTGGATCACCAGGGTCCGCGAATCGCCCACGTTGGCCAGGTGTGAGGCCAGCTGCAGGGATTCGATGAACTTCTGCCCGGCCGCCCGGCCGCCCTTCACGCCGAAGGAGAACACCGAGCCGGGGCCCAGCGGCAGGTACTTCTTCGCCCGCTCGAAGTGCGGGTGGGAAGGCAGGCCGGAGAAGTTCACGTACGCTACGCGGGGATCAGCCTCGAGCCATTCGGCCACGGCCTGCGCGTTCTTCAGGTGCTCGTCCAGGCGCTGCGGGAGGGTTTCCACGCCCTGCAGCAGCTGAAACGCGGACTGCGGGGACAGTGCCGGGCCGATATCCCGCAGCTGCTCGCAGCGGAGCTTGGTCAGGAAGCCGTACTCCCCGAAGTTGCCCCACCAGGAGACGTTGCCGTAGGAGGCCACCGGTTCGGTCATGGTGGGGAACTTGCCGTTGCCCCAGTTGAACCGGCCGCTTTCGACAATCACGCCGCCCAGGGTGGTGCCGTGCCCGCCCAGGAATTTGGTGGCGGAGTGGATCACAATGTCGGCGCCGTGTTCGATCGGCCGCACGAGGTACGGCGTGCTCAGGGTGGCGTCGACCACCAGGGGGATCCCGGCGTCGCGCGCTACCTTTGCCAGCCCGGCAAGGTCCTGGACCTCCGACGACGGGTTGGCCACCACCTCGACGAAGATCGCCTTGGTGTTTTCCTGGACCGCCGCGGCATAGTCCGCGGGATCGGTGCCGGGAACAAACGTGGTGTCCACGCCGAAGCGGCGGAGCGTCACATCCAGCTGGGTGACGGTTCCGCCGTACAGCTGGGAGGCGGCCACAATGTGGTCACCGGACTGGGTCAGCGCGGCGAAGGTGATGAACTCCGCAGCCATGCCCGAGGACGTTGCCACCGCTCCGATGCCGCCCTCCAGCGAGGCGATGCGCTCTTCGAACGCCGCCACGGTGGGGTTGCCGATGCGGGAGTAGATGTTGCCGTACTTCTGCAGCGCGAACAGGTTGGCGGCGTCCTGGGTGTCCTTGAATACGAAGGAGGTGGTCTGGTAGATGGGCACCGCGCGGGCGCCGTGCTCGGCGTCGGGAGTGCCGCCGGCATGGAGGGCGCGGGTGCGGAAGCCAAATTTGCGGTCAGACATTACGCGGTCACCAGCCCTGCCGTGGTGCTCGCCGGGGTTCCGGACAAGTCCAGTTCCGTGCCGTTCTTGCGTGCGAGGTCGGCCTCGAGTTCGCGGACGATCGGCAGGATGTCCTGGCCGAACGCTGCCACTTCCTCCTGGAAGTGCAGGTAACCGGTGAGGAACAGGTTCACACCGATCTTCTTGTACTCGACGATCCGCTCGGCGATCTGCTCCGGGGTACCGATCAGCTGGGTCTTGAAGCCGTCGTTGTACTGGACCAGGTCCTCGAAGCTGGAATCAGCCCACATGCCCTTGCCGTCCTTGGTGGACGCGCCGGCTTCCTGCACGGCGTCGCGGAAGCCCTGGACTGCGGGCTTGTGTGCCTTCTCCACGACTTCGCGGAGGGTGTCACGGGCCTCCTTCTCGGAGTCGCGGGCGATGACGAACCCGTTCAAACCGAAACGTGGGGCGGGGAGTGAACCTTCAGTGCCGCGGCGGGTCTCGCCGGACGCTGCAACCACACCTGCAATGTTTTCCTTGAAGCCTTCCAGGTCCTTGCCGTTGGAGAAGTACCAGTCAGCCACGCGGCCGGCCGTGGCCTGGGCTGCGGTGGAATTGCCGCCGAAGAAGATCTCCGGGTGGGCACGGCCGGGAACGTCAACCGGTGCCGGGTTCAGCGTGAAATCGGTGATGTTGTAGTACTTGCCGGACTGGCTGTACTCCTGCTCGGTCCACAGGCCGCGCAGGACCTTGATAAACTCCTCGGTGCGGACATAGCGTTCGTCGTGCTCCAGCCAGTCCAGGCCGAAGTTGGTGAACTCGTTCTTGAGCCAGCCGGAGACGATGTTGACGGCGGCGCGGCCGTTGGAGATGTGGTCCGCGGTGATGATGAATTTGGCCAGTACGCCCGGGTGCCACATTCCCGGGTGGACCGCAGCGATGACCTTGAGGCGCTCGGTCGCGGCCAGCAGGGCCAGGCTGAACGAGGTTGCCTCGTGCTGCTTGTCCGCACCGTACGAGGCTGCGTACCGGGTCTGCGTCAGCGCGTACTCGAAGCCGGAGTTCTCGGCGATCTGCGCCAGCTTCTTGTTGTAGTCGAAGTCCCAGCCGGTCCGCTGTTCGATAGTGGATACCACCAGGCCGCCGGAAACGTTCGGCACCCAGTAGGCGAACTTCAGCGGCTCAGAAAGACGGGCCACGTTGCTGATGTCTGTCATGAATTTTCCTTTGCTAGGGTCCGCTCGCGCAGGACGTCCTGGATTCCGGCTATGGCCGGCTCGTTCTGGAGTGAGGTGGTGTCGCCCAGGGCGGTCCCCTCAAAAAGTTGGGTCAGCAGCCGGCGCATGATCTTGCCGCTGCGGGTCTTGGGCACGTCAGGAACAACGACGACGTCGCGCGGCTTGGCGATCGGGCCGATCGCCTTCGCGACGTGTGCTTTGAGCTGGTCCCCGGTGGTTGAGCTTGTCGAAACCCCGGTCTTCAGTACGACGAAGGCGACAATCGCGTGCCCGGTCTTGGGGTCGGCGACCGGACACACGCCGGCCTCCACCACATCCGGGTGGGATACCAGCGCGGACTCGATTTCGATGGTGGACAGCAAGTGGCCGGAGACGTTGAGGGTGTCGTCCACGCGGCCCAGGATCCAGATGTCGCCGTCGGCGTCGTACTTCGCCCCGTCGCCGGCGAGGAACCAGCCCTGCTCCACGTACTTGCTCCAGTAGGAGTCGTAGTAGCGGCGGGGATTGCCCCACACTGTGCGTGCAATGGCGGGTCCGGGGGTGTCCACCACAATGAAGCCCTGGACGCCCGGCGGCACTGCATTGCCGGCGTCGTCCACGATCCTGGTGCTGACTCCGGGCAACGGGCGGGCCGCGCACCCGGGTTTGAAGTCAGTGTCCGTCGGGGCGGGGGAGAGGATGGTGGCCCCGGTCTCGGACTGCCACCACGTGTCCACCACGGGAGCGGTGCCTGCGCCGACGTTGTGGCGCAACCAGCGCCACGCCTCCGGGTTGACGGCTTCGCCCACGGTGCCGAGCATGCGAATCGAGGAGAGGTCGTAGGTGTCCGGCACGCCGTCCGGGAACCAGCCCATCAGCGAGCGGACCAGCGTGGGTGCCGTGTAGTACTGCGTGACGCCGTACCGCTCGATGATTTCAAAGTGCCGGCCCGGGTGCGGGGTGTTCGGGGTGCCTTCGAAGATCACCTGGGTGACGCCGTTGGAGAGCGGTCCGTAGATCTCGTACGTGTGCGCAGTGACCCAGGCGAGGTCCGCGGTGCACCAGTGCACATCCTGGTCCCGGAGGGCCGGATCCGGGTTACTGAACAGGTGCTCGTAGCTCCAGGACGCCTGCGTCAGGTAACCGCCGGACGTGTGGACCAGGCCCTTGGGCTTACCGGTGGTCCCGGAGGTGTACATGATGAACAGGGGAGTCTCGGCGTCGAAGGCCTCCGGTTCGTGGACGTCCGGAGCGCTTCCGACGGCGTCATGCCACCAGACGTCGCGGCCTTCAGTCATGGAAACGGCAGCGAGCCCGTCAGCCGGGGTGGTGCGGTTGACCACCAGGACGTGCTCGATGGCGTTGTCCCCGGCGACAGCCGCGTCTGCATTGTCTTTAACGGGCACGGCAATGCCGCGGCGGAACTGGCCGTCCGTGGTCACCAGCAGCTTGGCCTGTGTGTCCTCTACGCGGAACTTCAGGGCCTCGGCGGAGAAGCCGCCGAACACGAGGGAGTGGATGGCGCCGATCCGTGCCACGGCGAGGGTGATGATGACGGTTTCGGGGATGACCGGCAGGTAGATGACCACGCGGTCGCCCTTGGTGACGCCCAGCGCCAGGAGCGCGTTGGCAGCCTTGGAGACTTCCCGCTGGAGTTCGGCGTAGGTGATGGCGCGGCGGTCACCAGGCTCACCCTCGAAGTAGAGCGCAACCTTGTCGCCGCGGCCGGCCTCTACATGGCGGTCCACGCAGTTGTAGGCGACGTTGAGCTTGCCGCCTTCAAACCAGGTGATCTCAGGGCCTTTTCCGGCGGCGGCGTCGGCAGGGACGCGGCGGTGTGCGGTATGCCACGGCTTGCCGTAAGGGGCGCCTGCGGGCTGTTCCCAGTCCAGACGGAGCGCCTGCTGCTCCCAAAATGCCACATTGTCCGGCTGGGCTTCGCGCAGCTCTGCTGGCTGGCGCCGCGCCACTGTCTGCCGTTGCTGCGCGGTGTTGGTGCTGCTGTGACGCGCCGGCCCTCCGGACGGTGCGCCGTGCACGGCGACGTCCTTGGGCTCGGTCGAGGACCATCCCGATGAGCCGCTGGAAGGGCCGGGCGCGTCACGCAGCCCTGCTTCGATCGCCGTCGCGTTCGAAGTGGCTTGGTGGGTGTCCGACGCAGCCGCTGATGCGGCACTGGCGGGACCCGGGGTAGAAAAAGGCGTGGCAGAAGAAGTTGCTGATGTCATGGCTGTGCTCCATCGGTCCTGGCAGTAGCACCCTTCGCTGTGTGCCGAGGATGGTCGCCTCAACGGATGCAGCTGTGACGGCGGCTAGCCGCCAGGGATGCTGCGGCTTCATCGATCCAGGTCTCTTAGCCGCTCGGGATGGTCACTACCACTACAGCCCAACCGCACGCCCTGCGCCAAATCGGGGTCCGGGGAACGTAATATTCGTTCACGCCGCCACGCGGGCGCCTCGGTCGTTCGAATATTCGACGAGGGGCGAATGTGGGAACGATGTAGGCTTGGATCATGGGCCACGCCAACGATCCTGCAGTCATAGAGCGCCTTATGCGAAACAAAGGGCGGTGGGCCATCGTGGGCCTGACCACCAATGAGTGGCGCGCCGCCTACGACACCTCGCTCTTTATCCGCGACAGGCTGGGGATGCAGATCATCCCCGTGAACCTGCCGGGAGACTCAGTTCACGGCGAAACCGGTTACCGCACACTCGCCGACATTCCCGCTGAAAAGCAGCCCATCGACGTCGTGGACTGCTTTGTGAATTCGCAGAAGGTCGGCGCGGTGGTTGACCAGGCCATCGCCGTCGGGGCCAAAGCCATCTGGCTGCAGCTGGGGGTTATTGACGAGGCCGCTGCCGATCGGGCGAAGGCCGCCGGGCTTGATGTGGTGATGAACGTCTGCCCCGCCCAGCAGGCGTGGAAATACAACCTCTGACTAGCCTCCGGCAGCCGGGCGGCTCGCATAACAGGTGCCTAAATAAGGTGGGCCGTCAGCGTTGCATCAGTTCCGGGTAGTGGCGCTCGGTGACATCCGGGTGGGCGCGCATCCTGCCCTTGAGCATGTTAAGGCCGAAAGAGGCGAGCATCGGGTTGGTCGGATCGTCCGAGAGGCCCCGGGCCTGGGCCTTCAACTTGGGCGGCAGCGGCACGGGGTCGATCACGGCGTCCAGTCTCGGGGACCAGAAGAACGGCACCGAATAGCGGTCCACGCCGGGCGGCGGTGCCTTGACCCGGTGGATCGTGGCGGCAAGGTAGCCTTCCGTTGCCACCTCCAGCATCTCGCCAAGGTTCACCACCAGCGCTCCGGGAATGGGCTCGACGGTTGCCCATTCGGTGGTTCCATGTGGCAGCACTTCCAGCCCGCCCACCTCGTCCTGGAGCAGGAGGGTGACAAAACCGTAGTCCGCGTGCGATCCCACGCCCTGGTCGCCGGCCGCTTCCACCACGCCGCCAACGTAGTGCACCAGCTTTCCCATCCATGCCGGTTCGTCGCCAAAAGGTTCGTCGAAATGGTCCTCGGGCAGCTCCAGCGCCACCGCAATGCCCCGCAGGAGTTCCATTCCCACATCGGACATCAGGTCAGCCCAGGCCATGGCTGCCGGCTTGAGCTCGGGCATGGCCTCGTCAGGCCAAAGGTTGTGCCCCTGGAGCAGCCAGTAGGGCTGGTCGGCA
The DNA here is from genome assembly GCF_031454915.1 of Pseudarthrobacter sulfonivorans. GTDB lineage: Bacteria > Actinomycetota > Actinomycetes > Actinomycetales > Micrococcaceae > Arthrobacter > Arthrobacter sulfonivorans_C. The sequence goes on along the minus strand of NZ_JAVDRS010000002.1, from coordinate 230,985 downwards.
GGGTAGTCGTGGATGGGTTCGCGTTCCGGGGAGTAGTCGATTTGTTCCCGGGCGTCAGCCTTGCCCTGGGTTACTTCGGTGCCCATCCGGGTGTATCCGCGGAAGTGCGGTGACAGCCGGTTGTCCAGCTTCATCCGCTCCTCGAGGGGCAGGTTGAAGAAGCGCTTGAGGAGGTCCAACAACTCCTCGGCCTGTCCGGGCGCGGCGCCGTAGCCGGTGATCTGGAAGAACCCCACGCTGTGCGCGGCGTCCCGCAGCTGGTCGATAAATTCCGGGCTGAAGGAACCGTAGGGCTGGCGCGCGGTACTCAGGTCCAGAACTGGGATGGTCGCCCGTTCATCTGACATGTTCGCAGACTAGCACCGGCCGGCTCCCTGTGGGGACCCCAAACGGTGAGCCAGATTGCGCCGCTTTACATTGCGTGAGCTGCAGTGTCGTTCCGGTTACCGCGTGTGACGTGCGGCTTCGCTCCCGGGGCGGGCCTGTGCCAGATTCTTAATGTAACCATCTCGAGCGGCTGAGAGACCTGGCTTTGTGACGCCGCAGCAACCCCCTCCTTTCTGTGGGCGGGTGCTACTGCCAGGACCGATGGAGAACCTCGATGTTCCCGGTCGTGGGCGGCACAAGCTGAGCCACGACTCCGGGCTGCGGGGTTTCCTCGGGTAAGCCCGGAGGAATTCATGAACGCACAGACTGGCAGCCGCGCCGGAGCCCCATCAGGTGATGACCTGTGATTGAGATCCAGAACGTCAGCACCTCATTCGACTCGCCAAGCGGCCGCTTCACGGCCGTTGATGATGTCAGCCTGCACATCAAGCGGGGCACCATCCAAGGCATCATCGGGTTTTCCGGAGCGGGCAAATCCACCCTGCTCAGGAACATCAATCTGCTCGAGCGCCCCACGTCGGGACGCATCCTGGTGGATGGCGTCGACCTCTTGACGCTGTCCGATGCTGAGCTTCGCACGAAGCGGCACGACATCGGGATGATCTTCCAGCACTTCAACCTGCTCAACAACCTCACGGCGCAGGAGAATGTGGAGCTGTCGCTGAAGTTCGCCGGCGTCGGGAAGGCGGAGCGCCGCCGTCGTGCTGCCGAAACCTTGGAAATCGTGGATCTCGGCGACAAGGCGGGAGCGTATCCGGCCAAACTCTCCGGCGGCCAGAAGCAGCGGGTGGCCATTGCCCGAGCTCTTGCTACCGAGCCGAAAGTACTGCTCTGTGACGAGCCGACGTCGGCCGTTGACCCCCGGACGACGGCGTCGGTCCTGCAGTACCTGGCCGACGTCAATGCGAAATTCGGCATCACGATTGTGGTGGTCACCCACGAAATGAATGTCATCAAGGCCATTGCTGACAACGTTGCGGTCATGGAAGAGGGCCGCGTTGTGGAGCAGTTCGACCTCAGCGAGCTGCAGCGGCCAGGCTTCCACCCGGCGACACAGAGTGGCCGGTACCTGATCTCCGACGAGATCCAACTCGACCGCTCCGCCCACGCGAAAGCCGTTTCGGAAGGCCTGCTCAATGTTTGACCGCATCCTCGAAGTCCTGCCCGAAATCGGTGCTGCCATGGGGCAGACCCTCACTATGCTGCTGGTCGCCATCCCGCTGGCGGTGCTCCTCGGTACACCCTTGGGCGTTTTGCTCTACACCATCGGCCCCAATGGGCTGAAGCACCGGCCCAAGCTGCACCGCATCCTGGACGGGCTCGTCAATTTGATCCGGTCGTTTCCGTTCCTGATCCTGCTGATTGCCATCATTCCCGTCACCCGGTTCATTGTGGGCAGCACTATCGGCACGGCCGCCGTCATTGTCCCGCTGACCATCAACGCCATTCCCTTACTTCGCCCGCTTTGTGGAACAGAACCTCAGCCAGCTCGGTGGCGGCGTGGTGGAGGCGGCCCGGTCCATGGGAGCCAGCCGGTCCCAAATTGTCCGGGACGTCCTGATTGTGGAGGCGAAGCCCGGGCTGGTCAGCTCCATCACCATCATGACCGTCAGCTTCATCTCCTATTCGGCGATGGCCGGCCTTGTAGGCGGCGGCGGGATCGGCGACTTTGCCATCCGCTACGGGTACTACCGCTACGAAACCCCGCTGATGATTACCGCCATTGTGCTGATGATCCTGCTGGTCACCATCGTCCAGCTGGGCGGCTCGTACATTGCACGGCGCCTGGACAAGCGTCTCTGACCCTGCCCAGCACGCGCACGCCACCACAACCCCTGGAAAGCACTCCCATGACTTCAACGCCCAGTACCCGCTTCGACGGACCCCGCCCCCGCCTGCTGATCAGCGCCTTCGTGATGAACACCAGCAGCCACATCATGGGCGGCCAGTGGCGGCGCCCCGAAGCGCAGCAGCACCGCTTCAACGAACTTCCACTGTGGATCGACTTGGCCCGCCAGCTCGAAGACGCCAAGTTTGACGCGATCTTCTTCGCCGACGTCGTGGGCCTTTACGGCGATTACGACGGCGGGTGGGCGTCACTGCTGAAAAAGGGCCTGCAAGTGCCCTCCAATGATCCGCTCATCCTGCTGTCTGCGCTCGCGGTGGGAACGAAGGACATCGGGCTGGCCGCGACGTCGTCTGTCATCCAGAGCCACCCATTCCAGTTCGCCCGGCAGATGTCCACCCTGGACCACCTCAGCGGCGGACGCGTCGCGTGGAACATCGTCACCAGCGTGCTGGAAAACGCGCACCGGAATTTCAACGCCACTGAGCTGACGAAGCATGACGAACGCTACGACTGGGCAGACGAATACGTCGAGGCCGCCTACAAACTGTGGGAGGGCTCCTGGGAGGACGGCGCCCTGCTCCTGGACAAGGAAAACGGCGTCCACGCCGACCCGGAAAAGGTCAGCAAGATCTACCACCGCGGGCCCCGGTACTCCATTGACGGGCCGCACCTTTCAGCCCCCTCACGGCAACGCACCCCGGTGCTCTTCCAAGCGGGCAGCTCCGGCCGCGGCCAGCAGTTTTGCGCCGCCAACGCGGAGGCCACCTTTACCTTGGCACCGAACACGGACGTGGCCGCGAAGTACACGGCAGCAGTGCGCGAACAGGCCGTCGCCGCGGGGCGCCACCCTGATGACGTGAAGTTCCTCCAGGGCATGCACTTCGTGGTGGGCGGCACCGCGGCCGAGGCCGCACGCAAGGCCGATGAGTTGGAGGAAAGCCTCGACATCGAAGCCCTGCTGGCCCACGTGGGCGGCGGCTTCGGCGTCGACCTCGGCGGCCTGCCGCTGGACACCCCGCTCGGCGACCTTGAGACCGAGGGCAGCCAGGGCCATCTGACGGCGATAAGGGCCTCCGTCCGCGGCGGAAACCCCACCCTCCGTGACATTGCGCTTTACCGCAGCCGGGCCAACCGCGTGGTGGGAACACCAGAACAGATTGCCGATCGGCTCGAGGAATGGCAGGACGCCGGAATCGACGGCATCAACATCATCAACCAGACCATCCCGGGCTCGTACACCGACTTCATCGAGGGTGTGCTGCCCGAACTCCGGAGCCGCGGCCTGGCGCAGTCCGACTACTCGCCGGGAACCCTGCGCGAGAAGCTCTTCAGCGCCGGACCCCGCCTTAACGACCGGCACCCGGCCGCAGCCTTCCGGGGAGCCTTCACGGAATTCTCCGCAGCCGCAGAAAACAAGCCAGCCACCATCAGCGTTTAGTACGCCCCACTTCCAGAAGGACCAAGAACAATGCAGCGTAGAAGTTTCCTCAAGTATGCCCTCGCGGGTGCCGGCGCCGTGTCCGTTTCGGCACTCACCGGCTGCGGCCTCGTGAACCCGGGCGGCGCCACCGCGGCCAGCGGCGGCAAGACCATCAAGATCATCGTCACGGAGTCGGCGCCGTACCAGGAACCCACCAAGATTGCCCAGAAGCTCCTCGAAGCCAAAGGCTGGACCTTGGAGCCCACCTACGTCACGGACATCATCCAGCCCAACCTGGCCGTGGCCAACGGCGAATTCGATGCCACCTTCTTCCAGCACAACGCCTACCTGAAGCAGTTCAACCAGGACAAGTCGCTGGACAACGTGGGCCTCTTCTACGTTTACAGTGCACCGGGCGGCATCTGGTCTGACAAATACAAGTCCCTTGACGCGCTCCCGGACGGCGCCAAGATCGGCATCCCGGTGGACCCGGCCAACAACGGCCGTGCGCTGTTTATGCTGCGGGACGCCGGCCTGCTGGAGCTCTCGGAGGCAACGGTGATCCACACGTCGCAGGAGAACATCACCGCGAATCCGAAGAAGCTGCAGTTCGTCGAGGTTGACCAGCAGTCCCTGGCCAAGACCCTGCCCGATGTGGACGCAGGCTTCCTGGTGGCCCGGATGGCAGCCGACGCCGGACACACCAAAGCGGATGCGCTCGCCTTCGAATCGGACACGGACCAGATTCCGTTCCGGATCGTGGTGGCAGGCCGCAAGGACTTCGCCGGCTCGGAGAAGGCCGCCGCTCTCAAAGAGGCGTACCAGTCGCCCGAGGTCAAGGCCTGGTTTGCCAGCTACCAGAACGGGATCCTGCCCACGCCCTGGGACCAGGACCCGGCCGCTGACATTACCAAGCTCTAGCCCGGGCACCCTGGCCTGCACCATGAAAACGGAGAACTCATGACCTACGCACCCGAGACCACAGTGCCCGCGCAGGCAGCATCGGCCGAGGCGGCGTACGAGAAGCTGGCGGGGCGGTTCCGGCCGGTCTTTGCCCGCATCGCCGAAGGGGCGCTGGCCCGTGAGCAGGACAGGGTCCTGCCGTTTGAGCAGGTCCGCTGGCTGAACGAGGCCGGCTTCGGACGGTTGCGGGTGCCGGTGGAGCACGGGGGTGACGGCATCGGCTTCGAGCCATTCTTCCGGTTACTCATCGAGCTCGCCGAGGCCGATTCGTCCGTGGCCCACCTCTACCGCTCGCACTTCGCCTTTGTGGAGACGGTGGGCCTGGAGCCTGAGGACTTCCAAAACCGCTGGTACCCCCGCGTGGTGGCGGGCGAGATCTTCGGGAACGCTGCAACAGAGAGGTCCGGAAACGTCATCGGGACCACCGGCACCACTCTCAGCCGTGACGGTGAGGACTGGCTGCTCAACGGCAGGAAGTTCTACACCACCGGCACCATCTTCGCCGAGTGGATCGCCGTGACGGCCAGTACCGAGGGAATCGACGGCCGGCAGTATGCCGTGGTCCGCACCACGCAGCCGGGCGTCGAAATCCTTGACGACTGGGACGGCTTCGGCCAGCAGCTGACGGGGACGGGCACCACCATCTTCCGCGACGCCGTCGTGCCCCAAGCGAATATCATCCAGCGGTCGGTGTCCACGACGCACGAACCGGCGTTTTTCCAGCTGGTTTTGCTCGCCGTCCTCGCGGGGATCGGCCGGGCGGCGCTGGCGGACGCCCGCTCGCTGGTTCGTGACCGGAAGCGTACGTTCAACACCGGCTCAGGTGAGCTGTTCCGCAATGACCCGCTGATCCTTCAGCTGGTGGGGCATCTGTCCGCCAAGGTCTTCGCCGCGGAGTCCGTGGTGCTTGCCGCCGCGCGGGAGCTCGACGCCGCGGCCGATCCGGAACTGGACCTCACGCACGTGCAGCGGTACGTCCGTGGCGAGGTCGCCGTGGAAAAGGCCCAGCTGCTGGTGCCCGAGCTGGTGCAGTCGGCCGCCCAGCAGCTTTTCGACATTACCGGAGCCTCGTCCACGTCCAAGTCGAAGTCCCTGGACCGGCACTGGCGGAACGCCCGGACAGTTTCCACGCACAACCCGGCAGTGTTCAAGGCCCGGATCGTGGGCGACTACGAAATCAACGGCACTACCCCGGAAGGACTGCACAGCATCGGGGATGTGCGCACGGCGGGTTAGGGATGTGCGCACGGCCCGATAGGCTCGTGCCATGGACCCTGCTGCACTCCGGGAATTCTGCCTGAGCTTTCCCGGCGCCTTCGAGGATTTTCCCTTCGGCCCGGAAACATCCGTGTTCAAGGTCCGGGCGCACGTTGCCGGCGGCGCGAGGCAGGAAGCCAAGATGTTCGCGTCGTCCGCGCTGGATGCCCGCGACCTGTCTGTGAGCCTGAAATGTGAGCCTGCCTTGGCAGAACAGCTGCGGGCCGCCCACCCCGAAATCACCGGTGCCTGGCACATGAACAAGACTCACTGGAACGGCGTGCGGCTGGACGGGGGCCTCCCGGATGCCATGGTCCGGGACATGGTGGAGGATTCCTACGACCTGGTGGTGGCGTCCCTGAGCCGGAAACAGCAGGAACAGCTCGGGTGGGCGCGGTTGACGGGATCCCTGGACGGCCACGTTGGCTGACAAGCGGCTGGTAGGCGGCCGGCTAGATTACCCCGGTGTCGGCGCCACGGAGAATGGCCGGCCGCCGGCGGGGTACCCCTGCCTGGTGTCCCAGGTTTACCTTGGCGATGGTCTGCCGGTTTACCGCCGCGTGGCGCAGGGCATCCTGACGTGGGAACTGCAGCGGCGGTCCGGTCTGCGCGTCCGGGCCGAGTCTGACGTCGTCCGCCCGGGAACGCGCGTGGTGAGCGGATTCGGCGTCGGACCTTTCCGCATCAACGCCCCCTGCGAGGTGGTCTGGGTCCGGCGGCCGCTGCCGGGCGACGGGCCGCAGGCGGCGGGCTTCGGGTACGGAACGCTGCCCGGACACCCGGCGCGCGGCGAAGAGGCCTTTGAGGTGGAGATTGACGACACTGGGCGGGTGTTCCTTAAGATCACCGCCTTCAGCAAGCCTGCCAACTGGTTCTATCGGGCGGGAGGCCCGGTGACCCGGGCGGCGCAGAGGCACGTCACTTCGCGATACGTTGAAGGGGCACGCCAACTCGCCGCAGGTGAAAGCTGATCAGGAGAAGGTACATGCTGGACCAAGAGACCCTTGACCGCCTTTGGAATTTTGAGGATCCCGAACTGTCCGAACAGCGTTTCCGGGACGCCCTTGCCGATCCGACCTACGACACCGACGAAAAAGCCGAACTCGCCACGCAGTTGGGCCGGGCCATTGGCCTGCAGGGCCGCTACGAGGAGGCGGATGCCCTCCTGGACTCGCTTGACGGGGAGGAAGAACCCAGCGTCGGCGTACGCATCCTGCTGGAACGCGGACGCGTCCTGAACTCCAGCGGCCACGCCGCCATGGCCGTACCCCTGTTCGAACAGGCAGCGGAGCTGGGAGACCACCTCGGCGACGAATTCCTCGCCGTCGACGCGTTACACATGTTGGCCATCGCCGACCCCGCCCATGCGGAAGCATGGACCCGGAGCGCCCTCGAATACGCGTCCACCGCCCACGACCCCCACACCCGGCGCTGGATGGCTCCGCTGCACACCAGCCTTGGCTGGGCCCTCCACGGTGCCGGACGCTTCACCGAAGCAATGGTGGAGTTCCAGCTCGCCGAGCAGTGGGCTGAACAGTCCGGAACAACGGCGCAGCAGCAGCACGCCCGCGAGGCCATCCTGGCCTGTGAGCTCGACGTCACGGCCGGCTGAACGGCCCGCACCCCACGCCAACCATTACCGAACAGAAAAGGAATCCCATGATCTTCATTGTGGTCAAGTTCCAGGTCAAGCCAGACTGGTCCGAGCGCTGGCTCGGCCTCGTGGACGACTTCACAAAGGCAACCCGGGAGGAACCCGGAAATCTCTGGTTCGACTGGTCCCGCAGCGTGGATGATCCCCACGAGTTTGTCCTGGTGGAAGCCTTCCAGGATGATGCTGCCGGGGACCATGTCAACAGCGCGCACTTCAAGCAGGCCATGGCTGACATGCCGCAGGCCCTTGCCGAAACCCCGCGGATCATTAGCCGCCAACTCGACGGCGATGGCTGGGACCGGATGGGAGAACTCACCATCTGACCGCCATCGATTGCTCCGTAACGGTCGTTTTGAGTCCCCAGAACGACACTTACGGAGCAATCGATACGATATGGAACATGTGGATCGGCTGGATTGAATTCGATATCCTCCTGGGCGATGTCCAGAGCCTGAAGGAAAAGCGCTCCGTCATCAGGCCGCTGCTGGCCGAGCTCAAGCGCCGCTTCGATGTGTCGGTCGCAGAGGTGGGGGACCACGATCAGTACCGGCGCTCGCAGGTGGGCGCCGGCCTGGTGGCAGCCGACCGGGCGCACCTCGTGGAGGTGCTCACCGCCGTCGAACGTTTTGTGGCCGCCAGGCCCGAGTTTGAGCTGCTCAGCGCCCGCCAGCGGGAGCTCCACAGCGAGGACTAACCTCTCATCGACTGCTCCATAACCGTCGTTTTGAGTCCCGAAAACGACAGTTACGGAGCAGTCGATGAGGGGTGTGGATAACTTCTGCGGCCACCGCTGGATTCTGCTCTGATGAACCCATGAGAACTCCGCGCCCACTGCCCACGGCACTCCAGGACCGCCCCTTCACCGTTTCCGAAGCTGGGCGTGCCGGAGTGTCGGACCGGCGGCTGAGGCACCGTACGCTCCACCGCTTGGGCCGCGGGATACGGTCTGAAGGCCCGACGGCGGAGCTTCCCTTAGGTGTCAGGGTGCGGCCTTTTATTGAGGTCAATGAGCGATGCGCGGCATCGCACCTCACTGCGGCGGAGATGCTCGTGCTGCCGCGCCGTCAGCAGAAGGGGACTCCAGAGATGTTTCACGTCATCAGGCCTGAGGGCTCGGCACACCTGAACAGGCCGCATGTCATTGTGCACCGAATGAAGCTCTACAGCGACGAAGTCACCACAGTTGACGGGATACCCGTGACCACTCCTGAGCGAACGTGGCTGGACATGGCGGAAATGCTCACGGTGGACGAGTTGGTGGCGATGGGGGACAGCTGTGTGCGTGTGCCGAGGGCGGCGTTTGAGGACCGGGACATGGCGCTCTGCAGCGTGGCGGATCTTCAGCGAATGATCGACAGGCACAAGGGAAAGCGCGGGATACGCAGGGCCAAGGAAGCCATCAAGCTCATCCGGGTCGGCTCCGATTCGCCGCAGGAGACGCTGCTTCGGCTGGCCGTGGTCAGGGCAGGGCTGCCGGAACCGGAGTTGAACGTGCCGATCGTCGGCGAAGATGGAGTCCGCCATCACGAGCCGGACCTGTCCTACCGCAAGTACCGGATCGGGATCGAGTACGAAGGCGAGCATCACGGCGACGAAGGGCAGATCGTCCGGGACATCACGCGTTCTGAGAGCTACGAGGCCCTGGGGTGGACCGAAGTCAGGATTTCCAAACGGCACATGTTCAATGACGCCAAGACCGGGGTGGCTAAGATTCGAACAGCTTTGATCCAGGCGGGCTGGAGCAAGGGCCATTAAGCATCGATTGCTCCGTAACTGCCGTTCTGAAGGTTCAAAAGGGCGGTTACGGAGCAATCGATGAAAGGGGCAGGAGGCCTAGCCGAAGTACTTCGGCAGGGTCCCTTCGTGGGCTTCGCGGAGGGCATCAAGGGACAAGGTGTCCACGCCGTTGATCTCCAGCTGGCCGCTGGCTCCGTCCACCACACCGATCCGGACGTGGGCAAAGCCGCGGGCCGTGCACATGTCCTTGAAGCGGACTTCCTCGGAGCGGGGCACGCCAACAACTGCACGGCCCTGGGTCTCGGAGAACAGTGCCGTGAAGAGGTCCACGCCGTCGCGGTCCAGGACGTCCTGCAGGGCGATCCGGGCACCCACGCCGTAGCGCAGGGAGGACTCCACGAGGGCTGCCGCGAGGCCGCCTTCGGAGAGGTCGTGCGCGGAGTCCACCATGCCGTCACGGGATGCGTTGATCAGGATCTCACCCAGCGCGCGCTCGGCGGCGAGGTCAACCTTGGGCGGAAGTCCACCGAGGTGGCCACGCATGTTGGCCCATTCGGAACCGTCCAGTTCTGCCGCCGTCGTACCCAGCAGGTAGATGGCCTGGCCGTCCTCACGCCAGCCCGACGGCGTGCGGCGGGCGACGTCGTCGAGCTTGCCCAGCACTGCCACCACGGGGGAGGGGTGGATGGGTGTGGTGCCGGTCTGGTTGTACAGCGAGACGTTGCCGCCGGTGACCGGGATGCCCAGCACCATGCAGGCGTCGGACAGGCCGCGGATGGCCTCCGCGAGCTGCCACATCACGTCCGGGTCCTCGGGGGAGCCGAAGTTCAGGCAGTCACTGACGGCCATCGGCACGGCGCCGGCGGTGGCCACGTTGCGGTACGCCTCGGCCAGGGCCAGCTGTGCGCCGTGGTACGGATCAAGGTAGGTGTAGCGGCCGTTGGCGTCGGTGGCCAGGGCAACGCCCAGGCCGGTCTCCTCGTCAACGCGGACCACACCTGCATCGTCCGGGAACGCCAGGGCCGTGTTGCCACCCACGTACCGGTCGTACTGGTTGGTGATCCAGTCCTTGCTGCACATGTTCGGCGAAGCCACGAGCTCGGTGACGGCCGCGGCCAGTTCCGCGGGGGCGGAGGGGCGGCCGGCATCCTGCACGGAGCCGGTGAAGGAATCGGCCTGGACGGAGTCCTGCCAGGAGGGGCGGGCGTACGGGCGGTCATAAACCGGGCCGTCGTGTGCCACCGTGCGCGGGTCGACGTCCACGATGACTACGCCGTCCCAAGTGATGATCAGGCGGCCGGTGTCGGTGACCTCGCCGAGCCAGGAGTACTCCACGGCCCACTTGTCCATCACAGCTTCGAAGGCTTCGATGTTCTCCGGGGTGACCACGGCCATCATGCGTTCCTGCGACTCGGACATCAGGATCTCGCCCGGGGTCAGGGTGGGGTCGCGCAGCAGGACGGAGGTCAGCTCAACTTCCATCCCGCCGTCGCCGTTGGAGGCCAGCTCCGACGTGGCGCAGGAGATGCCAGCGGCGCCGAGGTCCTGGATGCCCTCAACGAGGGAACCCTTGAACAGCTCGAGGCAGCACTCGATGAGGACCTTCTCGGCGAAGGGGTCGCCCACCTGGACGGCGGGGCGCTTGGACGGCTTGGTGTCGTCGAAGGACTCGGAGGCCAGCACGGATGCGCCGCCGATGCCGTCGCCGCCGGTGCGGGCACCGAACAGGACCACCTTGTTGCCCTTGCCGGAGGCGTTGGCGAGGCGGATGTCCTCGTGGCGCATAACGCCGACGGCGAGTGCGTTCACCAGCGGGTTGCCCTGGTAGACGGAGTCGAACACCATTTCGCCGCCGATGTTGGGCAGGCCCAGCGAGTTGCCGTAGCCGCCGATGCCGGCCACGGCACCGTGCATCACGCGGGCGGTGTCCGGGTGGTCGATGGCGCCGAAACGGAGCGGATCCATCACGGCCACGGGGCGTGCGCCCATGGAAATGATGTCGCGGACGATGCCGCCGATGCCGGTTGCGGCACCCTGGTAGGGCTCCACGAACGACGGCGAGTTGTGGGACTCGATCTTGAACGTTACGGCCCAGCCGTCGCCCAGGTTGGTGACGCCGGCGTTTTCGCCGATGCCCACCAGCATGTCCTTCTTCATCTCGTCGGTCACCTTGTCGCCGAACTGGCGCAGGTGGTTCTTCGAGGACTTGTAGGAGCAGTGCTCGCTCCACATGACGGAGTACATGGCCAGCTCGGCACCGGTGGGGCGGCGGCCCAGGACCTTGACTACCTCGTCGAACTCGTTCTGCTTCAGGCCAAGTTCGGCCCATGGCAGTTCGGTGTCCGGCGTCTTGGCAGCGTTTTCGACGGTGTCGATGTTGAACTTCTTGGTCTCGACAGGCTCGACCACCGAATTGATCTCGGTCATTTGTTGCCTCCCACAATCTTGTTCAGTACGGAGGTGAAGAATCCGAGGCCGTCGGTGTCCGTGTCACCGATTCCGTCGAGCGACTGGGGGCCGAAACCGACCTCAACAGCGTGCTCCGGGTGCGGCATAAGGCCCACCACGTTGCCGGCGGCGTTGGAGATGCCGGCGATGTCGCGGCGCGAGCCGTTGGGGTTGAAGCCAACGTAGCGGAACACCACACGGCCTTCGGCTTCGAGCGCATCCAGGACTTTTTCGTCGGCGATGTACTGGCCATCCTGGTTCTTCAGCGGCACCGTGATTTCCTGGCCGGCTTCGTAATCCAGGGTCCAGGCGGTGTTGCTGTTTTCCACCCGCAGGACCTGGTCGCGGCACATGAACTTCAGGTGGTCGTTCTTGATCATGGACCCGGGCAGCAGGTGCGACTCGGTCAGGATCTGGAAGCCGTTGCAGATGCCCAGCACGGGCAAAGGATTCGAGGACGCGGCGCCTGTTGCTGCCTTAATGATCTCGGACATCAGCGGCGCAAAGCGGGCGATGGCACCGGCCCGCAGATAGTCGCCGTAGGAGAAACCACCGGGAATTACGACGGCGTCCACGTCACCAAGGGTGGTGTCGGCGTGCCAGAGCGGCACTGCGGTGCCGCCTGCCAGGCGGACTGCGCGGGCGGCGTCGCGGTCGTCAAGCGTGCCGGGGAAGGTGACAACACCGATCTTGGCACCCGCGAGCCGGGGCTCGGCGGCGACGGCGATTGCCTCGCCAATCAAGGGAAGTTCAGTCATCTCAGGCCTCGACGACCTCGACGTTGACGACGTCCTCGATCACGGGGTTGGACAGCAGGGTCTCGGCGGCTTCGCGGGCCTGGGCCAGGATTGCGTCGGTCACCTCGCCGTCAACCGTCAGTTCAAAGCGCTTGCCCTGGCGGACAGAGCTAAAGCCGGTGAAGCCCAAACGGGGGAGTGCACCCACGATGGCCTTCCCCTGCGGGTCCAGAATCTCGGGCTTGGGCATGACGTCAACAACGATCCGGGGCATCCGGCAACTCCTGTGCGTGAGCATTGGGTAAGGGCGCAGCGGAGTCACGCCGTCTTACGCCGTTCCGGAAAAGTTGGGTACCGCTTTTTGAGCAGTGTCTGTGCAACGGTGGGGACGGGCGCTCCGCGAGCTTGCAAGCCCATTCTACCGGCCGAAGTGCTGGACCCTGTATTCGGTGGGCTCCGTCACTGTCATCCGGCGGGAAGGGCTTTCGGGAGGTGCAGAACGACGGCGGCTCTGGCCTCGCGGAGCCAGCGTCACTAGGATTGCGGAATGGCTGAAAAATCGAAATCCCTGCTGTTGCCGGTGATGGCCGTTGCCGTTTTTGCCGGACTCGGCCGGATGGTGCTGCAAAAGATCAAGGCGGACCGGGCGGCCCGCGAAACCCGCGTGGCCGGGCCTGTGGACGAAAAGACGCGCCAGTGGATCAGCGACGTGGTGCGCACGCCCAGGCAGTAGGCTACACGCCTTAGCCGCGCGTACAGCCGGCTGGTCAAACTTAGTCAAAACTCGCAAAGCGGGCGTCCCGAGACGGGGCGCCCGCTTTTTGTTCACCGGTTCAGTGTCGGCCGGGGCTGTCACCTGGGCTACTTCCCAAAACTCCTAGCCAGGTGACTCTCTACACACTATGGTCATAGGACGTCGTATGTGGCAGGTGGTATCACTAGGACCACGTGTGGCCAATTCTCCCGATCCGCCGCCTCAGCGGCGCCTTGAAAGGATATGGATTTGCGAATTTCCACCTCACGCAGCAGACACCGACACGTGGCCCGCGCGGCAGGAGCCGGGCTGGTGGCGCTAACGCTGCTGGCTGGATCCGGGATTGCCGCGCAGGCCGCCCCCATCCCGCCGAACAGCCCGGCGTTGGCCCCCGGCAGCTTCACCGAGGCCAACATCGGCGCGGACCGAACGGCGGCTAATTTCTTCTACCGGATCCCTGCCCTGACGTACTTGGGCAACAACGTGGTCCTCGCGTCCTGGGACGGCCGCCCCGGCAGCGCGGCAGATGCCCCCAACGCCAACTCGATCGTGCAGCGCCGCAGCACTGACGGCGGCCAGACATGGGGACCTGTGCAGGTCATCGCCGCCGGTCACGTGGGCAATGCCACCACGCCGAAGTACGGTTACAGCGACCCCTCCTACATCTACGACTCCGAGGCCGGCAAGGTCTTCGCGTTGTTCGTCTACTCCAAGGACCAGGGCTTCTTCGGCAGCCAGTTCGGCAACAACGACGCCGACCGCAGCGTGATCTCCTCGGCGGTCATCGAATCCTCCGACGCAGGTGTTAACTGGAGCCAGCCGCGGCTCATCACCAACGTCACCAAGCCCGGCACCAGCAAGACCAGCCCGGCAGCCGGCGATATCCGCTCCAACTTCGCGTCTTCCGGCGAAGGCATCCAGCTCAAGTACGGCCAGTACAAGGGCCGCCTCATCCAGCAGTACGCCGGCGATGTCCGCCAGGCTGACGGCAGCAACAAGATCCAGGCCTACAGCGTCTACTCGGACGATCACGGCGCGACCTGGCACAAGGGTGCCAACGTGGGCGACCGCATGGATGAAAACAAAACGGTTGAACTCTCCGACGGCCGCGTCCTGCTGAACTCCCGCGACAACGCCAACCAGGGCTACCGCAAGGTGGCCATCTCCACCGACGGCGGCGCCACTTACGGGCCCGTCACGCAGGACACAGAACTGCCGGACCCGGCCAACAACGGCGCCATCGCCCGTATGTTCCCGGCCGCAGCGCAGGGCTCGGCGGACGCCAAGAAGCTCATCTTCACCAATTCCAATTCCAAGACCGGCCGCGAGAACGTCTCCGCCCGCGTCTCCTGCGACGACGGCGCCACCTGGCCCGGCGTGCGCACCATCCGCTCCGGCTTTTCCGCCTACTCAACCGTGTCCCGGCTCGAGGACGGCAAGTTCGGCGTCCTGTACGAGGGCAACTACACGGACAACATCCAGTTCGCGAAGTTCGACGACGCGTGGCTGAACTACGCCTGCGCCCCGCTGTCCGTCCCCGCCGTCACCACCGCCCCCAGTGCCACCTCACAGGTAGCGGTCACCGTCACCAACCAGGAGGCAACTACCCTCTCCGGCGCGACTGCGACGGTCTACACCCCCACCGGCTGGACCGCCACCACAGTGCCGGTTCCCGACGTCGCGCCCGGCGCTTCGGCCACCGTCAACGTGGCAGTGACCGCCCCCGCAAACGCCAGCGGCCCGCAAAACCTCAACGCGGCCTTTACGACGGCGGATGGCCGGGTCTCGCAGTTCACGTTCACCGCCACCGTTCCGGTGGCCCCGCAGGTGGGCCTCACCATCACCGGAGCGGCTCCTGCCCGCGACGTCATCGCCAACCCCTACCAGGCCGGCGATGTCCTGGCGTATACCTTCGCGGTCAAGAGCACCGCCAACGTGACGGCGAACTCCGTGCCAGTCTCCGGCAACTTCGACGCCGGCTTCCTGCCGCCCGCTCCGGAAGCGCCCAGCGTCCCCAACTGCCGGTTCAACAACCTGGCCGCCGGTGCCAACTACACCTGCACCACAGCCAAGCACACCTTGACCGCAGGGGATATCGAGCGCGGTTACTTCGTCCCCGAGGCGAGCTTCACCGTCACGGCCAGCGCCACGCCGTCGCTCACCAAAACGGTGCCGTTCACCGGCACTGCGGTGGCCTTGCGTGACGGATTGCTGGCCGCTGACATCAGCGGTGCGCGTGCCGACGTCGGGCGCGATCTGTCCACCCAGCCCTACGCCGCGGGGGAGCTCGTCCCGTACAGCTTCAGCGTCACCAACACCAGCGCGCTCCTGGAAAGGGTGGTCCCCACCGCAGGCAACTTCAGCCCGTTCGTCCCGGACGGTCCGGGGAACTGCCGCTACAGTGCCCTGCCGGCCGGACAGGACTACACCTGCACCACGCCGCGCCACACCGTCACCGCGGAGGAAGCCGGGCAAGGCTTCTTCGTTCCGAAAACCACGTGGGAGGTCAGCGCCGCGGGCCAGACCACCAGAACGTTCGCAATCGACGGCGGCGAAGTGGACCTCAAGGTCCGCGACGCCCAGCTTGCGGGCACTGTTGCCTCGGAGTGGAACGACCGCGACGGCGACCGCTTCGCCAGCGCGGGGGACACCGTCACTTATACGTACATCGTGGGCAACGCCGGCAATGTCTCGCTTACCGGTCTCACCGCCCCGGACGCTTCCATCAGCCAGGACACGCTGGCTGCCGGCGGCGTCGTGACGGCAACACGTGAACACGTCCTGACAGCAGCAGACATCTCGGCAGGCAGGCTCGACGCCGTCGCGTTCGAAGCCACCGCTTCCAACGGCACCAAGTCCGTCAAGGCCGCAGTCTCCGGCGGTGAAATGGTACTGGACCTGAAGCCGGCGCAGCCCGGAACGGATCCTGTCCTGGCCGTCCAGGATCTCGAGGAGCAGGCGGCCCCGTTCGACCTGGGGACGCTGGACAAGTACCGCAACGGCCAGAAAGTCACGCTGAAGGGCCTCGACTATGGCCGGTGGTACTACGTGTACCTGAACAAAAAGAGCTATCGCATCGGCTGGCTTTTCCCCGCCACGGACAACACGGTCGAGTTCATCCTGCCCTCCGATGTGCAGAATGGCCGCGACGACGTGGTGGTGCTGGACCAGGCTGGCAAGCAGGTCACTTTTGACCGGCTGCAGGTGACGCCCAAGGGCTGAGCAGGGCTGATTCCATAAGATCCAGGAAGGCCTCCGAGTGGAGCCGGACTCGTCCTGAGTCCAGTCCCACGAGGGGGCCTTCTTCGCTGCCAACCTCGCGAGAGCGCGGGGCCGGCGGCGGCTCCGGCCCGCCCTGCGGTCCTCAATAGAAAAAGTAGGGGATTGGCCTAGAACTCTCGTGTGTTCTATGTCATATTCAGCTATCAGTCTGTACTGTTTGGAGCGGCTGGTCACAGTATTACAAAACCTGTAATGCCATGTGACGTTTCCAGCTAGTCAGACCGGCAATGTGGCCGGCCGTTCCTCGTGAAAGGTGTAGTCGCTCGTGAATTCCACTGGAAAAAGCCCCATTCGGGGCGGGGGACTCCGGACAGCGATGGCTTTGGCCGTCGGCCTGCCGCTGCTCCTCAGCTCGATGGCGATGAGCCCCGCTACCGCGGCGCCCGCTGAGCCAAACACGGCTGTGGCTTTGAAGAAGGTCAACCCCGGCGACTACCCGGCCGGACGCTACATTGTGGTCCTTGCCGAGAAGCCGGCGGCCACGTACGACGGCGGATCCCCCGGACTCGCAGCGACGAAGCCCCAGAACGGCCGCAAGCTTGACGCCGACCGGCCCGAAGTCCAGCGGTACCAGGCGCACCTTGAAGGCCGGCAGAACGCTGTGGCCGGATCGGAAAATGTCCAGATCAAACGCCAGTTCACGGCCGCCATCAATGGGTTCTCGGCCGACCTGACCGCAGACCAGGCCGTGAAGCTCGCCAAGGACCCTGCCGTCCTGGTGGTTGCCCCGGACACAGAAAACGCGCCCGATTACTCCACCACGGATTTCCTCCGGCTCAGCGGTGAAAACGGCCTGTGGCAGACCGCCTTCGGGGGGCAGGAGAACGCAGGCAAGGGCGTTGTAGTAGGCGTCATCGATTCCGGCTACACGCCCTCCAGCCCGTTCTTCGCCGGCGAAGATGTGCAACCACTCAGTGGCCAGGCCCAAGTGGGGGCTCCGTACCGGACCCCGGATGGCAACATTGCCATGCTCAAGTCCGACGGCGATACATTCGTTGGGGAGTGCCAGAAGGGCCAGGGAACCGGGGCGGCCTTTGATGGCAGCGCCTGCAACTCCAAGGTCCTGAGCGCCCGCTACTTCGCTGACGACTACTTGAACTACTTACCGCCGGAGGACCGGTCGCCCAAAGAACTGATTTCGCCGGTGGATGTGGGAAGCCACGGTACGCACACTGCCAGCACAGCGGCAGGCAACGCGAATGTCCGGGCCAACCTTGGTGCACTCGATATGGGCATCACCAGCGGTGTGGCGCCGGCGGCAAAGATCTCCGTTTACAAGGTCTGCTGGGAGGACAACAACCCGGCCACGGGCGGGTGCTTCAGCTCCGCCTCCCTTGCGGCCATCAACCAGGCAATCCTGGACGGTGTGGATGTGCTGAACTACTCGATCTCTGGCAGTACCTCAACCACCACGGACCCGGTTTCCCTGGCCTTCCTCTCTGCGGCCTCTGCCGGAATTTTCGTTGCGGCATCTGCAGGAAACTCAGGGCCCACGCCAAGCACGGTCAACCACGGCGCACCGTGGTTGACCACAGTGGCCGCCAGTTCCTTTTCCACGGAGCTGCAGGGAACCGTCGAGTTCGCGGACGGCAGCAAATACCGCGGCGCCAGTCTCATGGCCGCTCCTGTTCCTGCGAGCAATGTTGTGCTCGCAGGAAGTGCCGCAGCCGCAGGGGCAGCAAACCCGGAACTATGCGCACCCAATGCCCTGGATCCAGCCAAGGTGGCGGGAAAGATTGTTGTCTGCGACCGCGGAGTGGTGGACCGCGTCGCCAAGAGCGCCGAGGTGCTGCGTGCCGGCGGCGTCGGCATGATCCTGGTCAACGTGACCTCGTCCTCCGAGGACCTTGACCGCCATGCGGTGCCCACGGTGCACGTGAACCCGCCGGCGACCCAGCAGATCAAAGACAAGCTCGCCGCCAACCCGGGCATCAAGGCCGCACTGGTGAACGCGGATACTACCGGTCTTCCGGCGCCGCCGCAGCCGCAGGTCGCCGGATTCTCCTCCCGTGGCCCGCTGGTGGCCACCGGCTCAGACCTGCTCAAGCCCGACGTGGCAGCGCCGGGCGTCGCGGTGCTGGCGGGCGTGTCGCCGATTGGCTCGGGCGGCGACCAGTTCGGCATGATGTCAGGGACGTCGATGGCTGCGCCGCATGTCGCCGGGTTTGGCGCCTTGGTTCTGGCAAAGAACCCCAAATGGTCGCCGGCCACCGTCAAGTCCGCCATGATGACAACGGCAGCTGATATCAAGAATCCAGACGGTACCCGGAACGGCGACGTGTTCGCCACCGGCGCAGGCCAGGTAGATGTTGCCAGGGTCCTCGACCCGGGCCTGGTCTACGACAATTCAGCGGACGACTACCTGAAGTTCATCCAGGGCACGGGCCTGGATCTGGGCATCCCGGATCTCGGGACAACCGCGCCGCGGAACATGAATGTTGCCTCGTTTGCGCTGGGGGCGCTCGCCGGGACAATAGAGGTCACCCGGACCGTGACCGCGCTGACGCCCGGCATTTACCGGGCCAAGGCGAACGTTCCTGGCATCAAGGTGACGGTCACGCCGTCGATCCTTAGTTTCAGCGCCGCCGGCGAGAAGCGCACTTTTAAGGTCAAGTTCGAGAACGCCAACGCTGCTTTGGGGCAGTTTGCCATGGGCAACCTGGTCTGGGAGGGTGCCGGCAAGAAGGTGGCCTCGCCGGTGGCCGTCTGTCCGCAGTCGGTTGTGGCGCCCGAGAATGTGGCATTCACGTCCGAAGGAGGCACGGGGCAGGGTGACATTCCCGTGGTTTCCGGCACCAATTCGCCTGTGAACATCGGCTTGGACGGTCTGTCTAAGGCTGACTCCTCCGCCATCGAGCTGGTTCCTGGACCAATGGCCCTGGCGGCGGACGGGTCCAACTTCGTCAAGGAGGTCACTGTTGCTGCTGGATCGCCGTTGGCAAAGTTCTCTGTCTATTCATCGGACGAGAACGCCGACTTCGACATGGTGGTTGTCAACCCGGCGGGACAGGCACTGCTGGCACAGACCGGCTCGGCCAGTGAATCCCTGTCTGTTCCGAATCCGGCACCGGGCGTCTACACGATGTTCGTGAACCTGTTTGCCAGCCCGAACGGTCAGCCCACCAAGGCGACTGTGGACGCCGCAGTGCTTGGCGCCAACGTCGGGAATGCAACGGTGACCCCCAACCCGCTGCGGCTCGCGAACGGCCAGTCGGGGACTCTCCGGCTTGGGTGGAAAAATCTCGCCGCGGGCTCCTACATCGGCCGGGTGACGTTCGCCGGTTCAACCCTGCCCACCTTCGTCTCCGTAATTGTCACAGGCGGCAATCCTGTGACCGTCCCTGATGACGAAACGGCTGGTGCGCCGGCCAAGAAAGACAGGGCTAAGCAGGAAAAGAAGAAGCGGGAGGTCCCGGAGTTCTCCGGACACCGCAACATGGACCTCTAGTTCTCCGGAAACAACACGGGAACGCCGCCGGACCGATGGGTCCGGCGGCGTTCCCGTCGACGGCGAAGGGTACCGGCGTCGTCAGGTTTCGCCGCGGGAACCATGCGTCGCGCCTAGCAGCGGAGCCATGGCGCGCCAGCGGGAAATTTCGCAGCCATCAGTTCGCCGGAAAGTCACGCTGACGGGGTGTCCGTTGATGGAACCCGTCACGATGGCCACCTGCGGCCCGCCATATTGCTGCGTGCAGAGTTTCGGTGGGCCCGGTCGGGGAAAAAAGATGTCCTCGCCGAATTCTTCCAAGGCTGACAAAGCTCCTGCCGGATCAGGCAGCGTGCACCCGTCAGCAAGGCGGCTATCGCGGACTATCAGCCGGAATTTGTACTCAGGGGCACCGGCATCATCGGTCACCCTGATGGTCAAGTCCAGGTCCTTCATGCCGGCCCTTCAGGACGCAGCGGGGCCAGCGCCTGCGCCACGCGCCCGCGAAGTCCAGCGGCTTCCGCCGCGAATGCCCGCTGGTGGCCCACATAGGCCGCTTTGCCCTCGGGTGTCTCGATCGGGATGGGAGGGTAGCCCCACTCTGCAAGGTCGTAAGGCGACGCCTGCATGTCCATGGCGCGGATCCGCCAGGACAGTTCGAAGCAGTCCATGACCAATTCGCTGGGCAGCGCGGGCAACAGTTTGTAAGCCCACTTGTAGAGGTCCATATTGGCGTGCAGGCACCCGGGCTGTTCCATGTGCCGCTGGCTTTCGCGGCTCGGGGTCAGTTCGTTGAGCCCAACGGCGTCAGGGGTGTAGAAGCGGAAGGCGTCGAAGTGTGAGCACCGGATCCGGTTGTCCTCCACCACCTTGTCCGTGCCGGCCGAACCCAGCCTCAGCTGCAGATATTCATGGCGCAAGTCGAATTTGTCCTGCCGGTAGACCATGGCCCACTCGTGCAGCCCAAAGCAGCCGAACTGGGCCGGCCGGGCCGCGGTTCCGCGGAGGATGATGCCGGCGAAGGTCACGGCTTCATGCCGGTCGGCCAAAAAGGCGCTGCGGTCAAAGGTGACTGCCACAGCCCCTGACGGCAGTCCGACGGCGGCCAGTTCGCCGGCGTCGAGCGTTCTGTAGTGCTTCCAGCCGCTCCGGGCCGCCGCCTCTTCGCCGGTGAGTACGACGCCGGCGCCCGGGTGCCAGCGCTTCAGCTGGCCAGGCTTCTGGGTGTAGTACGTGAAAAGGAAGTCCTCCACCGGGTGCTTCTGCCCTGCCGAGCGGCGGGCCAAGTATGGATCAGCGTAACGGCGGACGCGCTGCTGATGCGCTTCTTCGCGGGCATGCCAGGCATCGGCCGTCAGCAGGCTAAGTTGCTCCACCGCTGGCACCCAGAACGTCCCGGGCTGCCGCCCAGGCACCGATTTCACAGCCGTTGGTGAGCGTGAACGTGGCGTCCACGGGCGTGTCGTCCACAATCCCGGTCACCGTGGCGGTCTGCGGGCCGCCGTACTGTTCGGTGCAGGCCCGGTTGGGATCCTTTACTGCTGGGCTGAGAAGGGCAGCGTTGTCCTTGAGGGCAGCGCAGGCGGCGTCAGCCGTGGGGTGCTTGCTTTCTGCGGTGGAGCGGCCGTCGCGGCAGACCAACGTGTAGCTCACGGCAGGGTCGGTGGAGTTCGGCTTCACCATGATGGAAAGTTCGGCGTTACCGGCGCCGGGGCCGGGTGTCGGGACCGGGGGTGCAGATGGCGGCGGCGCCGGGACTGTGGTCTCGGTATCCGGAGCGGGGGCGTCAGAGGGGCTCTGGCTGGCCGAGGAAGTGGCAGTGGGGCTGGCGGATGATGGCTCGGTTTTGTCCGGCGTTCCCGTGCACGCAGCAAGCCCGGCCACGGCGAGTACCGCCAGCAGTGGCCGTAGTGTTCGCATACGCATGAACCCTCCTAGGTTGCTGCCATTTTACGCTCTGACTGTGTCCTCGTGGACATCCTCGGTGGCGGCGATGAGGGCCATCATGGACCTGTGCAGCTCGCCCACCTGGTCACGGGTCAGTCCCAGCCTTTGCATCATGGTGCCCGGCACGGCGAGGGCCTGCTGCCGCAGCGCGGCGCCGGCGGGAGTCAGTCCCACCGCCAGGCTGCGTTCATTACCGTCCACCCGCTGGCGCGTAATGAAGCCGGCCTCCTCAAGCCGCCGCAGAAGCGGTGAGACGGTGGCCGGGGCCTGGGCCAAAGCCTCGCTGATGTTGCGCAGTGTCCGGGGCGCTGATTCCCAGAGGCAGAGCATCACGAGGTATTGCGGGTGGGTCAGGCCCAGCTTTTCCAGGACAGGCTTATAGGCGCCTACAACGCTTCGCGATGCCACAGTGAGCGCAAAGCAGAGCTGCTCCTCCAGCAGGAGGTCATCGTCCTGGTGCCACGCGGCCCCGGATATTGCCGTCATCACAATCCTCCAATAGTTAGTGCACTAATTATTAGCGTACACTGGAACGAGTAATTGGTTCTATCGAAGGGTTTACTTCATGGGCAAAGGCAACTCGGCGGACAAGGGAAACGCGTCCCAGCGGTTCATGCGGGCAATGGGCAGGCTCCGGATCATTCTCGGCCCGGCCAACCGCAGCTCTCTGGTGCATGACATGACCGAGGAGAACAGGTCGCTGCTGGCCCAGCGCGAGAAGGAGACCCAGCAGTGGGAGACCCTGCGGCGCCCGGACGGAAGCACTTACGTTGTGCCTAAAAACCCGGGCGACCAGTCCCTGCGCTGAATTCGCGCTGCCCGTCCAGGCCAAACCCTTGCGGGGCCTTTTGGGGGCTCCGGGCGTAAAATAAGGGCACTGACTCCAGCTGGGGTCAGTGGCTCTTTCGCCCGCAATGTGGGAAGGGGGTGGAAACAATGGGACACGCGCTTACAGGCTTTATGAACGCGACGGACAGGCTCCGTTTTGTGTTCGGGCCGGCAACGCGTCTGGACTCGGATGCACCCGTAATCCACAAGCATGACCAATACGAGCAGGCCTCTGACGAGGATCTTTCCCACTTCGTAGTGGAAACAGATTCCGACGGACATCACTATGCGGTGCGCCGCGAAGATATGGACAAGCTGGTCTAATACAAAAGCAACGCGGGGGCACTCCCGGCCCGATAAACCATGGTTATCAGGCCGGGAGTGCCCCTCCCCGCCCGCGCCCTAGCCTCGCAAGCTCGGCCAGGGAACCCTGCGGGGCGTGGGCCCTCGTTGCTTTCTAAAAGCGGCCTAGCGGCCAGTGCCGCCGTAGACGGTTGCCTCGTCTTCGCTGTCCAGGTCGAACGCCTTGTGGATGGCACGGACTGCGTCATCGAGAAGATCGGCGTGCGTGACCACGGAGATCCGGATCTCCGAGGTGGAGATCATGTTGATGTTGATCCCGGCGTCGGACAGCGCCTTGAAGAATGTCGCGGAGACGCCGGGGTGGGACCGCATGCCTGCCCCGATGAGGGACAGCTTGCCGATCTGCTCGTTGTATTCGATGTTCTCGAAGCCGATGTCCGGCTGGGCAGCCTTGAGGGCCGCAAGGGCTTCGGCGCCTTCGACGATGGGGAGCGTGAACGAAATATCTGTCCGGCCGGTGCCGTGGGTGGAAACGTTCTGCACGATCATGTCGATGTTCGAGTGCGCATCGGCGATGACTTGGAAGATCGCAGCGGCCTTGCCGGGGATGTCCGGCACACCCACCACGGTGACCTTGGCTTCGGAACGGTCATGTGCAACGCCGGAGATGATTGGCTGCTCCAAGGCAACTCCCTCTTGAGTGGTGATCTTGTCTTCGGCGCTGGGGATGACCCACGTGCCTTCGTTCTGGCTGAATGAGGACCGGACGTGCAGGGGCACGCCGAACCGGCGGGCGTACTCGACGCAGCGCAGGTGGAGGATCTTGGCGCCGGATGCGGCGAGTTCGAGCATTTCCTCGCTGGAAATGGTGTCGATTTTCTGGGCGGAAGGGACCACCCGTGGGTCCGCGGTATAGATGCCGTCAACGTCGGTGTAGATCTCGCAGACGTCCGCTTCCAGCGCCGCCGCCAGGGCAACGGCTGTGGTGTCAGAGCCGCCACGGCCAAGGGTGGTGATTTCGTTGGTGGTGCGGCTCATGCCCTGGAATCCGGCAACGATGGCGATGTGTCCCTTGTCCAGGGAGGTGCGGATGCGGTGCGGATCAACGTCGATGATGCGCGCCTTGCCGTGGATGCCGTCGGTGATCATGCCGGCCTGGGAGCCCGTGAAGGACTGGGCGGAGGCGCCCAGCTTGTTGATGGCCATGGCCAGCAGTGCCATGGAGATGCGCTCTCCGGCGGAGAGGAGCATGTCCATCTCGCGGGCGGGGGCGGAATCGGTGACCTGGCCGGCGAGGTCCAGCAGTTCGTCGGTGGTGTCGCCCATTGCGGAGACCACCACCACCACTTCGTTGCCGGCCCGTTGGGCGTCGACCACGCGCTTTGCAACGCGCTTGACGCCGGCGGCGTCCGAGACGGAGGACCCGCCGAACTTCTGCACGATCAGCTGTTTGGTCACGGCAGCACCGTTGGACAGCGTCTGTGGCTGCGTTGCTGCGTGCACTTCGGAAGTGGGCGTACTCATGCGCGTACCTTCACTGGATCAATCGGAGTTCTGGGGGTCAGGCACGGCCTTAGCGGCTGGACGGCGTGACGTGTTCAGCCCAGTTTATCGCCGCTGGCCGCCGACGCGGAATTGTGACCGAATCTCAGCCTTCCGGCGGACAACGCGAACGTGGGGGCGGGCGTAGGCTCAGACAGGTATGCATGCCACGGTTTGGGGGAAACAGGTGCTCGGGGAATGACAGCAAACAAGGACGAAATGGACGTTCCGGCCCAGCCGGAAGGCCGTGGGAATGATGGCATCACCGCCACGGGCGTGAGCCGCAGTTTCGGGCAGGTGCACGCCGTCGAGCACATGGATTTCCACGCTGAAGCGGGTAAAGTCACTGCCCTGATCGGGCCCAACGGCGCCGGCAAAACCACATTGTTGCTGATGCTGGCCTCGCTGCTGGCGCCGGATTCCGGCACTGTCACGGTGGAAGGGCTTGATCCGCAGCACCACCGGGCGGAGGTGCGCCGGCGGATCGGCTGGATGCCGGACACCCTGGGCGTGTGGGAGACTCTGACAGCCCGCGAGATCCTCACGCAGATGGCTCGCTTCTACCGGCTGCCCAAGGCCGGAATTGCGCAGCGGGTTACCGGCATGCTGGACCGCGTACGCCTCACCGACCTGGCGGACCAGCCCGCCCGGGTACTGTCCCGCGGACAGCAGCAGCGGCTCAGCCTGGCCCGCGCCCTGATCCACGATCCGTCCGTCCTGCTCCTCGATGAGCCCGCGTCCGGGCTGGACCCCGGGTCGCGCGTAGAGCTGCGCGTTATGCTGCGGCAGTTGGCGGCGGAGGGAAAGTCTGTTGTGGTCTCGTCCCATGTGCTCAGTGAGCTCGACGAAATCGCCGACGCCGCCGTTTTCGTCAACCGCGGACGGACCGTGCGGCACCAGAGCACTGACGAGGCCGCGGCCGCAGGGCGGCGCTACGCCATCGCTGCCACGGACGGCGCTGTGCTCGCCTCCAAACTGACCGAACTGGGCCTCACCTTCCGGGTGGAAGACGGCCGCCGGCCCGCCGTCAGCCTGATGTTGCTGAACGACGACGACGCCGCCCGCCTCCTGCGCGACCTGGTGCTCGCCGGCGTCGCGGTCACGTCCTTTGCGCCCGCCTCGGGTGCCTTGGAAGAGACCTACATGAACCTTGAGGGGGAGCGGCGATGAGCCAGCTGACAGATACGACACACCGTGCGCCTGCCGCAGGCCGGGCTACCGGCTACCTTGCCGGTATCCGGGATGTGGTGGTCCTGGAACTCAAACAGCGGTTGCGATCACGCGGCTGGTACATCATGCTGGCCATCTGGTTCATCCTGACCGGCCTGGTGACCTGGCTGACGTGGGCCAGTTGGAATGCCCAGCGCGAAGCTCAGCAGGCCTACATCGACATCAACCCGGCGGACATTCCCGGGCCGGGGTCCATGATCTTCGAAGTGGTCCTGGCCTTTGTCCTCCTTTTCGCCTTGCTTGTGGCGCCGGCCCTGTCTGCCAATGCAGTCAACGGCGACCGGGCGGGCGGCACCCTGGCCATCCTGCAGGTGACGTTGCTCCGGCCGGGGCAGATCCTGTGGGGCAAGTTTCTTGCCGCGTGGGCCGCTGCCCTGGCTTTCCTGGTTGCCAGCACGCCGTTCCTGGTGATCGGTGTGGCCCTGGGCGGAATGACGCCCGGGCATGTCGTGGTGGCCCTGCTGATGCTGGCGGTTGAGGTGGGAGTGGTGTGTGCCATCGGCGTCGGAATTTCCGCACTCGCGGGGCGCCCGCTGTTCTCCATTGTGGTCACGTACCTTGCCGTGGCCGGACTCGTCTTCGGCTCGCTGATTGCCTTTGGCCTCGGCACCGGGCTCTCGCAGGGCACCATCATGGCCAACCAGGCCCAGTACCGCGGCTACTCACCCTACGAACCCGCGCAGGAGCAGCCCTCGCCAATGGAGCCGGAGTACACGTGCTCGGGACCCCTGCAGGAGCAGCCGGCCGTTCACACTGATCGGGTGGCGTGGATGCTGGCCATGAACCCTTACGTCGTGGTGGCAGACGCCATTCCTTACCCTGTGCGGACCTCCAGTTCCTTCGGTATGTCATCACCGGTGGGGGCCATTGAGACCATTAGCCAGGGAGCGCGCTACGCCATGGCAGGGCCTGCGGGCACGTACCCCTGCGCCAACGGTGAAGCCAAGCCACGCTACCTGGCACAGTCAACTCCCTTGTGGCCGCTGGGGCTCGGCCTGCAGCTGCTGCTTGCCGGGCTGCTGATGTGGCTGGGATGGCGCTCGCTGCGCACCCCGGCGCACAGGCTGGCGCGGGGAACCCGCATCGCCTGAGCCCGCCACTGAACGGACTCTCTCCGCCGGTCCCCGACGGGGAGAGTCCGTCGTCGCAAAGTGGAGGCCAAGCTGAACGCAGCCTGGGTAAACCCGGCCTGCTGCCCGTTCACGTCAGGTGAGGTCAAATCCCTTAGGTCAGTGCGTTTCGGCGGCCCTCGAAAGCGCGGCCGAGGGTAACCTCGTCGGCGTATTCAAGGTCGCCGCCCACGGGCAGTCCGGAGGCGAGCCTGGTGACGGCAATGCCGATCGTCTTGAGCATGCGGGCAAGGTACGTGGCCGTCGCTTCACCTTCGAGATTGGGGTCGGTGGCGATGATGACTTCCTGGATGGCGCCGTCGTTCAGCCGTGTCAGGAGCTCGCGGATCCGCAACTGCTCGGGTCCCACGCCGGCAATGGGATTGATGGCCCCGCCCAGTACGTGATACCGGCCGCGGAAGGAGCGCGTGCGCTCCACCGCCAGGACGTCCTTGGATTCCTCCACCACACAGATGACCGACGGGTCGCGCCGGGGGTCCCGGCAGATGTTGCACAGTTCCTGCTCCGTGACGTTGCCGCACACGGTGCAGAACTTCACGCGCTCCTTCACCGTGGTGATGGCTTCGACCAGGCGTTTCATGTCCTGCGGGTCGGCTTCGAGGATGTGGAAGGCCAGCCGTTGGGCGGACTTGGGACCTACACCGGGAAGGCGTCCGAGCTCATCGATTAGCTCTTGGACTGCACCTTCGTACACGTTTTCCTCTTTTGGTTTGGCTTGGATGATGCGTGGAGTGGCGGACGCGGTTCCGGCCCGTGCCTAAGAACCCGGGCCTAGAAGCCGGGAACGATCGGGGTTCCGTCCGAGGAACGCTCCTCGATCAGCTTTCCGCCCAGAATACGCTCGACCGCGGCGCGTCCAAAGACGCCGGATTCCTCGATCGTTTCGTCGTCGGCGCTGGGGATGTCCTGGACGTAGGTGGCGGCCACCGCGCGGGCCGGCGCCTTGGCACGTCCGGCCTCGGCTTCGGGGCTGTTGGACAGCCGCTGGTAGAGACTTTGCCGGGCCTGGGCGGCCGAGGGGGACGTTGCGGGAGCCGGCTGCAGCGGTGCCGCCGTCGGTGCAACCGACGCCATGGCGTACTCGCGTGCTTCGGCCCGCTCCGGGACAGCTGACTCTTGGGCCGGCTCCGCTGGGGGTTGGCTTTGCTGCGCTCCGGTGCCCGGCGCGGTGCGCTCAGCAGGAAGGGGCGCAGACGGGGCCGTATGCGGTACGGGGACGTGCGCTGCCGGGACCCCGATTTCGTGGGCGTTCGCCGTGCGGAAGTCTGCTGCAGGCATGTCAGCTGCAGATTTCCCGGCCGTGGGGACGGCCGGCGGGAGGCTGGGCGTTACTGGGGGCAGTCCCCAGCTGGCGTCGGCCTCGGACTGGCTGCTGACTGAAGGTTGGGGGATTTGGGCAGTGGCAGGCTCGTAATTGGGTGCCGGAGCAGTGGAGACGGCCTCGTCCGGGGCGGACGCCGCCGGGCTCTTGCCAAGGTTGGGTTCTGTGCCAACCACCCAGACGCCGGGCGCTTGCTCCACGGCCAGGCCCCAGGGGTCGTGTGACGTGCCGGGTTGTGACGGCGCCGCCGCAGCAGTGGGTGTGGCCTGTGAGGCGCTGGCCGCAGTAGGCCGTGAGGCACCACGTGCCGGCCGTTTTCCGGAGGGGGCGGCAGCGGGCACCGGTTGCGACGGCGAGCGCCGGGGTTCCGCCGGAGCGGAGGGATCCCAATCCATGGGCGGTTCCTCCTCCAGCGGAGGAGCGTCCTCGTCCCGCGGGGGACCCCAGTCGTCGTCGGAGTAGGCGTATGAGCCCGCCTCCGGCTGATCCGGGCGCGGCTGATCCTGCCGTGCAGGCTCCGGTTTCCCAGACGGCGTCTCGGCTGGACGTTCGACGGCGGACGCGGGTTGCGCGGCCGGTTCAGCAGCCGTCGTTGTCGCATTCGCCGGGGCCGGGGCCGGGGCCGGGGCCGGTTCTGGTGCGGGGGCAGGCGAAGCCACGGGGGCTGGAGCCGGTGCGGGAACAGGATAAGTCGCCGGGCCAGACGCAGCCACATGGGACGGCGCAGGCGCGGGGCCAGACGAAGCTGCTGGCGCCTGCGCCGGTACGGCCGGGCCGGCGGGCTCAGGCCTGGCGGTGGGCACCTGTACAGCCGGAGTGGAATCGGTGCACGCAGGGGCCAGTCCCCACGCGACGTCTGCTGAGCTGGCCGGGGTTTCCCGGCTAGCGGGTGCTTTTGGGTTTGGCTCAGAGCTCGCTGAGCTGCTGGTGCCACCTGCGACGGCGGTGATCTGGCAGTCGATGCCCACTGTTTTGTGGATCGCCTGCCGCAGGTTCTCCGAGTGATCAGCCCGGCCGAACGCGCCTGCCAAGCCGGTGGTGGTGAAAGCGAGGGTCAGGACCTGGCCGTCAAATGCGCCGACTTGGGCGTTCGGTTCCACCAGCGCCCACGTGCTGCGCTTGATCTTGGAAAGGGTTTGCAGGACCTCTGGCCAGGCACGGCGCAGGACCTCCACGTCGCCGGTGGAGGCCGGGCCGGCCGGAGCAGCAGCGGCGGCGGCTGGCGCGGAGGTGGCTGGTGGGCCGGTGACTGGCGACGACGTGGCGGGCACAGTGTCGACGGACGCTGGCCTTCTCTCCTGAACGGACGGGGCAGGTCGCTGCGGTGCGGGTGCTGCCGGACGGGTTCCTGCAGACTCGTCCACAGGCCAGTCGTTGGTGCTGACCCGGGGCGGAGTCAGTGGCGTTCGGGAATCTTCGGCATCGGCGGCCTGCTGCCGTGCCGGCTCAGGACCGGCGGGGGCTGCCTGCGCTGATGGCTGCGCTGCAGCGGCGGCTGCAGGAGCCGGAGTTTGAACGGAGGCCGCGGAGTCGGGGGCCCCGTGAACAGGGACCGTTTCGACGGGCGGGGTGTGTACGGGCGCGGTGTGAACGGGCGCAGCCTGAACCTGAGGTGCAGGCACGGGCTCTGACGGCTCTGTTGCCGGGCCGGGCACTGACGAAACTGGCGCTGCAGCGGGAGCGGGAGCGCCGACGTCGTTCCCGGCGTAGTTCAGGCGCCGCTCCACGCGATCGATCCTGGCAGCGATGCCACGCTCGGTCTGTTCCGAACTGGGGAGGAGAATGCGGGCGCAGAGAAGCTCGAGGTGGAGCCGGGGTGAAGTGGCGCCGGTCATCTCGGTCAGTGCCGTGTTGGTAACATCCGCGGCGCGGGAAAGTTCAGCGGCGCCGAGGTTGTGCGCCTGGTTCTGGAGCCGGGCGATCTGGTCCGCCGGCATCCCCCGCAGGATCACCTGGGCGCTTTCGGGCATGGCTTGGACGATGATGAGGTCGCGGAAGCGTTCCAGCAGGTCCTCGACGAAACGGCGGGGATCGTGGCCGGTCTGGATGACGCGGTCCACGGCCCGGAAAACAGTCGCGGCGTCGGAGGCAGCCACAGCCTCCACCACGTCATCAAGCAGAGACGCGTGGGTATAGCCGAGGAGGGCCACGGCCAGTTCGTAGTCAAGGCCTTGGGCGCCGGCACCAGCCATCAGTTGGTCCAGTACGGACAGGGAATCACGGACCGATCCGCCGCCGGCCCGGACCACCAAGGACAGGACTCCGGGGGCAACCGGCACGTTTTCGTGGTTGCACAGCAGTTCCAGATACGCCATCAACGGCTCGGGCGGTACCAGCCGGAAAGGGTAGTGGTGCGTGCGGGAGCGGATGGTACCAATGACCTTGTCCGGCTCCGTGGTGGCGAAGATGAACTTGATGTGCTCCGGCGGCTCTTCGACGATCTTCAGGAGGGCATTGAAGCCAGCCGGCGTGACCATGTGGGCCTCATCGATGATGAAGATCTTGTAGCGGTCACGAACGGGGGCGTAGGTTGCCCGTTCGCGGAGGTCGCGGGCATCGTCCACGCCGCCATGGCTTGCGGCGTCGATCTCGATGACGTCAAGGGAACCCGAACCGCCGCGGGCAAGTTCAACGCAGCTGGGGCAGGTTCCGCAGGGCGTGTCCGTGGGGCCTTCGGCGCAGTTCAGGCAGCGGGCCAGGATGCGGGCGGACGTCGTTTTGCCGCAGCCGCGAGGGCCGGAAAA
Organism: Pseudarthrobacter sulfonivorans; assembly: GCF_031454915.1. Lineage (GTDB taxonomy): Bacteria > Actinomycetota > Actinomycetes > Actinomycetales > Micrococcaceae > Arthrobacter > Arthrobacter sulfonivorans_C. The sequence goes on along the minus strand of NZ_JAVDRS010000002.1, from coordinate 200,025 downwards.
GAGGTAGGCGTGGTTTACGCGGTTTTTGCGCAGGGCCGTCATCAGCGGCTCCGTGACATGTTCCTGCCCGATGACGTCAGCGAAGGAGTCCGGACGGTATCTGCGGTAAAGGGCGGTGGTTGTAACAGTCACGTAAAAACCCTACCAATCCGGGCCGACAATCAGATCCCTCGCGGGCTGGTCGCCCTGTGTGGGGAATAGTAAAGACCCCCCATGCACCCGCCAGAGCCCGTTTACCCTTGCTACCTTCCGGTCCTGGGGGAGTTCAACAGGATGACGCCACATGAGGGGCCGCAGACAACTTTACCCGAAGTTTTGGCGCGGCTCGAACCGGGGCAGGGCAGCTGAAGCTGCCGGACAGCCCGGACAAAAACGGCTACCTGCGCCAGTCATCCACCGGCCAGGTCATGAAGGCGGGTTCCTCATAGGGATGGGCAGCGCGCAGGGCGAGGACAACGGCGTCGAGCATCTCTTCCTCCACAACGCACTCGACCCGGATTTCAGGCACCTGCTCGCCTGCCCCCACGGCGCCTATGAAGGGCTCAGCGCCAGGCAGGGGCGTGAACCGGCCGGTGCCAGGCACCACGAAGGAGCAATGCGAATAATTCCCGATCCTTCCCGCACCGGCGTCGCCAATTGCCGAGAGCAGCGCCTCGTAGTGGGTGTCCGGAACGTAAATCACCAGGGCGTGCAGCTGTGACATGGCTTCATCCTGCCAAAGTGCGCCAGCGTTAAGGGGAGCATTTTCATTGCTTATCCGGCGGGTAGGGCTGATCATGGGTATGTACACCGATTGGGGCAATCTCAAGGTTGTGAGCTGCGGGGCCTGGCTGGAGGGCCGGACCCGGCAGCTCAACGGTGTTCCGTAGGAATGGGCGCATTGGGGGCGTCCATTTTGACGTTAACGGGCGCCCGAAGGGAGCCAATTGGGCGATGCCGAAAAGTTCAGGTAGTCTAGTGTCTGCTTTTGATTCAGAAGCAGCTGGAGAATTCGCCTAGCGGCCTATGGCGCACGCCTGGAACGCGTGTTGGGTTAACGCCCTCGGGGGTTCAAATCCCCCATTCTCCGCCAACCGAAACCCGGTCCTGACCTTGTCAGGACCGGGTTTTTGTTTTCCGCGGGACAGCGTCAGCGGCCTCATACCCCAGCCGGCGGAGCCTTGCCCTGGCTGCCTGCTCGCTGGGTCCGGGCCCACGTCCCAAGGCAAGATGTACGACGCCGAGGGTGACTTTCGTCGCAAGCCTTACGGGGAGCGCGAACGGACCCAGCCGGGGAAGCTCGAGCCCCAGCATCCGGCGGTATTGCGGTTCCAGGCTGTAGACGGCCCCGGCGAAGATGATCTGATATCCGGGCCGTAACAAGGGGTGCAGTGGCGGGTTCCGGAGGAACCCGACGGTCTCGGCAACCCTGTTATCCGCCAGCAGCCCGCCGTCGCGATAGTAGCGGTCCAGCTGCTTCCTCATGTCGGCCTCGGTCAGCGGCGGATCCTCGACACCCATCAGCCGCCCTGCCTGGGCCCATTCGCGGACATAGGCATCCGGACCGCCGGGGATCTTCCCTCCCCAGATTTTGTGCGCTGTGAGGAATGCATCAACGAATGCGATGTGGACCCAGCGCGCCAGCTCCGGGTCGTTGGCAGAATACTGCTGAACCGAGCCGGTCCGGTTGTTGTAGCTGCCTTGGACGGGCTCGTGCAGGCGGCGGACCCTGGCTGAGGCATGTCCGGCGGCGGCGGTGGAGCCATAGGTGACCGTGAAGATCCAGCGGATGGTCCGTGCCAGCCGGCTAAGCGGGTCCGCCCGGAAGTCGGAATGCTCATGGATGCCCGCCAAAGCACCGGGGTGCAGGGCCTGCATCAGCAGCGCCCGGATTCCGCCAACGATGGGCGTCATGGAACCGTGCACCGCCCAGACGGCTGAACCCGGCAGGTGATAGCCGGTGTCATCCCCGTCGGCGAGCCGTGGGACCCAGTCAGGTACGGCGTCGACGCTTCCAGTGAAGACCCGCTTCAGCTCGCCCTGCCATTCCCTGAGGAATTTGCGCATATTTCCATTCTCGCCCATGCCGGACGACAGGCGAGGGCTTGCCGCAAATCCCTAAAAAGGCCGCAATGAATGCTTTTTGGGGTTCACAGGCCGGGGGGCTATGTGGTCACATAGGTGGGTAAACCCGTCGAGATTGGGGTCTGGCGGGCAAACAGGGAGTCAAAGCTTGGGAACTCATGGGGGATCCGGCCGGGACAACGAGTCTGCAGGCCTCTGCCTGGTCGCTGTGCGTGCACTGGCGGCGAGTGCGGTTGCTGCCGCTGCCTTTTTTGCTGTGGGGTTCCCAGGAGCCCCGCCAGTCGAATCTGGCGCCGCAGCGCCGGTAGCCGGCACCGGCCAAGTGGGCGCCCCGGGATTGGCCCCTGCCGTCCTGACAGACAGCAGGGCCCTCGTCCCGTTCGGCCGCACCATGGTCAGGACGGTTGCCAAGGGTGGAACCGCGCCGCTCAACGTGGCGTCTGCCGGGCTTAAGCGTCCGCCGGAGGGGTCGCTGATGGCACCTCTTGAAAGGCTCACGTCGAGTTCCCCCTTTGGGTACCGCGTCAGCCCCATCAGCGGGACAGACGGAGACTTCCACCTCGGCCAGGACTTCGCCGCAGGCTGCGGCACCAGGGTCTATGCCGCCGACGCCGGAGTGGTCAGGGCCGCCGGCTGGCACCCCTGGGGCGGCGGCAACCGCGTGGAAATTGACCACGGCAACGGGCTTATCACTACGTACAACCACCTCGAGGCCATCGCCGTCCGGGCAGGGGACACCGTGCAGGTGGGGCAGGTTATCGCGCGGGTGGGCACCACCGGGTGGTCCACCGGCTGCCACCTGCATTTCGAGACGATCCTTAACGGCAAGCACACCAGCCCGCTCCGCTGGACGCTCCTTGCCATCCGGCAGCTGGACGACCTGCAGGACATCGCCATGGTCAGTTATGCCGGCAAGGGCGCTGACGCGTCCGGGGCGCAACGCTGGGCCATCCCGGTCGCGGCGGACAACAGCCACACGGTCCTGGGGGGCGAAGAGGAACTGGCCGAGGCTCCGGAAGTGGCGGCTACGCGGCCCACGACGACGCCGAAGCCGTCGAACTCCACCGGTGCGCCGTCGTCGGGCGAAACCAAAACCACCAGCCCAACGACATCGCCGTCAACGCCGACAGCATCCGCAACCCCTGCAGTCACCACACCGCCGGCGACCACGACGCCGCCTGCGACTACGACGCCGCCTGTGACCACCACACCGCCTGCGACCACGACGCCGCCTGTGACCACCACACCGCCTGCGACCACGACACCGACGACGCCGACTGTGACCGCGACACCCACGGCACCAGCTGAGACTTCAACGGCGCCAGCCGAAACGACAACGGCGCCAGCCGAGACTTCAACGGCGCCAGCCGAAACCACAACAGCGTCGCCCGGGACTACAACCACCACGTCCTCGGACCCCCTGCCGACGGACGGCTGACAGATAACTCCCAGCATGCACCCGTACCCTTGACGGTTGGCAACGAATCACCTGCATGACCAACCTTCCAAGGACGGCGCTGTGACCTCTCTGTACCCCATCCCGCTCACGCTCAACGACGGCACCCGGACCGACTTCGGCCGGTTCAGAGGAAACGTGGTCATGGTGGTTAACGTGGCGTCGGAGTGTGGCCTGACACCGCAATACGCGGGACTGGAGACGCTGTACGAGAAGTTCCGGGACCGGGGCTTCGACATTCTCGGCGTGCCGTGCAACCAATTTGCCGGTCAGGAGCCGGGCAGCGACAGCGAGATCGCCGACTTCTGCGAGCGGAACTTCGGTGTGTCCTTCCCCCTCACGGCCAAGGCCAACGTGCGGGGCAAGGACCAACACCCGCTCTATGCCGAGTTGACCAGGTTCAAGACCAGCGTGCTGCCGGGCCTGGTGAAATGGAACTTTGAGAAGTTCCTGGTGAACCGCGCTGGCGAGGTGGTGGCACGCTTCGCCCCCACCGTCGAACCGGATTCTGCCGACGTTCTCGACGCCATCGAAGAGGCTCTGGCCGAATTTAATGAACCAAAGTCACTTCCGGTCACTCGGTAGCCCAAAACTTTTTCTTTTTTCCAACTTGCCCGCGGTAATTTACTCAAAATTTCCCCAAAATCTGGTTTGATAAAGGTTACTGAAGGGTAGAAGGGAAGCGCCGCTTCCCACCAACCACAGAGGCAGCAATGAAGCACATCGAGGCCGAACATCCCCGGCCACGCCACTTCCTTCTCCACCTGAGCGACCCCCACCTGTTGGGGGGTCCGGATCCCCTTTACGGCGCTGTTGACAGCGAAGCCAAGCTCATTCAGCTTTTCGACGAGGTCCGGGCTTCCGGTGCGCGGCCCGAGGCCGTGATCTTCACCGGCGACCTTGCTGACCAGGGAGACCCCGAGGCCTACGCGAAACTGCGGGCCATCGTGGATCCGGCGTGCGAAGACCTGGGCGCCAAGGTCATCTGGGCGATGGGCAACCACGACAACCGGGCCAACTTCAGGACCGGGCTGCTGGACCAGCCCGCCAGCGATGCACCGGTGGATCACAGCTACTTTATGAACGGCCTCCGCGTTATCACCATGGACACCTCGGTTCCGGGCTACCACCACGGCGAGCTGAGCACCTCACAGCTGGAGTGGCTGACGCGCGAGTTGGAAACTCCCGCTCCTGATGGCACCATCCTGGCGCTCCACCATCCCCCGGTCCCATCCGTCCTGGACCTTTCCGTTCTGGTAGAGCTGCGTGACCAGGCCAGCCTGGCTGCCGTTGTCCGCAACTCGGACGTCCGGACCATCCTTGCCGGACACCTGCACTACTCAACCACCGCGAGCTTTGCCGGGATTCCTGTCTCGGTCGCGTCGGCCACGTGCTATACGCAGGACCTCAATGTGGCGGTAGGGGGCACCCGCGGTAGGGACGGCGGGCAGGCCTTCAATTTGGTGCATGTCTACGAACACACCATTGTCCACTCGGTGGTTCCGCTGGGCAGCACACCCACCGTTGGCGAACACGTCACACCGGAAATGACCGCCGAGCGCCTGGCCGCCGCTGGCATCAGTATCCCGGACAAGGCAAAAGTCGGGGCCGCCAAGGTTGCTCTGCCCAGCACAATTTAGCGGCATTACCCGGAGTGCGGGACTGAGCAAGCCCGGTCCTGCACTCCACCGGTTACAATTCCCAGGGCGCCTTGATGGGGTAGTACTTCTCCAGGAAGTCGGTCACCAGCTGGGCCCGCTCATCCGCGGGAACTTCCGGGAAGCTGCCGTCATTGAGGCAGAAGAAGTCCATATTCCGCTTGGCCAGGAGTTTAGGCAGATAATTCAGCCCGGCGCGGGCGGTGGTGTCCACGTAGCGCACCTTCGCTGCGGTCTGGGTTACGGCACGGCCGGTGAGCAGGGCGTAGTAGTGGTAGAAGGAATTGGTGACCGAGATGTTGTCCGCGGCGCGGAACCGGCTGGCCGCAGTCTTCCGGAACTCGTCCGGGAACTCGCCTTCCATGGTGGCCACCACGCTGCGCCGCAGCGGGGCGGCGGTGTGCTCAAGGTGCCTCGTGGTGATGCGCCCGAAACGATCCCAGAGCAGCTTGCGGTTCACACGGGCTGCGTTTTCGAAACCGCTGCGCTCGGCGTCGTTGTCGCCCAGCCCGATCCGCGTCTCCGCCTCGATGAATTTGGTGATGCCGCCCGGCGTGAAGAACAGGTCCGGCCCCACGGGCCGGCCGAAGAACATGTCATCGTTCGAGTAGAGGAAGTGCTCGGACAGGCCCTCGATGTTGTGGAGTTGGCATTCCACAGCCTGCGAGTTGTGCGTCGGCAGCACGGACGGATCAGAGAAGAATTCCTCACTGCGGACAATGGTGACGGAGGGGTGCTCTGCCAGCCACTCGGGTGCGGGGGAGTCCGTGGCGATGAAGATGCGGCGGATCCAGGGTGCGAACATGTACACCGAACGCAGGGCGTACTTGAGTTCGTTGATCTGCCGGAACCGGGCTTCGTGATCGTCGCCTTCGCCGAGAACCACACCCTGCTGCTGGGAGCGGCGTGCTGCGATGTACTCGGGCGAACTGCCATCGACCCAGGAAAAAACCAGGTCGATATCGAAGCTGATGTCGCTGGCGTGGTCAGCGAACATGTTCTCAATGGTGGGCCAGGTGTGGCCGTACCGCTCAACGGTTCCACGGACCGCGTCCTGGGCGAGCATGGTTCGCCGGGTGAGGGAGTTCTCGATGGGAAGGGTAATTTCGCTACCGTCGAAGCTCCATAGCTCAATCTGGACGCCCGCCGAGGAGCCGAACTCGAAGCCGCCTTCGGGCTCAACCCGGGGACGGTAAAGGCGGAAGATGCGGGCCTGCCGGTTGGGTGACAACTCGCCGTCCGCCACCAGCACAGAGGACTTCTTCTTGGCATCAACCGTCATGGAGTAGACAGGCTCGTTGCGGCAGGCCTCCACCAGCGCGGTCCGCAGTTTCTTGCGGTCCTTCCAGTCCAGAGCGATCACTGGGCGGTCGTTGTTGCCGCGTACCAGGAGGTAGTCCAGCCCGGCGCCCGCCAGCACGTTGCGCAGGAACAAGAGATCCTCAACCATGGCCTGGTACGGTGTCCGGTTGTGGTTGATCAGGGCGTACCGGCCCTTGTGCCGGACCACATCGGGCCGGTGCTTGAGCCGGGCTTCGGCAGCCGGCGAGGTCACCTCCGCGTGAGTGCGCGGCTCTACCGACGCCTGGCCGCCGTAGTAGATCTCGTCCTGGGCAGGTGCTTCTGTAACGGGTGCTTCTGTAATGGTTGTCTCCGTCGCGGTTAACTGGTAGGCGTTCTTAATTGAATAATAGCGGTACCCCCAAAACGGCACGCTTCCGGCGGACGGAACGCCGCCCGGCAGGGGCTCAGCTGTCCACGGCCTCCCGCCAGCTGCGCAGGAAAGCTCCGCCGGCGTCGTCGTGGATTACATCATCCCCAAGCCCCAGGTCCGTGGCGGTCAGCACGTCGTAGGGTTTGACCGGAACGCCGTCCGCCGGGCGGACGTCAACATGCTTCACGGGGTGGTCGTTGTGATGCAGCCAGTCGGCCATGGCGTAGTCCGTGCGGGAGTCGCCCATCGTGCGCCACGCCTGCGGCGTGATGCCCTGCGCGGCGAGCAGCTCCACGGCGCGGCTGGCGCCAAGGTCCTTGCCCAGCCGCACGGACTCGATGTCGGTGGAGATGATGGTGGGATCAACACGGTAGTCCACCGCGTCATCGGAACCCGGTGCATGGTGGTCCAGGCGGACCACGCCCAGGCCGTGGCGGGCCATGAGGTCCATCGCGTCGGAGTCGAAGAGCTGCTGTTCGGCGAGGTAGTCGGCGGAAGGCACCTCAATGTGCTGCTCCACGGACACCATGGCGCGTTTGGTCTCGTCGAAGAACATGTGCGCAGAATAGTCCTCCGCCACGAGCCTGCGGACGTCGTCGCCGTAGGCCTTGGGCACGGCCAGCTCCTGGTCGAGGTGAATGGGGCCGGGCCCGGCGGCGGTGTAGCTGAACCAGACGGCGCCCTTTTCGCAGATGGCGTGGATGACCGTCCCGGACGGCATTCCCGCTGCGATCATGGGCTTCATGACCTGTTCCCGGATGAACGCATCGGAGCGGCCGGTGTTGAAAATAACGGGAATGCCGGCGGTGGCCAGCGCCACCATGTCGGCGATGATCGCGGGCTGCACGTCGCGGGTGACCGGGCTTGCCACGGGACCGTCCACGTCAAGCAGGAGGGCCAACGGCGGGGTGGACAGCAGGCGGACGCCGGGCGTGGAGCTGGCAGGGAATTCGGGTGCAGTCATGGCTCCATTGTGTCAGCCGGCGGCCACGGTCCCCGTGCCGGCGGCCCAAAGTTGGCGGCATGTGACAGATGGTCACCGTTTGGCTACAACCTTGGAATGGCGCGGTCCGGACCCTTCTCTTGGAGCCCCAAGGTGCCTAGGGTGGCAGGGTGATCTTCAAAGCTGTGGGCGAGGGACGCCCGTACCCTGACCATGGTTTCAACACGCCCAAACAGTGGGCGTCGCTGCCGCCGCGGCCTGTCCGCCTGGACGAACTCGTGACCACCAAACGGACTCTGGACCTTGAGGCGCTCCTGGCCGAGGACTCCACGTTTTTCGGCGACCTTTTCCCCCACGTAGTGCAGTACCAGGGGACCCTTTACCTGGAGGACGGTCTGCACCGGGCCGTCCGTACTGCGCTGCACCAACGGACCGCCATCCACGCGCGCGTGCTGGTGATAGATGGCTAAGAAACCCAAGGACGTCCGTGTCCTGCACGGGCACCGTGTGGTCACGGGTCCCGAACTGCGGGCCACCTTTGAGGCCGCCGGCGATCAAGACGATCCCGTGCGCCTCCGCCGCCGGGTGGTTCATGGCGTGGTGCTGGTCCTGCTGCTGGGGCTCATCGCCGGCGCCATCATCACGGCGGTCGCCATCATCAGCGGGCAGCTGAAGCTTCCGACGACGGCAGGCAGCGACGAGCCCCAGGCCGTCTGTCCTGCAGCCACCTTCGATTACACGCCACCCGAACAGGTCAACCTGAACGTCTACAACTCCACCAGCCGGCCAGGCCTGGCGCGCTCGGTGGCGGATGAATTGCTGGGCCGGAAGTTTGTGGTGGGGGCTGTGGCCAACACTGAGGCAGGTTATCGGGGCGTGGCGGCAGTGGTTTCAGGCGCCGCCGGGCAGTCGGCTGCCTTCACCGTCCAGCGGAACGTGCCGGGCTCGGACTACTTCCAGGATGACCGGACAGACGCCAGCGTGGACGTGATCCTGGCCGGTGACTACAAAGCGCTGGCCGCGGCGGACCGGGTGGACCAGACACCCGGGAAGCTCAGCTGCCCCCGGGAGAGCCGCCGGATCGCCGACGACTCCAAGTGGCCGGTCATTCCGACCGCCGGCGCCACTCCCTAGCCTGCCGGCGTCCCCTGACTCACCGGCGCCGCGCCCTGGCTGACACGCAGGGGCGCGCCGTCGTCGTCGAACCTCGCTCCGGCGCCCAGCTGGATGAACCGAACGGTCCGGGCAATCCTGGCCTCGAGTTCCGCGGGCTCGTTGCTGCCGCGGGCGGCGCTGGAGGACAGCGTGCCGTGAATCAGCTGCGCCTGCTGGCCGATGTCCGCTGCCGGCAGGTAGCCCTGCGCCATGGCGTCGCGGAGGATGCCTTGCAGCAGGACGCTGAGTTCGCCGACGTGGTCGGCCAGTTTGGCAAAGGACGACGGCGAGAGGACCGCGCCCATGGCAGGTCCGGGCGGGAGGTGGCGGCGGCTGAGGTCTTCCACCTGGGTGCGCACGTACAGGGCCAGCCGTTCGACGGGATTCTCGAGGGCAGCCAGTGACTCCCTCAGCTCGCTGAGGAACCGCTCGGTCTCGTCCAGGGCGTATGAGATCAGCAGTTCTTCGATATCGGCGTAGTAGTTATAGACCGCCGTTCGCCCCACGCCGGCATGACGGGCGACGTCCGTCATGGTCAGCCCGGGCAGGCCATGCGTGAAGAGGAGCTCACCGAATGCCGTCAGGATCCGGCGCTGCGTGTCGGCGCGTTGCGCGGCGTTGTTCGCCGCCGAAATCCTGGGCATGCAGACACTTTACCGCGATGTGTCACTAAACGTGGTGCAGTCTTTGTCCAGATAATCACGCCAAACTCGTCGGTTTCGTACATTGCCTGGACAAAACTGCATTGTGGTCTAGACGGCGCAACCGTCCGGGCCGCAGGCTTCGCCGTCCGCGGCGCTGACCAGCACCAGCGGATTCGTCTCCTGCCAGGCCTGGTTGAGCGCTGCAGTGAATGTCTCGGCGGGCTGCGCGCCGGAGAGGCCGAACTTGCGGTCGATCACAAAGAACGGGACGCCGGTGATACCCAGGGCGCGGGCTTCCTCGAAATCGAAGCGGACGTCGTCCGCGTATTTGTCCGTGGTGAACAGTTCGGCCACCTCGTCGGCATTGATGCCGAGGGCCAGGCCAAGGTCCGTCAGGTACTCCTGGCTGCCGATGTCCTTGCCGTGCTCGAAGTGGTCACTCAGCAGGCGCTCCTTAGCGGCATCCTGCTGTCCGTGCTGGGCGGCGAGGTGGATCAGGCGGTGCGCACTGAAGCTGTTGGCAACCACCACCTGGCCGAAACGGTAATTGAGCCCTTCCCCCTTGGCCTGGGCGGTGACGTGCTCAAACATCTGCGAGACCTGCTCCGGGGCCATGCCCTTGATTCTGCTCAGGTACTCAAGTTCGGTGCCGTCGTAGTGCTCCGGAAGGCTGGGATCCAGCTGGTAGCTGCGCCACGTCACGTCCACGGAATCACGGTGCGGGAACCCGGCCAGGGCGGTCTCGAACCGCCGTTTGCCGATGTAGCACCAGGGACACGCGACGTCTGACCAGATCTCAATCTTCATACCTGCCACAACCCCTGCTGTTCAGAAGCCATTCCGCGAGGGGGTGTCAGATTTGTCACACAGGGGCTTGAAAAGATGGCCCTCCCGGGGCCATAGTCGGAACGACGGGCTAAGCAGATGCCTTTTGAAACACAACCAATCGCCAGGTACTGGGGGCGTGGCATGTGATCCTCCCGGAGGAAGCATGCGGATAGGACTGATTGCTGCGCCGTGGATTCCGATTCCCCCTGCCGGTTATGGGGGCATAGAGCGGGTTGTTGACTCCCTGGCCCGGGGATTCATCGCCGCGGGACATGACGTGTTGCTGGCGGCAGCGTCCGACAGCACGTGCCCAGCGCCCCTGGTAGAAGGAATGAGGGAATCACAGCCAGCGGATCTCGGCTTTACCCTCTCAGAACTCAGCCATGTGGTCAGGGCATATGACGGCCTGGGCGGCATGGACATCATCCATGACCACACCCTTGCCGGGCCGCTGATCGCGCGGAAGTCCAGCGTTCCCGTGGTGACCACCATTCACGGCCCCCTCACCCTGGCGTCGGCCGATTTGTACCGCGCCATGGCCCCGAATACCGCGATCATCAGCATCTCCCGCGACCAGGCATCCAAGGTCCCGGATGTCCCCATCACGCGGGTCATCCATCACGGGATGGATGTTTCCGCCGTTCCGGTGGGTTCCGGAAACGGCGGCTACGTCTGTTTCGTCGGCAGGATGTGCCCGGATAAGGGCGTGTTGGAGGCAATCCGGATCGCGCAAGCCGCAGGAATCCCGCTGCGCCTCGCCGCCAAGATGCGTGAGCCGGCTGAGCTCACGTACTTCCATGACGTCATCGAACCGCTCCTCGGAGCCAATGAGGAGTTCCTGGGCGAGCTGGGCGATGACGACAAGTTCCGGCTGATGGGTGAGGCCCTGGCTTTCCTCAACCCCATCCAATGGTCCGAGCCCTTCGGCCTGGTCATGATCGAGTCCCTGGCGACGGGTACTCCGGTGGTGGGAACGCCGATCGGGTCTGCGCCGGAAATCGTGGACCACGGCAGGACAGGATTCCTGGCGCCGACCGAAGAGCTGCACCGCTTCATCTCCCTCGCCGAATCGCTGGACAGATCGCACTGCAGGGACCGGGCGCTCAAGCTGTTCAGCACGGAGAAGATGGTGGGCAATCATCTGGACCTCTACGCAAAGCTCGTGGAAAAGAGTCAGGCGGCAGGGGTTCCGGAGCGCTCCTACGAGGACCAGAATCAAATACGGGGAGCAGTTAGCCGGGCGCCGGAATCGGGCCCGGTTTCTATCCGGCGGCCTTGAGGGAGGAGCGCATCCATGACTGCCTGGAATGCCGACACGGAAGCCGATGTGGGCGGGGCCGGCGCAGTAACCCTGGTGGAGGGATCTTCGTTCTGCATCTCCTCCCACAGCGGCGACATCAGCGCCGAGGGCGGAACCAACGGGGCGTTCTACCGCGATACCCGGATTGTGTCCCGGTGGGTCCTGCGCATCAACGGCGCCCTCCGCGAGCCTCTCGTGGCGCAGCGGCCGGACGCGTTCGAGGCCGCCTTCGTGGGCCGCGCCAAATGGCCGGACGGCCGGTTCGACAGCCCGCTCGTTGTCCGCCAGCAACGCCACATCGGACCCGGTCTGCAGGACGACATCACCCTGCGAAACTACTCCTCGGAGGCCGTCGACTGCGAGATCGAACTCCTGGTGGACGCAGACCAGGCCGACCTTTTTGATGTCAAGGGCGGCCGCCCGATCAATGAGGACAGCCTGACCCGGACTGTCAAGGGCGCAGAACTGTTGGTCGAGACCTTCAGGAACGGGCAGCGGCGCGGCTCGGCGGTCCGGGCGGCGGGCGCCGAAGTCACTGTGGACGCGCTGCGGTTCCACGCGCATATCCCGGCACGAGGCAAGTGGTCCACCAGCGTCATTGTGGTGCCGCTGATCAACGGAGCGGCCCCCAGCGAACCCTTCACCGAAGCGGGCCTGCCCCGTCACCGGACGGGCGTGCAGCGGCACCTGGCATGGGAGGAAAATGTCCCGCGCATCTCTGTCGGGGACCGCAATATCGAAGAAACCCTGCAGCGCAGCCAGTCCGATCTGGGGTCGTTGCGGATCTTCGATGCCGAGCATCCTGACCGTGCGGCCGTTGCGGCCGGCGCACCCTGGTTCATGGCCCTGTTCGGCCGCGATTCGCTCCTGTCCTCCTACATGTCTCTGCTGGTGGACTCGACGCTGGCGGTGGGAACCCTCCAGACCCTTGCCACACTGCAGGGGTCGAAAGTCGATCCGGACTCCGAGGAAGAGCCGGGCCGCATCCCGCACGAGGTGCGGCTGGGCGTGACGGCAGGGCTGTCCCTGGGCGGAACCGCCTACTACGGGACGGCGGACGCCACACCCCTGTTTGTCAGTGTCCTCGGCGAGCTCAGCCGGTGGGGACTGTCGGATGAGGTTATCGATTCTCTTCTGCCGCACGCAGACCGGGCCCTTGAATGGATTGAAAAATACGGGGACCGCGACGGTGACGGCTTTGTGGAGTACCTTCGGCCAAACGAGCACGGACTGGTGAACCAGGGTTGGAAGGACTCCTGGGACGGGATAAACTTCGCCGACGGGCGGATCGCTGAGCCTCCGATCGCCCTTTGCGAAGTCCAGGGCTACGTTTACGCCGCCTACGTTGGCCGCTCATTGCTGGCGCGCTCGGCCGGGGACACCGGAACGGAGCAGCGTTGGGCTGACCGCGCCGCATCGCTGAAGGAAGCCTTCAACGAGAAGTTCTGGCTGCCGGACAAGGGCTACTTCGCCATCGCGCTGGACAAGGACAAAATTCCGGTTGACGCATGCACGTCCAACATGGGCCACAGCCTCTGGGTGGGGATTGTCGACGAGGAAAAAGCGCCGTCCGTGGTGGAACGGCTGATGTCGCCGGAAATGTTCACCGGCTGGGGGATCAGGACGCTGGCCTCCGATATGGGCGCCTACAACCCGGTGAGCTACCACAACGGATCAGTGTGGCCTCATGACTCGGCCATCGTGGCAACCGGCCTCATGCGCTACGGCTATGTGGCCGAGGCCAAACGGCTGGCGCGGGGGATCTTCGACGCAGCAGCACATTTCGACGGACAGTTGCCAGAACTGTTCTGCGGCTTCGACCGCAGTGAATATCATGGGCCAGTGCCGTACCCGACGGCGTGCTCCCCACAGGCCTGGGCCGCTGCGGCGCCCATCCAGCTTGCCCGTATCCTGCTGCGTTTTGATCCGGACTTCACGCGGGGTGTTGTCCACCTGGCGCCGTTCCTCGCCGAGGACAAAGGCGACTTCAGGGCTGACAACGTGCGGCTGGGCCACTCCAGGATCTCCATCACTGCGCGCGGTCCGGAAGGAAACATCGAAGGCCTTCCGCCGGGCTTCAAACTGCTGAAGGAGCCGCGTCCGCCCTTGGACGAAAACCTGGGTGGACACGCGGGGAACTAGGGGACGGCGCGTTCCATCACGAAGTCGTGTTCCACGGTGGTGCCCAGCCTGAAGGACTTGCTTCCCACTTTCCGGAAGCCGGACTTCTCGTAGAACCGGATGGCCCGTGCGTTCTGGCTGTTGACGCCCAGCCAGATCCCGGCCGCGCCGGCGGCCGTGGCTGCCTGCAGGCTGGCGTGCATCAGTTCGGCCGCGGCGCCGAGCCCGTGATGTTCAGGGTGGACGTAGCATTTGCTCAGCTCGGTGGACGGGCGGAGCGTCAGCGCCGCCGCCACGTCCGGATCCTCTGCCGGCCGGTTCACAAGGAGGCTGTAGCCGCGGAGCCCGGCGTCGGCGTCGATCACCACAACGGTGACCTCCGGGTCGGCGAGGTAGCCGCGGAAGTGGTCCTCGCTCAGCGTGTTGGCCAGATGCGCGGCGATGTCTTCCGGCGACGACGACGGCGGGCACGCCAGGGGGAAGGTGACCGCAGCCAGGTCGGCGAGCGGGCCGGCGTCGTCCGTTGTTGCTTTCCGGATGGTGTGGGTCATGCAGGCAGTCTAATTTGCTACTGCTTGAAGGCGGCGTCGAAGGACGTGTTCGACGCCGGGAAGTCGAACTTCTTGAGCGCGGCGAGGGCTTCGGGGGCGCCGTGGAGGCGGTCCATTCCCGCGTCTTCCCACTCGACGGAGATGGGTCCTGTGTAGCCGATCGCGGCGAGGGCCCGGAAGGACGATTCCCAGGGGACGTCGCCGCGGCCTGCGGAGACGAAGTCCCAGCCGCGGCGCGGGTCGCCCCAGGGCAGGTGGGAGCCCATCACGGTGTTCCGGCCGGTGGGCCGGAGCTTGGTGTCCTTGCAGTCGACGTGGTAGATCCGGTCCTTGAAGTCCCAGATAAAGGAGACGGGGTCGATGCCCTGCCACATGAAGTGGGAGGGGTCCCAGTTCAGGCCGAACGCTTCGCGGTGGCCGATCGCTTCGAGGGTGCGGACGGTGGTCCAGTAGTCGTAGGCGATCTCGCTCGGGTGGACTTCGTGGGCGAAGCGGACGCCGCATTCGTCGAAGACATCGAGGATGGGGTTCCAGCGGTCGGCGAAGTCCTGGTAGCCGGCCTCGATCACGGCGGCCGGGACGGGCGGGAACATGGCCACGTACTGCCAAATGGAGGAGCCGGTGAACCCGACGACGGTGTCCACGCCCAGTGCCTTGGCGAGCCGGGCGGTGTGCTTCATTTCCTCGGCGGCACGCGACCGGACGCCCTCGGGGTCGCCGTCGCCCCAGACCTTCGCGCCCACGATGGCTTCGTGGCGGAAGTCGATGGGGTCATCGCACACGGCCTGGCCCTTGAGGTGGTTGGAGATGGCCCACACCTTCAGGTTGTACTTCTCCAGGACGGCGAGTTTGGCTTCGACGTAGCCGGGTTCGTCCCAGCGCCAGGCGTCCAGATGGTCGCCTGACACTGCGATTTCCAGGCCGTCGTAGCCCCAGCCGGAGGCGAGGCGGGCGACTTCCTCGAAGGGGAGGTCGGCCCACTGGCCGGTGAACAGGGTGTAGGGGCGGGGCATGTCAGGCTCCTTCAGACGTGGTTGGTGTGCTGAGTCGGATGGTGGAGCTGTTCGCGGCGGCGGACTCTTCGATGGCGTTCAGGATCCGCTGCACTTCGAGTCCGTCTTCGAACGACGGCGAGGGCGGGGTTCCGGTGCTGATGGCGGTGAGGAGGTCGCGGATTTCGTGCGTGAAGGTGTGTTCCCAGCCGATGATGTGCCCCTGCGGCCACCACGCCCCCAGATACGGGTGCTCGGGTTCGTTCACCAGGATGCGCCGGAACCCCTGCTCCCGGACCGGGGCCGTGGCGTCCAGGAACCGGAGCTCGTTGAGGTTCTCCAGATCGAACAGAATGGCGCCCTTGTCCCCGTAGACCTCCAGCTTCAGCGAGTTTTTCTGGCCGGTGGCAACCCGGGAGACCTCCACTGAGGCGATCGCTCCGGAGGCGAGGGAGAGTGTGGCCCAGGCAGCGTCGTCGACCGTTACCTCCTCCATCCCGCTTGCGGGACCACCGGCCCCGGGGCGCCGGCCCACGAAGGTGTGCAGGCGGCCGGAAACCTCGGTGACCTGGTCCGCGAGCAGGAACAGCACCTGGTCGATCGTGTGGGAGGCAATGTCGCCCAGCGCGCCGGAGCCGGCGGTTTCCTTGTTCAGCCGCCAGGTCATGGGGGCCGTTTCATCCGCCAGCCAGTCCTGGAGGTAGGAGGCGCGGACCTGGCGGACCGTACCCACCCGGCCTTCCGTGATGAGTTCCCGGGCCAGGGCCAGCGCGGGCACGCGCCGGTAGTTGAAGCCGATCATGGACTGCACGCCGTTGGCCCGGGCTGCCTGCGCGGCCGCTGCCATGGCCTCGGCCTCGGCAAGGGTGTTCGCAAGCGGCTTCTCCACGAGGACGTGCTTGCCGGCCTGGAGCGCCGCGATGGCGATTTCGGCGTGCATCCAGCCCGGCGCGCAGATGTCTACAATGTCGATGTCCTCGCGGTCCAGGACGGACCGCCAGTCGTTGGCGGTCTCGGCCCAGCCGTATTTCGCGGCGGCTTCAGCCACTCCGGCAGCGTCGCGGCCCACCAGGACTTTCTGCTCGAAGGCCGGGACGTCGAAGTAGGACGCCACGTTGCGCCAGGCGTTGGAGTGGGCCTTGCCCATAAACGCATAGCCGATCATCGCGACGCCGAGCGGCGTCTTGCGCGGTGTGTTGCCCTGTGCGGATGGATCCTGTGCAGTCATGGCGTGGCCCCTAGAGGGTAGCGGTTTCGGGTGCCCAGTCCTCGGGCAGGGCGGGCGACGCCGCTGCCGAGCTCTCGACGTCCACGAACGTGCCGGATTCCACGGACTCGGAGATCGAGACCATGGCATCCAGGACGTGGTAGGCCAGATCCCCGGTGGCGCGGTGGGGGACGCCGGCGCGGAGGGCCCGGGCCATATCCAGGACGCCCATGCCGCGGCCATTGGCGGGACCGGTTGCGGGGACCGTGGTCCAGTCTTCGTCCCCTGCCCGCCAGAGCCGGATGTCGCCGTCGAAATAGTTGGGGTCCGGCAGCGAGAGCGTGGCTTCGGTGCCGGTGATCTCCACGAAGCCCATCCGTACGCGGGGCGACTCGAACGAGAACACGCTGTGCGAGGACGCGCCACTCTCGAACTGGGCCATTGCGCTGACATGCGTGGGGACCTCGACGGTGAACTCCTCGCCGGCCTTGGGTCCGGAGCCGATGACGCGCGTCGCTTTGGCGGAGGAGCCGACGGCGGCCACCTTGCGGATGGAGCCGAACGTCTGGATGAGGGTGGTGAGGTAGTACGGGCCCATGTCGAAGAGCGGGCCTGCACCGGACTGGAAGAGGAACGCCGGGTTGGGGTGCCAGGACTCCGGGCCGGGCGTCTGGAACGTGGTCATGGCCGTCAGGGGCGTCCCGATGTCGCCGCGCTGGATCACGCGCAGGGCAGTCTGGAGGCCTGCGCCGAGGAAGGTATCCGGCGCGCAGCCCAGGCGGATCCCGGCGGCGTCGGCCGTCTTGAGGAGGCCCAGTCCTGATTCGCGGTCCAGGGAGAAGGGCTTCTCGGTCCAGACGTGCTTGCCCGCGTTCACAGCCGCCGTGGCCACTTCAACGTGCGCCGCAGGGATGGTCAGGTTGACGATGATTTCGACGTCGGGGTGGTTCAGGGCCGCGTCCACGCCGCCCCACTCGGGGATGCCATACTCCTTGGCGCGGGCCGCTGCCGCTTCCTCGAAGAGATCGGCGATGACGAGGACCTTGAGGTCCGGGAAGACCATGAGGTTGTCCAGGTACTGCTTGCTGATGTTTCCGGCGCCGATGACGGCGACGCCTACGGGCCCTTTGCGAATTGTTGCTGCGCGGCTCATGCTGTGGCGTTTTCGGCGGTGGTTCCTACTGCTCCGGCGGCGTTCAGGTACGCCAGGCTCTCGGCAATGCCTTCAAAGATGTCGCCGGCGTAGTCGTCAAACTCCACCACGCCGACCTCCAGGGACCTGGCGGCCGCAATGACGTCCAGCACGGCGACCTTGCCCTTGCCCGCCGGCAGCTGCGCCTTGGTGTCTGTGTTCAGAGGGCCGTCCTTGATGTGGATGAACTTCACCCTGTCGCCCAGCCGCTCCAGCACGGCGACGGGGTCGTGACCGCCCACGGCCACCCAGTACGTGTCCACTTCGAGGACCACTTCGGGGTTAAGGAGGTCTGTGAAGTATTCGAGTGCGGTCCGGCCTTCGACGGCGGACTCCAGCTCCCACTGATGGTTGTGGTAGCCCACGCGGATGCCGTATTCGGCGCCCTTCCTGGCGGCGTCATTGAGGCTCGCGGCAGTCTGTTGGATGGCTTCGGCGGACTGCCACCGCTCGGCGGTGATGAAGGGTTCGATGACCGTGGAGATACCGAGTGCCTTGGCCGCCGCAAAGATCTGGTCCTGGTCCTGGCTGAGCAGCGGCGCGTGCCCGGACGGAGCGGTCAGCCCGTTCTCCTTCAGCGCCTTCCCGAGTTCCTCGGCTGTGGCCACGAAGTTGTACGGCTCCACCTGCGTAAAGCCGATCTCGGCGACCTTCCGGATGGTGCCGGGCAGGTCCTCTTGCATCGCGTCGCGGAGCGTGTAGAGCTGAAGGGAATAGTTCATTGGTTCTCCTGTGGGCGGACGAACACTGACTGGTTGCCAAGGGTGGCCTCCACTAAAGCTAGAACGACTTATGCCGAGCGTCAAGCAAAAGTTGAATGCCAGCTGTCATTCTTTGTTTGGCGTGACAGGCAGAACGGACGTGTGTTATTCATGATCCATGAGCCCCGCCCCCGCAACCGAGCCAGCTTCCCCGGATCACGCCAGTGGCCTGGCCCGCGCCGGTGACCTCTTCCAGCTCCTGCGGGACGGCCGGGCACGCACCCGTGCCGAGCTGGCCCTGACCACCGGACTGGCGCGTTCCACCGTGGCAGCACGCATCGACGCCCTTATCGCATCCGGCCTCGTGGGGCCTGCGGGGGAGGCGAATTCCAGCGGCGGCAGGCCGCCGTCGCGCTTTGCGTTCAACCCGGCGGCACGCGCAGTGCTGGCGGTGGACGTCGGGGCCACCCACGTGATCGTGGCAGTCACCGACCTCAGCGGTAAAGTCCTGGCCGAACGGCGGCTGGCCCAGGATGTGGCCGCCGGTCCGGAAGCCGTGCTGGGCAAGGTG
Source organism: Pseudarthrobacter sulfonivorans (assembly GCF_031454915.1). Classification (GTDB taxonomy): domain Bacteria; phylum Actinomycetota; class Actinomycetes; order Actinomycetales; family Micrococcaceae; genus Arthrobacter; species Arthrobacter sulfonivorans_C. The sequence continues at coordinate 180,928 of NZ_JAVDRS010000002.1, read as the reverse complement.
GTCAAGGAGGGCCTGGCGCTGCTCCAGAAGGCGGGGCGGGGCACCCACGATCTGGCCGGCGTCGGGATCGGGCTGCCGGGGCCGGTGGAGCATGCCACTGGACGGCCGGTTAAGCCGCCCATCATGCCTGGCTGGGACGGCTTCGATGTGGTCCGTTATGTGCAGCGCTCGCTGCCGGTACCGGTGCTGGTGGACAACGACGTGAACATCATGGCGCTGGGGGAGCGGACGGCGCACTGGCCGGAGCACGCCAATTTCCTGTTTATCAAAGTTGCCACGGGCGTTGGCTCGGGCATCATCAGCAGCGGTGAACTGCAGCGCGGTGCCAACGGCACGGCGGGCGACCTGGGCCACGTCCGCGTTCCGCGTGGCGATGACGTGCTCTGCCGGTGCGGCAACTACGGCTGTCTGGAGGCGCTCGCATCCGCACCCGCGCTGGCCGCTGAACTGGAGCGGCAGGGCGTCCCGGCAAGCAAGGGCAGCGATGTGCTGCGGCTCGTAAGCGAGGGCAATGTGCAGGCCATTCACGCCCTGCGCCAGGCCGGACGGGACGTAGGCGATGTGCTGGCCACCGTGGTCAACCTGCTCAACCCGTCGGTCATCGTGATCGGCGGAAGCCTGGGCCAGGCCGGCGAACACCTGATGGCTGGCGTTCGCGAGGTGGTGTACCGGCGGTCGTTGCCACTGGCCACCAGCCACTTGCGTATCGCCCTGTCCCTCGCGGGAGACAAGGCAGCGATCCTTGGAGCCAGCCAGCTGGTCACGCAATATGTGTTGTCGCCCGCGGCTATCGAGGCAACGATCGCCGCGGCCGGCTAAGGGTTCGTATTTACGACACCGTAGTCATCCGGCAGTAAGCACCCGCACCGGCGACCCCTCAAGCCAGGCTTTGACGTCTTCGAACGCCCCGCCGTAGAACTGCCGGTAGCTTTCCTGCGTGACGTAGCCAAGGTGCGGGGAGAGCACTGTGTTGGGGGTGCTGAGGAGCGGGTGGGCCGGCAGGATGGGCTCGGTGTCGAACACGTCCAGGGCAGCCCCGCGGATCCAGCCTTCGTTCAGGGCGCGCACCAGGGCGTCCTGCTCAACCAGGGGACCCCGTGACGTGTTCACGAGGAGGCCTTCCGGGCCAAGGAGCCGCAGTTCGCGCTCACCGACGATCCCCTCGGAACGGGGCGACAGCCGCAGATGGAGGGTGACGACGTCGGAATTCCTGAAAAGGTCCTCCTTGCTGACTTTCTGGACCCCTGCCTCTGCGGCGGCCTCCTCGGTCAGATTCTGGCTCCAAGCCAGTACTTCCATCCCGAACGCCTGCCCGTAGGCGGCAATCCGGCGCCCGATCTTGCCGAGGCCCACTACGCCGAGCGTCTTGCCGGACAACTCCATTCCCACGGACGTTTGCCACGTGCCGGCCCGTAGCGAGTTCTCCTCGGCCGGGAGGTTCCGGGCCAGCGCCAAGAGCAGACCCCACGTCAGCTCCGGGGCGGCGGTGGGCGAGCCTGACGTGCCGCAGACGGTGATCCCGAGTTCTTCAGCCGCGGCCACGTCGATGGCGGCGTTGGCCATGCCGGTTGTCACCAGAAGTTTCAGGCCGGGAAGCCGCTCCAGCACGGAGCGCGGAAAAGGGGTCCGCTCCCGCATCGCCACCACGATCTGGACGTCGGCCAGCGCTGCGGCGAGGGCATCTTCGGACTGGAACGGCTCCCGGAAGACGGCGGTGGAGACCTGTTCCAGGGAGGTCCAGTCGGCGAAGCCGTGCGCCACGTCCTGGTAGTCGTCGAGGATGGCAAGCCGCTGCTGCATGTCTATTCCTTCGTCCGGAGATGTGTGTTCCGAGTTTTTGTCCAGATACTGCCCGATTCCGTCATTCTAGGGCCCATTATCTGGACAAAAACTCTCAGGGGGTGGGGCGTGATAGCAATTGGAGGTGATGAAATCATTTTTAAGCCGCCGGGCCATCTCGTGAGCGGGCACTTCCTGGCGAAGGTTCCGAAGGCATGGATCCTGCTGGCGTGCATCGGCCTGCTGGCGCTCAACCTGCGCGGACCCTTCGTCGCTGTGGCCCCCGTGGTGGACCTGATGCAGGCCGACCTGGGATTTTCCCCGGTGATGCTGGGCCTGCTGACTAGCATTCCGGTGCTGTGCTTCGCGGTCGCCGCCCCGCTGGCGTCCTTGGCCACCAGGAAATTCGGAGCCGAGTTCGCCGTCTCCCTCACCATTCTGGGCGTCCTGGCGGGCGTCATTGTCCGGTCGGCCGGCGGCCCGGGACCGGTGGTGGTGGGAACGGTGATGATCGGCGTGGCCATCACAGTGGGCAATATCGCCGTGCCGTTGATCATCCGCCGCGACTTCTCACCCTGGCGGCAGGGCACAGCCATGGGCGTTTACACGGCGGCCCTGAACATCGGATCATTCGTGACGTCGATGGCCACGGCGCCGCTCGCCGAAGTGGCCGGCTGGCGTATGGCGCTCGCGTCCGTGGGCATCCTGGCCGTGGTGGCCATCGTTTTCTGGACGTTCGCCGTGGGTCCCCGCACCGCGTTTGTGCCCTCCGGGGCCGTGGTCAATGGCGGGCAGGAGCATTCCGCGGTCAAGGGTTCCGGCTGGATTACCGCCGGCCTGACCTTGGGCTTTGCCGGCCAGGCATTTTCCTACTATGCGGTGACGGCATGGCTGCCCAGCTACCTTCACGATGAGCTGGATATGTCCGCTTCGGCGGCCGGGGCGGGTTCGTCACTGTTCCAGATCTTCGCCATCGTCGGCGGGCTCGGCGTGCCGTTAGCGGCCAAATACTTCAGTACGACGACGACGGCCGTCACCTTGGGCGTCCTGTGGATGGCCGTTCCGGCCGGGCTGCTGCTGGCACCGGAGCTGTGGTGGCTGTGGTCCGTCTCCGGCGGCATCTCCCAGGGCGGCGGGATCACCATCATCTTCATCGCCATCATCAAGCTGGCCAAGGACCAGGTAAGTGCGGGCAGGATGTCGGCCACGGTGCAGGGCATTGGCTACTGCTTTGCGGCGGTGTCCCCGCCGCTCATTGGATTTGTGCACGACGCTGCCGGCTCCTGGACCCCGGCGTTGCTGGTGATCCTGGTGTCGACCCTGGTCTTCTTCGTCAGCACAACCCTCTCCGTGCGGAAGGTGCCGAAGGGACGCTGACACGTCCCGCCGTCGTTCTGTCTCGCCTTCCCCTTCTGCGCCCCCTACCTCAAACGCTGTCTCACCTAATGCAGCTTAACCAGCGATGCTCTCACTTTCTTGAGGAAAGATAACGAGCATCGCTGGATCACACGGGGTGTTCCGTCGCCGGGCCGGCTCCCCGGATCTCGGGGGTGCCTGTTGCGAAGGGCGTGCCTGCCCGGCAGACGGAAATCTGTGCTGCTTTACGCGGCGGCGAGCTCTTCCTGGGTTGCCTTCTCGCGGGCCTCGGTGAGGTAGCGGGCGTAGGCGGGGAGGGTGAGGAAGGACGGGAAGTCCTGGCTGAGGGTGACTTCTTCGAAGATGTCGCGGGCGTCTTCGAAGCGGTCGCCGTCGAAGCGTTCCAGGCGTGCGAACTCTTCGTCGAGCAGTTCCTCGATCCAGTGGTGGGTGATGATTTCGCCGTGGTCGGTGATGGCGGATGCGAACATCCACTGCCACAGCTGCGAGCGGGAGATTTCCGCGGTGGCGGCGTCTTCCATGAGGTTGTGGATGGCGACGGCGCCGTTCCCGCGGAGCCAGGACTCGATGTAGCGGATGCCCACCTCGATGTTGTTCCGGATGCCCTGCTCGGTGATGGTGCCTTCGGTGGCGGCCACGTTGATCAGGGCGCGGTCATCGGGGATGACGTCCTCGCGGGTGCGCTCCAGCTGGTTGGGGCGGTCGCCGAGGGTGGCGTCGAACACTTCGCGGCAGACCGGCACCAGGTCCGGGTGGGCCACCCAGGAGCCGTCGAAGCCGTCGTTGGCCTCGCGGGTTTTGTCGGCGCGGACCTTTTCGAACGCGTTGGTGTTGGCGGCTTCGTCCTTGCGGTTGGGGACGGCAGCAGCCATGCCGCCGATGGCCATGGCGCCGCGCTTGTGGCAGGCACGGACCAGCTGTTCGGTGTAGGCGCGCATGAAGGGGGCGGTCATGGTGACCTGGGCGCGGTCCGGGAGGACGAACCGGGGGCCGCGGGTACGGAAGTTCTTGATCAGGGAGAAGATGTAGTCCCAGCGGCCGGCGTTCAGGCCCGAGGCGTGGTCGCGCAGTTCGTAGAGGATCTCCTCCATTTCGAACGCTGCGGTGATCGTTTCGATCAGCACGGTGGCACGGATGGTGCCCTGCGGGATGCCGAGCAGGTCCTGGGCGAGGATGAAGATGTCGTTCCACAGCCGTGCCTCGAGGTGGTTCTCGATCTTGGGCAGGTAGAAGTATGGGCCCTTGCCCTGGGCCAGGAGCCGGCGGGCGTTGTGGAAGAAGTACAGGCCGAAGTCCACGATGCCACCGGCCACGGGGGCGCCGTCGATGATCATGTGCTTCTCGGGCAGGTGCCAGCCGCGGGGGCGGACCACGATGGTGGGCAGTTCGCCGGCGGGGCGGAGCTTGTAATCCTTGCCCTCGGGGGAGGTGTAATCGATCCGGCGCTCCAGGGCGTCGGTGAGGTTCAGCTGGCCCTTGATGACGTTGCGCCAGGTGGGGGTGGAGGAGTCTTCCATGTCTGCGAGCCAGACCTTGGCGCCGGAGTTCAGGGCGTTGATGGTCATCTTCTTATCCACCGGGCCGGTGATTTCCACGCGGCGGTCCTCCAGGCCGGGTGCCGGGGGAGCGACGCGCCATGACGGATCGTTGCGGATGTCCTCGGTCTCGCGGAGGAAACGCGGGTCCTGGCCGGCGGCGATTTCAGCCCGGCGGGTCCGGCGGGCCTGCAGCAGTTCCTGCCGGCGTCCGGCAGTGGCCCGGTGCAGTTTTGCGACAAACTCCAAAGCATCCGGAGTAAGAACCTCGTCCTGCCGGCAAATGGGCTGCGCGGTCAAAGTGATGCCGTTGATCGTGAAGTTGTCAGTAAAAGTGTTCATTTCAAGTCTCCTTAAAGACGAAAAGGGAAGTTCGACGGCGGGTAGCGGCACGTGGTAAGCGGGGCACAAGGCCGGAGGAGCCGGTAACGCGGCAGCGTGCGTAAAAGGGGCCCTGTGGCCGGCTTCGTCCTCGCTCAGCGAGGTAAGAAGCCGGCCATGGGGAATAGCACGCCGAGCGTTGCCGGTCCGAAGGGCCGGCGGTGATAACCGCCGTCGAACGCTAAGTGGGCCCACGGCCGCCGGGTTCCCTCGCGAGCTTGCGAGCGGAGGGGCGGCTGGGGATTAGTGGAACTGGCCCTCTTCGGTCGATCCGACCAGGGCGAGGGTGGATGCGTTCGGGTTGAGCGCAGTAGCGATGTCGTCGAAGTAGCCGGTGCCGACTTCGCGCTGGTGCTTGGTCGCGGTGTAGCCGCGGGACTCGGAGGCGAATTCCTTCTCCTGGAGCTCGACGTAGGCGCTCATGCCTTCACGGGCGTAGCCGTGGGCGAGATCGAACATCGAGTAGTTCAGGGCGTGGAAGCCGGCCAGGGTGATGAACTGGAAGGTGAAGCCCATGGCGCCGAGTTCACGCTGGAACTTCGCGATGGTGGCGTCGTCCAGGTGCTTGCGCCAGTTGAACGACGGCGAGCAGTTGTAGGAGAGCATCTGGTCCGGGAAGTCAGCCTTGACCGCCTCGGCGAACTTGCGGGCCAGCTCCAGGTCCGGGGTGCCCGTCTCCATCCAGATGAGGTCAGAGTACGGGGCGTAGGCCTTGGCGCGGGCGATGCAGGGTTCGATGCCGTTGCGGACCTTGTAGAAGCCTTCCGGGGTGCGTTCGCCGGTGACGAATTCCTGGTCGCGGGGATCGACGTCGGAGGTGATCAGGGTGGCCGCCTCGGCGTCGGTCCGGGCGATGACCACGGACGGGGTGCCTGCGACGTCGGCTGCCAGCCGGGCGGCGTTCAGGGTGCGGACATGCTGCTGGGTGGGGATGAGCACCTTGCCGCCGAGGTGGCCGCACTTCTTCTCCGAGGCGAGCTGGTCTTCCCAGTGCACGCCCGAAGCGCCGGCCTGGATCATGGATTTCATGAGTTCGTAGGCGTTCAGCGGGCCCCCGAAGCCGGCCTCGGCGTCGGCGACGATCGGGACCATCCAGTCCTCGACGGTCTGGACGCCTTCGGAGAATTCGATCTGGTCGGCGCGGAGCAGTGCATTGTTGATCCGGCGTACCACCGTGGGAACCGAGTTGGCCGGGTACAGCGACTGGTCCGGGTAGGTGTGGCCGGAGTTGTTGGCGTCCGCGGCAACCTGCCAGCCGGAGAGGTAGATGGCACGCAGGCCAGCCTTGACCTGCTGCACTGCCTGGTTGCCGGTCAGGGCGCCCAGGGCGTTGGTGTAGCCGCCGGTTTTGTGCTCTTCGGTGAGCTGCTTCCAGAGCTTTTCGGCACCGCGGCGGGCCAGCGTGTGTTCTTCGGAGACACGGCCGCGGAGCTTGACCACATCCGCTGCCTTGTAGTCACGGGTCACACCTTCCCAGCGGGGATTGGCGGCCCACTCAAGCTCCAGGGCGGCAGCCTGCTCGGCGGGCGTCTGCTGGGTGGGCTCAAATGCTGCAGTCATCGTTGTCTCCTTGATTGAGCTCCGGGTGGATATCCGCCGGCCGGTGCTGCGTCGCTGCAGTCCCGGCCGGCTCTCCCGGTGCGGTGTTTCTTTCCGTGATCACTACTTTTCAGCACTTCCAAGCTATGCAATAGGGGAAAAGGGTAGAAAGAAATGCGTTTCTTCGCGTATTCTCAAGAAATGTCACCTGGAAGCTGGAATCGCGACGTTGCACCGTCCTCGTCGTCCGCCGTCGCACCGGAACTGGACGTCATCAGCCTGGGCCGCCGCGTGCGGCATCTGCGGAAGCAGGTTGGGTACACGCTCGATGACCTGAGCGCCGCCGTCGGGACTGCACCGAGCCAGCTGAGCCTGATCGAAAACGGCAAGCGGGAGCCCAAACTGAGCCTGCTGCAGGGGCTGGCCGCCGCGCTCAACGTGAGCATCGACCAGCTGCTGGGCGCCGAGCCGCCGAGCCGCCGCGCTGCCCTGGAAATTGAGCTGGAACGCTACCAGCGCGGGCCCCTGTACGAGTCGCTGAACCTGCCCAAAATCCGCATCAGCGCGCGGCTCCCGCTCGATGTGCTGGAGGCGCAGGTGGGGCTGCTGCACGAACTCGAACGCAAGCTTAACGAGCAGGTGGCGACGCCGGAGGAGGCCCGCCGCGCGAACGGTGAACTGCGTGCCATGATGCGCGAGCGCGGCAACTACTTCCCGGAGTATGAGGCCGAGGCACAGAAGGTGCTCGGGCTGGTGGGCTACACGGCTGGCCCGCTCAGCCAGCACGTGATCGCCGACATCGCGGAAAAGCTCGGCTTCACCCTCCACCACGTGGGCGATCTGCCGCATTCCACCCGTTCCGTGACCGATTTGAAGAACCGCAGAATTTACCTGACGCAGAGCCAGCGCCAGGACCACGACCCGCGTTCGGTCCTGCTGCAGGCGTTGGGGCACTACGTCTTGGGGCACGAGACGCCCAAGAGCTACGGCGACTTTCTGGCCCAGCGGGTTGCCACCAACTACTTCGCGGCCGCGCTGCTGCTGCCCGAGCAGGCCACCGTTGACTTCCTGCAGAAAGCCAAAGCGGCCAAGGAAATCGCTGTTGAAGACATCCGCGACGCTTTTGCCGTCTCCTACGAGACCGCTGCGCACCGCTTCACCAACCTGGCCACGAAGCACCTGGGGATCACCACCCACTTCCAGAAGACCCACCAGAGCGGCATCATCTACAAGGCCTATGAGAACGACGGCGTGACGTTTCCGATGGACCACACGGGAGCCATCGAGGGCCAGCCGTCGTGCAAGTCGTGGACGTCGCGGGCGGTGTTCGACGTGCCGGACAAGTTCAGCGCCTACAGCCAGTACACGGACACGCCGTCCGGGACGTACTGGTGCACGGCCCGGACCGAACGTTCGGCTACCGGCGAGTTTTCGTTGTCGATCGGCGTGCCGTACCAGCATGTGAAATGGTTCCGGGGCCGGGAAACCACGGCCCGGGAGAAGTCCACGTGCCCGGACCCGAACTGCTGCAAACGGCCTCCGGCGTCGCTGGCCTCCGAGTGGGCCGGCAACGCCTGGCCCTCGGCCCGTGCCCATTCGCACCTGCTGGCCGCGATGCCGCCCGGCGCGTTCCCCGGCGTGGACGAGACCGAGGTGTACAGCTTCCTGCAGGCCCACTCGGGGAACTGACCCGGGACGCCGTCTCGCCTAACCGTGGAGCTCGCGGTAGGCGGCTGCCGCGGCGGGGTGCAGCGGCAGCCCCGGGGTGTTGATCAACGACTCCGGACTCAGAAACTGGACGCCCAGGCTCGACCGCGGGACCAGCTCTTCGGCATGGCCCACCAGAATCTCGACGGTCTTTTTCACCGTCCGGGAATCCGCGTCGCTCCGGCACAGAAGCAGGTTTGCCACGCCCACGGTCCAGACCGCCGGGATGCCCGGGTAGGCGCCCTCCGGGATGAGGACGCGGTCGTAGAACAGGCCATGTTTTGCGCGCAGCGCCGGAAGGAGCGGGGAAAGGTCCAGGAGCGAAAGTCCTGCGTCGCTGTGGGCCGCCGCAATCGCCGCGGTAGGCACACCGCCAGACCAGAACAGCGCATCTACGGAACCATTCTGCAGGGCCGCGAGACCCTCGTTGAGCCCAAGATTGAGGACGGTGACTGTCCCGGGGGATGAGGCTTCGGAGCCAGCGCCTACAGCCGCCGAAGTCAGCCCTGCAGCCTCGATCAGGCGGGGAGTGGTCAGCGATGTCCCCGACCCGGGCTCGCCAACAGCCACGGTCCGGCTGGCCAGCCCGGCGATGTTCCGGATGCCGCTTTCCTTCCGGACAACGCAGTGGACGTAGTTCTCGTACACCTTCCCGACGGCGGATATTCCGACGGTGGTGGCGTCACCGGCCGCAACGCGCTGCGCAGCTGAGTCAGAGAGTGCGACGGCGAATGTTGCCTTGCCGGAGAGCAGGAGTTCGAGGTTGTCCAGGCTGCCCCCGGTGGTCAGCGCGGTGGCCTGGCCTGCTCCACCGTGGCGTTGCAGGGATTCCGCCAGCAGTCCAGCGAACTCCAGGTAAAAGCCACCCGGTTCGCCGCCGGCCACGGTCACGGTGTCCGGACGTTCCTCGGCTGTGCAGCCGCTAATGGCTGGAAGCAGGAGGCCGGTCAGCCCGGCGGCCAGGCCAGCCTTGAGGGCTGTCCGGCGGGGAAAGGCATCGGCTCCGTTAAAGTCAATCATTCGAGTCCACCTGCCCCGGACTGGCCGCGGGATCCGGTCCGGCCGCCGCATCCGGTCCCGCAGCTGCCAGCGGAAATTCGAGGCGCGCAATCAGCCCGTGGGGCGAGGCCTCGGCCAGAACGAGGCGGCCGCCGTTGGCGCCGGCCAGTTTGTCCACAATGGTCATGCCCAGGCCGTTGCCGCGGATGCCGCGGTTGCGCGGCGAGCGCCAGAACCGGCCAGTGGCTGCTGCCCGTTCGTCGGCGGAAAGGCCGGGGCCGTTGTCGGACACTTCGATGGTGACACTGCCTTCACGCAGGCGGGCAGCGACCGAGATGTGGGCGCCTGGTGCGTATTTGATGGCGTTGTTGAGCAGTTCCGCCACCATCTGGGCCAGTTCGGCGGGGTTGCAGGCAATGTGCGCGGCCGGCTCCGGAGCGCTGTGCAGCAGGATTGTTGCCCCGCTTCGCCGTGCCGCAGGTTCTGCGCGTTCGGTCTCGTCCTGGAGGACCGGGTAGGGATCGATGGGCGCCTGCGCCCCGCCCAAGGGACCGCGGGAAGGGCCCGCCGGACTCCGGGCAGCGTCCTCACTCGCCCTGTGCTCAGCCGCCGCCAGCTTCAGGACTCCCTCGAGGATGCCTTCCAGATGCTCGAGCTCTGCCAGGACCCCGGCCGCCGCATCCTTCTGGCGGACGCTCTGGAGTTCCAGCTGGAGAAGATCGATCCTGAGCCGCAGCGCGCCCACTGGGTTACGGAGCTCGTGTGAGGTGTCAGCGATCAGTTGCCGCTGGGACTCCAGGCTGTTGCTGACAGTCCGGGCCATCGTGGTGAAGGAACGGCTCAGTTCCCGCAGCTCCGGCGGCCCGTCCTCAGGAAGTTGACTGGTCCGGCCGGTTGCCTCAAGTTCAGTCACCGCCGAGTTCAGGCGGTGGACCGGACGCAGCACCCACCCGGTCACCCGAGAGGCGGCCAGGAGCAGCATCGCCGCGAGCGCGGCGGCCGCCAACCCGACGATGAGCCACCGTTCCCGCAGTTTCTGCCGGGCTGCCTCCAGGTCCACTTCCAGGACCACCTCGCCCAGCACCTGGCTGGCGCTGCCGAAGGAACGGGACAGTACCTCGGAGTCCGGGCCGAACGGCTGAAGCGGCGCAAGCGTGGTGTCGCTGAGGTTCAAATTTGCCCGGGCCAGGGCATCCCCGACGTCGGTTCTGTCCTCATTCAGGCCACCCGAGCGCAGGGTGCCCTGCTGGAGGCGGATCAGGACCCCCTCTCCGTAGAGTTCGGAGTATCTGTTCATCTCCGTCTGCAGCCCCGCGGACTCTTCGGCAGTTGCGGCGTCGAAGGCCACCTGCGCGAACCGGTTCAGCGCGGTCACCCTTTTGATCTGGAGTTCCTGGGTCAGCTCCCGGCTGACGGACGCCAGGATGGCGGTGGAGCCAAAGATCACCAGGAGGACGGACAGCACGCTCAGGATGCCCAGGACGCGCAGCTTCAAGCGGAGTCCGCCTCGATCCGGTAGCCCACGCCGCGGACATTAATGATGAAGCCCGGAAGTTGGAGCTTGGCCCGCAGCCCGGTCAGGTGCACGTCGAGGGCGCGGGAGGAGGCCACGAAAGCGTCTCCCCACAGTGCGTCGAGGATCTGTTCCCTGGTCACCACCGAACCCGCATGGCCGGCCAAAAGTGCGAGGAGGTCGAACTCCGTGGCCGTCAGCGGCAACTCTTCAGAACCCCGGGTTGCCACACGCCGCTCTAGGTCAATCTCCAGGTCCCGCAGCACGATGTTCCGCTGCGGTGTGTCGAAGTGGCGGCCCGCGCGGCGGGTGACCGCTTCGATGCGGGCAAGCAGCTCAACCAGCTTCACCGGCTTGACGAGATAGTCATCCGCTCCTGACCGCAGCCCGAGCACCACGCTGCGTTCGTCGTCGCGCGCTGTCAGTATCAGGATGGGCACCGCGGTGACTTGGCGCAGCTTCCGCAGTACGTCGAGCCCATCCATGTCCGGGAGCCCCAGGTCCAGCAGGATCACCCCGAACTTCCGGTGGACCAGCAGGGCGTCGGCCCCGCGGGCTACCCGGGTGGGGTTATGGCCCGCGGTCACTACCGCTGCGGCCAGCGCGGATGCCATGGCGTCGTCGTCCTCGACGATCAGCAATTCCATGGTCCGGTCCCTTTTTCGTTGACTGGGCACCAAAATCTGCCCGCTTTGGAGATTACCCCCCGGCCCCGGCGAAACCTAAGGAAGTGTTAGGAAGTGCCCTTCCACGTTGGCTGTGCTGTGCATCACGCATAACTTGGATGAGGCCCTCGGCGTGTGCGGGGGACCGTCAACGTCGAGGAGGAACCATGGGCAATGTTGCCATGGATAGCAGGAAATTTAGCCAGGAAGCCGCGGCGCCGCAGCCCAGGAAGGTTCAGCGATGAGCACCCAGCAAACCGAAGTGCAGAGTGAGGCAGCCCAGACCCGCCGGGCAGTGAGCAACATCCTCAAGGGCTCCGCAGGCAACCTGGTGGAGTGGTACGACCTGTACGTCTACACGGTCTTCGCTGCCTACTTCCAGTCCCATTTCTTCAACTCCCAGGACGACCTCCAGGCGGGCCTGGAAGCGATGGCCGTCTTTTCGACGTCGTTCCTGATGCGCCCCATCGGCGCCTGGTTCTTCGGCCGCTACGCCGACCGGAAGGGCCGCAAAGCTGCGCTGACCCTCAGTGTCACGCTGATGTCCGCGGGGTCCTTCGCCATCGCGCTCCTGCCCACCACGCAACAGGTGGGCGTCTGGGCGCTGGTGATGCTGATCTTCATCCGCCTGGTCCAAGGATTCTCCGTGGGTGGCGAGTACGGCACCAGCGCCACCTACATGTCCGAGGCTGCAACCTCCAAGCGCCGCGGCTTCTTCTCCAGCTTCCAGTACGTGACCCTCATCGGCGGCCAGATGCTGGCCCTGCTGGTTCTCGTCATCCTTCAGAACGCCATGCCCAAGGGCGACCTCACCGAGTGGGGCTGGCGTATCCCGTTCGCCATCGGCGGTGTGGCCGCCCTCGTGGTCCTGTGGCTGCGGCGTTCGATGGAGGAAACCGTTTCTGAAGAGCAGGTCCGCGCAGCTCAGGCACCGGTGGCTGCAGGCGAGGCCCAGCCCGGCACCATGCGTCTGCTGTTCACGCAGTACTGGAAGCCGCTGATGATCTGCATCGGCGTCACCCTCGGCGGCACCGTGGCGTTCTACACGTACACCAACTTCATCCTGAAGTTCATGAACGATACCTCCGGCATCGCCAAGACCGACACCTCAGTCATCAACTTCTGGGCCCTGTTCATCTTTATGCTGCTTCAGCCCGTCTACGGCATGATCTCGGACAAGGTGGGCCGCAAGCCGCTGCTGCTCTGGTTCGGCATCACCGGTGTCCTCTTCACCTGGCCGCTGCTCTCAACCCTGTCCGGCACCAAGGACCCGTTCACCGCGTTTATGCTGATGCTGGGTGGCCTGCTGATCGTTGGCGGCTACACCTCCATCAACGCCCTGGTGAAGGCTGAACTGTTCCCCGCTTCGATCCGCGCCCTGGGCGTCGGGCTGGGCTATGCGATCGCCAACTCGCTGTTCGGCGGCACGGTCCCGCTGCTGGGTGCCGCGTTCCAGAAGGCCGAGCGGGTGGACCTGTTCTTCACCTACGTCACCGTGGCCATTGCCATCTCCCTGGTGGTGTACATCTTCGCCCTGAAGAACAAGAAGACCACCCACCTGGACCGCGAACAGGGCGATGCCTGGACGCGTCCTGCCAAGGACGACGACAAGGACAAGGACCTCATCAACGCCTAGCGCCCTTCGTGGGGGACAGCCTCCGGTGACGCACGACGGCGGGTGCCCACCCGCCGTCGTCCGCCCACCACCCCGCCACCCCACCAGGATGCTCTTTCACTTTCTTGGGGAAAGTGTGAGAGCTTCCGGGGTTTTCCTGCGTTAAGTGGGAGAGCGTTCCGATGCGGGTGGGGACTATATTGGCCCTGTCAGTTGATCAACTTCTCAGCCCATCAACCTGATCGCGGGAGTGTGCACGCATGGCCAAGGAACTCGCCACCCAGCTCATCGAACAGCTCCAGGCTGCAGGTGTGCAGCGGATCTACGGGATTGTGGGCGACAGCCTCAACCCGATCGTGGACGCCGTCCGCCAAACTGGTGGTTCCGCGGAGGGCGGCATCGACTGGATCCACGTCCGGCATGAGGAAGCCGCCGCCTTCGCCGCCGCTGCGGAAGCACAGCTGACGGGAAAACTGGCTGTTTGCGCGGGCTCCTGCGGCCCGGGCAACCTCCACCTGATCAACGGCCTCTACGACGCGAACCGGTCCGGGGCACCCGTGCTGGCCATCGCCTCCCACATCCCCAGCAAGCAGATCGGCAGCAGCTTCTTCCAGGAAACCCACCCCGACCGGCTCTTCAATGAATGCTCGGTCTACTCGGAAATGGTCAGCACTGCCGAGCAGGCGCCCCGCGTGATGCACAGCGCCATCCAGCACGCCATCGGCCTCGGGGGAGTCGCCGTCGTCACGCTGCCAGGCGATATTGCAGGGCTGGAAGCGACAGCCGAAACGCCGCTCCCCGCAACCTTCCGGCCAGCCAGCCTGGTCCCGGATCCGGCCAGCGTCCGGGAGCTGGCGGATGCGATCAACGAAGCCGGGAAGGTGGCGATCTTTGCCGGAGCCGGCGTGGAGGGCGCCCATGACGAACTGATCTCTCTCGCGGAACTGATCAACGCGCCCATCGGCCACTCACTCCGCGGCAAGGACTTTGTCCAGTACAACAACCCCTACGACATCGGGATGACGGGCCTACTGGGCTACGGCGCCGCCGCGGAGGGGATCGAGGACGCGGACCTGCTGATCCTGCTGGGCACCGACTTCCCCTACAACCAGTTCCTGCCGGAAACCCGTACTGCCCAGGTGGACCGGGCCGCCCACCGGCTGGGCCGGCGGACCGACGTCGACATCGCAGTCCACGGCGACGTGCTGCCCACCCTGGCCGCCCTGATGCCGTTGCTGAAGGCGAAAAAGAGCCGCCGGTTCCTTGACCAGATGCTCAAGAAGCACCACAGGCTGATGAACAAATCTGTCCGTGCCTACACCCGCAAGGTGGAGACGAAGCAGCCGATCCACCCGGAATACGCGGCGTCGCTGCTGGACCAGGTGGCCGCCGAGGATGCCATCTTTACGGCGGACACCGGCATGTGCAACGTCTGGACGGCCCGGTACATCAACCCCCTGGGCACACGCCGGCTGATCGGCTCCTACCTGCACGGTTCCATGGCCAACGCCCTCCCGCACGCCATCGGCGCCCAACTGGCCTATCCCGGGCGCCAGGTGGTCTCGGTATCAGGCGACGGCGGGCTTTCCATGCTGCTCGGCGAACTCATCACGGTGGCCGCCCACAAACTGCCCGTCAACGTAGTGGTCTTCAACAACTCCACGCTCGGCATGGTCAAGCTGGAGATGCTGGTGGACGGGCTTCCCGATTTTGGTGTGGACGTGCCCGACGCCGATTACGCCGGAGTCGCCCGGGCCCTCGGTTTCCACGCCGTGCGGGTCACGGATCCTGCGCGGATCGAGGGAGCATACCGCGCGGCGTTCGCGCATCCCGGTCCGTCGCTGGTGGAGCTCATCACGGATCCGCAGGCGCTGTCGCTGCCGCCGAAGATTTCCGGATCGCAGGTGCTGGGATTCGCTACTGCAATGTCCAAAGTGGTTTTGAACCGCGGTGCCGGTGAGGCGGTCAGCATGGCCCGCAGCAACCTGCGGAACATTCCGCGGCGCTAGCTCGACGCACCGTCCCGCCCACGTGTCCAGCGCGCTCCGCGCCTCGCGCGAGACCAAAAAGAGTGCAAAGCGTGACCCTGCCGGCATCGCCTCACACCGCCGTCGCTGTTTGACTGGGAGAAGGCGGATCCCCGCCCCTGGTGCGCCGCGGGAGGCAACTGAAATGTTTCGTTTACAGCGGATGGTGGCGCTCGGCGCGGTACTGGCAGTGGCAGGGTGTGCGGCGCCGGCCCCGGCCCCGGCGCCGCCGGAACTCCTCACGGCCGACGGCGTCGGGCGGGTTTCGGTGGACCGCGCGGCATATGCCGCCGAGCTGCGTTCCTTCCGGACTTCCGCACTCGTCCTCGGCGATGCACTGCTGACCGATGGCGGCGACGGCTCCAACGGGAATGTGGTGTCCTCGCCCGGGAGCCTCCTGATT
Organism: Pseudarthrobacter sulfonivorans; assembly: GCF_031454915.1. Lineage (GTDB taxonomy): Bacteria > Actinomycetota > Actinomycetes > Actinomycetales > Micrococcaceae > Arthrobacter > Arthrobacter sulfonivorans_C. The sequence continues at coordinate 165,388 of NZ_JAVDRS010000002.1, read as the reverse complement.
GCCCTCGCCATGCTTCGGGCGGGAGCATCCGGCGAGACGGCGGCCGAGATGGACAGTGTCCTGCGATTCCCCGCGGAGAACCGCGATGAGGCCATGAACTCGGTCCTCCGCTCGCTCGAACAGTTCGACGGCGACCCCGGCGCCGTGGATGAGGACAACCCGCCGCGAAAACCGGTCATGCATTCCGCCAACGGACTCTTCGTGGACAAGGGCGTGCCCACCGGTGAGCCCTTCCTGGACACCCTGGCCCGGCATTATGGAACGGGCGTGTATCCGGTGGATTTCAGCGATGAGGGAGCAACGAAGCCAGCCATTGATGCCTGGGTGAACGGGAACACTGGCGGACGGATCAAGGAAGCCCCTGCGAAGTACGACCCGGACAACACGTTCAGCCTGCTCAATTCCCTGTACTTTGCTGCCGCCTGGAGCGCACCGTTCGACCCGAACGCCACCTCTGACCTGCCCTTCACAACAGCCGCGGGCGAGGAGATCGACGCGCCGGCCATGCATAACGAGCTCAAGATGAAGTATGCGGAAGGTGCTGGCTGGCAGGGTGTTGACCTTCCGTACGCCGACGGTTTCGTCATGCGGCTGGTCCTGCCGGAAGACACGGCCGATCCAGCGGCCCGCCCCGCCTCTGCGGCCTTCGGTGCGGACAAGCTCATGGAAATCGCCGGCACGTTTGAAACTGCCCAGCCCGCATCAGTACAGATCCAGCTACCCCGTTGGGACCACAAGTCCAGTTTTGACCTGCGCAAGGTCTTCGAATCCCTGGGCCTCAAGAAGACGCTCGCCACCACGGAGGACTTCAACAACATTCAGCCGCAGATGATGATCACCCAGGCGGCCCAGGCTGCCAACATCACGGTCGCCGAAAAGGGCACCATCGCGGCCGCGGTGACCCAGATCAACGGAGAGGCCACCAGTGCCCCGCCGCAGCCCGAGCGGACCATCGATTTCGACCGGCCATTCCACTACCAGATCGTGCACGTTGAAACCGGCCTGCCGCTGTTCATGGGAACGGTGGCAGACCCCCGCTAGGGTGGCGCCCAGGGCGTGGCCCGCCGTCGTACTGGGATGGGTGGCCTGGGGCAGGAGAGCGGGTTAGCCTGCGCCACCCTGCCAGAGTGCGTCGAAAGGGGCGCCCGAGGCCACCCGGTTGCGGATGCCCGCCGTGACGAATTCCTTGGCCGTTCGCGCAGCCTCCAAAGGGGTGGCGCCCTTGGCGAGTTCCGCCGTCACCGCCGCGGCCAACGAGCAGCCGGCGCCCGAAACGGCCACCTCGCCCACCTTGGGAGCGCTGAGGACCTCAAGCGTATCGCCGTCGTAGTAAACGTCCACGGCGTCCGTGCCCGCCAGCCGCACCCCGCCCTTGGCGAGCACCGCGGCACCGCTGAGCTCATGGATGCGGATGGCCGCAGCCTTGAGCGACTCGACGTCGGTGATCGCCAGACCGGACAGCGATTCGGCCTCGAAATGGTTCGGCGTGACGAACGTGGCCAGCGGCAGGATCTTCGCTTTCAGGGCCTGGTCGGTGTCCAGCGCATGACCCGGTTCCTGGCCCTTGCAGATCAGCACGGGATCCAGCACCACGTTCCGGTAACCGCCCGCTTCCAAGGCTGCTGCCACCGTGCCGATGGTCGCAGGGCTGCCCAGCATGCCGATCTTGACGGTGTCCAGAACAGGCCTGCCCGCCACTGAAGGTGCCCCGGCAACGGCACCGTACGCCGCCGTCGTGGCTTCCAGTTGGTCGGCAATCACCTGCTGGTCCACCGGCACAAACCGGTGGTTCCAGCTGTCATTCGGATCGAAGGACACGATGCAGGTGAGGTTGGCAATGCCGAACACACCCAGTTCCTGAAAAGTCCTCAGGTCGGCTTGGGCGCCGGCGCCGCCGGTGGACTCGGAGCCCGCAATCGTCAGGACGACAGCCGGAGCGACAGCGGGAAATACGGCGGTGGACGGGGCTGCGGTTGAAGCAAAAGTCATGGATCCATCCTGCCATCCCGCGCCGGGCGCCCGGTTGCGGGATCAGCGCCGCTTCCGCTTTGACCGCTGTTCCTCCTCCCGCTCTGATCTGGCACGCTCTGCAGAACGCTGGGATTTCCCTGCTCCCGCCACTTTTTGGTGCCACTCACGATGGTAGGCGCGGCTGGCTGCGGCGTCCTTGCGGCGGGCCAGTGCGGCCATTTCGCGCTGGAGTTTCCGGTAGTTGTTCCAGCGGCGGTCTTCGAGCGTGCCGTCGGAGAGGGCGGCCTGCACGGCGCAGCCGGGTTCCTGCTGATGGGCGCAATCGGAAAACCGGCAGAGGCTGGCGAGCTCCTCCACATCCCCGAACATCTGCTCCATGCCGTCATCGGCGTCGAAAAGGCCGAACCCCCGGACGCCGGGAGTGTCCATAAGGACGGTGCCGTCCGCCAGTGGTACAAGCTCCCGGGAGGTGGTGGTGTGCTTGCCCCTGAAGTCGCCGGACCGGACTGCGCCGGTGTGCTGTACGTTGTGGCCAACCAGGGCGTTGATGAGGGTGGATTTCCCTGCGCCGGAAGGCCCCAGCAGGACAAGCGTGTTGCGCGGCGGCAGATGTGCCAACAGGTTGTCGATCCCGTCCCCGTTCTCCGCGGACGTGGTGACCACGTCAACACCCGCGGCCTGCCGGATGACCTCCCCGACGACGTCGTCCGCTACGTGAGCCAGGTCCGCTTTGGTGATGATCACCAAGGGAGTGGCGCCTGAATCCCAGGCGGCGACGAGCGTCCGTTCGAGGCGGTTGTGCGTGAGCGGCCGGTCAACCGGAACCACCACGCCGATGACGTCCATGTTGGCCGCCAGGACCTGGCCGGCCGAGGAGTCCTCGAACGCGCGCTTCCGGCTGAGCTCCGAACGCCGGGGCAGTACGTCGAGAATCTGGCGGTCACCCGCGCGGTTGGGTCCTATCCAGACCCAGTCGCCGGTAGCCGGCACGCCGGCATCAAGCGGGTAGGGAAGGTGCAGGAGTTCTACACCCACCGCTACCAGGACCAGGCTGCGGTCAACCCGCACCACGCGGCCGGGCTCGCAGGGTTTGTCCGCGCTGCAGTCAGGGATGGGGTTCTCGCTGAAGTGCCGTGCGACGACGGCGTTGTAGCCATAAAGGGTTGGGCCGGTGCTGCCGGAGATGGACGTAACAAGACTGTCCAGGCCGGGGCCTGAAGAATTTTTCACTGTGATACCTCGGGAAAAGTCCCCTGGCACCGGCCACGCCCGGGCAAGGCCCAAGGTTGCGGCATTCCGCGGGCAGTGCCCTATGCGGTACGGAAGCTGGAGACGGGGGTGGTTATTTTGATGGTTTCGAGGCGCCGAGGGCGCACGGCAATGGCAATCATCAAAAACACCTCCCTCCCGGCTCTGGTCCGTCGACGTGGATACCGGACCGGCTTCCACTTTAGCTTCCGCCCGAGGCTTTCGCTATGGCTTTCGCGGTTCGGTTCGGCGCGGGCCTTGGCCGGCCGCACCGCGCCCGGTGATCTAGTCCCGGCTGAGTCCGGCAGCTTCGCGTGCGAGCTTGGTGATCTGCGCCCAATCGCTGTTTTCCACGGCTACACGGGGAGTCAGCCAGCTCCCTCCCACGCAAGAAACATTCGCCAGCTTCAGGTACCCGGGCGCTGAGTTCAAACTGACGCCGCCCGTGGGGCAGAACTGCACCTGCGGGATGGGTGCTCCGATGGCGGCGAGATAATCCGGGCCGCCGGCGGGCCCTGCCGGGAAGAATTTCATGGCCGTCAGGCCCCGCTCGAGGACTGCCATCACTTCGCCCACTGTGGCCACTCCGGGGAGGACCGGGATGTTGAGCTGCAGCATGTGGTCAAGCAGTGCCGGCGTCACCCCGGGGCTCACCAGGAACTGCGCGCCGGCGTCCACCGCGGCGTCGGCCTGGGCGGGCGTGAGGATGGTGCCGGCGCCCACCAGGATGTCCGGGACTTCGGTGGCGATGCGCTTCAGCGATTCGAGGGCGCTGTCGGTCCGGAGCGTGAGTTCGATGATCCGCACGCCGCCGTCGGCGAGTGCCCTGGCCACGGGAACAGCATGCTGGGGGTCGTCGATGGTGACGACAGGGATAACAGGAGAAACCTGCAGGACGCTTGTTGCCTCAGTCATGGGTGATCTCTTTTCTCAGGCCGTCCAGCCCGTCGGTGTCGATGATGCGGTACCAGTGCGTGAGCAGGTGAGTGAAGGTGGTGTTGGCCGCGAGCCCGGCGTCGAAGATGCTACGCACGCCAAGGAGCGTCGGCACAACGCTGGCGGCGGAACGCTCCGCTGGCAGGGCCGCCCGGAGTTCGGCCGCCAGGGGATCGTTGAGCCCGGCTGCGGGAGTCGTGGCCACGTGGTGCATCCAGGCTGCCACGGCGAGGGCGGCCCACCGCGGTTCGCGTCCGGCCTCGAGGCTGGCCCGGACCGTGGTCAGCAGCCGCAGGCCGATCTTCTGCGAGCCGTCGCTGCTCACCTTGGCCGTGGTGTGCCCAAGGGCAGGGTTGGCGAAGCGTTCGAGGACCTGGGCGCAGTACGTGCCGCCGTCCAGGCCGGCGGGGAGGCTGATGGTGGGCAGGGCGTCCTCTGCCATCATGCGGCCGCAGGCTTTGCGGAAGGCGTCCTCGCCCACGGCGTCGCTGATGGTTTCCTTGCCGGTGGCCAGGCCAAGGTAGGCGAGCATGGAGTGGCTGGCGTTGAGCAGGCGGAGTTTGGCCGCCTCCCACGCGGCGACGTCGGTGCTGAACAGTGCGCCAGCTTCCTCCCAGGCGGGCCGGTCACCGGCGAAGTTGTCCTCGATGACCCACTGCATGAAGGGCTCGGCTACCACGGCTGCCTCGTCCCGGAGCCCGAGTTCATGTTCGACGGCGTCAAGGTCACCGGACGTGGTGGCCGGGACCATCCGGTCCACCATGGTGCTCGGGAAGGTGACGTTGGCGTCCAGCCATGCAAGCAGGGGGCCGGACTCGGCGGCGGGCAGGGCGGCAGCAAATGCGCGGACCAGCGTCCTGGTCAGCTCCCCGTTGCCCGGCAGGTTGTCGCAGGAGACCACCGTGAGCGGCCCTCCGCCTTTCCGGGACCGCTGCTGGATGCCCCGCGTGATCTGTCCGATGGCTGTCTGGGGAGGGTTACCGGCAAGGTCTGACTGGACCTGTGGGTCGGCGGTGTTGAGGGATCCGGTGTGCGGATCAATCCGGTACCCCTTTTCCGTGACGGTCAGGGTTACCACCTGCGTGGCGCCGGCGGCGATCCGGTCCACTACCGTTTCCGGGTGGTCCCGGCCGGAGATGGCCTCCATAATGCTGGACACCACGTGCAGGGGCGCCGCTCCGCTGCCGCGCTCCGCAACCGTGAACAGTCCGTCCTGCGGTTCGAGTTGGCGGGCGACGGTGTCCGAACGCTGCGTCACCCCCACGATTCCCCAGTCCGACGAACCTGTGGCGAGCATGGCTTTTTCGGTGAACACCGCGGTGTGGGCGCGGGCGAAAGCACCCAGGCCGAGGTGGACAATGCCGGGCCGGAGCGTACCGGCGGCCAGCAACGGCTGGTGGGCGCCGTTGGCGGCGAGGGAAGCTGCGCTTAGGCGTGTGATGGCTGTACTCCTTCGGCGGCGGCCAGGGCGGAGCCGGCAGCTGCGTGGGCGCGCGTCTGCGCCAGCGTGGGGATGAACCCGGTACCGCCCTTGCCGCCAACCACCAGTGATGCTGCGGCCGCACCATACCGGGCCGCCACAGGGAGGGTGTCGCCGAGGACCATCCGGGCGGTCAGGGTGCCCACGAATGCGTCGCCGGCGCCGGTCTGGTCCACTACCGCGGGGGCCGGTATGGAGTCGATCCAGGTGCTGTCCTGGCCTTCGCCTTCGAGCTGGATGCCCTCAGGTCCGCAGGTCACCGCGACATTGGCAGCGCCGAGGCTCCGGAGCTTCGCCGCGGCCTCGGCCGCTGTGGAGCAGCCCAGGAGCGCGGACGTTTCGCCCGGGAACGACGGCGTCACCAGGAAGGTGCGCGGCGCAAGCTCCAGAAGTGCCGCGGTCGCATCCTCCACGGACGTGAGCCGCGGGCGGAAGTTCGGATCGAAGACGAAACGCTGGGCAAGCCCCGCAGCCTTCACAACCGCTGCCCGGGACGATCCTGAAATGGCGCATGCGATGCCGCCCGCCACCACGGCACCGGCCGCTGAAAACACACCAGGGTCAACGTCGTCAGGGCCCAGGCTGGAGCCGACGCTGCCGCTGCGGGCGTAGGAGAACTCGCGCTGCCCGTCGGGGTCGCAGTGCACCAGGTACACGCCCTGCTGTCCGGTCCGGAATGCCAGCAGGTCGGGGGAAATGCCGAGCTCCACGATCCGGGCGGCGATGGCCTTGCCGAGGTCGTCGTCGGTCAGGACCGAGAGCAGGCCCACGCGGGCGCCGGCTGCCGCCGCGGCGGCGGCAACGTTGAGGGCGTCCCCGGAAATGCCGAGCTGGGCCGGCACGCCGTGGGCGAACGCGACGTCGGTGGCCACCTCAACGAGGATCTCGCCCATGACTACGACGTCAAACGCCGCGGCGGGTTTCTGGGTTGAGTTGTTCACCAGTCATGCACCGATCCGTCGAGCCGCCGGTTGATCGGCAGGTATTTGGGGTCAAAGGGAAAGCGGGCGGCGGCTTCCTCGTCGAACTCTACGCCGATGCCGGGTGCGTCGCCCGGGTGCATGTAGCCGTCCTTGAAGGTGTAGGAGCTGGTGAACACCTCGTTGGCGGGTTCCCGGTGGCCCATGTATTCTTGGATGCCGAAGTTGGGGATGCTCATGTCCACGTGCAGGGCCGCCGCCAAGGACGCGGGGGAGAGATCGCCCGCACCGTGCGAGCCGGAGCGCACCCCGTACAGGTCGGCGAGGGAGAAGATCCGGCGCAGGTGCGTGATGCCGCCGGCGTGCGAGACGGACGTGCGGATGTAGTCGATGAGCCGTTCGGTAATCAGCTGCTGGCAGTCCCAAATCGAGTTGAACACCTCGCCCACCGCGATGGGGGTAGTGGTGTGCTGGCGGATCAGGCGGAAGGCGGACTGGTCCTCGGCCGGCGTGGGATCCTCGATCCAGAACGGTCGGTACTCCTCCAGCGATGTGCCCAGCCGGCCAGCTTCAATCGGTGAGAGGCGGTGGTGGACGTCGTGGAGGACGTGGACGCCGTAGCCGAATTCCTTGCGGACGTGGGCCATCATCTTGGGCGCGAAGTCCAAGTACGCCGACGTCTCCCAGGTGTCCTCCTGCGGGACGTTTCCGCTGGCGGGCTCGTACATCTTCCCGTCCACCGGTGCGATGCCGTAGGTCTTCTCCAGCCCGGGCACCGCCGCCTGGACGCGGATGGCCTTGTAACCGAGGTCCAGGTGGTGCTGGAAGTCGGCGCTGAGGTCCTGCAGCGTGGCTCCGCTGGCGTGGCCGTAGACCATCACGCCCTCGCGGGCTGCGCCGCCGAGGAGCTCGTAGACCGGCATGCCGGCGGCCTTGCCTTTGATGTCCCAGAGCGCGACGTCGATGGCCGCGATCGCCGTCATGGTCACCGGTCCGCGGCGCCAGTAGGCACCCTTGTAGAAGTACTGCCAGGCGTCCTCGATTCGGCGGGCGTCGCGGCCGATCAACAGCGGGCAGAGGTGCTCGGACAGGTAGGACGCCACGGCCAGCTCGCGGCCGTTGAGGGTGGCGTCCCCAATCCCGGTGACGCCGTCCTCAGTTTCAATAACGAGCGTCACGTAGTTCCGTCCGGGCGACGAAACCACTACCCGTGCGTCGGTGATCTTCATTGGTTTTTCCTATTTACTTACGTGAGCTGGGGCCGTGGTCTACGTCGGCGCCGGTTGCAAGGGTGTGAGGGGCGTGCCACTCGGCGTATTCCTTGCCGCCGCGCTGACCCGGCGCCGTTTCAGGCAGGAGCGCCAGGCACACGATGCTCACCAGGATCAGGGCTGACACGTAGATCGCGACTCCAGTAATCGATCCTCCGCCGGCAACGAGCAACGCCGTCGCAACTACCGTGAACGGACCGCTGGCGATCATGGCACCGAACTGCCAGACGATCGAGACGCCGGTGTAGCGGCCGCGGACCGGGAAGAGTTCAGGGTAGAAGGAAGCCTGCGGAGCGTAGGTACCTGCGTGCCCCAGCGCTAGGCCAGCCACGAGAATAGCAACGATGGGAAGGGTGTCGCCGCTGGCGATGGCAGCGAATGCCGGCCAGATGAGGACAAGGTTGAGGATCGCGGCGCCCAGGAAGATTTTCTTGCGGCCGACCTTGTCCGTCAGCCAGCCCCAGACCGGAATCATGACCAGTTCGACAAGGATGGCGATGATGATGGCCTGCAACACGAAGGACGAGTCGTTGCCAAGATTATTGGAATAGGCGACCAGGAAGACGGTGTAAAACGGGAAAACAGCGGCCTCAACGAACTTGGAGCCCATGCCCAGGAAGACTTCGCGGCGGTTTTCACGGAAGACAACTTTGATCGGCGCCTGCTGGGCTTTCGCGTTCTCCTTCACTTCCTTGAATACTTTTGATTCGTCAATGCGGAGCCGGATCCAGAGCCCGACGGCGACGACAACGATGCTCAGAAGGAAGGGAATCCGCCAGCCCCAGGCGAGGAACTGCTCCTCGGTCAGTGCGGTGGTCAGGTAAGCAAAGAGAGCCGAGGGGACAAGGTAGGCGGCCGGTGACCCCATTTGGACGAGGCTGGCGAAGAACCCGCGCCTGTTAGGTGGAGCGGCCTCCGCTGTCAGCAGCACGGCACCGCCCTGTTCGCCGCCGACGCCGAACCCTTGGAGGAGTCTGACGAAGACCAGGATGACTGCAGCCCACAGGCCGATGGTTTCGTAGGTCGGCATGAGGCCGATGGCGAAGGTACCTAGCCCCGTAATGAGCAGCGTCCAGACGAGGGCTTTCTTGCGGCCGATCCTGTCGCCGATGTGTCCCCATACGATCCCGCCGAGCGGTCGAGCGAAGAACCCCACGGCGTAGGTGGAGAATGCGGCCAGGGTGCCTAGGAGCGGATCGATGTCCGGAAAGAAGATCTTGTTGAAGACGAGGGCGGAGGCTGTTCCGTAAATGAAGAAGTCGTAATACTCAGCCATGGTTCCGATGAAGGAGGCGCCCGCAGTCTTGCGGACCTTCTTCAAGTCGTATGACGGTGGCGCGATGCTTGCGCTCATCAGTTTGCTCCTTTGCAGGCGATGAAAAACGAAGGGGAGGAAGGGGAGAAGCCGGGCCGAAGGTCCGCACGTGTGACCGTCAGCACCCCGTTTTGTTACTACCATACAAGCACTACCATTCTAGTGTGTCAAGGGTAATAGACTGGTCCCATGGCAACCGAGAAGCGCGGCACGGGACAACAGCCGCGGCTGTCCGTCCGGGATCAGACCCTCGAAACGCTCAGGCGTCGCATCATCTCCCTGCAGCTTCCCCCGGGCGAGCCGCTCTCGGAGAACGAGCTGGCGCAGGAATTGGGCGTGAGCCGTACTCCCGTGCGGGAGAGCCTCATCCTCCTGAGGGAGGAAGGTCTGGTGCAGGTCTTCCCGCAGATCGGTTCGTTCGTTTCCCTCGTGGACCTGGGGCGGGTATCGGAAGCGCAGTTCGTCCGCGAGGCCATCGAATGCGCGTCCCTGAAGGACGTTGTGGTGGACGCAGCCGGCCTAGCGGGCCTGCGGGAGATCCTGCACGGCCAGTCAGTTGCCGAGGCCAGCGGCGATGTGGAGGAATTTTTCCGCCTGGACGAGGACTTCCACCGCGAACTCCTGCGGCTGGCGGGCCATGAGTCCGCGTGGGCCGCCGTCAACTCGGCCAAGGCGCACCTGGACCGCGCCCGGCGCCTGAGCCTTCTTGATGCCCGGCCAATCGCCACGCTGATCCAGCAACACACCGCGGTGGTGGACGCGCTCGAAGCGAACAACCTGGGCGATGCCGACAGTTCCCTCCGCCTGCACCTGCGTGGGGTTTTTGAGGATGTTCAGCGGATCCAACAAGCCACGCCCCAGCTTTTTTCCGATGGAGCTTCTGCGCGGCCTAGCCGCCGAAGTGTCGCTCGCCTGATCTGACGCCTGACCTGACGGACTCCGCATCGTCATGCGTTGTAACGAGGCGAATCACCGCCAACCGTCCGATTGCGGCACAGACTCCCGTCCACAGGACCAGGCCCCACATGGTGTACCAGCGGCCGCCCACCATGAATATGAGGGTGAGCGCGCCGGTCACGAGTCCAATGCCCGCGATGGCGGCAACGTGCAGCAACTGGTCGCGGACGGGCCGCATCAGGATGCCGGTGGCAAGGGCCAGCGGCATTCCCAACAGGAGCGCCGCGGCGATTCCGAAAACGTAGCCCGTGGCACCGTGCGGAATGCCGAACAGCAGCACGGTGATGCTGGCGCCAACGAGGAAGGCGCCGGGGCCGAACGTCACGCGGAGCGGCCGGTTCACGACCTGTCCTTGGCGATGCTGAGCAGCGCGCGCCCCAGTTCCGGCTGCCGGAAGATGAAGCCGGCGTCGAGCAGTTTCTGCGGCTGCACCCACCGGCTTTTCAGCACCAGCTCGGTGTCCGTGCGGATCAGGACGGCGCCCAGCCTGAGGAGCCAGGCGGGGGTGGTAAAGCCGAACCTGGCACCATAGGCCCGCCTGACGAGGTGCATCAGTTCGCGGTTGTCCACAACATCCGGGGAGGCCACATTGACCGGACCGGAGATGTCGGTCCGTTTGTGCAGGAAGCGGACGGTCCTGTAGAGATCCTCCACGTGGATCCAGCTGAACTTCTGGTTCCCGTGGCCCATATGCCCGCCCAGGCCAAGCCGCGCCAGGGTGGCGAACGGCCCCAGTGCGCCGCCACCTTGCCCCAGCACGATGGCAATCCGCAGCGGGATTTTCCTGGTGCCGGGAGTGTGCGCCGCACCCAGGGCGGCTTCCCAGGCGCGTGCCACATCCACGGAAAAACCGCTGCCGAGTTCGCCGTCGGATTCTGCTTGGGGCCGGTCGTCCGCGTGCCGGTAGATGGTGCCGGTGCTGGCGTTCAGCCAGGTCGACGGCGGCGCCTGGCAAGCTGACAGGCCGCGGCCGAGCGCGGTGGTGGTGGCGACGCGGGACCCGAGGATGGCAGCCTTGTTCCGCGCGTTATAGCGGCAGTTGACCGACCGTCCGGCGAGGTTGACCAGCAGGTCGGCGCCATCAAGCACGCGGGTGATGGCGCCGTCGTCGTCCCAGTTGGCGGACTCAGCCGAACCCTTGGCTGCCCGGCGGCCGATGGTGCGGACGGTCCAGCCGTCCCGCTCGAAGCGCGCCCGGAGGTAGGTGCCGATGAAGCCCGAGGCTCCGGCGAGCACCACGGTGTTTGTTTTGTTCATTTCTGCTCCCAGGGTTTCAGTTGCGGATGCTGCGGCTCAGGCTGAGGACATCGTCCAGCACTTTGTTGACGCCCGGAATCTTTGCGAGCGAGAGTCCCCGGGCGATCAGCGGGACGGCTCCGTCCACGAGTTTCCGGGTGCGGCGCTGGCCTTCCGAAGTGTCGTACACCCAGAACAGCGCGATCCCCATGTAGCCCAGCCACAGCAGCTCGGGCAGATCCGCGCGCAGCTTCTTCGGTGCCGGCGGACTGGCGCCTTCAACCGCCGCCCGGAAGATGCCCAGCGAGGCTTCGCGGGCTGCCGTCGACGCTCCCGCGAAGGGGTTGACGGGCGACGTCGGCCGGATGGCTGTGGCCGCGAAGTCGGCGCCGAACTGGTGGTAGGGCGCCATGACGTCCAGCCCGGTGTACAGCGTGGCTCTCAGCCGGCTGCCCAGGTCTTTCAGGCCTTCAAGTGCTTCCTCCGCCTTGGCGGCATGCTCGGCCTGGACCTGGACGTAGAGTTCCTGGACCAGGTCATCCTTGGAGGCGAAGTAGTAATAGGCGTTGCCCACGGAGACCCCGGCCTCCTCGGCAATGGCCCGCATGGTGGTTTTTTCGAAGCCGATCTCGCGGAACATGCGCAGTGCCACATCCGCCAGGTGCTGGCGGGTCTGCTCGCTTTTGGCTGCCACGGATTTCCCCTTTTTGAACGTGTTCAGAAATGAGTATGGCATGGAACTGAACGTGTTCAAAACGCGTAGCATCCGGCTTGGTGGGAGAATGGCGTGACAGTGCTAATACAGCCGGCGGTCACCCGCAATCGTCCGATGGCGCGGTGGGCCGAGCGAACCACTATGAACGGACACCCCCCATGCCTTCCCCCTCAGGCCGTGACGCCTTGCCCGTCACCAACCCCGCAGGCACAGCCGCCAAATTCGCCTCCATCGGATCGCCCTACTTCGGCATCATGCTGGCGTTTATGGCCGTGGTGCTGATCCTGTCCAACATCGGCGCATCCAAGGGCGTGGCGATCGGACCCATCATCACTGATGGCGGCTTCTTCCTCTTTCCGCTGGCCTACATCCTGGGCGATGTGATCAGCGAGGTGTACGGCTTCAAGGTGGCCCGCAAGGCCATTCTCACCACCTTCGCGCTGTCAGTGTTCGCCTCGGTCTGCTACTGGGTGATCATTGCCCTGCCCGGTTTTGACGACGATTTCGGCACTTCCAAGCAAGCAGCCCTGGAAGGCGCGCTGGGCCCGGTTCCGCAGATTGTGCTGGCCTCCCTGCTGGCATTCCTGGCAGGACAGACCATCAACTCCTGGATCCTGGTGAAGATGAAGGCCCGCTCCGGGGAGAAGTCCCTGTGGGCGCGGCTGATGAGTTCCACTGGCGCCGGTGAATTCGTGGACACGCTGATCTTCTGCAGCATCGCCGCGTCCGTCATCGGCATCACCGACTTCGGCACGTTCGTGAACTACGTGGTGGTGGGCTTTGTCTACAAGACCCTCGTGGAGTTCCTGTTCGTCCCGGTGACGTCCCTGGTAATCGGCTGGATCAAGAAGCGCGAACCGAGCTACGGCGCGTAAGGTCAGCCCTTCAGCGTCCCGTCGAGGAGGGCGCGGAGCTCGGTGAAATGCCGCTCCGTGGCCTCCGCATGGAACATCGCGGTGTCCGCCATGGTGTAGCCGTGCGGCGCCCCGACGTAGATCTCGTTGGAAGCCTCGAGCCCGGCGGCGCTGAGCGCGGCACCGAGGCGTGCCACGGCGTCGGGATCCATGCTCTTGTCATGGTCGGCGTGGCCAAAAACGAACCGCGCCTTCGCGTTGGATAGTCCCAGGTGCGGGCTGTCCGGGGCGTCGCTTGCGAGCCCGCCGCCGTGGAAGCCGCCACAGGCTGCCACCGCTTCCGGGTGGGCGATCGCGGTGCGGACCGCGAGGCGGGCGCCCATGCAGTACCCGAACGTACCGATCGGACCCGGCGCGAGGCCGTCGAGCTTTCCCAGCGCGGCAACCCACGCGTCAATGTCCGGCAGCGCTTTGTCCGTGGTGAGGTGCCCTACCCGCGGAAAGGCGGCCTTGCCGGCAGCGGCCCGCCCTTCCGGAGTGGTCATGTCCATGGTCGGGGCAAGGTCCGCAGCTGTTCCGTCGCGGTAGAAGGCGTTCGGTGCCAGGACCACATAGCCCCACTCGGCAACGCGCTGCGCCATCTCCTCGATGCGCGGACGCAGGCCAAAGGCATCCATGTAGAGGATGACGCCCGGGAACGGGCCCGCGCCTGTGGACGGACGTGTAACCAGGGCCTCGGCAACGCCTTCTGCGGCAGGGATCTCGATGAGCATTTGGTCAGGATATCCGAGGACGACGGCGGGACTTGCCTTCGGGCGCGCGGCGCCACCAGGGATCGAGGCCGCGCGAGCGAGGCTCAGGAGTAGTACTGTGCCAAGGTCTCGGCCTTGAACTCGAAGAAGGTGCCTGCTTCGATGGCCAGCCGGGCGTCGTCCACCATCTTCACCACAAAGCGCTCGTTGTGGATGGAGATCAGGGTGGCCGACAGCATCTCCTTGGCCTTGAACAGGTGGTGGATGTAGGCGCGCGAGTAGTTGGCACAGGCGTAGCAGTCGCAGCCGTCCTGCAGCGGCCCGAAGTCCCGCTTGTACTTGGCGCCTGAGAGGTTGTACCGGCCGGTGGGTGTGTAGAACGCGGAGTTGCGGGCCACCCGCGTGGGGGAGACACAGTCGAAGGTGTCGGCGCCGTTTTCGATGGCCGTGAAGATGTCGTCCGGTTCCGAGATGCCCAGCAGGTGCCTCGGCTTGTCTTCCGGCAGCTCCTCATTGCACCACCGCACGATCGTTCCAAGGTTTTCCTTTTCCAGCGCCCCGCCGATGCCGTAGCCGTCAAAGTTCATCGCGCCAAGGTCCCGGCAGGCCTTCCGGCGCAGGTCCTCGTATTGGGCGCCCTGGATGACGCCGAAGAGTGCCTGGTAGGGCTTACCCTCCCGCTCGGTGGTCAGCCTGAAATGTTCGTCCAGGCAGCGCAGCGCCCAGAGCCGGGTGCGCTCCAGCGACTCCTCCTGGTAGCCGCGGGAGTTCTGCAGGGTGGTCAGCTCGTCGAAGGCGAACATGATGTCCGCGCCGATCTGGTGCTGGACCTGCATGGAGATCTCGGGCGAGAAGCGGTGGCGGTCGCCGTTCAGATGCGATTTGAACCAGACGCCGTCGTCGTCGATGTGGGCGAGCCGTTCCTTGCCGGGCGCCACGGCGTCGTCCGGCCCGGAGCTGTCCACAGACTTCATGTCGATGACCTTCTTGAACCCCGAGCCCAGGCTCATCACCTGGAACCCGCCCGAGTCCGTGAACGTGGGCCCCGACCAGTTCATGAACGCGCCCAACCCGCCGGCCTCATCCAGGATGTCCGCCCCGGGCTGGAGGTACAGGTGGTAGGCGTTGGCCAGCAGCGCCTGCGCCCCGAGCTCCGCCATCGATTCCGGCAGCACCGACTTCACGGTGGCCTTGGTCCCGACGGCGATGAACGCCGGTGTCTGGATCACGCCGTGCGGGGTGGTGATGGTGCCCGTGCGGCCCAGGAATTCGCCGCCGTTGGCGGACTCCTGGGCGGCCGACGGCGCGCAGCTTTCGGCCAGCCGTGTACCGACCGTGAAGGAGAACTCGGACTGCGCAGCGGCGGATTGCCCCGCTGCGGACAGCCCCGCGACTGCCACTTCGGAGATGGCGGCAGGGGAGTCAGCGGGCAGGGCGGAGGCGGGGTTGGCTGGCACGGTTCCAGTGTGCCAGCAAACAGCGCCGATCCCTCAGTTGGCCGCCTTCTCTGTGGGGTAGTTCTCAGCCCGCCAGCCGTCCCACGACGACTGGATGGACTCCAGTTTGTGGGCACCCAGATCGAAGGTCG
Source organism: Pseudarthrobacter sulfonivorans (assembly GCF_031454915.1). Classification (GTDB taxonomy): domain Bacteria; phylum Actinomycetota; class Actinomycetes; order Actinomycetales; family Micrococcaceae; genus Arthrobacter; species Arthrobacter sulfonivorans_C. The sequence goes on along the minus strand of NZ_JAVDRS010000002.1, from coordinate 150,145 downwards.
AGGCAATCACCATCGCGCCGCCGTCGGGCCTGACATCCTCGATGACCGGCTGATCCGCGACGATCAGCAGGCCGTCGCCGTGCTCGGCGTAGCTGTGGACTGTGAGCCCCACCTGGTGGTTGCTGCGGTACCAGACCTTGCCGGAGATTTCCTCCCCCGTGGGCAGCGTCAGCTGGTACGGCTCGCCGGGCTTGGGAACATCGGACAGTCCCAGCTTTTCGATGGCTGACCCCTGTCCGCCCGGGAATTCGAAGAAGAGGGTATGCCGTTTGCCGTGCGGATGGTGCTCCAGCGCGAAACGGAGCTGCTGGAGGAAGGTCAGCCAGCCCTGGGTGATGTCCTCGTCCCATGCTGCCCATTCGGAGTTATGGTCCAGGGCCGCGCGGGTGACGCTGACCAACGTCCCGGTTGCTACGGGTTTGAGGTCGAACACATCCCCGCCGTTGGTGGTCAGGCTGGTGTGGTCCGGTGCTTCAACGACGTCACTGCCAAAGTAGATTTGGTCGATTTCGGCCGCCAGTTCATCGGCCTCCCAGCCGTGCCACTGGGCCACTTTGGCGGGTTCGCGCAGCATGATCCAGACCTGCGGCGCATCAGCATTAATCACTACGCTCAGATTGTTCGTCATAGCCACGAATGTACAACTCGGGCGAAGCCGCGGGTAGGGGGCAGTTTGGTTCAGGCCCGGACGGCCTCGAGCTCGTTGCTGATCCGGCGCTGCAGTTCGCCGAGCCCGATCGTTTCAGACCCGCCGTGCGCCCGCAGGAAGAGCAGGGACTCGAGCCGCAGCAGCCGCCATTCCCGCTCTGCCTCGTGGTTGGAGTTGTCGATGGAGCGGAAGATTTCTTTGTCGTACAGGTTGGGCTCGTTCAGGGAACGCTGGCGCACCTTGGCGTTCATGCGCGCCTTGAAGGGATCCGTCTCCTGGTTCTCCGGCATGCGCAGCATCTTCTCGTAGACCTCTGCGCGGTCTTCCTGCCGGTCCTGGCGGCAGATGTAGCTGGACAGCGCCAGCGACGCCTCCACGGAGGTCCACCGGCCCGGGTTGCCGTCGAACGGGAGGACGTTGAGCAGGTCCGCTACGGCCAGGGCGCCGTCCGGGTCCTTCAGCGTGATGAACAGTTCGTGGGCGAGGTCGCTGAGGTCCTTCAGGCAGCTGCCGGACTTAAAGTTGATGCCCTTGGCCAGCTTGTCTGCCAGCAACAGCACACCCACGGCGTCGGGGTGGGCTTCGGCGGCAGCCTCCACCACGGCCTCCGGAGTGCCTTGCGGCTCCGGAATCCGTGCGAGTTCCTCCGCGGAGGGGCCACTCACCGCGGGCGGGATGGCAGGCAGGGGAGGCACGACGACGGCGGGAGCCACAGGGGCTGCCTCCGCCGCGGCCGGGGGCTGCTTTTCGGGCGTTTCCTGGCTGCGTTGTTCCTCTTGGGACCCGGGCGTTGCCACGGGAAGCTGCGTGACGGCGTCGGACGCTGCGTTCCGGTGCTGCGAGTCCTCAACCATGAGGTCCTGGAGGCTGACATCGCGGACCACGGTGTCAGCGATCTTCACGATGGAGCCGGCGGCGATCCGGATGGTGCCACCGCCGGTGAGGCTTGCCAGGACCACCGCAGGGGTGCCGAAATCGTCTGACTCAACCTCGACGCGCTGGATTTCGGCGGTGCGTTCACCATCCGGAAGGAGGAGCTGATCGCCGGAAGTCAGAGATCCAGCCTGCTGTTCGCTGTAGTGCCGGGCGGCTGGGGTTTCGGTCATGGGGGTCCTTAAATTCACTTGCGGTCCGCCCTACAGTCTACAAAGGCGGGCACTCCAAGTGCGGGACGCCGGGGATCCCGCGGGCGTCAGAAACCCACGCCGGCAAAGGCCAGCGCCTGGCGGACCAAGGCGCCGCGGCCGCCGCTGAATTCGAGCTGGACCCCGGGGCTGAGCACTTCTTCGGGGGTCATCCAAGTCAGTTCCAGGGCGTCCTGGCGTGGCTCGCATTCGCCCGTTACGGGGATGACGTAGGCCAAGGACACGGCGTGTTGGCGGTCGTCGGTGAAGCCGGTGTGGGACGGGGCAGGGAAGTATTCGGCCACCGTGAACGGCACCGGGCTGATGGGAAGCTGGGGAAACGCGAGTGGGCCCAGGTCCTTCTCCATGTGGCGCAGGAGCGCCCCGCGGATGGTCTCCCGGTAGATCACCCGGCCCGACACCAGCGACCGGATCATGTTGCCGTCTTCATCGGCCTGCAGCAGCGTGCCAACCTCGTTCACGAACCCCAGCGGATCCAGCCTGACTGGAACCGCCTCCACATAGATCATGGGCAGCCTCCCGCGGGCCTCAAAGAGGTCTTCCTCGGAGAGCCAGCCGGGATTCGGGTCAGGAGTGCGAACGTTCATGGTTAAGTTCTACCCCATCTCACGCGTCCGGGCCGGTGAGAGGTGAGCTCTCAGCGTAAAGCGACGCTTTTAGCGCTGAGATGTCACCCTTGAGTTACGCCTGGGGGAGCCGCTGCGAGATCCAGAGGGTGGGCGGGACGTGCTGGGCCGCGCTGGTTTCGGGGGCGGTGGTCGTCAGGCCGGTTTCTCCTTGGCCCGCTGCGTCCGGGTTGGCCAGGTGCAGCGTCCGGCCGAAGGCTTCCTCCGTTTCGCTGACGTCCAGGCCGGCCGCGGCGAGCCGGCTGCGCAGGGTGCCCAGGTCGCCGTCATACTCAAATCCCAAGCCAGCACGCGGCGTGCCCGACGCGGGGCGCACCATCAGCACCCCGCCGTTCTTTGCTGTGAAGTCGGCAGTTTCGTCGGCGTCCGGGACGGGACGGAACCTGGCCCCGATGTCCTGCAGCGTCATGGCGGCAGCGCCCGGATCGGCGGTGAACCAGACGCCGACGACGGTCACTGCGGGATCAGAGCCTGTGCTGTTCACTTCGCGGACACCCAGGTCCGCGAGGAAAGTGAAGCCGTCCCGGCCGGTGATGCGGCAGGATTCGCCGTGGTCCGCGGTGATGAGTTCAGCGGTGGTGCTGCCCGATTCCTCCGCGGAAAGGCCGGTGCGGCGGGCAAACTCGGCGAGGTCGCCCACTTCGACGCCGAACGACGTGGTTCCGTCGTCGGGGGAGCCGGGCTCTGTAACGTGCAGGGCCAGGCGGCCGGAACCGGCGTCGAACTCCCGCCACGGGCCTTGAGCAACAGTCTTGGCCACGCCCAGGGCCGTTAGGAGCTCTTCCCATTTTTCCGGGCGGGACGTGAAGTGAACGGGCCTGACACGCAGCATGGTTTCTCCTCGAATCCGGGACAGCGAAGTTACCGCCATCATGCCACCTCTTGAATCCGCCGGCACCGTGCAGAATGGTGCCATGGCCATTGAACTTGAGGAACTGCTGGTGAAGGATGCGGCCGCGTGGCGGGCCTGGCTGGAGGCCAACCACGCGGACAGTCCCGGCGTGTGGCTGGTCCTCCACAAGAAGGGTGGCAACGTCACCGAACTCGACTACGAAGCGGCTTTGCAGGAGGCGCTGTGCTTCGGCTGGATCGACGGTCAGGGCAAAAGGCGCGACGACGACAGTTCCTTCCAGCGGATGACCCGCCGGGGCCCGAAGAGCGTCTGGTCCGCCCGGAATGTGGACCGCATCGGGAAGCTCGATGCTGACGGCAGGATGACTGCCGCGGGCCGCGCAGCCGTCGAAGCCGCCAAAGCGGACGGACGCTGGGAGGCAGCCTATGTAGGGCAGGCAGCGGCGGAACTTCCTGCCGATCTGGCCGCCGCAATCGCTGCCGTCCCCGAGGCCCAGGCGATGTTCGACGTCCTCACATCCGTTAACCGGTTTGCCCTGATCTACCGGACGAACTCGGTGAAGCAAGCAGCCACCCGGGAACGGAAGATCAAAGGCTTTGTGGAGATGTTGGCCCGCGGCGAGACGCCGTACCCGCAGAAGAAGAAGCCCGCCTGATTTCGGCAGTGAGTTGGGCTCAGTCCTCCAGGGGGAAAGCGACCCCTTCGCCGACCACCCGCAAGCAGAGTTCCATGCCAGGCCGGGCGATGGAGGCATTCCAGTGCCGGATGGTGATGACCTCGCCGCCGCCAGGATAGCGGTGGTCGCTGCCACCTGCCAGTTCCGGCGGGACGGCCAGTTTCAGCCGCACGGTGGTTTCGGGTCCGAAGTAGTCGGTGTCCACCACCACGCCGCGGATGGGGCCGCCCTCCGCGATGCGGATCTGCTCGGGCCGTAGCATCAGCTGCACGCGGCCCTGGGCCGGCGGCCGGCGGACAGGGATTCCACCCAGCGAGCATGTGGCCAGGGAGCCTTCCATCCACGCCTCAAGGATGACGGCGTCGCCCAGGAATTCCGCGGTGGCGCGGTCTGCGGGGCGGGTGTAGACCACAAACGGGTTGCCGATCTGGGCCAGCTTGCCGCCCCGCATCACAGCCACCTGGTCCGCGAAGGACAGTGCTTCTGCCTGGTCGTGGGTGACCAGGATGGTGGTGACGCCGGCGTCGCTCAGAACCTTGGCCACGGCCCGCCGGGTTGCCACCCGCAGGCCCGCGTCCAGGGCCGAGAACGGCTCGTCCAGCAACATGAGCTCGGGTTCACGGGCCAGCGCGCGGGCGAGTGCAACACGCTGCTGCTGGCCGCCGGAAAGCTGGTGCGGCCGCCGTTTGGCCATGGCGGAGTCGAGGGAGACCATGTCCAGGAGCTCACTGATCCGGCCGGCCACCGCGCGGCGGCCGCCCGCCAGCTTGGCCGGGTCCAGCCCGAAGGCAACGTTCTGGCCCACCGTGAGGTGGGGGAAGAGGGCACCGTCCTGGGCCACGTACCCCACCTGGCGTTTATGGGCGGGGAGCCAGACGCCATCGCCCGCCACCTTGGTGCCGTTCAGGGAAATGCTGCCCGTGGCAGGGTGTTCAAACCCGGCAATGAGCCGCAGAAGCGTTGTTTTGCCTGACCCGGACGGACCCACAATGGCGGTGGTGCCGCCCTTGGCCACGGACAAATTGACGCCCTTGAGTACAGCCTGGGACGCAAAATTCTTGGTGACGTCCGCAATCTGAAGGTGGCTGTTGGTGGACGGCTCCACGGACGGAGCGATCCGCGGTTCCGGAAGCCTGGAGGGGGCCTCATTCGAAATGTAGGAATCGGTCACTGTCCGGCCACTTTCTTGGACTGCTGGAAGAGGAGGTAGGTCATTGGGGCGGAGAGGAGGATCATCAGCAGGGCGTACGGAGCGGCGCCTGAATAATCGATCTCGCTGCTCTTGCTCCAGAATTCGGTGGCGAGCGTCCGGGTGCCGTTGGGGGAGAGCAGGAGCGTGGCAGTGAGCTCGTTGGCGATTGCCAGGAACACCAAAGCCGCGCCTCCGGCCGCGGCGGGAGCCGTGAGCCGCAGCGTCACCCGGATGAAGGACAGGAACGGCGGTTTGCCCAAAGCCTGGGCCGCCTCGTCGAGCTCCTTCGGCGCCTGGGCCAGGCCGGCGCGCAGGTTCACCAGCGCCCGTGGCAGGAACAGCAGGACGTAGGCGGCCACCAGCACCCCGGCGGTTTGGTAGATGCCCGGGACCACGCGGATGCTGACCGTCACGAACGCCAGGCCCACCACAATTCCCGGCAGGGAGCTGGTGACGTAATTGGAGAGTTCCAGGGATTTGCTGAACCAGCTGGGGTGCCGGACTGCCAGGAAAGCCATGGGAAACGCGACGACGGTGGTCACGACGGCGCCGGCCAGGCCGTAGCCCAGGGTGGTCAACAGTGCGGGGAGGAACTCGTCTGCCGCCCAGATGGCAGAACCACCCGCCGCGACCCACCGCAGGACCTGGAACAGCGGCAGCCCGAAGGCCAATGCCGTCAGGGCAAGGAGGGCAAGCTGGGCGGGCACGTGGTAGGCGTGCAGCGGCAGGCGCAGGGCCTTGGCCTGCGCACCCGAGCCGATCCGGGCATAGCGGGCGCTGCCGCGGCCGCGGACCTCCACCACCAGCAGGATCAGGCAGAAAAATACCAGCACACTGGCCAGCATGTTGCCGGCCGTGCCGTTGAACGTGGACTGGTACTGGATCATGATCGCCGTGGTGAACGTGTCGAAGCGGATCATCGCAAACGCACCGTATTCGGCGAGCAGGTGCAGGCCCACCAGCAACGCACCGCCGGTCATGGCGATGCGCAGTTGGGGAAGGACCACCCGGAAGAAGACCCGCCAATTGCCGAGCCCCAGTGCGGCGGCGGACTGTTCGATGGCAGGGTCAAGGCGGCTGAGGGTTGCCGCTGCGGGAATGTACACCAGCGGGAAATAGGAGAGCGTGGCGATCAGGACTCCCGAGCCCAGACCCTCCAGTGACGGCACCGCCGACACCCAGGCATAGCTGTTCACAAAGGCCGGGATGGCCAGGGGTGCCGCCAGCAGAACGGCCCAGATCTTTCGGCCACGCAGCCGTGTCCGCTCCACCAGCCAGGCGCCGCCAACACCAAGGAAAATGCTGAGCGGGACAGTGATCACCATCAGCAGGATCGTGTTCAGCAGCAGTTCGCCAACGCGCGGGCGGAAGATCAGCCCGACGGCGGTGTCCCACCCGGTTGCGGCCGTCATGTACACGACGTACCCCAGCGGGATCAGGGCGAACAGGGCGATCAGGACAGCCAGGATGGACAGCGTGGAAACGCCGAAAGGCGGGCGGGGGCGTTTGCCCCGGCCCGCCGTCGTCGTGCTCCCCGCTGCCGGGGGAGCCGATAGATCAGAGGTCACCGAATTACAGGAGTCCTGCCTTGGTCATCAGCTCGGTGACCTTAGCGGAGTTCAGCTTGGCCGGGTCCACGGTGGGGGCCTGCAGGTCCTTGATCGGAACCAGCTTGTCGTTGGCAGGCACATCAGAGGCGATGGCGTACTCGAACGAGGTGCCGTTCTTGAGGACTTCCTGGCCCTTCTTGCCGGTGATGAACTTCAGGAATTCCTGCGCCGCGGCAGCATTCTTGGAGGTCTTCAGGACACCGCCGCCGGAGACGGACACAAACGCGCCCGGGTCCTGGTTCTTGAAGTAGTACGGCGTGACCTTGTTGGAGTTCTCGCCGGTCTTGGCCTGGTCGCCGTAGTAGTAGTAGTGGTAGATCAGCGCGGCATCAACCTCGCCGGCGTTGACTGCCTTCATGGCGGTGCTGTTGCCCTTGTAGGCCTTGAAGTTTTCCTTCATGCCCTTGAGCCATTCCTCGGTGGCGGCCTCGCCCTTGAGTTCGAGGAGCGCGGCCACGATGGCCTGGAAGTCGGCGCCGGACGGCGACGCGGCCCACTTGCCCTTCCACTCGGCATTTGCCAGGTCAACCATGGACTTGGGCAGCTGGGCTTCGGTCAGCTTGGCCTTGTCGTAGACAAGGACGGTGGAGCGGGCGGCGATGCCGGTCCACTTGCCCGTGGACGGGCGGAACTCGGCCGGAACCTGGTCGATGGTGGCCTTGTCCACGTCGGCGAAGAGGCCGGCGTTTTCAACCTGCGCCATTGCAGGGGAGTTTTCGGTGAGGAACACGTCGGCCGGCGAGGCGGCGCCTTCCTGGACGATCTGGTTGGACAGTTCGGTGTCCGAGCCTTGGCGCACGGTCACCTTGACGCCGGTCTCAGCCGTGAAGGCTTCAATCCATTCCTGGGTGAGGCTTTCGTGCTGGGCGTTGTACACCGTGATCTCGCCGGAGGCGGCTCCGGCTGAGGCGGATGCCGAGCCGGTGGCGGCCGGGGTGGTGGAGCCGCCGCAGGCGGTCAGTCCGAGGGCTGCGGTGGCGGCGAGTGCGATGCCGGCCAGGGCGCTGTTGCGGATCTTCATTGAGGGGCTACTTTCTGGGGAAAAAGTGTGTGGACCCGGGGGTCCTGGCGAGCCTGGGGAAGGGGTAGCTCACTGGGGAAACTGTAGGTTAGCCAAACCTAAGAAACCAAGCGCGGCAGCCTTTAAGTGATCAGGATCACATGCATTACGGAACTGTTGCGTGACCTAATTCGGTGCCGCTTTTTGCTGGAGGCTGGCGGCGGCCTCCAGTACCATCCAGGCCTGCAGCTGGGTGGAGAGCTCGACGGCGGCGCCCGGCGGATAGGTGGCAGCCGCGGGCTGTGCTGCGTGGACAGAAAAGATCGGCTCACCGCTGGTGCGCCGGCCCGCCCAGAGCGCTTCTGCGGTAGCGGTCACGAGCTCAGCGGCAGTGGCACGGGCCCCCTCCGGGAGCCTCGTGTCACGGGCGGCGAGTGCGAGGTAACGGCAGAGGATCCCGGTGAAGAGTCCGCCGTCGCCCGTTCCGTCGCAGCGGAGGATGCTTGTGCGGGTGTCCGGGGGGCTGCCTGGCACCACTGCATCGGCGGGTATCGTCAGGCGCTTGTCCACCGCCCCGATCACGGTGGCGGCCCGGGCGAGGTTGGCCTCGCCGCCGAGCTCCAGCAGGGCGCCGAGGACCGGCCCCTGGTTGTACGTATAGATGGTGTTCTCCACCGTGATCTCGCCGGCCGCATTGAGCCGCGCCCCGTCAACATAGAGGCCCTGCGCTTTATCAAAGAGGACGGTGTTGAGCCAGTCCACCAGCCGCTGCGCCTTTGCCTGCTGGCCGGTGCGGGCGTAGTAGAGCGCCACGGGAGCGGTTGCCGGCGTGTTCTTGAAGTCCCGCTTCTTGCTCCAGAAGGTCCCGCCGCCCAGATGGTCGGTGGAGGCGGAATCGAACTGCAGGGTCAGTGTCTGGTGGATCCTGGCATTGCGGCGGCGGCCCGGTTTGCGCGTTTCCTCCGCCAGGCTCTGCAGCCGGAGCGTGGCGAGCGCCAGCCAGGCCATGTCGTCGTAGTAGCTGTTGACGAACGAGAAGGCGTTCCTCAGCCGGATGCCCGTGACAAGCCTGGACGCCAGCTTGCCGGCACTGGGGTTGCCGGGGCCGTTGAACCTTGCCGGCGGCGTGGTCCCGTTGCCCAGTTCGCGGCGGCCGGCATCCACCAGGCAATCCACATAGTGCGCCTGCCACCAGTAGTGCCAAGGGCGGAAGAGGTTCCTGAGCCTGTTCGACGGCCAGAGGACCGCCCCGAGGTGGGTTCCCGGCAGGAACAGCAGCCGCTGGCCGAAGCGCGCCGTCACCGAGCGGGCGGCTTCGTCGGCCCGGGACTGCCAGTCGGCGGTGTCCCGAGTGCTGGCTTCAGGGCTGGTGTCCGGCGGAGTCATGCGTCCAGCCTATCCGGGGGCCTGCGGCGACCCGCGGCTGCGCGGCTGGTGCGGGGCGGGTGCCGGGCGGGGCGCGGGCGCGTGCGGGCCGTCCGAAATTCAGTTAACATTCACTAACTAATGGTCGCCGCCGGCGCGCTTGCGGGGCTACATCAAGGAGGATGTATGGACGTCATGGGTACGGTCGCGCTGATTACGGGCGGGGCATCCGGTTTGGGTGCTGCTACGGCTAAACGCCTGTTCGACGCCGGCGCCTCGGTGGTGCTGATCGACCTGCCGTCGTCTGCCGGCGCGGCTTTCGCGGCGGAGCTGAACGGCCGGGGCGCCGAAACCAGCCAGCGGGCTTTTTTCGTCCCTGCCGACGTTACCAACGAGGCTGAGGTGCAGGCCGCCGTCGACACCGCTGTCACCATGGGGCCGCTGCGGATCGTGGTGAACTGCGCCGGTATCGCTACGCCGGGCAAGGTGCTGGGCCGGGACGGCGTCCTCCCGCTGGACACATTCAACCGGGTGATCCAAGTGAACCTCATTGGGACGTTCAACGTGCTCCGCCTCGCGGCCGCGGCAATGGTGGGCACCGAGCCGGTCAGCACGGGGCTGGGCGGTCCCGAGCGCGGCGTCATCGTGAACACGGCGTCAGTGGCGGCTTTCGACGGGCAGATCGGGCAGCCTGCCTATGCCGCCTCCAAAGGCGCCGTCGCGGCCATGACGCTGCCGCTGGCAAGGGAGCTGGCGCGCTCGCTGGTGCGTGTGGTGACCATCGCCCCCGGCATCTTCGAAACACCCATGATGGCCACGCTGTCCGATGAAGCCCAGGCTTCCCTGGGCCAGCAGGTTCCGCACCCCTCGCGCCTGGGTAAACCGGCAGAGTATGCCAGCCTGGTGGTCCACATCGTGGAGAACGCCATGCTCAACGGGGAAACCATCAGGCTCGACGGCGCCATCCGGATGGGCCCGAAGTGAACGGGCTGCCCACGGCCGACTTCTTCGACTTCGAGTCGCTCCTCAGTTCGAAGGAGCGGGCCAAGCTGGCCGAGCTGCGCGAATTCCTGGCCGCGGAGATCGCCCCCTACGCCTCGGACTGGTGGAACAAGGCCGAGTTTCCGGCGCACATCCTTCCCAAACTGGCCGCCCTGGAACTGAGCACCCCGGCCCAGCGCGGCTACAGCAACCTGTTCGCGGGACTGGTCATTGCCGAAATGACCCGCGTGGACACCTCCATCGCCACGTTCTTCCTGGTCCACCACGACCTGTTTGTGGAGGCGCTGTACGGCTTTGGCTCGGCCAGCCAGAAGGAACGGCTGCTCGCGGACGCCTCAAGCCTCCGCATCACCGGCGCGTTCGCCCTTACCGAGCCCGGGCACGGTTCCGATGTGGCCGGCGGGATGGAAACGCGGGCCCGGCGGATCTCCAGCATCACCGGAGAGCCCGACGACGACGGCGACGCCTGGGTGCTCAACGGCGCCAAACGCTGGATCGGGAACGGGACGTTCTGCGACTACATGCTCGTGTGGGCCAGGGACGAATCCGCAGGCACCGCCGGGCCCGGCGCGGTCCGCGGGTTCATTGTTGATGCTTCCCTGCCGGGGGTGAGCCGGAGCCGGATCGAGAACAAGATCGCGCTGCGGACCGTGCAGAACGCCGACATTGTCCTCGAGAATGTCCGGGTTGCCGAGGCTGACCGGTTTGCCGGGATCAGCAGCTTCGAGGACACCAACCAGCTCCTGCGCGGCTCACGGTTGATGGTGGCCTGGCAGGCCGTGGGGCAGCAGATGGCGGCGTTTGACGTCGCCCGGCAGTACGCCGTCGAACGCCAACAGTTCGGCCGGCCGCTGGCCAGGTTCCAGCTCATCCAGCAGCAGCTGGTGACCATGCTGGGCAACACCGTTGCGAGCATGGGCATGATGGCGCGGCTCGCGCAGCTGCAGGACGACGGCGCCGCCGACATGCCGCAGGTGGCCCTCGCCAAGTCCTACACAAGCGCCCGGATGCGCGAAACCGTGGCGCTGGGCCGATCCATCCTGGGCGGCAACGGCATCGTGACCGACTACCGGATGGCCAAGATCTTCGCCGACGCCGAAGCCATCTTCACCTATGAGGGCTCGTTTGAAATCAACACGCTCATCGTGGGCCGGGCCGTCACCGGAGTCTCGGCGATCGTCTAAGCCCGTGCTTCAGTCGGCGAGGGTGGGCTGCTTCTCGCCGGCCTCGATCCTCGCGTCCAGGCTGTTGTTCTTCACCGGCATGGGGCAGGTGCCGAACGGTGTAAACGCGCTGGGGTAGTTGATGGCGCGGTTGAAATCCAGCACCACCGTGGCGTTGCCGGCGGCGTCCACCCTGGGCCTGGGTGTGGACACCTTCCGCCACTCGTCCGTTGACTCCCCGTTGGTCCCGTCATGGAACGTGATGGTCAGCGCCCCCAGCTTTTCCTCCTCGGCATGCAGGCGGTATTCATGGTCAATCCCCGGGAGCCGGAAAACCACCTCGCCCACGGAATAATGCATGCCGTCCACCAGCGGATTGGCCGTTCCGATCGGGATGGCCACCGGCTCGGCATACGGCTCGTAGCCCGCCTCAATCACCAGGTCCGGGTTGTAGCCGAACGTGGGCACGCCGTCGAACTCGGTCAGTACGGGTGAGCCGGAATCCCGCGTGCGGATGGCGTACCGGTCCGCGCGCATGGCCAGTTCAACCACCACCTGCTGCCCGTCTGCACCGCCGAACTGCACCCACATCAGGGATTCCTCATCGGCGAGGGTGGCGGTGACACTCCCATTGACGGGCTCTCCGGTGGCCACGAGCGTCAGGCCATCCTGCGCCGCGGCCGTGAGTGCCGCCGTCGTACCGTCCGTTGACCAGACGCCGGGGACGAGGTCGACGGCGGACGGTTCGGGTTCCAGCCACTGGAAGGAGGTGAGGGTGAGCCAGCCATGGCGGGTGGCGAGGGCCTTGTTCCGGTTGGTGCGGAAGCGCTGCCAGCGTTCGAGCTGCGCGGCTGCGGTGACAGTCATTGTTCCTCCTGGGTTCTGATTCGCCGGCTACAACCATCCAGGGAGGGCCTTCATTCCACGCTGGCGTTCCCTGCGGCATACGTCAAGCACAGACATGATCTGAGACGGATTCCACCTTCGCCGCGCCGGACGGGTAGCATCGATAGGTAGTAACGCGGCTCACAGTATCCAGCGCAGTGTACGAGCCAAGTCCGAACCCTCGAAAGACAGTTTCCATGGCTAACACTGCAGTGAATCCCACAACCGACCTCGCCTCTGAACTGAGGGCCGACGTCCGGCGCGTCACCTCCCTACTGGGCGAGTCCCTGGTCCGCCAGCACGGCCCGGAGCTCCTGGACCTGGTAGAGCAGGTCCGCCTCCTCACGAAGGAATCCAAGGAAGCGGCCCGCGGCGGCGCTGACGCCACGGGGCCCTGGAGCGCGCACGACGTCGTTGAGCAGGTCCGCGAGCTGCTCGGCTCCCTGCCGATTGAGCAGGCCACGGACCTGGTGCGTGCGTTCGCGTTCTACTTCCACCTCGCCAACGCGGCCGAGCAGGTCCACCGCGTCCGCACCCTCCGTACCAGGGAGGAGAAGGACGGCTGGCTGGCCAAGGCAGTCGCCGACATCGCCGCCCAGGCGGGACCCGGAAGGCTGCAGGAAGTGGTCAACGGGCTGGATGTTCGTCCGATCTTTACCGCCCACCCCACCGAGGCCTCGCGCCGTTCCGTGCTGGACAAGATCCGCAAGCTCTCCGATGTGCTGTCCGAATCGACGAAGGAAGGCACCACGGCCCGCCGCCGCCAGGACCGCCAGCTGTCCGAGGTCATCGACCAGATGTGGCAGACGGACGAGCTGCGCCAGGTGCGCCCCACCCCGGTGGACGAGGCCCGCAACGCCATTTACTACCTCGGCGGCATTCTGACCGACGCCATGCCTGAGATGCTGTCGGACTTCTCCGAACTGCTTGGCCAGCACGGAGTCAGCCTCTCGTCCCAGGACGCCCCCATCCGGTTTGGTTCCTGGATCGGTGGCGACCGTGACGGCAACCCCAACGTCACGGCGGCAGTCACCAGGGAAATCCTGCAGATCCAGAACCAGCACGCCGTCCGCATCAGCATCGCGATGATGGACGAACTGATCTCCATCCTGTCCAACTCCACCTCACTTGCAGGTGCGGACCAGGGCCTGCTGGACTCGATTGACGAGGACCTGAGGAAGCTACCGGGCCTTGACCGCCGTGTCCTGGAACTCAACGCCCAGGAGCCTTACCGCCTCAAGCTCACCTGCATCAAGGCAAAGCTCATCAACACCGGCAAGCGTGTGGCCGCGGACTCCACCCATGAACACGGCCGGGATTACAGCTCCACCAGCGAACTGCTGACCGACCTTGAACTGCTGGAGCTGTCGCTCCGCAACCACTCGGCGTCGCTCGCAGCCGACGGTGCCCTGGCCCGCGTCCGCCGCGCCGTGGCGTCGTTCGGCCTGCATCTGGCAACCCTCGATATCCGTGAACACGCCGACCACCACCACGACGCCGTCGGCCAGCTGATGGACCGCCTCGGCGGGCCGGGCATCCGCTACGCGGAACTGAGCCGGGCCGAACGCTTCGAAGTGCTGGGATCGGAACTGGCCTCCCGCCGCCCGCTCTCCGGCCACCCGATCAAGCTCGAAGGCGTCGCTGACGGAACGTACGACGTCTTCCGTGAGATCCGCCGCGCCCTGCGCACCTACGGTCCGGACGTCGTCGAAACCTACATCATCTCGATGACCCGCGGCGCGGACGACGTCCTGGCCGCAGCGGTCCTGGCGCGCGAAGCTGGCCTGATCAACCTCTTTGGCGTGTCGCCGTACGCCAAGATCGGCTTCGCGCCGCTGCTGGAAACCGTGGAGGAACTGCGGGCCTCGGCTGAGATTGTGGACCAGCTGCTGTCCGTCCCGTCCTACCGCGACCTGGTCCGGCTGCGTGGCGATGTCCAGGAAATCATGCTCGGCTACTCGGACTCCAACAAGGAATCCGGTGTGATGACCAGCCAGTGGGAGATCCACAAGACCCAGCGCAACTTGCGCGACGTGGCGGCCAAGCACGGCGTCCGGGTCCGCCTGTTCCATGGCCGCGGCGGTTCCGTGGGCCGTGGCGGCGGGCCCACTTACGATGCCATCATGGCCCAGCCCAACGGAGTCCTGGAAGGCGAGATCAAGTTCACCGAACAGGGCGAGGTCATCTCTGACAAGTATTCCCTGCCGGAACTTGCCCGGGAGAACCTGGAGCTTTCGCTCGCCGCGGTGCTCCAGGGCTCGGCGTTGCACCGTGATCCCCGCACGTCCGACGACCAGCGCGAGCGGTACGGCCACGTTATGGAGACCATCTCCGACGGCGCCTTTGACCGGTACCGGAAGCTCATCGACGATCCCGACCTGCCCGCATATTTCCTGGCCTCCACCCCGGTGGAGCAGCTGGGCTCGCTGAACATCGGCTCACGTCCGTCCAAGCGCCCCGATTCCGGGGCGGGCCTCGGCGGCCTCCGGGCCATCCCGTGGGTGTTCGGCTGGACCCAGTCCCGGCAGATCGTACCGGGCTGGTTCGGTGTGGGCTCGGGCCTGAAGGCGGCCCGGGAGGCCGGCCATTCCGGCCAGCTCGTGGAGATGATGGAGCACTGGCACTTCTTCCGCTCGGTGCTCTCCAACGTTGAGATGACCCTTGCCAAGACGGACCTGGACATCGCCGGGTACTACGTGGCCACCCTGGTTCCAGAGGAGCTGCACCGCATCTTCCGCACCATCCGCGAGGAGTATGACCTCACGGTCAGGGAGATCCAAAGCCTTACCGGCGAGAACACGCTCCTGGACGCCCAGCCCACGCTCAAGCGCTCCCTGGAGATTCGCGACCAGTACCTGGACCCTATCAGCTACCTCCAGGTGGAGCTCCTCCGGCGTATCCGGGCCGCTCAGGGAGCCGGAGACGCAAGCATCAGCGGGGCGGAGATCGACGAACGCCTCCAGCGGGCCATGCTGATCACCGTCAACGGGGTGGCCGCCGGCCTGCGCAACACCGGCTAACCCGCCACCCCCCTCGGACGCTCTCTACCGGTCGCCGTAGTGCACCACCACGGTCCGGCGGGTGCTTGGGCCATCGACATACGGCACGGTGCTGACGCCGACGCCATACAGCGCCGTGAGTTCCTTCTCGCTCAGGAGTTCCCGGGCGTCGCCGGTCCGGGGACCAGTGGGGGAGAGCAGGACTGCGCGGTCCGCGACGTACAGGGCGTGGTCCGGGTGGTGGGTGCTGAGGAGCACGGCCATGCCGTCCGCCATCAGTTCGCGCAGGAGCCGCAGGACGCGGACCTGGTTTTTCAGGTCCAGGCCTGTGGCGGGCTCGTCCAGCACCAGGACGGGGCAGCCGGCGGCGATGGCCCGTGCGATCAGGACCAGCTGCTGCTCGCCCCCGCTGAGCGTGGGAAAAAACCTGCTGCGGAGGCCGGCGATACCCACCCGGTCCATGGCCTCCAGCGAAGCAGCCCGGTCCGCCGCACCCGGCGAGCGGAAGAGACCGATCTGCCGCGCCCGTCCCATCAGAACCATGTCCAGGGCACGGTAAGCGAACGTACTGCCATGGGCCTGCGGGACGTAGCCGGCCCTGGCCGCCTGGATGACGCTTCCCTCTACTGGGGCGAGCAGCCCGGCGGCGCAGCGCACCAGGGTGGTTTTGCCGCTGCCATTGGGTCCTAGGACGGCGGTGGCCGTTCCAGGCAGTACCTGGAAGCTGAGATTCCGGAACACCCAATCCGTCCTGCCGTAGCCGAAGCCCACGCCCTCCAGCTCAAGCACTTTCCCAGATCCTCTCCCGGTTCCGGCGCAGCAGGACAAAAAAGACAGGCGCCCCGATCAGCGCCGTCAGCACGCCGAGCGGGATCTCGCCCGCCGTCGCAGTTCGTGCCACAGTGTCCACCAGCATGATGTAGGCGCCACCCAGGAGGAAGGAGACCGGCAGCAGCACGCGGTGGTCCGGACCCACCCACATCCTCGCCAGGTGGGGGATCACCAGGCCCACCCAGCTGACGGCGCCGCTGACCGCGACGGCCCCGGCCACGATCAATGCCACCGAAACCAGCACCACCCAGCGCAGCGGCCGGGGCCGGACCCCGAGGGCGGCGGCGTCGTCGTCGCCCAGGGAGAGCACGTTGATGCGCCAGCGCAACGCCAGGAGCACCAGTGCGCCACCCACAACAGGAATCAGTGCCACCACCACTTTGCCGAAGGTGGCAGTGGCCACGCTGCCCAGGAGCCAGAACACGATGGCCGGCAATGTGGTGTTCGGATCAGCGATGTAGGTGACCAGGGCAACCAGCGCGGAGAAGAACGAGCCCGTGACCACGCCGCCCAGCACAATCATCAGCAGGGGAGTCCCGCCGCGCCCGGATGTGATCAGGAACAGCGTGGCCAGGGCAACCAGGCCGAACGCAAAGGAACTCGTGATGAGCGCGAACGTCCCCAGCCCGAGGAGTATCGCCAGCGCCCCGCCGAAGGACGCACCCGCAGACACGCCGATGATGTCCGGACTGACCAGCGGATTGTGGAAGATGGCCTGCAGCGCCGTGCCGCCGATGGCCAGGCCCCCGCCCACCAGCAGCGCCAGCAGCACGCGGGGCAGCCTGACCAACAGCACCACATTTTCCTCCGTGGCGGTTGCCTCGACCGGGACCGGGACGACCTGACCCACGAGGATCTGCACCACGTGCCAGAGCGGAACGTTGTACCGGCCCACGGCCAGGGCCACCAGGGTCACGGTGACCAGGAAGACTCCGCTGATGGCGATCGGCTTGAGGGCTGACGGTCCCCGCCGTCCGCCGCCAACGGGCTCCCCACGCGGCCGGCCGCCGTCGTCAACGTCCCCGGCCGCGCCCGCATCCCGGTCCGGGCCACCGGATGCCCGGACACGGCTGGCGTCAAGCCGTTCGTCGCTGGCGTCATGCAGCATTGAACTGCCGGTAGTGGTCAGAGTCGGCGTTGGCGGTGGTCCACAGGATCTTGTCCAGTTCGGCCGCGGAGGGTTTGTGGCTGTACAGGAAATCGAAGTACTCCACCACCTTGTTCCTGAGGAGGGACTGCTGCTGGGGGAACGCGATATCGCTCAGCCAGTGCCACATCAGCGGTGATTCCTGCCCGGGAGGATCCCACCGGTACCCACCCAGCGGCACCTTGTACACACGCCGGTTCCTGACCGCGGAAACGGTCTGCCAGACAGGGTCTGAGTAGAGGTCCTGCGGCATGGCGTTGTCGAAATTCCCCAGGAGGATGATCTCCGGATCCCAGCGGAGCACCTGCTCCACGTCCAGGCCCACCATCCCGGAGCCCTTCAGCGGATCGCCCCCGGTGGCGGGATTCGTGCCGCCCACCAGCTTGATGTAGAAGTCGTTGTAGCTGTTGGCCGCGGCCACCTTCAGGCCACCGGTGAAGCGGTTGAAGTACAGGATGCTGGGCCCGGTTGAGTCCCTGCCGGCCGCCAGATCCTTGACCACGGCCAGTTCCATATCGCTCCGGGTCCTGATATCCACGGCACGTTCGGGCTTCCCCAGCATGGCGGCGAACATGGCCACCCACGCGTCCACATCCTCCTGCTTGCCCCGGTTGGTCAGCCCGATGACGTTCAGGCCTGCCTTCTCCAGCGGGTCGATGAGCTGCGCGTCGGACCACTGGATCACCACGTCGGGGTCCAGGGCACGCACGCTCTCCACATTGGCAGTGAAGTCCTGTGTGGCGATCTCGTGCGGCAGCTCCAGGGCCTTGGGGAAGATGGTGCCCATAATCCCGTCACGCATGGCCACCCAGGAGGCGTTGTGCATTGCCGCGAGGTGGTCCGCCGTCCGGTCCACGGCCACCAGCAACGACGCCGCAGGCATGGGGATGGTCACCACCCGCGTCACCGGCCGGGCAAAGGTCAGGGTCTTGCCACGCTGATCGGTGACGCTGATCGCGCCGCTGCCGCCGTTCGCGCCGTTCGTGGCAAGGCCCGACGACGGCGGCGAACCAGGGGTGCCGGCGCATCCTGCCAGCAGGGCTGCGGAGCCGCCCGCCACCAGAAGTTGTAGGGCGGCGCGGCGGTTCAGATCAGTGGATGCCATGGTGTGTGAGCCCTGCTTTCGGTCTGCTTGTGCGCCCGCACCTGCGCGGATGCTGTCAACGGATTTAGTGGTGCGGCGGCGGCCAACCGGCCCTTGTCCGGGGCAGGCAGCGGTGCTACGTTCAAAAGACCCTCGGAGAAGGTGGCCACGCCATGGTTGTCGATGGTGCCCAGTTGTTTGTCCGGTACGCGTACCCGCCCAATTCCCGAGGCAGCTGCGGCCCTCCCGACAGTGACGCGCTGCTGCACTACGGCCAGTCCGGCGTCACCGACCAGGGCCTGCGCGAACTCGCGAAGGGCTTTGCCGGAGCCTGGCCCTACCTGGAACTCATTGCCGGTTCCCACGGCATCCACGACCCGCTGGACGCCCGCGTGGTGGAGGCCTACTGGGTGGGAAATAGCCTCCTGGACACCGTAGGCATCAGCATGATGGGCAACTCGATGGAAGACCGGTTCCGTGCCCGCACCGGCCGGCAGTTTCCGCACCTCGTGGAAGGCGTCCTGGCGGGCGGCGTCCCGCACCACAGCTTCCACGTCTTCGAAATCTATCCCTGGCTGGGGCTGCTGCGTGATGACCGCCGCTACGCCACGGCGCTGAACGTTCTGGACCGCTGCCGGATCCGGTGGGGCGAAGTCCTGGCCATTACGGGCGATGAAGCCGTGGTCAAGTCCCGTCCCCTGACATGGGACGGGACTTCCCTGGCCGTGGGCGAACCCGTGGTGGAAACCGCCAAGTATGCAGTCAACGGAACCGGCTTCATTGCCGGGCTCGCAGCGGGCGACGTGGTGTCGCTGCACTGGGACTGGGTCTGTGACCGGCTGACACCCCACCAGCTGCAGCAGTTGAAACTCTTTACTGGCAGGCACCTTAAGATCGCCAACGTGGGCGTGGAGCATCGCGGCGCAGCCATCGCCCTTGAGCGATAAGTCCTCGAACAACAAGGGCTGGTCCGCCAAGCCCTGAAGCGCTGGGTCCCTCACCACCGTGGAACCTGGGCCTACGGTGACTGTGGAGCCGCGGAATCGGGGTCCTCCGGAGTCTCGACGCCAGTCGCATCGCGGGGAGTGGACTCACCGGTGGGACGCTCCACCGGGCCTGCGTCGGTGCCGGTGTCTTCGCGGCCGGCCTCTTTGCCTTCCTCCTTGACGACGTCCTCGCCACGCCTGGTGGTGCTCTCGCCGACGCCGTCCGGAGCCATGGCCGCGTCCTCGGGTGTCTCATCAGCACCCGGCTGCGCGGGCTCCTTCAGCGGCGGTTCGCTGCCCCACGCACGGGCGGTGCCCGGCGAGGTTCCCTGCTCCCCGCCGTTTGCTTCGGGATCGCGGGGCCCAGTGTCGCGTGGTTCAGGGCCGGTCGGCTCGGACGGATTCATCGGTGTCATGGCGTTCTCCTTGCTCCGGTAATGCTTGATGGTGGTGGTCAGCCGGCGCCGGCGTGGGGGTCGTCGGATTGCCGTGGCTGGCCCATCAGTTCCAGGCCGCTCATCGCGCGTTCCGCACCCGCCGGATCCACGCGCTCGAGGGCGAAGCCCATATGGATGAGGACCCAGCTGCCCGGCGGCGGCGGTCCCTCGTCCAGGAGCCCGATGTTGATCTTCCGCTGTACGCCGGCCACGTCCACCAGGGCGAGCTGATCGCCGTAGCCATCAATGGGGCCGATGACCCGGCCGGGGATTCCGAGGCACATGTGGTCCGCCTTAGGTTCTGGAGGTGTGCTGGCTGAGGAGATCGACGACGGCGGCAACCGCCCCCGGCAAAGCTGCGGCCACCGGGGGAGTCAGGCCCACGCCCTCGGTGAGGTCAGCCGGAACGCAGCCCACCACGTACGTCACGGGAACCTCGCCGCCCAGTGTCCGGAGCCTGCCCAGGACGGCGGCAGGGTCCATGCCGTGGGGGTCCAGGGAGGCGCCGCCGTCGAGATCCTCGTTGTGTATCCGGAGCACCCGGAGGGTGCCTGGAGCTGACGGCAGGGACCCATTGCGCTCTGTTCCGCGGTCCGGCGGCACGGCGTCCACCAGCACCAGCACGTCCACACCGGCAAGGAGGTCGTACGCGAGGTGCATCCCGCGGATGCCGTAATCCACTACGTCCACGCCGGCCGGAAGCAGTCCTTCCGAAGCCAGCCGGCGGGCGACCTCCGGCCCGAAACCGTCATCCCGCAGGAACATGTTGCCTACGCCTGCAACCAGAACAGTCATCCCGGGGTCACATCCGCCGTGCCTTCAGATAACGCTGGATGTCCGGAACTGACCGGATCCCAACGTAGATGGCGCCGAGTGCCAATCCTGCCAGCAACGCTACGGTGGCCATTCCTATGATTCTCATGGCGTGCCTTCCTTTCCATCCGGACCCAGGGGTTCGAGCTCTTCGGGTGAGTAATAGAAGGACCTGCCGTAGCCCTCGTGGAGGTCTGCCGCCGGGTCCTGCTCGAGGACGAGGCCAACATGGGTGCTGCCGTCAACGTCGAAGTGGACGCTGGTAACGCGGCCCGTCTGCCCGGCGAAGAACAGGTCCTGGGCATCGGCGCGCCGGCTCGGATTGACCCTGACGCGGCTGCCCCGGGCCACCGGAACCCCGTTGATCAGGACGGCATCCAGGTGAGGCTGGACCAGTGCTTCGGCTTCGGGCGTCCACCACGCATCTTGCGGGGCGCCGCGTCCTTCATGGAGTTCTGGAATGTCCATGGCATGGGGATTGCGCAGGATGCCATGCAGTTGCTGCAGCTCTTCGGGGGACATGGCCTCGCACCGGTCGATAATGGCAGCCGCCCGTGGATCGGTGGCCCGGGCTTCGGCCTTTTCCTCGTCGGTAAGGGTCAGCACGCGCAGCGTCAGGATCTCGTCGATTTCGGTGGAGTCGTACAGTGCCACCGAGCTTTCGGGGGCAACGGCGGGGTGGTCGTACAAAATGATCGGGGAAACCAGCAGCACATCCGACTGCCCCTCCGGACCGGCCAAAACGGGCCAGCACCGGTGCTGCCCGCAGGCGGCCGCCGCGGCGGCCGCGTTGGGTGGTGGCTCCAACAGGGAGAGGAAATCTGCGTCCTGAACGCTCAGGAGCAGGTGCGTGCCGATAAAGGATTCGGCGATCGCATCCTGCCTGCTCCAGCCAGCCGCACCGCATGCTGCGTCCGCGGCCGTTTCAGCAACCCCGACGTTTTCTACGCCGACCCGCAGTCTCACCAAGGCACCTGCGTCTGACGCCGCTGCCAGCCCCACCTCAGCGTGAAGCGGCCGACGGCGGCGGACCAGCCTCCCAGCCAGCCGCCCCGAAGCGTCGCGCAGTTCCTCGGTGTCCTCGCCGCCGGGAACCTCCACCGGCAGGACCGTCGGCTGCCCGCTGAGCCCGGCCACCGCGATCGGCCCCAGCGTGACTTCCCGCTCCACCGCCTCGTCCCAGCTCAGCCAGCGGGCGGCACCGACCGTGAGCTCATCCACCGCCGTGAACCCTCCGTCGTCGTCCGCTTTCTCAGCCGACCGCCCCTGGAGCTGCAGGAAACGCAGGTGAATCTCGACGGCAGCGTTCCGGCCGGGGGTGAGCAGGCAGTCGGCGAACATGTCCGCTTCCTCGCCGGAGCCGGAAGCGGCGGCGCCTGGCGGGCCAAGGATGCCAAACTGCCACCGGGCCTGGTTCTTCTGCGAGGACGCGCGGTACGGGTAGAGCAGGTAGCCCTCGTAGAGGACGGCATCCGCCACGGCGCGGGCGAGGCTCAGGCTCATGCTCATGGCAGCGGGTCTCCTGACAGCGAGTTTCCTGACAGGGCCGCAGGGGACACCGCCGCGGCGTGTGCCAGCAGGCTCTCCACGGTGGCATCCCAGGAGGTCAGGCCCCGGGCCGCCTTGTAATGCAGCAGGTCCGCGAGCACGTCCCGGTCCAGGCGCAGCCAGCCGGTGTTGGGGAAGTACTGGTCCATCAGCCGGCGCCATGCGTCGACCGGCAGCCGGTAGGAGGCTTCGAGGTCCCAAGGCACCTGCTCCACGCCGAAGCCTGCCTCACCTCGGGTGAAAACCGTGCCGGAGAACAGCAGTTCCAGCGGGACCAAACCGTCTCGCAGGGACTGCAGGTACTTGGCGGCGGAAACGTCGAAGTCAAAAGTGCAGGGCAGCGGGAGCCGGACCTCGGTTTGGCCGGTGAAGCCCTGGACCATGGTGCTGCATTGCAGCCAGAGGAAGGACTTCAGGGTGGTGGGCCAGCGGCCGCGCTCGCCGAAGAGGTCCAGCAAACCGGACTCTTCCTCGGGTGTGTAGCCGCGGCGCTGGGGCAGGATCCGGACCTGGCAGCGCAGAGCGATGGCGTGTACTGCGGCCCCGGTGGACTCGGTCACCCGCAGCGTCGCGGTGAGCTGGGGCGCTGCCGCATACGGTTCCGGTTGGATGTCCAGGACGTCGAAGGCCAGGGCGATCACGGCAGGCCTCCGGACGTTGATTGCCGGGTGGTTTCGTGGACCGGGGTGCTGCGGCTGCTGATCTTTGCGAAGAAGGAGGTGAGCTGGTCGCGGGCCTCCTGGCCGCCGTCGAAACCCCGCCACAGGCGCCGCAGGTGTCCCACCAGTTCATAACAGGCGTCCACGGGGACAAGGTGGCAGTCGGCCTGGGGGCGTTCCTGGCCGGGCCCCCGGATCAGGAGGGCCTCGGTATCCGGGGCTGCTATGGACAGGGCCGGATTCCGCGCCATCACGGCATCCCAGGCGTCCAGCGGCAGTTCGGATTCTGTGGCACCGGCAGGTCCGGGATAGAACGCCACCGTCCGCTCCATCCTGGAACTGCGGAAGAAGAACGCCAGTCCCACGGGAATCTCCAGCTCGTCCCACTGGCCCGGGCCCAGCTCAAAATCGGGGAAGGACAGGTACCGGTCCGGCACGGACCGGTACCTCAGGTGGGCATTGCTGTCCGTAAAGAGGAGGTAGCAGGGCCGGCAGGTGCACATCATGGCGTGGCTCTCCAGGTCCACGACGTGCTGGTGTTCGGAGGCGATGGGCTCCCCGCACATTTCGCAGCGCTCGCCGGCGGGAGCGGCCGGCGGGGCAGCGGCGATCCGTCGCAGCAACGCTACGGGCAGGCCGGGTGATTCCATCTCAGCCGCCCTTCCCTGCGGCAACCGGCACGGCAACGGACATCACGCCACCACGTATGAGCAGTGGGAGCGGGTCCAGATGCAGGCTTCGGTCCTCCAGGCAGGAGCCCGCCTGGCGGACGTCGAAGTGTGCGCGGCAGGTGGGACAGCGCAGCAGGCCGCCCCCGGCAGGGGCTGCCAGGGCGCGCTGCAGTATGGCGCCCGCCATGGAGCTCTCGCAGCGCGGGCAGAAGTCCCGGTACGCGTAGACGTCCTGCCCGGTCCGGCAGGCCAGGAGCGAATAGCCGCCCACCTGGAACCCGGCCACGTCACCGGGTTCCAGATCGGCGACGCCCGGGACCGGCTCCCAGGACCCCTCCGGCTGGTCTGTGTGGTTCATCCTGACCAGCAGGGAGTCCACGGGGATGAAGGCAGGGGTGGCGGCGTGCTTTTCCGCTTCCACCACTTCGATGGCGGTGACCTCCGGGGCGGCCGTCTCGATCGCCTCTTCGACGGCGAACTTCAACGTAACGGACGACGACGGGCAGCCCTGGCAGGTGCCGAGCAGCTTCAGCCGCACCACGCCCTCCGGGCTGATGTCCAGCAGCTCAACGTCGCCGCCATGGGACCCAAGGTATGGCCGGACGCTGTCCAGGGCGCCGGCCACCCTCGTCTCCATCGACTCGGGGTGCAGGCCGTGGATGATGAGCAGTCCGGATACGAGCTCGTCGGAGGCGAGCGCCGCCAGCGTGCCGTCGTCGAGCTTTCCCTCCCTATCCAGGATTTCCAGGATCCGTTCCAGCCCGGAGCCGTACATGTCGGTGACCTGGCGGACCAGGTCTTCGGCACGGCCGCGGGCCACCGCGCCGCCGGCTCCGAGCGCGTCGAGGAGCGTACTGATGCGCTCGCCGGTCTGCAGCGGCCGTTCCCCGCCGGGCATGGCGGCTTACTCTCCGGTGAGGGTCTGGGTGGGCGAGTGCAGCTGTTCCAGGGTCTGGCCGTTGCCCAGGTACATGTGGACACCGCACGGCAGGCACGGGTCGAAGCTCCGGACCGTGCGCATGATGTCGATCCCCTTGAAGTGCTCGCGGTCGTTCTCCTCGAAGATGGGCTGGCCCTGAACCGCGTCCTCATACGGGCCGGGTGTGCCGGACGAGTCGGTGGGGCTGGCGTTCCAGGGGGTGGGCGGGTACGGGTGGTAGTTCGCGATCTTGCCGTCCCGGATCACCATGTGGTGGGACAGAACGCCGCGGACCGCTTCGGTGAAGCCGCAGCTGATGGCTTCGTCCGGAACCGTGAACGTCTCCCAGGTCTTGGTGCGGCCGGCCCGGATTTCCTCCAGCGCCTTCTCCGCGAAATGGAGGGCCGCTGCGGCCGCGTAGGCCTGGAAGTAGGTGCGGGCCCGGTTGCGTTCCAGGGTGTTGCTCCACTGCGGGATGTTCCAATCAAAGGTGACGGGGCCTTTGAGCGCTGTCTTGGGAAGGTTGATCTGCACGCTGCTGCCGGTGGCCTTGATGTAGCCGATGTCCACCAGCCCGGCCAGGGCCGTGGCCCAGAGCCGCGCCAGCGGGCCGCCTCCGGTGTCCAGGGCCAGGTTGTTCTCGCCGTCGAACCAGCGCGGTGACATGACCCAGCTGTACTTCTCCTTCAGGTCCCTCTTCTGTGGCCGCGGATTGGTGTGCTGGTTCCAGGGATGGCGGCGGTCCACCGGATTGCCCAGCGGATCGCGGGTCACAAACATCTCCTGGTCTTCCCAGTCCTCGTAGTAGGAGGAACCCAGCATGATCCGCAGGCCCAGGTTGATCCGGACCAGGTCCGTGGTGACCAGCTTGCCGTCCACCACCACGCCCGGGGTGACGAACATCTTGCGGCCCCACTCGGTCATGTCCTTGTACTCGAAATTGCAGTAGTCAGGGTCCTGGAGGGAGCCCCAGCAGCCCAGCAGCGTACGGCGCAGGCCCACTTGCTCGTAGCCGGGCAGCGCGTCGTAGAAGAAGTCGAAGAGGTCGTCATGCATAGGCACGACCTTCTTCATGAATTCCACGTAGCGCATCAGCCGGGTGATGTAGTCGGTCATGAGCTGGATGGTGGCCACGGTCCCCACCCCGCCGGGGTAGAGCGTGGACGGATGCACGTGGCGGCCTTCCATCAGGCAGAACATCTCGCGGGTGGCCCGGCTGACCTGCAGCGCCTCGCGGTAGAACTCCCCGGTGAACGGGTTCAGGGAGCGCATGATGTCCGCGATGGTCCGGTAGCCGTGATCGCCTTCGTGCGGTGCGCGGGTATTTTCGGCCTTGGCCAGGACGCCGGGGTTGGTCTCGGACACCATCTTTTCGCAGTAGTCCACGCCCACCAGGTTCTCCTGGAAGATGTTGTGGTCGAACATGTACTCCGCGGCCTCGCCCAGGTTCACGATCCATTCACCCAGATTCGGTGGCTTCACGCCGTAGGCCATGTTCTGCGCGTAGCAGGAACAGGTGGCGTGGTTGTCGCCGCAGATCCCGCAGATACGGCTGGTGATGAAGTGGGCGTCCCGCGGGTCCTTGCCCTTCATGAAGATGGAATAGCCGCGGAAGATCGAGGACGTGCTCTTGCACTCCACTACCTGGTTGTTCGCGAAATCAATCTTGGTGTAGATGCCCAGGCTGCCCACAATCCTGGTGATGGGATCCCAGGCCATCTCCACGAGGTTGCTGTTATCCGTCCCGCTTCCGGACGGCATAGGAATCGTTGAGGTCATGTTCTTCACCTGTCTGGAAAGGGGGGACTACCAGGTCCGCTGTGCCCCGGTCAGCAGTTCGCGTCCGGGCCGGCGCCACTTGGGCTCCTGGTCCAGCGTGTGGGTGGTGATGCCGCGCAGCGCCCTGATTGCGGCGCCGTAGGGGCGGATGGTGCTGGTGGAGAGCTTGCCGCCGGGTGGCTCGTCCATAAAGGGCATGAACTTGTCCGGGAAGCCCGGCATGGTGCAGCCGATGCAGATGCCGCCAACGTTGGGGCAGCCGCCGATCCCGTTCATCCAGCCACGCTTGGGCACGTTGCATTTGACCACCGGGCCCCAGCAGCCGAGCTTGACGATGCACTTGGGGGAGCCGTACTCCGTGGCGAAGTCGCCCTGTTCGTAGTAGCCCGCGCGGTCACAGCCTTCATGGACGGTCTTCCCGAACAGCCACGTGGGGCGCAGTGCATCATCCAGCGGAATCATCGGGGCCTGTCCGGTGGCCTGGTAGAGGAGGTAGGTCATGGTTTCGGAGAGGTTGTCCGGCTGGATGGGGCACCCGGGAACGCAGACGATGGGGATGCCGGCCTTGGATTTCCAGTCGTAGCCCAGGTAGTCGGGAACGCCCATGGCGCCGGTGGGGTTTCCCGCCATGGCATGGATACCGCCGTATGTTGCACAGGTGCCGGCAGCGATGATGGCCGTCGCCTTAGGTGCCAGGCGGTCCAGCCATTCACTGGTGGTTATCGGCTGGCCCGTGGCCAGGTCGTTGCCGAACCCGCACCAGTAGCCCCCGGCGTCGTGCAGTTTCTCATTCGGGATAGACCCTTCCACCACCAGGACGAACGGCTCCAGCTCGCCGCGGTCCGCTTTGCGGAACCACTCCAGGAAGTCGTCCGCCCCTTCCTGGGGGCCGCACTCGAAATCGATCAGGGGCCAGTGCATGGCGATGCGGGGCAGGCCAGGCAGGGCGCCGAGGGCGATTTCCTCCACGCTGGGCTGGGTGGCTGCTGTCAGGGCGACGGAATCGCCGTCGCAGCTCAGCCCTGCGTTGATCCAGAGCACGTGAATCAGGGTTTCTTCGGCCTTGAGGGAAGTTTCGGTAGGCATCGTTGCCTCTTTCCGCGGCCCGTGAGGGGGCTCAGTGTGCGTCTGTCAGGGACTCTTCCAGAGGCCCTGTCGAAGACCCTGCGCGGGTCGCTGTCCGGGAGGGACGGCCGTCCAGCCAGTCATACCAGGCGGCAACGCCGTCGCCGGTAGTGGCTGAGAGGACCAGGAATTCTGCGTGGGCGTTGAGGTGACGGATACGGCGAACGCATTCGTCGACGTCGAACTCGACGTAGGGGAGCAGATCCGACTTGTTGATGATCACCAGGTCAGCTGCGATGAACATGTGCGGGTATTTCTGCGGTTTGTCATCACCTTCCGTCACTGAGACGATTACTACTTTGGCTGCTTCGCCCAGGTCGAAGAGGGCGGGGCAGACGAGATTTCCCACGTTCTCGATGAACACGGTTGAACCCATCGGAGGATCGAGCGCGTCGAGTCCGCGGCGGAGCATGTCTGCGTCGAGGTGGCAGCCCGCTCCGGTGTTGATCTGCACCACGGGCCGGCCGGCCGCTTGGATCCGGTCGGCGTCGAGGGAGGTTTCCTGGTCCCCTTCGATGACCCCGGCCTGCAGCCTGTCTCCCAGTTCCGTGAGCGTCCGCACCAGGAGCGTGGTCTTCCCGGCGCCGGGCGAGCTCATCATGTTCAGCGCCCGCACTTTCCGTCCCGCCAGCCAGCCGCGGTTCCGTTCCGCGAGGAGGTCGTTCTTGGCCAGCAGGTTCTGCTCCAGCGGGATGAGCTCGGGCGCGTGGAGGTTGCCGTGGTTGTGCGTGTGGTCGTGCCCGTGATCGTGGGGGTGCGTGTGGGCGTGGCCCGGGTCGTGAGAGTGGGCGTGCGTGTGGTCGTGCCCGTGATCGTGGGGGTGATCATGCCCCTGCGCGCTGGGGACATCGAGGGCATAGACCCGGGGAGTGGCGTCCTCGCCGCAGCCGCATGTTGCGCACATTACTTATGCCACCTCCACCGAAACGAGCTGGAGTTCGCGTCCGGTCACCACGTGGACGTCGGCACTGCCGCAGGGACAGAGGAGGAACATATCGGTGAGCGCGAAGTCGTTGCCGCACGTGCGGCACAGCCCCCGTCCCTGCGGCTCGTCGATCCGCAGCCGCGCCCCTGCCAGGGTGGTTCCCGCCGAGGCAACGTCAAAACAGAAACGGAGGGCATCCGGGAGCACACCTGACAACGGCCCGATCCGAAGGTTGACGCCGGTAACCGCACGGTTGCCGGTTTGGTCCAGAACCGCGTCTATGAGGCTTTGTACGATCGAGAGTTCGTGCATCGGCTGTGCCCCCTCTCTGTCAAGATAGGCTCGTCCCGGCCATAACGCAACCCAAAAATTTGACAGCTGCACGTTCATCGAGTATGGGCGTATAGTCGTCTCATTATTCTGCAATGACGCGGAAGCCGGAGGCTCGGAAGTGAAGCAACCGGAAGCTGAAAACAGCACGCAGCCCGAGGCCTCGACAGGTCGGTCCGCAATCGTTTTGACCAGGCGGGAGCGGTCCTCGATCGCAGGAATGGCAGCCGTGGTGTTGCTGCTCCATGTAGTGGGCTGGGGTGTGCTTCTGGCAGTGGTGGCACCCGGAAACCTTCCCGCGGGCTCGTCCGGCGTTTTCGGTGTTGGCCTGGGCGTCGCCGCGTATACGTTGGGGCTCCGCCACGCATTCGACGCCGATCACATCGCCGCCATCGACAACACCACGCGGAAACTTTCCGGTGACGGGCACTCCCGGTTGGGACCCCGGCCCATGACAGTGGGCTTCTGGTTCTCCCTGGGCCACTCGAGCATCGTCTTTGGCCTGTGTGCTTTGTTGGCCGCTGGAATCCGGAGCCTGTCGGACCAGGGTGGAGTAGTTTCGGGCGAAACCGAGGCCAGCCTGCAGGTCTTCGGAACGGCAGTCTCGGGCCTCTTTCTCTACCTCATTGGTGCCCTGAACCTGGTGATCCTCCTGGAAGTACTCCGATCGGCACGGCGGCTGCGGTCCAGCCAAAACAACGACGCCGGTTTGGAGACCCAGCCGTGCCCCGGCGGACTGATGACGCGGCTCTTCGGCAGGTTCACCCGCCTGATCACCAAGCCTTGGCAGATGTATGGGGTCGGGCTGCTGTTCGGCCTGGGGTTTGACACTGCCACGGAGGTAAGCCTGCTGATCCTGGCAGCCGGAGCCGCTGCTTCGGCGCTGCCGTGGTACGCGATCCTCACACTGCCGGTCCTCTTCGCGGCGGGCATGAGCCTGCTGGACTCGCTCGACGGCTGTTTCATGACATTCGCATACCGGTGGGCGCTTTCCCGGCCGGTCCGCAGGATCTATTACAACGTGGTGGTGACCGGTTTGTCCGTGGCAGTAGCGCTGGGCATCGGCTCTGTGCAGCTGATTTCCCTCCTGGTGGACAGCGCCGGGATCCGCTCAGGGCCTCTGGCTGTGATTGGCGGGCTGGACCTCGCAGCCGTCGGATACACCACGGTTGCGCTGTTCATCTTCACGTGGCTCCTTGCCCTGGGCGTGTGGCGTTTCGGCCACATCGAGGAGCGCTGGTCAGTGCCCGTTACGGAGGGCGGCCCCGAGCAGCGGGGCTAGCCGGGCAAGAAGCCGGCCGGGATAGGGTTGAGGGCATGCCTTCGTTCCAGACCCGCCTGAAGATCACCGGCCTGAAGCCGGGCAACCCGCCCGAGGCGGTGATGGCCGCCGCCGTGGAGGCTCTGGAGACGCGTCACCATGTGGAGGCCAACCAGTTGGAGCTCGCCGGCGGCGTTCCCCAACTCAACCTTCGGTTCCTGGTGGAGGCTACGGAATACCACGGTGAGAACCAGCAGGCGCGCGAATCGGCAGCGATGATGCGCGACGCCGTCGAACGCGTTGCGCTGACCGGCTCACTGATGGTGCTCCGCCGCAACCGCGGCCGCTGGGCACCGGTGTAGCCCCGCCGCCTTTGACGCTTCAGTCGCCGGGCGCGGGCTCAATCACTGGTGGCGGTTCGTCCACCGGAGAGCGGGTGCCGCGGCGTCGGGTGACGATGACCCCGACGACGGCTCCGATCACCAGCCCGAGTCCCACACCGATGAGGGAACTGGCCCAAAACGGAAGCTTGGTTGCCGATCCCGTGAAGTAGCCCAGGCCTACCAGCCAGCTGGCCCATAAGACGGCGCCGAGGCCGGCGCAGAGGCTGAAACCGCGGACGGAGACGTCGGCAATCCCTGCTGCGGCCGACGTCGCAAGCCGGCCGCCGGGGATGAAGCGGGCGCCGATGATGGTCCCGTACGTGGAGGACCGGCCGGCCTTGGCGATCGCATCATGGATGCCGTGGTGGACTTTCCTGCCCCAGCGCCACCGGTCAAGAATATGGCTGAGCCGGCGCTTGAAGAGTTGGAAAACCACCATGTCACCGATCCAGGACGCCGCCGCGGACAGGGCTGCGACGAGGAAAAAATTGGCCCGTCCCTCCGCCGAAAGGGCGCCGCCGGTAATCACTACCATCTCGGACGGGATGGGCGGAAAGATGGCGTCGCCGAGCACCACGGGGATGATCCAAAAGTAGATCGCCGCCCCCCAGCTGTCCGCGTTGCCAAAGTCCATGGCCACAAAGTACCGCACTTTGGGTGGTGGGACGGCCGGCGCGGGTGTCCTGGTCAGTGTCCGGCGTGGCGGAGGTGCCGCATGGCGTCCAGAGTTAGTCCATGGACTGTCTCTACATACCGCCAGGTACGAGGCCGACTTGCGGCCGGAACGCCGAGACAAGCTCGGTCAGCTGGCTTGAGGGCTGGACGCCCAGTTCATTTTCCAGCCTGCTGGCAAACATCGTGTAGGCCCGGACCGCAGCTGCCCTGTTGCCGGCTGCAAGGTGGGCCTGAACCAGCAGGAGGTGCGCCGATTCCCTGAGCGGTTCGATGCTTGCCGCTGACAGTGCCGCGATGACGGCATAGCCCGGTTCACCGGCCACCAGATGCTGCCGTGCCATCAGCTCAAGGGCGCTGAGTCGCATTTGCCGGAGCCGCTCCTGTTCGAAGACCACCCAATCGTCATACCAGCCAGGCAGCAGCTCGGCCCGGCTCAGGTGGTCCAGGTAGCTGTCCGGGACCTGTGCTTCAGGCTCCGCGTGCATTCTGGCGACGCGCTGCTGCAGGGCTGCGACGTCGACGCGGACAGATTCGTCTAGCTCCAGGGTGTCTGGCCCCGCATGGAGTAGGTGAGGGAAAGCGTGGGAGATGCACCAGACGGTGGTACGGAGGTTTCCCGCTGCCTGCGTTTCGCTGCTTTTCGGCCACAGGAGGCCGGCCAAAAAACTCCGGTGGCGGCAGCCTAGAAGTCCCACGCAGGCTATAAGCCGCTGCTCACGGCTGGCCACCGTCACTGTGTTGCTGCCGCAGCGTAACCGCCAAGCCCCCAGCAGACTCAAGTGCCAATCCTGTGCGAGAGCAACCGTCATGCTCATCCCTCTCAAGCGGCCGGATCCACGCGTCCTCCAGCTACCATCGTGGCACTTGGCCCAATCATGTCAAGTCATTTTAGTAACTGGGGTAGGGCGGGGGATCAAGTGGGGTAGGGCCGGATATATGGTGGGGCTTTTCGGTGCGCCCGGCGTTGGCTGTGGTGTCTTCCGGTTGCAGTGAATCGAGCCAGCGCTGGACAGCCTGGAGGACTTCCGCTGCATCGCCGGCAGCCTCCACGAATTCCCCGCTCTGGCCGGGCCGGCTGGAAATGAGACGTGCGCGGATCCGGTTGTTTTGTGCAGGCTCGGCCCACGCGCGGATAACCATTGTGCCTTCAATGTCCGCCATGAGCGGGCGCCCTGCTTTCCTTGTCTGTAATTCGCAAATAATCCACGAACATTACTGTCGGGTATAAACCATCCTAGGCATAGATTATTCGGCGCCCAAGTCAAAGACTGTCACGTCATAGTTTCCCAAAACAACGCAAAATAACTCAGCAGTAATGAAGACGCCAAGGGGTGCCGCGTTGACTGAGCGGGAGACTTCGAAAGGGGGGGTGATTTACATGAAGGAACTCACAATTCAGGAACTGGAAGGCCAGCCGGTGGAGCTGTTGCCATCGCGGGAGACCTTGTTCCTGGACACCAACTGGGCAAACGTTTACGCGACCAACACCTCTCTCGCACTGAACGCCGGCTCACTGTTTGCAGTGGCTCATAGCACTGCCTTCCAGAACATCGCCGTAGTCCAGCAAACGCTGTTCTTCAACATCAACGTCTCTCCCATAGTCGCCGTGAATCTGTCGATGGCCATCAGTGCGGCCTCGATAGGTTCCGTGGCGAACTCGGAGGCCTGGCAGAACCTGCTGGTTGTCCAACGGTAGGTCGCCAGGATCTCTAAGAAAGGTGGGCATGCTCCAATGTCGGGGTATGCCCACCGCATTTAGTGCACAACAAGAGGCATAACCCTTGGGAGGGGCAATAGTGACAACTTGGTGGGGAAAGTGACAACAGCACCTGATGCCGTGTTTGCACATCGCTGGACCCCCTGTTCCGGGGATTGTTTTCCTGGGCCCTGTTGAAGGCTCGGGCTGGAGGACCGCAGCTAGCTGCTTCAGCGCGGAGACGGGCAGATTGTCCAGCTTTCCGAGCTGCTCAACCTGGTGACGGAAGGATCGGGGATCTGGACCGCTACGTGCGCTATCAGGGTTCCACGCAGTTCGACGTCCTGGCCTCCGACGAGGACGCCGCGGGGGCCGCCACCATCGGAAGTCGTGAGTTCGACCGGCTGCACTCCGCGTGACGAGGGAAGTCCTAGACGTCCCTACGACAGTTCCCTGGTCTCCGGCGGTCCACTCAACTACCTGGCGCTGCAGCCCTACACCCGCGAGGCGTGGCGGCGTGCCGCGGCTGCCGTGACGCAGGGCCTGTGAGCCGTCCTTCGCCGTGATTAATTGAACCATTTATCAGCCAAGCCGCAGGTGCCAAACTGGCCGCATGCGGATCAGTATTCTTCAGGCTGATATCACCACCCGGGCAGTGGACGCGATCGTGAACGCTGCCAATTCCTCGCTGCTGGGCGGCGGCGGGGTGGACGGTGCCATCCATCGCGCCGCCGGGCCTGAGCTCCTGGCAGCCTGCCGTGAACTCCGTGCCACTGAGCTGCCGCACGGGCTCGCCGTGGGTGCCGCCGTCGCCACTGCCGGGTTCCGGCTCCCGGCCCGCTGGGTCATCCACACCGTGGGGCCAAACCGGCATGCCGGGCAAACGAACCGGGTGCTGTTGATTTCGTGCTTCAGCGAAAGCCTGCGGCTGGCGGATTCGCTGAATGCTGCCTCCGTCGCGTTTCCGGCGGTGGGCGGCGGCGTCTATGGGTGGACAGGCCGGCAGGTGGCAGAAGCCGCGTACGACGCCGTCACAGGGTTTGGTGCCTCGCATCCGGCCAGCGCACTTGAGGCGGTGGAGTTTGTGTTGTTCAGCTCCGAGATGGAGGACGCGTTCAGCGCGGTGTTTGAGCTGCCAGGGTGAGCTCGAGGCGGCTGCGGTATTCCACGGGCTGCCTGCTGATGGGGTCCACGAATCGGATGCCGCGGGCGAGAAGCTGCAGCGGCCTGGTGTAGTCGTCCGGAGCCTTGTCCAGCAGGTCGGGATAAAACGCGTCGTTGACGATGCCAAGACCCAATGAGGCCATGTGCACCCTCAGCTGGTGCGTTTTGCCGGAATGCGGCTCCAGCCGGTAGCGCGCAAGGCGGGGCGGGCCGTGGATGCCCGCGGCTGAGGTGCCTGCCGCACTCGGGGAGGCGCCGCCGTCGAACGTTTCCAGCCGTTCAATCCGGGTCTCCGCATTCGGTTCACCGTCGATCACTTCGGCCAGCAGGTAGCTGCGGGACTTGGTCATCCGGTTGCGGACCACCACAGGGAAGTCG
Source organism: Pseudarthrobacter sulfonivorans (assembly GCF_031454915.1). Lineage (GTDB taxonomy): Bacteria > Actinomycetota > Actinomycetes > Actinomycetales > Micrococcaceae > Arthrobacter > Arthrobacter sulfonivorans_C. The sequence goes on along the minus strand of NZ_JAVDRS010000002.1, from coordinate 116,169 downwards.
ACGGCGGAGTACCCGGCTGCAGGCTCCGCGGCGGAGACGCACTCGTATTCCTTCTGCACCTGGCGTTTCTCGAAGAGCACCTGGTACTTGCCGCGGGTCTCGGGATTCGTGGACAGCAGCAGCACGCCGGCGGTCATGCGGTCCAGGCGGTGCATCGGAATGAGGTCCGGCAGGTCCAGCTGGTTGCGCAGCCGGACCAGGGCCGATTCCTGGATGTAGGTGCCGCCGGGTGTCGTGGGGAGGAAGTGCGGCTTGTCCACCACCAGCAGATGTTCGTTCTGGTACAGGATGCTGATGTCCACCGGGATGCGCGCCTCCGGGGGCAGCGTGCGGTAGTACCAGATGAAGGTGTGGTCATCGAGCTTGGTGGCCCGGTCCAGGGGGATTCCGCCCTCGCCTACGATCTCGCCGGCGTCGAACCTGTCCTCGATGCCCTGCGGATCGATGTGGCCCCAGCGGTGCATCATGTAGTCCATCGCGGTGGTCCACGGCCCCTCGTCCGGGAGGCGCAGGCGGGTGGCGTTGACGCCGTCACGCACGGGGAGGGGGGATTGCATCACCGGTCCATTCTACTTTGCGGGGCCTGCCGTGCGTGCTTCGGGCCGCTCCAGGCTCGGAGAGCAGGCCCGCAACCGAGCTGCCATCCGACGGAAAAAAAGTTCTTGACAAGAAAAGTTGTCGGTTGGCATGATGGAAGCATGTTGGACATCGAAGTGATCGAGGACCCGGCCGCGGCGGAAGCGTCGCTGGATCCGATCCGCACCCGCATCCTCCAGGAGCTGGCGGAGCCGGGGTCTGCCACGCAGCTTGCCGCCAAGGTGGGCCTGCCGCGGCAGAAGGTCAACTACCACCTCAAGGCCCTCGAACGGCACGGGCTGGTGGAGCTGGTGGAGGAGCGGCGCAAGGGCAACGTCACCGAACGCGTCCTGCAGGCCACGGCGGCCTCCTACCTGATTTCACCGGTGGCCCTCGCCTCGGTGGCACCGGACCCGCACCGGTTCTCGGACCGCTTTTCCGCCTTCTGGCTGCTGGCGCTCGCCGGCCGGATGGTCCAGGAAGTGGGCAAGCTGATCGCCGGCGCCGCCGCGGCCCGGCAGAAGCTCGCCACGTTCGCGATCGACGGCGAGATCACCTTCCGTACCGCCGCGGACCGGGCCGCTTTTGCGGAGGAGCTGGGCGTTGCCGTGACCCAGCTCGTGGACAAATATCACAGCGGCGGCAGTGCCTCCCACTCTGGAGGCACTCCGGCGGGCGGCGGGCGGAAGCACCGGCTCGTCGTCGCGCTTCACCCCGTACTCAAGACCCCTAACAAGACCCATTCAGTGAAGGAGCAGGACAATGACTGACAACCGTGAGTTTGAGATCGTCTACGACACCGAACTGCCGGGCACTCCGGAGCGCGTCTGGGAAGCCGTGACAAAGGGCACCCCGGCGTGGATGTTCCCCACGGACCAGTGGCCGGACGTCAAGACCGTGCAGGAGTACCCAACGCATCTCGTCTCCCGGATGGATGGCCCGGACGGCTGGTTCAACCAGCTGGAGCACGTCCTGGAACCGCTCGACGGCGGCCGCGCCAGGCTCCACTACGTGCACAGCGGGATCTTCGCGGACAACTGGGATGAGCAGTACGACGGCGCCAGTAAGCACACCGAGTTCTACCTCCACACCCTTGGCCAGTACCTGGCGCATTTCGACGGCAAGCCGGTGGTGTTCACGGACATCCAGGGTCCCGCCGCATCGCAGGCCCCGGACGGGTTCGAGCGGCTGAAGAAGGCGCTCGGCGTTGACTCTGCGGCGCAGGGTTCCGCCGTGGACGTGGCGGTCGACGGCGTGGGGCAGCTTTCCGGGGAAGTGGACTTCGCCAACGAGCACTTCCTCGGACTGCGGACCGCCGACGCGATGTACCGGTTCTTCGGCCGCAACGCCTTCGGGGCACCCGTGGGCATGACGGTCCACGACTTCAGCGGCAGCGGGGACCCGGAAGCCACCGCCAAAGCCTGGAGCGGGTTCCTGGAAAAGGTCTACGCCTAGGGGATCTGTCGACCCGGAACGTGCACTTCGACTCGCAAAATACCTGACGCGGCCTTATACCGGGTGCGCCAGGTATTTTGCGCGTCGATTGCGAATCTGCGTGTCAGGCGATGGCTACGGCCGGGGCGGGTTTCAGCGTCCGGCGTAGCTGCGGGGCGGCGTCGAGCCTGTCCTGGGCGGAGCGCAGGGCCCGGACTGCCGTTTCGAGCTGGTCCGGCGGGAGCGTAAACGGCACCCGCAGAAACTGCTCAAAGGCTCCGCCGGCGCCGAAGCGTGGGCCGGCGGCCAGCCGGATGCCGAACTCGGGCGCGATCACGGTCAGGGCGGTGCTCGACGCGGCCGGCAACCGGCACCACACCGTCAGGCCGCCTGCGGGCCGCTCCGGCTGCCAGTCCGGCAGGTGCTCGGCCAGCAGTTCAAGAAGGACGGTCCGGTTCTCGCGCAGCGTTGCAAGCCGGGCGCCGAGCGGCTCTTCGAGCGAGCGCACCAGCCCCGCCGCAGCCAACTGTTCGACGACGGGCCCGCCCAGGTCCATGGTGGTCCGCGTGGCGATAAAGCGGCCCAGCAGGTCCTCTTCCGCACGGATCCAGCCCGTCCGCAGTCCCGCCCAGTGCGACTTGCTCAGCGATCCAATGGACACCACGGCGGCACTGAATGCTGCAAGCGGCGAGGTGGTTCCGCCGTCGAGGTTTAAGGCCCGCAGTGTCTCGTCCACCACCAGCACCGTCCCTGATGCGGCGGCAGCCCGCACCAGGCGGCGGCGCTGCAGATCGGACATCAGCCGGCCCGTGGGGTTGTGGAAGTCCGGGACCATGTACGCCATGGCGGGGCGCTGCTGCTGCAGCGCGGCCACCATGGCGTCCATGTCCCACCCCGGGCTGGCCGCAGCCCCCGCGGCGGTGGGCGGCGGCAGTGGCACCGGGATGATCCTCGAACCGGAGGCGCGGATGGCATCGAGGGCGTTCGGGTAGGTGGGATGGTCTACCAGAACCCTTTGCTGCCTGCCGGCGAGGGTTCGCAACACAATGTTCAACGCGTGCTGCGCGCCGGAGGTCACCAGGATCTGGCTGGCCGTGGTGGGGACGCCCGCGGCGGTGTACCGCTCGGCAATGGCTTCCCGGAGAGCGGGAACCCCTAGCGCGTCGTAGCCGAAGCCGGGCAGGAGCGCGGGCAGGTCCGTCAGTGCATCCGCGAAGGCCCGGTGCACCACCTCGCCGGTGGCAGGGAGCGAAGCGTAAGCCAGGTCCAGGATCCCGTCCGGGAGGGCGACACCGGGTGCGCTCACCGGCACGGTCCGGTGCGGAATACCGGTCCGGCCGCGGCTGCCCTGGCCTGCGCTGAGGAAGCCCTGCTCCCGCAGCCCCGCATACGCGGCCGTGACGGTGGTCCGGCTCAAGCCCAGGGTCTGGGCAAGTGCGCGCTCGCTGGGAAGTGCGACGTCCAGCGGGATGCGGCCGTCCATGATCAACAGACGCACGACGTCGGCCAGTTCGCGGTAGGCGGGCGCCGCACCGAGGTTCCATGCACCGAGGAGGCGCGCCAGGGCGGAGGGGTTCAATGACGGGGACATAAGACCAGTATTCCGAACTGGCTATGGAAAGCAAGGCCAGTTGTCGGTGAATATATTTTCATGATGACCCGTAGAATCACCCAGCTCCTGATCGGCCTCGCGATGTACGGCATTTCGCTGGCCATGTTCATCCGCGCCGGACTCGGACTGGACCCCTGGGACGTGTTTCACCAGGGACTTGCCGGACTGAGCGGGCTCAGCATCGGCACTGTGGTGGTGGCCGTGAGCTTCCTGGTGCTGCTGCTGTGGATCCCGCTGCGGCAGAAGCCCGGCGTCGGAACGCTGGCCAATGCCGTCCTGGTGGGGGTATTCGCCGACGTCGGGCTGGCGCTGATTCCCGCGTTCTCCCACCTCGGCGGCCAGATCGCGATGCTCGCCGGCGCCGTGGTGCTGAACGGCATCGCCTCGGCCTGCTACATTGGCGCCCGCTTTGGCCCCGGGGCCCGCGACGGACTCATGACGGGCTTGGCGCGCCGCACCGGCTGGTCGGTCCGGCTGTCCCGCACGCTGATCGAAGTGGTGGTGCTGGGCGTCGGCTGGCTGCTGGGCGGATCGGTCGGGGTGGGAACGGTGGTCTACGCGCTGGCCATCGGGCCACTGGTTCAGCTGCTGCTGCCCTGGTTCATGGTCCCCGCCGCCGTGAAGGACGCGGCCGGAGAATCCGGGTCCCTGACTAAAGACGGAGTGCCTCAGCCCCAGAATCCGGAGTTCCTCGCGCCCGGGTCCCACCGGCCCGAGTCCTTCACACCCGGGTCCCGGGAGTCCGAGCCACTGGAACCAGGCGTCCTTCGGTCTTAGTCCAGCAGCGGCTGGCACTGCGGGCAGAAGTAGATGTCCCGCTCCTCCTCGCCATTGAGTTTCCCAAGCACACTGCGGCGGATGGGAGTGCCGCATTTCAGGCACGGCTGATGTTCGCGGCGGTAAACCCAGTAACCGGGCCGGCCGGCCATCCTTCCCACGGGCATCCCGCGCGGATTCAGGATGGTGACCCGCCGTCCGGGTCCGAGGTTAGCTTCCAGCAATTGCTTCGCGTCCGTCATCATGGTTTGGAGATCGGCGACTGCGGAGCTGGGCGACGCCGGATGGACGCCGGACAGGAAGCAGGTCTCACAGCGGTAGATGTTGCCGATGCCCGCGAGGTTGCGCTGGTCCAGCAGCGCCACGCCGATGGGGACGTCAGGGGCCGAGCGGATCCTTCGTTCGGCTTCGGCCGGATCCCAGTCTGTGCCCAGCAGATCCGGCCCCAGATGACCCACGATTTTGTCCTCATCGGCGGTGCGGACCACCTCCACAATCCCCAAGGAGAAGCCGACGGCGTCCGCCACCGCCGTGCGCAGCACGCACCTTGCCGTGAATCCGGGCTTCCGCCAGCGTCCGCCGGGCGGGTAGACCTGCCAGGCGCCCTCCATCTTCAGGTGCGAATGGATGGTGAGTTCTCGTTCTTCCGGTCCCGCCACACGCATGAGCAGGTGCTTGCCGCGAGGCACAACCTCGGTCACGGTCCAGCCAGCCAGGTTCAGCGTGGCAAACCGGGGAACCCTGAAATCGGAAGCCGTGAGCGTCTGCCCCGCCAGCGCCTGGTGGAGCTGGGCAGCGGCCCGCCAGACGGAGTCCCCCTCAGGCACGGATCCTCAGTCCCTTGGGGGTGGAGTAGGCGCCGGCAGCTGCCAGGGCCTTGGCGACGGCGGTGTCCAGGATGTCGTGGCCGTTGACCTTCTCCATGATCAGCTTGTCCACGGCACCGCGGGTGACCACACCCACCAGTGCCGCGCTGGCAGCAGACAGGATGTCTTCGTCCCCGCTGAAGGCCAGCAGGGTCTTGCCGCCGCGCTCCACGTACAGGATCAGGGCGCCGTCCACGAGCACCACCAAGGCGCCGGCTTTTCGCCCGGGCCGGTGCCCCGTGCCGGCTTCCTCGTTGAGGGCGGGCCATGGAAGCGCGGCACCGTACGGGTTCGCCGGATCGGTGGCAGCGAGCGCCAGGGCAACTGGTTCGGACTTCGCCAGCTGGCTGTCCTCGGAATAGGACCTCAGCCGGTCCACGGTAGCGGGGACCGCGAACTGGGCTGCGCCGAGATGTTCGATGAAGTACCCGCGGCGGCACCGGCCAGCCTCCTCAAGCCGGGCCAGGACTTTGTACATCAGGCCGAAACCGCCAAGGATCTGTTCAGCCATTACCGATCCGCGGGTCACCACGCCATAGCGGTCCAGCAGCAATTCTGCGGTGGCACGGGCATGGATGGTGGCGTCCAGCTCGGGCAAAGGAAGCGCAGACCACCGTCCGGCAGCCATCGGCGGTGTGGCCGCCGCACCGGAAGACGAGCCGTACCTCCCGCCGCTGAGACCTGGAGAACCCAAACCCGAAGAGCCCAGGAGTCCGGTGCCGTGGGCGCGGCCCAGCCGGCTCAACCTGGGTGCGCGTGACCTTGGCGCCTTGGCGACCTGTCGGTGGGCGGTGTGGCCGCCGGCGATGAGGGCGCGGACCGGTGCGAACGTATCCCCGGTAATCCGGCCCGCCCAGGCCAGATCCCACAACGCGGAGACCACATTCTGGTCGCTCAGCACCGAGTCCATGCCGCCGGCAACGTCGGTCAGTTGCCGGAAGAAGTATCCACCGCCGTTGTTCCGGAGGTGATCGAGGAGCCGTTGCTGAGCATCTCCCGGTTCGTAATCGATGGCGGGATTCAGTGTCAGGTCGGCGGAATCGGCCAGGTGCATGCTGACCCACCCGTCGTTGCCGGGGAGCGCACCGGCCCCGGACCAGAGGACTTCGCCGGCAGCCATGAGTTCGTCCAGCATGGCGGGCTGGTAGTTGGAGACCCGGCTCGCCAGGACAAGCGGCTCCCAGGCAGACGCCGGCACCGGCACACCGGACAGTTGGTCGATGGCCGTGACAATTCCGTCCAGACCGCGCAAGGACGGCTGGCCGCGCCCGGAACCGGGCGTGCGGATGTGTTGCCAGGCGGGCAGGAAGCGGCCGTATGCGGTGGCGTCCACCGGTTCCACTTCGGCGCGCAGGGCAGCCAGTGAACGACGGCGGAGCTTGCGGAGAACTTCGGCGTCGCACCACTCACTGGTGGTGGACTGTGGTCCCTGGGGGACCGGCTGCTGCTGTTGTTCGTCCGGTCCGGTGGCCGGGCTTTCGGGCGGCGCAGCGTGTGGCCGGAACTCGCCTTCCACGACGCGGCCGTCTGCCGCGAGCCGCTTCAGCGCTGTGCCGACTACCGCGACGCCGAGGCCCAGCCGGGCCGCGGCTTCCATCGCCGTGAACGGTCCGTGCGTGCGGGCGTAACGGGACACAAGGTCGCCGAGGGGGTCGGCCACCGGTTCAATGAAGGCCAGCGGCACGCCCATGGGCAGCGGCACACCGATGGCATCACGGAGGCGCCCTGCGTCCTCGACAGCGGCATAGCGCTCGGCCCCGCCGATGTTTACTTTGATGGCGCGGTTGGCCCGCTGCAGCGCGACCAGATGGGTCGTGGCCAGAGCGGTATCGGCATGCGGGGTTTCGACAGGCTCAACCACCGGCTCTCCCGCATGGGGTTCCACAGGTTCACCCACCGCGGCTGGCTCAACCGCCGCGCTTGGCTCAACCGCCCCGGTTTCGACTGGCATAACCGGGTCCAGGCGGGCGGCGGCTTCTTCCGGCGTCAGCGGACCCAGTAGCCGGAGCAGGTCAGCCACGCCTTCCATCCCGCGGGCACGGCGGTCCGGCGCAAGCCGCTGGAGTTCGAGCTCAGTGGCGTCGATGACTTTGGCATCCAGCAGTTCGCGGAGTTCGACGCGCCCGAGCAACTCATTGAGGAGTGTCGAGTCCAGGGCCAAGGCAGCTGCACGCCGTTCAGCCAGCGGCGAGTCACCTTCGTACAGGAACTGCGCCACGTACCCGAACAGCAGGGACTTGGCGAACGGCGACGGCTGCTGCGTGGTGGTCTCGACGATCCTCAGCTCGCGGCGCTCCACCGAGGCGGCGATGTCCTTCAGCGCCGGGAGGTCGTAAACATCCTGGAGGCATTCGCGGACGGTCTCCAGCACAATCGGGAAGGTGGGGTATTTCCGCGCGACATCGAGCAGCTGCGCGGACCGTTGGCGCTGCTGCCACAGAGGCTGCCGTTTGCCCGGCGTCTGGCGTGGCAGCAGCAGGGCACGGGCGGCGCACTCCCGGAATCTCGAGGCAAACAGGGCGCTGCCACCCACTTCCGCGGTGACAATCTGCTCAAGTTCTTCGGGGTCGAACAGGAACAGCTCCGCCCCGGGCGGTTCGTCCTCCATCATGGGCACCCGCAGGACGATGCCGTCGTCGGCCGCCATCGCGGACCCGTCCATGCCGTACCGCTGGTGCAGGCGCTGTCCGACGGCGAGTGCCCACGGCGCGTGCACGGGCATGCCGAACGGGCTGTGGAGGATGACCCTCCAGTCACCGAGTTCGTCGTGGAACCGTTCCACCACCAGGGTGGTGTCACTGGGGACCACCTCGGTGGCGAGCTTCTGCTCGCTCAAGTACTGGATGAGGTTGTTCGCGGCGAACGTGTCCAGCCCGCTGGCGGTGCAGCGCTCGGTGGCAGGGCCGACGTCGGACGCCGACAGTTCGCGGACGAACGCACCCAGGGCGCGGCCCAGGTCCACCGGCCTGCCCAGCGAGTCGCCTTTCCAGAACGGCAGCTTGCCGGGCTGGCCGAAGGCCGGGGAGACGAGGACGCGGTCGTGGGTGATGTCCTCGATCTTCCAGCTGGTGGCGCCGAGGGCAAAAATATCGCCCACCCTGGACTCGTACACCATCTCTTCGTCCAGCTCGCCCACCCGGCGGCCGCCTTTGGCGGGGGAGGGGGTGGACGTCTTGCCATCACCGGAAGACGAGGCCGTGCCCTCCACCTCGGTGCCGATGATGTAAACGCCGAACAGCCCGCGGTCGGGGATGGTGCCACCGGAGGTCACAGCCAGCCGCTGGGCGCCGGGCCGTCCTTCGATGGTGCCGGCATTGCGGTCCCAGATGATGCGGGGCCGCAGTTCGGCGAATTCATCCGAAGGATAGCGGCCCGCCAGCAGATCAAGAGTTGCCTCGAACGCGGACCGGGGGAGGGATGCGAAGGGCGCTGACCGCCGGACCGTGGCGAACCATTCCTCCACATCGATGCTGCCGAGAGCGGTGGCAGCGACGGTCTGCTGGGCCAGGATGTCCAGGGGATTGGCAGGGACAAAAAGCCGCTCGATCTTCCCCTCAAGCATCCGTTCCACGGTGATGGCCGTGTGCACCAGATCCGCCCGGTGTTTGGGAAAGAGCACGCCCTGCGAAATCTCTCCCACCTGGTGACCGGCACGCCCCACGCGCTGCAGGCCGCTGGCCACCGACGGCGGGGACTCCACCTGCACCACCAGGTCCACGGCGCCCATGTCGATGCCGAGTTCCAGGGACGAGGTGGCCACAACACAGCGGAGCCGGCCGGACTTCAGGTCATCCTCGATCATGGCACGCTGGTCCTTGGAGACTGACCCGTGGTGGGCGCGGGCCAGCAACGGATCAGCTCCTGCGGTGCTGCCCGCCTGCGCCATCATGTGGGCCGGCGTGGCCGTGGATGTAGGTATGCCGGTAGGCCCCGACTCTGCGGCATCAGGTCCGGATGAATCCCAGCCGCCGCCCACTGCCACGAGCTGGCGTTCGGCGTAGATCTCATTCAGCCGGGCTGTGAGGCGCTCAGCCAGGCGGCGCGAGTTGGCGAACACGATGGTGGATTGGTTGGCCAGCACCAGGTCAACGATCTTTTCCTCCACGTGAGGCCAGATCGACGCCTGCGGCTGCAGCCCGGAAGCCGGACCCGAGTCGAAGGCACCCGCGGCGCCCTGGAGATCTGACATGTCCTCCACAGGCACGGAGACGGTCAGGTCCCAGTTCTTCCGCGACGGCGGCGCCACGATCTCCACGGGTGCGGAACCGGCCAGGAATTGGGCCACCAGTTCCCGGGGCTCCACCGTGGCCGAGAGCCCGATCCGCTGGGCGGGTTTGGGCAGCAGGGCATCGAGGCGTTCCAGGGAAACCGCCAGATGAGCGCCCCGTTTGGTGCCCGCGACGGCGTGGACCTCGTCCACGATGATGGTGTCCACCTCGGTGAGCGTTTCCCGCGCCCTGGAGGTGAGCATCAGGAACAGCGATTCCGGCGTGGTGATGAGGATGTCCGGCGGATTACTGAGGAGCGAGCGGCGGTCCGCCGTCGTGCTGTCACCGGACCGGACCCCCACAGTGATGAGGGGCGCGGGAAGATCCAGCCGCTTGGCCGTCTGAGTGATGCCGATCAGGGGTGCGCGCAGGTTCCGCTCCACGTCCACGCCAAGGGCCTTCAACGGGGAGATGTACAGGACCCGGGTCTTCCGCTTGGGCGTCCGCGTCCGCGGCCGGCGGCCCTTGGCCGGCGCAGTGCCCAGATCGGGGAGTTCAGGGTCAGGAGCCGGCGCCGACACCAGCAGCCGGTCAAGGGCCCACAGGAAGGCGGCGAGCGTTTTGCCGGACCCGGTGGGGGCTACGACCAGGGCATGCGAGCCGGAGGAAATGGCGTCCCAGGCACCGTCCTGAGCGGGCGTTGGCTCCGAAAAGGCGCCCAGGAACCAGTCCCGGGTGGGCCGGCTGAACCGCCCCATGGGAGTGCCGGGAAGGGCGTCCGGACCCGCTCCCGGCGGTAGCTGCTCCTGCATTCCTCCATCATGCCCTACCCCACTGACAGGGCTTCCGGGCTCGGGATTGCCGGGACCGCCGACCGGACGGGTCAACCCTTCCCAGCCCGGGGAAGGTTCTTCGTGGCGGGGCCCTCGAGGAGCTGTCCGTCACTGCTGAAGCGGGAGCCGTGGAGCGGGCAATCCCAGGTCAGTTCGCTGTCGTTCCAGTGCACGATTCCGCCCAGGTGCGTGCAGACCGCGGAGAGCCTGCACGTGGTTCCGCCGACTGTGGAGACCGCCACGGGCCGGGCGCCGTCGCGATAGACCTTTCCGGCGCCGTCGGGCAGTAGCGCCGCCCCGTCAGAGGCCAGCTTTCCCCAGCCGGTGGCCAGGGTCGCAGCCACTTTGGCGTTGAGGGCTACAGCCGAGAAAGCACCAGCGGGCGATGTCACGCGATGATGGATCGTGTCAGCCCACGGGAGCTGGCCGCCCAGGATGTCAGCTGAAATCCCGAGGGCGACGGCCACAGCGTTGGTCATGCCCCATTTGTTGTAGCCGGTGCCGAAAAGGATCCTGTCCCGGCCCCGCGGCAGTTTGCCGAAGAACGGCATGAGGTTGGTGGCCTGGTAGTCCTGTGCGGACCATGTGTGGGTGGCCGTGGCGCCGGGGAAGTGGGTTCCCGCCCAGTCCAGCAGGCCAGCCAAGTGGGACTTTTCCGACGGCGTCCGCCCCACATGATGTCCGTGTCCGCCCACTAACAAGAGCCGGCGTCCGTCCGCCTCATAGTCGCGCAGCGAATGCGTGGGCTCCTCGGCGGACAGGTACATGCCCGGCGGCGGCGTCAGCCCGGGCGGCAGTTCGAGTGCCGCGGCATAGGACCGGTGCGGTTTCAGCTTCGCGAAGTACAGCCCACGGTCCAGCACCGGGGTGCCCGTCGCCAGCACGAGGTGGCCTGCCGTGACAGTGCCCCGGTCCGTCTTGACCGTCAACGGCCCGCTGCCGGTGACACCCCGCAACCGGACCCCGCCCACCACGGTGCCGCCGCGGGCGCGGACGTCGGCCAGCAGCGTGTCCAAAACGTCCATCGGATTGATCTGGGCCTGGTCCGCCAGCAGCAAGGCGCCCTGGATGGGGAAGGGGAGGGCGGCGTCGAGCACGTACTCCACGGTGAGTCCCGCGGTGGTTGCCGCGATCACTTCCTCGCGGAGCCGCTCGGCCCCCTCACCAGTGGTGGCGTAAGTGTAGGCGTCCCGGCGCTGGTAAGGGACGCTGTTCTCATCGAGGTAGCGCAGCAGCCAGGCCTGCCCCTCGCGGTTGGCCTCCACATAGGCCTGAACCTGTTTGTCCGAATACTGCCGTGACAAAGCGGCCAGGACGGTACCCTGCAGCAGGCTGACCTTCGCCGTCGTGTTTCCGGTGGTGACAGCACCCGGGAATCGGGCTTCCATCACCAGGACATTCTGCCCGGACCGGGCCAGCAACAGCGCGGTGACCAGCCCGGTCAGTCCCGCCCCGGCCACCACGGTGTCGTACTTCGTGCCTGCCTGGAAGGGGTCAGAGCTGAACGATTTTTCGCGGTCCAACCAGAGGGACGTCATGGACGCTAAGTCTACTTATCATCGGCGTTTCAGCCCATAGCCCTACGACGCCTGGAAGGCGCCAATGGTCAGCAGTTCAATAGCCGCGTTGCTGCACGCCCGGGTGGGTTGGGCCAGGAACAGGGACGCCGTATCCTCCGGCGGATAAATCCGGTAGCCAGCCGCAGGCGTCACGTTGCAGTCGGGGTAGTTGCCTGCTTGGGTGTAGCGGAGCACGGCCTTGCCGCCTTGGCCCGGTGCCAGCAGGACGTCCGTAACCGGCGTTGACTCGTCGCGCGTGGCGGGTGCGCCGATGGGTGCGCCTTTGGCATCTGCGGCCAGGGAGACGCCCGCGTAACCTTTCAAGAGGCACGGCCCGGTGCCGGTGTTCGTGAGCGTGAGGGTCATGTAGACGCTGCCTGCGGCCCCGCCACCGGTGGCGTCCGTGGCGGCGGACAGGGTGGCAGCCTTGCAGCGTGCCGGCCCGGCGGTTGTTGCAGGAGCCGACGACGGCGGCTGGGACGTACTGGGGGCCGTCGCGGAGGGGGTGGGGCTGGCCGAGCCGGTGCCGGCGTCTGTGGTGCCCTGCGCTTGCGGCTGGCTTGGACCGCAGGCGGTGAGCAACAGTGCCACCGCGGAAGCCGCCGTCGTAATCAACAACCCGTGTGAAATTCTCTGAGACCTCATGCCATAACCATTACGGCAGGGGTTGCGTGAGTCAACGACGGCGCGTGTCCCAGTGGGGATTTGATGCCCGGATCGTGATGATCCGGGCATCAAATGGGTTCAGGAGGGTTACTGGCCGGCCGTCTGCTTACGCTTGGCGCCGCTCCGGAGGAACGCCACAGCGCCGAGGGCCAGTCCGCCGATGCCAGCCACGAGGCCTGCCCAGCTGCGTGCGTCGGCACCATTGTCGGTGACGGCGGCCGCCTGCTCGGTCCCGGCAGCAACCGTGGTGGCCGAGTGGGAAGCCGCGCCGTGGGCGTCAGCTGCCTCGGTGATGGTGATGGACGGTGCCGGGGCCTTCAGCGAGTGCGGGTCCTGGCCGTCCTTGGCGATCTCCGACCAGTTCGTCTGGCCCTTTTCGCACGACTGCAAGGTGGGGAAGTGGAGCGTGGTGCCGGCGGCATCGGGCAACTTCACGGACAGGACCAGGGCATCCCGCAGGTCGTGGTCCAGCGGGGCTTTGGCTGTGTAGACGATCTGGCTGGTGCGCTTGGTAATGGACGTGCCGTCGGCCAGTTTCTTGGGCTGGGCGAGCTGTTCGGTCACCTTTTCGACAGTCCAGTTGGGGTTAACGGTGGGCTGGGCGTCGTTGAGTTCTGCGGGCAGCGTGATGGCCACCTTGGTGGTGCTGGATTCTTCGCAACCATGGGGGATGCCGAAGGTCAGCAGGGCGTAGGAGTTGGCGGAGGTTTTGTCCGGGGTGACGCCAACGTGGGCCGAAGCGCCGGTGGCGGCGGTCAGCAGGAGGGCGGCGGCGCCGGCAGTGGCGGCCGCCGACGTGAGGGTACGGCGGAGCGTGGTGGTGTCCATGGGGTTGGCCTTTCGGTCGCACGCCAGTTGTGGCATGCGGAAGTACGGGGGTTTGGGCCTGCCTGCCGGTGAAGTCCGGTGCGGGCTGGGTCAGGGAAGCACGACGGCGGAAGGCGGGCCGCGTCGGCTGTGTTGCCTCAGGTTCCGCCAGGGGCGGAGGGGGAGAACCGCTGGTGCGCCGGGCACCGCACGGGGCGGACCGGCGTCGGGCGCTGTTGCTTCTGGGAGCCGGATCAACGGCTTGAGCCAGGCGGCGAGCGCCCAGAGGGCGGCTTCACCCTTGGCGAGCAGGAGCGCGCACGCAGCGGTGGCCACGGCGTGGGTCACCACCATCAGGACGCCCGCAGTGGAATCCGTGGCGTGGAGATGTGCTGTGGCCTCCAGCGCGGGAATTGCCGTGCCGGAAAGGTGGTGGGCGTCTGGTGCGGGGTGACCGGCGGCGAGGACAGGGGTGCTGAAGGCGGTGAACACTTCGTGGAGCGCTAACTGACCGGCGCCCAGGAGGGCTGCCAGGCCGGCGAAATTCAGCTTCATCCGGGTGGCGGTGGTGGCTGTCAGGACGGTCAATGCAAGGACGGCGAGCAGGATTTCGGGGGAGGGGAGGTCGCCGCCGCCCAGCACGTGGGCTCCCGCGGCGAGGCTCAGGATTCCGGTGGAGAGCGACGTGGCACGGAGGAAATGGAAGGGGGCGCGGACGTGGTGAGTGCGCACTGGCCCTCCCTTCTCTCAATGCTGCCAGCTCTCAATGCTGCCAGTGGCGTGTCGCGCCGGCGGCCCGGTGGACGCTCAGGTGACGACGATCATATTCTACCGGCGGCTCTTTAGGCGAGGATTTCGCCGCCTGATAGCAGTTCGGCCAGGACGTCTGCGGCAGAGTCATGGCGGATCAGTGGCGTGCCCTGGCCTGCCCAGAGTGACATCAGCTCGGTGTTTCCCTGAGCCGCCGCCTGCGGCCGGAAACGGCCGGTAAGCCAGTTCTGGACGGGAAACGGTGCCGTCCCCGCGGTCGTCGAGAGTTCGCCGATGACGCGGTTCGGGATGCCACGGGCCAGCCGGCCGCTGAGGACACGCGTCAGGACCGTTTCGCTCGCGGCAGGGCTGTGGAGGACTGCCCGGTAGGCCGGCACCGCGGCGGATTCCCGGGTGGCAAGGAACGCCGAGCCCACCTGGACTGCGTCTGCGCCGAGGGCCCGTGCTGCTGCATAGCCGCGGCGGTCCGCGATGCCGCCGGCGGCAATCACCGGAATGCTGACAGCGTCCGCCACCTGCGGAACCAGGGCGAACGTGCCGATGAGCGATTCTTCCGCGGGCTTCAGGAATGAGACCCGGTGGCCGCCGGACTCCATGCCGCTGGCAACCACGGCGTCCACCCCGCCGGCCTCCAGGGCCACGGCTTCGGCCACGGTGGTGGCGGTACCCACCAGCACAATTCCACGCCGGTGTGCCTCCTCGACGAGTTCGGGCGCCGGCACGCCGAAGACAAAACTGACGACGGCGGGACGCGCCTCCAGCACGGCAGCCACCTGCTCGTCGTAGTCCGGCAGGTAGCGGTGGGGCATTTCCGGAAGCGGCAGGCCCACTTCGTCAAAGTAGGGCTTCAGGGTTTCGACGTAATGGTCGAACTCCTCCTTGGGGATCGACGGGGTTTCGTCGCCGGTGGGAATCCAGAGGTTGAGGGCGAACGGCTTGGCCGTGGCTTTCTTGAGCTGGGCCGCGGTGGTGAGGATGGCCTCGGCACTGTAGCCGTACAGTCCGTAGGAACCCAGTCCGCCGCCGCCGCTCACTGCTGCCGTCAACTCGACTGAGGAGACACCTCCGAAGGGGCCCAGGACCACCGGAACGTCCGTGCCGAAGAGAGCGGTGATGCGGTTCGGGCGGGCGGAGGTGTTCTGGGCAGCTGGCATGCGGGGCTCCTGGACGGTCACTGGTGGCTTCGGAGTCCAGTCTCGCAGCACTGGCTTCCCGCCCCAAGTCTGCTGGTGACGGGGGCAATCTTCGCCCGGTCGTCGAGCTATGTACCGCGACATTGGGCGCGGCTAGACTGCTGGCGTAAGTCGCCAACTACCTCAGGGAGCACACGATGAACTACTCAGGAACTGGCAACGAAAAGGCGGTTCTGGCCAGCGAGCTCAACCGGACCCATGTGGGGCAGACGGTCAGCTTCGAGCCGGACGAATTCACTATGGTATTCGGCAAGATTGCTGCCATTGCGCGGAAGGAAGGTGGCGTCACCATCGCCTTGCAGGGCGTGGATGGAACCGGCGGCCTGCAGTCCAGCTACAGCCTCCCCGTCAGCAAGCACGTCTACCTTCAGCCGGACATGCTGACGAACACCGAGTCCACCATCAAGGATCTTTTCGGCAAGGTCCAGGAGAACCTCCGGGGCGGCGGGCACAAGGGGGACGACAGGACGGACAAGCTCTGATGGTCTTGTACTGACCGTCTTGCGCTCCCGGCGGGGCTCCGTTTTCGGAGTTTCGGACAAAGCAAAGGCCCCAGTTCCCTTCTGACGAAGGGAACCGGGGCCTTGCTAGGTGGCGGTGACGGTGGGATTTGAACCCACGTTGGCTTTGACACCAAACAACATTTCGAGTGTTGCACCTTCGGCCGCTCGGACACGTCACCAACCTGAATAGGGTACCGGAGCAAGGCTCACATCCCCAAAACGGCTGGTGATTCGGATGACGGGAACGGATTCTCGCAGAGCTGGCGGCACGACGGCGAGCCAACAGTTGGCGCGGGGGGACTTATCCACATAGGAGATTTGCTTGGGCTGGCTTGGGGGTGCCTGCTGGGATGCTTTGAGTATGGAACGCAGAGCAGCGGTGGAGGCAGCGGAGGCCCTGGCGGCTTCTGCCGCCGCGCTTGCTGCCGCACTTAAGGGCCCAGCATCCGTTGGGCCTGGTGAAGCTGATCCGCTGCGGCAGATGGTGGATGATTTCCTGGACGCGCTGGCTGGAACGTCCAGGATTGACGCGCAAGTGGCTGCGGTCCGAGTCCATCTGACCGCAGGATACGTCGGCGCGGCGGAGGCGTTGGCCCCGCCGGCGGTGTCGCTGCAGGACCATACAGCGCAGGAGATGGCTCTCGTGGCTGAGTTGGCGGGTGCGCTGACTGTCAGCGAACCGGCCGCCGCTGATCTGGTGGCCGAGGCCCACGAACTGATGACGGCCTTGCCGTTGACGATGTCCGCATTACAGGCCGGGTCCATTTCCTGGCGGCATGCCCGGGTCATGGTGGATGAGACCAGCGGCTTGGGCCCGGAGGGGGCGCAGGCGTTGGAGGCGCATTTCCTGGACCCGGAGGCGCCGAACCCGCTCCGGGGCTGTCCCGCGGGTGAGATGGTGGCTGGCCGGTTCCGGGCCAGGGCCCGGACGTGGCGGGAGCGGCACCACCCGGTCAGCATCGAAAAACGCCACACCAAGTGTGCTACCGACCGGCGGGTGCTGTTTTCTCCTGCCCGGGACGGGATGGCCTGGCTTTCCGCCTACCTGCCCGCCGACACGGCCTCCGGGATCTGGGAACGGACCACCGCAGCGGCCCGGGCCCTTCAAGGCCCTGAGGAGCCCCGGACCCTCACCCAGCTCCGCGCCGACATCGCCGCGACCTGGCTCCTCGGCGGTAGTTCCGGAGGCGCGGACAATGCCGGTCCCCGTGACGGCGTGCCCTCGCCGCGGGCGCAGGTGCTGATCACCGTCCCGGTGATGGCCCTGCTGGGTGTGACAGAGGAGCCGGCGATGCTGGACGGGTACGGGCCGATCCCGCCGTCCATGGCCCGCCAACTGATCGCCGACGGCGCCACCTCCTTCCACCGGGTCCTGATCGACCCACGCGACGGCGCACCGCTGGAAATCGGGCGCACCAGCTACCCGGTCACCAAAGCCCAGCGCCAATGGCTCAGACTCAGGGACGGCAAATGCCCGTTCCCCGGCTGCAGCAACCAGTCCCTGGACAACGAAGCCGACCACGTCCTGGCCTGGGCCAAAGGCGGGATCACCGGAATCAGCAACCTCGGCCAGCCGTGCCGCAAACACCACCAACTCAGACACACCACCGCCTGGACACCCACCACACCCACCAAGGACCAGCCACCCGGCTGGATCTCACCCTCCGGGCGGCACTACCAAAGCGAACACCCCGACTGGGAACCACCCACCTGGCCCGAGCCGGCACGTCAGGATGGGCAGGGTGCGGTCGAACTGTCGGAGCTCCGAGATGGCCTGCCGTTACAAGTTCCGCTGCCCCAAGGCCCAGAGCCGCAAGATGGCCGGGAGTCTCGGGATCTGACGATGCCCGCACCGGAGCTTTGATGGTATCTGTAGCGTTCGTGCGCGTTGATGTAGCACTCCGAGTGCAGCGCTTCCCAGATACCTCCGGCGTGCAACCGCCGTGCCTCTGCAGCAGATTCACGCTGGACTGCAGTCCCGTAGGTCACGTTCGCCGGTCCTGGCTTCCCCCGTCCGCACCCGGCGGACTAGATTCGTAAGCAAGATGACTAATACAAAGGGACCAACACAGGCAACGGCATATTGGACCACTGGCCTGCAACATGGCGAGCTCCGGGACGAGACACTCCACGTACCGGGAGAAGGCGAGGCGCTCGTTCGGACGCTGTACTCAGGTATCAGCAAAGGCACGGAAATCGTGGTCCACACCGGTTCCGTCCCGCCACGCGTGGCGCAGGCAATGCGTGCCCCGCACCAGGAGGGCGCGTTCCCTTCCCCCGTGAAGTTCGGCTATCTGTCAGTCGGCGTCGTCGAACAGGGCCCCGATGACTGGATGGGACAGAAGGTTTTCTGCCTCAACCCGCATCAGGACCGCTATGTGATCGCCACGGACGAGCTGACCCGGATTCCTGAAGGGGTTCCCGCCCGTCGCGCCGTGCTTACCGGCACTGTGGAAACCGCCGTTAACGCACTTTGGGAAGCCGGACCCAGGCTGGGGGACCGGATCGCCGTGGTCGGTGCCGGCCTGGTGGGCGGGATGGTGGCGACGCTCCTGCGGACTTTCCCGCTGGCCCGGCTGCAGCTCGTGGACCTGGACCCCGAGCGCAAGCTGTTGGCGGACAAGCTGGGCGTGGAATTTGCCCACCCCGATGATGCCAAGCCGGACTGCGACATCGTGTTCCACTGCTCCGCGTCCCAGGAAGGCCTGGAGCGCAGCTTGCAGTTGGTCGGCGACGAAGGCGACGTCATCGAGATGTCCTGGTACGCCAACCGCGAGGTCACGCTGCCGCTCGGCGAGGACTTCCATGCCCGGCGGCTTTCCATTCGAGCCAGCCAGGTGGGCGTGGTGGCCCGGGCACGGCGGCACCGGCGCACCAATGCCGATCGCCTGAATATTGCGGTTTCGCTCCTCCAAGACCCAGTCTTTGATGCTTTCCTCACCGGCGCCTCTCCCTTCACGGACTTGCCGGAAGTGGTGCAAAACCTGGCCGACGGGAAGCTCGAAGCCCTGTGCCATGTGATCGAATACCCAAACGCTGACAGTTCCCCAAATGCTGACGGTCCTGGAAACGCTGAAGATTCTGGAGAGACCGACGGTTCCGGACAATCCACTGCAGCAGCCGAAGCCAACCCCGAAGACAAGAGGTAGCCCGTGTTCAGCCTGACCATCCGCCGACACTTCATGATTGCCCACAGCCTCCCGCGCGAGGTTTTTGGCCCTGCCCAGGCCCTGCACGGGGCGACCTTCGTGGCGGAGGTGACGTTCCGGCGTCGTGCCCTCAGCAAGGACGCGATTGTGCTGGACATCGGAGCCGCCGGCGGCATCATCGAAGCCGTCCTGGCCGGGCTGAACTACAAGAACCTCGATGAGCATCCGGACTTTGCCGGCAAGCTCAGCACCACCGAGGCGCTGGCCGAATACATCGCCCAGACTGTGGCCGGGAAGCTCAAAGACAGCGACGACGGCCGCGAGCTTGCAGGCATCGACGTCACCCTGCGCGAAAATCCGGACGCCTGGGCCACGTACGCCCTGGACCTGTCCGCCTGACCGTGCACGTCAGGTTCCTGATCCCCGGCAACATCCGCCACAACTCCGGCGGCAACGTCTACAACGCGCGTATTGCCCAAGGCCTGAGGTCGTTGGGAGCCGATGTTGAAGTGCTTACTGTGGATGGTTCCTGGCCGGAAGCTGGTGCCAATGAACGACGGCGGTTGGGCAGCCTGCTGAGCGCCCACGAGCCTGGGGCGGAATCCACGGCGGGAACGGTCACGTTGGTGGATGGGCTGATCGCGTGCGGCGCCGCTGACGAACTGGAGGCGGCCGCCGCCGCCAGCCACCCCGCTTGGGTCCTGCTGCACATGCCGTCGCCCACTCACCGCGACGGCGAACGGCGGGCTCTGCGGGCGGCCGCCGGCGTGATCTGCACCAGTTCGTCGGCTGCGGCTCATATCAGCGAACGTCACGGCGCGCCGCCCAGCCGGGTTGCCTTGCCGGGGACGGATCCAGCAACCCTGGCAGCCGGTTCGCAGCCGCCACACATCATTGCGGTGGCTGCCCTGCTGCCCAACAAGTGCCAGCTGCTGGTTGTGGCGGCGCTGGCCAAGCTCCAGGACCTGGCTTGGACTGCCTCCCTGGTAGGAACGGTCGACGCCGATCCCGCCTATGCGGCGCAAGTCGGGGCGGCCATATCTTCGCATGGGCTGGACGATCGGATTCGGCTGACGGGCCAGCTTGCCGGGGGAAAATTAGCGGAGGAATGGCATCGTGCGGACTTGACCCTGCTCGTGTCGCGGGCCGAAGCTTTTGGCCTGGTGGTTACAGAATCGTTGGCCCGTGGCATCCCGGCCATCGTCCGGGAAGGAACCGGGGCTGTGGAGGCGCTGGGCATAGGTAACCGTACGCCAGAGGGCAAGGCGGACGCCCTGCCAGGGACCGCCGTCGTACTTGACGGTCCTGAGCAGAACCATCCGGACGTCCTCGCGGCGGTGATCCGGAAATGGCTGTTAGACCCGGGGCTCCGGGCAGAATGGCAAAC
Organism: Pseudarthrobacter sulfonivorans; assembly: GCF_031454915.1. Classification (GTDB taxonomy): domain Bacteria; phylum Actinomycetota; class Actinomycetes; order Actinomycetales; family Micrococcaceae; genus Arthrobacter; species Arthrobacter sulfonivorans_C. The sequence goes on along the minus strand of NZ_JAVDRS010000002.1, from coordinate 95,828 downwards.
CGCCGCGCTTGGGGCCCGGGAACAATTGCCCGGCTGGGACCCCACCGCGCGGAAGGTGCTGGCCATTCTGGAGGCACCTATTTCCAGGGCACCCTTTCCGGACGCATCCGTTCACAGGGCTGCTCCAGTTCACGAGACAACCGTTCATGGAGCGTCGGGACCGATGCCTACCGCCACGGGGACCGCCGGTGCACAATGAGGCATGACCACGCACGCGACCACCGCCGTCGGCCCCACTCCGCAGACGCTTGCTCACGAGCTGCCCACTCCGGAGCTCCTGACGCCGGAAATCCTCAGGGCGTGGGCCTGGCACAAGCAGGGTCTTGACGGCACGCTGCAGGGCGCGGACGCGGCGGATGTGTTCACTCAGGCAGGCTGGGCCCGCTCCGTCGGCGGCGCCAACCCGTACCTCACCCTCTTTGCCCGCGCCGGCATCAGCCGCGCGCAGGCGGACGCCGACGTCCTGTCCCTGAAGATTCACGAGCTGCCCACCGCCCGCGGCTGCACCTACGTCCTGGGCGGGGAAGACTTCGCGTGGGGCCTCCAAATCGGTCGCGACGCCGCCGTAGCACCGTTCCGCGTCCTTGCCAGGATGGGCGTCGAACGCGGCGAGATCACGCTCCTGGAGGACCAGATTCTCCACGCCCTGGCCGAAGCCAGCGGCCCGCTGGACCCCAAACAGCTCAAGGAACTCCTCGGCGATTCGGTGCGGAACCTGGGCGAGGAAGGCAAGAAGAAGGGCGCCGCCACCACGCTGCCCACAGCCCTTGGCCTCCTCCAGGCGGATGGCCGGATCCGGCGCGTGCCGGTCAATGGCCGGCTGGATCAGCAGCGTTACGGCTACACGCTGTGGGGGTTGCCGCGCACTGCAATGGACGACGACGCGGCCCGGGCACTCCTCCTGGAGCGCTACCTCGGCTGGACCGGCGGTGCCACGCTCAAGCAGTCGCAGTGGTTCACGGGCTACACCTTGGCGCACATCAAGGCGGCGTTCGCCGCGATCGGTGCCGTGGAAGTTCCCACGGCCAACGGTGAGGTGCTGTGGATGATGCCCGACGACGTCGGCGGCCTCGCCGCGTTCGACGCACCTGTGGAGGAGCAGATTCAGCTGCTCGCCGGGACCGACTCGTTGGTCCTGCTGCGGCGGAACTCAGCGGACATGTTCGCCGAAGCGGACAGGGACAAGAAAGTGCTGGGCTCCACCTTGGCGCTGCAGGCCGACCTTCCCGACCACGCCATCGTGGACCGCGGCCGGATCATCGGACTGTGGCAGTACGATCCGGAAAACGCGCGGATCGCCCACTGGCTCTTTGGCCGTCCCACGCCCGCGGTAACCCGGCGCATCGCCGAGGTGGAGAACTGGATCAGGGACGAGCTGGGCGACTTCCGCTCCTTCAGCCTGGACTCGCCGGCCTCCCGCCAGGACCGGATCGACGCCCTGGACGCTGCTGGTTCGGACTAGCCTCTACGGTGGGCGGCGAAAAAGTCCCTGAGCAGGGCGCCGCATTCATCTTCCCGGATCCCGCCGTAAACCTCCACCCAGTGATTGAGCCGGCGCTCGCGGAGGACATCAAACACGGAACCGGCTGCCCCGGCTTTCTCATCCCAGGCGCCGAAAACCACGCGGGGAATCCTGGCCAGCACCACGGCGCCGGCGCACATGGCACACGGCTCGAGCGTGACAACCAGGGTGCAGTCCGCCAGCCGCCAGCCGTCGCCGTTACCACCGTCCAGTTTCGAAAGCTCCCGCAGCCGTTCCGCTGCCTGGCGGATGGCCACCACCTCCGCGTGGGCGGTGGGGTCACCCAGTTCTTCCCGCTGGTTCCGTCCGGAACCCAGCACGCCGCCGTCGGGTCCTATCACCACGGCGCCGATCGGAACGTCCTCGGTGGCCAGTGCGCTCCGGGCCTCGTCAAGGGCAAGGCCCATCCACTCGGTGTGTCTGTTTTCGCCGGGGGCCATGGCTCAATGATAGTTTCGAGGGATATCCATCCTTGCCACCCACTGACGCCAGGAGGAATTCGTGGACCTCGATACATTTCGAGCCCGTGCAGGCCATTGGTTCAAACCGTACGCAGCTTTGTGGATCACCATGCTGGTGGGTGGGGTCCTGGTGGTGATCATGGCGCTGCTGGGTGCCGAGGTCTACGACAACGTGGTGGACGACGAAGGGCTCACGTCCCTGGACCTGCCGGCGCTGGAGCTGTCCCAGAGCCTGCGGAACCCGGCGCTGGACGCGGGGGTGACCGCGTTCACCAACATTGGCGGTGGGATCGGCATGCCGATCCTGGCCAGTATGCTGACGGCCTGGCTTACCTTCCTGAGCCGAACCTGGCGGCCCATCATCCTGGTGGGCGGTGCAGCGGCCGTGTCCACCGTGGCAACCACCATCGGCAAGCGTCTGGTTGGCCGCACACGTCCGGACCATGTCGAGGCGGTCCCGCCGTACGAGACGTCGCCTTCCTTCCCCAGCGGCCATACGCTGAACACCACGGTGGTGATCGGCGTCCTGGTTTACATCATGTGCCTGCAGTTCGAGATAGCGTGGGCGCGCATCACGGCCATCGCTGCCGGGGTGGTCTTCATCATCGCCATGGGCCTGAGCCGCGTCTTCCTCGGTCACCACTGGCTGACGGATGTTATGGCCGGCTGGTTCCTGGGGCTCGCATGGGTGGGCATCGTGATTCTGGCGCACCGGCTGTTCCATGTCCTGCGGAAACGCGAGCACGCCGGTCCGGCACCCACATTCGAGCATCCCGCCATCCGGGACGAACAGCCCAGCTGATTCCCGGCAGGGGCTGCCCGCCCGGATGATAGTTTTGACCCATGCGCACTCTCGTTGTGGACCACCCGCTGGTCGCCCATAAGCTCACCGTCCTGCGGGACAAAAACACGCCTTCGCCGGTCTTCCGGATGCTGACGGAAGAGCTGGTGACACTGCTCGCTTATGAGGCCACCCGCGATGTGCGCACCCAGCCCGTGACTATCGAGACACCAGTGAGCACCACCGTCGGCACCGCCTTCACCAAGCCTACTCCGCTGGTGGTCCCCATCCTGCGCGCCGGCCTCGGCATGCTGGAGGGTATGACCAAACTGGTCCCCACAGCCGAAGTGGGATTCCTGGGCATGGCCCGCGACGAGGAAACCCTGGACATCATCACCTACGCCGAACGTCTCCCTGAGAACCTCACGGACCGGCAGATCTTTGTCCTGGACCCCATGCTGGCCACCGGCGGGACCCTCCGCGAAGCCATCAAGTTCCTCTTCAAACGCGGCGCCTCGGACGTCACCTGCATTTGCCTCTTGGCCGCGCCGGAAGGCCTGGCCAAGCTGGAAGAGGAACTTGCTGACGCCAACGTGACTATCGTGCTGGCCTCCATCGACGAGAAGCTGAACGAAAAGTCGTACATTGTGCCGGGCCTCGGCGACGCGGGAGACCGGCTGTACGGCATCGCCGGTTAGTTCTGGAAATTCCGGCCGGGTGTCATGCTGCGGGTTCAGGGCGGCAGATCCGGCCGGCAGTTCGGGGCGCCGGTGACATTTAAGGCCTTCCGGATTTAACAGGCCGCAGCTAGCCTGTGCGGATGGACTGGAAACTTGAACTTGTCTTTGTCCCCGTCTCAGATGTGGACCGCGCGAAGGATTTCTACGTTAACAAGGTCGGCTTCAACGCCGATTTTGATGAGCGGCCTATGGACGGCATCCGCTTTGTACAACTGACGCCCCGCGGCTCTGCCTGCTCGATCTGCATCGGGGAGGGGCTCACGGACGCGCCGCCAGGCAGTGCGCCCAACCTGCAGATAGTCGTAAGCGACATCCATGCCGCCCATGACCACCTCAAAAACAACGGGGTGGACGTGAGCGACGTGGACGTTCAGGCCTGGGGACACTTTGTGTACTTTGCGGATCCCGACGGAAACAAGTGGGCTGTGCAATACATCCCTGGGCGTGAGTCCTAAGGCAAAATGGAGCGATGAGCACCCCAGCGCCTGCCCCCACACGTACGCTTTCCTGCCGGGCAGTCCTCTTCGACATGGACGGCACTCTGGTGGACTCCACAGCTGTTGTGGAACAGGTCTGGGGCGAGTTCGCAGTCCGCTACGGACTGGACATCGCCGAGATCATCCGGACCTCCCACGGGGTCCAGGCCATCGACACTGTGCGGCGGTTCGCACCGGCAGGGGCAGATGTGGTGGGCCTCACCGAGGAACTCGGCGCCATGGAACGCGTGCGGACCGCGGGAATCGTCGCTCTGCCGGGCGTCGCTCACCTGCTCGGCAGCCTTCCGGCTGACGCAGTGGCGCTGGTGACCTCGGCTGACCGCGTCCTGGCGGACATCCGCATGAAAGCCGCCGGGCTCCCGATGCCGGCAACCGCCGTCACGGCCGACCTGGTGGCTCGAGGCAAGCCGCATCCGGAAGGTTATCTTACGGCTGCTTCACTTCTGGGCGTGGAGCCGGCGGACGCCGTGGTGTTCGAGGATGCGCCGGCTGGAATTGCTGCCGGCGTGGCCGCTGGAATGCGGACCGTGGCGGTGGGCCCAAACACCGGTCAGCTGCCGGACGGGGTGCTGCATATCCCGGACTACAGTTCAGTCACTTCAGCCGTGGAAACGGACGCCGAGGGCCGCCGGATCATCTCTTTCCGGCTGTGAGGTCGGCGACCACTGTCGCTATCCGCCGGGCGCGGCTTTCGGCCGCCCTGGCTGCCCGCCCACGACTGCAAAGCTGCTGCGGTAACTCCTGTTTGGGTGGAGGCCAGGATGCAGAACAGCAGGCCCTGAACCGGGGGATTCAGGGCCTGCTGCGGCTGGCGGGGTCAGGAGAATCGGGCTCAGTACCAGTTGTTCGACAAGTGGAAGTTCAGCGCGCCACACGGTGACTGGTAGCGCTCCTGGATGTAGTTCAGGCCCCATTTGATCTGCGTGCGGTAGTTGGTGCGGTAGTCCGGGCCGGCGCTCGCCATCTTCTCAGCGGGCAGCGACTGGACGATCCCGTACGCGCCACTGCTGGCGTTCGTGGCCGTGGTGGTCCAATCTGATTCCTTGGTCCACAGCGTCTTCAGGCACTGCATCTGGTCCGCAGACCAACCGTAGTTGGCCAGTTGGCTGGCGGCGTAGGCCTGGGCTCCGGCGGGGTCGTTGATGGCCACAACAGGCTTGGGGGCGGGCTTGGGAGCGGGTTTGGCGGCAGGTTTAGGGGCGGGTGCCGGCTTCGCGGCGGGCGCCGGTTCAGCGGCCTGCGGGGCAACCTTGATTTCAGCCGCCTTCGGTGCCGGTGCAGGCTTGGCCTGAATCTCAGCTTTTTCCATCTTCAGCTTTGACTCGGTGTCGTTAGTGGACACCTGCTGGGTGTCGCTGACCGCTGCCAGTTGATTGGCGTCGGTCGCTTGGCCCGCTGCCCCCACCCCGATGAGGAGTGCGCATGCCGCGGTGACTACGGCTGCACGCTGCCCCAGGGAGGAAATCTTGCGGTCACGTTTGTTTGACCCGTTCTCGGGGCGCGTTTGTACCTTGAATTCAGACATGATGGATCGCCTCTCACACCTGCGGAGTTAGCTGTCGGGTTCGGATGAGGGCATCCGGCCACACGGAAAATCACGTGCTGGCTTCACCCCAAGGACACTTGGGTCCGGGACTCTGGGTCCCCCGCCTCTGCCTCTGAATACGGAGATCCGGGAAGCGGCAGAGCTTGGCGTCATCCGGATATGCGGCCCGAACGGGATCCGCACCTAATCGACGGTACAGGAGCTTGGAGCTTAAGTCACATTTTGGTAACAGGGATCACGACATCGGCGCGTTGCCTTGCGGTACAGCGACTCCAGTAGGTATGCGCAATACGAACTCCGTGCGGCCCGGTCCCGACGTCACCTCCACGGTGCCGCCGTGCGCCTCGATAATGGACTGGACAATGGACAGGCCCAGGCCGCTGGTGCCCTCAGCTGCCCCGGACGCCGGCGACGAGCCCTTGCGGGCAACGTCTGCGCGGGCAAACCTGGCGAAAACGTGGTCCACGAATTCCGGCGGAATGCCGGCGCCGTCGTCCGTCACGGCCACTACTGCACTGCCATCGGCGGACTTTTGCACGCTGGTGACCACGGTGGTCCCCGGGGCTGTGTGCTTGCGGGCGTTGGACAACAGGTTCACCAGCACCTGGCGCAGCTGCGACGCATCGCCGTTTACGGAGAGCGGCTCATCCGGAAGTTCCAGATGCCAGTGGTGATCCGGTGCGATGACCTTTTCATCGCTGACGGTCTCGATCACGAGTTGCGTCAGGTCAACCTCGCCGAGTTTCAGGGGCTGCCCCTCGTCGAGGCGGGCCAGCAGGAGCAGGTCCTCCACCAGCGTGGTCATGCGTTCGGACTGGCTCTGCACCCGGGCGAGGGACTTCCGGCCGTCCGGTGTGAAGTCCTCGGTCATCCGCATCAGTTCCGTGTACCCGCGGATGGCGGTCAGGGGAGTGCGCAGTTCATGGGAGGCATCGGCAACGAACTGCCGCACTTTGGTCTCGCTCCGCTGCCGCGCCTCCAGCGCACTGGCGACGTTCTCCAGCATCAGGTTCAGGGCGTGGCCCACGCTGCCCACTTCCGTTCCAGGATTGGCGTTCGACGGCGGGACGCGCACCGCGAGTGCCACCTCGCCGGCGTCCAGCGGGAGCCGGGCCACGCGCGTCGCTACCTCGGAGAGCTGCTCCAGGGGCTTCATGGTGCGGCGGATGAGCACAGTCCCTGCCAGCCCGATCAGCACCAGCCCGCCAAGGGAAACAAAAACGAAGGTCCATACGAGTGAGGCGAGCGTGCTCTCCTTTGCGGCCAGCGGAAGGCCGGTGATCAGCACATCGCCGTAGCCGGTTTCCACAGCCACAATCCGGTAATCCCCGTTCGACAGCGAGCGGTCCACGGGATTGCCATCCTGAGTCAGCGCGAGCAAGGTTTCCTTGTCGTCGGCGTCGAGCGCCAGTCGTGTGGTGTCCGGGTCCAGGAATCCGCCACTGGGGATCTGGCCGTTCAGGATGCGAGCGTTCAGCGTTCCAACACTTTGCCCGCGAGCATCGAGGGGGTCGGGCCTGCCGTTGAATCCGCCCAGGGGAGGGCGGCCCGGATCAGTGGAACGCTTGGCGGCCTGGCTCAGCTGGTCGTCCAGCTGCCTGGTGAGAAAGGAATCCATGGATGCGTAGCTGAAAAGGCCCACTGCGCCGCAGATGGCCACCAGCAGGGTCATGGTCAGCAGGATCAGGCGCGTGCGCAAATGCCAGGTGGCAGGTTTCAGCCAGCTCCGGGCCGGTGCGGGGGTTGCTCGCGGCGTAGCCATGGAGCGGCTACTCTGCCGGCTTGATGACGTAACCCGCACCCCGGACGGTATGAATCATGGGCGGGTGCACTGCATCCACCTTCTTGCGCAGGTAGGAGATGTAGAGCTCAACAATGTTCGCCTGGCCGCCGAAATCATAGTTCCAGACGCGGTCCAGGATCTGGGCCTTGCTGATCACACGCTTGGGGTTCTCCATGAGATAGCGGAGCAGCTCGAACTGCGTAGCCGTCAGCTGGAGCTCGTCTCCGGCCCGGATGACTTCCCGCGTGTCGATGTTGAGGACAAGATCGCCCACCACCAGCTCGGCCGTGTCCATCGCGGCTACGCCGGAACGCTGGACCAGGCGGTGCAGCCGCAGCAGGACCTCTTCCATGCTGAAGGGCTTGGTGACGTAGTCGTCCCCACCGGCAGCCAACCCCAGTATCCGGTCCTGGACCGCGTCCTTGGCAGTCAGGAAAAGCGCCGGGACCTCCGGCGCAAAGGCACGGATCCTGCCAAGCAGCTCAACGCCGTCGAACCCTGGCAGCATCACATCCAGCACCAGGACGTCCGGCCGGAACTCCTTGGCAAGCTTGACGGCCTCCGGCCCGTCCGCGGCTACGGCAACAGACCAGCCGGCCATCCGCAGCCCCATGCTCATGAGCTCGGAAAGGCTCGGTTCGTCGTCAACTACCAGGGCGCGGATCGGGGAGCCGTCCGGGTGGGTCAGCTGCGGAAGGTTGTTGGTCATGGAGTGCGAAGTGGCCATGGGACAACTCTCTGATCTTTCGGTTAGCCCGCGCTTTGGGATTCCTGTGCGCAAGCTGTGAATCCCAGCCTAGCGAGCTGAATGGGCCTGGATACCGCAATGCGGCCGTATGTGGAAAGGCCTCCCGGCGGCACGGATGACGGGTTCCTCACGCTGCGCGCCAGGAACGTGGGCATTGACTGCTGATGGGGCTTCGCGGTTGGACAGAGCACAAAACGGGGGAGACAATTTGGGTAAACCATACCTTGATGAATTTCAAGTGTTTACGAAGGGTCGCAGCCGAACAATGTTCGCGAAGATGGCGCTGATTGGCCTCTTCGGTGGATAACAACAGTTATTTTATCGTTCTGCCAGAATCGTGATCTACACCACAATTAGCCGCTTTGTCTCACAATGCGGAACGATACGCCCTTTGTTACTTGCAAGTTTTCATTGTTACGTTGCACACTTTCAATTGTGAACAAGAACTCAACAGCACCTGCAGCCGCAGAATATTGGCCCAGCACATCCGCTGCTGCCGACATGCGCTGTTGTCGAATGCACGCCTGACCTTCAGACCCCACGAAGTTCTTAGGCATTCGCCCCCCAGCCCAGCGTAGGGCGCCCTCCCAGATTCTCATTGCGGGCAACCCCAGCATTCGAGCCGCGATGGCGGCCATTCACATTGAGGTAAGCATTCATGTCAGTTGCATCCGGATACGTCCACATCTCCGTCCGTAACGCAGGTAAGCCCAGCCAGGCCTCTGGTCTCCGCCAAGGTTTTGGTACCCGTCCGGCGTTCGCTCCGGCCGCCCCCGGAACCAGCTTTCCCGCCCCCGGCTACGTACCTCAGGGCTATAACCCCAACTCTTATGGCCAGCTGCGCTCGGTTCCGCCCGCCGAAACCGCGCCGTTCACCTCGCCGACGCCGGTTGTCACAGGGACCAATGCCCCGCGGCCCGTCGCCAACGACAACGTGGCCCGCGGGTTCGTCCTCTACATGGGCATCGACGAGGAGACTGCAGCGGCTGCCGGAACCTCCATTGCCAAGCTTGCCCAGGAAATCCGTGCCTACGCACAGTCCCTCGTGACCGGTGCCGAAACCTACGCAGCCGTGGCCATGGCCCCGGCCGGCACCCCGGGTTCCGCGCTCGACGTCGTCCGTTCCACCTTCGGCGACCCCACCGTGAATGCCCACAAGCGCACCGAAACTGCCCGGCTGCAGCAGTCCGCGGAGCCCCGTCCGTCCGGTGTTCTGATCGACCTGGCCCGGCGTGAAGTCCATCTCGACGGCGAATCCCTGAACCTGACCTTCAAGGAGTTCGAACTTCTCAACTACCTCGTGGAAAACGGCACCCGCACCGTTGGCCGTGATGAACTGCTCGAAGGCCTGTGGCGCAACGCCGAGGAAGTCCCCAACGAGCGCACCATCGACGTCCACATCCGCCGCCTCCGCTCAAAGCTTGGCCGCCTGGCCAACACTGTGCGCACGGTCCGCGGCCAGGGCTACCGCTTCTACGAGCACCCCGAAGTAGTGGTCTGGGCCGCTCCGGAATACTCGATTTAGCTTCTAACTTCAGCACCGCCAGAAGGCGGCACGCCATCCCCGCAGACGAACCCACGAGCCGGGCGCCTCAAGCGGAAGTTGCTGGAAAGGGCGCTGCAGCGCAGCGTGACATCCCGAAAGCGCCGTTGTTGCGTGAGGTACGAGCGCAGGCGCAGAGGGATCGTCGCGCGAAAGCGGAAGCGGCCACCCCGGCTGAAGTGAGCGGGCGCTAGGCTTGGGGGATGAGCGACCACCACATCAAACGCTTGGTGATCATGCGCCACGCCAAAGCTGACTGGCCCGGCGGCGTGGCCGATCACGAACGGCCGCTGGAGGAACGCGGGCACCGCGAAGCGCCTCTGGCTGGGAAGTGGCTGCTCAAACACGGCATCCTCCCGGACTTCATCCTGTGTTCCAGCGCGCTTCGCACCCGCCAGACATGCACCTGGGTGTGTTCCGAACTGGGGGACAAGGCCCCGACGCCGAAACTCGAGGATGGCCTGTACGCCGCCTCCGCACTGCGAATGCTCACGGTGGTCAACCATGTGCCGGACACCGTCACCACGCTGATGCTCATCTCCCACATGCCCGGCGTCCAGGACCTCGCCATGCACCTGGCCTCGCGGGACTCGAACCACGACGCCTACATGGACGCCGCAACGCGCTACCCCACGAGTGCGCTCACGGTCCTGGAAACAGAAAAGTCCTGGGCCGAGCTGGATGGCCAGGACGCCCGGATCACCAAGTTCAAGGTTCCCCGCGCCCACTAGGCACCGCCCACTGACCCCGCGTCCAGCCTGTGTTCAGCGTTGGGCCGCCGTCGGCCAGTCTGCCAGGCTTGAACGGTGAACCTCCGACACTCCCTCCTGGCCCTCCTGGTCGCCGTTCTCTGGGGCCTCAACTTTGTGGCCATCGATATGGGACTGCATACGGACGGCAGGGAAGTACCGCCCCTGCTGTTCGTCGCCATGAGGTTCGTCCTGGTTGTCTTCCCGTTGATTTTCTTCGTCCGTAAGCCGGATGTCAGCTGGAGGGCGATCATCGGCGTCGGCCTCTTTATGAGTGCTGGCCAGTTTGGCCTCCTGTACGTCGCCATGGCCCTTGGAATGCCGACCGGCCTCGCTTCCCTTGTCCTTCAGGCGCAGGTGCTGCTGACCATTCTCCTGTCGGCCGGGTTCCTCGGGGAGCGGCCCAGCCGAAGCCAGCTTTTCGGCGTGATTCTTGGCGTTGCGGGCCTGGCCGTTGTGGCCGTGGGCCGGAGTGCCGTGGCGCCCTTGCTGCCGTTGATCATCGTGCTCGGCGCTGCGCTGTCCTGGGCAGCCGGGAACGTCATCGCCCGCCAGGCCAAGGCCGCCTCAGGGCTTGGGCTGGTGGTCTGGTCCGGCGCCGTGGTGCCGCTGCCGCTCGCCGGACTCTCGTTCCTGATGGACGGTCCGGACGCAGTCCTCGGTACGCTGGCCGGTCTGCAGCCCGTCACCATCCTCAGCGCACTGTACACCGCCATTTTCGGGTCGTTGGTGGGTTACGGAATCTGGAACCGGCTGCTGGCCCGCTATCCATCGTCGGCCGTGGTGCCGTTCACCCTGCTGGTTCCCGTGGTGGGGATGAGCGCTGCCTGGCTGATTCTGGCGGAAATCCCGACGCCGGCTGAACTGGCCGGCGGGGCACTGCTCCTGGGAGGGGTGGCGGCGGCGGTCCTCACCGGAGGCCGCAGGCCCCGTCAGCGGCGGGACGCAGTTTTGGCACCGGAGTTGGGTGCCGGCTTGGGCGCTGATTTGGGTGCCGGTTTACGCACCGGGGCAGCGGACGACGACGGCCGACTGGCTGCCGCCGCAGGCACCGGTGCCCCAGGTCCGCGTGCGGCCGCGGGCAGCCGGGCAGGCGCCCGGGAGCCTGAGTAACGCTGAGCGGCAGTGCCACCGCGGGACCCTGTAGTACCGGTTGCAGTGCCACGGGCTCCGGGCCGGCGTGCAGGAGCCGCGGCCGGACGGCGACTCAACGACGAAGGTTTGCGCCCCCCGGCCACCGGCCGTCCCCCGGCACCGAGCCGCCGGCCTGACGGCCAGACAGCCCCCAAAAAGAGGACAAGCACTGTGGCGACGGCTGAGGCGGCGGCCCCGAAGAAGTAGTTGTCCGGGTCATTGGTGGGGAGCGGCGTGCCAATGATGGTCGACTGATCCACGAACGCGAGCTCCCATGTGCTGACGAAGGCCAGGGAAAAGGCAATGGTGAGGCTGCTTCCCACGCCGGTGGCCAGCAGGGCAAGGTGCCGGCGCCGCATCACAACCTCAGCCACGGCGGCGACATAGGCAACAGCCACGAGCCCCATGAACGTGACCATGACGGCTTCCTCGAGCGTGATGGCGGTGAGCACCAGCATGCCCAAGGCGGCGACGGCCGTGATCACGGCGAACTTCCCGCTGATACCCATGTGGCGCATGGGATCAATCATCCCCGAGCGTGGAGCTACTTCACCACGTAGCCGCGCATGATGGCCATGATTGCTGCAACGCTTTGGTCACGGCTCCGCTCCGGGTTGTAGGTCTGCCGGTCCAGGCCCACCACAAAGCACGCGCCGAAGATCGCCGTCTCCAGGCTGCCACGCGATATGGACGTGTCCACGGGATAGACAGCCGCCACGGACTCGATGGCGTCCCCGATCACGGCCAGGAGTTCGGACCTGAGCACGGCAAACGTATCGCGCCACACACTCGGCGTGCGCCAGTTTTCGCTGACCCACAGCCGCGCGAAGGATGGATAGTCAGCCATGAAATCCATGGCCTGCCCGATCATTTCCTCCATTGCTGCCAGGGGATCAGCCCCGGCGTCACCTGCAGACCCCACGTTTCCGGCAGCCCCGGTGTCTCCGGCGGCGCTCAGCAGGCGTGCCTTCAGGATGTCCACGCCATGCCGCAGCAACTGCTCGATCAGATCGGATTTGCTGCCGAAGTTGTAGTAGACGGTCCCCTTGGAGACGCCGGCCGCCGCGGCGATTTCGTCCACGGTGACGCCGGCAGCACCCCGCTGGCCGATCAGTTCCATGGAGGCATCGAACAGTTTCTGCCGGGTGGCGTTGGTCCGGGCGGGGCGGAGTTTCTTCTCAGCCGGACTGTGGTCCGGTATCACGGCACTCATACCGCAATCTCGGGCTTGAGTGTCTTTAGCGTCCAATACTTGTGCTTGCGGACGGCAAACGTGGACATCGCGGCGCCCAGCAATGTGTATCCGAGCAGCCCCAGGACTGTGGGCACAATCATGGACAGGTCGGCGCCATAGATCAGATGCCGCATGCCGGTGACCACGTAGCCCATGGGGAGGACCTCGTGCACCACGTGCAGGGGCTGCGGGGTGGTTTGCCATGGAAAGGTGCCGCCCGAGGAAACCAGCTGCAGCACCAGCAGGATCAGCACCACCAGCTTGCCGGGGGATCCCAGCAAAGCCACCACGCCCTGGATGATGGCGCTGAACGCCATTGCCGCCGCCAGCATAAACAGCCACATCAGCACTGGATGTGCAGGGTTGAGCCCGAGCGCGAGGTTCACGACCAGGGTCAGGAGGGTCGCCTGGACCGCTGAGACTGCAAGGAACGGAAGCCAGCCGCCGACGGCGATTTTCCAGGCGGGGGCGTTCGAGGCCAGGGCCCGCTGGGTGATGGGCCGCATGGCCTGGACCAGCATAAAAATGCCGATCCACAGCGCGAGGGTCAGGAAGAACGGCGCCAGGCCAGCGCCGTAGGAATCCGCCTTGGCCTGCGAGACGTTACTGACCGCAACGGGATCGGCGATCACCTGCGACAGACTGTCCTTTTGTGCATTGTCCGGGTTGGGCACCTGCCCGGCACCGCGGGCAATTTCGTCGGCCAGCGTCCGCGACCCGTCAGCTGCCGTGCCGGCGCCCGTTTCAAGCTGCCCCGCACCGGCGTCGACCGTTTGCGCCCCGTCCGCAAGGCGGCCGGCGCCGTCGAGGGCGGCCTGCTGGCCGGTGGCCAAGGTGGCGGCCCCGGTGTGGAGCTGGTCGGCGCCACCGGAAGCCTGGGACACCGCGTCCTTCAAGGCAGGTGTGGCCGTGGCCAGCTGCGCAGCGCCTACACTCACGGCCGCGGAGCCGTCCGCCAGCTGCTGGATCTGGGCGGCATCGGCCTGGATGGTGGTTTTCGCCGAGGCCACCGGGCTGGAGGCAGCTGCATCGTCGAACGCCTGCATCACTTTCGCCGCTTCCTCCGGGGTCAAAGTTGCAAGGGCTGCGGTTTCAACCTGCGCCCGCAGCCCCTGGTCCGCGGCGTCCAGTTGCGTGACAACGTTCTGGATCTTGGTATTGAGCTGGGCGTTGCCTGCCGCCACGCTTGCGGCCCCGTTGGCCAGGGTCTGGGCGTCTGTGGGGAGGGTGGCGGTCTTGTCCTTGAGGACGGTGAGGCCGCTGCTGAGCTGTCCGGCACCGTCCGTCAACTGGTTGGCTCCGTCCCGCAGTTTCAGTTGCCCGTCATAGAGTTCACTGGCCCCGGTGCTGAGTTCGGTAGTCCCTGCGTGCAGGGTGCCTGCCCCGTCGCGGAGCGTGGCGACGCCGTCGGCCAGCTGTCCTGCGCCGTCACCTGCTTTGAGCATCTGCGCGTGGATGGTTCCGAAGCCCGTGAGGAGCTGGTTTGCTGTCTCTTCGCCCACCTCCTTGGCCACCGTGCTGTGCACCGACGTGGTCAGTTTGTCCACGATGGTGCTCAGAAGGTAGTTGTTGGCGTCGTTGGTGGTGACGTTGAGCATCGCCTGGCTGGCTGAATCGAAACTGCCGGGGGAGACCAGATTGGTAGAGAAGTCCTTCGGGATCTTCAGCGCGAAGGCGTACTTGCCGCTGCTGACACCTTCGTCGGCCTCTGCCGCGGTGGTGACCGGCTTCCAGTTGAAGACGCGGCCATTGATCAGCCCGTCAGCCACGTCCTTGCCCGCCTGGAGCTGGGTGCCGTCGCTCGAGGTGGCTCCGGTGTCTTCCACCACCAGGGCGGCGTCGATCTGGTCCAGGTTCCCGTACGGGTTCCAGTTGGCGTAAAGGTATACCGCCCCATACAGGAGCGGCACCATGATCAGAGCCAGGATGGTGAGCTTTGGCAGCAGCCCGCCGGTCATCCGCTTGAGTTCGGAACGGGCCAGCCGCAGCACGGTCACTTGGCATCCTCGGTTTCGAGTAGGAAGGCTTCTGTTTCGTCGTCAGCCGGGGCAGGGTCATCGTTCACGGCAGTTTCTTGGGTCCGGGGAGTATCGTCCGGCCGGTGGACCGCGTTGCCGGTCACCGCCACAGGTCCTGTCCACGAGTCCGGGAGGGCAGTGACGGTGGCGACGACGGCGAGTGGCCGGCCGCCGTCGTACGCCAACTGCTCAAGCCGCGGCAGCCAGTCCGCTGCGCTGGCGCTGTGCCTGTCCGGAGAGTCCACCACCAGGAGATCGGTGTGCGGGTTGGCCAGGGCGAGGGCGGTCAGCAGCTCCATCCGCTTCCCGGCGGGCAGTTGTTCGGTCCAGAGATCGGCGATGTCCTCGAACCTGTTGACCTTCAGCCACGGCTTGCTGAGGACCGCGCCCCGGTACCGCCGGGGGACCAGGGCAAGGTCCTCGGTCACGAGGTCGCTGACGCTGAGGTGCTGCTCCGGTTCGTTGACACCCGGGGAATCAACCAGCGCGCTGGCGAGCCTGAGGCTCTTTATCCGGGAGTTCCCCGCCCAGGAGATCTGGCCGCCGCTGGGCTTCATTCGGCCACTGATGGCCAGGGCGAGCGCGGTGCGCTGGTCCTGGCGGTCGGCTGCCACCAGGAGCAGCTCACCCCGGCTGGCGCGCAGAGAGGTGGGCGGAAGGAGATCGTCTCGCCGGCCTTTCACGTGGAGCTGCTGTACGGAGAGCAAAGTGACCTTTCGCCGATGTATGTCTCCGCCTAGACTAACCGAACTGACCGGTCAGTTCAAATAGTTGGTTACAGTCCGTACTTCTCGAGCAGCCGAAGCCACACTTCACTGACGGTGGGGTACGACGGCACCGCATGCCACAGGCGCTCTAGCGGGACCTCGCCCACCACGGCAACCGTGGCGGCATGCAGCAACTCGCCCACATCCGGACCGGCGAAAGTGGCGCCCAGGAGCACTCCGCGGTCCTCGTCCACCACCAGCTGCGCCCAGCCTTCGTAGTTCTCCGAGTGCAACGAGGATCCTGATACCTGGATGGGCAGTTCCACGGACGAGGCGTTGTAGCCGTCCTCCCGGGCCTGCTCCACCGTCCGTCCCACAGCTGCGAGCTCCGGGTCGGTGAACACCACGCTGGGCACAGCATGCTGGTTGGCGGTCTGGGCGTAGCGGCTCCAGGCCGGCGGGGCGCCCTGCAGTTCGCCTTTCGCACGGGCGGCGATGGCGTCGCCCGTGGCACGCGCCTCGTACTTGCCCTGGTGCGTGAAATAGTTCTTTCCGGCAGCGTCCCCCACTGCATAGAGCCAAGGTTCTTCACCAGGGGCTCCGTGGACTAGGCCGGTTGAGTCAGTGGCGACTTCCAGGGGCTGGCCGTCCTGCGCCCCCAAGCCCACGCTTTCCAGGCCGAGGCCGTCGAGGGCGGGATGCCTGCCGGTGGAAACCAGGACCTTGTCGGCCGTCGCAGTGGTTTGGCCGCCAGAAGCCTGATCGTGCAGCGTCAGGGTGAACGTGCCGTCGTCGTTCGCGCGGATGCTCTGGGTGGCTGTGTTGAGCCGGATTTCCACCCCGTCCGCACGGAGTCCCGCGGCCACGAGTTCGCTGGCTTCGGCCGGGAAGCTGCCCAGGAGTCCGCTCCTTGCCACGAGGGTCACGGCCGCGCCCAGGCGGGCGAAGGCCTGCGCCAGTTCAGTGCCAGCCACTCCGCCGCCCAGCACGGCCAGGCGTTCCGGGATTTCCTTCGCCGACGTGGCTTCACGCGTGCCCCAGACCGGGAGGCCGGCCAGGCCGGCGATGGGTGGCCTGTTGGGGGTGGAGCCGGTGGCCAGTACGACGGCGTGGCGGGCCGTGAGTTGGTAGGTGTTGCCGTCCAGTCCGGCTACTTCCACGGCGCGCTGCCCGGTGAGCCGGCCACGTCCGCGAATGAGTTCGATCCCCGTGTCTTCCAGCCACTTCACCTGGCTGTCGTCCTGCCAGTTGGCAGTGAAATAGTCGCGTCGCTTGAGAACTGCCGCGGCATCCAGTGTGCGGGTGACCGCTTCTTCGGCGCCGGGTACGGTCTGTGCCCCGTGCAGGGCGGTGCCCGAACGGAGCAGCGCCTTCGATGGCATGCAGGCCCAGTAGGAGCATTCACCGCCCACGAGTTCGGCCTCAACCACTACAGCTGTGAGTCCACCCTGGACCACCCGGTCCGCCACGTTTTCGCCCACGGCGCCCGCGCCGATCACTATGACATCGAATTCGCGTTCCAGGGCTTGGGGTGTCATTTATCCAGCCTACGCCCGGCTTCCGTGCGGCGGGGAGCACGGTCTGCCTGCCGAATTGCGTAACTTTTGGCCAGGCGCGGGCGGCGGGGCCGCACGTTTTCAGGGGTCCGGAGTGGTTCCGTGACTAAAGGTGACGCATTCCGGCCGGGGGCAACCATGGATACGCCGGTCTGCGCCGCGGTCTGCGCGCCCTGCGGGCGTTGCGGGAAGTGCATGGTACTTAACACAGAAGGTCCGCACCGGCGAACCGGTGCGGACCTTCATTCTGTGCGCCCAGAGGGATTCGAACCCCCGGCCTTCTGTTCCGTAGACAGACGCTCTATCCAGCTGAGCTATGGGCGCATATTCTGTTTCGCGGAGTATCTCGCTCCCCGAACCTCGAATTACTTTACGCGAGGCTGGGCCTTAGTGCCAAATCGAGAGGCATGTAATATAGCCAACTAGACCGGTCTACGTGACCTTCGTCACTTATTTTCACTAAATTGTTTAGCGTTTCCTTGAATTTGCGCGGTTTCCTCCCCTTACGAGCAGAAACGTGCACTGCAGGCGCCCGCTGGGACCCCCGGGCGGCCAATAGCATTTAGGACACACCGATGAACCCGAGGAAGGGAACCGCAATGGGCGATCTGGCGCAGAAGCCGCTGCTTGAAACAGCACCCACCACGCATGCAGCACTGCTGGCATGGGTCGAAGAGGTTGCTGAGCTAACGCAGCCCGACCGGATCCACTGGGTCGACGGGTCCGAACAGGAAAACACGCGTCTCACGGACGAGCTCGTCGCAGCTGGAACGCTGACGCGCCTGAACCAGGAGCTCTTCCCCAATTCCTTCGCTGCATTCTCTGATCCCGCGGACGTGGCCCGTGTGGAAGAGCAGACCTACATCTGCTCCGAGAAGGAGCATGACGCCGGCTTCACCAATAACTGGATGGCTCCGGATGAAATGAAGCAGAAGCTGCGTGGGCTGTTTGCCGGCTCCATGCGCGGACGCACCATGTACGTCATCCCGTTCGTGATGGGGCACCTCGACGCTGAGGATCCCAAGTTCGGCGTCGAGATCACCGACAGCGCGTACGTGGTCGCCTCGATGCGCATCATGGCCACCATTGGCACGAAGGTCCTGGACAAGATCACCGCCACCGACGCGTTCTTCGTGCCGGCGCTGCACTCCCTGGGAGCCCCGCTGGCGCCCGGCCAGACCGACGTGCCCTGGCCGTGCAACCCGGACAAGTGGATTGTCCACTTCCCCGAGGAACGTTCCATCTGGTCCTACGGCTCCGGCTACGGCGGTAACGCGCTGCTGGGCAAGAAGTGCTTTGCCCTGCGCATCGCATCGGTGATGGCCCGCGACGAAGGCTGGCTGGCCGAGCACATGCTCATCCTGAAGCTGACCTCCCCGGAGCAGAAGACCTACTACATCTCGGCTGCTTTCCCGTCCGCCTGTGGCAAGACCAACCTCGCGCTGCTTGATCCCACCATCGAGGGCTGGAAGGTGGAGACCCTGGGTGACGACATCACCTGGATGCGTTTCGGCAAGGAAGGCGAACTCCGCGCCGTCAACCCCGAGGCAGGCCTCTTCGGCGTGGCTCCGGGCACCGGTTGGGGCACCAACCCCAACGCGATGCGCGCCATCGCCAAGGGCAACAGCATCTTCACCAACGTCGCACTGACCGACGACGGCGGCGTGTGGTGGGAGGGCATGACCGAGGAAGTGCCCGCCCACCTCACCGACTGGCAGGGTAACTCCTGGACACCGGACTCGGACAAGCCGGCAGCCCACCCGAACTCCCGCTTCTGCACGCCGATCGACCAGATCGACATGCTGGCCGAGGAGTACAACAACCCGGACGGTGTGGAGCTTTCCGCGATCCTGTTCGGCGGCCGCCGCAAGACCACCATCCCCCTGGTGACCGAGGCGCGCAGCTGGTCCAACGGCATCTTCATGGGTTCCACGCTGTCTTCTGAGACCACCGCTGCAGCTGCCGGCGCAGTTGGTGTGGTCCGCCGCGATCCCATGGCCATGCTGCCCTTCATGGGCTACGACGCAGGCGACTACCTGAACCACTGGGTTAACCTGTCTGCCAAGGCCAACCCGGAGCGCCTGCCCAAGATCTTCCTGGTCAACTGGTTCCGCCGCACGGCCGAGGGTGGCTTCGCCTGGCCTGGCTTCGGCGACAATGCCCGTGTCCTCAAGTGGGCCATCGAGCGCCTCGAGGGCAAGGCAGACGCCGTCGAGACGCCCATCGGATTTGTTCCCACAGGCGAGTCCATCGACCTCAAGGGCCTGGACATGACCCCGGCTCAGGTTGAGGAAGCGGTTCGTGTTGATCCGGCCGAGTGGGCCACCGAGCTGGCATCCATCGAGGAATGGTACGCCAACTTCGGCGAGTCCCTCCCCGAGGCACTGCAGTCCGAGCTGGCCGGCCTGAAGGCCCGCCTGGGCTGACTTCCCAGAAAGTACGACGGCGGCCCCGCACCTTTCAATGAAGGGTGCGGGGCCGCCGTCGTTCTTTTACCCGGTAAATTTCGTCAGTTGGCGAGCCAGATGTCCGGACCGAAAACCTCGTAGTGGATTCTCGTGGCGGGGATCCCGGCATTGATGGCTTCGTTGCGGATGTGCTTCATGAAAGGCAGTGGACCGCAGAGGTAGAGCGATGCGTCGGCGGGCAGGTCAACTTCGCGCAGGGACATGAACCCTTCGCGGGACCCCGGGCGTCGTTCCTCCAGCCAGAGCTGCAGATCCGCACCCGCGAGGCGGTCGACGTCGTCCGTCATCTGGCCGCGCAGGGCCCAGCTTTCCAAGGTGCTTTCTGCGTGCAGCACCAGTACCTGCCGCTCCGACCCCGCTTCGGCGAGGGAACGCAGAATGGAAGCGGTGGGAGTGCAGCCGATGCCGGCCGATGCCAGCACCACCGGGCCATCGCCCTCCTTGAGAGTGATTTCGCCGTACGGGTTGGAGATTTCCAGGATGTCGCCCACCTCGACGGCCTGGTGCAGCACCGGGGAGACTTCACCGCCGTCGTCGAGCTTGGTGGTGAAGGTCCGGCTGGTGCCGGCGTCGTCGGACAACGAATATTGGCGGACCTGGCGCAGGCCGTCCGGGAGTTGGACTTTGACGCTGACGTACTGTCCGGGCAGGGCGGACGTGATGGGGGTATCGTCCGCCGGTTCCAGGGTGAAGGTCATGGCGCCGGTGCCGGCCGGAGTCTTGGCTGCGACGCGCCACGGAGCCCACATTTTGCCGTTGGCCTGGGCCGCGTAGAGGCCCTTTTCGATCTTGATGAGGGCATCTGCCATCAGCCAGTAGACCTCTGTCCAGGCCTCCGCGATTTCCGGCGTAATGACCTCGGCGAGGTCCTCGGCGATGGCCGCGAACAGGTGCTCGTAGACAACCTGGTACTGGGGCTCGGTGATTCCCAGGGAGGCGTGCTTGTGGGCGATCCGGGACAGCACGGTTTCCGGGAGGGTGCCGGGGTTGTTGACCAGGTGCGTGGCGAAAGCGGCGATGCTTCCGGCGAGTGCCTGCTGCTGGTCGCCTGAGCGCTGGTTGGAGCGGCTGAACAGGCCGTCGAGCAGTTCGGGATGCGCGGCGAACAGGCGGGCGTAGAACTTGGGGGTGATGGCGCCGATCCGGGAGCCGACAAGCGGCAGGGTGGCCTCAATGACAGGGCGGGATTTGTCCGAGAGCATGCGTACTCCTGAGGTAGGTGACCGGGGCGTCCGGTCGGATAATACGTGTATTTGAAATACGTGTATTGATACCCAAGTTCTACACCTCGTAGAAATCAGAAGCAAATCGAGGGCGTCACGGGCCGGAGTAGGCCCGGCTCAGCGAATTTTTACGGACCGGGCTAGGCGACAGGGACGGCCCCGGCCTCAAGGCCAGGACGCAGTCCGATCATCCGGAACACGGGAGCCATCTGTGTGGATCCGGGGAGCTCAGAGATAACCACTGAGTCCAGTTCGCGGTAGAACGCCTCGCGGGCGCGGGAGAGGGCGGCGCGGAGCTTGCACTCATTAATCAGCGGGCAGTCGCCGCTCGGAGCGACGCAGTCGGCGGCGTCCATGCGCGTATTGAGCGCCCGCAGGACCTGGCCCACTGTGGCGAGCCGGCCGGCGGGACTTAGCCGGGACCCGCCACTTCTGCCGCGTTCAACTTCGATCAGGCCCAGGCCCCTCAGTTTGGCCATCGCCTTGCTGACGTGGTTGTACGGGGTGGCCACGGCGTCGGCAATGTTCTGCGTGGTGAGCAGCGTGGCCTCGGGGGCGGCGGCCAGCACCATGAGGGCACGGAGGCTGACGTCGGCGAATGCATTGATTTTCATGGCCATCTGATGCGGTCTAGTCCACCCAGATGGAGGGTTCGTTGGTGTCGGCGGCCAGTTGGCCGAAGTCCCACTCGTGCGTTGCTGTATTGGCAGCGTAGGGGAGGACGGCGGCGAAAACTGTTCCGTCGCGGTGTTCAGCTGCCACGTGGATGGCATCCGACTCCTCTTCGACCAGCAGGATGTCGCAGACAATAGCGGCGGCCCGGAAATCGGCCCGGTTTTGGCGGAGCACTTCGGTGAGGTCGCTGATCATCGAATCCGCGTCGAAGTCGCCGTCGGATCCTTCCTCGGCATCCGCCGGCGTCACGGCCATCAGGCGGACCTCGCCGTCGTTCTCCACCACCAGCGCGAACGGCAGGAAGCCGCCGTTTCGCTGGAGCTGTTCCTGGGCGGCACCAATACCTGTGCCCAGCAGGTTCTCCAGGTCCGTGGCTGAGGCCTCCGGAACGGAATCCCGCCAGGAAGTCACAGCCGCCGGACTGTCCGCGGAATCGTTTGCAACATGCGGATTAGCGCCGGACATTGGCCAGCACTCGGTCGCGCACGCGTTCCATCAGCGGGCGGTCCGTGGCTTCCACGTTCAGCCGGAGGAACGGCTCGGTGTTGGACGGGCGCAGGTTGAACCAGAAGCTGCCGTCGTTGGCCGTGAACGTGCTGCCATCCATGGTGTCCACGGTGATGTCCTCAGCGGCAAAATCTACGCGGACCCGCTCCACGGCTCCCGCCTTGTCCTCGATTTCCGAGTTGATCTCACCGGAGGAAACATAGGGCTCGTACTCGTGGCCGAGCTCGGACAGCGGGCCGTCCTGTTCGCCGAGCGCAGCGAGCACGTGCATTGCCGCAAGCATTCCGGTGTCGGCGTTCCAGAAGTCGCGGAAGTAGAAGTGTGCGGAGTGCTCACCGCCGAAGACGGCACCTTCCTCGGCCATGACTGCCTTGATGAAGGAGTGGCCCACGCGCGTGCGGACGGCGCGTCCGCCGTCGTGCTCCACCAGTTCGGGAACCGCGCGGGAGGTGAGCAGGTTGTGGATGATGGTAGGCGTCGCCTCGCCCTGTGCCTGGGCTCGCGCGATTTCGCGGCGGGCCACCATCCCCGTGATGGCCGACGGCGAGACGGGCTCGCCCTTTTCGTCGATGACGAAGCAGCGGTCGGCGTCGCCGTCGAAAGCCAGTCCAATGTCGGCTCCGTGCTTAATGACGGCGGCCTGCAGGTCGCGGAGGTTCTCCGGCTCGAGGGGGTTGGCCGGGTGGTTGGGGAAGGAACCGTCCAGCTCGAAGTAGAGGGGGATGATCTCGAAGGGGAGCTTCGGCAGCAGGGCGTCGCCCAGCACGGCGGGGGTGGTGAGGCCGGCCATGCCGTTTCCTGCATCCACCACCACTTTGAGCGGGCGGGACCCGGACAGGTCCACCAGCTCGCGGAGGTACTCGGCGTAGCCCTTCAGGACATCTTGGACGCCGATCTGGCCGCGTGTGGCGGCAGCCGGGATGGAACGGGTGTTCAGGTACTCCTCGGCGAGGGCCTGGATCTCCTTGAGTCCCGATTCGGAGGAGATGGGCTGAGCGCCCGCCTTGGACATCTTGATGCCGTTGTATTCGGCTGGGTTGTGGCTGGCGGTGAACGTGGCACCGGCTGCGTTCAGGGAGCCGCAGGCGTAGTAGAGCTCGTCGGTGGAGATGAGATCGAGGAGCTGAACGTTGGCGCCGCGGGTGGCGGCACCGTCGGCGAAGGCCTTGGCGAACTCGGGGGAGGAGGGGCGCATGTCGCCGCCTACCAGGACGGTCTGGCCTTCCAGCTTGAGGACATCCACGAACGCTGCTCCCACGGCTTCGACGATTTCGGCCGTAATGGAATCGCCCACGATGCCCCGGACGTCGTAGGCCTTGAAGGAAGCCGAGAGGTCAAAAGTCTTTGTCTGTTCGCTAGTCACGGGTCTCATCTTACGTGGAAGTGCACAGGTGCCTGTTGAGGGGGAGTAGGTGCCCGGCTATGTGACGGTGGGGCTCCACAGGTTGGGTTTCTGCATGTGGGGTTGTCCACATGGGTAGCTCCCGGCTTAGGCGTGTCAGTGGGGGCTGGGATACTGAATCAATGGTCGATACCCAGAACGCCGCTCTTCTTTCCGTTTCCCCCGATTCGCCGTCCACCACAAAGGTCCAGGCGTTGGCGGTCCTCCGGGAACTCGTGGGACATCCGGAGGCGGCATTCCATGACGGCCAGTTTGAGGCGATTGAGGCACTGGTCGACGGCGGACGGCGGGCCCTGGTGGTCCAGCGAACCGGCTGGGGAAAATCGGCGGTGTACTTCGTGGCCTCGCTGCTGCTCCGGCGCCGTGGTGCGGGACCCACTCTGATCGTCTCGCCGCTGCTTGCCTTGATGCGGGACCAGGTGGCCGCCGCTGCCCGGGCCGGCGTGCGTGCTGTGGCTATCAACTCGGCGAACCAGCTCGACTGGGACACCGTCCGGGAGCAGCTCGCCGCCGACGAGGTGGATGTCCTGCTGGTATCGCCGGAGCGGCTCACCAATCCGTCCTTCCGCGAGAACCAGCTGCCGGAGCTTATCCGGCGAACTGGCCTGCTGGTGATTGATGAGGCTCACTGCATTTCCGACTGGGGCCATGACTTCCGTCCCGATTACCGGCGTATCGCGGATCTGATCACGCAACTGCCGGAGTCGGTCCCCGTCCTGGCCACCACTGCCACGGCGAACTCGCGTGTGGTCCACGATATCGAGGAACAGCTTGGTGCCGGCGTCCTGACCATCCGCGGCACCTTGGGCCGCGATTCCCTGCGGTTGGGCGTCCTCACCCTGCCGGACTCGCGCGAACGGCTGGGCTGGCTGTTGACCCATCTCGCCGATCTGCCAGGCAGCGGGATCATCTACACGCTGACCGTTTCCGCCGCGGAGGACACCGCGCGGCTCCTCGCCGAAGCAGGGCATGAGGTGCAGGCCTATACCGGCCGGACTGATCCCGCCGACCGGGAGCGAGCCGAGCAGCTGCTTAAGGACAACCAGGTAAAGGCACTCGTGGCCACGTCGGCGCTGGGGATGGGCTTTGACAAGCCGGACCTTGGATTCGTGGTGCACCTCGGTGCACCGTCCTCTCCGGTGGCGTACTACCAGCAGGTGGGCCGCGCGGGCCGTGGCGCAGCGAACGCCGATGTGCTGCTGCTGCCAGGATCCGAGGACCGCGACATCTGGCAGTACTTCGCCACGGCGTCCATGCCCTCGGAGGAGAAAGCCACTGCCGTACTGACCGCCTTGGCGGAGGCTGGCACCGCCGTTTCCACGGTTGCCTTGGAAGCACGCGTTGACCTCCGGCGCACACCGCTGGAGCTGCTGCTGAAGGTCTTGGCCGTGGACGGCGCGGTGGAACGCGTCGGCGGGGGATGGCGTTCCACAGGCATGCCGTGGGTCTACGACGCAGAGCGGTACAGCCGGATTGCCGAGGCCAGGGTGGATGAGCAGGACTCCATGGTGATCTACCAGGACACTGCGGGGTGCCGGATGGAGTACATCACATCAGTGCTCGACGACGAGACTGCCCACCCGTGCGGCCGGTGCGACAACTGTGCGGGCCGCTGGTTCCCCGCAGATATTGCCGCTGATGCCACGGCGGCCGCGGGCCAGACACTGAGCCGTGCCGGCGGCGTCCTGGAGGCGCGGCTGCAGTGGCCCAGCGGCATGGACCGGCTGGGCGTCCCGGTCAAGGGCAAGATCAAGGCGGACGAGGCACTGGCCCACGGCCGCATTCTGGCCAGGCTCACCGATCTCGGCTGGGGCGGGTCATTGCGGGAACTCTTCGCGGCGGGGGCCGCTGACCGGCCCGTGGATCCGGCCATGCTGCAGGCCTGCGTTCAGGTCCTGCGCGAATGGGCAACCGGAGACGGCCGCAACCCGGGCTGGAGCGGTGCGGGAAGGCCGGCAGCGATTGTCAGCATGCCCTCCCGGAGCAAGCCTGAACTGGTCCGGTCCCTTGCCCAGGGGATCTCGGAAATCGGACGGATGCCTTATCTTGGCGAGCTGTCCCTGGGCCACGGCGGACCGACGGGCGGCCGCGGCGGCAACAGCGCGTACCGGCTGGCGGGAGTCTGGGACAGGCTGGTGGTGGGGCCGGAACTCGAGGCAGCCATGGCATCACTGCGCGGCCAGGGCGTGATGCTGATCGACGATCTTGTAGACAGCCGGTGGAGCGTCACTGTTGCTGGACGTGCCCTGCGCCAGGCGGGGGCGGGGGCTGTTCTTCCGCTGGTCCTTGGCCAGGCGGGCTGACTTCTGCACCACGCGGACCGCCGGGACGGCTGACCTCTGCGCCGGCGTGCCGGTGCAGGGACAGGCTGTCCGCCGTGCTCAGGAGCATCAGGACCGCCATGGTCAGGAACGCGCCACGGAACGGGCCAGCTGAGTCCGCGTCGAAGACCGCCACGCCGTCGAACAGGCGGATCAGCAGCGCGCCGACGGCGATCCCGGAGCCGGCGGCCAGCTGCACGAGCGTTGCTGAAACAGAGTTGGCCGACGTCAGCTGGGCCGGCAAGATGTCCGCATACTGCACCGAGGCGTACGCGGAGAACCCGATGGAGCGGAAGGCCCCGCTGCACACGAGCAGGGCAAAGATCACGGCCTGGGGTGTGTCCGGAGTAAGCAGGGCACACAACGCGAAGGTTACGGCGGAGGCCAGCGAACCCAGGACCAGCATGGCCCGGAAACCGAAACGCCGGATCAGCGGAGTGGTGGCCGGTTTGATGCCGATGTTGCCGATGAACACGGCCGCCACCATGATCCCTGCGTGCAGCGGTGACCAGCCGAAGCCAGCCTGGAACATCAGGGGCAGCAGGAAAGGCACCGAACTGATGGTCAGGCGGTACACAAACCCGCCCGTGGCCATGGCCCGGAAAGTCCGGGTGGCAAAGACCGAAAGGTCAAACAACGGATTCTTTGCCCGCCGCATCCAGAACACGGCGCCCGCGAGGGCTGCCGCTCCGGCAGTTGCGCAGATGGCGGCCCACGGCCCGTCGGGATGGGCGGTAGCCAGTTCCAGGCCAACCACCAGGGCACCGACTCCCGTTGTGGTCAGCAGGAGCCCCAACCAGTCCAGCCGGCGGGCCGGATTACCGGCAACGGCCGGCACGATTCGCAGTGCCGCGATGAACGCGGCCGCCCCCAGCGGCAGGTTGATGAGGAAGATCCAGTGCCAGGAGAGGTAGGTGGTCAGTGCGCCGCCCACAAGCGGCGCCAGGACAGGCGCCAGCAACGCTGGCCACACCAGGAAGGCTGTTGCCCGCAGGAGTTCCGATTTGGGTGTCCCGCGAAGCACCAGGAGCGTGCCCACCGGGACCATCATGGCGCCAGCGGCACCCTGAACGATCCGGCTTAACGTCAGCACGGTGAGGTCAGGGCTCACGGCACAGGCCAATGACGCGATCGTAAAGAGGGCGATTGCGAGGCAAAACACCTTGCGTGCACCCACCCGTTCGGCGAGCCAGCCGCTCAGGGGAATGCCCATGGCCACGGTCATGAGGTACGCGGTCATCGTGATGTTCACGTCGGCGGCCGGCACACCGAAGTCGCCGGCGATGTTGGGAATGGCGGTGGTGAGGACGGTGCCGTCGAGGAATTCCATAAAGAGGGTGGCGGCCACCAGCAGCGCCAGGCGGGGATTCCACGCCTGGCTGGTGCCGGGTTCGACGGCCGGGGTGCTGCGTGCTGGCATTGCACCATCCTGCCACCGCGTGGCCGGGCGGGCGGTGCCCGTCCGCACCGCGGACTGTGGGGGCGTGGCGGTCCGGTTATGCAGGAGGCCCGGGTACGCAAAAGGCCCCGGTCCAGGACCGGGGCCAAACGCGGAGACGGGGGGATTTGAACCCCCGGTGGAGTTGTGCCCCACACTTCATTAGCAGTGAAGCCCATTCGGCCGCTCTGGCACGTCTCCAATTGCTATTCCTAGCCCACCAAGGATACGCAGAACCGGGCACCGAGCGCAAAACGGCCAACGCGGGGTCACTCCTCGCCGATGAGAGGCTGGTTATTGGGCATCGAGTGACCCCGCGTTGCTGTGCGCCGGGGAAGGAAGCGGGGGACGCAATCCAACACACGTTTCGGGCTGCGCGGGGCGGACCATCCTGATGTCGCGGAGGTTTTCCCAGTCCGTGATGGCGTCCTCGGCGCCGTCGGGCGCAAAGCCGAACCGGGTGTAGAAGCCTATGGCCTTGGCATTGTCTGCTGCGACCCACAGGCTCGCGGCGTCATTGCCCAGGGCGGCTTCGAGAAGCCGGCGGCCCAGGCCCAGCCCCTGATGCGATGCCAACAGATACAGTCCCCAAAGCTCCAGCTCGCCGGAAGACGGCGGCGGGTGGCCCTCCGGGGAACCGGGAGCGGGCAGCCGGCGGATGCCCGCGAACCCGACTACCGTGCCGTCGTGGCACGCTGCCCAGGCCTCGGCGGGTTCCGGCCGGTCAAGCAGTTGGCGCCACAGTGCCAGCCGGCCTGCCGGATCCACTGCGGCCAGGAAAGCGTCGGACAGCATGCCGCGGTACGTCTCCTGCCAGCAGCGGAAATGGACTTCGGCCAGCCGTTCCACATCAGCAGGGACGGCCCGCCGCACGGACAACTCCGGCATCAGCCGCCTGCCAGGGTCCGCCACAGGAAATGCTGGCTGCGGGCCTGGAGAGCGGCGGCCTGCCGGTTGTCCGAGGCTCCGGCGTGGCCACCCTCCAGCGCCTCGTGGAACCAGACATTCCGGATGCCCATGGCCTCCATGCGGGCGGCCATCTTCCGGGCCTGGACCGGGCCCACCCTGTCGTCGGACGTAGCTGTCCAGATGAAGGTTTCGGGGTACTCCACGCCGTCCTTGAGCAGGTGGTACGGCGAGAACGTCTTGATGTACTCCCATTCCTCCGGCACGTCCGGGTCACCGTATTCGGCGATCCAGGAGTGCCCTGCCGAGAGCCTGGTGTACCGTCGCATGTCCAGCAGCGGAACGCCACAGGAGACGGCACCGAAAAGCTCCGGATAGCTGGTGAGCATGTTGCCCACCAGGAGCCCGCCGTTGGACCCGCCCACGCAGCCAAGCCGCTCACGGGAGGTGACGCCGCGGGACACGAGGTGCTTGGCCACGGCCGCGAAATCCTCGTAGGCCCGGTGCCGGTTTTCCTTCAAGGCAGCCCGGTGCCAGCCCGGCCCGTATTCGCCACCGCCGCGGATGTTGGCCACCACGTAGACACCGCCGCGGGAGTACGGCGCCTCTCCTGCGACGCCGGTTGCCGTGGTCCGCCGCTCCAGCCAGGCCCTGCCCACGGTCCCGCTGTAAGCGGGGGTGCGGGAGACTTCGAAGCCGCCGTAGCCGGAGAGCTGTGTGGGGTTCTGGCCGTCCAAGACCAGGCCGCGGGAGGCCACCTGGAAGTACGGGACCCGCGTGCCGTCCGCGGACACGGCAAAGTGCTGCTGCACTTCGTAGCTGGCGTCATCAAAGAACGACGGCGATGCCTTCACTTCCGCGTGCCGGCTCACCACGCCGGCGCTCACCGCACCAGTGCCCGCCCCGGCGCTCCCGGAACCAGTGATCCCGGAATCTGAGCTCCCGGAAGCAGCGCGCTCCAGCGTGCCGCGCATCAGCGTGCTGGGGGTGGTGAACCCGCTGGCGACCAGCCAGAAATCGTCGCCGGCACCGCCGTCGGCAGGGCTTTCATCCTCATCGTCCACGGCATAGGCGTTGACGTCGTGCAGCGGCGGGCAGGCGTCCAGCAGCGAGGACGCCCAGGCGCCTGCAGCGGCCTCACCGGATGCGGGTCCGCCGGATGCGGTCCCACCGGATACAGCCTCGCCGGATGCAGCCCCTCCGGACCCGGCCGGCCCGGACGCTGGCGCGGCGGGATCCAGCACCCGGATTTCGGACGAGACGTCACGCAGGAGGTTCAGCAGCAGGAAATTCCGGGTCCAGCTCCACGACTGCAGCGAGGTGTGCGCATCCGGCGTGAAGAGCACCAGGAGGTCCCGTGAACCGGCGAGGTAGTCGTCGAATCTGGCGGCCAGCAGGGACCCGGCCGGGTACGTCATGCCGCCAACAGCCCAGTCCTGCTGCGGCCTGAAGAGGAGCCATTCACGGTGGGCGCTGAGGTTGACGTCGGTGGGTGCTTCGATCTCCACCCAGGAGTCCTCGGCCCGGAGGAACGTGCTGCGGTTGTAGAAGTCGATGTAGTCCACGGCGAACGTGCGCTCGAAGCCGGGAGTGGAATCATGGGCCACCACGGCCAGCATGTGGTCTTCCGGGACCTCGAACAAACGCGGAGCGGCGGCGAGGGCCACACCGCGCCGCAGGGTGACGGCCGTCCGGGCGTAGGAGGAGGCCGTCGCGGGCAGACCCTCCGCGGTGGAGGCGACCAGCAGCGTATCCGCGTCCAGCCACGACACGTTCCCCTTCGCCGTCGGAAGGTCAAAGCCGCCCGCGGCCGGGTCCACAAAGGTGCGGGTGTCGACGTCGAACTCGCGGTAGCGGTTGGCGTCGCCGCCGTCGGGGGAGAGCGCCACCAGCGCCAGCCGGTAGCGTTCCCCGGCGGCCGGGCGCAGGAAAGTGGCCCCGTGGAACACCCATTCGACCCCTTCCGCGGCGGCCAGCGCGTCCACGTCCAGCAGGACATCCCATTCGGGGGAATCGGTGAGGTAGCTCTCCCACGTGGTGCGGCGCCACAGCCCCTTCGGGTTCGCCTGGTCCTTCCAGAAGTTGTAGTACCAGTCGCCGCGCTTTCCCACCATGGCGATCCTGTCCGTGGAGTCCAGGACCTCCAGAATGCTGCCTTCCAGGGCCGCGTAGTCGGCGTCCTCCAGGAGGTCCTCGGTGCGGGCGTTCTGCTCCCGGACCCAGGCCAGCGGTTCCTCTCCGTAAATTTCCTCCAGCCAGACGTTCTCATCGGTGGGCTCCGGGGCAACCGCGGACGAGGAGGCCCCGGAAGAGGAGGTGTTGGCGGACGATGAACCGGGCGCTTGATCAGCTGCAGTGGTGGTCATGCGCCCCATCCAAACAACATCTGCCCGCAGCAAGCAAGTCAAGCGTCCAAGGCCCGTGCCGATACTCTGTATGCCGTGGGTAAATCGACGAGCATCCGGGTAGCCATTATCGGCGCAGGCCCCCGGGGTACCAGCGCGCTGGAGCGCCTGCTCGCCCACGCAGCCGCCCAAACCGGCCCCGTGTCCCTCCATATCGATGTCGTCGACCCCTACCCGGCAGGTCCGGGGCACGTGTGGCAGCCCGGGCAGTCCCGGCTGTACCTCATGAACACCCAGTCGTTCTATCCCACGGTCATTCCGGAGGATCCCCGGCTGGCTCCGCCCCTTGCCGGCGCCACGTTCGACCGCTGGCGTGCCCAGCAGCAGCTCGACCCGTTGCCCTTCCTGACGCCGGACGAGCTCGCTGAACTGAAAGCTTTGGGGTCCCGGGACTTTCCCAGCCGTGCCCTGTACGGCCGGTATCTGCGCTGCACCGTGGCGGACCTCCTGGAACAGCTGCCCGACGGCGTCACCGTCGTTTTCCACGAAACGGAGGCTTTGTCGGCGCGTGCGGCAGCAGACGGTGGTACCGCGTTTGACGTCGGACTTGCCGGCGGCGCTTCCCTCGCGGCAGACTCCGTGGTCCTGGCTTTGGGGCACATTCCATCCAAGCTCAACATCGAGCAGCGCGAGCTAAAGGCGTCAGCCACTCAGCTGGGCCTGCGCTACTTCCCGCCGGCCGTGCCCGCGGATGTGGACTGGTCCACCATCCCGGCGGGTGAACCGGTCCTGGTCCGGGGCATGGGTCTGAACTTCTTCGATGTGATGGGCCAGCTCACGGAGGGGCGCGGCGGTAAGTTTGTCGACGCCGGACCCCGGCTCGAGTACCAGCCCTCCGGCCGGGAGCCCCTGATCGTCGCCGCGTCCCGCCGCGGTACCCCCTACCGTGCCAAGGCCGCGCTGGACGGCTACTACCCGTCGTCGGTCACGCTGCGCTACCTCACGGAAGCCACGCTGCGCCGGTTCGAGACTGCAGGAATCCGCCCGGGCTTCGACCACGATCTCTGGCCGCTGCTGCACCGCGACACGCTCTGGGCTTACTACTCCACGCTGGTGCGTTCGCAGCCAGGGGCGGTTCCTGACCAGGCGGCGTTCCTGGACGACCTGGACGAGGCACTTCGCCCCCACGCCCACAGCTCGACAAACTGGGAAGACGCGGTGGAAAGCGTCCTGGCCGTGCACGTCGGGCCACGGCACCGGCTGGACCTGCTGGGCCTTGCCTCTCCCTTGTCCGGGCGGTCGTTTGCCTCGCGCGCGGAACTGGACGCCGCCGTCGTCGATTACCTCCTTGATGACGCACGCCGTTCCGCGCTGGGTGAGCAGGATCCGGTGAAAATGGCCATCGGGGCGCTGCACCACGGGCGCGCAGTACTGAAAACCGCAGTGGCCGACGGCGGCATCACCGATGAGTCCTGGGTTGCCGGACTTCGTGGCTGGTTCGAGTCGTTTGTGGAGGGCCTGGCCAGCGGACCGCCCGCGCTGCGTTCAGAGCAGCTGGCCGCCCTGGCGCGCGCCGGAGTGGTCAGCTTTGTGGGGCCCGATCCCCGGTTCAGCGTGGACCGCCGGGCGGGCCGGTTTACCGCTGTTTCGCCGTGGGTGGGCAGTCCGCCATTGACGGCCACCACGATGGTGGAGGCTTTGGCGCCCGGCAACCGGGTGGCCGTCAATGATTCACCGCTCCTGCAGCAGCTCCTTGCGGACGGCATGGTGCGCCCCCGGCTGATGATGTCGGCGGAGGGTGCCCCCGTTCAGGCGACGGGGCTGGACGTCATGCCACACCCGTACCGCCCGGTGGCAGCCAACGGCTCGGTGAGCGAAGGGCTGTACGTGCTGGGCCTGCAGTTGTCCTCGAGCCAGTGGGGCACAGCCATCGCTGCGGAAGCGATCCAGCCAGGGGGCCCGTTCTACGCCAGCGGGCAACGGACCCTGCGCGACGCCGACGAAATCGCGCAGGCCGTCCTGGGCTACTGACCCGGCCGTCTTGACGCGCCTAGCCGCCGGCGTTCAGCGGACTGGCTTCGATGATGATGTTCGTTCCCCAGAGATCGGCCGTGTAGCAACTGACCAGGACAAGTCCGCCCGGCACTTTGGTCCAGATATGGCTGTCCTTGAGCGTGTTCTTGTTTTCGGTGCTGATCGCATGGACCTGATAAAGCTGTGGGCCGTCGGCAGTGGTGATGGTCAGCTGATCGCCAACCTCGGCCAGGGAGCTGAAGTTGTTAAAGGCCGAGTCGAGGACATCTGAGCTGTGCCCCACAATATAGGTGGTGTTGGTCGACCCCGGCCCCGGACTGCCGTAGGCAGTGAGCCAGTAGGCTTTCAGCGTCTGCGGCGGCGTAAGGGATCCGGTTCCGCTTTCCTGCTCGGTTGATGAGAGCGGAAGCACGGCCTGGTCCATTCCCGCGGCCGGGTAGCGGATATGCGTTGGCGTACGGACCACCTCGGTTGCCGGGGAGATTTTGGTTTCGGGTGTGCTGAGGACCTGTTGGTTGATCACGGGAAGGTCCTGTTCCGGAGCGGAAGCTTTCGGTTGCAACGGGTCAAGGGCAATGGTGGCAAGGGTCAGCACCGATACTCCGAGCAGCTTCTGCACAGTCAGCAGCCTGCCCCGGCGTGAGCCGGGGCAGGCCGGCGCTGCGGAGCCGATGCGGCGCCGGCCGGTAGTGAGCCGGTGACGGCCCGCTAACCGCACCATTGTCCGCTGCCTGGGAAAGTGGCCGCGGTGCCAACCCGCCGTTGATGACTGATTTAGCCGACCCGGCGTCTGGCTGGGATCAGCAGAGTCCAACCGAGATAAATCGCGGCAGCCAACGCGATGAGGGCTGCTGCCACGCCGGCAAGCCGTGCCGGAGTTTCCTGTGCAGCGTGGGCGGCGGAGTCTATGTTCACGCCGCTGTTTCTGGCCGCCCCTTCGCCGGTGTCAGCCAGCGGAGCGTCGTTCGCCGGCGTCGTTGTTGAGGTTTCAAGCGGCGCAACAGCCGCAGGTGTGGTGGACGGCGTGGTGGTGGACGGCGAAACGGTGTCGGTCGCCGTCGCGGTTTGCGTGGCTAAAGCGGTGGTTGTTTGCGTCGCGGTGACGGTGCTCGTCTGTGTCGGCGTGACAGTGGTCGTCTCGGTCGGCGTTACCGTCGCTGTCGCTGTCCCGGTGGGAGTGGTGGCGCAGCCGGGGGCGAGGAACACGTTTGTATCCAGGGTGACGGCGCCGTTACGGGCCAGTGCCCGGCCTTCAATGGTGACACCGGTGGTGACTGAGATGGACGTCAATGCCATGATGTTGCCCTTGAAGCTGGTGCCGGTTCCCAGCGTTGCGGAGCTGCCCACCTGCCAAAAGATATTGCAGGCCTGCGCACTGTTCGTCAGAACGATGCTGCTTCCCGACGCGGTAGTCAGTGTTGAGCCGGCTTGAAAGATGAAGACGGAGTTGGCATTGCCTTGCCCGTCGAGCGTCAAGGCCCCGTTAACGGCCATCGCCGAGCCCGCAGTGTAGACGCCGGGGAGCAGCGTCTCGCTGACCAGGACGCCTACAGAGGCGCTGGAAGGCCGCCCGGCCGCATCGTTGTAGGCAATGGTGAGATCCGACTGTGCCTGCGCAGCGTGGGCATCGGCGGAATGCAGCGTGCCCGTTGTCTGACCTGGCGGGAATCCGGTGATCGCAGTTCCTGGGCTCACACCAAGGTCTCGGTTGAGGACGGTAGGACCGGTGTTCGTGACAGTTTGCCCGCCGAGGACCGCGTAACTCCCCGCGGTTCCCAGCCCCACTGGGGCATCCGCAGCGTAGGCAGGGGTGAGGCCTGCCAGCCAGGCAAACAGCGCGACGACAGTGGCCGCGGCGCCTATCATCGTGGCTGCTGCGCGCCGAGTTCTGGTCCTGCGTTGGTCGCACCTGTTTATGGACAGAGAATGTTTCACGGTGTTGCCTTCCCCCATGGGACAACTGCCCCCGAAGCTCAAAGTTGAAGTCTGGATGGAAGCCCAGCATGCGAAGTCGGCAGGCTGTAGTTCGAATCTGTCCACCGGACTGAAAGGAGCCGCGAGACCTGCGGCGAAGATCTAGTTCGACTGCTGAGACAGGCATCGCCGAAGTGGTGCGGCTTGGGCCGCCACTCGGAGCGTACGCCCAAAAACATGCGGGGTCCACACTAAAACAGGCTTTAATAAAGCAAATTTATTTAATCCAATTCCCGCAGGCCCGTACGGAAATATTTGCAGGTCTTCTACAGCACAACGTCAGGGTCTGAGTCCTACGACTTGACTCCACCCGCAGGTGCGGTTCCGATGCCGCCTCCAGGAGCGGGCAGACATGTCACTGCCGGCCTCCGGATGAGTCTTCTTGTGTCCGGTCATGACGGCGCGTTACCTGGTGCCTTTCCCCGGACGACGTAGCGTTTCGCCCCGCGTCGCGCTAAGGGACATCAAGGCGAAACACTACGCCGCGCGGCAGTCCGTTACCCGGGATTTCTCGTTATTTCGTGCCATTTCCCGCCGTTTCGCGCGGTGAACGACGCCCTGTTGCCGCCGCATTTTCTCTGTTCTAGTGGTTGCCACAAGCCAGCCGGCCCGGACCCCACCACCGCCGGTTTTCCCCAGCTCAGAAAGATTCCGCCATGAAAAACCGAAATCCAACCGCACAAACGGCACGCCCCGAAGGTCAAACTGCAGGGAAGGCTGCACGCAGGACTGCAGGCATCGCAGCTGCCGTAGCCACCCTGGCGCTCTCACTGGTGCTGACCGGTTGCGGCGGCACAGCGACGGCCCAGTCCGGTGCCAACGGCAGCAGTACCGGTGGCGCCGAGGTGAAGACAGTGAGATACCAGGGGTCACCCAACACCGTCGCCCTGCTGGAAGTCGCAGAAGACCTCGGCTACCTCGGCGACGTCAAGCTCGAGTGGGTCAGCAACACCACCAGCGGTCCACAGAGCATCCAGTCCGTCGCCACCGACCAGACGGACATCGGGGGAGCCTTCACCGGTGCCGTGATCAAACTGATCGAGGCCGGCGCCCCCGTCCAGGCTGTCATCAACTACTACGGCGAGGACAAGGAGACCTTCACCGGTTACTACGTTGAGGAAGGCAGCCCCATCCGGACGGCGAAGGACCTGATTGGCAAGAAGGTCGCCGTGAACACCCTGGGCGCCCACCACGAAGCCGTGATCACCACCCACCTGAAAAACAGCGGGCTTACCCCCGAAGAAATCAAGCAGGTCCAGCTCGTGGTGGTTCCGCCGAACGAAACCGAAGTTGCCCTCCGGAAGAAACAGGTCGACGTCGGGACGCTCGGCGGGGTGCTCCAGGACAGGGCGCTCGCCGAGGGCGGCATCCGCGCCCTGTTTACGGATACCGGGGTGATCGGTGGCCCGTTCGACGCAGGCCAGTACGTCCTGCGGAAGGACTTTATCGCCAAGAATCCGGAAACCAGCCGCACCGTGGTCACGGGGGTGGCCAAGGCCATCGAATGGGAGCGCACCACCCCACGCGAGCAGGTCATCGCCAAGTTCGAGGAAATCATCGCCAAACGCGGCCGCAACGAAAGCACGGAGGCGCTGAAGTACTGGAAGAGCGTGGGCGTGGCCTCCACCGGCGGCCGGATCCAGGACACGGACTTCACCCGCTGGGCCGACTACCTGAAGTCGGCGGGCATCATCACCGGCGAGCTGGACACCAAAAAGCTCTACACCAACGAGTTCAACGGCCTGGCAACCACTGACGCTGCACCAACGTCGAAAGGATAGGCGATGACCGCCAAGATCAGTCTCCAAAACGTCACCAAGGAATTCACTGTCCGGTCAGGCAAGGGCTCGGGCAAAAGCCTCCGCCGCCAGGAGGGGCCCTCCGTCCTCACAGCGCTGGATGACCTCACCCTGGATGTGGCCGACGGCGAATTCCTCGCCCTCGTTGGCCCCAGCGGCTCCGGCAAAACCACCCTCCTGGATCTGCTCGCCGGGCTGTCCCGCCCGACATCCGGGCAGGTCCTGGTGGACGGCAAGGAGGTGACCGGGCCGGGCCAGGACCGCGCCGTCGTCTTCCAGCAGTACGCGCTGTTCCCCTGGCGCACGGCGTCGGCCAACGTCTCCATCGGCCTGGAAAACACCGGACTGTCCAGGAAGGAAAGGGCGGCGAAAGCCAGCGAGTTCCTCGATTTGGTGGGCCTCGCAGGGTTCGAGGACCGGTACCCGCACGAACTGTCCGGCGGTATGAAGCAGCGCGTGGCCATTGCAAGAAGCCTCGCCTATGAGCCGGACATTCTGCTGATGGACGAGCCGTTCGCTGCGCTGGACGCGCAGACCCGCGAACAGCTCCAGGACGAGCTCCTAAGAATCTGGAAGGCCACCGGTAAGACCATCGTGTTCATCACCCACGGGATCGATGAGGCGGTCTACCTCGGCCAGCGCGTGGCGGTGCTCAGCGCCCGCCCCGGCCGGCTTAAGGAGATCGTGAACATCAATATCCCCGACCGCGACGGCGACGCGGACATCCGCTCGCATCCGGCCTTTGTGGAACACCGCCACCAGGTCTGGTCTCTCCTGCACAACGAGGTCCGCCTGGCCCAGGATTCCGGCCACCGGAAGATCCTCCCGGACGGTACCGCCCCCGACGAACAGCCCCTGGAAAGGAGTGCCGCCTGATGAGCACTGTGTTGACCCGACCGCAAGAGGCGGCTGCCGCCGTCGACCCTTCACTGGACTCTGGTTTGCAGCAGTCCGGACCCTCCCGCAAGGAACGCGGCCAACGCCCGACGGCGGCGGGAAGGCTGAGTGCCTTGACAGGCGTCGCCGGCCGGGCCGGCTGGAAGTCGCTCGCGGTGCTGCTTTTCCTGGCGCTGTGGGAATTCGGCCCGACATATCTGGCCAGCCCGGCCACACGGGTGTTCCTGCCGCCGCTGCACGAAGTGCTCGCCGCCGGCGCGAAGCTCTTGGAGAACGGGCAACTGCAAAGCCACCTGCAGGCCAGCCTGACCCGCTCGGCGTCCGGCTTCGGGATCGCCGTGGTGTCCGCCGTTGTCCTGGGGCTCCTGATCGCGTGGTACGGCTGGCTGAATTCGTTCCTGAACCCGCTGCTGGAGCTCTTCCGCAACACTGCCACGCTGGCCCTGCTGCCGGTATTCACGCTGCTGCTGGGCATCGGCGAGGAATCAAAGATCACCATCGTGGCCTACGCTGCGTTTTTCCCGGTCCTTCTGAACACCATCGCCGGCGTGCGGACCGTGGACCCGCTGCTGATCCGGGCGGCGAAGTCGCTGGGGCTGAACAGCTTCCGGCTCTTCCAGAAAGTGATCCTGCCGTCCGCCGTCCCCACGATCTTCACCGGGATCAGGATGGCCGGAACCTCGTCCATCCTGGTGCTGATCGCCGCCGAAATGGTGGGTGCCAAAGCCGGGCTGGGTTACCTGATCGTTAATTCCCAGATGAGCTTCCTCATCCCGGACATGTACGCCGGCATCCTGACCGTCTCGGTCCTGGGCCTCCTGGTCAACGTCCTGCTGGTGGCACTGGAACGGCACTTCTCCAGCTGGCGAACCGCCGTCGGCTCCACCTCCTAGCCACCCAGCCTTCTGAGGCGCCCCTTGTGAACCGCCCCTTTCCGAACTTCCTTTTCTGACCGACCCTTCTGAAACTGCAAAGGAACCATCCCATGACTGCCATCACTGAAACCAATGTCCTTACTGAAACCAAGCTCGAATTCACCAAGCTGGGCTCCCGCATCGGCGCAGAAATCCGCGGACTGGACCTCAGCGCAGACCTGAGCGAGGACACCGTGGCGCAGATCCGCGCCGCCCTGAACGTCCACAAGGCCCTGGTCTTCCGCAACGCCAACATCCGCACCGACGAGGACCAGGTGCGCTTCGCCAGCCGCTTCGGCCCGCTCACCAAGGCCCACCCCACGGTGGCCTCAGTGGACGGCAAGCCCGCTGTCCTGCCCGTGGACAGTGAAAACGGCAGCGCCAACAACTGGCACACGGACGTCACCTTTGTGGTCAACCCGCCCCAGGCCTCAACCCTGCGCAGCATCACTCTGCCGGCCTACGGCGGCGAAACCCTGATCGCGTCCTCGGCCGGTGCCTACCAGGACCTGCCGGCGGAACTGCGGAACTTCGCGGACACCCTCTGGGCCATCCACACGAACGACTACGACTACTCGGTGCCGAAGAACCTGGAGCACGCCAACGCCGACGAACGGCGCAAGGAATTCACCAGGATCCACTTCGAGTCCGCCCACCCCGTGGTGCGCGTCCACCCGCTGACAGGGGAACGGGGCCTCTTTATCGGCGGCTTCGCCCAGCGCCTACGGATCGTGGGCCTGTCCAACACCGAGTCCAAGGACATCCTGCGGCTCCTACAGGCCTACGTCACCCGGCCGGAAAACGTGGTGCGCGTGAACTGGGAGCCGGACCAGCTGGTGCTCTTCGACAACCGCATCACCCAGCACTACGCACCGGCCAACTACGACGACCAGCCCCGCCAGCTGAACCGCGTGACCATCGCCGGCGACATTCCCCGCGGATTGGACGGCCGCAGCAGCACCTCCATCAAGGGCGACTCGTCCGCCTACTCCGAGACCGTCGTCGTTCCTGAAACAGCTGCTCCTGAAGCTGCCGGGGTCCACGCGTGAGCGCGGCCAGCGGCCCCCGCCAGCTGCACCTGAACGCTTTCCTGATGAGCACCGGCCACCACGAGGCATCGTGGCGGCTGCCGGAGAGCAACAGCCGCGCAAGCACGGACGTGGCACATTTCCAGCGTCTGGCGCAGACGGCCGAGCGCGGGAAACTTGATTCGATCTTCTTCGCCGATTCGCCGGTGCTGCACGGGAACGTGGGCCAGCGGCCGTACACCAGCCTCGAACCCACGGTGCTTCTCGCCGCCATCGCAGCGGTCACCGAGCGGATCGGGCTCATCGCCACCGCCTCCACCACCTACAACGAGCCCTACAACCTGGCCCGGCGCTTTGCCTCCGTGGACCACATCAGCGGCGGCAGGGCAGGGTGGAACGTTGTGACCACGGCGGGCGACGCTGCCGCCCGGAACTTCTCCCTGGCCGGCCAGCCTGCCCACTCGCAGCGGTATGAGCGGGCCGCGGAATTCCTGGACGTGGCGAAGAAACTCTGGGACAGCTGGGACGATGACGCAGTGGTGGCGGACAAGGGTGCCGGAGTGTGGGCAGACAGTTCCCGCGTGCACGCCGTCAACCATGAAGGGCGGCATTTCCAGGTGGAAGGCCCGCTGGATGTCCCCAGGTCCGCCCAGGGTCACCCCGTCATCATCCAGGCCGGCTCCTCCGAGAACGGCAAGGACTTCGCGGCCCGGTACGCGGAGGCGGTATTCACCGCGCACCAGACCCTGGCCGATGCGCAGGACTTCTACGCCGACCTGAAAAAGCGGACGACGGCGGCGGGCCGGGATCCGCAGTCCATCAAGATCCTGCCGGGTATTGTTCCCGTCATTGCGTCCACGGAGGCCGAAGCTTTGAAGCTGGAGCGGGAGCTGGACGCACTGATCCTGCCAGAACACGCCCGCCGGCAACTCGCCAACGTCCTGCGGGTTGCCCCCGAATCGCTGAAGCTGGACGCCCAGTTGCCGGCCGATCTCCCGTCGGAGGACGAGATCGAGGGCGCGAAGAGCCGGTACACGCTGATCGTGAACCTGGCACGCCGTGAACAGCTCACGGTGCGCCAGCTGATCGGCCGGCTGGGCGGCGGCCGCGGGCACCGGACGTTCTCCGGCACCCCGGAGCAGGTGGCGGACGCCATCCAGGACTGGTTCCAGGCGGGCGCAGCGGACGGCTTCAACATCATGCCGCCCGTGCTGCCGTCCGGCCTGGAGATCTTCGTGGACCAAGTGGTTCCCATCCTCCAGGACCGCGGGCTGTTCCGCCGCGAGTACACCGGCCGCACGCTCCGGGACCACTTTGGACTGGCAGTCCCGGCCAACTCCTTCGAGCGAATCCCGCAATCCGCTTAGACCAGCGTGGGCCCACGCCTTAAGTGGCATGGGCCCACGCCCGCAGGGTTCCCTGACCGAGCTTGCGAGGTTAGGGTGCGGGTGGGGACATTTCGCCGGATATTCCCTTCGGAATGGGCGATACGTGACCCCGCGTTGGTTTCAGTTCGAGGCGGTTAGCCGCGCAGGCACTGCTGGTACTGGATCCAGGCGATGCCGTAGTGGAGCCAGCCCAGGACGTCGTACCACTTTTTCGGCGGCACGGGGGCCGTGCAGGCCGGCGCAACAGGTCCGCTGGCGCCCACCTGCACCGCGGTTTTCACCACCGTGGCGGACTCGGCAGCGGTGAGCACCAAAGTTCCGGCTCCGGCAGCGGCGCCTGCCGGAACAGCCAGCTCCACCACGGCGCGGCCGGCTGAAACAGGCACTGTGCCAAGGTCCGTGGTGGCTCCTGCGCTGTCGGTGAATGCCGCGGCCAGGGAGGTGTTGACCGGGCTGCCCAGGGAGGTCAGGTCCAGCTTGCTGACCGTCAAGGTCATGGCATCGCCGGGCTTGACCTCGGCGGCCGTGGTGTTCAGCACGGCCACGGTGCGGCGGGCGAAATCCGGTGACACCGGGTTGTGCCCCTGCAGGTACTTAATCCAAGCGTCGCGGTCCACGAGCCCGGAGTCGCGGGTGCCGGTTCCGTCCTTGAAGATCCGGAAGTTGTCACCGCCGGTGGCCAGGAAGCTGAACGTGCCGATCCGGTAGGACTTCGCCGGGTCGATAAGGGCACCATCCACCCGGATCGAGGTGATCCGGTCACCTGCGGCGCGGGCGGCGTCGTAGGTGTAGTTGACGTTCTTGGACAGGCCCAGCTGCTGGTACGCGCGGCTGGGAACCGTGCCGTCGGCGTTGGTCTGCCACTGCTGCTCCAGCAGCGTCTTGAACTGCGCACCGGTCAGGGACGTGGTCCACAGGTTGTTCACGAACGGCAGCACCGAGTTGGCTTCCGCGTAGGTGATGGTCCCGTCCGGTGCGTAGTACAGCTCGTTGCGGAGGCCGCCGGGATTGACGACGCCGATCTCCGCACCGCCGAGGTCAGCGGGACTCAGCGAGTCGCGCAGGGAGTCGGCCACGAGGTTGCCCAGAGTGGATTCGCTGGCACGGTCATCGCGTTTGGCCGGTCCGCCTGCGGGGTCCGCCGAGAAGGCGGTGGTGATATCAGCGGTGAGCGCGCCCACCGGCTGGTTGCCGACTTCGGCTGCGGCCGCGAGGGCCTTCTGCACGATCGCATCGACGGCCGCCACCCGCGGGTAGGCCGTCTTCAGCTCATCGACCGGGCGGGTGGTCCGCTTGACGTTGCCCGCCGTGTAGGCCGTGACCTGCTTGCTGGCGGTGTCGACGGTGAGTTTGATCTGGCCGATGTTCTCGCCGTAGTTGCCGGTCTGGACGATCGGACGCGTCTTGCCCGCTGTTCCGGGGACCGGAGCGTCCCAGGCGTATTCCTTATGCGTGTGGCCGGTGAAGATGGCGTCCACGTCGGCGGAGGTTTCGGTGACCAGCTTCGCGAACGGTCCGCCGGCTGCCACTTCCTGCTCCAGGGTGGCGCCCTCAGGGGTGCCGGACCCGGCGCCGTCGTGGTTTTCCACGATGATCACGTCGGCGAGGTTCTCTGCCGTGATCTTGGCCGCCACGCGGTTGATGGCGTCCACAGGATCGCCGAACTCAAGATCGACAATTCCGGCCGGTGTTACCAGTGACGGGACTTCCTGGGTGACGGTGCCGATGACGGCAACCTTCACGCCGTCCATCTCCAGGACCGTGTACTCCGGCAGGACCGGTTCGGTGGTGCCCTTCCTGTAGACGTTGGCGCCGAGGTACGGGAACGTGGCGTTGCTGCCGCCGGCAATGACGCGGTCGCGCAGGTCCGCCCAGCCGCCGTCGAACTCGTGGTTGCCCACGGTGGACGCGTCCAGCTCCAGGGCGTTCAGGACGTCGATGGTGGGCTGGTCCTTGGCAACGGCCGAGGCGAACAGCGACGCCCCGATGTTGTCGCCCGCGGACAGGAAAGCGGTGGCGCCGGGTGCGGACGCACGCAGCTCTTCGACGGTCCCCGCGAACAGGACGGTGTTGGAATCGATGCGGCCATGGAAATCGTTGATGCCCAGGAAGTTCAGCTCAACGCTGGCCGGGGTGACCGGGCCGGCGGGCAGGTCCAGGCCAACCACCACAGGATCGTGGTCGCTGGCGCGGAACTGGTCCGGCGCATAGTAGTTGGTCACATTGTTGTTATACCTGCTGTACTCCAGCGCCACGGACTCCACGGAGTTGATGTTCCAGATGTCGGCGCCGGTGACTACTGCATCGGCGGCCGGGGAAGCGAGAATGTGGTCCAGCGAACCCACCAGCCCGCCGAAAAGGTAGGAGTGCTTTGCCGAGCCGTCGGCGTTTTTGGCCTTGGCATCCTGGTTGACGTAGCCGGCTTCCGTGAAGACATTCATCGGGTCTTCGTGGGCGTAGGCGTTGAAGTCGCCGATCAGGAACACCTTGTTGGTGCCCTTGTCGGCCTGCAGCTTGGTGGCGAAGTCCAGGAGTGACTTGGCCTGGGCCGAGCGGGCGAGATTGGACGCACCCTGGCCCTTGTCGGTGTCCGACGGGTCAGCCGGAGGCGGGGAGCCCTTGGACTTGAAGTGGTTGGCGATGGCGATGAACGTCTTGTCATCGGCTGCCCCCACCGGTTTGAAGGCCTGGGCGAGTGGCTTGCGGGCACTGGCGAAGGCCACAGTGTCGTTGTGGATGACGGATTCGCCCACCGGTTCGGCCGCGGCCTTCTTGAAGATGAATGCGGTGCGGATCATGTCTTCATCGGCCAGCGGGGGAGCGTTGGCGGGTGTGCGGACGTAGTCCCAGATGCCGGGGGTGGCGATGTTGAGCGCCTCCACCAGTTTGGCCAGGGCGTCGTCGCGGTTTTTGCCGAACTGTGCCGAGTTTTCGATCTCCATGAGGGACACAACGTCGGCGCCGGACTTGGTGATGGCGGCGACGATTTCGTCCTGCTGCCGGAGGAAGTTCTCTGCGTTGGCGGCGCCGCGGGCGTCGCAGCCGCTCCGCACGGTGATCGGGTTACCGTTGCGGTCCTCGTAGAATGTGCAGCCGGCGAGCTGGTCGCCGGTGGTGGGGAAGTAGTTCAGCACGTTGAAGGAGGCGATCCTCAGGTTTCCGCCCACCTTGGCGGGAGCCTCCGTGCGGGTGGCAGCGAAGCTCGCCGGCTGGACGGCGCCCCTGTTGGCCTCGGTGAGGTGGCTCAGCGGCTGGAATTTCCAGGCGTTGTTGGCGTAGCTGAGCACCACGTTGGTGGTGAAGGTCACCGGGGAGCCGACGCGGACAGGGTCCTTAGCCGTCAGGTACGGCAGCACCTGGGCCTTGGTGCCGGCGTCGCGGAGGAAGTTGGTAGTGGAGCCGTCGTCGAGCTTGATGCCGCGGGCGGCGTTGTCCGCCACGGCGGCGTCATACCCCGCCGAGCCGTAGGGCGCGACGGCGGTGGGCTGGACCAGTGTGGTGGTCCCGCC
This sequence comes from Pseudarthrobacter sulfonivorans, assembly GCF_031454915.1. Classification (GTDB taxonomy): domain Bacteria; phylum Actinomycetota; class Actinomycetes; order Actinomycetales; family Micrococcaceae; genus Arthrobacter; species Arthrobacter sulfonivorans_C. The sequence goes on along the minus strand of NZ_JAVDRS010000002.1, from coordinate 51,981 downwards.
TGCGAGCCCGATTTCGCCGTACTGGTTCAGCGAGTAGTTGTCGGTCACGGTGACCGGACCCTGCGGGGCGAGCAGCATGCCTTCGAGTGTTTCGCGGAAGGTTTCAGCGGCAGGCAGCGTGAAGTTGGTGGCCTTGACCTCCGGTGCAGCGTCCGTGAGCTTGGCGAGGCCGGCGGCGTCCGCCACGCTGACCTGGGTCATGCCGAGGTGCTCGGACACCGTGCCGGTGACTTCGACGAAGTCGCCGATCTGGACGGAACCCGCTGTGGCGGGGGAGTACACAAAAACAGCGTCCGACGCCGTGTGGCTGGCCGGGTTGATGTCGCCGCCGGTCCCGGGGGTCTGGACGTAGTAGCCGGCGAAACCGCCGGTAGGGAACGCCGCGGTGACCTTGCCGCGGGTGGTCACCGTTGAGCCTGCAAGCGGGCTGGCGGCGCCGGTGCCCTGGATTTCGCCGATGGTTTTCGCGCCCGGTGCCGGGTCAGGATCGGGCGTTGGGTCGGTTGGCGGATCAACGGGCGGGTCCACGGTGCCGCCGGCCGGCGTGGGGGTAATGGCCGCGTTGAGCGCGAAGTCGGCGGCGTTGGTGTTGCTGTCCGCGGCATTGGCGCGGTTCAGGCTCTTGACGTCCGTGTTGACGGTCGGGGCCTTCGCAGCTTGCGTTTCGAACGTATTCGAGGTGCCGTAGCCCAGCAGGTCAGCCACGCCGGCCGCCTCGATGACGGGACCGGTGGCCAGGCCCGTCAGAGCGGTGGCCTGCTTGGCCAGGACGATCGTCCCGTTTTGGCCTTGGAAGTTCAGGCTGGAGTTCACGGCATCCGGCGCCGGAAGGTCCGCGCCGTTCGCGCCGTTGCTGCTGCCCTGGACCAGGTAGTGGCCCTTGGCGGGAATGGTCCCCGACAATGCCGCAACTCCGGTGGGAGCAGCAACGCCGGTGGCCGGACGGTATTGGAGTGACCAGCCGTCCAGGGAAACCGGAGTATCGGACGTGTTGTACACCCCGACGAACTTATTCTTGTAGGCCGCACCGGCACTGCCGCCGCTGAGGTACGCCTCGTTGATCACAACGGGCGACGTTCCGGCGGCAGGTGAGACCTCCGCAGCGGCGGGGACGGCTGCCAGCGGGGCGGCGATGAGCCCCACTGACAGGGCTGTGCCCAGCGCTAGTTTCCAAGGTTTGTTGTGCATCCGCTCTTACTTTCATAGGGGTGTCCCGGATAGGGGACCCGATGGAATGTTGTCCGGGTTGTACCTACGGACTGGACCGGACTCCGCTCCTGGTCAAGTGGTGTCCGGCAAAGCAAAACAGCACCGAATGAACGCAGGGTTGATGGCGTGTGCATCCGGTGGAACGTGCATGCGGCAAACAGTACCGGCCGGTAGCTTTTTTGGAAGCTGCCGGCCGGTAATTCGTCGAGGGAACTTCCTTAGGCAATGATTTTGAACATCGCTCCGGTGGGGTCGGCCAGTGAGGCCAGCCGTCCAAACGGCGAGTCCTCGGGACCATCCAGAACCGTGGCTCCCAAAGAAACAGCCTTCTCAATCGAAGCGTCGGCGTCTTCCACGTTGAAGTAGATCTGCCAATTGGACGGAACCTCGGCGGGAAGGTAACCCGAGGCGTCCATGATGCCCGCTTTGGCGGAATCCCCGGCGCCCAGGGTGGTGTACCGGAACTCAGGGCTATCGCTCATAACATCCGTGTCCCAGTTGAAGACGTTCTGGTAGAACTTCACGGCGGCGTCGTAGTCCTTGGTGTGCAGCTCATGCCATGCGGCAGCGCCGGGCTCGGCCACGAGTTCATACCCGCGCATTTCGCGGGGCTGCCACACGCCGATGGCCGCGCCGGAGGCATCTCCGAACAAGGCCATGTGGCCCTGCTCCGGTACGTCCATGGGTCCCATGTACACCTGGCCGCCGTTGGCAGTGACCGATTCCGCGGTGGCCGCAGCGTCATCTGAGCGGAGGTAGGTGGACCAGATATCCGGCATGCCGGCCTGCTCCTCGTCCTTCTGCATGAGGCCGGCCACGGTCTTGCCGTTCTTCCGGGCGGTGGTGTAGCCGCCGTACTTTTCTTCATCACCGGTCTCGTACTCCCAGCCGAAGAGTTCGCCGTAGAACTGGCGGGCTTTGGCGATATCCGATGTCATGAGGTCGATCCAGCAGGGTGCGCCGGGGGTGATCTCGGGTGCAGGCATAGTGGACTCATTTCTGTTGAGGGATGGCAACAGAAATGACCCTATGCCCGGGCCCCGACAGTTTCAATGGTTGGGGCTCCGCCCCGGAAAGTCCCGGAAACGAAGAAGCCCCGGTCCGCCATAAGCTGGCAAACCGGGGTTCCATTCGCGGAAGGTAAGAGATTCGAACTCTTGGTACGGGGTTACCGCACACTAGTTTTCAAGACTAGCTCCTTCGGCCGCTCGGACAACCTTCCCTACCGAGTAGTGTTTCATAGGCAGTTGGCTGCAACAAAACAGAGTCTGCCGTGCGTCCGGTGCACACTGGTTCTGGGGCACGAATCAGCTAGAAAACGGGAGTACTCCATGAAAGCCATCTACATTGCAGAACCCGGTGGTCCGGAAGTGCTGGAAGTCCGTGAAGTGGACGCTCCGGTGCCCGGCCACGGGGAGGTGCTGATCGACGTCGTCGCCGCCGGCCTGAACCGCGCGGATGTGCAGCAGCGCCGGGGCTTTTACCCGCCGCCGCCCGGTGCCTCCGAGATTCCCGGGCTGGAAGTCTCCGGCCGGATCGCCGGCTTCGGTCCCGGCGTCACCAAGGCGTTCTCTGTGGGTGACAAGGTGGTGGCACTGTTGGCCGGCGGAGGCTACGCGGAGAAGGTAGCCGTGCCGGCGGAGCAGGTCCTGAGGATCCCCGACGGCGTTGACCTGGTCACTGCCGCGTCCCTGCCGGAGGTGGCGGCCACGGTGTACTCGAACCTGATCATGACGGCACAGCTGCAGGCGGGCGAGACTGTCCTGATCCACGGCGCCACCGGCGGGATCGGCACCATGGCCATCCAGATGGCCAAGGCCTTCGGCGCCAAGGTGGCCACCACCGCGGGGTCGGACGAGAAGGTTGGCACCGCCAAGGCCTTCCTGGGGGCGGACATCGCCATCAACTACAAAGAAGAAGAATTTCCGGACAGCCTGCGCCGGCAGAACGGCGGCAAGGGAGCCGACGTCATCCTGGATGTGGTGGGTGCCAAATACCTGGGGAAGAACGTTGACGCACTGGCCGACTACGGCCGGCTCGTGGTCATCGGGCTGCAGGGCGGTGTTAAGGGCGAGCTTGATCTCGGCCAGCTCCTGCGGAAGCGCGCTGCCGTGGTGGCAACAGCGCTGAGGCCGCGCCCGGTTGAGGAGAAGGGCGCCATCATGAACGCGGTGCGTGAGTCCGTGTGGCCGCTCATCACTGACGGCAGGATCCGTCCGCTGGTGGCCAAGACTTTCCCGTTGGACCAGGCCAGTGCCGCGCACGAGTACTTCGATAGCGGGGATCACGTGGGGAAGATCCTGCTGGTCATGTAGCGGCGGCAAGGCAACAGGCCTCGGTAAATACTGAGTATTGCTTCCACCTGCGCGCTGGGCTAGTCTCGCTATATACGCAGTATGCACGCGTCTTGGGGGTCCGTGCATGCCGAAGCTCACGCCCCCGCCAGGAGTGACATGTCTATCCGCCACAGCCTCCTCGCCCTGTTGCAGGACCAGCCGCGTTACGGCTACCAGCTCCGGGTTGAGTTCGAGAACCGCACCGGATCCACCTGGCCGCTGAACATTGGGCAGGTGTACACCACACTGGACCGCCTGGAACGCGACGGCCTGGTCAGCAACGATGGCAGCGACGGCGAAGGCCACGTGGTCTACAGCATCACCGCGGCCGGCAAGGCAGAGGTCCAGGGCTGGTTTGCCGCCCCCGTGGAAAAGGCCAATCCTCCACGCAATGAACTGGCCATCAAGCTTGCGCTCGCCGTGACGCTTCCCGGCGTGGATGTGCAGGCAATCATCCAGGCCCAGCGGGTGGCCTCCATCCGGGCGCTGCAGGACTACACCAAGTCCCGGCGGGACACTGCCGCCACCCAGCGGTCGGCGGACACGGCCTGGCTGCTGGTCCTGGATTCGCTCATCTTCCAGACGGAGGCGGAGGTCCGCTGGCTGGACCTGTGCGAGGCGCGGATGGTGCAGCAGACGCAGAACGCAGGCCAGGGCTCCAACGGCCTGGGCACAACACGTAAATCGTCCAACGGGGTCACCACGGAAGAGGCTGCCCCGCTCACCGCGGAAACACGCCGGTGAGCGTCCAGGGGCCCCAGCAGGTCCTGGAACTCGCCAAGGTCAGCAGGACATTCGGTGAAGGGGCGACGGCGGTGGCCGCGTTGCGCGAGGTTGACCTCACCATCAGCGCGGGCGAGTTCGTCGCCGTGATGGGACCGTCCGGTTCCGGGAAATCCTCCCTCCTGGCGCTGGCCGGGGGACTGGACCGGCCGACGTCGGGCGGGGTCTTTGTGGAGTCGACGCCCCTTGGCGGGCTGGGACTTAACGAACTCGCCCGGCTGCGCCGCCGCGCCGTCGGCTACGTCTTCCAGGACTTTAACCTCGTGCCCACCCTGACCGCTGCCGAAAACGTGGCCCTTCCGCTGGAGCTGGACGGGACCGTCGCCCGGAAGGCGCAACGCCAGGCTCTGGACGCGTTGCGCCAGGTGGGCATCCCGGACCTCGCGGACCGCTTTATGGACCAGATGTCCGGCGGGCAGCAGCAGCGGGTGGCCATTGCCCGGGCCATCGTGGGTGAGCGGCGGCTGATCCTGGCCGATGAACCCACGGGGGCCCTGGATTCGACCACCGGCCTCGGCGTGATGGAAGTGCTCCGCAGCCGGGCGGACGCGGGTGCGGCAGTCATGCTGGTGACCCATGAGGCCCGGCACGCCGCCTGGGCAGACCGTGTGGTTTTCCTTCGGGACGGCCGGATCGTGGACCAGGCAGCTGCCATGCACGATCCCGCAATGCTGCTCGCGCAGGCTGGCTACTGACATGGCGCTGAGCCTCACCCCGGCACCCGGTGGGCGCCGGCGTTCATTCCGCGTGGCCGTGCGGATGGCCCGGCGCGATATCCGCCGCCACAAAGGACGTTCGCTGCTGATCGCCCTGCTCATCCTGCTGCCGGTGGCCGCCATGACGGGTGCGCTCACGTTGTTCGAGAGTACCCGGGAAACCGCCGCCGAACGGGTCGAATACCAGCTCGGCACCACACAGGCGCGCTATCGGGCCATGGCCGTGCCCAACGGCACCATGGTCCAGGATCCGGTGGACGAGACCCGGATTAACTCCACGAACTGGGACAGCGACCCCGACTTCACTTCGAAGGACCCCAGGGAGCTGGTTCCAGCGGGCTACACCGTGCTCACCGAGGCGGACCTCGAACTCACGGCCGCGTCGGGGGCAGCGGACCTGCCGCTTCTCGGCCGCGCGGTGGATGCACTGAATCCTGCCTTCACCGGAAAATTCACGTTGCTTCAGGGCAGGGCGCCCGCCGATGACACCGAAATCCTGGTATCGCCGGGGCTCTTGGAGCGGTTCGCGCTGGAACTGGGGGAGAAGCTGCCCACCTCGGCCGGAACATTCACCGCGGTGGGGACTCTTCGCGACGCCGGCTATTCCGACAGCAATTCCATCGCCTATCTCCGGCCCGGGCAGGGCACTGTGGCGAGCCGTGACCAGGTGCCCTCCGCAGCTCCGGCTGCCGCGGCTGCATCCATCAACTCCACGCTGTACTACCTCGTGGGCGCCGAACCGGTGACCTGGAGCCAGATCCGGGAGGCCAACGCTGCGGGGGTGGCCGTGCTCTCCAGATCGGTGGCACTGAATCCGCCGCCGGCAGACCAGCGCGGGGCGGACAACCTGGCGGCAGGATCCAATTCGTCCATCCCGTTGGCGGCCTACGCCGGCGGAGCGCTCCTCGGCGCGCTGGCGCTCCTGGAAGTGGGCCTGCTGGCCGGCGCCGCTTTCGCTGTCGGTGCCAAGGGCCAGGTCCGCGAGCTGGCGCTGCTGGCCGCAACCGGCGCTGAGACACCCACCGTCCGCTCCGTGGTGATGGCAGCTGCCCTCTGGCTTGGCGGCATCGGTGTCGCTGCCGGCGCTGTGGTGGGACTCGCCGCCGCCGGCGCGGTGGTGATGGTGGCGCGCCTGAACGGCTCGGTCCGTTTCCCGGGGTTCCATCCGGACGCACTGCTGACGGTGCTGGTCATGGCCATGGGCTTCGCCGCCTGCCTGCTGGCCGCACTGGCTCCCGCACGGCAGGTGGCACGTCAGGCGGTGCTCGGCGCCCTGAAATCGGGCCGGTCACCACAGACTGCCGGCCGGGCGCCCACAGTATGGGGTTGGGCGCTCCTGGGCGTCGCGGTTGCGGCGTTGGCGGCCGGCACGTGGTTAGCGGTCACCAGCGAAGACCCGGATGTTTTTATCGCCCGCACTCCGGTCATCGCCTGGTTGCTGCTGGGCGGGGCCGTCCTGGGCGTCACGGCCCTCGTGCTGCTCACGGGCACCGTGGTGGCTCTTCTGGCCAGCCAAGCCGGCCGTCTCCCCTTGGCCGGGCGCATGGCCGCCCGCGACTCATCCCGGAACCGCAGCCGGACGGTTCCTGCTGTTGCCGCGGTCCTCGCGGCGGCAACCCTGGCCAGTGCCGCCATGGTGCTTGCCGCCAGCCAGCAAGCGAACGAACAGCAGAACCACCAGTGGTCAGCATTGAAGAATCAGGCTGTTTTGCCGCTGTTTGCCGGTCAGCCCATGCTGGCTGACGGAACGTCGCCGGAGCCGGTGCAGATGGATCCGGCCACAGTGGTTTCGGCCTTGGATGGGGCCTTGGACACTGTCGAATGGACCCACGTCCTGCGCACGCCTGCCATCCGGAACTGTGAGATGCGCCCGGAACTCGAAGCTGGGACGACGGCCCAGACGCCGGCGTCGAGTTGCCTGCAATACTCGCTGGCAACGCCGGAAGGCAACGAATGTCCCATGTCTGCCGGCCAACGGGTCCTCGATCCGGATGACTGGCGTTGCCAGGGAGCGATGCGTCCGTACCCGACCCAGGGAAGCATCGACTCCATCGTGGTCGGAACGGCGGAGGACGTGGAACGGCTGTTTGGAAAGGCGCCGACGGCGGAAGCCCGGGACGTGCTGGCGGCGGGCGGCATGGTGGTCGCCAACCCGGTGTTCGTCCGCGACGGACAGGCGTCCTTGGTGGCCCATGATGTGCGCAAGCCCCAGCCTTCGGTTCCCGCCTCAACAGCATTCCAGGGGTTCCAGGAGACGGGCCGCACGGTCGTGGCGGCCGCCGTGGTGGAGCCGGAGGTCCCGGTGCAGTATTTCGGCGTGGTGTCCCCGGAAGCTGCGGCGGCGGCCGGGATGCGGGTGGACAACAGCGCCCTGCTGGTCCAGCTCAGCGTCTACCCTGGTGCCGCCCAGATGGACAAAGTCACCTCGGCTTTAGCCGGGATCTACAAGAACCGGTACGCGTCCATGCACGTGGAGCGTGGCGCAGAACGGGACTCATCCCTGATCCTCTGGTCCATCGTTGGCCTGGGGGCGCTGATCACCCTCAGCGCCGCCGGCATCACCACCGGGCTGTCCATGGCGGACTCGCGGAAAGACCACATCACCCTGGCCGGCGTAGGTGCTGCCCCGCGGCTGCGCAAGGCGCTCGCAGGTTCCCAGGCGCTGATGACCGCCGGCCTCGGAACCGTGCTGGGGAGTGTTGCCGGGATCATCCCCGCAGTCCTGCTGGTGACAGCCACAGGACTGGCGCGTACCGCCGTCGTGCCTTGGCTGCAACTCGCGGCGCTGCTGGTCGCAGTGCCGTTGACCGGTGCAGCCCTCGCCTGGCTGTTTACGCGGGCCAAGCTGCCAGTGTCCCGCCGGGAAATGGGGACCTGACCAGCCCCGGGGCGAGGCAGCAGCCGAAATCCGTTACAAAGTTGGGCCTTTTCCATTGGCGGCGGCAGGCCTACGGTGGGAGGCATGAGGTCCGTCACTGAGCGCCTCCAGCCTGCCGTTCACCGCATGTACACACGGCGCTGGCGCGGGGCCGCAGTTGCGGCGGTGCCGCGTTGGTAGGGTGCCTTTGAGCAATCGATCGAAGCATTAATTCTCAAGGAGGAGACATGGCCAACAGGCCTGAGGAACCGGCAGGTTCAGCGAAACGGGGCGGCCCACTGACCGCCAGTGCGGAACTTCCACCCACTGCCGTGGATGACGCGGTCCGCGAGGCCGAGGAGAAAAAATGGACCCCGGCCAAGATTGCCCTATGGGCGGCCATCGCCCTGCTCGGCGGTGTGGCCTGGTTCATGGTGGCCATTATCCGGGGCGAGACCGTGAACGCCATCTGGTTCGTCTTCGCCTCGGTCTGTACCTACCTCATCGGTTACCGCTTCTATTCGAAGGTGATCGAGCGCTACATCACCAAGCCCGACGACCGGCGCGCCACGCCTGCTGAGTACAAGGCCGACGGCAAGGACTACGTCCGCACTGACCGCAACGTCCTGTTCGGCCACCACTTTGCCGCCATCGCGGGCGCCGGTCCTTTGGTCGGCCCGATCCTGGCCGCCCAGATGGGCTACCTCCCCGGCACTATCTGGATCATCATCGGCGTCGTGCTCGCCGGTGCAGTCCAGGACTACGTCGTAATGTTCTTCTCCATGCGCCGCGGCGGACGTTCCCTGGGCCAGATGGCCCGTGAGGAACTCGGCGTCGTCGGCGGAACGGCTGCGCTGATTGCCACCCTCCTGATCATGGTCATCATCGTCGCCATCCTGGCGCTCGTCGTCGTCAACGCCCTGGCCGAAAGCCCCTGGGGTGTCTTCTCCGTGGGCATGACCATTCCCATCGCACTCTTTATGGGCGTCTACCTTCGGTTCCTCCGGCCGGGCAAAGTCATGGAAGTGTCCCTCATTGGCTTTGTGCTGCTGATGGCAGCCATCATCGGCGGTGGCCTCGTGGCGGAGACCGAGTGGGGGGCTGCGTTCTTCACCCTGGACAAGGTGACCATTGCCTGGGGACTCATCGTTTACGGCTTCATCGCGGCCATCCTTCCGGTCTGGCTCCTGCTGGCACCCCGCGACTACCTTTCAACGTTCATGAAGATCGGTGTGATCGTGATGCTCGCGCTGGCCATCATCGTGGTCCGCCCGGAAATCACGGTCCCCGCGTTCAGCGAATTTGCCAGCAGGGACAACGGGCCCGTCTTCCCCGGGGCGCTCTTCCCCTTCCTGTTCGTCACCATTGCCTGCGGAGCGTTGTCAGGCTTCCACGCCCTGATCTCCTCCGGCACCACCCCCAAGCTCATCGAGAAGGAACGGCAGTCCCGCTACATCGGCTACGGCGGAATGCTCATGGAGTCCTTCGTCGCCATCATGGCCCTCGTTGCCGCCATCTCGATTGACCGGGGCCTCTACTTCGCCATGAACGCTCCGGCTGCCCTGACCGGCGGAACGGTGGAAACGGCCGCCGCCTGGGTCAACAGCCTGGGCCTCTCCGGGGTAAACATCGGCCCGGAACTGCTTGCCGAGACGGCCCGGAACGTCGGCGAAGAAAGCATCGTCTCCCGCACCGGCGGCGCACCCACCCTCGCGGTCGGGCTGGCACACATCATGCAGCAGTTCATCGGCGGCACGGCAATGATGGCGTTCTGGTACCACTTCGCCATCATGTTCGAGGCGCTGTTCATCCTGACCGCGGTCGACGCCGGAACCCGCGTTGCGCGCTTTATGCTCCAGGATTCCATCGGCAACTTCGCCCCGAAGTTCAAGGAACACTCCTGGCGCCCCGGCGCCTGGCTGTGCACGGCCATCATGGTGGCCGCCTGGGGGCTGGTGCTCCTGATGGGCGTGACGGATCCGCTCGGCGGCATCAACACGCTCTTCCCGCTGTTCGGCATCGCCAACCAGTTGCTGGCAGCCATTGCGCTGTCTGTCTGCCTGGCCATTGTCGCCCGGCGCGGAACATTCAAATACCTGTGGATCGTGGCCTTGCCGCTGGCGTTTGCTGCGGTGGTGACCATCACCGCGAGCTACCAGAAGATCTTCTCGTCCACGCCCGCCGTCGGCTACTTCGCCAACAACGCGGCCTTCAGCAAGGCCCTCGCGGACGGCAAAACCGAGTTCGGCTCAGCGAAGAGCGTTGCCGCGATGGAAGCCGTGGTCCGCAATACCGCCATCCAGGGGTGGCTGTCGGTCATCTTTGTGGTGTTGAGCATCATCGTTATTGCCACCGCGGTGATGGCCACCGCCCGGGCCTTCCGGAACCAGCAAGCGGGAATCCCGAACCCGAACAATGAGGATCCGGCCCGTCCGTCCAAGGTTTTCGCTCCCGCAGGCCTGATTCCCACGCCGGCAGAGAAGGAACTGATGGCTGAATGGAACAAGTTGCCGGCAGACGTCCGGTTCGAAAGGGCACGGCACCACTGATGAGCACGGGTCTGGCTGCCCTGGCAACGGGGTTCCGCGGGTTTGCCCGGTACCTTGGCGGTGTGATGGGTGCGGATGCCTACACAAAATATGTGGAGTACCACCGCGCAGCAGGACACACGGAGCCGCCCCTGAGTGAGCGGGAGTTCTGGCGCGACAGGACGGACCGCCAGGACTCCAACCCTCAGGGCCGGTGCTGCTGACGCCGACCACCGCGAGCCTGCACCAGCCGGCCAGCCCTCACGGGCTGGCCGGCTTCAGGCCGTGTACGTTTGGGGGGCGGACTGGCGTTATCCATCATCGTGGGGACGGCTGGCCGGTGTCGGGAGTTGCACTGCGTCATCGACTGGACCGCGCGTCGCCGGCGCGTGAGAGTATGAACGCATGAGCGATCCGAACGACACTCAGCCTGATGATGTTCCTGTTGAGGGCACGACCCTCGACAACGGCGAACCAGTTGTGCCGGCTGCGGCCGGGCCCGTCAGTAGTGGTCCAGAGGCTGCAAGGCCTGATACTCCGGGCATGGGCAACAAGGCCAAGGGCAGCAACCTGCAGGACCTGGTGGATGAGCCTGCGAAGGTCATGCGGATCGGCACCATGATCCGGCAGCTGCTGGAAGAGGTTAAGTCAGCACCGCTGGACGACGCCGCGCGCGAACGCCTGGCCGAGATCCACGAGCGTTCCATCAAGGAACTGGAGGACGGGCTGGCCCCCGAACTCGTTAAGGAACTGGAACGGATCAGCCTTCCCTTCCCGGACAACGCCACGCCGTCGGACGCCGAACTTCGGATCGCCCAGGCACAGCTGGTCGGGTGGCTGGAGGGCCTGTTCCACGGCATCCAGACGGCCATCGCTGCACAGCACGCCGCCCGCGAGCACGCCGTCGCACAGATGCAGCTCAAGCAGCTGCCGCCGGGCACCATGATCGCCCCCGGAGTAGTCATCGGAGAGAACGGCGAACCGCAGCGGGCCACGGCAGGCCAGCGGCCCGGCGCGGCAACACCAGGCCGTCCGGAAGACCCGGACCACGGCCCCGGACAGTACCTCTAGGCCTCTTCCGTGGGATTCTTCACTGCCGCCCGCCAGGGGCGCAAAGACGATGCCGATCTCGGCAAGGGCCTGTGGCGCCGCGCCCACGACCGGTTCCACCGCGGCCTGGACCGCTACCACCAGGTGCTTGAGGGCGTCGAAGACGACCAGCTGTATGACGAACTGGTTGAGATCGCCAATGAGCTGGCCGGCCTCCTGGAACGCGTCCGCACGGTCTGCGTTGCGGCCCAGCGGCGTTCGCCCAGCGACGGGCTGGACATTCCGGGGGCCTTGGCAGGTGTCCACCGGTCGCTGTCCAAGGCCGGCAACTCGCTGGCCACCACGGCCGAGGCTGCCGCCATGCTGCGCCTCGCCGTCGGGCCCATCCCAGTTGGGGCAGCGTCAGTGCGCCGGCGTGCGGAATCGGTGTTCGAGCAGGTGGCCGACGCCGAACGCCGGCTCGCGGAGGATGCCGCCGGCAGGCCGGAGAGTCTCTCCGGCTAGGTTGAGCCGGAAACCGTCAGGCGGCGATCCGGGCCTGTTCTACAGCGACTTCGTCGATGACGGCCCAAGAGTCCTCGCCGACGCAGTGCCGGCCGGCGAACCGTTCGGCCTCCGTCCGGGAGTCGAATGTTTCGTTGCGGATCCGGCCACAATCGGCGTCGAAGTACGTGACGTGGTATTCGTGAGCGAGTTGGTTTTCCATAAATCCAGTGTGCAACCGGGGTCTGACAATCACCGGTCATCAGTCCCGCGTGTTGCCCAGCCGGAGTACCCGTTCCTGCGCGAGCACGGCTGAACGCTGCGCCTTCTCGGCCGCCCTGGCCGCCTGCTTGGCTTCGGCTGCGGACGTGGCCTGCTGTTTCCGGGCTCTGTCCAGCTCCTCCTCGGCGGTCTTCAGCCGCGCCCTGAGGTCCCGGGTTTCGAGGATCAGCTCTGCAACCTCAACCTCGGCCTCCTCCGACTGCCCTTGCCGTTCTGCCGCCAGCCGGGCGGATTCCGCTTCGGCTTCCCGCGCCTCGGCCAAGGCGGCCTTGGCCTTCTCCAGGGCGGAAGGGGACGCCGGTCGCGGAGTCTCCCGGACTGCCTTGAGCCGCGGCTGGTCAGCTGGTTGGCGGCGGGCAGGTTCCGCCGTCGTGCGCTTTCCTTGCTCCTGCGCGTTCTGTTCTGCCGCGGCCGCGGTGGGCACGGCGGCGGTATTTGGCACCGCGGTGCGCGGGGGCGGCACTGCTCCGGGGACTGCCACGGCGCCGTCGAGATCCACAGTGTCCACGCCGTCGGCGGACAGTGTCTGGACCAGCAGCCCGCTTTGGACGGCGGCCGCGGCGCCCTCGTCCGCGGTCAGCGCACGCAGGGTCTGTTCGACGTCGGTGGCGATGGTGGCGCTGATGGCGCGTCCGTGGCGTTCCGCGACAGAACGGGCGGTGTCGACGGCGGCCGCCAGGAGGGTGCGGCGCTCCCGCGACAGTTCCCGGAGCGCGCCGGCGTCCAGGGATGCCTGGGCAGCGCGCATCCGCTGGCCGAGGTCGGCGAGCTGCGCGAGCACCGCGGGCTCGTGCACCGACATCATGTTGACGGCCCAGGCCGCCACGGACGGCTTCGGGAGGGCTTTGACAGCGGCCATGAGCTCCTTTGCGGAACTGGGCGATGCCTTAGCTGCCGCTGTCCTGGCTGCCATGAATTCGTCGAATGGCAGGGCATACAGGTCCAGCGCAATGGCCGTCAGTGCCTTGTCATCCATGCACGCCATCATAGGCGGAGCCTGCTCCGCCGCAGGATATGTCGAGCGCCTAGACTGGCCGCATGGGAAGAGGGTGGGGGCTCATTGTCCGGCCTGCGGTGCTGCTGTTGGCAGTCTGTGCTCCGGTAGCAGGCTGTTCAACCGCCTGTCCGGCGATCGGCTGGGTCAACTCCGTCACGGTTGAATTGACTGGCGACGTGTCGCAGGTAGCGACGGTGCAGCTGTGTGCTGATGGCGCGTGTTCGGAACTTCGCCCGGAGCCCCGGACAGCAGAACCGCGGATTGTTGTCACCACGCCGCTGGATCCCACCGCTCGGGTCACCCGGCAGGCCCCGCCGGCCATGGCGCCGTTCTACGCCGAGCGGATCGACGCCGGCACCTGGCGGTTCGCCGTCAACATGAGCTCCCCGGACCATGTCACGGCGAGGGTGCTTACGTCCGCGGGCGAGGTTCTCATCGAAAAGGACACCGACCTCGAGTGGAAGCGCGTGGGCGGCTCGGCCCAATGCGGCGGACCGTCGGAGGCTCCGCCGATCGAACTCACAATGCCGGGCAGCTAAGGCCGGCCTGGAAGCTCCTTTCCAGCACCGGTCGCAGGGTTAGGCTGTGGCAGTTGCCTCAAGCCAGTGACGGAGGGACGTGTTGAACAATCCGGCTTGGGCCAAAGGCATACCGTGCCCAACGCCCTCGTGAACCTGGAGGGAGCTGTTCCGGACTTTTGAATGGAGGTCCTCCATGCCGCGCAAAAGCCGGGCTGGTTCTTTGTTCCCGGCCATGAGGAGAAGCGGCCGTGAGGAGGACAGAACCTTGTCAGGCACGGCAAAGGAGAAATTTGCCTGAATCAAACGCCGCAGAGTTGGGGCCGACATGGACCGGGACAGGGCGTAGTAGTCTTCGAAACTCCCTTCCGGGACGGAGAGTTGAGCCGCCTGGGCTTGGGCAAAACGACGGGGTTTGGACAATGGAGCGGAAGCCGCGGCGAGGAAGCCGAGGGCGGTTGCGCAAGGCCACGGGTTCGTGAGCGAACTGACCACCACGAGGCGTTCAACGTGGTCCGGGTAGGACGCCGCCAACTGGATCGCCGTCTGCCCTCCGAGCGAAAATCCAATGACCGTCACCGGACGGGGAAGTTCCAGGAGGCCTACGTCGTCCGCAACGGCCTCTGCTGCCCCGGTATGCGTGGAAAAGGAGCTTTGGCCATTCAGGTGATGGCCAGGAAGGGTTGGGGTGAGGACGGCGAAATCATGCGAGAAGGAAGCTGCCTGGTCCGCCCACATCCACGGTCCTATTCCGCCGCCGTGGATGAATACGAGAATGGGCCGTTCCCCGTCAGACGCTGAATTCATGCGTCCAGTCTTTCACCGGCGCTGGCACTGGAGTGGCTGACGGGGAACTCAAAGCATGAGTGCGGATAGGATCGAAGCCGTGGCGACGACAGGCGAAGAGCACTACCGAATGATGGTCAACCGTCCCTTCTACTACGGGTATCCGATGAGGGGTAAAACCGTCTATTCGTACACAAGGGAAGAGTGGGGCATTGGCGCCAGTTCCGGCGGCGGGGACCACAACCTGATCCGGTCCTTCTACTTCAGCTTGGCATTGACAGTCCTGCTCACGCCGGTCGCTTTGGGCTGTCTGCTGTTCGGGGTCCTTGCGCTGTTCGAGATGCCAGTCATGGCGCTCGTTATGGTGCTCTTCGGCGCCCTCTTCGGCTTCGGTGTCCTCCAGTGCTGCTTCAATGTCAAAGAAGAATGGCGGGGGAGGAAGGCGCGCAAACTCAAGGGCCTCCCGAAGCCCTGGTGGAAGGCGGCAGACGACCACGCCTATGAATGGTTCCTGAAGCACCCTTCGCCGCACATTCCCGTGACCCTCGAGTACTTCCCGGAATCCCGGATCCTCCGTAAGCAGGCAGCAATCTGATGGCTCGGCCGAAAGACTGGGACGAGAAGTACGGTCCCTGGGGGACCCCGCCGGATTACACTCCGGCGTTCACCGTCATGACCAACATGAGTCCTACCGGAGTCCGCGTGGGCGGCGTCGTTTCCGCCATCTTCGTCATGGTTGGTCTTTGCTCCTACAAGACGTGGTGGTGTTTCCATCTGGCCAGGCGCCGGGCTGAATGGCTGAAGGAACGCAAAGCAAAAGCGATCCAGAACGGGAAAAAGGCGCAAGCCTGAGTTCGTCATCCGGCGGCTAACGCGATGCCCGTGCAGCCCACACAACGACGTACGGTCGAGAAGCACCCGTCGTTCGGATCGCAACCATCCCTCCCCCCGAAAGGCCACAGTCTCATGGAAGCCCTGATCACCATCGGCATTTTTGCCGGAATAATGCTGCTCCTCTGGGGCGGCTCCTATTACGTTGTCAAAGTACGGACACCCCGGCGAAACAGGCCCAAAATCCTTGCCGCTTTGGACGAGGCTGAGCGCTTTGGCTGGTCAGACATCGATTCGAACATGAAGGCAGCATCAAAGCGGTGGCGCCATCTGAGAACCGGCCACGACGACGCGGAGCTGTACCGGTTGGAGCCTTACCGGGACAGGATCGCGATCCAGCTGGACGTCATCCAGCCTCGTGAGGCCGAGTTGAAGAAATACTGGCTCAAGAGCAACGGGGCCAGCATCGACATTCCGGTCGTCAATATCTAGTTACGGATGGAGTTATGAGCGAGACAGCCACGTTGCAGGTCAGCGGCGCGTATTCTCCGTAAGGCGGCCGCTATTCCGGCGTTCCGTCGCGCTTCTTCTGAGCGAGCTGCTGTAGTTGCCATGCATGCACATCGGGCAGCCAATCCAACGTGGCCGATGGACCGACGCGTGCGTCATCGGGAACACCGCCGTCTCGCAGGGCCTGAACGTACGCGCGATCCTGCTTGATTCGTGCTCGTACCTGACCAGCTCCGCAGACTGAGCCGTGACCGGGGATGACGGTATCAACGCCGTCGGCCACGCTCTCGAACAGCCGTAGCGCGGCGAGGTAGTCCTCGATGGGATTCGCGGCCTCCAGGTCGAGGAACGGCATCAGGATGTCAGAAAGCATGTCGCCGGCGACGAGGACGCCGCGCTCCTCGATCAACAGCGCCGCATGCCCTATGGCGTGGGCCTGATGCTCGATGATCCGGACTTGGGGGCCATCCCAAGGAATCTGCGCAGTATCGGCGGGCAGGCCGGTAATGAGACCGAGCAGATCCATCGGTAATTCCTCGGCGTACTCCGGCGGTAGCACCTCGGCAACGCGGGCCCTCCAATCCGCGTTCGACAGCAGGTCCCGGATAGAGGCCGCACAGCGGGCTGTACCGTAACGGGGCGCGTCGCCGAAGTCCGCGTGCCAGAGCACGTGGTCCCAGTCGGGATGCGTCGAGAAGCCTGCCACGACGGGCTGCCCTAACTCGCGAAGGTCGTTCGCGAGGGCCGCCATTTCGTCGGCCGTTATGCCGGGGTCGATGAGCAACACACCGTCCCGGCCCTGCACGACAACCGAATTACTTTGGATGAACTCACTCTCGCGAACCAGAACGCCCTCAGCGACTTCCTTCAGCATGGAATGCCCTCCGCTTGTGGTCTGCAACCGCTTGTCGAGACGGTATTACCTGGCGGCAGTGGATTGCAACCACTACGCGCGAAACGTGCACTGCGCCCTCGAAGGGTGCCTCCAACGGGAGGCACGACTGTCTGGGACACGAAGAACGGGTGCCAAACCTGGTTCAAGCCGTGTCCGGCCCGCTGGCAATACACTCACGGTGTGAGTACCCCAACTGTCCGTCCACCGTTCCGCTCGCTCCTCCCGCTGAACCTGGGCACCGGCATTCTGCTGCTCATCATTTTCGGGCTTGTGCGAGTGGCGCTCGTCCTGCAGGCGAATGTCACCGGCAGCTATCAGGCTGTCGGCGTCGTGTTCGTGGCGATGATCGCCTTGCCGTGGGTGCTTCTGACCAGGGAAGGGCGCAAACACGTTGGCATGGTCCGGCCGACGCGGCGCCGCTGGGTACTGCCAGCCGGGCTGGCCGGCGTGGCGATGGCGCTCGGGGTGCACTCGGCTGCCACCACCCTGTGGGGCCACAGCCTGTCCCACCCGTTTGCCTATATCGCGCTCTCCTACTCGAGCGTGCCGGTGTCACCCTCCGAGGACGATCGGCTCATCTACTTCATCATCTTCGCTGTCATCGGAATGCTCTTCAGCCCGATCGGGGAAGAGGTGCTGTACCGCGGTGTGGCCCACGAGAGTTTCGCAGCGCAACTCGGCGACCGCCGGGCAGCCCTCATCGACGCGGCAGCGTTCGCAGTGACGCATCTTGCACACTTCGGTGTGGTGTATGTTGCCGGTGTCTGGGCGTTCCTGCCATTGCCGGCGCTGTTCTGGGTCGCCGCGATGTTCGTGGCGTCCCTGGTGTTCTACGGATTTCGGAAGCTCATTGGATCATTGCTTGGCGCTGTGGCGGCACATGCCGGCTTCAACCTCGCCATGAACTGGGTGATCTTCTACGCGATCGTGCCCCAATAGGACTCCGGAAAAGCGGGATTCAGTGTCTCAGTGATGTTTCATCGCAGGGCTCCGCATTCCGCTGCACGCCACCCCAACCCCTGCCAGGAAAATGAGGACAGCGACGTAGACCGGGCCGAGGTGCCCAAGCGTGGCCAGACCCCACGGGTAATGCGCGGGGAGGGCTACTGCGAGTCCGACGGTGGGGACGATGACGGCGGTGGCGAAGGCCCACCGTTCTCCCCGGCGCACCCCGAACCAGGACAGGCCGGCTACGGCCAGCCCGGTCGCAGCGATGAAGCCGCTGAGCGCGATGTGCAGGTGGCTGATGTAGTGGTGCAGCTGCGGGCTGAACGCCTCTACCTCCGCCTTTCCCTTGTCCACTTGATCGGGGCCGATACCCAGCTCGAGGAAGCCGCCCGTGAAGTTGAGGACCAGGAACACTGCGGCGTACCCCACAAAGGCCAGCCCGGCAAGCGTCATGAGAGCGGCTCCTAGCCGGAGGCGGGACTGGTTCCCCGGGGCAGTTTGAGTGGCAGGCATAGCCGCCACCCCCTCTCGTCTTCACGTAGTACTCGATGAGAGTCCCCTGATCGTGGGACTGTCAAGGGGAAACTCCTGAATAGCGCGGCGGTAGCCCGGGCGACCACTGGAACCCAAGGACCTCCCGCCGTCGTCCGCTTTTGTTTCGTTATCTGTCCGGGCAGAGCTGCGGAGTCCGTTTAGCGGCCAGGTCCTCGGTCCAGCCGATTCCCGCGCTTTCCGGTGGTGAACTCGCGGCCCTGTTGGACGCGCTACACCGGAACCCGGTTATTCGTTCTTGCCTTTGCCTTTGCCTTTCTTGCCGTTTGCCTGTTCCGGTGCCGGCCCCGGTAAGGGGGCAACAATCACGGGCGTGGTGTTTTCCTGTGCAGCCTTCGCCGCCGCTGCCGCGTCAGCTTTGATTTTCTCTGCCGCGGCCGTTTCCGCTGCTGCGGCGGCCGCCTCCTCAGCTGCTTTGGCTGCTTCAGCGGCCGCGTCCATGGCGCCGGTGAGATCGGCCCTGACGGCAGCAACGCTGGTCATGATACGACGGCGCCGTTCCTCGGAAATTTGGCCGTTGCCGGCTGCAGCCGCCACGTCAGCTTCGAGTTTGTTCAGGACCGTGAGAGCGGCTGCATGATCATTGCTGGCCGCAGCCTTGGTCACGCCGAGGACCTGTTCCTGGAGCTGGTGGGCAGTGTCCTGCTCCAGGCCGGTAGCGGCAGGGCCGCAGGCGGTGAGGGAAGCCACTAGCACAAGGGCAACGGCAAGACAGGCTCGGCGTGCTCCTGAGCGCCGGCTTCGGGAGTAAGTGAAAGTCATGGCTGCACGCTGTTCTGAAGTTCCTGGAGGTGATCGCCGAGCGCTCCGGTAACTGCGGGGTAGGGCGTGATGCCGGATGTGGACGGTGGGGCCTGGCTCGCCGTGAATGCGGCGGCCCCACCTGCCAGCGCAAGAAGGGTCAGGATAGCCACCGGGAGCCGCAGCCTCTCGCCCGCACGGGACGGCCGCCGCGGGTATGTTCCCCGGGGGGTGGTTGGTTGGGGTGCATAAGGCCCCGGCAGCGACTGGTTGGCGTGGGCAAAATCATTGCCGTTGGGGTGTCCTGTGGTAGGCCTGGCCGGCAGATTGGGGGAGGGCGAGTCTGCTGTGACGGACGGCGCCCTGAAGGGCCTGGCGGGCAGTACGCGTGTGGTTTCCGGTGCCAGGTTGCCGGGAGAGAACGTCGGCGAAACCAGGGCCTGCCGCAGCGCCGTCTCGATGTCCGCGGCCGTGGGACGTTCCCGCGGTTCGAGGGAGGTCATCGAGCGGATCAGGTCGGCCCATCCGGCCGGGAGATCCTGGGGAATGGACGGCGCGCGGTGCAGTCTGGCCACGGCGGATTCGACCGCGCTGCCGGGGTACTCCATTGCCTTCTTGACGCATTCGAGCAGGACCAGCCCGAGCGAATAGACGTCTGTTGCAGGGCTGAGGGGTGAGCCCGTGGCTTGTTCGGGGCTGAGGTACGCTGCAGTGCCGACCATTGCCCCCGTAACGGTCAAGCGTGTTGAATCGGCGATTCGTGCGATGCCGAAGTCTGTGACCTTCGCCCGCAGAGGCTCCCCGGGCCGGGTCTGCACGAGGAGGATGTTGCCGGGCTTGATATCGCGGTGGATGATGCCCAAACCGTGGACATAGGCCAGTGCGTCAGCGATCCCGGCTCCGATGACGGCGAGTTCGTCCAGGGGGACTGCACTGTGCCTGATCCGGCTGCGCAAATCCTGTCCCTCGACCAGTTCCATCGTCAGGAACGGCCGGGGCTCATCGGGAATGCGCGTGTCGACGCCGGCATCGAACAGCGTCACGAGGCTGGGATGGTTCAGGGTCGCCAGCAGCCTGATCTCAGCTTCCTGGCGTTTGAGTTCGCCCGCGTCGGTGGCCCGCGGTGCGAAGAGCTTCAACGCCACGTCCCGGCCCAGATTCTCATCCTTTGCCCGGTACACAGACGACATTCCACCGCGGCCGATTACCTCGCCCAGCCGGTAGCGTTCGCCGACCACGTCAATGCTGATGGAGCTCGGCGAATCCGCCACCATACCCGTTCCTTCCGGTGCATTGCGGCACGGTAACTTTCAAGTCATAAGGCAACTTACTATATTGCAGGGCTCAAGGTGATGCCTTCTTTTCTTGCCGTGGAGCGAGTCTCGAAGCTTTTTAGCCTCCTGCAGGGATAGTTCACTCGTTGACAAAACGTGTGACGTGTAGCGTGCCTGTACGGAAAACCTGCCGAGGGCGCAGGCTCAGGCCCATCGGGACCCGAACCTTGTGACCCGGGCGGCGTTGCAGTTTAGGCTACGTACTTCAGCAGTAAGTCAGTGGTCTGTCGACCGCATCTGGTGATCCGCGCGAGGTTATCTGCTGCCAGCCGAGGCAACAGGCTGGCGGGCCCCGTGTGATGGGCGTCTCCACGGAGGAACCGCTCCAGATCGGTGGCAAGATCCGCGAGGCGTTCCGCGCCCACCATCTGGCTGGAGGTCTTGAGGCTGAGGACCGCATCCAGTGCGCCTGGCACGTCTCCGGTGGTCAGGGTCCTCCGCACATTCTCAGCTCTTTGCGGCAGAAGTGCGATGAAGTTCCTGACAAAAATCTTGCAGACGTCTTCGTCGTCGAGTTCGTCGCGCAGCCTTTCCAAAGCTGCCCGATCCAGTAGCGGCAGGTTTTTGTCGTCCATGATCTCCCCGACCGTCGACACACCACTCCACGTCCCCAGGACTTACAACTGACGCTAGCCGGAGGAGAGGCGGAACACACGAGTAGGGAGTACTCGATCCTGACTCGACGGACACTCGACCAACGGCCCGGAGTTCAGGAGCCTAGCCAGGATTTACTGGCGGCTGGCCAGGTCCCGGATCCGGTCAAAATGAAGCAGGCTCCGGACTCGTTCAGCCAGCCAACCCCGGGTCCGCTTACGCATACACGTCGTCGTCTTCGCCGTCGCCTACGAGCCGGCGGAAGTCCCGGGAGAGGTACAGGGCCAATGCCGCCGAGTTGGTGTCGTCCACACTGACGGTCACAGTGCCGTGCTCCAATGTGTGGAGGACATGCAGTGCCTCGCGGAGGAGTTCTTCAGCCAGTCCCTGGCGGCGGTGATCGGGGTGGGTGAAAAGTTCCGTGATGACCGCTGTACCGCCGCGTTCAGTGACGATGATGGCGGCAGTAATCTGACGGCCCGGGCCGGAAGCGACCAGTGATGCCTCTTGAATTACGGCGCCGTGGACCTCTGGGTCTGCAGTTTGGCCCCACGGAGTGCCTGGCAGCTCAGGCGCATCGGCATACGCGTGCTTTTGCGCTCGTCGGAGCTCGGGGAGGTCAGCAGGTTCAAGGGCCCGGAGGGGGACGAGTGCTGGCCGGTCGTCTTTGGGCCCAGTCAGGGCCACCAGGGTGATCGGGTCGTTCATGAGGGTCCTGCTTTCCTGGAGCACGGAGAACACCGTTGACCCAGTGTCCGGCACCGGGCCCCCGCACGGAAGGTCCGAGCCAAGGCTTTACGGAGAGTTCACGCGACGGACACCCTCATCCTCCGCCATGCTGCTGGAACGCTGCCTTCAACATGCTGTGAGTGTGAGACCGTCATCATGACTCACCGGCTCTGGGCCGGGGATGCCGTCTCTCGAACCAGGGCGTAGCTTAACCAGCGAAAAACCCCCTAAAAACCGTGGTTTCTAGGGGGTTTGTCCCGAGCTTCCTATCAGAATCGAACTGATGACCTTTTCATTACGAGTGAAACGCTCTACCGACTGAGCTAAGGAAGCACCGCATGGAATCTCCCGGCGTAACCGGGCGGTTCATGCAAGAGTCAACTGTAATAGAGTCCCGCCGTCCGGGTCAAAATGGGATCAGGAACGCCCGTCAGCAAACCGTGTTGTCGGCGGGAACCTTGCCGTCCACGAGGTAGCGGTCCACCGCGTCTTCGAGGCAGCTGTTCGCCCGGCCGTACGCCGTGTGGCCCTCACCCTGCCAGGTCATCAGGGACGCGTTCCCCAGCTGCTTGCGCAGGGAGGCGGCCCATTCAACGGGCGTGGCAGGGTCTCCGGTGGTTCCGATCACGACCACCGGGGAGTCCCCGCTGTATTCCACCGGGGCCGGCGTCCGCACACTGTCATACGGCCAGTCCACGCAGTTGGTGCCGCCGTAGGCGAAGTAGTAGCCCAGGGTGGGGGAGGCCTGCCGCAGCCGCTGCTCTTCGGCGCGCATGGCGGCGGTGTCGGAGACCATGGGGTAGTCCAGGCAGTTGATGGCGCTGAAGGCGAAGGTGGAGTTGGACGTGTACTTACCGTTCGAGCCGCGGTCTGCGCCGAGGTCCGCCAGGCGGAGCATGAGGCTCACGTCTCCTGTCACAGCGGCTTCGAGGGCCTGGGTCAGTGCGGGCCAGCTCTGGTCATTGTAGAGCGGCGTGATGAGGCCGCTGACGAACATCGTGCCGTTCACCATGCGGCCGTCATTGGCCTTCCGGGGTGTGTCCTGGACGGAGTTGATGAGGCCACGGATCTGCTGGACTCCACTGTCCACATCGCCGCTGAGAGGGCAGCCGTCCTGCTGGAGGCAATCGGCTACGTAAGCCCTGATGGCCTTTTCGAAGGCAACGGCCTGGCCACTGGTCAGCTCTTCGTTGCTGATGGACGGGTCAAGGGCGCCATCCAGAACCATCCGCCCCACGTTGTCCGGGAACAGCGAGGCGTAGGTGGAACCAAGGAACGTGCCGTAGGAGTAGCCCAGGTAATTGAGCTTGGCGTCGTTCACCACGGCCCGCAGGATATCCAGGTCCTTGGCTGAGCTGACGGTGTCGATGTGGCCGAGTATCGGTCCGGTCTGGGCCGCGCACTGGGCGGCGATGGCTTTGTTGTCGGCCAGCACGGCGGCCAGGCCCGCGTCGGTTTCGTAGTTATAGATCTTTGCCCGCGCTGCGTCCCGCTCCGCGTCCGTCATGCAGGTCACGGGGGCGGAGCGTTTGACTCCGCGCGGATCGAAGCCCACCAGGTCGTAGTTCGCGCGGACTGACTCGGAGAAGTGAATCCCCGCGGCGTCCTTGACGAAGTCGTAGCCCGAGCCGCCGGGACCGCCCGGATTGATGAGCAGGCTCCCGGCCTTTTTGCCTGTGCTGGGAGCCTTCAGCGCGGCGAGCTGGATAGTGTCCCCGCCAGGGTTCGCGTAGTCCACCGGCACTGTCACCTTGGCGCACTGGAAGCCGTTTTCGCAGGGCTCCCACACCACTTCCTGCGAATAGAACGAGTCGAGTCCGGCAGGGGCGGACGCCACGATGGAGGGATCCGCCTTGGCCGTGGTGGGTCCCTCATCCGGTTTTTCGCCGCCCATGAGGCTGCACGATGCCAGCATTATGGCCAGGACCAGGGCGCCGGCAGCCCGCAACCCAATCACCAGGGATCGGGAGCTTGCGGGCAGGGGGCGAGCAGTCATCGGTAGGTCTCCTTGGAAGGGCTATATGAGGCTGGCGGCCATGGACTCAATGGTCAACAGCGGAGCAACGTTGGTGGTGGTGATGCGTTGGCGGGCTTTATTGATGGCGTCCATGCGGGCAAGCGTTGTTTCGGGGGCGGACCGGCCGGCAAATTCCTCCAACTCAGTCCTGAGTTCAACGTTCACCAGCTCCACACTGTTCCCCAGCTGGATAATCAGCACGTCCCGGTAGAACGAAAGCAGGTCCGTGAGGGTCCTGTCCAGGGAATCGGTGATGGACCGCTTGGCCCGGCGCTTCTGGTCTTCTTCCAGCTGCCTGATCTGGCTCCGCATGGCCGGCGGTAGCGTCCCCGACTCGGGGGCACCCAAAGTAGCGAGCAGCGATGCCTTCTCGGCGGCGTCGCGCTCTTCATTGGAACTGTTGGCTTCGGCGGTGGCGATCTTCACGAGCTTGTCCGCCATCATCACCGCCGCGGTGACGCCGCGCAGTCCGAGCGGGAACCGCACCGTTTCCAGCCGGCGTTCCCGCGCCTCCGGATCCCGCGCCAGGCGGCGGGCAATCCCCACATGGCTTTGCGCCGCGCGGGCCGCGCGTTCGGCGAGGGCCGGCTCCACGCCGTCGCGCTTGACGAGCAATGCCGCGACGTCGGCGGCCGGGGGCAGGCGCAGCGCCACCGCGCGGCAGCGGGAACGGATGGTGACCAGGACATCAGCAGGCGACGGCGCACACAGCATCCAGATGGTCCGCGGAGTAGGTTCCTCGATCGCCTTTAGCAGCACGTTGGTGGTGCGCTCGGCCATACGGTCGGCGTCTTCCACCACGATGATCCGCCACCGCCCTGACGATGGCCGGTTACCCGCCGCGGACACAAGGTCGCGGGCCTCGTCGATGGTGATGGTGACCTTCTCGGTCCGGACGAACGTCACATCGGAATGCGTCTCGCCGAGGATCGTCAGGCAGGCGGCGCACTCGCCACAGCCGCGCCTTGCCACGTCTTCCTGGTTGCAGTTGAGTGCGGCCGCGAACGCCTTCGCAGCGTTTGAACGCCCGGAACCGGGCGGGCCGGTAAACAGCCAGGCATGGGTAAGCCCCTCACCCAGCGTCGCCTGGCGGAGCTGTTCGACGACGGCGGGCTGGCCCTGGAGGTCCTCCCACACTGTCATGCGGCACCTCGCGCTGTCGCCA
Organism: Pseudarthrobacter sulfonivorans; assembly: GCF_031454915.1. Lineage (GTDB taxonomy): Bacteria > Actinomycetota > Actinomycetes > Actinomycetales > Micrococcaceae > Arthrobacter > Arthrobacter sulfonivorans_C. The sequence continues at coordinate 27,120 of NZ_JAVDRS010000002.1, read as the reverse complement.
GCAGGGAATCGATGCGGGACAGGATCTGCGCGGCGAGGTCGTGCACGGACAGGTGTGCCGGCAGGACAAGATAGGTGTCCGGGCGGCGGGCTGCCAGTTCCAGGAACGCATCACGGATGGTGGTGTGGAACTCATCAGCTTCGGATTCCAGCCGGTCTTCAGTGGCGTCACCGGCGGTGCGGCGGCGCCGGCCAACGGCCGGGTCCACGTCCAACAGCACGGTGAGGTCGGGCTGCAGTCCCGAGGTGGCCCATTCGTTGAGCGAACGGACGGCGTCGGGGCCAAGATCCCGGCCGGCACCCTGATACGCCACGGACGAGTCGATGTAGCGGTCGGTCAGGACCACCTCGCCCCGCTCCAGCGCCGGGCGGATTACCTGGCTGGCGTGGGCCGCGCGCGAGGCTGCAAAGATCAAGGCTTCAGTGTGGGCATCAATGTGGCCATGGCCGTGGTCGAGGACCAGGGAACGCAGCTTTTCGCCGATGGGCGTCCCGCCTGGTTCGCGGGTCCGCAGGACCGTCAGGCCGCGTGATTCCAGGGCCTCGGCGAGCAGGGCAGCCTGCGTGGACTTGCCGGCGCCGTCGCCGCCTTCAAAGGCGATGAAAAGTCCAGGGCTGTTGGTGGTGGTCACTGCTCCAGCCTACCGACTTCGGGGCGCTGTACGCGTCGAAGTACGCTTTCACCATGAGTCTCACGGAGCAGCACGCAGCGTCCCTGTCCGCCGAAACCGTGGTGGTTGCCGCCGGCCGGCCCCCGCGGGAGCACGACGAGCCTGTCAACCCGCCCCTCGTGCTGTCCTCGACGTATTTCGGCACGGGAGCGCTGGGCGACGGGGACAGAGGCTATGGCCGCTACGCCAACCCCACGTGGGACCCCTTCGAAGAGGCCCTGGGCCAGCTCGAGGGGTCCGCGCTGCCGGGCCTGCTCTACGCGTCGGGGCTCGCCGCGGTCAGTTCCGCCTTGTCCCTGCTGCCCGCCGGCGGCGTTCTGGTGATGCCCTCGCACAGCTACGCGGGCTCGCTGGTGATGGCCGGCGAGTTGGCGCAGAAGGGCTTCCTGGAACTCCGGACTGTGGACATCGCGGACACGGCCGCTGTCAAAGAACAGCTCGCGCCGCAGGGACCCGATGCCAAAGCGGCAAGGATGCTGTGGCTGGAAAGTCCCACCAACCCCATGTTGGGCATCGCCGATATCCGCGAACTGACAGCGGCAGCCCATGAGGTCGGCGCCATTGTGGTCACGGACAACACCTTCTCCACCCCATTGGTCCAGCAGCCGCTGTCCTTGGGTTCGGACGTGGTGCTGCATTCGGTGACCAAGTACCTGGCCGGCCATTCCGACGTCGTCCTCGGCGCCCTGGTGACCTCCAACCCGGACATCCGGGCAGCGCTCCTCCATAACCGCACCATTCACGGGGGCATCGCCGGACCCTTCGAAGCCTGGCTGGCGCTGCGCGGGCTCCGGACCCTGGCACTGCGCGTGGAGCGGTCGCAGGCTTCCGCGGCTGTCCTGGCGGAACGCCTGAGCACGCATCCCCTGATCGAAAGCATCAGGTTCCCGGGGCTTCCTGCTGACCCCGGCCACGAACGGGCAAAGATGCAGATGACGGGTTTCGGGTCGATCGTCTGCGTGCAGGTCGCACCGGTTGCGGGCCTCGACGGAGCGGAGGCGGCAGACAAACTGGTGCGGGCACTGCGGCTTTGGCTGCCGGCCACTTCCTTGGGCGGCGTGGAGTCACTGATCGAACGGCGCCGCCGGCACGCTGCCGAACCGCTAAGCGTGCCGGACAACCTGGTGCGTCTCAGCGTGGGCATCGAGAATGTTGAGGACCTCTGGGCCGATTTGAAGCAGGCGCTCGACTCGCTGGGCGGCTAGGCTTGGACGGTGGACGGTGAACTGATTATTCGGCCTGTTGAGCAGGCAGTGTTTTTTATCCTTGCCCTGGTGGCACTGGGACTTGAGGTGTGGGCGCTGCTGGACTGCGTCCGGCACAAGTCGGCAGCCTTTGAAGCCACCGGTAAACGGACCAAGACGTTCTGGCTGGCGCTGACCGGCGGCGCCACCCTGATCGGCGTCATCTCACTCTTCAGCAGCGGCGGCATTTTCGGCACGCTCGGACTGTTCGGCCTGGCCGCCGTCGTGGCAGCGTCCATCTACCTCGCCGACGTCCGCCCGGCCGTCAAGGACGCCGGACGCGGCGGCAGCCGCAGCACCGGACCCTACGGCTGGTGACAGCCAGGCGCCACGGCTTCCCAGCCCACCGTCAACTCACCCAGACGCCACCGCGCCGGCCCGTCCTGAACGGGCCAGCCGCCGTCGCGCAGTGCCGTGCACATGCCCTGCCAGCGCTGCCTGTTGCCGAACGAGGCCAGCGGCGCTGACGCCAGCCAGGCCCGGTCCATGGCCTGCATGAGTTTGTGTACCGGGTCGCCGGGGACGTTGCGGTGAATGAGCGCCTTCGGCAGCCGCTCGGCAATATCCGACGGCAGGTCAAAGCTGCCAAACCGCATGGACATGCTCAGTGATAGCGGCCGTTCCGCATCGAGGGCAATCCAGGTCACCCGCCGCCCGATCTCGTCGCACGTTCCGTCAATAAACAGTCCGCCAGGGGAGAGCCGGTCCTGGACCAGCCGCCAGATCCCCGCCACGTCTGCTTCTTCGTACTGCCGCAGGACGTTGAAGGCGCGCACCAGCACCGGGCGCCCTGGCAGGGCCAGCTCAAAGCCGCCCACCTGGAAGCTCAGTCCCGGCCGTTCCAGCGGTTTGGCCGCCCGGACGCGTTCCGGTTCGATCTCGACTCCGCACACACGCACATCCGGCCTGGTGGTGCGGAGGCGGTCAAAGAGTTCGACGGCGGTGGCGGGCGTGGCGCCGTAGCCCAGATCAACCACCAACGGGTCTTCGGCGGCGCGCAGGCGCCAGGCCTGGGGACCGGTGAGCCAGCGGTCCACACGGCGCATCCGGTTGGGGTTGGTGGTGCCGCGGGTGACGTTGCCCACAGGCTTGCCGCTCCGACTATGGGGAGCGTTCACGCGTTCAGCTTTTTGCACCACGGCCCAACCCTATCTTCGTAACGGAAAACGGGCTGCAGCGCGGCTCGGCTAGGATGAAAATCATGACCTACAAGCTGATTCTGCTGCGCCACGGCCACAGCGAATGGAACGCCAAGAACTTGTTCACCGGTTGGGTGGACGTTGACCTGAACGACCAAGGCCGCGAGGAAGCGGCCCGCGGCGGTGAGCTCCTGGTGGAGAACAACATCCTCCCCGACGTCCTGTACACGTCACTGCTCAAGCGCGCCATCAACACGGCGAACATCACCTTGGACAAGGCAGACCGCGGCTGGATCCCCGTCAAGCGCGACTGGCGCCTGAACGAACGCCACTACGGTGCCCTGCAGGGCAAGGACAAGGCACAGACCCTGGCCGAGTTCGGCGAAGAGCAGTTCATGGAGTGGCGCCGCAGCTACGACACCCCGCCGCCGGCACTGTCGGATGACAGCGAGTTCTCCCAGGCCCACGATCCCCGCTACGCGGACCTCGGCGACGCCCTGCCGCGCACCGAGTGCCTCAAGGACGTTCTGGTCCGCCTGCTGCCCTACTGGGAGTCGGACATCAAGGCAGACCTGAAGGCAGGCAAGACCGTCCTGGTCACCGCCCACGGCAACTCCCTGCGCGCCCTGGTCAAGCACCTGGACGGCATCAGCGACGAGGCCATCTCCGGCCTGAACATCCCCACGGGCATCCCGCTGGTCTACGACCTCGACGAGGAGTTCCAGCCGGTCAAGCCGGGCGGCACGTACCTCGACCCGGCCGCCGCCGCGGAGGCCATCCTTGCCGTGGCCAACCAGGGCAAGAAATAAGCAAAAGCAGCCATAACGACGGCGGGCCGGTCACCTTGAGGTGACCGGCCCGCCGTCGTAAGCGGTGAAGTTTTCCGGCTAGAGGGCCTGCGGCTGCCATTCGCCGGTCACCAGGTACGTGACCTTGCGGGCTACGGAGACGCCGTGGTCAGCGAAGCGTTCAAAGTAGCGGCTCGCGAGGGCAACGTCCACGGTGGTGGCGGGAGACTCGGCCCAGTCGGGGGAGGCGATCGCCTTGAAGACGCTCAGGTGCAGGTCATCGATGGTGTTGTTGGCCTTGAGGATGTCGCGGGCCACTTCGAGGTCCCGGGTTTCAAGGAGCACGGTGAGCTTGTCCGCAATCAGCTGGTCCTGTTCGGCCATCTTCTTGAACGTCTCCGCCATGGAGGCGGGGATGACGGTGGACGGGAAGCGCAGCCGGGCCAGCTGGGCCACGTGGCGGGCGAGGTCCCCCATCCGCTCCAGGGAGGCGCTCATCCGGAGGGATCCGACGATCATCCGGAGATCGCTGGCTACCGGACCCTGCAGGGCGAGGATGTCAATGGCGCGCTCATCCAGGCTGTTCTGCAGGAAATCGATCCGGGCGTCCGCGGCAATGACGTCTTCGGCCAGATCAACGTCTGCAACCTGGAAGGAGATTGTGGCCTTCTCCATGGCTTCGCTGACCAACTTGGAAATCTCGATCAGCTGCTCGCCGACGTGGGTCAGCTCTTCCTGAAAAACCTTACGCACGGGGGCGTCCTTTCTCTGGAATCCCGCCCCCATGTGGCAGACGGAATTCATGTCGCCGTTCGGCACTCCAACCCGTAACTCTGCCAGCGTGTGGTGAACGGTTAGTCTCTTGTAGATGAACGTTAGCTGAACCGTCTGCGCAAAGCCCCCGGACGCACCGGAAGGCCATGAGGCAGAGCATAAGCTGGAGCTGTGGATCCTATGCTCATCGGTGTCATTGCAGGGCTTGTCGGCCTGTCGCTCGGCACCTTTGGCGTGCTCGCTTTCAGGGTCAGCGAAAAGCAGCGCCAACTGGTGGACGTCTATATCGACGAGCTCTCCCTGCCGAAAGGCGCCGCGGAGGTGCTTGCCGTCGTCGGGCGGGCTTTTGTGGTGGTGGACGCAGTGGATGGCGTGGTCAGGGCCAGCCCGGCTGCATATGCCTACGGCCTGGTGCGCGGGCACACCGTGGTGCACAAGGAGCTGCTGGACATGACCGCCGGGGTGCGCCGCGACGGCGTGATCCTGGAGAAGAAGCTCGAACTCCCGCGCGGCCCGCTGGGCCAGGGCACCATCATCGTGCAGGTCCGTGCTGCCATGCTCGGTGAGGAATACATCCTGCTGCTGGCCGATGACCGCACTGAGATCACGCGCACCGAGGAGATCCGCAACGACTTTGTGGCCAACGTATCCCACGAGCTGAAAACCCCGGTCGGGGCGATTTCCCTGCTTGCGGAGGCACTCGAATCCTCCGCAGATGACGAAGAGGCCGTCCGCCGGTTCGCCAAGCGGATGCATAAGGAGTCGGGACGGCTTGCCGCCCTCGTCCAGGACATCATCGAGCTGTCCCGGCTGCAGGGCGCCAGCGTGACCCAGGAGGGAACGGCGGTGGACATCAACGCTGTGATCGCCGAAGCCGTGGACCGTTCCCAGCTCCCCGCCGAAAGCAAGAAGATCCAGATCGTCGTCGGTGAGCGCGTGGACGCCACGGTCTATGGTGACCGGGACCTGCTGGTGACTGCGCTGCGGAACCTGATCGATAACGCCATTCGCTACTCGCCGGAAAACACGAGGGTGGGAGTGGGCGTCCGGTCGAAGGACGGACTCATTGCTGTGTCAGTCACGGACCAGGGCGAGGGGCTGGCCCCGGAGGACCAGGAACGGGTGTTTGAGCGCTTCTACCGGGTGGACGCCGCCCGGTCCCGCCACACCGGCGGCACCGGCCTGGGCCTGAGCATCGTCAAGCACGTGGCATCGAACCATGGCGGCGAAGTGACGTTGTGGTCCCGCCCCGGCCAAGGATCCACCTTTACCCTGAGGCTTCCCGAGATGGAAAGCCAGGACGAACCTGAAACTTCAGTTGTTAGAGATCGAGCCGTACCCGAGCGTGTCAAAGAGCCCGGCGTACATGAGCAAGGAGCCAGCGCTTGAGCAGGATTTTGATTGTCGAGGACGAGGAATCGTTCAGCGACCCGTTGTCCTATTTGCTGGGCAAGGAAGGGTTCGAGGTTGAGGTGGTTGATAACGGCCTCGATGCCATCACGGAGTTCGACCGGAACGGGGCGGACCTGGTCCTGCTGGACCTCCAGCTGCCCGGACTGTCCGGCACGGAGGTGTGCCGCCAGCTGCGCCAGCGTTCCAGCGTTCCGGTCATCATGCTCACGGCCAAGGACTCCGAGATTGACAAAGTGGTTGGCCTGGAACTGGGGGCCGACGACTATGTGACCAAGCCTTACTCCTCCCGCGAGCTCGTGGCCCGCGTACGCGCGGTGCTCCGCCGGCAGGGTGAGCCTGAGGAACTGATCTCTGCCACAGTCCAGGCCGGCCCTGTCCGGATGGACATCGAACGGCACGTGGTCAGCGTGGACGGCGAGCAGGTTCTCCTGCCGCTGAAGGAGTTCGAGCTGCTGGAGATGCTGCTGCGGAACTCCGGCCGGGTGCTGACCCGCGGCCAGCTGATCGACCGCGTTTGGGGTTCAGACTACGTGGGCGATACCAAGACCCTGGATGTCCACGTCAAGCGGCTCCGCGGCAAGATCGAGCCGGACCCTTCGGTGCCCCGTTTCCTGGTGACCGTCCGCGGCCTCGGCTACAAGTTCGAGCCGTAGGCCGGAGCGGCCGCCGGCGGCCAACAGCCAACACGCGCAAAAGGAGGGGCCCCAGCGGGGAGCCCCTCCTTTTTGCTTTGCTGTGTCTGGCTAGTGGGCTGCGCCTGCTGCGCTTTCCGACGGCGACGGCGTGGGCGAGGCAGATTCGGTCGGTTCACTGCCGGCCGGCAGGTACGCCTTGTATTCGGCCAGGGTGGCATCCAGGACAGGCATCCGGACAGTCTTGGTGACGTTGGTGCCGTCTTCGGTGACCTTGATGTCCACCAGGGAGCCGGGAATGGCGCCGCTGGTGGACAGGATTGCTTCATCGGTGGAGTCGTTGAGGAGGGTGTAGGAGTTGGCCTTCACCGGTACCTGCGTCTGTGAGCCCGCGGCGCCGTTGACCGTGAGGTTGACGTCCTGCGAAGAGGAGTTGTAGACGGCGCCGATCAGGCGGCCGGGCTTGTCCTCGCCCGCGGAAACGATCATCATGTTTCGCAGCTGCAGCGGGCCCAGGTCCGCACGGATGCCATCGGAGGAAGCATACTGGTGAGTGGTCTGCTGGGGGTTGATGTAGCCGCAGCCGGTCATCGTTGCCAGGCCCAGGGCCAGGGCTCCTGCCGCCAGCGCCAGTTTGCCGCTCTGGGCCCGGTTCATCGCAGTGAAACGCACGTCACGTACTCCTCGAGAGTGTGGAAACATTATTCAGCCATAGCCTAGCGGCAAACCGGCCCAAACGAGGATTCCGGACGGTCATACGGGCCTTGGCAGGGGGTCCCGCATGCACTATTATCTGCATCCGTCAAGGGGTCGGAGGGGTCCGATTTCGCCCATTTTCCGCGTATTTACTGGGTTCCGGGCCCGGTTCCGGGCCGGTCATATGCCTGAATCGTGATAAACTGGTCTGCGGGAAAGGGGAATGTTTACATGGTATTTGAGGTCGGCGAGACAGTAGTTTACCCTCACCACGGTGCAGCAAAAATTGAAGAAATCAAGATGCGCACTGTCAAGGGCGAAGAGAAGATGTATCTCAAGCTCAAGGTGGCCCAGGGTGATCTGACCATTGAAGTTCCAGCAGAGAACGTTGACCTTGTTGGGGTCCGTGACGTTGTGGGCAAGGAAGGTTTGGAGCACGTATTTGACGTATTGCGGGCCGAGTTCACAGAAGAGCCCACCAACTGGTCACGCAGGTACAAGGCAAATCTGGAGAAGCTTGCATCCGGTGACGTCATCAAGGTAGCAGAGGTCGTCCGCGACCTGTGGCGCCGCGATCACGATCGGGGCCTTTCCGCAGGCGAGAAGCGCATGCTGGCCAAGGCCCGGCAGATTCTGATTTCAGAGCTTGCCCTGGCTGAAAAGACCGACGAAGAGAAGGCAGCAAGCGTTCTCGACGAGGTCCTGGCTTCCTAAGAATTGAACCCCGGGGGTACGTAAAGTACCTTCGGGGTTTCTTTTTGCCCATTTACGGCCGGACCTGTGGCCTGCGGCCCTCACTTTCGGTTCCGTCGCGTTCCGCCGGGTAGGTGAGCCGGGACGTAGGCTAGACGGCATGAGCAACGGACTGCCCCGCCCTGTCACCGCCGTCATTATTGTCGCTGCCGGTTCCGGCGAACGGCTGGGCTATGGCATGCCCAAGGCGCGGGTCCCCCTGGGAAGCGACACTGTCCTGACGCACGCCCTCCGCGGTGTGGCTGCTGCCGGCGTTGCGCGCCAGATCTGTGTGGCCCTCCCGCCGGGCGATACTGTCCTCCAGGAATTGTGCGAGACGTTCGCCGAGGAACTGCGGGCCGGGCACGATGGGAACCCTGAGGCGCAGATTCCCCTGATGACAACGGTCGACGGCGGCGCCACGCGGGCTGCGTCCGTCCGGTCGGCGCTGGCCGCCCTGCTTGATGGCACCGAAGTTGTGCTGGTCCACGACGCCGCCAGGGCGCTGGCGCCTGAATCCGTTTTCCACCGGGTGGTGGATTCGCTGGCCGCCGGCGCCGTTGCGGTGATCCCGACGATACCGGTGGTGGACACCGTCAAAACAGTGTCGCCGACGAGCGGTGATGACACCACGATCGCCCCTGAACTCGTTACCGGGACGGCTCCCCGGGAGGAACTGCGTTCGGTCCAGACCCCCCAGGGGTTCCGGCTTTCCACGCTGCTTCAGGCCCACCAGGCGGCGTTGGGCTTCGACGACAAGCAGGCGGCCGCTGTCACGGACGATGCCATGCTCGTGGAACTGCTGGGTGTTCCCGTGCACGCCGTGCATGGTGCCACGCAGTCGCTGAAAATCACCACGCCCCTGGATCTGATCATTGCCGAGGGACTGTTGGAAGGCCCGCTGGGCATCCGCTGGGTGGAGGGCTAGAAATGAGCGATGCCAAAATGATCCTGCCGCGCACGGGCATTGGGCTGGACGTCCACGCGTACGCCTCCGAAGACCTTCCCCGTCCGCTGTGGCTGGGCGGCCTGTTCTGGGACGGTGAGCGGGGTCTCGCGGGGCACTCGGACGGGGATCCGGTGGCCCATGCGGCTGCGGATGCCCTGTTCTCGGCCGCCGGCATCGGGGACCTGGGTACGCATTTCGGCACGGACCGCCCCGAGTTTGCCGGGGCGTCCGGGGTCACGCTCCTGGCGGAGGCGGCCAGGATCGTCCGTGCGGCAGGGTTTGAGATCGGCAATGTGGCGGTGCAGTTCGTGGCTAACCGGCCCAAGTTCGGTCCCCGTCGGCAGGAGTCCCAGGACGTGCTGAGCGCGGCGGCCGGGGCTCCGGTCAGCGTCACGGCCACCACCAGCGACGGGTTGGGTTTCACCGGCCGCGGTGAAGGCATTTCCGCCGTTGCCACCGCCCTGGTGTATCCCAAGTAACCGGGCCGCATCGGCTAATCTGGAGCGGTGACCCTCCGTTTTTACGACACCGCATCCGCCGAAGTCCGCGACTTCGTTCCCCTCGTCCCGGGAAAAGTGAGCCTGTACTACTGCGGAGCCACGGTGCAGGGCATGCCGCATGTGGGCCACATCCGCTCGGCCATCGCTTTTGACCAGCTCACCCGCTGGCTTGAGTACCGGGGCCTGCGCGTCACAGCCGTCCGGAACGTCACGGATATCGACGACAAGATCCTCACCAAGTCCGCCGAGTCCTTCGAACCGGACTTCGAGTCGGGCCCGGAAACGGTCCGCGAGGAGGAATGGTGGGCGTTGGCCTACCGCTATGAACAGGAATTCCTCAAGGCCTACGACACGCTGGGCGTTTCCCGTCCCACCTATGAACCCCGCGCCACCGGCCACATCCCGGAGATGCATGCCCTGGTCCAGCAGCTGATCGACCGCGGCCACGCCTACCCGGCGCTGGACGACTCCGGCGATGTCTACTTCGACGTGCGGTCCTGGGACAAGTACGGGTCACTCACGCGCCAGAACATCGATGACATGCAGGGCGCCCAGGACGCGGATCCGCGCGGCAAAAAAGACCCCCGCGACTTCGCCCTGTGGAAGGGTTCCAAAGAGGGAGAACCGACGACGGCGAGCTGGGCTTCGCCGTGGGGTGCCGGACGTCCGGGCTGGCACCTTGAATGCTCCGCCATGGTCACCAAGTACCTCGGCACTGAGTTTGATATCCATGGCGGCGGACTGGACCTGCGCTTCCCGCACCACGAAAACGAGATGGCCCAGTCCCAGGCGGCGGGGCACGGCTTCGCCAACTTCTGGATGCACAACGGCATGGTCACCTACCAGGGTGAAAAAATGTCCAAGTCCATCGGCAACACCATCAGCCCCGCTGAGATGCTGGAACTCGCCCCTCCGCGCGTCGTCCGGTACTACCTCGGCCAGGCCCACTACCGGTCAGTGCTGGACTACCGTCCCACGTCGCTGGAGGAGGCCGCCGCCGCCGTCGAACGTATTGATGGGTTCATCAGCCGCACCGTCCGGGCCCTGTCTCTGGGCGCACCGCCCGCGGGTGGCAACTACTCATTCGCCACTTACGGCAAAGTGCCGGAGCCGTTCGAGCGTGCGATGGATGACGACCTTAACGTTCCGCAGGCCCTCGCGGTGGTCCACGAAACCGTCCGAGCGGGCAACACCGCCCTGACGGAGGGCCGGCTGGAGGACGCGCGCCAGGCGCTGCATGATGTGCATGACATGCTGCGCGTCCTGGGCCTGAACGCGGTGGCAACCGGTGCGGCGGGGGACGCCCGCGAATCGGCGGCCCTCGAGGTGCTGGTGGAAGCCCAGCTCGCAGCCCGAGCCCAGGCCCGGGCAACCAAGGACTGGGCCGCCTCGGACGCCATCCGGGACACGCTCAAAGCGGCGGGAATCGCCGTCGAGGACGGCGCTGATGGCGCCACCTGGAGCCTCCAGCGGGACTGAACCGGCGATTTTACTTGATTCAGTAGACTGTTAAGCAGACTCAGTCAAACAATCAAGGGTGGAACTCTCATGGCCAACAACGGTCGCCGGTCGGTCAAAGCAAAGAAGGGGCCTACCATCGGAACCGGTGGACACGGCCGCAAGGCCCTGGAAGGCAAGGGCCCCACGCCCAAGGCGGAGGACCGCCCGTACCACAAAGCACACAAGAGCAAGCAGCTCGCGGAACGCTCTGCTGCCAAACGCGGCACCGGGGCCCGCAGCGCCGGCGCAGCCCGCTCCGGTCCCAAGGGACGCGCCACCGAGGAAGTCGTCACCGGCCGTAACTCGGTGGTCGAAGCACTCCGTGCCGGTATCCCCGCCAAGGCCCTGCACATCGCCATCCGGATCGAAATGGATGACCGTGTTAAGGAATCCCTGAAGATCGCTGCCGAGCGCGGCATCCCGCTGCTCGAGACGGGCAAGCCCGAACTGGACCGCATGACCGAAGACGCCGTCCACCAGGGCCTCGTCCTCCAGATCCCGCCCTACGAGTACCAGGACGCCTACGACCTCGCCGAGCAAACCGTGGACCGCTGGAAGAAGGGCCACGTTTCCAACGCGCCGCTGTTCGTCGCGCTGGACGGCATCACGGACCCCCGCAACCTGGGCGCGATCATCCGCTCCGTCTCCGCCTTCAGCGGCCACGGCGTCATTGTCCCGGAACGCCGTTCCGTGGGCGTCACGGCCTCGGCCTGGAAGACCAGCGCCGGCGCAGCAGTGCGCGTTCCGGTTGCCCGCGCGGGCAACCTTAACAGCGCGCTGAAGCAGTTCAAGAGCATGGGCATCTTCGTCCTGGGGCTCGACGGCGACGGCGACGTCTCTCTTCCGGACCTCACCCTCGCCACGGAACCCGTGTGCATCGTGGTTGGCTCCGAAGGCAAGGGCCTGAGCCGCCTGGTCCGCGAAAACTGCGACCAGATTGTCTCCATCCCCATCGACTCCGCCATGGAATCACTCAACGCCTCCATGGCCGTCGGCATCTCGCTGTACGAAATCTCCAGGCAGCGCGCCGCCAAGTAACGCGCTGCGAGGCGGCGGCACAGCCGCTGTCCTCCGCGTGCTGCTCCTCCGCGTGCTGCTCCTCCGTCGCTCTGCTGCACGCTTCCGGACACTGCCTGTGCCGCCGAAGCCCCACGCCAGCCGGCGTTCGAGCCTGTCGAGACCCCTCACGCCACACCACGGCGGGAGGGGTCTCGCTCTTGTTTAAAACTCCCGGCGGTTTGCCAGGACCGGAAGCTTTTGGCGGGCTTCCTTGACCACGGCGGCGTCCAGGTCTGCGAACAGCATGCCGGGGGCGCCGTCGAGCTCGTTGATGACATCCCCGAACGGTGAGACCACGGCGGAGTGCCCCACCCCCGTGGGTGCCCCGGCCTTGGCCGGGACGCCCTGGGTGACGGGGTCACCCTGCCCGCAGGCGAGGACGTACGTGGTGGAGTCCAGTGCGCGGGCCCGGGCCAGGAGCTGCCATTGGTCCACCTTGCCGGGCCCCGAGGCCCATGATGCGCAGACAATGTTAACCTCCGCGCCTCGTTCGGCACTGGCCGTGAACAGGGCCGGGAAGCGGATGTCGTAGCAGGTGGCGAGGCCGAAGGTGAGGCCGCCGGCGTCGAAGGTCACCGGTTGTGTACCCGGGTCAACTGTGTCCGACTCGAGAAAGCCGAAGGCGTCGAAGAGGTGGACCTTGTCGTAGCTGGTTTCCACGCCGGGGCCGGTTGCCAGCAGGGTGTTGCGCACCTTGCCGGCTGCTGCGCCGGGCCCTTCTCCCGACGATGCCCCGTGTCCGGCGGCGGAGCCGGGCGTGAACATTCCTGCCACCACCACGATCTCAAGCGCAGCAGCAATGCTCCGCACGCGGGAGGCCCACGGCCCGTCCAGGGGCTCGGCAACATCCAGCAGGGTGTTCCCGAAGGCCCGCATTGAGGCCTCCGGGAACACCACCATGCCGGCCCCGCCAGCCTTGGCCCTGCGCGCCTCCTGTTCCAGGATGGACAAATTGCCGGCCAAGTCCCGGCCGCTGATGATCTGAGCCAGCGCAACCCGCACTGTGCACCTCCGTCTTGACGTTTCTTCCAGTATGCAACCCTGCGTTGCCGCCATGGGCAAACCGCCGGCTGTGGCTGGCGGGGCGTCACAAAAGCGTTAGTGCAGCTGAACAGGCTACGGCCGCTACCATTGACGGTGATGGTTATGCCGCTATTTGACACCGCTTCCACCATGGATGCCTCTTCGGCGCATCCACTCGGTGTCAGCGTGCCGCGCCCTGGGACCGGTCCGCACGGTGCCGTGCCCTCCAGCGCCAACGTCGCTGTGTTCGCGCCGGGCGTGGAGAACCTCGAGATTGCCTACAAGGCCCCGGGTGGCGAGTGGCGCCGGCAGGCCCTTCCCAATGTTACCCACGGCGTACACCACGGGATTGTGGTGGATTTCCCGTATGGATCGCGCTACGGGTTCCGTGCTGCCCCCAAGTCCGAAGCGCTGCCGCTGTCGTTTCCTATGCTTGACCTGGATGACGACGCCGGGCAGCCGCTGCTGCTCGATCCTTACGGGCGGGCGGTTGACCAGCGCGAGGGATTCCTGACGAGCGTCCGGATGGCCGGCGATTTTGACTGGGGTACCGACCAGCGGCCGCGGCTGCAGTGGCGGAACACCATCATCTACGAGGCCCACGTCCGTGGCCAGAGCATGCTGCATCCCGATGTGCCGGCGGAACTGCGTGGAACTTACGCGGGCATGGCCCACCCGGCCATCATTGAGCACTTCAAGAGCCTCGGTATCACCTCTGTCCAGCTGCTCCCGGTGCACTTCCACCTTGATGAGCAGCACCTGCAGAACCTCGGCCTGACTAATTACTGGGGCTACAACACCGCCGCCTTCTTTGCTCCGCACCCCGACTACGCCACGAAGGCTGCCCAGGAAGCCGGTCCGCAGGCTGTCCAGGATGAATTCAAGGGCATGGTCAAGCTGCTCCACGCGGCCGGACTGGAAGTGATCCTTGACGTGGTGTACAACCACACCGCCGAGGGCGGACCTGATGGCCCCACCAGCAGCTTCCGCGGCCTCGGTGAGGAAACGTATTACCGCACGGATGGCCACGGGAAGTATGTGGATACCACCGGCTGCGGGAACACCTTGAACTTCGGCGAACCCCGGGTGGTTCAGCTGGTCCTGGACTCGCTCCGGTACTGGGTGGACGAATTCCATATCGACGGCTTCCGCTTTGACCTGGCCGTGACGCTCTGCCGGAACGCGGACAACGAATTCGATCCCCGGCACCCCTTCCTGGTGGCTGTGGCCGCTGATCCTGTGCTGTCGGACGTGAAGCTCATCTCCGAACCCTGGGACGTCGGCTATGGCGGCTGGCAGACGGGACGCTTCCCTGGCGGCTGGGTTGACTGGAACGATCATTTCCGGGACGGTGTCCGTTCCTTCTGGCTTGCCGACCGCGCGGCCATCGAGTCCGGCGGGCAAGGCGGCTCCGTGGCGCGACTCGCTGATGCCCTGTCCGGCTCGGCCGGGCTTTTCCAAGCATCCGGCCGTTCCAGGCTGGCGTCGCTCAACCTCATCACGGCGCACGACGGCTTCACCCTCAACGACCTCGTTTCCTACGACCGCAAGCACAACGAGGCCAACGGCGAACAGAACCGGGACGGGCACGGGGACAACCGCAGCTACAACCACGGTTTCGAAGGCCCCACCGAGGACGAGGACATCCTGGCCCAGCGGGCACAGTCCCGGCGCAACCTCATGGCGTCGATGATGATTTCGCTCGGCGTGCCGATGATCACCGGCGGTGACGAACTGGCACGCACCCAGCAGGGCAACAACAACGCCTACTGCCAGGACAACCCCTTGGCCTGGATTGACTGGACGCGCACGCCGGAATCCCACGAGATGCTCCGCAGCACCAAACGCTATGTCCGCCTGCGCAAGGAGTTCCTGGCCAGCCAGCCGCACGATTTTCCGGCCCGGGATGAGCAGTCCTACCTGTACTGGTTCGACCAGGCCGGACAACCCATGTCCATGGACGGGTGGAATGACCCCCGTCACCGGGTAATGCAGCTCCTGCTCGGCTCGGACGACGGCACGCTGGCGGGGCTCGTGGTGGTCAACGGCAGCAGTTCCGACGTCAAGATCACCCTCCCCGACGTGACCAACGACGACGGCACGCCGCGGCGGATGTTCGAGCTCCGGCTGACCACCTCGCCGCTCCACGAGCTTCGCCAAGGCGGCCGGGTGGCCTCCGGCGAGACGGACCTGGTCGAGGCAAACTCGATCAATATTTACCGCACGTAGCTGCGGAGGGGACAAAAATGCGCAACCGCTCTGTCGTTGCCCTGCTGCTGGCCGGACTGCTGGCCGTTGCCCTGCTCGCTTCCGGCGGCACCGGGCTCCTTGAATCCCTGACGGGAAGCCCGACGCCGGCAGCGAGTTCCAGCGGAGCACCTGTTTCGGATGCTCCCACACGCGGTCCGGCGGAGGTACCAGGACCGGCCGCAGCTCCCGCCAATCCCTCCGGGCTTCCCGCGATCCGCGAGTCGGCCCTCCCGGCGGAAGCACGCAGGACCCTCGCCCTGATCCGTGCCGGCGGGCCCTACTCGTACAGCCAGGATGACAAGACGTTCGGCAACTTTGAGCGCATCCTGCCCCGGCAGGGTTCAGGCTATTACCGGGAGTACACCGTACCCACCCCGGGGGAATCGGACCGGGGAGCCCGCCGGATCGTCACCGGCGCCGGGGGAGAGAAGTACTACACGCAGGACCATTACGACTCGTTCAAATTCATCGCAGAAGGCAGCTGAACACCGGTATGAAAATCTACTCCGCCGATACCTGGACCATGGAAGAACTGCAGGAACAGGTGGCCGATGCCGGCCGCCGCATCCTGGTGGTGCCCGCCGCGGACAGCAAACGGGCGGTCCTCGAAACCTTCGGCGAGGTCCTGTCCTTCCCCGAGCACTACGGCGTGAACCTGGACGCACTGAACGATTCACTCCACGATTTCGCGGACAGCATCAGCGAAAACGGCAACGCCCCGGTCACGCTCCTCTGGCAGGTCGCCGCGGCATTCCGCGGCGACCGTTCCTTCGGGATCATCTGCGAGGTCCTCCAGGATGCCGAGAGCTACGCCGGCAACGACCTGACGGTCACAGCCATCCTGCTCTAGCCGTCAGCCTGGGCCCACGCCGTCCGGGTTCCCTGGGCGAGCTTGCGAGGTTAGGGAGACGGTGGGGATCAGGCGTTGACGATCAGCCCCAGTTCAGCCTTTGACGCCAGCGCCTCGTGCCGGGGCAGGACACGGACTGTGTAGCCGAACGGGCCGGAGCGGTCAATGCTCAGGGAGCCGCTGAACAGGTGGCGCCCGCCGCCCAGGTCTTCCTTGGCGTGCAGCTCCATCAGGGTCACGTCCGACAGGGTGTCGCTTTCCTCGGCGCGGCCGTAGGCGACCTCCACCGCAACGTCAGCCGGTGTCAGGTTGTGCAGCGCGACGTAGGCGTTCACCTGCATGGTGTCCCCGATCTGCGGATCCTCGGAAACCCCCACGGAGTCCACGTGCTCCACATGCAGCAGCGGCCAGGCAGCACGCACCCGGGCCGTCCAGGCTGCCAGGGCCCGTGCCTGCGTGTAGGAGTTAGCCACGGCCCGGCGTCCGGCCTCGGCTGCCGGCCGGTAGAGGACATTGACGTAATCATGAAGCATACGTTCCGCGGAAACGGCCGGACCCAGGTGGGACAGCGTGTGCTTGATCATGGAGACCCAGTGCGTCGGGACCTTCTCGGTTCCGGTGCTGGAGGGGCCGGCCGCTCCGGCGCTGCTGGACACAGTGTTGCCGTAAAAGCGCGGTGCCACCTGGGTTTCCAGCAGTTCGTACAGCGCCGCCGCCTCGATGTCGTCGCGCTCCTCGGGGGACGCGTCATTGTTGGCGGTGGGGATGGCCCAGCCATTCTCGCCGTCGTACATCTCGTCCCACCAGCCGTCCATCACGGAGAGGTTCAGCGAACCGTTAATGGCGGCCTTCATGCCTGACGTGCCACAGGCCTCCAACGGACGCAGCGGGTTGTTGAGCCACACGTCGCAGCCCGGGAAGAGTGTCCTGGCCATGGCGATGTCGTAATTGGGCAGGAAGGCAATCCGGTGGCGGACTTCGGGGTCATCCGTGAAACGGACCAGGTCCTGGATCATCTTCTTGCCCGCGTCATCGGCGGGGTGGGATTTTCCGGCGATCACCAACTGGATGGGGTGTTCCGGGTGCAGCAGCAGTGCCTTGAGCCGGTCCGGCTCGCGCAGCATCAGGGTGAGCCGTTTGTACGTGGGGACGCGGCGGGCGAAGCCGATGGTGAGCACATCGGGGTCCAGCACGCTATCCGTCCAGGCGAGTTCGGCGTCGGCCGCACCCCGCTTTTTCCAGGCGGCCCTGAGCCGGCGGCGTACATCGTCAACCAGGGCCGAACGCATTGCGCGGCGCAGCGCCCAGACGTCGGCGTCGCTGACGTTGTAAGCCAGGTCCCAGCGGCCGTTGGCTTCGGCCTCGGGCCCGAACTTCTCCCGGGCGAGCTGGGCGATGCGCCCGTCAACCCAAGTGGGCACATGTACGCCGTTGGTCACGGAGGTGATGGGCACCTCGGAATGGTCAAAACCAGGCCACAGCGCCGAGAACATCCCGCGTGAAACTTCGCCGTGCAGCTTGGCCACGCCGTTCGCGCGCTGGGCCAGCCGGAGTCCCATGACAGCCATGTTGAAGACTGACGGGTTGCCGTCAGCGTAGTTTTCCCGGCCAAGCTCCAGGATCCGGTCCACCGGCACGGCGGGCGCCAGCCCGGCCTGGAAGAAGTGCTGGATCTGGGAAATTTCAAAACGGTCGATGCCGGCCGGTACCGGGGTGTGGGTGGTGAACACGGTGGACGCCCGGCCGGCGGCGAGGGCTTCGTCGAAGGTCAGGGCCGCTTCCCCGGCCATCAGCTCCTGGATCCGTTCGATCCCCAGGAAGCCGGCGTGGCCCTCATTGGTGTGGAACACCTCGGGAGCCGGGGTCCCCGTGAGCTGTTGGTAGGCGCGCAGTGCCTTGACACCGCCCATGCCCAGCAGGAGTTCCTGCTGCAGCCGGTGGTCACCGCCGCCGCCGTAGAGCCGGTCGGTGACGCCGCGGGCGGCGTCGTCGTTACCCGGAACGTTGGAATCCAGAAGCAGCAGGGGAACACGTCCGACGTCGGCACGCCAGATGTGTGCCAGGAGCCGCCTGCCGTTGGGCAGTGGCAGGGCGATCTGCAGGGGCCTGCCATTACCGTCGGCGGACGGCTCCCGCAGCAGGGTCAGGGGAAGGCCGTCCGGGTCCAGGACCGGGTACGTTTCCTGCTGCCAGGCGTCCCGGGAGAGGGACTGCTTGAAGTAGCCGGCCTGGTACAGGAGTCCAACGCCGATCAGGGGCACGCCCAGGTCCGATGCCGCTTTGAGGTGGTCTCCGGCCAGGATGCCAAGGCCGCCGGAGTACTGCGGCAGGACCTCCGTGATGCCAAATTCGGGGGAGAAATACGCAATGGCGGCGGGGGCGTCGGCGCCCAGTCCCTGATACCAGCGCGGCTCCTCAAGGTACCGGTCGAGGTCCTGGGCGGCGGCCCGGACGCGTTCCACCACGGACTGGTCCGCCGCCAGGGCCTGGAACTCCTCGCGGCTGACCCGGCCCAGGAAGCTGACGGGATCCTGCCCGCTTTCCTCCCATTTCCTGAGGTTCAGGCTGGCGAAAAGTTCCCGGGTGGGCCGGTGCCACGACCAGCGCAGGTTGGTCGCCAACCGGACCAGGGGCCTGATGGGCTCGGGGAGGACGGTTCTGACGGTAAATCTGCGGATTGCCTTCACCTGCGTCACACTAACCGACAACATCAACGTCTGGAACCGCTATGGCTTTCTTTTAGGTAAATGACAGGGGGCGTCGCGGAAAAGTCGAATCTTGTTGTCAAAAAGCATCGCACGCTTAGCTATCTGGATCATTTCTCGCTAACGTCGAGGATGTGACGACTAACTCAGGAACCATCGCCGCCTCCAAGAAAAAGCCCAAAGGCAAAATCACCGACGGCCTCAGGTTTGGCCGTTTTCCGATCACCGCCGTGCAGCCTGTGGTTGAGGGTGGAAAATACCCTGCCAAGGCATTGCCTGGTGAGGGAATCGTGGTCGGTGCCACTGCTTTCCGGGAGGGCCATGACCAACTCGGCGTCAGCGCCGTGCTCCTGGATCCCCGCGGCAAGGAACGCCAGCGCGTCCGGCTGGCGCCGCCCAGGGGGGAACGCGGCCTCGGAACTGATCGCTGGGAGGGCATCCTCACGCCGTCGGGCGTTGGAAACTGGACCTTTTTCATCGAGGCATGGCACGACCGCTATGGAACCTGGCACCACAACGCCGAGGTTAAAGTGGCCGCGGGCATCGACGTGGAGCTGATGCTCGCCGAGGGCGAGGCCCTGCTGTCAGAAGCGGCCGACGACGTCTCCCGCAGTGCGTCGGACCGGCGCACCCTGCGCATGGCTGCTTCCATTCTGGGCAACGCATCCCTCACCGAGGAAGAACGCCTCGCTGGCGGGTTCAGTGCTGACGTGGCCTCTCTGGTGGACCGGCAGCCGATCCGTGAACTGGTGACGGTGTCCGAGCAGTTCCCGTTGCTGGTTGAGCGCGATCTCGCGGGCCGCGGAGCCTGGTACGAATTCTTCCCACGCTCCGAAGGTGCTGTCCGCGACCACAACACGGGGGCATGGACCTCGGGTAACTTCCGGACGGCGGCAAAGCGGCTGGACGCGGTGGCGGCCATGGGCTTCGACGTGCTCTACATGCCGCCGATCCACCCGATCGGCGTGCAGCACCGCAAGGGTCCAAACAACACCCTGATCGCCGGCCCGCATGATCCCGGCTCGCCGTGGGCTATCGGCGCCAAGGAGGGCGGCCACGACGCCATCCACCCGGACCTTGGCACTTTCGAGGACTTCGACGCCTTTGTGGCCCGGGCCAACGAACTGGGACTGGAAGTTGCTTTGGACCTGGCGCTGCAGGCTGCGCCGGACCACCCCTGGGTGGAATCAAACCCCGAGTGGTTTACCACCAGGGTGGACGGCAGCATCGCCTACGCGGAAAACCCGCCGAAGAAATACCAGGATATTTTCCCGCTGAATTTCGACAATGATCCCGAAGGGCTGTCCAAGGAAATCCTGCGGGTGGTCCAGCTGTGGGTCAGCCACGGCGTCAAGATCTTCCGGGTGGATAATCCGCACACGAAGCCGGTCTGGTTTTGGGAATGGCTCATTGCGCAGGTCAACAAAAAGACTCCTGGCGTGGTGTTCCTTGCAGAGGCATTTACCCGCCCCGCAATGATGCATGCCCTGGGCCGGGCCGGATTCCAGCAGTCCTACACCTACTTCACGTGGCGGAACACGAAGAAGGAACTGGAAACCTATTTCGCGGAGGTCAGCCACGAATCGGCGGCATTCTTCCGCCCGAACTTCTTCGTCAATACCCCGGACATCCTTACGGAATACCTCCAGTTCGGCGGCCCGGCGGCGTTCAAGATCCGTGCTGCACTGGCCGCCACTGCCAGCCCGCTGTGGGGCGTGTACGCCGGCTACGAGCTCTACGAGCATGTAGCCCGCCCCGGAGCGGAAGAATACATCGACAATGAAAAGTTCGAATACAAGGCCCGTGACTGGGACGCCGCCGCCGAATCAGGCCGCACGCTGGCGCCGTACCTGACCAGGCTCAACAGCATCCGGCACGCGCACCCCGCGCTGCAGGACCTGCAGAACCTCACCGTCCACCACAGCTCGGACGACGCGACAGTTGTCTACTCCAAGCACAAGACCCTGCCGGACGGCACCAAGGACACCATCATTGTGGTGGTCAACGTGGATCCGCACGGTACCCGGGAAAGCACCGTATCGCTGGATCTGGCCGCCTTGGAACTCGATCCCGAGGATTTGTTGCCCAACGGTGCCTTCAGGGTGGAGGACCTCATCACCGGTGAATCCTGGGAATGGGGCGAATACAATTACGTCCGTCTGGACGCGCATGTCGAACCCGCACACATTCTGAGCGTACGGAGATTGCATCAGTGAGTTTTAATCCGCAGAGTTCAAGTCAGCATTTCACCCCCAAAAGCACGTTTGAGCTAAACGCGCCGGGCCTGGCCCACGATCCTCTGTGGTATCGGAAGGCCGTGTTTTACGAAGTACTGGTCAGGGCTTTTGCGGATGCGAACGGGGACGGCTCGGGCGATTTCTCGGGCCTGATCGACAGGCTTGACTACCTGCAGTGGCTGGGCGTGGACTGCCTGTGGCTTCCGCCGTTCTTCCAGTCGCCGCTGCGCGACGGTGGCTACGACATCTCGGACTACAACTCCGTCCTGGACGAGTTCGGTACCATCAGCGACTTCAAGCGGCTGGTGGCCGAGTCCCACGCCCGCGGCGTGCGCGTCATCATCGACCTGCCGCTGAACCACACCTCGGACCAGCACCCCTGGTTCCAGGAATCGCGCAAGGATCCCGACGGACCCTTCGGCGATTTCTACGTGTGGAGCGATACTGACGAGAAGTACCAGGACGCCCGCATCATCTTCGTGGACACGGAGGAGTCCAACTGGACCTTCGACCCCATCCGCCGGCAGTTCTTCTGGCACCGCTTCTTCAGCCACCAGCCTGACCTCAACTTTGAAAACCCCAGGGTCATCGAGGCGCTCTTTGATGTGGTGCGGTTCTGGCTGGACCAGGGCATCGACGGGTTCCGGGCCGACGCGATTCCGTACCTCTTCGAGGAAGAGGGGACGAACTGCGAAAACCTGCCGGCCACGCATGATTTCCTGCGCAAGCTGCGGGCCATGGTGGATGAAAGCTACCCGGGGCGCGTCATCATCGCCGAGGCCAACCAGCCGCCCAACGAGGTGGTGGAATATTTCGGGACAGCAGAAGAGCCCGAATGCCACATGGCCTTCCATTTCCCCATCATGCCGCGGCTCTACTACGCCCTGCGCGACCAGAAGGCCGCGCCCATCATCGAGACGATGCATGACACCCCGGAGATCCCCGAAGGGGCACAGTGGGGGACGTTCCTGCGCAACCACGATGAGCTGACCCTTGAGATGGTCACAGCGGACGAGCGCGCGGCCATGCTCGGCTGGTACGCCCCGGACCCGCGGATGCGCGCCAACATTGGTATCCGACGCCGCCTGGCGCCATTGCTGGACAATTCCCGGGCCGAGATCGAGCTGATCAACGCCCTGCTTCTATCGCTGCCTGGCAGCCCGTTCCTGTACTACGGGGATGAAATCGGCATGGGGGACAACATCTGGCTTGAGGACCGCGATGCGGTGCGCACGCCCATGCAGTGGAACCCGGACCGGAACGCCGGGTTCTCCAATGCCGATCCGGGCAAGCTCTACCTGCCCGTCATCCAGTCGCTGGTGTACAACTACAACATGGCCAATGTGGAAGCCGAGGCCGCCCATTCCGGTTCGCTGCTCCGCTGGACCCGGCAGATCCTCAGCGTCCGCAAGAACCACCCGGTGTTCGGCCTGGGGGCGTTCAAGCATGTCGAGGCCGACCATGACGCCGTGGTGGCGTACCTCCGGGAACTCTCGGATGACAACACCGCTGGGTTGCCTGGGGAATCCATTCTGTGCGCATTCAACCTTTCCCAGCACCCCGTCGCCGCAAAACTGCGCATCCCCCAGTTCGCCGGCCGCGGTCTGCGGGACGTCTTCGGCGGCCAGCCGTTCCCCGGGATCGACGACGACGGATCACTGACGCTGACCTTGGGCAGCCATGATTTCTTCTGGCTCAGGGTCCGGTCGGCGACGTCCAATCCGACGTCCCCTTACACGCAGGCACTCCCCATCCTGTCCATCGAGAACTGACATGAACGAGCCCATTCTTACGCCCACGCTGGGTGCCGCCCTGCGGGAATGGCTTCCGCGCCAGCGCTGGTTCCCCGTGAAGTCAGGCGATTTTTCGCTCGCACAGGCGGGCAGCCTGAGCCTCGAGGACCCGGCCGGGCAGGCGCGGCTGGAGGTCTTCCTGCTGGCCGTTTCCTCCAGGACGGCCGACGGCGGACAGCGGACCGATGTGGTCCAGGTTCCGCTGAGTTATCGCGATGTTCCGCTCGCTGGTGCCGAAGGTGCACTGGTGGGCCGGGCACCTGATGCCGGTTTGCACTGGATCTACGACGCCGTGCATGATCCTTCCTTTGTGTCCGCCTGGCTGGAACTGATCCGTTCCGAGTCCGGCTCGCGCTCAGGTGCGGCGACCGGGCACCGCACGGCGTCGGACCACCGCCTGCCCACTGCCCACGGCATGGTCAAAGTGCTGTCCGGGGAGCAGTCAAATAGTTCCGTGATCGTCGACGACGGCGAGTCCGCGGCCATCGTGAAGTTCTTCCGGGTCCTTTCGGAAGGCGTCAACCCGGAGGTCGAGGTAGGCGCAGCGCTGACCGCCGAGGGTACTTCCGAGGTGCCTGCCACCCTGGGTTGGGTGCGTGGGGAATGGCAGGCGCCGGGGCCGAGCGGGCCCGGTGGGCTTCCGTCCGGTCCCCGCCCGGCCAGGGGCGAGCTTGCAGTAGCCCATGAATTCCTTGCCGGCGGCCGCGACGCCTGGCGACTGGCCGTGGATGCCGCCCGGACGGGGGCCGATTTCACTGCGGAGGCACATGCCCTCGGCGCGGCTACGGCCACCGTCCACCGGAGGCTGGCACATGCACTTGGCACATCGGTGGAGCCCGTGCCGGGCCAGGTCATTGCGCCTGGAGTAGCCCAACGTGTCCGCGAGGCGTGGGTGGAAGCCCGTTCCGCCGTCGGGTCTTATGACGAGGCGCTGCAGGCGCTGCTTTCCGGGCTCGACGGCGTGGCGGCCGGACCGTTGCAGCGGATCCACGGCGATCTCCACCTTGGGCAGATCCTGCAGGTCCCGGGCCACGGTGGGGAGTCTGGCCGGTGGGCCATCCTGGATTTCGAGGGTGAACCCCTGCGGCCCATCGCCGAACGCAATTTCCCCGACGTTCCGCTCCGGGACGTGGTGGGCATGTTGCGTTCCTTCGACTATGCGGCCGGCGCGGCCGAACGGGAGTACCAGGGGGCACGCGTTCCGGCATCCTGGGTGGATGATTGCGCCGACGCGTTCCTCGCCGGCTATGGCACGGTCATGCCAGGCACCATCGACCGCCGTTCGCCGCTCTTTGTGGCATTGTGGCTGGACAAGGCACTTTACGAAGTCGTCTATGAATTGCGGAACAGACCTGACTGGCTGGCCATTCCGACGAATGCGTCCAGGCGGCTCCTTAGCGTTAAAGGCTCCGGCGAACAGTCCGGCGCAGCATCGGAAGGTATCAACATGACAGGCTCAGCACCAACAGACAGGCCGAGTGTGCCGCTTCACGTGGACCCGGACACTTTGGGCCAGGTGGCAAACGGCGAACACCACGCGCCGCACTCGGTACTCGGTGCCCACCTGGACGACCACGGCCACGTCACCGTCAGGACGGTCAAGCACCTCGCGGAGGCCGTGAGCGTCGTGACTGCCGCCGGTTCCGTCCCCATGACGCATGAGGAACATGGCGTTTGGGTGGCGGTCCTGGAACCGCTCCAGGCTGGCCACGTACCGGATTACCGGCTGCAGGTTACCTACGCCGGGGCCGAACCTGTAACAGTGGACGAGCCCTACCGCTACCTGCCCACAGTGGGTGAAGTGGACCTGCACCTGATTGGTGAAGGGCGGCACGAAAAGCTCTGGGAAGTCCTGGGCGCCCATGTCCAGCATTACAAGTCCTCGCTTGGTGACGTCGATGGCGTTTCCTTCGCCGTCTGGGCTCCGAACGCGCAGGCCGTCAGGGTCAAGGGCGACTTCAACGCGTGGGACGGCCGCGAGAACTCGCTCCGGTCACTGGGCTCCTCAGGTGTCTGGGAAGTCTTCGTCCCCGGCGTTTTAGCAGGGGCGTGCTACAAATTCGAGATCAAGACCAAGCACGGGAACTGGGTGGAAAAAGCGGACCCTTTGGCGTTCGGCACCGAGGTCCCGCCGCTGACAGCCTCCAGGGTGGTTGAGCCGTCCTACGCGTTCAAGGACGCCGAGTGGATGGAAGCACGCGCCCAGCGCGACCCGCACAATTCCCCCATGAGCGTCTACGAAGTCCACCTGGGCTCGTGGCGCCTTGGCCTGGGCTACCGCGAGCTCGCCAAGGAACTGGTGGAATACGTCAAGTGGCTCGGCTTCACGCACGTGGAGTTCATGCCCGTGGCTGAACACCCCTTCGGCGGCTCCTGGGGCTACCAGGTGACGTCCTATTTTGCGCCGACCTCGCGGTTTGGCCACCCGGACGAATTCCGGTTCCTGGTGGATTCCCTGCACCAGGCTGGCATCGGTGTGCTCCTGGACTGGGTCCCGGCGCACTTCCCGAAGGATTCCTGGGCGTTGGCCCAGTTTGACGGTGAGGCGCTGTACGAGCACGCCGACCCGAACCTGGGGGAGCACCCCGACTGGGGAACGCTGATCTTCGACTTCGGCCGGACGGAAGTGCGGAACTTCCTGGTGGCCAACGCCCTGTACTGGCTCGACGAGTTCCACATTGACGGGCTCCGGGTGGATGCGGTGGCCTCGATGCTGTACCTGGACTACTCGCGGGAAGACGGTCAGTGGTCACCCAACCGTTTCGGCGGGCGGGAGAACCTCGAGGCGATGTCGTTCCTGCAGGAAGTCAACGCCACCGTCTACAAGACCCACCCCGGCGCGGTAATGATTGCCGAAGAATCCACGGCTTTCCCCGGCGTGACGGCTCCGACGAGCCATGGCGGCCTGGGCTTCGGGCTGAAGTGGAATATGGGCTGGATGCACGACTCCCTCAAGTACGCCTCCGAGGACCCGGTTAACCGAAAGTGGCACCACGGAACCGTGACGTTCTCCATGGTGTACGCGTTCACTGAGAACTTCCTGCTCCCCATCAGCCACGACGAAGTAGTGCACGGCAAGGGGTCCATGCTCCGCAAGATGCCCGGTGACCGCTGGCAGCAGCTGGCCAACCTGCGCGCGTTCCTGGCGTACCAGTGGGCCCACCCCGGTAAGCAGCTCATCTTCATGGGTACCGAGTTCGGCCAGGAAGCAGAATGGTCCGAACAGCATGGCCTGGACTGGTATCTCGCCGAAATTCCGGCGCACCGCGGAATGCAGCTCCTCACCAAGGACCTCAACGAGCTGTACAGCTCGACGCCGGCACTGTACACCCGGGACAACGAGCCCGGTGGTTTCCAGTGGATCAATGGTGGCGACGCCGACCACAACGTCCTGACCTTCATCCGTTGGGACAAGGACGGCAATCCGTTGGTCGTCGCCATCAACTTCTCCGGTGGCCCGCATGTGGGCTACACGCTTGGGGTTCCGGCGGCCGGAGGCTGGGTGGAGGTGCTCAATACCGATGCGGCGGCCTATGGCGGATCAGGTGTCCTGAACACCGGGCCCCTGACTGCCACCGGCGAAGGCCTTGACGGTCAGCCGGCAACGTTGACCGTTACGCTGCCTCCGCTGGGTGCCGCATACTTCAAGCCCGGGGCGCAGACGGCGGATGGACAGCCGGCCGGTGCGCAGCCAGCTGTGAAGCCGGTCTCTTAAAAGAAGACGAAAAAGCCCGGAATCCCTTGAGATTCCGGGCTTTTTCGTTGGATGATGGAGGGGTAGCAGGAGGCTGTTCGGGGGCTGGGTGGCCAACCCCGCAAAGTGGTGGTAGAGTTTATTTCCGCGCTGCTCCACGGAGTCAGACGGAAAAATCGACACGAAAGCCTTAGGCTGATGAAGGTCGCGGACGCCGGTTTGACAAGAGTGAGATCAGCCGGTAAGTTTGAAAAGTTGCTCCGGAGCGATCCATGACGGAATGTTGTTGTGGTGGTGCCGGGTGTGTCTGTTGTTTGAGAACTCAATAGTGTGCCAAGTTTGTTGATACCAATTTATTATTAATTGGTTGAATTGACTGGATCCGCCACCCCGTGGTGTGGTCTGGTTTTTACAGCTGGTTTCAAATTTTGCAGCCTTCTTCTTCCGTTATTTCCGGGGGTGTTGGTTGTGT
>NZ_JAVDRS010000001.1:0-859584 GCF_031454915.1 Pseudarthrobacter sulfonivorans | reverse complement strand
CGTGTCCGCCCGGCGTGGAATCGGTACCAATGACCCAAACAGTGCCGTTGGCGCCAACGCCTATGTCCCTGGCCGAACCCGGAAGACCGATCCAGGCGTCTCCTTCGCGTCGGAAGATCTTTCCCGCGTTGTTGACTACCCAAGGCAGCCCCTGATGGTCGACTGCGATTCTTTCGGCCCCTCCGTCAATGCCTTGCCACCCGCTCCCGGTCCAGAAATGAACTCCGTGTCCGCCCGGCGTGGAATCGGTACCAATGACCCAAACAGTGCCGTTGGCGCCAACGCCTATGTCCCTGGCCGAACCCGGAAGACCGATCCAGCGCGGCCCAGTAGGTTCAGCATGGCGAACCGTAACCATGGCGGCTTCAGAGGCAATGCCGTGCACGTCAAGGACGAACAGCATGTAGGGTCCTGGCGGAGCGACGCTGGCGGACCCGGGCATGAGAAGTTGCAGCTTGGAATGGCTGTGCCTTTTGAAGTCCAAGGTGACGTATCGCTGGTCGGAGTTAATGCTGTGCGTCACGGACGAACACCGGACAAGCGCCACACGCTCTATCTCTGCACTGGCTTCGACGGTTATCTCGACATTTATTGACCCTAGGGCGAGGAAGTTTGACGTTGCAGCGGTGATTCGAGGCCTGTCACTGCTAGCCATGTAACCCGGTCGATAAATTTCGATGCTTGAGTCCTCAACGGGATTTGCTGGGTTCCAGTGCTCAGTATTTCCGGCGACTGCAACGGCTCCTGAAGGCAGCAGTACTGCTGTGGAGTGGTACATGCGATTGCGGTTGAGTGTGCCTGCTGGTGCCCAGGACTCGTTCTCTGGGTTGAATAATTCGGCCTCCAGCACCGGATGGTGGGAGTGGTCGGCTACGCCGGCTCCGGCCCCTCCCGTTACGAGCACGGTGCCGTCGGCTAGGAGTGTGGCGTCACACATAAACCGGGCATGTGACATGTTGCCACCGTGCGGGGAGCGCCAAAAACTCTTTGTGGAATCGTTTGTGTTGATTTCAAAGATTTCACAGTCAGCGGCTGCGATTATCTTTTCATGGGGCAAAGGATAGAGTGACGTTTCCCCCGCTCCTCCGACCGTAAGAATGCGGACATATTGAGGGTTATCATGACGCAGCGGGAGCAGGACGCTTGCTCCTTGGTGGGGATAGCTTCGGCGTCCCACGAGAGCCATCTTCCAATGCTGGGATAGCCATTTCCGTGTTTCTATGTCCCACAGGCGACACGCGTTGCGGGAAAATACCCAAAGTAGTCCGTTCTTGCCATCAACCGAAGGTACGACGTGCAGGAAGGGGTACATATCGACGATGTGACCGGGGTTGAACTCGAAGGGTTTGCCGGCCTGCTTCTCAGTCAGTGAGAATATTTCCGCCTTATCATTGGGGACATTGGTGAAAGTCGGGAAATATCGGTTGGCGGCGCCGCCAACGATTAGTCCGTCGCCTCGGGGCAGTGTGACGCAAGTGGGGTAGTACCTTGCCCAAGGCATTGGCCGATGTTTGGTCCAAGTGGCGTTGGCTGGGTCAAAAGTATGAACATCATGGTCAGCCCCCACGCCTGGTCCAGCCCAGTTCCATGATTGTCCACCTCCAACCAGAAGGAGCCCGTTGCCTAGCCAGGTGTGGCCTGCACAGAATATGTTCCTCTGGACGTCACCGGAGGGACCGAAAGCTCCGCGCTCTATATTCCACATCTGCCACTTGCAGGTCCCAACCTCGTTCTCGGCTGCTGGGTCATATGAGAAGTAGAGGACGTCTCCTTTAGGCGTTACGGCGGCATGAGTGCCAGACATTTCCAGTTGTGCAGGTAATAATTCAAATGCTGACACCATGATTCCATTCTTGAATCCTCAAGTTACCCACCCGCAGTGGGCTTGTGGCCGCTGTTTAGGCAGTGGAATGCAGCACAAATGACCTCTCAGAACGGCGATCTACTTCTCGCTGGTGCGAGCCGCGCACGCATCGCACAACTTGCTGGCTCCATGAATCATTTGGTCGCCTCGATAATGTCAGATGCCTTTCGTTCCAACAACTTAGCCACGGCTTGTTGGCCGTAACCGAAAATAAGCGCCAACAACAGCACTGCCGGTAGCGATAGATATTTTCCGACTATTAACCCTGTTCCCACTGCCATCACCCCGATAAATGAGGTCCAGAGTCCAAACGCTGCGTTGACACACATGGATACCGGTTTGATGTCGAACCATTGAGTGTGGTCTAGTCTGGTGGGCCGAATGTAGAGATTTACAAACCCGCTCAGCAGGCCTCCTAACAGGCCAAAGAACATAACAAGAGATAGAAGAGTAAATCCCGACACGCTTCCGTCTTCTGGCGACGGGAGAAAAGAGGATCGACTGTTGGCCTGAAGTATTGCAACCACACCCGCAATCGCGAGCAGAACGACGCAAATGATAAGCATCCCTCTCTGCTTGTTCCGTTCCGAGTTGTGACGGTCCTGCGCTGCACCGTGCGCTTCAGCTTGGAAATTCCGTGCTAAACGCAACTTGTCAGCAGCGGCGGTTGCCTTATCAAATTCCCTCTTACAGACTTCCACGCGCCTGCTGGAGAGGCTGCTGCGGCCGCAACGTATTGCCCGGTCCTCTGCACGGCTCGGGTCCTGTTCCAAAGAGAGGAGCACCTCTTCGACTGTGTGTATAGCACCCCAAACCTTCTGTGCACCATTCGCCAGCAACACGCTTTTTAGACGGTTTGGAAGCCTGAGCTCGTCCTCAACGTCATCGAGCGTAGACTGCATGCGCTTTTTCGCTGCATCCTGCGAAGCCGGAAGGGTTTCCAGTTCCTCACGCAGCTTCCCTATTTTCGTCCCCGCATTCACGGCCCAACCGGCCACGTCTCCTCCTCCTCGCCGTCTGAAAGCAGTTCAACCGCCGGGTGCACTACTCTCAACCCGTATTGTTGAATCCAGCGCGTTACTGGGACGTTACAGCACCTGCAGCTGCCGCTTGTCCAAAAAGTAATTGCAGCTCGACTGCGTATTCACTATCTAACGCGCTCGTCGATTTGGAACGACACCTCAAACAGGCAAAAGCGCGGCTGCATAAAGATATAGAAGCGACCGCAGACACCTACTTGTTTATGCAGGACTCCATTAGAAACATCTGTTCGACGTTACCTACAACGAATTGCGTCCAGCACCAACAGCTGATCAGCTCCGACCCATTCTCATTCAGATAGATGGCTGGTCCCTGTTTTGCATTTCCGGCATAATTTTCCACCAGGCCGGGGACGACACCGTGCGCCACACTCTAAGCAGTCTCGGTAGCCACCGTAATGAAGCGGGCAACAGACCCTGAGCCTCCCCATTGCAGCCGCTTGGGCAAACCGACGACCACACACAGCACAGGCCACGATTGGTCGGCGGCTGCGTGCCGGGTCGTAGGTGAAGCGGGCACGCTTAGCGCATCGGCGCCCGCAGTAAAGCGTGTCAGGGTTAGTAGCCAGCATGTGCCGTTCGCATTGGGCGCATTCCTTGAGGTATTGCTTTTCCACTTGCTTTCCTTCCACTTTGCTCAAAATGCTCAAGGGGTCATTCACAATTTTGAAACTTTGTGCGAATGGCTACCCGGGCGCGCTTCCGTCCGGGGTCCTTAGCGATCCGAACGCCCCTACCCTGCGGGTCCTCACGACGAGCCCACAGGGTAGGGACATCTATTGGTTCAGTTCATAAGTGGTGTCCGCCCATGGAAACCCGTGTGACTCGGTTCTTCAAAAAGACATTGGTTACAAAGGCTGATGCCCTTTGATGCGTTGGCGTCAGTGAGGCGGCCCGCGTGGCAGTTTGTGCATAGGTCGCCGGCCTGTAAACCGTCTGACGCTTGCTTCCTGATCTCCGGTCCAGACAAGTAGGAGGCAGGGAGAATAGGAAGGTTAGGAAGTATGGGAGGTGAACTGCCATCCTTTGCAACCTTCCTAACCTCACTAACTTCCTGGGGTACAGGCTCCTCGTAGGAAGGTTGCGAGCCCTTAAGCCTAAACGTGAATTCCCCGCCGAACTCGGCGTTCCGAACAGATTCCCCGAGGTTGGACATGGCCATTTCAGCCACGGTCTTCCCGTAGCCGCTCTGCTGCAGATGGTCCTTGAGGTCACGGGTACGACATTGTCCGTCCCCCTCCGATAGGTAGTCGCGTATGGCCTCCTGGCATTCTTCGGCTTTGGTTGGTTTCCTGTTGGCCTCCGACTCTTCCTGTTTCCACTGCACCAGTAGGTTCCTGATCGTCATCAGAGCGGATGCCGGGGCTGTCAGATGGGCTGACGTGCCCGGGTCCTCGTTGCTCCTGTCCCGGACCTGCTCCACCCTGACTTGGAACTTCACTGCATCGACAAGGCCAGTCACGTTGGATTTGTCCGGTCCAACCCAAAGGTGCTGCACTGGACTGTCGTGGTCACTCTTGGGCCGTGCGGCGAAAAGGACCATTCTGGCCTTCTGCCGAAGCGCCGCGGTGCCACCCATGAGGTCCCTGATGTTGGTGGACTCCGTACGGTTGGTGTGGGTCACGAGGAGCACGGCGAGATTGTGCTTGGTCGCCAGTTGCTTCCAGGGATCCAGGGCTGCGCGAGCTTGTTGGGTGTCCCGGATGTTCAGGTTTCCCGCGACAGTGTCCAGCCAGGCGTCCACCACCAACATTGCCGGTTTGGTATCCCGTTCGTCGAGGAGAGCGTCAAGTAGGAGCATGTCGCCTTGGTATCCGCTACCGAAGACCGGTGTTCCAGTTCCGTCATTCTCGGCGGCGAAGAAGTGGATCCTGTTCGGGTCAGCGCCGGCGAGATGCAGGCGTGACATGACTTCGGACGGAGAGTCCTCCGTGACGATGATGACGACGTCGGCCGGCTCTCGGGCTGGCATTCCGAAGGGGGCGAAGGGCTTCCCGGTGGTGACGTGTGAAGCCATACGGACCCAGAGCAGGGACTTGCCAATGCCCTCTTCGCCGACCATGACGGTGAGCGCGCTTCTGGGGAGCCAACCTACTCCCAGCCACTTTGGCGGTGGTGGGAGCTCCAAATCCGTGGCTGTCCGCAGTTTCAGTCCCTTGCCAGTATCACCACTGTCGTCGACCAGTTTGGTATCCGGCTTGAGTTCATCCGTGCGTGGGCCCGGGTAGGGCTGTAGGTCGTCTATGCCGAAGCCCGCGTCTAAGTGGTCGGAAACGTCCTTTCCCGCCGCAGGGATTTTCACGGTCACCGCAATTCCGGCGCGTTCCAGGAGTGCTTTGGCTTGGTCGGCGTGGCGGTGTCCGGCGCCGTCGTTGTCGGCGATGAGGAGCACCTTGGCGCCTCGCAGATATTCGGCGTATTCGGGTTTGTTGAATTTACCGGCACCGTCAAAGTTGCATGTCGCCGTGTACCCCTCTGATCTCAGCCGGTCAGCGTCCTTCTCGCCTTCGACCAGAAGGACGATTTTGCCGGCCTGGATTGCGGGCTGCAGCTCGGGCAGCCGGTAGAGGGGTTTCTTCCCCAGCTTCCCGACCGCACCGGGTGGGGTGATGATGAATGACTTGGGGACGTAGCGGATCTTTTCGAAGAGCACGGTCCCGTCCGCGTCTGTGTACGGATAGCGTGCCACCTCGACCTTGGCGGGGGCTTTGGCTTCGGGTGCGTCGAAGAGGTCCGCCAGTCGGAGGTGGAGGGGTGCGAGAGCGTCCTCCACCGCGCATCCCGCGAAGCACTTGACCAGCACTCGGCCCTCGCCCTGGCTGATTGACAGTGAAGGCGTCCTGTCTGGATGCGCAGGGCATTGCGCCATCCACGTGCTCGCGCTGGTCTGCTTGACCCTGTGTCCGTTGGCTTCGAGCGCTGCGACCAGCCGGGCCGAGGCGGCGGCGCTTGATATTCTTGTTGTGTGTTGAGGTTGTGGCCGCCCAGTTCCCGCTGGGCGGCTTATCTCTGCTCTCATACAGCATCACCGCCGGAGGCGGGCTTGTCCGCAGGGACCGGGCGGAGCAGGACCGCTATTGCATCTAGCTGGGACTGATCCAGCGGCGGCGCCTCGGCGACGACTTTCGCTATGTAGGCTTCGAGCTTGGCCGCGGCGAGGTTCTGCCGTGCTGCTGCTACGGCCTCCGGGTCGGCGCGGCGGGTCGCTACTCCGAGATTGTTGCGCGCGAAAACGACTTTGTTGGCAGGTTCGAGGGGGTCCAGCTTGGGCATGAAAAAGCTCCCATGTGAAGACAGCAGCAAGCTGTCGCTTCACCGGGAGCTGTTTACGCTACTTCCCCTTCTGGGGCCCTGTACGTGCGTCTGCGGGAGATGGTCGCCACCACCAATTTGGCTCAATACTAACAAAGTCTTGCTGTTCATGTGAGGGTAATCCGGTAACTGCTCTGCTGTCCTTGGCGAACCTTGACAATGCGTTCGATTGCCGCACGGAGGAGTTTCAGATGCTGGCGTTGTGCCGACCAGCCGCAGCGGCAATGGATAGTGGTGACCTCCGGCCAGACCTTGCCCGTTCCGTCACCGGCCCAGTAGGGATCGGCGCGGACTGCCTTCCCAGGATTGGCCGTGACGGCTAGGTCACGACCCCAGGACATCACAATCTGGGGAGGAACGGACCGATAGTCCTCATCGTCCAACCCGTTGTCTTCGCTGACTACCAGCTCGAGGGCCACCCCCGTCCGGTGACCGGCGGAGCAGTGCAGAGGCATTCGGAGTGCGCGGCCCTCTCGCCGCTGCCCTGCGCGGACTATCTTAACGGCGTCAGGGTGAAACCTCAGTGCGTGGTATTCCTCGTTGGGGTCGGTCATGTCTGGGCCTTCCACTGGAACGTTACTGTGGCCGGGTCGAAATAGTCCTCTCCGGAGACCCAGCCCTTCGGCCTGCCCTTCCGTTGCGGAAGAAGGGTCACCGTTGCCAGGCGGTTGATGACGGCGCGGCGGCGTCCCAAGGTCTCGCCAAGGAAGGCCTGTCCTGTGTCAGGGGCCGCGAGCAGGTCAGCGAGTCCGGCGCCGCGACCCGCCTCTGCGAGCTTGGACTCCAAATCGAGAATCCGTGCGTCAAGGTGCGCGGTGGCGATCTTGACCTGCTGGGCCGTCAGGTTGCCTTCTGCGTGGTCGAGCGGCAGCTGGTCACGCCTGGCGCGTAGCACGGCGGCTTCCTCCCGGAGCGGGCCTACGTCGTCCGTGCTCTCGCTTATGAGCAGCCCGGCTGCTTTCGGCTGCCTGAGGTATTCGGCGATGGTGCCCGTCACGACTCCATCGACGGCGGTTAGCGTCCGCGCGACGTGGGAACCGTTGGTGCATCGGTAGACGCGCCGACGGTCGCTGGACATGCTGGCGCGGAGCGGTTTTTTGCAAACCCCGCAAAGGTAGAGATTGGATCCCAGCCATTTGGGTGTGCTGCCGGTGGTGGTGCGGCGGGAAGGATCTTTGAGGATGGACACGACGGCGCGCCACGTCTCCTCTGTCAGGATGCCCGGCCATTGCGCTGGTTCGCCGATAATTTCGCCGCGGTATTCGGCGAAGCCTGCGTTGCGTGGGCGGAGCAGGATGTTGCGGAGGTTGATCTCGTCCAGCGGCAGCGACTTGGTAGAAGTGGTGCGGAAACCCCGAGCGGTTAGCTCTGCGGCGATGGAGCGGAGCGACTGGCCCGCAATGAGCTTGTCCGACGCCTGCTTCACGGCAGTCTGCTCCGCCTTTCGAATGGTCAGCCCGTCCGCCTCATAGCCAAACGGGCGCGGCCCTCCGCGCCACTTCCCCGCCTGGGCTGCCTGCTGTTTAGCGCGCCTGACACGATCCTGACCGTGCTCAACTTCCCGCTGGGCGATTGAGCCAAGCATGCGGGCCATCATGCGTCCGTCAGGGGTTGCCAGGTCGAGCTGTCCCCCGCGGACGGTGGAGACTTTGGCTCCGGTGCGCTCAATGATGTCTATGAACTTTTCCAGCTCGGCGTTACGGCGGTGAAGCCGATCGGTGTGCCAGGCAACGGCTGCGTTGATCCTGCCGGATTCAAGATCGGCCAGCATCTGCTGGTAACCGGTTCGGGCTTTCTTGCGCTGGTACGCGCTGATGTCGTTGTCCTCGTAGACGGTAACTACGTCCCAGCCGAGCTGGGCGGCCAGTTCCCGGCAGTCCTCAGCCTGACGGGTGACGCCGAGGCCCGCGCCTTCTTTATCGTTGCTGATCCGGGTGTAGATCCCGGCTTTCCTTTGGGTATTCACAGTGTGTCTAGCCTACAGTTTCGCCAGGTCAAAGCCGGAACCGCGCTTGGGCAGCGATGCCGGAATCAGGTTGGCAGTGATCTTCCGGCGGCTCAGCGGGATACCGGAATTCTTGGCCGCCGACCGTATCCGTTCTTTGGCTTCATTGAGGGCTGCGTCCGGCAGGCCAAGGATGACAAATGCAGGCAAAGTCTGGCCGATGTCAGCCTCGACCTCGACGATGTACCCGTTCAACCCCACCAGTGCTACCGAGTAGGTCCTGCCCAGAGCCATCTAACCCACCCCTCTGAGGTGTTCCACCAAGGGGTCTCCGCCGCCGTCGTCCACCACGGCCACGATGTCCACGCGCCGCAACGGCATCCGCAGTTCCCGGTTCCTGCACCAGGCCGATCCGAGCCGATGCAGGCGGGCGAGTTTGGCGGTCCCGACGGCCTCAAACGGGTGGCCGTAGTCCAGGCTGCGCCGGGTTTTCACTTCGGCGATCACCAGGGCATCCCCGTCCAGCGCCACAATGTCTATTTCACCTTCGGCACAGCGCCAGTTCCGCTCCACCACCAGCATGCCCAGCGATTCAAGATAGCCGGCGGCAAGCTCCTCGCCGCGCTGGCCCAACAGGTCTTTGGCTTTCATTTTCTACCTCCGCAACCAGCCTGCAGGGGCAGGGCAGCGGAGCGTGAAAAGTCGGACGCCTATGTGGGTAAACCTGGCAAACCCCTGCCTCAGCGGCCGTGTGGAGGACTAGTGGCGGGGCAGGGGCCGTCAGTTGCCGAGGTCAACGTCCTTGGGCAATGCGAGTTCCTCGTTGCGCGGCAGTTCTTCGACATTGACGTCTTTGAACGTCAGCACCCGGACCGTCTTGACGAAGCGGGCCGAGCGGTAGACGTCCCACACCCAGGCGTCCTGCAGCGTCAGGTCGAAATACACCTCGCCGTCGGCGCTGCGCGCCTGAAGGTCAACGTGGTTGGCCAGGTAAAAGCGGCGTTCCGTCTCGACAACGTAGCTGAAGAGCCCGACGACGTCCCGGTATTCACGGTAGAGCTGCAGCTCCATGTCGGTTTCATAATTCTCAAGATCCTCAGCACTCATGCTTCCATCTTGCACCATCCAAGGCACCACCGGCGCGGCAGCAGCGCTTCATGAGTGCTACCGCCCGGCGCCAGGCATCAGAGATCGCCGCCGAGGAGGTTCCAGCTCACCCGGTGGTAGGGGGTAGGGCCGGCGGCGCGCAGCGCCTCGCGGTGGACTACGGTGGCGTATCCCTTGTTGACGTCCCAGCCAAAATCCGGATATTCGATGTGCAGGCCGCGCATCTGCTGATCGCGTTCCACCTTGGCAATCACGCTGGCGGCTGCCACGCTGAGGCACTGCATGTCCGCCTTGACCTTAGTGTGGACGGGGGCAGCGCAGCCGGGCTCCAAGGCGGGCTCGTCGAACAGGGAAAGCTGCCCGGGCGGCGTGAGCCAGTTGTGGCTGCCATCGAGCAACACCACATCCGGACTGACTCCTGCGGCTAGGATCTCCAGCCAGGCGCGCGTCCCGGCGAGCCGAAGCGCGGCGATGATGCCCAGCGCGTCGATCTCATGGGCAGAAGCATGCCCCACAGCGGATGCCACGCTCCAGCTCCGAACCAGGGGTTCCA
This sequence comes from Pseudarthrobacter sulfonivorans, assembly GCF_031454915.1. Taxonomy (GTDB): domain Bacteria; phylum Actinomycetota; class Actinomycetes; order Actinomycetales; family Micrococcaceae; genus Arthrobacter; species Arthrobacter sulfonivorans_C. The sequence goes on along the minus strand of NZ_JAVDRS010000001.1, from coordinate 849,763 downwards.
GGCGCTCCCTCTCCGCGGGGCTGAGCAGCTTGCTGTCCCGCACCCCGGACAGGGGCTTCTGGGTGTGGAGGTCGACGACGGCGATCCCGACGCTCACAGGCCCGGCCAGGGCGCCGCGCCCCACCTCATCGACGCCGGCCAGGTAACGGGCACCCTGCGCCTTGAAGGTCCGCTCGTGCCGGAGAGTAGGAGCTTTGGAACGCGGACCTGCAGTTTGGCGGGCCGGCGCCGCGGCAAGAGGGGCTGGCGTGACTGTTGGCACTGCTATTTCCCCGCGGGCACGTTCCGGAAAACGTCGGGATAGTTGTCCAGGACGGTGATCCGGTTCAGCGGCCATGCGATGACGGCTGCCTTGCCCTCTACATCCTCCAGATCGACGAATCCGCCGTTGGAATCCAGATGGGAGCGGGAATCAGCGGAGTGGTTGCGGTTATCGCCCATCACCCATACTTTCCCTTCCGGAACGACAACATCGAAGGCACGGATGAGCGGCGTCTCAGCGGCGTTGACGTAGGTTTCATCAAGAGGAGATCCGTTGATGGTCAGTTTACCGCCGTTGTCACAGCAGATCACCTTATCTCCGGGAAGCCCGATAACTCGCTTGACGAGGTGCTGCTCGGAGTTGTCCGGCAGCAAGCCCACAAACGTCAGACCGTCCTGGACCCAGGTGAACGGTCCGATCTCCTTCTCCGGCGTCTCGGCAAGCCAGCCCTGGGTATCCCGGAATACCACCACGTCGCCGCGTGAGAGCGCGAGCGGCTCGGGCACCAGGAGATTCACAAAGATCCGGTCGTTGACGTCCAGGGTGCTGACCATGGACTCAGACGGAATATAGAACGCCCTGAACAGGAAAGTCTTGATCAGGAAGGACAGCACCACGGCGATCACCACAACTGTGGCAACTTCCTTCAACCAAATGAAAATCGGGCTGGGCGCTCCAGCCTTAGGCGCGGCGGAGCGGCGCCCGGGTTCCGGCACTGCCGGCCTAGCATCGCCGTTGTCGTCGTCGGCCGGATCGGGCACGGTACGGCCGCCGTCGGACGCGATGTGGGCGGTAGCGCCGCCGTCGGAACTGGCGCGGCTGGAACCCGCTGCATCGGCAGCCTTGTGGTCGGCGGAAAAGCCGGTGGCACCATCACGGGGCGGCTCGGGAGTCCGGGCTTCGTTCTCGGGCATTACGGTCCGTCCTGTGTCGTTGGTCCTGCCGCGTGCGGCCGTGGTACTTCAGCAAATCTATCAATTGGCCAGATGATGTGGACCGGCCTGCCGATGACCCTGGCAAGCGGCACCATGCCGCCGCCCGGAGCGCCGAGCAGGCTGCGCGAATCAGCGGACACCGAACGGTGGTCACCCAGCAGCCACAGCCTTCCGTCGGGAACAACTGCGGTGAAGACCTGCGTGCTTGGCCTGTCACCCTCGTAGAGATAGGGCTCGTCAAGCGCTGTCCCGTTTACGGTGACCTTTCCGTCCGTATCGCAGCAGATCACAGTATCCCCCGGAAGTCCGACGACCCGTTTGACGTAGGTCGTGTCGCTGCCGGCCAGGCCCAGCCATTGGCCCGCCGCAGCGACGGAATCCAGCAAGGGGCCCTTCCCGCTGTTCAGCGGAGCAAAGGATCCCCTGCCGTCAAAGACCACAATGTCGCCCCGGCGGACCGGCTCATTGTTGAAGCCGGTCCTGGAGACCAGGATGCGGTCGCCGCCTTCAAGGAGGGGCTCCATGGAGTTGGACGGGATGAAATACACATCCAGCCACAGCGAACGCACCAGGCCGCTGACAAGCACGGCAAGGAGAAGCGCCAGGAACGCAAAACGCCAGCCCATTTTTCTGGGCTGGCGTTTTGACTGGTCCATGATCCGTATTCCTGGGGCGCTGTTGCGAAGGGCTCCGGCGCTGGCCTGGTACGGCTGGGGCCTGTTTTGTAGGTCCCGGGGGACTTACTTCTTGGTCTGGAAGTCGCGCTTTTCCTTGATCTTTGCAGCCTTGCCGCGCAGATCACGCATGTAGTACAGCTTCGCGCGGCGCACGTCACCCTTGGAGACGACCTCGATCTTTTCAATGATCGGGGAGTGTACCGGGAAGGTACGCTCCACACCGACGCCGAAGGAGACCTTGCGGACGGTGAAGGTTTCGCGAAGGCCATCGCCGTGGCGGCCCAGGACGAAGCCCTGGAACACCTGGACACGGGAGTTCTTGCCTTCGATGATGTTCACGTGAACCTTGAGGGTGTCACCCGCGCGGAACTCGGGAACATCGGTGCGCAGCGAGGCTGCATCTACGGAATCGAGAATATGCATAATTGCACTCCTGGTGAACGCCACAGGTCATTCACTTTGGGTCACGGCGGCCAAGCCCGGAAGCGCAGGACGCACCCGGAGATTACCGCCGAAAGTTAAGTGGTCCGGTCCGTTCAATGTTTGAAAGTACCGGGGTGTCCAGCTGTTGGTTGCGCTCCCCCTGTGGCAGGTGCGGACCCAGCAGACACAAAGACTAATTTTGCCACACTGACAGGACTTCAGCCAATTGCCGCAGCGGGCAGACCTGTCAGCTCAGGTGGAGGCGCCCTCGCTGGTACCGGCACCGGTTTGACTATCAACCCCACGCCGGGCACGGAGGCGGCCATCGACGACGTCGTACCCGAGGTCGTAGAGAGCGGTCCGGTCGGCACGTGGCAGCTTACCGGCGTCGAACGTTTCGAGCAGGTCCGGGCGCCGCTCCGCCGTCCGCTGGTACTGCTGGTGGCGCCGCCACTGCGCGATCTTCCCATGGTTGCCGCTCAGCAGTACTGCCGGCACTTCCCGGTCACGCCAGCTGGAGGGCTTGGTGTATACCGGGTACTCCAGCAGCCCATCGGAGTGCGACTCCTCCACCAGTGACTCGGGGTTGCCCACGACGCCGGGCAGCAGCCGGCCGATAGCCTCAACCATGGCCAGGACAGCCACTTCACCGCCGTTGAGCACGTAGTCGCCCAGGCTCATGGGCCGAACGGTGAAATGTTCAGCCGCCCATTCGATGACGCGCTCGTCGATGCCTTCGTAGCGTCCGCAGGCAAAAACCAGCTGCTCCTCTTCGGCGAGCTCATGTGCCAGTGCCTGGGTGAAGCGCTCCCCCGCCGGCGACGGCACGATCAGGACCGGCTTGGTTGCTTTGGCTTCGTCGGCACCGGCCACGGAAGCCAACGCCTGCGCCCATGGCTCCGCCTTCATCACCATGCCGGCGCCGCCGCCGTACGGCGTGTCATCCACTGAGCGGTGTTTGTCTGTAGTGAACCCGCGCAGATCGTGGACGTGCAGGTCCAGCAGGCCGTCCTGGCGGGCTTTGCCAATGAGGGACAGCTCCAGGGGCGCCAGGTACTCCGGGAAGATGCTGACGACGTCGATTCTCATCTACGCGTTGCCCTCGGGTCCGCCGGCAGCAGCGTCGTCGGAGTTAATGTCAAAAAGTCCGTCCGGCGGCGTGAGCAGGACAAACCCCTCGGCCACATTGACTTCCGGCACGATCTGCTCCACGAAGGGGATGAGGATTTCCTTGCCGTCTGCGTCCTCGACCACCAGCAGGTCCTGGACCGGCATGGTGTGCAGGGCAGCGATCTTGCCCACCACCTGTGAGCCCACCCGCGCTTCGAGTCCCACCAGTTCGTGCTCGTACCAGCCTTCGTCGTCGTCCCCCTCCAACTCTTCGGTTTCGATGAACAGCTTGGCGCCGCGGAGAGTCTCTGCCTGGTTGCGGGTTTCGATTCCCTCGAACGCGAGGAGGAGGATGTCCTTGTTCCAGCGGGCGCTCTCAACCGTCAGGGGCCCCGCCGAAACCGGCTCCACGACAAACTCGGTGCCCGGCACAAACCGGTCCGCCGGAGCATCGGTCAAAACCTGGACCGTCACTTCCCCGCGGATTCCGTGCGGTTTGCCGATTCGTGCCACCTGAAGCTGCATCTGTTCCTCTGTTCCGGTTGTGGGAGTATCCACAGTGTTGTGATGAAAGCACTCCGGCCCCTCCACCTTGACGGGTGGAAGGGCCGGAGCAAAAAACTGATATTGCCGAGCGCTTAGCGGCGGCGGTCGGTGTCGACGACGTCGACCCTTACCGGTTCGCCGTCTGCCAGCGCCGCCACAACGGTGCGCAGTGCACGTGCGGTGCGGCCCTGACGGCCGATCACCCGGCCTAGGTCATCCTGATGAACGCGAACCTCGAGGGTGTCCCCGCGGCGGTTGTTCTTCGAGCTGACCTTGACATCTTCCGGCGAATCAACGATTCCCCGGACCAGGTGTTCGAGCGCTTCTGCCAGCAATCTACTCAGCCTCGGTGGCTTCTGCTTCGGCCGGGGCCTCGGCTGCGTCAGACTGCTTTGCCTTCTTGGTGATGGCTTCCGGGATGATCACGGAACCCTTTTCCGGGGCAACAAAGGCAACCTTGGGAGCTTTGGTCTTCAGGGTGCCTTCCTGGCCCGGGAGGCCCTTGAACTTCTGCCAGTCACCGGTGATCTTGAGGATCGCGGCAACCTGCTCGGACGGCTGTGCGCCAACGCCGAGCCAGTACTGGGCACGGTCCGTGTCGACCTCAATGTATGAGGGCTCTTCGGTGGGGTGGTACTTGCCAATCTCTTCGATGGCACGGCCGTCACGCTTGGAGCGTGCGTCCATGACGACGATGCGGTAGTACGGTGCGCGCATTTTGCCAAAGCGCTTAAGGCGAATCTTTACGGCCACTTTTGTGGTCACTCCTGTTTCAGAAAAGGGTTGAACCGACGTTCTGCACCCGTGGGGCGGGCCATACTTGAGGGTTCGAAGGACAGGATCCGGACGCGGAGAGAGGGGCCACGCAGATCGAGTACCTGTTTATTGTGCCAGATCAGCGTCAGGATTTCGACTTGACACGTTTGGATGCGGCCGGCGGGAAGCCCGGAAGGCCGCTGCCGGCCTAGGACGACCAGACATACAACCCGGTGCGCTCGGTGTCGTCGATTCCACCGGCCAGCTCGGCAAGCTGCTGCACATAGTTCCGGGCGTCGGCCGCGCCGAACGGCATATCGTCCTGGGCAGCCCACTTTTCTGCGACATCGTCCAGGACATTGCCTTCACCCTCAGTTTCGTAGCTGAGGAGGTCCGCCAGCGCGCGCACCATTGCCGGCGGGACGCCGAGGAGTGAATCGCTGGAAACGTCAACCATGGCCAGTTCATAGCCCTCGCCACCGGCGTGGACCGCAGCCCCGGCGAGGTCGCCGAGCTGTTCAATCTCGAAATCACTGACTCCAGGTATCCGCAGCGCGGGTCCGGACGGCGAGCCGCCGGCGTCAAGGACAGCGGCGCGTTTCAGCGCGGCGTCGTGGGTAGCTACAAAGATTTCAGTGAAGCCCATGGGAACAGCCCTCATTCCGTCGACGGTGCGGCCCAGACGGGCAGCTTAGGGTGCCGCCCCGGCCGTTCGGAATCAGCCTAGTGCATGGCGGGCCGCACTTCCGGCCACCGGCACTCAGCGGACGGCAACCCGGATGCTGTTGCGCCACGGATCCTCGAACCGCAGCTCGGCGCCCGTATGGTGGGAGACCACACCGGCGACCTTCAGGCGGTCAGCGAGCGCTCCGACGTCGTCACCGGAAGCCACTTCGATGAGCACTTCGCCCAGGCCCAAAGTGTCCTTGCGTGGACCGGCACCCCGGCTGTTCCAGACATTCATGGCCATGTGGTGGTGGTACCGGCCCGCCGAAACGAACAGGGCCTGCCCGTGCCAGCCGGCGGTCTTTTCGAATCCCAGGGTGCCGACGTAGAAATCGTGCGCTGACTGGACGTCTCCAACCTGGAGGTGGACGTGACCCACGCCTGCTTCGGTGCCCAGCTGGCCGTCCAGAGATTCCTGGGACAGGTGCTGCTCCAGGTAGCGCTGCGGCGGCAGCGCCAAGCTGTCCATCACAACTTCAGTGCCGTTCCAGGACCAGTTTTTGCGGGGGCGGTCCCAGTAGAGCTCGATGCCGTTGCCCTCGGGGTCGTTGAAGTAGAAAGCCTCGCTAACGAGGTGGTCGGCGCTGCCAGTGAAGAGCCGGGGATCAAACTGGGCGGCGGTGGCCACCGTGGCAGCCAGTGCAGCCTGGTCATCGAAGAGCAGCGCCGTGTGGAACAGCCCGGCCTCTCCCCTGCCCGGCAGGTGCAAGGCAGGGGCCGACGCCAGATGAACCAAGGGGCGGTGGAGGCGGCCGAGGTAGACACCGCCATCCTCTTCGGCGACAACCTCAAGGCCGAGTGCGCGCTGGTAGTAGTCGGTCATCAGCTTCATGTCGCCCACCTTGAGCATCACAGTGCCCATGGAGAGATCGGCAGGTAGAAGATCCTGGCTGGTGGCTTCTGCAGTCATGTGAACGCTCCCGGTCCGCTGGCCTTCGGAATTGAGGGCCACTATGCATCTAATTTACTTGAAGCTTCAATTTAATTCAAGCGCCCGGGAACTCAGACTGTGGGCACATCCCGTGATTGCTGTCACCGAGCCACCCTCGCCCTGTGGTAGCTTCGACTTGACCACACGGGAGCCCTTGCACGGGCTGAGATCGGGCTGACGCAGCCTGCGACCGTTGAACCTGTCCGGGTAATGCCGGCGAAGGAAGTGAGTATTCATTGAATGCACAAGAAACACAGCTGATCCCTGCCCAAAATGAAACCGACGTGGATCAAACGCTCCGCCCTGAAACCCAGTCGCTGAAGTCCCATTCGCTGGCGTACGTCACCGATGAAGCCACGGGGATCCGGGTTCCTGTGACGGAAATCGCGCTGGAAGCGTCGCCGAACGGCGAAGCGAACGGGCCGTTCCGGACCTACCGCACCGCGGGTCCCGGCAGCGATCCGGTAGTTGGCCTCAACCCGTTCCGGTCGGAGTGGATCGCTGCCCGCCGCGACACCGAACCGTACAGCGGCAGGGAGCGGAACCTGCTCGACGACGGCAAGTCGGCCGTACGCCGCGGAGCCGCCTCCGCAGAGTGGAAGGGGGCACAGCCGGTGCCCCGCCGCGCCGTCGACGGCAAATCCGTCACGCAGATGCACTATGCCCGGCGCGGAATGGTGACGCCGGAGATGCAGTTCGTTGCCCTCCGCGAAAACTGCGACGTGGAACTGGTCCGCAGCGAAGTGGCCGCCGGGCGCGCCATCATTCCCAACAACATCAACCACCCGGAATCCGAACCCATGATCATCGGCAAGGCATTCCTGGTGAAGATCAACGCCAACATCGGCAACTCCGCCGTCACCAGCTCCATCGCCGAGGAAGTGGACAAGCTCCAGTGGGCCACCCAGTGGGGCGCAGATACGGTGATGGACCTGTCCACCGGCGACGACATCCACACCACCCGTGAATGGCTCATCCGCAACTCCCCGGTCCCGATCGGCACAGTGCCCATCTACCAAGCGTTGGAGAAGGTCAACGGCGAGGCCAACAAGCTGACCTGGGAGATCTTCCGCGACACCGTGATCGAACAGTGCGAGCAGGGCGTGGATTACATGACCATCCACGCCGGAGTCCTGCTGCGTTATGTGCCGCTGACCGCCAACCGTGTCACGGGCATCGTTTCGCGCGGCGGGTCCATCATGGCCGGCTGGTGCCTCGCCCATCACCAGGAGAACTTCCTGTACACGCACTTCGACGAGCTGTGCGAAATCTTCGCCAAGTACGACGTCGCGTTTTCCTTGGGTGACGGCCTGCGTCCGGGGGCGACAGCAGACGCCAACGATGCCGCCCAGTTCGCCGAACTGGACACCCTGGCCGAACTCACCCAGCGGGCCTGGGAATTCGACGTGCAGGTGATGGTGGAGGGCCCCGGCCACGTCCCGTTCCACCTGGTCCGGGAGAACGTCGAGCGCCAGCAGGAACTCTGCAAGGGCGCCCCCTTCTATACGCTGGGCCCGCTGGTCACCGACATCGCCCCGGGCTATGACCACATCACCTCGGCCATCGGGGCCACGGAAATCGCCCGCTATGGCACCGCCATGCTCTGTTACGTCACACCCAAGGAGCACCTGGGCCTGCCCAACAAGGACGACGTTAAAACCGGCGTCATCACCTACAAGATCGCCGCTCACGCCGCCGACCTTGCCAAAGGCCACCCCGGTGCCCACGAACGGGACGATGCCCTGTCCAAGGCGAGGTTCGAATTCCGCTGGCGCGACCAGTTCGCGCTGTCCCTGGATCCGGTGACTGCGGAAGCGTTCCATGACGAGACGCTGCCGGCCGAGCCCGCCAAGACCGCCCACTTCTGCTCCATGTGCGGCCCGAAGTTCTGCTCCATGAAGATCAGCCAGGACATCCGGGATGAGTACGGTTCCGCCGAGGCGCAGGCAGCCATCGCCGGGATCTACAGCGGGATGCGCGAAAAAAGCGAGGAATTCCTGGCGAATGGCGGAAAGGTCTACCTGCCCGAACTGCGGCTCCCCGCTGCGGCGGAGGCAGCGCCCTCAGGAGGCCTGGACTGAGCGGGACCTGCCGACGTCGGCAATGAAGGACCGGATGGCGCGGTCACCTTCAAGTGAATCCTGAGGCCGGTGCCCGCCCGCAGCAATGCGGTGCAGGGCGCCGGTCTCACGCAGGTATCCGGCAATTTCCTCGTAGAGCGGTTCCCAGCCGCCGGTCAGCACCATGGTGGGGACGCCTGGAACAATGTGCAGCGGAGCTTCCCAGGCCGGCGCCTGCAGCCGCAGCCTCCTCGCCGAACGCATTTCCTCCTGGGACACCGGTTCATGGAGGTCCACGGCGAACATACGCCGGACGTATTCTCTCTGGAAATCCTCATCTCCCAGTTGATGCCGGACATCGAAAAGCGGCTGCATCAGGGCACGATGGGCGGCAGTGGCCGGCAGTTCAGCGGTCAGCGACAGACACGCCGGCTCCACCAGGGTCAGCGAATACACGAGGTCAGGGCGTTCGACGGCGGCCATCATGGCTGCAATAGCGCCCTGGGCGTGCGCCACCACATGGCCGCCCGCGGCACCCCGGCCGTCATCCGCCAGGGACCTCAGCACAATGGCGGTGTCCTCGTCAAAGGAGGATTCCACCGGTTCGGCCACAGGATCGAAGCCATGCCGCCGCAGGAACAGAGCATCGTAGTTCAGCGCCATTCCGTGCTGCCGCGGCCACGCCGCCGCGCCGAACGGTCCGGCGCCGTGCACGAAAACTACCCTCTGCTTGAACATGACCCAACCCTATTCGACGGCAATGACAACCCAACCAGATAGCAGTAAGTGTCGTTTTGAGCGTTCAAAACGACACTTACTGCTATCCAGTTGGGGGCGGTGATTACTTGCCGAGGAACTTGTCGAAGCCCTTGGGCAGGTTCAGCTGCGAAGGATCGAAGTCACCGGACTGCTGGCCGAAAGCGGCGCCAGTCGGGAGCGCCTTGGCGGCACCGGCACGGCGGGCTTCGGCGTCCTTGAGCTCCTGGGCAGCCTTGGCCGGGTTGCCTGAACGTGCCTTCTTCTTCGGGGCGTTCTTACCGCCCTTCCGTGCGCCGCCGGGGCCACCCATGCCGGGCATCCCGGGCATTCCCGGCATACCGCCGCCCTGGGCCATCTTTTTCATCATCTTCTGGGCCTGGGCGAAACGCTCCAGCAGGCCGTTGACCTCGGACACGTGGACGCCGGAGCCCCGGGCGATGCGTGCGCGACGGGAGCCGTTGATGATCTTCGGTGCTACGCGCTCGTGCGGCGTCATGGAGCGGACGATCGCCTCGACGCGGTCGATCTCGCGCTCGTCAAAGTTTTCCAGCTGCTGGCGGATGTTCTGCGCGCCCGGCATCATCATGAGCATCTTCTTCATGGAGCCCATGTTTCGGATCTGCTGCATCTGGGCCAGGAAGTCGTCCAGGGTGAAGTCTTCCTGGTCGGCGAATTTCTTCGCCATCCGGGCCGCTTCGTCCTTGTCCCAGTTTTTCTCGGCCTGCTCGATCAGGGTGAGGACGTCGCCCATGTCCAGGATGCGGGAGGCCATGCGGTCCGGGTGGAACAGCTCAAAGTCGTCCAGGCCTTCGCCGGTGGACGCGAACATCACGGGTTTGCCGGTGACCGACGCAACCGAAAGCGCGGCACCGCCGCGGGCGTCGCCGTCGAGCTTTGACAGCACGATGCCGGTGAAGTTCACACCCTCGTCAAAGGCCATCGCCGTGTTCACGGCGTCCTGGCCGATCATGGCGTCGATGACGAACAGCACTTCGTTGGGGACAATGGCCCGGCGGATCTGGCTCGCCTGCTCCATCATCTCGGCGTCCACACCGAGGCGGCCAGCCGTATCGACAATCACGACGTCGTGCAGCTTCTGGCGCGCTTCCTCGACGCCGGCGCGTGCGACGGCGACAGGGTCACCGGCCGGGTGCTCCAGTTCGGAGGTGGCCCCCGGGTGCGGCGCGAAGACGGGCACGCCGGCACGCTTGCCAACTACCTGGAGCTGGGTGACCGCGTTGGGGCGCTGGAGGTCGCACGCCACGAGAATGGGGCTGTGGCCCTGCGCCTTGAGCCATTTGGACAGTTTGCCGGCGAGAGTGGTCTTACCGGCGCCCTGGAGGCCCGCAAGCATGATGATGGTGGGGCCGGTCTTGGCCAGGCGGATGCGGCGCGTCTCGCCACCGAGGATCTCAACCAGTTCCTCATTGACGATCTTGACGATCTGCTGGCTGGGGTTCAGCGCCCCGGAGACCTCGGCACCCAGGGAACGTTCCCGGACCCTGGCCGTGAACTCGCGCACTACGGGAACAGCGACGTCGGCATCCAGGAGGGCGCGGCGGATCTCCCGGACTGTGGCATCAACATCTGCCTCGGTGAGGCGGCCCTTGCCACGGAGATTCTTGAAGGTTGCTGTCAACCGGTCAGAGAGTGAATTGAACACGCGCCGCGCACTTCTTTCAGTGGAGTTACAGGGGGGACTCGACTATCTAGGGTACCAAGTCGGGCATGCATGATGGCATGCTGGCAAGGTGACGAGCCAAACGAGTGTAAAAACCCTGCTCATCCTGGGGGCCTCCGGGGACCTGACCGGCCGCCTGCTGCTCCCCGGCCTGGCCCGGCTGGTGGCGAAGGGCCGGGCCGGAGATCTGACGCTGGTGGGCGCCGGCTCGGATGCCTGGACCCCGGACCAGTGGCAGACCCGCGTACACGAAGCCTTCGCGGCGGCGGCGGAGACGGCGGATCCGGCCGGCCGCAAAGAGCTCACCGCCGTTGAAAAGGCCACGGTTTATCACCAGCTCGATGTCACCGCGGAGGGTGCACTGGCCTCGCTGCTGGCGGGGCTGGAGGGTCCAACCGCCATCTACTTCGCCCTGCCGCCGCGGATCAGCCAGCTGGCCTGTGAATCCCTGCGGCCTGAACAGGTGCCGGCAGGGACCCGGCTGGTGATGGAAAAGCCGTTTGGCTCCAGCGAAGAGTCGGCCCGGTCCCTTAACCGGACGCTGGCGGCCCTCGTGCCGGAAGACCACATCCACCGGGTGGACCATTTCCTTGGCAAGGCCACCGTGCTGAACATCCTCGGGCTGCGGTTCGCGAACAATTTCCTGGAACCGGTCTGGAACCGTGAGCACGTGGCGAAGGTGGAGATCATCTTCGACGAGGACCTGGCATTGGAAGGGCGGGCCCGCTACTACGACCGTGCCGGGGCGCTGCGGGACATGATCCAGAGCCACCTGCTGCAAATCATGGCGCTGGTGGCCATGGAGCCGCCGGCCACCATCGGCGAGCGCGACCTTCGCGATGCGGTGGCAACGGTCCTGCGCGCCAGCAGCATCACCGCTCCCTACGCCAAATCCACGCGCCGGGCCCGCTACACGGCGGGCTCGATCGAGGGCAGGAAAGTCCCGGACTATGCCAAGGAGGACGGCGTGGACCCGGACCTCGGCACCGAAACCCTGGCCGAGGTCCGGGTGGACATCAACAACTGGCGCTGGCAGGGCGTTCCTTTCATCCTTCGCTCCGGCAAGGCTTTGGGCGTGAAACGAAAAGAGGCCGTGATCACTTTCCTCCCGGTCCCCCACCTGCCGGCCGGATTTACCGGGGTGGACTCCCCCAACCAGCTGCGGATCGGGTTCGGGCCGGACACGCTCCAGTTTGACGTCGACGTCAACGGCCCCGGCAGCATCTTCAGCCTTAGCCGCGTGACCTTGGATGCCGAGCTCAGCGCGTCGGAGCTGCTGCCCTACGGGGAAGTGTTGGAGGGAGTGCTGAGCGGTGACCCCCTGCTGTCGGTCCGCGGGGACACTGCGGAGGACTGCTGGCGGATCATCGAACCTGTGCTGAAGGCCTGGCAGCGGGGGACGGTGCCGCTGGAGGAGTACGACGCCGGGTCGTCAGGTCCCGCAGGCTGGTCCGGTCCGGCACCGGCGGAGTAGCACCGGCGACAGAGAGAGCGGGCAGGGAACCTGGTTCCCTGCCCGCTCTCTCTGTCGTTGTCGTCAGTGCCTGACGAGTTCTGGCTGCTAAATCGCTGCTACGCCGCGTTCGCCGGTGCGTACCCTGACTGCCTCGAAGACATCCACGGTCCACACCTTCCCGTCGCCTGCGCGTCCGGTGTTGGAGCTGGCGATGATGACATCCAGGATGTCGTCCGCCTGTTCGTCAGTGGCGAGCACTTCCACCCGGATCTTGGGCAGGAGGTCCACGTTGTACTCCGCGCCGCGGTAGACCTCCGTGTAGCCGCGCTGGCGGCCGTAGCCGCTGGCCGCGCTGACCGTCAGCCCCTGGACCCCGTATGACTCCAGGCCTTCGCGGATGGCTTCCAGCTTCTCCGGACGGACAATGGCTGTGATCAGTTTCATGCTTCTACGCTTTCCTTGCCGGCAGCCGGCTCAGTCTTCTTGGCGTCGGACGCTGCGTTGGTGGAGCCCTCCGTGGATGGTGCCTTGCCGGTGATCAGTTCGTGAAGCGGCTGGAAGCTTCCGCCGTGGCCACCCACGCCGAACTCGTACGCCGTCTCAGCGTGCAGGCTGAGGTCCACGCCAACAGTTTCCTGCTCCTGCGAGACGCGGAAGCCCATGGTCTTGTGGATAGCGAAGGCGATGAGCGAGGTCAGGATTGCCGAGTAGGCGATGGCGATGCCGGCTGCTGCGAGCTGCGCCCAGAGCTGGGCGGGTCCGCCGCCATAGAAGAGGCCGCCGCCCACACCGTCCGTGGGGAGGGCGATGAAGCCGAGGGCAACGGTGCCGATGATGCCTGACACCAGGTGCACGCCGACAACGTCCAGGGAGTCATCGAAGCCCCAACGGAATTTGAGGCCGACTGCCAGGGCGGAGGCAACACCGGCGACGACGCCGAGGCCGAGGGCACCCAGCGGGCTGACGTTGGCGCAGGCCGGCGTGATGGCAACCAGGCCGGCAACAACACCGGAAGCAGCACCAAGGGAGGTGGGGTGGCCGTCGCGGATGCGTTCCGTGACGAGCCAGCCGAGCATGGCCGCTGCCGGGGCTGCGAGGGTGTTGACCCAGATCAGGCCGCCCTGCTCAGCAGTGGTGGCGGCGCCACCGTTGAAGCCGAACCAGCCGAACCACAGGATGGCTGCGCCGAGCATAACGAAGGGAACGTTGTGCGGGCGGTGGTTGGGGTCCTTGCCGAAGCCGCGGCGGTTGCCGATGATCAGGACGAGGATGAGGGCTGCAACGCCGGCGTTGATGTGGACCACGGTGCCGCCGGCGAAGTCGATGGCCGGACCGAGTGCCTGGCCGATCGCGCCTTCGGGACCGAACAAGCCACCGCCCCACACCATGTAAGCCAGCGGGCAGTAAACGAGCGTGACCCAGACGGGCACGAAGACGGTCCAGGCGCCGAACTTGGCGCGGTCAGCGATCGCACCGCTGATCAGGGCGACCGTGATGATGGCGAAGGTGGCTGCGTAGCCCACCTTGATCAGACCGTCCGGGGTGTCGATGCCTTCAAGGCCGAAGGTGGCGAACGGGTTTCCGACGATTTGAAGGAATCCTTCGCCGGAGCTCATCGACGCACCCCAGAGCACCCAGACCACGCCGACCATGCCGATGGAGATGAAGCTCATCATCATCATGTTCAGTGCAGCCTTGGCGCGCGTCATGCCGCCGTAGAAAAATGCCAGACCCGGTGTCATGAACAGCACGAGTGCTGCCGCCACCATGAGCCATACGTGACCTGCTGTAAGTTCCATGGTGCACGTCCTCCCTCTAATCGATGCTGCGGATTCGTTCCGCCTGCCAACGCCTTTTGCGTCCTTAGATGAGTTTGTCCGTGCAGTGTTTCGCCCGCAGAGGTTTTACATTGCTGGTTTGTTACAAGAACCTCTTGGAAGTAAATGGTGCATATCTGGCTTGTTACGGTTATGTTTCTCCACTGTCGCCGCCTCCCGGCTGCCAACCATGCAAGGATTACCGCCCTATGACGGCACCCCCACCTGTGAGCCGCGCCACAATGCGGATTCTGTCCGTCTTCCGCCCCCAACGGCCTGGACTCCCGCGCGACGTGAAGGTGATGTTGGCGGCTGCCTTCCTTATTGCGCTCGGTTTCGGGCTGGTTGCGCCCGTGCTTCCGCAATTCGCAACAACCTTCGACGTGGGGGCCACGGCCGCAGCGGTGATCGTGAGCATCTTCGCCTTGATGCGGCTGGTGTTCGCGCCGGCCGGGGGTGCCCTTATTGGCCGGCTCGGGGAACGGCCTGTGTATGTCGCCGGACTGCTCATCGTGGCGGTGTCCACGGCGGCGTGCGCCTTCGCACAGGACTACGTACAGCTCCTGGTCTTCCGGGGGCTCGGCGGGGTGGGCTCCGTTATGTTCACCGTGGCCTCCATGGCCCTGGTGGTCCGGCTGGCCCCGCCGGAAAGCCGGGGCAGGGTGTCCGGAGCCTACGCGTCCGCCTTCCTCATCGGCAGTGTCCTGGGCCCCGTGGTAGGCGGCCTTCTCGCCGGCTTCGGGCTGCGCGTGCCGTTCCTCTGCTACGCCGCCGCCCTTGTCCTTGCTGCCATCGTGGTCCAGACCCAGCTCAGCCACACGCCCTCTTCTGCGCGGTCCTCCGGGGATCGTGCTCCGGCCATGCGCTTTGCGGAGGCCCTTGGGGACGGCGCCTACCGCTCGGCGCTGGTTTCCAGCTTCGCCAACGGCTGGGCAACCTTCGGCGTGCGGATGGCCACAGTGCCGCTTTTCGCTGTTGCCGCGCTCGGTGCCGGTCCTGAAGCTGCCGGCCTGGCGCTTGCCGTGTTTGCCGCGGGGAACGCCGCCGCGCTGACCTTTTCCGGGCGGCTGGCCGATAGCCTGGGCCGGAAGCCGATGTTGATTACCGGACTCCTTGTGGCCGGGCTCGCCACAGCCGCTATTGGCTTCACATCGCACCTGGGCTGGTTCCTGGCGGCCTCCGCGGTGGCCGGGGTGGGGTCCGGCCTCCTGGGGCCCGCCCAACAGGCAGCCGTGGCCGATGTCATCGGGAACGAGCGGTCAGGCGGAAAGGTCCTGGCTGCCTATCAGATGACGTCAGACATCGGGGCCATTGCGGGGCCGGTGCTGGTGGGTTTCCTCGCGGATCAGCTGGGGTACGGCTGGGCGTTCGGCGTCACCGGCGGCGTCCTGGTGCTGGCCGCCGTCTGCTGGTCGGTCACACGCGAACCCCTAAAACGCATCGAGGGGTGAGATTCCACCGCTAAAGCGTGAGCTTAGCGGTGGGATCCCACCCCTCCATTCTGGCGAGCCGCCCCTAGTTAAGCAGCGCGTCCACAAAGCCTTCGGCTTCGAAGGGAGCCAGGTCATCGGCACCTTCGCCAAGGCCAATGAGCTTGACCGGTACACCCAGTGACTTCTGGATGGCAACCACGATGCCGCCTTTGGCCGTGCCATCCAGCTTGGTGAGGACGATGCCGGTGATGTTCACTACCTCGGCGAAGACCCGGGCCTGGTTGAGCCCGTTCTGGCCGGTGGTGGCATCCAGCACCAGCAGGACCTCGTCCACTTCGGCGAGCTTCTCGATGACGCGCTTGACCTTGCCGAGTTCGTCCATCAGGCCGGTTTTATTCTGGAGGCGGCCGGCGGTGTCGATCATGACGACATCGACTTCCTGATCGATGCCTGCCTTGACCGCCTCATAGGCGACTGACGCCGGGTCCGCACCATCGACGTCGGACTTCACCGTGGGAACGCCCACACGCTGTCCCCACGTGGCCAACTGCTCGGCCGCCGCAGCGCGGAACGTGTCCGCCGCGCCCAGCAGGACGTCCTTGTCCTCGGCCACGAGCACGCGGGCGAGCTTGCCCACGGTGGTGGTCTTTCCCACGCCGTTGACGCCCACCACCAGGATGATGGCTGGCTTGTCGGCGTGCCTCTGAGTGTTGAGGCTGCGGTCCATGGTGGGATCCACGAGCTTGATAAGTTCCTCGCGGAGCAATGCCTTGACCTGCTCGGGAGTGCGGGTCCCGAGGACCTTCACGCGTTCCCGCAGGGCGTCAACCAGCTGCATGGTCGGCTCGGTGCCCAGATCTGCCAGGAGGAGGGTTTCCTCAACTTCGTCCCAGACATTTTCGTCGATCTTGTCGCTGGAGAGCAGTGCGAGCAAGCCCTTGCCCAGGATGTTGTTGGACCGGACCAGGCGCTCGCGCAGCCGGGTGAGGCGGCCGGCCACCGGCAGGGGCGTTTCCACCTGGATGGTTTCAAGGCCCGCCGCGTCGTCGGGAACGTCAGTGGTTTCGAGGTCTTCGAGGTCGACGCCGGCCGGGGCATGCCGCTCGGCCGGAACCACGGGGGCGTCCTCCAGCAGCGTTCCGCCGCCGGCGACGGGGTCGTTGGCGTCGCGGGTCCCGGGGTACTGGTTGATGTTCTTCCGCGTCTTCATCAGGACCGGGATCAGCCCGCCAATAACCGCCAGAGCAGCAACAATGGACAGAATAATGGGGAGGATGTCATTCACTCCCCTAGCTTCTCACAAACGTGGCGGGCCCTTGGGGCTGCCCCTGCGGCGACTCTAGACGTCAGCCCCCAGGCGCTGGCTGATGACGGTGGATACGCCGTCGCCGCGCATTGTGACGCCGTATAGCGCATCAGCCACTTCCATGGTCCGCTTCTGGTGCGTGATCACGATCAGCTGGCTGGACTCCCGGAGTTCCTCGAAGATGGTGATGAGCCGGCCCAGGTTGGTGTCATCGAGGGCGGCCTCCACCTCATCCATCACGTAGAACGGCGAGGGGCGGGCCTTAAAGATGGCAACCAGCAGGGCGACTGCGGTGAGGGAGCGTTCCCCGCCGGAGAGCAGTGAAAGCCGCTTGATCTTTTTGCCGGCCGGCCGTGCTTCCACTTCGATGCCGGTGGTGAGCATGTCCGAGGGGTCGGTGAGGACCAGACGGCCTTCCCCGCCGGGAAAGAGCCGGCCAAAAACGCGGACGAACTGGGCCTGGGTGTCCTCAAAGGCCTCGGCAAAGACGCGCTGGACCCGGTCATCCACTTCCTTGATGATGTCCAGCAGGTCCTTGCGGCTGGACCTCAGGTCCTCAAGCTGGGTGCTGAGGAACTGGTGCCGCTCCTCGAGGGCCGCAAATTCCTCCAGCGCCAGCGGGTTGACCTTGCCCAAGGCGGACAGGTCCCGCTCGGCTTTCCGCAGGCGCTTCTCCTGTTCTTCGCGCACGAACGGCCTGCCTTCAATCACCGGGGCGCCGCTCTCATCCACCGGTGTCCGGAGGGCAGCCCATTTGTCCCCGCTTTCCTCCGCGGGGACAGGCACCGGCACGCCGGGGCCGTAGTCGGCCACGAGCACGTCCGGGGTAATGCCGAGTTCGTCGATGGACCGGGTTTCCAGGGCCTCAATCCGTGCGCGGTGCTGGGCGCGGGCCAGTTCGTCGCGGTGGACCGAATCGGTCAGCTCCGCCAACTCGCGGGCCAACGAATCGTTGCCGGTCCTGATCTCCCGCAGTTCCCGGTCCCGCTGCTCCCGGTTCTCTTCGGCGAGATCGCGCTCCTCGCGTGCCAGCTCCACGGATACGTCGATGAACCGTAGGGCCAGCCCCACGCCCGCCATTACGGCGGCCGCGCGCCGTGCCTGGAGCCGACGGCGGCGGGCCCGTTCCGCAGCCTCTTCCCGGGCCTTGCGCTCAGCGGCGGCGGCCCGCTCCAGCGAGACGGCCCTGTTCCGGGTGGCTGTCAGCTGTTCTTCGGCGCTGCGGAGTGACAGCCGGGCTTCCATCTCCGCGGACCGGGCCAGGGATGCCGCCAGCGCAAGGGAGTCGCGCTGCTCCGTGGATGGCTCCTCTTCGGCTGGTGCTTCCTGCGCCGCGCCGAGCCGCGCGGCTATGGCGGCCAGCGCCTCTTCCTCTGTGCCCACATTTGCCTCAGCCCTGGCCAGCGAGGCGGCCAGCCTGTCGCTCTCGCCTACAGCACTGCGCAGGACCGAGTTCAGGTGCCCCAGGCGTTCCGCGACGGCTGCCAGCCTGGCGTCCGAGTCATGGAGCCTGTCCAGGGCGGCCTCGGCTCTCGTCTGGGCTTTGGTGCGCCGCGCTTCAGCGCCGGCGAGGGCAAACCGGTTCCGCTCGAGATCGGCGGTCACGGCGGCGAGCCGGGTTTCGGCGTCGTCGACGGCGGCCTGTACCTCGAGCAGCGACGGCGCCTTCGCGGAACCTCCGGTGACCGTCAGCGCGGTCAGGACATCCCCTGCGCCGGTCACAGCCGTCAACTCAGGCCGTCCTGCCACGAGCTTGGCGGCGCCGGGCAGGTTATCGACGACGGCGAACCCTGCCAGCAGCGCTGCCACCGCCGGGCCGCGGCCGTCGTCGGCGGTGACGAGGTCAATGGCCCAGCGGGCGCCCGGGGGCAAAGGCCCGCCCGGCGAGGGCTTTGCCTGCGTCAACGGCAGCGCAGAGCCCAGCAGCAGGGCGGCCCGCCCGGCGTCGTCGTCCTTCAGGAGCTGCACGACAGACGCGGCCACTGCGGGGTCCCGTACCACGATCGCTTCGGAAGCATCCCCCAAGGCTGCAGCAATGGCTGTCTCGTAGCCCGGTTGAACGGCGAGCGCAGAGGCCAAGGTTCCCGCGATCCCGTCGAGGCCTGAGTTGAGCACGTGGGCCGCGCCGTCTTTGCGGTTGAGCCCAAGCTGCAAGGCATCGCGGCGGGCCACCAGGGCGTCGCGTTCGCGGACAGCCTCTCCCCCGGCCGACTTCAGATCGGCAATCTCTTGGACCACGGCGTCGAGTTCTGCGCTGGCGTCCTCGTAGTCGGCGTCGAGGCTTTCCTCCCCCTCCTCGACTCCCGCCACCTGGGTTTCCAAAGCGGTAAATTCGATCTGGGCCTGGCGCCGGCGTTCCTGCCCGGCGGCGAGTGACTCGCGGAGCCTGCCCAGTTCGGCCTGGGCGGACTCTACGCGCGATCGTGCCGCGCCTACCTGGCCGGCGAGCTTGGCGAGCCCTTCGCGGCGGTCCGCTGCGGCGCGGAGGACGGCCGTGAGCCGTTTGTCTTCGGCTGCGGCGGCGCGTTCGGCCTCCGATTTGGCGGCCGTGGCCGACTCGAGGGCGCTGCGCCGGTCAAGGATGTGGCGTTCAAGCCCCGTCACTTCGTCCCGAACCCGGGCGGCCTGCCGTTCGAGCTGTTCGGGATCCCGTCCCGAGTACGGTTCGGCGTCAACCGCGCCGAGCAGCCGGCCGCGTTCCTGGGCCAGCGAGCCGAGGGAACGGAGGCGTTCCCTCGCCGCGGTCAGCCTGTACCAGGAGTCCCGTGCCGCATTAAGCCTGGGCGTGGCCCCGGCGGCGAGTTGCTCCAGGGCTGCCTGCTGCCGGCGCCCGGCTTCCAGTTCCTGCTCCACCACCGACCTGCGGGCTTTGAGGGCAGCTTCATCCGCCACGTCCTGCTCAAGGGAGTCCTGCTCCCGGACCAGATCGTCGGCCAGCAACCGGGCCCGGGCGTCGCGGACATCGAACTGAACCCGTTGGGCGCGGCGGGCCACGTCAGCCTGTTTACCGAGCGGCGTGAGCTGGCGCCTGATCTCGCCGGTCAGGTCGGTCAGGCGCTGCAGGTTCGCCTGCATGGCTTCCAGCTTGCGGACTGTCTTTTCCTTGCGGCGCCGGTGTTTGAGGATCCCGGCGGCTTCCTCGATGAAACCGCGGCGGTCCTCTGGCGTGGCATGCAGGACTTTGTCGAGCTGTCCCTGGCCCACAATGACATGCATTTCCCGGCCCAGGCCTGAATCAGAAAGCAGTTCCTGGATGTCGAGCAGGCGGCAACTTGCCCCGTTGATGGCGTATTCGGATCCGCCGGTGCGAAACAGGGTCCGTGAGATGGTGACTTCGCTGTATTCAATGGGCAGGGCCCCGTCAGCGTTGTCGATTGTCAGGGAGACGTGGGCCCGCCCCAGCGGCGGCCTTCCGGACGTCCCGGCAAAAATAACATCTTCCATTTTGCCGCCCCGCAGGGTTTTGGCTCCCTGCTCCCCCATCACCCAGGACAGGGCATCCACCACGTTGGACTTTCCGGAGCCGTTTGGTCCCACCACAGCCGTGACACCGGGCTCGAAATCGAAGGTCGTTGCCGACGCGAACGACTTGAATCCCCGGACGGTAAGGCTCTTGAGGTGCAAGGTGGTTCGGATCTCCTGCTCGGCGGACCGGGCCCGCTGTTCATCGGAAATACGATTCGGACGGGCTCGGGTGTTTGACGGCCTGGTTTCAAGCAGGCCCGATGTCCGGGGGACGGTCCCGGCTACATACAATCTACTGCGGGGCTGCGACAATTCCGCGCAGATCCTTTCGAAGCTGCCGCGGACACCGCTGGCAGCATGTGCGGGAACTGGCCCGCACCGGGCATAGTTAAGCACTTGGGCTTGTGCCGGATGATGCGGTCAACCTCCGGAGCGCAGGACGGACACGAACAGGGGCTTGTTTTGACAGGGAATGCAACATTCCGGCACGGGAACACCGCATTGCTGGCGGTGAGCAGCGTGGAAGCTCCAAAGATCGTCAGTTCCGCGGATTTCGACCGGAGGCTGGCTCCAACCCTGCGGCGGCTGAAGTTTCCGCCCAAGCTGCTTGAACGCGTCGCGGGCATCACGCACCGGCGGTGGTGGGCGCCGGGGACTTCGTTCGACGACGCCGCTATCGAGGCCGGTGCGAAGGCTTTGGCCGAGTCCGGCGTCGAAGCGTCCGAGGTGGGCCTGCTGATCAACACGTCGGTCACGCGGCGCAGCCTCGAACCTTCTGTTGCGGTGAAGATTCATCACGGACTGAGCCTCCCGTCGTCGGCCATGAACTTTGACTTGGCCAACGCTTGCCTGGGCTTCGTCAACGGTCTGACACTGGCGGCGAACATGATCGACTCCGGCCAGATTAAGTACGCGATGATCGTCAACGGCGAGGACGCCCAGGCCACGCAGGAGGCAACACTGGCCCGGCTGCAGCGGCCCGAAACCACCCGCGAGGACTTTGGCCGTGAGTTCGCCACGCTCACGCTGGGGTCCGGAGCCGCCGCTGCCGTCCTCGGCCCGGCCGACCAGCACCCCGGAGCGCACCGGATCGTCGGCGGCGTGATGCGCGCCGGCACCGAACACCATGAACTGTGCGTGGGCGGCATCGACGGCATGGCCACGGACACCAAGGGCCTGCTCGACGGCGGCCTGCAGCTTGTGGTCGACGCCTGGCGCGAGGCCCAGCCGGAGTGGGACTGGGGTTCGATGGACCGCTACGTCACGCACCAGGTGAGCAACGCCTACACGCAGGCCATCATCAAGGCAATCGACCTCGATCCGGACAAAGTCCCCATTACGTTTCCGCACTGGGGCAATGTGGGCCCGGCTTCGCTCCCTATGACCCTCGCCGCCGAAGCGCAGACTCTCGTTGCCGGGGACCGCGTCCTGTGCATGGGGGTCGGGTCCGGCCTGAACACCGCCCTCATGGAAATCGTGTGGTAGCCGCCGACTGGCCCGGTGTGGACCCCGAGTGGTCGCGCGAAATCGAGGTGGCTTCCACCTCCGCCGCGGATGAGCCCGGAGCCGTGCGCCGCTGGCACCTGCTCGACAACGGTGCAGAGCTCGCCCGCCGTGGCCTGAGTCCTGCCGGCACCCTGCTGTGCGTGCACGGCAACCCAACCTGGTCCTTCCTGTGGCGGACCCTGCTGGCCGCCGGATCCGACCCCGCACATCCGTGGCGCGTGGTGGCGGTGGACCAGTTGGACATGGGTTTCTCCGAGCGCACCGGCACGTTCCGCCGGCTGGAGGACCGGATCAACGACCTTGGCGACCTCACCGCCGCCCTGGCCCTGGAGGGCCCGGTCGTCACTGTCGGCCACGATTGGGGCGGCGTGATCAGCCTCGGCTGGGCCCTGGCGCATCCGCAGCAGCTAGCCGGTGTGGTGCTGACCAACACCGCAGTCCACCAACCGGCCGAATCCCGCATGCCGCCGGCGCTGCGGCTTGCACTGCACCCTGCCGTGCACCGCTGGGGAACCACGACGTCGGACACCTTCCTGCGGGTGACGCACGCCCTGGCCCATCCGCCCCTGGCCGCGGAAGTACGCAGAGCCTATATGGCCCCATACCGCGGCTCCGACCGCCGGGCCGGCGTCGGAAACTTCGTCGCGGACATTCCAGCGGACCCCTCCCACCCCAGCTTCCCGGCACTCAGCCGAGTCGCGGAAGGGCTGCGCGGGCTGAGGGTTCCGGCCCTGATGCTCTGGGGCCCGCGGGACCCGATCTTTTCCGACCGGTACCTCAAGGACCTCATGGGCCGGCTGCCACACGCGAAAGTGCACCGCTTCGAAGGGGCCGGCCATCTGGTTGCCGAAGACCGGGACATCGCTTCCCCTGTTTTCGAGTGGCTTGCCGAGCTCGGTCAAGGCGCCGGCCCTGTCCTGCAGCGGACGGACGCCTTGACCGGCGGCTCTGCAGTCGCGGCCGAGGCCGGGACCCATCAGGCCGGCACCAGTATCCCGCCACTCTGGGCTCCGCTCACCGCGCTGGCAACGGGAACGTCCGGCGGGGACACCGCCGTCGCGGAAATGGCCCCTGACGGTGGCGTCTCCCGTTCCCTCAACTGGCGGGAGCTGGAACAGAACGTCGCCGTCCTCGCGGCGGGGCTGAGGGAAGGCGGCGTAGGCCATGGCAGCCGTGTGAGCCTGATGGTGCCGCCGGGTGTGGATTTGACCGTGGTGCTCTATGCCTGCCTGCGGCTCGGTGCGGTGGTTGTTGTGGCCGACGCCGGGCTGGGCACGCGTGGCCTGAGCCGTGCAGTGAAGGGCGCAACCCCGGATTTCCTGATTGGAATCGATAAGGCGCTGGCCGCTGCCTCGGTGCTCGGCTGGCCGGGACGGCGCATCAGTGTGCGGGAGCTGTCGGCCACCCGCCGCCGCCTCCTCGGCGTCGAAACCTCCCTGGCTTCCCTCGCCCGCCGCGGCAGCAGCCTCAGCCAGGACCCGACGTCGAACGTTAAGGATCCGGACGCGGCTCCAGGCCCGGACGCGCCCGCCGCGGTACTCTTCACGTCCGGTTCCACCGGTCCTGCCAAGGGCGTGCTCTACACCCACCGGCAGTTGGCCGCGATGCGGGATACGGTGGCCACGACGCTGGGGATCCGTCCGGGCGCACGCCTGGTGGCGGGCTTCGCGCCGTTCGCCCTCCTGGGACCTGCGCTCGGAGCGGTTTCGGTGACACCCGCCATGGACGTCACCGCGCCCCGCACCCTGACGGCCGGCGCGCTGGCGGACGCAGCCGCGGCCATTGAGGCCACCGTGGTCTTCGCCTCGCCAGCTGCCCTGCGCAACGTCCTCGCGACTAAAGGCAGCCTTAGCCGCGCCGGGCACGAGGCCCTGGGGCGCGTGGAGCTGCTGCTCTCCGCGGGGGCGCCCGTCCCCGAACCCCTCCTTGCGGAGCTGCAACGGCTGCTGCCCCGGGCCTCGCTGCACACTCCATACGGGATGACCGAAGCGCTGCCCGTCACGGACATCAGCCTCGAAGAGATCCGCGTTGCCCAGGCCGACGCAGGTGCAGGAACCGCGGCGGGGGCCGGCAACGGTGTGTGCGTAGGCCTCCCGGTGCACGGCGCCCGCGTCGCCGTGATCCCGCTCGCCGCGGACGGCAGTGCACCAGGAAACAACCCCGTCACAGACACCGGAGTGACCGGCGAGATCCTCGTCAGCGCCCCGCATGTGAAGGACGCGTACGACAGGCTTTGGCTGATGCAGCGCGAGAGCGTCCGCACGGCGGGCTGGCACCGTACCGGCGACGTTGGGCACTTCGACGCCGCCGGCCGGCTGTGGGTGGAGGGACGCCTCGCGCACATCGTCACGGCGCCGGGTTCTGTAGTGACGCCTGTGGGCGCCGAGCAGGCCATCGAACGCCTGGACGACGTGGGGCTCGCCGCAGTCGTCGGCATCGGTCCGGCCGGGACTCAAGCCGTCGTCGCCGTCGTCGAGACTGTACCTCGTGCCCGCCGGGCAGGACCCGCCGCGCCGCAGCTCGCAGGGCGTGTCCGCGAAGCGGCCCGTCAGGCAGGGGTCAGCGTCTCTGCCGTGCTCGCAGTCCCCGCCCAGCCCACCGATATCCGCCACAACGCCAAGATAGACAGGACCCGCTTGGCCAGATGGGCGTCGACGGTGCTGGCCGGCGGCCGGCCGGGCACGCCGTGAAGGTCCTCGTTACCGGCGCGAGCGGCCTGCTCGGCGGGGAAGTCGCCCGGCTGCTGGTCCGGCAGGGCCACGACGTCACCACGTTCCAGCGCCGTCCCGCGGGTGTCGACGGCGCCAGGGACCTCACCGGTTCCATCGCGGACGACGACGCCGTACACCAGGCCGTCGCCGGCGCCGAGGGCGTCATCCACCTGGCCGCGAAGGTCTCATTCACCGGCCGCGCCGCAGATTTCGACGCGGTCAACGTCGAAGGGACGCGCCGCCTCCTCCGTGCCGCCCGCGAGGCCGGGGCGCGGGACCTGGTGTTCGTCTCCTCCCCGTCCGTGGCCAACTCCGGAACCGCCATCGCCGGTCTGGGCGCCGAGCCGGCGGACCCAGCCCGGGCGCACGGCGACTACTCCCGCACCAAGGCCGAGGCCGAGCTGCTGGCGCTGGCCGCGGACGTGCCGGAGTTCCGGGTCGCCGCGGTGCGCCCGCACATCGTCTGGGGCCCCGGCGACACGCAGTTGGTGGAACGCGTGCTGGAGCGTGCCGGCGGCGGCCGGCTGCCGCTGCTCGACGCCGGCGCCGCCCTGATCGACACCACTTACGTGGACAACGCCGCCTCGGCCATAGTGGCCGCGCTGGGCCGCATGGAGCACATCCACGGCCGGGCACTTGTGGTCACCAACGGCGAACCCCGCCCGGTCGGCGAGCTGCTGGCCGGCATCTGCGCAGCGGGCGGCATGCCCGCCCCTTCCTGGAGGGTGCCGGGCAGGCTTGCGCGGACGGCAGGATCGCTGGTGGAGAAGATCTGGATCTGGGCCGGCCGGGAAGAGGAGCCGCCGATGACCCGATTCCTCGCTGAGCAGCTCTCCACCGCCCACTGGTTCGACCAGCGCGAGACCCGCGAACTCCTGAACTGGACCCCTGCCGTCTCGCTTGACGAAGGCCTGGCGAGGCTGGCCGAACACTACGGTTCGCCGTCAACGGCTCGGGTTTCACGCGGTTTGTGAATATCAGGTGATGATCGCCATTGCCACAAGTTGGGTTTCGCGGCACTCGGACTCCCCTACCAGCGTCCGTTCCGCGGGCGCGGCTGGCATACAGGGCAGGTGTAGGAGGAACGGTTCATGAACTGCTCGCGGCGGATCGTAGAGTTGATTCCGACGGCGGCGCACCGGTGGCAGGGCTGCCCTTCCCGGCCGTACGCATTAAGGGAGCGGTCAAAGTAGCCGGAGGCTCCGTTGACGTTGACGTACAGCGAATCGAAGCTGGTCCCACCGGCCGCGAGGGCATCAAGCATGACCTCGCGGGCGGACGCGAGAACGCGTTCAGCGTCGGCGCGGCGCAGTTTGTCAGTGGGTCTGGCGTAGTGCAGGCCGGCCCGCCAGAGTGCCTCGTCGGCGTAGATGTTGCCTATTCCGGAGACCAGTCCCTGATCAAGGAGTGCGCGTTTGAGGCCTGTCCTGCGCTTTTTGAGCCGGCTGTAGAACAAGTCGAAGGAAAACGCCGGGTCCAGCGGGTCACGGGCGATGTGGGATGCCTCTTCGGCAATGAGGGGAAGCGGCGACTCAGCGAGGCCGCCGGGGCCGCCGTCGTCCGTAGGGACCAGGTCCGTCACGAACAGCCCGCCAAAAATGCGCTGGTCCACAAAGCGGAGCTCGTCCGGCATGCCCGCACTTGGGCTCAGCCGGAGCCGTACTTTCAGGTGCTTTTCGTCCGGTACCGCCGGATCCTGCATCAGCAGCTGGCCGCTCATACCGAGGTGCGCCATGAGGGCGACGGTGGGTGCAGGGGAAACTGTGGCGGCATCCGTGGCTTCACGCAGTGGCATCCACAGGAACTTTCCGCGCCGCACCACATCGACCACCGTGGCGCCTCGGAGGTTGCCCGCGAAATCCTCCGGGCCCAGCGCATGACGGCGGAGGGATCGTGGGTCCAGTACGTCCACTGACATAATGGTCCGGCCGCGGAGCCAGTTCACCAGCCCGCGGCGGACCACTTCAACTTCAGGCAGTTCGGGCAAAGCTTGACCTAGGCGCCGGGAGCGGGTTCGGATGTGCCGCCCGCCGCGGCTGATTCTTTGGTTCCGGAAAGCGCACGCCAGGCGTCGGCGGCAGCTTCCTGCTCGGCTTCCTTCTTGGAGTGGCCGGAGCCATTGCCGTACGGCTTGCCCCCGATGTTCAGGACAGCCTTGAAGGTACGGGCATGATCAGGGCCGGCTCCCTCAACTGCGTAGAAGATGGTCCCGAGCTGCCGGCTGGCGGCAAGTTCCTGGATGCTGGTCTTCCAGTCGGTTCCGGCGCCGAGGGCGGCCGCGTCCTTCAGGAGCGGGCCGATCAGGCGCATAACCAGCTGGCGGGCGGTCTCGATGTCGTTGGACACATAGGTAGCACCGATAAGGGCTTCCATAGTGTCCGCCAGGATGGAGGCCTTGTTCTTGCCCTCGGTGAGCTTTTCGCCCTGTCCGAGGTAAATGTAGTCCCCGATGCCGAGACTCCGGCCGATACCGGCGAGGGCGCGCGTACTGACCACCGCGGAACGACGCTTAGCCAGGTCGCCCTCGGGCAGCGTGGGGTTATCCCGGTACAGGGCGTCCGTTACGGAGAATCCCAGGATGGAGTCGCCGAGGAACTCAAGCCGCTCGTTGGTGGGGATGCCGCCGTTTTCGTAGGCGTAGGAACGGTGCGTCAGAGCAAGACGAAGCGTCCCGGCGTCAATAGAGACACCGAGACGCTTCAGAAGCTCTTCAGTTGAAGACATCATGTCAGCCTAAGGGCCGATTAGACGTCTGCGACCTTGCGGCCCTTGTACTCAAGGAACAGCGCAGTGCCAGCCGAGTCGGTAACGACCTTTGCCTGGTGCGGCAGGCTGTAAACAACCTGGCCGTTCTCTACGGTCTTCACCAGGTGGGGGGCAGTTGCCTTCCACTGGGAGCGGCGGGCGCGGGTATTCGAGCGAGACATTTTCCGCTTCGGGACAGCCACGGCTAACTCATTTCTCTCTAGACAAACACGTACAAATCAGTTTTGCCGGTCAGGCTTAGCCAAGTCAGCTAGGGCGGCCCAGCGAGGATCTACAACCTCGTGGTGATGCCCCGGCTCGTCTTCCAGGCGTACTCCGCATTCGGAGCAAAGGCCCTGGCAGTCTTCCCGGCACACCGGCTGGAACGGCAGCATGGTTATGACTGCGTCCCGCAACACCGGCTCAAGATCGATCAGATCGTGCTCGACTCGACGTTGCTCTTCTTCGTCTTCTTCATCCGAAAGCACGACACCTTCGTAGAAGAAAAGTTCTTGCACATTGACCTCAAGGTCATACGCAAGGGGATCCAGGCATCGGCCGCATTCGCCAGTTACTTCGGCGACCGCGGTTCCTGATACCAGAATTCCTTCGTGTACGGCCTCAAGCCTCAGGTCCAGCTCGATATCCGAGCCTTCCTGAACGCCAATAAGTGCCACACCAAGATCACCTGGTGCGGGTACATGTTCTTTCAGTGTCCGCATGCTGCCCGGGCTGCGCCCGAGATCCTTGACGTCGAACGCCAAGGGCGAACTAGCATCTCGTTTAATGAGAACTCCTGTTGAACATATGACCGACGTACCATCTTAGCCTGAAGAGCCGCAGGGACTCAAACCAGGCGGCGGACAGCCGTCGAAGTACCGAACTAGCCTACCCCCTCGGGAGCTGACCCGGTGAAGGCTCGCCCGCAAGCAACCTTTTCTGCACCGACCGGGGCACATAATCGGAGACGCTGCCGCCCAGGCCCGCCACTTCCTTGATGAGCGTGGACGACAAATGGAGGTAATGCGCCTCGGCCGGCAGGAATACCGTTTCCACCCCGCTGAGCTGGCGGTTCATGGTGGCCATCGGGAGTTCGTAGTCGAAGTCCGACGACGAGCGGAGGCCTTTCACGATCGCGGACACTCCGCGCTGGCGGCAGTATTCCGCCAGGAGCCCCTCGCCGACAGGTTCCACCACGATGCCTTTGAGCGATGCCAGGGTTTCGCGCGCCATGTCGATGCGGTCCCCCAGGCTGAACCTGTACTTCTTGGCGTAGTTGGTGGAAACAGCCACAATCACTTCATCAAAAAGGCCCGCAGCACGGGCGATGACCTCGAGATGACCGTTGTGGATGGGGTCAAAGGATCCGGGGCAGACAGCGCGTCTCATGCACCGAACCTACCCCATGGGACCGCCGGGATACCATGACTGCATGCATCCACCACGGGAACTTTCCCTGCCCGCCGCACCGGCTCCATGGCAGCGCACCGCGGCCGGCGCCAACCTCCTGGGCCCCTCCGGCCAACTGGGCGTCACCATCTTCGAGGAGATGACCACGCTGGCGGCGCAGACCGGCGCCATCAACCTGGGGCAGGGCTTTCCGGATGAGGACGGACCCGAGGAAATCAAGGCCGCAGCCATGGCCGCCATCGGAGCAGGGGCCAATCAGTACGCACCGGGGAAGGGCATCCTGGAACTGCGCGAGGCCGTTGCTTCGCACCAGGAACGGTTCTACGGACTTGCCCCGGACCCGCAGACCGAGGTCATCGTCACAACCGGAGCTACCGAGGCCATCGCGGCCGCCCTTCTGGCGTTTGTCGGTCCGGGAGACGACGTGCTGACGTTCGAGCCGTTCTATGACTCGTACGGCGCTGTCATCGGGTTGTCCGGCGCCACCCACATCACGGCACCGCTGCTGGCGCCCGACTTTTTCCCGGACCTGGCAGCCCTGGAATCGGCGTTCACCGACCGCACGCGGGTGGTTTTGGTAAACAACCCGCACAATCCCACCGGTGCGGTCTTCCCGCAGCACATACTTCAGCGCGTCGTCGAACTCGCCCGCGTACATGACTGCCTGATCATCACCGATGAGGTGTATGAGCACCTGACTTTCGGCGCCAAGCACATTCCGGTGGCCACGCTGCCGGGCGCCGCCGACAGGACCCTCACCATCTCCTCGGCAGGAAAGACCTTCTCCTTCACCGGCTGGAAGATCGGCTGGCTGACCGGTCCCGAAGAGCTCGTGGCAGCAGTCCGCACCGTCAAGCAATTCCTGACGTACAGCTCCGGCACGCCCTTCCAGGCCGCGATTGCGACAGGCCTGGCACTGCCGGATGAGTTCTACCACGGCATTTCAGCCACTCTGCAGAACAAGCGGGACATCCTGAGCGAAGGCCTCCGTGCCGCCGGATTCGACGTCTTTACCCCGCAGGGCACGTATTTCGTCAACGTGGACACCGCGCCCCTTGGGATCGCCGACTCCGTGGACCTTGCCCGCAGGCTTCCCGCAATGGTGGGAGTGGCCGCTATCCCCGTCCCCGTGTTCTGTCATCCGGAAGGGGCGGAACGGACCCGCAGCCTGCTCAGGTTCGCGTTCTGTAAGAAGGTGGAAGTCCTCGAAGAGGCCGCGGCCCGGCTGGCCACGCTCAGCGGAAAGCTGTGATGGCGGATACCGGCAGAACACGGTCCAGCCGGTTCCTGAGGACCACCGGACAGCACGCAGCAATCGAGCCCGATGCCTTCACAGACGGCGCCTACGTCCTCAGGATCGGCGGCGCCGAACAGTCCCACGTCAACGTGGCCCACCCGGAGGAGATCTTTTACGAGTACCTGCGGCGGATCGGCCACCTCGTGGACCTTGCGGCCCCCGCGGGTCGGCCGATCACAGCGCTGCACCTTGGCGCCGGGGCGCTGACCCTTGCCCGGTACATCCAGGCGACGCGGCCCGGTTCTGTCCAGTACGCCGTGGAGCTGGAGCGGGAGCTCCTCGACTTTGTCCTGCAGCAACTCCCCCTGCCCGACGGAACCAACCTGCACACCATCATCGGCGATGCCCGCGACGCCCTGGCGGAGCTGGATCCGGACCTTCAGTTCGACGTCGTCATCCTGGATATCTTCTCCGGGCCCGAAGCCCCGGCGCACATCGCCTGCACGGAGTTCTACGAGGAGGCCCGTGCGCGCCTCAGCCCCAGCGGCCTGCTAATTGTCAACGTCGGCGATGAACCAGGCCTCACGCTGGTCCGCAGCCAGGCTGCCGCCATGCGCCGCGCCATGACCGACGTGGCGGCGTTCGCAGAAACCGGCATGTTCGCCGGCCGCTACCCCGGCAACATCATCCTCACCGGCACGCAGACCGCGTGGCCCGAGGGCTGGACCGCCGAACTGACAGCACGCGGCCCGCACCCCGCCAAGGTGCTGGCGGGCGTGGACCTGGATGCCCTCGCAGACTGAGCTGTCGGTGAGTCGCGGACCGCGCCTCGGTCTTCCTACAGCCCGCGTCTCAGGGCTCGCCTGCGGCCTGCCCGTCGATGAAAACGTCCGGGGTGATGGCGTCCGGCACGGAGGGCTCGGCGAACCAGAGCCGGGTTTCGCCGTACTTCTTCTCCGCAAACCGCTCAAGGGCTGCCGGCCAGCCTGGCTCGGGCGAACGCGAGGACCGCTCTACCACCACCAGTGCCGCTGGAGTGAGATGGTCAGCAAGTTTGGCCAGCACCGCGGACACCGCAGCCTCATCCAACGGATAGGGCGGGTCCATGAAAACGAGGTCCCAGCGGACCTCTTCTGATGTGCGCTCCAGGAAGGACTCCACTTTGGAACGGTGGACCGTCACGGACTTGCGTGCCAGCACACCATTGATGAGATCGGCGTTGCGCTGGCACACAGCACTTGCCTTGGCATCGAATTCCACGAGGTCGACGGCGTCGGCGCCCCTGCTGCCGGACTCCACGCCCAGCGCTCCGGAGCCGGCGTAAAGGTCCAGGACGCGGGCACCGGCAATGATCCCGAAGGCGTCCAGCCGGGAAAACAACGCCTCCTTGACACGGTCCGTGGTGGGCCTGGTGAGGGAACCGGGGACGCTGACCAGCGGGGTCCCGCCTGCGGCGCCCGCAATGATGCGGCTCATGCCCGCCTACTATCCGCGTTCAAGGAACGCCTCCTTCTCGGGGTTCAGGTATTCGTCGATGGCCTCAGCCAAACGGGGATGCCGCTCCAGTGACGGATCTTTGCCCACCACGTCCTGGGCGTCCTGCCTGGCTCGGGCAATGATGTCTTCATGTTCCAGCACGCGCAGCAATTTCAGGGTGGAACGGCCGCCGGACTGCGACGCGCCCAGGATGTCGCCCTCGCGCCGCAGCTTGAGGTCCTCCTGGGACAGCTCGAAGCCGTCGGTGGTTGCCGCCACGGCGTCCAGCCTGCGCCGGCTCGGGTGGCCGGGTTCCAGGCTGGTGACCAGCAGGCACGTTCCGGTGAAGCCACCGCGGCCCACCCGCCCACGCAGTTGGTGCAGCTGCGAAATGCCGAAGCGGTCGGCGTCGAGGATCACCATCAGCGTTGCGTTGTGGACGTCGACGCCAACTTCGATGACCGTGGTGGAAACCAGCAGCTTGGTCCGGTTGGCCGTGAAATCCGCCATCGCGGCGGACTTCACCGCAGGGTCCAGCCGGCCGTGCATCGTCCCCAGCGGCACACCGGCAAGGGCCGGCTCCTGCTGGAGCTGTTCGACGACGGCGGTCACTGACGCGAGTTCACGTGCGCCGCCGTCGCCTGCCAGGTCCGCCGCGGAAGGTTCCGCCTCCCCCGGACTGAAATCGCCGTCGTCGTCCGTCCCGATCCTGGGGCACACAACAAACACCTGGTGCCCGGCGTCGATCTCCTCCCGGGAACGGGACCAGATGCGACCGGCCCAGCCCGGGTTTTCGGCGAGGCCCACCACGTGGGTGGAAATCGGCGCCCGGCCTGCGGGCAGCTCGTCCAGGACGGAGGTTTCCAAATCGCCAAAGACCGTCATGGCAACGGTCCGGGGAATCGGCGTGGCCGTCATGACCAGCAGGTGTGGCGGCTTGTTGGCCTTCGACCGGAGAACGTCCCGCTGCTCCACGCCGAACCGGTGCTGTTCGTCCACCACGATCAGGCCGAGGTCATAGAATGCAACGTTGTCGCTGAGCAGCGCGTGGGTGCCGATCACGATCCCGGCCGTGCCGGAGGCGGCATCCAGAAGGGCGCGTTTCCGGGCGGCAGCGGGCATGGAGCCGGTGAGGAGGCTGACCTGGACTGCGCCTTCGGCGAGGCTGCCGAGCAACCCGTCCGGGGAAAGCATGGGATCGCGGGACAGGGCGCCCAGGGTGCGGCGGATGGATTCGAAGTGCTGGGCCGCGAGGACCTCTGTGGGCGCCAGCAGCGCCGCCTGCCCGCCGGCGTCCACCACCTGCAGCATGGCGCGGAGCGCAACGATGGTCTTGCCGGAGCCCACTTCGCCCTGCAGGAGCCGGTTCATGGGGCTGTCCTGCGCAAGTTCGGCAGCAAGTGTTTTTCCCACGGCCGCCTGTCCGGCAGTCAGGGTGAATGGCAGCTGCCGGTCGAAAGCGGTCAGCAGTCCATCGGCGGCAGGGCGGCGGGCAGTAGCTTCCTCCGCTGCGAGCTGGGCACGGCGCCGTGCAAGTGCCGCCTGCAGGACCAGGGCCTCCTGGTAACGGAGACGGTCCTGGGCGCTCTTCCAGTCCGCCGCCGTTTCGGGCCGGTGGATGAGCCGGTAGGCCTCGGCCACCGGCAGGAACTTTTCCCGGCGGGCCACGGCGTCCGGCAGCGGATCAGGCAGCGCCTCCAGATCGACTGTTTGGAGCAGCGTGGCGATCACTTTCTGGATCGACCAGCTAGTGAGCTTGGCCGTGGCCGGGTACACCGGTACGGGCATGGCAGCCAGCTTTTCGGGGTCCATACCGGGCATGTCCGGGTCCTCGTCCAGGAGGTTGAAATCCGGGTTGGTCAGGCCCAGGGACGTTCCGTACCGGCTCACTTTACCGGAGAACATCACGCGCCGGCCGGGCAGGAGTTCAGCCTGTGCCCGAAAGCCGCTGAAGAAGGTGATCTTGAGGGTGCCGTGCCCGCTGCCGGGGCCCACGGAGGCAAGGCGGGGACGGCCATGGGATGCGGCGTCGTCGGTAATGATGACATCAGTGATGGACCCGCGGCGCGTATGCATCTTGCGGGTGCTGGTGGAGAGGACCCGCGCAATGAGGGTGACTTCCTCGTCGACGGGCAGCTCGCCGATGGGCGTCAGCTCCCCCCGGTTCAGGTAACGGCGGGGGAAGTAGTTCAGCAGTCCACCGACGGTGCTGATCTTCAGGTGTTTCTCAATGGCCGAAGCTGACCGTTTTCCGATCAGGCGTTCCAGGCCCAGTTCAAGTTCAGCGCTCATACCCGTTGGAGCCCACTGGATCTGCTTCAGGATCGCGCGGCAAAGCCAGCTCGCTGACAGTAATGTGCGAGGGTTCCCCCAACGAGCGGATAAGCCGGACTGCAGGTTCGGCCTCAGCGACGTGGACATGGACGCGCCAGCGGTAGCTGCCGTCCGGATCCGCGGCGTTGCCCACCTGGCTCATGATGACAGAGTCCCCGATCTCGTCCAGCCGTTGACGGAGGGTGGCTGCGTTCAACGGCGAGAGGCTGATGGTGCACATCACCTCGACGCCGTCGTCGTCGGGCAGGCTGGTGTGGATGTGCGGATCCTGGACGTCATAGCCGTGCAGCCCGTCCAGGAGTTCGCTCTGCAGCTCTACTCCCAGGACCGCCGAGCGGAGGCAGTCGAGGATCAGGAGCATGCCTACTCCTCCCGCATCCACAACGTGTGCTGCCTGGAGGGCGTCCAGCTGGCCTTCGGTGCGGACAACCGCCGCCAGGGCCCCCTCCACCACCGCGTCAAGGGCAAGGCCCAGGGCGTGGTTGCTGTCGTCACCGTTTTTCCCGGCGTCCACTGCGGCGGCGGCGCGGGCTGCCGCTTCCATGACGGACAGCATGGTGCCCGGGACGGGATCGCTCAAGGCGGACCAGGCCCGGATCTGTGCCCGGTTCAGGGCTGCGGCAAGAAGGGCGGACGTGAGCCGGAGATGGCCTGTCAGTGGCTCGGCGGCGGCGCACAGAAAGACGGAAAACAGGGTGCCCGAGTTGCCCCGTGCCTGCTCCATGGCTGCCTGGCCTGCCGCTGCGAGGCAGGCGCCCACATCCGTCTGTCCGGCGTCGGTGTTGCCCGGGGCTGTGCCCTGCAGGGCACGCGCTGCTGCGCGGACAGTGAGGTATAGGTTGGTGCCGGTGTCGCCGTCAGCGACGGGGAAAATGTTGATGGCGTTGATGCGGTCGCTGTGGTTGCCAATGGCCGTTTCAGCCTTATCCAACCACCGCTTCATCGCTTGAGCATTGGCGGCAACCTTAGTCTGCAAAGTGATCCCATCCCGTTGCGCCAGCGACGCGGCCTGCAATTGTGACGCCCGGGTTAATGTCGTTTCCGGGGGCCTGTACTGAGCCTATCGCAGTGAATCCGGCAGGCAGCTGAATGCCGGCAGGGAATGTGGCCAGCAGTCCATGGTCCTCTCCCCCGCCCAGCACCCACTCCATGGGGTCCCTTGCGAGGATGTCCGACGCCGGGCTGAGTCCTTCCGTGTGCCGCTTCAGTTCCAGCGGGTCGAGGTCCAGCACCACGCTGCTGGCGGCGGCCAGGCGGCGGCCGTCACGCACCAGCCCGTCCGAGATATCCATCATGGCGGTGGCGCCGGCGGCTCTGGCAAGGGGGCCGGCGGACAGGGGCGGACGCGGTCGGCACTGCGTTTCCACGAGTGCGCGCTGTGCTGCTGCCAGGGAACGCACGGGGGTATCCGATTCCAAAAGCGCGAGCCCGGCCGCGGCCCGGCCCACCGTTCCTGCCAGGGCCAGGATATCGCCAGCGCGGGCACCGGAGCGCAACACGGCACTTCCGCCGGCCAAGGTTCCCAGCACAGCCACAGACACGGAAATTTCCCTGCCGCGGCCAAGATCGCCGCCAGCCACCGAACAGTCCGTGGCCCCGAGTTCCCTGATAGCCGCGGTCAGTCCGTCCGCGAGGTCCACCACCCAATTGACAGGCGTCCCCGGCGGAAGCGTAAGGCTGACCACCAGTGACGTGGCCTTGCCGCCCATGGCGTTGATGTCGCTGAGATTCTGGGCTGCCGCCTTCCACCCGACATCAAACCCCGTGGTTTGGTAGCCGTTGGCCCACTGGAGCCGGAAGTCCTGGTCCTGCACCTGGGTGTCGATGCTGATCAGCGTCCTGCCGTCCGGGGACGCCACAAGTGCAGCGTCGTCTCCCGGGCCTAGCAGGGTGGCCGCGCCGTGGGGCCCGCCCAGGGCAAGCCGGGGAAAGATCATGGCCAGCAACTCGGACTCAGACAGCGCAGCGACGGTGAGTGTTTCTTCGGTCAGCGGATTTTCAGGCACGCCCCTACGCTACAGCGCGGCACCGACAATGCAGGTCTTGCGCCGCCCGGCAGGGGCTGGATCGCCCGGCCGGCGGCCTGGGGTACCTCGCGGCGGGGCTAGGCTTGAAGAATGCACCATCCCCGTTTGCCCTTGCCTGTCCGTGTGTCCGTGGGCCTGCTGGCCGCCGCCGTGTCCGGCGCTGTTCTGTCCGGCTGCGCACCCGCCGTGGATGTTGCTCCCGCCGCTGATGCTGCCAATCCGGCCTGCGCCCCCATGATGGTTGCCCTTCCGGATGCCATCGGCGATGCGGCGCTGCGGAAGACAAACAGCCAGGCCACGGCGGCCTGGGGGGATCCTTCCAAAGTAATCCTGCGGTGCGGCGTCAACGTGCCAGGCCCCACCACGGACCGCTGCGTGAGCGTCAACGGCATCGACTGGGTCATCAAGGAGGGCAACCCGGTGTGGACGCTGACAACCTTCGGCCGGGAGCCCGCCACGGAAATCCTGCTGGATCCGGAAAAGATCAGTTCCGCGACGGTTCTGGCTGACCTCTCCGCCTCCGCCGCCAAGGTCCCGGCTACGCGGAACTGCGTGGGCCAGGAAGAACTGCAGAACCTGCCCAAGAGCTAATAGGTTCCGACAGGCTCAAACCAGCAGGGGCGTGGGCCCACGCCGGCAGGGTTCCCTGGCCGAAGCGGAGCAAGGTTAGGGTGCCGGTGGATGGGCCCACGCCGGCAGGGTTCCCTGGCCGAAGCGGAGCAAGGTTAGGGTGCCGGTGGGGATCAGCGGAGGCCGGTCTTCCGGTTCAGTGCCAGGTAGATCAGCTCGTCAATAAGGTCCGCGTAGTCCAGGCCGGAGGCAGCCCACATCTGCGGGTACATGCTCTTGGGCGTGAACCCCGGCATGGTGTTGATCTCGTTGATGATCAGTTCGCCGTCTGGAGTGTAGAAGAAATCCACCCGGCTCAGGCCTTCGGCTCCCACCGCGTCGAACGCGGCAGCGGCGAGCTCACGCACCCGGGCAATTGCTTCCTCGGGGATGTCGGCCGGGCAGCTGAGCGATGCGGCATCGTCCTCAACGTATTTCGCGTTGAAGTCGTAGAATTCATGTCCGCCCCCTGCCACGGAGATCTCGCCGGGCATGGAGGTTCGTGGCGCCGAGGTTCCGCGGCCTTCGAGGACCGCGCATTCGATTTCCCGTCCCACGATGCCGGCCTCGATGACCAGTTTCCGGTCGTGGCGCCGGGCTTCCTCGATGGCAGCATCCAGTTCATCCAGTGAATCCACTTTGGAGATGCCCATGGATGATCCGGCCCGCGCAGGCTTGACGAACACCGGGAAGCCGAGCCGGTCCACCTGCTTGCGGACCGCTTCCGCGTCGTTGAGCCACTGACGGTCAGTGACGGCAACATAGGGCCCGACCCGAAGGCCGGCGGCCTCGAAGACAACCTTCATGTAGTGCTTGTCCATGCCTACAGCCGAGGCGAGCACGCCGGCGCCCACATAGCGGGTGTCAGACAGCTCCAGGAGTCCCTGGATGGTGCCGTCCTCACCGAACGGCCCGTGGAGCAGCGGGAACACCACATCAACGGTGCCTAGTTCGCGCGGAACGGCGTCCGGGGAGGCCACTATGAGCTGGTGTTCCCCGCCGATTTCGGCCAACGTCACTGTTTCGGACGACGGCGGAACTTCCGGCAGCGACGCCGCGGACAGCGACCACTGGGTTGTGTCCGCCGCGGCCAGGACCCATTGCCCGGACTTGGCGATGCCGATGGGAATGACGTCGTACTTGTCTTTGTTGATGGCGCCCAGCACACCGGCAGCCGTCACACAGCTCACCGCGTGTTCGCTGGACCGGCCGCCAAAAAGCACCGCCACGCGGGGTTTAGCGTGGGGGGCCGAGTTCGGTGCGGCCAGGTTTTGGTCAGACATTGTCAGTAATCGCCTTCAGGTTTCAGGTCCCGGGACAGCAACAGGGGCCCCAGTTGGTCAACGGAAAGTTTGCCGGCGAGGACGGCTACAACGGCGGCGGTAATGGGCATTTCGACACCCAGCTTCCCCGCGAGTTCATGCACGGCCTGGCCCGATTTTATGCCTTCGGCGGTCTGCGTCATCTTCAGGGCCAGCTCTTCAAGGGTGAGGCCCTCACCCAGCAGCCGGCCGGCAGTGTGGTTTCGGGACAGCGGCGAGGAACAGGTGGCCACCAGATCTCCGAGGCCGGCCAGTCCGGCCATGGTCCGGGCTTCACCGCCGAGGGCAAGGGCCAGCCTGGACGTTTCGGCCAGCCCCCTGGTGATGACGGAGGCCTTGGTATTGTCGCCCATCTGTTTGCCCTCACAGATACCAACGGCCAGCGCGATGACGTTCTTGACGATGCCACCGATCTCGACGCCCACCACGTCCCCGGTGGTGTACGGGCGGAAGTAGGGTGCCGTGCAGCTCCGGGCGATCCAGCCCGCAGTCGCCTCATCGGTACACGCCACCACGGAGGCCGTCGGCTCCTCACGCGCGATCTCCATGGCGAGGTTGGGACCGGAAACCACGGCAATCCGATCATCCGGAATCCCCAGTTCGTCGCCGATGACCTCGCTCATGCGGGCATCCGTACCGAGCTCGAGGCCCTTCATCAGGGACACCACCACGGCGTCCGGTGCGATCAGGGCTTTCCATTCACGCAGCTGGAGGCGCAGTGACTGCGCGGGGACCGCCAGCACCACCAGGTCCGCGCCGGCCAAGACATCCCGCACGTCCACGGACGACGTGATGCTGGCTGGAAGTACGGTGTCCTTCAGATACTGGACGTTGCGGTGGGAGACGTTGATCTGTTCCACTACTTCGCTGCGCCGGCCCCACAGCCGGATGCTTCGCTCGTCGCCGGCAGCGCCGGCGGCATCAGCGAGGATCTTGGCGAACGTGGTTCCCCAGGAACCGGCTCCCAGGACGGCAACGGACCGGGCCGAACCGGGACGGCTTCCGTCAGCGGTCACGTGGCATCCGCCGCGTCATCGGGCCGTTTCCGGTCCACGAAGCGGCCATGCGTGGCCTGGTTGTGTTTGGCGGGATCCCAGCGCTCTGCCGGAGGTTCTTCGCCCCGGATACCGGCCAGCAGATCAGTCACCGCATCCATGATGGCACCAGTGGCAGCCGTCAGGGTGGCTTTGTCCAGCGGTCCGCCCATAAAAGGACTGAGGTCCACGGGTTTGCCCACCACAACGCGCGAGGTCTTGCGCGGGAAAAGGTGGAACCGCTTCGCATAACGCGGGAACACCTCGTGGGCGCCCCAGTGCGCGATGGGCACCACCGGAATTCCCCCCTCGAGAGCCAGGCGGGCGGCACCGGTGTGGCCCTTCATCGGCCACAGGTCAGGATCGCGGGTGAGCGTCCCTTCGGGATAGATGATGATGGCCCCACCGTCGGCAACGATTTCCTGGGCGAGCTGCAGCGACCGGTTCGCTCCCGCCGTCGAGCGTTCCACCGGGATCTGCCGGGTGGCCCGCAGGATCGCTCCCAGGACCGGAACCTTGAAAAGCCCGGCTTTGGCCAGGAAGTGGGGAGCCCGCTTGTTGTTGTACAGCAGGTGGCCCACGATGAGCGGATCAATTTCCGTGCAGTGGTTGGGCGCGGCAATGAAACCGCCGGCGGGGAGGTTTTCCAGGCCCTCCCACTTTTTGTTCATCATGCCGTTGAGCAGGGTGCGCACAATGGCTGCGACCACAACAAATGTGGCCTGGCTCTTGGCCGTTTCCTTCACGTGCCCACCGCTACTTTGTCGAGGAGATGTCGAAATCGGCGCCGAGGCCGGCCAGCTTTTCGGTAAACCGTTCGTACCCGCGGTTGATGATGTCGATCCCGGTCACGCGGGACGTGCCGGTGGCGGCAAGCGCAGCGATCAAGTGGCTGAAGCCCCCACGCAGGTCCGGGACATCGATGTCGGCGCCCTTGAGTTGGGTGGGGCCGGAGATAACGGCTGAGTGGAGGAAATTCCGCTGCCCGAACCGGCATGGCACGCTGCCCAGGCACTCACGGTGTACTTGGATGCTGGCGCCCATCCGGATGAGCGCGTCGGTGAAGCCGAACCGGTTTTCATAAACGGTCTCGTGCACGATCGAGACGCCCTCCGCCTGGGTGAGTGCCACTACCAGGGGTTGCTGCCAGTCGGTCATGAACCCGGGGTGCACATCGGTTTCCAGGACCAGCGGATTGAGTTTGCCACCGCGGTGGTAAAAGCGGACGCCGTCCTCGCCAATGTCCATTCCGCCGCCCACCTTGCGGTAGGTGTTCAGGAACGTCATCATGTCCCGCTGCGAGGCACCCTCAACGAAGATGTCACCGCGGGTGACCAACGCCGCCGAGGCCCACGACGCCGATTCGTTGCGGTCCGAGAGGGCGCGGTGGTTGTAGCCGCCCAGGTCCCGGACGCCTTCGATGCGGATGGTGCGGTCCGTCTGGACGCTGATGATGGCGCCCATCTTCTGCAAGACGGCAATGAGGTCGATGATCTCGGGCTCGGTGGCAGCGCCGGCGAGCTCCGTGATTCCTTCGGCGCGGGTCGCACTGAGCAGCACCTGCTCCGTGGCGCCCACCGAGGGATACGGCAGGGAGATCTTGGCCCCGTGGAGGCCCTTGGGGGCGGAGATATGGATG
Organism: Pseudarthrobacter sulfonivorans; assembly: GCF_031454915.1. Taxonomy (GTDB): domain Bacteria; phylum Actinomycetota; class Actinomycetes; order Actinomycetales; family Micrococcaceae; genus Arthrobacter; species Arthrobacter sulfonivorans_C. The sequence goes on along the minus strand of NZ_JAVDRS010000001.1, from coordinate 809,370 downwards.
CCGCCGGGGCGCTTCTCAACGACGGCGCCGAACTGGCGCAGCACGTTCAGGTGGTAGTCGATGGGCCTGTCGCCGATCTTGCAGCCGCCGAGGTCCGGGATGAAGGCCTCGCCGATCGCATGGATGAGCGGTCCGCACAGGAGGATCGGGATCCGTGAATCCCCTGCATGCGCATCGATCGCCGTGCTCGGGGCGGTCTTGGCCCCTTTCGGATCCAAGGTGAGATCACCGGTGACGGGATCCTTGACCACCGTCACGCCGTGCAGCTGCAGCAGGGACGTGACAACCTCCACGTCCTTGATTTCCGGAACGTTCCGCAACACCGACGGTTCGTTGCCCAGCAATGCTGCCACCATCGCCTTCGGAACCAGGTTCTTGGCCCCCCGGACGCTGACGCGGCCTGTAAGCGGGACTCCGCCGCGGATTGTCAGAACACTACTCATATACCGGTTTCCTTACGATTACTCGCCCCCAAATCCTTGCAAAGGCTCCAGCTAAGCATAGGAGGTTGCGTTACCGAACCGAAATACGGAGGCGTCAAAGCCTGCGGCGCGGCGTCCTCACTGCTTGCGGGGCGTGCCCGTCACGACAGCAGCAACCTGGGGTCACTTAAGGCTGCTCCCAGTACTCGGGATGGGCAGTAAATGACCCCGCGTCGCCTTAGCGGGCCTTAGGAAAGCCGGGCCGGAAGCGTTTTGGGTTTGAAGGCAGGCCGGGTGGCCTCGTAAGCCGTAATGTCCTCTTCGTGCTGGAGCGTCAGGCCGATGTCATCGAGCCCTTCCAGCAGCCGCCAGCGGGTGTAATCGTCGATCTCGAACGGCGCCACAATATTGCCGCAGCTGACCGTTTTTGACACCAGGTCAACGGTGACTTCGGTGCCGGGGGCGTTTTCGAGCTCTTTCCAGATCAGTTCGATGTCGTCCTGGGCAAGCTCGGCGGCCAGCAGGCCCTGCTTGCCGGAGTTGCCGCGGAAGATATCCGCAAACCGGGACGACAGAACGGTCTTGAAGCCGTAGTCCTTCAGGGCCCAGACGGCGTGCTCACGGGAGGACCCGGTGCCGAAGTCGGGCCCGGCCACCAGGACTGAGCCGGCGTTGAATGGCGCCTGGTTCAGGATGAAGGCGGGATCCTTTCGCCAGGCCGAGAAGAGCGCGTCTTCAAAGCCCGTGCGCGTGATCCGCTTGAGGTACACGGCGGGGATGATCTGGTCCGTGTCAACGTTGCTCTGGCGCAGCGGCACGCCGATGCCGGTGTGGGTGGTGAACTTTTCCATGGCGGCCTCCTAGGCTGCGTCGGTGCGGATGGCGGCGGATTCGGGGGCCGGATCAAGGTCCGACGGCGAACTCAGCGTGCCGCGGATGGCCGTGGCGGCTGCCACCACCGGCGAAACGAGATGCGTGCGGCCACCCTTGCCCTGCCGGCCTTCGAAGTTACGGTTTGAGGTTGACGCGCAACGCTCCCCCACTTCCAGCTGGTCCGGGTTCATGCCCAGGCACATGGAACAGCCGGCAAAGCGCCACTCGGCGCCAAAGTCCTTGAAGACCTTGTCCAGGCCTTCAGCTTCGGCTTCGAGCCGCACGCGGGCCGAGCCAGGAACCACCAGCATCCGGATGTTGGGGTCCTTCTGGCGCCCGCGGATGATGTCCGCGGCGGCCCGGAGGTCCTCCATGCGCGAATTGGTGCAGGAACCCAGGAAGACGGTGTCCACGCGGATGTCCTTCATGGGCGTACCGGCCGTCAGGCCCATGTACTGGAGGGCGCGCTCGGCGGCAGCCTTGGCGTTCTCGTCGCCGAAGTCCTCCGGTGACGGTACCGATGAAGAGAGCGAGACGCCTTGGCCCGGATTTGTGCCCCAGGTGACGAACGGCTCCAGCGTGTCGGCGTTCAGGTCCACCTCGACGTCGAAGGTGGCGTCGTCGTCGGTACGCAACGTGTTCCAGTACTCGACGGCGGCGTCCCAGTCCGCTCCCTGGGGAGCATGCGGCCGGCCGAACATGTAGTCGTACGTGGTCTGGTCCGGGGCCACCAGGCCGGCACGGGCACCGGCCTCGATGGACATGTTGCAGATGGTCATCCGGGCTTCCATGGACAGCGCGCGGATGGCGGAACCGCGGTATTCCAGGACATAGCCCTGGCCGCCGCCGGTGCCGATCTTGGCAATGACCGCGAGGATGATGTCCTTGGCGGTGACGCCCGGACGCAGCGTGCCTTCAACGTTGATGGCCATGGTCTTGAACGGCTTGAGGGACAGCGTCTGGGTGGCCATGACGTGTTCCACCTCGGAGGTGCCGATGCCCATGGCCAGGGCACCGAACGCACCGTGGGTGGAGGTGTGGGAGTCGCCGCAGACCACGGTCATGCCGGGCTGGGTGAGGCCCAGCTGAGGGCCGACCACGTGCACGATGCCCTGCTCGGCATCGCCGAGGGAGTGCAGGCGGACGCCGAACTCCGCGCAGTTGTTCCGCAGGGTCTGGATCTGGGTGCGGCTGGTGAGGTCGGCAATGGGCTTGTCGATGTCCAGCGTCGGCGTGTTGTGATCCTCGGTGGCGATGGTGAGGTCAGGGCGGCGCAGCTTACGGCCGGCAAGGCGCAGGCCTTCAAAAGCCTGCGGGGAGGTTACCTCGTGGACGAGGTGGAGATCGATGAAGAGCAGATCGGGCTGGGCGTTGGCTCCCTCACCGTCGCCTTTGCGCACCACGTGTGCGTCCCAGACTTTCTCGGCCAGTGTTTGTGCCACGACCATCTCCCTTCACTGCTGTTTTTTGGCTGTAAGCTCCACTGAACCAGCAGGGCTGTGCAATGTGCCACTCAAAAGATTTGCATCTCAGATAATGAGACGGCAATATCATTACATGGACAATTCTAGTGGAGTCGGTGTCATTGATAAAGCGGCCCATGTGCTTGACGCACTCGAGGCCGGGCCCACCACTCTGGCACAGCTGGTGGCCGCCACAGGACTGGCCCGGCCCACGGTCCACCGGCTTGCCCTTGCCCTGATCCACCACCGCCTGGTCAGCCGGGACATCCAGGGCAGGTTCGTCCTGGGCAGCCGCCTCGTGGAGCTGGCCTCCGCCGCCGGCGAGGACCGGCTCATCGCTTCCGCCGGCCCCATCCTGATGCAACTGCGCGACGCAACCGGTGAAAGCTCCCAGATCTTCCGCCGCCAGGGCGAATGGCGTGTCTGCGTGGCTTCCGCCGAACGCCCCATCGGCCTGCGCGACACCATTCCCGTAGGCACCCAGCTGTCCATGAAGGCCGGCTCCGCCGCCCAGGTGCTGCTGGCTTGGGAAGACCACGACCGGCTCCTTGAGGGACTGCAGGCAGCCCGGTTCACGCCCACCGTTCTGGCAGGCGTACGACGCCGGGGCTGGGGACAGAGCCTCGGCGAACGCGAGCCCGGGGTTGCGTCAGTCTCGGCCCCCGTCCGGGGACCGTCCGGCCGCGTGATCGCCGCAGTCTCGATCTCCGGGCCGATCGAACGCCTGACCCGCCAGCCGGGCCGCCTCCACGCCGAGGTGGTCTGCAACGCCGGGCGGCTCCTGACCGAGGCGCTGCGCAAGACCAACGACTGACACACCGCAAGCTTCAGCACCGGCAGGCATCACGGCCGGCCCGCCATGGCTAAGCTGTCCGCATGAACAGCTATGCAGTCTTTCTCCGCGGCATCAACGTGGGCGGGATCAACATAAAAATGGCGGAGCTCAGGGACGCCCTCGCGTCTGCCGGGTTCGAGGGCGTTAAGACCCTCCTTGCGAGCGGCAACGTTGTGCTTGCCAGCGAGGCGAACCCGGCGGCGGTCAAGCAGAAGTTTGAAAGATGCCTGCGGGATACTTTCGGGTACGACGCCTGGGTGGTTGTGCTGACCGCACAACGGGTGGCCGAGCTGGTGGACTCGTGCCCCTATCCAGAGGACGACAAGGCCACCCACACATACATCACACTGTCCTCAGACACCGCCAGGCTCGATGAACTGGACGCGGCCGGGGCGGCGCTGGACGGAGCGGAACAGCTGCGGCTTGGCCCGGAGGCCCTGGCCTGGCTGGCTCCTGCGGGTGGAACCCTCGACAGCCCGTTCAGCAAGATCTCGGCCAAGACGAAGTTCAAAGCGAGCACCACCACCCGGAACCTCCGGACGCTGATTAAAGTCCGGGACGCCGCAGCCGCCTTGGCATAGGCGCCTTACCCTCCGCCTGCGGTCTTCAGTGCGGCCTTCAGTGCGGCATTGAAGGAACTCAGCCGGCTCACTTCAACTTCCACCGGCTCCACAACCAGATCCCTGGCCACGCCACCCACGGCGGCGCCGAGGCGTCTCCGCGCCTTGGCGGCCCGTGCCCTCGCGGCCCCCGCGCCGATGAATTTTCCTGTGATCGCCAGGAAAATCCCCAGCACCCCGCCGCCGGCGATCATCAAAGTGGGGACGGGCCAGCCTTCCATGCGCGGCACCTCCGGGACCGGCAGCTGGAGGTAGGCGAGCCCTGCGAGCACGCCAAGCCAGCCCAGTCCGCCCACTGCGGTGGCCAGCGCCAGCCATTGGACCACGTTGAATATCCCCCACCACCACGACTTCCGGGAGGTCATCAGGTCTGTCCCGGCGATGGCTTGGTCCAGGGCGTCAGGCAGTGCGTCGCGGCCTTCACGGGCTGCGCCGCGGATGGCCGCCCGCCACGGTCCCGGGGCGCCCTCGCTGGCAGCGTCCGCGAATTCCCGGACGGCCGCATCCGTCCGGGCGCGTTCCGGGGCACCGGCGGGCGGAAGCGAGGTGCGGTTGAGTTGGGATGGAGAGGAACTTTTCAGGTTGAGCCGGCGCAGCGGATCCGATTTGAAGCGCAGCAGCCACCGGGTGGCCGGCCAGCCGGTGCGGCGCGTCGATTCCAGCCGGTAGGACGTGGCGACGGCGTCCACCACCAAGGGAACATTGGCTGCCGTAGCCAGTTCATCGGTGAGCCGCGATGTTGACGCGGGCCTGACGCCAGCTGCTTCTCCAACGCCTGAGACGTCGCTGAGCTGTTGTGAGGCCCGGGAAACGTCCGCAGCGAGCCGTTGTGAGAGAGCCTGCCGCCGCGTTGCGACGCCCCTGATGGCGCTCCGGACCGCGTCCACGCCCGTACCCTTCAGCGCAGACGCGCCCAGGACCTGCACCTTGCCCAGTCCATCGCGGGCCAGGATCCCCCTAAGGGACTCAAGCACCGGCTCCACGTCCCGTTCTGGCAGCCGGTCTATCTGGTTCAGTACCACCAGGGTCACGGCCCCATGTGCGGCCATGGGCTTGAGGAAGTCGTTGTGCACGGCGGCGTCAGCGTATTTCTGCGGATCCAGCACCCAGACCAGGACGTCCACGAGGCCCACCATGCGCTCCACAATCGCGCGGTTGGCCGCCCGGGTGGAGTCGAAGTCCGGCAGGTCCAGCAGGATCAGGCCCGTGCCCTCGTCCGCGAAACCGGCAACGGGAACGGCATGATGCCGGTTGCGAACCTCAAGCCAGTCCAGCAACGGCTCGCTGCCGTCCGCACCCCAAACGCCCGCCAAAGGCTCCGATGTGGTGGGCCGCCGGGCCGCCGCCGTCGCAATTTCTGCGCCGCTGACCGCATTGAAAAGTGACGACTTCCCGCTGCCGGTGGCACCGAAGAAGCCCACCACGGTGTGATCGGCGGACAGGGAGCGCCGGGAGCCCGCCCGTTCGAGGAGCTGGAACACGTCCTCCAGGGCAGCATCGGGAAGGACGCCCTCTGCCAGTTCACGGGCGTCGTTGAGGGCCGCCAGCCTGCGGTCCAGCTGCGACGCTTCACGGGCGGCGCCGTGGCGGCTCACGTGCGGTCCGCCAGCCGGGCGAGGGCGGCGGCGCGGTCAGCCAGGACGCGGGAGGCATCGGCGGCGCCGGCCGGGAGGCGCTCGAGGAACTTCTGCTGCTCCGCCTGCAGCAGTCGCTGGCAGCGCGTATGGAGGTCGTCCCGGGCCCTCTGGGCGAGCCTGCGGACGGCGTCCTCACCAAATACTGCTTCGAGCAGTTTCTGGCCAACGACGGCCGTGCCGCCTGCCACGCCGATCTCCAGGCCTGTGAGGCCCGCAGTCATGGAAAAAACCACGATCATCAGCGCGGCGCCCAGCCCGTTGATGCCGAAGGAGAGCCATCTGGCCTGGGTGCGTTTGCCCTGCCCCTCGGTGCGGATCAGCTCCATCAGGCCGGCCTGCCAGGCCCTGATCTCGGCAGCCGCCACGTCAGCGAATCCGGGGCTGGTTCCGGACAAGTCATCGGTGCCCAGCAGGTGCCGGCCGGCGGGATCCGAGCGCCACCGCTGGTCCGTCTCTTCACCGGCGTTTGCGGCCTCATCAACGATGACGGCTTGCAGGCCCGTTTCGATGGCCACCTCCACCCGGACGGCGGGTGTTGGCTCACCGCGGAAGAATGCGCCCACCCGGTCCCGAAACCGCCCGATGTTCTGCTCCAGGGTCCTGAAGAACTCCCCCGTACCCACGAAGTCCTGCCATCGCGCCAGGACTTCGCCGCGAAGAAGTGCGCCGTCTTTGGTGGCGTCCAGAATCCGGGCGACGCCAGCGCGGTAGGCCGCCTCGGCGTCGGATCTTAGCGAGTCCGCAACGCGCTCCTGCTCCTGGACAGCTTCCGCCACAGCGCCCACCCGGCCGGCCAAGGCCTTGACGGTCCCATTGAGCGTCCTGCGGGCTATTTCAGCACGTCCCGCGGCATCAGCTGCCAGGTCGCGCAGCCAATCGCGCAGCGGCTCCACGGAGTACGGCGGCAGCATGCCCAGACTGTCCAGATCCGTCTCAGGCACGATGAACAGCCCGGCAGCCCCGAGGCCCTCTTTCTGCAGCAACGCTCGGAGATCGGCGCTGACTTCGGCTTCAGCGTCCGCCGGAACGCGGTCCAGCACGACGGCCACCATGATGTCCCTTGAGGACGCGTCGAGGAGGAGCTTCCAGGGCACCGCGTCTGCGTAGCGGTTGGCTGTGGTGACGAAGACCCAGAGGTCCGCGGCGGCCAGCAACTGTCCAGCGAGCCTGCGGTTGTCGTCAGAGATGGAATCCACGTCGGGGGCGTCCAGCAGTGCGATGCCCTGCGGGACTGCTTGATCCGCCACGAGGACGAGTGAGGAAATGGCTTCTGCGTCCGGTGTTGCACCGGCCCGGCTGGCCGGGACGGGCTCCGCGGAAACAGTGCCTCGGATCCGGCTCAGCGTGGGAAGCACGCGCTGGCCCTCGAACCAGTCGGCATCGGCCGGATGGTGAAGAAGGATAGGTTGCCGGGTGGTGGGCCTGATGGCTCCGGAGCGGGTGACGGGGTGCCCTACCAGGGCGTTGACCAGTGTTGACTTGCCGGCGCCTGTGGACCCCCCGACGACGGCGAGCAGCGGGGCGTCCAGGCTGCGGTACCGCGGCAGGATGTAGTCGTCGAGTTGGGCTACGGCGTTCCGGACCTCCGTCCGGGCCTGCCCGGCGCCGGGCAGGGCAAGCGGCAGTGACACGGCAGAAAGTTCTCCCCGGACCACCTCCAGCAGGTCCACGGCAGCCTGCGACTGGTCTGCGGGGCGGGCAGACTGGCTGCCTGGTGCGCGGGGTGGCCGCGGCGGAGGTGGTGATGTAAAACCGTCAGATGAGGTCACAGCATCATCATGCCAGTTCAGCCCGGGATGCGGTCCGGCTATTCTGCGGCTGCACAAACAAAAACGGCCCCGGGCTAATGCCCGGGACCGTCCTATTGTGACCCCAGCGGGATTCGAACCCGCGTTACCGCCGTGAGAGGGCAGCGTACTAGGCCGCTATACGATGGGGCCGCGTACTTCCAGGAAGCTCACACTTCCAACCGGGTTTTAGCCGGTGTGCTAAGTGAGTATTTCATACACTCAGCGAGTGTTTCAAATCGGCGGACCGGCTTGAAACCCCTGATTTCCAACACATTTTCAGTGCCTGAACCAGAGCTGGGATACCAGGACTCGAACCTAGAATGACGGTACCAGAAACCGTAGTGTTGCCAATTACACCATATCCCAATGATACTTTTGGGCCGGAGTTTCAGGCCTCAACCTGTGCTCCGTGCGCCTCAGCACGAGAAATTACTCTACCCGAGACTTTTCGTTGGCACAAATCGGCCGCCAAGACGCTCGTTGAGCTGCCGTGCGGAGCACAGGTTGCGTGGCCAGGTTTTCGAGCAACCGCAGGGGCGGCGCCTAGCCGGCAGCGAGTTCGCGGGCCCGCAGGAGGGCCTGCCGGGAATTCTCCCCGTCCCCCAGCCGCTCGTAGATTCCGGCCAGGAGAAGCCACGGCGTGTCCGAGGATGGTTCCAATGACGCGGCGACGTGCAGATCGGCGATGCCTTCGCCTGCATTGCCGAGACCAAAGTTCGCCACCCCGCGATGGACATAGACACCGGCCGAAAAGGGCGCCAGCTTAGCAAGCCCGTCCAGACGGGTTTTGGCTTCCGACAGGCTCCCGCTGTAGATGCAGCCAATGGCGGCCGCAATACCGGCTTCCAGCGAATGGGGGGTCGCTTCCAGTGCCTGGTCACCCCATTTCACGGCCGCAAGTGCAGCCTCCGTGTTTCCGCCTGTGGCCGGGCCCGCGAAGGCTTGCGCCGCCAGGAGGCTGACGTCACTGTCCCAGGGGCGGAGGCGGAGGGCCGTTTGGAACGAGGCCTCTGCGCCGGCAATGTCGCCCAGGCGGGCAGCACGGGCACCGTTCGCCATGGGCCACTCGGCTGCGGCGGCCGGCACAACCACGGCGAGCGCTGCTACTGCCAGCACCAACGCCGCTGCACGCCGCCTCGCCGCCCAGGCAACCGGCGGCACCCCGGACTGTGCCCTTCGCTGCAGTTCCACCCCCACGAGTCCGCCACAAATAAAGGCCACCAATGCGGTGGTCCCCGGGGACGTGAAATGTGTCAGGACCGCGAGAGCATATGCAGTCACCGCCGCCAGCGCGACGATCAGCTGCCGGCGCTGCGGCACCTCGTGGCAATCCCGGATCTTCGCCAGCGCCGATTTGAAGAACAGGCAGGCAAACACTGCAGCGATAAGGAGCAGCGGCACTCCTCCAGCGGCGAGAAGCTGAAGTGGCAGGTTGTGGGGCGAATCCGTAGGAAAGCCATCGCCTGTTCGTTCAGACCATAATCTGTCCAGGTAGCCCGGCAAGACATCGACAAAGCCGCTGGGGCCTGCCCCGAACCATAAACGTTCCTGGACCAGAGCCCAGGTCCGCTCCCACAGCATCCATCGGCCATCAACGGTCTCTGCTGAGAAGAGCCGTGTCCGGGTAGCCGGAATCAGCACAGCTGCACCTGTAAATGCCGCGAGGGCCGCAACAGCGGTGGCAGCACCGAGTGACCAGCGCGCCCTGCCCGGCCGGTTCTTCAGCCACAGGACCGAGGCGACAACAACAACCATCGCAGCTCCCATCAGCGCAGCCCGCGAACCGGAAAGGACCACCACCGCCAGGGCAGCAAGGAATCCGGCGCGCGCGATCCACCGCTGAAGCGGACCGGGTTCCCTTGGGAAGGCCGAGATGACACCAGCGATCACCAATCCGATGAGTCCTTGTTCCGTCGCGTTGCCGAGCGTGGCTCCCGGGCGGGCGTCCTCCACGCCACCCAAGGGGCGGAGGCCGGCGGCCTCCAGGCCGCTGATGACTACCAGGACCATCGCCACGATTGCGAGGGACAGGCGCAGACGGCCCCACGCTTCGCCGGCACCGTCTCCACCAAGAAGCCTTGCTCCTGCCGCAAACAGCGCGATGTAGACGCCAATTGTGAGGATCCCCTCATACCTGGGCCACCGGCCTGCGATGCTTGCCAGCGGCGCCGCGGACAACAGCATGGTCACCGCGATCCAGGCAGCCCCCGCTCCAACGGTCAAAGTCACCCCTCTGGGCAGGCGCGCGGCACCGGGCGAAAGGGCCGCACAAACCAGCGCCGCCAGCAGGATCAACAGTTTGACCCATACAAACCGGAACAGCCCTCCGGGCTGGAATGCCAACACGGAAGCGGCAACCAGGGCGATGGACGCGGCCGGCAACCCTGCTGCCCACCGGGTGCGCCGCCCGGCAGCCCCGCGTGAATTTGTCCCCAAGTGAGCCCCAATCCTGAAATTCAATAATTCACACCATATTTGGCACAGCACTATCAATTAGGGCTTCCCAATCTTGAGCCAAAATTGCGGATTACCTTCGTTTCAAACGCTACCGGATAGTTAGACTGAGGCGTTATTTGACAACTGAATGCTGGCACGGCGCATGCGCTGCTGGAGGCACTTTTATTTGGGGGGATAGAAATGCTCGAACAGAGCATACGTTTCCGCGCGCGGTTTTTGACTGCGCTTGCGGTACTTTCGGGTTTACTTTTCTTCGGGTTTACGCCGGCTAATGCCGCTGACCTGAACAATGCATCGATCAGCGGCACGGTCACCGTGCCTGCCGGCGTTGCGCGGGGCAATCTGAGCATCATTGCGCAGTCCCCCGAAGGCCATCACAGCTGGGGACAACTCAACGATGACGGAACATTCGTCGTCACCGATCTTCCGGCCGGCAGTTACAAGGTGCGAGTCGAAGGCTATGCCAGCGGCGCCCTGGAACAGTGGTACGGCGGCACATCATTCGAGACCGCCACGGAAGTCATTGTTACGGCCGGCCAGAGTGCTACCGGCATCGATATCGTCTTGGTCAAAGGGGCGTCGATTGCCGGAAAAATCAGCTTCCCGCCCGGAGTGGACATAACGTACGTCAACGTCTACGCCCAAGAGGATGAACAGTCCAATTACCAATACGGTCAGATCAATCCTGATGGCACATATAAGATCGTGGGACTTCCGGCCGGTGCCCACAGAGTCCACTTCTCCGGTTCGAATTCCGGGGCAATGGACCAATGGTATGGCAACGCCGGGTCGTTCCAGGCCGCGACCCCGCTAACGCTTGCTGCGGGCCAGGACCTTCCGGGCATCGACGTCACGCTCGTCAAGGGTGCGTCCATCAGCGGCCGCGTGACAGCGCCGCCCGGCGTTGACCTTTCGAACATCAACGTGTCCATCCGCGGTGCGGAAAGCATGTCTTTCACCGGATATGGCTATGCCAACGAAACCGGCGATTACTCGGTTAAAGGCCTGCCAGCCGGAAGCTACAAAGTGCAGTTTTCCTCGTTTAATTCCGGGCTTCTGGACACATGGTACGAAGACGCTGAGTCCTTTGAGAGCGCTACGGTACTGACAATGTCCGCCGGCCAGGATGTGGAAGCAATCAACGCTGAGCTTAATAATGGCGCGTCAATCAGCGGCAAGCTCACCGCTCCCGCCGGAGTTGACCTGGCCTCGGTTTACGCCGCCGCCCACTCGGCCGACAGGGCAAGCTCGCGTTTTGGGCAGGTGGACGCCGACGGCAACTACAGCATTCCGGGACTCACCACGGGAACCTACAGAATCGAATTCGGCTCAAATAACAGTGGCGCCCTGGACCGGTGGTACACGAACGGTACGTCCTTCGAAACCGCCACCGAGGTGCAGGTCGCTGCCGGCCAGGCCCTCGGCGGGATAAATGCCACTTTGGTCAAGTCCGCATCCATCAGCGGAGTGGTCACCGTCCCAGCAGGTGTGGACAGAAACTGGGTAAGCGTCGCTGTCAGGCCGGTGGGCGGCTCTGGCCTCACCGTCAAGTACTCCGGCATCGCGCCCGACGGCTCGTATAAAGTCACTGGCTTCCCGGCGGGAAATTACACCGTCATGTTTAACGCCTTTGGGTCGGGTGCCTTGAACCAGTGGTATCCCGCCGCTATGTCGCAGGATGCCGCCGCCACTGTGAGCCTTTCGGACGGCCAGGACCTCTCCGGAGTGGATGCCACGCTGGTGAAGGGATCGTCAGTCGCCGGCAAGATCACTGCCCCTGCCGGCACCGATATGACAGCGCTGGCGGTCCAAATCAGGCGTACTGACGTTCCACGGGCGTATGGGACGTCAACATCCATAAACGTCGACGGAACCTACAAATTTCTTGGACTCTCCGCTGGCGCATACAGCGTTGAATTCTTCGGCAATGGAACCGGGCTTCTCACCCAGCAGGGGACGGACGGCAAAGCCATCGTCCTCGCGGCAGGGCAGGACATGACCGGCGTCAACACCACCATGGCGACAGGGGCTGCCGTCAGTGGCAAGCTCACCGTTTCCACCGGCGTGGACGTCACCTCACTCAGGGTTAACGCCTACCTGGAGGACGGCAGGACCTACGCCTCGCAGGGCACCGTCGCTCCGGATGGGACATACAAGGTTGGTGGCCTGGCCGCCGGCAAATATAAGATCCAGTTCGAGGGCAACGGGTCCGGTGCCCTCGATGAGTGGTTCGACAATGCAGCCGATGCTGCTGCGGCCACAACCATCGTCCTCACAACGGCACAGGAGCGGACCGGAGTCAACGCCACCCTGGCCGAGGGTGGAACCATCAGCGGTAAGGTCGTCGCCGCAGCCGGTGTCAACCTGTCCACCGGCCACACCTACGCGACGATTTTTAAGGCCGACAATGGCACCTCGGCCGTAGCCTATCCAGGCGTTGCCCCGGACGGCAGCTTTAGCCAGCGGGGCCTCCCCGCTGGAAACTACAAGGTCCTTTTTTCGTCCTTCAACACTGGAGCGGTATCCCGCTGGTACGGAGGAAGTGAAACCTTTGCTGCGGCCGCAACGATTGCCGTGGCCGCCGGCCAAAAGCTGACCATAGCGGATACGACGCTGGTAAAGGGTGCCATTATCACCGGGAAGATCACAGCACCAGCGGGAACTGACTTTTCCGCCGCCCGCGTCTTCGCCTACATGACGGGGTCAACCCCCAACGGACAGTTCAACAGCCCCGTCAACTCCAACGGCGAGTACAGCATTACAGGACTCCCCGCCGGAAACTTCAAGGTGAAGTTCGACGGCGGTGGAAGCGGCGCGGCCCAAACCTGGTACGGCGGCTCCAGCGAGTCGAGCGCAACATCCCTGACGCTTGCCACGAGCCAGACCCGGTCCTCGATCGATATGACAACCGTTGCCGGCGCAACGCTCACCGGCAAAGTCAGCGGCGCTGCGCCGAACTTCTATCCCGTCGACATCCTTGATTCAGCCGGCAACACTGTCATGAACAGGTATACAAACAGCGACGGAACTTACAGCGTCCAGGGCCTGGCCGCAGGATCCTACAAGGTGGCCTTTAACCGTTCCAGCGGCTACACCACCGAGGAAGCCCAGTTCTACAACAACAAACCGGAGTCGGCAGGCGTTGCCCAGGCCCAGTCCATTGTTGTTAGCTCCGGGCAGTCTGTTCCCAACGTCAATGCCACGCTGGTACAGGGCGGGTCCATTACTGGTACCGCAACGGATCAGGCCGGCAAGCCCATAGCAGGCGCGGGAATCCAGGCCTACACCTCGAACGGATCGCTGGTAGCCCGAACGGGCGTCACGGACGCCGCGGGCAAATACTCAATCCCAGGCCTCAGCACGGGTCAATACCTGGTGAAGCTGTGGGGAAGCACTCCCCTGCCCGGCGATCTCTACTCCGGCAACTCCACCTCCGAAGCAGCAGCCACTCCCGTCGCCGTCACCGCGGGCAAGTCCACCGCGCTCAACCTTGAGTACGCAACGGCGTCGCTCACCACGGCGGTGCCCACTATTACAGGCACCGCGAAGGTCGGCTCGGTCCTGACAGCGGTTTCAGGCACCTGGGGACCGTCTCCAGTGACTCTGGTCTACCAGTGGAAGGCCAGCGGCATCGCTATTACCGGCGCCACAGCCAGCACATACAAGCCGGTTGCGGCCGATACCGGCAAGACCATCACGGTGTCGGTGACCGGCACCAAGACCGGCTACACCAGTGCGGTGAAAACATCGGCTGCAACGGGCACGGTGATGTCCCTCAACCCGGTACTTACCGCACCGGCGCCCACCATCACGGGCACCGCCAAGGTCGGCTCCCTGCTGACGGCAGTTCCGGGCACCTGGGGACCCAGTCCGGTCACTCTGGCCTACCAGTGGAAGGCCAGCGGCATCGCCATTACCGGCGCCACAGCCAGCACTTACAAGCCGGTTGCGGCCGATACCGGCAAGACCATCACGGTCACGGTGACGGGAACCAAGGCTGGCTACACCACCGCGGCAAAAACCTCGGTGGCAACAGCAGCGGTGGCCCGCGGAACCCTGACCGCACCGGCGCCCACCATTACGGGCACCGCCAAGGTCGGCTCGCTGCTGACGGCAGTTCCGGGCACCTGGGGACCGTCACCGGTGACACTGACCTACCAATGGAAGGCCAGCGGCATCGCCATCACCGGCGCCACAGCCAGCACCTACAGGCCGGCCGCCGCCAACGTCGGCAAAACCATCACCGTCACCGTGACCGGAACCAAAACCGGCTACACCACCGCGGCAAAAACCTCGGTGGCAACAGCAGCAGTGGCCCGCGGAACCCTGACCGCACCGGCGCCCACCATCACGGGCACCGCCAAGGTCGGCCAGCTGCTGACAGCAGTTCCGGGCACCTGGGGACCCAGCCCGGTGACCTTGGCCTACCAGTGGAAGGCCAACGGCATCGCCATCACCGGCGCCACAGCCCGCACTTACAAGCTGGTTGCGGCCAACACCGGCAAGACCATCACGGTCACGGTGACCGGATCCAAGGCCGGCTACACCACTACCGCGAAAACCTCGGTGGCAACGCGGACGGTCATGGCCCTCAACCCGGTACTCACCGCACCGGTGCCCACCGTCGCCGGGACGGCCAAGGTCGGCTCGCTGCTGACGGCGGCTCCCGGCACATGGGGACCGTCACCGGTGGCCCTGGCCTACCAGTGGAAGGCCAACGGCATCGCCATCACCGGCGCCACAGCCCGCACTTACACCCTGGCAACGGCCAACATCGGTAAGACCATCACGGTCACGGTGACCGGAACCAAGGCCGGCTACACCACCGCGGCAAAAACCTCGTTGGCAACCGCCGCGGTCAAGTAGGCCGCAACCGCCAGGAACGGCTCACACGGAAAGGAGTCCGTCAGCAAACGCTGACGGACTCCTTTCTTTTGTCAATCCAGTGGGCGGCGTCAGGTCAGCAACTGCGCCAGCGAGCCGATCTCGTGACCTTCAAACCCAAGGGCAGTCTCCCCCGCCCTGTTGAGCCAGACGCCCACCAGTCCTGCCGCCGTCGACCCTTCAGCATCCAGCAGCCTGTTGTCCCCCACGTACAGCGTCTCTCCCGGAGCGGTCCCCAGGAGACGGACGCCTTCGAGGTAAATCGCGGGCTCCGGCTTGGCCACTCCTACGGTGTCCGTGCCCACCAGGCGGCTCACGCGTTCCAGTCCCGCGCTGTCCAGCTTGGCCCGCTGGTAGTCGTGGACGTTGTTACTGACGGCACCGTACGGGACGCCGGCGGTTTCCAGCTGGTCAAGGAGCGGCTGCACGTCTTCGAAGGCCCGGACGTATGACGGCTGGAGCTGACTGTAGGCCGTCAGCCATTTGTGTGCCTCTTCGCCGTCGGCAAGGTCCACCCCGAAGTGCCCCAGGGCGGCCCGGCCCCGCAGCAGTCGCTGGTCGTTGAACGTCAGTTCGCCCGCCAGGTACCTGTCGTAGTAGTGCGTCGTTTCGTGCGTGAAGATCCTGCCGAAACGTTCCCACCCGGGCTGGTCGAGGCCGGGCAGCAGGTGTTCACTGACCTCGCGGAGTGCGGTGGTCATGGCGTATTCGAGGTCAACCAGGGTGTCATCAATATCGAAAAGGACACCCCGGATGGTCCCGAAGCGTGTCTTCAGGACGCCGTCCACTGCCGTGCCTGTCACGATCATCAGCCGCGGAAGGTACGGAGCCGGCTCAGGGACGAGTCCTTGCCCAGGATCACCATGGATTCAAACAACGGCGGTGAGATGCGGCGTCCGGAGACGGCAGTGCGCACCGGCCCAAAAGCCAGCCGGGGCTTGATGCCGAGGTCCTCCACGAGCGCCTGCTTCAGGGCCGCCTGGATGTTGTCCGGAGTCCAGTCCTGAACGGGCTCGAGGGCTGCCAAGGCGGCGTCCAGGACTTCGGCCAGGTTCGCCGGCAGTCCCTTGCGTGCATCGTCGGCAATGTCGATTGCATCATCGGCTTTGAACAGGAACCCGAGCATTTCCGGTGCTTCGCCCAGGAGGGTGACTCGTTCCTGGATCAGGGGTGCGGCTTCGGTGAGGATCTCCTCCTGCCGTGCCGTGAGCTCCTCCCCCACGAAGCCGGCGGTCCGCAGGTACGGGACCAGACGGGCACGGAAGTCTTCCGGGTTGAGCATGCGGATGTGCGTGCCGTTGATGGCCTCCGCCTTTTTGATGTCGAACCGCGCCGGGTTTGCCAGCACATCCTTGACATCAAAGTATTCAATCAGCTGGTCCACGGTGAAGATGTCCTCGTCCGCGGACAGGCTCCAACCCAGCAGCGAGAGGTAGTTCAGCAGGCCCTCGGGAATGAACCCGCGGTCGCGCAGCAGGAAAAGGTTGGACTGCGGGTCACGCTTGGAGAGCTTCTTGTTGCCCTCCCCCATGACGTAAGGGAGGTGGCCGAAGAGGGGAAGGTAGCTGGCGACGCCGATTTCGATGAGGTAGCGGATCAGCACCACCTGCCGGGGAGTGGAGGAAAGGAGGTCCTCACCGCGCAGCACGTGGGTGATCCCCATCAGGGCATCGTCTACGGGGTTAACGAGCGTGTACAGGGGTGAGCCGTCGGCGCGGACGATGACGTAGTCGGGGATGCTGCCGGCTTTGAACGTGATGTCGCCCCGGACCAGGTCGGTGAACACAACGTCTTCGTCAGGCATCCGGACGCGCAGGACAGGCTTGCGTCCTTCGGCTTTGAAAGCCGAGAGCTGCTCGTCAGTAAGTTCGCGGTCGAAGTTGTCATAGCCGAGCTTGGGGTCGCGGCCGGCGGCACGGTGGCGCGCTTCGACTTCCTCCGGAGAGGAATAGCATTCGTAGGCGTAGCCGGCTTCAAGGAGCTTTCCGACGACGTCCTTGTAGAGGTCCAGCCGCTGCGACTGCCGGTATGGCTCGTGCGGGCCGCCAACCTCCACGCCCTCTTCCCACGTGATTCCCAGCCATTTGAGGGCCTCCAGCAACTGCTGGTAGCTCTCCTCCGAGTCACGTGCCGCGTCCGTATCCTCGATCCGGAACACGAACGTGCCCTTGGTGTGCTTGGCGTGGGCCCAGTTGAACAGGGCCGTCCGGATGAGGCCAACGTGCGGTGTTCCAGTGGGCGATGGGCAGAACCTGACGCGCACCGGGGTATCGGCAGTGACGGACGGGACGGAGGCAGCGTTCGAGGCAGAAGCAGTAGTCATAGTGGCTTCAACTTTACCGCTTGCCGCGGGCTGTCCCCGTCCGGTTCAGGCGCGGCGCTTCAGCGGCGGACCACAGGGTTGGACAGGCGTCCGATGCCTTCGATCTCGACTTCGTAGCGGTCGCCCGCCTGGACAAGACCCACACCCGCCGGTGTGCCGGTCATGATGACATCGCCGGGAAGCAGCGTGAAAGCCTGCGAGACGATGGAGACGAGTTCGCGGACGCCGCGGATCATCTGGCTGGTGCTGCCGTCTTGCCGCAGTTCGCCGTTAAGCCGGCCCTGGATAGCCAGGTCCTCGGTGTCCAGTTCGGTTTCGATCCACGGGCCCAGCGGCGCTGAGGTATCGAAGCCTTTGGCTCGGGCCCACTGCAGGTCCGTCTTTTGGACGTCGCGGGCTGTGAGATCGTTACCGCAGGTGTAACCAAAGATCACGTCGTCAACGCGCTCTTCCGGCACGTCCTTGCAGATCCGGCCGATAACCACGCACAGCTCGGCCTCGAAGGAGACCTCCTCGGAAAAGTCCGGCAGCACGATGGGATCGTTAGGCCCCACTACGGCGGTGTTGGGTTTCAGGAACAGCAGCGGCTGGGCGGGCACTTCATTGCCCAGTTCAGCCGCATGCTCCACGAAGTTGCGGCCGACGCCGATCACCTTGCTGCGGGGAATGATGGGAGCCAGCAGCCGGACATCCTCGAGCTTGTGCCTGACATGGGTCCGCTCCACTCCATTAAAGAAGGGGTCGCCGTTGATGACAGTGATTTCCTCACTGCCGGACTCTCCTTCAACAACACCGTAGAGGGGATCAGAATCGACTACAAACCGGGCAATACGCATGGTTCCTAGCCTACAGTCTTGCCACGCTGCCCCTCGCTCAGGTCAGCTACGTAACTCTCCGCGCAGGTAATCAAGCTGCGCGGCAACAGACATTTCGGCCGCCCTCCTGACAGAGGGTTCGACGTCGGCGTACACGGCATCGGCGACCGAAGTCACCGTTGCGTCCCGGCCAAGCCGTTCCAGTGCCTCCCGGATCTGCCCCAGCCTCTCGAGGCGGTGGGCTCGGTAGTCACGGGCGATGGCCGCCAGGGAGGGAAGCCCGGGACCGTGCGCCGGCAGGACCGTGGCGTCGCCGATGGCTTCAAGCCGGTCAAGGGACATGAGGTAATCGCGAAGGGTTCCATCGGGGTAGTCCAGCATCGTGGTCCCGCGGCCCAGGATGGTGTCACCAGTCAGCACAGAGCCGTGCGGACCGTCGTCGGGAAGCTGGAAACACACGGAATCCGAAGTGTGTCCCGGCGTGGCGACCACCTGGATGGACACTCCGGCCGCGTGGATGGTTTCACCGTCCCGCAACGGTTCGCCGCCGCCATGGCAGTGCTTGGGATCTGCCGCCCGGACGGGGGCGCCGGTGAGCTCATGGAGCCGCAGCGAGCCCGCCGTATGGTCTGCGTGGCGGTGCGTCACCAGGATCAATTCCACCGGGCCGGTGTCCGCCAGCCGGCGGAGGTGTCCTTCGTCCGCTGGCCCCGGATCCACCACTACCGAAGCATTGGCACGTGGTGCCGAGATCACATAGGAATTGGTACCCTCCAGGCTCATCGGTCCGGGGTTGGGTGCCAGAACGAACTGCGTCAGGGCTGAGCTGCGCTGGAGGACGGGGCTGGAAGCTGAAGTCACCGTCCTATCTTTGCATCGACTCTTTGCATCGAGGGCAGCGTTACCGGTGTCCGGCTGCCGGAATAGAACAGAGCACGGGCGGGGTTGACCACAGTGAACCCCACGATCCCGAGCAGGAAGCCGAACCAGACACCATGAGCGCCACATCCATTAGCCTTGCAGATCTCCTGGCCGGGGCAGACGCCGCGGGCCATGACCATGCCGCCACGGAGAAGAACAGCGGCCTCCAGCACATCCATAACCATGCGACGGGCAGCATTGTCTGGTTTCCCACGTGGAAGAAATACCGTGAAACCACCGACTGGCGTGAGGAAGTCGATGCGTTCGCCGGGGACCTCAAATCGGGGTCAACGCTGGTGGAAAAGGTGGCGGCCCGTTCCGTAGCCGGCGAGCTGGAATCACTTCTGAAGCGCGCCGCCGCGGCCAGCGATGCGAACCTCTTTGTCCAGGAGAACCTGACCAGGCACCTGACCCGGACCTGGGCTGTGGCCGACGCGGTCGCCGAGATAACAGGGAAAGATCTGCCCACCGGCAGTCCCATGCCGTCCATCTTTGCCGGCTACCCGTACGACGTTTACGCCCAGGACGGCGGCGCCTTTGCAACCACACTGTGGAACGACATCATCGATGCCCGCCGCAACCGGGCCCTGGCAGACGAAGCCGCACGCAAGGCCCTGAAGCCGGTCTCCCGCAAGGCACTCAAGAACGCTGCCCGCAAAGCCGCCCGGCGCTGATCAGGCGAACGCCGCACGTTCAGTATCCAGTGGCCTGCAAACAGCAAGGCGGGGTCACTTCGTGCCCATTCCGATGGCGGAAACGGGCACCAAGTGACCCCGCGTTGGGAGGATCAGACGGTATAGGGCTTAGGCGAGCCGGGTCATCCAGCCGTGGCGGTCCGGCACGGTTCCGGTCTGGATGCCCAGGAGCTGCTCGCGGATGGCCATGGTGGCCTCCCCCGCCTTCGCGTCCTCGGATCCGATGAACTCGGTAGTGTCCTTCAGGACTCCAATGGGGGTGATCACTGCCGCCGTGCCGCAGGCAAAGACTTCGGTGATCTCGCCCGAGGCCACGCCGTCGCGCCATTCGGCCAGCGTGATCTTACGCTCGGTGACTTCACGGCCCATGTCCTTGGCCACCTGCATTACCGACGAACGAGTGACGCCCTCCAGGATGGTGCCGGTGAGCGCGGGAGTGACCAGCGAGCCGTCTTTCATCACAAAGAACACGTTCATGCCGCCGAGTTCTTCAACGGCATCGTCATTGAAGTGGTCCAGGAAAAGCACCTGCTTGCAGCCGTTGGCTTCGGCTTCCTGCTGCGCGATTAGGGATGCGGCGTAGTTGCCGCCGCACTTCGCTGCGCCGGTACCGCCGCGGCCGGCACGGGCGTATTCGCGCGAGATCCAGATGGATACGGGCTTGAGCTCGCCGCCGAAATAGTTGCCGGCGGGGGATGCGATCACGCGGAAGGAAACTTCACGCGCGGCGCGGACGCCCAGGAACGCTTCAGTGGCGATCATGAACGGGCGCAAGTACAGGGCCTCGCCGTCCCCGGCAGGGACCCAGTCCTTGTCTGCCGCCACGAGCTCGCGGATGGCGCCCAGGAAGTATTCAACAGGGAGCTCTGGCAATGCCAGCCGGCGCGCGGACTTGTTCAGCCGTGCGGCGTTCGCCTCGGGACGGAACGTCCAGACTGACCCATCGGCATGACGGTAGGCCTTGAGTCCTTCGAAGATCTCCTGGCCATAGTGGAGCACCGCCGCAGACGGGTCCAGGGAGATGGGTCCGTACGCTTCAATCCGGGGGTTGTGCCACCCGCCGGCACCCTGTTCGTCGACCGCGTAGTCCACGACGGCTGTGTGGTCGGTGAAGTAGTTGCCGAATCCCGGGTTCGCCAGGATGGCTGCACGCTCCTCAGCTGACTTCGGGGTATCCGAGAGCTGCTGGGTAAATTCGACGCCATGGGCAGTCTGAGTCATGGTTCCTCCACGATCGGCTGCCCATGAGCATGGTTCAGCACTGAACCGCAGGGCAGCATTTGGTGATTCGAAACAAGCTTACGCCCGCGTACTGGGTCCCGCGGGCAGTTCCGGCTGAGCAGGCCCTAAAGCGCTGCGGCGATAGCGTCTCCAACGGCGCTGGTGCTGCGGGCGCCGCCGTCGCGCGTTTCGACGTCGGCTACCACCGCGGCCTCGATCTTTCGGGCCGCGGCGGTGTAGCCAAGGTGGTCCAGCAGGAGCGCTGCCGACAGGATGGCCGCGGTGGGATCGGCCTTCTGCTGGCCGGCGATGTCGGGGGCGGAACCGTGGACCGGTTCAAACATGGACGGGGCGGTCCTGTCCATGTTGATGTTGCCGGAGGCGGCCAGCCCGATGCCGCCGGTGATGGCAGCGGCGAGGTCGGTGAGGATATCGCCGAAGAGGTTGTCCGTGACAATAACGTCGAAGCGGGACGGGTCGGTGACCATAAAAATGGTGGCCGCGTCGACGTGCAGGTAATCGTGAGTGACCTCTGGGAATTCCTGGGCAACGGCTTCGACGGTGCGCTTCCAGAGGTGGCCCGCGTAGACCAGGACGTTGTGCTTGTGTACAAGGGTTACGTGCTTGCGTTCCCGGGCGCTGGCGCGACGGAAGGCATCGCGGACTACTCGTTCCACGCCATGCGCCGTATTCAGCGAAACCTCGGTGGCCACCTCGTGTGGAGTGCCGGCGCGCAGTACGCCGCCGTTGCCCACATACGGCCCTTCGGTACCCTCGCGCACCACGATGAAATCGATGACGCCCGGATTGGCCAGCGGACTGCCGACCGTGCCGTACAGACGTGAGGGCCGCAGGTTGACGTAGTGGTCCAGACTAAAGCGGAGCTTGAGGAGCATTTCACGCTCAATGATCCCCGACGGAATCCTGGTGTCGCCGGGGGCGGCGCCCACTGCACCGAACAGGATGGCGTCCCGCGTGCGGAGGTCCGCCAGGACCTCGTCCGGCAGGGTCTCGCCTGTGGCCAGCCAGTGCTCGGCACCGAGCTTGTAGTGGGTCTGCTGGAGGTCCACGCCTTCGGCGGCCACGGCCTTCTCGAGGACCTTCAGGGCCTCGGCGATGACCTCGGGGCCAATGCCGTCACCGGGAATAACTGCGAGATTGATCGTGGATGCGCTCATGGTCCAAGAATATTAACTGAATCCGCATGCCGGACAATCAGTCTCACTTATTGAGATGAAGTGACGAAGGGGAAGTCACTTCGAAGAGATAACCGGGACAGGTGAAGCTACCACCACCACGTTGGTTCCCCAGAAGTCACCCGTGTAGCAGGAGATGAGCACGAGCCGGTTGGGTGCCACCTGCCAGATGGGACTGTCCTTCAGGCCCGACTTGACGTAGGTCTTAACGGAATCCACCCGGTAGGCCAGTTTGCCGGTGGCTGTGGTCAGGGTGAGCTTGTCGCCCACCGCTGCCTTTTTGCTCAGCCGGTTGAAGGGTGCGTCCCTGTCCACCCAGCTGTGACCCGCCACATAAGTGGTGTTGCGGGAGCCCGCGCCGGGAATTCCGTAGGGTGTGAGCCAGTAGCCGTCCATGGTGGGCGGCGGCACGATGGTCTGGGTGGCCTGGTCCGCGCCACTGGGTTTCAGCGGATGGATCACCACGTCGATGCCCGCCGCGGGGTAAATCAGCCGCTGGGGCGGTGCCGCGGCTGGACCTGCGGGAATAGCCGGGGCTGCCAACGTAGGTGTCTCACGTGGTTCCGGCGTGGGGGTGGCGGTCGCGGTAGCCGCCGGTGTCTGCTGGACAATTCCGGACTCCGCATTGGGTGTCCACTGCCCGTTGAGGAGGGGAAGCGCAGCGAAGGCGAAATACCCAAGGAGTCCGCAGAGGAGCACAAACAGGATGCTCCTGGGGGTGAAGGTCCTGCGCCGCGCGAGGTCCGGGGCCGGCAGGGGCGGATCCGACGGTTGTGAATCTGGGCTTGGTGGCGGATCGGCGGAGTACTGGCTGCCTTTGTCCATGGTTCCCCCTCGCACATGGGTGGGAAATCTGCTTGGTTGGCGGCAGGCGCCGTGCCCTTCCGGCCACGGCGCCTGCCAAGGTGTTGCCTGACGCCCTTGCGGGCGCCAGGGACCGGGGTCAGTCCTTGCGATGCCGGGACACGCCGGCCTCCGGCAGCACCTTGCGGGCTGCCACTGCCGCCGCTGCGAGCAACATCACGATCAGGCCACCTGCCCAGGGAGCAAGTGCCGTGTCAGACGCTGCCACGGCGGTCTGGACGTTAAAGCCCGGGTTGTTGACAACCACGGCGCCTGCGCCTGCAGGCTTCTCGACGACCGCTCCGACGGGCTTCTTGCCCGGCTTCTCCGGCTTCTCTACCGGCGGTTTGACCGAATGCTCGTCGACGGGCTCGCAATCGTTGTGGTAAGTTTCCCGACCCTCGCCCGTCCAGTTGTTGCCGTCCTCCAACTTATCGTTCGGAGGAATGATGTCATCGCCGTTCTGGTGGTGGGCATGGCCCTTCACCGCGTGAAGGTCAACTGTGATCTGCACGTACGGGTTCCTATCGGACCCGGTGGCGTGGCAGATGGTGATCTTGCGGTTGCCATGGCCGTTGCCATTGTCGTCGTCATCGTCGTCATCATCATCGCCGTTCCCCGGTTTGTCGGGTACCCGGCAGCCGGACGCAATCAAGTGCACCTTGTCAAGGTTCTGCCCACCCTTGAGAACCTTTCCGTCGTTGGCCGGAATGATGTCTCCTTCGTGCTGGTGGCCAACATGTGCTTTGAGCGCGTGCACGTCGATTGTCACCGATACGTAGGGGTTGGTCGCCGAGCCGGTGGCGTGGCAAATAGTGATCTTGTGATCGGATTTTGCATTGTCATTTGCTGCAGCCGGAGCCGTGGCACCGAGTAACGCGAGGCCGGTGACACCTAAGGCGGCAAGGATCCGTTTCATTTCCGTCTCCATCCATTGTCTGGTTTTAACTGATCAGACGTGTGGAAAAACGGCGCCCCGACGCAAGGGCGAAAATGGCAAACAGACAGCATCGGAGGCGACGGTTCTCCCAGATGCGAATCATCAGTTTGCTAACCCGCTAAGGCTATGCAAACGGCTACCGGCGTGTCTCCAGTACTCATTACCCACTTTCCGGGACTGTCCGTACTGGCTTTTCCCGAACCCTACTCAGTCCAGGTACAAACAAGTAGCCCGCCCGAATTACCTAGGCTTCGGCGGGTTCCTCATACTTGGGGAACACGGGCGTGGGCGCAGGTAACACCGCTCCGGCCGCGATTGGCGTGGTCAGCGCGGCGAACTGGCGTGCTTCGCCCTCAGGCTGGCCCAGGGTGTCCAGCAGTGCCGCCGTGGCGCCAGGCATGACAGGCTGCGCCAGGATGGACACAATCCGCAGCACTTCCAGCGTCACGTACAGAACGGTGTTCATGCGTTCGACGTCGGTCTTCCGCAGCACCCACGGTGCCTGGTCGGCGAAGTATGCGTTGGTATCGCCCAGGACGCCCCAGATGGCTTCGAGTGCGCGGCTGAATTCCTGCTTCTCGAAGGCAGCCCTGGCCGTCTCAAGCAGTCCGTTGGCCTGTGCCAGGATGGCGGTGTCCTCAGCAGTGAAGGGGCCCGGCACCGGGACTTTGCCTTCGCAGTTCTTCGCCACCATGGACAGCGAACGCTGCGCCAGGTTGCCGAAGTTGTTGGCCAGGTCCGAGTTCATCCGCCCCACGATTGCCTCGTGGTTGTAGCTGCCGTCGGCGCCGAACGGCACCTCGCGGAGGAAGAAGAAGCGCACCTGGTCCAGGCCGTACTGCGCCACGAAGTCGGCCGGTGCCACCACGTTGCCCAGGGACTTGGACATCTTCACGCCGTTGTTGTGCAGGAAGCCGTGGATCATGACGCGCTTGGGCAGTTCGATGCCGGCGCTCATCAGGAACGCCGGCCAGTAGATGGCATGGAACCGGGAAATGTCCTTGCCGATCACGTGCACGTCCGCCGGCCAGAACTTCTTGAAGGATTCCGAATCAACGTCCGGGTAGCCCACGCCGGTCAGGTAGTTGGTCAGTGCGTCCACCCAGACGTACATGACGTGCTTGTCGTTGCCGGGCACGGGGACGCCCCAGTCAAAGGTGGTGCGGCTGATGGACAGGTCCTCCAGGCCGCGCCTGACGAAGCTGATGACCTCGTTGAACCTGGACTGCGGGGCACCGAATTCCGGCTGGGCCTCGTAGAGCGCCAGGAGACGGTCCTGGTAGGCGGACAGGCGGAAGAAGTAGCTCTCCTCCGCCGTCCACGTGACTTCGGTGTCCGTCTCCTTCGAGTAGCGCACGCCGTCGTCTTTGACCACGGTGTCGTCCTCCACGTAGAAGGCCTCGTCGCGGACGGAGTACCAGCCCTCGTACTTGGACAGGTAAATGTCCCCGTTGGCTTCCATCTTCTTCCAGATGGCCTGCGACGCCGCGTAGTGGTCAACGTCAGTGGTCCGGATGAAGCGGTCATACGTGATGCCCAGGGCTGCGTGCGCCGCTTTGTACACCTCGGCGTTGCGGTCAACCAGTTCCTTGGGCGAAAGGCCCTCCTTCTCGGCCGCCTGCGCAATCTTCATGCCGTGCTCATCCGTGCCGGTCAGGAACATGACCTCGTGCCCGTCAAGCCGCTTGAAGCGGGCCATGGCGTCGGTGGCAATGTACTCGTAGGCATGGCCGATGTGCGGCACGCCATTCGGGTAGGTGATGGCCGTGGTGATGTAGAACGGGGATTTTTCTGTTGCAGTCACGTGCGGACGTACCTTCGGTGCGGAGGGGCGGGCTAGATGAGTTCAGTCAGCGTATCGCTCAGGCGGACCAGCTCGTGGTCGTGCGAAGCGACCAGCACTGCGATGCCGTCTGAGGTGGTGTCCTTGAGGATGCTGATGATGCGGTTGGCGGAGGCCCTGTCGAGGCTGGCAGTGGGCTCATCCACCACCAGGACGCGGGTACCCAGGATCAGTGCCCGGGCGATCGCCACACGCTGGCGTTCACCGCCGGAGAGCTGCGCGGGGCGGTGACGCATCCGGCGGCCCAGGCCCACCAGGTCCAGGAGGTCCTTGGCCATGTCGCGGCGCTGGTCCACCTCGCCGTCGGGCACTGCGGGCAGCAGCACGTTTTCCAGGGCGCTCATGCCGTCAATCAGGGCGCCGCCCTGGTCTACGTAGCCGATCAAGGCACGACGGCGGTCCGCGATTTCGTCGTCGCCCATGCTCTCCAGCGAATCGCCTTCCCAGAAGACGCGGCCCGACGTCGGCAGCGTCAGTCCGGCACCGACAGTAAGGATGCTGGTCTTGCCGGAGCCGCTTCGGCCGGCAACGCAGTGCATCTCGCCCGCGTGCAGGGTGAGGTCAAAGCCCTCCACCACGCTGACGGCTTCCGCACCGCCCTTGCCCCCGCCGTAGCGGATGGTGATATCGCTCAGTTCCAGCGGGGTCTCGTGGTCCGCGGCCTTGACGATGGTGTTGGCACGGGTCTGCAGGGGCGTCTCCGCGGAGCCGGACCTCCGGCTCCGGTGAACATTCGTCTGGTTTGTCATTGGACCACTTTCGTTGCAATCGGTATCCAGCAAAGTACAGCCACGAGGCCGGCGACGCCGGCCCACAGCGCGGCATACGGGGCGAGGAGAAGCCCGATGCCCAGCGCGCCCAGGACGCCCAGCGGCAGGGCGACGGTCCCCACGAGCGCATTCTCGAAGAGGCGGACTTGGCGGAGCATGTCCGGGTTCCAGCCCATCGCCTCGAGGATGCCCAGGTACTGGCGTTTGGCGTTGAGCTCAAACCGGCCGGTGACAAGGGTCAGGACCAGGCCCACCAGGACGCCGGCGAGGGCCAGCATCATGCTCGGCAGTGCGACGCTGGCCGCTGCCAGCCCGCTAAGTGCACTCGCGCCCGCAGCACGGGGAATGTCGATCAGCAGGGCCACCAGCCCACCCACGGCGGCGCCGAAGACGCCCACTGCGACAGCCAGGGACAAGGTGTTGAACTTGTTGGTGCTGAGCTGGCGGTTGGCAAAGGTCAGCGGTGAATCCACCGGGATCAGCCGCTCATCGTGCTGCGGCTCCTGGTCCACCTCGTCACGGTGCCGCAGCTGCTGTGCCGCGAAGAAGGCCGCTGCCGCATAGAGAGCCAGGACGGCAGCGGAAACGATGGCTGTGCTCAGGCTCCAGCTCACCAGGCTCAGCACGATCCCGGCTACCGCGAGCAGTGCCGCACCGACCCCGAATTCCTCCAGCACCCAGGTGCGGATCCGCCGCTGGGTCCAGCCCATGGCGCGCAGGGTACCGGCTTCGCGTTTGCGTTTCCGGATGTAGCTGACGGTGGAGGCGCCGGTCAGCAGCGCGGCTCCGCACAGGGTAAGGAAGAGCAACGTGACGTTTGTGCCGGTCAGGGAGCCCGTGACGGCGTCGGCCGCGTTCTGCCGGACCCAGGACTGCTGGACAGTGCCCAGCGCCGACTCCTTGCCGGCGCCGTCCTTTGAGTATCCGGGGACGAAGATGCTGGCGTCCTCGCGTGCTGAACCGGCCACCACAGTAGCTTCGAGGCCCATCTCCCGGATCTCACCGGCGAGTTTTTCGACGTCGGGCTGGGCTTCCTTCCAGCTGCCGGGCGCTTTCGCCCGAACGCGGACAGCATCGATCACGGCCGCGTTGTCCTTGTAGCCGCGGGCAGCAGCCAGGCCGTAGTAGTCGGTGATGGCTCCGGCCGACTGGCTGGCCAGCCCGGTGGCGCTGAGCGAGGGCTTGAGGTCCGTGGCGGCCACAGCCTTGCCGTCGGCATCCTTGGTGAGCGTCAGCGGCGTGGGATCGTAGCCACCCAGGGGGAGCCGGTTGACGTCGCCGGCGGCTGCTTCAACGGCCGCGGGGTCGAACGTCCCATAGACCATGGCCAGCGGAGCGGCAAGCGTCTCCCCTGTTGCCAGGTTCTCCCGGTAGGACCTTTCATCCACGGGTTCACGCTGGGTCTGGTCCACCGGGGCACCGTTGGCGCCCTTCTCCGGCAGCCGGTTGACCGTGACCCAATCCCCCGGGGTCGCCGTTTTCTGGACGGCCCCGTTGGCAGCGGCCTCGCCGTCAGTGTATTTCGGCGCGGCAGCGAAGTCGGTGCTCCATGTGGCGGGGGTGTAGAGGCCCTGGTTGAAGTTGCCTTGGGCGCCGAGAAGCGACGAGTGGTCGGTGGAACCGGGCCAGGACAGCGCGAAAGGGTCCTTGGAAACGAAGGGGAGGTAGTCCTTGCCCAAGGAGCGCGAGGCCGTGCCGACGTCCTTGACTACTTTGCCGGAGGCGTCGACCTCCTCGATCTTGACGTTGTATTTCAGGTCCAGGGACGTGCCGGAACGCACGATCAGCGGGATGCCCTGGGAGTCGGCGGTGAGCTGGCCGCTGCGCTTGGCCTGCTGGTACTGGGTCATCAACGGCGCCCAGTACTTGAGCTTGACGCCCAGGAAGTCGGGACCTTCTTCCAGCTCTTCCGTGCTGATGCCGTTGGTGAAGAGGCTTTCGAAGTGGCGTCCGATGGCCCCCGCGTTGCGGGCGTCGGCGGGCGGTGCCTTCTCCAGCGGAGCCAGGAAGTCGCCTGCGGAACCCAACAGTGCCCGCTCGGCCACAGGGTCGACGGCGACCACGGACTCGGTTACCTCAGGCGAGAGTGGCAGGGAAACGGAGAGGTTGAAGAGGTTGTGTTCGGAACCGCCTGCCGGGGCGGGAAACTTGATGCCCGTCTCGCCCTCCGGCGCGGCGATCCGGATGCTCTTGCCGCCTTCTGTCTGCTCCTCGACGAGCCGGGCCTTGCCGAGCGTGCCCTCGGCGGTGGACTTGAACAGGACCTGCTCCGAGACCCCGTCGGAGCTGACTGCGCTGGCGGTCAGCCGGTAGTTCTTCGGTGTATCACTCAGCACTGACTCAGCCGCCGGCCATTTGGCGGGCTCAGTGGCGCCGGCCGCCTGGTCGGTGGTGGCCGTGCCGGCCAGCCCTGCGTTGTAGCCCAGGAAGTCCATGGCATCGAGCCGTGGAGCTTCCAGGTTTTGCGTCACCCGGGAGACCAGGCTGATGGGGGCGGCAACCGAGGTTTCGGAAAGCTTGCGGATCGCCTCAAGCTGTTCGAAGCTGATGCCTCCGCCGCCGTTGGCGATCTCGGGCTGCATCAGCGCCGAGGATCCGGCCTTGGCCTGGACGAGGACGTCGTAGAGCCCCCGCGAGTTCTCATCCACCGTTCGGTTAAGCGCTGCTTGCGACTGGCCTTGGACAAGGACCGACAAGCACATTGCTGCGATCAAGATGGCCGCGGTCAGCAGCAGCACTTTGCTTCTGATGAACCTCTGGACGGCGTTCATTGGGCTCCCTGAAACCTGGATTGCGTGCGCACACCACGGTCCGCGGACGGCGGACATCATGGATTTCCTGCTGGGTGTGCAAAAAGTATTGGCCGGTCTGCCGGCGCTGTCCTTAAACAGGACCTAGCCATTGTAAGCAGACCGGCCAATCATACGTGGCCGAGGTTAAGCTGCGGTCACGCGTTGTTCATGGTGGTGAGGATCTCAGTCTTCGAGATCGACCTCGCGGACCATCTCGGCGCCGATGCCTGCCTTGATGGCGTCGAGCACCTGCTGCGGCACGGACGTGTCGATTGTGAGCAGGGCAAGCACCTGGCCACCCTCAGCCTGGCGTGCCACCTGCATGCCGGCGATGTTGATGTTGTTCATGCCCAGGATGTGCCCGATCGTTCCGATCACACCCGGCCGGTCGGCGTAGGAGACCACCACGAGGTGCTCGCTGATGGGGATCTCGACGTCGTAGCCGTTGACGCCCACGAGCTTCTCAACCTGCTTGGGCCCGGTCAGGGTGCCCGCCACGGAGATCTGTGAGCCGTCGCTGAGGGCTCCGCGAAGGGTGAGGACGTTGCGGTAGTCCTCGGCGTCCGGCGTAGTGATCAGGCGGGTGTTGATGCCGCGCTGCTCAGCAATGACAGGTGCGTTGACGTAGGAAACCTGCTCGGTGACCACGTCGGCGAAGATGCCCTTGAGCGCTGCGAGTTCCAGGACCTTGACGTCCAGGGCAGCGATTTCGCCGGCAACCTCAACGTCGATCTGGGTCAGGGAGGCGTGGGTCAGTGCCGTGAAGATCCGGCCAAGCTTCTCGATCAGGGGGATGCCGGGGCGGACATCCGGAGCGATGACACCGCCGGCGACGTTGACGGCGTCCGGAACCAGTTCCCCGGCCAGTGCGAGCCGGACGGACTTGGCAACCGAGACGCCTGCCTTCTCCTGGGCTTCGTCGGTGGAGGCACCCAGGTGCGGGGTCACCACCACGTTGTCCAGGGCAAAGAACGGCAGGTCCGTGCTGGGCTCCTTGACGAAGACGTCAACTGCCGCGCCGGCGATCTGGCGGTCCTGCAGGGCGGTGTAGAGGGCTTCCTCATCCACGAGGCCGCCGCGTGCGACGTTGACCACGTACGCCGTGGACTTCATCTTCGTAAAGGCGTCCGCACCCAGCATGCCTACCGTCTCCGGCGTTTTGGGCATGTGGATGGTGACGAAGTCCGACTGGCTCAGCAGTTCATCGAGGGTGACGAGCTTGACGCCGAGCTGTGCTGCACGGGCTGAGGTGATGTACGGGTCATAGGCGAGGATCTCGGTGTCGAAGCCCTGGAGGCGGGCAGCAACGAGGGCGCCAATGCGGCCCAGGCCGATGATGCCGACCTTCTTCTCGAAGAGTTCGATGCCGGTGTACTTGGACCGCTTCCATTCACCGTTCTTCAACGCCGAGCTGGCCTGCGGGATGTGGCGTGAAAGGCTCAGGATGTGGCCCACCGTCAGTTCCGCTGCCGAAATGATGTTCGACGTCGGGGCATTGACCACCATCACACCGGCCTGCGTGGCGGCCTTGATGTCCACGTTGTCCAGGCCGACGCCTGCGCGGGCAATGACTTTGAGGTTCTTGGCCGCGGCGATGGCTTCGGCGTCCACCTGCGTGGCGGAGCGGACCAGGATGGCGTCTACGTCGACGATGGCAGCGAGCAGCTGGGAGCGGTCGGAACCGTCAGTCTGGCGGATTTCGAAGTCCGGGCCCAGGGCCTCGATCGTGGCGGGCGAAAGTTCTTCGGCGAGCAGTACTACGGGTTTTGACACGGGTGATCCTCTGCGTTGCAGTCCTTGGGATGTAACAAGTCTAGGCGGACGGAAAGGCCGGGCTCACATTGTTAAGTGAACCCGGCCTCACGATGGCACCCTGCAGGGTACCGGGACAGCAGCCTTAGCGGGCTGCTGAGCCCTCTACGTAGTCCGCATCCTGCTGCTGCCAGGCGAACAGGGAGCGCAGCTCGCGGCCGACGCCCTCGATCGGGTGCTGCTCAGCCTTGGCGCGCAGTGCCTTGAACTCGGCGCCGCCGTTGTCCTGGTCATCGATGAAGCGCTTGGCGAAGGCACCGCTCTGGATGTCCGCGAGGACAGCCTTCATGTTTTCCTTCACCTCGGGGGTGATGACCCGCGGGCCGGAGACGTAGTCGCCGTACTCGGCGGTGTCAGAAACGCTCCAGCGCTGCTTGGCGATGCCGCCCTCCCACATGAGGTCAACGATGAGCTTGAGCTCGTGAAGAACCTCGAAGTAGGCGATCTGCGGCTGGTAGCCGGCCTCGGTCAGGGTTTCGAAGCCGTACTGGACCAGCTGGGACACGCCGCCGCACAGGACTGACTGCTCGCCGAAGAGGTCGGTTTCGGTCTCTTCGGTGAAGGTGGTCTTGATGACGCCTGCACGGGTGCCGCCGATGGCCTTGGCGTAGGACTTGGCCAGGTCCCAGGCGGACCCGGTGGCGTCCTGCTCCACAGCGATGATGTCCGGGATGCCACGGCCGGCTTCGAATTCGCGGCGGACGGTGTGGCCCGGAGCCTTCGGAGCGATCAGGATGACGTCAACGCCTTCAGGCGCCTCGATGTAGCCGAAGCGGATGTTGAAGCCGTGGGCGAAGGCCAGGGCCTTGCCGGCGGTCAGCTTGTCCTTGATGGAGTCGTTGTAGATGGCGCGCTGGTGCTGGTCCGGAGCCAGGATCATGATGACGTCGGCCCATTCGGCAGCGTCAGCGACCGTCTTGACCGTGAAGCCTGCGTCCTGTGCCTTGGCGATCGAGGAAGAGCCTTCCTTGAGGGCGATGGTTACTTCAACGCCGGAGTCGCGCAGGTTCAGGGCGTGGGCGTGCCCCTGCGAGCCATAGCCGACGATTGCGACTTTGCGGCCCTGGATGATGGTCAGGTCGGCGTCGTCGTCGTAAAACATTTCAGTCACTTGCGTAACTCCTTTTGAGTGGATTCTCTGGTGTTAATGTGTTGCTGCGGTACTGCACGGGCGTTGCGCCACAGAGGGGGCCGGGCCCCGCCTGCGTATTAAGCGCTGCGCAATGCCCTGTCACTCATGGAGCGGGATCCCCGTCCAACGGCCAGGGTGCCGGACTGCACAATTTCGCGGATGCCGAAGGGCTCAAGCACAGAGAGCAGTGCCGTGAGCTTTTCGGGGTGGCCAGTTGCTTCTATGACGACGGAGTCTGTGGAGACGTCAACCACTGAAGCACGGAACAGGTCTGCAGCCTGGGTCACCTGCAGACGAGTTGCGGCATCCGCACGTACCTTGACCAGGATGTGGTCTCGCTGTACGGAAGATTCGGAGGTGAGCTCAACAATCTTGATCACGTTGACCAGTTTATTGAGCTGCTTGGTGACCTGTTCAATGAGGTCACCATCGGCGTCGACGACGACGGTCATCCGGGACATTCCCGGGACTTCCGTGGGGCCAACGGCCAGGGAATTGATGTTAAAGGCACGGCGGGCGAACAGGCTCGCAACGCGCGTCAGTACACCGGGCTTGTCTTCAACCAGAACGGACAGTGTGTGGCGGGTCATGATCAGTCCTCCTCTTCCCATTCCGGGGTCATGTTGCGGGCAACCTGGATCTGGTCGTTGCTCACGCCGGCGGGCACCATCGGCCACACCATGGAGTCGGGGCTCACCACAAAATCGATGACCACGGGGCGGTCATTGATTTCGAGGGCCTTCTGGATGGTGGCATCAATGTCCTCGTCCCGTTCGCAGCGGAACGAAGCACAGCCATAAGCGTCCGCCAGCTTGACGAAGTCCGGGATCCGGACGGTTTCGTGTCCCGTGTTGAGGTCCGTGTTGGAGTAGCGGCCCTCGTAGAACAGGGTCTGCCACTGGCGGACCATGCCCAGCGAGGAGTTGTTGATGATGGCAACCTTGATGGGAATCTTGTTGATGGCGCAGGTGGCCAGTTCCTGGTTGGTCATCTGGAAGCAGCCGTCGCCGTCGATCGCCCAGACCACACGGTCCGGCTCCCCCACCTTGGCGCCCATGGCAGCCGGCACGGCGTAGCCCATGGTGCCGGCACCGCCCGAGTTCAGCCAGGCATGCGGGCGCTCGTACTTGATGAACTGTGCGGCCCACATCTGGTGCTGGCCCACGCCGGCAACATAGATGCCTTCGGGGCCTGTCAGTGCGCCGATGCGCTCGATGACGCGTTGCGGGGCGCTGAGCCCGTCGTCCGGCTCGGTCCAGCCCAGCGGGTAGGTTTCCTTGAGGTTGTTCAGGAAGGCCCACCACGTGGTGAGGTCCGGGGTGCCGGACGCTTCGAACTGCGCACGGATGGCCTCGGAGAGCTCGGGGATGATCTCCTTGACCGATCCCACGATGGGCACGTCGGCCGCACGGTTCTTCGAGATTTCCGCGGGATCGATGTCCGCGTGGATCACCTTGGCGTTCGGGGCGAACGTCTTCAGCACACCGGTGACGCGGTCGTCGAACCGTGCACCGAGGGTGATCAGCAGGTCAGACTGCTGCAGCGCCGTCACGGCCGAAACCGTGCCGTGCATGCCCGGCATGCCCACGTGCTGAGGGTGGGAATCGGGGAACACTCCGCGGGCCATCAGCGTGGTCACCACGGGGGCGCCTGTTAGTTCGGCCAACTCCCGGAGTTCGGCAGCAGCGTGGGCCTTGACCACACCGCCGCCCACATACAGGACAGGCTTGCTGGCAGCAGCAATCAGCTTGGCTGCTTCCCGCACCTGCTTGTTGTGGCCGCGGGTCACCGGACGGTAGCCAGGGAGGTCGATCTTCGGCGGCCAGGAGAACGTCATCTGGCCCTGCTGGGCATCCTTGGCCACGTCCACCAGCACCGGACCGGGACGGCCCGTGGAGGCGAGGTGGAACGCTTCGGCCATGACATGCGGGATGTCGTTGGGGTTCGTCACCAGGAAGGAGTGCTTGGTGATCGGCATGGTGATGCCAACAATGTCGGCTTCCTGGAAGGCATCGGTGCCAATCACACCGCTGGATACCTGGCCGGTGATGGCCACCAGCGGCACGGAGTCCATGTGGGCGTCCATGATGGCGGTAACGAGGTTGGTGGCGCCCGGGCCGGAGGTGGCGATACAGACGCCCACCCGGCCGGTAACCATTGCGTAGCCTTGCGCGGCGTGGCCGGCTCCCTGTTCGTGACGGACCAGGACGTGATTCATCCTGGAGGCCATCAAGGGGTCATAGGTAGGCAGGATCGCGCCACCAGGCAAACCAAAAATATCGTCCACGCCGAGTTCTTCGAGCGAGCGGACAATAGCTTCTGAGCCGGTCATCACCGTTGGGGGTACAACAGTGTTCGGCCCAAGGACAGGAGAGACAGCGGCAAGATCAGTGACGACAGCGGCGTGGTCAGCCGTTCGGTCGGCACGTTCCGGAGCCTTGGGGGCTCCAGCGGACTTAGTAGCCATCAGCGAGGGGCTGATCGGCGATCCTTTGCTCATCGGACTCTTCCTTGTGGATCATTTGTTATCTCGAAACTGCGGAAAATAAAAAAACCCCTCAGCCTGGCGGCTCTTCGAGGGGTTGCGCGTGACGGTACGTTACCAGTCGGGCTATTCTGCCACGCGCTTGGTAAGGACGACGGATACACCCGAAGCGGCGCCGACAGTAACGTATGCGATCATGCGTTCAGTTTTCCCTCTTGGTGAGATGCCTGTCAACGAGGGTGGTGCGCATCTCACCATATGGACTTCATTGTCCACCAGTTGGCCGCCTCCGCATCTAACGCGCGGAGACGCCTGCCTACCATCCTAGGCGGCAGGCAGAAGACTCCTACCCCAAGCGAGCGGCGCGGACGCCGCTCGCTTGGGGCCCTCGGAGCTTCCTTGTTAAGCCCTGCCGCCTGAGCGGTAGGGCTTAGGTTTGTTACCCGCAGTATGCGCCGGTGGAGGCGCTGTGGACGAGCTTGGCGTACTTGGCGAGCACGCCCTTGGTGTACCTGGCCGGGAGCGGTTCCCAGCCGACCTTGCGGGACTCGAGCTCGGCTTCGTCGACCAGGAGGTCGAAGCTGCGGGCGCCGATGTCCACGCGGATCCGGTCGCCGTCCTTGACGAAGGCGATGGGGCCGCCGTCGACCGCTTCCGGTGCTACGTGGCCGATGCACAGGCCGGTGGTTCCGCCGGAGAAGCGGCCGTCGGTCAGCAGCAGGACGTCCTTGCCCAGGCCGGCGCCCTTGATGGCGCCGGTAATGGCAAGCATTTCGCGCATGCCCGGGCCGCCTTTGGGGCCTTCGTAGCGGATGACGACGACGTCGCCGGCCTTGATCTTGCCGTTGTCGAGCGCATCCAGGGCGCCCTGCTCGCGCTCGAACACGCGGGCAGTACCTTCGAAGACGTCGGCGTCGAAGCCTGCACTCTTAACCACGGCGCCTTCCGGGGCCATCGATCCGTGCAGGATGGTGATGCCGCCGGTCTTGTGGATCGGGTTGTCCATGGCGCGGAGGATCTTGCCGTCCAAATCCGGCGGGTTGATCGCTTCGAGGTTTTCGGTGACGGTCTTACCGGTAACGGTGAGGCAGTCGCCGTGCAGCAGTCCGGCGTCGAGCAGTGCCTTCATGATGACCGGCACGCCGCCGATCTTGTCGACGTCGGTCATGACGTAGCGGCCGAAGGGCTTCAGGTCACCGAGGTGCGGGATCTTGTCGCCGATGCGGTTGAAGTCCTCGAGGCTCAGTTCCACCTCGGCCTCACGCGCGATGGCCAGCAGGTGAAGGACGGCGTTGGTGGAACCGCCGAAGGCCATGGTGACCGCGATGGCGTTCTCGAAGGCCTTCTTCGTCATGATGTCGCGCGCGGTGATGCCGAGGCGGAGCAGGTTCACCACTGCTTCGCCGGACTTCCGGGCAAATTCATCACGACGGCGGTCTGCCGAGGGCGGAGCGGCGGAGCCGGGGAGTGACATGCCGAGGGCTTCGCCGATACAGGCCATGGTGTTGGCCGTGTACATGCCGCCGCAGGCGCCTTCACCGGGGCAGATCGCCTTTTCGATGCGCTCCAGGTCGCCGAGGCTCATCTTGCCTGCGGCGCAGGCGCCCACAGCCTCGAAAGCGTCAATGAGGGTGACTTCCTTTTCGGAACCGTCCTCGAGCTTGACCCAGCCCGGCATGATGGAACCGGCGTAGAGGAACACGCTGGCCAGGTCCAGGCGGGCTGCAGCCATGAGCATGCCGGGCAGGGACTTGTCACAGCCAGCCAGGAGCACCGAGCCATCAATGCGCTCGGCCTGCATCACGGTTTCCACGGAGTCGGCGATGACTTCGCGGGATACCAGGGAGAAGTGCATGCCTTCGTGGCCCATGGAGATGCCGTCCGAGACGGAGATGGTGCCGAACTGCATGGGGAACCCGCCGCCGGCGTGAACGCCTTCCTTGGCGCCCTGGGCCAGCCTGTTCAGGGACAGGTTGCAGGGAGTGATTTCGTTCCATGAACTTGCGACGCCGATCTGGGGCTTCGCGAAGTCGTCATCGCCCATGCCCACGGCACGGAACATGCCACGCGCAGGGGCGGCGTGGATCCCGTCGGTGACGACCCGGCTGCGGGGCTTGATGTCGGGCTTGTTCTCAGTTGTCGTTTGGCTGTCGGCACTCATGGGTCAAAGTCTATGACTCCGATCGCAACGGAACGACCAGGAACCGCTAACCAAGGCCCAATTTCGGGAATATTTTCGATCAAATTGTGGACCTGCGTCTCAAATATGGAGATGCGGCCATTGCGGGAACCTCCATGTGCCGGCCGTCACCAGAACCCGAGGGCGGGCCCACCGTCGACTCAACATCCCTCTGCCTCTTGCCACTTGGCGTCCTGACCTGCTGCGACCTAGACAGTCCCGTTCACGCCGACGTACCGTCAGGGAACGGCAACCATGCCATCCGGACTGAAAGGCCCTGTTATGGATTTTGTCTTCTGGATCATTGCGATTGTGTTGATTGTGGGCGTTGTGTGGTGGCTGCTGAACCGAAGCAGCTCCGCCAACACTGGCGGCTCAAACCCCCTCCGGAAGGACGGCGTGGCTGGCGGCAGTGCGGCCGCCTCGGCGGACGCTGCCGGAACTGCCGGCCTCCCCAGCGCGGCCGGCTTCGGCAGCGCAGCGGAACCGGAGCCCCCGACGACGGCGGACGATGAGACCGAGCGGCCCGGAACAGCCGGTCAACAGGGGTTCGTGGCTCCCCCGGAAACCGCTGCTCGTCCGGACGCTGCGGCCGCGCCGGAAGGGGGCCTGCACGGAACTGGTATCCAGCGGGGGGCCACTGCCGAACAGGATGCCATCAGTGTCCCCGGGGCAGCGGCGGCGCCGGAGGCCCCAGCGGTCCAAGAAGCCACACCAGTTGAGGAGCCGCTGACCTCCGGACCGGCCGAGGTTGCGGCGGAGCCTGTGGCGCCGCAGGAACCCCCGACGCCCCGCGATGACGCTGCACGCGAGGATGCCGGCGTGGCTGGAGGGACCGGAGAGACTGCGGCGCGGCAGGCGGAAGACGAGTGGGAAACGCAGTGGTCAGAGGCAAGCGGGTCAACCCCGGCGGCGAGCCACAGACCTGCCCCCGACGCAGCTGCCGGCTCTGCAGCCGCGTTGAACGCGGACGCGCCGGAGGTCTCCGGAGCCACTCCCGACGCCGGCCAGGACACCGGCTACGTTCATCATGCGGAGTACACGGACCCGCACGCCCCGACTCTTCCCGGCGCGGAAACAGCCGCCGCAGACGCCTTGACAGCGGACGACGCCGCAGCGGATGCCCTGGTGACGCCACCGACAGGCGACGAGGCGATGGCCGAACCGGCAGCTCCCACCGCAGGCTACGAACCGGCAACAGAACCTGCCGGCCACCTGGCCGCGGACCAGCCCTACGGCGCCGGCTCTGCGTCCCCCGGCCCGGATGGCAGCGGCCCGGCCGATTTTGACGTCAAGGGTGACGCCAACGCAATGGTCTACTACGAAGAAGGGCACCCGGACTATGAGCAGACCACGGCCGACGTCTGGTTCGAGTCAGCGGCCCACGCCGAGGCCGCCGGCTTCCGGGCTCCCCGGCGAACCCGCCTCTGACCCCACCGGCATCTCCAGCCGGTTCTTCGTTGCCGGCCGGTTCTTACTGGCTGCCACTCCCCGAGCGGGCGCCGTGGCACTTTGCGTGGCAATCGCGCTGTCCGGCTGCACGGGAGAGGGCACCGACGCGCCAACCGGCAGCATTACAGGGACAGGCCCAGGGGCTACGGAGCCTGGTCCAGGAACAACGGGGCCCACGCCCGGGACCGGAGGCGCCACAACACCGGAAATTCAAGCCCGGCTTGACCTGCAGCTCAATATTCCGTGGGCGGCCGTATTCCTGCCGAACGGCACGGCCGTCATCTCCGAGCGTGATTCGGCGCTTCTCAAGGCAGTCAAGGATGGCCGCGCAACCACCATCGGGCAGGTCCCCGGTGTCACCCCGGGAGGCGAAGGCGGACTCCTGGGGCTCGCGCTGTCCCCCGACTTTCCCACCGACAACTACCTCTACCTGTACTTCACGTCCGTCCAGGACAATCGCATCGCCCGGGTCAAGCTGACGGAAGAACCTGATGGGTCCCTGGTCTTTGGCGATCCGGACGTCGTGTTTACCGGCATCCCGAAGGCAGGGACCCATAATGGCGGCCGGATCCGGTTTGGCCCGGACGGTTTCCTGTACGTGGGCACTGGGGACTCCCAGCGCCGGGACCAGCCGCAGGACCCAAATGCGCTGGGCGGAAAGATCCTGAGGCTCACGGCGGACGGCGCCCCGGCACCTGGCAACCCCTTCGGCAACGCCGTGTACAGCCTGGGCCACAGAAATGTCCAAGGCCTTGCCTGGGACAGCGACGGCAGGCTGTGGGCGAGCGAATTCGGCCCGAACGTCAACGATGAGCTCAACCTGATCGTGGCGGGCGGCAATTACGGCTGGCCGGCGGTGACCGGCGCGCCGCACCGCGCCGAGTACCGCGACGCTAAAGTCGTCTGGCCTTCGACGGCGGACTCCTCCCCCAGCGGTCTGGAGATCGTGGGATCCACAGCCTTCCTCGGTGCCCTGCGAGGCCAGC
Organism: Pseudarthrobacter sulfonivorans; assembly: GCF_031454915.1. Lineage (GTDB taxonomy): Bacteria > Actinomycetota > Actinomycetes > Actinomycetales > Micrococcaceae > Arthrobacter > Arthrobacter sulfonivorans_C. Next base: position 769,984 of record NZ_JAVDRS010000001.1, on the reverse strand, counting down.
GCCTCTGGTCTGTTGCCCTCAGCGGCGACGAAGCCCACGCGCCTGTGGCCTATTTCACAGGCAAGTACGGCCGGATCCGGGACGTCATCCGCACACCCGAAGGCGGCTTTTGGCTGCTCAGCAACAACCAAAACCCTGATTTTGTGCTGATTCTGGCCCCTCCGGCCTGATCCATATGGGCCCTGCCTCGTCGATTTCACATGCACCGGAAGTTCGTGTAGAGTTTCATGTCGTTGCGGAGATCAACGGGGAAAGAAAAAGCCACGGAGATCACCGCAAAGAGATGCACCTCTAGCTCAATTGGCAGAGCAATTGACTCTTAATCAATGGGTTCCGGGTTCAAGTCCCGGGGGGTGCACCACAGAAACCCCGTCTTCATTGGCCACAAGCCTGAAGGCGGGGTTTCGCTTTGCCTTGAAATCACTCCGGGGACATTTTCGGGCTAGTTCCGCTTGATTCTGGGGCCATCCGAGTTCAAGCCGCGTCCTCTGTATCCGGTGCGCCTGGCTGCAGCGGCCCATTCCGTACGGCCCTCAGAGTTGACCGGCTATTCCTCGCGCGGTTCGCGTCGTCGGTATGGATTAGGGTGTCGGTATGGAGTGCCGGATCCACGAAGTCCTGGTCCATTACGTCGAGCATGGCGTCGGCGTGCCGCTCGTTGCGTTACACGGCGCCGGTGTTGATCATCGGGAGATCGAGGCGGCGATCGAGGCCATCGTTCCCGACACGCGCTACCGGCGGATCTATCCGGATCTGCCGGGGATGGGTCTCTCGACGGCCGAGGGCTTGACCTGCAACGACGATGTGGTGACGCTGCTCGGCGATTTCATTGACCACCTGGGCGCGGGACCGGTGATGCTGCTGGGGCACTCTTACGGCGCCTACCTGGCTCGTGGAGTGGCCGCACGGCGGCCAGGTGCCGTGCTCGGCCTGGCGTTGTTGTGCCCCGTCGCCGAGCAGGCGCGAAGCGTGCCTGAGCACGAAGTGGTTCGCCAGGACGCCCACGCGTACGACGAACTCGAACCTGCGCAACGGGCCGGGTTTGAGGACTACTTTGTCTGGCGCACACAGGCCACGGCCCGCAGGTACCGCGACCACGTGGCGCCGGGTACGGCGCTTGTGGACGAGGCTGCGCTGGGGCGCATCTTCACCGGGTGGGCGGTCGGCGTCGGGTCGACCACGTTCTCTTCACCGACCTTACTCGTGGCGGGACGACGCGATTCGGTCGTCGGGTTTGCCGACGCGGCCGAATTGCTCGAACGCTACCCGCACGCCACCCTGGCTGTTATCGACGACGCCGGCCATGCGCTTATGCACGAGCGGCCCGAACTGCTCGCCGCGCTGTTTGGCGACTGGCTCGAACGAGCTCGACCAAAAGACGGGTGACCGAACGATACGGCGGCTGGTACAGCACCCCAAAAGGATCACGACAAAGCTCGAGGGCCTGAGCCCGGTGGAATACCGTTCTCAGGCCCTCGCGGCCTAGTCCCTTACTTGGTCAGTCCGACTTCTGGGGACTAGTCAGCAGGGGTTGGTGGGATTCTTTTTCGGCACTGCCACCTTTAGCGGCCGCCCCCACTTCCGCTTTCACTGCCCGCTGCGGAGGTTTGAACAACCACCGGAACCGCGAACCAACAGCCAAGTCATAAGCCACAAGGGAACCAGCAGTGATAACCGCAACCATGACTGGCACAGCCACCACATTGAGAATGAGCAGATCCTGAGGGATAGGACTTCTCCCACCACCAAGGAAGATGGCGAGCCCACCCAGGACACTCAACAGCACAGGGTGGACCAAGTAGATAGGCAAGGTCCGCGCCGCCAAGTACTTTGACGCTGCCCGCACAGGGGCGAAACGGGACGCCCAGACCGAAAGGGTGATCGCCGCCATCAACCCGGTAACAGTCACCACAACCAGCAACGGCAGCTCGGTGCCCCGGACATATACCAAGTAAGCCATCCCACCGTAGATGACGACTGATCCCACCATCAGTGCACGTGTCCCCGTGACAGCCAGGCGCCTCACATACGCTGCTGCGTAACACCCGATGAAGTACCAGAGTGCAAAGGTACCGAGACGGCCGATGTTCGTTGCCAGTGCGTCAGGAACGAACTCGGGGATTTGCCGTGCAACAGCCGGCTGCGCAACCAACAGCAGGAACGCGACCAAGGTGGTGAGGTGTGGATGCCCGCGAAACAACTTGGCGGTGACAAAGAACACCACGAGCACAGGCAGAAACCAGTACGCCGTGCCACCCTGAAGAATCGTCCCCAAACTAAACTCCGTGTACCCCCACGGATCAGCAGGCCGGTAGGCGAAGCCCGCCACCAGACCAAACACCACACTCCACAGGATGTACGGCCAGAGAATGTCCGCGAACCGGGAACGCCAGGCAGCCCTCCAAGGCCGGTGAACAGCTTTCGAAGCCAGCATGCCGGCCGCCAGAAAGAACAGGGGCATCCGCACGGGCAACAGCATGCGGCTGAATTCATTCCACGCGGTCATGGCGGTACTTGTGGCGCCGGGGAACAACATGCTTACGCCGGTGCCGGCCGCATGGTAGAGCACTACGAGGAGTATGGCGGAGGCTTTGGCGGTGTCTACCCAGTGCAGTCTTTCTTCCTGCTGGCTCTGGACAGGGTTAGGGCTAGTTAGGCGAGACATCACCGGGCAAATTTACCATCAAGGCGTCAGGGCGTTTGTTTTCGACGCTGCCCGGTCCTGCTGAAGCCCTCCCTGGGGAGGTTTGATTTCTTAGCCGAGCGGCGCGCCGTCCACCAGCGAACGGGTAGCCGGCGATGCGAACTGGCGGGCGAGCTCGCGGACCACGGCCTGAAGCTCCTGGCGGAGGATATCGGGATCGATGGTTGCCGCGGCGAGCACTGCCCGCTCCATTTCCACGGCCGCGGCTGCCGCTTCACGGCCACTGTCGGTGAGGGAAACCACCTGGCTGCGGCGGTCAGAAGTGCTGCGCACGCGGGCGATGTGTCCGTGGGACTCCAGCCGCGTGAGCGTCTTTCCCATGGTCTGGGCCTGGACGCGCACAAACTGGGCCAGCTGGGCCTGGGTCATGGGACCTTGGGCTGCGAGGACTTCGATGGCGATCACACCGGCATGTGTCAGGCCGATAGCGCTGAGCTTTTCGTTCCAGGAATGTTCCACAAGGCGCGCCGCAGTGGACAATAAGCGCCCCGTGGGCCAGCGATCCATGTCAGGCATACCTGCAAGTATAGCCAAGCGAGGTTCGCCCGGATTCTGGATGCTTACTAGAGTGGTGTGTCCCGCCTGCAACGAGGAGATCAACATTGGCTGACAGACTCTTGACCGGTGCCGTGGCGCCCGGCTTCACCCTGAAGGATTCATCGGGTCAGGACGTGAACCTGGCCTCCGGAAGCGGCACAAGCACCATCGTCTACTTCTACCCCGCCGCTTCCACGCCCGGCTGCACCAAACAGGCGTGCGACTTCCGCGACAACCTGGCGTCATTCACGTCGGCCGGTTACCGCGTGTTGGGGGTCTCCCCCGATTCTGTGGAAAAGCTTGCCGCTTTTGCCGTCAACGAAGATCTCAGTTTCCCGTTGCTCTCTGACGAGGACCATGCCGTAGCGGAGGCCTACGGGGCCTGGGGTGAGAAGAAAAACTACGGACGAACCTACGAAGGACTGATCCGTTCCACCATCGTGATCGACCCCGACGGCAAGGTGGCATTGGCCCAGTACAACGTCCGGGCCACCGGGCACGTGGCAAAACTGCGGCGCGACCTCAAACTGGACGGGTAGCGCAGCGGCCCGCTGCGGCGACACAGAGGCGGCAGGGGCTGACAGGTTCCCCGCCCGCCCGAGGCTACAATGGAAACTGGCATCCGCCGTCGTACGTTTTTCTTCCTGGTCCCCGGTCAAGCCGGTCGGGAGGGAAAGTGCCTCAGTAACTGCCAAGCGCGAGTGGTGAAATTGGCAGACACGCAGGATTTAGGTTCCTGTGCCTTCGGGCGTGGGGGTTCAAGTCCCCCCTTGCGCACACATATGCAGAGATCCCGGCCCCACGGCCGGGATCTCTGCCGTTTAACCCCAGGTCATGAGGACGAAGAGTCTGGGTTTGTAAAAATTTTAGGATCCACCCATCCATTTCGGCGCTCCGCCCGAATACCCCATGAGACACCAGCCAAGGGCAGGTGCCCGACAGTCGGAACAGGCCAGGCAGCAGGCATCAGGTCTGCGGCAGGCAAGAAATCGGCACAACCAAGGAGAACCGAAATGCAGTCATTCAAGCGCACATCCTTCACCGTCGCAGGCGTTGCAGCTGCAGCCCTGCTGGGCCTTACCGCGTGCGGTGGATCGGCCACCACGACGCCGAGCTCCTCCGCTCCCTCCGCGGCACCTTCCAGCATGGCGCCCTCACCGTCCGCCAGCGCCGGCGCCATGGATCCCGCGGCGAACCTGGTTGGTGCAGGCTGCGCCGGCTACGCCGAGAAGGTCCCCACTGGCGCCGGTTCGGTGGCCGGCATGGCGCTGGACCCGGTAGCAGTCGCGGCGTCCAACAACCCCATCCTGACCACCCTCACGGCGGCTGTCTCCGGCAAGCTGAACCCGAAGGTTGACCTGGTGGACACGCTCAACGGTGCCGAGTTCACGGTCTTCGCACCGGTGGACGACGCGTTTGCCAAAATCGACAAGGCCACCATCGACACTCTCAAGACCGACGACGCCCTCCTCAGCAAGATCCTGACCTACCACGTTGTTCCCGGCCAGATCACCCCTGACAAGATCGCCGGCACCCACGCCACGGTCCAGGGCGATTCGGTCACGGTGACCGGCAGCGGGGATGCGCTCAAGGTTGACGGCGCCAGCGTCATTTGCGGCGGCGTGCAGACCAAGAACGCTACGGTCTACCTGATCGACTCGGTGCTGATGCCCAAGTAGGCCGGCCACCGGAAAGCCTTCGGGCTGGCACCCGGGGGCACCAAGGAAAGCAGTGGCCCGTTCCAGCAGGAACGGGCCACTGCGGCGTGCAATCGCCTCCCGCGCGGTTACAGGGAACACCAAGACTGGTCAATTAGACTGTGTCCTTGGCCCGCAGTCGGCGGTGCCGGCCGGAAGCAGCCCAGAGGTGATAGTCGAGTGCCCAGCAGTACATCGCGGCGAACGGTCATCAAGACCGGCGCCGTTTTTATGGCGTTAGGCCTGACGGCCTGTACCGGCACCCCGTCGCCGTCACCTTCGTCGACTTCTCCCTCGGCCCCTTCTGCAGGGTCGGAACCCACCGAAACGTTCACCTTCGGCACAGCGTCCCAGCCCCTGGGGCTGGACCCGGCGCTCTCCAGCGATGTGGAAAGCTACCGGGTCACCCGGCAGATCCTCGAAGGCCTGGTGGGGGTAGACCAGACCACCGGCAAACCCACGCCGCTGCTGGCAACGGAGTGGACCGAGTCCAACGAAGGCCGTAGCTACACTTTCAAGCTCCGCAGCGGCGTCTTTTTCCAGGACGGAACGCCGTTTGATGCCGATGCCGTTCGCCACAACTTCAACCGCTGGTTCGCTTTCTCCGCGGAACTTCGGAAGAAGGCGCCGGGAATTTCGTTCAAGAGCGTATTCAAGGCGCACTCCGACGACGCCCCGCTGTCCATTTTCAAGAGCTGCACCGCCCTGTCCCCGGACACTGTCCGGATCGACCTCACCCAGCCTTTCACCGCATTCCTCCAAGCACTCACGTTGCCGGCCTTTGCCATCGCCTCCCCCACAGCCCTTGCCGCGGGCACTGCGGATGTCCTGAACCAGACGCGGCACGGCAACCCCGTCTCCGCGTTCGCCGCCAACCCCGTGGGAACCGGACCGTTCAGCCTGGCGGCCTGGGACGAAACCAGCGTCCGTCTGGTCAGCCACAAGGACTACTGGGGTGACCGCGGACAGATCGCCACCATCAACTTCGTCACGTACGACCACCCGCAGACGCGGCTCCAGGCCCTGCTGGACGGCAAGATCGACGGGTACGACGCCGTCACGGTGGGCAACTTCGATCAGCTGGTCAAGCGCGGCATGCAGATTGTCCAGCGTGATCCGTTCTCCGTGATGTACCTGGGCATCAACCAGGAAATCCCGGTCCTGCAGAACGAAAAAGTGCGGCAGGCCATCGAGCTGGCCATCGACAAAGACACCCTGATCCGCAAATTCTTCATTGACAACACGGCCAAGGCTTCACAGTTCGTCCCGCCCAAGATCAGCGGCTTCAACAATGACGCCCCCGCGCTGGGCCACGATCCGGCCAAGGCCAAGGCCTACCTCGCCGCGGCGGGCTACAAGGGCGAAGTCCTCAAGTTCTACTACCCGCTCAACGCCACCCGCCCCTACCTCCCCACGCCAGAGAAAATCTACGCGGAGCTCAGCCGGCAACTGACCGCAGTCGGGCTTAACATCAAGCCCGTCCCCGTGGACTGGTCCGACGGCTACCTCCAGAAGGTCCAGTCCCCCGGCGACCATGCCCTGCACCTGCTCGGCTGGAACGGCTCCTATTCCGACGCCGATAACTTCGTGGGCCCGCTGTTCGGCGAGAAGAACGGGGAATTCGGTTACCAGGACCCGCAGGTCTTCTCGAAGATCAACCGGGCCCGCGGCCTGCCCGCGGGAAAGGAACGGGACGAGCAGTACCACACCATCAACGCCCAGATCGCTGCCACGGTCCCGGCTGTTCCCATCGCCTTCCCCATCTCGGCCCTTGCATTGTCCGACCGCGTCAGCAGCTATCCGGCCTCGCCGGTCTTGAATGAAGTTTTCACGAAGGTGCAGCTAAAGCCTTGACGGCCGGGCCCAATTTCAGTATGCGGGCTGAGCAGGGATATTCTTTGACAGCCAGAGCCGCTGCTATCGGAGACTGATTGTGACCTTCATATCAAAGACCCAACATGCCGACGTCGTACTGATTGGCGGCGGCATCATGAGCGCCACGCTGGGGGCGTTCATCAAGCAGCTTGAGCCGAACTGGACCATTTCCCTGTTCGAGCGCCTGGACCAGCCCGGGCTGGAAAGCTCCGACCCCTGGAACAACGCCGGAACCGGCCACGCCGCACTGTGCGAGCTCAACTACTCCCCCGCAGCCAAAGACGGCTCGGTGAACCCCGCTAAGGCCCTGCTGATCAACGAACAGTTCCAGCTGTCCCGGCAGTTCTGGTCCCACCTGGTCGAAGAGCAGCTGATCGGTTCGCCGAAGGGCTTCATCAACACGGTTCCGCACATGAGTTTTGTGATCGGCGAGAACAACACCAACTTCCTCAAGACCCGCTACGAAGCGTTGAAGTCCCACACACTGTTCCGCAGCATGGAATACTCCGAGGACCACGCGCAGATCGCCAAGTGGGCGCCGCTGATCGTCAAGGGCCGCGACCCGAAGCAGCGCATCGCGGCCACGCGCGCAGCGGAAGGCACCGACGTCGACTTCGGGGCACTGACCCGCGAGCTGACCACGTACCTCGGGAACAACGGCGTCGAAGTTAATTACGGCCACGACGTCACGGGCATTTCGAAGGCGTCCGACGGCGGCTGGGACCTTTCGTTGAAGCATCCGAATTCCGGCGAGCACGGCAAGATCCACGCCAAGTTTGTGTTTGTCGGCGCCGGCGGCGGCGCGTTGCACCTCCTGCAGGCCTCCGGAATCCCTGAGAGCAAGGGCTACGGCGGATTCCCCGTGTCCGGCCAGTTCTTCCGCTGCACCGATGAAACCCTCGCGGCCCAGCACAGTGCCAAGGTCTATGGACAGGCTTCCGTTGGGGCCCCGCCCATGTCCGTGCCGCACCTGGACACCCGCTACGTCAACGGGAAGCGCTCGCTCCTGTTCGGCCCGTACGCCGGTTTCTCCACCAACTTCCTGAAGAACGGTTCGTACCTGGACCTGCCACTGTCCATCCGCCCCAGCAACATCATTCCGATGCTTGCCGTGGCCAAGGACAACATGGACCTCACGGCCTACCTCGTTAAAGAGGTGGCCAAGCGCCACGGCGACAAGGTGGAAGCACTCCGCGAGTACTACCCCGAGGCCAAGGACGGCGACTGGGAACTCATCACCGCCGGACAGCGTGTACAGATCATCAAGAAGGATCCGAAGAAGGGCGGCGTGCTGCAGTTCGGGACTGAAGTCATCGCCGGCCGCGACGGCTCGATCGGTGCGCTCCTGGGCGCCTCGCCCGGTGCTTCCACTGCGGTGCCCATCATGATCGAACTGCTGCAGAAGGCCTTCCCCAAGAGCTTCAAGGGCTGGCAGGGCAAGCTTAAGGACATGATGCCCGGCTACGGCGTAAAGCTCGACGACAACCCGGACCTGGCTGCAGAGCTCGAGACGGCAACCGCCAAGGCACTCCAGCTGGAAAGCATTCCTGCCAACCACTGATGCATCGCTGGCCTGGCGGCTAATCTGGCCTGGCGGCTATTCAGGCCTGGCGGCACTCAGGTCCGGCCCTTAGCAGTACGTCAACCCACAGGAGACCAAGCGATGTTCCGGCTGGCACAACTTTCACTGGCAAACCGGGCACTGATCGCGCTGATCACCGTCTTCGCATCGGTGTTCGGCGTGATTACCATGTCATCGCTGAAGCAGGAACTCATCCCCTCCATCGAGTTCCCGCAGATCACGGTACTGACCCCCATGCCCGGCGCTTCACCTGAAGTAGTGGACAAGCAGGTCAGCGCTCCGCTGGAGACGGCGCTCAACGGGGTTGAGGGCCTCGAGTCCACCTCCTCGACGTCCCGCAACGGCACCTCGCAGATCACCATGGTCTTCACCTATGGGACGAACCTCGACCGTGCGCGGAACCAGATCGACCGGGCCATCTCCAACGCCAAGCGGTCCCTGCCGGAGGATGTGCAGCCGCAGGCTTTCGCGGGCAGCATCAGTGATTTCCCCATCGTGTTCCTGGCAGTGTCCTCGGACAAGCCGCTGAGCGAACTGAATGCGGACCTGCAGCGCCTTTCCGTCCCCCGGCTTCAGAAGATCGACGGCGTCCGCGGCGCCGATGTGACCGGCGGAGCGTCCCAGCACATCGAGGTCCTTCCGCGGCCCGCGGCGATGGCAGCGTCCGGCGCCACCATCGAGTCCATCCGGAACGCGTTGGGAAACAACGGCGCGTTGATCCCGGCCGGAACCATTGAGGAGCAGGGCAAGACACTGTCCCTGCAGATCGGCAGCCCGGTGGATTCCCTGGACACCATCAGGGCGCTGCCTCTTGATGGGGCCACCAAGGCCGCCACCATCGGAACCGTGGCGGACGTCAGCCTGCGGGACGACGAACGCACCTCCATCACCCGGACCAACGGCGAGGAAACGCTGGCGGTTTCGGTCACGAAGAAGCCCGAGGGCGACACTGTGGGGATTTCGCACGCCGTGGCCGATTCGCTGGATGAGCTCGAGGCGGAACTGGGATCCAACGCCAGGTTCACGGCCGTGTTCGATCAGGCCCCGTTCATCGAGAAGTCCATCAAGGACCTCACCACGGAGGGGCTGCTCGGGCTCGGCTTCGCGGTCGCCGTCATCCTGGTGTTCCTGATGTCAACGCGCTCCACCCTCGTGACAGCGGTGTCCATACCGCTCTCCCTGCTGGTGACTTTTATCGGGCTCTCTGCCACGGGCTACTCGCTGAACATCCTGACCTTGGGCGGACTCACCATCGCGATAGGACGCGTGGTGGACGACTCCATTGTGGTGATCGAGAACATCAAGCGCCACCTCAGCTATGGCGAGGAGAAAGTCACCGCCATCCTGACCGCCATCCGGGAGGTGGCCGGAGCCATCACCGCCTCGACGTTGACCACCGTGGCGGTCTTCCTCCCCATCGCCTTTGTGGGTGAGCTTGCCGGCGAGCTGTTCCGCCCCTTCGCCCTGACGGTCACCATGGCGCTACTGGCATCCCTGCTGGTCTCGTTGACCATCGTCCCGGTCCTCGCCTACTGGTTCCTCAAGTGCCCGGCCGTTGCCGCTCCCGGATCCCCCGCTGCCCGCGAAGCTGCGGCCGCTGCCCGGGCCAGGGCACACGATGCGGAACAGAAAAGCCCGCTCCAGCGCGCATACCTGCCGGTCCTCAGCAAGACCCAGAAGCATCCGGTGTGGACGCTCGTCGCCGCCCTTCTGGTCCTCGGCGGGACGGGCGCCATGACACCCCTGCTGGCCACAAACCTCCTCGGCGATTCCGGCCAGAACAGCATGACCATCCGCCAGGTGATGCCGGCAGGGACAAGCCTGACCGACGCGAGCACTGCTGCCGTGAGGCTCGAGGAAGTCCTCCGCGGCATCGAGGGCGTCAAGAATGTCCAGGTGACTTCCGGCAACGCGCAGGCGGGCTTTGCCGCCCTGACCTCCTCCGGCTCTTCCAACTCCACATTCACCGTGGTGACAGATGAAAAGGGGGACCAGGCCGAACTCCAGGAAACCGTGGGGACGGAACTGGGCAGGGTGCCCAATTCCGGGAAGCTCACCGTCGGCTCCCAGCAAGGCGGTTTCGGGACGTCCTCCACGGTTGACATCACCATCAAGGCGGCCACCTCCGAGGACCTGCGCACAGCCAGCGACGCCGTGCTGGAAGCCATGACCGGCGTCCCGGAAACCAGCGAAGTGACCACCAACCTCGCGGCCAGCCAGCCCGTGGTCCAGGTCAAGGTGGACCGGGCCAAAACCGCCGCCGCAGGACTCAACGAGGAACAAGTGGCCGGCGTCCTCGCTGCCACCATCAGCCCCATCCCGGCCGGGACCGTCCGGATTGACACCAACGACTTCCCAGTGCAGATCGGCAAGGGAACCCGGTTCACCAGCATCGATGCCGTGCGCGACATCGCTTTGCCGGCTGCGGCCGGGCCGGTTACCCTCGGCAGCATAGCTTCCGTGGAGCAGGTGGACGTCCCTGTCTCCATTACCGCCAGCAACGGCCAGCGGACCGCGAAAGTGTCAGTCACGCCGTCGGGCTCCAACCTTGGCGCGGTGAACGCCGAGGTCCAAAAGCGCCTCGTGGAAGTCAGCCTCCCCGCGGGAGTCAGCGCCGAACTCGGCGGCGCCACAACGCAGCAGGCGGAGTCCTTCCAGCAGCTGGGCCTGGCACTGCTCGCGGCCATCGCGATTGTCTACGTCATCATGGTGGCAACCTTCAAATCCCTGATCCAGCCTCTGATCCTGCTGGTCTCCGTTCCCTTTGCAGCCACCGGCGCCGTGGCCCTGTTGCTGGCAACCGGCGTTCCCCTGGGTCTGCCCTCGCTGATTGGCATGCTGATGCTCGTGGGAATCGTGGTCACCAACGCGATTGTGCTCATCGACCTCATCAACCAGTACCGGCAGCCCCGCAACGGCCTGCCCGGGATGTCCGTGGCGGACGCCATCACCCACGGCGCCCGGCAGCGCCTGCGCCCCATCCTGATGACCGCACTTGCCACCGTGTTCGCGCTGACCCCCATGGCGCTGGGGCTGACCGGGGGCGGCGGCTTCATCTCCCAGCCGCTGGCAGTAGTGGTGATCGGCGGCCTCGTGTCCTCCACAGCCCTGACGCTGGTGTTGGTTCCGGTGCTGTACCGGCTCGTCGAGGGGCGTCGGGAACGCAAAGCGCTGCTGCGTGCCATGCATCAGCGCCCGGAGTTTTCAGAACCGGACGACGTCGACGCCGAGTTCAGCGACTGGGCCGCCGGCGTCACCCCCAATGTCAAAGGCCGCGGCACCGCTTCAGGCGACCCCGAATAAGAAGGGAATATTCCCCTCCTGGGTTTGTTGTACCCTGCGATACATGCAAATGCATGAAGATCAGGTATAGTGGAAGTAATCCCAGAGAAGTCCAGGAACGGAAGGCACACCATGCAGATCGGCGTATTCAGCGTCAGCGACATCACCACTGACCCCACCACCGGCCGGACGCCCACGGAGAACGAACGCATCAAGGCTTCCGTGGCGATCGCCAAGAAGGTCGAAGAAATCGGCATGGATGTGTACGCTATCGGCGAGCACCATAACCGCCCGTTCTTCTCCTCTTCGCCCACCACCACGCTCGCATATATCGCCGCACAGACCGAGCGGATCACGCTCTCAACGGCCACCACGCTGATCACCACCAACGATCCGGTCAAGATCGCCGAAGACTTCGCCATGCTGCAACATCTGGCCGACGGCCGTGTGGACCTGGTCCTGGGCCGCGGCAACACGGCGCCCGTGTACCCGTGGTTCGGCAAGAACATCCAGGACGGTGTGGAACTGGCCATCGAGAACTACAGCCTGTTGCGCCGGCTCTGGGACGAGGACACCGTCAACTGGTCCGGCAAGTTCCGCACCCCGCTGCAGAACTTCACCTCCACCCCGCGGCCGCTGGACGGCGTGGCGCCCTTTGTGTGGCATGGTTCCATTCGCACGCCTCAGATCGCCGAAGTGGCCGCCTACTACGGCGACGGCTTCTTCGCGAACAACATCTTCTGGCCGAAGGAGCACTACCAGCATCTGATCGGCCTCTACCGTGAGCGCTACGAGCACTACGGCCACGGCACGGCGGATCAGGCAATCGTTGGTCTCGGCGGCCAGTTCTTCATGCGTAAGAACTCCCAGGATGCCGTCAAGGAATTCCGCCCCTACTTCGACAACGCGCCGGTCTACGGCCACGGACCGTCGCTGGAGGACTTCACCTCGCAGACCCCGCTCACGGTGGGCAGCCCGCAGGAAGTCATCGAAAAGACTCTGACGTTCCGCGAGTACTTCGGCGACTACCAGCGCCAGCTGTTCCTGATTGACCACGCAGGCCTGCCGCTGAAGACCGTCCTGGAACAGCTGGACCTCTTCGGCGAGGAAGTCCTCCCGGTCCTGCGCAAGGAGTATGCCGCCAAGAAGCCGGCCCACGTGCCGGATCCCCCCACCCACGCAGGCCGCGTGGCTACCCTCTTGGCATCCCAGGCCAACGAGACAGCTTCCTCGGAGGCGTGATGGCTGCCGAGCGAACCGAAGCTCCGACCCGCCTGGCCGCTGAAACCTGGGAATCCCTGTTCCGGGCACAGGTTGCGGTCATGCGAAAGCTCCAGGCGGGCAAGGCCTTCAAGAATGTGGCCATCAACGAGTACGACGTCCTGTTCACGCTCTCCCGGTGCCCGTCCGGTTGGCTGCGGCTCAACGAACTCAATGATCACGTCCTGCTGAGCCAGTCGAGCCTGAGCCGGCTGGTGGAGCGGCTTGAGAAGCGCGGACTCGTGGTCCGGCAGCCCGCCCCGGACGATGGCCGGGGTGTGCTCCTGAAGCTGACTGATGAGGGCGCCGCACTCCAGAAGGAGATCGGCCGGGAGCACGTCCGGGACATCTCCAGCCTGGTGGGGCCCGCCCTGACAGCCGCCGAGCAGAAGGAGCTGCAGCGCCTGACGGACAAGCTCCGCAATTCCGTGGGAGCCCGGCCGGGAAAGTGACAGCTCCTGGGAGTGTCGGCGCTCTAGCCCAGAACCACCAGCCGGGCGGGATCTTCGGACGGCAACTGGCCGTTGACCACAGCGGTGACGCGGAGCTCGTTCAACGTCAGGCGGCCGCCCACAGTGGACAGGAACGCCGTGTCGGATGAGTCCCGGCCGGCGGTGATCCGCAGCATCGACTCCCGCGGGGCCAGCCCCGTGGGGTCGATGATGTACCAGGCGCCGTTGACATACGCTTCTGCCACGGCGTGGAAATCCATCGGCGTCAGTCCCGGCGCGTAGACCGCGCTGAGCCGTGCCGGGATGTCCTTGGAGCGGAGCAGCGCGATGGCCAGGTGTGCAAAATCCCGGCAGACTCCGCGGCGGTGCAGGAGCGTCTCCACCGCCCCGTCCGTGCCCCGGGAAGAACCGCTGACGTACCTCAACTCGCCATAGACCCAGCTCCGCACGGCCTGGAGCAGTTCCACACCGTGCAGGCCGCCAAATTCGGCGTATGCGGTGGGAAGGAGCCTGTCGGACTCCGCGTAGCGGCTCGGCCGGACGTAGCGGATGAGGTCCGCCAGCGTGACCTCCTCGGGCTCGGCCTTACCCGCCACCGTCGCCGTATACTCAACCGTCACCTCGGCAGGCTCGGAAAACTCCATGTAATGGAGGCGGCCGCCGTGGTGGTCCGCAAGTTCACGCACCGGAACCGGGTCCGCGCCGGCCATGACCGTCAGGGATTCTTCAAACGAGGTGTAGCCGGGATTTTTGGCCACGGCGATGGCCAGGGCTGCCTTGGTGTCAGCCACGGTCATAAAGACGATGCGTGCGGCAACGGTGCGTTCCATGTATCTCCGGGGTGTGAGGTAGTGGCAGAGCTTCCCGCTCTGGCCCGGCATTGATGGAGCCGGGGGCGGGACTAGTTTTTGATCTCCAGAGACATTAGCATCCGCTGCACATTCGCGAAGTCCGAGCTCTCGTCAACGTACTTTGCGGCCTGGCCAAGGGTGTCAAACGCCTTGGCCGGGGCCACTTTTTCATCCGGGGCAAAGGCCTTGATAACACCCACGTCGCCGAACGAGTAGTCCCCTTTCCCGGCCGGACCGCGGACCACGTTCCGCAACTCGCAGGCCTTCCCGTCCACTCCGCCCACAATGTTGGTGATGCCATACGAGCCGAAGTACCGGTAGCCCTGGATCACGCGGAACACTGCGTGCGGCGCGATGATGTTTTCTCCCGTCGCGCCCGGAAGATCCACCGGCACGCTGCTGATGACAATGTAAGGCTTCTTCCCCGCATCCGGACAAACGGACTCCGACGGCGGCAGTCCTGTCCGCAGCGCAGCTACAAACGTGCCGTCCTGCTTTTTCACCTCGATCTTCAGCGCACCCTGGAATGTCCCCTCGTCGGGGGTGACGGACTGGGCAATCCATTCCTCGGGCAAGTCAAAACTGACTGTCCGGGCCGGATCGGCAAAGGTTTTCCAGGCAGCCGCTGTGGCGGCCTGGCTGGGAGCCGCGGAAGACGAGGCGGCAGGGTTGACAGGCGTGGCCGCAGGATCCGATGACTGCGCAGTATCTTCCGGAGATGACGGGCCCGGGCCGGTGCCGGTGGAAGTGCCAGGCTGCGCCGTCATCGCCGGGCCGCCACCGCCAGGGGCACTGCACCCCGTCGCGAGGGCGCCGGCCAGCAGAAGCGCCGCCGTCCGCAGCCCCCACGATGTCGCCATGCATCTCATGCAGCCAGCCTATCGGCGGACCACGGCGTGGCGGGGCCGGAGCCGCGTGTCGCCGTCGGAGTTCCCCGCCCAACTTGGGGCTAGGCTGGTGGCTATGTCGGAAGATCAGCATGGCGTGGACCAAGGGACCCTGGCGGACATCTCTGCCCTCGACATTGCTGACTGGCGGCTGCGGACGTTTGCCCTGTACGACACCGTCCGGAAGATTGCCGCGGAAAGCCCCGAGGAAGCCCATTCCCATTGGCGGCACGAACGCGACCGAATGTTCGCGACCCATCCGGCGTCGGCCCTTACTCCGCAGGACAAGGCTCAGTTCTCCGGCCTGAAAACGGGCGACTACGACCCCATTTACCGCTTTTACGTGCCACTGACCCTGCAAGGTGCCGGCCGCGAAATGAGCGTTGAGACGGCCACCGACGGTGTGGTGCACTTTGTCCGGCTGGGGACGTTCGACCTTCCCGAACTGGGGCAGCTCGCCGTGTGGAAGCTCCACGGCTACGGCGGCGGCATTTTTGTGCCGTTCCGGGACGCCACGGCCGGCCAGCCCGGCGGAACGTACGGCGCCGGACGGTACCTCCTGGACACCATCAAAGGCGCGTTCCATGGGGTCCATGGCTCCGGGCCGGACGCCGAGTACGTCCTGGACTTTAACTTCGCCTACAACCCGTCCTGCGCCTACAACGAAGCCTGGGCCTGCCCGCTGCCCGGACCGTCGAACCGGCTGGCCGTGGAGATTCCGGTGGGCGAGCTGTACTGACCGGGCTCCCGCCACGCAACCTGCCGACCCGGTGATCGAGCCTGTGGAGATCCGGGTAAGGCTGGTCCGGAGGACGTAGGATGTCATCATGACTGCCAGCGCCTCCCGCCGCCTTGCCCGTGTCCGTCCGCTCTCCGCGGCGGCTGCTTCTGATGAGCATTTCTTCGTCGCCAATGACGCCCCCGACTTCGATTCCCGGGCCGGCCGGTCATGGTCTGTTATCGAATCCCCGTTCGCGGCATCCCGGGCAAACGCCAACAGCCCGGCGCGGACCGGCTGGGCCGTCGGCGACCTGGTGGAACAGGACTCCTTCACCTTCCTGGCGCCATCGGTCCCGGTCAATGTCCTGGGCATGGCCCACAACACCGGCCAACCCGGCCGCGACCTCCCGCCGCAGGCGTTCCACAAGGCCGCCTCCAGCGTGATCGGCCCGGGCGACGCCATCGAACTGAGCTCCACCGTGGGGTACGTGGATCCGGAAGCTGAACTGACCGTCGTCGTCGGCCGCACGGTCCGCGGCCTGACTCCTGAAACTGCCCGGAGCGCCGTCCTGGGCTTCACCATCGGCAACGACGTCTCCGCCCGCGACCTGCAGAAGTCGGACGAACTCTGGATCAGCGCCAAGAGCCAGGACACCTTCACGCCTGTTGGCCCATGGATTGTCACCGGCCTCGATGACGCAGACCTGTCCATCGGCATCGTCCACAACGGCAAGAAACTGAAACCCGCCAGCAGCGCCGACCTCGGCTGGAAAGTCGACGAAATCCTGGTCTACCTCAGCTCCTTCATGACCCTGCGCGCGGGCGATCTGGTACTCACCGGATTCCCTGCCGAGTGCGCCCGCATCCACCCGGGTGACACCGTGGTGTGCCGGGTACAGGGCATCGGCGAACTCACCAACCCGGTCAAGGCCGCGTCTTGGGAGGAAACGCCCGCCTGATCTGTCAGGCTGGACCCATGGAATCCCCTGCTGCGCCCAACGCCCAGCTGACGCAGCAGCCCACCCGCGGTGCTCCGGCCACCAGACATTACCCTGGGATCTTCAGGTTTCCGGTGGTGCGGCAGCTCATCCGTTTCACGGGAGTGGGTGTTATCTGCACAGCCACCTCGCTGGCGCTGTACGCACTGCTCCGCCCATGGATTGATCCGCAGCTCGCTAACGCGGCAGCGCTGATTGTCACGTCCATCATGAACACGGCCCTGAACCGCCGGCTGACCTTCAAAATCTCGTCCAACCGGAAGCGGGCGCAGGACCACCTGAACGGGCTGATCGTGATTGTTATTGCGCTGGTTATTACCGGCGGCAGCCTGGGGATCCTGCACTGGCTCCATCCGGAGGCCACCGTGGCCGATGAACTCTGGACCACCACACTCTCCGGCTTTATTGCCACGGCCGTTCGGTTCACGCTGCTGCGGCACTGGATCTTCCGCCGCGCCCGCCACATCTAACCACCCGCTCCCACGTAAGTAGCACTATCTGTCGTTTTGAGGGCCCAAACGACACATAGCGCTACTCAGTTGGGCTGGCGGGAACGTTAGCCGCGGCCGAGGGTACGAACGCTCCCGACGGCGGTGCCTACGGCTTCGGCGGCCGCCGCCAGGCCACTGCCGGTGATGGTGGACTCGAAGCTGAACCGCACCGCTGTCTGCGCCACTTCCGCCTCAATGCCCAGCGCGGTCAGAACCGGCGATGGCGCATCAGAACCGGCAGCGCACGCCGAGCCGCTCGAGCACACTACGCCCTGCCGCTCCAGCTCCAGCAGGACTGATTCCCCGCTGGTGCCGGGGAAGCAGAAGGACGCCACGGACGGCAGCCGTTCGGTGGGGTGGCCGGTCAGGACGGCGCCCGGAACGGCGCCGAGGACGTCCCGGATGAAGCCGTCACGCAGCGCCGTCACGTGGTCCGCAGTCTGTAACTGAGCAGACTGCGCCAGGGTCAGTGCGGTGGCCAGGCCCACGGCACCGGCCACGTTCTCGGTGCCGGACCGCTTGCCGCGTTCCTGGCCACCGCCGTGGAGCAGGGGTTCGATGCGGGTCCGGCCGCGGACGTACAGCACGCCGCAGCCTTTGGGAGCCCCCAGCTTGTGGCCGGAAATGCTCAGGGCATCCACGCCGAGCGCCTTGACGTCCAGGGGTAGCCAGCCGGCGGCCTGGACGGCGTCGGTATGGAAAGGGACGCCCTGGGCGCGTGCCAGTTCCGCCAGTTCCGTGACCGGCTGGATGGTGCCCACTTCATTGTTGGCGTACATGATGCTCACCAGTGCCGTCTCCGGCCGGAGCAGGGCGGCGAGCGCCTGGGGCGTCACCAGCCCGGTGCTGTCCACCGGAACCACGTCCACGGTGAACCCGTGGAACCGTGCCAGGTACCGTGCCGACTCCTCCACCGCGGGATGTTCGACGGCGCTGATCACCACGCGGTTGAGTGTCGGGTCCACAGCCTGCCGGGCAAGGGCGATGCCCTTGACTGCCAGGTTGTCTGCCTCCGTGCCGCCGGACGTGAAGGTGATCTCGCCGGAGCGGCAGCCGAGCACGCCGGCCACGGCTGCGCGGGCGTCCGCGAGCGCGGACGCAGCGGCCTCGCCCAGGGTGTGGTGGCTGGAGGGGTTGCCGAACTCGCCGCTCAGGTAAGGCCACATGGCCTCGAGGACTTCGCGGCGGACGGGCGTGGTGGCGGCGGCATCGAGGAAGATCATGGCCGTGTCAGCCGGCCCTCAGTTCGACGTCCAGGCCCAGGTCCAGTGCGGCAACGCTGTGGGTAAGGCCGCCGATGGAGATGACGTCCACACCGGCGGCGGCAATCTCGGCCACTGTGCCCAGGTTGACGTTGCCACTTGCTTCCACGATGGCGCGCCCGTCGACCTGCTTCACGCCGGCGCGGAGCTCATCGATGGTGAAGTTGTCCAGCATGATGGTGTCCACCCCGGCGGCGAGGACCGGTTCGATCTGCGCGGCGCTGTCCACTTCTACCTCAAAGTGGGTGGTGTGCCCCAGCTGGGCCTTCGCCGCGGCCAGCATGGCAGTGAGCTTGGTGGGATCTCCCCCTGTCATCACGGCGAGGTGGTTGTCCTTGGCCAGCACGGCGTCGGACAGGCTGTAGCGGTGGTTCGCTCCCCCGCCGCAGCGTACGGCGTAGCGCTCCAGTACCCGCAGGCCTGGGGTGGTCTTGCGGGTATCCGTGATGCGGGCCTTCGTGCCGCCTACAAGCTCCACGAATTCGGCCGTTTTGGTGGCGATGGCACTCATGCGCTGGACCAGGTTGAGCCCGACGCGTTCGGCGAGCAGCACCGAGCGGGCGCTGCCGGTGACGCGCGCGAGGTGCGTGCCGGCGTCGAACGTTTCTCCGTCGGCGAGCAGCAGCTCCACCTCCGTGTCCGGGTCCACCAGCTTCATGGCGTCGCGGAACACGGTTCCGCCGCTGAGCACACCGGGCACCCGGGCGTTGAGCACCGCGGTGGCGCGGGCCTCGGCGGGGATCAGCAGCTGGGAGGTGATGTCGCCACTGGGCGCGTCCTCGGCAAAGGCCCGTTCCAGGATGTCCCGGACGGGTGCTGCGGGGAGGGTCAGGCTAGTCATTGACGAGGCTCGCTTTCCGGCTCATGGTGTAACGCTGGTCAAAGGGTTCGACGGCGGCGGCTGGCGTCATGCCGTCACTGCGGTAGTGCGCACCAAGGGATTCCCGCCGCTCCCGCGCGGCGTGCACCAACAGTTGGGCAGCCAGCAAGAGATTGGCATCCTCATGCTCCCGCACATCCAACGAGTCCGGCGCCTGCAAGGGAACCACGTCAGCAGCCCAGACCCCCAGCACACCAGACGCCTCCCGAAGCAACCCCCCATCCCGAATCACCCCGGCATGCGAAGTCATCAACCGCCGAAGAGCGGCCCGGGAAAACTCCCCGGAAGCGGCAAACGACATCTCCCGAGGCCCGGGTGCCGGCACAGTTTCAAACCGCCATGAAACGGGCGCGGGGGCAGACGCATCAATGGCAACCGGTCCGCTTTCGGTGGACGCACCCAACGTGCGGGAATCAGCGTCGCCCGAGGGTGTTCCGGAAGCGAGCGTCAAGGGGAGGCCGCTAGCGGCCGAGACAGCGAGCGGAGGAACAGCGTCGGGCGACACCCCACCCAACGCGTCCTCAAGGAAAGCAGCAACAGCCCGGCGCCCAAATACGAGTCCTTCGAGGAGAGAGTTGCTGGCCAACCGATTAGCCCCCTGGACCCCGGTGCAAGCAACTTCCCCTGCGGCGAGCAGCCCGGGTACAGAGGTCCGGCCGTAGAGGTCGGTGACAACCCCGCCCATCCAGTAGTGCGCGGCAGGAGCCACAGGGACGGGTTCGCGGGTCCAGTCGACGCCGGCCTCGCGGGTTCGGGCGGTGATGGTGGGGAACCGCTTTGCGAGGAAGCCCTGGCCCCGGTGGGCCTCGATCACGCGTGCGTCGAGGAAGACATGGCCATTGGGGTCGCCGAGTGCGGCTAGGTGCAAGGCGATGCACCGGGAGACGACGTCCCGGGGAGCGAGCTCGGCGTCGGGGTGGTAGGCGGGCATAAAGCGTTCGCCGTGGGCGTCCACCAGGATGGCACCTTCGCCGCGAACGGCTTCGGAGATCAGCAGTGGGTCCGTGTTGCCTTCGGCTTCGCGGGCGTCATCGGGCCGGACCATGCAGGTGGGGTGGAACTGGAAGAATTCGAGGTCCGCCACCGCGGCGCCGGCCCGCCAGGCCAGCGCCAGGCCGTCGGCGGTGGCGACGGCGGGGTTGGTGGTCTGGGCGAACAACTGCCCTGCTCCCCCGGTGGCAAGGAGGACGGCGTCGCCATGGACGCCCAGTTCGCGCCCGTCATGGAGGAAGTTCACCCCGGTCACGCTGCCTCCGCCCTGCAGCAGGGCCGTCACCTGGGCGTGCCCCGTCACCTGGATCCGCCCGGCGGCCTGGGCGTCCAGGACGCTGCGGATCAGCGCCCGGGCCACCCCGGCGCCGGTGGCGTCACCGCCGGCATGCAGGATCCGGGGCGCGGAGTGCGCGGCTTCAAGCCCCAAAGCGGGATCGCCGTCGTCGTCCAGATCAAAATGGACGCCGAAGCGCTGCAGCCCTGCAATGTCGAAGCGGGCTTCGGTGCAGAGCACCCGGACGGCCGCTTCGTTGCAGTGGCCGGCCCCGGCCGTGAGCGTGTCCGCAATGTGTGCTGCCACGGTGTCCCCGGGCGCCGGCTCATCCAACACTGCGGAAATGCCGCCTTGGGCGAAGTACGTGTTGCTGTCCGCGAGCGCACCCTTGGTCAGCAGCACCACCTCCGCGCCGGCGTCAGCGGCGAGCAGCGCGGCGTAGAGTCCCGCAATGCCGCTTCCGACGACGATCAGCCGCTGGGGACGCGGCCGGGGGGCTGGGCTCTCTGCTGTCATGGCGGGCTCGTTTCGGTTCCGGGTTTACAGCGGGATCAAAGGGGGCGCGCGGCGAGCATACGCTCGAGGGCAATCTTGGCGTTGTCCTGGACGGCGCCGTCCACCGTGATGCGGTTGACGATGCGTCCCTCGACCAGCTCTTCCAGGACCCAGGCAAGGTAGCCGGGGTGGATCCGGTACATCGTGGAGCACGGGCAGATGACGGGGTCCAGGCAGAAGATGGTGTGCTGCGGGTATTCGGCGGCGAGCCTGTTGACCATGTTGATTTCGGTGCCGATCGCGAACGTTGTTGGTTCGGTGGCCGCAGCGATGGCCTTCTTGATGAAGTCGGTGGAACCGGCCGAATCGGCAGCGTCCACCACCTCCATGGGGCATTCGGGGTGCACGATCACGTTGACACCGGGGAAGTCGGCGCGGGCCTTTTCAATCTGGCCGACGTTGAACCGCTTGTGGACTGAGCAGAAGCCGTGCCACAGGATGACCCGTGAATCGAGCAGCGTCTGCTCGTCGTTGCCACCCAGATCCTTGTGCGGGTTCCACATGGGCATCTGCTCCAGCGGCACGCCCATGGCCTTGGCGGTGTTGCGGCCCAGGTGCTGGTCGGGGAAGAAGAGAACACGCTGTCCCCGTTCGAAGGCCCATTCCAGGACAAGTTTGGCGTTGGAGGAGGTGCACACGATGCCACCGTTGCGGCCGCAGAAGGCCTTCAGGGCGGCGGAGGAGTTCATGTAGGTGACCGGAATGACGGGAACGCGGCCCTCGGCGTCGGCCTCCGTGCCAAAGATCTCCTCAAGCTGTTCCCAGCACTCCTCCACGGAGTCTGTGTCCGCCATGTCCGCCATGGAGCAGCCGGCGGCGAGGTTGGGCAGGATGACGGCCTGGTCCGGCGTTGAGAGGATGTCTGCGGTCTCTGCCATGAAGTGCACGCCGCAGAAGATAATGGCTTCGGCGTCGGGCCGGGTGAGGGCGGCGTTGGCCAGCTGGAAGGAGTCGCCCACGAAGTCGGCGTACTGGATGACCTCGTCGCGCTGGTAGAAGTGGCCCAGGACCACTGCCCGGTCGCCCAGCTTTTCCTTGGCAGCGCGGATGCGCACGTCCAGCTCAGCATCGCTGGCGAGCTTGTACTCCCCGGGCAGCTGGCCCTGGCGGGGGGTGGCGGCCGGGGCAATGTCCGCACTGGAGGCGCCGGGGCCATAGGCCGGGGCGCCAGCGAGCGCCTCGGCAAGATCGTACTCCCACGGGCCCTTGGCCAGGGCCGGGCTGCACGTGCCGGCTGTTTCGCCTGCAGCCGCGCGCCGTGCCGCGCTTTCGGCCTGTTCGCGCGTGATCAGCTGGATGGCTGTGTTGACGCTGCTCATGGTGTGCTCCTGTTATCGGGGTCAAGGCCGGGGCGGCCGGTGAAGCGGTAAAGACGCGGCGGGCGGTGTTTGCCGCCCTGGAGGTATTCGCCGGTTTCTTCGATTTCCGGGGTGGATTTGAGCTGGCGGCCGAAGTTGGCCGGGTCCAGCCGGGTGTCCAGGACGGCTTCGTAGACTTCCCGGACCTCGGCGAGCGTGAAGTACTCCCCCAGGAAGTGGTAGGCCACCGAACCGTAGGCCAGCTTGTTCCGCAGCCGCCAGAGCGCGTAGTCCACGATGGCGTTGTGGTCAAAAGCCAGCTCGCCCACCTTGTCTGCCCTGAACCACTTCACGTTTTCCGATTCGTCGGCCAGAGCGGCTTCGGTGGGCTGGACGAGGGCCCAGTAGACGATCGACACCACGCGCTGGGTAGGCGAGCGGTGCAGGCCGCCAAAAGCGTAGAGCTGCTCCACGTAGCTGGGGGCCAGCCCGGTGGTTTCCCGGAGGTTCCGTGACGCCGCATCCTGCAGGGATTCGTTGTGCGTCAGCGGGCCGCCGGGAAGTGCCCACAGGTCCTTGAACGGCTCCCGGATCCTGCGGACCAGTGGAATCCAGAGTGTGGGACGGCCCGAGGATTCACTCGGACGCAGTGCGAAGATGACGGTGGAGATGGCGAGCGTCGGTGCCGCGACGGCGCGTTCGGAAACGTTTGCTGAACTGCTGTACATGGCCACTCACCCGCTTCCTGCGTCACGGCCTCTTCGCCGGAGCTCTAGTTATAGTCATTTTGACTAGAACTGATTCTACGGGCACTTTCCTGCGATTCAAAATGTTTCGCCGGCGGCCGGTGCCCAGCCTGAAAGCCCCCTTGGGCCTCCAAAGGGCACCATGGTTGCACTCCCGCTGCGCAGCCCCCGGCCAAAAGGGTAAATTCGAGTGGTCCCTTTCGAGGGGCACACCCCCTACCGCAAGAAGGTTCACAGGCATGACAGCGAAGTCCACGGCAGTGCGTCCGGAGTCCCATCTCGGCCACACCATGAAACCCAGGCAGCTCACCATGATGGGCCTGGGCAGCGCGATCGGCGCCGGCCTGTTCCTGGGCTCAGGGGCCGGCGTGCAGGCGGCCGGCCCGGCAGTCCTGGTGTCCTACCTGGTGGCCGGAACGCTCATCATCCTGGTGATGTGGGCGCTGGGCGAGATGGCAGCCGCCAATCCCACCAGCGGCGCCTTCTCCGTGTACGCCGAGCGGGCATTGGGCAAAACGGCAGGCGCCACGGTGGGCTGGCTCTGGTGGCTCCAACTGGTGGTGGTCATCGCCGCCGAAGCCCTCGGCGCCGCAGGCCTCCTGTTTAGCGTGTGGCCGGTGATCCCCGTCTGGGCGCTTGCGCTGATCTTTATGGTGGTATTTACTGCCATCAACCTGACCGGCGTCAGGAACTTCGGCGAGTTTGAATTCTGGTTCGCCATCCTGAAGGTTCTCGCCATCGTCCTGTTCCTCGGCGTCGGTGCCGCGCTCCTGCTTGGCCTCCTTCCCGATGTTGCCTCGGCGGGACTGGCAAACATCACCTCCGACTTTGCCCCCGCCGGACTCGGCGGCATCGCTACGGCGCTGTTTGTGGTGATCTTCGCTTTTGGCGGGACGGAGATCGTGGCCGTGGCCGCCGCAGAAACCGAGGATCCTGAGCACAGCGTGGGCAGGGCCGTGCGGACCGTGCTGTGGCGCATCCTGGTCTTCTACATCGGATCAGTCTTTGTCATCGCAGCCGTCCTGCCGGTCAGCTCCGAAGGCCTCGCCTCGCCTTTTGCCGGCGTGCTCGACGCAGCCAGGATTCCGGGTGCCGGCACGGCAATCACCCTTGTCGCCGTCGTCGCACTTCTCTCCGCACTGAACGCGAACCTCTATGGTGCGTCACGCATGGTCTACTCGCTCGCCGAACGCGGCGAGGCGCCCCGATTCCTGTCGCGCCTGAGCGGCGCCAGCGTACCCATGGTTGCGGTGGGCATCTCGGTGGCCTTCGGCTTCTTCGCCACCGTTCTTGAGCTGCTGTTTCCGGACCGGATCCTGCCGGCTTTGTTCCAACTGGTGGGCTCCACCTGCCTGGTGGTGTGGGGCACCGCCCTGGTGTCCCAGCTGATTCTCCGGCGCCGCGCGGACCGGGACGGGACTGCACTGCCGCTGCGGATGAAGGGCTTCCCGGGCCTGACAATCTTCGGCCTGGTGCTGCTGGCGCTGATCTTCGCCGTCGGCTTCAGCGCCGAAAGCAGCCGCATCCAGCTTCTTTCCACGTTCGCCCTGGTGGCAGGCCTCGCCGGTGCCTGCTGGCTCGGCGCGCGGTTCGCCGCCCGCGGGCGCCACCCCAAGTAGGTAGCAGTTGATGCCGCTTTGAGCTCTCATACCGACGTCAATTGCTACTCAGATGCGGCTTGCGGAACAAGTAAATCCGCAGTTGAACTGCCTGGTCCGCAGGCAGGTAAAGTGGTGCATACCTACGGGGGCAGGCGACAGGATCAATGTCGGCGAGCCGTTGATCGTGTTCAAAGCGCCGGACATCACCGCCGATTATGGGCACGGTCCCGAAGGATGACGCACCGACGCGCCGGGTCCGCCTGAGCGCCGTACTTGACGAGGACTGACACTATGAGCGGCAGGCACACCGGCGAGATGCATTCGCACACTGTTGAGGGCACGGACCCCCAGCTGTACGTGG
This sequence comes from Pseudarthrobacter sulfonivorans, assembly GCF_031454915.1. Lineage (GTDB taxonomy): Bacteria > Actinomycetota > Actinomycetes > Actinomycetales > Micrococcaceae > Arthrobacter > Arthrobacter sulfonivorans_C. The sequence continues at coordinate 744,678 of NZ_JAVDRS010000001.1, read as the reverse complement.
AGGTGCATGATCCGGCCACTGACGCAGGGCTGCGGCCCGTCCTGCTCATCCACGGCTTTTCTTCCTCCAGCAAGCTGAACTGGGAGGACACCGGCTGGCTGGCTGCCCTCCTGGAAGCAGGACGCCGGGTCATTACCGTGGACCTGCCGGGCCACGGCCGCAGCGGTGCCCCTGAGGACCTGGACTCCTATTCTCCGAGCCGGATCCGGGCGGATCTGCTGCAGATAGCGTTCGACGCCGGCGTGCGGCCTGTGCACGGAGGTGACCCCACCAGCGGGGTTGACGTGGTGGGCTATTCGCTGGGCTCCCGGCTCGCGTGGGAATTTGGCGCCACCCAGCCCGAGCTGGTCCACCGGCTGGTCCTGGGCGGACCGAACATTGCCGATCCGCTGGCTGAGTTCGATCTCATCGCGGCACAGCGCTATCTCGCCGACGGCACTCCCATTGCGGACCAGTCCACAGCCGGTCTGTTGAAGATGGCCATGCTGCTGCCCAGCAACAACATCTTCGCGCTGCTGTCACTGGTGGAGGCCATCAAGGCTGAGCCGTTCGACCCGGCCGAAGCCGTGCCGCATATGCCGATGCTCCTGGTGGCTGGTGACAAGGACGAACGCGCCACCACCATGGCCCAGCTTGCCGAGCTCGGCATCCGCGCCGGGTCCATGGCGGAACAGCTGGTGCTGCCGGGCCGGAACCACACCAACGCCATCACCAGCCGGGCGTTCAAACAGGGAGCCATCGCGTTCCTCGGCGTCTGACAACAACCCCGCCGCAGCAGTACCTCACCAACGCACCGGGCGGTAGGCTGGATTGCGGGGCGAGATGCCGGAGAGGTGCCAATGAACACGCGTTTTGAAGACCGCACTGATGCCGGTGAGCAACTGGCGGCGGTACTCACGCAGTTCCGGGAACGCCCTGACGTCATCGTGCTGGGACTGGCCCGTGGCGGGATCCCCGTGGCGGCTGCAGCTGCCAAGGCCCTTTACCTGCCCCTCGGGGCCGTCCTGGTCCGGAAGCTCGGCATCCCGGGCCACGACGAAACGGCGTACGGCGCCTTGGCGTGGTCAGCCGGACGGATAGTCCGGCTGCACAACCGCCCCCTGATGCTCCGCGTCCTTGACCATGGTGTCCGCCAGGAGTGGCTGGATGAAGTGGAGCACCGCGAACGCGCCGAACTGCTCCGCAGGGCAGAGACCTACCCGGGAATCAGCAACGACCTCAATGGCAAGACCGTCCTGCTGGTGGACGACGGCCTCGCCACCGGAGCCACCATGCGGGCCGCGGTGGAGGCCGTCCGGTCAGCCGGGGCAGGCAGCGTGGTGGCCGCGGCCCCGGTGGGGTCGGTGGAGGCCTACACCGCCGTTTCCCAGGTCTGTGACGCCGTGCTCTGCCTGCACCTGCCCGGCAAGTTCCGCGCAGTGGGCAGCTTCTACCGGCATTTCGAGCAACTTTCCGACGAGGACGCCATCAGCCTGCTGCAACCGTAGGCCGTGGCGGCGGGTGGGCCCTGCCAGCCCGGCAGCCACGGCGCCACCGGTGCCACCGGTGCCAGGATGCCCTGCCGGATAGCGTCCCCCTTAGCGGCCGCGTTTCCGGAGCACGGCGGCAGCGGCCACGCCGAGGACAACCAGCGCTCCGGCGGCAGCAACCGGCACCACGAATGCGGCCTGGTAGCCGTTCTGCTGGGCGAGCTGCCCAGCAACAGACGCTCCCAACGCCGTGCCCGCCACGATTCCGCTGGCCAGGGCGGTCATGACCGTTCCGAGCCTTTCGGCCGGCGCAACGATTCCGCCGATGGCAAAGACGGTGACCATGACAGGCCCCACAGGAAGTCCCAGGACCAGCAGCACGCCAACCATGCCACCGAGGGAGTCCGGCACCAGAAGCAGCAGCGCGAGCCCGGCCATCAGAACCGCGCTGACCATCCAGCGGGCGGCCGGTTTGAAGCTTCGAGGCCAGTAAGCCACGGACAAGGCGGCAGCAGCGGAACTCAACCCCATCACCGCATACAGCAGTCCGGCGATTTCGGAGGTGGCGAAGCTGGCCGAGAACGAGCTCAGGGCCGTCTGCGTGGATCCGAAGAACGTGCCCATTGCCACCATGGCCAGGACAGGAAGCGCCACGGCAAGGGGAATCCTCGTGGCACGCGTTTTAGCAGGACTGGTTCCGGTGGCACTGGCCCCCGTGGTCTTGGCTCCAGTGGACTTGGCTCCAGTGACCCCCTTCCGGGGCACCGCCTTGTGCGTGCGGTGAACGGCAAAGGCCGGAACAAGCGTGATGGTCATGACCACGGCCAAGGCCAGCGGCAGCCAGGGGGCCACCAGGCTGGCAAGAATTCCCACGAGTGCCGGGCCGAGGACAAAGGTGAGTTCGTCGGCGGTGCCCTCGTAGGACAAGGCGGTATCGAGATCCCGGTCCGCGTCCTTGCCCTTCCCCCGGGAGGTCAGGGCTATCCAGCGAACGCGGGCAAGCGGGCCCACCTGCGGGCAGCTTGCGCCTGCGAAGAAGGCCGCCAGGAGCAGGGCCGCCGGGAAGGATCCAGTTGCCGGCACAGCCCAGGCCGTCCCGATCAGGGCCAGGACAGACACGGCGTTGAGTACCGCGGCCACCAGAAGCACGGGACGCTGCCCGTGGCGGTCAGCCAGGGCGCCGATGACCGGCGCCCCGAGGGCTGATCCGATCCCCACAGCCCCGGCGGCGGTCCCACCCAAGGCATAGGAACCCGTGGCCGACGCGACCAGGGTTAGGGCGCCAACGGTGAGCATGGCCAGAGGCAGCCGGGCGAACAGGCCGATGGGAATGAAACTGCGGCCGGCGAGGTGCGGGAGCCTGGCGAAGCGGCCGCTTGGCGGCGCTGGCGTCGGGTCCGGCAGGAAGGTTTCTGTGTCAACAGCGAGGGAGTCAACGTACAGCGGGTCAACAGACAGGGGCGAAGGGTTCAAGATTCCGGGCTCGTTCACTAATGCGCATCGTCCCTCCTCCCGATGCGCGCGACCCGGTAACCGTCCAATTATAGCCGGATCACACCAGCACCTCGGCGGCGTCCGAAATGCGGAGGGTGGAACCGTCGCGGCCCTTGAGCACCTGGAGCTGGGTGCCGATGCGCTGCTTCATCTCCCCCACATGGCTGACGAGGCCCACAACGCGCCCGCCGTCTCGGAGGCCTTCCAGTGCATCCATGACTTGTTCCAGGGACTGCTCATCCAGGCTGCCGAAGCCTTCATCCACAAAGAGCGTGTCTATCTGGATGCCGCCGGATTCCTGCTGGACCACGTCCGCCAGGCCCAGCGCGAGGGAGAGCGATGCCATAAAGGATTCACCGCCGGAGAGGGTGGAGGTGTCCCTCCGGTGCCCGGTCCATTGGTCCACCACTTCCAGGCCCAACCCGGACTTGGCGCCGCGTGCAGCCCTGGCATCGGAATGCTGCAGCAGGTAGCGGCCGTCGCTCATGGCTACGAGGCGTTCCGAGGCCGCCAAAGCCACCTGCTCCAGCCGTGCCGCGAGGACATAGCTGTTCAGGCTCATGCGGTACGTGTTCTCGCCACGTCCGGCAGCGGTGTCTGCCAGCGCTGTGAGCAGCAGCGCGTGCTCCCTCGGTCCCCGTCCGGTTCCGGCGAGCTGTTCGTAGTCCTGGCGGATCGTGGCCAGCAACCCAGCGCAGCGTGCAGCCATGGCGGCGGCGAGGTCGGCGTCCCGCGCCTCCTGCCCGGCCGTCGCGGCGGCGTTCTGAAGTTCCGCCAGCAGGTCCTCGTCGGCTACGGGATCTGCAGCCGCTTCATTTAAGGCCAACCGCAGTTCCTCCGATGCGAACAGCTCGGCAATCCGTGCCTGTTCATCGTGGCCGGCCCTGACCTTGGCCTGCAGGGCAGCTGCCTCTGAGCCCGCCAGGAGCTGGGCCCTGGCCTCCCCGGCACTACCGAAGCCCGATTCGGGCAAGGCCCTCTCAAGCTGGAGGCGGGCTTCCTCCGCCCGGGCTTTGGCCTTCTCCAGCAGGTCCCGTGCTTCCTCCGCCTTCTCCAGTGTGGCCGCGGCATCCTGCAACGACCGCAGCCTGCGCGTAAGGCTGCGGTGACCCCCACGCAGCCCGGACAGAGCCTGGTCCAGGGATGCCAGATTGTCAGCAACCTCCGCCGACGCAGCGGTAACCTGCGCGAGCTCGGCCGCACCGCTGTTCCTGGCGGTTTCCGCGGCTGCAATCCGGGCCTCCACGGCTTCAATCTGCTTCCGGAGGTCCGCAAGGTCCTGCACAGCGCGCTGGGACTGTCCGGCGGCGTGGCGGGCGGCTGCCGCCGCCTGGACAGCCTCGTCCTCAGGAGTGTCACCGCCCTGGCCGGCCAGGACAGCCACCAACTGGTTCGCCTCGCCCAGCGCGGTGTTGAGCGCTGCCAGCTTCGCCTCAGCTTCCTCATAGACGTGTTGAGCGGCTTCTTCGGCCTGGCTGAGTCCCAGCGCAGACGCTCCAGCCTGTGCGGGAGCCGGATGCTCCTGGCTGCCGCAGACCGGGCAGGGATCCCCCTCTGCGAGTTGGGCCGCGAGTTCGGCGGCAGCATTGGCAAGTCTTTCCTCACGCAGGTCCAGCCAGCGGGCCTTCGTCTCGAGCTGGATCTCCCGGGAAGCCGAGTGCCGCTGCGCGGCCTGTTCCTGCGCCGTGACTGCCGCCGTGTACTGGCGGACCACATCCAGGAGTTCTTCCGCGGCAGCCGCCTCCTTCGAGTGGAGGACGGCGGCCGAGGCCAGCACTTCCAGGGGCTTCAGTCCGGCCGTCAGGTGTTCCTGCTCCGCGCGCAGGATCCCCAGCCGCTCCACCAGTTCGCTACCGGTTTGGGTCAGTTCCTGCTGTTGCGTCGCGAGCGACGTGCGTCTGGCGCCAAGTGCCTGGAGGCGCTCTTCGTCCGGCAACCTGGCTTCAACGACGGCCAGCAGTGACCGGATGCGGCCGAGCTCACCCGTGATGTTAAGGGCCGGGACGTCATCAACGCTCCCCACGGGATGCACTCCGGCGGCGGTTGCGGCCGAGTCCAAATCCCCGCCAGGGTCCAAAGCAGAAAGGTCCAGGTGTTCGAGTTCGGGGTCTTCGCCCGCAGCCATCCGCAGCAGCGTGACGGCGGATTCCATGGCGCCGGCCGCGTTCCGAACCTGGGTTTCGCTTGACTGCACGGCCTGCAGTTGCCCGGTGAGCAGCTCAGCGCGACGGTGTTGTTCGAGCCGTGCGGCGTGTACCTCCAAGGACGGAAGAGTCGCCTCAGCGGCCTCCTTCCGAGCCTTGGCGGCGGCCAGCCTGCGTTGCCGTTCCCGCCGCGCCGTTTCGCTTTCCAGCGTGCCTGATGCGTGTTGGCTCACCAACGCCGCGGCCTCCGCCGCTGCGGACAGTTCCGCCGCGCGCCGTGCTGCCGCTGCCTGGAGCCAGCCGATCCGGGCGCCGGGTTCCTCCGGGGAAGCGCCCGCCACGCCAGGGGCGGCAGCGTCGGCACCGGAGCCATTGCTTGAGCCGCTGCCTGGGCCAGCGGGGGCAGCATCATCAATGGCCAGCGCCGAAGCCTCGGCTTCCGCACGGGCGGCCAGCAGTTCAAGCTCCCCGTTGAGCTTTGCAACATCGTTCCGCGCGGCCTGGGCCTGGGCGGACAGTTCCAGCTCCAGTGCCTCAAACCGCTGCGTGCCGAAAAGCTTCTGAAGCAATTCCAGGCGGTCTGATGCCTTGGACCTCAGAAAGGCGGCAAAGTCGCCTTGGGGCAGCATAACAACCCGGGTGAACTGCTCCCGGTCCATGCCCAGCAGGGCAGTTATTTCAGCACCGGCTTCGTCGTTGCGTCCGGACCTGTCAGTCCAGGCCCCGCCGACGCGTTCCCGCAGGAGGGTTTTGGCCTGCTGGGTGGTGAAGCCGTTTTTGCCGCGGGCGCTGGGCTTGTCCCAGGCAGGAGACCTGGTGACCTCGAAATGGCGTCCCTGTGCAGAAAACTCGCAGGTGACAGAAGGTTCAAGCGCCGGCTCGGCATGGTCGCTGCGGAGGCGCTTGCCTTCCTGGCGGGCGCCCGGCACGGATCCGTACAGTGCGAAGCAGACAGCATCCAGCACGCTGGTCTTGCCGGCTCCCGTGGGCCCGTTCAGCAGGAAGAGCCCGTGGGCGCTCAACCTGTCGAAATCAACCTCTTCGGTGCCGGCAAACGGCCCGAACGCGGAAATAGTCAGGCGGTGGATCCTCACAGCGAGGCCTCCCGGAGACGCACATTGTCCAGCGCTCCGGCGAGGGCCAGCCGCTCGGCATCATCCGCGTCCCGTCCCCGGACGTGGTCCAGGAAACCACAGCAGACCGACAGGTCGTCCTGGGCCTCGGCAAGCCGGGTGCTGTAGCTCGTTGACGCCTTGGCGGAGCCGCCCTGCGGATCAAACCCGAGGACCAGGGTGTCCGGAAAACGCGCGCGCAGCCGCTCCATGGCCTGCTGCGGCCGTTGCGCATCGGTCAGCGTGATCTGGCAATAGGCGTCCTCAGCCCAGGCGTGGTCCTCGGACTCCAGGAGCTCGGTGATTCCGCCGCGAAGCACCGCCAGCTTCCGGGGAGCGTCCCACGACAGTTCCGAGACGTTGGTGACGCCCTCCGGGCCCACGTCAATCAGCCAGCTTCCCTTGGTGTGTTTGGCTTCGGAGAACGAGTAGGCCAGCGGCGAGCCTGAATACCTGACCTGCGGCGACAGAGTCTGCCGGCCGTGCAGGTGGCCCAGCGCGGTGTAGCTGAAGCCATCGAACAGGTCCAGCGGAACGGCACCCACTCCCCCGATGCTGAGGTCCCGTTCGCTGTCGGAGCTGATCCCGCCGCTGGCGAACGTATGGGCGAGCACAACGGAATGCACGGTTCCCCCGGCGCTGCGCAGTGCGAGGTCCGCCCGGATGCGGTCGGTAGCGGCGCGGGTAACCGCAAAGTGGCTTGCGGGCTCTGCCCCGAGCTGCTCGGCGACAAGGCGCGGTTCCAGCCAGGGGATTCCGTAGATGGCCAGAACGGCACCGTTGTCCTTGCTCCCGCTGGACCCCAGGTCAGCGTCTGCGTGCGACTCCAGGGGCAGGACCAGGGGCTGGTCCAGGTCCGCCAGCCTGGTCCGCAGGTGCACTCCACCACGCTCCAGCAGGCGGGAGGCGAAGCCCAAGCGGATGGCGGAGTCGTGGTTGCCGCTGGTCAGCACCACCTGGGCACCCGCCGCGGTCAGCCGGACCAGGGCGTCATCCAGCAAGCGCACGACGTCGACGCCGGGCAGGGCGCGGTCGTAGACATCACCGGCGATCAGGACAACGTCAACCGCCTGCGAGGAGACGGCGCTGACGAGCTGATCAACAAATGACCGTTGGGCGTCCAGCATTCCGACGCCGTGGAACGACCGGCCCAAATGCCAGTCCGATGTGTGCAATAACCGCATATTCCTACGCTATCGGCTGCCACTGACAGTTTAGGCAACCGCCGCAGCAGGCCGTCCCTGGCTTGGGTGGCGCCAGTGCTACTGGCCGCGCTTTCCGTCGAAGAACTCCTGGGCCTCGTCGCGGCGGGCCTGCTCCTGCACGGCGGCTGCAGCAGGGACCTCGGGGGCCTCGGCATCGGAAAATTCAATGTCGTGAGCCTCGGCGTCGCGATCTTCAACATCGTCAAAATCAGCAGCATCATCAGCTTCGGTGTCGGCAACGGAACCTGCGGCGGGAGCGTCCCCGGCGGCGAAGCCGCGGAAGACGAGGCCGGCGATCGCTGCACCCACAATAGGGGCAACCCAGAACAACCACAGCTGTTCGAGGGACCAGCTGGAGCTGAACACGGCGGAGGCGGTGGCGCGCGCCGGGTTGAACGGGGCGTTGCCCACGGAGAGGCCAAGCTGCAGCAGAACGGCGAAGGCGAGACCCACGGAAAGGGCAGCGGCGGCCTTATTCATGTTGTTGCGGGCGGTGGTGCCCAGGAAGACAGCTACCACGATGGCGGCGCCGAGTACCTCCAGCAGCAGCACACCCGCCAGCGGCGCCTGAATGATCGAATGCTCGCCGAAGCCGGCAGTCACGGTATCGAATGCAGTCCTGCTGTCCTGGATGCCCGGCAGGGTCCGGAGGATGCCAAACAATGCCAGGGCACCCAGCAGCCCGCCCACCAGCTGCGCGGCGATGTACGCCGCCGCGTCCCCCAGGCGGATCCGGCCGGCCACCGCGTGGCCCACCGTCACGGCGGGGTTGAAGTGGCCCCCTGAGACGTAACCGAAAGCCAGCATGGCCGCAGTCACGGCCAGGCCTGCTGCGAGCGCGGCCGGCAGGGGGCTTGACTGGGGAATGGAGAACAGCGGCACACCCAGGCCCGCCACCACAATGAAGAGGCTGCCGAACGCTTCTGCGGACAGCCTTGACACCAGCCCGTGCCGGACGCCCGTACTGTTGCCTGCTGCCGGCCCGGAGGCGGAATCGTGATGGACGGGAACAGGCGTGGTCATAGTGGGCAATCCTTATCGTTGGAGCGTCGCTGCGCGGCAAAGTCTGGGGCCGGCGGGGTGTCCGCGGCGGCCTCTGCATTGTGCCAAGGAATTCTGGGCGTTGGCTGAGTCTGAGCTTAGTGGATGGCCTGGACCGCAGGCGGCACGGGCTGCCTTCGCGTCACGGTAAATTGGCTGGTATGAGCATTGATCCGGGCGCCGCCGCGCCCTCGCTGACGTCCCGAATCCACGGCTGCCTGCTGGGCGGCGCCCTGGGTGACTCGCTGGGCTACGCGGTGGAGTTCGATTCCATCGAGGCGATCCGCGGGCGCTTCGGCCCCGCAGGCGTGACGGATCCCGCGATGCTCGACGGCGGCAGTCACTTTTCGGACGACACCCAGATGACGCTGTACACGGTGGACGGATTGGTGGAGGCGCTGGAATGGGCCAACGACGGTGTGGGCGCCGATGTGAACGCCTGTCTCTGGCTGGCCTACCTCCGATGGCTGGACACCCAGGGCGAACCTGTGCCGTCGTCGTCCCCGGTGCAGCCGAAGCGATGGATCGACGGCCATGAGGTCCTGAGGCACCGCCGCGCACCGGGTAACGCGTGCATCAGCGGACTGGCCACCGGCGAAATGGGGACCGTTTACCGGCCGGTGAACCCGGACTCGAAGGGCTGCGGAACAGTGATGCGGTCCGCGCCGTTCGGCCTGATTCCCCACATAGCGTCCGACGCCGTCTATAAGTTGAGTGCCGACGCCGCCTCCCTGACCCACGGCCATCCCTCCGCCCGGCAGAGTGCCGGCGGCTTCAGCCTGCTGATTCACCGCCTGGTGTCCGGCGACAGCCTGCAGGACGCGGCGACGGCAGTGCTGAACGAGGTGCGCGGCTTCAAGGATGTGGCGGCGGAACTCCCGGAACGGCTTGAGGCAGCAATCCGGTGTGCCGCTGCAGGGGTCCTGGCGCCGGAGGAGCTGGTGCGGCAACTGGGTGAAGGGTGGGTCGCCGAGGAAGCATTCGCCGTCGGGCTTTACGCGGCCCTGGCCACGGCACCGGCATCTAAGTCCGCACTGTCGCCGGAAGATCACTTCCGGGCTGCCATCGCCCTGGCGGTGAACCACAGCGGCGACAGCGACTCCACGGGTTCCATCGCGGGAAACATCCTGGGCGCTTTCTACGGCGAGGAGTGCCTGCCCAAGGAATGGCTCGAAGCACTCGAAGCGCCGGAAGTCATCCGCGGCATGGCCGATCTGCTGGTGGGTGTTACGACCGCCTGAGCGCCACGTTGTTGCAGGCCTCGCAGATCTCCGCCGGGATCAGGCCGCGGCGCTGCAGGACTCCGAAGATCACGCAGCCCAGGCAGAATCCGGCGAAGGCTTCGAGCGAGGCCGCCGCGATGAGGACCGCGAGGACAATCCAGGCGGCCGGCGCGGCGCCAACGGCGAACAGGATCAGCGCCGTGGTGGAGACCACTGTGCCCATTCCCTGCGCAAAACGCTTCGGCGGCCCGGGAACCAGGCGTGCGCGGCCCAGCCGGGGCGCGAGGACCTTCACCGACAGGAGAGCCAGCGGCGAAATCCGTGGTCCGAACAGCACCCGAAGCCAGAATCCACCGGCGATCAGGACCAGCCCCCACCCGGATCCGGTCAGCAGTGTGGCACCTGCCAGGATCACCACCAGGCCGGCGGTTATCCGTGCAGCGTACTCATTGACGGGGTTGGGAAAGGCAAACACGGCGGACCAGTCGATACCGCTGCCGGGGCCGTGCGTCGGTTTGCTCATCCTGCAAGGCTAGGAGCCGCCTGTACGCCTGGGAAGATTTGTTGCGCCGGATGAACTAGAGGGCCGCTGCGCCGGCGTAGCCGCCCACCATCTGCAGGAACTCGCCTTCCGAGAGAACCTCAATGGGCTGGCCACGGTCGTGGAGCTCCAGGACCCGCCGCGCCTTGCCTGTCAGCCGTCCGGACCGCAGGTCCGAGGCCACAAACCCGTCACCCACCACCAGCACGGTGGTGCGGGCAGTCACCCGGCTTTCCGGCCGGGCACCCAGCTCGGCCGATCGCACCTTGGCCTCCGGCCGGCCCATGGCCAGCTCGCCGGTGAAGACCACAGTCTGGCCGTACAGCGGGTGGGACGGCGCAGCGTCGGCGTTGGGAAGCGGGTTGGCCCCCTCCTCCGGCCAGCCGGAGAGGAACGGCCGCACCGGTGCGCCGCTGCGGCCGGCAGCGGCGCCGGAGAGTGCGGCGAGGCTGGGTTTGGAGAGGTCATCATACGCCGGGTCGAAGGATTCCTGGCGGGGCAACTCAAGGCCCAGGGAAAGGTAAAGCTCGGCGATGCTGTTGGCGTTGTTCCGGGCGGCAATGTCAATCAGGATGCCGGCGCAGGCACGGGCGTCCTCCGCGGCGTCGTGGTGGTTGACCAGCGGCACACCGGCTTCCTCGGCCGCGAACGGCAAGGAATTGGAGACCAGCGAATAGCAGCGCCGGGACAGCATCACGGTGCAGACATATTCGTAGGCGGGCCCCGCCAGGCCTGAGACTTCAAGGCCGGACCGGATCACGCCGAGGTCAAAGGCGGCGTTGTGGGCTGCCAGGATGTCCCCGCCAATGAAGGCGCCGATCTCAGGGAACAGTTCCCCGAACCGGGGCAGGCCGGCAACGTCCTCGGACCGGATGCCGTGGATCCGGACGTTGTGGTATTCGAAGTGGTCGTGGTTTGCCGGGGGCCGCATCAGCCAGGAGGCTTCCTCCACAACGCGCCCGCCGCGTACCTTTGTCAGGCCCACCGCGCACGGCGAGCCCCGGAAGCCGTTTGCCGTCTCGAAGTCGATCGCCGTAAAGTCCAGTCCCACGGCCCATACTTTACCGCCGGACAGGGCCGTTCCCGTGTCACCGGGGCGGCCCTGTCGTGGATATCACCCGCCGCCTCCTCCATAAAGGGGGTCCATAAAGGGGGTCCGGCAGGTCAGGGCGTGGCCCGCCGCAGCGTCAGGTAGGAGCCGCCGGCCAGCAGCACGCACAGGGCGGCAGCCCAGGCACCTGTGGTGAGTGGGGTCTGCTGGACAAACCAGCCCCCAATGCTTCCCCACCACCCATTGACAGTGGCCAGCGCCACCCAGCCGAGCAGCAGCACGGCCGAACCGATCAGGGAAATGAGCATGCCCGTAGTGCCCCAGCGCTTGTAGACCGTGGCGAACCAGAACCCGACGATGAACATCAGCATCATCAGCGTGAAATAGAACGCCGCCGTGCCGTACCAGGGCCCATCGGAGATCCAGGGAATGTGGAAGAAGAATCCGTTGACACCCCAGCCGCCGGTGGCCCGCTCGGCTATCCCGCCCAGAAGGTAAATTGCGGTCATACCGGCCGCAAGAACGGCGAAGAGGCCCAGAGTCCCCAGGTAAAAGGCCCGGCGGCTGACGCTCAGGCCCTGCGAAAACGGAAAGGCCAGCGTCATGCTTTGGATGCCCAGCACCAGGAAGTACCAGAGCGGCGCCTGGCTGCCGCCGCCGTATTTGGCCTCGTCCACAGGGATCAGCGCGAAGATGGCGAGGGACAGCAGGAAGGCCGCCGCGAGGATGATCAGCGGGTTCCCCAGGTAGGTCCATTTGGTGACAAGCTGCATCCTCGCCACGGCCAATACCCTGCTCATCGTGATGCCTCCAATGCATCGAGTTCAGTGCCGCTGGCCGGTAATTGCCGGCCGCCGTGGTTGCCGCTCGTCTTTCGGATAACGAGTTGCTGCAGCGAAACAGGCATAACGTCCAGCCCCAGGGTGGCCGCCTCGGCTCGCTCGGCCGGGCTGAGGACCTCCTCGATGGTGACGGAGGCCAGCGAGGCGATCGACTCACGGTGCAGGAGCTTCTTCCCGTTGAGGAACGCGTCCACCTTGGCCGCCGGGCCCATCACCGTCGCCGCCGAGCCCCGCAGCGCTTCGGCTTCGGCGTCGATGAGGATCTTCCCTTCGTCGATCACGATCACGTGATCGAGCAGGTTGGCCACTTCATCGATCAGGTGTGAGGACAGGACGATGGTCCGAGGGTGCCCGGTGAAATCGGCCAGGAGCCGGTCATAGAAGAGTTGGCGGGCCACGGCGTCCAGCCCCAGATAGGGCTCGTCAAAGAACGTTATCTCTGCCCGGGATGCGAGCCCGATGATGACGCCAACGGCGGAGAGCTGCCCGCGGGACAGTTTCTTGATGCGCCGCTTGACCGGGAGGCGGAACTCGTCGATGAGTTGCTCTGCAAACGCCTGGTCCCAGTTGCCGAAGAGCAGCCGTGCGGCCTTGAAGGCATGGCCCGCGGTGAAGTCGTCCGGATACTTCTGCGATTCACGGATGAAGCAGAGCCGCGACAGGACCCTATCGTTTTCGTAGGCTTCTTCGCCGAAGACCCGTGCCTCCCTCGAGCTCGCGAACGCCTGCGCTGTGAGCACGGACATCAGCGTGGTCTTCCGGCTCCGTTTCGGCCCAGCAGGCCATAGATCCGCTCTGCGGACAGGGTGATGCTGACGTCGTCGAAGGCGAGGACATCCCGATAGCGTTTTGTGAGATTCCTCGCTTCAACCACTGTTCCGTTCACAATGCCGCGCTCCTTTCCTTGGTGCCATCTGCCGCCGCCGCACCGTTCGCGCCGCGGATAATCATGCGGCTGAGCTCGTCCGCGGGGATTCCCAGCTTGCGGGCCTCCGCGGCCAGCGGCCGCACATACTGTTCAAAGAACTCTTCCGTGCGCCGCGCGAGCAGGGCGGCCCGGGCACCGGTGGAGACAAACATGCCTATGCCCCGCCGTTTGTAGAGGATTCCCGCTTCCACCAGCAGATTGACTCCTTTGGCAGCCGTGGCGGGGTTGATCCGATGGAACGCCGCAAGTTCGTTGGTGGAGGGTATCTGGGCCTCCTCCGGCAGGTTCCCGTCAACGATGTCGTTCTCTATCAGGGCGGCGATCTGCAGGAAGATCGGCCTGCTGTCGTCTATCACTGCTGCCACCCCGCGTTTTGTGATCCAGCGGGCGAGCGAGCCTCACTGGTTAGTTACTTATGTAACTAACCATACGACCTGTTGGTCGGGGTGCGTCAAGTACCCTGAGGAGGTGAACTTTCATGCGATCAGCGACTTTGCCGTGCCCATGCTGGGAGGTGCGGGACCCATCCAGCCACAGCTGGCGTCGTTCCTGCCCGATTGGCTGAACCCCGACGTCTTCCTCCGCGATTCCCCGCTCGGACCGTGGGTGGTCCTGCTGGTCTGCGCCATCGTCTTCGCCGAAACCGGCCTTCTGGTGGGCTTCTTCCTGCCCGGTGATTCGATGCTGTTCACCGCTGGCCTGCTGGTCTCCACCGGCGCCATCGACTTCAACCTGTGGGGCATGTGCGGGCTGATCATCGTCGCCGCGATCGTGGGCAACCAGACCGGGTATCTCATCGGGTCCAAAGCCGGCCCAGCCATCTTCAATAAGCCCGAATCCCGGCTCTTCAAGCGTGAGAACGTTGAAAGTGCCCATGCGTTCTTCGAGAAGCACGGCGGCAAGGCGTTGATTCTTGCCCGCTTCGTCCCGATCATCAGGACCTTCGTGCCCGTTATCGTGGGCGTGGCCCAGATGGACAAGCGCAAATTCTTCCTCTACAACGTCATCGGCGCGCTGCTGTGGGGCGGCGGCGTCACGCTCCTGGGTGCCTGGCTGGGCCAGTTCAGCTGGGTAGGCGACAACATCGACATCATCTTCATCACCATCGTGCTGATCTCCGTGATTCCGATCGGAATCGAGATCCTCAGGGGATTGTCGGCCAAGCGCCAGGCCGCCCGGTTCGGCACAGATCCGGTGGACGAGTTCATTGAAGAGCATGCTCCCCACGAGGAACGTAAAACCAACCTGGACTAAGTCCAGCAAGCACAATCTTCGGTAACGACTGAGGGAGCCACACGCTGTGTGGCTCCCTCAGTCGTTACCCCGGCGGGGCTGACAGCCCATGCCCTACTACCGTGCCAGGGCCTCGACGATGGCAGGCAGGAGTGCCCGGAAAGCCTTGCCGCGGTGGCTGATCGCGTTTTTCTCTTCCGGCGAGAGCTCGGCACAGCTGCGGTCCTCGCCCACAGGCTGCAGGACGGGGTCGTAGCCGAAGCCACCGTCGCCCCGCGGCTCACGCAGCAGCGTGCCTTCAAGCTGGCCGTACTCCACTACCTCGTGGCCGGCGCTGCGCGCGGAGGGGACAGCAAGCGCCGCGGCACAGACGAATGCCGCACCGCGGTGCGCGTCCGGAACGTCAGAGAGCTGGTCCAGCAGGAGCCTGAGGTTGGCGGCGTCGTCGCCATGCCGGCCAGCCCACCGGGCGGAGAAGATTCCCGGTGCCCCGCCCAGGACGTCTACTGCCAGCCCCGAATCGTCGGCAATGGCCACCAGGCCGGTGGCCTCCGCGACGGCCCGCGCTTTCAGGAGCGAATTCTCGGCGAACGTCACGCCCGTTTCGACGACGTCCGGCGCACCTGCCGCCGCGGCGTCCACCACCTGGGTGTCGACGTCGAGCCCGGGAACCTGGCCGCGCAGGAGCTCGCGGAGCTCCCGGAGCTTGCCCTTGTTGTGTGTCGCGAGGACGAGCCGCGGCGCTACGCCGTCCTGGGCCGCCCCGCCCTGGGCCGCGCTGCCGGGGGCAGCCAGACTCACAGGGCGTCCGCGAGGGTTTCGCGCTGGATCGCCGCCAGCTGGGTGGTGCCCAGGAGGGCAAGGTCCAGCAGCTGGTTGAGCTCGTCGCGGTCGAAGGGAGCGCCCTCGGCGGTGCCCTGGACTTCGACGAATTTCCCGGATCCGGTAACCACAACGTTCATGTCGGTCTCGGCGCGGACGTCCTCAACGTAGGGCAGGTCCAGCATGGGCACGCCGTCGATGATGCCTACCGACACTGCCGCGATGGTGTCCACGAGGGGCTGGGCATTCCTGGCGATCAGCTTGTTCTCGCGGGCGAAGCGGATGGCGTCGGCCAGGGCCACGTAGGCGCCCGTGATGGCGGCCGTACGGGTTCCGCCGTCCGCCTGGAGGACGTCGCAATCCAGCACGATGGTGTTCTCCCCCAGGGCCTTGGTGTCGATGATGGAACGCAGCGACCGGCCGATCAGGCGGGAAATTTCGTGGGTCCGGCCGCCGATTTTGCCCTTGACCGATTCGCGGTCGGAGCGGGTGTTGGTGGCACGCGGAAGCATGGCGTATTCGGCCGTCACCCAGCCGCGGCCTTCGCCCTTGAGCCAGCGCGGCACACCGGCGGTCAGGGAAGCCGTGCACAGGACCCGGGTGTTGCCGAACTCGATGAGGGCCGATCCCTCGGCCTGCTTGGACCATCCGCGGGTAATGCTGATGGGGCGGAGCTGGTCGGGGGCGCGGCCATCGGCACGCACTACGGGGACAGTTGTGGCTTCAGAAGTCATACTGCAAGCTTATCGACTCACAGCTCTTAGACTCGACGCGGGCAGCCCTGCCTCCGCCAGCCCTTCCGCCCGGCGGAGGGGCATGCCATCGTTGCAGCATGCAGACGGTGTTCGAGGCTGCCGGCGGTGCCGGTTTTTTCCTGCGGCTGGCCGATGCGTGGCATACGAGGGTGATGGCTGACGAGGTGGTCAGCCACGCCTTCAGTCATGGCTTCCATCCCGGGCACAGCCGGCGTCTCGCCGCCTACTGGGCCGAAGCGCTCGGCGGTCCGCCCCTGTATTCAAACTCCTATGGCGACGAAACCTCGGTGGTCCGGATGCACAGCGGCAACGGCCCGCACGAAGAAATGGACCGCAGGGCCCATCCCGCAGTGGTCCTGGGACGGTCTGGTGACGCCAGGCAGCGGGAGCCGACTTAACGGGAGCCCAAGCTAAACCGTGTAATGCACTCCGGCCACCGCAACCGCCACGTCGCCCGCGAAGACCGGCCGGGCCTCGGCCATAACCGTGCTCGGCGAGGTCCACACCGGAATGTGCGTGAGCAGGAGCCTGCGGGCCCCGGCAGCCGCTGCTGCCTCCCCGGCGCGTTTTCCGGTCAGGTGCACGTCCTTGATGGCGTCGTCCCGGCCTTCCTCGAACGCCGCCTCGCAGAGGAACAGGTTCGCATCCTTGGCCGCTTCCTCCAGCCCCGCACAGGAATCGGTGTCGCCCGAATACGTCAGGACCCGGCTGACCGGGTTGCCTTCCTTGTCCGGCTCGGTGACGTCCACCCGGAGGGCGTAGGCTTCCTCCACTGGATGGTTGACGGCAAATGGTGTCACGGTGAACGGCCCCACGGTGACGGGCTCGCGTTCGGTCCAGTTGGTGAAATCGAATTCTTCGTGCATCCCCGGATCCAGGTCCAGCCCGTAGGCAGTGGCCATCCGGTCGGCGGTGGCAGCGGGACCCCACACCGGGATCCGGCCGCGTCCCCAGCCGCCGGGCTTCCAGCGGACCGCCACATGCAGGCCGCAGAGGTCCATGCAGTGATCCGGGTGCAGGTGGGTCAGGAAGATCGCGTCGATGTCCTCAAGGTCGGTGTAGCGCTGGATGGCCCCCAGAGCTCCGCTGCCCAGATCCATCACGATCTTCCACGTCCGCTCGCCGTCGCTGGCGGTCAGGAGATAGCACGACGCCGGGGATCCGGGTCCCGGAAAGGAACCGGTGCAGCCTACGATGGTCAGTTTCACAGGGCAGGACCTCCGGCCCGGTGGGCACCCACAAAGTTGGAAATCCGCTGCCCTGACCTGCCGGTACGGTCACTGGCACGCTGGGCGGCTTCGATCATCTCCGGCGTGATGCGGGCCAGGCTGCCGGTGGGGTACTGGGCGGCCACGTGGTCCACATGTTCGACGGACAGCACTTCCGGGCCCAGGAACCGGCGGGCCAGCGTCTCAAACTGGGCGGCGTCTCCGGTGGCAATGAAGTGATGCTCTGGCGGTGCCGCGATGTTGCGCTGCAGGTCGTGGGTGACCAACGCCCGGTACACGTCCTTGGCCGTTTCCTCGGCGCTGGACACCAGGGTCACGGCGTCGCCCATCACAAAGGAGATGACACCGGTCAGCAGCGGGTAGTGCGTGCAGCCCAGGACCACGGTGTCCACGCCCGCAGCCTTCAGCGGGGCCAGGTACTCTTCCGCGACGGCAAGCAGCTCCGGTCCGGTGGTGACGCCGGCTTCCACATAACTGACGAACAGGGGGCAGGCCACTGAGGTGATGGTGAGGTCCGGCGCGGCCGCAAAAGTATCCTCGTAGGCGCGGGAGCCTACGGTGGCTGAGGTTCCGATGACGCCGACCCGGCCGCTGCGGGTTGCCGCGACTGCTCGGCGGACCGCGGGCTGGATCACTTCGATGACGGGAATGCCGTACTTGGCGGTATACCGTTCGCGGGCGTCCCGGAGGACAGCGGCCGACGCCGAGTTGCAGGCGATGGTGAGCAGCTTGACGCCTGAGTCCACCAGTTCGTCCATGACGCCCAGGGCGTTCGCCCGGACTTCGGCGATGGGCAACGGCCCGTACGGCCCGTTGGCGGTATCCCCGACATAAAGGATGGACTCGTTGGGCAGCTGGTCGATGATGGACCGTGCCACCGTCAGTCCGCCGACGCCCGAATCAAAGACGCCAATGGGGCGGGATCCCACGCCGGCGCTGTTGCTGGCTGCGGACTCCCCTGCTGCAGTCGCTGCCGGGTCCATGCTCGAGGCTGTTGTCATGATTATTCGAGGATAGGTCTTCCCTGCGGCCGCAGCCATCACATTGTGGCGCCGAACTCATGTCGAATTTGTCACACTGCAGCCTGGTCTGTGGATCAGCGGGCGGCAGGACCGCAGTTCAGGCGCGCGAATCCAGGGACTGCAGCATGGCCTGCACCAGGGACTCCTGCAGCCACGTGGAGAAGTTGTACACCAGCGCGAGGTAGCTTTCCACGTCCTCGGCCTGGGACCAGTCCTGCATGAGGTGCACGTGTTCGGCGTCTTCCTCGTCCCGGATGTCCAGGCGCTCCGCCAGCACCAGGCGGACATCGTTCAGGGCCATGGACCAGTGCCGGGCCCCCTCGGCGGTGAGGACGATTTCGTCCTTGTCCAGATCCAGTGCCGCAGCCCGGAGCGCGCCGATCTTGGTTTCCCGCAGCGAGCGCTCGGTGAGCTGACGGAATTCCAGGGACGCGCCGTCGTCGTTCTTCATCACGTTGGGAAGGAGGCGCTTAACCGCACGGTCTGTGGGTTCCTGGACATCCATGTCCAGCCCGATCAGGGCGGCCAGCGGATCCTGGCTGGCGTGTTCGGCTGGCTTGAGCATGGAGATGACGTCGTCGATCAGGCTGCGGAGCAGCTCACGCTCGGTCGGTTCGAGGAATCCGGTGATGCCTTTGAGCCCGTATTTGAATGCCTTAGCCACGTTTCCCCTTGCCCTGCCCGGACCCGCCGGATTTCCCTGAATTGCCGCCGTTTCCACCCGCGGCCTTCTCCACAGTGGCCCACAGCCCAAAGCCGTGCATGGCCACCGCATGGCGTTCAACCTGTTCCTTGCTGCCGTGGGCAACGATGGACCGGCCCTTCTTGTGGACCTCCATCATGAGCTTGTTGGCCTTCGTCTCGGAAAAGCCGAAGTAGCTCTGGAAAACATAGCTGACATAGCTCATCAGGTTGACGGGATCGTTCCAGATCACCAGGTTCCAGGGGATGTCCGGGGCGGTCAGGGAGTCTGTGGACGCCTCTGTCCCGGTCCGGGTGCCCTCCTGGGTGTCAGGGCCGAGCGCAACGCTTAAGGTCATCTGTCCATTCTATGGGGAGGATGGGCCCACGCCGGATGGGCCCACGCTGGCGAGGGCCCCGCGGCGAAGCGAAGCGAGACGAGGGAGCCGGTGGGGACTAGAGTGAATTTTGTGAGTACCTCTGCCGGCTGGGACCATCCCCGCGCGTCCCTGTATACAGACCACTACGAACTGACCATGCTGCAGGCGTCGCTCCATTCGGGCGCAGCGCACCGCCGGTCGGTCTTCGAGGCCTTCGCGCGGCGGCTGCCGGACGGCCGGCGGTACGGCATTGTGGCGGGCACTGGCCGGCTCCTCGAAGGCATCGCCGACTTCCGCTTCGGCGAAGCGGAGCTCGATTTCCTCGGCCGCACCGGTGTGGTCAACCAGGACACCCTGGACTATCTGGCGAACTACCGGTTCACCGGTGACATCTGGGGCTACCCGGAGGGCGAGGCGTATTTCCCCAACTCCCCGATCCTCATTGTGGAGTCCACGTTCGCAGAGGCCTGCATGCTGGAGACCTACCTCCTCTCGGTCCTGAACCATGACAGCGCCATCGCCTCGGCGGCTTCGCGCATGATCACGGCAGCCGGCACCCGGCCTTGCATCGAGATGGGGTCCCGGCGAACACATGAGGAGGCAGCCGCCTCGGCAGCCCGCGCCGCGGTGATCGCCGGGTTCCACAGCACGTCCAACCTCGAGGCAGGCATCCGCTACGGCATCAAGACCGTGGGCACCGCCGCGCATTCCTTCACCCTCCTCCACGACACCGAGCGGGAGGCGTTCGAGGCGCAGCTCGCCTCGCTGGGAGTGGGCACCTCGCTGCTCGTGGATACGTACGACGTCGAAACTGCCGTCCGTGCCGCCGTCGAGTTGGCGGGGCCCAAGCTGGGCGGCGTCCGCCTGGACTCGGGCGACCTGGTTGCCCAGGCCTCGTGGGTCCGCCAACTGCTGGACGAGCTGGGCAACGAGCACACCAGGATCATGGTCACTTCGGACCTGGACGAGTTCGCCATCGCTGCGCTGCAGTCCGCCCCGGTGGATTCCTACGGCGTAGGCACCTCGCTGGTCACCGGTTCCGGGGCTCCCACCGCCAGCATGGTCTACAAGCTGGTGAGCCGCGCGGACGACGCCGGCAACTTCATCTCCGTGGCGAAGGCGGCCAAGAACAAAACCAGCATGGGCGGCCGCAAGTATGCGCTGCGCAAGCTCAACGAGCGCGGGATTGCCACCCAGGAGATCGTGGGCATCGGCCACCGCCCCGAGGACGACGGCAACGACCGGCCGCTGCTTCAGCAGTTCATGAAGAACGGCGAACTGCTGCCGGGCTGGACCGGACACGAGGGCGTGATGCGCGCCCGCCAACGGCACGCCGACACCATGGCCGAACTGCCCGCCGTGGTGAACCGCCTGCAGCGCGGCGAAGCAGCAATTCCCACCATCTATGAGGAGAACTGATGTCCCGCGCCCTGATCATTGTCGATGTCCAGAACGACTTCTGCGAGGGCGGTTCCCTCGCCGTGGCCGGCGGTGCCGATGTGGCCGGAGCAATCAGCGAATATGTGGACGCCCACCACAACGAGTTCGACCACATCGTGGCAACCCAGGACTGGCATATCGATCCCGGTGCGCATTTCTCCGAGACTCCCGACTTCAAGGACAGCTGGCCGCCGCACTGCGTTGCCGGCACCCGCGGCGCGGAGCTCCACCCGGACCTGGACACCGAGTACATCCAGGCCTATTTCCAGAAGGGCCAGTTCACGGCGGCCTATTCCGGATTCGAAGGCCTGCTGGCTCCTGAGGATGCTGTGCCCACCGGCGACCGCAAGCCCGGCTCCCTGCCCGCAGATGCGGACGCCTACGCGCCCGCCGACGACGCCATCGGCCTGGACGACTGGCTGCAAAGCCACGATGTGGAAGATGTCGTGGTGGTGGGGATCGCGACTGACTACTGCGTCCTGGCAACGGCCCTGGACGCGGTCCAGGCCGGCTACTCCGTGACGGTTGTGCGGCAACTGACCGCAGGCATTGCCGAGGACCTTGACGACGCTGTTGCCGAAATGGAGCTCGGCGGCGTGGACGTCGCCTGAGCGCTTAATTGCAGGAGTGGCCCGGCGCTCTGCACCGGGCCGCTCCCGTTTTAAGCCACTGCTGCTTTAGGCCGCCGCTGGTCTCTGTTGCGGCTATTTCCGCCCGATGAACCAGTCCTGCAGCTTCCGCAGCCTCGATTGGAGCTGCTCCTCGTTCGCCTGGGCCACAGGTGGTCCGCCGCACACCGTCCGCAGCTTGGTGTGCACCACACCGTGCGGGGTGCCGGTCCGTGCGGACCAGGCCGCCACATTCTTCGCCAGTTCGTTGCGCAGGTCCATCAGCATCCGGTGGTCCGGGATGGCCGGAGCCGCCGTGACCGGTTCAGCCGCCGGTGCGCGCCGGTTCTTCCGGTTGAGCTGGTCGTGCTGGCGCTGCCGGAGCAGCGTCCCCACCTGCTCGGCGTCCAGAAGCCCGGGGATGCCCAGGAAGTCCAGTTCGTCCTCCGAGCCAACCTCTCCCCCCGTACCGAACTCGCCGCCGTCGAACAGCACACGGTCGAAGGACGCCTGCGAATCGAGGGCCTCGAACTTGCCCTTAGTGAGGCTGTCCGACGCCTTGTCCTCCCTGTTGGCCTCGGCCATCAGGGAATCCTCGGGATTGAAGAGTCCGTCGCTGTCTTCCTTTTCGGGGCGGTCCAGGGCGTGGTCCCGTTCCATCTCCATGGAGTTCGCCAGCGCCATCAGCTGAGGCACGGACGGCAGGAAGACCGACGCTGTTTCACCACGTTTCCGGGCACGCACGAAACGGCCCACCGCCTGGGCGAAAAAGAGCGGCGTGGAGGTGGACGTCGCGTACACACCCACTGACAACCGGGGAACGTCCACGCCTTCAGACACCATCCGGACAGCAACCATCCACCGCTTCTCGCTCACGGTGAATTCCTCGATCTTGCTGGAGGCCTTCGCGTCGTCGGAAAGAATCACGGTGGGCGACTCGCCGGTGATCCGCTTCAGCTGCCCGGCGTAGGCCCTGGCGTCCTCGTGGTCCGTGGCGATGACCAGCCCGCCGGCATCCGGAACTGTGCGGCGTACCTCACTGAGGCGTTTGTCCGCCCCGGCGAGTACGGCAGGGATCCATTCCCCGGCCGGATTGAGCGCCGTCCGCCAGGCGTGCGAGGTGATGTCCTTGGTGACGGCGGCCTCGCCGAGTGAGGCGGCCATCTCTTCGCCGGCGCTGGTGCGCCACCGCATCTGCCCCGAATAGGCCATAAACATGACCGGCCGCACCACGTGGTCGCGCAGGGCGTTGCCGTAACCGTAGGTGTAGTCCGCTTTGGAGCGTCGGATGCCGTCCCGGTCCTCCGCATACTCCACAAAAGGGATGGGAGAGGTGTCGGAACGGAACGGTGTACCTGTCAGGGACAGCCGCCGCGCCGCAGGATCAAACGCTTCGCGGAGACCGTCGCCCCAGGACAGGGCCTCACCGCCGTGGTGGATTTCGTCCAGGATCACCAGCGTGCGGGCGGCCTCGGTCTTGGCCCGGTGCAGCATGGGTTTGCTGGCCACCTGCGCATAGGTAACGGCCACGCCAACGAAGCCGCGGCCGTGCTGGCCGTCGGAGTTCTTGAAGTTCGGGTCGATGGCGATGCCCACCTTGGCAGCAGCGTCCGCCCACTGCCGCTTCAGGTGGTCGGTGGGCGCCACGATGGTGACCCGGTTGACTGCCCCGGATTCGATGAGCATGGACGCCACACGCAGGGCGAAGGTGGTCTTACCGGCGCCGGGCGTTGCTACGGCCAAGAAGTCACGCGGGCCGGTCCTGAAGTAGAGGTCAAGGGCCTCCTGCTGCCAGGCACGGAGTTTCTGAGCGGTTCCCCAGGCTGCGCGTTCCGGATAAGCCGGGGGCAGGGTGGGGCCGCCAAAGAGCGTCTCCGTCACTATTTGTTGTTGCCTGAGTCCCCTCCGGGACCCTTGCCGCCGTCGTTGCCCGGGCGGAGGCCTTCATAAACCTCTTTGCACATGGGGCAGACCGGGAACTTCTGCGGATCCCGGCCCGGCGTCCACACCTTGCCGCAGAGGGCAATAACGGGGTCACCCGTCAGCGCGGACTCCATGATTTTTTCCTTGCGCACGTAGTGCGCGAAGCGTTCCCGGTCACCGGGCTCCACTTCCTGGCGCAACTCTTCGCGCTCAATAGTGGCCGTGGACGTTCCAGCCCCGGAAAGCTCACGCATCGGGTCGTTTTCGAGAGGGTCCGTCATGCTAGTCATGGCATCCATCTTAGCGTCCCGGGGCGGTGGACGTTCGACGCCGGCGGTGCCGTTTTGCTCCCACCGCACCGGCCGGCGTCGGCCTTTCCCTGTAAATCCGGTGGTTGGCGGCTGCCCCAATGTGGCACGTGTTACAGCCCCTGCCACGAAGGTTTGTGGTCATGGGTATGCCGGTAGAAGTCCGCGAGCTTCAGCGACGACGCCGCTGCCTCATCCACCAGGATGCTGGCGTGCGGGTGGAACTGCAGGACCGAGGCCGGGCAAACCGCGGAGACCGGCCCTTCCACGAAGTCGCGGACCGCCGGCGCCTTCTGCGCCCCTGTGGCTATGAGGACAACATGCCGGGCCTCAAGAATGGTGCCCAGTCCCTGCGTCACCACATGGTGGGGCACATCCGCGAGGCTGGTGAAGAACCGGGCGTTGTCGCGGCGGGTCTGCTCGATCAATGTCTTGATGCGCGTCCGCGAGGCAAGCGAGGAGCCCGGCTCGTTGAAGCCGATATGGCCGTCCGTGCCCACGCCGAGGATCTGGAGGTCCACGCCGCCCACCGCCCGCATCCGGTCCTCGTAGGCCCGGCACTCCGCCGGGATATCCGCCGCCGATCCGTCAGGAGTGTGGACATTCTCCGGGAGGATGTTCACCCGGCTGGTGAACTCGCGCCCGATGACCTCCCGGTACGACTCGGGGTGCCCGGGCACCAGGCCCACATATTCATCCAGGGCAAAGGCGTGTGCGGCGCTGAAGTCCAGCCCGTCACGCTCGTGCCGCACAGCCAGTTCGTCGTAGACAGGCAGCGGCGAGGACCCGGTGGCCAGCCCCAGGACAGCATTGGGCTTGCGCCGGAGCAGAGCTTCGACGGCGTCTGCCGCCAGCTTCCCGATCTGCCTGTTGCCGGGGAGGATGACAACTTCCATTGCGGCCACCTTTCTGGAGTTTTGCTTTCTGTTGTCCTGCGGGGTCAGCGGTTCACAGTCAGCTGGGCCAGCAGTTCGGGCCCGCGGTCGTCAAGCCATTTTCCGCCCAGCCGAATGCCTGCCCCAAACAGCGCCAGTCCCAGCATCAGGCCGACGGCCAGGGTGGCCCACCCAAAGACGGCGTTGCCGGTGACCATTTGCGCTATGAACAGTCCCACTTCGGGCAGGACCAGCAGGGTCAGCACGCCCATGCCGCCAAACTGCACCGCCATGGTCTGGCCCACGTTGCCCGGGGGCTTCTTGAACGGGCTGTCGCCGGGCAGGGGCACGGCCACGGTATAGCGGGCCGACACCACAGAGGACAGGCCCAGGCCCGTGAACAGGATGCCCAGGCTCAGACCCAGCTGGCCGGGCAGTTCCGACCAGCTGCCGGTGAAGAAGTACTGGCCCACCGCAAAAACCAGGACCACGGGAAGGGCGAAGGCCAGGCATGCCAGCGCCCGTCCCAGGCGGTCGTCAACACCCCGGACACCCGTGGCCACGTGCAGGGCAAACGCCGTGTTGTCATAGGAGACGTCCGCCGAGATGGACCAGGCCAGCAGGAAGGCCGCCAGGGGTGCCGCCACCGCCAGCATCCCGAAGTCCCCGGTCTGGCTGCCCTGGAAGACCAGCAGGACGGGCAGCAGGGGGACAACAACGAGGGACCCCGAATAGCGGGGGTCACGCAGCCAGTACGTGAGCGCCCGCGCCGTGACGGCACCGGCGGGGGTGGCCGGAAGGAGGGCGAACAAGCCCAGCTTTCCGGCCTTGCGGCTGCCGCTCCCGGCGTACGGCGGGTTGACCAGTGCACGTTCAAGGAGCAGCTTCCAGAACCAGGCCAAGGCAGCGAGGGTGGCAACGGCGATGACGAGTTTGACGGCGGCCGCTCCCGGGTTCCCGGCGGCCAGGTCGCCGCCCAGGGACCAGGTGGCACCCAGGGGCGTCCAGGACAGAGTGGCCGCCAGCTCCGGCAGGAAGCCTGCCGAAGCGGAAACGCCACTGGCAACGCCGGCAACAATCGGCCCCATCAGGACCAGCGGGACCATAAACGCGATGGCACTGATGTCCTTGAACCGGCGGGACGAGGCAAGGCTGGCTGTGGCCGTGGTGACTACCTTGGAGAGGACAATACAACTCAGGACGCCGACGGCGGCACCCACCAGTGCGGCAACCGCGGGCAGTGGGCCGCGGGCCCACGTCCACACCGTGGCGAGCGCTACGAGAGCGGTGGCCAGCCCGGGAATGCCGATCAGTCCGCCAAGGGCCAGCCCGGCCAGGAGCTGGCGCATGGGGACCGCGTAGGTGGTGAAGCGTGCAGGGTCAAGGGTCATGTCCGCTGCGGAGGCCGCCACGGGGACAATTCCCCAGCCCAGGAGGGCTGCCGAGCCGCCCAGCACCACCACGGTGTGCGCCAGTTCCGGATCGGCACTGCGCAGCAGGACCAGGGCCACTACCAGGGTGCCCACCAGACCCAGCGCATACAGCCCACCGATGGCCATCCCCACCAGCTGCCAGGGACTGCGGCGAAGGCCGTTGCGGAGCAGGGTCAGCTTCAGCCTTAGAAGGTGCGCAACCATTCCAGGCCTTCCGTATGGTTGCGTCCGCCCACCAGTTGGACAAACCGTTCTTCCAGGGACACTCCGGCCCGCACCTCGTCCACCGTCCCTGCAGCCAGCAGCCGCCCGGCGGCCACCACGGCAACGTGGTCGCACATGCGCTGGACCAGGTCCATCACGTGGCTGGAGACGATGACAGTCCCGCCGGAAGCGACATAACTGTCCAGGATGGACCGGATGTTTGACGCCGACACGGGATCCACGGACTCGAAGGGTTCGTCCAGGACCAGCAGCCTCGGCGCGTGGATCAGTGCTGAGGCGAGTGCGATCTTCTTTGTCATGCCTGCCGAATAGTCCACCACCAGGGTCCCGGCATCCTGGCCGAGGTCAAAAGCGGACAGCAGTTCCCCCACACGGGCCGCCACAACGTCCTTGTCCATACCGCGAAGCAGCCCGGCATAAGTGACCAGCTGCTCGCCGGTCAGCCGGTCAAAAAGGCGGACGCCGTCCGGGAGGATGCCCATCAGCTTCTTGGCCTCCAGCGGCCTGGCCCAGACATCGACCCCGTGGACTATTGCCGTGCCGAAGTCCGGCCGCAGCAGTCCTGTGGCCATGGACAGTGTTGTGGTCTTGCCGGCGCCGTTGGGTCCAACAATGCCGAAAAAAGAGCCCGCCGGGACGTCGAGGCTGATGCCGTCCACGGCAATCTTTCCGCCGAACCGCTTGGCGAGGCCACGGATGGACAGGGCTGGGACCGGGCCGGAGTGTGGCGCCGGATCGGGATGCGGAGCAGTCATACCGCCAGCCTAGTCCCGCGGCTTTGCTGGCGGGGTCCTCCCGCAGGAGTAGGGACAAAGGAGTAGGACCGCGGTATCGGCGGACTGGGCCGGATATTCCTACTGAACCTTGCGGATGCGGATGGGCCCTTTGGCAGTGGAAGGGTCAACCACCGAACCACCCTGGGTGATCTGGACCTCGCCCGCATCAACCAGCCGCCGCGCGGCCCTTCGGGCAGGCTCCATGAGGCCGCGCCAATTCTCATCGCCAACAGCACGGGCGGCATCCGACGGGCAGATGGTGGACGTTTCGGCCCTGGCAGCCAGGAGTTCCAGGATGCTCGCTTCCAGTTGCTTGTCGATTTTCCCTGCAGGCTGGCCACCAGCCTTGTCATCAGGGGTCTGCGCCACTTCGCGCCGTCGGTGGGTCACGGATGCGGCCGTCAGAATGAATGCCGCGCTACGGCACGTTCATACTGGGGTGCCCACTTGATGTCGTGGCCCAGTTCGAATGCCGCCCGCAGCCACCAGTGCGGGTCACGCAGGGCAGCCCTGGCAATGAACACCCCGTCGGCCTGGGCCGTCGCAACAGCGTGTTCGGCCTGCCCGGCAGAGGTCAGGAGGCCCACGGTTCCAGTGGGAACACCGGTTTCGCGGCGGATGCGCGCGGAGAATCCGGTCTGGTAGCCGGGTCCGGGCTTGATGTCCTGATGGGCCACGGCTCCCCCGCTGGAGACGTCAATGAGGTCCACGCCGTGTTCGTGGGCCTGCTTGGCCAGCCGGACAGATGCCCCGATATCAATCCCGTTCTCTGCCCAGTCGGTGGCCGATATCCGCAGCAGCAGCGGCATCCCCTCCGGAATGACGTTACGGACAGCATCCACTACGGCCAGGGTCAGGCGGTTCCGCCCGCCCTCATCCCCTCCCCACGAGTCGGCGCGGGTATTGATCAGCGGACTCTGGAACTGGTGCAGCAGGTAACCGTGCGCGCCGTGGATTTCCAGGGTGTCGAACCCGGCGTCAACTGCCCGCACTGCGGCCGCGGCAAAATCTGCGATGAGGTCCTGGATCTGCGCCTCCGTCATGGCGGCGGGTTCGGCATAGCCATCAAACGCCGAAGCCGACGGTCCCACGGTGGTCCAGCCGCCGTCGGATTCGGGCACGCTCCCCCGCTGCCCGGAGAACGGCCAGTAGGTGGACGCCTTGCGGCCCGCGTGCGCGAGTTGGACGCCGATCTTCGCTTCGGCAGCGCCGTTCCGGTGCACAAAGGTGTTGATGCGCGCCCAGGCCTCGGCCTGTTCGTCGTTGTAAAGTCCGGCGTCGCGCGGACTGATCCGGCCGGCCGCGTTGACGGCCGCGGCCTCGGTGACGATCAGGGCAGCACCGCCTGCGGCGAAGGAACCCAGATGCATCAGGTGCCAGTCGTTCGGAACCCCCGGGGCGGCGTCGGGATCGCAGCTGTACTGGCACATCGGCGACACCCAGCCGCGGTGCGTCAGCTCCAGCGAACGGAGCTTCAGCGGCTGGAACAGCGCCGACACTAGAACAACACCCTGGCCAGTGCCTGGCGGGCTTTGGCCACGCGGTCGTCGTGCGTGCCCACCACGTCAAAAAGTTCCAGGAGACGCACGCGGGCCGTCTCCCGTTCGGGACCGAAGTTCCGCCCGATGAAACTGACCACACGGTTCAGCGCGTCCTCCACATGGCCGCCGGCCACGTCCAGGTCCGCCACGCCCAGCTGGGCGTCAAGGTTGTCGGGCTCATTGGCGGCGAGGGTACGCAGCCCTTCGGTCTCCTGGGCAGAAAGCGGCTGAAGCCGCGCCATCAGCTCCACCTGCGCCAGGCCTGCCTTGGCCTCGCTGTCGGCGGGCATCTCCAAAAGGGCCTGGCGGTAGGCCACCGCCGCTGCCTCGTAGTCCCCTGCTTCGATGGCGTCGAAGGCCGCCTGGTGCAGCGGCGGAAGGGGAGCCGGTTCGGCATCCGCTGGTGCGCCTCCGCCGAGGCTGCCCGTGACGCCGTTCGCGGCGGCCACCTTCAGCAGTTCATCCAGGAGCGGGCGGATCTGGGCGTCGTCGGCGCCGCCTTGGAAAAGCGGGACGGGCTGGCCCTTCACTACGGCCACCGCCGTGGGAACGGCCTGGACCTGGAAGGCCTGGGCCAGCTGCGGGAAGGCGGCGATGTCCGCGGCGGCCAGCACAAGGCGGCCGCCATAGCCGTTGATCACCTGCTCCAGGGAGTCCACCATCGAGGCAGACTCCGGCGAGTAGGCGGCCCACAGCGCGAAGACCACCGGTACCTGGGCCGAAAGCTCCACGAGCTCTTGGAAGTTTCCTTCGGTGACATTGACCCGCAGCGGTGCGGCGCCCGCAGCCGCAGTTTCAGAGGCAGTTCCGTTGGTGGCACCGGCATCACCGGGAACCGACGGATTGCCGGCACCCGCAGGAGGCGCCTGGCGCTGTTTCAGGGCTGAAAGGTCGACGGCGCCGCGCAGGTTAAGCAGGCTGGCAGCGGCTGGAGGGACTGGGCGGGAAGCTGGCGAACTCATGCTTTCCACTCTAGCCACTCCGGCCGCTGCCAGGAGTACTGAAAGTACGCTTCCGGGGCTACTTGATGCTTGCCCCCACCAGTCCGCGGGTTGCGGCCACCAGCTTCATGGGATCCGTGGAACCGGCCGGCGGCACGTAGACGGCCATCGACTCAGCAAAGTTCAGCACCATTCCTGTGGTGGTTTCCTTGCCGCCGGCGAGCGCGGCGGCGTCGTCGCCGATGGTGAGTTTATCGCCGGAAGCCTTGGGCGTGCCGTCAAAACCGAAGTTGATCCGGCCCATCACCAGCGCCCCGCCGTCGGCGGTACGGAACACAACAGTACTTTCCGGCACCACACTGTGGGTAAAGGAGAATTTGCCGTTCGCGCCCGACTTGACCACTTCAGCCTGGTAGGACAGGGTGTCGGCGATGTATGGCGAGGATGCGCCCTCCACGAGCTTGTCCTTGAAACTGGACTTGGGGTTGATCAGGCGGTCGGCCAGGCCGGCGAGGGCTTCTTCACCGCTGTAGAGCAGGCCCTCCTTGTCGCTTGCGGCCAGCGTCTGGGTGCCATCCCGGCCGATGGCGGGGAACGTGGTTCCCGGCTGCAGCGGGGTGGTCTGCGTCAGCTTGTAGTTCTCACGTGCCGAGGGCTGAACCAGGGTGAGAAGCTGCGGGACGACGTTGCCGTCACCCTGCGTCACAGCCAGGACGGAGCGGGGCCAGCTGCGATCGCTGGTGACCACCGTGGTGAGGAGCTTGGTGGAGCGGACAGGCATCCGGGCTTCGTACGTACTCACTTGGGACCGGATCTTGTAGTTCTTGGTGCGGACCTCAAGTTCGGTCCCGCCGACGCGGTCTGCGAGCTTTGAAGCGTTCCTTGCGGCGTCGCCGGCGTCCGTTGCACTGGAGACCTGCTCGAGGATCCGGCGGAACTGTGCGTCCAGGAGTACGGGCGATGATGGCTGGGCGGGGGCCTCGGCAGCTGATTCTGTGGACGGAGCCGGGGCGGGCGTTGTGGCAGCGGTCGCCGGAGCACCGGATACGGCCACTACGGCGGCAGTCACAGCCGCGGTGACCATGCCACCGGAAACCATACCGAGACGCGAGGAAGACTTGGCCTCAGCCTCAGCCTTGGCCCGGGCACGTCGTGCGAACAGGCTGCCTTGGCCGGTGCCTTCGCCGTCGCGCTTGCGTGCGGAGAGAAGCGCCAGGGCGATGCCGGCAAGGATCAGCAGTCCGCCGATGACCATCAGGGGAACGGCCCACGGCGTGGAGGTGTCATTCGGGAATGTCATGGAGATCGACGACGGGGCCGCCTTCGTGCCGTCTGCGGCCAGCAGCAGCGACCATTCGCCGTCGGCGGGAGGCGTCCAGGCGTATTCCAGTTCGCCGCTCACGCTTTCGGTGGAAACCCACAGGTCGGATCCGGAAGGATTCGGTGCGGTGGCCTCGCCGTCGGCGTGCTCCACCACCAGTGCTTCCTTGTCCTCCGAGACACCCGTGACGGTGTTGTGGGCGGTCTTGCCCACCCAGGCATCCACATCGTCCGGCCGGCCCACTGCAAGCAGGAAATTGCCGTCGCCCTCGATATTGATCTTCACCGTTCCGCCCTGCTGGGTACGCAGATTCTGGTCGATGACGGTCAGGGGCGCCTGGGCGGCATCTGACGGCGCCGAAGCCGTGAAGGTCGAGGAGGGAGCCCAGATTGTTTTCTGGCCGACGCCGGCCAAAAGTGTCAGGAGGCCGAGCAGCACGAGTGCGACTGCAGTCTTGAAACGCAAAGGAAACACCTATCATCAGCGGGGGTTTGCTTTCAATAGTAACCGTTTTGTTACCAGAACCCCCGTTGGGGTCCTGCAAACCCGCGTCGACGGCGGACCTTTGACGCCCCGGCCGGGCGCCCTCGCTCCTGTTGACAGGGCGGCTGATAGTGTTTGCGATGATCATCACACCCGCCCGCAAATGCGGCGCCACGCACGGAACAGGCCCCAGAATCCAGTGACTGACAAGACGGAAGAGTCCTCAACAGGACACGAAAATCACTCGGACCCTGGCACGGCCCCGTCCCTGCCGGAAGCGCCTGCGCCTGCGAAGCAGAGACGGTCCGCTGTGAAGACTCTTGGAGTGGTAGTGCGGCGCCTGCGCCAGCCACTGCCCGGCGCCCAGCCCAGGCTTCGTTTTGAGATACCGCCGGAGTACATCCACACGGAGGACCAGGACACGACGGACGCTGGTGAAACCGCAACGCAGTTCGGCCGTCCCGGTCCCCGGATGTCCATGCAGCACCCCCTGTATATGGGATTCATGGGCACCGTAGGAGTGGGCCTGGCATTGCTGGTCTACTGGATCGGTTCCAACAACACGCAGCTGCTCCTGTGGATTGTGGCAGCCCTCTTTATTGCGCTGGGCCTGGAACCCGTGGTGGGCTGGCTGGAGAACCGGAGAATCCCCCGCCCGGCCGGCATCCTGGTTGCCGTTACTGTCCTGATCAGCGCAGTGGCAGGCTTTTTCGCCACCCTCATCCCCACCATCGTGGAACAAGTCACCGAAATCGTGGTGCAGGCACCCACCTGGGTACGGGACTTCATCGATTCCGAGTTCTTCCGCAGCGTGGATGACCAGTTTGGCGTGCGCGACCGCATCAACGAGGAACTGGACAAGTTCGTCAACAACCCCGAGGCCATGGGCGGGATATTCGGCGGGGTGGTGGGTTTCGGCTCCACACTGGCGAACGGGCTCTTTGGCACCTTGATTGTCCTGGTGCTGAGCCTATACTTCCTGGCGGCTCTTCCCGCCATGAAGAAATGGGGCTACCGGCTGGCACCCCGGTCGCGCCGCGCCCGTGTGGAGGCGCTCTCCGACGAGATCACCCGGTCCGTGGGTAACTACGTGATCGGGCAGGCCTGCGTGGCCTTGTTAAATGCCACGTTCGCGTTCATCGTGATGTCCATCGTGGGCGTCCCATTCGCCCTCCTGCTGGCCTTCGTGGTGGCGCTGCTGGCGTTCATCCCGCTCGTGGGCGGCATGATCGCAGGCATGGTTGTCGTCCTGATCTCACTGACGGAAGGCTGGCAGACGGCCGCCATCTACGGGATCTGCTACTTCGCCTACCTGCAGTTCGAGGCGTACTTCATCTCCCCGCGCATCATGCAGAAAGCCGTGGCCGTGCCAGGCGCCGTGGCCGTCATCTCGGTCATTGCCGGTGGCAGCCTGCTCGGCGTGCTCGGCGCCCTGATCGCCATCCCGACGGCAGCGGCCATCCTGCTGCTGGTCAAGGAAATCTACATCGTCCGCCAGGACAAGCACTAACTCGCAGGACACAGACTGGCACCACACCCCGGCCCGGGCGCCGAAACTAGGCAGCAGCAGTAGCCACCGGACCGTTCCACTCCGTCGGCAGGCCGTGGGGGCCGGAACCTGCTTCAGTCACATCATCCACGATCTCGTTGAGGGCCCGGGAAGCGTACTTCTCGCCGACCCACAGGTGTTTGGCGCCGTCGACCCCTACCACCCGGGCCTGCGGCACCAGGCTGAAGCGTTCAGCAGCGGCCGCCGGCTGGAGGTAGTCGTCATGTTCGGGCACCAGGACTGTCAGGGGCTTCGCAGCCTCCGCCCACATCCGGAGGTGCGCATCGGTGGCCCGGTGCAGCGGGGGCGACAAAAGCACGGCACCCTCAACCTGGCTTGCCACCGGTTCCACGGCCCCGTACATCAGCGCCAGTTCGGTACCGAAGGACCATCCCACCAGCCAGCGGTTGGGCAGTCCGCGTTCTACCGCGAAACGCACCGCCGCCTCGACATCCTGGCGTTCACCGATCCCCTCTTCGAATGAACCTGCGCTGGTGCCCCGCGGCGATGCGGTCCCGCGGGTGTTGAAGCGAAGCACTGCGACCCCAGCCAAGGCGGGGAGCCGGTAGGACGCCTTCCGGTAGACGTGGGAGTCCATAAACCCGCCGTGGGTCGGCAGTGGATGCAAGGTGATCAGCGTCGCGGTGATGGGACCGGATTCGGGCAGGGCAAGTTCCCCCACCAGCTTGTGGCCGTCCTCGGTGTGGAGTTCGATATTCTCCCGCTTCGCCGGCAGGACCGTGGAAGCGCGGATGGGTGACGGGCCCGAAGGCTGGCTGAATTCGTACGACGCCGGATCAAAAGTCATGCCTGCCAGCTTAGCGACTGCGGACGGCCCACGCCCCCGCGACCGGGCGTGACTGTCCCCAATCGTGCCGCCTCGCGTCAGCGGTAACGGTACGTCCGAGACAGCCAGCAGTTGGTGTGCCAGTGGCGGCGCTCGGCGAGGCCGGCCGCGGCGCCGAACAGGTGGTCGTCTTTCCACACCACCAGGTGGGCGACACCGGGAACTACGGCAGTGGAACACCCCGGGCAGATATAGGTCTTTTCCGCGTTCCTGGCGGTCATGGTCCTGACCATCCATTCGCCGTCGGGAGCGCTTTCCCGCCGCGCAATTCCCGCCCGCGCACGCTCCAGATCCAGCTCGGGAACGTCGCCGTTGCCCCGCTTGCCTGCCACCTTGCCAGCAAGGCTCCCTTTGGCAGCCGGGCCTTTACCGGAGGCAGGGCGGCGGGGACGGTTGGAACGCGGCATGCCTCCATTCTGCCTTAGCCCCGGTAGTGTGTACGGCGTGCGACTTGTCATAGCCCGATGTTCAGTTGATTATGTTGGCCGGCTCAAAGCCCATCTCCCCCTTGCCACCCGGCTCCTGCTGGTCAAGGCCGATGGTTCCGTGCTGGTCCATTCAGACGGCGGTTCCTATAAACCGCTTAACTGGATGAGCCCGCCGGCAACCCTGCGGGTCTCGTCACCGGAGGATGTTGACCTGGAGCTCGGCGTCACCGAGCAGTGGACCGTCCAGTCCGCCAAAACCGATGACCGCCTCATCATCAACATCCACGAGCACATCCATGAGTCCTCCCACGACCTGGGAGTGGACCCCGGCCTGATCAAGGACGGTGTCGAAGCGGACCTCCAGCGCCTGCTCGCTGACCAGATTGAAACCCTCGGCACCGGCTTTTCGCTGATCCGCCGCGAGTACTTCACCGCGATTGGGCCGGTGGACATCCTGGCCCGGGACGCGGACGGCGCCACCGTGGCGATCGAACTGAAGCGGCGGGGCGATATCGACGGCGTGGAGCAGCTGACCCGGTACCTGGAACTGCTGAACCGTGATCCGCTTCTGGCCCCTGTCCGTGGGATCTTCGCCGCCCAGCAGATCAAGCCACAGGCCAAAGTGCTGGCCAACGATCGCGGCATCGACTGCATCACTTTGGACTACGATGCCATGCGCGGCGTGGACGACTCCGAATCCCGGCTGTTCTGACCCCCTGACTGGCCCCGTTCGACCCCGGCAGGCACCGGACGTCGGGAAATAGCGCCTGACGAGGGGATTCATACCGCTTTTACCCAAAATTTCCCGGCTTGGCCGTTGACCAGACGGGGACGGCATGAAATTCTTAGATCAGTCTTTGTGTAGGTGTTTTTTCATGCTCGCAAGACAAGTTGCGAGCGCGAAGCTCCTGCACAGCCGGTTCCATCGGGACGGCAGTGAAGGATTCTTCTCGCGGAGTGACCAAGTCCAGCACGAGGCGTGCCGGACTTAGACAAGTTCCATAATGAGGAGAAATAAATGGCACAGGGAACCGTCAAGTGGTTCAACGCTGAAAAGGGCTTCGGCTTCATCACCCCGGATGACTCCGATGGCGATGTCTTCGTTCACTACTCCGAGATCCAGACCGGTGGCTTCAAGACTCTCGACGAGAACCAGCGCGTTCAGTTCGAAATCGGTCAGGGCGCCAAGGGCCCCCAGGCTACCGGCGTAACGCTGGTCTAGTACCCCGCCCGGAGGCCGCCACGTTGCGTCTTCCAGCGAAAAGATCCTCGGCATGCGTGCCGGGGATCTTTTTTTGCCTGGTGGCGCCGGGCTGGGGCACACGGTGCCCCAGGAGGCCATAGTGACAGCCGGATCCATGTTCAGGCTATGGCGGGTTAGCGCCAGGTGCCCACGCCGATGACCGGCCCGGCTTCCAGCCAGGAGGACAACCCCGTGTACGCATCGAACTTCATGGCCAGCCTCAGATCCTGGCCTTCATAGCGCAACTCCACGATCACGACGTCGGGCTGGACCTTGACTGCCTCTGCTTCAGTGGGCTTGCGCCGGCCCAGGAGCTCCAGCGAGCTGCGCTTGAACTTGTATTTGGGACGGAGGCTCAGGGAAGCAAGGCGGAACCATTCAAGGTCGTTGTCCTGATAACGACAAACCCCCATCTGCCAGCTGTTTCCAGCCATGCAAATGGAGGCGTCCACCGTGCCGAGGGCGCGCCGCAGATTGAAGCGGCGCACCCCCACGAGGCACAGTGCAAATATCAGCAATCCAAAAGTGATTGCCAGGGCGATGAACGGAAGTGTCTGGACGTCCATCAGGGTGGTGCTAGCGGATCCCAGCAGTAGCCGCGTCGCCCAGTTGGGCGTTGTCAGCAACAATCACTACGCGGTTGTTATCGACGGAGAAGAATCCGCCGTCAACAACTACGGCAATACGGTCACCGGAAACCGGCTGGATAGCCAGTTCACCTTCGGCCAGGATCGCCAGCAGGGGCGAGTGGCCGGGCAGGATTCCGATTTCACCATCGCTGGTGCGGGCCTTGACCATCGTGGCCGCTCCGGACCAAATAAACCGGTCCGCTGCGACAATCTCAACCTCAAGCTCAGCCATACTACTTGGTCTGTTCCTGGATCTTGGCCCACTGGCGCTCGACGTCATCCAGGCCGCCGACGTTGAAGAACGCCTGCTCTGCAATGTGGTCGAGGTCGCCGTCGCAGATAGCGGTGAAGCCCTCAACGGTGTCCTTGATGGAAACCGTGGAGCCCTCCACGCCGGTGAACTGCTTGGCGGTGTAGGTGTTCTGGGAGAGGAACTGCTGGATGCGGCGTGCACGCGACACGACGATCTTGTCCTCTTCCGAGAGTTCATCAACGCCGAGGATGGCGATGATGTCCTGGAGTTCCTTGTTCTTCTGCAGGATCTGCTTCACACGGACAGCCGTGTTGTAGTGGTCCTGGCCGATGTACTGCGGGTCCAGGATGCGGGAGGTCGACGTCAGCGGGTCAACGGCCGGGTACAGACCACGGGAGGCGATTTCACGGGAAAGTTCCGTGGTCGCGTCGAGGTGTGCGAAGGTCGTGGCCGGAGCCGGGTCGGTGTAGTCATCTGCGGGAACGTAGATGGCCTGCATCGAGGTGATGGAGTGGCCCTTGGTGGACGTGATGCGCTCCTGGAGGAGACCCATCTCGTCAGCCAGGTTGGGCTGGTAGCCCACAGCCGACGGCATGCGGCCGAGGAGGGTGGAAACCTCGGAGCCTGCCTGGGTGAAGCGGAAGATGTTGTCGATGAACAACAGCACGTCCTGGTTCTGCACATCGCGGAAGTACTCCGCCATGGTCAGGGCGGACAGTGCAACGCGCAAACGCGTTCCCGGCGGCTCATCCATCTGGCCGAATACAAGGGCGGTGTCCTTCAGGACGCCTGCCTCTTCCATTTCAACCCAGAGGTCGTTACCTTCACGGGTACGCTCGCCAACACCGGCGAATACCGAAGTACCACCGAAGTTACGTGCCACACGGGTGATCATTTCCTGGATCAGAACCGTCTTACCCACGCCGGCGCCGCCGAACAGGCCGATCTTGCCACCCTTGATGTACGGGGTGAGAAGGTCAATGACCTTGATGCCGGTTTCCAGCATCTCGGTGGAACCCTCAAGCGTTGCGAAGGCGGGAGCCTTGCGGTGGATCGGCCAGTAGTCCGAAGCCTGGATCTCGGACTCATCAACGTCCAGCGGCTTGCCGAGGACGTTGAAGATGTGGCCCTTGACGCCGTCGCCAACAGGCACGGTGATCGGGGAACCGGTGTCCACTACGTTGGTGCCGCGGACGAGTCCGTCGGTAGCCTGCAGCGAGATGGCACGGATGAGGTTGTCGCCCAGGTGGAGGGCAACCTCGAAGGTGATGGTCCTGGTCTCA
Organism: Pseudarthrobacter sulfonivorans; assembly: GCF_031454915.1. Classification (GTDB taxonomy): domain Bacteria; phylum Actinomycetota; class Actinomycetes; order Actinomycetales; family Micrococcaceae; genus Arthrobacter; species Arthrobacter sulfonivorans_C. The sequence goes on along the minus strand of NZ_JAVDRS010000001.1, from coordinate 707,400 downwards.
CCGTTGAGGGTAACCTCCGTGGTGAGGGCGTTGTAAATCGAGGGGATTGCGTCAGCCGGGAATTCGACGTCGACAACCGGGCCAATAACACGTGCAATACGGCCGGTGGCACCGGACGTTGCGGCTACGTGTTCGGTAGCAGTGGCAGTCATCTCTCTCACTTCACTCAGTAGATGGCGTGGGGGTTAAGTTTGTTCTTTGGTGCAGGTACAGCCGTACCGGACCGTGCAGGCTAAGACGCGCTCAAGGCGTCGGCACCGGCAACGATTTCCGAAAGCTCCTGCGTAATTTCAGCCTGGCGGGCAGTGTTGCGCAGACGCGTGTACTTCTTGATGAGGTCCGTGGCGTTGTCGCCGGCGGACTTCATCGCCCGCTGGCGGGCTGCGAGCTCTGAAGCTGCGGCCTGCAACATGGCGGCGAAAATACGTGACTCGATGTAGCGCGGCAGCAGAGCATCAAGAACCTGCTCCGTTTCCGGCTCGAATTCGTAGAGCGGCAACAGGTCTGATTCAGACGCAGCCTGCTCTTCGACAACTTCGAGCGGGAGGAGACGGATGACCGTCGGCTCCTGGGTCACCATGGACTTGAAGCGGGTGTAAACAACATGGATTTCGTCCACGCCGCCCTCTTCGTAGGCGGTCGCGAAGTCTTCGAGCAGTGCTGCCCCCACCTCGCGGGCAACCTCGAACAGCGGAGCATCCGTGTTGCCGGTCCAGGCGCGCTCGAAAGGACGGTTCCGGAAATCGAAGTACGCCTGCGCCTTGCGGCCCATCACGTAGGTCTTAACTTCCTTGCCCTCCCCGTGCAGCAGCTCAATCAGGCCTTCGGCCTGCTTGAGTACTGTCGCCGAGTACGATCCTGCGAGGCCTCGGTCAGAGGTAATGACCAGCACGGCCGCCCGGCGGATCTGCTCCGGTTCGGTGACCAGCGGGTGGTCAATTTCGCTCTGGCTTGCGACAGCAGAAACGGCACGCGTGATCGCGTTTGCGTAAGGCAGTGAAGCCGCTACGCGTGCGCGGGCCTTGCCAATGCGCGAGGTAGCGATCAGTTCCATCGCCTTGAAGATCTTGCGCATCGACGTTGTCGAGCTGATCTTCTGGCGGTAGACCCGAATCTGGGCTCCCATACTTATCCTTTCCTAAGATCCCGGTGGCCGGGACTGCCGGAACCGGTGAAGGTCCCGGCAGTCCCTGCCAGCGAAACTAGCGCTTCTGCTTGACGATTTTTTCCTGGTCGACTTCGGTTTCCGAGATAGCGTCGTGCTCCTCGTGGCCGGCGCCTACCAGGCGGTTGTCACCCTCGCCGAAGAAGCCCTTTTTGAAGTCCACGATCGCGGTCTTCAGTGCTTCAGCGGTGTCATCGTCCATAACGTTGGTCTGCGCCAGCGTGGTCAGGATGGAGGACTTGTGCTTCAGGTGCTCCAGGAATTCGGTCTCGAAGCGGTTGATGTCTTCAACCGGAACTTCATCGAGGTGACCGTTGGTACCTGCCCAGATTGAAACGACCTGGTTCTCGATCGGGAACGGCGAGTACTGGCCCTGCTTGAGCAGTTCCATGAGGCGTGCACCACGGGTCAGCTGCTGGCGCGATGCGGCGTCGAGGTCCGACGCGAACATTGCGAACGCCTGCATGTCGCGGTACTGAGCCAGCTCCAGCTTCAAGGTACCGGAAACCTTCTTCATGGACTTGACCTGTGCAGCACCACCAACGCGGGACACAGAGACACCCACGTCGACGGCCGGACGCTGGTTGGCGTTGAAGAGGTCCGACTGCAGGAAGATCTGGCCATCGGTAATGGAGATCACGTTGGTCGGGATATACGCCGAGACGTCGTTTGCCTTGGTTTCGATGAGCGGCAGGCCGGTCATCGAGCCGGCACCGAGCTCGTCGGAGAGCTTGGCACAACGCTCCAGCAGACGGGAGTGCAAGTAGAAGACGTCGCCCGGGTAGGCTTCGCGTCCCGGCGGGCGGCGCAGCAGCAGCGAAACTGCACGGTAAGCCTCAGCCTGCTTGGAGAGGTCATCAAACACGATGAGGACGTGCTTGCCGCCGTACATCCAGTGCTGGCCGATGGCCGAACCGGCGTACGGTGCCAGGTACTTGAAGCCTGCGGGGTCAGACGCAGGGGAAGCCACAATGGTGGTGTATTCCAGTGCGCCGTTGTCCTCGAGGGTCTGACGGACAGCCGCGATGGTTGATGCCTTCTGACCGATTGCCACGTAGATGCAACGCACCTGCTTGGTTACATCGCCGGAAGCCCAGTTGGCCTTCTGGTTGATGATGGTGTCAATGGCGATTGCCGACTTACCGGTCTGGCGGTCACCAATGATCAGCTGGCGCTGGCCGCGGCCGATCGGGATCATGGCGTCGATAGCCTTGAGACCGGTCTGCATGGGCTCGTGAACCGACTTACGCTGGGTCACGCCCGGTGCCTGGAGTTCCAGCGCACGGGTGGTCTCGGCCTTGATCTCGCCGAGGTCGTCGATGGGCTGGCCCAGCGGGTCAACCACGCGGCCGAGGAAGGCATCGCCAACCGGCACGGACAGAACCTGCCCGGTGCGGTGGACTTCCTGGCCTTCTTCGATTCCGGTGAAGTCACCGAGGACAATCACACCGATTTCGCGGACGTCCAGGTTCTGGGCCAGGCCCAGGGTGCCATCTTCGAAGCGAAGCAGCTCGTTCGCCATGACCGAGGGAAGGCCCTCAACACGGGCGATGCCGTCACCTGCGGTTGTTACACGGCCAACCTCTACGCGCTCAGCGTTTCCGGGTTCGTAGGACGCCGCGAACTCGTTCAACGCATTACGGACGTCGTCGGCGTTGATGGTCAATTCGGCCATCTGCAGTCCCTGCTCTCCTGTTTTCGTGATCATCGTTGCTCACGATGACCGGGGTTTCGTTTCGTTAAGTTGTGCTTGTCCGGCTAACCGGCCAGTTGGCGGTGGAGCTGGCCCAGCCGGGTGATAACCGAAGCGTCAAGCACTTCGTCACCCACCTGGACGCGGATTCCGCCGATCAGTTCAGGATCAACAGTGATATTGACCTTGAGCTCGCGACCATACAGGGCGTTCAGCCCCGCCTGGAGGCGGGCAAACTGCGTCTCCGTCAGGGGACGCGTGACGCTGACCGTTGCAATCCAGCGCTGCTGCCGTTTAGCTGCCAGCTCGGCGAACCGGGCTACCAGGTTGGTCGGCTTGATGCCGCGGGGTGCGGACACTGCCTGGGCAATGAGGACTTTTGCTTCCTCGCTTGCGCCGGGTACCAGCTTCTGCGCCAAACCGATCTTCGCTGCAGCACTTGCCTGCGGCTCCGACAAAGCACGTTGTACCTCGTGGTTGGAGGCAACGGCCTGGTTGAAGGAGAACAGATCGTTCTCCAGTTCTTCCAGCCCAGAGACACCGGAGGCAGAAACGGCCGACTTGTTTTCAGCAACGGCGATAACCACCGTCGCGGCAAGCGTCTCGAGTGCATCGCCGATATCTCGGGCCGATGCCCAGCGTGAACTGGCCAGTCCGCCCGCGATGTCCGCAGCATCAGCGGAGACTTTTCCGCCAACGAGCTGCCTGACCAGCGCCGACTTTTCGTCACCGCTGCGGGACGGGTCAGTCAAGGCACGGCGCAAGCCAGCCGAGCTGTCCACCGTTCCCAGGATTCCGAAGAGTTCCTTAGCCAACTGCAGCGAGGCCAGCGGAAGCTTAGCTTCCAGCGTGGTCAGGGCCGTGGTCAGCGATTCGCTCGATACACCTGACATTACTTAGCTGCACCTGCGTTCTGGGTCTCCAGATCTGCCAGGAAACGGTCAACCACACGGGCGGAACGCTCGTCATCGCTGAGCGCCTCGCCAACAATGCGGCCTGCCAGCGTGGTAGCCAGCGTGCCTACCTCCGAACGCAGGGACACAACTGCCGCCTGACGCTCCGATTCGATCTGCACGTGGGCCTGGGCCGTGATGCGGGCCGATTCAGCAGCTGCTTTTTCCTTCAGATCAGCAAGGATCTGGGCGCCTTCGGCACGGGCTTCCTCGCGGATGCGGTTGGCTTCTGCGCGGGCATCAGTGAGCTGCTGCTTGTACTCCTCGAGGGCAGCAGATGCTTCCGCCTGGGCCTTTTCAGCCTTGGCGATGCCGCCTTCGATTGCCTCAGCGCGCTCTGCAAACGTCTTCTCGAACATCGGGACAATGAACTTGACCACGATGAACATGAGGACAGCAAAGCCGACGAGGACAACGCCCATTTCCCAGACGTTGGGTACCAGTGGGTTAGTCTCGCCCTCTGTGGCGGCTGAGATGATCACCTGGTTCATAATTCACCCGTCCTTTTCTACTCGGTTCTGGATGTTCGCTTGGTTCGTCAGACTTAGAGAACGAAAGCGAAGACCAGGCCGAGGATGGCGAGAGCTTCGGTCAGCGCGAGGCCGAGGAATGCGATCGGCTGGAGGACGCGCTGGGCTTCCGGCTGACGTGCAACGCCGTTGATGTAAGCGGCGAACACGAGACCAACACCGATACCACCGCCGATTGCGGACAGACCGTAACCTACGAGGTTGAGATTGCCTTCCATTTTATTCCTTTCAAGATGCCATCTGTGTGGCAGGTTGTTTGGTTTGCTTCATCCCCTGAGGGGAAGTTTGTGGGAGCCTAGTGGCTGTCCGCGTGCAGCGCGCCTTCAATGTAGATGGCAGTCAGCAGCGTGAAAACGTAGGCCTGGAGCGCCATGATCAGCGCCTCCAGCATGTACATGGCGATAGCGCCGCCCAGCACCAGGAGCGAGGTTCCCTTGAGCAGGATGTTCTCCTGCATCACCAGGAACTCGATGCCCGAGCCTGCGATCATGACGATCAGGTGACCGGCCAGCATGGTGGCAAACAGACGGAGGCTGTGCGTGACGGGCCGGACCAGGAAGTTGGAGATGATCTCGATCGGGATGATGAGCGGAAGGATGTAGACCGGTACGCCGGAGGGTACGGTGGCCAGCTTGAAGTACTTCAGGCCGTTCTTCTTGATGCCGATGGCAATCCAGGTGAAGTAAACAATGCCTGCGAGGACATAGGCGCCGCCGACGTGCGAGAAGCTCGGGAGCTGCAGCACGGGAATTGCACCGTAAATGTTGTTTACGAGGATAAAGAAGAAGAGGCTGAACAACAGCGGCACATACTTCATAAAGTCTTTGCCGCCGATAATGTCCTTGGCGATGCTGTTACGCACAAAGCCGTAGGCCATTTCACCAGCGAACTGGAGCTTGCCGGGGACAAGCTGCTGCTTCCGCGCAGCTAGCAGAAAGAACGTAGCGATAATGACGACCGACAGGACCACCAGGAGCATCTGCTTGGAGAATCCGTCTGCCACCCCCCACGGCAGGATTGCCGGCAGGTGCATTTCTTCAATTCCAGGAGGAGTGAACTCTCCTGAATCTTGGGCCGGGAGCGCAAGCGCGATCAACGCGTTTCCTCTCTGCAGTGTCCATCATTGGGCGTTGGTCGGGGATCGGCGGATGTTTGCTCCGCAAGTCCCCCTGTGAAATTATTTGGCATTAGTGTTTCCGTCCGCGGACGGGCCGCTGTCTGCGCCGCTCTTACCTGTCGAGTTTCTGGAACTGGTAAGGCCGTGCATGTGAGAAAGATAGAATCCTCCGACAGCTCCAAGCAGAGCGCCTGCGAGCACGATCCAGCGGGTTCCCCACAGATAATCCAGACCCCACCCTATCAAACTCCAGACGATGATTCCGCCAATTATGTAGCTGAAGACGGCCATTCCGGCGTTGTATCCACCGTTGCTGTTTTCGGCCGACACTCCCGGCGTGGAGGGGTTGTTCCTGGACTCCGGGGAGCCGTTACTTTCTGTTCGTTTCCGATCAGACATCGTTGGGCTCCTTCGGCTCCGGGTCGTTGTAAATCTGCAGGCGCGCTTTGCTGAAGCCGTAGATTTCGGCGGCCTGCCACAATACAACGGTGGCAACGGCACCAATAAGGAACCATTGTCCGTGCAGCCAGGCAGGTGCTCCGATCAGGAACAGGACCACCGCGAAGCCCACCACCTTGACAAAGTAGGTGGCCACGAACATTCCGATGGCACCGGACGGGTTATTGCGCCCCATAAAGTGGCCAACCAGAAGACTGATCGCGAAGAAGACCATGACCAGGAGGCCGCCCAAGGAACTGGACAGGACGCCGTCGGGCCCGTTCAGGATGCCTGCGGGAATACCAGCCAGAATGATTGCGCCCGCGCCGGCAGCTGAACTGATGGCGAGGAGGCGAAGCCACAGGGACCCGGTGGGACCGGAGACGCCAACGGATCCGTTGCCGGACGCTGGTCCGGGGTCGGCGTTGGAGGTCATGAGATCCCAATCGTCGGCGCCCTGGGGCTGGGTGGAGGGGCAGCTTTGGCTGCCCCTAAATTCTACACGAGATAGAAATGAATCCGTACACGGTTACGCGACCGGCTCGTCGCTCCCCCGTCGCAGGTACGGCCATGCCGTCACCAGCCCCATTAACAACGTGGCGAAGATGTCCGCCGCCAACACGGGTTGCCACGGAAACACGGCAAAAGCCAAACCACCGAATGACAGCACAGCGGTCCACAGGTACATCAGGATCACGGCGGTGCGGTGCGAGTAACCGATGTCCAGCAGCTTGTGGTGGAGGTGTCCCCGGTCTGCCGACCATGGGGAACGTCCCCGTGCCGTTCTGCGGACGACGGCGAGCCCCAGGTCCAGCAAAGGGAGGAAGAGCACGGCGAAGGGCAACAGGATGGGTATGACGGTGGAAATACCGTTGGCCCTGTCGTACAGCCCGGAGGTGATCTGGCCGGTTGACACGATGCCGGCGGCGGCGAACAGCAGGCCGATAAGCATGGCGCCGGAATCGCCCATAAAGATCTTGGACGGGAACCAGTTGTGCGGGAGGAAGCCGATGCAACTGCCCACGACAACGGCCATGAGGAGCGTGGCGAGGTCCGAGTAGTCCAACAGGACTGCGTTCCGGTGCACCCAGTACGCGGTGAAGAAGAACGCGGTTCCGCCGATGATCGCCACGCCGGCGGCCAGCCCGTCCAGACCGTCAATGAAGTTGAAGGCGTTCATGGTGGTGACAATCAGCCCGGCGGTCAGCACGATGCGGATCATCTCGTTCTCAAGGAAAATCGGCTCCGGCACCCACGGGACAATGGTCATCCGGACTCCCCAGATGGCCACCACCAGGGCTGCAGCGCTCTGGCCGATAAGTTTCACCCACCAGCGGATGTCCAGGAGGTCATCGGCGACGCCCACCAGCACGATCAGCGTCGCACCGGCCAGGACGCCCCAGGGCGAAAAGTTGTGGCGGTAAATGTCTTTGACGAAGAAGGACTGGCTGGCCACGATGAGTGCCACCAGCACGCCGAGAAAGATCGCCACACCGCCCAACCGGGAGACCGGCGTCGAATGCATGTCACGGCTACGGATGGGCATATGGAGTTCCAGCCGGTTGCCGACAACGCGGGCACCCCAGGTGGCCCCATAGGACACGACGGCAGCCGTCAGCCCCATGAGCAGGTACATGATCATGCGACAGGTCCCCCGGTCAGCCGCACATCGCGGAGCGGATAGATCCCGTTGAGGACCTGCTCGTTGCTGCGGGGCGCTTTCAGACCGTGCAGCAGCCCCCGTAGGAGTCCCTGGACGAGGAGGCTCTTGTTCGGCGAGCCGGCGATGGTCCGGCTCCAGTTACGGATGGAGGCGCCTGAATACAGCACCTTCTCCCAAGGGGTGAGCGCCGACGAACGCGTGTAGACCCACAACTTGTTCCGCACCTCGTAATAGAATCGCGCACCAGGATCAGCGCCGGCGTCCCCGAAAGACTTGGTGTGGTGGTTTGCGACGGACTTCTCGACGGAGATGGCATTCTGTCGCCGTGAGATCCGCGCCGTGTACTCCAAATCGTCGTTCCAGATGAAGTAGTCGGCGATAGGAAGGCCATGGCGCCGTATCTGCCCGGCATCAATGAGGATGGACACGAATGATGCCGTCCTGATCTGGACTCCCCCGGCCCGGCTGGCGGTCTCACGGTCTTCTTCGCTGGCCCCCAGCCGTGGACGCATCCGGTTCATCGGATGATCGCGTCCGTCGGTCCAAACCACCCGGCTGGCAACAAAACTTGGTTCATCTCCGGAAGCCGCGGCGTAGGCCTGCGACGCCGCCAGGGCCTCCTCGAGTGCTCCGGGCTGCGGTTCAGTGTCGTCATCCATGATCCACACGTAGTCCGCGGCGTGGTCCAGGACCGCGCGCTCCATTCCCACGACGAATCCCCCAGCGCCGCCCAGGTTCTGGTCGAGCCGGACGGTGTCCGCGGCGACTGGACCGTTGTAGGTGGCCAGGAAATCTGCAGTGCCGTCCGTGGAGGCGTTGTCCACGATGACCACGGTGGAGGGCAGGACTGTTCCGGAGGTGATGCCGCGGAGGGTGGTTTCGAGAAGCTCCCGCCGGTTATACGTGACAACCACGGCGACGACATTCTTGCTCATTTACTGGTCCCTGTTTTCGTCGATCGAAATTTCCGGCGGGCTAGGACAGCGGCCAGTTTCCAGGGCTCAAGGAATACGCGTCCGAAAACCCTCCGGGGTGAGAGTATGAGGCGCCACAGCCATTCAAAGCCGAGCCTGCCGAGCCACCGCGGAGCGAGCCGCTGGTGTCCGGAAATCTGGTCAAGCGCACCGCCCACCGCACCATAAACGGCGTCGGGAAGGTCATCACGGCGCTGCCACAGGAAAGATTCCTGCAGCGGCATCCCCAGGCCCACGAGGACGAGGTTCGGCCCAAAAGCCTGGAGCTCGTCGACGACAGCGCTTTCCCTGTCCGCGTCCCAGTCCTGCCCGGCCCAGCCGAGCACCTTCGCTCCGGGCAAGAGCACCTCAAGTCGGCGGCACGCTTCGGCATTACTGAGCTCATTGGTGCCCACCACGGCCACGCGGTCCAAGCCGGCCACGGAACCCAGGTGCTTGATCCAGTCTGTCGAACCCACCCTGTAGCTGGAATCGGGCGCGCCCGCTGACGCCTGGCGCTTCCAGACCGTGTAGACGGGAGCACCGTCCAGGAGCACAACATCTGCGGAGTCGTACAGCGCCCTGAAATCGGGAAGGGTGTGGTACAGGTAGCAGCTGTGCAGGTTATGACCGACCACCGTACGTCGGCCCCCCGCTGCGATAAGGCCACTGAGAACGTCTGCCATGCCGTGTTCGGGCACGGCGGTGACCTCGACGTCCAGGAGTCTTAGGCGGTCGCGGCCAACGGTCATGCCTCCGGATCCTTTTCGGCGGGCGCCGCGGGTTTCCGCACGTCCGGTGTGCCTTCCCCGGCGTCATCGGAAGCCGTAGCCGCAGGCTCCCCGGCGTCCCCGGATTCGACAGATTCCCCGGCCGGCGCGGCATCCTTCGAATCTTGGCCTGCGTCGTCCCCAAGCGGAGCACCCTCCGGCAAAGTGTCCTCGGGCGCAGTGTCCTCCGGCTCTGCCAGCGGAATTTCACCCAGGCCCAGTACCCCCGGAACATGTTCCCGGAGCTGGTCCAGGGACACCGCACCGTTGCGCACCACCCGCAGGATGGGCCCGGTTGCGTCCACGATGGTGGAAGGCACCGCGGCCGTTCCTTCCAGCGGCCGGAAGCCGCCTTCGAGGTACACCTCCACGGAGTCGGCGAGCTGGGCACGTGCTTCGGCTGCGGTCTGCGCGGGTGCCTGGCCCGTCCGGTTCGCGGAGGATACCGCCAGTGGACCTGTCAGGGTCAGGAGTTCCTGCGCCACCTCGTCGGCCGGCATACGCAGGGCCACCGTTCCCTGGGTGTCGCCCAAGTCCCAGTCGAGCGACAGCTGGGCGTGCAGGATCAGGGTCAGTCCGCCGGGCCAGAACGCCTCGGCCAGCTTGCGGGCGTCTGCGGAAATGTCCGTGGCCAGTCCGTCCAGGGCGTTGATCCGGGGAATGAGCACGGGCGGCGGCATGGCGCGGCTGCGCCCCTTGGAGACCAGCAGCATGGTGACGGCCTGCGGCGAGAAGGCATCGGCCGCGATCCCGTAGACAGTGTCGGTGGGAAAGACCACGCACTTCTTTTCGCTGATGGCACGCTGGGCATGCTCCAGCCCCAGGGCGCGCTGATCCTCTGACGTGCAGTTGTAGGTTGTGGTCACTGGCTTATTCTTTCATCAGTCGTGGCGCGGACCGGCCAGCACGGCGCTGGTGGCGCGTTCCTTGCCGTTGAGGTCCAGGTGTGTGGTGATCTCCGTCCAGACACCGGCGCGCTTCATCATGCCTGCGATCCAGCCGGCCTGGACTTCGGCGTGTTCCATCACGAAGTAGCCGCCGGGAACCAGAAGCCGGGCTGCCGAGGCGGCCGCCGCCGTCGGCAGTTCCATGCCGTCTGCTCCCCCGCCGTACAGGGCTTCGGCAGGATCGTGGAGGGCAACTTCGGGTTCGTTCGGGATGGCTTCGGCGGGAATGTAGGGCGGGTTGGAAACCACGACGTCGAAAGTACCGTTAAGTTCCGGCAGCGCGTTGCGCAGGTCCCCCAGGATGAGCCTGACGCCCAGCGGGGCCAGGTTCTTCTCGGCCCATGCGTGCGCGAACGTGCTGTACTCCACGGCATGGACTTCGGCGCCCGGCACCTCGTGGGCGATCGAGCCGGCAATCGCGCCCGAGCCGGTCCCCAGGTCGACAATCCGCGGATGCGCCATGCCCTTGACGTGGTCAATGACCAATTGGACAACGGATTCCGTTTCGGGACGCGGGATAAACACCCCTGGCCCGACGGCGAGCTCGAGATACCTGAAGTGCGCCACGCCGGTGATGTGCTGCAGCGGGATCCGCTGCGCCCGTTCGGCCACAAGTTCGGCGTAGCCCTCCGGCGCCGGGGAATCCCCCAGCATCATCGCCCTGAGCCTGCCGAGCCCTACCCCCAGAAGGTGGTCCGCCAAGAGCTCGGCATCGACGCGGGGACTGGGGACGCCGGCGTCCCGAAGGATCGCGGTGGCCTCCCCGACGGCAGCCGCCAGCGACTGTTCCGGCCCGAGTGTCATCTCTGGCTTCCCGTAGTTGGCTATTCGCCGATGGCGTCCAGGCGAGCCTGTTCGTCCATCTCGATGGCGGACTGGATGACCGGCTCGAGGTCGCCGTTCATGACCTGGTCCAGGTTGTACGCCTTGTAGCCGGTGCGGTGGTCCGCGATCCGGTTTTCCGGGTAGTTGTAGGTGCGGATGCGCTCGGAACGGTCCATGGTGCGGATCTGCGACTTACGCTGGGCCGAGTTCTCGGCGTCGATGATCTCCTGCTGGTGCGCCAGGATGCGGGCGCGGAGCACTCGCATCCCCGCTTCGCGGTTCTGCAGCTGGGATTTCTCGTTCTGCATGGCCACCACGATGCCCGTGGGAAGGTGCGTGATGCGGACGGCGGAGTCCGTGGTGTTCACAGACTGGCCACCAGGGCCGGAGGACCGGTACACGTCGATCTTGAGGTCGTTCTGATTGATGTCCAGCTCTTCGGGCTCGTCCACCTCGGGCAGCACCAGGACGCCTGCTGCGGACGTGTGGATCCGGCCCTGTGATTCGGTCACGGGCACCCGCTGCACGCGGTGGACGCCGCCCTCGAACTTCAGCCGCGCGTAAACGCCTTCGGCAGGATCGTTCGAGCTACCCTTGACGGCCATCTGGACGTCCTTGTAACCGCCGAGGTCAGACTCGGTGGCAGAGATCAGTTCGGTCTTCCAGCCGCGTGATTCCGCGTACCGGGTGTACATGCGCAGGAGGTCGCCCGCGAAAAGGGCAGCTTCGTCGCCGCCTTCACCGCCCTTGACCTCAAGAATCACGTTGCGGGCGTCGTCAGGGTCGCGCGGGATGAGCAGGCGGCGCAGCTTGGCCGAGGCAGCCTCCATGGCCACCTCCAGCTCAGGGACCTCGGCCGCGAACTCGGGATCCTCCGCAGCCATCTCCTTGGCCGCAGCCAGGTCATCGCGGAGGCCTTCCCACTTGTGATAGGCCTCAACAATGCCGTTCAGCTGCGCAGAGCGCCGCCCCAGCTTCCGGGCGAGCCGCTGGTCAGCATAGACAGCAGGATCCCCCAGCTGCGCCTGGATAGCATCATGCTCATCAAGCAGGCCCTGTACGGACTCAAACATTTTCAAAACCTCTTTCGACTCTTACAAGTCTAGTAACTGCAACGCGGGGTCACTTACCGCCCAATTCAGCGGCCTTGGAGGGCCTTAAGTGACCCCGCGTTGCTTTTGAAGCGGAGTAACCGGGTTAACGCAACAACCGCCCAGGGAATTGGCGGCCCGGGAAGGGCCGCCAATTCTCGAGCGGTTATGCGTAGCTACTTGTCGTTATCCGACTTGGCACCAAGCGTCGTCTTCTGGACCTGCATCAGGAACTCGACGTTGCTCTGGGTCTCCCGGATCTTGTTCGTCAGCAGCTCAAGGCTCTGCTGCGTTTCCAGTCCGGAGAGGACACGGCGCAGCTTCCACATGATCTTGACTTCCTCCGGGGAAAGCAGGTTCTCTTCGCGGCGTGTGCCGGACGCGTTGACATCCACGGCCGGGAAGATGCGCTTGTCCGCCAGCTGGCGGGACAGGCGGAGCTCCATGTTGCCGGTGCCCTTGAACTCTTCGAAGATGACCTCGTCCATCTTGGAACCGGTCTCCACGAGGGCCGTTGCCAGGATGGTGAGCGAGCCACCGTTTTCGATGTTGCGGGCTGCACCGAAGAAGCGCTTCGGCGGGTACAGCGCGGCGGAGTCCACACCACCGGACAGGATTCGGCCGGAGGCCGGTGCTGCCAGGTTGTAGGCGCGGCCCAGCCGGGTCATGGAGTCGAGGAGCACCACTACGTCCATGCCCATTTCCACGAGGCGCTTGGCGCGTTCGATGGAGAGCTCAGCCACGGTGGTGTGGTCGTCTGCGGGACGGTCGAAGGTGGAGGCAATAACTTCGCCCTTGACCGTGCGCTGCATGTCCGTGACTTCTTCAGGACGTTCGTCAACGAGCACCATCATGAGGTGGACCTCAGGATTGTTGGTGGTGATGGCGTTGGCGATGGACTGCAGGATGAGCGTCTTGCCGGCCTTCGGCGGGGAGACGATCAGGCCGCGCTGGCCCTTGCCGATCGGGGCAACCAGGTCGATGACGCGGGGCCCGATCTTCTTGGGGTCGGTTTCCAGGCGCAGTCGCTCGGACGGGTAAAGCGGGACCAGCTTGGCGAATTCGACGCGGTCCTTGAGCTCTTCCGGCGTCTTGCCGTTCACGGAGGTGACGCGGACCAGCGCGTTGAACTTCTGGCGGGCGGACTGCTGGCTGCGGTCCTCGCCTTCACGCGGTGCACGGATGGCGCCGACGACGGCGTCGCCCTTGCGCAGGTTGTACTTCTTAACCTGGGCGAGGGACACGTAGACGTCGTTCGGGCCCGGCAGGTAACCGGAGGTGCGGATGAACGCGTAGTTCTCCAGGACGTCCAGGATGCCGGCCACCGGCAGCAGGACGTCGTCCTCGGTGACCTCGACGTCGTCGACGTCCGGTCCCTGGGCACGTCCCCGACGGCGGTCGTTGCGGTCGCGGAAACGGTCGTTGCGGGAGTTGTCCCGGCTGTCCTGGCCGCCGGAACGGTCGCTGCGGTCGTTCCGGTCACGGCGGTTGCGGCGGTTCCTGCGGCTGCCGCCGTCTGAATCGTCGCCATCGCGCGTGTCGTCGCGGCGGGTGCCTTCACGCTGGCCTGCGTCGCGGCTGCCGGCGTTGTCGCGGCCGCCGTCGGTGCTTTCACGGACGTTGGTATCGCGGGCGTTGGCCTCACGGGCACCGGTGTCCCGGGCACCGCGGGTGCGGCCGCCTTCACGACGGTCGGAACGCTGGCCGTCGCCGGATTCGGCACCCTGGGCGTCAGTCCGCTGGGTTTCGGTGCGGGTTTCGGCGCGGTCCGCCTGGCGCTGTTCGGCGGCGGGCTGCTCGGACGTCGCTTCGGTGGCCTCCGCAGCCTGCACAGAGGTAGCCGCTGCTTCACCGCGGCGGCGGTTGCGGGTACGCGGCTGGCGGCGTTCGCCGGCACCTTCGGCTGCTTCGCCGGTCTCGGCGGGTGCGGCGGCAGGAGCTTCGGCGGGGGCAGCGGCCGGGGCTTCAGCGGGAGCAGCGGCCGGAGCCGCTACCACGCCGTCGCTGACAGCGCGCCGGCTGCGGCCACGGCCACGGGCCCGGGTTCCCTCGGCGGCCGGGGCCTCCGTGGTTTCGCTGGCAGCAGCCACGGGAGCGGCAGCCGCCACGTGGTTTTCAGTCGCTTTTTCGGCAGCCTTGGCCGGAGCCTTGGTGGCCGGAGTGCCTGCGCGGTGGGCGGAAATGGCTGTGACCAGGTCCCCCTTGCGCATGCGGGACCCACCGGAGATCCCCAGCTGGCTGGCAAGAGCCTGCAGCTGGGCGAGCTTGAGGCCGGCGAGGCCACTGCTCTTGGCGGGTGCGGCCGTTGACGATCCGGCTGCAGAAGTTGATGTGTCCACAGCTGAAGACAGCTCAGTGGTTTCGGTCACGAAGGATCCTTCCCCCTCGACGGCGTCCAGACTGGGAGCTGGACGCGATGATTTGATCTGGGCTGCAGTTCAGATCTGCAGCCGGGAGTTTCGGCCTTGCCGGTTGGATTTCGGCCAGCAGGGCCGGATACTGATTCACCTCACGCACCGATTAATGACGGAACGCTGGACTGACGGTTCAGGGGCAGACACTTCTTGCTGCAGATTCCTGCGACAGACCAAGCAGGTGACACCGGAAAATATTGCGCAGTAGGAGATCAAATAACAGCTGAATGCAACTGCAGATCAGATAGGCGGAATTACCGCCGGTGCAAGTCCACCTTAGCACCTTCGACGTCCACTGCCAGCTTCAGCACACGCCAGCCGATATCCGGCGTGTTCGCTGTTGTGTACGACTCTATGAACGCGAGTACGTCAGTTGCTTCGGCCTCGCCGTTGGCGAGGACCAGCACGGTGGGTCCGGCACCGGAAACCACTGCTGCGTGGCCCGCGTTGCGCAGGGCCCTGATAAGCGCGGCGCTGGGGCGCATGGCCTCTGCCCGGTAGCTCTGGTGGAGGTAGTCCTCGGTGCCGGCGAGCAGGAATTCCGGCTTCTGCGTCAGCGCGTGGATAAGCAGCGCCGCCCGGCCCGAGTTCATCGCTGCGGCGTGGTGGCCTACGGATGCCGGCAGCAACGCCCGGGCCGCTTCGGTGGACAATTCAAAGTCAGGAACTGCCACGATGGGGATCACTGAGCCCGCCACTGTGGCGCACGTGCTCCTGTACTGGTCACTGTCCTGCCATGACAGCGCCAGTCCGCCGAAAATCGCGGGCGCGACGTTGTCCGGGTGGCCTTCCATCTCGCTGGTCAGCTGCAGGATCCAGTCCCGCCCGCGCTGCCCCTCGGCCGGCACCATGGCATTGGCGGCAGAAACAGCCGCCACCACGGCCGACGCGGACGAGCCCAGCCCGCGGCCGTGGGGATTGACGTTCGTCGCCGTGATCCGGAGTCCACCATGCCGATAGCCCAGCCGCGAAAAGGCGGCCTCCATGGCCCGGACCACGAGGTGGCTGGCGTCGCGTGGCAGGCTGTCCGCCCCCTCGCCGCTGAGCTCAAACACGAGCTCAGCGGATTCGAGGCTTTCCACCGTCAGGGTGTCGTGCAGTGCGAGGGCAAGGCCCAGGCTGTCATATCCCGGACCGAGGTTGGCGCTGGTGGCCGGGACCCTGACGGTGACGCGCTGTCCTGCATCGATGAGCGGCAGGCCAACGGTGGTGGGCGCGGTGGTTTTCAAGGCTACTTTTCTTCCAGTCCCAGTTCAGCTGCAACGGTGACAACGTCGTTGGAGACCTTGACCGGCTGCACTTCGCTGCCGTCTTCGGTACGCAGGGCCCACTGGGGGTCCTTAAGTCCGTGGCCCGTCACGGTGATGACGATGGTCTTGCCGGAAGGCACTTCCCCTGCGGCGTGCTTCTTGAGTAAGCCCGCCACCCCGGCGGCGGAGCCAGGCTCGACGAAAACGCCTTCACGGGCTGAGAGCCAGCGGTGGGCGTCCAGGATCTGCTCGTCCGTCACGGCATCGATGAATCCGCCGGACTCGTCGCGGGCCGCAATGGCACCGTCCCAGGAAGCGGGGTTGCCGATCCGGATGGCGGTGGCGATGGTGTCCGGTTCCGTGATGGGGTGTCCCGCCACGAACGGGGCAGCACCGGCGGCCTGGAAGCCCCACATCTGCGGGGTCTTGGTGGACACGGCGGGAAGGGTGCCGGCCGTTGCCGACTCGAACGGTGCCGAGTACTCCTTGTAGCCCTTCCAATACGCCGTGATGTTTCCGGCGTTCCCTACGGGCAGGACGTGGATGTCCGGGGCGTCGCCCAACGAGTCCACGATCTCAAATGCACCGGTCTTCTGCCCCTGGATGCGGGCCGGGTTGACGGAGTTAACCAGGAATACCGGATAGGACTCCCCCAGCTTCCGCGCGATGTCCAGGCAGTTATCGAAGTTGCCGTCCACCTGCAGCAGCGTGGCACCGTGCGCGATGGCCTGGCTCAGCTTGCCCATGGAGATCTTGCCTTCGGGAACCAGCACAGCGCACTTCAGGCCGGCCGCGGTGGCGTAGGCAGCAGCGGAGGCCGAGGTGTTCCCGGTGGACGCGCAGACAACGGCCTTGGCACCGGATTCAACGGCGGCAGTCATGGCCATGGTCATACCGCGGTCCTTGAAGGAACCTGTGGGGTTCATCCCTTCGACCTTCAAGTACACGGTGGAACCGGTCAGTTCGGAGAGCTTCTGCGCGTGCACCAGCGGAGTGCCGCCTTCGCCGAGGGTGATCACCCGGGTGGATTCCGTCACGGGCAGACGGTCAGCGTATTCGCGGATAACGCCGCGCCATTGGTGAGCCACTTAGACTCCTTCTACCCGCAGAACGGATGTAACTGAATTGATGACGTCCAGGCCCTTGACGGCCTCGACGGTGGCTGCGAGGGCAGCCTCGGATGCGCGGTGCGTGACAATCCGCAGTTCGGCGGATTCCACGTTGGACGCTGCGTCCTTGTGGATGGTCTGCCGCATGATTTCGATGGACACACCGTGCTCCGCGAAGAGCTGGGCGATACGGGCCAGGACACCGGGCTGATCGGCGACGTCGAGGCCGATGTAGTAGCTGGTGGTTGCCGCTTCGATGGGCAGTGCCGGGACGTGGCCGGTGGTGGTTTCGGTGCGCTGGGGCCCGCCCAGGACCAGGCGGCGGGCGGCCGAAACGAGGTCACCAAGGACTGCCGACGCCGTCGGGGTGCCGCCGGCACCCTGGCCGTAGAACATCAGCTCGCCGGCGTTTTCCGCTTCGATGAACACGGCGTTGAACGCTCCGCGGACGGCGGCCAGCGGGTGCTCGCGCGGCAGCAGCGTGGGGTGCACGCGCACCGAAACGCCCTCGCCGCCGTCGGCATCGGTAAGTTTTTCTGCGATGGCAAGCAGCTTGATGACAAAACCGGCGTCCTTGGCCGCGGCGATGTCGGCCGCGCTGACGGACGTGATGCCCTCGCAGTGGACGTTCTCAAGCGCGAACCGCGTGTGGAAGGACAGCGTGGCCAGGATGGCAGCCTTGGCGGCGGCGTCGTGGCCTTCGACGTCGGCAGTGGGGTCCGCTTCCGCGTAGCCGAGGCGCTGGGCTTCGGCGAGGGCGTCTGCGAACTGGGCGCCGGTGGAATCCATCTGGTCAAGAATGAAGTTGGTGGTGCCGTTGACGATGCCCAGCACGCGGGTGATCCGGTCGCCGGAGAGGCTGTCCCGGATGGGCCGCAGGATGGGGATGGCGCCGGCCACGGCAGCTTCGTAGGACAGCTGCACGCCGGCCTTGTCAGCCGCTTCATAAAGGGTGGGGCCGTCCTGGGCCAGCAGGGCTTTGTTGCCGGTGACCACGCAGGCGCCGTTGCTCAGCGCCGAGAGGATCAGCGTGCGGGCCGGCTCAATGCCGCCCATCAGTTCGATGACCAGGTCGGCGTCCTTGACCAGGGTCTCGGCGTCGGTGGTGAACAGTTCCTGCGGAAGCTCCACATCGCGCTTGGAGTTCACGTTGCGCACGGCGATGCCGCTGAGCTGCAGGCGTGCGCCGGTGCGGGCGGCCAAGGCGTCGGCGTCCTCAATGAGAATCCGCGCAACCTGGGCCCCAACGTTGCCACAGCCCAGCAGGGCTACTTTCAGGGTTCGCAATTCAGTCATTCAGACTCCCATGTCGCGGTTGAGCAGATCTTCTTCGGTTTCCCCGCGGACAATCAGCCGGGCAGATCCGTCGCGCACCGCGACAACGCCCGGCCGGGCCAGATAGTTGTAGTTGCTTGAGAGGGCCCAGCAGTAGGCGCCGGTCCCCGGTACAGCAAGCAGATCACCGGCTGCCACGTCCTCGGGCAGATATACATCTCTAACAACTATGTCGCCGCTCTCGCAATGTTTGCCCACCACGCGGGACAGCTGCGGAGGCGCCTCCGACGTCCGGGAGGCAAGAATGGCGGAATAATCCGCGTCGTAGAGCACCGGGCGGGCGTTATCGCTCATCCCGCCGTCAACTGACACATAGCGGCGCGGGTGCGTAACGTTTTCCGGCCCGGTTCCAGCTGATTCAGCTGTTCCGGTGGCCGGTGCATCGACGCGCACGGTCTTCAGGGTGCCCACCTCGTACAGCGTGAAGGTGGTGCTGCCCACGATCGCACGGCCCGGTTCAATGGAAATCCGGGGTGACTTAATGCCCAGGTCCGCGCAGGTGGAACGCACGACGGCGGCCATCGCCTGCGCGATCTCCGCTGCGGGGCGGGGAGTGTCCACCGGGGTGTAGGCGATGCCGTAGCCGCCGCCAAGGTCCAGTTCGGGCATCACGATGGAGTACTTTTTCTGCATGGCAGCAAGGAAGCGGAGGAGCTTCTCGGCGGCCAGGGCAAAGCCGTCCGGCTCGAAAATCTGGGAACCGATGTGGCAGTGCAGTCCGAGCAGGTCGATGCTGGCGTAGCTTGTCGCCGCGGCCACGGCCTCTTCCGCGGCTGACAGTCCGGCTTGCTCGGTGGTGTCCCCGGCCATGGAGAGGCCGAACTTCTGGTCCTCGTGGGCAGTGGCAATGAACTCGTGGGTGTGGGCGTGCACGCCGGGGGTCAGCCGCAGCATGACCTTGGCGGTTTCGCCACGGCCGGCTGCAATTTTGGCCAACCGCTCCAGCTCATCGAGGCTGTCCACCACGATGCGGCCGAGTCCCATGTCCAGGGCACGGTTGATTTCCGCGTCCGATTTGTTGTTGCCGTGCAGCGCCACGCGGGCGCCATCGATGCCGGCGCGTGCTGCCACGGCCAGTTCTCCGCCGGAGGCGGTGTCCAGGCGCAGGCCTTCTTCCTCCACCCACTTCACCACGGCGGTACACAGGAACGACTTGCCCGCGTAGTAAACGTCCACTCCCCCGCAGATGTCAGCGAAGGCGGCGTCAAAGGAATCCTTGAAGGAACGGGCCCGGGCGCGGAAGTCGGCCTCGTCCATCACGAACAGCGGTGTGCCGAACTGCGCCTTGAGCTCACTGACGGGGATGCCGTCAATGGCGAGCTCGCCGGCGTCGTTTTTTTGCACACCCTGTGCCCACATCGGTTCCTGGAGCGCGTTCAGGTCTGCGGGAACGGTAAGCCACTCAGGGGCAAGCGGGGATGCATGACCTGAGTTTGCAGGCTGTACTGGCATAGGGGTCACATCCGTTCCGGCGCGGAAACGCCAAGGAGGTGCAGGCCGTTGGCCAGCACCTGGCTGGTGGCGTCGTTGAGCCAGAGGCGCGTGCGGTTGACGTCCGTCACGGGCTCGTCACCCATGGGCGCGATCCGGCAGGCGTCATACCAGCGGTGGTAGGCGCCGGCAATGACTTCAAGGTGGCGTGCCACGCGGTGCGGCTCGCGCAGCTCGGCGGCCTTGGCCACAATGGAGGGGTAGCTGCCCAGGTAGGAAAGCAGCTCATTTTCGGTGGCATGATCGAGCAGGGAAGCCTCGAAAGCGCTGCGGTCCACACCGGCAGCAACCGCGTTGCGTGCCGCGCCGCGGGTACGCGCGTGGGCGTACTGGACGTAGAAGACCGGGTTCTCGTTGCTGTGCTTCTTGAGCAGGTCCGGGTCCAGCGTCAGCGGCGAATCCGCAGGGAATCGGGCCAGCGAGTAACGCACGGCATCCTTGCCAAGCCAGTCGATGAGGTCCTTGAGCTCGATGATGTTGCCGGCACGCTTGGACAACTTGGCACCGTTGACGGAGACCAGCTGGCCGATCAGCACCTCGATGTTGACCTCGGGGTCGTCGCCCGCGCAGGCGGCAATGGCCTTGAGGCGGTTGATGTAACCGTGGTGGTCGGCACCGAGAAGGTAGATCTTCTCGGTGAAGCCACGGTCCTTCTTGGAGAGGTAGTACGCGGCGTCGGCGGCGAAGTAGGTGGGCTCGCCGTTGGCCCGGATCATTACGCGGTCCTTGTCGTCGCCGAAGTCCGTGGTGCGCAGCCAGACTGCACCGCCGTCGTCGAACACGTGGCCCTGCTCGCGAAGGCGGGCAACGGCACTTCCGATCGCGCCGGCGTCGTGCAGTTCCTGCTCGGAGAAGAACACGTCGAATTCGACGCCGAAATCCGCGAGCGTGGCCTGGATGTCCTTCATCTGGGCCTGGTAGGCCGCAGAGCGGATCACGGGAATCGCCGCAACTTCAGTCAGTTCGCGGATGTCCGGGTGTTCGGTGAGCACCTCATGGCCGAGGTCCGCGATGTACTGGCCTGGGTAGCCGCCGTCGGGAACGGGCAGGCCGTGGAGCCGGTTGTAGACCGACTGGGCGAAGGTGTTCATCTGCGAGCCGGCGTCGTTGATGTAGTACTCGGCCGTGACTTCGGCGCCGGACGCGCGCAGCACGCGGGCAATGGCGTCGCCAAGGGCGGCCCATCGGGTGTGGCCGATATGCAGCGGGCCGGTGGGGTTCGCCGATACGAATTCCATGTTGACCACATGGCCTGCGAGCGCGGTATTGGTGCCGTATGCCGGGCCGGCTTCGACGATCGCTTTGGCCAGGGCACCTGCGGCGCCGGCGTCCACGGTGATGTTCAGGAAGCCGGGACCGGCGATGTCCACGGCAGAGACGCCGTCGATGCTCTTCAGCCGGGCGCTGAGGATCGTAGCGAATTCGCGCGGGTTGGTGCCGGCCTGCTTGGACAGCTGGAGGGCGATATTAGTGGCCCAGTCGCCGTGCTCCCGGTTCTTCGGTCGCTCCACGCGCACCTCATCAGGAACAGCTGATGCGGAGAGCCCGATTTCACCGGCGGCGATGGCGTCTTTCAGGCAGGCGGATATGGCGAGGGAGAGTTCTTCGGGAGTCACCCCTCTAGCCTACCGGCGGCCGCCACGTGAACGAACTTGAGCACCGCAGGTGACCGCGCGGCGGCGGCTGATCGCGCACAGCGGACGCACTGCTGATTCACAGGGTGAACCATTACGCTGAAACCGACGTCGAGTACACCGTAAGCACCCAGCCCACGAAACGAGCCCCCTATGAGACCGTCAGTCCGCAAGAGTGTTTTCGCCGGGATCGCCGGCCTGTCCCTCGCCGGAACGGTGGCCGGCTGTGCGCCGTCCGCCACGCCTGCACCAACTTCCGACAACAGCTCCGCCGGCACTTCCAACCCGTCGGACACATCATCAACTTTGGCCGGCAGCGGTTCCCTGTACCAGGACGGCACCTACAGTGCCGACGGCACCTATGTCTCGCCGAACGGCACCGAAACGGTGGGAGTTGAACTTACGCTCGCCTCCGGCACGGTCACGGCCGTCAACATCACCCAGCACCCGTCCAACCCGAACACGCGCAAGTTCCAGGGCGAATTCGCCGGCGGAATCGCGGCCCAAGTGGTGGGCAAAAGCATCGACGAGCTGAAGGTATCCAAGGTTGCGGGCTCCTCCCTTACCAGCGGTGGCTTCAACCAGGCCGTAGAAACGATCAAGTCCGAGGCCCAGTAGGCCGTGCCGCATCCTGAGTGGGAAGACTTCCGCTTCGACGGGATCGGTACCCGTTGGGAAATTTCCACGTCCCGGCCACTTTCCGCCAGCACCCGCGCACGGTTGCTGGCGGAGGTGGAACGGTACGACGGCGAGTGGTCACGGTTCCGTCCGGATTCCACCGTCAGTGCCATGGCCCGCGAGCCGGGGCAGTACGAGCTTCCTGCTGAGGCTGCGGCCCTTGGCCACCTTTACCGCTCGCTGTACGAGATCACCGGGGGCGCCATGACTCCCCTCATCGGCAGCAGCCTGGAACAGCTGGGATACGACGCCGCCTACTCCCTGCGCCCTGCAGGTTCCGCGGTGGCGGCACCCCGTTGGGAGGATTCCCTGGACTGGGACGGCACCGTCCTCACCAACAGCGTGCCCCTCGTCCTGGACATCGGCGCCGCCGGGAAAGGCCAACTGGTGGATCTCCTGGCGGCTGAGCTGCGCTCCTGCGGCGAAGACAGCTTCCTCATTGACGCCAGCGGGGACCTGTTTCACAGCGGTCCTGATCCGGTGTCCGTTGCGCTGGAGCATCCATACGATCCAGCCAAGGCAATCGGCACGGTGGCCCTGGCGGGCGGCGCCTTGTGCGCCTCTGCCTCAAACCGCCGGGTGTGGGGCGACGGCCTGCATCATGTCCTGGACGGCACCTCCGGACGGCCCGTCACCACGGCAGTGGCCACGTGGACCATGGCATCGAGCACCATGCTGGCTGATGCGTTGGCGACGGCCCTGTTTTTCGTCCCCGGTGCGGAGCTGGAAAAGACTTTCAATTTTTCCTGGCTGACCGTGTTCTCAGACGGCAGTGCCGCGTATTCGGCCGGATTTGAAGGGACACTGTTCACATGAGCCCCGTTGCAACCCCCAAGGCTGTTACACCGGCAGGTCGACTGGACACCCTGCTGGGTAGGTACACGATGTACCGGCTGATCCTGCTGGTCCTGGCGGCCCTTGCTGCGTACAGCCTCCTGCTGAACGCACTCGGCTGGTTGACGTTCGGGATACCGCAGATGCTGGTGCATCTGGCACTGTGCCTTGGGCTGACCTATGCCTCCAACCGCGCGCTGGCCGTGCTGTTCCATGTGCAGCCGCATTCGGAATCCTCGCTGATCACTGGCCTGCTGCTTTACTTCCTGTTCTGGCCATCGTTTATGCCCATGGACGTGGCCGGCGTCGCGCTCGCCTGCGTGCTGGCCTCAGCCTCCAAATACGCTCTGGCCTGGCGCGGCCGGCACATCTTCAACCCTGCCGCCGCCGGCGCCTTTGTGACCGGGCTGACCGGGCTGAACGTCGCCACGTGGTGGGCCGCGACACCTGCCATGCTGTTGCTGCTCGTACCAGGCATCCTGCTGGTGGTGTACCGCACCAGGAAGTTCCTCATGGCGGCCGTCTTCCTCGTGGTGGCCACCTCGATTGTGACTTCGGAACTGCTGCAGGCAGGGATGACCCTCGGTGGTGCCATCTGGCAGGCCCTGGCGCAACGCCCGCTGCTCTTTTTCGTCGGTTTTATGCTGACCGAGCCGCTCACGCTTCCGCCGCGACGCTGGCAGCAACTCGCGCTTGCCGCAGTTGTTGGCGTGGTGTTTGCGGTGCCCTACAACTTTGGCTTCATCGCCAACTCCCCCGAACTGGCCCTGCTGGTTGGCAACCTGCTGGCATTTTTTATGGGCCAGCGGGGCGGGCTGCGGCTGACGTTCGCGGGCTCTCGGGCTTTGACGCCCAGCACCACAGAGTTCGCCTTTGAACCGTCCCGCCCCGTCCGCTTTGCGCCCGGGCAGTACATGGAACTGGACCTGCCGCACGCCAAGTCCGACGGGAAAGGCCGACGCCGCGTCTTCAGCCTGACCAGCGCCCCCGGATCAGGGACGGTGAAGTTCGGTGTGCGGACATCCGAGCCGGTTTCCGCCGCCAAGAAGGTCCTTCTGGACCTGAAGCCGGGCGATCACGTGACAGCCACGGCTGTGGGCGGGGACTTTGTCCTGCCACGCAATCCCCGGACTCCTGTGCTGCTCATCGCCGCCGGCATCGGCATCACACCGTACCTGGCGCATCTGGCCGCGGGCGCGGGCCGTGACCGGGACGTGGTTCTCCTGCTCCTTGCGAGGAACACCGAAGAAATCGCTTATGCGGATGAGCTGGCGGCGTCCGGCGCGCGGATCATGGCCCGCATCGCCGACGGTTCCGCCCCGCCGCCATTCATTACCGACGCCGGGGCTGCGGTTTCGCGTGGGGCCACCCCAAGCGCGCGGCTGGACGGCACCACACTGAAAGCCCTTGTTCCGGACATTTCCGACCGCACCGTCTACCTCTCCGGGTCGCCTGCGAGCGTCGCTTCGCTGCGCCAGGCGGCCCGGAGAGCGGGCGCACGACGCGTGCATGTGGATTCGTTTTCCGGCTACTGAGGTCCGGCGCAGGGAGGATCGGGAACTGAGAATTTTGGCCCACCCAGCCGGCTCGCGGGACCACGTTTTTCATTGCGGGCCAACATCCTGCTAAGCTCTAGGACGTCCCGCCAGCAACGGCAGGATCCCTGAATTGCCCTCGTAGCTCAGGGGATAGAGCGTCTGCCTCCGGAGCAGAAGGTCGTAGGTTCGAATCCTATCGAGGGCACAAATGAAACCCCCGCCGCTTGCAAAAGCTGCGGGGGTTTCTGCGTCGCCTTTCAGGGTGTGACCGAGTGCGCCTTCATGGGATTGTCGGTGGCCCCTCGTAGGCTGGATTCACCGATCCGAGGGGGTACGCCATTCAGTCTCCAGACCAGCATTCGCCAGACGAACGCCCATCAGCCCGGCATCATTCAACGGGCCGCTGCTTCATCATTCCGCCCTACCTGCTCCGGCGGTTGGCCCGCCAGGATTCGCCGCAGTTCTCAGCCGCCGCGCGGGCGGCCAAGGAAGCACTGAGCCACGTACGGTCGGTCCAATCGGCCCGCACAGCACCGGCGCCAGCCGTTCCCCCGGGACTTCGCGACGTCCAGCCCGGCCTGCCAAACCGGAGCATTTACGATGCCGCAGGTTCCGAGAACCTCCCCGGGAAGATAGTGCGCAAGGAAGGCGAGCCGGAGTCCGGGGACCCGTCCACTGACGAGGCCTATGACGGCCTGGGACACACCCACCGCATGTTTGCGGAGATCTTCGGCCGCAACTCCATCGATGGCGGGGGTCTCCCCCTCGATGCGACTGTGCACTTCGGGAAGCTCTACGACAACGCCTTCTGGGACGGCCGGCAAATGGTCTTCGGCGATGGCGACGGCGAAGTCTTTGAGCGCTTCACGCGGTCCCTGAGTGTCATCGGGCACGAACTCACGCATGGGGTCACCCAGTACTCCGCCGGGCTGGCGTACCGGAACCAGGCCGGGGCCATCAACGAATCCATGTCCGACGTCTTCGGCGCTCTCGTGGAACAGTACGTGCACAGACAGTCCGTTACCGATGCGAGTTGGCTGATCGGCGAAGGACTCTTCACTGCGCAGGTGGAAGGTTCAGCCCTGCGGTCGCTGAAGGCGCCAGGCACTGCGTACGACGACGACGTGCTGGGTAAGGATCCACAACCGGACTCGATGGACTCGTACGTGCGGACCAGCGCGGACAACGGCGGCGTCCACATCAACTCCGGAATCCCCAACCGTGCGTTTTACCTTGTTGCA
This sequence comes from Pseudarthrobacter sulfonivorans, assembly GCF_031454915.1. Lineage (GTDB taxonomy): Bacteria > Actinomycetota > Actinomycetes > Actinomycetales > Micrococcaceae > Arthrobacter > Arthrobacter sulfonivorans_C. The sequence goes on along the minus strand of NZ_JAVDRS010000001.1, from coordinate 681,731 downwards.
GAGGCATTGGGCGGCAACGCATGGGAAGCGCCAGGCCAGATCTGGTACGACACCCTCACCGGCGGTTCACTGCCTGCCACCGCCACCTTCAGTGTTTTTGCGAGGGCGACGGAGGCAGCCGCCGTCGAACTTTTCGGTACCGGTTCCGCCGAGCATGACGCCGTACGGAAGGCGTGGGAAACTGTGAAGGTCAAGCTTTAAGCCAATGCCCGGCTGCCGGCCAGCCGGGCTGTGAGAAGCCCTGGAATCTGGCCATGAAAATAAGTGTGGAGCGTACCGGCGGTATCGCCGCGCTGACACGGGTGTGGACCGTGACAGCAGAGACGGAGCGCGCCAAGAGTGAGTGGCAGCCCATCGTCGAGGCGTGCCCTTGGGATGCAGTACCCAAGACTGTCCGGGCAGCAGCCGCCGAGGCTGAGGGAAGCCAGCCGGACCGGTTTATCTATTCGATCCGGGCGGGCCAACGGCGCGCGGCCCTGCCGGAGCAGAGGGTCACTGGTCCGTGGCGGGTGCTCGTCGACAGCACCAGGGCAGCAGCCGAAGACTCCCGCTAGACCACGGCCTCCAGCTGGCCCCGAAATGCCCGGCGGTAGGACTGAGGGCTCGTATCGAGCACCTTGGCAAAATGGTGCCGCAACAGGACCGGATGGCCGAAGCCAGACTCCCTGGCGACCTCGTCAATATTCAGGTCCGTGGACTCCAACAGCTCCTGCGCCCGGAGGACCCGTTGGGAGTTCAGCCAGGCCGCTGGCGTTGCCCCGGTTTCGGAGCGGAACCGGCGGGCAAAGGTCCTGGCCGACATGTGCACCCGGGTGGCGAGGTCACCCACGGTGTGCTCCCGGTCCAGGTTCTCCACCATCCAGCGGAGCAGCTCTTCCATCGGCGCTGATCCGCAAGCGGGCATGGGCCGGTCGATGAACTGCGCCTGGCCGCCGTCGCGGTGCGGTGGAACCACCATGTCGCGGGCAATCGCAGCGGCAACATTTGCGCCCAGCTCAACCCGGACCAGGTGAAGGCAGGCATCTATCCCCGCAGCGGTGCCGGCGCTGGTGATCAGGTTGCCGTCCTGCACATAGAGCACATTCTCATCAACCTGAGCGTCCGGATACCGGCTTGCGAGCTCATGGGAGTAGTGCCAATGGGTGGTGCAACGCCGACCGTTCAAAAGACCTGCGCGGGCAAGGGCGAATGCCCCCGAACAGATGGACATCACCCACGCTCCGCGGGCGTCCGCGGCGCGCAATGCTTCCATTACGGACTCGGGGACGTCTTCGTCCCGACCGAACGGAGTCATGATTACCAAGTCTGCATCAGCCGCGGCCTCCAGGCCCAGGCTCACGTTCATGGAGAGGCCCGACTTCATCCTGACGTTACCGGGCTCGGGCGTGCAGACCCGGAAGTCGAAGGACGGGACGCCACTGCCACGCCCGGATCTGTCGATACCGAAGACCTCACACGCCGTGCCGAATTCGAAGATCGAAAAGTTGGGGACAACGATGACTGCCACTGATTTCAGCATGCTTCCATTATGGCAGAAATTTACCCTTTTTGGTCATTTCTGCCACTGTTGATTGGATGGCAATCGGAGAACCATAGAGGCATGGAAACCTTCGGAATCATCCTCGTAGTCCTCCTCCTCGTCGCTGTCGCAGCGACCGTCTCAGCGCTCCTGCGCGATGGCCGCGGCCACACCCCGCCCGTCACCTCCGACCAGGCCTGGTCCGCCCTGGACCTGCCCAGCACCAACTACACACTGCGCATCTTCTGACGGCAGGACCCACTGAAAGCCAGCGGGCAAACAGCAGAATCAATCAACAAAGGACCCGGTTCTGAAGAACCGGGTCCTTTCCTGTGCGGTCACACCGGGCCCGCTGCGGTCACACTAGGAGCGTGCTGCGTCCAGGACGAAGTCGTAGGTGACCTCGTTGCCTGCTGCGTCGGTGCGCTCGCTGGGGTTCAGTACGAGTTCGGGCTTGACTGCCGAGGCGATGTCGTCGGAGAGATGCTGGTCGCCGTCGAAGTAGAGCTGGGCAGTCAGCAGCTGGTGGCCGGGGGCCGTGACCTTCAGGTGCAGGTGTGCCGGACGCCAGGCGTGCCAGCCCGCCGCTGCAATCAGCTTGCCGCAGGCACCGTCAGTGGGGATCTGGTAAGGCGCCGGCTGCACGGTGTTGAGCGCGAAGTTACCATCGGCATCGGCGATGACGGCTCCGCGCAGGTTCCACTCGGGCAAACCCGGGGCAAACTGCGAGTAGAAACCGTTGTCGTCAGCGTGCCAGATTTCAATCTTGGCACCGGCGAGCGGAGTGCCGTCAACCGCCCGGACCTGGCCCTGGAACAGCAGCGGCGTGCCGCCCTCATCCTCGCGCATGGGCAGGGTTGCCGGCGTCGCAAGTTCCGGCGAACCGGGAATGTAGTACGGGCCTTCGATGCTGCCCTTGTTTCCTTCGCGGTCCTCCGTGGAGACTTCCTCGATGACGTGCTCCACCCAGACGTCCATGAACAGCGGCCATTCGCCGTCCTCGCCCACGTTGATCAGCCATGCTTTGAGGGCGTTGAACTCGTCATAGCTCACCTTGTGCTTGCGGACGGTCTCGTAGACCGCGGACAGGACCTCATTGGCAAGGAGGGAAACGCGTTCCTTGGGAACCTCAATCGCTGCAGTCTTGCCGCTGTCGCGGAAGCGCTCGGTTGCTGCATTGCCGGATTCTGCCGCTTTGGCGTCAAATTCGGTCAGGCTTGTCATCGTCGACTCTCTTTCGTCATGCGGCACCGACAGCGGGGTCGGCGCCTAATTTGTTGGGTTGGATTTGGTCTTAGTTGCTTTGGTCAACGCGGTACTTGGCAAGTTTCCACGGGTCGATGTCCAGGCCGATGCCGGGGACCTCGCGGACGGACAGCCGGCCGTCGACGATTTCCAGCGGCTCGGCCAGCAGGTCATCGCTCATGTCCAGGAAGTTGGACAGCTCCCCTGCCCGCCGCGTGGTGGACTCGAAAGCGGCGCCAAATGTGACGGTGCAGAGGGTGCCGATCTGGCCGTCGATCTGGTTGCCCATCACCACTTCGGCGCCCATTCCGTCGCACTGGAAAAGCACCCGCTGGGAGTGCGAGAAGCCGGTCCGCGCCGTTTTGATGCTCACGGCATTGGCCGCGCCGCTGAGCAGTTCGCGGGTTACTTCGCCGGGCTTCGTGGCACTCTCGTCCGCCACGAACGGTACGTTGCAGTGGTCCACCAGCCACTTGCGGCCGAGGACATCATCCGCGGGGCACAGCTCTTCGGCCAGTGTGAGGTCCAGGTCCGCCATGGCGTTGAGGGCACGCAGGGATTCCGACGGCGTCCAGCCACGGTTGCCGTCGATGTACAGGTCGATGTCTCCGCCCATCTCCTCACGGAGGGCGCGGCAGACGTCGACATCCAGGCCGAAGGGCCTGCGGCCGACTTTTACCTTGAAGGTGGTGATTCCGTACGTGTCGCGCATGCGCTCAGCTTCGGCCACCATCTTGGCCGGTTCAGCGAAGCCGAGCATGTGGCTGACCCGCATGCTGTCGGTGAAGCCGCCGAGCAGCGCCGAGACCGGGTGCCCGAGGGTCTGCCCGATAACATCCCACACAGCCATGTCAACCGCAGACTTCGCCGTTGGGTTTCCGACGGTCCGGTTCATCACGGCATGCATTGCTTCGCGGTCCAGGATGGACATTCCTAACAGCTGCGGTGCGAACAGCGTCTGAATGACCGCCACGATGGATTCCTGCGTCTCGCCGTACGTGAAAGGCCGGGCCGGCGCCTCCGCTACACCCACAATCCCTTCGTCGCTCGTCACGCGCACCAGAACGTGGAGGGCGGTGTGCACCTCGCCGCTGGCGAACCGCAGGGGCTTCAGGTAGGGAATGGCGAATGGAATCGCCTCAATGGATGTAATTTTCACGGATGTCCTCCGGAGTAGCTTGAGTCAAGAAATAGGTTGTTGTCATCGAGGGTGGCGAGGAATGAGTCGACCAGCGGCGACTCGCCGCCGCGGCACCATGCCAGCGCCAGCTCGACGTCGTCCGCGCCCGTGACTGCCCTGTATTGCACACCGGCGAGCGCGATTCCCCGGACGGATTCCGGCAGGACGGCGATCCCGAGTCCGGCGGCAACGAGGGAAAGCTGCGTGGACGTTTTGTTGGATTCGTGAGCAACCCGGGGGTAGAAGCCCGCCGCCTGGCAGGCGCGCACCACGGCGTCGCGGATCACCGAGCGGGAAGCTGCCGGGTACGTCACGAAGCCCTCTGCCCGGAGCTCGCCGATACCCAGGGTGCCGGCGCCGGCGAGCCGGTGCCCTTCCGGTAACGCAACCACGAACTGTTCGCGCGCTATGGTCCGCAGGTTCAGCGACGCATCGTGGACCGGCGGCCGGAGCACACCGACGTCGAGGTCACCGGAGGCCAGTGCCATTTCGATGGCGGGTGTCAGCAGTTCTGTATGGATATCCAGGACGACGTCCGGCAGCTGCTCCTTGACGAGCCGAGCCAGGATGGGCAGCTGGGCATAGGACGCTGTCCCCGTCAGCCCGATGCGAAGTGTCCCGGCCTTTCCGTCCGCGAACCGCCGCACGCGCCGGGCAGCCTCCTCGACGTTATGCAGAATGCGCTGCGCATCAATAAGAAAGGCCTCCCCTGCCGGGGTCAGGCTCACGCTTCTGGTGGTGCGCGCAAAGAGTTCGGCGCCCAGCTCTGCTTCAAGCTGCCTGATCTGATGGGACAACGGCGGCTGGGCCATCTCCAGGCGCTCGGCAGCCTGGCCAAAGTGACAGGTGTCGGCCACCGCAACGAAATAGCGCAAATGCCGCAGTTCCATTCCCGGCGCTCCTTCCGTGTGGTCTGGACAACATAAGTCGTCGCTGGGCAACAGCGTAGGGGGAAATTTAGTATTCAACAAATACACAATTCACAGCATTTCAGACTCCTAAAGTCTCAATGGGACCCTAGGCGAGCCTAGGTAAACACCTAGTGTGATGCCCGCCACTCACTGACAGAGTTGGTTGCATTCAGTTTGGCCGCCGTTCATTTTGGCGGTCCACGGGCAACGCAGCCCGGCAACCGGGCGATACCGCCTGCTGACCGGGCGATGCAGCCCGATACCGAGAGGAGCCAACATGACAGAGACGCTGGCGGGCATTCGTGCCCACCTTGACCAAGCCCTTGTGGAGGATCACGAGAACGGCGTGTTCCGCGCGAAGCGGAGCATCTTCACCGATGAAGCCCTCTTCGAACTCGAGATGAAGCACATCTTCGAGGGCAACTGGGTGTATCTGGCCCACGAAAGCCAGGTCCCGAACGTGGGCGACTACTTCACGACGTACATCGGACGCCAGCCGATCATCATTTCCCGTGACAAGCAGGGCGGACTGAACGCCCTGATCAACGCCTGCAGCCACCGCGGCGCCATGCTGTGCCGGCGCAAGACGGACAACCGCACCACGTTCACCTGCCCGTTCCATGGCTGGACGTTCAACAACACCGGCAAGCTGCTCAAGGTCAAGGACCCGCGCGACGCCGGCTACCCGGAGCAGTTCAACAAAGATGGCTCCCACGACCTGACCAAGGTCGCCAGGTTCGAGAACTACCGCGGGTTCCTCTTCGGCAGCATCAACCCCGACGTCAAGCCCCTCGAGGAGCACCTCGGCGAATCCACCAAGATCATCGACATGATCGTGGACCAATCCCCGGAAGGCCTGGAAGTCCTGCGCGGCGCATCCACCTACACCTATGACGGCAACTGGAAGCTGCAGGCCGAGAACGGCGCCGACGGCTACCACGTGTCCGCGACGCACTGGAACTACGCAGCCACCACCGCCCGCCGCACCACCGGCGAGTCGGCCAACGAAACCAAAAACATGGACGCCGGCGGCTGGGCCAAGCAGAAGGGCGGCTACTACTCCTTCGACCACGGCCACCTGCTGCTCTGGACCGAATGGCTGGACCCGTCCAACCGCCCGCTGTTCGACCGCCGCGACGAGCTGGTGGAGCAGTACGGCGAGGCCAAGGCTGACTGGATGATCAACATTTCCCGCAACCTCTGCCTCTACCCGAACGTGTACCTGATGGACCAGTTCGGTTCCCAGATCCGGCACTTCCGGCCCATCTCGGTGGACCAGACCGAAGTGACCATCTACTGCATCGCACCCAAGGGTGAAAGCGACCAGAACCGCGCCAACCGCATCCGCCAGTACGAGGACTTCTTCAACGCTTCCGGCATGGCAACCCCGGATGACCTGGAGGAGTTCCGCTCCTGCCAGAAGACCTACATGGCAACAGCAGCGCCGTGGAACGACCTCAGCCGCGGCGTCACGCACCAGATCACTGGCCCGGACGAGAACGCGGCCAAGATCGGCCTCGAGCCCATCTCCAGTGGTCTCCGGACTGAAGACGAAGGCCTCTACCCCATCCAGCACGGCTACTGGGTAGAGACCATGCGCCAGGCCGTGTCCGCCGAAGCTGCAGACGCTGCAGCCCGGAACTAGTCCGGCACCGAGACCGAGGAGAATCCCATGACCCAGACCACCGACGTCGTCACGCCCGTCGCCGTACCAGCCGGCCCCGTCACGCTGGAAGAAATCCGCGCCTTCCTTTACCGCGAAGCTCGGTTCCTCGACGACCGCGAGTTTGACCGCTGGCTTGATTGCTACCACCCCGAAGCCGAATTCTGGATGCCTGCCTGGGCGGACGACGACGAACTGACCAGCGATCCGCAGCGCGAGATTTCGCTGATCTACTACGCCAACCGTGGTGGCCTCGAGGACCGCGTGTTCCGTATTAAGACCGACCGCTCCAGCGCGACCAGCCTGCCCGAACCGCGGACCGGCCACAACATCACCAACGTTGAGGTCATCGAATGGAACGGCGACCAGGTGGACATCCGCTTCAACTGGCACACGCTCTACTACCGCTACCAGAACATCGATCCGTACTTCGGAACGTCGTTCTACACGATCGACTACTCCGGCACGCAGCCCGTGATCCGAAAGAAAAAGGTCGTCCTGAAAAACGACTACATCCACCACATCGTGGACATCTACCACATCTGATTTTTCGAACGAGTCGAATCGAGTTCCCATGAGTTACCAGATTGCCCTCAGCTTTGAGGACGGCGTCACCCGGTTTGTGACGGCAAACAAGTACGAGACCGTGGCCGACGCAGCCTATAAAAACCGGATCAACATCCCCTTCGACTGCCGCGACGGCGCCTGCGGCACCTGCAAAGCGTTCTGCGAATCGGGAAAATACGACGGCGGCGACTACATTGACGAGGCCCTCACCGAGGATGAAGCCGAGAAGGGCTTTTGCCTCCCCTGCCAAATGGTCCCGGAGACAGACCTTGTCCTGCAGATTTCCGGCACGTCGGAGATGGCCAAGGTAGGAGCGACGACGTTCCAGGCCACTGTCAAGGAGCTCAGCTGGTTTGCGGACAACACCGCAGCCCTCACCCTGACCGTCGAGAACCGCGGGGGCCTGAACTTCCTGCCCGGCCAATACATGAACTTTGCGGTCCCGGGCACCGATGCTGTGAGGTCCTACTCGTTCAGCAGCGGCCCCGCAGCGGACGAGCTGCGCTTCCTCGTCCGCACGGCCCCGGACGGAGCCATGACCACTTACCTCAAGGAACGTGCGGCCGTCGGTGACGTAATCCCGCTGACAGGCCCGATGGGGAGCTTCTTCCTCCGCGACATCAAGCGGCCCGCCCTCATGCTCGCAGGCGGCACCGGCATCGCCCCGCTGCTGTCCATGCTGGACAAGATCGCCACCGGCCTGGCCGAAGCACCCGCCCACCCCGTGCACCTGGTCTACGGCGTCACGTTCGACAAGGACCTCGTGGAGCTGGACAAGCTGCAGCAGTACGCCGACGCGATCGAAAACTTCACGTTCGCTTACTGCGTGGCCGACCCCGAAAGCTCCGCCCCGAACAAAGGTTACGTGACACAGCACATCACCGCCGGGCAACTGAACGACGGCGACGTGGACGTCTACCTCTGCGGCCCGCCCGCCATGGTGGACGCTGTCCGTAAGTACTGGGACACACAGGGCATCACCCCGACGAACTTCTACTACGAGCGGTTCGCCGTCGGCAGCACGGCGCCGGCGCCTGCCCTCGCCGGGGCCGGCGCTTGAGCGTGACCGGTGCGCGGGAAGGCACCGGTGCCCGGGCCATCAGCCCGGGCCGGTTCGCCGGGAAGGTTGTAGTGGTGACGGGTGCTGCCCAGGGAATCGGACGTGCCGTGGCAGCACGCGTCGCCGCCGAGGGGGCAGACACTGTCCTGGTGGACCGGGCTGAGCTGGTCCACGAGGTGGCTGCGGAACTGGCCGCAAGCGCAGCAACAGACGGAACAACCGCCGTCGGGGTTACCGCGGACCTGGAAACCTTCCAAGGTGCCAGCGCCGCCGTCGAGGAAGCGCTCAAGCTGCGCGGCCGGATCGACGTCCTCATTAACAACGTGGGCGGCACTATCTGGGCCAAGCCCTTCGAACACTACGGACCGGAGGAGATCACCAAGGAAATCCAGCGGTCCCTCTTCCCCACGTTGTGGGCCTGCCGGGCCATCCTGCCGCACATGATCAGCCAGCAAGGCGGCGTGATCGTTAACGTCGCCTCGGTAGCGACCCGCGGTGTTAACCGTGTCCCGTACGCTGCCGCCAAGGGTGGGGTGAAGGCCATCACCGCGGCATTGGCCCTGGAAGCTGCCCCGCATGGAATCCGCGTGGTCGCCACCGCGCCAGGCGGCACCGAAGCGCCGCCACGTAAGGTGGTGCGCGGCCCCCAGCCGGACAGCGACAGGGAGAAGGCCTGGTATCAGCAAATTGTGGACCAGACCATCGATTCATCCCTGATGAAGCGCTACGGGACCCTGGACGAACAGGCAGGGCCTATCGCCTTCCTGGCTTCCGATGAGGCGTCGTACATCACCGGAAGCGTCCTGGCAGTCGCCGGCGGCGACCTGGGCTAGAGAACCACGGCAAGCCCAGCTATGCCCCCAACTTAGTAGCGCTAACTGTCGTTTTGAACCTTCATAACGACAGTTAGCGCTACCCGGTTTCATCCGCAGTACCCACCGGCCGCGACGACGCGGCCCAAGGCAATGGAGCCCGCAATGAAAGCACTCCCCCTATCCGGTGATGTCACCGGAACCAGGACAGTTCGCTGGGTGATGGCCATTGCGGCCACAGCCCTGATCTTTGACGGTTACGACCTCGTGGTCTACGGGACGGTGGTGCCGGCCCTCCTTCGCGATCCCAGCCAGTTGGGGGCACTCGATGCCGCCCAGGCCGGCGCCTTGGGCAGCTACGCCCTGATGGGCGTTCTGGTGGGCGCGCTCACGGCCGGCGCCGTCGGCGACTTCCTGGGACGCCGCAAAATGATGCTGATCAACATCGTGTGGTTCTCCGTTGGCATGGCGCTCACGTCGCTGGCTACGAGCGTCCCCGCGTTCGGCATCCTCCGCTTCCTCACCGGGATCGGGGTAGGCGCGCTGGTGGCCACAGCCGGCGCCGTCGTGGCGGAGTTCGCGCCTGCCGGCAAACGCAATTTCTACAACGCGATTGTGTATTCGGGGGTGCCCGCAGGCGGACTCCTGGCCTCCTTGCTCGCAATTGTGCTCAACGGAGTCACCGACTGGCGCGGCCTGTTCCTGATCGGCGCGCTGCCCCTGGTCATCCTGTTCCCCCTGGCGCTCTGGAAACTGCCCGAATCTCCGCGCTGGCTGCAGGCCCGCGGCCGCACCGACGAGGCCATCCGGCTTTCCGCCAGGACAGGCATTGCCCTGGAGGTCAGCACACCCGACGGCATGGCGGCTGCGGCGGCTTCCGGAACCGCGTCCGACGGCGGCGCTTCCGGCCTGCGCCCCCTCGCCGTCACGCCGCCACCGCCTGCCCTGCGCAGGGATGGCAGCCCGCTCACCGGATTCGCGGCACTGGCCTCCGGCACCTACCGCAAGCCCACCGTCCTGCTCGGACTGATGAGTTTCTGCGGACTGCTGCTGACCTACGGACTGAACACCTGGCTGCCGGAGATCATGGGCCAGCACGGCTATGGCAAGACCTATTCCCTGACGTTCCTGCTGGCGCTGAACGCCGGCGCCGTGGTGGGCGGCCTGGTCGCCTCGAAGTTTGCGGACAGGTTCGGACCCAGGGCGATTGTGTCCACTACCTTTGTGATCGCTGCCGTGGCCCTGGTCCTCCTCACCCTGAGCTTCCCGCTGCCTCTCCTGCTGGCGGCCGTTGCCTTCGCCGGTGTAGGCAGCCTGGGAACGCAGGTCCTGGTGTACGGCTTTGTCTCCAACTTCTATCCCACTCCTGCCCGGGTGGCAGGAGTGGCATGGTGCGCCGGTTTCGGCAGGCTCGGCGGGATTTTTGGACCGCTCGTGGGCGGCTTCCTGATCAGTGCCCAGGCTCCCACCAACGTGGCATTCCTGGTGTTCGCCGCAGTGGCGCTGATCGGCGGCTGCGTCACCATGGTGGTCCGCAGCCCGCGGGCAATAACCGTCCCGGCCAAGGCACCGGAAACAGTCAGCCCGTCCGCTAGTGTTGGGAACCATGTCTGACACCAGCACAGGACCGGCAGCGGACGAACGCGCCCAGCAGACCAGGCAATTGCTTGGGCTGCTGGGCGCCGCCCGTTCCGGTTTGCCTACGCTTGCCGTGATCAGCGGCGGCCGCGGCATGGGCAAGACCCGGCTCGTGGAGTCGCTGCTGCGCGCGGGCACCGCCCCCCAAGGAGACCGCCGTGGACCCGCCAGCCATATGACCGCCGGCCAGGACGCCACCGTGCTCCGGGCAGCGGGCGCAGCGGCTGAGCAGCACATTCCGTTCGGGATGGTTGAGCAGCTGCTCGCGCAGCACAATGCCGGGCCCCGAGGCCACGCCGGCAGTCCGGGCACAGTGAGCGAATTCGGAGACCGGCTCCTGGCCCTCATCGACACAGTGACGGCGCCCGGCCACGTCCTGATCCTGTGTGTCAGCGACATCCAACTGGCAGATGCAGCCTCGCTCCGGGTACTCCTGTACGCGCTGCGCAGGGCTGGACAGCTCCCGATGCTGACCATTCTGACCCTCGATCCCGAACCGGATCACCCTGCGGACCGGCCTGAGCGAAACAGGGAACTGCCTGAGCGAAACGAAGCACTGGAAGGCCTGCTGCGGTTTCCGGGCGCACACACCATCGTCCTCGGGGCCCTCACCCCGGCGGAAGTCCAGGCGATGTGGCGTGCCGGGCCCGGCCATGGCTTGAGCATGCCGGCGGCACGCGCGCTGGTTGACCACACCGGTGGTGACCCAAGCCTGGTCCGGTCCCTGCTGGCAGAATTCCCGCAATCAGCCTGGTATGCCAACCACGATTCACTGCCCGCACCGGCCAGCTGCGTGGCGTCCACCGCGGCCGCCCTCAAACAGCTGTCGGCCGATGCCATGGCGCTGACCCAGGCCGCGGCTGTCCTGGGCAGGTGCTCGCAGTTGTCCGTGGCGGTGGAATTGGCCGGCATCAAGGATGCCGTGGCAGCCGTCGATTCGGCAGCCGCCGCCGGCCTGCTGCGGCTGAGTACGGCGGAAGCCGAAACCAGGCTCGAGTTTCCTCTTCCCGTCCTGCGGTCTGCCGTCTATCAGCACCTCGGGCCGGCGCTTCGTTCCGAACTGCACACGGCCGCGTCACGGATCATGGCTTCCGAGGCGCAGCGGCTCCGGCACCGGGCAGCTGCCGCGCTGCTGCCGGACGCCGTGCTGTCCGCCGAACTGGAAGCGGCCGCCGAAGGGTTCGCCGCCCAGGGCGCCTGGCGTCCTGCCGCGGAGGCGTACACCCAGGCGGCGCGCCTTCACCCGCAGCCGGCGGCCCGCGAATCCCTGGTCATCAGGACCGTGGACGCCATGTTGGGGGCCGGCGACCTTGCCAGGGCGCTGACCGCCCTGGACACGCTGGACTCGTTCGCCCCCGGGCCGCTTAGTGACGCCGTCCGCGGATACCTTGCCATCCTTCGTGGCCGCCCCGCACAGGCCGACGCGTTGCTCCAAAAGGCCTGGACCGCCGTCGACCCCGCCACCGCGCCGGAGACGGCCGCCGGAATCTGCCAGCGCCAGGTCCTGCACGCCCTGGCCCGCTTCCACGGCCGGGACCTGGTGATGTGGGCCGAGCGCGCGCGCCAGCTCGCAGCACCGGACAGTCCGGCAGCCGTTGAAGCCCGGGCCATTGAGGGCCTGGGGCTGGGCGCCATGGGCCGCATCGACGAGGCGCAACTGAGCTACCGGAATGAGAGCGGCCAGTTGTGGCAGGGAGCCCAGCGAATGAGGCGGGACATGGGAAAGGGTTGGCTGGACCTGGCCCTGGACAACGTGGAAACAGCGCGGGATACCCTCGCCGGGGCCGCATCCACTGATTTCGCCCATGGTTCACAACGCATCGCCCTGTGGGCCCAGGGGTGGCTGGCCCGGGCAGACTTCGCGCTGGGGGCGTGGGATGACGCCCTCCGAACCGTCCAAAGTGCCGCTTCCGCCCAGGAGGAATCCGGGATGGAGTTGCTGCGGCCGCTGATCCACTGGACCGGAGCCCAGATCCATGCCATCCGGGGCGACTGGGATGCCGCCGCAGGTCATCTGGAACAGGGTGCCGCGCCGGCGGACAGCTATCCCGTGATGCTCTTGCCCTATTGCCTCGCCCAGGCCCAGGTGGCGGAGACCAAGGCAGACTACGACGGCGTCCTCCGGGCGTTGGTGCCCGTGCTGCGGATGCCGCGCACCACGGGGATCGACGAACCGGGTTTCTGGCCCTGGCAGGACCACTATGCCAACGCGCTTGTCATGACCGGGCGGGTGGACGAAGCCGACGCCTTCCTGGTCCCCCTCGAGCAGCTTGCCGGGCAGCGCGCACACCGGTCCACCCTGGCGCGGCTCGCATATGTCCGTGGCAGGATCCATGCTGCGAGCGGTGACCTGGACGCGGCCCGGACCAGTTTCCTGGGCGGACTCAGGCAACTGGACGGATTGCCCCTGCCCTACGCCCGTGCCCGGGTCAAGTTCGCCTACGGCCAGTCGTTCCGGCGGGCGGGAAAAAGGCGTGAAGCAGCCACCATGCTTGCGGAAGCCCGTGACCTTTTTGAGGTACTGGGTGCCCGCGCGTACGTGGAGCGCTGCTCCCGCGAGATGCGCGCCAGCGGAGTTCCCTCGGGGGCAGGCAGCCGCGGCGCTCCCCGTGCCGGCGCGCTCAGCCGGCCGGAGCCAGGGAGGCCGTCGTCGGTCCCGGCCCCGCTTCTGGCTGCAGTCCCGCATGCCGAACTCACGGAACAGGAGAAAGCGGTGGCGGACCTGGTAGCTGCCGGGTCCAGCAACAAGGAAGCCGCCGCGGAACTGTACGTCTCAGTCAAGACCGTCCAGTACCACCTGACCCGGATCTACGCCAAGTTCAACGTCACATCGCGTTCGGGGCTGGCCGCCGTCTATTCGGGCGTTTCGGAGCAGCCCGGCGAGGACCGGAACCAGGCGTCGCCCCAGTAGACTGGCTGCAGCCATGACATTTCATATCTCCTACCCTGCCGAGCTGCCCGTTTCCGAGCGCCGTGAGGACCTGATGGCTGCCATTGCAGCGAACCAGGTGACCATCATCGCCGGCGAGACCGGCTCCGGCAAGACCACCCAGATCCCCAAAATGTGCCTCGAACTGGGCCTGGGCGACAACGGCCTGATCGGCCACACCCAGCCGCGGCGGCTCGCAGCCCGCACGGTCGCGGAACGCATCGCCGAGGAACTCGGTGTGGAGATCGGCCAGGAGGTCGGCTTCCAGGTGCGGTTCACTGGCGAAGTCAGCCGCGCCACCAAGGTCAAGCTCATGACCGACGGCATCCTGCTGGCAGAGATCCAGCGCGACAAGCTGCTGCGTAAATACAACGCCATCATCATTGACGAAGCACACGAGCGTAGCCTGAACATCGACTTCATCCTGGGCTACCTCAAGCGCATCCTGCCGCAGCGGCCGGACCTGAAGATCATCATCACCTCGGCCACCATCGATCCGGAGCGCTTCGCCAAACACTTCGGCTCCGATGAGGCCCCCTCCCCCATCATCGAAGTGTCCGGGCGCACGTTCCCGGTGGAGATCCGGTACCGGCCGCTTTCCCAGCCAGCGGGCGGCGCCGTATCAGGCGATGATGAAGACAACTCGTCCGACGACGAACTGGAGGAAGACCGCGATCCACTGGACGCCGTCTGCGACGCCGTGGACGAACTCGCCGCCGAGGCGCCCGGCGACATCCTGGTCTTCTTCTCCGGTGAGCGCGAAATCCGGGACGCCGCCGACGCCCTCAACGCGAGGATCCAGTCCAACCGGCGGCTGGCCGGGACCGAGGTCCTGCCGCTTTTCGCCCGGCTCAGCCTGCAGGAGCAGCACAAGGTCTTCCACCCGGGCAGCAAACGCCGCATTATCCTGGCCACCAACGTGGCTGAGACATCGCTGACGGTTCCGGGCATTAAATACGTCATCGATACCGGCACCGCTCGCATCTCGCGCTACTCGCACCGCACCAAGGTCCAGCGGCTGCCCATTGAGCGCGTATCCCAGGCTTCCGCGAACCAGCGGTCCGGCCGGTGCGGCCGCGTGTCGGACGGCATCGCCATCCGGTTGTACTCGGAGGATGACTTCGAATCGCGGCCGCTGTTCACGGATCCCGAGATCCTCCGCACCAACCTCGCCGCCGTTATCCTGCAGATGACCGCCATGGGCGTGGCCCGCGGGCCGAAGGACGTGGAGAATTTCCCGTTTGTGGAGCCGCCGGATTCCAGGGCAATCAACGATGGCGTTACGCTCCTGCGCGAGCTCGGGGCCTTGAGTGCCGTCAGGGCCGGTGACGCCAAGAGCGGCGGGCTGACCGCCGTCGGGCAGCAGCTCGCCCAACTGCCGGTGGATCCCCGGCTGGGCCGGATGATTGTGGAGGCCGGCAAGCGCGGCTGCGTCCGCGAAGTGATGATCCTGGCGGCGGCGCTGACCATCCAGGACCCGCGTGAGCGTCCCACGGACAAGCAGCAGCTCGCCGCGGAGAAGCATGCCCGCTTCCGCGACGAGAATTCGGACTTCACTGGTTTCCTGAACCTGTGGAATTACATCCAGGAGAAGCAGCAGGAGCTTTCCTCCACCCAGTTCCGCCGGCTCTGCCGCAACGAGTTCATCAACTACCTGCGCGTCCGCGAATGGCAGGACTTGTTCGCGCAGCTCCGCCAGCTGGCTAGGCCGCTGGGCATCAGCCTTGACAACAAACGGCTGGCCGATCCCGTGGGCAACTACGATGGTATCCACATCAGCCTGCTCTCCGGGCTGCTGAGCCACATCGGCATGCTCGATGACCGCAAGCGCGAGTATGCAGGCGCCCGTGGCAGCCGCTTCGCTATCTTCCCCGGTTCGGCGCTGTTCAAGAAGTCCCCCACGTTCGTGATGGCGGCAGAGCTGGTGGAGACCAGCCGTCTCTGGGCGAGGGTGGCCGCCAAGTTCGATCCCGTCTGGGCCGAACAGGTGGCACCGGACCTTGTGAAGCGCACCTACAGTGAGCCGCATTGGTCCACCAAAATGGGCGCGGTCATGGCGTACGAAAAGGTCACCCTGTACGGGGTGCCCATCATCCCCCAGCGCCGGGTCAACTACAGCCGCGTGGATCCCGTCCTGGCCCGGGAGCTGTTCATCCGGCATGCCCTGGTGGAAGGCGACTGGAAGACCCACCACAAGTTCTTCCACCGCAACCGTGCCCTCCTCCTCGAGGTGGAGGAACTCGAGGCGAGGATGCGCCGACGCGACCTGCTGGTGGACGACGAAACGCTGTTTGAGTTCTACGACGCGCGGATCGGCCCTGATGTGGTGTCCGAGCGGCACTTCGACAAGTGGTGGAAGGACGCCCGGCAGAAGAATCCGGACCTTCTGGATTATGACAAGTCACTGCTGCTTAACGACGACGCCGATGACCTGGACGAAACCGCCTACCCGAAGACGCTGCTGCACAAGGGCTTCGAGCTGCCGCTCACCTACGAGTTCCATCCGGTGGCGCCCGGTTCACCGCCCAACCCGTCCGATGGCGTTACGGCCGAAGTGCCGGTGCTCTTCCTCAACCAGCTCGATGATGCTGCCTTCCGGTGGCTGATTCCGGGCCAGCGCGCCGAACTGGTTGCAGCCCTGATCAAGTCTTTGCCCAAGCAGGTCCGCAAGAACTTTGTGCCTGCGCCCGATGTGGCCCGCCAGGCCGTTGCTGCCCTCGAGTCGGACTTTGATCCCGCCACGGACGAGCTGGAAGCCTCCCTGGAGCTGGCTTTGCGCCGGATCCGCGGACACGTCATTCCGTCCGGGTCCTGGAACTGGGATGCCGTGCCGTCCCACCTGCGCGTGAGCTTCAAGGTGGTGGACAGCAAGGGCAAGGTGCTGGACGAGGGCAAGGACCTCGCAGCCCTGCAGGAGCGCCTGGCTCCGGCAACGCGCCGCGCCATCGCGGAGTCCCTGGGCGCGACGCCCGGCACCACTGCTCCGCAGTCACGCGCGAAATCCGCGCCGCCCGGAAAAGCCGGCGGAACCATACCCGCTGCTTCCGCCGGCGGAAATGGCGCCGGCACGGGTTTCAGGGAGCAGAGCGGGCTGACCGAGTGGACCTTCGGGACTGTCCAGCGGCAGGTGAGCAACCTCGTTAATGGCCACACTGTCACCGGCTACCCTGCGCTGGTGGACGACCGAACGTCCGTGGCACTTCGGGTGTTCCAGACGTCGTCGGAACAGCTGGCAGCAATGCGTGGCGGCGTGATCCGGCTCCTGGCATTGCGCGTTCCCTCGCCAGACCGCTATGTCCTGGAGCACCTCAATAACACCGAAAAGCTCACGTTCAGCCAGAACCCGCACGGTTCTGTGTCCGCACTGATCGCCGATTGCGCACTGGCCGCCGTGGACAAGCTGACCCCACCGGACCTCCCGTGGGACCGCGAGTCCTTTGACGCCCTCTATGAGCAGGTCCGCGCCGAACTGATCGATACCGTCTTCACCGTAACGGCCGTGGTGGAGCGCATCCTCGCAAGCACCCGGCGGATCGAAAAGCAGCTGAAGGGAACCACCAGCCTGGCGTTGATCAGTGCGCTCAACGACGTCAAAAGCCAGCTCGAACAGCTGGTGTTTCCCGGATTCGTGGCCCGCACCGGCTTCGCCCAGCTGAGCCAGCTCCCCCGATACCTGGCCGCCATCGAGAAACGCCTCGAACGCCTCCCCGGCAACGTCCAGCGGGATGCCCTGAACATGGCCGCCGTCCAGCGTCTGGAAGACGATTACGACGACGCAGTGTCGGCCCTGCTGCCCGGGCGGCGGGTGGGTGCCGAGCTGACCCAGGTCCGCTGGATGATTGAAGAGCTACGGGTGAGCCTCTTCGCCGTCGAACTTGGAACCGCCTACTCCGTCTCCGAAAAGCGGATCAGGGCCGTCCTGAACAAGGCACTCGCACCGGCCTAGACGAGTCGAAGGTCAGGCCGGCCGGCGCCAGCGCAAGGTCCAGCGCGGGCGTCAGGCCTATGTTGCGGGCACAAACTCCCCGTAGCCCGCTGCCCGGAGCCCGGCGCGGAGCTTTTCCGCGTTCGCATCCAGCACTGCCGGGTCCGGGTTGTGGTCCGCCGAGGCAAAGTCGAAGTCAGCCATGCTCCGGGACGGCCACACATGGACGTGCAGGTGGTTGATCTCGTACCCGGCCACAATCAGGCCGGCCCGCTCAGCGGGGAAGATCTCCAGCTGGACGGCGCCGATTCGGCGGGCCACTTCCATCACCTTTGCGAGGGTTTCGGGGGAAGCGTCCGTCCAGCGGTCCACCTCTTCGGTTGGGACAACCAGGGTGTGCCCGTCGGCGAGCGGACCGGTGGTCAGGAAGGCCGCAACATCGGCCTCCCGCCAGACGAAGCGTCCGGGGATCTCGCCGTTGATGATCTTGGTGAACAGGGTGCTCATGCGTCTGCCTCCTCGGCCGGAGCCTGCAGGGTGCTGGTGTCCAGCACAAACCGGTATTTGACGTCGCCTGCCACCATTCGGTCGTAGGCCTCATTCAGCTGGTCGGCGCGAACCAGTTCGATGTCCGCCACCACTCCATGCTCGGCGCAGAAGTCGAGCATCTCCTGCGTTTCGGCGATGCCGCCGATCAGCGAACCTGCATACGCGATCCGCCGCCTGATCAGGGCCCCCGGATTCACCGGAGGCATGGCCTCGGAAGGCAGGCCCAGCTGGAACAGCGCACCGTCCACGCGCAGGGTGCGGAAGAACGGGTTGAGATCGTGGGGAGCCGCCACGGTGTCGATGATGAGGTCGATGCTGCGGTTCGCGGCGGCCATGGCGTCCTCGTCGCGGGACAGGATCACTTCGTCAGCTCCGAGCTCCAGCGCGGCCGGCACCTTGCCTTCGGAAGTGGTGAAGACCTTGACCACGGCCCCCATGGCCTTGGCCAGCTTCACGGCCATGTGGCCCAGTCCGCCGAGGCCCACAACGCCCACCACGTCGCCTGGCTCCACGTCGAAGTGCCGCAAGGGAGAGAACGTGGTGACTCCTGCGCAGAGCAACGGGGCGACGGCGGCCGGGTCCAGGTTCGCGGGGACGCGGACCACGTAGCGGCGGTCCACTACCATGGCGGACGAGTAGCCGCCCTGCGTGATGGCATCGCCGTTACGCGGATCCTTCGCGCCGTAGGTCCCGGTCAGCCCGTTTTCGCAGTACTGTTCCAGGCCGTCCAGGCAGCTGTCGCATTCGCGGCAGGAATCAACCATGCAACCGACGCCCACACGGTCGCCCGGAGCGAACTCATCCACGGCGGAACCGACGCGGCTGACCGTTCCCACGATTTCGTGGCCGGGGACGAGCGGATATTTCTGGTTCCCCCATTCACCGCGTGTGGCGTGCACATCCGAGTGGCACAGGCCGCAGAATTCGACGGCGATCTCGACGTCGTCGGCTTTCGGGGCCCGGCGGGCAAGCGTCAGGGGCACGAGGCCACTGTCTTCGGAGACTGCGCCGTACGCGGCCGCCATCAGTCCGGCGCCCTGAGCGGACGCAGGGGTAGCGGCGGGCAAAACCGGGCGGGCAAGGGGCGGCGGTACGGGGCGTCCTGGGGTCATACCTGCGACGCTACCCTCGCAGGCCGCGGCATTTCCACTCGGGCCCGTCGGCCCGGCCGTCAGGGCAGCGCCGTCATTGCCCTGCTGGTGTACCGGGCGTGCTTCCAGTTGCCACGGGAAGGGCAGGATTGTTCGACCACTCCGAGAACGAGCCCGGGTACAGCGCGGCCCGGAATCCTGCGATTTCGAGGGCAGCCACCTCGTGCGCCGCGGTCACCCCCGAGCCGCAATACACGGCCACGGGAACGTTGTCGCCGACGCCCAAATTTTCGAACCGGCGCCGCAGCTCGGACGCCGGCAGGAAACGCCCGGATCCGTCCACGTTCTCCGTAGTCGGGGCACTCAAAGCGCCCGGAAGGTGCCCGGCGCGGGGGTCAACGGGTTCGAATTCGCCCCGGTATCTCTCGCCGGCCCGGGCATCCAGGAGGATGCCCGTTTGGGCCCAGTCCGCTGCCGCGGCTCCATCAATGGCAGGCATGCCGCCCTCTGTGAGGGCAACATTGCCCGGTACGGCGTCCCCGTTTCCGGATTCCAGCGGCAGTCCGGCGTCCTGCCAGGCAGCAAGGCCGCCGTCGAGCAAATACACCTCCGGGAACCCAGCGTTGCGAAGCATCCACCAGGCGCGCGCCGCAGCCATGTTGCCGCTGTTGTCGTAGGCCACCACAACATCGCCGTTGTTGATCCCCCAGCGTCGGGCGCTGGCCTGGAATTCCGGCGTCGGTGGAAGCGGGTGGCGTCCGCGCTCCGGAGCTGCAGGCGCCGCAAGCTCAGTGGCAAGGTCAACAAAAACTGCGCCGGGAAGGTGCGCTTCAAGGTAATGTTCACGGCCATGCGGGTCACCCAAGGCCCAGCGGACGTCCAGCAGGACGGTGCGATGGCCCGAGGCCAGCCGGGCCTCCAGGGTAGGGACATCCATCAGTGGACCCATTGTTCTCCTTGGCAATTGTGCTGATGAGGTTCAGCCGCTGATCCAACTCTAGCTTCGGGCTGGCACCTGGCACGGAGGGCCAGGCGCCCTGTCGCAGCTAGAGTTGGTCCGGTGAAGAATGCGAGCCCGGCCCGGGCATGGGCTGACGAGGCCATCAGGAAAGTCAACGCAGAAAGCAACCGGTCCGCCGATACCCATCTGTACTCGGTACCGCTCCCGGAGCACTGGGGCGTCCAGCTGTACCTCAAGGATGAATCCACACACCGTTCGGGAAGCCTCAAGCACCGGCTGGCCCGCTCGCTGTTCCTCTTCGGCCTGGTCAACGGCTGGATCCGCGAAGGTACCACCATCGTGGAGGCATCCAGCGGCAGCACCGCGGTCTCTGAGGCATACTTCGCGCAGCTCCTGGGATTGCCGTTCGTCGCAGTCATGACCCGCACGACGAGCCCGGAGAAGATCGCGCTGATCGAACAGTTCGGCGGCTCCTGCCTGCTGGTTGACCACGCCTCGGAGGTCTATGCCGCGGCGGCTGACGTTGCTGCCACATCCAAGGGACACTACATGGACCAGTTCACCTACGCGGAACGGGCCACGGACTGGCGCGGCAACAACAACATCGCGGAGTCCATCTTTGGGCAGCTGGCGCTGGAGGAACACCCCGTCCCCCGCTGGATCGTGGTGGGTGCCGGGACCGGCGGCACCAGCGCGACCATCGGCTGCTACCTGCGCTACCGCGGCCACGACACCCGCCTCGCGGTGGTAGACCCCGAGAATTCCGCGTTTTACCCCGGCTGGCTGAACACTGCGGGTGGAGCCAGCACCGGCCTGCCCTCACGGATCGAAGGCATCGGCCGCCCGCGGATGGAGCCGAGCTTTGTGCCCGCCGTAATCGACCACATGATCCAGGTTCCCGATGCCGCCTCCATCGCGGCCATGCGGCACCTGCACACCCTCGCCGGCCTGCACGCCGGACCGTCCACCGGCACCAACCTGTGGGGTGTCTGGCAACTCGTGGCGGACATGGTCGTTGAAGGACAGCGCGGCAGCATTGTGTCGTTGATGTGCGACGGCGGCGACCGCTATGCGGGCAACTACTACAATCCGGCCTGGCTCGCAGCCCAGGGCCTGGACCCCGAGCCGCATGAGGACGTCATCCGCCGGTTCTTCGAGACCGGTATCTGGAACGCATAGCCGATCAGACTTCCACCGATTCCCGCGGGGCGAGGTGTGTGAAGGTGGTGCCGTATTTGCCGCCCAGCCGGGCAACATGGCCTTCCACCATTTTCAGGCCTGTCCCGTTCAGCAGACCGTCGTGGATCTGGAAGGCCCGCGGCGCGCGGACCCCAATCACGAAGTCCACCACTTCGCCCGCCTTGTTCCATGGAGCGTGGATGGGAACGAGAAGCGTCTGGACGCTGAGTCCATCCGGGATGATGAAGGAATCCCCTGGGTGGTAAACGTTGCCGTCCACCAGGTATCCGATGTTGGCCACGATAGGAATCTGCGGGTGGATAAGGGCGTGCTGCCCGCCGTAGCTTCGGATGCTGAATCCGGCTGCGTCAAACGTGGAGCCGGGTTCGACCGCGTGGATCCGTTCAGCCGCTTGCGGCGCCTCCTCCCGCAGGTGGGCGGCCACTCCGGCCGGTGCAAACACCGCCAGGCCGTCGGCGGCGCCCAGCGCAGTGACCATGGCCGGCACATCCACGTGGTCCCCGTGCTCGTGCGTGATGAGGACGGCGTGCGCACCGTCCAAGGCTTCGGCTGTCTCGGAAAAGGTTCCGGGATCAAGCACCAGAACCTGGCCGTCCTTTTCGAGCCGGACGCAGGCGTGGGTGTATTTCGTCAGCTTCATAGCGCCAGCCTAGGGTCACGCTCCGGGAGTGTCCAAGGGGCGCAGCCGGCCCGACTGTCCCGGCTGGTAATCTTGATGTTTGCCACCGTCCCTTAGGGAAGCGAGTATTTCCATGCCGTTCGGCACCAAAGCTGACGCGACGCCGTCGAACGCTCCATCCGGCGCCGGCACGGGGGCCGGATCCAACCCAGGCAAAGAGCAGCGCGTCACCAAGCAGCGTGTCGCCGTCAGCACCGCCCTCGACGAGCTGGATGACTTCGTCAGCACGCAGGAGCTTTACCGCATCCTGCAGAACAAAGGCGTCTCGGTATCCCTGGCCACGGCCTACCGCATCCTGCAGTCCCTTGCCGACGACGGTCTGGTGGACGTGCTGCGCAACGGCGAAGGCGAGGCCGTCTACCGGCGCTGCGCCGTAACCGGGCACCATCACCACCTGCTGTGCCGGAACTGCGGCAAAGCAGTGGAAGTCGAGGCCCCGGCCGTGGAGACGTGGGCGGCGAGGACTGCCGCCGAACACGGTTACACCGAAGTGGCACACACCGTGGAAATCTTCGGCCTGTGCCCGGACTGCACTGCCCTCCGGGCCGCCGGAAAACTCTGACGGCTCCGGCGCTCCCGGCGGATCAGCGGGCGTGCACCAGCCGCCCGTTGATGCCCCTCTTAGCCCGGACACTGCCAATGACGCGGCACACCACGTAGATCAGGAATGAGAGCGTGGTGACGTAGGGGCTGATCGGGATACGTCCGCCCAGGGCCAGCAGGATTCCGCCCACCGTGGCCGTGACGGCAAAAATGACGCTGAGTACCACCAACGCCACGGGCGAGGACGTGACCCGCAGTGCCGCCGCCGCCGGTGTGATGAGCAAAGCCAGCACCAGCAGCGCCCCCACCACTTGAATGGACAGCGCCACGCTCACGCCCAGGAGCACCATAAAAACGATTGCAAGGGTCCGGACCGGCACACCGCGGGCTTCAGCCAGTTCCGGGTCAACGCTGGCGAAGTTCAACGGCCGCCAGATCAGCACCAGCGCGGCGATGACCACCACGGCAGCGCCCGCCAGGACCTGCAGTTGCACGGTGTCCACAGAAACAATCTGGCCCGTGAGGAGGCCGAACTTGTTCGCGGCCCGGCCTTCGTAGAGCGAGAGGAACAGGATGCCCAGGCCCAGCCCAAACGGCATGATCACCCCGATAATGGAGTTTTTGTCCCGCGCCCTGACCCCCATCAGTCCCAGGAGCAGCGCCGCCGCCACCGAACCGATCAGAGAGCCGAACACTATGTCCGAGCCGATCAGGAGCGCGAAGGCCGCGCCGGCGAAGGACAGTTCCGAGATGCCGTGGACGGCAAAGGCCAGGTCCCGCTTCATGACGAAGGTGCCTACCAGCCCGCCGAGCAGGCCAAGGACGGCACCTGCCCAGATGGAGTTTTGGACGAGGACCAGGAGTTCGCCGTAGTTCTCGAAGCTGAAGATTGCTGCAATGATGCTGTCCGCATCCATCAGGCAACCTCCCCCACCGTTGCGTGGACATCGGCGTGGTGGTGAGTGGTTGCGTCGGGCAGGCCGACGACGACGATGCGCCCGTTCGCGTGGATGACTTCCACATGGCTGCCATAGAGCTCGGAGAGGACCTCCGTGGTCATGACTTCCTCCGGTGTTCCCACCCGGAACCGGCCGCCGGCCAGGTAGAGCACCCGGTCCACGTAATCGATGATGGGGTTGATTTCGTGCGTGACAAACACCACGGCACTGTTCTGGTCATGGCACTGCTTGTTGATCAAGGCGCTGACGGCCTGCTGGTGATGCAGGTCCAGGGACAACAGGGGTTCGTCGCAGAGGAGGACCTGGGGGTCGGTGGCCAGTGCCTGCGCCACACGGAGTCGCTGCTGCTCGCCACCGGAGAGCTGCCCCACTGGAACCTTGGCATAGTCGGTAGCGCCCACAAGTTCGAGGAGTTCATCGATCCTGCCGTTAACCCTGGACATTCCCAGCCGCAGGCCCCAGCGGTGCCCGTCCACCCCGAGCCCCACCAGGTCCCTGGCCCGCATGGGTGTGTCCGGAGCGAACGATTTCTGCTGCGGGATGTAGCCGATCAGGCTGCTCCCCCGTTCCACCGGCCGGTCCCCCAGGGTGGCGCTGCCGGACTGCAGGTCCTGCAGGCCAAGCAGTACTTTAAGGAAGCTGGTCTTGCCGCTGCCGTTAGGACCCAGGACGGCGAAGAACTCGCCGGGCCGGATGTCCAGGTCGAGATCCTCCCAGAGCGTCCGTTTGCCGAACTGCAGGGACGCCCCGCGGAGGCTCACCACCGGTTTCAACTATTTTTCTCCAAAACTTTGCTGACGTTGTCCACATTGTCCGTCATCCACTGCAGGTACGTCTTGCCTTCCGGCAGGGTTTCGCTGAAATCAATCACAGGAACCCCGCCTGCTTCGGCCGCTTTCTTCAGCGCCTCCGTCTGCGGTCCCTCTGTCTGTTCGTTATAGGCCAGGAACCTGATGTCCGGTGAGCCTGCCAAATCGGTTGCCGCCTTCAAGACGGCAGGCGGCACGTCCGAGCCTTCCTCGATCGCTGCGGTGTAGTCCGCCGGCGTCCGGTTCTCCAGCCCGGCAGCTTCGAGCAGGTAGACGGGAACAGGTTCCGTCACAGCTACGGGTGAGCCTGCACCCTTGGCCTTCAGTGCGGCGAGCTTGGCGCTCAGGCCATCCACCCCGGCCTTGAAAGTGGCGGCGTTGGCGGTGAACTGGGCGGCGGATCCGGGTTCCAGTTCGCCCAGCTTGGCCGCCAGCGAATCTGCCAGCTTGCCCATGGCATCCAGGCTGTACCAGGCGTGCTCGTTGAATTCGCCGTGCTGGTGGTCGTGACCCGCTTCGTCGTGCGCAGCGGCCGATTCGCTGGGCTCTTCCTCCGGCGCCAGGCCCGCCACTTCCACGGCAGTCAGGATGTTGCCGTGCGGAATATTGCTGTCATGGGCCATCTTGTGGAGGAATTCGTCATAGCCGCCACCGTTCTCGATGACTACTTCTGCCTTGGAGACCGCCAGCCGGTCCTGGGCGGTGGCCTCATAGGAATGGGGATCCTGGCTGGTCTTGGTGATGATGGAGGTGACGTTGACATGATCGCCGCCGATCAGCCCGGCAATGTCGCCGTACACGTTGGTGGAGGCCACAACTTCGATGGCACCCGCCTCCGCCTCTGTCCCGGACTGGACCGGCCCGCCGCCTGGGCTGCACGCGGTCAGCAGGAGGCTAAAGCCTGCGAGGGCCGCAAGGGACGTTCGAATGGCAGCGGGGTGGCGCACGGAAACCTCAGATCAGGATGGGACGGACTTTTTCGACTCCAAAAAGTCTACGCCTAAATGGGAATGATTCCTATTTAGAAAAGCCGGGCCTGGACTTTCGTCCCGGCCCGGCTTCGTCATCCCGCGTGGCTAGTCACCGTTGGGCTGGCCCAGCCGCCTGATGCCGGTGGCCTGCGTGGCGTCCCGGATCTCGCCGACGAGCTGCTCGATCACGTCCTCGAGGAACAGGACTCCATGGGTCTGCCCGTCCGCGCCGATGACGCGGGCCAGGTGCGAACCGGTGCGCTGCATGACCGACATGGCCGTTTCAACTTCGTCGCCCAGGGCCAGGTTGGCCAGTGAGCGGATCCTGCTCTCGGCGATGGGGTGCTGGTAGTCCCCGTCCGGGATGGAGAGCACATCCTTCACGTGGAGATAGCCAGAGAGAATGCCGTCCCCGTCCACCATCGGGAACCTCGAGAAGCCGGTCCGGCTGACAGCCTTTTCGAACTCCACCGGCGTGGTGGCTTCCTTCAGCATGACCAGTTTCTCCACCGGCACCATGATGTCCGCCGCCGTGTATTCGGAGAACTCCAGGGCACCGGTGATCAGCCCGGCGTCGTCATCCACCAGCCCGTGGCGGGTGGATTCCTGCACGATCGATTGGACCTCTTCGAGAGTGAAGGACGAGTTCACCTCATCCTTGGGTTCGATCCGCATGAGTTTGAGGATGTGGTTGGCGGACCAGTTCAGCGCGAAGATGACCGGGTTCACCAGCCGGGCCACAAACATCAGGGGCGGGGCGAGCAGCAGGGCAGCTTTGTCCGCCACGGACACCGAGATGTTCTTTGGCACCATCTCACCGAACGTCACGTGGAGGAATGTCACCACCATCAGGGCAATGGCAAACGCCACCACGTCGGCGATCTCCACGGGCAGCCCAACGGCCTCCAGCGGAGCAGCCATCAGATGGTGGATGGCGGGCTCGGCCACCTGCAGGATCAGCAGCGAACACACGGTGATGCCCAACTGTGCACAGGCCAGCATCAGCGACACATTTTCCATGGCCCGCAGGGTTGTCTGTGCCCGCTTGGAACCGGCGTCGGCGAGGGGTTCGATCTGGCTGCGCCTCGCTGACATCACCGCAAACTCGGCGCCGACAAAAAACGCGTTGCCCAGCAGGAGGACAACCAGCCAGGCTATGCCTGCCCAGTCACTCATGGCGTGCTCCTGTCATCCGCAGCGGGTTCAGGCGCAGGGGCAACGGGGTGGAAGCAGATCCGCTCGATCCTTCGGCCATCCATGCGCGTCACGCTCAACATGCCGCCGCCCACCGGGACGGTGTCCCCGACGGCGGCAATGCGGCCCAGTTCGCTCATGACGTAGCCGCCAACGGTCTCGTAGGCAGCCTCATCCGGGACGGTGAGCCCCGGAATCTGCTCGGATAGTTCATCAGGCCGCAGCAGTCCCGGGAAGTACCAGTCCCCGGAAGCGCTCTGCAGCAGTCCCGGACGGACCTTGTCGTGCTCGTCGGACACTTCGCCCACGATTTCCTCCACGAGGTCCTCGAGGGTGGCGATGCCGGCGGTTCCGCCGTATTCATCGAGTACGACGGCGAGCTGCAGGTTTCCTTCCCGCAGCTCGGCCAGGAGCGCATCCAGGTGGATGGTTTCGGGCACCCTGAGGACGTCCGTCATGATGGCACCGGCCTCCAGGTTGGCGCGCCGGTCCCAGGGCACGGCCACTGCCTTCTTGACGTGGACCAGTCCCTTGATGTCATCGGCGGAGTCCCCGATGACCGGGAACCGGGAGTACCCGGTGCGCCGTGCGGCGTCCAGGATGTCCGAGACCGGCTGGTCGGCATCGATGGTTTCCACCCTGATGCGGGGTGTCATGACGTCCGCTGCGGTCCGGGCAGAGAAATTCAGGGTGCGCGCCACAAAGTTCGCGGTCCCGGCGTCCAGCGTTCCCATGGCGGCGGAGCGCCGCACCAGGGAGGCGAGCTCGGCCGGCGTGCGGGCGCCCGAAATCTCTTCCTTGGCCTCAAGGCCAAAGACGTTCAGGACCTTGTTGGAGAAGCCGTTAAGCAGGACGATGGCGGGCTTGAAGATGGCCGTAAAAATCAGCTGCGGCCGCGCCAGCGCCTTACCCATGGGAAAGGACAGCGCGATGGCCATGTTTTTCGGCACCAGTTCGCCGAGCAGCATGGACAGCAGGGTCGCCAGCACCATCGCAATGACCAGCGAGACTGATGCCGCGGCGACGTCGGGAATTCCGGCGGCGGCCAGCGGGCCTTCGAGAAGGCGTCCCACGGAGGGTTCCATCACGTAGCCCGTCAGGAGCGTGGTGAGGGTGATGCCGAGCTGACAGCTGGAAAGCTGGGTTGAGAGGGATTTCAGGCACTTGAGCAGCGGCACGGCGCCGGTGTCACCGTTGTCGATGGCATTCTGGACCGTGGCCTGGTCAAGGGCAATCAGGGAAAACTCGACGGCCACAAAAAAGCCAGTGCCGGCGATCAGCAGGAGGCCTGCTGCGAGGAGCAACCACTCCATTCAGCATCCCGCCTGAAGGCCGGGGGAAGCGGAGTGGGTCCGGGGGAAACTGCCCGGCGGAGGATGGTCGGCCGAAGCCGACGCTGTTTCCCTAAGGGCTCCGCCGGAGTGAACCGGGGGAGAGTGATGGGCGCGTGTTCGGGGTTTGCCGGCTCTGCGGGTGGACTGCGCGAAACTGTTGTTTATGTTCCGCTGACAGCCCCCAGGCCGGCACCTAGATTTACTGTCCATAAGAAGGTCAGTCTACAGGAGCGGATTGCGCCTTCCGTGTGGTCGTGGACGGCCCGGGTCTGCCATATTTCGTGATCTCTGCGTCATTCCATGATTTGGGTCACCGTTATTGGCAGTTAACACAGAATGCTCATTAGACTGGCAAAGGTCCGGGTTCAGGACGCAGAGACTGGTTCGATTGTTGTGCTAAGGCACCTTGGCGGCCAGAGAAAACCAAACTCATGGAAGAGGCGTAATTCAAGTGCCAGAGCAGCCTAGCCACCGTCTACCAGAGGAATTTGGCGGAAACGAGTGGCTCGTGGACGAACTGTACGAGCAGTACCAAAAGGACAAGAACACTGTGGACACTAAGTGGTGGCCTTTGTTCGAATCCTTCGACTCGGGCAGCGAATCGTCTTCCAACGGGAGCACGGCAACCGCCGCAGCCAACCCCGCCACACGTGAAATGCCTGCCGTAGCTCCGTCTGCGGCGCCTGCAGCACCTGCCCCGGCACCGTCGCCGGCCGCACAGCCTGCAGCACCCGCCGCCGCCCCGGCAGCGGCCAAAAAAGCCCCCGCAACGGTCGCCCGCGATGGCGCGAAGAAGGCCGAGCCCGGTAGCAGCGCACAGCCCATTCCCGCGCAGCTGCCCAAGAACGTCAAGGCACCGACGGCCCCCGAAGAAGACGTCGTCTCCGTCCTCCGGGGACCGGCCAAGGCCATTGCCACCAACATGGTCACCAGCCTCGAGGTCCCCACGGCCACGAGTGTCCGTGCCATCCCGGCCAAGCTGCTGATCGACAACCGCGTTGTCATCAACTCCAACCTTGCCCGCGCCCGCGGCGGCAAGGTTTCCTTCACGCACCTGATTGGCTACGCCGTCATCCGGGCGCTCGCCCAGTTCCCGTCCATGAACGTCTACTACGACGAAATTGATGGTAAGCCTGTTGCCGTCCAGCCGGCCCACGTCAACTTCGGCATCGCCATTGACATGCCCAAGCCGGACGGAACCCGCCTGCTGATGGTGCCGAACGTCAAGAAGGCGGAGACCCTCAACTTCTCCGAGTTCTGGCACACCTACGAGGACCTGATCAAGCGCGCCCGCAACGGCAAGCTGACCGCTGATGACCACTCGGGCACCACCGTGTCCCTGACCAACCCCGGCGGCATCGGCACCGTCCACTCCGTGCCGCGCCTTTCCAAGGGCCAGGCCGCCATCATCGGCGTCGGCGCACTGGATTACCCGGCCGAGTTCCAGGGTGCCAGCGAAAAGATCATCGCGCACAACGCCATCAGCAAGGTCCTCACGCTGACCTCCACCTATGACCACCGCGTCATCCAGGGTGCCGGCAGCGGCGAGTTCCTGAAGCTGGTGCACCAGCTGCTCCTCGGCGCCCAGAACTTCTACGACGAGATCTTCGAGTCGCTGCGTATCCCGTACGAGCCCGTTCGCTGGAGCCCCGACCTGCAGGTGGATCCCGCAGACCAAATCAACAAGGTTGCCCGGATCCAGCAGCTCATCCACTCCTACCGCGTTCGCGGTCACCTGATGGCTGACACCGATCCTTTGGAGTACGTCCAGCGCAAGCACCCGGACCTCGACGTCCTGACCTATGGGCTGACGCTCTGGGACCTGGACCGAGAGTGGCCCACCGGCGGCTTCGGCGGGGCACCCATGCTCAAGTTCCGCGACATCCTCGGCGTTCTCCGCGACGCGTACTGCCGCACCACGGGTATCGAGTACATGCACATCCAGGAACCGGACGAGCGCAAGTGGTTCCAGGACCAGCTGGAGCACGAGTACTCGAAGCCCAGCCGTGAAGAGCAGCTGCGCATTGTGTCCAG
Organism: Pseudarthrobacter sulfonivorans; assembly: GCF_031454915.1. Classification (GTDB taxonomy): domain Bacteria; phylum Actinomycetota; class Actinomycetes; order Actinomycetales; family Micrococcaceae; genus Arthrobacter; species Arthrobacter sulfonivorans_C. The sequence continues at coordinate 651,958 of NZ_JAVDRS010000001.1, read as the reverse complement.
GCTCAACGCCGCAGAGGCCTTCGAAACCTTCCTGCAGACCAAGTTCGTCGGCCAGAAGCGCTTCTCCCTCGAAGGCGGCGAATCCCTGATTCCGCTGCTGGACGCCATCATTTCCGACGCCGCTGACGATGGCCTGGACGAGGTCGCGATCGGCATGGCCCACCGTGGCCGCCTGAATGTGCTGACCAACATCGCAGGCAAGACCTACGCCCAGGTGTTCCGCGAATTCGAAGGCACCCAGGATCCCCGCTCCGTGCAGGGTTCCGGCGACGTGAAGTACCACCTCGGTACCGAAGGCACGTTCACCTCCGAAAACGGCAACGAGACCAAGGTTTACCTTGCCGCCAACCCGTCCCACCTCGAGGCAGTCGACTCCGTGCTCGAGGGCATCGTCCGCGCCAAGCAGGACCGCCTGGACCAGGGCACGGCCTTCCCGGTCCTGCCCATCATGGTCCACGGCGACGCTGCGTTCGCAGGCCAGGGCGTGGTTGCCGAAACGCTGAACCTGTCCCAGCTCCGCGGCTACCGAACCGGCGGCACCATCCACGTGGTGGTCAACAACCAGGTGGGCTTCACCACCGCCCCGTCCTCATCGCGCTCGTCCACGTACTCCACGGACGTCGCCAAGATGATCCAGGCACCGGTGTTCCACGTGAACGGTGACGATCCCGAGGCCGTGGTCCGCATTGGCCAGCTCGCCTACGAGTTCCGCCAGCGCTTCCACAAGGACGTTGTGATCGACATGGTGTGCTACCGCCGCCGTGGCCACAACGAGGGCGACGACCCCTCGATGACCCAGCCCATGATGTACAACCTGATCGAAGCCAAGCGCTCCGTCCGCAAGCTGTACACCGAGGCCCTCATCGGCCGCGGCGACATCACCGAGGAAGAGGCAGAGCAGCTGCTCCGCGACTACCAGGAACGCCTGGAGCGGGTCTTCGCCGAAACGCACGCAGCCCAGACGTCGCCCATCCCGATCATCACCGCGGATTCCGCCGCCGTCTCGGACCTTGAACGTCCCATCGCCCAGCAGACCGATCTCGCCACCAACGCCCCGGCCTCCACCGCCATCTCGGCGGAAATGCTGGCACGGATCGGCCACGCACACATCGAAATCCCCGAGGGCTTCACCGTCCACGGCAAGCTCAAGCAGCTGCTCGAGAAGCGCGAGCAGATGTCGCGTGAAGGCGGCATCGACTGGGGCTTCGGCGAGATCGCCGCCTTTGGCTCGCTGATCATGGAAGGCGTCCCCGTCCGGCTCGCCGGCCAGGACTCCCGCCGCGGCACGTTCGTGCAGCGCCACGCCGTGTTCCACGACCGCGCCAACGGCAACGAATGGCTGCCCCTGGGCAACCTTTCGGACGACCAGGCCAAGCTGTGGATCTACGACTCCCTGCTGTCCGAATACGCCGCCATGGGGTTCGAATACGGCTACTCGGTGGAACGCCCGGATGCCCTGGTGCTGTGGGAAGCGCAGTTCGGTGACTTCGTCAACGGCGCGCAGACCATCATCGATGAGTTCATCTCCTCGGCCGAACAGAAGTGGGGCCAGCGCTCCTCCCTGGTCCTGATGCTGCCGCACGGCTACGAAGGCCAGGGCCCGGACCACTCCTCGGCCCGGATCGAACGCTTCCTGCTGATGTGCGCCGAAGAGAACATGATCGTCGCCAACCCCACCACAGCGGCATCGCACTTCCACCTTCTGCGCCGCCAGGCCTACAGCCGCCCGCGCAAGCCGCTGATCATCTTCACGCCGAAGCAGCTGCTGCGCCTCAAGGCTGCCGCCTCGTCCGTGGAGGACTTCACCAACGGCACCTTCCGCCCCGTCATCGGTGACCATGAGCAACTGGCCGCAGACGCCGTCGAACGCGTACTGCTGGTATCCGGCCGTCTCTACTACGACCTTCTGTCCACCCGGCAGAAGACCGATGACAAGACCACCGCGATTGTCCGCGTGGAGCAGCTGTACCCGCTGCCGCACGAGGAAATCGCGGCGGAACTGGCCAAGTACCCGAACGCCGAGGTTGTCTGGGCACAGGACGAGCCCGCCAACCAGGGACCGTGGCCGTTTATGGGCCTGCACCTCCCGGAGGCGCTGGACCGGCGCGTCCGCCTGGTGTCGCGGCCTGCCTCGGCCTCCACGGCTGCCGGCTCCATGAAGCGGCACGCCGCCGAGCAGGATACGCTCCTGAAGCAGGCATTTGCACGGAAGTAGTACCAGTGGCTGCCCGGCCGGACGTCGAAATACCAGACTCCGGCCGGGCAGTTCTGTTTAATGGGATGGACCATAGCCACGCCGACTGGCAACAGCCGGCACGGACGTTAAGAGGGACTTGTGGAAGACAGGAAGCTGCGGCTCGCAGCTGTTGGAGATGAACTGCTGGCCGGGCTGGGCGATCCCAGGGCGCTCGGCTGGCTGGGCCGCGTGCTGGCCCGCACTCCGCAGGACGGCCTGGCCATGGAAAGCTACGCCCTCCCCTGTCCCCAGGAAGGCACGGAGGGCCTCGCTGCCCGCTGGCTGGAAGAAGCCGGCCGCCGATTCGGTGACAACCACGAGAACCGCCTCGTGATCGGCCTTTCGGGCCGCGACATCGAGTTCGGCCTCTCGACGGCCCGCAGCCGCCTGAACCTGGCCAACATCCTCGATACGGCGTCGCAGAACCGGATCGAAGTCTTTGTGGTGGGGCCGCCCCCCACGCTGGATCCTGCCCAGAACCGCCGCCTTGCCGAGCTGAACACCGCCTTCGCGGACGTCACCACCCGGCGTAAGCACCTGTACGTGGACACCTTCTCCCCGCTCCTGAACCACGAACAGTGGCGGCAGGACCTCGCCGCTAATAACGGCACTCCCGGGCAGGCCGGGTATGGGCTGATGGCGTGGCTTGTCCTGCACCGTGGCTGGTTCCAGTGGCTGAAGATGGACGCGCCCGAGTAGCACCCCCGAACGCTCCCTCACCTAACGTCGCTTTTCGGCTAACCCTCCCGCACTCAAGGCAACCTCCATCGGGCTGTATCGCGATATATCTTGACCCGCCCCCGGCCGCGTTGTATCTTGAGGTAGTCAGTCACGATATATCGCGGTCTTGGAGGATGCATGTCAGAGAACAACTGGACCGTCACCGGCCCGCAGGTCATTGACGTCGATAACGTCAGGTCCCTGAAGCTCGGCATGGTCCGCGGGAGGTTCGATGTCGTCACGCACGGCGATTCCTTTGCCCGCGTGGAAATCAACGAGGTTCAGGGCGATCCCGTGGCCGTTTCGCTGACCGAGGGAAGGCTCGAGGTCCGCCACCAGCTCCACGGCCCGCAGGGCTGGTTCAAAAACCTGATGGGCACGGTCAACCACAACAGCAACAATTCGGCAGTCATCAGCATCGCCGTGCCTGCCGGCGTCGACGTGGAAGCCGGCACGGTCAGCGGGGACGGTCTGGTCTCCGGCGTCAGCGGCCACACCCGGCTCAACACCGTTTCGGGTTCCGTCATGGCAGATGGTACGTCCGGGCAACTGGACGTCAACACCGTCAGCGGCGAGGTCATCGCCCGGAACCACGACGGCGTCCTGACCGCCAAGAGCGTCTCCGGCGAGGTGACAGCGTCCGGCCGGTTCACCAACATCCGGGCCAACACCGTCAGCGGTGACCTGAGTTTCGACCTGCTCAGCTTCACCAATGACTTCGGCGCCAATTCCGTCTCGGGCGACGTCACCATCCGGCTGCCCCATGACGTCGGCGTGGACATCGTGGCGAAATCAGCCAGCGGCGTCGTAGTGATCGATGACCATCAGTACTCACAACCCGGCGGCAAGGTGGAAACCATTGCCGGCCCTGACGGCAAGCTCATGCTGGTCCGGACCAACTCCGTTTCCGGCAAGACGTCCATCTTCCACGGACAGCCGGCCCGGAACGAGGAAACACAAAAGCCGGAAGCTGGGCACTAATGCCCCCGGTGTTCGCCCATGGTGCGCTTCGGCTGTACCTTCTGGCCCTGCTGGAGTCCGGGCCCAAGCATGGCTATGAACTGATCAAGGCGCTCAGTGAGCGTTTCGGCGGCACCTACTCCCCCAGCGCAGGAACCATCTATCCGCGCCTGGGGAAGCTGGAGGAGGAGGGGCTCGTGGCCACCGAGTCAGCGGGCCGCCGCACCAACTACCGCATCACGGAGGCGGGGCTCGCGGAGCTGAACAAGCGGCGGGACGAACTCGCCGGCGTCGAAAACGACATCTCCGCCTCGGTCCGCCGGCTGGCGGACAACCTGCGCGCGGACATCCGCGCCAATATGCGTGGGCTGCGTGCCGATCTGGCCGCCACCGCCGAAGCGGCCCGGTCCACGGCCCGCGCCGCCGACTTCAGGAAGGTTGGCACCCGGCAGCCCTCCGAGGGGGTTCGCGAACTCAAGGAAGCCGAGATGCTGCTCCAGGCGTTCCGGGACGATCTCCGCGTGGAACTTCGCCTGCAAGCCAGCCGGCACCCACTCAGCCCCGTCACCCTGGAAACCGTCAGGACCGTGCTGGACCAGGCGCGCATCTCCATCCGCAACTCGCTGCCGGGCTAAGCCGCAGGTCGCCGTTGTTTACGGGAGGCGTTTCGCGTTTCGCAGCGTGTCCCATGGTGTGGGAGACTTGAGGGCAGCTCTTTTGAGTAACAACATTTAAGGAGGCCAGCTATGAGCAAGCGTGCACGTAAACGTCGTGACCGTAAGCGTGGCGGCGCGAACCACGGGAAGCGCCCCAACGCCTAAGCAAATGCTTGGAGTATCGGTTTAAGCGAAGGACCCCGGAAGCCACTCGGCTTCCGGGGTCCTTCGTCTATGCCTGCAATGAGGTGTCAGGCCGCCACACCGGGCGGATGTCCGCCCAGGTCAGGCGTCCACGGGCCGGATTGAGTGGATCCGGTCCAGGATCGCGTTCTTCAGGTTGGCCGGCGCAGCCTCGGTGCAGGACCGCTTGACCAGGTTGCGAATGACGCACTCCAGGTCATACTCTTCGGTGCATTCAGGACAGTCGTCAAGGTGGTGCTTGATTTCCGTGATGTCCTCGCGGGTCAGTGCTCCGTCGAGGTACTCGTAGATCCGTTGCATCCGGGCGTCATCGCAGTCGCCCAATCCCTGGCAGTCGTTCATTTCCTGTTCTCCTGTTTTGTGGTCGCGGCCGTGTCCTGTGATTCGACGGCGCCTTTGAATCCTCGTTCGGCGGCATAGTCCGCCAGCAGGTCCCGCAACATTTTCCGGCCGCGGTGAAGCCGGGACATCACGGTACCAATGGGCGTGTTCATGATGTCCGAAATTTCCTTGTACGCGAAGCCCTCGACGTCGGCAAAATACACGGCCAGCCGGAACTCCTCCGGAATGGCTTGCAGCGCCCGTTTGACGTCCGAATCGGGCAAGTGGTCCAGTGCCTCGGCCTCGGCGGACCGCAGGCCGCGGGATGTGTGCGACTCCGCCCGGGCCAACTGCCAGTCCTCGATGGTGTCCGAGTTCGACTGCAACGGCTCGCGCTGGCGCTTGCGGTAAAGATTGATGTACGTGTTCGTCAGGATCCGGTACAGCCACGCCTTGAGGTTCGTACCCGGCTTGTACTGGTGGAAAGCGGAAAACGCCTTGGTGTAGGCCTCCTGCACGAGGTCCTCAGCGTCTGAGGGATTCCTGGCCATGCGCATGGCAGCCGAGTAGAGCTGGTCCACGTACTGCATGGCGTCGCGCTCGAAACGGATCCGGCGTTCTTCGGCTGTCTCAGTGGCGGTGTCCACGGCCTGCTCGGACGCCCCAGGTTCCGGCGCTGCCGCCTCGGTTTCAGGTTCCTTCTGGCCAGACCCGGACGCAGCCGCATCGGACTGCGCATCGCCGCCACGTTTTTCGTTGCGTCGCGAGGCCTCATACGTGGCCTCAACGGCCGGATCAACGGTACTCATTGCGCTCAAGTCTACTGTGACGGCTTTGGCACGCGGCGTACCGTACTCCGGAGGATCGGATTCCAGAGCCTGCATTGCTACGGGGCCGGACGTCTCCAGTCCGTCCTTCAGTAACCTCAAGGGCAACTCCACTCTCTTCAGGCGAATATGAGTCAGGCCAACTCACGCCAGGTAAATATCTGGCCGGACATCCCCACGGCCGGCCGCTGTTCGACGGACCCGCAATTCATAACCTCCGGCGGCAGGCAAATATTCCTCAAAAGTGCAAGACTAGAACGGACTTCGCCGCATTCGACGCGGTTCGTCCACCCAGGAGGAAACCCATGTCCTTTGTCCGCACGCTCGCCCGCCCCATGCTGGCTTCCAGTTTCATTATCGCCGGGCTGGATAAGCTCAAGAACGCAGACGACACCGCCACGCAGCTCTCACCCCTGCTGCAGAAGGCCGCCGCCTCCCTGCCGTTTCAGGCTGACGAAAAGATGCTGGCGCGGGTTATCGGCGGCACGCAGGTGGGTGCCGGCGTCCTGTTCGGCCTGGGCAAGTTCAGCCGCCTCTCGGCGACCCTGCTGACCGTCATCTCGCTTCTTAACACGTTTGTGGAATGGCGAAGCGCGGACATCAGCACCAAAGAAGGCCGCGAAGCGCGCCGGAACCAGCTCCTTAAGAACGTTTCCCTGAGTGGCGGCGCCCTGCTGGCCTCCGTGGATACCGCCGGCAAGCCGGGCCTGGCCTGGCGTGCCGAGCACCTTGCAGCCGATGCCCGGAAGACCGCGGCCGGCGCCAAGAAGACCACCGGCAAGCAGATCCACAAGGCGGACAAGGCCGTGCGCCGCGCAGTAGAGCATGCAACGGGAGCGTAAGGACGGATGACCGGTTCCACCCCGCCTGCAGCCACCGACTCAACCAGATCCGCCGACGCCGTCCCGTACTGGCCCGCGCCGTTTGCCGACCGTCCCATCAATGCCACGGTTACGGTGCCGGGTTCAAAGTCCCTGACCAACAGGTTCCTTGTCCTGGCCGCACTGGCTGACGGCCCGTCCCGGCTGCGGGCGCCCCTGCATTCGCGCGACTCTGCCCTGATGATTGATGCCCTCCGCCAGTTGGGCGCCACCATTACCGAGGTGCCGGGCGACGGCGCGTTTGGGCCGGACCTTGAAGTCATACCCTTGAGCCCGGAGGCACCGTCGTCACGGACGCACATCGATTGCGGCCTGGCGGGAACGGTCATGCGCTTCGTGCCGCCGCTCGCGGCGCTGCGGAAGGGTGCCAGCGTTTTCGACGGTGACCCCCACGCCCGCAAGCGCCCCATGGGCACCATCATCGAGGCGCTGCAAGCGCTCGGTGTGGACCTGACAGCGGACGACGGCGGGACCCCCTCCGCACTGCCGTTCACCGTTGAAGGCACTGGGGAAGTCCGCGGCGGCCACCTGGTGATCGACGCCAGCGCGTCATCACAGTTTGTTTCGGCCCTCCTGCTGGTGGGTGCGCGGTTCACCGACGGGCTCCACCTGGAACATGCGGGCGGGCCGGTGCCCAGCCTGGACCATATCAACATGACCGTGGCTGTCCTGCGCGGAGTGGGTGTGTCTGTGGACAATTCCGTCCCCAACCACTGGGTAGTGGCCCCGGGACCCATCCGTGCTTTTGATCAGCGCATCGAACAGGACCTCTCCAATGCGGGCCCGTTCCTGGCTGCGGCCCTGGCTTCCGGCGGGACGGTGCGGATCCCGAATTGGCCCACCGGCACCACCCAGGTTGGAGATCTTTGGCGCAGCATCCTCCCGGAAATGGGCGCAAAAGTCAGCCTGGCTGATGGCGTCCTGACCGTGACGGGCGGACCCGAGATCCAGGGTGCGGATTTTGACGAGACAAGCGAGCTCGCCCCCACGGTGGCGGCACTGTGTGCCTTGGCCAGCGGACCGTCGCGGCTGACCGGCATCGCCCACCTGCGTGGCCATGAGACTGACCGGCTGGCAGCGTTGGTCACCGAAATCAACCGGCTCGGCGGTGATGCCGAGGAAACCAGCGATGGGCTGGTGATCCGCCCGGCCAAGCTGCGCGCCGGCGTGGTACATACGTACGCGGACCACCGAATGGCCACGGCCGGAGCCATCCTGGGCCTGGCCGTGCCGGGCATCGAAGTGCAGGACATCGCCACCACTGCCAAGACCATGCCTGAGTTCCCGCAGATGTGGGCGGACATGCTGGCACAGGGCCCCGAGTCCGGTGCCGGAACGGAAGGTTCCAGCGGTGGCTCGCAGCACTGATTCCTGGGACGAGTCCGACGTCCGGGTCCGACCCAGCAAAAAAGGCTCCAGGCCGCGCACCAAGGACCGCCCCAGCCACGACGACGCCGTCACGGGCCGCATCATCACCGTGGACCGCGGCCGGTACACCGCCGTCGTGGGTGAGGACTCGGGCGATGAGCGGATCATCATTGCCGCACGGGCCCGTGAACTGCGCCGTTCCCCCGTGGTGGCCGGCGACTTCGTTTCCCTCGTGGGGGACGTCTCCGGCGAGCCCGACACCCTGGCCAGGCTGGTCCGGATCCAGGACCGCCGCACATTGTTGCGCCGCAGCGCAGATGACACGGATCCCATCGAGCGTGCTGTGGTGGCCAACGCCGATCAGCTGGTGGTGGTGGTGGCCGCCGCGAACCCGGAGCCACGCACCGGATTCATCGACCGCGCCCTGGTGGCAGCGTACGACGCCGGCATTGAGCCGCTGCTGCTCGTCACCAAGGCGGACGTCAAGGATCCCGCGGAGCTGTTGTCCAACTATGAGCACCTGGACTTCCCGGTGATCATCAGCCGCACGTCGGATTCCGAGGCCTCAGGTATTGATGCCCGCTCCGACGACGGCCTCTCGGCCCGCCTGGACAGTGATGCGGTTTCGCAGCTCCGCGCGCACCTCGTGGGCAAGGTTTCGGTGATGTTGGGTCATTCCGGCGTGGGCAAGTCCACCATGGTCAACGCGCTCACCGGGGCCGAACGGGCTACCGGTGGCGTGAACGCGGTGACGGGCCGCGGCCGCCACACGTCGTCGTCGGCCCTTGCCCTGAAGCTGACGGGAGCTCCCGCCGGAAGCTGGATCATCGACACCCCTGGCATCCGCTCCTTCGGCCTCGCCCATGTGGACCCGGACCGGATCCTGAGGTCCTTCCCGGACCTGGAGCCCGGCACGGATGCCTGCGAGCGTGGCTGCAAGCACAACACCGCGGCCGTCAACTGCGGAGTGGATGCCTGGGTGGCTGCCGGCCACGCGGGCCCCACCGGCCCGGCCCGGCTCGCGTCCCTGCGGCGGCTGCTGGGCACCGATCCCCGCCTCGTGGGCCAGGAAACCAAGGAACTGGGCAGCATAGGCTAGAGGCCTAGGGCCGACGTCCCCGCCCGCGTGGCCGTTAGACGGTAGTTTGGAGACATGATCCAACCCGCTTCGAGCTACAACGATGACCTGCGCCTGGCCCATGTGCTGGCCGATTCCGTGGATGACCAGACCATGAGCCGCTTCAAGGCGCTGGACCTGCACATCGAGACCAAGCCAGACCTGACGCCGGTCACTGACGCGGACAAGTCGGCCGAGGAAGCCATCCGAGGCCAGCTGTCCCGCTCGCGCCCCCGGGACGCCGTGCTCGGTGAGGAATTCGGCAGCTCGGGCCACGGCTCCCGCCGCTGGATCATCGATCCGATCGACGGCACCAAGAACTTTGTCCGCGGCGTCCCTGTCTGGGCCACCCTGATCGCCCTCGTGGACGAGGGCGAACCCGTCGTGGGTGTAGTCAGTGCGCCCGCGCTCGGCAAGCGCTGGTGGGCCGCAAAGGGTGCCGGCGCCTACATGGGCAGGTCCCTCGCCGCGGCAACCCGGCTCCGCGTCTCAAATGTGTCCAACCTTGCGGATGCGTCACTGTCTTATTCGAGCCTGGGCGGCTGGAAGGAACGCGGCAACCTGGATGAGTTCCTGGGCCTGACCGACGACGTCTGGCGTACGCGCGCATACGGTGACTTCTGGTCCTACTGCATGGTGGCTGAAGGCTCCGTTGACATTGCCTGCGAGCCCGAATTGAACCTGTACGACATGGCAGCCCTGGTTCCCATCGTGGTGGAGGCCGGCGGCCGATTCACGTCGCTTGAGGGACAGGATGGTCCGTTCGGTGGCAACGCGCTGGCCACCAACTCGATCCTGCACTCCGAGGTCCTCAAGCGGCTGAACCCGGGCTTGGACGACCTGCTTTAGATCAGATTGCCGAATTATCGACGGCGGGCGCCCCCTGAAGGGGGTGCCCGCCGTTGTATCTTCGGCAAATATGCGGATGCCGAAATGCACGTAACAAAGTCCTTAACATTCGGCCGGGCTTTTCCGCTGCCCCGGCAATGTCCTACGCTCTTTAACAGGTCACGAGTGCCAGCGCTAAACCCCGGTTTGCTGGCCGGCAACCCTCCATTCGCGGTGGGGTGCCCCGGGTGACGACCAGGCCGGTCCGGAACGGACCCGGCAAGCGCGGATTCCCGGGACCGGGAGTCCTATTCAAGTGAGGTCTCCGTGACAACTGCCACCGTCTCCCCCGCCATCCAGAACCCCGACAGCACAGCTCTTTCCAGCGAACTGGCCGCCATTGCAGGACGCCCCCTGTCCGCCGTCACCGGCGCGGAAATCCAGGCACCGCTGATCCAGGGCGGGCACGTCCGGTACGCCAACCTTGACTACGGCGCATCCGCCCCCGCCCTCTCAGTGGTGTCGGCCTACCTCAACGAGATCCTGCCGTACTACGCCAGTGTCCACCGCGGTGCCGGCTATGCGTCACAGATCAGCACATCCGTCTACGAAAACGCCCGCGACATCGTCCGGGACTTCGTGGGCGGGCGGAGGGACGATTCCGTCATCTTCACGCGCAACACCACTGACTCGCTGAACCTGCTCGCTGGCTGCCTGCCGCACACAGACGGCCGTCCTGCCGGCGACGTCCTCTACCTGGACATCGAACACCACGCCAACCTGCTGCCGTGGCAGGGCGTACCGCACCGGAGCGTTGTGGCCGCGCCCACCATCGCGGGGACCATCGAGGCACTCCGTGCCGAACTTCAGCAGGGCCAGGTGAGCCTGCTCGCTGTCACCGGCGCCTCCAACGTGACCGGCGAGATCCTCCCGATCCGTGCCCTCGCTGCGCTGGCCCATGATTACGGCGCCCGCATCGTGGTGGACGCCGCCCAGCTCGCCCCGCACCGACGCATCAACATCAGCGCGGACGACGTCGATTACCTCGCTTTCTCGGGCCACAAGCTGTACGCACCGTTCGGCGCCGGAGTCCTGGTGGGGCGCACCGACTGGCTCGACGCCGGCACTCCGCACCTGGCAGGCGGCGGCGCCGTGCGCGAAGCAAGGCTCGACGGCGTCAGCTGGGCCACCGGCCCGGCCCGCCACGAGGGGGGCTCACCCAACGTCCTTGGTGCGGCCACACTGGCCCGCGCCACTGAGGTCATCGCATCACTGGACCAGGACCGCTGGCACGCCCACGAGTCGGCCATCAGGTCCCATCTGGTGGAAGGCCTGCAGAACATCGACGGCGTTACCGTCCACCAGATCTTCTCGGACACCGACCCCGGCACCGGCACCATCGGTGTAGTGAACTTCTCGGTGGCGGGTTACGACGCCGGACTGGTGGCCGCATATCTGTCGGCCGAGCACGGCGTGGGCCTTCGGGACGGCCGCTTCTGCGCGCACCCGCTGCTGAAGCGACTCGGCCTCCCGTCGGGATCACTGCGCGCCAGCTTCGGCGTGGGCTCCCGGCTGGAAGACGCCCAGCGGCTCCTCGCCGGCCTCGAACAGCTCCGCCGCACGGGCCTGGGCTGGGACTACGTGGTGGATTCCGGCCGCTGGGTTCCGGCCAACGACACCCGCACTTATCCGGCCTGGGCACCGAACACGCCCGGAACCGCAGGCGCGGCTCCCTGCCTCGACGACTGAGCCCGGCCCCTGACCCTGCCACTGACTGACGCTGCCCGGCCATGCGGTAAATTCGAAGGATACCCATGGACATCAGCTGAAGGAGGCCGCACGTGGCACGGGGTGGCCCAAAGCTCGACCACGGACGCCGCCTGGAGCTCGGACAGAGCTTCCAGGACGGCGGCGAACACTACCAGCGCGTACGTCCGGGCTACCCGGGTGATTCCGCGGATTGGCTGGTCCCGGCAGGAGCCCGCGATGCCGTTGATGTGGGTGCCGGCACCGGCAAGTTCGCCGCACTACTCCTGGAACGCGGCCTCGCCGTCTCGGCTGTGGACCCGTCCCCCGACATGCTCGAACAGCTTCGGACCCATTACCCGGCGGTCGCGGCAACCCAGGGAACAGCCGAGGCCACCGGCCTCGCGGACTCAGCGTTCGACGTCGTGAGCGTTGCCCAGGCGTGGCACTGGTGCGATCCGCTGCCCGCCAGTACCGAACTGGCGCGGATCCTCCGCCCCGGCGGAACACTGGGGCTGATCTGGAACCAGCTGGACACGTCGGTGCCGTGGGTGCACAGGATGTCGCGCATTATGCATGCCGGCGACGTCTACAAACCTGGCTTCCGGCCAGTGGTGGGGCCGGAATTCAAGGGCCTTGAGAGCCATGTGACCCGCTGGGAGGACTGCCTCAGCACGTCGGACATCATGGAGCTGACAAAGTCACGCAGCTACTATCTGCGTGCCGGCGAAGCCACCCGGAGCAAGGTCCTGGCAAACCTCGACTGGTACCTGCACGAGCATCTGGGGCATAACGCCGGAGACGACATCAGCTTGCCGTACCTGACCCTGACGTGGCGGGCCCGCAAGGCGTGAGCGCCGCGGACCACCGGGTAGGCTTGGAATCGTGAAGACCAGCGCCCCCTCCTCCTCCATCGAGGACTACGTCAAGGTCATCTACGGCTTCACGGAGTGGCAGGACAAACCCATCACGTCCTCCCAGCTGGCGCAGCGCCTCGGCGTGGCCAACTCCTCGGTCTCGGAGATGGTCCGCAAGCTCAAGGACCAGGGCCTGGTGGACCACAAACCGTACAGCGCCATCACCCTCACAGCCGCCGGCATCCGGCTGGCACTGTCCATGGTCCGCCGCCACCGGCTCATTGAGACCTACCTCGTGCAGGAACTCGGCTACCGCTGGGACGAAGTCCATGACGAAGCCGAACTCCTTGAGCATGCCGTCTCGGACACTTTTATTGAGCGTATGGCGGCAAAACTGGGCGACCCACAGCGTGACCCGCACGGGGATCCGATCCCGACGGCGGACGGGGCAGTCCTCATGCCCGAGGCGCACCTGCTTGGTGAACTCGACACCGGGCACACGGGCCGGATCACCCGGATCAGCGACGAGAATCCGGACCTGCTCCGCTACCTTTCAGCCGAGGGAATCGACCTCGATGCAGATGTTCAGGTCTTGGGCCGCAAGCCTTTCGGCGGGGCCCTGGTGGTGCGGATCAGCAACGCCGGCAAGACGCAGGACTTTGACCTCGCCGATGAAGTGACGGCCGCGCTTTGGGTCCACAGCGACCACCCGCACGACGGTTGTACCCTGGGCACTGCTGAATGACAGGCGCGGCTGCGTGACAAGCTCCGGCATGCCGGACTGGCGCGCCTGGCTTGCCGTGGCGGCTGGCGGATTGGCTGGTACTGAGCTTCGTTACGGATTGGGGCTCGCCTTCCCCGACGCTGCCGGAGCCGTACCGTGGACCACCCTGGGCATCAACGTTGCCGGGAGTTTCGTCCTGGCTGCCCTCACCACCCTGTGGATCGCCCGGCCGCACACCGCCTTCTGGCTCCGGGCCGGCCTGGGACCGGGGCTGCTGGGTTCCTTCACCACATTTTCGGCGGTGGTTTTTTCGATTGACCAACTGGCGCGGGCCGGCGATCATCCGGTATGGGTTGTCTACCTGGGGTTGTCGCTGCTGCTAGGTTTGGGCGCTGCGGCCGGAGGCTGGCGAACAGGCCGGCTCATGGCTGACCGGGTGGCTTCGTAATGGGCGCAGTCCCGTGACCGGTGCTGTCCTGGTGGGAGTCTTCGGTGTGGCTGGAGCCCTGTTGCGTTTCGCCGTCGACAGCTGGTTTGCCCACCACACGTGGCGGCCCGGTCTTGGCAGTCGCCCCGAACGCACCGGTCGCGCCGGTATCAGCGGAAGCGCCGGCGACGGCACGCCCCGGCACTGGCCGTGGGCCACCCTGGTGGTTAACGTCACGGGCTGCCTCATTATCGGTCTGTCCATCGGGATCACGGGAAGACTCGGCATGGCGCCCGAGTGGCAGAGCGCCGTCGCGACAGGTCTGGCCGGCGGGCTGACCACCTTCAGTTCCTGGACGACGGCAACGGTCCGGCTTGTGAGCGAGTCACGGTTCGGTGCCGCCGTGCTCAATGTCGGCGCCAACCTGGTTGCAGGCTTTGCCGCGGCGGCTGTGGGCATGGCCCTCGCATCGTAGTCCGGCCACCCCTGTGGCGACGGCGTTCAAACCGGCGGGTTTGGTCCCGTCCCGTATCGTTGACTCTGATGATTAGCAGACGCGACGCGGCAATTGCCCTTGATGTACCGATGGAAATGGCCCAGCGCCATGGCATCCCCAAACGCCTCACCGAGGCGGAGCTGGGCGAAATCCTGGACAACCCGCCGGCCTGGCTGGTCCAGTCGCGGGCCAACCGCACGGGCAAGCGCCCGGTATGGGTGCACCTCGAATGCGCTGTTTGCGGCTACGAGGAAGCGGCGCGTCCCAAGAAGTGGTGGCCGGACTTCACCTATGTCGTGTGCGAACACCACTCTCCGGATGAGGTGCCGAGGCCCCGGACGGGCTTCATCAGGAGCGAGTTCGACGGCGTCGGGACCCGTTTTGTGGGCATCGCCGACGTCTCCGCTCCGGCCTGATTCCGGGCATTTCATTCGGCGCCGATCAGGCGTATTTTACGAAGTGGGACGCATCCCGTCCCGCGTCGTAAGGAGCACGCAATGCCGGACAAGTCACCACACCAGCAGCTGAACAAAAAGCCAGTCAAGACCATCAAGGAAAAACGCGCGGAGAAAAAGGCGAAGAACCCGATCGAAGGCGCACAGGATCCGGTGGCGCACCTGAAGAAGCGCCGGTAGCAGTTATCCGTTTGCTGCCATTTCTTCCGGTAGTGCCACAAGATCCAGTTCCTTGCCGTCCCGCAGCACCCTGATCGGCAGCGGCTGGCCGATCGCGTCGGCGAACAGCAGCTTCTGAAGGCTTTCGGCGTTGCTGACGGGGCGGCTTCCGGCTGTCAGGATGAAGTCACCCGCCTGAAGGCCGGCCCGGTCCGCGGGTGATCCCGCGAGCACTTCCACTACCCTCAGTCCGTCCCGTTGACCGGTCCTGATCACCGCACTGGCGCCGAGCCTGCTGGGAGTGCTGACAACACCGAGGTACGCCCGCCTGACCCGGCCGTCCTTCAGCAGCGCGGAGATGATCCGCCGTGTTGTGGCGTTGATGGGTACAGCCAGGCCAAGCCCGGCGCCGGCCACGGCGGTGTTGATTCCCACGATCCTTCCGTGCGAATCGGCCAGGGCGCCGCCGGAGCTGCCGGCATTGAGGGCAGCATCGGTCTGGATGACGTCCTCGATCACCCGCCGGTTACTGCCTTGCCACACGGGAATGGCCCGGCCCAAGCCACTGACCACACCCGCTGTGACCGAACCCGCCAGTCCGAGCGGATTTCCCACGGCGATGACCAACTGGCCCACGCGCAAGGTCTCGGCATCGCCGAACTGAGCCGGCGCAACTCTTGGTGCCCTCCCGCGAACCACGGCAAGGTCGGACAACGGATCCACTCCCACCAATTCAAGGTCGGTCCGGCTGCCGTCGGCAAAGGCGGCATGGCCCTGGTGCGTGCCCGCCACCACGTGCGAATTCGTCAGGAGATAACCGTCTTCGGTGAAAAGCACCGCGGAGCCGGCACCCACGCGGAACCGGCCGTTCCGCCGGTTGCTGGTCATCTCAATGGCTGCAACGTGCGGCGTGACCGCCTCAGCCACGCGCATCACTGTTGCCGAATACGAGTCCAGCGCACCGTCGTCGTACTCTTCTGCATGGGGTCTACGGGCCGATTCCATGGCGCACCTCCTGGCTGCCTTGTATGACTCCGGCTTCCAGACATCAGCGCTGCGCCGGATCCTATTGTGGACAACCACGGCATGGCGGCGGGTAGTCCCGCACCGGCTACGCCGTCGGTGAACAGCGGCTTACGACGGCTGCGGGCCGGATGGTATGCCGCCGGCCTTAAATACCAGAAGACCCGGACACGAGGTCCGGGTCTTCTGGTAATGTCTTGCGACATTCAAAATGTGGAGATGGGGGGAATTGAACCCCCGTCCGATGTCGTGTTGTCAGGGCTTCTCCGGGCGCAGTTTGCGTCGGATTTTCTCGGCCCCAGCCATGCTGCAAACAGCTGGCTGATCCGGGCCCAGTCATCTAAGAGTCCCGTTTACCCCGATGACGGAGGTAAACAGCAGTGGCTATCTAAATGACGCCAGGATCCGGGGCAATAGCAACCTCGGGCTGACGGACTGTCTTACTGCTTAGGCAGCGAGAGCGAAGTCAGTGCGTTTTGATTCGGCACTTATTGGTTTGCAGACAGCGTTTACGAGATAATTCTGCATCCTCGGCCCGCTTCACCTGTCGCGACTAACATCGTCGAAACCGATCATCCCCGTATTTTGTTATCAAACCGACTGGGCGGTGCAAGCACCAATCCCTGCCGGACTATTCATCATAACGCATGTCCGGCAGAAATCATTCCTACCGGCGGCATGCACGCTAGCGGCGGTTGCGTTCCCGGATCTCGCGCAGCGCTTCCCGGTTGTCCTGCTGTTCGCGCAGGGTCTGTCGCTTGTCGTATTCGCGCTTACCGCGGGCGACGCCGATTTCCACCTTGGCCCGTCCGTCGACGAAGTACAGCTGCAGCGGGACGATGGTGAAGCCGGACTCCCTGACCTTGTGGGAGATCTTGATGAGCTCCTCGCGGTGCAGCAGCAGCTTGCGCCTGCGGCGGGCGGCGTGGTTGGTCCAGCTGCCCTGGTTGTACTCCGGGATGTGGATGCCTTCCATCCACAACTCGTCGTTGTAGAAGGTGCAGAATCCGTCCACCATGGACGCGTGCCCCTCGCGCAGAGATTTTACTTCGGTGCCCATCAGGGCAATGCCGGCCTCGTAGGTGTCCAGCACGTGGTAGTCATGCCGGGCCTTGCGGTTGGTGGCCACCACTTTACGGCCACTTTCTTTGGGCACGGTGGAACTCCTCAGTTCTTGGATCCTGGTTGGCTCCGGCCGGTCCGGCGCGGAGTCATACCAGTGTACGGCAGGCGCGGACCGGCGTTACAGCAGCTGCATCGGGTCGACGGCAGCACCGTTGAGCCAGGTTTCAAAGTGTGCGTGGCAGCCCGTTGAGTTGCCGGTGTTGCCGGAGTAGGCAATGAGCTGGCCCTGCGATACCTGCTGGCCGTTGGAGACCACCACGCTGCTGTTGTGGTAAACGATCGTTGTCAGGGAATTGCCCTGGACCACTCCATGGGACAGCTTCACGCGCCAGCCGCCGCCGTCGGCGGAACTCCAGCCTGTGGAGAAGACCTCGCCGGCCGCCGCCGCATAGACGGGGGTGCCGCAGGCGGCTCCAAAGTCGATGCCGGTGTGGACGTAGCCACCCTGACCGTAGAAATCGATGGTTCCCGGCGGGGTGGAGCGCCAGCCGAAGCCGGAGGTGATGGGCACGCCACCCGAGAACGGGTGCCGCAAGCCAAAGGCCGACGGCGATCCGGTCACCGGAGCGTAAGGCTTAGCGGCCTGGCCCTGCGCGCGGGCAGCGGCGGCAGCTGCCGCCGCGATGCGGCGCTGTTCCGCCTCCCAGGCTTCTCGAAGCCTGCGGTCGCGTTCGGCAATTTCGTTGGCAACGGCGTTCTGGCTGGCCTCAACGGCCGCCAACTGACTCTGGATACCGGGTTTGGCCGCCTGGAGCTCGGCGTCGAGGCGGGTGGTATCGGCGATCAGCTTGTCAACCTGCGCCTTCTTTGCAGCAGCCTCGTCGCGGGCAGCTTTCTCCTTTTCCAGGGCGGCGTCTGCCTTGGCCTTGAGGTCCCTGATCTCCGCCTCGACGGCTTCGAGCCGGGCCTGGGAATTCACGTTGGTGGCACTTTGCTGTGACAGCTTGTCCATGGCGGCGTTCTGGCTCCGCATGGCCTGGTCCGCAAGGTCCATGGTCTCTGTGAGGCTGCCGCCGTTGTTGGCACCGAAAAACAGTGTCAGGTTCGAGGGTACGCCGCCGGACTTGTAGGCCTGCGTGGCGATCTGGCCGATCAGCTTCTTGGTGTCGGCGATTTTTTGCTTATCGGCCTCAAGCTGCTGGGTGATTTTGGCTTTGTTCTGCTGCGCAAGATCTACCCGCGCGGTCAGTGCTTCCACTTCCTTGACGGCACTGGCGACACGTCCCTGAGCTTCCAGGAGCGCCTGCTGGGCACCGGGCAACTGCCCCTGGTAGATCACCAGGTCACCGGCTGCCTTCGCGATGCGGGAGTCCACGAACTCGAGGGACTGCTGCACGCGGGCAGCTTCGGCTTCGAGGGCGGCGCGTTTGTCTTCGAGTTCATCAGCGTGCGCCACCGGGGCAGACGCGCCCAGGCTTGCGGCAAGAAGCAGCGCCAGGACGCCGCTGAGTATGCCAGTTCGGCGGCGTGCAGGTGCCAGGCTTTCGGCCCGGTGTCGGGGCGCAGTTCGGTGCAATGCGTTCATCAGGATTCCTTGTTCGGTTTGCACAGCCTAGACCTTCAAATATCTGCGTAAGGTCAAGAGAGACGAAATTCCTGCCAAGGATGCGCCAAGGATTAGCAGGGCCGGTGTCAGGATCAGCGTCTGTCCGGGCGAGATGAACGCCGTGTCCGGATACTGCTTGGAGAGGAACTCGCCGAGGAAGAAATGCGCCACAGCCCACAGGGTTCCGGAGGCCAGTGCCGCGCCGATCACAGCGGCGATCACACCCTCGAGGATGAACGGCAGCTGGATGACCATCTTGGACGCACCCACCAGGCGCATGATCCCTGTCTCGCGGCGGCGGCTGAACGCCGACAACCGGATGGTGGTGGCGATCAGGAGGATGGCGCAGACAATCATGACACCGGCGATGCTGACAGCCACGAGGGACGCCGCGTTCATGGCAGAGAACAGCCGCTCCAGCAGTTGGCGTTGGTCAATGACCGTTTCCACGCCGGGCTGGGAGGAGAACGTCTCGCTGATGATCTGGTATTTCTCCGGATCCTTCATGTTGATTCGAAAGGATGCGGGGAGCTGGTCAGGCGTGACTGAATCGACGATCGGAGAGTTGGAGAACTGGTCCTTGAAGTGGTTGTAGGCCTCTTCCTTGGACTCGAACTGGAAATCGTTGACGTATTGGGCCACTGCCGGTGACTCCAGCAGGGCCTGCAGGTTGTCCTGTTGCTCCGGGGTGACCGGCCCTGTGGCGCAACCGGCCGCCGTCGACCCGTCACTGCAAAGGAAAACGGCCACCTGGACTTTGTCGTACCAGAAGCCCTTCATCTGGTTGATCTGGAGCTGCAACATGCCTGCGGCACCTACAAAGGTCAGGGACACAAAGGTGACCAGGATGACCGAGACCACCATGGAGACGTTGCGGCGCAGGCCGCTGCCGATCTCACCGAGGATAAACGCGAGCCTCATCGCTGTTCCTCCCCTGGACCGTGCTGGCGGTCCCCCGGCGTGGGCGGTTCCTCATCCCGGCCGCTGGCGTCCTTTAGACGGCGTGACTGGCCGACCACCGGAATCATGGAGGTGTACAGCGCCTTGGCTTCGTCGCGGATGACGATGCCGTTCTTGAGTTCCACCACACGTTTGCGCATCTCGTTGACGATGTCGTCGTCATGTGTGGCCATAACCACCGTGGTGCCGTTTTGGTTGATCTTGTCCAGCACGCCCATGATGCCCATCGAGGTAGTGGGGTCAAGGTTGCCGGTGGGTTCGTCGGCGAGGAGGATGCCAGGTCGGTTGACCACCGCGCGGGCGATGGCCACACGCTGCTGCTCGCCGCCGGAGAGTTCGTGGGGAAGGCGGTTTTCCTTGCCTTCCAGGCCAACGGTCTTGAGGACTTCGGGCACGGTGTCACGGATGACGCTGCGGCTCTTGCCGATGACCTGCATCGCAAAGGCAACGTTGGCGAACACGTTCTTCTGCGGAAGGAGCCGGAAGTCCTGGAAGACTACGCCGATTCCGCGGCGCAGCCTCGGCACCCGCCAGCTGGATATCTTGGCGACGTTCTGGCCGGCCACGTAGACCGCACCCGAAGAGGCCCGGTCTTCCTTAAGGACCAGCCGCAGGAATGTGGACTTTCCGGATCCGGAAGCGCCCACGAGGAAGGCGAACTCACCACGGTCAATCTCAAGGCTGATATCGTCCAGCGCAGGCTTGGCCGTCTGGTCGTAAACCTTGGTGACATTTTCGAATCGGATCATGGCCCTAATTACCCTGCAGGGCACTACTGATGCAGCCCAGATCTGCAGCCGGCGCACGGGCATTCGTTTGGGGAATTAGGAGCCCCGGCTCCTCGACTATACGCAGTCTTTTGGCCGGTTTTCGGGGGCAACGGGGGTGTGTCGCAGGATCAGGCCTACCTGGTAGGCCCTGCGGTGTTACTTCTCTGCGTTGCGGTTGTCAGTCCGCCAGCGAATCCCCGCGTCGATGAAGTCGTCAATCTCGCCGTCAAACACCGCAGAGGTGTTGCCCACCTCGTGTTCGGTGCGGAGGTCCTTGACCATCTGGTAGGGGTTCAGGACATAGGAGCGCATCTGGTCGCCCCAGGACGCCTTCACGTCACCGGCGAACGCCTTTTTCTCGGCGTCCTCCTGCTCCTTCTTCAGCAGAAGGAGGCGGGACTGCAGAACGCGCATGGCGGCGGCCCGGTTCTGGAGCTGTGACTTTTCGTTCTGCATGGACACTACGGTGCCGGTGGGGATGTGCGTGAGGCGCACCGCGGAGTCCGTGGTGTTAACGGACTGACCGCCCGGGCCGGACGATCGGAAGACGTCCACACGGATCTCGTTATCCGGAATGTCGATGGAGTCCGTGGACTCGATAAGCGGAATGACCTCTACGGCTGCGAAGGACGTCTGGCGGCGGCCCTGGTTATCAAAGGGGCTGATCCGCACCAGCCGGTGCGTGCCAGCCTCAACGCTCAAGGTGCCGAAGGCATAGGGAGCCTTGACTTCGAACGTTGCAGACTTGAGACCCGCTTCTTCGGCATAGGACGTGTCCATCACCGTGGTGGGGTAACCGTGGCGCTCTGCCCAGCGAAGGTACATGCGCATGAGCATTTCTGCGAAGTCTGCGGCATCCACACCGCCCGCTCCGGCACGGATGGACACCACGGCTTCACGCTCGTCGTACTCACCAGACAGCAGCGTGACCACTTCCAGTTCCTTCAGCGACTTCCGGATCGACTCAAGTTCGGTGGCCGCCTCGCCCATGGAGTCGGCGTCGTCCTCGTCCTGGCCGAGTTCCACCAGAACTTCCAGGTCGTCGATCCGCGACACAAGCTTGTTCAGCCGCTCAAGCTCGGACTGGCGGTGCGAGAGCCGGGAGGTGATCTTCTGGGCCGCGGCGGGATCATCCCACAGGTCCGGTTCGCCCGCGCGCTCGCTTAGTTCGGCGATGTCTTCCTTCAAAGCCTCGACATCACTGACTCGCTCGATGGAGTGGTACGTGGCGCGAAGGGCGCGGATTTCTGCGGAAAAATCAATATTGGCCATGGTTGTTTAAGCCTACGCTATCCGGCCCGAGGCCCGGACTCTCCCGCTCCCGGTCAGCGAGTCAGACGTGAACGGGCGGTGGATGCTGCTTCGATCCGGATGCCGTCAGGCACCAGGAAGTTCACCACCGGCGGGTGGACCACCGTGCTGAGGACAACGACGGCGGTGGATCCGTCCGGGCTGCCCGTCGCGCCTGTCACGGCCAACCCGTCGAATCGGGTCGACGACGGGCTCCTGGCCAGGAAATCCGCCGCAACGTTCCTGACGCGCTCGGAGCCGAGGGTAGTGGAGGGGCGCCCGCTCTCCCCCGCAACCTCACCCAGGGTGTAGCTGTCAGCGGCGGCGAGCGAGGCGCCGTCGGCCAGGGACAGCAGCCGTTTGTGCTCAAGATGGACGCTTGAGATGCCAATGACCACGGTGACCACCAGCAGGGCCAGCAGCACGTAGCCGACAATCATCACGGTCATCTGACCATCTTCTGCTGCCTGCCCGGGGCGTTCGGCGCTCACCTGAACCTGCCGACCAGTTGAGTGGATGATGCCTCAACTTCGGTGGCCCGAAGCCTGAAGTCATCGTTGAAGGGAACGAAGGGCAGCGGCACGGAGAGTTGCACGGTGACGGTGACGGCCGTTCCGGCGGCTTGGCAGTCGGCAGGATCGCAGCGTGTGGAGACGCGGGCGGCGCTGGCTTCGTGGCCAAAATCCGCGAGTGCGATAACGGCCGCCTGCTCGGCGGCGGCCAGGGCAGACTCGGCATCCGGCTGCGCAACGAAGACTTTCGCGGCCTGGTCTGCGGCGCCCACCACGGCAAAAGAGCCGCCCTGGATCTGGCCCACAGTGATGATGAAGTACACAAGCGGGATCATCAGCAGCAGCGCCAGGAAGGTGAACTCGACGACGGCGCTCCCCTCTTCCCGGCGCTCCGCGGAGAGGGCCTTCCTGAACCTTTCGCTGAGTCGGATCCGAACCTTGAAACGGGCCCGAAGGGTGTCACGGCTGGATGGCCGCATGTCCCTTCACCTCCAGCAGGTCCCGTGGGCCGATCAGTCCGATCACGGGCAAGGGCGCTTTGATGGTCACTTCGAGGGTGCGCAGGCCCTGGAACGTCACTTCGGCGGTGCTGATGTCCTGCGCGAACTCGGCGTTGAGTGCAGCACCAATCAGGGTCCTTGCCCGTTCCTCAGCATCCGATGTTCCCCGGTCGGCGAGTGTTCCATAGCGTGCGCCGGAGGCGGCAGCATCAATGAGCGTATTGCGGACGTGCAGGACCAGGGTGAGCTGGATGATGGCCAGGAAGAACATGGTAAGCAGCCCGCCCACCATGACAAAGTCCACCACCGCGGAGCCTCGTTCCTCCCTGTGCCAGCCTGGCATATCCTATTTTCCGACCTTGTCCATGGCCTGGTTGAACATCGTTTCGAGAGCAGGGCCTGCCAGGGCGAGCAATGCCGCCACGAGGACCGCGGACATCAAAGTGATCATCACCCAACCCGGCACGTCACCCCGTTCCGGGTGGTCCTGAATTGGACTATCGGAACCTTCCTGGCTGTGTCCGCTTCCCGTGTGTCCGCTTCCCGATGCAGAAGCTACGGTCCATGCCCACAGGCCAGCCAGCAAGGCAAGGAGCAGCACTCTGCTCGAAATTCCCAAGTTCTTCATTTCGTCCCATTCAGTGAGTAATGCGGGTGGTCGATGGTTGCAGGTGGATCTTTCAGTTGAGCGATGGTCATGGCTACAGTCCAAGACTGATGGCCGCGATGCCGGGGAACACCGCAAACACCACTGTTAAAGGAAGGACACCAAAGACCAAGGGAACCATCATGGCGATTTCTTTCTTGCCCGCCGACTCCATCAGGTCCCGTTTTGCGGTGTCCCGGACGTCCTGGGCCTGAGCCCTGAGGACGTCCGCCAGAGGTGTGCCGCGTTCGACTGCGACGATGATGCCGTCAACGAATCGTACGAGCGGTCCAAGATCGGTCCGGGCGGAAAACTCCTGGAGCGCTTCCACAAGAGGTTTGCCTGCCCGGGTTTCAGCGAGGATCTTGGAAAATTCCTTGGCCAGCTCGCCGTTGGCGCTGCGGCAGACCCGGTCCAGTGCGCCGGTGGCACTTTCGCCGGCGCCAACGGCAAGTGCCATCAGCTCCGCAAGGCTGGGAAATTCAGCCGTCATCCTGGACTCCCGTTTGCTGATCTGGACGCCCAGCCAGAAGTCGCGGAAGAGAAATCCGCCGAGGGCGCTTCCCAGCACCGCCACAACTGCGAGGAACGGAGTGAAACGGCCGGCCGCTGCGCTCAGAATGACGAGCGCCAGTGACAGGGCGAATCCCGCGGCAGCCCAGAGCAGTTGCTCGGCCCTGAAATCCACTGGTGATTTGTTGACCCCGGCCTGCACCAGCCGGCGGGTCAGCGCCTTCGATCCAAGGTTAAGCCTGCCGAGGGCGGTGAGGCCGTCGTGAAGCAGCGGACGCACAATCCGTTCCAGCGGTCCGAAGGGCGTGGCATTCTGCCCGCTGGCACGAAGCAGCCGGGATTCCAGGTTTTGCGATTTCAGCTGCGGCTCGATGCGCTCGGCGAAGGTGAGGGGCCGCATGAACGGCAACCTGACGAACAGCAGCCACAGGCCAACGCCGAGAACGATGCCGCAAACAACTGCCGCTGCGGAGATGCCGTTCATCGCAGCACCCTCTCCTCCTGGGGAAGGGCGCCGATGCGCAGCATGATGGAGTAGCAGATGAGCGAGACCACCAGACCGCCCAGGAGGACGCCAGCCCCCATGGGCGTGTTGTACGCATCCACGGCCTCGGGCCGGGTGGCCAGAAGGAGCATCACAATCCAGGGAGCGGCAACCGCCAGGCGGGCGGCGTTGACCGTCCAGGACTGCCGGGCCTCAAGTTCACTGCGGGTGCGCGCGTTTTCACGGAGGAACTCCGCGAGCGTGCCAAGGAGCTTGCCCAGGTCCGAGCCGCCCACCTCGCGGGTCAGTCTCAGCGCCTCAACGATCCTGTCTGCAACCGGATCCGCCAGCCGCTCCTTGAGCCTGTTGAGCGACGCATCAAACTGGCCGCCGGCCCGGTAGTCAGCACCGAAGTCGCGGAAGACATGCCTGAGCTCCTCCGGGCCCTTCTCCCCCAGCTGGATCAAAGCCTCAGGCAAAGAAAGCCCGGCACGGATGGCGGAGCGCAGATGATCAACAACATCCGGCCAGAGTTGGCGCAACACAGCCGTCCTTCGGTTTGCCCGCCAACGGACAATACTCACGGGGAGCCAGGCGCCGAACAGTCCGAAGCAAAGGGACATGGGCCATGACCGGCTGACCACAAAGAAGACAAGGACCACAAACATGCCCAGTCCCAGGCACGAGGCAACCAGGCCGGTCGCCGTGACCTTTTCGATTCCGGCCGAGGCGAGCAAGTCCTCGATGCGGCTCACCCGCGGACGGCGCTTCCGCGCTGCGGGCTTCTCCCAGAAAGACCACCAGATGAGGAAGAGCCCGGTTCCGGCGAGTACCCCGAACAGCGGGGCCATCAGCGCGGCTCCAGGAGCGTAGCGACGTCGTACCCTGAGCGGGAAAACTTTTCCGCCGCCGGCATGGAGTTTGCCCGCGGCTTCAGCTGGCCATCCGCCATCGCGAAAACCATGGACGACTCTATGATGCCGTTCTCGACGCGGCGGCCAAGGGAGAGGATTTCGGTGACTTGCCGGCGTCCGTTGAGTTGCCGGCTGCAGTGGACCACCAGGTCGATGCAGGACGCCACCGTGGGCACAACAAACGCCGAGGAAATGTTTTCGCCGGCCAGCAATGGCAGCGTGCATATCTTGGTCACCGCGTCGCGCGCAGAGTTGGCGTGGACGGTACACATCCCGGGAAGGCCACTATTTAAGGCGATCAGCATGTCGAGGCTTTCGGCTTCCCTGACTTCTCCCACCACCAGGCGGTCCGGGCGCATCCGCAGCGCTTCCTTAACAAGGCGCCGCAGGGGAATCTCGCCCTCTCCCTCAAGGTTGGGCTGCCGGCATTGGAGCCCAACGACGTCCCTCAGTGGAAGCTGCAGTTCGAAGATTTCCTCAACCGTGATGACCCGTTCGCGGCTGCCGATACTCGCAGCAAGGCAGTTGAGCATTGTGGTCTTGCCCGCCTGTGTGGCTCCTGAGACGAGGATGTTCAGTCCGCTGGCCACGGCCGCACCGAGGAACCGGGCGGACTGCGGAGTCAGCGTGCCCAACTCGACCAGATGCTCAAGCCTGCTGGCCTTCACCACGAACTTCCGGATATTCACCGCCCAGTGCCGGCGGGTGACGTCCGGGATGACCACATGGAGCCTGGAGCCGTCAGGCAAGGCGGCGTCAACGAAGGGTGATGACATGTCCAGGCGTCGGCCCGAACTCTTCAGCATGCGCTCCACCAGATCGCGCACCTGCTGGTCAGTGAGGCTGAGGGACGTCAGCTCTGATTCACCGTTCCGCGCAACATAAATTTCGTTGGGCGCATTGATCCAGACCTCCTCGATGGAGGGGTCGTCCAACAGCGGCTGGAGTACGCCGAATCCGGCAACAGCATCAAAGACAAACCTCCGCGCGGCCTCCAGCGGACCAATCGGAGGCAGCGGCCCCATCAAGGCTCGCTCGTCATAGTCGCTGACAGCCGCCTCCACCAGGCGGCGGACCTCACCGGCCTGACGTAGCGGATCCAGACCGCGACGGCGGATCAGCTCGCGGACTTCATCTTCCACGATGCGCACGGCATCCATAAGTTCCCCAATACAACTGCCGCCCCCGGCGGAGGCAGTTCAACTTGGATACAGCCTAGGGAGAGTACAGCATGCCGCCAAGTCAAATGCGGCGGGTTGTGGATAACGTTGCAGTCGCTTCCCGGCTAAGACCGGGGCATTGACTTGCCGCTGGCTTTATTCGGCTTGTTTGTAGCCCATTGGATTCGAATCCTGCCAACGCCAGTGATCCTGGCACATCTGACGCAGGTCACGCCGGGCGGCCCAACTCAGATCGGCCAAAGCCGCGGACGGATCAGCGTAGCTGACCGCAGCGTCCCCCGGGCGCCGACCTCCAATCTCGTAAGGGATGGGCCGGCCGACGACGGCGCCAAAAGCCTCGATGACTTCCAAGACGGACGACCCCTTACCGGTGCCGAGATTCCAGCGGTACACGCCCTTCTTATCCGCGAGGTAACCAAGCGCAGCAAGATGGCCGGCTGCCAAATCCATGACATGGATGTAGTCGCGAACACCGGTACCGTCGGCTGTCGGGTAGTCGTTGCCGAACACCATGACCTTTTCCCGGCGACCCACGGCGACTTGAGCCACAAACGGCAGCAGGTTATTGGGAATGCCACTGGGATCTTCGCCGATCAGGCCAGACTCGTGCGCTCCCACCGGGTTGAAGTAACGGAGCAAAGCGATGCTCCAGCTCGGATCGGCGGCACCCAGGTCAGAGAGGATGTCCTCGATCTGTTCCTTGGTTCGGCCATAGGGGTTGGTGGCGTCCAAAGGCGCCTTTTCGATGAGTGGCACTTCTTCGGACGCGCCGTAAACGGTGGCCGAGGAGCTAAACACCAGCTGGCGGACACCATGCACATCCATACTGTGCAGCAGGTTCAGAGTTCCCACAACGTTGTTCTGGTAGTACATGAGCGGCTTTTCGACTGACTCCCCCACGGCTTTCAAGCCGGCGAAGTGGATGACGGCTTCAAATCCGCCCTCGGCGAGGAGCTCGTCGACGGCGGCAGCATCAAGAAGGTCAAGTTTCTTGAACTCAACGGTCTTGCCGGTTAGCTGCTCCACCCTGCGGAGCGATTCAGGGCTTGAGTTCATCAAATTATCGAGGACAACCACTTCGTGTCCTTCTTCGAGGAGACAAAGTGTGGTGTGCGATCCGATGTAGCCGGCGCCGCCGGTGACCAGTACTTTCATGGCCATATTCTAGCCTCGGATTTTCCGAGGACTTCAAGGAGCGGGTCAGCGGAGCAACGCGAACTGTTGAATGCAGGGGCATCTCTTGATCGAGTCTTGGGCAAGCAACGGTAAAATGCCCGAAGTGTTACCAACAACTGCTTCCGACACACGCTCGAGGGCATCTCGCAGGACAGGGTCCTCTGGAGGTGCCGCTCAATTCCGGCCCGAGATCCAGGGTCTGCGCGCAGTGGCCGTAATGGCGGTCGTTGTCTACCACTTTTGGCCGACGCACTTGAGCGGTGGCTACGTCGGCGTGGACGTCTTTTTTGTCATATCCGGTTTTCTGATCACTTCCCACATGTTCCGCGAGGTGCAGAAGACTGGCCGGCTTTCACTCGTGAAATTCTGGGCGAGACGGATCCGTCGATTGCTGCCGGCGTCGATCTTTGTCCTGCTCATCACGCTAACGGGAGTCTTCCTGTGGGTGCCGCCGACCCTGTGGGAGACAACAGCGCGGCAGGTCGCCGCCAGTGGTTTATACGTACAGAACTGGGCGTTGGCATCCGACGCTGTCGACTATTCGGCTCAGCACAACGATGCCACCGCAGTGCAGCACTTCTGGTCACTTTCTGTTGAAGAGCAGTTTTACGTCTTCTGGCCCCTGATTCTGCTTGGCCTGCTCTACGGGGCCTCGCGCCTTACGAAGTATTTCCCCGACAGCCCATGGGCATCCCCCCGCGTGGCCATGATCGCAGGACTGTCCTTCGTAGGTGCTGCCTCCTTTGCCTGGTCAATCGTTTCAACGGCCCAAGACCCCTCGGTGGCCTATTTCGCCACGCCCACCCGCGTCTGGGAATTTGCCGGTGGCGCACTGTTGGCACTCACCCTCGGCGAGCGGCAACTCAAAGGCATTCCTGGAAACGTGCTGGCATGGCTTGGGCTCGGGCTCGTGGCATTCTCCGCCCTTTACTACACATCTGCCACTCCCTTCCCGGGCTGGACAGCCGCGGTTCCCGTTGCCGGCACCATGCTGGTCATTGCCGGTGCCGGCAGCACAGGGCTTACCGGCCCCCGCCATTGGCTGTCCCGCACGCCCGCCACATTCCTTGGCGACGTCTCCTACGGGATTTATCTCTGGCACTGGCCGCTGCTTGCCATCTGTCCCTTCGCATTCGGCCAGCCTTTGGAGACTGCCGGCAAAGTCGGCCTGTTTCTGGCCGGCATCGGCCTTGCCTGGGTCACCAAGGTCCTGATCGAGGATCCGCTCCGCACGGGGGCGATTTTGCGTTCGAACCTTCGGACCTACCTGATTGGCGCCGGCGCCATGGCCACCATCGTGGGCCTGAGTTTTGCCCTGGCAGCCCTCGCGTACGCCGGCGAGGGTGTTTCAACCAGCGCGCGGTCCCAGCCCTGCTACGGCCCCGGTGCCCTCAACGCGGCCAATAAGTGCGGATCCGTCGCCGGACAGGACGCCCCGGCACCGGGACCGGCGCTGGTTGCGAAACAGAACACTGAGCCTCTGTATCGGGGCTGCCAGGCCGGGATCACGGCACCTGAAGTCGTCAGCTGTGACCTCGGCGTCAGCGCCGGACAGGCCACCGCCACCGTGGCCATTGTCGGCGACTCCCATGCGACGGCATGGTTTCCTGCCATGGACGAGTTGGCTGCCGCCCGGAAATGGCACGTGAAGACCTACACGAAGAGTTCCTGCCCAGCCACGACAGCCCGCCGAATACTTCCGTCCGAAAAAAACGAGGACGGCCAGCGCAGTTGCCTGGCATGGAACCAAAAGGTGAACGACGCACTCACGGCCGACAGGAGCATTTCCACAGTTTTCACTGCCGCGTATTCCACCGCCTACTCATTCGCTTCTCCGGAGGGCCGCACACTGCAGGATCCCGCCGTCGACGGCTTTGAGGACGCTTGGCGTGGATGGATGGCAGCAGGCAAACGCGTCGTGGCCTTCGATGACGCACCCAGGACCAATGGACAGTCGGTGCCTACCTGCCTGGCGAAGAATTCCGGGAATGCGCTGGCTTGTGCGCTGCCGCGCTCAAAGGCCTATCCGGGCAACACGGCCATCGGCCGGGCCGGGGCGGCCATGGTCCCCGAAGGCGTCAAGCAAGTGAGCCTGCGCGAGCAGTTCTGCGACCAGAAGCTGTGCTATCCGGTAGTTGGCTCGGTGATTGTCTTCCGGGACAACTCACACATCAGCGCCGAGTACTCGAGGGCTCTCGTGCCCTACATTTCGAGGCAGCTTTGAGGATGGCAGTGCCTCTTCACGCCATGAACGATCCACGCAAATCGCGTCATGCCCTGGGAAACATGAGTAACACTGGCAACTCTGGTCTCACAGGCGTTCCGGTGCTATGGTTTCGGCGTCAAGATCAATCGAATTGACGTATCGGTTTCCGTCTCGCGGACGACCGGTCAAGGTGAACTAGGTAGCGTGTTTTGCGGAGCACGTTAACGCTCCGGAGAGACACATGAAGCCGAAACCGACCCTGTCAATACGACGCACTTCGGTGCTCAAAACCCTTGCAACCGTTGTCGTCACAGCAGTCGCGGCGCTCGGCCTGCCGGCCCACGCCGGCGCCCTCGAATCGGAGCCGTCAGCGTCGCCAAGCGCCACCGCCACGCCAGCGGCTGACCAGGACCCCGCAGCCGGCAGCGTGGCAACGGCTGAAGCCACACCAGCACTGAGTCCGGTTGAGACAGCAGCGACCGACCCTGTCCCTAAGACTGTCGACATGGACGCGCTTAACGCCGCCATCGGCGCGAACGGCGGCCATATGGGCCAAGGTCTCAAAACGCGGCTGGCCGCCTCCCCCCGCTCTGAAGGGACTGTCATCCCCGAAGCACTGCAGACGGAAAACACCTGGCAAGCCCCGGGCGTCCAGGGCCTGGACGTCAGCAGCCACCAGCCGACTGTTAATTGGCCACAGCAGTACTCAATGGGCGCCCGTTTCGCGTACGTCAAGGCCTCCGAGGGCGTCAGTTACCGCAGCCCCACCTTCGCTTCGCAGTATTCCGGTGCCCAGAGCGTTGGGCTCATGCGCGGCGCCTACCACTTCGCGCTGCCCAGTATCTCAACCGGAGCTACCCAAGCGGATTACTT
The DNA here is from genome assembly GCF_031454915.1 of Pseudarthrobacter sulfonivorans. Classification (GTDB taxonomy): domain Bacteria; phylum Actinomycetota; class Actinomycetes; order Actinomycetales; family Micrococcaceae; genus Arthrobacter; species Arthrobacter sulfonivorans_C. The sequence continues at coordinate 621,257 of NZ_JAVDRS010000001.1, read as the reverse complement.
CGTCAACAGTGGCGGCGGCTGGAGTCCCGACGGAAAAACTTTGCCGCCGCTGCTGGACATCGAATACAACCCCTACAGCACCCTCGGCAACACCTGCTACAACATGAGTCCCACCGCCATGGTCAGCTGGATCAAGGATTTCTCCAACCGTGTGCTGTCCAGGACCGGCCGCCTGCCCATGATCTACACCACCACAGACTGGTGGTCCCAGTGCACAGGCAACTCGGGGGCGTTCGGACACCAGCCCCTGCACCTGGCCTCCTACTCGACGTATGTCGGCAACATGCCGAACGGTTGGGGAACCTACAGCGTCTGGCAGTACAGCAGCAAGGGCCCCTTCGCCGGCGACTCCAACGCCTGGAATGGCAGCTACGCCTCTCTGCAGAAGTTCGCTTCCACCGCTGATGGGACGATTCCGCGGCCCTCGATCATGTCCACCGGCGACGCCGTCGCGGCCGATGCCAACGGTGCCCTCTGGGACTATCCGGCCACCGGGACAGGCACCTTCGGTGCCCGAAAGCAGATCGGCCAAGGATGGACGGGGCTGCGCTCGATCAACGTGATTGACTGGAACGCCGACGGCGTCCTTGACCTGGTGGCCCAGTGGACAACCGGCCGGGTCGCTGTCTACCTCGGCGTCGCCGCCGGAGGCTTCTCGACAGGGCCCGTCCTCGCCTCGTCCGGTTGGGGCGGCTACCAGCTCACCATCGGCTACTGGCTCAGCGGAAGCCCATACCCACAGATCCTCACCAGGGACGACGGCGGCAACCTTTCTTTCTGGCGCAACAGCTCCGGCGGTGGACTGGGAACAGCCAGCATTATCGGTGTCGGCTGGTCCAACCTGAACCTGACCATGATCGACTTCGATGGCGACGGAAACGAGGACATCCTCGCCCAGGACCCAGCCGGGACCCTCCGCCAGTATCGCTCGAACGGTGCAGGAGCATTCATTTCCGAAACGCGCCCAGCCGTCGGTTCCGGCTGGAACCAGATAACCAGCATGACGGTCACTTTCGCTTTCAAGGGCTATGCCGCGACCGGCATCATGGCCCGAACGAAAGACGGCACCCTGAAATACTTCCCGGTGCCGGGCAACTCCACCTGGGGTGCAAGTTCCGTCATCGGCACTGGATGGGGCGCATTCCTCATCGCCGGAGGAGAAACCGTCAACACTGCTCCGACGACGGAACCAACTCCAGAGCCCGTCAACCCATCCATTAAGGCCGCATCGGATGTGGTCAGCGTCGACCCCGCCGGCAACCTCTTCCGACGCCAGGCAGGTACCGGCACGCTGGGTGCCCCGGTCCAGATCGGGACCGGATTCACGGGCCTGGCTTCCGTCCACGTCGTGGACTGGAATGCGGACGACGTGCAGGACCTGGCTTTGCTGAACACCGCCGGTGAACTCAGCATCCGCATCGGTTTGAAGGCTGGCGGGTTCGCTGCCCCGGTGCTGCTGCTCTCCGCAATGACCGGTGCGGACATAACGTTCGGGCCTTGGCTCAAGGGCTCTAAGTACCCCGGCCTGATCGTCCGGCGGCCGGACGCGGTCGTAGCCTTCTACGCCAATACGTCCGGCGGAACGGTCAGTGCCCCAGCGACCATTGGAAAGGGCTTTGTCCGCATGGATGTCACCATGCTGGACGTCGACAGCGACGGCAGCCAGGACCTCATCGCTGTGGACAACGTAGGCCAAATGAAGATTTTCCGCTCCAACGGTGCGGGCACATTCATCAGCGAGGCCCGCCCCCAGGTAGGCAGCGGCTGGAACGCAATGAACAGCATCAGTCCCGCCCATGGCTTCGCCGCGGCAGGCTCCACCGGCCTAGTCGCCCGCGACACCACCGGCAACCTCAGCTACTACCCCTTGGCCAAGGGTGTTTTGGGGGCCAAAAAGGCCGTGGCTACTGGCTGGGCTAACGCCTTGATCGCCGGCAGCGCCACCATCACCCGGCAGCAACCCATCACCAGCCAGTCCGACGTTCTGCGGGTGGATACCGCAGGCAAGCTATGGACGCATCCCGCCAGCGGAACCGGTGGCCTGACCGCGCCCTACCAGATCGGCAGCGGCTGGTCCGGCGCTAAGACCCTCCACGTCCTCGATTGGAACAAAGATGGCGTGCCCGATGTGCTGGCACAATGGACCTCGGGTGCGCTCAACGTGTATCTCGGCTCCAAGGCAGGCGGATTCACCGGGCCCATCAGCCTCGCCAGCACTGGCTTCGCCCAGACCACCTTCGTTACCGGCCGCTGGGTGACAGGCAGCGCGTATCCCGGGCTCGTCGGTTACGGCAGCAACGGCGAGCTGAGCTTCTGGGCCAACGCATCCGGTACTGCGCTCAGCGCTCCGGTCCGGATCGGCACTGGCTGGAATGGCATGAAGCTGGCCATGGTCGACTTCGATACTGACGGACACCAGGATCTTCTTGCCGTTGCCGGCACGGGCTCCATGAAGCTGTACCGGTCCACCGGCGCCAACAAGTTCGTCCCGGAGACCCGGAAAGTCGTCGGCACCGGCTGGCAGACCTTCCGGCAGTTCTCGGCGACCGCAGGATTTGCGGGGGCTGCAGGAAATGGAGTGCTTGCCCTGCAGACCACTGGGCAGCTGCGGTACTACTCGGTGGCGTCCACTGGCGCCTGGGGCCCGGTATCAACCGCGGGAACGGTCGGTTCAGCGTCGCTCGTTTCGCTGTCTTCCGCTGCTGGCTAAGGCCCGACAGCAAGAAGAAGGCGGTTGCCCATGCCTTGGGGAACCGCCTTCTTCGTAAGACCGGGTATGTGCTGCTTTGGAACTATCCAAAAGCCTGCCAGTTGCCGCTATGCGGATTGGGCACGCGGTCCCCACTCCCGGCTGGGATCAGAGCCGGGGCACGACGCTGCGATAGATGGCGGCCAGTTTCGCCACTGCCGCGTCCGGACTGTGGTGCCGTTCAACCCATCCCCGGGCATTGGCCCGGGCCGAGACAGCCAAAGGATCCTCCAAGGCGCGAAGAACCTGGGCTGCCAGGCCTTCAGGTCCGTCGCCTTGGAGGGTCGGAGCGTCAGTGTAATAACCAGCTTCAAGATTCATGACCATGGGAATCCCCATGGCCATGGCCTGAAGTTCACTAACACCCAAGATTCCGGAGGACTGACCCACGACGCAGTGCGCTCCCGCCATCCACTTGAGGTAAACGGCCTTGGGCATCTTAGGGACAAGCGTGATTCCCAAGGCCCGGGCTTCCTCGACGCGATGCCCCCAGTCAAGGCCCTCCAGAGCTACGCGACCCTGCGTAGCTTCGCGGATGGCCGCGGCAACCTCGAGTTGCTCGGTGGCGTTTTTGGAATCATCCCAGCGTGAAGCGAAAACTACTCGGGGACGACCTTCCGGAACCCATAGCGGCAGTTCCTCCATATCTACGGGTGTTGGCAGATACACCGCGTCCGGACGCACAGGTTCTGCGTGCTGCCTCAGGTCGGGAGTGGCATAAACCACAGCGGCGGCATGATCAGCGCCCCATTGGATGTTGGGACGGCCTTGCGGGGTGTAATACGTCGTCCGGATGTCCGTGCCGTGCCAGTGCATCACAAACGGGATCGTCGGCCGGCTGTTGGCAACGCCGGCCCTGGTGCCGAAGTGGACGTGCATCACGTCAGCCCGCAACGCTTCAATAGTCCTGCGGATGCGCCAGGAGGTGCTTTCGAATTTTGCCTGCACCGGGCCCGAGGGAACGGCGCCTCCCATGCCAGGCGCGAGGGCAGGACGATGCCACCACTTGTAGCCCGCACGCTTCCCGTACCCCACTAACGTCTTCCCGACGTCGGCGCAATCGAAGAAATGAACAACGGCGGGTTCCTCGGGTGTTTTCCTCACAACGGCAACCCTAACACCGCGCTTTTGCGCGCTTGCGGCCGTCGAAACCGTGCGCAGGGCAGCTTCCGCAGGCGCCCCGGGATACGCGGCCGCCATGCATTCTCAAGTAACCTGATCCATGTATGAAAAATCTACTGACAGTCCTGCGGCCGTTACTCTCCACTCTTCCGGCCGGGAGCAGGCGATTCCTGCTGAGCTACGGCATCGCCAGCGCTTGCCTTGCCGTCCTGGACATGCTGGCTCTGGGAATGATCGCCCTGCTGTTGCCGTCCTTGGTCTCCAACAGCCCTGTCATCCTCCCCGTCCTCGGTAACGTCTCCGAGCAGGTAGTGCCGATACTCGTAGGCGTTTGTACGCTCATAGTGCTGAAGGGTGCTTTGGCCGTCCTGCTGCTGAGGGTCGCCACGCGCCGCTTCGCCCAGCACGAAGTCGCCATCGGCGACCGCCTGTTTGCTTCCTACCTCGCCTCCCCTTGGGAAGACCGGCTCAAGAAGAACTCCAGCGAGCTCATCAGAATGGTCGACGTCGGTGTTGGTATCACCGTTTCGGGCGTGCTGATCCCGGCGATGACCCTTTTCGGGGAATTCGGCACGCTCCTCGCCGTCATTGTTGTGCTTTTTGTCGCCGAACCGCTCATTGCAGTAGTCACGCTGACCTACCTCGGGCTGATCGCTTTTCTCCTGGCTCGTGTCATCTCGCCGCGGTCGGTCAACGCAGGCCGCGAAAACCGCCACTGGTCAGGACGCACCGTGGTGATGCTCACCGAAGCGATGAACGCCCTCAAGGAACTCACGCTTGCGGGCCGGGCAGGCGACGTGCAGGAAAGGGTGCACTCCACCCGGGTCCGCAGTTCCGCGGCGCGCGCACAGTCAATCTTCCTGGGGCAGGTCCCCCGCTACGTCCTTGAGGCCGCCCTGATCGTCGGCTTTGCACTCGTAGGCGGAGTCGGGCTGGCTACGGGAGGTCCGGCCGGAGCCATCAGCGCCATCGGCTTGTTCGCCGTTGCCGGCTTCCGGCTGGTTCCGTCCTTGACCAGGCTTCAGGCAGTTCAGTCACAGGCGAATTCGAGCGCCTCCTTTGCCCATCAGGTGATGCGCGATATTGCGAGCGGAGAGAAGTTGCTGGCTGCCAACGCCGCTGAGCGTCCGCAACGCGAGCTCGGCCCCGGCAAAACAGACATCGTGCTCCACGACGTATCGTTCCACTACCCCAATGCGGACAGCCCTGCCCTCGACGGGGTCACCATGCGGATCCCGGCAGGCTCACACGTCGCGGTCGTCGGCTCGTCCGGCGCGGGAAAGTCCACACTTGTGGACATTCTCCTGGGACTGCTCGAACCGAGCGGTGGCCACATCGAAGTCGCAGGCCAGAACATGCATTTCGTGCTGGACGACTGGCGTAAACGAATCGGCTACGTTCCGCAGGAGGTGTCCCTGTTCGACGCAACGGTCGGGCAGAACGTGGCACTGACCTGGAACCCAGCCAATGTGGAACCGGACAAAGTTGTGGTCGCCTTGCGCCGCGCCCAACTCCTGGAAACGGTCTTGGGCAGGGAGGGCGGCATAGACGCCATGGTGGCAGAACGCGGGCTTGCCCTCTCCGGTGGCCAGCGGCAGCGCCTCGGCATTGCGCGCGCCCTCTACAACGAGCCCAATGTGCTGGTTATGGATGAGGCCACAAGCGCCCTGGACACAAGTACTGAGGCGGCGGTCACCCAGGCAATCCACGAGCTGCACGGCGAGGTGACCGTGATTACGGTGGCACACCGACTCGCCACCATCAGGGACGCCGACATCGTATTTTTCATGCGGGACGGCCGGGTCGTGGCCCACGGCTCCTTCGACGAAGTCGTGCGCAGCGTCCCGGACTTCGCCGTCCAGGCATCGCTGGCGGGCCTCAGTTAGTCCGCCCGTCCCTCCCGGAGGGAAATAGCCGCATAAGACGACGACAGCAGCCGAACAATTTTGGTCGGGTCATGATGCTCGGTAATCCACGAAAGCGCCCCGAGACGGGCGGCCGTGGTGGCTGCGTCCTTCGCCGCCGCCACGATGGCATCCACCTGCTCGTTGACGGTGTCTGTCCCGATCACCGGAACGACGCCCGGATAGAGCCCCGGCCTGAGGTTCGCTGCAGTGGGCACACCGATGCCGATGGCTTGCAGCTCACTCATACCGAGCAGCCCGGTGGACTGCCCGACAACAGTATGGGCTTGCGCCAGCCAGCCCAGATAAGCCGTCTTGCCCATGGTGGGGATCAACTCAACGCCTAGTTCTGAAGCACGGGCGGCGTTTTCTCCCCAATCCAGCCCCTGCAGGCGTACTCCTGTGCCGGCGAGTGCCCGCGATAGTTTGGCCGCCAGCTCGAGCTGCTCTGCGCCGCCCTTGGCGGCCCCCCACCGAGAGGCGAAGGCCACACGCGGCTCCGCCGACGGTGCCCAGGCAGGGAGCTCGGCAAGGTCCACCGGATTCGGCACATACACGGCATCTGGCCGGGCTTCGAGTGCATACTCCGCCAAGTCCGGGGTTGCATAGAACACGGCCTGGGCAGTGTCAGCACCCCACTGAATCTTCGCCCGCTGCCGGGGGTCCTGATAGAACTCCCGGATATCGGTGCCGTGGAAATGCACGACGAACGGCCGCTTGGGCCACCGAGTGGCAATGTCCACGCGCGTCCCGAAGTGAATGTGCAGGAGGTCCGCCGGAAGGGTCAAGTACCATCTTTTCGCTGTCCAGCCACCGACCCCACGCAACCTGTTGAGGCGTCCCGGCAGGTCGTTGCCATCGCGGGATGCGTCGCGAGCGGGCAGGTAGCTCCACGGCTTGCCTTGGGCAAGAGCTGTTCGCACGAGCGTGGAACCTACATCCGCACAGTCGAAAACGTGAACTACCCGCGGATCCCCGCCTCTTCTTGCCATGTCTAGAACCTAGCAGACAGGCCGCGGCCCGCGGCGGGAGCCGGTGAGGAGGGCGCGGGCCGGCCACCGCAGGACGGTACAGTTGTAACGTCAGAACATCGGAAGGAAGCCCTTGATTTCACCGAAACGCCCGCATTTGCTGTATGTTGCCTGGGGTTTCCCTCCCTCTCGGGGAGCGGGTGTTTACCGCGCACTGGCGACAGCGAACGCATTCGTGGACGCTGGCTGGAAGGTCACGGTGCTGACGGCGACCCGGGAGGTATTCGAGTACCAGACAGGCACCGACACCGACCTTGAGCTGAAGGTGGATCCGCGCCTGAACATTGTCCGCGCACCATTCAGCTGGGTGCGCGGCGAGCCGGACCTCGCGAAGTGGTCCCGGACAAGGATCGCCTCCAACCTGCTGTGGTCTTACGCACGGGCGAAGTCTGATCGCCTCGCCTTCCCGGAGCCCGTCTATGGTGGCTGGAAGAAGGCGCTCCTCAAGGAGACCGACCGCATCCATAGTGCCGATCCGGTCGACCTCGTCATAGGGACCGCCAACCCGAACGTGGACTTTGTGCCGGGGTGGCATCTGCACAAGACTGCGGGCGTCCCCTATGTGATGGACTACCGCGATACGTGGCACCTGAATGTTTACACTGACACGTTTGTCGGCTCCCGGTTCAGCCGCTCCGCCAGGCTTGAAAAAAAGCTCCTTGCCTCCGCGGCGGAAGTCTGGTTCGTGAACGCTCCTATCCGCGACTGGCACGCGCAGTCCTACGCGCCAGGTTCCGAGCGCTTCCGTGTGGTGGCGAACGCCTTCGATCCGGAATTCGCCCAGGCCTTCGCCGGCATCTCCAAACCGGAGCGTTCCGACGCTTCCGGCCTCGTGTTCGGTTATCTGGGGACCATCTACGGGCCTATGCCGCTGCGCGAATCGCTTGAGGGCTGGCGTATCGCGCGCACCCGGTCCAAACTCGTCCGTAACTCCAGGTTTGAGATCCATGGCCGGCTTGGCCACTACGCCGAGCCGGATCCCACCATACTGGCGCTCCTTAAGGAGTATGCCGACGACGGCGTCAGCTATGAAGGCCCGGTTAGCAAAACTGCCGTGGCCGACAAGTACAAAGGCTTTGACGCGCTCATGCTCATCCTTGGCAGAAGCAAGTACGTGACCAGCGGCAAAGTCTTCGAGTATGCCGCCAGCGGCCTACCCATTGCTTCCCTGCACCACCCGGAGACCGCCTGTACAACTATCCTCGACGGCCACCAGGATTGGTTCCCGGTACCGGACCTTTCGCCGGAAAGCATCGCTGAAACCATCCTCAAGACGGCCCAAAGGGCAGGGGACATGACCCCGGCTGACTACGCACGGAATCAGGCGTGGGCGGACCACCTTTCCCGGGACAAACAGTTGCAGCCCCGCATCAGTCACCTGACCGAACTCGTAGCGGAGGCCAGCCATGGATAAGCCCCTGAACGTCGTTGTACTCATCGGATCACGTTCCGTGCCCGAGCAACTGTTCCGATCGGCCCTGGGTGACGACTCGCCGCACTCGGCACTCGGCCGGGCCTCGGGGCGTGACGTCAAAGTGTCGCTCCTGTCTTGGCTGCCATCGACCGCGCAACTGGACATGGCGTCATCCCACGTGGTCTCACCCCGCCGAACCCCGCTCCTGGATCGGGTGCTCGCTGCCTTGCCGTTGGAGCGCCTTGAGTCACTGCTGCGGACCTCACCACCCGGCCGGCTGCTGCTGTCACTGGGCCCCACGGATCCGTCGCGGGTGTACTGGAGGTCAGTGCGCGCTGACCCCTCCGCCGTGGCGATGCTGGCCTCTGCTGACGTTCTCTTGGCGGCAGACCTGCCGGCTGTTCGGACAGCCTGGCATTTTCTGCGTGCAGGGAAGGTGCCCGCTGCCTATTTCGGCCTGCAGGCAGCTGAGAAGGTCTTTGCCGCCAGGTTTGGGGACTCCCGGCCGCTGGGCGGATAAGCGGCTGCGGGCCCGGCGGTGTCTAGCTGAGCACCTGCCCGTAGATCTCCAGCAGCCGGTCGACGGTGGCTGCCGTCGAGTGGTGCTCATCGATCCAGCGCAGCCCTTCCCGTGCACGCTCGTCCATCGCGTGGCCGTCCACGAGCTCTTCGACCAGGCACAGTGCCAGCCCTTCAGGGTCCACGGAATTTCCCCATCCGACCGGAGGAGAGTCCGGGTAAAGACCCTCGCCAAGAGGCATGTACAGCGGAACGCCGATGCCGAGGGCCTCCAGTTCGCTGGAGCCCAATACGCCCGAGGACTGGCCCACGGCCACGGCACTGCCTGCCAGGAACTTAAGATAGTCCTGATGGCTCATTTTGGGCACGAGGTTGACGCCGGCTGAGGCTGCGGCTGCCGTGTGCGGCCCCCAGTCCAGTCCCACAACTTCGTACCGGCCACGGCTCAGGCGGATGAGCTCGCGCGCGGTAGCGAGTTGTTCGACGGCTCCCTTGGAATCATCCCAGCGGGAAACGAAAAATATTCGGGGTGTCCCGGATTCATCCACGCTGCGGCGCGGGAGCGTGGAAAGAGTAACCGGTACCGGCAGGTAGATTGCGTCCGGGCGGAGTCCGATCACGTGTTCCCGAAGATCAGGCGTCGTATACATGACCGAAGCCGCCCGCCGTACCCCGTCCCGGATCGACTTTTGCCATTGCGGCTCATACTGCAGGCTGCGGATATCCGTGCCGTGGAGGGTCAGGACATATTTTTTGGGTACAAACCGGGTGTGATGAAGCATGCTGCCCGAATGGATGTGCAGAAGGTCCACGCGCAGCGATCGCTTCGCCAGGCCCGCAAGCCAGGATAAGCCCTGCCCGGCGTAGCGCAGCCTGCCGAGAAGCCCGGTTCGGCCCGAACTGGCCACTGCCCGCGGGTAGAAACCCCATGGAAGGCCGCGCGTCCGGGCATCTGCAAGCACGCGATGCGCATAAAACGCGCAGTCGTTAACATGCAGGACCCTGGGCCCCGCTTTGTCGCTCGTCACAGCCCTTGGCGGGGTCGGGGGGGCGCTGCATCGTTGGACGTCGGCTCGGACACAGCAGGGGAAGCCGTTGCGGCGACGGTCTCCCACGGCCGCTCTGCCTCGTCCAACGCGATCCTGCGGGACAGCTTAGTGAGCGTGGTCTCCGTCTGCCGGAAGCGCTGGTGCGTCGTGGACATGTATACAAGGAACGAGACAATGAAGGCATAGAGCATCAGGTCGGTGCCCCGGCCTACCCCGACGAGTCGTGCCATCTGGCTGAGAATGGCGGGAAAGAAGATCGAAAGGACCGCCGAGACGGCAAACAGTAGAACCATGATGCGGCGCACCGCCATGTGTTTCGCGTTGGATCCTCCGCGGATCAGCATCGACGAGAAGAAGAAGACGACGAGGACCAGGACTACTTGAACGATGATGATCATGTGGACTACCTAAAGAGCAGGTCCGCCAGGATATTGACGGAGTTGAGGAGTGACTGGCCCTTCGATTTGGAGTACTCGGTGTAGATGATTTCCACCGGGTGTTCCGTCCATCTCGGCTTGAGTGCTGCCAGTATCTGAACGAGCTCAGAAGCGTGCGCCATTCTGTTCTGCGTGAGATGGATGTTCGACACCACGTGACCGTTGAACGCACGCAATCCATTGTGGGCGTCTGTCAGGGGCATGCCTGTGCTCCAGCGCGACTGGACCGCGGCAGTGCGCAACACCAGACGCTTCACCGGGCCGAGCCGCGTGCGCGAATCCAGGAAGCGGGAACCCAGGACGACGTCGGCCTCGCCGCCGCGGATCCGGGCCACCATTGCTGCGGCATCGGACACCCGGTGCTGGCCGTCGGCGTCGAAAGTCACCACGCAGGACATCTCGGGGTCCTGAAGAACATACTCGAACCCTGTCTGCAGGGCGGCGCCCTGGCCCAGGTTTACGGGATGTTGGACGACTACTGCGCCGGCAGACCGGGCGGCTTGGGCGGAGGTGTCAGTGCTTCCGTCATCAACGCACACGATATGGGGGAATTCGGGCAGGAGGTCCTTAATGACGGAGCCGATAACGGGGGCCTCGTTGAACAGAGGGATCACAATCCAAGTACGACTCACTACGCAAGTATCGCATAGCGGGCACGGTCGGCTCGAAGCCATGGACCCAACGCCGGGCCGGCGGGACAGCGGGCTACGCGCCCTGAGCGGCGCCAGCTGGCTCGGACAGGTCCCCGATTCGCCCTAGAATTGCAGGATGCGCCCACAAATCCTCTGCATCTCCTTCTCCGATATCAAAGCTGATGCGCGAGTACTCCGCCAGCTCGACGTTTTGGCGGAGTACGGCGATGTGACGACTATGGGCTACGGCGAGAAACCGGAATCAGCAACCGAACACCTGCGGATCGATTCATCGCTTCCGTCCCTCCCCCAGACTCTGGCCGGCGTTGCACTCCTGGGACTGCGGCGTTACAAAAGCCTTGAGCTCAAGGCTCCGGCCGTGCGGGCAGCCGCGGATCTGGCGGCCGGACACTCCTACGACCTTGTCGTCGCCAATGAAGCCCGTGCGCTTCCCCTTGCCCACCATGTGGCCAACGGCGCCCCCGTCTGGGGCGACATGCATGAGTGGGCTCCCGAGGAACGCGTGCATGTCCTGTCGTGGCGGTTGCTGATCAAACCCTTCATGACTTACGTGTGCGCCAAGTACCTGCCGCGTACACGGGCAGTGACCGTCGTCAACGATTCCATCGCACGGCTTTACGAGCAGGAGTTTGGGTGCCGTACTGCGACCGTGCGTAACGCGCGGCCTTTCGAGGATCTGACTCCCAGCGCAGAGTCTCCGGACACGATCCGGCTGGTCCACAGCGGGGCCGCTGTCCCCGGCAGGAACCTCGAGGGGATGATTGACGCCGTTGGACAGCTCGGCCCGGGATACAGCCTGGACTTTTACCTCGTTCCCGCCAGGGACGGTGGCAAGTACCTGCGGACGCTGGAAGCCCTTGCCACAGGCCCCACCAAGGTCACCTTTCACCCTCCGGTCACGCCGGCGGAACTTCCCGAAGTGCTGAACGCGTACGATGTCGGCATCTTTAGCCTGCCCCCGCAGACCCGAAACCACGCCCTGATGCTCCCAAACAAATTTTTTGATTTCGTTCAGGCACGGCTGGCGATCGTCTTCAGCCCTTCGCCTGAAACTTCCCGGCTCATCGAACGCTACGACCTCGGAGCCGTGACCACAGACTTCTCATCGGAGTCCCTGGCCGCCGCGCTGCGACAGCTCGACAGGGCCAGGATCGCCAAGTGCAAGGCCAACGCCCACGAGTCCGCCTTGGAACTCAGCTCAAAGGTCGATGAAGACACGGAGCGCGAGATTCTGCAGGAACTTTTTCCTTCGCGTTGAGCCCGGCACGCCCCGGTTCCGGACCTTTGGTTCCTGACCGGTAAAGTTGCTTCCATGCGTATTCTCAGCGTCGTCGGCGCGCGCCCCCAGTTCGTGAAACTCGCACCGATCGCTTCCGCCATGGAAGGTCGCGCAGAACATCTGATTGCACACACCGGCCAGCACTACGACGAAATCATGTCGGACGTATTCTTCGAGGACCTGGGTATCCCGGCCCCCGATTTCAATCTGGGTGTGGGTTCTGGCAAGCACGGCCGCCAGACCGGCACCATGCTTGCGGGACTCGAGGACATTTTCGAGTCCGTCCGCCCCGACTGCGTGCTCGTATATGGGGACACGAACTCGACGTTGGCCGCAGCACTCGCTGCGGTAAAAATGCACATCCCCCTCGCCCACCTCGAGGCGGGACTACGTTCGTTCAACCGCCGGATGCCTGAGGAACACAACAGGGTCCTGACTGATCACGCGTCAGATATCCTCCTGGCCCCTACGGAAGTAGCCATGCAGCACCTCGCCAATGAGGGACTGGCCGCACGCAGCGTGCTGGTCGGGGATGTCATGACGGATGTGCTCTACAAAACCCGCTCCGTGCTCGAACACCGGGACGCCCTTCTCCCTTCAGGCGTCACGCCCGGCGATTACTACATCAGTACTATCCACCGGCCGGACAACACCGATGATCCGGCAAGGCTGAAGCAAATCATTGAGTCGCTCTCTGACCTCGACAGGGACGTGGTCCTCCTCGCCCACCCCCGGCTGGTGGACATCGCAACCCGCCATGGCCTGTCACTCGACAGCAGGCGGCTCAAAGTCGCCAACCCGCTGGCCTACCCCGAACTCGTCAACGCTGTAATGAACAGTGCCGGCGTGATTACCGACTCCGGAGGACTGCAGAAAGAGGCATTCCTGCTGCGCGTACCCTGCACCACGATCCGGCCCGAAACGGAATGGGTGGAAACGGTCAACCTCGGCTGGAACGTCCTGGTCAGTGACGACCTGTCCGTGCTGGCCGCGGCTGTGCAGCGGCCAGCACCTGCCCCCACAACTGAGTCCCCTTACGGAGACGGCCAGGCGGCGCGGCGCACTGTGGACGCACTGCTGGAGGCAGGCGCAGACTCAGGCTACTGACACGCCACAACCTTGAAGAGTTTTGCCTCCCCCTCGCTGTCAACGAGTTGGACAGCCTTGGATTTTTCAAGATCCTGGAGACCCTGGTACGTCTCACTGGACGGATGGTTCAGCAAGTACTGACCGCCGAGATCCAGGGCGTAGGTCACCTTCAGCTTCCGGACTGCCGCGCATACCTGCGGATTTGTGTCGGCGTTCGCCAAGCCCTCCGCGATAGTGCGCATGTCGGCATTCATCCGCTGGGTCTGGTGGTATTCAAGCACTTTCCGGTCCGCGAAGGCATAGGCCAAGGAGCCGCCATTCCAAGGATTGACCGCGATCACTGCGTCTTCGGGCACCTCCGCGGCGAGGCGGTCAAATAGCTTGTACTCGTTCGACGAGACGATTGATTCCTTGGTGTCCCGTTCGTAGAAGATTTTGTTTTGTCCAATGTAATTCCGGACGGGACCGGTCTGTGTCACCAGGGCCAGCAGAGCGCAAACAACCAGTCCCCCTGCCACGGCCGCAGGTGTCAACCCGCCGGCAAATTTCCAGCCGGATTGGCCCTTAGGGAACATGCCCCTCAACCTTCCGCGGTACGTGGCGGCCGCCTTGAGGATCGCGTCGGCCACGGTTGTAAGCCCCAATGCTGCCAGCACGGTCGCGAATATCGGCAAGTAGGCGGCCAGCCGGTGCGTGTCCTGGTACCAGGTTCCGGTAAAGAAGTCCCGGGCCCAGCCTGCGGCAAAGCCGGCGTCCACGATGTAAAGGTACGCAGCCGCGGCGTAGCACCCAAGAACCCACCACAATTTGCGTTGGGGGAGGATGGCTGCGACACCAATGAACACAAGGACGGACGCCACGAGGGCCACCTCGGTACGCATGGGGGCGTTAGTGACGACCTCACCCACGGCGCCGGCCACCGTCTGATGCGCTTTCCACCCGCCGTAAAACCCCGGGCGAAGGAGCTTCCATACGACTGCGGCAACGGCCGTCACGACGAGGGCTACGAGTGCGGGCAGAACGTACGAGCGCAAGGGAGCCCGGCCTTGGGCCAGCCTCCGGATCTTGGCGGCCAGCGTCCACAGCAGTAAAGGTGCGCTGAATGCCAGCAGTGCATTGACGGAACTCATGTGCGACAGCGCCAGTCCTGGCAAGACGATGAGCAACGCCAGCCAGGACTGCAGCGGCGTTTCATTCATAGACGTCGCCTTCCGGCACACCAAAATTATCGCGGCCAATGCTGCTGGCAGGACGCTCGCCGAAAGAAGGTTGGGAAACAGTGGCCCCCAGACCATCAGGAGGTAGGGGAATGCGACGAAACCGCTCGAAAGCACGCCGGCCGCCGCCAGCCCAAGCAGCCGCGGGCCGATGATGACCCGGGTAAGGAAGACGACCGAGACCGGCCAAAGGACCGCACCTGCGACCAGGTTGATGACATTGACGGACACCGCCACTTCCGCCCCGGTCAGCTGCGTAACGAGCGCTGCCAGCGAATGCCACACGGCTGGATAGACGGAGGCCCGTCCCCCGCCGCCGCCGCCCATTCTGCCAAGGTCCAGCGAGGACGCGTTCGCGGTGTCCAGGACATAGCGGACTGCGTTGAGATGGAAAATGTTGTCATACCGCTGTGAAATATTGTCCGGCGCGCCCACCAACTGAATGATGCGGCGTCCAATCAGGAACGCCCCGACGCTGATGCCCGCTGCTGCACTGGCAACGACAGTCCATGGTTCCGGTTGCGGACGTTCCGCTGGCTTCCAGCGCCGGAACAGGAGCCAGCCCACCGCGGACACGAGCGCGGTAGCCACCAGCACTACTCCGAGGTTCCAGGGCAAGCGGACCCAATCGGCGACCACGGCCACGACGCCGGCAATGCTGAGCGAGAACAGCGGCGCGAGTCCAAGGAGGCTCGATCGCCGTAATCCGACGGCCCACGCCAAGGCGGCACCGGGAAGGAGGACGACTGCCAGCGCGGCGAACAAAGCCGGCAAAGTCTCAAGCCAGGACAAATTTCCTCCAATAATGTTGCTAGAAAGAGCGTCGTCACCGACTGCCGCAAGAACTGTCTTCATTCGTGCATGGTCGACGCACGCTCGCACCGGGCCAGATCCCCCGGGTCTGCCGAGGCGCCGCTAACGGTCCCGGAGCTTCTGGATGACCTGATCGATCGGTCCATCCATGATGACGGAACCATGTTCCAGCAGCACGCCGCGTTCGCAGACCTGCGCCACAAGATCCAGGTCATGGCTCACGACAACGAGCGTCTTGCCTGCCGAGGCCAACTCTTTGATTTTTGCAAGGCACTTCTTCTGAAACGGCTCGTCTCCGACGGCAAGGATCTCGTCCACCAGGAACACATCCGGGTCTGTGTGGACTGCAACGGAAAATGCGAGCCGCAGATACATTCCGGAAGAGTAGAACTTTACCTCGGTGTCGATGAACTCGCCGATCTCCGCGAACTCGACAATGGAGTCGAACTTGTCCTTGATCTCGGTTTCGCTCATGCCGAGGATCGCGCCGTTGAGGTAGACGTTGTCACGTCCTGAAAGATCGGGGTGGAAGCCGGCCCCCA
This sequence comes from Pseudarthrobacter sulfonivorans, assembly GCF_031454915.1. GTDB lineage: Bacteria > Actinomycetota > Actinomycetes > Actinomycetales > Micrococcaceae > Arthrobacter > Arthrobacter sulfonivorans_C. Next base: position 605,439 of record NZ_JAVDRS010000001.1, on the reverse strand, counting down.
CTTCTATCAGCCCGGCCACCCGGCCACCGGTACGGACCGTACCCGAGTCCGGCTGCATGACCCCCGAAATGTGCTTGAGCAGAGTGGACTTTCCCGAGCCGTTAAGGCCCAGCAGCGCCACTGTTTCACCGTGTCCGACCTCGACGGACAGGTCCCTCAGGGCATGAAACTTTTTGGACAGATCGCCCTTTCGGCCTTTCGACAGCCAGACCAGGGCCTCTTTCAGCGAGCGGGTGTGCCTGAGCACGAACTGCTTGTTGATATGCCGAATTTCTATGGCGACAGACACGGTTACAGCTCCTGGGCGAAACGGCCTTCGAGCCGGCGGAAGGTCCACTGGCCGAGGAAAAGAATGACGAGGGACACTATCAGGGCGACAGGGACCCACACCGTCAGCAGATTGGGCGGGCTCCCCTCGGCACCGGCAGTGGTCGGAAGCCAAAACGCGTGGTGGAAGCACTCCACGGCAACAGTGATCGGGTTTAGCTGGTAGATCGCGAAACCGATCTCGCCGGCCTTGTCCTGGACCATTCGCCATGAATACAGCACCGGCGAGACCCACGTGGCCACCATGAGGAACAGGTCAACGACGTTTTCGGCATCCCGGAAGTAGACATTCACGGCGCCGAAGAAGAGGCCCAGACCAACCGCCAGCAGCGCGATGATCAGGAATCCAGCGACCGCGGAAAGAGCTTCGAGTGGGCCAGGCCTCCAGCCGCTGAACAGACACGCCACAACAAGCACAAAGATCTGCGGCAGAAAGTGCACACCAGACACCCACACCGAGGCTGCCGGGAACAGCTCACGCGGCAAATAGATCTTGTTGATCAGCCCGCTGTTGTGGACGATGGAGCGCGTGGAGTTACTCAGCGATTCGGTGAAGAAGTTCACCAAAATGATGCCGGAGAACAGGTAGACAGCGTAGTTGGGCAGCCCGCCACGGTTGGAGGCGCTTTGTTCCAGCCCCAGGAAAACGCCGAGTGCTATGTAAAAGGCAACGAACTGGACGCCCGGCTTGACGTACGTCCAGAGCAGGCCCAGCACCGATCCCCGGTATCGGACCCGGAGTTCCTTGCGGACCAGGAGTTTGAGCAAAAACCTGGACCGGAATACATCCGCCAGGCCGTTCCCCTTACCAGGAGAAACCAGCTCGCGGCCATGTTCCTGCCGTGCCGGGGAGGTTTGTCCCTTCGTCATCTACTGGGCTTCTGCTCGTCAGCCACAGAGGCTGCTTCGAAGGTCTTGCCCCAGGCTTCCGGAGAGGTGAAATTGGGGAGTTCTTTCCTGTAAGAGCTGGACAGCTCATCCCACCGGCCCAAAGCGCGTGCGTGCAGTATCACACTTGTCAGGAGCTGCTTGCGGAACCGGACGTTGTCCCTGCGATACCACGACGCACCTGTCCCATCAGAGGCAGAAACGAGTGCCGAATCCAGGTGAGCCAACCGCCACCACCGGGCGTCCGCCGCAGCGACCACGGCCTCGGGATTTTCCTTGGCGGCAGGGCTCACCGGGCGCAGCTGCCGCAGTGCGCCGGAAAATGCGCTGGAGACCGCCTGTGCATAGTTTTTCGGACGGGACGGTGCCAGCCCGAATTTGGGTATGTGCTGCCGTTTGACCGCAGGAAACTGTGTGAGGTCATTGGTCACCTGCGCATCAGGGAAGCTGGATCGAATCGCACGGATCTCAGCGAGCTTACTCCCGATCGTCTCGTGGAGGTGGGAGGGCCCGTCCAACAGGTCTTTAAGGGCGCGGTTGCGTAGCTCCACTGCCGAGTATTGAAGCGAAAGCAAGTGCCTGACATCCTTCAGGAAGCTTTCGATCGGCAGCCGGCCGCCCTTTCGGTACTGGGAATAGAGGAGGGCGGCCACCCAGCGGTTGCGCTGGTGGAAATACGCCTGCCAGTCGATGGTGTCGTCCTTTTCCGTCCACGGCATATGCCAGACAGCAGCACCAGGAAGGCTGACTGTGGTGTAGCCGTTCGCACCGGCCCGGATGCCGTATTCGACGTCGTCCCATTTGATGAAGACGGGAAGGGCAAGGCCTATTTCACGAATGATGGACGTCGGGATCAGGCACATCCACCAGCCGTTGTAATCCACATCGACCCGCCGGTGCATCCACGGTGTGGTGCGGAGGTTGCTGGCAGCGAAATCGTGTGCACTCCTCTCCTGGCCGAGCGCTTCGTACTGGAAGCGGTACTGGTTGATGCCCTCGCCAAAGTTGTGGATCACGGAACGTTCGAAAAGGTTGAACATGTGTCCGCCCACAATTGTGGGGTGGCGGGTGAAGTCGGCGAAATTTACGGCACGGAGGACGCCTTCGGTCTCGACAACGACGTCGTCATCCAGAAGCATGACGTAATCGCTCTCACCACCCTCCACGGCCTCGAGCATACCCCGGGCAAATCCTCCCGAGCCGCCAAGATTCCCCTGCTCGACCAGGGTGAATTTCTCACCCAGGTTGGCAGCGGCGTCGTCAAAACCGGGCTCGTCCCTGACCTTCTGGTTGCCTTGGTCCGTGACGATGAGGCGGTCCATGACACCAAGCAGGTCTTCGGACCCGGCAAAGTTGCGCAGGTGCTTGACGCAGTAATCAGGACGGTTGAACGTGGTTACCGCGATCGACAAGGTGCCCGGTTTGAAGCCGTCGGGTTGAGGCACCGACCAGTCGGCACTCTTGAGCGTGACGTCGCGGCCATGGGCGACGAGGTCAAACCAATACCAGCCGCCGTCGGCGAACGTGGTCAGTGGCAGCTCGCAGGTGGCGGTGGTGCTGCCAGACGTGTGCATGCTCTGGACACGGTTGGAACTGCCGCGCGGACTGGACTTGTACACAATGACAGTGGCCTCGGCGTCCACTTCAATACTGAGCCGCACTTTCTGCACATCCGTGTGGGCCCGCCAGTAGCTGGCGGGGAATGCGTTGAAGTACGTGCCAAAAGACACACGCTGGTGGGCCGGCAAGGACAGCCGGCGGCGGTCCAGAATGAAGTCCGAGCGGATTTGGCTGCTCTGCACCACGAGCTGTGGTGTTTTGCTGCCCCGCTTGGAAGTGGTGTCCTCTTCGACTACACGTCGCGCTGCGTCGAAATCCACGTACAGCGGCAATGTGTCTGTGTCGCCATCCACCGGGAACACCACACGGTGGACAGTTCTCCACGTCGTTTCGCCGGTGCCGGGTTCGGACTCCTGCCGGAATTCTGTTGCTACGCTCATGCGTCCACTCCTCCGCTTTCCAGCTTCGCACCACCGCTGAAGTGCGGTTTGATCTCGTTGTCGAACATGCTCAAGGCCGACCCGATTGCCATATGCATATCGAGGTACTTATACGTTCCCAGCCGACCGCCGAACAGCACGGAGTCCTCACCGCGGGCGAGGTCGCGGTAAGCCAGCAGCTTGGAACGGTCGACGGCGGTGTTCACCGGGTAATAGGGTTCGTCGCCCTTCTCCGCGAAGCGGGAGAACTCCCGCATGATGACGGTGGCATCCTTCGTGTATTCACGTTCAGGGTGGAAGTGGCGGAATTCATGGATCCGGGTGAACGGCACGTTCTCATCCGGGTAATTCATGACGGCACAGCCCTGGAAGTCTTCTACGGGCAGGACCTCTTCCTCGAGGTCGATGGTGCGCCAGGACAGGTCGCCTTCGGCGAAGTCGAAGTAGCGGTCTACCGGGCCCGTGTAGATGACTGGCACTTGGCCCCGGACCGATTCGCGGCCGAACTCGCCGTCATCGAAGAAGTCGGTATTGAGGTGGACCTCGATGTTCGGATGATCCGCCATCCGTTCGATCCAGGCGGTGTAGCCGTCGACAGGCAGACCCTCATACGTGTCGTTGAAGTACCGGTTGTCATAGTTGTAGCGGACCGGGAGCCTGGAAATAATCTCTGCAGGCAGATCCTTGGGGTCAGTTTGCCACTGCTTGCCGGTGTAGTACTTGATAAATGCTTCGTAGAGAGGGCGCCCGATCAGCTGGATGCCTTTGTCGTTCAGGTTTTCCGGGTCCGTTCCCGCCAGCTCCCCGGCCTGCTCCTGGATGAGGGCCCGGGCCTCGGCAGGGCCCATGGAGGCGCGGAAGAACTGGTTAATCGTGCCCAGGTTAATCGGCATCTGGTACACCTCGCCGTTGTGGCTGGTATAGACCTTGTGCTGGTAGTTGGTGAAGGCCGTAAAGCGGTTCACGTACTCCCAGACACGCTCATTGGAGGTGTGGAACAGATGTGCGCCGTACCGGTGCACTTCGATGCCGGTCTTTGCCTCTTTTTCGCTGTAGGCGTTGCCCCCGATGTGGTGGCGGCGGTCCAGGACCGCAACCTTAAGCCCCAGCTCGGTGGCGGCGCGCTCTGCGATTGTCAGGCCAAAAAAACCTGAACCGACGACGACGAGATCAGCGTTCACAACTCTCCTGTGTTCTTTGGTGGCAGGGCTAGACAGCCCTATGTGCCGGGTCTAGACTACCCGAGATTCAACATTGGCCTGCATTCCGGAGGTCCATAAGGGTGCCGTGTACGCCCCCTGCAGCATCCTCCGTCGGCGGCATTTTCAGCCCGTCGCAGCAGCTACGACTTCGGTTGCGGCCAGCTTTCCCGACTTGGCCAAGGATGCATGTTCCTGGACCCAGGCCGCCCTGGCGGCACGGCCGCCGTCTTCCTTTACCCCGTCCCCGGCGCCGAGGATGCGTACCATTGCTTCTGCCACGGAGGCGACATCGTATTGGGCTGCTTCTCCGAGCCCATTGTCGGCAACCAGCGCCGCGGCGTCTCCAGTTCCAGCGAAGACCACCGGTGTTCCGCAGCCCGCTGCGGCGTAAATCTTCGTCGGCTTGGCAAAGTCGTAGCCCTGGCCGGGTTTGATGCTGACAAGAGCCGCCGACGCGCCCCGGATCCATGATGCTGTCTCGGCCGGAGGAATCACGCCGCCGAAATAAACACTGCCGGGAGCTATCTCGGCCGCGAGTTCGCGAAGATGCTGCTCGTCGGAGCCTTGCCCGTAGAAGCGAATGCTGGCCTCAGGAAATTTGGCCAGGACAGCCGGCAATGCGCGTACAAAAACGTCCGCTCCCTGCCACTCCGACATCGTTCCGGTATAGACGAAGTAGGGCCCGGTGTTCTCAGCCGTTTCGCCGGCAGGACCGAAGACGGTCGTGTCGATACCGTTGCCCACAACGTGAACGCGGTCAGCAGGTACGCCGAACTCAACGACCTTCCCGGCTACGGATTCTGAGACAGCGATGACCTTGGCGGCCCGGCGAAGAGCAAAACCCTCCGCTGCCCGCATTACCCGCACAACAAGTGGAGGAACATTGGTGGCGGACAACGCCTCGGTCCAGATGTCGGCCGCGTAGTAGACGAAGGGGCGGCGACGCAGGGCTGAGCTCAGCGCCACGACGACTCCCGTGGTGGGCGGCGGTTCCGCGACAACCACGTCGGCCTTGGTGAACAGCAGGCGGAACAGCGCCGGTACGTCGAAGCTCATGTATTGGACATAACCGCGCACATTGCCGCCTGAATCCCTGAGCACGGGCCATCGCGAGATCTTGTATTCCCTGACCGGAGCCGGCCCGGCCGCCATGGGCGGCCGGGTCGTGATCACGGCAACCTCGGCTCCTGCCGCGGCCAGACCGTCCGCCAGAGCCTGCAGACGGAAGGCAGCCGCCCCGACCTCAGGAGTGAACAATCTACTGACCAGCGCAACCTTCAGGGGTTTTCGCACCGTCACGAAGCGGGAACCCGCACCATCTGTCCGCTGTCTGCGGATCGCAGCACGGCCTCCGCCACGAGAAGGGTGTCGAGGCCTTCCTGCATCGTGACGACGTCGCTCCGCAATCCCAGCACGGCATCGCGGAAGGCTTCGTGTTCGGTGCGCAACGGCTCCGGTTTCGGGATGGCCAAACGAGTGACGTTGCCTTCGGAAACTCCTCGGAACGCCGCCATGGATTCCCACTCGGTTGCCACAGTTCCATTCTCGAAGAATGTCAGGTCCGCTGTGACGGTGTCAGCGACGAAGGCGCCCTTTTCGCCCGTGACGATCGTCAACCGTTCCTTCATCGGGGACAGCCAGTTGACCAGGTGGTTGGTGATCACGCCGTTGTCGAGCTGACCCGTTGCGGTAACCATGTCCTCGTGCGGGCGGCCGCTGCGTGTCGTGGTCCGGGCGTAGATCGTTTCGAACCGGCTCTGAGCGAGCCATGCCGTGAGGTCAATGTCATGGGTACCGAGGTCCTTCACGACGCCGACGTCGGCAATGCGCGACGGGAAAGGTCCCTGGCGGCGCGTGGCGATCTGGTACACATCGCCGAGCTCTCCGTTGGCGATGCGCTTCCGCAGCGACTGAAGGGCGGGGTTGAAGCGCTCGATGTGGCCGACGGCGCCGATCAGGCCCTTTGCGGCAAAGGCTTCAACCATCCGCTGTCCGGCGTCAGCGCTTGCTGCGATCGGCTTTTCCACCAGGGTGTGGATACCCGCTGCGGCCAGCGCGAGTCCGACTTCTTCATGCATGCCGGTGGGAACAGCGGCCACAGCCATGTCCAGACCTGCCGCGATGAGTTCTTCAACGGACGAGAGGACCTTCAGTTCCTTGGCAACACCATGAGGGTCGCCATAGGAGTCGGCCACGGCAACCAGCTCGATGCCTTCCACCTCGCGGATAACGCGGGCGTGGTGGCGGCCCATCATGCCGAGGCCGATCAGTCCTACGCGAAGGTTGGCCACTATGCACCCGCCTGCGCGAGCTTGTTCACTGCGCTGACAATGCGTTCAAGGTCATCCTGGCTCAGTGACGGGTGAACCGGCAGGGACAGAACTTCCTTTGCCGCGATTTCGGTGTTCGGGAGTTCTTCGGTCCGGTTGAAGGACGGCAGACGGTGGTTGGGTACCGGGTAGTAGACACCGGAACCGATGTTGTATTCCTCGCGCAGTGCCTTGGACATGCCGTCACGGTCTTCAGGGACCCGGATGGTGTACTGGTGGAAGACGTGTTCGGCGCCCGGTGCCACAACAGGGGTGCCTACGCCTTCAAGGTTTGCCGTCAGGAAGGCGGCGTTGGCCTGGCGTTGGGCCGTCCAACCCAAGACCTTGGTGAGCTGGACCCGTCCGATCGAAGCGTGCAGATCAGTCATCCGCGCGTTGAAGCCCACGATTTCGTTCTCGTACTGCTTCTCCATGCCCTGGTTGCGGAGCAGACGAAGATTGCGTTCCACGTCGGCATCGGCCGTGGACACCATCCCGCCCTCACCCGAGGTCATGTTCTTGGTGGGGTACAGGCTGAACATGGCGAACTTGCCGAAGGTACCGACCTTCTTGCCGTTCAGGCTCGCGCCGTGGGCCTGGGCGGCATCCTCGTAGAGGTCAATGCCATGGTCAGCGGCCAGTTTGGCGAAGGCCTCGGCCGCGAAGGGGTGGCCGTACAAGTGCACGGGCATGATGCCCTTGGTCTTATCCGTGATGAGGGAAGCAACATGGTCCACGTCAAGTGTGTAGTGGTCCAATTCGATGTCGGCGAACACAGGGGTGGCGCCGGTGGCTGCAACGGAATTTCCGGTCGCCGCGAAGGTAAAGGACGGAACGATTACTTCATCGCCGACGCCGACTCCCGAGGCCAGCAGGCCAAGGTGGAGACCAGAGGTGCCGGAATTCACGGCAACAGATGCGCGTCCGTCGAGAAGGACCTGCGAAAATTCCGACTCGAACGCAGCAACCTGCGTGCCCTGGGCAAGCATGCCCGTCGCCATAACGGCGTCGACGGCGGCGCGTTCCTCATCGCCGATGATCGGCTTTGCTGCGGGAATGAATTCCTGGCTCATGCGTTGTCCTCTGCTTCTTTCAAAGAATTTTCGTCTTCAACATATTTGGCGCCCGTCTCAGGGCACACCCAGTACTCGCCGTCCAGGGTGAGCGGGAATCCGGCTTTGCCCACCCAGCCGAGCCGTCGTGCGGGGACTCCCGCCATCAGGGCAAATGCCGGAACATCCTTGGTGACAACGGCACCGGCGGCAACTGTTGCCCACCGTCCGATCGTCAAAGGGGCAACGCAGACAGCCCTGGCACCAATTGATGCACCGTCCTCGATCGTCACGCCAACAGGCGTCCAGTCGTGGGCGCTCTTGAGCGAACCATCCGGGCTAACCGATCGCGGGTACGTGTCGTTGGTCAGGACAACTGCCGGACCAATAAACACGCCGTTCCCCAGCTTGGCAGGTTCGTAGACCAGAGCGTAGTTCTGGATCTTGGTGTTGTTGCCGATCTCGACACCGGTGCCCACGTAGGCGCCGCGGCCAACAATGCAGTTCACGCCGAGTCGGGCGTCCTCGCGGACCTGGGCAAGGTGCCAGATCTTGGTACCCTCACCGAGGATTGCCCGTTCCGACACATCGGCGCTGGGAGCGATGCTACTCATCAAATGACTCCAATCAGGGATGAATTCTAAGTTGGCCGTCGAAGCCGGATGGATCAGGGTTTACCGATGACGCGGTAGACAACTCCCGGCCACAGTTCGGCGCTGCTGACGCGGCGCCCGTCAATGAAGGCTTTGATTCCAGGAAGGTCCGACTTGGTCAGTTCGCTGTATTCGGCGTGATTGGCCTGAACAACTGCGGCGTCGACCGGTTCGCCCAGATGGTAGGCGGCGAATCCGAGCTTCTCCAGCTCCTCGTCCGTGTAGAGCGGATCGTGTACAAGGGCGGTTCCGCCCCGGCGGGAAATCGATGCGACAGCATCGAAGACGCCAGAGAACGCGGTTTCCTTGACTCCGCCACGGTAGGCGGCACCAAGGACAACCACCCGGGCTCCGTTGAGGTCGCCATACGCACCTTCGAGAAGCCCGATGGTGTAATCAGGCATTTCTGCGTTGGCCGCCCTGGCAGCCCGGACCACAGTTGCCTCGGGGTCGTTCCACAGGTAGAGGCGCGGGTAAACCGGGATGCAATGCCCGCCGACGGCGATGCCGGGCTGGTGGATATGGCTGTACGGCTGGGAGTTGGAGGCATCGATGACCTGGTAGATGTCGATGCCGGCAGTTGCCGCGAAACGGGCAAACTGGTTTGCGAGCCCAATATTGACGTCGCGGTAGGTGGTCTCGGCGAGTTTCGCCAACTCAGACGCCTCTGCGGAGCCAAGGTCCCACACACCGTTTGCCCGTGAGAGGTCCGGCCGGTCATCGAAGTCCAGGACGGCCTGGTAGAACTCCACCGCCTTTGCTGCGCCCGCTTCGGACAAGCCGCCGACCAGCTTCGGGTACTTGCGGAGGTCTTCGAAAACGCGGCCTGTCAGAACGCGCTCGGGCGAAAACGCGAGGTGGAAGTCCTCGCCTTCAACCAACCCGGAGCCAGCTTCGAGGGCAGGCTTCCAACGCGTGCGCGTGGTTCCTACCGGCAGCGTCGTCTCATAGGAGACCAGCGTGCCGGGCGTCAGGTGCTTTGCCAGCTCTTCGGTGGCGGCATCCATCCAGCCAAAGTCCGGCTTGGCGTCTGCATCGACGAACAACGGAACCACGAGCACCACGGCGTCCGCGCCCGGAACCGCCTCGGAGTAGTCGGTGGTTGCGCGAAGCCTGCCCGCAGGCACCAGGTCCGAAAGCTTCGCCTGCAGGTGCGCCTCACCGGGAAACGGCTCGGTTCCGGCGTTGACCAGGTCCACAAGCTGCTGGTTCACATCGACGCCCACAACTTCATGGCCCCTGGAAGCAAATTGAACCGCCAGCGGCAGCCCGATTTTCCCCAGCGCAATTACAGCAATCTTCACAGTTCTGATGCCTTTTCTCTCATGATTGGCAGGCGAAGAGCCCTACTGCCGCCCCACGGTTTCGCTTAACACTATCCGTTGTCCCGAGCGAACGCCGATTCTGCAGCCGACGCTGTTGCGCGCCCTGCACGCTTCGGGGCACCGTCTGACGCGGTTTTCCACATAGTACTGGCCTTCCCCCCGCCCCGGATCCCGTCAGCATTAGCATCGTCTTCACGCAGTAATCACGTAAGGAAGACCCCACATGCCGCTGCACTGTACGCTCGTCCGGAGCCCAGGCGCTGCCCTGCAGGAACCACCTTTGGAGCTGACCATCGAGGGTCCGGACGGTGCGTCCGGGGCCGATCTGCAGGAAGCGCTGGCCGGCAGATTCAGTACCGGCCGAGTGTCCATCAACGGGCAGGACGTGAGTTTACTCACCCTCGGACAGCCTCCGCTGGTCAACGGTGCCATCCTCGTCGATGCGGCGGACATGACCGCCCGCAGATCCAGGCAGCGTGCGTCGGAACCGCCTGCAGCCCTGGCACTCGCAGTGCACAGCGGCGCTGGCGCGGGCCTGGTGGTTCCCTTGCGGCGGGGCACGTACACCATAGGTCGCAGTAACGCCGAGATCGTCATCGCCGACCCCGATCTATCCCGGGCCCACGCCCGCCTGGTGGTCACCGAGACCGCCATCACCATTGTGGATCTGGACAGCGTCAACGGCACTGAAGTGGACGGCGAGCGCCAGCGGAACGCCGCCGTCACCACCAACTCCACCATCCGATGCGGCAACTCAACCATGTCGCTGGTTTTCCTGGAGCAGTCCCCGAGTCAACTGGACATGGCCGGCACGGATGTCCGCGAGCCGCTCGTCGTCAGACGGCGGGACGATCCGGTGAACCGCGCGGCGCTCCTTCTGACGGCTGTCCTGCCGGTGATCATCGGTGTGGGCCTCGCGGTCATCACCGGGATGTGGATGTTTCTGGCTTTCACTGCTGTCTCGGCGATCTCCATCCTGGTGCCTGTGGTCGGCGGGCGCCGGCAACGTCGCGAACTGGCTGCGGCTGTCAGTGCCGCAGTCACTAACGACCAGGAACGGCGACGGCGGGCCGCCCCGCCGCTCTCCTCCCTTACTACCGGCGGTGCCACTGGAAAAGACCGGAGCGCCCAGGTCACCAACAAGGGCATATGGCTTCGGCTGGGCCTAAGCGTTCAACCAGCCAACCTCCAATTCGAGCCGCCCGATCCGGGGCGGACGGTTCCATCAGCCGGTCCGCTGCCGCTGACACTCGATCCCGCACGGCCGCTCACCACCGTCCGTGGGCCGCGCGACTCGGTCGAGGGCCTGGTGCGTTCACTCCTCATGCAATTCGCCGGCTACCCACTCGGCCGGGGTACCTGTGTGGTGATCCATGGAAGAGCGGACCAGGTGCCCCTCGCCGCCCGGTTCCTTGAAGGCGTCACTCTTTCCAGCCATCGTGGCACCGTCGAAGCCCTGATGGCGCGAGGATTCGAGCCCTCACATGGGCATGGCATGCTGATTCTCCTGGACGACCAGGAGGACACAACCCCGATCATCGAAATGGCGCTCGAACATGAGTGGCAGGTCATCCACATCCCCGGCGACTGCGCAGCCCCGCTCACTGCCGACGTCGAGCTCGGTGAACGCGGCTCGGTGTTCAACACAGGAACAAAATGCCTCCGGTTCGCGCCGGATCTGGCGCCTGTCGATGTCTTCGACAATTTTTGCCGCCGTCTGGCGCGGGATGAGCAGAAGCCCGGCGAGGCCAATGGGAGCATCCCGCTATCCTGCCGGCTCACGGATCTCCTCCCGGCCTCCACACCCGAAACAGCCAGGCGGTGGGCGGCAAACAGCAGGCGGCCCGAACTGGCTGTCCCCGTCGGAGTGGGTGCGGAGGGTCCCAGGATGCTGGATTTGCAGACCGACGGGCCGCACTTACTGGTGGCTGGCACCACGGGTTCGGGCAAGTCCGAGTTTCTCCGCAGCCTGACGAGCGCATTAGCTCTGAGCTACCCGCCGGACCGCATCAACTTCCTTTTTGTGGACTTCAAGGGCGGCTCCGGGCTGGGGCCACTGACCGGGCTCCCCCATTGTGTAGGCATGCTCACCGATCTGAGCAGCCACGAACTGGAAAGGTACCTGCAGTCCCTCCGGGCCGAAATCAGGTTCCGTGAAGAAGTCCTGGCGGCTGTGCAGGCGCCGGATCTTGCCGCCTACCGGACCACTCCGGCGGGCCTCGCGTCACCGCTGCCCCACCTCATGATGGTCATCGACGAATTCCGCATGCTCGTGGAAGACGCCCCGGAAGCGCTCCGCGAACTCATGAGGATCGCCGCCATTGGCCGTTCGCTGGGGATTCACCTGATCATGGCCACGCAACGGCCCCAGGGCGCCCTGACGGCTGACATCCGCGCAAATGTCACCACAAGCATCGCGCTGCGTGTCCAATCGGAGATGGAGTCGATGGACATTATCAATTCGAAAGCCGCCGCCGGAATCAGCGTGGACACACCGGGGAGAGCCTACCTGGCGCGTGGCACTGAAGCTCCGGTGGAGTTCCAGGCCGGCTCACTGACTGCCGGGGCGTTTACCCCCGACCTGCCCGGGCTCTCCGTACAGCTGGCGTCGGAGTACATCGAGATCCGCCCGGCCGGAAGTGAACGCGGATCAGCAGGGGCGGCACCGACGCCGGCCGTGGGAGCCGCCCCCGTAATCGCTTCCATGTCAGCGGTGTGGGAGTCCATGAACAGTGTCTCCATCCGGATGCCGGTGGCTGCCCCACTTCCCCGCGTTCTGCCCGAACCCTCCTCGCCGATCCCCGAGCCCATCACCGCGGGTGCGGACGGGACTGTTACAGATGGGGATGCCTGGACCATCAGGCTCGGGCTGATGGACCTGCCCTCGGAACAGCGAACGGCGCCGCTCATCTGGAAACCTTCCGAGCACGGCCATCTGGGGCTTGTGGGCGGACCGGAATCCGGCGCCGCTGCGGCGATCCGGCTGGCAGTCCACAGCCTGGCATCCCACCCGATCGAATCCCATTTGTACATCCTTGATCCCGACAGCTCGTTCGCGGGGCTGGCCTCTCACGGCCGGGTGGGTGCCAAGGCCGGGCTGCACGAGCTTCGCCGCGCGGTCCGGATCCTGGAACGCCTCGCACAGGAGCAGTCGCGCCGGCTCGCCGATCCCGCCGCTGCTGCCACGCCACTCGCGCTGGTGCTCGCTGGCTGGGGGTCCTGGGCATCGTCCTTTCGGTCGGGACCGCTCGCCTGGGCCGAGGACCTGGTCCACGACCTGATCCGTGATGGCGGCAGGGCCGGTATCACGGTGATCATCTCCGGCCAAAGGGACCTCGTCACCGCCAGGTTCTTCGCCGCCATTCCCAACCGCGTGTATTTCCCCACCGGTTCAAGCGAAGAGAGCCGCGTTGCCTGGCCGAAACTGCCTCCGACTCCATCTGTGGCCGGTCGGGGCGTGGCCCTGGGCGCATGGTCCGCCGGAAGAACGGCAGTTTGCCAGTTCTACACGGCCACCTGCCTTGAAGCAGCTGAGACGGAGTCCGCTGCCCGGGCTCAACCACTGGCCCCCGTTATCCGGCCGTTCCGTGTTGAGCCGCTGCCGGCCGTGGTTCCCGCGGCCCGGATTCTGGAGAGGACTGCGGCTCCAATCCAGGATGACACTGACGGCCAGGTCCGGGACGGAGAGACAGTCAAGGTTGGACAAGCGCCCGGCCACCTCTGGATAGGGTTGGGCGGTGACGAACTCGAAGCGGTATCAGTGCGTGTGCCGGCGGGCGGCGTCCTTGCTGTGCTGGGCGCGCCGTCGTCGGGAAAGTCATCATTTCTCCGCATGTTGCCGCAGCTCAACCCCGACGCAGGACACTGGCTATGGCCGGAACGGGCAACTCCATCCGTGGCTTACTGGTCTGGTGTCCTCCGCCAGGCAGCCGCCGGCACTCTGGATACAGGATCGGTGGCCTTGGTGGACGATGCAGACCTGTTGCCACACGACGTGAACCGCTGCCTCGCAGACCTCAACGTTCTGGGAGTCAGCGTGGTGATGACGGCCGGCTACAGCCCGCTGCTTTCCCAGCGTGTGCCTTTGGCCCTCCAAGCGCGCAGCCTGGGCACCGGCGTGCTGATCGCGCCCCGGACATTCCTGGATGGGGATCTCTTTGGGGTGCGGTTCGAGGCGGAACCGAATCCGCCTCCGGGCCGGAGCGTGCTTATCCAGAACGGCCGGGCCTTGGCTGTCCAACTGGGCTGGGCTTGTCCGGACAAACCACTGAGAAGACTGGCGGCCTAGCGGGTCCGCCTGCACCGCGTAATCCCAACAGCATCCAGCCAACGAAAGCGCGGCTGACGGCCAGGTCGCGGAAAACAACAGCGCTGCCAGCTAGAGGGCCGGGGGCAACCCGCCGCTCTGTGAGGCATAGCTAATGACACGCTTGTCGAAGAGAAGCACTATGGCAGTCAGAGCGGGCAGCAGCATGGCAAGGCCGGCCCACACCACGCCGCCCGTGAGGGTGGGGAAGCCGATGGTCAGGACAAATAGTTGCGCCACCAGCGCAGCAGCCCTTGTCCACCGGCGCCCCCGGAAGAGGAAGTGCGCCACCGCATAGAGCCAGGCAGAGAATGCGAGCAACAGCACCAAGGTGAAGACCGCACCCCCAAACGAGAGCACGGGCGCACTGGTCACGAGTTCATAGCCATACCAGGCCGCCGCGACCAAGAGGGCAGTGGCCTCGGCGGCCACAATGAGCGCGATCACCAGAATTCCGCGCGGGCGCTCCGGGGCTGCGTCCGGCCCGGCTCCCGCATCGGCACCTGCACCTGCACCGGCCGGGGATTCCTGGCTTCCGGGAGCGGGCTCGGGCAGTGGATCTGAAGGGTTTTGGGGGGCTCTTGACACACTGGCACCCTACCGGACATAGTCGGACAGTGGTGAGGGTCGCCAAGGAAGATGTGATGTATCGCTCAGGATTCCGGGGATATCAAGCTCTATTACCCCTTGTTTACACAGCGTTAACATGACAACCTTGATGAAGATGACCGATGGGGCCCCGCAGGGCCCCTTTCCTTTGTAGCCACTAGTGAATAATTTCACAAAGCGGCTCTTCCCAGAATTGGAGCAACTGATCAGCATGGATTGGCGTAACCGCGCAGCGTGCCTCGACAAGGACCCTGAACTGTTTTTCCCCGTCGGAAACACAGGGCCAGCCCTACTCCAGATTGAGGAAGCCAAGAGCGTTTGCCGCCGCTGCCCGGTTGTTGACACCTGCCTCCAATGGGCCCTCGAATCCGGCCAGGACGCCGGCGTCTGGGGCGGCATGAGCGAAGACGAGCGCCGCGCCCTCAAGCGCCGCGCTGCCAGGGCACGCCGCGCCTCCTAAGCGCAGAGTCCCACCGCGCCAAAGGCGCTCTGAATTGTATAAAGCGATGGCCGCGACCTTTTCCAGGTCGCGGCCATCGCCACTTAAGTTGCTGCCTTACCTGGCGGCCAGGCTGAGGCGGATTTGGACAGCCGTTCCGCCGCCGTCGCGCGGGTGCCACTGGATGGTGCCGCCCAGCTCACTGGTGACCAGTGTCCTCACGATCTGCAAACCGAGCCCCTCCACATGTGGCGTATCGGGCAGCCCTACACCGTCGTCGGCAATGGTGACGGTCAGCAGTTCTTCACCGTCTTCTTCCTCAGAACGGTCGGCGATGAGCCAGACCGTTCCCGCGCGGCCCGCGAGGCCGTGCTCGACGGCGTTGGTCACCAACTCGTTGATCACCAGTGCCAGCGGGGTGGCGAAGTCGCTGGGTAGTTCCCCGAAGAGGCCCGAACGCTCGGTCTTGACCTGCTGCGAGGGCGACGCCACTTCGGCTGACAGCCTGAACTGGCGGCCGATCAGTTCGTCGAAGTCAACGCTCTGCGCCAATCCCTGAGAAAGCGTCTCGTGAACGAGGGCGATGGTGGCGACCCGCCGCATTGCCTGCTCCAGGCCCTGTTTCGCCTCATCACTGACCATCCGCCGGGACTGCATCCGCAGCAACGCAGCCACGGTCTGCAGATTGTTCTTTACCCGGTGGTGGATCTCGCGGATGGTGGCGTCCTTGGTGACGAGCTCCATCTCCCGGCGCCGCAGTTCCGAAACGTCCCTGCAGAGCACCAGCGCGCCAAAGCGTTGCTGCTCGTCCCGCAGCGGAATGGCCCGCAGGGACAAGCTCACGCCACGGGATTCAATCTCACTGCGCCACGGCATCCGTCCGGTGACCACCAGTGGCAGCGTCTCGTCAACCAGGCGCCGGTCCTTCAGCAGGCCGGCGGTGACTTCGGCCAGCGACCGGCCTTCCAGCGACTCGCCATCGCCGAGCCGCCGGAAAGCAGACACGCCGTTAGGGCTTGCGTACTGCACAATCCCCTCCGCGTCGAGCCTGATAAGCCCGTCCCCCACACGCGGCGCACCGCGGCGCGAACCGGTGGGTGATGCGAAGTCAGGCCATAGCCCCAGCGTTCCCATCCGCAGAAGGTCGTAGGCGCACTGCCGGTACGTCAGTTCCAGGCGTGACGGCATCCGGGAACTGGACAGGTCCATGTGAGTGGTCACCACAGCCAGGGTCCGGCCGTTGCGGACCATCGGCACAGCCTCCACCCGCAGCGCCATGTCCGAGCTCCAGTTGGTCTCGCTGGACCGTTCGATGGCACGGCTTGCCCACGCCTTGTCGACCAGCGGTTGCAGGTCGGGCCGGATGGGTTCGCCCACAAAGTCGCCGTGAAAGACAGTGTGCGTGGTTGAGGGCCTGACGTGGGCCAGCGCAACGTACCCGTGATCCGGATGCGGGAACCACAACGCCAGGTCGGCGAACGCCAGGTCCGCAACCATCTGCCAGTCGCCCACCAGGAGGTGCAGCCATTCGGCATCGCCCGGCCCAAAATCAGCGTGTTCCCTGATGGGGTCCGTAAAGATTGCCACTGCACCTCCAGTTACGACGCCGGGATTCCTAGCGTCGGACGATTGACCTCAAGAGCCTCAATGCTACCGACAGTGAGGCCATGTCGTCGGCCTCGAGCGCGTTGACCTCATCAAACATGCTCTTCGCCCTGCCCAGTTGCTCGGCATTCTGGCCCTCCCAGTCCTTCAGCCGGTTCTCCGCAGAGTCCTCGGACCCCGTCGACTCAAGCACCGCCGTCGTCATGTCCGAGACAGTGGAGTACAGGTCATCCCGCAAGGCGGCCCGCGCCAGGGCCTGCCACCTGTCCTGGCGCGGCAAGTTGGTGATCCGCTCCAGTAGCGCGTCAGCATGGAACCGGTTAAACACTGTGTAGTAGACCGAAGCGATCTCTTCCACCGGCTCGTTGCGGGCGTGCACGATTTTGGCGATGTCCAACAGGACGAAGCTCTCGAACATTTCCGCCCACCGGACGGCCAGGTCTTCCGGAAGTTCCCAGCCGCGTGCCTTCTCCAGCCAACCGGCCACCCGCTCACGGTCGTCGCCCCGGAGATAGTCCAGCAACCGGCCGCGCATCGGATCCAGGAGCGGCTTGAACTCGGCCACGATCGAGGCGATGGGACGTGAGCTACCGCCCTGGGCCAGCAGCCAGCGGACCGCACGGTCCAGGATGCGGCGAATGTCCAGGTGGACCGCGCTCCAGTGTTCGGTGGGGAACGATGCCGGCAGGCTGTTCAGTTCGTCCACCATGACGTTGAGTTCAAAGATCTCCCGGAGCGCCACGAAAGCTTTGGCCACGGCCACCTCAGTGGCCGACGTTTCCTCCATAGTGCGGAACGCAAACGTGATGCCGCCCAGATTGATCATGTCGTTGGCCACCACGGTGGCAATAATCTCGCGCCGCAGCGGATGGGAGTCCAGTTCGGCGTCGAACCGCTCCCGCAACTGTGCCGGGAAGTAGGCACGCAGCGTCGCACGGAACCACGGATCGTCCGCCAAGTCACTTTCACGCAGTGCCGAAGCAAGCTCGATCTTCGCGTAGGCCGCCAGTACCGAGAGCTCCGGCGATGTCAGCCCCTGGCCCTGGCCCAGCCGCTCCCGCAGAGTTTCCGTGCTCGGCAGCGCCTCAAGTTCACGCTTCAGGTCTGCGGACTTCTCCAGCCAGTCCATCAGGCGCTCATAGCTCGGGCTCCACTCGGCCACACGTTGCCGGTCGTTAAGGAGCAGGATGTTCTGGTCCACGTTGTCTTCCAGGACCAGCCGCCCAACCTCATCCGTCATGGCAGCGAGGAAGCCGGCGCGCTCCTCCGCCGACAGCTTGCCCGCGGCCACCATCCGGTCCACGAAGATCTTGATGTTGACCTCATGGTCCGAGCAGTCCACGCCGGCGGAGTTATCGATCGCATCGGTATTCAGGATGACGCCCTGGAGCGCCGCCTCGATGCGGCCGCGCTGGGTCATGCCCAGGTTGCCGCCTTCACCCACCACCTTGACACGCAAGTCCTTACCGTCCACTCGGATGGCGTCGTTGGCCTTGTCGCCCACCGAGGCATTGGACTCGCTGCTTGCCTTCACGTACGTCCCGATTCCGCCGTTGTACAGCAGGTCGGCGGGGGCCAGCAGGATGGCACGCAGGAGCTCCGGCGGGCTCAATTCGGTAGTCGCCTTGGGCAGCCCGAGCGCGGCCCGGGCCTGCGGCGAGACCGGAATGGACTTCACCTGGCGGGCATACACGCCGCCGCCTTCGCTGATCAGAGACTTGTTGTAGTCGTCCCACGAAGACCGCGGTAATTCAAAAAGCCGCTGCCGTTCCACAAAGGACGTTTCCGCATCCGGCGCGGGGTCAAGGAAAATGTGACGGTGGTCGAAGGCGGCCAGGAGCCGGATGTGCCGGGACAGGAGCATGCCGTTGCCGAATACGTCACCTGACATGTCACCCACGCCCACGACCGTGAAGGGCTGGCTCTGGGTGTCCACGTCCAGCTCGCTGAAGTGACGTTTGACCGACTCCCATGCCCCGCGGGCCGTGATGCCCATGGCCTTGTGGTCATAGCCCACCGAACCGCCGGAGGCGAACGCGTCACCGAGCCAGAAGCCGTATTCAACGGCCAGCCCATTGGCGATGTCCGAGAACGTAGCCGTCCCCTTGTCCGCCGCCACCACCAGGTAGGAATCGTTGTCGTCGTGCCTGACAACGTCCGACGGCGGCACAACAGTTTCCGCCCCGTCCTTCGTGACGAGATTGTCCGTGAGGTCCAACAGGCCACGGATAAACGTCTTGTAGCTTTCGGTACCCTCCGCCATCCAGGCGGCCCTGTCCGCAGCGGGGTCAGGAAGCCGCTTGGCGAAGAATCCTCCCTTGGCACCGGTGGGAACAATGACCGCGTTCTTGACGGTCTGTGCCTTCACCAGGCCGAGGATCTCCGTCCGGAAGTCCTCGCGGCGGTCAGACCAGCGCAGGCCGCCACGGGCTACCTTGCCGAAGCGCAGGTGCACGCCCTCCACCCGCGGGGAATAGACCCAGATCTCGAACATCGGCCGGGGGAACGGCAGCCCCTCAATGCGGGCCGGTTCGAGCTTGAAGCTCAGGTGCGGCTTGTACTGGTAGTAGTTCGTGCGGACCGTGGCCTCGATCAGGTTGGCGAACGTGCGCAGGACACGGTCGGCGTCGAGCGTTGCCACCTCTTCAATGGCGGCCGAAAGTTCCGCACGGACCTTCCCCTGGGCGGCGGGCCGCTCAGCACTGGACAGAGCCGGATCGAACCGGGCGGCGAACAACGCAAGCAAGCCCTTGGTGACGTCCGGGTTCGCGAGCAGGGTATCCGCCATGAAACCGAACGAGTTGGAGTTGCCCATTTGCCGGATGTACCGTGCGTAAGCCCTCAGCACCGTGATCTGACGCCAGTGCATGCCTTCGCGCAGCACCAGCCGGTCGAAGCTGTCCGACTCTACCGCGCCGGAAACTGCAGCTCCGAAGGAGTCGCCCAGCAACTCGCCGGTTGCCAGTGGGTCCACGCCCGCCGGGTACTTCAGCCCGAGGTCATAGAGGAAGAAATCCCGGCGATCAGCGGTCTCGATTTCAAAGGGCCGCTCATCCAACACTTCGAGGCCCAGGTTGTGGAAGTACGGCAGGATCTGGCTGAGGCTCTTGGGCTCAAGCATGTATAGCTTGACGCGCGCGTCCTCTTCCAAGTCTTCCCCCGCGCCCTTTGGCAGGTACACGTGGACTCCGGGCCGCTCTTGCCTGGCGCCGGCAATCCGCTCCGCTTCCGCCCCATATTTCTCGAACCGGGCGATGTCCTCCAGCGCGTCCTCTACCTCGTAATCCACCCGGTAGCCGGCGGGGAAAGCCTCGGACCAGATAGCAGCGAGCTCTGTTGATTGCTTGTCAGCCCCACCGTCGCGCAGGACCTCGGCAATGCCTTCACTCCAGGAGCGGGCCGCGCGGACCAGCCGTTTTTCGAGCTCTTCGGCGTTGACATGGCTGAGTTCGGCATTCTTGGGCAGGCGGATCCGGTAGAAGAGCCTGGCGAGGGCGGACTCAGTCATCCTGGCCTCATAGTCGATGCTTTCGGCTTGGAAGGTGGACCGCAGTTCATCCTCGATGCGGAGCCGGACGTTGGTGGTGTACCGGTCACGGGGCAGGTAGATCACCGCCGACATAAAGCGGCCATAAATGTCCGGGCGCAGGAACAACCGGGTCCGCCGGCGCTCCTGCAGCCTCTGGATGCCTGCCGCCGTTGCCGCCAGGTCCTCGATTTCGATCTGGAAAAGCTCGTCCCTCGGATACGTTTCCAGGATCCCCAGAAGGTCCTTGCCGGAGTGGGAGTCCGGCGGGAAACCCGCACTGTTCAGCACCGCGTCCACTTTTTCGCGCACGATGGGGATGTTCCGGACGGACCCGGCATAGGCGCTGGTGGCGAACAGACCGATAAAGCGGCGCTCGCCGTTCACGTTGCCTGCCACATCAAAGCTCTTGACTCCGATGTAGTCCAGGTAGGCGGGACGGTGGACGGTGGACCGGGAATTCGCTTTGGTGATTACCAGGGCGCGCTTCTCGCGGGCCTTCTTCCGGCCGGCGTCGGTCAGGTGCTGCATATGCGGGGCGCCCGGTTTCGCGCGGAGCAGGCCCAGCCCGCTGTCTTCACGCAGTTCCAGCACATCTTCGCCGTCCACGTTGACCAGGTCGTACTCGCGGTAGCCCAGGAACGTGAAGTTGCCGTCGTCGAGCCATTGCAGCAAATCCTGCGCCTGGCGCAGTTCGGCTATCTGGGACGGGTTCGCCACCTGGTCCAGGCTCGCAGCGATTTGCATGGCCTTATTCCGCATCTTCGGCCAGTCTTCGACGGCGGCGCGCACGTCTGCCAGGATCCGTTCCAGACCTTCGATCAGGGATACCTGCGCTTCGTCGGAGACGCGGTTAATCTCTACCGCGATCCACGACTCCATGTGGGAGGTGTTTTCGCCCTGCGCGATGAGGTGGGAGATGAGGGGCATCGCGGCGGTGTCACCGCTGGAGATCCCGATGTGGGATGGAACCCGGTCCACCTTGACCAGCTCCCCTGTTTCCCTGTTACGGGTGACAACAAAGAGCGGGTGCAGGACAAGGCGGATGGCAGCGTTCTGGCGGACGAGTTCGGCGTTGACCGAGTCCACGAGGAAAGGCATGTCGTCGGTGACGATGTAGACGACGCTGCCGTCCCCGTCGTTGATGACGGAAATATTCGCCTGCCCCGGCCGCCGGTGGGCGGCGATATGGCGGTGGGTTTCCGCACGGGTAGCCAGCAGGTCCTGGGAGTAACTTCGGGCATCCTCTTCAGCCAGATGCTCGTAATAGTCCCCCAGGAATCCCTCCCGGTCTCCAATTGCTACGGACTGATCCTCCACACTGGATCCAGACGACATCAACAAACGCCTCCATCACAAAGATTGACGCTGCACCGTTGCAGCTCCTACGGCGAGCCTAACCCTTTGCCAAACGCTGCGCGGTGGAAGAAAATACAGAGGATCGGGCAGTTTGCTGGGCAGGTGCACAAACCAATTCGGCGATCGCACGCCTCAGCTTGGAATCCGGGGCTGTTTCCAGCAGTAACGAGCCGCCCAACAGTGCAGCGTCCGCTGCGGCGCTGTCTGCCGGGAGGAACGCGTCCAGCCCCGACTGCGGGCCATACCGCTCCCAGGCGTCCTTCAGCTGACGTTCCGGCGATCTGCCGACGGCCGATGCCCGGACCTTGTTCATCACCACCACAGGTGACACGTGGGGCACGGCCAATTCAAGCTCCGTGAGTCCGCGGACCAGCCGCGGAACACCCACCGGGTCGGCGGCCCCAACCGCGAAAACGGTGTCCGCCAGTTCCAGGCTCCGCAGGGTGGCGGCGTTCCGGCGCGGCGCCATCGTGTCGAAGCTGAGTTCTTCATCGGCTTCGAGGCAGAAGCCGGTGTCCACTACCACGACGTCGGCAATCTCCTTCGCGCGTTCCAGAACCAGGGACAACGCAGCTGCCCGAAGTTCCGTCCATCTGTCCGCCCGAGTGATCCCCGTCAGCACACGGAAGGTCCCCTGCTTGGTGGTGACAGGTATTGCCACCTTGTGCAGCGCTTCGGCGTCCAACAATCCCTGGTCCGCCAGCCTGCATGCCTGGGCGACGCCGGCCGATTCGTCCAGCAGGCCCAAGACGGCCGCGATGCTTGCCCCGTAGCTGTCCGCATCAACGAGCAGCACGGACTTTCCTTCCGCTGCAAACTCCCCCGCGATGTTGGCTGCAACAAAGGTGCGGCCAGGTGAGCCGGCGGGTCCCCAGACGGCAATGATCCTGCCGGCCCCGGAGGCCTGCGGCGCCTCGGCCGGCTCGGCGGGGACAGGGCGCAGCGCAGCACCCGTGTCGGCCAGTGCGGCCCCGGAAGTGGTACCGTGCGCGGTGCCGGTCAGCTGGGAAACTGCCTCTGCAATCCGGCCGGCCAGGGTGGCCGATTCAACGCCGGTCAGCGCGGACGCCACACCGATCCCGCGCAGCCTCGCGGCCTCTTCAGCGTTGTCCGTGAGGGCAATGATCGCCACGCCTACTGCCCCGAGCCGGTCAACCAGGGAAGCCGTCAATCCCTCGGAGCCGTCTGCCACCACCGCGGCCCGCGCCAGCCCGCTTTGGCAGGCAGCCAGCAGTTCGGCCAGTTCGGCGCAGCGGCGGACCACTGTGACGGGACCATGAAGCCCCTCCAGGCCCCCGACTACGTCTTCCCGGGCCTGGCCGACGGTAACCACGGGGATGCTCATGGGGTGCCGCCGCCCGGGTTCCACACGACGGAAATTTTGGCCTGGTTGGCCTGCGCTCCAAGGATGGCCGGCATCTGGCTGTCAGCCACAAGGACCATCAGCACCGTGCTGCGGGACGAGCCCAGAGCGGTGGACGCGGCAGTCACCTGGGCAATTTCGGCTCCGGGCAACAGCAACTGCGGCTCGCTGAATCCGTTCCTGGCATCGGGCAACGCGACCCAGACGTCCACCCGGGTACCGGCCACCGCCTGCGGGGGAAGGGGCTCCTCGATGGTCACGGCCACGGGCTTACGGTCCAGGGCGTCCACCCCGGCCAGGCTTTCCCTTGGCACCAACTGGCTCTTGCCGATTCTTTGGACTGCAACCATGCCCTCGGGCAGCCCCGCTTCCACCGTGACGTAGTGCTCTTCGGTATCACCGAGGCGGACCTTGGCACGGACCACGTTGTCCGGTGTCAGCCGTTCTCCCACGGCTATGGAGTCCCGGGCCGCGTACACCTCGGTGGTCTGGTCTGCACTGCTTACCAGCGAGATCACCCCCACCACGGAGGCCAGCACCAACAGCACTCCCACCAAGAGCCGCGGATCCTTCCACGACGGCGGCTTCAGCCTCGCACCTGCGGTTCCTGGATCGTGGCTCATGCCTTGCTCCCCCTAGCTCCGAGCCAGGCGGCTGGCTGCGCCCGGACACCCTCATTGTTACGGCACGGGCCCCGGAACAAAAGTCAAAAGACCAAACGGCACCAAACTGTGGATAACCACACCAGATGGCCACTTGAGTGGCAAAATGGTTCCATGCCCAGATTCCTCACCCTCGCCGACGTTGCGGAGCAACTCCAGATCAACTCGCCGGCGGCCTATGCACTGGTCCGCAGCGGGGAGCTTAAAGCTATCCAGGTAGGTGGCCGCGGCCAGTGGCGTGTTGAGGAGAAAATGCTGGAGCAGTACATCGAGGAGCGTTACGCCGAGGCCAGCCGCATGATCCAGGAAGCCAAAGCCAAGCAGGCCTGAGCAGGGTCCACGCGCCAACCCCCGCTAACCGCGTCCACTGAGTTCTTGTCCAGACAAACGCCTCCAGCGGGCCGGAAAACCCGATTATCTGGACAAAAACTTTGGCCCGGAGCTACATCTCAGCGCCGCGCCTTGACCGGATCGCACCCAGCGACTCAAAGGGAATGGTGGTAACCAGCCGGACCTGCGCTGCCCGCCGCGCCTCCCCCTGGCTGACCAGCGCCAGGTCCACAAAATCACTGCCCACCCGGTCGATGACACCGGTGAGGCCACTGTCCTTGACCGGCACATGCCGCAAAATGACCGCAACCGCCGCCCGGTCACGCGCCAGACCCCGTAAGGCGTGCGCCAGCCCGATCCGCCGCCGCACCTGCGAAGGCTCAGCCTCGGACGTCCGCCCTAGACCGGCGTAGCGCGCCACCGCAGCGTAAGGGACCATCACCTGATGCTGGCCCTCGTCCAGCACCAGGGCGTCAGCTCCCGCATGGCTGAGCCTGCCTTCGAATGTCCGCCCACATACGAGATGAACAGCTACCAGGTTCCCGAGGCCGCCCCGCAGCCTGTCGGCCAGCGCAACGGAGGCGGCTTCCACCCTGGCCCGTTCCGAGATCTCGCCCTCGAGCGCCAGTTTCCCGCCCTCGGCAAACTGTGCCTCCATGTCAGTGAACAGTGCATCCCAACGCATGGGCCCAAGCGTAGGGTGCCGCTTCGTGGACGGTCAATCCACCACCAGTTTCCTTCCAGTCTCTGGACAAATCAATTATGGCTGGTCCAAACTGATTCAAGATGCATTAAACAACATCAAACTGCATCAAAGACACGATAGGGACATCATGACTGGTCTTACACCACGCGGGCTTCGCGCAGACGCAATCATGGCCGCCTCCATCCTGCTGCTCGGATCTTTTCTGTACTTCGCCGGCGTGGGCCTGCTGGATCGGTGGGAACTGTCGGCGGCGCGCCGGCAGGCGCCTGGAGTCGACGACCTGCTGGGTGCCTTCGCAGTGGCCGCAGGACTGGCCATCGTGGTGTGGTGGATCCTCTCCGTGCTGATGGCTGTGGCGGTTGCAGTCCTGGCACGCTGCGGCAGGCTGCGTGCCGCAGACCGGGCGGCTGGGTGTTGCCCCGGATTCATGCGGAGGCTCGCCGTGGCCGCACTATCGGCCCAGCTTCTCGCCGCTCCAATGGCCCATGCGGCTGTGCCGCCTGCCGGACCCGCCTGGGTACCAACGCAGGACGTTGCGGTCCAGGCCCAGTGGTCCCCCACGGAGTCGCACCAGGTCGCGCAAATGCCGGGAAGAGCATCCCAGGCTGAAGGACCGCCGAACTCAGATACACCCGCAACGGACGCTTCGCCCCCTGTGGTCCGGCCCGACTGGCGGCCCAGCGCGCCGGTCACCGATCCTGGCCTGCTCGCCGCCCCGTCCATTCGCGCCCTGCAGGACACGCCGCCATTAGCGCACGTGGTCACGGTGCTGGCAGGCGACACCTTGTGGGACATTGCCGCGCGTCAGTTGGGGCCAACTGCTTCAGATGTCGAAGTCGCCTTGCACTGGCCCCGCTGGTACGAAGCCAACAAAGCACAGATCGGCGAAAACCCGCATGTCCTGCTCCCCGGCCAGATCCTGAAAACACCTTCTACGGCCTAGCCGACGTTCCGACTTTCATCAGCACACAACTAAGGGGAATCACATGAACGCTGTTACGCCAATCCGCTCCGCACGGATCACCGGAGCCCCTGCGGCTGCAGTCCGTCAGGTTCCCTCACGGCCCGTCATCGCACCTGGGGCGCAGGGTCAGCCGCTCCGGGCAGCGGACGAGAATTCCGAGGTCCTCGCCATCACCCGCAGTACCGTGCAGGCCGCCATGGAAGTCCTCGCCGGGGTCAGGCCCATCCATCAGTTGGCCCGCCGCCTGGATCCCCGCTGCCTCGCGGTGCTGCAGCACCGCGCCGCGCTGATCCGCCGCGAACAGGCCCGCTCCGCCTCCCCCGCCCTGGCCCGGCTGCACAGGAATTCCGTGGTGCGTTCGGTCCGTGTCTGCGAGGTCTCCCCCGGCATTTATGAAGCAAGCGCAGTGGTTATTGATGATGTGCGCGCCCGCGCCGTAGCGGTCCGGCTTGAGCGAGGCAAACAGGCTTGGCATGTGACTGAGTTCGTCGTTGGCTGAATCCGGAGTCGGCTGAATCCGGAGTCGGCTGAATCCGGAGTCGGCTTGAGTAAATGCCTGCTAAACAGGAAGTGCCCGGAGCTGATGCTCCGGGCACTTCCTGTTTTCTGGTCGCGCTGAGGTCAGCGGCGCTTCTTCTTTGCCTGACGCTTGGCGGCATCCTGCGCCGCCGCCTTGGCGGGGTTACCGGATCGGGACGAGGCACGGCCTTCCACCCTGGTCTGGGAGGCACCGTCCTCGCCGGGGGCCGTGTACTGCAGCTGCGCCGGCTTCTCCGGTGCTTCCAAGCCGGCGGCGTGGATCTGCGGCTCAACGTGCTCCGTGTGGCCACCGGCGGCGTCGGCCACCACGACGTCCTGTGCCGGGGTGACTTCAACTTCCAGGTTGAACAGGAAGCCGACGCTTTCTTCGCGGATGGCCTCCATCATGGCCTGGAACATGGTGAAGCCCTCACGCTGGTATTCCACCAGCGGGTCACGCTGGGCCATGGCCCGCAGACCGATGCCTTCCTTGAGGTAGTCCATCTCGTAGAGGTGTTCCTGCCACTTACGCCCGATGACAGAGAGCACCACCCTGCGTTCAAGCTCACGCATGCTCTCAGAACCGATGGTCTGTTCCCTGGTCTGGTAGACCACGCGGGCGTCGGAGAGCAGCTCCTCCTTGAGGAATTCAACGGTGAGCTTGGACTTGCCACCGGCTTCCTCGATGATCTCTTCCGCTGTGACGCTGACGGGGTAGAGGGTCTTGAGGTTCGTCCACAGCTGGGTGTAGTCCCAGTCGTCGCCATTGCCTTCGGCTGTGGCGGAGTCGATCAGGGCGGTGATGGTGTCCTCCACGAAGAACTGGACCTTCTCGTGCAGGTCGTCACCCTCAAGGATCCGGCGGCGGTCACCGTAAATGGCTTCGCGCTGGCGGTTCAGGACGTCGTCATACTTGAGGACATTCTTGCGCTGCTCGGCGTTGCGGCCTTCAACCTGGCCCTGCGCAGACGCGATGGCCCGCGAAACCAACTTAGATTCCAACGCCACGTCATCCGGGACGGAGCTGTTCATCAGCCGTTCGGCCGCACCGGAGTTGAAGAGCCGCATCAGGTCATCGGTCAGGGAGAGGTAGAAGCGTGATTCGCCGGGGTCGCCCTGGCGGCCGGAACGGCCACGGAGCTGGTTGTCGATGCGCCGGGATTCGTGCCGCTCAGTTCCCAGGACGTACAGCCCGCCGAGGTTCAGCACTTCTTCGTGTTCGTCCTTCACGGCCTGCTTGGCCGCCTCCAGGGCAGCCGGCCATGCGGCCTCATACTCTTCGGAATTCTCTTCCGGGTCCAGCCCGCGCCTGGCCAGGTCGGCCACTGCGGTGAATTCGGCGTTGCCGCCAAGCATGATGTCAGTGCCGCGGCCGGCCATGTTGGTGGCCACTGTGACAGCACCCTTGCGCCCGGCCTGCGCCACGATGGCGGCTTCACGCGCGTGGTTCTTGGCGTTCAGGACCTCGTGCCGGATGCCTTCTTTGGCCAGCAGCCGGGACAGGTATTCGCTCTTCTCAACGCTGGTGGTGCCCACGAGGACCGGCTGGCCCTTTTCGTGGCGTTCGGCAATATCCTGCACCACGGCGTCGAACTTGACGGCCTCGTTCTTGTAGACGAGGTCCGCCTGGTCGATGCGCTGCATGTCCCGATTGGTGGGGATGGCCACAACACCCAGCTTGTAGGTGCTCATGAACTCGGCGGCCTCGGTCTCGGCTGTACCGGTCATGCCTGCCAGCTTGGAGTACATGCGGAAGTAGTTCTGGAGGGTCACCGTGGCCAGGGTCTGGTTTTCGGCCTTGATCTCCACAGCTTCTTTGGCCTCGATGGCCTGGTGCATGCCTTCGTTGTACCGGCGGCCGGCGAGGATGCGGCCGGTATGCTCGTCGACAATAAGGACTTCACCATCCAGGATGACGTAGTCCTTGTCCCGCTTGAACAGTTCCTTGGCCTTGATGGCGTTGTTCAGGAAGCCGATCAGCGGGGTGTTCGCGGATTCGTAGAGGTTCTGGATGCCCAGGTAGTCCTCCACCTTTTCGATGCCGCTCTCCAGGACACCGACGGTGCGCTTCTTTTCGTCTGTCTCGTAGTCCTCGCCGAGCTTCAGGCGCTGGACCACTTTCGCGAATTCGCTGTACCACCGGTTGGTATCGCCCTGGGCGGGGCCGGAAATGATCAGCGGGGTGCGGGCTTCGTCGATGAGGATGGAGTCCACTTCATCCACGATCGCAAAATTGTGGCCGCGCTGGACCAGCTCTGATTTGTCCCACGCCATGTTGTCGCGCAGGTAGTCAAAGCCGAATTCGTTGTTGGTGCCATAAGTGATGTCTGCGGCGTACATCTGGCGGCGCACGGAGGGATCCTGGTTGGAAAGGATGCAGCCACTGCTGAGGCCCAGAAAGCGGTAGACCCTGCCCATAAGGTCGGACTGATATTCGGCGAGGTAGTCGTTCACGGTAATCACGTGGACGCCGTTGCCCGTGAGGGCATTCAGGTAGGCAGGCGCGGTGGCCACGAGGGTCTTGCCTTCACCGGTCTTCATTTCGGCAATGTTGCCCAGGTGGAGGGCAGCGCCGCCCATCAGCTGGACATCAAAGTGGCGCATCCCCAAAGTCCGCGATGAAGCTTCACGCACGGCAGCAAAGGCCTCCGGGAGGAGATCGTCCAGCTGCTCTCCGTCCTGGTGGCGGGCCCGGAGGCGGTCGGTCTCCTCACGGAGCTCAGCGTCAGTGAACGTCTGGAACGATTCTTCGAGGGCATTGATGGAGTCGGCATAGTTCCGAAGTTGCCGCAGGGTTTTTTTGTCACCCGTACGGAGAAGTTTTTCGATAAGTGATGCCACGTGAAGATACTCCCAGTCTGATGCTGCCGAATTCTGGCGTTTTTAGTCTACGGGAGAGACACAGGCCACGTGGCCGGTGTTCCCTGAGAGCGGATCGCACCAACACCGCGGCGAAGGGCCACCGCGAGGGGCTCCGCCAGGTCCCCCACGGGGCTGACCACAACGTCCCCCAACCCGAGCCATTCAGCCATGAGTTCCAGCTCGTCGGCAAGTTCGACGGCGGTTGCCTGCGGCGCGTGCGGCTCGCCGTACGCGGATTTGACCAGGAGTTTTCCTGCGGTTCGGTCAGCTTTCAGGTCCACGCGCGCCACGATGGTGTTGCCCAGCAGGAAAGGCAGGACGTAATACCCAAAGCGGCGCCGATGCTCGGGGGTGTAAATCTCGATCCGGTAGTGAAAGCCAAACAGCTCCTCGAGCCGGCGCCGCTCGAAGACCAGCGAATCGAAGGGACTTAGCAGCGCCCGGCCGGCGGCCCGACGCGGCAGCCTGGCCTCCGTATGAAGAAACACCTTCCGGTCCCAGCCTGCCACCGAAACCGGCTCCAGCCTACCGGTCCTGAGGAGATGTTCTACGGAGTCGGCCGCCGCCTTGGCCGGTATGCGGAAGTAGTCCGCAAAGCACCGCACGGTGCCGATGCCGTGGGCGTAGGCCGCAGCATCGATCAGCCGGTGCATGGCCTCCACTGGATCCCGCCCGTCCTCCACCAGTGCAGGCCGGGCGGGCAGTACGCGCGCGGTGAGGGCGTACCTGCGCTCGAACTGCTCGGTCCTGGACGCGGCGGAGATCAGGCCGTCCTGGAAGAGGTCTTCGAGGACCCTCTTCACGGCGTTCCAGTTCCAGCCCCAGTTTTCGTTGCTTCGGTCCTCCACATGCCCGATCTTCACAGTGAGTTCGGCTGCCGTCAGGGGCTTTCCCATGGCGAGGACATCAAGAATTTGGCGGGCCACGCTGTCGCGGAGCCCGGGCTCCAGCCGTCCGGCTCCCACCCACGTGCGCTTTTGCCACAGGACAAGATCCGGGAAAAGTTCAGGCCGGATGAAGCTGGCCTCGTGCGCCCAGTACTCCATCATGCGTCTGGGGTGGGTTCCGGACATCCGCTGCAGGATGGTGCGGTCGTAATTGCCCAGCCTCGAAAAGAAGGGAAGGAAATGGCTGCGGGACAGCACGTTGACGGAATCGATCTGGACCAGCTGGAGCCGGGCAAAGGTACGGCCCACCGTCCGTGAAGTCACGGGGCCGGCGGGCCGTCCTTTGTCGAGTCCCTGTGCTGCCAATGCGATCCGCCGGGCCTGGTCAAGGCTCAGCGTCGCTGACACGACAGTCCTTTCATTGGCGGGTGTGAACCACCCTAGACTTTTGCAGCCTCATCGTCGGAACGGTAGGCAATGATCTTCTCTTCCACCACGGTGTCCCCGGGTTCGCATTCGTGGTCAAGGGTGATGACGCCGTACGTCCAGCCACGGCGGCGGTAAACGACGGAGGGGGTGTTTGTGGCTTTGTCCACAAACAGGTAGAAATCGTGGCCGACGAGCTCCATGTTGTCCACGGCATCGTCGAGGCTCAGGGAGGCTGCGGGGAATACCTTGCGCCGGATCAGCACTGGGGAATCCCCTGCCGGAATGTCGTTCTCGACCTCATAAGGCGATCGTTCTGCAGGGGCCGCCTGGGGCTCACTGCGATGGCTTGCTTCCACATAAAGCGGCTCACTGGTACTTGCGGGCTCCAGTGAAGCGGTTGCCTCCCGCACGGCCTTGGGTGTGTGGCGCCCGTGGTGGACCTTTTTGCGGTCCTTGGCGCGGCGGAGCCGCTCAAGCAGCTTTGTGTAGGCGAGATCAAAGGCAGCAAACTTATCTGCGGCGCTGGCTTCAGCACGGATCACAGGTCCGCGGCCCAGAACGGTTACTTCAACGGTGAGTTGGTCACCGGTCTGGCGTGCGTTCGTTTCTTTGGACACCTTCGCATCCACCCGCTGGACCTTGTCGCCCAGTGACTCGATCTTTGAGATCTTCTCACCGGCGTACTCGCGGAAGCGGTCTGAGACCGTCAGATTTCGTCCGCTGATCATAAACTCCATGGTGCCCTCCAAATGACTTCGGTGACACGACGGCGGAACATCCCAGAGGCCGAGCTGAATGACAGTCGAGCCCCTTTCCGAGCCGCCATCGAAAGGTACAACTTGTTCTTGGTACCCACCACCGACGTTAGTTCATAGCAACCGCTTATTCATCCTTTCTTCATTTATTTTTTTCTAAGACGGCCCGCTTTCCGCCACCTGCCGGGGACTGCGCTCCGCCAGCAGCTGAATCCGGCGGGCGTGTCGCTGCAAGGACCACTGCCCCGGTCACAACAGCCCCGCTGAGGTGGATGGCACGGGCCGCTTCGGCAAGGGTGGCACCAGTGGTGAGGACATCATCGATGATGATGCAACGGCGGCCCACAACGTGCCTGTGCAACCGCGCCGGGACTGTCATTGAACCCCGGACCCTCGCTGCCCTGGCTCCACGGCCGAGACTCTTTTGGCCTCCGGACAGGTTTTCCAGGGCAGCGGGGCGTCTGGATTTCCGGATCACGTCCACCACAGGCGGGCCGGCGCCCGCGTGGCCTTGCAACCTTCCGGCCAGCAGGAGATGCACGGGGCTGAAACCCCGCTTGACGAACGCGCCGGTGCTGCTGGGCACTGGAACCAGGCAGGCGCCGTCCACGCCGGCGGCTGCTGCCACGATGCCCTCCTCCAGTCCTCTCGCCAGCACTGACTTGAGGTGGTGCTGACCGTGGCGTTTGAACGACAGCAGCGCCTGGGCCAACTCCTCGCGGTATACCCCTGCGGCCACCACGGGTAGGATGACGCCGCCGTCGACAGTCATCAGGGCGGGCGCCTGCTCCTCGGCCCGGAACGGGTGCCTGGTCAGAAGACGGACCTGACGTTCGCAGGCAACGCAAAGGGCCAGGTCCTCCGCGCCGCAGCAGACGCAGTCCACCGGAACTGCGAGCGCCAGGAGCTCGCCGGCGGCGTGCATTACGTGATCGGCGGCCTTCAGCCACGTGCGGGGCTGCCCGCCGCGGTGCTTGGCGGACAACGTGGGCGGCAGGAGGTCCGGGTCCGCGGCGGCCGGGCGGCCCGCAGCAGAACCGGGTGATTGTTTATCTCGCACACCTCATGGTCACCCGGCAGCGGCGGCGCCGGTAGCGGGCCGGGACCCTATGTGGACAAACCGCTAGCCGGGGAACGAGGGATCGATGGGGCCCTTGAGCTGGGGCGACCAGCCATTGCCCAACCGCTGGAAAATTCCCTCCGCCGACTGGCCGTAAATTTCCTCGGCGCCGTTGCCTGCGCTCAGCCAGACCAGACCTGGCCAGGGTGCCAGCTGCTGCGGTTGGCCGGACGTGAGGGACAGCAGTTCCGGTGTGACGTTTGCAGCGGCCGATCCCTTCATCACGGCAACGGTAGTGTCGTTGACCCAGACCCCCTGGTCCGGGCTGCTGGCCGTCACCAGGGTAATCGGGACTGTCAGCTCCCTGGGCGTCCCGTCGGCATTGCGGATGATCCCCGCTACCTGGACCTTGGTCTGCCCGTTCTGTTCTGAAATAACCAAGGCACGGACGCCCTCGCGGGAAATCCTCAGGTCCTTGACGGTTCTGCCTGCGAGCCATGCAGGGGTCAGGGTAACAGCGGGAATTGTGGCGCCGTTGGCCACTCCGGCTGGCCGGTAGGCCACTACTTCCGTGCGGCCGTTGGCTCCAGGCCCTGCCGCCCATACCCAGTCGTGAAGGCTGAAGGATGGATGCGTCATGGTGCTGCGCGTCGTGAGGGCACGGGCTGACTGGCCCGGCACCATGCTGTAGAGCGTCGTCCGGCTTTCATTGAGGAACGCGACAGTCTGCGACACCGGGGACTCCGCCGGGTAGCGGGGCCGGAGCGAGGAAACCGGCTGCATGTCCGGGAGCGGAGACACTCTGTTGTTTTCGTAGCGCACCAGTTCGTTGCCGCTGACGGCGATCTCGCGCGAGGGCACATCCTTGTCCCTCACGGGGGGGAGCACCGAACCGTTGTCTTCGACGCGCACCAGGTCCTGGTTGGCACGCAGTTCAACATTGACCACGTCGGGCTGGCTGCGGAACGTCAGCGAAAGCTGAGTCTGCATCCGGAGCCGGTCCTCCGCAGACGCCTCGGTGAGTTCCTTGGCGGAGAGGTCCACCTGCGCGGCGCCGGACACCACCGGGACCGACTCGCGGGCCAGCTTGATGCCCGACGGGAAGGCGCTAACTACGGCACCACGAAGATACGGAGCCGGCCCAGCAAGCAGGGCACTGGTCATGGCCTTGACTGTTTTGTTCTTGATGAACCAGCGGACGTCAGGAACCGCATAGGTGAAGCTGGGATCGTAGAAGTAGATGGGGGAGGCGCCGTAGATGACTTTGAAGGTCTCCTCCGGGATCGCGGTCCCGTCCGGGATGGCTGAGATCCGCCATTGGCCGTCCACCTGGGTTACTGTGGCCGGTATGTTCTCGATGGTGCCTTCCGGAGACTGGGTGGCGATGCCGTCAACATCCACGGTGTATGCCACGTCCAGCTGGTAGTTGTAGACGTTTTCGACGCCGGTCTCCACCACTTTCGCGCTGCGGTACACCAGGGCGCGCTGGTCAGGTTTCCATGCCACGGATGCCGCCTGCGTCAGGAATTCTCGTGCGACCGCGTAGTCGTCCTCGTACCCACTCCCCGCCCGGTAGAAGTCCTCAATGATCGTCTCGGGGGCGGCCCCGTCCTGCGGTGCAGCCGGGAGGAACACTGGCGCACTAAGGTTGCCTGCGCTGCCCTCCTCGCTCTTTCCTACCGGACCGGAGGTGGGGATACGCGCGCAGGAAGCGAGCAGGAAAACAACCATCACCAGGACCACAGTTCCAAGCAGACCGCTCTTCCCTGGACCGGTCATGGCTGTCCCCCATTTCATGGCAGTTCCTTCGGTAGCGCCGGGCCGAGGACAACGATGTTTTTCTCGTCCTGTCCGCCCGGCAGGACGATGTCCCCCGGCTCGAGCTGGACCGGCGAGCGGTCGATCTCCGCGCCTTGGCGCAAGGGGATGGTCAGCCGGAAATTGGACCCGCTGCCCTTATTTCCCCACGCCTGCAGCCAGCCGTTGTGGAGTTTGGTGTCTTCCATGGCAATGGAGAGGCCCAGCCCGCTGCCTCCGGTGGTCCGGGCACGTGCAGGGTCTGCCCGCCAGAACCGGTCGAAGACCCTGGCCGCCTCGGCCGGCGTCATACCGATCCCCTGGTCGCGGACCGCGACTCCAACCGCGGACTGGTTGGCTGCGACAGTAACAGTCACTGGCCGGCCCTCGCCGTGCTCCACGGCATTCAGTATGAGGTTCCGCAGGATCCTGTCGATCCTCCGGGCATCCATCTCCGCCACAATCCCGCTGGCCGGTGCACGCAGGATGATTTCCGAGCCGTACTCAGCTGCTACCGGTGCCGCGCCTTCAATGACGTGGGCGATGACCTGCAGGATGTCTTCGGGCTCAGCGTCGAGCATGGCCACTCCGGCGTCGAACCGCGAGATCTCCAGGAGGTCGGCCAGCAGGGACTGGAACCGTTCCACTTGGTTGTAAAGGAGTTCCGCCGAACGCTTGTTGATGGGGTCGAAGTCGTGGCGGGCGTCGTAGAGCACTTCCGCCGCCATCCGTACGGTGGTTAGCGGTGTGCGCAGTTCGTGCGACACGTCGGAAACAAACCGCTGCTGCATCTGGGACAACGTGGCCAGCTGGGTGATCTGTTCCTGGAGGCTGGCAGCCATGTGGTTGAACGAGGCTCCAAGGCGGGCCACTTCATCCTCGCCCTTCACCACCATCCGCTCCTGCAACTGCCCTGCTGCGAGCTTCTCCGATACCAGGGCGGCGTGACTGACCGGGCTGACTACGTTGCGGGTCACGTACCAGGCAATGGCCCCGATCATCAGCACCAGCACCGCACCGCCGGCCAGGAGGACGCCCTGGATTTCGTCGAGGGTCTGCTGGGCAGTATTGAGGTCATAAATCAGGTACAGCTCGTAAACGGTGCCGTTAAAGGTCACCTTGTTGCCCACGGCGATGCCCGGGCGGTCTTCGGTTCCCACCGGGATCACGGTGGACGCCCAATACTGATCCTTGCCTGACTCCTGCACCGCTTTGCGCAGGTCAGGCGGAATGACGCTGACGGTCAGCTGGTCGGATGCCCTGGACTCCACCCAGCGGTTCCTGGGCTTGGTCTGCTCCGGCATGGCCTCAAAGACGTACCGGCGCTGGATCACCGAGCCGCGGCCCTCCACGGCGTTAAGGGTGTCGTACACCAGCGTAATGACGCTGGACTGATCGGTAACCTGGGCGCCGTCGAACGTCTCCTGCACCTGCTTGACGTTGTAACGGGTTTCGGATTCGGCCTGGGTCAGGCGCTCCTGGAACAGGTTGTTGGCGATCTGGTTTGAAAGGTAGGCACCCACGGCGCCGAAAGACGTCACAGCCAGCAGGAGCGTGGTGAGGACGGTCCGGAACTGCAGTGACCGGCGCCAGCGCCGCTGGAGGGAACGTCCCACATAGCGCAGGGCTGGGAGGAAACGCTGCAGTCCGAGCCGGACGAGGCGTGCCACGCGCAGGCCAACGATGATTCCGCGGCGCCGCCAGATCCGCGCGCGGAAAGGCAGCGCGGCCAGCGCATCCGTATGCTCGGGCCCCTTGGTCCCCGCTGGGTCCGGGGCATGGGCACCGTCTGGTCCGGAGGACTCAGGAACCTGCTTTGTAGCCGACACCACGAACCGTCAATACAACTTCCGGGGCTTCCGGGTCCCGTTCAATCTTGGACCGGAGCCGCTGTACGTGGACGTTGACCAGCCGGGTGTCCGCCGCGTGGCGGTAGCCCCAGACCTGCTCCAGCAGCAACTCGCGCGTGAACACCTGCCAAGGCTTCCGTGCCAGCGCCACGAGGAGGTCGAACTCCAGGGGCGTCAGCGAAATACGTTCGTCTGCGCGTTTCACCGTGTGGCCGGCGACGTCGATGGTGATGTCAGCAATCCGCAGCGTTTCGGGCGCCTTCTGGTCGCCCGGACGCAGGCGCGCCCGGACGCGGGCAACCAGCTCTGCGGGTTTGAAGGGTTTGGGCACGTAGTCGTCGGCCCCCGACTCGAGCCCGCGGACGACGTCGGACGTGTCGGATTTGGCGGTGAGCATCACGATGGGGACGTCCGACTCCGAACGGATCTGCCGGCAGACCTCGATGCCGTCCACGCCGGGAAGCATCAGGTCAAGCAGCACGAGGTCCGGCTTCGATGATCGGAAGACGTCAAGGGCCTGGCCGCCGTCTGCACAAAAGACGGGGTCAAAGCCGTCATTGCGCAGAACAATTCCAATCATTTCGGCCAGCGCTTCGTCATCATCAACTACCAGAATGCGTGCCTTCATAGTTATATGTTCCCCTATTGAACAGGGTTTGTCCTGTTCAACGCCGTTCCGGCATGGCGCAGCACCCAGACGTGCTCCCGGCGCCAGGCCCGGATGCGCGTCCCGGTAGATTGGGAATAGACCGCGGCGCAGCCGGCGGTACCGTCCAGGAGGTCACCGATGAACGTCCCGATCTACCAGCAGGCCCTGGGCGAAGATTTCACCCGCCTGCAACCCGAACTGCAGGAGTACTTCTCCTTGCTGCCCGGCTCCGGACACTATGGCGTCGGTGAAGGCGTTTTCGACGTCGCCGGGTGCCGGCAGGCGTGGCTGCGGCCATTGCTGAAGCTCACATCCGGGGAGGAGGCGTTCTTCCCGGAGTTTGGTGCGGGAATCCCGTTCCGGATCGAGAACCACGCGCATCTTGATCCATTCGGCCGCTCCAGCCTCACCGCCCGCCGGGAGATCCGCTTCCCCGGCCGCAGCAGGATATTCCAGGACACCACCAGCCTCGTGGAATCCGGCGGCAACCCGCGCCTGGTGGACTATCTGGGCCGGTTCCGGCGCATGGTCACTGACCTGAAACTCAGCGTGACAGAGGAGGGCAGGCTGCGCGGGGTCTCAGAGGATTCGCGGCTGTTCCTGGGCCACCTCCGCCTGCCGCTGCCCGCTGCAGTGGATGCCAAGGCGTACGCCGAGCAGTGGTGGGAGGACACCGCGGACGGACACGGACGGCACCGCATCCAGGTCAAGGTCATCCAGCCGCAGATCGGGGAAGTACTCGTCTATGCCGGGCACATGCAGTACCGGCTTCGGCCCTATGTCGGCGGCAGTTCGGCGCAGAGTCTCCTGCCCCGCTATGCACGGCCGGACCGCTGGGAAGACCGTACCTAGCCCACCGTACCTAGTCCTGGGCCAACGCGGGGTCATTCCCTGCCCAAGGATGAGGGATTATTGGGCAGGGAATGACCACGCGTTTGACTGCCTGTTAGCCGTGCGCCCGCTGGTTCAACCCGTCGGCCACCTGCGTCAGCCGGCCCAGCACCGCCGTGGCGGCGGACGGCGTGAGGCCCGCCAGTCCCCCGGCCGGCGTGACGCGTACGCTGCCCAGGGACGACGCCGGCAGGCCCATCTGGTGCCAGGGCCGCCAGACGGACTCGACGGCGTCGGCCACCTTCGGCAGGTTGCCGCCGCGGGGGTCCAGCGCACCGGCCCAGACCCGCTTGCCTGCCTCCACTGCAGCAGCCAACTGCTCCCACTGCCGTGACGTCAGGGCCTTCAGCGGAACGGCCACGCCGTCGGCGCCGGCCGACACGATCCGTTCGATCGGGGCCTCCACCTCGGGCACCGCAATGACCACCTCGACGGCGCCGGCCGCACGGAGCGCTTCAATGACCAACTGCCAGCACTCGGTGACCTCTTGGCCGCCCACCGCCCG
Organism: Pseudarthrobacter sulfonivorans; assembly: GCF_031454915.1. Lineage (GTDB taxonomy): Bacteria > Actinomycetota > Actinomycetes > Actinomycetales > Micrococcaceae > Arthrobacter > Arthrobacter sulfonivorans_C. The sequence continues at coordinate 567,610 of NZ_JAVDRS010000001.1, read as the reverse complement.
CAACGTGCGGTAACCGCTCGACGTCGGAATGGTTCCCGCGAGGACGGCGGCAATGTCAGGTTCGTCAAGCTGGACCACCAACTGTGCGCCCGGCACGGCACTGGAGATCCGGGACAGGTAGGCGCCCATGCCGGCAGCCAGCGAGTCGGCGATATCCCGGCGGGCGCCGTAGTCGATCAGGGCACGCTCGCCGTTGTGGAGGTGCAGTCCGGCCGCCAGGCTGAGGGGACCCAGCAGCTGGACCTTGAGCTCGCCGGCCGGTGTGTCCTCCGCACCGGCAACGTCAGCCAGCACATTGATGTCCGTGGACAGTGCCGAGGCGGCCCGGCGGACGTCCTTGCCGGGCCGATCCACCAGCCGCCACCCATAGGGCTGGACATCCACGGCCAGCTCAACCAGGAGCGAGGCCGTGCGCCCGAGCGCGTCCGAGCCGACTCCGCGGTCCGGCAGCTCGGCCAGGAACGGCAAGTGCGGGCTGCCGAGCTCGCCACGGATAATCCGCGCGGCCTCCACGGGGTCCTCGCCTGGCCAGGGCCCCAGCGCGGTAGCTGTTACTTCCACTCTGCAGCGGCCTGGTGGTCCTCGGCGATGGCTTCGTGGTGGCGGATGACCTCGCCGATGATGAAATTCAGGAATTTCTCGGCGAAGGCGGGGTCCAGGTGGGCATCCTCAGCCAGCCGCCGCAGCCGGGCGATCTGGGCGCTTTCGCGGCCCGGATCCCCTGCCGGGAGCCGGTGTGCGGCCTTGAGGAAGCCCACCTTCTGCGTCGCTTTGAACCGTTCGGCCAGGAGGTAGACCAGGGTGGCATCGATGTTGTCGATGCTGGACCGGATGGACAGCAGTTCCGCCATCACCGAGTTGTCCACCTGGCCGGCCAGCGAACTGGCGGCGGCGTCGTAGGTTTCGGCGTCGGGAACATCATGGTTTTGCTGCGTCATGCTCCAAGTCTATGTGGCCAGCAACGCCCGGTGTGCCGCCCGTCGCCGCGCCTGCTCGTCCGGATCAGGCACGGGCAAGGAGGCGATCAGGCGCTTGGTGTAGTCGTGCTGCGGCGACCCCATCACCTGGCTGCCGATCCCCTGCTCCACCAGTTTGCCCTTGTACAGCACGCCCACCCACTGCGAGAGGATGTCCACCACCGCGAGGTCGTGGCTGATGAACAGTGCAGCAAACCCGAATTCGGCCTGGATCTCCTTGAACAGTTCCAGCACCTTGGCCTGTACCGAAACGTCGAGCGCCGAGGTCGGCTCGTCGGCGATCAGCAGCCTCGGGTTGAGGATGAGCGCCCGCGCCAGTGACGCCCGCTGGCGCTGGCCGCCGGAGAGTTCATGCGGGTACCGGTCAGCGTACGACGCCGGCAGGTGTACTGATTCGAACAGCTCACCGACACGTTGGCGCGCTTGCGCCGGGCTGGGGTTGGTGTGGATGATCAGGGGCTCGGCCACGCAGTCGCCGATGGTCAGCTGCGGGTTGAAGGACGCGGCCGGATCCTGGAAGACAAAGCCGATGTCCTTCCGGAGGGGCTTGAACGTCCGTTCCTTGAAGTTCAGCATTTCGTAGCCGAGCACCTTCAGGCTGCCGCCCGTGGTCCGGTTCAGGCCGGCAATGGCCCGGCCGATGGTGGTTTTTCCTGATCCGGATTCGCCCACCAGCCCAAAGACCTCCCCTTCAGAGATGGTGAAGCTGACGCCGTCCACGGCCTTGAAGGCCGGTGTGCCTAGCCGGCCTGGATACTCGATGGTCAGGTTGGAAGCTTCCACCAGCACCGGTGAATGCTGGTGGGCGCGTTCCTTGAGTCCTTCAGAGGCCGAGTTCCTGCCCAAGTGCGGCACGGCCGCCAGCAGCTTCCGGGTGTAGTCCTCTTTGGGTTCCGCGAACAGCACCCGTGCCGGCGCTTCCTCCACAACGTCACCCTGGTACATCACTACCACGCGGTCAGCAAGGTCAGCCACTACGCCCATGTTGTGCGTGATCAGCACGATCGACGTTCCGTATTTATCCCTCAGGTCCCGCAGCAGCTCCAGGATCTCCGCCTGGACTGTGACGTCCAGGGCGGTGGTGGGCTCATCCGCGACAATCAGTCCCGGGTTCAGGGCGAGGGCTGCAGCAATCACGACGCGCTGCTTCTGACCGCCCGAAAACTGGTGAGGATAAAAGTTCACGCGGTGCTCAGGATCCGGGATCCCCACTTTGCGCAGGGCCTCAATGGCACGGGCCTTGGCCTCCTTGGCCGTGGCCCGCTTGCCGCCGGGACCGCCGGAGTGGGCACGGATGCCCTCGGCGATCTGCCAGCCCACGGTGAACACCGGGTTCAGGGCGGTGGAGGGTTCCTGGAACACCATGGCCACATCCCGGCCGCGGATTTGCCTTAGCTTGGCGGCGCTGACGCTGATCACATTGTTCCCGTTGATGAGCACGGCGCCCCCACTGGTGGCGGTTTCCGGCAGCAGCCCCAGAATGGTTTTCGCTGTCACCGTCTTGCCGGAACCCGATTCGCCCACGATGGCCAGGACCTCTCCGTCCCGGACGTCGAGGCTGACGTCCTTGACCGCGTGGACGTCCCCTCCGTCAGTAGCGAACGTGACCTTGAGGTGGTCGATTTCAAGGACCTTCCCGGCGCCGTGCCCGGGGCTGGCTTCGATGATCCGCGGATCGCTCATGCGGCCACCTCTTTCTGGCTCGTCGTGTCTTTTGCCTTGATCTTGGCACCGGCCCGTTTGCGTCCGCGCAGGCGGGGATCGTTAAGGTCATTCATGCTCTCCCCCACCAGGGTCAGGCCCAGGACGGTGAGCACGATCGCCGTGCCCGGGAACACACCCGTCCACCAGATGCCGGAAGACGCATCGGACATGGCCTTATTCAGGTCAAAGCCCCATTCGGCCGCAGAGCTGGGTTCGATGCCGAAGCCGAGGAAGCCCAGGGCGGCCAGGGTGAGGATCGCCTCGGACGCGTTGAGGGTGAAGATCAGCGGCAGTGTGCGGGTCGCGTTGGCGAAGATGTGCCGGCCGATGATTCGTACGCTGGAGGCACCAACCACTTGGGCAGATTCCACAAACGGTTCGGCCTTGAGACGTATGGTCTCTGCCCGGATCACGCGGAAGTACTGCGGCACGAACACGGCCGTGATGGCGAACCCGCAGGCGAGGATGCCACCCCAGAAGCCGGACTGGCCCTTGTTGATGGCGATGGAGACCACAATGGCCAGGAGGAGCGTGGGAAAGGCATAGATGGCATCAGCGATGACTACCAGGATCCGGTCCAGCCAGCCACCGAAGTAGCCGCTGACCAGACCCAGGAATACTCCGAGGAAAATGGCCATGAAGACGGCAACCACGATCACCGTCACCGCAGTCTGCGATCCCCAAATGACCCTGGACAACACGTCGTAGCCGCCCACCGTGGTCCCCCACAGGTGCTTGCCACCCGGCTCGGCCTGCGCAGGGAACGTTCCGGCGTCGTCGGAGATTTGCGAAAAACCGTACGGCGCCAGTAACGGGGCAAAAAGGGCCGTCATCAGGAACACGGCGGACAGTACTACACCGATCAGCAGCATGGTGCGCTGCAGGCCAACGCTGCGCCGGATGTGGGACAGGACGGGCAGCCTGTCCCACAAGGACTTCTTCTTTGGCGTGAATGCTTCCGCGCCCATCAGTACCTCACTCGCGGATCAATCAGGGCCGCGGCAATATCCACGACGAAATTGGTGACGGCCACAATAACGGCCAGCAGCATGACGATGCCTTGGACAGCGACAAAGTCGCGCGCCGTGAGGTACTGCGCCAATTGGTAACCGAGGCCCTTCCACTCGAAAGTGGTCTCGGTAAGCACTGCACCACCAAGCAACAGTGCGATTTGGAGGCCCATGACCGTGATGATGGGGATCAGTGCAGGCTTGTAGGCATGCTTGGTCACCAGGCGGTATTCGCTGACGCCGCGGGACCGACCTGCCTCAACGTAGTCCTTGCCCAGGGTGCCGATCACATTGGTCCGGACCAGGCGGAGGAAGACGCCCGCGGTCAGCAGTCCCAGTGCAACGGCCGGGAGGACTGCGTGGTGGACGATGTCACCGAAGGCTGCCAGGTCGCTGCTCCGCAGTGCATCGAGCCAGTAGATGCCAGTGGGCGCCGACAGCCGGGCCATAGCCAGCTCAGTTGACGTGGACGCGCGGCCCGCCACCGGGAACCAGCCCAGGCCAACGGAAAAGGTGAGTTTCAGCAGCAGTCCGGCAAAGAAGACGGGGGTGGCGTAGCACAGGATCGCGAAGAAACGCAGCAAAGCGTCCGGCACTTTGTCGCGTTTGTGTGCCGCAAACATTCCCAAGGGAATTCCTATCAGCAGCGCCACAACGAGTGCGTTAATTGCCAGCTCCAGGGTGGCGGCGCCGAATTTGGTGAGCATTACAACCACCGGCCTGCCATCTGAGATGGTCCGGCCGAAGTTGCCAGTGGCGATCTGGCCAAGATACTCAAGGTACTGAATGAAGAGCGGCCTGTCATAGCCGGCCTGGTGGACCAATGCGTCAATTTGCTCTTGCGGGAGGCGTCCGCCCTGGGCCGCAGTAATGGGATCGCCCGTGATCCGCATGAGGAAGAAGACCAGGGTGACGAGAATAAAGATGGTGGGAAAGATCAGCAGGAAACGGACCAGGATGTACTTCCCGAGGCCACCTCCCGCGGATTTGGAGGTGGGGGCCGCGACCGTTGGCGGCGGCGCATCAATCAATGTGGCCATGCTGTCCCTGCTTGGTTTGCAACGAGGAAAATTTGGGAACACCTAGGAGGCGGGGCCGTCAGCCCCGCCTCCTAGGTGTGTGTCTGCGGAATTACTTGGAGACGGTGCCGAGGCGGAACTTGAACGATGCGTCCAAAGTGGACTCCACGCCCTTCACGTCTTTTCCGGAAACAGCTACCTGGGCACCCTGCAGCAACGGCAGCGTGGAGATGTCCTTGGCCAGCTGATTCTGGACTTCCTGGATGGTCTTTTCGCGCTCCGACTTATCCGACGTGACCAACTGCTTGGCAATCAGCGTTTCGACGTCCGTGTTGGAGTAGTGGTTATTGATGTAACCGCCCTTGGGGAAGAAGGGTGACAGGTAGTTGTCCGGGTCGCTGAAGTCGGGGAACCAGCCCAACTGGTAGACCGGGTAGCTGTCCTTCTTCGAGGCCGCGTTGTAGGTGACCCACTCGGTGGACTGCAGATCCACCTTGAACAGCCCGCTCTTCTCCAACTGGTCCTTGACCATGGCGTATTCGTCGCCGGAGGACTTGCCGTAGTGGTCAGGGTTGTACTGGAGCTTAATGGTTACCGGGCCGGTGACGCCGGCATCGGACATGACCTTCTTGGCCTTGTCGAGGCTGGGCTTGCCGGAACCGTCTCCATATTCCTGTTTGAAGGATTCATTGGCGCCGAGGAAACCTGAGGGCACGTTGGACCACATCGGCAGGTAGGTGCCCTTATATACCTGGTCCGAAATAGCCTGGCGGTCTACGATGTTGGCCACCGCCTGGCGGACTGCCAAAGCCTTCTTCGGATCCGCCTCCGGGGTCTTCGCACCAAAGGGCATCGTGTTGAAGTTGAAAACGATGTACCGCATCTCGCCGCCGGGACCGACGTGGACCGCGACGTTGGAGTCCTTCTTGAGGTCGTCGATGTCAGTGGCGCTCAGGCTGCGGTTGGCAACGTCAATCTGGCCGCCCTTGAGCTCCAGCTTCATGTTGGTCTGGTCGGTGTAGTACTTGATGGTGGCGCCGGCGTTGGCAGGCTTGCCCAGAACGCCCTTGTACTCCGGCCACGCCTTAAGACTGACCAGCGTGTTCTTGCTATAGGAGTCGATCACGTACTGGCCATAAAAGGCGTTGGCCTTCACAATCTCCTCGTCGCTGAGAAGCTTGTCTGCCGGGAAAACCTCATCATCAACGATCGGGGCGGCCGGACTTTGGAGGATCTGCGCAAACGTCTGGTCGTTGGCCTGCTTGAGCGTGAAGACCACCGTGGTGGCATCCGGGGTGGCGATGGACTCGATGTTGGTCAACAAGGCTGCCGGACCGTTGGGATCGTTGATCTTGAGCTGGCGGTCGAACGAGAACTTGACATCCTTGGAATCCAGGACGTGCCCGTTGGCCCATTTGAGGTCACTCTTGAGTTTGACGGTGAATTCCGTGGGCTTGGTGAACGTGGACGATTCCGCGAGGTCAGGGACGGGATCCGCTCCGCCGGGCTTCGAATTCAACAGGAACGAGTAAATCTGATTCATCACCATGAACGAACCGTTGTCGTACGAGCCTGCCGGGTCCAGGGCGGTGACCTTGTCGGTGGTGCCGTAAGTGATGGTGCTGCCCGCGGTGTCCCCTGGTGTGGTGCTGCTTCCGCCGCCGCCGGAGGGGCCCGTGCAGGCAGTCAAGGCGAGGGCGGAAACGCCTGCGAGCGCGAGTGCGCTCCGCAAGGCTTTGGTGCTCTTGGTCATCTGTGAACTTTCTGTTCGATGAGTACGCGTTTGCCGCCCGCTTAGGGGTGTTTATTCGAGCGGGCAGCGCGCTGTCCTGATGCCTAGATTCAATCAGACGCCGGGCTCATCAACCGGCATTTTTGTGAGTTGAGACACAAAATTTACCTGAGCAGGGCCAAACATTCTGCTCAGGCTCCTGGGAGCAGCCTAAAGTTCGGCGCGCTGCAGCGACCGGGCTGCGTCGATGGTTGCCTGGCCCAGCACACGGCTGCCCTGGTAAAGGACCACCGTCTGGCCGGGGGCCACTCCCCGCAGCGCCTCGGTCAGGGTGACGAGCAACTGCGGGGCGCCCTCGCCGGGCACCATGCGGGCTGTTGCCGGAACGGGGTCGCCATGTGCGCGGACCTGGGCATGGCACTCAAATTCGGCCCCCGTTGCGATTTCCGCAATGGGCAGGCCGGCCCAGGACACCTTGATGCCGCGGATTTCGTCGATGGCCAGCAGCGCCTGGGGCCCCACGACCACCTTGTTTTCCTTGGGCCGGATCTCCAGCACGAACCGGGGCTTGCCATCCGCTGCAGGCGTGCCCAGCTTCAGGCCCCGGCGCTGGCCCACGGTGAAAGCATTGGCGCCCGGATGTTCGCCCACCTTGGTGCCGGTTTCGTCCACGATGTCGCCGGTGGTCATGTCGATCTTCTCGGCGAGCCAGCCGGCGGTGTCGCCGTCGGGAATGAAGCAGATGTCGTGGCTGTCCGGCTTGTTCGCCACGGACAGCCCGCGGCGCTCGGCCTCGGCCCGCACCTCAGCCTTGGAGGGCGTCTCCGCCAAAGGGAACATCGAGTGCTTGAGCTGTTCGTGGGTCAGGACACCGAGGACGTAGCTCTGGTCCTTGGCCCAGTCGGCGGCCCGGTGGAGTTCGGGGTTGCCTTCGGCGTCGGTGATCACCTTGGCGTAGTGCCCCGTGCAGACGGCGTCGAAGCCCAGGGCAATGGCCTTCTCCAGCAGAGCGGCAAACTTGATCCGCTCGTTGCAGCGCATGCAGGGGTTAGGGGTCCGGCCCGCAGCGTATTCGTCGATGAAGTCCTGGACCACGTCTTCCTTGAAGCGCTCCGAGAAGTCCCAGACGTAGTAAGGGATACCCAGGACATCGCAGGCGCGCCAGGCATCGCGCGAGTCTTCAATGGTGCAGCAGCCGCGGCTGCCTGTCCGCAGGGTGCCGGGCATCCGGGACAGCGCAAGGTGAACGCCAACGACGTCGTGTCCGGCTTCGACGGCACGTGCTGCGGCTACGGCGGAGTCGACTCCGCCGCTCATGGCTGCTAAGACTCGCATGCTGGCTTTCTTTTGGGTTCGGGGGGCTGCCGGCACCAAGTGGCGCACTGCCATTCAGGTAGCGGACGCACAGATAACACAATGCCTGCCGCCCTATTCTATCGGCACGCCGAACCCTCCCCAAAAGACCTTGACTGCGCCGAGCGTTACTTCTAAAGTCAGGATTAACGGTTTTAGAATTGGAGCGCAGCAGCGGGAAGCGGGCGGACATGGCTGTTCAAAACATCGTCATCGTGGGCGGAGGCCTGGCCGGCGCCACTGCCGCCAAGACCCTGCGGGCAGAAGGCTTCACCGGGCAGGTAACCGTTGTCGGCGCCGAAAGCCACGACCCGTATCTGCGCCCGCCGCTGTCCAAGGAGTATCTGCTTGGCAAGGCCGCGGAGGACTCCATCCCGGTGGTGCCGGCAGGCTGGTACGCGGAGAACGACGTCGACCTCCGTCTGGGCATGCGGGTCACCGGCATCCGGCCGCCCACACGGGCTGTGCAGCTCAACGACGGAACGTCCCTGACCTACGGCTCCCTGCTGCTGGCAACCGGGGCATCGCCCCGGAGGCTGCGCCTGCCCGGCAGCGACCTGGCCGGTGTTTCGACGTTCCGCACGTTGGATGACAGCAGGCGGCTCCGCGGCAATCTGGCAGCGGGCGGGAAGAACGTGGTGATGATCGGTTCGGGCTGGATCGGCATGGAACTGGCGGCCGCTGCGGCAGCGTATGGCAACAACGTCACGCTGCTGGGCCTGGAGGACATTCCCCTGGCGGGCGCCATCGGCCCGGAGCTGGGACGGTTCTTCCGGGGACTGCACGAGACCAACGGCGTAGGTTTCCGGCTTCCCGCCTCAGCACGGGAGCTCACGGGGACGGACGGCGCCGTTACCGGAGTTATCACCGACTCCGGCGAATTGCTCCCGGCGGACATCGTGATCGTTGCCGTGGGTGTGGCTCCCGAGACCGGACTTGCCGAGGCGGCCGGCCTGGCACTGGACAACGGCATCCTTACTGACGCGTCGCTGCAAACCAGCGAACCCGGCATCTTTGCCGCCGGTGATGTCGCCAACGCCTTGCACCCCTTCACCGGCCAACACCACCGCAGCGAACACTGGTCCAATGCCCTGAACGGCGGCAAGGTGGCGGCCAGGGCGATGCTCGGCCAGGACGCCACACTCAGCACCATTCCCTACTTCTATACAGACCAGTTCGACGTCAGCATGGAGTACTCCGGCTTCCCGACGCTGGCCGCCGGTGCCGAACCGGTGATCCGGGGTTCGCTGGAGGACAAGGAGTTCATCGCCTTCTGGCAGCAGGATTCCCGGGTAGTGGCCGGGATGAGCGTCAACTGGCCGCGGAAGGTCCAGCCCGGCGCGCAGAAGACCATCAAGGCCCTCATCTCGGCGCGCACGCCGGTCACGGCCGATCGCCTGGCCGACGCTTCCGCCGGACTCGATCAGCTCCTGCCCACACCGGCCTGACGCGCCACCGTGCCGGCAGTCTGGATAGAAGATTCGTGACCGGCCATCCCTGCGTGGCGGGCGCGCTGGTACGCGCCGGGCAGGGCTGCCAGCAAGGCGTCCACATCCTGCTCCGTGGAGGAATGTCCCAGGGTAAAGCGTTGGGCGCCGCGGGCCGTTTCCTCATCCAGGCCCATGGCCAGCAGCACATGGGACGGACGCGGCACGCCGGCGGTGCAGGCAGAACCGGTGGAGGATTCCACGCCCGCAAGGTCCAGCAGGAACAGCAGCGAATCCCCTTCGCACCCTGGGAAGGTGAAATGCGCATTGCCCGGCAGGCGGCCCTCCCCCGCCGGCCCGCGCAGCACAGCCTCCGGCACCCGCTCGAGCACGCCGCCGATCAGCCGGTCGCGGAGTGCCGCGATGCGGGATGTCTCAGCACCGAGCCTTGCACGGGCAGCTTCGGCCGCCGCAGCGAACGCGGCAATGGAGGCGGTGTCCAGTGTCCCGGAGCGGACGTCACGCTCCTGGCCGCCGCCGTGCTGCACCGGAGTCAGCTCGACGGCCCGCCCCAGCAGCAGGGCGCCCACGCCCACCGGTCCGCCAATCTTGTGGCCGGACACCGACATCGCATCCAGGCCGGATGCCTTGAAGTCCACGGGCAGTGAACCGAAGGCCTGCACGGCATCCGAGTGGACGGGGACGCCCGCGGCATGCGCCAGCTCCACTATCCGATGCACGGGCTGGATGGTGCCCACCTCGTTGTTCGCCCACATCACCGTCACCAGGGCGATGGATCCGGGGTCGCGCGCCAGCTCTGCGGCGAGGGCATCCAGGTCCACCACACCGTCACCATCCACGGGCAGCCAGGTGACCTGGGCGCCTTCGTGCCGCTCCAGCCATTCCACCGTGTCCAGCACGGCATGGTGCTCGACGGCGGAGCAGAGGATGCGCCGCCGGGCCGGGTCTTCGCCAGAGCGGGACCAGTACAGCCCCTTGACAGCCAGGTTGTCCGACTCGGTGCCGCCGGACGTAAAGATGACCTCAGAGGGATGGGCGCCGGCCGCCGTCGCGATCGCTTCGCGTGCATCCTCCACGGAGCGGCGGGCACGGCGGCCCGAGCCGTGCAGGGATGACGGGTTGCCGGTGCGGGACAGTTCCCGCGTCAGGGCGGACAGCGCCTCGGCAGAAAGTGGCGTGGTGGCTGCATGATCGAGGTAGACGGGCACGCATCAATTCTAGCCGCGCCGGCAGTCACGGACTCAGGGCGGCGTGATCCTGGCACAGCACTGGCCAGGGACACTGTTGGGTGCAATGCGCCCTTCCGGTTCCCCACAGGCCGCGGCCGCGCCCTGCAGGAAGGAACCGTTCATGGCGCAGACCACGTCCGGGTGCCCGTCCGCGAGCCGATGGAACGGGCAGTTGGCCAGCACCAGGCCGCCGTCGCCGTCGGGCATGGGCTCGTAGCCTTCCCCTGCCATGAACTCCACCAGGTTCTGGGCTCCTGCTGCCAGCTCCCGGCCTTTGCGGTAGGACGTGGTTCGCAGCGAATCACCCACTGCGTCGCCGGTTGCCGTGGAGTGCTCGACGGCTGCGGCGAGCAGTTCCCCGGCCAGATCGTAATTCCGGTCAGGCACCGATGCGCCCACTTCGCTCGCTGCGGGCCGATACATCTTCGCAGGCCGCCCGGAACCGGGACCGGCTTTGCCGGCCGCCTTGTGGAATTCCACTGCCAGCAGGCCGTCCTGGACCAGCCGGTCGAGATGAAACGACGCCGTACTTCGCGGCAGCCCGAGGGCCAACGCGGCGTCGTCCCGTCCGACGGCACCGTTAGAGGCGGCTATCAGCTCAAAGAGCTGCCGGCGTTTGTCGTCGCCGAGCGAGGCAACGGCCGCCATGCGGCGTCCCCACGGAAGTCTGCGCACGCTTAGCCCACCCTTCTAAAAACAACATCCATTGATTAATCCGTCGGATTTTTCTAAAATTATGATACCTACTTTTAGAAGGAGACCACCATGAAAACCACCGAAAACATGTCGGCAGGCCGCCTGCAGACGATGGCGCCGGACCGGCAGGCGTTCTTCCTGCTCCGGACGGTGTTCACGGTCGCGCCGATCCTCTTCGGGCTGGATAAGTTCACCAACATCCTCACCGACTGGACCATTTACCTTGCCCCGGTTGCCACCGCCGTAGTGCCGGTCACGGCGCAGACTTTTATGTACATCGTCGGCGCCGTGGAGATCATCGCCGGCATCCTGGTGGCCGTCCGTCCCCGGTTCGGTTCACTCCTGGTGGCCGTCTGGCTGCTGGGAATCATCATCAATCTGCTGGTGCTGGGCAACTTCTACGATGTGGCCCTGAGGGACTTTGGCCTGCTGGTCGGCGCACTTGCCCTCAACCGGCTTTCGCCCGCCGGGTCCTGGCGCCGCCAGGGCTAGCTCGACGGCGGGACCACCACGAGACGCTCTGCTACCTCGGCCCGGGCCGCCGCCAGGGTGGCGGCATCGGGGCAGGAAATCGAGACATACACCGACGATGCTGCGGTGCCGAAGACCCGGGCCAGGACGGCCGTTGATTTGGCACCGGGCAGACCGGGCTTCTCCAGCACCAGCACTTCAACGCTTGGCCCTCGCTTGTCAGGCTCGCCGCCCCACCGCAGCGTTGCCGTCTTCAGGTAGGCGGGGAGGATTGTGGGGTCCAGGTAAGTAAACAGGCCGATCGTTGATTCCCTGTCGTCCGGCTGTACCAGGGGCGACTGGTTGGTGCGGACCTTGGCTGCCACCAGGCAGCCGTCGGCTTTCAGGTATTGGCTTTCGCCGGCCACGTTCTCCTTGACCGGCGTCCAGCCGGGCGCACTCTTGAGTCCGCCCGAGATCCCCACCGGGACCCCTTCGGCCAACGTGGCACCGGCAGAGAAGGGCATGTCCTTGGCAGCCACTGCCGCGGCGTCATGGCCTGGCGTGATGGTGGGGGTGGCAAGGGCCGTGGCGGTCTGCTCCACTTTCGGGGCGGCCGGGTCCGGGACGCCAACACTGCATCCTGCCAGTGCGCTCACACCCAGCAGGGCCCCCGCCACGAGTACAGCTGCAGCCTGTGCCTTCATGTCCACCCCAATATGCTTGCCGAACGGCCAACCTGCCGTTCATCATCCAAGAGTCTAGACGGCAGGCCGTCGCGGGCGGCCACGACAGCCCGGCCCAGCGCCGCGGCAGTGTCATGGCCCGTTCCGCTGGGTGCGGTTCCGAACCGGCACGTTTGTTGCCGTATGCCAGCGGCGGGAACCACTTCCATCTGCGCAGACGTTGTGTGGACAGGCCGCTAAACTGGGCCAACCGGGCTGCCTGCCGTGGACTGGCCAGACGAACAGAAGGATGAGTGCTTGACCGAGAGCCGCAGCTCCTATTACGAGGTGCTCCGCGTTGCCGTGACAGCCACCGACAAAGAGATCAAGGTGGCCTATCGCCGGGCTGCGAGGACGGCGCATCCGGACCACGGCGGGGACGCCGCCGCGTTCCGCCAGGTGACAGCTGCCTACGAAACCCTGATCGACCCCACGCGCCGTAAAGCCTATGACCGCTCGTACGCCGCCGGAACCGCTGGCAGGACGGCCGGCGCGGGTGACTCGGAAGCGCACTTCGATGCGCCGGCCGCGGGCAGCCATGCCTCGGCCACCGTGCACAGGCCCAGCACGCCACGCAACACCGCCGGCGACCCCGCACTCTACCTCCCGCCCTACGACTCCGCTGCTTTCGAAGCGGCGGGGACAGTCCCGCTCATCCCCTTCAGCCAAGCAAGCCAGCAGGTCCACGGAATGCCACGCAAACGCGGAATTTTCGGTGCCGAGGCCCGGATCCAGCGTGAAATGCGGACCGTCCAGCTCATCACCCGGCAGGTGCTGCCGGCGATTCCGGCAGCCCGGCTGGTCAATGGGCTGCAATCCCCCGCCGACAACAGCCACATCGACCATGCGCTCATGTCCGGCTACCGGCTGGCCCTCATCGGTTCCATGCTCCTGCCCAAGGGTGCTTACGCCTGGGACGGTCAGACCCTCAACCACGGTGGACGCTCCATCGCCCCGCCGCAACTGGCCCACGTGGTGCGGGCCATGCAGGACATCTTCCCCGAACTTAACGTCACCGGCTGGACAGTCATCCACAGCCCCGACGGCAACCTCCACGAGCCCGTCATCGACCGCCACCGGCGCACGTCCGGAGCCGGCGAAACCGTCCAGGTGGTCAATGCCGCAGGCCTGGTCCGCGGCCTCAAACACTTCCTGTCCTCGGGCCCGACGCCCAATACCGTCAACGTGCCCATCCTCGCCCGGCTGCTGCGCGGCATGCACTGAACCGGTGAACTGAACAGCGACCAGGCATGGACTGGCTAGGATTGGACCGTGTTCCGAATCCTCTTCCATTCCCCCGAAATCCCCGGCAACACCGGCAATGCGATCAGGTTGGCCGCCATCACCGGCGCCGAACTGCACCTGGTGGAACCCCTGGGCTTTGACTTCTCCGACGCCAAGCTACGGCGGGCCGGCCTCGACTACCACGACCTCGCCGTCGTGACGGTTCATAAAACCATCGAGGACGCCTGGCGTGAGCTCCAGCCGGAACGCGTCTACGCCTTCACCTCCGACGGGACCGCCAGTTACGCGGACATCGCCTACCAGCCTGGCGACGTGCTGATGTTCGGCCAGGAATCCGTGGGCCTGCCCGAGCATATTAAGCGCGACCCGCATGTCACCGCCACCGTCCGTGTTCCCATGCTGCCCTCCCTGCGTTCGCTGAACCTTGCCAATGCTGCCTCCATTGCTGTGTACGAGGCCTGGCGCCAGCAGGGGTTTGCCGGCGCCCAGACCTGAGCACCTGATTCCGGCACCCGCAGGCCCATCCGCAGCGTCTCCGGCACCGAATCACTCCCGACAGCACTTCCCAGGTGATGAAGGAGCGGCAGGTGAAACTGTTACAGGCCGGGCCGGCCCTTGCGCCTGCCATATCCGGTGCCCCGCGCGGCGGCAGTGCCCCGGATTCACCGCGCGGAGCCCTATGCTTGGGTGTGATGGAAACTCCCAACGCGCCAAATTTCGAGTCCCCGGCCGCAGTCACAGACTCACCGGCGGATCTCAGCCAGCGCCTGGCCGGGCTCCTTTCCCGCATTGCCGGCGGCGATCAGGCCGCGTTTGCGGAGTTCTACCAGCTGACCTCGCGCCGGGTTTTTGGCATGGCGCGCCGGGTCCTTATCGATCCCGAACTCAGTGAAGACACCACGCAGGAGGTTTTCCTCCAGGTCTGGCAGAACGCCGGAAAGTTCAATCCGGAGGCCGGCAGTCCGCTGTCGTGGCTGATGACCATCTCGCATCGCAGGGCGGTGGATAGAGTGCGTTCCTCGCAGTCGGCCACTGACCGCGAGGCAAAATACGGCGCCAGCAGCCAGGACGTGGACCACGACTCCGTTTCGGCTGAGGTCGACAGCAAGCTTGAGGCCGAGGCGGTGGTCCGGTGCCTGGAAACGCTGACCGATACGCAGCAGGAATCCGTGCGGCTCGCCTACTACGGCGGCCTCACCTACCGCGAAGTCGCGGAGAAGCTGAATGCCGCCGTACCCACCATCAAGTCCCGCATCCGCGACGGACTGATCCGCTTGAAGACATGTCTGGGGGTGAGTTGAGATGACAGAAATAAACAGTCAGGGAGGCCCGCGCCGTCCCGGGTCCTTCGGACTAGAGATCGCGTCCGACCTGGATTCCGGTCGGGCGGTGGATCTTGCCGAACTGTATGCCCTGGACGCGGTCAGCGAGGACGAACGCGCGGCCATTGACCGGTACATCTCCACCGCCCCGGAAGCGGAGCGCAATGCCTTCCTGGAACGCGTCCGCCAGGCGCGGGAGACTTTGGCGATGTCTTTCACAGCGCAGGAGGAACCTCCCGCGGATCTGTTCGCCCGCATTGTGTCGCAGTTGCCGTCCCTCGCCCAACTCCCGGCCGGTGATTCTGCTGAACAGGCTTCCGTTTCAGCCGCTGTCCCGGCGGCCGGGCACCCGCAGGCAGAGACCACGGATGAGCTTTCGGCTGCAAGGCTTCGCAGGGAATCACGACGCCGGCCTGCCGGCGCCCGCCGCTGGCTCGCCGCAGCGGCTGCCGCCGCGGTGATCGCCCTGGGTGGTGTCGCCGTCGGCAGCTACGTCGCCGACCAGAACGATCCACTGAACCAGGTGGTCCGGGCCGAGGACGTCCGCGAGGCCTCAGTCCCTGTGGCTGCAGGCGGAACGGCAACGGTCCTGATTTCGTCCTCCAGGGACGCCCTTGTGGTCAAGATGAACGGGGTGCCCGCACCGCCGGCGGGCAAGGTCTACCAGATGTGGCTGATCCCCAAGGACGGCTCGGCACCTGTTTCCCAGGGCCTGATGGACGAAGCTGCGCTGTCCAAGCCTGCTGTGGTGAAGGGTATCGCCTCGGCGGCAGCACTTGGTATCACCGTGGAGCCGGTGGGTGGCTCGGCAGCCCCGACGTTCCCCACCGTGGCAGCCGCACCGCTGGGGGCCTAACGGCTTAGAAGCCCGCGATGGTCCCCGGACCGTTGACCGCTACGACGTGGAAGGCTTCGGCGCTGCGGCCGTCCGCCAGGCTGCCGCGCCGGGCGTTCGCCAGCATTCCGTTCCGGACCGCCACCTCCATGGCGGCAACGTCGGGATGCTGGCTGACGTGCACATGGATAGCGTCGAGCTTGGTTGCCACGTGGTCTGTGACGTCCACAAAATGGTTCTCCCTCTCCTCCGGCCCCGCATAGAGCCACAGCCAGGGGAGTTTGTAGGCGGCCAATCCGGCCTCGGCCAGTTCGGGGTACGCGAACGGGTTTTCCACCGCGGGATACACAGCCCTGGTCACGGCCTCTCCCACTGCCAGGTGGTCCGGGTGGCTCTTCTGGATGCGGTTCCAGTTCCGCTCCGGATGCATGGCGAGTACGACGTCGGGACGGACTTCCCGGATCAGCTTCACCACACCCTTCATCACCTCGTGGGTGGGTTCCAGGTAGCCATCGCGCTCGTGAAGGTAGTGGATGTCGGTGACGCCCACAAGCTCGGCGGCCCGGCGTTGCTCGGCAGCCCTGAGGACGATGATCTCTGCGCGGTGAGCCGGATCGAATCCGCCGGCGTCGCCGTCGGTCATGATGCAGTAACTGACCTGGACGCCGGCGGCAGTCCAGGCGGCGATAGTGCCGGCGGCAGCGAAGTCGATGTCGTCCGGGTGGGCGGCGAAACAGAGCACCCGCTCAACCCGGTGTGTGGCCGGGTTGAACGGGCTCTGTGCTGAGGCAGCGGATTCAGTCAAAGTCAGCCTTTTCGCTTCTTGATCTCTTCCGTGGCCTGGGGCAGGACGTCGAAGAGGTCCCCGATGATGCCGAAGTCGGCGATCTCGAAGACCGGCGACTCAGCGTCCTTGTTGATAGCAACGATGACCTTGGCTGTCTGCATCCCGGCCTTCTGCTGGATGGCACCCGAGATGCCCGCAGAGATGTAGAGCTGCGGAGATACGGTCTTGCCCGTCTGGCCCACCTGGGCGTCGTGGCTGATCCAGCCGGCGTCGGTGGCCGCGCGGGAAGCGCCCACGGCAGCACCCAGGGCGTCCGCGAGCTGTTCCACCGGGCCGAAGTCGCCGTCTACGCCGCGTCCGCCGGCAACCACAATGCGGGCGTCGGTAAGGTCCGGGCGGCCGCTGGCCACCTTCTGCTCGCGGGAGGTGATGCGGGCCGCCGCTGCGGTGCCGTCCGCCGGGACGTCGACGGTGGACGTCCCCGGTGCCGTCGCCGCCGGAGCGGGTTCAGGCGTAACGCTGTTGGCCTTCAGGGTCAGCACGGAGATAGGCGTCGTAGCCTTGGCAGCTGTGGTGTAGGACCCGGCCAGGACCGATTTGTGCGCTGTACCGTCGGCGTCAACCGCCACAACATCGGTGATGACACCGGCGTTGAGCCTGATACCAAGGCGCGCCGCGATTTCCTTGCCCTCGGGCGAGTTGTCGAGGAGAACGGTGCCTGCACCGGCGGCGCCGACGGCGGCCGCGAGGTAGGCCGCCTTGGGCGCCACGAGGTAGTCATCCAGGTCTGCAGCGGAGGGCTGGAAGACGGCACTGACACCATATTCGGCGAATGCGGCCGAGACGGCAGGGTGCAGGTGACCGTTGACGGCGACGGCGGTCTCGCCCAGGCCACGGCCCACGGTCAGCAGCTCCAGGCTGCTCTTCTTGAGCGCGTCTCCGGGGTTGTCAATGAATACAAGTACGTTAGCCATGTCTGTGATCCCTCTTAGAGCAGCTTCTGGGCGGCCAGGAAGTCGACGAGCTTGATGCCGGCGTCGCCTTCGTCGGTGATGATGGTGCCGGCGGTGCGCGGCGGACGTTCCGCGGCGGACGTCACCGTGGTCCAGGAACCGGCGTGGCCCACCTGCACGGGATCAACGCCGATGTCGGCCAGCGACAGGGTGGTGATGCTCTTGCGCTTGGCGGCGATGATGCCCTTGAAGTTGGGGTAGCGCGGCTCATTGATCTGGTCCGTCACGGAGACAACTGCCGGCAGCGAAGCTTCCACTGTTTCCGAGAAAGTGTCGGCGTCGCGGCGGGCGGTGAGCCGTCCCCCGTCGACCGTCAGCGACGACGCGAAGGTGACCTGGGGCAGGCCGAGTCGCTCAGCCAGTTGAGCCGGCACCAGCGATGTTTCGCCGTCGGTGGAGGCCATGCCGGTGAGGATAAGGTCCACCGGGCCGACGTGGCGGATCGCGGCGGCGAGCGCAAGCGAGGTGGCGGCGGCGTCGGAACCGGCCAAGGCGGCGTCCGTGAGATGCACGCCCTCGGTGGCGCCCATCTGCAGCGACTTCTTGACCGCGTTGACCGCACCGGACGGGCCCATGCTCAGCGCGATGACCTGGTTGCCTGCCTTAGCGCCCCCACGGGCCTCAGCCAGCTGCAGGGCCGCCTCCAGCGCATACTCGTCCAGCTCCGAAAGGATGCTTTCGTCGCGGTCCGTGGTGTAGCCCTCCCCGTTGAGGTGACGGTCGAACTGCGCGTCCGGTACATGCTTGACCAGGACGATGATCTTCAATGTCTCTTCCACTGTATTTACAGCAGCCTTCCATGCTTGTGGACAGCCAGCCGGGTGGGGTCATGGCCTCGGAACGCCCGGGGTACGGGTAGATCCTAGCTAACCATATAGCCGGGTTCCGTTGCCGTCCCGTTAACGCCTGTGTCACGGCATGCGCCCGGTGCCGTGGTCCGCGGACAACGAACGACGGCGGCGCTCACCATGGTGACCACCGCCGTCGTCGGGTGTTTGCTGCTTCAGTTGTTGCCGCTTCGGTGACTACTGGTCCGCGGCTGTGCCCAGCGTGACGTCAAAGGTCTGCTCCTGGCCGTTGCGCAGGACAGTGATCTTGACGGCGGAGCCGCCGGACTGTTCGCGGACGGCCGCTGTCAGCTGGTTGGGCTCGCTGATGGCCAGGTCGTTGAACTTGGTGATCACGTCGCCCACCTTGATCCCGGCCTTGGCAGCTGCGGAGTTAGCCTCGACCGTGGCCACGTCCGCTCCGACGGAGAAGCTGGACGACGAACTGCCGGAGGACTTGTCCCTGACGCTGACGCCCAGCTGGCCGTGGGATGCCTTGCCGGTGTCGATGATCTCGTTAGCCACGCGCTTGGCGTGGTTGATCGGGATGCTGAAGCCCACGCCGATGTTGCCGCTGGAGGACGAGGAATCCGAGCCGGCGGAGGCAATGGCAACGTTGACGCCGATGATTTCGCCCTTGGTGTTGACCAAAGCGCCGCCGGAGTTGCCAGGGTTGATGGCCGCATCAGTCTGGATCACGTTGATGGAAATTGAACCCTGGCCTGCGGTGCTCTGGCCCTGGCCGCCGCCTGGGGGCGCGAACTGGAAGCCGCCTTCGTCGTCCTGCGATTCGTCTCCCTCTTTGGGAGCCGCCGAGGACGCCACGCTGATGGTCCGGTTCAGGGTCGACACGATGCCGTCCGTGACAGTGCCCGTGAGGCCCAGCGGGGAGCCGATGGCGATGGCGGTGTCCCCCACGTTGAGCTTGCCCGAATCGCCGAGGCTGGCAGGGGTGAGTCCGGACGTGTCGTCCACCTTGATGACCGCGAGGTCGGACAGCGGGTCCGTGCCCACCAGCGTGGCCTTGAGGACCTTGCCGGTGCTGGTGCGGACTTCCAGGGCGGCGTTGGCGCTCTGGCCATCGAGGGTCACCACGTGGGTGTTGGTGAGGATGTGCCCGTCGCCGTCCAGGACAATGCCGGAGCCCGTCCCGCCGGCACTGCCGCTGGAGGCGCTGATAGTCACCACGCTGGGGCTCGCCTTCAGTGCGGCCGCCGTGATGGCGTTGACGTCGTCCTGGTTGTTGACTATGACCGTTTCAGGCTGGCCGTTGCTGCTGACCGCCGACGGGGAACCGTTATCGAACAGACCGCCCGACGCGACGGTCGCCACTCCACCGCCCACGAGGCCGGCGGCGAGGATACTGGCGACCAGGGTTCCGACGCCGAAGGCGGCCTTGCGGCGAGGGGCGTCAGCGGGGTTGTGCTGGCCCGGGTTGTACTGACCCGTGTAGCTGCCCGGCAGCGCGGAGTGCGCTCCCTGCTGGGCGTACTGATGTCCGGAGTTGGACTGGCCGTAGGGGCCCTGGGCCGGAGGCTGCTGGGCTGGCGGCTGCTGGTTCTGGGCCTGCTGGCCGTAGAAAGGCTCGCGGGGAGGATAAACCGGACGGGGTGCACCGGGCAGTTGCTGCGTTGGGTTTTCGGGCGCCCCGGAACGGTCCAGCCGCTCCGTCGGATTGGAGTGACCGCCAGCGTCGCTGCGGGCCTCCGCAGGGGTCTGGTCCGGATTCCGGTTTGCGTCCGGCTCCCGGTTCTCAGGCGCTGCACCCGGGGTTGGGTTCTCAGTCATTGGACTTCCTTTCATCCTCTTCTGCATTAACTATGTACCGTCTGACTGGAACTCGGGCGTACGTTCGCTGGGAGGTTCCTGAGAGTGGGAAATAGTCCGGCCGACGGCTGGTCCGCGGGCTTTTCGCTGGTGGCATATTCGCCGCAATGGACGCACCGATAGGTGCACCATAGAATCAAAAGGAATTGCCACAGCGACCTGCGGCTTTACACCACGCGTGGGGGCGCTGCTGCATTCTGAGACGCTCATTCGTCCCGAATAGGTGTCAGGCGTGCTGAAGGGTTGCACATGCGGTCAATGTTCAAACGAATTCTCGCCGTGATCGGCCTGGCCGGGCTGCTCGCGATTCCCGCCGGCGCGGCATGGGCGGAACCGCCGGTGACACTGGACCCGGTGACAAAGATCGTTGATTCTGCCGGTGTCCTGGGCCCGAAGAAAGCTGAAGTACAAGAAGCAATCAAGAAGCTTGGGACAGAGCGTTCCATGGTTCTTCACGTCGTTACAGTGAAGAAGTTTGAGAGCCCCACCGATCGTGAAGCGTGGAGCGACGAGGTTGCTAAGAAGGCCAACCTAGGGCCAAACGCGTTGGTCTTTGCAGTTGCTACTGACACCAGGCAGTACGTTTTGAATAAGCCCAACAACAGCAAGATCACGGCTGCCCAACTTGAAAACATCAAGAGCGGTGCCATCGGCCCCCAACTTGCCAACGACAACTATGCACAAGCTGCAATAAACACCGCGGCGGCCATTGGTGACGCCGCTGGCGGCGGCAGTGGCAACGTCCCAGGTGACGGCGCTGGAGCTGCCGTTCTGGTTGGCGCGGGCGTAGCGGTGGCTGGCGGAGCCGGCGCGTACCTCTACTTCCGCAACAAGCGCAAGAAGGCCGCCCAGGCATCCAGCGCCAGCTATGGTCCCCAGGGTGCCGAGCTGGATCCCTTGGCTTCGCTCAGCATCGAGGAACTCCGGCGCAAGAGCGGCTCCCTCATCATCGAAGCCGACGACGCCATCAAGTCCAGCGAGCAGGAACTGGGGTTCGCCGAGGCGCAGTATGGCGACGCCGCCGTGGGCAACTTCACCAAGGCCTTGGCCGAGGCAAAAGCCCACATGACCGAATCGTTCAAGCTCCAGCAGCAGCTGGATGACCATATTCCGGACACGGAAGAACAACAGCGGAGCTGGCTCGGCGAAATCATTCGCCGTTCCGAGGCAGCGCTCGGGTCACTCCAGGAGCAGAAAGCAGACTTCGATTCCCTGCGGGAACTGGAGAAGAACGCCCCGCAGGCCCTGGCCGCCGTCAGCGCCGGGGCACGCGATGCCGATGCGAAGATTGCCAGCGCGGAACAGTCGCTGACAACGCTGCGTGCCAAGTATGCCGACAGTGCCCTCGTGCAGGTTGCTGACAACATCACCCAGGCAAAGGAACGCTTGGCGTTTGTTCAAAACGCCACGGCCACCGCCGAGGAAAAGCTCGCATCCGGCGAAGGCAGCCTCGCCGCAGTCGCCGTACGCGCATCGGAAGAGAGCCTGCACCAGACCAACGTCCTGCTCGATGCCATCGCCAAGGTCTCCGCCAGCCTGGACGAGGCCCGCAGCGGACTGGAGGCGGCCGTCGTCGAAACCTCGCAGGACCTTGCCCAAGCCAAGGCCATGATCAAGTCCGGCGAGCACCCGGAACTCGCTGGCCCGGTGGCCGGCGTTGAAGCTGCCCTGAGCCAGGTCAAGGCCGAAATCAAGGGCGGCAAGATCGATCCCATCGCAACCCTTCAGCGCGTTGAGACGGCGCACCAGGCTTTGGACCAGTCCCTGACCGGTATCCGGAACCAGCAGGACCAGGCACGGCGTGCCCAGGCGTCACTGCAGCAGACCATCATGTCCGCACAGGCACAGATCAGTGCCACCTCGGACTACATCACCGCCCGCCGCGGCGGGGTGGGCACGGAGGCCCGGACCCGGCTCGCAGAGTCCCAGCGCAATCTGGACTACGCGCTGTCCATCTCGCGCAACGATCCCGTCACAGCCCTGACCTACGCCCAGCAGGCACACGCCCTCGCGGCCCAGGCAGCACAACTTGCCCAGGCCGACGTCGACAACTTCGGCGGCTATGAAAACCAAGGCTTCGGCGGCGGGAGTATGTTCGGCGGGCGGGGAGGCGGCGGTGGCGGCCTCGGCGGCGCCATCCTGGGCGGCATCCTCATCAACTCAATCCTCAACGGCGGCAGCGGCGGCGGCTGGGGCGGCGGACACAGTGACGGCGGCGGCTGGGGCGGAGGGGACTCCGGTGGCGGCTTTGGCGGCGGCGATATGGGCGGCTGGGGTGGCGACTCCGGCGGCGGCGGGGACTTCTGACCCCATGAAGCTAGGCGCCGGCGGGAATGAGCCCACCGGCGGATAGAAGCGGTACAACAACTGTTCACTGATTTCAGTGGCCACCACTGAGCAGGACGAAAGGTAACACCATGGTTAAGCAGTCCATTTTCGGTCGAATCGCGCAGCTTGCAAAGGCAAACATCAACTCTTTGCTGGACAATGCTGAGGATCCGCAGAAGATGCTGGACCAGATGGTCCGGGACTACACCAACAACATCGCGGAGGCAGAATCTGCGGTGGCCCAGACCATCGGCAACCTGCGTATGCTCGAGGACGACTACCGCGAAGACATCAAAAACGCGCAGGACTGGGGCAATAAGGCCCTGGCCGCCTCGCGCAAGGCAGACGAATACCGGTCCAGCGGGGACAGCGTTGATGCCGAGAAGTTCGACAATCTTGCCAAGGTGGCCCTGCAGCGCCAGATGTCTGCCGAGAACGAGGCCAAGGGAGCAGAACCCAGCATTACCTCCCAGCGCGAAGTAGTGGACAAGCTCAAGACCGGCCTGGACCAGATGAAGGGCAAGCTCAACGAGCTGACCAGCAAGCGCAACGAACTGGTGGCCCGTTCCAAGACGGCCGCAGCGCAGTCCCAGGTGCACGACGCCATTAAGAGCATCGACTTCATGGATCCCACCAGCGAGGTTGGCCGCTTCGAAGAGAAGATCCGTCGTGAAGAGGCCAAGGTCCGCGGCCAGCAGGAACTTGCCGCGTCGAGCCTCGACGCCCAGTTCAACCAGCTCGAGGATCTCGGCGAGCAGGTTGAAATCGAGGCACGCCTCGCCGCCCTGAAGTCCGGCGGCGCAAAGCCCGCTATCGGAGCATCCGGCGCTGCTGGCAGATCGGAATCCACCATCGACGAAGCCGACTTCGACAAGCTGTAGCCATGGCGTCCGCCGTTTGAGCGGACTGTCCATCCATACATGACAAGGGCCGGAGTTATCGACTCCGGCCTTTGCCGTGGGTGTGTAGCGTGGAGTCCATGGCCTCCCCCGTCGAAACGTCCATCGTCTGGCTCCGTGATGACCTCCGCCTGGACGATAATCCAGCCCTCTCACGCGCCGTCGAACTCGGCCTGCCGCTCACAGTGGTCTACATCCTCGACGAGGAATCCGACGGGATCCGTCCCCTCGGCGGTGCCGCCCGGTGGTGGCTGCACCACTCGCTGACGTCCCTGTCGGCAGACCTGGCGAAGGCTGGCTCCGCGCTCACCCTCCGGCGCGGACCGGCAGAGCGGGTCATCCGCAAACTGGCGGAGGAAACGGGCGCCAGGCACATATTGTGGAACCGCCGCTACGGTGGTCCCGAACGTGCGCTCGATGCGGAGATCAAGGCATGGTCGGCGGAGAACGGCCTCGACGCCGAGAGTTTCCAGGCGAACCTGCTCTTTGAACCTTGGACCATCACCACCGGCAGCGGTGGACCCTACAAGGTGTTCACGCCCTTCTGGCGGGCCTGCACGGCATCGGGGGAACCCCGTGCGCCCCTCCCTGCGCCGTCGCACCTCCCCTCCCCCGGTACCGGTTCCAGGGCAGCCCGCAGTGACACGCTCGCGGACTGGCGGCTGCTGCCCGTGTCACCCGACTGGAGCGCCGGCCTGGCACGGACCTGGGAACCCGGGGAAGCCGGAGCACACCACCGGCTGGATGACTTCCTCGACGGGCCAGCCGAGGAGTACGGTAACGGGCGGGACGTGCCCGGAGTGGAAGGCACCAGCAGGCTCTCCCCCCACCTCCGCTTCGGAGAGATCAGTCCGTTCCGGGTCTGGCACGAGATACGCCTCCGCTTCCCCCGCGAGGAGACGCCCGACGTCGGGATCTTCCGGTCCGAGCTCGGGTGGCGGGAGTTCTGCTGGCAACTTTTGTATGCGAATCCGCAACTGGCCACCCGCAACTACCGCCCGGAGTTCGACCGCTTCGAATGGCAGGAACCCACCCCAGCCGAACTGAAGGCGTGGCAACAGGGCCGGACCGGATATCCCCTCGTGGATGCGGGGATGCGGCAGCTGTGGCAGACAGGGTGGATGCACAACCGGGTCCGGATGGCCGCTGCCTCCTTCCTGGTCAAGAACCTCCTGGCCGACTGGCGGCTGGGCGAAGCCTGGTTCTGGGACACGTTGGTGGACGCCGACGCCGCCAGCAACCCCGCAAACTGGCAGTGGGTGGCAGGCTCGGGCGCCGATGCGTCCCCCTACTTCCGGATTTTCAACCCGGTGACGCAGAGCAAGAAGTTTGATGCCGAGGGCCGGTACCTTCGTGAGTTCATTCCGGAACTGGCCCCGCTGAACCGCAAGGCCATCCACGAACCGTGGAAACAGCCGGACCTGGAGGGCTACCCTGCGCCGGTCGTGGGACTTCCCGAGTCAAGGGAACGCGCGCTGGCAACCTACCAGAAGCTCAAGGACCAGAAGCAGGACTGACGCTCCCCCGCTAAGCGGCAAATACTGTCAGCGGCTGACTTTGCCCATGAGCGAGGCAATGGGGCGGAGGAAGAGGGGACGCGCCAGGAACCACGCCGCCACCATCGCGGCAATCGAGGCGACAAATACCCAGAACCCGAACCAGCCGGCGTCGTCGCTGCCACCGTACATGTGGTTCAGGTTCCGCAAGGCGCCGGTGGCGAGAACCAGGAATACGTGCACCACGATGAACGCCACGAAGTAAATCATGACCGGAAAGTGGATGGCGCGTGCCAGCTCGATGGGGTAAGCCTTGTTCAGGGCCGGTGCCTTCTTGGGCCAGGCAGACGAAGTCCGGATTCCGGAGATGAACGCCAGCGGCGCGGCAATAAAGACCGTAGCAAAGTAGGTCAGCAGCTGCAGCGCGTTGTAGTTGACCCAGCCATTGTCGGTGGGCCAGTTCAATGACGCGTACTGGAGAGCCGCCGAAAGTGCGTTGGGGAAGACATCCCAGCTGGTGGGCACCATCCGCGTCCACTGGCCGGTGGCGAACAGCAGGACCACGAACACCAGGCCGTTGAGCATCCAGAGAGCGTCCAGCGTCAGGTGCAGCCAAAGCTCCAACGTGATCTTGGTGGGCGCGTTCTTGGTCTTGATGAGGCCTTTGTTGTTACGGGTCCAGTGCCCGCTGGGACGGGTCGTGGTCCGCACCTGCCAGCCGGTCCTGATGATGAGCAGCAGGAAAAAACCGTTCAGGAAGTGCTGCCATGCCAACCAGGCCGGAAACCCCACGGGCGCACCGTCAGGTAGTTCTGAATGGCCCGGGTAGTCAGCGAGGAACGCTGCCACCGCCGGGAGGCTTGTCATCCACTTGGCGAGAAGCACCACCAGCACCAATGCCACAAGCACGGCCGGCACACCCCAGTAGAGTCTGGACCGCTTGCCCGTCGCAGAACCGGGCTTCTTCGTGGGTGTGGACATCGAACAACATTCCTCTCGAGAATGACTGACCAGTGCTCAAATGGCTCTGCGAACGAGAATACTAGGAACCAGTAGTTATCGGGCAAAAGAAGACCCCGGCCGGCGTAACTGCCGGTCGGGGTCTTTCACATGGTTGCGGGGACAGGATTTGAACCTGTGACCTCTGGGTTATGAGCCCAGCGAGCTACCGAACTGCTCCACCCCGCGTCGCTTGATCAACACTACCCTAGTTTGGACGAGGCAATTACCAGTGGCCTTTGGCGGCCATCATCCCGCCCCTTCGTTCCGGAGATATTGTCCTCTCATTGCCCCGGACCGCCTCGATATCGCAGGTTATCTGGACAAAAAATCCGGGTTGCATGAAAGACGTTGGCACTGGGACGACACCGCGAAGGCGCGCGGGCTGCCCTGCTCCCAGGACTGATGCCGGAAAGGCGCTGCTGCGGCCGGGACGGGCTCTGACGAGGATCACCACCGCTGCCAAGCCAGGGATTTACATACGTTTTGTCCTATAACCCCAAAATCCGAGTGCCTGTCGGCTTAAACCAGAAAGTCCGGATTCTGTTTCCAGAATCCGGACTTTCCACCAGTTGCGGGGACAGGATTTGAACCTGTGACCTCTGGGTTATGAGCCCAGCGAGCTACCGAACTGCTCCACCCCGCGTCGCAAGATCAACTCTACCGTCCGGTGAACGGGAGGCCAAATCCTGGTGGCGTGATGTGTGTCTCGCTGGGCCGCCGTCAGTTACTTGCTCAAGGCGAGGGCGTGGGTGACGGCGTGGGTGACGGCGACGGTGTGGCCTCAGGGGCCGTTACCGGAATCTTCTCCTCGGCCTCAAGAGCCTTCTGCAGGGCAGCAGCCAGTTTCTTCTGCTCCTCACCGTAGGCGGCGAAGTCGCCGGCCGCCAGGGCCGCCTGGCCTGCCTTGATGGCGGCATTCGCCGCCGCCAGTGCAGCCTTCAGGTCGGCCTGGGCGCCAGCACTGGGCGGCGGAGTCTCGCCCGGCGTCGGAGGCGTCTGGCCGGTGTTGTCCGAGTCGCCGGCTGCAGCACCGGAGTCACCACCAAAGAGTTGCTTCAGCGCGCCGTCGAGCGTCGGAGCGAAGCCCACCTTGTCACCGAAGGCAACCAGCACGCGCTGCATCGTCGGGTACGACGTCTCGCCAGTCGACTTGAGGTAAACCGGCTGGACGTACAGGATCCCGCCGCCCACGGGCAGCGTCAGCAGGTTCCCGTTGAGGACCTCCGAGGCACCCTGGCGCAGAAGGTTTAGGGCCTGGGACACCGTGGGATCAGAGTTGAACTTATTCTGGGCCTGGCCCGGCCCGGGAACCTGGATCTCCGGCGGAATCTGGAGCAGCCTGAGCTTGCCATAGCTTTCGGCCTTGACGCCCTCTTCGTTGCCGGCGTCAGAATCAGCCGCAAGGAAGCCGTAAAGCACGTTGCGGGCCGTGCCGTTCACAATCTGCGGAATGAACGAGGACGTCAGCTGGAAGGCCGGCTTGTCCTGATCAGGCATCTGGAGCGACATGTAGAACGGCGGCTGCTTGACGTCGGTATCCACGGTGGGATCGTTGGGAACGCTCCAGACATCCTTCGCCTGGTAGAAACTGCCCGGCTCGGTCACGTGGTAGCGGCCCAGGAGTTCACGCTGGACCTTGAACAAGTCCTCGGGGTACCGGACGTGGCTCATGACATCCCCGGACATTTCCGAGTAAGGCTTCAGGGACGTGGGGAAAACCTTCTGCCATGCCTTCAGGATGGGGTCCTGGTCATCCCAGGCGTACAAAGTCACCGAGCCGTCGTAGGCGTCGACGGTGGCCTTGACGGAGTTCCTGATGTAGTTCACCGAACTGTTGGGCAGTGCGACAGATCGGCCTGCGGAGGTCTGCGAGTCCGCGGTGGCCGCTGAGAGCTGTTCCTGCTGCGAGTACGGGTAATACTGGCTTGTGGTGTAACCGTCCACGATCCATTTGACGCGGCCGTCCACGACCGCCGGGTAGGCGTTGCCGTCAACGGTCAGGTACGGGGCCACTTTTTCCACGCGGTCCCGCGGATTGCGGTCGTACAGGATCTGGGAGTCCGGGTTGACGCCATCGGACAACAGCAGGTCCGAGGACTGGAACTTGATGGAGTAGAGAACCTTGTTGAAGAAGCTGCCCACGTTCGGGCCGCCCTCACCTTCGAACGTGTACTGGTTGTCCCCTTCGCCCTCCTTGCCGGAGGGCCTGTCCTGCTCACGGGGGGCTGCGCCCTCGGGCGCTCCCACGATGGAGTACTCCGGGGAATTTTCGCCGAAGTAGATCCGCGGTTCGTACGTGGTGTCGTCGCCTAGTACACCGGTGGACGGTATTCCGGACTGGAGGAACTCCGGCTTGCCGTCAACGGTGAACTTGTTTCCCTTGGCCGCTACAACCCCATAGCCGTGGGTGTAGACAACGTGCTGGTTGAGCCAGCCCTGCTGGTTGGTGGCGACGTTGGTCGGGTTAAGCTCGCGTACGGCGATGACCGTGTCCTGGATCTTGCCGTCCACCTCGTACCGGTCCACGTTCAGTGCGTCGGGGAACTGGTAGTACGGCCGGTACTGTTCCAGCTGGGAAAACGCATCAGAGATCAGGTTGGGGTCCAAAAGCCTGATGTTGGCTGTGGTCTGGGCATCAGGAGCCAGGGCCCCGGTCGTGGCCGTGTTGGTGGCGTCGTAGCGGTCCACCTGAATCTGGTCCAGGCCGTAGGCGGCCCGGGTCATATCGATGTTGCGCTGAATGAAGTCCCGCTCGTACGTCTCCTCGGAAGGCCGCACCTGGAACTGCTGGATGACCCACGGGTAGACGCCGCCGGCGAGGATTGAGGTGATGATCAGCATGGCGGTACCGATGACCGGCAGGCGCCACCGACCGATGATCGCCGCCACGATGAAGAGGATGGCCACCAGGGCTGCAGCGACGGCGAGGATCGCCTTGGTGGGAATAACAGCGTTGACGTCGGTGTACAGCGCACCGGCCCAGCGCCCGCCGTCGCTCTGCAGCGCGGCATACCGGTCAAGCCAGAAGTTGACGCCAAGCAGGATCAGGAAGGTTGCGCCGGTCACGGCGAGGTGGATCTGCGCCGCACGGCTGGTGAACACGCCGCGTTCCAGCAGGCGGATGCTGCCGTACAGGTAGTGGGTGAGGATTCCGGCGATGCCGGCCACCACTACAACACTGATGAGGAATCCTGTGATGAAGCCCAGGAACGGCAGGGTCATCACATAGAAGCTGATGTCCAGCTTAAAAAGGGGATCTTCCTTACCGAACGGCTCCTGGTTGAAGAACAGCAGCACTTTCTGCCATTGGCTGGCGGCCGCGCTTCCGGCGAACAGTCCGAACAGGATGGGCAGGCCCACCATCACAACGCGGCGGACAGGCTCGAGCTGGGCCTGGTACCGGTTGAGGTTGTCACGCATTTCAGAGTCCGGTGCATACACGGGCCTGGCGTGGTACGCGATCCGGATGGCAAAAAAGACTGCCAGGAACATCAGCGCGAAGCCGGCCAGGAAAATCAGGATCCGGGAGAGGTTTTCGGTCACGAACACTTCGAAGTAACCGAGCTGCTGGTACCAGAGGACATCGGTCCACACATTGGCGAAGAAGATAAAGCCCACTACTGCGAGGGCAACGACTATCAGGGTGGGTGTCAGGGCCCCGCGTCGTGATGGGGGTCTTCCGGGCGGGATGGGGCTGGTAGGACGGGACAAACTCGGTACCTCATAGCTGATCGTCAGATTTACATTTTTGAGCGTGCGTGCGGTTAACGTCCGGCACCGGTCAAGCGTGTGGCAACGTCCGTCATATCTGCCACGAGTGGCGGTAAAGCTTAGTTCCTGGCCTCAGTCTAGTTGGTGGTACAGACGGGCAAACCCGACGTGCCCTGGCCTGATCCGGCCAGTTCGACGGCGGTGCGCGCCTGGGCGAGATTCTCCACTTTGACAACCTGCAGCCCCTCCGGGACATGTCCCACAACGTCGTCACAGTTCTCTGCCGGGGCCAGGAACAACGTGGCTCCCCCGGCACGCGCGCCCTGCATCTTCTGTTGGATGCCGCCGATGGGTCCCACTGCACCGTCGGGGGTGATGGTTCCGGTGCCGGCAACGTGCTTGCCGCCGGTCAGATCGCCCGGTGTGACCGTGTCAATAATGCCCAGCGAGAACATCAGGCCGGCGCTGGGGCCGCCCACCTTGTCCAGGGAAATCGTCACGTCGAACGGAAACGTGAACAGGTACTTGAGCATGACTCCAAGAATGTAGCGGCCCGCGCCGTTGTCCACGGGGGTAATGGCCTGCGTGACGGACTCCCCCGCCCGCTCCACCACCAGCGTGGCCGGCGCGCCCTTGCCGGCGGCCAGTTCCTCCTGGACTACGGCGAGTGACGTGATCGGCTTGCCGTTTATCGTTTCGAAGATGTCGCCGTTTTCGATCTTGCCCGTCGACGGCGAGCCGTCGGAAAGCCCCGCTGCCTGAAGCTGCTGGCCGAACGGTATGTCGAGTTCCCTCAGTGCCGAAGCGACAGCGTTCTCCTGGGAGGTGGTCATGGCGACCGAGCTTTGTTCCTCTGCCTGTTCCTTGGTGGTGCCCGTAGGGTAAATCAGCTCCTGCGGGTAAACGGATTTGGACCCGTCGAGCCACGCGCCGAACACGCCCAGGAGGCTGAGCGGGCCGTTCGGGCCGCCCTCGACATAAACGGTGGTCAGGTCAAGGTTGCCCTTGGCGGGATACGTTGCGTGTCCCTTAACGCTGATCACGGGACTGTCACCGGTCCGGTCAAGGGTGTTGAACGTGGGCCCGGCCCTCTCCACAACGTAGGGCACCGGAATGGTTCCCGCGGCGATCCCCAGCCCCAGTGCCAGCATTCCTGCGAGCATCATGACGGACACCCGCCTGTCCCCCTGCTGGGAGCCACGCGGGGCAGACTGCCCGGCAGGCGCTCCGCCGGCTGGTCTTCCTTCGGGGGCTCCGGCACTCATGGCTGCACCGGCGTCGAGCTCGGGAGCGTGGTCCTCGTTTGGATGGTCGCCACGGGTTGTAGTCACTGAACCAACACTACGCGGTGGTGCCGCCGGCCAGCTCTTTGCCTACAGCGAACGTCGCGCCTGTCCGGCAGACAGCCGCCCCGGCCCGGGGTACCGTGAAGTTGAACGCTCAAACTGACGATCGGCGGGACCATGACCTCCAACCCACTCAATCCGTCCAACGGCGACGACACGCCAAAGGATCCATTGACCGAGATGCTGCAGAACCTGATGGGCGGCAAGGGTATGGAAAACTTCGACCCCGCCGAACTGGCAAAAGCAGCCGGACTCCCGGACGATCCCAACCTCCTGGCGCAAATGTTCTCACAGGTCCAGGCCATGATGAGCGCCCCCTCGGAGGGGCCCGTGAACTGGCAGCTCGCGCACGAGAACGCCCGCAGGGTTGCCGCCAGCACCGCCGACCCGTCCGTCACATCCCAGCAGACCCGGGCCGTCGACGAAGCTCTCCGGCTGGCCGAACTCTGGCTCGATCCGGTGACCGACCTGCCTGCCACCGGCCTGATCGGCCGGGCCTGGTCCCGCGCGGAGTGGGTGGAAGCCACCCTGGGCACCTGGAAGCGCCTGACCGAACCGGTCGCCAACAGCATCGCCAACGCGCTCTCCAGCGCCATGACCGAACAGATGCCCGAAGAAATGAAGTCCATGATGGGCGGGGCATCGTCCATGCTGCAGAACATGGGCGGCGCGATCTTCGGCATGCAGCTGGGCCAGGCCATCGGCGCGCTCTCCGGGGAAGTAGTCAGCTCCACAGACATCGGAGTGCCCCTGGCCGACCTCGAAATGGCCCTGCTGCCTGCAAATGTTGCTTCGTTCGGCGAAGGCCTAAGCCTGCCGGAAAACGACATCCGCCTCTTCCTCGCCGTTCGCGAGGCAGCACATGCGCGCCTGTTCGTCCAGGTTCCGTGGCTCCGGGGCCATCTCCTCGGCGCGATTGAGGCGTACGCCCGCGGTATCCACATTGATACCTCCCGCATCGAGGAACTGGCCCGCGACCTTGACCCGAGCAACCCCGAAGGTATCCAGGAGGCACTGTCCAAAGGCGTCTTTATGCCGCAGCGGACGCCCGCCCAGGAACAGGCTCTCGAAAAACTGGAGACCGCGCTGGCCCTCGTTGAAGGCTGGGTGGACGAGCTCACCGCTTCCGCCACGGAGAAGATGCTGCCCTCAGCGGCCGCCCTGCGTGAAACGGTCCGGCGCCGCCGCGCCACCGGCGGCCCGGCTGAACACGCTTTCTCCTCGCTCGTGGGACTCGAACTGCGTCCGCGCCGCCTGCGGGAGGCCGCTACCTTGTGGGCCGTCCTCAAGGAGGAACGCGGCATCGCGGGACGCGATGCCATCTGGCAGCACCCGGACCTGCTGCCCACGGCGGCTGACCTCGATGACCCCCAAGGCTTCGGTGGACGCCGTCAGCTGGCGGAGGCCAGCGACAGTGAAGTGGATGATGCCCTCCAGAGGCTGCTGAGTGGCGGTTACGACGACGCGCCGGAGGACGACTCGGACGGCGATGCCGGCGCAGGTGACTCCGGTCCCGGCGCTTCCGGCCCGGTTTCTTCCGCCGCCACCGATTCCGAGGCCCCTGATTCAGACGCAGGTGACTCCGGCACGGGAGATCCCGACGCCGGCGATGGGGACCAGCCCAAGGGCTGAGCCGGCAATCCTAGTCGGCGTCGCCGTGGCTTAGCCCGGTGGCGTCGGCCGGGTTGTTGCCGTCCGCTCCCAGGCCCCGGGAGGTGGCGAACGAGACACCCTCCAGGAACGCCTTGGCCCGCATGGTGTCCGGATAGGCCTCCAACAGCTTCCAGAAGGCGGCATTGTGCCCGGCCACCAGCAGGTGGGCGAGCTCATGCAGCAGCACGTAGTCGATGACCCACTGCGGCATGGGTCGGAGCTTGTCCGAGAGCCTGATGGTTCCTTCCGACGGCGTGGCCGAGCCCCAGCGGGAGTTCTGGTTGCTGACCCAGCGGACCGACGTCGGCACTGCCCTGCCGCCAAAGTACTGCGCTGAAAGAGCGGCCGCGTGGGCCGCCAGCGCGGCATCCGTGGCGGGCTGCTTCCGTCCCTTGTCAGCACGCCTCTGCCCCTGGCGATGCAGCTTCTCCAGCATGCGGTGGACCCATTCGGATTCCTGCGCGGCGGTGAAACGGGCAGGAATGGCCACCACCGCCGTCCCATTTTCCCAAAACGCCGCCACGGTGCGGGTCCGGCGGGCCGACCTCCGCACCTCCACCGGCGCTCCGCCCGGGGTGGTCAGCCGGAGTGGCTGCGTGCCGCCCTGGCCTCTCACAGGACGCTGCTTTCGGCGAGCACGCGAAGCACGTCCTCGCCGTAGCGCTCGAGCTTGGCCGGCCCCACACCGGCCAGCGCCGCAAGCTCCTCCAGGGAGGACGGCTTGGCCTCAGCGATGGCCGTCAGCGTGGCGTCGGTAAACACCACAAACGCCGGGACTTCAGCGGCCAGCGCGATTTCCTTCCGCCATTGCCGGAGGGCGTCAAAGGTCTGTTCCTCGTAGCTGGGCGGACAGTCGTTGCAGCGCCCCACCTTGCGTTCGGCGCCGGTGGCCAGCATGCCCCCGCAGACCCTGCAGGTGGCGGGGGTGGCGGCTTTCCGGCGCGGAGCCGGCCCCTTGCCGCGGACACTGGAGCTGGCCACTGAGTTGGGCCGCAGCCCGTCGAGGAACCGTGAGGGCTTGCGGTTGGCCCGGCCGCCTGGCGTCCGCGCAGTAGACCAGGAGAGGGCCAGGTGCTCGCGGGCACGGGTGATCCCCACATACAGGAGGCGGCGTTCCTCATCCACGGCTTCAGGAGTGTCCGCGAAGGAGATCGGCATCAGGCCTTCGCAGAGACCCACCAGGAAAACAGCGTCCCATTCCAGGCCCTTCGCCGCATGCAGCGACGCAAGAGTCACGCCCTGGACTGTGGGGGCATGCTGGGCCAGCGACCGCTCCTGGAGTTCATTGACGAAGTCGGCGAGGCTGAAGTGCTCGCCACGGACCTGGACCAGTTCGTCCGCGAGCGCCACCAGTGCAGCCAGTGATTCCCAGCGTTCGCGCAGGGCGCCGCCGTTGTGGGGCGGAGCGTCGGTGTAGCCCAGGGATGAAACGATGTCACGGACAAGCTGGCCCAGCGGTTCGGGTGTGGCCGTTTCGGCCACAGCCCTGGTGGCCGCCCGGAGCTGAAGAATGGCATCGCGCACTTCCTTGCGGGCAAAGAACCGCTCACCGCCCCGGAGCTGGTACCCGATCCCGGCCGCCGCAAGGGCCTGCTCGTAGGCTTCGGACTGTCCGTTGGTGCGGAAAAGGACGGCCACCTGGCTGGCGGGAGTGCCGGCGTCGAGCAGTTCCCGGACCTTTTGTGCCACCGTGGCGGCTTCGGCTTCATCATCGGAGCATTCGGTGAACTGCGGCACCGGCCCGGCCGGGCGCTGTGCCACCAGTTGCAGCGGAGCCGCCCAGGCAGCATCAGCCACCGGCCCGCCGCCGCGACGGGCGGCAAGGAGGTCGTTGGCCAGCTTCACCACCTGCGGCGTGGAACGGTAATCCCGGATAAGTTTCACCACATTAGCCTCGGGATACTGGGCCTTGAAACCCAGCAGGTGTTTGGGCGAAGCGCCGGTAAACGAGTAGATCGTCTGGCTCGCATCGCCCACTACGCACAGCTCGTCCCGCCCACCAAGCCACAGTTCCAGGAGGCGCTGCTGCAGCGGCGAAACGTCCTGGTACTCATCCACCACAAAATGCCTGTACTGCTCGCGGACGGTGGCCGCGACTTTCTGGTCCTCCTGCAGGATCCCGACCGTAATCAGGAGTACGTCCTCAAAGTCGATGACATTGCGGTCTGTTTTGACGTCCTCATACGACTGGAAAACCCGGGCGACGGCGGTGAGGTCGAAGCCGCCGGGGGTTCCCCTCCCCTGCGCGTTCTCCAGGTAGTTGGCCGGGGTCAGCATGGAAACCTTGGCCCACTCGATCTCCGAGGCGAGGTCGC
Source organism: Pseudarthrobacter sulfonivorans (assembly GCF_031454915.1). GTDB lineage: Bacteria > Actinomycetota > Actinomycetes > Actinomycetales > Micrococcaceae > Arthrobacter > Arthrobacter sulfonivorans_C. The sequence goes on along the minus strand of NZ_JAVDRS010000001.1, from coordinate 532,661 downwards.
GGATGGATGCACGATCCGTGCTGAGCCGCAGGCGACGGGACGCTTCGGCGATCATCTGGGCCTTGTGGTCCAGCAGGTTGGGCAGGGTGCCACCCACAGCCTGCGGCCAGAAAAACTGCAGCTGCCTCAAGGCGGCGGCGTGGAACGTGCGCGCCTGCACATTGCCCACGCCCAGGTCCCGCAGCCTGCTGCGCATTTCTGCCGCCGCGCGGGCCGTAAACGTCACGGCAAGGAGCCGCTGCGGACTGTAGACACCGGAATGCACCCCGTAGGCAATGCGGTGCGTGATGGCGCGGGTTTTCCCCGTGCCGGCACCGGCCAGGACGCACAGCGGGCCGTTCAGCGTGCTGGCGACCTCGCGCTGTTCGGCATCAAGTCCCCCGAGGATGCGTTCCTCGAGGGACTGTGAACTATCTGGATTCTCTGTGGTCACTTCTGCTGCTCTGGTTGTTGGGACTGCTGGGTGGAACTGCCATGTGCAGGCTTCTGGTCGATGATGCTGCCCGGCCCGTGAAGCTGCCTCACCGGGGTCAGGTGTCGGTGCGGTCCAGAATCCGGCCGCCATACCAATGCTCAATCAGGGAGCGTGCAATGGACAACCGGCTGGAGATGGTGATCTCGCCGGCGAGCACGGCATCCTGCAGTTCCTCCCGGCTGAACCAGCGCGCCCGGGTGACTTCCACGCCGTCGGGCGTTGCCTCTGTATCTTCCGTGATGGCGGAAAACCCAAGCATCAGGGACGCCGGGAACGGCCACGACTGGGAGCCCAAGTATTGGCAGCGGGCGATCCTGATGCCCACTTCCTCATGAATTTCCCTGATGACGGCCTGCTCAAGGGATTCGCCCGGCTCCACAAATCCGGCCAGCGTGGAGTAATTCTTTGCATCCACCGGGCCGCCTCCGCCAAGCAACAGCCGGCCATCCGTTCCCACCACGGTCACGATGATGGCGGGGTCGGTCCGCGGGTAGTGTTCAGAACCGTCCTGGGGGCAGCGGCGCACCCAGCCGCCGGCTTCCACCACGGTTGGGACACCGCAGCGGGGGCAGTGCGTATGTGTGGCGTGCCAGTTGGCAATGGCGCTTGCCTCAACGAACAACGCCGTGCCGGTGGGGTTCAGGACTGCAGCGATGTCGCGGAAGCCGGCCCACTCTGCGTCCGACGGGATTCCGGCCGCGCCCGGGGCGACAGCTTCGGGCAGGACTGCCAGGACAACCTCCGTGCCGGCAGGCAGGTCCGAGCCCGCCAACGCGGCGCCGAGGTAGATGACCTGTTCCGGGGCCGTACCCAGGTTCCGGAGCCCGGCCAGCAACTGTGAGGCTGGGGGAAGGAACAGCTGGTTCGCCAGCACGAGGGCCTGCCTCCCGGCCAGGACAACTGCCAGGGTGCGTCCGCTGCCTAGTAATCCCTCAACCATGCCGGGCCGGACGCGTCCAACAGAGCCCCGATCCACCATGGCTGGCCTGACCGGCAGGACGGTATCGACCAGGTGGTTGGCCGGCAGGTGCACTGCCTGCGCCTGGTAGGCCGGTGTAGCAGACTCCGCATGACTCATGTGTCCACCGTACTGACTCGGACCGACAATTTACATTTACCGGGGAGAATCGGCGGAACATGTGGCAGGGACCTCACAACTTGGCAGTGGAGCCGACTTTTGCAGGGTATCTGGGGACTCGCCGCCGCACATCGTTGTGTTGGCCGCCAGCCAATCTACCGTGGAACGGTGAGAAGAAAACCGATCGAACTGGCAGCCGTGGCAACCGCGGCAGTCCCCGGGCTGACCCCCACAGCTGTCAGCTCCGCCGCGGACGATCCCGCGGATTTCGACTCCGCCCTGCTCCTTGACTCAGAAGGCAAGCGCTGGCGGGTCCGGTCGCCACGGCATGCGGAGGCCAGTGCACGGCTTGAGACAGAGTTCCTGGTTCTCCGGGCGTTCGCCCCGGCCATCCGGGCAGAGCTGCCCTTCCTGATGCCGACTGTGGCCGGGAGCGTCCGGCTCGGCGCCCTGAGCACGTTTGTCTACTCGCACCTGGCCGGCAGCACGCGCAGCGTGGAGGAACTGACGGCCGGCCCGGCAGCACTCGCCCGGGAGGTGGGTTCGGCGCTGGCGGCAATCCACGACCTTCCGCACTCACTGGTCAGCAACGCCGACCTGCCCAGCTACACCCCCAACGAATTCCGGCAGCGCAGGCTCAACGAGCTGGACCAGGCTGCCACCACCGGCAAAATTCCGGCCTCGCTCCTGCGCCGCTGGGAACATGCCATGGAGGACGTCTCGCTGTGGCGGTTCAACCCGAGCGTTGTCCATGGAGACCTTCATGAAGACAACCTTCTGGTCGACGGCAGCCGTGTCACAGCGGTGACTGGATGGACCGATCTCCGGATCGGCGACCCCGCAGACGACTTCGCCTGGCTGGTTGCTTCCAACGAACAGGACTTTGTGGACGCGGTGCTGGCCAGCTACACCGACAACCGACGCGACGCTCCGGATCAGCATCTGCTGCGGCGGGCCGCATTGTCCGCCGAATTCGCCCTGGCCCAATACCTCGTCAAGGGAATTGCCGCCGGCGATGCAGAAATGGTGGCCGAAGCAGAAGGCATGCTGGCAACCTTGGCGGCCGACGTCGAGGAACACGGCGGCCAGGCCATCAGCGTTGAGCCGCTGCCGGGCCATGCGCCTGCCGGAGCCGGGGTAACTGCCGACGCCGAGCCGTCACCGGCAGTGACTCCGTCACCAGCAGGGAGCGCTTCGTCCGCCTCCGCGGTCACCGTCGCCCCGGTACCGGCGGTCACTGTCGTGCCGGTACCTGACGAGCCGGCGCAGCCGGTAGCGGTGCCGCCCGCCGTCGAGGTGAGCCCCATCCCGGCGGACCCAACGCCGGCGGAAGCGGCCGTGGCCGATAGAGAACCAGCGGGCGCAGCACCCTCGGACGTCGCACAGGACGGCGCACCCGAAGACAAGGCACCGGCGCACCCTGTGGCCGAAGACACCTCAACCGCGGCGATCAACATTGTGGACGTCAGGAAGCACTAGCTTCCAGCGCGTCCGCCACGATCTTTTCAAGTTCCTCCGCGGAACCCAGATCGTGCGGCCGCACCACCTGGTTGTCCGCCACATAAAAGAATGCGGCGCGGACCTCGTCGACGGGAACGCCCTTGAGCCGGGCCCACGCAAGCCGGTACGCGGCGAGCTGGACGGACTTGGCCCGCAGCTGGGACGCGGAGGGCCGGCGGCCGGTTTTCCAGTCCACCAGGTCCCAGCGGCCGTCGGAATCCAGGAAGACGGCGTCGATGCGCCCGCGGACCACCACATCCCCCACCCGGGTTTCCACCGGTACTTCGACAAAAGCCGGTGACCGGTCGGCCCACTCCGAGGCCTTGAACGTAGCCACCATGGCGTCGAGGTCGTAGGCGGCATCAATGTGGTCGTCCGACCCCGGGGCTTCACCCAGGTCCAGCATTCCGGCGGTACCGAAGTACTCCTCCACCCAGGCGTGGAAAGCCGTTCCCTTCCGGGCTGACATGCCCGGTTCGCGTGGGACCGGACGCCGGAGCCGGCCCACCACTGCCTCGGGGTCCTCGCCCAGGTCCACCAACGTGGAAGCAGAGATGTGGCCGGGCAGGTGCACGTCCTGCCCGCCTGCCCGCCTGGACCGGCGTTCCAGCAGCAAGGCAGCTTCCCTGGCCCAGGCAGCGGCATTGCCCCGTAACGGTCTTCCCGGCGCGTCGGCGGGCCCGGCCCCATGAGCAGGCGTGTGCCCGTCGCCTGACGCACCCAGGGCGCCAGGCGCACCCAGGGCGCCAGGCGCACCCAGGGCGCCAGGTGCACCCAGGGCGGCCCGGACGCGTGCCGCGGCACCCTCCATGGCCAGCCGCCTGCCGGGGACGGTGCGCAGGCGTTCACCCGTGCGCGGATCCGCAGGGCCTTCGAGGGGGTCATACGGCCACCCGGCCAGCTCGGTTTCGGTGGTCAACGGGCTCTTCTCCGGCAACGAGGCTTCCTCAACCGATGCCGGGTGCACCACGGCGCCTGCGATGTCCGCACCGTTCATGGGGTCGCCGACAAGCTGCTCCAGTTCAGCGAGGAACGGCGACATGTCGGCGCGGCCTGCCCGGGAGCCCACCCAGGCTGCGCTGGAAACCCACAGGACGTGCTTGGCCCTGGTGTAGGCCACGTACGCCAGGCGGCGCTCCTCACCTTCACCGTGGACCTGGACAGCTGCCTTGAAATCCTTTTCTGCGTCCAGCCAGCCCTTTTGGTCGGGCTGGTCGGTATCCCACTGGGGCAGATCCGAACGGTCCCCCCGCAACGGCCAGGGCAGGGCAGCCGCGCCGCTGCTCCACCGGGAGTCCTTGTTGCTGGGGAAGGCGCCAGCATTCAGGCCCGGGACAAAAACAACATCCCATTCCAGGCCCTTGGATGCGTGGACGGTCAGGAGCTGCACCGCCTCACGGTTGATGTCCGGCGGCGGTGCTTCGAGGCCGTTCTCCTCGGCCGCAGCCGCCTCGAGCCAGGCAAGGAACGCAAGGATGTCCACCCGGTGGGAGGTCCGCAGGAATCCGGCGGCCGCATCCTGGAAGGCGTCCAGGTTGCGGCGGGCCTGGTGGATGCTGGTCCCCGGGCGGGCCGCGACCTCGATATCGAGCAACATGGCGCGTTCCACCTCGCCCAGCAACGTGGTCAGGTCATCCCCCAGATACCCGCGCAACTGCCTGAGCTCCGCCGACAGCGTGCCGAGCCGTTCGCGGGCCTGTTCCGTCAGCGCCCGGCCATGGGCGGAAACCCAATCTTCACGTGGCAGCCAGTCCAGGGCCTCCACCAGGCTGGCTCCGTCAGTCAGGTCGCTTTCGATGACGGCGTCCCCGGAGGGGTCCCCGGCATCGGCATCCGGAGACGTAGCCTCAGCCAGATGTCCGCGGCGGCGGGCGAGCTGGCTTGACCAGTCGCGGAATGCCATCAGATCCGCTGGCCCAATCCGCCACCGCGCACCGGCAAGGAGGCGCATCAGGGAATCCGAACGTCCCGGGTCTGCCAACACCCGCAGCGTGGCCACGAGGTCAACGATCTCGGGTGTGTCCAGCAACCCGCCCAGCCCCACAATTTCGTACGCGATCCCCCGCGACTCGAACTCCCGCCGGATGGTTTCCATCTGGGCGCGCCGCCGGCACAGCACAGCCAGGGCCGGCGCCACCGGAGTGCCGTCGGCCTCACGCTCGAAGTCCGTAACCCGGTACTTCAGGACGTCCCCGGCCAAGGCCGTGGCTTCGTCAACGTCGGTACCGAAGCGCCCCAGCACCACCTGCCCCTCCACTGCGAACGGGCTGGGCTGCAGCGGGGGCACGGCGGCGGCCTCCGGTGTGGTGCCGGCCGGTGCCCTGGCTGCCTCCGCGCGTCCCAGTGCCTCCGACATAATGTTGGCCGCGGAGAGAATCCCCCGGCCGTTACGCCACGCCGTGGTGAGGTACGACGTTGGCGCCAGCCGGTACGTCGCCTGCCCGCCCCCGATCTCCAGGCTCTCCAGACGGACGGGAAATTGGCGGACGAAGTGGAAAAGCTGCCCGGCAGAGGCCCCCCGGAAGCCGTAGATTGACTGGTTCGGATCACCCACGGCCGTGACAGCATGGCCCTCACCGAAGAGCTGTGAGAACAGCACCAGTTGGGCGTATGACGTGTCCTGGAATTCGTCCAGGAGAACCACTTTGTACCGCTGGCGTTCCATCTCTGCGGCAAGCGGAACCTCCCGGGACACGCGGGCAGCGAGCGCCACGAGGTCGCCGAAATCCAGTGCTCCCCTGGCCCTCTTGGCCGCCGTGTACCGCCCCACCATGTCAGCGACGCTCGCCCGCGTACGCAGCATGGCGGCCAGTTCACCGGCCGCCTGCGGTGCGTTCTTCGAGGCACCGGCCACGTAAGGCAGCCCTTCGAATTCGGCGAGCCGCGCCATCAGCCAGGACTCGACGCCGGCCGGTTCCTGCAGGTGCTCAGCGCATTCCCCGGCCAGCTGGATAACTGCCTTGACCAGTGTGGACTTGGCTGCCTTGAAATGGCGGTAGTCGCCGTCGAACGCTTCCACCACTTCACTGGCCAGCTGCCATGCCTGGGCACCGCCCAGGAGGACAACGTCCCGCTCCACGCCGAGCCGCAGCCCGTAGTCGGACACAATTCCGCTGGCGAAGGAATGGTACGTGGACACCTTGGGCTCAAGGGCGTCACTGCTGAGCAGGCCCTCCGGGAACACGGCATGCCCGGTGTCCAGGGCCGCGATGCGCTGCAGCGCAGCCAATTTCGCCCGGATCCTGGTGGCCAGTTCGCCCGCTGCCTTCCTTGTAAAGGTGACACCCAGGACTTCTTCGGGCCTGACCCAGCCGTTGGCCACGAGCCACACCACGCGGTCGGCCATGGTGGCGGTCTTGCCGGAGCCTGCTCCCGCGATCACCAGCCGGGGGGCCAGGGGCGAGGAGATGATGGCGGATTGTTCCGGCGTGGGCGTGTTCTTTTCACCCAACAGCCCGGACAGCCGTTCGGGACTGAAGAGGGGCTCGGGAGGCTGCTGCCGGCTCATTCCGTGACCTGCTTTCCGCGAATGCAGAGCGGACAGACTTCCGGGAGCCGGCAGCCATGACCGCCGTGACCGCCCTTCGCAGGATCGTGCCTCGCCTCGAAGCTGTTGCCTGCCATCAGCGCTGCCGCATCGTTGACCATGTCCAGGGCCCAGTTTTCCTGCGGGTCCAACGGTTCCTGCTGCTGGACTCCAGGGCTCTTCGTGGCGGTGCCCAGCTGTGCCAGAACGGCACCACCCGGCACGGCCGCGTCTGGCCCTGCGGCACCGGCCATCCCTGGTGCGTCCGCGAAGCCGCCGGCAACAACAGCCGTCTGATAGGCCCCCAGCTGGGGATGGCGAGACAACTCTGTCTTCCCCGGTTGCCGTTTTCCGGTTTTGAGGTCCACAATGACCAGCCTTCCTTCGCTGTCGATCTCCAGGCGGTCTACCTGGCCGCGGAGGATAGCGGCGCGTGGTTCAGTGACGCGGGGCTCCACGTCGGAGGATCCGGAGTCGAGTCCACCGGCGTCCGCTGCCTGCAGCGGAGGAAGGTCGGGCAGGCGCACTTCGAAGTCCTGCTCGACGCCCAGCAGGCTCCGGCCCTCGCTCCGCATCACCAGGACGTACTGGGCGAGCTTTCGAACCATTGTTTCGGCCCGCTGGAAGTCCAGTTTGCCTTCCCAGTTGTCCTTCATCCCCAGCGTGGGCCAGCGGCGGAGAAGTTCTTCAACGTACTGCCCCCCGGAGGCTTCTGGCATGTCCTGCGCGATGGCGTGGACCAGGGTTCCGAGGCTGCGGGCGAAATCGGTGGCGGCTTCGCCCCCGGCGGCCTGGACGAACCAGTCGAGCGGGGACTTTTGCACGGACTCCACCTTGGAAGGCGAGACATAGACCGTCCCGCCTGCCGGGACCACCGGCTCCGATGTACTCAGCGGCAGCAGGCCCCACCAGCTGTCCGGGTGGGCCCCGGGGACGGGCGGTTCCGCAGTTGCCAGCGCCGCCAGGACCCTGGCGGCCTCGGCAGCCTCGGGCTCGTATCTGCCGTCCAGCTGGGCGTACTGGCGCAACTCGGCCACCAGGGCACGGAGCGTCATGGGCCGTTCCACGGGCGTGAAGCCCCGGCCCTCGAGACCCGGTTCGAGCGGCGCCACGTAGTCCAGGAACGACGACGGCTGGTCATCCTCCGAGGAAACGGCGGTGCAGATGAGGAGCTGCTCCGCCCTGGACACGGCGGTGGAGAAGCTCCGGAGTTCGTCGTAGCGGATTTCCCGCAGCCTGCTGAGCGGGTCCAACTGCAGGGCATAGCCCACACCGTGCTCCACAGCGTCCGCAAACAGGCTGCTGCCCAGCAGCTCGCCGCGGAGCCGGGTGTTGGGCCAGACACCTTCCTGCAGCCCGGCCACGATGACGACAGGCCACTGCCGCCCTGCGGCACTTGCCGGGGTCATCAGTTCCACGGCGTCGTCCACCTGCGCCCGCGCGGCCAGCGTGTCCATGGGCAGTTCCTGGTTCAGGAGGTATTCGAGGAACTGCTCAGGGCCGGCGCCGGGCATCTGGTCGACGTAGCGCTCGGCGGTGTGGAAGAGTGCCATCATCGCATCGAGGTCGCGGTCGGCCCGCGCCCCGTGGGAGCCGCCGGACAGGGCGGATTCGGTCCACGCATTGGCCAGCCCGGTGGAGTGCCAGAGGGCCCAGAGCACTGTCTCGGCGTTGGCGCCGGGCTGGGCGGCAGCGCCCTGCCCGGCCTGGAGCATGCGGGCTGTGCGGCGCGCGGACCTGCCCTCGACACCCAGGGTCACCAACGCGCCCGGTTCCAGGAGCGCCTCGACAAGCAGGGCGTCGCTGGTCCGCCCGCCGCCGCCCTGGAGCTCCTCGCGCCGGAGGGATTGCCGGAGCCGGCGCAGTTCAATCGAGGTCGCCCCGCCGATCCGGGAGGTCAGCAGTGCGACGGCAGCCTCCGGCGTCAGCAGCGCGGGGTCAAGGGCGATCGCATAGGCATCGAGCAAAGGACGCACTGCCACTTCGTCGCGGACCGCAGATTCGGCAACCGGAACGCGGACCGGGATCCCCTGCCCGGAAAGGTAGCGTTGCAGCTCGCTGAGCTGGCCGCCGTTGCGCACAATCACGGCCATCGTCCCGAGGTCGCGGCCATGGTTAACGTGCTGGTCCAGGATGCGCTGGGCGACGTAGCGCAGCTCGTGGACCGGCGACGGGACCAGGTGCGCTTCCACCGTTCCTGCGGCCGTTGTCTTAGGTTCGGTGACGGGGCCGCCGGTGGCGGGGGCGTTGACAACGGCGGTTCCGGCGTTGGCGGCCTCTGCCACGGGGCCGGGCTGCTCAAGCCGCCGGGACAACTGCCCTCCGGCGCGTTGTGAGATCCGGCCGGCGACTCCGAGCCAGGCCTCCGCGATGGCAGGGGCATGCCGGTGGGCGTGCCAGAGCGGCCTTTCCAGGACGCTGGACTCGCTGGACAGCAGCTGCGGAAGGTCAGCGACGAGATCCGGCCGTGCCCCCCGGAAGCCCTGAACCACGGTATCCGGGGAGAAGGCGACGTAGCAGTCCTTGCCCGCCGCGATGTCTGCGAGCAGTTCAAAAACGGCAGGGTTTGCTTCCTGGACATCGTCCACCAGCACCAGCTGCAGGCGTTCGCGTTCGGCGGCCAGGAAGTCAGGCTCGTCCTGGAAGATCTGCCGGGCAGTGGTGATGATGCCGGCGGGGTCGAACGCTTCGGGCATCCGCAGATCCAGGACATCCCGGTACTCCGAGTACAAGGCAGCGGCGGCCAGCCAGTCCGGCCGGCCGCATTGCCGCCCGAGTTCCTCGAGGTCAGCTGCCGTTCGGCCGGATTCGATGATCCGGTCAAAAAGTAGGCGGACTTCGTGCCGGAAACCGCGCGTCACCAAGGCTGCTTCCAGGTCAGCGGGCCAAGGAAGTTCCAGTCCGGGCATCCGGTGGCCTTCCAGGAGTTCCCTGATGATGAGGTCCTGCTCCGGGCCTGACAGGAGGCGGGGGGCCCGCGGCAGCGGAAGGATTCCCTCCGCTTTGGCCCGGCGGATCAGGTCAAAGGCGTAGGAGGACCAGGTACGGGCCGGTGTGGTGCTCAGGCTCTTGTCCAGCCTTGCCGTGAAACGGTCACGGAGCGAGTCGGCCGCCAGGCGGCCGGGCGCCAGGATGAGGATTCGCTCCGGATCCACGCCGTCATGCACGGCACGGCGGACGGCCGCTTCGATCAGGACGGTGGACTTGCCCGTGCCGGGCGCGCCCGGGACCAGTACGGGTCCCGAACCATGCGGTACCTCAACGGCTTCGCGCTGGTCCGCTGACAGCACCGGGACCTCGGCATGGACCTGCCTTGGCGGTAGAAGCCGGAGGCCTGTGCCGTCGGAGCCACCAGCAGGGAACCTGGTGTGTGTTGCGGCACGGGACAGGCCGGCGGGATCAACATCGGGAACTGTTAGGGTCACACGGACATTCCATCATCAGCCACTGACAATCTGTGCAGCCGCAGCTCAAGGTGCTCTGCAATTGCGTCGATCCGGTCGAAATCGTCTTCATCCGGAGACCAGCGCGCCGCCATCAAATCCACCCGCCAGCGTCCTTCGCCCGTCCGCAGGTACTCTTCGGGATGGCCAAGGAGCGGCGTTCCCTCCTCCAGGTAGTGCCGAAGCGCGTCGGCTTCATGCCCGTCCGGGGCGTGCCCGCTGGACTTCAGAATTCGCCACCACGGCACAGAACTGCCGTAGTGGCTCATCACGCGGCCAACCTGCCGGGGACCGCCGGACCCCAGCAGCTCGGCCACGTCGCCATAGGCCAGAGCCGTCCCCGGCGGAACCAGCTCAACCACCGCCAGCACCGCCTCGACGTACTCAATCCGCATGGATCCAGACTAGCCGCTGTGGCGCTGCCGGATCCTGTCGGTGCCGGCCGGTAGCGTTGAAGCATGACCACCTGGAACACCCTCCCCCGCGCAGCCTTCGATCTCGAAACCACCGGACGGAATTCCCGTGCCGCGCGGATTGTGACGGCCTCGGTGACGGTGGTGGACCACAAGGGCGACGTGATCAAGGAACACGAATGGCTTGCCGATCCGGGCGTTGAGATTCCGACGGAGGCAAGTGACGTGCACGGCATTACCACGGAGCAGGCCCGGCGCGAGGGGCGTCCGGCCCACGAAGTCACCGGCGAGCTCGCAACCGTCCTGCAGGAACTGTTCGACACCGGCGTCCCGGTCATCGCGTTTAATGCCAGTTACGACTTCACGGTCCTGGCCGCGGAATCAGCCCGGTATGGCGTCCGGCAGCTCAGCCGGTTCCCTGTCCTGGACCCGTACATCATGAACAAGCAGGTGGACCGCTACCGCAAGGGCAAGCGCACGCTGACAGCGCTGTGCGAGGAGTATGGCATCAACCTGGATAACGCCCACACCTCGGCAGCGGACGCCCTGGCAACGCTCCGGATGCTGGACGCCATGGCCATCAAATTCCCCAAGCTCAAGATGCCGGCCAGCCAGCTGCACGAACTGCAGAAGGACTGGGCCGTCAGTCAGGCGGCAGACTTCCAGAACTACCTGCGCAAGACCAAACCTACGGCCGTGATCGAAGGCGAATGGCCTGTCCTGCCGCCCGAAGACGCCAGCCGCGGCGACTTCTAGGTGAGAGCTAACTCACAGATAGGCAGAAAACCCTGACTGTCACGCCCAGGGCCCCTCGATTCGCCTGCAGTTACCCACGGTCGTTCATCGGCCGTTAACCTTCGTCGGTCAGCGGAATATTATTCGGCCAGCATGGCGGGAAACAGCTCTTTCTTCGCCCAGCTTGCAGAAAAGCCGGAAATGAGATGATTAAGTTCCGCGGTACCACCACGCCCGGCTACGCCGCAGCAGGCGCCAGGCGCTATCCACCCGCCCTGCGGCCCGGCTGAACTGATGACCCAGATGAAAGTGACTACTGATGAAGACTAAAGCCATGAAGTGGCTGACCGGCGTTCCCGTTGCGCTGGCCTTGGCTGTCTCGCTGGCCGCCTGCGGCGGCTCGGGCGCCCAGCCTACTGCCAGCCCCACGGACGCCCTGGCCGGCAGCGACCAGCAGACGCTGGACAAATACACCACTGCAGACGTCACCCCGCTCGACCAAATCGACAAGACCAAGCTTGGCCTGAACACCGCCGGCAAGCTTGAGGTAGGCACGCTCTCAGACGCGCCGCCGAACATCTTCATCGACCCCTCAGGCAAATTCACCGGCTACGACAACGAGCTGCTGCGCGCCATTGCCGGCAAGCTCGGCCTCGAGGTCGAATTCGTGGCCACTGACTTCTCAGCCCTGCTTTCCCAGGTGCAGACCAAGCAGTTCGACGTGGGCTCCTCGTCAATTTCCACCACGGATGCCCGCCGCGCCAACGTGGGCTTCTCCAATGGCTACGACTTTGGCTTCATGGCCGTGGTCGCCAAGACCGACAGCGACGTCAAGGGGTTCAAGGACCTCAACGCCGACGTCCGCATCGGCGTCGTCCAGGGCACGGTCCAGGACGATTACGTCACCAACACCCTGAAGCTCGAGCCGGTCCGCTTCCCGGACTACGCCACCGTGTACGCAAACGTGCGCAACGGCCAGATCGACGCGTGGGTTGCGCCCTCACAGCAGGCCGAGGGCCAGGTCAAGGACGGCGACGGCACTGTCATCGCCGAATCCGTGGTCAACACCCAGAACTTCACGGCCTATGCCGTGAACAAGGACAACCAGCCGCTCATCGACGCGCTGAACTCGGGCCTGGACGCAGTCATTGCTGACGGCACCTGGACCAAGCTGACCAAGGAATGGTACCCGGACCGCGAGACCCCCGCCGACTGGAAGCCGGGCAGCAAGGCTGCTTCGGTTCCCCAGAGCTGACCCGGGGCCTCATCCTTTATGGATCTCCTGGAGCAACTTGGTGATACGTTCCTGAACTGGGAGGAAATGGCCAAGGTCATTCCCTCCCTCCTTATGGTGGGCCTGCCCAACACCCTGATCCTGGCGGTGGCGTCAGGCGTTCTCGGGTCCCTGCTGGGGCTCTTGCTCGCCCTCATGGGCATTTCCCGGAATCCTGCCGCCCGCTGGGCGGCGAGGATCTACACCGACCTGTTCCGGGGGCTTCCGGCCATTCTCGTGATTCTGGTGATAGGCATTGGGCTCAGCCCCATTGCCCGGGAAATCACGGGTTCGCGTAACCCGTATCCTTTGGGCATTCTGGCGCTGACACTGATCGCCGGCGCCTACATCGGTGAGATCTTCCGCTCCGGCATTCAGAGCGTGGAGAAAGGCCAGCTGGAGGCTTCGCGCGCCCTGGGCTTCAGCTATGGCAACTCCATGCGCCTGGTGGTTGTGCCGCAGGGCATCCGCCGCGTGCTTCCGGCGCTGGTGAACCAGTTCATCTCACTGCTGAAGGACTCGTCGCTGGTGTTTATGCTCGGCTTGGCGTCCTCGGACCGCGAGATCTTCCGGATCGGAAACGATGCCATGGCCAACACCGGGAATCTTTCCCCGCTGGTGGCCGCCGGCATCCTCTACCTGATCCTGACCGTTCCGCTGACCCACTTCGTGAACTTCATTGACAACCGGCTCCGCACCGGCCGGCCGGAAAAGAAGGAACCGGACGAGCTTGCAGCACCTATCGGCAAGGGAGCCCACGCATGACGGAATTTACCTCCGGCACCCTGACCGGAAAGAACCTCCACCTCTCCTTCGGGCATAACCATGTCCTCCGCGGCATCGACCTCCACGTGGAGAAAGGCACCACGGCTTCGGTCATCGGTCCCTCCGGCTCGGGAAAGTCGACGCTCCTGCGGGTCATGAACCGGCTGATTGAACCGGACCAGGGCGACATCCTGCTGGATGGCCGGTCGGTCCTGAAGGACAACCCGGACGAGCTGCGCCAGCGGATCGGCATGGTGTTCCAGCAGTTCAACCTATTCCCGCACAAGACGGTGGTGGAGAACGTCAGCCTGGCGCTGCGCAAGCTCCGCAAGCTGTCCAAGGAGCAGGCCCGCGCCGAAGCCCTGGAGCAGCTTGACCTGGTGGGACTGAAGCACAAGGCGGACGTGCGTCCGGCCAACCTTTCCGGTGGCCAGATGCAGCGCGTCGCGATCGCCCGCGCTTTGGCTATGAAGCCTGAAGTGATGTTCTTTGACGAGGCCACGTCGGCGCTTGACCCCGAGCTGGTCAAGGGCGTGCTGGCACTCATGACCGATCTCGCCAAGGGCGGCATGACCATGGTGGTGGTGACCCACGAAATGGGCTTCTCCCGCAACGTCTCGGATACCGTGACGTTTATGGACGCGGGCGTGGTGGTCGAGACAGGTCCCCCGGAACAGCTGTTCACGGATCCCCGGACCGACCGCCTGAAGGGCTTCCTCTCGGACGTCCTCTAAGCGCAGTTACAGAAAATCCCCGCCTCCCGGACTATTCCCCTCGCATGCAGCGGGGGAATTGGCCGGGAGGCGGGGTTTTTCGTTTATGCGTGTGTTAACGCCCGACGGCGGCCCTAGGCTTGTGCAGCTGCGGCGGCTTTTGCGGCGGCCGGCAGGGCATCGAAGATCCGGTTCATGGCGGCGTCATCATGGGCTGCCGAGAGGAACCAGGCTTCAAAGACCGAGGGCGGCAGGTAAACGCCGGAATCCAGCATGGAGTGGAAGAACGGCGCATACCGGAAGGTTTCCTGGGCCTGGGCATCCGCGTAATTGTGGACGCCGTTGGCGGACGTTCCAAACGCCACGGAGAAGAGGTTCCCGGCGAACTGGATGGAGTGGTCCACCCCGGCGCCGTCCAGGGCCGAAGACAACGCCGAGGAAAGTTCCAGCGAACGCGCATCCACAAATGAATAGACGTCGCGGGTGGCGTGCGTCAGGGTGGCGACGCCGGCCGCCATGGCCACGGGGTTACCGGAGAGTGTCCCGGCCTGGTAGACGGGGCCGAGGGGCGCCAGGTAGTCCATGACGTCGGCACGCCCGGCGAGGGCCGCCGTCGGCATTCCACCACCGATGACCTTCCCGAAGGTAAGCAGGTCCGGAGTCCAGGGCTCAGCCGCGTCCGGCGCGCCGCCGGTCAGGCCCCAGTATCCCGAGTAGCCCGTGCGGAAGCCGGTGAGCACTTCGTCCACGATCAGCAGGGCGCCGTGCTCGCGGGTGATGCGGGACAGCCCCAGGTTGAAGCCCTCCCCCGGTGTCACCACGCCCATGTTGGCCGGCGCGGCTTCGGTGATGACGGCGGCGATGTTGGGCCCGTGCGCAGCGAAGGCGGCCTCGACGGCAGCGAGGTCGTTGTAGGGCAGCACCAGCGTCTCGGCGGCGGTGGCCTCGGTGACGCCTGCCGATCCGGGCAGCGCCAGGGTGGCCACCCCTGATCCGGCCGCAGCCAGGAGTCCGTCGAGATGGCCGTGGTAGCACCCGGCAAACTTGATGATGAGGTTCCGGCCGGTGAAGCCGCGGGCCAGCCGGACTGCCGTCATGGTGGCTTCGGTGCCGGTGGATACCATCCGCACGCGCTCGGCGGCCGGCACGCGCTCCTGCACGATGGCGGCCAGGTTGGCCTCGTCCGGGGTGGAAGCACCGAAGGACAGGCCGCGGTCTACCGCCGCGTGGACAGCCTCCAGCACTGCGGGGTGGGCGTGACCCAGGAGGGCCGGACCCCAGGAACAGACCAGGTCCACATACTCATTGCCATCGGCGTCCGTCAGGTAAGGCCCTTTCGCGGACACCATGAATCTCGGCGTCCCGCCCACCGAGCCGAAGGCACGGACGGGCGAGTTGACGCCACCGGGCATCAGGGTTTGGGCACGGGCGAAGAGGGCATCGGAACGAGTCATGCCCCTATTCTCCCATCCCGGAACGGTGGCTGCCGGAGCCCACGCCACGCGCGGGCTCCAACTCCCCCCACCTCCAAAGATGCCTTAGCGGTCCGCGAGCATGTCCGCAACGCGTGGAGCCACCTTAGAGCCGAACAGTTCGATGGAGCGCATCATCTGATCGTGTGGCAGCGTGCCGCTGCTGTATTTCATCTCGAAGCGGTCCGCGCCGAGGGTGTCCTTGAGCCTGGCCACCTTCGCGGCCACCGTTTCCGGGGAACCGATGAACAGGGCGCCGTCCTCGTCCGCCGCGGCTTCGAACTCGCCGCGCCCGGCCGGGCCCCAGCCCCGCTCCGCGCCAAGCTTGTTCCGGACGGCGAGCCAGTGCGGGTAGTACTCCTCACGGGCCTGTTCGTCGGTCTCGGCCACATATCCCGGCGAATGCACGGACAGCGCCTGCGGTTCCTTGCCGGCCTCCGCAAGGGTGCGCCGGAACAGGTCGGCATACGGACGGAACCGCTCCGGCTCGCCGCCGATGATAGCCAGGACCATCGGGTAGCCGTAAGACGCGGTGCGGACCACGGACTGGGGTGAGCCACCCACGCCGATCCAGGTGGGAAGCAGCCGGCCCTCCACGTGCGGATAGACCATCTGGCCGCGGAGGCTCGCCCGGGTGCGGCCGTCCCAGTTGACCGGGTTCTGGGAGCGCACGCGGTCGTAGAGATCCAGTTTCTCCTCGAACAGCACGTCGTAATCTGCAAGGTCCTGGCCAAACAGCGGGAAGGATTCCGTGAAGGAACCCCGGCCCAGGATCACTTCGGCACGGCCGTTGGAGACGGCGTCGAGCGTGGCGAAACGCTGGAAGACGCGGATGGGATCATCCGAGCTCAGGACCGTGACTGCGCTGCCGAGCCGGATGTTTTCGGTGGCCGTGGCGATGGCCGCCAGCACCACATCCGGCGCGCTGACGGCGAAGTCTTTGCGGTGGTGTTCCCCCACGCCGAACGAGTGGAGGCCGACGGCGTCCGCCACCTTGGCCTGTTCCACCACCTGCCGCAGCACCTGGGCGTGGTGCTTGGGTGCGCCGTCGGCATCGAGGTCGACGTCGCCGAACGTACTGACGCCCAACAGGATGGTGTCCGCCGGGACGGGGGCGGTCGGGTTGCCCGAGGTTAGAGGATTGGTTCCGGAAAGCTCACTGTTTTCATGCATACGCATACAAACCACCGGTTGTCCGGAAACATTCCCGCCTCATCGGAATTCACTTCCAACAGGCCACTGGTCAGGTTCCCACTGGTCAGGATTCCTTGAGCCAGCCCGCAAGCTCGGAGGCCCAGTAGGTCAGTACAGTGTTGGCACCCGCCCGCTTGATGCCGAGGACGGATTCCATGACGGCACCGCGCCGATCGATCCAGCCGTGTGCTGCGGCGGCCTCGATCATCGCGTACTCGCCGGAGATCTGGTAGGCCGACACAGGGACCGGGCTCATCGCTGCGACATCAGCGAGGATGTCCAGGTAGCTCATGGCTGGCTTCACCATAACCATGTCGGCGCCTTCTTCGAGGTCCAATTCCACCTCGAGGATCGCTTCGCGGCGGTTGGCGGCGTCCATCTGGTACGTCCGGCGGTCGCCCTTGAGCTGGGAGTCCACGGCTTCACGGAAGGGGCCATAGAACGCGGAGGCGTACTTGGCCGCGTAGGCCAGGATGACGGTGTTCTTGTGGCCGGACTCCTCAAGGGCCTGACGGATAACGGCGATTTGGCCGTCCATCATGCCGGACGGGCCCAGGACGTGGGCGCCGGCGTCCGCCTGGGCCACAGCCATCTGGCCATAGATCTCCAGCGTGGCGTCGTTGTCCACGTAGCCGTCGGCATCCAGAACGCCGCAGTGGCCGTGGTCGGTGAATTCGTCCAGGCAGACATCGCCCATGATGACCAGGTCATCGCCCACCTCAGCGCGGACATCGCGGATGGCTTTGTTGAGGACGCCATCCGGATCCAGGGACGCGGTGCCGCGGGCATCCCGCACGGCAGGAACGCCGAACAGCATAATCCCGCCGACACCAAGTTCCACGGCTTCCGCGGCTGCGCGCTTGAGGGACTCGGTGGTGTGCTGCACCACGCCGGGCATGGAGCTGATGGGCGCCGGCTCGCTGATGCCCTCGCGGATGAACGCCGGCAGAATCAGGTCCGCCGGAGCCAGACGGTACTCGGCGGTGAGCCGGCGCATGGCGGGCGTGGTGCGGAGGCGGCGGGGGCGGTGGTTCGGAAAGCTCATCGGATGTTCCCTTCGTTGGCGAATACTGTGCCCAGGGCGGCCACTATGCCGTCCGGGGTGGGTACTTTGGCGGTGGCGGCCACCGGAATGCCGAGCAAGGCAGCTTCTGCCGCCGTCGGGCGCCCAATGGCGATGAATCGGCAACTGCCCAGCGGCAGCAGGGTCGCGGCGATGCGGCGTGCGGCGCTCGGCGATGCCGCCACGACAGCATCCATCCGTCCGGCGTCGAGCTCTTCCCTGGCCTGCAGCGGGCTCAGCTCCCGCGGCTGCGCGTGCGGGGAACCGTCGACGGCGGCCGGCAGCTCCGCTTGCAGGCGGAGTGCTGGCGGGGCCGGGTAATCCACGGTGTGGTAGGCCACCACGGAGGTCACATCGGCGCCCTTGGCCGCAAGCCCCTCGCGCAGTCCTGGCGCAGCGATGTCCGCCTGCGGAAGCAGCACGCGTTCCGGGGCTGCCGTCCAGAGGCCCACGAGCCCTTCGGCGGACTGGATGTCCACCGGGGCAAGCGCCACGGGGATGCCAACGGCTTCCAGGATCTGCCGGGAGGACGGCCCGATGGTGGCCACACGCGTTCCGGTGTGCACCAGGGCTGCCGGCGTCGTCCCCCGCTCGGCGGCCTTTTCCAGGAGCATTCGCACCGTGGTGATGCTACTGACCACAAGCCAGTCGAAGCCCCCGGCGGCCAGGGCGTCCAGAGCGTCATCCAACGCCAGCTGGTCGGCTGCCCGTTCGAAGTCGACGAGCGGCAGGACCGACGGTTCGGCCCCCAGGCTGCTGAGCAGCGAGGCCAGCGGCCAGGCGCGGTCAGCGCTCCGGGTGATCAGGACGCGCCTGCCACCCAGGGCGCCGGCCAGATCTCCGGCCAGGGCGTCAGGACGCGGCAAGGTCCGCGATCTCCGCGGCGCCGGCAGCGAGCAGGAGTTCGGCTACCTCAATGCCAAGGAGTGTGGCTCCGACTTCGGTCAGGCCGTCTGTCGCCTTCTTTTCGCGCACCGTCCGCGTGCCGTCCACGGCGCACACCGCTGCCTCGAGGTACAGCATGCTGCCCTTGCGGTAGGCGAAAGCACCCACCGGGGCGGCGCAGCCAGCCTCAAGACGGGCCAGCACGGCACGCTCGGCGGTCACGGCGAGACGCGTGTCTTCATCGTTGAGCGCGGCCAGGGCCTGCGCCAGGACGCCTTGGGATCCTTCGGTGGAACCGGCCTTGCGCGGGGCGTCAGCGGTCCTGCATTCGATAGCCAGTGACCCCTGGCCGGGCGCGGGGAGCATAACGTCGGTCTCGAAGAACTCGCTGACGGCGTCCAGGCGGCCGATGCGTTCCAGGCCGGCGGCTGCCAGCACGACGGCGTCGAGGTCACCCGGGGCGCCTGCGGCGTTGCCGGGCAGGCCGGGCACGCGGCCAAGGCGCGTATCCACATTGCCGCGGATGTCCTGCACGTCCAGGTCCGGGCGGGCAGCGCGCAGCTGGGCCGCGCGGCGCGGAGAGCCGGTGCCCACCGTGGCACCCTGCGGCAGATCGGCCAGCTTGAGGCCATCACGCGCGCACAGCACGTCCCGGACATCCACACGCTTGGGCGTGGCCGCGATGGTCAGGCCAAGTGCCGCGCCGGTGGGGAGGTCTTTGAGGGAGTGCACTGCGACATCGCAGGTCTCCTGAAGCAGGGCATCGCGCAGGGCTGCGACAAACACGCCGGTGCCGCCCATCTGGGACAGCGATCCGGTCTTGACGTCGCCCTCGGTGGTGATGTGCACCAGCTCCACCGGGAAGCCGCCCACGGCAGCCAGCTGGTCAGCGGTCTGCTGGGTCTGCGTCAGGGCGAGTTTGCTGGCCCTGGTTCCGATCCTCACGGTCACAGTTCGCTTTCTCCCCCGGCAGCGCCTGCCGGGTACTCGTCATGTCCGGTGCCAACAGTGGTGTCAGCTCCGGCGATGGTCGGCTTTTCGCCGCGGAAATTAGCACAGCAGCCTGGCCGGCAGACGTCGTACCACGGGCCCAGCCCGGTCAGGGCGGGCCGGTCGCTGATGTTGTTGGCACGCGTGCGTTCCGAGATGAGGTCCACGAGGCCGTTCACGAACTTCCGGTGGGTGCCCGGCGTCGGAACGCGCGTGGCGGCCAGATCCAGGTTGCGGCAGGTCTCCAGGGCTTCGGTGTCCAGGTCCCAGACGACTTCCATATGGTCGCTGACGAAACCCAGCGGAACGATGACAATGCCCTTGACACCCTGGCCCGCCAACTCCTCGATGGCATCGTTGATGTCCGGTTCCAGCCACGGCACGTGCGGTGCGCCCGAGCGGGACTGGTACACCAGGGACCACGGTGCGGTCAGGCCGGATTCGGCTTTGACCCTCTCAATGACCGCCGCACCCGTTGCCAGGTGTTGGGCCACGTAGGCCGAGCCTTCTTCAAATTCGCGCGGTTCGGCCTCGGAGCGTCCGGCTGCGTCGGCGTCCCGGGTGGGGATCGAATGCGTGGCGAACAGAATGTGAATGGGGGCATCCGGAGTGCCCGCGTCGGCGAGCTGTGCCCGCACGTCCGCGAGCCCGGCAGCGGTGCCTTCGATAAACGGTTCCACAAAGCCCGGGTGGTCGAAGTACTGGCGGACCTTGTCCACCTCGAGCCGGCCGTCCAGCCCGGACTCCGTCAGGGCAATGCCGATGTCCTCGCGGTACTGGCGGCAGCTGGAGTAACAGGAGTAGGCACTCGTGGTGACCATCAGCAGTTTGCGGTGGCCGGCGTCGTACGCGTCCTGCAGGGTCTGCGGAATGTAGGGGTCCCAGTTGCGGTTGCCCCACAGGACCGGGAGGCTGATGCCGCGGGCTGCGAGCTCTGCTTCAAGGGCGGCCTTGAGTTCGCGGTTCTGCTGGTTGATGGGGCTGATGCCGCCGTTGGCCCGGTAGTGGTGGGACACCTCTTCGAGCCGCTCGTCGGGGATGCCGCGGCCACGGGTGACGTTGCGCAGGAACGGGAGGACGTCGTCCTGCCCTTCCGGGCCGCCGAAGGAGGCGAGCAGCACGGCGTCGTAGTCCTTGGGCCCCATGCGGCCGGCCTCGGTGACCGGGTTGGCAGCGGTGACCGTGGAGCCCGCCTGGGGATCGGACCGGGTCATGCGAGGACCTCGGCGACCTCGGCCGCGGTGATGCGACGGCCGGTGTAGAACGGGATTTCCTCCCGCACATGGTGGCGGGCCTCGGTGGACCGCAGGTGCCGCATGAGGTCAACCAGGTCAACGAGCTCCGGGGCCTCAAGACCCAGGATCCATTCCCAGTCGCCCAATGCGAAGGAGGACACCGTATTGGAGATGACCTGCGGGAACTCGCGGCCCAGCATGCCGTGATCGCGCAGCATCTTGCCGCGCTCGGCGTCGGGCAGGAGGTACCACTCGTAGGAGCGCACGAACGGGTACACGCACAGCCATTCGGCCGGTTCAACACCACGGGAGTAAGCCGGGGTGTGGTTTTTAGCGAACTCAGCCTCACGGTGCACGCCCATGGCTGACCAGACAATCTCGGTCCCGGCAAAGAGCTTGCTGCGGCGGATGTCGCGGATGGCCTGCTGCAGCGCTTCGGGCTTCGGGCCGTGGAGCCACACCATGACGTCAGCATCGGCGCGCATGGCGGAGACGTCGTAACTGCCGCGGTGGGTGACGCCGGCGTCGGCCAGCCGGGACAGCAGGGCGTCAAAGTCGGCGGAAGCGTCGGCGCTGCGCACTAAGTCCTCAGAGCGCTTGAAAACGGTCCAGAGGGTGAAGAACTGCTGGGCTGATTCTTCGGTTTTAGTGACAGATTCGGCAGAAGTGTGGCTCATAGTTACCAGTTTGCCCGTTACCTACCCTCAAGTCGAAACCGGCGACTTCTACAAGACGTAGAAGTGCTGAATTTCACAGCCTCCGCCCGGTTCCCCCACAAACGTGTCCCGGGAGGCTCAGATTTTGCGGATCCTGGCGAACAGGAGTCCGGCGGCCCCGGCTGAACCTACCAGGCCGACGCCGAGCCATACTTTCGCCGTTTCGGCTGCGGGCCCGGTGGCGGCAGTCATCTTCTGCCGGGCCGAGGGGGCCCCTGCGGCCGTCGGATATCCCGCAGTCTCGGTGGAGCCGGTGCTGTGGGCGCCGGCCGTCGTTTCCCCCGCCGCCGGGTCTGCTTCCTGCCCGCCCCCGGCGGGGTGGGACTCCGATCCTTCGGAAGCCTGCTGCGTCGTTTCCGGCGCGTCCGCCTGGCCTTGAGTCCTGGTGCCCGCTCCGCCAGCCGCTGAACCGGCGTCGGAATCCCTGGACCTGGACGACGGCGCCGGCGACTTCGCGGGGGCGCCCTGCGTGGGGGTTCCTTGGGTGGGGGTGTTTTGGGGAACCGTGGCCGGCGACGTGGGTGACGCGGCTGTGGGAGTCGGTGACGGGGTTTCCGGCTCCGTCGGTTGGGCTGTGCTGGTTGGGGCAGGGGTGGCGGGAGCCCGGCGCGAGGAAGTGGGCGCCGGCTCGGGCGATTCCGTGGTCTCGTTGTCACCGCCGTCGGAATTATCGCCGTCGGAACCTCCCAGCAGGCCTTTCAGCACACCCTCAATCAAGGAGTCGTCCTTGTGGTTCTTGGCCTGAGCGGGCTTGCCGGTATGACCTTTGCCCTCGGCAGCCTGGGTGGCGGGGACTCCTGCAGAAAATACCAGTACCGCTCCGAGGGCGGCCGCTGCCGCGCCACGCCGTAGCCCCCCATGGATACTGGTCCTGGAACGGGAAGTTTCGGACCTGTAAATAACCATAGATATCGACCCTAGCCACATCGTCGGACCGATTGAAAACCGAAAATGCAGGCTCTCGGAAGCTGCCGCCGGGCCCATATTCCGCTGAACAGGGGCGATGATCAGCTGAGCAGGCTGAGAACTTCTTTCCGTGTGTCGAACACAACAGCGGCGAGTCCGTTGCCGGCCACCCACCCGCCTACAATGCACAGTCCGCTCTCCGCCGAACAAAGTTTGCGTATCCCGGCCACCCGGGCCTTGTGCCCCACGGCTGCGAACGGCAGGGCGCCCTGCCACCTGACCACATCCCAGCCCACGACGTCCTCCTCCCGAACCGGGACTTCGAGCAGTGTGGAGGCGTCACGCAGGGCTGCCGTCAGGAGGTCAGAGTCCGCTACCGGCGAGCCATCTGCGCCACTGCCCACTGCACTGCCCTCCAGGCGGCCATACGAGAGACGCAGAACATGCGTCCCAGGCCCCGCCGCGGCAGCCAGCCAGTCCCACTTCGCGGTGGCGTGGGTGAGTGCCTTTGCCTGGATGCCAGGCGTCTGGGGTGCCACCAGGATCCCGGTGCCCCGCGGCCTGCGATCCAGTTCAGGCAGGTCCACTACCAGCGTGACGAGCCTGACGTCCGGCCCCTGCCCAGGACTCCTGCCGGCCAGGGCGGGCACCGCCTCCTGCAGCAGCCCAACGGCGGCCGGGCCCGGAAGCGCCACAACGAGCAGGCCGCCGTCGTACGTAGCCTCGCCGGCGGTGACCCGCCAGCCATCGGCGGTCCGCTCCACAGCGCGCGCCGTGGAACCGCCCAGCAGCGTGACTCCGCGTTCCCGAAGATCGTTGATGAGGGCCGAGACCAGGGTGTGCATGCCGCCTTCAAGGCCGGCGACGGCGGAACCTGCCTTCGCGACGGAAGACCCCACGGCGCCGTGGCGCTGGGCAGCCACCGCCGCAGCCAGCGAGCCGTGCGTCCGGATCCCCGCGCGGAGACCCGGGGCCACCATGTCCACGTCAAGGAGGCCGGGGTCCGCGGAGTGCACGCCGCCAACCACCGGGGCTACCAGCCGCTCGAGCACCCGGCGGCCCATCCGGGCCCGCACCAGCGCCGAGACGCTCGTAACATCCGCTGACGTGCCAACCCGGGCTGGCAAATACTTATCCAGGGACGCCCGCAGGGAGCCGACAAATCCAAGGGAACGCCGTACCTCCGGGTCCCACGGGTTGGCGGGGATGCCCAGGACACCGGTCTTGGGCAGTTCCCTCGGGCCGTCCGGAAGCTGCACCCAGGCACCGCCGGGGCGGGGCGCAACGATCTTGCCGGCCAGCCCCAGTTCAGCTGCGAGCTCAGCCACTGCGGTGGAACGCGTGGCGAAGGACTCCGCCCCGCTGTCCAGGGTCAGGCCAGCCACCTCGTGGAGGCCTACGCAGCCACCCCAGGTGGCGGTCGCCTCCAGGACAGTCACGGTGTGTCCGGCAGTGGCCAGTTCCCGCGCTGCCAGCAGGCCGGAGATGCCGCCGCCCAGGACGACGGCCGGCTTCAACGAACTGCCCACGCGACTACTCCGGGGAAATCGAGTGGATGAGTTCGACAACCCTGGTCAGGACAGCGGCGTCGGTTTCGGGCGGCACACCGTGGCCAAGGTTCAGCACGTGCCCGGGCGCCGCGGAGCCTGCCTTGATGACGTCGCGAACGTGGGCCTCGAGGACTTCCCAGGGCGCGGACAGCAGCGCGGGGTCGATATTGCCCTGCAGCGGCACTGTTCCGCCCAGGCGACGGTTGGCTTCGTCCAGCGGCAGGCGGTAATCAACGCCCACCACGTCCACGCCGACGTCGCGCATTGCAACCAGGAGTTCGGAGGTGCCTGTACCGAAGTGGATGAGCGGCGCGCCGAGGTGGCGGACGTGGTCCAGCGCCCGGGCCGAGGCCGGTGCCACATGCTGGGTGTAGTCGGCGAGGCCCAGCGACCCTGCCCAGGAATCAAACAACTGCCCGGCAGAGGCCCCGGCTTCGAGCTGCGCACGGAGGAACAGCCCGGACGCGTCGGCGGCCCAGTTGGCCAGCGCAGCCCAGGTCTCCGGGTCCGCGTGCATCATGGTGCGCGGGCCCAGGTGGTCACGGGAGGGCTTGCCCTCCACCATGTAAGCGGCGAGCGTGAACGGCGCGCCGGCGAAGCCGATCAGCGGCGTCTTGCCCAGTTCCGCCACGGTCAGGCGGACAGCTTCGCGGATAGGCTCCAGCGCCTCCCACGTCAGCTGCGGCAGGGCCGCGACATCCTCGGCAGTGCGCACAGGTTTGTCCAGCACCGGTCCCACACCGGGCACAATGTCCACGCCGACGCCCGCGAGCTTCAACGGGATCACAATGTCGGAGAAGAAGATAGCCGCGTCAACGTCGTGGCGACGGACCGGCTGCAAGGTGATCTCGGACGCCAGTTCCGGCCGTAGGCACGAGTCCAGCATGGCCACGCCTTCGCGCACCTTCAGGTACTCGGGCAGGGAGCGTCCGGCCTGCCGCATGAACCACACGGGCCGCCGCGACGGCTTGCCGCCACGGTAGGCGGTGATCAGCGGGGAATCGGCGGTGCGGCCGTCCATCAGCGGATGGCTGGCGGCAAGGGTACCTGCATTGGACACGGCTGGGCTGGAAGTCATGCCATCGATTGTGCCCAAGTTCGGCCCTAAAAGATAACGACAGCGTGTCACTCAAGGCGGCTTTGGAGGCGTGGTGGCGCGAATCACGGGCTTCCGCCGCCGGCACCGGCACGCCGGGTTGTTCTACCAAGCCACGAAAAAGCTATGATTGGTCTGCTGTGGTTCTTTTTTCATTGGTGGCTACACACGCCGACATCGATCTTGAGACCGTTGCTCAACTGAGCAACGGTGCTTCGGGGATCGCTACGTCCGCACTCTCCGGATCGCCGGCAGTGACGGGCGCAATTGTGCTTGCCACGTGCAACCGCTACGAAATCTACGGCGAAGCACCGCACGCCGACGACGTGGAGGCGGCCCGGGCAGCCTTGGTGTCCGAGATCAGCGGCTTGAGCGGCCTGAACGAACAGCTCGTCTCCCGCTCCTTCAGCACGCGGACCGGCCCGGAAGTCAGCCAGCACCTTTTCACGGTCAGCGCCGGACTGGATTCAGCCGTTGTGGGCGAGCGCGAAATTGCCGGCCAGGTCCGCCGCGCACTGATCACCGCCCAGCACGAGGGCACGGCCAGTTCGGGCCTGGTCCGGCTGTTCCAGGCCGCATCCAAAACGGCCAAGGAGGTCGGGGCGCAGACCGCCCTCGGGTCGCGTGGCTTGTCCATCGTGTCAGTCGCCCTGGACCTGGCCACAGATCTTTCCGAAAACCCCGACTGGTCGGCGAAGAAAGTTGTCCTGTTCGGAACGGGTGCCTACGCCGGTGCCACCATGTCTTTGCTGCGCGAACGGGGCTGCACAGACATCTCTGTGTTCTCCTCGTCGGGCCGCGCCGAAGCGTTCGTCGCCACCCGCGGCGGAACGGCGCTGGACGCCGAGTCCCTTCCGGTGGCGGTAGCCGCGGCCGATGTGATGATCGGCTGCAGCGGCTCGGACACCCGGGTCGAGGCCGACGAACTCGCCCAGGTCCGCGCCTTGTCTCCCCAGCCGCTGATCGCCATCGACCTCGCCCTGACCCATGACTTTGACCCTGAAGTGGGCCAGCTCGACGGCGTTGAGCTGCTCACGCTCGAATCCGTGCGTTTGGCAGCCCCGCAGGAGCAGGCCGAGTCGCTGACCCACGCGAGCGGCATTGTGTCCGGCGCCGCAAAGGCCTTCGAACAGGAACGGGAAGCCCGTTCCGTGGACTCCGCCATCGTTGCGCTTCGCCGGCACACCATGAATGTCCTTGACGCCGAAATGGAACGGGTCCGTGCCCGCCACGGCTGCACCGCGGCCGCCGAGGAAGTGGAATTCGCGCTCCGCCGGATGGTCAAACAGCTGCTGCACGTTCCCACGGTCCGCGCCCGCGAGCTGGCAGCGAACGGCCAGCAGGACGACTACGTTTCGGCCCTCGAAACCCTCTACGGCATCACCGTGGAGCAGCCCGCCGCTGCGGCCCAAGCTGAGTGCCCCGCTGACTACCGTGGCACCGCAACCGCCTAACCCCCAGCGACGCTCTCACACTTGATGCGGGTTTCGGGCTGCGCTCTGTCACTTCCTTCAAGAAAGTGACAGAGCGTTGGTGACGGGTAACGCCTAGTACACGGGTTTCTGCGGCTCCACGTCCCGCACCCAGGCCAGGATCCCGCCGTCGAGATGGCTCACGCGCTGGTAGCCCGCCTTCCGCGCAGCCTCCAAAACGTTTGCTGACCGGGTTCCGGCTTTGCAGTGGAACACGATGTCCTTGTCCTGCGGCAGCTCCGCCCAGGCCTCCCCCGCCAGGATCCTGCCCTGCGGAATCAGCACCGAGCCGTCGATGCTCACGATGTCGTGTTCGCCGGTTTCCCTGACGTCCACCAGGTCGAAGTCCTTCAGGCCGGCCTTGCGTGACGCGAGCATGGTGGCCAGCTGGGTCGCCGTGACCGTGTGTTCCGTGTCGGCAGAGACAGCGGGGGTGATGCCGCAGAAGGCCTCGTAGTCCGTCAGCTCGGTAATCGGGGCCCCGGCAGGGTCCTTGGCCACCCGAATCTCGCGCCAGCTGCCGCCCAGTGCATCAAAAAGTGCCACCCTGCCCAACAGTGAACGCCCGACGCCGGTGATCAGCTTGACTGCCTCCGTCACCATGAGGGATCCCACGGCTGCGCAGAGCATGCCAAAGACGCCGCCCTCGCCGCAGGAGGGCACGGACCCGGCGGGCGGGGCCTCGGGGTAGAGGTCGCGGTAGGTGGGGCCATGCTTTTCCCAGAACACGCTGACTTGGCCGTCAAAACGGAAGATCGAACCCCAGACGTAAGGTTTGCCCAAGATGGCGGCGGCGTCGTTGACCAGGTAGCGGGTGGCGAAGTTGTCCGCCCCGTCCAGGATCAGGTCGTAGTCCGCGAACAGCTCCAGCGCGTTGGAGGCATCCAGCCGGGCGTTATGCAGGCGGACCTCCACCAGCGGGTTCAGCGCAGCGATCGAGTCCCGGGCCGATTCGATCTTGGACCGGCCCACGTCCGCGACGCCGTGGATCACCTGGCGCTGGAGGTTGCTGAGGTCAACGTCGTCTTCGTCGATGATTCCGAGGGTCCCCACACCCGCGGCCGCCAGGTACAACAGTGCGGGCGATCCCAGTCCGCCGGCACCGATCACCAGCACCTTGGCATTTTTCAGCCGTCGCTGCCCCACTGCACCGATTTCCGGAATGATGAGATGCCTCGAGTATCGTTCCACCTCGGCCGGGGTAAGCTCACCGGCGGGCTCAACCAGCGGTTTAAGCGAGAGAGTGGAATCATTTGCGGTCAAAGTCGAAGCCATACTTCAATGTATGCCCCGAGATACCGCCCGGTCATATTACCGCGCAGTATTGTGTAAGTAACGGCAAGGGAAAGTAGGGCAACTGTGGTCCATGAAACGCGGGCTGACCGGGCGTCCGGCGGGGAACCGCCCGCACCTCAACGCACAGCAGGCCAGCGGTCCGCCAGGCTCCCCCGGGACGAGCGCCGGGCCCAGCTCCTCGCGGCTGCCCAGGAGGTTTTTGTTGCCAACGGTTACCACGGCGCAGCAATGGACGAGATCGCCGAGACAGCCCATGTCAGCAAACCCGTGCTGTACCAGCATTTCCCGTCCAAACGTGAGCTCTACCTGGCGTTGCTGGACAGCCATCTGGCGTCGCTGACGGACCTGATGCTCGGTGCATTGAGCTCAACCACGGACAACGACGAACGCGTCCAGGCCGTCATGCGGGCGTACTACCGCTTTATCGCCAGCGACGACCAGGCGCACCGACTGGTGTTCGAATCGGACCTCATCAACGATCCCGATGTCAGTTCACGCCTGGAGACTTTCAACAAAACCTTCGCGGACGCCGTCGCCCGCGTCATTGCCGAAGACACGAAACTTCCGCACCTGGAAGCGCAGCTTTTGGGACGCGGCCTGGCCGGAATGGCGCAGGTCAGCGCCCGTTATTGGTTGGAAACGGACGGGAATCTGGACCTCGATGTGGCCAGCGACCTCATTTACCGTTTAGCTTGGCGCGGAATTTCCCGCTTCCCTAAAGAGTCCTAGACTACAAATAAGAGAACCCAAGAAACTTTGATTGGCTGGGAGGCCCCCTTTTGGAAATTAAGATTGGCATTCAGAATATTGGCCGCGAAATCGTACTGGAATCGGCGCAGGATGCTGACGCTGTAGCTACGGTCGTTGAAGAAGCCATCACCAAGGGCACCGAGCTCCGGCTCAAGGATGACAAGGGACGCATCATCATTGTCCCCGGCAGCGCCCTGGGCTACGTGGAAATCGGCGCTGAAGAGGCCCGCAAGGTCGGTTTCGGCCAGTTCTAGCACACGAGCTTTACAAGCAGGGTCACCGCCGCTGGCGGTGGCCCGCTGCTTTCCGAGGGAGACCACATGCTTTCGCTGACCATCGTTGTCCTGGCCACGGCCGCCGCCGGCTTTATTGTCTGGGCCAATGACAAACGCCATACCCGGTACGGCATGGGGCTGCCCGCCGGCGTCGCCGTCGCGGTGGGTGCGGTCAGTTGGATCGTCTTCATCACGGCAGGCTTTGGCTACCAGCCCGGCCTGACCTGGATCCCGTGGGTTCTGCCGATGGTCCTTGGAAGTGCGGCCGCCATCGGCGCCGTCATCTATCTGGGACGGACCCGCGAACGCCACGATATCCAGCGGCTCACCCAGGCCCTGAAGTTGTAGCAAACCAGAAGTTGTGGCAGCCAGCCAAGCCGGGGGCTCACAACGGCTCCGGTTGGTGGCCTTCCTCCGTGCACAGGCACAGCCGGTTTCCTTGCGCGTCCGTGACCACCACCCAGTCGGGTGCGTGGTCACGGTTCATTAAGGCCCCGGTCGCCGCGGTCTTCTCCAGGACGGGCCCCGCTTCGGCTTTGCTCCAGTGGACGTCAACGTGGAACCGGTTGCTGTTGGGCTTCGCCGTTTCCCGGAACCAAACGCCCGGTCCGCGGCCGTAAGGATCCACCAGGTCACCACCCGGGCCTTTTTTGTAGCCAAGGGCAACCCGCCATACTTCGGCGATTTCCGCCGGGTCCACGGTGTCGATGCCCAACTCCACCGTCCTGAACAGCCCCGGCTGGGCCGTTGCCCCTGCCCGGGCGGCCGCATCACTGGCGGCCGCCGCCGCGGCGGCGTCCCGTTCGGTGACCTCGCCGCCGGCGTCGTGGGAGGTGTACCGGATGAACACCCTGTTGTACCGCCAGTCAAGATCGGGATGGTGGTTTTGCTTTTCCGCGAGACGTCCGACGGCGGCAATCAGCTCCAGCGCTGCGGCCGCCGTCGGCGCCTTATAGACCGTGACGAACCCGCCCAGCCTGTACCGCCAGTCAGGCAGCACGGCAAGGGCAGCGTCAAGCCGTTCGCGGGTGAGGACGTCTTGGTTGCCGGCCACAGCGGACTCCTAGGTTCGTTCCAAAAGCCCGTCCCGGCGGGCGGCGGCAGCGGGTGCCCGGCCTAGAGGAACTCGGCCCGGTTCTCCATCGCCGATGACGCCAAGGCGTGCTCGCGGCGCGGTATCCTGCCGGCCGCTTTCGCCAGCCTACCGGCGATAACGGCATGTTTGAAGGCTTCTCCCATGAGCGCCGGGTTCTGCGCCCGGGTCACAGCGGTGGCCAGCAGCACGGCGTCGCAACCCAGCTCCATGGCCAGCGCCGCGTCCGACGCCGTGCCGATGCCGGCGTCCAGCACCACGGGAACCGATGCACGCGAGACGATCAGTTCGATGTTGTGCGGATTCAGGATCCCCAGGCCTGTGCCGATCGGCGCCCCAAGGGGCATGACCGCGGTGGCACCCAGGTTCTCCAGCCGCAGGGCCAGGACGGGATCGTCGTTGGTGTAGGCGAACACCTTGAAGCCCCGGTTCACGAGTTGTTCAGTGGCGTCCACAAGCTCGACGGCGTCCGGCAGCAGCGTCTGCTCGTCCGCAATGACTTCCAGCTTGACCCAGTCCGTTTCGAGCGCCTCGCGGGCCAGTTCTGCGGTCATGACTGCATCCCGCGCGGTGAAGCAGCCGGCCGTGTTGGGCAGGACCCGGATCCGATGGTCCGTCAGGAGCTGGAAGAGTGAGCCCGACTCCGCCGGCGAGTATCGCCGCATGGCCACGGTGGTCAGCTCGGTTCCGGAAGCCAGCAGGGCTGCGCCCAGGCCGTCGAGGCTGGGGGCACCCCCGGTGCCCATGATGAGGCGCGAGCCAAGCTCAACGCCGTCGATGACCAGCTGGTCCGTTGCGGCGGGGTGGATCCCGGTTCTGATGCTGCTGGTTACTGTCATGGTGTCAGCCTCCCTGAACTGCGGTGACCAGTTCAACATTGTCACCTTCGGCGAGCGCCGTGGCATGCCACTGGCTGCGGGGTACTACTTCGGAGTTGCGGGCAACGGCCACGCCGAGTTTCTGCCCGTCACTTGCCTGGCCGTTGGCGGCGAGGGGACGGCCCGTAATCTGGCTGACCAGGGTGGTGATGGAGGCGTCGCGCGGTACGGCATGCTGCGAGCCGTTGAGGGTGATGTTCATGCTGTTTCCTTCGTAGGTTGAACGGTGTGTTGATGCTGGCCGGAGAACCTGGCCGGGCCCAGTGCGTGCCAGCGCGGGTCCTCCCGGCCGTCCAGCAGGTCCCGACAGATGGCCGCCGCCGCTGGAGTCAGCAGCACGCCGTGGCGGAAGAAACCGGTGGCAATAATCAGCCCCGGGAGGTGCCCGGCTTCCGGCGCAGGGGCAGGTACGCGGCCGAGCAACGGTGCGTTGTCCGGAGTCGCCGGGCGAGCCCGTGCGGTGGATTCCAGGAGTTCCAACTCGGCGACGGCGGGAAGCAGTGCCTGGGCGTCGCGCAGCAACTGGTAGACGCCGCCTGCCGAGACGGCTGTGGCCGCTGGGGCCGTGCCTCCCGTGGCGGACAGCGCATCCTCGCGCTGGGTTGCGCCGATCACCACGGTGCCGTCCTGCCGCGGGACGATATAGACCGGCACACCGTGGACCACGCCGCGGACGGTGGCCGTGAGCAGCGGCTGCAAGTGCCTGGGCACTGCGAGGCGCAGGATGTCGCCGTGCACGGGCCGCAGGGGCAAGTGCAGCCCGTCCGGCAGGCCATCCAGCGAGGCCGCCTGCAAGCCGTTGGCCACAATGGTCTCCCCCGCCCTGACTGAGCCGCCGTTCACGAGCTTCACTCCGCTGACGCGGCCGTCCTCCCAGAGCAGGCCTGTGGCCCGGTGGTCAACGGCGAAACCCTCGCGGGCTCCGTCCACTGCGGTCCCTGCCCCTGGTTCGTGGATGGCCAGGACCTTTTGCAGCGACGCCACCAGTTTCCGCGGATCCACCTGGTGGTCCGCCGGAATATCCAGGGCGCAGGAAATGGCCGGGCTGAGGAGCGGTTCCCTGGCCCTCGCTTCACGGACGGTCAGCGGCTCTACCAGCAGGCCGTTCGCCTGCTGAACGCTCCGCAGGTCCATGAGGGCGCGGCGGTCTGCAGCATCGGCACCGACGGCGAGCGTCGGCGTCGTGAGGTATCCGGTGTCCGCCGCCCCTGCCTTTGCCAGCGTGGCTGCGAAGTCAGGCCACAGCGCTGAGGATTCGAGCATCACCCCCAGGAGCTCTTCCTCCTGGTAATGAAGCTCGCTGACGGGGGCGAGCATACCGGCGGCGGCCCAGCTGGCCCCCGAGCCCGGTGCGTCATCGATCAGGGCCACGGAACGGCCGGAGCGCCGCGCCTCCCAGGCGATGCCGTGGCCTATGACGCCGCCACCGATCACGGCTACGTCGGCGTGCAGGACGGCACCGGGGCCGTCTGCTGCCTGGCTTGGTGCGCTCGCAGGTCCGCAGTTGGATGGGGGGAGCACGTGTTTCCTTCCCTACGCCGGTACTAGCCGGATCAGGTCAAGCGGTCGGCTCTGACGCCCTCTCAGCCCTGCCGCTTTGTGACGGCTGCAACAGGCTCCCGCAGTACTCGCCCAGTTTAGGGGAACTATGGTGGTTTCCATGAACGCGCACTCCAGTCCCTATACCCTTGCCAGCCAAACCGCCCAGGATTCCAGCAGCGGCCTGCCCACCGACGCCAGGTTGTACCTGTGCACCGATGCCCGCCGGGACCGCGGCGACTTTGGAGATTTTGTGGATGCGGCCTTTGCCGGCGGTGTGGACATCATCCAGCTCCGCGACAAGGGAATCGAGGCCGCCGAGGAGCTGGAACTGTTGGCGGTTCTTCAGGCAGCCGCCGCCCGGCACGGGCGGCTTTGGGCAGTCAATGACCGTGCCGACATCGCCATGTTGTCCGGTGCTCCCGTCTTCCATATCGGGCAGAAGGACCTGCCCGTGGCGTCGGCCCGCACCCTGCTCGGCGCCGGAGCCACGGTGGGCCTGTCCACCCACACCTCTGAACAGATCGAAGGTGCCATCCGGATGTCCGCGACGCTGACTGCCGACGGCGGCCTGGACTACTTCTGCGTCGGACCGGTGTGGGCCACACCCACCAAACCCGGCCGGGCCGCCGTCGGCCTTGACCTGGTCCGGTATGCAGCGGAGGCGGTCAGCGCTGCCGGCAGCACCCTGCCCTGGTTCGCGATCGGCGGCATCGACCTGGGCAACGTTGAGCAGGTGGTGGAGGCCGGGGCCGGCAGGATCGTGGTGGTGCGCGCCATCACGGAAGCCTCGGACCCCACCGCGGCGGCCGTGGCCCTCCTGGCAGCCCTGGATGCCGCCGCATCCTGAGAATCCAGCCCGCAGCGGGGCGGAGCGTGCACGATTCATGGAAATCGGGCTAACCTGAATTTCGTGTCACATCATCGGTTGGCCCCTAACGTCCACGAGCAGACCAATGCCCTCGAGGCAGCGCTGAGCGCCCTGCGGACGGAGCTGGAACTGCCGGGGCCTTACCCGGCGGAGGCGGTCCGGGACGCCGAGGCAGCCGTGGCTGCGCACCAGCTGCCGGCCACGGACCTGACGGCCGTTGAGTTCCTGACCATCGATCCGGCGTCGTCCACGGACCTTGACCAGGCGCTGTTCATCGAACGTGCCGGCGCCGGCTACCGGGTCCTGTATGCCATCGCGGACGTGCCCTCCTTTGTCCGCCCCGGCGGCGGCCTGGACGCCGAAACCCGCCGCCGCGGCCAGACGTTCTACGCCCCGGACGGCCGCATCCCCCTTCACCCTGAGGTCATCAGCGAAGGGGCCGGGAGCCTCCTGGCCGGGCAGCTGTGTGCAGCGTTCGTCTGGGACTTCGGGCTCGATGACGCCGCCCAGGTCTCCACTGTGACTATCCAGCGGGCCACCATCCGCAGCCGGGCCAAGTTGAACTACAAGGACGTCCAGGCCGAAATCGACGCCGGAACCGCCAGTCCCGTGCTGCAGCTCCTGAAGGAAGTGGGACTCAAACGCGTAGAGCTGGAACGGCAGCGCGGCGGTGCCAGTCTGAACATGCCGGAGCAGGAAATCGTGCAGACGCCCGACGGCGGCTACCGGATTGCCGCGGCGCCGCAGCTTCCGGTGGAGGACTGGAATGCGCAGATTTCCCTGATGACGGGAATGGCGGCAGCCAACCTGATGCTGGCGGGGAAAGTGGGCATCCTGCGCACCATGCCAGCCCCGGACGAGCGCTCACTCAGGCATTTCCGGCTCCAGACCGTGGCTCTCGGCAAGCCGTGGGACGGGAAAGCAAGCTACGGCGAGTACCTCCGCAGCCTGGATCCCACCGAGCCCCGGCAACTGGCTATCCTGCACTCCGCCGGCATGCTGTTCCGCGGAGCAAGCTACACCGCGTTCGACGGCAGCGTTCCGGAAGATGCCATCCAGTCAGCCATCGGCGCCGCCTATGCCCACACTACTGCGCCCCTCCGGCGGCTGATCGACCGCTTTGTCCTGGTGATCTGCGAGGCCCTGAGCAATGGCAAGCCGGTGCCCGGCTGGGCCCGCGAAGCGCTCTCCAGCCTGCCGGAAATCATGGCCGGATCCGACCAGCTGGCATCGCGGATGGAACGCATGGCGCTGGACACGGTGGAGGCCGCGCTGCTGGTCAACCACGTGGGCCAGGACTTCGACGCGATTGTCATTTCCGGGTCCAAGCCCCAGAAGGACAACGGGAACGGCAACGGCGGCAAAAACGGCAATGGCAAGAACGGAGCCGGCCCCTCGGGGGTCATCCAGATCGCCGAGCCCGCCGTGACTGCCCGCTGCGCCGGCGACCTGGAGTCCGGGACCAAGGTCCGGGTCCGCCTGATCTCCTCGGACATCGCCGCCCGTGAGGTGCACTTCGAGCTGCTGTCCTAGCCTGCATCCGCCCTGCCTGAACGGGCAAAGCCGGAGTTTTGGGTCCGTACGGCTAGACTGAAGAAGTAGATATGGATGCCCGGTCGTTGATTTCCTTGATTTTGAATTCAACAAGCCCGCCCCTACGCGATCTTGAGATTGACCCGCTGGTCACCAGTGCCAGCATTTAGATAGCCCGCGATCGGCTTCCACTGGATTTGCTTGCGCGCTTCGAGCGTGCTCCGGAACGGCCACGTTGGCCGGCCCGTTGAGCAGGCAGCGCCAATGCCCAAATGAATAAGGAAACTCACCTGTGAGTGAATTGCATACCCACCAGATCCTGACTGACGATTCCGGCATCGAAACGATCGAACCCGAAGAAACCATCATCTCGGACGAGAAGCCGCATGAGATCGAGGAGAAATCCTTCGCGGACTACAACGTCCGCGCCGATATTGTCGAGTCCCTGGCCGACGCCGGGATCACCCACCCGTTCCCCATCCAGGCCATGACACTGCCGGTTGCCCTCTCGGGCCACGACATCATCGGACAGGCCAAGACCGGCACCGGCAAGACCCTCGGCTTCGGCATCCCCGCGCTGCAGCGCGTGGTGGGTCCGGACGACGCCGGCTTCGACAAGCTCGCTGTTCCCGGCGCTCCGCAGGCCCTGGTCATCGTGCCTACCCGCGAACTGGCCGTCCAGGTGGCCAACGACCTCCAGAACGCGTCGCGGAAGCGCAATGCCCGCATCACCACCATCTACGGCGGCCGTGCCTACGAGCCCCAGGTGGAGGCCCTGCAGAAGGGCGTCGAGGTGGTGGTGGGCACCCCCGGCCGCCTCATCGACCTGTACAAGCAGAAGCACCTGGTGCTGAAGAACGTCAAGATAGTGATCCTTGACGAGGCTGACGAAATGCTGGACCTCGGCTTCCTCCCGGACGTCGAAACGCTCATCGCCGGTACGCCTGCGGTCCGCCAGACGCTCCTGTTCTCCGCCACCATGCCGGGCCCCGTCATCGCCATGGCCCGCCGCTACATGACGCAGCCCACCCACATCCGGGCAGCTGATCCCGAAGACGAGGGCCTCACCAAGCGCGATATCCGCCAGCTCATCTACCGTGCCCACAGCATGGACAAGGTTGAAGTTGTTGCCCGCATCCTGCAGGCGCGCGGCCGCGGCCGCACCATCATCTTCACCAAGACCAAGCGCACCGCCGCAAAGGTGGCCGAAGAACTGGTGGACCGCGGCTTCGCCGCCGCCGCCATCCACGGCGACCTGGGCCAGGGTGCCCGCGAGCAGGCTCTCCGCGCCTTCCGCAACAACAAGGTGGACGTCCTGGTTGCCACCGACGTCGCCGCCCGTGGCATCGACGTGGATGATGTCACCCACGTCATCAACTACCAGTGCGTCGAGGACGAAAAGATCTATCTGCACCGGGTGGGCCGCACCGGCCGCGCCGGCAACAAGGGCACCGCCGTGACCTTCGTGGACTGGGACGACATGCCGCGCTGGGGCCTGATCAACAAGGCCTTGGGCCTGAGCTACCCGGAACCGGTGGAGACGTACTCCTCCTCCCCGCACCTTTATGAAGAGCTGGACATCCCGGAAGGCACCAAGGGCCGCCTGCCCCGCAACAAGCGCACGCTCGCCGGTGTTGACGCCGAGGTCCTGGAGGACCTGGGCGAGACGGGCAAGAAGAACACGCGCGGCGGTGCACGGGATACAGCACGCGACGGCGGCCGTGACAGCGGACGCGACGCCGGCCGTTCAGGTGGGCGCGACAGCAGCCGCCGCAGTGGCGAGACGGGCGGCCGCTCCGGTGACCGCCGTCGTCGTACGTCCGATGCGGCGGCCGCCGGCACCGGGCCTGCCGCCGAGTCTGCTACTGCTGCTACGGCCGACGGCGAAGTGGACCCCCGTGCCCGCCGCAGCCGGACGCGCACCCGCCGCCGCAACGGCGAAGTAGTGGCCAGTGCCGACAACGGCTCGCAGCCCGGCAACGCGGAGGCCTAACAGCCTCGATGACTGACACCGTCTGGGCGCCGGACGGCAGCAACCTGGTGGTTCACGCGGATAACGCGGAGTTCCTCCCCTCGCTGCCGGACGGCGCCTTCACACTCATTTACGTGGACCCGCCGTTCAACACCGGCCGGGCCCAGACGCGCCAGGAAACCCGGATGGTGCTCAACACTGACGGTGACGGCGACCGCGTGGGCTTCAAGGGCCGCTCCTACGACACCATCAAGGGCGCCCTGCACCGCTACGATGACGCGTTCAGCGATTACTGGTCCTTCCTGGAGCCACGGCTCGTGGAAGCCTGGCGACTGCTGGCTGACGACGGCACGTTGTACCTCCATCTGGATTACCGGGAAGTCCATTACGCCAAGGTGATGCTGGATGCCATCTTCGGCCGCGAGTGCTTCCTGAACGAGATCATCTGGGCCTACGACTACGGGGCGCGCGCCAAATACCGCTGGCCCACCAAGCACGACAACATCCTCGTGTACGTCAAGAACCCGTCGAAGTACCACTTCGACAGCGCCGAGGTTGACCGGGAGCCCTATATGGCTCCAGGCCTGGTGACTCCTGCCAAGCGGGAGCTGGGGAAGCTGCCCACCGACGTCTGGTGGCACACCATCGTCTCCCCCACCGGCAAGGAAAAGACCGGCTACCCGACGCAGAAGCCCGAGGGCCTCATCCGCCGTGTAGTAGCCGCGTCCAGCCGGCCCGGTGACTGGTGCCTGGACTTCTTCGCGGGCTCCGGAACGCTCGGTGCCGTGGCGGCCAAGCTGGACCGGAAGTTCGTGTGCGTGGACCAGAACCAGCCCGCCATTGACGTTATGGCCAAGCGGTTGGGTGCCAAGGCGACCTTTACGTCGTTCCCGCCCAACTAGGTCAGGGGCGGACCACTGAGGTACCTGTGCCCAGCTCCTCGATCCGGGCCAGCACCTCCGCTGTGGTGAGATTCTCCCCGAGGAGATTGGGCTTGCCGGTGCCGTGGTAGTCCGATGAACCCGTCACCAGGAGTCCATGCTTGGCGGCGAGACCGCGCAGGAACTCGCGGCCTTCCTCAGGGTTGTCGCGGTGCTCGATCTCCAGGCCCACCAGGCCGGCGTCGATCATGTCCAGGTAGGTGCGCTCCCCCACAATGCGTCCGCGGGCTGACGCCACGGGATGGGCAAAGACGGGGACGCCTCCGGCTGCCCGCACAAGTTCGACGGCGGTTGCCGGGTCGGGTGCGTAGTGCTGGACAAAGTACCGCGAATGCGAGGTGAGGATGGACGTGAAGGCTTCCGAGCGGTCCGAGACCACGCCGGCCGCCACCAAGGCATCGGCGATGTGCGGACGTCCCAGCGTGGCCCCGGGAGCGACGTGGTGGATGACGTCGTCCCAGGTCAGCGGGTAGTCCTCGGCGAGCAGGGTTACCATCCGTTCTGCCCTGGTGAGGCGGGCATCCTTGGCCTTGGTGATTTCGTCGAGGAGCCCCGGGTGAACGGGATCGTGCAGGTAGCTCAGGAGGTGCACACTGATGCCCTGCTCCGTCCGGCAGGAGACTTCCATTCCGGGGACGAGGGCCACCCTGTGGTCCAACGCCGCGCGGGACGCCTCGGCCCAGCCGTCGGTGGAGTCGTGGTCGGTCAGGGCCACGACGTCCAGGCCCGCCCTGGCCGCCGAGGCCATGACGTCAGCAGGGGTTTCCGTGCCATCGGAAACGTTGGAGTGGGCATGCAGGTCAATCCTCACTTCCCCAGCCTAGTTGACCGCGTCCGGCCAGGCATTGGCCCCTTTGTCGCACATGCCCGGCTGCTGGTGAGACGATGGTGCCGTGAACGATGCCGAAAATACCCTGAACTCTGCTTCCCAGCCCCTCGACGAGCGCGTCAACAACCGCTCGCAGCGGCCCAGTTCCGATGCCTTCAAGGCCTTTATGGCCAGCAACTGGGCGCCCGCCGGCCAGCAGTTGCCGGCACGCGATGCCGTGGCCAACTATGCAGCGGCCCGGCGCAAGGCCATCTCCGACCAGTTCAAGGGCGAACGCCTGGTCATTCCCGCCGGCCCGCTGAAAGTCCGCTCCAACGACTGTGACTACCGCTTCCGCCCGCACTCCGGCTTCGCGCACCTCACCGGCCTGGGCCTGGACCACGAGCCGGACGCTGTCCTCATCCTGGAGCCGGCAGGGGAAGGAAAGGGCGACGACGGCGGGCACCACCGTGCCACCCTGTACTTCCGTCCGCTGGCTGGCCGGGATACGGAGCAGTTCTACGCCGATTCCCGCTCGGGGGAATTCTGGATCGGCGCCCGCCCCACGCTCGCTGAGTTCGAAGCCCGCCTGGGCCTGCCCACGGCGCACATCGATGCACTCGAATCAGCGATCACCAAGAACGTGGGTGCCCCGGAAATCGGCGGCATCTCCATCCGGCTGGTCCGCAAGGTGGATGAGAACATCGACGCGCTCGTGGACACGGCCCGCTACAACACCGCCAAGGACCCGGACAACCTGGACCTCGGCGTCCTCGACGCGTTGGACGAGAAGCTGTCCGAAGCCTTGTCCGAACTCCGCCTCCTGAAGGACGAGTGGGAAGTCGAACAGATGATGACGGCGGTGGCAGCCACCGTTGAAGGCTTTGTCGAAGTGGTCAAATCCCTTCCCCGCGCCCTGACGCACGCCCGCGGCGAACGCGTTGTGGAAGGAGCTTTCTTTGCGCGTGCCCGCGAAGTCGGCAACGAACTGGGCTACGACACCATCGCCGCAGCCGGCAACAACGCCACCGTGCTGCACTGGACCCGGAACACCGGCAGCATCAACGCCGGCGAACTGCTGCTGCTGGACGCCGGCGTGGAAGCCGACTCACTGTACACCGCGGACGTTACCCGGACCCTGCCGGCCAACGGCACATTCACGGCCGTCCAGCGCAAGATCTACGAGGCAGTCCTTGACGCGGCAGACGCCGGATTCGCCGCGGCACAGCCTGGCACCAAATTCCGCGACATCCACACTGCCGCCACCACTGTGCTCGCCGAACGCCTCGCGGAGTGGGGCTTGCTCCCCGTCAGCGTCGAGGAAGCCATCAGCCCTGAAGGCCAGCAGCACCGGCGGTGGATGCCGCACGGCACCAGCCACCACCTCGGCCTCGACGTTCACGACTGCGCCCAGGCCAAGCGGGAACTTTACCTCGACGGCATCCTCACGGCCGGCATGGTCTTCACCATCGAACCCGGCCTGTACTTCAAGAACGAGGACCTTGCCATCCCTGCGGAGTACCGCGGGATCGGCGTGCGGATCGAGGACGACATCCTGATGACGGCGGACGGTCCGGTCAACCTCAGCGCGGCGCTCCCCCGCAAGGCTGACGACGTCGAATCCTGGATGGCAGGCATTTACGGAGACGCTCACCACGCCGCGGCGGGCGGGGACACCGCCTGAGACTGGGGGGCGGCCGCACGCCGCTTTCGGGCCGCGCCCTGTCTAGCCTCCTTGGTGACGCTCTGATAAACAGTTTTTGGCAATCGCTTGCCAAAGTCTCCTCCTGATGAATACGCTGTGCGCGGAGAAAGAAATCGTAGACTGTGACTCAAGTCTGGGGTCTCTGCCGCAATGTATGTCTTCAAAGGAGAAGTCTCATGGGTATGTCCAAACCACGTCGCCTCGGTGCCATTGCCGCTGCGACTATTTCGGTCCTGATGCTTGCCGCTTGCGGCGGGTCGGGCGATTCAGGAGGCACAACCTCAGGCGCTTCCGGCGGCAAGGTGGACGGCACCGGCAAAACGCTCAACGTCCTGATGAATGTAACGGCCCAGTATCCCCAGGAGCAGCAGGCCTGGTTCAAGGAAATGAGCACGAAATTCAAGGCGGAAACCGGCGCCGACATCCAGTGGGAGACATTCGCCACGGCCAACGATGAGATGACCCGGATCCAGACCTCTGTGGTGTCCGGCCAAGGCCCCGACGTCTACGGCCTGGGCACCACTTTCACTCCCACGGCGTACTCCACCGGGGCGTTCGTGAAGCTGGCTGACAACGAATGGAACCAGCTCGGCGGCAAGGACAAGTTCGTTCCCGCTGCTCTGGGCATTTCCGGCCCGGACGAGGGCAATCAGATCGGCATCCCGTTCGTGAGCCGGCCGTTCGTGATGGCCTACAACACCGAGTTGCTGGCCGCTGCCGGCATTGAGAAGCCCGCCACCACCTGGGACGAATTCACCGAGCATGCCAAGAAGCTCACCACCGGCGACCAGTACGGCGTCGCTGTGGCCTACAAGGACAACTTCGACCCCTGGAAGTACATCTGGGGAATGTCCATCCAGGCCGGCAACCCCATCATTGACGGCGACAAGGTTCGCCTCGACGACCCCATCACCAAGAAGGCCTACGAGACCTACTTCGGGTGGGTTACCAAGGACAAGGTAGTTGACCCTGCCTCGGTCGGTTGGGCCAACCCGCAGGCCCTGGCAGCATTCGCCGCAGGCAAAGCAGGCTACTTTCCCATGACCTCGCCGCTGTCCATCCCCGCGCTGGATGCCTCGGCGGTCAAAGGCAAGTACAAGTACGCCCTGATGCCCACCGTCCCGCCGGGCGAGACCGCCAACCCCTCTGGCGGCCAGCCCGCTTCCAGCATCCTCTCCGGTGACAACCTTGTGGTGGCCGACTACTCAAAGCAGAAGGACCTCGCCTTTGCGTTCATCAAGATGATCACGGAGAAGGATGTCCAGCTCAACTACTTCAAGGTCTTCGGCCAGCTTCCAGCAAACGCGGAAGCCGCCAAGGAACTCGCCAGCAACGCAGTGATTGCGCCGGCTCTTGAGTCAGGTGCGAAGTCCGTGGCAACGCCCTTCAGCGGCGCTTGGGGCGATGTCCAGCTGTCACTGACCAATGTAGTGGTTCAATCCATCCCGGACCTTTCCTCGGGCGAAGTCAGCGATTCCAGCCTGACACAGCGGCTCAAGGACGAACAGGCCAAGTCGCAGACGGCACTGGACCGGGCCAAGAAGTAGGACCAACCGAACAACTGCGGAAGGTACCGAAATGGCTAGCAGCGTCACAGAGCCCCGGCCGTCGGGCAACAGTCCGGCGGCCGGGGCGGCCGCCGGACCCGGCGAGCCCACGCCCGGCGGGAAACCCCGGAAGGCACTGAGCGAAAAGAACAGACCGCTGTGGCTTCTGATTCCCGGCGGGCTCCTGATGACCGTTGTCATCCTCATCCCGTTGGCCATGGGGATCTGGATGTCCCTGATCGATCTCGATCAGTACACCCTGCGCCGGTGGGTCAGTGCCGAATTCATCGGCATCCAAAACTACGTCGAAGCGGCGCTGAGCAGTGACCTGCTCCGCTCCATCTGGCTGTCCGTGTCCTTCGCAGTGATCTCCACCCTGGTAACCGTTCCGCTGGGGGTGGCTGCTGCCGTCGTCACACAGAACGCCTACCGTGGCCGCGCCCTGGTGCGATCAGTCTTCCTGATCCCCTACGTCCTGCCGTCGTTCGTGGTGGCCAGCGTATGGCGGACCATGTTGCAGCCGGACGGCATCGTGAATGTGACGCTGACCAACATCGGAATGGACGGCGGACTGTGGCTCAACGGTCCCAATTCGTACTGGACGCTGGTGTGGGTGGAAATCTGGGCGGCCTGGCCGTTCATCTACCTGTTGGCGCTGTCCGGCCTGCAGGCTGTTGACCACGAGGTCCACGAGGCCTCGGCGCTCGACGGGGCGCTGTGGTGGAACAAGCTGCGGTACGTGATCTTCCCCTACCTGAAGGGGCCCGTCTCGCTCGCTTTCCTCCTTGCAACGCTGAACCACATCAACAACTTCACCCTCCCGTATGTACTGTTCGGGGCGCCGGCGCCATCCGATGTGAATGTGCTGCCGATCCTGGTCTACGTCACCAGCTTCCAGAGCTTCCGGTTTGGCCTCAGCGCAGCCATGGCGGTTGTTTCACTGATCCTGATTGCCATTCCGCTCTTCATCTACCTGCGCGCAGTCCGGCTTGACGTGCACGAGGGAGGAAAGAAATGACCATCGACGCAGCAAACCCGATCGAGCGGCAGACGAAACAACCCATCCGGCGTGATGCGGCCCTGGAGGTCACCCGCCTTATGCCGCGGCCACTGCTGGCGGTTATCACCATCCTGCTCTGCGCCCTGGTACTGATTCCCATCCTGTACATCTTCCTGGCGTCACTTAACACGGACGTGGGCGTCGCCAGTGGCGAGTTCTGGCCCAGCAGCTTCTCTTTGGACAGCTACAACAAGATCTGGGATTCCGTGGGCCTGGCGAAGGCCATCGGGAACAGCCTGATCGTCTCCGGTGCCACGGCAGTGGTTTCGGCCCTGATGGCGATCGGCACGGCGTACGTGCTGGTCCGGTTTGAGTTCCGGGGGCGACTGACGGTGCTGCGCGGGCTGCTGGGTCTCCAGTCCATCCCGGGAACCCTCATGCTCCTGCCCGTATTCGTGCTGTTCTCTTCGGCAGGAACCTACCTGGGTGTGACCGTCATCGGCACCCTTTGGGGCCTGTTTATCGCGTACCTGACGTTCGCCCTGCCGTTCTCAACCTGGGTGATGGTCACTTATCTTCGGGGACTGCCACGGGAACTGGAGGAGGCGGCGCGCATTGATGGTGCCTCCAACCTCGGGATCCTCTTCAGGATCATCATCCCGCTCAGCTGGCCCGGCATCATCGTCTCGGCAATCTTCGCCTTCCTGCTCGGCTGGAATGATGTTCTGTTCGCGTCGGTGTTCACCCGCCCGGACACGCACACCGCGGCAGTAGCACTGCAGGTCTTCGCGTCAGCCGTGGAGGGTGGCGCGATCCCCGTGTATTCGCAGATGATGGCGGCATCGCTGGTCTGTGCCGTCCCTGTGGTGGTGCTCTACTTCATGTTCCAGAAGTACCTCGTAGGCGGCCTGACAGCCGGCAGCGTCAAATAGCCGGAGGAACCACCCGAGACAAAAAAGAACTCCGCCCGGCCCCAGTGATCCCAGGAGTGATCCCAGGTTCGGACGGAGTTCTTTTGTGCATCACGGCCTAGGACGCGGACTCACCGTTGTCCTTGGCGGAGTCTGGCTGGCGCTGGTCCGAGGCAGGCTCGTCTGAAGCGGGCTGCTGGCCCGAAGCGGACTGGCCCGTACCGGGCTGAGCCGCGACCCGGACACCATACTGGGGCCGGCCGTCCGGAAGGTCGGGGTAGCGGACCGCCGCGACGGGCGCGGGCTGGGGCGCAGCATCTGGCTGGCCGCCCTGTCCTGCGCCGGCAGCGTCGCGCTGGCCGGCGTCATGTCCTGGCGTGCCGGCAGCCGGAGTGACTGGTCCCTGCTGGCCGTAGGGGTCGTTCCAGCCCGAGGGGCGGACAGGTGCCTGGCCCGGCTGACCAGGCTGGTTGCCCGGGCCGCCCTGCTGACCCGGCTGGCCGTAGTGCGGATTCTGGTAGCCCTGCGGCGTGTAGGGAGCGGCGGCCGCGTCCGAGCGGGTCATGGGCAGCTGCTGGAGCAGGCGGCGCGCCTCGTGGGCGGCCTCCACCGACACCACAACGTCGTAGTTCGTGGCGACCACTTGGCTGGTTGAGGTGAAATCCCGCTTTCCGCGCTGCATGGCATACGTGACGATGCCGAACAGCATAAAGAAAGCAGCACCCATCAGCACTGACGCGAGAATGGAGAAGTAGCCAGGCGACGGTGCAAAGAAGGACAGCATCACGCCGACGAACAAGCCGAACCACATGCCGCTGAGCGCGCCGGAGAGGGCCACCCGCGGATAGCTGAGGCGGCCTGTTACGCGCTCGACCATTTTGAGTTCGTTGCCCACGATGGAAACCATCTGGACCGGGAACTGCTGGTCGGCGAGGTAGTCCACCGCCTTCTGGGCATCCAAGTAGGAGGTGTACGAGCCGACGGTGTCACCGGCCGGAACCGCGCGGGCGTCGTCCGGCCCGTTGGGGC
The DNA here is from genome assembly GCF_031454915.1 of Pseudarthrobacter sulfonivorans. Classification (GTDB taxonomy): domain Bacteria; phylum Actinomycetota; class Actinomycetes; order Actinomycetales; family Micrococcaceae; genus Arthrobacter; species Arthrobacter sulfonivorans_C. The sequence goes on along the minus strand of NZ_JAVDRS010000001.1, from coordinate 488,013 downwards.
CACCGGCTTTGGGAGCACCAAAAATGTTTGACATACACCCATTCTTGCCCATCAGCATGTGTGCCGCCTGCAAATTCAGCTAAAAGAGAGCAGACTCGGTAGCCTGTAAGCGTGAGCACAAATCTTTCGCGCGTCTTTGTGGCCCGCCTTCTGGGTCTTGATGTCTTCGACCCCTTGGGCGACCGCCTGGGGCGGTTGCGTGATGTTGTGGTGCTCTCCCGCGGAAGCCGCGGCGCCCCGCACGTGGTGGGTATCGTCGTCGAAGTTCCCGGCAAGAAGCGCGTCTTCGTGCCGATGACGCGCATCACCTCGATCGACCAGACGCAGATCATCTGCACCGGGCTGGTCAACCTTCGCCGCTTTGAACAGCGCGGCGCCGAAACCCTGGTTGTCGCGGAAATGTTCGACCGCCGGGTCACGCTGCGGGACGGCAGCGGCGACGCCACCATCGAGGACATCGCCATGGACCAGCATCGCTCCCGCGACTGGTTCGTCAGCAAGCTGTTTGTCCGCCGGGGCCACTCGCTCTCCCCGCTCAGCCGGCTGCGGCGCAACGAGACCATGATCATTGACTGGGCCGATGCCCTCCAGGGCGCCCGCACCGAGCCGCAGGCGGCCACGCAGTTTGTGGCCAACCACGAGGACCTCAAGCCCGCGGACTTCGCCGAAGCGCTGCAGGAGATGAGCGATAAGCGCCGTTTCGAAGTGGCCAGCGAGCTCCAGGATGAACGGCTCGCCGACGTCCTGCAGGAACTCCCCGAGGATGACCAGGTGGAAATCCTTTCGGCCCTTGACGTCCAGCGCGCCGCTGATGTCCTGGAAGAGATGGATCCGGACGACGCCGCCGACCTCCTCGGCGAGCTGCCGTCCGCCCAGGCGGAGCAACTCCTGCAGCTGATGGAACCCGAAGGCGCGGAGGACGTGCGGCGCCTGCTCGAATACGACGAGGACACCGCCGGCGGGCTCATGACGCCGGTTCCGGTCATCCTGCCACCCGAGGCGACTGTGGCCGAGGCCCTGGCCCACGTCAGGCGCGAGGAACTGTCGCCCGCCCTCGCGTCGTCGATCTTCATTACCCGGCCGCCGCTCGAGACACCCACCGGCCGTTTCCTCGGGGTGGTGCACATCCAGCAACTTTTGCGCTTCCCGCCGTTCGAGCCGCTGGGCAATCTGGTGGACAAGAACCTTGAGCCGTTGTCGGACCAGGCCCACATCAGTGAGGTGGCAAGGACGCTGGCAACCTACAACTTGAATTCCCTCCCCGTGGTCAATGATGACGGCCGCCTTGTGGGGGCGGTGACTGTTGATGACGTTTTGGATCATCTGTTGCCGGATGACTGGCGCGCCTATGATGGCGAGGCCCCGATAAGAAAACTGGGAGGCCGCATTGGCTGACACCGGCGCCCCCAAGAATCCCGGCGGCCAGCGCGGCCAAGGGAAAGCACCAGCCAAGGGTGGCCTGGATACGCCCCTGAGTGGCCGCCAGCGCATCCTGCCGAAGTTCTCACCCAACCCCGATGCCTTTGGCCATGCCACTGAAGGCTTCGCCCGGTTCATGGGCACCCCGCAGTTCCTTGTCTACATGACGGTCTTTGTGGTGGTCTGGCTGGTCTGGAACACCTGGGCCCCGCAGGAGTGGCAGTTCGACTCCCGCCTACTCGGCTACACCCTGTTGACGCTTATGCTTTCGCTTCAGGCCTCGTATGCCGCCCCGCTGTTGCTGCTGGCCCAGAACCGGCAGGACGACAGGGACCGCGTTTCACTCCAGCAGGACCGGCAGCGGGCAGAGCGCAACCTCTCCGACACCGAATACCTCACCCGGGAGCTGGCTTCGCTGCGCATTGCCCTCCGCGAAGTGGCCACCCGGGATTACGTCCGGGCGGAACTGCGCTCGCTCCTTGAAGACATGCTGGAAGCGCAGGAGGAACTGCGCACGCACGACCCCGCCGGATCCGGCAGCCACGAGTCGCCCCGTGACAAGGTCAAGGAAAAGTTGAAGGAAAAGCGCGACAAACAGCGGAGCCCCCGCACGCAGCAGATGCCGAAGGTTAAACCAAGCCACGTCGCGACGGCCCCCGCAGCCGGCGCAATCGACACTCCCGCCGGCCCCAAGCACACCCCTACCCCCGAAAGCTGAGCCCTGCCCGCATGAGCGCCACCCTGGAGCAGGCAGTCCACGCTGCGCTGGCTACCGTGATCGATCCTGAGCTCCGCCGTCCCATCACCGAACTGGGCATGGTGGAGTCCGTGGACATCACTGCCGAGGGCCGGGTACGGCTGGCGGTCCTGCTCACCATCGCCGGTTGTCCCCTGCGGGACACCATCACAGCCGATTCCGAAAAGGCGCTGTCCGCGGTTTCCGGCGTGACCGCCGTCGACGTTGAACTGAAGGTGATGAACCAGGCTCAGCGGGATGCCCTGAAAGAGCAGCTGCGCGGCGCCGGGGGCCAGCGCGGCATCCCGTTCAATGAGCCGGGGTCACTGACCAAGGTCTTCGCCGTGGCCAGCGGAAAAGGCGGCGTCGGCAAGTCCTCCCTCACCGTGAACCTGGCCTGTGCCCTCGCCGCGCAGGGGCTTCGGGTAGGGATCGTGGACGCCGATGTCTATGGCTTCTCCGTTCCTGGCCTGATGGGCATCACGCAGGCGCCCACTCGGGTTGACGACATGATCCTGCCGCCGGTTGCATACGGCGTGAAGGTGATCTCCATCGGCATGTTCGTCAGCGGCAACCAGCCTGTCGCCTGGCGCGGCCCGATGCTCCACCGCGCCTTGGAGCAGTTTCTGACCGACGTCTACTTCGGTGACCTCGATGCCCTGTTCCTCGACCTGCCTCCCGGCACCGGCGACATCGCGATTTCCGTGGCCCAATTGCTGCCCAAGGCGGAGATCCTGGTGGTCACTACGCCACAGGCGGCAGCCGCCGACGTCGCCGAGCGGGCCGGTGCCATCGCCACCCAGACGGGACAGTCGGTGGCCGGAGTCATCGAGAACATGTCGTACCTGGAAATGCCCGACGGCGGGCGGATGGAACTGTTCGGAAGCGGCGGTGGAGCGGTCCTCGCCGAAAGGCTCACCGCGACAGTGGGCGCCGACGTTCCGCTCCTGGGACAGATTCCGCTGGACATACTGCTGCGGGAGGGCGGCGACGCCGGCGCGCCCATTGTGCTGAGCCGGCCGGAGACTCCGGCGGCGATTGCCCTGAACGGGATAGCCGGCAAACTTGCTGCCAAACCGCGTGGCCTGGCCGGATTGAAGCTGGGGCTGCAGCCCCGCTGACGCACGGCGTCCGCCGCGAGGCGCCGGCGCCCGCGTGAAAGCCGCGGGGCTTTAGGTGGCTTCGGTGTCGAACGGCGCCGCAGTGCCCGGCGGCAACGTCTGGACAACGCGCCCGGGCCGGGAGGTGACTGCCGGCGCGCTGGCGGCAGCAGTTACGGCAGCTCCGGAGACGGCAGCCGCAGCGGCGGGAGCCCCGGCACTGACAGGTTTTGTGTCGTCGTCCAGCAACGCTTCCTTGATGATGCGCCGCGGATCGTACTGCCGGGGATCGTACTTCTTCCAGTCGACATCCTCGATGTCGATGCCCACTTCTTCTTTGATCTGCTCCCGGGCGCCGGAGGCCATGCGGCGGACTTCCTTCACCAGGTTCGCAAGTTTCTGGGTGTATTCGGGCAGCCGCTGGGGACCGATCACCAGGATGCCGATGATCAGGAGCAGGAAGAACTCAGGGCCGTTGATTCCAAACACTTTAGGAAGATTACCCTCTCCGAAGCCGCTCTGACGATTCGTGCCCTCCGGGCCGGGAACCCGCCCGCCTCACTGCGTGAGCATCTCCCCGATTTTGCGGATTCCCCGCTCCAGCCGGGCTGCCGGCGATTCGTCACGGACCGCGTCCTCGGCGGCATCCGCCCTGGTGCTGACGCCGGCATCGATTCCTTCGACAGCAACAGCACTGAGCCGCTGGAGTACCGGAATAGCGTCATCGGCCAGGCCGGCAGGGAGATCGGACTCCAGCGTGAACCTGCCTGCCGCTGTCTCATAGGTAGCGGTCCAGGGAGCCAGTTTGCTGACCATCAGGCTCCCGCTCGTCGCAGCGACATCCACGGGATGCTGTTCGACGACGGTGGCGTAGTGCTCCCCGTCTGAGAGGTGCAGCTCCACCGCAGGCAAGCCGTTGACCGTGATGGCGTTAGCACTCCGGATGTGGAAGCCGAGGGTCTTTAGCTCCGGGCAGACCCATCCCTCTGACCGGAGGGCGGACAATTGCGGGGCCGTGAGTTCCCTGCCGTCAGCGGGCAACTGGGCAGCGTGCTGGACCAGGCTGCCGTTCATGGCTGTCCCGGCCATGGGAAGGCTGTCCCCCGCCAGCGCGAAGGCGCTGACGGCGAGGATTCCCGCCGCAGCGGCGGTCCCGCCGGCAGTGAGTGCAAGGACGCGCGCTGCCGGGTGCTGGCTGGGGGCCGGCGCCGGGCTGGCCGCGAGCATCTGGGTCCTGGACAGCAGGCGCGCGGTGAGGTCGTCGCTGGCAGGCGGCACAGCGGCTTCGCGGAGCCGCTGGATGTACTGGCGTTCGCGCTTGACAGTCGCTGCGCACTCTCCGCAGCTTTGCAGGTGGTCGTCGCCGCGGTGATGCCGGCGGCCAAAGGGGTTTTGGAGCGTCATGGTACCGATCAGAGAATGCTGGCGATACGGGGCAGTGACAGCTTGGGCTTGCGGCCCTGCTGCGGGCGGGGATCCCGGTGGGCAAGCTTCTCACGCAGCATGGTCCGTCCGCGGTGGATCCGCGAACGCACCGTCCCAAGTTTCACGCCGAGGGCGGCGGCAACTTCATCGTAGGACAGGCCTTCCAAGTCACACAGCACGACGGCGGCGCGGAAGTCCGGCGGCAATTCCTCCAGGGCGGCCTGGACGTCGAGGTCAAGGTTGTTCAGCTCGAAGCTCTGTTCCGGCCCGGGTTCGCGTCCCGGAATCCTGGATTCTGCGTCCTCAGCCAGTGCGTCGAAGCGGATGCGGCTCTTTCGGCGCGCCTGGTCCAGGAACAGGTTGGTGGTAATGCGGTGCAGCCAGCCATCGAGTGTTCCCGGCTTGAAGTTCTCCAAGGAACGGAACACGCGCACGAACACTTCCTGGGTGAGGTCCTCGGCGTCGAACTTGTTTCCGGTCAGGCGGTAGGCCAGCCGGTAGACCTTGGCGGAGTGGTTGGCCACCACTTCCTCCCAGGTTGGCCTGACCCAAACAGCGGCAGAAAGGTCTGTTGCAGGGACAGGTGCCACATCTGATGACATCGTCCACTCCCCTCGTGGATTGCTATCGCCCGGATACTGTTGACATCTCTGGTTCGGCGCCGATCCCCTCACGGATGACCGGATTACCATCATTTCAAAGTTGGCTGGGAATTTCCTGACCGGCATGGCTCTTCAGCCGAAGGCGCAACAGATTCCTTCCGTGGCTGGCACCCCCGGACACAGTACGCTGTACTAGACACTCCCCCTTGCTGCCCAGAAAGCGAATCCCTCATGAGCGCCGACAAGTCCACGAGCTGGTCCTATGCAGAAGATCTGCCCGCCGAGGATGAGGTTATGCTGCGGGCCAGGGAGCGCTCCTTTGAGTTGGGCGTGACGCCCATCGGTGCGGGTGTCGGAGCGGTCCTGACGGTGTTGGCTGCAGGGTCCAAGGCCCAGACAGCCGTCGAAATCGGAACGGGGGCGGGCGTCTCGGGCGTTTGCATCCTGCGGGGGCTGGGTCCGCAGGCCGTGCTGACCACAATCGACGTGGACGTGGAGCACCTGAAGGCGGCGCGTGAGGCGTTTTCGGAAGCCGGAAGTCCGGCAAACCGCACGCGGACCATCTCCGGCCGGGCGGGCGATGTCCTGCCGCGCCTGACCGACGCCGCTTATGATCTCGTATTCATCGACGCCGACAAGCCCGGCCTGCCCGGCTACGTGGAGCAGGCCATCCGGCTTCTTAAGACCGGCGGCCTCTTGATCATTAATGACGCCCTGGATAAGGACCGTGTTGCCAACCCTGCCGCCCGGGAGGCCAACACCGTGGTCCTGCGCCAGGTTGGCAAGGCAATCCGCGACGACGAGCGGCTCGCTTCGGCGATGCTTCCCACCGGCGACGGCCTGCTGATAGCAGTCAAAAAATAGGAAAGGGCCCGCAGCCGACAGGCTGCGGACCCTCCCCCGCGAAGTTATTACTCGGTAACGCCGACGAGGCATTCCTTAAGGTTGGCCGCCTCCGCAGCGTTAAGTTCCACCACAAGCCGTCCGCCGCCTTCGAGCGGAACGCGCATGATCAGGCTGCGGCCCTCCTTGGTGACTTCCATAGGGCCGTCGCCGGTGCGTGGTTTCATAGCCGCCATGAGGAATTTCCCCTCCATTTAGTCCCAGGACATATCAGCCCGGATGGGCTGTGTCCGCATGGTCAAATCAAGCCGCCATGGCGGCCCGTACTGATGCCGCCATGCCTGAACATTTCTGAATCCTGTTGTCCTTGCTTACTACCTATTATCCTGTAATTACCCGCACGTAGCTAATCGATGGACATTTACGGCCACGTCGGATTCCTCGATCCGGCAGCCCGGCACCGCCCGTGATCACGGCGGATAATCGCCGCCGCCGGGAAGTTGCGCCCAGGCCCACAGCCAGACGATCCACACGATCTGGAGCAGGACAAACATGGTCAGGACGGTGCCGCGGTAGGCCCGCGAGCGGGACAGCAGAGCTGCACCAAGGGCCAGCGGAAACAGCGGAAGCAGCATACGGAAGGTGCTGGTTTGGGGGTGCAGGAACAGCAGCAGGTACCCCATGTAACAGGCGCACCACAGGCGAAGCTCCGCGCCCAGCCGCACCACGGGCGGGGCGAACAGCAGGAGCGCAAAGAGACCTGCAAAGACAAACGGCGCCACTACGCCCAGGACAGGTCCGAAGAGGTCGATGCCGGTATCGAACCAGGGTTTGAAGGGCACCAGGTCATGGCCGCGCCACACCGTTTCGGTTTTGGTGTATGCCGCGATGTCCCCCGTGGCGGCCCAGGCCGCTGCCGGCCAGAGCAGGGCCGAGGCGCCGCAAAGGGCGGTGAGGCCGGCCAGGGACACGAGTTCACGGGGCCCATGGGAGCCTGCCCGGCCCTCGCGGACCCGTTCCACCAACCGGGCGATGAAGAGCAGTCCCAGCGTGGCCGCGAATGGAACACCCACCGGGCGGGAAAGGCACAGGAGCACCACCACCGGCATGGCCAACACGTAGTGCTGCCGGACCACCAGTAACAGTGCGGTGGCCAGGAGGAAAATGGTCAGGGGTTCGGCGTAGGGGACTTGGAGAACGGCGGACGCGGGAAAGGTTGCGAAGAACGCCGTTCCCCAGAGGGCTGCACTGTGCGAAGCCTTGTGCCTGAACAGGCAGTACACGGCCAGTGCGGCTCCCAGCCCCGAAAGCATCGCCACCACCATCAGCGCCGCCGCAGGGCTGGACCCGGTCAACCCGGCAAGCGCCCGGCCCAGTGCCGGGAAGAGAGGGTAGAACGCCCACGCATTTTCCTGCACGTTGCCGGCGGCGTCCGTGGGCAGCGGTGCGGGATACCCGTCGGTGATGATCCGCCCATACCAGCGCGCATCCCAGATGTTGATGAAATTCCAGTAGTCCGGGGTGGCTGGAAACCAGGGATTAGGCCCTTGGTGGCGGGCCGCCGCCATGAAGATGCACGCGCTGACCAGCCGGGCAGCGGCATAAAGGACTGCCACCTGCAGCCACCACGGCCAGCGTCTGACCGCATCCGCGGCGCGCACGCCGAGTGCGGTGATTGACGCCGTCGGGCCCGTTCGATCCCCCGTGTCTGTGCTCAACCGCCGGCCTCCGGGCGCGCTGCCCGTTCGGCGTCGCCCAGCCGCGTCCGGAGTTCCACCAATTCCGCGTCCTTGGCGGCGAGCTGGTCCCGCAGTTCGTCCAGGACCTGGTCCACCTGATCCATACGGTAGCCACGGAGGCCGAGGGAGAACCGGACATGGTCGACGTCGGCCGGTGCAGCGTTGGCGGGCAGCAGCACCGGCGGCAGGTTGGCCGGGGGCTGGGGGAATCCGCCGTACAGCACCCCGGCTCCCGGCGGTTCATGGTCAGCGGGCGCGGCATCGGCTTCGGTGCCGCGCCCGATGCTGCGGCGCACGCCGCGCAGGATGCCGCGGCGTCCGCCGACACCCGCCCAGAGGGTGGCGCCGAGCAGCACGACGGCGAGGAAAACCAGGAAAAAACTCACAGCACCCATCGTGCCAGATATGGACGTGCCTGCTATTCGGGCCGCTGCTCCCCGTTGCTGGAGGGAACCGGGGCCGTGCCGTGCAGCACACGCTGCACGGCTTCGGCAGGATCATCCACCACCTGGATCAGGTCAAGGTCCTTTTCGGAAACCATGCCCTCGGCCACCAGGGTTCCCTTGATCCATTCGATCATCGGACCCCAGAAGTCGACCCCGAGGAGCACAATCGGGAACGACGTCACCTTCCGGGTTTGGACCAGGACCATTGCCTCGAAAAGTTCATCCAGCGTCCCCAGCCCGCCAGGGAGCACGATGAAGCCTTGGGCATACTTGACGAACATCGTCTTCCGGGCGAAGAAGTAGCGAAAGTTGATGCCGAGGTCCACCCACTGGTTCAGCCCCTGCTCAAAAGGCAACTCAATACCCAGGCCAACGGAGACACCGTTGCCTTCCACGGTGCCGCGGTTGGCGGCCTCCATGGAACCGGGACCGCCGCCGGTAATGACGGCTACGCCGGCCGCGGCCAGGTGACGGCCTACGGCCATGCCCTTTTCGTAGTACGGGCTGCCCGGTTTGGTCCGCGCAGAACCGAACACGCTGACGGCCGGTCCAAGATCGGCCAGGGCGCCGAACCCCTCTACGAACTCGCTCTGGATCCGGAGCACCCGCCAGGGATCCGAATGGACGAACTGCCCAGCGCCCTTAGTATCGAGCAGATGTTGATCCGACATCTCTACAGCTGCCTGCTTGCGGCGTAGTTCGAGGGGCCCCTTACGGCGCGGCTGGGAAGTTTTGGCGGGATCTGCGTTGATGCTCATCCCCCTAGGCTAGTGCCCAGCCGCCATGCCCGCGGCAGGTATCTCTTGAATCACGATCCGCAGCAACATGGCGTGATTCCCGTCATAGGCGGTCTTTGTTCGCTAGATTCTTCTTATGACTACTCATGTGCCCGGCGATGCGCTCGTCTCCCTGAATGGTGTGAATAAGCATTATGGTCAGCTGCACGTCTTGAAGGACATCAATCTCCACGTCCGCAAGGGCGAAGTGGTTGTAGTCATCGGGCCTTCGGGCTCGGGAAAGTCCACGCTGTGCCGTGCCATCAACCGCCTGGAAACCATCGAGGGCGGCACCATCAGTATTGATGGCAAGATGCTGCCGGAAGAAGGCAAGGAGCTCGCGCAGCTTCGCGCCGACGTCGGCATGGTCTTCCAGTCCTTCAACCTCTTCGCGCACAAGACCATCCTTGAGAACGTGACGCTTGGACCCATCAAGGTCAAAGGCGTAGCCAAAGCACAGGCGGACAAGGAAGCCATGGCATTGCTGGAGCGGGTGGGCGTGGGTCACCAGGCCCCCAAGCTCCCAGCCCAGCTCTCCGGCGGACAGCAACAGCGTGTGGCTATTGCCCGCGCACTGGCTATGAAGCCGAAGGTCATGCTCTTTGACGAGCCCACCTCCGCCCTCGATCCCGAAATGATCAACGAAGTCCTTGATGTCATGATCCAGCTGGCCAAGGAAGGCATGACCATGGTGGTGGTCACGCACGAAATGGGCTTCGCCCGGAAGGCTGCCGACCGCGTGGTCTTCATGGCTGACGGCCAGATCGTCGAAGACGCCAAGCCGGAGGAATTCTTCACCAATCCCAAGAGCGACCGCGCCAAGGACTTCCTGTCCAAGCTGCTCACCCACTGATTTCCCATCACCGAACACACACACCAGTTCGCATCCAGGCCGTGACCCACGGCCGATCAATGAAAGGAATGTCATGAAGGCATTTATGACCCGCCGGAAGTCGTTCTTCGTGGCGGCTACCGCGGCCCTGGCGTTGTCCCTGAGCGCTTGTGGCGGCGGCACCCCCGGTACCACCAGCGACCCCACCGTTGCCGACAAGCCCACCTTCGCCGCAGGCACCACCATGGCCAAGCTGTCCTCGGCAGGGACCATCAAGATCGGTACCAAGTACGACCAGCCGCTCTTCGGCCAGGTGGGCCTGGATGGCAAGCCGGTAGGCTTCGACGTTGAGATGGGCAAGCTCATTGCCGCCAAGCTTGGTATCGCGGCGGACAAGATCGAGTGGTCCGAAACAGTCTCGGCCAACCGCGAACCCTTCATCGAGCAGGGCAAGGTTGACCTGGTGATCGCCACGTACACCATCAACGACAAGCGCAAGCAGGTTGTCAGCTTCGCCGGCCCGTACTACGAGGCCGGCCAGGCGCTGATGGTGAACAAGGACAACACGTCCATCACCAAGCCTGAAGACGTCAAGGGCAAGAAGGTCTGCTCCGTGACCGGATCCACTCCGGCAGCCACCATCGTGGAGAAGTACGGAGCTGTGCTCGTACCGGCCGCCACCTACTCCGCCTGCCTTGAGCCGCTGCGCAACAAGCAGGTTGAGGCCATCACAACGGACAACGTGATCCTGGCCGGTTTCGTCGATAAGGAGCCGGAGGCCTTCAAGCTGGCTTCGGATGAGACCTTCACCAAGGAGCCCTACGGCATCGGCCTGAAGAAGGACGACACCGAATTCCGTACGTGGATCAACGATCAGCTCGAGGCATTCGGCAAGGACGGGTCCTACAAGAAGGCTTGGGAAGCCACTGCAGGTTCGGTCATCAAGACCGCTCCTGAGCTTCCCGCCATCGACCGCTACTAAGTAACACCAGGTAGCCACGGCGGTTTCCGGGGAAATGGTGCACAGCGCCTCCCCCGGAAACCGCCAGCCTGTTTTTCGACCCTCTACGCCCAGAGCCGAAGGATCCTATGGAAGTCATTCTCGAAAACCTCCCCCTGTATTGGGAAGGCCTTCTCCGCACTCTTTTCCTGTCTGCCGTCTCCGGGATTATCGCCCTGATCGTCGGAACACTCCTGGCCGCCGCCCGTGTCTCCCCCGTGGCGGCCCTGCGCGGGTTCAGCATGGTGTACGTGGAAGTCCTCCGGAACACGCCACTGACCATTGCCTTCTTCTTTGCAGCCATCGTCCTGCCCCGCCTCGGAGTGACGTTCGAACAGTTCGAAGTCGCCGCCATCATCGCCCTCAGCGCGTACACCGCGGCGTTCATCGCAGAGGCCGTCCGGTCCGGGGTCAACAGCGTGCCGATCGGCCAGGCGGAGGCCGCGCGAAGCATCGGCATGAAGTTCGGCCAGGTGCTCTCGCTCATCATCCTGCCCCAGGCCCTGCGGACGGTGATCCCGCCGTTGATCAACATCCTCATCGCCCTGGTCAAGAACTCCTCCGTCGCCGGCGCATTCTTCGTCCTTGAACTGTTCGGTTACGGCCGCCAGATGGCCAATGCCAATGGCGACCAGGTCATGGCCGTACTTCTGGGCGTGGCGTTCTTCTATCTGCTCCTCACCGTTCCCCTGGGCATCCTCGCCAGCACGGTGGAACGAAAGGTGGCGATTGCCCGATGACTTCAGTTCTCTACGACGTCCCAGGGCCCAAGGCCCGCCGGGTATCCCTGATCGGTTCCATCATTGGAACAGTGGTGATCCTCGGCCTCTTGGCGTTTATCATCATGACCCTCGCCCAGCAGGGCATTTTTGAAGGCCGCCGCTGGGCCATCTTCACCCGGGGCGATGTCTGGATGCTCCTCGGAAACGGCATCGGGGCTACCCTCAGCGCCGCCGCCATCGCCGCAGTGATCGCCTTCCCGCTCGGCCTCATGCTCTGCCTGCTGCGAATCTCCCTGGTTACTTGGATCCGGGTCCCCACCCGTGTGGTCCTGGAGTTCCTGCGCGGCATGCCGGTTGTCCTGATGATGCTCTTTGTGCTGCTGGTGTTCGGCACCAGCTCGTTCATTGCGGTGATCGCCGGACTGGTCCTGTACAACGCCGCCATCTTCGCGGAGATCATCCGTGCCGGCATCCAGTCGCTGCCGAAGGGACAACGCGAAGCAGGCCTGTCCATCGGCCTGACCAGCTTCCAGTCCCGGATGCTGGTCGAACTGCCGCAGGCTGTCCGCCGGATGATGCCGTCACTGGTTGCCCAGCTGGTGGTGCTCCTCAAGGACACGTCGCTGGGTTACATCGTGGCTTACGGCGAACTCCTCCGTGCCGTCCAGGTGATGGCGGACTTCCTGGGGAACGCGTTCCTGTTCCCCATCTTCTTTGTCGCCGCCGCCATCTACATTGCGATCAATATCTGTGTTTCCCGGATCGCAGTCTGGATCGAACGCCGCGGCTCCACGAAGGCCGCCGGCGGCGTGGCCAAGGCGCCAACCGCCGTCGTTGCACCGGAACTGCCCGAAGTGCGGGAACCGAAGTAACAACACCGAACAGACAGGCCGAAGGGTCCGCAGCTTACAAGCTGCGGACCCTTCTGCTGTGCGTGGGGCGTAGGGTCAGCCCAGCCAGCTCCGCAGCGCCCGGAGGCATTCGCGGATTGCGTCGGCGTCGACGTGTTCTTCGTCCTTGTGCGCCAGCAGCGGATCGCCGGGGCCGAAGTTCACCGCCGGGATGCCCAGTTCGCTGAAGCGTGCGACGTCGGTCCAGCCGTACTTGGGCTTCGGTTCCGCACCGACCGCTGCCACAAAGGACGCGGCAGCGGGGTGGTTCAGTCCCGGCCGGGCGCCGGCTGCGGCGTCAGTGCGGACGACGTCGAAGCCCGCCAGCAGTTCGCGGACATGGGCCTCCGCCTGGTCCGGGGACTTGTCAGGGGCGAAACGGTAGTTGATTTCCACCACGCAGCGGTCCGGAATGACGTTGCCGGCCGTGCCGCCGTTGATTTTCACGGCGTTGAGGCTCTCGCGGTAGTCGAGGCCGTCCACGTTGATGGTCCGTGGTTCATAGGCCGCCAGCCGGGCCAGGATGGGTGCCGCCGCGTGGATGGCGTTGCTGCCCATCCACGCCCGGGCGGAATGCGCCGCCTCCCCAACCGTGGTGGCCTCGAAACGGCTGGTGCCGTTGCAGCCACCCTCCACCGTGCCGTGGGTGGGTTCCAGGAGGATGGCAAAGTCACCGTCCAGAAGATCTCCGTGGTTGCGGACCAGGCGGCCCAGGCCGCTCTTCACCGCTTCCACTTCCTCATGGTCGTAGAACACAAAGGTGACGTCCCGCTTGGGTGAGGCCCGGCCGTCGAACAGTGTGGCCGCCAGCGCGAGCTGGACAGCGACGCCGCCCTTCATGTCCGTGGCTCCGCGCCCGTACAGGACGCCCTCCCCCGGAATGCCGGACTCCCAGGTGGAAGGCACCGTGCCACGTGCGCCTTTGGTAGTCGGCAACGGGACAGTGTCCAGGTGTCCGGCCAGGATGACGCGTTCCGGCCGCCCCAGCTCGGTGCGGGCGACGATTGAGTCGCCATCGCGCACCACGCGCAGCTGCGGAATGGCCCGGAGTGCCACGTCGACGGCGTCAGCCAGCTCCGTCTCATTCCCGGACACGCTGTTGATGTCCATCAGCGCTGCGGTCAGCGTGGCAACGTCCTGACGGAGGTCCAACGTCACGGTGGTCGATTCAGGGGCAGTTTCGGCAGTCACGTTGCCAGTCTAGTTCGAACCCGCTGCCCGCCTTGTCTAGACTGGAAGCATGACTGAGACCGCTACCTCCGCCGCGCCCAAAGACCAGAACGCAACCTCCGACGACCGCTCCGCTTATGGGTTCGGGTTGGCCACCCTCGCCACTTCCGGCGGGGATGCCACCGTCCTGGACGTTTGGTTTCCGGCACCGGCACTCGGCATCGCGGCCGAGCGCCTGCGTGCCGTGGAGAACGCGGACGCCACCCTGCTCCAGCTCGCTGAGAATGGTGCAGACGCGGACCGCGGCACCGAGCAGAAGGTGGTCTTCGTCCAGATCAACCTCGACGAAGCACCTGTCGACACCGCAGACGCCTACCTTCGCCTGCACCTGTTCTCACACCGGCTGGTCCGGCCCAACACCATCAACCTCGACGGCATCTTCGGCAAGCTTCCCAACGTTGTCTGGACCAACTTCGGCCCCGCCGCCGTCGAAGGCTTCGAGCTGACCCGCGCCAAGCTTCGCCGCCGCGGCGCCGTCACCGTCTATGGGATCGACAAGTTCCCCCGCATGGTGGACTACGTTGTGCCCTCCGGTGTCCGGATTGCCGACGCCGACCGCGTCCGCCTCGGCGCCCACCTCGCTGAAGGCACCACAGTGATGCACGAAGGTTTTGTGAACTTCAACGCCGGCACCCTGGGCACCTCCATGGTGGAAGGCCGCATCTCCGCCGGCGTAGTCACTGGCGACGGCAGCGACGTGGGCGGCGGCGCCTCCATCATGGGTACCCTCTCCGGCGGTGGCAAAGAGCGCATCGCCATCGGTGAGCGCGTCCTGCTGGGTGCCAACTCCGGCGTCGGCATCAGCATCGGCGATGACTCCGTGGTGGAGGCAGGCCTCTATGTCACGGCTGGCACGCGCGTGCGTGTTCCTGGCCCCAGGGACGAGGTGGGCGAGGACACCACCAGGATCGTCAAGGCAGCGGAGCTTTCCGGCGTCCCCAACCTCCTCTTCCGCCGCGACTCCACTACGGGCGCCGTCGAAGCCCTGCCGCGCAAGGGTCAGACGGTGGAACTCAACGACGCCCTCCACGCCAACTGACGCGTTGGCAGCACGCGGACGTGGTTTCCGGCGCGTCACCGTGCTCCTGCTCTCGCTGGCGCTCTTAGCCGGCGGCGTTTATACGGTGGTGGCCTTTGTGCAGCGCTCCGAAACCCTGGTTACGGAGCGCTGCACCGCAGATGTCGGGACCCAGCACGCGGAACTTGCAACGGATCAGGCGGTTAATGCGTCGCTGATCACGGCGGTGGCCGTTCAGCGCGGGCTTCCGCCGCGGGCCGCCAGCATCGCCCTGGCAACTGCCATGCAGGAATCCAAGCTGCGCAACATCGACCACGGCGACCTGGCCGGTCCGGATTCCCGCGGACTGTTCCAACAGCGCCCGTCACAGGGGTGGGGCACCGCTGAACAGGTCATGGACCCGTATTATGCCGCGAACGCCTTCTACGACGCCCTGGTCAAGATCCCCGGCTATGAGTCGTTGGAGATCACCGACGCCGCCCAAAGGGTCCAGCGCTCCGCGTTCCCCCGCGCCTACGCCCAGCACGAGGTGATGGGCCGGTCCTTCGCTTCCGCACTCTCCGGGCAGACCCCGGAAGCGGTACAGTGCACACTGCGCGCACCCCAGGAGGCAGGCCTGCCCGATGCTGTAGAGGCGGAACTGGCCCAGGCCTACGGAACGCTCGGGACCGTCACCGAGGGCGAATCGCTGGTTGTTGAAACCAGCGGCAGCCAAGCATGGTCCGTGGCGCATTGGGCCGTTGCCAACGCCAAGGACCTCGCCGTGACCCGGGTGGATGTTGCCGGTCGGAGCTGGTTCCGCAAGGACCAGGCTGGCTGGCAGGTAACCGACGCACCGGAGGGCCGGGTCAGGATCACCGTGGCGCCTGCGGGCACCCGTGACTGACCGGCCCCGCCGAAGCCCGCGTCGCCAGCCGCTTTAGACGAGGATTTCCACCACCGGCTGGACATAGCTGCGGAAGAGTTCCGGCTGGGACATGAGGTTATGGCTCATGATGATCTTGTCCGGCTCCAGGTACCACGCCCGCTGTTCGTTCAGCGGCAGTTCAATGATGGTCAGGTTGAAGTCCCGTGCCTCCCGGCCGACCTCCATCAGCCGGTCATCCACCATGTCGCCCAGCAGTTGGTCCGAACCGCTTGCTACCCGTTCGGCCTCCACCCGGGCATATTCGCTCCGGCGCTCCCGTGCCCACGTCAGGGCGGCGCCGAAGTGCGCCTGCAGGACACGCTGGAGGGCCGGAGAGTTGCCGAACGCCTCAAAGGCCGGCGGGGACAGCTCCGGTGAAGTCTGGGGGTGGGCCTTGAGCAGCTGCTCCCACCAGGCTTCCCATTCGGTCTTGAGTGCGCTGACCCCGCCCACGTCGGCGGTGAGATGTGAATGGTCGGCGTGGCGGACCTTGGGCGCGGCATGTGACAGTGCTGGGTGGCCGGCGCCGTCGAGACCTGCCGCGTCACGGACGAACAGCGCGATCATCAGGGGTCCGGACGTGTCCGTGGTGATCTGCCAGCCGGAACCACCTGTGTTGTGCATTCCATTTCCTCCTGTGGCCTGCCTTAACCGGCTTGGTTGGCCGGCTCCGCTCCCCCGGCTCCCAGTCTATTCCCGTTGCCACCAGACGGTAATGTCAGGCGGCAAGGCTCCTGAGGTGCCGGTCCAGGACGTCATGGCACATCTGTGCGGTCATCCACGCGGGCTGCAGGAGCGAATGCATGCAGAGCCCGTCAAGCGTCGCCAACAGCCTCTCCGCCTCAACTGTCAGCGACTGGTGCCCGCCGCCGTCGTGTTTGACCAATGCGGTGATCACCTGCCCGACGACGGCGGCCACCTCCCGGTGGCTGCGGTCGGCTTCCGGAGCGAGGAAGGGCCGGATCCTCGCGGCGTTCTTGAATGCCATCCAGACGCAGGCATCCACGGCCCGTTCTTCGTCCAGCGGGAGGAATTCGCCCAGCAGGGTTAAAACAGCCTCGCGTTCAGCGTCCGACCCGGGTTCGCTGGCCGCCATGGCCAGCTGGGCCGCGGTGAGCCTGGCCAGGATCCGGTCCACGACCGCGGCGAAGGAAAACCTGAGCAACTCGTCACTGCCAGCGAAGTAATGCCGGACGGAGCCCACGGCCAGTCCGGCCTCATCTGCCACCTCACGCAGGGACGCCCGTTCCAGCCCGTCCACGGCGATGATCCTGAAGACAGCTTCGACGATCTCTGCGCGCCGGGCCTCGGCATCAACTATTTTGGGCACTTCTATTTTTTAGCACAACCGTGCTGGAATCCATCCATCGGCGGAATTGGGATAGCGTGGGAGCCATGAAAATTCTGGTCACAGGTGGCACCGGGTACATCGGCTCGCACACTGTCTTGTCCCTGCAGGAAGCCGGTCACGATGTGGTGGTGATCGACAACCTGGTGAACTCCAGTGAGGAATCGCTGCGGCGCGTTGCCGAACTCAGCGGCAAAACTGCCGACTTTCACAACGTGGACCTCGTGGACGAAGCCGCGGTGGACAGCGTCTTCGCGGGCAACTCAATTGACGCCGTCATCCACTTCGCCGGACTCAAGGCCGTGGGTGAGTCCGTGCGTGAACCACTCAAGTACTACTACAACAACCTCGTGGGCACGCTGAACCTGATCCGGGCCATGGACCGCCATAACGTTCGATCCATTGTCTTCAGCTCCTCGGCCACCGTCTACGGCGAGCACAATCCCATTCCCTACGTGGAGAAAATGGAGATCGGCGCCAACAACCCCTACGGCCGCACCAAGGAGCAGATCGAGGACATCCTGGCGGACCTGGGCGCCGCGGACAGCCGCTGGCACATCGCCCTGCTGCGCTACTTCAACCCGGTGGGCGCGCACCCGTCCGGCCGCATCGGCGAGGACCCCCAGGGCATTCCCAACAACCTGGTGCCGTTCATCGCCCAGGTGGCCGTGGGACGCCGCGAGAAGCTGATGGTGTTCGGCGGCGACTACGACACTCCTGACGGCACGTGCCTGCGGGACTACATCCACGTGGTGGACCTCGCCGAAGGCCACGTGGCAGCCCTGAACCACGTAGCGGACCGCACCGGCGTGTTCCGCTGGAACCTTGGCTCCGGCAAGGGCTCCTCGGTCCTGGAGGTCCTGCGGTCCTTCGAGAAGGCCTTGGGCCAGCCCATCCCCTATGAGATCACCGGGCGCCGGGCAGGTGATCTCCCCGCGTTCTGGGCGGATGCCACCTCGGCCCTGGCCGACCTCAGCTGGTCCACCACCAAGACCGTGGACGAGATGTGCGAGGACCACTGGCGCTGGCAGAAGAACAACCCCCAGGGCTACTCCGCCTAGCCTCCCCCATCGATTGCTCCGTAACCGCCGTTTTGAGCCCTGAAAACGGCGCAGGGCCCACGCCGGCAGGGTTCCCTGGCCGAGCTTGCGAGGCGAGGGGGCCGGTGGGGATCAATGGATGGTAACCAACGACGGCGGCCGGTCACCTTCGTGGAGAAGGTGACCGGCCGCCGTCGTACTTGAACCGGTGGGAGCCGGTGGGGATTAGCGGGCCGGGTAGTCGCGCTCGGGCTCGCCGATGTACAGCTGGCGCGGGCGGCCGATCTTGGTGTTCGGGTCGCTGATCATTTCACGCCACTGGGCGATCCAGCCCGGCAGGCGGCCGATCGCGAACAGTACGGTGAACATCTTCTCCGGGAAGCCCATGGCCTTGTAGATCAGGCCGGTGTAGAAGTCCACGTTCGGGTAGAGCTTGCGCTGGATGAAGTAGTCATCGTTCAGCGCCTTCTCTTCCAGGCGCAGGGCGATCTCAAGCAGTTCGTCGTTGCCGCCGAGTTTGGTGAGGATTTCGTGGGCCGTGGCCTTGACGATCTTGGCGCGCGGATCGTAGTTCTTGTAGACGCGGTGTCCGAAGCCCATGAGGCGGACGCCGTCTTCCTTGTTCTTGACCTTCTCCATGTAGTCCTCGGGCTTGGTGCCGTCGGCCTGGATCTGGCGGAGCATCTTGAGGACTGCTTCGTTGGCGCCGCCGTGGGCGGGGCCGAAAAGGGCGTTGATGCCGGCGGACACCGAGGCGAACAGGTTTGCGTTGGAGGAGCCCACCAGGCGCACCGTGGAGGTCGAACAGTTCTGCTCGTGGTCTGCATGCAGAATGAGAAGGAGGTCCAGCGCCTTGGCGATGACCGGGTCCACTTCGTACTGCTCGGCCGGAAGGCCGAAGCTCAGGCGGAGGAAGTTCTCCACGAGGTTGTGGGAGTTGTCCGGGTACAACATGGGCTGGCCGATGCTCTTCTTCAGGGCGTAGGCGGCGATGACCGGCATCTTGGCAAGCAGCCGGTACGTGGAGACCTCGACCTGCTCGGCGTTGAACGGATCCAACGAGTCCTGGTAGAACGTGGACAGCGCCGAAACAGCCGAGGAGAGCACGGGCATCGGGTGGGCATCACGCGGGAATCCACTGAAGAAGCCCTTGAGCTCTTCGTGCAGCAGCGTGTGGTGACGGATGCGCTGGTCGAAGGCTTCCAGCTCCGTGGGGCTGGGCAGGTTGCCGTAGATCAGCAGGTAGGAAACTTCGAGGAAGCTGGAGTGCTGCGCCAGCTGCTCGATGGGGTACCCGCGGTAACGCAGGATGCCCGCATCGCCATCGATGTAGGTGATAGCGGACGTGGTTGCTGCGGTGTTCATGAAGCCGGGGTCAAAGGTGACTGCGCCCGTCTGCTTGAGCAGCTTGGAAACGTCGTAGCCTTCGTTTCCTTCAACAACCTGGATGCGCGGGAGCTTAAGCTCGCCTCCTGCATGGTGCAGGGTTGCGCTGTTGGTCTCAGTCATGGAGTCCCCTTCATGAGGCGCCTTGGGCCTCTGTCGAAAGCTTGATCCAACATCCGGTGAGCCGTGCACTGTTCCTGTTCTTACAGGATTCCAACACCCGGGCTGCCTTCTTGTAGAAAGCCACCATTGATAGTCGCTTAAAAAGTACCGCTCGATGGGCTGGTGTCGCTAATCGGCGGCCTTCGAAGTCCCCACAAAACGCCGCGTTTGTGGTACGAGTCACACGATTGTTACGGCGTGGTAGCCAACCGGGCCACTGCCGCGTCGATCCGTTCGTCGGTGCCAGTCAGGGCAACGCGCACGTAGCCGTTGCCGGTTTCTCCGTAAAAGACGCCCGGGCCCACCACGATGCCCCGGTCCGCCAGCCGGTCCACGGTGTCCCAAGTCCCTTCCCCGGCAGTGGACCAGAGGTACAGTCCCGCGTTCGAATCCTTGATTTCCAGCCCGAAGCGCTGCAGCGCGGGCACCAGGCGTTCACGCCGCCCGCGGTAGAGGTCCTTCTGGGCCAGGACATGGGTGTCGTCGCCCAGCGCAACCCGCATGGCTTCCTGAACGGGGTACGGCACGATCATGCCGGCATGCTTGCGGCTGTTGACGAGGTTGGCCATGATGGCCGGATCACCGGCCACGAACGCTGCCCGGTAGCCTGCCACGTTGGACTGCTTGCTGAGCGAATATACCGCCAGGAGTCCGTCGTGGGAGCCGCCGGCAACGCGGGGATCCAGGATGCTGGGGACCGGCTCGCCGCCCCGCTGGGCATCCCACACACCCCAGCCGAGTTCCGCGTAGCACTCGTCCGAGGCCACTACGGCGCCAAGTTCGCGTGCCTGCGCTACAAGGGCTTTCAGGGACTCAACGTCACGGACGCTTCCGGTGGGGTTCCCTGGGGAGTTGACCCAGATAAGGCGCACCCTGGCGCGGGTGGCGTCGTCGAGCTCGTCCAGGTTGTCTGTTGCCACTGAGGTGACTCCGGCGAGAGTAGCCCCGATGTCGTAGGTGGGGTAGGCAACCTGGGGGCGGACCACGACGTCGCCCGGCTTGAGCCCGAGCAGGAGTGGCAGCCACGCTACGAGTTCCTTGGATCCCACTGTCGGCATGACGTTCTTCGGATCAAGGCCGGGAACACCGCGACGGCGGTCGAACCACGCAGCGATGGCTTCCCGCAAAGGAAGCGTGCCGTGCACGGTGGGGTACCCGGGGGCGTCAGCGGCAGCTTTGAGGGCTTCCTGAATGAGCGCCGGCGTGGGGTCCACGGGGGTTCCGATGGAGAGGTTGACCGCCCCGCCGGGGTGCTCGGACGCTTTGGCCAGATAAGGCGCCATGGCTTCCCAGGGGTAATCGGGCAGGCTCAGGCCAAAAGTGTTTACCGCTGACGTCACAGGGGCTGCCCGCTCAGTGGTCTTGGTTCTGCAGCGGCAGGGCCGCGATCATCGGGTGGTCCTTGCCCGTGTTGCCCACCTTGGCGGCGCCACCGGGTGAGCCCAGGTCGTCGAAGAATTCGACGTTGGCCTTGTAGTAGTCCGCCCACTCTTCGGGAGTGTCATCCTCGTAGTAGATGGCCTCAACCGGGCATACCGGCTCGCACGCACCACAGTCAACGCACTCATCCGGATGGATGTACAAGGAACGCTCGCCCTCATAGATGCAGTCAACGGGGCATTCCTCAATACATGCCTTGTCCTTGACATCTACACACGGCTGCGCGATTACGTACGTCACGTCCCTTGCCTCTCCACGATATTTCCCGGCAGTGGCCGGCACTTGAATCCGGCACCCGCCGGACTATTGACTTCTGAGCCTATTATCTCCCAGTGCGATCACGCGAACCTAGCTGGCCACCTAGTATGAAGTGGTGAGACCCACCCAGCCTACGCCCCGAGAATTCCTGGCAGCCGCAGCACCCGGAACCAGGGTTGTGGTCCGCTACCGGATCGACGGCGGCCTCACGGATGCCCTGGGCCACTTGGTGGCCACTGACGACGGCGGGTGCACAGTGCGGACGCGGACGGCCGACGTCGTGATTCCCCTGGACCTTGTGGTCGCCGCCAAGGAAGTGCCACCGGCGCCTGAGCGGCGCCCCGCCCGCATCCGCAGCTGACCCCCTCCACAACAAAAAACTGCCGGTACGACGGCGGGGATCCCGCCTGCCGTACCGGCAGCTTCCTCTACAAACTGGAGTTTTTGTCCAGATAACCCGGGCTGAACGGCCCTAAAGCGCGGTTATCTGGACAAAAACTCGATTAGACCTTGGCGCGGGCGCGGTTGGCCTTGGCACGCTCGTTGGTGTCCAGGATGAGCTTGCGGATGCGGATGGACTCCGGGGTCACCTCGACGCACTCGTCTTCGCGGGCGAATTCGAGGGACTCTTCGAGGGTCAGGTCGCGCGGGGGCGTCAGGTTCTCGAAGGTGTCCGAGGAAGCGGCACGCATGTTGGTGAGCTTCTTTTCCTTGGTGATGTTGACGTCCATGTCGTCTGCGCGGGAGTTCTCGCCGACGATCATGCCCTCGTAAACCTCAGAGGTGGGCCGGACGAAGAACGAGCCACGCTCCTGCAGGTTGATCATGGCGAACGGCGTCACAACACCTGCACGGTCCGCGATCATCGAACCGTTGGTGCGGTACTCGATCGGGCCGGCCCAGGGCTCGTAGCCCTCGGAGATGGATGCTGCGATGCCGGCGCCGCGGGTGTCCGTGAGGAACTTGGTGCGGAACCCGATCAGGCCACGGGCCGGAACGATGAATTCCATCCGGCACCAGCCGGTGCCGTGGTTGGCCATGTTGGTCATGCGGCCCTTGCGGGCAGCCATGAGCTGGGTAACGGAGCCGAGGTACTCTTCCGGCACGTCGATGGTCATGTGTTCCATCGGCTCGTGGATCTTGCCATCCACGGTCTTGGTGACAACCTGCGGCTTGCCAACGGTCAGTTCAAAGCCTTCACGGCGCATCTGCTCAACCAGGATGGCCAGCGCGAGCTCGCCACGGCCCTGGACTTCCCAGGCGTCGGGACGCTCGGTGGGCAGCACCTTGATGGAGACGTTACCGATCAGTTCCTTGTCCAGGCGGTCCTTAACCTGGCGGGCCGTGACCTTGGCGCCCTTGACCTTGCCGGCCAGCGGCGAGGTGTTGATACCGATGGTCATGGAGATCGCGGGATCGTCCACGGTGATGAGCGGCAGCGGCTGCGGGTTCTCGACGTCGGTCAGGGTCTCACCAATGGTGATTTCCTCGATGCCGGCGACGGCCACAATCTCGCCGGGGCCAGCGGACTCGGCCGGAACACGGTCCAGCGCCTTGGTGGCCAGCAGTTCGGTGATCTTGACGTTCTTGAGTTCGCCGTTGGCGCGTGCCCAGGCAACGGTCTGGCCCTTGCGCAGGGTTCCGTTGTAGATGCGGAGCAGGGCGAGGCGGCCCAGGAACGGCGAGGCGTCCAGGTTGGTCACGTGTGCCTGGAGGACACCGTTCGGGTTGTACGTCGGGGCCGGGATGTGCTCGATGATGGTCTTGAAAAGCGGCTCAAGGTCTTCGTTTTCAGGAGCGGAGCCGTCGGCGGGCTGGTCCAGGGACGCGCGGCCTACCTTGGCTGCGGCGTAAACCACGGGAACTTCCAGGATCTTGTCCAGGTCCAGGTCCGGAACTTCGTCGGCGAGGTCCGAAGCGAGGCCGAGGAGCAGGTCCATGGACTCGTGGACAACTTCCTCGATGCGTGCATCGGGGCGGTCGGTCTTGTTGACCAGGAGGATGACCGGCAGGTGCGCGGCCAGTGCCTTGCGCAGCACAAAGCGGGTCTGGGGCAGCGGGCCCTCGGAGGCATCAACCAGCAGAACAACGCCGTCAACCATGGACAGGCCGCGCTCCACCTCGCCGCCGAAGTCGGCGTGGCCGGGGGTGTCGATCACGTTGATGGTGATAGTTTCGCCGTTGGAAGACGGTCCGTTGTAGGCCACCGTGGTGTTCTTGGCCAGGATGGTGATGCCCTTTTCGCGCTCCAGGTCACCGGAGTCCATCACACGGTCTTCGAGGTGGTTGTGTTCAGCAAAGGAGTTGGTCTGCTTGAGCATGGCATCGACCAGCGTGGTCTTGCCGTGGTCAACGTGGGCCACGATCGCGACGTTGCGCAGGTCACTGCGCGATGCAGTGGCTACCGCAGTGTTGGTGGTGGTTTCAGACATGCGTTATTGCTCGATTCAGTGGGTCAGCTGTAGAGTATCGCCGCATTTCCAACCGGAGTCCACGACGGATTGGCCCATAAACACAGGGCGCCTTCCATTATTCTAAGCGCTGCAGCTTAATGCGCCTAAAAATCACACACGGGCCCTCGGCTGGCCTCAGCAGCTGACCAGGCCCCGCCACGGCTCAAGAGTTAGCAAAGTCACTGGATTTTCTTGACTTGATGCCCCATTATTACTGTGATACGTCAAGCCAGCCCGGAGAACCACAGATGCGAAAACCCTCGGCACTGTCCCGCTTAGCCGCATCCGGAATCGCCGCCGGCTTCCTCCTCGGCGGCTGCGGGCTGCCACCTGCACCGTCCGGTTCTTCAACCGTGCAGGCGCCAGGCGCCGGCGCGCCGGCTGTCGCGGCCGGGCCTGGGGCGGCAGGTGGTGCTGCGGGGCACTACATACCTCCAGGGACTGATCGCCTCCCCGCAGGCACCGTTCTCTACAATCCGGCAAGCGGCCGTGACGAAGTGGTAGTGCCGGACATGCGGCATACGGCCCTCCTCATCGGCGACTCCCAATCCGAACCCGCCGACTCCTGGCCGCGTCGTGCCCTCACCGCCGTCGGCTATAAGGTCCACTTCTGCGGGCGCGGCGGAACCGGCTACGTGGCGGACAACGGCCACACCGGTAATTTCCTTGATGCTCTTCTGGATGGCGATTGGAAACTTCCGTACGGAACCCCGGCGCTGGTTGTCATCCAGGGCGGCGGCAACGATGCCACCAAAGGCGCAACGGACGCCGAGATAGTTTCTAACGCCGACAGCCTGATCGAGACCCTGAAGGACCGGTATCCGGGCACGGAGATTGCCATGATCGGCACGCTGGCCCGTGGCGCCAAGCATGGCGGCGGCCGCAGGACTGAGGTGGACGCGCTGTTGGGTACCGTCGCAGCAAGGCACGATATCCCGTTCATCAGCTTGGGCGACTGGTTGACCAAGTACAACCTGATCGTGGATTTGGCAGATGATGTACACATGGATGCCGATGGCCGGGGAAACATGGGCCGGCTGCTCGAATCGAGGCTTCGGAAGCTGCGGCTCGAAGGGCCGCCAGCGGATGAGCTGGGGCCCTTGGAGGCCGCCGCGCAGGTCCCGGAAAACTGATTCGCTGAAACAAGGATCGAGCCCTTAACCCGGGATGGAGCCAGCGCCCCGAAAGGCACCGGCTCCATCCCCCGCAATGTCACGGCCGGGTCAGGCTACCTCTGGCGGCAGCATCAGGCGGGCACCCGGGATAGCGTTCAGCAGTGCCTTGGTGTAGTCCTGCCGGGGCGAGTCGAAGACATCGTCCGTGGATCCTGTCTCCACCAGTTTCCCCTTCTCCATCACGCAGACGTGGTCGGCAATTTGCCGGACCACGGCCAGGTCATGGGTAATGAAGAGGTACGTGAGTCCGAGGTTCGACTGCAGGTCGGCGAGCAGGTTCAGTACCTGGGCCTGGACCAGCACGTCGAGCGCGGAGACGGCTTCGTCGCAGATAATCACTTCCGGGTCGAGTGCCAGGGCACGCGCGATGGCGACGCGCTGGCGCTGGCCACCCGAAAGTTCGTTCGGGTACCGCCGCATGGTGGACTGTGGCAACGCCACCTGGTCGAGCAGTTCGCGGACCTTCTTTTCCCTGCTCGCCTTGTCGCCGATTTTGTGGACCCGCAACGGCTCCTCGATGGTACGGAAGATGTTGTACATCGGATCGAGGGAACCGTAGGGATCCTGGAAGATCGGTTGTACCCGGCGCCTGAACGCGAAGATCTCTTTCCTGTTCAGGGTGGACGTGTCCACACCGTCGAAGATGATCTTGCCGGACGTCGGAGGCAGCAGGTTCAGCACCATCTGGGCAACGGTGGACTTGCCTGAGCCGGACTCCCCCACAATCGCTGTGGTGGTTCCCCGCTTGACGGTGAAGGAGACGTTGTCCACGGCGGTAAAATCCGTGGCCCGTCCCACTCCGGACCGGAGCTTGAAGACCTTTGTCAGGTCCTTAATCTCCAGGACATCGTCCGGCAGGTTCGCCTCAACGACAGCTTCGGTCGGGGCAAGGAGCTCGTCAGTCTCGATGCCGAGGTCCTTCGCCACCTGGATGCGGCGGGAAGCCAGGGAGGGCGCCGAGGAAACCAACCGCTGCGTGTAGGGGTGCCGCGGATTGCGCAGGAGTTCCAGCGAAGGGCCCGCCTCCACAACCTGGCCGCGGTACATCACCACCACCTTGTCCGCGCGTTCAGCCGCGAGGCCAAGATCGTGCGTGATCAGGAGGACGGCAGTCCCCAGTTCGGCGGTCATGCCCTCCAAGTGGTCGAGGATCTGCCGCTGGACCGTCACGTCCAGTGCGGACGTCGGCTCATCGGCGATGAGCAGCCGGGGCTGGCACGACAAGCCGATTGCGATCAGGGCACGCTGGCGCATGCCGCCGGAGAACTCGTGCGGATACTGTTTGGCACGCCGGTGCGCGTCCGGCAGGCCGGCTTCCGCCAGCACCTTGGCGATATCCTCGGGACCGCTGGGCTGGCCATTTGCCCTCAGCGTTTCCTTGACCTGGTAGCCGATTTTCCACACCGGGTTCAGGTTGGACATCGGATCCTGCGGAACCATACCGATGGTGCTGCCACGGAGTTCGATCATCCGCTTTTCGGAGGCATTCGAGATATCCTCGCCGTCGAGCAGGATCTGCCCGCCGGAAACCCTGCCGTTGCCGGGGAGAAGCCCGATGGCCGCGAGTGCCGTCGTGGACTTGCCGGAACCGGATTCACCCACGATTGCCACCGTTTCACCCGGCATGATGGTGAGGTGCGCGTTGCGTACCGCTTTTACTTCACCGCCGCTGGTATCAAACGTGATGGCGAGGTCCCGGATTTCGAGCAACGGCCGGTCGGCCGGGATATCTGCCTCGTTGAAACTGACGTCAGACGTAGTCATGTATGCATCCTTCATCGCTGGCGGCTCTTCGGGTCAAGAGCATCGCGCAGGGCATCCCCCAGCATGATGAAACTCAGGACGGTAATGGACAGGGCGGCAGCAGGGTAGAGCAGGATCGTCGGGTTGGTGCGGATCGAAGTCTGGGCCGCGGCAATGTCATTTCCCCATGACATGATGCTTCCGGGCAACCCGATCCCCAGGAACGACAGCGTGGCTTCGGCCACGATAAACACACCGAGCTCCATGGTGGCCAGGACGATGATGGGCGCCAAGGCGTTTGGCAGGACGTGCCGGACCAGGGATCCGATCGACGACACACCCAGTGAACGGGCAGCCATCACGAAATCTGCGTTCCGCACTTCGATGACTGCGCCGCGGGTGATCCGGGCCATCTGGGGCCAGCCAAGCACAACGATCACCATCACAACTGTCAGTACGCCACGGTTTTCCCGGAAGATCGGCAACTGGGTAATAACCAAAGCACCGAGGATGAGCGGGAGCGCGAAGAAAATGTCGCCAAGACGCGCGATCAGCGCGTCAACCCAGCCGCCGTAGAACCCGGCCAGTGCTCCAAGAGTCACACCGATGACCAGCACACAAAGGACTGACAGGACGCCAACCGTGATGGACGCCTGGGTTCCGTGGATCATGCGGGCGTAAATATCGCAGCCTTGGAAGGTGAATCCAAGCGGATGCCCAGGCGACGGGGCCCCGTTGGAGTTTGCCAGCTCGCAACCGTTGTTAGGTGCCGTCTGGGTGAACAGGCCCGGGAATGCAGCCACGATGATCAACAGGACGATCATGATGGAGGAAATGACGAAGAGCGGACGACGGCGGAGCTTCCGCCACGCGTCGGCCCACAGACTCAGCGGTGCATCGTCTGTCTTGACGGCATCGGTCGCAAGGAGGGGGGTTTCCTCCACCGGTGCGACAAAATGCTCGATTTCTCGGTTACTTTTCATAGCGGATCCTCGGGTCAAGCCAGGCGTAGAGCAAATCGACCAACAGGTTGGCGATGACAAAAACAAGTACCAGTACACTCACGATCGCCACGATGGTGGGCCCCTCGCTGCGGATGATGGCCTGGTAGAGCTTCTGGCCGACGCCGGGCACGTTGAAGATGAACTCCGTGACGATCGCGCCGCCCATCAGCCCGCCCAGGTTGGCACCGAGGTAGGTCACCACCGGAATCATCGAGTTGCGGAGGATGTGGGTGATCACCACGCGCGGACGGGACAAGCCCTTGGCCGTCGCCGTCCGGACGTAGTCGGCGTTCATGTTTTCAATAACGGACGCCCGGGTCAGGCGCAGGACGTAGGCGAAGGAAACCAGCCCCAGCACCGTGGCCGGAAGGATCAGGTTCCCCCAGTTTGCACTTGCCCCCACGGTCGGCTTTGCCCAGCCCAGCTGGACACCCACCAACAGCTGCAGGACAAAGCCCAGAACGAACGTCGGGATTGCGATGACCACCAGCGAGGCCACCAGCACCGTGGCGTCAAAGATTTTGCCCTTGCGGAGCCCGGCGACCAGGCCGAAGGTGATCCCGAAGACGGCCTGGATGATGAGGGCTTCTATAGCCAGCATGGCGGTCACGGGGAAGATCCGGCCCAAGGTCGCGGCAATGGGCTGCCCGGTGAAATCGACGCCCAGGTTGAATGTGAAAAGGTTCTTCAGGAACAGTGCGTACTGGACGTAGAACGGCTGGTCGAGATTGTACTGCTGGCGGACCGCTGCGATAACGGCTTCGCTGGGAGGCCGGTCGCCAAAGAGCGCCCGGACGGGGTCGCCGGGCAGGGCGAACACCATGAAGTAAACGAGCAGGGTGGTCCCCAGGAACACGGGGATAACCTGCAACAGGCGACGGAGGATGTACTGGATCACAGCAGGTCCTCGGCAGCGGATGAGTGATGGAACGGAATCATTGCGAACAGCTTCCTGCCGGTGTCAAGGCTATGGGGGCCCGGCCCATAGGCCGGACCCCCATTAGCTTTTTGAGTTGGACGGGTTCAGAGGACTACTTGGCGGTGATGTTGTAGTACTGCAGAACGCCGTTCCAGCCGGAGTCCACGTTGGTGACGTTCTGGCTCCAGACGGCCTGGCGGGCGGAGTACCAGAGCGGCAGGTTCGGGAGGTCCTGGAACAGGACTTCCTGTGCCTGGGTGAACTTGGCGTTGGCGTCGTCCGTGGACTTGGCGGCCAGGCCTTCATTGAGGAGCTTGTCGAACTCGGGATTCGTGTATTCCTCGTAGTTGGCGCTGGCGCCGGTCTTCAGGAGCGGGCCCAGGAAGTTGTACAGCGACGGGTAGTCGGCCTGCCAGCCTGCACGCGTGAAGCCCGGCAGGGTCTTGGCAGTGCGCAGGTTGAGGATTTCGGCGAATTTGGCGAATGCCTGGCCCTCAGCCTTGATACCCAGGTTGTTCTTCAGGTTGTTGGCAACGGCGTCGATCCATTCCTTGTTGCCACCATCGGTGTTGTAGGCCAACTGAAGGGTCTTGTCGGCCGGCCACGGGCTGATGGCGTCTGCCTTGGCCCAGGTTTCCTTGGCCTTGGCAGCATCGAACTTCAGGACCTCGGAGCCTGCAACGTTGTCGTTGTAGCCATCCACGGCCGGGGAGGTGAAGTCCTTGGCCGGAATACGGGTGCCGTTGAAGATGACCTTGGTGATCTCTTCGCGGTTGATCGCCATGGAGATTGCCTGGCGACGCAGCTTGCCGGCTTCGCCGCTGAACTCCGGCAGGTAGGACGGGATGTTCAGCGTGGAGTTGCCGGCGTAGGGCTTGTTCAGGTGGTTGTCCGGGAAGTCCGTGGTGTAGGTCTGCAGCGCGTTGGTGGGCAGCACGTCGGTGACGTCGAGGTTGTTGGCCTGGATGTCCGTGTAGGCCGGGGCCGGATCGGTGTAGAACTTGAAAGTCACACCGCCGTTCTTGGCCTCGCGGGTTCCCTTGTAATCAGCGTTCTTGACCAGTTCGATCTGGCTGTCGTGCTGCCAGGCGCCTTCCTTGGCCATCTTGTACGGGCCGTTGCCAACAGGGTTTTCACCGTAAGCCTTGGGGTCCGCCAGTGCCGCGGACGGCAGCGGCATAAAGGCGGAGTAGCCCAGGCGCAGCGGCCAGTCTGCTTCCGGCTGGCTCAGCTTGACCTCAATGGTGGTGTCGTCCTTCAGCACCAGGCCCGACATGGTCTTGGCGGTGGGCTTGGGGGTTTCGACTTCCTTGCCATCGGCGCCGGTGCTCTTGGTGGTGGCGCTGACGTCGGCGTAGCCCTCGACCGAATCGAAGAAGCTGCTGTTGCCCTGGGCGTTGGTGCTCAGCGCGGCAAAGTTCCATGCATCCACAAAGCTCTTGGCGGTGACTTCCTCGCCGTTGGTGAACTTGGTCCCGCTCTTCACCTTGATGGTGTAGTTCTGGCCATCGGCGGATTCGATGGATTCAGCCAGCGCGTTGACGGACTTGCCACTGGGGTCGTAGCTGGTCAGGCCTTCGAACAGTAGTTCAACCACGCGGCCGCCATACACCTCGTTGGTGTTGGCTGGCAGCAGGGGGTGCTGTGGTTCGTTGCTGTACGCGGTGATGACCTTGTTGGGATCACCGGCAGATTGGCTGGCACCATCATTGCTGCCGCCTCCAGCGCCGCAGCCGGTCAAGGCAAGGGCGGCGATCGCCACCATGCCGAGTGCTTTGGAAGTGCGCGTGAAACGCATTCCGCCTCCTATGAGTTGTGGGAGATTCAGGGGAAATCGTTTGCTCCCCGGTGGGCCCGCCACAGATTTTATGCTGTGACGCAGCCCATATATGAGTAGCCTAACCGCACAAAGTCCAAATACTGGTACACCGTTGCCAAACCGTAACCAGTTAATCGTGACTAACTAGCTTGCATCGGGAAGTTGCGCAAGTCACATGCTACTCGCTGGTAGGACTCACCGCGAATCGCACCCCCGCCGCGCTCCCACGGCGCCCGGGGGCCAGCCCTCAGGGTTATTTCAGGTGCCACTCCCACACGTTCCACCAGACGCCCAACGGCCCCGAGCTGGGCTTAATTCCGGTCACGCGGCTGCTGAACGCAACCGTTCCCGTCGTCTGGTAGAGGGGCAATCCGTAGGCGCTCGCCCACACCCGTTTGTCGACGTCGGCCATCAGTTCGTCCTGTTTTGCCAGATCCGTAGTGCTGGCCAGCTGCTCCATGGCATTGTCTGCGTCGGGGTCGGAGAACTTGTTGAAGTTGCTCCCTCCCCCGGTTTTGAAGATCTGCGGGACGCGGCTGACGCCGACTCCGGGGCCGATCCAGCCGAGGATTGCCGCATCGTAGGATCCGGTGCTGAGCGCTGCCACCCAGTCCGCATTGCCAAGGCCTGCGTCTTCAACGGTGAAGCCGGCAAGGCGGGCCGATTCCCGGATCAGGGAAAAAGCCCGTACCCGGTTGGGATTGTCCTTGTTGTAAAGGATCCGGATTGTCGGGGCCGCACCGCGCAGCTGCGACGTTGCACCCTGGATATCCACCGCTGAATATTCGGCGGAGCCGTTGTCCTTCACCGTCTGGGCGTACTGGGGGTGCGACGGCAGGAAGACGTGCGAGTCCAGCGGCTTGGCGTCGGCTGCCAATCCACCCACCGCGTCCTCGACGATCTCCTGCCGCGGAACGGTCTTCAGGAACGCCTCGCGGACATCCTTGTCTGCGAACGGGCCCAAGAACTTCAGATCGAGGTGGTCGTAGCCTGACTGGTTGTACTGCTCCACGGTACTTCCCTGGGCGGCCAGCCCATCGAAGAGGCTCTCGGCAGCGGCTGATGGCTGCGGGGCAATGATGTCCGCCTGTCCGCTGCTGAGGGCAGCGGCCGCGGCGGGGACGTCGCCGGTGAACTGGACGTTAACCTCATCCAGGTAAGGCTCAGCCCCCCAGACGTAGTCCCTGTTCCGGACCAGCCTCATCGATGTGCCCGGCACGATGTCCCTGACAATGTAGGGGCCGCTGGAAAGATACATGGCCGGGTCCTGGGGCAGCGTCTTGGTGTCGAAGCCGGAGTTCCAGAAATTGCTGACCCGCTTCAGCGGGGCATTGACAGCGGGTTCGTCGGCGTCGCCGCGGGGTGAGCCTTTGATCAGCTCAATGAGGTCATCTTCGTCGTTCAGGCCGCTTTTGGTGGCGACAACATGGGCCGGAAGTCCGACGTCGAACGCCACTTCCCAGTCAGCGTACGGTGACGCGTACTCAAGGGTGATCGAACGGCCATCACTCCCGATCTCCGGGAGGGCGGTGGCAGCCAGGCCGGACCTGTCAGAAGCCGCAGAAAAATACGTTGTGCCCGTGCCTGCCTTGGCGTCAGCGTCGTCGAAGTAGCCTGAACCGGCCGCCCAGGCCAGGAGGAGATCCCCGGCGTCGATTGCCTCGCCGTCGGACCACTTCACACCTTCGCTGACGGTGTACTTCACCTGCAGGGGCCTGTCGGAAACCTTTTCAAAACGGCCGAATTTCTCGTTGCGGATGACCTGTTCGGCGTTGTCCACGTAGTAAAACCCGGAATGGGTGATGTGGCCGATCTTGGTGTTGATGTCGGTGTTGCCGGCGGCACTGAACGGGTTGAAAGACGTGAAGGCGTTCACCTCGGCCACCGTTGCGCTTCCGCCCCGCTTCGCCTCCCCCACTACCACCGGTGTGGCTCCCCCCGAGCCGGAGCATCCTGAGATGACCAGGGCCACCGCGACGGCCCCGGTGATGACCTGAATCAAACGCCTCAGCGGCATGCGGTCTCCTTTGCCATTCCGGAATCCGACGTTGCAGCGGAACGTATTTTGTTTGCCCGCGCAACGTTGAAAGTCGTTGTTTTCCTTGAATTCTAGCGGTTCAGGGGTCGGATCAATGCCGTCCGAAGCCCGCGTCCGCGCGGAGTATTGACTCGGAAGGTAACTTCGGAACAGTCCCAGGAGCCACGCCCCGCTCCCCCGCCTATCATGAGGATCAGCCGTACACCGACCCCTGAAGGAAGTCCATGCCCGACCCCTCACGACCGTTACGCAAGCTCGGATTCCTCACTATTGGTCAGTTCGACCCGGCGCATCCGGCCGCGGGTCATGAATCGACGCTGCAGGTCATCGAACTGGGCGAGCGGCTCGGATTCGACAGCGTCTGGCTGCGCCACCGCCATCTGCAGTTCGGGATTTCTTCCCCCATAGCGATCATGGCCGCGGCAAGCCAACGCACCTCCCGGATCGAGCTTGGAACCGCCGTGACCCCGATGGGATGGGAAAACCCCTTGCGGCTGGCTGAGGACCTGGCCACCGTGGATCTGCTCGCCGGCGGACGAATCAATCCGGGCCTGAGCGTGGGTGAACCAATGCACTACGACACCGTGAAGCACGATTTGTACCCGGATTCCGCCGAACTGGAGGACTTTAGCTACGCTCGCGTGGACCGGCTTGCCCGATTGATTGCAGGGGAACCGGTCCGGGAGTTTTCCGGCAAGCAGGGATTCGTCGAGGAATTCTCCAACCGCGTCGAGCCGCACTCTTCCGGGCTGCGTGATCGTCTTTGGTATGGGGCGGCAAGTAGGAAATCGGCCATCTGGGCCGGCGCAAACGGATTCAATCTGCTCTCCAGCAGTGTGGTCTTCCCGGAAACGAATCAGGAACCGGCGTTTGCCCAAATCCAGCAGTCACAGATCCGCGCCTACCGTGAAGCTGCCGCGACCTCAGCCCACTCGCACGGACCCGCGCGGGTCTCGCAAGGCCTGGTGGTGATCCCAACCGATTCGGCGTCAGTGAAACAGCGGGAAAAGTACCAGCGGTACGTCGATGAACGCACGCCCCGGACCCGTGCGCCGCAGGGGCCAAAAGGGATGCTGTTCGCCCCCGATCTCATTGGCACCAGCGATCAGATTGCGGAACAGCTGTATGCACACGCGGGGTTCCAGGAGGTCGACGAAGTGGCGTTCGCACTGCCCTTCAGCTTCGCCCATGAGGACTACATCCAAATCCTCACCGACATTGCCACCACACTGGGTCCAGCCCTGGGATGGACCCGGGCGTAGCTGGTCAGATCCTGCCCAGAGTTGGCCCAGAGTCGGTCGCTGCGTTTTAGATGATTGCAGTGTGGCCGCTATTGACCAGCAATAGCCCCCGGTGCCCTGGGGTGAGAGTTTGCGGATGCGCCCGGACTGTAGCCACTTTCTGAGGCACCGCTGGCCCAATGTCGTCCAGGTTTCAGTCCGTAATATTTGCGTGGACTGTAGTGCCAACGACGTCATTCGCCTACCTTGAGAGTCCGGCTTAAGCAGATGGTCGGGCTGGGGTTATCCATTGGTCTCCCGTTGAAAGGCACCAAAATGAAAACCAGAAACGCCATCGCCGTGTGTGCTGTAGTAGCCGCTTGCTCCATCAGTCTCGCGTCACCGGCGAGTGCAGCCCCCAAGGGAGACGGTTGTCCGAAGGGCTTCCAAACACTATCTGTGGCAGAAGTTTTGACATACGCAACGCCAGGCTTCGAAGAAGCAATCGAGGCTGAGGACCGGAACAACGACGATCGCCTTTGTTTCAAGCTCTTGCCGCCTGCTGTTCCGCTCTTTGACCCCACTTTCTTCTACCAGGACAACGAGTTCCCGGTCCGGTGATGCAAGGGCTGACAAGGAGATAATCCATACGCTCGGCTGAGTGTTTCAGCGCCTTCAGTTGGAGGGCATCGCCGGGAATAGCACAACTTGGAGTAGGAAAGCCGGCGGAGCATTACTCCGCCGGCTTTCTCTTATTGCTGAACTCCCATAACGCTGAGGCCGATCACGGCTACTCCGCTGGCCTGTAACAGCTTACTGTGGGCGATACGTGGGCGTTCGGTAGTATCGGCAAGATACTGGTCGGGTCGCAGGAACCGCCCCGTCGCCGTGCATGGGGTCGTGCGGGTCTTCTAGTAGTTGTCGTGATCGGCAAGTTGTGAGTTGTCACTTCGTTGAGCTAGACGTTGAAGCGGAACTCCACCACGTCGCCGTCGGCCATCACGTATTCTTTACCTTCGATGCGGACCTTGCCGCGTGACTTGGCTTCAGCCATGGAGCCGGCCTCGACCAGGTCGTTGAAGGAAACCACTTCGGCCTTGATGAAACCGCGCTGGAAATCGGAGTGGATCACGCCTGCAGCCTGCGGTGCAGTGTCGCCCCGGTGGATGGTCCAGGCTCGGGTTTCCTTGGGACCGGCCGTGAGGTAGGTCTGCAGGCCCAGGGTGTGGAAGCCGACGCGGGCCAGCTGGTCGAGGCCGGACTCATCCTGGCCGTTCATCTCCAGCATTTCGCGGGCCTCTTCCTCGTCCAGTTCAACGAGGTCGGACTCAAGCTTGGCATCGAGGAAGATAGCGTCCGCCGGGGCAACCAAAGCCCGCAGCTCGTCCTGCTTCTCCGGGTTGCCCAGGATGCCTTCGTCGGCGTTGAAGACGTAGATGAACGGCTTCGCGGTCAGGAGGCTGAGCTCCTTGAGGTGCTCCATCTCCAACTTGTCGCTCTTGATCGAGGAGAAGATGGTGTCGCCGCGTTCCAGGACCGCTTGGGCCACCTTGATGGCTGCCAGCTCGGCGGCTTCCCGCTTCTTGATCTTGACTTCTTTTTCGATCCGGGGAATGGCATTTTCAATGGTCTGAAGGTCAGCCAGGATCAGCTCGGTGTTGATGGTCTCCATGTCCGAGCGGGGATCCACCTTGCCGTCCACGTGGATGACATCGGGGTCATCGAACACGCGGACTACCTGGGCGATGGCCTCGGCCTCCCGGATGTTAGCGAGGAACTTGTTGCCCAGGCCTTCGCCCTCGGACGCACCCTTCACGATTCCGGCGATGTCCACGAAGGACACCGGAGCGGGCAGCAGGCGCTGGGAGCCGAAGATCTCCGCAAGCTTCTGGAGCCGGGGATCCGGCAGGTTCACGACGCCGACATTGGGTTCGATGGTAGCGAACGGATAGTTCGCTGCCAGGACCTGGTTGCGGGTCAGTGCGTTGAAGAGAGTTGATTTGCCGACGTTGGGCAGTCCGACGATGCCAATAGTAAGAGCCACGAGCATTGATTCTACCGGTTGCGTGGCGCGAGGGCCCCAGCGGGTCCGCCGGCGGGTGTCAGGGGAGGCCGACAGCCAGCTCCGGCGAGGCTGGCGGACGGAGGAAGACCTGGTGGAATATGTCGCTTCCATAAATTGTCAGAGGGCCATGCCACAGTGAAGCTATGGATGCTTTAGCCCTGATTCTTGCCCTGTTGATGCTGCTGCTCGGTGCCCTCGCCGGCGCCGCCGCCACCTACCTGTTTTTCCGCCGGCGAACCAACGCCCTGGAAGAGGATTTCGATGCCGTCTCCGCACGCCTTTCCGAGGTGAACGCCCAGTTTGCGGCGGCGGACGCCGAGCGCCGTCTCCTGAGCATGCAGAACCGGGAGCTTGGTGAGTCCAGGAGCCAGGACGGGAACGTGCTCCGCGCACTCGCCCCCGTGGCGGAGAAACTGACCGCAGTCCAGCAACAGGTGGCACTTCTCGAGCGCGACCGCCTTGAGCAGTATGGCCAGCTGGCGCAGCAGCTGCAGGAGGCCAGGCTGTCCGATGCCCAGCTGATCCGGTCCACCCACGCCCTCGAATCGGCCCTGCGCTCCAACAGCGCCCGCGGACAGTGGGGCGAGGTGCAGCTGCGCCGCGTGGTTGAAGCGTCGGGGATGCTGAAGCACGTCGACTTCCTCGAACAGGTCCACAGTGCCGGGGCCGAAACCACAATCAGGCCTGATCTGGTGGTCCAGCTCCCAGGCGAAAAGCAGCTCGTGGTGGACGCCAAAGTGCCCTTGTCCTCGTATCTCGAAGCACAGGAACTGGGCTCCGGGCCAGGGCCGGACCACTCCACGTTCAACGGTCACGGCGCGGCCAGGAGCCACGCCTCCCAGCAGGCGCTGCTCGCTGCCCACGCAAAAGCCCTGCGTGCCCACGTGGACGCGCTCAGCAACAAGAAATACTGGGACATTCCCGGCAACTCCCCCGAGCTGGTGATCTGCTTCCTGCCGGCGGAATCGATCCTGGCCGCAGCGCTAATGGCGGATGCGACGCTCCTGGACCATGCGCTGTCCCGGAATGTGGTCCTGGCCTCGCCGAGCACGCTGTTGGCCGTGCTGAAGTCTGTGGCCTTCACGTGGCGCCAGGATGTGCTGACGGACAGTGCACGCGAACTGTTCGACCTCGCCCGCCAGCTGTACGAGCGCATGGGAACCCTGGGCGAGAACGTCGGAAAACTGGGTTCTTCGCTGAAGTCGTCGGTGGACCGCTACAACTCCATGGTGGGTACCCTCGAAGCGCGGATCCTGCCCACCGCCCGGAAGCTCAATGCCATGGACGAGTCAGGCCTGCTGACCCCGGCAGCGCTCGAGGTGACCCCGCGTTCGCTGGCCGCGCCCGAGCTGCAGCAGGACGACGCTGCAGCCTGAGGCGGTGACGCGAGGCTGACGGCTGCCCCTCTGCACCGGCAGACGCCGGCCGAGGGGCGGGCGCGTCAGTCGCGGGACCGGCGTCCGCCGAGGGCGCGGCTGACGTCGCCGGCTTCCTTCAGGGTTGCGCGGAGTTCCTTGGGCAACGAGAAGAGGAGATCTTCTTCTGCCGTGACCACTTCCTCCACGGAGCCGTAGCCGTAGTCGGCCAGCAGACGGAGGACGTCCGTGACCAGGACTTCAGGAACGGATGCCCCGGAGGTAACCCCCACGGTGGCGACGCCCTCAAACCAGGCCTCATCCACCTCGTTGGCAAAGTCCACGCGGTAGGACGCCTTGGCGCCATATTCCAGGGCAACTTCCACCAGCCGGACCGAATTCGAGGAATTGGCTGATCCCACCACAATGACCAGGTCGGCCTGGGGTGAGATTTTCTTAATGGCTACCTGGCGGTTGGTGGTGGCGTAGCAAATGTCGTCGCTGGGCGGATCCTGAAGCGTGGGGAAACGCTCCTTCAGCAGCCGGACCGTTTCCATCGTTTCGTCTACGCTCAGCGTGGTCTGGGAAAGCCAGATGACCTTCTCCGGATCCCTGACGGTGACCTTGTCCACTTCATGGGGGCCGTTGATGATCTGGATGTGTTCCGGGGCTTCGCCGGCGGTTCCTTCAACTTCCTCGTGACCGTCGTGGCCGATCAGCAGAATATCGAAGTCGTCCTTGGCGAACCTGACCGCTTCCTTGTGGACCTTGGTCACCAGAGGGCAGGTGGCATCGATGGTGCGCAGGCCACGGTCCTCGGCGGACTGGACGACGGCGGGCGACACACCGTGGGCCGAGAAGATGACCAGGGCGCCTTCGGGTACTTCGTCGGTCTCGTCCACAAAGATGGCGCCCTGCTCCTCAAGCGAGCTCACCACGTGGACGTTGTGCACGATCTGCTTGCGGACGTAGACGGGCGGGCCATAGTGTTCCAAGGCCTTTTCCACAGCAATAACAGCCCTGTCCACGCCTGCGCAATAGCCTCGGGGAGCGGCGAGGAGAACCCTCTTGGGGCCGGACACCGGCGACGCGGCGAATACTTCCTCCGGCGAGCGCCGCCTTCGCGGGACAGTTGGCATCGAGAGGGAAACTGCGGAGGAAGTCATGCCTCCATGCTACCGGTTGGGGCGTCGCTGCCCCGGCGAGGCGACCTTGGTCACAAGGCCCGCCACGAGGAGCGCGCCGCCTGCAACAAGTGCGCCCGTGACCCATGAAGCAAAGCTCGCGGATGCAGCCGCCACAAAGGCGTCCCTGAACATATCCGCAATCCCGTTTCCGCTCGCCGTCCCCAGCACGGCATTCTGCACCGTTTGGGAGCCCAAGGTCCACAATCCAGCCAGCACAAGGGCACCGAAGCCCACGCTGACCAGCACTGACCACCGCCGGCGGGCGGTTACCAGAGCCAGCGCAAAAGCGATTCCTGCCCCGATGGCCAGCGGGTAGCCCAGCGGAGCGAAGGCGGACAACCTCTCGATCAGCTGCCGCTGGTCCGACTGTCCAACGCTGATCAGGGTCTGATCCGGCGCGTCAAGCGGCAGCCCGGTGGCGCGCGAGAGTTCTTCCGTCGCCAGGGCCACCAGGGGTGCGACGTCTAAAGTCAGCGACGACGATGTATCGGCCTCGGGAGGCAGCGACGCTGGATCGGCAAAACTGAGCCGGTGGCTCTTGCGGAGCGTCTCCTCCCACGCTGCCGGGTACCCGGGCAGGCCCGTCAGCTTACCGGCCGCCGCTTCCAGCACGGGCTTGACCACGCCGGCCAGCGCATCCGGGATGGTGCCGGTGTCGATGGTCCCGACAGTGGCCACCGCAAGCCGCTGCTGGAATTCGGCGTCCTGGCCGAGGGGTGCAGCCAGCGCCACAAAGCCGTCCTCCTGGACGATGTTGCGGTCCGCCCAGATCGCCGGGATGGCCACGGCAGAGAGCAGAAGGCCCAGGATGGCGGCTACGGCTGAGACAAAGGTGCGCAAAAACAGGTCCTCACTGGTTGGCGGCGGAAAAGCCATCATAGGACTGGTTTCTGGACAGCGGATGTCAGCCCCGGGTGGTACAGCTTATGGATAAGGTTGAATGACCGCCGCCATCCAACCTTATCCATAAGCTGTAACCGCACTTGCCGAACAAAGGACTGCCATGCCGCCGCCAGCCACAGTTTCCCGGGGCAGCGCGCATGTCTGAACAGACTGCCCTGCCAGGCACCGCTGCCACCACGCTGCCCGCCACAGCTGCTGAAACGACCCCCGACAATCCCTGGCCGTTGCAGCTGCTGTCCCAGAAACTTAAGGTCCATATCGACCGCGCGCCGGCGGCGTGGGTAGAGGGCCAGGTCATCGAGATGAACCGCCGCGGCGGCAATGCCTACCTGACCCTGCGGGATGTGGACGCCGAAGTTTCCCTGCCGGCGTCCGTCTGGACGAAGGTCCTTGACCGCCAGAACATGCCGCTGGAACGCGGCTCCCGGGTGGTTGCCCTCCTCAAACCGGAATTCTGGCTGAAGACCGGCCGCCTCAACATGCAGGTCCGGGACATCCGGCCGGTCGGTCTGGGCGACCTCCTGGCGCGGATCGAGCGCCTCCGCCAGGCGCTCGCCGCCGAAGGGCTCTTTGCCGACTCCCGGAAGAAGCCGCTCCCGCTGCTCCCCCACCGGATCGGACTGATCACCGGGCGGGATTCGGATGCCAAAAAGGACGTCCTCCAGAATGCCGCACTGCGGTGGCCAGCTGTTGAATTCGAGATCCGGGAGGTCGCCGTCCAGGGCAACACCGCGGTGTCCCAAATCGTCCGCGCCCTCCGGGAGCTGGACGTCCGCCCGGATGTGGACGTCATCGTTATTGCGCGGGGCGGCGGAGCCCTGGAGGACCTGCTGCCGTTCAACAGCGAAGAACTGATCCGTGCCGTGGCGGCTGCCGCCACCCCGGTAGTCAGCGCCATCGGGCACGAAGCAGACCGGCCCCTGCTGGACGACGTCGCTGACCTCCGCGCGTCCACGCCTACCGATGCTGCGAAACGGATCGTCCCTGACGTTGCCGAAGAACTGGCCAGCGTGCGCCAGGCGCGGGAATACCTGCGCCGGTGCATCGGCAGGCTGGTGGACCGGGAGACGGACAGGCTCGCCTCCCTCCATTCCCGGCCTGTCCTGGCCAGCCCCGAGGGAATGGTCACCGTACGCTCGGAGGAAATTGAACGGCTCGTGAGGCGTTCCTCGGCGGCGGTCAGCTCAACAGTGGTGCGGGCAGCTGACCAGCTGGTCCACTTGCAGGCCCAGGTCCGGTCCCTGTCCCCACAAAAAACCCTGGACCGAGGCTATGCCGTGGTGGAGCTTGCCAACGGCCGGCCCGCCCGGGCCACAGAAGCGGCGGGCCATGCCGTGGTCCGCGACCCGTCGGAGGCGCCGGCCGGAACAGCGTTGTCTGTGCGGGTGGCCCAAGGCAAGTTCGGCGCAACATCCACCGGTGAACCTGAACAAGGAGAAGCACATGCCCGAGACAAAGTCTGACCCCGAAATTGAGGCCCTGAGCTACGAGGAAGCCCGTGAACAGCTCGTCCAGGTGGTGGGCAAGCTTGAGGCCGGCGGTGCCAGCCTGGAGGAGTCCCTGGCGCTCTGGGAACGCGGCGAAGCGCTCGCGAAGCGTTGCGAGGAGTGGCTGGAGGGCGCCCGCAAGCGCCTCGCCGCCGCACGCGACCAGCCGCTCTAGGACCTCGCGACGAGTTCGCGCTCCACGCCGACGTCGAACTCCGCCTTCGGCCACTCAAGGTGCAGGTCATCAAAAGCGGCGAGCAGAAGCTGCTGGACAGCGATCCGGGCGAACCACTTCTTATTGGCGGGGATCACATGCCAAGGCGCCGCCTCGGTGTTCGTGTTGTCGATGGCCGCCTGATAGGCAGACATGTAGTCGTCCCAGAAGGCACGCTCGGTCAGGTCGCCGCTGCTGTACTTCCAGTGTTTGGCGGGATCGTCCAGTCGTGCCAGCAGCCGCGCCTTCTGCTCGTCCTTGCTGATGTTGAGCATCACTTTGACGATCCTGGTCCCTGAGTCCGTCAGCCGGGCTTCGAACTCATTGATGGCCTCATAGCGCCGCTTCAGTTCTGCGGGGGCCGCCCAGCCGTGGACCATGTGGATGAGGACGTCCTCGTAGTGGGAGCGGTCAAAAACGCCCACCATGCCGGCGGCCGGGACTTCCTTCTCGATCCGCCAGAGGAAGTCGTAGGACTTTTCCTCCTCTGTGGGGGCCTTGAAGGCCTTGAACTGAACCCCCTGCGGATCCATGGCGGCCATGACGTGTTTGACGATACCGCCCTTGCCGGCGGTATCCATCGCCTGCAAAATCAGCAGAATCCTCTTCGTTCCACCGAACCTGGACTCGGCGAACAGCTGCTCCTGCAGCTGGGCCAGTTTGTCGTCCAGATCCGCCAGGAGTGCCTGGCCGTCAGCTTTGTTGCCCGTGAAACCGGGGGTGGAATCCGGGTCCACTTCGGCCAGGACGAAGCCACTCCCGGCCTTCAGTGTCGAGGACGGGTGCTGTTTGAACTCAACCAAGCCGGCCATGGGGTTCCTTTGTCCGCAGTGTCCGCGCCAACAGGCGCGTCACCACAGGCTAGTTCCCTTTGTACCTGCTCAGGAAGTCCCCCATGCGGTTGATGGCCTCCTCAAGGTCCTTCACCAGCGGCAGCGTGACCATCCGGAAGTGGTCGGGACGGACCCAGTTGAAGGCCCGGCCGTGGGAGACCAGGATTTTCTGCTCGCGCAGCAGGTCCAGGACGAATTTCTCGTCGTCCCGGATGTGGAATACCTCGGGATCGAGCTTCGGGAAGAGGTACATGGCACCCCGCGCCTGCTGTGTGCTGACGCCGGGGATGGCATTGAGCATGTCGTAGGCCTTGTTGCGCTGTTCCAGCAGCCGCCCGCCGGGCAGGATGAGATCGTTGATGCTCTGGTAGCCGCCGAGTGCCGTCTGGATGGCGTGCTGGGCCGGCACGTTGGCGCACAGGCGCATATTGGCCAGTAGGCTGATGCCCTCAAGGTAGTCCGCCGCGTCCTTTTTGGGCCCGGAAATAGCCATCCAACCCGCCCGGTAGCCGCAGACGCGGTAGGCCTTGGAGAGTCCGCTGAAGGTGAGGCACAGGACGTCGTCGCCCGTCAGCGCGGCCATGTTGACGTGCACGGCGTCTTCATACAGGATCTTCTCGTAAATCTCGTCGGCAAAGATCACCAGGCCGTGCTTCTCGGCGAGGGCCACGATCTTCTTCAGCGTCTCCCCCGGGTACACGGCCCCGGTGGGGTTGTTGGGGTTGATCACCACGATGCCCTTGGTGCGGGGCGTGATCTTGGCTTCCATGTCCTCGAGGTCCGGCTGCCAGCCTGATTCCTCATCGCAGAGGTAGTGAACGGGCTTACCGCCGGCGAGGGCAACGGAGGCGGTCCACAGCGGGTAGTCCGGCGTGGGGATCAGCACTTCGTCGCCGGCGTCGAGCAGCGCCATGAGGGACATGGTGATCAGTTCGCTGACGCCGTTGCCCAGATAGATGTCGTCCACGTGGATGTTCTGGATGCCGCGGGTCTGGTAGTACTGCGAAACGGCCGTGCGGGCCGAGAAGATTCCGCGGGAGTCACTGTAGCCCTGGGCGTGTGGCAGGTGGCGGATCATGTCCACCAGAATGGCGTCCGGCGCTTCAAATCCAAACGGTGCCGGGTTTCCGATGTTCAGTTTGAGGATCCGATGACCCTCCGCCTCCATCTGCTGGGCGGCCTGAAGAATCGGTCCACGGATGTCGTAAAGGACGTTGCGAAGCTTGGTGGACTGCTTGAATTCTGCCATTCATCAAATATGCCATAGGACGGATGTACTTCCGTTGAGACCTCGGACACAGGAGTGGCAGCAGCGTACGACGGCGGCCGCCGGCCCGCGTGGGTCCGGCAGCCGCCGTCGTGGTTTAGCCCGAAACTTTAACCGCTACTTAACGATGCCTTTGTCCTTCAGCCAAGTGGCAGCAGCGTCTTTGGGGTTTTGCTTCTGGCTGCCGCTGACTGCGCGGTTGAGGTTAACCAGGTCCTCGGTGGTCAGGATCTTCGATACTGCGTTGAGCGCTTCCTTGGCCTTGTCGGTCATTTTTGCCGTGTTGTACAGCGGCAGGACCTGCTGGGCCTTGAAGTTGTTCTTGGGGTCTTCCAGCACCACCAGGTCGTTGTCGGCGATGGACGGCGTGGTGGTGTAGATGTCGGCCACCTGGACATCATCGGTCAGCAGGGCCTGCAGGGTCAGGTTGCCGCCGCCGTCGCTGAACGGCTTCAGTGCCTTCAGTTCACAGCCGTAGTTGGCTTTGAGCCCCGGGAAGCCGTATGCCCGGGTTTCGAACGTGGCCGGCGCGGCCATGGTCAGGTCCTTGCAGACTTTGGCAAGGTCCTCGATGGACTTGAGCTGGTACTTTTCCGCGGTGGCCTTGGTGACCACCATGGCGTCCTTGGACTCCGCCTTGGATGCCTCCAGGACAGCCAGACCCTCCGGCAGCTTTTCCGGCAGCGCCTTGTAGATGTCCTCGGCCGAGACCTCGGCAGCCTCTGGATCAACGTGGGAGAGCAGGTTGCCGGAGTAGTCCGGGACCAGGTCAACCGACCCGTCCTGGACAGCCTTGAAGTAGATTTCGCGGGCCCCGATGTTGGGCTTGGTGGTTGCGGTGATGCCCGCGGCGCTCAGGGCGCCGGCGTAAATTTCCGCCACGATCTGGCTTTCAGGGAAGTCAGCCGAGCCGACAATCAGCGAGCCGCCCGCGGTGCCACCGCTTGTGGCGCTGGTGCTGGGGGTGGCCAGCGGATCGCTGCCGCCGCAGGCCGTCAGCGCAACGGCAATGCCGACGCCGGCAGCCAGGCCAGCCAGTCCCCTGCGGGTGAGCGTTGTCCGGATGTTGTCTTTCATGGGGTGCCTCCTTGAACAGCAGCTGGCGCGGGCGCGGCAGCTGGGAGATCAGCGGTGGCCGTCCGGCCACCGCGGGGATCGGTCTTAAGGCCCGGCGAAAGAACGGTTCTTTGCACCGCGGCCAGGATGAGGTCAAAAACGATGGCCAGCCCGGCGATGAGCAGCGATCCGGCAAGCATCCGCGGGAAGTCCTGCAGGACCAGCCCGTCAAAAAGGTAGCGGCCCAGCCCGCCCAGCGGCAGGTACGCCACCACCGATACGGTGGCGATGACCTGCAGGACGGCGGTGCGAACGCCGCCGAACATCACCTGCAGGCCGTTGGGCAGCTCAACCCGGAACAGGATCTGCAGCTCGGTCATCCCCATGGCCCGCGCCGCATCCACCACAGCCCTGTCAACGCTGGCGATGCCTGCGTAGGTCCCTGCGAGGAGCGGCGGCACCGTAAGGATCACCAGGGCCCAGACCGGCGGCCACAGGCT
Organism: Pseudarthrobacter sulfonivorans; assembly: GCF_031454915.1. Classification (GTDB taxonomy): domain Bacteria; phylum Actinomycetota; class Actinomycetes; order Actinomycetales; family Micrococcaceae; genus Arthrobacter; species Arthrobacter sulfonivorans_C. The sequence goes on along the minus strand of NZ_JAVDRS010000001.1, from coordinate 443,456 downwards.
GCTCCCGGCAAGGAGGGCGAAGAGGACCAGCAGGCCCAGCGTCGGCAATGCACGGAGCGCGCCCGCCACGGCAACGGCCACAACGCGGCCGCGGCCGGTGTGCCCGATATAGAGGCCCACGGGAACGGCGACGGCGGCGGCAATCACCAGGACCAGCCCGCTGTACTGGAGGTGCTCCACCAAGCGGGCCGGGATGCCGGAGCTGCCCGTCCAATGGCTGGGGTCGGCGAGCCAGGCCAGAGTGTCTGTGAAAATGTTGCTCACGAGCCGGCCCCTGCATGGACGTTGGCGTCGGCCACATAGCGTGCACTGACCGGAATGGACGGTCCTGCAGCTTTGGCGGCCCGCGTCCAGGGAGTCAGGAGCCTTTCCAGCAGGACCAGCACCGCATCCATCAGGAGCGCCAGCAGCAGGATGGCCGCAATCCCCACCACCACCTCCGTCACGAAGTTCCGCTGCAGGCCGTCGGTAAACAGCATCCCCAGGTTGCCTACGCCCAGGAGCGCAGCAACGCTGACCAGCGAGATATTGCTGACGGAGACCACTCGGAGCCCGGCAAACATCACCGGCAGGGAAAGCGGCAGGTCGATCTGGACAAAGCGGAGCCAGGGTTTGTACCCCATGGCGGTGGCCGCCTGCCGGAGGTCCTCTTCCACAGAGTCGAAAGCATCAAGGGCGGCCCTGACAAGGAGCGCCACGGCGTAGATGGTCAGCGCGACAATGACGTTAATGGGGTCAAGGATCCGCGTTCCCAGGATGGAGGGCAGGATGATGAACAGTGCCAGCGACGGGATGGTGTACAGCAACGAACTGGCCGTCACCACCACGGACCGCAGCACGGGATGGACGCGTGCGAACTGGGCCAGTGGGACGGAAATCACCAGCCCCAGGACCATGGGGGCCAGGGCCAGCACAATATGTTGCCCGGCCCGTTCCAGGACCATCCCGCTGTTTGCCAGGAACCATTCCATCAGAGCGCAGCCTGCCTGACCTGGCGGGCCGCCTCGATGACGGCCAGGACTTCGTGGGCCCTGATGGCTCCCAGGACCCGTCCCTCGCCATCCACGGCCACGCCTTGGCCGGAAGGGGATGACAGCGCTGAGTCAAGGGCCCGCCGCAGGGATTCACCCGGGTGGAACAGGGAACCTCCCGGGATCAGGTCAGAGTCCGTTCCCGGCCTCGCCCAGCCCAGGGGCCGCATGTCCGCATCCACCACAAGCTGCCAGTCGGTCACCGCCGCGGGGTCGCCGTCGAACTGCCCGGCGCGCGACACGAGCGTAGGCACCGCGTGGATGGCCACGGCGTCGGACGTGGTGAACCCGAGGTGGCGGAAGCCGCGGTCCCGGCCCACGAAGGAGGCCACGAAGTCATTGGCCGGTGCCCGCAGGATTTCCTCGGGGGTGGCGTATTGGGCCAGCTTGCCGCCCACGGCGAACACGGCAACCTTGTCGCCAAGAATGGTTGCCTCATCGATATCGTGCGTCACGAAGACGATGGTCTTGGCGAGGTCCTGCTGCAGCCTTAGGAGCTCCTGCTGCAGTTCGTCGCGCACCACCGGGTCCACGGCGCTGAAGGGTTCGTCCATCAGCAGGACGGGCGGATCGGCTGCGAGCGCCCGGGCCACGCCGACGCGCTGCTGCTGGCCGCCGGACAGCTGGGACGGGTACCGCTTCCCCAGTGATGAAGCCAACCCGACGACGTCGAGCAGCTCCGTGGCACGCTTGCGGGCCTCCGTTTTGGAGACACCGTTGAGCCTGGGCACGGTGGCGATGTTGTCCAGCACCGAGCGGTGCGGCATGAGCCCGGAGGACTGCATGACATAGCCCATGGACCTTCGCAGTTCGGCGGCCGGAACAGTGGTGACGTCCCGCCCGTCCACGGTGATGACTCCGGACGTTGGCTCCACCATGCGATTGATCATCCGCAGCGAAGTGGTCTTGCCACAGCCCGAGGGTCCCACAAAAACCGTGATGGAACCCTTGTCGATTGACATGGTGAGCTGGTCCACGGCCGGATTTCCGCCCTGATACTGCTTGGTGACGCTCTGGAACTCAATCATGGCTGGGTCCATTCCCGGTCATACCTGTTCTGTTGGACGGCATCGGACGGTGGAGACGTGGGGTCATAAGCTCACTGACAATTACCGTAACGCAATCAGTTCCCAGCGTAACCAGATCCGCAGGCAATCCGGGCAAGCGAATCCCTACTGTAATCATTCATTCGTCGGCCTGCCCCGCCCGGATGGGTGCGCGGGCGTTGAGTCCGCGCGGCCAGGTCCACGCGGGTAGGTCCACGCGGGCACTCCGGCATTCTCAGTTGCGGCGTTCCGCGCTGACACGGCACCCGCCCCGTCCTAGAGTGGGACTGTGACGAACTTGGAAGTGGCACCCGTAGAGGAACTCTGTCCGCCCGCCGGTGCTGAGGGGACGTCCGGTCCCTGCCTTCAGCTGTGGCCCGAGCGTGAGGTTCCGCTGGGCGGCGTGCGGGCCATGAATGTCCAGCGCACCCTCCCGCAACGCGGCCTGCCCACCATCGGCGCCTGGTGTTTCCTGGACAGTTTCGGCCCGGACCGCACCGCCATGTCGGTACTCCCCCACCCGCACACCGGGCTGCAGACGGTCACCTGGCCGCTCGCCGGGACCATCCGGCACCGGGACAGCGTGGGCAGCGACGTGGTGGTCCGCCCCGGGGAACTGAACATCATGACCGCCGGGCGCGGCGTCTCCCACTCCGAATTTGCGGTCCTGCCGGATCCCGACGCCGGCGGGCTGCTGCCACTGCAGCGGGGACTTCAGCTCTGGGTTGCGCTGCCTGACGGTGAACGCCACCGGGAGCCCGCGTTCGAGCAGCACCGGCATCTGCCCTCGGCAACAGGGCCGGGCTTCACGGCAACGGTCATGGTGGGCGAATTCGCTGGCGCGGTATCGCCGGCCACCATGTACTCGCCCATCGTCGGGGCCGACATTTCCTGCGAGGGCCGGGCCGTCCTGCCACTGAACACGGACTTCGAACATGCTGTGCTGGTGCTCGACGGCGGGCTGACACTGGACGGCCAGGAAGTTCCGCCTGGTCCGCTGGGCTACTTGGGTGCCGGACGACCGGCGCTGGACGTGGAAGCCCTGCCGGGCACACGGTTCCTCCTCATCGGCGGCGAGCCGTTCCGGGAGGAACTGCTGATGTGGTGGAACTTCGTGGGCCGCACGCATGACGAAGTGGAGCAGGCACGCGAGGACTGGGAAGCCCAGGCGGTGCTGCCCGACGAGGAGGCCCGCGGGGCCCGCTACGGGCTGGTGGCGGGACACGGACCCGGCGCCGGGGCCGAAGCCGGCCGCATCCCGGCTCCCCCGATGCCGGCTGTCAGGCTCGCCCCGCGGCGGCGGTTACACGGATCCTGACGGGTCCTTCACCAGCTGCAGTACACCGAACACAGGATCCTGGTCCAGGATCCGGACGTCGGTAATGCCGGCAGCCGCCAGGTGCTTCCGGAATGCCGCCTGTAACGGGACCACGTTCATGCCCAGTCCACTGCCCAGGATGACGGGCCCTTCGATTCCCAGTTTCCGGAGCGCCTGCGCGGCGAGATCTGCAAGGTCCTTGCCGGCCTGGTCCAGCAGGTTCTGGCTGGTCTCGTGGCCTGCCGCAGCCGCGTCCACCACGAGGCGGGCCTGCTGCGCCCAGAAACGGCGGCCGGTCTCCGGGGAATGGAAGAGTGCGATCAGCCTGTTGGGGTGGTCCGCTCCGCAGGCGGCGAGAAGCGCGGCGGTGAGCTGATCGGCCGGGAGCCCTTGGTTCATGCGGCGCAGGCTGTGCCGGACAGCTTCACGGCCCAGCCAGTAGCCGCTTCCTTCATCACCAAGCAGGTAGCCCCAGCCTCCGGCCCGGGCCTCCTCCCCTGCCGTGTTCCGGCCCCAGGCGGCGGAGCCTGTGCCGGCAATGACGGCCACACCCGTGCTGGCGCCGCCGGCAGCGAGCAGCAGCCTCGAATCGTGGACAACCGTGATTTTCGCTCCCGGGACGTGCGGTTCGATCAATGCAGCGAGGGCGGCAGCGTCGTCGTCTGTATCGATGCCCCCTGCCCCCGCGTACACCTGCGACACCAGGCCGCCACCGATCCGGGCGAACAGGTCGGCAAGGTTCAGCGCCGCTTGTTCGGGGGTGACGTTCTGGACGTTGGCGCTGCCGGCCGACTCATCCGCCACAGCTACCCCGTCCTCGAAACGGACGCCGCGGGTCTTGGTTCCGCCGATGTCCAGGCCGATGATCACGCCCGGCAGCGCGCTCGGAACAGCTCCGGACGCGCCTCCGGCCGGGAGTAGGTTTTCGGAGGATGAGGCCTGGGGGTGCTCGGTGTCAGTCACGTCCCCAGCCTACTGAAAGGCCGCCTCCGTGTCTCAACGGAGGGCTTCAGCATGCCCGGCCATCAGGCACTTTGGGAGCGCGCGGCCACCAGGCCAGCCAGCAGTTGCGGCCCCTCCTGCAGGACCAGTTCCCGGAAATACCGAACGGAATCCGGTTCCGCATCCGGACCAGGCTTCCGCCGGCGCCACCCCAGCCCGATTTCCCGGTAGGCGAGCCCGGACTCCAGCGCAAGTTCAACCCAGCCAACATTGCCCGTCTCCGGACTGACGTGGCGTCCTGGCCCGTTGCCGCCGGGCGGCAGGATGCTGACGCCAAGCCCGGCGGAGACCAGGCCGCGGGCCGTGTGCGTGTCCTGGCTTTCGAAAGCGATCCGTGGGCGGAAACCGGCTTCGCGGAACAACGCATCTGTCAGCGACCGCATGCCGTACCCCGGCTCGAGCGCGACGAAGGGATCCCTGCGGATGTCCTGCAGGCCGACGCTTCCGCGCCCCGCCAGCGGGTGGCTGTGGTGCACCACCAGGCGGAGTGGCTCGCGGTACAGGGCAGCCGAGACGACCGTACTGCTTGCCGCGGGCACAGGGGCCGTCAAGACCAGGTCCGCCTGTCCGGAGGCGAGCTCGGCGAGGCAGGCATCCCGCGCCCCCTGCCGGAGGATGAATCCCGATTCCGGGTGGCGGCTGCGGAAGGCGCTGATGAGCAGGGGCAGTGTGGCCTCGCCGAACGTGTGCTGGAAGGAGACCGAGATCTTCCCCCGCACCACGTCCGATTCGTGCCGGACCAGGTCCAGCCCGGCCTGGAATTCCGTCAGGGCCGAGTCGACGTAAGGCAGCAGGGTCCGGGCGGCAGCCGTGAGGCGCACGCCCCGACCGTCCCGGATGAGCAATTCAGTTCCGACGACGGCGCTTGCCCGGGACAGTGCCCGGCTCACGGTGGATTGGGGTACTCCGAGCAATTCGGCCGTTTCCGTGACGTGCTGAGTGCGGCCCAGCTCGGCAAGGATGGGGAGCAGCGGCAGGAGTTTCGCCAACTGCTGATGATCTGGGTGCATGGGCCGCTCCTCCTGATGACCTTCCGAATGTTCCGTTTCTGCTATTGATTTTAGCTAAAACATGCATTGGAAGCATGAATGTCAAAAGCCTACCCTTGAGCTATGCCAAAGAACGCCACCGCGTCAGGTAGCGATGCGGTCCACCGAAATGCCTGGGAGGGCCATCCCAAGGGCTCGGCCGCCTACGGGAAGATCCTGGCAGGGCTGGCCTTCGCGGGGGTGGCGACGTTCGCCCAGCTGTATTCCACCCAGGCGGTTCTGCCGGCCATCGCCACCGATCTGCAGGTCACCGCGGCCGAGGCAGCGCTGACCATCTCGCTGGCCACTGTTGGCCTGGCCATCACCGTCATTCCATGGTCCTTCCTCGCGGACCGGATAGGCCGGGTCAAGGCCATGACCTGGGGAATCTCGGCAGCAACAGTTTTGGGACTGCTGGTGCCGCTCGCACCCAGCTTCGGCATGCTGCTCACCCTCCGGTTGCTGGAGGGCATGGCACTGGGCGGAATTCCGGCGATAGCCATCGCCTATCTGAACGAAGAAGTGAACCGGGCCCATGCGGCGATGGCCGCGGGCAGCTATGTTGCTGGCACCACCCTCGGCGGGCTGGCTGGCCGGCTGGTGGCGGGCCCGGCAGGCGAGCTGTGGGGCTGGCGGGCAGCCGCCCTGGGGGTATCCCTGTTGGCCACGGTGTCCGCAGTACTTTTCCTGCTCCTGATACCCAAGGCGAAAGGGTTCACCGCCACGAGGGCCGCGGGGCTCCGCGGCGCCTTCGCGACACTCGGCGGCCACGTCCGCAACCCCCGGCTGATGGCGCTGTACGTCCAGGCGTTCCTGATGATGGGGGGCTTCGTGGCGGTGTACAACTACCTGGGCTTCCGCCTGTCCGCTGAGCCCTTTACGCTGCCTGCCACGCTGATCAGCCTGATCTTCCTCGCCTACCTTTCGGGAACGCTTACCTCGCGGTGGGCCGCCGGGCTGACGGCGCGCTTCGGCCGCAGGAGCGTTCTGCTGGCGGGCCTGATCCTGATGGTCGCGGGCCTGGCGCTGACGCTGGCGCAAATTCTCGCGCTGATCCTGGCCGGCCTGGTGATCTTTACCGGTGGTTTCTTCGCCGCCCACAGCATCGGATCCGGCTGGACCGGCAGCATTGCCACCACGGGCCGCGCCCAGGCCGCTTCGCTCTATAACCTGGCGTATTACCTCGGCTCAAGCATCATCGGCTGGGCCGGCGGCATCGTTTTCCAGTCCTTGGGGTGGACGGCCCTTGCGCTGGCCATCGCGGCCCTCGCGTGCATCACGGCGGTGATTGTCGCCGTCGTGCATCCTGCACGCAACGGCGAGAGTCGTCCGCCACGCTGACGTACCGGGCGCTGGGTGGTCCGGCGCAGAACTATCCGTCACCAAATAGCCCCGATCTCGAGTGATTATTCGGCGAAGTGGGTCAACTGGGGGTGATCGGGCGGAAACTGGCGTCTAGGATGAACCCAAGGACATATGAGGAGATCCCATGAGCAGCAATCCAAAAAACATCCGCCCGGGCAGCCACTTCGAGCCGCTGGACGCTATTGACGAGCGGCTTCTCGCCGCTCTGGTGGAGGATGCCCGGATCTCCAACAAGCAGTTGGCTGAGCTGGTGGGAATCGCCCCATCCACGGCGCTGATGCGGACCCGTGCCCTGTCCGAGCGCGGCATCGTGCAGGGCTTCGAAGCAAAACTCAGCCTCTCGGCGATCGGCCGGTCCGTCCAGGCGCTGGTGGCTGTCAGGCTCAGGGCCCATGACCGGGACCAGATCGACCGCTTTACCGCCCGGGTGCCGCACCTGCCGGCTGTCCTGTCCACTTTCCACACCTCAGGTTCCGTGGACTACCTCCTGCACATCGCCGTCGGAAGCACCGAGGACCTGCGGGACTGGGTCCTGGACAACCTCGCCACCGACCCCGTGGTGGGCCACACCGAAACCACCCTTGTCTTCGAGCACATCCAGGGCAACCACGGTCCGCTGCCGGACTAGGCGTGCCGGCGGCCGGCCTAGCGCTGCCGCACAGCCGTGCTGAATGTCAGGGCCGCGAGCGCCAGTGCGGCGACGCAGCACACCAGCACAAACGCCGTCACCGCTGCCTGCAGCCCAAACACGGCGGTGGCCCAACCCAGCCCGATGACCGGAACCGCGCTGCCAAGGTACGTGATGACGTAAACCGTGCTGATGACCTGCGCATGGTGTGAAACCTCCACCTTGGCAGCCACGTCATTGAAGACCGTGCGGAAGGCGACGCCCTGGCCTAGCCCTGCACACACGCTCGCCGCCACCAGCAGGGGCAGGCTGTGCCAGACGGACGCTGCCGCCAGCAGCACCACGGAGATTCCCAGAACCGTCAGCCCTGCCGGAACCACAAAGCGGCCCCGCACCGCCATCAGCTGGCTCAGCGCCGAGGCGGCAAGCGTCATCCCGGCCAGGGCGCCGATCACCGGACGCGAGTCCGTGTGCACGATCTGGGCGAAATAGCCGGGCGCCAGCGACAGGCAAAAACCAAAAACTGAAAAGCTGAGGAATCCGACGGCGGCCGCAAGCCAGAACGCACCCCTCGCCTCCGTGGACACCGATGGCCGGCGTGGAGCCAGGACCACGATGGGCCGTAGCCCGGCCGGCGGGTTGATGGCCGGCCGGGCGTTCAGCAGGAACAGTGGCACGAGCATGCCGGCCAGCACTACCGAGTGAACGTAGTACGGCGCAGTAGTGGGCCCCGGCAGCATGGACAGCAGGCCGCCGATGACGGGGCCGGCGGCCACGCCGCCTGCCGTCGCCAGCAGGGTGAAACGGGACGCCCACTCCGGGCGGGACGGAAGCAGTTCCCGCAGTGCGGCAGCGCTGGCTCCGGTGGCCAGGGCGACGGCCACACCCTGCATCGCACGGCCAGCGGACAGCGCCACCAGGTTGTCCGCCTGCGAGAACACCCAGCCGCCTGCCAAACCCGCGAGGACGGCAAGAATGAGGGCAGCCCGCCTGCCGATGTGGTCCGACCAGTGGCCAGCCAGCATCAGGGTGGCCACGAGGGCCAGGACGTAGCTGGCAAAGGCCGCAGTGACACCGAGCGGCGAGAGGCCCAGGTTTGCCTGGAGCAACGGGTAGAGGGGTGTGGCCAGGTTCGCGCCCACCAGCAGCAGGGAGATGACGGCACCGGCCATCACCAGCCGTGAGGTGGTGGATGCATTCCAGCCATGGCGCCCGGCGGTGGCCGGACGCATGCGGAGTTCACTGAATACTGTCATTGCGCTGCCTTGGCGTCTGCCGGGCGGGAGGTCCTTGTGGGTACCGCGCTCCGGATACAAATGGATAACCAAAATTCTGGGCCATTCCTGCCGGATAGGACCATTCTTCATGGAACAATTGAGCAAAACAGGCAACTATTTGCACTGCTGGTAACCGAAAGTGACAGTTTGAATAATCTCGACCCCACCGACCTGAAGGTCCTGCTGGAACTCATCCGCGATCCCCGCATCCAGATCGGCGACCTCAGCGAGGCACTGGGGATTGCCCGGAACACGGCGCAGTCGCGGGTCCGTCGCCTCCTCCGCGCCGGCGTGCTGCACAACGGCGGACGCGAGGTGGACCTCGCGGCGGTGGGGTACGACGTCGTCGCTTTCGTCACGATCGAAGTGACACACCGGGAGTTGGACGGAGTGGTGGGCGCCCTCCGCCTGCTGCCCCAGGTTTTGGAGGTCCACGAGATCTCGGGCCGGGGCGACGTGTGGTGCCGCGTCGTGGCCACCGATACGCATAATCTGCAGTCAGCCCTCCGCCAGATCCTCCGAATCAAGGGTGTCATCCGGACCGAGACAGTCCTGGCTCTCCACACCCACATTCCGTACCGGACCGAGCCCCTGGTCAGCCGTCTCGCTCAAGCCGTGCCGGGCAAAGGCTAGGATTCGAGGATGGATTGGCTCTCACACATTTCACAGATCAACTGGCTCGCCGTGCTTCTGGCTTTCATCTCCAGCATGGCCATCGGCTTTGTCTGGTATATGCCCGCCGTCCTGGGCAAACGGTGGATGGCCGCCATTGGAAAGAGCGAAGAGGACCTCAAAACCATGAGCGGCGGTGCCGGAATCTGGATTCCCATGATGGTGGCTGCGGCCCTGACGGCCGTCCTGCTGGCTGTCCTGATCAGCACGCTGGGCCTGGACACTGCCGTGGCGGCCGGCTGCTTCGCCCTGGTGCTGGCGCTAGTGTTCCGCGCTGGCGGCCATGTCATCCACAACGGCTTCGCCGGCCGCCCCGTTGCAGTCACGCTGATCGATTCGGGCCACGACCTGCTGGCCATGACGGTGGCCGGCGCCATCATCGGGGCCATGTCCTGACGTGACCATCATCGACAACGCCGTCTACGTGGACGGCGTCCGCAGCGCAGAGCCTGAGAGCCTGGAGCAGACCTTCGAGACCCTCGCCCACCATGGCGGCATGGCCTGGATCGGGTTGTACCGTCCCACTGCGGCGGAAATGGCAGCGGTGGCCAGCGAGTTCGGGCTGCATGACCTCGCGGTGGAGGATGCCATTTCGGCGCACCAGCGGCCCAAGCTGGAGCGCTATGATGACCACCTGTTCACGGTGCTCCGGCCGGCGCGGTACCTGGATAAAACCGAGACCGTGGAGTTCGGCGAGCTGCACATCTTCACCGGGCGTAACTATGTCGTCACTATCCGCCACGCCGAAACGGCAGGGGTCGCGCGGGTGCGGCGCCGCCTGGAGGGCCGCCCCGATCTGCTCCGGCACGGCCCCGAAGCGGTCCTCTACGCCCTGCTGGACATGGTGGTGGATGACTACGCACCCGTAGTGGCCGGCCTGGAAAACGACATCGACGAGATCGAAGACCAACTGTTCAGCGGCGACACCACAGTGTCCCGCCGGATCTATGAACTCGCCCGCGAAGTCATCCAGTTCCAGCGCGCCATCCATCCCCTGCCTGAGCTAATGGAACAACTCAAACGGGGCTTCGAAAAGTACGGTGTGGATTCCGAACTGCAGCACAGTCTGCGTGACGTGGAGGATCACGTGGAACGGGTGATCTCCCGTGCGGATTCCTTCCGCGACCTGCTGCAGAACGCCCTCACACTGGACGGGACCCTGACCGCCAACCGGCAGAGCGAGGCCAGCGCCGAACAGAACGAACAGGTCAAGAAGATCTCATCCTGGGCGGCGATCTTCTTCGCGCCATCGTTCGTGGCGGGGGTATACGGCATGAACTTCGACTACATGCCAGAACTGCACTGGACCTTGGGCTACCCCCTGGCCGTGGTGCTGATGGCAGGCACAGCAGCCCTCATGTACGCCATCTTCAAACGGAAGGGCTGGCTCTAAGCCAGCTGGCCCGCACGGCTCAGCCGGCTTGCAGGGTTCAGCTGGCTTGCAGGTCCACGGCACCGTGGCCCGAGGCCGCAGCGCTGAACACCAGACGGCGGTTCGCGATCTTCTCTGTGAAGAAGCGGTCGTGGCTGACCACCACTACGGCTCCCGGGAAGTGCAGCAGCGCACGCTCCATGACCTGGGTGCTGGAGAGGTCAAGGTGGTTTGTGGGCTCATCCAGCAGGAGCACAGAAGCGCCCGAGAGCAGGCACTGGGCCATCGCCACCCTGGCACGCTGGCCGCCGGAGAGGTTGCCGATTCTTTGCTTGAGGTCGGCCTCAGAGAACTGGAACATCGCCAGGAACCTGTTGACGGATTTCTTCGTCGCCGTCAGGGCCAGGCTGTCCGGCATCGCGTTGACCGCATGGGTGACCGTGTCGTCGTCGTCCAATTCTTCCAGCACCTGGTTGTACGAGACCATGCCCGCGCCTTTGGCCCAGGCCACGGTGCCGGCGTCAGCGGGCTCTTCCCCGGTCAGCGCCCGGAGCAGCGTGGTTTTGCCGCTGCCGTTGGCTCCGATGACCGCGATCCGGTGGCCGCGCCCGATTTCGAAACTCAGGCCGCTGAACAGCGTCCTGCCCCCGTGCGCCTTGCTGAGCGACTCCACGCGGCACAGGACGTCTTTGACGTAGAGACCGCCGTAGATCTCCGTGATGATCTGGTCCACGGGCCGGGGCGCCCTGCTCTTCTTGATCCTGGCCAGCTGGTTCGCCAGTCCTTTGCCGGCCGCCTTGGCTGCCTCGCGGCGGTCGGAAATGCCTTCGGCTTCGAAAGCGAGCAGTTCCGACTCGTGCACAAACTGGCTCTCCAGGCTCTTCAGCCGGAACTGTTTGGCCACCACGTACTCGGCAAAGTTCCCCGGGTACTCGTGCAGGTGGAAGTTCTCCACCTCGATGATGCGGGTGACAACGGAGTCCAGGAACTTCCGGTCGTGCGAGACGATGATCGCGGCACCCTTGAACGACCGGAACCAGCCTTCAAGCCATTCGACGCCGGCCACGTCCAGGTAGTTGGTGGGCTCGTCAAGCAGCAGCACGTCCGGGGCTTCGAGCAGGATCTTTGCCAGGGCTGCCCGGTTCCGCCAACCGCCGGATAGTTCATCGATGGCGCACGTGCGGTGGTGGTCGCTGAATCCCAGGGTGGTCAACACCTTGTCGATGCTGCGCGGGTAGTCCCAGCCATTGAGCCGGTCCATGGCCTCAAACAGCTCGGACTGGCGGTGGATCAGCTCATCAAGCCTTGCGCCGTCCGAGGAATCGGCCGCGATGGCCGCGTCGATTCCGGCCAGTTCGGCCTCGATCTCTTTCACATGGGCAAACAGGCCGTCCAGGACCTCGGAAATTGTTGAATCGCCGTTCAGCTCTGAGAACTGGGAGAAGTAGGCGGTCATGGTTCCCAGCTCCACGGCGACGGTCCCGGTATCGGGAGCCACCTGGCCCTGGATGAGTTTGAGGATGGTGGACTTGCCTGAGCCATTCTTTCCGATCAGCCCCACGCGGTCTCCGGCCTCAAGTTTGAAGAAGGCTTCGCGGAGTACCTGCGCGTTGTCGAAGCTGACGTTGACGTCATTCAGCCGGATCAAACTCATTGATGGTGTCCAATCCAGTGTTGGTTAGTGGCGGCAGACAGCGATTCGGCCGCATCCACTCTCTCACGAAATCGATAGCCGCCACGTCCCGATCGAACGTGAATGCAGCGGGCCCTCAAGGCGCAGCACGAAGGGCCTGTCACAGGACAGGCCCTTCAGTGTTGTTTGGTTCAACTGGTTCCTGCTGAACCTTTAGTGCCCTTAGACGCGGCCCGGCTGGTCAAACCGCTGCCCGGCCGGGTTGGACGGCAGAATCGTGAAGACCAGTACGGCGAGGGCGCCCAGGAACGGCACCAACACGAGGAGCAGCAGCCAGCCGCTGAAGTTGCCATCGTGCAGCCTGCGCACTGTCAGGGCCAGAGACGGGACGAGAGTCGCCAGTCCCCAGATGACCAGCAGTATGTAACCGAAGATGGCAACAGGACCGTAAGTCGGGGCGTCGCCGAGGCTCGTGGCTGCGGTGGTTCCCAAGCCGACGATGGTGTTCAGGACGATGCTCACGGCGACGGCCGCCAGCATCCACCACCAGTATTCGCTCCTGCTGGCCCGGCCTGAGAACGTGGCGTACTTCTTGAAGAAGCGCTTGGCGGCTATCGGGAACGAAGCGCCATAGTAGGGTGCCCAAAGCGGCACGTCGCCGCCCTTGATGGCCTGCGGCTGTGTCTGCTGCGGGTATTGCGGATAGCTCATGGTTTCCCCCGGAAATTTTGATGTACGAGACACGCCCATCCTATGCCGCGCCAGGGACAAAATTCCATTCGGTGGACATACTGGGGCTGAAATCCGGCAACGAGGAGAGCACACTCTAAGCCCGAATGCTGTCATACCACGCCGGCGAAGACCAGCTTCTTCCCAGTCAAAACAAAAATCCCGGCTGATCTGCGTTTCCGCAGTTCAGCCGGGATTTCCTGGAGTGGAGCTAAGGAGATTCGAACTCCTGACCTCTTCGATGCGAACGAAGCGCTCTACCAACTGAGCTATAGCCCCGGAATAGTCCGCGTTCCCGGGAGAACGGCGGCACCGGTGAACTTAGGCTACAAATTTTCCCTGCGCATTGCCAATTGGCGGATCAGGCGCGGCGGCGCTGCAGGACGTCGTCAAGGTTGCTCAGGGCGCTCTGGGCCTTCGTAAGGGGCTTGGCCGGCTGCGCGGCGGGGATAGCGGCCGGAGTCCCCTGCTTGAGGGAGGGCTTGCCCGCAGCCTTCGGTGCCTCGGGCAGATCAAGCGGCTGGGGCGCCGGACGCTCGGCCTTGGCTGCCTCGACGTACACAGGCTTCGGCACCTCCACAGGTTCCCAGGTGGTGTCAGCAGGCTTTGCCATGGGGACCGCGGTGGCGGCGCTTGTATCCCCCGCGGCTACAGCCACGGCCAAAGCGGCTTCCCGGAGTTCCATTGCGGTGAGGGGCTTTGGGGCGGGTTCGTGTGCCTCGGCGTCAAAGAGCCGGCTTTCCGGCTTGTACACCGGCCTCGGCGAGTCCGTCGCGTCGGCCCGGGGTTCCTTGTGCCGGACCGGCGCGCTCATGGCGGAGCGGAAGGCGCGGTCCACTTTGGCTTTCCGTTCCCGCACTGCCAGGAAGCGCAGCAACACGACGGCCGAAACGGTGACAGCCAGACCGGCAAGGGGCAGCAAGGCAGTGCCAAGGCCGAACAGCAGCAGGACGCCCGAAACAAAAGCAGTGAGCAGTGCCGCAACACCGGCGAGGGCGATGCCTGTCCGCCCATATCGGATCCGGAACGCGCCCGTGGTCGCACTGCCGGATGGTGCGGCTGCGGTTGTGGGGCTCTTCCTGATATCCATGGCTTTCTCCTGCTGGGCGGTAATGTTCATGACCGTCCCGGCTCTCGGGTCCGATGATTCAATACGTGGCACGTCCGCCAAATACTCGGCAGCGGCCTGGAACTGGTGCCGTCGGTTCCGCAGGACGTAGGGCGCAACCCAGACGATCCAGAGCACAACGGCAACCACAAGGATCACGGAGCTGCTAAGGGGGAAGTCCACATTCAAAACCGTATGAGTATTAGGTCAGCCACACCCGCATTAGCCTCGGTGTGTCGCGGGCAACGTACCAAATCAATGGATTTATGACCTCGGAAGTGCTTGGACGTCAGGCCCGGGACGCCAGCCACCGGTTGAGGAGTCCTTCGGGAACTTCCTCGGCCGTCAAGGCGAAAGTCCGGTGGTCAGCCCATTCCCCGTTAATGTGAAGGTAGCGGGGCCGGTAGCCCTCGTCGCGGAAGCCCAGCTTCTCAACAACGCGCAGGCTGGGTCCGTTCTCGGGCCGGATATTAATCTCCATCCGGTGCAGGCCCAGGGCCTGGAAGCAATGATCGGTGGCCATGGCAACGGACGTGGGCGCAATGCCGTGGCCCGCCCGTGCCTGGTCAACCCAATAACCCAGCGTTGCCATCATGGCCGAGCCCCACATGATCGATGACACCGTCAACTGGCCCACGATGATCGGCGAGGCGGACCTCGGAACCCGCTCGGTGATCAGGAACGGCAAGGCCGTGCCCTGGGCGGCCTGGATCTTGAGCGACCGAACCATCTGCCGATAGTCCGGCAGGGCGCCACCGGGCGCCGGGTTGGAAGCTTCCCAAGGCGCCAGCCACTCCCGGTTGCGTGACCGGACCTCTGTCCATTCCCTCTTGTCCCGGTACCTGATGGGACGCAGGATCAGGTCACCGCACTCCAGGGTGGCGGGCCAGATTGGTCCGGGACGCACGGCAGCTATTTAGCGAGGCCGGCAGAAAAGCCCGGCAGCCATTCGCGCAGGCCAGGACCGAGGTCGTCGCTGTCAATGGCGAGCATGACGCAGGCCTTGAGGTAGCTGAGCTTGTCACCGGTATCGTAACGGCGGCCGCGGAAGACCACTCCGTAGACGCCGTAGCCGTCGCCTTCACCCGCAGCCAGTTCCTGAAGCGCGTCCGTCAGCTGGATTTCCCCGCCGCGGCCCGGACCGGTGCGCTCGAGCACCTCAAAAACTTCGGGGTGCAGGACGTAACGGCCAATGACGGCCAGGTTTGAGGGTGCCTCATCAACCTCGGGCTTTTCGACGAGCTTGTTGATCCTGACGTAACCTTCACCGTCGATGGCCTGAACGTCGGCGCACCCGTACGCACTGATCTGGGACGGCTCCACCTCGATGAGGGCAACTACTGATCCGCCCGTCTTGGCCTGGACTTCAATCATGGTGCTGAGGAGTTCATCCCGGGCGTCGATCAGGTCGTCGCCGAGGAGGACAGCAAACGGTTCGTTGCCGACGTGCTGCTTGGCGCGAAGTACCGCGTGGCCCAGGCCGTTGGGATCACCCTGGCGGACGTAGTGGATGTCACCGAGGTTGCTGGCTGCCTGGATTGACTCAAGCTTTGCCAGGTCCCCCTTGGCTTCCAGGGTGTCCTCCAGCGAAGGAACCCTGTCGAAGTGGTCCTCGAGGGCGCGCTTGTTGCGTCCGGTGATCATCAGGATGTCGTTGAGACCAACGTTGACGGCCTCTTCAACGACGTACTGAATGGCTGGCTTGTCCACCACCGGGAGCATTTCCTTGGGCATCGCTTTGGTGGCCGGCAGGAACCTGGTGCCGAGGCCTGCAGCGGGAATTACGGCCTTGCGTACTGTCTGCTGAGAGGTAGTCACTGGACTAATCTAACGGAGGGGCTGATCATTCAGTAATTATTGGCCGGTCCGGCTCCAGGGCGCTGCATCAGCGCACCGCAGGCGGCACAGCGGCTCAACGGCACGTGAAAGAGGGAACGGCATGTCCGACGGCAACAGTGTGGTCAAAGAGGGCATCCGTGCCCGCCACCGCGAGCACCGGCTCTCCACGAAACCGGACCAGCGCGACGCGGCGGGCGCCGCCCTGGCCGTCCACGGCGTTGCCTGGGCCGAACAGTTGACCGGCGGAACGCCGTCGACTTTTTGCGCCTATTTCGGGGTTGACCCCGAGCCGCCCACCCTGCCCCTGATCCGCGAACTCCACCGCCACGGCCACACCGTCCTGCTCCCCATCTGTGAGCCTGGCCGCCGGTTGAGCTGGGCACACTGGACTCCCGCGGCCGAGTTCGTCCGGAGCCGCTTTGCCCCTGTCATGGAACCCGGCGGCGCCCGCCACGACACGGACGTCATGGCGTCAGTGGCAGGGCTCTTCATCCCGGCCACGGCCGTGGACCGGAGCGGGAACCGGATCGGCCAGGGCGGCGGGTACTACGATGTCCTGCTGGGCTCACTGGACAGTAAAGGGCTGGACATACCGCTGGCGGCCATCGTCTTCGATTCCGAAGTGCTGCCCGCCGGGACCATTCCGGCCGAAGAGTTTGACCGGAAAGTTCCTGTTGCCCTGACGCAGTCCGGTTTGGTTGCACTGACGGACCCGTCCTGACAGCCGCTCCCGGCGCTCTGGAGGGTCCGCCGGCCGGGGGTGATAGAATTGGCACTCAGGCCCTGCGACTGCTAATGGACGGTTTCCGTTCATCACGGCACAGGACCTCTCGTTTGCTCCAGAGGAGGATCATCAGTGCCCACTTACGCCTACGCCTGCAAGGATTGCGGCCACGCCTTCGACGTTTTCCAGTCGTTCACTGACAGCACCCTGACGTCATGCCCGGAGTGCCAGGGGGCCTTGCGCAAGAAGTTCAACAGCGTGGGTGTGGTCTTCAAGGGCTCCGGTTTCTACCGGACCGACTCCAGGGACGCCAAGGGAAGCACGGTTTCTGCGGCGCCCGCCGCCGCACCCGCCCCGGCTGCTGCACCGGCACCTGCCGCTGCCGCTGCCAGCTGACGTTTACTTCCTCCCTCTCATCGCGGGCTGAACTGCCCCCGCCAAGCCGGGTGCCGGCGCGCTGTCGAAGGCAGCGTCCGACGCCGTCGGAGCAGTTGTCCACATAGGCACCTTTTCTGCTGTCCGGCGCCGTGCTCCGAACGTAGCGTGGGTCCCATGCCCGCCACCCTCTTCCGCCCCAGCCGCCGGTCCGCCCCGCCACCACGTGCGGTCCGCCACCCGCTTCCGGCACGACGCACCAGCCGCCGCGGCAGACAGAGACTTGGGTCGTGGCTTAGCCGGAACCGACGTCTCGCCATTGCGCTCCTGCTTTGCCTCGCTGCCGGGATCACTGTCCATCAGCTCACTCCCCCGC
This sequence comes from Pseudarthrobacter sulfonivorans, assembly GCF_031454915.1. Classification (GTDB taxonomy): domain Bacteria; phylum Actinomycetota; class Actinomycetes; order Actinomycetales; family Micrococcaceae; genus Arthrobacter; species Arthrobacter sulfonivorans_C. The sequence goes on along the minus strand of NZ_JAVDRS010000001.1, from coordinate 425,933 downwards.
CTGCCGACACGGCTACGGCGTTGGCCGCAGCGCGGGACCTGCCCGCAGGCTCGGCGTTGGCAGCAGCCGACCTGACGCCGGTGAAGATTCCGCCGCAGATGGTCAACGCCGGGTCACTGACCCACGCCAGCGAAGCCACGGGCAAGCAGCTGGCAGCCCCGCTGCGGAAGGGCCAGTTGCTGACCGATTCCCAACTGCTGGGGCCCGGCCTCCTGACCGGAACGCCGCCAGGCTCTGCTGCCGTGCCGTTGAGGATGGCAGATCCTTCCTCCATCCAGCTGGTATCGCCCGGGCAGCTGGTCAACGTGGTGCTGACCGGCACCAACGGCTACGACCAGAACACCCCCGCTGAAGTGCTCGCTTCGTCCGTAGCTGTCCTTTGGACTTCCGGGCAGGGCGGCAAGACGGGGCAGTGGCTCGGCACAGGCGAGTCCGACGGACTGATTGTGGTGGCGGCCGCCCCTGAACAGGCCGCCCGGCTGGCGGGCGCGTCCACGCAGGGCAAGCTGTTTTTTGTCCTGGTGGGTCCCCCGGGCGCGGCGGGGTAACGCAGCGTGGCCGGTCTCAGCCGTTGCCTTTTTATCCCCAGTGCGGCGGCTTGTTTTCCTTCAGCCAGGCATCGTGATCGTTGTCCGCGTCATCGCCCCAGTTCCTGGGGTCATCCTCCGCAGCTTTGTTCGGCAGGATGTCTGCGGCACCTGCCTGCTGGTCTTCCGGTGCTGGCGCCTGCCCGGTGCCTTCGGTGTCCGGCTGGTCATTGCCGTCAGTACCGGCCTGGCCGGGGTTCTGTGGGACCACGGTAACCATCTCCTCACTGTCCAGGCGTTCGGCCTGGTATTCGTCATTTTCCGCGGTTCCCGGCGTGAACGAATCCACGTCCTCGTCAAAGAATCCTCCGGAGGCGGTGCCCCGGCCCGGTGCGAGGACATTTTCAAGGCCCAGGTAACCTGCAATGCGGTCGGCGCAGGTGGACGGGTCCGTGAAGACTTCGATGGTCCACAGCGGCATGTACCGCCAGCCCATCCGTTCCAGCAGTTGCGGGCGGAGGCGGCTCCGCTCGCGGACGCTCATGGTGCGGTACTGCTCCGTGCCGTCGGACTCAATCGCTACCGGCCACGGGGTATCGGCGTCGTCCTGGCCCATGGTGCTCAGCGGGTCGGCCGCCGCCACGACGTCAATGACGCCGTCGTACTGGTGCCAGACCCGGGCGCCACGGGCGCGCAGCCGGTCGCCGAGATCGGCCACGAGGGGATCGGCCCCGAGTGCCTGCTCACTGGCGGCGGCCCTGGACGCCGGGGTTCCGAGGTCCGTCTTTCCCGCGATCTCACGGTTCAGGAGCTCGTAGAAGTCCACGGCGCCGTACGAAAGCCGGGTGTGATCGAGGTCCTCGGGCTGGAAGCACGTCAGGACGTGGATTGACCGCCGGGCACGCGTCATGGCGAGGGCGAACTTTTCACGGCCGCCCTCGGCGGAGAGCGGCCCGAAGTTGTGCAGGGCCCTGCCGTGAGGGGTGCGGCCGAAGCCGGGCGAGAAGATGATGTGGTCGCGGACAAGGCCCTGCGCCCGCTCCAGGTCAACCACCCGGAACGACTCCGGCCCGCCGCCGAAGAACCCGGCCAGGGTCGGGTGGTTGGGCAGTTGCAGCCGGATGGACTCGCCGATCCGGGCCGCGTGGCGCAGGCTGGCGGTGACCACTGCAAGGGAGGTGCGGGAGCGCATGCGTGCGTGTTCGAAAACGAGCTGCACCACGCGGTTGACCTCGGCCACCACGGACTCGACGCCCTCGTGGTCTGCACTCGGCAGGCCGGTTCCGTCCGGCAGGTATTCCACCGTCAGGGCCCGGTCCAGGCCTGTGGCCGCCTGTCCTTCGGGGAGCCGGCGGAGGCCGTCGTCGTAAAAATTCTTGCTCAGCTGCAGGACGAGGTCCTCGTCCACGGCGCGGTAGACAAAATTCAGCCGCCACACGGGCAGCACGGCAGACAGTGCGGAATAGGCGCTTTCGACACGCTGGTGGGGCGACTCGCCAACGGCCAGGCGCTCCACGCCCACGGTGAAAGTCCGCGGGCTGGCGATCTTGGCATCACCGAACGCAATGACCTGCTTGGCCCGGGCGATGGACGGCAGGACGGCCTGCAGCGATGTCGCTTCAGCGTCCAGGATGACCACCGCATCAAAGCGCTGTTCGGCCGGCAGGAGCCCCGTCATCAGGTACGGGCTGACCGACCAGACGGGTACGAGCATCGGGACAAGGTCCGGCGCCTGTGCCGTCAGCGCGGCGAGGGTCACCCTGCCGTCCTTGAGCAGGCTGCGCAGCAGCTGGGCCTGGCGGGGGTGCTCTGCAAGCGCGGCCCGCCACCGTTCGGACAGATCCCAGCGCAGGCGCGCTGCCCCGCTGGCGATGTGGGCATTGTCCGCGAGCCGGTATTCGGCTTCCAGTTGCCGGAGCGCGTCACCGTCGGACATGGCCAGGTAATCGTCGCCGCTGATCATCGCTTCAAGGGCGGACTGCCACCAGGCGAGCTCGAGCTCGGCGGCCACGGACTCTGCGGGTACCTCGCGGTTGGCAAGGTCGGCGAGAAGTTCACCCAGTCCGTGTTCGCGCATGTTTTCCACGAGCAGCGTGCGCTCAGGCAAGGTTTTCAGGGTGTGCGTGTCCGCCACCAGCCGCTCCAGCCGCTCCATGAGTTCTTCATAGCGGGCGGTGGCCAGTGACCCGCCGGCCTTCGTGTGCTGCAGCGCCTCCCCCAGCTCAGTCAGTTCCCGGTCCAGCGAGCGGTACAACACGTTCATCTCGGCGAGGCCGGAGGGAACGGCCGGGTGGCGCTGCGTGGTGGCGTAGCCGGACCAGAGGGCCCGCTGCTCCTGCACCAGCACCAGCGAACTGTGGAGATCAGCAATGTGGACGCCAGGACGGACGTACTCCTTGGCAACTCGGCGCAGCCGGGAACGCTGCATGGATGCCATGTCGACGTTCCGCTCCCGGCGCCAGGCAGAGGATGCCGTGGCGGAAATCAGGTCGTGGACTGGCCTGTCGAAGATGTCCGGGGTGAACTTATCCAGGCTTTCGCGGACAGCCACGAGCAATTCGAGCTGCTCGCCCCATTCAGCGAAGGATGTGCCCAGCCGGATCTCGGCGTGTTCGGCCACGCTGTACATCCGGTCACGCAGGACCGGCAGGTTCGTCGCCACGGAGCGGGCCAGCTCCTGGGCTTCCTCGGTCTCCTTGCGCGTGAGGAGCCTGGCACCGTGCCACGGACTGGTGGTGGACGCCCTGCTGAAACTGCCAAGCTCCGCGGCGCGGCGCAGCCTGCCGGCAAGTTCGTTGCGGTCGCGGATACTGTCCAGCACGCTCCGCTTGAGCCGCACCGTGGTTGCGGGCGCCGGGTGGATGGACGTCAGCTCGGCGAGCGACTGCATGGCCTGGTACGGCGAGCAGCCCCAGCGCTGGCGCACGTTGTGCAGGGAAGCCACATGGTCCATCAGGGCGTGCCGGTGCTCGGTGAGGGTCCTGTGGAGATTCCCCAACTGCGGTTCGAGTGATTTCTCGTTCCGCACGATGGCGCGGACCAGCTGGGCCTTGAACTGCTGTGGCGTGGCTGTGCCGGAGAGCTCGAAAAGGATGGATTCCAGGCCCAGCGATTCCAGCTGCGCTGACATTTCGTTGAGGCTGGCCCGGCGGTCACCGACAACCAATACCGACCGCCCGGCATCCACCAGGGCGCCGATGGTGTTGATGGCAGTCTGGGTCTGGCCGGTTCCCGGCGGTGTGCTGACCACCAGGGAGTCCCCCGCACGGGCAGCATCTATGACGTACTGCTGGTCCGGATCGGCATCCAGCAGGAGGAGTTCGTCCTCGGGGTGGCGCTGGTCAAGACTGGGAAAGCGGGACGTGTCCGGCTCGTCAACGTCAACCACTTCGCCGCCGGCTGCCTTGGCCAGCGCGTTGATGAGTGGGTTGCCCGCATTGATCCAGGGGTCGTCGAGATTGCCGGAAAGATCGGCAAAAGTGGAAACCAGCAGGTTGTGCTGAGCTTCCGCTCCGTGGATGGGCCTGATGAGCCCAGCGAGCCGGTCCAGGACGGGCTGGGGATCGAAGCGGGCGGTGCTGTAGGCGAGGCGGGTGACTGCGTTGACGTCAAAAACAATGCCGTGGATGGTCTTCAGGTGCCGGACCAGGGCCGGGTTGATGTGGGCCTGCTCGGTGAGCTGAAGCTCGTAGTCGTCCTCGCCGGGACGGACCGTGAGCGAAATTGCGGTGAGCATGACCGGAGCTGAAACGCGCTGGGGTTTGCCGCCGACGGCGGAGGTCCACACCACGGTGCCTGCGGACAGGTACCCGGCATCAATACCGCGGTCGTTTGCAAGTTCGAAGATTTTGGAGCGGATGTTCCGTGATGCCCGCGCCGCCACGACGTACTGCTGGTGGTCACGGATCAGGGTGGACAATCTGGTGCGGCGGCCCGCCATCAGCTGGGCAAGCCCCGAAGGGTGGGCATGGGTCAGGTCAATTGAACCTTCGGGGGTCTTGGTGAAACGCAGCATGGTGTCTGCCCCGGTGACGGGTTTAAGCCCGGACAGCCATTTTCCAAGCTCTTCAGAACCCTCCGGGTGGCCTTGACCAACTGACACTACTGCCTTCTTTTCTGCGTTTGCACGTGACGCCTTGGACCATACCGGCATACTTTCGAGCGTAGCCGCAAAAGGAGCCCGGATGAGAGACCGCAACACTGGGTCAGGCCAAATTGCGGGATTTGAACGGATAAAAAGCAATGGCCGGCCTCCTGACGGAGACCGGCCACTCACACTGCTATTCCCACTCGATGGTTCCCGGCGGCTTGCTGGTCACGTCCAGCACCACCCGGTTAACGCCTTCCACCTCGTTGGTGATCCGGTTGGAGATCCGGGCGAGGAGGTCGTAGGGCAAACGGGACCAGTCGGCCGTCATGGCGTCTTCAGACGACACGGGACGGAGGACGATCGGGTGGCCGTAGGTGCGTCCGTCGCCCATCACGCCGACGCTGCGGACATCGGCGAGCAGGACTACCGGCATCTGCCACACATCGTTGTCCAGGCCGGCCGCGGTCAGCTCGGCGCGGGCAATGGCGTCCGCCTTGCGGAGCAGGTCCAGGCGTTCCTTGGTGACTTCGCCGACGATGCGGATTCCGAGGCCGGGCCCGGGGAAGGGCTGGCGGCCGACGATTTCCTGGGGCAGCCCCAGCTGGGCGCCGACGGCACGGACTTCGTCCTTGAAAAGTGCGCGCAGCGGTTCCACGAGTTCGAACTGCAGGTCCTCGGGAAGACCGCCCACGTTGTGGTGGCTCTTGATGTTGGCTGCACCTTCGCCGCCGCCGGATTCAACGACGTCGGGGTACAGCGTGCCCTGAACCAGGAACTTGATCTTTTCACCGTGGGCAGCCGCCTCGGCGATGATGGCCAGCTCGGCTTCCTCGAACGCGCGGATGAACTCGCGGCCGATGATCTTGCGCTTGGTCTCCGGATCGCTGACGCCCGCCAGGGCGGCCTGGAACCGCTCCTGCTCGTTCGCAACGTAAAGCTTGACGCCGGTAGCGGCTACGAAGTCGCGTTCCACCTGTTCGGCTTCGCCTTCGCGCAGCAGGCCGTGGTCAACGAACACACAGGTCAGCTGATCGCCGACCGCGCGCTGCACCAGTGCTGCGGCAACTGCGGAGTCAACGCCGCCGGAGAGGCCGCAGATGACCCTGGCATCGCCGATCTGCTTGCGGATCCTGTCCACCTGCTCCTCGAGGATGTTCCCCGTGGTCCAGTTGGGCTCCAGCTTGGCGCCCTTGAACAGGAAGTTTTCCAGCACCTGCTGGCCATAAGCCGAGTGCTTCACCTCCGGGTGCCACTGCACGCCGTACAGGGACTTCTCCTCGTTGGCGAAGGCAGCCACTTCAGCGCCCGCCGTCGTCGCCAGCACTTCAAAACCTTCGGGGGCCGCGTGCACGGAGTCTCCGTGGCTCATCCACGTGTTCTGGTGCTGCGGCATCCCCTCGAGGACGGAGCGGCCCTCACCGAGGATGGTGGTCTGGGTGGAGCCGTATTCCCGCAGGCCCGTCTTGTCGACTTTGCCGCCCAGCGCGTTTGCCATGGCCTGGAAGCCGTAGCAGATGCCGAAGACCGGAATTCCAGCCTCAAACAGGTCGGCACCGACGGAGGGTGCGCCGTCTGCGTACACGCTGGACGGGCCACCCGAAAGGATGATGGCAGCGGGATTCTTGGCCAGGAGCTGCTCGGTGCTGTAGGTATGCGGAACCACTTCCGAATACACATTCGCTTCCCGGACGCGGCGGGCAATCAGCTGCGCGTACTGGGCACCGTAGTCAACAACCAGCACCGGCTTCTGGGAAGTCTGGGATGCAGAGGGAGTAGTCACCGTACTAGCCTACTTTGCGCGGTTGCCACGCCGCACCTTCAGGCCCGTGGGTGTGACGCAGTGAACGTCCGACGGCGGGACGCCCCCGCCGCCGTTGCAGGGTTCAGTACCGCTGTGCAGCCTGCGGGTGCGCGGCCAGTTCCGCTTCGACCTCGGCGTGGAACTTCTTCTCCACCACGAAGGACAGGAACGGCACCACGCCACCCAGTGCCAGCAGGACCAGCTTCAGGAACGGCCAGCGCATCAGGGACCACAGGCGGAAGTTGGAGATCAGGTACACCACGTACATCCAGCCGTGGACGATCAGCACGGCGACGGAAAGGTTGGCTCCGCCCTCAACACCCTTGGGTTCGGCGTCTGCAAAGCCCAGGCCGAACGGCTGCCCGGTCACGGCGTTGGTCCCGCCCGCGAACAGGTACTGGCCAAAGGCGTAGCGGGCAATCAGCTCAGCGCACAGGAGCAGCAGCATGGCGCCGGTCAGGTAGGCCAGCACCTTATAGAACTTCAACGCGGACCGGATCTGCGCCTCGGTACCGCCGAAGCGGCGCTTCTTGGTTTTTCCCTGCGGGGAATCCTGCTGGATGGCGGGCTTCGGTTCGATCATGGCTTTACCTTTTGTTCGAGCTGTTCAGAAGTTGGCTGGCTGGGCGGGGTGTCATGGTGGTCGTCGAGATCATCTTCGAGGTCCCGCCGGTAGTCGTCCTTCACCAGCCGCCACCAGATAAACAGGGCGAAGCCGGCAAACACTACCCACTCCAGCGAGTAGAAGAGGTTGAGCCAGTTGACCTTTTGGGCCGGCGGCTGGGGTCCGATGTTCAGCGGCTTCAGGTCTCCGCCAACTGCCGCCGCGCTCAGGTCGGAGCCGCCCGTTACCTCGGAGGTGGCGGCGACAAATCCCGGGTAGCTGCTGATGTCCCAGTAGTTGATGAGCTCGGCGACGGAGACAGCAGTGGCTCGCCCCGCTTCCGGCGCGGTCTCCGGGAGCGGCGATTCGGAGGGAATCAGCCGTCCGGTCAGCTGAACAGCGCCCGACGGCGGTGCGCCGGCGTCGCCGGGATCGGCCACCCAGCCCCGGGCGACGGGAATCCATGTTTCGGGGGAAGCGGCGACGCCGCTGAGGGCAGGCGCCCCCTTGACGGCGAAGGCAGAGACAACCCAGTAGCCGCTGTTGCCGTCCTTCAGCCGCCCCGGCACCAGCACCTGTTTTGCGGCGTCGTATGAGCCTTCGGCGGTGACCATCTGGTCCGACACCGATCCGGGGAAGAAGTTTCCGGGTTCCAGGGTCTCCGTAAGCGGCCTGGTCTGCTCGGTGGCCGGACTGACCGGAACCTCGGGTTGCACGGACCGCCCGAACTGCCACTGGCTGAGCAGGACAAACACCCCGGAGACGGCGATCGCGAACACCAGGCCTGCGATCCATCGGGGCTTAAGGGCTGTTTTCCACACCCTTTAAAGGTACTTCGTTCAGCTGTAGAACAACTAAACGGGCCCTCCCCGCCCGGAATGGGCCTGCCTGGAGTGGGGCAGCCGGGGCGTATGGGACCCTGCTGCCCCAATCTTCAGTGGTCGAAGAACACCAGGCTGGAGTTGATCAGCTCGGAGATGACCTCGGCATCGTAGGCCCGGCGGAGGGACTCGCGGAACGACTCCTTCGAAAGAGACCGGGCCAGGGTTGCCAGCACTTCCAGGTGGTCGGAAAACGAGCTTGCCGGGGTGGCGATCAACAGGATGACGGTGGCGGGACCGTCGGTGGCGCCGAAGTCCAGGGCGTGCCCGTACTTGGTGATCCCGACGGCGATGGACGTCCGCGAGACGAATTCGCTGCGGGCGTGCGGAAGTCCGATTCCTCCGGGCAGGCCCGTGGCGAGCTGGTGTTCCCGGGCATTGACGTGTTCCAGGAAGCCCGGGAGGTCCGTGACGCGGCCGGATGCGAAGAGACGTTCCGCGAGTTGTGCCGCCGCGTCCGCTTTATCCGTTGCCTCCAGCTCCAGGATCACCAGATCGGAGGTGGTCAGGTCGGCATCGTACCGGTCAAGTAGTTCCGCCAAGGAATGTCCCTTCAGAGAGGCGAGAAGTGGTGATGCGCATGGCTCTCAGCGCAAGGGAACAATGTCCTCCACGCCCAGGCGTGCGGCGTCGGCTGATTCGTCGTCCGGCTGCTGCTGGCTGAGCCGTTCGGCCTCAACTCGTGCAATGTAGTGCTTTATTTCACTTTCGCGCTGCACGTCGCTCCAGCCCAGGACTTCGCCCATCAGTTTAGCGACAACCGGCACCGCGGACACGCCACGGTCCCACGCCTCGATGGAGATGCGGGTCCTGCGGGTCAGGACGTCATGGACGTGCCTGGCACCCTCGTGCGTGGCAGCGTAGACAGCCTCCGCCTGCAGGTAGTCGTCGGCGCCGGGCAGCGGCTCGGCCAGTTCGGGCCGTTCCTTGATGATGGCGAGCACTTCCGGCGTCATGGAGCCATAGCGGTTGAGCAGGTGTTCCACCCGGGCCACGTGCACGCCGGACTCTTCGGCCGTCCTGCTCCTGCGGTTCCAGGCCGCCTTGAAGCCGCTTGCCCCAAGCAGCGGAATCGTTTCGGTGCAGCTGGGCGGGACGCGCTCATCCATGGTGCGCGTGGCCTCGTCCACCGCGTCCTTGGCCATCACGCGGTAGGTGGTCCATTTGCCGCCAGCCACTACTACCAGGCCCGGCACGGGATGGGCCACCACATGTTCACGGGACAGTTTGGCGGTGGAGTCGTTCTCACCGGCCAGGAGCGGACGCAGCCCGGCGTAGACTCCTTCGACGTCTTCCCGGGTCAGGGGGCGTTTGAGCACTGTGTTGACGTGTTCGAGAATGTAGTCGATGTCCTTGCTGGACGCTGCCGGGTGGGCCTTGTCCAGGTGCCAGTCGGTGTCCGTGGTGCCGATGATCCAGTGCCGGCCCCAGGGGATCACAAACAGCACGGATTTTTCGGTCCGCAGGATCAGGCCAACGGTGGACTGGAACCGGTCGCGCGGCACCACCAGGTGGATGCCCTTGGACGCCCGGACCTTCAGCTGTCCCCGGTCGGTCACCATGGCCTGGGTCTCGTCAGTCCACACCCCCGTGGCGTTGATGACCTGCTTTGCGCGGATGTTGAACTGCGAGCCGTCCTCGTGGTTGACCACCTTGGCACCCACCACACGTTCGCCCTCACGGAGGAAGTCCACAACGGCCATCTGGTTCACGGCGTGGGCGCCATAGTGGGCTGCCGTCCGGATGAGGTTGGCACAGTATTTGGCGTCGTCCACCTGGCCGTCGTAGTAGCGGATCGACCCCACAAAGGCATCTTTTTTGAGGCTGGGCGCGGCCCGGAGGGTCCCCCGCCGGCTGAGGTGCTTGTGGAACGGAACGCCACGCCGGTGCCCGTTGGAGATGGACATCAGGTCGTACAGCGCGATGCCTGCCCCCACATACGGCCGTTCGAGGAACGGCTTCGTCAGCGGGTAGAGGAAGGGCACCGGCCGGGCCAGGTGCGGGGCGAGTTCGGAGAGCAGCAGCCCCCGCTCCTGCAAGGCTTCCTTGACCAGGCCGAAGTCCAGCATTTCGAGGTAGCGCAGGCCGCCGTGGATCAGTTTGGATGACCGGGAGGACGTGCCGGCCGCCCAGTCGCTGGCCTCCACGATCCCCACGCTGAGGCCGCGGGTCACCGCGTCCAGGGCCGCCCCTGTACCGACGATCCCACCGCCCACAATGAGGATATCCAGTTCGTTGCCGGGCTCGGACGTTGCCCTGAGCCGGGCAATCGATGCTTCCCGGGCTGCGGGGCCCAGGGCACCGCCTTCGTTTGGAACATTGTTCATGGAACGCCTCCCATTGCCGCTGCTGCCGGTAGTAAATCCACACTACTTCCTTGCCGCGCGGTTGGGCAGGCGTCCCCGGGTCAGTTGCCGGTGTAAGGGGACACCACGACGTCGACGCGCTGGAATTCCTTCAGGTCCGAGTAACCCGTGGTGGCCATCGAGCGCCGCAGCGCGCCGATCAGGTTGGACGTGCCGTTGGTGTGGTGGCCGGGCCCGAAGAGGACCTCTTCGAGTGGCCCGACCGTGCCGACATTTGCCCGGTCCCCGCGGGGCAGTTCCAGGTGGTGGGCCTCCTGGCCCCAGTGCCAGCCCTTGCCGGGAGCCTCTTCGGCCCTGGCGAGGGCACTGCCGAGCATGACGGCGTCGGCGCCCACGGCGATTGCCTTGACGATGTCACCCGAGGTGCCCATTCCGCCGTCGGCAATGACGTGGACGTAGCGTCCGCCGGACTCATCCATGTAGTCGCGGCGGGCTGCTGCGACGTCGGAGATCGCGGAGGCCATGGGCGAGTGGATCCCCAGGGCGCGGCGGGTGGTGGCGGTGGCTCCCCCGCCGAAGCCGACCAGGACGCCGGCGGCACCGGTCCGCATCAGGTGCAGGGCGGGTGTGTAGCCGGCCGCGCCGCCCACAATCACCGGAACGTCGAGTTCGTAGATGAACTGCTTCAGGTTCAGCGGTTCGTCTTCTTTCGAAACATGCTCGGCGGACACGGTGGTGCCGCGGATGACAAAGATGTCGACGCCGGCGGCCACCACGGTCTTGTAGTGTTCCTGCGTTCGCTGCGGCGTGAGCGATCCGGCCACCGTCACGCCGGCGGCGCGGATTTCGGCGAGGCGGGAGGTAATCAGGTCCGGCTGGATGGGTGCGCGGTAGAGCTCCTGCATGCGGCCGGTGACGGCGGGGCTGTTGACCTCGTCCTGGAGGGCGCCGATCTCGTCAAGAATGGGCTGCGGGTCCTCGTAGCGGGTCCAGAGGCCCTCAAGGTCAAGGACGCCGAGTCCGCCCAGCCGGCCCAGGGCAATGGCCGTCGCCGGGGACATGGCCGAATCCATGGGTGCCGCGATCACGGGCATGTCGAACTTGTAGGCATCGATCTGCCATGAGACCGACACGTCCTTGGGGTCGCGGGTACGACGGTTGGGGACAATCGCAATGTCATCCAGGGAGTAGGCACGACGCCCACGCTTGCCACGGCCGATCTCGATCTCGTAAGTCACTGCTCTAGGTTATCCCAGCCGTGGCCCTGACCGGGGACGGCCTGTGGCGGTGGCCGCCGCGGCCCTTACGGCAACGCGACTTATGGCCCGCTCTGAGCGTCGAGGCTGAGCTGTGACTCGAACATCCTGAAGTAGCGGCCCCGCAGGCCAACCAGTTCCTTGTGGGTGCCCTGTTCCACGATCCGGCCGTCTTCGAGCATGTAGACGATGTCCGCCTTCTCAATGGTGGCCAGGCGGTGGCTGATGGCAATGATGGTGCTGCTGCGGTCCGCGAAGAGGCGGGTGAAGATCCGATGCTCGGCGAGGGCGTCAATGGCTGAGGTTGGCTCGTCCATCACCATGAAAGATGCGTTGCGGTAGAAGTTCCTGGCCATGGCAAGGCGCTGCCACTGGCCGCCGGAGAGTCCGCTGCCCTTCCGGCCGCGGGGGTCCTCCATCCAGTTGCTGACGTGGTTGTCCAGGCCGTTGGGCAGCTTGTTGATGAACTCGAGGGCTTCGGCATCGGCCGCCGACCGCCGGATCCGGTCATCGTCCCGGGGCAAGTCGACGTCGCCAAAGCGGATGTTGTCCGCGGCGGTGGCGAACTCGTACTTGAGGAATTCCTGGCTCAGCACCGCCAGGTGCCGGTGCCAGGAGGTGACATCGACGGCGGCGAGGTCCACGCCGTCGAGCATTACCTGCCCGGAGTCCGGTGCGTAGAGCCCTGCCAGGATCCTGATCAGCGTGGACTTTCCCGCCCCGTTCTCCCCCACGATGGCGATGTGCTGGCCTTCCCTGATGGTCATGCTGATGCCGCGGATCACCTCAAGGTCGCTGCCCGTGTAGGTGAAGCGGACGTCCCGCAGCTTCACGGTCTTGGGAGCCTGCAGCAGCGGCGGTGCGTGGCGGGAGTGGACCGGCAGCGCCATGAACACTTCGTAGTCCTTCAGGTTCGCCAGGTCCTCATCGATGGAGCTCAGGGATGACACCAGGTTGTTTGCCGTGGACAGGGCACGGCTGACGATCTGCTGGACATACAGGAACTGGCCCACCGGCTGGGCACGGGCAATGATCTGCCCCACCACCCAGATCAGCGAGACCACCTCGGCGCCGTACTGCAGGGCGTCCGCGGCCAGCTGCTTCGGAATGTAGCGCTTCTGGAAGTCCAGGCGCCGGCGCTCGTCAGCGTCGCGCAGCCTGGAGCGGAAGTCCATGAGGTAACCCACGATCCCGTACAGGCGCATTTCGGCGATGTGCTGCGGGCGGAGCAGGTTCGTTTCGATCATCCGGCGCTGGCGGCGGGAATCCACCTGTGTGTTCCAGTGCGCGATCTGTTCCCTGGAGAGCTTGAACTGCAGGTAGACGCTCGGCACGATCGCCACGAGGACAATCACGGCGATCCACCAGCTGACCAGCAACAGGGCACCGACGGCAAGGATCACCGACACGAGCTGGGTGAAGATCGCGGCGATGCGGTCCAGGACCCTCGCGTAGGAATCGGAGAACCGCTTGGCGCGGTCGTACAGATCCACGGTCTGTTTGTCGTCATAGCGCCAGAACTCCAGCGCCAGGAAGCGCTCGTACATCTGGTCGCCCACGATGGCTCCGACCTTGAAGCTCATGAGCTGCTGGATGTAGCGGTCCACGCTGCTGAAGGCGCCCCAGAACAGCCCCAGAGCGGCGGTGATGATGACGTACACGATGGCCTGCTGGCCGGCCGCGGCGTCTCCGGCGTAGGCAGCTGCCAGCGCCGTGGTGGTCAGCGCGGCAAAGAAGGTGGTCACCAAAGGCAGCGTCGCCGAAATCAGCGAGCCCACAACCTTCATCACGACGGCGCCCGGCGAGGCCCGGAAGCTTACGCGCAGCACCTGCGCCACGGCCCGGGCGTAGGGCTTCAGCGCCAAACGCCGTTGAGCGTCCCTTTTCGGGTTCAGTTCGGCGGGGTGGCGTGATTCGGACATGGATTCAGCCTAGTCCGGTGCGGTGGCTGAGCTCGTCCGACCTGATGGTTGAGCTTGTCGAAACCCCGGTGGTTGAGCTTGCCGAAATCCGGGTTTCGCTCCCCACCAGCACCCTAGCCTCGCAAGCTCGGCCAGGGAACCCTGCTGGCGTGGGCCCAGGCTCAACCAACGAAGGTCAGCGCGAACCGTAGTTCGGCGCCTCCACGGTCATCTGGATGTCGTGGGGGTGCGATTCCTTGAGGCCGGCCGGCGTGATGCGGACGAACTTTCCGCGGGCCTTGAGCTCCGGAATGGTGGGGGCACCGGTGTAGAACATGGTCTGGCGGAGGCCGCCCACCAGCTGGTAGGCCACGGACGCGAGCGGGCCGCGGTAGGCGACGCGGCCTTCGATGCCCTCGGGGATGAGCTTGTCATCACCGGACACGTCGGCCTGGAAGTATCGGTCCTTGGAGTAGGACGTGTTCTTGCCGCGGGACTGCATGGCACCGAGGGAGCCCATGCCGCGGTAGCTCTTGAACTGCTTGCCGTTGACGAAGATCAGCTCACCCGGGGACTCGTCGCAACCGGCCAGGAGGGAACCCAGCATCACGGTGTCGGCGCCGGCAACCAGTGCCTTGCCGATGTCGCCCGAGTACTGGAGGCCGCCGTCGGCGATCAGGGGAACGCCGGCCGGGATGGCTGCCTTGGCGGATTCGTAGATGGCGGTGATCTGCGGAACACCAACGCCGGCCACCACACGAGTGGTGCAGATGGAACCGGGGCCCACGCCCACCTTGATGCCGTCGGCGCCGGCGTCGATCAGGGCCTGGGCACCTTCACGGGTGGCAGCCTGGCCGCCGATGATGTCCACATGGGCCGCCACGGGATCAGACTTGAGGCGGCGGATCATGTCCAGCACACCCTGCGAGTGGCCGTTGGCCGTGTCAACGAACAGTGCGTCGACGCCGGCGTCGATCAGGGCCATGGCGCGTTCCCACCCGTCACCGAAGAAGCCGATGGCGGCACCCACGCGGAGCCGGCCTTCGTCGTCCTTCGTGGCCAGCGGGTACTGCTCAGCCTTGGTGAAGTCCTTGGTGGTGATCAGGCCCTTGAGCCGGCCCTGGTCGTCAACAAGCGGGAGCTTTTCGATCTTGTTGGTGGCCAGCTTGTGCGAGGCCTCCTCACGGCTGATGCCAACGTGCCCGGTGATCAGCGGCATCTTGGTCATCACGTCGCTGACCAGCCGCAGCGGGAAGTCGGTTTCCGGCACAAAGCGCGTGTCGCGGTTGGTGACAATGCCGAGGAGCCTCATGCCCTCGTCAACCACAGGCAGTCCGGACACGCGGTACTGGGAGCAGATCTCGTCCAGTTCGGACAGTGTTGCTTCGGGGCCGATGGTCAGCGGGTTGGTGATCATGCCGGACTCGCTGCGCTTCACGCGGTCCACCTGGTCAGCCTGGTCCTGGATGGACAGGTTGCGGTGGATGACGCCCAGGCCGCCCTGGCGTGCCATCGCAATGGCCATCCGCGATTCGGTGACGGTGTCCATGGCAGCGGACAGCAGCGGTGTGTGGACAGAGATCCGCTTGGAAATCCGCGACGACGTGTCCGCGTCGGACGGGATGACGTCCGTGTGGCCCGGGAGGAGCAGCACGTCGTCGTAGGTCAGGCCGATGAAGCCGAAGGGGTTGTGCTCGGGCTGGGTCATGAGTGCGCCTCTTACCTTGGGTATTTTGTTCACGGGTAGGGGTTGCAGCTGATGACCAGCCCGTCATTACGGGACTGGTCGGTGCAGGGGCCTAATAAGTTTGTGCCTCGCGCACGGGAGCCATGCGGAAAGCTTTGAATAAATATTAGAACCTCGCAGCCAATCCCCCTATTCCGGCAGCCCATTGTGAGCAAGGGCACGAAGGATGTGAAGGCCGGTCACTTCCAGCCCGTGGCTGCCAGCAGCCGCTCCTCGAACATGGGGATCATGCTTTCCACATACGTCCGGCTGAGGTGGTTGTCGTCTTTGTACACGTAGACGTTGCCCACCACGGCGGGGCAGGTGCCGCCGGGGCAGATGAAGTCGCTCAGGTCCATCAGGTGCAGTCCGTCGACTTTTCCGCGGTAGCTCTCCAGCGGGGAGGGATCCACCAGGGATTCGTTCAGCGGCGGGTTGCAGGCCGGGGCCTCCGGTCCGTTCCGCTGAGCGCACTCAGGCATGCTGAAGGTAAAGCGGGGGTTGTCCCGGATGCCCACAATCTCAATTCCGGCGTCGGCGATCGGCTGGATTCCTTCCAGGTACGCGGGCACCTCGGTCTCGAACGGGGCTTCCTCGTGGGTCAGCGTGGCCACCGTGAAGACGGCATCCGGCCGGTGTTCCAGTACGTAGGCTGCGCTTGCCCGGTTGTAGGCGTTGCATTCGGCATTCCGGGTCTCGGACTCGGCGCCGAAACGGCAGGCGGGCATCAACAGCGTGACCAGTTCCCAGCCGCGGGCTTCCGCGATGGGAGCAAGCGCGGCCAGGTACTGCTGCGCATGGGAGTCCCCCAACACCACGATCCGCTTGGTGATCTCGCCAGAGGGAACAGCCTGTCGGCACCCTTCCAGGACAGGATCCACAGTGGAGTTTTCGTCGATACAGGGCGCGTGGATTCCCGCCCAGTCGTTATCCAGGGCAGCCGGCGCAGGAATGATTCGGGCCTCGGGCGTTGGCGTGCCGCCGTTCCCTGCGGTCAGTTGGGCCGCCCCCGGTGTCAGTTCGCGCGGCTGCGCCGCCGTAGCAGCCTCCTCCGCGGAGAGGCTAGTCTGCCAGACCGCCACCGGTCCGGCCAGGATTGCGCAGCAGGCAGCAACGACGACGGCGGTGCGCCAGGCGCGCACCTGCGGCCAGTGCCACTCACGGAGCGGCTTTTCCACAAAGCGGGTGGTGAGGACTGCCAGGACCACGGAGGCGGCAATAATGGCCCCGCCCTGGATGAGGGTGGGTGACTCTACGCCGGTGGCGGCCAGCGCCAGCACCAGGACGGGCCAGTGCCACAAATAGAGTGCGTAGGAGTTATCGCCCAGTGAGACCAGCGGTTTCCAGCTCAGGAGGCGGTCCACGCCGAAGCGACTGCCGCTCTGGCCGGCCACAATGATCGCTGCGGCAGCGAGGGTGGGCCACAGGGCCACGAATCCGGGGAAGGCCCGGTCCACGGTCAGCAACAGGCCGCAGGAGACCATGGCCACCATGCCGGTCCAGCCGAGGATCAGGCGAAGCACTTTTCCGGGCTTCAGCAACGGCAGGCCCAAGGCCAGGAGCGAGCCCAGGGCGAATTCCCACAGCCGGGCCCTCGTGTCGAAGTAGGCGTACGCCTGGTTCGTGGCCGTCTGCTCAACCGAAAAGGCCAGCGATGCGGCAAGGATGGCTGCGAACGCGGCCGCCAGCACGGCGCGGTAACTGGTGTTGTAGCGCCGCAGCAGGAGCCGCCACACCAAGGCCGAGCCGGCGAAGACGAGGGGCCACAGGATAAAGACCTGCCCTTGGATGGACAGGGACCAGAAGTGCTGCAGCGGGCTCGCCCCGGCGTGGTCCTGGGCGTAGTAGTCTACGGCGGTGTCCGCCAGCAGCCAGTTCTCCCGGTAGAGCAGCGACGCCCAGGCCTGGTCCAGCACTGCCGGCCAGCGGCTTTGCGGGAGGATCAGCCAGGTTCCGGCGAGTACTCCGAGGATCACTACGACGGCTGCGGGCAGCAACCGTTTGAAGAGGTGCAGCCAGTGCCGGAGGAGGTTGAGGGAGGTGCCGGCTTCGACCTTCCGAACGAAGGACAAAGTCAGCAGGAAGGCCGAGATCAGGAGGAAGACATCCACGCCGCCAGATACCCGTCCAAGCCACACGTGGTAGGTCACCACCATGAGGACAGCGAGCGCGCGGAGGCCCTGGACTTCGGGTCGGAAAGTGGGTTTCCGACGGGCGCTGGGCGCGTCCGCCGGACCGCCTAAGGCAGCCTCTTTTCTCGCAATCAACACAAATGACCCCTAAAGACCGGCTGGTAAAAACATCAACCCTACGGGGCCGTGCGGCCCTCTGGCCAATCACGGGATGCGTTCCGATGCCGACGGAGCGGCGGTTTCACGGCGTTTCAGGTGGCGCTGGAGGCGCCAGTCCGGCTGGCGGACGCGGCGGCCCCGCTGCTGACAGGAGCGGGAATCCTACCCGCCAGGTGCCGCGCATCTCGGCACACGCCGGGAAGGGTCGCGGACGCCGCCGCGTACATAAACTCCTGGCCCAGGAAGAACAGCCCAGGGGTCCCCACCGCAGCGCCCCGTTGCTGCGTCGGCAGCGCGCCGTCGTCGAGCATTGCCGGATCGATCCAGCTGAAGTCGTCCCGGTAACCGGTGCACCAGATGACGTTGGCAACATCCAGCCGGGTCCCGTCCTCGAGCACCGGAAGCCCGTCGCGGACACCGGCGACCCGCGGCACAAGCTGCACGCCGGCGTCGGCCAGGTCCTTGGACTTGGTCCGGATCAGTGGGGTTCCGTGTGCATGGAAGAAAGGCGCGGCCTTGCGTCCGAACGGTGTGCCGAGCGTGAGGACGTAGAGTCCGACGAACCGCACCAAAGGCAGGAAGTATTTTGCCGCCGTCGGGCCGTGTTTGACCGGAAGCTCGCCTGTTGGCTTTCCCGCAACGATGGTGGAATGCTTCCGGGACACTTCGAGGGCGATCTCTGCGCCGGAGTTGCCCAGGCCCACCACCAGGACTGGACCGTCCTGCAACTGCTGATCGTTACGGTATTCGCTGGAGTGGAACTGCACGACGCCGGGCCCCAGGTCTGCAGCGAAGCCGGGTACCTTGGGTGCCTGGCTGCAGCCGGTGGCCACTACAACGTTGTGCGCCTGCCAGCGGCGGCCGTTGGCCGCGGCGATAAATCGGTCCGGCTCGCGCCACAGGCGTTGCACGCGCACTCCGTTGAGGAGGGGCAGGTCGAGCCGTGCCGCGTAGCCCTCCAGATAGGCGGCGATCTCGTCCTTGGTGGGGAAGGACAACGGATCGCCCGGAAACGGAACGCCGGGGAGGCCGTCGAACTTGGCCGGCGTAAAGACCCTGAGCGAGTCCCACCGCTGGCGCCAGGCGTCGCCGGTCCTTGGATGGGCATCGAGGATCAGGAACGTCCGGTTTTGCTCCTTCAGGTAGTGGCCCAAGGCAAGGCCTGCCTGTCCGCCACCGATGATGAGGGTGTCCAGCGTGCCGGTCACGCCATTGCTGTTCATTTCTGTTCTCCTTTGTTATTGACTGGAATTTCGGCCTCGCGGTATCGGAGCCACCAGGCCAGCATCAGCGCAGACGCCAGGATGTAGGCCAGGTGGAGCGCCCAGATGGGTCCCGCCGGCAGGTGGAAGACATACACGGAGTGGACGGCGTTGGCCACGTTGGTCAACATCAGGTTCCCGAGGCTGTAGGAGGCCAGGTCCTTCGTCCGTGCGGCCTTGACCAGCATCGGCAGCATTCCCAAGGCGAACAGCACCGTTGAAAGGGTTCCTGCGAGGACTGGAAGGTTCATGTTTTGAGGCTACGGGCGCAGCTCAGGCGCCCGCGTCGGCCAAAATACGCAGTTACGGCGCCGGCCTGTATGGGTATTTCTGTGTAGGGCGAACGTACGGGGCCGCTCATGTTCGGGTTCAACCCACCAGCCCATGCTCGTAGGCATAGCTCGTCGCGGCCGCACGGGAGGACAACCCCAGTTTCAGGAAGATGTTGCTGATGTGCCGGGCCACGGTCTTCTCGCTCAGGTACAGCTCTGCGGCGATGGCCCGGTTTCCGCCGCCGGCGGCCACAAGCCTGAGCACTTCCGCCTCCCTGGCCGTCAAGGGTCCTGCAGCAGTTTGGGAGCCTGTCCGCATCAGCGACGCTGCCCAGGCGGCAGCCGGAGCAGCCCCCAGGTCCAGGAACTCTGCGTGGGCCGCCTCGAAGTCCATCACGGCTGACAGTTCATCGCCGAGGGCCCGGCACGCGGAACCGATCAGCACCCGGCTGCGGGCAGCCTCGTACGGCACACCGAGCTCCTGCCAGAGCCGCCATGCCTCCCGCAACGGGTGCAGGGCCCCCGTTGCATCGCCTGCGGCCAGCCGGACCGCGCCGTCCGCCTGGCAGGCAACGGCCTGGACCATGGGCATAGGGCATTCAACGGCCAGGGCCTCCAACTCCTGAACACCGCGCCGCGCGGCTTCCAGGTCGGAGGCTGCCAGTTCGATCTCCACCAGGGCTGGCAGCATGTTCCGGCGCGTGGCGGGGTCCGCCGCGGCAGCGGCCCTCCGGATCATCGCTTGTGCCTGCTGCGCATTTCCCCGGGCCAGCCAGAGCAGCGCGAGGCCGGGCTGTGGTTCATAACCGGACCGGGCGGCCTGCCGGTAGGAAGTTTCGGCGTCGTCCAGTTTTCCGCTCAGCCGTTCCACCTCGCCCTGCTGGTAGTAGCCTCCGTAAAGCGCCTGGGGGTCACCCTTGACGGAAAGTCCCTGGGCAGCCGCAGCCGCCGCCAGGGCTTCGGCCCAGGCACCGTGGAGCATAAAGAGTTCAGCACGGTGTGACTGGCACTGGCCGCTGAAGGTCACCATGTCAGGGCGTTCACTGCACCAGCGGTCCAGGGCGGCCGTCCATTCCAGGGCCCGCTCCAGGTCGAAGGCCAGGTGGCAGTTGCCAATGACCGCACAATAGATAATCCCTGAGGGAATCGGAGAGAGTTCACCTGCCGTGACGGCCACCATGACCTCATCGAACATCTTGAGTCCTTTGTCAGGGTGGCCCAGCATCAGCGTGGCCTGGCCCGTGCCGAGAAGGCCCAGCGCGGACAGGTCTCTGTCGTGGAACCGCTGGCCGAATGCGGCAACGCTGGAGAAAGCCTGCAGGGCGCCCGCCGGGTCACCGCCGTAAAGTTTGCCCAGGCCCTCGGGGAGGAGCAGGAGGCCCTGCACGGCGCTCGGCTCGGCCTGTTCATCCACGAGCCGCTGAGCGCGGGCAAACCACCCTCCGGCCCGGGCCCGCTCACCCATGAACATCAGTTGCATGCCCATCCAGCCCGCGCACCGGGCGGCACTCTCGACGTCGCCCATCACCAGGTACTCCTCGTGGGCGCGCGTGAGGGTCTCCACCCCTGTGGTGCTTTCCCCGGTCAGGATCTCGGCCGTCGCCAGCCGTTCGAGGTCGGCGGCCGGTAGGCCGCCACTCTGGTCGGCCTCGCGGAAGTTCTCGTAGGCCTCGGTCCAGCGGTGTTTCTGGAACGCTGACCTGCCCTGGTCGATGCCCGTCTCGGCTGACATCGTGGCCTCCTTCCGGATACCCTGCGCCAGCCCGTTTCGGGCGGTGGCAAGCTGGGCGGGTGCGGGCCGGCGACGGTGTTAAGCGCCACGGTACGCCCGGCGCTGAACCGGCACAAGCTACGAACGCAGCAGGGCCCGCAGCGTTTGAATCGTGTCGGCCTCCGCCGCCGTCTTGTCGTCGCGGTAGCGCTTGACGCGAGCGAACCGAAGGGCGATTCCGCCCGGATAGCGCGAGGATTGCTGCACGCCGTCGATCGCGATCTCCACCACGGTGACGGGCTCCACCCAGACGGTGCCTGCCGTTCGCCGCACCTCGATCTCCTGGAATTTCTCTGTCTGCCAGCGCAGCAGCGCGTCGGTGAGGCCCTTGAAAGTCTTGCCCACCATCACGTAGCCGCCGGGTTCCCCGAACTCTCCGGCCGGGTCCAGGGCTCCGAGGTGCAGGTTCGACAGCAGGCCGGTGCGCCGGCCCGACCCCCACTCGCACGCAAGCACCACCAGGTCGTAGGTGAGCACTGGCTTCACTTTGATCCAGTTGGAGCCCCGCCGGCCGGCTGCATAGGTCGAGGCGACCGCTTTCACCACCACGCCCTCATGGCCCGCGGCAAGCGCCTCGCGCGACACCCGCTCAGCAACGTCCGCGTCCGCTGTGATCTCCCCCGGGATCCGGAGCTGGGGGGCGATGCTCTCGAGCACGCCGATGCGCGTGGACAGCGGCTCGTCGAGCAGGTCGCGTCCGTCGATGTGCAGCACGTCAAAGAACCAGGGATGCAGCACCGTGGCGCGAAACTCATCCGCCCCGAACCGCGCCATGGTCTCCTGGAACGGCCGGGGGCCGCCGTCTTCGTCGAGGGTGAGCGTTTCGCCGTCGAGGATCACATCGCGCACCGGGAGTCCGCGCACTACCTCCACCACCTCGGGCAGCCGGTGGGTCACGTCGGCAAGGGTGCGAGTGAAGATCCGCACCTCATCACCGACGCGATGCACCTGGATGCGCGCGCCGTCGAGCTTGTATTCCACGGAGGCCTCCCCCGTGGCCTCCAGTGCCGCGCTGGCGCTGGCCGCGGTTGAGGCGAGCATGGGCTGCACGGGACGCCCGACGACGAGGCCGACGGCGTCGAACTGGGCCGCCGTGCCCGTGATCGCCAGCAGGGCGGTCCCGCCCAGATCGCCGGAAAGCATCGCCGCGCGGCGGACGGCGTCGACGGGCCGATCGGCGGCGCGGGCAACGGCATCCGTCAGCACCCCCTCGAGCGCACCGGTACGCAGTTCCCCGAGCAGTACGCCGGCGATGAAGGCCTGCTCGCGTTCGGTGGCTGCTGCCGTGAGCAGGCGGAGGGTCGCGGCGCGCTCCGCGGCGGATCCAGCGCCTGCGGTGCCGAGCAGCCGATCCAGCGCGGCGTCGACGTCGGCGACCGTAAGACTCGGCTCGGCGGCCGGCTCCCCCATGGCCGCTTTCATGCCGCGCCAGCCGACCCCCACCCGGCCCTGCCGCGGCTTGGCGGTGAGCAGTCCGACGGCGGTCGAGATCTCCGCGGGCTCGAGCCGGCGCAGGAGATCGGCCAGTGCCTCGACCTTCGCCAGCCGGGAGCGGGTGGACGCGACGGCAGCCGAGGTTTTCACGAGCTCATCGAGCAGCATGGCATCAGTCTGCCACGCCGGGTGGGCGCTGCCGCAGACTATGGACAGCGCCGGAACCCAGTTCCAGAATGAACGCATGGGAATCATCGTCGCGAACCTGTTCATCACCCTCGACGGCGTCTACCAGGCGCCTGGCGGACGAGAGGAGGACACTGAGGGCGGTTTCGCTTTCGGCGGCTGGCAGGCGCCGGTGTCCGATGACGAGGCCGGCGCGGCCATCGGCGCGGAGGTCAGCCGCATCGACGCCCTGCTTCTGGGCCGGAAGACCTACGACATCTTCGCGGCTTACTGGCCGCACCAGTCCGACGACATTGGCAGCACGCTCAACCGGGTGCCCAAGTTCGTCGTCTCCAAAACCCTGACCGAGCCGAGCTGGGCGGGCACTACGGTCCTCCCGGATGCCGCAGCCGCCGGGAGGCTCCGCGAGGAGTATGACCAGGTGCACATGTTCGGCAGCGGCGTCCTCATCCGGTCACTGCTGGAGGCAGACGTGCTTGACCGCCTCCACCTCTGGCTCTATCCGGTCACCCTCGGGCAGGGCAAGCGCCTCTTCGACGGCGGGACCATCCCCGCGTCCTTCCGCCTCGCCGAGCCGGCGCGTACGTTCCCGAAGGGGGCCGTGTCCCTGGTCTACGAGCGCGCGGGCGACGTCGAAACGCAGGAGATGTCGGCCACGTAGGGGCAACAAAAAACCGGCCCAGCCGAAGCTGGACCGGTTTTTCGACTGCAGGGCCCACGCCGTCACCTGACCGTGGGCCCACACCGGCGAGGGTCCCAAGTCGAGCGAAGCGAGACTTGGGAGCCGGTGGGGATTAGTGGCTGTGGCCTGCGTGCTCGTCTTCGTCAGCGGGCTTCTCCACCACGAGGGTCTCGGTGGTGAGAACCAGCGCAGCGATGGAGGCTGCGTTGCGGAGGGCCGCACGGGTGACCTTGACCGGGTCGATGACACCGGCGCCGATCAGGTCTTCGTACTCGCCCGACTTGGCGTTGAAGCCGTTGTTGGTTTCGAGTTCGGCAACCTTGGCCGTGACAACGTAGCCGTCGAAGCCGGCGTTCTGGGCGATCCAGCGCAGCGGCTGGACCAGCGCGCGGCGGACGATGCCCACAGCTGCGGCGGCGTCGCCTTCGAGGGCCTGCACTGCGGGGTCCTCGTCGAGGGCCTTCAGCGCGTGGATCAGTGCGGAACCGCCACCGGCCACGATGCCTTCTTCGAGGGCGGCGCGGGTGGAGGACACTGCATCTTCGATGCGGTGCTTCTTCTCCTTCAGCTCAACCTCGGTGGCTGCGCCAACCTTGATCACGCCGATGCCGCCGGCCAGCTTGGCCAGGCGCTCCTGGAGCTTTTCCTTGTCCCAGTCGGAGTCGGTGCGGGTCAGCTCGGCGCGCAGCTGGGAAACCCGGGCTGCGACGTCTTCTGCGGAACCGGCGCCGTCAACGATGGTGGTGTTGTCCTTGGTGACCGTGATGCGGCGGGCGGTACCCAGCACCTCAAGGCCGACGGTGTCCAGGCTAAGGCCCAGTTCCGCGGAGACAACCTGCGCACCGGTGAGGGTGGCGATGTCCTGCAGCATGGCCTTGCGGCGGTCGCCGAAGCCCGGAGCCTTGACGGCAACCACGTTCAGGGTGCCGCGGATGCGGTTGACGATCAGGGTGGACAGTGCCTCGCCCTCGACGTCTTCGGCAATGATGAAGAGCGGCTTGGAGCTCTGCAGCGCCTTCTCCAGCAGCGGCAGGAAATCCTGGACGGAGGAGATCTTGCCCTGGTTGATCAGGATGAGGGCGTCCTCGAGGACGGCTTCCTGACGCTCGCTGTCGGTCACGAAGTACGGGGACAGGTAGCCCTTGTCGAACTGCATGCCTTCGGTGAGGACCAGTTCGGTCTGCGTGGTGGAGGATTCCTCGATGGTGATCACACCATCCTTGCCGACCTTGCCGAATGCCTCGGCGAGGAGCTCGCCGATTTCGTCGCTCTGGGCCGAGATGGCAGCAACGTTGGCAACCTGGGTGCCTTCAACCGGGCGTGCGTTCTCGAGCAGGCGGGCAGCAACGGCTTCAACGGAAACCTCGATGCCGCGCTTGATCTGGCCCGGAGCGGCGCCAGCAGCAACGTTGCGCAGGCCTTCCTTGACCAGGGCCTGTGCCAGCACGGTGGCCGTGGTGGTGCCGTCGCCGGCAACATCGTTGGTCTTGGTGGCTACTTCCTTGGCCAGCTGGGCGCCAAGGTTTTCGTACGGGTCATCAAGCTCAACTTCGCGGGCGATGGTGACGCCGTCGTTGGTGATGGTGGGTGCCCCCCACTTTTTGTCGAGGACAACGTTGCGGCCGCGGGGGCCGAGCGTCACCTTGACAGTGTTGGCGAGCTTATCGATGCCGGCTTCAAGCGACCGGCGTGCAGCGTCATTAAACGCAAGCTGCTTTGCCATGGTTTTGTCCTTTCAAGACAGAACCCCGCACAGCTGACCAACGGAATGCATGGTCAGCGGCACGGGGATCCAAAAAGTTACTTTACGACGATCGCCAGAACGTCGCGGGCGGACAGCACGAGGTACTCGTTGCCGCCGGTCTTGACTTCGGTTCCACCGTACTTGGAGTAGATAACAACGTCGCCAACGGCTACGTCGACAGGAACGCGGTTGCCGTCTTCGAAGCGGCCGGGGCCTACTGCAACAACTTCACCCTCCTGCGGCTTCTCCTGTGCGGAGTCCGGGATAACCAGGCCGGAAGCCGTGGTCTGCTCGGCTTCGAGCGGGCGGACAACAATACGATCCTCAAGAGGCTTAATAGAGACCGACACTCGGACCTCTCCTTCTACGTCAGCGAAATTTGTGGACAGTTGAGCTGTTTCGCCGTGGCTGGCAAACCGTCGTCGCGGTGCCGGCAGCAGCCTGGCTGGCAGCTCTTCATGTGTTAGCACCCTCCTAGGGAGAGTGCTAATGACGACTCTATGTACTCGTTAGCACTCGGTCAAGGCGAGTGCCAGAATTATGTCCCTGGTGAACAGATTGGGACCGGTGTCACCGGCCGGCAAGGTCCTCGAAATCCACGTCTTCGTCGCCGTCGTCGCCCTCATCAACAGTGCCGCGCTTGAGGTACAGCACCACGGCGCCGCCCGCGGCGGCCAGCAGCGAGATCACCAGCAGAATAATGCCGCCGATGCGTGCGCCGGCGTAGAGGCCGCGGATGTCCCGGGCTTCGTCGGTGGCGTCCTGGATGTCTTTGCCGCCCACGGAGTAAACAGTGGCATTGAAGGTGTCCAGGAAGAAGATGATCACCAGCAGCGCGATGCAGACAACGGCTACTGCGGCGCCGGCAATCAGTGCGGGGCGGGCTATCTTCACCAGGTCCGTGTGGGTGGTTCGGGGCGGTCCGGACGGCTGGGTGCCTGCGCTGTCTTCCATACCTTCAACCCTAGCGGGAACTGGGCGCCGGGCTGCCTCCACTAGGCTTTAACCCATGTCACAAGCGCCGCAGGACCAAATCGCCCCACTGCTCACGAGCGAGGGTTGGGAGCTGCTGGCGTCCCTGGGGCCGTACCGCGAAGACGGAGCCTTTGAGCTCAATGCAGCCCTCCGCAAGGCCGGGCACTCCCCCGAACTCGTCTCCGCAGTGCTCACCCAGTCCAGGCTCCGCACCAAGGCCGAGCTGAAATTCGGAGAGTTCGCCCGGAGCATGCTGTTCACCCAGGCCGGCCTCGAACAGGCCACCCGGCTCAACGTCGCGGCCCGGCATGCTGAACGGTTTGCGCAGGCCGGCGTTCGCCACGTGGCGGACCTCGGCTGTGGCCTGGCCGCGGACTCCCTGGCCCTGGCCTCGATGGACATCACGGTCACGGCAGTGGAGATGGACGAAACCACTGCCGCCTGCGCCACGGTCAACCTCATCCCGTTTCCCAACGCCACTGTGGTGCACTCCGACGCCACGACGGTCCCGCTGGACGGGATCGACGGCGTCTGGCTGGATCCCGCCCGCCGGGTCACCTCGACGTCGGGTACTAAGCGGATCTGGGATCCCGAGGCGTTTTCGCCGCCACTGTCCTTTGTGGAGTCCCTCGCGGCCACCGGGCGCGCCGTCGGCGTCAAGATGGGTCCTGGCATGCCCCACGAGTCAGTGCCTGCCGGCTGCGAGGCGCAGTGGGTCTCCGTAGGTGGCGATGTCACCGAAGTGACCCTCTGGTTCAACTCCGTCAGCCGGCCAGGAATCCGCCGCGCTGCGTTGCTGCTCGGGCCGCAGGGAGCCGCGGAGATTACCAGTGCCGAAGATTTCGACGGCGGTCCCACCGCGCCGGTGGGTCCGGCAGAGGGCTACCTGTACGAACCTGACGGTGCAGTGATCCGCGCAGGTCTGGTTGCCGACGTCGCGCTTCAGCTGGGCGGGCACCTGCTTGACGAGCACATCGCCTACATCTGCGCCCCGGACCTGCTGGACACCCCTTTCGCCCGCGCCTACAAGGTGCTGGAAGTGATGCCGTACAACGTCAAGGCACTCAAGGCCTGGGTCAAGGAGAACGGCATCACCGTGCTGGACATCAAAAAGCGCGGCACGTCTGTCACCCCCGAAGAACTGCGGAAACAGCTTTTCGCCGGCGGCAAGGGCGGCAGCAAGAACAAAAAGGCCGGAACCAAAACGGCCACCCTGGTCCTGACCCGCATCGGGGAGGACCGGGTGGCCATCTCGGTGGAACCCGTCTGAAGCCGAGCCGTATCGGCGGGGCCTACAGGCACGCGTCCTACTCGGCGCGCATGAAGTCCTCGGCGGCCCGGACCTGCTCGTCGGTGGGACGCACGCCCGTGTACAGGACAAACTGCTCGAGCGCCTGGATGGTGGCCACTTCAGCGCCGGTGATCACCTGTTTCCCGGCGGCGCGTGCTGCCTTGATCAGTGGTGTTTCGGCTGGCAGCGCCACGACGTCGAACACCACTTTGGCCGCGGCGATGGCGTCCTCCGGGAAGGACAGGGAGTCGACGTCGGGGCCTCCTGCCATGCTGCCTTCCATACCAATGGGGGTGACGTTAATGATCAGGTCTGCCGTGCCGCCGTCGAGCGTGGCCCGCCACTGGAAGCCGTACTGCTCTGCGAGCGCCCGGCCGGTATTTTCGTTCCGGGCGATGACGGTGACGTCGGTGAAGCCGGCGTCCCGCAGCGCGGCGACGGTGGCTTTGGCCATGCCGCCGGCGCCCTGGACCAGCACGGAGTAATCCGTGGGCACGGAGTTGCTCTTGAGCAACTGTTCGATCGCCGTGTAGTCGGTGTTGTAGGCCTTGAGGTGGCCGTTGGTGTTCACAATGGTGTTGACCGAATCGATGGCTTTGGCCGAGGGATCGAGCTCGTCCACGAGGACCATCACGTCCTCCTTGTAGGGCATGGACACGGCGCAGCCCCGGATCCCCAGGCCGCGGACACCTGCGATTGCCTGGGCCAGGTCCGTTGGGGCAAAAGCCTTGTAGATCCAGTTCAGGTCCAGCTGGTCGTAGAGGTGGTTGTGGAACCGGGTCCCGTTGTTGCTGGGCCGGGCCGACAGCGAGATGCAGAGGGTCATGTCTTTATTAAGAATGGGCACCCGTCCATTAAACGCGTTCGCCCAACCAGGTGCGTTCCGTTACGGGCAGCCGGTGCCTGCCGGGAAGCGTCCGACGGCGGCCGGCAGCTTTCCGGGGGCGGTCGCCTTGCCGGTGAGCACCGAAACCAGGGCGCCAAAGGCGCCTGGCGTCCGGCCGTAGAGGGCGATCTTCACCGGCGCACTGGAACCCGCCAGCGGCCAGGGCGCATCGAGCGTCACGGCGATGTCGCCACCCGCCGGAGCTCCGCCGTAGCCGATGAGGGTGACCAGGGGGCCTCGCCCAATGGCAAGGCCGGCTTTACCGGCCGCCGCCTCGAACCGGGCCCTGTCCTGGTCGGAGCCGCCGGCGACGCGGATGCCTGCCCGTGCGATCGGCCCGGCGCATCGCCCGGACAGGACGGTCACGGCTGCGGCGGAAACCTTGGCTGATGTGCCCGCGCTGCGGCCCGGAGCGGTTCCCGGCGTCTTACCCGGTGTCGCAGCTACCCGGCCGCGCCAGGTCATCATGGTGGCAACCCGTGTGGCCGCCTCGTCCAGGCGAGCCGCCGGCACGGTTCCGGCGGCCACGGCGCGCACGATGGCCGAGTGGGCCTGCCCGACGTCGGCGGGCATCAGCAGCAGGTCCGCGCCGGCAGCAAGTGCTGCCGGCGCCGCGGAGCCACCCGGATATTGCTGCTGGATCGCACCCATATTCAGGGCGTCGGTGACGGCCACGCCCTTGAAGCCCATGCCCCTGAGGGCAGCGTAGGTCGGGGCAGAAAGCGACGCCGGAACGCCCGGTTCGAGCGCCGGCACGGCGATGTGCCCCGTCATGACCATTGGCACCCCGGCGGCGATGGCTGCCCGGAACGGTTTCCAGTCGCGGGCCTTGAGGTCCCCTACGGTAGCCCGCTGCACCGGAAGGTCCTGGTGGGAGTCCGCGGTGACGGAGCCATGGCCAGGGAAATGCTTGACGGCGGGCAGGACGCCGCCCTCCTGCATCCCCTGGGAAAACGCCACCGCCAGCTGAGCGGCCCGGTCCGGGTTTCCGGACATTGACCTCGCCCCGATGGTGGGATCCGCCGGGCCGATGGTGACGTCAGCATCCGGCGCGAAGTCCACGTTGAAGCCCAGCGGCGCCAGCTCGGCCGCCAGTGCACGGCCGGCATCCTTGGTGAGCGGCGCATTGGCTGCCGCACCGTAGCTCATGGCTGTTGGCCATTCGGTCAGCGGCGTACCAAGCCGGGCCACCAGCCCGCCCTCCTGGTCCACGCCGATCAGCCCGGGCCAGCGTCTGCCGTCGGCGCGGGTGGCCTGCGCGAGCCGGGCGTTCACGGCCAACATTGCTGCGGGGTCCGCCTGGCCGCGGGCGTCCAGCGGGACGTTGTCGCCCATGATGATGGATCCGGCCAGATGGAGGCGTTCGATGGTGACGGCCTGGGCTGCGGGATCGGTCCCAGCGTACGCGGGCATCAGCACCTGCCCCGCCTTCTCCTCCACCGACATCGCAGCCACTGCGGCGGCAGCAACCTTCTGGTCCCGCTGCTCCGGACCCCAGCCCAGCGGCTCCAGCCCGGGAGCAGGTGAGGGTGAAGCGGAAGGGGATGCCGCCGTCGGACGCCCTGAAACTGGCGGCGAGGCAGCGAAGCTGTCGGAGGGCGCCGGGGCGGAGTCCGAGCCGGAGGGTGCCGGGGCGGTCTGCGGAACGGGGGTGCAGGCAGCCATGGCGGCTACGGAAGCAGCAGCCGTGAGGAAGAGAGTAATTTTGTGAACACTGTCACGGGTCCGCACGAACAAAGCCATTAGGACGATGCTACCCCTGCACTAGACTTGAACGCGGCGCACGCCCACGGATAACCGAACAGTTAGGAACGCATTTGAAGATTGATTTCGCTTCATCGAAGCAATCAACTCTTGGTGTGGAATGGGAGTTGGCGCTGGTCAACGGCCAGACCGGCGAACTGGCATCGGTGGCGAACGAGGTGCTGCGCGGGGTCTCAGCCAAACACCCCGAACTCAACGACGACGACGAGCACCCGCACATCAAGCAGGAACTCCTGCTCAACACGGTGGAGCTGGTCACCGGTATCTGCGAGACCGCCGGCGAAGCCAAGGAAGACCTCAGCAGGTCGCTGGCCGCCGTCCGCGAAATCACCGATCCCATGGGTGTGGAAGTTTTCTGCGCCGGCAGCCACCCGTTCAGCCCGCCGCAGCTGCAGCCGGTGACGGACAAGGCCCGGTACGCCAAGCTGATCGACCGTACCCAGTGGTGGGGCCGGCAGATGGTCATCTACGGCGTGCACGTCCACGTGGGCCTGGACCGGCGCGAAAAGGCCCTGCCGGTTCTCGACGGGCTGGTCAACTACTTCCCGCACTTCCAGGCGCTCTCGGCGTCGAGCCCGTACTGGGGCGGTGAGGACACCGGGTACGCCTCGCACCGTGCCCTGATGTTCCAGCAGCTGCCGACGGCGGGCCTGCCGTTCCAGTTCCGGTCGTGGGAGGAATACGAGTCCTACGTCCAGGACATGTTCACCACCGGCGTGATCGACACCCTGTCCGAGATCCGCTGGGACATCCGCCCGGTCCCCAACCTCGGCACCATCGAGATGCGCATTTGCGATGGCCTCGCCACGCTGGAGGAAGTGGGCGCCATCGCCGCCCTCACGCAGTGCCTCGTGGACGAATTCTCCACCACGCTGGATAACGGCGGGACCATCCCCACCATGCCTCCCTGGCACATCCAGGAGAACAAGTGGCGTGCCGCCCGCTACGGCATGGAAGCCATCATCATCCTTAACGCCGCCGGCAACGAGCAGCTGGTCACCGACCACCTGATCGAGACCCTGAACCGGCTGGAGCCGGTGGCCGCGAAACTCGGTTGCCCCGACGAGCTGGCAGACGTCGAAAAGATCATCCGCCGGGGCGCGGGTTACCAGCGCCAGCGCCGCGTCGCCGCCGAGCACGGCGGAGACCTGCAGGCCGTGGTGCTGGACCTGGTCAAGCAGATGAGGAACGGCCCGACGGGCTAACGCAGTCCCTGCCCGAATCGGGGCACTTCGACGCGGACACGCCAGCCGCCGTTGTGATTTACGACGACGCGCCCAAAGTGCCCCGCAACGGTTCGCCGGGTTTCGAGGGGTCAACCTGGCTCAGGCGGGGAGTGAAACTTCGGTGACCGGCATCGAGGAGTCGGGTGCGAAGCGGATGCCGCTCGGCTCGATTCCCGCCATCACCAGCTGTGCGCCGAGGGCCGCAACCATGGCGCCGTTGTCCGTGCACAGGTCCAGGGGCGGCACGTGGAGTGTGATTCCGGCCGACGCACAGCGTTGGCCCGTGAGTTCCCTCAGCCTCGAGTTGGCCGCCACTCCCCCGCCAAGCAGGACGTCCTTGATGCCGTGCTCGCGGCAGGCCAGCACCGCCTTGGACGTGATCACATCCACCACCGCTTCCTGGAATGCGGCGGCGATGTCGGCCACCGGAACCTCCTCGCCGCGGGCTTCGAACTGCTCGACGCAGCGGGCCACGGCGGTCTTCAGGCCGCTGAAGGACCAGTCGTAACGGTGGTTCCCGGGTTCCTCGGCGGTGCCCATGTACTTCGGCTGGCTGAGGCCCCGCGGGAACCGGATGGCTTTGGGGTTGCCGGTGCGGGCCAGCCTGTCTATGGCCGGGCCGCCCGGGTAGCCGAGGCCCAGGATGCGGGCCACTTTGTCGTAGGCTTCCCCGGCAGCGTCGTCGATCGTTGAGCCGAGCAGCTGGACGTCGCTGGTGATGCTGTTGATCTTCAGGATCTCAGTGTGGCCGCCGGAGACCAGCAGGGCCCCCAGGTTTTCGGGCAGTCGCGGGGCACCCGCCGCAGCGCCGGCGGCAGCACCGCCGTCGTTCTTTCCCAGGAGCCCGACGCCGACGTGCGCCACCAGGTGGTTGATGGCATACAGCGGTTTACCGGTCGCAACGGACAGTGCCTTCGCCGCGCAGACCCCCACCATGAGTGCTCCGGCCAGCCCCGGACCGGACGTGACAGCGATGGCGTCCACATCCTCCAGCGTCACGCCGGCCTCGGCCAGTGCCTGGCGCAGCGTGGGGACAAAGGCGTCAAGGTGCGCGCGGGAAGCGATCTCGGGGATCACGCCGCCGAAGCGGACATGCTCGTCCATCGAGGAAGACACGGTGTTGGTGAGCAGCGTGGTGCCCCGGACGATGCCCACTCCGGTCTCGTCGCACGAGGATTCGATGCCCAGCACCAGTGGCTGCGAGCGGTTCATGGGTGGCCAACTTCTGTTGTGGGGTCTGCTTCCGTTGTGGGCTCGGCGGCGGGGACCCCGCCGGGGACGGCGCCGTCCGGCACGAGCTGCAGCCGCATGATGAGGGCATCAACTCCGTCGCGGTAATACTTGCGGCGGACGTGGATCTGTTCGAAGCCGAACCGCACGTACAACTGCTGCGCCCGCGGATTGTCTTCGCGGACCTCCAGGAGGACGTCCGCCGCCCGGCGCCGCCGTGCTTCGTCGATCAGCCGGGTGAGGAGGGCCGAGCCGATCCCCCGCCCTTCGAATTCAGGCACGACGGCGATGGTCTGGACATCCGCGATGGGTTCGATGCACATCAGGCCGGCGTAGCCCACGATGTCCCCGCCGCTTTCCGCCACCACGTAGCGACGGGTTTCCGGCTGGGACAGTTCCGCCAGGAACATCTGCAGCGGCCAGGCATCCGCCGGGAACAGCCGCTGTTCGAGGGCGTTGACCGTGGGCACGTCCTCCAGGGTCATGTCCCGGAAGACCACGCCATCCTCGCTGGAACGGTCGGTGCTGGCCGGCGTACTCACAGTGCCCGCTTCCGCGGCCCGGGTACCTGCGCGTCGGATTCCCGGAGGTACAGGGGCGTGGAGTCGAGCAGCTGTCCGCCGGAGGCAAGCCGGGCCAGCGCAAACTGCCCGAGATACAGGGCGTCCGGCTGTTCCTTGCTGAAGCCGGGGTCTGCACGCAGGACATCGCTGTACAGACCGGCGCCGGCCCCGTACGCCGGAAGGTCCGGCAGGTCAGCGGCGAAGCTGACGTGCGGGCCGTCCTGCAACTGTGGCAACTGCCCCTCCGCGAGGGTATACCGGGCCCAGTACACCTCTTTGCGCCGGGCGTCCGTGACCACCAGGAACTCGGCCGCCGCGTCCGTGGACTCCGCCACTTCCAGCGCGACGGCGTCGAGGCTCATCAGCCCGTACAGCGGCTTGTCCCAGACGAAGGCGAGGGTCCGCGCGGTCGCGATCCCGGAACGCAGCCCGGTGAACGGACCCGGGCCCACACCCGCCACGATCGCATCAATGTCCTGGCCGGTGACGCCGGCCGAGGCAAGCAGGTCCTCGATGCCGGGGGCCAGGACTTCGGCGTGGCTGCGGGTGTCCTCGGTGGAGAAGCTGGCCACCACGCCTTCGAGGGCGTCGTCCGAGACCAGGGCGGCACTGGCCACGGCCGAGGTATCGATAGCAAGGATGAGCATCAGGGTGTCCCTTCGAATTCGCCGCCGAGGACGGGCTTGGCGCTCCAGCGGGGACCAAAACCGCGCATCACGATGGTGCGGGGCTCGTCGTCATCCTCGGTGTCAAAGTCCAGGATGTCGGTGTGGCCGGGGATCGGTTCCGAGGCGCCCACCGCGTCCAGCCCGATGGCCCGGTGCAGGTCCACTTCCAGCCGGCTTTCGGTCAGGTGCTCCACCCGGCCGCGCCCCCACTCCACCACCGTCACGGACGAGTCCAGCGTGTTCTCCAGGTCAATGTCGTCAATTTCCGACGCCGATCCAAGCCGGTACGCGTCCACGTGCACCAGGTCGGGACCACCGGGACGCGGGCCGTCAGGCAGGTTGGGATGGATCCGGACCAGGACAAACGTGGGCGAAATGATGCCCGCGCGCACGCCAAGGCCTTCGCCGAGCCCCTGGGTGAAAGTGGTCTTCCCGGCACCCAGCTCACCGGTCAGCACCAACAGGTCCCCCGCCTGCAGCACCTCCCCCAAAGCCGCGCCGAGCGCGTGGGTCTGGTCCGCTGTCGTGACCCTGAGCTTCTGTTCCCAGGCCGGCAACTCCGCCTGGGTGGGCACGCTCACGGCATGGCCTTCGCGCCAGGATGCGGGGCGGCGGTCTGCTCCGCCGTGGAACGCTCCGCAGCAGAACGCCCGACGGCGGGACTTTCGTTAATGAACCGGCGCGGCACCCGGGGGCTGATCCGGGTGACGATCTCGTAGTTGTTGGTTCCGGCGGCGACCGCCCAGTCGTCTGCCGTGGGCCCGCCGTCATTCCCATTCCCGAACAGGACTGCCTCGGCGCCGAAGAGGTCCGCGCCGGCTGGGCCGATGTTGCCGACGTCGATGACCATCTGGTCCATGGCGATCCGGCCCACCACGGGGTACGTCCGGCCGGCCACCCGGACGGGCCCGCCGGTGGCGACACGGGGCACGCCGTCCGCGTAGCCCAGCGGGATCAGCGCGAGGGTGCTGGGTCCGCTGGTGTGATACCGCAGGCCGTAGGAGACGCCCTGCCTGTCGGGGACATCCTTGCACTGGGACACGAGCGTGCGCAACGTCATCGCCGGACGGAGGCCAAGTTCGGCGGACGTCTGGCCTTCAAAGGGCGAGAGGCCGTAGATGCCGAGCCCCACACGCACCAGGTCGAAGTGGGTATCGGGACGGGACAGCGTGGCCGGGGTGTTGGCCAGGTGCCGGACTTCGAGGTCCACGCCGGCGTCCTCGGCCACGGCCACCACCTCGCGGAAGACGGCCAGCTGCTCGTCGGTTTCCGGCCGTTCGGGTTCATCGGCCACGGACAGGTGCGAGAAAATCCCCACCACACGCAGCAGGCCCTCGTCCTGGTACTCCATCGCCTCGCCCACCAGCTGGTCCCAGGACTCGAGCGTCGCACCGTTCCGGCCCAGGCCCGTGTCCACTTTCAGGTGGATCCGCGCCGGGCGCTCCTGGTCACGCGCGGCGGCCACAATGCGCTCCAGCTCCCAGCCGGAGCAACCGATGTCGACCCCGGCAGCCACCGCCGCGGCAAAGTTGCTTTCCGTGGTGTGCAGCCACGCCAGCAGGGGCGCCTCGATGCCCGCGGCCCGCAGCGCCAGGGCCTCGGAGATATGCGCAACACCCAGCCAGGACGCGCCGGCTTCGAGGGCGGCCCGGGCCACCGGAACCGCGCCGTGCCCGTAGGCGTCAGCCTTCACCACGGCCATGACTTTGGCGGGTGAGGCCGCGTCAGCCAGCCGCCGGACGTTGTGCCGGATGGCGGCCAGATCGATCACGGCGGACCGCTCGTACTGCGGATCCGTTCCAGGGGCTGCGCTGAGGTCTCCGGTTGCTGCGGGGTAAGTCACCTTAGTGATTCTAGTGCTGGCGGCCCAGCCGCAAATAACAGCCGGATAATCGCCGGGCTCACAGGCGGCCTGGCCGCGGCGCGGCGCGCACCCCGGGCACATAGGCGCGGCCCCGCCGTCGGCCGTTACGCGTCGGAGAGGTGCGCGATGGTGGCGGTGGCCCGGCGCTGCGCGGCCAGCGGGACGTCGCTGACAATGTCGGCGAGGAACCCAAAGCGGCGGAGCCACTGGCTGCTCTGTCGTTCAGGCCGTGCGTTGGCCCGCTTCCACCAGTCGGCAATGTCGCCCCAGCCGGGCGCGGCCAGCGAACCACCCACCTCCTGCACGGCCAGGGAGGCGCAGAGGTTGGCGAAGCGGAGCCGGTTGCCCAGCGGCCAGCCAGCCAGGCTGCCCACAATGAAGGCGGCGTCAAAGCAGTCGCCGGCTCCGGTGGGATCGTAGGCCGTCACCGGCAACGACGGCACCCACTCCTCCTCCCCCGTTTCGGAGTCCACGGCCATGGCACCCTGCGCGCCTAGCGTCACTACGGCCACCGGCACGCGGTCCGCCAGGGCATAGAGTGCGGACCACGGGTTGTCCTTCCCGGTGAACGCCATCGCCTCGCGTTGGTTGGGCAGGAACGCGTGGAAGTACTGCAGGTTTTCCAGCCGGACCGGAGCCCATTCCCCGCTGGGGTCCCAGCCGACGTCCCCGAACAGCTTGACCCCGGCCTGGTGCGCGGCCTTGGCCCACGGTTCAATCTCGACACCGAGCTCGGCGATGCC
The DNA here is from genome assembly GCF_031454915.1 of Pseudarthrobacter sulfonivorans. GTDB lineage: Bacteria > Actinomycetota > Actinomycetes > Actinomycetales > Micrococcaceae > Arthrobacter > Arthrobacter sulfonivorans_C. Next base: position 389,989 of record NZ_JAVDRS010000001.1, on the reverse strand, counting down.
CGCGAGCGCCGGCGGCGGCGAGCCGATCAGGTCGGACGCCGTCACCGGGGCCGGATGGCCGTGTGTCACCAGGGAGCGGTCGTGCTGGACGCTGAGCGATACGGTCACCGGCGAGTGCCACCCCGGCACGCGGCGCGACAGGCTCAAGTCCACGTGTTCCTGCCCGGCCAGGATCTTCCAGTTGTAGTCTCCGTAACCGTCGTCCCCGAAGGCGGCGGCGAGCCCGGTTTTCAGGCCCAGCCTCGCCGCGGCAATGGCCTGGTTCGCCACGCCGCCGGGGCAGCTGCCCATGCCTTCGCTCCAGATTTCGGTGCCGGGCTCGGGCGCGTGCGGCAGGCCGGTGAAGATGATGTCCTGGAAAACTGTGCCTGCCAGGATGAGGTCGAACCCGCCGTCGGCCTGTGTACGGACGGCGGAAAGCGGATCGAAGCGGCGGTCCGGGATAGCGTCCATGTCCGGCAGACTACGCCCTGCCGCCGCGCTGCGGTAGGGACGCGCCCGCAGGCGGCCTACACTGCTGACTATGCGGCTCATGATTGCCGGCGGCGGCGGATTCCGCGTGCCCCTTGTCTACCGGGCGCTGGCCTCGGGCCCCTTCGCCGGGCTGGTCAGCGAACTGGTGCTCTTCGACGTCGACCCTGCCCGGCTCAACGCCATCGCCGCGGTCCTGCGCGCCATGCCGTTGTCCACCACGCCAACGCCCGACCGCGGTGCTGCCGCTGGCGGCGCCGACGGCGGCCCTCCCGCAGGTGCGCGGCCGCCCGCGATCCGCACCACCGCGTCCCTGCCGGACGCACTCCGCGGAACAGACCTGGTGTTCGCGGCGATCCGCCCCGGCGGCACGGCCGGCAGAGTCGCGGACGAACGCGTGGCCCAGGACCTCGGCCTGCTCGGCCAGGAAACCACCGGCGCGGGCGGTATCTCCTACGCCCTGCGGACCATCCCGGAGATGCTGCACCTGGCACGGCAGATGCGGGAACACTGCCCGGACGCCTGGCTGATCAACTTCACCAACCCGGCCGGCATGGTCACCGAGTCGCTGGTGCCTGTCCTTGGCCGGAAGGTCATCGGGATCTGCGATTCCGCGGGCGGGCTGGTGCACCGGGCGGCCCGCGCGGCCGGCCTTTCGCTGCCTGACGGGAGGCTCGACGGCGTGGGCTACTACGGGCTGAACCACCTCGGGTGGCTGTATCGCCTGGATGCGAGCGGCAGGGACCGGCTTCCCGGCCTGCTCGCTGATGCGGAGGCCCTTGCGACCTTCGAGGAAGGCCGGCTCTTCCCCCAGCCGTTCCTCGCGGAGCTCGGTGCCCTGCCCAATGAATACCTCTATTACTACTACCAGCTGGACAGCGCCGCCGCGGCCATGCAGGCCATGGCCGCCACCCGGGGCGAGTCCATCCACCACCAGCAGGCCGAGCTGTACCCGAGGCTCGCGGCTGCCGGATCCGGGGCGTACCGGCTGTGGGACGCTGCCCGGCGTTCCCGCGAGGAAGGCTACCTCGCCGAGGCGCGGACCCACGGCGAGCAGCGCGACGAGTCGGACCTCGCCGGCGGGGGCTACGAACGCGTGGCCCTGGCCGTGATGCGCGCGCTGGCGGGCGGTTCATCCGGCACCGAGCCTGATGCGGGCGCCACCCAACTGATCCTCAACACCCCCAACACCCTTCCGGCCGGTCCTGCCGGGGCGGCCACCACTGCAGAAGCCGCACCCCAGCCGGCCATTCCGGGATTGCCGGCGGACGCCGTCGTCGAGGTTCCCTGCACGGTAACGCCCGACGGCGCGGTGCCGCTTCCACAGTCGGCGCCCGCGCCGGAGCAACTCGCCTTGCTGCGCCGGGTCAAGGAGGTGGAGCAGCTGACCGTCCGGGCCGCGACGCACGGCGACCGGGCGGCCGCCGTCGGCGCTTTCAGCCGGCATCCCCTGGTGGACTCAACCGATCTTGGGGCGGCGCTGCTGACCGGATACGAGCGCGCGTTCCCGGCGCTGCGTGCACTGTGGCGGCAGGAGTAGTGTTTTACCGAGTGGATAACAGCCGGGGCGGACGCCGCGCCGGCGGCGGGAAGGAGAGGCCATGACACTGATCCGCAGAGTCGCATTACTCTCCCTCCATACCTCCCCCATGGAGCAGCCGGGCTCCGGCGACGCCGGCGGGATGAACGTGTACATCCGTGAACTGGCCTCCGCGCTGGCCGAAACCGGCGTGGAGGTGGAGATCTTCACGCGCTCCACTTCAGCCAAGCAACCCGCCGTCGAGCATCCCAGCCCCGGCGTGTGCGTCCACAACGTGCTGGCCGGACCGCCGCGGAAAATCCCCAAGGAAGAACTGCCGGCCCTGCTCCACAGCCTGGTGGCCGAGATCGACCAGATCCGCCAGCGCCAGGCTCACGGACGGTACGACGTCATCCACTCGCATTACTGGGTGTCCGGGATCGCGGGCCTGGAACTCTCGGAGCTATGGGACGTCCCGCTGATCCACACCATGCACACCATGGCCAAGGTCAAGAATCTCCTGCTGCAGTCAGGAGAGCAGCCCGAGCCGCGGCGGCGCGAAGAGGGCGAGCACCGGATCGTGGACGGCGCCGCCCGCCTCGTTGCCAATACCAGCGCCGAAGCCAAGGAACTGGTCTCCCATTACGGTGCCGACGCCGACCGGATCGATGTGGCCCCGCCGGGCGTGGACCTCAGCACGTTTACGCCGGCGTTCCGGGCGCGGTCCCGGGCCGAGCGGGGCGTGCCGCCGGAGGCCTTCCACCTGCTTTTCGCCGGCCGGATCCAGCGGCTGAAGGGCCCGCAGGTGCTGCTCAAGGCCGCGGCGCTTTTGCGGAAACGGCGTCCTGAGATCGATCTGCGGCTCACCATCCTGGGGGCACTCAGCGGCAACAAGGACTTCAATCTCCGGCACCTGATCGCCGAAGCCGGAATGGAGGACGTCGTGACGCACCTTCCGCCGGTTGGCGCGGCGGAGCTGGCGTCCTGGTTCAGGGCGGCGGACGTTGTGGTGATGCCGTCCTACAGCGAGTCCTTTGGGCTGGTGGCCATCGAAGCGCAGGCCTGTGGAACCCCCGTGGTGGGTACGCGGGTGGGCGGCTTGTCCCGGGCCATCTGCCATGGCCGGACCGGGCTGCTGGTGGAGGGGCACCATGCGAAGGACTGGGCGGATGCGCTCGAGGCCCTGTACGACGATCCGGGTACCCGCGCCGACATGGGCCGTGCTGCCGCCATCCGGGCGGAAAACCTGGGCTGGAACCGCACTGCGGCCATCACGCTGGAGACCTACCACACCGCCGTCGAACAGCAGCTGGCAAGCCGGCTGATCCCGGCCGTTTCAACGATTGCGGCGGCCGCGGCCGTCGCGGCGCCCTAAGGAGATCGAATGACCGGCCTGAATCCCCTGAGCGACCTCGAGATCGCACGGCAGGCCATCATCAGGCCCATCGAGGACATTGCGGCCGCGGCGGGCATCAACGCCGCCGCCCTGGAACATTACGGGCGGTACAAGGCCAAGGTCGATCCGTCCCTCCTGACGGCGCCGGCGCCCGCAGGGAAGGTTGTGCTGGTCTCAGCCATGTCGCCCACCCCGGCCGGGGAGGGGAAGTCGACCACCACGGTGGGGCTGGCCGATTCGCTGGCCAGGGCCGGGCACAAGGTGATGATCGCGCTGCGCGAACCGTCGCTGGGGCCGATCCTGGGGATGAAGGGCGGTGCCACCGGGGGCGGCTACTCCCAAGTGCTGCCGATGGACGAGATCAACCTGCATTTCACGGGTGATTTCCATGCCGTGACGTCGGCGAACAACGCCCTGATGGCACTCGTGGACAACCACATCTACCAAGGCAACGAGCTGAACATCGATCCCCGGCGGATGACGTTCAAACGGGTCCTGGACATGAACGACCGCTCCCTGCGCGAGGTAATCATCGGCCTGGGCGGGCCCACGCAGGGTGTGCCGCGGCAGGACGGCTTCGACATCACGGTGGCCTCGGAGATCATGGCCATCTTCTGCCTGGCCACGGATCTGGCTGATCTCCGCGAACGCCTGGGCCGCATCACATTCGGCTACACCTACACCCGCGTTCCCGTTACCGTGGCGGACCTCGGCGTCCAGGGCGCGCTGACCTTGCTGTTGAAGGAAGCCATCAAGCCGAACCTGGTCCAGACCATCGCCGGCACACCGGCCCTGGTGCACGGCGGGCCGTTCGCCAACATCGCGCACGGCTGCAATTCGCTGATCGCCACCCAGACGGCCCGGCGGCTCGCGGACATCGTGGTCACCGAGGCCGGCTTCGGCGCGGACCTGGGCGCGGAAAAGTACATGGACATCAAGGCGCGGATTGGTGACGTGGCGCCGTCCGCCGTCGTAGTGGTGGCAACTGTCCGGGCGCTCAAGATGCACGGCGGCGTGCCCAAGGACCGGCTCACGGAACCCGACCTCGAGGCGCTGCAGGCCGGCGTCGCGAATCTCCGGCGGCACGTGCATAACGTCGAGAAATTTGGCGTGGCACCGGTGGTGGCCATCAACAGATTCTCCTCTGACACGGATGAAGAACTGAACTGGCTGCTGGAGTGGTGTGCGGCGGAGGGTGTTCACGCCGCAATCGCCGACGTCTGGGGCCGGGGCGGTGGCGGCGACGGCGGCGACGAACTGGCTGCGAAGGTGGCCGCTGCGGTTTCGGCGCCAAACAGCTTCCGGCATCTCTATCCGCTGGACCTGCCTGTGGAGGAGAAGATCCGGACCATCGCACAGGAGATCTACGGGGCCGACGGCGTGGACTTCTCCGTCCCTGCCCTGAAGCGGCTGGCCGACATTGAAAAGAACGGCTGGTCCGGGCTGCCCGTCTGCATGGCAAAGACCCAGTACTCCTTCACGGACGAGGCCTCGCGGCTCGGCGCACCCAAGGGCTTCACCATCCACGTGCGCGATCTCATCCCCAAGACCGGCGCGGGTTTCATCGTTGCCCTGACCGGCGCCGTGATGACCATGCCGGGCCTTCCCGCCGCGCCTGCTGCCATGCGCATGGACGTGGACGACGCCGGCAACCCGGTAGGCCTCTCCTGACCAAACGCTCTCCCACCGAATGTGGGGTTTTCCGGTGGGGTCAGGGACCCGTGCGGGCGGCAGCCGCCTCCACTGCTTGAGTAGAACGGGTAGCCACGCGCACGCGGCCGCCGCGCTTGAGCGAAACGAAAATCACCACGGTGCTCAGCACCACGAGACCGCAGACGTATGCGACAGACGAGGGGTCGTCGGCAAGCAGCTCCGGAATGGCACGTCCCGGCACCGTTACGGCAAAGACGAAGGCCACGGCAATGCCGATGTAGCTGCCAACCATGTTTCCCAAGTGCGAGCGGATGTTGCGGCGGATGGCACTGACCAGGCCCAGCGTGACGGTCACGATGGTGAAGGCAGACAACCCGTGGAGCCAGCTGAAATGACCGTCGGAGACAATCCAGAAACTGCTGAAGCAGACGTAGTACATGGCTGAGACCCACAGGTAGCCGATGGTGCGGTGGATACGGTCTCGGCGCCGGCGAAAGATTTGCAAGGGTCCGATGGCGAGGACAAAGAGTGCAGCAATTACGTGGCTGACAAGTAGTACATCCCAAGGCTCCATGGCATTAGGATAGAGCCACTATCCAAAGGTGTACATCAGGATAGCCACTGCGGGATTTACTATCCTGCTGAGGCATGGCAGGAGCGAGGGGCAGATGCAGCTCAGTGAATTGAGCGATCGGTCAGGAATCTCGCCCGCGAGCATCAAGTACTACCTGCGCGAAGGCCTGTTGCCGGCCGGCGAGGCGATCCACGCAACCCGGGCGGAGTATTCAGCCAGGCACCTTGAACGCCTCGAATTGATCCAGGCACTCCGGCGGATCGTCGGCCTGAACATCGGGCAGATCCGCGGCCTCATAAAAATGGCCGACGACGGCGTGCCCCGCCTTGGTCTCCTCGCCGCGGTTCAGCGGGTGGTACTGAATCTTGAAAACCACACCACGGCGATCGGCGGGGACCCCGCAGCGGCGGCTGACGCCGTCGTGCGTCTCCGCGGTTGGCCGGATGCGCCGAGTGACGCCCGGAACGCTTTGGGCGCCCACCTTGAGCTGATGGCGAGTCTTGATATTCCTGTTTCAGAGGACGAGCTGGAGACCTATAGCAGGGCGGCGGACGACGTCGCGGGACTCGACATTGCCGCCACCACCGCCCCGGAGAGCATCGACAAGCTGATTCTCACGGCCGCCGTCGGCATGCATGTGCACAGTCAATTGCTCCTCAAGCTCCTGGCCCTCGCTCAGGCCAGCCACGCCATCCGCCGCTACCAGGACGGCGCTTAAGGACGTGATGCTCCCCCACCGGAAGGTGAGGGAGCATCACGCAAAACCCACATTGCGTGAGAGAGCGTCCGGGGTGGGAGGCGGGGTTAGCGCTCCAGGTCGCCGCGGATGAAGGCCTCGACCTTTTCGCGGGCGAGGTCGTCGTTGAACTGCTCCGGCGGGGACTTCATGAAGTAGCTGGAGGCCGAGAGCAGCGGGCCGCCGATGCCGCGGTCCAGGCCGATCTTGGCGGCACGGATGGCATCGATGATCACGCCGGCGGAGTTGGGTGAGTCCCAGACTTCGAGCTTGTATTCCAGGGAGACGGGGGCGTCACCGAAGTTGCGGCCTTCGAGGCGGACGAAGGCCCATTTGCGGTCATCAAGCCACTGGACGTAGTCGGACGGGCCGATGTGGACGTCCTTGGCAGCCAGCTCGGCTTCGACGTTGGACGTGACAGCCTGGGTCTTGGAGATCTTCTTGGACTCGAGGCGGTCGCGCTCCAGCATGTTCTTGAAGTCCATGTTGCCGCCGACGTTCAGCTGGTAGGTGCGGTCCAGGGTGACACCGCGGTCTTCGAAGAGCTTGGCCATCACGCGGTGGGTGATGGTGGCACCGATCTGGCTCTTGATGTCGTCGCCCACGATCGGGACGCCGGCGGCGGTGAACTTGTCGGCCCATTCCTTGGTGCCGGCAATGAAGACCGGCAGGGCGTTGACGAAGGCCACGCCGGCGTCGATGGCAGCCTGCGCGTAGAAGTGGGCTGCATCCTCGGAACCAACCGGGAGGTAGCAGACCATGACGTCGGCCTTGGATTCGCGGAGCGCGGCGACGATGTCGACCGGCTCTGCGGGAGACTGCTCGATGGTCTCGAGGTAGTACTTGCCGAGGCCGTCCAGGGTGTGGCCGCGCTGCACGGTCACGCCGGTGGGAGGAACGTCGGCGATCTTGATGGTGTTGTTTTCGCTGGCCAGGATGGCGTCGGCGAGGTCGACTCCAACCTTCTTGCCGTCGACGTCGAACGCGGCGACGAACTGGACGTCGTTGACGTGGTATTTGCCGAACTCAACGTGCATCAGACCCGGGATCGTAGCCTGAGGATCGGCGTCACGGTAGTAGTGCACACCCTGGACGAGCGAAGCGGCGCAGTTACCCACACCGACGATGGCAACACGAATCGGATTTGAAGACACGGAACTCCTTTGAGGACAAACTTCAGCCGCCGGACGGTCAGTACCAGAGCGTACGACGGCGAACAGCAGGCAGGGCGCCACCCGGCGCCTATTCATACTACCCAACTGTGCGGGGGCCGGAATTGTTCCCGGCCCCCGGCACGAAGTGTTACCTCCCGGGTGGCGGCGCTACTTCTGCTTCCAGAGGTTGATGTCGGATTCCACGGCGAACTCGTCGATGGCCTGCAGTTCGTCGTCCGCGAAGTCGAGGTTGTTGGTGGCGGCGAGGCTGTCTTCCAACTGCCGGACACTGGACGCGCCAACGAGTGCGGAGGTGACGGAAGAGCCCCTGCCCTGCTTGCGGAGGATCCAGGCGATGGCCATTTGCGCCAGGGTCTGGCCCCGGCCCTCGGCAATCCGGTGGAGGCCGCGCACACGGTCCAGGCTTTCCCCTGTGATCATGCCCTCGTCCAGGGACTTGTCCTGCGCTGCCCGCGAATCCGCGGGTACACCGTTGAGGTAGCGGTCCGTGAGCATCCCCTGGGCGAGCGGTGAGAACGCGATGGACCCCGCGCCCACCTGCTCAAGAGCCTCATAAACGTTGGGAACGCCGTTCTCGGTCCAGCGGTTCAGCATGGAGTAACTCGGCTGGTGGATCAGCAGCGGCGTGCCCAGTTCCTTCAGGATCCGGGCCGCTTCCAGGGTCTGCTCCGGGGTGTAGGAGGAAATGCCGGCGTAGAGCGCTTTGCCGGAACGGACGGCCTGGTCCAAAGCGCCCATGGTCTCTTCGAGCGGCGTCTCGGGGTCCGGCCGGTGGCTGTAGAAAATATCCACATAGTCCAGGCCCATGCGCGTCAGGGACTGGTCCAGGCTGGCCAGCAGGTACTTGCGCGAGCCCCAGTTGCCGTAGGGACCGGGCCACATGTCGTAGCCGGCCTTGCTGGAGATGATGAGTTCGTCGCGGTACGGCTTGAAGTCGTCCTTGTAGTGGCGGCCGAAGTTGGTCTCGGCGCTGCCATAGGGCGGACCGTAGTTGTTGGCAAGGTCGAAATGGGTGACGCCCAGGTCGAATGCGCGGCGCAGGATGGCTCGCTGCACGTCGAACGGCTTGTCGTCACCGAAGTTGTGCCAGAGTCCCAGTGAGATGGCCGGGAGCTTCAGGCCGCTGCGTCCGACGCGGCGGTAGGGCATGGATTCATAGCGGTTTTCCGCGGCTGAATAAGTCATACGTTCCATCCTGCCATCTGTGACGCAGGCAACAGGACGGGAGGGAAGTGTTACGCCGCGGGCTGACAGGAGCCAGCCCGCGGCCAATCACCCTAGACCTGCACGATGGCGGCACTCCATGGCGCGAGGTTGAGCGAGCCGCCGTCCGGCTGCGCAGCGTCGTCGGTGCTGAGCAGCACCGTTCCGCCCACGCCCAGCCGCACCGCCTCCGAAGCGAAGTTCAGCAGCACTTCCACGGACCCGCGCCGGAAACGCAGCCAGCCGGCGTCGTCGTCGAACTCAACCTGAGTCTCGGCGAAACCCAGCCCGGCCAGATCGGGATGCTCGCGCCGCAACGCGGTCAGCGACCGGTACAGCGACAGGAGCCGCGCGTGGTGGCCCTCCAAAGCCTCATCCCAGTTGAGCTTGGAGCGGCGGAACGTCTCCGGATCCTGCGGATCGGGTACGACGGCGGGATCCCACCCCATACGTTCAAACTCGCGGATCCTGCCCTCCGCCGTCGCCTTGCCCAGTTCCGGTTCGGGGTGCGAGGTGAAGAACTGCCACGGCGTGGAAGCGCCGTATTCCTCACCCATAAACAGCATGGGCGTGAACGGCGAGGTCAGGGTCAGCACGGCGGCCAAGGCAAGCGGGCCGTAGGACAGTGACTGGGACAGCCTGTCCCCGGTGGCACGGTTGCCGATCTGGTCGTGGTTCTGGTTGCACACCACCAGCGCGGCGGGGTGGACCAGCGAGGTGTCGATAGGCCGGCCGTGATGGCGTCCGCGGAAGCTCGAGTAGCTGCCGTCGTGCAGGAAGCCGTCCTTGAGGACCTTGGCGAGCACTTTCAGGGACCCGAAGTCACCGTAATAACCGGCGGTCTCCCCGCTGACATTGACGTGCACGGCGTGGTGGAAATCGTCGCTCCACTGCCCCGCAAGGCCGTAGCCGTTGGCGTCCCGCGGGTAGATCAGCCGCGGATTGTTCAGGTCCGATTCCGCGATGAGCGTCTTGGGAAGCCCCGTCTCCGCGGCAATGGCATCACCCAGCGCACCGAACTCTTCCAGCAGATGCACGGCACGCTCGTCACGAAAAGCGTGGACGGCATCAAGGCGCAGGCCGTCCACGTGGTAGTCACGAAGCCACAGCGCGGCGTTGTCCAGAATGTATTCACGCACGACGTCGGACCCCGCGGCGTCGAGATTGACCGCGTCCCCCCACGTGTTGGCGTCGCCGTGCTTGAGGTAGGGGCCGAACCGGGACAGGTAGTTTCCGCTGGGGCCGAGGTGGTTGTAGACCACATCCTGGATGACGCCCATCCCTGCGGCGTGGGCGGCGTCCACAAATCGCTGGTAGGCCGCGGGCCCGCCATAGCCTTCGTGCACGGCGAACCACTGAACACCGTCGTAGCCCCAGTTGTGCGTGCCGTTGAATCCGTTGACCGGCAGCAGCTCCACATAATCCACTCCGAGTTCGGCCAGGTAGCCCAGCTTGCCGGCCGCCGCATCCAAGGTTCCCTCGGGGGTGAATGTCCCCACGTGGAGCTCGTAGATGACGGAGCCTTGCAGCTCCTTCCCGCGCCAGCCGGCGTCCTGCCAGGTGTGGGAGCCGGGATCGTAGGTACGGGACAGGGCATGGACGCCGTCCGGGAGGCGGCGGGACCGGGGGTCCGGCAGGGGGTTGGTGTCGCCGTCGAGCAGGTAGCCGTAGTCCACTTCGGCGTCCCCGGGGGCGTCCGGCGCGGACCACCAACCGTCTGCCCCGGGGCCTCCGGACACCTGCTTCATGGGGTACTGCTGCCCGTTGGCGAGGAGCGAGACCGCCGAGGCCTCCGGCGCCCAGACGTCGAAGCGGCCGGATCCGTGGTGCGTCAGGCTCATGCGTTCTCTCCGTTCACGGGCACCAGCAGCGCCACAGGGTAACTCTGGAGGATGTCGGCCACCGGCACGGGGCCGGGACCGTGGGGCTCCCCCGTGAGTTCGTCACGCAGGGCGGTGGAAAGTTCGACGGCGGTGTCCCGCCAGCCGCCTGCGCGTTCCAGTCCCATGGGGAGCCGTGTGGCGAACGTCAGTGCGCCGCCGCGGTCGAAGGCCACCAGGTGGTCTGCGGCCGCCCCGGACGCGGAAACGGGCCGGTAGTCCTGGAACAGTTCCGGCCGGTCGCGGCGAAGACGCAGCGCCCGGGAGGTCACCAGCAGCTTGCTGGTTTCGGTGCCTGCTTCCGGAAGCGTGCCGGCGTCGATCGTTGCCAGCTCCTTTTCACGCTGGGCAAAGTCAACCCGCCGCCGGTTGTCCGGGTCGGTCAGGGACCGCTCCCAGAACTCGGAGCCCTGGTACACATCCGGCACGCCGGGCATGGTCAGCTGGATGATTTTGGCCGACAGCGAGTTGGACGCGGCAGCTGAATCGATCCGCGCCACGAAGTCCTCCACCACCGTGGTGACCCTGGCGTCGTCGAACGCCGCATCCACGGCCGCCTTGACGCGTGCTTCAAACTCCGCATCCGGGTTGGTCCAGGTGGTGGAATTGCCAGCCTCACGGGCAGCCTTCTCCGCATAGCCCTGGAGACGTTCCCGCGACGCCGGCCACGCGCCGATGACTGCCTGCCACAGCAGGGTCTCGAACGGGCCGTCGGGCACCGGGGCCAACTCCCGGAGGGTGGCCAGGGTTGCCGTCCACTCGTCCGGCAGTTCCGCGATGACCGTGATTCGGGCCCGGGCGTCTTCGCTGCGCTTGGTGTCGTGCGTGGACAGCGTGGTCATGGAGACTGGCATGTCCTCCTGCCGGCGCCGCATGCGGTGATGGAATTCCTCGACAGACACCGAGAACTCGGTGGGCTCCGCCCCCACTTCAGTCAGCGTGCCCAGCCGCGTGTAGCGGTAGAACGCTGTATCCTCCACACCCTTGGCCATCACCATGCCGGAGGTCTGCTGGAAGCGCACAGCAATGGGGTTCGCAGGATCGAGCAGCAGCGGGAGGAGCATGCCCACAGCAGAGGCGAGGTCGGGACGGTGTTCTGCCGCCGAGCCGCAGGCTTCCTTCAACACCTCGGCGCCCACCGGCAGGTAGCTGCGGTAGACCGGGAACGAGGCGATGATCTCGGCTATAGCGTCAGCGGCCTGCTCCAGGGGAAGCCCCTGGGAAGCAGGGACCAGCCGTGCCAGCCTCAGCACTTCCGCCCGCAGGATGCCATCGGCGATCATCCGTTTGGTGCCCCGGATCATCTCGGCGTAGTCAGCCGGGCTGTCGCTACCCCGCAGGGCCGCATCCAACGTGTCCAGCGAAGCCTCGCCGGCCGGGTCCACCAGGACCCGGTCCACGTCCGCCAGGGCGTCGTAGCCCGTGGTTCCCTCACACGCAAAGTCGCCGGGAAGGACCTCACCCGGTTCGAGGATCTTCTCCACCAGGACGTAGGCACCGCCGCTGAGGTCCTTGAGCCAGCGCAGATACCCGGCAGGATCGGCCAGGCCGTCCGGGTGGTCCACGCGCAAACCGTCCACCAGGCCCTCGGTGAACCAGCGGCGCACCTCGGCATGGGCTTCCTCGAAGACATCATGGTTTTCCACCCGGATGCCCGCCAGTGTGGTGACGGCGAAGAAGCGCCGATAGTTCAGTTCGGCATCTGCGCGGCGCCAGTCCATGAGCTGATAGTGCTGGCGGCCGTGGACCTCCTGCGGGGAGTCCCCCGGAGTGTAGCTTCCTTCAGCCAGCGGAAAGCGGTGGTCGTAGTACCTGAGCTCGCCATCCTTGACTTCGAGCTTGTCCAGGTCCGCATCTGATCCCAGCATGGGCAGACGGATCTTCCCGCCTGCCAGATCCCAGTCGACGTCGAAGGCTTCCGCGTAGGGCGAGCCCCGGCCCTCCTGCAGCAGCGACCACCACCATGGGTTCTGCGCGGGCGTCGCAACGCCCACGTGGTTGGGGACGATGTCCACCAGCACGCCCATGCCATGCGCACGGGCGGCCTGGGAGAGCGCCAGCAGGCCTTCCGGGCCGCCGCGCTCCGGATCCACCGACGACGGATCCGTCACGTCATAACCATGGTCGGACTCGCGTTCCGCCGTCAGGATGGGAGACAGGTAGACCCAATCCGCACCCAGCGACTTCAGGTACGGGACTGTTTCAGCGGCGTCAAAGAGCGTGAAGCTGCTGCGGATCTGGAGCCGGTAGGTGGACGCCGGAACCTTCACTTTGCGGAGCCCTTCCGCTCCCCGACTTTCGTGGTCATCCCCGGCTCGGCAACCGTCGGCGTGCTTAGCGACTCGGTTTCACTGGTGGATGTCTGGGTCAGTGCCGCCAGCGATGCCGCCACGGAGTGGTCCGGCTCAACGTCCGGAACACTGTGGGCGCGGAGCACCACCAGTGACTTGGCGTCAACGGGGAGGGCCTCGCCGGCCTTGACCGGTTCGGTGTCGGCGTTGTGGCCGGCGGTGTCGATAATGATGTCCCAGGCCGGCGCGTACTCGTCGGCCGGGAGCGTGAAGTTCACAATGTCATCGTGGGCGTTGAAGTACAGCAGGAAGTTCACGTCAGTGATCCGGCGGCCGCGGGTGTCCTTGCCCTGGATGCCGTCGCCGTTGAGGAACACGCCCACGGAACGGCCGAAGCCGCTGTCCCAGGCGTCCGGCTTCATGGTCTCACCCTCGGGGTTCAGCCATACGATGTCCGGCAGTCGTTCGCCTTCGCCCCGCAGGACGGGGCGGCCGTCGAAGAACCTGCTCCGGCGGAAGGTGGGGTGCTTGGCGCGGAGCGCGTTGACCGCAGCCGTGAATTCGACAAGGGGCTGGTCGATGTTCTCCCAGTTGATCCAGGTCAGTTCCGAGTCCTGGCAGTAACCGTTGTTGTTGCCCTGCTGGGTGCGGCCAAGTTCGTCGCCGTGCAGCAGCATGGGCACACCTTGGGAAAGCAGTAGGGAGGCGATGAAGTTCCGCTGCTGGCGGGCGCGCAGCCCCAGGACAGCGGGATCGTCGGTGGGGCCTTCCGCCCCGCAGTTCCAGGAACGGTTGTGGGATTCGCCGTCGTTGTTGTCCTCGCCGTTGGCGTCGTTGTGCTTCTCGTTGTAGGAGACCAGGTCTGCCAGGGTGAAGCCGTCGTGGGCGGTGACAAAGTTGATCGACGCCACAGGGCGGCGGCCGGAATGTTCGTAGAGGTCGGCGGAGCCGGTGATGCGGGAGGCGAATTCGCCCAGTGTGGCGGGTTCGCCGCGCCAGAAGTCCCGGACGGTGTCGCGGTACTTGCCGTTCCACTCGGTCCACTGCGGCGGGAAGTTGCCCACCTGGTAGCCGCCCGGACCCACGTCCCAGGGCTCGGCAATCAGCTTGACCTGGGAAACCACGGGGTCCTGCTGGATGAGTTCGAAGAAGGTGGAGAGCTTGTCCACGTCGTAGAACTCGCGGGCCAGGGTGGAAGCGAGGTCGAAGCGGAAGCCGTCCACGTGCATCTCGGTGACCCAGTAGCGCAGCGAATCCATCAGCAGCTGCAGGGAGTGGGGCTGGCGGACGTTGAGCGAGTTTCCCGTGCCCGTGTAGTCCATGTAGTGCTTCTCGTCGCCCTCCATCAGGCGGTAGTAGGACGAGTTGTCGATGCCCTTGAAGGACAGGGTGGGGCCCAGGTGGTTGCCTTCGGCGGTGTGGTTGTACACCACGTCCAGGATCACTTCGATGCCGGCCCGGTGCAGCGAGCGGACCATCGCTTTGAAGTCCTGGACCTGCTGGCCGGTGTCGCCCGTGGAGCTGTAGGTGTTCTGCGGCGCGAAGAAACCGATGGTGTTGTAGCCCCAGTAGTTGTTCAGGCCCTGGTCCTGCAGGGTCCCATCATTGACGAACTGGTGTACCGGCATCAGTTCGATGGCGGTGATGCCCAGTTTCTGGAGGTGCGAGATGACCGACGGGTGTGCCACGCCGGCGTAGGTGCCGCGCTGCTCCTCGGGGATCTCGGGGTGAAGCTGGGTGAGGCCTTTGACGTGGGCCTCGTAGATGACCGACTTGTGGTACGGGACGCGCAGGTTCTGGTCACCGTCCCAGTCGAAGAACGGGTTGATCACCACGCCCATCATCATGTGGGGTGCGGAGTCTTCGTTGTTGATGGAATCCGGTTCGCCCAGGTTGTAGGAGAACAGCGCCGGATCCCAGTCCACCTGACCGTGGACTGCCTTGGCGTAGGGGTCCAGCAGCAGTTTGTTGGGGTTGAACCGGTTGCCGGAATCGGGGTCGTAGGGTCCGTGGACGCGGTAGCCGTACTTCTGGCCCGGCTGGACCTGCGGGACGTAGCAGTGCCAGACGTAGCCGTCCACCTCATCGACCGTGTACCGCGATTCCACACCGTCCTCATCAAAGAGGCACAGCTCCACTTTCTCGGCGTGTTCGCTGAACAGCGCGAAGTTCGTGCCGGTCCCGTCAAAAGTGGCGCCAAGCGGATAAGCCGATCCAGGCCAGATTTCCATGCGTACTCCTCATTGTTGTTCGACAGCAGGGGCGCGCGAAACATCAGCGCGCCACCCCAGCCGGTACAGAACTTATTCCTACGGTAGCGGGTGGGTGTGACTATTACGTTTCGGTCCGCCGTATTTACTAAGCACGCTGACTTTACCGCACGCATCTGCTATGGCGTGTGCGCTACACCACCGAAAGCCCGACGCCGGACAGCGGCTGGCCGGGCAGGCGCTCAGCCAGGCCAATCCGCAAGCATCTCCCCGCGCACCTTGGCGTAGGTGGTGGTCGCCGTGTAGTTGCCGTGCGTCGCAACCGCAAACTGGGAACGCTGCGGCTCAGTTTCCACGGCGTAAACGTCAAGGTCATTGCCCCGTTCGCAATGGGAGTAGGCCGGAAACCCCAAGTAGTCAGTTCTGCGCCAAATGTTTCTCCAAACCGGCGACGTGGCCTGTCCGTCCCGCAAGAGGTCCAAGAGGGTCAGGCTCGCCGAGCCGGGCAATGCCGTCTCCTTCTCCCGCGCCTTCTTCCATGGGTCGATAGAGATGAGGCCCGGTCCACGGGTGGGGCAGTTGCCAAGCACGTCAGGGCCGAACAATTCCGGGAAGAAGCGGCCGAAGTAGGGGCGCAGCTGGACACCATAGGTGAGCAGCCGGATCCGTTTGAAGTCCAATTCCGGCTGGCATGCCTTGAGATGGAAGATGGCAGCAACCGCCACCACAGCGCCCAGGCTGTGGGCGGACACCAGCACGGTATGGTTCGGCCCCGCATTCGCCTGAGCCTGAGCCGGAGCCGGAGCCTGCAGCCAGTCATAGATACGCCGGGCGAGTTCTGGAACCACACGGTTGGAGTAACTGGGGGCACCGAAGGGATGGGCGGCATTGGGAAGGAAGCACATCACGTCCCAGAGGATGGCTAGCGGCCTTTCTTCCTTGGAAGTTGCGGCGTTCAGCACCATAAAAGCGAGGATGAGGGTTGCTGCCAGAACGATCCCCCAGCCGGCGAAATCTCCTTGGATTGCCCTCAGGGGACCCAGCAACAGGGCGCGATAGCCCGTTGCGCCTGCGCCGTTCCAGAAGGCGCAGGCGGCAATCGCCAGGACCGCGGCAAGCCAGATCAGCACGGTGAGGAGCCCGAATGCCGCTTCGCCGCGCTGGGTGAGTGCCGAGAGCCGCCGACGGCGGTAGGTCAGGTTCCGGCGTTCGGGGCCAGGCCCTTCGTCCGGGAGAAGGGGATCCACATCGATGTCGCTGAAATAAGACGGCGGCTGGACAGGCCGGGTGCCTGGTCCGGTCTGGGTTGGGGGCTGCATGGGCAGGAGGCCGCGTTTGAGGATCAGCCAGGCGCAGGCGGGTACGAACCCCACCAGCGCCAGGGCAATGCCAAAGAGAAGCAGCCCTCCTGTTACCCCGTAAATGGCAGGAACTTCCAGAAGTTCGTCGAGGTCAACCTTGGATCCGCCGGCACCCCGCCAGAGCTCCTCGGGCCGGGCAGGGAGCTCCTCATCCATGGGCCACTGAAGGAATTTCCTGGTTCCCAGGACCAACGCGCTGGACAGAAAATGGGACGTGAGGATGGCAGCGAACATAAAGATGCCAGGCCCCCGGCCGTGCCACCCCTCAAGCTTGGCCTTGTCACCGGCCTGCAGGCCAAAGTAATAAATGATGAACCCCACGGTGATGATGGCTGGGATCGCCAGCACCCAGTCATCCACCATGCCGGCCGCCCAGACAATAAGCACCGCAGAGCTCACCGAGCCGCCAGCTGTGGCGAACCTAAAGGCCGGTCCGCTGCGCATGAACAGGCCCGAGACACCAAGGACCACCAGCGCGGTCAGCAAAAGAAGGGACGCCACCCATGTTCCCGCGAACGGCAGGCTCGGAACCACGTCCGGGGTGGGAACGAGGATCAGCTGGCCGGCGGTGGCGAGCACCAGGCCTACTCCGCCGATCCAGAGGACATTGGACCACTTGTTGCCCACTTCGTCTTCCCAGGGCGCGCGCACCTCGGGGTAAAAGAACGCCACCGTGACCATCGACGCCAGCAGAAGCACTATCGCCAGGCCCAGCAACGGTGCCGCCAAGACATCCTGGCCCATGGCCGTGCCGAGTTGCTCGATGCAGTCGCCGCTGAGCATCCGAAGGGCGGTCTGGCAATTGCGGGGCCAGAAGGAACCAATGCTGTCGGACAGGAGCAGGATACAGATCAAGGCGAGGCAGGCGGCAATGTGGGCCCTGCCTGTCACAGTGGAGACGTGGGGGCGGGTCCACAAACCAGGCGAAGCCAGGAATGGCCCGCCACGTGAAGCCTGGCTGGCCCCTTCCGTCGTCCCGGTTTCTTCATTCCAGCGGACCCGGGCCGGAGCAAGATTCCTCACAGTGGCCAGCCTCGCTGTGACGAACACGGCAAGGATTGCTGCCATCGGCACCAGCGCGGACAGAGCCAGACGCTGCCCCCGTGACCAGCCCGTCATGAAATCCAGCGCCTCCGGCAGCTGCTTGCACATGGCGGTTGGCTGGCCGATGCCCGTCGCTGGAAAACATTCCACGGCGAACAGACCGAAAGCCAGCGCGCAGAAGGTGGTGGTGAACACCAGGCTCAGCAGCAACGCGAAGAGCCTGACCGTGCCGGCGCCGGCCCCGGCCGCCAAGGTGCGGCTACCCGAGCCTGGGGCCGGCAGCCTCCGGGCCCAGTAAGCCGCGTTGGCCAGGGCGAACGGGACCACCAGGAACCAGAAGGCCTGGCCAAACACGCGTCCCACGCCCTTGAGGAACGACGACGACGGAGAAGTTCTCGCCAGGTTGCCCCAGCTGTATGCCTCAACCCGCGTGGGCGAGTCGGCGGGAGGGTCTTTTTGTGTCCAGAATCCGCTAAGTGAATCACGGTCACCCACGGGCTCAATCTGCTCCAGGTCACAGCCGATGAGGTCGTGCGGCGCCGTGTTTTTGATCCCGTGGACACGAAGTTCCAGGACTCGCGGACCGCCGGCCCGGGGTTCTCCACTTGCCACGTTCTGTGCTGGTGAATCGGCCACGACGCCTCCCCAAGGATGCCGGCCAGCGACGCAGCCGGTGCCCAAAATCGTACGCCCAGGCAAGCAGGCGGTCTAGACGTCCGGTGGGGTCACCAGCCGGCTCCAAACCTCTGGCAAATACTCCGCAATCCGCCCTGCGCTCAGCGGTCCCCCGCCGGCAGCGGCAGTGCCTGCGAGGCCGTGGAGGCTTGCCCCCATGGCCGCGATCGCCGCCCAGCGCTCGTCCGGATCGATGCCCGCATCACGGAAGCGCCCGACGTCGGGCCCCACCTGGGCGAGCAGCGCACCGATGATCCCGGCCAGGACGTCGCCGCTGCCGGCCGTGGCAAGCCACGGCGTGCCGTCCGCCTGGCTGTAGAAGTCCTGGAAGGGCGATGCCACCAGGGTGGTGGCGCCCTTGAGCAGCACGGTGGCCTCCGTCAGGGCGGCGGCGTGCCGCACGGCGCCCAGGGTGTTGACTTCCACGGCGGACCGTTCGTAATCAGCGCCGAGCCGCTTCAAAAGAGCTGCCAACTCGCCGGCGTGCGGGGTCAGCACCACCTGCGGCCCCAGGACGTCCGGCAGGGCCGGGAGCGCGCCGGCGTCGGCAATCACCGGCAGGCCGGACTCCACGGCGTCATGGGCGCGCTGGAGCTGGTGGGAGTCGCTGGGGCCCATGCCCGATCCCACCAGCCAGGCCTGGACGTGGGTGTCCGCCACTTCGCCTGCGCTGCAGACCACCTCGGGGCAGGACTGCCGGACCAGGTGGGCCACCTCGGGCGGGCCAAGGTACCGGACCATGCCCACGCCGGCGGCCAGCGCGCCGCGGCACGCCAGCACTGCGGCGCCGGGATAGTCGGCCGAGCCGGCAACGACGCCCAGGACCCCGCGGGAATACTTGTGCGCGCGCCGTCCGGGCTGTGGCAGCAGCCGCAACAGGTCAGGCGGTTGAAGCCGGCGCAAGGCCGGCCAGGGCAGTTCAGCCTCGATGCCGATGGGCACCACGTGAACGCGGCCGGCGTAATCGGCGCCCGGGTCCGCCAGCAGGCCCACCTTGGCGGCCCCGAAGGTTACGGTCAGGTCCGCGGACAGCACCGGCGCATGGGCCTCCCCCGTGTCGGCGTCCACGCCGCTGGGGATGTCGCACGCCACCATGAGCTCAGGCCCGCCGGAAGTCTGCCTCACGTCTGCCAGGGAGGCGACGAGGGCGGCGGCTGCTCCCCGCAGCCCGCCCTGGGCGCCCGTCCCCAGGACAGCATCAATCACGACGTCGGCACGCGCCATTTCGGCCGCCAGCCGGCTGGCGTTCGCATCACTGAGGAAATGCACGCGCCCACCGGCGCGTTGAAAAGCAGCCAGCGCTTCGGTATGCGCCGCACCGGCGGTGAGCACCGCCGTCGTACGCATCCCCCGGGCTGCCAGGAAGGATGCGGCGAAGAGCCCGTCTCCCCCGTTGTTGCCTTTGCCGGCAAGGACGGCCACGCTGGCGCCGTAGAGCCGCCGGCCGCGGGCCTGCAGTTCGTGCACGATGGCGTTGGCGAGGCCGTAGGAGGCGCGCTGCATCAGGACAGCGCCCATGCCGGCAGCAAGGAGCGGCTCTTCGGCTGCCCTGATCTGGGTTCCGGTATAGGCGCTGATCATGGTGTCAGGTCCGGTGGTGGCTCAGCCGCTGGGGCTCTCAGCCTTCGGCGATGACGGTGGCGGTGGCGATCCCGCCGTCGTGGCTCATGGACACATGCCAGCGCTTGACGCCCTTGGACTCGGCCACAGCCAGGACGGTGCCCTTCACCTGGATGGTGGGTCCGTGCTGGTCCAGGCCGATCCAGCAGTCCTGCCAGTTCATGCCGGCCGGGGCACCGAGCACCTTTGCCACGGATTCCTTTGCCGCGAACCGTGCTGCCAGGGAGCGGGTGTTCAGTTCGCGTTCCGCGGGAACGAACAGCCGGTCTCGGAGCCCCGGGGTGCGCTCAAGCTGGCGGCCGAACCGCTCAATGTCTACAACGTCTACGCCAATGCCAACAATCATGGCACTACTCTACGGTGACGCCCATGCCTGCAGCGCGCACTGCGCGCTGCAGGGGCTTTAGATGTCGGAGGGCTCCCCGAAGAGGCATCCGGCCTCCCCAAGATTTGAGGCGATCCTCAGTGTATTGAAGAGTCGATGATGTCTGATTTGTCCCAAGCCGCCCAGTCGGCGGGGTGGAGAGAGGGTCGGCCCAGGAAGTAGCCCTGGCCTGAGGTCATGCCGAGTTCGGTGACGGCTGTGAGTTCTGCTTGGGTTTCGATGCCTTCGGCCACGATATGTGCATCGATTTGGTGGGCGAATTCGACCATGGCGGCGCCGAGCGCCCGCTGGCCCCAGTCGATGTCGATGCCGGCGATGAGGCTCCGGTCCATTTTGATGATGTCGGGCCGGAGTTGAAGGACATGGCGCATCGAGGCGAAGCCTGATCCGGCGTCGTCGACGGCTATCCGGAGGCCGCTTTTGCGCATGGGTTCCAGAGCAGCCAGAAGCGGTAGGTATTTGTCCACTGCCAGGCGTTCGGTCAATTCCAGAACGATCCTCTCAGCGGCCAGACCGGACCGTTCCAGCAGCACGGGCAGCCTGGGATCCAGACATGTGTCTGGTGAGAGGTTGAGCGCGACATAGAGGTTCTCGGGGAGCTTCGTCGCTTTTAGGAGTGCAGCTTCCAATGCTGCAAATTCAAGTTCTCCGCCGAGGCCGACGCTGGTGGCTTCGCTGAACCAGTGCTCTGGGCTTCGGCCGTCGTCGCTGGGGAATCGGGCCAGCGCTTCAACGCCGGTCATGGTTCCGGTGGTGAGTTCGTAGATGGGTTGGAAGGCCGTGAGGATCATTCCGCCCTGGACCGCACTGCCGATCCGTTCCCTGATGCGGTTTTTGAGGAGCGCCCTCACAGTTTGCGTGGGCAGGGGACGGCTGCTTCCTTCAAAACCCGGTCGCGGTCCTTCCCTCGTGGGGCGTGACCTGCCGGATACTTCCATCCAGACGGGAGCACCGTTGCGGTGCCGGTAGGAGACCCTGATCCCGGTCCAATCTGAACCGTGATCACCCAAGAGATCTGCAATTGCCTCGCGCGCGCTGGCGAGCTCATCTGGATCGATAACTGTACCGACGGGTCTGCCGATCAGTTCGTCAGGTTCATAGCCGAGAAGTGTTGTGCTTGCCCTGCTTGAGAAGGTGAAGTTTTCGTGGCCATCGACAGCCCAGACCCATTCCTGGCTGGTGTCGAGAACAGACTCCATAAGGTCGGACACGGCCCGGCTCCGGTCATGCTCCCTGCTTTGAGTGCGGAGGCCCCGCACCGCGGTCCACCCCGCAAGCAGGATTAGACCTCCGGCGACGGTGCTGAGTACGCCGGCTATGGCTGGTGTCTCAGGGGCGTGGGGAGCCCAGAAGTACAATCCAATCACGATTGCGATGGCAAAGGCCGCCTGCACGCTGAGCACGCAAAGGAGCATGTGGCTGCCCTTGAATGACTGAATTTTTGTTTTACGACGTCGGACCATGGTGCACCCCCTCTTGTCATGCTAGCTGCGTTCCGCAATGGTCGGGGGTAAGCACAGAAGCCCCGAGCCCTGAGGGCCCGGGGCTTCCGTTTCGCTGGGGAACAAACCAGCTCCTGGCGGTCAGCCCGCGGTTACTCTACGGTGACGCTCTTGGCGAGGTTGCGCGGCTGGTCCACGTCGTAGCCCTTGGCCGCAGCGAGTTCGGCGGCAAAGATCTGCAGCGGGACGGTGGTCAGCAGAGGCATCAGCAGCGTCGGCGTTTCGGGGACGTAGAAGACGTGTTCGGCGTAGGCCTTCACGGCTTCGTCGCCTTCCTCGGCGATGACCAGGGTGCGGGCGCCGCGGGCGCGGACTTCCTGGATGTTCGAGACCACCTTGGCGTGCAGCGAGTCGCGGCCGCGCGGGGACGGGACCACCACGAACACCGGCTTGCCCTCGTCGATCAGCGCGATGGGGCCGTGCTTGAGTTCACCGGCGGCGAAGCCCTCGGCGTGGATATAGGCGATTTCCTTGAGCTTCAGCGCACCTTCCAGAGCCACGGGGTATCCCACGTGGCGGCCCAGGAACAGGATGGACTGCTCGTTGGCCATGCTGCGGGCAAGTTCGCGCAGGGGCCCGGCGCCGTCGAGGATGGTCTGGATCTTCGCCGGGATCTTGCCCAGGTCCGCCAGGACGTCCTTGATCTGCCCGGAGAAGATGTTGCCGCGCAGCTGCGCCAGGTACAGGCCCAGCAGGTAGGCCGCCGTGATCTGCGCCAGGAACGCCTTGGTGGAGGCAACCGCGATTTCCGGGCCGGCGTGGGTGTACAGCACAGCGTCGGACTCACGGGGAATGGTGGACCCGTTCGTGTTGCAGATGGAGATGGTCTTGGCGCCCTGTTCGCGGGCGTACCGGACAGCCATCAGGGTGTCCATGGTTTCGCCGGACTGGCTGATGGAGACCACCAGGGTGTTGTCGTCAAGGATCGGGTCCCGGTACCGGAACTCATGCGCGAGCTCCACCTCGGTGGGGATCCGGCACCAGTTCTCGATGGCGTACTTCGCCACGGTCCCGGCGTACGCGGCGGTACCGCAGGCCAGCACGATGATCTTGTTGACCTTCTTGAGCTCCTCCGGATCGATGCGAAGCTCATCCAGGGTCAGGTTCCCGTTGAGGTCCGAGCGGCCGAGCAGGGTCTGGCGGACCGCGTCCGGCTGATCGTGGATTTCCTTCTCCATGAAGGAGCTGAAGCCGCCCTTCGTGGCTGATTCCGGGTCCCAGTCAACGTGGTATTCCTTGCCCTCGGCCGGGGCGCCGAAGAAGTCCGTGATCTCTACGGAGTCGGCGGTGATGGTGACAATCTGGTCCTGGCCCAGCTCCACCGCACGGCGGGTGTAGTCGATGAACCCGGACACGTCCGAGCCCAGGAAGTTCTCGCCCTCGCCCAGGCCAACCACCAGCGGCGAGTTGCGGCGGGCAGCCACCACAACACCGGGCTGGTCAGCGTGCACTGCCAGGAGGGTGAACGCACCCTCGAGGCTCTGGCAAGTGAGCTGCATGGCCTTGGTGAGGCCGCCGTCGGACACGTCACCGCCCAGCTTGGTGCGGAAAATATCGCCCAAAAGCACGGCCGCCACCTCGGTGTCCGTCTCGGACTCGAACGTGTAGCCCTTGGCCACGAGGTCCAGCTTGAGTTCGGCGAAGTTTTCGATGATGCCGTTGTGGATCAGGGCC
Organism: Pseudarthrobacter sulfonivorans; assembly: GCF_031454915.1. Classification (GTDB taxonomy): domain Bacteria; phylum Actinomycetota; class Actinomycetes; order Actinomycetales; family Micrococcaceae; genus Arthrobacter; species Arthrobacter sulfonivorans_C. The sequence goes on along the minus strand of NZ_JAVDRS010000001.1, from coordinate 366,620 downwards.
AGCTTGCCGCCGTCGGCCAGGTGCGGGTGGGCGTTCTGGTCCGTGGGGCCGCCGTGCGTGGCCCAGCGGGTGTGGCCGATGCCGGTCGTCGTCACCGGCAGCGGGTGCTCCTCAAGCTCGGCGAGAAGGTTGCTCAGCTTGCCGGACTTCTTCCGGAATTCGATGGACCCCTCAGAGACCACCGCCACCCCCGCAGAGTCATAACCCCGGTACTCCAGGCGGCGCAAGCCCTCAAGGACTACATCCAACGCACTGTGACCGGCATTGCCACGGTCAGCAGAATGGCCTACATATCCAACGATTCCACACATGCGCACCAGCTTATCGGCAGCCGGGTTGAGATCTAAACTCAGTGTGCCGCATTTCGCTCTCAGGCGCGCGCGGGGCAGAATCTCTATAGTGACATTGCAACGCAACGAAGCGAACGGCGAGGGTGCCTCCCCGTTCGTTGAGCTGGACCGCCAGACCTGGTCCCGGCTCGCCGCCCAGATGGAGCAGCCCCTTAACGAAGAGGACATTGTCCGTCTGCGTGGCCTCGGCGATCCCCTGGACATGAAGGAGATCCGCGAGGTCTACCTTCCGCTGTCCCGTCTCCTGCACCTTTATGTCGAGGCCGCCGGCCAGCTGCATTCGGCCACCACCACATTCCTGGGTGAGCAGACGCAGCGCACTCCGTTTGTTATCGGCGTGGCCGGATCGGTGGCTGTGGGCAAATCCACCATCGCGCGTGTGCTCCGGGAGATGCTGCGGCGCTGGCCGGGCACGCCGAACGTCGAGCTGATCACCACCGACGGCTTCCTTTACCCTCTCGCCGAGCTGAAGCGGCGCCAGCTGCTGGAGCGCAAAGGCTTCCCGGAGTCCTACGACCGCCGGGCGCTGCTGCGTTTTGTGAGCGAGGTCAAGGGCGGCGCGGAGGAAGTCCGGGCACCCTGGTATTCCCACGTCACGTACGACATTGTTCCCGAAAAGGAAGTGGTGGTTCGCCGCCCCGATGTGCTGATTGTAGAGGGTTTGAACGTGCTGGCCCCGGCCCGTCCGCGGCATGACGGCCGGCAGGGCCTGGCCGTGAGCGACTTCTTCGACTTCTCCATCTACGTGGACGCCAAGACCGCCTATATCGAGGAGTGGTACGTGGAGCGGTTCCGGCGGCTGCAGAGCACGGCGTTCGCGCAGCCCGAGTCCTACTTCCACCGCTACGCATCGCTGTCCCCCACTGAGGCCGAGAGCACGGCCCGGGACATCTGGAAGCGCATCAACGAGCCCAACCTGGAGGAAAACGTCCTCCCCACCCGCGGCCGCGCCCAGCTGGTGCTGACCAAGGACGCGGACCACTCCATCCGCCGCATGCTCCTGCGGAAGGTTTAACCCACGTGTGCCACGACTGCATGGCCAGCCGCGTTCCGCCGGCCACCAGCCGACGGTCCTTCGCCCGCTTCCTTGCCGCCGGGGCCGGACTGACTGTCCTGGCAGCGTGCACACCGGAGGCACCCGCTGCGGTGGCGCCGTCGTCGTCCTCCCCCGTTCCTGCCGCTACGATCTCCCCTTCGGCCACCCCCACCGCGGTGGAAAGTACGACGGCGGCAGTTGCGCCGCCTGCGCAGGCTCCCGCGCCGCCGTCGGCAGCTGCGGCGTTGCCGCGGCAGTTCTCGCTAACGGATCCGGCAAGCCCTTGGGTGGTGGTGAACAAGCACCGTCCGCTGGCGCCGGCCGACTTTGCCCCGGCGGACCTGGTCAAGCCCAAGGTGCAGCTCGCAGTGTCCGGCGAGGCGGCCCTTCTGAATAGCACAACGGCGGCTGCCGCGGAGGAGATGTTCGCCGCGGCAGCGCGCGACGGCGTTGCAATGACCCTGGCGAGCGGCTACCGCTCGCACGGCACGCAGGTGGTCACCTACAACGGCTATGTGGCGGCCCGCGGCCAGGCCGATGCCGACACCGCCAGCGCCCGGCCCGGCTACTCGGAACACCAGACCGGATGGGCCTTCGACATCGCCGACGGCGGCGGGGTGTGCGGCTTCCAGCCCTGCTTCGCGGACCAGCCGGCCGCGGTGTGGGCGAAGGCGAACGGCCACCGCTTCGGTTTCGTGGTGCGGTATCCGTGGATGTTCCACCCGATCACCGGCTACTACTACGAGCCGTGGCACCTGCGGTACATCGGAGTGGAGGCGGCCACGGACATGGTTGGGCGCGGGATCAGCACTGTGGAGGAGTACTTCGGCGTGGCAGCGGCGCCGGGGTACGCGTGACTCCTAGCAGACTTACCCTTGGCGCCAGGGTGGCGGGTTATCCGCGATAATCTCGGGCGTGAGGAGCATACCCCCGAAGTCGGCACGCGCCTTCGCCAGTGTGTCCGCGTCCGGGTCGATGCTGGCGTACCAGGGCTCCAAGTCTTTGGCCTGCACGAAGTGTTTGCCTGCGCCGAGAGGCTCGATAATCCAGTCGGACAGGTCGTTCGCGTGCGCGAGGTGGGCGTCAGTGAGGAGCTGGATTCCGTGGGCGTCGGGGATGTACTGCCCGTTCAGGTGCCTGTTGTAGCGGACATGATATTCCTTGACATGGGGAAGGACGGGACTGACACTAGCGAGGTCACTCCAGGAGATGGTGTAGACGTGGCAGTACTGCACAAACGCCAAATCTGTGTCCCCGGGGAACGCGACCATGGCCCGGGTGACTTTCGCAAGCCGCTCCTGCCAAGGCGCCGTGTCGTCCATGACCTCATAGCAGACCCGGCCCAGGGTACTCAGCTCCATCGAGACCTTCCGGCGTGGCTCTGACCGTAGATACGTCACACCAGCCATAGAGAATTTCGCGGCAGCGTCCGCCACCGCCTGCCCCACGTCTGGATTTTTCGTCCTGACGCGGTGGATGTTGCGCTGCAGATAGACGTCAGCACCTTCGAAGCTGCCCCACGCTGTGCCGGCGTCTGCGATGCTAGCCGTCAGGTGGGCCGGGACATGCCAGGCGCGACGCTGTTCGTCTGCGTCCAGCAGGGCCAAGTCCTTGGTCTGGTAGGAAACGAACGCCGTGAGCTGTCGCGGGATCTCGACTGCGCCGCTCAGCCACTCCGGGAAAAAAGCCTCCGGCGCGGCGGTGACCCGCCCGGATTTTCCTAGGCTCTGCAAATGTTGGGCGAAAGCAGTGAACCAGGCGCGGACTCCTTCCTCCTCCCCGGCCCTGCTCATCAGTGCCACCGGACCGGCGTCCGAATCCGAGACCCCTCCCGTGAACACGTCATCCCAGCCGGCGTCATCGACGGCCTGGTTCGCCGCCTGGACCGCGGCCTCAACTGCCTCAAAGACATCCTTCGAGCCACGGGGCCGGAACTGCAGCCACAGCTCCTCGTACTGGGCCTTCCGCCAGGCCTTCAACAATGCGGGCCACACCATTTCAACGCCGGACTCCGACATACCATCCCCTTCGTTCGCGCGGCGCTACCGCTCTCCGGCGAACATACCCCAATCCCGTACCGAGTACTCCATAAAACTCGCCACCGGCAGCAGCTCAACCCTCCTCGCTGTAAATTTCACCGATCGATTCGTGAACATCGGTTGGTCCCATCCGGCTAGGGCCGCAAAAGGGGCGGCCACGACGTTGCGGAAACCGTCCTACCCATCACTGTCCTTGCCATGGGCATCGCTGAGGCTCCGTCCCCCTATGCTGTTCCCATGGCTGCCGACGAACGTGACCGCATCCTTGCTGAGCTCGCCCACCGGGCGCGGCGGGATTTCCAGTTGCGTATTGACATCTTTGACCGCGAGCAGTCCAAGCGGACCGCGGCCATCCCTGCGGAGCAGAAGAAAAAGCTGAACCTGACCGAAGAGCACTACCGCAGACATCGCGAGTTCATGGCGACCCAGCGCTCCGTCGAGCGAGACCGGCTCGAGCAGGGCATCGAGTTTTTCGGGACGTTTTCATCGGACGTGTTGGCCGCCTTCGACGACGATCTCCAGCATGACGGCCTTTTCTCCCAGGCCCACGGGATCAGCCAGCACGACGGCGACCCCAGCTTCTACAAGTCCTGGCGTGGCGGTACGGCCCGCTTTCTCAGTGAATTCAAATACAGGCACTCCGGCGAACGCTACATCCGGGATTTCCTGACGTTCAGACCTTCAAGCAGCGCCGTCATCCACGACGCGTGGACGGCACTTGGGCTTCAGGAGCCGCGCGGCCTGTGTGAGGTCGCAGCAGCCCAGTATTCAAAAAGGGCGATCAACGACTTCCTGCTGATCGCGCAGGCTCTGCAGTCGGTCATGTACAACTACCAGATGCAGTTTGTGACATCAAAGGGCTACGCCCAAGGGGACGAAATTGCCTACAGAACGAAGCATCTGAAGCACCTCACACCGAAGTTTGCGAAGTATTTGCTGACGCGCTCACCCTCCGATGAGGTGCTTGCAAGGGACTTGGAGAAGTGGCCGGACGACAAGTTCGGCTTAACGCTGGAGGGCGTCACCGGACAGGAGTTCTTGACCTTCCTTGGTCGGTACCGCGAAACGAGCACTACGAAGGCATAGTTCCCGACACGCAGGGAACAATTTACAGATTGGTCATGTGCGGCTCATCTTCATGCGTTAGCTTGGGTCCTATGTTGACAGGATTCAAGAATTTCATCATGAAGGGCAACGTCGTAGACCTTGCCGTCGCCGTCGTGATGGGTGCCGCTTTCGGCGCCGTCGTGACCTCAATTGTCGAGGGCCTGCTTACACCGCTGATCGGCCGTCTGTTTAGTGCCAAGGGCATTGCAGAAATGCAGTGGGAGGGATTCATGTATGGATCCGTCATCTCCTCCATCATTTCGTTCGTGCTGGTGGCCGCCGCCATCTACTTCGTGGTCATCTTGCCGATGAACCACATGATCGAGCGCCGCAACCGCCGGCTTGGCATCAAGCCTGACGTCAAGGAAGAGGCAGCCGAAGATCCTCACATCGCCCTGCTCACCGAAATCCGCGACTCGCTGCAGAACCGGGCGCTCTAGGTTCTCCTAGGCACCAACCAACTGTGGCCCGCTTCCTGATGGAGGCGGGCCATAGTTGTTTGATGACTTGGTCAGTCGACAACCAGTTCGAGCGCGAGTTCGGTGCGGACCACCTGGGCCAGCCGCTCAGCAATCGATTCAGCCGTGGCTTCGTCGCCGGCTTCCACCATGACGCGGACCACGGGCTCGGTGCCTGAAGGGCGGAGCAGGACGCGGCCGGTGTCGCCCAGCTCTGCTTCGGCCGCTGCCACCGCGTGCTCCAGCCGCTCGGAGCTGCCGACGCGGCTGCGGTCCACGCCCTTGACGTTGATGAGGACCTGCGGGAGCTTGGTCATCACTGTGGCCAATTCCTTCAGCGGTTTTCCGGTCAGAGCAATCTGCGCGGCCAACTGAAGACCGGTGAGGACACCGTCGCCGGTGGTGGCGTAGTCAGCGAAGATCACGTGGCCGGACTGTTCGCCGCCGAGGTTGTAGCCGCCGTCGCGCATGTTCTCAAGGACGTAGCGGTCCCCAACAGCTGTTTCGCGGATGCTGATGCCTGCCTCGCGGAGTGCGATCTTGAGGCCGAGGTTGCTCATGACGGTGGCTACGAGGACATTGTCAATGAGCTTGCCCGAGGCCTTGAGGGCAACGGCCAGGATCGCCATGATCTGATCGCCGTCCACTTCGTTGCCTTCATGGTCCACGGCGAGGCACCGGTCGGCGTCGCCGTCGTGGGCGATGCCGAGGTCCGCACCGTGTTCAACGACGGCGGCCTTGAGCTGGCCGAGGTGCGTGGAGCCGACACCGTCGTTGATGTTGTGGCCGTCCGGTTCAGCGCCGATAACCACGACGTCGGCGCCGGCGTCCTTGAAGACCTGGGGCGAGCACCCGCTGGCGGCCCCGTGGGCGCAGTCCAGAACGACTTTGAGGCCATCCAGGCGGTGAGGCAGCGTGCCGAGGAGGTGGACGATGTAGCGGTCCTCGGCGTCAGAGAAGCGCTGGATTCGGCCAACGTCGCCGCCCACGGGTCGGGTGGGTTCCTTGCTCATCTGTTCCTCGATGGCGTCTTCAACCTCATCAGGGAGCTTCTGGCCGCCACGGGCGAAGAACTTGATGCCGTTATCCGGCGCCGGGTTATGCGACGCAGAGATCATCACGCCGAAGTCGGCGTCAAGATCAGCCACCAGGTAAGCAGCGGCCGGCGTCGGCAGAACTCCGGCGTCATATACGTCGATACCGGAGCTGGAGAGCCCTGCCTCGACGGCCGCAGCGATGAACTCACCGCTGGCGCGGGGGTCTCGTGCCACGACGGCGCGGGGCCGGCTGCCGTTGGTATTGCGGTCATGCCCCAGCACCACAGCCGCCGCCTGAGCAAGCTGCATCGCGAGCTCCGCCGTCAACAGGCCGTTAGCAAGGCCCCGGACTCCATCTGTTCCAAATAATCTAGACATCGTGGACAAGTCTAGAGGACGCGCAAGCGGGCGCTTAAAGTCAGCTTAAATTCACCGTCCCTCTAAGTCTTTGCCTCGGGAGCTACGAAGACCTGAACAGCCACTTCTTGGCCTCGGCAACTGCCGTCTTCGGCGTCACATTCAAGCCTTTGCAGTGCTCGCACGCGTACATACCGGCAGGCGGTCAACGCCAACTGCTTTGCCCTGACGCAGTGGTTCGGAGCGCCCGGGTTTTGCATGCCAAAGAGTCGAATACAGATCTTTGTACAAACAGCCATCAGCGAGTCCTTCTACAAAGGTTGCGAATATCCCTATCCACGCTTCGGCGTCAACTAACACTTCCGTCCAGGGATCCACGAGAAGTGGCCGTCAGACGCAACGCTAGATAAGGAAGCTTTTATTGAAAATCACCTAGACACTGGGCCAACCGGGCGGCCCGAGCGCCCCCGCTTCGCCACCCCGGGATCAATCGACTCTGTGCCAACTAAGGCCGTGAAATCACAACTCTATTGGAGCGCACGCCATTCGTTACGGCCTGGCCGGCCAACCTGGCCAGCCGGAGACTTGACCTCTCCACCAATCGAAAAAAGACCTCGGCTGTCAGGAGCGACAGGCTCACTGAGGTCACTGCTACGTGAAACGCGTTTGCCCCATGCATAGAGAAAGCCACTGACACGACGATCGGGTCGTGGACGAGATAGATGCTGAACGACCGTGTTCCTAGCCATTGGACCGTCGGATTGTCACCCAGCGTGATGGCAGATTTGCTGCCAATGAAGGCAAATATCAGGAGCGCTCCGCCTGTCGTGGCCATTGCTATGCCCATTGGTAGTTGCGGCAACATCCAACGGGAACACAGTAGAACCATCGATGCTACAAGCAGGGTGGCCCATGCCCGGCGCCCAAGCCTCCGGCCCCACTTTTCTAGCATTTCCCGTTTTGAGGCCATCAAGACCCCTATGCCAAACATCGACAGGAAGACAGGAGGCGCCATGGCCATCATGCCTCCTACAGCGATCAGCAATATGAGCCCTACGAGACTTGGCAGCCACGCCCGCCCGATACGCACCGCAACAAATAAATACAAAGGCAAGAGCAAGGAGAAAACCATCTCCCACTGGAGCGACCAAAGTGGCGTGTTCAGTGAGCCGGTACCAAGAAGCAAGAATCCATCTACCAGAACGTTGGGCGCGTCATCATGCATGTTTACCCATGAGCTGAATTCCGGTGCGGCTACCCGTGGAAATGCCCATGCGGCCAGCAGCGCGAGAACTAGCGAAGCCCAGACTGGTAGATAAATCCTGACAAGGCGCTTCGAAAAGTAAGCTGCCCAGCTTGGTTGTGAATTGCCCACGAAGGGAAGAGTCAAAACGAAGCCAGAAAGGATGAAGAAGACGAAGACCGCCTCAGAGCCGGCCCACATCAAATGCAACGGCGTGACAGTTGCCCACCAAACCCATGACCCGGCCGGCCCCACTTCACCTCCTTCTGCAGCTTCGGCGAGCTGCGGAGACACCATGCAACAATGGTGCACGAGCACAACCAAGGCGGCAAGGCCTCTCAACCCGTCTAGTGAGGTGTAGCGCGACGTCCTGCGTATGTTGTTAATTTCCCCCATACGCCAACATTATGGAATCCCTTCACCCATGCACCCAGTATCAATTACCTGAATGCCACGAAGACTCAGGAGTTGGACTACTTGGTTTTTTGCGATAATACCTGTCTTTGCCGGAAAGTCTCGCCACTGCCCATCACCTGCCCCTACGATTCGATGCATGACACCTAGCTATGGGGGCTTGGCGCTGGAAATTGTAGTCCCGGTTTTCAATGAGGAAGCCGTACTCGAAAAAAGCATCCTGAGGCTCGCCGAATATCTGACGCTCGAAATGCATTCAACGTGGAAAATAACCATTGCGGACAATGCAAGCACTGACCGAACACCAGTGATCGCTGCTCGACTCAGCGAGGAGTTTTCCAACGTGAGCTACCGCCGACTAGAAGTAAAAGGACGTGGCTACGCACTCCGCGATGCATGGGGTGCTTCAGAGGCAAAAGTCCTCGCCTATCTGGACGTCGACCTCTCCACAGACCTTGCTGCGCTTCCGCCGCTGGTGGCTCCGCTTTTGACAGGGCATTCGGATATTTCCATCGGTACGCGTCTGGGACAAAACTCCCGCGTAAGCCGCGGGCCCAAGCGGGAATTCATTTCCCGGTCCTACAACTTCCTGCTGCGCCGGACCATGCAGGTGCGCTTTTCCGATGCGCAGTGCGGTTTCAAAGCAATTCGAGCGGATGTCGCCCAGCGTTTACTTCCCTACATTGAGGACAACGGCTGGTTCTTTGACACCGAACTACTCATCATTGCCGAACGTTCCGGACTCCGCATCCACGAAATTCCCGTGGACTGGATCGATGACCCCGACAGCAGGGTGAACATAAAGCAGACTGCTTACGATGACGTCCGAGGAATGGTCCGCGTGGCCGGAGCTCTGGTCAAGGGGTCTATTCCTGTCCAAGCGATTTACGCTGAGCTCGGGAGGCGGCCCATCGTGGCGCCCGCCAGGCCAAGCTTCTTCGGTCAGGTGATTAGGTTCGGCTTAGTAGGTGCTGTCTCGACGCTCGCCTTCGCGCTGCTGTATTTAGTGCTGCAAGGGGCGTTCGGCGCCCAGGAAGCAAACTTCCTCGCCTTACTCATGACTGCTGTGGGAAACACTGCAGCCAACCGACGGTTCACCTTCGGCATCAGCGGACCGGTGAAACTGTTTACGCAGCAGTTTCAGGGCTTGGTCGTATTTTTACTGGCCTGGAGTATGACGGCCTCGTCATTGCTGGTACTTCATTCGGTCAACCTTGACGCGGCCCCGAGCACTGAGTTACTCACCCTGACGGCGGCCAATGTCGTTGCGACGCTCATGCGGTTCGTGCTTCTCAGAATTTGGGTATTTAGGGTCCACCGAAGCGACAAGCATTCCACGGTGGTCGCTCTGCAGCCTGTTAGCGATCCAGCGCTATGACGAGCCCTGCGGTTCAGGACCCCACTACGCCGGCGGCCATCGGGAAAGAGCTCGGATCCAGTAAAAAACCTTTTGTTTGGCGTCTTAGTCTGCGCTCCTCGAGCCAGCCGCCCGCATGGGAGCGGCCCGCACTTCTCGCCCTGCTCTCGCTATCTGCGCTCCTCTATATGTGGGGACTCGACATCAACGGCTGGGGTAATTCCTATTATTCTGCAGCCGCCATGGCTGGTGCCCAAGACTGGACCGCGTTCTTTTACGGATCCTCTGACCCGGGCAACGCAATCACGGTGGATAAGCCCCCACTGAGCCTTTGGGTCATGTCGATGTCAGTCCGGCTCTTCGGCCTTAACAGCTGGAGCTTACTGCTGCCCCAAGCATTCATGGGCATAGCGACAGTTTTCCTTCTCTACAAACTAGTCCGAAGTCGCTTCGGTGCGTCAGCAGGTCTGCTCGCCGCTGCCTTCATGGCTGTCACCCCGGTGAGCGCGGTCATGTTCCGCTACAACAATCCTGACGCTCTACTGGTCCTAATCATGGTTGCGATTGCCTTCTCTGTGCTCCGAGCCATCGACCTGGAGCTGTTGCGCTGGCTAGTTCTAGCTGGAGCACTGGTTGGTGCAGGTTTCCTGACCAAGCAATTGCAGATCGGCCTGATTCTTCCGGCGTTTGTCGTGACGTACCTACTTTTTGCCAGGATGACGTGGCCAAAGCGCCTTGTTCACCTAATGCTATCGGGGCTCACCGCCATACTTGTCGGTGGCGCATGGCTTCTTGCTGTCCAAGCCACAGATCCCTCCGATCGTCCATTTATCGGCGGATCTCGGAACAATAGCGCGATCGAACTCGCGTTGGGCTACAACGGCCTGGACCGCCTCACTGGCGCGGATGCAAGTCGGACTCTGGCAGATTCCGTTGGTGCAATGGATGAGAAACTTGATCCAGGGTTTGATAGATTTCTTCAGCCCCAGTTCTCTGGGCAGTTTGGATGGTTCCTTCCCTTCGCACTCGTGGGACTGTATATCGCGATGCTCTACGTTTTCCGGCGCCGCCCGGACCATCCCATCAAGAGTGCACTTATGCTGTTCTCCTCTATTTGGTTCCTTACAGCTGCTACTATCTTGGCCTTCATGTCAGGAATTGTGCATCCATACTATTCACTAGTTGCTGTACCGCCCATGTGTATCTTGGCATCAATTGGGCTACTTTACTTGTATAGGCGATTGGACCAAAAATTGCGATACAGGGTGACGATGGCCGCGACTACGGCGGGATGCCTCGCCATCGCCATCGGCTCGGCAATTCGGTCAACAGCCGACTTTCCTTTTTTTCCGATCACTCTTGCCGTCATTGGTGGGCCCACAATTGCACTACTCGCTCTCCGTTCCCCCAACCTAGCGACCACGCGATTTTCTTTTTGGTCGCTAACTACTGTCCTTCTGATCGGCCCAATCATGTGGTCGGTGAATACGGCTGCTAGTCCCCATACCGGATCAGGCGTTATAGCTGGTCCCAGTATTCTTGGCATCCGTACCGATCACCCAGATCGGAAGAAGGCCCCCCCGTATCTGACGGAGGACCTCCTTGCTGTCATGTTTGGCGACATACCGCCCCCAGAAATTGTCGACCGCACTCGTTCCGCTTCAGAATCCGTGACATGGGCGGCGGCTACAGTGGGCGCCGCTTCTGCGGCGAACCTCCAACTGGCCAGCGGCCGTGCGGTGCTGGCAATCGGTGGCTTTGATGGCACTGACCCGCACCCGACGCTTGAGGAGTTTCAGGAGCTGGTCCGAGAGGGCCGAGTCTCGACGCTGGTGCTGGAGAATCTTCCGCCCTTAACCCTTGACGGTATGGGAGAATCCGCCCGAATAGTCGAATGGGCACGCAAGACATTCGAACCTGAGCCGATCGCTGGCGTCGATGTATTTCACGTTCGCTGATCTGCGTTCGGCCCTAAGAGGGGCACAGGTGCTGAATTGCAGTCAGCCTGTCCTTCCACTTGCTCTACGTGAGCTGCCCCGTTGCCCTACGTGAGCGGCGGGGAGCTGGTAATGTCTCCGGCATATTGCTGGCAGAATCGCGTTCGAGAGATAGCCCGCTTCGGCTCCCTCCGATCGTCCGCAGCACTACTGAAGGGTGACTGGTGTTGCAAAATTCCACGGCAATTCTGCCTTGGCTTCGGTCCCGGCCACCAAAGATGAACGGCGGTGTAGTGCCACCGGAGAAGAAAACCGCCCGAAGGCCAAAACACCGAAATCCACACCTTTGCGGGCCGCGGGTGACTGATCGGGATGTTCGAACGACGGGTGGCGGTGTCCCAGCCATTACGTCGGGAGGCCGACAGCGCCGACGAAGACTTTCCGTACTCTGCATGACAAAAGCCCGCCCCGCCAAATGGCGGGACGGGCTCTTGTGCAAGCGGACTTAGCGCTTGGAGTACTGCTGAGCCTTACGGGCCTTCTTAAGACCGGCCTTCTTACGCTCGATGACGCGGGCGTCACGGCGCAGGTAACCGGCCTTCTTGAGGGTGGCGCGGTTGTTCTCGGCGTCGATCTCGTTCAGTGAACGAGCGATGCCGAGGCGCAGGGCACCGGCCTGGCCGGAGATGCCGCCGCCGTGGATGCGGGCGATGACGTCGTAGGCGCCGTCAAGATCAAGAATCTTGAAGGGCTCGTTGACATCCTGCTGGTGCAGCTTGTTCGGGAAGTAGTTGTCCAGCGCGCGGCCGTTGATGGTCCACTTGCCGGTGCCGGGGACGATGCGCACGCGGGCAACAGCTTCCTTGCGACGGCCAACTGCGGCGCCGGCAACGGTCAGGGCCGGGCGTTCCTTCTTGGGCGCTTCTGCTTCCGCAGGACCGCTTTCCGAGGTGTAGCTGGTCAGGGGTTCCTCAGCCACTACGGCTTCGGTGGTCTCTTCGTTCTGAGCCACGATTCTCCTTGTATAGATAAGTTGTTTGGTGGCCAGGACTACTGGGCGACCTGGGAAATTTCGAAAGTCGTGGGCTGCTGGGCGGCGTGGGGGTGCTCTGCACCGCGGTACACCTTCAGCTTGCCCAGCTGCTGTGCAGCGAGGGAGTTCTTGGGGAGCATGCCCTTGATGGCCTTCTCAACGGCGCGGACCGGATTGGATTCCAGGAGTTCCGCGTAGTTGACGGAGGTCAGGCCGCCCGGGTAGCCGGAGTGACGGTATGCGCGCTTCTGCTCCAGCTTGGCGCCGGTGAGGGCTACCTTTTCAGCGTTGATGATGATGACGAAGTCGCCCATGTCCATGTGGGACGCAAAGGTGGCCTTGTGCTTGCCGCGCAGCAGGATTGCGGTCTGGCTAGCAAGACGACCAAGGACAACGTCTGTGGCGTCAATGACGTGCCACTGGCGGTTGATATCGCCGGGCTTCGGGGTGTACGTACGCACGGTTTTTGCCTCGTTCTTGTTCTGGCGTTCTTGTTAAGGTGTCACTCAAACGTGTGCACCTACTATCTATGCGCTACCGGAACAGAGGTGAGGGCTCTATGTAACCAGTCATCCAGAAGTCTCGAATGTGCTCGTTGAGTAGTTATCCTGCAACCGGATTCTCAAGCGGGCACGCATCATCGAGAAAGGACACGCACAACGACTACCAATGTTAGCTTGAACCGGGCGTCCGGGTCAAAATGGGTGAGCCGGACAGCCTTCGCCACCCGCCGGCCCGTACAAACAGGGGAACTCGATGACTTCTTTGGGCAACGCCGGTTCGACATTGCCTTTGTTTGTGGCCGGAATCGGACTCCTGGGACTCATTCTTTCACCTCTCGCCGACTCGCTGATCGCCAGGCTCCTCCCCCGCATCGGCGGGCTGCCGGCCACGCGCGTCCGCATGTCGACGGCGTTGATCACCGGCCTGCTATCCGCCGCTTTCGCTTGGCGCTTCGGAGCGGATGCCGGGCTTCCGGCGTTCGTCTTGTTGGCCGTTGCGGGTGTGCAGCTGGCCAGAATTGATATTTCGTTGCATCTACTACCGAACCCGCTGGTTTTGTCCCTCTTATTAGGCGGGCTCTTTTTCCTTCTGGCGGCGATTTTTGGTGGATCGGGGTGGACAGACCTGCTTCGAGCATCCGCCGGCGCGGCAATTCTGTTCGCCGTCTACCTGATTCTGGCGTTAATCTCCCCTGCAGGCATGGGAATGGGCGACGTTAAGTTCGCGGCACCAATCGGCCTTTACTTGGGGTACCTAGGCTGGAGCCAACTGCTGTACGGCGGCCTGCTGGGCTTCATCCTGAACGGAATCGTCACGCTGTTCGTCCTACGCAGGAACCGCGGAGAACGTGCCTCTGAGGTGCCCCACGGGCCGTCCATGCTTTTTGCCGCGGCGGCCGTTGCGCTCTTCTTGATCTAGGCAGCGAGGCTCTCTCCGGGCCGCTATCGATCAGTTACGCTGCCGCGTCCGAGTAGTGGCCTGCGTACACACATGCATAATGCGAGTACTCAGGATTGTGTTTCGAGTACGTCATTGAATAGACCCTGAGAAAGTCGAGTACCTCTACGCATTGTTGCCGGAACTCGTGAATGACAATCTCTTCTTAGCGAAGTCCAGCCGCTAGGGAATTAGGGGGCAGCTGGAAATTCGTTGAAATCCATTCAAATCAATTTCACCGAATTAAAGGACAATACAATGACTTCTCTTATGGTCTCGATGATGGCATTCGTCGCCGGCGTCAAGGATCGCCTCTCATCGGAAAAGGGCGCAACGATGGTTGAGTACGGACTGATGGTCGCCCTCATCGCCATCATCGTTGCGGTGGGTGCGGCTGCATTGGGTGTCGGCATCGACAAGCTCTTCGATGACACGGTCCTCAAGCTCTAACTGATCGTAAAGCCAATTGGCCCCGGGACAAGTCCAATGACAGTCACCGGGGCCAATTTGGCTCTCCGAGTCTAAGGCTTGGATCTCAGGAATACATAGCCAAACCGAGTCCGGGGAGACGGTCTTGAAACCGAAACAGAAAGAGCGGGGTGCAGTGGCCGTTGAAATGGCCGTACTACTACCGCTATTACTTTTGATTCTTATCGGCACCATGGAGTTCGGCCGGGTGTTCAACATTCAGAACTCCTTAACCCAGGCCGCGCGCGAAGGTGCGCGCGACGCTGCAATCCATTATAAGAACAGCAGTCTCAACGTCCAGACAACAGCACTGGCGGCCGCTCCCTCACTAACCGGGCTCGGTGTGACAGTAACCCATAACGCGACGAGCTGCGGATCCGGAAAGAACGTAACCGTCACCACCAAAGTAACCGTGTCGTCCATTTCGAAGTTCTTGGATGCCGGCTTCTTCGGAGCACCAGGACTCTTTCCGATGGAACTTAAAGGTGTAGGAGTGATGAGATGCGGCGGCTGACACGCTTAGTGAGGCTAGTTCGTTCCAGAGGACTTCACAGCGGCCAGAGGGGCGCAGCGGCTGTCGTCGTCGCATTCACAATGGTTGCTCTCCTAGGTTTCGCAGCTCTCGCTGTGGACGTCGGGGCGATGTACGTCGAAAAGGCTCAAATTCAGAATGGCGCAGACGCCACAGCCTTGGCCATCGCCGGCCAGTGTGCAAAAGCTGTCAACTGCGTCGATGCGATGGGCGACCCTAACAATCGACTTGCAAACCAAAACGCGAATGACGGCTCTACCGGAGTCTTCTCCGTAACTCAACCAAATTCGAGCACTGTCCGGGTTGAAGCGAATGCCCAAGAGGCAGGTTCGACAAGCGACAGCTTTTCGTTGTTCTTTGCACGAGTACTGGGCAATAACACGGCGGTGATTCATGCCGTAGCAGAAGCTTCCTGGGGCACACCTTCTGAAGCAACAACTTTGCCTTGGACCATCAGTGAGTGTGTGTTCAAAAACTTTCTGACGCCAGCGCAACTGGCTGAATTTGCTTCGACAAAGACCTTTACCGGGGATCCCGTGCCCACTCGTGTCCTCTTTCGCTACGACCAGAATGTGCCGACTTTTCCGGGTTGCGAGGTTCAAAATGGCTATGCACCAGGCGGGTTTGGTTGGCTGGACACCGACATTGGCTGCTCAACGAACGTCGACGTCGCTAATAGCGAAGTTGGCAGCAACCCCGGCAACGACTTGCCAAGTGTCTGCCAAAGCATGCCTGCCACGATCAAGAATGCACCGGTCCTCATTCCTGTGTTCACCGACGCCACTAAGAACGGTCAGAAGACTACGTACGAGTTGGCTGGCTTCCTCGCTTTTCAAGTAACCGGCTTCAAGTTCGGCGGTGGTCCTGGGCTCACCGACCTGGATCCGCTCGCCCCAGCGTGCGACGGCGGCAACTGCCGAGGCATTCAAGGATATTTCACCCGCTTTGTCTCTGTGGAAGAGGGAAACACGTCTACGGGCGGACTGCCCAATTACGGTGCCACGCGGGTCTTTCTAAGCAATTGAGGCCCACCTAGAGCCGAGTACCCCCGGCTCATTCAGTCTCATCTAGAAAAGGAGCAAATGAAGTGAAATCACGCCTACTGGGAGGCATTGCGGCACTCGTACTAGCCGTCGTTGGTGCCATTCTACTTTTCGTTTACGTTCAAGGTGCGGCAAGTCGTGCGCAGGCCGGATTGGAACCCGTCGACATCCTGGTTGTCCAGGAGGTTATCCCCGCCGGAACTAAGGCATCTGACCTTGGGACCAAGATACGATCAGAGTCAATTCCTAAATCAGCCGTACCCGAGGGAGCGCTTGGATCACTTAGCGACCTTGACGGCAAAGTTACAGCGGTTGATCTTCAGCCCGGCGAACAGTTGCTCGCATCTCGCATGATTGACCCGCGCGAACTCGTCCCAGGCACTGTGCCGGTACCTGTCGGATTGGAAGAGGTCACCTTCCTCTTGGCCCCAGAGCGCTTGCTGGGCGGCAGGATTGAAGCGGGGGATACCGTGACCGTATTTGCTTCCTTCACGTCAGACGAAAACATGCCGGCAGGAGCAACTGTTCCAGCAGAGGTCAAGGGCTGGAAGCAGTCCACCGGCCTTCTTTTTCACGATGTTTTGGTCACGGCAGTACAGAAGGCGACTCCGGAGACGGAACAGTCTACGACTACCGAAAAAAGCGTACAGATGCCGACCGGTTCAGCGTTCGTAACGGTCGCCAGAAGTGACTCAGACGCCGCGAAGATGGTGTTTGGCGCCGAATTTGGCACCCTGTGGCTCTCCAAGCAGTCTCCTGCCTCAACGAAGAGCGATCCCCCCGTCACTACCTTCGGAGGGCTGTACAAGTGAGCCGCTTTGTTGCCATCACGGCGGTACGGGACTTTGAGAGCCGCGTGCGGCAGGCTATCACCGGTGCGCTGCATGGCGAACTACAGACCCTGTCCCCCGAGGTCCTGGCTGGTGGACCGGACGACGTTTTCAGGCAGCTCAATGGCGCCCCGCCGGAAGTCCTGATCCTTGGCCCTGGGGTCGCTCCAGAGGATGCCCTGAAGCTCGCAACTGTATTCGACCTTCAATACCCTGAGGTCAGTCTCCTCCTAATTGCGGAGCCCGCCCCCGAGCTTGTCCTTCGAGCCATGCATTCCGGCATTAGGGACGTGGTCACTCCGGAAATCGTTGTAAACGACCTCCGCATACTCCTCGAGCGTGCATGCCTCGCATCTGCCAGCCGCCGCAGGGGCATGGCCCCTGCTGCTGAGTCAGGGCAAGAGAGAGGCCGAGTCATCGCTATCATGTCCCCCAAGGGTGGCGTCGGCAAAACCACCGTGGCAACCAACCTGGCCATCGGTTTGGGCAAGGTCGCTCCGATGGGAGTAGTAATTGTGGATCTGGATTTGCAGTTCGGGGACGTGGCTTCGGGGCTCATGCTGGAACCGGAACATTGCATTACGGAGGCCGTGCACGGATCTGCCTCGCAGGACTCGATGGTCCTTAAGGCGTTCCTCACGGTACATCCGGCCGGAATCTATGCCCTTTGCGCTCCACGGACACCGGCCGAATCGGACTACATCACTGCCGATCACGTCGGGCGCCTTATCAACCAGCTGGCTGGTGAGTTCAAATACGTCGTTGTGGACACCGCTCCCGGTTTGGGCGAACATGTCCTAGCCACGCTTGAACAGGCAACCGATGGGGTTTGGGTGTGCGGGATGGACATTCCAAGTGTCCGCGGTCTCCGCAAGTGCTTCAGCGTCCTCAAGGAACTTCAACTTCTCCCGCAAGGGAGGCACACCGTGCTCAACTTTGCGGACCGCAAGAGCGGACTCTCGGTACAGGATGTCGAGGCCACCATCGGTGTCCCGATTGATGCCGTTGTTCCACGCTCACGCACGCTTCCGTTCTCGACGAATCGAGGCGTTCCGGTTTTGCAGAGCACGACCAGGGACGCAGCCTCAAAGGGCCTAAAGAAACTCGTGGATCGATTCGATCCGCAGTGGGTGTCCTCCGCCCAGAACAAACTTCACCGAAGGGTGGTTGTGTCGTGAGACTTTCAGATCGGCTCTCCAAGTCAAGCAATGGCGGTGCATCAGCCAACTCAGAGGAGATCGCAAATACTTTGGGGGGAACTACTCCGTCAGCGCAGGGTCTTCCGGATTTTCCGGCGGCACCGGCGCGTGCACCGTATGGATCTCCATTAGCGTCCCTGCATGGAACGCAGCCGCCGGCTGTCGATGCCCTTGCCGGCCTTAAGCAACGGGCTGCGCTTGCGCTCTTCGAGCGGATGGGAACGCGATTCGGCGATGCTTCGGCCTCCGAAGAAGAGCTCCGGGCAACTGCGGTAGAGGAGCTTTCTGCGGTAATCGACGAAGAGCAGGTTCCTCTTTCGCCGGAAGAAAGGCGCCGCCTCATTCGCGAAATTGCGGATGAGGTCATGGGATTAGGACCTCTGCAGCGACTTTTGGAAGATCCTTCCGTAACCGAGATTATGGTCAATCGCTTTGACCAGATCTACATCGAGCGAAATGGCCATCTCACCTTGACTGGTTCGCAATTCAGCTCCGATGACCATCTACGGAAAGTCATCGAACGAATCGTGTCCAAGGTAGGCCGTCGAATCGATGAATCTTCGCCGCTGGTGGATGCTCGATTGGAGGATGGCTCGCGAGTGAACGCCATCATTCCGCCCTTGGCGGTGAATGGCCCGTCGCTCACCATCCGCAAGTTCAGCCACGTGCCTCTGACGGTTCGGAATCTCATCGAATGGGGTTCGATCACCGTGGAAATGGCGGAGCTGCTCAGCGCCTGCGTGAAGGCGCGTTTGAACATCATTGTTTCCGGCGGCACGGGAACCGGAAAAACTACACTCCTAAATGTCCTGTCCTCATTCATCCCCGAAGATGATCGCATTGTTACTATCGAAGACGCTGTTGAACTGCAGTTGCAGCAGGAGCACGTGGTTCGGTTGGAGAGCAGGCCGCCAAATATTGAAGGGAAGGGCGCGATCGGTATTCGCGAACTGGTCCGCAACTCACTTCGTATGCGCCCGGACCGGATCATTGTTGGTGAAGTTCGCAGCGGCGAATCGTTGGACATGCTGCAGGCCATGAACACAGGCCATGATGGTTCCCTATCCACGGTGCACGCCAACTCTCCTCGAGACGCGGTGGCACGCCTGGAGACGCTGGTGCTAATGGCGGGGATGGACCTGCCTCTTCGCGCCATTCGCGAACAAGTGTCGTCAGCCGTGGACCTGATCATCCAAGTCACCAGGCTCCGCGATGGAAGCCGCCGCGTGACGCACGTGACGGAGGTCCAGGGAATGGAAGGAGACATCGTCACCCTCCAAGACGTGTTCGTTTTCGACTACGCGGCGGGAATGGACGCGCAAGGACGATTCCTTGGCAAGCCCGTATCGACGGGGATCCGTCCGCGATTCCTGGATCGATTTTCGGAACTTGGGATTGCGGTATCACCGGCAGTTTTTGGCAACGCCATGACTCCGCAGGCGAGGCGGTAAGCCATGGAAACCCCGGCGCTTTTCATAGTCGCGATTGTGTTGTGCTTCGGCGCGCTGCTTGTGCTGTTCTTTCTAGTTCTAAGGCCACGATACGGTGCAATTCCGGTCGATCGCAGACGGCCGCAGACCTACTCTGAAAATTCCTCATTCAGCAAAGTTTCACAGTCGCTGGTCGATCGTATGGGCGGAGTTCTGGGCAAGTCCGGCGGACCGTTCCACCGGGCGTTGCTGTACAACGCGGGAGTCAAGTTGGGCCCTGCAGACTTCACTGTTTTGGTGTCCGTCGTTGCCTTCCTGGCCGGGTTCCTTGGGACGCTGCTGACCACTCCGGTGATAGGTATCCTCATCGGTGTGGCCACGCCGTTTGTTGTACGGCTCGTCCTAAGTATTCGCACGGACCGTCGCCGCGGTAAATTCGAAGCTCAACTCATCGATACTATCCAGATGCTCATCGGTGGTCTACGTGCAGGTCACAGCGTCATGCGGTCGCTGGAGGCCGCCGGCTTGGAATCCGAGGCGCCCACGTCGGAGGAATTGACGCGGATTGTCAATGAAACTCGCATCGGCAAGGACGCAAGGCAGGCCTTGGAGGAAACTGCAGAGCGAATGGGCAGTGAGGACTTCCGCTGGATTGGACAGGCTATCCAGATAAATCGGGAAGTGGGAGGCGACTTGGCTGAAGTGCTCGAACAAGTGGCCGGTACCATTCGAGAACGCAGCGAGATCAAAGGCCAGGTGCGCTCCCTCAGCGCGGAGGGCAAAATGTCAGCAATTGTCCTGATGGCCATGCCAGTCGGGGTTGCGCTCATGCTTTCCGTCATCAATCCCGGCTACATGAGCGTCTTTGTTGACGAGCCCGTGGGCAACATAATGGTGGCCGTTAGCCTGGTCATGTTCGTCATCGGCGGGTTCTGGATGAGCCGCATTGTAAAGATCAAGTTCTAGGGGACAACCATGACTCCAATAGCCTTCCTAGCAATTGCGGCGGTTGTGCTTCCGCTCGCGTACTTTACTTGGGTTCTTGTGACTCTGGACCGCCGTGGTGCGCTGGCGGTCAAGACAAACCTCGGCCAAGGATTCGCCCAAAACGGGGCAATAGCCGCAACGCGTCCTCCCCTGTTGCTGGGCGTCGCCAAAAGGCTGACCCCCGGCACGTACGAAGCGAAACTGGACCGGTGGCTCTCCCTAGCAGGACGCCCAGCGTCCATGCCCTTGGACAAACTGATCATTTCGAAACCGATTCTCGCGCTGGCTGGAGCCATACTTGGCTTACTTGCCTTCCGGAACTCGCCCTCGCTGCAGAGTGTGGGCATCGGAATCGTGATTACAGCATTTGGTTACTTTGTTCCTGATCTGTTGGTCTATAACAAGGGGACCAAACGACAGGCAGCAATAGAGCTCGAACTGCCCAACACTCTGGACCAGATGCTGATCTCTGTTGAGGCCGGACTTGGTTTCGAAGCTGCCATGGCCAGGGCGGGCCAATACGGCGATGGACCACTAGCCCAAGAACTGATGCGGACGCTTCAGGACATGCAGGTTGGGCGTCCTCGCCAAGAGGCCTACCAGTCATTAGCCGATAGGTCGTCGGTTGCGGACTTGCGCAGCTTCGTGCGAGCTGTTATCCAAGCCGACAAGTACGGCATTGGGCTCGCCAAAGTCCTTCGAACGCAGGCCAAGCAGGCCAGGGTGAAGCGCCGGCAGCGAGCGGAGGAAAAGGCTATGAAGCTCCCGGTCAAAGTACTTTTCCCCCTCCTGGTTTTCATCTTCCCGGTGCTCTTCATCGTTCTCCTGGGCCCGGCAGCCATCAACATCATGAATACGCTGCTGTAAGCAGTCCCAAGGTGCCATTCGGCGCCCCAAATACCGGACCCCCTCGGCACCCAGAACCGAGGGGGTCCGCTTGTGTGCCCGGGCAGCCTTGATCCCAAGCTTCAGCGCAGTGTCTGCCATGGAGTAGCACAGGAAACGCGCACCTGGGAAAACCTTTGCGCAGGATGTTGCAAGATTCGATCAACGACGGGTCAACGGTTGCTAGCTTCGTTTTAGAGCTGGTGCAGGGCCAGCCACCCGACTCGCTCAGGAGTACGAAATGCTTTCTCTTTACACCAACTTCATGATCCGTCTTCGCCGCGAGGAGAAGGGCGCCACGGCCGTCGAATACGGCATTATGGTTGCGCTCATCGCCGTCGTCATCATCATCGCCGTCACCCTTCTCGGCGACAACCTCAAGACCATGTTCAACAACGTGGGCGGCGCCGTACCGACCACCCTTCCCACGAACTAATCCCTCTTGCGGTTCCGGACCCCCATATCGGATTCGCATCACCTTGCTTAGTCGAGGACCCATCCATTCAAGAGGAGGTGCGGCAGGTGTCACGCGATTCCGAACGCGGTGCAGCCGCCGTCGAGTTCGCGATCCTGCTGCCCCTCCTCTTGATGCTGGTGCTGGGAACGATCGAATTCGGCCGCGCTTATAACGCCCAGATCACCCTCACGAATGCGGCCCGCGACGGGGTCCGTGTCATGGCCATTGCCAACGACCCCGCTGGCGCGAAGACCGCAGCCCGAAATGCAGCGGCAAGTGTTAGCAGCACTATTCCTAACTCGGCCGTCACGCTCAGCACCACCGTGTGCAGTTCGGGCAGCCAGGTCACACTCACCATCTCGTACAACCTGTCCACCCTCACCGGCATCGCGGGCCCGTTCCCAATGACAGGCAAAGGGGTCATGCTGTGCGGCGGCTGACGCGGGGCGTACAGAGCAAGGACCGCGGTGCGATCTCGGTGCTCGTCGCCATTCTCATGGTTGTCCTGCTCGGCTCGGTGGCTATCGCCGTCGATGTCGGAGCAATTTACTCGGAGCGGGCGCAGCTACAAAGCGGTGCAGATGCCGCTGCCGTCGCCACCGCACAAGAATGCGCTAGAAAATCGACCACCGGTTCATGTTCGGCGACGTCGCCTCTCGCTGGCAGCCTCGCGAACCAAAACGCCCTAGACGGCATGAGTAACGTGCACAACATCGACCTCAACACCACGGCCAGGACGGTGACAGTCACAACGTCGGCTAAGGAAACCGGCGGAGCAGACAACTCTGTCTCGTTGTTCTTCGCAAACATCCTCGGTATCCCGAGCAAACAGGTGGGAGCCCGCGCTTCGGCTGTGTGGGGCAGCCCGAAGGCCGGGCGGACAGCTTTTCCCCTGGCCTTCTCCATCTGCCAGGTGAAGGGCCACGTCGACGGATCGCTGCAACGCCTCCAAGACCACGGCAAAGACGCCAATCCGGACTGCAACTACGGTCCTTCCGGTGCGGCGGTGGCGGGCGGCTTCGGCTGGCTTGCCCCGGATACCGGCAAGTGCGGCGGCACTATTGATCTTGCCCTCAGCGAGGGGGGCAGCGATACCGGCAACAACGCCCCTGGACATTGCGTCACGGAGCTGAACCACTGGGCAGCGGAAATGACTGCAGGCCGCAAAGTCACTGTTCTGCTTCCTGTCTTCGACAAGGTCACGGGCACAGGAGCAGGAGCAATCTATAGCCTTGTTTCCTTTGCCGCCTTTGATGTGACCGGCTGGAAATTCAGCGGTGGCGACGACAAAGGAGGGCCTGATGACAATAGTCTGCCGTACACGTTCCGCAACCAGATCTCGAGCACAACCGGCGTGACCAAGGCGACGGAATGTAAGGGTGGCTGCCGCGGAATCATCGGCAGCTTCGTCAAGTTTGTTTCCCTCGCCGACGGCTACACCCTAGGACCCGTGGACGAGTACGGGGCCACCATCGTCCGCATGACACTTTGATCATTCGCACCACCACACCAGGAGTAACAAGTGAAGTCTCGCCTGCTCGCCGGAACGGCTGCGATTGCCCTGGCGATTGTGGGCGCGCTCCTTGTCATCTTCTACGCGCAGGGCGCCGACCAGCGCGCGATGGCCACCACCAAACCGGTGGACGTCCTGGTGGTCAATAAGGCCATTCCCGCCGGCACTCCCGTCAATGAGATGGCCGCGTCTCTCGTCATCGAGAAGGTTCCGGCCGCCGGTGTCGCCGACACCGCACTCAGCACCCTGGATAATGCCGCCGGCACCGTTAGCGCTGTAGCTCTCGTCCCTGGCGAGCAGCTCCTCGCCGAACGTCTCATCGCCCCTGAGGCGGTCAAGTCCGAAGGCGCCGTGAAAATACCGGCGGGACTTCAGGAAGTCTCCTTCGAAGTCGAGCCCAAACGCATTGTTGGCGGGCGAATCGAAGTAGGCGACCACGTTGGCTTTTTCCTCTCGTTCGAGAAGGGAGCGAACAAAGCCAATCTCGACGATGCAACGAGCCAGCTGACAGTTCGCAAGGCTCTGGTGACCGCGGTCCAGCGGGCACCGCAGACCGCACCCGCCGAAAAGCCGGCGGAAGGCGCGCCCGACCCGCAGGACACCACGCTTCCCGAGGGGTCCCTCATGCTCACCGTCGCCGTCAACGACATCAACGCCGGCAAGATCGTTTTCGCCTCCGAGTTCGGCCGCCTCTGGCTCACCAAGGAACCCCTCAACGCGAAGAACAACGGCCCCCGCATCGAGCGCAAGGACGTGGTGTACAAGTGAGCCGCTTCGTCCTCCTCTCCCCCAACACCGACTTTGACCAAAAACTCCGCGCGGCCGTCGCGCACGGACTCCGGGGCTCGGTCCAGACGCTCGCCTCGGACATCCTGCCCGCCGGGCCGCAGGAGCTCTTCGCCCTCCTCAACCAGGAGCAGCCCGAGGTTCTCATCATCGGACCCGACGTACCCCCGGAAGAAGCGCTGCGGTTCGCCAAGGTCTTCGACGTCCAGCTTCCCGGCCTCAGCATTGTGCTGGTCAGCGACGCCGATCCCGTCTTCCTCCTGCACGCCATGAGGGCGGGGATCCGGGACATGCTGAGCCCGCACGCCGAGGCCGCAGAAATCCGTGTCCTCCTGGAACGTGCCTGCCAGTCCTTCGCCACGCGCAACCGGTCGTTCGACGCCTCTCCGCCCGAAAACGGCGCCACGGGACTCGTCGTCGGCGTCTTCTCCCCCAAGGGCGGCGTGGGCAAAACCACCCTCGCCACCAACATCGCCATCGGCCTGGGCCAGATCGCCCCCATGAGCGTGGTCATCGTGGACCTGGACCTGCAGTTCGGCGACGTCGCCTCCGGCCTCTACCTCAACCCCGAGCACACCGTCACCGACGCCGTGACACCTGCCGCAGCCCAGGATTCCCTGGTCCTCAAGGCCTTCCTCACGGTCCACCCGGCCGGAATCTATGCCCTCTGCGCTCCCCCAAATCCGGTGGACGCAGACCACATCACGCCCGAGCAAATCACCCACCTGCTGGAACAGCTGGCGCGGGAATTCCAGTACGTGGTCCTGGACACCGCGCCCGGCCTCCCCGAGATCGGGCTCGCGGCCCTGGAACAGTGCACCGATGTGGTGTGGGTCAGCGCCATGGACATCCCCAGCCTGCGCGGCCTGCGGTCCGGGCTGGAAGTCCTCCGGCAACTCGAAATCAGGCCTGAGTCACGGCACGTGGTCCTGAACATGGCCGATCCCAAGGCCGGCCTGACGGTCCAGGACGTCGAGTCCACCATCGGCGCGCCCGTGGACGTCAGCATCCCGCGGTCCCGCGCCGTGGCCCTGTCCACCAACCGGGGCATCCCCGTCCTCCAGGAATCGAAAAAGGATCCCGCCGTCAAAAGCCTCAAACAGCTGGTTGAACGCTTCAACCCCGTCTGGCGGACGCAGGCCCAACGCAAGCTTCACCGAAGGGTGGTCATCTAGTGAAACTCTCCGACCGGATCCAATCCGTCCAGGAACGGAACCAGGGCGTCCACCCGGCGGTTGCCCTGAACCCTGCCGTCAAAGGTACGACGCCGGTACGCACCTCAGTGCCGCAGCATGCGGCGAGCGCCGCACGGGTGGAGCACTCCGCTGGAACGCAGCCTCCCGCCGTCGTACTTCCACCCGCCACGTCGCCGGAACCTCCCCCGCAGGCACCCAAGGCGCAACCCGTGGATGTCTTTGCGGCGATGAAACTCCGGGCCGCGAGCGCCCTGTTTGAACGGATGGGCGCACGGTTCAACGACGCGTCCGTCACCGAGGCCGAGCTGCGGAGCACCGCAAAGGAAGAGCTCACCCGGATCATCGACGCTGAGCAGGTCCCGCTTTCCGCCGATGAGCGCACCCGGCTGGTCCGCGACGTCGCCGACGACGTTCTGGGCTATGGCCCGCTGCAGCGCCTGCTGGACGATCCTGCCGTCACGGAAATCATGGTCAACCGGATGGACCAGATCTATGTGGAGCGCAAGGGCAAGCTGACCCTCACCGAATCCCGGTTCAGCTCCGAAGAGCATTTGCGGAAGGTGATTGAGCGGATCGTGTCCAAGGTTGGACGCCGGATCGATGAGTCCTCGCCCCTGGTGGACGCACGGCTCGAGGACGGTTCACGCGTCAACGCCGTCATCCCGCCCCTGGCTGTGGGCGGGTCGTCGCTGACAATCCGTAAGTTCAGCAAGGTGCCCTTGACGGTCCGGAACCTGATCGACTTCGGCACCCTGACTCCGGAAATGGCTGAACTGCTAGACGCCTGTGTGAAGGCCAAGCTGAACATCATCGTCTCGGGCGGCACGGGAACCGGGAAAACTACGCTGCTCAATGTCCTGTCCTCCTTCCTCCCGGCAGACGAACGGATCGTGACCATCGAAGATGCCGTGGAGCTGCAGATCCAGCAGCAGCACGTGGTCCGGCTGGAAAGCCGTCCCCCGAACACTGAAGGCAAGGGCGCGGTGACCATCCGCGAACTGCTCCGCAACTCCCTGCGAATGCGGCCGGACCGCATTGTGGTGGGCGAGGTCCGCGGCGGCGAATCCCTGGACATGCTCCAGGCCATGAACACCGGCCACGACGGGTCCCTCTCGACCGTGCACTCCAACTCGCCGCGTGACGCCGTTGCCCGTCTGGAGACCCTGGTGCTGATGGCCGGCATGGACCTGCCGCTGCGGGCCATCCGCGAACAGATCGCTTCCGCCGTGAACCTCATCGTCCAGATCTCGCGCCTGCGCGACGGGTCCCGCCGCATCACCCACGTCACCGAGGTGCAGGGCATGGAAGGGGACATCGTGACTCTCCAGGACGCCTTCGTTTTCGATTACTCCGCAGGGGTGGACGCCCATGGCCGGTTCCTCGGCAAGCCGGTGGCCACCGGCATCCGGCCCCGGTTCATCGACCGCTTCGAGGACCTGGGCATCCACGTCTCACCGGCTGTCTTTGCCGGCTCCCTCTCCCCGGTGATCAAATGACCGCTCTGTACATTGGGATCGTCGTCCTGCTGGCAGCTGTCAGCCTCCTTGGCATCGCGGTGCTGGCGCCCGGCACGCCCGAGGTGCCCATGGACCGCCGTCGTCCGTTCGAAGCAAACCCGCCCACCACGCTGGCGCGCCTTTCAGCGTCCGCGGTGGTCTCGTTCGAGCGGATGCTGGCCGGACGAAATGTCCGGCTCTTCTCCCGGGCGCAGCTTGAAAACGCCGGCCTCCGGCTGAGCCAGGCGGAGTTCTTCATCCTGGTGGCTGCGGGCGCGTGTGTGGGAATCCTCGTGGGCATCGTGGCCGTGGGGCCGCTGGTCGGGTTGTTGCTCGCCCTGCTGTCACCGTTTGTGGGGCACGTGGTCCTCGGGTATCTCGCGGGGAAGCGGCGGGCGAAGTTTGATACCCAGCTCGGCGATACCCTTCAGCTCCTCGCGGGCGGCCTCCGCGCGGGCCACAGTATTCTTCGCGCCATTGACGCGGCCGCCGCGGAGTCCCAGAAGCCGACGTCGGAGGAGATGCGGCGCGTGATCACCGAGACCAGCCTGGGCCGCGACCTCCTTGCCGCCCTCAACGACACTGCCCTCCGGATGAAGAACGAGGATTTCGTCTGGGTTTCCCAGGCCATCCAGATCAACCGCGAAGTGGGCGGAAACCTGGCAGAGGTCCTGGACCAGGTCAACGAGACCATCCGCGAGCGCGGCGAGATCAAGGGCCACATCAAAGCCCTCGCCGCCGAAGGCAAGTTCTCCGCCTACATCCTCATCGCTATGCCGTTCGGGATCGTCGCCATGCTGCTCGCTGTCAGCCCGAACTACATGAACCCCATGTTCAGCCATCCCCTGGGCTGGGCCATGATCGGCGCATCGTTTGTGCTGATGACCATTGGCGCGCTGTGGATGCGCAAGATCATCGACCTGAAGTTCTGAGGAGACGATGAGCCCCCTGATCCTTCTCGCAACGGTTCTGGTCTGCATTCCCCTTGGCGCAGTCACCTGGTCACTTCTGACCGCCGACCAGAAGGGCCGCGTGGCCACAGCCGAGCTCCTCAGCCGCGGGGCCACTCTCAACGGCGAGGTGGCCCCGCCCAAAACGAGCCTGCTCGAGTCCATCGG
This sequence comes from Pseudarthrobacter sulfonivorans, assembly GCF_031454915.1. Lineage (GTDB taxonomy): Bacteria > Actinomycetota > Actinomycetes > Actinomycetales > Micrococcaceae > Arthrobacter > Arthrobacter sulfonivorans_C. The sequence goes on along the minus strand of NZ_JAVDRS010000001.1, from coordinate 338,872 downwards.
GCGCCGGCTGACCCCGCCTACGTACGTCGCGTTCCTGGACCGGCTGCTCTCACTGGCAGGCCGGCCGCTCTCCATGCCCCTGGGAAAAGTCCTGGGCTCGAAACTGGCCCTCGGCTTGGCGGGTGCCTCACTCGGGATCTACTTGGCCGCCGTCGGAAGCACGCCCATCATGAAGCTGGCGGGCATGTTCCTCCTCTTCCTGGGCTATTTCATCCCGGATCTGCTCCTCTACAGCAAGGGCATGGAACGCCAGAAGGCCATCCAGCTGGAACTGGCCAACACCCTGGACCAGATGCTGATCTCGGTGGAGGCGGGCCTCGGCTTCGAAGGGGCAATGGCCCGCGCCGGCGAAAACGGCAAGGGACCGCTGGCCGAGGAACTGGTCCGCACCCTGCAGGACATGCAGGTGGGCCGCAGCCGCCGCGAGTCCTACCAGGCGCTGGCCGAACGGACCAGCATCCCCGAACTGCGGAGCTTCGTCCAGGCCGTGGTCCAGGCCGACACCTACGGCATCGCCATCAGCCGGGTGCTGCGGATCCAGGCCAAGGTCATGAGGGTGAAACGCCGCCAGCGTGCCGAGGAAAAGGCCATGAAACTGCCCGTGATGATCCTTTTCCCGCTGTTGTTCTTCATTTTTCCGGTGCTTTTCATCGCCATTCTCGGCCCTGCTGTTATCAACACGGTTGTCACGTTCAGCGCCCAATGACGGCGGGCCACCCCATGCAAGGATGACTCAAGTTTTCCACAGGATCTACTGAAAATGGGCTCCCACTTAACAACAGGAAGTAGCCTTGAAGCATGGACAGTCCACCACTCACCTCCAGCAGCGGGGGTGTCCCTGCGGGGCCCGTGGCTGCGGGCTCCGCAGGGAGCGTGGGTCCTGGCATGCCGACGGCGGGCGGGGAGCCTGCGCGGTGGGTTGAACCGGAGATCCTGGCCGAGTTGGAAGCCGAACTTGACGGCCCAGAACTCGCCCGCGGATTTGCCCGCGACTACGCGGCCTTGTGGGACCAGCGTTTCAGCCGGCTGGAGGCAGCCGTGCGGGCCGAGGACCGCCCGGCCGCCCTGGACGCCGTGATCAGCCTGCGGATCACGTCCGCCATGGTGGGCGGCATCCGGTTGGCCGTGCTGGCACAGGCCTTAGAGGACGCCGTCCGCAAGGACGACTTCGTCCAGGGCCACAAACTATTGGCAGGCTTGGCCGAACACGGAGTCCGGACCGTCTCGGAACTCCAGGCCAACTACATCCACAAAGATTAGGCCCCGGTCAGGCCTGTCCAGGCCAGCCCTGCAGGTCAGTCCTCTGGGGAGCGAGCCGGTAGCCGACTCCGCGCACCGTTTGGAGCCAGCGCGGCGAGTGCGGGTCCTCCCGGAGCTTGCGGCGGAGATTCCCGACGTGCACTTCGACAGCCCGCTCATCGGCCTCACTGATATAGGCATCGGGCTCATAGAGATCACCCCGCACCGCACGGACCAGATCGGACCGCGTACACACGGCCCCCTCGCCGCGGAGCAGCGTATGCAGGAGGTCGAACTCGCTCCGGGTGAGCCCAAGATTTGTCTCGCCGATCACCACGGTGCGCGTCCGGTAGTTCAGAACCAGGCCGTTATGCTGCAGGATCCCGGGCTGTCCTGCTGAAGAGTGGCCGGACATGGAGTGGCCGGGTGAAGAGTTTCCGGATGCACCCTGCCCCAACGCGGGGTGTCCCCAGAAAGCCTGACCGAGGGACGCCGGTGCAGCCGGAGCAGCCGCCCAGGAAGGCGCCGCCTGCGGAGGCCGGTGGATCTCATGGCGGGGCCGGCGCATCATTGCGGCCACCCTCGCCCTGAGCTCGCGCGGCCGGAAAGGCTTCGCGATGTAGTCATCTGCGCCGGCGTTCAGGGCCGAGAGCAAGTCCGGCTCTTCGGTCCGGCCGGTCAGCATGACCACGTACGCATCGCTGAAGTTCCTGATCCGCCGCAGGACCTCAAAACCGTCAATGTCCGGAAGACCGATGTCCAACGTGACCACCTGGGCCGCGTTGTTCCGGACCACCTCCACGCCTTCCCGTCCCTCGGCGGCGGTATGGACCACAAACCCTGCCTGACGCAGCACACCCTCCAGGAGGTTGCGTATATCCGCGTCGTCTTCGATTACTACTGCTACCCCAAGATCTTCCATTTACTATCCCTGTTGCCAGGTGGAAAAGGCCCCCATCAGCCCAGCGCTAATCCCCTTTTCCACTCCAACTCTCTATACGCTACAAGTATGAACGGCAGATGACACCCCTTCTGGCGTTTAGGTTTGAAAAGTCAATTACCATGACAACACATGCACATTAGGATTCTGAAGGTTGCCTGATCCAGCCTTCAGAAATTCGGCTGCTGAAAATTTCTTTTGGGGACGGTTGGGGGCCGTCAGGAAAGTTGGAGACCCTATGGCTGTGCGCCCTTCACCCCGGGGAGTGGCACTCTATTTCAGGAAGCTCGGCCGCCGCACGCAGGTAGCTCTATGCCAGCTTCCGCTGTCCCTCATTGTCAGCATTATTGGCGTGGCCACTCCATTCACGTGGCCGTCCCTTCTGTCGAGTCCTGCCTATCTGGCCGGACTCGCCCTCCACCTCCTGCTGTTCGTGGCCTGCTTTGTGACACCCTGGGAGCGGCTGCGAAACAGCGCTTATCTGATCATTCCGGTGCTTGACCTGTTGGCGATCGGACTTCTCCGGAACGGAGCCGCACCGCTCCTGCCCGGACTGGCAATCCTGGTGGTCTTTCCGGTCATCTGGCTGGCGGCCTCCGGAATGCTGGTCCGGACCAACCTCGTGCTGAGCGCCGTGGGGCCGTTCCTGGTCATGCTTCCTTCGACAGCCGGAAAATTTCCCAATTTCACGGCGGCCGACATCACGGCCCTGGTTCTGTTCCCGCTGATGATGCTGGCCGTATCGTTGGCGATCCGCTTCGCCAGCGTCAATATGCGCGGCCAGCAGCGCGAGCTGCAAGCCCTTGGCGAGGAACTGCGGGAGCTGCTCGCCGCGAGCCGGGAACGCGAGAAACTCCTGATGACCATCCTGGACGCAACCGACGTCGGAATTGTTGCCGTTGATACGAACGGAAACCAGCTGCTGACGAACAACCAGATGCGGCGCTGGCAGCAGACCGCGGCACTGTCCGACGTCGGTCTTGCCGACGACACCCAGCAGCCCGTCTTTGCCCAGGACAAGGTGACTCCCCTGCCGCCGGACAAGCGTCCCATCCGCCGCGCCATCGACGGCGAATCCTTCGCGGACTATCTCGTCTGGATCGGCGAGGCACCGCAGCAGCGCGCGGTGTCCACGGCTGCCAGGCCGTTGATGGACGACGCCGGCCGCCTCACCGGAGCGGTGGTGGTCTTCAGCGACGTCACGGGGCTCGTGGAGGCCATCGCGGCGAACCAGGAACTGGTCTCGAACGTTTCCCACGAGTTCCGGTCCCCGCTCAACTCCATCCTCGGCAACGTTGACCTGGCGCTGGAGGACAGCGACGGCATGTCCGCCGTCGCAGTCCAGCGCCTGGAAGTTGTCCAACGCAACTCCGAACGCCTGCTTGCCCTCGTCTCAGACCTGACGCTTGAGGCATCCTCAGCCCTAAAGGTCCACCCCAAACGCACTGACATTTCCGGGCTCGTGGAGACCAGCATCGGCTCAGCCCAGGCGCAGGCCGAACGCTCGTCCGTGGCCTTGGTGGCCGACGTGCCCTCCCCGCTGTGGGCCTACGCCGACCCGCTGCGGATCGGGCAGGCGCTGGACAACCTGGTGTCCAACGCCATCAAGTACTCCCCCGACGGTGGCACCGTGACCATCAGCGCCTCCGGGACCAGGGAATGGGTCCGGCTCGCCGTTCAGGACACCGGGATGGGCATGGCCCCGGAGGACGCCGCGAAGGTCTTCAGCCGCTTCTTCCGCGCGAAGTCCGCCCGCGACGCAGCCATCCCGGGAGCGGGACTGGGCCTGTCCATCACCAAGACCATCCTGGAACGCCACGGCGGGGCCATCGCGTGCCACAGCGCCCTCGGCGGCGGCAGCACGTTCACCATGACCCTGCCCGTCGAATCGGCTGGTTGAGCAGCGCGAAACACCCATGAACAACCACCGGGCTTGGAATTAGTGCTTCCGCACGGCCCTCGTCAGCTCAGCCCTCGCCAGCATCTCGTCGTCGGACGGGTAGGCCACTTCCTCAAGGACCAGCGGGTGCGGAGCCGCCAGGACGGACTTTGCGTCGCGTTTCTTGGCCATGAGCCGGTCATGCAGCCAGCCCGGTTCCTCCTCACCTTCGCCCACGAAGAGGGCCGATCCCACCAGGGACCGGACCATGTTGTGGCAGAACGCGTCGGCCTGGACGGTGGCCACAATAACGCCGTCCTCACTGCGGTGGAACTCGAAGCGCTGCAGTTCACGGACGGTGGTGGCACCCTCCCGCGGTTTGCAGTAGGAGAGAAAGTTCTGCAGCCCCAGCAGCTTTGAGGCGCCCTCGTTCAGGAGGTCAACGTCCAGCGGGTTCTTGTGCCACAGCGTGAAGTACCGTTCGAGGGGGTCCCATAGGGCGGGACCGTCCGCGATGCGGTAGCTGTAGCGTCGCCACAGCGCTGAGAACCTGGCGTCGAACCCGACCGGCGCCAGGGACACCAGGTGTACCTCGATCGCCCCAGACAAATCACCCAGGCCGCGGCTAAGCGCCCCGCGGATCCGGCGCAACAGCGCGACGGCGGGATCAAGTTCGTGCCCGCGTGGCAGCGCCAGCCACTCGGCTTCGGTCAGGTCCAGGTGCACCACCTGCCCGCGGGCGTGCACGCCCGCATCCGTCCGCCCGGCGACGGTCACGCGGATCGGACGGCGCACCAGCAGCGCCAAAGCATCCTCAAGGACTCCCTGGATGGTCCGCAGGCCAGGCTGCAGCGCCCACCCGCTGAAGGGGCCGCCGTCGTACGATAAATCAAGCCGCACACGCAAAAACCCGCCGCCCCCCAAAACGGGGGCCGCGGGTTTTTGGTGGTTCATAGGCCTAAGTCTATGCGACGGAACGAGCGAACTACTTCGCCTCGTCCTCGTCCTTCTTCTTAGCGGCGGGAGCCTTAGCAGCCTTCTTAGCGGCCGGAGCCTCTTCGGTGGCAGCTTCCTCAGCGGCCGGGGCCTCTTCGGTTGCAGCTTCGGCTTCGGCCTCAGGAGCAGCAGCAGCTTCGGTCTCTACAACCTCGGCCTCGGGAGCTTCCTCTGCAGCCGGAGCAGCAGCGGCTTCATTCTTGTCGGCGCCGCGCTTCGCAGCGGAAGTAGCCTCGGCTACAACGGCCTGCTTGGCGGAAACCGGCTCGAGAACCAGTTCGATGACAGCCATGGGAGCGTTGTCGCCCTTGCGGTTGCCGATCTTGGTGATGCGGGTGTAGCCGCCATCGCGGTTCTCCACTGCCTGTGCAATGTCGGTGAACAGCTCGTGGACGATGCCCTTGTTGCTGATCAGGCCGAGTACACGGCGGCGGGAAGCCAGGTCGCCGCGCTTGGCGAAAGTCACCAGACGCTCGGCGTACGGCTTCAGGCGCTTGGCCTTGGTCACCGTGGTGGTGATCCGCTTGTGCTCGAACAGTGCGGCGGACAGGTTCGCGAGCATAAGACGCTCGTGAGCCGCTCCGCCTCCGAGGCGCGGACCCTTAGCGGGGGTAGGCATTATAGTTTCTCCTCATATGGAAGCCAGTGGGCTGCGCACACCGTGGTGCATCCAGCCAGCCGGCCAAGATCTGTTTGTTAGAGTTCGTCGTCGCCGAAGGCGGCGTCGTCCTCTTCAATTGCTGCGGCGCGTGCTGCGAGGTCAAAACCGGGAGGCGAGTCCTTGAGGGACAAGCCCAGTTCAACCAGCTTTGCCTTGACCTCGTCAATGGACTTCGCACCGAAGTTACGGATGTCCATGAGGTCAGCCTCGGAGCGTGCAACAAGTTCACCCACGGTGTGGATGCCCTCACGCTTGAGGCAGTTGTAGGAACGGACGGTGAGGTCCAGATCCTCGATCGGCAGGGCCATGTCTGCTGCCAGGGCAGCATCCGTCGGCGACGGGCCAATCTCGATACCTTCAGCTGCGGTGTTCAGCTCGCGGGCCAGACCGAAGAGTTCCACCAGGGTGGTACCTGCGGAAGCAACAGCATCGCGGGGAGCGATGGCCTGCTTGGTCTCAACGTCGACAATGAGCTTGTCGAAGTCGGTGCGCTGCTCAACACGGGTTGCTTCCACGCGGAAAGTAACCTTCAGTACCGGCGAGTAGATCGAGTCGACCGGGATACGGCCGATCTCGGAATCGCCGGACTTGTTCTGAGCTGCCGAAACGTAGCCGCGGCCGCGCTCGATGGTCAGTTCGAGTTCGAACTTGCCCTTCGAGTTCAGCGTGGCAATGTGCAGATCCGGGTTGTGGAATTCGACGCCGGCCGGCGGAGCGATGTCCGCGGCGGTGACGACTCCGGGGCCCTGCTTGCGCAGGTAAGCAACAACCGGCTCATCGTGCTCGGAGGAAACCGACAGGCTCTTGATGTTCAGGATGATCTCAGTGACATCTTCCTTGACACCCGGAACCGTGGTGAACTCGTGCAGCACGCCATCGATCCGGATGCTGGTTACAGCGGCACCGGGGATGGAGGAAAGCAGGGTACGGCGGAGGGAGTTTCCGAGGGTGTAGCCGAAGCCCGGTTCCAGCGGTTCAATGATGAAACGCGAGCGGTTATCGGAGACGACCTCTTCGGAGAGGGTGGGGCGCTGTGCAATGAGCACTTAGGTTTCCTTTCGGCGAGCATCCGCTATATGACGCAACACAGGTGGTGGAAATTCGGTCTGAAGACTTAACGCGGCTGGGCTTGCCCGGACCATTGACGGTCCGGGCAAGCTCAAGCTGCTGGAAAAGCCTTAGACGCGGCGGCGCTTCGGCGGACGGCAGCCGTTGTGCGCTGCGGGGGTGACATCCTGAATGGAGCCAACCTCCAGGCCAGCGGCCTGCAGCGAGCGGATTGCAGTCTCGCGTCCGGAACCCGGTCCCTTGACGAAAACGTCAACCTTGCGCATGCCGTGCTCCTGCGCACGCTTGGCAGCAGCTTCGGCAGCCATCTGGGCTGCGAACGGGGTGGACTTGCGTGAGCCCTTGAAGCCAACCTCACCTGAGGAAGCCCAAGAGATAACAGCGCCGTTCGGATCCGTGATGGAAACGATGGTGTTGTTAAAAGTGCTCTTGATGTGCGCCTGGCCCAGCGCGATATTCTTTTTGTCCTTCTTACGCGGCTTGCGAACCGCGCCACGAGTCTTCGGGGGCATTTTTTCTCCTACAGAAAGTTATTGGGGGAAGGCCGTTGGATGGGCCCACACTTGCAGGGTTCCTTGAAATCGCGCCAGCGATCTTAGGGGCAAGTGGGGAGGATTTAACGGGCCTTCTTCTTGCCTGCAACGGTGCGCTTCGGACCCTTGCGGGTACGTGCGTTCGTCTTCGTACGCTGTCCGCGCACTGGCAGGCCCTTGCGGTGGCGAATACCTTCGTAGCTGCCGATTTCAACCTTGCGGCGGATATCAGCTGCTACTTCGCGGCGAAGGTCACCCTCAACCTTGTAGTTGCCTTCAATGTAGTCACGCAGCTCAACCAGCTGGGTATCAGTGAGGTCCTTAACACGGACGTCAGCGCTGATGCCAGTGGCAGCCAGGGTTTCGTGTGCACGGGTCTTGCCCACGCCGTAGATGTAAGTAAGCGCAATTTCCAACCGCTTTTCGCGGGGAATGTCTACGCCAGCGAGACGAGCCATAGTGGCAGTGCTCCTTGAATAAACCGGAGGTCGTAGGCAGTACACCCGCACGTTCTGTGCGGCCCCAGCCTCCGACCGGGGGTTAGCTGTCCGGGCTCATACGTCCCAGTTCAGCTTGTGCTGCCTTTTATTTACTTGCGTGGGTTAGCAACCCAGGATTTCCCTCAAGAGGGAAATTAGCCCTGGCGCTGCTTGTGGCGCGGGTTCTCGCAGATCACCATGACCCGGCCATTACGGCGGATCACTTTGCACTTTTCGCAGATCTGCTTGACGCTCGGCTTGACCTTCATGGCGTTCCTTTGCGTGTGGCAGTTGGTCAACTGGAGCAGCCTTCAGCTCACGCTGATGCCGCCCAGAATTTACTTGTAGCGGTAGACGATACGACCCCGAGTGAGGTCATAAGGGCTCAGTTCCACCACTACCCGGTCCTCAGGGAGAATCCTGATGTAGTGCTGGCGCATCTTGCCTGAGATATGCGCGAGTACGATGTGCTTGTTGGTCAGCTCAACGCGAAACATCGCGTTAGGCAGCGCCTCAGTCACAACGCCTTCGATCTCAATGACCCCGTCCTTCTTGGCCATACCCTCCGCTAACTGTTGTTGCCGCAGCCCTGCCGGATTGCACCGGACATGACCACGAACGTTTTTGTTGGATCGGTTGTCACCTCTGGTCCCAAACAGGGCACAGCAGGGCAGACAACCAACAAGCAACACTACCCTCTATCGGCGTAAATGTTAAATCGAGCATAGTAACCTACAGACGGCCGTACGCACCATATTCACCGGCGGGAGTGCTCACTGCCTCCGCGCTCTGTACGCCATCCAGAATTGCCAAGCGTACGACGTCGGCTGCCGCACTCTGGAGCGTGATGAGGCTTATCTGCCGGGCACTTTCCGTACTCCGGTCCAAGGGCACCTCACCAGTGGCGAGGCAAAAGACAGTATCCCCGTCGGCTAACGTGTGCGACGGATTGAGGGCCCGGGCCAGTCCAGCATGCGACGCGGAGGCCGTCCGATAACACTCGGCAGGGTCCAGGACCGCGTTCGTAGCCACAACAACGAGTGTTGTGTTCAGCGGCGGCGCGCCCTCCCGGTGATTGAGCTTGTGCTCCCGGTGATTGAGCTTGTCGAAATCCACGGCCTTGGTTTCGACAGGCTCAACCACCGGTCCGCGTTCGTCCACCGTGCTCGAATCCACCACCGGCAGTCCCAGCGCGTTCACCACCGCAAGGGCTCCGACAATCACGCCGTTCTCCAAGCCGACCGATGCCGTGCCCACCCCGCCCTTATAGGTCCGCCCGATGACGGCTCCGGTGCCGGCGCCCACATTGCCGCGTCCGACGTCGTGGCCTTCCGGTTGCGCAGCTGCGGCGACGGCAGCCGCGTAGCCCATGTCCGCCGTCGGGCGTGCTGAGAAGTCGCCGCCGCGGCCCAGGTCGAAGATGGCGGCGGCCGGGACGATCGGCACCACTCCCCCGGTTACCGGGAACCCCCTGCCGTTTTCCTCGCACCAGCGCTGCGCGCCGTGGGCAGAGACCAGCCCGTAGGCACTGCCGCCGGTGAGGACCACGGCGTCCACGGTGGAGACGAGCGTGGTGGGGTCCAGGGCATCGGTCTCGTGCGTGCCCGGACCGCCGCCGCGGACGTCCACCGACCCCACGGTCCCCGGCGGTGGCAGCACCACCGTCACCCCACTCAGCCAGCCGTCGTCGTTCTTCTGTGCGTGCCCCACGCGGATTCCCGGTACGTCGGTAATGGCTCCCATGAGCTCCATTGTGCCCTGCGCCTTATCCCCGGACAGCCGCTTAACGACGCCCAAAGCCGCCCGCGACACAGAAAATCCCTGGGGACACCGGTATTCGGGTGTCCCCAGGGATTTTCTGTGTCGCAGGGGAAAAGACCTGTCGAAACCTACGGGATCGGCACCGGGACGACGCCGAGCGGCACCAGGTGCTCCGCACCGCCGTCGGGCGCTGAAAGAACCCAGATCCCCCTGTCATGGACGGCCACGGAGTGTTCCCACTGGCAGGAGCGCTGGCCGTCAGTGGTCACCACGGTCCAGTCGTCGGCCAGGACAGCGGTGTCGATGCTGCCGCGGACCAGCATGGGCTCGATGGCAAGGCACAGCCCGGGCTTGACCTTGGGGCCGCGGTGGCTGGTCCGGTAGTTCAGGACATCCGGTGCCATGTGCATTTCTGAGCCGATGCCGTGGCCCACGTAGTCCTCCAGGATGCCCAGCGGCTTGCCCGGGACTGAAGACACGTAGTCATCGATGGCCGCGCCGACGTCGCCGACGTGGCCTCTCTTGGCCAGCGCAGCGATGCCGTGCCACATGGCGGCCCGGGTGACGTCGGAGAGCCGCTGGTCCTCCGGATCGGCCTTGCCCACGATGACTGTCCGCGCGGAGTCCGAATGCCAGCCGTCAACAATCGCGCCGCCGTCGATCGAAATGATGTCGCCGTCGTTCAGGACGCGGCCGCCGGGGATGCCGTGGACCACTTCCTCGTTCACGGACGTGCAGACGGTAGCGGGGAAGCCGTGGTAGCCCAGGAAGTTGGACTTGGCACCGGCCTCGTTCAGCACTGCGGCGAAGACGTCGTCCAGGTGCTTGGTGGTGACGCCTGGCACGGCCGCCGCAACAGCGGCATCCAGGGCACGGCTCAGGACCAGGCCGGCCTCGTGCATGGTGCGCATCTGGGCGTTGGTTTTGTATTCGATACGGGGCTGGCCGAAGGCCATGGTGTGTCCTTTCAATGGCTGAGGCTCCTCCCGGGTGCCGGGAGGAGCCTCGAAATGCTGTTTGCCTGGCTCAGGCGGCCTGAGCGGCCTTGATGGCAGACATGACGCGGTCGGTGACTTCGTCAATGCCTCCGATGCCGTCAACCTGGGTCAGGATGCCGCGTTCGGCATACTTCGCCACAACGGCTTCGGTCTGCTCGTGGTAGAGGTCCAAGCGGTGGCGGATTACGGCTTCATTGTCGTCGCTCCGGCCGGTTTCCTTGGCCCGGCCCAGCAGGCGGGAAACGAGTTCCTCGTCGTCGGCCGTGAGCTGCAGGACGACGTCGAGCTTCTCTTCGCTGTTGGCGAGGATGCCGTCGAGGTAATCAACCTGCGCGGTGGTGCGGGGGTACCCGTCCAGGAGGAAGCCGTTTTCGACGTCGTCCTCGCTGAGGCGGTCGCGGACCATCTTGTTGGTCACGCTGTCCGGAACGAAGTCCCCTGCGTCCATGTACTTCTTGGCCTCGATGCCAAGGGGCGTTTCGCCCATCACATTGGCGCGGAAGATATCACCGGTGGAAATCGCCACAACACCGAGGCGCTCGGAAATACGTTCTGCTTGGGTTCCTTTACCGGAACCGGGCGGTCCAATAATCAACATTTTCGTCATCGCAAAAGCCCTTCGTAGTGACGTTGCTGTAGTTGCGCATCTATTTGCTTGACGGTTTCAAGGCCAACGCCCACCATGATCAGGATCGAGGTGCCACCGAACGGGAAGTTCTGGTTCGCGTTGATCAGTACCAGTGCAACCAATGGAATCAGCGCCACGAAGCCCAGGTACAGGGCGCCGGGCAGCGTGATCCGGGAGAGCACGTACTGCAGGTAGTCCGCGGTCGGTTTACCGGCACGGATACCCGGGATGAAACCGCCGTACTTCTTCATGTTGTCGGAGACCTCTTCAGGGTTGAAGGTGATCGCGACGTAGAAGTATGTGAAAAACACGATCATGGCGAAGTACAGCGCCATATAGATCGGGTGGTCGCCGCGGGTCAGGTTGTTGTTGATCCACTCAACCCACGGCTGGAGCGGCTCACCGGCCTTGGGCTGGTTGAACTGCGAGATCAGTCCCGGCAGGTAGAGCATGGAGGAAGCAAAGATCACAGGGATCACGCCGGCCATGTTCACCTTGATGGGAATGTAGGTGCTGGTGCCGCCCACGGTGCGGCGTCCGATCATGCGCTTGGCATACTGCACCGGAACGCGGCGCTGGGACTGCTCCACGAACACCACCAGGGCGACGGTCAGGAGGCCGATGCCCAGGACCATGAAGAACGTGCCCGGACCCTGCGAGCTCCAGATGGCCCCGAGGGAGGTGGGGAAAGTTGCCGCGATGGAGGTGAAGATGAGCAGCGACATTCCGTTGCCCACACCCTTTTCGGTGACAAGCTCGCCCATCCACATGATGAGCCCGGTGCCGGCGGTGAGGGTGATGATCAGCAGGATCGTGGTGATGACGCTGTCGTCGGGAATGATCGGCAGGGCACAGCCCGGAAGCAGCTGCCCTGAACGGGCCAAGGAGATCAGCGTCGTTGCGTTCAACAGGCCCAGGGCGATGGTGAGGTACCGCGTGTACTGCGTGAGCTTGGACTGCCCGGAGGCGCCCTCCTCGTACAGCTGCTGGAACCGGGGAATGACCACACGGAGCAGCTGCACGATGATGCTGGCGGTGATGTACGGCATGATGCCCAGCGCGAAGATGGACACCTGAAGCAATGCACCGCCGCTGAACAGGTTGACGAGCTGGTAGAGCCCGCCTGCGGTCTGACCGTTCTGCAAGCATTGCTGGACATTCTGGTAGTTCACACCAGGCGAGGGAATGAAGGCACCCAAGCGGAAGATTGTGATGATTCCCAGCGTGAACAACAACTTGCGTCGCAGATCAGGCGTGCGAAAGGCCCGGCCAAATGCGCTAAGCAAGCGTCCTCCTGTGTTGTAAATAAGCGTGGTGTGATGGGTCTCAATAATCCCAACAACCGAGTCTAACGGGTGGATGCGTCCTGCGAATAATCCGCAGGGTCAACCCCGCGACGGGCGGCGGGAATTATTCGGCGGGCGGATATGAAGAAACTCCCGGCGTGCAGGGCCCTGGGGTCCTGCACGCCGGGAGTCAGCAACGGGCTTCAGCCCACCGACTGCTAGAGAGCAGTGGTGGTTCCGCCTGCTGCAGCAATCTTCTCTGTGGCGCTGGCCGAGAATGCGTGGGCGGTGACGTCAACCTTGACGGTGATGTCGCCGGTGCCAAGCACCTTGACGGGCTGGTTCTTGCGAACGGCACCCTTTTCAACCAGGTTCTCCACGGTGACTGCGCCACCTTCCGGGAACAGCTCGTTGAGCTTGTCCAGGTTTACAACCTGGAACTCAACCCGGAACGGGTTCTTGAAGCCGCGCAGCTTCGGCAGGCGCATGTGCAGCGGCAACTGGCCGCCGGCAAAGCCAGCCTTGATCTGGTAACGGGCCTTCGTACCCTTGGTACCGCGACCAGCGGTCTTACCCTTGGAACCTTCACCACGACCAACACGGGTCTTGGCGGTCTTGGCACCCGGGGCGGGACGCAGGTGGTGGACCTTCAGAGCGTTCTGCTTCTCAGCAGCCGCGCTCTGTGCCTTCTCAGCAGTGTTTTTCTCTGCCATTTACTTCGCCTCCTCTACCTGTACCAGGTGCGGAACCGTGTTGAGCATTCCAACAGTCACGGCGTCGGCGGTGCGGACAACGGTGTGTCCGATCCGCTTCAGGCCGAGGGACCGCAGGGTGTCGCGCTGGTTCTGCTTGCCGCCAATGACGGACTTGATCTGAGTGATCTCCAACTGAGCGTCGGAGGGAATCAGGTTCTTAGCCATGACTTAGACACCCGCCTTCTGGTTCAGGATTGCCTTCACCATTGCCGGCGGAGCAACCTCGTCGAGGGGCAAGCCGCGGCGTGCTGCCACTGCTGCCGGCTCTTCGAGGCGCTTCAGGGCATCAACGGTCGCGTGAACGATGTTGATGGCGTTTGAGGAACCGAGCGACTTGGAGAGGATGTCGTGGATGCCCACGCACTCCAGTACTGCACGGACCGGGCCACCAGCGATAACACCGGTACCGGCGGAAGCCGGACGCAGCATTACGACGCCTGCAGCGGCCTCACCCTGAACGCGGTGCGGGATGGTGCTGCCAATGCGGGGAACGCGGAAGAAGGACTTCTTGGCCTCTTCTACGCCCTTCGCGATTGCGGCAGGAACTTCCTTAGCCTTGCCGTAGCCAACGCCGACCATGCCGTTACCGTCACCAACGACGACCAGAGCGGTGAAGCTGAAGCGACGACCACCCTTGACCACCTTGGAAACGCGGTTGATGGTGACAACGCGCTCTACGAACTGGCTCTTCTCAGCTTCACGGCCGCCGTCGCGGCCGCCACGGCCACCACGGTCGCCGCGGCCCTGGCCACGGTCTCCACGCTCGCCACGACGAGCGCCACCACGGCGGTCATCAGCAGCGGCTGCGGGAGCAGTGGTCTCAGTGGCCGGAGCAGCTACGGCTTCAGTCGCCTTCTGATCTGCAGACACAGTGTCCTTTTCCTTGTTTGCTTCCGTCACAGTGACAGCCCACCTTCACGTGCGCCGTCAGCGACAGCAGCGATCCGGCCGTGGTACTTGTTACCACCGCGGTCGAAGACAACAGCTTCGATACCGGCAGCCTTCGCACGCTCGGCAACGAGCTCGCCAACGCGCTTGGCCTTGGCGGTCTTGTCGCCTTCGAATGCACGAAGGTCGGCTTCCAATGTGGAGGCGCTCGCTACGGTCAGGCCCTTGGTGTCATCGACAACCTGGACGAATACGTGGCGTGCGGAACGGTTGACGACCAGACGAGGACGTACAGCCGTACCGGAGATGCGCTTGCGGATACGAAGCTGGCGGCGGCTGCGCGAAGCAGACTTGCTCTTGTTCGTACGCTTCTTATTAATTGAGATGGCCATGGTTACTTACCAGCCTTTCCGACCTTGCGGCGGATGACTTCGCCTGCGTAGCGAATGCCCTTGCCCTTATAGGGGTCCGGCTTCCGCAGCTTGCGAATGTTGGCAGCAACCTCGCCGACCTGCTGCTTGTTGATACCTGAAACAGAGAGCTTGGTCGGGGTCTCAACTGCAAAGGTGATGCCCTCCGGTGCGGAGACATTTACCGGGTGGCTGTAGCCGAGAGCGAACTCAAGGTCAGATCCCTTGGCCTGAACGCGGTAACCAGTACCAACGATTTCAAGCTTCTTCTCGTAGCCCTTGGTAACGCCCTCGATCATGTTGGAGATCAGGGTGCGGGTGAGGCCGTGGAGTGAACGGGAGGCGCGCTCGTCGTTCGGGCGGGCGACAGTCAGGGTCTCTGCTTCAAGGGAAACCTCGATCGGGCTGGCCACAGTGTGGTTCAGCTCGCCTTTGGCACCCTTGACGCTGACGACAGAGCCGTCAACCTTGACCTCAACGCCGGCGGGAACGGTGATGGGGAGACGTCCAATACGTGACATTATTCTCTTCCTTTCCCGTTACCAGACGTAGGCGAGGACTTCGCCGCCCACGCCCTTCTTGCCGGCTTGCTTATCAGTCAAGAGGCCGGAAGAGGTGGACAGGATTGCGACACCCAGGCCACCGAGCACGTGCGGGAGGTTGGTGGACTTTGCGTAAACACGCAGGCCCGGCTTGGAAATACGACGAACACCAGCGATTGAACGCTCGCGGTTCGGACCGAACTTGAGCTCGAGGGTCAGCTTCTTGCCAACCTCAGCGTCTTCTTCTTTCCAGGAGGCGATGTAACCTTCGGCCTTCAGGATGTCGGCAACGCGTGCCTTGAGCTTGCTGTACGGCATGGACACGGAATCGTGGTATGCCGAGTTTGCATTGCGCAGACGCGTAAGCATGTCTGCGACAGGATCTGTCATTGTCATGTTGGGCTCTTGCCCTTCCTCATAACGGTTTCCTCGCTGCAGCGCAAAGCTTCAGCGAAGGACCTGTTACGTAGCTAGATTAGTCTTCGGCCTTGAACGGGAAACCAAGCGCCTTAAGCAGCGCGCGGCCTTCGTCATCGGTCTTGGCAGTGGTAACAACCGTGATGTCCATGCCGCGGGTGCGGTCGATGGAATCCTGGTCGATTTCGTGGAACATAACCTGCTCGGTCAGACCGAAGGTGTAGTTGCCGTTGCCGTCGAACTGCTTGCCACTGAGGCCGCGGAAGTCGCGGATACGGGGCAGTGCCAGCGTGACCAGACGATCCAGGAATTCCCACATGCGGTCTCCACGCAGAGTTGCGTGTGCGCCGATGGGCATGCCTTCGCGCAGCTTGAACTGTGCGATCGACTTGCGGGCCTTGGTTACCTGCGGCTTCTGGCCGGTGATCAGGGTCAGATCGCGGACAGCGCCGTCGATCAGCTTGGAGTCCTTAGCGGCATCTCCAACACCCATGTTCACAACGACCTTCACCAGGCGGGGAACCTGGTTGACGTTGTTGTAGCTGAATTCCTCAATGAGCGTGCTCTTGATGGAATCGGCGTACTTGGTCTTCAGACGAGGAACGATCTTCGTTGCCGGAGTCTCGAGAGTCTCAGTCATTAGATGTCCTTCCCGGAGCTCTTGGCCACGCGGACACGCACTTCGCGCTTCACGCCATCGCGCTCAACGGTCTCGGTGCGGAAACCGACGCGGGTGGGCTTCTTGGTGGACGGGTCAACCAGAGCCACGTTGGAGATGTGGATCGAAGCTTCTACGACCTCGATGCCACCGGTCTTGGTGCCGCGCTGCGACTGACCGACCTTGGTGTGCTTGGTTACGCGGTTAATGCCTTCAACCAACACGCGGTTGGTCTCGGGGAATACGCGCAGAACCTTGCCCTGCTTACCTTTGTCGCCGCCGCGCTCAGCCTTGGCGCCAGTGATGACCTGAACGAGGTCACCCTTTTTGATCTTAGCCATGGACTAGAGCACCTCCGGAGCCAGAGAAACGATCTTCATGAACTTCTTGTCACGAAGTTCACGACCAACCGGTCCGAAGATACGGGTACCGCGGGGGTCACCGTCAGCCTTCAGGATCACAGCTGCGTTCTCGTCAAACTTGATGTAGGAACCATCCGCACGGCGGCGTTCCTTCTTGGTACGGACGATGACTGCCTTAACAACATCGCCCTTCTTTACGTTGCCGCCCGGAATTGCGTCCTTGACGGTAGCGACGATGACGTCGCCAATGCCTGCGTAGCGACGGCCAGATCCACCGAGAACGCGAATGGTAAGGATTTCCTTAGCACCCGTGTTGTCGGCGACCTTGAGTCGCGACTCCTGCTGAATCACTATTTACTCCTTGCGTCGCGCCGGTTCTCAGACCGAAAATCTTCCTACGGAATGAGCCTTGCGGAACGGTTGATCGGGGTGTCTCTTGACCTGCCTGGATTTTGCCAGACCAGGCCTAAACTCCCGTGCCAAAAACATTTGCTTCCCAGGCGGTTTCGGACAGGTCCGAAGCGCGAGGGGGCACTATGCCGTGGCACGATTGTTTACGAGGTTGATGTCGACGCACGAAAGGCGCCATACAAACTCAAAATCTTAGCATATTTTGCGCTGATCCCCATATCACCGCAGGCGCTCCCCCGCAAACGGACGACGGCGTCACGCACGGCACGCTTCCGGCCCGCCAGGGGTGCGCTCCCCCACAAACGCGGAAAACCCCCGCTCCCGGAGGGAACGAGGGTTTCCGTGCATTGCCTGCAGGCAGGCTGCGGGTGTTACTTGGCCTTTTCGAGGATCTCGACCAGGCGCCACCGCTTAGTAGCGGACAGCGGGCGGGTCTCGGCGAGGAGAACGAGGTCGCCGATGCCGGCGATGTTCTCTTCGTCGTGAGCCTTGATCTTCGTGTTGCGGCGGATGACCTTACCGTACAAGGCGTGCTTTACGCGGTCTTCTACCTGGACAACGATGGTCTTTTCCATCTTGTCCGAGACTACGTAGCCACGCTTCGTCTTACGGTCACCGCGTTCGCCAGCCGTAGCTGCTGCGGAAACAGTTTCCGTCACGTTCTCGTCCTTTTCACTCACTTGGCATCCTCCTCGGTCTCAACCGTTTCAGCCTTTTCGGCCTTCTTGGTTGCTGCCTTCTTGGACTTCTTCTCTTCCTTGGCTTCCACAACGGGTGCGGCAACCTCGGCACGAATGCCCAGCTCGCGCTCACGGAGAACGGTGTAGATGCGTGCGATGTCCTTCTTTACCGCGCGCAGACGACCGTGGTTCTCCAGCTGACCGGTGGCGGACTGAAAACGCAGGTTGAACAGCTCTTCCTTAGCCTTACGGAGTTCTTCAACGAGGCGCTCGTTGTCGAACGTGTCCAGCTGTGCGGATGCCAGTTCCTTGGATCCTACTGCCATTTCTATTCACCACCTTCGCGACGCAAAATGCGTGCCTTCAACGGGAGCTTGTGGATTGCCAGGCGCAGGGCCTCGCGAGCTACCGATTCTTCGACGCCGGAGATCTCAAAGAGAACCCGTCCCGGCTTGACGTTAGCGACCCACCACTCCGGCGAACCCTTACCGGAACCCATGCGGGTTTCGGCAGGCTTCTTCGTGATCGGACGGTCCGGGTAAATGTTGATCCAGACCTTGCCGCCACGCTTGATGTGGCGGGTCATCGCGATACGGGCAGACTCGATCTGACGGTTGGTTACGTATGCCGGGCTCAGGGCCTGGATGCCGTACTCACCGAAGGAGACCTTGGTGCCGCCCGTAGCAGCGCCGGAACGACCCGGGTGGTGCTGCTTACGGTGCTTGACTCGACGTGGGATAAGCATTTAAGCCTGTCCTCCTTCTACTGCAGCAGGTGCAGCCTCAACTGCCGGAGCCTCGGCAGCCGGAGCTGCCTCTGCTGCCGGACGGTCGGTACGACGGCGGCGGTCACCACGGTCAGCGCCACCCGGGCGGCCCGGGCGATCGCTGGGGCCGCGGCCACGGGACGGAGCAGCAGCTGCCTGCTGAGCCAGTTCCTTGGAAGTGACGTCACCCTTGTAGATCCAGACCTTCACGCCGATGCGGCCGAAGGTGGTCTTGGCCTCGTAGAAGCCGTAGTCGATGTTCGCACGCAGGGTGTGCAGGGGCACACGGCCTTCGCGGTAGAACTCCGAGCGGGACATTTCAGCGCCGCCCAGTCGACCGGAGCAAGCGATACGGATGCCCTTGGCACCTGCACGCTGTGCGGACTGCATGGCCTTCTTCATCGCGCGGCGGAAAGCCACGCGGGAAGTCAGCTGCTCAGCAACGCCCTGGGCAACAAGCTGAGCTTCCATCTCGGGGTTCTTGACCTCGAGGATGTTCAGCTGAACCTGCTTGCCCGTGAGCTTCTCAAGCTCGCCGCGGATGCGGTCTGCTTCAGCGCCGCGGCGGCCGATAACGATGCCCGGACGTGCCGTGTGGATATCCACGCGGACACGGTCACGGGTGCGCTCGATCTCAACCTTGGCGATACCGGCGCGCTCCATGCCCGTGGACATGAGCTGGCGGATACGGAT
Organism: Pseudarthrobacter sulfonivorans; assembly: GCF_031454915.1. Lineage (GTDB taxonomy): Bacteria > Actinomycetota > Actinomycetes > Actinomycetales > Micrococcaceae > Arthrobacter > Arthrobacter sulfonivorans_C. The sequence goes on along the minus strand of NZ_JAVDRS010000001.1, from coordinate 319,822 downwards.
GTCTTCGCGAACGAAGTCCTTGTACCGCTGGCCGGCCTTGGTGCTGTCAGCAAACCAGTGCGATACGTGATCGGTGGTGATGCCGAGTCGGAACCCGTGCGGGTTAACTTTCTGTCCCACTTAGCGAGCCTCCTCTTTCTCCGGGGTAGCGACTACCACGGTGATGTGGCTCGTGCGCTTCTTGATCTGAAATGCACGACCCTGGGCTCGCGGCTGGAACCGCTTCATGGTCGGGCCTTCATCAACAAACGCTTCGCTGATGATGAGGTCACCTTCGTCAAACGCAACACCGTCGCGGTCCGCGAGGACCCGGGCGTTGGAGATTGCCGACTGAACTACCTTGAATACCGGCTCTGAAGCTGCCTGTGGGGCAAACTTCAGAATTGCCAGAGCCTCATTCGCTTGCTTACCACGAACAAGGTTGACGACGCGCCGGGCCTTCATAGGCGTTACGCGGATGTGACGCGCAATTGCCTTGGCTTCCATTGCTTTCCTTCTCTCGTCTTTGACGTAAGTGCAGGCGCCTAGCGGCGCTTGCCCTTACGGTCGTCCTTGACATGGCCGCGGAATGTCCGCGTGGGAGCGAATTCGCCGAGCTTGTGCCCGACCATCGACTCAGTGACAAACACGGGGATGTGCTTGCGTCCGTCGTGCACGGCGATCGTGTGCCCGAGCATGTCGGGGATGATCATCGAACGGCGGGACCAGGTCTTGATGACGTTCTTGGTGCCCTTTTCGTTTTCCCTGTCCACCTTCACAAAGAGGTGCTGGTCAACGAAAGGACCTTTTTTCAGGCTGCGTGGCATGTGTCCAGGCTCCTATCGCTTGTTCTTGCCAGTACGACGACGACGCACAATAAGCTTGTCGCTCTCTTTGTTCGGGCGGCGGGTGCGGCCCTCACGCTTACCGTTCGGGTTGACGGGGTGACGTCCACCGGACGTCTTACCCTCGCCACCACCGTGCGGGTGGTCAACCGGGTTCATGGCGACACCACGGACGGTCGGGCGAACGCCCTTCCACCGCATACGGCCGGCCTTGCCCCAGTTGATGTTCGACTGCTCGGCGTTGCCGACCTCGCCGATGGTTGCGCGGCAGCGCACATCAACGTTGCGGATTTCGCCGGAAGGCAGACGCAGCTGGGCGAAGCGGCCTTCCTTGGCAACAAGCTGGATCGATGCACCGGCGGAGCGGCCCATCTTGGCGCCGCCACCCGGACGCAGTTCAACTGCGTGGATTACGGTACCGACCGGGATGTTGAGCAGGGGCAGGTTGTTACCGGGCTTGATGTCAGCACCGGCACCTGCCTCAACGACGTCACCCTGGGACAGCTTGTTCGGGGCGATGATGTAACGCTTGGTGCCATCAACGTAGTGCAGGAGGGCGATGCGAGCCGTGCGGTTCGGATCGTACTCGATTTCGGCAACGCGGGCGTTGACGCCGTCCTTGTCGTGGCGACGGAAGTCGATCAGACGGTACTGGCGCTTGTGGCCACCACCCTTGTGACGGGTGGTGATCTTACCGGTGTTGTTACGGCCGCCCTTTTTGGGCAGCGGACGTACCAACGACTTTTCCGGCGTTGACCGCGTGATTTCGGTGAAGTCCGCTACGCTCGAGCCACGACGGCCCGGTGTAGTCGGCTTGTACTTACGGATTCCCATAATTTATTTCCTCGTTAAAGTGGTCTCCGCTACGAGAGCGGACCGCCGAAGATGTCGATGGTGCCTTCTTTGAGGCTCACAATTGCACGCTTGGTGTTCTTGCGGGTACCCCATCCGAATTTGGTGCGCTTGCGCTTACCGGCACGGTTGATGGTGTTGATCGATTCGACCTTGACGGAGAAAATCTTCTCCACGGCCAGCTTGATCTCGGTCTTGTTCGAGCGGGGGTCCACCAGGAAGGTGTACTTGCCCTCATCGATCAGGCCGTAGCTTTTTTCCGATACGACGGGTGCAAGCACGACGTCGCGCGGGTCTTTGATGGTGGCTGCACTCACTTGGCATCCTCCTCGTTCTTTGCTACTGCCTTGTCAGCAACGAATGCTTCGTAGGCAGCCTTGGTGAAGACAACGTCGTCAGAGACGAGTACGTCGTAGGTGTTCAGCTGGTCTGCGTACAGAACGTGAACACCGGCGAGGTTGCGCACGGAAAGTGCTGCAACATCGTTGGCGCGCTCGATGACAACCAGCAGGTTCTTGCGCTCGGAAACTCCGCGCAGCGTTGCAAGTGCGGACTTGACGGACGGCTTGGTGCCCTCCACAAGTTCAGCAACAACGTGGATGCGTCCGTTGCGGGCCCGGTCAGACAGTGCGCCGCGCAGTGCAGCAGCAATCATCTTCTTGGGGGTGCGCTGGCTGTAGTCACGCGGTGTGGGACCGTGGACAACGCCACCACCGGTCATGTGAGGAGCACGGATTGAACCCTGACGGGCGCGGCCGGTGCCCTTCTGCTTGAACGGCTTGCGACCTGCACCGGAAACCTCGGCGCGGGTCTTGGTCTTGTGGGTACCCTGGCGAGCAGCAGCGAGCTGGGCAACGACGACCTGGTGCAGCAGCGGCACGTTGGTCTGAACGTCGAAGATCTCTGCAGGCAGGTCAACCTTGACAGTGCTAGTCATTTAACTAGGCTCCCTTCACGGCGGTGCGTACGAGTACGACCTGGCCGCGGGCGCCGGGGACGGCACCCTTGATCAGGAGCAGCGACTTCTCGACGTCAACTGCGTGAACCGTGAGGTTCAGCGTGGTGTGACGAACGGCGCCCATGCGGCCGGCCATTTTCATGCCCTTGAAGACGCGGCTCGGGGTGGATGCGCCACCGATTGAACCGGGCTTACGGTGGTTCTTGTGGGCACCGTGGGAAGCTCCAACGCCGTGGAAGCCGTGACGCTTCATAACGCCGGCGAAGCCCTTACCCTTGGTGGTGCCGATGACGTCGATCTTCTGGCCGGCTTCGAAGAGCTCAACAGAAAGCTCCTGGCCCAGCTCGTAAGTGTCAGCATCTGCAGTGCGCAGTTCGACGACGTGGCGGCGAGGCGTGACGCCTGCCTTTTCAAAGTGACCAGCCAGCGGCTTGGTGACCTTGCGGGGATCGATCTGGCCGTAGCCGATCTGTACAGCGACGTAGCCATCAGTGTCTGCGTTGCGCAGCTGGGTGATGACGTTCGAATCTGCCTGGACCACAGTGACGGGGATGAGCTTGTTGTTCTCGTCCCAGACCTGGGTCATGCCGAGCTTCGTGCCCAGCAGGCCCTTTACGTTACGGGTTGCGGTCATAGTCTCTCAGCACCTCCCTACAGCTTGATTTCGATGTTCACGTCGGCCGGCAGGTCGAGACGCATAAGCGAGTCAACAGCCTTCGGCGTGGGATCGATGATGTCGATAAGACGCTTGTGCGTGCGCATTTCAAAGTGCTCGCGGCTGTCCTTGTACTTGTGCGGAGAGCGGATTACGCAGTAGATGTTCTTCTCCGTAGGCAGCGGCACAGGGCCAACTACCGTTGCGCCTGCGCGCGTGACCGTCTCAACGATCTTCCGGGCTGAAACGTCAATGACCTCGTGGTCGTATGACTTCAGCCGGATGCGGATTTTTTGTCCCGCCATGTCGCCTGACTCTCTTTCAGTTAGTGCTGCTCTGAGTAGGGCTGCTCTGTTCACTTTCTTGTTGCATGTGGCTGCCGAAGCATTTGAAGTCTGAACTACCACCCGCCGCACAAGCTGAATCCGGATGAATCCGGGTTCCTCAACCTGCCGACGTAACCGACCCCCGCGGTCGGGCGTGTCGCGTTTAGCACGCATACAAATCCGCAGTTCCATGGGGAGTGGGTTATGTTTGGGCTTCCACTTGGACCCTGACACCCGGCATTATCCGGATCGGGACACGAAGAAGCGCTTGAACAACTCATCTAGTATGCCGGATATTATCCGGAGAAGCGAATCTGCGGCTACTGTCCCACCTGGGCAGCAGTGACTGTGGCTGTGGGGCCTCAAAACGACACTGCTGCTACCCAGCTGCAGGCCATTGCCTTCCCCAACTTACGAATGGATGATGGGGGCATGACCGTCGAAAATGACGTTTCCATCCAGGATCTGGCCGGCCGCCTGCCGCGTTCCTTCACCCTGGGAGTCGCGGCAGCCGCTTTCCAGATCGAAGGTGCTTTGGCCACCGACGGCAGAGGCCCCTCCGGCTGGGATGCCTTCGTGGAGAAGCCGGGAGCCATCTGGGACGGGCACTCGCCGGCAATGGCCTGCGATCATTACAACCGGTTGGCCGAAGACGTGGCGCTTATGCGTGAACTCGGCGTGGATTCCTACCGCTTTTCCATTTCCTGGCCCCGGATCCAGCCGGATGGCCGCGGCGCTTTCAACGAGCAGGGCCTGGACTTCTATGACCGCCTGATCGATCAGCTCCTTGAAGCGGGCATCTCCCCCATGGCCACCCTGTACCACTGGGATACGCCGTTGCCCCTGGAACACGGCGGCGGCTGGATGAACAGGGCCACCGCCGAACGGTTCGCTGAATACTCAGCCGCGGCCGGCCGGCGTTTTGGTGACCGGGTGGACCAGTGGGTCACGCTCAACGAACCTGCCTCGGTGGTGCTGAACGGTTATGCCCTCGGCGTCCATGCACCGGGGCGCTACCTTCTCTTTGACGCTTTTCCCGCCGTCCACCACCAACTGCTGGCACACGGCCTGTCCGTCCAGGCCCTGCGGGCGGAGGGGGTCCGGGGCGGGATCGGCGTGACCAACCTGCACTCCCCGGTCCGGCCCGCCACGGAAAAGATTGCCGACAGGGCCGTAGCCAAGGTCTTCGACATGATGCTGAACCGGATCTATGCCGATCCGATCCTGCTGGGCCGGTACCCCTTCGCTCTTCGGCTCGCGAAGCCGTGGCTGCGTTCCCTGCCAAAGATTTCCGACGCCGATCTCCGCACCATCCATCAGCCGGTGGACTTCTACGGCGTGAACTATTACCAGCCTGTGAAAGTAGCTGCCGGACAGGGCACCGGCGATGACCTGACGGTGCCGGCCGAAGCGATGATCAAAATTCCTGCACATCAGGTGCCGTTTGAAGAGTACGAGACAACAGGTTTCGGTTGGCCGGTGGCTCCGGAGCATCTGGGTATCCTGCTGCGGGAACTGAAGGACCGCTACAAGGACGCCCTGCCCCCGATCTACATCACGGAAAGCGGTGCCAGCTTCCCTGAGCCCGAGCACGTCACAGGTCCGGTGCCGGACCAGCCACGGATCGACTACATCGCTGGACATCTCCAGCATGCGATGGAGGCAACCGCACCTGGCGGCATCGCCGACGACGTGGAACTCCGCGGCTATTACGTCTGGACGCTGATGGACAACTTTGAATGGGCCGCCGGCTACTCACAGCGGTTTGGCCTGGTCCACGTGGATTTCGAAACGCTGGAGCGCACGCCGAAGGAATCGTTCTACTGGTACAAGGCACTCAGCCTGGCCCGGAAACCGCTGGCCGGCTGAGGCCTGGCTACTGGTTCTTGTTGGCCCGGTTGATGCGCTTGGCGCGGTCAATCTCGTTGCGGAAATGCTTCTTGGCCCAGAACACTCCGGCCACTACGGCTGCCACGATGACCAGAAAAATTAGCCATTCCATCATGAACTCCTCTCGCTGCTAGCAACAGTATCAGTGACGGCCGGACGGTTCACGGTGGTCGCCGGACCGGGGGTTTCCCGCGGGATCCGGGGCCACCTCTGGCCCGGCGTCCGGCGCCGACCCGGACGTGCCACGGTTCAGCCGCCAGACGGCAAACACGATGAGCCCCACGGCAATCACCGCCAGGAGAAGGAACGTGTAATTCCTCATCGCCCACAGAATGCAGGCCGCCACTCCGGCCGCTCCCCACCAGACAAACAGCCGGTCCCCGACAACCAGGCCCGCCACCAGCAGCATCGCAAGCAGTACCAGCACCCACAACTGCTGCGTGCCGGTCCCACCAAACACCACGCCCAGGCCGCTGAACGACAGCAGCCCGGCAGCAACTCCCAGCAGGAACCGCCCGGCGCCCTGATGGCCGGAGAGGTAGCGCAAGCCACCGAGGACGGCGGCCAGGACCACGTACCACTGGGCCACCCAGAACGGATCCGGCAGGCCGGCAAACACGCGGCCGCTGAGCCGGTCCGGCCCGTCCAGGGCGAAGATAGCGGCCCGCTGGACCGCTGCAGTGAGCACCAGGGCGCCTACTTCCAGGGCAATCCGGCGCGCCCTTTCAGGGGCTTCATGGTGAGCGATCCCGACGGCGGCGGCCAGGATGGCTGCGGCCGTCCAGGAGGTCGCATCGTGCCGGATTCCGGCCATGGCCACGAGGAGCAAGCCCAGTAGGGCGGCCCCGGCAAGAGACCAGCGGCGCACCGGGTCGGCCTGCAGCGGACCACTGCGAACCAGCCGCACAACGTAGAGTACCGCGGCCGCCGAGCCTGCGCCGGCCAACCAGGGCAGGAAGTCGCCCCACGTGCCGGTGAGGTCCGGAAGGACCTCCGCCGCCAAGGCCATGGCGCCGCCGAGTGCTGCCAAGGCTGCCGGCGGATACAGCACGGGCTGGCCCTCGACATGCGAAGCTGCAAAGAACACCACGGAAAGAACCAGGACCGAGGCACCGGTCACCCAGATTTCCGCCAGTGGTGAGACCACCAGGGCGGTGACGGCGAAGGAGCCAGCGGTCGCCAGCCAGAGCCAGTGCTCGATGTTCTCCGTGCCAATGTTCCGCCGGCGCCGCACTACGCCGGCAGCAGCCGCGAGCAGCGCCACAGCCAGTACCGCCGAGGCCGTCCCGGTGTGGCTTAGCACCGCGGACGCCAGGAACGTCCCACCGAAGGTAAACAACGGACCCAGGGCGAGCAGTCCGAACAGCGCCGCGTACACAGCGAAGTAGAGGGCGCCCCGGGCCTCGAACAGCTTCCTGGCCGCGACTGCGGAGGCAAGGAGCATCAGCAGTTCCAGCAGCACTACCCAGCGGCCGCCGTCGTGGTCCTGCACCAGCAACCCGGAGGTCCCCCGGCCCGCCGTATACACGAGCGGCAGCAGCGCCTGTCCCGCCAGCGTGATCCAGACGGCCGCCTGTTGGAAGGGGACTTCCGCCAGCCGTGAGCGCATTGCCCAGCGGACCCCGTGCTGGGCGGCGAGCACCACGGCGAAGGTCACGGATACCACTGTGGGGGAAGCGGTGATGTCGTAGCTGAGCACCAGCGCCAGGCCGGCAGTCAGCACCCGGGCCGCGACAAAGTACCAGCCCTTCCTTACACGCCGCGGCTCGGCAACCACCATCACCGCGGCATAGGCCGCGAAGATGCCCAGGATCAGTTCGACGTTCAGCAGATTGCCGTCACTGAAGACCAGCAGGGATCCGAAGGCAACCGGGCCCAGCCAAACGGAACCTTCCTCCCGGCGGAGGAAGTAGCCGGACGCGGCGGCCCCCAGGGCCGTGAGCCCGGCGGCGGAAGTGGCCTGCCAGTCTGCGGAACCTGTCTGCGCAAGGGTGGCGCTGGCCGCCAATTGGATGAGGAGCATCGCGCCGGCATCCGCGAGGATCCACCGGGGCGCACGACGGCGGGCGGCAGCCACCAATGGCAAACTTACCTGGAGTGCCAGCACCGTCACGAGGACCATGGCGGGACGGACCACTTCGTCCCCGACAACCAGGGGGCCTGCTTCTTGTTGAAGCTGGTGGAAGGCTGTCAGGGCGAGGACTGTTGCTGCTGCCCTCGCGAACCACCAGTATGCCCAGCGGTGCTGGCGCAGCGGCAGGCGCATTGCTGTGATAGCCAGATATGCCACCACCAGGATCAGCGCCATGTTTCCGGCACCTTGCGAGACAGACTGGAAGGCGACGGCGGCCGCAATCAGCGACATGCCCAGCGGCACGGCCTCCCACACGCTCGCGGACCAGTCCTTGTCCGCGGCCGGCCTCGGCACCAGCATCGCCCCGATGGCAAGGGCGGCAGGAAGTTGGATCAGCAAGGCAACGGCCGTCAGGCCATGGTCAGGCGAGGCCTCAATGAATGGCAGCCCGATCAGGACCAGGGCTCCCGCGCCGGCGAAAGCACCGAGGGTCGTCTGCGGCGCCAGGGTCCGCACGCCGGCGCGCTGCAGGAAGGCAGTCAGGATCTGCTGGCCCACCAGTGCCATCAGCAGTGCGAACACCGCGGCTTCGGCCCGAGCCGGGCCCTGGCCAATAACGGCTGCGGCCGTCACGGGGACCGCCAATGTGAAGGCCACGCGGGCCCCCAGCACAAGCTGTCCGCGGGAGGTACCTGCCGCGAATGCGCCGCGGGCAGCCCAGTAGACTGCGCCGAGGAACAGCATGATGGCAAACGGCCAGGCGCCCATGGACGGAGCAGCCAGCGCAGCGAGGACGAGGGCGGCCACCGGCGGCCATTCGGACCGGCCCCGCCACTTGGCTGCCAGCACCATACCCGTCACCAGCGACAATGCCACCGGAACCCACAGCGGTACCGGACCATCCACCTGCACCGAGCCACGGCCGGCCAAGCTGCGGAAGAAACCGGCCGTGGCCTCAGTGATACCGAACGCAGCCGTAGCTGCGAGCTGCAGGCCGAAGGTCACAGAGGCATCAGCCGGCCAGCGGCCGCCGGCAGTTCCGGTGCCGGTGCCAGTGCCAGTGCCGGTGCCGGTGCCGCCACCGTTCCCGGGACCCACGCCTGCACCTGCGGTGGCGGCAGGCTGGATCTGCTGCTTCGCCTCGTGGAATCCTATGCTCAGCCCGGCCGACAGTACCGCCACCCCGATTGCCTGGACGGCGAGCAGGACGCTGGCTGCCAGCAGCGCGTCACTCCCCCGGCCGGTCAGGTCCCAGACCGCGACGGCGGCCGCAACCGTCAGGGCAGCCCGGGCAGCATAGAAGTTGCGGAGCCGCCATGGGCCCGGGACCGCGGCCATCAACGCGAAATAGACCCCGCACATGGCGATGATCAGCGCGTACTCCGCCTTGTCCAGATACAACGGTACGCACGTTGCCGCGGCGGCCACAGCGGGAACCACATAGGGATGCAGGACCATCAGCGGCCTGACATAAACCGGCGGCAGCCAACCCGGCCGCGCCAAGGCCAGGCCCGTCAGCAGCACGGCCACGCCTATGAGGGCGGCGAAATACCAGACCAGCGCGCCACCGAGGATGGAAACGCCGGAGAATGCCGTGGACGCAACGAAGGTCAGCGAGAGGTACACCAGCACCCGGCTCTCCAGCCGGACAGCCGCCGCAGCGTAGGCAACCGTGCCGATCAGCGACGTGAGGAGCCAGGCAGTGGGTCCGTCCGGCAGGGCAAAGTTGTACAGCGCCAGCCCGGCGACAGGAACCATGGCGAGGCCGGTGCCGGTGAATGCGACCGCCGCAGGCCGGAGCCTCGGCACCCTGGCATGGAGCACAAAGCCAGCGCCGTAAAACAACGCCGTCACGGTGCATACGCCCGCAAAACGCATCATGGGCGGAAGGCTTGTGCCAATGAACAGGGCAGCCGCCGCCACGAGGAGAAGGCTGGCAACGTACAGAGTGATGTTGATGTTCTGGCGGTCCCGCTTTTCGCGGCGCGCCTGACGTTCGGCCGGCGTCTCCGGATAGTTCTGGAATGCAGCGGGCGGTGACTGCGGCGGGACGACCCGCGATGCGGGAGGTAACGGCGACACGACAGCCACAGGCGATGCAGGCGTCAACGGGGGCTGGACCCCGGTGACCGGCACCGGAGGCGGCGCAGGCACGGCGTCGCGTGCCGCCGTCGGGCCTTCACGCGGCTCCGGGCCCGCGGAAGCAGAGCGTGGAGACTCACTGAATGCAGGACCCGGCTGTCCCTGTGCCTGAAGCTTGGCCATGGCATCAAGCCACCCTTGGAGGTGGCCTGCGCGGTAGCCCGCTTCATAAGATTCGTCCCTCACGGTGATCCCTCTCCGCAGGGCACGAAGCCTGCACAATTAATCCAATGAGTGGATTAACTGTATCAAACAACAGCCCCGCTGCGTAGATACGCGGCGGGGCTGTTGATAAGTATCAGAGGGCCGGCAAGCGGTCTCCTGATCCTAGATCAGCAAGTAATTACTTGATGATCTTGGTGACGCGTCCTGAACCAACGGTGCGGCCGCCTTCGCGGATAGCGAAGCCGAGGCCATCTTCCATAGCGATGGGCTGGATGAGCGCAACGGTCATCTCAGTGTTGTCGCCAGGCATAACCATTTCCGTGCCTTCCGGCAGGGTGATAACGCCGGTTACGTCCGTGGTGCGGAAGTAGAACTGCGGGCGGTAGTTGGAGTAGAACGGGTTGTGACGTCCGCCTTCGTCCTTGGAGAGGATGTAGACGTTAGCCTCGAAGTCGGTGTGCGGGGTAATGGAACCCGGCTTGACGACAACCTGGCCACGCTCTACGTCATCACGCTTCAGACCGCGGAGCAGGAGGCCACAGTTCTCGCCGGCCCATGCTTCGTCGAGCTGCTTGTGGAACATCTCGATACCGGTAACCGTGGTCTTCTGGATCGGGCGGATGCCGACGATCTCGACCTCGGAGTTGATGGCGAGGGTTCCACGCTCGGCGCGGCCCGTAACAACGGTGCCACGGCCGGTGATGGTGAAGACATCTTCGATCGGCATCAGGAAGGGCTTGTCGCGGTCGCGGATGGGGTCCGGAACGGACTCATCCACAGCAGCCATCAGGTCCTCGACGGACTTGACCCACTCCGGGTCGCCTTCCAGAGCCTTGAGGCCGGAAACGCGGACAACCGGTGCTTCGTCGCCATCGAAGCCCTGCGAGCTCAGGAGCTCACGTACTTCCATTTCAACGAGGTCCAGCAGTTCCTCATCGTCAACCATGTCGGACTTGTTCAGCGCGACCAGCAGGTAGGGAACACCAACCTGGCGGGCGAGCAGAACGTGCTCGCGAGTCTGAGCCATCGGGCCGTCAGTGGCGGCAACCACGAGGATTGCACCGTCCATCTGCGCAGCACCGGTGATCATGTTCTTGATGTAGTCAGCGTGACCCGGAGCGTCTACGTGTGCGTAGTGGCGCTTCTCGGTCTGGTACTCAACGTGGGAGATGTTGATGGTAATGCCGCGCTGACGCTCTTCGGGAGCAGAGTCAATGGACGCGAAGTCACGCTTCTCGTTGAGAGTCGGGTACTTGTCGTACAGCACCTTGGAAATGGCGGCCGTCAACGTCGTCTTACCGTGGTCAACGTGACCAATGGTGCCGATGTTAACGTGCGGCTTAGTCCGCTCGAACTTTGCCTTTGCCACAGGTTCCTCCTAGAACGTTTTCAAATGACTTACCCTTCAACCGCGCTTGTCGCGGCAGAAACTCAGGTAAGTCTACTTGGGGGGCTTTGGATTGGTGAAATTGCAGATTCAGGAACTAATACTAGTGCCTAGAGCCTGTTCGTGCAGATGGCCAGCACCCGGCCAAAACCGGGACTGCATCCTGGCCGGGCTCCGGCCATCTGCACCAGGCGTGCTTCCGTCATCCGGAAACGCACCCGAGTTTGTCGCTGTGAAAGTCCGAAGGACTATTCGCCGCGGGTCTTCTGGATGATCTCGTCGGCAACTGCCTTCGGGACCTCGGCGTAGCTGTTGAACGTCATGGAGTACACAGCGCGGCCCTGGGTCTTCGAGCGCAGGTCACCGATGTAGCCGAACATACCGGACAGCGGGACGTGCGCACGGATGACCTTGACACCCTGTGCATCTTCCATGGACTGCATCTGGCCACGGCGTGAGTTGATGTCGCCGATAACTTCACCCATGTATTCCTCAGGGGTGCGGACTTCGACATCCATCAGCGGTTCGAGCAGAACAGGGTTCGCCTTGCGTGCGGCTTCCTTGAAAGCCATACGGCCGGCGATCTTGAACGCCATTTCCGAGGAGTCAACATCGTGGTAAGCGCCGTCAATCAGCGTTGCCTTGATGCCAACAACCGGGTAACCGGCCAGGACGCCGTCGTTCAGTGCATCCTGGATACCCGCGTCAACGGACGGGATGTATTCGCGCGGAACGCGGCCACCAGTGACCTTGTTCTCGAACGAGTACAGCTCGCCGTCGGCGGTGTCCATCGGCTCGATCGCGATCTGGATCTTTGCGAACTGACCCGAACCACCGGTCTGCTTCTTGTGCGTGTAGTCGTGACGCTCTACAGCACGCTTGATGGTTTCGCGGTAAGCAACCTGCGGCTTGCCGACGTTTGCTTCGACCTTGAATTCGCGGCGCATGCGGTCCACCAGGATGTCCAGGTGGAGCTCGCCCATGCCGGCGATGATGGTCTGACCGGTGTCTTCGTTGAGGGAAACCTGGAAGGTCGGGTCCTCAGCGGAGAGCTTCTGGATGGCCGTGGAGAGCTTCTCCTGGTCACCCTTGGTGTTCGGTTCGATGGCAACAGAGATCACGGGCTCCGGGAAGCTCATGGACTCGAGCACGATCTGGTTGGCGGAGTCACACAGGGTATCGCCCGTGGTGGTGTCCTTCAGACCGATCGCTGCGTAGATGTGGCCGGCGGTAGCGCCCTCAACAGGCATTTCCTTGTTGGCGTGCATCTGGAACAGCTTGCCGATGCGCTCCTTCTTGCCCTTGGTGGAGTTGACCACCTGTGCGCCTGCTTCCACGTGACCGGAGTACACGCGGACGAAGGTGAGCTGGCCGAAGAACGGGTGCGCAGCAATCTTGAATGCCAGAGCCGAGAACGGCTCTTCGGAAGACGGCTTGCGGGTCAGTTCCTTCTCTTCGTCGCGGGGATCGTGACCGATCATCGGCGGGACGTCGAGCGGGTTCGGCAGGTAGTCGATGACAGCATCGAGCATCGGCTGAACGCCACGGTTCTTGAACGCTGAGCCACAGAAGACCGGGTAGAGCTCAGAGTTGATGGTCATCTTGCGGATGCCGGCCTTGAGCTCCTCGATGGAAATCTCTTCGCCCTCGAGGTACTTCTCCATGAGCTCTTCGGAGGACTCGGCAACGGCCTCAATGAGGGCTGCGCGGTACTCTTCAGCCTTCTCCTTGAGGTCAGCCGGGATCTCCTGGACCTCGTACTTGGCACCCATGGTGACGTCACCCTTGGAGTCGCCCGGCCAAACCAGCGCGCGCATTTCCAGGATGTCGACGACGCCGACGAAGTCGTTCTCGGCGCCGATCGGCAGCTGCATAACGAGCGGCTTGGCACCGAGACGGCTGATGATGGTGTCTACGGTGAAGTAGAAGTCAGCGCCCAGCTTGTCCATCTTGTTGACGAAGCAGATGCGGGGAACGTTGTACTTGTCAGCCTGACGCCAAACGGTCTCGGACTGCGGCTCAACGCCTTCCTTGCCATCGAAAACGGCGACAGCGCCATCGAGGACGCGCAGTGAGCGCTCAACCTCAACGGTGAAGTCAACGTGGCCGGGGGTGTCGATGATGTTGATCTGGTTGTTTTCCCAGAAGCAGGTCACGGCGGCAGACGTGATGGTGATGCCGCGTTCCTTTTCCTGTTCCATCCAGTCAGTGGTCGAAGCGCCGTCGTGCGTTTCGCCAATCTTGTGGTTCACACCTGTGTAAAACAGGATGCGCTCGGTGGTGGTGGTCTTGCCGGCATCGATGTGGGCCATGATGCCGATGTTGCGGACCTTACTAAGGTCGGTAAGCACGTCCTGTGCCACGGTGTCTCCCTTTCGGATGGACTACACGTTCGCCGCCGGCTCAGCTGAGCCGGCGGCGTACGGGAAGTATTACCAGCGGTAGTGTGCGAAGGCCTTGTTGGACTCGGCCATCTTGTGGGTGTCTTCGCGACGCTTCACAGCGGCACCGAGACCGTTGGACGCATCCAGGATTTCGTTCTGGAGGCGCTCGGTCATGGTCTTTTCACGGCGAGCCTTGGAGTAGCCAACCAGCCAGCGCAGGGCGAGTGCGGTGGAGCGGCCCGGCTTAACCTCAACCGGAACCTGGTAGGTGGCGCCACCAACGCGGCGTGAGCGGACCTCGAGGGAAGGCTTGACGTTCTCCATGGCCTTCTTGAGGGCTGCTACGGGGTCGCCGCCGGACTTGGCGCGGGCGCCTTCGAGGGCACCGTAGACGATGCGCTCTGCGGTGGACTTCTTACCGTCAACCAGCACCTTGTTGATGAGCTGGGTGACCAGCGGGGAGCCGTAAACGGGATCTAGTACGAGCGGCCGTTTGGGGGCCGGACCCTTGCGAGGCATATTACTTCTTCTCCATCTTTGCGCCGTAGCGGCTGCGTGCCTGCTTACGGTTCTTCACACCCTGGGTATCGAGGGCGCCACGGACGATCTTGTAGCGGACACCGGGGAGGTCCTTAACACGACCACCGCGAACGAGCACAATGGAGTGCTCCTGCAGGTTGTGACCCACACCGGGGATGTAAGCGGTGACTTCGACGCCACCGTTGAGGCGCACACGTGCAACCTTACGGAGAGCCGAGTTCGGCTTCTTCGGGGTGGTGGTGTAAACGCGGGTGCAAACACCGCGGCGCATCGGGCTGCCGTTAAGCGCGGGGGCCTTGGTCTTTTTGACCTTAGGCGTGCGGCCCTTGCGGACCAGCTGGTTAATCGTAGGCACTCTCGTGTTCTCCGTTGGTTTGATCTCTACCGGCACATTCAGGCGTCAGCCGTCACTGCATCGGTTTTGGCGTTGTCCTCGCAGCCTTGGTATCTCGAATCTTGCCTAGGCGTGCAAAAGAGTGGCATTCGTTGCGCACCTAGCCCGCAACCCGGAAACAAGCTCACACCCAACATCATGAGAACAAAACCAAAATGATGCTGCGGCGGCCTTCATCCACTGCCACACAGAACAATTACCAAAATTCTAGCACGGCTTGCTCCCGCGCCTTAATCGGGTGTATACGAAAGGCCCCGTCTCCCCCTGCCAAACGGCAGCAGCGGGAAACGGGGCCTTCCTAGGGACGCCTAGCGGAAATCGTTGCCAAGATCGTAGTCATCCAGCGGGATGGCGTGGAACTCAGGAGCTCCGTCGCCGCCCAGGGAGTCGTACGAGAAGTCACTGAATGCGCTGGGGCCGGTGAACAGGTTGGCCTTTGCTTCCTCAGTGGGCTCCACGGTGACCTCGGTGTAGCGCGGGAGACCCGTGCCGGCCGGGATCAGCTTACCGATGATGACGTTCTCCTTGAGGCCGAGCAGCGGATCGCTCTTGCCTTCCATGGCCGCCTGCGTCAGGACGCGGGTGGTCTCTTGGAAGGAAGCTGCGGACAGCCAGGACTCGGTGGCCAGGGATGCCTTGGTGATGCCCATGAGCTCAGGACGTCCGGAAGCCGGAGTCTTACCCTCGGACACAACGCGGCGGTTCGCTTCCTCGAAGCGGCTGCGCTCGGCGAGCTCGCCGGGCAGCAGATCCGATTCGCCGGACTCGATGACCGTGACGCGGCGCAGCATCTGGCGGACAATAACCTCGACGTGCTTGTCGTGGATACCGATGCCCTGACTGCGGTACACGCCCTGGACCTCGTCCACCAGGAACTTCTGCGCGGCACGGGGACCCATGATGCGCAGAACCTGCTTGGGATCGACCGGGCCGTTGATGAGCTTCTGGCCTACCGTGACGTGCTCGCCATCCTCAATGAGGAGACGTGAACGGCGCAGTACCGGGTACGCGATCTCTTCAGATCCGTCATCCGGGGTGATGACCAGGCGCATCTGTCGCTCGGACTCTTCGATGGTGATGCGGCCGGCTGCTTCAGCAATCGGTGCGACACCCTTCGGAGTACGGGCTTCGAAGAGCTCCTGGATACGGGGCAGACCCTGGGTGATGTCGTCGCCACCACTGGCGGAAACAGCACCACCGGTGTGGAACGTACGCATGGTCAGCTGGGTACCGGGCTCACCGATGGACTGTGCCGCGATGATGCCAACGGCTTCGCCGATGTCCACAGTCTTGCCGGTGGCCAGCGAGCGGCCGTAGCACAGGGCGCAGGTGCCGACGCTGGACTCACAGGTGAGTACGGAGCGGACCTTGACCTCGGTGATGCCGGCTGCGAACAGCTCAGCGATGACGACGTCGCCGCAGTCGGTGCCGCCGGCCGCAAGGACATTGCCCTTGGAGTCCACAACATCAACAGCGAGCGTACGGGCGTAGGCGCTGTTCTCGACGTTCTCGTCCAGGACCAGTTCGCCGTTGGCGTCCGGCACGGCGATGGGCGTGACCAGGCCGCGCTCGGTGCCGCAGTCCTCTTCGCGGACAATGACGTCTTGCGAGACGTCCACCAGACGACGGGTCAGGTAACCCGAGTTGGCGGTACGCAGGGCGGTGTCAGCCAGACCCTTACGGGCACCGTGCGTGGCGATGAAGTATTCCAGCACCGACAGGCCCTCGCGATAGGAGGACTTGATGGGACGCGGGATGATTTCACCCTTGGGGTTGGCCACCAGGCCACGGATACCCGCGATCTGACGGACCTGCATCCAGTTACCACGTGCACCGGAGGAGACCATGCGGTTGATGGTGTTCATCGGTGACAGGTTGTCGCGCATGACCTGGGCGATCTCGTTGGTTGCCTTGTTCCAGATCTCGATCAGTTCCTGGCGACGCTCGTCGTCGTCGATCAGGCCCTTGTCGTACTGGCCCTGGATCTTGGCAGCCATGGTCTCGTAGCCGGCAAGGATCCGCGGCTTGTCCTTGGGTACCTCGATGTCCGAGATGGCGACGGTGACGCCGGACCGGGTGGCCCAGTAGAAACCGGCATCCTTCAGGTTGTCCAGCGTTGCCGCTGTGATGACCTTCGGGTAGCGCTCGGCGAGATCGTTGACGATCGTGGACAGTTCGCCCTTGTCCGCAACGTTCTCAACCCAGGGGTAATCCTCGGGCAGGGTCAGGTTGAAGATGACCTGGCCCAGGGAGGTCTGGACGAGCACCGGCTGGCCGGGCTCCCAGCCTTCCGGGGCTTCCCAGCCTGCGTAAGGAACAAAGCCTTCGAGGCGGATCCTGACCTGTGAGTTCAGGTGCAGCTCGCGGAGGTCGTAGGCCATGATGGCTTCGGCAACCGAGGAGAAGACGCGGCCTTCGCCAGCTGAACCGACACGCTTGGTGGTCAGGTGGTAGAGACCGATGATCATATCCTGCGAGGGCAGGGTGACCGGACGGCCGTCGGACGGCTTCAGGATGTTGTTCGAGGACAGCATCAGGATGCGTGCCTCAGCCTGGGCCTCGGGGCTCAGCGGCAGGTGGACTGCCATCTGGTCGCCGTCGAAGTCAGCGTTGAAGGCGCCACAAACCAGCGGGTGGAGCTGGATTGCCTTACCTTCAACAAGCTGGGGTTCGAACGCCTGGATGCCGAGGCGGTGCAGGGTAGGTGCACGGTTGAGCAGCACCGGGTGTTCGGTGATGATCTCTTCCAGCACGTCCCAGACCTGCGGACGGTAACGCTCAACCATGCGCTTGGCCGACTTGATGTTCTGGGCGTGGTTGAGGTCAACCAGGCGCTTCATCACGAACGGCTTGAAGAGCTCCAGTGCCATCTGCTTGGGCAGGCCACACTGGTGCAGCTTCAGCTGCGGACCGACCACGATGACCGAACGGCCGGAGTAGTCGACGCGCTTGCCAAGGAGGTTCTGGCGGAAACGGCCCTGCTTGCCCTTGAGCATGTCGCTCAGGGACTTCAGCGGACGGTTGCCCGGTCCGGTGACCGGGCGGCCGCGGCGGCCGTTGTCGAAGAGGCTGTCAACAGCTTCCTGAAGCATGCGCTTCTCGTTGTTGACGATGATCTCCGGCGCACCGAGGTCAAGCAGGCGCTTGAGGCGGTTGTTGCGGTTGATCACGCGGCGGTAGAGGTCGTTGAGGTCGGAGGTCGCGAAGCGGCCACCGTCCAGCTGGACCATCGGACGCAGTTCCGGCGGGATCACCGGGACGGCGTCAAGAACCATGCCGAGCGGGCTGTTGTTGGTGGTCAGGAACGCATTGACCACCTTCAGGCGCTTGAGGGCACGGGTCTTGCGCTGGCCCTTGCCGTTGGCGATGATGTCGCGCAGCAGGTCCGACTCGGCCTGCATGTCGAAGTTCTCAAGACGCTTCTTGATGGCTTCGGCACCCATGGAGCCTTCGAAGTACAGGCCGTAGCGGTCGCGCAGTTCGCGGTAAAGGCCTTCGTCACCTTCAAGGTCAGCGACCTTGAGGTTCTTGAAGCGGTCCCAGACCTGCTCGAGGCGCTCGATTTCGGCGTCGGCACGCTTACGCACGTTCGCCATCTGGCGGTCGGCGGAGTCGCGGGCCTTCTTCTTGTCGGCAGCCTTCGCGCCTTCACCTTCGAGGCGGGCGATTTCGTTCTCGAGGTCGCGGGCGATCGTGGCGATGTCGGAGTCGCGGTTGTCGATCAGCTGCTTCTTCTCGATGTCGTGCTCAACCTGAAGGTTGGGCAGTTCCTCGTGGCGGCTGTCGGCGTCGACGCTCGTGATCATGTAGGCGGCGAAGTAGATGACCTTTTCGAGGTCCTTCGGTGCCAGGTCAAGGAGGTAGCCCAGGCGGGACGGGACACCCTTGAAGTACCAGATGTGCGTGACCGGGGCGGCCAGCTCGATGTGGCCCATGCGCTCACGGCGGACCTTCGCACGGGTGACTTCAACGCCACACCGTTCGCAGATGATGCCCTTGAAGCGCACGCGCTTGTACTTACCGCAGTAGCATTCCCAGTCGCGGGACGGGCCGAAGATCTTCTCGCAGAAGAGGCCGTCCTTCTCAGGCTTGAGCGTGCGGTAGTTGATGGTTTCCGGCTTCTTAACCTCGCCGTAAGACCAGCCACGGATGTCATCCGCGGTGGCGAGGCCGATCTGCATGAGGCCGAAGGAGGATTCGCTGGACATATGGTCCCTGTTCTCTCTTGTTCTCTAAATTCTGAAGTCTTGGGTGCGGAATGAGGGAGGTGAGGCCCCGGGAAAAGTCAGCGCGGCGGGGCCGCTTGCTTTTCCCGGGACGCCACCTGCTAAACCTCTTCTACGGAACTGGGCTCTGCACGAGACAGATCGATGCCCAGTTCTTCCGCAGCCGTGAAGACTGCGTCATCAGAGTCACGCATTTCAATTGTGGTTCCGTCCGTGGAGAGTACTTCCACGTTCAGGCACAGCGACTGCATTTCCTTGATCAAGACCTTGAAGGACTCAGGAACGCCCGGTTCGGGGATGTTCTCGCCCTTGACGATGGCTTCGTAGACCTTCACACGACCGTGGATATCATCCGACTTGATCGTGAGGAGCTCCTGGAGCGTGTAGGCGGCGCCGTAAGCTTCGAGCGCCCACACTTCCATTTCACCGAAGCGCTGGCCACCGAACTGTGCCTTACCACCCAGCGGCTGCTGCGTGATCATGGAGTACGGGCCGGTGGAGCGGGCGTGGATCTTGTCGTCCACCAGGTGGTGGAGCTTCAGGATGTACATGTAGCCCACGGAGATCGGATCCGGGAACGGCTCGCCGGAGCGGCCGTCGAACAGCCGGGTCTTGCCTGAGGAGTTGATCAGGCGGTCGCCGTCGCGGGTCACGTTGGTGGAGTCCAGCAGACCCGTGATTTCTTCTTCACGGGCGCCATCGAACACCGGCGTTGCAACAGTGGTCGAGCCACTCTCGCGCGGCAGGTTCGGCAGCTGCTTGACCCACTCGGGCTCGCCTTCGATCTTCCAACCAGTCTTGGCAACCCAGCCAAGGTGCGTTTCGAGCACCTGGCCGACGTTCATACGGCCCGGAACACCCAGCGGGTTCAGGACGATATCAACGGGGGTACCGTCGGCAAGGAAGGGCATGTCCTCGATCGGGAGGATCTTGGAGATAACACCCTTGTTGCCGTGACGGCCGGCGAGCTTGTCGCCGTCGGTGATCTTGCGCTTGGCAGCCACGTAGACGCGGACCAGCTGGTTCACACCCGGGGGCAGTTCGTCGTCGTTGTCGCGGTCGAAGACGCGGACACCGATGACGGTGCCGGACTCGCCGTGCGGAACCTTCAGGGAGGTGTCGCGCACTTCGCGGGACTTCTCACCGAAGATGGCGCGCAGCAGGCGCTCTTCCGGGGTCAGTTCGGTTTCACCCTTCGGGGTGACCTTTCCGACCAGGATGTCGCCGGCTTCAACTTCAGCACCGATGTGGATGATGCCGCGCTCGTCCAGGCCTGCCAGGACTTCCTCGGACACGTTGGGGATGTCACGGGTGATTTCCTCGGCACCAAGCTTGGTGTCGCGGGCATCGATCTCGTGCTCCTCGATGTGGATGGAGGAAAGAACGTCCTCGGCAACAATGCGCTGCGAGAGGATGATGGCGTCCTCGAAGTTGTGGCCTTCCCATGACATGAATGCCACGAGCAGGTTCTTACCGAGGGCGAGCTCGCCCTGGTCCGTTGCCGGACCGTCAGCGATGATGCCGCCGACCTCGAGGCGCTGGCCTTCGTTCACCAGGACGCGGTTGTTGTAGCAGTTGCCCTGGTTGGAGCGGGCGAACTTGTTGATGCGGTAGTTGGTTTCCGTGCCGTCATCGTTGAGCATGATGACCAGCTCAGCGGAGACCTCGGTAACCACACCTGCCTTCTTCGCGATGGTGACGTCACCGGCGTCGACAGCAGCTGCACGCTCCATGCCGGTACCCACGAACGGGGCCTCGGAACGGACCAGCGGCACGGCCTGGCGCTGCATGTTCGCACCCATCAGTGCGCGGTTTGCATCGTCATGCTCGAGGAACGGGATCAGGGCCGTAGCCACGGACACCATCTGGCGCGGGGAAACGTCCATGAACTCGACCTCGCCGGCGGGAACGAGCACAGGCTCGCCTCCACCACCACGGGCGCGGACCAGGACGGTCTCTTCGGCGAACTTCTTGTTCGAGTCCAGCGGGGCGTTGGCCTGAGCGATCAGGACCTCTGCTTCGTCGTCGGCCGTCAGGTACTGGACCTCATCGGAGACAACGCCTTCGGAAACGAGACGGTAAGGAGTCTCGATGAAGCCGAACGGGTTGATGCGGCCGTAGGATGCCAGCGAACCGATCAGACCAATGTTCGGGCCTTCAGGGGTTTCGATGGGGCACATACGTCCGTAGTGGGACGGGTGAACGTCTCGGACTTCCATGCCTGCGCGGTCACGGGACAGACCACCCGGGCCAAGCGCGGACAGACGGCGCTTGTGGGTCAGACCCGAAAGCGGGTTGTTCTGGTCCATGAACTGCGACAGCTGGGACGTTCCGAAGAACTCCTTGATGGCTGCGACAACCGGGCGGATGTTGATCAGGGTCTGCGGCGTGATGGCTTCGACGTCCTGGGTGGTCATACGCTCGCGGACAACGCGCTCCATACGGGACAGGCCGGTGCGGACCTGGTTCTCGATGAGCTCGCCGACGGCGCGGATGCGGCGGTTGCCGAAGTGGTCGATGTCATCGATCTCGACGCGCAGCTCGTGGTCCTGGCCATCGCGCTTGCCCGTGAGGGTTTTCTCGCCGGCGTGCAGGGCAACCAGGAACTTGATCATGGCAACGATGTCTTCAACGTGCAGGACCGAAGCTTCCTTGTCGCCAAGGGAGCGGTCGATGCCAAGCTTACGGTTGATCTTGTAGCGGCCAACCTTGGCCAGATCGTAGCGCTTGGAGTTGAAGTACAGGTTGTCCAGGAGTGACTGGGCAGCCTCGACTGTGGGCGGCTCGCCCGGTCGCAGCTTCCGGTAGATGTCCAGCAACGCGTCTTCGCGGGTTTCGGTGGCGTCCTTCTCCAGCGTTGCACGCATGGAGTCGTACTGGCCGAATTCTTCGAGGATCTGGCCTTCGGTCCAGCCAAGGGCCTTCAGCAGAACCGTGACCGACTGCTTGCGCTTACGGTCGAGGCGGACGCCGACCTGGTCGCGCTTGTCGATTTCGAGTTCGAACCATGCACCGCGGGACGGGATGATCTTGGCAGTGAAGATGTCCTTGTCACTGGTCTTGTCAGCGGTGCGCTCAAAGTAGGCGCCCGGTGAACGGACCAGCTGGGAGACGACCACACGCTCGGTGCCGTTGACGACGAAGGTGCCCTTCTCGGTCATCAGCGGGAAGTCGCCCATGAACACGGTCTGCTGCTTGATTTCGCCCGTGTTGTTGTTCATGAACTCGGCCTTGACGTACAGCGGAGCCGAGTACGTTGCGTCCCGGTCCTTGCATTCGGCCATGGTGTACTTTGGGTCAGCGAACTCCGGATCGGAGAAGCTCAGGGACATGGTGCCCTGGAAGTCCTCGATCGGGGAGATCTCTTCGAAGATGTCCGACAGTCCGGACGAGGTGGCGACGCTGAGATCGTTTTCTTCGACGGCCTTCGCTACGCGTGCCTGCCAGCGTTCGTTTCCGACCAGCCAGTCGAAGCTGTCCGTCTGCAGGGCAAGGAGATTCGGAACGTCAAGCGGTTCGTGAATCTTTGCGAATGAGAGCCGGCGAGTGGCACCATCAGTGCTGTCGGCGGTGTTAGCGGTTTCGTTATTAGAGGTGCTCGAGGCGACCAAGAGGGATCCTTCCACAGACCTTCAGGCGTTTTCAGATCTCCCCCGCTGTGCACCCTGCGGAATGACTCCGCAGTGCTACCACCGGTTCCGCTATATGACCCGGGGCCGGGGCCGACCATACAATGACGTTGTTGACGGCACGTTGATGGTCAGCTGCCAGGCAAAGCCCACCGCTATATGAAGGCTGAAGGTAAACAGGGAAGACGCAAATATCTACGATACGGCAAAACCAATATCGTGTCTACCCCACATCCAGCGTTATTGCAAGCACTGATTTTTCGGCGCTTTCCCGGCGTCAGAGCGTCAGCGTGATGCCCTCGGCCGTGCACTCCTGGGCGTTGGCGAAGACTGCGTCACGGATCAGGTCCTTGGCCGACTGCTCCACCCCTTCGCCGCCGATGACCGTCGAAGAGCGGTCGAGGGCGAGGACGCTCAGGGAGGTGAACAGACCAACCTGGTTGCCGGACGCAGCGTCCTTGGCGTCCTGCGCCGCGAAGTAGATGTCCTCGTAGGCGTTGGCGTCGCCATTGATGGCCTTGTAGTCCGCGTAGAGCTTGTTGAACTGCTCGCATGCGGCTTTGACGCCGCCTGCATGGGGGGTCGAGTCGTCGGAAGAGCCCGACGGCGTCTCCTGGAAGGGTGCGGGGCTGGACGTCTCGGGGGTGGCCGGGGACGTGGCGGCGCCGGGAGCAGGAGTGGCCACGCTGCAGGCCGTCAGTCCGGCGAGGCCGGCGAGGGCCGCCGCGGCGAGGATTTTCTTCAAGATTCTGCTCCCTGTTTTTGCGTAGCGGTGACGCTTTGATGTTCGCCGTCCACCCTACGCATCATGTCGACACGGTGCACATCACGTGCATGGGTAGTTCTCCCCTATGGGCCGCCGCCGGCCCCGAGGGCAAGACCAGAGCCGGTCCGCACGGAATCACCGGCGCCGCTTCTGCGTTTGGACTAGTAGGTGATGAGGCTCACGATAGCCTTGGCCTACATCGTTTACAGAGCGGAAGAGATCACAATGGGCAACTCCACGGACAACACTGACGTTGTCATCCTGGCAGCAGCGCGGACCCCGCAGGGGCGCCTGAACGGGCAACTGGCGAGCTTCACCGCCGTCGAACTCGGCGCGCACGCCATCAAGGCGGCGCTCACCGCGAGCGGTGTGGACGCAGGCAAGGTGGACGCGGTCATCATGGGCCAGGTGCTGCAGGCGGGCGCCGGGCAGAACCCCGCGCGGCAGAGCGCCATCGGCGCGGGCATCGGCTGGAACGTCCCCACTGTCACCATCAACAAGGTGTGCCTGTCCGGGCTTACCGCCGTGATCGACGCGGCCCGGATGATCCGCAGCGGCGACGCCACCGTGGTGGTGGCCGGCGGCCAGGAATCCATGACCCGGGCGCCCCACTTGCTGCCAGGCTCCCGCCAGGGCTGGACCTACGGGGCCATCCAGGCTTTGGATGTGGCCGCCCATGATGGCCTGACCGATGCCTTCGACGGCCAGTCCATGGGCCTGTCCACCGAGACCAAGAACCTGTCGCTGGGAATCGACCGGGCTTCACAGGACAATGTGGCCGCCCAATCGCACCAGCGCGCCGCACTGGCTGCCAAGGACGGAATCTTCGACGACGAGATCGCACCTATCAGCGTCAAGCAACGCAAGGGCGATCCGGTGGTTGTCGCCACCGACGAGGGCGTCCGGCCCAACACGTCCGTCGACACCCTGGCCGGCCTCCGGGCCGCGTTCGTCACCGACGGAACCATCACGGCGGGCAACTCCTCTCCCCTGTCCGACGGCGCCTCCGCACTGGTGCTGGCATCCCGCCAGTTCGCCGAGGACAACGGTCTGGACTACCTGGCTGTTGTGGGCAAGCCCGGCCAGGTTGCGGGCCCGGACAACTCCCTGCATTCGCAGCCGTCCAACGCCATCATGAACGCCTTGCAGCGTGCGGGCTGGAGCACGAAGGACCTGGACTTCATCGAAATCAACGAAGCCTTCGGTTCCGTGGCAGTGCAGTCGCTGAAGGACCTGGACTACCCGCTGGACCAGTGCAACATCCACGGCGGCGCCATCGCATTGGGCCACCCGATCGGAGCCTCAGGTGCCCGGCTGGCCCTGCACGCGGCCCATGAACTCAAGCGGCGGGGCAGCGGCAAAGCCGCAGTCTCCCTGTGCGGCGGCGGCGGCCAGGGCGAAGCCCTCCTGCTGTACCGGGACTGATGGTGGGGCAGGCCGGCAACGGAAGCGCCGCCGTCGGACGTCAGCGCTTCCTGGCTGATGCCGCCGCGCGCGGCCTCGACGTGGAGATCGTGGAGCGGATGGCGGCGCGCAGCCTGGAGGAGGCGGCCGGGATCCTGGGCATCACCCCGGCGGACATTGTGAAGTCGCTGGTGGTCAAGCACAAGGACGGGACGTTCCTGTTTGCGCTGATTCCGGGCGACCGGCAGATCTCCTGGCCCAAGCTGCGCGCCCTGGTGGGGGTGAACAAGCTGTCGCTGCCGACTGCCGACGTCGCCCTGGACGCTACCGGCTACGAGCGCGGCACCATCACACCCCTCGGCAGCACCACTGCCTGGCCCGTTTACGCCGATGCCACCATCACGGGCCGCCGGATCTCCATGGGCGCCGGCGAGCACGGCTACAGCGCCTTCGTTGAGGCCGATGCGCTCACCTCGGCACTCGGCGCCGTCGTCGCTGACATCTCGGACCCGAACTAGCAACGCGGGTTCAGATACTGCCCAATAGAGGGCATTTCAAGGGCCGTATCTGACCCCGCGTTGGGGTTAAACGCAGGAAAACCCCGCCCACCGAAGTGGACGGGGTTTTCCGTGAAGCAGCGTGAGTTACTTGAGGGTAACGGTAGCGCCGGCAGCTTCGAGCTGCTCTTTTGCCTTTTCGGCAGCTTCCTTGGTGACGCCTTCGAGAACAGCCTTCGGAGCGCTGTCAACAACGTCCTTAGCTTCCTTGAGACCGAGGGAAGTGATGGCGCGAACTTCCTTGATCACTGCGATCTTCTTTTCGCCAGCAGATTCGAGGACGACATCGAATTCAGTCTTCTCTTCGGCTTCTTCAGCAGCGCCGCCACCGGCGGGGCCGGCAACTGCAACAGCAGCAGCAGTAACTTCGAAGGTCTCTTCGAAGAGCTTGACGAACTCGGAGAGCTCGATGATGGTCAGTTCCTTGAAAGCTTCAATGAGCTCTTCGTTGGTGAGCTTCGCCATGGTGTGGCGTCCTTCCTATAGGTGGTGCTTGGCGGCCTGGGCCGTTGCCTTCGCACCGGAGTCTGGTGGGTAAAGAGAAACTAGTTCTCTTCGGCAGCGGGTGCTTCGGCGGGAGCCTCTGCAGCTGCTTCGGGGGCTTCTTCAGCGGCGGGAGCCTCGGCAGCTGCCGGTGCACCGTTCTCTTCTTCAAGCTTGAGGCGCAGTGCGTCGATGATGCGTGCAGCGGCGGCAGCAGGAGCCTTGAGGATGCCTGCAACCTTGGCGAGCTGCAGCTCACGGGACTCGAGTGCTGCCAGGGCAGCAACTTCGCTGGCGTTCAGTGCCTTGCCCTCGAAGTAACCGGTCTTGATGACCAGCTGCTTGTTGGCCTTGGCAAAATCCGTCAGGCTCTTGGCAGCGGCAACTGCGTCACCCTTGATGAACGCGATTGCAGTGGGGCCGGAGAGCTGGTCGTTGAATGCTTCAACGCCTGCTTCCTTGGCTGCAATGGCGGTCAGGGTGTTCTTGACGACCGAGAACTTGGTGTCCTGGCCGAGAGAAACACGCAGCTGCTTGAGCTGTGCAACGGTGAGCCCACGGTATTCGGTCAGGACAGCGGCGTTCGATTCCTTGAAATCGTTAGTGATCTCAGCTACTGCTGAAACCTTTGTAGGCGTTGCCATAACCCTCCTTCCGGGGATAGTGCCGGTATGCGACGGTCCCCGCTCAGGTGAGCTAAAACTAAAAACGCCCCGCGCAGATGCACGGGGCTTGGCTCAACATGGCTGTTGCCGTGGAGCGTTTGCTTCGTTCACCTGCGCCGGCCGCCCTATGTCAGGGTCCTTCGTCCAGAAACCCACTTGGCCTCCCGCGCACAACTGCAGAGTTGAGCTGCGTTCAGGAGAATGGATTTCCAACAACCGACGGTCTTTGGTAGTTCAAGCTTACGGGACGCGCCGCCCCTCTACCAAATCGGGCGAATCGTGGCTCAGCTCTTGCTGGTCCCCAGGTGCGGCAGCTCTTTTTGCCAGATACCGGTCACACCGGCGGTAGTGAAGCCCAACTGCTGGTTGACCGTCAGCAGGTACCTGTTCTCCGGCGCGTTCCAGGTGTAGATGACCCGGGCATCGGGGAACTGCTCGGTGAGCCGCTCCATGTTGGCCACCTTGATCAGCAGGCCCAGTTTGTTGCCGCGGTGCTCCTGCAGGACCAGGGTGTCATCCTGGAACACCACATCCGGCCGGTGGGCCAGAACGCTGATGGTGGTCAGCCCCACGAAAGCTCCGGTGGCGAGATGCTCGACGGCGGTGACCACCGTCCGGCGTCCCTGCGCGATGGTGACCTCTTCGGCTTCACGGAGGATCCCGCCGTCGAACACCATGTCCTGCTCAATGGGAGTCTCCAGGGAAGGATCGACGGCGGCACCCGCTTGGTTTTCCAGCGTCGCCACGGCTTCCAGCCACTCATCCGGGCAGCGGTCAGTCCAGTGATGGAGCCGGTAACGGCCGTTATTGGCTTCGTCTGCTTCGGCGGTCAGATCGGCCACCAGCTTGGTGTCCAGCGGCAGCACACAGGAACTGAATTGCTCAATGTGCTGGAGCGTGTAGCCGGTCTTGCGGGCGAATTCGACTTCCCGGCTTTCCAGCGGCACAAAACCCTGCCCCGAGCCCGGGACCAGCTGCGCCTTTTCGAACTCGTGCAGCGAGGCGCCGGGATGGTTGGTATCCACTAGGATCTGCGTGCGGCCCTCGCTGCGGGCCAGGTGTTCAGCGGCCAGCAGGAGCTTGCGGCCCACCCCTTGCCGCTGGATTTCGGGCAGGATGTCCAGGGTGAATTCGGCCAGGTCAAGGTTGTCCGTCAGCGGCAGGGCGATGTCCACGGCGCCCACAATCTGGCCGTCGACCTTGGCCACCAGAATAATCTGGCGTTCATAGGGATCAGCCAGTTCAAGCAGTTTTTCCAGTGGGGTGTACGCGAGGTCGTCACTCCCCCATGTCTGCATTCTGACCTTGCGGCCTACCTCCACTGCGGCCAGGAAATCCGCTGCGTCAGGCGCGTCGAGGGAGTCGGGGATCCAGAGTTGCTCGATCTGTACATCTTTAGCCATAAGGGGCATCATCCCAGCCGTTTCTGCCATTCACCCTCATAACCAGCAGGCCTGAATCCAAGCATTATGTTGATCGCCAGCATATGCTGGTTTTCCACCGCGTTCCATGTGAGCACCGAGCGAGCTGCCGGCCACCGGTCCTGGGCGGCCCTCAGGTTCGCAGCTTTGATCAGCAGCCCCAGCCTCTTTCCCCGGTGCTCGGCGGTCACCAGCGTGTCCTGTTGGGTGATGCTCGCGGGAACGCCCGGCCGCCAGTTCAGGACCGTATAGGCCACGAGCTGGCCGGAGGACTTATGCAGCGCTGCTGCGACCTGGACCTGTACCCCGCCCCGGCTGTTCGATTGTTCTTCATACCGCACCCTGGCCGGGTCCCAGTCCTCGGCTTCCCAGCCCAGTCCGGCAGTCGGCACATCGGTGCTCATCCGGTTTTTGAGGATGGCATACTCGGCCACGAGTTCGTCCGGACACTTCTCGCCCCAGGTCACTACGTTGTAGCCGTCCGCCCGGAGGAATGCCGCGGCCTCAAGTTCCTGAAGGTGGCCCGGCGGGACCGGCAAGGTGAGGCGGCTGGCCCGCTCCACCTGCTCCAGTTCATAGCCGGCGGCCTTAGCGAAGGCGATGGTGGGATCATCCACGGGGAGTCCGCCCGCTCCCGATTTAGCGTGTAGGAGCCGATCTGCCCGGTCCACCTGCTCAGCCGGCAACTCACAGTAGCCGTCCAGGGACGTCCGGCCCCGCCCGACGGCCACGGCTTCCGCGTGTTCCAGCAGCCGGTGTCCCCAGCCCTGCCGCCGAAAGGGAGGCGACACCAGGACGTGGATGCCGGCGGTTGAGATGTTTTCGCGCAGCGGCAGCGTCACCGAGCAGATGCCTACGGTCTCCCGGCCCCGCTTTGCGATGAAAAGCTGCCTCTCCTCGTATTCGCTGCCGCGCCAGAACTCCATGTCCTCGAGGAATGTGGGGCAGCGGTCCAGGTCACCCCACTTCTCCAGTTCGTGCGCTTCGAGCAGCGCGTGGCACTCCTGGAAGTCAGTGGCGCTGTCCGGACTTTGCTCGCGCAAGGCTGTGCCGCCGTCGGGCACTGGCGGGACCTTGACTTGGGTGATGGCCAACGCGGTCATCACCCCAGCCTAATCATCCAAACGGTTTAGTCGAGGGGCCCGCAAAGACAAAGGGACCGCCCGGCGCAATGCCGGACGGTCCCTCGGTGTGCCGGACAGGTCCGGCAGGAGTCGCTGTGAGGACTAGACCTCGGTCAGGACCTTCGTGACGTTGGGGTCAACGGAGATGCCGGGACCGAACGTGGTGGCCACGGTGGCCTTCTGGATGTAGCGGCCCTTGGAAGCGGACGGCTTCAGGCGAAGGACCTCTTCCAGTGCTGCTGCGTAGTTCTCGGCCAGCTTGATGGCGTCGAAGGAAACCTTGCCAATGATGAAGTGCAGGTTCGAGTGCTTGTCGACGCGGAAGTCGATCTTGCCGCCCTTGATGTCGTTGACGGCCTTGGCGACGTCAGCGGTCACGGTGCCGGTCTTCGGGTTCGGCATCAGGTTACGCGGACCCAGGACCTTACCGAGGCGGCCAACCTTGCCCATGAGGTCAGGGGTGGCAACGGCGGCGTCGAAGTCGGTCCAGCCGGCTGCGATCTTTTCGATCAGGTCATCGGAACCAACGAAGTCGGCGCCGGCAGCGATTGCCGCGTCAGCCTTGTCGCCCGTTGCGAAGACGAGGACGCGGGAGACCTTGCCGGTGCCGTGGGGCAGGTTGACCGTGCCGCGGACCATCTGGTCAGCCTTGCGAGGGTCAACGCCCAGGCGGAAGGCAACCTCAACGGTGGCGTCGAACTTGGACGGGTTGCTGTCCTTGGCGAGCGTTACTGCCTCGAACGGCGCGTAGAACTTCTCCGCGTCGATCTTGGCGGCTGCTGCCTCATATGCTTTGCTGCGCTTTGCCATGCTGCTATTTCTCCTTGTGCAGTTGTGGTCTGCGGACCGCGCTGGGCCCTGCCACAGTCGAGGATCCTGCAAGGATCCCGCGACATTTCAATGATTCTGGTTGCCGGTCGCCCGGCGGTTGGGCTATTAGCCCTCTACGGTGATACCCATCGAACGGGCGGTGCCGGCGATGATCTTCGCTGCGCCTTCGAGGCTCGTGGCGTTGAGGTCTTCCATCTTGGTGGTGGCGATCTCGTTGACCTGGGCCTGGGTCAGCTTTGCAACCTTGAC
Organism: Pseudarthrobacter sulfonivorans; assembly: GCF_031454915.1. Classification (GTDB taxonomy): domain Bacteria; phylum Actinomycetota; class Actinomycetes; order Actinomycetales; family Micrococcaceae; genus Arthrobacter; species Arthrobacter sulfonivorans_C. The sequence continues at coordinate 289,876 of NZ_JAVDRS010000001.1, read as the reverse complement.
GGTGTGCGGGGTGGGTGAACCCTTGGCAACGCCTGCAGCCTTCTTGATGAGCTCTGCAGCCGGCGGGGTCTTGGTGATGAACGTGAAGGAACGGTCTTCGTAGACCGTGATTTCCACGGGGATAACGTTTCCGCGCTGGGCTTCTGTGGCAGCGTTGTACGCCTTGCAGAATTCCATGATGTTGACACCGTGCTGGCCAAGTGCAGGACCGATCGGCGGAGCCGGGTTAGCGGCACCTGCCTGGATCTGCAGCTTGATGAGGCCGGTGACCTTCTTCTTGGGAGCCAATGTAAGGTCCTTCTCTCAATATCTTCCTGGGACACAGGAGCGTGCCTCAGGTTGTTGGCCGCCATGGCGAGGCGGCCGGCCGTTCCGGTGCTGCTAAGCGGGCAGTCCGGAACGAATTCTGTGCGGGTTGCTAGATCTTGCTGACCTGGTTGAACGCCAGGGTGACAGGAGTTTCGCGTTCGAAGATGGAAACCAGCACCACGAGGGTCTGGGATTCAATCTTGATCTCGGAGATCGTGGCGGGGAGGGTCTCGAAGGGACCTTCCTTGACGATGACCGACTCGCCGACCTCGAAGTCGACGTCAACCGGGGTCTGCGACTGCTTGTTAACCGGCTTGCCCTTTTCGGCCTGCTCTTCTTCGAAGACCGGCGCGAGCATGGAGAAGACTTCGTCGAGGCGCAGCGGCACCGGGTTGTGGGCGTTACCCACGAAGCCGGTAACACCGGGAGTGTGGCGGACGGCGCCCCACGAGGCATCAGTCAGGTCCATGCGGACCAGGACGTAGCCGGGGATGCGGACACGGTTAATGACCTTGCGCTGAGCGTTCTTAATCTCAACGACCTCTTCCATCGGCACCTGGATTTCGAAGATGTAATCTTCCATGTCCAGGGTCTGGATGCGGGTCTCAAGGTTGGCCTTGACGCGGTTTTCGTAACCGGCGTAGGAGTGGATGACATACCAGTCACCCTCCTGGCGGCGAAGCTTGGCTTTGAACTCATCGGCGGGGTCAACCTCAGCCTTGGCGGCTGCGGCTGCCAGGGCGTCCGCGTCAGCTTCGTCGCCTTCTGAATCGGGATCCTCGTCGGAGTCATCCTCTGCAACGTCAGAATCGTCGTCGGCGTCCGCCGTAGCGGAATCCTCTGCAACGTCAGAATCGTCGTCGGTGTCGGCGGAATCGGGCGCAGCGGACTCAACCTCGGACTCTTCACCGGCTTCGACCGTGGGGGCCGCCGTGTTGTCCGTGGACTCTTCCAGCTCAGTCTCGGTTACCTCGAGCTCCTGCTCAGACACTTGGTCTCCTGCTTCCTCATTGCCTAACATGCCTATTTAAATGGCTCAATTCCGCACACCCCGTGGATTCTTACCGGTTACCCGGTCAGTGCCACGCGGCCTGCGGACGGTGCGCCTTAGCGGTCTCCGGGAGCGATCCCGCCGAAGACCCAGCTGACCGCGGTACCAAAACCGAGATCCAGCAGGCTGACGATGACCATCATGATGGCCACGAATACCAGCACCACGAGCGTGTAATTGATCAGTTCCTTGCGGGTTGGTGCAACAACCTTCTTCAGTTCGCCGATGACCTGGCGAATGAAGAGTGCAATACGAGCGAAGAAGTTTGCCTTGGCGTCCTTCTTAGCTGGGCGGCCCTTGGAGCTGCTGGCAGCTGTTTCGGTCACCTGGTCCTCGCTCATCTTTGCAATGTTGGATTACCCGGTCCTGATCAGAACCATGGTTACTGCGCGTGCTCCGGCATTCCGCTGGAACAGCTTGCGCAGGGCAGACAGGACTCGAACCTGCAACCTGCGGTTTTGGAGACCGCTGCGCTACCAATTGCGCCACTACCCTATGGGAGGAAAAACGAACCCTGCCGCGATTGCCAGCTTTCACTGGGGCGCACGTCATCATCCGTGTTTCAACACCGGTGAACCAGTCTACGCAACAACTTCGTCTACGTCGAACCAGCCCGTTCCTGACCTTCGTTCCGCCTTCATGTGTGCCCCTGGCCTGCAGTCACATCCACGCCGACAATCCGATCGATCCGCTGAACAGCATAGAGTAGATCTCGTCGATTTCCACCATTCAGCCACCGAGCTGCAAGCGAAGAACGGACCCGCCATGCCTTCCGCCCGCGTCTCCAAGCGCATATCCGCCATTGCCGAATCCGCAACCCTGGCCGTTGATGCCAAGGCCAAGGCGCTCAAGGCGGCCGGCCGGCCGGTTATTGGCTTCGGCGCGGGCGAGCCGGACTTCCCCACCCCGGACTACATCGTGAAGGCGTCCATTGAGGCTGCCAGCCAGCCCAAGTACCACCGCTACTCACCCGCCGCAGGCCTGCCGGAACTGAAGAAAGCCATCGCAGAGAAGACCCTGCGCGATTCCGGCTACACCGTGGACCCGTCCCAGGTGCTGGTCACCAACGGCGGCAAGCAGGCCGTGTACAACACGTTCGCCACGCTGGTGGATCCGGGCGACGAAGTGATTGTTCCCACGCCGTTCTGGACCACCTACCCGGAGGCCATCCGGCTCGCGGGCGGTGTCCCGGTCGAGGTGTTCGCCGGCCCCGAGCAGGACTACCTGGTCACGGTCGAGCAGCTGGAAGCCGCCCTCACGGAGAAGTCGAAAATCCTCCTGTTCGTCTCGCCGTCCAACCCCACAGGCTCCGTGTACTCCCCCGAGCAGGTCGCCGAAATCGGCAAATGGGCAGCGTCAAAGGGCCTCTGGGTGGTCACCGACGAGATCTACGAGCACCTGACCTACGACGGCGTTCCGTTCACCTCCATCGCCACCGCCGCCCCTGAACTGGGCGACAAAGTGGTCATCCTCAACGGCGTAGCCAAGACCTATGCGATGACCGGCTGGCGTGTGGGCTGGATGATCGGCCCCGCCGACGTCATCAAGGCCGCCACCAACCTGCAGTCCCACGCCACCTCCAACGTCTCCAACATCATGCAGATCGCCGCCCTCGCCGCGGTCTCCGGCCCGCTGACCGCCGTGGACGAGATGAAGGTGGCCTTCGACCGACGCCGCAAGGCGATAGTCGCCGGACTCAACGCCATCGACGGAGTCGAATGCCCGACGCCGAAGGGCGCCTTCTACGTGTACGCGGACGTCCGCGGGCTGCTGGGGAAGGAATTCCCGACGGCGGCAGGCACCGCGACGCCGTCGACCTCCGCCGAACTGGCTGCCCTGATTCTCGACGAGGTCGAGGTTGCAGTGGTTCCGGGCGAGGCCTTCGGCCCCTCCGGCTTCCTGCGGCTCTCCTACGCCCTTGGCGATGAGGACCTGGCCACCGGCGTGGCCCGGCTCCAGGACTTCCTGGGCAAAGCCAAGTAGGACGCTCTCCCACTTCCTGTAGGAAAACGCAAACGCTCTATCACTTTCTTTAGGAGAGTGCTAGAGCGTTTGCGGTTAAGCCACAGGAAGTGAAAGAGCGTCCGGGGTGGGCGGGCTAGAGGAGGCGGCGCTCCGCCGCCCACTTGGTCAGCTCATGGCGGCTGGAAAGCTGGAGCTTGCGCAGCACGGCAGACACGTGGGTTTCCACGGTCTTGATGCTGATGAACAGTTCCTTGGCCACTTCCTTGTAGCTGTAACCGCGGGCGATCAGGCGCATCACCTCCAGCTCGCGGGCGGAGAGCTTGTCCAGCTCGTCGTCGGCGATGTCGGCCGGAGCCGTCCCGAAAGCATCCAGCACAAAGCCTGCCAGCCGCGGCGAAAACACGGCGTCCCCGCCCGCCACCCGGAACACGGCGTCGGTGATCTCGGCCCCGGAAATGGTTTTGGTGACGTAGCCTCGGGCCCCGGCCCGGATGACCGCCACCACGTCCTCGGCGGCGTCCGAGACACTCAGGGCCAGGAACTTCGTGGTTCCCAGGAGCGCCGCGGAGCCTGCGATGACTTCGCGCCCGCCGCCGCCCAGGCCGCCGGGGAGGTGGACGTCCAGGAGTACCACCTCGGGCCGCTCCCGGGCGATCACCGCGATGGCCTGCTCCACGGTGGCGGCCTCCCCCACCACCTGGATGCTCGCGTCAAGGTCGGCTTTGAGGCCGGACCGGAAAATGGCGTGGTCGTCCACGATCACTACCCGGACCGGCTGTGTCCGGGGGATGGGCCCGGTCCCCTGCGCGTTGTTCATGATTTTCCTTCCGCGTTTTGCGGGTTAAGCGCCTTGTCCGGGTGGCGTGCCGGGAGGCCCAGGCGCACCTCTGTGCCGTCGGGGGTGCTGGTGATGGAAGCCGTCCCGCCGTGGCGCTTCATGCGGCCAATGATCGACTCCCGGACGCCCAGCCGGTCCTCTGGCACGTCGTCCAGGTCGAAGCCGGGGCCCCGGTCCTTCACGAAGACCTCGCTGCGCCCGTCTGAGACTTCCAGGTACACCGAAACGGTTCCGCCGCCGTGCCGGGACGCGTTCAGCATGGCCTCGCGGCTGGCCTGGACCAGTGCTTCGTGAGCTTCTGTCATGGCGGCATCCCCCACGCTCACCACCTCCACGGCGTTGCCCAGGAAGTCTTCCACCTCGGCGGCGGCGGCCTTGATCCGGTCCGAAAGCTGGCCGGCTTCCTTGCCGGGGTCCTGGAACAGCCAGCCCCGCAGTTCACGTTCCTGGGCCCGGGCCAGGCGGACCACGTCGTGTTCGTTGGCCGCCCGCCGCTGGATCAGGGCGAGGGTCTGCAACACGGAATCGTGCAGGTGGGCCGCTATCTCGGCACGCTCAGTTTCGCGGATCCTGCCTGCGCGCTCGGTCTCCAGGTCACGCCAGAATTTGAGTGCCCAAGGCAGCAGCACCAGCACCACACCGCCCAGCACCGCCACCGAGGCCAGCAGCGCCAGCCAGGTCTGTTCCCAGGATCCGGAGCCGGACACCATCACCAGGACGCCGGCCACCACCAGCGCCAGGCCAGCGGCCAGACGTGCCCAGCCGCCGGCCTGATCGGCTTTGGTTTTGTCCACCAGCCCGGCGCGGCGGGTTTCGTCGAGCTGGGTCCAGGCGATGGCTGCTCCGCCCAGCACGGCGGCCGCGGGAATGAGGGTCCCCAGGGGCACGTCCACGCCCAGGAGCTGGGCGACCATGATGCCCGCCACCAACAGGAGGCCGGCTCCCAGCAGGATCTCCTTGCCATACCGCATGCTGCGCACCCGGAACCACGGCAGACTGGCGTCGGCGCCGTACCCTGCCGCAGGCGGGTCAGCAGCGGCCGTACCGTAGGCAGCGGCCGGAGCGGAAGCACCGCCGTCGGGCATTCCCCACTGCGCGCCTGCGGCAGCCTGCCCCGAAGACTGCGACGCCGTTGAAGGCGGGGGAACCAGGCTCACCGTCGGGGCAATGGGCGACGCCGGGCGCCGGGCATTGCGGCGGGCGCTTTCGTCCGCGGTGGGGACCATGATCCACAGCCACGCATAGAACGCCAGACCGGCACCGCCGGCGAGGGTTGCGAGCGCCATGCCCATCCTGACATTCTTCACCGGCCAGCCCAGATGCGCCGCGAGCCCGGAGCATACGCCCGCGATGACACGGTCGGTGCTGCGGACCAGCGGTGGGCGGGTAAAGGCGGTGCTCATGTGTCAATCCAAGCACGGATCAGGGTTCCCCGGACCTGGTTCCGGCCGGAACCGGGGGTAACTCAGGGACGAGTCAGGGTGTTCCCCAGTAGAGCCGAACCGCCCCGGACGGCAGGATCGAAGTATGAACTCGCAGACCCCCACCCCCGACGACGGCCAGCCCACGGAACCCCTCCCTCCCCGCGGACAGGACCAGCACACCGAACCCCTCCTGCCGCCTCCGGCAGCAGGCCCCTACGCCGGCCCCCAGGTGCCCGGCCAGTCAACAGACTTCTTCACCTGGATCCGCAGCCACGGCATCCAGCGCGGACGCGACCGTTGGATCGGCGGCGTCTCCGGTGGCATCGCGCACCGGATGGGCATTGACCCGCTGATTGTCCGGGGCATCTTCATCGTGCTGACGCTGTTCGCCGGCGTCGGCGTCCTGCTTTATGGCATTGCCTGGGCCTTCCTGCCCGAGCCCGACGGGCGCATCCACGTCCAGGAAGCCGGCGCCGGCAGATGGTCGAGCGGCATGACCGGCGCGCTGGTCACCACCGTCGTGGGCCTGACCGGACTCGGCGGCGGATTCTGGGGCTGGAGCCGCAACGGCTTCGGCGGATTCTTCTGGACCGTTTTCTGGGTGGGCGGCGCCATCTACCTCATCTACTACCTGACACAACGCAACAGGGTCCGGAACGGAGCTCCCATGAACACCACACCGCAGCCGGCCGGCGCCGGAAACGCCTCCTTCTCTTCGTCATACCCAACCACCTACCCCGTGGCCCCGTACACCTCGCCCTACGCAGCGACTGATACGGGCTCTGCAGGGAACCCCCAGTACGCACCGACGCCGCCCTTCGGCCCCACCCCTCCCTCCGGCGGTTCGTTCCCCGGCGGTGACAAGTACGGCAGCGGCTACGGCAGCGACACATACGGCGGTGGCGGCGGCTACGGCGGCGGTAATTACGGCGGCTACCAGCCGCCCCAGGGCCCGGCCCCGGCTCCCAAGGCCCGTCCTTCCGGACCTGGAGCCCCCGCCGTGGCCATCACCGCAGGTACAGCGCTCCTGGTGGGCGGCGGGCTGAAAGCCCTCGACGCCGCCAACGTGATCAACCTCGGCGACGCCGCCAACGCGATCGTCTGGGCCAGCGGCGCAGCCGTCCTGGGCCTCGGCATCCTCATCGCCGGGCTGCGCGGAAAGACGTCCGGGATCCTCGGCTTCTTCGCCGTAGTGGCCTTGGTCATCGGCGGCATATTCAATGTTGTGGGCAACGGCGACAGGGTCCGCTTCACCCAGGTCGCCTGGACGCCCATCAGCATTGAACAGGCGCGGGACGGCTACAACGTCACCGCGGGTCGCGGCAACCTCGACCTCACCAAAATGAACCTCACCGCCCCGCTGCCGTCCGACGTCGTGGTTCCCCTGGACGTCACAGCCAGCAACGTCACCGTGGTCATCCCGGACGACGTCCCCGTCAAGATTGAAGCCGACATGACCATGGGCAATCTCAACGAAGGCGACGCGCACCGCGGCGGCAACACCTCGGGGGAAACGCGCTACAACACCGACAAGCCCGGGCCCAGCCTGGTCGTGGAGATCGACGGCACCTTCAGCAATATCACCATCCAGGAAGGAAACTGACATGAGCAGCTTTGATCCGGCACCGGACGCATCCCCGTCAGAAAGCACGACGGCGGCACACCAGTCCGGAGCCGACGCACCGCAGCAGCCATCCGCCCGCGTGGGCACCATAGTCTGGGGCCTCATCGTCCTGGCGCTGGCCGCCATCATCATCGTTGCCCAGCTGGGCGTGGTGACCCTGAACGGCACCTACGTGCTGATCGGGCTCATGATCGGAGCCGGTGCAGCCCTGGTGGTCGGCGGCCTGCTGTCGGCCCGGAAACGTGACAACGAGCCCACAACAGGGAAGTCTTGAGCCATGGACAAGTTTTTCAGCATCGTCAGGGGCTTCGGCCTGAAACGCGGTCCGGAACGCTGGTTGGGCGGCGTGTGCGGCGGACTCGCAGCCAAGCTCAACGTGGATGTGGCCTTTGTGCGGATCGCCTTCCTGGTCTTCTGCCTCCTCCCCGGACCGGCCGTCGTCCTCTATCTCGCGGCCTGGCTGGTCCTTCCTGACCAGAGGAACTCCATCCCGCTGCAGAACTTCCTGGACCGCCGCTCCATCAGCTGATCCTGGCATCTGAGCACACGAACCGCAGGCCCCCGCTCCCCCGGAATCCTTCCGGGAGCGGGGGCCTTTTCGTTGTCCGTGACCAGGCGCCTCCGCCCCGGCGTCGTCCTGACGGACATGCGCCGTGGTCCTTGCCATGGAACGGGCCTTTTGTAACCGGTTTGTGTCGTAACGCACACCACCGACTACAATCTAGGTGAGCTCAGCGTGGCGCTCTGCCCATACGCCCTTCAACGAGGATTAGAGCAGAGAAATGAAAATTGGAATTCTTACCAGCGGTGGCGACTGCCCGGGACTGAACGCCGTCATCCGCGGAGCGGTCCTCAAAGGCATCGCCATCCACGGCCACGAATTCGTAGGCTTCCTGGACGGCTGGCGCGGTGTGGTTGAGGGCGACATCATCGACATCCCCCGCACCATGGTCCGCGGCATCGCCAAGCAGGGCGGCACCATCCTGGGCACCTCCCGCACCAACCCCTTCGAAAACGGCGGCGGCCCGGAGGTCATCAAGGCCCATATGGACCGCCTCGGCATCGACGCGATCATCGCGATCGGCGGCGAAGGCACGCTGGCTGCCGCGAAGCGCCTGACCGACGCCGGCCTCAAGATCGTGGGCGTCCCCAAGACCGTGGACAACGACCTCGACGCCACCGACTACACCTTCGGCTTTGATACCGCCGTACAGATCGCCACCGAGGCCATCGACCGCCTCCGCACCACGGGCGAGTCACACCACCGCTGCATGATCGCCGAGGTCATGGGCCGCCACGTGGGCTGGATCGCCCTGCACGCCGGCATGGCCGCCGGCGCCCACGCCATCCTGATCCCGGAGCAGAAGGTCAGCATCGAACAGATCACCGAGTGGGTCCAGGAAGCCCACGACCGTGGCCGCGCGCCGCTGATCGTTGTGGCCGAAGGGTTTGTTCCGGACCACATGGAATCCCCGCACTCCGAGCGCGGGCTGGACACGTTCGGCCGCCCCCGTCTGGGGGGCATCGCGGACCAGCTCGCTCCGGAGATCGAGGCACGTACCGGCATCGAGACCCGCGCCACCATCCTGGGCCACATCCAGCGCGGCGGCGTTCCGTCCGCGTTCGACCGCGTCCTGGCAACGCGCCTGGGCATGGCCGCCATCGACTCCGTGGTGGAAGGCTACTGGGGCACCATGGTTGCCCTCAAAGGCACCGACATCGAGCACGTCGGTTTCGAGAAGGCCCTGGGCCAGCTGAAGACAGTTCCACAGAACCGCTACGACGAAGCGGCCGTCCTGTTCGGTTGAGCAGCGTCCGCCGCCTAGGCTGGGGACATGACTCTTGACCCCGGTTCCGCCGCCATTATCCAGCTTGCTTGGGCCCGGCACCTCGGGCTCGACGACGGCGCCTTCGCTGCGGCCCTGGCCTCCGGCGAGCGGGTGGTCAGGGCTGACGAAGCGGCAAAGACAGTGGAGTTCATCAGGCTTTTCGGCAGTTCAGCACTGGTGGGTCCGCAGTGGGTCATTGACGCTGCCGCCGGAATCCCCGACGACGAGCTGGCCCAGCACGTAACCCTCCTGACCCTCACCCGGTCCCACGGCGGCCACGGCCTGGGCGCCGCGGCACTGTTCTTCGCAGACGACCTGCCGCTCCGCCAGCCGTCCGAGGAACTGACCGTTTCGCACGGCAACCCTGAAGCGATCGAGTTGGAAGGGCTATGCCCGCCGGACGACGTCAACGAAGTGGGACTGTCCGAGCTCGAAAACAGGTACACGATCGTCCACGACGTCGACGGCCGGCGGGTCCCGGTGGCGTGCGGTGCCTATGGGGAATGGGAAGGTTTGCTGGGCCACTTGGGCGTCCTGGTGGACCCCGAGTGGCGGCGGCGCGGGCTGGGTTCCCTGGCCGCGTCGATCGCCGCCCACGAAGCACTGGCAGCCGGGCTGACGGTCCAATGGCGCGCGGAGGTCAGCAACACCGGGGCGGTTGCCCTGGCGAGGATGCTGGGCCTGTCCGCCGGCGGCATCCAGACCAGCGTCCACTTGGGCTGAACTGCCGCTACGTAGGCCGGGTTGAGCTCTCCGGAACCGCCCCGGCAGCGGCAGGTGCCGGCCCCGCACCCCAGCCATCCAACGCCTTCGGTTTTGCGAATAACAGCGCCACAGCCGCCCCAAGCAGGATCACGGCCGCCGGCAGCATGATGGACTGGCCCATCGCCGTCGAGAATCCCTCGTGCAGCGCCTCGGGCAGCCGGCCGGCAAACTCCATTCCGCCCGCCCCGGGACCCTGCGCAGGAAGCTCCGCGGCCAGCCGCGCCTGGATGAGCACGGCAATAGCGGCGCTGCCGAGCACCGCTCCGATCTGCCGCGTGGTGTTATAGACCCCGGAGCCGGCACCGGCCTGGCGCGGCGGGAGGTTCCGGGTTGCCGTGGTGCTCAGCGGGGCCCAGATTCCCGCATTGGCGAGGCCCAGGACGGCGCTGGGGAGCAGGAAGATCCAGATGGGCGTATCCGGATGCATCAGTGCCGAGTTCCAGAAGAGCGCCACAGACATCAGGACCAGGCCCGCTGCGGCGATGAACTTCGGATTGACGCGGTCGATGATCTTCCCCACCACCGGCGCAAGACCGCCCGATATAACGGCCATGGGAATCATCATGAGCGCGGACTGGGTTGGAGTCAGGCCGCGGACCATCTGGTAGTAGAAGATCAGAGGAAGCGTGAAAGCGGTGATGGCGAAGCCCACGGTGGTGATGCCGATGTTGGCCAGGGAGAAATTGCGATCCTTGAAGAGTCCCAGCGGCAACAGCGGTTCGCCTTTGTTGAGGCGTTGCCAAAGCACAAACACCGCCAAGACGGCGATACCCGCAATGACGAGCCCCCACACCGTGATGGGCCCTGTGATGGTCCCCCAGTTGTACGTCTCGCCTTCCTGGATTCCGAAAACCAGCAGGAACAGCCCGACGGCGCTGAGCAGGACGCCGGGGATGTCGAATTTATGCGGGTGGGTGCTGAGGGATGGAACGAACCGCCAGGCCAGGATGAAGCCGACGATGCCCACCGGAACGTTGATGAAGAAGATCCACTCCCAGCCCAGGCCATCTACCAGGACGCCGCCCAGGATGGGCCCCACCAGCGTTGCCAGGCCGGCGGTAGCTCCCCAGATGCCCATCGCGGGGCCACGCCGGTCCGGGGGAAAGATGCGGGTAATCACGGCCATGGTCTGCGGGGTCATGATGGCGGCGCCAAGGCCCTGAAGAACGCGCGCCGTAATGAGGGTCTGGACGTCGCCGGAGAGTCCGCACCACAGCGACGCAAGGGTGAAGACCGTCAGGCCGGTCAGATACAGGCGCTTAGGCCCGAAGCGGTCGCCCAGCCGGCCCATGATGAGCAGCGGCACAGCATAGGCGAGCAGGTACGCGCTGGTCACCCAGATCACGGAGTTGATGTCCGCGTTCAGGCCCTCCATGATCCGGGGATTCGCCACGGAAACGATGGTGGTGTCGATCAGGATCATAAAGAACCCGATCACCAGGGACCAGAGGGCTGGCCAGGGCCTTGCTACGTTTTCCAAGCGTCAGGCTCCCAGCAGGCCGAGGATTTCCGTGCGGGCGAACATCTGTGCTGCGGCACGGGCAGACGGCGTGCCGGCGTCGGGATCGGCACCGGCGTCCAGGAGCAGGCGGGCCACGTCCGTGTACCCCTTGAAAGCCGCGCCGGCCAGGGGCGTCTGGCCACGGTCGTTGGCTGTGTCTGCCTCCGCCCCGTGCTGCAGGATCAGCTGCACCGTCTCGGCGTGGCCGTGGTAGGCAGCCAGCATCAGGAGGGAATCGCCGGCCGCGTTGGTCATTGTGGCCGGAGCTCCGGCTTCCAGGTAGGCGCGCAGCAGCCCGGTGTCTCCCTCGCGGGCGGCCTGGAAGAGCTTCTCTGCCAGCGCGAGCGTTTCCTCGTCGGGCCCTTGGCTGCCGGGCCCTTGGCTGCCGGGCGGAGTTGAGCCGGGCGTGGTGTTTTCGGTCATGAACGGGTCCCCTTCAAAAATCCTGTCTGGCGCCCCACTACCTGGCCGGCGTCGGGGGCAACAATCACTTCCTGGGCGGCAATGTAAGGTTCCTCGCCGTCCAGCACGGTCAGTATTTCATCCGGCGCGACGGAACGCTTGATGACTGCAAGGGCCACCGGACCCATTTCATAGTGCTGGGCCACGGAGGTCACCGTCCCTACCTTCCGCTCCCCGAACATGACCTGGCTGCCCGGTGCAGGCATGGTGTGCTGCGACCCGTCGAGCTGCAGGAAGACCAGGCGCCGCGGCGGATGGCCCAGGTTGTGCACCCGGGCTATGGTCTCCTGGCCCTTGTAGCAGCCCTTGGACAGATGCACGGCGGTGCGCAGAAGGTCCAGTTCATGGGGAATGGTTTTGTCGTCCGTTTCCGCGCCCAGCCGGGGGCGCCAGGCAGCCACGCGGAGGGCTTCGGCGGCCAGTATGCCGGCGAGCGGGCGGTCCCCAACCGTCTGCACCAGCTCGGCGGCCGGCACCAGGTACTCGATCCATGGCCGTTCCAGCCCGGGGTGTTCAGCTTCCGCCACTACGGAATACGCGTACCCGCCGGCACCAACATGGGGCCAGGGGTCGCGCCAGGCCAGGAGCCCGGCCCACTCCGCCACGTCCTTGGTGGAGCCCAGCACTGCCCAGTCGCCGGAGACGTCGTTGACCTCAACGCGGAGCATAAACCGCATTTTGTTCAGCCACTCGGCCAGGGGCGCAGCCTCGGCGGCCTCAACAATCAGCCAGGTGGTCCCGCCGTCGTCCACTACGCGGGCGTCAAATTCGATCCGGCCCTGGACGCTCAGCAGGAGCAGTTCGCTGGACTCCCCCGGCTGCAGGCCGGTGACCTGCTGCGAAGACAGCGTGTTCAGCCACGTCAGCCGGTCCGGTCCGCTGACGGTCACCACGCCGCGGTGGGAAAGGTCGACGACGGCGGTGCCGGCTGCGAGTGCGCGCTGCTCGCGCAGTGGCTCACCGTAGTGGGATGCGACGCCGGCGTCCGGGCCGGAGGCCTCGACGGCGCCAGGGCGCGACAGGAGTGGGCTGGGGGTAGTCATACTGGGGGAACGTCCTTTAGTCAGTGAGTATTCCGGTCCCGACATGTTCCCGAAGATCCGTCCGGGTTTCGACAGGCTCAACCACCGGGTTGCTGGGCGGCCTTGCGAGGTTAGGGAGCGGTTGGGGCTCGGTACTCCGGGTTTTCGAAATCGAAGCGTGTACCGGCCTTCCATTCTTCAGGAAGGTTGCCATAGGCGGGAATCCCGCCGGCATCTTTCAGCACCCTGGCGAAATGCAGCAGGTTCCAGGTCATAAACGTGGTGTTGCGGTTGGTGAAATCGGACTCGGGGCCGCCGGAGCCTTCGTCCAGGTAGCTGGGCCCCGGGCCTACGGGCCCGATCCACCCTGCATCTGCCTGCGGGGGGATGGTGAAGCCAATGTGCTGCAGGCTGTACAGGACGTTCATGGAGCAGTGCTTGATGCCGTCTTCGTTGCCCGTGATCAGGCAGCCGCCCACTTTTGGGTAGAACGCCCATTGGCCCTTGCTGTTCAATTCACCGGAATGGCCGTACAGCCGCTCGATCAGCTTCTTGGTCTGGGACGAGTTGTCGCCCAGCCAGATGGGCCCGGCCACCACTACGATGTCCGCTTCTTTGACAGCCGGGTACAGGTCCGGCCACTCATCGGATGGCCAGCCGTGCTCGGTCATGTCCGGATACACACCACTGGCGATGTCATGATCCACGGTCCTGATCACACGTGTGCTGACGCCCTGCTTTTCCATGATGAGGCGGCTGACCTCTATGAGGCCCCCAGTGTTGCTGGTCTCCGGCGACCGTTTGAGCGTGCCGTTGAAGAACAGGGCCTTCAGGTCGCTGTAGTCGGTGGGGTTCTCCGGTGCAGCCATGATGCTCCCTGGTTCACTCGAATGACAGTGAAGCTGTGGAAGCTAATTCTACTGATGGGCGGCGATTCGGTGCCGCGTCAGGACACTTTCTTCAGGAAGGCGGAGGCATGCGCCTCGAGCCCCTTGCCGGGCTGCTCCGTGCCACCCGCGGCAACGTCCCAGCGCCAGAGCAGGTTGCCGTCCACCAGCCCGAAGATCCGGGTGGCGGCGCTGTAATCCTTGGAATGGCTGCCGCGCATCACCATGTCCGTGGTGAGCTGGATCTGCGGGCCCTTGATCTGCCCGTAGTAGAGCTCAGAGATCCCGCCTGGGTGGGCAATGGACACGGAGATGTCGAAGCCGCCGTCCTTGTTGCGCAGGGCTTCGACTTCGTCGGCGCTCTTGAGGGCCGGAACGATATCCGCCGGAATCAGGCCCGGACCGCCGTCGGCGTCAAGCTGTTTGCGCTCCAGCGCCCAGAAGCCGGTCTCAACCGTGAGTGGCCGCAGGCGAGTGCCGTCGTCGTCCGTTAACCAGCTCTCCGCGCGGTACTGCAGGTACGGCAGTCCGTTGTGCGTGAAGGAAACGTGCTGGACAAAGTGTTCTGAACCTTCATCCCCGCTGCCAAGCCGGCCGCTGCCTTCCCACTCACCAATGAGCCAGGAAAGCGGAACAAGTTCAGGTGTCAGGTCTGTAGGAATTTCAATCGGCACAACAATTACCTCAGGAAAGTACTCGCTCCGGAACGGGGTTTACTTCTGGCCTTTGAACAACCGGTAAACCACAAAGCCGGCGAACCAGGCCATGGCGAGGCTCGCAACGCCGAGCAGGACAAGGAAGAAGATTTCAAATGCAAGTACGGACATGATGCCATCCTAACCGTTAGTAGATAAGTAGTTTGTCTATGAAGTACGCGAGGCTGCCCACAGCGGAAACAGGGGCCAGACCCATGCTAAGGGCCGCCGCGAGATTCAGTGGACCCCCGCGGAGTGTGACGAGCCGGCGGAAACTGACCAGGACCGCACCCACCACCACACCGAAGATCGCGGCCGGCAACACGGCAAGGTCGGAGAAGACCAGGCCTGCCAGCGGCCCCGCCAGGCCTGCCAGGACGATGCCCAGTGGCGCCACTACCCTATCCGGCCAGCGGATCAGCCCGGCGAGCAGTGCCACGGCTGCGCTGATGGCTGCCACCAGCATCATCTCGCGGACGCCGTTGAACCGGGCGCAGGCAATCCAGCCTGCCCCGAGGCAGGAGAGGAGCACACCGGCGCAGCACCCCAGGGTGGATTCGAGCCGTTTGGCCTGTCCGGTGCCGCGGATGAGCTGCACCACAAACACGGCCATCATCCCCAGCGCAATAAAGGACGGTGTCCAGTCCAGGAATCCGGGTGCCGGGAGGTAGCCGGCGGCGAGCGCCGACCCGGCGCCGGGCAGCGCAATCACGGCGGCAAGGGTCTTCTTCGCAGGGATGCGGAGGAAGTGGGGCCAGCCGATGCCTACCGCCACAGCAACGATGATTGCGACGCCGACGAGTGCCTCATGCGAGACATACACGCCGGTGATGATGGCCGCGAGTCCCACGATGCCGATGAGCCCGATGACCCACGAGCCCAGTGACCGCATCGGCGTCCGCACATCTGGGTTCCCAACGGGCCCGCCTGTTTCGGTGCGCCGTTTCTGCTCTGCACTCAATTCGCTGCATTCCCATTCTGGCTCTGGACCCGGCGGTTTCGCGCTCCGCGGCAGGGCATTCTGCCCCATTCCTCAATCCTGCCCTATATGACCCGGATATGTCGCAAAACGAAGGTCTGCGCAGGCGGAATCCCTGTTCGAGGGAGGGCCGTTCGGTATACTCAAAGTTCAGCTACGCTTCCTGCGACGGTTGCCGGCCGGATAGATCCCTAGCCGGCCCAGGCCAGAGCAGTTAGCTGGAACCGGCCGGTGAAAACCCGGTTCAGTCGCCCGAAGATGCGCGGACGCCCCTTGGAGGAACAATGTCGCACATCCTGCTATTGACGAACAGCACTGGTTCATCGGTGGATATTTTGCCTGCCCTCGAACTACTGAACCATCGTGTGCACATCCTCGCAGCTGAGCCCACCGCCCTGCTGGAGACTGACCCGTGCGACATTGTGCTCCTGGATGCCCGCAAGGATCTGGTGGGCGCCCGCTCCCTTACGCAACTGTTGAAGGCCACCGGACTGAGCGCGCCCCTGGTCCTGATCCTGACCGAAGGCGGCATGGCGGCTGTCTCCTCGGCCTGGGCTGTGGATGACATCGTGCTTGATTCGGCGGGCCCCGCCGAAGTGGAGGCGCGCATCAGGCTCTCGGTGGCGCGGGCTGTTCCCGAGAAAGAGGACGCCCCCACGGAGATCCGGGCGGCCGGTGTGGTCATTGATGAGGCCAGCTACACCGCCCGCGTCAACGGCGCACCGCTGAACCTCACGTTCAAGGAGTTCGAACTCCTCAAGTACCTGGCACAGCACCCAGGCCGCGTCTTCACCCGCCAGCAGCTGCTGACCGAGGTGTGGGGCTATGACTACTACGGCGGCACGCGCACGGTGGATGTCCATGTCCGCCGCCTGCGCGCCAAACTCGGCGCGGACCATGAGAATCTGATCAGCACCGTCCGCAACGTCGGCTACCGCCTCACCCTGGTGCGGCAGCAGGAAGACGAACTGACGGAAGCCTGACAGCCAGTCACTTAACGCAACAGCCCCGGGCCATTGGTCCGGGGCTGTTGCGTTGCATTGAACTTTGTTGGTGGAGGACATACGGGTCGAACGTATCGAGGCCACCCCAGTGGTGGATCCCCCTCGCGCCGGCGGGCCTGCTGCCGGGTGAGGTACCGACTATACGTAACCGCCTGGCAGCCATCAAATCGGGGCACGTTCCAGCCAGGGCGTATAGCCTTGCCTCATGAGTCCTGCGCACCCGGAAAAATGGCCCGTCCTCGTTGTCCACGGTGGTGTGGATGAGCAACTGCTGAAGGACTGCCTGGGTCTCCTGGCAGCCGCCGAGGAATCGGACGGCAACCCTTCCCTGTCCGAGCAGACAGTGGTGACGCTCCGCGCCGGCGATTCCGCCGAACACGCCCTCCTGACCCTTGCCCTCTACGCCCCGGACGAGGACTCAGACCCCTCCTCCGGCCAGGACCTGGCCGGAGTGGCGGTGGTGGTGGAAGATGCCGACGGCAGCGGCGTGCTGGAAATCGCAGTACACCCCAGCTACCGCAACCAGGGCGTAGCGGACCGTCTTGTTGGTGCGCTGCAGGCCGGGCGTGGGCTGGACGGGCTGAAGGCCTGGTCCCACGGCAACCATGAGGCCGCAGCGGACCTCGCCGCCCGCTACGGCTACGGGCCGGTGCGCGAGCTCTGGAAGATGAGGCTGACCACCGCCACCGCTGAACTGCCCGACGTCGGCCTTCCGGACGGGGTCACGCTCCGCGCCTTTGTGCCGGGCCGGGATGAGGACGGCTGGCTGGCAGCGAACCGCGCCGCCTTCGCCCACCATCCCGAGCAGGGCTCGTTGACGCGTGCGGATCTGGACGCCCGGATGGCTGAGGAATGGTTTGATCCCGCCGGCTTCCTGCTGGCCGAGGACGCAGAGGGCCGGTTGCTGGGTTTCCATTGGACCAAAGTGCACCAGCGCCATGGGGCGCACCCGGCGATCGGTGAGGTCTACGCGGTGGGCGTCACGCCGGCCGCGCAGGGCATGGGCCTGGGCAAGGCCCTCACCGTGGCTGGAATCAGGTACCTGCAGGGACTTGGGCTGCATGCCGTCATGCTCTATACGGATGCGGATAACGCACCGGCAGTGTCTCTTTACCGTGGCCTGGGCTTCACCCGCTGGGACATGGACGTGATGTACGGGCCGGTGGCGGCCGTCTAGGTCCGCCCGAGTGAGTTAGCCCACTCGGCTGCCGCACGGCCGTTGTTGGCGCGAAATCCAAGGCCTCTGGACTGGGTTTGATTGTAAGGTTGGTAGAGAACCGCGCCGGCCGTGGGCCAGCATCAAGCGCCAGGTAAGAGGAGACACCATGAAACCGGAACCCGCGGGAACAATCACGTCCGAGGGCCCTTCAGTGCCGGTTCGGGCCCGCTTTGGCTCATCTGAAGTACCTGCCTCGCGCGCCACGCAGGATCGGATCGACATTCCCGAGTTTGCGCCCAACCTGGTACCCGAAGGCGACATCCGCCCGGACCGGTTCCTGGACCGCGAGCTCAGCTGGCTCGCCTTCAACTCCCGTGTCCTGGAATTGGCCGAGGATCCCGACCTCCACTTGCTGGAGCGCGTCGCCTTCCTGTCCATCTTCGCGTCCAACCTGGACGAGTTCTTTATGGTCCGGGTTGCCGGCCTGAAGCGGCGCATCGCCACCGGCCTCGCCGTGTCCTCCCCCGCCGGGCTCAGCCCAGTAGAGGTGCTTGAAAAGATCGGCGACGAGGCCCACCGCCTTCAGCAGCGCCACGCCCAGGTCTACGCGGACCAGATCCGCCCTGCACTCGCCTACGAGCACATCCATCTGATGCACTGGGACGAACTGGACGACGCCGCCAAGCAGTACCTCAGCGCGATGTTCGCCGAAAAGGTCTTCCCCATCCTGACGCCGCTGGCCGTGGACCCGGCACACCCGTTCCCGTATATCTCGGGACTCTCGCTGAACCTCGCCGTGGTGGTGCGCAACCCCGTGAGCGACAAAGAACTCTTCGCCCGCCTCAAGGTCCCGGACCAGCTTCCCCGCCTGATCTCCATCGACGGCCCGCGGGCCGGGGCCGTGGCAGGGCGCGTGGCACGCTTCATCGCTCTGGAAGAAGTCATCGCCGTCCACCTGGACAAGCTCTTCGCGGGCATGGAAGTCCTGGAACACCACATCTTCCGCGTTACGCGCAACGAGGACCTTGAGGTTGAAGAGGACGACGCCGAGAACCTCCTGCAGGCGCTGGAAAAGGAACTGCTGCGCCGCCGGTTCGGACCGCCCGTCCGCCTCGAGGTCACCAACGACATCAACCCGAACATCCGGGCGTTGCTGATCCGCGAGCTCGGCGTGGAAGAGTCCGAGGTGTATTCGCTTCCGGCTCCGCTTGACCTCCGTGGCCTGTCAGTCATTGCCGGCATTGACCGCGCCGACCTTCATTACCCGAAGCACATGCCGCATACTTCCCGGTTCCTCAACGAGTCCGAGACGTCCAAGGCCGCCAACGTTTTCTCGGCCATGCGCCGCCGCGACATCCTGCTCCACCACCCGTATGACTCCTTCTCGACCTCCGTGCAGGCGTTCCTGGAACAGGCCGCAGCAGACCCCAAGGTCCAGGCGATCAAGCAGACCCTGTACCGGACGTCAGGCGACTCCCCCATTGTTGACGCCCTGATCGATGCGGCCGAGGCAGGCAAACAAGTGCTGGCGCTTGTGGAGATCAAGGCCCGGTTCGATGAGCAGGCCAACATTTCCTGGGCCCGCAAGCTTGAACAGGCCGGCGTTCACGTGGTGTACGGCATTGTGGGCCTGAAAACACACTGCAAGTTGTCACTCGTGGTCCGGCAGGAAGTGGACGGGCTGCGCCGCTACTGCCACATCGGCACCGGCAACTACCACCCACGCACGGCCCGCTACTACGAGGATCTTGGCCTCCTGACAGCCAACGAGCAGGTGGGTGAGGATCTTTCCAAGCTGTTCAACCAACTGTCCGGCTACGCCCCCAAATCAACGTTTAAGCGCCTGCTGGTGGCTCCCCGCTCTGTCCGCTCCGGGCTCATTGACCGGATCGAGACCGAGATCCGTAACGCCCGTGCCGGTCTGGCCGCACGCGTGCAGATCAAGGTCAACTCCATGGTGGATGAGGCCATCATCGATTCCCTCTACCGCGCCTCCCAGGCCGGCGTGAAGGTGGACGTCATCGTGCGCGGCATCTGCTCGCTGCGCCCCGGAGTCCCGGGCCTCAGCGAGAACATCACAGTCCGCTCCGTTTTGGGCCGCTTCCTGGAGCACTCCCGCGTGTTCGCGTTCGCCAACGGCGGTGACCCGGTGGTCTACATCGGCTCAGCCGACATGATGCACCGCAACCTGGACCGCAGGGTGGAGGCGCTGGTCCAGCTGGCTAATCCGGACGACATCACCTACGTTCTGGATCTGCTGGGCCGGTACATGGATCCGGAGACAGCCAGCTGGCACCTGGACAACGAGGGGATGTGGAACCGCCACCACATTTCCGACGACGGTACGCACCTCGACGACATCCAGTCCTGGCTGCTGGCATCGCGCACGCGCCAGCGCAGCCTGAGCCGGCGGTAGGGCCGGCGTTGTCGAGCGACATCCTCGTAGCAGACCAGACTGACCATCCCGGCGAACCGGTCGCGGTGGTCGCGGCTGGTGCCATCCCGTGGCGGATCAATTCGGACGGCCTTGAAGTCCTGGTGATCCACCGGCCCAGATACGACGACTGGTCCTGGCCCAAGGGCAAAATTGACCCCGGCGAGACCCTCCCCGAATGCGCCGCACGTGAGGTGCGGGAGGAGATCGGGCTTTCGGCACCCCTGGGCATCCCCTTGCCGCCCATCCACTACCACGTGCCCTCGGGCCTCAAAGTGGTCCACTACTGGGCGGTCCGCGTTAACGGGGACCGCCTTGTTCCTGACGGCAAGGAGGTGGACCGCGTAGTGTGGTGCGCCCCGGAAACCGCAGCCGGACTGCTGTCCAACCCGTCCGACATCGCCCCTCTGGAGCATCTGCAGGCCGCCCACAAAAACGACCAGTTGGACACTTGGCCCCTCATTGTGGTGCGGCACGCAAAGGCTAAACCACGCTCGTCCTGGACCAAAGCGGAAGGTGAGCGGCCTCTGGCGGCCACCGGGATCCGGCAAGCGCAGGCGGTCGGCCGGCTGTTGCAGGCGTGGCAGCCCCCGCGTGTGGTGACCAGTCCGTGGCGGCGCTGTGTGTCCACGGTGGCGCCGTATTTGAAAGCCTCGGGGGCAAAGGTCAAACTCGTGGACGCTTTGACGGAACACCGTCATGCCCGCACGCCTAAAAAGACTGCGGCCGTCATCGAGTCGCTTCTGGATAAACACAATTCTGTGGCCTTGTGCACCCACCGGCCGGCGCTGCCCACCGTACTGGCCCAACTGGGCAAGCACATGCCGGGCCGCCTGCGTGCGCTCCTGCCGGACGCTGACCCGTACCTGTCCCCGGGGGAACTGGTGGTGTGCCACGTGGCTGTCAACCACAAGCACCGCATCGTGGCGGTGGAGCAGTTCAAGCCTTTTGACGACTGAGCCATAAGCCGTTGACCCCAGGATTTTTGTATCAAATACTTAGTACATTGATGCATGAATCTGGGGGATGATGTGCCAACCGCCGACAGTTTCGAATTTGCCTTCCACAATGTGCCACCCATGGTGCTGCTCTGGCCGTTCCTGTTGGCTTCCGGCGTGTACCTGCTGCTGAGGTGGGTCATCCGGGCACCGGGCGGCGGGACGTCGGCGGTCACCGTTTCCCAGCACGCGCTGTGGATCGGCGTGATCGGATGGCTGGCCAGTTCCCTGCAATCCGCGGGAACCGCCGGCATCCTTCCTGCGGGCAGTTCCTCGGCTGTCCTGTCGACGCCGGCAAGCATCCTGGGGGCGCTGGCATGGCCGATCCTTGGCTGCATGGCCGTCCACGCCATCGGGCAGCTGAGCTATCCCGGCCCGCAGTTTCCCCGCAGGTCGGCCACCTTGGAGGTCCGCCGGATCAGGGACTTCCTGCCACGCGGCCTCGCGTGGACGGTGGTGGCCATCTTTGCAGGATCGGCCCTTCTGATTGGCTTTATAGCAAGCCTTCCCCGCTACGACTCCATCCCGTACAGCACCCAGCAGGTAGGCTCCGACGGTTTCCACCGCGTCGGAGGGGACGGACGCATCCCGGGATGGGTCCTTGCCGCCTGCCTGGGTACTGCGTGGCTGGCCCTCGCCCTGGGAACCGCCTTGGTGCTGATGCTCATCAGCCGCCGCCGGCAGCTCGAGGCACTGGATGCGGCAGAGAATGACCTGCTGCGAACCATCGCCATGAACAGGCTGCTGAGGACCGTTGCAACCATCGCCGCCGGGCTTGCCGCGGTGGCCGGCAATTTCGCGGCCCGGCCGGACCCTGCCGCCAACGCAACCGGCGGCTGGACGAATCCCGCGGGATTAGCAGCGCTGGTGGTGCTGGTGACGATGTGGTGGTGGGCGCCGCCGAAGCTCTCCGGCACCCACGCAGGTGGTAACGGCCCACGGCTTGCCGAACCGCCGGCCGCTGCACACCCTGCCACCAGGCTGTCGGTTTCTCTGGGGGCAGCCATGGGCATCGCACCGGTGGTGGTTGCGGTGCTGGGGATTTTTGCGGTCGGTTTTTTTCTGCCGGGCGCCGGCTCTTCCGGGCAGGCCGTGGTCTTCGTGGCACTGATGGCAACAGCCGTCCTGCTCGTGGCCGGCGCGGGCGAGCTGCTGCTTCAACGTAACTATGGCTCCCACGAGGTACCCAGGACCAGGCCCCGCCAGGTGGTGAGCCCGGCTTTGCTCACCACGGGCATCATCGCCGCCGCGCTGTACCTGGCGATTACGGTGGTGGCTGCCGTGGGTGAGTGGAAACTGCGGGAGGCCGGGTTTGTGGTTTTACTGCCATCGGATGGCGTCCAAGGCGGCGTGCTCCTGATGACCGCAAGCGCTGCCTGGCCGCCGGCCTTGGATCTTCCTGCTGAATTCTGGACCGCAACGTGGCAGCCGGCTCTCACCGCCGGGGCACTGCTCGTGGCTACTGGCGTGGCAATCGCCGTCATCCCGGTTCGGGGATTCGCACGCGTTCCCGCATCCCCGGCGGGATCCGTTCCGGAGGCGGCCCGATGAACGCTGGCGTGTCCGTAGACCTGCGTTCGGCGACCCCGCCGTACGAGCAGATCCGTTCGCAGATCAGCTCGCTGATCGCCACCGGGGACCTTGCCGTAGGAAGCCGGCTACCTACGGTCCGCAGCCTGGCCGCCGACCTGGGCATCGCGGCCGGAACGGTGAACCGGGCCTACAAAGAACTTGAGGCGGCGGGCCTTATTGAATCACGACGGCGGAACGGCACCGTTGTCGCGCAGCCGTCGCCGGGCCGTTCCGGCCAAGCAGGCGTGCCACTGCCCGACGCGGTGACCGCCGCCGTCGACCTCCTGGTCAATGCTGGACGGGATGCCCGGCTAAGCGATGAGCTGTTGCTGGACCTGGTCCGTGGGAAGCTGAGAAAGGGCTGACGTGACGCAAGAAAAGCCCCAGAACAGCTGGCTTAGCCTTCAGGGCTGGCTGGGTCTGACCGGACCGGCCGTCGTCTGGGTTCCTGTGCTGGCCATCATGGCCTACACAACGATCATCATCGTTGGGGTCGTGTCTTCCGCGGCGGCCAGCGCTGCTCCCCCGAGCTCGCCCGGTAGACTTTAGCCGTGAGCATCCCGACGCCCTATGAAGACCTCCTCCGCGACGTCCTGGCCCATGGCACGCACAAATCCGACCGGACGGGCACCGGAACCACCAGCGTTTTCGGCCGCCAGATCCGCTTCGACCTGGGCAAAAGCTTCCCGCTGATCACCACCAAGCGCGTGCATTTCAAGTCCGTTGCCGTGGAACTCCTGTGGTTCCTCCGCGGCGAATCCAATGTGAAGTGGATGCAGGACCAGGGCGTGACCATCTGGAACGAATGGGCCGACGCCGAAGGCGAACTGGGTCCCGTGTACGGAGTGCAGTGGCGCAGCTGGCCCACTCCCGATGGCGGCCACATCGACCAGATCGCCGAACTGGTGGAAAACCTGAAAGCCAACCCGAATTCGCGCCGTCACATCGTGTCCGCCTGGAACGTCTCCGAACTCAAGGACATGGCCCTGCCGCCGTGCCACGCGTTCTTCCAGTTCTACGTGGCGGACGGCAAGCTGTCCTGCCAGCTGTACCAGCGCTCGGCGGACATGTTCTTGGGCGTGCCCTTCAACATTGCCTCCTACGCCCTGCTCACGTGCATGGTTGCGCAGCAGGTTGGACTGGAACCGGGCGAGTTTGTCTGGACCGGCGGCGACGTCCACATCTACGAGAACCACATGGACCAGGTCCTCAAGCAGCTGGACCGTGAACCGTACGAGTACCCGCAGCTGAAGATCACCCGGAAGCCGGCCTCGATCTTCGACTACACGCTGGACGACTTCGACGTGGTGGGCTACCAGCACCACCCCACAATTAAGGCTCCGATCGCCGTATGAGCACCGAGAACACAGCAGACCCCCAGGCCTTTACCGAGGAGCTTGCCGACACCGTCACGGGCGTCGGCCTGGTGTGGGCGCAGACCTCGGGCGGTGTGATCGGCAAGGACGGCGACATGCCGTGGGACCTGCCCGAAGACATGAAGCACTTCACCCGGCTCACCGTTGGGCACCCGGTGATCATGGGGCGAAAGACGTGGCTGTCCTTCCCGGAAAAGTACCGTCCGTTGCCTGGCCGGACCAACATCGTGATTACCCGGCAGAAAAACTGGGGCGATTCACCCGAGGCGGAGGGCGCCGTCGTGGTTCCTTCCCTCGATGATGCGCTCCTGGAGTCCCAGTTCGTCGACGGCGGTGAGACTGTGTGGATCCTGGGCGGAGGCGAGGTGTTCCGCCAGTCCACCGATCTCGCCAACATCGCGGTGGTCACCACCATCGATGTGGAGGCCGACGGCGACACCTTCGCTCCGGAGCTCGACGAAACTTGGGAGGCGGCTTCGGCCGTCCCGCCGGACGGGTGGCTGACGGCAGCCAACGGGACGCGGTACAGGTTTACCAAATGGGTTAGGACGCAGGGCTGAAATGTTGAAAAAACCGGAAACACTGTTTGTGCTGGGCTATATGCTCCTGCCGTTGCTCGCGCTGCTGTCTGCGATTGTTGGCTTGACCATGATCGTGGGCGGCAACAAGATCGCCGGGGCCATCGTGCTGGTGGTGGTCACGCAGGTCTTCGCGTTCGGCGCGTTCTTCGCCCTGCGCGCACGGAAGCAGGCTGTGCTGGAGGAAAGCAAACGCAGCTGACGGCTTGTTTTTTGCGTTTGCGCAGATGGGGAGGCCACCCCATCGCGGACGTACTGGGGTCTCCACGCTACGGGGCCTCCTCGTGGTGACCGCCGTCATGACGGCTTTTGGCATCATGACCACAGTCATGGCAGCAGGCGCATGGTCGCCGGACGGAAAACCAGCCTGGGGGTTCCTTATGCTGAGTGCCTTCGCGGCGGCGATGGTCTGGTGGGGGCTTCACTGCGCCGTCTCAGAGATCAAGGCCAAGAAAATCAGGAAACAACGCGGACTCCCTGCACCCAGCGGCGCGCCGCTATGACGGCGTCGAATGAATAGCCGCGATGTGCGCTCCCGCCGGGATGAAGAAGTACGGCAAAGGCACCAGCAGGCCGTGGCCGCCGGGCAGCAAAGAGTCCTCACGCGGACAATAAACGGCGAGCTGCACAGCTACGCCCGGGATGAGATCGGCGTGGTGACCGCCAGTTCCCACCCCACCGTGCGGTCTGCCGGCGGATTTGTGGTGATGGCTCTGTTCTTCGCCGCGGTGGCGGTATTCTCGATCCTCCTGGTAGCGGGCCCAACCAGCCAGGGTAAGGATCCCCTGTGGGGAGCTTTGCTTCTGACCGCTGGAGGTGTGGCCGGGGTGGCGTACGCCGCCCGTCTGGCCGTAGTCGCGGCAAAGGCCAGACGCCTTCGCGCCGAACGCGGACTTCCCGAACCCACAGCCCGGCAGTTCGACTGACGCCGAAGCAGGGCACCCGCCGCCGTCGTGCGTTGGGCCGTGACGTAACCGACTGCGCAGTGCCGGTTCCGAAGTCTAAACTGTACGAATGACTACAGCAGCTACCCCCTCCGTCGGCCTGGTCGGATGGCGCGGCATGGTCGGCTCCGTCCTGATGCAGCGCATGCAGGACGAGGGCGACTTCGCCAACCTCAACCCGGTGTTCTTCTCCACGTCCAACGCAGGAGGTGCCGCCCCCTCGTTTGCTAACGGTGCCGGCAAACTCGAGGACGCGTTCGACGTCGACACCTTGGCGAAGCTGCCCATTATTGTCACCGCCCAGGGCGGGGACTACACCAAGCGCGTGCACACCGAGCTGCGCGGCCGCGGCTGGGACGGCCTCTGGATCGACGCCGCGTCCACCCTGCGTATGAACGACGACTCCATCATCGTGCTGGACCCGATCAACCGCGATGTCATCGACAAGGGCCTCGTCAACGGCACCAAGGACTTCATCGGCGGCAACTGCACCGTGTCCTGCATGCTGATGGGCCTGGGTGGGCTGTTCAAGAACGGCCTCGTCGAATGGGGTACCTCCATGACCTACCAGGCGGCCTCCGGCGGCGGCGCCCGGCACATGCGCGAGCTGCTCAGCCAGTTCGGCACACTCAACGCCGAGGTCAGCTCGGAACTGGACGACCCGGCGTCGGCCATCCTCGAAATCGACCGCAAGGTCCTGGCCCACCAGCGCACAGACATCGACGCCACCCAGTTCGGCGTGCCGCTGGCAGGCTCCCTGATCCCGTGGATCGACGCGGACCTCGGCAACGGGCAGTCCAAGGAAGAGTGGAAGGCCGGGGTTGAAACCAACAAAATCCTGGGCACCTCGGACGAAAACCGCATCATCATGGACGGCCTGTGCATCCGCATCGGAGCCATGCGCTCCCACTCCCAGGCGCTGACTCTCAAGCTCCGCGAGGACCTGTCCGTTGCCGAGATCGAGAAGCTCCTCGCCGATGACAACGAGTGGGCCAAGGTCATCCCCAACACCAAGGAAGCCTCCATGGCCAGCCTCACCCCCGTCGCCGCGTCCGGAACCCTGGACATCCCGGTGGGCCGAATCCGCAAGATGGAAATGGGCCCGCAGTACATCAGCGCGTTCACCGTGGGCGACCAGCTGCTCTGGGGCGCCGCCGAGCCGCTGCGCCGCATGCTCAACATCGCCACCGGGAACCTGTAGCCCTCCCGCCGCTAAAACAGCAACGCGGGGTCACTTACCGCCCGATCCGCGCCCGCGGAGGGGTCGTAAGTGACCCCGCGTTGCTGTTTGCTGTCAGGTGTTGAGGAACTCGAGGTACTGTTCGGCGGCCCTTGTGAAGGCGGCCCGCGCGTTGGCACCGAGCGGCCTGGCGTCGTCGAAAAGTTCAGGCACGACGGCGGCGCTACGGCTGGTGCCTGCGCGGCCCCACGTGCCCATCACCTCTCCCCCGGCCACGATGGTTTTTTTGAACACGCCGTTGCCGCCGGGGACGATCTTGTTCGCATGCTCCGGCGCAAGCACCAGGCTCCGGTCCTGGTAGCCGAGCAGAAACTCGTCGAAGCCGGGCAGCAGGAGCACGGACCGTTGGCCGGGCACGCCGCCGTCGAGCAGGGATGCGGTCTCCGGCGACACCCAATAGCTGGAATCGCCGAATTCCAGCTCCACCAGCTGGCCACGGATCTGTTCGAAAGCGGACCGGACTTCGGTCAGGGGAATCTGCGTCCACCACGCGAAATCACGGAGGGTGGCCGGGCCGTGGCTCCGGAAGTAGCGCAGCGCGAACTCGGCGATCCCGTCCTGCCGCTCCAGTTCCCGCGAGTTGGGGATCCATTCGTCGAACGCCACCAGCAACTGCTGGTTTCCGGCCAGCGGGCCTTGGACCAGCCAGCCATGGCGGCACAGCGTCCCCAGGATGTGGATCCCCCGCTGGCCGGTGGTGGGCTGCCCGGCGGCCTCAAAAACGGCGAAAAGTTCGCTGCGGCTGACAGAACCGCCGCCGGCCACCCGCTCCAAGGCCACGTCGCGGCACTTTTCGACGTCAGCCCAGGTGATGTCCAGTTCCCGGTGCCGGCCGGCGATCATCCGGGTAAGCCGTTCAGCGGTCAGGTCCAGCATCCACCGCAGGTCCTCCGGTGCCACCAGGTGCAGGGTCCCGCGCATCGGCCAGGAGCGGACCACGCTGCCGTCCTCCAGTGCAGCCCGGACATCCGCCAGCCCTGA
Source organism: Pseudarthrobacter sulfonivorans (assembly GCF_031454915.1). GTDB lineage: Bacteria > Actinomycetota > Actinomycetes > Actinomycetales > Micrococcaceae > Arthrobacter > Arthrobacter sulfonivorans_C. Next base: position 262,239 of record NZ_JAVDRS010000001.1, on the reverse strand, counting down.
CCCCGGGACACGGAGGCCGATGGCCCACAGCGCCGCCTGCAGGTCCTGCGCCTGGGTGGCCGTCATCCAGCGGACCGCGTCCGGAACCGAGCCCAGCCCGGGCCCGAGCAGCCCCTGCGAGGCCAGCCGGAGCCTGCCCATGAGCCTGCGGCTTACCCGGTTCGCTGCCATGCCCTCATCCTAGGACCTCTCCCGATAGGGTAGAAGCATGACTTTGGGGAGTTTGTGGCAGTTGTTCGAGCGTGAAACAAAAGGATGGATGGTGGGAGGGACCGTTGCGGTCCTCGTGGGCGTGGCTGTCGGGCTCGCCCCGGCCATGGGATACCCGGGCTATGGTGACGCAGCGCTTGAGGTGTTGCTGCCCTCCCTGTTCCTCTGCCTCGGCGGAGGATACGCCGTCCTGTTTCCCGGCGTCAGGGTCACCCGCATCACGCTCCACGTCGTCCGCGACTGGAAGCTCTACCCGCCCAGCGGCCGGGTGCTCTGGATCCTCGCCCACGCCACCGCCGTGACCGGCCTGGCAGTCTGCATCCTCACCGCCACCACCAACCCGGGCGTGCCGGGGTTCCTGGTCTGGCTGTTTACCGGCCCCTACCTCGCCCTCACCGGATGGGCCGCCGCCCTGATGGGGACGGCGGCGAACATCAGGCTGACAGGCAGCGAGGAAAGCCTCATCGCTGCCGCCGCACAGCCCGGCTGACGCTAGAGCGTCAACCCGATCAGCAGCGGTTCCGGGTGGAGTTCAATGCCAAAGCGTTCGGCGACGCCGTCCCGCACCTCACGTGCGATCGCCAGCATGTCCTTCGCGCTGGCTGAGCCGCGGTTGGTGATGGCCAGGGTGTGCTTGGTGGACAGCGCCGCCCGCCCGCCTGAGGCGCTGTCCGGTTCCAGGCCGTAGCCCTTGCCGAACCCGGCCTGGTCAATCAGCCAGGCAGCGGAGAGTTTGACCAGGCCGCCGGCACCGGCGGGATACTGCGGCGCCGATTCGGGCAGCGTCGCCGCCACCTCGAGGGGAACAACCGGGTTGGTGAAGAACGAGCCGGTGGAATAGGTGTCCCGGTCCGCGGCGTCCAGCACCATGCCTTTGGACGAGCGCAGGCGGAGCACTTCACGCCGGACATCGTTGGAGTAAGCCCGTTTTCCGGGCTCAACTCCGAGGGAGCGTGCCAGCTCTGCGTAGCGGATGGGCGCACTCATCCGGCCGATTGGCAGTTGAAATTCGACGGTCAGCACGATGTAGCGGGGTGACCCGTCCACGGTGGTCTGCTTCAGGATGGAATCCCGGTAGCCGAACTTCAGCTCGGAGTTGGTGAAGGTCTGCACCGCGTTCCGGGTCCGGTCCCAGGTGCGGACCGCAGCGATGGTCTGGGCGACCTCAGAGCCGTAGGCGCCGACGTTCTGGACCGGTGTGGCACCTGTGGCCCCGGGGATGCCGGAGAGCGCCTCGATGCCGGACCAGGCATGCAGCACGGCGTGCTCCACCAGGGCATCCCAGTTGTGGCCGGCCTGGACCACTACCGCCACGCCGCCGCAGGAGTCCTCGGCGTTGACCGTGAATCCCTCCGAGGCGATCCGGACCACGGTGCCGGGGAACCCGTCGTCGGAAATCAGGAGGTTGGAGCCGCCCCCGATAACGAGGACGGGCTCCCCCGCAGCATCTGCCGTGCGGACGGCGTCGATGATTTCCGCCTCGGTCCGGGCCTCAACGTACTTGCCGGCGGGGCCCCCGACGGCGGCCGTGGTGAGCTGGGAGAGCATAGTGGAAGTCACCCATCCACACTATCGGGAAATCGAGGCAGCTCTTGTGAACGGATACACCGGATCAGGAGACTCTGACCACGGCCTGGGCCTTCATGAGCACTTTCTGGCCCGCCGAAACGACGGTGAGGTCCACGCGGGCGGTGCCCGCCTCGGCGTCGAGCTTTCCAATGGCTCCGCTCACCTCGATGGTGGCGCCGGGCTCGGTGGTGCCGGTGGTGTCGGTGACCAGAACCGGCTTGGTGAAGCGGGTCTGGAAGTCGACGACGGCGGCGGGGTCGCCTGCCCAGTCGGTCACCAGCTGCACGGCGGCACCCATGGTGAACATGCCGTGGGCGATCACGCCGGGCAGTTCCACGCCGGTGGCGAAGGCTTCGTTCCAGTGGATGGGGTTGAAGTCGCCGGACGCGCCGGCGTACTTGACGAGGTCGGTTCTGGTGACCTCGATGGTGCGGCTGCCGATGTCCTGGCCGGCACTGAGTTCGTGGAAGCTGGGGCTCATGGTTACTGTCCCTCTCCGCGGACGAGGATGGATGATGTGGCGGTGGCGACGGCCTCGCGTGAATCGGTGCCGCCGTCGGTCAGGGCAAAAATTTCCTGGCGGGTGGTAATCATGGCGCCGCCGCCCATGGCGCGGACGCCGTCGACGTGGAGTTCGGCCACCAGGCGGTCGCCGGCGAAGATGGGCCGGTGGTGGATGAAGCGCTGGTCGGCGTGGACCACGCGGGTGAAGTCGATGCCGGCATCCGGGTCCTCGATCAGCTGCGCATCGGCGCGCTGCGCGACGATGATGGCGAACGTGGGCGGCGCAACCAGGTCGGTGTGGCCCAGGGCCTTGGCGGCCTCGACGTCGAAGTGGGCTGGGTGGGTTGCCTTGACGGCGCGCGCGAACTCGCGGATTTTCTCGCGGCCGACGTCGTACACCTCTGCGGCAGGGTAGCTGCGGCCCTGCAGGTCCGGATTGATAGTCATGGCCTCAAGCCTATCGTTCCGGGCAGCAGTCAGGGGTCTTGCATCCGGTTGATATGATGGATTTATCATCCCATCAAGTGGGCCGTAATCGATCCGCAGAGGAGCGCTCATATGTTGTCTCCCGCCCAGGCTCCCCTTTACGAGATCAAAGCCAACCTGTTCAAGGCACTGGCCCACCCAGCAAGGATCAGGATCCTGGAACTGCTGGCTGCCGCTCCCGAAAACACTGCAGCTGTGAGCTACCTCCTGACCGAAACAGGGCTGGAGGCTTCCCATCTCTCCCAGCATTTAGCCACGCTGCGCAGGCACAAGGTGGTGACGTCGGTGCGCAGCGCCAATGCCGTGACTTACCGCCTGGCGCACCCCGGGATTTCACAACTGCTGGCCATCGCACGCACGTTCCTGCTGGACAGCCTCGCCGACTCCAACGAACAGCTCCGGTTGGCGCAGCAACTGCCGGCCGGGCACTTGTCCGGGGAGTCGGCGTCGTGAGCGCGGGCCTGCGCACGAGTTCACGGGCCCTCACCCGCTTCCTTCCCTCCCGGCGGGACTACACCGGCCTCCGCGGGTCCTGGCGGACAGACATCCTGGCCGGGATCACGGTGGGCATCGTGGCGTTGCCGCTGGCACTCGCGTTCGGGGTCAGTTCCGGGGTAGGCGCCGAGGCCGGGCTTATCACCGCGATAGTGGCCGGATTGGTGGCCGCCGTCATGGGGGGCTCCCACGTCCAGGTGTCTGGGCCCACCGGCGCCATGGTGGTTGTCCTGGCGCCCGTCGTGGCTGTGCACGGGACCGCGAGCGTGGCACTGGTGTCATTGATGGCGGGTCTGATGGTCTGTGCCCTCGGCATCAGCGGCCTGGGTAAGGCCGTGGCCTTCATCCCCTGGCCAGTAGTGGAGGGCTTTACCCTCGGTATCGCGGCCATCATCTTCCTCCAGCAAGTACCCTTGGCGACCGGGACGGCCGGGACCCCGGGCCACAACACTTTGCTCGCTGCCATTGAGACGGCCTCCGGAGCTGCGGCGCCCACAGTTGCGCTGACGCTGGCGCTCGTGGCGGGTGTCGCCGTCGTAATGATCCTGCTCCAGAAGTATTTCCGGGCACTGCCGGCGAGCTTGCTCGGTGTGCTGCTGGCGACGGCGGCTGCCGAACTCCTGCGGCTGGACGTACCCAGGATCGGCGCGCTGCCGCACTCCCTCCCCTCCCCCTCCCTGCCCGCCATGGATCTGGCCTCCCTGGGCTCCCTGGCGATGCCCGCCGTCGCCATTGCCGCCCTCGCAGCCATCGAATCGCTGCTCTCGGCCCGTGTGGCAGGCGGCATGGCGGGGCCGGACGCAACCCCAAGCGGCGCCTACAGCCCGGACCGCGAACTGACGGGCCAGGGCCTGGCTTCCATCGCCGCCGGTATGTTCGGCGGTATGCCGGCCACGGGCGCCATCGCCAGGACCGCCGTGAATGTGCGCTCCGGCGCCAAGACCCGCCTGTCCGCCGTGGTGCATGCCGTGGTGCTGCTGGGCATTGTCTACCTGGCCGCCGGGCTCGTGGGCCGGATTCCGCTGGCGGCCCTGGGCGGCGTGCTGATGGTCACCGCGGTCCGGATGGTGTCCCGGCGTACGGTGAACGCGATCCTCCGTTCCACGCGCTCAGATGCGGCGGTCTTTGTCCTCACGGCGATCATCACCGTGGCGTTCGACCTGATCGTGGCGATCCAGATTGGCCTGGCCGCGGCCGCGCTTTTCACGCTGCGCAAATTCGCCTCACTGAGCAGTGTGCAGCGTGAGGAGGTTCCGGGGCTCCGCGCTGACGGTGACGAGCATATTGCGGTCTTCCGGCTGGACGGTGCCATGTTCTTCGGCGCCGCGGAACGCATCCTCCAGGAGATCAGCCAGGTCAAGGACATCCAGGTGGCCATCATCAGGCTCTCGCAGCTGCGGATGCTTGACGCTACCGGCGCGCATGCGCTTGTGGAGGTCATCTCGGCTCTGGAATTGCGCGGCATCACGGTCCTCCTGAAGGGCGTCCGGCCGGACCACCTTGCCCTGGTGACCAACGTCGGTGTGATCCGTTCGCTGCGCCACCACAAGCATCTGTTCGAGGACCTTCCGGCTGCCGTGGAGCACGCCCGCAGCCATGTGCGCCGGAACGCTGCGGCGGCTAACGCCTGAGGTTTTTCCTGATCGCCTGTCCCCGGACCACAATGCCGACGATGTGCAGGACCAGTCCCAGCCCGATGACCGCCAGCGAAGCTGTGGCCAGGCCCTGGTTTCCGGACGTGTTGCCGATCAGGTTCAGGATGATTCCCACGCCGATCAGCCCCATGGCACTGAAGACGGTGACCTTGTAGGCGGTGGGCGCGGTGTTCCAGAATTCGTTCAGCACCGTCCAATTCTAGCGAGGGTTCAGAACAGGGATTCCTGCACGGCCGGCACGTCCGACGCGAAGTCGCCCAGGACAACGGTCCGCGCTGCCAGCTGGCCGAGGTTCACCACGAACTCCGAGTCCGTGCCGGCCAGCCGCGCCAGGGCGTTGGCCCCGCTGAGCGCCGCGATGGTGAAACCGTGTTGGCCGTCGTCGAGCGCGTGCGGGTATGCGTGGCGCAGCGCCGGACTGCAGAGTGCGGCTGCCTGCCCTGGCCGTACCCAGCGCTCGTCCACCACGTCAAAATCTTCGACGGCGGCCTGTGCCAGCAGGGCGCGCGCGCCCGCGGCGTGGCCGGCGTTAACGGCGTCCAGTGCGGCCTCGGGCGACGGGCTGGTGAGGGCGTCGGCCTTCGCGGCTGAGCGGACCTGCTGGACGAGTCCGGCCTCCCGGGTGACCATGTCCTCAAGGATCCGCACTACCCGCCCGTCCTGTGCCCTTGCCACGTACCTGGCCACCACGGCTCCCTGTTCCGCGAGCCGGTTCCATTTCCTGAGGCCGGACGCGGTACCCACCTTGCTGGCCCCGCCCGCGAAGGTCGCCACGTAGAGCCAGTGTTCCTGCAGGAGGTAGGTCCGCAGCCCGTCGGGCACGTAGCCGCCGCGGTGGAAGTCATGGATGAGCCTGGAGTCGTCCAGCACAAAACAGCGTTCGCATTGTTTGCCCTTGGCCGCCGGCGCGCTGGCAGCGCACAGGACGTGGGTCCGGCTGGTGGCGGAGTGGACCTTGTGGTGACCCAGGCAGAACCTGCCGCGGGCGGCGACGTCGAAACCCAACCGGTCCCCCGGCTGGAGGCTCACCTCGCGGAAGCCACCGGATGGTGACTGCAGGCGGAGAACCGGGCTGCCGCCGTCGTGCCCTGCGGACGCGGCCGGGGCACCGTCCCAAAAGACCCCGTGAACCAGATAGCGCGTACCGGTCACGGGGTCTCCTGAACTGCTCGTCAAAAGGGTGGCTGCGGCGTCAGAGCGCCGGCTGCACCCCGAACGCCACGGCGAGCTTCATGATCTTTTCGGCGCGGCCCAGGCGGGGCAGGTCCGAACCGTCACGGATGACCCGGCCGTTGGCTTCAAAATCAGCCATGAAGTCGGTGGCCCAGGCAACGTCGGAGGGCGTGGGGCTGATGACTTCGTTGATGACGTTGGTCTGGTCGATGGCCAGGCACAGCTTGCCGGTCATGCCCATCATGACGGTGATCCCGGTCTGCTCGCGCAGGATGGGGTGGTTGGTGCCGACAGTAGGTCCGTCGATGGGGCCCGGCAGGTTGCCCACGCGGCTGGCAACGACCAGTTTGGCGCGCGGGTAGGCCATTGCCTCGGCCGTGGCGGCCATGCCGGTGTCGCGGCGGAAGTCGCCGGAGCCGAAGGCCAGGCGGAAGGCACCCTGGGCCTTGGCGATGTTGTTGGCCTCCTCGATGCCGAGTGCGGATTCCACCAGCGGAATGACGGGAGTCTTGCCGTCCATCCGGTGGAAGCTCTCGGTGACCTGGTCAGCTGACTCGGTCTTGGCGAGCATCACGCCGAGCAGGCCCGGGGTGCCGCGCAGTCCGGCGAGGTCGGCTGCCCAGAAGGGGCTGGTGGCATCGTTGATCCGGACCCAGGCCTTGCCGCCGCCGCTCAGCCAGTCAATGACATTTCCGCGGGCCTGGTCCTTCTGTGACGGGTCCACGGCGTCTTCGATGTCCAGGATGATCGAGTCGGCGCGGGAAACGGCCGACTGGTCGAACAGTTCGGTTTTCATCGCGTTGACCAGAAGCCAGGAACGGGCGATTTCAGCTGGGATGTGGCGCTCGGGCCGAACGGTCTCGGTGGCGGTGGTTGACGTCATGCTTCTACCGTATCTGGCCGGGCCCTGCCAGCGCTAAGCAGGATTGCCTGACGGGGTGACCAATACGAACATTACCGGCTCCACCACCGGTGCGGGTTAGGGGAGGTTGCCGCCGCGCGCAGCGATCCACAGCCCGTACCAGTCCGCCCGGGTCATGGCGTCCGCCACCCGGCCGGCGTCCGCGCACGCGGCGATCCGTGCGGGATTCACGGTGCCGATCACAGGCGCGATGCCCGCGGGATGCTTCATCAGCCAGCCCAGGAGGACAGCCTCCCCCGTGGTGCCGTAGGTGCCGGCCAGCTCGCGGACGAGGACAGCGGCGGCCGTCTCCGCCGCCGTCGGGTCTTCCGCAGCTGCACCGGTGTACAGCCCGCGGGCCAGCGCCCCGTACGCCTGCAGGGTGACCCCATTCCCGGTGCAGTATTCCACTGTGCCGTGGGGAAAGCTGTAGTCCAGCGAGTCTGCGTGGTTCACCAGGACCTGGCTCTCCAGCCAGGCCCGCTTCAGCAGGCTCATCTCCAGCTGGTTGGCCACCACGGGCATCTCCAGCCGGTCCTGCAGCGCCCGGATCTGCGCACCGGACATGTTGGACACCCCCACCTGCAGAACCTTGCCTTCGGCGATCAACTGCCCGACGGCGGCCGCCACCTCCGCCAGGTCCGTCAGCGGATCGGGGCGGTGCAGCAGGAGCACGTCCACATGGTCCGTCTGCAACCGTTTCAAGCTGCCGTCAACGCGTTCCAGGATGGCTTCCCGGCTCAGGTCATAATGCGTTGCCAGCCCGCGTTCATTGAGCCGGATTCCGCACTTTGTCTGCAGCCGGATGCGGTGGCGCAGGCCGGGCGTTGCCGCCAGCACCTCGCCGAAGACAGCCTCGGACTTGCCGCTGCGGTAGATGTCCGCGTGGTCGAACAGCGTGATCCCCGCAGCCAGCGCAGCCTCGACGGCGGCAGCAGCCTCGTCCACATGGTCTGCGCCATGCGGCTCGTCGGACCAGCTGCCGCCCAGGCCCATGCAGCCATAGATGAGTTCCTGCATCAGGCGGCCCCGCCCGGCACGGCCGCCGCCGCCGCCGAAGATGGCATCAGCGCAGCCAGACCGTGCTGTTTGCGGGCAGCTTGCCGTCCTCCAACGGGTCGCTGGTGAGCAACACTGTTCCGGCGGGAAGGTCGACGGCGGTGTCCCCGAAGTTGGTCACTGACTGCCAGCCGCCGGGACGGCTGAAGTGCAGCACCTCCGGGTTGCCGGTCTCGATCCACTCCAGTTCCTCCTCAGCCTGGAGTTCCCGGCGGAGCTTCAGGGCCTTGCGGTACAGCTCCAGTGTGGAGTTGTTGGTGCCGTCCTGAGCCTCGACCGCGTACTTGCTGAACCAGTCCGGCTGCGGGAGGTGCGCTCCGCCGTCGCCGAAGCCGAAGGACGCCCCTTCAACCTTCCAGGGCAGCGGCACCCGGCAGCCGTCACGGCCCACCTCAACACCCTTGTTCCGGAAGAAGGCCGGGTCCTGGCGTTCGGAGTCCGGGATGTCCGCCACTTCCTGCAGGCCGAGCTCTTCGCCCTGGTAGAGATAGGCGGAACCTGGTACGGCCAGCATCAACAGCGTGGCGGCGCGGGCGCGCCGCTCGCCCAGCTCCACATCCAGCTCGTCCTTGGGGCCGCCGGCCAGCAGCCAGGCCTTCCCGTCCTGGCCCTTGGCGAGCTTCTTGTCGGCAGGTCCTTTCGCTGCTTTGGGCAGCCCATAGCGCGTGGCGTGCCGGACGACGTCGTGGTTGGAGAAGACCCACGTGGACGAAGCCCCCGTCTGCTTCGCCTCGGCCAGGTTGCGGGTGATGATTTCGCGGAATTCCTCGGCGTCGAAGTCGGCCTGGAGGAGGTCGAAGTTGAATGCCTGGCCCAGGCCCTCCGGGCTGGCATAGCGGGCGCGGCGGGTGGCGTGCACCCAGGCTTCAGCGACGGCGGTTCGCGGCGGGTTGTACTCGTTGAACACCTCACGCCACTCGACGTAGATATCGTGGACTTCGTCGCGGTCCCAGAAGGGGTGCGAGCCGTCGTCGAACCCGTCGGTGCCGCTGTTGGCCTCAGTCAGTTCAAGCTTGGAGAGCAGCGGTTCGGTCAGGTCCTTGGTCAGGGCGTGGGCCACATCGACGCGGAAGCCGTCCACGCCGCGGTCGGACCAGAAGCGCAGGGTCTTGAGGAAATCGTCGCGGATTTCGCGGTTGGCCCAGTTCAGGTCCGGCTGCTCTTTCGCGAAGATGTGCAGGTACCACTGGCCGGGGGTTCCGTCCGGTTCGGTGATGCGTTCCCACGCTGGGCCGCCGAAGACGGAGTCCCAGTCCGACGGCGGCAGGTCGCCGTTTTCGCCCAGCCCGTCGCGGAAGATGTAGCGGTCCCGTGCGGCGGAGCCCCGCGGCGAGGCGAGTGCTTCCTGGAACCATTCGTGCCGGTTGGACGAGTGGTTGGGGACGATGTCGGCAATCAGCTTGATGCCGGCGCTGTGCAGGGCCTTGGCCATCTCGTCGAAGTCCGCCAGCGTACCGAGCTTGGGGTCCACGTTGCGGTAATCGTCCACGTCGTAACCGCCGTCGGCGAGCGCCGACGGGTAGAACGGGCTCAGCCACACGGCGTCGATGCCCAGTTCCTTCAGGTATGGGACCTTGGCAGTGATGCCCTTGATGTCGCCGAGGCCGTCACCGTTGGAATCGGCGAAGCTGCGCGGGTAGATCTGGTAAACGGCGGCCTGGCGCCACCAGTTGGGGTCGGCCGCGAGGTCTGAATCGGACAAGGTTGCCAGAGTGGCAGTGGTGGACAAAGGATGATCCTTTTCTATTGGTGGGGTTGTTGCTGGTGGATTCATAAAGTTATTTGACGGCCCCGCGCATGACTCCGGACAGTACCCAACGCTGGGCCAGAATGTAAACCACCAGTGTGGGGGCCATGGCCATGAGGTACGACGCGAACGCGAGGCTGTAGTTGGTATTGAACTCGCCCTGGAACAGCATCTGGACCACGGGGAGGGTCTGCAGGGCCGGGTCCGCGATCATCATCTGCGGCAGCAGGAAGTCGTTCCAGGAGCCGAGGAAGGCGAAGATGCCCACGGTGGCGTTCATCGGTGCCAGCAGCGGGAAGATGATCCGGCGGAACACCTGCCAGGTGGTGGCGCCGTCCAGCCGGGCCGACTCCTCCAGCTCCACCGGGATGGAGCGGACAAAGGCGATGTAGAGCAGGGCGTTGAACGAAATGCCGCCCAGCACATGCAGGAAGACCACGCCGGCCGGATTATCCAGGCCCAGGATGGCTGTCTGCTTGATCAGCGGCAGGATGATGACCGGGAAGGGAATGAACATGGCCGAGAGCAGGTACACAAATGACCCGCGGAAGAACCGGTGGGTCCAGTTCCGGGCGATGGCGTAGGCCACCAGAGAGCTGGAGATGAGTGCACCGAGGACGCTGAATACCGTGACAAAGGCTGTGGACATAAAGGCCCGCGGGAAGTTGGTGGCCACGTAGGCGGCGGCGAAGTTCTCCCAGTTCATCGGGTCCGGCCAGGCGAGCCCTGTCCCCGTGCCAATCTGGTCCGGGGACTTCAGTGCCATGGCCACGGTGAAGTACAGCGGCAGCAGCACTGTCAGGGAGGCCACCAGCATCAGGGCGGTGAGCCACCAGTTGATCTTGAAGCCTTCTGCTCCCGACGTCCGTTGTTCGGGTCGGCGTGTCCTGCGCAGCGGCAATAGTGATGTGGTCATTAGAGAGAAACCCCCCGGCGCTGGATGAGGCGCAGCTGGACGATGGAGATCAGCAGGGTGATCAGGAAATAGATGACGGCGTTGGCCATCTGGTAGGAGTAATCCCCGCCGGTGAAGCCGGAGAAGATCCGCATGGCCACGGACTGGGTTGCCATGCCCGGGCCCCCGCCGGTGAGGCCAACGATGATCTCGTAGGTCCCCAGGAAGCCTTTGAACCCGAGGATGACGTTGATGACCAGGTACCCGAGAATCAGCGGCAGCGTGAGGCTGAACAGCTGCCGGAAACTTCCCGCGCCGTCAAGGTCCGCTGCTTCATACACCTCCGCTGGAACACTCTGCAGGCCTGCGAGGTAGATGATGGTGGCGCCCGGCGCCGCCTGCCACACCGTGACCAGGACAATGGCCAGCCAGGCGAGGTTTTCGTTGGCCAGGATGCTGGTGGCAAGTGGCGTGAAACCAAACCGTTCAGCGAGCACCGGCAGCGTGTTGGAGAACAGGTAGTTGAAGACGAAGGACACCACCAGGGCCGAAAGCACCATGGGAATGAAAAAGACGGTGCGGATGCCGGTGCGCCACTTGATTTTCGCGTTCAGTCCGAGGGCGATCGCCAGCGCCACTATGTTGACCACAACGGTGGTGGTCAGGGCGAAAACGAAGGTGAAGATGTAGGACTGCAGGATGGCCGGGTCCTTGAAGATGTTCACGTAATTGGCGAACCCGATGAACTTCCAGTCTCCGTAGCCGGCGTAGTTGGTCAGGCTGAAAAAGACGCCTACCAGCGCAGGCAGGGTGATGAAGAAGGCGAACAGCGCCAGGACGGGCACCACCATCCAGTAATAAGTGGGGTCGATCCGTCGCGGTGACCGCACCACGCCCACCCCCGTGGCGGGTGGCGGCACGGAACGGGCGGTGTCCACGGTGGTGGAAGCGGTCATGGGGACTCCTGGAGAGGTGGTGGGCATCAGACGGCCGTCCGTTCGGCGACCCGGCGCCATTCGTCGTCGAGGGCGGCAAGGAACTGGTCCCCGTTCTTGCTGTACACAAAGGACTGGATGTAGTTGTGCAGTGGAACCGACGGCGGGAAATACGTGGCGGCGCCCTGGTAGTAGCGGGCGTTCCTGACCGATTCGTCCAGTCCGCTGATCTGGGGGTTGGTCACCGGCGGGGCGTTCTTCAGCGGCGAGAAGGCCGCGTTCTTTTCGTTGTAGGTGTTCACCACAGCCGGTTCCAGCAGGTAGCCCACGAAGCGGCGGGCCGCAGCCATGTTGGGTGTGTTCCGGGTGATGGACAGCGCCATATCCACGTTCACGCGGGCCTTGGTATCTGCCGGGTTGTTCGTGACGGGCAGCGGGAAGGTACCCACCCGGATGTCCTTGTTGGCGGTAACCAGCTGGGACAGGGCCCAGGGACCCTGGAGGTACATGGCGGCCTGTCCCTTGGCGAAGGCCGCGTTTCCGTCGGCGTAGTTCTTACTGCTGGCGCCGTTCTGGGAAAAGGAGGTGAGCTGGAGCATTTTGGGCAGCGCGGCCCTGAAGTTGCTGGTGAAGGACTCCGCGGCGCCCGCGCTGATGTCCGCACCCTTGGCGTTGATCCTGGTGAAGAACTCCGCCGTGTCCAGGGAGCCTCCGGAGACGTAGTCGAACATCCCCTGGGCGAGGGTCCAGGGGTCTTTGAACGTTCCGTAGATGGGCGTGATGCCGGCAGCTTTGAAGGTCTCGCAGGCTGCCACGAACTCGTCCCAGGTGGCGGGAACGGCCACGCCCTTCGCATCAAAGATGTCCCGGTTGTAAATCACCCCGGCGGCTGCGAGGGAGAACGGCAGGGCATTGGTTTCATGGCCGTTGTACTGGCCCCACGAGTTGACGAGTTCCTGGATCTTCGGATCAACCGTGGAGGCTTCGGGGAGGTCGGCGAGGTCAGCGAAAATGCCCCTGCGGACAAAGTCTCCGGTGGCCTGGGCAAAGCCGCGGGTGACCACGTCCGGCGGATCATTGCGCACAAGGCCTGGAACGAAGTTCCCCTCGTTGAAGTCCTGGATGACCCGGATGTCCGGGTTGAGCGCCTCGAAATCCTTGATGACCTGGTTGAAATAGTCCACCACTTCGGGCTTGTTCTGCATAAACCGAAGGGTGGTGACGCCGTCCTGCCGGCTGGCACCGGAGGCGCAGCCGGTGAGCGGCATCAGTGCCGCCGCCCCGGCCAGCCCGGCCATCCGCAGCAGGGACCGCCGGCTCAGCGTCCGGTGGACCGTCGTCGGACCAGCCTTCACAGCTGCGTTCACAGCGCGTGGGCTGACGTGGACGGCAGTGCCCTGAGGGAACTCGGACGGGCGAGGTACTGCTGTGGCAACGGCTGAAAATGCGTTGGGGTGCGTTTCACGGTTGCTCCTTTGCGATGGGATGAGGGGAACGCAGGAAATGGTGGCAAGCCAGGGTGTTTATTTTGGATCTAAATTTAGTTCCTCAAGTATTATGTGGTGCAGGACACAAGGAGGTCAACACCATGGCGGAAATTACCTCGGCAACACCCCAGCTTTTGCGGCGCGTCAGCGCCGGAGCAGTGCTGGACTTCCTCCGCGCCACACAGGCAGTGACGGTCTCAGAAGTCATGGATGCCACGGGGCTCACCAGGGCCACGGCCATCTCGGTCTGCGAGGAGCTGATGGATCGGGGCTGGATCCGTGAACTGGAAAACCAGCGCGCATTCGGCGGCTACCAGAAGGGCCGGCCCGCACGCCGGTTTGAACTCAACGAGCGGGCAGGCTATGTCCTGGGCATGGATGTGGGCATCCTCAAGGCCACCGTGGTGGTGTCCGACCTGCGCGGCAAAGCGCTGGGACGGGCCAGCCAGCCCTTCGCGGATGCCGAAATATCAGCCGAGGAGCGTATCGCCGGCATTGACCAGGCCGCGATGATGGCCCTGCGCAGCGTGGGCGCGTCCCCCGACGACGTCCTCGCCGCCTGCGCCGGAATAGCGGCCCCAGTGGACCGCAACGGCGAGGTGCTGACCACCCAGCACTTCTGGGGCCTGTTCGACGTCGGGCTGAAGTCCGCCATGTACCAGCGCCGCGGCTGGACTGTCCTGCTGGAGAACGACGCCAACCTGGCCGCCCTCGGGGACCGCTGGCGCGGTGCCGCGGCCGGTGTGGACGATGTGGTGGTGATCCTCGCCAGCGAACGCCTGGGTTCAGGGGTGATCGACGGCGGGCGGCTGCTGCACGGCCGCGGCGGCGGCGCCGGCGAACTCGCCTACCTCGAATTCCTGGAGGGCGTGGGAGACACGTACGGCATCGCCGCGATGGCCAGGACGTGGGCCGCGGATGCCGTCGCCGGCAAAGCCAAAACATCGCTCCGGGAGTTTGCCGCCGAGGGCGCCGAGGCTGAACAGGTCTTCGCGGCCGCAGCGGCCGGCGATGCTGTGGCACTAAAAATACTCGCACGCCTGGCCGACAGGATGGCGAGGGTCATCGGGTCCATCGCCACCATGACGAACCCTGAACTGGTGGTGATCGGAGGCGCCGTGGCCAATTCCGCGGGTGTGCTCCTGGGGCCGATCGCCGAACGCCTGCCCCGCTACACGGCCACACCCCCGCGGGTTGCCGTGTCCCCTCTCGGCGCTTCCGTGGTGACGGTGGGCGCCGTCCGCTGCGCCCTCGACTACGTGGAGAAGAACAGCCTGGACCTGGAACTCGCCGTGAGCGCCTGAACCCGCTATCGGGGTGCCGCCGCCCCGGCCTTGGGCGCTACGGCTTCGGTTCGAGCGCTGCGGCAATGGGCAGGGTGCCGTCGCGGAATTCGATGGTCCGCCCCGCAGTCTCGGGCAGGTCCAACACCGCCGCTGCCACACTGGCCGTGTTGCTGCGGGAGGTTGCCCCGTTGCCGTCCCGCGGCGGGTTGACCTCGATCAGGCCGGTGGCTGGCTGGTCCGTCAGGCTGCCGGGACCCAGGATGGTCCAGGCGAGTTGCGTGCCGCGCAGGTACTCATCCGCCGCCGCTTTGGCGTCCGCATAAGCGAAGAAGGAGTTATCCCCGGGGACGCCGTGGTCCGGTCCGGCGCCCAGATAGGACACCATGACATAGCGTCCGACGCGGGCCTCCGCCGCCGCGTCCATGGACCGGATGGCCGCGTCACGGTCCACCGCATAGGTGCGCGTCGGATTCCCGCCGCCGGCACCGGCTGACCAGACCACGGCGTCGTGGCCGCTGATCGCTTCGGCGATTTCCGCCGTCGTCGAGTTTTCAACATCCAGGACCGCCGGCATTGCCCCCGTTGCCGCGACGTCTGCGGCGTGGTCCGGGTTACGGATGATCGAGGTGACGCTGTGTCCCTCTGTGGCGAGGAGCGTGGACAGGTGGAGGGCCACTTTGCCGTGGCCGCCGATAATAGCGATGCGGGTCATGCCCCCATTCTGCCCCCCAACACCCTCGGACGCTGTCAGGCGAGGGTTCGGTAGCTAAGGTAGACCACGCCGTTTCCGAACCGGCGCTCTTCGAGGAGTTCAAGCCGCAGGTTCAGGCCGTCGGGCAGGTACCGTAAGCCGCCTCCCACCGCCACCGGGTTGACGAACAGCTGGCACTTGTCCACGAGCCCGGCCTGCAGGGCGGCCGCTGCGAGTGTGGGGCCGCCGATGCCGATGTTTTTGTCTGTGCCGTCCTTCAGCATGCGGACTGCGTCGGCGTCGAATGTCCGTTCGATCCTGGTCCGCGCTGTGTTGACGGTGGCGAGCGAGGAGGAGTAGACAACTTTGTCTGCCCACTGCCAGATCCGGGCGTAGTCCCGGATATAGTCCGGCAGGTCGGGCGTATCGAAGGTTTCCCACACAGCCATGACCTGGTACATGCGGCGGCCGAAAAGGTAGGTGCCAACATCGCGTTCGAGATCATTGACGAAGGTGTGTACTTCCTCGTCCGGCTCGCTCCAGCTGAAGTTGCCGTCCCGGTCCGCCATGTACCCGTCGAGGGACGCGATGCCTGTGTAAATGAGCTGGCCCATGCGCCCATTGTGCCGCCGTCGTGCGCCGTTGGATAGGCGCCGCCTAACCCTCACTTGATGAAGAACTGTTGTGCCAAGGTCCAGAGGTTAGTGGTAGTCCAGTAGATCAGGACGCCGATGGGGAACAGGATGCCGCCAACGCCGAAGATGAGCGGCAGGACATAGAGGATCATCTTCTGCTGTCGCATCAAGGGGTTGTCCGAGGTTTCCTCAGGCATGCTCCTGGCAATGATCCGCCTCTGCGTGATGAACTGCGAGGCCGTCATGGCCAGGATCATCAGGACAGTCAGGACCGCCACCGCCGCCGGCTCACCTGGACCGCCATGCAGCACCGACGCTGACAGGCCGGCACCCAAAATGCTCGACTGGTCGAACTGCACCACCTGCTCGTGACTCATTGCGCCGATGCCCTGGCCTCGCCCGGCCGCAGAAGTAATTCCGGAGAGGAACCTGGAAGAGGGCGAAGAAGAACGGCACCTGGATCAGCATGGGCAGGCAGGCGGAGAGAGGATTGGTGCCGTGTTCCCTGTACAGTGCCATCTGCTCCTGCGCCATAGCCTGCCGGGAGAGCTGATCGGTCTTGCCCTTGTACTTGTCCTGCAGCTTCTTCAGGTCCGGCTGGAGGAGCCGCATCCGGCGCTGGGCGTTGACCTGCCTCAGGAACACCGGGATCAATGCGGCACGGATGATCACCACCAGCCCGATGATGGACACCGTCCACGTCCAGCCGTTCGCAGCCGGCATGCCGACGCTGCTCAAGACATCGTGGAACCAAACCATGACGGCGGACACCAGCCACTTGAACGGAACCAAGATTGTTTCGAAGAAGTCCACCGATATCCCCATCGCCAGGTGCTGCCAAAGCTACGGCGAAAAGCGGCGCTTGTCACTGCCCCGTGGCGTGAAAGCATGCTGCCCTGTCTGGAGATAGACCCCCCGAAGCGCGCGTGGTTCCCGGGGGCTTAGCCTGTAGCGGTGGGAGGCTCGATATCCCACCCCCACAACCCCTACTACCCGCCCGTAGCGTAGCGCCGCGTTTTGGAGTAGGAGCATACTGGATACGCCGCTCAAGTCGATGGACGATCAAACAGTCCGAGCGGCCCATCCGCCGGCAGTTCGCGGGGAAATCTGCCGGCCTCTTGGCGAAGGTGGCGGGACTCCCTTCCCACGCTTCGCATCCCACAAACAGAACAGATTGGTCTCAGAGGGGTAGAAGATCAACGATGAATCGCACCAAGACCGGGCTCCTATCGATGGCCACCGCTGCCGTCCTTGCCATGGGACTTGCTCCCGGAACCGCGGTCGCGCATGGAGGATCCGGGCACGGGGGCTCGGACCGCAGCGACGACTGGCGGGACAATGACGATCAGCGCCGGCTGGTCAGGATCCTGCGCCACGTGACCGACGACTATCGCTGGCTGGAGAACGCGGAGAAGGACGGCTACAAGCGAATCACTGGATGCATCGAAAAGCCCGGCGTGGGGGCAATGGGCTACCACTACGCGAAGCAGGATCTGATCGATAACAAGACCCAGGCCCGAAAGCCTGAGGTTCTCGTATACATGCCGAATAAGTATGGGCGGTACAGGCTGGTAGCCGTTGAATTCATATCGACGGCAGCCAAGAAGCCTTCGATTGCCGGTGTCAAGTTCGAGACGGGTCCGTTCCCCAAATCCTGGGCACTCCACGCTTGGGTATGGAGGGACAACCCGGCCGGCATGTTCGCAGCCTACAACCCGGACCTGCGCTGCCCGAAGTAACGAGCTGTTTGATCCGGTCCTTAAAACAAAAGCAGGTCAGGGGCTCAAAGCCTCTGACCTGCCCTCTTGGTAGCGGTGGGGAGGCTCGATCTCCCGACCTCACGATTATGAGTCGTGCGGTAATCCCTTTATAACACAAGGATCACTGGTTACGGCACAGCCATTTTGTAGCCCCTATTTTCCGTGGCCACTCACTTGGCTGCGGCGGGGGCGGTCAGCAGGGCATCGACGGCCCGCGCCGACGACTGCCCATCATGAGCGAATAGTTGAGCGTAAACATCCATCGTGGTCACGGCCGAACTGTGGCCCGCAAGTAGCTGGGCCATTTTAGGGTTGGTTCCGGTGCTGATCGCCAATGTCACGGCAGTGCGCCGCAGGTCATGGAACACGATCTCTGGAAACGTTGGGTCCAACGCTTGACATCGCTTTACCGCCGGATGGAATACGCGACGTGCAAAGTTGGACGATCTCAGCTCCGCACCTGACGGCGACGTAAAGACCAGGGCTTTGGCGGGCTTGCCCTTGACGTGCGCCTCAAGCTCCACCGCAACAGAGGGAGGAATCGGCACGACGCGGGGCTTTCGCCCCTTGGTCGTCGTCCTGAACTCCAACCGCCCATCCACGGGCACGAGGGTTGTTCGGACTACAGCCTCTGGACTGTCGCCGAGCGTGAGAGCGTCAACCTTGAGTCCGGAGATCTCAGACCACCTCAGCCCCGTAGTGCCAGCAAATAGGATCATGAGCCCGTAGGCGTCGTGTGACCTCCCCGCGTATCGGCCACCTCCTGCGGCCTGCTCTGCAAGCGTTTTAAGTTGCGGGGCAGTCAAGGCGGCTGGTTCCCGCGTGGGCGAAGGTGTGGGCACGTTGTTAATCGTCGCGTTCCGCGCAGGGTTAGCAGCGATGTAGCCGGAGTCAACGGCGAATTGAAGCATCCGGCCGAGTTGACGGTAAGCCCGTCGCCGGGCGTCGTCGCTGGAGAATGTCTTCAACCATTCATTGATCACGGTCAGGGTTACAGTCGCGAGGGCCCGGTTCTCGAAGTGGCGACGCATGTGCGATTCATAAATGCGCCTGTAGCCTGCCACTGTCACAGGGGATGCGGGGCGGGCACCCCTCGCCCCCACGCGTTCGATGCGCCCTACCCACTCCAGGTAGAGGTCGTGGAATCTGATCTTGCCACCCTTACGGGTGTCCATCAGCGTTCCACCTGCTTTGGCAATCCGGATCTCCAGCTCGTGGGCCTGGGCTTCAGCCTTCGTGCGGAACCGCTTGTAGCGGCGTTGTTCATCCACCCTGTAGTCATGCTGGTACATCCCGTTGGGAAGCCTGTTGATTGCCATACCGCAACTGTAGCCAAAAAGTCGTGCATTCGCGAGCATAGGGCGCGGCCGTCCGAGGGGCCGCAACCCGCGCAGCCTAACAGGCGAAAAGCGGACATTTTGCGGTTCCTTGCCTTTCATTTGAGAGCGCGCAGCCGACCAGAATAGATACATGAGGACCTCTCCTAAACCCTCTGCAGATCCCGGAGCTACCGCGAATCTGTTCAAGGGCCCTTGCGGCGCTAGCGGTCCCCCTTTTACTGAATCCGTCACATTCCCCAACAACCGCCCCTCGTTGTCCGCTCAACACGAATCTCGCCGCCGGTCGGCCTTTCAGCCAACCGGCCCCCGCCACAAGGAGTTTCTTTGTCCCGTCCCCCCGTTCACATCGCAGCCACTGTTGAAAAGGCCCAGCAGATTTCCCAGTCTCTCTACATGGACCGCCGCACCACGGCGGCGTTCATGGGTATGAGCGAGAAATTCCTTGCCACCCACCTCACTGACGGCCCGAAGCGCTTGCGCGTTGGATCAAAGATTGTCTACCGCCTCTCCGATGTCGAGGAATGGATGCGACAGCAGGAGATCACCCGGTAAGGAGAGGACGGCTTACGTGCCGCCGCCGGACTACCACCTGCCGGAAGTCGGTGATGGTCACCGCACTCATGGCAAGCCGGAACGGCTCGACTGAATGACGGCCACTGCGCCAACCCACTGCCTGTGCAGTGAGCCAGCCTGGGACCGTATGTCCCACTAACGGCGGTAGCAGCGCATCCGCCCGATCATCTCGCTACAAACCGACCAGGCACTTTCCTGCCTTTGTCGTGCCCTTTTTGACCCAAAAATGGAGGTACCAATGAGCCAGTTGATAGATAAGTCATCATCTGAGGCCGTTCCTGCGAAGCAGACGGGCGAGCCACCGACCGCCGCAGAGATCGCCCACAGCCCCGCGTTCGCAGCGATCAACTCGATGAACCTGTTCCTGGTCCGCTGGCTCCACGTCATCGCCAGCGACGGCAGTCTGCCGTTCGAAGCGCTTGCCGTGGCAACTGTCATGGCCCGGTCCGCCGGCATCGGCCGCGTGGCCTTCACGGACTGGCAACGGATCAACGCCGCTCTCGGGCGCAACAGGAGGGATCTCGCGGTGTTCGAGACCATGTCAGAACTCGAGTTGGGCGGATACCTCGACCGGGATGCTGACGACCGATTCGTCTACGGCTGGTTGCTGCTTATTCCGGACGGGGAACGGTGAGCTAGGTACCGAGCCAGCCCTCGCGTCCTTTGCAGTACGCGGTAGCCGTTCGGGAGTCCAATCTGCCGTCGGGGAGTCAAGGCGACCTGCTGGGCGATTGCCACCTTTGCTCGAATTTTCCGAAGGCCAGGCTTCCAAGTTTGGTTCTCAAGCTCGTTACCTGCGTGTCGATGTCATCAGCTGGGCCCCGCCAGCAGTGGGCGACCCGATAGCTTCCCCAACCCGGATCCATGGTGCGCCAGGCCCAATGGCTTCCGGTAAATCACACCTCGCTTAGTTCGTGCATCTTCCAAGCCAAGTCTGGCCGTCCATGTCAACTCACATTCATGCCTTATTTGGCAACCATCAATGAAGGAAATCCATGTACACATGCATTACAGCGCACCAGTTGCGTCCCCGCCCCGAGTTGCACCGGATGATATCGGACCGGATCTTTACCCGGCAGACCGGGGGCGCTATCACACGGCCGCTCCTCTGCGGCATTGCCGGGGCGGAGGCTCTGTGACCGCCGCGATGAACGCATACAGGGACGACTGGCTACGGGCCGTCATCAAGGATAAGGCAGTGAGCCGCGGGGCTTGGTTGGTTGCGTCGGCCATTGCCTGCGCCATGGGGCGCGGGAACGTCGCGCCCACCGATTGGCAGAGCTTGAACGTTTCGCTCCGCCGGGAACGGACGAATCTGGCAGTACTCGACAGCATTTCGGAGCTTCAGTCTGCCGGCTATCTGGGTAACGGGGGTGCCCACTCGCACGGATGGCTGCTGACGCTTCCGGGATAAAGGAGTAAGGATTTCCGCTCCCAGTTTGCCGTCCCCAGCCTTGTAGTATCCGACGGCCGTGGCCAACGCTTGTATTCCCTCGGGCCGTCCACGCCACTTGCTGGGCAGTAGCGGCCGTGTGCGGCGAATATCTGACAACGGTACGGCGCATGGCACCAAGGACGCCTCTTGGCTACTGGCAACGTCCTTAGGTGCCCTGAGCGCTGCCAGTAGCCAAACGAAAGAGTCCAGCCCGCCCCTGCGGTGGCATGGGGTGGATAGGTCCACCCGGGCCGGGATGAGCCAGCCGGGACGCGGTTTAGTTTCCGCCACCAGCCTCGTCGCCGGACCAGGGTAGCTCACCGCTCGATCATCTCGTTTCAGACCCGACAGGGCAATTCCTGCCCGTGTCGTGCCCTTTTTGACCCAAAAAATGGAGGTAACTAATGACCCAGTTGACCGAACCGGCGCCTGAGGCGGTTCCTGTGAAGCAGGCAGGTGAGCCGCCGACGTCCAACGATCACGGCGGCAGCAACTCCGCGTTCGCGGCGCGGAACCCTTTCTTGGATCGCTGGCTCGAGGCAATCGCCAGCGACGTCAGCCTCCCGCCTGAGACGCTCGGGGTGGCGAAGGTGATGGCCCTTTCCGTTGGCATCGGGCGCGCGTCCTTTACGGACTGGCAGCGGATTAATGCCTCGCTTGGGCGGGAGAGGCGGGATCTCACGTCATTGGAGATCATGTCCGAACTCCAGTCGAAAGGATACATTGACCGCAATTTCTACGACGGTGTTGGCCGCCGCCGGTACGGTTGGACGCTGCTGATTCCGGAGGGAGAACTGTGAGCACAGTTCCGCGCCAGAAGGCGCAGCCTTTGCAGTATGCCAATGCCATTGCGAAGTCCGGTCTTCCGTCGGGCGTCCGCGCCACGTGCTGGGCCCTGGCTACCTTCGCTGACAACTACACGGGTGAGGCATGGCCCTCGGTGAAGACCCTTGCGGAGGCTGTGGGGTTGTCCGAGGCGGTGGTTTCCAAGCACACCGGTACGGCCGAGTCGAGGGGTTACTTGCGCAAGGTTCGGCGTACTAACACGTCGATCCTGTACACCATAACGGTTCCCACCGGGGAAGACGTGTCTATACAGAGTCCTGCCGAAGAAGCCTCGGAGCCGCCCCCGTGGATAAAGGACATCGTCGACGACATCGAAGCCGGACGTCTGTAGACGAACTCCTCAATCCCACACAGCAGTAACGCCGGGGTACCCAGAGAATGTCACTCATTGGGTACCCCGGAAATGCGGCTCCCCGAACCGCGACAAAGCCGGCACCTAACTACCCCAATGATCTACCTCATCTCCAACTACCTCATGGCCCTACCTCATGGCCGACGCCCCCCAAAGGGCGGCGGACACCGTCATCGATAAATGCCGCGCCTAACTACCCCATGGTCTGTTCTACCTCAGCAGAACGATGCCCTAACACCGGAGTTGATGCGGCCGCCCTGAAGGGCGCGGGTGGACTTGCCTTCGGGCAAGGAACCATTTTGACCGACGAGGAGCCATACATCCGGTCCGGGCCAACGATTACCTGGTCAAGGAAGTCGATGACCTTGCCTTGGGGCAAGGACATCACCGGCGTCAAAGATACGGCAGAAGGAGGCCGCACTGGTTCTGGCCAGCTAGCGCTGGTCCAGGAAATTGGAGCGCCGCCGCAGCCCGGAGGGCGGAGCAAGCTCCGCGTAACTCAACAACTTTCCTGCGGTGCACCAGTCATCCATGCCCGCGATCAATCGTCCTAAGAGGGGAAAACTATGCTCGACAACGCGCCCCGGCCAGCCAAGGGAAAGAGGGTCGAGACCCTTCGGCAAGCCAGCACATTTGATTCCATCAAGAAGCACTATGGAAGCTTGGGCCTCTGCTCCCCCTGCGCCGCCCAAGCGGCATGGGGCCATCAGCTCGGCTTCTCCCGCTCCAAGCCACCCTGCCGGGAGTGCCAGCCCCTCGTTGACACGTTTCCGCTGAAGAGGACAAACCGTTGGCATTCCTCAAGTCCACGCCGCGGAGCAAAGCTCTCCCCGCGGCTCAGCCCGGGAACAGGCCCAGACAGGCTATAGACGCCGAAATTTTGACAACGGTGCATTAGGCGGCACCTGCAGGAGCTCTGTCGGCTCCGAACGTCAATGAAACGTCTCTGAAGCCTTCTTGCGGGGTACGGGCCGCTCGGTTGATCTGCTGAGAACGGCCGCTCCGGTGCATCACCTCATTCCCTACGCAGCGCGCGCTAACGCATCGTGCGCCCCCATCTTCCGGGAGCGCGGGCACGGGGCAGTACATCGATTGGAGTCAAGCTGTCAGATACATCCCGCCGCGGAACATCCACACTGCGACGGGACATAGTGACTATCAGGGCCCTCCATGGAGCCCGCCGCTGGGTTGAAGAACCAACGGTCCCTACTGGACCGTCGACGCTTGCCGCGAAGCGGTTGACGAATCATCGCTAAAAATGCCAGTGAAAAGGACACTGCAAGCGATGGTTGACCACGCAGGCAGACGACAGACCGCATGACCTTTTGACGGCTTCCTTGCTCACCGGCCTGAACGCAGAAGCGACAGTCACTGCACATTGGAAGAAAGCTCGCACCGCCGATCGTTTGAAGAGTGAGGCCAGGTGGAACAGCACTTCCATCCACACATGCCGCATTCCAGGGGCCAACTTTCTGCCCGATGCGGGCGGCGTCGGATGACGAGATACAGGGAAAACCTCTCGGCGGATGGCATATCTGGTCATCTGAAGAGATTGCTTGGCGGACGGACCCCTGCCCCGGATCCAAGGTCACTCCGCCTTAGCGGGACGACCGGCCGTCACCACCGTTCTGAAAAACTTCAAACTAAATCAGGCGAGCCACAACCATCGAATGGCGAAGCACGGTCAGAGCATCATTCCGCTATGCTGCTCGTGCCAGCGTAACTACCGCGTAAACGGAGGCCAGCACAACAGGAAGATACCAAGCGGCTCCCGAGCTGATGCTCAGCGCAATGACGACTAAAAAAGCCAGGCTCCACGGTTGGGACACTTCGCCCAGCACTCTGCTGGCCAATGCGAACAACACGTTTGGTGGTCCCGATGTTGGTTCGGTGTGATCGTGACCATGTCGAATAAAAGCCGCTATCTCGGTCAAACGACGTTCCGTCGCCGCCGACCGCTCCCCGGCACTCACTTTAGGTAAGAGCATGCTGCTATGGCCGCCCGCGTAACCGTAGTTATGTTCCTTCAGACCCTGCGGCGACTCTAAGAATCCCTCGAACCCGCCAGTCCCGATATCCTTGGTGAGTCCATGAAGTATGGAGCAGAGCCATCCAACAGGTACATCGTGACGTCCCCTGTCACAATGTACGTCTCCATTCACCCATTTACCACTGGAAAAATGGCCCACCTGCTGCCGGGCAAATATCTTTTTCCATTCATATTCTTTGGGCAGTACAGTGGCAGCCAGATAAATTCGTCGAAAGCGCATGCTGGGGACCTTTTCCAAGCATCGTCCGAGCATGTAAGTGCCATTGCTGTGGCCAAGAAAATACATATTATTCGGGTTGTGGGTTATAAACTTTTCGCCATACGACAGTAGGAGGCGGCGCGCGTTCCTTCGGCGAATCCATGGATTAACAAAGTTGAAAATACCAAAGTATCCGTAGGATTCCGTGACAATAGTCGCCTTCATCCAAGTTCTGTCGTGCCCGGGCGCGGGATTTTTTAGCAACCTGGCACTCCCGGATACCCAATTCCCGTAACTGGACGAACGCGCACCGTGCAGTATGAACACAACCGGCTCCTGCGCCTCCGGAGTCGCAGGAATCGCCATATTGCGAAAATCACCATTGACGGCATTGTATAAAAGCTCGTAGCGGTCATGAGAGTCAGCAGATTTTAGCTTGATTATGTTACCGTGACTTGCTCCCGGAATAGTAATCACAGCGGCATTGGTCAAAACAGTCGGATCAACCTCATTGGCTCGGGAAGAAACAAGCCTATCCTCATCGCCGAACACTTGCACTAGTCGGATGGCTCTACGTGACCGGTTGTTATCATCGCCGCTTCGTCGCACCATGTATTTGTACCATCGCAGACGCAATTCCGTCATATATGGTGAGCCCATCTCGAATTGTTCAACCATGAACTGACCGAAAAGTGAAGCGAGTACGTACAACCACTTCCGAAACCACGGTTCGGAATGAAAATCGTATCCGGCATTGGGACTCGCTATTAGAACCACTCTTGAAACTCGATCAGTCCAAGGCGTTGCACCGGGCAACATCCCACGCTGCGCAATACTGGCATCGTCATCATCAGACATGAGTGCATCACGGACTAGTAGCCCGCCTAGACTATGGCCCACCATGACTATGTTTCCTGGGCGGTCGTCACCATGGTTCTCGCCTGACCAAGCACGCATGTGAACACACAACTTTTGCACCAGGTCTTCAGCTCGGTAGAGGCTGTAGGTCCGCTTGTTGTGCTCGAAGATATGTACCTGCCAACCATCATCTTCCAAGCGATCTAGTAGCTCTTGGCTATGGCTCGGACGCCAGTTAATGCTTGGGACGTAAACGAGCATGCCTTTTTTGGCTGCTGCACGGGCCTCCATCGCCCCGCCCTCCTTGCTAAGGAAACCGTTTTATCGAGGCAATCTCAATTCACCAGGCGTGGGCGTAACTCCTTCGCTTCATTTAGCGGCTTACCGGTGCATCGGTCCCGTGAATACGCGGCATGAAGAGAGGTTACTCAACCCCGCGTTACTGATGCGTTACTACCCAGGGAGATCCCAGGGCCAGACGTGGTAACGGTCGCCCACCAGCCACGGGCATCCTAGGCATCAAGGCGCTGAACCTGGGAAAGGCCGATTACGCACACGAACACGATTCCCGGCCAAGCATCTTGTCCTCCCAGTCGAGACGGCATTGATGGGGCCGGACCGACTGCCGACCAGCACCCACCGGGGTGGCAGCGATACCGCAGAAAGGACACGCGGCAGACCTGTGCGGAGAATATGCGACAACCGTATTGGTTGGCCGGCACCAACGAGCCGTCTGCGCTTCTAAGTGTCACACATGCAACTGTCGACGCAGCGTATGCGACCCCAGGGAGGCTGCCGGCGTGGGCGAAGAGTCACCGGCTGGGGTAGTGCCGGTTTCGTGGGCTCAGCCCTCGTCGCCGCCCTTGGCTGGCATCTGCTCAGGCACAAGCGGAAAAAGCTGCAGGCCGAGAACCCGGAGTAACCGGATTTCAGCGTGCCGGGCCTGTCGCGAAGCCTACTTGCGGACATAGGCCTCGCGAGCCGTAAATGGCCGACGTCTCGCAAGCGTGTGAGG
Organism: Pseudarthrobacter sulfonivorans; assembly: GCF_031454915.1. Taxonomy (GTDB): domain Bacteria; phylum Actinomycetota; class Actinomycetes; order Actinomycetales; family Micrococcaceae; genus Arthrobacter; species Arthrobacter sulfonivorans_C. The sequence continues at coordinate 236,083 of NZ_JAVDRS010000001.1, read as the reverse complement.
CGCCCCGGCTGGCACCTTCGTTGAAGTACCGGTTGTCGTAGTTCTAAACCGAACTATTGTCCGGGATCTTTGTTGCCGGGCCTGCGAGGTCAGAGTTCTCGCTAGGGTGATGCCCAGCGGCCCAAGGGCTCAAACCCAGTTTTGCTAATAACGGTGAGAGGTTCGGAGCAAGTCGACGCAGCTCCAAATACTCTGTCCCTTCTGCCTGATTCTCGGGCAGCGCTCACCAGTGCGTGGGGCCTGGCCCTTCGCAATGAGGTCCCGATTTTTGATCCAAGCCGCACGGATGCAATGGCGTGGCATGTAGCCGTGGGTGACTGGCTCTGGGACCCTCACGAGAGGCCGTGTGCTGGGAATTCTTGACGACGCCTCGGCACTCATGGGCCCGGACTTCAGGCCTGATCCCAGGTGGGGATTTTGGCGACCATGGGCAGCGCCAGCTGGGGGCACGCAGGAGAGGCCAGAGGATCCAGTGCCCTGTAGCGGGGGAACGAGTGCCGATCATCCGCGTGGATAAGACGCGGAGGTGAGTGCACAGCGAGCCGTGAACGTGCGCGAAAGACAGGTGAATCCGCGACGCACGGTGCGATAGCAAGAGACGCAGGTGAAACAGGGGACGCGCTGTGCGTCCGAGTGAGACGCAGGTGCGCCAGATCCCACATGGCACGGGGGCGAAAGACGCAGGTGCCCGGGCGATTGAGTGACCGGGTGTCCTGGTTCTCCCCAGCGCTGACCCTCATCCACTCGGTGCTCTCGGGCCAGCGGAGGAAGCGTCGCCTTGCACGGCGAGCGGGACGGCTTCGGGGACCTAATATCGTGCATGAGGATGCCGCCCTCAACTTGGAAGGAGTGGCTGCCCGTTTCATTGATGAGACAATTCTCCCGGACCGAATCGACCGGCAGCACGGACCGTAGGTAACGGCGCCCTGCACTACGCCCGCCGGAAACGAAGCGGGGGCGTATTGCATTGAGGAGATGGGAGGGGACAAGCCTCCTACCCCTATCGAGGACGGAGGGGTTCTACATGACTCGGGAAGGAATGAAATCCCGCGATTGCCGTTCGAGTCAGTGGCGACCCCTGACGACGAGAGCAGGGACCAGGAGGTATGCAACGCCGAGAAAAGGTGTTCCTACCAGATATATCCAAAACCACAATAGTTCGAAACGAACCGCCCAACCGATGGGACTGCCCCGGCTTTTGTTGACTCGGGGTCTTAGGCCGCTGTGAGCGCGGTCCGGTTGATTGTTTCATATTCGATGGGCGTGAGTTTTCCCAGCCGTCTCTGCCGCCGCCGGCGGTGGTAAGTCCTTTCGATCCAGGTCGTGATGGCCAACCGGAGTTGCTGTCTGCTGGTCCACCGCTGACGATCCAGGACGTTCTTCTGCAGCAGCGAGAAGACCGATTCCATCGCGGCATTGTCCGCGCACGCACCGACCCTTCCCATGGATCCGGTGAGCCCGTGGTGCCGGAGCGATTCCACGAACCGGCGGGACCGGAACTGGGAGCCACGATCCGAATGAACAATCGTTCCGGCAGGGCGGCGTGCCCGCACAGCGTTCTCCAGCGCGGTGACCGCCAGCGAGGCCTTCATCCGTGGGTCCATCGAATACCCGACGATCCTTCCGGAATAGACGTCCTTCACCGCGCAGAGGTAGAGCTTCCCCTCGGCCGTGGGGTGCTCGGTGATGTCCGTCAGCCACAGCTGGTTCGGGGCAGCGGCGGTGAAGTCGCGTTCCACCAGATCATCGTGAACCGGTGGGCCCGGTTGCCGGTTCAGGCCCCGCGATCATCACTGAATGCCGCTCCTTTGTGAGGTGAGACAGAGCGGTCTCAATCCGCTCTGCTGTATTTTTTGTGCGGTCGCCGTCCACTAAGACCGCTCCTGCGAAGGTAAATGGAGCGTCGACGCGAACCCGCTCCAAGATATCGACGAAGCGTGAGTCGGTCGGCCGCAGCGACGCCGTCAGCAAAGCAATGACCGAGTCCTCGGACCCGCCTTCTCCACTGGGAGATCTCCTAGGCTTCCCGGCTGATCAGTGTTAAACTCTCGCACGTTGCGATTGGCTCCTGCCCTCAGGAGCATCTCAACCAACTCAGGGTTGTCCTCCCCGGCTGCGAAGTGCAACGGCGTTGTGCCGAGAGTCGTCCGCCGGTTCACGTCTGCGCCTGCCTCAATCAAACGAGCTACGCCCGAGTTGTCGCCCCGCTGGGCAAGCATGTGCAGGCTCGTATGAGCGAACCCACTGCCGTTGGGGAACCTAACCATGTTCGGTGCGTCCACGTCGGCGCCGTTCTCAATAAGTGCCTCAGCCACTTCTAGGTGTCCATCGATGAATGCGGTGAGAAGTGGCGTCTCCCAGTGCACGAGGTTGTCGCCATACTCGATCCGTGCCACTCCATTGATCGGGGCCCCATTCAACAGCCATTCCACTACCTCTGATCGATGTACCGCAGCGTGCAAGCCCCACTGTCCTCCCGCGGAGGCCGCGCCCTCGCTGATCAATGACAGGGATGCGAACGCGCGTTGGCCAGCGACGGCACTGTCGATCGACGAATACTGGCGAAGAATCCAGGCTCGCTCATCGGCGACGTTGGTGTCCTGCTCTTGGTCCGCTTCAGATGCTCCGATCGGAGCCACCGACTTTTGTGCAACCAACGTGTTCGCGGTTCTTGCATCGTCAGCCAATTCGAGATCGCCAGGAGAATGCCTAGCCGCAGCGCGAGCTTCTTCAGGCACTTCCCCAAGTGAATGATCACGGTCTACCGCCGCCTCGTTCGCGGTTTCTCGCTCTACCTCGAACTGCTGCTTGGCCTCACGCAGGCGCTCAATCTCGCTCAGCAGTTCGGCCTCCCGTTTACCCGCTTCGCGTCTCAGTGCCACCTCACGACGTTCCGTTTCCCGTCGTTCCGCTTCCCAATGACTCTTGCTCACTCTGGTGGCCACGACTGAAACGATGGTGGTCACCGCAGCCGTGAAGATGAATCGTCCCCCCGCATACCCCATGTCGCCCGTACCCGGGTCTGGAAAGATCTGGTAGCTCAGATAGAGAGCTATGACGAACGAGGCAATACCGGCGAACGCTGCCATTGATGAGTACTCCCAATGGATCGAAATGATTTGAAGGATCGAGCGCTCAGTCAGATCTGAGCATTGGGGACATCGTTGCACATCGCCTTCAGTGCGATCCGGTTGGACACGCTGGGTCTACCAAGGGGCAGATCTGGCGCATGACTTCGGAGTCCGCAAAACCACACGCCGGCCGGAGGGGACGGTAGGCATCATTATCCCCATGGAGTCGTCGGCGATGGCTTGATGCGCAACCAATAGCGCGGTGGCCGAGGACTCAATCTCAGAGTCGGAGGCTCCCTCGTAATGTGCAGGCCAAACTGAGATTAAGGGGAGATCCGGGGCCTCGACGGTCGTGTCCTCGCGCTGCACCTGGTACAGACGCCGTTGCTTCGGTGATACCCCGGGCAGCCCGATCGTTAGTGGGCGTCGAAGTCGCTGCGCGGCAGCTTCCCACTCTGACTGCAATCGAGTCTCTGCCTCTGCTTCTGTGCAGTTTTCGGCGACAAGCCGAGCGAGTGCGGAGAGAAATGCTTGAACCCGCCAAGCTTCAAGAACCATGCTCTCCGGATCGGTCGGCAGCTCCTTGTTCCCTGTGTTAAGTTGACGTAGTAGGCGACGCGTAGGTAGCTCGATTCCCGCCGTAGCCAACGCCGTGACAGGTTCGATGTCGGTTTCTCGCGATCTTGCTGGAACAGAATCAGCGTGGACCTTGGCAATAGCCTTCCAATGGTTCCGCAACGACACCGTGGACAGCTCAGAGCACACGTTGATGACAGCCCTAAGCGCTCAACCAAGGCCGTAGCAACGGCCACACCGACCGACAGCGCCAAAGCTCCTACGAGGAACAGCCAAGTTGGTTCCCCCAATTCAGCCAACACGGCGGTGCATATCAATACGGCGGCAAGAGCGCGAACCGGTGATGATGTCGTCTTGGCAATCAAAAGTGAGTAAACGACGCGGCCCAAGAAGTTACCAAAAGTCGCAGCATTTACCATCAACTCATGACGAGCGGGTGCCGTCAAATAGATCTGGAAGTCGTCCACCTGGGTCCCGAACCAATCCCAACTAAGGGCGATAGCCATGTCATGAAGTCCGACTGACGGCTTTGCGGTCCAAAACACTTCCGTGTGCGGCGCGGCTTAGTCCCGCCGAAGATGCCATTAATGGAATCTCTAAAGTGGTCCGCAGAGTTCGCCGCGGAGGGAAGCACGAATGCGAAGGCGAGCATTGACGCCAGTAATGTGTAAGTCATGGAACCGAAGCGTTCCAGAATGTGGAGAATATCGCCCATGACCAATGGCAGAGCCGCTTAGACCGGAATACTCAAATCAGGCGCTAAGCACCTTCCTGTCAGGGCTCCGCCCGCTCACGAAATTGCCACTCCTATATTCAGGTCAGACTCTCATGCCCCCACTTCGCTGCTCGAAGGGGGTGTCACAGGGTTTCGTTACTCCCTCCAGGTGACGTTGTCGCGGATATTGGTGATCGCCGATTTGGTCACGCCGTACTCCCGCACCAGACGATTGATCGTTCCCCATGTGCCCGGGAGTTGAGCGCGGATAGCCCTGGCCTTTTCCTGCGTCAGCTTCGCATTATGGTCGGCGGTGCCTCGACGGGCTGTCCCGTGACGGACCCCTGCCATGACCGTTCTCTTCTGGCGTGGCCCAGCGAAGGTTTTGGAGGGTGTTTGTCCAGAGGCTTTCCGTTGTTGTGGGCAGCGTGCATGTCGGCGGACGGGCGTGGACCGTTCCACGTCTCACACACGAGTATGTGCACACCCTTGGGATTTCCCTTCCCGCATTGGACGGCGGCGTGACTGAATGCCGTGATGTAGGGCTTGAGAATTGTCATTTTCCTATCGCGGACCCTCCCCAAACAGCCTTCGTAAGCGTTCCGCCGCCATTCTTTCACCGTCACTTTCATCATCCGGGTGAACGACCGAGATGATTTCGGAGATCCTCATCCTGTTCTCCCTTGCTCTGGCATCCCGCTCCCGTTGGGCACGTAGGGCAGGAGATGCGTCGCTGGTCGCGCGCGATCAGCGAGGCCTACACAGGCCAGCTGGTGAAAGACCACCTGCAGCAACAGATCGACGGCGGTGCCAGCCAAGGCCGAAGGGCAAACCGCCGCCACCCCGCTCAGCCAGGCCGCCGTGAATGCCGTGTCTCAGGGCAAGAACGTGACCGCCAGCGTAGGGAACCGGACCGGGGACGCCGCCAGCTCGCCCGAATCGTCAAACAGGCGAACCCGCAGGGCCTCGGATCGCTTCACCTCCATCGAGTACCCGCCGTCCCCATTGGTAACAGCTTCTCCCACAAGCGTTTCCTCACGAAGCCGCACAGAGAACACTTTTACACGGACATCCGGCAGGGGCAGCTAATTCTGGTTGCGCACCGTTCCCATCACTGAGAAATTGCGCACCCTCCCGGATTCTGTTGGATCGGTCATGTCAACGCCAATCTCGTGCATAATTCAGGAGAGCATTCTCCGTCAGGTTAGACGGTATGGGATTGCGATAACTGCGACTCGGATCGATCAGCCCCGGGTTGATCACATCCGGTTGTTGCCGGACATCATCAAGTGTTCCTGCAGCGTGGTTCTCAGGTCGGTAGGCCGGGGGCTCTATGCCGAACTGCTTTCGGATCAAATCCCGTATTACTCCTGGCTGTTCCTCTTCAGGAGCAGCCGCGACAGCATCCACGAAATCACGCAATTGCCTTCCTAGTAGCGGAGTTCGCCCGGTCACTTTTGACAACAAGCGCGTCAACGAGAGGACGTAATTCTCGTAAAGGCGCGGCCGCCGTGAGATCTTGTCGGGCTCGTGTCCCTCCCAGAGCTCAATCGAGTGACCCGTGACAGGTGGATAAAGATGTTTAGGATCATCCAGCATTGAGTGTGCGTAGCTGTCCCCCACGGGATGCAGCGAAAGCCCCTGTCCGACTGGGTCACCTGACAATGACAGAGTGATCGCTTGACGATAGGGACGCTCAGTTGCGGTAGATCGGCTGTTGAGCACGTGGAAGCCAGACTGCACATCCGCCGTATTGGCCGCAATCGCTGACCAGGCCTCCTGCTCTGAGTGACGCTGGCGATCACGGGACAAGCGTTCTTCGTTCATTCCCGGTGATACCCCAAGCAAGCCCCTGAACCCGTTTTCCAGCCATTCACCAATGCCGCTTGGGAGCGCTTGAGCATCCTGCGCCACAGACCGCACGGCATTTCCCATATTGTTTGCGACGCCTTGCCCAAAGCGGAGCCCGGCGGACACCGCGTGCACGGATTCTATCTGGTCCGGGAGCTGGGCAAAGAACGCGTTCTCGAATGCTCGTTGCGGACTGAATCCAGCGGCTAAAGAGACGAACAATACGGTGTAGTAGTGGCCCGCTGTTCCGTATCTCCCCGTCGCATCGGACAGCATTGCAGGACTGTCTCCGACGTACCAATACCGATTTGCATCTGGTGCCGAAGGGTCTGCGCTGGTCCAGCGGCAGAGCCAGGGAGCGTAGTAGCGGGCGCTGTGGTAGCTCAGCCCGGTTTCCTCGTCGCGCTCCTTCGTGGTGTAGCGGTAGCGCTTGGGTGGAACCCCGTTGCGGATGAAGGACAGCGCCGTTGAGCCGTACGGGTAGTACTCCTCATACGAAATCCATTCGGCGGCTTGGTCTAGCTCCCCCGTTGCGGAGCCGAGGTGATTGCTCAGCTGATACCGCACAAGAGGCGCACTACCGGAGCGGGTTTCGATCACGGCCACCCGCTGCTGCCCGTCCATGATGTGCACTGACGTGCGCGAAAGCGCGGTCGAGCCAGAGAACTCCCGATACACCTCATAGTTCCCGAAGTAGATACGCTCTGACTCAGGAGAAGGAACAGCCCCCGATCGATCCCTCACCTTACGGACCCGGTCGCCGCTGACACCGTACGCGTAGTAGGTTACCTGCGGTGTCATCGCCGTGGACACCACCTGACGCGTCGACGACGCCAGCTGACCCCGGAAGTTCCAGATGATCGACTGCATCGGCGGAAGCGCTGTCTGACAGCCATGCGCGTCGAAGGTGTAGGTTTCGGTAAGTGGCGGCCCGCTGGCTGGAAACACCGTGGTCGAGGTCAGTCGATTACTGAAAATACCTGCGGATTGCGGAAGCTGTGCCGCCGAGCGGTATGTAAACACACGCCGCCAGCCAGCAGCACCAGGGGCGAGACCGCTGTGACGAAGCTCCAGGAGGTTCCCGGCCGTGTCGTAGTTAAAGTGCTCGGCGTAGAGCCCAAGTGCCTGGCGGTCGGCCGGGTTGACCCGAGGGATGTCGTTCCAACCCGTGGGTGTGGGTGGTCGCAGTTGAGCGGACTGCAGGCCCAGATGTTCGCGGCCGCGCGACTCCACCAGCCGGTAGAGCGCGTCGTACACATAATCAGTGCTCGCATCGATCTTGGTGTTGAGGTTGAACACGCGCGGCTGGGCGTCATCCACGATGTTCGTGATGTTTCCCCCGGGATCATACGTATACGTCAGGTTCTGCACCCCGCGCCTCTTATCCGGCGGTACCGGCTCGTCCTGCGGAAAATACGGTCCGCCAGGCGGTTTGGCAGCACCCCGTGAGGTCTCCAGACGGAGAAGGCGGAACGTCAGCGGATCGTACGTATGTGTCGTCCGGACGCCATTGCCCAGATCGATGATCGTGCGCCGCCCATGCGCGTCATAGCGGATGTCACGAACGAATATCTGGCCCAATGGCTGACCGGGCAGTTCTGCGCGCACCGTACGGAGCATCCCCCGCACATCATAGCTGTGATGCACCGCCGTTCCATCCGGATGATGTTGCACCTTAAGGCGTTTGATGGCGTCGTACTCAGCTATCGATACGTGGCTCGCTTTTTCCGGCGTGGCCGACGTCCAATCGACGATGCCGCGGTACTCACGGGCTAATTGCAGCGAGGCCGAAACCGCATTGCCCTGGACGTCGTAGGCTGTGGTGACTAAGCCCGCTTGGTCACGCAGTTGCCAGACCTGCCCGCGCAGATTCCGCACCGCCGCATCCGGCGCGCCTTCCCCGTACGTCCTGCGCTCGGTCACCGACGGCGAACCATTCAGCGTCAAGACGGTGTCGACCGGACGCCGAAGTCGATCAAAAGTAATCGCAGTCCTCTGCTCGACCCCAGCCTGTGCTGGATCAGCCACCGGTCGCCATTGCATAACAAGCTGACCAACCACGTCATACAGCGCACGCTCAGACCCGGCCTCCATGCTTTCCTCGAGCAATCGCCGTCCCGCTCGATCATTCGTGTAGCGCGCGACGAGACGATCCTGCGAGATAGTCGTTGGGCCGGGAGCGTCGTCCGGGCAGTCCAGGACCGCGATCTCGTCACCATTCACGCCCAACACCGAGAAGGCGCGATGCCAGCCATCCCGGGCGGGCGCAGCTCGATCGGGCGGAGTCCGATTATGTCCGATTGTAAGAACCGGCCTCCCGAGCGGATCAAGCTCCACCCGGGAAGGCGTGTCCGCATGCCAAAGGGTCCGCTCCGCCGCCGTCCGCTCCGCAATCCCAAGCGCACCGCCGGATCGCTGCCGGTACCAGGTCGGCACGACATCGATTTCTGGAAGCCTGGCTAGCAGGGTCCCCACGTCGGCATCCTGCCGCGGGTCGCTGATCGCGATGGTGTCGTTGACGTCCCACACCGTTTGGCCCCAGACGCCGTAGATCGTTTTGTGGAAGACGTGGTGGGGATGCAGCGTGGCTACGAGACGCCCCAGGGGATCGTAGAGCAGCACCGGGCTGACACCAGCCTTCGCGGCGAATTCAAATTCATTCGTGCCGGAGAAGAATGGCTCATACTGGCGGACTGGTTTGCCTTTATTGTTAAGCACCACCCAGCCGGTGGTCACCCATCGCGATGGCCCGCGACCGCCTCCGGGCAACACCTCTGGTTCCGCGGGCATCTTGTTCTGGATCTCTTGGCCGGTACTGCCATGGAATGAGATCGACAGCTGCACTGGGCTTGGGGCGCCGGCGATCTCGACATGCCGCTCACGAGCCAACGCGGCGATCCAACAGGGTTGCGGATCACTCTGGGTGCGGGTCCGCATATAAGCATCGGTGTCGTAGACGAACCGGGTGGTGGCGGACCCGAGGAGTGCAGCGGCCTGCCCCTGCGGATCTGCCCAGAATGCGGCAAGCACACTTTCGTTCGGATCGGTGTCCACGGCGACAGCGCGGTCCTGGGTGTCGTCCTCCGGTTTGCCCATGACCGCCGTGGCGGACACCCGACCAAGTGCATCGCGCACGACGGCCGTTCGGTTCCGATTGGGATCTGTTATTAGGGACGCCGCCAGCGTCCGGTAATCCAGCCGCCGGGACAGCCGCTCGTCCGACACAGCTCGCTCCCCAGCCGTGATCCGGTTGCTCAGCGCGTCAACGGTTTCCACGACGAGCAAGTCGTGGAGGTCGTACTCCACCGAGACGCCATGTTCGAGACCGGCAGCCGCGGCAAACGGGTCGACGAATCGGCGCGGGAGGAAGAAGTGTTTCCTGGCGAAGTCCGCGACTGCCGCGGGCGCGCTGGTGTTGGGCGGGGTGTAGCGGACTGTCCCGGACGGCAACCACCAGGCGGATCCGGCCCAGACGTATCCGGCCGCCCTCAGGTCGCTCGCAGCGATCCGGTTTCCGTACACCTGATTGACGAGCGTTTGCGGCATCGCCAGCGTGAAGGACTGGTGGACGATGCCGAGTGGGCCTGCCTGCCCGAACGGTCTGGCGGTATGCGGGTCCGTCTCGACGGCGAACTGGATCCGCTGCCGCGAGACGAGACGCGACGTCAGCCCAGCCGCAAGTGGGCCTTGAAGTAGTCGGGTAACCTCGCTTCGGGCGAGCCGGGCCGAGGCGGCGTCGACGGCCGATCCGGAGATTTGCCGACTGGACACGTCGTACGCCTGCGGCACACGGTAGCTGTCACGGTCGGCTGGAGAGTGGCGGTCCGCGGCATCGGGGCTGGTATCGACGATCCTGGTCACCCTTACCAGTGTCTGCATGAGAAGTGTTGTGGCCTGCACCTCCTGGGTGCGCTGCGGCAACGCAGTATCTGCGACCGGTCTCCGGTAGGCGATCGTCACGGAGTTCAGCACCGTCCCGAATGGATCCACGTCGAGCACCAGTTCATGCGCGACCCGGGCCTGTGCCGGTTGCCGTTCGCAGGTTGCGGTCACGGTCTCCCGTGGGTCAACGGCGAAGACCCCGGGGCGCCCCTTCGCAGGCTCCTGCAGTTGACGCACCGTGTAGTTGTACTCGACGACGCTGTATGGATGAGGTTCGAGATCACTCCCGTCTAATGCGTAGATCTCCTGTCGCAAAGGCCGCCCCTTAAGCGCGCGGCAGGCCTCGCGCTCAGCCTTTAGCGTCGTCACGCCGTCTAAGACCGAATCGTCCAGCCGCCAGTTCGGGGCCTCCGGGAGCGCATGGTGCGGGGGAGGGTAGTACTCATGCTCCAAGAAGGTGGAAAGCTGTTCTCTATCGACGAAAGCTCCCGTATGGAACCAGGTCTTCGTCAGGACGGGCGGCACATGGCTGATGGGATCGATGTTGACGCCGGTCGGCAGTTCGTCGGTTCCGACCAGTGCGGCGAACTGCTCGGTGTCCTCCCGTTCGGTCATAGCGAAGCCGCAGAACTCGCGCTCGGGACCGTCGAAGCGTCCGTTGCGGTACCGGTGCCTGCTGACAAATCTGGTGCGGTTGACGTGATCGAACATCTCAACCTTGGCGACCACATGGACCGTGAACGGCACCTTCGTGACCCAGGGACGGCCAGCCGCCTTATCGGCCAGGTACTGGATGGTGGAAGTCGAGTAGCTGATAAGCGTTTCGGCGCCCAGGTTGTTTCGGATTCGTCGCAACAGGTGCGGCTTTTCACCCATCAAATCGACGTAGCGAATCTGACGAGCGGTATCCGCAGCCAGCTCCGACGACCAGACCAGGCATGCGGTGCCGCGACCGAACAGGTCGGCCACACGGACACTTGTAATGTCGCTGATCGGCGGAAAGGCGGCGAGGCTGGTGGGCGGCGCCCAGCCATTTCCCATCTGATTTCGGTACAAGTCCACGCCGCTACCGGCAAGGTACATTACATCGATCAGGCCGTTGCCATCGAAGTCGGCTACTCGGAGTCGCGCCGGGTCGAACAACTCGGGCCGGTCGAAGTGCGGGGCGTTGTCCATCGTCACCTTGGCCCCGAAGGTACGACCGAGCCCAGGCCAGTAGCAGATCTCGCCGTTGCGGATCCGGACCAGATCCATGAGACCGTCCCCGGAAACGTCCGCCCGGAAGATGGTCCCGGTGCCATCGGACAGGATGATCCGAGGCCCGTGATCCTCATCCTTGGCGACCGAGATGCGCCGCCCGGGGCCAAAGCCGTCCTCTCCGAGGGAGGGATACCAGATCAGTGCGTCGCCCTCCGTGATCATCACGTCGGCGAGGCCATCTCCAGTCAGATCGATGAGCGCCAGATTGGGGTCGGCCCAATCGATCTGAGGCATAGAGACAAAGGGGCGATGCGGTGACCAGCCGTCGTCGTTCCTCTCGAAGAACCCAGGCGCTGGACCGGTGAATTGCACGACGTCCAAGCTTCCGTCACCTGCAAGATCCAGGAGCTGGGTGTGTCGTTCCGTCAGCGATACCGACGGATGGCGCGGCAAACTTTGAAGGGCACCGAATCTCGCGTCACCCAACGCAGGCTTGTAATACCACTCGCCGTGGGCGGTCAGAATGCCCTGCGTCGAGTCACCATCAAGATCGACGAATTCATAGCCGCTGGTTCCGATTCCGGCCGGCAGATTCTCCAAGCTCGCAGCGTCAAGAGTATGTACCTGATCGGACAGGACGGCCTCGGTGTAGTCCAGTTCGAGCGGCGGCAGCGAATGTGACATATAGCCGCCCGCTGGATCGGTGCGATGGCCGGAGACCGTCACCGACTCTAAGACCGAGCCCAAGGGCTGACCCGGCCGATCCGCTGTGTCCTCTTTGCCGTCCTGCCGGTAGGTGAACGCCATCGATCTGACAAGGCAGTTCGCGCCGACGGCTTCGTCCGGGAAGTGGTGGAACATCAGGGCCCTGCGGCACAGTCGGTAGGTGCGCACCTCGAAGCCGGACCGATAGCGGGAGAAGGGATCTTGCCGGCAAGGTCGCCTGCCCGAATGGTGTGGCGCAGGATTGTCCATGTCGTGTTCACCGTAGTCGAGGACCAGAGTGAACATCCACCGGTCCGGCGCCAGAGTCTCGTACACGAGCTGACTATCGCGGTTTCCGTAGTGCACTGCTTTGAGAAGGCGATTGGCCGAGCGTCCCTGATCGGTGCGGTGTCGCTCGTGCGCGGCGGCGAGATCCACGCCGTCACTGCTCTCGGGGACGTATTCGTATTCGGTGGCGTTGCCCTTGTTGTCGTAGCTGGCGCAGATCAACCAGCTGAAGATGCGGAGAGGATCATCTGGATCGGCGATTCGCGAATGCAGGTCAAGACCGTAGACGCTGCTGATATTCTCCCGGCTGATCGAGCGCCAGTGGACATCGCCGTCACTGCGGGTCCAGCGTTCGATCCGCGCGAACGAGCTTTCGATTCGTGGTTGGTATCGCAGTACGGAATAACTGAGATTGCCGAGGGTCCGCGCGTGCTCGTCTGGTTTGCCGGTGGAGTTCAGCATTGGCACGAGGTCCTCAGCCCCCGACAGCAGAAACACATCGCTCCCGTCGTAGAGGGGCACTCCCTTCTCGGTCTTCCGCGAGATTATCGGCAGCGCCAGGGCCCACCCCAGCCCGAAGACTCCCTGACTCTGACCTGAGTCGTAGGTGAGCGAAAGATCTGGCGTGAAGCCGGCACGGCCGGGGCTCAACGGCAATGGAATGGTGAGGCCAGCACACCCGGTCGCTGGATTGGCAGAGAACTTCTCACCAATCCCACGGACCGCGCCACCACCCTTGGGAACGGTGACGGCCGGGGTCTCCGCACCAGCGGCTAGCTGTGGGGCTGTTATGTTCGGGCCGGGGCCTCGCACCACTTGATCGCCGCCTGAAACGCGTCTGCGGTCCGCGGCCGAACTGCCTCCCTGCTCCGCAGCGTCCAATCCGTCGCCCCCATCCCCAAGTTGTATTCCGCATAAAAGGCCGGCATCGGGATCGCGTGATCAGGAGTGCGCGCATGGCTCGAATGATCCGCCTAAAGATCGACGCCGAGCAGCACTATACAAGCCCTAGTGTTACCGGGCCGTTACTGCCTCCCTCCTCGGGAGCTGACTGGGAGCCTCCGATCCAAGGGGGACTTTGGTGCCGTGGTCGAATGCCTCTAAGTCGGGGCATTCTGAGACAAAATTTTGGCCTTGGCATGAAAAAGTTGCAGGCGGTCCTGACACGGTAGAGGTGCCCGGCGAGGGTTCAAGAGACCTTTCTATGACGGCTGTCAAGCAAAGAGGGTCTGCAGCTCGCGGAAGATTGCGCGGGCTGCAGACGCGTTTCAGAGTGTGTTTGATTTCCCGGTAGGTCCGGCCTTCGCCGGTCCGGCGTTGTGTGTAGAGCCTGGTGGCCTCATCGCGGACCAGCGGACTTTCACGATGATGTCCAGGGCCAAGGCCATGTTCAGCTGCCGGTCATCGTGGCGGTTCAGGCGGTGCCTGACGGTGTTCCCGGAGGACGCGGGCAGCGGGGAAACGCCGGCAAGGGCGGCGAAAACTGTTTCGGAATGTATCCGGCCGTGGTGCGAATACGCGCAGAGGATGACCGCCGCGGTGACAGAACCAATGCCCGGGCGGACCAGAAATCCGGGGGCGAGCTGGTCGACGAGTTCCTTCAGCTGGGCTTTCATGCGGCGCAGGTGCCGGTCGGCGTCCTTGACCGCGGCAGCACGCCGGGTGGCTTCTTGCCGGGCGATCCGCTGGTCTACTGTGGTCGAGGCGTCCTCTGCCCACCCGGCGATCATCGTGACCTGCGCCCCGTGATGGCTGTGCGGGCATCGATGCCGAGGTCGGTGGCGCGCTGTTCTTCCTGCGACTCATTTCGCTACGAGCACGCATCCCTGGTTCTCACCAGCAACCTCGTCTTCAGCCGCTGGAGTGAGGTCTTCAGCGGCGCAACCGTGGCCTCCGCCATGATCGACAGGATTGTCCACTACGCCGAGGTCCTGAACGTCACCGAAGCCGCTACCTGCTCCGGTACAAGACAAGAACCCGCTTCCGCCCCATAGAACAACAACCCGTAGCCCTGTTTTTAATCGGCAAAACTGGCCCGACTTTCGGTCGGCGTGAACACTCAGCACTGAAGCCGACAATCGAACCTACACTCGGTCGCTGGAACCGTGGGTCCCCCGACGGTAACGCGCTGGTAACGCCACTCGGCGCATAGTAAATCAGGCAGGCAGGCCGCCCGACGACAGCCGTAGAGTCACAGGTTTCTCTTTTGAGTACGGGGCGACATTGCCCAGCCCCGGTAGGGGCTCGTCTTCGATCAATTACGGGGGCTCAGCATGACCCAGTGGACAGATGCGCAGATGGAGATCTTCACCCATGCGTATCAGCAGGAGATAACCGACTCGCGTTTAGCGCACAGAGTGGTTCCGGAATTTCCGATGCCAGCGTCCGCGCGCTCTGTCGCTTCCGACGTATTCGACTACGAGAGTGGCGCGGTCGATGATGTGACGCAGATCCCGTTGGAGGAGCGCCAAGAGCTGTTCAGGCTGACGCGAGCCCAGGCTGAAGATTCGGATTTGACCAGCGCTCAGGTTATCGTGCGCCGGGCGGCCCAGCGGCTGAGCCGCGGCGACGACGAGCGGGTGTTCAGGACGGGAATCCGTGATGCGATCGAAGAGGGGAAGGGGAAAGACAATTACCAGAAGGTCGCGCAGGTCGAACGAGTCTCGGACGTGGCCGATAATCTGACCGGCGAAGGTTTGGTTGCTGCCACTGCCGGAGCCGTGTTCGCTCTAGACACCGACGGCTACCGCTCGGGCTACGCTATGGTGGCCGGGCCGCTTCTATATAGGCTGCTTCACACTAGGGCAATTGGCGCGGCCGACCTGCCGATCGTGGCCGTCCGTGGGCTGATGGGCGACGGTCCTGTCCATCGGTGTACGGTTCTGCCCGAGGACGAGGCCCTGGTGCTGTCTGTTGGAGCAGGGCGAATCGACCGTGCGGTGGCGGTTGCAGCTGTTGCGGAGTTTCTGCGCAATGAGCCGGCGGACGGCGCATTGGATGAACTGCGCCTGTGGCGCTTATACGAACGGTACATTACCCGGTTCAAGGAAACCCGTAGCGCGGTCCTGCTGAGGCTGCAGCCGCAACCTGAGGGCGAGAAAAAGTAGTGCGAATCAGAGCACTGTCAGCGTTGGGATTTCTTTCTGTCGAGTCAACATCACGGTAGGTAGCTTGAATTGGCGGGTGAAATGATCGAACGGCGCATTCTAGGTTTGGACGATCAGGGCGAGCATGTTGCCCGTTTGCACCGCCAACTCTTGGGTTTGGGATACTCAGTGGATCCCGCCGAGTCGGCCATGCGCCTTTTCGGCGCGGCGACGAGGCGGCTCATCGTGGCCGTTCAGAAAGAAAGAGGCTTGCCACCGACCGGGATGGTCGATGTAGCGACCGCTGACGCAATTGAGAGTGGCGATGTCCCCCGCGGCGAAGCGCTCCAGTTGTTGGATCCTTCGGACAGGCCCGAGCTGCGGTCTGATCGGACCGTAACCGTCGGAGTCCATGCGTCCGAGCCTGCTGATTTTGGGAAGGGTCGAGAGACCCCTGGATTGCCTTCTGGTGAGGCCCCGGTCGCCGCCGGCTGGGAGGCCACATTAGACCTGCTTGACACGCTGCCGGGGAACTTGACTCTGTCGCCCTCACAGCTCCAGATACTGGTGACCACCGGGACTGCTTCAGGTACAGAAAACCTGGTGTTGCCGAGCCGGGCTGCCCTGTCACCGCAGCAGGAGGCCGCGATCCACAGCACGTTGGCAGTGGCCAGAGCAACCAACGGCGACCTGAGTTTGGCAAAGGTCCTGCAACGGCATCTGCCCGCCGATCCGGACGGGACGGTCGCCCACCTAGCAAATCTGAGCGCCAACGATTGGATCACGATTGCAGCCGAGGCTCATTCCTCGCTGCCGATGAGCGACGTCGAGGGAGTCGCAGCCCGCCTGGCTGCTGCCGTCGAACGACAGCAGCCGTCGCTGGCCTTCCAAGCGAAGCTCCGTAGCGGCGCCGTGGACGTCGACGGTTTTCCTACAGAAAAAGTGTCTGCCTTCCTGGCCACCAATCCCGACTTCGATCTCAGGTCGACTCCCATCGAGCCCTTTCTGATCGACCGAGGTCTGCAGGGCGACGCTGAGCTGGCCTCTGCGGTGCAAACTACTCAACGGCTGCTGGACCTAGGCACGACCCAAACCGAGGCGCTCGAACTGCTGCGCGCGGGATTGACATCTGCCGTCGACGTATTCTCCGCCGGCCCCGACGCATTGCCGGAATTGCTGGCCGGACGTGTCCCCGTTTCAAGGATCGAGGAGATCCACTCTGTCGCGACCCTCATTGTTGGCGCCACACTCGGTGTGGCAGGCATGACGGTGCCGGCGCTGATGGGACCCCAGATACCCGCCCTGGCAGGTTCGGACTCCCCGGCACCCGCAGAATCCGCGGCCCGCCAGGCCCTTCTGACCCGGTTCCCGAGCCTTGGTCAGGTCTTCGGCGACTTGTCCACCCGCGCGTCCCGCCACTGCAGCAGCGTTTTGGGCCCGGCAGCCTACCTAGTCGACCTGCTCAACTCCCTTCGTCGGACCGGTGTAGAAGATGCTCTTCGACAGCGGCGACCGGACATCGCCATGCTGGAACTCACCTGCGCCAACACCGACACGGAACTGCCGTACGTCGACCTAGTGCTCGAAATCCTGGAAAACGCGGTCTGCTTCCCGATCGCTGACATCGGGTTGACCTCCGCTGAACAGGACCAGCTCGATGCGAATGTGGTGCCACAGACCGTCCACGACGTACTGGAATCCACAGTAAACCGGCTGGACGGCGAGATCACGTTGCCGAACCCCGCCGAGTCGGCACCCGGCGAGATAACGTTCAAAAACAGGCATCGCCGGTGGGAAGCGCTGCGGAGCAGAGAGGAGATCACCTACCTCCATAAGGGCAGAGGACAACGCACCAGCAAGGTGCCCGACGAGCTGGTCGACCTCGTACGGGAAACGCTGCGGGACGGGTCGGTTCCGCCGGAATTGCTCCTGCTGTTAGCTCCAGAGAACCGTTTGCCGGTCGAGGAGACGCCGACTGTTTCCCGGGTTAGGTCAGCACGAGAAGTGGAGCAGTATGACCTCGACGTGGGGCGAGCGGTCGCTGTTGCACTTTCTTGGAGCGGTGGTGGCGGTGGGGCCGTCACGCTTCAGCATGTCGCGGGCGAAGCGATAGTGACGGACCTGATCCGCGACGGCGCCAACCTCGTGGCATTGTTGGCCCAGGACCTCGACCAAGGACGCCTGCCAGAGTACATCGCCAATATGCTCCCCCGCCGCACCTATGCCATTCGGGCTGACACGGCCACCTCACGACGGTGGATCCTCTCAACGCTGGACACCTACGCTGTTTCATATGCGCCCGGCGGGCTTACGCTGACCGGGCTCGCGTTCACCAGTTCCACGTCCGCAAGCGACCCAACAGCGTTCCCTGAAAACCGCAATCCACGCGCCTACAAGGTCCTGACCGGGGCACGATATCCATGGTCGCTTCCGTTCGACCTGTTCACTGAAGAGGTCCGCGCATGTTTGGCGACCGCGGGCACGCCGCGCCTCGAACTTATCCGGGCCCTGCGCCCCGCACTGCGCAACAGCTCGGTTCTCGACGCGAGCGAGGTCCTGCAGACCTGCGCTGGGCAGCTCGCCCAGTTGACGGCCCCATACCCGCTAGGTGGGCCCAGCTCCTTGTGGGGCCTGAAGAATGTCGGCAACATTGTCGCTGAACCCTCCGGCGACGCCGGTGCCCCTCCTATCGCCGACGACTGGGTCGGGGCTCTGTCGCGCCTCTCGGTCCTTCTGCACCGCTGCGGTGTAGACCTACCGATCCTGCGTGGGTCGCTGTCCTCACGGTACGTCAGCGGTGGGCTCGTTCCCGCTCTGGTACCCGAAAAGGAGAACCGGGTCGGCCGCATCACGGTCACAGGCCTCAACGAATCAACGCTGGGCCGGCTGCACCAGTTCCTGCGGCTGCAGCGGATCACAGGTTGGGCGCCTGGTAACCTCGACCTAGTCCTCGAAGCAGTCACCACCGGCTTCACTCGTTCACTGGACGATTCAGCAGTCCAGGCTCTGGCGGCCTTGCACGAACTCGCCAACGGGCTCGATGCACCGCTGCAAGTAGTAGCCCTCTGGGTCGGCGCCACCGGGACGGGCGAGCACACCGATTATCGCTCGGCCTCCGAAGCCGTCCAATCGAGCTACTACGCACGGACCTTCCTCCTGAGTACACCCGACGGCATGAAGGACCCGGATTTCGCACTCGATCGGGATCGGTCCGAGTTGGCATATATCACTGCCCAGAGGGAGGCGAAAATCGACCCGCCCGTACTTAAGAACATTGCCGATAAGTTCCCCGAGATCTGCCGCGCTCTTCACCTGAGGCCGGTCGATGTCCCGCCCGCTCTGACGCCGCCGGCCGCGATCACGTCTGACAGGCTGACCCTGGCGGGTCTGACGGATCTGGCGCGTCACGTCACCTTCGCGCGGGCACTGGGTTTGACCGTGGCCGAATACTGGCGGCTGCTTCCTCTCGCGGGAGAAGACGTCTTTCCAAAGCCCACTGCGACGCCCGCTGACGAGCGGGCACGGCGGCTGGTTCGATTCCGCGATCTGGTGGATGCGGTGCGCGCGTCCGGATTCACCGTGGACCAGGTCGGAGAGGCAATCGGTACCCCGCCGACTGACCTGGCAACCCAACGCGCGACCTCTACCAGGCTCCTGCAGGATCTGACCGACGTCCAATCGGGTCTACGTGCCGCAACAACGCCTGCTGCCGCGGATCCAACGGAAAGCGGGGTCCGCACCCTCCTCGCGGCAGCAGGCTGGCCACCCGGGGCGATCGACCGGGTCATTTCGGGCGGGCTGACAGGTGTCGGCCTGGCCTCGACCCTACGCCTGTCAGTCAGCATCACACGAGCCGGTACCCCTCACATGCCCGCCGGGTCACCCTTCGCGATCGAGCCCGGGTCCGTTCCCGGTTCATACTTGCTGACCGCAGACCCTGAAGCTCTCGCGGGCGCCGATGTTCAAGCCCGGTTCGCCGACCTCGGGGCGGTGCCTGGTCTGGGCCCCCTCGCCGACGCCAATTCACCGTCGGCCCAGCTCAGGGCCGAATGGGAGAGCCTGGAACGGCAGGTTTCCCGTGTCGCCGTCTGGCTCCAGTCCATCGACCTGCCCGATACCAGGCTTGCGTTCACCTTTCCCGGCCCCGTCCCCCCCGGCCTTTCAGACCCGACCGGGCGCCTGCGGTATGACAGCACCACCCGGGAACTCGTCCTCGCCGGTTACTTGGATTCGTCCGAGCGCACAGCAGCAACCGCCGACTTCGATGACCCCTTACTCACCGCAGCTGTGCAAAGTCTTGCCACCAGCGCGGACAAACACCTCGAGCGGCGCGGCGGATCGCCGCTGTTATCCGCGTCGGCCGTGCGCGACATGATATTGCGCGAGACCTCCCCGCGAACCCGCCTCACGACCGCGCACGAGGCCCTGTCAGTGCCGGCACGCCGCCGCGTTCTCACACGGGTGGCCGCCAACCACTTCGGCATCGACCTCACTCTCTTCGATGCCCTCGACCTCACCGCCCAAGTCTCCAGCCCACCTACCGATGTGCTAGCACCACTGTGCTCGGGGGAGTTCGCCACGGGGAACCTCCACGAGGCCGCAGCAGATCCCAAACACGCCCTCATGCAAGCCTGGCTGTGGTCCGCGGCAGAGCTACGGCGGGTCGCTGCCCTGCTCTCTGCACTGCGCGTGCACCCGACGGAACGAGACTGGTTCCACCCGGTGCACGGATTCGCCGGCGTCGCCCAGATGGGCTTCTCACAACCCGCACAAAGGACGGGCGCCGACACCTTCCACGCCTGGCACCGCGCGTCCTCCCTCTACGCGCTGCGAGACCGTGTCCCCGCAGGGGCGGCCACGCTCGAGGCGATACGCGAGGCGACCGAGTCGACGAAGACAGTCGATACCATCCTCACGATTATCGGACGCGCCCACGAGCTGCCCGCCGATGCAGCCAAGGTTCTGCATCTGGATGGCCTGGTCACGCAACCGGGAGACCTGCGCGATCCGCTGCTGCTGACCCAGGTGATCCGCGCGGCGCAAATCCTGCGCCGGCTGGGTGCGACCGCTGATGTCTCGGCGAGCCTGTGCGCGCTCGAACAGTCCGAGGAAACAGCAGCCGCTGCGCGTGGACTCTTTGCGGGCAAGTACGGGCCGGAGGACGCCGCCGACGGGGTCCGGGCCGCCATGAACGCGGTGCGGGAACGGCAGCGGACGGCTCTCGTCGACTACCTCGTCCACCGAGACGGTATCCTGGACGCCGCGGACCTGCACGCCCGTTATCTGCTCGATGTGCAGATGGGGGCGGACATGCGCACCTCCAGGATCAAGCAGGCAATTTCCTCCGTCCAGCTGTTCACCCAGCGATGGGTGATGAACCTCGAGCGTACAGACCTTCCCGCCGTACCCACGGACTTCGCCAAAGCGTGGGAGTGGATCCGGAGCTATCGCGTCTGGGAAGCCAACCGGAACGTGCTCCTCTTCACCGAAAACTGGCTGGAACCGAGCCTCCGAGACGACAAGAGCCACCTTTTCGCTGCGCTTGAGAGCACACTCATGCAGTCGGAGGTCACATCAGAGCGCGCGGTCGACGCGTTGCGGCAATATTTGGACGGCCTCGACGACATCAGCCGCCTCACTGTCATTGCGATGTACCACGAGACAGTCGGGCCCCGGAAGGGCATCGTGCATCTGGTCGGCAAGACCGCGAACAATCCGGTCAAGTACTTCTATAGACAGTGGCGGACACAGGGAGCCGCCGGGTCCTGGGACCCGTGGGAGCCACTCGAGGTGGTCGGCGACACGCAGCACCTCGTCGTGTTCGTCCGAAACGGCCGACCGTATGTCGCCTGGCTGGACGTCAACACCGCGGAAACGAGCGATACCTCTGAAAACGGAATGGTTGGCACCCCGGACACGACAGCTGGTGTCGGGACACCTTTGTGGGCTGTGCGGCTGGCCTGGAGTCGGCGCGACCAACGCGGATGGCTGGCGCCCCAGAAATCGTCGAACGCGATCCTTCACCAGAAGGCAATCAACAAGGAAGTCGCCACCACCTTCGCCCTGCGCGTGGAGCCTACCGGTCCCAATGGGCTTCTGGTGCGCTGCTTCGGGGGGTCCTCCGATGACGGTGAGCCGAGGCCTGACCCGGTCCCGTGGCAACGAAAGGGGGTTGTCATTTCCCCCCCACCCCCACGGCTACTAGATGGCTTTCCCATCGTTAAGGTGCATGCCCAAGTCTTGGGAGCGACCACCGACAATCCCAAGCGCCACATAGTACTACCAGGGGCGACCATCGATAAGCCCGTCGGCGGCGACGTGGTGATTTGGGCAGAAACGCCTGGTACGATTTTTGGGCTGCCGTTCAGATACGGCACACCCACTGTCCCCGTGCGTCTTACCTATAAGGGTGAAGGCGTGTACGAAACCGAGATTGCCGTCCGCGACCTTTTCTGGGCAGTTAGTAAGAAGAAGCTGACAATCCACGCGAAGGCCACATTTGGGGACAGGGCCCCCCTGCAGGAATCCCTCGATGTCGAACTACTACGCGACGACAACGGCACTTTAATAATCGAGAACCACGATGCGCGGTTTGGGTTTGTTTTCGACCTTGGGCAGAAAAGTACAGGTGATGATGTCGCTAAGGAGATCGACCCGAACCGGCGGTTGCGACTCTTCCCTATCGCCTCCGGATACTGGGGGTCAACCTCGGGGGTGCAGTGGCAACGCGATGCCACTTGGAAGGCGGCCGCGGAACTCGCATGGGTCGGTAATGCAGAACACTACAGGTCGGGTTTTCAATTTTCAGCCGGCGATCCGGTAGAGGTCTTCGGTACCAAACTCGGTAATCCCGATCCCAAGACTGCGAGTCAGGAACGGATCTTCGTTTCCGCCTCTGCCAGCGATGCGGCGACAGCGCTCGATTGGCCTGTATACCTTGAGGCGGAGACATCCGCCTCCGCTGGTTTCGTCACTAAGGGGCAACGTGACGAGCTGACGTTCCTGCCGGCAACCGAAGCGGCTCACGCCGGGGTTCAGCGCAACCTTGATGAGGACCAGGAAGAGCTGCGACTAATCACACTCCCGGACCATAGCGCGGGCCAGGGCAACGGCATCATCCTGGCTCCAGACGTTGCGGCGCCCTTCCACGCGGATGATCCACAGTTCGAGCGTGCCCTGCCGTACGCCGGCTACGACTGGGAGCTGTTCTTTCACGCACCGATGCTGATAGCCCACGCCTTGGCAACCCATCAACGATACGGGGAGGCGCTGCGATGGCTACACACGATCTTCGACCCCACCGCCACCGGCGGGACAGGCAAGCAGCAGTGGTGGCGTTTCCCGCCCTTTGCCGCCTCAGGCAGCGGGTCGGGTATTGACCTGCTGCTGACCGACTTCTCCGCCGGCCGTCTCTCGCCGCAGGAGCAGGCCCTCTTCCAGGCCCAGCTGGACTTCTCGCGCTCCTCGCCGTTCCGGCCCGACGGGATCGCCCGTATGCGGGTACGGGCCTACCAATGGATGGTTGTTTTCAAGTACCTCGACGTACTCATCGCCTGGGGCGACCAGCAATTCCGCCGGGACACGATCGAGTCCATTAACGAGGCCACTCAGCTGTACCTACTGGCAAACGAACTTCTCGGCCGCCGTCCGGCTGAATTGCCGCCTCCACCGTCGCAAGGTGAGCCGCCGACGTTTGCCAGTCTTATCCGGGCCGGGAACGCAGACGACTGGGTCCCCTTGACCGACACGCCGTTCTTCAAGCAACTCTTAGCATGGCTCCAGTACTTGGTGCAGCACGGAATGGGGGGCACCGCAGCCTTTTACACGGCGGTGGAGCGGCTGCGGGTCCTAGTGTCCCTGTATTCGTTGAACTTCGGTGTTCCCCGCAACGAACGGCTCGACCGCTACTGGGACGTCGCTGAAGACAGGCTCGTCAAAATACGCAATAGCCAGAACATTGAGGGCGTTCACCGCCGGCTCACGCTGTTCGAACCGCGCATCGACCCGGCTCTACTCGTGCAAGCGGTCGCCGCCGGCTTGGACGTGACAAGTGTCCTCAATGAGACCTTCGCCCCGCCGACACCCTACCGGTTCAGCATCGCTCTCGGACTCGCCGAGGAACTGTGTGCCGAGGTCAAGTCCTTCGGCGCGGCACTGCTCAGCGCACTTGAGAAAAGGGATGCCGAGGACCTTTCCCGTCTGCGGTCCACCCAAGAAGTGTCGCTGCTGAAGCTAATCGGTGAGTTCAAGCAGCGCCAACTCGATGAAGTGCAAGCAAACCTCACCGCGCTACGCCAGTCCCGATCCTCGGTGGAGGTCCGGTACCGGCACTACCAACGCTTGTTGGGCAAGAGGGCGATCACTACACCGCCTGAGAACGAGCCAGTGGCATTAGAGCCTTCCCGGCTGCAGTTGGGCGCCGCGACGAGCGACCGGGTGGACCCTGACCTCCGCGGCTATGGACTCACTCTCGAAGAGGCAGACCATCTTGGCTGGCTCAACGTGGGCAACAACTACTCGCTCACCAGCGGCGCTTTCCAGACCGCCGCCGGCATCGCACACCTCATCCCCGATGCGATCATCCACCTAATCTACGCGGACGCCAAGTTCGGCGGCTCCCACATTGGGTCTGCATTAGGCGCCGTCGGACAGTTCTTCGCCCTGCTTGCCAGCAACGCCAACTTTCAGGCCGCCCGCAGCTCCATCATCGCCGGGCATCAACGCCGCTATGACGAGTGGGTACTTCAGTCGAATGCCGCCGCCAAGGAGTTCGAAGCAGTCGACAAGCAGATCCTCGCGGCGCAGATCCGTGTCGACCTGGCGGCGAGGGAGATCCAGCAGCATGAGCGGCAGGAAAAGAACGCGAAGTCGGTCGACCAATTCATGCGGGAGAAATTCACTGCGACCGAGCTGTACCAGTGGATGGCTGACCGGCTCGGGGAAGCGCACTCAGGCGCCTACCAACTCGCCTATGACGTGGCCCGCCGGGCGCAACGCTCCTTCGCGTTCGAGCTCGGCAGCCCCGACCCCGGTATCGTCACCCGAGGCGCCTGGGACGAGGCTCACCGTGGCCTGCTTGCCGGTGAGCGGCTGTCGCTCGATCTTAAGCGGCTCAAGGCGGCATACGCGGACCGGAACCGCCGCGAACTGGAGATCACTAAGCCCGTGTCGCTGGCCATGTTCGACCCGATGGCGCTGCTGCAACTGCAGACCAGCGGATCGTGCGAATTCGCAATCCCTGAGATCGCTTACGACCTGGATTTTGCCGGACACTATTTCCGTCGGATCAGGACCGTATCGGTCTCGCTGCCCTGTGTCGTCGGGCCGTACACGAGCGTCGCCGGGTCGCTCACACTTGTGGAGAACACCGTCCGGGCCAACGCGACCGTCCCGAAGGGAAACGAGCAGACCGACTACCGGCGCGACGTCGTCCCGGTACAATCGGTGGCAATCAGCACGGCATTGAGTGACTCGGGGCTGTTCGAGTTGAACTTCCGCGACGAGCGGTACCTGCCATTCGAGGGTGCAGGAGCCATCTCCAGGTGGCGCTTCGAGCTTCCCACGGAGTTCCGCTCCTTCGACTACGGCTCAATCACCGACCTCGTGCTGCACCTGCGCTACACCGCCCGCGACGGGGGTGCGGCGCTCAAGGACGACGCAAGCAAACGGGTCCGGACCATGCTCGCCACACAGAACGCGCACGTGGCCGCCAGCGGGGCCGAGGGCATGCTGGTCCGGGCAGTCAGCCTGCGCCACGAATGGCCCACCGAATGGTCCAGACTGAACAGCTCCCCACCAACGTCGCAGACCATCTCGATCGGCACCGACCGCTTTCCGTTCCTCGTACACGACCGGGTCATTGCCATCTGGAAAGTTAGCCTCTACGTCCGTAGCCCCGCCCCGACCTCGGGAGACATCCCTCCGCTGACTATCACGGCCCCCGCGGGTGCCTACGCTTCCGACGACCAGCCTCCGATCCCCTGGGGTACACCTCTCACGAGACAGGACGGAGCGGCTCTCTACGAGTTTGACTTCGAGGAAGATCCGCTACCCCAGTCTTCCAGCCCTGGCTCATCGTGGCCGTGGACCCCTATCACCGTGAGCAAGAATGCATCGACGTCATGGACCGTCGCGGCGACCACGTCCTCTGCCCCGCTCGAGCCGACTGATGTAGTCCTCGCCTTCTGGTGGCGTCTGGCGCCCGTACAGGCAGGACGGTCATGACCATGACGCAGGCCACGTCGGATGCGATTCCGCCGCTGCTCACGGCGTATTAAGTCTCGGTTGGATACCGCGCGGGTGCGGAGGTTGCCCGACGCACGGCGAAGGTTGTTCCGGCCCACGACGACGGACGTCTTGCTATTCTCTGGTGCTGAGGACCTGGTCCCGTTACCCGACCCGGACGGCATGCAACCCGTGACTCCGTACAGTCGGCCGTCGGCGGTACAGGGGCGGCGACACCGTCCGCGCGTTGAGGCGCGCACGCGCGGTCCGATCGTTGGACATGGGACGACGGCGGACGTCCATTGGCGCAGCACCAGCCGGACGTATGGAAGTCGGCTTTAGGGAAGGTGAAGTCAAGCTCCCTACCGCCAGCTGAACTCTTGGCCAGGTGAGCAGGCACCACGGTTTGCCGCAACTAAACTGCACGGCAATGCATAGAATCTGCCACCCTGTTTCTGAATAGGCATGAGCATTCCGGGAGTAAATTGATGAACAGCGAATCCAAATCCACTCCAGATACGCCTCCGACACTCGTAAACCTGAAGTTTGTGGGTTGGTTACTGGCCAGTCTGCTCATAACAGCTGTTGCGCTCGTTCTTATCGTCGTATGGATCGAGCACAGCACTCAAAATGTTCCAGGAGTTGTCAGCTCCGTGCTTTCTCCCCTAGTAGCGATCGTTGGAACTCTGCTTGGTCATCATGTCGGGTCCAGGACCGGACACCGCTCTTCTGACTGAGTCATCTGGCCCGGAGCGGGTGCTCGTCACCGAGGTAGGGCTCGTAGCAGGCATCGCGATTCCATCGGCTTCCTGATGCGGAGCTCGTCCGTGACCGCAGGCACCCGCCTGGCGCGAGGCTTGTCGCTTCGGCGCCGTCAAGGAAACCCATTCCGCGCGCCAGTGAGCCGACGGTGAGCGGCGGCCCTCGGATGGGCGATGCGCCGACGCCTTCCTGGCGGAACATACCAGACTGTTGCCGGTTGACAACCGAGGGGGACTGGGCCGTGGAGAGGGCCGGATCTTCCGCCATGTGAGTGGTCGCAGACTGAGAGGAATGCGAAAGGCCATGACAAGATGATCGCCCGTCAGAGATTCTCGATGATGACGCGACAGAGTCGGCGTTGCCGCCCGCGGGCACGCTCATCATCCGCCCTTGGCACGAGCGCGAGGTCGCGCCGGGCTTTCGCGCCCCTAGGGTTACTTCAGGAAGTGGGGCCAAAAATTACCGTCATACCGGGGCCATCCAAACCCGTCATAGTCACACTCCCTCGATTTGCTATTGTTTAGCAGCGCTTCCCACGGCGAAATTACTGACGCTGATAGGCAAGTGCGTACTCCGGAGGCCATGCCCAGTACCGTTCTCAGAAATTCCCCACCGAGGGCCTATAACAACCCTTCCCGGGGCGGATCGAGGAAGAGAACTCGGCTCCACGACGCGGAGAGTGGGACCTCCACAATCCCGGCTCCACGACAGGGAAGGTGCCCACGATCGGCTGGACACGCGGCATGCCCTGGTCGACAACTCCGCCGGCGGCGTAACCACGATTGACAGGGCGAGCCTGTGTCTCATCGCTGGGATACGGGATGAGGTACTATCACCGAACACTTCAAAAGGCTCGCGCTCAGGTCTCTTTAGGAAGCCAGGAGAGGTTCATAAAAGCTCGATCCACACCTTGCTCATCCCCGGCGTAGTCGCTTCAGCGGGCGAGGTGCAGCCGGACGACCGATTACTGGCATTGCTGGACCGTCGAGGAAATCGCGTGGTGGGGCAGCCTCGACCCGGAACTCTGGACCCCGCCTCCCCTGGCAGGGATACTGGCCGCCGTTCTAAAAACACCACTATAAATAAAGAGAGCTATAGCCGGAAGGCTTGCGAACTTTATGGCCATCTGCGGCGTCAGGGCACTGTGGCCCGGTGCGCCCTGACGGCAAAAAACTCTTCCCTGGACCAATGACACGAAAGGTAAGGTCGCTTGGGCGACCACCGCCCTGCCGGCTTGTAGCGGCACGGTTGCCCTCGGTGGGCAACCCCATATGCGGGGTGTTGAAACGTCCTCGACACGTCAAGTGTCGCGGACCTGGATGGATGCTTTTCGCCGACCTGTCAGCCCTTCGGGGCCGATGGCTCGGTATCGGAACGAGCCGGGTGCTACCGGGGCGTCGTTCGCCCAGGCAGACTACCGGAGTAATAAGTCATACTTAATCGCTTCTTAACCCGTACGGCACCGCGGGCGCTACCACGGCCGGGAAGGCGCAGTGAGCGCTTTTGGGTCTCCCCCAGGGGTCTGAGGGGATTGAGCTGTCCAGGAACCCGCAGCGGGCGACCTTGGCACACGTCAGCCCACGGTGGCAGGTCTTGCCCGTACTCTGATCACAAAGGTGATGGGGCGCACGCCCCACTCTGAGGACGACTGCAAGCAGATGCAGCGGGTGCTCTCGCTGCTCGGAACGGGGAGGTAGCATGCCTGCGCGTGGGACTATCCAATGCCACACCTGCGGGCGATTCAAGCCCATGGCTGACTTCTTTGCCCGTGGCATAGCGCTGGTCATGTGCACGAGCTGCACAGTGGCCAGTGTGGACCCGTTGCTTGCCGTCCGCATTCGCCAGCGCTACGGCATCACGGCCGTCGAGTATGCGGCGATGCTCCTGGACCAGCACAACCTGTGCGCCGTATGCGAGAAGTTGCGCCCACTGCACGTCGATCACTGTCACATTACCGGGAAGGTGCGGGGGCTGGTGTGTAGGCCTTGCAACACTGGCATGGGCATGTTCAATGACGATGCCGACCGGCTGCTAGCCGCAGCGGAGTACATCACCTATCACAAAGACATGATGGACTGACGGAGGAGAACCGTGATCCTTGAGACCGAGAGCGCCATCTATGCACTGGACCTTGTGGCCATGAGGCTGAAGCGCATGCCACGGGACAGTCCCATCGTGGTGGAGAACCCACGCGAGGGGTTGCCGGCGGTCGTGGCCTCACTGCGTCTGGATGGGGAGGTGCTTGGGATTCTCGACAACGCCTCGGCACGCCCGCACCGGAGGTCGGGCCTGATCCAAAGTTGGGGTTTTCCGGCTGTGGGCGCGGCGCCAGTTGGGCAACGCTCTCGCTCGTTCAGGCGCGAGAGGCCGGAGGGGTCCAGAGCTGTCGTGCAGGTGAACGCGAGGGCAAGGGATCCGCTTCACAAGATGCGGAGGTGGGTGCACAACGAGCCATGGCTGTGTGCAAGACGCAGGTGCCGCGACGCACCGTCCGCACGCGAGAGACGCAGGTGCATTCGCGACGCACCGCACGCATTCGTCGTGCGTCGCGAGAGACGCACGTGCGCTCTAGTACTCTGTTGCACGGTGGCAAGAGACGCGCGTGTACGTGCGGATGAATAGCAGGAAGTCCAACAGGCTGCCGGCCCAAGGTTTTCGGTCACCCCACGGCCTCAGCCAGTCGGCTGGGCAGGACGAACTTTGCTGAATCACGACACTCGGGACGACGTTGCGGGTGCTTAGCGTGCCCGTTCGTGACGATGCCACCCTCAATCTGGAACAGATGGCCGCCTCGGGTTTGGCTGGGGGGCGAAGAAATCTACCTGTGGCTGCACCGCGTCAACTGTGGCCATTCAGGACCCGGCGCCCTTCTCGTTAGGCGGCCTGCGCCGCTTCCCGCAGGACCAGCCCGGCCCTGAGTATATTGACCGCCGCGTTCTTGTCGGCGTCTGCCCGGTGCCCGCAGGAAAGGCAGAGGAATTCCTTGCCGTTCCGGTTGGCCGCCTCCCGGTGCCCGCATTCACTGCAGGTCTGGGAGGTGTAGGCAGGGTTGACCTGGATGAACTGACGACCGGCGCTTTCAGCCTTGGCGCGTATAAATTCCAGGAGTATTCCCCAGCCTGCATCGAGTATGGAGCGGTTCAGTCCCTTCTTTGCGTTCCCTCCATTGGGTTGATAGCCCCCGGCTCCGTCGGGCCGGGGGACGGCACGCCGGGTCATGCCTGCGATGTTAAGTTCTTCCGCCACGATAACGTCGTAGCTGTCCACGAGCTGACGGGACACTTTGTGTAGGTAGTCGCGCCGCTGGTTGCTGATCTTCCGGTACACGCCGGAGACCCTCTCCCGGGCTTTACGGTGGCGGTTGGATCGCTGCTTCGTGCGGGACAGGGCTTGTTGGACCTCTGCCAGCTTCCCCGGGGAAGCCTTCCTGTAGGCCGGGTTCCCGATCCGCTCCCCCTGGGAGGTATACGCCAGACCATTGTGGCCGGTGGCGAGGTCGATCCCGATCGTGGCTCCGGTCTTCGGGAGCGGCGCCTGCAACTCCTGCTCGGCGGCGAGGATGACATACCAGCGTCGACCTTCCCGTTTGATGGTAAGTGTTTTTACCAGCCCCACGACGTGCCGGTGTTGCTTGACCTTGACGTGCCCGACGCCCTTGAAATAGGCCCGGGTCTGCGTTAGATGGGGCGCTGAGTCCCACTTCGCGCCCGTGACGGCGCGGTGGACGGCCGTGTTGAAGCGGGTGGCCGCCTTGTAGCGCGGGTAGCCCACCCTCTTCGCGCCAGCCTTGATGCGGCGGAAGAACGCCTGGAAGGCCTTGTCCAGGCGAAGGACGGTTTGGGATTCGGCGGCCGCGGACCAGCGCTCGTAGTCGGGGTTGTCGGCGCGGATCTCTTTGAGCTGGGCATCCTGGGTGCGGACGGTTACGTTGATCCGGTGGCGCTCCCACATGTACTTACGGTCCTCCAGTGCGGCGTTGTAGAGGAATCGGAAGTCGTCCAACATCGCCACGAGCGAGGCCTCCTGCTTCGCCGTCGGGTCCATGCGGAACTTGTAGGTCCGGATCATGACATCCGTCCGCAGGTATCCATAAAGTCCGCACCGACCTTGTCTGAAAGGATGCACCAAATCATGCATGTACCACTAGTAGAGCAGACAAGGCTAACATTGTCAGCTGACATGGATGGATGCCCACTCGCCCGCACCAGTCCTCCGAGGAGCAGACGCTCCGGTGGGCGCAACGCCGGGCAATGGTCGGGGCGCGAATCCGGCAGCTGCGGCTTGAGCAGGCTCTGTCCCAGGAAGCTTTGGCACTGGAGTCCGGCTTAAGCCGGAACATGATTATTGGGATTGAGTGGGGCAAGAAGAGCGTGGCTTACGAGCGCCTTTGGGACATCGCCGACGTACTCGACATACCTGTGACCGAGCTCCTCCTCCCGCCGGATTCGTCAGTGAAGAGCACGCCATATCGAGGCGGCCGGCGACCAATGGGCCAGTAGGCCCGGAAAAGGCTTAAATCATTTGCCGTACGCGGAAGTCGACCACCGCCGCCGACGTATCGCCTCCGGCGGGGTAGGCACCATCCAGAAGTCGTTCCATCGATCTAGGCGCCCCGGCCGACGTGCAGCACACGTTCCGCGGCTGCGTAGTTCTCACCCCACTTCCATTTGGGCGCCAGCGGTGGCGCATACCGCAACCTGCCTGACTGCCTCAAGCCGCGACATTCGCAATAGACGCCAAGAAGGTCGATGTCGGCAATGATGGTTCTGTGAACAGCACTGAGGGACCAGTTTTCGACGTAGTCACCGTGCCGGACTCCGCAGACGCCCGACTGTTCGTCGACCTGTCGAGTTACGGGGCGGATCTGGCTGAGGCTCGTCATGCCCTCGATCTCGCGATCCAGTCACGCGGCGAGGGCTCTCAGCTCGAGGACGCGGCAACCTACCTGATCGCCTCTGCGGTCATCGCATACTGCCGTACGTATTTCCCCTCGAACGTGAGAAAGCCGCTGACCGACTACATCGACATCCCCGACGACCTCGCCGACGTACACCGGCTGGTGGGTGCCTTCAGGAACACCACGGTTGCCCACTCCCAATCCAAACTCGCAACAACATTCGCCATGGGCGTCCTTGATGCAGAAACACTTTGCGTGCGGGATGTGACGGCTGCGACCGTGTCACAGACGTTGCCACCGCCGCTGGTGGAACGCTTCCAAAAACTGATGGAAATCGCAGACGACCTGCTCTTCGAGGTGATCGAGCCCGTCCGGCAAAGGCTGGTCGAGCAATTGAGCGGATCCGATCTGGAGACGATGGTCATTGACGACGGACGTCTAGAGATCGTCGAGGCCATGGATACAGACTTCAACCCACGCACGAGAAGACGGCCCTATCCGACCTCACACACCGTTTACTGGTCGGCGACCTCTCTGACCGGCGACTAACTCCGCGGACGCAACAAGGGCCCGCGGCGCGCTTTCAGATTCGGTTCCGTGCTGCCGGGGGGCGCTTTATGGATGAAGGTAGATTGGCGGGAGCGAATTCGGGAATTAACGCCCATATGCTGCTATAGGTTCAAGGAATCAATGTACGCCCTGATGCCGGAAGTGTGTCACCTCACCAGCGCCTTGGGTATCGCCGGAGTCCTGGGGGCGATGTGGCTGATTCCTCTTAGCGGCGGATCGGCCGGACAGTCCTTACCGCGGCGGTCCCCTAGCGATGCAAAGAGCCGGCGACCAGAGGCCTGAACCTCAATTCGGCAGGGCCGCCCTCAGAAGTCTACAGAAGGCCGGGAAGAGGCTATTTCAACCGCAGATCAACTGATCACCTGAGACCGGTCTATCTTGAAACACAGCCCACATCTTGATGCTTGGGCCACCATGCGGGCAACTGATGAGTGTGTAAATTCTGGTAGGCCGGGGCACCGGTCAGCATCACCGACCTGTGCCAAACTGTTGGTTGTGCAAAATTCAGATCAACATCGAACCAAAACTCCACGTCAGCTCTGGGTGGCAATCGGAATAAGCCTAATCTTGGCTTCCGCGCTGATCTATTTCGGGTTTCTCGCTTTACCGTCGCTGGCCCCCGAACACCAGGCATTTTGGTCCGGCCTGATCGGTAGTTTTGTTGGCAGCGCCGTCGCATTCGGGGGGGCCGCTTGGCTGTGGCGGATGGAACGACACATCCTCGTGGACGAGAGAACAGCGGACCGCGCGCACGTACGCGTTCACGAGCAAAAACACCAGGACTCACGCAGTTTGCGGGACTGCCTCGCAATCATAGGCCACCTGAAAGCACTGAATTTCAACATGCATAATGAAGCAGCGTTTGCGACTGCACGAGACAAATACCTTATGGGCATCCGTTTCGATGAGGCAGTGTCGCTGATTAATGACGAAGCGCTCCGTGGCGAACTTGCGTTCATGCAACGACTTGTAGACGATGATCAGGTTCTGGACCACTTCATCAGACCGGAATGGGTCCGCCTCGACATCGTGCATGACTGGCTATTGGGCCTCATATCGCTAGGTGAGGATCAGGAACCAGCAAGCGCCCGCCCGCAGAATTACGACAAATTGAGTGACGATCTGGAGAGCTACGAGGAATACCGAAATGAGCAGATGGAATTAATCGCTGAATATGAAGACCAAAAAAGAGCCGTATCAAACCCCGACGCGGCCAGCGAAAGCTAGCGTTACTCCAGCGCCGCCGGATGGACAGCAGGTTTACTCGACTATTGAGGACTGACGACGGGCATACGTCGAAGTGGGACAGTGCTCCAAGCCAACAGACGTGAAAACTACCGCGCTAGCATGCGAGGACAAAACTCTACTGGGCATTGCGCCGTCTGAGTCTGCTCGTGACGACCAAATTGCCGCAATGAGTATCTACACGGAGAAACTCGGCTACCGCATTCTCGGCGGCAAGAACTGGGTGATTTCAGGTAAAAGCATAGAAACCGTAAGGCAAAAACTGGGCGGCATCGTGGCAGGATAGCAGTCCCTTCCCCCGAACGCGGGCAAGGGGCGCCCGGCCCTGTCGGTCGAAGAGATCGACCTGCCAGTACCATTCTTGCCAGCTTAGATTCGCACCTTACAGAAGTGACCGGACAGTCATCAGGCACAGTTCAAGCCACCTCTGGCGACGCGACCGTGGCCACCCCCTTGGTGGGAGTGGCCACGATGACTGACGCAAAACCCTCTGCCCGTTGGCTAGTGCGCGCGGCAAGGGGCTGAGCGTCTACTTAAGCGGCACCCCAAAAGCGTCACGGCTGAAAGTATTCGCCTTGCATAGGATCATGATGCCCTCGATGATGCCCCACAAGCTCACAAGCCCGAAGGTGAGTGGGAACGTCAGGAGGAACGCGGAAAGCTGCAACCAGCCCCAGCCCTTGTCGCCCAAGTAGAACCGGTGCGCCCCGACGAAGCCGAGTAAGATCCCCAAGATCCCGGCCGTCGTCCGCGACTTTTGGACGCGTCCTTCAGCTGTGACTGACAGCCATTCGTGGCGGGCTATCTCCTTGGCGGTAGTCGCAGATGTGGTCTCCAGCGTCCATCTTGCACCGTCCCAGCGGCGGGCCACACCCGTCTCCGTGTTGTACCACCCGGCCGTTGCCGAGCCTAGGCTCGCGTTAAGCATGGCGCCGAATGAGTGCGTGACGCGGGATCCTGGCTTGGGCGCAGGGTTGATGTGGTTATACCACTCCATTTCGATATGCGTATCCGCCTCGTTGCGGGTCAATCGTCCCTCCGCCACATCCAGCTCGGCTCGTGCCACAAGCAGGTCATAGAAGGCGTCGGTCGGCGTCTTGCGACCCTCTACCACCGCACGGTCCGTGCGGGCCGCCAGCAGGCTATAGTCCGCCTGACCCCGCGTGATTCGCCCCTCTGCCACATCCCGGTCCGTACGGTTCAGCAGCCGGTCATAGTCGGCTTCGTAGGCCTGCCGCCTCTGAATGTCCAGCAGTGCACTGGTGTCTGCTGCCAGTTTCCTCTGCTGCTCCAGCTGCTGGCGGCTAGTTACAAAAGTGCCGACATTTGCAGCGGTATTGAGACGGTTGCCCTTCATATTTCCCAATTGATTCCCCCATTTAAAGTACTTTGATTTCCGAAATGCTTATGCGTCGTTGCGCATGACCTGCAGCTTGCGTGAATCGTCTCATGGGATCCCTCGTGTAATACGGATCTTGATCCAATGCTTTGATAAAGCTGAGAAGCAAACGCACGGGGCGGCCCCTGTTCCTACCAGCGTCGGCGGTGCTGGGGACGCCCAGTCCGGAGTTCGTTTCTTTACAGGCCCCTCACGCCGGCTAACCACTTCGGCCCTGGCCCGGCGGCCGCCCTCGGCGTCCGGAACCTGGCCAACTAAACCGGTCCGATCACTCCTCGACGTGATCCAGTTCAGAACGAAGGTGCATTAGCCACATGAACAGCCCAAATCAGTCTCGTAAAGTAATGCTTGCCACGGCCGCTTGGATCATTGAGGATTGGCACATCGCCGTCGGAGGTAACCGGCCGCATGAATTGGGGGGGCCAAGATGATTCGGAGACTCGCCGCTGGGCTGCTTGTGTTGGTGCTGGTGGTTAGCACAGCGACAATGGCTACAGCCAAAGATAGTAGCGGGAACACTATTGTCCGCCTCACCAACACAACCCCCTGTCAAGACGTTGTCTTCTTGGGCGTGCGCGGCTCCGGAGAGAAGCCGAATGAAGGCAAATGGGGCATGGGCCGGCGCGTCGAGGATGTATACAACAGCTTCACCGCGAGCGTGAAGAACAGACGAATCGCAGCGACCGGCATCGACTACGCGGCAGCAGACGTGCCTGTTGCCGAAAGCATGACGGTGTGGGGACCTATAGCGTGGGAAGGATATTTTGCCAGCATTGATGGTGGCGTACATTCATTAGAAGCCACTCTTATCAACCGCACCCACAACTGTCCTGACGAACGTTTTGTCCTGGCTGGATATTCCCAGGGTGGCATGGTGATCCACCGTGTCGTGTTCGACCTCAGCCGCGCCCCACTTGGTAGCGTGCTCGATCGGATTCTCCCGAAGATCGACGCTGTTGCAACAATAGGCGACGGCGACCGGGTTGCCTTCGACGACGTTGTGACCTTGGGAAGCTCGCCGACGGAGGGGCTAGACTACGGGGTTGGGCTTGCAGGTTACCCCTCGGGGGCATCCTTCGTCGCGACCAGCACTCATCTCTCATACGTCGGGCATGGCTTGAACTCACGCTGGTTCCAGGTCTGCGACTACGGCGACATTGTCTGCGACCACGGACGCGCTGTTACAGCAGGGCCGTTCCCCACGGACCTGATCGCCGGGCTGACGTACGGCGTCAATGCTCACAAGAACGGCTACACCAAGAAGAACCATGCGGTCGTGGAAGCCGGTCGACAACTCGCCCTCACAACCATGGCGGTGAATCAGCTACAGGTGTCCTATTCCCCGGCTGCAGCGACGGTGGGTGCTGCCTACACGGGTACGTTCACTCGGGAGAGCGGATACCCCCTCACGAACATGGTCATGACCTCAGGTAACCTGCCACCCGGGCTCACTTGGGGAGGTGTGAATGGTGTCTCGGGAATCCCGACGCAAGTCGGCAGCTGGACGTTCACGTACCGGGCCAGCGATCGAGTCGGACAGACATTTCAAGGCACGGCGACTATTTCGGTCAGTCCGATGACCAACTCGTACGACATGGCAGTTCGCATCGTTGCAGACCCTGTTCCGGCGCAGTACTCAGCAGTGGGCTACAACGCGACCTACCACGTACTGGTCAAGAACAACGGAACCGAGAAGTTCTGGCCGGGCATGACGACTTCCGAATGCTCGATCCCGATGCAGACTTGGGGTACGACGGGCCAAGCCCCCCAAGATTATTCATACGTATCGCCGGGAGAGGAGTGGGCCTGGGACTGCTGGCACCCGCTGACGCCAGCTGACATCAGTCAGGGCTTCTTCACGGCCGCCGGCGCGGTATTCGCTTCGTCTGACTATTCCAACGTAGCCAACACTGTGGTGATCCCGACGCAGACCGCATCGAGTCAAGTCGTTGTCCCAGTGCAGATGCTGACCCTTGACGTGGCGGGGACGCCGCGGACCCGCTATGACACTGACTGGACGATCACGCTTCTCAATAGCGGCAACGTGACGGTCAGTACAAGACCGCTCAGTTCGTCGCTCTGTGGCTCAGTACCTTTGCCGTTGAGTACGCTCTCGCCCGGCCAGTCCCTCACGGTGTCCTGCTCGAGCACAGTGAACGAGGACTATCTCAATGGCAGCATGGACTTGGTCGGCAACTCTGTCTCAGAGACAGCGTACGGTCCCGACGGCCAGCCTTATTCGGCAAATGCTTTCGTTCAGGTGACGGTGCCGCAGTAAATAGCCTGTGCAGCTGCCGACATGAGTTCGGCTTCAGTCGGGCTCGCATGACACCTTGTATCGGAGCAGCCGCGGTGCAAGTGGATGGAGGGGACGAAGAGGCTGCTCTCATGTATCAATACAAGGAGACCGCCGAACGGCGGTCGACGACTACCCGGGGGACCGTATGACAGACATTGCTCCACGAGACTTCGATCAGGACCTGAAGGTCCTCCTGGCCGGAATAGATGCCCGGCTACCGAAGCCATTCCCGGAATGGCCAGGCGGTTACCTGGACCAGGTCGAAGCGGCGCTTATCGACGCCGTCCTGTCCATCCGCGCCCGTTACGGCAAAGCCGACACCGGCGTACGTGCCGCAGTGCGCCGCTACAAGGACGCCCTCGGCGACCAGACCCCGAACTCTCTGTCACGTCTCGCCGATTTCGACGAGGTAAAGCTTGCCGAGGTCCTGCAAAACCATCAGATGACGGGCTCGGAAACGAAGGCTGCGGCCATCGTACGGGCCGCCCGAGCCCTCTCCGGCATCGGCGTTGAAACTGCCGCCGACACCGACCCCAAGGACCCCGCCCATCGAGCTGCCTATGTGAACGTGCCCGGACTCGGCCCGGTAACCTGGTACTACTTCACGATGCTCATCGGCGCCCATGATGTAAAGCCTGATACCTGGCTCAAAGGTTTCGTTAAGCTCGTCCTCGAAACTCATGGGCCGGTCTCCGACGAATACGTGCGCAGGCTGGTCAACGCCGCCGCGGCCGAACTCGACGTTGATCCGCGAGTCCTGGATCACGCCATCTGGCTGTACATGCGCAGTCGCGAGGATTAACCAGGTTCTATCCGCTCACTACCCGGCTGCGGTTCTTCCGCAGACCCAGTTCGGGGGAGCAGTCCAATGACCTACGTGGAACTGTGGCCGCAGTCGCCCGGGAGAAGTCGTGTAGTCGGATAATCCCACGAGTGGCCACTTTCA
Organism: Pseudarthrobacter sulfonivorans; assembly: GCF_031454915.1. GTDB lineage: Bacteria > Actinomycetota > Actinomycetes > Actinomycetales > Micrococcaceae > Arthrobacter > Arthrobacter sulfonivorans_C. Next base: position 198,367 of record NZ_JAVDRS010000001.1, on the reverse strand, counting down.
GAACGATCTTGCAAAGGCGAATTCTCCAAAGGCCCATGGCATCCGAAGTCACTTGCGCTCGATGTCTGAATTACTGGCCCGCCCTTGTTCCTCCTCGATCTGGCGCATTCAATCGCGCCGCCAGGTATCGCGGATAACCTCAACCAGCTTCCTTACGGATTTGGTCACGCTTGTGGCGTCGCGGGTGGCGTCTCTTCCGGCATCCCGGACCGCGTCGTTCTGCGAAAGCCTGTATAGACGGCGAACAAGGTTGGCCCGGTCGGGCGACTGCTGGGTGGGGTTGATGCGAGTCATTGAGTCCTTCTCATGTTGGGGCGGATCGAATGAAGCCTCAGCTAATTGCCTTGGTTTAGCTCAATTTAGCTAGCTAAATTTCTATATGTCAACTAGCTCGTACTAATTTAGTGCGATACGGTGTGATCATGACACAAGACCATATGCAGGTTCTCGGGCAGGTGGTACGGGAACTCCGAATAGCGAAGAAGCTAACCCAGGACGAACTCGGGACTAAGGCCGGGTACCGCAGCGGTGCCGGTGTTTCGATCTCACGCCTGGAGAATGGACAACTGAGGCCGGGGGCCGAACGGCTCGACGGTGTTGCGGAAGCGCTCGGGCTCACCCGGGAGGAGTTGGAAACGAGAGTCTCCCGGCAGACGGTCGAAAACGTCGAGGCGGCCACCGCCGACGCCACTGCTACCGAGTCTCGAAGCCCGGAAGGGTCCAAGGATCGGTATAGGCGGATTGAGCAGGAGATCGATGCGCGGAAACGGGACATCACCGACCTCAGCCGGGTATTCAATGAGGCGCGGGACCGGGCTCTCGATGACTTCTTCGGAAAGTTCACTGAGATCGCGGGGCGCATTGAAGGCGCACGACAACCCGATCCGACACAGCTCCACGGCAAAGACCCGATCGACGTCATAGACAGCAAGGTTCAAGTTGCCACAGACGGCGTCCCGCAACCGCCCGCATCAAGTACGAGCGGGGCAGCAACCGACTTCCAACTTGTCTGGCTGAAACGAGCCGCCCAACTGGCAGCCGCTGGCGCCGGCGGCGCAATGGTGCTGCCCATCCTCGCTGCGGCCCCCCTGGCCGCCTTCGGCATCGTCGAGATCGCCAAGCGCAACCGCAAAAGACAGCAGGAATTCGACGCAAAGCTAAAGCGGGCAGAAGCCGAACTCGACGCCACCACCCCTGGCTTCAAAGCGCTCCAGAACATACTCCCACGAGCAACCGAAACGCTCGACTACATCGCGGTACATGCCGGCCACGCACTCAACCGGTGGGAGAACCAAATCAGGAGCCAAGTCGGGTCGGGACCAGTGACCTGGGAACTGTTAAGTCATGGCGACCGGCAGCTCTACAACGACTTCTTCGAGATCGCAGCCGCACAAATCACGGTCTTGACGATTGACGTTCAGAGTCTCCTGACCACGCTCGATGGCGACGGCCTGAACCAACTGATCACGCAAGCCGACGAGGCTCTAACCCAGTCTCAGAATGCCGTCCAAACGCTCGTCTGAACTCAAGGGCATACGGAACGAACAGGTGACAGGTTCGATTTAGCCTCCACCAGCGGTGAGCTGCCGGTTGATGTTGGGCGGGTGATCGAGTCGCGTTGGTCGTTCCGGCAGGGTTTGTTCCGGAATGCCTGCGTTAAAGGTGCTTGGCTCACCATTACAGTCGTGGGATGCGTATCAACGGCGTTCGAGTCAAGAATTTTAGAACTGTTTCGGCTCAGGAGCAGTACCTCGACCTCACCCAAACCATGACAATCATCGGCCCTAATAACAGTGGCAAGACGAACCTGTTGCAGTCGATCCAAATGTTCTTCACTGGATACGACAACATGCATGGATACTCCGTGGTTGACGACTCACCTCGCGGAAAGGGATCCCGGACGAGTATCGTCGGGTATTTCGACGGTGATCCCACCGGCCAGGACCTCAATTTTTACGCAGATCTCGACCGCCTCTATTCAATGTATGGGCTCACGCGTCCGAGCGAGGGTGTCACTCTTTACCTAACCTTCTCACCCTCTGGCACGCCGATCTATAACTTCTTTCCAAATCAAAAGCGACCTCGCGAAGGAACCGCTCAGTCTAATATCAGCAGGCTCCAAAAACAGCTCGTCGTGGAACTCCTAGGCCAGTTTCACTGCCACTTCATTCCCTCAGAGAAGAGCATGCGTGAGCTGGTCGATGATGTGCTGACGCCGTTTGTGCAAGGTGTGGTAGTCGGAGTTCTCGAGCCGCTCTTGGACAGTATCCAGTCAGAGCTGGATGACGTGTCCAAGAACATTACGACTGCCTTGGCCGGCAGCGGTGTAGTCGGTCTCTCGGCTTCTTTCGGATTCCAGGGTGGTTCCATTGACAACATGCTGAGCGGCTTCGACTTCTACCTGAGCGACCCGTACAAAACACCGCTCGCAAGGAAGGGCCAAGGGACTCAAAGTCTAGCGTTCATGGCTGCACTCCAATGGGTGTCGGAAAAGGAGTCCGAGTCTGGAAAACGGCCTATTTGGCTTATTGAAGAACCTGAATCATTCTTGCACCCAGAGCTATCACGCAGCGCAACACAGCTACTTGAGAAATTGGGCGCGTCATCAAACGTGGTCATGACTAGTCACTCGATGGCGTTCGTACCGCACGATCCACGGAGAGTCGTCGGCACGCAGCTTGATTCCGAGGGGAACACCGCGCTCATCAACTTCAGTTCACACGAAAAGGCGACGGCCATCCTACGCAAAGGGCTAGGGCTTCGTTTTGCTGACTACTTCTCGCTCGGGACCTCAACGGTGCTGACCGAAGGTCAATCGGATTCGATGTATCTCCGCTGGTTCCTTGATCTATCGAAAGACTGGGAGCACGGCGAATGGCCACACTTGCGAGCCGCCACGATTAGCGATCGCGGGGGCGCGTCCCACTTGGCAGGGTTTGTACGTGCTAACTACGAAATTCTCCGCAAGGAGCAGCCCACCATCAGTCTTTTTGACGGTGACGACGCAGGGATCAAAGCCGTCAGCGACCTTTCTGCTTATTTCGGCAACGTGGGGATCCCCTTTAACTCAAATCGCGAGTACGTCTATGTGCGTTCCGGATTCGCTATCGAGGGCCTGTTCCCCGATAACTGGGTTTCCGATCACTATTTATCTAGCGCTAATCACTTCATCGATTTTCAAGTAGATGCCGGAGGAGACCTGATGAAATTTCGGCTGAAGGACAATTCAAAAACCGCTTTCGGCAACGCCCTCAAAACACGCGCCGAGGCCGATCGCGATACGGAATGGTCGGCGCGGTGGACATTGGTGTGTGCTGTCCTAGACAAGGCACTCAAGATTCAACAGGGAGTGATCAACTCGGCAGGGTAGGCATTCGACATGAGAATCGACCGGCAGGTTCTGTATCAGGGGAGCTCGCTGATCCACGTCACGTATCTCTAGGAAATGCAACGTCTCGCCGACTGAACCGTGGGACGAGCACCGTGCCTTAATTTCGTGGAATCGAACAGGTTCGACAGAGAACAGAATTTCTCGTAACTATGCCCCACAACCTTGTCGCTGACTCCCCTGCCCTATGCGTCGGTCTCTGACGGCACATCTTCGACAAGTCCGGCTTCAACCCGCTCGGCTGCCTGACGGTACGCCTCGGCTATGTAATCCTCGAAGTCCTGCACGCTTGTTCTCCACAGCCCCCGGGCACCAATCTGCAACCCTCGCAGCTCCCCGCTCTTTAGCAATGAACGGACTTGGGGGATGCCGACATTGAGCTCTTCGGCAACCTGCTCGATGGTCATGAAGCGCGCTGCGTGCTTGTCGGGTACGGGCATAGCCCTATCGTATGCGGGCGAATCCCGTTCCTACGTGGTTGGCCGGCCCTTCCGACTTGCTCGATTAGGCAGCTCGTTATTTCTGGCAGACTGACCGCATGGAATTTGAGTCGTCATTGTGGGGAACAGTCGGGCAATGGGCGTCAGCGGTCTTCGCCGGCTTGGCCTTCTTCGCCACCTTCTACGTCATCCGCAGAGATTCAAAGCTGCGCCGCACGTCTCAGGCCCGGCGCATCGTGTACTACTTCAGCTACTTTATTCCGGGTGAACCGATGGAGGACCGCTGGTTCCACATCCGCAACAACAGCGACGAGTCGGTTTACGATGTCCACTTCTACTACCACATTGGCCGGTACATTGAGCAAGGAGCACGACAGGTACTGCACCCTGGCGAGGAGACGAAGTACAGGAGCCTGGAAGTGCCGCGGATATCCTTTCGGGATGGGGCGGGAGTATCTTGGCTGCGGAACATCGAGGGAGATTTGAAGACTGGCCGACCCAAGTACAGCAAATGGTTCAGGCAGCACCGACGGATGTTGCAGAAGAAACCGAGCTAGACGGTAGGTAGCCTGTGGTTGCTGCCGTCGGCACCGTGACCTAGTTGCCCAAAGGTTCTGGCGGGTTCTTCATGCATAACGCTTCGTCCCCGTGGGACTGCCGGGGCGCTAGTGACTCGGGTCTTAGTGCCACTTGGAGCGCAGGCCGGTTGACTGTCATGTGCGGCAGCGGACCGTAACTAAGGAGCTGCCCCTACCCTGCAGGCTCCGTTTAAGCGGGTATTTCGTCGGAAATGCGCCAGATGAGTTCTCCTGGAACACCTTCGCGGGCCCGGCCCCCTTGATGCGCAGCTCGTCCGGGTCTTCATCGGCGAGGCACCTACTGCCCGGGCTTTCAGTTCCTCCCCGCCAGCCAGCTTGGCAACGTAGGCTCTCTGTGCCGGCACGGTATGGAACTGGGCGTCCCGCCCAACTACTTCACAGCCTGGATGAACACTCCGGCCACCGAACTCGCCGGCGCACGGCCGTGGCCTGTCTCCCTCACGCACAGCGGCTGCACCGCGCCCCCGATGCCCTGGCAGCCCAGCAGCCCCCAACCAGGAGAGCCAACTAGGCTGATCCGGTGGAAACCACCCGAACGCCCCAAAGGGCAAACGCCAGCACCATCGCCCACTGCGACAGCGCCGCGATGGCGAAGGCCGCACCCGAAGCCGCCAGCCCGGAGGGCACGAAGCTGACCGCTGTCCGAACGGACAGCTGACCGGCATGCCCGAACAAAAGCGGACCGCCCCGCACCCGGAATGGGTCCAGATGTACCGGCAAGGACTCACCACCACCCAAATCGCCGCCACAACGGACGCCGCTCAAAACACCGTCCGCTACCACCTGGCCATCGCCGCAGCCGCGGAACCGTCCCTCCGGGACGACCACCGCAACGCAGCCCGCCCAACCAAAACCACACGCATCACTCCCGCCGGGCTGCAAAACCTCCAAGACACCATCGCCCTGTACAAGGCCGAGGGCCGGCTCCCCTCGTCCAAATCCGCCTCTGCTCGGGAACGGTCCTTGGCCACCTGGCTCGTCAACCGGCGGCAGGACCACGACCGGGGCACCCTCGTCCCTATCTACAGGGACGGCCTGCATCAAATCCCCGGCTGGGAACAGCGCACCCGCAAAGACGACGACCAAAAACGGTGGAACGAACGCCTGCGTGAACTCACTGATTACATGGTTGCCGGGAATGACTGGCCCCGCCATAAGAAGACGGACACCGAAGAAGAACGTGTCCTGGGCATGTGGCTGCACATCCAACGCATTAAATACCGCCGCAACGAACTGGACCAAGACAAAGAAACACAGCTCAACACGCTCCTTCCCGGTTGGCGTGACGGTAGGACGCGCGGCCGCCCACGCGGAGCCCGGTACGTCCCTCGCGCCTGATCAGCCGGGGGCCCCTGAGCTACGCCGTGCCCCACTTTTCTTCGGATAATGGCGCTGTGTTCAGTTCGTCCCGGCGCGCTCTCCAATCAGGCAGAAAAGCGTCCATAAGCTCGGCAAAGCGTTCGTTGTGGTTGCGTTCAAGCAAATGGGTTATCTCGTGTACGACGACGTATTCCAAACAGTTTGGGTGTTTCTTGGCCAGCTCCGTATTGAACCAGATGTGGGCCGACTCCCGGTTGCATGATCCCCACTTGGTCTTCATCCGGCGAACTGACCACTTGGCGGCTTTAGGCCCAATGATTGGCTCCCATTTCGCCATGAGAGCTGGGAGTTCAGATTTCAATGCCTGCCGATACCACTTATCCAGCGCATCTCGCCTGGCTTCTGGTGCGCTGTCTTCCGGCGCGTGCATGATCAGTTTGTTGCCGGAGGTGTCGAAGCGAATCCGTCCTGGCGTGTGGATGACGTGGAGCCTGTAACGCTGTCCCCAGACGTAGTGAGATTCCCCGGCTATCATCTCGCGTTCGGACTGGCGCACGGCGTTGCGCAGTTGCTCCCGTTGGCGCTTGATCCAGGGCAACCGCTGAACGATTGCCAGTCGAATGGCGTCATCATCCAGGCGCTCCGGAGCTGCCACGCGCACTCGTCCCAGTGGTGGGTAAACGGCGATATGCATGTTCTTGATGTGTTTGTAGACGACGTCCACATCAATGCCGGCAACTCGAATGTAGGCGTTAGCGGTACTCATGCCGGGCCTTCACGAGATCAAACAGTTCGTCGAAGCGATCAAAACTATCGGGCAAAACGCGCTGAATCGCTCGCTTTACGACCTTCTCTTTCATGACGTTGCCTACCCAATCGTGGGGCTTGCCACCGCGGATAGCGGCGTCAACCTGCACCGCCAGGTTTGGATCTTCGAAGTCGAAATCCACGAGCGCCCGCTGCGCACCGTCTACTGCCCATGCGGGGTAGTTGTTGCCGGTTCCTTCGGCTCCAACAGCTTTGGCATGTGCAATCAACTCGTGGAGGTATTCCTGGTATTCGAGTGCCCCCAGACGCCGCTTCTCAATGATGGCGTCGAGCAGGGAAGACATTGTGTCGTAGTACTTGGGGTTCATCGCTTGCTCGTCGACGATAACCCGCCGAATATTGTTGACGATCACCTCGGCCATGGCCTCTGGGTCTTTTTTGAGGCCTTCGGGGAGCTTGTCTAGGGCGGCGACACCCTCCTTGACGATGAGTTGCACCAGCCCGACGTCTTGGAAGTCTGCGACGACCTGCGAGGCATCGGCTCGAATGTAGGTGTCGAGGAGGAAGCGCATGTCGGCTTCGTACTGCTTGAAGTCCTCGTTCTCGCCAGCACCAACCTTCACCTCGGCCACGACGTCAACGTAGTGCTTGACCTCAGCTGCGATAGATGCTGCCTGAGCGTCGTTATAGCCGGCCTTATCCATGTCGGTGGCGATAGCCGCATAAGCGCGTGTAAGGGCAGCTACAGACTTGTAAAGCTCTACGCGTTTGGCTTCATTGGCCTTGATTTGCGAGGCGTTGCCGACTTCGGTGGCCACAAAGTAGTGCTGATACTGCTGCGGTTGCTTGGGTGGCAGCACCGCCTCGCAGAGGGCACGGACGCGCTCCAGGGCATCGTCAAGATCCTTCCGTCCTTGGACGTGACGGTCTTTCATGATGCCTTTGACGTCATCCTCGTCATAATCCTCGAACGCTCCCTGGGTGTAATCAGTGATCGCGTCCTCAAGCGAGTTGAAGAGGTCCTGATAGTCCACGATGTAGCCGTAGTCCTTATCGTCACCGTCGAGTCGGTTGACACGGCAGATGGCTTGGAAGAGTCCGTGGTCACGCATCTTTTTGTCGATGTAGAGGTAGGTGGCGGAAGGTGCATCGAAGCCGGTGAGGAGCTTATCGACGACGATCAGCAACCGCATCTGGCCCGGTTCGTTGATGAACCGTTCTTTGACTTCCTTCTCGAACTGTTCGACTTTCGTCACTGCCTGGTCGGCAGGCTCATTGAAGTAGTCGGCGAGCATCTGCCGGTAGATGTTGTATTGGCGTATTTTCTCGGTTGCGCCGTGGCCGGTGTCTTCCTTGGAGATGTCCCCCGGCTGCGGCTTGTAGCTGGTAACGATGGCGACCTTGCCCTTGAGGTGGGTTTGGTTGAACATCTCATAGAATTGGCAGGCCTGGTAGATGCTGGCGCCGACGAGCATGGCGTTGCCCGCGCCATCCATCAAGCGTGGTTTGGTGGCCATGTCGAACATGATGTCCATGGCGATCTGCTTCGATCGTGGCTCCGAGCTGATGACCTTTTGCATCGTGCCCCAGCGCTTCTTAAGCTCGGCCTTGGATACGTCGGTCATGTTCTTCGTCGCGGAATCAAACCATTGATCGATCTTGGTATGGGAGACCAATTCCTGATCGATATTGCGGGCTTCATAGCGTAGATCCAGCACCACGCCATCGTCGACTGCTTCATCGAACTTATAGGTGTGGATGAAGGTACCGAAGGTTTCCATGCTGGTCGCCTTGTCCCTCTTTAGCAGCGGCGTGCCGGTGAAACCAATAAACATCGCGCCCGGCAGCAGCCGCTTCATGGCCTGATGCATCTTCCCCGACTGGGTGCGGTGTGCTTCGTCTACGAAAACGAAAAGGTTCCCCTTGGCAGAGAAGCCGGCGGGAATCGTGGCGTTCAACTCGGCGATGAAGGCGCCACTGGCCTCGTCCCGTGCCTGGTCATCGTCGCCAGACCGGAATTTGTGCACCAAGGACCCGATGAGCCAGGGCTCGTGCTTGTTCAGCGCCGCAATCAGATCGGGTCCTGAGCTGGTGCGATAGATGTCCTCGTTGACCCCGTTGAAGACCTTCTTGATTTGTTCGTCCAACTCGGTGCGGTCGGTGATAATGAGGACTCGGGCCTGCTCCGAACCTTGAGTCTTGTGCTCACGGATCCACTTGGCCAGCCACACCATGGTCAGGGACTTACCCGATCCCTGGGTGTGCCAGATGATGCCGCCCTCGCGCTTGGCAATGCGCTCCTGCGCTGCTTTGACTCCAAAGTACTGGTTGTGACGGCAGGTTTTTTTGGTGCCGGAGTCAAAAACGATGAAATCATGGATCAACTCAAGGAAGCGCTCCTTGCGGCACATCTGAAGTAGCCCACGATCCAGTGGATCCTCTGTCTCAGATGGTTCCTTCCATGACAGCCAGTATTTCTCTGGTGTCTCGATGACTCCGTAGCGCAGGCCCTCGATGTCATTGCCGGCAAAAAGCAACTGAACAGTTGTGAAGAATGGCCGGATGAAGTCCTGGCGCTGATTTCCTATGTTCTGGCGGATACCTTCAGAGACACCGACCTTTGAGCGCTTAAGCTCTATGACACCGAGTGCCAGGCCATTAACGTAGAGCACGATATCCGGGCGCTTGTTGTGCTCTCCCTTGATTGAGACTTCCTCCGCCACCAGGAAGTCATTGGCTTCGGGGTTCTCCCAGTCGATCAGCCAGACAGTTTTGGTGTTCTCGCCGATGCCAGGCTTGACCTTAACGCCATAGCGCAGGAGGTTGTAGACATCACGGTTGGCCTCGTAGAGCTTACGGCCGCCACCCAGTGAGGCGTCCCTCTTGAGCTGCTCAAGGGCTTTGTTGATCAGGTTGTCGTCATAGCCTCGCGCCCGGAGGTTCTGTTCGAGTAGTTCAGTTTCAACGTGGGAATTACCCTCGCGGTACTCCCAATTGCCGCCATAATCATAGTCAAGCTGTTCTCGAAACAGCTTCACTACCCGGATTTGTGTCTTGCGTTCAACCTGTCCAACCTCGCTCATAAGCCAGATCCCCCGAGATTTAGTTCTATTTCCTGATTCTGCCAACTGCCATATGACATGCCGCTTGAGTGAAGTTTCCATTCCGCGCGGCCGTTGGAATTTCGTCCGCTCACGATCGCAGCTGCGGCCGATGGTGAGGCAAATACCTGGCTCCGAGCGAAGACAGCCAGCCTGCCATCAGCGGTTGGGACCAAGGTGCCATCCTGTTCCAGCTTGTCCCGCAACCGGCGATAACCGTCCTCAACGCCGATCCACGAGGGCCGAGCGAGGGAGCCCTCCAACACGGTAAACTCACCGTCTACTTCGTGAGCGGTGGCCACAATGCCATCCTTCTTTAGACGCATTTCGAAAAGCGGTGAGACGGAAGGCTGACTTGCCGGATTGGGCTCAACCGGATCAATTGGTGCGGTTGAAACGCTTGTGTTCCGAAACAGATTCACCCCTAACACCGGCAGCGCAATCTTGGCCTGTGAGATGAAGTACTCCATATCCGATATGTCAGACTCGGGCAGGGGCAATGGTGCGGGAGCAGTGCCGTTCACAAGACGAGCCCGGCTCGCCTGTCGCGCCAATGTAATTAAGCGAGATTCCAGATAACGGGCATGGGCTTTGGTGAGATTGGAGTCTTTGCTCGTGAGTACGATGGCCCGCTCCCAGAAGTCCTTTCCACCTTGGTCCTCTGTGCGGGAATGCTGGTATAGCCGTTTACTTACGTCATCGCCTTCCCCGATATATGCCAGCGAACCGCCCATACTGTCCGGATCATCACCGAGAAGAATATAGATGCCGGTGCGGCCGGCCTCAGGGCGCTTCAACAGCGACCCAAGATCCGAACGTGGGGCTGCCACGACATGCCCCGTCCAGTTCATGATCTCGGCCGTCAACAGACCGCCTGGAGTTCCATCAGCCAGGAAGAGACGAACCGACTTGCCAGCACTCATGCATCGACGTCCGCAACGGCGAGGCGGGTGTGGCCAGTCAAGAGATCCTGCATCATGCCTTGCTTCATAGCCTTGGCTTTTGTCAGCCGGCCACGAAGCAAACGAATCTCACGATCCACATCGACGACAACCTCAGCAATGGCGTCTTGTTCGTTGCGAGGCGGAAGCTCCACCTCAATGTCAGCAAGAGCCTGGCTGCTGATATGGACGACGGCGTCCCCCTGGCCGGCTCGGGATTTCTGATCGACAACGACTGAAGTATTGGCAAGCAGGCCCAAGTAGACGGAGTTGAATACATCACCGCGAAGCACCACGATGTCACCGCCCGCGACTGCTGGAATGGGTCCGATATAGGCGACGCATTTCCCGATCTCATCGCGGGTCTCCCCGGATCCGGCAAACAGAAGGTCACCCGTTTTTATTGGTAGCGCAGTCGAAGCAATCTCCGGCGAAACAAAAGATTTCGCAGATCGCGTGTAGTCATTGAAGACCGTATATATCTCGCCATACCGGATACAGGGGATCCCGGATGCACGCACGTCATCACGCCTGACTCCACGGCCCTTTAAGAGGGTACCAAGTGCTCCAAGGCGCTGTTTCGTCCACGGCTCTGTGTATCCGGGCAGGCGGGTCTTGCCGGTAAGAAGCAGCTGCATCATTCCCTGTTTGATCGCATGCTTCTTGCCGATCAAACGTTCCAGCGTGGTTATCAGGTTATCGGCGTCATCGAGGGCCTTGGAGATCAGCTTCTGAGTGTCCATTTCGGGGACCGGTATTTCGAATGATCTAACTTGTTCGAGAGACAGGTTCGCCTGTGCAGCCTGAACATTAATTTCCGATATATGTCTTCCTATGGCTTGGCTCCTCAGCGCCCAGAGGAGGTACCGGGAATCGATACCACTCCGTTTGCAGGGCCTGATAATGGCAAAAGCCTGATTGGTATTTGCAGGTAGCCAAGACTTGTCAACGATCGTCGTGCGGCCGAGCGCACCAGCAATTGAAAACAGAATGTCGTCCTGACGTAGCTGAGAACGACCTAACAAGTTGTGCGTATCCGCATCGATATGAGCGACTTTGTCTGGTAAGTAAGTTCCATTTGTGGCGATGGTTTCAACCTTAATGAAGCGAACACCACTCGACACGAAGGCACGACCGAGCGAAGTGGGTGTAGTGCCCTTCGTAACAACCTCGCTCAAGGACCGGACAGTCGCCGTGGGAAATGCTGTCATTTGATCCCCATCTTGGCCAAGTGGAGGGAGACCCTGCCTTCTAGCTCCGAAAGCATGCTGTCTAGGTCGGTGGTGGTTGCCGCATACCGCCCACCCAGTTCCTGAATCCGTGCGACCAGTCCAAGGGTGAGCCCATCCACTTCGCCTGCAATACGGCCGCCGATCGCAGCTCGCCACTTGTCATCGAGCACAAGCTGCTTGATTTCTTCCGCTTCCAGGTCGCCGTACTTCTTGAGTGCAGCGAGGTCGAGGTCGACTTGCGCTTCCTTGACCGCTTTCTTGGTTGCCGTTTCGGAGTCATAGAGCCCGACAAGGTGCTCCAACGCTTTTACTTCTTCTGGGTCCGTGGCTTCACGTCTGGCAGCCCTCAGACGTGCAGTTGCAAGGACCTTCGTGATCTTGTCATCGTCCATGGCGTCGGCAAGCAGTCCCTCGTCGACGGCATGCGCCTCTGTGTATTCCTCGACGCTGCGGCTGGCTTCTTCGGCAGCAACAGCTAGTTCGTCCAGTTTGATCTGTTCAGCGGCGAAATAGCGGGCAACGACAAGCGCGGGTGAAATTAGATCCATCTTGTACCTAGCGGCACTACGGCCGGAGCCAATGACCAAGTCAGGCCTCTCCGCCAGTTTGCGTTCCTTGTCGTCAATTGTCTTGCGCGGGGTTGCCGCGCCGGCCCAGCCGTCATTCATGATGAGAAAGACGTCATCATGCATCACATCGTGCCAATAGGACATGAGCTGCTCGTACACGCGGTACTCGTCTAGTAACGGGGTGTGCCTGAATCTAGCCAGCAAGTCCTCGCCCAGCTCGGCAATGAGAGCATTTGGCTTCGTGTCCTCGGTGATTGCTTCCAATCTGGCTCGGTGGGCACCGAACCAGTTGTCAACTTCAGCACCAATCTCCTTGGCGAACTGCTTGAATTCCATGGAATCGAGGATGGTTTGTTGCACATCAGCGACGTCAATTGCTAGGTCACTGTAACCGGGGCGATTCGGCTGGAAAAGTGTCGAGCGGAAGGTTGGAAAGGCATCCCAATACCCAGCAAGGGCGGCGACGTCGCGCTCTGGAATTCCGCCGTGGATGTGGGCTTGGAGATCTTGAATATCTTCCGGCTCCGAGGAGTCGATGTAGCGGGGGATGTTCAGGTTGTAGTCGTTCTTGTCATCCGCAATCTCAGACAGCGGGACCATCCGCGAATAGCGTTCGAGCTCGGTCTGCTTAGTAAAGACATCAACGATCTTGTGTAGATCTTGCGAACGTAGTCGATTCTTGTTGCCGTCCTTGATGAACCCCTTGGAAGCATCGATCATGAACACGCCGGTCCGGGCTGCCGCATTTTCCTTGTCCAAAACGATGATGCAGGCGGGGATGCCCGTGCCATAAAAGAGGTTGCCGGGCAACCCGATGATGCCCTTGATGAAGCCTTGCTTTAATAGCCGTTTGCGGATGGCGGCTTCAGCGTTCCCTCGAAACAGGACGCCATGCGGCAAAATAACTGCCGCTTTGCCGGTGCTCTTCATTGATTTCAGGATGTGCAACAGGAACGCATAATCACCGTTCTTTTCTGGTGGCCTGCCGTATTCAAAACGGCCGAACTCATTCTCCAGACCGTTGCTCCAGGACTTCACCGAAAAGGGCGGATTGGCCACCACGAAGTCGAACACTTCGAGCTGGTCACGCTTGGTAAATTGGGGGCTCGTTATCGTGTCACCCTTGCGGATATCAGCGATCTCATTACCGTGCAGGATCATATTCATCTTGGACAATGCCCAGGTCGCGTTGTCCTTCTCCTGGCCATACAGGGTTAGGCCGTTGGGGGCTTCATCGCCGACTTTAAGCAACAGGGATCCGGAGCCACAAGTGGGGTCGTAGGCTGTCTCCGAAAACTGCGTCTCGGCGTTGATACCGAGGAGCTTGGCCAGAATTCGTGAGACCTCGGCCGGCGTATAGAACTGACCCTTAGATTTGCCCGACTCAGTTGCGAAATGTCGCATAAGGTATTCATAGGCGTCTCCCAACAGGTCATCGCCCTCTGCGCGAGAGCCGCGGAAGTCGAGGTCTTGGAAGATGGTGACCAACTTCGACAGCCGGTCCTGGATCTCCTTACCCTTGCCCAGCTTTTCTTCGTCATTGAAATCGGCCAGGTCGATGACCTTCTGAAGGCTGTTGGCCTCAGCGAGGTTGGCGATGATCTTGTTGATCCTGTCGCCGATTTCCTTGTCGCCCTTGGCTGCGATCATGTCGTCGAAAGAGCCGCCGACTGGTACCACGATCAGAGAGTCCGGGTCAGTTTTGAACTTATCCGACACGTACTTCACGAACAGCATCGTCAGGATGTAATCCTTGTACTGGCTGGCGTCCATGCCACCGCGCAGTTCATCACAGCTCTTCCAAAGTGAGCTGTAAAGATCCGATTTCTTGAGCGCCACGGCCCGTACCCCTTGCGTTGATCCCGATTCGGTTGAACCTGTCATGTGGCAGTTCCAGCTCACACGACGGTCACCATCTAGTCTTAAACTCAATCTCTATCATGGCCGCTATCTGGCCGACGAAAGAACCTAGTTAACCGAAGCCATAGCGGGGACCCACGAATAACGTTGGACACAGAAAAGCCACGGTTGCTCGTCGTTAAGAACCCTCGCGGCCCCATCCGCTCGCCATAACAGGACGATTGGTCAAATTGTGGCATGCTTCGAGCTAGGGACGAGCCGGACGAAGCACTTGGAGTTGTAGACGAACCGCAAGTCTGGGAGACACTTCACGAATCCCTCGCGGCCTACATGTCCGGTACCTCTCCGGCACACGACGAGGTGCTCATCGAGGGCGCTGACTGAATTCGGGAGAGGTCCAGCATTGGCAAGGCCGATATCGGGGCACTGCTTCTGGAAGCGACTCCGTGCGGACACGCCATGGGTTCGAGACCTGATGATCTTGAAAGATCAGGAAGTTCGGGATGTAACGGAGAAGGCCGTGTCTGCCGTCAATGACCGTCAATGACGCATTGCTGCCCGTATCTAAAGCTGCTTCTGCCGGGAGGGCTGCATTGTCACCGTTGCCTGGTTTCCAAAAGGGGGACGCACTAGCGTCAGCTGTTCTACTGGCAGCAGTACCTGAGCGCATGGCGGTATATGACCGACGCGCCCATGCCGGCTTAGAGAGCTTGGGCCTCACGCTCTCGTCGGCCCCGGAAGGTACGCGCGCTATATGGAGTTGGTAGAAGTTCTGCGACTAACGGCAAAACGGCACGGACAATCTTGGTCTGCCAGAGATGTCGACGTAGCTCTCCACTGGCCCGGCGGTGCAAGGCCAGCGCTTTGAACCATCCCCGAGTCCACATTGGCCGATCCCTGCCACAGATTCAGAACGGCGGTTCGCTCTCCCAGCCGGATGCCGGATCCGGCCCTGGGAAGTCAGCAGGGTGCTCCTCGGAGAGCTCAGGCTGGACATCAACGAGCCGAAGCGCTGCCTTCGCTCCGTCGATCAGCTCGGCGTAGGTAATCACCTGAACCCTAGATAAGTGGCTGTTATAGGTGCGCAGCGTCTGGGACACATCCACTGCGCTTCGGTTGCCGTTCAGAAACTGAGGGTGGCCGATGACCACAGTCGCCGTTGCTCGTCGCACATCAATCCCCAGGGTTTGCTGAATGGAAGCCGATTGCTCATCGAGCGCCCGCAAATAGTTCATCGTTTGTCCTACAGCCTGATGAACATCGCTACCAACGATGAGGTGACTGCGATACGGCTCCACGAGCCTGGGAATGTGGGCTCGCTTCAGCTCGACGACATGGATACTCCCGTCTGCACGCAGCAACGGGATATCCAACTGGTCGAGAGCCGTTAGCTGCCGCCTCTGGTTTTGCCCCATGTATTGGCCCCCGAAGAGCCACCACTGGTTATCCAAAGCTGACTGCAGTGCGTGCTCACTGCTGTCGGGGTTGTTGACTGCAGCCTCTAGAACTGCCAGCGCGGCGCGCTGACGCTGCGCGACTACTAACGAACTTCCCGCCGCCACAGCATCACTTTTTGACAGAGCCTCACGAACCTCAGGCATCCTAAGGAGATCGGATACTAGCGAGACAGCTGGGGCGGAGTCTCCCCTGGCAAGTCTCTGCAGAAGTACCACCGTTGAGTTCTCCTCGACAACAACAAACTTACCGTCGCTGGGAAGATTTTCGTTGAGAAGGGCTTGGACCGCGTTGATCTCGTCGTCTTCACAGAACCAGCGATACTCCGCTCGTTTCTCGAACTGGTAGGAGCTCTGCGTGTTCCGCTCCCAAGTTTGGACGACAAAGGTGCGGCCCTTGACCTCACCCGTCGATTTATCGCCGAAGGTGAGGAGGGCAGCGGTCTTCCAAGCACGGGGACCTGCTTTGACAACTACATCTTCAATCGAGAGGAGGTTGGGATTCGCTAAATCCGTTCGCAATCGCAGCAGAAGCTCTTTCTCAGCAGACATAGAAGAATTCTGTCAGAGACAGAATCCGCATTTGGTTTGTATTAACGCGTCCTAGGCAGGGCTTCCCATACCTGACGTGAGCAAGCCCTGATTTGCCACCCGCTCCAAGCCATCGCGGCGCCTTCGGCGCCTGCCGCGTGCTGGGCGAGGCTAGTCGGTTTCCTGACAATGCCAGCCCTATGCTTTATTGATGGGGAACAAACCACAGAAAAGCCCGCACCTGTTCAAAGTTTTCGCAAGTGAAGATCGCGAGAGCCTCATCGTTCGCTATCCGTATCAACGCGACTCTGACGTCGAGTTCGGGTATGTCGAGGCAGCAAAGCGACTCGCTGCCTCATTCCGTGGGCAGCCGATCGATGACGCAATCCTTATGCCGTTCATGTACCTATGGCGGCATGCAGTTGAACTATCGCTGAAACAACAGATCAAGTATGCAGCCAAACTCCGGCGGGCGAACGGCGAACAGGATGCGTCGCTCGATCCAGAGAAACTTCGGGGATGGCTCAACAGGACGCACAGCCTGAGGGATATAGCTACCGAGTTAGCCGGACACTTCGCTCATCTCGACCTACCCGAAATGCCGAACGACACCCGCCGCACCCTCTCTTGGCTCATTGAGGCTGATCCGAAGGGCCAGACCTTCCGCTACCCTGGTGGGCTTCCCGACACGCAGGACTTCATCGACTTCCATGGCCTTAGAAAGTGCCTTGAGGAGACATACAACATGGTGTCTGCCGGAATCGATGTGCTTTGGGCCTACGGCGAGGCACAGGAGGATTTCCTCGCCGAACAACGTGAGTTCGAGGCGGAGATGCGCGCCGACTTCGAGGCGGAGATGCGAGCGGAGTATGGGGAGGAGATGGGCAGCTAGATTAACGACGCCCGGATGACGGGCCGTCGGACGGCCGAGCAGTACCTGTCACGCCGCACCGTGTGGGGGGCGCGGTCTGGAGCACGGGCGATATAGCCAGCCCTTCCTTGCGCTACGGCTACATGCGGTGGATAGCCTTCGCTATATGCACGCCGTGATTCTTCCGTCCATTGCCATGAAAGTAGTTGCGCTCACGATGAAGCTTTCCGATGATGACTCGTTTCTGACCTGGTCAGAACTTGTCATTCCATCACTCGCTGGTCTGGCCTCGTTCTCCGTCGCAGTAGTTTCAGTCGTTATCGCGTGGCAGGCCCGCAATATCGCCGAGAGATCTGAAACCGCTCGGGTCGAGGCAGAGGATCACCGCTTGCGGTTCGAACAACAGCTAAGGTTCGACTCCGCACTCAAAGATCTCTACGTCGGGGTTTCAGAGCGAATAGAGGCGCTGAGAGCCCACGATGCTGCCGTAAGGGCGAACATGTTTAACATCAACCGCGGTGGACCAGGTATCAATGTGCCATCTCGACCTCCCATTTCGTCTCTGCTCGCCTTGATTGCAGCAGCACGATTGGATGCCCATGAAAATGAGGCAACCGAGTTGTTGGACGCTGTGGGAGCATACGCCGCTGCTGTTGCTCAGGCAGGAGGACCAAGCCCCGACCCGGAAAGTGTTGACGAAAGACAGCGTCGTATAGAACGAGAGGTGGACTCGTGGGAAGACCTCCTGACCTCCGTCAATGACTGGCGCCATTCAGGTACCGACAGCCGTGTGACGATACTGGCAGAAATGTTAGCCGCCGCTAGTTAATTCTTGCGCGCTGCGTCCCCGGTGACTAACGGCACACCGGCTTGATCGGAAAGTGCCACTGGAATCATCCCATCGAGCTTCGTGAGTGGGCGCACTTCTGGTTCGCCCCCCCGACATTCTGGTCATTCTTTGAATCCACCGAGGTTGATCAGCGGGAACAAAATGAGGGTCGCGCCTGTAGAAGCCTCTGAGACAACCGCAAAACCGGGCGAGGCCTATAGCCCCGCATCGTCGGAGCTGCCGTTTACCTAAAGCCTTAGCCCTGGCAGGAAAATCCCGGCCTTGGCCATGTCCGGCACACTTAGCGAACGTTTCGATATGTTCGTAGCGGTTTGCCTGCGTCGCCAACTGGGCGCTCAAGCGCCTTCTGCGGCTCCAGGAAGGTTCGGATGCCCTGAGCAGCCTCTGCAGGGCGCCAGTCCCTTGTAGGGGCGACTGAAGGCCGCACGGCCAGGATGAACCGATGAGCGCTCGAGGAACATCCATTTAGTAGCCACGTCTTAGAGATTTGGCGATCACACAAGGGGATGCAGGAGATTGGCCACCTGTCAAGGGTTAATTCTCTTTAACTAGAAACCCCCGGAATCTCGGGGGATTCCGGGGGCTTAGCCTGTAGCGGTGGGGAGGCTCGATCTCCCGACCTCACGATTATGAGTCGTGCGCTCTAACCAACTGAGCTACACCGCCACGAATGAGAAAAACCTGCATCAAGCCGGTCAAAACCGCCTTGACACAGGCCCTCATCCAGAGCCCCCCACCGGAATCGATCCGGTGACCTCGTTCTTACCAAGAACGCGCTCTACCACTGAGCTAGGGGGGCAACGAGTAAATACTCTACCGGAAGATTTGGCCACCAACAAATCGGCGGCCGGATACGGCCCGGGACACGAAAAACCGCCTAAATCCGGGCTAATAAGTACCTTCGGGGGCCTGCTGGGGAGCCATTGGAACCCGGCCGCGGCACTGATGTGACGAAGCGAACATCCGGGCAACTGAATGGTCGGGCTTATGGCCGGGTTAAATGCCGAGGGGCCGGCTCGAAAGCCGGCCCCTCGGGGAAAAACTTGTCAGACTAGCTGACGGTTACCACTTGCCCTTGCGGTTGAAACCGCCCTGGCTGCCTTCGGTGCGGGGCTTGCGCGAGCCGTCGCCGTGGCCGGCGAAGCGGGAATCGCTGGCCTGGCCGCGGCTGGAACCGCTCTCGGCACCAACGCTGCGCTCTGAACGGTCGCTGTACGAGCGGCCGCCGCGGTCAGCGGAGGAACGCTCGCCGTCGGACTTGCGGAATTCCTTCTTGAACCCGCCGTTGCCCTTGAAGTTGCCGCCACGGTCACCGCCGCCGGAGTAACCGCCGCGGTCTCCGCCGCCACGGTTGCCCTGGTAGCCGCCACGCTCGCCGCCACCGGAAGGCTTGCGGCCGTTGTCCAGCTCAAGGTGGATCAGCTCGCCGCCGATCCGGGTGCGGGACAGGGCGCGCAGCTGCTCGGGGCTCAGGTCCGCCGGGAGCTCCACGAGGGAGTGGTCCGAGCGGATGTCGATGCCGCCGATCTGGGCCGAGGAAATGCCGCCCTCGTTGGCAATGGCGCCCACGATGGAGCCCGGCATAACGCGCTGGCGGCGTCCGACGGCGATCCGGTAGGTGGCGTTGCCCTCGGTGAGCGTACGGGTCGGCCCACGTGAGCCGAAGCCGTCCTTGGAGCGCTCGCGCTTCTGGAACTCAGGAGCCGCGGGCAGTTCCTTGACCAGCAGCGGCTGTCCGCCCTGTGCCATGACGGCCAGCGCGGCAGCGATCTCCGCGGCGGGAACGTTGTGCTCCTGCTCGTAGGATGCAATGAGGTCGCGGAAGGCTGAAACGTCCTCGGACTCGAGGGTCTCGGTGATCTTCTCGGCGAACTTGCCCAGGCGCAGCGTATTAACGGTCTCGGCCGTGGGCAGGTGCATCTGCTCCACCGGCTGGCGGGTGGCCTTCTCGATGGAACGCAGCAGGTACTTCTCGCGCGGCGTCATGAACAGGATGGCGTCACCGGAACGGCCTGCACGGCCGGTGCGGCCGATGCGGTGGACGTAGGACTCCGTGTCGTGCGGGATGTCGTAGTTGACCACGTGGCTGATGCGCTCAACGTCAAGGCCACGGGCGGCGACGTCGGTGGCCACCAGGATGTCGATGCGGCCTTCCTTGAGCGCGTCAACGGTGCGTTCGCGCTGCTGCTGCGGGATGTCGCCGTTGATGGCGGCAGCCTGGAAGCCGCGGGACTTCAGCTTGTCAGCCAGGTCCTCGGTAGCCATCTTGGTGCGCACGAAGGCGATAACGCCGTCGAACTCTTCCACCTCGAGGATACGGGTCAGGGCGTCGAGCTTGTGCGGGCCCATGACCTGCAGGTACCGCTGGCGGGTGTTGGCACCGGTGGTGGTCTTGGACTTGACCGAGATCTCGGCGGGGTTGTTCAGGTACTGCTTGGACATCCGGCGGATCTGGCTCGGCATGGTGGCCGAGAACAGTGCAACCTGGCGGTCCGACGGGGTCTGCTGGAAGATCTGCTCCACGTCTTCGGCGAAGCCCATGCGCAGCATTTCGTCGGCCTCGTCCAGCACCAGGTACTGGAGTTCGGACAGGTCCAGGGAACCCTTGGAGATGTGGTCGATCACGCGGCCCGGGGTACCGACGACAACCTGGGCACCCCGGCGCAGGCCGGCGAGCTGGGGGCCGTAGGCGGAGCCGCCGTAGACGGGGAGGACGGTGAAGTCATCGATGTGCTTGGCGTAAGAGGTGAAGGCCTCGGCAACCTGGAGCGCCAGCTCGCGGGTCGGAGCCAGGACCAGGGCCTGGGTCTTGCGGGACGGGCCGTTGAGGTCGTGGAGCTCGGCCAGGCGGGACAGTGCCGGTACTGCGAATGCTGCAGTCTTACCGGTACCGGTCTGGGCGAGGCCCACGACGTCGCGGCCTTCAAGCAGCAGCGGGATGGTGGCTGCCTGGATGGGGGAAGGCTTTTCGTAGCCGACGTCCTGCAGGGCGGCGAGGACGCGGCCGTCGATGCCGAGATCGGCGAACTTGATGCCCTCTTCCTCTTCCTCAGCCGGGGCGGCGGGTGCTTCCTCAGCCTTGGCGGGAGCGGCGGGCGCTTCTTCGGCCTTGGCGGCAGGCGCTTCGGCCACAGGCGCTTCGGTTTCGGTTGCGGGAGCTTCAGTCTCAGTGGCGGGCTCTGCTGCGGGGACAACGGCCTCGGTGAACTCGACGGTAGCGGTTTCGGCGGTTACCGCTTCGGCGGTGGCGTCGTTCTGATTTTCGGGCATAGGGAAATTTCCTCATCCATAGGGGGCCAAGCGGCACTACCCGAGGTGAGCGGAGCCGCAGTACGTGTGCCGTGGGTGCCGGGCATACATTGACCGGCCGGTCACTTAGAAGTCCGGCGCTTTCGCAATCCCGTGGCAGGACTTCCCGCTGCATCTCTTGGCTGCTATCCCAGCAGTCTGTACAGCGTTTTCTTTAGCCGGCTCTCCCTATGAAAATGCCCGCATCGCTTGTGCGGGCCCCAACACTTGCCAGTCCTGCCTCAAAAATTGGGCAGGAATAAGGGATTTCCGGAGTGGGGGATGTTTCAAGTGTAAGGTACAAATCCGCATTGCGGCTAATTGAGCGCACGACGGCGGCGGTGAGCTTGCGCACATAGCCGCGGGTGGTGCCTCTTAGGCGGGCACTCCTGCGGGGCGGCTAGCGGGCCAGCTGCCGCTCCAGCCGTTCGAACTTCACCCCGAATTCAGGCTGCTGCAGGCGGATCTCGCCGTCGGCGTCGGCGTCCCGAAGCGCCTCCATGGACTCCAGGTCAGGTTCGCTGAACCACTTGCCCACGGTGATTCCGTGCTTCGGCACAAAAATGCGGTGGATGTGGTCGCCGGCCTGGATGGTTCCCGTGCGGATCACCCGGAGGTACGCGCCTACGCGGCCGGCCTCGGTGAAGCGCTTGACGAAGCGGGGCTCGTCCATGTGCCGCTGGAACGCAGCACACGGCGTGCGCGGGGACGTGACCTCCACTTCGACGTCCAGTCCGATCTTCCAGCGTTCGCCGATGATGGCGCCGGTGGTTTCGATGCCGGCAACGCGCAGGTTTTCGCCGAAAATGCCGGGTGGGAGGTCGCGCTGGAGCTCGCCGGTCCAATAGTCGGCGTCGGCCTGGGAATAGGCGTAGACGGCCTGGTCCTCCCCGCCATGGTTGATCCGGTCCGCCTGGACGTCCCCGTGCAAGCCCAGGCGATGGACCCGAACGGGACCCTCCACCGGGCGTTTGTCGATAGCCGTGACGCCGACGGTCCCTTCATCGGCGAGAAGCTGGTGGACGCGGCAGACGGCAAGCACTGATGCGGTTTCCATGGCTCCAGTGTAAGTTCCGGCACGTTCCTTAAGTCGGTGCGGCGGGGCGGGGACTTCTCCCCCGGTCCCCGCTCGCAGCCGGCCGGGGCAGCGGCTAGGCTGATTTCAGGATTCAGCTTCCGGCGCACGGTTGCGCCCGCTTTCAGCACGGATTTCAGCACGGACTACCGAGGGGGGATGTCATGGACGCGGACAACGACCCAACCAACGGTCCGGACAAGGACAAAGGCAAAGACGCGCCCAAGCCCCCGCCATGGCAAGTACCCAAGCCGGAGTTGCGCCCCGAACTCCTGAACGAACCTGTCACTCCCGTGGATCCCTTCGCGAGGGACCGCGAGCGCCAGGCCCATGAGGCAGCCACGCGCAAGAAGCGCTCCCAGCGGCGCACCGTCGTCGTGGGTTTGGGCGTCACTGCCCTTTTGGCCGGCACCATCACCGCAATTGTGGCAAGCAACGAGGATGAGCCCGAGTACGCCCAGGTCTGCTTCAACGATGAGACCGGCGAGCGGGTGGAAGATGCCCAGTGCAACAGTTCGGCGGGCCGCGGCGGCGCACTCTACGCGTGGTACTTCTACTCCCGCGGCGCCAGTGTGCCGGGCGTGGGCCAGAACCGCTCCGCATATCCGAGCTACACGAGTACCATCCCCAGCGGCGCCAAGGCGTCCACGGGGTACAGCACCAAGGGCGGCACCGTCAGCAGGGGCGGCTTCGGCAGCAGCTCCAAGGGCGGAAGCACGGGGGGTTAGGCGTGAAGCGGTTGTTATCGGAGCCCAGGCCCGGCTGGAAGCAGAAGATCGAAGAGCAGGGCCTGGTCTTCTCCACCACCACCATGCCTGGTGGGAAGAAGATCGAATACTGGAACGAGGCCGCCTACTACGAATTCACCATGGATGAGGTGGAGTCACTCGAGATCCAGGCCGAGGACATGCACAAGATGTGCCTGGAAGCGGCGAAGTTCCTGGCCACCGGCGCCATGGGGAACATCGGCATCGGCCCGCAGGCCCTGGAGCTTGCCGCCGAGTCGCTGCAGGCCGGCGACATGGACGTGTACGGGCGCTTCGACTTTATTTATGACGGCCAGGGCGGCCCGGCCAAGATGCTCGAGTACAACGCCGACACCCCCACCGGACTGATCGAGGCCGCCGTCGCGCAGTGGTTCTGGCTGCAGGACGTGTTCCCGGAGAAGGACCAGTGGAACGGCATCCACGAAGCCCTGATCCGGCAGTGGAAGAAGCTGCAGTACCGCACCGGGATGAGCACGTTGCACATAGCCCACTCCGAAGCCGAGGAGTCCGGCGAAGACTGGATGACGGCCGCCTATATGCGCGATGTTGCCAGCCAGGCAGGCTGGACCACCATCGGCATCAACATGTCCGACATCGGCTGGGACCCCAACCTCAACCGCTTTGTGGATCTGGACAACTTCATGATCAGCACCATGTTCAAGCTGTACCCGTGGGAGCTGATGATGAAGGAGCCGTTCGGGCACCGGCTGCTTCAACGTGCGCACAGTCCCCGCTGGGTGGAACCAGCCTGGAAAATGTTGCTCTCCAATAAAGCCCTGCTCGCCGCCCTCTGGCACCTGTACCCGGACCATCCCAACCTCCTGCCCGCCTACCTCAACGAGCCGGGGCCACTCAAAGAATGGGTGGCCAAGCCTCTCCACGGGCGCGAAGGTGACAACATCAAAATTCACGCAAAGGGCATCAGCCTGGAGCAGCCTGGCGGCTACGGCCGCGAAGGCTGGTGCTACCAGCAGTTCCAGCCGCTGCCCGACTTCGACGGCAACCATCCGGTCCTGGGCCTGTGGGTGGTGGACGGCGAGTCCGTGGGCTGCGGGATCCGGGAATCGGATGGCCCCATCACCGACTACTTTTGCCGTTTTGTGCCCAACACCATTGACGCCCCGGCGCCGCTTTCAGCGCAGGCCCTGTCCAGCACATCCAGCAAATCAAGCAAAGCAGGTATTGCACTATGAGCCCCCTGACATTTCCGAGCCCGGTGACAGCATGAGCGCGAGGACGACGACGGCGGGCGGCGGCTCCGGCGGACCGTCCGGCAGTGCCGTCCCGGCCAAGGGACTCCGCGCGGGAATCCTGGATCTCGGCGACTCTGTCATGCTGGGCCTTGCGTCCACGGCGCCCGTGTATTCGCTGGCTGCCACGCTGGGGCTGATCGTTGCCGTCAACGGGATCTACACTCCGCTGATCCTGGTGCTCGGCTTCATTCCTGTCCTGTTCATCGCCTACGCCTTCCGTGAGCTGAACAGCGCCATGCCGGACTGCGGCACCACGTTCACGTGGTCGCGCCGGGCGTTCGGTCCTTGGGCCGGCTGGCTGGGCGGCTGGGGCGTGGCTCTGGCAGGCATCGTTGTCCTGGCCAACCTGGCGCAGGTTGCGGGGCAGTACCTGTGGCTACTGATCGGCGACGGTTCGCTGGCCGACAACAAGCTGGTAGTAACCGCCACGGGTGTGCTGTTCATTGCTTTTATGACCCTGGTGAACTACCGGGGCATCCGGCTGGGCGAGCATGTCCAGCGCGTCCTGACCTACGTGCAATATGTCTCGCTGGGCATCTTCGCGCTTGCGATCATCATCAGGATCGCGGGCGGCGCCCCCGAGGGCCAGGCCTTCGACATCGAGTGGTTCAACCCGGCCGGGGCCTTTGCCGATCCCGGCGCCGGGGTGCACGGCGCTTTGCTGGCTCTGTTTATCTACTGGGGCTGGGACACCTGCCTCGCCGTCAACGAGGAAACCGAAAACCCGTCCACCACCCCCGGACGCGGCGCCGTAATTTCGGCCTTTGTCCTCGTGGCCATCTATGTCTCGGTGGCGCTGCTGGTGATGATGTACGCCACAGTGGGCACCGAAGGCATCGGGCTGGGCAACGAAGCGAACCAAAGCGATGTCTTCCTGGCCATGAAGGATGTGGTCCTGGGTCCGTGGGGCTGGCTGATTGTGGTGGCCGTGCTGGCCTCCGTGCTCTCCTCCACGCAGACCACCATCCTTCCGACGGCCCGCGGCACGCTGTCTATGGGTGTGCATGGCGCGCTGCCACCGAAGTTCGGCGAGGTCCACACGCGCAACCAAACTCCTGGATTCTCCACCCAGGTGATGGGCGTCGCCGCCGTGGTGTACTACGTGGCCATGAGTTTCCTCAGCGAGAATCTGCTCTCCGATTCCATCAGCGCCATCAGCCTGTTCATCGCGTTCT
This sequence comes from Pseudarthrobacter sulfonivorans, assembly GCF_031454915.1. Taxonomy (GTDB): domain Bacteria; phylum Actinomycetota; class Actinomycetes; order Actinomycetales; family Micrococcaceae; genus Arthrobacter; species Arthrobacter sulfonivorans_C. The sequence goes on along the minus strand of NZ_JAVDRS010000001.1, from coordinate 172,885 downwards.
ACTATGCGCTGACGGGCTTCGCGTGCGGCTGGTACTTCCGGAGTACGCTCAGCGAATCTGCCCGCAACCTCTGGTTCCGCGGCATCCTTCCGCTGCTTGGGGCGCTGATCCTGACCGCCGCGTTCTTCATTTCCGCCGTCCAGATGTGGGACCCGGCCTACGGCGACACGCAGATCTTCGGCATCGGCGGGGCGTTCGTCAGCGGCGTGGTTCTCCTGGCTCTGGGCGTTGTGCTGGCAGTGGTGTGCCGGTTCCTGCCGTCAACGCGGGAGTACTTCACCGGGAAGCCCGCCGCCGCGGCCGGCACCACAACGTCAGCCTAGGCGGCGGCCACCGGGACCGGTGCGGGGTCTTTGTCAGACTTGTCCTTGCGGATGGTCGCGCTGATCACGGCGGCGATGGTGCACATGGCCGCGGCGCCGAACCAGGCGTAGGTGTACTCGCCGGTGGCGTCACGGATGGCACCGGCGCCGAGGGCAGCCGCAGCCGCACCGAGCTGGTGGGCCGCGAAGACCCAGCCGAACACCACGCTGCCGTCCGCGCCGAACGTCTTGCGGCAGATGGCTGCCGTGGGCGGGACCGTGGCCACCCAGTCCAGGCCGTATATCACCACAAACACGATCATGCTCGGCTGGACGGTGGCGCTCAGGAGCAGCGGCAGCACCAGCAGCCCGATCCCCCGGAACTGGTAATAAACGGCCAGCAGGACTTTCGGGTTGTAGCGGTCTGTCAGCCAGCCGGAGGCGATGGTCCCAAGGATGTCGAAGATCCCGACGACGGCAAGCAGGCCTGCCGCGGTGGTTTGCGGCATGCCGTGGTCATGCGCGGAGGGGATGAAGTGGGTGCCGATCAGGCCGTTCGTGGTGGCGCCGCAGATCGCGAAGCCGGCCACCAGCGCCCAGAACGTCCGCTCCCGGCTGGCCCGCTTGAGGACCTGGAGGGCGCGCACGGCGGCGTTGCTGCTGCGTTCGCTGTCCACGGCCGGGCCTGTAGCGGCAGCAGGCTCAGCCGCTCCCTCCTCAGGTGCCGTTTCGCCGTAAGGCAACGCCCCGACGTCGGCCGGTGAGTTCTTCAGGAACTTCAGCACCAGCGGAACCACTGCCAGCGCGCCGGCGGCGATCAGCAGTGAGGCCTGCCGCCAGCCCGGATCCTGGGCCAGCATGGCGATGAACGGCAGGAACACGAGCTGGCCCGCGGCGCTCCCGGCGGTCAGGATGCCGATCACCAGGCCCCTGCTCTTGGAGAACCAGGTATTGGCGATGGTGGCGGCGAAGACGAGCGCCATGGACCCCGTGCCGAGGCCGATCAGCAGCCCCCACGTGAGCAGGATCTGCCAGGACTGGTTGACCAGGACCGTCAGCGCGCTGCCGGCACCGATCATCACCAGGGCGGTGGCCGTGACGGCACGGATCCCGAAGCGTTCCATCAGGGCGGCGGCAAACGGGGCGGTCAGGCCAAACAGCACCAGGTTGATGCTGACGGCTGCCGAAAGCACCGTGGTGGACCAGCCGAATTCCTGCTGGAGCGGCACCATGAGGACACCCGGCGCCGCCCGGAATCCGGCGGCTCCCACGAGGGCAAGGAAGGCCACGGCCGCAACGGTCCAGGCGGGGTGCAGGCGGCGGCGCTGGCGCGATCCGGTGCCGCTCATGCGGTGGCCGTTGCGAGTTCGACGGGAGATTCCGAGCGGGTGAGGCTGTGCCAGCTGGTGTTGGCGGCCGTGAGCCGCTCCCCGCAATGCGTGCACGTGTCTGCGGAGCCGGTCCGTTGCCCGCAGCCGGAATGGATCACGAACATGTGGGCCTGCTCGGAGGGTGCGGGAAGATGCTTTTCGGACCAGATGGCCACAGCGTTGAGGACCGGAAGGGCGTCCTCCCCCTTGGGCGTCAGGACGTACTCCTGACGGGGGCGGCCGCCGTCGTCGTACGCCTTTTTCGTCAGCAGCCCGGACTCCACGAGCCCCGCCAGCCGCTTGGTGAGCACGGAGTCGGCCACTGCCAGCCGGGACTTCATGGCGTCAAAGCGCCCATTGCCAAAGAAGACCTCGCGGAGCACCAGCATGGTCCACGGGTCGCCCAGGATATCGAGGCCGCGTGCCATGCTGCAGGTGCGTTGGGACCAGTCGGATCGAAGTGCCATAAAGGCACCCTAGCTAACTTTCTTGAAGAAAGCCAGGGTGCCTTCGGGGAACCAGGACGAGCGGGGTTACTTCAGGAACGTGAAGGCGTGCTCCAGGTCTGCGATCAGGTCTTCCACGTCCTCGATGCCGCAGGAGAGCCGGATCAGGTTGACGGGAACGGCCAGCTCGGTGCCCTTGACCGAGGCGTGGGTCATCTCCGACGGGTAGTTCATCAGCGATTCGATGCCGCCCAGGGATTCCGCCAAGGTGAACACCGAGGTGTTCTCCGCGACCGTGCGGGCCGCCGCTTCGCCGCCCTTGAACTGGACGGACACCATGCCGCCGAACTTCTTCATCTGCTTCTTAGCCAGATCGTGGCCTGGGTGGGAGGGCAGGCCCGGGTACAGGACGGCCTCCACTTCGGGGCGCTGCAGCAGCCATTCCGCCACGGCCTGGCCGTTGTCGCTGTGCCGGTCCATGCGTACACCCAGCGTCTTCAGCCCGCGGGTGGTGAGGAACGCGTCCATGGGGCCGGATACTGCGCCCACGGCAAACTGCACAAAGCCGATCTTCTCCGCGAGGTCCGCGTCCTTGACCACAATCGCGCCACCCACCACATCGGAGTGGCCGCCGATGTACTTGGTGGTGGAGTGAACCACGACGTCGGCACCCAGGGCGAGCGGGGTCTGCAGGTAGGGCGACGCGAAGGTGTTGTCGACCACCAGGAGGGCCCCGGCGTCGTGCGCTACCTTGGCGAGCGCCTCGATGTCGGTGATCTTCATCAGCGGGTTGGAGGGGGTCTCCACCCAGACGAAGCGGGTTTTGTTCGCGGCCACCGCAGTGCGCACCGCATCCAGGTCCGCCATATCCACGGGGGTGTTGCCGATCCCCCAGTCGCCGAGCACGCGGCTGATGAGCCGGTACGTGCCGCCGTAGGCGTCGTTGCCCAGGACAATATGGTCTCCGGGCCGCGTCAGCGCCCGGATCAGGGAGTCCTCCGCCGCGAGGCCGGAGCTGAAGGAGTACGCGTGGGTTCCGCCCTCAAGCGCCGCGAGCTGTTCCTGCAGGGCGTCACGGGTGGGGTTGGTGCCGCGGCCGTATTCGTAGCCGTCGCGGAGGCCGCCGATGCCGTCCTGGGCGTAGGTGGAGCTGAAGTGAACCGGCGGGACTACGGCGCCGGTGCGGGGCTCAAAGGCCTGGCCGGCGTGGACGGCGCGGGTGTTGAAGCCCTGGTTTTCAGAAACAGACATTGAGTTCCTTTGGCTAGTTGCTGAGGTAGGCGAGCAGGTCGTGGCGGGTGAGGATTCCCACGGGTGCGCCGACGAAAGTCACCATCACGGTGTCCACGTCGGAGAGCAGCTCGCGGGCTGCGGAGATGGTTTCCAGCGATCCGATCACCGGCAACCGCTCCCCCATGTGCTCGGAGATCTTGTCCGTCAGCTTCGCTTCGCCGCGGAACAGCTTAGAGGTCAGGCTCCGCTCGTCCACGGCACCAAGGACCTCGCCCATCACCACGGGCGGTTCCTGCGAGAGGACCGGGATGTGGCTGACGCCGAACTCGTTCATGATGTTGATGACATCGCGGACGGTCTCGTTGGGGTGGATGTGCACCAGGTCCGGCAGTTCTCCGTTCTTGGTCTTGATGACCTCGCCCACGGACGCTTCCTCGCCGCCGGAAAGGAAGCCGTAGGAGCGCATCCAATGGTCATTGAAGATCTTCGCCAGGTAGCCTCGGCCCGAGTCCGGGAGGATGACCACCACCACGGCGCTTTCCGGGAGGTCGCGGGCGGTCTGCAAAGCGGCCACCACTGCCATGCCGGAGGAGCCGCCCACCAGCAGCCCTTCCTCGCGGGCCAGGCGGCGGGTCATGGCGAAGGAATCCGCGTCAGTGACGGCAATGACGTCGTCCGGCACGGACTTGTCGTAGTTGGCCGGCCACATGTCCTCGCCGACGCCTTCAACGAAGTACGGGCGTCCGGTGCCGCCGGAGTAGACCGAACCTGCCGGATCGGCCCCGATGATCCTGACCCGGCCGCCGTCGGCCTCGGGACGGTCCGCGGACACCTCTTTGAGGAAGCGGCCGGTGCCGGTGATGGTGCCGCCGGTGCCGGCGCCGATCACGCAGTGCGTGACGGTGCCGTCCGTGTCGCGCCAGATCTCCGGACCGGTGCTCTCGTAGTGGCTGCCCGGGGCGGCCGGGTTGGAGAACTGGTCGGGTTTGAAGGCACCCGGAATTTCCGTGACCAGGCGGTCCGAGACGCTGTAGTAGCTCTGCGGGCTGTCGGGTGCCACGGACGTGGGCGTGACCACCACCTCGGCGCCATAAGCCTGAAGCACGGCCCGCTTGTCCTCGCCCACCTTGTCCGGTACCACGAAGATGCACTTGTAGCCCTTTTGCTGGGCCACGAGCGCCAGCCCCACGCCGGTGTTGCCGGACGTCGGCTCAACGATGGTGCCGCCGGGAAGCAGCTTGCCGGTCCGTTCCGCCTCTTCGATCATCTTCACCGCGATGCGGTCCTTGATGGAGCCGCCTGGATTGATGTATTCCAGCTTGACCAGGACAGTGGCTTTGAGGCCTTCCGTCACGTGGTTGAGCTTGATGAGCGGCGTGTTTCCGATGAGGTCCAGGACGGACTGCGCGTACTTCATAGGTACAAAGTTACCGCCTGCCGCGTCCTGCCCTTTCCGGGGGTCAGTTGCCCGCCGAGGAATCCGTCTGCCACAGGCCCATGATGTTGCCTTCGGTGTCCTTGAAATAGGCGTACCAGCCCATCCCGGGGACGGCGTCCTTGGCCTGGGCGATGGACCCGCCGGCGGATTCGACCTGCGCCAGCGCGGCGTCGACGTCGTCCACATCGATGGTGAGGATGGGGGTTTTGAGGCTGTCCGTACGCGGGAACAGGGCACCGTTGATGGCTCCGGGCGCGCTGGGCATGCCTGTCTGCTCGTCCGAGGGCGTGGTGATGGCGCTGGTGTAGTCCATCCCCTGCATGGGGATCAGGTTCCAACTAAACGCGGTCTGGTAGAAGGTGTTGGCGCGTTCTTTGTTTTCCGTGGGGATCTCGAAATGCACAACTCCAGCCACTGCATGCTCCTTTGAATGCGAGGGGAAAGCGCGGACGCCCCGCGCCACATTTGGAGTCTAGTCCCGGCATCTTCGGACTGTAAGGGCCTCCCGAAGCTCCGTTGTCAGCCCACCGTGGGACGATGAATACATGACCATTGCTGACGCACCCGCCCGGCTGGCCGCCGCCGCGGACGCGTCCCTCCGGTGGCATCCGGACGGCCCGTACAGCCTGAACCAGACGCTGGGCACGCTCCTGCGGGGCACCGGGGATCCGTCGTTTTCGCTGCGGCCGGACGGGCTGTGGACTGCTTTTGCGACGCCGGATGGCCCGGTCACGCTGCGCCTCACCGCCGCTGCGGACGGGGCTGTTGACGCCCAGGCTTGGGGTCCCGGCTCCGCAGCAGGGCTCGCCGGCGTGCCGCGGTTGCTTGGCGCCGACGACGACTGGGCAGCCTTTGATGAACCGGCCTTCCACGCAACCCTGCCCCGGATGGTCCGTGAGGCCCGACGCCGGAACCTGGCTGTCCGCCTGCCCTCCACCGGGCGGGTGGTTGACTGCCTCGTGCCCACCATCCTGGAGCAGAAGGTCACCGTCATCGAGGCCCGGCGCGGCTACCGGTACCTGATGTACCGCTTTGGCTCCCCCGCCCCGGCGGCCGGCGCAGCCGCGCCCGAAGGGCTCCGCGTCCAGCCCACCCCGGCGCAATGGCTGCGGATCCCCTCCTGGGAGTGGCACCGGGCCGGAGTGGGCCCCCAGCGGTCCGCAGCGGTCATGCGGGCGCTGCGATCCGCCGTCGCGCTTGAACGGCTGGCTGCCCTGCCGGCCCTTGAGGCGGCGGCAAAGCTGCAGACCATTCCCGGGATCGGGATATGGACAGCGGCCGAGGTGGTGCAGCGGACCCACGGCTGCCCGGACTCCATCGCCGTGGGCGACTACCACCTCGCCGCCTATGTGGGCGCGGCCCTGACCGGACACCGGACGGACGACGCCGGGATGCTGGCGCTGCTGGAGCCGTGGAAGGGCCAGCGGCAGCGCGTAGTGCGGATGATCGGCCTCAGCGGCTTCCGCAAACCCACGTTCGGGCCGCGGATGACCATCCAGGACCACCGCCGGCACTGACGTCCTGGCCAACAGCAACGCGGGGTCACTTCTTGCCCGATAATCGGGGTTTATTGGGCGAGAAGTGACCCCGCGTTCTGGCTGGGACGGGACCGGTTAATTCTGGCGATGGGCGCCTGATGGGTATAGCGTGGCGCCATGGAGCCCGCACCAGAGCCCCGGATTTCCGCATCCTCTGGAGTCACGCATGATCCACACTGACAACCTGACCAAGACCTTCACCGTCAAAAAAGAGACGGTGGAAGCCGTCAAGGGCGTCAACATTGACGTTGCCCCTGGCGAACTCGTGGCGTTCCTCGGCCCGAACGGCGCGGGCAAGTCCACCACCCTCCGGATGCTGACCACCCTGCTCAGGCCCACCTCCGGCTCGGCCACCGTGGCAGGCGTGGACGTGGCCGCTGACCCGGCCGGTGTGCGGTCCCGGATCGGCTACATCGGACAGGGGAACGGCGGCGGCCACAGCTTCCGGGTGATTGACGAGCTGATCATGCAGGGCCGCTTCTACGGCATGAACACCAACGATGCCACCGCCCGGGCCCAGGAACTGCTGAAGTCGCTGGACCTGGCCGACCTCGCCAAACGCACCGTGGTCAAGCTGTCCGGCGGGCAGCGGCGGCGGATGGACGTCGCCTTGGGGTTGATGCACTCGCCGCGGCTGCTCTTCCTCGACGAGCCGTCCACCGGCATGGACCCGCAGAACCGGGCCAACCTGTGGGAACACATCATGCGGATGCGGGCCGAGCATGGCACCACCATCGTGCTGACCACGCACTACATGGACGAGGCAGACCTGATGTCCGAACGCGTGATTGTGATCGACCACGGGCAGATCATCGCCGACGACACCGCAGCCCGGCTCAAGGCCAACCTGGCCGGAGACCTGCTCGCCGTCGAAGTGGCGGCGGACTCGGCCGAGAGCGTCCGGGGGCTGCTGGGGCGTGCCGCGGCCGGCGGGGAGATCAACGAAAACGTGTACGACGGCGTGGTCCGCTTCCGCCTCCGGCTCACCGAGGGCGCGCGGCTGGCTCCGGCGCTGCTGAAGGAAATGGACGACGCCGGCGCTCCCGCCCAGTCGCTGGAGCTGAAGCCTCCGACGCTGGACGACGTGTTCCTGGAGCTCACCGGCCGCAACCTGCGGGAAGGAGCAGACCGCTGATGGCTGTCCAAAGCACTGTTGAGAACCTGGAAAAGCCGGGCCTCGGCCAGATTCTCCGCGACACCAAATACGTGTTCTGGCGCGAGATGCTGCTGCCGCTCCGCGACCCGTTCTCGCTGGTCTTTTCGCTCCTCCAGCCGCTGGTGTTCCTGGGCCTGTTCGGGCCGCTCCTTGGCGCCGCTGTCGGAGCACCGGCCTTTGGTGGCCAGTCGACCTTGCAATGGTTCCTGCCCGGCGTGGTGGTGATGATTGCCCTGTTTGGCACGTCCATGACTGGCTCCAACCTGCAGTACGAGCTGATGACCGGCTCCTACGAGCGGATCCTGGCCACTCCACTGTCCCGTTCGTCGCTGATGATCGGGCGGGCACTGAAGGAGTGGGCGCCGCTGGTGGTTCAGGGCCTGCTGATCGCCCTGGTCTGCATTCCGTTCGGCTTCGTTTTCTATCCGCTGCACGTGCTGTTCGGACTGGTGATCCTGGGGATCTTCGGCATCGGACTCGGCGCGCTCTCCTATGCCTTGGCGCTGGTCTCGCAGAACAAGGAGTGGATCTTCTGGGGTGTGCAGCAGACACTGCTCTTCCCGCTGATGATCCTGTCCGGGATCATGCTGCCCATCGAGGCCGGGCCGGACTGGATGAAGACGGCCAGCCTGTTCAATCCGCTGACCTATCTGGTCAACGCCGAGCGTGAGCTGTTCGCCGGCAGCGTCGGGACGGACACCCTGCTGGGCCTCCTCGCCGCATCGGTGACGGCCGCCGTCGGACTTGTAGTGGGTGTGCGGGCCATCAACCGCAACATCAGCTAACCGCCTTTATTGCAACGCGGGGTCACTTTTCGCCCGATAAACGCCGGTTTTCGGGCGAGGAGTGACCCCGCGTTGCTCTAGGAGCGGCGTGCCCGTTTGATTCTGGCGATGAGCTCCTGAAAGCCGCCGGCGAGGTCGTCCGCGTTCGGCTTGAAATAGGACCAGCCGGCGCGGATGAAAAATTCGTCGCGGCGGTTATCCCGCGACTGCTGTTCCCTCGACCGGTGATGCGCGCCGTCGTACTGCACCGCGATCCGGTGCTTTCGGTAACCAAGGTCGGCTGCGGGCGACCTCGGATTGTCTGGATCAAGCCGGAGCTGCAATTCGGGTTCAGGCAGGTGCGCGTCCAGGAGCGCCAGCCGAAGGAACGTTTCGGGGAACGAGTCCGACCCAACCCGCATCTCGTCCAAGGCCAGCCGGGCTTTTTCGACGCCCTTCATGTTGGGATGCTGCCGGACCAACAGGCGCAGTCCCTCCTTATGGGCGAACGGCAGGCTGCGGAACTCCAGCTCCGGCCGCGGCGTGCGAATCAGTTGGTCTCCCATGGCCACGACGTACCGCAGTGGTAGCTCATGGGCCAGGTCCAGCCATGTCCGAGGCGGTACGCTAACCCTGATTCCGTCGATCTCCACCACTTCACCTGGAATCACGTGCACGCGATGACCGATGATGCCAGCCCGCCGGACCCTGGGCAATCCGTGCGGCTTGCTGAGGTGGATCGCCGGCTCCTGGCCCAACCAAGGAGGGAGGCCCAAATCGAAGAATACAGCCGCTGTCTCATGAGAAACCCAGGCGTCCGGGGTAGCAGCGCAGAGCACGCGTGCCCGCTCGACCAAGGAAACGTCCCGGCCTGCGTGCGCCCGAATCAGCCGCCCTGCGCCAACCATGTCCTTGGCATGCAAACGTTTTGGTGCAACACCGAGGGCTCGCGCCTGGTAGACCGTGAAGGGTAGCTTGGCGAGATCCCCGGGGAGTGGCTTAGCAGTAACCATGGCACCAAGTGTGCGCGTTCCGGAGGAACAGCGTCCTAAGTTATCCACAGGCCACCCTCACCACTGCAACGCGGGGTCACTTTCTGCCCAATACCGTCGAATTATCGGGCGAAAAGTGACCCCGCGTTGCAGTGGGTGCGGTAGACGGTGGGTCAGAGGCCCAGGCGGGCTACGGCTTCCTCGCGCATCTCCACCTTGCGGATCTTGCCGGAGACGGTCATCGGGAAGCTTTCGCGGACATCCACGTAGCGCGGGATTTTGTAGTGCGCCAGCCTGCCGCGGCAAAATTCCGCGACCGCGGCCTCGTCCAGCCGTTCCGCCCCGGGTTTCAGAATGATGCAGGCCATCAGTTCCTCGCCGTACCTGGCATCCGGGACGCCAATCACCTGCACGTCCTGGATGGCAGGGTGGCTGTACAGGAATTCCTCGATCTCGCGCGGGTAGATGTTTTCGCCGCCCCGGATGACCATGTCCTTGATCCGGCCCTCGATGACCACGTAGCCCTCGTCATCCATCTGGGCGAGGTCGCCCGTGTGCATCCAACCGTCGACGTCGATGGCTTCGGCAGTCTTGGCGGGCTGGTCCCAGTACCCCTGCATGACGGCATACCCGCGGGTGCACAGCTCGCCGATCTTCCCGCGCTCGAGGACTTCCCCGGAGCCGGGGTCCACAATCTGGCTTTCGAGCCGTGGCATGGTGCGGCCCACGGTCTCGGTCCGGTGCTGCAGCGTGTCACCGTTCCGGGTCATGGTGGACACGGGCGAGGTCTCGGTCATGCCGTAGCAGATGGCCACATCCACCATGTGCATCTCTGAAATGACCCGGTTCATCACCTCGATGGGGCACAGCGATCCGGCCATGACCCCGGTCCGCAGGGTGGCCAGGTCATACGAGGCGAAGTCGGGCAGCGCGAGCTCGGCGATGAACATGGTGGGGACGCCGTAGAGCGACGTGCCGCTGAAATCCTGGACCGCCTCCAGCGCCGCCGCTGGCGTGAAGCCGCGGCCCGGGATGATGGTGGCGGCGCCATGGCTAAGCGCGGCCAGGTTTCCGATCACCATTCCGAAGCAGTGGTAGAACGGCACCGGAATCACGACCCGGTCGTGTTCCGTGTACCCGAGCAGTTCGCCGATCGAGAAGCCGTTGTTCAGAATATTGTGGTGGGTCAGCGTCGCGCCCTTGGGAAAGCCCGTGGTGCCCGACGTGTACTGCAGGTTGATGGGATCGTGCGGGTCCAGCTCCGCCATCCGCGCCTTCAGCCCGGAATGGCCGACGGCGTCAGCCCGCTTCAGCAGCTCGGCGTACGTCAGCTCGGCCTCACTTTGGGGGTCACCGGCGTCGAGCCCTTCCACCCCGGGATCCGGCAGGAACACCAGCTCGTGCAGGTCCGGGCAGCCCGCCAGGGCGTGGCGCGCCATCCCCACATAGTCGCTGTTCCGGTCCGACGGCGCCGTGACCAGCATCCGCATGCCGTTCTGCTTGACCACAAATTCCAGTTCGTGGCTGCGGTAGGCCGGGTTCACGTTCACCAGGATGGCGCCGGCCTTGGCGGAGGCGTACTGAAGGAGTGTCCATTCGGCGCAGTTCGGGCTCCAGATGCCCACGCGGTCCCCCTTGGCGACACCGGAGGCGAGGAGCGCACGCGCGAGGCGGTCGACGTCGTCGTTCATTTTGGTGTAGCTCCAGCGGCGGGCGTCACCGCCGGGCACCGCCGCGGCCTCGATAAGCGCGTCGTGGAAGGGAAACTCGGCCGCCACCCGCTCAAAGTTCTCACCGATGGTTTCCTCAAGGAGCGGAACGTCAGTGTCCCCGGCTGTGTAGGCGCGCATGCTGGCACGCTACCAACTGGAGCCGGGCAATAAAAGCATATGAGAAGCGCACCGGCCGGTATTGTGAAAACCATGAGTGCACCCATCGACCTGCAGGCAACGTTCATCCCCAACGACGGCGAATTCTTCCGTGTGAAGCTCGCCCTGGAAATCGCCATCGACGAGGTGGTGAACGAGCCCGGCTGCATCAGCTACGAGCTGACCGAGGCCACCGACGAGAAACTGGTCCTGACGGAACAGTGGGCATCCGAGGAAGACCTGGAGAAGCACTCCAAGGGCATCGCAGTGCAGGACCTCAACGAATCCCTGAGCGCGCTGCTGGCCGAACCGGTGAAGGTCGAACGCCTGTAGCTCTCCGCAAACAACAACGCGGGGTCACATTTCGCCCAAAGAACCGAAGTTATTGGGCGAAATGTGACCCCGCGTTGGCTTAAGAGTCACTCGGGGATCTGGGTGCCGTCCTGGGGTCCCGCCGGGGTGCCTGCGGCCGCCGCGGCTTCCGCCTGCGAGCGCGCCACGTGGGCGTGGACCTCGTCCATGTCCAGGGCCTTGACGGCGTCCACAACCTGCTCGAGCTGCTGGGCGTTCAACGCACCGGGCTGGGAGAAGACCAGGACCTTTTCGCGGAAGGCCATCAGCGTGGGGATGGACGTGATGCCGGCCTCGGCGGCAAGCTGCTGCTCGGCCTCGGTGTCCACCTTCGTGAACAGGACATCAGAGTGCTTCTCCGACACGGCGCTGTACGTGGGCCCGAACTGCTTGCAGGGACCGCACCATTCAGCCCAGAAGTCCACCAGGACAATGTCGTTGCCTTCGATGGTCGATGCGAACTGTTCACCTGTGATGTCTAGTGTTGCCATGGTGTCAACGGTACGCGAGGCGTGAGTGGATGTCCCGGCCGGGGACGGCCTGTTCGCTCCCCGCGTCATCGGGAATATCCGCGGCATATAAGCTGCGATCCGCCCCGCGCGTGTCAGACCGTGGCGGCGTCCCACAGGTGCGGCGCGGGAGTCCGGCTGCCAGGCAGGGCATTGGTCTCACGCCAGTGGTGGATCCATTCGGGCAGGACCAGGTCCGCCGGCGGCTCGCCAAATTCGCGCAGGATCTCCTCCTGGCTGACTGGTTTGCCCTTGCTGACCAAGCGCGTAGCGATGTAGGCACGGGCGTAAATCTCATCGTCCGCCACCATGCGCTGCTCAAAGTAGATGGCTTTGGCGTCCAGGCCGATGATCTTCGTTTCGATGGTGTAGTGCTGCCACAGCTGCAGCGACTTCCGGAAGGCGATGGTCTCCCCTGCGGCCACCGGACTCCAGCCACGCCGGCGCATCCTCTTCCACACGCCGCTGCGGACCATCAGGTCGAAGCGGCCCAGGTCCATGAGGGAAAAGTACATGCCGTTGTTGACGTGCATGGCAATGTCGATGTCCGTTGGCAGGACCCGCAGCGGCAGAGAGGAAGAATCCCAGATGGTCAGCGCCGAACGGCGGGTGGACGTGAACAGCATCAGGAGGGTGCGCAGAAGCAGGTGCATACGCCCATGTTACCCGGCGGTAACTTAGTGGCAAATCTGTGATTCCGGGCAGCCGCGTAGGATGTGGAAAATGACGCAACAACGCTACCGGGATCTTGCCGAGTGGCCGCTGATGGGGACGGCTCTGGTGTTCCTGGCGGCCTACGCGTGGCAGGTGGTGGGCCGCGTCGAGGGCAGCGGTGCGGCATGGCTTGAAACCCTGATGTGGCTGACGTGGGGGATTTTCGCACTGGACTACGCCGCAAACCTGTGGCTGGCCGATAACCGCCGCCGCTGGTTCCTCTGGAACCTGCACGAGCTCCTGATTGTGGCGCTCCCGTTCTTCCGTCCGCTCAGGCTGCTCCGGCTGGTGACGCTGATTTCCGTACTGCACCGCACAGTGGGCGAGACCCTTCGGGGCCGGGTGGTCACCTATGTGGCCGGATCAGCGGCGCTCCTGGTGTTTGTGGGCGCGCTCGCGGTGCTGGATGTTGAACAGACTGCCCCCGACGCCAAGATCCTGACGTTCGGCGACGCCGTCTGGTGGGCCGTCACCACCATCACCACAGTGGGTTACGGCGATATGTACCCGGTGACGCCAATTGGCCGGGTGGTTGCCGCGGCTCTCATGATGAGTGGCATTGCCGTGCTGGGTGTGGTCACCGCATCCATCGCGTCCTGGCTGGTCCAGCGCGTTGAAGAGTCCACCGAGGCTGCCGCGGAATCCGCCGAGGAACCTGTGCGGGCGGAATTGGCTGATCTGGTGTCGGAGATCGCGGCGCTGCGGCGCGAAGTGGCCGAGCTGAAGGAATCCCGCGCCTCCTGACCCGCGCGTCCCGACAGGCTATCGCCGGGCGTAGGTAGTCACTCCCACAGTGCCGAGTAGGAAAATTCCGGAGGGCCAAGTATCCAGCCGGAATATTAGGGTAGCCCCTACTCGTGCCCAGCCTGCGCGTACTTCCTAGACTCGAAATTCCTAGGGCCGTACAAAGTTGCCGGCGCATCCTCCAATGCTGGGGTGGATGATGCCGCTTCATTGTGGAGCATCCGTATCTTCTGGGTATGCGGGCGCCCCCATCGTGCGCTACGCGGAGCCGGTCACAGACCGGGACCGGCGCAGCGCATCACACCCCGATCCGTCCTGCAGCCGGAGTTAGTGGCATCGCCGCCCAACCCGCTGCCGGGCCGACCCCTTGATGGGCCACCTATGAACCAGCCGACCGCAAACAACTCCGAGCCTCCCCGCCGAAACTTCGAAACAGACGCCCCCCGGGTCGATCTCATGCCAGGCCACAAACCGGTCAGCAACAAGCTTTGGGCGGGCATGGCGGGCGCCATCGTGGTCGCCTCCGTCAGCGTTGCCTCGTTGACAGGGCCCGCCGCTACAACGCCGGGGGCACCTGCACCGGCGGGGGCCATCACGACGGCGGACTCAACCGTGGTGCGCGTCACCCGGCCTCTGGCCCCCGCGCCTCTGGACGAACCCTATGCCGCCGCAACGGAGCCGGACACAGTTGATCCCGCCTCCGTTCCAAAACCGACGGCCGCGCCGGCGAAGGCCCCGGCTGCGTCTAAACCCGCGGCGGCGAGCCGTTCGAACCTTTACACGGTGGTCCCCGGCGACACCGTGGGTGGGATCGCAGCCAGGTACGGCGTGGACATGAATGCGATGCTTGCCGCCAACGGACTGAATGCCTACAGCACCATCGTTCCCGGCCAGACGCTGAAACTCACGGGTCCCGCCGTCAGGGTTTCAGCGCCCGCCCCGGCTCCCGTTGCCGCTGCGCCGGCGGCTGCACCGGCTCCTGCCCGTGCGGCGGCTCCCGCGGCCCCGGCAGCCCCTGCGGTCCGGACCATCTACGTGGCAGGTGCCGGCGGGCAGGCAATGGTCGACGCGTGCATCGGGCCGATCCATTACACGCCGAATGACGGCTACTCACTCTTCATCACAGAGCACGATTTCTGTGGCGGCTGGGCCCGGTTCTCCGGCATTGCCGTGGGTGAGACCATCAGCATCCCCGGCTACGGAACGTACAAGGCGACGGCGAGAGGCCAGGTACCAAATCCTGGCACCACGAACGACGTCCTCCGGGTATTCGGCGGATTCCCCCGGGCGATCCTGCAGACCTGCATCCCGGGGACCAGCCAGATGCTGCTGATCGCCCTGAACTGACAAGGCGGGCCCACACAAAGCTTGTCCGCGGTTCCCAGCCTTCAAGGCAAGGAACCGCGGACAAGGTCATGTTGAATGCGTTTAGTGCGGTGTTGTGCCTAGGCAGACATGTGGTGGCGCTCCGAAATGTGCTCCACCAACTCGCCCACGCGCTCCTCGCTGTAGTTGCGCGCAATGTCACCCTGGCTAAGGATGCCAACCAGTTTGTGGTCGGCGATGACCGGGAGCCGGCGGACCTGATGCCGTTCCATGATTTCGATGGCATCATCAACACTTGCATCCGCGTCCACCCAGTGAGGCTTGCCAGAGGCGAGTTCGCGGGCCATCACCTCGCGGGGATTCCGGCCTGCGGCTACGCATTTGAGCACAATGTCGCGGTCGGTGATCATGCCCCTCAACTTCCCGTCATCACCGCAGATCGGCAATGATCCGCAATCGAGGTCCAGCATCATCCGTGCGGCATCTTCGAGCGTCTGGTCTTCCTTAATACACTTGGCATCCGTAGTCATGAATTCACGTACAGCACTCATTGGTCCTCCTTCATCGATGGATGAATCGACGCAGGGCATCGGAGTCACATGCGCCGATGATGCCAGCCTACGCCCGGCCGTGAATACCTGTCGACGACGGTTCCTCCCCTGATTTTGGCCGTGCCGGCTGGCCTGTCAGCGCAAAATTCCTGGGCTTGTTCGCGGATCCCAACCGTCACGGCAAGGAGCTGCGAACAAGCTCCCGACAGGCGGTAATTCACGCCCGTCCTTGGCCGAGGGCACAAAAAAGCCTCCGGAACCTGGTGGTTCCGGAGGCTTTTCCTTGGGTGGCAGATGAGGGATTCGAACCCCCGTAGGCGTTGCCAGCTGATTTACAGTCAGCCCCCTTTGGCCGCTCGGGTAATCTGCCGAACTTCAAAAGAAGATCACCCCCGGCTGCAGTCTGCAGAACGTCCGTTTCCGGGCCGTTCCGCTTCCAGTAACCGCGGGCAAGACAACTTTACAGAACTTCTGCCGAAGAATCGAATCGAGCCTCTGCGCCACGGATACGGGCCCCAAAAGCCGTGCAATTCCGCGGAAAACCGGACTGTCAGGCTTCGCCAAGAATCCGTCCGGCCAGCTTCGCCTCGAACTTCAGAGCCTGCTCCTCGGTGATCTGATTCAGCTGGACGGCCCGCCGGAGGTCCTCGCTGACGCCATCCATCCGTGCGGAGGCGTCGGGCACCGGGCTGAAGATGATGGAGCCGGCCAGGGCTGCTGCAGCGACGGAGGTGGCGGCGGTGGCAACTGCCCCAGCGGCGACGGCGGTGGTTCGGGTGACGTAACGGACGGCGTGATGTTGCATTGCTTCCCTTTCGTGCTTCTTCCAACTCATTCAACTCTCTCCTGCCCGGCTTCGTTCCCGCAGTTCGTCCGCTATGAGGGAACTGTGAATCCACTCGTGCCTGCTCCGCGGTAGCGCCAGAGCCGATCCGTATTAGGCTGGAATACAGAGATCCACGCCCTGCACAGGCATTTTCAGGGCACCCACCAGCACAAGGAGAGTCATGGCAGGCGAGTCAACGTTCGACGTCGTAAGCAAAGTGGACAAGCAGGAAGTAGCCAACGCGCTGCACCAGGCGCAGAAGGAACTTGTCCAGCGCTACGACTTCAAGGGTGTGGGCGCCGAGGTCGATTTCAGCGGCGAGAAGATCCTGATGAAGGCCAACTCGGAGGAGCGCGTCCTGGCAGTGCTGGACGTGCTCCAGTCCAAGCTGATCCGCCGCGGCATCTCCCTGAAGTCCCTGGACACCGGCGAGCCGTTCGCCTCCGGCAAGGAATTCCGGCTGGAAGCTTCCATCAAGGAAGGCATCGAGCAGGATCTGGCCAAGAAGATCAACAAGCTGATCCGCGACGAGGGACCAAAGGGCGTCAAGTCCCAGATCCAGGGCGACGAACTCCGCGTCTCATCCAAGTCCCGCGATGACCTGCAGGCCACCATGAACCTGCTGAAGGACTTCGAAGAAGCGGACCTGCAGTTCGTTAACTTCCGCAGCTAGCCACACACATACGGCGCAGCGCCGCCCGACCAAGGTCCGGGGACCACCCATTCTGGTGGTCCCCGGACCTTTTTCGTGTCCACAAGCCAGTTTCAGCGCATCAGGGGTCCCCGCCAGATCCGCAATTCCCCATCGAAGTTCGTAATTAGCGCATATCAGTTTTGCTTAATGCCGTCCCGGGAGTATCTTCGGGGGTTAGGTGAGCCTTAGCTTGGTTCCATCATCCCGAAAGTACCGGACCATGACCGCAAATTTCCTGATCGGCCTCCGCGAAGGCCTCGAAGCCTCGCTGATCGTTGTGCTGCTGCTCGCCTACCTGGTCAAGACAGGCCGCCGCTACCTCATCCCCCGCATCTGGGCGGGCGTAGGTCTCGCTGCGGGGCTCTCCATCGGCTTCGGTGCGCTGCTCACCTTCGGACCGCGCGGCCTGACGTTCGAGGCCCAGGAGGCCATCGGCGGCGGCCTTTCCATCGTGGCGGTCGGGCTGGTCACGTGGATGGTGTTCTGGATGGCCCGGACCGCCCGATCGCTCGGGCAGGACCTGCGCAGCAGCGTCGACAAGGCCGCGGCCGGCGGCGGCTGGGGACTGGTCATAGTTGCCGCCCTCGCCGTGGGCAGGGAGGGCCTGGAAACGGCCCTCTTCCTGTGGGCCGCCGCCCAGGCCACCGGCGAGTCCACAGTGCCGCTGCTCGGCGCCCTGCTGGGGTTGCTGGTCGCCGCAGGACTGGGATACCTCCTCCACCGCGGCGTGCTCAAGGTCAATCTCTCGCGCTTTTTCACCTGGACAGGGGCCGCCCTGATTATCATCGCGGGCGGCGTCCTCGCCTACGGCATCCACGACCTGCAGGAGGCCGGCATCCTGCCGGGGCTGCACCTGCTGGCCTTCGACGTCTCGGCCGCCGTCCCGCCATCGTCCTGGTACGGCACGCTGCTGAAGGGGACGCTGAACTTCTCCCCCGCCACCACCTGGCTCGAAGCGTCCGCTTGGGTCCTATACGTCATACCCACGCTCTACCTCTACTTCACCGCGCACCGCCGAAACACCCGCCGGGCGGCTGTCCCCACCGCCGGCCAGCCGGTCAAAGCCACCAACCCCTAACAGCATCCCTCCCCACGCACCCCCTCAAGGACCCCTCATGACTGTTTCCCCCCGCCCACCCCGACCTCCCCGCCAGCGGACCCTTCGCGGCCTCCGCTCCCGGCTGAACCTGCTGGCCGGCATCGCCCTGATCCCGCTCGCGCTGGCCGGCTGCACGGACAACGCCAAGCCGTCGGCGGCCGCCGACGGGCCCATCACGGTTTCCAGCACCAGCGACGCCTGCAAAGTCTCCGCCGCGGAGGCTCCCAGCGGGAACCTCACCTTCTCCGTCAAGAACGACGGCGATCAGGTCACCGAGTTCTATCTGCTCGCAGAGGACGGTCTGCGCATCGTGGGCGAGGTCGAAAACATCGGCCCCGGCATCAGCCGCAACCTGGTGGTCACCGCTCCCGCCGGAAAATATGTCACCGCCTGCAAGCCGGGCATGGAGGGTGACGGCATCCGGTCCGGATTCACGGTCAAGGACTCCGGCACCGCCATAGCCGTCGACACCGACCTGAAGCGGCTCACCGACACGGCCACGGCCCAGTACACGGCGTACGTGAAGGACCAGACCGAGCAGCTGCTGGCAGGCACCAAGACCTTCGCCGCAGCATTCGCCGCCGGCGACGCCGCCAAGGCCCGGGACCTGTACGCCGCCACCCGCCTGCACTGGGAGCGGATTGAACCCGTGGCGGAGTCCTTCGGGGACCTTGACCCCAAACTGGACCTCCGCGAGGCAGACCTGCAGCCGGGCGAAGCCTGGACCGGCTGGCACCGTGCGGAGAAGGACCTGTTCCCGCCGGCCGGCTACACCGCCATGACCGCCGCCGAACGGGCCAAGATCGCCGCCCAGCTCGTAACGGACACCGAAGACCTGTTCACCCGTACCCGCACCGTGGAGCTGACGGCCGACAAGCTGGGCAACGGCGCCAAGGAACTGCTGGACGAAGTGGCGACCGGCAAGGTCACCGGCGAAGAGGAAGCCTGGTCGCACACGGACCTGTGGGATTTCCAGGCCAACGTGGACGGCGCCCGGATCGCCTTCGAAAACCTGCGCCCGGTCCTGGACCAGAAGCAGCCTGAGCTGGCCAAAGAGCTTGAGACCAAGTTCGCGGCGCTGCAAACTGAGCTGTCGAAGTACGCCAAGGGTGACGGATTTGTGTACTACGACGAGCTCACGCCGGACCAGGTCCAGAAGCTGGCAACCCTGGTGGACTCCCTCGGCGAGCCGCTCTCCAACCTGACCGCCGCCGTCGTCCTCTAGGCAGGGAAGCAATGACAAAAGTCTCGCGCCGCGGGCTCCTCGCCCTGGCCGGCGCCGGTGGGGCCGGGGCAGCTGCCGGCCTCGCCGCGGGCTTCCTGGGCCATGACGCCGTGGCGGGCACAGGCGCGGCCCCGCAGCCAGCAAGCGACACGGTCCCGTTCCACGGCGACCGGCAGGCGGGCATCACCACGCCGGCCCAGGACAGGCTGCATATGGCGGCCTTCGACGTAATCACGGATGACCGCGAAGAGCTCATCGCGCTGCTCAAAGAGTGGACCGCTGCTGCCGCCGCGATGACGGCGGGCAAGGAAGCGGGCACCACCGGCGCAGTCAACGGACCGTACGATGCCCCGCCCGAAGATACCGGGGAGGCTCTGGGACTGACCGCGGGCAGGCTGACGCTGACCTTCGGCTTCGGTCCGACGCTGTTCGAAAAGGACGGTGCGGCCCGCTTCGGCCTGGCGGGCCGCCGGCCGGCTGCCCTGATCGACCTGCCGCACTTTCCGGGCGATGACCTCCAGGAACAGCGCACCGGCGGGGACCTGGTGGTCCAGGCCTGTTCCGACGACCCCCAGGTGGCAGTCCATGCCATCCGGAACCTGGCCCGCATCGCGTTCGGCAAAGCGCATGTCCGCTGGTCCCAGCTGGGCTTCGGACGAACGTCCTCCACTTCGCGGGCCCAGCAGACGCCGCGGAACCTTTTCGGCTTCAAGGACGGCACCAACAACGTCAAGTCCGAAGATTCAGCACTGCTGGACGAGCACGTCTGGGTGCCTGCCGGCGCACCGGCCCCGGAAGCGTGGATGGAGGGCGGCAGCTACCTCGTGGCCCGCCGCATCCGGATGCACATCGAGATCTGGGACCGGACCTCGCTGCGCGAACAGGAGGGCCTGATCGGCAGGACCAAGTCCGAGGGTGCCCCGCTCTCCGGCGGAACGGAATTCACCGCTCCCGACTTCGCCGCCATGGGCCGGGCCAGCGAGCCGCTGATCGCCGCCGACGCGCATGTCCGGATAGCCCACCCCGGGCAGAACAAGGGCGTGCGGATGCTGCGCCGCGGCTACAACTTCACCGACGGCTCGGACGGCCTGGGGCACCTCGACGCCGGCCTGTTCTTCATCGCCTTCGTGAAGGACCCGCGCTCGCACTACGTGCCCATGCAGACCGCCATGGCCCGGCAGGACACGCTGTCCGTGGAGTACCTGGTGCACACGGGCTCCGGGCTGTTCGCCGTTCCGCCCGGCATCCGCCCCGGCGGCTTTGTGGGCGAGGGGTTGTTCTCCGCCTAGCTTTCCGTTCGGACCAGTTCGGACCGGTTTTGTCCATCCGGAACTACGACGGCGGCACCCGGGTTATTCGGCTGCCCTCAGTTGAGCGGCCGCCCCGCCATCCGTTCCAGCCGTGCGATCCGGTCACGCATGGGCGGGTGCGTCGCGAACAGCTTGGTCATCGCGCCGCCGCGGAACGGGTTGGCGATCATCAGGTGCGAGGTGTTGACGAGCTTCTGGTCATGCGGGAGCGGAGCAATCCGGACACCCTGCTCGATCTTGGCCAGGGCTGAGGCGAGCGCCAGCGGATCGCCGGTGAGCTGCGAACCGTCCTCGTCGGCGTCGTACTCCCTGGTCCGGGAAATGGCGAGCTGGATCAGGGAGGCGGCAAACGGGGCCAGGAGCGCCATTGCCAGCATGGCCAGCGGGTTGGAGTTGCGCCGGTCGCCGCCGAAGAACAGCAGCATCTGGCCCACCGACGTGATGACGCCGGCCACCGCGGCGGCCACCGAGGATGTGAGGATGTCCCGGTTGTACACGTGCATCAGCTCGTGCCCCAGGACACCGCGCAGCTCCCGGGCGTCGAGCAGCTGCAGGATCCCTTCGGTGCAGCAGACGGCGGCGTTTTTGGGATTCCTGCCCGTGGCGAACGCGTTCGGATTCATGGTGGGCGAGAGGTAGATGCGCGGCATGGGCTGGTTGGCCCGGACGGAGAGTTCCCGGACGATCTGGTACAGCTGCGGTGCCTGCGCCTCGGTCACGGGGTAGGCCTGCATGGAGCGGATGGCGATCTTGTCACTGTTCCAGTAGCCGTAAGCCGTGGTGGCCACGCCGATCACGGCCATGATCCAGATGGGAGCGGAGCTGCGGGTGTTGAGCCCGATCAGGCCGCCCAGGCCCAGCAGCACAGCCCAGAGCACACCGAACAGCGCTGCAGTCTTGAGGCCGTTGTAATGCTTGTGCACGTCCACTCCTCCATATCGCCCAGACCGCCCTGTGAATATCTCGGGGACAGATCGCTCCAGGAACCGGGGCCCTACGGCACAGGGTTGTGGGCATCGTACTTCCGGAAACCCGGCTGGAGCTGCGCCGCCAGCCAGGCCACCACTACGCACAACGCCCCGCCCAGGAGCAGGACCCAGCCCTCACTCAAAATCTTAGTCCCGCCGCCTGCCAGCAGGTCCCCCACGCGAGGGCCGCCGGCCACCACCACGATGAACACCCCCTGGAGCCGTCCCCGCAGATGGTCCGGGGTGGCGGCCTGCAGGATGGTGTTGCGGAAGACGGCACTGATGGAGTCTGCGATCCCGGCCAGGGCACAGCACAGAGCCGCCGGCAGCAACCACAGGGTGGCCCCGCCGTCGTCCGTCCGGCCGGCCAGGAGCACCACCACTCCGAAGCCCGCTATCGAGGCGCCCCATCCCATCACCGACCACACCACCGCACTCCCCTGCCACCGGACCCGGCCCAGCGGCCCGGAGAAGAGACCGGCCAGGAACGCGCCGACGGCAGTGGAGGCCAGCAGGATGCCCACCGTGGATTCGCCGCCGCCGATCATCAGCGCAGCGATGGCGGGCATCAGGGCCCGCGGCTGGGCCAGGATCATGGCCACGAGGTCGATGATGAAGGTCATCCGCAGGTTGGGCCGTGTGCTCAGGAAACGGAACCCTTCGATGACCGACCGGATCCCGGCCCGCCCGGCACTCCCCGACGCCGGCATCGACGGCAACCGGAATACGGCCCACAGGACAAACACAAAGCAGATGAAGTCAATGGTGTAGGTCCAGCCGAATCCCACCCACGCCACCAGCACGCCGGCCAGCAGCGGCCCCACCGTCATGGCCAGTCCAAACGACATCATGCTCAGCGCGTTCGCTGCCGGGAGCAGTTCCTTGCGGATCAGGGTGGGGATGATGGCACTTCGCGCAGGCTGGTTAATCGCCTGGGCACCACTCTGCAGCGCGACCAGGAGGTAGAGAATCCAGACGTTTCCCAGCTGCAGCCAGGACTGGATTGCGATCAGGCCGGTGGTGAGCCAGAGGACCGAGGTGGCGAGCAGCGCCACGGTGCGGCGGTTGTGGGAATCGGCGATGGACCCGCCCAGCAGCCCGCCGAACACCAGCGGCACCAGCGCGAAGACGCCCAGCAGCCCCACGTAGAAGCTGTCCTGCGTGAGCCGGTAGACCTCCAGGCTGACGGCTACCAGGGTGAGCTGGCTGCCGACGGCGGCCACTGCGGAGCCCAGCCAGAGACGGCGGAAGGCAGGGCTCTCCCGGAGCGGTGTGATGTCGGCCAGTAATTTCCCCACCCCGCAACCCTAATGGGACGTCCGTGTCCCGGGGCGCCACACGCTTGGTATCCTCAGGCGGGGAAAGGAGGTGCTTATGAGTCTGTCCAGGCGGCTTCTTTACGCATCTGACATCTGGGAGATTGTCCGGCCCCGGACCGCGCTGACCGCCGGCCATCTGCTCATCCGGCTCACCAACCCCGCCGTTGCCTTTGACCTTCGCTCCGCCGCCGACTGGCTGCTGTGCCACGATGCCGCCCGGCGCGCCCTCGCCGAGGTCCTCGGCGCCACGCGCTGCACGGTGCTGTTTGCACACCAGTGGCACCCGATCGGGGCCTCGATCGGCGAGCCGGAGGTGGAGTCCTCCACCCCCACGTTTCACCTGTTCGGGCGCTGGGACGGCGAGCCGGTCACCCCGGGACACCAGTTGCTTCTTCCCACCCAGCGCCGTGTGCCTGCCTCCGCGGACGGGCTCGTGGAGTACGACGGCGGCCTCCGCGCCGCGCTGCGCCGCCTCGCTGTGGAGCGGTCAGCCGCCGCGTCCGAGATTCCGGAGGACGTCCCTCTGCCAGGGCTGGCGGCGTCCCCTCCCCCGGCGAAGGCCGGCCCGCACCACATTGTCCTGTCGCCGGAGTCGGACGGACCGCTGACCTCCGGGCACCTGCTGGCGCTCGCCGCCGCGCTGCAGGGGCTGACGGAACGCCGCGGCGTCACCGGCCTGAGCTGTGTGGTGCCGGATCCGGGCTCCGGACGGCTGGAAGTCCACGCCCTTGGCCGCTCGGCAGGCGAGTCCGTCAACCCCCTGCAGGAGTTTCTCGCGTTGCCGAAAGTTAGCCAAGCCTTATTGTGATGAACTCATAATAAGTGTTTCAATAGAAGCATGACGGAACACTTTGGCGGCCACGACGCATGGGCTGCTGCCCTGCGCTCCCATGGCCGCCGCGTAACCAAGCAGCGGCTCGCCGTGCTGAACGCCGTCGAACACCACCCCCACTCCCCGGCGGAGAGTATCCTTGCCGCTGCACGCACCGAACTCCCTGAGCTCACCGCGCAGTCTGTCTACGTGGTCCTCGGGGACCTGACCGACCTCCACATGCTGCGCCGCTTCGAGCCCCCGCACTCCCCCGCCCTGTACGAGACGCGCGTCGGCGACAACCACCACCACGCCATCTGCATCAGCTGCGGGCGCGTCGAAGACGTCGAATGCGCCGTCGGGCACGCCCCGTGCCTTACCCCGCACTGGGATGAGAACGCCAAGCCGATGACCATCCAGATTGCAGATGTGATGTACCAGGGCATCTGCCAGGACTGCCAGCAGTCCCAAAAACTTCCTTCCGAACGTAACCAAGTAACAGAGAAATAGGAGAACAATGACTGCCATTTCAACAACCCAGTCAGGTGCACCCGTCACGTCCGACGCGCACTCCCAGTCAGTTGGTGCCGACGGTGCCATCATCCTGACTGACCACTACCTGATCGAAAAGCTGGCCCAGTTCAACCGCGAGCGCGTGCCGGAGCGCGTAGTGCACGCCAAGGGCGGCGGCGCGTTCGGTACGTTCAAGACCACCTCGGACGTCTCCAAGTACACCAAGGCAGCGTTCCTGCAGCCGGGCACCGAGACGGACATGCTGATCCGCTTCTCCTCCGTTGCCGGCGAGAGCGGCTCCCCTGACACCTGGCGCGATCCCCGCGGCTTCGCCGTCAAGTTCTACACCTCCGAGGGCAACTACGACCTCGTGGGCAACAACACTCCCGTCTTCTTCATCCGCGACGGCATCAAGTTCCCGGACTTCATCCACTCCCAGAAGCGCCTCCCGGGCACCCACCTGCGCGACGCCGACATGCAGTGGGACTTCTGGACCCTGTCCCCCGAGTCCGCACACCAGGTCACCTGGCTCATGGGCGACCGCGGCCTGCCGGCTTCCTGGCGTGAAATGCAGGGCTACGGCTCGCACACCTACCAGTGGATCAACGCCGAGGGCGAGCGCTTCTGGGTCAAGTACCACTTCAAGTCCAACCAGGGCGTCAAGGCCATGACCGGCGATCAGGCCGAAGAACTGGCCGGCTCGGACGCGGACTTCTACATCCGCGACCTGCAGGAAAACATCGCCGAGGGCAACTTCCCGTCCTGGGAACTGCACGTCCAGGTCATGCCCTACGAGGACGCCAAGACGTACCGCTTCAACCCGTTCGACCTCACCAAGGTGTGGCCGCACGCTGACTACCCGCTGATCCACGTGGGCACCATGGAGCTGAACAAGAACCCGGAGAACTACTTCGCGCAGATCGAGCAGGCCGCCTTCGCGCCGTCGAACTTCGTGCCGGGCATCGCCGCCTCGCCGGACAAGATGCTGCAGGCCCGCATCTTCTCCTACGCCGACGCACACCGCTACCGCGTGGGCACCAACCACGCCCAGATCCCGGTGAACCAGCCCAAGAGCCAGGTCAACAACTACAGCCAGGACGGCGCCGGGCGTTACCAGTTCAACGCTCCCTCCGTTCCGGTGTACGCACCGAACTCCGTGGGCGGCCCTGCCGCTGTTGAGCCGGCATCCCCCGCCGGTGGCTGGGAGAACGACGGCGAGCTGACGCTTTCCGCGCACTCCCTCCGTGCCGAGGACGGCGACTTCGTCCAGGCCGGTACCCTGTACCGCGAAGTGTTCGACGACGGCGCCAAGGCCCGCCTGCTCGAGACCATCACCGGTGCCGTGGGCGGCGTGAAGACCGCCGAAATCAAGGAACGCGCCATCCAGTACTGGACCAACGTTGACGCCGAACTCGGCGCCAAGCTGCGCGCCAACCTGGGCGCCGGCGCTGCTGCTTCCGACGCTGAGGCTGCCAACAAGATCGGCTAGTCAGTCCTCTCGCGGCCCTGAGCCGCACTGCGGAACACCCCGACGCGGAGCACCGCGGCGGGGTGTTCTTTCGCCACGGCACGAGCGCGCCACTATAGTCGGGTGAATGAGTTCGGGAATCATTTACCTGGTGGGCACCTCCGGCCACCCCAATTTCGGCGATGAGTTTATTGCCGCCGCGTGGCTGAAATACCTGGCTGTAGCTCGGCCCGACACCGACGTCTGGCTGGACAGCCCCCAGCCCGGTATGGCGCAGGTGCTGTTCGAGGGCATGCATCCTCGGCTTCGCGTCACCAACACCCTCTGGCGCCTGGTGCACGAGAGCGCAGAGTTCCCGGCCGACGTGGCGGCGAAAAACATCCGCGAACGCGTCACAGGTTTGGGCACCCCGGCGTACGATCTGGGCATCATCAAGATGCGGGAAGCCGAGTCGCTCCACCTAATCGGCGGGGGCTTTGTCAATGACACCTGGCCGCACCACGCCGGCCTCATCGCCGGCATGCGGGCCGTCAGCGAACTGACCGGTGCCCGGCTCTTCGCCACCGGACAGGGCCTCATGCCGGCTCTTACTCCGATCCCGGGGGAAACTCCCCTGTTCAAGAACTTCGGGTACGCCAGGGCGCGCGACGCCCCCAGCGCGGCCGCCCACGGGTTGGAACTGGGCCTCGACGACGCCTTCTTGGGCATTGCCGGAGAAATCGGGCGCAACGAAGCTCCTGCCGGGCTTTATGTGTGCATCCAACGCGACATGGCTGATCCGGGACGGTTCCAGGCCGCGGTGGAACTGGCAAGGTCAGAAATCCAACTCGCCAGCAGGCGGGGAATCAAGGCCTTCTATGTCGAGGCGATTCCGGGAGCCGACCGGGCCGCCTACGAATGCCTGGACGATCTCATCCCGGAATCCCGGTTTGTGCCGTTCGCCCAGGTGTGGACCGATGGCCTCCCGCTTTCCGCTGAGCAAACCTGGGTCACGACCCGTTTCCATCTCCACCTGCTGGCGGCAGCCGTGGGTGCCCGCGGTATTGCTGTCGGGGTGAAAGAGGGCTACTACGACGTCAAGCACGAGTCGCTGGCCGCTCTGGGTAGCGGCTGGTCCGTTGCCCTGGACGGCGACACTCCAGCGATCCCGCAGCAGCGCGGAAAGCTGAGGGATGACCTGCCTGCACTCAGCGCGCAGAAGCGTGAAGAGGCCGGCAATATCTATCCACTACTGGACGGCAAGAGCGGATCCCTCACAGCCGGGGCCGGCAAGCTTTTTAACAAAGCGTTGGCCGCTTCCCGGAAGAACAAGATCCGGTCCGGAGCGCGCTGACACACCCATGCTGACTTGGCTTCTTGAGCTGCTTCCCCACGCTCTGACCGTAGTTCTTCTTGTCGCCGTATCTTTCCTTCCGGGACTGCTGGTCCTCCTGCCGCTGAAACCGGGCCTGCCCGCCGCCATCGCCCTCGGGCCGGCCATCAGCCTTCTGATATTCCTGGCCGGAAGCCTCGTGACGGACTCCATGGGCGTGCCATGGAACGCCGCCACGGCCGCCCTTACTGCCGTGCCGCCGGTCCTTGCCGCTTGGCTGATAGGGAGGCGGTTCAGCCTCCGCTCACCGCTGTGTCCCGCAGGCCTCGGCTTGCCGGTGAAACTTGCTGTCGGTGTGGGTGTGGCCATCGGTTCCGTGGTGACCTGCCTGGCGCTGCTCCGAGGAATCGGCGACCCCGCCACAGTTTCGCAGGGTTGGGATCCAATCTTCCATCTGAACGTGCTGCGGTGGATCCAAGAGTCCGGCAGTGCCACGCCGTGGGGCGTGGCTCCCATATTCGGTGCCGGCCGGCCCACGTACTACCCCACGGGCTGGCACAGCTTTGTGTCGCTTGTCCCCGGCAGCCTGACGGAAACGGCCAACCTGTCCTCGCTCGTCATTGGCGGCATTATCTGGCCCATCGGCCTGACCTTCCTCGCCTCGGCGGTCCTGCCCCGGCACCCGGTGGCCTGGGCACTGACACCGCTGTTCGCGGCCTCGTTCGTCAGCTTTCCTTACTCGCAGCTGCTCCGCAGCGGCCAGTGGCCCAACGGTCTCGCCACGGCCCTGGTCCCGGCAGCTGTGGCCCTCTGCGTCCTGATTCTGAGGCGCCTGACCTCCGCAGAGCGGGCCAGCACGCCGGCCCGGGAGCATGTCCTCCCTGCCGCTGTGCTGGCCGCCGTCCTCGGCGGCTGTGTTGCCGCGCACCCGAGTGCCGTCTTTGCCACAGCAGTTGCTGTTTTGCCCTTCGTGGCAGCCGGTTTGCTGCCGCTCTTTGTGCGAGGTGCTCGCAGCCGCCCCTGGCGTGCGGTCGCCGCGGCCGGAGCCTCCATTGCTGCCGCGGCGGCGGCCTACTCTGTGCTGGCCGACTCCCGGGTGCTCGCCGGTGTGATGGCCTACCCGCGGGCGGTGCGGGCAGAAGTCCCGGATTCACTGCTTCTGGCGTTCTTCGACCTTCCGAGGTTTCCGGCCCTGTCCCCGACTGCTCCGGACGATTTCAACCTCGCAGTGGGGCTGCTTGTGATCCTTGGCGGTGCCGCGGCGGTCCTTATCAGGGATGCGAGGCCGCTTGCCGTCTCCTGGCTGGCCTTTGTCGCACTCTATGTGCTTGCCGCCGGACCTGAAACCGCGCTGCGGTGGCTGACGGGCTTCTGGTACAAGGACACGCAAAGGATCGCCCCGTTCATCGCGATGACGGGCAGCCTGCTGGCGGCCCTTGCCATCGCGGTGCTGGCGAGGGCCGCTCATCGGGCAGTCTCGGCGCGGCTGCCTTCCGCCCGCACCGTTGGCAGGAGGACTCTTCCGGCGATCCTCGTCGCCCTGTCCGTTGCCGTCGTGACGTGCGGAATGTATTGGGGGTCGGGGAGCTATCGGTCGGTGGAGCGGGTGGCAGTGGCCGCACAGAACTACGTGGTGTCCGACAAGCCTGGCACCGGCGTCCTCTCCAGGGGCGAACAGGACTTCATACAGCGGTCCGGCGCGATGCTTCCGGCCGACGCAGTGGTCATCGGGGACCCGTTCAATGGCGAAACCTACTTCTACGCCCTAACCGGACGGCACGTGGTGTACACGCAGCTCGGGTCCCCGACGTCCGGGAGTCCTGCCAAGGAACTGCTCCGCACCGGGTTCAACCGACTTGCGACCGACAAGTCGATCTGCAAGGCAGTGCTCGACGTCGGAGCCACACACTTCTACGAGGACGTTCCAGGTGCATCCCACGGCAGTGCGAGCCTGAAGCGATGGCCCGGCTTCTACAACGTGCCCACCGGCCGAGGCTTGGAGAAAGTGGCGTCAGCTGATGGCCGCACCCTCTACAAGATCACGGCCTGCGGCTAGGCACGGGCGCCTAGCCCGCCGTCGGGCCCCCCGGCGCCGCTGCGGGAGCCGCAGCGGGCGTGCCTGCCGACGCGGGGCGGTGGCCCTTCTTGGCGATCTGGATCTGTTCGTAGACGTGGTGCCGGAGCTCGGTGAAGCGCGGCAGGGCCCTGGTGTTGAGCTGGTCGCGCTCTTCCGGGAGGTCAATGACAATATCTTCCTGGATCACGGTGGGTGAGGAGGAGAGGATGATGACGCGTTCGCCGAGATAGACGGATTCGTCGATGTCGTGGGTCACGAACAGTACGGTAATCCCGAGCTTTTTCCACACGGTGCGGATCAGGTCCTCCAGGTCCGCACGGGTCTGGGCGTCCACGGCAGCAAACGGCTCGTCCATCAGCAGCACCTCGGGCTGGTACGCGATGGCGCGGGCGATCGCTACGCGCTGTTGCATGCCGCCGGAAAGCTGCCAAGGGTAGGAGCGCGGGACGTGGGACAGGCCCACGGCTTCGAGGGCCTCGTCCACAAGCCTGTCACGCTCGGCCTTGCCCACACCCTGGTTTTTCAGCGGCAGCTCCACATTTTCCCGGACCCGCATCCAGGGGAACAGGGACCTGCCGTATTCCTGGAAGACCACGGCCATCTTTTTGGGCGGCCCTGACACGCGCTTCCCGTCCAGGAACACCTCGCCCTCGGTGGGTGCCATCAGCCCGGAGATGCACTTCAGGAGCGTTGTCTTGCCGGAGCCGGATGGGCCCACGAGGCAGGCCAGTTCGCCGGCGCGCAGGTCGAAGGTCAGATTGCGCACCGCCTCGACGTCGCCGCCGTCGGTCTGGTACACCTTCTTCAGGCTCCGGACGGAGAGCATCGCCTCCGGCAGAGTCTTCCCGGACGGGGCCGGGGATGCGTCAGGCTGCATTTTCTACCTCTTTCTGGCCGTGGTACCAGCGCAGGATGTTCCGCTCCGCCCACTGGAAGATGAATGACATGGCCCCGCCCAGCAGACCAAGCACCACAATGCCGGACCACATTTCCGGGATGGCGAAGGAGCGCTGGAACTGGACGATGGTGAAGCCACGGACGGGATGGGCCGCAGGAACTCCACCGTGGAGTTGGTCGCCTTCCGCAGGAAGCCGCTGGAGCCAATGACGAAGCCCAGCAGCACGGCCAGGCCGCCGGCGATGATGAGTCCAAGGAACCAAGCCGTCATGGTTTCGCCCACCGCGATCCAGAATGCGGTCAGGCCGAAGTCCCGCACCAGCGCCACAGGCCTGAGCTCACGGGAGGAGGTCGCCGGCGTTCGGCGCCTTGGCCAGCGTGCCATATTTGGCGGCGGCGTCACCGAGGGTCTTGAAGGCATCCTGGTTGAATTCGACTCGGTAGCGCGGCAGGATCATCTTGGCCCGGGTGGCTTCGTCGATCTTGGTGTAGGTGCCCACGATGTCGCGGACCTCCTGCGGGTGCGCCTGGGCGTACTCAAGGGACTTGTTCATGGCACGGGTGAACTTGGCAGTCAGGTCGGCCTTGCCCTTGATGGTGTCCCCCTTGGTGAAGTAGCCGGCGATGTCCAATTCCGGGCTCATCTCCACGAAATTCGAAGAGACGATTGTTCCGCCTTCGGACACAGCCTTGGAGAGGAAGGGTTCCAGGATCCACGCCGCGTCCACCTGCTTGTTGGCCAGGGCCGCCGGAGCGTCCGGGAAGGCCACCTCAACAAACTTCACGCCGCTGGGATCGCCGCCGTCCTTTTCGATGACCGACTTGATGGTGGTGTCGCCGATATTGGAGAGGTTGTTCACCGAGACGGTTTTGCCGGCGAGGTCCTTCGCGGACTTGATCCCCGACCCGGCCGGGACGACGACGCCGCCGATGTCGTTCCCCTCTTCACCGGTGGTTGACACGCCGTTGGCGACAAATTTCAGGTCCAGGCCTTTGTCCTTGGCAACCATGACCGAAATCAGGTTGGAGAATGCGAAGTCGAAGCTCCCGCTGACCACACCCGGGACGATTGCCGCCCCGCCGGTGGCCGTCTGGATGTCCAGCTGCAGGCCCTCCTCCTTGAAGAACCCCTGCTTGTCACCCAAGTAGATCGGTGCGCAGTCGACGATCGGGATCACCCCAACGCTGACTTTGGTCAGGTCCGTGCTCCCGGTGGCACCGGCAGTGGACGTGCCGCCGCCTGGGGAACTCGGTGAACCGGACCCACAGGCTGACAAGCCCAGGACGGATGCTGCGGCGAGGGCGGCGATAACAGTACGACGTTTCATGTCACTCCTTTGTGCACGGGCATGGGAGCAACGGCGCCCCCAAGCCGACGCTATCCGCAGTCCGAACAGACGTTCAACTGAAAGCCTCTGCCATGGGACGTTGAAGCGTCAACTAGATCGGCCCATCGTTATCCTCATGATACGTATGCAACCGCATGGTGGACAGGGGTCCGACTTCCGGATCCGTGGCTGGTGGTGGAGCTTTCCACATAGCCGCGGTGGGCTCTGGCTGGAGGTCATTTCACTACCTAGGATCACTGCATGAGTACATTCCAGGGGATCCCCACGGGGGCTTTTGAGTTCTACGCCGAACTTGAGCACAACAACAACCGCGAGTGGTGGCTGGAGCACAAGGACAGCTACGACACCTTGGTCCGGGACCCGGTCACGGCACTGCTGGCCGAGCTGGAGCCGCGGTTCGGGCCGGGCAAGATCTTCCGGCCCAACCGGGACATCAGGTTCTCGCCGGACAAGTCGCCGTACAAGACCGCCCAGGGCGCCTTCGCGTCGGCGCAGGAAGGCGTGGGCTATTACCTGCAGGTCAGCGCTGACGGGCTGTTGGTCGGCGGCGGCTACCACTCCCATACCCCGGCGCAGCTGGCGCGGTTCCGGAATTCGGTGGATGCCTCGGGTACGGGTGAGTCGCTGCGGCACATCGTGGACGGCGTGGCCGCCGCGGGCTTTGTGGTGGAGGGCGAGAAGCTCAAGACCGTACCCCGCGGATATGACCGGGACCATGCCCGGGGCGAACTGCTCAAGCACAAGTCGCTCTCCGCCGGAATCGAACTGGGCCAGCCAGCGTGGGTGGACACGCCTGAGGCGGCCCGGAAGGTGGCCGAGCTGTGGGACCAGCTACGGCCCCTGGTGGAATGGGTGGGCCGGCACGCCGCGCCGTGACAGCTCTGCTTGCTCTACGGTTGCGGGGCGGGCCCTGCCAGTAACGACCTGGCGTGTTCCAAACAAGAGAGGCACCCGGCCACCTGGTGGTGGGCGGATGCCTCTGTTGTTGCTACACGCAGCTGCGTGCCGCGGTTGTGTCTTGGTGCTGCAGCCGTCCGGCCTACCGGCGGGTGAGCGCCTCGTCCTCGGCTGCCGCCTGGACGCCTGGTTTTCCACTGTCCACCGCGGACTTGGCCGCGGCGAACTTTTCGTTCAGGCGGGAGTGCCTCTGGCCGTACGCAAAGTAGATGATGATGCCGATGACCAGCCAGCCGGCGAAGAAAATCCACGTCTCAACGGCCAGGTTGGTCATAAGGTACAGGCACAGCACGGCGGAGACCACCGGGAGGACCTTGCCGAAGGGCACCCGGAAGGACGGCTTCAGGTCGGGGCGCTTCTTGCGCAGCACCAGGATGCCCAGGCTGACCATCACAAACGCAGACAGTGTGCCGATGTTGATCATTTCCTCAAGCAGATCCACGTTGGTGAGGCCTGCCACGAGTGCCACGGCAGCGCCGCAGATGATCTGGAGGCGGACCGGCGTCGAACGCTTGTCGCTGGTCTTGGACAGGGACCGCGGCAGCAGGCCGTCGCGGCTCATGGCCAGCACCACGCGGGACAGTCCCATCAGCAGCACCATGATGACGGTGGTGAGGCCAATGAGCGAACCGAAGGCAATGACCTTGGCGGCAGTAGTGTTGCCGACGGCCTCAAACGCGGTGGTGAGCGTGGGGTTTTCGGCCGCGGCGAGGTCGGTGTAGGACACCATGCCGGTCAGCGCCAGGGAGACCAGGATGTAGAGCAGGGTCACCACCGCGAGGCCGCCGAAGATGCCTCGCGGCAGGGTCTTCTGCGGGTTCTTGACTTCCTCAGCGGAGGTGGCCACCACATCGAAGCCAATGAACGCGAAGAACACCAGGGCAGCGCCGGCGAAGACGCCGAGAGTGCCGTACTGCGCAGGGGCGGCACCGGTGAGGAAGCCGAAGAAGGACTGCTTGAGGACGTCAGCAGAACCGCCGGCGGTGGGCTCAGCCGCAGGGACGAACGGGCTGTAGTTCTCAACCTTCACGTAGGTAAAGCCCACCACGATCACAAACAGCACGACGCCGATCTTGATCAGGGTAAAGACGTTGCCCACGCGGGCCGAGAGCTTGGTTCCGAGCACCAGGAGGACCGTGAACACCGCAACAATCAGGAAGGCACCCCAGTAGAGGTCCACGCCGCCGATGGAAACGGCCGCAGGAACGTCGGCCCCCATCAGCGCAAAGACGTTGCTGAGGTAGATGCCCCAGTACTTGGCGATCACAGCCGCGGCGGTGAAGAGTTCCAGGATCAGGTTCCAGCCGATGATCCACGCCAGCAGCTCGCCCATGGTGGCGTACGTAAAGACGTAGGCGGACCCGGCGACGGGGATGGCGGTGGCGAACTCGGCGTAG
The DNA here is from genome assembly GCF_031454915.1 of Pseudarthrobacter sulfonivorans. GTDB lineage: Bacteria > Actinomycetota > Actinomycetes > Actinomycetales > Micrococcaceae > Arthrobacter > Arthrobacter sulfonivorans_C. The sequence goes on along the minus strand of NZ_JAVDRS010000001.1, from coordinate 139,361 downwards.
CACATGATGGCCAGGGCACAGGTCACGGCGGCGATGGCGAAGGAGACCGTCACGGCCGGCCCGGAGAAGTTGGCCGCAGCCTTGGCGCCCACCGAGAAGATCCCGGCTCCGACGGCCACAGCGACACCCATGATCATCAGGTCCCAGGTGCTGAGCGACCGCTTGAGCTTGCGTCCGGGTTCATCGGCGTCAGCTATGGACTGCTCGATGGATTTGGTCCGGAGAAGGTTCATAAGTGGTTCCACAATCCTGAATAGTGTAGGAAACAGACTTATCAACTTTACCGTCCACCCACTGAACGGTCCCAATTGTCCCGCATGGTGAGACGCCACTAATGCCGAAGATAATTGCGAAAAAGCCCTTGCAGCCCTCCTTTTCGAGGGCCGCAAGGGCTTATATGCCGAACCGCTTAGACGGGCCAGTCCATCAGCTTCGACCGGATCAGGAACCGTTTGCCTTCCGGCGACTCAACCGAGAAACCGCTCCCCCGGCCTTGGACCACGTCCACGGTCAGATGGGTGTGGCTCCAGTAGTTGAACTGCTCCCTGGACATCCAGAACTCCAGGGGCTGCGGCTGCACGCCGTCGGCGATGTCGAAAAGCCCCAGGAGTACGTCCGCTTCCGCGGTGATGAACTCCCCGGCCGGGTAACACATGGGCGAGGAGCCGTCGCAGCAACCGCCGGACTGATGGAACATAAGGGGCCCGTGTTGGCCCCACAGTTTCCTGAGCAGTTCCACGGCCTCGGCCGTGAGCGCCACTCGGGAGATGTCTTCCCCAGGCAGCGTCACTGCTGCGTCAAGCCTCGCCTCCGTCATCAGTACTTGATGACGACGCGGCCGTCGATCTTGGCGTGCTTCATCTCGTCAAGAACAGCGTTGACCTCGGAAAGCTCCCGCGTTGACACAGTGGGGTGGATCTTGCCCTCCGCGTAGAACTCAAGGGCTTCCTCCAGGTCCTGCCGGGTACCCACGATCGAGCCGCGGACCGTCAGGCCCTTGAGCACAATCTCAAAGATAGGCGCCGGGAAGTCGCCCGGCGGCAGGCCGTTGAACACAATCGTCCCGCCCCGGCGGGCCATGCCGATCGCCTGGCCAAAAGCAGACGGGTGTACTGCGGTGACCAGGACTCCATGGCAACCTCCGGTTTCGCGTTGGATGACTTCGGCGGGATCTTCGTGCAGCGCGTTGACGGTGAGCTCCGCACCGTGCTTCTTGGCCAGGGCGAGTTTGTCGTCCGCGATATCCACGGCAGCTACGCGCAGGCCCATCGCCACGGCGTACTGGACAGCAATGTGCCCGAGCCCGCCGATACCGGAGATGGTGACCCACTGGCCGGGCTTGGCCTCGGTCATTTTCAGGCCCTTGTAGACCGTGACGCCGGCGCAAAGCACCGGGGCAACTTCAATGGGGTCCGAGCCCGCCGGGATGCGGGCGGCAAAGCGCGTGTCCACGAGCATGTACTCCCCGAAGGAACCGTCCACGCTGTAGCCGGCGTTCTTCTGCACCTCGCAGAGTGTCTCCCAGCCGGTGCGGCAGTACTGGCAGTCTCCGCACGCGGACCAAAGCCAGGCGTTACCGACGAGGTCGCCGACAGCCAGGTCCGTGACACCCTCGCCCAGGGCAACCACTTCGCCTACACCTTCGTGGCCGGGGATGAACGGCGGGGCCGGCTTGACCGGCCAGTCCCCCTCCGCCGCATGGAGGTCTGTGTGGCAAACGCCGGTGGTGATGAGCCTGACCAGCGCCTCGCCCCGGCCCGGTGTGGGAATGGGGAGGCTCTGGATCTGAAGATCCTTGCCGAATTCGGTTACTACTGCTGCTTGCATTGTCGTCGTCATTGGCGAAATCCCTTGCGTAGTTTGAAGCGGTTGTCATGCGGTGGGACGTAAACCGGGCTTAGAAGAAGCCGAGCTTGTTCTCGTTGTAGCTGACCAGGAGGTTCTTGGTCTGCTGGTAGTGGTCCAGCATCATGGAGTGGTTTTCACGTCCGATGCCGGAGGACTTGTACCCGCCGAACGCGGCGCCGGCCGGGTAGGCGTGGTAGTTGTTGACCCAGACGCGGCCAGCCTGGATCTCGCGTCCCGCACGGTAAGCGACGTTGCCGTTGCGGGACCAGACGCCCGCGCCGAGGCCGTACAGGGTGTCGTTGGCGATGCCCATGGCGTCGTTGTAGTCGCTGAAGCGGGTCACGGAAACAACAGGTCCGAAGATCTCCTCCTGGAAGATCCGCATCTTGTTGTGGCCCTCGAAGACGGTGGGCTGGACGTAGTAGCCACCCGCCAGATCGCCGGGGAGCTCCGCGCGGCCGCCGCCAATGAGCACCTTGGCGCCCTCCTGCTTGCCGATGTCGATGTAGGAGAGAATCTTTTCCAGTTGGTCGTTGGAGGCCTGGGCACCCACCTGCGTTTCGGTGTCGAGCGGATTGCCCTGAATCATCTTTCCTACCCGGGCGATGGCGTCGGCCATGAAGGAGTCGTAGATGTCTTCCTGAACCAAGGCACGCGACGGGCAGGTGCAGACCTCGCCCTGGTTGAACGCGAAGAGCGCGAAGCCCTCCTGGGCCTTGTCGTAGAACGCGTCGGAGGTGTCCGCCGCCACATCGTTGAAGAAGATATTGGGGCTCTTGCCACCCAGTTCCAGGGTGACCGGGATCAGGTTCTGGCTGGCGTACTGGCTGATCAGCCGGCCCGTGGACGTTTCGCCGGTGAAGGCGATCTTGCGGATGCGCGGGCTGGACGCGAGGGGCTTGCCGGCCTCGACGCCGAAGCCGTTGACTACATTGAGGACGCCGGCCGGGAGGAGATCACCGATGAGCTCCATCAGGACCAGGATCGACGTGGGTGTCTGCTCGGCAGGCTTGAGGACCACGGCGTTGCCGGCGGCGAGCGCGGGGGCCAGCTTCCAGACGGCCATCAGGATGGGGAAGTTCCAGGGGATGATCTGGCCTACCACGCCGAGCGGCTCGTGGTAGTGGTAGGCGGTAGTGTCGTCGTCGAGCTGGGACAGCCTGCCTTCCTGGGCGCGGACGGCGGAGGCGAAGTAGCGGAAGTGGTCCGCGGCGAGCGGCATGTCCGCGTTCAGGGTTTCGCGGACGGGCTTGCCGTTGTCCCAGGATTCGGCGACGGCCAGCATTTCAAGGTTCTCGTCGATCCGGTCGGCAATCTTGTTCAGGATGGCGGCGCGCTCGGCCACCGAGGTCTTGCCCCAGGACGGCGCGATCTTGTGGGCGGCGTCCAGGGCCAGCTCAATGTCCTCGGCGGTTCCGCGGGCAACTTCGCAGAAGACCTTGCCGGTGACGGGGGTGATGTTTTCGAAGTACTGGCCCTTGACGGGGGCAACCCACTCGCCGCCGATCCAGTTCTCGTAGCGGTCCTTGAAAGTGACCTTCGAACCCTCGGTACCGGGCTGTGCGTAAACAGTCATTGCTAGCTCCTTTGCTGTGCATGAGGTGGCCTTGATACTGGGGCCGCCGTTGGTTTCAGCGTAGGAGTGTGGAGGTTGCAGTCAGGTTGCGCGCCAGTGAGCCAGGTCACAGCAGAGGTCGAGCCTGGTTTCGACAAGCTCAACCACCGGCGGTGGGAGTCAAGCGCGCAGTTCGGCTTCCAGCCGCTCAAGGTCGGCGACGACGGCGGCCCGCTTCGGTGAGCGCGGCGGCAGCAGCTTGAGCGCGGCAGTCCGGACGTCGACGTCGTCCCTTGCCTCCGGGAGCGCCGCGTACTTGAGCAGCGTCTCGGCGCTGCCGTCGGTCAGCACCGCTTCGCGCATCAGGGAGGAGACGCGCTCCCGGAGGCTGATGATGCCGGGCGCCTCGGACCGCGGCAGAACCGCGCCGCGGTAGATTTCCAGCGCAATGCGGTGGGCTCCCCGCTGCAGGCAGTTCAGCACCTGGCCGCTGTCCGGGACCAGGTCCATGCTGAGTTTGTACGGCCTGGATTCGGGGACGGCGGCCGGATTGAGCTGCTGGAGCACTTTCCGGAGCCGGACCATTTCCGGGCGCAGCGTCATGGTGGAACCGCCGCCCGGGTAGAGCTGGTCACTGAGCTCCTCGGCCGTGAGGCCGTCCGGGTGGGTGCTGAGCAGGGCCAGGATTTCGCTGTGCCTGGCGGACAGGACCACAGTCTTGCCTTCGATGCTGAGCACAGCCTGGTCGCGGCCCAGGAGCTGGAGGCTGTTGCGGTAGAGGCTGCCTTCCTTCCCGCCGCCGGCGCCCGCTCCCCCGGCCCGGCTGGACCCGGGCGCGGTGCTGGAGTTCCGCCGTCGGGCCGGCCTGCTGGCAAGGGTCGCCGCCAGCTGAAGCCGCTCAACCCGCAACTGCGCCTGGGCAGCAGCCACCGTGGCTTCGACAAGCGACAGCGTGTGCGGCGCCACGGCGGTGGCCTTGCCCGTGATGTCCACGACGCCCAGCAGCGCGCCGGAATCAGGATCATGGAAGGGAACGGCAGTACAGCTCCACGAGTGGACGGACCGCTGATAGTGCTCCGCCCCGGAGATCTGGATGCCGCGGCCCAACGCCAGTGCTGTTCCCGGGGCGCTGGTGCCCACTGTGGCCTCTGACCAGTCAGCGCCGGGAACGAACATCATGCCTTCCGCGCGGCGCTGCAGGGCTGGATCCCCCTCCACCCACAGGAGGCGGCCAACCTCGTCCCCCACGGCCACCAGCAGTCCGCTGTCGTGGCTGGGCTGGACCAGCAGTTTCTGGATCACGGGCATGATGCTGGCCAGCGGATGCTGCCGCCGGTACTCCTCCAGCTCGTCCTGGTCCAGGGCGAGGGGGGCTTCGGGATTGTCCGGATTGGCCTTCAACCGCGCGGACCGCTGCCAGGATTCCCGGATCAGCCGGCGCAGCCCGGGCAATTCCGGCGCGTCTGGAAACGCGCGGGCGTCGAGCTGCTCGTGGGCGGCCAGGGCATGCCGCTGGGCCAGCGCTGACACTTCGCCGGCGGAAGCCGGCGGCTGGATCAGGTTCGTCATCGAACTCCCTCGGAGTTTTTGTCCAGATAATGCCGGTTGGCCGCCCGAAATGGCGCGCATTACCTGGACAAAAACTCGTATTAGGCGCGGGAAATGTTGATCATGTCCTCGCGCGGTACTACTTTGATGCGTTCACGGACGACGTCGGCTGTCCCGTCGTCTCCCACCCATTCTGCGCCGAGGGCTGCTTCGTGCGCATCGAGCTTGATCCAACCCTCCCACGTGGTGTATTCAATGCCGCGCTCATGGAGGAGATCGATAATAGCCTGCGGATCCGGGTTTTGGGCAGGGGGCAGGGTGAGCCGGTCCTCCAGCAGGAAGCCGATGGTCTCCAGGGCGTCGCCCTTGGTGTGGCCGATCAGGCCGACCGGCCCGCGTTTGATCCAGCCGGTGGCGTAGATTCCAGGGACTGTGTTGCCCTCGGCGTCCAGCACGCGGCCGCCCTCGTTGGGGACTACGCCGCGTTTGGCATCGTATTCCAGTTCATCCAGCGGCGAGCCGTGGTAGCCGATGGCGCGGTACACGGCCTGGACGGGGTAGTCCACAAACTCGCCGGTGCCCTTGACGTTGCCGGTCCCGTCCAGCTCCATCCGCTCGAACTTGATGCCCGCCACCCGGCCGGACCCGCCGTCGTCGTATACCTCTACGGGGCTGTGCAGGAAGTGCAGGTGCAGGCGGCGGGAGGACGGTTCTTCCGCTTCGGCGTGCTCCTCCACGAGCCAGTTGGTGAGGGTGTTCACCATGGTCTTGATCTGGTTGTTGCTGCGGATGGCGTCATCGGAGGCCTCGTCGAATTCGAAGTCCTCCGGGTACAGCACAATGTCCACATCCTTCATGTGGCTCAGTTCGCGCAGCTCCAGCGGGGTGAACTTTACCTGGGCGGGACCGCGGCGGCCGAAGACGTGGACGTCGGTGACGGGGGAGTTTTTCAGGCCCTGGTAAACGTTGTCCGGGATTTCGGTGGTGAGAAGTTCCTCGGCGTGCTTGGCCAGCATCCGGGCCACGTCCAGGGCCACGTTGCCGTTGCCGATCACGGCGATCTCCTTGGCATCCAGCGGCCACTCACGCGGCACATCAGGGTGTCCGTCGTACCAGGAGACGAAGTCTGCCCCGCCGAAGGAGCCGGCGAGGTCGATGCCCGGGATGGGCAGGTCCGCGTCCTTGATGGCGCCGGTGGAGAAGATCACAGCGTCATAGAAGGCCCGGAAGTCATGCAGGGTGAGGTCGCGGCCGTACGTGACGTTGCCCAGGAAGCGGATGTCGCCGCGGTCCAGGACCTTGTGCAGCGCGTTCACGATGCCCTTGATGCGCGGGTGGTCAGGCGCCACGCCGTAGCGGATCAGGCCGTAGGGCGCGGGGTAGGCCTCAAACAGGTCGATGCTGACTTCGAAGTCCCCGTCCTTGACGCCGTTGGACTTGGTCAGGATGTCCGCCGCATAAACACCTGCCGGTCCCGCGCCGACAATGGCAACGCGGAGTGGACGCTTGGAGGTGGTTTCGCCTGTGTTGGACACCGGGAGCCCTTCTGGAAGGAGGATTTCGCGCCGTAGGCGCTTCGTGCAGCGCACAGTGCTCTTGCGGACAGTGTCCCTATTCTAAATGTGCCTGGGTTCGAAACGTGCGTGCACTGATGCGGCGTCCCGCGAAGGCCTAGCCGCTTCGCTGCAGCGGCACCACGTCACCTTCTCTGTACAGGAGCGCACGGAGCTCCGACTCCGCGGACTGCGGCCGGTGGGGATCGATGGTCTCACCGGCGGCAAAGTGGTCCAGCAACCGGGGATCAACGTAGCTTTTGCGGGCGATCGACGGCGTGTTCCCCAGGACCGCGGCCGCCTCTTCCATGGCGATGCTGATGGCACGCTTCCGCGCAGCCACCTTTTCCTGGGGCCCGCTGCGCGCGAGGCTCAGGGCGGCGGCCACGGTCCCGCGCAGCGTCCGGAAGTCCTTGGCCGTGAAGTCCGAGCCGGTGCGCTCCTTGACATAGGCATTGATGTCGGCGCTGGTGACCGGATGCCAGGTCCTGCCGTTCTTGAACGCCAGCAGCCGGGCGTTGCCGCCGCGCCGCTTCAGCGTCCGCACCAGGGCGGCGAGGTCGGCGTCGTGGATTTCCGATTCCCAATCCTTCCCGCTCTTGGCGGGGAACTTCAGTTCCAGGCGCTCCTTGTGGACGTGGACGTGCGCGCACAGGAGCGTGGCGAGGCCGCGGCTGCCGTTCTCGTTCGTGTACCGCTCCGATCCCACCCGCAGCGATCCGCTGTCCAGCATCTTGAAGGCCGCCGCCAGCACGCGTTCGCGGCTGGGACCGTCGCTGCGCAGGTCCAGGGTGACCAGCCGGCGGGCGGTGGGCAGCGACTCCGCCAATTGCAGGGCGCGATCGAACTTCAGCCGGTCCTTCCGCTCACGCCATTCCGGGTGGTAGATGTACTGCCGCCGCCCCATAGCGTCCAGGCCTGTCGCCTGGATGTGCCCGTTGTCGAACGGCGCAATCCACACATCAGTCCAGGCCGGCGGGATCCCGATGCTTTCAAGCCTGTCCCGGATGGGGCCGGGTGGCAGGGTGGAGCCGTCCAGGTCGCGGTAGCTGAAGCCCGTCCCCGCGGCCACGCGCCGGTAGCCGCGGCCGTTCGCGTTGCTGCGGCGGAGCCTCACGGCGCGGCATCCTGCAGATTCGTCCGTTCCATAAAGGCAAGCCTACTGACTACTTGGCGGAATACCTGCCCGGAGCATGGTGTTATGGAAGGCGTGCCTACTCCCCATGGTCCAGCCTCCGCAACTCAAGCCACCGCAGTGACTGCGGGTGGGCCCGGGGCTTCCGGCCTCAAGGCCGTGGACAAAGAGACGACGGCGGGCATCGTCTTTGGCATCGGCGCCTACGGGCTGTGGGGGCTGCTGCCCCTGTACTTCTTCGCGCTGCTGCCCGCCGGAGCGGTGGAGATCGTGGCCAACCGGGTGGTCTGGTCGCTGCTTTTCTGTGTCCTGCTGATCACCGTCACGCGGTGTTGGCGTGCGCTGGCCGCTGCCTTCCGGAACCGCGCGGTGTTCGGCGCCCTGGCCATCGCCAGCGCCCTCATTGCCGTCAACTGGCTGACCTACACGTACGGCGTGACCACCGGCCAGGCGGTTGAAGCCTCCCTCGGATACTTCATCAATCCCCTTGTCTCGGTTCTCCTCGGCGTGATTGTCCTCAAGGAGAAGCTGCGCGTCCTCCAGTGGGCCGCCGTGGGGATCGGTTTTGTGGCGGTGGGCGTTCTCACGGTGAGCTACGGCAAACTGCCGTGGATCGCCCTGACACTGGCCTTCAGCTTCGGGCTGTACGGGTTCGTGAAGAAGCGCGTAGGCCCCAAGGTGGATGCCGTGACCAGCCTCAGCGTCGAGACCATGGTGCTGGCCCCGGTCGCCGCGGCCACCATGGTGTTCCTGGGCCTGAGCGGCTCGGCCACCCTGGCCAACCAGGGCCCGGGGCACTTCTGGCTCCTGGTGGCGTCCGGCGTACTCACCGCGGTGCCGCTGCTGTTCTTCGGAGCATCTGCACGCCGGCTGCCGTTGACCACCATCGGGCTGCTGCAGTACCTGGCGCCTGTGCTGCAGTTCGTTGTGGCGCTCGTGGTGTTCAACGAGGCCATGACGCCGGACCGCTGGATCGGCTTCGGCGTGGTGTGGCTGGCTTTGCTGGTACTGACAGTGGATATGCTCACTGCCGCCCGCCGGAACTCCGTGGCCAAGCGGCTCGCCAGCCCATAGCGGTAGCCTCCGCTATCCCCCGACGGCGTCCAGCTGGGCCCCCCAGTACGACGGAAGGCTGTCGTACGGATTGGGCTCCCTGTCGTCGGTGACATAAAGATGGTCTGCGCCGTACTGCCGGGCCCGGTCCACCACCTCACCAAGTTTGTCCAGCGGAGCAGTACTGACGATATGCCACACCTCGGTGCGCGTCTCCGAGCGAAGCCACGCAGGGGGCTCCTTCATGTTGAAGTATGAGCTCACGGGACTCTCGAACGTCACGATTGCGTCGGCGAACTCGAAGTAGGCGCGGTCAGGCATCAACCCCGGGTTGAGTACCGCGGCACCCCCAGCCTCGTGGACGGTGGCGGCGTAGGCAGCGTAGGTAGGAACGCCCTTGGCAACGGCCGTCACCTCATCAAAGAAAATGTCGTTGACGCCATACCACTCCCGCCAGCGGTCGATCTCCCCGTTGACCAGGGCCTTGTCACGGGCACCATACTCGGTTGGGATGTAGCCCAGCACCCGGATGCCAGCCTCGCGCAAGGACTTGATCAGCTGGACATAAGGTTCGGACGCAGCCGCCCCCGGCCCGCTGTCGGGGTTGACGATGACGTCGCGAACCTTTGGGACGGCATCGATCAACGCTTGCCAGAACGCCGTGTCGGGCGGGTTGACGTAGGCGGGGACGGCGATCCGCATCCCGGCCTCTGCTGCCGGGGGTGGACCGGAGTCGCCCACCTCGCAACCGGTGAGCGAAAGAAGCACGGCGGCAGCCAACAGAGCAGTGGCTTGGAGCCGCAGCCGACGCAGAATCAGTCTCACTGACCGGTCCTGAGCGCTGCCGGAGGACTGATCAGGACGTTGTCCAGGCAGCAGTACTGCGGGTCGCTCAGCTGGAGCGCGTCGATTGGATAGTCCTTCAGTGCGGCCAGTACCTGTGCCGTCAGGGCGTCGGCGTGCTGGAGGTCCCAGCTTGTGGACGTCTCGTAGAGGGTGATCCCCAGCTTCGCCTTGTACTTCGCCATCTTCGCCAGCTTCGGCTGGTAGGTGGCCGGCGACAGGAACCGGCCGTCGGAGAGCACGTCGTTCTCCCCCAAGTAGCCGTCCCCCGGTCCCATCGTGCGCGAGCCTGCCAGGACGTCGTCGGGATTCCATGCGTTCGCCAGCACGTGCATCCCCAGCGAGTGCGTATATTGCACTACGGCGTCGAACCTGGCCCGGCTCACCCCGTAGTCCGCACCGGCGCAGTCGAGGAGCACTCCGCGGGCGCCGAGGCGACGCCAGGCTTCCAGCCGCGCTCGCAGCTCGTCCAGGGAGTGGTTCGGCTCGCCGTCGCTGACACCGACGGTGACGTACCCGTACGGTTCTCCGCCGCGGGCAGCGACCCCCGCCATGATCGGGGCCGTCAGGGGATCCCCCTCCGAGGTCGCGGAGTCGTCACCGAACACCACCACGCCGTAGCCCTCGAATGCGCCGACGGCTTTGCCCACCTTGCCGTTTGCCCCGTTCACGTAGCTGGGCCACCCGTAGTAGATCGCGAAGGGCCGGACCGCCGAGCCCTGCCCCAAGGGGGCAGGGCTCGGCGCGAGCGTGGGGACTACCCGGCGTGCGGACTCCAGAATCGCTGAACCCAGCCTCCAAGGCGTCATTTCACGGCCAGCTGCAGCTGGTCGCCGCCCGCGTAGTCGAAGGACCCCAGCCGTACGGGCTCGCGCCCCGGCTCGGTAATCTCCAACGTGCCACTGCCCTTCGCGGCGTACGGGGGCAAGGTCAGGTTTGCTTCACCGCCTGGCGTGGCAGTCTCCTCGGACAGCGTCACTCCGTCAGCGACCAGCGCAACATGTGCCCCGGCCGGGGCGCCACTCAGTCGAATGGTGTCGTTCTCCACGATCCAGAAGTCCTGGAACGAGGAGTAGAAGGGTGTCCTCACGGCCTGTACCTCGAGGTACGGCTGGTACGGCGCCCCAATGTCCATGTCGAGGTCATCGGAGTGGAACACCTCCTTCTCGCCGAACCAGACAGTCAGCGTGTTGTGGCCGTTCGTGCGGAGGGTGATGTCCTGGGTGTCCGGCTCGTTCACCGACGGCTCGGTACCCCAGTAGCCGATGTACTCGGCGTCCCTCACATGCCCGTACATGTACCCCACCCGCCAGGAGGTCATCCCCTCTGTGCTGTCAGCTGACAGCACGATGAAGTTGATGAGGCCGGTGATCTTGGTGGAGGCCGTCTGGACGGCGAAGACCGCCTGGCCCACCTCGTCCGCCGACTTGACCTGACCGGGTTGTTTCGACATCCGCACATGGAAGATGCTGGTCTCCGGATAGGCGTCGTGGGTGACCGCGAAGTGACCGCTGTGGCTCTGGCGCAGCGGATCCGGGTTCACCCCCACCTCGAGGCCGCCGGCGGTGGCCCGGACGAATGTCCGGGCGTCCTCGGTGTCCCCGTTGAATTCGTAGGAGTCCTGGACCTCCCTGCTGGGGATGGCCTCCTTGAACGGGTCGTCCATGAGGATTCCCTCGGCCGTTCGCAGCAGGTTCCACTGCAGGGACGAGGCGATAGGCGTGGGGCTTTCGCCGGCGCGTGCGGCAGCAAAACCGGCTCCGGTAAGTCCGAGGACAACGACGGCGGCAAGGATGGTGGTTCGCATCTTTTTCATCAGAACGCCCTGTAGTAGCTGAGATCGAAACGACGGAACATGCGGTAGGCGGCCACCGATGTCACGGTGGCGAACACCGCGGAACCGGCCAACAGTCCGGTGACGGGACCCATCAGGGGGCTCCCCAGCGACGAGAGAATAAGCCCTGTGGCCAGGGAAACCCCGGCTCCGGTCCACACGACTGCCGCGGGCAAGCGCGCCAGGCCCATGCTGAATAACTGCCCGGTGTTGAAGGCTCCAATGCCCAGCAACATGTAGCCGGCCAAGGCGTAGGTGTAGATGTCCCGTGCCGACTCGAGGCCCACCGTGAGCAGGGTCACCGTGGTGAGCCAGTCCGTGGCAGCGAGCAGCAGAGCACCGCTCACCAGCCCGACGAGCAGGGTGATCGCCAAATGCTTGCGGTAGAAGCTGAGGAGTACGCGGTTAATCACGTCGTTGCCGGAGACCCGGTTTCCGGTCATCAGGCGCCGCACAAGCGCTGGCAGCAGGTAGCTGGCGGCGATTGCGTAGGTGAGGGTCGGGATAAGGACGAGCAGACCGGTACCGACACCGACCTGGTACACCCCGTTGTAGTTGAACTCCCCGTGCCACAGGCCTCCCGCGATCAGCTGATCGATCACGAGGAGGACGAAGAAACCGCTCCCGTAGGCCCAGTAGGCACGCACTGTGCGCATCACCGGGCCAAGCCGGGGCGCAAGGACGCGCCGCTCCTCCATAGCCTGGTCCCCCACCACCGTGACCGGTGGTGCGGCCAGCCGTCGGAGGACAGGAATATCGAACGCCACGGCCACGATGATCACAGTCCATATCGCGGCGAACTGCACTGATTGCGCGAGGTAAAGGTTGATGTAGTTTTCATCCGTGATCCACCACGCACCGACAATGGCAACCAGCCCGCCGGCGCAGGCTGCGATCACCACTTCACGCAGTGCCCGGGCGAGGTACAGCGGCGAGAAGGCAAGCAGCAGGATTCCGATGGAAATCCCGAAGAACAGGAACGACCGGTTCGAGGCAGGCGTGTAAGCCTGCAGCACGAACTCGAGGATCAGGTAACCGCCTCCGACCACCACGAGCATGGCCGCGAGGCCGGCCCCCAGTGTCCGCCACAGCGTCCAGCGCAACAGGGGCGCGTTGTGCTGCAGGGCATAGAACAGGCCCCTCCTGGCGAACGCCTGCATGAACCCGCCGGTCACCACCAGCGCGGCGAACAACGCCAGGCTGGTCGTGGTGGAGAACTGCAGCGCGGTGATGGTGGACCAGAAGGACACCCGACCGACCACCAGCGCAACCACCGCGACGATCCACGGGGCCGAGTACAGCAGCGACAGTCCGATCAGTCCCAGGCTCATCCGATCGGGGCCCGGCGGTGGCTCGGCGATGTGGTCCACGGTGCCCACCGGAGGCTCGTCCGCCGGCCCGTCGAACAGGGGCAGGAGTGAAACGATCTTCTCCGAGAGGTCGAAGACGTCCCGGCAGCCCAGTTCGCGCGCGCGTTGGTCGTTGTAGCCCACGGTTCCGAGGATGACGGCCACTTCGAAGGCGTCCTGTGCCTGGCGCGTGCGGCCGGCGACCGATCGGGCCTCGGCGTGCAGGTCCGGCCCGAGATCGTCGAGGTCCGTGATGAGGTCTGCCAGGACGGCGTCATCAGGCAGCTTGCTCATTGACAGCTCCTAGGTAGAGGGCGCGGTACTCCTCGAGGAAGCGCTCCTGGGAGAACAGCCGGACGGCCCGCTCCCGGAACTCTTCGCCGATGGCCACGCGTTCCGCGGGGGTCTTCCGGAGGAGGTCGACGACGGCGTCGGCCAGCGCCTGCGGGTTCTGTGGTTCGACCAGCAGCTCGGGACGGTTCAATGCCTCCGGGACACCGCCCACCGCCGTCGCGACGACGGGACGACCGCTGCACATCGCCTCCACCACGGTGTAGGGGAAGCCCTCGGACACGGAACAGAGCACCACAACGTCCGAGTCCTGGTACGCCTGGGCCGGGTCCTTCGTGGTCCCTTCAAACACCACATTCCCCTCGAGGCCGAAGGTACCGACGGCGGCGCGGCAGCGCTCGGCGTAACGGGGGTCATCGACGGGACCGTAGATTCGACAGAGCACGTCCGGGATCGCCTGCCGGATCCGGGCGACTGCGGTAATGAGCCCCAGCACGTCCTTGAGCGGCTCGATGCGTCCGACATAGGCGATGGTCGGCCGGTCCAGCTCGACCGTTTGCGGGACGAACTGGTCCGGGTCGACGCCGTTGTACACCACTTGGAGGCGGCTGGGATCGGCACCCAGCTGGTATTCCCACCTGGTGTTGTACTCACAGACCGGCAGGACGGCGTCGGCGTACGCGTAAGCGCAACGGGCGACCGCTCCGTAGAGATTGCCAAGCAGCGTCTTACGCAGCAGCGGAGTGTCGTCCCGGACCAGCTGAAGAACACGTTCGCGCACATAGACCCCGTGCTCGGTGAGGAGCAGAGGGACGCCCTTGCGCAGTTTGGCCGCAATCGCGGGCAGCGCGCAGAGTGCGGCGCCCGATGCATGGGCCAGGTCGACGTTGGGGAGGGGCACGGCCAGCGGCATGAGGTAGCGGTACAGGGACCGCGCGAAGTCGATGGCGTCCGCCATCGAAATGTCGCCGAGCAGCGGGTGCTCGGCAAGCCGGGTGCGGATCAGCTCCCAGCATCGGGGATCACGCAGCGCCTCACGCAGATCGTGGTCCTCGCAGTACTCCGCGATGTCGGCGATGGCAACACCGAGCGCCCGCGGTTCGCGCTGCTCCAGCAGGTTTCCGATCACTTCCTCGTACGCCGGCAGGAACAGGTCCGCGAAGGCACGCTCCTGTAACCGTCTCCGGCCCGCGCCCCGATTTCCGACGCGCGCTCTCGGCTTGACGTATTCGGCCACCGTCTCCGTCCCCCACAGGGGGATGCTCACCACAGTCGTGTTGGCCGGGACCTCGAAGGCGCGGTCCACATACGGGTTACCGACCACCGCCCCCACCACGAACTCGTGCTCGGGCATGCCGGTGACCAGCGCATGCGCCCACGTGGAAACGCCCCCCTGGAAGTATGGATACGTGCTCTCAGTGGTCAGCAGGATCCTCATGACGCAGACCGGGCGGGGTCGAGGCGGCGGTGGGTGCCCGCTGCGACGCGTCGAGCCTCTTCGATGCAGGACGCTGCCCGGTCCAGTTGCTGGAGCTGCAGGAAGCACTTGGCCGCCGAGATCCATGCCTGGTGCGCGGTGCCCGGAGCAAGTCCGGTGCGCCCTGCTGCTTCCGTGTAGGCCGATGCGGCGCGGTCGAGCAACTGGTCGCCCAGCTCCGCCTGCCCCTGCGTGCGGGCCTCTTCCGCCGCCGTCCGGAACGCTATGGCGGCGCGGCCGTGGCTGCCTTCCGCGGTCCGTGCCTCAGCTTCGCGGACAAAACAGGTGATGGCCTTCTCGTGGTTCCCCGAACGGGCAGCCAGACGCCCCTCGTCCCACAGGTCCTCGCCCTGGCTGATCGGCGAAACGCCCGGGTTGGATCCGGCATTCGGGCGCACGGGAGGCAGGTCGTGGCGTGCGGACAGGCGACGACCGGGACGGCGGACCTCGTTGACAGAGGGCGCCCTCGTGACTGCGGTGTGGGCCTTAAGATCCTCAGTTTCTGTTGACAGCTGAGTCATTGAGATTCCCCTTGTCTTGAGCGATGCGTTCGTTGGCTGAATTCCTGTATGCAGACCCTGCAGACCGCGGCGCCTTTGCCGGGTTGCACCGCGCCACGCCCCAGGGACTTCAGCGCGCTCCACGGGAGGTGCCTGCTACCCGCTGCTGACGTCGTTGCCAACGAGCCAGCATCGAGGGGCAGGAAGTGCATCTCCTCACAGGTGGATCTTGTCCGGAGCCGATGTTTTCGCCTCCGTTGCGATCAACATACGGTCGTTCCTGACGGCGAACACGAGTAACTGGTACTCTAAAAATTTTCTTAGGGGTACTTACTCACTGATGCCCCGCAGGGCTGGGGGGTTAGGTAGTTTCCCCTAGCGCAGCGGCCGGAAAGCGAGTACAGAACGAAAAAAGGCAGTACCCGGCCGTGGCCGGGTACTGCCTTACTCACTCAGTTAGGGCTCAGCGCCCATTGTTTGGGATGGCGCCTGCCGGTGGTGCCCGCGTGCTAGGCGTTGGCCTTGATGGCTGCCGCCAGGACGTCCAGGCCGTCGTTCAGCAGCGCGTCGGTGATGACCAGCGGCGGCAGCAGGCGGATGACGTTGCCGTACGTGCCGCAGGTGAGGATGATGACGCCTTCCTTGAGGCAGGCAGCGGCAACCGTTTTGGTCAGCTCCGGGTTGGGCTCCTTCGAACCGGCACGGACCAGTTCGATGGCCAGCATCGCGCCGCGGCCGCGGATGTCGCCCACAACGGCCTTGCCCGCATCGGCCAGCTCGGCCTGCAGTTCCCGCAGCCGGCCGGTGGCCAGTTCCTCGATGTGCCGGGCCCGGCCGGCGAGGTTGTATTCCTCCATGGAACCGATGGCGGCCAGCGCCGCGGCGCATGCCACGGGATTTCCGCCGTAGGTGCCGCCCAGTCCGCCCGCATGGACGGCGTCGAGCAGGTCGGCGCGGCCGGTGATCGCCGAAAGGGGCATCCCGCCGGCGATGCCCTTGGCCATGGTGATGATGTCCGGGACAACGCCTTCGTGATCAACGGCGAACCATTCGCCCGTCCGGCAGAAGCCGGACTGGACCTCGTCGGCGATGAACACGATGCCCTTGTCCTTGGCCCAGGCGGCCAGTGCCGGCAGGAAGCCTTCGGCCGGGACGATGAAGCCGCCCTCGCCCTGAATGGGTTCGATGATGATCGCCGCGACCAGTTCCCCGCCGATCTGCTTTTCGATCATGGTGATGGCGCGCTGGGCTGCCTCGGCACCTGTGATCTCCGGGTTTTCCTCGCGGTACGGGTAGCTCATCGGCAGGCGGTAGACCTCGGGCGCGAACGGGCCGAAGCTGCCTGCCGGGCCTGACTTGTATGGCATGGCCTTGGCGGTCAGTGCCATGGTGAGGTTGGTGCGGCCGTGGTAGGCGTGGTCAAAGGCGACGACGGCGTCGCGCCCCGTGGCCAGTCGGGCCACCTTAACGGCGTTCTCCACTGCCTCGGCGCCGGAGTTGAACAGCACGGTGCGCTTTTCGTGGTCACCGGGGGTCAGGCGGTTCAGCTGCTCGGCAAGGGCCACGTAGCTTTCGTACGGGGTGACCATAAAACAGGTGTGCGTGAAGTGCTCCACCGCTTCCTTGACGGCCCCGACGACGGCGGGATCGGAGGCGCCGACGCTGGTCACAGCGATGCCCGAGCCGAGATCGATGAAGGAGTTGCCGTCGACGTCGTGGATGATCCCGCCGTCGGCATCCGCCACGTACACGGGGACGCTGGAGGCGACGCCCGCGGCAACCACTGCCTTGCGGCGTTCGGTCAGGGCGATGGACTTGGGGCCCGGGAAGTCGGCCTGGACACGGCGCTTCTGTTCCAGGCGGAACGTGATGTCATTTGCGGTGGCGGTCATGGAGAAACCTTTCTTGACTGAATGGGGCCACGCCGGCAGGGTTCCCTGGCCGAAGCGAAGCGAGGTTAGGGCGCCGGTGGGGAAGCTCAACCACCGGAGAAGTGAGTCAGGCGGCTGAGCTAGGCATCAAGTGCACTCATCACGTGCTTGATGCGCGTGTAGTCCTCAACGCCGTACATGGAGAGGTCCTTGCCATAGCCGGACTGCTTGAAGCCGCCATGCGGCATTTCGGCCGTGAGCAGGATGTGGGTGTTGATCCAGACGGCACCAAAGTCCAGGTCGCGGCTCATCCGCATGGCAGTGCCGTGGTCGGACGTCCAGACGCTGGATGCCAGGGCGTAGTCGACGTCGTTCGCCAGCTCCAGTGCCTCTGCCTCAGTGGTGAACTTCTGCACCGTGATGACCGGGCCGAACGTTTCCTTCTGAACGATGTCGTCCGTTTGCTTGGCGCCTGTGACGATGGTGGGTTCGAAGAAGTACCCCTTCTCGCCCGCCCGGTGGCCGCCGGTGACAATCTTGCAGTTGTCCGGGAGGTGCTCCACCACGGAGGTCACGGCGTTGAAGTGGTTCACATTGTTCAGCGGGCCGAAGTAGTTGTCTTCATCGTTCTGCGAGCCGGTGTGCAGGGTCGTGGTGTGCTCCACCATGGCCGCCACCACGTCGTCGTGCACCGAGTCCTCCACGAGGACCCGGGTGATGGCGGTGCAGTCCTGGCCGGCGTTGAAGAAGGCGAACTCGGCGATGGCCGCAGCGCTCTTCTTGATGTCCGCGTCCTTGAAGACGATGGCCGGGGCCTTGCCGCCGAGTTCCAGGTGGGCGCGTTTGAGGCCACGCGCGGCGCCTGAGGCCACGGCAATGCCGGCGCGGACCGAGCCGGTGATGGAAACCAGGCCGGGAACCTTGTGCTCCACCATCAGGGCACCGGTTTCGCCGGTTCCCAGCACCACGTTCAGCACACCGGCGGGCAGGATGTCGCCGGCCAGACGGGCCAGCACCAGGGTGGATTCCGGTGTGGTGTCGGAGGGCTTGAGGACCACGGTGTTGCCAGCGGCCAGGGCGGGGCCAATCTTCCAGATGGCCATCAGGAACGGGTAGTTCCAAGGTGCCACCTGGGCCACTACGCCGATGGGTTCGCGGCGTACGTAGGAGGTGTGGCCCTCGAAGTATTCGCCGGCGGACTTCCCTTCCAGGATGCGTGCCGCGCCGGCGAAGAAACGGAGCTGGTCGGCCCCGGCGGCAACTTCCTCGGAGGCGATGAGGGAACGGACCTGTCCTGTGTTGCGGTGCTGGGCTTCAACGAGTTCGTCGCTGTTGGCCTCGATGGCGTCCGCGAGCTTGAGCAGCATCAGCTGGCGCTGGCCGGGAGTGACGTGCTTCCAGCTCTTGAAGGCATCCTTCGCGGCGGTCATGGCGGCGTCAACGTCGGCCTGCACGGAGACCGGCGACTTTGCCACCACCTCGCCATTGGTGGGGTTGACGATGTCCAGCAAGCCGGTGCCTGCCGGGGTGACAAACTCACCGTTAATGAAGTTTTGCAAGGTCTGAACCACGATGTACAACCTCTTTCAGGGGAAAACCAGCGCTGGTGCGGTACGTGCGATGTTTCGAGCCTATGCCCCCGCCCCCGCTCATGGAATAGTCACCTGCACACCGTTCGGTTACATGTTTAGTGCGGTCGCCCAGCGCCTGGCTATCCTAGATTCATGGCCATTTCCCTCGCGATGCTGCTCGGCGTGCAGTCCCTCCGCCTGTCCAAGGCCGGCCTGGCCGAAACCACCTGGCACCACGACATCAACTGGGTGGCCGTCACCGAACTTGAGGACCCGCAGCGATTCCTCAACGGCGGCGAACTGGTGCTGACCACCGGGATGCGGCTGCGGTCGGCGCCGGAGCAGCGGCGGTTTGTCCGCCAGGTCCAGCGCGCGGGTGCTGTGGGGATCGGGTTCGGCACTGGACTTACGCACGACGACGTGCCGCCGGCCCTCATTGCCGAGGCCAACCGCTGGGGGCTTCCCGTGGTCCGTGTCCCCTACGAGACGCCGTTCATCGCCATCGGAAAACTGGTGGCCGACGCCCAGTCCGCGGATCACGTTGCCAAGCTGGAACGCCTGATCGCGGGCCACCAGATCCTGGCCCGGGCACTCCTCACCGGCGGCGGCCTGAGCCAGCTCCTCAAGCACCTCGGCGGCATGCTGCGCACTGACATTGCCCTCACCCAGTTCACCGCCCACCTGTACAACAGCAGCACCGGACTCCCCACCGCGGACACGTGGGCCTCCTACCCGATTCCCACCGGCCGCCGCGATGCCTGCACGCTGTGGGTCCGCCAGCCCTTCGAGGATTCAGGCATCATCGGCTACGCCCAGAACCTGATCAGCGTGGAGCTGAACAACATGGTCAAGCAGCGCCAGGCCCAGCGTGCCCTGTGCGGCCAGGTCCTGGAGGACGTCATCCACGGCGCCCTGGAGACCAGCGAGGCACAGCGCCGGCTGGCCGGCGTGGGCCTGAACAGCACTCGCCGGAATGTGGTGCTGCTGGCGGTTTCCGCCGCGCATCACAAGGCACTGGTGAGCACCTCGGTGCCGCAGGTTTTGGAGAACGCGGTGGCCGCCGTCGTCGGGCAGGACCTGGTGATCGTGGTGCACGACGACGGCGGCGCGGCACCCGCCCTGGCCCGGCAACTCAGCGACCACCTGGCTGAGGCGGGGATCCACGCGACCATCGGGATCGGCGGTGCGTACACCAAACCGAACGGCCTGCGCTGGAGCTACTTTGAGGCCCGGGACGCGGCCAGCCACGGCCTTCCGGTGAACGAACCTGAACGCCTTAGCCTGACGTCCCTGCTGCTTGCCAGCGAAGACGTTCCCCTGGCCGACATGGCCCATGAGTCGCTGAACCCGCTGCGCACTTTCGACGCCGCCCACGGGTCGGAGCTGGTGACCACGCTGGAAAGCTACCTCAACAACAACGGTTCAGTGGCCGCCGTCGCCGAAGCCCTGACCCTGCACCGGAACACCGTACGGTACCGGCTGGCGCAGATCACCGAACTCACGGGCTACGATCCTTCGGTCACGGCGGACCGTGTGCAGCTGTGGCTGGCGCTGGCCGTTTCGCGGCTCGGAGCGCGGCAAGGGACCTGACCACGGCTACGCCTGACAACTGCAACGCGGGGTCACTTCCCGCCCAATAAACGGCCCCGGATGGGCATTAAATGACCCCGCGTTGGAGGATCGTCCGGGACTTCTTGCGCGCCTTCCAGTACTTGGCTTCGGCCTCGGCTGCCAACTGGACCTGCCGGGTATGGAGCGTGAGGTAGGCCGATGCAATGGATTCCGGCAGGTCCGGCGCTGCCGCCAGCTTGGCGAGCACGTCCCGGGAAACCACGCTGTCCTGGAAATCGCCGAGGATCTTCTGCTGGCGGTGGGCGGCCTTGGCAATTTTCCTGGCACGTTTGCCGTGCACGGGGCCTATGGACTCGGCCACGTGGCGGAGCCGTTTGGCATCCTTACGGACCTGATGGAGGGCGGTCTCGTGCTGGGTTCCCCGGCGGGCACGCTTGGCCGTCCGGGCTGCCCGCTGCAGCCGTTTCGCCGCTTTGCCCGCGAGCTTGGCGGCCGCCTTACGGGCCGGCGCTGCCCCGTCCGGCCGTGTTGGTGGATGGTCCCGGAAGGCTTCGAGGTCATCCAGGAGCCGGAAATACCGTTCGGTAAGCAGCGTTTTCTGGAGTTTCCGGTAGCCAGTGTCAAGGGTATTGCCGAGTTCTTCTTCGAGCCGGTCTGCCGCCGCTTTCGACACGGGTCCCGGGGGCAGCTCCGCGGCGTGTCCGCGCAGCCGGTCCAGCATCACTTCGGCGTCGCGCGGCGATCCCAACATCCCGCCGAGCCACTTCAGCTCGTCCCGGAGCCGCCGCACGGTCACTGCACTGTAAATCCGCCGGTAGGCTGCGAGCGCCGAACGGGCGCGGCGGGTGGCGGAGCGCAAATCGTGTACCGCTTCTGGCTGCTCCAGCCGCACGCCAGGATCGTGAGCCAGGATTTCACGGATCTGTTCGGCGAGGTAGGCGGTCAAGAGGTCGGAGACCGGCCCTTTCTTGCGTGGCGGCTTGGGCGCCGGAGCGGAGACCCCGTTGTCCCGGGTTTCTTCCGTGCCTGATCCTTCCAGGGCTTTCGCCAGCTTGGACCTGTGGCCGGCCGGACTGGCTCCGGCGGCTGCCAGGATCCCTGCCGCCGCCGGGAAAAGGTCAGGGCTCCCGTGGACCAGTTCCAGTTCCCACTCACGCCACCGCCGCGCTTTGGCCTCCTCAGCGGGCGGGGCACCACCTTCGAGAATGTGGGCGCTGACCCTGTCATCGGCCAGGTCTGCGAGGTGGACGCCGTCGTCGCCATAGAGCGGGTGGGTGGTCCGGTGCGTTTCCAGCCGGGCCACCGGCGCCGGATCATCGCCGCGCAGGTACGCCAGCACATAAGCCAGCAGGCTGTCAGGTACGACGTCGGGCTGGCCCAGCGGGGCGCGAAGCTCGCGGCGCCGCTGTGGTGCTGAAGCTGACCCCGCGTCTTTCGGATCGGCGTCCTTCGAACCCCCGACGAACTCCGGCGGCAGCTTCAGGTGCCAGCCGGCGTCCGCGCCTCCGGTGCGGCGGCGCAGGGTGACGCCACGGGCCGCGAGCGTATGGCGCCCGGTGTCGAAGTACACCGCTTCCAGGGTGTCCACACGCGGGTCCCCCGCTCGGGCCACGCCGGGGAGCTCCGTAAGGTCTGGCACCTCGGCGTCCTCGCCGACGTCGTACTTCTTCTCAACCTCAACGTCCTCGGAAGCCATGACCAGCCGTCCTTCCACTTCGATCGGGCCTAGCGGCCTGCTGGCCCGAGTCTATGCCCGCCACGTTAACAGCCGGGAGAGGTTCCCCACAGAACCCTAGACATCAAACGTCTAACGTCTAACCTAAAGAGATGACTGCTTCACTTTCCGCTCCGCCCGCGTTGCCCGCCGCACCTCCAAAGCCGCGCACCGTCGTCGTCTTCGGCGTGGTGGCACTGGTGTTGATCGGGCTGAATCTTCGGACCGGCATCGCGGGCGCGTCAGCCCTCCTGCACGACCTGCAGCAGGTCCTGGGCTATGGACCGTTGGTGGCAGCCGTCATCCCCTCCATCCCCACCCTCTGCTTTGCGCTGGCAGGGGCGGCGACCTCATGGCTGACCGGACGGCTGGGTGTTGAAAAGGCCATCCTGCTGGCCCTGGCGTTCCTGGCCGGCGGGCTCCTGCTGCGCGGGATCCCGGCCACAGGCATGCTGCTTGCGGGCACGGTGGTGGGAATGTCCGGCCTGGCCGTCTGCAATGTGGCCATGCCCTCGTTCATCCGCGAGCATTTTGCCCACCGCACGTCGGTCATGACGGCGTTGTACACCGTAACCATGACCACCGGCGCCACCGTGGCCGCGGTCGCCGTCGTCCCACTGTCCATGGCACTGGGTTCACCGTCAGCCGCGGTGGGCGCCCTCGGCTTCGTGGCGGTGGCCGCGTTCCTGGGCTTCCTGCCGATGGTCCTGCACACGCACCGCAACAGCGTCCGCAGCACGGCCGCGAACATCTCGCCTTGGCCCCTGCTGCGCACCCGGAAGGGCCAGCTGCTCACTGCCATCTTCACCCTGCAGGCGCTGCTGGCCTATGCGCTCATCAGCTGGTTCCCCTCGATGCTGACCAGCATGGGCCTCAACGCGGCGGACAGCGGACTGCTGTTCGGGCTAATGCAATTGGTGTCCGTGCCGGCCGGCATGCTGATCCTCGCCATCGGCTCACGGCCCCGGATGCTCCGGCCTGCCCTGTATCTGGTCAGCACCATCATGATGGCCGGCCTGGCGTCACTGCTGGTCCTGCCCGTGAGCCTGGCCTTCATTCCCGCTGTCCTGCTCGGCTTTGGCCTCGGCATTTTCCCGCTGGTGATGGTGATGATCAGCCGCAGTGGGACCAGCACCGCCGAGACCACTGCGCTGTCCACCCTGGCGCAGTCCACGGGTTACCTGTTGGCCACGGCCGGTCCGTTCGGCACCGGCCTGCTGTACGGCGGCACAGGCAGCTGGACCCTGCCGGTGGCACTGCTGCTGGGCCTCGCCGTGGTCCAGGTTGTGGTGGCCCACCTCATCTCACGCAGCCCCATCGTGACCCGGAAAAAGTAGGACGCCATGACCCTGAGCACCTCACACCGCCCACCCCTCGCCGATGAAGTCACCGCCAAACTCCGGCAGATGATCCATTCCGGCGAATGGCAGCTGCACCAGCGCATCCCCTCCGAGACGGAACTGATCCAGAGCCTGGGCGTCTCCCGTGGAACCCTCCGCGAGGCCATCAAAGCCCTGGCCCACAGCGGGATGCTGGAGGTCCGCCGCGGCGACGGCACCTACGTCCGCGCCACCAGCGAAATCTCCGGTGCCGCCCGCCGGATGTACCAGGACCACACGGATGAGCACATTCTCGAAGTCAGGCTCGGCCTGGACACGCAGGCTGCCCGGCTGGCCGCGCGCCACGCCACGGCCGACGACGTCGCGGCCCTGCGTGCCGTGCTCGCCGCCCGGGAGGTCGCCTGGAACGCGGCCGACTACGAAGGGTGGGCCCAGGCCGACTGGGCATTCCATGCGCGGGTCGCCCAGGCTTCAGGGAACCCGCTGCTGCACGAGCTCTACGTCAGCTTCGGCGACGTTTTCCACCAGGACCTGCTCAAGCAGCAACGCAAGGGCCGCCTGGACGGTCTCACTAACGAGGGCCACGGTGCCGTGGTGGATGCGATCGAGGCCCACGACGCCGAAGCCGCCGTGGCCAGCGTCAACCAGAACCTGAACTCCTGCGCGGAGTGGCTGCGGGCCTAGCCTGACAGACGGGTGGGGCCGGAGTTTCTGCCCTGACGGGGAAATCAGTAGGCTTACGATCTGACGTAGGCCGTAACGCCCCGGGTGCCACCCGCACTCCGGTGCCCGCCGATGACGAGGAGTTTCCATGTCACGAGCACCCCATCAGGACATCCACGCAGAGAACCCGGGCGAGGATTCCCCGATTGTAGGGGCCCCGAACGAGCCGGCCCCAAATCTTAAGGCACCCGTCCAGCAGCGCGAGCGGAAGCCGCCGGGCGAGTTGTGGGCCGACGGGCTGGGCAGGGTGGGGATCCGCGCCGCCCAGGTCCTGTTGATCCTTGCGGTGGCCGTGGTCTCGGTTTACGCCCTGATGCAGATCAAGCTCCTGGTCATCCCGGTCCTGATCGCACTGATCCTTGCGGCCGCCATCGGTCCGTTCGTGAACCTGCTCCGCCGCCGCGGGCTGCCCGGCGCCGCGGCTACGGGGGTGGCGTTCGTGGCCCTCCTGCTCCTGCTGGCCGGTGTGGGCACGGTCATCTACTTCTCCGTGCGGAGCCAGTGGGCCGAGCTGGCGCAGCAGGCATCCTCTGGGCTGGACGAGCTGGAGCAGTTCCTGCTCAACGGCCCCATTCCGATCGACCGGGAGCAGCTGGACCAGGCGCGGGAAGGGATCATCCAGTTTGCCACCAGCAGCCAGGTCCGCTCGGGTGCCATCACGGGGCTGTCGGTGGTGACGGAGTTCCTGGCCGGGAGCGCCCTGATGGTAGTCATCCTGTTCTTCTTCCTCAAAGACGGCGCCAAGATCTGGAACTTTTTCCTGCGGCCGTTCAGCGGGCAGCGCGAAGCAAAACTTCGCAGGGTTGGCAGCCGCACGCTGGAGGTACTCGGCGGTTACGTCCGAGGCACCGCCATTGTGGCTTTGGTGGACGCCGTGGCCATCGGTGCAGCACTCCTGATCATGCAGGTTCCGCTGGCGTTCCCGCTGGCCATCATCATCTTCATGACCGCCTTCATCCCGCTGGTGGGGGCGACTGTTGCCGGCATTCTTGCGGCCTTGGTGGCCCTCGTGGCCAACGGTCCGGTGGTGGCTCTGATTGTGGTGGCCGTGGTGATCGCCGTGAACCAGCTGGAGGGTGACCTGCTGCAGCCGATCGTGATGGGCAAGTCGCTCCAGCTCCACGCACTCGTGATCCTGATGGCCCTGACGGCCGGCACCATCCTCGCCGGCATCATTGGCGCCGTCCTGTCCGTCCCGCTGGCGGCCGTCATCTGGGCGGTCATCCAGGTGTGGACCGCCGAGGATCCCCACCTCCAGGACATGAACCCGGACCTTCCGCCACCCAACACCCAACCCGTCTGAGGGCTTCCCGATTTCGACCCGGAATCTTCAAAATCGACGCACACCTTCCCTGGCGCACTGGAAATATCGGGGGCGCCACGGAATGTGCGCGTCGCCAGGGAATGTCCGCGTCACTGGGGAGTCTGCGCGTCGCAAGAAGTGCACGACGGCGGTCCGGCACCAAAGTGCCGGACCGCCGTCGCGTTACCGCTTCCTAGTGCTGATGCGCCTTCTGGGCGCTAGGAGCGGAGCCCTGCGAACACATTCTTGGGCCGCTGCATCTCGCCATGCTTGGCCCCGAGGATGATCACCGCGCCGGCGAGGGCGGGGATGGCCCACTGCAGCATCTTGAGCTGCTGCTGCGCCGACTTCAGCTCATCCGATGCCCCCGGCCGGGGCTCGGTGGCTCCCTCGCCGCCCTGGTCCGCGAGCTGGTCCACTTTCTTGCCGAGGATGCCGGCGTAGAGCGTCACCGCAGCGCCGGCCAGCGTGACCGCCGTCTTGATCACGGTGTCGCGGGCCACGCCGTCCTGCTTCGCGATACGTTCCTTGTTCTCAAAGGCAATGGCGAGGTCAGCCACCAAATGTGAGGCGAAAGCCGCCGTCTGGACCGGCGCCCACTTCATCCAGCCTTTACTGGAGAGCCGGGTCCGTTCGGCCGGGTCCTTGGCGTCCGCAGCCGCACCGTTCAACCCGATGGCGCCCATGAGTGAGCCGCCGAACCACGCCGCGGCCGTCAGGTCGTGAACGGAGCGGGCAACAAGATTTCCTGCCATGATGTGTATTCCTCACGTTGAACTGGTTCCCTGAAAGTCATGCTCACGCCATGGTAAGCACACTTACTAATGTTACGGAACCCCGTCTTCAGCAGCGGATACGCGTAATATCGTGGCCATGGAAACAGGAACTTTGTTCGGCTGGGCCTTCGGCGACCCTGCCCGGGACGATGACGGCGCGTACATGTCAGGCCTTGAGAAGGAAGCCTTGGGGAACGCCACGGCTACGGCCAAGGCCAAGGGCGTCACGGTGGTGGCCGGTTCTGAAGTCTTCACCTCACTGAGTGCGAATGACAGCCTCGTGGAGCTGGATCATGCTCCGGGCAAGCTGGTGGTGCGCTGCACAATCCATGTTGAGGGTCCAGGTGCCGGCAAGATGCACGCGGAGGGGCCCATGAACGGCTAAGCCATGGCAGACGGTGAATCCAGCATCAGCGAGGCGGCAGACGCCGTCGAGGAAGCGTCGGATACCAAGGCGCTGGACATTGTGGCGCGCTCCGGATTTGCTGTGATGGCCCTGCTCCACATCATCGTTGGGGCGATCGCCATCGCCATCGCCTTCGGGCAGCCAGGACAGGCGGAAGCCACCGGGGCCATCGAGCAGCTCGGCGCCAACCCGTGGGGACCTGCGGTGCTGTGGTCGTGTGTGGTGGGCTGCACCGGGCTGGCGTTGTGGCAGCTGAGCGAAGCCACCCTCCGGTCGCGGCATCTGCCCCGGAAGAAGCGGCTGGGAAAGCTGATCTCCTCCGGTTGCCTGACGGTTGCGTACGGCAGTGTGGGGCTCAGCTTCGCCAGTTTCGCCGTCGGAATGCGTGGGGACTCGGGCGACACCACCCGGGATGTCAGCACCGCCCTGCTGGCTGCCCCGTTCGGCGTGCCCGTGCTGGTGGCCGTGGGTCTGACCGTTATGGGCGTGGGCGTCTACTTTGTCATCAAGGGGCTTCGCCGCGGGTTCAAGGCTGAGCTCTTCCTCTTCGACGGCTCCCGCCGAGGCAGGCTCATCGACTCCCTCGGTGTCGCCGGGCACGTGGCCAAAGGTCTCGCCCTGAATCTGGTGGGTCTGCTGTTCGTCATCGCCGCAGGCAAGCAGAGTCCCGAGGAATCCACCGGGCTGGACGGCAGCTTGAAGGCGCTCACGGACCACCCGTTCGGCCCGTACCTGCTCGTCGCGATCGGCGCCGGGTTCATCTGCTACGGTCTGTTCGCCCTGGTCCGCGCCCGGTTCGGCCGGATGTAACCAAGTCTCACCACCGAAAGGAAGTAGCGCAATGTCCACCGTGCACCGCTTGTTCAACTCCCCGGCCGAGGATGTCTGGAAGGTTATCGCCGACGGATGGCTCTACTCGGGCTGGGTGGTGGGCGCCTCCCGGATCCGGGCAGTTGACGCTCACTGGCCCGAAGCTGGCTCCAGGCTCCACCACTCCGTGGGTGCCTGGCCGCTGGTAATCGACGACAGCACCCGGGTGACGGCCGTCGAGCCCGGCCGCTCGCTGGAGCTGGTGGCCCGCGGGTGGCCGCTGGGCGAGGCCAAAGTAGTGATCACGCTGGAGGATCTGGGCACCCAATGCCGGGTCACCATCTCCGAGGACGCCATTCGGGGGCCCGGCAAGCTGATGCCAAAGGCCGTGCGCAGCCCGCTGATCGGCGCGCGGAACACCGAGACGCTCAAGCGGCTGGAATTGATGGCCGCGGGCGGCGCAGGGCGTTAATCCCGGACGTTAAAGCAACGCGAGGTCACTTCCGGCCCAATAAACCGTGATTATTGGGTGGGAAGTGACCCCGCGTTGGTTGTCTTTGTGCGTGCTAGACCGTGGCGGTGACACCGTCGCGGGAGATGGCAACCATGTCCTCGCGCGGAACCACCTTGATGCGCTCACGCTTGACCTCAACCCCGTGGGATCCGCCGGCCTCGGTGGCCGCGGCGCCCAGGGCAAGCTCGTGGGCGTCCAGCGCCAGCCAGCCTTCCCAGCTGGTGAACTTCACACCGCGGGCATCGAGGAGATCCACGACGGCGTCCGCTTCGGGAATGGCGGCAACCGGCAGGTTCTCGCGGTCCTCCAGCAGGTACGTTACGGTCTCCAGGGCGTCGCCCTTGGTGTGGCCGATGAGGCCTACCGGTCCGCGCTTGATCCAGCCCGTGGCGTAGATGCCCGGCACGTGGGTGCCGGCGGCATCCAGGACGCGGCCGCCGTCGTTCGGTACCACGCCCTTCTTGTGGTCGAACTCGATCTCCGGCAGGGCCGAACCGAAGTAGCCGATGGCGCGGTACACGGCCTGGACGGGGTAGTCAACGAACTCGCCGGTGCCGCGGGCGTTGCCCGTGCCGTCCAGTTCGGTGCGTTCGAACTTCATGCCGGCAACCTTGCCGGGCGTCTCGGCGTCGTCGTAGATCTCCACCGGGCTGTGCAGGAAGTGCAGGTGCAGGCGGCGGGACGCCTGGAGCTCGGCGAGGTCCTCGGGCTGCTCGGCGATCCAGTTGGTGAGGGTGCCCACCATGGTCTTGGTCTGGTTGTTGCTCTGGATCTGGCGGTCCGATTCCTCGTCGAACTCGAAGTCCTCGGCGTAGAGGATGATGTCCACGTCTTTGGAGTGGGACAGCTCGCGGAGCTCCAGCGGGGTGAACTTCACCTGGGCCGGGCCGCGGCGGCCGAAGACGTGCACGTCGGTGACGGGCGAGTTCTTCAGGCCGGCGTAGACATTGTCCGGGATTTCGGAGACCAGCAGGTCGTCGGCGTGCTTGGACAGGACACGGGCCACGTCCAGGGCCACGTTGCCGTTGCCGATCACGGCGATTTCCTTGGCGTCCAGCGGCCATTCGCGGGAAACGTCGGGGTGTCCGTCGTACCAGGAGACGAAGTCCGCGCCGCCGTAGGAGCCGTCCAGCTCGATGCCCGGGATGTTCAGGTCCGCGTCCTTGATGGCGCCGGTGGCGAAGATGACGGCGTCGTAGTGGGTCCGGAGGTCCTCGATGGAGATGTCCGTGCCGTAGTCCACGTTGCCGAAGAAGCGGATGTCGCCGCGGTCCAGGACCTTGTGAAGGGCGTTGACGATGCCCTTGATGCGCGGGTGGTCCGGGGCCACACCGTAGCGGATCAGCCCGTAGGGTGCCGGGTAGCGGTCAAAGAGGTCGATGCTCACGGTCAGCTCGCCGCTCTTGACGGCTTCGCTCTTGGTGAGAATGTCCGCGGCGTAGACGCCGGCCGGGCCGGAGCCCACGACGGCAACGCGCAGCGGACGCTCGGCAGATCCTACGGAGGTGCTTGATGACACGGCTGTGTTCCTTTATCTTCTGCATCGATTGCTCCGTAGGTGCCCTTTTGAGCCTTCATAAGGGCAGTTGCGGAGCAATCGATGGGTTTCAGGGGGTTAGAACTCGGGTGGTGCGGGGTTTGTTCGGCGTGGTGGTGCTGTAGTCCGCGGTCTTGAAGTGCGACGGCGCGAACGGGCTGACGCGGACCACGTCGCCGATCACAATCACGGCAGGATTGGCGACGCCGGTGGCTTCGGCCTGGTCAGCGATGGAACCGAGCGTGCCGATGGTTACGCGCTGATTCGGCAAATAGCCGTTTTCAACAATACCAACCGGTGTGTCCCCGGGGAGACCGGCGCCGGCCAGGGCGGAGGCGGAATCGCGGAGCGCGCCCACGCCCATGAGCAGGACGATGGTGTGGTCTGCGCGGGCAGGGACCTCGGAGAGTTCCTCATGGCCGGTGACCACACTGAAGCCCTTGGCCAGTCCGCGGTGGGTCACCGGGATGCCGGCGGCGGCGGGAACGGAGATGGCGGACGTGACGCCGGAGACCACCTCAACCTCGACGCCGTGCTGCCGGCAGTGTTCAGCTTCCTCGCCGCCGCGGCCCAGGACGTACGGGTCTCCGCCCTTGAGCCGGACCACGCGGTGACCCTGGAGTGCTTCGTCCACGAGGATGCGGTTGATCTCGGACTGCGGTACGGGGTGGTGGCCGGGAGTCTTGCCCACCTCGATGACGCGGACGTCCGGGGCCAGTTCGTTGAGCAGTTCGCGCGGGCCGAGCCGGTCCGCCACCACAACGTCGGCCTGGCCCAGGAGCCGGCGGCCGCGGACGGTGATGAGGCCGGTGTCGCCGGGTCCGCCGCCCACCAGGGCAACGGAGCCGCGGTGGGCCCGGCGGCGGCGCAGCGGCAGGTCGCCTGTTTCCAGCGCGGTGGCGACGGCGTCACGCAGGGCCATGGCCCGGCGCGGGTCTCCCCCGGCGTTCACGGCAATCTGCACGTCATCCACGACGGCGACGGCGGGAGTCCAGGCGGCTGATGCTTCGTGGTCGGAGGCGTTGACGCACCAGGTGCGCTGCGCTTCGGCGTCCGCGGAAACCTGGGTGTCCACGGCGGGGTTGCCGGTGGCCGTCTGGACGAACCAGACGCCGTCGACGTCGGACGGACGGTAGGTGCGCTGCTCCCAGGTGACGAGGCCGGCGTCGGCGAGTTCATGGAGCGCGGGGCAGGCAACGGGAGCCACCACGGTGACCCGTGCACCGGCGTCGAGCAGTCCCTTGGCGCGGCGGGCAGCCACGCGGCCGCCGCCCACCACCAGCACGGGGCGGCCGAGCAGCCGCAGCGCGGTGGGGTAAATATCCTGAATTGCCATGAATCAACGGTAGGGCCGCGTCATACTGGCCAACAATGGTTCGGAAACACCCGGTAACGCTGGGTAATCCTGCGTCACATTGCCGGGCGGGCTCTTGGGGCGCCGTCGCGGGTCACAATGCCGGGAAGTGGGCTCCGAATCGGCCCTATCCGTGGTGTGTCCGTGTCAATGTGCCCCGGTTCGGTGTCACATGCTGCCTGTGGCTGTGGCTTCAAACGCTTCTGGGAATCCACGTGTGCGTCAATACTGCGGGCGAGGTCGAACAGACGCTCCCGAGGGAGGGAGGACGCGGTGCGGCACACAAAGCTGACGGTCATGGCGCCAGTCCGCCAGTGAAAAATCAACGCGGGGTCAGATCCGGCCCAATAAACGATGCATATTGGGCAGGAAATGACCCCGCGTTGGAAGGGGTGCGGGTTAGCGGGTACTGCCCGAGAGGAGACCACGGCTGCGGAGCAGGCGCTTCTCGATCGGTGCGAACACCAGCAGCTCGATCAGGATGCCGACACCCAGGATCAGCAGGATGGCCGCCATCACGATGGTCATGTCGGACAGGACGCGGCCCTGGTCCAGGAGCGAGCCGAGGCCGAAGCCGATGGTGCCGCCCACGGCGATGATTTCGGCGGCCATGAGGGACCGCCACGAGAAGGCCCAGCCCTGCTTGAGGCCGCCGAGGTAGCCAGGCAGAGCTGCCGGCAGGATGATCTGGATGGCCATCTGAAGCCGGTTGGCGCCCAGGACGGTGCCCACGCGGCGGTACTGCGGCGGGATCTGGTCCACACCGGAGATGAGGCCATTGATGATGGACGGGATGGCACCCATAAACACCACGAAGTAAACGGTGGCGTCAGTCAGCCCGAACCAGATGATCGCGGCAGGAACCCAAGCGACGGACGGCAGGACCTGCAGGCCAGAAATCAGGGGTCCGAAGGCCCGGCGCAGCGGGGCAACCTGGGCCAGCAGCAGCCCCACCGGAGTGGCGATGGCCACCGAAATCAGGAACCCGACAATCCCGCGCTGCAACGATGTCCATACGGCTTCCTGCAGTTTCGCGTCGCCCCAGAGGACCCCTAGCTGGCCGAGCACGTCGAGCGGGCCGGGGACAAGGTCGCGGCGCTTCACACCGAGGGAGACATAGAACTGCCACACCAGGACCAGGACCACCAGGGCGGCCACGGGCAGGAGCACGCGGCTCCAGTCGATCCGGTGCTTGCGCGCGGCGTCGGACTGAAGCGAATCCAGCCCGGCCTCGAGCTCACGCAGGTCCTCGTGCCCGGTGGACGTGCGCGTGAGCGCGGCGTGGACCTTGTGGGTTTCCGGCTCAACCACCGGACTGGTTTCGACAGGCTCAACCACCGAATTGGATGTGGGGTTACTTGGCATGGCGGCGAATCTCCTCCCGCAGGCGGGCGGTGATGACCCCGGTCAGCTGTCCGGCCAGGCCGGCGTCGGTTCGGTGTTCCTCGGTGACGGCCCATTCCTGGACCACCCGGCCGGGGCGGGACGACAGCAGCAGCACGCGCTGGCCCAGCCTCACGGCCTCGCGGACGTTGTGCGTGACGAAAACGATGGTGCGCCCGGTTTCCTTCCAGATGCGTTCCAGCTCGTCGTGGAGGAGGTCGCGGGTGATGGCATCGAGGGCGGCAAACGGCTCATCCATCAGCAGCAGCTGCCGGTCCTGGGACAGAGCCCGGGCCAGAGCCACGCGCTGGCGCATGCCGCCGGAGAGCTCGTGCGGGCGCTTGTCCCCCGCCTCGCCGAGGTGCACCAGGTCCAAGAGTTCGTCGGCTTTAATCCGGCGTTCAGCTTTCCCCACACCGCGCAGTTTCAGGGCCAGCTCGATGTTCTCCCGCGCCGTCAGCCAAGGGAACAGGGCGGCATCCTGGAACATAAATGCTGCTCCGTCGCTGGGTACTTCTAGGGCGCCCGACGTCGGGGCCTCCAGTCCCGCCATGATGTTCAGGAGGGTGGATTTGCCGCAGCCGGAGGCACCGAGGAGGGCGACGAACTCGCCCGAGCCGATGGTGGCGTTGACATCCTCCAGCACCGGGGCGCCGTCGCCGAAGCGCTTGCCCAACTGTTCCAGTACGACTGGCATGGTCCCGTCCTTAGGTAGGTGGTGGTGCGGTGGCGGCGCGGTCAGTCCTGGCCGAGGTCCGCGGCGGAGACGCGCTGACCGCCAGTGCCGATGACTTCGTTCAGGGCGCGGAGATCGAACAGGCCGGCGATGTCTGCCTGCTTGGTGGTGCCGGCGTCCGCCCCGTCCTTGAGCAGTTTGGGGTAGGTTCCGGCGAGCGGATCCACCGTGAAAATGACGTTCTGCAGGGCCCGGTCCAGGACATCGGAGGGAAGTGCCGCGCCGGCTGATTCCTGCAGGGCTGCGTTGATGACGTCCGTCTTTTCGGCGGCGGACGCGTTATTCAGCCAGGCCACGGACTCGGCGTGACCACGAAGGAGGGCCTTTACGGTGTCCGGGTGTTCGGCCGCAAACTTCTTGTTCACAATCAGGATGGTGGTGGGGAACTCGCCGGCCTTGCCGGTCAGCGAACCGTCCCACAGGTCCTTTTCATCCACCAGGACCTTGGCCCCGGCCTGGAGCACCAAACGGGACGCCCACGGCTCAGGCAGCCACGCGCCGTCGAGCTTCCCGTCCTGGAACAGCTTCAGGGTCTGCGCGTTGTCCGTGGGGTTGATGGCGACGTCGCCGCTGCCATCCACGTTGGTTTTGTAGCCCTGCGAAGACAGCCACGCGCGGAGCGCCACGTCCTGGGTGCCGCCGAGCTGCGGGGACGCAAGGGTCTTGCCCTTCAGTTCAGCGGCCGACGTAATCTCCGGCCTGACAACCAGCTGCGCGCCGCCTGCGGCGGCACCGGCGATGACGCTGACCGACTCGCCCCGGCTCTTGACGAACGAGTTGATGGCCGGGTTCGGGCCGATATAGGCCGCGTCGATGGCGCCGGCGTTCAGCGCCTCGATCGCGGCAGGCCCGGCGTTGAATGTTTCGGTGCTGAGCGTGGTGGTGCCCAGATTCCGGGCCAGGATTCCCTGCTTCACACCCACCAGGGCGGGCGCGTGGGTCAGGTTTCCGAAGTAGCCCAGCTTCAGCTCGACGGCCGGCGTGGGCGCCGGCGCGGCCTCTGCGGACGCGTCCCGGGAAATATTGGAGGCCACCACGGCGCCCAGTGCGATCAGGACAACGAGTCCGATGGCCAGGGCTGCCTCGATGGCACGCTTGCGCTGGGGTACAGCGCTTTCGCCTGCCACGATACGGGTCATCCCGGGCTTGGAACTTGTCATTGTTTCACCATAGGGAGTGACATAAACCCATTCAATGAAGCAGAAACGGGGGGTCACGCGGGTTCATGCAACGTCACATTCGCGATGCCGAAGTATCCAAGATGCAGCCGGTTCAGTCCCCTTTGACGTTGATCAGCTGACGCAGTTTGTGCCGTACCTTGACGAGGTCCGCGGCGTCGTGCATCACCTGGTCGATCGGCTTGTAGGCCGCCGGAATCTCGTCGATGAACGCTTCGGTGGGCCGGAACTCGATCCCCTGCATGGCCGTCTTCAGCTCCGCCAGCGTGAACGTCTTGCGTGCGGCCGTCCGGGAGTACTCCCGGCCGGCGCCGTGCGGTGAGGAATTGAGGGAGGCCGGGTTGCCGAGGCCTTCCACCACATACGACGCCGTTCCCATGGATCCGGGAATCAGTCCGGGATCGCCGTGCTCGGCTTTGATGGCCCCCTTGCGCGACACCCACACCAATTTCCCGTAGTGCGTTTCCTGCCGGGTGAAGTTGTGGTGGCAGTTGATCCGTTCGCGTTCCTGGACGGGGCCGCCCACCCAGCGGCCGAACTGTGCAATGACGCGGTCCATCATTTCCTCGCGGTTGAGCAGCGCGAAGTGCTGGGCCCACCGCAACTCCTCGATGTACCGGGTGAACTCGGAGGTGCCTTCGTCCAGGTAGGCGAGGTCCGGGTCCGGCAGCCTGGTGCCACGTTTCCGGTTTACATGCTGTGCGACGCCGATGTGATGCTGTGCGATCTTGTTGCCGACGCCGCGTGAGCCGGAGTGCAGGAACAGCCAGACGGCGTCGGATTCGTCGGCCGAGACTTCAATGAAGTGGTTGCCCGAGCCCAGAGAACCCAGCTGCAGCTCCCACTTCGCCAGGTACTGGGCAGGGCTGAAGCCGGCCTTGGCCGCCCGCTTCGTGAGTTCGGCGATGCGCGGCTCAGCGGTGGCCTTGACAGTCCGGTTGTTGTGGCCGGCGGACAGCGGGACAGCCCGTTCGATGTCCTCGCGCAGCCGTTTCCGGTCCCGGGGCAGGTCCTTCACCGAGTACTGGGTCCGCACCGCGATCATGCCGCAGCCAATGTCCACACCCACCGCTGCCGGAATGATCGCGTGCAGCGTGGGAATCACCGAGCCCACGGTGGCGCCCTTGCCCAGATGGGCATCCGGCATCAGGGCCAGGTGCGGGTAGATGAACGGCAGCGTGGAGGTGGCGAGGGCCTGTGCACGGGTCTTCTCGTCCAGGATCGACGCCCAGTTGATGAGCTTGCTGGTGATAGTTTCCACGCTTCGCCTCCCACTCACGATGATGGTGGGACGGACGCCGGGTGGCAAGGACGCCGGCTGGCAAATGAACCAGGAAGACCCCAAGGCCCTGTTCCACCGGCTTTAGGAGGAGTAGGTTGCTCGGATGGAAGACACATACCAGGTCATCGTGGTCGGTGGCGGGTTCGCCGGGATGACAGCTGCCAAGGCACTGGGCCGCAAGGGCGTCAACGTGCTGCTCATCGATTCCAACAACTATCACCAGTTCCAGCCGCTCCTTTACCAGGTGGCGACGTCCCAGATTGGCGTATCGGCTATTGCCCGGCCGCTTCGGTCCGTTTTCCGGCGCGTCCGGCAGGTCAGGGTGCTCACTGCGGAAGTGGCCGCGATTGATGCCGCCAACCGGACCGTGGGCACCGTCGATGGCGACACGTTCCGGGCGCAGATCCTGGTCATCGCGCCGGGCGCCGTCCCGAACTTCTTCAACACGCCAGGCGCGGAGGAACATGCCTATCCGCTCTACTCGGTCACCGACGCGACCCGGCTGGGCGCCAAGCTGACCCACCTGTTGGACGAGGCCGATCGGGAGTCGGGCGGTTCCGTGGACGTCGTGGTGGTCGGCGGAGGTCCCACGGGTGTGGAAACGGCCGGCGCCATGGCGGAGAACGTGAAGTTCGTGGTGCCGAAATACTTCTCGCCGGAGCTCGCGGGCCGGTGCCGCGTCCACTTGGTAGACATGATCCCCACCGTCTTGAATGCTTTTTCGGTGAAGTCGCAGGAATACACCAAGGCGCGCCTGACCAAGATCGGCGTCCAGCTGCACTTGGGCGTCGGTGTGACGGAGGTCCGTGCGGACGCCGTGACGCTCGCTGACGGGACGGTCATTCCAACCCGTGCGGTGGTGTGGGCAGGCGGGCTGAAGGCCGGAGAGATCATTGCACGCTCCGGCCTGACGCAGGGCAGAGGAGGACGTATCGATGTCCGCCCGGACCTGACCGCGCCGGATTTCGAGGGCGTGTATGTCCTCGGCGACGCCGCCAACATGACCGATTCGACCGGGGCCAATCTGCCGCAGCTGGGCTCCGTCGCGCAGCAGGCCGGGAAGTGGGCGGCCGCCAACATCCAGGCCGACCTGAACGGCGGTACCCGGCAGCCGTTCAAATACCTGGACAAGGGCTACATGGCGATGATCGGCCGGGGCGCCGCGGTGGCTGAGATCGGGCGCCAGCGAATCCAACTGCAGGGACCTCTGGCCTTCGTGTCGTGGCTGTTGGTGCACCTGGCCCTGCTGTCCGGATTCCAGCAGAAGGTCCGCGCATTGTTTTCCTGGCTCAACGGCTACATCACCCACAGTCCCGCGCAGGTTGTGGTGGGCCGGCCGGAGTAGTGGGCCGCGGGGCCAGGACCCAGCAAAACCCACCCAGAACGGCTCTGCCCCGCATAACCGGTGCTGGGCAGCAACGGTCATGCGGGGCAGGGCAGCTCTCGCTGAGGCTTAGATAGAGTAGCGCTCATCCTCATGGTCGCCCGGGTGGTCCTTGATCAGGCCGGCGGCCAGCGTGTTGCCGTCCTGCGGGTCGATTACCAAGAACGCGCCCGTGCGGCGGTGGTGCAGGTAGTTCTCGAGGGGCAGCGGCGCGGCGAGCCGGAGCTGCGCATGGCCGATGTCGTTGAGCTCCAGGCTGGACGCACCCTGAAGCTTGAAGGTGGCCAGGTCCAGCTTGCCGCTGACGCTGCGGACCAAAGCCTGGACGGTGCGGGTGCCGTGCTTGACCAGCACCTTGGCACCTTCCCGCAACGGCTTCGGAGACAGCCAGCACAACGCGGCGTACAGGTCAGCGGAGGACTCGCGGACAGTGCCGGCTGCGGCGATGGTGTCTCCGCGGGCGACGTCGAATTCCTCGGCCAGCCGGATTGCAACGGACTGCGGGGCGAACGCTTCCTGCAGGGACTCACCGGCAAAATCGATGCCAACCACGGTGGTGGTCCGGGGAGCCTGGCCGGGGGTGATGACCGAAACCTCGTCCCCCACCTTCACGGAACCCTCGGTGATCTGGCCGGCGTACGCGCGGTAGTCGCGGTAAGCCTCAACGTCCAGGCCACCGGCAACGGCGTCGGGAGCCAGCGCGCCCTGCGGCCGGATGACCAGCTGCACAGGGAAGCGGAAGCTCTCCAGCTGGGTGTCGATCTCGTCAGCGGCCGGCAGGGTCTCGAGGACCTCCAGCAGGGCCGGGCCGTCGTACCAGGGCGTGCGCTCGGAACGGTCCACCACGTTGTCGCCGTCGAGCGCGGACACCGGGATGACCAGCAGGTCGTCGATGTGGTCGGCGCTGCCCAGCTCGGCGGAGCCGATGCCCAGTTCGCGGGCCACCTGCTGCACGTCGGCCTGGATTTCGCGGAACACGGATTCGCTGAAGTCCACCAGGTCGATCTTGTTCACGGCCACAATCACGTGCGCCACGCGCAGCAGCTGCAGCACGGACAGGTGCCTGCGGGTCTGCTCCAGGACACCCTTGCGGGCGTCAATAAGTACGACGACGGCATCCGCCGTGGACGCGCCGGTCACCGTGTTTTTGGTGTACTGAACGTGCCCGGGGCAGTCGGCCAGGATGAAGCTGCGCCGGTCCGTGGCGAAGTAGCGGTAGGCCACATCGATGGTGATGCCCTGCTCGCGCTCGGCGCGGAGGCCGTCCGTCAGGAGCGCCAGGTCGATGCCGCCTGCCGAGCCGCCAAAGCCGCGGTCGGCTGAGGTGCGGGCCACGGCGTCGAGCGTGTCAGCGAGGATCGCCTTCGAGTCGTGAAGGAGGCGGCCCACCAGAGTGGACTTCCCGTCGTCGACCGATCCCGCGGTGGCGAAGCGGAAGAGGGTGGTGGGCAGGTTTTCGTTGATTGAGCTTGTCGAAATCGGGGTTTCGACAGGCTCAACCACCGGCGTAGTAAAAGTGCTCATTTAGAAGTACCCATCCTTCTTGCGGTCTTCCATGGCGGCCTCGGAGATGCGGTCATCTGCACGGGTGGCGCCACGTTCGGTGATGGTGGAGGCGGCAACTTCGATCACAACGTCGCTCACGGTGGCTGCGGCCGATTCAACGGCACCGGTGCAGGACATGTCCCCCACAGTGCGGTAGCGGACCGTCTTGGTGATGACTTCCTCATGCGGCAGCGGCTGGGAAACCTCGCCCACTGCGCGCCACATGCCGTCACGGGCAAACACTTCGCGGCGGTGGGCGTAGTACAGGCCCGGCAGCTCGATGTTCTCGCGTTCGATGTAGCGCCAGATGTCCAGCTCGGTCCAGTTGCTGATGGGGAACGCGCGGACGTGCTGGCCCACGGTGTGGCGGCCGTTGTACAGGTTCCACAGTTCGGGGCGCTGGTTGCGCGGATCCCACTGGCCGAATTCGTCGCGGAGGCTCAGGATGCGCTCCTTGGCGCGGGCCTTGTCCTCGTCGCGCCGGCCGCCGCCGAAGACGGCGTCGAACTTGTTCTGCTGGATGGCGTCCAGCAGCGGAACGGTCTGCAGCGGGTTGCGGGTGCCGTCGGCACGCTCGGCCAGTTCGCCGCGGTCGATGAATTCCTGAACGCTTCCGACGACGAGCTTGAGTCCCAGCCGCTCCACGGTCCGGTCGCGGAAGTCGATGACCTCGGGGAAGTTGTGGCCGGTGTCAACGTGCAGCACGGGGAACGGGACCTTGCCCGGCCAGAAGGCCTTGGTGGCCAGGTGCAGCATCACCACGGAGTCCTTGCCGCCGGAGAACAGCAGCGCGGGCTTCTCGAACTCGGCCACGACTTCACGGATGATGTGGATCGCTTCGGACTCGAGGGCGTCCAGGCTGGAGAGGCGCGTGGATACGGCGGCTTCAGTCACCTGGGTGGTCTCCTCAGTTAGGAAAGTGCTCATACGTGTAGTCCGCATTCTGTCTTGTCGGTGCCTGCCCAGCGGCCGGCGCGGGGGTCGTCTCCGGGTGCCACCTTGCGGGTGCAGGGCTGGCAGCCAATGGAGGGGTAACCCTGCGAAAGCAGCGGGTTGACGGGCAGGAGGTTGTCATCGGAGTACTGGACCAGCTGGTCGAACGTCCACGCGGCCACCGGGTTGACCTTGACCAGCCCGTTGACCTCGTCCCAGGTCACCAGCGGCGTGTTGGTCCGGGTGGGGGCCTCGTCGCGGCGGACGCCGGTGAACCAGAGTTCGTAGCCGGCCAGGGTGCGGCGCAGCGGGGCCACCTTGCGGAGGGCGCAGCACTGGGCGGCGTCGCGGGCAAAGAGGTCCTTGCCCAGGAGCCGGTCCTGCTGTTCCACGGTGTTCTCCGGGAGTACGTCCACCACGTTGACGCGCAGGTTCGCGGCCACCTCATCGCGCGTGGCGTAGGTTTCCGGGAAGTGGTAGCCGGTCTCCAGGAACAGGACGTCGACGCCGGGCATCTGGTCCGCGACCAGCGCCGGGAGGACGGCGTCGGCCATGGAGCACGCGACGGCGACGGACGGCAGGTCGAAGTTGCGTTCCACCCAGGCGATCACGTCGCGGGCCGGGGCGTCCCAGCCGAGCTCGGCGGCGCCGGACTCGGCGAGGGCCTTGAGTTCGTCGTGCGTGCGGAGTTTGGGAGCTGCGGCAGGCTCAACCACCGGGTCTACGCCCAATGCGTGTTTGCTCACTGGAGGGCCTCCTCGTCTGCTGCGTGGGCCCATTCGGCGAAGGTCTGGCCTTCGGCGCGCTGGGCAACGAAGGTGCGGACGACGCGTTCCACGTAGTCCGGCAGGTCCTCGACATACACCTTGAGGCCGCGGACGGTGCGTCCCAGGCCTGCTTCCTCGCGGCTGTTCGAAGCCAGCCCGCCGCCCAGGTGGACCTGGAATCCCGGGGAGGGATCGCCGTCGGGCGTTGGCAGCATCATGCCCTTGAGGCCGATGTCCGCGGTCTGGATGCGGGCGCAGGAGTTGGGGCAGCCGTTGATGTGGAGGGACAGTGCGTGCGGCAGTTCGCCGGAGGCGGCGAGGTCTGCCAGGCGGCGTTCCAGCTCGGCAACGGCGGTGGCGGCGGTGACCTTGGTTTCCACAATGGCCAGCTTGCAGTATTCGATGCCGGTGCAGGCGATGGTGCCGCGGCGGAAAACGGACGGGCGGGCGGAGAGGCCCAGGGCGTCCAGCTCGGCAACCAGCGGCTCTACCTGGTCCTTGGCAACATCCAGGACCACGAGCTTCTGGTGCGGGGTGGTGCGCAGGCGGTAGGAGCCGCGGGACTCGAGGGTGTCCGCGAGCTTCACGAGCTGCGCGCCGGACAGGCGGCCGGCCAGCGGGGTGGCGCCGATGAAGAACTTGCCATCCTTCTGCTCGTGCACGCCGATGTGGTCGCCGGGAGTGGTGGGCTTGGGCGCGGCGGGACCGTCGGCCAGCTTGTAGCCGAGGTACTCGTCCTCGAGAATCTGGCGGAACTTCGCCGGACCCCAGTCGGCCATCAGGAACTTCAGGCGGGCCTTGGTGCGCATCCGGCGGTAACCGTAGTCGCGGAAGATGCTGGTGACGCCGAGCCATACTTCGGCGGCTTCCTCGGGGCGAACAAAGGCACCGAGGCGCTTGCCCAGCATGGGGTTCGTCGAGAGCGCTCCGCCGGCCCAGAGGTCGTAGCCGACGCCCAGTTCAGGGTGCACCACGCCCACCAGCGCGAAGTCGTTGATCTCGTGGACCACGTCCTGGCTGGGGTGGCCGGTGATGGCGGTCTTGTACTTGCGGGGCAGGTTGGACAGCAGCGGGTTGCCGATGAACCGCTCCCCCAGCTCCGCAATCAGCGGGGTGGGGTCGATGATCTCGTCCTTGGCGATGCCGGCCACCGGGGAACCCAGGATGACGCGGGGCACGTCGCCGCAGGCCTCGGTGGTGGACAGGCCAACACCTTCCAGCCGGGTCCAGATCTCGGGAATGTCCTCAACCCGGATCCAGTGCAGCTGGATGTTCTGGCGGTCGGTGAGGTCGGCGGAATCCCGGGCGAAGTCCACGGAAATCTGGCCGATGACGCGCAGCTGCTCGGTGGTGAGCGCGCCGCCGTCGATCCTTACACGGAGCATGAAGTACTTGTCTTCGAGCTCGTGCGGTTCCAGCGTGGCGGTCTTGCCGCCGTCGATCCCGGGCTTGCGCTGCGTGTACAGGCCCCACCAGCGGAACCGGCCGTGGAGGTCCTGGCTGGGGATGGCGTCGAAGCCGTCCTTGGAGTAGATGGTCTCGATACGCTCGCGGACGTTGAGGCCGTCGTCTTCCTGTTTCCAGGTTTCGTTGGCGTTCAGCGGGGTTTTGCCGTCCACTTTCCACTGCCCGTGCGGCTTTGCGGCGGGGCGGGTGGAGGTGCGTGCGGGTCGCTTGGAAGCTGCGGAGTCCGCGGACGCTCCGGCTAGAGCTGTATCAGTCATGCATCGACTGTAGGTGTCCCCGAATTGCGTCACAAAGGGTCGGGAAACGCTGAGTCACCTAGGGAAACATTTCGTCACGAATCGCCGGGGAGCCTTGAAGAAGCCCGCTTCCTGTGATTCACCGCGCCGTTGTTTTCGGGGCGCCCGGGGCGCCGTTACTGCCCGCGCGCGACGGCGGCGTCGAACCGTTCCAGCGCAATCTCGGCGAGCACGCCTGACGGCAGCAGTGGTTCCGTGACGAGGTCGGCGCCCGCCTTGGCCAACTGGTCGTGGAAGAAGCCCGGCGCAAGGAGGTAGGAGGCAATCACCACGCGGCCGCCGAGGTCAACGGCTCCGGCGGACTCCCCCGCCCCGGCACCCCCTTCTGCTTCCTCGCGGAGCATCGCGACGGCGTCGGGCACTGACGGCTTGGCTGAGGCACCGTAGGCGGCCACAATCCGGTTGCCCCGCAGCGCCCGGAGCTGGTCAGCGAGCTCTTCGACGCTGACCGCGGCGTTGGGGTTGGAGGACCCTGCAGCGGCGAGGACAATCGAGTCACGGTCGGTCACGCCGGCTTCAAGGAGTCGCTGGTCGAGCAGGGCAGCGAGCCGGGGATCGGGCCCCAGCGGTGCGGCGGCAAGCGTCCCCGCGCGGCTCTTCACGGCCCGCGCGATGTCCACCTTGACGTGGTAGCCGACGCTCAGCAGCAAGGGAACCACGGCGGCGGACTCCCCCGCGGGCAGGCCCGCCACCACATCCACAAGGTCCGGCTGCTGGACGTCCACGTAGGCTTCCCGCACATCAAGGCCGGGGCGCAGCGCGGCGATCGCGGCGCGCAGGGCGTTGACCTCTGCGGCCCCCTGGATACTGGACGTCCCGTGGGCACAGGCGATCATGATCGGGTTGTTCATAGGGGCTAGCGTAACGTTGGAGCAGCCCTGTCCGCCCACTGTGAATAAGCCGGGATGCCCATGACATTCGCCTTTGACAACGCTCCTGTCTGGCTGGACCTGGTGGGCGTTTTCTTCTTCGCGGTCTCCGGCTCACTCCTGGCGGCACGGAAGAACATCGACATTGTGGGATCCCTTCTCCTGGCCTCCCTTGTAGGTCTGGGCGGCGGCGTGATCCGCGACCTGGTCCTGGACAGCGGCCCGCCCGCGGCATTCAGCAACCCGGCCTACCTGGTCCCGCCCCTACTTGCCACCGTTCTGGTGTACTCCCTGTTCAGCAGCGTCCAGCGGTTCACTTCCCTGCTGATCCTGTTCGACGCCGGCGGGCTGGCCCTCTTCTGCATGACCGGCACTGTCAAGGCCCTGGACGTTGGCATGAACCCGGTGGCGGCGGTGCTCCTGGGGGTGATGACGGCGGTGGGCGGTGGCCTCCTGCGCGATGTGACAGCCAATGAGGTACCCGAACTGTTCAACCCCAGGGACATCTACGCCCTGCCGGCATTTGCGGGGGCCGTGCTGACCTCTGTTTTGTGGGTTTCAGGGGTTTTTAATGCCCTGACGGCTGTGGCCATCGCCGCAGTGGTGTTCACATTCCGGGTGGTGGCCTGGCGCCGTTCCTGGCAGGCCCCGCTGGCCGTGCACGGCTGGCACCGGCGAGGCGTTGACAGGTCGGATTCCGGGGATGGTGGCGGCGGATCTGAGGGCGGCCACAATTAGCTAGGATTGGGACCATGACTGACATGTTCCTCGAGAAATTCCGCGCGCTTGTTCCGAAGTATCTCGAGGACGAATGGCAGGAAGAGGACGGCCTGTCCGCGGACGAGCTGGACGCCGCACTGGCCGAGCACCAGTTCGAGGTTCCCTTGGTCCTGCGTGAGTTCTACCAGGCGGTGGGCGGCTGCGAGGACCTCATGGAGGCCTACCACTACTTCTGGGACCCGGAAGAGCTCGAAGTTGATGACGAAGGCTTCCTGATGTTCCTCGAAGACGAAGAGGAACAGTTCACCTGGGGCTTCCGCGTGGGCGACCTCGGCGTCCCGGACCCCATTGTGTACCGCCGCAACAACGCCCGGGCCCAGTGGAAGAGCGAAGAAGGCACCTTCTCGGAGTTCGTCTTCGACATGTTCGAGTGGGCCTTCAACGACGAAGAAGAAAACTAGGGTCCTCCCGGTCGACTTGCCTGCTGCCCTCACCTGCTGGCTCCTCACCTCCGGTTCCGGCGGCTTCCCGGCCGGAACCGGGGCACTTCGACACGGGCTCACCGAGGCTGAGGCCGTGTCGACGGGTATGTCGCCCCATAGTGCCCCACGACGGACGTGAGAGTACGTCGGCGGGACCTACCTTGAGCCGAACGCTCCCCGCTGGCACTGCTCCAGTACCGACAGCACCTGGGCCACCATCCGTTCAGGGTGATGAACGACGTCGTCGTAGCCGAATCTGAGGCCGAGATGCCCGCCGATGAGGGTGGCATTGTTGCGCTTCCGGTCCTTTTTCACCTGCCGTGGCTCCAAGTGCGTGCCTCCGTCGGTTTCGACCACGAGGCAGTCCTCAATCAGGAAATCCACCTCGCCGACTCCCGGCAGCTCCACATGCCTGCGGACGCGCAGTCTCGCCCGCCGGAAGTGGTCGTTGGCCAACACTTCCAGTATTGAATCAGCCCGGGGAATAACACGGTCCAGAACTGACCTGGCGGGGGCATTGCGGTTCCCGGCAAGCTTGCGCCGGAGGAAGTCCACGGTCACGTCCCCGCGTTGGGCGGCGCACTGCACCATAACGAGCGCTTCAAGCGTGGGCAGGCAGCGCAACGAGTGGATCAGGACATCCGCCAGTCCTGCAACGGGAAGCCACGGGTGCGCGGGGTGCAGTAGCCGGCCATGAGTCAGGGTTCCGGCCGGCGTCCCCTTGTGCCCGGGACTAACATGCACCGCGCCGGCCTCGTGCAGCGTCCATAGCCGGTACAGCGGTGCGGCCGACAGGGACGTCAGCAGCGCGTTGTGCCGAAGGGCCAGTCCAATAGCGCCTGCGTCCCTGGGCATGCCATAGATACCGCGCCGGATCCGGGCAAGCCGCCCGGCAGCCACGGCTTTGTCAATGTATGTGCGGGAAAAGCCGGCCCCGTGGAGTGCCGATGTCCGGGCCACACCGCCCCGCCCGTCCAGAAATGTCTCTATATCCATGGCCCTAGAGTGGCCCC
This sequence comes from Pseudarthrobacter sulfonivorans, assembly GCF_031454915.1. Taxonomy (GTDB): domain Bacteria; phylum Actinomycetota; class Actinomycetes; order Actinomycetales; family Micrococcaceae; genus Arthrobacter; species Arthrobacter sulfonivorans_C. The sequence goes on along the minus strand of NZ_JAVDRS010000001.1, from coordinate 94,829 downwards.
TGCCCTGCTGCCAGCGGCAGGGCAGGGCTGCGGCATGTGGAAAACCCCTCCGAAGTGGGGCACTTCGACACGGACTCGCTGGCTCCCGGCCCGGGAATGCGCATCCCGTCGCCCAATGTGCCCCACGAAGATCAAAGTACCTGTGACAGACACCTAACAGCGGGCTTGCATTCTGTGACAAAGCTGTCATAGACTATTCATGGATCCGCTAAACGCCTCCGGCGGGTCTGATGCGAACGGAGATATAGCCCCGGTTCGACGCAGCGTGTGACTCGTAACGTTGCTGAGAACCGGGGCTATTGCATTTAAGCCAACGCCCCACAACACAAACAGCGGAGCCCCGCCAAGGTTGACCCCGGCGAGGCCCCGCTCCAAGGAAGAACAGAATCAGCTGGCGCGGTCCACCACGGCCAGCGCGAAGTTGGACAGCGACCATTTCACGACACCCTCGGGCAGCGGGGCCAAAGCGGCAATGGCTTCGTCGGCCCAGCGGCGCGCAACCACCCAGGACTCGGCGGTGACGGGGTGCTCGCGCAGCCCGGCTACGGCAGCGGCCAGGGCGTCATCCGAGGTCAGGTCGCCGTCAATGAGCTTCAAAAGTTCGACGGCGGACTGGTCACCAGCGGCGGCATCCCGGCGCAGAAACAGGACCGGCAGCGTGGGGACACCTTCGCGGAGGTCGGTGCCCGGAGACTTGCCGGACTTGACCTTGACTCCGGTGACATCGATGACGTCGTCAGCAAGCTGGAAGGCAACGCCCACCTTCTCGCCGTACTCCACAAGCAAGTCTTCGTAGGCCTCATCGGCGCCGGCGAAGATGGCACCGAGCTGGCCGGAAGCTGCAACCAGGGAGCCGGTCTTGTCCGCGATGACGGACAGGTAGTGCTCCACCGGGTCCTCGTCCGGCCGCGGGCCCACGGTCTCGTGCAGCTGGCCAAGGCACAGGCGCTCGAACGTGCGTGCCTGAATGCCCAGAGCACGGGAACCCAGCTCGGAAACCAGGATTGAGGCGCGGGCGAAGATGAGGTCGCCGGTGAGGACAGCTACGGAGTTGCCCCAGACCTCGTGGGCCGTGGGGGCGCCGCGGCGGAACGGGGCGGAGTCCATGACGTCGTCGTGATACAGCGTGGCCAGGTGGGTCAGCTCCACCACCACGGCCGCCTGCACCACGGCAGGCAGCGAAGCGTCACCCAGGTGGGCGCACAGCAGGGTCAGCAGCGGCCGGATGCGCTTGCCACCGGCTTCCACCAGGTGGCGCGACGTCGCGTCAGCCAGCGGATCGGAGTTGGCAATGGCCTCGCGGAGCTTCTTCTCCACACGGGCAAGGTTGGTGGTGATGGCGGGGCCCAGCTCGGCGTCCTCCGCGATGGCCGCAAAGCCGGCGGGCAGCTGCAGTCCCGTGGCGATGGCGGTGGTGTTGAGGCTGGGTTCGGAGTCCGGCAGGCCGTGCCCGGCGTGCGTCCAGCTGTGGTCTGCGGAGTTGGTCACGGGTTAACCCTAACTTTTTGTTGCGGATACCGCTGATTGGATTCCGTAGGGGTATGCGTCGGTGTATTTGTCGTGGCCGGGACCAGCGATTCAAGGACGCGGATGGCCCGGTCCTCAAAGCCCTTCGCGGCCGGGTCGGTCAGGTTGGCGAGCAGCCGCACCACAAAGCGCATCAGCACGGGAATTGGCATTCCGGTGCGCAGCGCGAGTTTCATCACGGCGGGTTTTCCGATCAGCGCGGCAAACGCCCGGCCCAGCGTGAAGTGCGATCCCCATTGGCCCCGCACATAGTCCGCGTACCCGGCGAGGTGGGCGTCGGCGTCGTAAGTCTGCCCCGCAGCAAAAGAGCGTGCGGAAGCGTCAATGATGAACTCCGCCGCGAACCGTGCCGACTCCATCGCGTAGGAGATGCCTTCGCCGTTGAATGGGGACACCATGCCGCCGGCGTCTCCCAAAAGCAGGAGACCGGGCGAGTAGTGCGGCGTGCGGTTGAAGCCCATCGGCAGTGCGGCGCCGCGGATCTCCCCTACCTGGTTTTCCGGGGTGAAGCCCCACTCTGCGGGCATGCCGGCGGTCCATTCGCGCAGGACCTGCTTGTAGTCCAGCTTGCCGAAGTCCTTGGAGGAGTTCAGGATGCCCAGGCCCACGTTGGAGGTGCCGTCGCCAACGCCGAACACCCAGCCGTAGCCGGGGAGCAACTTGCCGTCGCGGCCGGGGAGCTCCAGCCAGCCCTCCATCCAGTCGTCATCGTGACGGGGGCTCGTGAAGTACGTTCGCACGGCGACACCGAGGGGGCGGTCGTCGCGCTTCTGGATACCGAGCGACACCGCGGTCCGGGTGGAGTTGCCGTCCGCGGCCAGTACGACGTCGGCGCTGAAGTCCCGCGTCTCCCCCGTCTTGCGTCCCGACTCGTCCAGGAGCGCTGCGCGGACGCCGGTCACGCGGCCGTCTTCCGAATGCAGAGCTTCGGTGACGCTGTGCCGCTCCAGGATCTCGGCGCCGGAGGCCTGCGCGTGCCGGGCCAGTTCCTCGTCGAAGCCCAGGCGCGTGCGGATCAGGCCGTACTCCGGGAAGTCGGACACCTCAGGCCAGGGCAGTTCGATGGTCCGCCCGCCAGCGATAAGCCGCAGGCCCTTGTTGCGGCGCCAGCCGTCCTCTTCGGGGTGCGGCAGGCCGAGCTTCTGGATTTCGCGGACTGCCCGCGGGGTGAGGCCGTCGCCGCAGACCTTCTCGCGCGGGAAGCTGGTTTTTTCCAGCACGGTCACGCTGATGCCCGCTTTGGCAAGGTAATACGCGGCGGTGGAGCCGGCCGGCCCCGCGCCGACAATCAGAACATTCACAGGTATCAGCGGGTGATGTTGCGGCGAAGCTTGGCCACGGGGCCCTTGTGCGCGGCAATGGCGGCAGCTGCTCCGTCAGGAGTGCTGGCAGCGGTTGAGTCGAGCGGCTTGGTGGCCCGGTGGACGGCCACAATCCCGCCGGTCAGGTTGCGGTAGGTGACATTGTCCCAGCCCGATTCCTGCAGCCATGCGGCCAGGTGGTCCTGGTCCGGCCAGGCGCGGATTGACTCGGCGAGGTAGACGTAGGCGTCCGGGTTGGAAGCCACCTTTACGGCGATGGCAGGCAGGGCACGCATGAGGTATTCGGTATACATCGTGCGCCACAGCGGAACCACGGGCGCCGAGAACTCGGCAATGACCAGCTTGCCGCCGGGCTTGGTGACGCGGAGCATCTCGGCCAGTGCCTTCTTGGGCTCATTGACGTTGCGCAGCCCGAAGGAGATGGTGCTGGCGTCAAAGCTGTTGTCCGCGAACGGCAGGTTGGTGGCATCGCCGGCAACAAAGTTGATGTCCGGGCGGCGGCGCTTGCCCACCTTGAGCATGCCAAGGGAGAAATCACAGGCCACCACATCTATGCCGGCATCGGCATATGGTTCGCTGGAGGTTCCTGTGCCGGCGGCCAGGTCGAGCACCCGCTGGCCGGGTTTTGCGTCCACCGCTTCCACCACGATCTTGCGCCAGCGGCGCGTCTGTCCCATGGAGAGGACATCGTTGACGACGTCGTATTTAGGTGCGACGTCGTCAAACATCGTGGCTACTTCGTCCGGACGCTTATCCAAGGATGCTCGGTTCACCCAGTCATTGTCTCAAATGTTCTGCAGGCCCCCTAACTGCGGGGGAATCTTGGGCTGTGGGCTGAAAGTACTGCAAACCAACGCCTAAAGCAGCGCGAACTACCGCAGAGTACTGTTGTCTCATCATGACGAGCACGTTCCGCACCCTCACGGTCCCCCTGGATGGCAACGCATCTGCCGGCGGATTGCCGCAGTTCCTGGTCCGGGACGACGTCCTCTGCTGGACCCGGCGCGAAGCCGGCCTCGTAGGCTTCGGCGAACTCACCCGCTTCACCGCAACCGGCCCGGAGCGCTTCCTTGAGGCTGACATCTGGTGGCGCCACCTCGTCCTTGAAGCGGACATCGCCGACTCCGTTGAACTCCCCGGCACGGGGCCCGTGGCCTTCGGCTCGTTCGCCTTTTCCAAGAAGTCCGCCCATGAATCGCGTCTGGTTGTGCCCGAGATCGTGGTGGGCGTCCGTGACGGCAAGTGCTGGGTCACGCAGATGACGTTCGACGACGGCGAACTCACCGAGGCGGGTGCCCTCGCCGCCCTGGCCGGCTGGCTGAGTGGTGGCAGCACCCAGGGTGAGGTCGACGCCGAACCTGACGCCGCCGTCGTCCGTCCTTTACCTGCCGCTCCCGGGGCGACGCTGCACACGGGGTCGCTCAGCGAGGAAGACTGGATGGCTGCCGTGGCCGCGGGCGTGGAGGAAATCCGTACCGGGGCGCTGGAGAAGCTGGTCCTGGCCCGGGACATCGTGGCCACGGTGCCGTCGGGGGTGAATGCGGCGAAGGTGCTGCGGGAGCTGGCCGTGCGGTACCGCGAATGCTGGACGTACGGGGTGGACGGGCTGGTGGGCGCGACGCCGGAGATGCTGATCCAGGTGGAGGGCCGCACTGCCCAGGCGCGTGTGCTGGCGGGGACGCTGGACCGCCGCGACGCGCACGGCGAGGACGGGATTCCCATGGACTACGCCGAGCGTGTGCTGGCCGGGTCGGAGAAGCAGCGGCACGAGCACGAGATCGCGATCCAGTCGCTGACCTCGCAGCTGGCACCATTTTCCGAGGCCATGAACGCGCACGACGAGCCCTTTATTTTGGAGCTCCCCAACGTGTGGCATCTGGCGTCGGACGTCAAGGCGGAGCTGACTGAGGTTGAGGGGCATGTGCCCACGTGCCTCGCCCTGATCAACGCGCTGCACCCCACGGCCGCCGTCTGCGGGACGCCCACACTGGTGGCCGGGGCCCTGATCCGTAAGCTGGAGCACCTGGACCGCGGGCCGTACGCGGGTCCGGTGGGCTGGCTGGATGCCGCCGGGAACGGCGAGTGGGGCATAGCGCTGCGTGGCGCCGTCATCGAAGACCCCCACACTGTGCGCTTATATGCCGGCTGCGGAATTGTGGATGGATCCCAGCCCGAGGCGGAGCTGGCCGAGACGTGGGCGAAGTTCCGGCCGATGCTGGAGTCCCTCGGCTTCGGCAACTAGGGCGCAGATACCGTTGCAAACCACCTTTGAACGGCGTTGACTGTTAGTCAGTTGGCCGTCCGTCCGGGATTCCAGACACGAGCGGGGCCAAAACTCTTGCTTTAGGCTGTGTTCTAGTTATCCAATAGTGAAACAATGTTTCGTGTGATGCACATCTCTTGTTCGGCGATACACTATGAACCGATTTAGTACCGCATACCCCTGCAACAAAAGGTAAAAAACATGCAGCTCAAGTCCCTGGCCCAGGCCAAGATCGCCGCCAAGGCAGCAGCAATCCTTGCCGCCGGCGCACTCACCCTTACTGCCTGTGGCGGCAGCACCCCCACGCCGGCAGCGTCCGAGGGCAGCGTCCAGCTCATCAACGCCGGCAAGCTCACCGTCTGCTCGGACGTCCCCTACGAGCCCTTCGAATTCCAGAAGGATGGCAAGATTGTTGGCTTCGACATGGACATCGCCAACGAAGTAGCCAAGGACCTCAACGCCGAACTGAGCGTGGTGGATAGCTCCTTCGAGGCCATCGAGACCGGAACCGCGCTGACCGGCTGCGACCTCTCCATCTCCTCGGTGTCCATCACGGACGTCCGCAAATCGGTCATGGACTTCTCCGACCCGTACATGGACGATGACCTCACCCTCGTGGCCACCACCTCATCCGGGATCACGGACATCAACAGCGCCAAGGGCAAGAAGGTGGGCGTACAGCAGGCCACCACCGGCGCCAAGTATGCAGCCGAAAACGGCATCGACGCGCAGCAGTTCGAAGACAGCGGTCTCTTGGTCCAGGCCCTCTTGGCTGGCACCATCGACGCCGCCCTGGGCAACCAGTCCATCCTGGCCTACGCCATCAAGGACGATCCCAAGTTCAAGCGCGTGGAGGACTACGCTACCGGCGAGAAACTGGGCATCTCCATCAAGAAGGGCAACACCGCCATGGCCGAAAAGGTCAACGGAACTCTGAAGCGCATCACCGACGACGGCACGCTGAAGAAGTTCGAAACCACCTGGTTCGGCGAGACCGCCAAGTAACCGCTTTTCGGACTGAATCCTTCACAGCCCTGAGAATGACGCCGCTGGGGCCCCTGACAAACTGCACAGCAGTCCGTCCGGGGCCTCAGCCACGCAAATGAATGTGAGCACCCCATGGCAATGACCGCACGTCAACGGGCCAGAGTAAGCCTGTACATCCAGATCGGCATCTTCGTTGTGGCCGTGGCCGCGCTGGTCCTGACCATCGACTGGAAGACCGTCGGCAACAGCGTCTTCAACTTCGGCAAGATCGGCCCGATGTTCCCGGACATCTTCCTGATCGGCCTCAAAAACACCCTGGTATATACGTTCCTCGGCTTCGTGGTGGGCCTTTCCGGCGGCCTCCTGCTGGCCCTGATGAAGCTCTCCACCTTCCCGCTGTACCGCTGGATCGCCACGGGCTACATCGAGTTCTTCCGCGGCGTCCCGGCCCTGCTGGTGTTCATCGCGTTCGGCTACGGTGTCCCCCTCGCGTTTGGGGTCCAGTGGAACGTCACCCTGATCGTCATGATTTCGCTGGGTATGGTGGCTTCGGCATATATCGCTGAGACCCTCCGTGCCGGCCTGCAGGCCGTGCCCAAGGGACAGTTGGAAGCCGCACGCTCGCTGGGCATGCCGCAGTGGCGGGCCATGGTGTCCATCGTGATTCCGCAGGCGTTCAAGATTGTGCTCCCGCCGCTGACCAACGAGGTCATCCTCCTGACCAAGGACTCCTCGCTGATCTACGTCCTCGGCCTGACCGCCTCGCAGTACGAACTGACCAAGTTCGGCCGCGATGGCATCTCCAGCCTTGGGGCCGGCCTCACGCCGCTCCTCGTGGCAGGTGCCTTCTACCTGGTCATCACCATCCCCCTGAGCCTCCTGGCCCGGAAGTTCGAAAGCCGCTCCGCGCGGACCAAGCGATAGGCAGGGAAGCCATGAACGACGTCGTAAATTCCTCCTCCGGCAGCACCGGCACCATCCACGCGGCCGGGGTTTCCATCAAGGACCTCCGCAAGTCCTACGGGTCCAACGAAGTCCTCAAGGGCATCAGCCTGGACGTGGCGCCCGGCGAAGTGGTGTGCCTGATCGGCCCGTCCGGTTCCGGCAAATCCACGCTCCTGCGCTGTGTCAACCTCCTGGAACAGCCCAACGAGGGCGCCATTCACGTGGGCGGTTTCGAAGCCACCCACCCAGACGTGGACATCGACAAGATGCGCCGCAAGGTGGGCATGGTGTTCCAGCAGTTCAACCTGTTCCCGCACCTGAATGCCACGGCTAACTGCACCATCGCGCAGACGAAGGTCCTCAAGCGCTCCCAGGAGGAGGCCACCAAGGTGGCCCGGCACAACCTGGACCGTGTGGGCCTGGGTCACCTGGCCGACCGTTTTCCTGACCAGCTCTCCGGCGGCCAGCAGCAGCGCGTTGCGATTGCCCGGGCGCTGAGCATGAACCCCGAGCTGATGCTCTTCGACGAGCCAACCTCCGCCCTGGACCCTGAGACCGTGGGCGATGTCCTCTCGGTGATGCGGAACCTGGCCAAGGAAGGCATGACCATGCTGGTGGTCACGCACGAGATGGGCTTCGCCCGCGAAGTGGCCGACCGCGTGGTGTTCATGGACGGCGGCGTAGTGGTGGAAGAGGGCGTGGCCGAGCAGGTCATCAGCGCTCCGAAGCAAGCCCGCACCAAGGAGTTCCTGCGCCGCGTCCTGGATCCGACTCACATCGAGATCGAGGAGTAGGCTCCGCTTCCCGCCTCCGGACTACCTGTCGACGCGCGGATTCCCTGTCGCTACCGAAATACCGGTTGCGCCAGGGAATTTGTGCGTCACGGACGTATCTCCGCGTCGAAATCCGCGGAACGCGTTCGACGGCGGGGCACACCCGCCGCTGACAGCATGCGTTCCAGCTTTCCGGGCTCCATGAGGTCAGCCCAGTCCCACCTCACCACGTTCACCCCCGTGGCACGGATCCGGTTCTCTCGCTTCTTTTCCTCGACGACCGCCTGCGACGCCGTCCGTCCATTGAGGAACTCGGGTTTGACGTACTTCTCCACGCCATCGAATTCGCCAACCACCTTGGCCTGCTTCCAATAGAAGTCGGTGTATCCCACCAAGCCGCCGACATCGTAAATGGCCTGTTGCAGGACCGGGGCCTCGAAGCCGGCCACGTGGATCCGCGAGCGGCTGAACGACTCCCCCGGCGAACCGGACAGGGCGTCCGCGAAGGCAATGGCTGTCCGGATCCTCCGCCCGGCGGCCGCCGAATAGTTCGATCCGATGTCTGCCTCGAGTTGGTCCCTGGTCAGGGCGTGCAGTTGCCGGGCCCGATCTGGCCGCAGGACATGGTCCAGAGGCGCTGCCGCCTCCGTGAAGGGCACGAAGGCAGCAAGGTCCAGGACCGTGCGGACACGCCCGGTGACCAGCAAGCCCTCCCGGCAGACGACAGCCAGACCCGACGGGGCAGCGAAGTGGCGGCGGACTCCGGAACGGGACCTGCCGCCGTCGTTCTTCATCGTCAAAGCCTGGACCGGGTGGTGACGGCCGATGGTGGGAATTCCCCACACGCTGGCAGCAGAGTGACGGGCGAAGACTGTGGGTTTCTCAAACGTCTCCGCCGCTGCCTGGACGCGCAGCCGGTACTGCTCCCACGGCTGCAGCCCCTTCCAGGCCGCCCCTTCCGTGTAAACACCCTGCCGAACTCGGACCAGGGAACCCACTTTCACACGCTTGGCCAGTTCATTCGGGCTCAGCCCGTGCTGAACACGGTCGCGGGACAGGATCAGCGGCGGAAGGTCTGTCATACTCCGACGATGCCAGCAGCAAGCCGTCTGCATCAGGCTCAGATGCCGCTATGTGGAGAAGTGCTGGCGACGCGCGTATTCCTTTGCGACGCGCACCTGCCGTGGCGCGCCCGTTATATGGGCCGCGCCAGGGAATAGCCGAGTCGCCAACGAAGACGTGAGTCGAAACTAGCCGCTGAGGACGCCTCCCACGGCTGCGGCCACGGCCGCCTTGATGCGGGCGTGCAGGTCCCGCAGGCCAACCCGGTCCGTGCGGACCTCCACGATGGTGCGCCCCTCGACCGGCTGGCCGAGCGCTTCGGCGAGTCCCGCCGTCGTACTTACTGAGCAGTGCCCGACGCCGTACGCTGCGGCAAGTGCCGAGAGGTCCACTGAGTGGGGGGTGCCGAAGAGGCGCTCGACGGTGTCCGCGTACCCTCCCGCCTGGCGCACGGCCCCGTGTTCGAGCAGGTCGAAGATGGCTCCCCCTGCGTCGTTGAGGACCACGATCCGGAGGTCCGGCAAGGCCTCGCCCGCACCGAGGAGCAGGCTGCCGGCGTCGTGCAGGAACGTGACGTCGCCCAGCAGCAAGGTGGTTTCCTGCCGTCCGCCAAGGGCGATTCCGGTGGCGGTGGAGATGGTGCCGTCGATCCCGGAGAGGCCGCGGTTGGCATAGACCGTTGCCGCCGGCTCGGCAGTGGGCAGGCCTGCGAGATCAACGTCGCGGATGCCGTTGGAGGACCCCAGCATCAACTGGCCGCGGGCACTGCCCCACACGAGGGCGCCCACAGACGGACCCGTGGCAGCGGGCTCAGCCGCGAGAACGGCGTCGAGGGCGTGCTGGGCGGCGGACCCGGCCAGAAGCCAGGTGTCCAGCCAGTCGGACGGGCCGCGGCCGGCAAACTCAGCGAGGTCGGCCAGGCTTTCCAGGGGCAGTTCGGTGCGCCGGCCGGGCTCATACCAGGCGACCGGAACCGGCTGGTACAACGCGGACGGCACGTCTGCCCGGGCCAGCAGCGAGGCCACCGGCCGGGACAGGGTGGGCCGGCCGAAGAGGACCACGCGCTCGATGGGCTGCGCCGAGGACGGTCCAAAATGTGTCAGCAGCAGCCGGTACGGGCCCACGGCGTTCGGGCCGAAGCGGGCATTGGAGGACGGCTCGGCCAGGAGTGGCAGGCCGTGGGCGCGGGCAAACGCTTCGGCGACGGGCCCGGCGTCGTGCCCTGCCAGCACCACCGTGCGCCGCTCCTCAAGCGAAGAAGCGGCCGGCGGCAGGTTCATGGTGAGCGGGTCGGTGCCGATGCGGAACCGGGGGTGCCCGGCCGCCGTCAAAAGCGTATCCCCCGGCGCCGGCACCAGCGGGTCGCGGAAGGCGAGGTTCAGCTGGACGGGACCCGGCGCAAGGTCCGAGAACGCGCCGGTGGCTGCGGCCAGCGCCGTCTCCACGGCCCGGAGCGGGCTGCTGCCGGCCGGAACGTCCGTAGCAAAGCGCACGTGCTCGCCAAACAGGTCCAGCTGGACAGTGGTCTGGTTGGCACCGGTCCCCAGCAGTTCTTCAGGCCGATCCGCAGAAAGAATCACCAGCGGGACAGCGGCGTGGTTCGCCTCCATCACGGCGGGCAAGAGGTTCCCGACGGCGGTGCCAGACGTGGTGAGGACGGCCGCCGGGGAGCCGGTGGACAGGGCCAGGCCCAGGGCGGTGAAGCCTGCGGACCGCTCGTCGATCCGGACCAGCAGCTCCATCCGTCCGGCTGCCGAAGCTTCAGCCAGGGCATAGGCCATCGGAGCCGAGCGGGATCCCGGGGAGACCACCACGTACTGGACACCGCCGTCGATCAGGGCGTCGACGGCGATCCGTGCGGCCTCGAGCGAAGTCATGGCAGCGCCGGCGAGTGCCTCCGGGGCAGGGTCGGGCGAGGAGGTGGCAGGGTCGGGGTCATTCAGCGAAGTCACCGAACCAGTCTGCCACCCCCTGACGCGGGAGGAGAGCGGACTTAGCCGCGGAACACCTGGACCACTGACGGGCGGGGCGCGCGCGCCTGGCCGCGTGCCGGCGTCGCGCCCTTCTTGACGTAGTCCGGGAAGAAGGAGTGCTGGTCCTCGAAGGAACCGTCCTCACCCGGGTGCTGCACGGAGACGAAGACGGTGCGCTCGTCGTCGTGGATGATCGGTCCGCAGGTTTCGCCTTCGTTGGGCACGGCGAGGAACTGTTCCACCTTGCCGCGCCCGGCGCCTTCGAGGGTGACCTTGAAGAGGCCGTCGGCCTTGCCGATGCCGGCAGGGGCGCCGTCGGTGGAGATCCACAGGTTGCCCACGGAGTCGAACGCGAGGTTGTCCGGGCAGGAGATCGGCGAGACCTTGTCCACCGGGAAGCCGGAGAAGTAGGTGACATCGCCCTGCGATGGATCGCCGCAGACCATCAGAAGGTTCCACGTAAAGGCTGTGGAGGTCTGGTCGCCGGTCTCGGTGATTTCCACGATGTGGCCGTCGCGGTTCTCGTTGCGCGGGTTGATCTCGGTGGCGCCTTCCTTGCCCACCTTGCCGCGGTCCGAGTTGTTGGTGCAGGCCACGTAGACCTTGCCGGTGTGCAGGCTGGGCTCCACGTCCTCGGCACGGTCCATCTTGGTGGGGCCAACCTTGTCCGCGGCGATGCGCGTGTAGACCAGGACCTCTTCGACCGACATACCCTCCACAGCCGACTCACCGTCAACCACGAGGGGCAGCCAAACACCCGTACCGTCGAAGGAACCGTCTGCCGGAACCGTGCCCTTGCCGTCAATTTCGGCGACCGGCGAGTTACCCGTGAACTTGGCCACGTACAGGTTGCCCGCCGAGAGCAGGGTCATGTTGTGCTTGCGGTCGCCCTCCTTGTATTTCCCGGCAGAGACGAACTTGTAGAGGTAGTCGAAGCGCTCGTCATCGCCGGAGTAGGCCACCACATGACCGGATTCGGCAACGATCACGTTGGCGCCCTCGTGCTTGAAACGGCCCAGCGAGGAGTGCTTCTTCGGCGTGGACGTGGGATCGAACGGGTCAACTTCCACGATGTAGCCGAAGCGGTTGGCTTCGTTTGTGTACCTGGCGTCGCGCGTGTCGAAGCGCGGATCGTCCGCCTCCCAGTTGCGGGCCGTGGCTTTGTCGGTCAGGCCGTAGCGCTTGTCCTCAGCGGACGTCCCCGGGGAGCGGAAGTAGCCGTTGAAGTTTTCCTCACCGGAGAGGATGGTGCCCCACGGGGTGGTGCCGCCGGCGCAGTTGCCCAGCGTGCCCTTGATGAAGCGGCCTTTGTCATCATCAAAAGTCTTGACCAGGTCGGAGCCGGCAGCCGGGCCCGTCAGTTCATAGACGGTGTTGTTCAGGAAGCGGCGGTTCAGCGGCGCGCCCTGCACGTATGTCCACGGCTTGTTCTTGTTTTTGCGCTCGAGTTCGACGACGGTCAGGCCGTGCGCAGCAGCACCCACCGCGCGCTTCTGTTCGGCAGGCATGCTCGCCGGGAACATGATGCTCTCGTTGGTGTACTCGTGGTTTGCGAACAGCACGGCGCGGCGGCCCTTAGTGCCCGGGATTTCGAGGATGTCCGTGTAGTCGTTGTTGTACCCGAACTGCTGTTCCTGCGCCTTGGCGGTCTGGTTGTCCAGGTCAAAGTCCGGCGCGCCCTTGAAGATGGGATCGCCCCAGCGGATTACGGGCTGCCAGGTGAAGCCTTCCGGAACGGTCATCGCGTCAACGGCGGCGTCCACCGGTGCGATCGGCGTGAACGTCAGCTTCGACTTGGCGAAGCCTTCCTTCGCGGCGGGTGCCAGCCCCGGACCGCCGGCAACTGCCGGTTCCGTGGAGGTAACTGCACTGCCGAGTACGACGGCGAGCGCACCGGCGGCGCCGAAGCCCAGGGCGGCGCGGCGGGACATGGTGGCGGACGCGATGTCGCGGAAGTAGCTGTTGGAACTGGTGTTGCAGACGTCGCCGGCGCAGGCGTTGTCGCACTTCAGGGCGCAGGTGACGGCACTGCGCTTGCCCTTCGTATGGCCAAGCATGGGCAGCAGGGTGAACTTGCGGGATGTCGTTTCAGACAAGGGTTGCCTCCAGTAATACGATCGGGTCCCGGCCACCCTGTCAGCCGGTTCCGACGCGCAGCCGTCGCCCGGGTGAAGTTCCGGTTAACCGCCGGTGACCTGCGGAAACTGCGCGAGGGTTGTTCAAAAAGTGGAGTTTGGCGTTAGGTCGTCCGGGTCGAGGGTCCGGCCGAGTCGTTTCCAGTGTCGGTCCAGAACAAAGAGGAGCTCGTCTCTGCCGAGGGCGCGGTATCGGTGGGAGAAGCCGAGGCGGCTGTAAAGCTGGGGATAGCGCCGGAATCGTTGATCTCTGCCGGGGAAGACAGCCGTCGGCAACCCAAGCCTCCCTGGTGAGACACCGAGTTCGCTGTGGGGCCGGTCGTTGTATGCGGCGACGAATCTTCCGATGGCGCGATCCAGTCCAGGCAGATCAAGCGCGGGTTGTGGTTTCCTGTTCCCCGGTCCCGGATGCCCGGGGAGGGTGGGGGAACTTCGGTGTTGATGGTCACGACGAACCGTTCGATCTCTCCTCGGCCCTGCGGACGGCCGGTGGTGGAGTGGATGATGCGGATGTGCAACTCGATGGCGGTGCGTTCGAGGTGGTGTCTCGTAAAGTCGGTGCCAGGGCTGTGTTAAGTGCTCAGGGTGCACCGGTGACGACAGTGCAGCCACAGAGCGCCCGGGAGTAATCGGCCATCACTGTCGTCAGCCATGGCCGGTCAGGTTTCCCGTTGGCGCCGCTGATGGGGTTATCGAGTTGGGTGTGATCCGTTTGCCATATCGGGTTTGGGCGGTCGGCGCGGCGGCGCAGGACAAGTTCATGCCGGTCCAGATAGGATGCGGAACCTTCGAGAGCCATGGCCACCAGCCGGTCTAGTGCTTTGACAAGATCGCGGACGAGGGAGTAGCTCGGCGCAGGGGCGCCTCGTCTGCCCGCTTCGGTCGGGGTTTGGCCAGCGCGAGTTCCTCATAAACGCAACCATTCCTGGGTCTGAGCGTGGCGGTAAGGTCTTCTTCTTCCAGTTCTGCCGAGCGCATGCTGTTTGCGCAGGCAGGAACCTCCACACCCAGTTGCCCTTGGGCCACTACTTCGATGGTTGTTCCGGGCATGAGTGTGCCGCGGTCCTCGTTGACTGACATTCCCTGTTCCGTTAGTTGCTCAAGCCGGCGAGGGTCTTGCGCAGGCGAGTGCCGGCGTCGTCGGCGATCTCTTTGACGGCCGGCTCAGTGCTGAACTGGACCATGGTCTGCGGGTCGATGGCCTCGATGGTGGTCACTCCTGCGTCTTTGCTGCGGCGGACTACAACGTTGCAGGGCAGGAGCACGCCGATTTCGGGCTCTGCGGCAAGTGCGCGGCTGGCCAGGGCGGGGTTGCAGGCACCCAGGATGACGTAGTCGCCGACAGCGTCAGCGGCTTCGGCGCCAAGCTTGGCTTCGAAGGTGGAACGCACGTCGAATTCAGTGAGGATTCCGAACCCTTGGGCTGACAGGGCTTCCCGGGTGCGGTCCAGGGCTTCGGCCCACGGAAGAGCGATGGTCGTGCTGAGCGTGTACGTCATGGTTCTCCTTGGGGCGGCTTGAGTGTGGGGTCGGTCAGGCGAGAGAGAGGAAGAGCTTTTCCAGTTCTTTGCGGTCCATCGTTGCGTCCTTCTGGATGATGCATTGCTCCAGGCCCGTGGCGATGATGGCGAATCCGGCCCGGTCGAGTGCTTTGGACACGGCCGCGAGCTGGGTGACGACGTCCTTGCAGTCCCGGCCTTCTTCCAGCATGCGGGTGACGGCGGCAAGCTGGCCTTGGGCGCGCTTGAGCCGGTTGATCACGGGTGTAAGTTCTGCGGGATTGAGTTCCAAGGTTTTCTCCAAAGCGTAGGGGCTTGTCCCGATCTTATACCCCCTAGGGTGTTTTGCGTACCCCTGGGGGTATCTGTAATACTCGGCGGGGTATTCACTTCACCTACCGAGAGGCATCCATGATTTCCCCATCCATGGCCACGGCCGTCACCGCCGTTGCTCCCGAGACCCTGCGCACCTGGCTGGATCAGCACCAGGACCTCGTGGTCATTGATGTGCGTTCCGCCGCCGAGTTTGAATCCATGCACATCAGGGGCTCCTACAACGTGCCCTTGCCGCTACTGTCCGAGCACGCGGACGAGTTCGCAGCCCGGATGGGTTCGCGCGTGGTTTTGGTGTGTCAGTCCGGTGCACGTGCCGAGCAGGCACGCCAGCGCCTGGGCAAGTCAGGGATCGACGGCGCCTACGTCCTGACCGGCGGGGCACCCGGCTTCGCGGCCGCCGGCGGCGACGTCGTGAAGGGCAAGGACCGCTGGGACCTGGAGCGCCAGGTCCGCCTCGCCGCCGGCGCCCTGGTGGTCCTGGGTCTGGCCGGGGGCAGGTTCGTCTCGCCAAAAATCCGCTTGCTGGCCGGTGCCATCGGCACAGGCCTCACGTTCTCCGCAGCCACCAACACCTGCGCCATGGGCCAGGCCCTCTCGGCAATGCCGTGGAACAAGGCCGCCAAGGAACCCACCCGCGAAAGCGCCATCCTGCAGTTGCCCTCGCCGGCACCTGAAGAGGACGCCGCGGCATGATTCCGGCCCTGGGTCTGGGGCTCTTCGTCGGGATCGTCCTGGGCGTAGTGGGCGGCGGCGGGTCCATCATCGCCGTTCCGGCCCTGGTGTACGGGGTGGGCATGAGCCCCGCCCAGGCCATCCCCACTTCGCTGCTGGTGGTCGGCGTGTCCTCGTTGGCCGCCCTGCTGCCCCGGGTCCGGGAGGGTCTGAACTGGCCAGTAATCGCACTAGTCGGGGCTGCCGGCATCCCGGCAGCCTGGGGCGGTGCGGCCGTAGGCCGGCTGCTGGACCCAAACATCCTGATGCTGGCCTTCGCGGTGATCATGGTGGCCGCAGGAATCCGGATGCTCAGGAAGCCGCGCGAATCCGAAGGGTCCTGCAGCACGGGGCCGGGGAGGGCCTTCCGGTCCTGTGCCCCGAAGGCCGTAGGGGTAGGTCTGCTCGTGGGCTTCCTCACCGGACTGCTCGGGGTGGGAGGAGGCTTCCTCATCACCCCTTCGCTGACCATCTTCCTGGGTCTGCGCATGAAGCAGGCCGTCGGAACGTCTCTGGCGATCATTGTCATCAACTCCGCCGCCGGATTCAGTGCCCACGCTGCCGGATACACCATCGACTGGGCAACCACCCTGGCGTTCGCGGTCCCGGCCACCCTGGGCTCCCTCGTCGCCGCCCGGCTGGCCCGCCGTCTGAAGGACAAGCACATCCGCATCTCATTCGCGGTACTCATCTTCGCCGTCGCGGCGTGGGTCACCGCCAGCACCGTCACCGCCTGATCACACCAAACAGGAGAACACCATGCGATTGATAGATTCCTTCAAAAAGGCCTTCAGTAAGCCCTATAAGACGATCAGTGTCGCCCAGGCCAAGGAACTCCTGGGCTCCGGTGCCACCCTGATCGATGTCCGATCGGCCCAGGAATGGCGCTCCGGACGGGCGCCCCAGGCGAAGCACATCCCGCTGGACCGGCTGCAAACCAGCACCGCCGGAATCCAGAAAACCCGGCCCGTCATCGCCGTGTGCGCCTCCGGGGTGCGGTCCGCTTCAGCGGCCCGGCTCCTCGCGACCCAGGGTTACCAGGCCTATTCCCTGCGCGGCGGCATGAGCGCCTGGCGCCAGGCCGGCGAACCCGTCCGCTAACAACAGCCCACACTATTTCGAAGGAGAATCCAATGGCTGAAATCACCATCACCGAAGCAGAGCAGCGGCGCGCCACCTCCCGCATTCTCGATGTCCGCGAGGACTTCGAAGTCGAGGAACGCATGATCCCCGGCGCCCTGCACATCCCCATGGGCCAGCTGCAGCTACGCCTGTCCGAATTGGATCCTGCAGTGCCCGTGATTGCGGTCTGCCGCAGCGGCAACCGTAGTGCCGCCGTAGCCGAAGCCCTCAATGGCGCAGGCTTCACCGCGGACACCATGGCCGGCGGCATGACCGCCTGGACCCGCGCCGGCCTCCCCATCACCTGAGCCCCTGTAGTCCGGCCACCAACCCAAGAGAACGACCGAAAGGACACGTAAGACGATGGCAACCATCGACATTACCCAACAGAGCTTCGCCGAGACCCTTGAGAGCAATGGGATTGTCTTCGTTGACTTCTGGGCAGCGTGGTGCGGCCCCTGCCGCATGTTCGCCCCCACCTACGGAGCCGCGGCCGAACGACACCCGGACATTACCTTCGCCAAGGTCGATACCGAAGCAGAACAGGCCCTAGCCAGAGCGGCGAACATCACCTCCATCCCCACCCTGATGGCTTTCAGGGACAAAACGCTGGTCTTCTCCCAGCCCGGAGCCCTCAATGCCACCGGACTCGAGGAAGTCATCCAGGCTGTGAAAAACGTGGACACGGACAAGCTCCGCGCCGACGCCGCACAGCAACAGCCCTAACACCCGCAGCAGAAAGCTGGCACATCCGGCGCTGCGGAATACCCCTGGGGGTATTAGCGTTGAAATATGAGAGAACGACAAAATTACCCTCCACCCCCTCATCCGAAGGAGATCACCCAAGATGCTTATCGAGCGCATTTACGATGAAGACCTCGCCCAGGCCAGCTACCTGATTGGCTGCCAGGCCAACGGCGCCGCCGTTGTTGTTGACGGCCGCCGCGATATCGCGGTCTATCAGGAACTCGCTGAGAAGAACGGCATGAAGATCGTTGCCGTCACCGAAACCCACATCCACGCCGACTACCTCTCCGGCACCCGCGAACTGGCCGCGGCCACCGGCGCGAAGATCTATGTCTCGGGCGAGGGCGGACCGGACTGGCAGTACGCATTCGACGGCGAACGTCTTTACGACGGCCACAAGATCACCATCGGAAACATCAGCATCGAGGCCCTTCACACCCCTGGCCACACCCCCGAGCACCTGTCCTTCCTGGTGACCGACGGTGCGTTCAGTGACCAGCCCGGTTACCTGCTCTCGGGGGACTTCGTGTTCTCCGGCGATCTTGGCCGGCCGGACCTGCTGGACGAGGCCGCCGGCGGTATCGACACGCGCTTCGAAGGCGCCAAGCAGCTCTTCGCCAGCCTGCGGGACAAGTTCCTGACCCTGCCGGACTACGTCCAGGTCCACCCGGCGCACGGCGCCGGCAGTGCCTGTGGCAAGGCGCTTGGGGCCATCCCCTCCTCCACCGTGGGCTACGAGCGGCTCTACGCCTGGTGGGGCCCCTACCTCGCTGCCAACGACGAGCAGGGCTTCATCGAGGAACTCCTCGACGGCCAGCCTGACGCGCACGCCTACTTCGGCCGGATGAAGCGGGAAAACCGTGAAGGACCTGCCGTGATGGGCGAGCGTACCCCGCTGCCCGAACTCGCATCCGGCATCGTTGCTGCAGGCCTGGCCGAGGACACCCTGACCTTCATCGACACCCGCCCCAACGGCGAGGTCCACGAAGGCACGGTAGCCCGCTCCCTAAACGTACCGGCCGGCAAGTCAGTGGCCAGCTACGGCGCCTGGGTGGTAAACCCGGAGACGGACAAGAACCCACTGGTGCTCCTGGCTCAGGATCAGGAAACCGCGCAGGAGATGTGGGACCACCTGGTGCGCGTCGGCATAGATAACGTCGCCGGCTACGTCACCAGCATCGAAGGGCTCCCCACGAGCACCCCGAAGCTGATCCAGCCCGAGGAACTCGACGGATTCGATGCCGCCATGGTGCTCGATGTCCGCAACAAGACCGAGCACACGGCCGGGCACATCCCCGGATCCCACCAGGTCAGCGGCGGCCGCCTCATGTGGCACTTGGACGAAATCCCCGCCGAGGGCGCCATCGTCACCTACTGCCAGAGCGGGGTACGCAACTCCGTCGCGGCCAGCGCCCTGCGCCGGGCCGGGTACGACGTCGTCGAACTCGACGGCAGCTACGCCAGCTGGAGCGCTTGGCGGAACTCCGTTCCCGCAGCTTAACCAGCCATCCCCCCCAGACCGCCCGGGCCGGTCCCCCCTCCGGCCCGGGCAGCCCGGGCGCGCCCCCGCGCGTCCGGGCACCTTTATCCCCCTAAGAACGGAGCACTCCACATGCAGGGCAGCACACTCCCGCGCCATGGACGAGGATCAACGGGCGCCGTGCTGGGGCTTCGGCAAAACCTGGCGCAGTTCCTGCTGCTGGTGTCGGTCAACGCGTTGGTGGGCGGCACGCTTGGCCAGGAGCGCACCGTCCTGCCCCTGCTTGCTTCCCAAACATTCCATCTGGACCTGTACACGAGTGCGCTGACGTACATTCTCGCTTTCGGTCTGTCTAAAGCTGCGATGAACTACTTCGCGGGAACACTCTCTGACCGGTATGGCCGCAAACCAGTCCTCGTCGCGGGATGGCTGCTAGCGATCCCCGTACCACTCATGCTCATCTTTGGCCCGTCATGGGGATGGATTGTGGCGGCGAACGTGTTCCTGGGCGTCAGCCAAGGCCTGACCTGGTCCACGGCCGTGATCATGAAGATGGACCTTGTCGGCCCGAAGCAGCGCGGCCTCGCCATGGGTCTGAACGAAGCGGCAGGCTACCTCGGAGTCGCCGTCACTGCCCTGGCGACCGGGTACATTGCCTCCGCTTACGGGCTCCGGCCCGGCCCGTTCCTCCTCGGAGCCGCCTACATCGCCCTCGGTTTGGGCTTATCTGTCCTGACCGTGCGCGAGACCCACCACCACGCCAAGACCGAGGCCTCCCAGCACGTCAGTACACACAGCAGTGCCCACGCCGGCCTCACTACCGGCCAGGTATTCACCCTCACCAGCTTCAAAGACCGCTCACTCTCCGCCGCCAGCCAGGCCGGCCTGGTAAACAACCTCAACGACGGCCTCGCCTGGGGCCTGTTTCCAGTCCTATTCGTCAGCTCCGGGCTAAACCTGAACCAGGTAGGGATCCTGGCCGCCGTCTATCCCGCGGTCTGGGGCGCCGGGCAACTCTTCACCGGTGCCGCCTCAGACCGGTGGGGCCGCAAATGGTTCATCGTGGCCGGCATGACGGTCCAAGCCGCGGGGCTCACGATAGTCGCCTCATCCCGCAGTTTCGGTCCCTGGCTCATCGCCGCAGTTCTCCTGGGACTTGGAACAGCCATGGTCTACCCCGCCCTCCTAGCCGCAATCGGCGACGTCGCACACCCCACCTGGCGGGCCCGCTCCGTCGGGGTCTACCGGCTCTGGCGGGACGGCGGCTTCGCCGTAGGGGCGCTCCTGTCCGGACTTCTCGCAGACATACATGGGATTCCCGCAGCCATCGCCACTGTCGCGGCACTCACCGCCGCCTCCGGCATAGTGGTTGCCGTCCGAATGCGCGGCGACGACCACATGACGGGGTAGAAGCTGGCTCTTAGCCGGACCCTGACCCGGCAGCCCGAACGATTCCGCATGATCGGACGCCCGTCAGAAGACATCAGTTCATCGGCAAAATCACAACACATACCCACAACAACGCCGCCAAGCACCGTTAAAACCCCCATCCAAAAACCGGGCTAAGTGAGAGAGCGTCGCCCAAAAACCCGCATTAAGTGCGAGAGCGTCGCAGGAGGGGGAGGGTGGGGGCGGGGTTTAGGAGGTGGTGGCGGCGGTAAGGAGGGCGTGGACGCGGCGGAGGCGGGCCAGCCACCAATCCCTGCGCTGAACCGATGCGGCATACCGCGAAAGCAGCCCGGCGTCGGCGGCGACGTCGCGGAGGCGGATGGCGCCGTCGTCGGCCACCAGCGGATCCAGGGTGATGTCCGACGTAAACAGGGACACCGTTCCCAGCCCGCACGCGTACGGGAGCTCCGGCAGGGAAGCCGCCAGGGCCAGCCCGGCGCGGATCCCCACGGACGTGTCCAGTGCAGAACTGACGACGGCGGGCAGTCCCGCCTGCGCCACGATGTCCAGCGCGCGCCGCACTCCCCCGAGCGGCGCCACCTTCACCACCAGCAGGTCGGCCGCGCCCGCCCGGGCCACGCGCAGGGGGTCGGATTCCTTGCGCACACTCTCATCCGCCGCGATCAGCACCGGCGTTCCGGCGTCCCGCAGTTGCCGCCGCACCTCGGCGAGCCCCTCAATGGTGGGCACGGGCTGCTCCGCGTATTCAAGCCCGACGGCGGCGAGCCGGGTGAGTGCCGACACCGCGGTGGGCACGTCCCAGCCGCCGTTGGCGTCAACGCGGATGGCGGCGTCGGGCAGGGCGGAACGGACGGCGGCCACCCGGGCGGCGTCGTCGTCGAGCGTCTGCCCACGTTCGGCCACTTTGATCTTGACGGCATCAACCCGGCCGAACCGGGCCAAAACCTCGGGCACACGGTCAGCAGGAACAGCGGGGACCGTGGCATTCACCGGAACCACCGATCGGATGGGAGACGGGAACCCGTGCCAGCCGGCCTCAATGGCGGCGGCGAGCCACCGGGAGGCCTCGGCGTCGTCGTATTCCGGGAACGGACAGAACTCGCCCCACCCGAGCGGACCGCGCACCAGCAGGGTTTCGCGCTCCATGATGCCGCGGAACGTGACCCGCATCGGCAGGCTGACCACATGCGCAGACGCCAGGAGTTCATCGAGGGACGGCAACGCGGGAGGGACGAAAGCGGGCATGCGTTCACTGTACAAGCGGTCGGGCACGGGCCGGTCAGGCACCGGCGCGGGGGACGGTCACCAGCAGGTCGCCCACCTGGCAGTCGAGAGCATCGCAGATCGCGGTGAGGGTGGAGAACCGGATCGCTCTGGCGCGGTCGTTCTTCAGCACGGACAGGTTCACCAGGCTGACGCCGACCACCCTGCTGAGTTCCGTCAGTGTCATGCCCCGCGCTTCCAGGAGTTCATCGAGGCGGCAGTGGATGTCCGAGTCGTCGGCCGGCATCAGACCAGCCCTTCTGTGTCCGTCTGGAGACGCCGGCCGTACTGGAAGACGCCGGCCACCAGCATCAGGACCAGGCCGACTGCCAGGGGCCAGAGATCGAACTGGGCAGAGAAACTGTAGGACTGCCCCGGGGTGCGTTCGTTGGCCGCGATCAATTCCGCCAGCCTGGCGCGGCCCCACCCGTCCAGGACTTGGCCCACCGTCCCGGCCAGCGCCAGCACAGCACCGCAGGCACCCACGATCCACACAGAACCTGGACTGAACAGGATCGCGCTGCGCAGCCGGTAGGCCAGCATGAACACCAGCGCCAGGATGGCCAGCATGCCCACCTGGTTCAGGGCCGCGCCCCAGGCCAGAAGCTCCCCGGGGCCCGTGGGCAGGACGGGAACTGTGGCTTCCAGGGCAGTGAAGTGCCCGGCGGACTCCAGCTCCAGCCCGCTGACGGTCCGCTGCGTTGAGGCGATGGGAAGCTCCAGCGTCACAGGTCCGGTGAAATACCCGACGATTCCTAAGACTGTCAGAACGGTAGTCAGTACCGCCGCGGCGGACGAGGCAATCATGAGGAAAACCGCGTCGGCTCTGGAGACGAACTTCTTCCCGTTCTGCGGGCCGGCAGTATCCTTGGTCAATTTCATGGCTCCCCCAAAAGCGTTATCGATATTCGTTAATAATGACAATCGATAAGCTACCCTCCCAGGCGCTGCGCGTCAACGCCGTCGGCCGCAGCTGCCGCCGCATCCGGCCAACCTAGATCCACTTGTTGCGCTTGAAGGTCAGGTAGAGGCCAAGGCCCATGGCACCCATCAGGCCCAGCGCAAAGGGGTAGCCGAACAGCCAGTTGAGTTCGGGCATGTCCCGGAAGTTCATGCCGTAGATCGATGCCACCAGCGTCGGTGCGAACAGGATGGCCGCCCACGAAGATATCCGCTTGACCTGCTCGTTCTGGGCAAAACTCGATTCGGTGAGCCTGCGCATCTCGTCGTTTTGGCGCTGGGCCACGAGGGCGGCGTTGACGGCAAGGGCGTTCTGCAGCAGCGCACGGAAGGACGCCACGCGTTCGTTGAGCCGGATGATGTGATCCAGCACGTCGCGGTAGTGGTCCTGCAGTTCGGTCCCGGGCACCCGTTCCGGCGTTCCGGCCAGGAGCGCCTGCAGGATGCCCACCAGCGGGCTGGTGGCGCGCTGGAACGTGATCACCTGACGGGACAGCTCGTAGATCCGCCGGGAGACATCCGGATCGGCGCCGAAGAGGTCGTCTTCGATCTCGTCCACATCGTTCTCCAGGCCGGCGGCGACGGGTTCATATTCGTCCACCACCTGGTCCAGGATGCCGTAGAGCACCGCGTCCGGGCCGAGGGCGAGGAACTCCGGCATGGCCTCCATCCGCCGCCGGACCCTGGCGAGGTCCGGGGATTCCGCATGGCGGACGGTGATCACGTAGTCGGCGCCCACGAAGACGTGGATCTCGCCGAAGTCCACCTTCTCCACGTCGTCCAGGTAGCGGGCGGGGCGCAGGACCAGGAACACGCATTCACCGTAGTGTTCCAGCTTGGCCCGCTGGTGCCCGGCCAGGGCGTCATCCACGGCCAGTGGATTCAGGTCGAACTCCTCGGCTACGGAGCGGAGTTCGACGGCGTCCGGCCGATAGAGGCCGATCCAGGCCATTCCCTCGCGCTGCCTGAGCACAAAGTACGTCTCGTCCAGGCCTTCGGGGTCCGCGGTCCGCAGCCCGTCCACATACACCGCATTGTCGATGATGGTCATGGCTGTGACGTTAGACCCTTCCGGCCATGCCACCAACAGGCCCTTCCAACGCATATCTATATGGGTATATCATGTCGGCATGGCACGGGCAGCAACAACGGCAGATGCGTTCAATGCGGTGGCTGAGCCCCGCCGTCGGGAAATCCTGGACGCCCTCACGCACGGCGAGCGCCCGGTCGGCGAGCTGGTTGACCTCCTGGGCCTGGCGCAGCCGCACGTATCGCGGCACTTGCGGGTGCTGCGCGAGGTGGGCGCCGTCGTCGTGCGCGATGCGGGACGGCAGCGCATGTACCGGCTGAATCCGCAGGCACTCAAGCCCATCCACGACTGGGTTGCCAGCTACCAGCACCTCTGGGAGGAACGGTTCGACCTCCTCGAGGACGTGCTGGAGGACCTCAAAGACGAAGAGCACTGAAAAGGAGTACGGCAATGGCACAGGCAAGCAGCGGCACACTGGACGTGACGTTCCCCAGCGACACGGAAATCCTGATCACCCGCACTGTCAACGCGCCGCGGCACCTCGTGTACCGGGCCTGGACCACGCCCGAACTCGTCAGGAAGTGGTGGCCGGGCCGGCGGGGCGAGATGACGGTGGCGGAGATGGACTTCCGCGTGGGTGGCGCGTGGCGGTATGTCATGACCGCGCACGGCGAGTTCGAAGTGGCCTTCCACGGCACCTACCGCGAGATTGTGCCCAACGAGCGGATCGTTCACACGGAGATCATGGAGATGCCGGGCACCGCACCGGACAGTGAGGAGGGTGCCGTGGTCAACACCGTCACCTTCGAGGACGCGCGCGACGGCGGCGCTACTTTGGTCAGGATCCGCACCGATGCGGGCACCAGGGAAGTCCGCGACATGATTGCCCAGTCCGGCATGGAGGGCGGCGTCCGCGAACAGTTCGAGATCATCGAGGAGCTGGCTGCGGCCCTCGCCTGACAGAAAAGCAACGCGGGGTCACTCCCCGCCCAATAAACGAAGGTTATTGGGCCGGGAGTGACCCCGCGTTGCATGTGAAGGGCCCTTCACCGCAGTGCGCCGGATCGGCCATGGCAGGGCGTTGCTACACTCCACGGTGTGACATCCGCCGGCACCACACGAGACCACGCCACCCGCACCACCTCCGCGCCCCTCTACGCCGCCGGATTCGTCACGGCCTTCGGAGCGCACAGCATCGCCGCGGGCCTCGGGGCGCAGAGCGGCAACATCGGCCTGACGCTGCTGAACCTGGGCATCCTCCTGGCCCTCTACGACGTCTCCGAGGTGTTCCTCAAGCCGGTTTTCGGCGCCCTCAGCGACCGGATCGGCACCAAACCCGTCATCGTCGGCGGGCTCCTGGCTTTTGCCGCGCTGTCGCTGATCGGCCTGTGGGCCGCGGACCCGCTGATGCTGGCGCTGGCCCGGCTCGGGCAGGGCGCCGCCGCGTCGGCGTTCTCCCCCGCGTCCTCGGCCATGGTGGCCCGGCTGGCTCGCGGCGGCAAGGCGGGCACGTACTTCGGCAGGTACGGGTCCTGGAAAAGTCTCGGCTACATCATCGGCCCGCTGCTCGGGGCAGGCCTGATCTGGGCCGGCGGCTTCGCCCTGCTGTTCGGTGCACTGTCGGTCCTCGCGGCAGCCACGGCCCTGTGGGTTGTGCTGGCAGTCCCCCACCTCGAGCCGCTCCCGCGGCAGCGTTACACCGTCCTGGACCTCGCCCGCCAGGTGGGAGAACGGCGCTTCCTCGTCCCCACACTGGTGCTCGCGGCATCGACGGCGGCGCTCGGCGCAGCGGTCGGCTTCCTCCCTGCACTGGCCACACGGCACGGCCTTGACGCCGTGGCCGGCACGGCCGCAGTCAGCCTCCTGGCCCTCGGCTCGGTGCTCGTTCAGCCGCGGATCGGCAGGCTGCGCGACAGGAACCGCATCAGCGACAACAAGGGCACGACGGCGGGACTCCTCCTCATCGCCGCAGGCGTCGGTCTGCTGGCGGTGGTCCCCGGACCGGTCACCATCTTCATCGCGGCTGCGGCCATTGGCGTGGGAGTCGGTGCGGCCACGCCGCTGGCTTTCGCGCACCTGGCGGACACCACCCCGCCGGAGCGGATGGGCCGGACCATGGGTTCCGCCGAGCTCGGCCGGGAGTTGGGCGATGCCGGCGGGCCGCTTCTGGTGGGCGGCCTCGCCACCCTGGCCACGCTCCCACTAGGCCTTGGCGCGCTGGCATTGCTGATCGCGGCGGCCAGCCTCCCCCGGCTGGGCACCGCGCACCAGACCAGCCCAGGCCCCGGCCCAAGTAAGTAGCACCGCCGCCCCGCCGGGTACGCGCACCTCACACGCGTTAGGTAGACTGCAGGAAATACCGCACGCCGGAGGAAACGCATGAACCGCAAAGCCACAGCACTGGACGTCGCCAAGCTCGCCGGGGTGTCCCGCAGCGCGGTGTCTCTGGTCCTGAACGGCCGCGGCGACGGGAATGTGGCCAAGGAAAGCCAGGTCCGGATCCGTGAAGCGGCGGCCACCCTGAACTACACGCCCAACGCCATCGCCGTGAGCCTGCGGAACCGCCGGTCCAGGATCATCGGCATCGTCTCGGACCAGGTGGTCACCAGCCCGTTCGACGGCAACATCATCGCCGGCGCGGACGCCGTGGCCAGGTCCCAGGGTTTTGTCACCGTGGTGATGGATACTGAGTCGGACGAGTCGCGCGACGAAAGCGCCGTGTCCACGCTGCTGGACCGCCAGGTGGACGGGCTGATGTACGTCACCGTGGGCCTGCGCCCCCTGCACGTCCCGCTCAACATGCTGCGCGTGCCGTCGGTGCTCGCCAACTGTTTCGATGACCGCCCCGAGGCCGGCGTTCCCGCTGTGATTCCGGACGAGGTGCGTGGCGGCCGGGAGGCGGCCACGCACCTGCTGGAGCTTGGCCACAGGGACATCGCATTCCTCGCCGGCGACAGCATCACGCCCGCCGCCCCGCGCCGGATCCAGGGCCACTGCGACGCCTTCGAAGCCGCCGGGTTGCCGGTGCGGCCGGGCCGGATCATCCAGGCGGGTTGGGACATCGATGCCGGGTTCCACGGTGCCATGAAGCTCCTGGACGGCGTGGCCGCGGCGGACCGTCCCACCGCTATTGTCTGCGCGAACGACCGCCTGGCCATCGGCGTGGTGCTCGCGGCCAACCGGCTTGGCCTGGCCATTCCCCAGGACCTCTCCATCATGGGTTACGACGACGAATTCCGCATCGCCTCCACCATGGTGCCCGCGCTCACCACCATGGCCCTGCCCCTGCGGGAAATGGGGGCCGCCGCCATGACCGGGCTGCTCGGCGAACTGTCAGAGGAACCCGAGAACGACGACAGCGTCAGGGCAGATCAGACGCTCGTCCCCTGCCGGCTGGTGGTGCGCGAGTCAACGGGTCCGGTCCCCGCCGGCCGGAACTGATCCCGGTCCCCTAACAGCAAGGACAACGCGGGGTCACTTGATGCCCGTCCGAGGCGTCCGGATGGGCATCAAGTGACCCCGCGTTGTCAGGTATGTCGTCGGTTATGCCGGCTGCTCCAGCTGCCAGACGTCCGCTGCTGCACCCTCGGGAAGCCGCAGCACCCAGCGTTCGCCGGCTGCCGGATAGGCCCGCAGCGTGGTGGCCACCGAACCGCTCCGGTACACCTCCACGAGCGACGCGTCCACAAACACCCGCAGTTCCTCCCCCGCGGCCAGCGCCCCGCTGAACACCACCTGGGGTGAGGAATCGCCGTCGGCCACCAGGGATAGTTCGACGACGGCGTCCGCGGCCAGCGCGGCAGGCCCACCGGAGCGGGTGGTCACCACAGCCTCGGCATAGGCCGAGAGCTCAACGTTCCCGGCAGCCTGTGAAGCCAGCTGGGTGCCACGGTAAGCATCCACTTCCGGCGCGGGTGCCACGGCGAGGGAACCGTCCACCACCGACAGCAGGCGCGGATGGGTGAGCACGCCGGCCCAGCCCGCGGCATCGATCTCGTCCTGGCTGCGGCCGCGGCGGCCGTCACGGCCGGGCCCTTCGTTGGCCCAGCCCCACAGCAGCGCCTTGGGCTCCGCGAGAGCAGCAAGGGCCGAGGAAGATGCCGGAGCATCCGGAGCCCCTGCCCCGGCACCGTCCTGCAGCTGCACGATCTGCGGCGCGTAGAAGTCCCGGCCCAGGTCCGATTTTCCGCCGGTCTCCGGGGAGAACACGGGCAGCCCGGTGGCGGGATCCTCAGCCAGGGTGCCGATGAGGTGGCCCACGCCGTTGGCGTGCTCGTGGTGGTCGCCGGAGAGCCAGAGCGAAAACATCATCACCCAGGCGTCCTCGGAGGCAGCCTCGTCCCCGGACGGGGATTCAGCAGAAGAACCGGCCGGCACGCGCACCAGCTGCGGGCACTCCCAGATCTCGGCCGGCGTGTGGGCTGATGCCACGGGGTTCTCGGACGTGAGCCAGATGCCCTGGTACTTCCAGTCGGACAGGTCCTCCACGGTGTACAGCAGCAGGGCCGCGTGGCCGGAGGAAAGGCCCGCGCCCTGCATGGCGTAGCGCTTGCCGTTGAAGCGGAAGATGAACGGGTCACGGACCGCCGTCACCAGAGGATCGGATGGCATGGACGCGGCAACATGCCCGTCCTGGGCCCATGAGACGAGGTCAGCGGAACCGCGCGAGATGACCACCTGGGAGTGGCCGCCGTCGCCGCGCACGCCGGAGTACGCAGCGGTGGGGACACCGCCGTCGTCCGTCACCACACCGGTCCAGCAGCCATACTCGTCCGGACCGCCGTCCTGCGGCCTCAACGCCACCGGGTGTTCCTCCCAGCGCACCAGGTCGGCGGAGCTGACGTGGCCCCAGGCGATCTTGTGGTGGCGGGCCGACTCGGGGTTGTACTGGAAGAAGACGTGGTGGCGGCCGTTGATGTGGCTGATGCCGTTGGGGTCGTTGATCCAGCCCTGGGCGGGGCGTGGATGGAAGTGCGGGAACGCCGGGTCCGGGTGGGCCGCGGCCAGGCGGGCGAAGTCGGTGGCGGCGAGATCCGGGGATGACATGGAGGTAAGCCTTTCAGAAGGGTTGAGGTTATTTGCCGCTGCCGGCGGTGAGGCCGTCCTGCAGCGCGCGCTGGCCGAAGATGAACACCACCAGGGCGGGAATCATGGACAGGACCACGCCTGCCAGCACCACCGAGATGCTGCCGGTGCCCAGGTTGCCCTGGAGCGAGACGAGGCCCAGCGGCAGGGTGAAGTTCTGTTCCGAGATGGTCATGATGAGCGGCCGGAAGAACTCGTTCCAGTGGAAATTGAAGGCGAGGATGCCCACGATCGCCATGCCCGGCACCGCCAGCGGCGCGTAGACCGAGCGGAAGGTCCGCCAGGGTGTGGCGCCGTCGATCGACGCGGCTTCCGCGAGGTCGGCGGGCAGCCCCAGGAAGTACTGCCGCATCAGGAAGGTGCCGAACGCCGTCGGGATGGCCGGCAGGATCAGCGCCAGCAGGGTGTCCGAGAGTCCCATGCCGCGGATCAGCATAAACACGGGCACGATGGTCACCTGCATGGGCACCATCATGGTGGCCAGCACAATCGAGAACAGGGCGCCGCGGCCGCGGAATTTCAGGTTGGCGAAGGCGTAGCCGGCCATCGCGGCGGTGATCATCTGGCCGACGGCGATGAGCCCGGTGACCAGGGCACTGTTCAGCACCAGAAGGACGATATCCAGCTGCTTGAACACCTGGGTATAGGACGTGAAGTCAGGATTCCAGGGGAAGAACGACGGCGGCAGCTTGAACGATTCCGACGGCGACCGCAGCGACGTGGACAGGGTCCACATCACCGGTCCCAGGGTCAGGATGGCCGCGATCATCAGCAGGACAACGCGGAGGACCAGGTTCCAGTTCAGCTTCCGCCGGGGGCGGGCAGGCACGGCGGGGGCCGTGCCGGTGGAGACGCGCTCTGTAGTGATAGACATGGCTGGCCTTACTGGTAGAAGACGAATCGTTTGCTGAGCCGGAACTGCGCGGCGGTGATGCCCATGATGATGAGGGTGAGGAGCACGCCGATGGCGGAGGCCTGGCCGAATTCAAGCCGCTGGAAGGCTGATTCGAAGATCACCATCACGGCCGTCCGGGTGGAGTCGCCGGGCCCGCCGCGGGTCAGGACGTACGGCTGGTCGAACACCTGCAGCGCTTCGATGATGGCCATCACCGAAGCCAGCAGGGTGGTGGGGCTCAGCAGCGGCAGGGTGACATAGACGTGCTTGCGCCAGCCTGTGGCGCCGTCCAGCGAGGCGGCCTCATAGGTTTCCGCGGGGATGGACGCCAGCCCGCCGATGAACAGCAGGAATGAGAACCCGAAGTTCTGCCACACGTAGACCAGGATGACCACGGTGGCGGACCCGCCGGGGGTGGTCAGCCACGGCACCGCGGGGATGCCGGCGAGGGAAAGGAACCAGTTGACCACGCCGAACTGCTCGTTGAAGAGGTACCGCATAAAGATGGAGACCGAGGCTGCGGAGAGGATCAGCGGGAAGAAGAATGCCGAGCGGAAGAAGCTCCGCAGCCAGGCAGGCATTTTCTCCTGAACCATCACGGCGAGCGCCAGCGCAAGGCCCAGCTGGAGTGCCACCGCCACAATCACAAACGCAATGGTGTTCAGGAAGGACACCCGCACCGTGGGGTCCTGGACCACTTCGGCGAAGTTGTCGAAGCCCACAAACGTGGGGGCCGAGATGATGTCCCAGCGGAAGAACGCCAGGACCACCGACGCCACAATGGGCACCAGGGTGAACAGGCCCATGCCCAGGATGGTGGGGGCCAGGAAGATCCAGGCCAGCCAGCGCTGGCTGTGCCGGCCGGACGCGGCTTGTCCGGTGGGCGTTGCCGGCGTAGGGGCCTGCTTGGCCCGTTCCCGGGGAGGGATGGTGGTGCTCATGACTGCCTCCTCAGGGCCAGTTCAAGATCGCGCTGCATGGACTCGAGTGCCTGTTTGAGCTGGCGCTCGTCGCCGCTGACGGCCAGCGAAACGTTTTTCATCAGGGCCGTTTCGACGGCGGCCTGCTGGGGCGGTGCCGGGATGGGGCCGGTGGTGGGGTACTTGTCCAGCGTGTCGTAGAAGACCTTCCAGTGCGCCGGGCCCTTCCCGGCGTAGAGGGCTTCGTTGACCATGGAGCGGCGGGCCGGGGTGGTGACCGGGTTGGGGAAGATCAGTTCCATGGCCTCGCGGCTGGCACTGAACTTGATCCATTCCCAGGCGGCGTCCTTGTCCTTGGCGGTCTTCATGATGGCGTAGCCGGCCGTGCCGAATTGGTGCCGCTGGCTCCGCCACTTGGGGAAGAACGCCACGTCGTAGTCGTTCTCCTTCATGCCGGCCTCGTGCAGGCCCTGGACCCAGTAGCCGCCGGCCGGCGTGGTGCCGATCCGGTTGGAGGCAAAGAGCCCCACCAGGGAACTGCCGCCGCCTTCTTCCGGGCGGACGCCGAGGCCGTCCTTGACCAGGCCGCGGAGGTAGTCGAAGGTCTCGAACACACGGGGGTCGTCGGCGTTGGGTTCCAGCCACTGGTAGCCGCCGGAGCGCAGGCCGCGGGAGGGGTCCTTGGCGTAGAAGGAGTCCCAGAGCCAGTCCCCGCCGGTGGACCGGGTCTCTTTGAGGAAGCTGGTGTCGTTGGCGTAGAGCCACGGAACCACGCCGCCGAAGAGCCGGTTGGTCCAGTAGTACGGGGTGAAGTCGGACGGCCGGGCCTTGCGCATCGCGGCGAGGCTGTTGCGGAAATCCACGTTGGTCCAGTCGTCCGCCGGGCGCTCCAGGCCTGCCTGCCGGAAGGCGGTGGTGTTGTAGTACATGTTGGCGGCGTTCCAGTCCATGGGCAGCTGGAAGAGGCTGCCCTTGTACATAAAGGCCTCCACCAGGCTGGGGTGGACGTCGTCGAAGAACTCGGCCATGTCCGCGGCGTCGCGGCGCAGGTACTCGTCCAGCGGATGGGCCAGCTTGTCCGCGAAGAGCTGCGCGCCTTCGGTGGCAACGTAGACCACATCCGGCGGGGTGCCGGCGGCAACCATGGTGAGGATCTTGGTGAAGAAGTCTTTCCAGTCCACGGCCTGGATGGCCTGGACCTTGACCCGGATGTCCGGGTGGAGGCGGGTGAACGCGTCGATGGCGCGCTGTCGCGCGGCGGCATCGGCTGCGGTTCCCATGATGGCAATGCTGAGGCTGTTGTCGCCCCGCCCGGGAATGTCGGATCCGGAGAGCCGGGGCCACGACGCCACGGTTGCTCCCAAAATTCCTGCTCCCAAGGCACCCAGGGCGGTCCGGCGAGAGATTTCACGCAGGCGGCCAGTTGTGGCACCGGTCATGTCAATTTCCTTCCTAACACGTGTTAGGAAGCTTAGGGGACGGACCTAACACGTGTCAAGCGTCACATCCGGGCAGCCGCCGGCCTCGGCGCCAGGTCCGTGCGGGACCTCCCAGCTTTGTGTGACACCCTTAACTGATGACCTTGTCGAAAGCCGCGCGCACCAGGACTCCCGCACGCCCAGCCCCGGGCTCCGGCTTTATGTTCCTCTTCGCCACGCTCGCCTGCGTTGTGGGTCTGATCGCCACGTACTACTACTTCGTCCAGACCACCACGGGCCAGTTCATCGACGAGTCGGCGCTGGTTGAGGCGGTGGACATCCACGGGCCGGCGGGCAAGGCTGCCACAGAATTCCTTGACTGGCTCCCCACCATCTCCCTGGTGATGGCCGCCGTCGTGGTTCTGTTTGTCACGGTGATCCGGCGCCGGTGGTCGGCTGCCGGGATCGCCATCACGGCATGCATCGGTGCGAACATTGCCACCCAGGTTCTGAAGGACGTGCTGCCCGCGCGCCCGGACAAGGGCGTAATCACGCTGGAGCTTAACTCCCTGCCGTCCGGGCACACCACGCTGGCGGCGTCGGCTGCGGCAGCGGTGTTCCTGATGTCCTCGCCGCGGTGGCGTCCGATGGCCGGTTTTGTGGGCGGCACGTTCGCCATCGCTTCAGGAGTGTCCACGCTGATCAACCAGTGGCACCGCCCGGCCGATGTGGTGGCAGCCTTCCTCCTGGTGGGCGCGTTTATGATCCCCGCCGGCTGGCTGATCATCCGGTACGGCGGGGCGTGGAACATGTGGGACGGTTTCGGCAGGCACGTGGGATCCGCAAAAATGTGGCTGACTTTGCCCGTGCTGATCGGGCTGGCGTCGGCTGGCGTGGCGGTGTATTCGCTCGCGAAGATCGCCCCTGGCCCCCTCCAGGAGGGCAGCACCACTAACTACTTCTGGGCCGGGCTCGCGCTCATCGTGATCGCCGGATACCTGGCCACCGTGGCCACTACGTCGCTGTTTGCCTACGCCGCACGACGGCGGGACGCGCCAAGGCGCTGACCGCACCTCGGGCGCGGATCAGCGCGGGCGCAGGTCACCTCGGGCGCAGGTCAGCGCTTCTCCCCCGGCATCAGCCCATCGCCCCGTTGGCGGCCATTGGAGGAAGACGGTTTTTCGCCGGGCATCAACCCGGTGGCCGGCTTCTCGCCGGGCATGGTGCTTTGCCCCGCGCCCGGCATCCCGCTGCCGGCTCCTGTTCCCGCACCTGCGCCTTCCCGGGCAGGCGCCTCGTCAAACCCAGTACCGCCGGCGTCTTCCCTACGGCCGCCCTGGGAGTCCACCTTCGCCGAAAGCTCTGGCGGTGCATCAGCGGGCACCGATGAGAGGGCAACCTTGCGGACACCCTCGTCGCTGTCGTCCACGAGGTCCATCAGCACCTCCGCCGCCGAGTCGGCTGGCAGGTTGTTGGCTGCCGCGGCAGCTGCCACGCGGACGCTCGCCGTTTCACTGTGTGCGGCGGCTTCCACAATGTCCTTGCCCTGGTCGCCCTCGAGGAGACTGGCGGCGTAGGCTGCCTTGGCCGCCAGCATGGGGTCGTTGCCCTCAACCAGGGTGCGCAGGTGGGGCAGCGCATCGCTTCCCAACGATGCGGCCCGGGCGTAATTCGGCTCGTCCGGTTCGAGGACCTTGAGTACGGCTTCCATGGTGACGCTCATGATTCGCTCCTAGAGATCCTGGGTGAGGGCGCTGTTGATCATGGTGGACACCTCAGTGTTGACCAGATCTGGTGGCGGATTGGTGATGTTGCCGGTGCCGTTTCCTGTCATCAGCCTGTCGTTGTCATTGACGTGCCGCAGGTCCAGGACATGCCCCACCTCATGGCCGAGGGTCCATTGGGTGGCGCCTTGGGCCACCACCGCGCCCGGGCGGCCTGCGGGATGGGCTGCGCAGCCGTTGAACGGCGGCACGGTTGACCGCACGAAGTACACCACGACGTCGTTGTTGCCTGCGTTGTTGCGGTTGGCGAAGAGCTGGTTCTGCTCGGCAGTCGACTCCCCGCGAACGCAGTTCCCGACGTCCACATCGTTGAGGGTGGGCAGGTTGAGGTTTTCCGTGGACACCAGTTCGACGCCGATCCCGGCCGTTGCATAGACCTCCCGCATCCGCTGCACGGCGGTGTTCACGGCAACGTTCGGGGCAGTGAGGACTTTCGCGTGCAGGCGGACGGTCGGGCGGACCGACCACCACCTGTGCCACAGGGCACTGTCGGTTCCGGCCCCGAAAACGTCGATCCGGTTCGGGCCCCAGGACACGGCCCCGGGTTCGCTCGTCAGGACACCACCGAGGGATTCCCAGCCGGACCACCCGTTCTGGAACCACTTATGCCAGAGTGCGGAATCGGTTCCCACGGCGAAGACGTCAAGGCGCCCTGATGCCCAGCTGGCTGCAGTCGGGGCGGACGTCAGGACGCCGCCTAGGGACTCCCAGCCGGACCATCCGTTCTGGAACCACTTATGCCACAGGGCTGAATCGGTTCCCACGGCGAAGACGTCGATGCGCCCGTTGCCCCATGAAACGGCGGTGGGGGCGGATGTGAGGACGCCGCCCAGGGACTCCCAGCCGGACCACCCGTTCTGGAACCACTTATGCCACAGGGCTGAATCGGTGCCGCGCACAAAGACGTCAAGACGGCCCGCTGACCAGCTGGAGACTGAGGGGGCGGACGTGAGGACGCCGCCCAGGGACTCCCAGCCGGACCACCCGTTCTGGAACCACTTGTGCCACAGCGCAGAGTCCGTGCCGCGCACAAAAACATCGATCCGCCCGGTGCTCCACGAGACCGCCCCTGGAGAACTGGTCAGAATGCCGCCCAGGCTCTCCCAGCCGGACCACCCGTTCTGGAACCACTTATGCCACAGGGCCGAGTCCGTCCC
The DNA here is from genome assembly GCF_031454915.1 of Pseudarthrobacter sulfonivorans. Lineage (GTDB taxonomy): Bacteria > Actinomycetota > Actinomycetes > Actinomycetales > Micrococcaceae > Arthrobacter > Arthrobacter sulfonivorans_C. The sequence continues at coordinate 60,025 of NZ_JAVDRS010000001.1, read as the reverse complement.
GCGGACGAATACGTCCAGCCGGTCCGGGGACCAGGACGATACGCTGGGGCCGCTCGTCAAGACCCCGCCCAAGCTCTCCCAACCAAACCACGTCATCGAACATCTCCTCACCGCGGGGTCGTCCAGAGGGCGGCCGAATCCATTGCGTCGTGAAAAGCTGCTGACGGTGCTGCAGCCTCCAGAGAGAGTAGAGCCGCCCTGCCGTTACTGGCGCGTTACCGGGCAGTCCCTCCTGGAGGGTGGCGGCGCAGAATGCCGCCAAAACAGAGTCTTAGTGGCCCATTGGCGGGAGGCCCTCGTCCTTACCCACGTTCTGCATGCCTACCGGTTCGCCTTCCGGGGTGTTGGTCCGCTTGTTGATGAGCCACGTGATGAACCACAGCACCACCCCGATCGCCATGAGCCCGCCGGCGATCTGGTACTGGATGATGTTGCGGCCCACCCACGGTCCAGCCAGGAACGCGCACAGCAGCGCGGCCACCAGCGGCAGCTGCCCGGGTGAGGTGAAGAACACCTTGCGGTTGGGGTCCCGCTTGCGGCGGAGGACCAGGCAGGCCACGTTCACCACGGTGAAGACGAGCAGCAGCAGGAACGCCGTGGTGCCGGAGAGGTTGGCCACCACGTTGCTCTTGGGATCGCTGGTGACGTACCAGATCAGGCCCAGCGCCAGGACGGTGGAGAACAGGATGCCGGCCCATGGGGTGCGGCGGGTCGGGAGCACTTTGCCCAGCGGCCGGGGCAGGACGTTCTGGCGTGCCATGCCGTAGATCAGGCGGCTGGCCATCAGCATGTTGATCAGGGCGGTGTTGGCGACTGCAAAGACCGCCAGGAAGGGGAAGATCTTGTCGATGGGGAAGTCCGGCGAGCCCTTGTGCACCACTTCGAGGAGGGCGGCACCTTCGGCTTCCCTGATGTTCTCCAGCTCGGTGGGCGAGAGGACACTGACCACGGACACGGCCACCAGCATGTAGAGGATCACGGCGATGCCAAGGCCGGTCAGCATGGTCCGCGGGAAGATCTTCTCGGGGTTCTGGGTCTCCTCCACCATGTTCACCGAATCCTCGAAGCCCACCATGGCGAAGAAGGCGATCGAGGTGGCGGCGGTAACGGCCAGGAACAGGCCCTTGTCCTGGTAGTCATTGAAGACGAAAATTTCCCCCGGGTTCCCGGTCCCCTGGGCCATAACGTAGAAGCCGACGCCGATCACGATGCACAGGGCGGTCATCTCAACGATGGTCAGCAGGACGTTGAACTTCACGCTCTCGCCCACGCCGCGCAGGTTGATCACTGCCAGCAGGAGCATAAATCCCATGGCGACGGCAGTGATGACGCCTTGGCCGGGCACGGCCATCCAGCCGTTGATGTTCAGGCCGCCGAAGAAGTTCTGCGCCAGGACGTTGGCGGAAGTGGAGGCACTGGTGATGCCGGAGCAGACCACGGCGAATGCCACGAGGAACGTGACGAAGTGGATGCCGAAGGCCTTGTGCGTGTAGAGCGCCGCACCGGCTGCCTGCGGATACTGCGTGACCAGCTCCAGGTAGGAGAAGGCGGTCAGGGTGGCCACCACGAAGGCCAGCAGGAACGGCAGCCAGACGATGCCGCCCACCGTCCCGGCCATGGTCCCGGTGACCGCGTAGACGCCGGCGCCCAGGATGTCGCCCACAATAAACAAAAGCAGGAGCTTGGGCCCCATGACCCGCTTAAGCTCGTGCTTGTCACCTTCGGGAGTTACGTCGAACACTTGATCTGAAGTGGCGCTCATGGCAGGACCTCCACGCTCAATGCATCGATGTGACTTACTTCACTGTGATCCTTTCGGGCCCCTTTGGCAACACATCGGGCGCGGGTCCCCATCCAGCTCCGCACCTACCTATTGCGGGGCTTTTTGCCCGGGGCCACAATGGGCAGATCATCGCCTCACGAGCCCGATTGGGGAAGCCATGATCCTGAAGACCACGCCGGAATCGGAAGCCACGGGGCTGACGGCGGCAATTTACGACGACGACCTCAACTCGCTCGGTTACGTCACCACCCAGACGAAGGCCATGGCGATTAATCCCGAAGTCTTCCAGGCCTTCGAAGCCATGCTCGGCGCCATCACGGCCTCGATGGATTTGCGTCGCTATGAGCTGGTCACCCTTGCGGCAGCCCGGGCCATTGGCTCGACGCATTGCCTGCTGGCTCACGGGGCCAAATCGCTGAAAGCATTTCCGGAGGACGAGCTCGCTGGCGTGGCCCGGGATTACCGCAACGCGGGGCTGACTCGCGCTGAAGTGGCCATGATGGAGTACGCCGAAAAACTCAGTGGGGATGCAACCGCCATGACCGATGCCGACACCCTGGTGCTCCGCGGCCACGGCTTTACGGATCGCGAGATCATGGACATCACTGTGGCTGCGGCGGCGCGAAATTTCCTGAGCCGGGCGGTCCTTGCCCTGGCGGTGGACCTCGACGTTCCACCGGTCCTGAGCCCGGAGCTGCAGGAAGCGCTCCTGGCTCCACTGGCCGCGCGCCGCCCCAAATAGCTCATCTGTACCGGCAGTAAATCCATCAAATGGATTGGCTTATACGCCTGAACTGCGGAAACGTCAATAAACCTTGAGAAATTCTTGATCCATTACCCGGCGGTAAGTTGAGCCTGGTCCGCGAAAGTATTCCTAACGGAGCCGCTGGGGCTCACAGGATCTGCGGATATCGCACAATTTCTTAGGGGTCTCACATGGCTAAGACAACCGGACGCAAGAAGCGCATCATCATCACCACCGCCGCAATGCTGGCCATCGGTGGCGGCGCCGCATTCGCCTACTGGACGGCTGCAGGAGTGGACAATGCAACCACCTCGGCTGCAGCAGCATCGGAAGACTTCACCGTTGACACCACGGTTGCGGGTGATCCACTCTCGCCCGGTGGCGCAGTGCAGAACGTAACCGTCACTATCGACAACACGTCCGACGGCGGCCAGCAGGTCTCCGGTGTCGCAGTGGCCGTCGCCACTACCACGGGCGGCGTGTGGACTGCTGGGAATTGCACCGCCGCCGACTTCCTTGTCGGGCCGGTCCTCGTAAACGGCGACCCGTTCACCGCCACAGAAATCGCCGCCCAGAGCAGGCTCACCGGTACCGTGACTCTTCAGATGAAGAACCGTACCGGAGTGAACCAGGATGATTGCAAGGGCAAGACCGTGCCTCTCCACGTCGTCGTCAACTGAAGAGGAACAGGCCTGGAACTCCTGGCCCAAACGGTCAGTTTCATCGCCCGATGGTGACCTGACTTCATTTCACCCCGCAGTGAGGCAAATGCCTGGAAGGTCCATATGTTCCGCAACACCAGCTCCCTCGAAGGTCCCCCCCGGCCTCGACGGGAGCTGGTGTTGTTTCGGCGCAGTCTGCTGGCCACAATTCTTGGCATCGTCCTCCTGCTGGTTGCGGCTTTGGGGGCAACGCCCGCCTTTGGACATTGGAGCTCCTTAGGCACCGGAAGCACGACGGCGACCGTGGGCACCTTGGCCGCGCCAACCAATGTTTCTGTCCCGGGGCTGAGCAACTCAAACGTCGCCGTCTCCTGGACGGCTCCAGCAGGCGCCTTGGCACCCACCGGTTACTACGTCACGCGCATCACCGGCGGCGCACCCGCCTCCGCCTGCAGCTCGGGCCCTGCGACGCTGATTGCGACGACTTCGTGCACAGACGCTTCGACGCCCATAGGTTCCCACAGTTACGTGGTCACCGCCGTTCACCGCTCGTGGACCGCAGTCAGCGGAGCCAGCAACAACGTCAGTGTCATCAGCTTGAGCAACCTCACGTTCGTATCGCAGCCTGCCGGCAGTGTCACGGCCGGCGCTTCGATTGCCACGCTGCGCATCGCTGCCCGGACCGTGTCGGGACTCTTGCCGGTGCCGAATGTCCCCGTGGCCATCAGCATCGGGGCAAACCCGGCCGGCGGCTCGCTCTCCGGCACCCTTTTGGCCACCACAGATATAACCGGCGTGGCCACTTTCAGCAACCTTTCCATTGACAAGGCGGGCATCGGGTACACCCTGGTCGCCTCCAGCACGGCATACGCCGGGGCTGTCAGCACGAGCTTCAGCGTCACCGCCGCCACGGCCACGCAGTTGGTCATCACCTCGCCGACTCCGGTATCCGGCGTCGCCTCGGGAACGCCAAACATTGGGCCCATCACCGTGGAACGCCGCGACATGTACGGAAACCCGGCAACTGCGGGCACCACCAACGTCACGCTGGCCGCTGGTTCAGGCGGCACGGGCCGCTTTGCCTTAACGGCCGGCGGCGGTGGCATCACGTCGGTGGTCATTCCAGCAGGGCTCGCTTCGACGTCGTTCTACTACGGCGAATCCAAGTCCGGATCGAGGCCTTTCACGGCGACGGGCCTCGGCACGCCACTGTCTGTACCAGTAGAAATCCTCGCGGCAGCTCCCTACAAGCTGATGTTCGGCACCATCACCTCCCCGGTCTCGAAGACCGGGTTCAGCGTGACGGTCTCGATTGTTGATTTCTTCGAAAACCTGACCCAAAGCACGGCGACAGTTACGCTCGTGTCTACGGGTCAACCGCCCACCGGACCACAGAACAAGTGCACAGTGCATATCCCCAACCCCAGCCATGCCGGTTCGGGTACCTTCAGCGGACTGACCGTCAATGGTGTGAAGCCGGACTGTCAGCTGACGGCCAGCAGCCCCAACCTCCCCGACTTGCCGAGCATCTACTTTGCCGCAGCCTGACCCTTAAGATCCCCTACTTCAACGTTGACTGTCCCTACCGCCCCAGCGCATTCCGTTCCCGAGCGCTGATTGAAGAAACACGGCCGCAGTTCGTGCAGGTGATCTGATAGGTGCGGGACGTAGTGAAGACGGGAATGAAGAACAGCGTAAATTTCCGAGCGCGTTCTTCGAGGTGATGGTGAACGAACTGCCCGCAGTTCTGGCAGGTGGCCTGCCTGCCTGGCAGCGCTCGGAGAACCGTCTTAAGGCCGAAAATCAGGAGCATTATGAGTGCCTTTCGAGCGTTTCCGGAGGGTGGAGGTCGATGATGGGCAGGTGGCCGTCCGTGCGGATGGAGTCCCCTCCCCCGTTGCGGTGGTGGTAGCCGCTGGAGAAATTACGGATGACGTGCACGGATTCCACCGCGTTGGCCGCACGAAGCGTATCGATGATGAAGTCGCGTTCTTCGTCGGTGCGGTCGGCGATCTTGTGCGTGATCTGGAAGGTGAACAGGGATAGGCCCACGCTTCTGTCATACGTGCCCGCGCCCACCCAGTTAACCGGGATGCCGCCCGGCAGCATCCACCCGTCGGCGCACTGCCAAAACCGGACGTGATGCCGCTTACGGGGATTCCCGTCGATCTCGCGCTGAAAGGCCAGGTTTTGCCTATTGCCGAAGACATACAGCGAGCTGACCGGCGCCCTCGGATAGCTGCGGCGGCGGATTGTTGACGTGAGAGTCCGCCATGCGGTTGCCGGGGTGAGGGCATCGGCCTCCACCCAGCCGGCTTTAAACATCGCATGCCGCAGTTCAGCTTCGGGGCCAATCACTGCGAGGTTGACCGGGTCTCCGAGAACTCCGTCACCGGTGCGGGCACGGCCGATGAAGTAGTCCGGAATGTAGAGGCTGCTCAGGATCTTGTGAATGCGGGGAAGCAATGCGTACGCCAGGATCAGCCAGACCGGCAGGAACACCCAGGCCTGCGAAGGTCCGCGGGCAAGCCTGGCAAGCAGGAAGAAGTACACGGCCCAGCCCACCGCCACCGTAATGAGCCCATAGAACAACCGCTGCAGCACGGCAAGAACGGTGGCCCAGCGGCTCTGCCTGCGTTCCTGCGAGCTCTCCGCCCGGGAATGGTCCGGTTCAGCCGGAACAGCGCGGTCAGCGTTCCCCGATGTCAAGGCCACCTCCCCGTTCAGAACAACTACCTTGCGCAGGACCGTGTCAGGATATCTTCTTCAGGCCAAGCGACCGGCCACCACAAAGCGCCGTCAGTAGTTCCGCCGGTGCTTCAGCCGCGGCAGCACCGCCGCGAACACGCCGGCCGCCGCAAACCCCAGGAGTCCCGTGGCCGACACCCCCGCGCCGAGGCTCGCCAAAGCCGTGACCCCGGACAGCAGGACCGGCCCGCCCGTCGAGCCGGCGTCGGCGATGAAGCGCCACAACCCGAGGAACTGGCCACGGCCACGGTCGGGCGAGAAGTCAGCACCGAGTGTCATGATGAGCCCGGAGCTGATGCCGTTCCCGAACCCGATCAGCAGCGACGCCAACAGCAACCCGGCAAACGAGGCTGTCAGCGGAATGAGCAGCATCGCGATTCCCATGATGACGGTGGACGGGACGGCCACAAAGAGCCTGCCGCGCCGGTCCATCACCTTGCCGGCCGGGTAAAACACCAGCATGTCGATCGCGCCGGACAGCCCGTAGATCACCGAGGCCTGCGCAGGATCCATGCCCAGGTGGTCGGCCCACAGCGGGATGACCACCTGCCGCGAGGTGCGCAGGGCACTGAGCAGCAGGATCCCCACCCCGAGGGTCAGGAACACGCCGCGGTGCGAGACCGCCACATTCCGCAGCGTCGGCTCCGGAGTCTTGTGCCCGCCGTCGGGCGCTGGCGGAACCACCAGGTCCGGGATGGTGACCGCCAATACGGCGGCCGCCGCCATGCCCGCCACACCCACCCAGTACGCGCCGGCGATCCCCGCGAACTGCATCACCCCGGCACCAATAAACGGCCCGATGAAAACGCCGATCCTGCTGACGCCGCCCAGTGTCGACAATGCCCGCGCCCGGAACTGAACGGGCACAGCCTCGGTGAGGTACTTCTGCCGCGCCAGGCTGAAAACGCTCGCGGCCATCCCGACGACGGCCATCGCCACCGCGAGCAGCCACAGTCCGTTGGGAATCAGGGAGGACATCGCGGCGGCCGCGAGCGCCAGGGCACCCACGGCGGCTGCGCCCACGATCGACCAGCGTTCGCCGAACTTGAGCGTAATAAGGGATGCCGGCAGGTTGAAGAACCACGAGCCGAGCCCGATCAGGGTGACGATCAGCGCGGAGACCGCCACCGAGGCGCCGAGGTCTCGCGCGGAGAGGACCACCACGGGAAGCACTGCGCCTTCGCCGATGCAGAACAGCAGCGCAGGCCCAAAGGCGGGTATCGCGATGCTTCGGAAGTTGAAAGGCTGCGGGGTTCCTGGCGAAGTCATCAGATTTATCTTATGCCGCGGAAATTCCCCAGTATTCAGGGGGTCACAAGCGGCCCCGTGAGGACTAACGTTTGCCTTGTGGGGCGCACTGCCACCTGCGCCTCAAAGCCAAGGAGGTCTCATGGGTGACGTGTGGATCCGCACCATCAACAACAGCTTGATCCGGGCAGACAAGGTCACGGAAATCGCGTCCACCCGGGCGTCCCTTCACGACGACCAGGGCTACGCGCTCAAGGTCATCGTGGACGGCAAGGCCCACGTGATCATTGACGACGGCGGACTGCCCGGCTCGTTCACCGAGCGGCAGGACTATGCGCGGCATCTTGAGGATGCCCTGCTGCTTGCCATCGATGAGGCACGCGAGTCCGACGCGTCCGTTGTGGTCTGTTTTGAGCCGGAATCCGAGCGCTGGGTCCAAGCGGCGGCTGCCGAGCTGGCCGGCGGGATTCCTGCCGCCCGCTAACGCCTGATCGGGCAATGCCCGACGGCGGCACTTCCGTTCAGCGTGTGGGCTTGCCAGCGCGTGAGTTCAGGGTGCGTGAGTTCAGGGTGCGCGGATTCAGGCTGCCGTCCGATTCAGGCTGCCAAAGGGCTCGGCGCGTGGACCGGAACGTGGACTGCCCGCCGCGGCGGGAGGATGCTCAGCGTGCAGGGGGTCTGCTGCGGGTCGATCCTCGCGGGCAGGTGATGGGTCTCGGAGCAGGCCTGCAACTGGCGCAACGCCTCGGGGTCCACACGGGCATGCCGCATGTCCAGTTCCAGATTGAGGTCATGCTTCAGGTTGTTGGCGCGCTTCACCACAACGTAAAGGGCCTGGATGCTGTGAACGGTGACGTGGCCCTTGGCAAGGACCTGGGCTTTGGCGTGGTCGAGGTCTACACGGACAACAATGCTGAGCTTGTCTGTCAAGGTGAAATGCCTTCCTTGCGTGGCTGCGACGCTGCAACCGGGGCGGCCGCGACGCTGCGGCCAGTGGCCGCGATTCAGCAGCCACAATCAGGTTAGGCAGGTTCGTGTGACGTACGCAACATCCGGCACGGATTGTGTCCGCAGGGCTCCAGGCCGGTGCACTGGAGAGCCCGTGGCCTAAAGTTCGGAGCATGAACATCACAGTTGCCGGCGGCACCGGAACAGTTGGACGCGATGTTGTCTCCATCGCCCGGGCACGTGGCCACCACGTAGTTAGCCTCTCCCGCGCAGAGGGCGTGAACCTGGTGAGCGGCGAGGGCCTGGCCAAAGCACTTGAAGGCACGGCTGCAGTGATTGACGTGGCCAGCATCCAGACGCTGAACGAAAAGAAGTCTGTGGACTTCTTCTCCACCACTACCGGGAACCTTCTGCAGCTGGGGAAGGCAGCCGGGGTACAGCACCACGTGGCACTCTCCATCGTGGGAGCGGACAAGGCTGCCGCGGGCTACTACGCCGGGAAGCTGGCCCAGGAGAAACTGGTCAGCAGCGCTGACGTGCCGTGGACCATCCTGCGTGCCACCCAGTTTCATGAGTTCGCAGGGCAGGTGCTGCAGCGCAGTTCCGTAGGCCCGCTGGCGCTGGTGCCCCGGATGGCCACCCAGCCGGTGGCGGCACGCGCGGTGGCCGAGGCGTTGGTTGACGCGGCCGAAGCCGGTCCGCAGGGACGGATTGCAGACCTCGGCGGCCCCGAGCGGAAACAATTGGTCGACCTTGTCCGCGCCTACGCACTAAGGCATGGCCGGAAGAGACTCATCATTGAGTTCACCGCTCCCGGACCGCTCTGGCGCGCGATGCGCAACGGCGGCCTGATCCCGGCGGCGGGTGCCGGCGTCGGGCGCCAAACGTTCAGTGAGTGGCTGGAGACTGAACGCAACGGAACCTAGGAACGCCGGGGTGGAGATCCTCAAGATAAGGGGCCGACGACGTCAAATGTTCCGGCCTGGCTTTACCCTGAGGCCACTTCGCCGCCGGCCCCGGCGCAATCCGTCGGCGGCGGTTCGGCGACCGGATGGTCACAGCGCGGACGGAAACCGGAAGGCCCTGGTCCAGAGCCCCAGACTGACTACACCCATTAGATTCCTTATCGACCGTTCGCGCACCAGTAGCAACTACCCTACTTTTGGGCTGCACCCTTCGAGCTTCTAGGTGATGCCGTCTCCGGCGACCCGCATCCTGCTGTTCCGCTTTTCGTGGGTAAGTTCCGCGAGGTCAAGCGCTTCCATGAGCGGGGGCAAGTACATGCCAAAGCGCCCGCGGTAGACCTTGCGCAGGCCCTACCAGCCGGCGACGGGATTCGCCGGGTCCCTCCCCCAGAACCTGGATCTCGACAGGCTCGATCACCGGTTCCCACCAGCGAAGCCCACGCAACAATTGGGGGCTAGTGTTGCATGGGTCACACCTTACGCCTACCCTACTTGAGGCTGCAGCGTCGCAGCCACCCGGGATCGACTGCAGCGTCGCAGGGTCTCCGGGTAACGGCTTACCGGGCCAGGACAGTCAGGAACGCGGCGGCGCCGGACGGAAGGCTTTCGGCAGACGCAGGACCTTCCCCAGCGACTCACGCAGCAGGCCCGCGCCCGAGATCGGCGCGATCACGGCGACCTTCCGCTCTGCACCATCCGGGTCGAGTCCCCGAATCAGCGCCATGAGCTCGCCGATCTCCTGCTCAGTGGGCCTGGGCTGTTTGTGCCGCCGCACTCTCCTATAGCTACCTTGCTCCATGGTCCGAGACTAGGCAGGGGCAGCCGCCGCACACACGAGTAGCGGCTACCTGCATTGGCGCCGGCCCGCCACCTAAGTGGCCGGCGCTAAAGCCTAGTGGCTTCGCCGGAAATGCATAACCCCCACCACAAGGCCCATAGTGCCAACGAGGGATCCGAGGATGATGCTGAGGCCTGAGACGTATTCAAGAATGGTCATCGTTGACGCACCTTTCATAGGGCTGATGCGCCGACGCTACTGCTCAAGCTCAAGATCAGCGCAAGATGGGCCGGTGTGTCGGATCACGATTCGGTCGCGCCCAGATGCGGGTCGGGCCAAGTGTCGCGAGCCGCAGTGCCACACGATCAGCATCTCCAATCGATGTAATAAATACGTAACTGTTGCGCAGGTCACATCCGCCCCTTACTCTGGATAAGGCTCCAGCAAACGGGCCAAAAGCAAGAAGCTGCAGCGTCGCAGCCAATGCCGGGGAAGGCTTTACAACTTGAATACCAAGCTCAACATCGTTGTCCGCGTAGATCTCGACCATGCCAAGGCTCTGGTGATTGCAAAGGGGCATATCACCGTCCACAGCGTGAACGCACTCTATGTAGTAGTTAAGCGGGCCAATTCCTTGAGGGATGGCTTGGACCTGAAGCTGGACATCAGCCATGCGTGGGTCGATGAAGAAGCCCTGGAAATGCTTCATACCGCTTCCGAGACCCATCACCTGCCGGCCAAGATCGATCCGCAGCAGGCACCTTGCACCATCAGCGTCCTGGCACCGCGCCGGGAGCATACGTCCGCAAGGCGCGCGCCAATCGCGGCCTAAGGCACCCAGGCAGAGCACCCGCAGCGCCCAATAATCGGGCCAGGGTGCCAGCCACAGACTTTCTAAATTTCCACAAACTTTGAGTGCGGCTGTATCCGAATAGACGGGTAGCCGCACTCTCGGTTTGTGGGAAACAATGCGCGGGCACTTTGGCCGACGCCGTGTCCTCGCACTGCTGGCGGGCGCATCTTGAGCCATTTTTGAGGGATTCCTGCGCGTATCTGCGCCAGCCTTGAGCCGGTTAGTGCACAGTATTTCTTGTAAGGCCTGAAGCGCGACGCAGTTGCAACTGGAGCTGGGACCAGTGATGCCAAGGCCTTCATTGGGGGACAGGGCTCAGCGCTTGGCGGTGTCACGAAGGTGGCGCCGCCAAGCAGAGCTTCTCCCCGTGATTGGCATTTCGCCGTACCGGCTTCCGTGATACACAGACATTTCCGGTGTCCGGGGATCTGGACCTCTACCGGTACCCGTCCACGATGGCCGCCGCGATCTCCTTGTACGCCCGCCGGGTCTCCGGCTTGAGGACGTCCAGGGTGACCAGGTCGCCGTCGGCCACGCCGCGGTCGTGCGGGACGGCAATGAGCTGGCGGCAGATCCCGGCGAGGTGTTCCTCGATGGCGTCCTTGTCCACCCGGGAGGAAACCTCGTCCTTGTCCGTGATGACCACAATGGCGTTCCGGGCCAGGTCCTCGTACCCGTGGCTCGCCAGCCAGTGCAGGGTGCTGCGGGCACGCTTGGCTCCGCTCACCGCATAGCCGGCCGCGATCACCAGGTTGTCCGCCGACTGCAGGATCCCGCTCATGGCGTTGTGGGTCACGCCGGTGCCGCAGTCCGTCAGGGCCACGGAGTAGTAGTTGGAGATCAGCTTGCGGATCCGCAGGTACTCGGCCGCTGTCAGCGAGTCGGAGACCTCCGGGTCCTGCTCCCCCGCAATCAGGTGCAGCCGGCCGGCATGGTGCATGTACCGGGCCAGCGCGGTGAGCGAGTCCACGGATTCGATGTTCTTGAGCAGGTCCGTGATGGTGCGCGGGCTGGCCTGCTGGTAGATCCCCTCGCCCAGGGCCCGCTCCACGAGGTCACCGGAGTCCGGGTTCGCGTCGATGGCGCACGGCGCATCGCCGCGGAATTCGGCCAGGGTCAGGCCCACGCCCACCGTGGTGGACGTTTTCCCGATGCCGCCTTTGAGGCTCAGCACGGCCGTGTTGTAGCTGCCCTGCAGCTGGCGGGCGATCCGGCGGCCCAGTTCGTCCTCGTCGCGCTGCTTGGCGCTGGGCCCCATGTTCCAGGCCCCGCCGGTCAGCGCGTAGATGGCACCGCGGATACCGCCCACGGGCCGGGGCTTCTGCTCCCGCACGAACAGGCCCGGGGAACTGATGAAGTCAGGCATGGGGGTTTCGGCGATGACGTCGGCCGCCGTGGGCCGGATGCGCCGGAACGCGGGGGTTTCGTCCGGAACGGAAGGCTCAGAACCGAACGACGACGGCGGCGCGGCTTCGTCGCCGTCGTACGCCACCGCGGTGGTGAGGGAGCTGTGCTCGTCCGGCTGCGCGGACTGCGGTTCCTGAGACCGCGCCTGCGGCTGCGCCGTTGCCGGCGGCCTGGCGGGCCGGCGGGTGGGCGCGGGAACGTGCGCTGCGGGTTTGGCCTGGTCCGCGGCGGCCGCGGCCTCCGCCCAGGAGGTGCGTCGCGGTACCGGGGAGCCGGCGTCGGGGGTACTGGAAGACTCGGGAGTTATGGCTGGCATGGTTCCTGTCTGGGCATCCGAAAGCGCGCCGTCGGCGCGGCGGAGGTCGCGGCGTCGTCGGGGCGGTTGCGGTTGCCCTGCATCCTCTGCATTGGCGCGTGCGTTCTGATCCGCCGGATCGGGCATGGTCTGTCCCCCAGGACGTTCGGCACAAGGTTCTGCGGCACTTTACGGACTGATTCAATCACCAAGTCTAGGCGCTGGGGCAGAAAGACGGCGTCAGTGGCGGGTCAGGGCGGCCACCACAACGCAGGCGGTGAGCACTAAAAGGACGGCGAGAACGCTGTAGGCCTGCCATTTGGGGCGGCCCTTGTGCGGGTTGATATCGACGTAGGGCATGGCTATCTGCAGTCACTCCTCGTGGCGGTCACCTTGATTGCGCGCCGTTTGAGGCGGAGCACGTGGTACATCGCACAGAAGGGAATCAGCAGTGTGCCCAGCAGCGCGCACAGCGCCAGGGCATAGTCAGTGATAGCCACAGCGGTCTCCATCGGTTAGCAGTGATCCCCCATGCGATCAGGGTCAGGCTAGCCGTAAGTCACAGCGGTTTACAAATCGAGTCACGTCAACGGTTGAGCGCCAGCATCACCACCGCGGCCGTAGCCACCGCCAGGGCGGCCAGCAGGACGTACGAAACCAGTTTCATTCTGCGTCGGCCGCGCTCCCGCCGGGACTCGCGTGCCGTGTAGGTGCCCCCATACTTACCCATGCCGACATGCTAAGGAACGCCGCCTCAAGATTTGCTCAAGTCACACCGAATGTGACGAAAAGACAGCAGCCCGCGGGAGGCCCACGCGGGGGCTAAATACGCGCTTGGCGACGGCTGCTGCCGCCTTCAGGCGTTGACACGCCTTCCATCCCACGCAAATGGTCCGGCCGCCTTACTATCAGGGAAAGCGCTTTGTGCGATCCGAGGAGGCCCCCTTGAACAGGCACCATCCGCAGCGTCCAATGCTCCTCCCAGCCGCGCTGTGCATGGCCCTCGCCCTCAGCTCCTGCACCGGGCTTCCCGCGCCGGCACCCACGGAAACCGGAACACGGGACGCCAGCCAAGCATCCACGCCGCCAGCATCTACGGCACCGGTGTCCCCCGCACCCTCCATTCCCGTTTCCGAATCTCCCGTTCCAGCGCCCGACGGCGGCAGCACCGCCGTCGCGCTCTCCACCTTTTCAGGGACTTGGGAGGACGTGCGGTATTCCTTTGACCACCCGTCCGACTGGACGGTGCAGGACACCACGGTGGGAGGTTCCCCGGGATCCGGTGTGGTGACCGTGATGGGACCCGACGGAAGGGAGCTGGCTTCCCTCACTATCCTGGTTGCGTGGGGCGCCGAGTGCCCGTGTGTTGAACGTCCTGCGGTTCACCTCGGTGACGTGGCCGGGGACGTGCCACTGTCAAAGTCCGGGCCCTTCGTGGTGCGGTCCATGGCGATGGACCTGACCAAGTTCCCGCAGGATCGCGCGGAGAACCAATGGGCGGACAACGTCCAGGTGGTGACGTCGCTCAGCTCGGCCACCGGCCCGGCTGCTACTGCCCTGGTGCCGCGGCTGATGTATGGACTGGGCCTGGTGGAAACCGGGGTGGTGGCCACTAACGGGGTCACCCACCGCACCGTTCTCTTCATCTCGAGCCGGGATTTCGGGACGATGGCAGAAGCGCACACCTACGGCGCGTCGGAGGAGCACCGGACGGTCCAGGAGCTGATCGCCTCTTTCCGGGAGGGCAGTGCCAGAGCCTAGCCCAAGCTTCCAACGCGGGGTCACTCCTGGCCCAATAGTCTCTAATTATCGGGCGGGAAGTGACCCCGCGTTGCTGTTAGTGCAGCGGCCGTGTCTCCTGCAGGCGCTTGATGAACCAGCGCGACTGTTCCGGGCCGTAGGGCAGCACGGGGATGGCCTTGGTGGCGTCGGAGGGTGCTTCGCGGATGGAAAGCTGGGCCTGGCGCACGGCGGTGGTCATGGTGTTGGCCATGGTCTTGACGAACTGGTCGCTGCAGGGCTGGCCGTGGCCGGGGATGAGGAATTCGTAGCGGTGGCGCAGCGCGGAGATGTGGCGCAGGCAATCGGCCCACTCCTCGGGGTACGAGTCCTCGAAGGACGGGTGCGCGCCCTGCTCCACGAGGTCGCCCACGAAGAGGGTGGTAGGGGTGCCCACCAGGAGGTCGCCGTCGGTATGGCCGCGGCCCAGGTAGAAGAGGGTGACGGTGAGCCCGCCGAGGTCTACCAGCACGGGCTGGTCCCGGACGATGGCGTTGGGCACCACCAGGTCCACGTTCTCGCCTTCACCGGTGGACATCTCCGGCTCCAGCGTCCCCACGAAGCGGCGCTGCAGGTCGCCGTGGGTGTCGATCTCCTGGGCGCAGTTTTCGTGCGCCCAGAACTCGGTGGCGCCGTCGGAAGCGAAGACGGCGTTGCCGAAGAAATGGTCGTAGTGCGCGTGGGTGTTGACGACGACGATGGGCAGCTGTGTCTTCTCCCGCACCGCGTCGAGGATCTCGCGTCCCTGCCGCGGCCCGCAGCCGGTATCCACCACCATGGCACGCTCGGAGCCAACAATCAGGCCGGTATTCAGCAGCGAACCTTCGGTGATCAGCACGTAATTGTCCGCGCCGACTTCGAGCCATTCTGACATTGTTTCTCCGTACCTCCGGAAAGCACTTGCGTTCTTCTTGGCCTCGATTCTACCCACGGGTCCTCCGAGTTACCGGGACGCGGAAGCGGCCCGAGCGCGATGGGCACGGCTCCCCATCGCGACCCGCACCAGATTCACGGCATGATGGTAGCTGCACTTCTCGCGCCAAATATTGGGGGAAACACGTGACTAACAACCAGCAGCCCGGATGGCCGCAGCAGCCCAACAACCAGCAGCCGCAGCCCGAGGGCACTCCGCCCATCCCGCCGGCCCCTGGCCAGGGCGGTCAGCCGCCGCAGTTCCCTCCCTACGCCCAGCAGCAGTGGCCGCAGCAGGGCCAGCCGCGCTTCAGCCAGCAGCAGGGCCAGCAGGGCCAGCCGCCCTACGGCAACCCGGGCGAGCAGTACGGCCAGGGCACCACTTTTATGAAGGCTCCGCCGAAGAAGGGCCTGCCCGTCTGGGGCTGGGTTGCCAGTGGTGTGGGCGTTGTTGGCGTGATCATAGTGGCCGGCGTCATGGTGTTCAACGGGCTGCCGGGCAGCAACAAGCCGGACGCCGTCCCCGACGTCAAAACCAGCGAATCCGTGGCGCCCGAAGAGTTGGCAGACGCGGGGGCCACTGAGAGTGCCGCCGGAGCCATCTATCTCTTTGACGATGCAGGTTTCACTGGCGCACCCGTGTGGTCCATCAGGGAACCTCAGGGCTGGACCAAGGAACCGGTCAAGGAAGGCATGGTCCATTACCGGAACAGCAGCCTGCAGTGCACCTTCACCACGTACCAGGCCACCATCGAGCCCACCGGCGGAACCGACGATGAGGCCGCCACAGGATTGGTCATGGCGTCCGAGATCGAGGCCGTAAAGGGCTCGGTGGGCAAGCCCGTTCAGGTCATCGACGACGCGGGGTCAAGGTACGTTAACCTGCGCGACGGGAGCCAGGAAATCGAAATGCAGGAAGCAGAGCTCCGCTTCAAGAACGACAGTGACGCCGACGTCGTCTACCTGATGGCCGTGCGCGCAACCAGCAGCACCAATGGGCTGATGGAACTTGCCCTGGCGTGCCCGGCCGGCACGTCGGAGGAAGTGTGGCTGGAACTGACCGACCGCGTGAGCATGGTGGACCCGGCGTAGCCGTCTAATCCCGGGGATGAGCGGCACAGGTCCATCGCGGACTCTGCCGCTCATTCAGTTAAGGCCGCTCAATCAGTTAACGTGGCCCAGGCTTTCAGGAACTTCTCGGCAATGTGGGCGTGTCCGGCGGTGTTCGGGTGGGCGCCGTCAAAGTTGAATTCCGGGCTGTTGGCGCCGGTGAACCAGCCGGCCTTGACGGCGTCAATGAACGGCGCCTTGGCGGCTGCGGCACCGGCACGGACCGCGCTGTTCGCCGCGCTCAGGTCCCCGGCGAACGGCAGTGGCGCCGAGGGGCCCATGACAACCACCTGGATGCCGGGCCAGAACCTGCGGGCAGCTTCGATGGTCTCCGCTGTGGCGATTTTGACTTCAGCGGGGTCGGTGATTGCGGCGTCGTTCTGTCCGCCCTGGAGGATGAGGATGTTGGGCACGAAGGACGGATCCTGTGCGGCTGCCTGCAGCCGGACTTCGTACTCCTGTGCCAGCTCGTCCTGCTCACCACCGCCCCACGCGAATCCGGTGCCCGGCACGCCGTCAATGTTCGTGGGGTACCCCAGCGAGCCGGCAACCAGGTACGCCCACCCCTGGTCTGCCGGATCTGCGCCCATACCGGCCGTGTACGAATCGCCAAGAATAAGGACGACGGGTTCGGCAGGCAGCTCGATTCCCAGCCGTTCAGCCGTTGCCTTGGGCTTGGGCTTCGGCGACGGGGTTGCGTTGGCAGTTGGGGTGACAGTAGCTGTTGGCGTGGCCGACGGCGGGGTTACGGTCACGGGGCTGACGGCTTCGCTTGCCCCGCGCGGGTTCGTCAGGGCGAGCCATGACACCCCGAAGGCAGCTACTGCCAGCAGAAAAAGTGCAGCGTACTTGATCCACTCCTGCTTGGTTACGTTGAGGCCTCTGCCGTTTCTGGTCACCGGCACATCTTACCGGCCCGGTCCACCGGCAAAGGCGTCCGGGTCTAGGCTGGGTCATGCAGCCGTGCCGGGTCCAATACGCCGGCGCCCGGACCAGAAAGCGATCGCCATGAGCAGCGACCCAGTCTTAGCGGGCCTCCAGGCGGAATTGGGCTGGATCCGGGACGCATACATGGAGCTGCACCGGCACCCGGAACTTAGCTTCGAAGAGCACCGGACCGCCCAGCTCGTCGCGGCGAAACTGGCCACGTTCGGATACGAGGTCACGCACCTGGGAGGCACCGGCGTCGTCGGCGTCCTTGCCAACGGAGAGGGCGCCACGGTCCTGGCGCGCGCGGACATGGATACGCCCAGTTTCCGCTTACCAGCAACAACACTGCGGTGACGGAGCAGGTCACTGCCGCCTTCGCCGCGCACTTCGGTGCCGGCGCAGTCCACGCTGCGGAGCGGCAGACAGCGTTGGAGGATTTCGGCGGCATCCCGGACGCCTTCGGCGTGCCGTACACGTTCTGGCTCATCGGCGGCGTGGACCCGGAAACGTACCGCGCCGCCGTCGAGAACGGGACAGTAGCCCGGGACATCCCGGCGAACCACTCCCCCTTCTTCGCCCCCGTCATGGACCCGACGCTGGGAGTCGGGTCCGTGCGCACATCATCGCCGCGCTGTCCTGGGTTGGGAGGGCTGCATCCAGTCCCCGTTAGCGCTAGGGAATAGCCGCAGCATCTGCTTTCTTCGCCGCCACCAACATGTCTCGTGCTCCGGGTTGCAGATCGTGCAATTCGGCGAGGAACTGACTTAAATGCGGCCATGATTGGTAACCATCTACGTGGGCACGGTACGAGATGAACCAGTTGGTCTGGGGCGCGAGATTTTGCATGGCAGCGCCCCAAGTCTCGACCACATGCTCTCGAACCACATCCCCTTTTATGGCGTACATTGCGAGCGTGTCGTAGTGCGCCAATGCCCTATTGATGCGCCTGAATTCGTCCGTCCCCAGGTCCGCAATTTCTTCCGACTTCCTGATGTCAGAAAGGAGAGCCCTCCCCAACTGGATGTCAGCGTCAAGAAGCTTGGTGTGCATCGAGTTGAAGAGGTCAGTCTTACTCTTGTTTACGTTGAAGTTGAAGGTCCTGAGAGCAACAAGAAACGCCGCTGCAGCTACGGAAGCCGCGGCCAACTGGAGCCATGGGCCGGAGACTCCAGGGCCGGTCAACAGCCGGACGACACAGGTGAAGACCGCGCCGACAACAGCGCCAAAAACCCAGACACCCAGTGTCTCGCCCCGCCTAAGGGTACTTTTATGTTTCATCGACACAGCTTATGGCCGTCCAGCCCGGCCAGCGTCAATTGAACGGCGCTCTGACGGGCCGCTGCCTCCGAAGCAATCTGGCGAAATGTGACGGGACGGACGCCTAGCTCCGGCCGGCGGACTCCAACTCCCGCTCCGGTTCCCGAACGGGCCGGACGGGCACAACGGCGTCGGGCTCCAATTTTCTGGCGGCCCAGCGGCGGACGGGGCGTTCCACAAAGCGGAATGACAGGTAGGCCATCAGCCCGGTCAGGGCCGCCGCCAGCGGCACGCGAAGCCAGGGGGAAGGGATCAGGGGAATCAGCAGGAGATAGACCGGCATGTGCCAGAGGTAGAAGGCATAGGACAGGTCTCGGCCAGGGTTGGCGAGCCAGGGATGGCTCAGGACCCTGGCGCCAAGGCCGGCCGGGTGGAGGACAAGCCAGCCAATGACCAGCCCTGCCAGGATGGACAGGGCAGCGGGGCCGGCGGTCCAGAAGATATCAAACCATGCACCTGGCGTGTTCGGTTCCTGGATCATGAGCACGGCTGCCAGCAGGGCGAGCCCTGCCAACGGTCCGGCCCAACGTGCACCGGCCAGCAGGAAGGCATGGAACCGGGAACCCGGACGCACGGTGGTGAAGACCAGGGCCATGACGCACCCGAGCAGCAGCTGGTCCGCCCGGGTATCCGCCCCGTTGTAAATTCGGGCCAGCGGTACCCCGCCCGATACCAGGAGGAACCGCTCCAGCAAGAACGCCGCCGCGAAGACTGCGGTGACCCAGGCGGCAGCGCGGGCCTTGCAGAACAGCAGCACCAGCAGAAGGAGCAACGGCCACACCAGGTAGAACTGTTCCTCGACGGCGAGCGTCCAGGTGGGAGCCAGCGCGCCGCCGGTGATTGGGGAAACAATGAGGCCGGCACGGGCCAGATTCATCACATAGGCCGCTGCCGGTATGGCATAGCTTTCCTGTCCGCCCAGCCCTGACGCTGGAAAGATCAGGGCGACGGTCGCCACGAAGGCGCACACAATCAGCAGCGCGGGCCATAGGCGGGCGAGCCGCTTGGCGTAGAAAACGCCCAGACGCAGCCGGCCCGTGGCCTGGTACTCCTTCATGATCAGAAGCGTGATGACAAAGCCACTGAGCGTGAAGAAAACGTCCACCCCCATGGAGCCGCCTGGGGCGAACTCCGTCACGGTATGGAAAAGAAAGACCGCCGCTACCGCGACTGTGCGCAACCCGTCGAGTGCGTGCTTGCGCCCGGACAGCAGCCCTGTTTCGGGCGCGAACGGGCGTTGCATCGTCGTGGGGGGTGCCCCGCTAGACCGTGAACTCATCAAGCAAGCATATATAACGGATGCATAACGCTCATAAACGGCTGGCTGGAGGCAGCCTGGCCTGGACGCAGATTCGACCGGTTAACTTACCCTGCGGTCCCGGGATTCGGCAGAATCTCCCTGCCCCGCCGGGGCGGAGCACGCATCACATCGGCCGACAAACTGGTGGGGGCAGTCCATGGGATCTGAGTCGTCCCCGGTAGGCACTTTGACTCGCATGGGACCCTGCCACTTTCCGTCCACGTCGCGATGGGCTTTAGTTGTATCCGCTAAGGCGATGCTGGCGCCGGCGGTGACTCTAGAGGGCCTAAATCCCGCCGGCAACATCAGTAAACCTCAGGTACCGGCCCGACGCACGAGTAGCCAGTACTCACATTTTCAACGACGACTACGGACCTTGTGTGACCGCACTTTGCGGCCGTCTCATGATGTTTACCTTCGCGAAACTTCAGTCCGCATACAATCTTGGAATGGGGACAAAACAGCAACAAACTTTCTGCGGGGCATGCGGCAAGACCACCAATCACGTGACCCGGTACCAAAAGGACGACAACGGCGGGCCGCTGATTGCGACAGTCCGGTGCACCGAGCACACGGACTCAGCCCACTAGACTCGGCGCGGCAGGCTCCGCCGGCCGATGGGGTCCACCACCAGGACGTCGTAATGGACGCCTGCGGGAACGGGCGCCGACTCGGTCCACGTCAGTTCGGCGGCGGAGATCGTTTGGCTGGAGGCCAGCTCGGCCGGGATTCCCGGCAAGCCCCGGTAGAACTCCAGACCGTAAGGCGCGACGGCGGCGCGGTGCGCCACTGGCAGGCCCGTCACCGTCAGCATCGGGGACCCGTCGGCCGCTTGGGTGCGCGCAACTTCCGGTACTGCCGGGCCATCCGGCGGTATCAGCAGCGACTCGGCAGCGAGGGAAGGATCACTCCAGGCTGCCTCCGCCACATCCCCCACAGAGGACCAGACGGGTTCCACGCCTCCGGCCACGGGCACCGGTGACACGCCGGGCGGAATCGGCGGCTCAGCCGGGTAACGGACCTCCGCCAGCCAGGTGGTCCGCACGAACGGCACCAGATCGGCTGCGGGAACAGTCAGGGCGGCCGTCCAGATTCCGTCAGCTGCCGGCCCTAAAACGCCCGAGCCCCACACCGGGGCATACGTCCGTTCCTTGGTGCTGGAAAGCGTCCGACGGATCCGGTACTCGGCGGCTCCGCCCGGCGACGCCGCCAGCAGGTGGGCCCGCAGTCCCAGTGCCCGGACGGTAAGCGTCAGGCCCGAGGCGGGACCGGTCACAGCGTCCAGCGCGGGCGTGGGCGGACGGTCCGTTCCCGGCACGGCAACCGGCACCAGCCCGCAGGCGGCGAAAGCAGCCTCGGCGCCGCCCTCGGTCAGCGGCACAACCCGGACAAATTGCACACTCCGCAGCGCTCCGGGAATGCGGGTCCGGAAATGCACGTTCCCGTCTCCGGCCGGGGTGCCGGCCACCTCTCCGAGGAACGTAAAGAGCTGCTTGTCCGCCAAGCCGCCGCCCGCGGCATGGATGGGGCCCGCCTGCTTGGACCGGACGTGGCTGTCCGGCAGGGCCACCCCGGCAGCATCCGCCAGCCGCCGCGCGTCGCCCAAGTACACGCGGTACCGCGCTGCACCTTCCCGCGGCGGCCACCGCAGGGCAAGCTCCGCCTGGCCCGTCGCGTCGGGCTCCCCCGTCCAGAGGATCACCGGTGACGTCGGCACGGCCCGCGGTGCCCGCGCGTCGTATACGTGGCAGGCAGTGGTCCCTGCCTCGGACTCGGCGCCGTCCGCGTCCACATACATGGCAACCACCGGCACCCGGCGCTGCTGTCCCACCCGGAAGGGGCCGGGTTCTGCCTCGGTGGCCACCGTCTCCCCTGTTGTCACTGCCATCGGCGGCAGCGGCACCCCGTCCACCGTGATCCGAAGTCCGGCGATCGGCAAAGACCCCGGCGCACCGTTCGCGGGCGCCGGAACGACGTACCGCAGGCGCAGGCGGCCCGGGACGCGGAGGCCTGACGACCCGTCGTCGGCCTTGGGCGTATAGGTGGCCTCCACCTGTGGTGGCGGCGGCACCGGCCGGGGTGGCAGAGGGCGTTTAAGCGTTGCACCCTGGGACCATTGCCCGAATTCGTCCGCCTGCCAGACTTGCCAGCCCGCGCCATCCGGGTGGGGCGGAACGTCGCGGTCCGTGACAAGCCGGCGGTTGTTGCTGGCCCAGTTTGGCACCAGCGGCAGTACGCGCGTGGGCAGCCCGGTGCCTGGCGGCGGGTACTGCCGCTGCAAAGGGACAGGCTCCCCGGGTGACATCCTCGCGAAGCCCACCATTCCCCGTGACGGTGCGGTCCCGAGCGAGACCTGCTGCCGCCAGCTTTCCGGTCCCGGGCCCTGGGGATTCCCGTGGGCGTTCCAGGCGCCGGGCGCCCCGGCCGCGAGCATGAACGGGTCAGGAGCGTCCGGGGGTGCATCACCTGCCGAGACTGCCACCGCAAACAGCGTGACGATGGACCATTCCCCGTGGCCGTCCTCGGTCTGGCGGTTGACGACGTCGGCCATCAGGTGTTCAGCATCGGGAAACTTCTCGTTGAGGCGGCTGGTGATGGCGGCAGGCGACGACGCTCCCCGCAGGAACTCGT
Organism: Pseudarthrobacter sulfonivorans; assembly: GCF_031454915.1. GTDB lineage: Bacteria > Actinomycetota > Actinomycetes > Actinomycetales > Micrococcaceae > Arthrobacter > Arthrobacter sulfonivorans_C. The sequence continues at coordinate 37,614 of NZ_JAVDRS010000001.1, read as the reverse complement.
CCAGTGTCACCGGGCCGCCGTTGAGGCCTTCATGCCGGAGGACCGTTCGGTTCCGCTGGACCGCCCACCGGCTGGCGATGACCCACGTATCCACCTCGTTGTCTTCTGCCGTCTCTCCGTAGGGAATGGTTGTGGCCAGCCCAAGGTAGCGGGCGATCTGGGGGTCCACCGCCATGGTCAATAACGACGGCGTTACGGGCGCGCTGGTGACCATCGCAGCCCCCGTGCCGGTATCGCCGGTCCCGGTGCGGACCGCGTGGACCGGTGCCACCTCCGGACCGGTGAAGCCGTCGGCAAGCCATGGATCAACCAGGTCCGGCGCCACCGAGTCCGCAATCCGACCGGCCTCGGCACCGGGATCGGTATCGTCCGGAAGGTTCCCGGCCGGATTGTCCGGCGGGGACAGCCGCCGCGGGGCGGCTATCTTGACCCGCTCAATGGCCTCGGCCCGCGGGTCCGTGGTGGGGTCGGCCGCGTACCAGTTACCGGACGGCTGGGGCAGGCCGAAGACGAAGTCCGGCGCCTTGTGAAAGTAATCCTCCAGTGCCAGGTCAGAAAAGCGGATAGCTCGCACCCGGCGGACTGCGCCTTCCCCGCTCACGCGAAAACGAGTGATCTGGGTGTGGCCGAACCGGAACGGACTCTGGCGGCGGGTTGCAAGGATCCTGTCGGTCCCATTGCCTGGAGAGTGCATGTCCAGCAGGTCCAGCCGGACCCCATCGCCGCCGTAGTCGATGTCGAAATCCATCCAGATCCAAGGATTGGCAGCGTCCGTCCCCAGCGTGGCTCCGGTGGCGGAACCACCGGCATCCCGGAGGTCGAACGGGACGCTGAGCGCCTGCCCGTTGGCCCCGGTCCACAGAATCTGCAGCTCCCCGCCTTCCTGCGGATGCTGATGGGGTTCTCCGCCGTACGGAATCCGCCAGGCTGCAAAGGGATGCAGCGGGAAGCCGATCCAGGGGTTGAGCTTCACCCGCAGGTGGAACCCTTCCGTCAGCCACGGAACGTGGGCGCCGGTGGCAACGTCATAGGTGGAGAGTGCATTCGCCCGAAATAATGACGCCGGGGCCGGTATTGCGTTCATGCCAGGTCCTCCACAAATCCCGGTGCAGCGGCGATGGGGCAGCTCAGCGTGGACGTTGCGGGCGCCGTCGCAGACTCAAGCGGCACCTGTTGCAGCGTAACCGTCAGGCCGAGCGTCCCGGCGGGGGTGAACGGCGCCCCGGTCAGGAACAGGAGCCTGTCGCCCGACGCCGAACGGATCACCTGTTCGAAGGTGCGGCCCGAACTGGCCAGCGAGCGCACCAGGACGCGCCCGCCGAAATTGGCCAGCCCCAGGGTGTCCGGCCGGTGGATCGGCTCGGGGGCCTCCAGCAGGACACCGTGCAGTGCCCACCCGTCACCCGCCCGGCACCAGAGCCCCGTGGAGCGCGGCTCCCCGGCAACCGGCCGCCGGCCCAGTCCGAGCCGCGTGAGCGCCTGCTGCACCGCACCATCGGAGGCGGTGTCCCCGGCATTCACCGGGACCCTGCCAACCTCCATGTCACCGTGCAGGCCAGGGTCCGGAGCATTGCCGAACCCCATGTTGGCCAGAAGGTCCTCCGGCCGGTTGTACCGCGAGGTGGAGAACACCACGCCGGGGATCTCGGCACCGCCGGTCAGCCCGCCAGCGCCGGTGTCCAGGAAGGGAAACGCCAGAAAAAGGTCGTACTGGCTCAGCGGCTGGAGTTCCGGACGGCCGCCCAGGGTGGCACCGGGTGGCGGGTACCGGCAGGCGCCGGCCACCGATGTCAGGCCGTGCAGTCGGATGTCGGCTTGAGCCTGGAGGGCCGAGACCGCTGCCTGCCAGATACTGCTGGCCGGAAACTCCTGGATTTCGAACGGGTCGGGCTTTCCCTTGGTGGGGTCGGTCCGGCGGACACGGAGTTTGGTGTCGTGGTCGTAGGCGGCGGCCAGGTCCGGGACATGGTTGACCTCCATCTGGACCCCTACCGCGTCCTTGAGGAACCAGTACCGGGCCTTGTCGGCCGGCATCCAGGACAGGACGTACCGTTCCAGATAGGCGGGATCGAACTGGTCAGTCCGCAGCATCTTTGCCGGGGACGCCACGTACCGGTCGTAGTGCAGCTTCGCCACCGCCGCCGTCGTCTGCGGGTATTGGAGACCCGCGCTGGGAGCCGGGCCGCTCATCTTCGGAGTCCGGAACCAGTAGCGGTCCGTATGCACCACCGGGGCGGCGGTGGTCCCTGATTCGGCGCGCTTCCCCTCCCCCGAGACGGTGACGTCAATCCGGTAGATGGTGTTAGGCGCCAGCATCTTCCGCGGGGTCACGGCAGTGGCCTTGGCAGCTGCCGTCTGCGCTGCCGCCTGGGCAGCGGCCGTGGCGCCGGCAGCAGCAAGGCTCGCGGTCTCGGTCACTCCCCGGATCCCCAAAACCACGACGGCGAGCGCCGCTGAGTAGCTGAGCCGGACTCCCAGATAGGGTCCCCCCGATTCGGCGTACGTGCGGACGAAATCGTCGCCGATGCCGTCCTCATCGCCCTGCGGAGGGAAGCCGGAGCTGCCGTTCTGTCCAATCAAATAGACGTGGAGGCGCCGGTCAGCGTAGTCGGGGGGCCACTTCGGCAAGAGGAGCGCCAGGAAGGGATCGTGCAGGGGCCGGTCGAAGGTCAGGGTGACCGTGATGGGCACCTCGCCGATCACGCTGGTCCCGTCAGGGTCCTGCACATCCCGTGGGAAGCCCACAACGTGCGGCAGGCGGAAGCCGCCGGTAAAGTCCCTGGCCATGGTCCCCAACGGCGCGGCGAAGGCTGCGGGCCCGCCGAGCTGCAGCGGGAACTGGTGCGGAAGCAAGGCAAGCGTGCTTTCGTCAATCAGCTTTTCCCACCAGCGCGCCGCCACGCGAACCTCGAAGGACGAGGCGAAGGGTCCCGGCGCCGCTTCGGTGGGCAGCCGCCACCCCTCGCCCGGCCCGTGCCGCCTGCCCAGTGCCCCCAATGCCCAGCCGGGCCGGGCAGCGTGCACCTCCCGGCACCGGCGGGCGACGGCGGGAAGGGGGTCGTGCGGGTCGTCTACCCCGCCGTCCACCAGCTTGCGGGTCCAGAGCGTGGTCTCCCAAGTCAGCAGCGCAAGCTCGCGGGCGCCCGGCTGGCCGGTCTGGCCGGCTTTGTTGGCCTGCCAGGCCGCCTCCAGGGGACCGGCCACAGCCGTTTCCCCCAGCGTGTCCGGGTTCATGGCCGTCAGCTCCACCGAGTCCAGCGTGTACGTGTAGCTCAGGCGCTCGTTGCCCACCACGCCGTCGCCCACGGCGCTGGCATCCCACACCAGTTTGTCGGTGAAGGGTCCGGCGGCGAGGGCGTTGGCGGGGCCGGTGGTGAACTGGAGGATGGGAATGACGTCCGGCCAGACTATGGGGATCGAGGCCCCGCTGGGGATGCCGTCCGCCCGGAGCGCGCCGGCCACTTTGGTATAGCGGTGGTCGGAGAGAGCCACGGACGCCAGGGGCCATTCCGTGGGTGCCGGGATAGCGTCGGACTTTTCGCCGATTTGAATTTCGACGCAGCCCTCGAGGCTGAAGAAGAAGAGGTCCACTTCCCCGCAGACTTTGAACTTGACCCAGGCGTCCTCCAAAGCGGGGCCGACCTGGAGCATGATCTCCGCGCTGGCGCCGATGGAGACCGGTCCCAGGTGGAGGCTGCCGGACAGGTGCCCTTTGCCGGCGAGGAAGAACGGGTTGGTGCCGATGCCGATGATTGCCGAGGCTGAAAGATCCAAACCGACCAGCGGGTTACCGTACGTGGCGGTGAATCCGGCACCGAAGCCGATGGCAAAGCCGGCCAGGGACATGGCCGGGTCACCGCCCAGGCTGGGGATGCCGTTCCCCTGGACCATCAGGTATGCCCATGCGCCCACGTCCAGGATGCCGGGGAGGATTCTGGCCTGGATGGGCCCTGGACTGGTCCGGTCCAGGGCGCCGTCGCTCCCCAGCCGGACATACCAGTCCCGGGAAGGTCCCTTAGAGGGGAAGTGGGCGCCGAAAGGCACATCGATGGTGAAGAGGACCGGGATTTCGTAGTGGCCGCGCACGGCGATGGTTACGCCGTCGGGTGCGACAGCGAGCAGGCCGAGGAAACTCAGGCCGGGCGCGGGCGGGGTGCCGAAGTTGCCCATCTCGACGCGCTTGGCCAGGACCTTGCCATCGAGGCTCGCCCGCAGGGAGACGTCCGGGATTCCGATCACAATGACCGCACGGGCGCTGAAGGTCCAGCCGAGGTCCGGGGCCGTCCCGACCACCGCGCCGAGGCCGAACACGCTGCCGCCGGGAGCACAGGCGTACTTGGAGGGGTTGAGAGGGTCGATGGTGAACTGGAATTCCACCGGGTCCTGGCCGGGAGGAGCGATGGGAAGCTGGGCGTTGACGCCGAAGATGCCGCCCAGCCCATAGAGCCCCAGTCCGGAGTTGGCCAGCGGGATGGGTCCGGGCAGGTCGACGCCGAGCGCGAAGACCAGCTTGTTGACCCCCTGGCCGCAGTCCTCGTAGCTCAGCCGGGCGAACCCGCCAACGTTGAGCGGGAGGATCTTGGCCGCCAGTGCAAGGTCCAGCCGGCTTTCCGCCAGCGACGCTTTGCCCCTGGCCTCGAACAGCCCCGGCATGGTGAGTGATGCATCCAGCCCCCGCAGCTCCGGCCTGAGCGCACCGCCGGGGCCCAGCGTGACACGCACGGTGGCTCCATTGACCGAGACCGGCCCCAGGTCCAGGGCAAAGCGCAGGTCAATCTCGAACCACTGTGACCCGTGTCCGGACCTGCTGCCCAGGACGTCGAACAGGTCAGAGACCGTCCCGGGTGAGTCGATCTTCCACCCGCCGGGATCCTCCACGCCGATGTCGGCTTCGCCGAAGGAGAGGTGGAAGCGGTCCATTCCGGACTGGGCGAAGTCCACCAGCATCCGGACATTCCGGTAGCGGAGGCGCATCGGGATGTTCGGCTTCATGCCGATGCTCATGAAGCCGAGTCCAATCGGCCTGACGAGCACGTCCACGCTGTAGTCGACGCGGAGGGTGAGCCGGGTTCCGGCCGCTGCCAGTCCGGCGTCGATCTCCACCGCGTGCAGGGTCACCGAACCGTCGTCGAGGAAGGCGCTGAGCCCCGCGGCGGCCACGAGCAGCGCGTGGAGCGTGGCGCCGAACCCGTCATACCCGGGCTGGGTGGGTTCCTCGGCGTCGGCAATGAAGGCGGTGGCCAGGGCGGCGGCGGTCACAATCACCTTCCCGCCGGTGCTGTCTCCCTCCACCGTCAGCAGTCCCTGGTCGCCGCCGGCCTCGACAATCAGGCCAAATTCGAGATCCGTGGTGCCGGGCACCCGGGTGAAGCGCCCGGTCACCTTCAGGGGGCGGCCGCCGAGAAGGGCGACGGTGCCCACGCCCGGGGGGCCGGCGGTCTGGTCCAGGTTCCACATGGTCCGGATCTCGATGGCAGTGGGCAGCGCCGAGGCCAGCGACGTGGCACCGGGATCGTCCCAGGTGATGTCGACGTCGAACGCCGGGCGTGACCCTTCAGCCGGGATCTTCACCTCGCTGTGGCCGTACAGGCCACGCGGCAGTCCCAAATCCACTTCAACAGGGATGGGTCCGGCGCCGATCAGCGGCGTGCTGGCAGGCAGGAACAGCTCCGCCTTCCGGAGCGCGACGCCCTGCCACGGGGCCGCCTCCGACGGCAGCGGGCGCCCGTCGCCGTGCTCCACCGGTGGCGGGGCGAGGGCAGCGGAGCTGTCCACGGTGAGGCCCCCGGGCAGGTGGATGCCGAACCCCTGGCCGCCGACCAGGAAAGCCGGCGGGTTGATACCTGCCCCCATCATGCCGCTCTGCGCCGTGTCCAGGGCAACAATCCCCTGCCGGGCCGAACTGCCTGCCTGGCCTTCGATCCGGATGGCCAGCGGGTCCGCTCCGTTGAGCGTCACGGCAACGCGGACCGCCGTCGGGTCCTCAACCAGCGTCCGCTTGCCGGCGGCGTCCACCTGCACTTTTCCGGGCCGGCAGGCAGCGGGAAGTTTGAGGAGGCCGCTGGCGGGTTCGAGGTCGAACTGAAAGCCTGTGGGGGCTTCTGCCGGTCCGGTCAGGCGCAGGTGAAAGGGAATTGCCGGTCCCAGCGGGGCGATGTCCAGCCGCGCGAAGCCCCCGGCGGAGTCGTTCGCCGACGCCTTGACCTCGCCTTCCATCGGCGGGTGGCCCGGGCTGGCCGGCAGGGGCGCATCAGTGGAGAGGTGCTCCAGCAGCAGCCGGATTTCCTGCGGGAAGATGATCCGGTCCGCCGCTCCCGGCAGCAGGGTTTTTACGACGTCGAAGATTGTGTTCGCCACGGACGCGCACCTTCTCCTTGCACTAGTTCCAGGGTTCGTTGCCGAAGCGCAGATCGTGGTTGGTCAGAATGTGATGGGCGAAGGCGGCGTAACTGGAAGGGTTGGTGACTGCCTGCTCAGCCGTGAGTGTGGCGTAGCCCGGCTCCCATTCCGTGGCGCTGTCCGGGTTGTTCCCTACGAAATGGACCGTCTCGTGGATGATGATGGCGGCGCGCAGCTTGTCGCCGGCGCCGTCCAGCCCGGAGTTTCCGATCGTATCGAACGGCCGGTAGGAGGGGGTCAGGTGCGTGGCCACGTCGCGGAACGTGTAGCCGCGGGTGTATTTTGCCCGGCTGCCCAGATGGGTCACGGCCTGCTGCTTGCTGACCTGGCTGAAGCTCGAGGTTCCGGTGGTCAGACGGGCTAGCACCAGGTTGTAGGTGGTGAGGATGGCCGAGAGGGCTGCCTGGATACCGCCTGCGTGGTTCTGGGCGTGGAAGTGGGTGAGTAAGGCAGCGTCTGTAGCCAGCCACTGGACATCGTGGACGCCGCTCACCAGTCCGAGCTGGTAGGCGGCAATGGCGGCTTGGGCGCTGACCACCCAGGTACGGGCAGTGGCGATATCCCGGTTGAGCATGGCCTGGAACGCCGGCGCCGCCATCATGGGACGGTCAAAGTCCCAGATCCTTTCGTGTCCGGTGGCAGGGTCCCAGTCGAGCACCCGGTCACCGCCAAGGTAATGAATGATGCGACCGGCGGCGATCTCGCCCGCCCAGCTGTCCTCCATCTCGAGCACCGTGAAGGGGTCCGTGTTGTCACCCGAAAGGGATCGGTCGTAGCGCCACACCGTGACCCGCCCGGAGGTCTGGTTCCAGAACAGGAGCAGATCCCCGCCGAGGTACAGCACCTGGTAGTTGGACAGGACACCGTCCCAGACGGTTTCCGTTACCTTGGTGGGCAACGGGTCCGTGGTGGTGCGGGCACGGTCGTAGTTCCAGATCCTTGCCCGCCCGGTGGCGGGCTCCCAGTCCAGGACGCGGTCGTGGTCCAGGTAGATGAGCGTATGGCCCTGGCCGATGCTGAAGAATCTGGCCGAGTTCACTTTGGTGGGGATGGGGTCGCCGCTGGTGATGCCGCGGTGGTACCGGTAGATCCGGACGTTCTTGGTGGCCAATTCCAGGTCCATGACGTTGCCCTCGGACCAGTTGCCCGGCGTGTCAGCGAGGTGGGTCAGGGTGTGGCCGGCGCGGATGGTGGCGAAATTTCCCTCTGTGCGGGCTGCGGGCCGGTAAGGATCGGCGGTGGCGCCGGGCGCCGGTTCCCCCACCCACACGCTGTAGTGGCCGGTCTCCGCAACCCAGTCCAGCAGTTCCCCGCCGCCGGATCCGCCCAGGGAAATCAGGTGGTGCGTGGAACCGGGGGTATTCCGGATGGTGGACCAGGTGTGTTCGTTGAGCAGAATCTGCAGAGGATCCACCACTGAGAATTCCTCCCTGCCTCATCTAACGAGCCCTAAAGGGCCAAAAAGCCGCACAGGAAATCCGCGGAAAGCGGTTGGTCCGCTGCCGAATCGGAATTTTTAGATGGGGCTCTTGGGCCTTTAGTCACAAGAATGGAGGAGTCAATTGCCCCCTGTCAACGGTTGTTTTTATCGCTGCGCACGGCCCGTGGTCATTTGCGATTACCCCCGTAAATAGCCCGTATTTGTGACCATTCGGTAGGGGGATCGGTTGTATTGACAGCAAGTGCGGGCCAGCAGCAAGATGGTCACGTTTCCTTACCTTTAGCTGGCCAATGACGGGAAAGCAAAGTATTTGGAATTAACCAATACGACGAGTATTCGGATCACATGAGCGGTCAAATGCCGCCAGCACCGTTCCCGGGTTTTCGATGGCATCCGCCACAAGTCGGAGGAAACCGGCTACTGTGCCGCCATCGCGAACGGAAAGGATCCCAGGACATCCCGGTGGCACACTCCCCGGTCCGGGTGCACGTGGTGGCCGAACAGTCTTACGTTGGCGGCTCCGCATATTAATCGGCCGACTTAATCGGCCGACCGAGTTTCCATTCCTTTGCGGTCCCGCGGTTCGACTGGCTCTACCTGCCTGGCCGCGGTGCACGCGTCACAACGACCGACAAACTGGTGTGGGCAACTCATAGGGTTTAGTTCGTCCCCGGTAGCCGCTCTGACTCGCATGGGATCCTGCGTTTTCTGTCCACGTCGCGATGGGCGGGGCGCTTAGTCGTTTCAGGTGAGGCGATATGGCGCCGGCGGCGACCTTTGGGGGCACCAACCCTGAATCCCGTCGGCAACATCAGTAAAGCGAACCTCCCGGCGCCGCGCACGAGTAGCCGGTACTCGGATTGTTGGTCACCACTACCGGCTACGACGAGGGTTTAAGCTCCCCATCCTTCGGCCGCCACTACAGGTCCGCCAATACCGCTCCCGGGTTCTCCATGCCGTCGGCAACAAACCGAAGAAAACCGGCCGCCGTGCCGCCATCGCACACGCGGTGATCGAAGGTCAGCGTCAGTTCGGTGACCTTGCGGACCGCGAGTTCCCCGTCCACCACCCACGGCTTATCCATGATGCGCCCCACCCCAAGGATCGCCACCTCGGGGTGGTTGATGATGGCTGCGGAGCCGTCCACACCGAACACGCCGTAGTTGTTCAGCGTGAAGGTGCCGCTGCCCAGTTCCTCCGGCGTCGCCTTGCCGTCGCGTGCGACGGCGGTGAGCCGGCGGATCTCCGCGTCCAGTTCGCGGGCGCTGAGTTTGTCGGCGTTACGAATCGAGGGGACCACCAGTCCGCGGTCCGTCTGGGCCGCGACGCCGAGGTTGATGCCGGCGAATCCCACGATCTCCTGGGCGCCGCCGGCAGCGGTCTCGATGCGCGTGTTCAGCTCGGGGAATCGTTTTAACCCTGCCGTGACAAAACGGGCTATGAACGCAAGCAGGCCCGGGGTGCCGTGCTGATCGGACTTCTTGAGCCCAGCCCTCAGCTCGACCAGCGCGGTGGCATCAACGTCCACCCAGACGGTGGCCTCCGGGATCTCGGCACGGCTGCGGGACATGTTCGCGGCAACGGTCTTACGGACACCCCGGACAGGCGTCCGCGAGGAAATGCTCAGGCCGGTGCGGGCGTCGACGTTGGTCGGTTCCGGTGATCGAGGCTCGGTGACTGAGCCTGGGGCCACGACCGCAGGGTTCCCTGGCCGAGCTTGCGAGGTTAGGGGGCGGGTGGGGAGGATCGCCGCTTCCACATCCCGGCGCATGATCAGGCCGCTGTCCCCTGACCCGTGGACAGCGCCGAGGTCCACGCCGTGCTCACGGGCCATCCGCCGGACGAGCGGTGAAATGACGGCGCCCAGCTTCCCGGGTACCCGCGTACGGAGAAGCGAGAGATCCATGTCCTGGGTTTCGACAGGCTTAACCACCGGACTGCCGTTGGACGAGCCTGCCGAACCTGCCTTTCGAGGAGCCCGGGTGCGCCGCGACTGGCCTTCGCCGCCGGGAGTCCCGTAGCCGATCAGCACATTCCCGGACCCTGCCTTCTCCTCCTCCCGGTAGGCGTTGGCCGCCGCTTCAACCAACGGGGTTTGGACAGGCTCAACCACCGCCTCTTCGGTGGTTGAGCCTGTCGAAACCTCCACCGAGCCCACAGGAGCCACTGAGATCAGCGGCTTGCCCACGTCCAGCGTCTGCCCAGGTTCGCCATGGAGCACGGTAACAGTGCCGGCATACGGCGACGGCACTTCCACCACGGACTTGGCGGTCTCCACTTCGGCGATGGGCTGGTCCACGCGGATCTCATCCCCCACGGCCACCAGCCAGTTGACCAGTTCGGCTTCGGTCAGGCCTTCGCCGAGATCGGGCAGCAGGAACACTTTTGTTTCAGTCATTAGTCAGTTCTCCCACTGGAGGTCGTCAACGGCGTCGAGGATACGGTCCACGCCGGGCAGGTAGTGGTGCTCGAGCTTCGGTGCCGGGTAGGGGACGTCGAATCCCGTCACACGGCGGATCGGCGCCGCGAGGTGGTGGAAGCAACGTTCCTGGACCCGCGCCACGATCTCGGAGGACACGGACGCGAAGCCATGCGCTTCGGCGATCACCACGGCCCGGCCGGTCTTGCGGACGGACGCGCACACCGTCTCGTCGTCGAAAGGGACAATCGATCGCACGTCGATGACTTCCAGAGAACGGCCCTCCTCTGCTGCGGCAGCAGCGGCGGCGAGCGCCGTGGGCACGGACGGTCCGTAGGCGATGAGCGTTGCGTCAGTTCCGGAACGGGCGACGGCGGCCCGGCCTTCCGAGGACTTCCCTGCTTCCGCGTTGGCTGCGTGCTGGGCCTGGAGATCCTCCAGGTCCACCATGTCCTTGGACCAGTAGAGCTTCTTGGGTTCCATAAACATGACGGGGTCGTCCGAATCGATGGCTTCCCGCAGCATCCGGTACCCGTCGGCAACGGTGGCGGGCGCGAACACTTTCAGGCCGGCCGTATGCGCGTAATAGGACTCCGAGGAATCGCAGTGGTGCTCCACTCCCCCAATGCCGCCTCCATACGGAACCCGGATCACCATGGGCAGCTTCAGGGCGCCCCTGGTGCGGTTGTGCATCTTGGCCACATGGCTGACGATCTGCTGGAACGCCGGATACGCAAACGCATCGAACTGCATCTCCACCACCGGCCGCATCCCGTTCATGGCCATCCCCACGGCCATGCCCACAATGCCGGACTCCGCCAGAGGCGTGTCGAAGCACCGCTGCTCGCCGAAGGTTTTGGTCAGTCCGTCAGTGATGCGGAAAACCCCGCCGAGCAGGCCCACGTCCTCGCCGAAGACCAGGACGGTGGGATCGGCCTGCATGGCATCAACCAATGCCGTATTGAGGGCTTTGGCCATGGTGATGGACTGCGGCCCGGTTGCTTCCTCGGCGGCCGCGGCCGTGGCAGCCGCCCGGGCGGTTGCTGCGCTGACGTTGCCGTTGGCCTCGGAGGCTGTGGTGACTGTCGGACTCATTTCGCGGACTCCTTCGAGGACGATGCTTCGCGGGCAAGTTCGTCGGCCAACAGGGCGGACTGCTCCTTCAACTGCGGCGTGGGCACTGAGAACACGTGCCGGAAGAGATCCTGGGGATTCACCGGGACATCTTCGCCGAGGCCCTCGCGAAGCTGAGCGGCAACTGCTTCCGCTTTAGCCGCGATCCTGGCGGCGCCGTCGTCGTCCAGCACTCCCCTGCCGGTGAGGTACGCCTTCATCCGGCTGATCGGATCCTTGGCCAGCCACTCGGCAACTTCGCTGTCCTGCCGGTAGCGGGTGGCGTCGTCGGCATTCGTGTGTGCCTGCATCCGGTAAGTGTTCGCCTCCACCAGGAGCGGGCCGGAGCCTGCCCGGCAGAGCTTTACGGCCCGGTCCAGCACGGCGAGGAGGGCAACCACATCGTTGCCGTCCACGCGTTCACCGGCCATGCCGTAACCCACGGCCTTGTGCGCCAAAGAAGGCGCCACGGACTGGTGCGCCAGCGGAACCGAGATGGCGTACTTATTGTTCTGGACGAAGAAAATGACCGGCAGGTGGAAGACGGCGGCGAAGTTCAGGGCTTCGTGGAAGTCGCCTTCGCTGGTTGCGCCGTCGCCGCACATCGCCAGGACCACAGTGTCTTCGCCGCGGAGCTTGGCCGCATGGGCAACTCCCACGCCGTGGAGCAGCTGCGTGGTCAAAGGCGTGCACTGGATGCCCACCTTGTGCTTGGCGGGATCGTAGCCGCTGTGCCAGTCACCGCGGAAGATGGTCATGGTCTGCACGGGATCAACGCCGCGCGTCATGACCGCCACGGCGTCCCGGTAGGTGGGGAACAGCCAGTCACCCTCTGAGAGGCACAGTGCCGCGGCCACCTGACAGGCTTCCTGCCCGTGACTCGACGGGTACACGGCCATGCGCCCCTGCCGGACGAGTGCCGAGTTCTGGTCGTTGACGCGGCGTCCGACGACGAGCTGCTCGTACGCTGCCAGCAGTTCGTCATCGCCGGGCAACGGGTACTCGTGGCCGGGTTCGGTGCCCTGCTCGCCTTCGGCGAGGAGCCGTCCCTCCGGGTCCACCATCTGGATCTGGTGCCGGGCAGGGAGCATGTAGTCCTCAACCGTGATGCCGAACTTGCGCACGGCTTCGGTCACGGCATTTTCAGCCGGCCGGCGTTGGGCCTGGTCCGGCGCAGAGCCGGGCGCAGAGCCCTGGGCAGAGCCGGGGGCGGTGTGGTCCGCGGAGATCGTCATTGGTCAGTCCTTCTGTAGCCACTATTCACTCCCAGTATTGACCTAACGGATGTTTCGTATCCAGACCTCAGTCGAATCATGGAGAAGTCAGGGCAGGATGGCTATTCTGGGAGACGAATCGTCATCACGGACCGCACTACGGCAGGGAGCGGTGGACATATTGGCAGGCACAGCAGACCGGGCCGAGACGGCGTCCTTGGACGACGTCGACCGCCAGATCATTTCGGAGCTGACCCGCGACGGCAGAATGTCCGTCACCCAGGTGGCGCAGAACGTCCACATCTCAAGGGCCCACGCCTACACCCGCATCGCGCGGCTCACCAGCGAAGGGGTGCTGACCAAGTTCACCGCCCTGGTGGACCCCATCAAGGCGGGGCTCAAGTCCTCCGCCTACGTCACCCTCAAAGTGAGCCAGCACTCCTGGCGCGAACTCCGGGAGGAGCTCAAAGCCATCCCGGAGATCCATCACATTGCGCTGGTAGGCGGGGACTTCGACGTCATCCTGCTGGTGCGCGCCATCGACAACACCGACCTCCGCAGGGTCATCTTCGACCAGCTCCAGTCCATGCCCGGCGTCCTGGACACCCAGACGTTCCTGGTGTTCGAGGACGTGGATACGCGCTAGTGCCGCGCCTACCCAATGTGGAGCCTAGTAGCCCAATCCCTGTTGCCCCGAGCTGGGCTGGGTTTAGGCTGCGGTCATCGCCCGCCCGCGGGTCCATCGAAGTTAGGAACTGTCAATGCGAACGTTTTATCGAATTCTCGCAGGGGTGGGTGTCCTGATGGCAACGGCCCTTCCCGCCTCCGCATCGATGGCTGCCCCTCCCGAACTCATCATCAAGGAAGACGCGTTCGTAACAGTCACCAACAGCTGCAACGGCGACGAAATCTACCTCGAAGGCACTTTCCACACCGTGGTGAAGACGAACTCCGCCGGCACAACAAAACAAGAGGCAGTCATCCATCTGAAGGGCACAACCACCTCGGGAACCCGGTACGTCCTGAACCAGACCCTGCAGACGACCTTCAGCGACTCGGCGGATTCAGGCCACTCCATCGCCGTTCTGGTCAGCCTCGGCCGGCAGCCAAACGAAACCGCCGTCTTCCGCTGGAACAGCGCCACATCCCTGGATTCAGTGGACGTCGTCTGCAGCAACTAAGCTGCGGCGGGCTCCAGCTCCCGGGTGCGCTCCGGAACGGGACGGACGACGTCGGCTCCAACCTTCTGGAGGCCAAGCGGCGGAGGGGGCGCTCCAGAAGGCGGAACGACAGGTATGCCATCAGCACGGTCAGTGCCGTGGCCGTCGGAACGCGCATCCAGAGTGACGGGACCAGGGGTATCAGCAGGAGGTAGATGGGCATGTGCCAGAGGTAGGCGGCGTAGGAGAGGTCGCGGCCGGGGTGGCGAGCCAGGGGTGGCTCAGGATCCGGGAGCCGAGGCCGGCGGGACGGAGGACCAGCGATCCGATGACCACCGCAGCCAGCAGCGCCAGAACCGTGGGCCCGAAGGTCCAGAAGACATCAAACCAGGCGCCCGGCGTGGTGGGCTCTGTAAGCGCGAGGAGGGCCGCCACCAGGGCGATCCCCGGCGATGGGACCGGCCCAGCATGCACCGGCCTGCGGGGAGGTATGCACCCGTGAACCGTGGCTGACCGAGGAAAACAGCAGGGCCATGACGCACCCGAGCAGCAGCTGGTCGGCCCTGGTGTCCGGCCCGTTGTAGAGCCGGGCAAGCGGCGCCCCGACGGATACCAGGATGAACCGCAGGATCAGGAACCCGGCTGCCAGGACGGCGGTCAGCCGGACCACGGTGCGGAGCTTCCAGAACCGGAGCATGACCAGCAGGAGCACCGGCCAAACCAAGTAGAACTGCTCCTCGACGGCCAGGGTCCAGGTGGGAGACGAGTACGACGGCGGCGATCACCGCGAGCGGGACCATCCAGATGAAGATCGGGGTCAGGGCGTCGTTGTAGGAGGAGACGATCAATTCCTCGATCTCCGCCGACAGATGGTTGACCTTTCGGACCGCGAGTTCCCGTCCACCACGCATGGCTTGTCGATGATCCGGCCCACGCCCAGGATGCCCACCTCGGGGTGGTTAATGATGGCGGCTGAGCCGTCTACGCCGAACACACCGTAGTTGTTCAGGGTGAAGGTGCCGCTGCCCAGTTGCTCCGGTGTCGCTTTGCCCTCGCGCGCGACGGCGGCGAGCCGGTGGATCTCGGCGTCCAGTTCACAGCGTCTGATTAAGAGTACCTGCCTCCAGAGCACGGGTAGTTGTGATTCTGAATTAGGGTAGGGCCTACTCGTGTACCTACTGTGCAGCCCTAATAGCGTCGTGTGATCAACTTCGTTCATTGCCGTCTACAAAGCAGGTATCGGCTTATGTCTTTATCGTCGTCGCAGGTATTGCAGGTCAGCGCAACCAGCAGAGAGCCTGGCGCTGCAGCTGAGCATGCAATTGCATTCGCCCGCGCTTACCTCAAATTCCAGGGCCAAGACGCCGCTGCGGTGGCGGAGAGCTACAGCGGGTTGCTGGATAATCTCATTTGCGGTCTCCACGAGCCCAATAGCGACCTAGGTCCGGACCAAGTGCACAACCGCTCGTGTGACTCCTTCCGTCGTCCCGACGATACTCATCAAGTCGCGGACACTGAGGTGGTGGCGGGGGGCCGCGATGCCATCATGGTGACCAGCTACCCACAAGTGTTGGATGCACTCGAAAACACCCCGATGACTCCGGTTTCCTTGCTGACATCGCCTCGCCATGCCGACGCGGAAGCCGCCTCGAAGAAGCTCGAGGCCGCCATCTTAGGTTTTCGACCCCGTCGTGAACGAATGGCCATAAGTCCTGTTCGTCAGCTGATCAAAGGGAAGTGAGCCGCGGATGGATACTTATCAAGCCGGTGGTGGACACGCTGCCACTGAAACGACGAATGAGAAAACAGTTGTACTTTCCGTCCAGGGCGGACTGGGCAATCAACTCTTTGAATGGGCCTTTGCGAAAGCACTTCAAACTCAAGGGCATGAGGTGCTTTTCGACACCATTCGCTGCCGCGGCTCTCGGCCGCTCATGATTGGTCCGCTTCTTTGGCCAGGCAGCAGGCTCAGTCCCGCATTGGGCTTGGCAGCCGTTGCAGCCTATAAGAGTGGCATTTTGAACGGCCGTTTTCCCATGCGGGTGGTCCAGGAAGGCGGCTTCAGTTACGATCCGAGCCTCGTTTCCCGCCTCGGATCGAGAAGCTATCTGGTTGGCTACTTCCAGTCTCCACGCTACTTCGACGTCATTGCCGACAGTGTGAGGACCGAGCTTTCAGCCTTTCTTGACGGAATGCTCACTCGGGAGGGAAAGGCTCTCGCAAAGGATTTAGCGAGCGATCAGCACAGCGTAGCCGTGCACGTCCGTCGCGGGGACTATGTCACAAATCCAGTCGCTTCGGCCCATCACGGCGCTCTTCAAGGGGACTACTACAGGAGCGCCCTCACTATGATGGAGGAGTTGGGGCATGTCCGCCATGTTTGGTTCAGCGATGACCCTGGCTGGGTTACCGAAAACCTGGCCCGTCCTGGTGAGGTAGTCTGCGGTCCGGAGTTCGCATATGCAGCGGGTGGCGAGATCGCACTCATGGCATCATGTTCCAGTCGTGTCATAGCCAACAGTAGTTTCAGCTGGTGGGGCGGATGGCTGGGCCGTCGCTCGACTCCGCAGAATCCCGTGATAGCTCCCGCTCGGTGGTTCGTGTCCGACCAGAACAGTACATCAGATCTCTTACCACACTCATGGATAAAGCTTTGAGGCTCTGAACGAATGATCCCGCGTCAGGCTTGTCATAACCAGTCAACCGATTTAGACGGACGGACCGCGACTGAGGGCTCAATCATCCCAAAAGTAGCCCGCGGCCGCGGCACCCTCGCAACCACCTAACAAAACTGAGACATACCACTAGTATTTCCAGGCGCGCACGTAGTCGATCTGGTAGTCGGCCGGCATTTTCGTATCTGAGTAGTCCGGGCCGATGGGATAGCCATGATAAGGCGAACCGATCTGAAGATTAAGTCGCATATTGAAGGCTGATTGGAAGTTGGGTCCCCACAGCCATGGGTACTGAGCCTTGGTCGCGGTAAGCACCTGCTTGCCATCGAAGAAGCCCCTGAGCTCCGTAGGGGTATACTCGACAGCCCAGGTATGGAAATCCTTCGAGGAATTGACTGTTGTGCCTGCGAGCGCCTCCCAGTTCCAACCCTTGCTGGATCCGGTTCCGTTCGTAGATTCGTGGATTGTCAAGGTCGAGGTGCCGATACGGGTGGGATTTGTAAACGGATCCCCCCATGCCTCCATGATGTCGAGTTCACCTACGCCACTGTTGCGTAACCAAAAGGCGGGCCATATGCCGCGAGAATTGCCAGGCGTTGTGGGAATCTTGGCGCGCATCTCCCACCTGCCAAACTGCTGCTCATACTTGCCGATGGAATCCAGGTATCCAGTAGTGAAATCCCTGCCATCTATGGTTTCACGCTTGCCGGTAATGTGTAGTAGGCCGCCGCTGACTGTGACGTTAGCCGCCTTGATTCGTGCCTTGTCGTAGGACAACGACTCGTTGTCCCTGACGTTCCATTGCTGAGTGCCGGAAGAAAACTCATCGCGGAAGTCCGGCTCGCCCCAGCCAGGGAGATTGGCTGACGGAGTCGGGGCTGGGGCTGGGGCGGCAGCAGCCTTTGGTGCCAACGGGGACACGCGGAGGTTGTCGAATGCAAGCACCGTCGGCTGGCTGGTGGCGGCCAGATAGCCGCTGACTGCCGCCTTCCCTGCGGTTGTAATTCGCTGCCCAGACGTATCGGCGTACACATTTGTCCAGGTTGACGGTTCAGTGCTGCCTGCCGGCCAGGCTTTAGACTTCAGCCGGACGTCGGCGGAACCGGCGGTTTGAAATTTGACATTAATATCCTGTCCAGCACGGACAAGGAAGGGCAAAGTCCGTGCGCTCTGGAGCACCGCGATTCCGTTCGCGCCATTGGATCGCGACAGTTCCAAGGTCGCTTTACCCCCTGGGCCGACCCTGAGCGAAGTGCGGTAGAAGCCGCCAGCAGTATGCCTCAGGTGCAAAGATGCGTAGACCCCGCTTCCCGACGTGGGAACACCACGAACCGAAACGGTAGAGGCGGCCTCGGCATCAGTAAGAGACACGGCCGCAGCCGTAGTCAGGGACTCGCCTCCTTGCCGCAAGTCAATATTGGCGCGGCCCGAGCTGACAGACGTCGCCGGCGAGGTTGAACTGTATGTGACCTTCTCGGGCGATTGACCCCAACCGGGGCTGACCGTCCTCGACATGCTGTCGTTCAGCACGGCAGGACCGGCAACGAGGGCGGGTTCCTCCGCTCCGGCCGGGATGGCGGGAATCGTGGCAGCCAGCAGGGCTGCCACCATTCCTCCGGCAGAAATCATTCTCCGCTTGGTTTTTAGGCGCGCGAACGTGGAATTCGAAGAATTCTTCATAAAGTGGATTGACTCTCTGGGTTCTGTGCCATCCCCAGTTGGCGAAAGTGAGGTCTGGATGGGAACTTTCCCACGGAAGTTGACGCTTCCAGGGGGCATCCCATTGACCGCCTACAGTCTTGCACGCATCCAGCATCTGATGCAAAACCGTTATGTAGGAATGGATGCGGTGATCAATATGTACAAACACGTATGGTATGGATCCAGATCGGAGCGATCGGTTGGTAGCGCAACCTTGACTTCATTTCCTCGCTAACCTGCGACGATGAAAGCACTAAAATGTAACCCCGGTTAGGGCCTCCTGACACGGCCTGCGGTTCGACTAAGTGTACTCAGCCAGTAGGTTGGTTGCACCTGCTGATGGGTGGTTTGCCTCCGAGGCTGCCGTGTGGGCGGTGGCTGCTGTAGAAGTTTAGCCATGTTGCAAGGCGTCGGTGCGTGCCTGGTTGGACGTGAGAGGTTGGCGGAAGGCCCAGCCTTCCTGCAGTGTGCGGTTGAAGCGTTCTGCTTTTCCGTTCTGCCAGGGATGCCGGGGTTTGATGAGGATGTGTTTGGCGCCCAGTGCGGCCAGAGCGTTCTGGAAATCCCGGGAAAGTCGGTAGGCCAATGCGTTGTCGGTCATAACGCGTTTCACGGGTGCTCCGTTGGTTGCCATGGCGGCCACAGCCCTGATGAGGAACCCGGCGCAGGTCGAGCCTTTCTCGTCGGGCAGGACCTCGGGGTAGGCGAAGCGGGTGTAGTCATTGACGGCCACGTGGACGTAGTCGAAGCCCAGTTTTTGATGTGAGGTGCGGTGGTTGGCCAGATTCTGGGAAGGGTCCGCCCGCCAGCCGCCACCGTCCGGGATCCGCCCGAGTTTCTTGACGTCGACGTGGATCATGTCCCCCGGGGCGTGGCGTTCGTAGCGGCGATGGGTGGCTCGGGCGGCTCGAAATCCGCGCCCCGGTCACAGGATCCAGGTCCCACAGGCGCGGCATGCCGGCACGGGCCAGAATCCGGGCGCTGGTGCCGCAGCGCAATGCTAGATTGGCTGGCCCCACGCGGTGCTTCACGCGGTGCTTCACGCGCTGGGTCAGGACGTCGGCAACGACATCCGCCGGGGTGGCGGGCGGGCATGGCTTTGGTCTGGAGCTGCGGTCCTGAAGGTCGTCCCCGCCGTGGGCCCGGTACCGGCTGATCCAACGGTGGGCACAGGTCCGGGAGATACCCATTTGCTTGGCCACATGGGCAATCGGACGGCCGGCGAGGCGGAATTTTTCAAGCTGAGCGGTACCAGTGGGAGTGAGGCGGCTGACTG
Source organism: Pseudarthrobacter sulfonivorans (assembly GCF_031454915.1). Lineage (GTDB taxonomy): Bacteria > Actinomycetota > Actinomycetes > Actinomycetales > Micrococcaceae > Arthrobacter > Arthrobacter sulfonivorans_C. Next base: position 18,216 of record NZ_JAVDRS010000001.1, on the reverse strand, counting down.
TTCGGTGATTTCCTTTGGCTGGTTGATCCAGGCTGGTCCTGGGAGCGCGAGGATTTTCGGGTCAGTGGTTTTGGTGAAGCGTTCGGGGTGTCTCACGCGGGCTGCAGCGAGCGTTGCCGAGCGTTCCTTGGCCACCGTGGAGGCGTGGCCGTAATGGACATTGGCGGGCGTGTGGAAGCCGATGCCGGAGTGCTGGTGATGATGTACCTGTCCACGAACCCGCTGATGAATGTGGCGGCATCGTGGACTGAGGCGAAGCGTTAAGGGAATTCCGGACCGTATTTCAGCGTCTTGAATAGCGCCTCGCTGTACGGATTATCATTCGACACCCGGGGCCTGGAATGTGACCGGGCGACCTCCAAGTCCGAGAGCAGCGCGGCCACTGTCTTGGACGTCATCGACGTCCCCCGATCCGCGTTAAGCCGAATTCGGCTTAACGTGGACTATGCCGAGGAAAACGCTAAGCCGAGGGACCTGGATTTCCAGCAGCCGGAAAAATCCGAAGAAACTCCACTGCGATGCTGTCTAATTACCGCGAGGTGGTGGCCACCTCATCTTCATCGGCTGTGATGAAGATGTTCCCTTCGGAGATCGCTTCCGACTGGATGTCGTGTTCCACGGTGGTTGCGAGCGGCTTTTCTTTGACGAAGAAGAGGACGACGACGGCGGTCACCGCCAGCGGGACCATCCAGAGGAAGATGGGCGTCAGGGCGTCGTTGTAGGCGGAGATGATCAGCTCCTTGATCTCCGCGGGCAGGCCGTTGACCAGCGCGGGCGTAAGGGAGTTCGATCCGCCGGGTGTGCCGCCGCCGGTTGAGGCGGCGGGCAGGCGCTCGGTGAGGAGCTCTGCGAGCCTGCTCGCGAACAGGCTGCCCACCACGGCCGAGCCGAGGGTGGCACCGATCTGGCGGAAGAAGTTGTTGGAGGCCGTGGCGGTGCCCACTTCACGCAGCGGGAAGGAGTTCTGCACAATGAGGACCAGGATCTGCATGCTCAGGCCGAGCCCGAGGCCCATACGGCCAGGTAGGCACAGATTTCCCAGAGCGGCTGTCCTGGCTTGAGGGTGGACAGCAGCACCAGGGCAATACCCACCAGCACGGAGCCGGCGATGGGCATCCACTTATACCGGCCGGTCTTGCTGACCAGCTGGCCTGAACCGATCGAGGCCACCAGCAGCGCACCCATCGTGGGGATCATCAACAGGCCCGAGTCGGTGGCGTTGACGCTGAAAGCCATCTGCAGGTACGTGGGAAGGTAGCCGATGGCGCCGAACATGGCCACACCGATCAGCAGGCCCGCGAAGGTGGAGAGGTTGAAGTTCAGGTCCTTGAACAGGTGCAGCGGGATGATGGGCTCGGCGGTGCAGCGCTCCACCAGAACGAAGCCGACAGCGCTGACGATAGTGACGGTGACCAGGGACAGAATGATCGGGTCAGTGCAGTCGTACTTGCTGCCGCCCCAGGTGGCGAAGAGCACAAGGGCGGTTGTGGCGAGGGCCAGCAGGAGCTTGCCGCCGAGGTCCAGCTTTGTGCTTTCCGGCGTGCCTGGGCAGCTTCAGGAAGAACACCGCACCGGCGAGTGCCAGCAGACCCAGCGGGATGTTGATCCAGAAGACCCAGCGCCAGCCGAGCCCTTCGGGAACCAGCCGCCCAGCAGTGGTCCGGCCACGGGGGCGATCTCGAAGACGCCGCCCATCATGCCCATGTACTTGCCGCGCTCGGGGGCGGGACGACGTCGGCGTTCACCCCCTGCGAGAGGATCATCAGATCGCCCCCGCCCAGGCCCTGGATCACGCAGGCGCTGATGTGCACACCCATGTCCTTGGCCAGCGCGCCGATGACCGAGCCGATCACGAACAGGATGATGGCTGCGATCAGCAGGGATTTGCGACGCATCAGATCCCCCAGCTTGCCGTAGATGGGCATGCTGGTGGTGGAGGTAAGAATGAACGCGGTGATCACCACAGCATGTCGCTGACGACATGGAGTTCACCCACGATGCTGGGCAGTGCGGTGCTGAGGACCGTTTGGTTTAGCGCCGAAGAGGAGCATCGAGAGCATCAGGCCCACGAACATTAGGATCATGTGCTGTTTTTCCTGAGCGCCGCGGGCAGTTGGGTTGGTCATCAGAGTTTCCTTTGTAAATGGTGGAATAGCGCTAGCGAAGGGCCAGCTCCGCGGGGGTGAGTCCTATGACGGGGTCAGAGTCGGAGGATGTTGCCCTGAACTTGTCGGGCCCGGCGGCGAGCATCACGAGCATCCGTGCGGTCTCCTCCGGGCTGAAGCCTTGAGGGCCGCCGGACCAGGAAGGATCGTGGGCCAGCCAGTGCAGCGATCACCACTTCACAGACCAGTGCTTCGCCTTTGGCCATGTATTCCATCTGGCGGCGGTACAGGTTCGGGTACCGCCGCAGCAGTTCGCGGCGCCGGCGCGTATCTGTGCCCCCCGAGCGCAGACCGGGCTACGGACGCCAGCAGCAGCGTCATCTGGTCGAGAAGGTTGGCTGCACTGGTGGGATTTGCACATTCTGCAGGGTCCAGGACGGGTTCGCGGAGGCCCAGTACGGCGTCCTCCTTGGCGGGAAAGTACTTTAAATATGTCCGCGGCGATACCCCTGCGCCCTCAGTTATGACTTCCACCGTGGCCTGCTCCAGCCCGCGCCGCTGGGCGAGGGACCGCGGCTCATGGACGGCGGTCCAAGTCTCGACCCTATTGCGCTCGCAGAGGGAGGGCATGGATGGTTGGGGCATGCACAACTGCAGTTATTGCACAACTGCAATTTTCCCTGGCGACACCGTTGCCACCAACGCCGGGCCGGTGCTGTCCGCCGGGGATTCGCGCAGAACCACCGCAGGAAGGGTGTTCACGGAATCGATGCCGCACAGGGGTGGATCTGGTGGTGCTAGCGTTCTCGTTCGTGCTCAAGCTCAGACCGCTGCTACGGCAGACTTTACGCTGGAAGGCACTCCGGGGCTGGCAAGGGAACGCGGCTGGCTCTACATCGACGCGCTTGAAGCGCTCGCCAAACTCTCGGACGGCAAGTCACTCAACAACGCTGACGGCTTGACGCCGAAGCGACTGGCAGGTAGGCGCAGCCGACGAGATCAGCGGGTCATCAAGGCTGTCAGTCCGAGGTGGGAGGCCAACTCATCGCCGATCAGCAACTGCTGTCAACGGGCTCGGCACGGTCTCAACTTCCGTGACGGTCCCAGAGTCATGGCGGAAGGCGGGGCTCTGCGACTTCATGAACGGCAACTCGAGGAATCTGTAGCTCAGGGTCGTGAGAATAGCCGTAGCGACAACGGCTAACACTGCCGCAACCGGTCGTGGTAACGGGACCCCGTCGCGGACCAGTAACTCAAACGCGAGCGTATGCCATAAGTAGAGGCTGTAGCTGACGCGACCAAGGAGAGCTAAGGGACTCCAGCTCAGTGCCCTAACTGCGATGCCCTGCGGGGACCGTGTGCCAATCCAAATTAAGTAGAGCGTCGCAGCTACGGAGAGCGGCAGCCCAACCCATCGGAATATCGGGCTCCACTGCACCGGACCAACCAAGACATATGCGGCAACCAGGGCTACGGCGACAAACGCACCCCAATGCGCCAGATTGGGACGCAGCAGACTGGGCCGGCACCCCGAATCAACTAGGACCAGGGCAAGCACGCCGCCGGCGATGATCTCCGGCATCCGCGCCAAAGCGCTGAAATAAAACCATCGTTCATCCTGAAACAAAGAACAGGCGAACAGAGCAACAGCAACGGCCATGCCTACCGAGGAAGTCTTACGAGCGCTGAAGCCAGCCCTCTTAGCCCAGAAGATGGCTAGGGGCCAAAGTAGGTAGAACATCCATTCCACGGATAAGGACCACGTAATTCCAAACGGATTGTCAGGTGCCCCCAAGGCCAGGTAGAAGGATGAGCCCTGAACCAGGGCAACAAGTCCCGGCAGAATAAGTTCGCCTGCTGGTACGGGCGCCCCGTGTATTACGGCGTATAGGATGAATATTCCTACTAACATCCCGGCCAGCGCGGGGTAAAGGCGTGCGCACCTGCGCCGTATAAACCGGAGATACTGGGACCCGATACTCGCCACGTTCCGCGAACGCCACAGCATGGTTGTGATGATGTAACCGCTGAGTACGAAGAAGATGTCGACTCCGAGATAGCCACCACGCGCCAACGACTGTCCTGGCGCGAGCGACTGGGCTAGGGGTGATCCCCAGTGCACCAACAGCACCGCAAGGATCGCAAGCGCACGAACCCCGTCGAGGTAATCAATGCGCTGTCGTTGAATCGAAGCGTGCAAAACCATCCCCCATGTTGTTTTAGATAAACCCGGCACGGCGGCCAGAAAAGATCAGCGCATGAACCCTAAGGCAACAACGAGTCCGGCGATAGTCGCCAAAACGCCAAGCCCAGTGTATGAGAGCATGCGTCCGAACCGGGCAAGCTGCTGACGCTTCAGTTCCCCGCCGTGATCATTTGAGTCGCGCCTCGCTCATGACCGACATACTACATCGGGGAGCCGCGAAGGCCCTCGGATGTGACGCCAGCGGCCACACCCATCACATCTCAGGACCGGTTCGCAACTATGGACCCAAACGCTCTGCAACTATCCGACGGCCCCCTGCGCCGGGATGCAGGGTGGGGAATTCCCAGCCGGAAAGATTAACAACTTCAACATCGTGGGCGACCGCGGACGCTCGAATCCCGCCGTGACGGCGGCGACATCTGCCCGCCTGAGGCAGCGGTTTGAACGCTCCAACCCCGACAATGCCGTTGCTGGGGGAAGCGGTAGCGGCGCGGTCTAAGAACCTCATCGATTCCGGCACGGACGCCGCCCTTACCGGAATCGTGTAGACCAACAGCGAGAACGAGCAGGTCAGGCGCCGTGGCCAGGGCCCATCAACGCGGTCAATGACCAAAGCATCATCGCAACGGCCTGCGAAAACGTAGCCGGAACCCCCAGAACCGTCTACAAGGACAAACCGGTCCCCAGCCGCAATGTGAGGGAAAGCATTGAGGGTCGTCAGGGAACTTGCCTTGCGTGTAGGAGCCGCCTAGCACTTCAAGCAACACATCATTCGTTGGGGCGGCCGTCCGATCAATGGCGAACCAGGTCTTAATCGATTGGAGCGCCGATCACTGGCCCGCACGACGGCGGCAGCATCCGCATCCCGGACCTGAATAACCGTGACTGAATATTGGCGCTGTTGGGGTCCATCTGTCGTGTGTTTGGGGGCCGGTGGGCAGAGCGTGCAGTAGCGGTCTGGGGTGCCGGTAGCGGCGTGTTTGGGGGCGGCCCCGGCTTAGGCTCCTTCCGTCGTGTGTATAGGGCGCACGGCGGAAGGAGTAATCATCAATGGTACGGAAGATCAGAGCGAAGCTCGTGTTGCAGTTGCGCGCCGAGGGCATGTCCGGTCGGGCGATCGCGGCATCGCAGGGAATGTCCCGGAAGAGCATCACGGCGGTGCTGGAGGCTGCCGATGCGGCCGGTGTGGTTTGGGATGATATCGCCTACAGCACGGACCGCGAGGTGTGTGTCCGGTTGTTCCCGGGCCGCGGTGAGCATCAAAGCGTGTTCGCGCAGCCGGACTGGGACCAGGTCCACCGGGAGATGGCTCGGGTGGGGGTGACGCTGAAGCTGCTCCATGGCGAGTACGCCGATTCATGCGCCGCTGCCGGTGAGCCGATGATGGGTTATGACCGGTTCTGCAGGACCTACCAGCGGCATGTGCTGGTAACCGGTGCGGCGTCGCGGGTCGGGCACAAGGCCGGGCAGACGGTGGAGGTCGACTGGTCGGGACCGACGATGCAGTTGGCCGATCCGGTCACGGGCAAGCCCAGGACGGTGTATCTGTTTGTGGGTTGCCTGCCTTTCAGTCGGTATGCGTTCGTCGAACCCGCCCTGGACATGAAGCAGGACACCTGGTTGCGCGCCCATGTGGCGATGTTCGAGGCCTTCACCGGCTCGGTGCCGCGGATCGTGCCGGACAATCTGAAGACCGGTGTCATCAAGCATCCCCGCGAGGGCGAGATCGTGCTCAATGACGCTTACCGCGAGATGGCGGCGCACTACTCGGCGGCGGTGCTGCCCGGACGTGTCAGAGCACCGAAGGATAAGGCCAGCGTGGAAAACACGGTCGCCCATGTCGCTACCTGGGTCATCGCCGGGCTGCGCCAGCGACAATTCACCTCGTTGCCGGAGCTCAGGGCCGCCATCATCGAGCGGGTGGCGGCCTACAACGCCGAGCCGTTCCAGAAGCGGCCCGAGTCCAGGGCCGGCGTGTTCGCAGCCGAGGAGCAGCCGCTGCTGACGGGGTTGCCGGCGACGGCCTACGAGATCAGCAGGTGGGTCTACGGAAGCCGGGTGGGCCGGAACGGGCACGTGGTCTGGGAAAGGAACTACTACTCGGTGCCCTTTGCCAATATCGGCACCAAGGTGGACCTGCGGATCACCGACCGGGTGATCCAGGCCTACCAAGGGACCGAACGGCTGACCAGCCACCTGCTGCTGCCCGAGGGCGCGGCCAACGAGTACCGCACCAACGACGCCGCCCTGCCCGCCGGCGAGAAGTACCGGCAGTGGGACCCGGCCCGCGTGCGGGAGTGGGCCGGACGGATCGGCCCGGCGGCGGTGACCGTGGTCAACCGGATCTTCGAGTCCGTCCCGGTCGACGAGCAGGGCTTGGACGCGGCACTGGCCGTGTTGCGGCTCTCCCGGCGTTATTCGGCTGAACGGGTCGAGGCGGCCTGCCGGCTTGCCTTGGCAGGCCGCGTCCGGTCCCCGCGGTATGCGCATCTGCAGCCGATCCTCGCCACAGAGCAGGACAAAGCTGGCGGGCTCAGGCCACCACGGGATGAACCGGCCGAACACGGCGGATACGTGCGCGGCGCCGAATACTACGCAGGTGGTGCCAAGTGAGCGGGATCGATATCGAAACCAAGCGCAAGCTCCGTGAGATGGGTGCCGCCCCGATGCTGGAGGCGCTCGAGGCTCAGGACGAGACGCTCGTGCTCGGCATGGCCTTCGAGGAACGGCTGCGGCTGGTCGTCGACGAGGCCCACTCCGGGTTCAACCACGCCAAGGTCGAGGGACTGATCCGGCGGGCCGGGCTACGCTACCCGGCGCGGATCTGCGCCGGCTCGACCTCGTGGACGAGCGTGGTCTGGACCGGAACGTGATCGCCCAGCTCGGCACGTGTTCGTTCATCGAACGGCAGCAGAACGTCGTGTTTCAGGGATTCACCGGATCCGGGAAGTCCTACCTGGGGTGCGCTCTGGCCAAGCAGGCCTGCCAGCACCGGATCCGGGCCCACTACGTGCGGATGCCCGACCTTGAGGAAGCCTGGGCGCTGGCGAAGGACAAGCCACAGGGACAAACCAAATTCCTGAACAAGTACGCGGCCTTCACCCTCCTCGTGATCGACGAATGGCTTCTCGACCACCCCGATGAGGGCATGCGCAGCATGCTGCTGGAACTGCTGGAGCGCCGGTACGCCACAGCATCGACCGTGTTCTGCACCCAGTACGCCAAGAAAGACTGGCATCAGCGGCTCGGCTCCGGGGGTCCCCGCCGATGCGATCATGGACCGCATCCTTCACAACACCATCTGGGTCGATACCGGCAACCACAACATGCGGGAACACGCCACCATGAAGCACTGCGAAAACGTCGGTGGGAGCCGGCGGCCCCACAACCTTTGGAAGCCACTGGCCCTCACCGGCAATATCAATGGCCCCGAAAGGCAATATCAAGTGGCTTCCAAACCTTCAAACACTCAGTGACAGCTGCCGCGGCGACAACGGCTATGCCAGTAGCCGCAAACATCATTATTGATTTCCCTATTACCTGATTCTACCGAGCTGCTGGATCGCGGCTGCGGCCGGCATGGCGTTGGCGGTGTGCCCACCCTCGGCCGGATACCTTCCGTCCGGAAGCATCAAGTCTTTCCGATCCGCCGGTCCGACCGGCAGCCTTCAGGATGCCTGGCACGTCAAGGAACAACTCCACACCCTGTTCCCACCAGGTCCCCCGATGCCGCAGCCGCCGCGAAAACAGCACTACCCGGCACTGTGGGACGCGCTGCGATGCCCGAGACCAACAGGCTCTACCGGACCGTGTGCCGGTGGTGGGCCGCGGTAGGAGTTCTCATTATCCCGGAGCAAACAATGGTCGGGACAGAAGCCAACAAACCAGCAATAAGCACACCAAGCGCATCACCGCCCGCGGCTACCGCAACCCACGCAATTACAAATCAGGTATTCTCTTGAGAAGTGCAGCCCGGATGGCAGCATGAGCAATCATCTCAGCCGACCATTCCCCGGGAACCTTGAAGTCACCCGTCGGGATCCGCTCAGGATTCAGGTGGACTACTAAGGCGACCGACTCAATGCCGCACGACGCCGTGGACCAGGTGACCATTCCGCCCCGGTCGTGCTCAGGCTGCAGACCGTGCCGAACGCCCGCCCGCCCGAAGTCGAATTTCCTCCAAACCAGCGCCCTCGCTCGCCCTATCTACTGAGACCTGTGGGTTCAACATCCAAGTGCACTTTGAGTTCTATAGTTGCTCTGCGCGCCTTACTTCCGTTGCTGGTGTCCCCACAGCGGTTACGTTGGAAGGAAGATTAGACAGCACGAGAGAATGTGCGCCTATACGGACATTACTGCCCACCGTTATGCCACCAAGAATGGTCGCCCCCGTGCCAATCATGCAGTCGTCACCTACGACCGGATATCGCTGGCCAGCCTGGGCAGCATCGGGTCGTAACTCACCGAGAGTTACGTTGCGAAGCACCATGCATCGAGCCCCGATCTCGCTACCGCCACCTATCACTACTCCAAGCGGGTGTTTGACCACCAAACCCGGCCCAATGCTGCATCCGTGGCCGATCTCCCCGCCCGTAATTCGAAGATTTACCAAATGAACCAGGCGTGCCATCAGGAACAAATTCTGACGTTCCAAGGCAATCTGAATCCGCAAAAAAAGAACAAATAAGAGTCCGGGCTCGGAAAGGACCTTGCCTACCAGTCGCAGTCCGGACAAACGGCCGGAGCCGCGGACAAACTGATCTATATCCGCTCTGAAGTCCTGCTTAGCATTCATAATCTAAGGGTCTTTCTAGTTCGATATGAAACAAAGATAAGCATAAGTGCACTTTGCGCCAAAGTCACTAAGGGGAAACCTTCGATTATGTTCGGAGGCAGCATGTAAAGCACAGTAACAGTAGCAATGGCGGCAATGGCATAGAAGATCGAATAACCAAAATGAATATTTTGCGCCAATAGCTGAACGGCTATCAGCGTCCAGATCGATTCGATCAGCACTTGGCAGATCATTATGAGCAACAACGACTGAGACGGTTCTATCCGCCCAAGAGTCCAAATCGAAACAAGCCACTGCCCGCATAGCGCAAGAACTACGGATGACGCCAGAAGAACCGCCGAAGTAGCGAAGAAAACACGTCGAAGAAAAGACTGAGCTTCTAGGGCCCGGCTCAAAGCGTAGCGTTGCGTCATGTGCGGCAGGATCCCATTCGAGACCACGTTGCTTAGCTGCCGGAGCGTACTAACGATCGTGCGCGTTGTGGAGTAAACCGCCACGGCGGCGGGCCCCAGGGACGCGTTAACCGCCAAGACAACACCTTGATTGAGCACAGCATTACCAATAGGAAGAGCTGCAGACCCTATGGTCGGTTTCATCATACCTTCCATGCCTGAGCGTGTAGGCCTCAAGGGGGAAAAGCTCGCCCACGTCGCCCGCATTCGCGTTCTGCGGTACAGTTGCGCCACGCCGATCATTCGTGAAATCAACATTCCCGAAACTGCAAAAATCACTGAGTCTGTCAAGTAGAGCAAAGCCACTCCACATGCAAAGTCAGAAATTCGCATGAAAGCCAACCGCATCCACGCATCAGCGTAAGCATTTGAGGCGCGCATGGCTCCTTCGAGTGCGGAAGACAGAATAAACAATAACGAATAAACTGTATATTGAGAAAGAACCGCCGCTGCCTCAATTCGATTGAAAGGTTCAAGCTCAATTACGAAAAAAGCAAGAATAGAAAAAACGGCAACGAGAATCATCGATGTCAAGAAAAAGACAATATACAAAACCATGCGAAAGACTTGTGTAGCTTCAGGTTGTTTTCCCGCCGCAATCAGACGCGTTAGTCGAGTTGACAAGGCGCTCAATAGGCCAAAGTCAGCAAGAGTCAAGGCGCTAGGAACTGCGATTAGGACTAGGTAGGCGCCGTATTCCTCAGCCGTCAAGACATTAAGGTATGTAGGCACTTGAAGCAGCTGGACACCCATGACGGAAAATAATGTAAAGCCCTGTCCGATCAGGCCACGGCCCGGACCGCTGCGAAAAAAATGACCCAGGCCCATCAAAAAGACCTTACTTCTGGGCAGCCGCGTATGCATTAGCTACGCTAGAGGAGTATTCGAGCTCATTGAGACGGCTACGAGCGTATGTCTTAGTCCGAAGTGAGCGCTCGGCCCTTTCTTCGACGCCCAGAGCAAGATACTCCGCAATTGCGCTCTCTATCCCCATAGAGTCGCCCACGGATACAATGCGGCCGTCGATGCCATCCCTGACGATAGAGCCAGCATTCTTCGTGGTAATTACATAACAACCAGCACAAAGCGCCTCGGCGACTACACGCGCGGAGCCCTCCGCCCGTGTGGGAAAAACGAACATTGCGCTTGAAGCCATAGCGCTCGCCAATCCGTGTCGGTTTGCACGCGGGGTGTGACCTATGTACCCTCCAATTTCCGTCTCCAGATGCCTCGAGTCGGGCTCCCAGTTGCCCATAAAGAGCCAGGGAAGATGAGAGCCACTCGTAACTTTTGCCGCCGCGATAGCGACATCAGTCCCTTTGCGGCGCTCCAGTGTGCCGGCAAAGAGAACGCGAGGATTTGACCAGCGAGTGAAATGCTGCGCTAAGTCCAACTGTTGAAGGAAAAGCGGGTCCACGCCGGTATAAGCGACAGATATCCTGGCGGCATCAATACCCACGGCGATGCAGGTCTCTGCCACGAAGTCACTGTTCACTAACAAGTGATCCGCCTGCTCCATATCAGCCTCAACTCGACGCCATAATTGAGACAAATTTTGAGCTGTCTCACCAGTCCCGGCGATCAAGCCCTGAAGTACACGAGGATGGACAATGCTGTGGTCGCATATCGCAACCGCACCATTCCTCTTTGCGACGGCGACGCTAGGCCCACCCATGCCAGCCCTGTAATGGTATATATCGGCCGAACTTGACCTCAATGAATGGCTTGCAAACTTCTGGTACGAACTTAGGGCCAGACCCGTAGAAAGTTCTGATAATTCGCTAAAACCGTGGTGACGAGTGTATTGGGCCAACTGGTGAGGACCCTCACCGAACCAAAATGATCTGATTTTTTTGTCAGGCACATCAATCTTGCGAGCGCCCAGTCTCCCAATTGCTGGAACCTGTGACTTCGCAAGCGCCGCGGAAAAGCCGCCTTTTGGATAGGCCCCGGTGAGGAAGACCTCCAGGCTGCCTGCGGCCTCCAGATTCTCGGCCAAACGCGCCAAATGGAACTGACCAAATCCGTTGTTAATAGCCACTTTGTACGAAGTTGACACTAGAAATCCTTTTGCAATCTGCTGAGACCTGGAAATGATGGTTTGCTGGTCATTCCTGCGCGGATCGATCTAGCGCGCTTATAGCAACGAGTAATAGGCGATAAGATCTGTCCAACCCAATAAGTTGCGCGACCAGAATGATGTTTAGTCAACTCCTGTCGCTTGGCCTTAAGTTGTGAGGCAAATCGTCCGCTAACAGTAATCGAGTTTTCCTGCAGCCGAAAAAAGCCTAAACAGTCCGGTACATTGGTGAACGACAGATTTGAAGCTGCGGCATCAAACAAAAATTCAGTGTCCCAGTTCACTCGGTTTCGTACATTGAAGACTAAGTCGGTTCCAAGCGCAGCACGTTTGAATGAAGTGGCCTGTTGAAGAACAGTACCCACTGATAAGGCATAGCGAAAGGGGCTAAATCCGTCACTGATGACATGCTTGACAGGGTTACCCAAATGATCGATTGTCCAACCATTGCCTATAATTACATCAAATACTGCATTTTGCCTATGAAGCTCATCAATACGTTGCAAAGCACCCGGCGGAAGCTCATCATCCGCATTTAGATAAATGAATATCTCACCCCGACAGTGAGCCAAGCCGTTATTCAAGCCGTCGGCCGGGCCTGAATCAGCCTCAAAGACTAACCTCCTTTTTGAATTCAAGTTGGCAGCTAGCCATTCTCTCGATCCATCAGAGGAGCCAGGATCGACGATGATGTGCTCATAGTCATCGTAGTCCTGTGATTCGATACTTTCCACGCAGAGAGGCAGAAAATCAATCTGATTATAGCTTATTGTTACAATGGAAATTCGTGGCACGCTTCTCTATTCCTTTTGTGCGATAAATCAATGTAATGACAGTGACAACCGAAAGGGCAAGCCACATTCTCCGTTCCGCACCAAACGGGCTGAACATAAGGTCCCAGATGCCCGAAGTGCACAGCAAGGCGACAAGCGCCGGCGCGTGGCATTCTCGATAGAGCACGCTGACTAAACCTTTTATGAATACTCCCAGTACGGCGAGCCAGAACGGCAAGGCAAGGACGCCGTTTTCGGCCCAACTTCCTAGCAGGGTCGAGTGGTACGCGGGAACGTCCAACAGCATCCTTGACGCGACGCTCGTATAACCCCAGGCGTTGTAAAGGGACGCCGCGTTCTGCACAGTATCGGGCGACGCCAGGGAAAACGACCCACCCCCTAGCAAGGGCTGCTTGAGGATCGTTCCAATCGACAGAAAAAACTCACTCCGACTGCTGAGTAATGACCCATAGTCACCACCAGCTTGAAACATTGCTTTCTGTTGCGCAATCCCACCGAACGTTCCAGCTATGGCTAAACGATCATAGAGGTCTATGAGAAAAATCCCCGCAGAAGATCCGCCAAAACCTATGACTAGCGGTCGCCATCTCCCAAAACGTCCGTGCTCGGGGGAGATTTCAGTTCGAGCCCGCACCAGTAGTATAAATCCAGTCAATAGAGATACAACGGCCATGCTGCGGAAGCCTAGTGCAAAATGAATTCCCGTCATTGTAAACAGAGCCGGCGCACCCCATCGGAGCCGGGAATCGTTGGATCCCAGCCACAAGGCCACCGCTATTGTTACCGGAACCCCAAATTCAAACTTCCAAGGGAGCGCCCGCGCAAAAGTGGATGGTTGAAATATGAAAGACAATACTGAAGCAGCTATGAGGCCAATCCATGCGGTAAAAATTAGCTTCATTCGGCCATTGATTAGGAGGTATAGAGCAATGAGATCAATGGCTAAGAAAACTATACGTGCAATGCCTCTAATCGTTTGCAGTGCATCAGAACCAAGCGCAATGTCCGAAGCAATCGTCCCAACAAGCCATACAAGAAGCGTCCACAACGTCCATGCGGGAACACGAATCGGGACAAGTTGAGAACTAGCTATCCGATGAAACACGTATATGGACAAGACCAGCTCGGCGATATAGACCTGTCCAGCTAAACCGATGAAGACGAATGACGAGGTGGTGACGAATACAAGAAACGCGGACTCAATGCTCTTGCTCTGTAGCCCACTGGATCCTGCACGAACAGACCTGCGAGGTTGCCTTCTAAGTTTAGGGTCCACCGACCCTTTAGTGATCTCTGGCGTCATTTCGCGAGAACCTTCGTGCCGGCTTTGACCTGCTGGGGATCAGCTCGCTGTCCGAAACGTGAGCATCATCGTTGAGAGTCATCTCGTGGTAAGAGTCAAAGGGTGCGTTTTCCGAAGCTCCACGACCTCTCGAAGCAGAGGTGTAGTTGTAGTAGCTATACGAGTTGGCGTCCGGACCTTTGAGCGGAAGGCGGTTTAGGACTACGCCCAAAACATTGGCATCCACCATGCTCAACGCATCGAGGGATCGCGCCAGGTCGTTCTGTTTAACTGTATGGGAACCGACAATCAGAACGACGCCTCCGACGTGCTGCGAGAGAACGGCTGCGTCCGTTACGGGCAGCAGGGGCGGCGCGTCGATAATTACCATGTCGAACAAGTCCTCCAACCTAACTACGAGACTCCTCATCTCGTCGGACCCCAACAATTCGCTTGGATTGGGCGGGATCAGGCCGGACGTCAAGACGTAAAGTCGGTTGTCACCCCACGGCTGCAACAGTTCGCTTACATCCGCGGCACCAACAAGGGCGGTCGTCAGTCCTGCACTTCTGTCGAGACCAAGATACTCATTCACCATTGGGCGACGGAGGTCGGCGTCAACGAGGCACACAGATTGACCAGCTTGAGCCAGCGAAATCGCTAAGTTGGTCGCCGTGGTGCTCTTGCCTTCGCCGGGCAGTGACGAAGTTACCAGGACAGTTCTAGCCTGGCCAGCTACATTGGCGAATTGGAGATTAGTCCGCAACTGTCGAAAGGACTCCGCCCGTGGGCTCTGCGGCGCCGTCTGCGTGAGAAGGGGCTTCTTACTCGCGTCTTGATCGAACGCGATACCTCCAAGGATTGCGGCGCTCGTAACTCGGCGCACGTCGACCTCGCCCCTTATAGCCGTGTCCAGAGTGGCCCGCAATACGGCAAGTCCTACGCCAGCAACTATGCCGACGAGAATCCCAACGACCAAATTCAGTCTGGTATTCGGAGACGTAGGCGCGGGCGGCGCGATAGCTGGCTTTATTACTGAAAGACTGACGGGTGACACGCCGCCGCTTGTTGGCTTTTCGAGCGTGTCAACAGTCCGAATTAAGCTGTTGGCCACAGCCTGAGCTATCGCGGCTGCTTGAACCGGTGATTCGTTATCAACCGAAATATTTATTAGGACCGTGTTGAGATCCGTCGTTGCCCCGACATCCTGGGCAAGGTCTTGCGCCGTAACCTCGAGGCCTAGCGTGTCAATCACAGGCTGAAGCACTGCGGGCGACTGGACCGTCTTCACGTAAGACTGAACACGAGCCTGACTGAACGAATTCCCTTGCTGCAATTCAGAGACACTGCCGGAACCTTGAATTGCTACAAACAGTTGTGTTTCCGCGGTGTAGATGGGTCGGGCGAGAAGCGTCGTTCCTCCGCCAATGGTTAGTCCAGCAAGCGTTACCGCTGTGATTAGGATCCAACTGCGGCGCAGGATACGAAAGTAGTCGCGTAATTGCAAGCGAGGATCCCCCTGAGTTAATGACTGGAGACAGCCGCTGGTCTGACACCAGAACGGCCACGTCCGTGCGGTCTTGGGTAATTGTACCCGTCGCATGTTTCGAGATTGACCACCTCGCCAACGACGAGAGTTGCCTATGGGCGGGCTGTCCTGGCGACGAACGAGCTCGTGAGCCCGTGAGCACCGGCGTCAGTCGCTCCGCGCCACTCAAGGTATTATCGCCTAGGCCGTTAGACGACCACACCGAACATCCGTTTGGGCTCATCGCGCGGACAAGTACCGCCGGCATTCAGTGCCGTGACGTATGGTTCGATTGCTATCTCGATTGATTCAGGGTACTGGGCGCCCTAAGGCCTCGCGGTTGATGCAATCGCACGCACAGTCAATACCAAACTTCAAGCTCGACCAAGTACTCTGTCACGACCCGGGGGATTAGCGCAGGTGAATACGAATTTGTCACTCAATGCCATGCGAACAGTGGCGGCCTTTTTAGTTGTTATAAGTCACTTAAGGACACTATTTTTCGTAGATTTTGGAATTTCGGAATCAACATCAGTGCCGGTCCAGATTTTCTATCTTATAAGCTCAATGGGCCACCCAGCCGTCATTGTTTTCTTTGTTCTCAGCGGGTATTGGGTCGGCGGATCTGTTTTACGGCAAGTCGGAAATGGAACCTTTAGCTGGTCGGCATATTGCATTTCCCGAATGACGCGACTCTGGCTTGTTTTAATTCCGGTTATCGCCCTCACCCAACTACTTGACAGGATAGGAGCTTGGGCCAGTCCGACGAGTAGCATCTATAGCGGATCGGCGGCTTACCACAGCGTCATTCCGGCGGCAGGGCCGCTTCCGACCTTAGGAACACTAGAAACTTTGGGGAATCTGTTCTTTCTCCAGTCCATTTATACGGCCACACTGGGGACTAATTCGCCACTCTGGTCTCTTGCGTACGAATTCTGGTACTACGCGATTTTTCCCGCACTAATCATTACGTTTTCTCGATACTTTAGCGTGAAGAAAAGGGTATACTGCCTTCTCTTCACGATCGGAGGATGTGCCTTGGCTGGTCCCAGTGTCTTAGCAATGTTTCCGGCTTGGATCGTAGGTGCAATAGTTGCTTGGCGGCGTGACCAAATCGCCTCATGGCTGAACGCAACACAACCGTTGCTTCTTGCTTGCCTGCGATTCTCGTCCGTAGCCGCAGTGGGCGTCGTCGCGTCCGCTGTCATATTGTTGGGTGACGGCAGCACCGGACTGCTGCTGTTCGTAGTACTTCCGAGCGCTATCATGCTGGGGCTACACACAACGGACGTGGCTCAGGGGCGCCAAGCTATCCGACCGCTATCTTGGGCAGCGGAATGGTCATACACCTTGTACGCGATCCACGTCCCGATTATCGCGCTCCTAGCGTCCCTGCTTGTCCCCGTCCCTACCGCTCGTTGGCAAGTCAGTCCAACATCAATTCTTGCGGCCTTGGCGATCGTTTTGTGTGTCTCGGCGGTTGCTTTCACTATGTCGTTGGTCACTGAACGAAATACGACGCGCGTTCGTCGAAGAATTGGAAACGTTCTTAGTCGGGAGCCAAGGCACAAAGGGACCAGAACGCTTACGAGCCGCTAATGAGGAAGGGCTTGCCACTCCAGCGAGTCATTCCCCAAGCGAGTTGGTCCTGGGAATGAACGGATGTGTGATACGCCCTGTGTGGCAGAATTTCGTGGGCGGGTCATGGCAGGCAGTTGCCTAAACCAACGCCCAGCTCGCCCGCGCGCCCTTGTGCTCGGGCCAGGCGACGTCATGGTTGCCGCTACAAGCTTGTGGGCAGCGCCTCGTCGGGTCATGACTGTAGAGTTAATAAGGACTTTGCAAGTGGGCGTGGTTGGGCGGTCTGAGGATGCCGCCGCGGCGCTGCGACGTATTTCGGTGCCGCGTGAAAAGAGGTCAGGGCCTCTTAGAATTGGTAGCGACCAAGCAAGCCAATACCTAAAAAGAGACCCTGACATGAATAGCTCTATGTCTTGTTCCGATGGCCACTGGTGCACGCGTGCGGATGCGTTGCTCGGTGTCGGGGGTCGGGGGCATCCATGTCAGGTCCGTCATGGCAACCGGGGCCGGCTTAGTTGTGCGCGTGGAGACCGAAGGAGATGTCAACGGTTGTCCGCGCTGCGGCGTCGTCGCCGTAGGCGGTCGTCGGCGGCGGATCGGCTCCATGGCATTCCCTGTTTCGGCAGCCGGTGCGGTTGCTGTGGATCGAGCGCGTCTGGCGCTGCCCGGACCCGGGCTGCCCGAGAACGACGTTCACCGAGGAACGTCCCATGGCGGGCGCTCGGACGAAACTCATGACCAGGGCCGCCAGGCGGGCGACCGATGCGCTCCAGCGTTTCAGCACGTCGGTCTCGGCCTTGGCTCATCAGCTCGGCGTCTCCTGGCCCACCGTGGAACACGGTGCAGGTGAAAGCATCCCGGCGGATCGCAGCGATGGACGGCTCGAGGGGTGGATGCGCTCGGCGTTGATGAGCATGTCTGGTCCCACACCGGCCAGTAGCCGTTGGATCCCATCCCGGTCGTAGTAGTCCCGCGGGAGCCGACCCGGGCCGCGAATCCGGTCACAGGCGGAACCGGTGGCAGCCCCAGCATCGCCGCTTTATCCTGGCGGATCAACTCAGCGGGCCGGGCACCGGTCCGGCGGCCCAATCGGGCATTGGCCAGCGGCAGCCACGGCGTGAGCTGGGTATTGAAATCCGCTGGTGAGGTGAAGGTCCGGCCCGGCAGGAATGAGGTCTCTAGGAACTGGTTCGCCCCTCCACCACGCCCGTGCTCTCCGAGTCGTAAGGTTTGACCTGCACGATCCTGGTCGCGAGGACCCCGGCGAATGCAGCGACTCCGGCGGCGTAGCTGTTCCGTGTTAGCGGCCATGAAAAACTGCCCATAGGCGGCCACGAAATTGCCCGCTGACGGCCAGTAGAACTGCCCGCCGGTGGCCATGAGATCTGCCCAC